>CAVRGA010000001.1:0-5261329 GCA_963720575.1 uncultured Actinomycetota bacterium
ACGAACCGAGATCTGTCTACCCTCATCAGGTCTATAAACTCAGGCGGCGCTGATTTGCGGCATTGAAGGTGAGGTATGGCCTTCTACCATTTCGGTTCGGCGAGAAGATCGGCGCCGTTCCCATCGAGTTCCGTTGCGGAACTGTGCCGTAGGACCAGCAACGTCATTTTCTTCGAGATGCCGGCCTGGCTGCGTAGTACTTGAATTTGCTCGACTGAGCCTCAGGTCGGTGCCTATATCGCTCGGCGGGCTCGCTTCGGGATCCGGGATCGGGAAGCCCCCTCAGACAGGGCGCGTGCCCTTGAGCTGGGTGCGATGCATCAGCCGGCGGCTGTTCGGGTCGAAGGCGTCGCGGCGGTGCATTGCGCAGCGGTTGTCCCACCACACCAGGTCGCCGACCTGCCAATCCTGCCGCCAGGTAAACCGTTCCTGGGTGACGTGCTCCCACAATTCGTCGAGCAGGGTCTCGCTCTCCGCAACCGGCAATCCGATGACATAGGCGTTGATGCGGCGGCCGAGAAAGAGTGCCTTGCGGCCGGTCTCGGGATGGGTGCGCACCATCGCGGCGCGCGCCGGGCACTTTCGAGACATCGCCGACGGTTTCGAAGCCCTTGTGCGCCTTGCCGCCGCTCGAATGGGTTGCGGCGTGGATCATCGTCAGACCGTCGATGCGGGTTTCGTGGCCTCGGGCAGCGCCTCATAGGCGGCATAGCAATTGAGGAAATAGGCCCCGGCAGCCCGCCTCTTACCGGACGCGACAATTTATGCCGCGGTAGCCGGGTCTATTGACCTTGACCGCCAAAAAACAGGCGTTTATGGGCGAGCACTAGTGGTGAAAATCTGACGCTTTACCCTGTTCCGACGACGCCTCTCGACCCTTTGCGGACCTTCACATAGGTTCCGCCCAAGGCTTGGGTCACAAACACTGACTTTCTCAATGAGAACGGGCTTTTGGGCAAAAAGAAGCGAGGTAAAAACCGCTAGAGCCAGACTACTCACTGGCGTCGATAATTGTTTCGAGGCGGCGGGTTGAGGCTGCCGAACCCGGGACAGCTAATTGACGATCCCTCGCGCGGGTCTTCGGCTGGCCAGCCTGCCGCCCAAAACGCGGCGAAGTCTCATAAGCGTCTATTTAAAAGCATCTTGATCGAACCCGAGATAGAAAGCCAAAGGCAGCACCAACTTGGAAAGGCATTAAAATCAAACTTTTTGTTAATTGACGGTCAGATAACTCACTTGGCAGCGAGTGGCGCCTTGCGTGCGTACCCCCACACAACGGTCGGGAACTCGTCTTCATTTTTCAAGCTTCGTCCCCAGCCGTATTCGGGCCATTTGCGAAAGTTTGCGACGACAGCCTTTCGATTGCCCAGCTGCGTACTTCGGCGTCAAATCCACAATCCTCCAGAAAGGCTTTCAGGCCGTCCGGCGTCCAGCGCGTGTAGTCGTTGGGCTGTCCGTGAATGCGGATCAGAAACGGCGTGGCGATGAGAAAAACACCATCGTCTTTCAGCATCGCACGCACGTTGCGAGCCGCCGCGTAGGGATGTCGGAGATGCTCGAACACCTGCTCCGCGATGATGACGTCGAACTGTTTGGGTATCGTCTGTTTTGTGATATCGAACTCGGGGTAGTCCACCGAGTTATAAGAACCGAAGCCGATTCGCGATCAATTCCCACCGCAATGACGTGCTCAGCGCGGTCACATATGACAGGCACATTCGCAGCTGAATCGCCCAACTGCTCTGGCCGAATTCACGTGTCGAGTTCTAGAGTCCAAAATCTGTCTTCAGCGCAACGTTACTGAAGATTATATATGATAGCACTTGGGGTGTATAGGCTTTCGGCGTGACCAGGCTGATTTTTTGGCGTGTTTTGCGTCGCCTGTGAGATCACTTACACCGACCTATTCCCCTGGCGGCTTCGCGTCCTCGATTAGTGCTCGTGAAAAGGGACCGGTTGCGATTGAGACCAAGCGTTTTGTGAGGGAAAGGCGAGGTTTTCCGCGGATTTCACGACGAAGGCGGTCTTGTGGTTCCCGCTCTGTAAATTTGCACATGGCGGCAAGGGAGAGGGGGGCTTCGGCGGAGCGTATGAAAGTCGCTCCGGGTAGCAGCGGTGCAGGGCATCCTGCGGAGCCAGCTTGGCAGATTAAGTCAGGATCGGTCTAGACCCCGAGCGGTGAGAGCGGATCCATGACGGTGTGTGTTAACAACAAGCAATGATGGCGTGCTAAGTCCGCCGGGATTTGCCGTGGGCAGGAGAGCCACCTGGAAACTCCGCCACAACCTATCGAGGATTTCGGCCGCGGCACTGGTTCCGCTGGCTGGCGGGCAGTTCATGTGATCAAGGTCAAGTACATCCTCTACTCGGTATGTGATCCATCGTATCTGGCCGCGCATTATCCGGGTGGCGCGATCTAACCTGACCCGGTTCAACCCGTTCCGGGCGATATAGGAGGTTTTTTCCACCGGCGGCATCATGTAATCCGGCTCCATAGAGCGTGGTTGCGCTCTTGCCGACCAAGTTCCCAAAAGTCCTTGGATTTATCATAGCGCTGCAGTTTGCTATCGCCGGCCGTGCATTCGTAAGGAACAAAACGCGGGCCGGAGCTCTCATGCCCGAAGTAACGCCTTGACCACGCGAGCGCTTCGTTTTCGGCCAAATCCTGCGCGTTCCGGTCGAACGTGATCACGGATTCCGGTGGAAGATGATCACGCAATCCGGTGGAACGTGATCACCGATTCCGGTCGAACGTGATCATCGAATCCGGTGATCGTGATCAGGCCGAAGCGAGGGTATAGCGGTCCGCGGCGCCGACAGTTCTCAACCGAAGGTAGGCTTCGTCCCTTTGCCGAACAGCAGGGGGACGAGATGCCGGCCGAGAGACTGTCGATGCGCCAGATCCGAGAAGTTTTGCGACTGCGGTTTGCCAGCAAGCTGCCGCAGCGGGCGATTGCCAAGAGCCTGGGGCTGAGCCAGGGAGCGGTAAGCGGGTATCTGAGCCGAGCCCGCGCCGCCGGCGTCGCGCTGGCCGTTGCCGGAAGATCTCGACGACGCGCAGCTCGAGGCGCTGCTGTTCCCGCCGCCGCCGGCGATCGCCGGCGGATCAGCGCCCAATGCCCGACTGGGCCTGGGTGCATCGCGAGCTGCGCCGTCCCAACGTGACGCTGGCGCTGCTGTGGGAGGAGTACCGCGCCGGCGCGCCCGACGGCTTCGGCTATTCCTGGTTCTGCGACCTGTACCGGGACTGGGCAGGCCGGCTGAAGCCGACGATGCGCCAGACCCATGTCGCCGGCGAGAAGCTGTTTGTCGATTTCGCCGGCCGCACCGGCGAGGTCGTCGATGGCCTCACCGGCGAGATCATCCCGGTGCAGATTTTTGTCGCCGTGCTCGGCGCCTCGAACTTCACCTACGCCGAGGCGGTGTGGAGCCAGAAGCTGCCGGATTGGATCGCCGCGCATGTCCGCGCCTTCGCGTATTTCGGCGGCGTCGCCCGGCAGACGGTCAGCGACAATCTCAAGGCCGGGATCACCAAGGCCTGCTTCCACGAGCCGATGGTCAACCGGACCTACGCCGACATGGCGCGGCATTACGGCACCGCGATCGTCCCGGCGCGCCCCTACAAGCCGCGCGACAAGGCCAAGGTTGAAGTCGGCGTCCAGGTCGTCGGGCGCTGGATCCTGGCACGGTTGCGGCACCGGCGCTTCTTCTCGCTGGCCGAGCTCAACGCGGCGATCCGCGCTCTGCTCGACGAGCTGAACGATCGCCCGATGCGCGGCTGGGGCACGAGCCGGCGGGCGCTCTTCGAGCAGCTCGACCAACCGGCGCTCGGAGCCGCTGCCGCCGACTGCCCTACGAATACGCCGAGTGGAAGCGCTGCCGGGTCGGCCTCGACTACCATGTCGAGATCGCCAAGCATTACTACAGCGTGCCGCACCAGCTGATCCGCCAGGAGGTCGAGGCGCGGATCACCGCCGACGACAGTCGAGATCTTCCACCGCGGCAAGCGGGTGGCCAGTCATCGCCGCAGCCTGCGCCCGCATCGGCCGACCACGGTCGCCGAGCACATGCCGAGTTCGCACCGGCGCTATCGCGACTGGACCCACGAGCGCATCCGCCACGAGGCCGCAAGCGGTCGGCCCGGATGCCGCCGTGCTGATCGATGTCATCCTGCGCTCGCGGCCGCATCCCGAGCAGGGCTTCCGCTCCTGCATCGGCATCCTCGCGCCTGGTCAAGCGCTATGGTGCCGAGCGCGTCGATGCCGCCTGCGCCCGCGCGCTGGTGCTCGGCACCCGATCCTACACCTCGGTCGCCGCCATCCTGAAGAACCGCCGCGAGACGCGCCCCGCCGCCGGCGCCGAGCCGCCGCTGCTGATCCACGAGAACATTCGCGGCCCCGGCTATTACCATTGACCAAGGAGATGCGATGCTGATCCACCCCACGGTCGAGCGCCTGCGCGCGCTCGGCCTCACCGCCATGGCCGATGCCTTCATCGAGCTGCAGAACGCTCCCGAGGCCGCCGAGACTCAGCCGCGAAGATTGGCTCGGGCTCCTCGTCGATCGCGAGGCGACCAGCCGCGAGAACAAGCGCCTCGCCCGCCGCCTGCGCGAGGCCCGGCTGCGCCAGTCCGCCGTCGTCGAGGACGTCGACTTCCGCGCCCACCGCGGCCTCGACCGTGCTCTCTTCCACAAGCTCGCCACCTGCCAATGGATCCGCGAGCACCATCATCTTGGCCATCGTCGGCCCGACCGGTATCGGCAAGTCGTGGTTGGCTTGCGCGCTCGGCCACAAGGCCTGCCGCGAGGGCTTCTCGGTGCTCTACAAGCGCGCCTCGCGCCTGTTCACCGATCTCGCCCAGGCGCGCGGCGAAGGCCGGCTGCCGCGGCTGATGACCACGCTTGAACGCACCCGCCTGCTGATCATCGACGATTGGGGGCCGGAACCGCTCAATGCCGAGCAGCGCCGCGATCTGCTCGAGATCGTCGACGATCGCTACGACAGGGGATCGCTGCTGATCACCAGCCAGGTCCCCGTCAGTCGCTGGCACGAGGTCATTGGCGATCCCACTCTCGGCTGACGCGATTCTCGACCGCATCATCCATCGCGCCCATCGCATCGAACTCAAAGGCCCATCGCTGCGCCGGCGCCTCGTCGCCAGCGAAAGCACCGCTGCATGACCGCCCGTGCGCCGATCGCCCACGGGGGCCCACAGCGCCTCCCCACGCGCGCCGCTCCGTCGCTCGTGAGGGCACTGCGCGACGCGCGCGGGTCCCCTCCGTGGACTCCGTGGACGATCCTCTGCCGCTTGACCGGCACCACCCTTCTTATGCAACCTGTATTCGTGTCGACGGCGCAGATCGCTGCGACCCTCACGCCGACCCACTCGGCCGCGTCACGGCGTGATCACGATCACCGGAATCGGTGATCACCTTCAGCCGGAATGGCTGATCACAATCACCGGAATGCGCACCCAGAAATTCGCTCCTGCACAATAATCAGTGTTCTTGCAGAAAAATCCTGGTAAGCCGGAGAACATAAAAATAATCGCGGAAACGTTGTTGACGGGATTAGAATGATCGGCGATCGCGTCGTGATGAAGTACGATTCGAATTTTCTTCGCAAACACCTCTCCGCTGCAGAGGCGGCACTTGCGAATTTCTCTTAAACTCCAGCTCGTGGCGAGGAGAATGCCCTTGCCAACGTTTCCAACATGCTTTCGAACTCAAACGGAGCATTTGTCTCAGAAATAACGGCTTCTGGTCGTTAGCTCTAGCAGAAGCGAAGGAGGAAGCGGTGATGCCATATAAACGAAAACGGTCGAGTATAACTCGACCGTATCGCACATCGTCGGTTCCAACGTAGATGAATATCTGCCCGGGATGGTTAAGCAGCTTGCACTCCTTATACGTCCTATTCCGGTTTTGAATTCAACCCCCTTCTTGAGGTTGTTGCTGGGATGCAGCGATGCAGCGCCATCCCAGCACCTGGCACTCGAAACCCTGGCCCGGTCCCGATAGGTTGACAACGTCGAGCGTCCTCCTCCCGAGGCCAGCAAGGGGTCTCTCCAGCTTTTCACCGGCAAATCGCGCGGCATCAGGCGGCAAGGATATGCCTTCCGTGACCCGTCACCGGCTCGGTGCCGTTACGTAATACGGGCTACTCCACGGTGACGACCGGATTACGCCAGCGAGAGCTTAGGGCTAGGGGTATCCCGGAAAGATCCAGAACAGCCGAAGAAATCTCTTCCTTGGATCCACCTAAACCAATCCGTGGCAGGCAACTCAAGTGATCTCGATGTTGATAAAAAATGTTTCCGACCATGTTCGTCACTGCGTCACGAACCCGGCTCGCGCTACGAGGGCGAACTCTCTGCACCACAATTTAACCTTTCTCCTAGGGATACGCGAAATGAGAGATTGGAACACCAAGCTGCGCTGTTAGGCGTTTTCTCCCATCGTTGATCTCCGCCACCGCGCGATCCTCTTTTAGATCTCGTAATGACGCATGGGTCACCGAGTGCCCACCAATAGTGATCAACGGATCGGAGGCTAGTTCGCGAAGTTCTCCCCAAGTGACAACGTTCGGCAAGAAGCGACTCGTCGCTGACGCGCGCCCTAGACAGAAGCATCTCGGGCACGTCTCGGTTGGCCGGGATATTCCTATGCACATACAGCGTGAACAGGCGGAAGGCGGCTCTTTTCTCAGCCCACGTCCGTATAGACAGACGCCGCGGCAGTCCCGGCCGGTTCAGCGATATCTCGCAAAGCTCGCGAATAGCTTTCTCTAGGCGCCACGGCCAGGGATCCAGCGTCCATCGGGAGCGCCGCTCGGCACGTAGACCGTTGCCGGAACACCATGCCGGCGAAGAATTGGGCAGCGCTGAGCGTAAGACTGTCTCGGAAACCATCGTCGAAAGTCAGGGCAATAAATGGGCGTTTTGTTCTACCACGCTTATCGTGCTTCAATCGTTCGTAAACTTCGTCCAATGTCACAAAGTCCGCTCTCGGTCTTAAATGAGCGAGGACACGGTCAAGATACTTGACGGTAATGGTAAGTCCAGTGGCCAAGGAGTCAGGTTTTCCTTTGGACAACTTTGTGCATCAGGTAAATAGTGCCAATTCCTGAATATCTTCCAGTGATGAATTGATGTGTGCCCGAATAATAGATAGTTTTAAGGATTGCCCTTTTTACTTGCTGGTGAGATTCCTTTGCGCCCCCGGCAACTTGCCAACCCACACCTCAGTCGTCTGCATCGTGGCGGCGATTACTGACTGTGAAGTTCGCGTTCCATTAGCACGGTGCCCGGCTTTTCACCGCGCCCCGGCGCACGGTTCTTTTCAGAGACCTCGCCAATCGATGGAGAAATGATACTCGGCGCACGGTCCTTCGTAAACCCTCCACCGCTTCACCCAAACAAGTGGAACAACGCCGGGACCGGGTCGTCGAGGCGCCAATAAGCGTCGTAAATTTCGACATTCGGCATTACAGCCACGCGAGATTGCTACGTACCGCCCTCCCATGTAAAAAGGATCTCGCCAAATAATCGGAGGGCAATCTTCCACGGCTCGAGCTACCGAAAACCTGTTTCGTAAAGATAGGCAGCGAGCGGAATGTTTGCGCCGTGAAGCGTCGCGACTTCCTCCTGCCCGTCTATGCGTCCGACCGTCGGTTCGATCATTAGGAATTGGCCGGTGCGGGCGTCTCTCTTGAATTCGATGCCGCCCATCCCGGCGAACGAGACTCGTTCGAAGAACGCTTCCCTCAGAGACTGCAGGATCGGGCGGGCATTGGGAGCAGCGGTGCAGCTGGCCGTGAGGCCGACATCCGGTGATAATGACCGGGACACGGCCCGACCCAGACTTCGAATCAGGTCCAACGTGCCGGGTCCTGTACCACCTACAACAACAGCGGGTATTTGCGCCGCGCCCAGTCTCGGTTTTGAACTGCGGTAACTGGCGCTGCCAATGCTCGAGAGAACGTTTTCCGTCGAGTTGCTTTCGTCTGAGTCAAAACTCATCGCCGCGATGTCGGGTTCGCAAAATGCGTTGCCAGGCGACGCGCCGTGTACCGGGCGCCGAGCAAGAAGCGCATCGACGGTCCGAAGGTATTCGCCATCGCCAAGCCCGCGAAATAGAGGCCAGGGATCGAGGACTGGAAATCAGCGGAGAGGACGGGTGCAAAATGGGCCGACCGCAGTTGCGGCGGAGCTCCTTGCTCAAGAAGCTCAACCTGCGTAGGTCGACCTTGTAGCCGGTGCCGGCGATAACGTGGTCGATCTGCAGTGTGCGTTCCTCACCATCGGCGCAAAGAAGTCGCAAATTATGCGACCGTCACGGAACTCGGCATAACGGAGGCTGTGCTCCAACAGGAGCGGCACCCGCTCGACGCGATCTTTCACGGGAAATCGTCCGGCCGGAGGAAGGGCGGAGCCTCCGATCGCCTCGGCGCATCGGATTGCCCCATGTTGAAGCTGCGCTCGCGATCTGGCGCTATGCCGACGCTTCGGCGGCGCACATCTTCGGCGATAACCTTGGCGACGATGTCGCCGACACCATCTTCGCCGCGCTCCGCTGTGCCGGCCCGAAGGGGATGACCCGATCGGCGATCGGGAAACTGTTTTCGCGCCACCAGTCGGCGACCCGGATCGAAAGCGTCTGCGCCTTGCTCGCCCGGCACAGGCTGGCGACCGTGGAGAGCAAGGAAACCGGGGCCGGCCGAGCGAGCTTGGCGGGCGATTTAATTGGGGCATTTCGCGCTTATCGGGCGACGTACGGAGACAGCCGACGCGTGCCCAAACGGTCGAGTGAGGTCTTTTTTCGCTTTTCCCGCCTCTTCTCGCAGAACCGCTGACCAACGGAAATCGATATTATCGGAAACAACAAAACCTGCCGCAGTAGTTAACCGTTGCGCTGCGCCTTTGGGCTATTCCGGGCCAAAAGGGCCGCGCACTCGCGCGGAAAGCGGGATAAGCGCGGAAAGGACTGCCATCACGACCTGGAACCCGCACTACCATTACGTTCGGGCGAAAGCTGGGTCGGAATGCGCCCGAGAGCTTGACTTAATTTAATAGCGGCTACGTTTCTCCACTTTTCGATCAATGCCGAATTTTCGCGTATATATAGCTTCAGCCACAAACGCTTATGGCTTTTGCCCAACGGCCATAACGGTATGTCCCCAGGCCACCTGGTGGCTTGGTATATTCCCGCGCATCAGCCAGCCGGCTCCGATACCAGCGATCCTGTTGATGACCCTGAATTTTAGGTCGGCACGCAATAGCGGTACTCCGGAATATCGAGCGCCGAGAAACGCTCTTAGCAGCATATGAGTGAAAAACTGGTTTTCATGAATCGCAGCAAGCGTCTCTAAATGTATGGCGATATTAACTAATCCAGCTCGCTGCATGGCATATTGGAGCCCCGACGATGTCCAACGTGTTACATGATGAGGCGGCATATTCAATATGCTGTTGATTTCCACCCCGATATAGGACTCTGTCATTTGGGGCAGCGACGATCACCTTACCACCGGGTTTCGTGCACTCTACCATATCACACAGTAAGCGCATTGGATCAGGGACATGCTCGATGACCTGAAACTCATGTGACTACGTCGTAAACGGCTCGATGCCCGGAGGCACGGACTCAAGCGGTTCGCTAAGGACATCCCGCCCGGCAGTTCGAGCCCGAGCAACGCCAGATCGCGAAAGTTCCAGCCCGCGAAATACAGCCCCGGACGGTAGATGCTTTGCAAATTCCCCCGACCCGGATCCCACGTCGAGCACATGATCGCTCGCCGACACGTACTTCGCTGCCAGGCTATATTCGTCCTTGTCAGATAGATAGTACCAATCAGCCTTGTTCAGCATTTCGTAAAATCTGTCATCACCACAGATCATCGGATCGAAGAACTTGACGCCGCTGGTGCCACATTGCCAAAGCCGAAGGGTCTTGACGCCGTTGAAGAGGTAAGAGAAATCGCCAAAAGTCCGCTTGGCTAGGCGCAGGAGATCCCGGACGCTCACCTCAGCGAGCAGCATGGTATCGCGGTTGCCAGTAACAGGGGATCTCGGTGGCTCTCGAAGCGAATTTGCGTCGGTATCGAGGTGATTAGTGCGGCGCATGCCGACTTACTGAGACCCCGGGGTGATCCGACCACGATCGTGCGCGACGGGCGCTTCAACAGCGATGTTCCTACTGGCCCAGGCGATAGCACCATCTTACTGGATACATTTACTTGAATAGGCGCTGGTTTGTCGTCGCCCGAACTTTCGCTTGAGAGCGCGTGCCCAACGGTGCAGAAGAGCATGCCGCCTCACACCTGCTCGGCAGGGCTACGGTCGCACTGTGTAAGAGATGGAACAATATCGGAAATGGGTCTTCCGGGCGCCAATACGCGTCGTATACGCGGACATTCGATCTGTCGAGCATCGGTGGGGTGCGCGTGTGGCGGGCCGACTTACGGTGCAGAATATGATCTCTCCAAATGACCGCGGGAAGAGCGTAGCCGTCAGACGGAACGGGCCGACCAGTTTCGTAGAGGTAAGCTGCGAGCGGAATGTTCGCGCGGTGGAGCGTTGCAACTTCTTCCTGGCCGTCTATGCGCCCGACGCTGGGTTCTATCATCATGACATCGCACCCCCCTGGCGCGGTACCGTGCGGGGCATGGACAGCAAGCTCAGGATCGAGCATTACGCCCGGCAGGCGTTCGCCAGGACGTCAGGCGGCCATCTCTGCGACCTGATAACCGGGCACGCGGACGGCGACGGCTACATGACCGGCTGCCCTGACCACGGCTACGTGACGACGCGCTACCAGCCGACCGCCAGGCAGTCGCGGCGGATCAGGCGCAAGAACGCCCGGCGGTAGCGGCTCGTGGACGAAGCGACGCGGGCGGCACTGGCCCGGCTGAGCGGCGCGGACGAGTTCGCGAAGTGCGCCAAGCCTGACTGCTACCGCAAGGTCAGCCCGGCGTCCCGCTACTGCTGCACCCCGTGCTCGACCGCCGCCGAGGCGGCTGCGCCTTACGAGATCGAGCCGTACTCGCCGGACCTGCACTGGATTCACTGCCACAGCGGCGGATGCGAGCGGCGGAAGGCTGAGCGGGGCGAGTTCACGCCCGGCTGCTGGTGCTGCGAGACGGCCTGGGCCCGGTATCGTGCGGCCCGTGAGCGGCTTCGATGAGAACGGCTCCCGCAAGCCCGGCACCTTCGGCAGGGCAAGCCACCTGGGCGACCCGCTGACGGCTGAGGAGATACGGCAGCTGCCGGACGGCGCCGAGGTGACGATCACGAGTACCAGCCTCAGCGCGTCCTTGACGAATGGCAGTTCCTGAGAACCGGCAAGCGTCCCGGCCGCCAGCCCGCCTAGGTCCTGCCGAGCCCGATCAGCAGTGCCAGCGCGACGGCTGCGATCCAGGCCGCTGCCCGCCCGTGCTTCAGGCGCGCGACCCGCTCTCCCGGGATCTTCACCCGCCGCATGTCCGCGACCTGCTCGTGAGCGCTGAAAGCCTGGCGTGCCCGCCAGCCCAGTCCCGCGCCGGGGACCAGGAACACCACCGCCGAGGCGATCAGGGCTTCACCTCGCGGGCGGTACGGCAGTCGCAGTCGCGCAGGCCCGTCCGGCCACGACCCGCGGTCACCGCACCAGAACCGCTCAGGGCACGCTCTCGGCCTCAGGTCCCGGGACTGGGGCTTGCCCGGAGGCGGGACCAGCGGGTGAGCGTGCCGCCCCGGCCGGTGACCGGACTCAGCGCAGCACGACGGGCACAGCCGCGCTGCGGGGCGCCCGGTCACGGCCCCGCATCCGCATGACGCGGTCACCACACCTCGGACCCGCACGCCAGGCACGTCCCGCCCCGAACCGCCATCGCCGGATGCCCGCACGCCGCTTCCGCCAGCCTCCCGCACTCGGACTCCAGCCACGCGATCCGCCCTTCAAGCCCGGCGACCGCGGCGCGCAGCCGCTCGTTCTCGCCCTGGAGATCTGAGCGGCGGGCGTCCCGCCGCTCGCGGAACGCGGCCTGACGCTCCGCCCCGGTTCTCGCCATGAGCCCAGACTACAGGCCGTTACGTAACAATGCGGCCGGAACGCGATTTCGTTACGTAACGCTGCCCCTGTCAGCCCGTACCCGGGCGAATCAGGCCGGCGCCTAGCCCGCCTAGCCCGCCTTCCGCGCCGCCCTGCGCTCGACCCGCCGGCCCTTGCGCTCCAGCCACGTCGCCAGAACGGCCTCATCCACGTCCGAGCCGTAGGACTCGATCCAGTCCCGCACCATCTCGGACAGGTCAAAGCCCTCGGACCACGCCTTCGCGCGCGCCCGGTCCCGCATCTCCTCCGGAACCCTGACTGACATGATCTCGCTCATGCCCACAACGTATGACCGTAGGCGTCGTACGTCAAGTAATACAGGGATCGTGTTTCCGGGGGAAATACGGCAGGGAGGTAGTCGTACGCGGGGGCGCGCGCCGCCCGTCCGGGCGATCAGCCCGGGCCAGGAGGTCCCGCCGCAGGTAACGCGTACCTGGCACGTCATCCGGAGGGGGCATCTGCCCTGGTCACGTTTGACCAGGCCGCAGGTAATACGCGATTACCTGCGGCGAATCCCTTGACATGGGGGTGAGGCTGTATTACCGTATGACACGTAGGACAGAGCACGGGAGCGGAACGGGCCGAATGGCCGGCGAGAACCCGGAGCGCACGGATCGGCTTGGGCTAGGTGGTGGCAGTTGGCGATAAGGGGAGGCAGCGAGATGGGCATGACGGGACTGGGCGGCCTGTACTGGGTGCCGCAGCCTGTGCGGCACGCGGGCGAGTATCAGGCAGCTGTGGAGCTGGCGCAGGCTGGCGGGTGCTCGCATGGCGGGCACGGGTGGGACGGCGAGACGTGCGATGAGGTACCGGCGCCGCCGTGCCCGTGCTGCCAGCGCGAGTTGCCACTCGCCGGCGAGGTGTGCGGCGAGTGCGCTGAGGCCGGGTGCGAGGGTTCGGAGTTCGCGACGCCGGAGTTGCCGTACCCGTACTGCGCGGCGACGGACTCCAGTCCGCTCGCCTAGGCAGTACCGCCTGACTGGCAGGCACCCGCGTTCGAGCCGCGGGCAGGCACGCAAGATCACTCCGCCAACGGAAGGTAAGCGAGATGGGCAGCACGGCATTCGCGGTCTACGGCAGCCGCGAGATCACGGTCCGGTACTTCAACGGCGCCGGCTACGTGGTGCGGCGCGAGATGTACCCGCACACGACATTCACGCAGGACGGGCCGGTGACCAGGCAGGGGCTCGCGATGCTGGCCAGCTGCCGGCAGGGCACGGGCGACGCCGGCGGGTTCGCGGTCCGCCGGTACGCGCTGCCGGACACCGAGCCTGCTTACGTCCCCGCCTAGCCCGGTTCAGCCCGGCCGGTATCCACGCCGGCGCGCGAGGTGCGACGCCTCGCCGGGCACGCAAGACGAACACTCCGCCAAGAGAGGAACCGAAGATGATGAGGATCGGGCGCAAGATGCAGGCCGCGCAGGACTTCGTCGCGGCCAATCCCGGCTGCACGAAGCAGGAAGTGTCGCTGGCGGTCGGGCCGAACGGGTCCAACGCCTACGGGTACGCGATCGTGCAGCGCGCCATCAAGGCCGGCCTGATCGAGGCCGCCCAGGGCAGGCGCGGCTACTCGCTGACCGCCCGCTAGCCCCCGCCAGCCCGGTCATGCGCTCGCCGATCGGTGACCGGGCACGCAGGATCAGCACTCCGCCAAGAGACAGGAACGCAAAAATGAGGGATTTCGTGAGGATCACGGCAGGCCTGGCCGCCATCATCGGCGCGCTGGCCCTGATAGGGCTCACGGCGCAGCCGCCGGCGGGCGCCGCGACGTCACGGCCGGCGCGGATAGCGCTGGTCAGGTCAGAGACGGGGCTCGCGCTCACGGGGCTGGCCTGGTCGGGGGACGTGGCGCGCGGCGAGCTCGAGCTGACCGGCGAGGGCGCGGCTGACCTCGGCCCGGTCACGGTGGCCATGGCCTCGCCGGGGTCGGTGGCGATCTACGGGCACGTGAGCGTGTGCAGGCAGTGGACGCGGGCGCTGGGGCGCTGGTGGTGCGCGGACCGCGTGATGCGGCCGGCGACCGCGTCCGCGCTCGTCACCCGGAGCGGTCAGGCGGGGTTCTGCGCCGCGTTCGCGCGGTTCGGCGACGCGCCTTCGTGGCGGAACCTGGCCGCCGTGCACGCCGACGCGAGGAACGCGGCCAGGGCCAGCAGGCGGGACTACCGGCGGTACGAGTCGGCGCTGATCTCGGGCAGGCCGGCGAGGCAGCTGCGGCGCGACCTCGGCGCCGTGTACCGGAGCTGCGGGCAGTAGGCGGCCAGGCGGTCCAAAACGCTTAAAGGCACCATCGGCCCGGTGCGCGCTCGCAGATCGGCACCGGGCCACGCAAGACGTAAAACCACTCCGCCAGGAAGTGAGGAACGCATGAAATCCAAGTTCGATCTCCCGCACCCCGCGATCGTCTGCGGCGGCCCGCAGCTTCTCTCCGTCATCGCGGAGATGGAAGCCGGCACCTGCCCGCTTCCCGAAGATGCGATCTGGCGTGACGACCTGCCCCGTGAGATGGCCGCCCGGCTGGCTAAGGCGACAGGTGCCACCGATGAGCAGATAGCGGAGATAGTGGCACCAGCGCCGGCCGCCGCCGATCACCGCGAGCCCGAGCCCGAGCCGCCCGCGAAGGCGTCGCGCGGCGTGATCACCATCACCCACAATCACGCCGACGGGACGCTGGTCTACGGCACTAGCAAGGGTGACGGCGTGTACGAGCTGATCGGCCCGAGGACCGCCGCGCGGTTCCGGTACTTCCCCTCGCTTCGCATGCTCGGCATCGCGCAGTCACGCGACCACCTGGCGAAACGCTGGCAGATCGAGCAGGCCGCCAAGGCGCTGCGCGCGGCCGGCTTCGAGGTCACTGTTGAGATTGACGACACGCCGCGCGACGTGACCGAGGTCAAGGCCGACCGGGCGGAGCGCCTAGATGATCGCTACGACCGGCTGAGCGCGAAGGCCGGGCGCAACTCTGCGGAGGCTGACCGCCGGTTCGCGGCTGCCGATCATTACGCGGAGCGGTTCGCCGGCGGTCAGCCCATCCTGGTAGGCCACCACTCCGAGCGCGGCGCGCGAGTCGCGCAGAAGCGCATTGACCAGAACATGCGCGCCGGCGTTGACGCGCTCAGCAAGGCCGAGCACGCGGCCCAGGCCGCCGCCGTGGTCGGCACGGCGGACGCCTACCGGGAGCGGCCCGGCGTGATCATCCGGCGGATAGACAAGGCTGAGGCCGAGCTGCGGCAGACCATGCACTACATCAACGGCACGCGGCCGGCCAACGATTGGCGCGGCGCCTACGGCCATGACCGCAAGCCCGCCGAAGGTTCCTACCTAGAGCAGCTGACCGCCCGCAAGGTGTTTCTTGAGCACCAGCTCACCGCCGATAAGGAAGCGCTGGCGGCTCACGTCGCGAACGGCTACGTGTTGCACTCGCGCGAGACGATCCACAAGGGCGACACCGTGTCTTGGTCGGCGGTTATCTCAGGCCGCCCGGCCGAGACCGCAACCGTGACCAGGACCAACCCCAAGACCGTCACGCTGAGCCGCACGAACTGGCCGCGCACGCTGCCTTACGAGCAGATCCGCACGGTCGAGTGCCCGCACGAGGGCACCGTGACCACGGGCGCCCCCTCCGCGCCGCTGCCGCGCCGCGAGCGGCCGGCCGTGACCGCCGAAGTGCCGGCGGTCCGGGTGCCGGCGGAAGTTGACGCGCGCTCGGAATGCTTCGCGACGCCTGCCCCCGTGATCGCGAAGCTGGCCGCGCTGGCCGGGCTCAAGCCGGGCATGGACGTACTGGAGCCCTCCGCCGGCACTGGCGCTATCGCCTCTGCGGTCGCCGCGCTCGGCTGCGACGTGTGGTGCATCGAGATTAACGAGCGTCTAGCGCGGGGACTTGGCGAGTTGCCCTGCCTGCCCCGATCGGCGTGCTGCCTGGACTTCCTCGCCACCGACCCGCAAGCCATGGCCGATGAGCACGGCCGGCCGCGCTTCGACAGGGTCATCATGAACCCGCCGTTCAGCCAGGAGGTGCGGCACGTGCTGCACGCGCACAGATTCCTCCGTGCGGGCGGCCTGCTGGTCGCGGTGATGTCGGCTGGCGTGCAGCACCGGGCCGATCGCGCCGCGTTCCGCGAGTTCGTCTCACGCCGCGGCGGGAGCATCCGCTCTCTGCCTGACGATTCGTTCGCCGTCTCGGGCGCCAATGTGCGAACGGTCATCGTCACGATTCCGGCCGATGTCCTAACCGGCTGATCTGGCTTCACCATGGCCGGGCGCGGACCTCGGTCCGCTCCCGTGCCACGGGTATCCAGCCCGGCTATCAGGGAGGTAGCAACCGATGGCAACCCTTGCGGAGATCAAGCGGGCCGTGCAGCCCGGCGCGGTTTACGACGTGACCAACCACTACATCAAGCGGCCCGATCACCCGCACCAACGGCGCCTCGCTGTACTTCGACGGCGCCCGCTGGGGCATTCCGTGGCCGAAGGCGTCCCAGGTCCAGATGGATGCCGACGGGACAATCCGGCTCTGCGGGGGCGGCGCTGGCCAGGCTGCCGATGAGTTGTTCATGACGCTCGCGCCGACGAGCGACCAGGAGGTAACGACCGATGACAACTGACGCGCAAGGTTCAAGGTTCACGCTAGATGAGGACAAGGCGCGGGAATGGATCGGCCGGGCCATCGCGCAGAGCGAGCGCATCGACGCGGGCGACGGCACGCCGATGACTAGCATCACCGATGATCTTGACGCCATCGCGTCACTGGACCGCGACATAGACCGGCTGGCGGACCGTCTCCGCGCGCTGAGGCTGGCCAGGGCGAACGCTGACCGGCGGATCGCCGAAGCGGTGGGTGCCCTGGTGCGCCGCTGCGAAGAGGACCCCGCGGCCGGGGCGGGCGAGATGCGGGCAGCCATGGCAGGCCGCGAGCGCGAGGCGGGCCAGGCACTGGGACGTCACTCAAGCAGGTGACGGCCAGCACCTGAGCCATTCCCCTGATCAATCCACTCCGCCAAGAGAAAACCGATGGGAGCACGATGACGCGCAAGGCTGGCGCTGGCCGCCACGCACGACCCTACACGCAGGCATCGCCATGACCGCCACCATTGACCGCGCTGACCTCTCCGCGCTCAGTGACGGGCAGCTAGCCGACGCATACGCGGATGACCCTGAGGCCGCGCTGGCTGAGGCCGGGCGCCGCCACCAGGCCGCCCGGCGGCGGTCAGCGCGCAGGCTGGCGGCCGAGCCGTGGCATGAGCTAGCACACGCCCAGTACCTCGCGGCCGAGTCGGCCACCAACGGGGTGCTGCTGAACCGCCGGGGCATCGCGGCAGGCATTGACCCTTGGTCGCTGTGGAGCGGCAATCAGGCCCGTGTCGACGCCTATGCGTCGTGGGAGCTGGCCGAGTGGTTCAGCCAGCCCGGCAACACCCGCATCACAGTGACCCAGTACCAGCGCATGGAGCGCGACCAGAGGGAGGCCTACCTAGATGAACTGGACAGAGATGCAGCAGGCGACGTTCGACAAGTCGCTGAAGAGGCAGCGGGAGATCATCGAGACGGCGCCGGACACGCTGTTCCCGGAGCTGATGCCGCCAGTTATCCGCAACCCGGGCGCCAGCGTGACCGAGCCCCTGCCGGGCGACGTGCCCCTGTTCGAGATGGGCAGCGACCTGTGAACGCGGCGGCGGAGCGCATGCGGGCACGGGCAGCGGAGATAGAGCAGGCACCTGCCGGGGAGTACCCGCCGTCAGTTCCGCGGACGGCTGCCAGGAGCACGGTAGCCGTAATGCCGGAGACCGCGCCGGAGACCAGGCGGCCGGCCGCGCTCCCGGCTCCGCGCGAGCGGATCGACGGCGCGGAGGTGCTGGAGTGGACGCGCCGCTACCTCGCGCAGTTCGTGGTGTGGCCGTCCGACGCGTCGCTGACGATGGTCGCGCTGTGGGTCGCCCACGCGCACGCCAGGGACAAGGAGCAGATGCTCATATGGCAGTACACGCCGCGCCTGGCGTTCCTGTCGGCGACCCCGGGCGGCGGAAAGTCGTGGGCGCAGCGGATCGTCGCGAAACTGTCGCCGAACGGCAAGATCATGCTGGAGCCGTCCGAGGCCGCCGTCGCGCGGACCATCGGCAGCCAGCACCGGCCCGTTTTCCTCGACGAGGCCGACATCCTGTTCGGCTCCGGCAAGCGCAAGGCCGCGATCAGGACGATCATCAACAGCGGCTACGAGCGGGACGGCGAGTGGTCGCGCGCCAGCGGCTCGGGCACGGAGACGGCGGACCTGCCGGTGTTCGGGGCGCTCGGGTTCGCCGGCCTGGACGTGCTCCGGGAAGGCACGGGGGACTCGCTGAACGCGCTGCTCGACCGGTGCCTGTTCGTGCACATGCGCAAGGCTCCGGAAGGGCACCGGCCGCCCCGGTTCGACGACAGGGCGCGCGCGGTGGCGGAGGTCATCAGCGCGAGGCTGGGCCGCTGGACAGCCCAGGAGACGGCGGACGGGCTGGCGGCACGGGAGCCGTACGTGCCGGACGGCCTCGGAAACCGGCCGTTCGCGCTGTGGGAGCCGCTGTTCGCGATAGCCGAGGCCGCGGGCGGCGACTGGCCGGCCCTGGCAGAGGAGTCGTGCACAGAACTCGAGTCGTCCGCGCATCAGCCCCAGGAGACAGAGGATGACGCCGCGATGGTCGCGGACTGGTTCGCACGACAGGACGTGTCATGACCGCGCTGAGAGTCGTGCCCCGCGAGGCGGTCAGCCTGGGCGACGCCTGCGACGCCTACCTCGCGGCCCTGTGCGGGCCGGAGCAGAAATCCACCAGGGATGCCTACGGCAAGGCGTACCGCGCGCTCACGGCGGCGTTCAGCGGCGCCGTGGACGGCCTTGACGCCGATGACGTGGCGGCGTGGTTCACGCGGCGCTACGGCAAGCTGGCGCCCGCTACGTGGAACCTGAGGCTGTGCGCGCTGCAGGCCGCTGTCGCGTACTGGCGGCGGCAGGGATGGCTTGACAGTGACCCGCTCGTGCGGCTGGAACGCCGCAAGCCCAGGGAAGACTCGAACCGCGCGCTGCCCAGGGCAGAAGTCGAACGGCTGCTGTCACTGCGATCCGCGCCCCTCCGGGACAGGCTGCTCTGGTCGATGCTGTACGAGACGGCGGCCAGGGCGGAGGAGATACTGTCGCTTGACGTAAGCGAACTTGACCAGGCTGGCCTGCGCGCGAGGGTGACGGGCAAGGGCAACAAGGTCCGCGCGGTGATCTGGCAGACGCGGACAGCGCGCATGATCGCCGCTTACCTGCGGGAATGCACGGCGTGCAACGGCCAGGGGATCGCCGGCTGGCCCGTCGTCACCGAATGCGCCGCGTGCGCGACGACAGGCGCCGCCCCCTCGCCCCGCGAGGCCGGCCCCCTGTTCCTCACGTCGCTGAAGGCGTGCGTCCCGCTCGCCGCCTGCGACGTCGACCCGGGGAGCGGGAAGGCCAGGCTGTCCTACCGGAGGGCCGAGGAAATCTTCAGCACTGCCTCGGGCGGGAGTACCCTGCACCAGCTCAGGCACTCGTCCCTCACGCACGACGCCGATGCCGGGACGAGCACTCCGATGCTGCTGGCACGCTCAGGGCACGCCTCGGTGCGGTCCCTGGCCAGGTACGCGAAAGTGTCGGAGGAGGCGCTCGCCGCCCACCAGCGGCGGAACGACCCGAAACGCAGGAAGGCGTGGTGAGCGGTGGAACCGGACTACGAGCGGATGGCGCGCGATCTTTACCGGGCGGCCTGCCCGTGGTGGCTGCGCGTCATCCTGCGCCCGTGGCGCGGGCGGCTCATCGCCATGGCCGTCGCGAGCGCGCGGCGGCAGGAGGCCTCGGGCTCACCGGGCGGCAATTAAACGACAGCGGCGTGACCCGGGCATTCCTGCCTGGCGGCTTCAACCGCGCGCTCTGCCGCCTCGTCAAGCGTCTCGCCGGGAATGATGGCCGTCGCGATGATGGCGAGGCACGAAGGGCAGGCGACCGTGTCCAGGCGCCCGCCGACGACAGATCCGGGGTCCGGGCAGTTGACGGTCATGTTGTCCATGCGTTTCAGGCTACGGCGTACTCGCCGCGCCTGGCTCGCTTCCTGGTGGCGTGCTCGGCCCTTGCCAGGTCGACCGGGTCGAACAGGGGGCGCGCTCCGTCATGGCCGGCGACGCGCAGCTTAACCCTCGTGCCCTTCGGGCCGTATCCCTCGCGCACCCAGTTAGTGATCGCCGCGGGCGTGACACCGCATAGCGCTGCGGCCTGCTCTCGGTACACCAGCCCGTCCGGACGGGGGGTAACCATGTCCGGCACGGGTCACCTCCGGGCATTAAAAAAGCCGCCCGGTCAGGACGCTTCCTGATTCCGGGCAGCATGAACAGGCCCAAATCTACATGCCTTTCTTCCCGCAGGTCAATTACGCGGCGGCGGCCTCGCCTAGCATCGCCCGGCGTTTCACCGACCGGGTGGACGCGATGAGCCGCAGCACCATTCCCTCGCTGATCTCACCGCGCGCGGCGATCTGCGCCGGGGTGAGATGGCCCTCATGCCACCGCCAGTTCCGGTCAGCCCACAGGCGGTATTCCGCCTCCGTCATCAGGTGCCCGCATGCCGTGCACTCGCTGTAGTAGACCGGGTCGCCCGCGTGATGGGGCGGCTCGGCCAGCCGGAGCGATCGCAGCGCGCACGGGAACCGCTCGTTATCGTTCGCGCACTCGACGCCGAGCAGTTTCGTCTCGGGGGGCCTGGTCAGCCCCATGGCCGCGCGCGCCAGGTAGTCCAGTCGCAGGAACTCGTGACCAGCCTGGGCGCCGCCGGCGAGGACGAGCGCGCCGTCGCCGTGCCAGGCCACGACCTGCGCGCTATAGGCGAGCAGGGAAGCGGCGGACCGGCACGGGCGCTGCATCGCGGCGGCCCGCAGGCCGAGAAGGGCGCTCAGGTTCGCGCCGAGCACGTCACAGGAGCGGCCGAGCCCGGGCCGCGCGCCGGGCTGCCCGTCAAGCCACGCCGCGCAGTCGGCGTGGGCGAGCCTGCCGCGCCAGGTGACCGCCGCGGAACGCGGGCCGATGCCTGTCGAGCAGCCGGGGCACCGGCCTGGCCCGGCCAGGCGCGGCTCGCGCGGCACCGGATGCCACGAGTCCGTGACCGGCTCGGCCAGGCCGGTCACCGTCGCCACCCGCTCGTGCCACGTCATCACCGCGTCGGCCATGAGCCGCGCTATCTCGTCCACATCAAGGCGGATCGGCACAGACGGCCCGAACGGGACCTTCACCGACCGCTCGCCCGCGACCCTGATGCCCGCGAAGCCCGCCAGCACGCCGCGCACCCTGGGAAGATCACGGATGCAGCGGGCGATGACGCCCGTGTCGGCGACGCAGAAGGCGGTCGGTCCGCGCGGAGGCACCCTGCTCGCCTGGCCGTCGCTGCCGATGACGCGCCTGGCCTCGGCGCAGCGCTCGCCTCTCCCGCACGGCTCGCCTTCCCTGTCGGCGCCCCCGTCACCGCGCGGCCCGCGGGTGTTCGCCGGGACAGCGGCGCGGTGCCGCTCAGCCCATCTGTCCCGCGCCTCGAAAGTGTTCCGCCAGTCTCCGGCCATGGCAAGATCCCCCGAATCAGGAGCGAAGGGAAAGGGCAGGCTTACCGTGAGGTTACAGCGTGCTTGCGCGGGCAGATGCCAGCACATGCAGCTGACGTGGAACCGGATCTGCCTCCTGGCCGCTGTCGTGCTCCTGCTCCTGATGACCTTGCAGTCGGCGGGAGTGATCTCGGCGGGAGCGCCGTGGCTGGGATGGGGAGGGCTTACCGCTCTGGCGCTGGCGTTCCTGGTGCCGTAACCGGAGGGTCGTCGTCAAACCACCACAGCAGCGTGATGTGCGGCCCTCCGTGGGCGGCCCATAGGGCGCAGTACAGGAATGCCTGCTCTTCGTCACCGGGCTCGCCGGGCAGCGCGTACGGCTTGCCGCAGAGCAATTTCGCCTGAGCGCGCGGGAGGCTCATGTCCGGCTGGCCTCTTCGCGTTCCCGCTCCGCCTCGATCGCGGCTGCGGCGCCATGTGCGACACGGATCGCGGGAAGGTCGGCCGGGCCGCGGATGAGTACGGCGGCCTGCGAGATCATCGGCGTGAGCACCTTCGCTATGGCGTCGCCGACCTGCATCATGGCCCGCACGGCCTCATCGACCGGGATGTCCTTCTCGCCGGAGCGGACGTGAGTGACCTCGATCCCGGCGGGGCAGGCAGGTCCGCCTTCGTCGTGCAAGGTCCGTGCTGCCGGTCCTTCGTGGCCGCATTCAGTGCCGTCGGCGTGGAGCATGACCGGTCTCATGATGGTGATCCTCTCAGCCGCCGCCTGCGCTCTCCCCGCCGCTCGGGCCGGAAGCCGATGAAGCCGGGTGATCTGGGTGCGGCCGGCCCAGCGCTCACCCACGTTCGTCCGCAGCCGCACTCCCAGACGGTGCCCCTGGGGTAGAGGTGAGCCTGCGGCGGCAGAGCGTAGCAGCCCGCCGGGAACAGCCCGTCAGGCGTTCCCTCGGACTGCTCCGTCGTCCAGCCGGGAGCGCAGGCGTGCTGCCATTCGGGAGTGAATACCGCCTTGCCGCCCATGCCCGTGATCCTCTCACTCCGGCTGCGGGGACGGGTGACCTCAGTTGGCCAGGCTCCCCATTCTCCTGCCGAGCTGGCCAGCGGCAGCGTGGGCCAGGTGCTCCTGCGGGTTTCGTCCCGGGAAGCCGCGCGGCACCTCAGTCTCGCGGGTGACAACGTGGCCGGCCTCGCAGCGCCACTCAGTGAAGTCCCCGTTCATGGTGCCCGGCTGGTAGCACACCCAGATGTCGCTGCGGTAAAGCTGGAATGAGGGCTTGCCCGTGCCCGGCTCGACGGTGGCGGGACACTCGTGCGTGTCGCCTTTGCACCCGGACTCTCCGTCCGCGAAAGCCCCGCAGTAGCGGCAGTGAGGGTCACGGCCGGGAGTGAACGCGTGGCCATCGCGGTCAAGGTCTGAACTTGGCCACGGCTCGCCGGCCGGCCACCAGCCCGAGTGAGCGGTTCGCTTGCCGTCCCCGTCCGCAGGATGGACCCCGGTGCAGGGGCACTGGCCACCGCGCCCGTCGCCGTCGCAGCGCGTGCAGCAGTACCACCGGCAGTAGCGGCCGGCGACCAGCTTCTCCCACGCCGCGCCCGGGTGCCGGGCGCACTGAATCGAGTCCTCGTGGAGTTGCCATAGTTCATCCCACTCGTACTCAGTGATCTCGCCGTCGGCGCCGAGCGGCCCGCAGACAGATGCGTTGCCCCATGCCGTCAGGTGCCTGCCGTGGCCGCACTCGGCGCAGCGGTAGGCGCTCGCACCAGGCGCTGCGACGGGACGGTTCACCAGACCGTCCAGTCGCCAGCCGCGTTGCGCTCGGCTACCGAAGCGGCTCGCCCTTCCCGGATATCGCGGCACCGGCCGCAGCTGTCCGGGCAGCCGATCTTCGCGGCGTGCGGCACCTTCGCGCCCCGGCAGGCGTCGCCCTCGGTGCACTCGGCGGGCCCGTGCTGGTCATAGGGGTCGCATGAGTGCCGGGTGACCGTGCCGGGGCAGGACAGGAGCAGGCGGTAGCCGGGCTGCGCCTTCCCCAGCTCCTGCTCGTACTTCACCGCGTCGTAACGGCACTCCCGGCGGCCGATGTGGAACGTGACGGGCGGCCCGAGCGGGACGCGCAGGTTCACGTCGAACGTGATGACCTTGTGCCGGGCGGTCGGGATCTCCTGGCAGGACGGGCACACGCCGCTGATCTCGAACCTGGCCGCGTCCTTCTCGGCGCGCTCGCCCAGCTCGCGAGCCATCTCCGCGCGGCACGGGGGCGGCTCCCCGCACTCGGCGCACACTGGGTAGTGGCCGCTCGGGTAGACGTCCCAGGGGCGGAAGCCGCCGTATGCCGACAGGGAGACGGTGACGTTCGCGTCGCGCACCGGATCGCCGTTCGATTTGAAGGCGGCCGGGCGCACGATGACGTGGCGAGGGATGAGCCTGTCCCGGTACTCCGGCTTGACGATCTCCATGCGCTGGCGCACGCCATCGGGCCAGTCGGCCTCGGGCGCGCGGTTGACCTCGATGACGAGCCACGCCGCGTGCCGCCAGGCGATGACCTGGCCCGGCTCGGGCAGGTCCGCGCGGACGGTGCCGAGCGGCCGCCACCGGTACGGCGGCTCGGGCGGGATGTTCCTGGCCATGCTCATGATCCTCCTCTCAGCCGTCGTAAATGGTCTGGGTGTACGTATACGTGCACCCGTCCGCGTAGGTGTCCATCATGGTGAGTGACCACTGGCCGGTATGGATTACGTCGGTGCTCCACCACCTGGTGATCGTGCTGGTTCGCCATGACGTTTTCCTTCCGTGCCGGGGTGCCTCAGTGACCGGACGTCATGACCGCTATCACGGCTATCAGCCCGGCCCAGCCGAGAACGAACAGGACGAATTGGCGTCTTCATGGTGGCTACCTCCTTGCTAGTTCACTGCGGTCAGGCTCGGCCGCTCTGCCTGCACCTCGGCCAGGATGCGCCTGTCGTGTTGCGCTCGATCCACGTGCCGAGTCGCCGCATTGACGGGCCTGACGCAAGCAGGCAATAGCCGGCAGCGTGCGCCAGCGCGGCGAACAGCAGCAGGTACTCGCAGGCAACAAGAGGAGCCGCGAGCGCGGGACAGCAGGCACGCTCGAAGATTGCCGCCCACGCCCACAGTGCGGTGAAGATCGCCCTGGTAATCCAGCGACGGGGCCGGAGCCCGAGCCTGCGCCTCGGAACTGGCGGTGGCTCGATCGCGCCTGCGATGTTGTACAGCGGGCGCTCGCGCCGGATGGCGGAACGCTCAGCGCGGCTAGCCGCAGCCTCGCCGTCCAGCCACTCAATGGTCTGGAATCTGACTAGCGGATACCAGGGCTGCGTCACGCTGTGCTGCTTGCGCCGGCGCCAGGGTTCATTGCTTATGCCCACGTACAGAAGTTCCTCGCGGGCGTCGTAGAACCTGTACAGCGAATACTGGCCCGGCACCGGGCATGTGGTGTCGCGTCCCCCGGCTTTCATGTTCCTACTCTCCCGATGACCGGCGTGAGCCGATGGGGGTCACGATGCGGTCGCGCTTGGCTATGCGCAGCGCGTCGCGGGCCTTGTCGGTGCCGACGTGAAGATCATCCTTGATCCGCGCCTGGGACACCGCGCCGTCTCCGTAGGCCGCGAGCATCGCTGCGACATGAAGCGCGAGCTGGTCCGGGGTCATGCGCTTGGACTTGCTCGCGGCGAGCTTCAGCGCAGGCTCGGCGTCGCCCTCGCGGGCTCGCCTGAGGATGGGCCTGGAGCTTGCCTCAGGCGACGTCTCAAGCATGCTCGCAAGCTCGCCTGGGGACTCGCCTGAGGCAAGGTCCGGGGCGAGGCCTGAGGCTTGCCCCGGAGCGACCTCGGGAGCAGGCTCCGGGCGAGCTTCGGGACTGGCTTCAGGCGAGGCGGCAAGCCCGCTCCGGGGCGAGTCCGGGGCCGTGCTCGCGAGCCCGGTCTGCGCACGGCGGAACCGCCGCCGTGCCTCATCGATCATCTCGTCGGTGGCCGTGAGCGCGAGCTTGCCGAACCGCCAGCCGTGCCAGCGCCGCAACGGCCGGAATCCCTCGTGGTATCCGGCTGCGTGGCTGGTCAGCTGCCTTATGCGCCGCTCGGCGCGGACGGCGGACACGGTCAGGTCGACGGGTGCGAGCAGCCCGAGCACTTCCAGCCGGCGGCGCAGCCTCTCCCGCCACGTGATCCGCTGCTGCTCCGGCCCTGCGGGCTCGTCGGGCAGGTACGGGGCGCGGAACATCACCAGCGACAGCAGCGGCAGGAGCACCCGCAGGCCGGCGCCTGTCAGTGACCCGGCGTTGGCCGCGACGACGACGCCCATCGGAACTGCGACGTACCACATCACCCGCCCGTTCGGCCCCAGGTTGCCGTGCTTCGCGAAGTGCTTGTGGGCGTAGGACGCGAGACCCAGCAGGACGGCGCTGGCGACCCCGGCGAATGCGAAGGCAAGCTCGCGGGGCGAGTGCAGCCTCAGCGCCACCCCGTAGACGCCCTGCGCCTCCCACAGCAGCACCAGGGGGATGGCGATCCCCCGGACCACGGGGGCCAGCGACACCCTGCGCGCCATAGTCACGATGGTCACCGCGCACAGGACCGCGAGGACAGCCCCGGCCGCGATGGCGAGCATGCTTCCGTGCGCCTGAACCCAGGTCCAGTCGCCGCTCATTGCGTTCATCTCCGCATTCCCGCTGGTCAGAGGTAGTTTCTATGGGTTATGATCGCGCGCGCGTGCGGGCGTCCGCCCGTGCGGGCTTGCGCATACGCGCGCGTTGGATCGCGGAATCGGGGCGCGCGGGGCGGTCGGGGAGGGGGTCCGCGGTCACTCCCACGGCTCGCCGTCCCAGGTGCCGTATGTCGCGGCCTCGCTCACCGTCTCGCAGGCCATCTCGTAAGCCTCCCGCTCGGCCCCTTCCGCCGTGGTGATCGCGACCGGGCACATGTGCTCGCAATCCTCCGCCGACCAGGCCCTGGTGCCGGCCGGGTCCGACGGGTCAGTGCAGACGATCCACTCGACCTTCCGCAGCACGTCGAACTCGCCGCGATCGCCTGTCGCGCAGAACGTGACCGTGATCAGCGAACCGGGCATGTCATCGCGGGTGAACCGGACGCTCCATGACCGGCCGGCCTGACCGCCGCCGCGTGACCGCGCCTCGCTCACGCCGTGCTCGCCGGCGTGCCAGCCGCTGGCCGCCGTCGCATTGCGGTTCCTGCCGGGGCGCCCCATCACACTGCCTCCTTGCTGGTACCGCTCAGCGCGGCGATCGCATCGTCTATGTCCTCGGGCCGCACGAGCACGTCCCGTGCCTTGCTGCCTTCGCTCGGGCCGACGATCCCGTGACCTTCGAGGATGTCCATCAGCCTGCCCGCCTTGGCGAAGCCGATCCGGAGCTTGCGCTGCAGCATCGACGTCGACCCGAGCTGGGCGGAGATGATCAGCTCGACCGCCTGAAGTAGCAGTTCCAGATCGTCGCCGATGTCGGTGTCAGCCTCACGGGGAGCCGGGGCCGGGATGTCGGCCAGGACGCTCGCGAACGCCCCGCCCTGGACCTTGCACGCCGCGACGATGGCGCCGATCTCCTCGTCAGTGACGTACGCGCACTGGAGCCGCACGGCCTTGTTCGTGCCCTGCGGGATGAACAGCGCGTCACCCTGGCCGGTCAGCTTCTCCGCGCCCGGCTGGTCCAGGATCACGCGCGAGTCAGTCAGGCTGGAAGTCTCGAACGCCAGCCGCGACGGCACGTTCGCCTTGATCAGCCCTGTGACGACCTTCACGCTCGGCCGCTGCGTCGCCAGCACCAGGTGGATGCCCGCCGCGCGGGCGAGCTGGGTGATGCGCACGATCGAATCCTCGACGTCGGCCGGCGCGACCATCATCAGGTCCGCCAGCTCATCGACGATGACCAGCAGGTACGGATACGGGACGTACTCCCGCTCGCTGCCCGGCGGCGCGGTGACCTTCCCGGCCCGCACCGCCGTGTTGAAGTCGTCGACGTGGCGGAACCCGGACGCCTGCAGGTCGTCGTAGCGGCGGTCCATCTCCCCGGTCACCCACGCCAGCGCGTCCGACGCCTTCCTGGGGCTGGTGACGATCGGCGTGACCAGGTGCGGGATGCCCGCGTACGCCGCGAGCTCCACCCGCTTGGGATCGATGAGCAGCATCCTGACCTCGTCGGGGGTGGCCCTGGTCAGGACGGAACAGATCAGCGCGTCGAGCGCCTTCGACTTACCCGCGCCCGTGGCCCCTGCCAGGAGCAGGTGCGGCATCCTCGCGAGGCAGGCCAGCACCGCGCGGCCCTCGATGTCCCGGCCGAGCCCGGCCAGCAGCGGGTGCCGGTCGGCCTGCGCGGCGGGCGACCGGAGGATGTCGCCCAGAGGCACGGTCTCGCGGACGGCGTTGGGGATCTCCACGCCGATGGCCGACATGCCGGGCACGGGGGCCTGCATCCGCACCGCGACGGAGCCGGTGGCGTACGCGAAGTTGCGCTCTAGTCCCATGATCGCGGCCACCTTCACGCCCGGGCCGATCTCGATCTGGTAGCGGGTCACGGTCGGCCCCCGGGTCGCGCCGGTTACCTCCGCGCCGACCTTGTGCTCGGCGAGCACCTTCGCGAGCGCTTCCCTGACCGGATCGGCGCCCGCGGCGCGCGGCCTGGCCTGGACGCCGGTCTTGAGCGCGCCCGTGCCCGGCGCGGCGTAGGCGTGCGCCTGCCGGGCTTCCGGGTGCCCGCTGACAGGCTCGGCTGGCAGCGGCGGGGCGCCCGGCTCCGCGTGGCGGTGATCGTCGTGCACCTGCTCGGCGTAGGTCACGGTCTCGCCGGAGATGACCCTCGGCCCGGCGTGGGTGATGCGGTTGCGGTGCAGGTGCGGCGCGGCCAGCGCGAACCCGCCGAACGCCAGCGCGGCCTGCGGGATCAGGTCCGGCGAGAACGGCGACCAGGTGGCGGCGGTAAGCGCCCACAGGGTGCCGAGTGCCCAGCACCAGGTGATGTAGCGGGTGCCGTGCTTGTAGTGGCCCAGCGGCCACGGGGGCGCCTTCCTGCCGCGCAGGCCGCACCAGGCGCGGGCGATCGCCGCGCCGGCGAACCGGCCGGGCCGGGCCTTGCGCTTGCGCAGAATCCAGATGCCGGCCAGCCCGCTCGCGAACAGCACCGTCCACCAGCCATCGTCAGCCGGCCCGTAGGCACCGCGCACGCCGTAGCGCGCGAAAGTCGCGGCGAGATCGCAGAACGCCATCCACGCGAGGGGGGCCAGGATCGCCCGGTGCGCGTAGACGGAGGCAGCGAACTCGCCGCGACGGCCGGCGCCCATCGCTAGGTGCCCCTGCGGCTAGGCGCGGGGATCTCAGGGCGCCCCGGGGTTCCCGAAGGCGACCGGCCCGAGGTGCCCGAAGGTGAGGGGCCTGACGTGATGGCCTGCCGTTCGCGCCTGGCCGGCGGGGCGACATGGCGGCGCTCGTGCCTGCGCATGGCCGACGCCAGGACCGCGACCCCGGCGAGGGCGACCACGACGATGATGACCGCCTGCCGCAGGGTCTGCGCGTGGGCTGCGCGGCCCGACGTGATGCCGTGCACTGTCTGCGCCAGGGCGTGCCCGGTCCTGGCGGGGCTGTGAGTCGCCTCGCGGAGCAGCTTGCCGGCATTGGCGATGACCACGATCATCGCCGCGCCGAAGATCCCCGCGCCGGCGAGGGCGTAGGCCCGCGCCCGGTCGTCCTTGTGATCGCCCTTGCGGCCGCCGTTGCCGCCGTCCTTGCCGTCACCCTTGCCGCCGTCGTCCCTGCGGCTGCGGGTGATCTCGTACAGGAAGACCGCCGCGCCGAACGCGGCGACGATCAGCAGCCCGACGAAACCCGGTCCCGAGCTCGTCAGCCTGGCCAGGGCGTCCAGCCACGGGCGCACGCCGATCGTGAGGTACACGAATCCGATGAGGACGGCGACCATGGAGACGGGGTGCAGCACCCGGATGTGCCATCTCGGCATCCAGATCAGCACGCCGATCGCTATCGCGATCACGCCGTAGGCCACCGCGTAGCCGTCGATGGGGATATGCATTACCCGGCCTCTTCCTCGTAGGTGCGCGGCTCTTCGTCCCAGTCGGCCGTGTCCTCGTACCTGGCGGGCGCCAGCATGCCGCTCAGGTGCATCAGGAGCCACCCGGAGCCTGCCCACAGTGCCAGGATCGCGGCGGCGCCGAGATCGGTCATGATCGCGGCGAAGTGGTGGCGGGTCCAGAACAGCGCCACGTTGGTGCCGAGCAGCGTGAGGCCGGCGGCGACGCAGGCGCGGAACGGGTAAGCCGCGATGGCGGCGGCAGCCTGGCCGCAGGCGGTGCCGAGCGGGCCGGCTGTCGCGTGGTAGATAACGCCCATGCCCTCGAGTACGCCGCCGTCGTGGCCGGGCGCAGTCCACTTGCGGGCCCTGGCGTAGCGGCGCTGCTCGCCGAGCGACGGGGCGTGGCCTTCGATGAGCGAGCGCGTCAGGCCGCCCTCGCGCTCGGCCAGGTCGCGGGCGCGGCGGCGGGCGGCACGGATGGCGTGGGCGAGCGCGGAGAGCGTCTGGTCGCGCTCGCTCATCCGGTCCCCTTCCAGGAGCACGAGCGGTGCGGGTGCGGTGCCTAGCTCGGTAGCGCCTTCGGGCGCATCGGCGACATCGGGCAGGGTGCCCGGATCTTCGTCGTCATCGCCGACGCGAATCTGGAATCCCAGCATGCTTGGCATCAGAACTCCCGGTATGCGCTGAGCACGGCAGCGACGGAGACGGTGTCGAGGCCGGTACGTTCCGCGATGAACTCGCAGATCGCGGCCTCGTCTGGCGAGTAAGCGGACCTGAAAGCCTCAATGAGATGCGCCTTTTTGCGCGGCTTGTGCAGATGAAGGCCGGCCGCCGTTGCCGCCAGCGACCCGGCCAGCGCCGCATCGATCAGCGCGGATTCGGCTGCTGGCCGGTGGTCACGAACCTTCGCCGCCTCACCCTGAAGTGCGCTGACTGACCTGTTGAACGCCTTGTGCGGGTTGCGGTTGCGGTCGGCTAGAAGTCCCTCGATGGCATCCCGAACGTCAGCAGCGCGTCTCTCGGCGCGGGTGCTGAGGCTGGATGCCATCGGGGAGATCTCCTTTCCGGGGTTGGCGCGCGACTAGCGGGTAGCAGCCGGCCGATGACCTTGGATGCGGTGTACAGGAGCGCGATGATGATGGTGCCGAGCAGGATCGCGCCCTCGGTGCCGTTGGCCACGACCTTGTAGCTGCCGAAGTGGACGAAGTAGCCGTGGCCGGTGCGCGCGGCGTTGTGAGCCGCGAGGTGCGCGGCTGCGTTAATGTGGTGCATTGCGGTTCTTCCTTCGGTTTCGTTGCCCCTCGGGGCGTTGCCCGGCTGCCCTCAGTAGCTGCCGGAAGCTAGTTCGCGGTTCCATGCTCGGCACGGCGAGCCGTACACCGCCGTGATGTAGCCAAGGCCCCAGCGGACCTGCGTGGCAGGGTCCGTGCGCCAGTCAGGCCCGGCGGCGGCCATCTTCGACGCTGGAAGCGCCTGCGGGATGCCATAGGCGCCTGAGCCCTGGTAGTTCCAGACGTCGGCGCGCCATCCGCTCTCGCGGGTCCACAGCAAGTTCAGGCAGTGGCGCTGAGCCGCGTCCCATCCGGCCGCCGCAGCCATCCGCATCCCGAGCCGCTCGTTGGCGCTCGCCGTTGACGGGCCGCCCGCGTAGGCGTGACTCGCGCTCGTCGCGATCACTACGACCGCGGCGGCTGCGGCGAACTTCGCGGGGGCGCCCATCACGGCCTCGCGTACCCGGTCAGGGCGCCAGCGCCCATGCTGGCCAGCGACGACACCTCAACAGGGACACCCGGCGCGTACGCCTGGATGACCTTGCCGCCGCCGATGTAGATCACGACATGGCCGGGCGCGGTAACGGTGCCGTCCGAGCCGGCGTAGAAAATCAGGTCGCCGGGGCGGAGATGGCGGCGCGTAATGTGCGGCAGGTCGGCCCACTGCATCTGCGAGGTGCGCGGGATGCTGTACCCGGCCGCGCGCTCGGCCATCATGGCAAGCCCTGAGCAATCGAACGCGTTCGGCCCGGCCGCGCCCCATTCGTAGGGCTTCCCGATCTGCGCCCGCGCGTAGCGGACGGCCGCGTAATGGCTGTGCTCGCCTTGGCCGTGGGCGGCACCATAAACGAACAGGCCGGCGGCGGCCAGGGCGGCGAGCTTCAGGCCGGCGCTCATGACGCCTCCCGCTGCGGCCACCCGGCGATGGCGGCGCACTTACCGCACACCGGAGCGCCGGGTCCTGGATCGCTGCCGTCTTCGCTGCCGGCCAGGACGAAGCCGCAGAGCGCGCTGGGTACCCGCCCGAAAAACGCGTCAAGCGCCGCGCGGAAGCCCTGGCGGGCGATATGGGACACGTCCTCGTCGTCGGCCTCGGTCGGCTCGTAGTTCATGACGCCTCCCGGCCGCAATAGGCCGCTCCGGTCGCCTCAGCCCACGCGCGGGCAGCGGCCTCGATGCCGAACGGGCACTCGTCGTCAGTCGAGATGACGTAGTCCCGGCCCTGGTAGTGCTCGATGAGGACGTGCTCAGCGTCCGGATGCGATGCGCGGACCTCATCGGTGGCCGGCTCGATGGTCAGCACGGCCTCGGAGTTCAGGGTGGAGATCATCTTCAGGCCACCGCCTCGGCGGCCCCGGCGTCGCCACGGCGAAGCTGGTCGATCAGCTCGTCGGCGGGCGGGAGTACCTGGTCAAGCAGTCTCGTCAGGACGTGGCTGACGGGCTCGCGCTGGATCAGCGCGAGCAGCCGCAGGCGCCGGTCAACGGCCGGGGTGACCCTGCTGGCCAGGCGGACATCGCACCCTGCCGCCAAATCGCCAGGACGGCTATCTGCGTTGCTGTCGTGTTGCACAGTCAGCAGTCTGTCATGGCATAACTAACAGTGTCAATCATGCGAGGACTGACCTAGCTAAGTCGCACGGCTGCCGACTACGCTGAGCGCATGGCAGGCAGCGGCAACCGCATCCCGGCGAAATACCGGCAGATAGCCGACTGCCTGCGCTCCGAGATCGCCGGGGGGCGGCTGAGGCCCGGCGACCAGCTGCCCAGCCAGCAGTCGCTCGCGGACGAGCACGGCGTGACGATGGCGACGGTTGTCCGGGCGCTCGACGAGCTGCGCAGGGAAGGGCTCGTGGCGACCCGGCAGGGACTCGGCACGTTCGTGCTGGAGCCGCCCGGGCCGTCAGCGGAGTACGTTGCCGTGACGAGACAACTCGACGAACTAGTCGAGCAGGTCAGGCGGCTGCGCGAGAGAGTCGAGCGGGTAGAGGCGCGTCAAGCGCGTCCAGCCGGGCCGTGAGGTCGCGGACCTCGGCCGCGACCGCGGCGATCCGGGCCGCGACGATGGCGCGTTCTGCCTTGGACATGCGCTGATCGTAGGCCAGCCTGCACTAGGGGGCAACGAAAGCGCCCTAACTCGCCAACTAGCATATGCAGCTAGACTGCCGGGCTATGCAGCTTATTGATCCGGAAGACCCGCGAAAACCCAATGTCCAGATCGCCGCGAGCATCCGCGCCGCGATCCTGACCGGCGAGCTCGAGCCTGGCGACAAGCTTCCGTCCGGCGAGGCCCTGGCCGTCTATTTCGATGTCATGCGGGCCACTGTGGCCAACGCGATCCGCAAACTTGTCGATGAGGGTTTCGTCTACACCCGCGCCGGCAGCGGGGTCTATGTTCGCGACCAGGCCTCCGTGCTCCCGCTGCCCGGGGGGGTGGACCATCCGCTCAAGGACGTGGCCGCGTTCCTGTACGAGATGGGGCACCTCAAGAACCTGCCGCGATCAGGCTGGCTGCTGCTCGGCATTCCGCAGCCGGAAAGCGTCGCCGAGCACTCGTTTCGCGTTGGCGTCGCCGGGATCATGCTGGCCGCGATCGACGGGGCCGACGTGGGTCGCACCGCCGCGCTAGCCCTGCTGCACGACGCGCACGAAACGCGGATCGGCGACGTGCCCTCGGTCGGCCGGGCCTACGTCACCACGGCGGTACCCGAGTCCGTGACCGCCCACCAGTCGGCGGGAATGCCCGAGGCCGTGGCGAAGGCCTTCCAGTCACTGACCGCCGAGTTCGAGGCCGCCGAGACGCCTGAGTCGAAGCTGGCCCGCGACGCGGACAAGATCGAGACCCTGCTCCAGGCGATCGAGTACCAGGCTCAGGGTCACGACACGGGAGCGTGGCGGGAGACGAGTCTCAACGCGCTCCGCACCGATGCGGGCAAGGAACTGGCGCAGGCGATCGGGGCAGCCGATCCGCAGTGGTGGTCAGCGTTCGCGAAGTCGTACCGGGAGCTGCGGGACACGACCCGGGCGCGCGAGCGGCCAAGCGAGTAGTCAGTCGCCCATAGGAGCGAACGGCCCGTGCTCGGGGAAAGCACGGGCCGTTCTCCGGTTCACTGGGGGTGAGGCAAGGGCAGCGGCACCGCCTGCCAGTACATGCCGTGATCGGCGAGCAGCGTCGCCGCTTTCCTGGCCGGCCCCGGGCCTCCTCACAAGGTGACGCCCAGATCCCTGAGGGCTTTCTCGCGTTCCGGCGGCATGGCGCCCAGGCGGTGGTCTTTTCTCTGACGGGAAAGCCATTGCCCGAGGTTCTTCCCGTCCGGCGTCACGTAGGCCACGGGGACGCGGGCGTGCCCGCGCTGGCGGACGTAGGCGGCGAGCAGTGTCAGCCACGCCTCCCGCGCACGGTCAAGAGGCGTCTCCCAGGCGATCCCGAGTTCTTCGAGAGCCCGCACGCGGTCCTGGGGCAGCGAGCCGCCCGCGTGCATACGGCGCCTCCTGGACAGCCAGAGGGCCAGAGCGGCGATCCGGGTGCCCCGGTAACCGTGCGGGATCTCCAGGTGCCCGTGAGCCTCACGGAAGTCCCGGCAGTCCGCGAGGCCGTCCCGCCAGTCCTGGACGTGCGGGTCCCACACCATCCCGGCGGTTTCGAGCGCGGCGATCCGGTCGGCGGACAGTATGCCCTGCCGGTATTCCTTGCGCCGGTTGTCCAGCCAGATCCCCATGACAGCGCCGTTGGCCAGCCGGGTGCCCCTGGGAATCCGGCAGTGACCGTGCGCGGAGGTGAACGCGGCGAGCGTGTCCAGGCCGTCGGCGAAGTCCGCGTCGAACGGCGACCACGGGAATCCCAGCGCTTCCAGGGCCGCGATCCTGGCCGCCGTGAGCTTGCCCGCCTTGTAGTCCTTGCGCTGGGTGGCGAGCCACTGGTAAAGCTCAACGCCCTGGTACCGGAGTCGCTTGGGGGTGCTCAGGTGCCCGTGCTCGGCGCTGTACGCCGCCGCCGCAGCGAGGGATACCTGCCACTGGTGCTCGTTGCTGTCCCAGATCATGCCCAGTTCGTCGAGCCGCCTGGCACGCCTCGCGGACATCGCGTTCTTCTTCCGCGCGATGCGCTGGTTGCTTACCCACCCACCGACCCGGAACCCGTCCGCCATGACGTGGTCCTGCGGAGGATCCAGATGGGAGTGCTCGGCCTTGTACGCGGCCGCGGCGGCGAATCCAAGTTCCCAGGCAGCGTCCCAGGCGGTCGATGCCATGTCCAGGAGCTTCACGCGGAACGCTTCCGCGAACCGGGCGGTGACCGGGATGCCGCGCATGATCAGCCAGTCCGGCAGCCCGTGCGGCGAGCCGCCGGCCCGCTCATGGCGGGCCGTGTCGGACGCCCTCATCCGGTCCAGCCAGTCCGCCGCCCTCTCGTCATGGGCGCGCAGCGCGCGCACGACCCGCCACACCGCCGCGTAGGCCGAGTCGTCGAGCGAAAGTTCCGCCGCGTCTCCCGCGTCGGCGACGAGCACGGGAACGACGATCGTCGCGACCTTGCCCTCCCCGGCTCCCCGGCGGAGCGCCCGGCCGACAGCCTGCACGACATCGGTAGCCGAATCGCGGGGGTCGGCGAACATCACCCCGTCCAGCTCGGGCACGTCCACGCCCTCGGACAGCACGCGGGCGTTCGCCACGACCACGCACGCCTGCCCGGGATCGGTCAGGTGCCGGAGAGCTTCCCTGCGCTCCGCCAGCCTCATCGTCCCGTCCACGGCCCACGCCCGGACATGTCCTGGCTTCTCTCCTGCCGGCACCAGGTCGGCCGCGTTGAGCAGCGTCGATGCGAACCGGTGCGCCCGGTTCACGCGGTGGTGGTAGGTGATCACCCTGCTCAGGCCCCATTCGGCACCGGCCTTGAGGATCGTCACCTGGGCCGCCAGCATGTCGGCCGGCACGGGCGGGCCGCCCGCCGACAGGGTCTCGCGGCGGGCGGCCAGGTGCCTCACGTCCGCGTCGGTCACGACCGAGACCACGACGCGGTAGTCAGCGAGCAGCCCGCGGCTGATCGCGTCGGCGAAGGTGAGCTCGAAGGCCGCGGGGCCGAACACCGACTCGTCGTCCATCGAAGCGACGTCAGCCTGGTCGCGGCCCATGATGCGCGGCGTGGCGGTCATGTAGAGCCTGCGCCTGGCGGGGATCTTGGAGTCGTCGTGGATGACGTGCCACGCCCGGTCAGCACGTCCGGCCGAGCGGTGCGCCTCGTCGATGACGATCAGGTCCCACCCCGGGGCGCCGGGGCCGGTCATGGCCGCGATGATGTGCAGCGACTGGTAGGTGACCAGCATCGTCACCCGGCCGGGTGACCTGGCCCACCGCGCCGCCTGCTCCGGGTCAGTGGACACCCCGGCGTTCAGGTGCTCCATCTCCGAGCGGATCTCGGCGGCTTCCATCGTCGCGGCGCTCTCCGAGCAGACGGCGGCGATCAGCCCCGCGCCCGCGCCGAGGTGCTCCGCGCAGGAGCGCGCGGTCTGGGCCAGCAACTCGAGCGTCGGGACGACTATCAGCACCCGGCCGCCGGGCGCGACCTGCCGGGACACCTCCGCGCCGACGACGGTCTTGCCCGTGCCGCAGGCCATGATCGCCTGGCACCGGCCGCCGGTCCCTATCTCCGCCACGACGGCCTTCACGGCGTCGCGCTGGTGGTCCCACAGGGCGGCCATCACCAGCCCCAGAGCGCCAGGGCGACGGCCAGAGCGGCCACGACGACGATGAAGGCGAGCCTTGCGCGGGCCTGGCGGTCCGTGCGGAGCAGTTCCCGCACGGACTCCCAGCCGGCGCCGTCCGCATCCTCCTGCGGGTCCAGGTCCTCAGGCATCGCCGGCCACCACCAGCCCGACCGCGCCGAAGCCCACGGCGTCATCCGCCCGGATCTCCGGGTCCAGCGCCCACCAGCGGGAGATAGCGTCAGCCAGTGCGTGGTCGGCGGCCGGGCCGAGCGACCCGAGGTAGTCGAGCAGTTCGGCCTCATCAATGCCGTACTGCTTGCCGTAGGAACTGACGGCGGCGAGCGCGGGCGAGCGGCGGGCGATGGCGAAGGCGTCGTAGCACTCGGTGTAGCACCGGCCGGGCCGTCTGACCGTCTCGGACAGCAGCGGGGCGCCGATGACGGCGACGACGCAGTGCGCCTGGGCGAGGCTGAGCCTGACGCCGTGCAATTCGGACTCGAGCGTCGCCCTCCACAGGTCGAGTTCCGCCTTGGCCTGCTGGTGGACGCTGGCGTCCTTCTCCGCGCGAGCCGCCCGGTCCTCCAGCCATGTGCCCGTGCTGCGGCTGACGCGGGAGTGCAGGGCGACGTCACCGCGCGGACTATCTTGTGTCGATGTCATGCCGCTAAGCTATCTGCGCTGATACAAGTGTGTCAACTTCTCAAGAATTAGGGTTGACATGCTACACAAGTGTGTAGCATAATGGAGGCATCGGGTAAGGGACAAGGGAAAGGCAAGCAGATGACCGCCACCGCGACCGCAGCGAAGATCACCTACCGGAAGACCGGCAAGGGCGAGTGGGTCGCATTCGGCCCCGCCAGCGTGATCAGAGCGGGCGCCACGGTCACCGTGCACAAGAAGTCCGGCGAGACGAAGGCCGAGACGGTCGACAAGGTCGGCAGGCCGTTCACGGTTGACGGCACCGAGATGGTGTACGGCTACCTCGCCGAGAGCGCCCCCGCCGCGCGGAGCTACTCGGGCAGCTACAGCCGCCGAGGCCGCTCCTACTCGTGCGAGGAGTGCGAGTGGAACGGCGACGCCGGCGACATGCAGGGCTGCGACCGCCACCGCGGCAACCCGATGATCTGAGCGGTTTCACGCCGCTAGAAGCCGGCGGCGACGGCCCATGGTGCGCGGGGAGATCCCGGCGACCGCCATCGGTTGGCGCATGAAACAGGCCGTCGCCGCCCCGATCTCCAGCCCGACTTCAGCGGCAGCGCGAGTGCGAGTCCCGCGCCGGGCACGTCAGCAAGCACCGAGCCCGAAGGGGGCATCCATGACCGACTGGGAATACCGGGAAGACTCCGGGTACGACGAGACATTCAGCGCGCCCGGCGACGCCGAGGCCGAGAAGTACGCGGAGCAGCTGCTCCGCGAAGGCGACTGGAACCAGGGCAGCGCCGATAAGTCGTTCCGCGTCCGCGCCAGCCTCGGCCGCGTCGAGCACGAGCCGGACGGCCTGCGGGACGTTGTCGACCTGCGGACCGTCATGGTCCAGTTCGACCCGCCCGAGCCGAAGTGCACCGGGACGGAGCACGACTGGCAGTCGCCGTTCGAGCTCGTCGGCGGCATGCGGGAGAACCCCGGCGTCTACGGCAACGGCGGCGGCGTCATCATCACCGAGGCGTGCGTGACCTGCGGCGCGCAGCGGATCACCGACACGTGGGACACCGACCCGGCCAACGGCGAGCAGTTCCGGTCGCTGGCCTACCAGCCCGCCGGGCACTACGACGTGACCGGCGACGACGAGACGGAGGCTGCCTTCACCGCCGCCATCACCACCATCAACGAGATGCGGGAGGGCGGCCAGTACGACGGCATCACGATCTGGGACGCGAACGGCGATGACGTTGATGGCGTCACGCTCCACTCGTCCGAAGAAGAGCAGCCCTACCGCCAGGCCATCGAGGATGCCGGGTACGTGATCACCGGCACCATCCCCGACGGGGAGCACGACGGCGTCATCGGCCACGGATGGACGCTGGCGAGGAGGACGGCATGACCACCGCGACGCGGCGGGTGCCGGTCACCCGCACGATCGTCCACTACGAGGGCACCGACGAGAAGGGCAAGTACCGCGCGGGCAGCAGCAGCGACCCCGGCGAACTGGCCCGGAGGTGCTTCGAGGCGGGCTGGCAGTCGCTGAACGTCATCGCCGCGACCCGCGCCTCCGGGCAGGGCACCACCGGCCCGGCTCGCGTCGCCGCGGAAGAGATCGTCCCGTGGGCGGAAGTCCGGATCGGCGACGCCGTGCTGCACTGCGGCTCGCTGAAGATCGTGCAGGACGCCGATGCGGCTTACGAGCAGCCCGGCCGCCGCAGCCTCCTGATCGACGGCTGCTGGCGCTACTGCCGCGCCGCGGAGCTGACCGCCGTCCGCCGGGCGGCGACAGCAACAGGGACAGGGAGCACGGCATGAAGTCTTCAGCTTCGACGCGGAGACGAACGGCCTGTGGGGGCCGGTCTTCGCCATCGGCGCGGTTCTCCGCGACAACGGCACCGAGATCTCCCGGTTCGGCGGCCGGTGCCCGATCGGGGGAGTTCCGGACCCGTGGGTCGCGGAACACGTCGTGCCCGTAATCGCCGGCCTGGCGGAGTACCGGTGCCGCGACGCGCTCCTCGCGGCGTTCGCCGCGTACTACCTCGCCTCGAAGGACGGCGCGGAGATCATCGTCCACATGGGCATCCCGGTCGAGGCCGGGCTCCTCATGGAGATGCACAGGACGGGCCTGATCGGCGACTGGGAGGGTCCTTACCCGCTGATCGACGTGGCCGGGTGCCTCCGCCAGGCGGGCTGTGACCCGACCTCGGTGGACGCCTACGCGGCCGACTGCGGGATCACCAGCGGCGAGGGCTCTGCGCACGATCCCGTCTATGACGCCCTCATCACGGCGCTCGTATTCGAGCACCTGACCGGCGCGCCGGAGAGGAGCGGGGCATGAGGCTATGGCTGAGGGTACGGCGCGCCGTGCTCCGCTACGGCACCCACCCGGAGGCGGCGGGCAGGTTCGCCGAAATCGCCGCCGAGAACGACACAAGGAGCACGACATGATCATGTACCCGGTTAACCTCACGCCGCACCCGTTGCGGGTCTTTTCGGGGGATGGCACCATCCTGATCGAGATCCCGCCGTCCGGCGAGGTCGCGCGCCTGGTCGAGATCGTCAAGGCCGGCGGCACTTACGCGGCCGGCCACCCGATCTCGCTCGCTCCGACCGGCGACGAGGTGCGCGTTGGCATCCCGTACGGGTACAAGATCCTGACCGGCGAGATCACCGGCTGGGACCCGTCGTGCCCGGATGACTGCTACGTGAGCCTGCCGTTCGCGGTCGGGGCGGCGGCTCTCGGCCTGGACACGAGTCACCTCCTGGTGTCGCTCCGCGACCACAGGAACGCGGACGGCGCGGTGGACGGCACGTACGCCATCGGGCCGATCGAGGTCCGCGCCCCCGCTCCCGTCAAGGCGGATCAGCCGGACGATGCCGGCAAGCTGGACTACCCGTCACGGCGCACGGCCCGCGACCGGGAGCGGCACGGCAACCCCGCGCATGCCTCCGGGCACGTGGTCCTGTGACGGCGGCAAGGAGCACGACATGACCACCACGACAGCCATCGCCGATATCAGCGCGGAGGACTGGGCCGCCCTTGACATGGATTCCGTTCACTTCGGCGGGATCGGCACGTGGGGGCAGCGCTGCGAGCCTCCGGGGGAGATGATCCGCCAGGCGCTCGCCCTGATCCACGGAGACGCCGCGCCCAGCCTGGACGGGTATGCCTGGGACGCGGAGGCGCGCGCTCACGGCCAGGAGCCGGAGACCACCGTCCGCGAGTTGTGGCTGCGCCGTCACGCGCGCTGGGACCACGACTCGCCGTACTGCACGGTCAGCAGCATCGTGACGGGCGCCAGCTCCGATTGCACCGAGGTATTCCTCGCTGTGCTCGCGGACGGAGAGACGACATGAGCGCCACCGAGTCAAGCAGCCACGTTGTCAAGGTCGAGTTCCGCGTTGATGCGGACAAGGGCACCAGGCGGACGGACATCCTCGCCGCCGTCCGCAAGCGCTCGAAGGCGCTCAGGCTGGCAGACGATGCCGGCTGCCGCATCGACCCTGATTCGGTCACGGTCGGCTTCGAGAGCCTTGAGGACACCCTCGGCGCGGAAAGGGGCTGGTAGGCATGACCACCGCAGGCGGCCTGAGCGACGGCGCCGACCCGTCTCACGCCGTCTTCACTCTCGCCGTGGCCCCTCACGAGCAGGCATCGCCGTACTGGAGACTCCGGCACGCTGCGGAGACCTTCAGCGTGGTCTGCGCCTGGTTCGAGGAGGGCGCGCCCAGCGCGGGACCTTATCGCCTGCACGCGCCGTCGCGGACCACCCTCGACACGCTCCGGACGATGATCACCGAGCATGAGGGAATGGTCATCGTCAGCGAGACCAATGAGGCCGGCCTGGGCATCCACGATTCGCTGGCGAGGGACCTGGGCGACGGAAGATGAACGTGGCAGCGAGAAGCGCCCGCACCCGGGGCATCACCGGGTGCGGGCGCTCTTGCGCTCCCGGTCCCTGATAGCTTGAATGTATCGTGTGGTACATGTATTGTTTGTTACATGACAACGACCGACTCGCTCGTCAATCCCCTGGAACTACCGGTTGAGCACCGCACAGGCATCGAGCCGCTGCACGAGGCGCACGACGAGGCCAAGCTGGCGGCACTGACCCTAGCGATGGCGGAGCACGGATGGCGGGGAGCGCCCCTCGTGGCTGACCGCGAGCTTGCGGCGGCCGGCCAGGACCGCGCCTACACCGGCAGCCACCGCCTCGCAGCGTGGTCTGAGGCGCGTGACTACGAGCCGGTCCCGTGCGTGTACATCGAAGACCTGTGCGAGGCGGTGGGCATCGACTGGGCCGCGCTCATGGACGAGGCGCGAGGCGACTCCTACGACGCGGCGACGGCGCTCTGCTACCAGCTCGCCGACGACGTGCGCGAGGCGTACGGCCTCGACGTGGGCGGCGCGTGATGACCCCGGCCGAGGCGGAGCGGATGCTGGCCGAGTGGGCCGAGGTCGTCCGCTCGCGCGACGACCGGGTCCGGGAGGCGCTTGCCGCCGGACTCACCAAGCACCGCGTGCACATCCTGACGGGGATATCTCGCGCCACGATCGATCGTGTCGTCGGCGCCCGGCGCTCTGCGGCCTAGGCCGTCTCCCGGTGCACAATGGGCTGGTGAGCGGAACGGACAAGGACCGGCCTTGGAGGCTGCGGCGGGAAGACGGCGACCTGCCGTCGTTCTTCACCGGCCTTCGCGGCGGCGGGTTCCGGCGCGACTGGGTCAGGCCGCGCAACAAGGCCGCCCGGCAGAAGGCCAGGGCGGCGCTGGCGAGAGGCGAGCACCCCGAGCCGTCACGGCACCGGCACGGCGCGCTCTGGGACCGGTGGTGACGTGCTCGGCATCCTGCGCCTGCTGGCCGGCCCGAAGCTCTGCCCCTGGTGCCTGCCGCCGCGAGACGGCAGCCTGGGCGACCGGATCACGGGACCGGCTGCCGGCCGGCGTCACCATGGCTGTCATCTCGCGTTACGACGGCCTGGTGGGCCGGGTTGCGATCCCGGTGCACGGATGGCTGCACGAGGGGTGACCAGCCCCGTGACAGCCATCCTGCGCCGCTGGCGCAAGCTCCGCGCAGGCCATGACCTTCACGTGATCTGCGGGCACCGGTCCCACGTGCTGGGGCTGAGGTGCTGGCGGTGGCCGACCTACCAGTACAGGTGCGGTCCGCACCAGACGTGCTGCGAATGAGGCACCTCACCGAAGAACAGCTGGCCAGGATGCGGCAGGAGCAGGCCGACTGGCGGTCTCAGCCCGCGCCCTGCGGGATAGCCTGCGACGATTCCTGCAACCCGTGCCTGCCGCAGCGGGAGGCGGACGGGGTGCTGTGGTGCCTCACGTGCGGGGCGGCCCGGGATGAGGCAATGACACATTGAAGCAGTCATCTGTCAGCGCCCGGTGTTACCCTGCGTCTCAGATCGGATCAGCGACACGCGCGAAGCCGGGCGAGTGACCTGCCCGCGCAGACCAGGCATACCTGATCTCTGGCCGCGTGCCGTAGCCGGGACAAGTCCCCGGAGCTAGCGGCGGCCGGATCGGAAGGTGAAGCTTCGGATCGGGCGGGCGCCCCGGTCGGCCGGCCGCGAGATGCCAGAGGTAGCGGCCCAAGAGCGATCTGGCCTATGTGATCAGCCCCGGTGGTTCGGACGAGTCGAGCCAATGCCGGGGCTGGCGCATCTCCGGTAGCCTCCTGTCGCGGAGTATCCGTGGTTCACGAGATATGGAACCCGGCGTCGCTCGCATGGATTTCGACCTGCCCGAGCTTCCGGAAGGGTTCAAGGCCGCGGTCGAGGACGCCTGCAACGCCGAGATCGCCGCCGGCCGCCCGATCGACGTCAGGACGCTGCCGCGCGACGACGCCTTCGCGATCCCCGACATCATCCGCACCGCCACCAACCTGGTGCCGCCCGAGGTCAAGGAAGTCAGGATCGTCGACATCGTGGGCCTGGATCAGCAAGCCGACGGCGGCACGCACGTCGCGACGACCAAGCAGATCGGGCGAATCGAGGTCGTCAAGGTCGAGAACAAGGGCAAGGGATTCCGCCGGCTCCGCATTCGCGTAGCCGACTAGCGCCCTACAGCGGTACCACGAGCGCGGCAGCCGGCGCAGCCGCGATCAATGCCGCGAGCAAACCAACCCCGATAACGATCGGAACGGGTAGTGCGGGGAGCGGTCGAAGCAATCTGGTGACTCGCACGGCCAGTTCGCCATCCATCGCCGCAGGCGTGGCAGCGAGCGCGCCGGCCGGCGCATGGCCGCCGCCTGATGCCCCGACGCGCAGCAGCGCGGTGGCCAGCTCCCTCGCGGGCCGGAGCCTCCTGGCGCGGTCGTCGGCCAGCATCTCGACGAGCAGGGCCACTTCGGCGTTGGCGGCGCGCGCCGTCGCCGACCAGCGGAACGCGCGCAGCAGCGCCGTGAATGGCAGCAGCACCAGGTCGTGCCTGGCTCTCAGATGAGCCCGCTCGTGCGCGAGCACGGCCGCAAGCTCATCGGTGTCGAGCAGGTTCAGCGCGCCCGCGCTGATCACGATCGCTGAGCGCAGGCCTGGCACGCAGTAGGCGGCAGCGGCTGGATGGTCGACGACTAGCGCGCCGGGGACCTTGGGGTCATCATGGGCGAGCAGCCCGAGCAGCGTGCGCTGCCGGTGCCTGGCCCTGATCACGGCGGCGATCGCCGCTACCAGAATCCAGCACAGCAGCGTGAGCAACGCGACGCTCGCAGCGAGCGAGATCACGCGCAAGGCGGTAAGCAGCCCCCACTGACCTCCGGCGGCGCCGCCCACCAGAAGCCGCACCGCACGCTCCGCGGCGCTCGCCGCGACGCCAGAGCCCTGGCCGCCTGGCCGCGGCCCGAAGATCGCGCTCTCCGGCCCGTGCCCCCATGCCGAAACCTTTGCCCGCCGTCAGCTCCCGCGATCGCGGCCGCCCGCAACGCCGCACGTGACAGCCGTCCGCCGCTCAACCCCGACGCGCCGAACCCGGCGAGCGCGCCAATCGCCGCAAGGCCCCATCCAAGCCCGAGCGCCTGCCACAGGGCGATCGCGGCGATGGGGCAGCGGCGCGGCCATTGCGCGTTAGCCAGCAGCTGAGCCGCGGGAACGCACGCAACGGCGAACGCGCCGAGCAAGATGACGGTGGCTGGCACGGCTGTCAGCTCCGGTCGGCACCGCTGAGCGTCTCGAGTGCTGCCTTAAGCGCGGCCGCTTCGGCACCAGAGACGCTCTTGGCGAACCTGGTAAGAGCCGCCTGCCGGTCGCCCGTCTGATCGAGCGCGGTCAGCATCAGCTCCGCGACATACGCTTCGCGGCTCTCGGCCGGCCGGTACAGCCATGCCCTCCCGGCGCGCTGGCGGCGGACGAACCCCTTCTTCGCCAGCCGGTCAAGCACGGTCATCACAGTCGTGTGAGCCAGGTCACGGTCGGTGAGGCAGCTACCGACCTGCCGCACAGTCATCGGGTCCCCCGATTCCCAGAGAACCTCCATGATGGCACGCTCAAGCTCTCCCAGCCGGTTCATGCCTTCACAATAAGCGACAACAAATCGAAAACCGAGGCCGGCATCCGCGCCGAACCTGCCTGAGCTGATCCGGGCAGACGCGGGCGTCCGCCCGGGTCGGTCCTGACCGATTTCGACAATGATGCACCTCCCGTGCTTGTCGGAGCAGTCCTAAAGCGGCGCGTCCGCGCCCGCCGGTCATCCGGCTGCCCCTTCCAGGGGCGAGCTGGTCGAGTTAGGCAGGCCATGGGGAGAGTTGACCGCGTTTTTGAAGGAGCGGTTTCGCGTTCGGGAGTGTTGTCGTCGGATAGAGGCTGTCGGGTGACTCTTGATCACTGTCAGGGAGGCGCCCGTCTCTAACAGCATCGTGGCCTTCCCTGTTGCTGTTGGTCACCGGATTTGACAGCAACGTGGCACTCCCGGCCCGCACCAGACATCGGGAGGGAGTGCCACGTTGCTGTCAAAAAGGACCGCTGACAGCAACAGGGAGGGCCACGATGCTCACCCTGCCCAAGGGCCACACTGCCCCGGCGGCGCCGTTCCGGAGCACAGCGCGCGTCCGCCCAGGCACAGAGATCACGCGCGGAGGCACTATTCAAAATCGGGGGACTTTTCATTGAAGGGAGAGTTCTCAGTTCTATAGGCCTCCCCGAAGCGGGAAGTCTCCTGCATCCACGTGACCTGGGTGGCTTGTGTGGCTCTGGTGAAGTGAGCGGCTGATCAGCCCTCTGCCGGTGAGTTCCGCCGGAATAGCGGTCCCTCGGATGAGGCTGTCGAGTTACTCGTTGAACTGCGGCGACGCGACCGGACCGGCCGGGCCGGGTCGGGTCGGGCATGGCCGGCTGGTCGCGTCGCCGGGCCGGGACAGCATCAGGTCGGGCCACGTTGCTGTTGCGGGCCTCCGGTAACAGCAACGTGGCCCTTCCTCTTGCTGTCAGGACGACAACGGGTAGGGCCACGTTGCTCACGCCGGCCGCCCGCGACAGCAACGGGGAGGGCCACGTTGCTCACGCTGCCCCTCTTGGGCGGACTATCGCATATGCGGCCGCTGGCGGCCGAAGCCCGACAACATCAATGCGAAAATCGACACCTAATTCCCAACAAAGGTGACTCTGTTGGCTTACGTTTGCCTGGTTAGGTTGCGGCGGAAAGGTTCGCGGCGGCGACGGTGCGCCTAGCGCGGGAGCGATCTTCCGTGATCATGGCCGCAGGCATGATCACGGAACTTTGCCCAGGTCACAGCACGTGCACGATTCCGTGATCATGCCCTGGACCATGATCACGGAAGATTGGCAGGCTTGGGTTCAGGGGGCGGATTCGGGTCCCCGCCAGCAGGCCACGACCCGGGGCCAATCCACCCAGCCCGGCCAGCATCCAGGCGCGGCTGGGCCTCCGCCGCCTGAATCTAATACAACCCAACGGGGTCATAAGTCCGCGCATTCATGCGCCCGCCCTAGGCGGCCGCTGGGTGGGGCTGGTGCGCGGATGCTGGGGTGGTGGCAGTCCTGGCAGACCGCGGGGCCGAATCGGACGTGACGGGACCCGTTACCCGGGTCGGCGGCCCAGCCGCTTAGCCAACGGGGGCGGTTCGCGCTACGTTTCAAATATGGACGTGCCACGGGTCGCGGTCAGCGTTGATCTGGTGATCCTGACAGTACGATCCAGTCAGCTTTCCGTTCTTGTCTGGCGCAGGGACGCCGAGCCGCATCTGGGTAGCTGGGCGCTGCCTGGGGGATTCATCCGGCTTGAAGAGGATCTGCCGGGTACGGCCGCCCGGGTGCTTGGCGCGCGAGCCGGGCTGCCGGATGCCCCTGTCCACCTCGAGCAGTTGCAGACCTACGGCTACCCCGATCGTGACCCGCGCCAGCGCGTCGTGGCCGTCGCCTACCTGGGGCTTGCCCCTGACCTCCCGGCTCCCGAGCAGCCCAAGATGAGCTGGCAGCCGGTCGGCTGCCTGGACGCGCTCGCCTTCGATCACTTCAGGATCTTGCAGGACGGGGTGGAGCGGGCCAGGGCCAAGCTTGAGTACACGCCGCTGGGCGCCGCGTTCTGCCGGGACGAGTTCACCGTCGCCGAATTGCGCAAGGTCTACGAGATTGTCTGGGGCACGCCGCTCGATCCGCGCAACTTCCACCGGAAGGTAACAGGAGCCGAGGGTTTCCTCGTGGAGACCGGGTCGGCCAGCTCATCGGGCGGCAGGCCAGCCCAGCTCTACCGGCGCGGCGATGCCGAGGTGCTGCATCCCCCGATGCTCAGGCCGCGCCCTCCGGCGCCGCCCGGCCACGGGCAGGGTGCGGGGACCGTAGCCGGCGCGACCTCGCGCGGGGGCATCTGGCCTGGTGCGCCGCCAGCGGCGTATATTTCCGTGACCGGGTCGGGTGCGGCGCCAGCCAGGCACACCCCGGCCGCCCAGTGACGTGGACCTCATCCACCAGACCCTTCAAGCCCTGGAGGACAACGATGTCCAAGCCGACGCCATCAACGCCCCGGTTCCGCCCGGTTCTTGACCAATTCGCCCCTTACAAGCCAGGCAAGCCCCCGAAGGAGATTGACGGGCGCAGCTACAAGCTCTCCTCAAACGAGTCCCCGTTCGGCCCGCTGCCCTCCGTGCTCAAGGTCATCGCCGAGACCGCGGCCGAGGTGCACAGGTACCCGGACAATGGCGCCGTGGAGCTTACCGAGGCCATCGCGACGCGTTTCGACGTCCCCGCCGCGCACGTCGCGGTCGGCTGCGGCTCTGTCGGCGTGGTGCAGCAACTGCTCGAAGCCGTCGCCGATCCAGGCGCCGAGGTGCTCTACGCGTGGCGGTCGTTCGAGGCCTACCCGTACCTGTCTGACCTGGCTGGCGCCGCGTCGGTCACGGTTCCGCTGCGCGACGAGGCGCACGACCTCGAGGCGATGACCGCCGCTATCACGCCCGCGACCAGGCTGATCTTCATCTGCACGCCCAACAACCCGACGGGCACCGCGGTGCGGGCCGGCGAGCTGACTGGCTTCCTCGATCAGGTGCCTGGTGACTGCCTGGTCGTGCTCGATGAGGCCTACGTGCAATACGTGCGAGATCCCGAGGTGCCCGATGGCGTGGCGGTGTACCGGGACCGGCCCAATGTCGCGGTCCTCCGCACCTTCTCCAAGGCCTACGGACTCGCCGGCCTCCGGGTCGGCTACCTGATCGGCCACGATGCCGTGGCGGCCGCCGCGCGCAAGACCATGCTCACCTTCTCTGTGAACGCTCTCGCCCAGGCCGCCGCCGTCGCCTCGCTGGACGCCGAAGACGAACTGCTTGACCGCGTCCAATTGGTCGTCGGGGAGCGCGACCGGGTGCGCGCCGAACTGCTCGCCATGGGATTGCCCGCGGCTCCCACCGAAGCCAACTTCGTATGGCTCAGGCTCGGTGATCAGACGGCGGGGTTCGCGGAGGCCTGCGGCAGCGCGGGCATCGCCGTGCGGCCTTTCGGCGCCGAGGGCGTCCGGGTCTCGATCGGCGAGAAGGAAGCGAACGACGCCTTCCTCGAGGTGGCGAGTGAGCACAGCGGCGAACTGAGGACAACCGGCCGATGAAGGTTTATGTCATTCACGAAAACCCTGACTGGTATCCGCCGATCGCCGCGGCCTTTGACGCCCTCGGCGTCCCGCACGAGCAATGGCAGCTCGGCGACGACCTGATCGACCTGGACGCCGCGCCGCCCGCAGGGGTGTTCTGGTCGAGGATGAGCGCCTCGTCGCACACCAGGGACCATCCCTACGCGAAGGACCAGACCAGGGGCGTGCTGAGCTGGCTCGAACGGCACGGCCGCCGGGTAGTGAACGGCCGTGCCGTCATCGAGCTCGAGATGAGCAAGGTCGAGCAGCACGTGGCGCTGCGGGCGGCGGGTTTCGACGTGCCGCGCACGATCGCCGTCGCCGGCACACGGCAACTGCGGGCGGCGGCGCGGCGGCTGCCCGCGCCGTTCATCACCAAGCACAACCAGGGCGGCAAGGGCCTGGGCGTCCGCCTGTTCGCCAGCCACGAGGAGTTCGACGCCTACATCGCCTCGCCCGGATTCGAGGCGCCGGTCGATGGCATCTTGCTGCTGCAGGAGTACCTGCGCGCGGCGCAGCCGCGCATCACCAGGGCCGAGATCGTGGGCGGCGAGTTCATCTACGCCATCACGGCCGACACCGCCGCGGGCGGCTTCGAGCTGTGTCCAGCCGACGCCTGCGCGATCGGCCCGGGGGAGCAAGCACAGCCGGCACCCAGCCTGTTCGCGCTGCGGGAGGGCTTCGATCATCCGATTACCGGCAGGTACGTGGACTTCGCCAGGCGGCAGGGCATTGAGATCTGCGGCCTTGAGTTCATCGAGACCGCAGACGGCCGGCTTGTCACCTACGACATCAACACCAACACGAATTACAACCCGGGGATCGAGGCAGTGGCTCCTCGCTCAGCGCAGCGCGCGGTAGCGGCCTTCCTCGGCGGGTTGCTCGATGACGAGATCGAAAGGGCGGCATAGCGCGATGCGGTTCGGATACTGGATGCCGATATTCGGGGGCTGGCTGCGGAACGTCCGCGACGAGGGGATGAGCATCGCCTGGCCCTACATCAGGGATCTGGCCATCGAGAGCGAGCAGCACGGCTTCGAGCTGTCGCTGATCGCCGAGCTCAACCTGAACGACATCAAGGGCCACCGGGCACCGTCGCTCGACTGCTGGGCGCTGGCGCCCGCGGTCGCGGCCGTCACGGCCAACCTCGAGCTGATGCTCGCGGTCCGGCCCAACTACCACTCGCCCGCCCTCACGGCCAAGGCGCTGTCCACGCTCGACGTGATCGCGCCAGGGCGGATCTCGCTCAACGTGGTCTCGTCGTGGTGGAAGGACGAGGCCAATCAGTACGGCGCCCCTTTCGACGTGCACGACGCCAGGTACACCAGGACGTCCGAGTGGCTCGACATCGTATCCAGGCTGCTGCGCGAGGACACCGTCACTCACACGGGCGCGCTGTACCAGATCGACGGGACGATCTTGGAGCCGAAGCCGGGCGCGCCGCCGTTCGTCTACATGGGCGGCGAGTCGCCGAGGGCCAAGGAGATCATCTCGGCCCAGTCCGATGCCTACGTGATGCACGGCGACGCCCCCGAGGTAATCGCGGCGAAGGTCGCCGAGCTATCCGGGCTGAGGTCAGCCGCCGGGAAGCCGCCGCTCAAGTTCGGCGTCTCCGGCTACGTGATCTGCCGCGACACCGAGGCGGAGGCCCAGGCCGAGCTAGACCGGATACTCAACGTCAGATCATCGGAAGAGGCATACGCCTCCTACCGCGACTTCATCGAGGGCTCACAGCTCGAGTCGCGGGTCTCGATCGAGGAGTACAGCGTCTCCAACCGCGGCCTGCGCAGCGGCCTCATCGGCACCCCCGACCAGCTCATCGCCCGCATCCGCGCCTACGAGGACGCGGGCGTCGACCTGCTGCTGCTGCAGTTCTCCCCCCAGCGCGAGGAAATGGCCAGATTCGGCAAGGACGTCATCGCCCGCTACAGGGCGGCCAGCTAGAGCTCTTCCTCGATGATGTCCGCGCCGAGGGCGGTCAGGCGGGCCGCTACCGATGAGTGGCCTCGGTTGATGTAGTAGCCGGGCGAGACCGCGGTCTCGCCTTCGGCTGCCAGCCCGGCGAGCACCAGCGCCATGCCGGTGCGCAGGTCGTGGGCGGTGACGTCGGCGCCGTGCAGCGGCGTCGGCGCGTGCACAACGGCGACATCGGAGATGTCGATCTTGGCGCCCATCTTGTTGAGTTCGGCGGCCATCATGTACCGGCCGTCGAAGATCGTCTCCCTGATGTAGCTGGTGCCGTCGGCGAGGCAGGACAGTGCCATGATCGGCGACTGGAGGTCGGTGGCAAAGCCCGGGAAGGGGCTGGTGATCACGTTGATCGGCCGCAGCGGGTTCTCCCTGCGCACCTGAACGATCGCGCCCTGAGTGGCGAATTCGACGCCCATCTGCTCGAGCTTCCAGCGCACGACGCCAAGGTGATCGAGCGACGCGCCGACGAGGCTGAGCTCGCCGCCGGTGATCGCGGCCGCCATCGCGAAGACGGCGGCATCGATCCGGTCGGGCATCACCGTGTGCTCGACCGCGGTCAGTTCCTTGACCCCTTCGACGGTGATGAAGCCAGTGCCGCCGCCGCTGATCCGCGCGCCCATCTTGGTCAGGAAGGCGATGACGTCCTGTACCTCGGGCTCCTGGGCCGTGTTGTCGATGACGGTCGTGCCAGGCGCCAGGGAGGCGGCCATGATGAGGTTCTCGGTGCCAGTGTGCGATGGCGTGTCCAGGTACAGGTGCGCGCCGCGCATCCCGTCGGCCTTGACGCGGATCTCGTTCTCGCCCTCATCGACAGTGGCGCCTAGCCTCGCGAAGCCTCGGTAATGGAAGTCGAGCTGGCGGTTACCGAGGTTGCAGCCCCCGATTTCCTCGAGCACGGCCTCGCCGAGCCGGTGGAGCAGCGCGGGCACGAAAAGCACCGAGCCGCGAAACTGCCTGGTGATCTCGGCGGGCAGGACCGGGCTGGTGAGCTCGGAGGCGTCGACCACCAGGGTGCGTTCCACCTCGTGGAACTTGACCACTGCCCCGACGGCCTGGGCAAGCTCCACCGCGCGGCGCACGTCCTCGATCACCGGGACGTTGCGCAGCACTGTGCGGCCCTTCTCGGCCAGCAGTGACGCGGCAATCATCTTGAGCGCCGAGTTCTTGGCGCCCTGGACGAAGACCGTTCCTTGCAGGGAGTTGCCGCCCTTGACGTGGTAGCGGGTCTGGTGACCGCTGCTCATAATGCTGGAGCTCCTGTCCCTGGGGGGTGGGACATCATTATCCCGGCTTGCACGGAGTGCGATGGCCGGCTCTGGCGTTGTCGGAGCCAGATCGGATGTCTGGGTTCGGTCGATCTCGCGCGTAGCCAAGTATTCCACTGCTCGTTGACCCCCAGGGACTAAGACGACGCCGATACATAACGTAGCCGGTCGTGCTCTTGATGTAACCGGCGGACGGCTTGCGTTAACCCGCTCGAACTAGCTGGGATTCTCCCAGTTCAGGACCGGGGTCCGCAGGCAAGCCATGACGTATGTTTCCCCTGCCTCGGCCCGGCCATGACTGCGTTGCCTAGCGGTTGCCAGCACCGGACCGGAACATTGACTGCCCTGGGACCGGCTCGCCTAATCAGGTCGAGCCGGATGTCAGCCATCCGTTCCGCCTGCTGATCTTCTGGCACTGATTCCGCCGGGCGGCTCGCCTGGATGCGGGCCGCTGCCGCGACGGCGATATGGCGAAGGCTTTGCCGATCTCAGGGATTGGCCGGATCCAGCTTGACCAGCCGGTCAAAGACGATACCGAGCCTTGCCACGTAGCGTTCCGGGGTAAAAACCTGGTCAAGCCGCTTCTCGTCCAGCCGCTGGCCGCGCCGGCAGGCGCTTGCCCGCAAGGTCTCGCGGAACGGCGTGCCCTCCTGCCAGGTGGCCATCGCCGCCTCCTGCACGAGCCCGTAGGCGTCTTCCCTGGACATCCCCGCGTCGACCAGGTCGAGCAGCACCGCGCCCGAATAGACCAGCCCGCCAGTGGACTCCAGATTGGCGCGCATCCTGGCCGGGTCGACGACCAGGCCATTGACCAGCCCGGTGGTCTGCGCGAGCAGGAAGTCCGTGGCGATCGCCGCGTCGGGGAGCGCGACGCGCTCGGTGGAACTGTGGGAGATGTCGCGCTCGTGCCACAGCGGAATGCCCTCGAGCACGGGCACGACCTGCGCCCTGACGACCCTGGCCAGGCCGGCGATGCGCTCGGAGCGGACCGGGTTCCGCTTGTGTGGCATCGCGGAACTGCCCTTCTGGCCTCGTCCGAAGGCTTCCGCGAGCTCCCTGACTTCGGTCCGCTGGCCGTGCCTGACCTCGAGCGCGACTGCCTCGCATACGGTCGCCGCTATGGCGAGGGCGCTGACCCACTCGGCGATTCCGTCCCTGAGCACGACCTGCGTGGACACGTCGGCCGGGCGCAGGCCGAGCCTGGCGAGCACTTCAAGCTCGATAGCCGGATCGATGCCAGCGTAGGTGCCGACGGGGCCCGAGAGCTGCCCTACGGCGACGGCGTCCCTGGCCCGGCGTAGCCTTGCGGTGCAGCGGGCCATCCCGAACGCGAAGTCCGCGACCCGGTGACCCCAGACGTCCGGCTCGGCGTGGATGCCGTGCGTGCGTCCGACCCGCAGCGTGTGCTGATGCGCGAGGGCGTGCTCGCGCAAAGCCGCTGTCAGCGCGACGGCCTTGTCAAGCAGCAGGTCCGTGGCCTCGCGCAGTTGCAGCGCCAGCGCCGTGTCGACCAGGTCGGAGCTGGTCATGCCGAAGTGCACGTAGGCCGCGGCCTCGCGCGGCACGGTGTTGTCGGCCCACGCCGTCAGGAAGGCGATCACGTCGTGATCGGTGACGGCTTCGACCTCGGCGACCTGCTCTGGCGTGGGCGGGGGCGCGGCCTTGACCGGCCCGACGGCGTCCGCGGGTACCAGGCCCGCGTCCGCCTGTGCTTCCAGTACCAGCGACTCGACCTGGCACCAGAGCTCGAACTTGCGGGCCTCGCTCCAGACCCGGCCCATCTCAGGCAGCGTATACCGTTCGATCACCGTCCTATTGTCGCCGGGCCGCGCGGCTAGGGGTCAGCCGGCTCGGGTCCCGGTCTAGATCAGCGAGCGGAGCTGGATCGTCTGGTCCCGGCGCGGGCCTACGCCGACCGCCGCGACCGGCGCCCCGATGAGGTCCTGGAGCGCGAGGATGTACGAGCGCGCGTTGGCAGGGAGATCGGACAGCTCCCTGGCCGACGAGATGTCCTCCCGCCAGCCGTCGAAGTGCTCATAGACCGGCTTGGCGTGGTGGAACTCGGTCTGGGTCATCGGGACCTCGCGGTGCACCGTGCCGTCCACGTCATAGCCGACGCAGACCGGGACCTTCTCAAGTCCGGAGAGCACGTCGAGCTTGGTGATGAAGTAGTCCGTGATCCCATTCACCCTCGTGGCATAGCGGGCGATGACGGCGTCGAACCAGCCGGTCCTGCGTTCGCGGCCGGTGGTGGTTCCGTATTCGCCGCCTCTCTTCCGCAGCCACTCGCCTGTGGCGTCGGTCAGCTCGGTCGGGAACGGGCAGGCCCCGACCCTGGTCGTGTAGGCCTTCACGATGCCGATCACCTTAGTGATCCTGGTCGGGCCGACCCCTGACCCCACGCAGGCACCGCCGGCCGTCGGCGACGACGAGGTAACGAAGGGATAGGTGCCGTGATCGACGTCGAGCAGGGTCGCCTGGGCGCCTTCAAGCAGCACGACCTTGTCCTGGTCGAGTGCCTGGTTGAGCACGAGGGCGGTGTCGGCCACATAGCCGGCCAGCCGCCTGCCATGCCCGAGGTACTCGTCGGCCACCGCCGTCGCATCGATGCCGCGCCGGTTGTAGACCTTGGTGAGCAGCTGGTTCTTCTCGCGCAGGACCAGGTCGAGCTTCTGCCCGAGGATCGCCGGGTCGAAGAGGTCCTGGACGCGGATCCCCATCCGGGCCGCCTTGTCGCTGTAGGCCGGCCCGATGCCACGCCCGGTTGTGCCGATCCGCGCCCGGCCGAGGTACCGCTCGGTGACCTTGTCGAGCGCTACCTGGTGCGGCATGATCAGGTGCGCGTTGGCCGAGATCAGCAGGCGCTCGCAGGAGACGCCGCGGGCCTCGATGTCGTCGATCTCCTTGATCAGCACGGCCGGGTCGATGACGACGCCGTTGCCGATCACCGGGATCGAGTGCGCGGACAGGACGCCTGAGGGCAGCAGGTGCAGCGCGTAGCTCTCGGTGCCAATGACGACCGTGTGGCCGGCGTTGTTGCCGCCTTGGTACCTGACGACGTAGTCCACGCTGTCGCCGAGCAAGTCAGTAGCTTTGCCCTTACCCTCGTCGCCCCACTGGGCGCCAACGATCACGATGGCGGGCATAGACGACAGGCTATCGGCCGCATGGGCGCCGCCTGCGGCAGACGTGCCGGCTAGGCGTCACAACGGCCAGGAATGTCTGGCCTCGTGACCACCGGAGATACATCCATGCACTTCTGCATCAGCAGCCTCAGCGGCGTTTTGTCCCGCGCCCGGGTCGGGCGGGGGCCGGGGCAGGACTGGAGCACCGGCAGGGGCCGCTGGTCCGTCCGGGACCCGGCCGCCCGGCCGGAGATCAGCCGATCGGCGGGAGCGCGGCCGCCGCGGACGGACTCGACTCCTGGAGGAAGCCCGCTATCCGCGCGACTTCGTCCTCTTCGCCGATCGCGGCGGCGGCGACCCCGAGCAAGTTCAGGGCGCGCAGGAAGCCCCGGTTAGGCTCGTGCTCCCACGGGATCGGCCCGTTGCCGCGCCATCCCGCCCGGCGCAACTGGTCGAGGCCCCGGTGATATCCGGTTCGTGCGTACGCATAAGCCGCGACCGGGTCGTTGGGCAGTGCCTTCTCGGCAAGATCCGCCCAGGCGGCGCAGTACGTGGGAAACCGCGCAGCGACCGAGGCCGGGTCCGCGCCGTCGCGCAGCGCGGACGCCGCTTCCTCATTCTCCGGGAGGTAGGTCAGGGCCGGGCTTGCGCTCGCAAGGAGATTCTCGTGTTTCATGTCCCTAATCCTGCCGCCAGGTGGTCGCATCAGCGCGCAGGCCCTCGGTGGTTGCGCGACTTGCCCCGTTCCGGCCGCCGCCGCGCGAACCGCGCACGACCGCGCCGGCCGCCTGCCGCACCCGGCTAGGCCAGGTGATTGCCAGCCGACAGCAGGTCCTCGCAGGCGTGCGCGACGCGCGCGGCCATGGACTCCTCGGCGGCTTTGCCCCACGTCCTCGGGTCGTAGGCCTTCTTCTGGCCCACGTCGCCGTCTACCTTGAGCACGCCGTCGTAGTTCGAGAACATATGGCCGGCGACCGGCCTGGTGAACGCGTACTGGGTGTCCGTGTCGACATTCATCTTGATCACGCCGTAGGAGATCGCTTCCCTGATCTCTTCGAGAGCAGATCCTGACCCGCCATGGAACACCAGGTCAAACGGCTTCTCCTTGCCATAGGCTTCGCCGACGGCGGCCTGGATGTCGTTCAGGATCGACGGGCGGAGTTTCACGTGCCCTGGCTTGTACACTCCATGCACGTTGCCGAACGTAGCAGCCAGGATGTAACGGCCATGCTCGCCGAGTCCGAGCGCTTCAGCGGTCTCCAGCGCGTCCTTGGGGGTGCTGTACAGCTTCTCGTTCATCTCGCCGGTGACGCCGTCCTCTTCGCCGCCGACTACCCCGATCTCGAGCTCCATCACGATTCGCGCCGCCGCGCAGTCACGCAGTAGTTCCGCGGCGATCTTGAGGTTCTCCTCGAGCGGCACGGCTGACCCGTCCCACATGTGGGACTGGAAGAGCGGTTCCTCGCCCCGGGCTACCCGCTCCTTGGACATCGCGAGCAGCGGGCGCATGAACCCGTCGAGCTTGTCCTTGGGGCAGTGGTCAGTGTGCAGCCCGATGTAGACCGGATACTTGTCGGCGACGACCCTGGCATAGCTGGCCAGCGCGGCGGCGCCGGTCGCCATGTCCTTGACCGCCCCGCCGGACAGGTAATCCGCGCCCCCAGTCGACACCTGGACGATGCCGTCGCTGCTGGCCTCGGCGAATCCGCGCAAGGCGGCGTTGAGCGTCTGGCTAGAGGTCACGTTGATAGCCGGGTAGGCGAAACCGTGCTCCTTCGCGCGATCGAGCATCTGTGCGTAAATCTCGGCAGTCGCGATCGGCATAACAGTCGCTCCCTCTCGTCAGGCGTGCGCACCTAAGTATCTCTCCGGCCGCGGTGGCTAACCCCGCTGACCCGGCAGCAGGATGACCCTGATTTTCGCCAGTCGCAACGATAGCCAGGCCAGCGAACGCCGGCGACCGGCGCGGCACATCACTTCCAAGATCAACTCTGGCTAGGCGGCATTGGATCATGGTCGCGGGCATGATCACGGAATATTGCTACTGCCCTGGAAGCTGTCGGGTGGCTCGGGATCTTGGAACGTCAAGCTCCGGCTGCCCTGGGGCGAGACCGCTTCCCGAGTTCCCGGAGACTTCCCGCTTCGCGGAGGGTTCCCCGGCTCTAGCGCGGAGACTTGCCGCTGTGCGGAGGGTTCTCGGCATATAGAGCGGGCTCGCTCAGGGGATTGTCGCAACGCTCTGATTTGGGTGGGAGCGGGCGATGGGGCGCAGTGTGGATCCTCAGGTGGTGGCCAGGACGCTGGAGTTGCTGGCTTCGGGTGTGAATCCGATGCGGGCAGCGGCTTTGGCGGGGGTGTCGAAGTCGTTTGCTTACGAGCTGGACCGGCGGGTGAGCGGGGTGTCCCGGCTGGCGGTCAAGCGGGAGGCGGCGGCCCGGCGGGCGGCCCGGCCGGGCCGCCGCGGCGTTGATCCGGAACGGGTGCGGGTGCTGCTGGAGCACCTCGCCGCGGGGCTGAATCCGAACCGCGCCGGGCCGCTGGCCGGCGTGTCGAAGACGTTCGCGTACGGCCTGTACCACAAGATCGGCGGAGTGTGCAGACCCCCTGGAACGACTTACAGCGACCGGTACCTGGACGACGGGCAGCGGCACGAGATCGCGCGGCTGCGCGAGACCGGCTTGTCGCTGCGGGCGATCGGCGCGCGGACCGGCGTGAACGCCTCCACGGTGTGCCGGGAGCTCAAGCGCAACGCCGACCCGAAGACCGGGCATTACCTGCCGGTGCGGGCGGGCAACCTGGCATGGGAACGGCAGCGGCGGCCCAGGCCGTCAAGGCTGTCCCGGCACCCGGAGCTCCGCCAGCGGGTACAGCAGCTCCTGGACCGGCGGTTCTCCCCCGAACAGATCAGCGGGAGGCTGAAAATTGACCACCCCGGCGATGAGGACATGCAGGTCAGCCACGAGACCATCTACCAGTCGATCTACGTCTACCCGCGCGGAGAGCTGCGGCGGGAGCTGAAAGCCTGCCTGCGCAGCGGCCGCCAGCTGCGCCGCCCCCGCGGCCGCAGCGAAACACGCGGCCGCATCATCGGCGCCGTCCCCATCGGCGAGCGCCCCGCCGAAGTCGAGGGACGGCTCGTGCCCGGCCACCACGAAGGCGACCTGATCATGGGCTCCAAAGCATCCAACTCCGCCGTCGGCACCATCGTCGAGCGCACCACCGGCTACCTCACCCTGCTCCACCTCCCGCACGGCCACGACGCCGGATCCGTCGCCGGCGCCATCATCGGCCGCATGACCGAACTGCCCGCCTGGTTCGCGAAGACCCTCACCTGGGACCGCGGCAAGGAACTCGCCCGCCACCAGCACATCACCGACACCACCAGCATCAGCGTCTACTTCGCCGACCCCCACGCCCCCTGGCAGCGCGGCAGCAACGAGAACATCAACGGACTGCTCCGCGAATACCTCCCCAAAGGCACCGACCTCAGCACCACCACAGCCGCCGGCCTCCAGCACATCGCCGACGAACTCAACGACCGCCCCCGCAAACGCTACGGCTACCACACCCCCCGCGAACAACTCGCTAAACTCCTCACACAAGAAGCCGAACGCGTTGCGACGACCCCCTGAAAACGCCGCGGTAAACACTCCGTGCTACGAGAACTCTCCGCGGCAACGACGGAGAACGCTCCGCGATCATGCCGCAAAACGACGGAGGACGCTTCGCGACGCGTTTCGCCCGGCCCGGGAGGCTCCCCCGGCCGGCGCTATGCGAGTTCGAGATCGCTGAGGTCGAACGCGGCCTTGTACGGAAGGCCGCGCGCCTCTACGGCTGCCCTCCCGCCCCGGTCGACCATGACCGCTACGCCGACGACCTGAGCGCCCGCATCGGTCAGCGCGTCGACGGCCGCCAGCACGGAATCGCCCGTTGTAGAGGTGTCTTCGACCGCGAGAACTCGAACCCCGGCCACGTCCGGCCCCTCGATCCGGCGCTGCATGCCATGGGTCTTGCTCTCTTTACGCACGATGAAAGAATTCAGCGGTGCGACTCTGGTCGCCGAGGCGTGCATCATGGCGGTGGCGACTGGGTCGGCGCCTAGAGTCAAGCCGCCCACGGCGTCATAGCTGAGCTCGCTGGTCACATCGAGCATGACCCGGCCGGCCAACGGCGCCACCGTGCCGTCGAGCAGCAGCCTGCGAAGATCGATATACCAGCTGGCGCGCTGGCCCGAGGTCAGCGTTACCTCGCCGTGCACTACGGCCTTCGCCTTGATCTCGGCGAGCAGCAAAGCGCGATCGGCCTGCGGGTCAAAGACGGCATTCACGGCATACGCGGTTTCCACTGGATGACGGTGCTTGAATTCGGAACTTCGGTCGGGCAGGCGCTGACCTGAGCGCCAGGCTAACGCCGATAAGGGCAGATCCTGCAAAGAGGCTAGCTCAGGTCGGCTCTGCGCACGGTGAATCGCACCCGAACCGTTGAGCCGGTGAGCGGACCGGGCTGTGCGGTGGATCAGGCGGTGCGTGGATCAGGCCCAAGCGGATGGGTCGAGGCGGGTCAGGCTGAATCGGGTCAAGGCGGGTCGGGCTGGATCGGGTCAGGGCGGTCGGGCTGGGGCCGGGCTGAGATCGGGTCAGGGTGCGGGCGGGTCAGGGCCAGACAGCCCGAACTCGGGCAGTCCCGAAGTCCCGGAGCAGAATCTGGGGCAACCGGGTCACAAGGGTCGGTAGGTCAGGGGTCCCGGGTCAAGGTCCTGGTTCAAGGGGTCGATGGTTCAGATCAGGGTCAGGTGGATGCCCGCCAGCCTAGTGGTGCCGCGCCCGGCTTCCTCGGTACCGCGGCCGGCGTGTCTGGGCCGGAAAAATTGCGCGAGCAGGGGCAGACCAGCCGATTCGCGGGCACTGTACCAGCGCGCGAGCTCCTTTGAGGCGAGCGCATAGGTGACACTTGGTCGATGAGAAACGCCGTAACAACAGGAACGAGCGCCCTCGGCCCCGCCGAGTACTAGGCCTGTGATCTGCGCTATAGGTCACGAAGGCCGCTAGGCGCTGGTAACGTCTCGCGTCAGGGGAAAGGATGGTGTCAGGTGGATCGCTGCGCGCTATTCGTTGATGCAGGCTATGCCCTCGCCGATGGCGCGATGGCCGTTCATGGCACGCGTCGTAGGGACTCTGTCTCCTGGGATCATGCCGGCTTGCTCAAGCTGCTGGCTGGCCTGGCGCGGGATCGTACAGGCCTGCCTGTTCTTCGCTGCTATTGGTACGAGACGGCCGCCGAAGGCCGCCGCACGGCCGAGCACGATGAACTGGCTGAGATGCCCGGTCTCAAGCTCAGGCTGGTCAACGCGCTGCCTGGGCGGCGCGAGGGCATAGAGAGCCAGTTGCGCCGCGACCTGGTCACGCTCGCCAAGAGCGGTGCGATCAGCGACGCGTTCATCGCCAGCGCGAACGAGCACATCGCGGAGATTGTCGCCGAGGTCCAGGATCTTGGCCTTCGCGTCGTCGTGCTGCATATCGCCTCCGACGGCGGCTGGACCATCCCCCTGCCGCTGCGGCAGGAGTGCGACGACATCGTGGAGATCTCCGGAGTTCACCTGCGGCCGTTCGTCGATCTGATCAGGGGCGCTGAGCCGGCTGGCGCCGAGGAGCAGCTTTCTGTCGGCCAGTACGGCGGCCGGGGCATTCTCGATGCGAAGAGCACCGTCGTGGGCGCCCTGACGCATCAGGGACTGCCTGCCGCGGCGCTGCCCGCGCCTGGCGTCGTTTACCAGGTGCCGGATGCCAACGAGTACCGGCAGGACCTGACTAGCTACGGCGCACAGAACCTCGCGCAGCCGAGTCACGACCCTGCGTCAAACCAGCAGGGCGGAGCGTCCGGGGTCTCGCAAGGCCAGCAGTCCTCTGAGCTTGTCAATGGCTATCACAACGCCGCGTCTTCGCAGGCGCCAAGCAACGGCGCTGGCCAGGCAGGACAGTCTCAGGTCGCGTCCGGCGACTACCAGAGTGGCGGCCAGGGCGGTTACCAGGCTGGTGGCGCGGGTGGCTATCAGAACGGCTCAACTGGTTACCAGAGCGGCTCGACGCCGAATGGCAGCAGCCAAGGCAACTCCTCCCAGAACGGCTCGATGGCCAGCAACTCGATGGCCAATGGCTCAGCGCACAACTCTGATGCTCAATCTGAGAACGCCTCAAGCGGCTACCACGCATCGGGTCAAGGGCCGTCTCTGGGACAAAACAGTCCTGCCCAGAACGGTCTAGCGCAATACGGGTATCAACCAGGCCACCAGGGCGCAGGTCCGGGCGACACCGCTGCCTATCAGAACGGGCAGAATGGTCAAAACGGCCACGCACCGCAGGGCATTATGCAGACCGGCCAGGGTGGCCAGGGCGGCCATAACAGCCAGAACGGCACTGGCCACCAGGAGTCGCCCCAGGGCATGCCTGGCCACAGCGGTTCGGGGCAAGGCATGTCCGGCCATAACGGTTCCGGGCAGGGAACTGGCCTGCCCGGTCAGATCCCGACCGGCGCGAACGGCGCAATTCCAGGGCACAGCGGGCTCAGCCTGGCACACCCGGGTCTTGGCGCCGGTTCGCCCGGTCTTAACGGGTCAATATCCGAGTTCAACGGACCTGGCCAATCGCTGTCGGGCCAGTCGCTAGCGGGACAGCAAATGCCCGGGCCGAATCCTCCCGGTGCGAGCAACGGGCATGCGGGCGGCCCGAATGGCCCCGGCCCAGGAGGTCAGGCAAGCCCGGGAGGTCAGGCTGGCCCAGGCAACTCAGTCGGCTCAGGCCAGGGCGGCATGTCTCAGCAGGGCGGCATGTCTCAGCAGGGCGGCATGTCTCAGCAGGGCGGCCAGCCGCTCGGTAACCAGCCATTCGGTGCCCAGCCACTCGGGGCACCAGTCCACGGCGGCTACCAGCCTGGGCAAAACGGCAGTTCGCAGGGGCCGGGCCGCGGTGGTCAGGCTCCCGGCGGATTCCAGCCAGGTTCCAGCCCATCCGGACTTGCCCAGGCCGGCTCACCGTCCCAGGGCTCGCAGCACAGTGGCTCGCCCCAAGGCGGCTCACCGCACGGCAACGGGCAGCACGGCAACGCGCAGCACGGCAACGCGCAGCACGGCAACGCGCAGCACGGCAACGCGCAGCACGGCAACGCGCAGCACGGCAACGCGCAGCACGGCAACGCGCAGCACGCGAACCCTCAGCATTCCGGCTTGCAGCATTCCAATCCGTCGCAAGGCGGGCAGCCTCAGGCCGGCTCATCGCAGGGCGACCCGAGGGCAGGCGACCCGTATGGCCAGGTAATGCAGCCCGGCATGCCCATCGGCTTTGAGCCCGCGCCGACGCCGCTGCCCGTCCAGCAGGGATTTGGCCTGCCAGAGGCAGGTTTCGGACCCGGCCATCAATCGCAGCCTGGCATGCCCGGCCCCGGCCCCGGCCATGGTCCTGGTCCCGGGCAGGTCCAGTCAGCCGTGATGGGAGGACCAGACCAGTCCCAACGGCTGTCTTTCAGCCAGGCACCGGGAGTCCCTGTCCAGCCGCAATATCAACTGCCGCATCAGGCGGCGCCAGCATCGCATCCGGGTGCCTCGGTCGCGCAAGTGGCCGCGCAACTGCAGCCGCGCCCGCAGCCAGTCGCTATCGCCTTGCCTGACGCTGTCAAGGCCGCACACGCCGAGGGCTTCAATTTCGGCGAGTCTGTGGGCCGTGACGCCCCTGGACTCTGGCTGGAAGCGGTGCTCGCGCGCAAGCCAAGGATGCCGTCGGACCTGGAAGCGCGGCTGCTGCAGGGTTCAGTGCTGCCGATCGACTCCCTGCTACACGACGAGGTGCGCCATTCGTTGCGACGCGGATTCTGGGACGCTCTGGAAAGTGCGCGGCGATAGTCGCGTGCTTCGGTGTCACCGGCGGGTTGGAACCGGCCGGCCAATGGGTAGATTGGTGACGTGCCCGTGCTAACCCGCGAGGAATTTGACGCCATCGAATTCGAAGCGGCCCTGACGGGTGATCATCAATCGGCGGCTGAGCGGATGAGCCAGCTGGCGGCCACAGGTACCGCTACGGAGTCGATGGCCCGGGCCGAGGCCTATGTCAGAGCGGGTGAGCAATGGCTGCTCGCTGACAATCCCGATGCGGCGGCCAGCGGGTTTCGTATGGCTATCGCCGCTGGCGGGCCCGTCGATGTTGATCCTCGCGTGCCGCTATGCCGTGCTCTATTCCAGCTCGGCGACCGTGACCAGGCCTACTCGCTCATAGCGGACCTCAAGTCAGAGGGCCGAGCTGACGCTCGTGCTTGCGACATGATCGCGGAATTGCTCGTCGAGCAGTCGGAACTGCCCGCGGCACTGGACTGGGCGACGGCCGGCGTAGAGCTCATGCTGGACAGCCAGCCGCGCACCAGCGGCACAAGCGGTTCCAATGGCGCGACCGGCGCCTCAGCAGGAACGGCCGCCGCGAACGATGTCGCGACGGCCAGTTCCGGGCTGAGAGATCTGCTGCGGCTGCGTTACCGGATCCGCAACGACCTGCGCATGCCCGAGGACGAGTACGACCGGATGCTGGGCAGCTAGCCCCGCGTTCCGTGTCGTTCCCCCGCACTGTGCTGCCTTGAGCTGTGCCTTCTGGCCGGGACGCGCCAGCCCCCGGCCCGTCCAAGCCCGGCAACAGCATCAGGGCGGGCCACGTTGCAGTTCACGGCCGGTGTACTGATAGCAAGGTGGCCCGCCCTCTTGCTGTCAGGACAGCATTAGGGGAGGCCACGTTGCTGACCCGGGCCGCCCGCAACAGCATCAGGGAGGGTCCCGTTGCTCACGCCGGGCCGCCGCGAGGCCGCGCCGCGCAATGCCGGGCCGCCGCGCCGCGCAATGCCGGGGGCGCCCCCAACTGCGGCAGGACGGGCCAGCGAGGCTTACTGCTTTACCATCGAACCGTGGCTGGCGGTGACCTTCAGCGAATCCGAGGCCTCGTCGATGTCGACGAGCACGTCATTTCCGTCGGAGATCTCGCCGGCGAGGATCTGGCGGGCGAGCTTGTCACCGATCGCGGACTGGATCAGCCTGCGCAGCGGGCGCGCGCCGAAGACGGGGTCGAACCCGGTCACCGCGAGCCACTCCTTGGCCGCCGGGGTCACGCGCAGCGACAGCCGCCGATCGGCGAGCCGGCGAGCCAGCGCCGCGATCTGCAGGTCGACGATCTTCGTCAGTTCCTCGGTGGAGAGCGGGTCGAACAAGATGATGTCGTCGAGCCTGTTCAGGAACTCAGGCTTGAACGTCGACCTGACTACTGACATCACCGCGTCGCGCTTTGCTTCCTCATCGAGCGAGGGATCAGCGATGAAAGCAGAGCCCAGATTGGACGTCAAGATCAAGATGGTGTTCCTGAAGTCGACCGTCCGGCCCTGTCCATCGGTGAGCCTGCCGTCGTCGAGTACCTGCAGCAAGATGTTGAACACCTCGGGGTGCGCCTTCTCGACCTCATCAAGCAGCACCACGCAGTACGGTCGCCGCCTGACGGTTTCGGTGAGCTGGCCGCCTTCCTCGTAGCCGACGTAGCCGGGTGGCGCCCCGACGAGCCTGGCTACCGAGTGCCGCTCGGAGTACTCGCTCATGTCGATGCGCACCATCGCGCGCTCGTCGTCGAACAGGAACTCCGCGAGCCCCTTGGCCAGTTCGGTCTTGCCGACCCCGGTTGGCCCGAGGAACAGGAACGAGCCAGACGGCCGGTCCGGGTCAGAGATGCCTGCCCGCGACCTCCTGACCGCGTCGGAGACGGCCGCCACGGCCCTGGCCTGGCCCACGATGCGGTGACCGAGCTCGGCCTCCATCCGCAGCAGCTTGCCGGTCTGCCCTTCGAGCAGCCGGCCCGCCGGGATGCCGGTCCAGGCCGAGACCACGTCGGCGACGTCGTCGGGCCCGACCTCCTCCTTGACCATCGGACTGCCCGATGTCCCAGCGCTGGCCGGCTGGCCTCCGCCGGAAGCCTCTGAGGCGCCAGCCGACTTGGCGTCGGCGACGTCCTCGCCGGCGACCGCCGACGCACGGGCAAGTTCCTGCTCGAGTGCGGGCAGCTCGCCGTACATCAGCCTGGACGCGGTCTCGAAGTCGGCGTCGCGCTGGGCGCGCTCGATCTGCCCGCGCAGGTCATCGAGTTGCTTCTTCAGCTCGCCGACCTTGTTGAGGCTGGACTTCTCCCGCTCCCAGCGTGCCACGAGCCCGGTGAGCTGCTCCTGCCTGTCGGCCAGCTCGGCCCGCAGCCGCTCAAGCCGCTCCAGGCTCGCCGGGTCGGCCTCCCTGGCCAGCGCCAGCTCCTCCATCTTCATGCGGTCGACGGTGCGCTGAAGCTCGTCGATCTCGACCGGCCGCGAGTCGATCTCCATCCGCAGCCGTGACGCCGCCTCGTCCACCAGGTCGATCGCCTTGTCAGGCAGGAACCTGGCCGTGATGTACCGGTCGGACAGCGCCGCTGCGGCGACCAGGGCGGCATCGGAGATCTGCACCTGATGGTGCGCCTCGTAACGGCCTTTGAGCCCGCGCAGGATCGCGATCGTGTCCTGCACCGACGGCTCGTTGACGAACACCTGCTGGAACCGTCGCTCAAGCGCCGGGTCCTTCTCGATGCGCTGCCTGAACTCGTCCAGCGTCGTCGCGCCCACCATCCGCAGCTCGCCCCTGGCCAGCATGGGCTTGAGCATGTTGCCCGCGTCCATGGCACCCTCGGCGGCACCGGCGCCGACGACGGTGTGCAGCTCGTCGATGAAGGTGATGATCTGGCCGTCGCTCTCCTTGATCTCGCTCAGCACGGCCTTCAGGCGTTCCTCGAACTCGCCGCGGTACTTGGCGCCGGCCACCATCGCGCCGAGATCGAGGGCGACCAGGCGCTTGCCGCGCAGCGACTCAGGTACGTCGCCGGCGACGACCCGCTGCGCGAGGCCCTCGACGACGGCGGTCTTGCCGACGCCGGGCTCGCCGATGAGCACGGGATTGTTCTTCGTGCGCCTCGACAGCACCTGGATCACGCGGCGGATCTCGGCGTCGCGGCCGATGACCGGGTCGAGCTTGCCTTCCCTGGCGCTCTTGGTCAGGTCGACGCCGTACTTCTCCAGCGCCTGGTAGGTGGCCTCGGGATCGGGTGAGGTAACCCTGGTATGGCCGCGTACCTGCTCAAAGGAGGCCAGCAGCTTGTCCGCCGTGGCACCGGCGTCGCGCAGCACCGCGGCGGCCTGGCCGCCCTCGGCGGCGAGCCCTACCAGCAGGTGCTCGGTCGAGACGTACTCGTCAGTCATCTCCCTGGCGCGCTTCGCCGCGGCGGACAGCGCCGACAGCAGCTGGCGCGAGGTCTCGGGAGCGCTCGCGGTCGCGCCGGAGACCTGGGGCAGCCGGGAGAGCAGTTCCTTGGTCCTGCTCGCCACGGCGCCGGGGTCAGCCCCGGCGGCTCGCAGGAGCGGCACGGCTATGCCGCCCTCCTGATCAAGCAGCGCTGCCAGCAGGTGCAGCCCGTCAGTGTTCGGGTTGCCTGCCGCTGACGCGCGTTGCAGCGCGTCGCTCAGGGCTTCCTGGCTCTTGCGCGTGAGCTTGTCGTCCATTATCAGTCCGTTCCTGCGGGGCTTTGCCGCGGCTGCCCGGCTCGCCTGGCGCCGTCAGATCGCACCGGTACGAGCGCGCCGCCGTCGGTCCTGTCGCGGAGCAGCCCCGCGAGCCGGGCGGCGACCGCCCTGGTGGACTCGAGTTCGGCGCGCAGCTGGCTGAGTTCCGCGTGCATCTCCGCCAGCAGCATCCGGCTGCGCTGCCACTCGCTCTCTAGTTCTAGTATTCGTTTGATGCCTGACAGGTTGACGCCGTCTACCTGGGACAGGCGCTGTACTTCGCGCAGGATGAGGATGTCGCGCAGCGAGTACCGCCGTCCCTTGCCCGCGGCGCGTCCCGGTGACACCAGGCCGAGCCGGTCGTAGGTGCGCAGCGTCTGCGGGTGCAGGCCGGACAGCTGCGCGGCCACGGAGATGACGTAGACCGGTGTGTCGTCTGTCAGTTCGAAGTCATTCGACATGTCAGCTCCCGCTCTGCCCGCCCCGTCGCTCGCATTACGTCCGGCCCTTGCGCAGGAGGTCGTCGCGGGGGTCCTCGCCTGCGGTCGCTTCCTTGAACTTCTCCAGGGCGTCCCGCGCCGTGTCGGTGAGCTGGGTCGGCACCTGGACGTCGACCTTGACCAGGAGGTCGCCCAGGGTCCCGTCGGCTCGCCGCACGCCCTTGCCCCTGACCCGGAATGTCCTGCCGTTGGGCGTGCCCGCGGGGATGCGGACGCTGACGGGCATGCCCCTGTGCGCCGGCACCTTGATGTCGGCCCCCAGAGCAGCCTCGGCGAAGGTCACGGGCACGGTCACCGTGAGGTTGTGACCGCTGCGGCCGAAGACCGGGTGCCCTGAGACGTGCACCTTGACGTAGAGATCGCCGGCCGGCCCGCCGCGCTCACCCGGCGCGCCCTTGGCCTTGATCTTGATCCGCTGCCCGTCGGCCACTCCGGCCGGTATCCGGGCCTGGATCGTGCGGGAACTCATCGCCCGCCCGCTGCCCGCGCACGCGGCGCACGGGTCATCCACGACCAGGCCGCGGCCCCGGCAGGTGGTGCAGGGCTCGGAGAAGGCGAAGCTGCCGAGGTCCCGGCTCGACTGGCCGGTGCCCTCACAACTCGGGCACACCTTGGGAACCGTGCCGGCCTTAGCGCCCGTGCCCCGGCAGACCTTGCAGGGGCCTTCGTCGGTCAGCCGCAGTGACACGGTCGCCCCGTCGATCGCGTCGCTGAAGGTCAGCGACGCCTCGGTCTCGACATCGGCGCCGCGGCGCGGTCGTGCCTGCGTCTGGGTCCGTCCTCCGCCGCCGAACATCCCGCCGAGCAGGTCGCCCAGCCGTCCGCCGGTCGATCCCGTCGTGCCGAAGATGTCGCCGAGGTCGAAGGTGCCGAACTGCCCGCCCGCGCCGCTGGGCATCCGCGCGCCGCCCGATCCGAACAGCGAGCGCGCTTCGTCGTACTCGGCGCGCCGCTTGGCGTCGGAAAGGGTGTTATAGGCCTCGGAGATCTCCTTGAACCGCTCCTCCGACGCGGCATCACCCTTGTTGGCGTCAGGGTGGTACTTGCGGGCGAGCTTGCGGTAGGACTTCTTGATCTCGTCGGCTGACGCGCTCTTGGAGACGCCGAGAGCCTTGTAGTAGTCCTTCTCTAGGAAGTCCTTGGTACTCAACAGGCATCTCCTGATCGGCTGCTCGTGCGGTTCATCTGTGTTGTCGTGGTGGAAAGGTGTGTGCTCGTGACTCGGGCCGGCATCCGGGTTGCTCGGCCCGGGGCGACGGCCGTCGACCTGCCGGCGGGCTGGCCCGCGCTAGCAGGGCAGGCGATGGTGCGGGTCATGGCCGGCGCCGCCTTCGTCGACTGATGCCGGCCATGTGCTCACTCCGCCTCGTCCGCGTCCGGCGAGTTCTCGCCGGGCGATTCCTCGCGCGAATCGCCTTCGCCGTGCTCGCCCGCGCTTGTCTCGTCCGCCGCTGATTCTGTCCTCGCGCCAGTCGGGTCCGACGGCTCCGCGACAGCTACCCTGGCCGGGCGCAGTATCCGCTCGCCCACCTTGTAGCCGGGCTGCAGGATCTGGACGCAGGTCGGCTCGGTAACGTCCGGCGAGTACGAGTGCATGAGCGCCTCGTGCACATTCGGGTCGAACGGCTCGCCAGCCTCGCCGAAGGTCGTCAGGCCCAGCTTGCTCGCGGCTGACTCCAGCGCCTCGGCTACTGCCTTGAAGCCGCCGGTCAGTTCCTCGTGCTCACGTGCCCTGCCGATGTCATCGAGCACTGGCAGCAACTCGGAGACGACGTTGGCGAGCGCGTAGTCCCTGACCGCCGCGCGGTCACGCTCGACCCGCTTGCGGTAGTTGGCGTACTCGGCCTGAAGCCGCTGCAAGTCCGCGGTCCGCTCGGCCAGCATGGCGGCCACGTCTCGCCCTCCGTTCCGTTGGCCGCCGCTGTCGTTGCCGGTCGGCGGCGATTGATCTGGCCCGGCCTGGCGGCGTTCCGCCTGCTCGGTCGTCGTCGTGTCGGCCGTCGTGTCGGCCGGCGTGTCGGCCGGCGTGGTGGTCGATGTGGTGTCAGAGTCCCCGGCCTTGTCCCCGGCCTTGTCCCCGGCCTTGGCCTGCTGCCCGGCGGACGCGGCTGAGGTGCCTGACCCCGCCGGCCCGTCCTGGCGAGATGTCCCTGGCTTGGAGACCGCGTGCTTGCCGGGCCGCGGCTGGCCAGGCCCGCGAGGGGCCTGACCAGCCTGGGCGTCGGCCTTCGGCTGCTCAGAGTCGGCGGCCGGCTGCCTTGGCTGGCCGGTCACCGGGTCGATGCGCCTGCGATCTCTGATCACCGGACCCTGGCTCTCCTGCTCAGAACCCGACATCAGGCGGTGTCACCTCCCGGGCCTGGCTTCTCGTCCTCGACGATCTCCGCGTCGACAACTTCGTCGTCGCTGGCCTGGCTGGCTGAGTCGGTCGTGGCCTGAGCGCCGCTGCCGTCCTGCTGAGCCTGGGCGTAGATCGCCGTGCCCATCTTCTGGCTGGCCTGGGCGGCCTTCTCGCTGGCGGTCTTGATGGCCTCGGTGTCGCTGCCCTCGAGGGCCTTCTTCAGGTCCGCGAGCGCGCTGTTGACCTCGGACTTGACGTCCTCGGGCACCTTCTCGGAGTTCTCCGACAGGAACTTCTCCGTCGTGTAGGTGAGGCTCTCGGCCCGGTTGCGGACCTCGGCCTCCTCGCGGCGCTGACGGTCCTCCTCGGCGTACTTCTCCGCGTCGGCCATCATCTTCTCGATGTCGTCCTTGCCCAGGGCTGAGCCGCCGGAGATGGTGACCGACTGCTGCTTGCCCGTGCCGAGATCCTTCGCGGAGACGTTCACTATGCCGTTCGCGTCGATGTCGAAGGTGACCTCGATCTGAGGCATGCCGCGCGGCGCCGGCGCGATCCCGGCCAGTTCGAACATGCCGAGCTTCTTGTTGTACGCGGCGATCTCGCGCTCGCCCTGGAACACCTGGATCTGCACGGACGGCTGGTTGTCATCGGCCGTCGTGAAGATCTCGGACCGCTTCGTCGGGATCGTGGTGTTGCGCTCGATCAGCTTGGTGAAGATGCCGCCCTTGGTCTCGATGCCCAGTGACAGCGGGGTGACGTCGAGGAGCAGGACGTCCTTGACCTCGCCCTTGAGCACGCCGGCCTGCAGGCACGCGCCCACGGCGACGACCTCATCCGGGTTGACGCCCTTGTTCGGCTCCCTGCCGCCGGTCAGGTCCTTGACCAGGTCGACAACGGCGGGCATCCGGGTGGAACCGCCGACAAGCACGACGTGCTGCAGGTCGGTCAGCTTGATCCCGGCGTCCTTGATCACCTGCTGGAACGGGCTCTTGCACCGGTCAAGCAGGTCGCTGGTCATCTTCTGGAACTCGGCCCGGCTCAGCTTGGTGTCAAGGTGCAGCGGACCCTGCTCGGAGTGGGTGATGTAGGGCAGGTTGATCTGCGACTCGGTCGAGCTCGACAGCTCGATCTTGGTCTTCTCCGCCGTCTCCCGCAGCCGCTGCAGCGCCATCTTGTCGCCGGACAGGTCGATGCCGTAGCTGTTCTTGAAGTTCTTGACCAGCCAGTCGACGATCCGCTGGTCCCAGTCGTCACCGCCGAGGTGGTTGTCGCCGCTGGTCGCCTTGACCTCGACCACGCCCTCGCCAACCTCGAGCAGCGAGACGTCGAAGGTGCCGCCGCCCAGGTCGAAGACCAGGATTGTCGCCTCGCCCGCCTTGTCCAGGTGATACGCGAGCGCCGCCGAGGTCGGCTCGTTGATGATGCGCAGGACGTTGAGCCCCGCGATCTGGCCGGCTTCCTTGGTGGCCTGCCGCTGCGCGTCATTGAAGTACGCGGGGACGGTGATGACCGCGTCGGTCACGCCCTCGCCCAGGTACGCCTCGGCGTCACGCTTGAGCTTCTGCAAGATGAACGCGCTGATCTGCTGTGCGTTGAACTTCTTGGTGTCGATCGAGACCGACCAGTCGGTGCCCATCTGGCGCTTGACCGACCTGATAGTGCGGTCAACGTTGGTCACAGCCTGGCGCTTGGCGACCTCGCCGACGAGCACTTCCCCGTTCTTAGCGAAAGCGACCACGGACGGAGTGGTCCGCGAGCCTTCCGCGTTCGCGATGACCGTGGGCTCGCCGCCCTCGAGCACGGCCACGACCGAGTTGGTCGTGCCCAGGTCAATGCCTACCGCTCGTGCCATGTGTCAGTCCTTGGTTTGTCGTTGGATGTTTAAGCTTGAGTCTCTCCGGCGCAAGTTTGCCATGCAGGGCCGCTCAAGTCAAGCAAAGTTGAGTCTAGTCGACTCAAGTTTCTGGACTCACTCGCGGATCACGACCCGCGACCCGCGAACTGAGTGCCGAACCAGCCGCTACGCCCGTCACCGGACGGGGCCGAAGTGGCCCGGTGAGGCCGGTGGTGGCCCGGGTGTCCGGGGTCGCCCGGGTGGCCCGGGTGGCACGCGTCCGCATGTGGCCGGGCGCCGCCTCACCCCGGCGCCTTCTAGCTTGCCGGTCCGCCGGTGGCAAGACGGCAATCAGGTTCGGGTACCGGAGACAATTGTCGGCCCAGCCCTAGTAAGTAAAAGCCGATCCGTAACATTCCCCGCGCACCAGCTAAGCGACGATCTGGCCCAGACCGCGACTCTCCGGGTGGCCGGCGTCCCGGCCCGGCCCGGCCCGGCCCGGCGCGGCGCGGCGCGGCCCGCGACAGCATCAGGGCGGGCCAGGTTGCTGGTCACGGCTGCCTCTAACAGCATCGTGGCCCTCCCTGTTGCTGTCAGCCGCTGGTTTTAACAGCAACCATCCGTGCCGGCGGGCCGGCGCTGGTGCATCGGTGTAAACGGGGACAAACCACCCCTGTTTACAGACCAACGTGGCCCTCCCTGATGTCGTCCTGACAGCAACGGGGAGGGCCACGTTGCTGTCAGAACGGACCGCTAACAGCAACAGGGAGGGCCACGATGCTCACTCACCCTGCCCCCGGCGGCGCCGTGCCTGGGCACGGCGCCCCGTGTCGCAATGAAGGTCATCCCGTCACAACACCAAGCGTCTTGGGAGTGATCAAATAGGCTGCTAAATAGCCTTGAACAGCTTCTTTAGCGCCAATGCGTGATTGCCTCTACTATCCGGAGGGTGGCGAAGAAAGGTGCGGGGGCTATCTCGCGCGTGCGAGGCAGAAGCCATCGACCAGAGAGTCGCTCACAGGGCAACGTCCCGCCCGGCAGTCCCCCGCCAGCCAGCGATGACCATCTCTGGGCCGATCGCCGTACGGCCGAGCGCCGTACGTCAGACGCCGCCCAGGAAAGCGACGCCACCCCAACCGACGAAATCGCGCAGGCCGGCATCCCTCCGCAGGTCCGCTACACGGGGCCAGGCGGCGACGCTGCGAGGGGCGGCGACGCTGCGCGGGGCGGCGAGACCTCAGGGCGCACTGAGGTCGTGCGGGGCGGCCAGACTGCGCCGGGAGCCTCGGTCCCGCAGCGTGCCGGCGGGACCAGTCGCAGGACGACAGCGCTGACGCTGGGCCTCTACTTCGTCGCGGCTGTCGCCGTGACCTGGCGTTTGTGGGCCGATCCGGCGTCGAGGATCGTGAGCGGCAATCCTGACGACGCGGACCTCTTCGCCTGGTACATGCGGTATGCGGCCACGGCGATCGCCCACGGGCAACTGCCGGGCCTGGCAACGGCGGCCCTGAATGCCCCGGCCGGCATCAACCTGATGTGGAACAGTTCGATGCTGCTGCCGTCCATCGCGCTCTCGCCCGTCACGCTAGCCTTCGGCCCGCAGGTCAGCCTGACTGTGCTGACGACCGCCGGCTTCGCGGGCTCGGCGGCCGCGATGTTCGTGGTGCTGCGCCGCTGGCAGGTCAGCCAGCCGGCCGCCGCTCTCGCCGGCGCGGTGTACGGGTTCTCCCCGGCGCTGCTGCAATCGGCGATCGGGCACTATGACCTGCAGTTCGCCGTGCTCCCGCCGCTGATCATCGACGCGATGCTGCGGATCGCCGTCACGGCCAGCCCGCCCCTGGCGAAGCGATGGACGAGGACGGAGCTCAGGCCAGGGATGAGGTGCGGCATCGGGCTCGGCCTGCTGATCGCGGCCCAACTGTTCATCAGCGAGGAACTCGCGCTCACGACGGTGCTCACCGGGTTCCTGCTGCTCGCCTGGCTGGCGGCCGGATTCCCGCGGCGGGCTGCCCGGCAGGCCCCCGCCGCCATCTTCGGCATCGGGATCGCCGGGCTCACCGCGCTTCTGGTCGCTGGCTGGGCATTGCGGGTGCAGTTCCTCGGCCCGCTCACGCAGAGCGGTTCCCCGTTCCTGCGCGACTTCTACGTCAATGACCTGACGGGTTTCGTGACGCCGTCGGCGTACTTGCTCTTCCACACCGCCGACAGCGCGGCCAAGGCGGCGCTTTACCGCGGCCAGCAGCCCGAGTACCTCGCTTACCTCGGCTGGCCGCTCATCATCGTGCTCGTCAGCGCGGCAATCGCCTTCTGGCGCCGTCCTGTCGTGCGGGCGCTGGCGGGCACCGCGGCTGTTCTCGCCGTGTTCTCCCTGGGCGGCTACCCGCTGGCGTCCGGAGTCAGCCATCCTGGGGTGAACCTGCCCTGGCACTGGCTCGAAAGCCTGCCGCTCGGCGGCTCGGTGCTCGCCGACCGGCTGTCGATCCTGGTCGACGGCGCGGCTGCCGTGCTGCTCGCGCTGACGCTCGACCTGGCCAGGCAACGCCTCAGGCCGCGCGTATCCCGGGGCCGGGCGGCGCTGGCCGGCGCGGTCGCGGTGCTGGCCTGCCTGCCTCTCATCCCCGCGCCATTACCGGTCAGCCAGCCGATCCCGCTTCCGGCCGGCTGGAACACCGCGCTCGCCGCCCTTGACCTCCCGGCGGGTGCGCGGGTCCTCGTGGTGCCTGTGCCAGAGGTCCACCTGACCGAGGCGATGCGCTGGGCCGCCGATACCGGCGGGCAGTACGACCTGATCGGCGGCTACTTCATCGGCCCGGCGTGGGATGGCAAGGCCTACGTCGACGGCAACGGGCTTCCCCCGACCGCCGTATTCCTGAACGACCTCTGGGCCTCGGGCTTGCGGGCAGGCTCACCCCTTGCCGACGCGGCCGCGAAGGCCAGCCTCGGCCCGCCAGTCATCCAGCCGGCGTCCGCTCAACTGGGCACCGACCTGAGATCGTGGCGGCCGGCCGCCGTCGTCGCCGACACCGCGCGGGGCTCGGCGCTGGCCAGGTACCTGACCAGCCTCTTCGGCAAGCCCTCGGTCACCTCGGGCGCGATCCTTGCCTGGCGCCTGTCAGCTCCCGCGCACCCCGCGCACCCCGCGCACCCCGCGGCCCGCTGAGGCCACGCCCCTCGGCCCGCGGCGGCCAGCCGGCTGAGCCGGCCCAGTTCCCCGACATGAAAAGCAGCCCGATCGCCACGCTGATCGGCACCGAGATCGCGAGATACAGCTGGCCCGTCCATGGTCGGCGCACAGCCAGTACCGCCAGGCCGCACCACAGCGGCCAGAGCAGCAGCAGCGACCGAGGTACCGACTCATACCAGATGGACGTGGCCAGCGCCCCGATCGTCAGACCGACGTAGATAGCCTCTGACCAGCGCCGGAAATACAGCAGCGCCACAGTGCAGATCACGCCCGCCAGCACGGCGACGATCTCCAGCTGAAACACGAAATTGATCGGGGCGCTGAACTCATGCCCGAACCCGGCCGCCCACGTCGTCTTGAACGTATCGACCGGGTTAGTCAGCTGGCGCTGCCAGCCAGTCTGCTCCGCATGCGGCCAGGCGAGCCAGCTCCCGGTGCGCACCCGCAGGTAAAGCTCATACGCCGCGAGCGGGACCAGCGCCGGGACGAACGTCGCCAGGGCCCGCAGCCGGTCACCGCCAGCCCGGCGCAGGATCTCCACGGCGACCGCCACGCACAGGAACAGGCCGTTGACCCGGACCACGCTCGCCAGCCCAGCCAGCAGCACGGCGATCGACCACCGGTCGCTGCGCACCGCCAGCCAGCCGCAGGCGGCCAGCGCGAGGAAAAGCGCCTCCGTGTAACCAGCAGCCAGGAAGATCGCGGCCGGTGACACCACGAGGAACAGCACGGCCCGGCTCCCGGACCCAGGCAGCCAGTCGAGCTCGGCGATGCGGCTGAGCGCCACGATGGCCACGCCGCCGGCTACGAACGACACGATGAGCCCCGACACCGTCCATTCCCGGACGAAGAGGTGCACCACATCGAGCACGGCAGGGAACCCGGGGAAGAACGCCACCTGGTTGGGCACCGGATGCCCGGCCGGGCCGAAATACCCGTACTGCGCGATCGCCGCCAGCCGCACCGCGTCCCAGTTCTGCCACAGCGCGAACCAGCCCTGCGGCGACTTGACCGATCCCCGGAAGATGAACGCGGCCGGCCAGCTAAGCGCCAGCACGCCGACTCTGGTGATCAGCCAGATCCCGAGCGCCGTCCGGTCGCTAGGCGATAGCCGGCTAGTCAGCCTGCCCAGCCGTCCGGCGGGCGTCGGACGGTCGGTTGCTGCCTGCGCGACGGCTGTCATCGGGTCCGATTCCTCGCTGACCGGGCCTGGAACGCCGGGCTGCGCCGACGCCTTTCATCCGAAGACTAGTAGCTAATCGGAGCGCGCCGCGCTGCCGGTGATGGCTGCCCGTCACCGGCTGGCGCCGCTGGCCGGCGTACGCTGGCTGCCAACGTCGTCCCCGGAGGTCGATTTGGCGCTGCGGATCATCATCGGACTCGGCCTGACCGTCGTCGCGTTGGCGATCGCCGGCAGGCGTCTTTGGTGGCTCTACCGGCTCGGAACGAGCGGCCAGCCCGCGCCCGAGCGGATCGAGGCGCTCAAGTCCCATCCAGGCAAGGGAGCGCAGACCCAGGTCACCGAGGTCTTCGGGCAGCGCAAGCTGCTCCAGTGGACGGTGCCAGGTATCGCACACTTCCTGACGTTCTGGGGCTTCATCTTGCTGCTCCTGACGATCATCGAGGCGTACGGCGACTTGTTCAGCAAGACGTTCGCCATCCCGGGCATCGGGCACTGGACGGCCATCGGCTTCCTCGAGGACCTGATAGCGGTCGGCGTGCTCGTGGGGATCATGACCTTCTCGATAGTCAGGCTGCGCAACAACCCGAAGATTGAGGGCCGCGAGTCGCGCTTTGCCGGATCACACACCAGCGCCGCCTGGCTAGTTCTGCTGCTGATCTTTCTGGTGATCGCGACGTTGCTGATCTACCGGGGCGCGCAGATCAACACAGGCGACTTCCCTTACGCCCGCGGCGCGTTCGCCTCGCAGCTCGTCGGCCACTGGTTGTCGCCGCTGAGCACGGGCGCCAACATGGCGATCGAGACCACGTTCATCTTGCTGCAGCTCGCGGTGATCTCGGCATTCATGGTCGTCATCACCCACTCCAAGCACCTGCATATCGTGATCGCGCCGCTGAACGTGCTGTTCTCGCGCCGGCCCAACGGCCTGCGCGGGCTCGAGCCGATGCGCTCCAACGGCAAGGTGCTCGATTTCGAGGAAGCCGACCCGGACACCGACGTGTTCGGCCTGGGCAAGATCGAGGACCTGACCTGGAAGGGCATGCTCGACCTGGGCACCTGCACCGAGTGCGGCCGCTGCCAGTCGCAGTGCCCGGCCTGGGCTACGGGCAAGCCGTTGTCGCCGAAGATGCTGATCCTGGACCTGCGCGATCACGCTTTCGCGAAGGCGCCGTACCTGCTGGCCGGGTCCGATGAGGCTAGGGAAGCACTGCCCGATGCTGTCAAGCAAGAGGCTGAAAGGCCCTTGGTCGGGACTGCCGACGCCAATGGCGTGATCGATCCCGACGTGCTCTGGTCGTGCACCAACTGCGGGGCGTGCGTGCACGAGTGCCCGGTCGACATCGAGCACATCGACCACATCACCAGCATGCGCAGGCACCAGGTCCTGATCGAGTCGGCCTTCCCGCAAGAAGCGTCCGGCATGCTGAAGAACCTGGAGAACAAGGGCGACCCGTGGGGCATGGGCGAGTCCAAGCGCGCCGAGTGGATCACCGAGCTTGACTTCGAGGTGCCGGTGGTGGACGGCACGATCGGCGACGATGTCGAGTACCTGTTCTGGGTCGGGTGCGCGGGTGCGCTCGAAGACCGGGCCAAGAAGACGACCAAGGCGATCGCGCAGCTGCTGCACACGGCGGGGGTCTCGTTCGCCGTGCTGGGCCCGGCCGAGACCTGCACGGGCGATCCGGCTCGCCGGATGGGCAACGAGTTCGTGTTCTCGATGCTCGCCCAGCAGAACATCGAGACGCTGAACGAGGCCGGCGCCAAGAAGGTGATCGCCAGCTGTCCGCACTGCTTCAACACGATCGCGAACGAGTACCCGCAGCTCGGCGGCAATTACGAGGTGATTCATCACACGCAGTTGCTCGCCCGGCTCGTCACGGAGGGAAAGCTCAAGCCGGTCACCCCGATCGAGGAGAAGATCACCTACCACGACCCGTGCTTCCTCGGCCGGCACAACAAGGTGTTCACCCCGCCGCGCGAGATCATGGAGCAGGTGCCGGGCGTCCAGGCTCAGGAAATGCACAGGTGCAAGGAGCGCGGGTTCTGCTGCGGGGCCGGTGGCGCCCGGATGTGGATGGAGGAGCGCATCGGCAAGCGGATCAACACCGAGCGGATCGAGGAAGCGCTCGGCACCGACCCGGACACGATCTCCACTGGCTGCCCCTACTGCATGGTCATGCTGGGCGATGCGGTCGCGGCGAAGAAGAGCACGGGTGAGGCCAAGGAGTCGCTTGAGGTGGTCGATGTCGCCCAGTTGCTGGCCAGGTCGGTGGCGCCGGCTTCGCCGGCTGGGCCGCATGCCCCGGCTGGGCCGCCCGCTCCGGCCGGTGACTGATCAGGTTCGCTGAGTCGCAGTGGGAGTAGGGCCAGCACTGGATAGCCGTCGGACCGAGGCCTTCTCTGACGGAGTGTTCGCCGTGGCTATCACGGTGCTGGTGTTCAACTTGCTGCCGATCGCCAAGGCGGGCATTCACCTTCGCGAGTTGCTCGACGCCTGGCCGCAGTATGTCAGCTACGTGGTCAGCTTCCTGACCATCGGGATTGTCTGGCTGAACCATCACTCGATGCTGTCCAGGCTGTACAAGGTCGACCGGGCGATGCTGGTGCTCAACCTGTTCATGCTGATGGCCGTGGTCGCGATCCCGTTCCCGACCGTCCTGGTCGCCGACAACCTCGGGCCAGGCTCGTCGGAGTCGAGCGCGCGGCTGGCTACCGTGGTCTACGGGCTGGTCATGATCGCGATGTCGATCGGGTTCTCCGGCATGTGGGTGTACCTGTCCACCCATCAGCAGCTGATCGCGCAGCCGCTCAGGTCTCCGCTTCAGGCGTGGATAAGATTCAGCGCGGGCCTGGTCGGCTACGTGGCCGCGACGCTGGTCGCGTTGGTTTCTCCTGGCGCATCGCTCGCGATCTACGGCCTGATCGCCGTGTACTACCTGTTCGAGAACCTCCCGGACTCCGATGCCGAAGAGGCGGAGGGCGAGGGCGGCGAAGGCGAGGGCGGCGAGGGCGCCCGAGAGCCCTCCGCTGCGAAGCCGCAAAATCCCGGCTGATCGGGACGCGCGCCGACGCCCCGCCTCTGCGACCCGCGCGGGCGACCCCGCATCGGCGATCCGCACCTGCGATCCGCGCCGGCGATCCGGATCGGCGGGCAGCGCTGGCGATCTGCCCTTGCGATCCACGTCGGCGAGCAGCAGCTGGGTGAGGGTGGTGCGAGCGAGGCGTATGTGCCGTCTGTGGCGACTTCGCAGTCGAGGTTGGCTGGATGAGGGCACATGGATGCGCGAATTGATGACCCTGATACGTGAATGGCCCCCAGATGGGTCCAGGCCGCGCGCCCCGGAGGCAGGTGGGGCACCCTGCTGCTGCTCTGGCGACAGTAGGGTGCCCCACCTGTGCGCGGCTGCGACGCCGGTGAAGGCCGGGAGTGCCACGTTGGTCTGTAAATGACCTCAGGTTGGCGGGCGGCAGCTCCGGCCGGAGGCCGGATCGGGTTTGGCGGGCCGGGCGGCGGGTTTCCGCCCGGCCCGCCAGGGTTTCGGGGGCGGGGCGGGAGGTTCCGGGGGTGTGGCGGGCGTGCGGGAATGCCGGGCGGCGCCGGGGCCAGTCCGGTGGGCCTGGGTGTGCGGGGTTAGGTGGCGGCGGGGGTGAGTTCGCCGGTTTCGGGGTTGATGGCGGCGAGGGTGACGTGGTAGCCGAGGCGTTGCAGGCTGCGGATGGCGCTGGCTTTGCGGCGGGCGGGGTCGCGGCGGTCGTAGTAGTCGGCGCCGAGGTCGGTGCAGGTGGCGCCGGGGTCGGCGAGTACGTGGTAGATGATGGTGAGCATGGTGTTGCCGGCCGCGACGAGTGCTTTCTTCTTGGGCATGCGGCGGACCAGCCGCTTGTACCGGGCTGCGGCGAAGGCGTCGGTGCGCAGGGAGCCGATGACGGCCTCGCTGATCGCGGCGGACAGGCAGGGGTTGCCGTCGCCGGTGGCGTGCCGGCCCTTGCGCCGGCCTGCGGACTCGCGGATCTGGGGGCACAGCCTGGCCCAGGACACCAGGTGCGCGGCGGTGGGGAAGACGGCCATGTTCGCCCCGATCTCGGCGATGACGTCCTCGGCGGTGCGGCGGGCGATCCCGGGGATCTGGTCCATCCGGGCGATCTCGTCCTCGAACGTGGCGCACAGGACCGCGATCTCGGCGTCCAGTTCCCTGACCTGGGTGGTGTAGTAGTCCAGGGTGCCCGGCATCCGGCGCAGCAGCCGGGCCTGGGCGGGGGTGAAGAACGTGCGGTCGAGCGCTTCGGCGATCCGCGCGGTCTTGGGTTTCATCGATCCCCGCGCGTGCGCGGCGAGGACCCTGGGGTCGGTGACCCCGGCGGCGAGCGAGTCCAGCATGGCCCGCCCTGAGACGCCGTGGATGTCGCTGATCACCGAGGACAGCTTCAGGTGCCCGTTCTCCAGCAGCCCCTCGATCCGGTTCTTCTCCGCGGTGCGGGCGTGGATCAGCTTGCGCCGGTACCGGGTGCACTCGCGCAGCACCCGGATCTCCGGCGGCGGCACGAAGCCAGCCCGCACCCACCCGTTCTCGGTGATCTTCGCCAGCCACACCGCATCGGCCCTGTCCGTTTTCGGCCGTCCCGGCTGCGCCTTGACCTGCCGCGAGTTATACAGCAGGCACTCGAACCCCCGCCGCTCCAGCGTGAAGAACACCGGTTACCGGTAGTCCCCGGCGGACTCCATCCCCACCCGGGTCACCTGGTGGCTGTCCAGCCAGTCCGCCAGTTCCTCCAGCGCGGCGCGGGTCGTCCCGAACTCGCGCACCCCCTGCATCCGCTGCCCGCCCGGCCCCGGCACCCGCACCGCCGCCGCCACCACGGCCTTGCCGATATCGATCCCCGCCGCCCGCTCAGCGAACAACGGCTCCTGCTCGACAACTTCCATCTGCTGCTCCTACCATCAGTCACGGGTAACACCGCGGCCGTCCGCAGGAGCGCAGGACGAACAAGCCAAATTTGGTCTGCGGGCTCGAAGCACCAATCACCAGCCCTGCACCAAGGCTCCCGGCGTCAGGTTGCTGTCCGGGGTCACACCCCCAAAAAGTGGACGACGTCAGCGGACGGCCGCAACCCCAAATAAACCACCCCAGCGCCAAGCGGCGAGGCAGACCCGGCCACATTTACACCCACGCACCAGCGCCGGGTCAGCCGGCACGGATGGTTGCTGTTAAAACCAGTGACCAACAGCAACAGGGAGGTCGGGGTGCCCGAAGGTGCTCCCCGACCGACAGATTCCAGGACAGCGGCAAATGTTCCGTCGGCGTCATAACCCTGGCGGGGTGGTGGCGCGGCCCGGCAGCCAGATTCTGACCCTGGTGCCATGGCCTAGCCAGGACTCAAGCGTCGCCTGGCCGCCGTGGGCGTTGGCGATGGCCTGCACGATTGACAAGCCGAGTCCGCTGCCGCCGCCGGAGGAGAAATCGGAAACGGCGTGGCCGCCGTTGCTGCTGCTGTTGCCAATGAGGTTGCCGTTGCCAGGGGCGTTGTCATTGCCGGGCATGCTGCCGTTACCTGAGGTACTGCCGTTGCCTGGGGCGCTGCAGTTGCCTGGGGCGCTGCCGTTGCCTGGCGCACTGCCGTTACCGGAGGTGCTGCCGTTGCCAGGGGCGCTGGGGGCGCCGACGGCGCTGGCGTTGCTGGCTACGGATTCGGTGGCCATCGCGGCGCGTTCGGTTGCCCGGTGGAAGCGGTCGAAGGCTCTGGCCGCGTCTGCCTCGGTCATGCCCGGACCGGAGTCGGCGACCTCGATAAGCACGCCGCCCTGGACGCGGCCGAGCCTGACCGCGACATGCGCCGAGCGCTGCGTGTGCGCGCGGACGTTGCCGAGCAGGTTGGACAGTACCTGCCTGATCCGGCGCTCATCGACCACCGCGATCAGCCGGGGCGGTGCCTGCGCGCTGATCGGGCGGTCGGGCTCGACGGCTGTCGCGTCGGCTACCGCGTCCCTGACCACGGTCGCGAGGTCGGTTTCGGTCAGGTCGAGCGAGGATGTACGGTCCAGCCTGGCTAGCTCAAGCAACTCGGCGACCAGAGTCGACATGCGCTGCGCCTCTTGCTCGATCCGCCGCATCGCGCCGGGCAGCTGGTCAGGTCCGAGCGCGCCCTGGCGGTACAACTCGGCATAACCCCGGATGGTGGTGAGCGGGGTGCGAAGCTCGTGCGACGCGTCGGCGGCGAACTCGCGCACCTTGCGTTCGGAATTCAGCCGGGCGCCAAACGCCTGCTGAATCCGGTCAAGCATGGTGTTGATGGCCGCCCGCAGCCGGCCGACCTCGGTCTGATCGTCAGGGCCGGCCATCCGCTCGGTCAGGTCGCCCCTGGTCGTGATGTCGTTGGCGGTCTTGGCCATCCGGTCGAGCGGCTCGAGACCCCGCCCGATCAGCCACCGCCCGCCGATGGCGAGCAGCCCGATCAGGCCGCCCCCGGTGATGATCTCGGCCGCGATCAGGCCGCGCAGCTGGCTGGTCAGCTCGGTCTGCCGCTCGGCTACGACGAGCACGCTGACCCGGCGAGGGAAGTTCTCCGTGGCCGGGATGACGCGGGCGGCGGCGGTCAGGTGATAGTCAATGCCGCCCACCGGCTTGACCAGGAACGGGTCATCGCGCTTGGCCCGCTTGTAGACCCTGGCCTGGCCGAGTTTCCTGATCGCGGCGGCCAGCTCCCGGCCCGCCGGAACGCTGCCAGTCTGGAGCCGCTGGACCGAGAACGGGCTCAGAGTCACCACCACCGCCGAGAGCTGCGGTGCTGGCCGCTGAATGATGTCGGACGGGCTCCTGGTGCTCTCGTCCAGGATGATGTTGTTGAACTGGCTGGTCAGGTTGTGGGCGAAGAGGTCGGTGCTGACAATGCCGAGCACCAGCAGGAAAACAGCCGTTACCGCCAGCTGCAGCAGCAGCAGCCTGGTACGTAGCGACAGCCCGCGTGAACCTCTCATGCGCCGCCCGGCTCCACGTGCCACCGTTGCTCTGCCTGGTGGGCCTTGTGCGCGGCCGCCTGCTCAGGCAGCCGCAGGCTGTAGCCTACGCCGCGCTGGGTGTGAATCAGGGGCGGTCCGAGCGGGTCGAGCTTGCGGCGCAGATAGCTCACGTAGGTTTCGACTATCTGGGACTCGCCCGCGTAGTCCCAGCCCCAGACGTTCTCGAGCAGCTGGGCTCTGGTGAGTACCCGCCCCTGATGCCGCATCAGGTAGGCGAGCAGACGGAACTCGGTCGGCGACAGTTCGACCGGGATGCCTGCTCTGCGCACGGTCCACATGGCCTCGTCGAGCTCGAGATCGCCTGCCCGCAGCGTGCCGTCGGCGGCGCCGACCTCCTGCGGCTGCGCCGACCTGGCCGCCCGCCGCAGCACCGCCCGGACCCTGGCGACCAGCGCCTCGACAGAGAACGGCTTGGTGACGTAGTCGTCGCCGCCGATCGCCAGCCCGGTCACCGTATCCGAGGAGGTGTCCCGCGCGGTCAGGAAGATGACCGGGACCTCATTGCCCGCTGCCCGCAGCCGCCTGCAGACCTCGAAGCCGTCTATGTCCGGCAACATCACGTCGAGCACGATGAGGTCGGGTTTCACGCTGTCGGCCTGGCGCATCGCGTCAGTGCCGTTCGCTGCCGTGCTGACGGCACAGCCATGAAACTTGAGTGCGACCTGGACTAGCTCGCGGATGTTCGGCTCGTCATCCACGACAAGGACGCGAGGGATTCGTTCGGCATCGGTCATAACTGTCGCCGGGCTCACTATTCGGTGGGTGAAAAGCGTCTGCTGTCCTAATGAGGAGCGTACGGGATACCGGGCGCCAGATGGCGACGCCGGCAGCTCGCGGGTTCATTCGAGCTGCCGGCGTCTGAGCGGTTGTCCGAGTCAGGCGGTTTTCCGGCTAGCCGCGGATGACAATCAACCTGGCTTCGTCGGTCCCGCCCACCACGGGACCGACAACGAACACCCGCTGGCCTGTTGCCAGGGCGGATACGCCGATACGCTGCTTCGCGCGAATTACGGCGGTCTTCGCGACGAGATTCCAGGTCAGGGAACTGCCGTCGGCATCTTTCACCGCGAAGGACCCTGACGACGCGCGCTGAATGATGCCGCGCATGAAGGCGACGGTCTTCGTCCCCTTCTTGGTCTTGAACGTGATCTGGCCTTGCTCGGCGCCGAGCCGCGCTATCCGGCGGAGTACGGCCCGCCTGAGCACTGCCCGGCGCAGATGCCCGCGATGCTTTGGCGTAGCACCGGCCGTGGCGTGATCGCTCGCGAGCCGCATGCTGACCCGCGCGGCGCTTGACGCGGAGTCAGCACCAGATGCCAGGTGCGTTCCGAGGACGACTCCGCCTCCGGTGAAAAGGGCGGCGACCGCGATCCCCGCCGTCAGGCGAGCCCACCATCCCCGCCTCGGCCTCCGGTCGTCCATGGCAGCACCCTGTCACGTCCGGCTGTGACATTCAGAAAGGGATCCTGAGATTTCTCTGTGAACGCTCCCGCTACATTCGCTCGGGCACCGGGATGCCGAGCAGTTCGAGGCCGGCTAGCAGGACCTTGAGCGTCAGCGCCGCGAGCGCCAGCCTGGACTGCCTGACCGCCTGATCGCTCGCCTTGAGTACCGGGCACTGCTCGTAGAACGTCGTGAAGTCGCTGGCGAGGTCGAAGAGGAACGCCGCGAGCTTGTGCGGCTCGACGGTCTGCGTGCTCGCGGTGATCGCGGCGTCGAACTCGAGCAGCCGCAGCGCGAGCTTGCGCTCGGCCTGCTCGCTGAGCGTGATCGGCCCGGTGGCCTGGTCGGGATCCAGGGAGGCGCGCGCGAAGATCGAGCGGATCCTGGCCGTCGCGTACTGCAGGTAGGGTCCCGTGTTCCCGGTGAGCGCGAGCATGCGGTCGAAGTCCAGCACGTAGCTCGAATCGCGAGCCACCGACAGGTCGGCGTATTTCAGAGCGCCGATGCCGACCGCCCTGGCGATCTGCGCCCGCTGCTCGGGGTCGTCGTACCTGTCCTTGATGACTTCCTCGGCCCGCGAGATCGCCTCGTCGATCAGGTCGATGAGCTTGACCGACGTGCCGCTCCTTGACCTGAAGCGCTTCCTGTCGGCACCGGTCACCATGCCGATCGAGGCGTGCTCAGCGCGCACTGAGTCGGGGAGCCACCCCGCTTGCCTGGCCACCGCGAAGATCATCGCGAAATGCTGCGCCTGCTCCGACCCGACGATGTAGGTGATCCGGTTGGCCCGCAGGTCGCGCACCCGGTACCTGATCGCGGCCATGTCGGTCGATCCGTATCCGTAGCCGCCGTCGCTCTTGCGCAAGATCACCGGGAGCGGCGAGCCGTCCCTGCCGGTGAATCCGGGAGGAAAGGCGCACAGGGCGCCGTCGCTGATGGTGGCGACGCCGTCCTGCTCGAGCTCACGGCAGACGTCATCGAGCATCGGGTTATAGAAGCTCTCAGGAGCCAGGTCCGCGTCGGTCAGCGTGACGCCCAGCGCGCGGTAGATGGTGTTGTAGTACTGCTTGGAGTCGCTGATCAGCATCTGCCACAGGCGCAGCGTCTCGGGCTCGCCCGCCTGCAGCGCCACGACGCGGCGCCTCGACCGGTCAGCGAAGCCGGGGTCAGAGTCGAACTTGCCCTTCGCGGCCTGATAGAAGGCATTGATCTCGCCCGCGGCCAGCTGCGCGTAAGCGGCGTCCTCGCCGATGTCGATGAGATGCTCGAGCAGCATGCCGAAGTTCGTGCCCCAGTCCCCGATGTGGTTCGCGCGGATCACGTCGTGGCCGAGGTGCTCGAGCATCCGCACGTACGCGTCGCCGACGACGGTGGTGCGGAGATGGCCGACGTGCATTTCCTTGGCCACGTTCGGCGCTGAGTAGTCAACGACGATCCGCTGCGGCTCGGCGGCCGGCGCCACACCCAGCCGGGGGTCGGCGAGCTGCCGGGTTGCCTGCTCGGCGATCCACGCTCCGCTGAGCGTGATGTTGACGAAACCGGGCCCGCTGACCTCCGCGTGATCGATCACCGGCGAGCCGGCCAGGTGGCCGGCGAGCCGGACCGCGACGTCGCGCGGCGGAAGGCCGAGCCGCTTGCCCAGCGGGAGCGCGACGTTGGACTGGAAGTCGGCGAACGCCGATGGCCGGATCACCGGGTCCGCGTCGGCGTACTCGGGTCCGAACTCAGCGGCGAGCGCCGCGCCCACCTGTGCCGCGAGCGCGGCCTGGGGATCAGCCATGTGTCAAGCCTATCGACCGCGGCCAAGTCATTTTGGTTGGTCAGTGCCGCTCCGAGCGCCGCAGGAAATGACCCTGCCGCCCCGGGCCGAGGCGTTCCCTGATCCGCTCGGCGATCTTGCCGCTGGTCAGCTCGGCGGCCAGGCGGCAGGCGGCGGCGGCCCCCCGGTGCGTCGACCCGCCGTGCGCTATGACGACCGTGCCTTCAAGGCCGAGCAGGACGGCGCCGCCATATGTTTCGGGATCGAACCGGCCGCTCAGCTCGCGTAGTTCCTTGCGCGCGAGCATCGCGCCGAAGCGAGATGCTCTCGTGCTGCCAAGCGCCGTCCTGAACTGCGCGGCGGTGAAGGCCGCGGTGCCTTCGAGCGTCTTGAGCGCGACGTTGCCGGCGAAGCCGTCGGTGACGACAACGTCGACCTTGCCCGCGAGCAGGTCGCCGCCCTCGATATTGCCGGCGAAGTCGATCGGAGCCGCGCCGTGCTGAGGATCAGTGCTCAGCAGTTCGTGGGTGCGCCTGGACAGCTTGTTGCCCTTGCCAGGCTCGGAGCCGATCGACAGCAAGCCGACGCGCGGCTTGGCTACCCCGAAGGTCACCTCGGCGTAGGCCGATCCCAGCTGCGCGAACTGAGCGAGCATCTCGGGCTTGGGATCAGCGACCGCCCCGGCATCGATCAGCACGGTCGGGGTCGGCTGGGTGGGCAGCGCGACCGCGAGCGCTGGCCTGATCACGCCGGGCAGATTGCGCAGCCGCAGCCGGGCGATGGCGACGATCGCGCCCGTCGACCCGGCGGACATGACGGCGGTGGCCTGACCGAGATGGACGAGCTGGCAGGCGACGGCGATGCTCGACCTCGGCCGGCGCCAGCTCGCGAGCGCGCCTTCGTCCATCGCCACCGAGTCCTCGGCGGTCACCAGCCGGATCTCGCCGAGCACGCCGTGCTCGGCGAGCAGCGGCCTTACCTGGCCAGGCCGCCCGATGAGCACGATCCGGGTGCCCCACTGGCGGAACGCGGCGACCGCCCCGGCGACGATGGCATCCGGGGCGTTGTCACCGCCCATCGCATCGACGGCGATGACCGGCTGACGTGCCCTGGCCGGCGTCACCAGACTCGCGTCCGATGACGTCAGCCTGCGCGAGTCGGCTGGCGGCTCGGCGCCTCCGGCGCCGGATTCATCCGCCAGGCCCTGGGCTCGGCTCGGTGAGCCGGCGCCCGCAATGGTCACGCTGGCGCCTGCGAAGCCTCCGGCTGAGGTGCCGCCTGCGCCTGCGCCGGATGAGATCGGGACGGCATCCGCTTGATCGCGAGCGCGCTGAGCGCGGTGATGCCGATCACCGCGATCGGCATGATCATCGCCTGGTGCATCGCGGACACGTACCCGTAAGTGAACGCCTCACGCGCGATCCGGCCGATTTCCTCGACGAGCGAGGGCGGCGTGCCCGGCGGCAGCTTGAAGCTGCTGCTCCCCGTGCCCACGGCCGCGCCGCTCTGAGCGGACTTGGCGAAGTTGGCGACGAGCTCAGCGCGAGCCTGCGGAGGCAGGACGGCATCCCGGACCCTGACGGCGGCAGGCAAGGTAACCGTCAGCCTGTTCTCGAGCAGCGCGCCGACGGCGGCCGCGCCTATCACCGAACCGACCTGCCTGGTCGTGTTGATCATGCCGGAGGCCGCCCCGGCCAGCCGGGGCTGGACGCTCTGCATCGCCATGGTCGTCAGCGGCGCGAACGTGCAGCCAAGGCCGAATCCGGAGATGATGAGCGCGGGGATGAAAGCGGGCCAGTTGGTGGTCGGTTCCGCGATCGCCGCGACCCAGCCCATGCCGCCAGCGAACAGTGTCAGCCCGGTGAACAGGATGAACTTGCCGCCGATCTTGTCGGTCAGCCGGCCAGCGGCCGGGGCGACGAACATCGACACGACGGACGATGGCGCCATCACCAGGCCGGCCTTGAGCGCCGAATAGCCGAGGGCCGACTGGAAGTAGATGGTGATCGGCAGGAAGATGCCGAGCAGCCCGATGGACAAGGCGCATGACATCCAGTTCATCAGGCTGAAATTACGGTCGCGGAACAGCGCGAACGGTACCAGCGGCTCCTTGTCCTGCGTCCTTGCCTGGACGATCAGGAAGGCGATCAGCAGCGCGATGCCCACGCCGATGATCAGCGGGATGGAGATGAACGAGGTGATGGTGCCCCAGTTGTAGTTCTGGCCCTCCACCAGGCCGTAGCAGATCGCGAGCAGGGCCAGGCTGGCAAGCGCCACCCCGGGCACATCGAGCTTGTGCTTGGTCCCGGTACGCAGATCGGGGATCAGGAAGATGCCGAGCAGCACGACGGCGAGGCCGATCGGCACGTTGATGAAGAAGATGTACCGCCAGTCGAACGCCGTGACGAGCAGGCCGCCAAGTGTCGGGCCGGCGATCGTGGCGACCCCGGCGACGGCTCCCCAGACCCCGAACGCCGCGCCCCGCCGCTCAGGCGGGAAGACCATTGTCAGCATCGCCAGCGTCTGCGGCATCAGCAAGGCGGCGCCGACGCCCTGCACGGCGCGGAAGGCGATGAGCCAGCCGACGGTGGGCGAGAAGCCGCACGCCGCCGATGCGGCGGTGAACAAGGCCACGCCGATGATGAAAAGAGTTCGCTGGCCCCGCAGGTCACCGAGGCGCCCGGCGCTGATCAGCAGCACGGCGAGTACCAGCGCGTAGGCGTTGATCACCCACAAGACGCCGTCGAGCGAAGCGTGCAGCTTGTCGATCATGTTGGGGATCGCGATATTGACGATCGTCAGATCGAGCAGGGTCATGAAGAACCCAAGGGAGACGACGATCAGGACTGCCCACGGATTGCCGCGGTACTTGCTCACGAACTTCAACCTCTCCTGCTCGCCGATGTCCGGGCCGGCGACGTCAGCCAGGGCTGACGCTTGGCAGGGTCCGGACTCATGTCATCCCGGGTGCCGACCTCGTCTAATCTGCTCGGTCAGCAGCGCCGCGACGCACCGGCCTTATTCCCTGGCAGTGCACCAACTCGACTAGATAACTCGGTTCTGGCTAATAACTCGCACCCTAGCCCTGGCTAATGACAGTCCTGCCCAGGTGCCGCGGTAGATCCGGCTATCGGTCCGGCTAAGCGACCCGATCTGGCCTGAGTTCCCGCGACCTATATGACAACGTGGCCGGGGCCGATGTGACATCCCGCTGTCTTCGATGGTATTCCCAGCCTTTCCAGGCCCTCAATGTCCCATCGGTGCGGCGGCCGGGCGGCCGGGCGGGCTCAGCGGGGGGTGCCGAGACCGGCAGGGCGGCAGGGACTGAAGGCGGCGCGCGCAGTATGCTCCGGCCATGGACTTGAACGGTGTTGCTGCGATCGTCTCGGGCGGAGCCAGCGGGCTCGGCGAGGCGACAGTGCGGGAGCTGGCCGGCGCCGGTTGCAAGGTCGTCGTCGCTGACCTCAACGAGGAGCGGGGCAAGGCGATCGCTGAGTCTGTCGGCGGCGTCTTCGCCAAGACCGATGTCGCTGACGAGGCCTCGGTCGCGGCCGCCGTCGCCGCGTCGGAGACGCTGGGGGCGCCCCTGCGGGTCGCGGTGAGCTGTGCCGGGATCGGCTGGGCGTCGCGCACGGTCGGGCGCGACGGCACCCCGCATGACCTGGGAACTTACCGTAAGGTCATCGACGTAAACCTGATCGGCACGTTCAACGTGATGCGCATCGCGGCCGCGGCGATCGCCAGGACCGAGCCGGCCGACGCCGACGGCCAGCGCGGTGTCGTGATCAACACTGCCTCGATCGCGGGCATCGAAGGCCAGACCGGCCAGATCGCCTACTCGGCCTCCAAAGGCGGCATCATCGGCATGACCGTGCCCGCGGCTCGCGATCTCGCCGCGATCGGCGTGCGGGTGAACACCATCTGCCCCGGGATCATCGACACGCCGATCTACGGTGCGGGTCCGGCGAGCGATGATTTCAAGGCGAAGCTGATCGCTCCCGTCGTCTTCCCCAAGCGGATGGGCACGGCGGCGGAGTTCGCCAAGCTGGTCAGGTCGCTGATCGACAACGACTACATGAACGCCGAAGTCGTCAGGTTCGACGGCGGCATCAGGTTCCAGCCGAAGTAGCCGGCCGATTTTGAAAGGCGCGCCATGTCCGATGCGGTTCGCACTGAGGTAGCCGATGGCGTCGCGGTCATAACGATTGACCGCCCGCAGGCGCGTAACGCCGTCAACGGTGAGGTGGCGCGAGGCATCGCGGCCGCGATCGAGGACTTCGACAGCCGCGCCGATATCAGCGTGCTCGTGCTCACCGGGGCGGGCGGCACTTTCAGCGCCGGAATGGATCTCAAGGGCTTCTTGTCGGGCGACGCCCCGATGGCGGCGGGCCGCGGCTTCGGCGGCATCGTGGAGCGGCCGCCGGCCAAGCCGGTGATCGCCGCGGTCGAAGGCTACGCCCTGGCCGGGGGCTTCGAGCTTGCCCTGGCCTGCGACCTGGTAGTGGCCAGCGAAGAGGCGAAATTCGGCCTGCCCGAGGTCAGGCGGGGCCTGGTGGCCGGCGCTGGCGGCCTGCTCAGGCTGCCGAAGCGCATTCCTTACCACCTGGCGATGGAGATCGCCTTGACCGGCGAGCACTTCAGTGCTGCTAAGCTCGCGGCTGCTGGCCTGGTCAGCAAGCTTGTGCCGGCGGGCGAGGCGCTGTCGGCAGCCAGGGAGTTGGCCGCACGGGTGGCGCTCGGCGCGCCGCTGGCACTCGCGGCGACGAAGCGAGTCATCGTCGAGTCGGCCGACTGGCCGGCGGGCGAGGCGTTCGCCAGGCAGGGCGAGATCATCACCCCGGTCTTCGGGTCGAAGGACGCGATGGAGGGCGCGATGGCGTTCGCCGAGAAGCGGCAGCCGGTCTGGAAGGGCGAGTAGCCGGGTCCGCTGGCCGAAGGGCTAACGCGCGGGCCGAAGGGCTGACACGGAGGACTTCGATGGCCGTTCCGCGGATCAGCGTCGTCGTGCCGTTCTACAACAACGTTGACCTGCTCCCGGACTGTCTCGCCTCGATCGCCGCGCAGACCCTGACCGAGCTCGAAGTGGTCATGGTCGACGACGGCTCGACCGACGGCAGCGGCGAGGTCGCGGTCGCCCGCGTCGCGGCCGATCCCAGGTTCACGCTGATCAGCGTCCCCAACGGCGGCCCGGGGTCGGCGCGCAACCGCGGCGTCGAGGCCGCGACGGCTGAGTACCTGGCCTTCGTGGATGCCGACGACCTCCTGCCCGCCGACGCCTATGCGACGCTTCTCGCGGTACTCGAGCAGACCGGATCTGACTTCGTCTCAGGCGGCGTGCTCAGGCTGACCGCCGACGGGCTGGGCGGCTCCGGGCTGCACGACCAGGCGATCAAGGCCAGGCACCTGCGCACCCACATCAGCCGCATGCCAGAGCTCTGCTACGACATCTCCGTGTGGAACAAGCTGTTCCGCAGGTCGTTCTGGACCGAGGCAGGACTCAGCTTCCCCGAGGGGATGCTCTGGGAAGACCTGGTCGCGATGACCAAGGCGCACGTGCTCGCGACCGCCGTCGACGTGATCACCGACCCGGTCTATCACTGGCGGGACAGGGACAAGGGCGGCCCCTCCATCACCCAGTCGCGGACGAGCATCAGCAACTTCCGTGACCGCGTCACCGCGCTGACCATGATCGACGACTTCCTTCGCGAACGGGCGAGCCCGGCGCTGCTGCGCCGGCATCAGCACAAGGCGCTGGTCAACGACCTCTGGCTGTACGTGCGAGACCTGGCCGGCACCAGCCCCGAGTACCAGGCTGAATTCACGAGCCTGGCCGCGCGGTACCTCCGCCAGGTCGGCAAGCGGCTCATCGCGAGCTTGCCGGCCACCCGCAAGCTCGCCTGTTACCTGGTCGCGGCGGGCCGGCGGGCCGACCTGGTCGAGTTCGCGACGTGGCTGGCGGCGAACCCCGGCCGGACCCCGCCCGTGGTGCGGTCGTTCGGCCGGCTCCGCGCCGACCTTCCGTTCAGGCGCCCGGCGGGCGGCGCCGGGCGCGCGGCAGGGGGGAGAGTGCCGGCAGCGGTGTTCACGCCGCTATGGCGGGAACTGGCGCCCCAGGTGCGCGTGGACGCCATCACGTGGCAGCGGCGATCGCTGGTCGTCGAGGGCAGCGCCTACGTGCCGTCGATGGACATCGGCCGCCGGCGAAACACCGCGAAACTCGTGGTGCTCCTGCCGCGCGGCCGGCGGGGGCTGCCGCGCGTGCTGCCCGCCAAGTCAGTACGCAGGCCGGACGTGACCGAGTCGTCGGGGCAGAGTCGCTACCGGTATGACTGGTCCGGATTCCGCTGCCGGGTCAGTCCGCGCTGGTTCGGCGCCGGTGATCGCTGGGTGACCGGGGAATGGGATTTTTTCATCCTGGTCAGGGGACGGGCCGCCTGGCGGCCGGCGCGGCTGCATTCACCGGCACCGCATCCCTTTGTTCCGCCACCAAGCACAGTCACGCCAGGCGTGACGTTCGGCGCGCGCTGGGCCGGCAACCGGCTGCGAATCCAGGTCACGCGGGAGACGGCCAGCGGGCCGGCGCCGGTCGAGGCGGGCCGCGGGCCGGTGCGGAGCCTGCCGTGGCGGTCAGCCAGACCTGGGCGAGCGGGGGCAAGCTCGTCCTGCGGGGCAGCTTGCCCGAGGCAGGCGGCCAGGAGGCAGGCGATTATGAGCTCGTGATCCGCCACCTGGACGGCTGGGCCAGGCACGCGATCCCGGTCAGCCGGGCGGCCGGCGGTGAGTTCAGCGTCGAGGCCGACGTCGGCGCCATCGACAATTTTGGCGCCAGGGCGCCGTTGCGCGACGGGCGCTGGGAGGCGGGGCTGCGGCGGGCGGCCGGCGCCGCTGGGGATGACGCGCCGCTGACCCTGCGCGCCAGCATTGATCCGCGCCCGAGCGTGGCGGGCCGCAAGACGTTTCGCTGCGGCAGCGGTGACGGCGGAGGGGGGCTGGTGATCACGGTCGCGCCGAGGCTCGGCCCGCTGGAAGGCGGCCGGATTCGGCGGCGGCTGCTTCGCGAGGTCTACTACCGGGTGCAGCGGCGGCTGCCGGTGCGCGACACGGCGCTCTTCATCAGCTTCGACGGCCGGTCCTGCACTGACAATCCGCTCGGCATCGCCAGGGAACTGCGGCGCCGCGGCGGCCGGCTGGAACAGCTCTGGGCGGTCGATGACTGGTCAGTCGCGGTGCCGCCCGGCGGCCGGGCCGTGCTGATCGGCACCGCGGGCTACCTGGCCGCGCTCGGGCGCTCGGCGTACGTGATCGCGAATGATCACGTGGCGCTGCCCTACCGTCGCCGGGCAGGCCAGCGCTACGTGCAGACCTGGCACGGGACGCCGCTCAAGCGCCTTGGCTGGGATATCGTCAAGCCGAGCTTTGTCAGCGGGGACCGGTACTTTGAGTTCCTGGCTGGCGACGTGGCTCAGTGGGACCTGCTGATCTCGCCTAATCCGTTCACCACGCCGATCATGGCGCAGGCGTTCAGGTACACCGGGGAGATCGCGGAGACCGGCTACCCGCGAGATGACGCGCTGCTCGCCGGCCGCCGGCCGACCTGAGGGACAGGCTCGGCCTGCCCGCTGGCAAGCGAGTCGCGATGTACGTGCCGACCTGGCGCGAGAATCAGCACGAGGGCACCTCCGGGTACCGGTTCGACGTCAGGCTCGACCTGGCAGCGGCCAGGGAACGGCTCGCCGCCGACTACGTTCTGCTGATCAGGGGGCATCACCTGATGGCGGGCTGGGTACTGGCCGACGCCGAGCCCGGATTCGTCTTCGATGTCACCGGGTACGCCGATATCAACGACCTGCTCGCGCTGACTGACGTGCTGATCACGGACTACTCGTCGGTCATGTTCGACTTCGCGCCGACCGGGCGGCCGATGATCTTCTTTACCTACGATCTCGAGCACTATCGAGACCAGCTCCGCGGCTTCTACTTCGACTTCGAAGCGGACGCCCCTGGCCCGCTGGTCAGCACGTCCGGTGAGCTTGTCGACGCGCTCGCCGACATCGACGCCGTCGCGGCCAGGTTCCGGGCGGCGCGCGAGGCATTCACGGCCAGGTTTTGCCCGCTGGATGACGGCAAGGCGTCGGCACGGGCCTGTGACCGGATATTCAAAGACTAAGCTGCCTGCTGGGCAAGACAGATTTGGCGTAACGCACTGCCCGTCGTCGGTGTCGCTGGCCAGGCCAGCGTGGCCCAGGAAAGGTGTACGCATGCGTGGCCTCGAGGCTGACGCGGCGGTCGGCTCGGCTGGCACCCGGGCAAGTCCGGGCCGGAAGACCGGGAATCCGGCCGCCAGCACGTCCGGGCGCGGGCCGGCCTCGGCGCTGCTGTCCGCCTGGCCGGTCATCGTGCCGATCCTCGCCGAACTGGCCGTCGGAGGCTACCGGATCGCGGGCCCGTCGTTCTGGCGGGACGAGGCCGCGACCATCTCAGGCTCGCAGCGTCCGGCCGGGGCGATCCTCGCGCTGACGGTGCGTCAAGATGCCGTGCACGGGCCTTATTACCTGCTGATGCACATCGTGATCGCGATCGGCGGCACGTCGGAGGCGGCGTTGCGGCTGCCTTCGCTGATCGCCATGTGCCTGGCCGCCGGGCTGACCGCCGCGCTGGCGCGGCGGCTCGCGGTCGCGAGCGGCCTGCCGCGTCCCCCGGTCATCGGCGTGGTCGCCGGGCTTGCCCTGGTCGCCGTCCCGCTGTCGACCAGGTACGCCCAGGAGGCCAGGCCCTACGCGCTGACCACGCTGTTCGCCGTGGCGGCCAGCTACCTGCTGGTGCGAGCCGCGGCGAGCGGACGCTGGCCGTGGTGGGCGGGGTACGGGGCCGCGCTGACGCTGACCGGGCTATTCAACTTGTTCGCGGTGCTGCTTGCGGTGGCCCACGGGGTGAGCCTGCTCGCCGCGCGGCCTCGCGGCGATGAGCCTGGCGGCGGCGAGTCCGGCGGCGGCGAGCCCGGCGCGGAGCGTGCCGGGTCAGCCCCTCGCCTGGCGGAAGGCACGCCGCGGCGCTGGCTGGTCGTGTGCGCGCTGGCCGCCGCGGTTGGCGCGCCGCTCGCCGTGTTCAGCCTGCGGCAGTCCGCGCAGCTGAACTGGGTGACCCGGCCTGACCTGTCCACGGTCGCCTCGCTGATCAGGGACTTCGCAGGGGCGTCGGTCGCGATCCCGGTCATCGCGCTTGCCGGCCTGCTCGGCTGCGTCGCCGGACCTGGCCTTCGCCGCCGTGCGGGGCAGAGGGGCCTGACGCTCGCCGTGGTCGCGCTGCCGTGGCTGGTCGTGCCTCCGGTGGTCCTGCTCGGAATCTCGCTGGTCGATCCGGTCTATGTTGAGCGCTACGTGGTGTTCTGCCTGCCAGCCCTCGCGCTGCTGGTGGCGGCCGGCCTGGCGTGGCTCGGGACCCTGACCGCTCGCGAGGAGGCCCGGCGCGGCGTGCCGCCGGGCCGGTCGCGGCTGCTCGCCGTGATTCCCTCGGCAGCGCTCGCCGTCGCGGTGCTCGCGGCGCTGGCTGGCCCGCAACGCGCGATCAGGCTCCCGTCGGCACGCACCGACAATCTCCGGGCCCTGGCCGCGGTCGTAGCCGCGCACGAAAGGCCGGGCGACGCGATCTTGTACCTGCCGTGGGACGCCGCGCTCGCGGGCATGGCCTACCCGCGGCCTTACGCGAGCCTGCGCGACATCGGTCTCGGTGAGTCGCCGGTCGCGTCCGATACCCTGCGCGGGCTGCCCGCGAGCCAGGATGTGGTGGCTGGCAGGCTGCGCGGAGTGTCCCGGGTGTGGACGGTGCAGTGGACCCCGGCGCTGCCCTCGGCAGCACCGGCCAGCACCAGCTCGCTGACGGCGGACGGCTTGCGGCTGGTCCGGCGCTGGCGCATTCAGTCCGTAGTGCTCAGCCTCTACGCCCGCTGAGCCCCTGCGCCCCGCCGCCTGGCAGATCGGCGGCGGGGCATAAAAGCTGGAGCTGGCTGGCCGTAGGGGGGCTGCGGCCAGCCAGCCAGCGATCCGGCGGCGGGGGGAGGCCGCCGGATCAGGGTCCGGCCGTAGCCCGGCAGCGCCGCGGGGGCTGGCGCTTCGCCGGACCGAGGGGGGAGGCCGGACCCGGTCCTGAGTGTGCGATGTGCTCCATCATGTCGTTAACGAACAGCGCTTGTCTCGGGCATACGAGTCGTCAGTTGCTGGCGCAGCTTGCCGCGGCCGCGGTGCAGGCGGGACATCACGGTCCCGATCGGGGTGCCCATCATTGCCGCGACCTCCCGATACGGGTATCCCTCCACGTCAGCGAGCCAGATCGTCGTCTTGAAATCGTCGGGCAGCTCGCGCAACGCGGTGAGGACCGCCGAATCGGTCATCTTGTCGAGCGCCTCGACCTCGGCCGATTTCGCCGGGCCGGCCAGCGGGTCGTGACCGAACTGCCAGTCCGCCTGCGGGTCGGCGCTTGCGGAGATCGCGGGCTCGCGCTTGGTTTTGCGATACGAGTTGATGAACGAGTTCGCGAGGATTCTGTGCAGCCACGCGCGCAAGTTGGTGCCAGGGGTGAACTGATGATACGCGGTGAAAGCCTTCGTCAGGGTCTCCTGTACCAGGTCCTCGGCGTCGGCCGGATTGCGGGTCATCCGCAGCGCAGCCAGGTAAAGCTGATCCAGGTAGGGCCTGATCTGCGCGTCAAACTCGCTCTTGCGGGCGGCCGGAGTGGTGGCTTGGGCAGTGGCGGCAGTGGCAGTCATGCGAACCTTTGCTCCCTCGGCTGAGGCTCCCTCGTACTCGGTCATTTACTTAGACGCCGCGATCCGCTGGCCGGATTCGTGATCTCGGTTACACGCTGGCTACACGTCGTAATGAAGACGTCTCCATACCTTGACTGACGAATCAGCGCAGGTCTTGGTTCACATCCCGGGCTGTCGTTTGCCCTCCGGGGTGCTGATGACGCACCATGGCAGGGAAGCGATCGACAGGGAGGCTTCGGCGTGGCTAAGAGCAACGAGAAGTTCGCGGCTGACCTAGGTTCGCTGCTTGGCCTGCCAGCCGGACGCCCGGAGCGCGGGCGCGGCTGCTGGCCGGCTAAGCCTGACGATGGCAAGTCCTTGCGCCGCTGCTGGCCGGAAGCCGCCGACCTGCCGCACGGCGACCCCGGCCCCGCCGACGTGATCCGCGAGATCATGCGCGGCCGCTGGCTTTAGCTGCCGGACATGGCACCGGCAGGGGCCTGATCACGCCGTCGCCGGGGCGGATCGGCCGTGTGATCCCGGTCCGTACGCCGCCAGCGCGCGCCTGAGCCGGTCGCGGCCGCGGTGCAGGCGGGACATGACGGTGCCGATCGGGGTGCCCATCATGGCCGCCACCTCCCGGTACGCGTAGCCCTCGATGTCGGCGAGATAGACGGCGGTCCTGAAGTCCTCGGGCAGGTCGCGTAGCGCGCGCAGGACATCGGAGTCGCCGAGCCGGTCGAGAGCCTCGGCTTCAGCGGATCGCGCGACCGGGGCGAAGGCGTCGTCTCCCTGCTGCCAGTTCTCCCCTAGCTCAGGCGCGGAGGCGAGGGCGGGCTCGCGTCGCGTCTTGCGGTAGCTGTTGACGAACGCGTTCGAGAGGATCTTGTGCAGCCAGGCCCGCAGGTTGGTACCGGGCGTGAACTGGTGGAAGGCGACATAGGCCTTCGCCAGAGTCTCCTGGACCAGGTCTTCGGCATCGCTCGCGTTGCGGGTCATGCGCAGCGCAGCGGTGTTCAGCTGAGTAAGGTAAGGCCGCACCTGCCGCTCGAAGTCGGCGTGCCGAACCGCCGGTGACCCGGCGGTCATCGCGTCTTGCGCTTCGTCGCTGATGAACATCACCCCCGGTGACCGCCGCTCGGCCAGCCCGTCAACCAACAAACATAGCACGGCCAACCGTCACCTACCCAAAAGCCGCAGGTCAGGCGCGATCAGCGCGGCCCCGGCCGGTCAGATCCAGCTGCCGAACCACATGCGCTGGTGCCACAGCTGATACGGCATCACCTGGGCCGTGAGCACGGGATACAGGAACGCGAAGTTGGCGAGCACGAGCAGCAGGTACCCGCCGGCGACCACGGCACCTATCGCGCGCCTGCCGGGCGGCGCGTCCGCCGGGCCGATGATCAAGCCAAGGCACAGCGTGAGAGCGATTACCAGGAACGGCAGGAAGACGATCGCGTAGAAGTAGTACTCGGTCCGGTTATCGTGCCAGGCGAACCAGAACCAGGGCAGCCAGCCAGCGCCCACGCCGACGAGCACCGCGCCGGCTCGCCAGTCCCTGCGGCTGATCCACCATCCGACGCAGAAGATCAGCGCCAGGATCGACGCCCACCAGATGGCCGGCGTGCCGATGGCGAGTACCTCCTGGGAGCAGGACTTGACCCCGCAGTCTTTGGGCGCGCTGTAGAAAAACGACACCGGCCGGCCCAGGATCAGCCAGCTCCAGGGCTCGGACACGTAGCCAGCATGCGAGGTCAGGCCGAGGCCGAAGCCGAGCATGGACTTCTGGTACTGGTACCACGAATCGAGCGTGGACCAGATCGGCACATGGTTCCCGGCCAGCGCCGCCCAGTTCCGGTCGTAGCCGACGCTGCCGGCGAACCAGCCTGTCCACGACGCCAGGTACGCCGCGAAGGGGACGACGGCGAACGAGACGGGCAGCCACTTCACGTCGTGCAGCACGCCGGTGAAGCGGTCCTTGTAGCCGGCCGCGCGGCGGGAACCGAGGTCCCAGGCGATCGCCATGGCGGCGAAGGCCAGCACGAACCAGATCCCGTTCCACTTCGAGGCGCAGGCGAAGCCAAGGAATGCCCCGGCCAGCACCCGCCGCCACCTGATGCCCAGCCTCGGCCCGCCACCATCAGCCCCATCAGCCCCGTCGGCAGCGTCGGCAGCGTCGGCCCCGCCGGTCCCAGCAGCAACGAGATCGGCCAGCGTTGCCCTGGCATGGTCGCGGTCGAGCACCAGCATGCCGAAGGCCGCGAGCACCCAGAACATCACGAAGATATCGAGGATCGCGGTGCGGCTGAGCACGAGTTCGAGCCCGTCGAGTGACATCAGCAGGCCGGCGACGCAGCCGAGAAGCGTCGACCTGGTCATCCGCCTGGTGATCCGGGCGAGCAGGAAGATCGACAGCGTGCCGACCACGGCGACGGCGAACCGCCAGCCGAACGGAGTCAGCCCGAAGAGCCACTCACCACCCGCGATCAGCACCTTGCCGAGAGGCGGGTGGACGACGTACTCGCCCGTGGGGGCCAGGATGTGCGTCCCGCCGTGCGCCAGCAGGTTGTCGACGACGTTGCGGTTCTTGGCCGCGTCGACCGCGTTCATCTCGACGCCGTGCTTGAGGATGCCGTAGGCATCGGGCACGTAGTAGGTTTCGTCGAAGACGACCGAATGCGGCGTGCCAAGCCGGTAGAACCGCAGGAACCCGCCGAAGAGCGTGACAAGCAGTGGCCCCGCCCACGCCCATACCGAGGGCGGCGGCATCGGCGGCACCAGCCGGTCCCGCAATGACCAGGCAGATTCGCGATCCATTGAATTGGCCGCGTCAACAGGCGGCGCGTACCCGAAAGCTCTCATCGCTGTCATCGTAAGGCCGGGCCGCAATAGCTGGCACGGCACAATACCGTTGGCGACGATGAAAGTGACCCAGCCATGAGGCACAGTCATGAAGGCACAGCCATGAATACGCTCCGGGCCGAGCCGGCAGGCACGCTCATCGTCGCCGGGGCTCCGATCGGCCGGCCGCAAGACGCGTCGGCCGCCCTGATTGCCGCGCTCGGCGCGGCCGAGGTCATCGCGGCCGAGGACACCCGCAGGCTGCGCAGGCTGGCCAGAGATCTCGGCGTGCAGCTGACCGGCCACATCGCGTCCTACTTCGATGACGTCGAAGCCGCCCGGGTCCCGGCCCTGATCGAGCACCTCAAGGACGGCAAGGACGTGCTGCTGATCACCGACGCCGGGATGCCCGCCATCAGTGATCCCGGTTATCGCCTGGTCACGGCCGCCGCGGCCGCAGGGATCGACGTAACCGTGCTGCCAGGGCCATCGGCCGTCACAGCCGCGCTCGCGGTGTCCGGGCTGCCCACGGACAGGTTCTGCTTCGAGGGGTTCTCCCCGCGCCGCCAAGGCGAGCGCCGCCGGAGATTCGCCGAACTCGCCGCCGAGCGGCGGACCATGGTGTTCTTCGAGTCACCGCGCAGGCTCGCCGCCACCCTCGCGGAACTGGCGGAAGCGCTCGGCGCTGACCGGAGCGCGGTCGTCTGCCGTGAGCTCACCAAGACCCATGAGGAAATTTTTCGCGGCACGCTGGGCAAGCTCGCGAACTGGGCCGCCTCCGGGGTGCTCGGCGAGATCACCCTGGTCGTAGCCGGCGCGTCGGCCACGGCCAGGCCGGCGGCCACGGAGTCGGACGTCCTCGCCGAGGTAGCCGCCGCCGAGCAGGCAGGCCGGACCCGCAACGAGGCCATCGCCGCGACCGCCGTCAAGCTAGGCCTGCGCAAGCGCGACGTCTACGACGCCGTCATCCGAGCGAAACGGCGCTAGCTCGGGGCCGCCAGCGCCCGGCCCGCCCGGCAGGACTGGTGCCCCCGCCGGAGCGGCACTCGACCCCGACAACACCAATGCGCGAAGCGACCGGCGGCACCTCACTTCCAAGATCAACTGAGGCATTGGACCAAGATCAGAGAGCCTTTCCGGCATCGCGCAGGAGAGTTCTCACTCCGGGGACTGTCAACGCGCGGGCGCGCCAGGTGCGATGCTCCGTGATCAAGGACGCGGGCATGATCACGGAACATCATCGGTGTCCTGACCTGGCCGATCTTCCGTGATCACGGTCTCGGACATGATCACGGAAACTAGCACCGGTCCCGGAGGCTGCGCGCGGCTCGTGATCAGGATCAGGAAGCGTTCTCAGTCGTTTGCGGCATGATCGCGGAGCGTTGTCCGTCGTTACCGCGGAGATTTCTCGCTGCACGGAGTGTTTGCCGTTCTATGTGCGGACAACGCTCCGCACAGCGACAAGTCTCCGCGCCAGAGCCGAAAAAGACTCCGCACAGCGACAAGTCTCCGCGCGACGGCCGGGGAAGGCTCCGCGCCAGAGCCGGGAAGGTTCCGCGAAGCGGGAAGTCTCCGGAAACCCGGAAAGAGTCTCGCCGCTGAGCCGCCAGAGCTCGACTTTCCAAGATCCCGAGTCGCCGACAGCCTCCCTGACCTAGGTGATCGTCCGTGATCAAGGACGCGGGCATGATCACGGAACATCGTCGGTGTCCTGACCTGGGCGATCTTCCGTGATCAAGCCCACGAACATGATCACGGACGATCGCTCCGCCCCCGGGGAGCGGGCTGAGGCGGTCCGGGGTGAGGCGGTCCGGGGTGAGGCGGTCCGGGGTGAGGCGGGGGGCGGGCTGAGGCGGTCCGGGGTGAGTGGGGAGCGGGCGGACGGAGGAGCGGGCCGCGCGCCGTTTATCGAGGAGCGAGCCCTGCCCGGATGCCTCTAGGCTTTATGGCATGTCAGCTACCCGTCACATCCTGGCCGCGCCAGCGTGGCCGTACGCCAATGGACCTCGTCACATCGGGCACGTCTCCGGCTTCGGGCTGCCCTGCGACATGTTCAGCAGGTACCACAGGATGGCGGGCGACAAGGTGCTGATGGTCAGCGGCACCGACGAGCACGGCACCCCGATCCAGGTGCAGGCCGACGCCGAGGGCGTGAGCGCCCGCGAGCTCGCCGACCGGTACAACCGGGTGATCGCCGAGGACCTCGCCGGGCTCGGCATGACGTATGACCTGTTCACCAGGACCACCACGCTCAACCACTACGCGGTGACCCAGGAGATCTTCAAGGGCCTGTACGAGAACGGCTACATCCTCTCCAAGACCACGCTCGGCGCGATCTCCCCGTCTACCGGGCGCACGCTGCCGGACCGGTACGTCGAAGGCACCTGCCCGATCTGCGGCTACGAATCGGCTCGCGGTGACCAGTGCGACAACTGCCAGAACCAATTGGATCCCATCGACCTGATTAACCCAAAGTCGAAGATCAACGGTGAAACACCCATTTTCATTGAGACTGAGCAGTTCTTCCTCGATCTGCCCGCGTTCGCGGATGTGCTGGGAACGTGGTTGCAGTCCAAGAGCGGTCAGTGGCGGCCGAACGTGCTCAAGTTCTCCCTCAACCTGCTCGGTGACCTGCAGCCGCGGGCCATCACCCGCGACCTTGACTGGGGCGTGCCGATCCCGCTCGACGGCTGGTCCGACCGGCCGGACAAGCGGATCTACGTCTGGTTCGACGCCGTGATCGGCTACCTGTCCGCGTCCATCGAGTGGGCGCGGCGGTCAGGCGACCCGGACGCCTGGCGGGCGTGGTGGCAGTCGCCGGACGCTCGGTCGTACTACTTCATGGGCAAGGACAACATCGTCTTCCACTCGGAGATCTGGCCGGCGATGCTGCTCGGCTACGCCGGCAAGGGGGCCAAGGGCGGGAAGGGCGGCTCGCTCGGCGAGCTGAACCTGCCGTCCGAGGTCGTCTCGAGCGAATACCTGACGATGGAGGGCCGCAAGTTCTCCTCGTCGCGGTCGATCGTGATCTACGTGCGCGACTTCCTGTCCCGCTACGACGTGGACGCTCTGCGGTACTACGTGGCTGTCGCGGGACCCGAGAACCAGGACACGGACTTTACCTGGAGCGAGTTCATCAGGCGCAACAACGACGAGCTGGTAGCGAACTGGGGCAACCTGGTCAACCGCAGCGTCTCGTTCGCCGCCCGCAACATCGGCTCGATCCCGCCGCCGGGTGAGCTGACCGACGCCGACCAGGCGATCCTCGAGCACTCCCGCAACGCGTTCGGCACCGTCGGCGAGTCGCTGTCGCGTTCCCGGTTCAAGAACGCGGCGACCGAGACCATGCGCACGCTCGCCGAGGCGAACAAGTACCTGTCCGACCAGGCGCCGTGGAAGCTGCGCGAGTCCGACCCCGAGCGGATGCGGACGATCTGCCATGTGGCGCTGCAGCTGGTGGATGACGGCAAGACGCTGATGACCCCGTTCCTGCCTGGGTCCTCGCAGAAGGTGTTCGCGATGCTCGGCGGCCAGGGCGACTGGTCCGACATGCCGCGGATCGACGAGGTGACCGAGGAGGGCGGCCGGGCCTACCCGGTCATCACCGGCACCTACCAGGGCCAGGCCCGCTGGGAGTCGGCGCCGATCAAGCCGGGGACCGCCCTCGGCGCGCCGACGCCGCTGTTCGCCAAGCTCGACCCGCAGGTGGCCGAGGACGAGCTTGCCAGGCTTGGCGGCTACAACACCGAACCGGGCTCGTGAATCCCAGGGCGCCGATGGCGCCGGTGCCGGAACCGCTGCCGGCGCCGGCGTTCGACGCGCACACCCACCTGGACATGCTGAGCGAGCCGGTTGAGGTGGTGCTCGGGCAGGCCCGGGCGGCCGGGATCGCGCGGGTGGTGACCGTCGGCTGCGACGTGGAGTCGTCCCAGTGGGCGGCGGCCGCAGCGGCCGGGCACGCCGACGTGTACGCCGCCGTCGCGATCCACCCGAACGAGGTGGCGAAGGCCGAGGCGGGCGAAGGCGGCCGCGACGCCGTCCTGGCCGGGATCGCTTCGCTGGCCGCGCTGCCCCGGGTGCGCGCCGTCGGCGAGACCGGCCTCGATTACTACAGGGACAGCGCGCCCGCTGACCTGCAGCGCGAGTGGTTCCGCGGCCACATCGAGATCGCGAAGGCGACCGGCAAGGCGCTGATGATCCACGATCGCGAAGCCCACGATGACGTACTCGACATTCTGGCTGAAAAAGGCGCGCCGGCTCATGTCGTCTTTCACTGCTTCTCCGGCGACGCGGGGATGGCCAAGCGGTGCGCCGATGCGGGATACGTGATGAGCTTCGCGGGGAACGTGACGTTCCCCGGCGCTCAGAGCCTCCGTGACGCCGCCGAGGTCGCGCCCGCGGACCTGATCCTGGTCGAGACCGACGCGCCCTTCCTGACCCCGGTGCCGAACCGGGGCAGGCAGAACGCCCCGGCCCAGGTCGCCCACACCCTGCGAGCCGTCGCCCAGGTCAAGGGCATGGACGTCGCCGAGCTCTGCGCCGCGGTGACAGCTACCGGAGCGCGGGTCTTCGGGCTTCCTTCCGGCTAGCGTGGGCCAGGTGGAGGACACGGGCGCGGCGCTGCTTGGGCCTGCTGACATCAGGAAGCTGGCCAGCAGGCTCGATGTCACGCCGGCCAAGCGGCTCGGCCAGAACTTCGTCATCGACGCGGGCACGATCCGCCGCATCGTGGCGCTGGCGAGGATCGAGCCCGACGACGTCGTGCTCGAGGTCGGGCCCGGCCTGGGCTCGCTGACACTCGGACTGGTCGGCGCGGCCGGGAAGGTCATCGCGATCGAGGTCGATCCGGTGCTCGCCGCGAGGCTGCCGGCCACGGTCGCTGAGCGGGCCGGTGACCTGGCTTACCGGCTGACGGTCTTGGAGGCCGATGCGGTGAGCGTCAGGGCGGTGCCAGGCCCGCCGCCGACCGTCCTGGTGGCGAACCTGCCCTACAACGTGGCCGTGCCCGTGCTGCTCAACTTGCTCGGCGCGCTGCCGTCAATCGGCCGGGCGCTGGTCATGGTGCAGGCCGAGGTGGCCGACCGGCTGTGCGCGCCGCCGGGCAGCAGGACCTACGGGATCCCGTCGGTCAAGCTCGCCTGGTACGGGACCGCGCGCCGGGTCGGTACGGTGTCCAGAACCGTGTTCTGGCCGGTGCCGAATGTCGACTCGGCGCTGGTCAGCTTCACCAGGCACGCGGCGTCAGCCGGAGGCGGCCAGGCCGCCGGCGCGCCGGTGAGCAGGCAGCAGGTCTTCGAGATCGTGGACGCGGCCTTCGCCCAGCGGCGCAAGACGCTGCGGGCCGCGCTGGCCGGCTGGGCAGGCTCGGCCGACGCCGCGGAGCGGGTGCTCAGGGCGGCCGGGATCGACCCGGCGCTGCGCGGCGAGGCGCTCGGCGTGGCGCAGTACATCCGGATCGCCCAGGCAACCGGCCCGGCGCGTAGCATCATCGAATCGTGGCACACGTGACATCGATAACCAGGCAGGGCGAAGCTGTCACCGCGCGGGTGCCAGCCAAGATCAACTTGCAGCTTTCGGTCGGCCCGCTGCGCGCCGACGGATACCACGATCTGATCAGCGTCTTTCACGCCGTCTCGCTCTACGACGAGGTGACCGTAAGGTCAGCGGACCGCACCAGCGTCGTGGTGCGCGGCGAGGGCGCCGATGACGTGCCGGCCGGGCCTGCCAACCTCGCCGTCCGGGCCGCCGCCGCGCTGGCCCGGGCAACGGGCAGGCGCGGGGCCAGGGGCGGCAGCGGGGTGCGGATCGAGATCCGCAAGCGGATTCCGGTCGCCGCGGGCCTGGCCGGCGGCAGCGCGGACGCCGCTGGCGCCCTGGTCGCCTGCAACGAGTTGTGGCGCACCGGCTGCTCGGCCGCCGACCTCAGCGAGATCGGCGCTCAGCTTGGCAGCGACGTGCCGTTCGCGCTGGCCGGAGAGACCGCTGTGGGCATCGGCCGGGGCGAGCAGCTCACCAGGGCGCTGGTGGCAGGCAGCTACCACTGGGTGCTCGCGTTCGGCGCGACCGGGCTGTCGACGCCCGACGTGTACGCCGCGTGCGACCGGCTCAGGGCCGCGCGGTCCGGTGACTCGGGCACCAGGGTCAGGGCGCCCGAACTGGACACCGACCTGATGACCGCGCTCAGGTCGGGTGACCCGGTCATGGTCGGGCCGTTGCTGACCAACGACCTGCAGCCCGCGGCGCTGTCGCTGCAGCCGCTGCTGCGCCGGGCGCTCGCGGCCGGCAAGGACAACGGCGCGCTTGGCGCCATCGTGTCCGGCTCGGGGCCGACGTGCGCGTTCCTCGCCGGCGACGCGGACGCGGCCAGTGACCTCGCGGTGGCGGTCACCGGGGCGGGCGTCTGCCGGGCGGTGGTGCAGGTCTACGGCCCGGTGCCGGGCGCGAGCCTTGTGGACGCCGGGATGCTGGCGTGAACCTGGTCAACCTGGAGGCCGCGGTCAAGGCCTACGGCACGACCGTGCTGCTCGACCGGGTGTCGCTCGGGGTTGCCGCGGGTGACCGGATCGGCGTGGTCGGGCGCAACGGCGCGGGCAAGACCACGCTGCTTGCCGCGCTGGCCGGAGCCACCGACCTGAACTCGGGCCGGTCCACCAGGAGCCGTGACCTGCGGATCGGGTACCTCGGGCAGTCAGAGCGGCCGGACGGGCCGGTGCGCCAGGTTGTTTTCGGTGACGCGCCCGAGCACGAGTGGGCGCAGGACGCCAGGGCCAGGGGCTTGCTCAGCGCTCTGCTCGCCGGCCTCGATCTGGACGCCAAGGCCGAGGACCTGTCCGGCGGCGAGCGCCGCCGGGTCGCGCTGGCGGCGCTGCTTCGCGGCACTCACGACCTGCTGCTGCTCGACGAGCCGACCAACCATCTCGACATCGAGGTCATCGGCTGGCTGGCCAGGTACCTGGTCACGCACGTCAGGACGTTCGTCGTGATCACGCACGACCGGTGGTTCCTCGACGCGGTCAGTGACCGTACCTGGGAGGTAGCCGACGGCCAGGTCTATTCCTATGACGGCGGCTACAGCGCGTACGTGCTCGCCAAGGCCGAGCGTTCCAGGCAAGCCGCCGCCCAGGAGCAGCGGCGCCGCAACCTGCTGCGCAAGGAACTGGCCTGGCTCAGGCGCGGCCCGCCAGCGCGAACCAGCAAGCCGAAGTTCAGGATCGAGGCGGCGACCGACCTGATCGCCGACGAGCCCGAGCCGCGCGATGGCGTCGAGCTGTCCAGCCTGGCCGCGGCCAGGCTCGGCAAGACGGTGATCGACCTGACCGGCCTGACCGCCAGCATCGGTGACCGCACCTTGCTGCGCGACGTGAGCTGGCAGCTTGGCCCGGGCGACCGGATCGGCGTGGTCGGCGTGAACGGCAGCGGCAAGACCTCGCTGCTGCAGGTGCTGGCCGGCGAGCCGGGCGCCGTGTCCGTCGGGGGCGAGGTCGTGCGCGGCAAGACCGTGCGGCTCGGGTACCTGACGCAGGAACCGGTGCCGGTCGACCCTGCTCTGCGAGTACTCGAAGCGGCCGAGCAAGTTCGCGGCACTGTGGCTATCGGCAAAGGGGAACTCTCGGCCGGCCAGCTGCTCGACCGGCTAGGGCTGCGCGCTGACCGGCAATGGACACCCGTTCGCGAATTGTCTGGTGGTGAGCGGCGGCGGCTGCAGTTGCAGATGGTGCTGATGGCCGAGCCGAACGTGCTCTTGCTGGACGAGCCGACCAACGACCTGGACATCGAGACGCTGACCGAGCTGGAGGACCTGCTCGACGGGTTCCCCGGGTCGATCGTGGTGGTCAGCCACGACCGGTATTTCATCGAGCGGGTCACCGATCACGTGGTGGCGCTGGTCGACTCGGGGCTGGCATTCCTGCCCGGCGGGGTAGCTGAGTACCTGGAGCGGCGGGCGGGGGCGGCGGGCGCTGTCGCGGCGCAGACTTCGCCGGGGTCGGTGTCGGTGGTTTCGGCAGGGTCTGCGTCGGGGTCGGTTTCGGCTGGGTCGGTTTCGGCTGGGGGCGGGGCGCGGTCGTCGCCGGCGAGGCTGCGCGAGGCCAGGAAGGAGCTGGCCAGGCTCGACCGGCAGCTCGAACGGCTGACGGGGCGGGAGAGCGAGCTGCACGAGTCGCTCGCCCGGGCCGCGAGCGATTACGCGCGGTTGCTTGACCTCGGCGAGGAGCTGCGCGCGGTCGAAGCGGAGAAGATCGCGGTGGAGGAACGCTGGCTCGAGCTAGCCGAGGAGACCTCGGCCTAGCAGGCCGTGCCTCGCCGCCGTCAGCCGCGTGGACTCTGTCCGCCGTTACCTGGTGATCGCGCGGTAGAAGGCTTCGGCGATGACGTGGTAGCCGGCGGTGTTGGGGTGCTCGTTCGGCCCGCGCGGGTGCGGTGCGCACATCCAGGTCAGTGCGCAGACCTCGGCGACGTTGGGCGGGTTGGCCTTGGCAGCCTTGCTTTTGCTCTGGCTCGCGAAGTCCGCGCTCTTGAACGCGTCGAACACGTCGGCGACCCTCGCGTCGTAGGCGTGGTACTTGCCGGCGAGCATATTGTTGGCGCCGGCCGCGAAACCCTCGGTCAGGATGGCCAGCGCCCGGCCGGTCATCGTCTTCCACAGGCCAAGCTCCGGCACGTAATAGGTCATGCCGACGATGAGCACCTTGCTGCCGCCAGCCGCCCTGAGCTTGGTCATGATCGAGGCGACGTTGCGCACCGTCTGGCCGATCCGGCTGGACAGGCAGCCGAAGATGTGCGACACGGCCTGGCCGATGACGCAGGAGTTCGGGTCGTTCCCGCCGATGTCGATCGTGATCAGGGCGACGTCTCCGGCGTGCGCGCGCAGGAACTCGGTCGCCTGCGCGAGCTGGCTGCCCGCCGGGTACTTGCAGATGCCGCCGTGGATCATCGTGACTGTTGTCTCGCCTGAGCAGCCGAGCTTGACCAGCCGCAAGCCGGGGATCGCGGTGCGCAGCAACGTAGTGAGCTGGTCGGGGTAGCCCTGGGTGGTGGGCATGTCGGCACCGCTGGGACCAGGCTGGACGCCCTGCGATAGCGAGTCGCCCAGCGAGAGGTAGTAGGGCGGGTTCTGGAGGTTCCTGCCGTGGTCTTTCAGGCCGGCCAGGATCGTCGACAGGCCGGGTATGCGGTGCCTGATGACGGCGGGATGCCGGGTCTTGGGATGACCGGCCTGGGCCTGGTTCCCTGAGTGCGTGCAGGCCGACAACGCCAGCCCGGCGGCGAGCAGTGCGAGCCAGCTACGTGTTTTCATGGCAGGTACCGGCTGTCGAACGGGGTGAGCAGGAGGCGCAGCAGGTCCGCGAGCTCGGCGCGCTGGCCGGCCGAGACCGCCGAGCATGCGCCGCTCGTGATCGAGCAGATCGGCGAGCGCGGCGTCGACGACGGCCTTGCCCTGGCCGGTGAGCTCCACCAGCACTCCGCGCTTGTCGAGCGGGTCAGGGTGCCTGGCGACCAGGCCGGCTGTGGTGAGGCGGTCGATCCGGTTGGTCATCGTGCCTGAGGTGACCAGCGTCGCCCGGAGCAGGGCGCCCGGGCTGAGCTGGTAGGGCGGCCCCTGCCTGCGCAAAGCGGACAGCACGTCGAACTCCCACGCCTCGAGATCGTGCGCGGCGAACGCGGTCCGCCTGGCCCGGTCGAGATGCCGGGCGAGCCTGGAGATCCGGCTGAGCACCTGCAGCGGCTCCAGATCGAGATCGGGCCGCTCCGCCCGCCAGCCCGCGACCAGGTCATCGACCTCGTCGCGCTGCCCAGATACGATCGCGTCCACCCACTCAGCATATCTCTTGACATCGAGAGGTACTGCCGGTAGAACTGAAGAATAATCTCGACATCAAGATAATCGACATCAAGATACTTGCGTCGGCGGCCCGGCCGCCCGGCCGCCCGGCGGCCCGGCGGCCAGCCCGGCCCGCGACTGGTCACGCCCGCCTCTAACAGCATCGGGGCGGCCAGGTTGCTGGTCAGGCCGCGTCTAACAGCATCGGGGCGGCCAGGTTGCTGGTCAGGCCGCGTCTAACAGCATCGGGGCGGCCAGGTTGCTGGTCAGGCCGCGTCTAACAGCATCGGGGCAGCCAGTTTGCTGGTCAGGCCCGCGTCTGACAGCATCGGGGCAGCCAGGTTGCTGGTCAGGCCCGCGTCTAACAGCAACGTGGCCCTCCCCGTTGCTGTTGGCCACTGGTTTTAACAGCAACGTGGCCCTCCCTGATGTCGTCCTGACAGCAACGGGGAGGGCCACGCTGCTGTCAGAAACGACCGCCAACAGCAACAGGGAGGGCCACGATGCTCACGCAGCCCGCCGGCACCGTGCCGGGGCACGGCGCACGCCCGCCTCCACCCGGCGCCTGGCTCGGCAAGATCCCGAGTCACCCGGCAGCCTCCCTGACCTGGGCAATCTTCCGTGATCATGCCTGCGGACGTGATCACTTCGGAAAAGAACCCCGGCCAGCTCGGCCCTGCCTGCCCGGGACATCCCTGTACTCGCGCGGAACGCCGCAAAAGTGAAGGTCATCAGCAGATGAACGGAAAATCCGCCCAGCAGCGGCCTGTGGCGTGCCACGTGAAAGGAGAAGGAGGCGGCATGTGGGATCCAGTTCTGTACCGGCAGTTCGCCGGGGAGCGATCGAGGCCGTTCCATGAGCTCGTCAGCCGGGTCGGAGCGGTCGAGCCTGGGTTTGTGGCCGACGTCGGGTGCGGGCCAGGCGAGCTGACCGCCGGGTTGTGCGAGCGCTGGCCGGGAGCGGACGTGCTCGGAGTCGACAATTCCGCGGAGATGATCGCCGAGGCCAGGCAGCTCGCGGCTGACGGAGCTGGTCTTCGGAAGCTGCGGTTCGAGCAGCGAGATGCCCGGGACTGGAAGCCGGAGCGCCCGGCAGACGTGATCGTGTCCAATGCTCTGCTGCAGTGGATTCCCGACCACGAGGTGCTGCTGACCCGGTGGGCCGGATGGCTGGCCGACGGCGGATGGCTCGCTGCCGCGCTGCCGGGCAACTTTGACGAGCCGATGCACAGCTTGCTTAGGGAGCTGGCGGCGTCACCGCGCTGGCAGCGGCTGCTGGCTGGGGTCAGCTTCAACCGTCAGGCCGCCGATCCCGCCTTCTACCTGGACCTGCTGGCAAGCGCGGGCTGCGCGGTGGATGCGTGGGAGACGACCTACCTGCACGTGCTGACGGGCGATGACGCCGTGCTGGCGTGGATCACCGGTACCGGCCTGCGGCCGGTGATCGCGGCGCTCGCTGGCGCGGACCGGGATGAATTCATGGCCGAGTACGGCGCGCGGCTGCGCGATGCCTATCCAGCTCGCGATTACGGGACCCTCTTCCCGTTCCGCCGGGTGTTCGTCGTGGCCAGGGCGGGCGTGAAGTCCGTATAGCTACCAGGACTTGGGATTCTCGCGGAGCAGGCTGGTCGCCTCCGGCGAGATCTTCGGCTTGGTGTCGAGCTGGGACAGGCCGTTCCAGGCCAGGTTCACCAGATGCGCGGCCATGTCCTCCAGCTTGGGCTTGCGCACGTCGAGCCACCATTGCCCGGTGAACGCGACCATGCCGACCAGCATCCGCGCATACATCGGCGCGAGCTTCGGATCGTAGCCGCGAGCCTTGAATACGTCGGCCAGGATGTACTCGACCTGGCCGGCGATATCGCTGATGAGGCTCGCGAAAGTCCCAGACCCCGATGCCGGATGCGAATCGCGTACCAGGATGCGGAACCCGTCGCTGTTGTCCTCGATATAGCGCAGCAGGGTGACGGCGGCGACCTCGAATTTCTCCATGGTGTCCTCGCCGTTGAGCAGCGTGGTGGCCATGGACAGGAACCGGTCGACCTCACGGTCGACCACCACCGCGTACAGGCCCTCTTTGCCGCCGAAGTGCTCGTAGACGACCGGCTTGGAGACGCCGGCCTGGGCGGCGATCTCCTCGATGGAGGTGCCGTCCAGGCCGCGCTCGGCGAACAGGCGCCGCCCTACATCGAGGAGTTGCTCCCGCCGCTCCTTGCCGGTCATCCGCTTGCGCCCTGTCCCTGAAGGCTGGCTAGTCACTGCCCCATCATGCAGGCATTACCGGGCCATCAGCTAATCGGATTAGCGGCACTCGGCTTGGTCATCGCACCAAGTTCCCGGACAGATCCCACCTTTTTGCCACCCAGCCGGTCGGCGTCCGGCCATTTCACATTCCAGGCCCAGCCCAGTTTCTCGGCCAGCCAGATGCTGCGGGCGGCGATGTCGATCTGCCCCTTGAACACGCCGTGCCTGGCGCACGTCGGGTCCGCGTGGTGCAGGTTGTGCCATGACTCGCCGAACGACAGCACGGCCAGCCAGGCGACATTCCTGGACTTGTCCCTCGCGTCGAACTCCCGCTTGCCGAACGTGTGGCAGATCGAGTTGATCGACCACGTGACGTGGTGCAAGAACGAGACGCGCACCAGGCCAGCCCAGAAGAACGCGATCAGCGCGCCCTTCCACGACATCGTCCAGAGGCCGACGATCACGGCCGGGGCCACCAGCGTGGCAACGGTGAGGACGGGGAAGAGGCGGTTCACCCTGGTGATGTCCTTGTCCGCCAGCCAGTCGGGCGAGAACTTCTTGGGCGAGGTGATCTTCCGGTCGAACATCCACCCCATGTGCGCCCAGATGAGGCCCTTGACCAGTGCCCTGAGGTTGGTGCCGAACCGCCAGGGCGAGTGCGGGTCGCCCTCTTTGTCGCTGTACTTGTGGTGCTTGCGGTGGTCGGACACCCAGTTCAGGATCGGTCCCTCAACGGCCATCGATCCGGCCACGCCGAGCGCGATCTTGAAAGCCCGGTTGGCCTTGAACGAGGTGTGCGTGAAGTACCGGTGGAAGCCCATCGCGATCCCGAGGCCGGACAGCAGGTAGAACGCGATGCCGACTACGGCGGTCTGCCAGTTGAGGAAGCCCCAGATCCAGGCCACCGGCACGGCGGCGATCAGGGCAAGCATCGGCAGCCCGGTAAACAGGGCGATCAGGACCCGGCCAGCGTTAGACCGAGGTTCGGGTTGGTGCTCAGAGATCGGACTGTGGCGCTTGGCCGCCGCGGGCCGGGCCGATTCGTCTGGCGTGATGGCGAGGTCGGTAGTGGCGGTCATCACGGTTCCTCGTGGGCTCGAAGGGGCCGGTCGGAAGAGCGATCGCATAACCGAGGTCATGGGTCAGACGTACGCTTACGTAACCGTAGCTTACGGTACCGTAGGTTTCCCTCGGGACCCTAGAGGGAGGTTCCACAGTTTTAGGCCCTCACACATGTGGTGTTCACTGCAAGTAACCAACTGCCCAGCCCGCCAGCGATCAATCGCCAGTTCATCAACAGACAGCACTCGCCCGGTCGTGGTTGAACAGTCGCGTTGAGTAGCCGCGTTGAGTAGTCCCCAGGCGCTGGGCTTGTAGGTCGCCCGCTTGGCGGCCCAGCCGCGCTGGCTGCCACGAACGCGAGCCTGGTATGAGTTCGGCAACAGACGGGCAGCGCCGGTACAGTATTCGGTGTTAGCTAGCCCTTCCCGGGTCGTCTAACCGGCAGGACCAGGGTTTTTGGTGCCCTTAACCGAGGTTCGAATCCTCGCCCGGGAGCTCAAGGAGGGTTCGAGCTCCAGCTTGACGCCGCGAGGTCAGGCCGTAAGCGATGTCAGGCCGTAAGGATGCCGCGAGCCCAGCCCTCGATCTTCCTGAATAGATCGGTGCTACAGCGAACATCGATCCGCAGGCACCCCCGGTAGCTCTCGCCTATGTTGCTTCTCTTCGTGGCTGGACGATGCCGCTTCAGTACGGGGCGCCTGAACTCTGCGGGATCAGCATCGGTGAGGCGCAGCCAATACCGCTGAGCAGCATCGACGTCCGCGCTCTCATGGATGTAGACGCGGTAGATGAGCGCGTCCCGCCGCACTCCGACTAGATCAAGAAATCGGATAAAGAGCATGATTAGTTCTGGATCGCTATTAATGAACACGACTCGATCGTTGCGTCGCCGACCTGGCTTGTTCTTGGTGCCTTCGCACCAGTAGGCGACAACGCCGGCGATGAAGAGGTCACGGTCAGTCAACTCTCCGACTTGAGCGGCGGCCGCACTGCGTACCTGCTCGCGTGCGGCCTCGCGTAGCCGGTTGCGCTCGGCCTCGCGTAGCCGGTTGCGTTCTGCGGCCACGGAGCTGCTCGCTCGGCCGCCGCCACCGCAGCTAAGTCGCTCGGGGCGCGGGAGGTCGCGGACCCAGAGCGAGACCGAGCTCTTCGAGACGCCGAGTTGGGCGGCGATGTCCTTGTAGGCGAGGCCGTGGTCGCGGAGTTCCCGGGCTTTTGCCCTGAGGTCGTCTTTGGCATTGGGTCGCTTGTTGGAGAGCAGCGGCGGCTCGCCGCGCAGCGCCTCGGTGAGGCGCTCATTGCTGCGGATTTGCAGGATCTCCTTAATCTCGCGCCGCGATTTGCCCGCGCGGCGCAGCGCGATAGCTTGATCTCGAAGCTCAGTTAATTCGGTCATATTCGAACATTAGTGCCACCCTCTGACAGCCAGCCGTGAACTCCCAGGGTGGTTGAGAGGCAGGTAACAACATCAATGCGGGAATTGACACCCATTTCCAACATTGATGACCCTGTTGGATTATTGGGTTCAGGCGCTGGAGTTGCGGTGCGGGACTGCGCGGTGCCGGACTGCGTGGCGGGTCGGGGGCCGCTGCGGTGCGGGGCGCCTGGGCGCTAGGACGCCACGAATTCGGCGCGGACGCCTAGCAGGCGGACTGGGTCTCGGCGGGTGAAGTCGTCGAGTGCCGCGAGTGCCGCCGTTTCGATCGCGGCGGGGTCCCGGGTCGGCTCGGCCAGCGGGCGGCCGTGTGTCTTCGTGAAGAACGGCGCGAACCGGACCTTCACTACGATCCTGGCCGCGAGCCGTCCCTCGGCGGCCACGTCCTGGCTGACGATCGCCGCGATCCTGGCCACCTCGGACCTGATCTGGTCCCAGTCGGCGAGGTTCTGCTGGAAAGTCACCTCCCTGCTGCGTGAACGCGGCACGTACGGGTCGGCGGTGACCTCCGACAGGTCGATGCCGTAGGCGGTCTGCACCAGCCACGGGCCGATCGTCGGGCCGAAGTGCGGCGCGAGCGCACGCGGCGATGCCGCCGCCAGGTCGGCGACCGTCAGGATCGAAAGGCCGGCCAGTCGCTTAGCCGTGCGCGAGCCGACGCCCCAGAGCGCGTCGGTCGGCTTGGCGCCAAGGATGTCGGGCCAGGTGGCGCTCGTGATCGTGAAAACCCCGGCAGGCTTGCCGAAGCCGGTGGCGATCTTGGCCTGGAGCTTGTTCTCGCCGATGCCGACTGTGCAGTCGAGTTGAGTCGCGGCTTTGACGCGCTCACGGATGACCTGGGCAAACGAATCAGGATTGGCAGTGTCCACCGCCAGGAAGGCCTCGTCCCAGCCCATCACCTCTACCACCGCGTCGAGCCCGCGAAGAGTCGCCATCACGACGGCCGAGACCTCTTCGTACACCGGCTTGTCCACCGGCAGGAAGACGGCATCAGGGCAGCGCCGGGCGGCGGTACGGAGCGCTAGCCCTGAGTGGACCCCGCAGGCGCGCGCCTCATACGAGGCCGTGCTGACGACGCCGCGTTTCGTCGGGTCGCCGTCGCCGCCGACGACCACGGGTCGGCCGCGTAGTCCTGGGTTGCGCAGCACCTCGACCGCCGCGAGGAACTGGTCGAGGTCGACGTGCAGCACCCAGTACGCCACATCTCAGTGTCGCAGGACATCCCGGCAGCGGGCGCGGGTCCCAAGTGCGCGGGTCAGGGGAGTGGACGGATCTTGTGCGGGGTGGCGGGTCTGCCCGCATGATCAATCTTCTGGTTCTACTCAGATAGGTCCTACGCGGCGCGGCCGGTCGGCGTGATCAGGGAGATTCTCCGGGCTTACCGAGGAGAATTCCTGCTTCGGGGAGACTTACGTTACTTGAACGGAAAGTTTCAGTTGCTGTGAGGAGCCTTTTCGCGCGGTGGAGAGATTTCAGTGCTATCGAGGCTGTCGGGTGGCTCGGGATCTTGGAAGGTCAGGCTCCGGCGGGTCAGCGGGGAGACTTGCCTGAGTTACCGGGGAGACTTGTCGCTTCGGGGAGTGTTGTCAGTTCTATTGACTTGAAAAGATTCCGCGATGCGAAAACTCTCCCTCACGGTGCCGGAAAGGCTCCCCGATCCTGGTCACGAGCCTGCGCGGCAGCCGCCGGGACCCGTGCTGGTTTCCGTGATCATGTTCGAGACCGTGATCACGGAAGATCGCCCAGGTCAGGACAGCAACAATGTTCCGTGATCATGCCCGGGACCTTGATCACGGAACATCGCACCTGCCGCCCCCGGACTGACAGTTCCCCGGAGTGAGAACTCTCGACCCGATGCCCCGACGATGCCGGAAAGGCTCCCCCGATCCTGATCCCGAGTCACCCGACAGCCTCTATCCGACAAAAATCCTCCATTAGGCGAAAACCATCCCAGATGGGAGCGAAAGTTGACGGAGAAGGGACGATTGCCTCCGTGCGAACTCGCCGCCTCGAAGCTCGCTCCGGCCTGGCCCGGCAAGCGCGCCGACCTGGCCACGGCAAGCGTGACTGCCGGGCGCCGGCCAGGCGTGCCTCCCGGGCCTGTTCTAACGTGCGCCGCCGCTGCGTCCCCGCGCACGCTGCGCCGATTGCGGTCGGTGGCGTACTTGTCACTGGTTGTCGGGTAGCGGCCAGAATGACTGGTACTGGGTAGCGCTGAGAACCCGGGAGGTATCCTGCTCATGCCGGGGGTAAGTTTCCGCACGGGCCAGAGCCAGGTTCCTCTATCGATCCGCGTGTCAGCGACATCAAGGAGTCAACCGAGTGAGCGCAGCGCGTCCCGCAGCCGTGATCGTGCTCGCGGCTGGAGAAGGTACCCGGATGAGGTCGGCCATCCCGAAGGCCCTGCATGAGGTGTGCGGGCAGACGATGCTCGGCCACTGCCTCGGCGCCGCCGCCGGACTGCGGCCAGAGCGGCTCATAGTCGTCGTCGGCCACCATGCGGAGCGGGTCGCGGCGCACGCCAGGGAGCAGGCACCCGACGCCATCATCGTCGTGCAGGACTATCTGGGCGGCACCGGGCACGCGGTCAGGGTCGCGCTCGAGGCGGTCGGCACCATCGAGGGCACCGTGCTGGTCACCTACGCCGACACCCCGCTGCTCAAGGGCGCCACGCTGGCGAAGCTCGCCAGCGAGCGGGTCAGTTCGGCGGCGGCCGCGGCGGTGCTGACGACGCGGGCGCCCGACCCGACCGGCTACGGGCGCATCATCAGGGACGGGGACGGCGCGTTCAGCCGGATCGTCGAGCAGTCCGATGCCACGGCCGAGCAGCGCGCGATCAGCGAGGTTAACTCGGGCATGTACGCTTTCGACGGCGGGTTGCTGGCTGACGCGGTCAAGCGAGTGCGGGCCGACAACGCGCAGGGCGAGGAATACCTCACCGACGCGGTCTGCGTCATCCGAGGTGACGGCCATCACGTCGCCACCGTGCACTGCACTGATTTTGAAGAAGTTCAGGGCGTTAATGATCTTGCCCAGCTGGCTCACGTGAGCCGGATGATGAACGCGCGGATCCTCGAGTCAGCCATGCGGGCCGGCGTCAGGATCGTCGATCCGGAAAGCACCTGGGTCGACGTGAGCGTCGAGCTCGCGGCCGGCGCGCATATCGGGCCTGGCACCCAGCTCGAGGGCAGCACGGCCGTCGCGCACGGGGCGAGCATCGGGCCTGGCTGCCTGCTGCGCGACACCGCGGTCGGCGCGGGCGCCACCGTGATCCAGTCGGTGTGCGAGTCGGCGGTCATCGGTGACGGCGCGCACGTCGGGCCGTTCGCCCACCTGCTGCCGGGGACCAGGCTGGCCGCCGGCGAGCACGTCGGCGGCGAGACAGCGAGCCCTCGCAGGGCGAAAGCCGGAGTCGCGGCAGATGCCAGGCGCGGGCATACGGCGGATGCTGGCAGGCCTGCCCAGAGATAGCCTGAACAGGTAATGCAGGGAAAGTAGGTGGCGTGACGGGCAGTGCCGGTACCAGCGACAAGCGGCTGATGCTCTTCAGCGGCCGGGCATATGAAGAACTCGGCCGGGAGATTGGCGAGTACCTGGGCACTCAGCCGACGCCCACGACCTTGTTCGACTTCGCCAACGGCGAGATCTTCGTGCGGTTCCTTGAGTCCGTGCGCGGCTGTGATGCTTTCGTGCTGCAAAGTCACACGGCGCCGATCAACCACTGGATCATGGAACAGCTGATCATGGTGGACGCGCTCAAGCGAGCGTCGGCGAAGCGGATCACGGTCGTGACGCCCTTTTTCGGGTACGCGCGGCAAGACAAGAAGAGCCGCGGCCGCGAGCCGATCTCCGCCCGGCTGATGGCCGACCTGTTCCTCACCGCGGGCGCCGACCGGCTGATGGCCGTTGACCTGCACACCGCGCAGATCCAGGGGTTCTTCGACGGCCCGGTCGATCACCTCTTCGCGCTTCCGATTCTCGCTTCCTACCTGCAGGACAAGCTCGACCTGTCGCAGGTGACCGTGGTGGCGCCCGATGCCGGGCGGGTGCGGGTATGCGAACGCTGGACCGACCGGCTCGGCTGCCCGCTCGCCATCATTCACAAGCGGCGCGATCCCGACGTCGCCAACCAGGTCAAGGTGCTCGAAGTCGTCGGCAAGGTAGCAGGCCGGACCTGCATACTCGTCGACGACATGATCGACACCGGCGCGACGATCGCGAATGCCGCCGAGATCCTGTTCGCGCAGGGCGCGGCGAAGGTGATCGTCACCGCCACCCACGGGGTGCTGTCAGGCCAGGCGGTCGACCTGCTCAAGAACTCCGCGGTGAGCGAGGTCATCGTGACCAACACGCTGCCGATACAACCGGAGAAGCAATTCGATAAGCTCACCGTGCTGTCGATCGCGCCGCTGATCGCCCGTGCTATCACCGAGGTGTTCTCGCAAGGCTCGGTGACGAGCTTGTTCGACGGTCAAAGTTAGCCCCGCGCTGATCTTCGGCTAGACTCGCCCGGAGATTCTGCCGTTTCAGCCGTACCTAATCAGGAGTGCGCCGTGCCCGAAGTACACATGTCCGCGACCATGCGGACCGAGTTCGGCAAGGGTGCCGCTCGACGTGACCGGCGCGCCGGTCTCGTGCCCGCCGTGCTCTACGGTCACGGCACCGAGCCAAGGCACCTGAGCCTGCCAGGGCACGACGTGCTGCTCGCGCTGCGCACAGCCAACGTGCTGATCAGGCTGGACGGCCTGGCCGGCGGCAGCGAGATGGCGCTGCCCAAGGCCGTGCAGCGGGATCCGATCAGGGGCACCGTCGAGCACGTCGACCTGATCCTGGTCAGGAGCGGCGAGAAGGTAACCGTCGAGATCCCCCTGACCATCAACGGCGATGTGGCTCCCGACGGCCTGCTCGACCAGCAGCTCGTGCAGATCTCGGTCGAGGCCGAGGCCACGCACATTCCGCCCGGCATCGAGATCGATGTCGAGGGCATGACGATCGGCACCTCGGTCACCGCCGGCGATCTCACGCTGCCCCGGGGCGTCACCCTGGCCGTGGAGCCCGACGTGCTCGTGCTGCACGTCATCTCCGCGCCGACCGCCGCGCAGATCGAAGCCGACCTTGGCGAGGTTCCGTCCGAGGCCGGGGCTGGCGAGGCCGTGCCTGAGCCGGTCGGCGAGCCCGAGTCGCCCGCTGAGTAAGCAGGGGCAGTGCCTATCTTCCCTCTTCGCCGCGCCGCCCCCATGGCTGATGATCGCTGGCTGATCGCCGGGCTTGGCAATCCAGGTCCCGGTTACGCGGCCAACCGGCACAACGCCGGTTTCATGGTGGCTGACCTGCTCGCGACCCGGATTGGCGCTGGCTTCAAGCGCGACCGGGCGCGCATGCAGGCGGTCACCGGCAGGCTCGGGGGCCAGCCGGTCATCGTCGGCAAGCCCATGTCGTTCATGAACCTGTCCGGCGGGCCGGTCTCGGCGGCCGCTAGCTACTACAAGATCCCCCCAGAGCGGATCGTGATCGTCTACGACGAGCTCGACCTGCCTTTCGGGACGATCCGGCTCAAGCTCGGCGGCGGTGACAACGGGCACAATGGCCCCAAGTCAGTCACGCGCTCGCTCGGCACGCGTGACTACCACCGGGTGCGGGTCGGCGTCGGCCGGCCGCCCGGCCGGCAGGATCCTGCCGACTTCGTGCTTACCGGCTTCACCCCGGCTGAGCGCAAGGAACTGCCGCTCATTATCGAGCGCGCGGCCGACGCCGTCGAGGCGCTGCTGAGCCGCGGCCTCGCCGCCGCTCAGAATGAATTTCACACAGCTTCGCTGTAACTTGCCCGGGTTTGCTACCATTTCGGCCTCATCCAGGCTCACTGTGAATTAGCTGTGACAATGCTGTGACGTCAGCCGCCGGCGTCGGGCTGACCTCGGGCGTTCGCTGACGCGGCACACAAAGTGTCACACGTACTGCGGTAAGGTCCTGATCAGCCCCGATAAGGCGTGATGTAATCGACGCTAGCCGACGTTTATCGCGAGTACCGTCGATCAGACGAACCGCGCATTACGGGGGTAGATGGCAGTCAGGGTTGGCCGAGGGGGATCGGCATGGTTTTCGCGGTTGACCCGTGCTGCGGGCGAGAGCTTAGCTGCGCGGAGGGAGGACGTTAGTGTCGGGACACGCCGCCGTCACGACCACGTCCTCACGGAACAGGCTCAACGCGAGCCTGGCCGCGCTCGCCGCGGGTTCATGGACCGCGCGGTACCTGCGCCTGGCGGGCATAGCGGATGCCTGCTGCGCGCTGGCAGCGGGCTTGCTCGCCTACCAGATCAGATTCGACGACTCCGGTCATCAGCCAGGCGGGTACCTGGCGCTGAGCCTGGCCATGCCGATCGTCTGGGTCTGCACGGTAGTGCTCGCGGGTGCCTACGATCCCAGGTTCATCGGGGTCGGCACCGATGAGTTCAGGCGGGTGCTCAACGCCGGGGTATTCCTGACGGCCGCGGTCGCCATTGCGTCGTACGCGGCCAAGGCCAATCTGGCCAGAGGCTATGTCGTCATCGCGCTGCCGTGCCTGACGCTATTCGACCTGCTGGCCAGGTTCGCCTTGCGCAAGCAACTGCACCGGGCGCGCAGTCGCGGCTACTGCATGCGCAGGGTGGTCGTCGTCGGTCACGCGCTCGTGGTCGCCGACATCGTGACGGTGCTGCGCAGGGAGACCTACCACGGCCTGCAGGTAGTGGCCGCGTGCATCGCGGACGGCATTCCCGGCGGGCTGCTGGCCGACGTCCCGATCGCGCCCGGGCTCGATGGCGTGCCCGAGGTGGTGCGCCGGTTCGGCGCCGACACGGTCGCCGTGCTGGCATGCCCGGAAATGGCGGGATCGAAGCTGCGGGAATTGGCCTGGGACCTGGAAAAGACCGGCACGGACCTGTGCGTCGCTCCCGCGCTTCTTGACGTCGCCGGACCTCGCACGACCATCAGGCCGACGGCCGGGCTGCCCCTGCTGCACATGGACCATCCGGAGTTCAGCGGCGTCCGGCTGATCATCAAGGCCGTTTTCGACAAGGTGTTCGCGCTGATCGCGATCGCGCTGGCCGCGCCGCTCTTCGCCCTTCTCGCTCTCGCGATCAAGATCGACGACGGGGGTCCCGTCCTGTTCAGGCAGACCAGGGTCGGCAAGGACGGCCGCGGTTTCGCCGTGTACAAGTTCCGCACGATGGTGCCCGATGCCGAGGCGCTCAAGGCGGCCCTGCAGAGCCAGAACCAGCAGGCGGGACTGCTTTTCAAGATCAAGCGCGATCCGAGGCTGACCAGGGCAGGCCGCTTCCTGCGGCGCTGGTCGCTCGACGAGCTCCCGCAGTTGCTGAACGTGGTGGCCGGGGACATGTCGCTGGTCGGGCCGCGGCCGGCGCTGCCCGAGGAAGCGGCCATGTATGGTGACCATGTGCGGCGCAGGCTGGTGGTCAAGCCAGGCATGACCGGCCTGTGGCAGGTGAATGGCCGGTCCGATCTTTCCTGGGACGAGTCGGTGCGCCTGGATCTGCGCTATGTCGAGAATTGGTCTCTCATGCTTGACTTGCAGATCCTGTGGAAGACTTGTTCGGCTGTAGTGCGCGGCTCAGGGGCATACTGAGCTACCATGCCGGTCTAGCTCGCGCCAGGCCGGATTCGGCGCCCGAGGCCCGGATATCGACAGCCGGGCCCGCGTAAAACCAAGCACTCACGATGGAGCACACGTGGTTTTCCCAAGCGACGACATCCTCGCCCGTGATCTCGCCGCCTCGGCGGGCGAACGGCTGCTCGGCATCAGGACCGAAGCGCTCGCAGCCGATGAGGTCAGGCGCGCGGGCGACCTCGGCGCGCACGAGTTCCTCGCGGGAGAACTCGCCAGGTGCAGGCCTGATGACAGCGTTCTGTCCGAGGAAGCGGCCGACGACAAGCGGCGGCTGGACGCCGACCGGGTGTGGATCGTCGACCCGCTCGACGGCACCAGGGAGTTCGGCGAGCCCGGCCGGGTCGACTGGGCCGTGCACGTCGCGCTCTGGGAGCGCGGCGAGCTGACCGCCGGCGCGGTGGCGCTTCCCGCGCAGCGCATGGTGCTCTCCACCGCCGAGCCGCCGCCCACCCCCAAGCCGCCGGCCGAGGGCGCCACGCTCAGGCTGGTCGTCAGCAGGTCGAGGCCGCCTGAGTTCGTGACCAGGCTGGCCGAGTACCTCGGAGCCGAGCTCGTGCCGCTGGGCTCGGCCGGCGCCAAGTGCTCGGCGGTGATTACCGGCGATGTGGACGCGTACGTGCACGCGGGCGGTCAGTATGAGTGGGACAACGCCGCGCCGGTCGCCGTGGCCAGGTCAGCGGGCCTGCACGCCTCCAGGATCGACGGCTCGGAGCTCGTCTACAACGCCGACAAGCCCTGGATGCCGGATATCCTCATATGTCCCGTCCCACTAGCCAGCTTGCTGCTCGGCGCGATCAGCGCGGTTCAGCAGGCTGATAAATAACGACAAAGTAAGGCCACGGGCTAGGCTCGCCCCTGTCCTGCCTTCGAGCAAGCGGAGTTCGCCAGATGACAGTGCCACACGCTGACTACCAGCTTTCGCAGCTTGACGTGCTTGAGGCTGAGTCGATCCACGTGATGCGCGAGGTCGCGGCCGAGTTCGAGCGGCCGGTGCTGCTCTTTTCCGGCGGCAAGGACTCGATCGTGATGCTGGCGCTGGCCGAGCGGGCGTTCCGGCCCGCCAAGATCCCGTTCCCGGTCATGCACGTGGACACCGGGCACAACTTCGACGAGGTACTGGGCTTTCGGGACAGGCGAGTCGCCGAGCTCGGCATCCGGCTGATCGTCGCCTCGGTGCAGGAGTCGATCGACGCGGGCCGGGTCGTCGAGGAGACCGGCCGGTGGGCGAGCCGCAACCGGCTCCAGACCACGACGCTGCTCGACGGGATCGCCGACAACAGGTTCGACGCCGTATTCGGCGGCGCCAGGCGAGACGAGGAAAAGGCCAGGGCCAAGGAGCGGGTGTTTTCCTTCCGCGACGAGTTCGGCCAGTGGGACCCCAAGAACCAGCGGCCGGAACTGTGGAGCCTGTACAACACCAAGATGCGCCGCGGCGAGCACATCCGGGTGTTCCCGCTGTCGAACTGGACCGAGCTCGACATCTGGCACTACATCGAGCGCGAGTCGCTCGAGATCCCGTCGATCTACTTCGCGCACCGCAGATCGGTCTTCGAGCGCGACGGCATTCTGCTCGCCGATCACCCGTTCGCGAACCGGGCGGACGGCGAAGCGGCCTACGAGACGATGGTCAGGTACCGCACCGTCGGCGACATCAGCTGCACCGGCGCCGTCGAGTCAACGGCGGCGACGCTTGCCGAGGTCATCACCGAGATCGGGGCGACCAGGATCACCGAGCGCGGCCAGACCCGGGCCGATGACCGGGCCAGCGAGGCGGCGATGGAGGACCGCAAGCGGGAGGGCTACTTCTGATGGATCTTCAGGAAACACCCGTGCCTGCCGGCAAGACCTCGGCGTCACAAGCATCAGCGCCGCAAACATCACTGCAAGGGGACAGGGTCATGGACATTCTGCGGCTCGCGACCGCGGGCTCAGTGGACGACGGAAAGTCGACGCTGATCGGCAGGCTGCTCTACGACTCCAAGGCGATCTTCGAAGACCAGCTCGCGTCGGTGGAGCGCACCAGCAAGGAGCGCGGCGAGGACTACACGAACCTGGCGCTGCTGACCGACGGCCTGCGCGCCGAGCGCGAGCAGGGCATCACGATCGACGTCGCCTACCGGTACTTCGCCACCCCGCGCCGCAAGTTCATCATCGCCGACACCCCCGGCCATATCCAGTACACCAGGAACATGGTCACCGGGGCCTCGACCGCCGACCTCGCCGTCGTGCTTGTCGATGCCAGGAACGGCCTTACCGAGCAGAGCAGGCGGCACGCGTTCCTCGCCACCCTGCTCAAGGTCCCGCACCTGGTGCTCGCGGTCAACAAGATGGACCTGGTCGGGTACGAGTTGTCCGCCTTCGAGAGGATCGCCGAGGAGTTCGCGGCCTTCGCCACCAAGCTCGAGATCGGGGACCTGACCTTCATCCCGATCTCGGCGCTGCACGGCGACAACGTCGTCGAGCGCTCGGCCAACATGACCTGGTACAACGGCCCGTCGCTGCTGCACCACCTCGAGCACGTGCACATCGCGTCCGACCGCAACCTGATCGACGTCAGATTCCCCGTCCAGTACGTGATCAGGCCGCACCAGGCCACCGATCCTGAGCTGCACGACTACCGCGGCTACGCCGGCCAGGTCGCCGGCGGCGTGCTCAAGCCGGGCGACGAGGTCATGCACCTGCCGTCCGGGCTGACCTCGGCGATCAAGCGGATCGACGGCCCCAGCGGCCCGGTGGACGAGGCTTACCCGCCGATGTCGGTGACGCTGCTGCTCGAAGACGACATCGACATCTCGCGCGGCGACATGATCTGCCGGCCGGGCAACCAGCCGCAGGCCACCCAGGACGTGCAGGCGATGGTGAGCTGGATGTCCGACACGGTCAAGCTCACCCCGCGCAGCCGGATCATCGTCAAGCACACGACCAGGACGGTCAAGGCGGTCGTGCGGGACATCGTCTACCGGCTTGACGTCAACTCGCTGCACAGGGACGAGACGGCGGAAAGCCTCAGCCTGAACGAGATCGGCCGGGTCTCGCTGCGCCTGACGCAGCCGATCTTCTGCGACCCTTACAATCGCAACCGGGTGACCGGCGGCCTGATCCTCATCGACGAGGGCACGAGCGCGACTGTCGGCGCGGCGATGATCACGGACGTGAGCTAGCGGACTACGGAGGCGGCCATGATCATTGGACACCCGAGCCGGCTGATCATGGCCGGCGTCCTGGCGTTAACCCTGCCAGGACTCGCCGCCTCCGCGCCGGCCTCGGCGCACCCGGCCTCGGCGCACCCTGACTCGGCCGGCAAGTTCTTACGGTCCCGTCCGGTCGAAGGGACGCCGCACTTCCCGGTCAGGACTAAGGCCACCGAGCAGATCAGGCAGCTCGTCAAGTGCGGCGGCACGATGTACGCGGTCGGCGGCTTCTCCGTCGTCGTCCAGGGAAAGCGCACATTCACCAGGAGGAACGCATTCAGCTTCGGGGCCGTCGCGCCCTTTAGGCTGACCGCCTGGCGGCCCGATGTCCGGGGCGAAGTTAACTCGATCACATTCGCGCGCGGCGACTGCGGGCACGCCTATCTCGGCGGCGACTTCACCGCGATCGGGCGTCGGAAAGCCGTCGACATCGCCGAGGTGACCACGGCTGGCGCCGGGTCGCTCGTGCCCGGCTTCCGGCATCAGGCCAACAAGCCGGTCGAGACGCTCGCCAGCTTCCGCGGGCACATCCTGGCCGGCGGGTTCTTCAGCGTGATCAACGGCAGTTCCGCCGATCCCAAGATGGCCAGCCTGAACTGGCGGACCGGCAAGGACGACGGGTTCCTGCGGCTGCGTATCTCCGGGCACTACAGCTATCCGGGCGTGCGGCCGAACGGCACCAGGGTCTATAACCAGCAGATCAGCCACGGCGGCACCCTTGACCTGGTTGAGGGCGATTTCACTAGAGTGGGCGGGCAGCCGCGCCGGCAAATTTTCATGCTGAATCTTGCTAACGGTCCGCGCGCCAAGGTCACCGGCTGGTCATCGCCCATGTTCGACGGCGGCAGCGGCTACCCGCCGCGCGGTTACTACTACAACTGCACTGGCAGGGAGCCGTTCTACCTCAGGTCGGCGGCCTGGTCGCCGAATGACGGCACCGTCTACGTGGCGAGTACCGGTTACCGGCCGTGGAATGACAAGAGCGGCTATCCGCTGCGGGGCTTGTGCGACATGGCGGCGGCCTTCACCGCGAACCAGAAGTTCGCCTCGCTGCGGTGGATCAACTACGACGGCTGCTACTCGCTGTACTCGGTCGCGGCCGACTCGCATGCCGTCTACTTCGCCGGGCACGAGTTGTGGTCGCAGAGCCCTAATGGGTGCAAGACCTTCCGCCACGATCCGCACGCGATCTCGGCGCCCGGGTTCGAGGGGCTGTCGCCGAAGACCGGGCGGCTGACGTTCAACCCGACGCGATCTCGCGGCCTTGGCGCCGACGACATGCTCGTGACCTCGGCCGGGCTGTGGATAGCGAGCGACAACTTCGACGGCAGCCAGATGTGCGGAAAGGTCAAGGGGCTCGCCGGGCTCTGTTTCCTGCCGTACGGCGCGAAAATATAGCATACTGTATACTTCTTGTAACAGATAGTCAGATGTTATGGGACTGTGCCCCGGCTAGCCCGGCTACCAGGCAAAATGCTTACCTTCAGGGGTAGCCCTCCGTTTGAGGCTGGACAGGTGACATGACGTCCGATGACTTCCGGGTTGTCTATCTCGGCGGCATGGGACGAAGCGGGAGCACCCTGGCTGAGCGCCTGCTCGGCGAGCTTCCCGGAGTGTGCGTCGCCGGCGAGATCGTGCACCTGTGGCAGCGGGGTGTCGCCGGCAACGAGCGCTGCGGCTGCGGCACCGAGTTCAGGGCGTGCGAGTTCTGGTCCGCCGTCGCCGAGCACGCCTTCGGCGGCTGGCCGGGGATCGACCTGGGCCGGATCACGCGGCTGCGCGGGTCGGTGGACCGCACCAGGCACATCCCGATGCTCGCCGGCCCTTCGGTGAGCGCCAGCACGCGCCGCGAGCTCGCCGAGTACACGAGCTATTACACGCGGCTGTACCGCGGGATCGCGCGGGTCAGCGGCTGCCAGGTAGTCGTGGACTCGAGCAAGCACGCCTCGCTGGCGTTCTGCCTGCGCCGCGGGTCGGAGGTGGACCTGCGCGTCCTCCATGTCGTGCGAGACAGCCGGGCGGTCGCCTATTCATGGACCACGCGGGTCCGGCGCCCTGAGGCTTCTGATGACTCCGAGGGCGGCTACATGACGACGTACTCCCCGGTCAAGGCCGCCAGGGAGTGGAATACCCAGAATGGCGCGTTCCAGCTGCTCGGCTCGCGGGCAGGCACCCCGGTGCTGCGGATGCGGTACGAGGATCTCGTCCGCGCGGTCGAGCCGGCGCTGCTCCAGATCGCGGACTTCGCCGGGGTCGACGTCCCGGAATCCGGGCTGTCCTTCGTGGGCGGCAGCGGGCAGGGCCAGTGGGCCGAGCTCAGCCAGACCCATACGGCGGCAGGCAACCCGATGCGGTTTGCCATCGGCAAGATCGAGATCCGGTCCGACGACCGCTGGCAGGCGGCGATGCCGCCGGGGCAGCGGCGAACCGTCACCGCCCTGACCCTGCCGCTGCTGCGGCATTACGGGTACACGCGAGACGGCGTCGCGGGGTCGCAGGGCCCGCCAGGCCCGGCCCTGGACGCGGCGTAGTGGGCTGGCCGTCGGTCGGGGTCGTCGTTCCGACCAGGGGCCGTCCTGAGCTGCTGCGGGCGGCGCTCGCCGGCATCACGGCCCAGGACTACCCGGGCCAAGTGCGAGTCATCGTCGTCTTCGACCAGTCGCCGGCGGACCTGAGCCTCGCGGATGGCGACCGGGTCCGGGTGCGGGCCAACGACCGGACTCCTGGCCTGGCCGGCGCGCGCAACAGCGGCATCCTGGCGCTCGACACCGACCTGGTGGCGTTCTGCGACGACGACGACGAGTGGCTCCCTGGCAAGCTGACGGCACAGATCGAGGCGATGCTCGCCGAACCCGATGCCGAGTTCGCCTCGTGCGGGATCCGGGTGCTGTTCGAGGGGCGGCGCAGCGATCGCCTGGCCGGCCGGTCTGAGGTGACCCACGCCGAGTTGCTGCGGTCACGGATGGTCATGGTGCACTCGTCGACCTACCTGTTCGCCAGGCCGGCCCTGATCGACGGGATCGGCCTGGTCGACGAGACCATTCCCGGCAGCCAGAACGAGGACTGGGACCTGGCTCTCCGCGCCGCGAAACGCCGTCCGATTCTGCACGTTGACCAGCCATTGGTACAGGTCAGCTGGGGATCGGCGTCTTACTATTCGCTGCGATGGGAAACCAAGGTGGCTAGCCTGTACTGGATGCTTGATCACCATCCAGGTATCACCGCGAGCGGTCGTGGCGCCGCCCGGGTGTACGCGCAGATCGCGTTCGGCTACGCCTGCCTGGGCAAGCGGCGCCAGTCAGTCGCCTGGGCGGTGCGGGCGCTGCGCCGCAACTGGCATGAGCGGCGCATCCCCTTTGTCCTGCTGGCCGCATCCGGGCTGGTGCCGGGCGAGCGGCTGCTGAAGGCGCTGCACGCGCGCGGGCGCGGGATCTGACCGTGGCCGCCTCTCGGGCCGGCCCGGCCGGCCGGGTCACGGTTGCCGGGGCCGAGTTCGATCCTGTTACCCATGCCGAGCTGATCGACCGGGTCGCGGCCGATGTCCGGGGCGGGATCGGCGGAACGATCGTGACGCCGAACATCGATATCTGCCACCAGATCCGCCGCGATCCGGCGAGCAGGGCGCTGGTCGAGGCGTCGACGCTGGTGGTACCGGACGGGATGCCGCTGCTGTGGGCGTCCAGGCTGGCGGGTCAGCCGCTGCCGGAGCGGATCACGGGCGCCGACCTGATCTACTCGCTGTCCGGCGCCGCGGCCGGCCATGGCTGGCCGGTATACATCGTGGGCGGGCTGCCCGGTGCGGACTCGCGGTCTTCAGCTGCCCAGCTTGCCGCCGATGGGCTCGTTGCCCGGTACGCCGGGCTGGTCGTGGCCGGCGCGTACTCGCCTCCGGCCGCGTTCGACGCCGTTGCCGGCGACATCTCCGCGTTGCTCGATGACCTCGTCGAGGCCGCGCCGAAGCTCGTCTTCGTCGGGCTGGGGTTCCCCAAGCAGGAGCAGCTGATCACGCGGCTGACGCCGAAGCTGCCAGGCGCATGGTTCATCGGATGCGGCGCCGCCATTCCGTACGCGGCCGGCCGGCTGCGGCGGGCGCCGATGTGGATGCAGCGCACCGGGCTTGAGTGGCTGTTCCGGCTGATCAGCGAGCCGCGCCGGCTGGCGCGGCGGTACCTTGGCCGCGACCTCCCGTTCGCCGCCTGGCTGCTGGCCGGCGCTTGCCGGCAGCGCCTGCGCGGCGGCTCCCCGGGGAGCGAGCGTTTCACCGGGCAACCCAGGGAGTAAGCGTCCCTCACACCGCGCCCGGCATCCGCCGCACGACAACACCGATCACCTCTGACAGCATCGTGGCCCTCCCTGATGTCGTTCTGAGAGGCTGCTGAAAAACCCCGAAAAATCCATGATCGCGATCGAAGAACCGCAGGTCAGGGAGTCGGGTTCGCGACGAAAACGGGGTTTTTCAGCAGCCTCTTCTGACAGCAACGGGGAGGGCCACGATGCTGTCAGAAACGACCGCTGACAGCAACGGGGAGGGCCACGATGCTCACGCCGCCTCCGGCGGCGCCGTTCCGGAGCACAGCGCACGTCCGCCCAGGAACATAGATCAACCGCGAAGGCACTAGTTCAAAATCTCAAGGGGGAAAAGCGTCCCGCTGACCCCGCCAGACGCTTGACTCTCCTCGATCCCGAGTCACCCGACAGCCTCCATAGGACGTGTACGTTTCCATGATCATGCCCTGGACCATGATCACGGAACATTGCCGCTGTCTTTTACCAGGTACTGATCCGGCTCCCTGCCAGCCGGCCGTAATCCGGGGCCAGTCCACCCGGCCCAGCCAGGTCATCCAGGCGCGGCTGGCCTACGCCGCCTGAACCCGATAAACCAACCGGGTCATTCATGCGGACACGCCCGGGCACCAGTCGTCACCCCAGGCACCACGACCTCACTCGCAACATGAGCACCAGCGCCAGCGACTCACCAGCCCGCGCTCCGGGCCGCAACCGACGCGGCACATGAATTCCAAGATCAACTTAGGCTAAGTGGCATTGGTTCATGATCACGGAAACCAGTGCTAGCCGCTCACCTGCGCCAGCTTGGCATGCCCGCTTCGCCGAGCCAGCCCGCGGCCGAGAGTTGCTCGTCGAACGGCGCGAAGTGGGCGTCGAGGCGCTCCCGCACCGCCGGGTCGATCGGGGAGCGCGGCCTGGCGTTGTGCCGCTCGAATTGCGGATACCCGGCGCGGGCCAGCCCGAGGAAGTCGAGCACGCCGTCGTAGACCGGCTCGGGCCTGGTGAAGAAGTCGCCGCTGTCGGCCACGTGAATCCGGTCGCGGCCGAATAGCTGCTCAAGCCTGGCCAGCTGGTCAAAGTACTGGCCGCGCGTGACGTAGGCCTGGTGCTGGTGGCTGTGGCTGAGATAGCCGGGCTCGGCGACGATTCGCTCGGCTTCGCCTTTCAGCCGGTCCGCTTCAAGCTCGATGGCGCGCTCGAACGGCTCGGTCTCGAATCCCCTGGCGCGTTCGTGCGTGTAGGCCGAGTAAGCTCGCTCGACCGGATCGCGGACCAGCACGAGCAGCTTGACGCCAGGCAGGTCGGCCGCGATGCGCTGCGCGGCCAGCGGGTGGAACATGTAGTACGGGCTCGACTCGAACGTCACCGCCGCCCCGCCGGGGCGGGGCCGCAGCGGGAAGTGGGCTCGGTACCAGGCGAGGCCGTGGTCGTAGTTCATGTCGAAGTAGTGCACGCCCTTGTGCAGGACGGCCTTGCGGACGGACGGGTGCTCACTGAGCGCCCGGTACATGGAAGTCGTGCCGCAGCGCTGGGCGCCGACGATCAGGAAGCCGGGCAGCATCCGCGCGCGGCTGGTGACCCGGCCGGCGGTCACCGAGATCGCGTGCGCGGCTCGCTTGGCCGGCGGCGACACCGATCGGGCGCGGCTCATAGCCCGATTCCCGACTCGATGGCCGGCAGCAGCCAGGTGCCGGGCGCACCCAGCCGCGCCCCGGCTTGCGCCTGCCCGTCAGCGAGATACCGTACTGACAGCTCGGCCAGGTAGGCGAGGGCCGTGACCTTAGCGGCTCCCGGCGCCACGCCGAACGGCCCGAGCAGCTCAGGCGCCCTGGTGACGCACTCGGTCGCGGCGCGCGCAGGATCACGTCGCGGATCGACGACCTGGGCCTGGAGCCAATGGTGCAGGGCGTCGTAGCCGACCGGGACGCCGCCGGAGAACCGCTCCCAGTCCCACACCAGCAGCCCGGCTGGCGTGCAGGCAAGGTTCCACGGGGTCAGGTCACCGTGCCAGCAGCCGAAGGTCAGCTCGGCGGTACCGGCGAACGCGGCCAGGCGGTCAAGCAGCCCGCTCATGGCCGTCTGCTCCGCGCCTTCGCCGGCCCGCGCGAGGCGACCGGCCAGCTGCCGCCAGTAGCCGCTCGCGGTCAGCGAGGCGGTCGACGTGCCGAGAACCTGTGCCAGCTCGGCCAGCGCGAGGCCGAGGCGACCTGGCGCGAGCGGTATGCGCCTGAGCCAGACCGGCAGCGGGCTGAGCACAAGGACCTCCAAGCCATTCCAGTTGCCCGCCGCGAGCACGCTCGGCAGCCGCAGCCTGGTCAGCGTAGCCGCCTGCAGCCTGGCCAGCGCCGCGCGCTCTCCCACGACCAGCCCGGACGTCAGCGAGTTGATGCCGATTTTCGCGAACCCGACGGTCTCGCCGGCCGGGGTCAGCAGTTGCAGCACCGGCTTGCGGTTGGCTCGCGCGGCTCCGATGTGCATGCTGATCTCGACCGGCTGCCCCAGCAGTTCCGCGAGGTAGGAGCCGATGGTCGGCGCGCCATCGGGCACGCTGACCAGCAGCCGCCCGCCGAGTACCGGGCCGAGGCCGCTCGCCAGCAGGCCAGCCAGTGCCCTCGTGGCCAGCTTGGCCTTCACCGACCCTGGCTCACCGTACCGGCGGATCGCCGCCGCGCTCGACGCCCTCCCGCAGGGCACTACCAGCTTCGGAGCCTGCGCCCCGGGAAGCACGATCAGCTCACTGCCCGTCATGCCCCGAGCGCGCCGGGCCGCCGACCGGGTCGCCAGCGTCACGGTCGCGGAGCCGGCCACAGCAGCCGGCCGACATCCGTCAGATAGCCAGCGGCCGACCTTTGCTGACTGGCTAGCTGGCCAGGTAGTGCCATCGCGGCCCGGTTACGGGATGGCGGGCTGGAAGTACGGTGATGACACCAGCCGGGCGAAGGACGCGATCGCCTGAGAGTGACCGCCGAGCCAGTACGTGAACGGATGGCCGTTGCTGTCGGTGCCGTTCGCGTCGAAGTAGGCGATGCCCTTGATCTGCGGGTGAGCCCGGACGAACTGCCCGGCAGCGGTGAGGAATCCCGGCCAGGACGACGGCGGGTCGTTCTGGGCGAACTCGCCGATGATCACCGGCTTGCCCGTGCCGGCCGCGAACTTCATGAACGGTGCCGCTGCCTGCGCGAGCGACTGATGCGGCAGCACCGTGTAGACGTCGGCGCAGACCCAGTCGACTTCGGAGTTGCCCGGGTAGAACGCCTGGGCCCGGCCGACCTGGAAGCCATAGCCCGTCGGGCACCAGACCCAGGCGACGTTGTCCGCTCCCGCCTGCGTGAATAGCGCCCTGATGTGATCCCAGGCGGCGATGTAATTCGAGGGCCCGTGGATGACTGACTGCAGGTTGGGCCGGTCCATCTCGTGCCTGAATTCCAGCATGATCGGCCGGTGCAGCGCCGCGATCGCCTTCGCCCTGGCCGTGATCAGCGAGTCGTAGTCGCCGGCCACGATCTTCTCGGTGTCCGGGTCCCCGCCCCACGTGAGCAGCAGTACCTTGCCGCTGTCGACGAACGTCTGATCGGCCGGGCTCGGGAAGTCCTGGTCCCACGGGTGATAGACGTGCACCAGATCGAGCTTGCGGCCCACCTGCTGCTCGAACGCCTGGACCGCCGCGACTTCGGCATCTGAGGTATACGAGGTCGGCTCGACGTAGGCACCCAGATAGGCACCGGACGATGGCACCAGCTTGCCCGCCGGGGCGCCCCCGCCGCCGCCGCCCGATCCGCCGCCGCCCGATCCGCCGCTGCCGCCCGGCGAGGCAGGCGGCGAGGAGGTCGGCGATGGGTTCGCCGGCGGATGCGTCCCCGAGGTCGGGGAGGGCGAGTCCGCCCGGCCGCCCGGCGGCTTGCCTGATGCCCGGCGCGACTTCGACGGCTTCGCTGTCCGCGACGCACGGCCCGCCCGCGCCGAAGCAGAGCCCTGAGGACTGGCATCCCCCGGCCGCCCGCCCGCCGTAGTCCGGCGCTGGCCGGTCAGCGCCGTGTCGGCCACCGTGCCGCGATGCGGCCAGCCGGTGACCATGGCAAAGGCGGCGGCCGTGCCAGCGGCCAGCACGACGGCCGACAGGCCAGAGACCGCCGCCAGCCGCCATCCCCGGCGCCCGCGCCCGCCCCGGCGCCGGTGCCTCATGGCGCGAGCCCCGTAGCGACTGCTCCCTGCTCCGCGCCCGCGGGCACGCCCGATTCGGCCGGCCTGCTCACCGCCTGGCGCCCGGCGACGAATTCAACCGCGACGATGAAAGCAGCCAGCAGCAGCACTCCGTACAGCAAGCCGCTCACCGCGTCGGTGAACCAGTGCAACCCCAGGTACACCCTGCTGTAGGCCTCGTCGAAGCCGAGGGCGGCCACGGCCGCGCCGATGCCGATCGCCGTGCGGCGCTGCCCGCTGAACTCGCGCCACAGCATGTACCCGATGAGCCCGTAAAACAAGATCACTCGATCACACCCCCCAGAGGGAAAGGTACCAAGCGGGCTCGTGGGGGGACCGAGCCGGTGAAAAACGTGGCGCAGTGCGAGTGTCGTGAAGTGATCGCCCACGATCGCGACGGCGAACGCCACCGCCGGCAGCCATCGGTTAGAACGCCACGTCACAGTCAGGCAGGCCGCCGCGGCGAACGCCGCGCCCCAGGTCGTCCAGGTGTCGCCGAGCTTGGTGAGCCGTTTCATCAGGGCGGCCATGACATGGACCTGATGGCCGGTCATCCACCGGAAAATGGGCCGGTCGATCGCGAGGCCGTGATTGACGACCAGCAAGCCAAGCGCGCACATCAGCCCGAAAATGATGATCGCGCCGATCGCCGCGACGACGGTGAACCTGGCCGAGCCCCAGCAGGCGTCGGCGAGACCGGCCCGGTTACCCGATACCTTGTGGCTCCGCCGGGCCGCGGGCATCGCCCCAGGCCCGCGTCCCCCGGTCGCGGCCAGGGCAGGCTGGTGCCTGGCGGCGAGCAGGTAAGCGGCGCCAGCGATGACCGCCAGGCCCACTGGCCAGATCAAGACGACCAGGTACTTGCCCATCTCGCTCGTCCCCTCCTATTCCGAAGGACTATATCTCGCTGGCGGCTTCGAGCAGGGTCAAAGCGGATTACGGCGGGTAGGCCAGCCGATCACGGACAGCTGAAGCAGGTCGCGCAGCCACCACGATCCGGCCGCCATGATGGCGCCCCCGAGCGCGATCGACGCGATGGCGACCGGGGTTCCTGTGCCGGCTATCAGGCGGGCGGCCAGGGGGATGATCCCGAAGCTCACCGTGGTCAGCAGGCACGCGGCGGCGGTGCTCATCCCGAACGGGTGCACCTTCGCCGCCGTCGCCACCTGGATGAGCGGCATCAGATTGGTGACGCCAATGGCCGCCGCCCAGCCGATCGCCGCCCCGGTGATGCCGAGCCTCGGAATGAGAATCAGGTCGGCGCCCACGTTGATGCCCATGGCAAGCAGCCCGTTGTACAGGCTCCAGCTGCTGCGGCCGGTCGTGATCAGCACGGTGTCGACCTGCCCGCAGCCGGTGGCGACCAGCATCGCGATGCCGAGCGTCAGCATCACGGTGCTGCCAGCGGTATAGCTCCGCCCGAAGATGGCGAGCACGCTCGGGCCGAAGATCACCGTGAGCAGGTACAGCGGCCAGGTCAGCAGGACCAGCCAGCCGGTCGTGGCCTGATAGACGGCATTGGCGCCGTCCCGGTCGCCGACCGCGAACAGCCGGGTCAGCTGCGGCTGCGCCGCCATGCTGATGGCCGCGTTACCCAGCTGGCCGGCCACGAGGAAGCGAGTGGCGGCCGTGTAGATCGCGGCGTCGACAGGTCCCTTGAGTATGCCGACGAGCACGATGTCCAGCCGCTGGATGACGATCTGGGCGACGCTGGCGAGCGCCCGGGGCCCGGTGAACCGCCAGAACCCCTTGGCGTTCGGCTTGCCGTGCCGGTTGTCCGCGACCATGGAGCCTTGCCGCGGGCCGTCCGGACCAGCCCGCTCGCCGGGCCAGGCCGGCTGGCGGCTCGTCGCATGATCTTGCGCAGCCACCAGAAGGCCAGCCCGCTCGCCGCGACGTAGGGAAAGGCCCAGGCCGGGGCGAGCAGCAAGGAGTTTCCGGCGAGCACGGCCGCCAGTACCCCGATCACCTGCAGTCCCGACCGGCCGATCCGGTCGACGATCACGGTCGGCCGCATCGCCTGGTATCCGCGCGACGCTCCGAGCAGGGTGTCCGCCAGGGCCGCGAATGGCAGCGCGATCGCCAGCGCCCGCAGCGCGGAGGCGACGGCGTCCGGGCCGACCTCGGGTGCGGACGTGCCGTCCATCAGCAGCCTGGCCAGTGGCGTGGCGAAGACGAAGACCGCGACGGCGGCCACGAGCGAAGAGATCACCACCGGCACGATCGTGGCGCGCAGGATGGCCGGGATCCTTCGCTCGGCGCGCAGCACCCGCAATCGGGCGATGAAGTAGATCGTGCCGTTGTAGGCACCCAGGTTGGCGATCGCCTCCACGATCAGGAAGAGCGAGATCGCCACGAAGAAGGAGCCGGCTACCGGCCGGGAGAAATTCTGCGTCACCAGCACCGTGAGCCCGAGGCTGGCGACGGCCGAGACCAGCGCCCCGGCCAGGTTCAGCGCGCCGCCCCTGGCCACCCGGGCCAGGCCGGTCCGCTGGACCGCGTCGGTCGCGGCGGCAGTGGCTACCGCCGCCTCGGCAGCGTCGAAGGTGAGGTCGATGGCAGGCAGCGGGAGCGTCTCGGCCAGGAAGGCCATCGGGTCGGCCTCGCCGTAGGCGTCCCGGCTGGCCTGGCCGGTCACGCCCGCCGCCAGGTCATCGCGCGATGGCTGGCGCGGGCCGGCCTGGCGTGACCTGTTCTCGCTGGGCCGCGCCCTTCCACATCAGCGCATAGGCAAGCATGGTGAAGCCGAGCGGCGCCCCGGTCGCGTCATAGGTGAACATGTACACGAACGACAGCAGCAGCACGAGCACCCCGACGAGCGCCTCAGGGCTCTGGTCATGCCGGTAATGCCAGATCCCGTAGGCGAAGAAGCCGAGGTAGCACACCGTCCCGAGCAGCCCGTCGCAGATCAGCAGCAGCCAGAGCTGACCGGTGCTGCCGACTGCCAGCTGCCCGCAGGTGGGGCATTTCAGCGACGGCCCGATCGCGATCGAATTCGGGCTGCCCCGCTCCTGCCTGGTATCGCCGAAGCCGATCACCGGCGAGGCGAGCCCGTCGGTGATGGACAGCGACGAAAGGTTGGCCCGCAGGTTGTTGCTCTTTCCGTTGTGCAGCCGGCCGGTCACCACGCCCTTGAGCGGCGTCGCGATGATCAGCAGCGCGGCGATCGCGATCACCGCGCACAAGCCGCCGAGCAGCGCCGTCTTGCCCTTGGCCGCGAACCGCGCCGCGAGGTAGGCGACCGAGATCCCGACTCCGATCCAGGCCCCCCTGTTCAGCGAGTACAGCAGCGGGACGATCGCGATCACGCAGACGGCGGCGGCGAGGTAGCGCTGCCTGCGGCTGCCGCGATGCCACCACCCGATGATCAGGTAAGGCAGCAGGATGGTCAGGCAGTCGCCCCAGGTATTCGTGTAGTCGAACGGCGCCTTGGGCCGCCCGCTCGGGCTGCCGAGCACGTTCTGCACCTGGGAAAGCCCCGGCTGCATGGAGGCCTGGATGTACGGGTTGGCGCGCGCGCTCTTCGGCAGCAGGTGCAGCAGCGGCGAGTCGAATTGCAGGTGCGGCAGCACGATCCCGGCCAGGCCGCCGGCCACGGTAAAGACCCCGACCAGGCCGAGCAGCCACGCCAGCCTGCGCCGGCTGAGCTCCGATTCGGTGAGATTGCCCGCATAGATCAGCAGGACCGTCACGCCGCCGTAGTCCGACATCCGGTTGAGGTAGGAGAGCACCCGGTGCGACACGGGGCTTGGCACCGTTCCTGGCGCGGTCAGGCTGATCGTCGCTATCCCCGCGATGGCGACGATCAGGAACAGGACCCAGATCCCGAAGCCCGGCGGCATCCGCAGCCGGCGGTTGCCGCTGGTGTGCCAGGCGATGAGCTGGCAGATCATCGGGAACGCCAGGATGATCCACATAAAGTCGGCGAGGCCAAGCGCCCACCAGAGCGGATAGGCGAAGAGCAGCGAGGTCACCGGCCATGCCGGGTGCCGTGCGGTAAAGCCGCGCCGCGGCCTGGCAAAGCCCGGCCGCGGCCTCGCCAGGCTGACCCGGCCGCGGACGGCGTCGGCCCGGCCAAGCCGATCCGACCGGTGGGCCTGGCCGAATTCACCGGCTGGCCGGTCATCCTCGGCGTCCGGCGCGAACGCGCCTGATCCCGCGCGCGCCACAGCCTGGCCGCGGCGATGGGTGACGGGGCCGGGCATGCTCAGTTACCGATCAGCGGATCGGAGACGCCCGCCTCCTCGTCCTCATCGGTGATAGCGGTCCTGGGAAGCGGCCAGGTCTCGCCGACGCTCCGCGGCGTCCACGCGCTGCTGAAGCCGCCAGCCCCGCTCGCGCCGCCGGCCGCGGCCGATCCGGCGCTCGGCTGTGCCGTGCCCGGAGCCGGATCGCCTTCCTGGCCAGGCGCGGCATGCCTGCTGCCGCCGTTGGCCGGCGACGAGATGGAGGTCCGCCTGCCGACGACCGGCCGTATGACCGGCGGTACCTGCGGCGCGGACTCGTCACGCGAATGATGGCCCTGGCGGGCTGGCGGCGGCCCCTGAGCGGCCGTGGCGGCGCTCGCGGATGCGAGGGACTGTGCCTGCGGCTGGGAGCTCTGCGGCTTTTGCTGGGCATGTGCCGCTGACCCGGGCGGGAGCAACGGCGCCTGTGCTGACTGGTGCTGTGCTGACTGGTGCAGGGCCGTGGTGGTGAGCCGGCTGGAGGTGGGGCGGGTAATAGCCGGGCAGTTCGTCGGCGGCCGCGGCCGCGCGCCTGGCCCGGCGCGAGCGCCTGGGGCTCGGCATCAGGACCGCCGCGAGCACGACGGTGCGCATCCGCTCGAGCCGCTGTACGCACTCGGTGATCTCGGCGGGCCGCGCCGTGCCGGCGAAGGCGATCACGATCGCCGCATCGGCGAACTCGGCCAGGCTGAACGTGTCCGCGTCCGCGTCCGGTGACGGCACGTCGATGATCACGTAGCGGACTTGCTTGCGCAGTTCGCGCATGAGCCGCTGCACCTTGTCATGCTGCATGTCGTAGACCGCGCCCGCGGCGTCCAGTCCCGGCGTGATCACCCTGAGCAAGGGCAGGTCGGCGGTCGGGCGCATGACATCGCCGAGAGCGGCGGTACCGGCGAGCACCTCGGCGAACCCGCGCCCGTCGGCCGCGCCGAGCAGCCGGGGTATGGCCATGCCGCGCGGGTCCGCGCAGATCAGCACGGTCTCGCCCCTGGTCCTCGCGAGGGCGCCGGCGAGGTTAGCCGCGACCGGGCTGCCGCTGGTCGAGGCCGCGGTCCCGGCGACGAGCAGCACATGGTGCCCGTCCCCGAGCGCGGTGCCCGCGTACTGCGCCATCTCGGTGAAAGCCTGGCCGGTGCGCGACCTGGGGGGCGCGAACGGGATCTGGGCACTGCCCTTGGCGTCGAGCAGGCTGAACACGGTCGGCAGTTCCACGCGCCTGGCCACGTCGCGCGGGGAGTGGACGCGCGGCCGGCGCCAGTCCCAGAAGAAGGCCATGACGAGGCCGATGATCAGCCCGCCGGCCAGGCCGCTCGGCAGGACCAGCTTCTTGGTCGGGCTGACGGGCGCGGTCGGCTTGGTGGCAGGCGTCACTACCGAGCCGACCAGCGTGCTCTTGACCGACAGGTTCGCCGCCAGCGGCGTCACCGAGTTGATCTTGGCGGTCAGCGCCGCGAGCCTGGTGACCTTGCCCTGCAGCTGGTACTGCTCGACGCCCTTGCTGTCCGGCCCGGTCAACGGTGCGGTCTTGATCTTGACCTTGAGCGCCTCGATGCTCCGCTCGAGCTGCTGCGCCTGCGCGTACAGTGCCTTGAGCCCGACGCTGACCAGGGTCAGCGTGCTGTTGCGCCGGTTGTACAGATAGGCGCGGCCGAAGGCGTTCGCGCACTCCTGCGCCAAAGCGGCGGTGGACTCATCGCAGCTGATCTGCAGGAACGTCGTATTCGGCGGCACCGTGACCCGGACCTTCTTGACCAGGTCGGCAATCGAGAGCGAGCTGTGCAGCTTGGCCCTGACGATCGAGGCGACCGTGGCCGACTCGACGATCTGGCCCTCGTTGTCCATGTTGATGGGCCCGCCGGTCCGGCCGCCGAGCGCGTTGGCGTTGGTGGGCAGCGCGTTGACCTGAACCAGGACGCTCGCCGTGTACGTGCGGGGCGCGACATAGTAGTAGGCGCCGGCCAGCACGATGCCGACCAGGGTGAACATGACGATGATCGCCCACCTGCGGCGCAGGACGCCCACATAGTCGGCTAGCTCAAAGTAGTCCGATCCCTGCGGCACGCTCATCCTAAAAGCATAGGTGCTGATCTGGGTGCGACGATGTTCATCACCGCTATTAACTGCTCATAGTAAGAGATTAATTACTTATAGTGAACTAAATTTGAGCCCGCCGGTCTCGCTCGGACTGGGTTACTCACCCAGCGAGCGAGACCGGCGGGCCGGTTACGGATGCCTTCTAGCCGGAAGTCACCAGCCTGGCAGGCGCCAGGCCTGGTTCTTGCCGCCATTGCAGCTGAAGAGCTGCAGCTGGGTGCCGTTGGCCGTGTTCAGCCCCGGGTCGTCAAGGCACAGCCCGGACGACTGCTGCACCAGCGAGTTATTGGCCGCGTGGGTCCAGACCTGGCTCGGGTTCCCGCTGCACGGGTCGAGCACGATCTTGGTGCCCGACGAGCCGGCGCCGCCCGCCGAGTCGAGGCAGTTCGACGCGCCGATCTGGATCGTGCCGCCCGGCTGGACCGCCCAGCTCTGCGCCGCGTCGCCGCGGCAGGTCCACAGCTGGACCTTGTTACCGGTCGCGGTCGAGTTGTTCGCGTCGTCCAGGCACGGCTGCTGGCTGTCGGACTGCAGTTCCTGCGGGAATAGCGGTCCGCTCGGTGCCCCGGCCGCCGGGCCGGGAGCCGCGGGCAGCGGCCAGATCTGGTTCTGCCCGCCCGAGCAGGTCGCGATGTCGAGCAGGGTCCCGCTCGTCGTGGCGCTGCCCGGGTCGTCGAGGCACATCTGGCTGCCCTGGGCGGTCGTGGCGCCCTGGTTGACCAGGATGTTGCCCGCTCCTTGAGTCCACTGCTGCGTGGTAGCGGCGGAGCAGGCGCCGAGCACGACGCCGGTGCCGCCGGCGGTAAGCCCGCCTGAGGTGTCCAGGCACAGCCCGTTGATCTGGATCTGGCCGGCCGCGCCGGACGCCGGCACGGACCAGTTCTGCTCGGCGAGGTTCAGGCAGGTGGCGATCGCGACGCCCGCGCCGGCCGTGCTGCTGTTGGACGGGTCATCCAGGCACATCGGCGTGCCGGTGTTGCTGCCGTCCTCCTCGTTGAACATCCCGGACGGGATCGTCCCGAACGGCGTCTTCGTCGTGGCCGAGCCGACCGGGATCAGCGCTTCCTCGGCGTGGTACTGGCCGTCGACCACGTCGACGTCGGTGCCCATGGCCAGGCCGTTGTGCGTCGAGTCGTAGCTGTTGGACGGGAACGTGTTCAGGTACATGGTGCCGGCGCCGCGCAGCGTGATCGGGTGCCACCAGGGCAGGCCGACACCGGTGTTCGAGTCGAGCGCCGACAGGCCGCCCTGGTAGAGCGCGTTCGTCCCGCAGAGCGAGTCCTGGCCGCAGTAGTTGTTGACCCACCGGTTGTGCCCGCCCACGTAGGTGACGCCGCCGGCGACGGTCACCGAGTAGAAGGAGTCACCGCCCGCGTAGTTGATCCACTGCGGCGCGACGTTGACAGCGGTGCCTGTCGTGGTCGAGCCGGCCGCTCCGACGTTGAACCTGGCGACGGCGTCGCAGACGCTGAACGGCGTCGACCCGTCGTTCAGGAAGCCCGTGGTCGCGACGACGAGGTAGGACCCGTCCGGCGCGAAGCTGAGCGCCCGGACGTAGTCGTGCTCGGCCGAGCAGTTGTTGGCCAGGATCGGCGCGGTGAAATCGGTCAGGCTCGCCGCGCTGCCGAGCGTGGTGCCCGTGTTCACGATCGCGAGCCGGGGCCTCGACTGGCCGTTGACCTGCAGGGCGGTACCCGACAAGGCGAGCAGGCTGCCGTCGCCGCTCAGGTCCATCGCCTCGACCTTGATCGGGTCGCCGCTGATCGGGTCGCCGAGCGTGAAGTGGAATGACGTGTCGAGCGCGCCGGTCGTGGCGTTGAACCTGACCAGGCCGCTCTCGGTCACGCTGTCCGCGCTGGCGAACTGGCCCCCCGCGTACAGCGACTTGCCATCCGGGCTGAGCGCGAGCGAGCGGACCATGTTGCTGACGCTGGCCTTGAACCCGGTCACGAGCGCGCCGTCGGCACTGGTGCCGGTCGTGACGCCCGGGTTGACGTGCAGTTGCGCGATGCCCTTGTGCGCCGTGCCGTTGACGCTGGTAAAGGAGCCGCCGATATAGACCGTATTCGTGCCGGCCGGGCCAGCCGCGACGGTCCAGACCGGGCCCTTGTCCAGCGTCGGCGTGAAGTCGGGGTCGATCAGGCCGGTACCCGCCTTGTAGGCGAAGATGTCGTTCCTGGTGACCTGCGTGCCCGGCTTGCACAGCCCCTGCGCCAGCGTGCCTGGCTGGCAGGCCTGCGTGAACGCGCCGACGACCACGACGTCGCCGTTGACGTAGGCGGTGTCATAGACCTCGGACAGGCAGGAGTTGCCGCCGCTGCCGAACCAGTTGGAATTGCAGGTGGACTGGCCGACGGTGGTGCCCGCCGAGACATTGGGGGTAAAGCTCACCGGTCCTTGCCCCACCAGATTGGCCAGGTGCGGCGATGATGCATCGGCCTGCGCCAGCCCGAGCGTGGTCACGCCCACGGCCAGCGCGGCAATAGCGATGCGGCTAAAACGCATTTGAGGGTCCCTCCCCGCGAAATGTGCCCATCGTGTCAGTGCTGCCATCAGATTCAGTGCTGCCATCAGATTCGGTGCGCCGCCAGGCACCCGCGCGGCTGCCATCGGCTACCGCGCCGCGAGGGTGATGGTCGGTCACTTTCGGTGATGGACGTCACCGCGAAAGGCCTGGCCAGGCGGGCAAACCCGCCACGGACTCAGGGCTGGCGCATCTGACATGATGTCTGACGTGCAGCTTGCCATATCGGATCACGGATCGGACTCTTTGTAACCGATGTGTGATCAGGAGTTAGACGCGACTTGCGCCTGGAGTTGCGCCTGCTATCAGAGCGCAGGGATTGACAGGCACGGAGATCGTCAGGGCACGGAGATCGACAGGGAGCAGTGATGACCAAGTTCAGTGACCTAAGCGAGTTCGTCGCGATCCCCAGGGTGGCGTCGTTGCAATTGGCTCCCGACGGATCCTGGCTGGCCGCGACGGTCTCGGCGCTGTCGCCCGACAAGAAGAAGTACGTCAACAGCATCTGGCGCATCGACGCCGGCGGCGGTGCCCCCGAACGGCTCACCAGGTCGGCCGAGGGCGAGCGGGCAGCGGCTTTCCTGCCTGACGGGTCGCTGCTCTTCGTCTCCAGCCGGAAGGACCCGTCGGTCAAGGCCGACGAGGCTGCCGGAGACAAGCCCGCGCTGTGGTCGCTGCCGGCCGGACGAGGCGAGGCGCTCAGGGTCACGGCGCCGCCAGGCGGCGTGGCCAACGTCGCCGCGGCGCGGCAAGCCCAGGCCTACCTGATCGCGGCTCCGGCGTTCGACGGCACCAAGGACGCGGCCGACGACGCGGCGCGCCGCAAGGCCCGAGCCGACGCGGACGTGAACGCGATCCTGCACACCGGTACCTACCGGGTGCGCTACTGGGACTCCGACCTCGGTCCTGACAACCTGCGGCTGCTGGCCGGCCAGACGGGCGGCGGCGCGGCTGCCGAGATCAAGGACCTCACCCCGGATCCCGGCTGGGCGCTCGATGAGCAGGACTTCTGCCTGTCGCCGGACGGCTCGCTGGCCGTGACCGGCTGGCAGGTGCCAGAGGGGGTCGGCGCCACCCGGGCCGAGCTGGCGGCTATCGATGTCGCGACCGGCGACCGGCGGACCTTGATGTCCGACGACAACGCTGACTTCGCCAGTCCGGTCATCTCGCCCGACGGCGAGTCTGTCGTCGCGGCGCGCATCGAGCTCGACAGCTACGAGCGCCCGGGCGACGTGACCCTCGTCATCGCCTCGCTCGCCGGCGGCGGCCAGCCGCGTGACCTGCTCGCAGGCTTCGACCGGCGCCCAGGCGGAGTGGCCTGGAGCCCGGACTCGGCCACGGTGTACTTCGTCGCCGACGACAACGGCAGGTGCCCGGTCTTCGCCATCGACGTGGCTGGCGGCGAGGTCAGGCGGCTGACGACTGACGACGCTGCCTACTCCGGCCTGTGCGTGGCCCGCGACGGCTCGGCCATCTACGCGCTGCGCGCGGCGATCGGCGAGCCGCCGGCGCCGGTGCGGATCGACCTGGCCGAGGCCGGCGCCGCGCCGGTCAGGCTGGAGAGCCCGACCGGCTCGCTTGAGGTACCAGGGCAGATCAGGGAGATCTCGACGACCGTGGCTGACGGCAGCACGGTCCGCGCCTGGCTCGTGCTGCCCGAGGGGGCGTCGGCGGAAGCCAAGGCCCCGATGCTGCTGTGGGTGCATGGCGGGCCGGTCTCCAGCTGGAACAACTGGTCCTGGCGCTGGAGCCCCTGGCTCGCCGCGGCTCGCGGCTATGCGGTCCTGTTGCCCGACCCGTGCCTGTCCACTGGGTACGGCCACGACTTCATCGCTCGCGGCTACGGGAAGTGGGGCGACACTACTTTCAGCGATGTCATGTCGATCACCGATGTGGCCGTGGCCCAGCCTGAGATCGACGGCGACCATACCGCGATGATGGGCGGTTCGTTCGGCGGCTACATGGCGAACTGGATCGCGGGCCACACCGACCGGTTCGCCGGCATCGTGTCGCACGCCGGCCTCTGGTCGCTTGACCAGATCTTCGGCACCACCGACGGGCCCGCTTTCTGGCGCAGGGAGTTCGGCTTCCCTGACCGCCAGCCGGAGCGGTACGCCGCGAACTCGCCGCACCTGCACGTCGACGCCATTACCACGCCGATGCTGGTCATCCACGGTGACAAGGACTACCGGGTGCCAGTCGGCGAGGCCCTGCGGCTATGGGCCGACCTGGTCGGCCGGGGCAAGGACGCGCAGTTCCTGTACTTCCCGGACGAGAACCACTGGATCTCCAAGCCCGGCGACGTCATCGTCTGGTACGAGACCGTGTTCGCATTCCTGGCCGAGCGGGTCCTAGGCCAGGAGTGGCAGCGCCCCGAACTCCTCTGACGCCGCCAGACTTGGCCACCGCCCGCCCGGCAAGAGATGCCGCGCGGGCGGTGGCTTGCCCACCCGCCGTGCCCGCGCCCCGGCAATGTCACAAGGGTGCGGCTCTTTTGGAGTGAGCTGGTGCTCGCTGGCTGGCCCTGGCCAGGCCCGTCGTTGTGGCAGAGCTGGCGCTATAGCGCGGTCGTTGCGGCATTGACGGGCCTGCCCCGGCCCGTCCGGGCGGTCGTTGTGACACGGGTGCAGCTCTTTCTGAGTGAGCCTTGGTTATCTGGTGGTGCGGGCGAGCTTCGCCGGTGACCCCGGAGCCTGGCCCGCAACACGGGCAGCACACGCACGGGAGCTGGTTTCCGTGATCATGGACCATGCCGTGATCACGGATTTCGCGCCTGTCCTGACCTGGGTGATCTTCCGTGATCACGGTCACGGTCATGATCACGGAACATTGCCCGCATCCCCGGCACCAGCCTGTCCCGGCCGGACTGGCGCGGCTTGCCGCCCGGTGCCGCCGGAAAGAGGCTGTCGCGTGACTCGTGATCAGGGTCGGGGAGCCCTTCGGGCACCGTGCGGAACCGTCAGGCGGGAGCACGCCCCGGCGGCCCGGCGGCCCGGCGCCCGGCGGCCCGGCGCCCGGCGGCCCGGCGCCCGGCGGCCCGGCGCCCGGCGGCCCGGCGGCCCGCGGCCCGCGACGGCATCAGGGCGGCCCGGGTTGCTGGTCACGCCCGCCTCTGACAGCATCGTGGCCCTCCCTGTTGCTGTCAGCCACTGGTTTTGACAGCAACGTGGCCCTCCCTGATGTTGTCCTGACAGCAACGGGGAGGGCCACGATGCTGTCAAATCGGGCCGCTGACAGCAACAGGGAGGGCCACGATGCTCACGCTCCTCCGGCGGCGCCGTTCCGGAGCACAGCGCACGTCCGCCCAGGAACACAGATCAACCGCGGAGGCACTAGTTCAAAAATCTCACGGGGAGAACCCTGCCGCTGACCCCGCCAGACGCCTGACTCTCCACGATTCCGAGTCACCCGACAGCCTCCAGGGCAGCGGCGACCTTCCGTAGCCTGGGTCCTTGATCACGGAAGATCGTCCAGGTCAGAAAGAAGCGGAAACTCTCCATGATCAAGCTCCAGGGCCGGGAACCGTCCCCGAACCCGGGGCGGCGGCCTCGCGTTGCCGAAGCCAGCCTCGGCTCACTAAGAAAGAGCCGCACCCATGTCACAACGACTGCCCGGGACGGGCCGGGGCAGGCCCGTCAATGCCGCAACGACCGCGCTATAGCGCCAGCTCTGCCACAACGACGGGCCTGGCCCGGGCCAGCCAACGAGCACCAGTTCACTCCAGAGCCGCACCGTGTGACATCGACGGGCCGACGAGGAGCACCTGCTAGGCCAAGTCCGTTGTCGCGGGCGACCTGCACCCGGCGACCATTCACCTCAACGGGTTGACCCAGCGCAGGCTGCGGAAGCAGGCGAAATCGGTGTCGTTCGAATACATGTCCGCGTTGTATCAAAAGCGAATGCGGCCAGTTGCACGTCGGTCGTGAGATTGCCGCCGGTCCCCACTTCGCCCAGGAGACCGAAGGCAATCTCAAGGTGCCCGGGGCCAGGAGCGAGGTGGCTGACATTCTGCTGGCCAAGCCACGCGGATTGGTATCCCATGGCGGCCTCGACCGTGAGCGGCGGAGATAGCACTCGCGGGTTGGTCGCTATCCGGATGAACCCGAAGACCGCCAGGGAGGTGAGGCCGATCTCCGCGGATGAATTGAGCGTTTCCTCCCACCACGTATGGGCGGGCTCGTGCTGCGGGAACGCGGAGATTGCCGCGTAGAGGAGCAGATTGACGCCCGGAACGATCACGACACGTGACGCTTACCGGCAGCGAGAATCGCCTGGTCTTCCAGTTCGTCTGCCAGGCGGTTGAAGCCTGCCAGGTCGAAGCCCGCCTGGCTGACGTGTCGGCCTGTCACATCCGTGTCGGGGTTTGAAGGATTGGATGTTGCCCACAATCGGTGCTACTTCAGCCATAGTTAGCACACGACAAACGGCAGAACTAGTCTAAGGAGCCGTGATTGCCGTCGAGAGCGCGGCAGCCACTAATGGCCGTGCTGATCGCCTTGGGGATTCCGGCGGTAGCGGCGGCGCAGTGGCATCGTCTGGCAGCACAGCGCCCCGTTGTCGCCTTAGTGCTGGTGACCGGATGGCTTGTCCTCTGTTGGTTTGCCATCCTTGTCAAGCAGGCAACGGCGCTGCCGGCGCAGCGGCGGCTGGAGCAGGCCGGCAACGCGGCTGACCGGGCAGCGGGCTGGTGGCTGTCAAGGTATCGGCGCCGGTACCGACAATGGGTGCTCGACTCCCGGCGTTACGTCGATGTGAAAGATCTGGCTACCGGTGGCGACCATACCCCGGAACTAGACGACGTCTACGTGGATGTCGCATTAGTCCGCCGCGCCCCGCACCAGGTATCAGGCAATCCTCTCTCCGGAGTTCCTGAGGACGCGACGGGGCGGCATTTGATCGGCGAGTTCCTCGATCACCGCGGGCCGGTGGTGCTCGCGATAATCGGGCCGCCAGGCTGCGGCAAGAGCACCCTGCTGGCTCACGTGGCCTGCCGCACTGCCCGATGCACACGCCGGGACCGCAGGCGCGTGCCAATACTGCTGGCACTGCGCGAGCACGCTACCGCCATAGCAACCGACCCCAAGGCGACCCTGCCTCAGTTGGTGCGATCAGCCGCAAGCGGCGTGCCGGGGGCCGAACCGCATGGCTGGTGGGACCGGCAGTTGCGGACCGGTCACTGCGTGATCTTGCTCGACGGGCTCGACGAAATAGCCCGGGCGCAGGACCGGCGCGCTGCCGCCAGGTGGGTTGAGCGGCAGATCGCTAGCTATCCGGGCAACCATTTCGTGATCACCTCAAGACCACACGGGTTCACCGGGCCGGTGATCGCGCAGGCCGACATCCTGGCCGTCCGGCCGTTCACAGCTGGGCAGGTCCAGCGTTTCCTTGACCGCTGGTACATAGCTGCCGAGCAGCATGCCACGGGCGCGGCCAGCAAAGCTCAGATGCGGGCCGTCCGGATACTGGCGAGTCACTCCGCCAGCGGGCTTCTGACCCTGCTGCGGGCTAATCCGGCCCTTTACGACCTCGCCGTGAACCCGCTGCTGCTGACCATGATCGCCACGGTGCACCGGTACCGCGGAGCGCTGCCCGGCAGCCGCGCTGACCTGTACTCGGAGATCTGCCAGGTCCTGCTTTCACGCAGGATTCAGGCCAAGAATCTGCCCGAGCTTCTGCCCTGGCCGGCCAAGCACAAGCTGCTGACCGCGCTAGCCTGCCAGATGATGCGCGACCGCATCAGCGACCTGCCTGCCAGCCAGGCCCTCGGCATCCTAGGCCCGCTCTTGCGGCGGCTGCCGCAGTCGGTGACCGGTCAGGCCTTCCTTGACGATGCGTCGCGCCACGGGCTGCTCAGCGAATCCGGCCCTGGCAGGTACTCCTTCGCGCATCTGACGCTCCAGGAATACCTGGCCGCTCGTCACATCAGCGAAAATCCGAGCCTGGCCGCAATTCTCGCCGAAGCCGTCGGAGATCAGTGGTGGCGCGAGACCACCCTGTTCTACGCGGCGATAGCGGACTCCGACCAGGTCGTTCGCGCCTGCCTTGACCGTGCGACAATTCCCGCGCTGACACTTGCCTTCGACTGTGCCGACGCCAGCAGTGAACTGGCGCCGGACCTGCGCCATCGCCTTAACCAGGCTCGCGACCAGGCCTTCCGGCGGGAGTGTGACTCTCAGCACCGGCGGCTCATCGCAGCCGTCCTGACGACTCGCCTCACGCACGGCACCGTCGCCACCTCAACCGGCACACGGATCTGCGATCGCCCCGTGCCAGCCGACCTGTACTGGCTGTTCCTCCGAGACTGCCAGGCCCAGGTGCCTGATGATCTCCGCGTGCCAGCTCCCGGCCGGCCTGCGACTGGTGCCACGGGCGGCAACGCGGTTACTTTCCTTAAATGGCTGAGCGACATCACAGCGGGCTCCGCGCAGAGCGAGTTCCGGCTGCCGAATCGGAACGAACTCAATGAGCAGGTAGTCATCGACGCGTTCAGCCAGCAATTCCCTGAGCCGATAACTAGTTTGTGGACTCAGCCGGAACTGGGCGTCAGCGCGCCGGAACTCTGGATACCGCCTGGCCAGCCCCATCCGCACCTGGTGTCGGGCGACGCTATACGGCGGACCGTTGAGTCCGATGCGGCCAGCACCCAACTACTCACGCAGATCTTCAGCGCCACGGCATTAGACGCCGTTCTCACCTCTCTCATCGTTATCGCCCACGCCCGGACTCTTGTCCGAAGCCAAGCTCTCGACCGCGCCAGCGACAATGCTCACGCTCTCGCCCTCGACCTTGCTCTCGGGCACGCCCGTGACCTCGACCTTGATCATGCCCGAGCTCTGGACCTCGGGCACGCCCGAGCCCTGCGTCACGCCCGAGCCCGAGCCAGGGGCCACACCGCTGCTCTCGCTCTCGACCTTGCCTGTGTCCTTGACCTCGCCCGCGCCCTCGGCTGCGCTCTCGACCACGCTCACGCCCTTGGTCGGGCCAACGCCTTCGGGCACGCCATTGACCTCGCCCGGGCTCTCGATGACGCCCGCGCCAATGCGCTGAACCTCGCCGGGTGCCGCTTCGGCCTAGGCCGCGAAGTGGCCATCGATCTCAGCCGGCGATGCCTACGCCGAGCTGACTCTCCCGTTGCTTCAAGTTCGCGCGATCCCCTTGATGTGGATCTCGCGCGGGCCGCTCGGGCGCGCTTCACGTGACGTGCTCAACGCCCCCGCCAGCGAAGCCGGGCAGATATTCGCGGCGAGTCTCACCTCGATGGCTGGGATTTCGAATAGGACTCAGATCGGGGCGTCGCTGGATGGCTCGCTTGCCAGTGCGTTGCGTCGTGCGCGCCCGACCGATTCGCCGGATGTCAGTGCCAGGAACGACTGGGCATCAGCGGCGGCCGCGCGTCTGGCTGATGTCATAGCACCGGTGCTCGACGGGCGCCGCACCCTCTGTCGTACTGAGGCAGCGGTGATGCGCGCTATCGCCACGGCTCTAGCCGCGGACAGAGCCGGGATAGACGAAGGCGCGGCGAGCATTTTCCTGACTCTGACGGCTACGCTCACGCTGCTTCAGCAGCGTCAGCTTGGCGCGGCCAGCATCGGCGAGGCAATCCTGCTTGCCCTCGCCTGAACTGCTCTGACGGTTGCTCCTTAGGTCTATAGTCCTAAGGACTATGATCCTAAGGATGGGTGGCGAACGGAGAGCCAGCAAGCCCGGACATGTCTTCGACCGGGATGCTGAGTGGGCGGCGCTCACATCCTTCGCGGCGAGTTCGACGCCACGGGCGATGCTAGGCGTCATAAGCGGCCGGCGGCGGATGGGCAAGACGTACCTGCTCCGCGCTTTGGTTGAGCAGCGGGCTGGTTTCTACTTCGGCGCGACTGCGGCGACCGAGGGAGAGTCGCTCCGCCAGTTCGGCGCGGCGCTTGCTAGGCATGCGGGCTCGCCCGTGCCGTTTTCCTTCGCCAGCTGGGATGACGCGATCTCCTACATGTTTGATCTGGCGGGTCCGAGCAGGGGATCGTCGCCGACTCTTGTTGTAATCGACGAGTTCCCATACCTGGTAAAGACAGCGCCTGAGCTTCCTTCGGTGATCCAGCGGGAGATCGACCGCTTCCAGGTAGCGCAGAGCCGCATGCGGTTGCTGCTGTGCGGGTCGGCGCTGTCGGTGATGGGTGGCTTGCTGGCCAGCGCGGCGCCACTTCGGGGCCGGCCAGCTTGAGATGGTTGTCCGGCCGTTCGGCTACCGGCCGGCGGCCGACTTCTGGGGCGTTGCCGGTGATCCGGCGCTCGCGGTCCGGCTGCATGCGGTGCTCGGGGGAACGCCAGCGTACCGGCGCCAGTTCCTGGACGACGACGCGCCGGCGAGCCTTGATGAATTCGGTGACTGGCTCTGCCGCACAGTCCTTTCTCCGCTGAGTCCGCTCTTCCGTGAGGCTCGCTATCTTCTGGCGGAAGAAGCCGATATCCGTGACACCGCCTTGTATCACTCAGTCCTCGCGGCTGTCGCTGCGGGTAACTCGACTCGAGGCGGCATCGCGAGCTACATCGGGCGAAAATCCGTGGACATCTCGCATCCGCTGAACGTTCTGGCCGACAGCCACTTGATGGTGCGGGAGCCGGACCTGTTTCCGGGCAGGCAAGTCGCAGTACCGGATCGTCGAGCCGGTGATCAACTTCTATGAGGCGGTCATGCGCCCGGAGTGGCCTCGGCTGGAGAGCGGGCAGGCGGAAGAGGTATGGGCGCAGGCTGGGGAGCGCTTCGCCGCGCAGGTGGCGGGACCGCATTTCGAGGCCATCTGCAGGGAGTTCATGCTCGGACCGGGCCGTTCGCTGATTGGCGGTCAGCCTGGCCGGGTGGGGACGGGGGTCGTCGCAGATCAGGCGGGCCGACGCCAGATCGAGGTCGATGTCGTGGTCGCCGAGGACGGGTCAGGGAGAGGCAAGCCCGCGGTTGCGATGCTCGGAGAGTCCAAATGGGGCACTGTCATGGGCGTGCCCCATCTGGATCGGCTGGCCCGCGCGCGGGATCTTCTCGCGGACCGCGGCTATGAGACGGGCCAGTGCGTGCTGGCCTGTTTCAGCGCCGCCGGCTTCACCCAGGCTCTGCGAACCGAGGGGCTCTCTGGAACGTTGCTCCTGACCCTCTCTGACCTCTACGGCTGAGGTCGCGTGAAACCGCGAATCGACACCCAATTTCAGTGTGTTGCAAAAGTATCGCCGGGCGGGCCCTCGCAGGTGGGGCACCCTGCTGCTGCGCAGACGACAGCAGGGTGCCCCGGCTGCGGCGGGCCCGCGATCCACCCCGAGCACGGCACGAGCAAAAGATCTGGTCAGCCGTCAGCCAAACTCGACAATCACGTGATCACCCCGCCGCGCTCTCGCAAGGCCCCGCGATTCGCGGACATAACTGGTCAGCGGACCGCCATCGCGGCTGGACCGCGACCCGGCACGCTGCAGCGGCCGGGCGGCGGGCAGGGCGGGAGGCGGGCCGGGCATGCCTGCTGGCATCGTCCCGTTGGCTGGTGACGAGCATGCGGGTCGGCTTGGCCGGGAACCACGGTCTAAGGGGCTCGCCGACGGTCCGGGTTTTACTGCGCGGCTTGCTTCCCGGCGGGCCTGGGCCGCAGGGTCCGGGCGTAGGCGAGGCTGGTCTCAAGGTAGGGCCGCAGCGCCTCGGTATCTTCCAGCAGCTCCCCGGGGACCGCGATGTATTCCTTGTTCGGCGGCCACGCCGGATCCGCGCGGAAGATCTCGGCGTCGTGCCGGGTCAGGAACGCTGCGCGGTCGGGTTCGGGGAGGCGGATCCCGACGACTCCGTACTTCGAGATCATCGAGTACATGTTCCCGTTCACCGCCGTGTAGGCCGAGCCGAAGTTCGACTTGCACTCAGCGCCCTCGACAGCCGCGACCAGCTGCTCGTACAAGCGCAGCTGATGCTCCGGGACGCTCGTCTTCTTCGCCGCCAATGCATCCGCCCCGTGATCACCTGCCCGGTTGAATACCAGAGCATACCAGCGCAGAGCCGGCCAGACGCCCCCTGAAAGCACCAGGCCGGCAGACGCTGCCAGGTGCGGCCGGACCCGTCTGCGAGCTGCCGCAACTGTCGCACTCGCTCCTAGGAGAGCAGAGCGCGGATGTCTTCGGCGTCGAGCGTGGCGCCGAAGACATTGCCCTCGTCCATGACGCTCGAGAACAGCTTGGCCTTCCTTGCCTTGAGCGCCATCACCTTTTCCTCGATCGTGTCCCTGGCGACGAGGCGGTAGACCATGACGTTTCTGGTCTGCCCGATGCGATGGGTACGGTCGACGGCCTGGGCCTCCGTGGCAGGGTTCCACCAGGGATCGAGCAGGAAACAGTAGTCGGCCTCGGTCAGGTTCAGCCCGAACCCGCCCGCCTTCAGGCTGATCAGGAAGACCGGGGCGGTCCCCTCCTTGAACCGCTGGATCACGGCGGGGCGGTCGCGCGTGCTGCCGTCGAGGTAGCAGTACGCGATGCCATCGGCGTCAAGCCGGTCCCTGACCTTGGCGAGGAACCCGGTGAACTGGCTGAACACCAGGGCCCGGTGGCCGCCGGAGGTCACCTCGCGCAGCTTCTCGATCAGGGCGTCGATCTTGCCGGACGCCAGGCCGGCGTGGGCCTCGTCGACGAGCCCGGCGTGCAGGCTCAGCTGGCGCAGCACGGTCAGCGAGCGGAAAATCGTGAACCGGTTGGAGTTCATGTCGCTGATCAGGCCGAGTACCTTCTGCCTCTCCCGCTGCAGCCGCGTCTGGTACACCTTGCGATGCTGGGGATGCAGCTCCACCTCGAGTACCTGCTCCTGCTTGGCCGGGAGGTCAGCGGCCACCTGTTCCTTGGTGCGCCGCCGGATCAGCGGCTTGATCCGCCGCTGGAGCTGGCCAAGCCGCTCGGCGTCAGCCTGCTGCTCGACCGGCTTGGCGTAATAGTCGCGGAACCGGTCCGGGTTCGGGAAGAGTCCGGGAGCGGTGATGGAGAGCAGCGACCACAGCTCCATCAGGTTGTTTTCCATCGGGGTGCCGGTGATCGCGATCTTCACCGGAGCCGGCAGCAGGCGGGCGCACTGATAGACCTTGGACTGGCGGTTCTTGGCCTGCTGGGCCTCGTCGAGCAGGAGGCCGGACCAGCCCTGGCCCGAGTAGGCCTCGAAATCCATGCGCAGCAGGGTGTAGGACGTCACGACCGCGTCAGCGCCCTTGGCGATCTCGCCGAGGCTCTGGCCCAGCCGGGCCGTGGTGCCGGACACCGCCACTACCTTCAGATCGGGGGCGAACCGCGCGGCCTCCGCGGCCCAGTTCGCCACCACGCTGGTCGGCGTCACGATCAGGAATGGCCCGGCCGCCGGCTCACGCTGCCTCGCGTGGCTGATCAGGGCGAGGCACTGCAGCGTCTTGCCGAGTCCCATGTCGTCGGCGAGGATTCCGCCAAGCTGGTGCTCCCACAGGAACGTCAGCCAGGCGAAGCCGTCCTGCTGATACGGCCGCAGCTGAGCTTGCAGCCCCGCTGGCGGCTCGGCCTGGCCGGTGCCCTCGGCCGTCAGCAGGCCCTGGACTTGCTCCCGCCACGCCGATGCCTGATGCCCGATGACCCCGAGCGCGCTCAATTCCTCCCAGAAGCCGGCCTGGTACCTGCTGATCCGGAGCGAATCCCGGGGGTTGTCCTGCAGCGACCGCGCCTCGTCGATCAGCCGCGCGAGCGCGCGCATCTCGGGCTTGTCCAGCGAGAAATAGGCGCCATCGGCCAGGAGCAGATGCGGTTCGCCTCGGCTGAGGGCCAGGAACACGTCGAGGAACGGAACCGGGCTGTCCTCCACGGTGATCGTCACGCCGAGGTCAAACCAGTCGGTGTCGCCGGCCACCTCATCGGTCGACACCGCTATGCGCAGCGAATCCCCGGCCTCGCGGTAGTTGGCAGGATCGCCGTCGATCTCGACGATCAGGCCAGGCTGGTCGGCAAGCAATGGCAGCAGCTCGGTGGTGAACCGCATCGTGTCGATGCCGGTCAGGCGGACCCGCGGGGCGATCGGCGGGATCTGAGCGTCAGGTTCGCCATGTGCGCGACCGCCGCGGATGCCCCGGGCGAGCAGCCCGTACCGGTCGAAGGGCAGGTCAAGCCCGGCGAGCAGCGCCCGCTCAGCCGCCAGGTCCCGGTACCCATCAGCTGGCCCGTCCGCCTCGAGCGGCTGGCGCAGCGGCGAGTCCCCGACCCGGTAGGCCCACTCCCAGTTCAGCTCGAGTTCGTGACCGCTGCCGTAGTGGGCCCGCAGGACCAGGTCAGGCCCGCTGATCTCGGGCGGGCTGAACGAGCCGTCCGAGGAGATCAGCGCCGCCGAGCGCCGCAGTCTCGGACTGTACAAGTCGCGGAACCTTGCCGTCTCCGAGGCTGGCACCTGCAGCGACTCGCCGCCCAGGGTCATCTGCTGCATCGGCGCCGGCACCGGCCGGGCCAGCCTGACCAGCCGGAATAGCCAGCCCCCCGGCAAGCCGGCCGCTGTCTCAGCGCGATCGACGCACACCGCGCCGTGCCCCTGCGCCCCGATGAACGCGACCGGCAGGACCGGCCGCCCGTCGCCGGCTCGGATCACGGGGGCGAGTCGCAGCGCGCCCGCGTCATCGCGAGTCACGTCCAGGCAGAACTCGGCCTCAGAGTAGTTTTCGAGCGCGCCGCGTTTGCCCGGGTACACCAGGCGCAGCCCGACCTCCTGCGCCTCGTCCAGCAGCGGCCAGAACTGGCGCGAGCTCACTGAGGAGAGCTCGATCGACCGGTCGTCGCCGTAATACCCGTAGTAGCCGGCGTTCCTGGTCCGGCAAGTTTGATAGAGAACGTACAGCTCCCGCAGCAGTCGGACGTGCTGCTCGTTGTACTCGCGGGACCAGGAAATCGTTTCTAGCTTGCCCCAGCTGAGGCCGGTGGTTATCCAGCCGCCGTTCTTGCCTGGCTTGACCGGCCGGGCAACCAGCCGCAGCGGTGCCTGCGACGTCGCCGACGTGGCCGCGGGATTCCAGCCGGCCTGGCTGGTACCGCCGACCAGCGCGAGCTCGATCGCCAGAGGTACCGCGGCTGGCGATCCCGCCCCGCTCAGGTCAAGCAGCGATGCCAGCGGCCGCTCCCAGTTAGCTGGCTGCGGGCCGGTGTCTTGTCGCGGGCTGGGGCTGGGGCTGGGGCTGGGGCTGGGGCTGGGGCTGGGGCTGGGGCTGGCTGACTTTGCCGCTCCTGCGCTGCGGGGCGCAAGGGTCGACAGGACAAGAGCGACTACGTGCTTGCAGTTGAACTCCATCGGGCAACTGCAGTCACCATCCGCGAACTGAGCAGGCCGCCCGCTAGTTATCGAGAAGGACGCGGAGGTCTCGTAGGCGCAGCCGCCGTGACCGCGTACCGTTCCCCGGAGCGCGTGATTTTCGGCGTCCCACTCGGCCCGCAGGACCGCACCCTGACGCGCGTAGGCCTCACCCCTCGCGTAGCTGGCGTTGCCGGCTGCCCGGCTCAGGGAGGCGAGGTCGATCTCAAGCATCATGACCTGTCTGCTCACGCGGCGACTTTACCGACCGGCACCGTCATTCGGAGGCCCAACATGCCGGGCGCGGCGGCATTCATGGAGGCTATCGGGTGACTCGCCGCTGGTGGGCATCTCGCGGGGCGGTCGGTGCCCGGCCACTAGCCGGTGGCTAGTGGCCCGTGATACTGCGTGTGCTACTTGGGAGCCGCGGCTGACCTGATCGCCTTGAGGGCGGCCTTGTCGTTGTCGAAGCTCCAGATGCCGACATCGAAGAAGACGACCGCGGACAGCGATGCCTTGCGGGCCGACGCGAACAGGCCGGCGATCTGCTTGGGCCTGTTCGCGCTGCGATTGACGCCGACCTCGCTGAGCATGACAGGCACCTTGGTGAACTTGCGTACCTGGGAGTAGGTGGCGCCGAAGACGCTGGTGAAGGAGGCGGTCTTCGAGCCGAGCTGGCCGTCGAGGCCGATCACGTTGACGAAGGAGCGTCCTGGCCAGAGCGCGCTTAGCGCTTCCGTGGCCTTGGACGACCTGTCGACCTGCCACATCCAGGTGATGTGCTTGGCGCCGTCCTTGAGCAGGACGTTGTGCACATGCTGGAACATCTTCTTGTATAGTGCCGCGGTCACGTGCCCCTTGCCCCAGGGGTACCAGACGCCATTCGCCTCGGGCGCGAACGACAAGATGATAGGCAGGCCAAGCTCCTTGTCGGCCGTTGCCCACTTCTTCAGGAACGAGTCATCCTTGCCGCCCGCGAGGTGCTGCAGGTTCTGGGTGCGCGGTTCAAGGACTATCAGCGTCGTGGCGCCCACGGTGTGGTTCGCGAGGATCTCGGCGCTCGGGAACGGAGCGCCCCAGCCGAAGTACTTGGCCGTGATCGAGGGGAAGATCTTGGTCCGCTGCTCGAAGAGCGGCAAGTTGTAGCTGATGACGCCGAGGCTCACCTTCTTGGCCGTGGCCATTGGCGCCCCCGGCGAGTCGGCAGGCGCCGCTGCCGGCGTCGTGCGCGGCGCGGCCTGTGCCGTGCTCGATGCGGCCGGCTGCAGCAGCACCATGGCCATCGGACCGGCCGCAGCCACTACCACGGCGCTCAAGGTCGCCAGGGATCTCATATTGCTCGAACCTCCAGATCATGTGAACGAGTTAGTAGACACGGGCAAGGGCAACGTCAGAAGACGGCCGCTACTTCCGAGCGGCTGCCGCTGTCCTGATCGCCTCGATGGTGGCGGCGTTATTGTCGAAGTCCCAGACGCCGACGTCAAAGAAGACGAGCGCTGAGAGCGGTGCCTTGCGAGCTGCGGCGAACAGGCCGGCCGCCTTCTTTGGCTGCAACGGCCCGCCCTTGACACCAACCTCGCTGAGCATCACAGGAACTTTGGTGAATGCTCTAACTTGGTCAAGTGTCGGGCCGAAAACCGAGTCGAAGGTCGCGGTTTTACTTTTCAGCTGGCCGTCAAAGCCGATAGCATCCACGTAGCCGTGCCCTGGCCAGAGCGAATTCAAGGGTGCGGTGTAGGCAGAGGTTCTGTCGACTTGCCACAACCAGGTGACATGCCTTGCTCCGTCTCTGAGCAAGGCATCGTGCACGTGCCGGAAGATCTTCTTGTACAGAGCCGGGCTGATATGTCCTTTCCCCCATGGATACCAGTCGCCGTTCGCCTCCGGTGCGAACGACAAAATGATCGGCAGTCCGAGCGCACGGTCGGCGGCGGCCCATTGCTTGAGGTAGGCATCGTACGCGCCAGCCGCGAGTTGCTTCATGTTCTGCGTGCGCGGCTCGAGGACAATCAGGGTCGTGACGCCGAGCCCGTGATCAGTCAGGACTTCGGAACCTGGAAACGGCGCACCCCAGTTGTAGTACTTGGCAGTGATCGCCGGGACGATCCTCGTCTGCCTCTCAAAATATGGCAGGTCGTAGTTGATGATGCCCAAGGTCACGTGCCGAGACACCGCCTTGGGGGTCGCCGAAGTCTTGGGCGTCTTGCGCGCCTTGGGCGCGGGGTGCGTTGGGTGCGTCAGGTGCGGCTTCGCGTGTGGTGACCCGTGGGCCGTCGGAGTTCCGGCCGAGCGTATGGCCAGCACGGCCACGAAACTAGCAGCGGCCGCGATCAGGGCCGTCAAAATCGCAACAAGCCTCATGTCGCTCGTACCTCCACGGTTCTGCGTGTTCCCCAAGAATTATCACGCAATGTCATGATCGCAACGATCCGCAGCGGCAGCAGCAAGATCATGTGAATGAGTCCGTAAACGGGGGCAAGCGCGAATGTCAGCAATCGGGTGAACCAGCCTAGATTGGCGTGCTCGGCTCGGAAATAGTGGCCAGATCTGGCGTACGCAAGGAGCAAGGTAGCGGCTAGGTAGGTGCCTATCGAGAGTTGCCCGTTCAGCAGGGGGCGGGCGACCATGGTGTAGATCAGCGCGGTCGTGAAAGCAGCCCAGGTAGTGACCTCAAGCAGACTGAGCAGCCAGGGCACCCGCAAGGGGCTCATTCCGGTCAGCATGCACCAGGACTCTCTGACAAAGCTCTTGGACCAGCGGAGTTGCTGGCGCAGGAAGTGGTCCATGCGTTCAGGAACCATCGTCCAGGCCACGGCGTCAGGTGCCAGCAGGACCTGTCCTTCCCTGAGACAGTAATAAGTTAGCCGCCTGTCATCTCCGTAGGTGCATTGCTGACCGAGGAACCGTTGGTGCAGGAAGTCCTCGAGGTACTTGCGCACAACAGGACCCCGGTAGAGGGCTAGCGATCCACAGGCGCACAGTACCGAGCCGACGGCTGAATAAGCCGCTCGCTCGCCGAGGAAAGCATTCGCGTACCGCAGGTCAATCAGGCGGGTGAGAAAGTTCGTGTCCCAGTTAGCCGCGAGTACAGTGCCCGTGACTGCCTGGATGCGCGGATTGCTGAAATAGGCAATGGCCTTCTCCAGCGCATTTGCCTTGAGCTCGGTGTCGGAGTCGATGCACAGGTAGACGTCGGCCTGCCAGCAGGCGCGGAATCCGTCAGCCAGTCCCTCTCGCTTTCCAAGGTTAGTCTCGTGCACGAAGACGCGGAATTCGACGCCGCGCCGCTGGAAATCCTCCGCATACGAATATGCGAGTTGCAGGCAATCTTTTTGCAGGGACCCGTCATCGACGACAGTCAGGCTCCTCGGCAACCGGGTCTGCCTGAGCATGGACTTGAGGCAGCGGGTGAACGCCACCGGATCCTCGTTGCACACCGTGATGATAGCGGCAACGTCATAGCCGACATCGCGGCCGGCGGGGGGACGGTAGAGGATTGCCAAGCCGAGTTTGAACGCGAGAAAGGCGAGCACCGCGTAGCCGTAGGCAGGAAGGCTGGGAATGAACCGGTGCGCGCCGAGTGTCACGTGGATGGCGAGTTCGGCACCCGCGATGAGGCCAAGCAGAGCGGCCGGCACAACGGTCACTGTTGATCGGGACCGGGCAGCTCGCCGCCTGAGACGATGCTTGCTCACCTGGTGCTGCCCGCGATGCGTTCCCAGACCTGGGTAGGCGCGTGAGGGTAACTGGGCCAAGGCTCCGACGTGATCAGCCGGTACTGCCCTGATCTCCGCAGGCTTCTGGTCAGCAATCGGTACGTTGCTATGCCGTGGGAGCCGTCCACCTGGACGGTGCCGAAATAGTCGTTCTGGATCGCCTTAGCCATCGCGAGCGGCCCAGACAGCGGCTTAGTCGAGGAGCTGTCCTGGTAGGAGAACGAATACGACCCGGAGACTTGACCGGCAAGATCGCTGTTCGGCAAATAGTAATGTGCCGCGCTTTGCTGAAATATCAGGCACGGGCAGCCGGCCTTCTGCAAGGTCCTGCCGAGCATGGGCATGACCTTGGACACCGGCGGCCATGACTTGGTCACGGCATTGGCCTGGGAAAAGCCAGTTGCCGCGAACGCGGCGATGAGCACTGACCCGATAATGACTCCGTGCGAAAGCTGGCCGTCGAGCTGGGAAATCCTCGTTACCGCATAACCGGCGACTATGCAGAGAAACCAGGCGCCGAAAACGATGTGCTTGTGCAGTGACGTGACTTCGCTGATACGCGCCTGCTCGGCCGGCGCGAGAAGGGCGGCCGCGAATAGCGCGATGGGCAGTATGGTTGCCTTCCTCTGGTCCAGCCAGATCAGCAGGACGCCCATCACGCCAAGGAGTAGCAGCAGTGCCAGCCATCCCCAGGCAACGTCAACGATCTTGAGCGGAGGGGTTGCGCTGAGAACCTGGCGCTGGAAGGTGGTAGAGACGATCCCGCGGAAATATGAGTGACCACCTTCGTGCAGCGCTGCCGAGTCGATCAGCGTTACATACGCGGCGAGCCTGACGCCCTTGCAGAATCTGCGCAACCTGGGCGCCTGCGAGGGCGTGAGCATGGCGAGAACGACGACCACGGGGTTCCACAAGATCGACGCGTACTTGGTGGCATCCGCCAGCGCCAGGCTGAAGGCCGCGAGCAGCAGTATCGGCTCGCTGAATCGCCCCGTGGCCCGGACGGTCAGCCAGGCCCCCAGCGCGATCAGGCACAGGGCCATCGCATCGTAGGTGGCGAACGCGCCAAGCTGACTTGCCATGCCGAAGGTCGCGAATAGTGCTGCTGCGGCCAATGCCGGGCCTCTGCTGAAGAGGCGCTGTGCGGTGGCGTACAGGAGCAACGTGGTGAGCAGCATGAACGCGAGGGACAGCAGGCGCGCTGCCGCCAGGCCGCCGATGTCATTAGCAAGCGCCGCGAGCGGCGGATAGATCACCGGGGCGCCGGAGAAGAGTGTCTCGAACGCCGGCACCGTCGCACCATGCAGCCAGTGCGCGAGTTCTATGTGGCCGGCCGTCAGATACAGGGACTCGTCCTGGAAGGCCGTGTTAGCCCACACAAGCCGTAGTGACAGGGCGACCTGCACGACCAGGATGCCTGGCAGCAGCCATCGCGACCGGAGCCGATCGTATTTGCCCGGCCGGGCAACAGCCGCTGGCATGGGCATCGTCAGCGCGTCAGCCACCCGCCAGAATCCGGTGTCCGCGAGCCTTGCGACGGGCTGCCTGACGCGGGCGATCTTGATGAGCGCATCGACGCCGGCCTGTTGCCTGCCTCGGCCCTCGCGCTCGAGAAGCGACCGCGCATGCTGCCCTGCCATCGAGCGTCAGCCTCCTGCAGGGTCCAGCCTCACGCTTGCGCGCCCTCGGGTGGTAGGACCTCATAGCGGTCAGTATGTTCAGTCGTACTGTAGCTACGTCGAAGCTCTTACAAGTAGGTTATAATATATAATATGCCTATGTAGGCAATCGGAACGGCCCCGCGCGAAGTCCAATTTAACCAGAGCGCCCACGAACAGAACGCTTAGTCCAGCAAGTTAACTCTTCGCTAACTTGCGGTAGCCGGTGCGTATGCGCGTCGTCCGCCCCGGGCCCGCACTCGGCTACTCGCTGTGGCACATGAGTCCCGTCGTGCTCTCTGTAAACCTTTGTTGGGGTTTGTGCGTCGCAACTACCGGAAGCTGATGCTTTCGCAGACCGGAGGTTCTTTGGAACGGCTCACCGTCTTCGGCACGGGATACCTGGGCATCACGCACGCCGCCTGCATGGCCAGCCTCGGATTCGAGGTACTCGGCGTCGACACCGACGCGGTCAAGGTCGGCAAGCTGGCCGGCGGCTGGGTGCCGATCTACGAGCCTGGCCTGCCCGAGCTGGTCGCGGCCGGGATTCGCGCCGGGCGGCTGCGATTCACGACCTCCTACGAGCAGGCTGCCTCGTTCGGCGACGTGCACTTCATCTGCACCGGCACGCCGCAGCTGCCTGGCGGCGGCGGCGCGGATCTCGGCCAGGTGCGGTCCTGCCTCGCCGCCCTCGCTCCGCTCCTGGACAGGCCCGTGCTCGTCGTCGGCAAGTCGACCGTGCCGGTGGGGACGGCCAGGCAGCTGCATTCCCAGCTGGCGGCGTCGGGGAGCCCGGCCGAGCTGGCCTGGAATCCGGAGTTCCTGCGCGAGGGCACCGCGATCGCCGACACGCTCGCCCCTGACCGGATCGTGGCCGGCGTCCGGTCGGCTCGCGCCGAGCGCGTCCTGCGGCAGGTTTACGCTCAGCCGATCGCCGCCGGGGCGAGCTTCCACCCGACGAGCTACGAGACGGCCGAGCTCGCGAAGGTCGCGGCCAACGCGTTCCTGGCCACCAAGCTCTCGTTCATCAACGCGATGGCCGAGGTCTGCGAGGTCTCCGGCGCCGACGTGCGCGCGCTGTCGGTCATACTCGGCGCCGACCCGCGCATCGGCGGCTCCTACCTGCGGGCCGGGCTCGGATTCGGGGGCGGCTGCCTGCCCAAGGACATCAGGGGATTCATGTCCAGGGCGCGGGAGCTTGGCGTGGAGTCGGCGGCCGGCCTGCTCGGCGAGGTCGACAAGATCAACTTGCGCCGGCGGTCCCGCACCGCCGACCTCGCGCTCGAGCTAGCCGGCGGCGACCTGGCCGGGGTGCCGGTCTGCGTGCTCGGCGCGGCCTTCAAGCCAGGGTCCGATGACGTCAGGGACTCGCCGGCGCTCGACGTGGCCCAGATCCTGCACGGCCACGGAGCGCAGGTCACCGTGTACGACCCGGTCGCGATGGCGAACGCGGCCGCCGCCTGCCCCGAGCTCGCGTACGCGGAGTCCGCCATGGCCGCGGCGCTGGGAGCTGAGGTCGTGCTGCTGCTGACCGACTGGCCTGAGTTCGCCGCGCTGACGCCGTCCGAGCTCGATGGCGTCGTGGGGCGCAGGAGCATCATCGACGCGCGCAACGTGCTCAGCCCCCGGCAGTGGCTTGACGCCGGCTGGAACTACCGTGCACTCGGGGTCGGCGTCAGTCCTGCCGAGCCGGAGCCGGAGCCGCTGCCGCCGGTGCCGGCTCCGGATTCCAGGCCTCACGTGTAAACCACCGCGCCGGCTGGCGCGTCTGGTACATAGGGTTCCTAAAGGTGAAATCGATCAAACCCGGCTTAATTTCATCTTAATGTCAGTTAATTCCCGATAGCTCAGCCGCCGCATTGACCAGTTTCGGAGCAACGTAATGTACAGCGACATTCATACCGGTATCGGCTCGGCGATCCTTACCGTGGCGGCCATCGCCATGACGCTCTGGCGGTACGTCGGCAAGCGGCGGGCGCTTCGGCTGCGACGCAAGGCCTGAGCCGTGGCCACGTCCTGGGTCGCGGCGCGGCTGGCGTCTCCGGGCGACGGGGAGCCGGCGCCGGCGGGCAGGCCGACCGCGACGGTCCTCATCCCGGCGCACAACGAGGCGGCCACCGTCGCCGAGCTGGTGCGCGCCTTGCGCAGGCAGCCGTACCCGCTCGAGGCCATCGTGGTCGTCGCCGACTCGTGCGACGACGACACCGCCCAGGCGGCGCTGCGGGCTGGCGCGACCAAGGTCATCGAGGTCGAATTCAAGGACAAGGCAAGCTCGCAGAACGCGGCGCTCTTCGACATCTTCACCGACGTGGTCGTCGGCTTCGACGGGGACACGATCCCGGAGCCCGACTGCGTCGAGCTGATGATCCGCGATATCGAGGACGGCTTCGACGCGACCTGCGCGACCGTGCTGCCGATCCAGCCGCGCGGCTTCTTCATCAGGGCCAGGCGGTTCGCCTACGCGCTCGGCCGCCGCTGGTGGCGGCTGTGCCAGGCGAAGGTCGGCCGGATCCAGGTGCTCACCGGCGCCGCCTACGTGTTCAAGACCGAGGCGATCAAGAGCATCGGCGGCTTTCCCGGCGGCCTGATCAGCGCTGACATGGACGCCACGTGGGCGCTGCACCGGGCCAGGTACAAGCTCGGCTACGCGGGTGACGCGGTCGCGCTCACCTACGATCCCGAGACCTTCCGCGTGTACAAGCAGCAGATGCGCCGGTGGTCATCCGGCTACTTCCAGAACATGGCGAAGTACCGCGGTGAGCTGCTGCACTGGCGCGCCATGCTCGTGGTCTGGACGGCCCTGTTCGATCTGTGCTGCCTGTTCGTCTATGAGACCGCCCTGGCGGTCACCATCGTCACCGGCCACTACCGGCTCGCCGGCACGTTCGCGCTCTGGCTGGCGATCCACGCGATCGTGACGACCAGCCTGGTGGCCACGGTGGTCGGCGTGCGGGAGGCCGTGCTCGGCTATTTCCCCTACCTGATCGTCAACTACTACAACAAGTGGCTCTACCTGTGCGCGTTCGTCCGCGAGTGGATACTCGGCAGGCACTACGTGTCCTGGACGGGCCGGCAGGGCAGGAAAACCGAGATCACCAAGATGACGCGGCCGAGGAAACTGGCGCTGACGTCGTTCGCGGCGGTCTCCGCCGGCCTGATCGCGTTCGGCTGGACCGGCATCCAGCAGGCCGTCCAGCAGACCGTGCTGCCATCGCGGCCGCACGCCCGGCCGGTGACGGTGACGGCGGCGACGCGGTTCGCCGGGGTAGTCGCCTACAACCTGCCCCAGTTCGACCAGGCCTGCGGCTGCCGGCCCAACCTCGCGGTCCGCGACGTGGGCGTCGGCTCGCCGGTCGACAACGTGCCGGCCCAGACGATGATCGCCAACGGCGCCGTGCCGCTGATCGAGCTCGAGCCGTACGGGGTGAGCCTGCGCGAGATCATCGCCGGCAAGGAGGACAAGTGGCTGGCCAGCCAGGCGAAGGCGGCCGGGAGGCTGCCGGGATCGGTGCTGATGTCGTTCGCGCCCGAGGCTAACGGCCGGTGGTACACCTGGGGGTATCACCATGTCGCGCCCGGTGAGTTCGTCGCCGCGTGGCGGCACGTGGTCCGCCTGTTCCGCGCCGACCGGCGGGTCAAGTGGGTATGGATGGTCAACCGGCGGTTCAAGGGCAGCGAGCCGCTCCGCGAATTGTGGCCAGGGCGCCGGTACGTCGACATAGCCGGGATCGACGCGTACTTCGATCACTCGGACCAGACGTTCACGTCGCTGTTCGCGCCGACGATCAAGGCGATTCACCGGCTGGCCAAGGTGCCTGTCCTGCTCACCGAGGTGTCGGCGCGGCCCGCCGCCGGGAAGGCGCTGAGCATGGCCAAGCTCGTGGCCGGCACCGCCAGGTACCACACGCTCGGCTTCATCTGGTTCGACGTCGACAAGGCCCGCGCGAAGGTGACCTGGACGACCCGCTTCGACTGGCGGATGGAGACCAGCCCGGCGGCACTCGCGAGATTCCGCCGCTTCGCCGCCGCCGCCAGGAAGACGTGATCCGGACCGGGTGTGTCACGCTGTGGGGCATGACTCGCGCTCAGCTTGACAAGCGGCCGGCCGAGGTGTCGGCGATGTTCGACGCGGTCGCCGATCGCTACGACGTGCTCAATGACGTCCTCTCGCTCGGGCAGGACCGGCGCTGGCGGGCGATCGTCGCCAGGCTGGTCGCGGCCAGGCCCGGCGACCTGGTGCTCGACGTGGCCGCGGGCACCGGGACCTCGTCGCGCGCCTACACGGCGGCCGGCGCGCGGTGCGTGGCGTGCGACTTCTCGCTCGGGATGCTCCGTGCCGGAGCGGGCCGGCCAGCGCGGCGAGTCAGTTTCGCGGCGGGTGACGCGCTGGCGCTGCCATTCCCCGACGAGACGTTCGACGTCGTCACGATCTCATTCGGGTTGCGGAACGTCGCCGACGCCGATGCCGCGCTGGCGCAGCTGCTCCGGGTCGCCAAGCCGGGCGGCAGGCTCGTGATCTGTGAGTTCAGTCACCTCCCGAACAAGCCGCTCGACGTCGTCTACCAGCGGTACCTGGCGGCGGCGCTGCCGGCGATCGCGCGCCCGTTCAGCCGTAACGCCGGCGCCTATGCCTACCTGGCCGAGTCGATCAGGGACTGGCCGCCGCAGGCGGAGCTAGCCGGGCGCATCGAGGCCGCAGGCTGGTCGGCGGTTCGGTGGCGGAATCTGAGCGGCGGCATAGTCGCCGTGCATGTCGCCCGCCGCCCGCGTCGCCGGGCTTCGGGCTAGACTATGAGCATCTGTACTTGTGAAGGCGTTCACAAGATTGGCGGGACGGGTCAGTGAGCGAGCAGAACCCCCCGGTCAGGCCCCGTGCGAGCGGCTCGGCCGCGGTCGACTCAGCTGACACTGCCGACGTCATCGTCGTGGGCGCCGGGCCGGCCGGTTCGGCTGCCGCCTACCATCTGGCGACGGCCGGCCTTGACGTGCTCATGCTCGAAAAGGCCAGCTTCCCGCGCGAGAAGGTCTGCGGCGACGGTCTTACCCCGCGGGCGGTCAAGGCCCTGACCACGATGGGCGTTCCCATCGACGAGGGCGATGGCTGGCTGCGCAACAAGGGCCTGCGGATCATCGGCGGCGGCGGCCGGATCGAGCTTGCCTGGCCTGACCTGTCGTCCTTCCCCGGCTACGGCACGATCAGGTCGCGCACCGACTTCGACGAGATCCTGGCCAGGCGCGCGGAAAAGGCGGGCGCCAGGCTCCTGGAGAACGTCACCGTCACCGGAGCGACGCTTGACGAGCGGACTGGCCGGGTGACCGGTGTCACCGCGCGCGAGGGCGCCGCCGTGCACGCGGAAGGTGCCGGGCGAGGCGCTAAAAAGCCCGATGAGCGTGAAAGGTTGTTCGGCGGGCGACTGGTGATCGCGGCCGACGGCAACTCCTCCCGGCTGTCCGTATCCATGGGCCTGCACAAGCGAGATGACCGGCCGCTCGGCGTCGCGGTGCGGACCTACTACACCAGTCCGCGGCACAGGGACGAGTACCTGGAGGCGTGGCTCGACCTCTGGGACGGTCACTCGCTGCTGCCCGGCTACGGCTGGATCTTCGGCATGGGCGACGGCACGTCCAACGTCGGCCTCGGCTTGCTGAACACCTCGGAGTCGTTCGGCCACATTGACTACCGCGCGCTGCTCAAGCGCTGGCTCGCCGCCATGCCGGCCGAGTGGGGCTTCGCCGAGGAGAACAGGACGGAGCCGGTGCGCGGCGCCGCCCTGCCCATGGGCTTCAACCGGACGCCGCACTACACCCGCGGGCTCGTGCTGGTCGGCGACGCCGGCGGGATGGTGAATCCGTTCAACGGCGAGGGCATCGCCTACGCGATGGAGTCGGGCGAGATCGCGGCCCGCACCATCGTGCAGGCGCTCGGACGGCCTTCGGCGGCGGACTGCGAACGGGTGCTGCAGGGATACCCGGTGGCGCTCAAGCAGAGCTACGGCGGCTACTACACTCTGGGCCGGACATTCGTGAAGCTCATCGGCAATCCGAACTTCATGAAGTTCGCAACCAGGCACGGGATCAAGCGCCCGGCCGTGATGCGGATGACGATGAAACTGCTAGGCAACCTGACCGAGCCTCGCGGCGGCGATGCGGTGGATCGGGTGATTAACGCGCTGTCTAAGATTGCGCCGGCGGCATAACGCCGCAAGCGTGACGCGCCGGACCTAGGTCCAGGGCAGTGCACAGGCGAGGTCAACGCGGGCCCGACCGCGTGAGATCCGCAGGCCACAACAGACTGGGCCGCGCAGCCGGATGGCTGTGCGGCAAGACAAGGGGGTGACGGAGCAGATGAGCTATTACGTCCCGATCGTCGTGCTCGGCGCTCTGTCTACGGTGTTCGCCATATTTTCGCTGGTAGCGGGGTCGGTCAGCGGCCCGAAACGGTGGAACCGGGCTAAACTCGAGGCCTACGAGTGCGGCATCGAGCCGACCCGCCAGCCGGCGGGGATCAGGTTCCCTGTCAAGTACTACCTGACAGCGATGCTTTTCATCATCTTCGACATCGAGATCATCTTCCTGTACCCCTGGGCGGTCGCGTTCGACCACCTGGGCGCGTTCGGCTTGGTGGAGATGGTCACTTTCGTCGCAACCGTCCTAGTCGCGTACGTCTACGTGTGGCGACGCGGCGGGCTGGAATGGGACTAAGTCATGGGTCTTGATAGAAAAACAGGACAACCGGGACTAAGCCATGGGTCTTGAAGAAAAACTGCCAAGCGGCATCCTGCTCACCTCAGTCGAGAAACTGGCCGGCTACGCCCGCAAGGTGTCGGTCTGGCCGGCCACCTTCGGGCTCGCCTGCTGCGCCATGGAGCTCATGGCGACCGGCGGCCCGAGGCACGACCTGGCCAGGTTCGGCATGGAGCGAGCGTCGAACACCCCGAGGCAGGCCGACCTGATGATCGTGGCCGGCCGGGTCAGCCAGAAGATGGCGCCCGTGCTGCGCCAGATCTACGACCAGATGGCCGATCCCAAGTGGGTCATCTCGATGGGCGTCTGCGCGTCGAGCGGCGGGATGTTCAACAACTACGCGATCGTCCAGGGCGTCGACCACATCGTGCCGGTCGACATCTACCTCCCTGGCTGCCCGCCCAGGCCCGAGATGCTGCTCGACGCCATCGTCAAGCTGCACGACAAGATCCAGAACTCCAAGCTCGGTGCCAACAGGGAGCGCCAGATCACCGAACTCGAAGACGCCAGGCTGCGGCGGCTGCCGCTGCTGCCGTCCCTGCGGCCGCCTGCTGCGTCAGCCGGCCAGGAGGTGCAGAAGTGAGCGAGCCTGACGCGAAGAAAGCGGAAGAGGAGGCAGTAGCCTCCGCCGCCGGTCAGGAGCGCATCTCCGAGCCGGTGATCCGCACCGGCATGTTCGGCACCCACACCACGGGCGATACCTCCGGGTACGGCGGCCTGACGGTGCGCCAGCAGCCGCTGCCGTCGAGCCAGCGCCCCTACGGCTCCTACTTCGATGAGGTCGCCGACGTGCTCGGCATGGCGCTCGAGCAGTCCGGGCTGAACTTCGGCGACGCGGTCGAGCGGGTCGTGGTCGCGAGCGGCGAGCTGACCCTGCACGTGCGCCGCGAGCACCTGGTCGAGGTCGCGCGACGGCTGCGGGACGACCCTGAGCTCGCCTTCCAGCTGTGCCTCGGCGTCTCAGGCGTGCACTATCCGGCACCCCCCGGGAGCGAGCTGCACGCCGTCTATCACCTGCTTTCGGTCACGCACAACCGCAGGCTGCGGCTCGAGGTGTCCGCGCCGGACGCGGACCCGCACATCCCGTCGGTGGTGGATGTGTACCCGACCTGCAACTGGCACGAACGCGAGACCTGGGACTTCTTCGGCATCATCTTCGACGGTCATCCGGCGCTGACCAGGATCGAGATGCCGGACGACTGGAAGGGCCACCCGCAGCGCAAGGACTACCCGCTCGGCGGCATCCCAGTCGAGTACCGCGGCGCCACGGTCCCGCCGCCCGATGAGCGGAGGGCTTACCAATGACTACTCACACGGGTTCCCAAGCGGGGGGCTCCGGGGGGTCGTCCCCCCGTGAGGAAACTCAGGGGCGCGTGTACACAGTCGGCGGGCAGGACTGGGACGAGATCGTCGCCGCCGCCGACGAGGGCGATGAGCGCTCCGGCGAAGAGCGCCTCATCGTCAACATGGGGCCGCAGCACCCAAGCACGCACGGCGTGCTCCGGCTGATCCTGACGCTGGACGGCGAGACGGTCACCGAGATCAGGCCGGTCATCGGCTACCTGCATACCGGCATCGAGAAGAACATGGAGTTCCGCACCTGGACGCAGGGCGTCACGTTCTGCACCAGGATGGACTACCTCGCGCCGCTGTTCAACGAGGCCGCGTACTGCCTGGCCGTCGAGAAGCTTCTCGGCATCACCGGCGAGATCCCCGAGCGCGCCAGCGTGCTGCGGGTGCTGATGATGGAGCTCAACCGGATCTCCTCGCACCTGATGGCCGTCGGCACGTTCGGCATGGAACTCGGCGCTACCACGGTCTTCCTGTACGGCCTGCGCGAGCGCGAGAAGGTGCTCGACCTGTTCGAGCTGATCAGCGGCCTGAGGATGAACCACGCCTACATCCGCCCGGGCGGCGTGGCGCAGGACCTGCCGTCCGGCGCGATCGAGAAGCTGCGCGAATTCCTAGCGATCATGCCGCGCCAGCTGAGCGAGTTGCACAAGCTGCTCGACGTCAACCCGATCTACCTGCGCCGTACCCGCGACGTCGCGCACCTCGACCTGGCCGGCTGCATGTCCCTCGGCGTCACCGGGCCGATCCTGCGTGCCACCGGGCTGCCGTGGGACCTGCGCAAGAGCCAGCCGTACTGCGGCTACGAGACCTACGAGTTCGACGTGCCGACCCGGGACGGCTGTGACGTTTATGCAAGATATGTAGTGAGGATGTCCGAGATCGACCAGTCGCTGCGGATCATCGGCCAGTGCGTGGACCGGCTCGCCGGCTGCGGCCGGCCAATGACCCGGTCATGATCGGCAACGCCAAGATCGGCTGGCCGGCTCAGCTCGCGGTCGGCCCCGACGGGCTCGGCAACTCGGCCGATCACATCGCCCACATCATGAGCCAGTCGATGGAGGCGCTGATCCACCACTTCAAGCTGGTCACCGAAGGGTTCCGGGTGCCGGCCGGCCAGGTGTACGCGGCCGTGGAGTCGCCGCGCGGCGAGCTTGGCTGCCACGCCGTCAGCGATGGCGGCACCCGGCCGTACCGCACGCACTTCCGCGATCCTTCGTTTACCAACCTGCAGTCGGTGTCCGCGATGTGCGAGGGCGGCATGGTGGCCGACGTGATCGCCGCCGTCGCCAGCATCGACCCGGTGATGGGCGGGGTTGATCGGTAGTGGGCGACCGTAACCCGGGAGGGGTGAGGAAACAGTGGCCTTGACCGAGCAGGACCGGGCCGAGCTCGCCGAGCGAGCCAGTCAGATCATCGCCAGGTACCCGAGATCGCGTTCCGCGCTGCTGCCGTTGCTGCACCTGGTCCAGGCACGGGAGGGCTACGTCAGCAATGACGGCATCGCCTTCTGCGCCGCGCAGCTCGGCCTGTCGGAGGCGGACGTCACCGCCGTCGTGACCTTCTACTCCATGTACAAGCGCAAGCCGGTCGGCGACTATCACGTCGGCGTCTGCACCAACACGCTGTGCGCGATCATGGGCGGCGACACGATCTTCTCGAACCTGCGCGAGCATCTCGGCGTTGACGCGGACGAGCCGACCCCGGACGGCAAGGTCAGCATCGAGCGGATCGAGTGCAACGCGGGCTGCGACTACGCGCCGGTCATCATGGTCAACTGGGAGTTCTTCGACAACATGACGCCCGACTCGGCCAGGTCGCTGGTCGACGACCTGCGCTCCGGTGCCGAGGTCGTTCCGACCCGGGGCGCGCCGAGGCTGGCGAACTGGCAGGAGGCGGCCATGATCCTGGCCGGCTTCCCCGACGACCAGGCGGCCGAGGGCGACACGGCCGGCCAGCCGACGCTGGCCGGGCTGCGCATCGCCAAGGAAAACGGCTGGACCGCTGACAGCAACGGGGAGCGCCAGTGACCTCCGCAGCTCCGAAGACCGTGCTGACGCCCGTGCTCACCGCGCACTGGGACGACGCTGACTCGTTCACCCTGGCCGGATACCGCCGGACGGGCGGATACCGCGCGCTGGCCAAGGCCCTGGCGACGCCGCCCGACGACATCATCGCCCAGGTCAAGGCTTCGGGCCTGCGCGGTCGCGGCGGCGCGGGCTTCCCGACCGGGATGAAGTGGGGCTTCATACCGCAGGGCGACGGCAAGCCGCACTACCTCGTGGTCAACGCCGACGAATCCGAGCCCGGCACCTGCAAAGACATCCCGACCATGCTCGCCAACCCGCACGCGCTGATCGAGGGCGCGATCATCGCGGCGTACGCGATCAGGGCCGAGCGTGCCTTTATTTACGTGCGCGGCGAGGTGCTGCACGTCGTCAGGCGGCTGCACCACGCGGTGGCCGAGGCCTACGAGGCCGGCTACATCGGCGAGAACATCCTGGGCTCAGGCTTCAGCCTCGAGGTCGTCGTGCACGCGGGCGCGGGAGCCTACGAGTGCGGCGAGGAAACCGCGCTGCTCGACTCGCTCGAGGGCAAGCGCGGGCAGCCGAGGCTCAAGCCGCCGTTCCCGGCCATCGCCGGCCTGTACGCGTGCCCGACGGTCGTCAACAACGTCGAGTCGATCGCCAGCGTGCCTTATATCATCTCCCGCGGCGCCGACGCGTTCGCCGCTCTCGGCACCGAGAAGTCGAAGGGCTTCGGCATCTTCTCGCTGTCCGGGCACGTCACCACGCCCGGGCAGTACGAGGCGCCGCTCGGCGTCACGCTCCGCGAACTGCTCTCGCTCGCCGGCGGCGTGCGGTCAGGCCACCGGCTCAAGTTCTGGACGCCGGGCGGATCGTCCACGCCGATCCTCACGCACGAGCACCTCGACGTGCCGCTCGACTTCGAGGGAATCAGCGGCGCCGGCTCGATGCTCGGCACCAGGGCGCTGCAGATCTTCGACGAGACCACGTGCGTGGTCAGGGCCGTGCTGCGCTGGATGGAGTTCTACGAGCACGAGTCGTGCGGCAAGTGCACCCCGTGCCGCGAAGGTACCTACTGGACAGTGCAGGTACTCGAGTCACTGCAGAACGGCCACGGCACCGCCGCGGACCTCGACAAGCTGCTCGACATCTGCGACAACATACTCGGCCGGTCATTCTGCCCGTTCGGTGACGGCGCGATCAGCCCGATCGTCTCCTCGATCAAGTACTTCAGGGACGAGTACATCGAGCACGTCAGCCGCGGCGGCTGCCCCTTCGACCCGGCCGCGTCGACCGCCTTCAGCGAATCGTGGAGGACACGATGACGACCTCGGTGCCGGCCAAGCCCGCTCTCGTCCCCGCCGGCGACGGCGTGCACGTCACGATTGACGGGTTCGAGATCACGGTGCCCAAGGGCACGCTGATCATCAGGGCCGCCGAGATGCTCGGCATCCAGATCCCCAGGTTCTGCGACCACCCGCTGCTCGACCCGATCGGCGCCTGCCGGCAGTGCCTGGTCCACGTCGAGGGCCAGCCCAAGCCGCCCGCCTCCTGCACCACGACGTGCACCGACGGGATGGTCGTGCGGACCCAGCTGACCTCGCCAGTGGCCGAGAAGGCGCAGCGCGGCATCATGGAGATGCTGCTGGTCAACCACCCGCTCGACTGCCCGATGTGCGACAAGGGCGGCGAGTGCCCGCTGCAGAACCAGGCGATGTCCAACGGCCAGGGCGAGACCAGGTTCACCGGCACCAAGCGGAAGTTCCCCAAGCCGGTCGCCTTGTCGGCGCAGGTGCTGCTCGACCGGGAACGCTGCGTCCAGTGCGCCAGGTGCACCAGGTTCGCCGAGCAGATTGCCGGTGACCCGCTGATCGAGTTGCTGGATCGAGGCCCGCAAGAGCAGGTCGGGGTCGCCGACGGCATACCGTTCGACTCTTATTTCTCTGGCAATACCGTGCAGATCTGTCCGGTTGGCGCGCTGACCAGCGCCTCGTACCGGTTCAGGGCGCGGCCATTCGACACCGTCTCGACGCCGAGCGTGTGCGAGCACTGCGCCTCCGGCTGCCTGCAGCGCACCGACCACCGGCGCGGCGCGGTCACCAGGCGGCTCGCCGGCAACGCGCCCGAAGTGAACACCGAATGGAACTGCGACAAGGGTCGCTTCGCCTTCACCTACGCGACGGCACCTGACCGGCTCATCTCCCCGCTCGTGCGGGACGCCGAAGGCGTGCTGCGGCCCGCGTCCTGGCCGGAGGCGCTCGACGCGGCGGCCAGCGGGCTGCTGGCCGCGCGCGGCCGGGCCGGGGTCCTGACCGGCGGCAGGCTCACCGCGGAAGACGCCTACGGCTACGCCAAGTTCGCCAGGATCGCGCTGGCCTCCAACGACATCGACATGCGAGCCAGGCCGCACAGCGCCGAAGAGGCGAGCTTCCTCGCCGGCCAGGTCGCCGGCCGGGACTCAGGAGTCACCTACTCGTCGCTTGAGCAGGCGCCGTCCGTGCTGCTGGCCGGGTTCGAGCCCGAGGACGAGTCGCCGATCGTGTTCCTGCGGCTGCGCCGCGCCGCACGGCGGGGCACCACCAGGGTCTACTCGCTGGCCGCCCTGGCCAGCCCGGGCCTTGGCCGGATGTCAGGCACGCTGCTTCTGACTCCGCCAGGCGGCGAGGCGGCGGCACTCGACCGGCTCGCCGATCCCGCCGGCCCGCCGGGCGCCGACGAGGCCATCGCCGCCGCCGCGGAGGCGCTGCGCCAGCCCGGCTCGGTGATCCTGGCCGGCGAGCGGCTCGCCGAGGTACCTGGCGCGCTCTCGGCGGCGGTCAGGCTCGCCGAGGCGACCGGCGCGAGGCTCGCGTGGATTCCGCGCCGGGCCGGCGAGCGCGGCGCGATCGAGGCGGGGGCTCTCCCAGCACTGCTGCCAGGCGGCCGCCAGGTAGCCGACGCCAGCGCCCGCACCGAGGTCGCCAGGGAGTGGGGCGTCGCCGCGCTGCCTGACGAGCCAGGGCGGGACACCGGGGCGATCCTGGCCGCCGCGGCCTCGGGTGAGCTTGACGCGCTGCTCATCGCCGGAGTCGACCCCGCCGACCTGCCCGACCCCGGTGCCGCGCTTGCCGCGCTCGGCCGGGCTGGCTTCATCGTCAGCCTGGAGATCCGCGCGAGCGCGGTCACGGACCGTGCCGACGTCATCTTCCCGGTCGCGGCAGTAGCAGAGAAGGCAGGCACCTTCGTGAACTGGGAAGGCAGGCCAGCCTCCTTCGCCCCCGCACTCTCGGTGCCATCGGCCAGGACCGACCTCCAGGTCCTCCACAGCATCGCCGACGCCATGGACATCCACCTAGCCCTCCCCGACGTAGCCTCAGCCCGCAGAGAATTGGCTGCTCTAACCGCACCCGTCGCGGAGGGGCGCGCTGCTGCCTGGACTGACGAGCCGGGTTTTGGCGAGGAGGGAAGGCAGCAGCTAGAAGCGCCCCTCCCCGCGGGGGGTTCCGGGGGGTCGCCCCCCCGGGCTAGCACCGGGGGTTCCGGGGGGTGGTCCCCCCGGGCTAGCACAGCGCCCCCCCGGGCTAGCACAGACAGCACCTCCAACCCCACCCCCGGCACCTGCTTGCTTTCAACCTGGCATAATCTGCTCGACGCTGGGCGGATGCAAGATGGCGAGCCCAACCTGGCAGGCACGGCGCGGGCGGCGGTGGCGAAGATGTCGAGGGCCACGGCGGCCGAGGCCGGCGTCAAGGCAGGCGGCAACGTGACCGTGAGCACGAGCCGCGGGGCGATCACGGTGCCTGTCGAGATCGCGGCCATGCCCGACCGGGTGGTCTGGCTGCCGTCGAACTCGGCTGGCTGCGCCGTCAGGTGCCAGCTTGGCGCCGGCCACGGCGCCCTAGTGACTGTGAGGAGCGCGGAATGAATTTCGCGGCCGGCGGTGGTGCGACCGCCGCGCTCATCGATCATGACCCGTGGTGGCTCACCGCGATCAAGGTCATCATTGTCTTCGCGTTCCTGATGCTGACGACGCTGTTCATGATCTGGGCGGAACGCCGGGTGATCGGCCGGATGCAGCAGCGCCCTGGGCCGAACCGGGCAGGCAAGTTCGGTCTGCTGCAGTCGCTGATGGACGGCATCAAGCTGCCGCTCAAAGAGGACATCATCCCTCGCGGGGTCGACAAGGTGCTCTTTGTCATCGCTCCCGCGATCGCCGCGATCCCCGCCTTCATCAGCTTCGCGATCATCCCGTTCGGCCCCACCGTCTCGATCGGCGGGCACCACACCCCGCTCCAATTGGCCAACCTGCCGGTGGCCGTCCTCCTCGTGCTCGCGATGAGCTCGATGGGCGTCTACGGCATCGTGCTGGCCGGCTGGTCGTCGACCTCGCCGTACGCCCTGCTCGGCGGGCTGCGTTCATCGGCGCAGGTGATCAGCTATGAGATCGCGATGGGCCTGTCGTTCGTGCCGGTGTTCATCTACGCCGGATCGCTGTCGACCGCGCAGATCGTGCACGCGCAAGCCAATGGCGGGACGTTCCACCTGTTCGGCGCCGTGCTGCATTTCCCGTCGTGGTTCGCGATCTTGCTGCTGCCGTCATTCGTGATTTACATCATCACGATGGTCGGCGAGACTAACCGGCTGCCTTTCGACCTGCCTGAGGGCGAGGGCGAGCTCGTGGCCGGCTATCACACCGAGTACTCCTCGCTGAAGTTCGCGCTGTTCTACCTGGCCGAGTACGTCAACATGATCACCGTGTCGGCGCTCGCGACGACGCTCTTCCTCGGCGGCTGGCACGCGCCCTGGCCGGTCACGGTCTGGTCGGGCGCCAACACCGGCTGGTGGCCGGTGCTGTGGTTCCTCGCCAAGGTCGGCCTGTTGCTGTTCTTCTTCATCTGGCTGCGCGGATCGCTGCCCAGGATCAGGTACGACCAGCTCATGGCCTTCGGCTGGAAGGTGCTGATCCCCGGCGCGCTGGCCTGGACGCTGCTCATCGCGGCGCTCCGGGTGTACCGCAGGGACGGCGGCAGCCCGGCCGTGTACCTCGTCGGCGGCTCGGTGATCGGCGCGGTGCTGATCTGGCTGTTCGCGATCGACCTGGCCGCCGAGCGCAGGGCCGAGCAGCGCGCGGCCGCCGAGGAGGAACTCACCGAGCAAATCGGTGAGACGTTCCCCGTGCCTCCCATGGACCTGCCGCACTACCACGGCATCCTGTCCGGGGAGACGCACGCGGGCGAGCTGAGCGCGGCAGACCGAGAAACCACCCCGGCGACGGTATCGGAGGTCACCGGTGCTTGACTTCCTGAACCCGGTCAAGGGCTTCGCTGTCACCTTCATGCAGATGTTTCGCAAGGTCGACACGGTCCAGTATCCGGAAGAAAAGCTGCCGACCGCTCCTCGTTTCCACGGCAGGCATCAGCTCAACCGGTGGCCTGACGGCCTGGAGAAGTGCATCGGCTGCGAGCTGTGCGCGTGGGCCTGCCCGGCCGACGCCATTTACGTCGAGGGCAGCAGCAACACTCCGGACGAGCGGTTCTCGCCCGGCGAGCGGTACGGCGCCGTCTACCAGATCAACTACCTGCGCTGCATCCTGTGCGGCCTGTGCGTCGAGGCGTGCCCGACCAGGGCACTGACCATGACCAACGACTACGAGCTCGCCGACGACAGCAGGGAAAGCCTGATCTGGACCAAGGAGCAGCTGCTCGCGCCGCTGCAGCCTGGCATGGAAGCACCGCCGCACCCGATGCGGCTCGGTGACGAGGAAGAGGACTACTACCGCCTGGGGCCGACGTTCGCCGGCAAGTCGGCGGAGGACGTGCTCGGTTCGATGGTGGAGGAGAGCCAGAGCGGAGACGACAGTTGAGTCACTCGCTGATCCTGGCGTCAAACACCAGCAACACCACCGAGCTGGCGGCCTTCTGGGTGCTCGCCATCGTGGCGGTCGGTGCCGCGCTCGGCATGATCTTGACCAGGCGCGCGGTGCACTGCGCCGTGCTGCTGGCCGTCGTGATGCTGATCCTGGCCGCGATGTACGCGATGCAGGGCGCGCCATTCCTGGCGTTCGTCCAGGTCATTGTCTACACCGGCGCCGTGCTCATGCTGTTCTTGTTCGTCATGATGATCGTCGGCGTCAGCGCGGCCGACTCGATCATCGAGACGATCCGGGGCCAGCGGCTCTGGGCCGCGATCGCGGGTATCGCCCTGCTCGTCATGCTCGCCCTGGTGGTCGGGCACGCGGCGATCGGCCCGCGGCGGCTTCCGGCCCGCGCAATAGCTCGGGGAACGTGCAGGGCCTGGCCACGCTGATCTTCACGAAATACGTCTTTCCCTTCGAGGTCACCAGCGCCCTGCTGATCACCGCCGCGCTCGGCGCGATGGTGCTCGCCCACCGCGAGCGGACCAGCCCCAAGCCGACGCAGCGAATGCTGTCCATGCGGCGGGTGGCGAGCGGAAGTCCGGCCCCGCTGCCGGGGCCAGGCACCTACGCGTTGCACAACGCCGTCGACACGCCGGCGCTGCTGCCTGACGGCAGCCAGTCTCAGCTCTCGGTCAGCGGCGTGCTCGCGAATCGCGCGATCGAACGGCAGGGCGGCCGTACCGCCATCGCCACCGAGGTCATCGAGGCAGGCGAGCCAGTGGACCGCGACCCCGACGATTCAGACGCCAGCGAAAGCAAGGGGGAGTAACGGTGATTAGCCCGGCGAACTACGTCGCGCTCGCGGTGATCCTCTTCGTGATCGGCGGCGTCGGCGTGCTCATCCGCAGGAACGCGCTCGTCGTCTTCATGTGCGTCGAGCTGATGCTGAACGCGGTCAACTTGTCCTTCATCGCGTTCGCGCGGCTGCACGGCCAGCTCGACGGGCAGGTCATCGCGTTCTTCGTGATGGTGGTCGCCGCGGCCGAGGTTGTTGTCGGCCTGGCGATCCTGACGTCGATTTTCCGCACCCGCAGGTCGGTGTCCGTGGATGACGCCAACTTGCTCAAGAACTAGACCGCCGCTGAGCCCTGGCCTCCGCCAGGGCCGCGGCTGCGAAGGTAGCGCGATTCCCCCGTGCTATCGCCAACGAGTATGGAGGGGTGGGCAGTGACAGGCTCACTTGCGGCCAGCGCTGTGCTGACTACGCCGTCGGCGGTTGGGCTGACCACGGTGCCAGCGGTCGGTGCCGCGCATCTGGCCTGGCTGCTGCTGGCCTTCCCGGGCGCTGGCGCGGCGATCTTGCTGCTCGGCGGCAAGCGGACAAACGCCTGGGGCCACTGGCTCGGCGTGCTCGCGTCCGTGGCGGCGTTCGTGTACGGAGCGGTGATCTTCGCGGAGATGCTGGGCAAGCCGGCCAGCCAGCGGGGCATGGACCTGCATGTCTATACCTGGGTCCCGGCGATCGGCCGGTTCGTGGTGCCGCTCGGGATCCGGGTCGACCAGCTGTCCATCTGCTTCGTCCTGCTGATCACGGGCGTCGGCTCGCTCATCCATATCTACGCCGTCGGCTACATGGCGAATGACCCCGAGCGGCGCCGGTTCTTCGGCTACCTGAACCTCTTCATCACGGCGATGCTGCTGCTGGTGCTCGCGGACAACTACGTGGCGCTGTACGCGGGCTGGGAAGGCGTCGGCCTCGCGTCCTACCTGCTGATCGGGTTCTGGTTCTACAACCCGGCTCCGCCCGTGGCCGCCAAGAAGGCGTTCATCGCCAACCGGGTCGGCGACGCCGGGCTGTCGCTGGCGATCATGGCCATGTTCGCCCAGTTCGGCTCGGTCAGCTTCGACGGCGTCTTCGGCCAGGTGCATAGTGCCAGCCCCGGCGTCATCACCGCGATCGGCCTGCTGCTCCTGCTCGGAGCCTGCGGCAAGTCGGCGCAGCTGCCGCTGCAGTCCTGGCTGCTCGATGCCATGGAAGGCCCGACGCCGGTGTCCGCGCTCATCCACGCGGCCACGATGGTGACGGCCGGTGTCTACCTGATTGTCAGGTCGGCTCCGATCTTCAACCTGTCGGCCGACGCCAGGCTCGTCGTCACGATCGTCGGCGCGGCGACGCTGCTCTTCGGCGCGATCATCGGCTGCGCGAAGGACGACATCAAGAAGGCGCTCGCCGGATCGACGATGAGCCAGATCGGCTACATGATGCTCGCGGCCGGGCTCGGCCCGGTCGGCTACGCGCTGGCCATCGCGCACCTGCTGGCGCACGGCTTCTTCAAGGCCGGGCTGTTCCTCGGCGCCGGCGCGGTCAAGCACGAGATGAACGACGAAGTGGACATGCGCCGGTTCGGCGGCCTGGCGACGGCGATGAAGATCACGTTCGTGACGTTCACCTTCGGCTACCTCGCCATCATCGGCATCCCGCCGTTCTCCGGCTTCTTTACCAAGGACCCGATCATCGAGGCGGCCTTCGACAAGGGCGGGACCTCGGGTGCCATTCTCGGCACCGCGGCCCTGATCGGCGCCGTCATCACGGCGTTCTACATGACCAGGGTCATGCTGATGACGTTCACCGGGAAGAAGCGCTGGGAGGATGACTCGCACCCGCACGAGGCACCGCCGATCATGACCTCGCCGATGGTGATCCTGGCGGCCGGCTCGCTTCTGGCCGGCGGGTTCCTGATGCTGTCCAACCGGCTGATCGACTTCCTGGCGCCGCTGACCGGCACCCCGCATCTGGCGCACGGCTTCTTCGCCCCGCTCAGCGACATCTCGCTGGTGCTCGTCATCGCCGCGGCGGTCGGCGCCTACCTCATCTACGGCCGCCGGGACGTGCCGGTCACCGCGCCGCACGGCAGCCTGGTCACGGTCGCCGCGCGCAAGGACCTGTACGGCGACGCGTTCAACGAGTCGGTCCTGATGCGTCCCGGCCAATGGCTCACCCGCCTGTCGGTCTACTTCGACAACCGGGGCGTTGACGGGCTGGTCAACACGGTCGCGGCCACGATGGGCGGAAGCTCAGGGCGGGTGCGCAGGCTGCAGACCGGCTTCGTCCGCTCCTATGCCCTATTCATGCTCGCTGGCGCCACGCTGCTCGTGATCGGCGCCCTCCTGGTACGGCTCTAGCTGTGATGAGGCGCTGATCATCGATGAGTAACTTTCCCTGGCTCACCGTCGCGGGCGTCATACCGCTGGCGGGCGCGATCGCCGTCGGCCTGACGCCCGGCCGGTCAGCCCCCGGCGGCGACGATGACCGGCGGGCGCGTGACCTGCTCGTCAAGCGGATCGCACTGGTCACCAGCCTGATCACACTGGGCGTGACGATCGCGATGGCGGTGAACTTCAAGGTCGGCGGGCCGAGGTTCCAGTTCACCCAGACCTACCAGTGGATACCGCAGTTCGGCGTGCACTACGCGGTCGGCGCCGACGGCATCGCGCTCGTGCTGATCCTGATGACCGCGATCTTGATGCCGGTCGTGGTGCTCGCGTCGTGGAACGACGCCGACGGGTCGTCCAGCCCGGCCGGCTCGGCGCCGCCCAGACGAAGCGTGAAGACCTATTTCATCTTGCTGCTTGTCCTCGAGACCATGATGATCGGGGTCTTCGCGGCGACGGACGTCTTCCTGTTCTACGTCTTCTTCGAGGCCATGCTGGTGCCTATGTACTTCATGATCGGCAGCTTCGGCGTCGGCCAGCGGCAGTACGCGGCGGTGAAGTTCCTGCTCTACAGCCTGCTCGGCGGGCTGCTCATGCTCGTCGCGGTCATCGCGCTCTACGTGTACTCGACGTCGGGCGGGCGGCCTGGCACGTTCCTGTTCCTGCCGCTGACGCACCTGGTGCTGAGCTCGACCGTGCAGAAGTGGCTGTTCGCCGGGTTCTTCATCGCGTTCGCGATCAAGGCCCCGCTGTGGCCGTTCCACACCTGGCTGCCCGACGCCGCGACGGCCGCGCAGCCCGGGGCGGCCGTGCTGCTGGTGGGCGTGCTCGACAAGGTCGGCACGTTCGGCATGATCAGGTACTGCATCGACCTGTTCCCCGGGGCCGCGCATTACTTCACGCCGTTGATCATTGTCTTGTCGGTGATCGGCATCTTGTACGGCGCGATCGTGGCGATCGGGCAGCGGGACCTGAAACGGCTCATCGCCTACACCTCGGTCTCGCACTTCGGCCTGATCACGCTCGGGATCTTCGCGATGACCAGCCAGGGCCAGGTCGGCGCCACGTTCTACATGGTCAACCACGGGTTCGCGACCGGGGCGCTGTTCCTGATCGCGGGCTTCATGATCGCGAGGCGGCGCTCGCAGCAGATCGCCGACTACGGCGGCGTGCAGAAGGTCGCCCCGGTCATGGCCGGGCTGTTCCTGATCGCGGGCCTCGCCGGGCTGGCGCTGCCGGGGCTGTCGACGTTCGTGAGCGAGTTCCTGGTGCTGATCGGGACGTTCACCAGGTACGAGGTGGCGGCGGTCCTCGCCACCGTCGGCATCATCCTGGCCGCGATCTACATCCTGTGGATGTACCAGCGGACGATGACCGGGCCGGTGCGGGAGGAAGTCGCCTCGATGCCCGACCTTCACGCCCGCGAACTGTGGGCCGTCGGGCCGCTGATCGCGCTGATCATCGTGCTCGGCGTCTACCCCAAGCCGGTCATCGACCTGATCAACCCGGCCGTGCACCAGACCCTGGTGCAAGCGCACTCGGTCGATCCAAAACCCCCGCACCCGGCTAAGGTAGCCGCCACCAAGGCACAGGTCGCGGCCGCGCAGAAGGATGGTAATCAGCCGTGACCGCGTATGTCGGCGCGCTGGCGCCGAGTATCCCCGCGCCGCACATCGAGTACGGCCTGCTGTCGCCCATGCTGCTGGTCTTCGGCGCGGCGGTGGCCGGCGTGCTGGTCGAGGCGTTCATCGCGCGCCCGCTGCGCCGGACCATGCACCTCGCGCTGACCCTCGGCGGCCTGGCCGGCGCCTTCGTCCTGACCATCGCCGTCTCGCTGAACAAGAGCCTGTTCAGCGGCGGGAGCCCGGGCCGGCTGGCCGCGCTCGGCTCGGTGGCCATCGACCGGCCGACGCTTTTCATCCAGGGCACGATCCTGGTGCTCGCCTTTATCAGCGTGCTGCTGATCGCGGAGTCGTCGCATGACGTCAGCGCGTTCGCCGCGCAGGCCGCCGCCGTGCCAGGCAGCGCCGAGGAGCGCGAGGGCCTGCTGGCGGGCATCAGCCACACCGAGGTCTACCCGCTGACCCTGTTCGCGGTCGGCGGGATGCTGCTTTTCCCGGCGTCCAATGACCTGCTCACCATGTTCGTCGCCCTCGAGGTGCTGTCCCTGCCGCTGTACCTGCTGTGCGGGCTTGCCCGGCGCCGCAGGCTGCTCTCGCAGGAAGCGGCGATGAAGTACTTCCTGCTCGGCGCGTTCTCGTCGGCGTTCTTCCTGTTCGGCATCGCGATGCTGTACGGGTTCTCCGGGTCGGTGAGGCTGGCCGCGATCGCCACCGCGGCGAGCGGGTCGACGAGCAGCGTCGTCCTGCTGTACGCCGGGGTCGCGCTGCTCGGGGTCGGCCTGCTGTTCAAGATTGGCGCGGTGCCGTTCCAGGCGTGGAAGCCCGACGTCTATCAGGGGGCGCCGACCCCGGTGACCGCGCTGATGGCGTCCTGCACGCTGGTCGCGGCCTTCGGGGCGCTCCTGCGGGTCTTCTACATCGCGTTCGGGCAGCTCACCTGGGATTGGCGGCCGATGCTGTGGGCGGTGGCGATCTTGACGATGCTGGGCGGCGCCGTCATCGCCATCACCCAGACCGATGTCAAGCGCCTGCTCGCCTACTCGTCCATCGCCCAGGCCGGGTACGTGCTGACCGGCGTGGTCGCGGCCAGCCCGAGCGGGCTGTCGAGCAGCCTGTTCTACCTGGCGGCCTACGGCTTCGCGGTAATCGGCGCGTTCGCCGTGGTGACGCTGATCCGGGACGCGGGCGGCGAGGCCGGGCACCTGTCCAGCTGGGCCGGCCTCGGCAAGCGCTCGCCGCTCGTGGCGGGCGTGTTCGCGATCTTCCTGATCGCGTTCGCCGGCATACCGCTGACCAGCGGCTTCATCGGCAAGTTCGCGGTGTTCCAGGCGGCGATCGCGGGTGGCGCTGTGCCGCTGGTCGTGATCGGCGCGCTGAGCAGCGCGATCCTGGCCTTCCCCTACGTCCGGGTGATCGTGCTGATGTTCTTCAGCGAGCCCGCCTCCGACGGTCCGGCCGTCGTGCGGCCGAGCATCTTCACGACCAGTGCCGTGGGTATCGGGGCGCTGGCGACGCTGGTGCTCGGCATTGTCCCTGAGCCGTTGCTCCGGCTGGCGCACGACGCGGCCACCCAGCTTTTCGTCCGGTAATGCCGGAGTTGTCGGTACCGAGACGGCACGGCGGCATAGGCCGCCTGGCTGGCTGCGCTTATCGTTGTGTTTACTTGGTAACTGGCCATGTGATGGCGGGTCATTGGCGGCAGGCATAGCGATAGGGGATGGCGTGATTAACCTCGTTCCCGTCGCCCTATCGGACGCCGGGCTGGCCGCCGATATGGCCGGCGGTCTGGCCGAGGTCGAAGACGGCATGCGCGAAGCGGCCAGGGACGCGCAGCACGACCTGCTCGATCAGACGTCCGGGTACCTCATGGACGCGGGCGGCAAGCGGTTCCGGGCGATGCTCGTGCTGCTGGCCGCGCAGTTCGGGGACCCGCGCGACCCGCGGATCGTGCCGGCGGCGGTGGCGATCGAACTGACGCACCTGGCGACCCTCTACCACGACGACGTCATGGATGAGGCGGACGTCAGGCGCGGCTCCGAGAGCGCGAACTCGCGCTGGACCAACTCGGTCGCGATCCTCACGGGCGACTTCCTGTTCGCCCGGGCGTCCGGCATCCTGGCCGACCTGGGCACCGAAGCGGTCAGGATCCAGGCCGAGACCTTCGGCCGGCTGGTGGCGGGCCAGATCGCGGAGACCGTGGGCCCGCGCCCCGGCCAGGACCCGGTCGAGCACTACATGAACGTGATCACCGGCAAGACGGCGTCGCTGATTTCGACGTCGGGGCACTTCGGCGCGCTCTTCTCCGGAGCGCCGGCCGAGGTGCTGGCCAGCATCGGCCCGGCCTGCGCCGCGCTCGGGGTGGCGTTCCAGCTCTCCGACGACATCCTCGACGTGATGAGCGAGTCGCTGCAGTCGGGCAAGACGCCGGGCACGGACCTGCGCGAGGGAGTCAGGTCGATGCCGGTGCTGCACGCGCTCGCCTGCGCCGGCCCCGGTGACGAGCGGCTGATCGAGCTGCTCTCCAGCGACCTGAACGATGCCGCGCTGCTCGACGAGGCGCTCGGCCTGCTGCGCAAGCACCAGGGCATGGAGCTGGCGCGGTCCGACGTCCGTCACTGGGCCAACCAGGCGCGCGAGCACATCGAGACGCTGCCCGATGTGCCAGCCAGGACGGCAATGGCCGAGCTGTGCGACTTCATGGTGGAACGCACAAGCTGAGCCGGGTCCCGGGCGGGCGCGGGTGCGCGATCGCCGGGCGGGAACAACCGGGACCCTGGCGGCGCTTGTAATCCGTGCGGGCAGCGGAACGCGGCGACAACGCCAGGGCTGCTGCCCATCAAGCGAACGCCCCGGTGAGCGGACACGCACGCACCCGGGCGGGGAGGAGAAGCCGTGGGGCTGTTTGGCACTAACAAGACCCGGATGGTCGCGCCTGAGCAGGCGCTGCGCGGGCGATCAGAGCAGCTGCGCGTTCCCGCGGCGCACGAGGTACTCGGCACGCCGCTCGCGCCGCCGTACGCCGATGGCAGCGAGGTCGCGGAGTTCGCGCTTGGGTGCTTCTGGGGCGCCGAGCGCACGTTCTGGCAGACTCCCGGTGTCATCTCGACCTCGGTAGGTTACGAGGGCGGATTCACTCCGAACCCGACCTATGAGGAAGTATGTTCCGGCGGCACCGGCCACGCCGAGGCGGTCAGGGTTGTCTTCGACCCGAACATCGTGTCCTACCGTGACCTGCTGAAGGTGTTCTGGGAGTCGCACGACCCGACCCAGGGCATGCAGCAGGGCAACGACGTCGGCACGCAGTACCGGTCCGCGATCTTCGTCAAGTCGCCCGAGCAGAAGGCTGCCGCGCAGGAGTCGGAGGCCGCCTTCCAGGAGCAACTGACCAAGGCCGGCTACGGCAAGATCAGCACGGAGATCACCCCGGCGACTGACTTCTACTTCGCCGAGTCGTATCACCAGCAGTACCTGTCCGAGGGCAAGAACCCCTACGGGTACTGCCCGGACCACGGCACCGGCGTCTCGTGCCCGATCGGGGTAGTCCGGGCCAGCGGCCCGGCTGGGTCGATCAAGACCGAGGGCTGATCTCGCCGGCGGTTCCCGCAGACGTGACAAAAGGTACGCTGTTACAGGTGTAACTTTGTAATCATCGTTCTGCTGCCGACCTGCGGAGGTGCGCGTGGAGTCCCTGTACGAGCACGCTGGAGGGGAAGAGGCGTTCCACCGCCTGGAGGAGCTCTTCTACGAGAAGGTGCTAGCCGACCCCGTCCTGAAGACGCTGTTCACCGAACGGGTCCCAACGCACGTGGATCACCTGACCTGGTTCACGACGGAGTCATTCGGCGGCCCGGACCGGTTCACGCGCGAACTGGGCTTCCAGTACATCATCGATGTCCACCGCAATCTGAAGATCACCGACGAGCAGCGGGAGCGGTTCGTCACTCTCTACATCGAGGCACTCGACGAGGCGGGCTTGCCCAGCGACCAGCCGTTTCGGCAGGCGGTACGGGAACATCTCGACTTCGGCTCACACGTCGCGCAGCAAAACTCCTGGGCAGAGACCGACGCTGAGCTTAATCCCATCCGCGAGGTACCGCACTGGTCATGGCCGGGAACTTCGGGGTGATGGCTGCTCAAGACCGAGGGCCGATCTCGTCGGCGGCGGTACGTGAGGATCGGGAGCTGACACCTATCCTTGCACGCCTGGTCGCATCGGGCAGGGCAACGCTGGCTCAGCGGCCTGGCTACCGTCCCCGTATGCGGCCGGGCGATGGAACTGACCGGCTGTCGCAGACTCTGGCCGCCATGCGGGACGAGGAACGTTGGTGAGGCCGCCGCCGAGGCCGGCCTGATCACCGAGGCCGGCCTGATCACATTGTCGCCTGGTATCTGAGCCTTGCTTGAATGCTCGGGTATGTTGCCATGGGCGAGTATGAGACGGGGGTCAGGTGGAAACAGTTATAGGCGTGCATCGTAGATATCTTTTCGCCGGCGCACTGGCGCTGGTTTTAGCGACCGCCGCGTGTTCATCAACTCCGACGAAAACGACATCTACCCCTAATGCCTCGCCGCAAGCGCGCCAATCGACCCCTTCGCCAGCTCATTCCCCTTTGGCCCCGGTCAGCTGGCCGGTCGCTACCTCGGCGGCGGTCGGGGGCGGCATGCGGGCGCTGATCGCGGCGGCGAAGAAGGAGGGCACGCTCAATGTGATCGCGCTGCCCCCGACATTCGCCAATTACGGGGTCATTATGCGCACCTTTAGCAAACTATACGGAATCAAGATCAATGAGCTGGCCCCCGACGTCGGCAGCCAGCAGGAGATCACCCAGATCAAGCGCGCGGGCGCGACGGCGCAGGCGGCCGATGTGCTCGACGTGCAGATGCCCGTGGCAGCGGCCCACGCCAGCCTCTTCGCCCCGTACGAGGTCGCCACCTGGTCGTCGATCCCGGCCAGCCAGAAGGCGGCCAACGGCGCCTGGGTGCAGGATTACGGCGGCTTCATGTCCGTCGGCTACGACCCGACGAGATTCGGCAAGATCACCTCGCTGAGCCAGCTGCTCAGCCGCAAGTTCGCCAGCTCCATCGCGCTCGACGGCAACCCGACGCAGGCGACCTCCGCGCTGTACGGGGTGATGATGGCGAATCTGGCCCTGGGCGGGTCACCTGATGACATCTCGGCTGGCGTGGGATTTTTCAGGAAACTCGCGGTGGCCGGCAATCTGGTCACCGTCCCGGCCACGACGCCGCTGACGATCAAGTCGGGCCAGACGCCGGTCGTCATCAACTGGGACTACCTCAACACCGCGCCGGTCGTCGGCCGGACCTCGTCGACCTGGAGAGTTTTCATCCCGGCTGGAGGAGCGGTCGGCAGCTTCTACGCTCAGGCGATCAACAAGAACGCCCCGCACCCGGCGGCGGCCAGGCTATGGGAAGAGTACCTGTACTCACAGCGCGCCAACGGCGGCCAGAACCTCTGGCTCAAGGGCGGCGTCAGGCCGGTGGAGCAGGCAGCGATGACCGCCGATCACAGCATCGACGCCGCCAAGGCGGCTCCCTACCCGTCGTTCACCGGTGCCGCGACGTTCCTGTCCAGCGGCCAGGCGGCCGCCGCCGCCCGCTACCTGGCCAGGCACTGGTCCAAGGAGGTGCGCTAGCGCGCCCGGCCGTCAGCGCCCCTCGCTGGCGATGTTCTCGTCCGGACGGCCCCAGGCCGGGCTCGGCTCCGATCGCGCTACGCTGGCAGGCTCGCCCGGGTTGAGCTGGTGGTGGATCACCTCGGCGACGCCTTCGATGGTATCGATGCCGTAATCCATCGACGGATTGTCGTAAGTGAGCATCGTGATCAGGTAGGCGCGATGCGCGTTGGTGAAAGCCCCGACGCTGTTGATGATCCAGGCACTACCCGGATACGGCAGCCAGCCGTTCTTGACGTGCACGATGACTGACTTGGGCGCCCCGGCCGGCACGCCCCACCGCTGCGCCGCCGTGACATGGGCCATCAGGTACTTCGCATAGACCCGCGACGCCGTGGTCAGCACGTCGTTCGGCCCGGTGATCAGGGAAAGCAGGCGCAGTTCGTCGTGGGCGGTAAGGAGGCTGAGCCCCCAGTGTTCGTCCAGCCTGGTCTGCCGCATCTTGGCCAGCTTCAGAAAATGCCGGATGAAAGGTATGCCCACGTCGAACCAGAGCTGATTAGCCGCGTCATTGTCGGACTGAGTGATCATCAGCCACGCCGCGTGCAGCTCAGACTCCGTCAGCCGCCTGTGCTGCTCCTGGGCCTTGCGCAGCAGCGCGGCCAGGATCGTGACCTTGATGGCACTCGCGGCGTAGAAGTGCTCCGTCGAGTGATACCAGCAGCTGATGCCGGTACGGCTGTCGGTGAGGTTCAGGCCGACGCTCGACTCCCGGTCGCGCAGCCTGGCCGTGATGTCCTGCGCCATCCTCGCCGCCAGCGGCCGGTATTTGAGCTTAGCCGACACGCAGCGGACGCCTGACCTGGCAGGTTTCGCGGTGACTGCCATGGCCGCCACCGGGATCGCCATCAGCGTGATCGCCGAGCATGTGGCGACGGCAAGGCCTTGATACCACAATGACCGATCTCGCATCTGTTGCCGTCCTTGGTGACTGGCGCGCGGTGTTGCCGGGTTGATCTTAGACCTTGCCGGAATGGGGGACGGACGGCATGCCCGCGATGCCTTGCTAATGGCGTGAACGCATGGCATCGCGGGCATGCCGCCCGTCATAGCAGACATCAGCCGGGCCAGCCCCTGGTGGCCTCGCTTGCGCGGCGGTGTCGCGGAGCGTTCCCGCGCCGGAGCATGATCGCGGAGCGTTCTCCGTCATTTGCGGCATGATCGCGGAGCGTTCTCCGTCGTTACCGCGGAGTCTTCTCGCAGCACGGAGTGTTGACCGCTCTATGTGCGGACAACGCTCCGAGCAGCGACAACTCTCCGCGCGAGAGCCGGAGAACGCTCCGAGCAGCGACAACTCTCCGCGCCAGAGCCGGAGAACGCTCCGCGCAACGACAAGTCTCCGCGTCAGAGCCGGGAAGGCTCCGCGAAGCGGGATGTCTCCGGGGAACCCGGGAAGAATCTCGCCGCTGAGCCGCCGGAGCTTGACTTTCCAAGATCCCGGGCCATCCGACAGCCTCCCTGACCTGGGTAAACTTCCCTGACTCGAATCTCCAATAAGCCAACAGCGCCATGAATACCGGCATTGATGTTCCGGATTGGGTCTGGATTCGCGTAATGATGTTGTGTGGGGGGATGACTGTCGGCGGCCGGGTGGTTGGGGCTTGATGTTGCTGGAGGTGCGGGTTGGGCGTGCGGGTGGAGCTCGATGGGGCGGTTACTACCGTTGTCCTGGATCGGCCTGAGGTGCGGAACGCGGTGGATCGGGCTACCGCGGCTGAGTTGGCCGAGGCGTTCCGGGCGTTTGATGCCGATCCTGAGGCTTTCGTGGCCGTGCTGTTCGGGGCGGGTGGCACCTTTTGCTCCGGGGCTGATCTGCGCGCGGTGGGAACGTCGGCCGGGAACAGGGTGGCGGCCGGCGGGGACGGGCCGATGGGGCCGACCAGGATGGTGCTGTCCAAGCCAGTGATCGCCGCGGTCGCCGGCTATGCGGTCGCCGGCGGCCTTGAGCTGGCTCTCTGGTGCGACCTGCGAGTCGCCGAGGAAGATGCCACCTTCGGCGTCTTCTGCCGCCGCTGGGGCGTCCCCTTGATCGACGGCGGCACGGTCCGCCTCCCAAGGCTGATCGGCCAGAGCCACGCCCTGGACCTGATCCTCACCGGGCGTCCGGTGAGCGCGGCCGAGGCACTGGCAATGGGCCTGGCCAACCGGGTCGTACCGAAAGGAACCGCCCGCGAAGCCGCGGAGCAGCTAGCCCACCAGCTAGCCGCCCTCCCCCAGACCTGCCTCCGCCAAGACCGCCTCTCCGCGATCGAGTCAGCCGGACTGAGCTTCGAGAGCGCCATGGCAAACGAGTACGCCCACGGCCAGACCAGCCTCGCAGCCCCCGAGCTAACCACAGGCTTGACCAGCTTCAGGCAAGGCGCCGGCCGCCACGGCGAAAGCACGGGTCAGTCAGACGCTTGAGTACAAAGACGGACGGCATGCCCGCGATGCCATGCGTTCACGCTCTTAGCAAGGCATCGTGGGCGTGCCGCCCGTCTCCCCGATGCGAGGTCTTAGCCGCCCACAGTCCAAGTATCAGCACCAGCAAGCAGTGCAGCGAGATCGCCGTCGCCTTGCTTGGCCTGCACGGTTGAGATCTGCTCGGACATCCGGTCGTCGTACGTCCCCCGCTCCACGGACCTGAACAACCCGATCGGCGTGTGCGCGAAGTCGACCTGATCGAGCCTGGACAGCGCGAACGCATAGGACGGGTCGTCGGCGTGGGCATCGTGCACGACGAGGGAGTCAGCGCCGGCCTCGGCGACATTCACCGGCTCGAGCGAGCCCAGCTTGCCGAACCGCAGTCCGCGCTCAGCCTCCCGGCCGTACGTGATCGGCTGGCCGTGCTCGAGCCTGATCACGTTCTGCTCGCGCGAGCCAGGCTCGGTGACCGGCAGGAACGCGTCGTCGTTGAAGATCGGGCAGTTCTGGTAGATCTCGATGAACGCGGCGCCCCTGTGGTCGGCGGCGGCCCGCAGCACGCTCGTCAGGTGCTTGCGGTCCGAGTCGATCGTACGGGCGACGAAGCTGGCCTCGGCGCCCAGTGCGAGCGACAGCGGGTTAAACGGCGTGTCGAGCGAGCCGAACGGCGTCGACTTGGTGACCTTGCCCTGCTCGGACGTCGGTGAGTACTGGCCCTTGGTGAGCCCGTAGATCCGGTTGTTGAACAGCAGGATCTTGATGTTGACGTTGCGGCGCAGCGCGTGGATCAGGTGGTTGCCGCCGATCGACAGCGCGTCACCGTCGCCGGTGATCACCCAGACGGACAGATCCTGGCGCGAGGACGCCAGACCGGTCGCGATTGCCGGGGCGCGGCCGTGGATCGAGTGCAGGCCGTAGCTGTTGACGTAGTACGGCAGCCTCGACGAGCAGCCGATACCCGAGATGATGACCAGGTTCTCCCTGGGCACCTCAAGCTCGGGCAAGAATGCCTGGAACGCCGCGAGAATGGCGTAGTCACCGCACCCAGGACACCATCTGACCTCCTGGTCAGACTTGAAATCCTTCATCGTGGTCCGCTCGGCCGAGTGCGGCACGAGCGTGAGCGACTTCAGCGGGTTAGACATTCGCGATCACATCCTGGATAATGCCACTCAGCTCAGAGGCACGGAATGGCAGCCCGCGCACCCTGTTGTACGAGATCACGTCGGTGAGATACCGGCCGCGCAGGATCAGGGCAAGCTGGCCGAGGTTGATCTCAGGCACGAGCACCCGGTCGTAGCGCCTGAGCACGTCGGCCAGGTTGGCGGGGAACGGCGACAGATGCCGCAGGTGCGCCTGAGCGATCGAGCCGCCGGCCAGCCTGACCCGCCGTACCGCGGCGCCGATCGAGCCGAAGGTCGAGCCCCAGCCGAGCACGAGCACGCGGGCGTCGCCGTCTGGGTCGTCTACCTCGAGCGGCGGAATGTCCGCCGCGATGCCGTCTATCTTGGCCTGCCGCAGCCTGACCATCCGGTCGTGGTTGTCCGGGTCGTAGGAGATCGAGCCCGTCACGTCGGCCTTCTCGATCCCGCCGATCCTGTGCTCGAGGCCCTTGGTGCCAGGGACCGCCCAGGGTCTGGCCAGCGTCTGCGGATCGCGCTGGAACGGCATGAAGGCACCGTTCGCGCCGGCCTCGGCAGGTGGTGCGAATGCGAACTCAGCCGACAGGTCGGGAAGTTCAGACACGTCAGGCACGCGCCACGGCTCGGAGCCGTTCGCGAGGTAGCCGTCGGACAAGATGATCACTGGCGTGCGGTACTTGAGCGCGAGCCTGGTCGCCTCGATCGCGGTGGTGAAGCAGTCACCTGGCGTCGAAGGCGCGATCACCACGACCGGGGACTCGCCATTGCGGCCGTAGAGCGCCATCAGCAAGTCGGCTTGCTCGGTCTTGGTCGGCATGCCGGTCGACGGGCCGGCCCGCTGGATGTCGCACACGATTAGCGGAAGCTCGACGGCGACGGCGAGGCCGATCGTCTCGGCCTTGAGGCACATGCCAGGGCCGGAGGTGGTCGTCACGCCGAGCGCCCCGCCGAACGCCGCGCCAAGGGCCGCGCCTACCCCGCTGATCTCGTCCTCGGCCTGGAACGTCCGCACGCCGAAGCGCTTGTGCTTGGACAGCTCGTGCAAGATGTCGGACGCCGGGGTGATCGGGTACGAGCCCAGGAAGATCGGCAGGCCAGACAGCCGCGATGCGGCCACGAGCCCGTTCGCAAGTGCGGTGTTGCCGTTGATGTTGCGATAGGTGCCCTGCGGCAGCGGGGCGGGCTTGATCTCGTACTGGACGGAGAACTCTTCCGTCGTCTCGCCGTAGTTCCAGCCGGCCTGGAAGGCGGCGATATTCGCCTTCATGATCTCCGGCTTGCTGGCGAACTTCGACTCGAGGAACTTGAGCGTGCCCTCGGCCGGGCGGTTGTAGAGCCAGCAGAGCATGCCGAGTGAAAACATGTTCTTCGCGCGCTCAGCGTCCTTCTTGCTGATGTCGAAGCCCTCAAGCGCCTTGACCGTCACCGAGGTGATAGGGATCGCGTGCAGCTGGTAGCCGTCGAGCGAGCCGTCATCAAGCGGGTTGCTGTCGTAGCCGACCTTGGTCAGGTTGCGCTTGGTGAACTCGTCCGTATTCGCGATGATGTCCGCGCCGCGAGGCAAGTCGTCGATGTTCGCCTTCAGCGCGGCCGGATTCATCGCGACAAGGACATCAGGGGCATCGCCAGGCGTAAGGATGTCGTGGTCGGCGAAATGCAGCTGAAAACTGGACACGCCGGGCAAGGTGCCCGCTGGCGCCCGGATCTCGGCTGGAAAGTTGGGCAGCGTGGACAGGTCATTCCCGAAGGTTGCCGTCTCCTGGGTGAACCGGTCACCAGCGAGCTGCATGCCGTCGCCGGAGTCACCGGCGAACCTGATGATGACTCGCTGAAGCTGCTGAATTTGCTTGGTCACAGCGGAGTGCCTCCTCTGTGCGCCGAGGCCGCGCTCGGCTGCGGCGACGACGTTCGCTCAGGCGCGGCGCCACATCGGCGGGGCGCATCTGACATGATCCCGGCGTATATCCCGCTGCTTGAAACACGCTGGTGCCGGAATCTATGCCGTCTTCTGGCCAGTCACTTGGCCGCGACTGACCAGCCGTAATGGATTTGGGTTTGGTACTCAGAACTTAGTGCCAGGGCTGGGCCTGCCACCTCGCTGAATCTTAGTACCCGGTCACGTCAGATATCGCCAACGCCATGACACGGATCGATACCGGAGCGGGCCGTCCTGAGCCAAGGTCACCGAACGTAGCGTTGCGACTCGACTTCGATCACTCCAGTTGTCGGCCGAGGAGGCCCCAGTCTCATGTCCTGAACAAGGTGCTGAACCACTCGCGAGTCAGCCTGGTGACGGTCTGCAGCGCGCCAGGCTCTTCGAACAGGTGAGTCGCCCCGGGCACGATCGCGAGCTTGCTCTCGCCGCTGAGCCAGTGCTGGGCCTCGCGGTTGAGCCCGAGCGCCGGTTCGTCCTTCTCGCCGACGATCAGCAGCGTCGGCGAGCGCACCGCCGCCAGCCTTGGCTCGGCGAGGTCTGGCCGCCCGCCGCGAGAGACGATGGCGGCGATGTCGGCGGCGGGCTCAGCGGCGGCCCACAGCGCCGCTGCCGCGCCGGTGCTTGCCCCGAAGTAGCCGATCGGCAGGTCCAGGCTGCCGGGCTGGCCGCGCAGCCAGCTGGTGACGGCAGTGAGCCTGCTCGCCAGGCGCTCGATATCGAAGACGTTGACGCGGTCGAGCTCCTCGTGGGAGGTGAGCAGGTCGAAAAGCAGCGTCCCCAGCCCGGACTCGTTGAGCTGACCGGCCACGTAGCGGTTGCGCGGGCTGTGCCTGCCACTGCCGCTGCCATGGACGAAGACGACGATTCCGGCGGCCTCCGGAGGGATCGTGAGATGTCCGGCCAGCATGACCGAACCTGCCTGAACCTCCACGGACTCGTCGCGCGCTGCTCCGGGCGAGCCGGCCCGGGCAGACTGCGTTCTCCATCTGGGTGCTGACGTTGAATTTCCCGAAGGCGAAGCTGGGCCGGCGGTTCGCGCCGGGGCGGGCGTCGCGCGGGCGGCCGCGGCCCGTTCGAGCAGGCTGGTGACGTCCGCGTCGGGGACGTGACTGAAATCGTCGTACCAGGTGCCGACCGCCGTGAAGAACGGCGGCGCGTCGAGGCAGATCACCTCGTCGGCGACCGTGCGCAGCGCGCTGACCGACTCGGGCGCGCCGACTGGGGCGGTCATGATCACCTTTGCCGCTCCCTGGCGCCGGGCGACCTGGCAGGCCGCGCTCGCCGTCGAGCCCGTGGCGATGCCGTCATCAACGATGATCGCCGTCCGGCCGGCGATGTCGACGTGGCTCCGTCCGGCTCTGAAACGCTGGGCTTGCTGGTTGAGGTCGGTGAGCTCGCGTTGCTCCACGGCGGACAGTTCGGCCTGGGTCACGCCTGAGCGCCGGATCACTTCGTCGTTTTCGACCCGGATGCCGCCTTCGCCGATGGCGCCCATGGCTAGTTCCGGCTGAAACGGGACTCCTAGCTTGCGCACCACGATCACGTCGAGCGGAGCGCCAAGAACCATGGCAACCTCGAACGCGACCGGAACACCGCCGCGCGGGAGGCCAAGTACGACCACGTCAGCGCCGCGGAGATGCTCCAGCCTCTTTGCCAGGCGCTGCCCCGCATCGGCCCGGTCAGAGAATCGCACCAGCCACCCCCTGTTGTCGCGCGTGCGCATCGTGCGGGCTGGCTCGCCCTGTCGCGGGTGGGCTGCCGCCGCTGCGCAGGATCCGACAGGGCTACCCGTCACCTGGCGATATACCCAGGTTCTCGTCAGTTGACCAGCTAGGGTTCCGGCGGGTGGTCAGCGGGTCCATGTGACGGTTGGCGCGGGTTCCGCTATCCTTCATCGTGCCGTCTTAGCTGGACGGCGCGGCAGGTTGCCCGAGTGGCCAAAGGGAGCGGTCTGTAAAACCGTCGGCTCAGCCTACGTTGGTTCGAACCCAACACCTGCCACCACCTGCGAAAACGCCCCGCTAGCTGCGAATTCTCGTGCTAGCGGGGCGTTTCTTCTCTGTCCCGTCATGTGTCACCTTGTAGCGCTGTAGGGCGTTGTGTTGCGGTGTCCACGGACGCATAGCGGACGGGAATCGGGGCCAGGGAGCGGTGTGGGTAGCCGCTTGACGGGGTTCCGGTGCCCGTTCCGGGGGCTGTCTGGCCTTGACGTTTGCCGCCGAGTCGAGCGTGCATCCGTTGTGTCCGCCCGCCGGCCCGCGATTTCCCGGGATGCGGGCGGCCGGGAAGGCGGGTGCGCTGATGGCTGGGCGGGCGGTCCGGGAGACCGTGACGCTTGCGGGACGGGCGGACCGGGCGCGGCTGGCCCGCGCGTTCGTGGAGGGGCTGCTAGGCCCCGGTCACCCGAGCGGGGACGTGGCCGCGCTGCTCGTGGGCGAGCTTTTCTCCAATAGCCTGCGGCATAGCGGCTCGGGTGCCCCCGGCGAGACGGTCACGGTCGCGGTCAAGACGGCGAACGGCGTTATCCGGGTTGAGGTTACCGACCGGAGCGGGCCAGGGGTGCCAGAACCGAGACCGGCTGGCAGCGACGCGGAAGACGGCCGGGGGCTCCACCTCGTTGCCCGCCTTGCAGTGCGGTGGGGATGGCGAAGGCGCGGCGGACGGACCGTAACATGGTTTGAGCTTCCGTGCCCCTGCTGATGTCTCCGCCCGGCGACTGGCCGGAGATGTACCTGGCGTGTACCTCAAACGGGCCTCAAACGGGCGAGAGCGCCAGCGTCTGCCCGTTGCGACGAAGGTCGCCAACGCTGGCCGCCAGGCCAGGTATATGGCAGGTACACCGCAGGTATATCTGCCGACCACGGCAATCGGTAGGGTCGCCGCCCTGCTTGCCCGGCCGTTAGCCGCGCTGTGCGCCGTCGGGCCATATCACGCGCACGGGGGTGCCGTGCTCGCGGGCGTACGCCACGACGTCGGCGGTACCGCCGAAGGCGCGTGCGGGTTCGCCGTCCCACACCGCGAACAACTGGTCGGCCTCATCGACCATTAGCCTGCTGGCGGCCATATGGGAGTCAGGCGTGGAGGCGGTGAACGGAAGGCGGCGGATGGCGGCGGCCTGGGCGAACAGGTCGTCGTACTCGGGGTGCGAGTCCGCCGGGAGCCCGGCCCGGTACTCGGCGGCGGGGACGACGACTTCGAGGGTGCCGCCGAGGCCGGTGACGGCGCGGGCGAAGATCTGGTCGGCCCCGTCGGCCAGGCAGGAGAGGCCAGTGATGTCGGGTGCGAGTTCGGCGAGTGCCGCACGCAGCGCCTGATCGACCAGGCGTGCGGTCGGGCCGGGCAGGCCCCGGTGGCCGGAGATCGCGATGCGGTACATGCTCGGCGGAGTCTATTGCTGCTGGGCTTCGAACTCCTCGCGCAGGATGGAGTGGACCACGGAGTCCCGCCATGCCCCGCGCGTGTACAGGTGCCCTCGGATGGTGCCTTCCTCGATCATCCCGGCTGCCCGCAGGGTGCGGGCGGATGCCTCGTTGAGGGGGCTGCGCGCTCCCCAGATCCGGTGAAGGCCGAGTTCGGTGAAGCCGAGGCGCTGCAGGAGGCGGACGGTCTCCAGCCCCTTGCCCTGGCCCCACTGGTCCGGGCGGAGGGCGAAGCCGATCGTCGCGCTCTCGTGCTCGCCTGTGGCGAGCCGCGCGGCCCCGATCAGCTCCTCGTCCTTGCCCGCGACCGCGAGCATGTACTCGGTCCTGGGATCGGCGGCTGCGGACCGGATCGCGGCGCTGACGATCCCGGCGACCTGGTCTGCGGTGCGCGGCTCGAAGCTGAGGTGCCGGGTCGCCTCGTCGTTGCCGTAGACCTTGTGGAGCGGGGCGCTGTCGGCGTCGGTCAGCTCGCGAAGGATCACCGCGGAGCCTTCGAGGAGAACTGGGTGCATGTCCTGGTTCCGTGCTAGCGCGGCAGCGCCGCTGCGGGCGTCCGGCAGTAGGCTTCGATCTCTTCCTGGATGTCGCGGGCCAGCGGGGCGTCTGCGGCTCGCGTCGTGACGGCGCGGTGCACGTCCAGGGCACTGGTGACGACCCCGTTGATCCGCAGCGTGACGGGCAGGTCCAGGACGGGCTGGATGGCTTCCCTGGCTCCTTCGAGGTTGCCCGAGCGGATGCGCGCGATGGCGAGGTCGGTTCGTGAGCCTGCCTCGTCGCCGAAGGACTTCTCCTCGTCCGGTGCCTGCACGTAGGCGGCGATGGCACCGGAGGCGAACGCCTCGGTTTCCTCGCGCAGGCCCGACTCGTCGTGCTCGGGCAGGGCGGCCCCGGCGTCGCTGGCGTAGTAAAGCTCCCGGGGGCGGGAGAAGTAGCACATGCCGCCGATCTCGTCCAGGTCATTGCGGGCGAGCTGCTCGCGCAGGTCCGACGCGCGGGCGATGGCCTGCCGGCTGGCCGCGCCGTTGCCGAGGCGCGCCCATGCGCGTGCTTCCAGGCTGGCGAGCCAGACGGTGACCGACCCCGTGGTGCCGGGGAGCTGCTGGCCGATCTGGGCGTATTCCAGCGCCTCGCGCGGGCGCAGCGCCCAGTAGGTGATCAGGGACTGCAGTCCGCGCACCCAGGCGGCGAGCGAGGCGTGCTCGGCGTTGTTGGCGCATAGCAGGGCGGTCCGGGCGTGGGTCATCGCGGTGTCGGGGTCGCGCAGGTCGTGTGATGCCTTCGACAGCATTCCCGAGGTGAGCCCGCCGATGACGTACAGGTCGCGGGACTCGGCGGGGCGCTGGCGGCCTTCCAGGAGCGTGAACACGATGTCCTGGAGAGACACGATGTCGCCTGTTATCACCGACAGGGGCTGCTGCGGATAGGCGACCGCGAGACGGCTCGTCTCTGCCCACAATTGCTCGAGCGACTCACCGCCGATGTTGCTGGAACCTGCGGTGGCGCTGAAGCGCATTGCCCGCCGTGCTGCCATGGCAAGAATCCTTTCCGGATCAGACGGGGCGGAATCCTCTGTGATCCTGAAATCGCCTGGGATCAGCGTCCCTGGCGCCCAGATCACGGCCTGCGCCGGCGCCCTTGCCGGGGCGGGGCGAGGATCGTCCTGCCCGAGTATTAGTGATGTCTCCTGAGATGCGCGGTCTGCCGGCGCCAGCAACTGCTGGACCGGGTAGCCGAACATGTGCTCAAGAATCCGGCACGCGTCGGGATGAGGCAGGGTCCGCAGCTTGCCGCCGTACCAGCGCTCGAACTGGCGGGCCGAGACCGACATCTTCGCCAGCTCGTCCTCGCCCTCCTCGTCGGCGAGCTTCCTGGCCGCACGCTTGAACTGCACCGCGAACGTCTCGTACCGCTGCCAGTGCCTGGCAGTGATCAGAGTCCGCAAGAGCGTCGGTTCGCCCGGCATCGCATCCTCCCTGGCTCGCGCCTGACACCAGCGTAAGCCCCCGGACAGGCCAGAAACCGCCCTAAACGCAGGGCCGATGGCCAGAAGGCGGTACTCGCGACGGCAGTTACGTCGCCACGTCATCCAAGGTGGCGTAGCCCGTGACGGGAGCGGCGCGTGCTCAACCGGTAGCAGTCTGGTCAGGTCACGGTGAGCAGACAGGAGAAAGTCGCGGGATGAATGTAAGCGAGCCAGCCGCCGACGTACGCGCCGGGAAGCCGAACGCAGCGCGTATCTACGACTACCTGCTCGGAGGAAAGGACTACCGCGAGGCTGACCGCCTGGCCGCCGAGCGGCTTCTGGAGCTGGTCCCGGACGCCAGCGTCGCCTGTTATGACAACCGGCAGTTCCTCGGCCGCGCCGTCCGGTACCTCGTCGGCAGCGCCCGGCCGCCGGTACGCCAGATCGTGGACATCGGCAGCGGCCTGCCGACCCTCGGGCAGGTCCACTCCGTCGCCCACCTGGTCGCGCGGGACACAAGGGTGGTCTACGTCGATTACGACGCCGAAGTGCTGGAGGAGTCTCGCCGCCTGCTTTCAAACGAGCCCGGCGTTGCCGCTATCTGCCGGGACCTCCGCCAGCCCGAGGAGGTACTGAATGATCGTCAGCTCCTATCGCTTATTGACTTCAGCCAGCCTGTTGCCATACTCCTCATCGCAATTCTGCATTTCATCCCGGACGCCGAAGGCCCGCACGAGATCGTGCAGAAGCTAAAGCGGGCCATGGCCCCGGGCAGCTACCTTGCCATCTCGCATGTAACCGCAGATGACGCGACCCCGGACGTAGCCGCAGGGGTCGGGCACCTGTACGAGGGTGCCACCGCGCCGAGCGCCCCAAGGCCGCGCTCGGAGATCCTGCGGTTCTTCGACGGACTTGAAATGGTCACTCCCGGACTCGTGAATGTCTCGGAGTGGCGCAACGACTTCATGCCCGAGCAGCCGGGCCGGACCATTTTCTACGCGGGTGTAGCTCAGAAGCTGTGAACGACCCCATTTCCAGATGACCTACGAATGTTAAAGGAGTTCTTGACATGAGCCAGGCCAGTGCCGTGGCCGCTCCGGGGGTGTCGGCCGGGGCCAGGGGCAAGGGGTTCACGGCCGAGCTGGACAGGCTGCGGGACCGGATGCGCGGCCTGGGATTCAGCTATGACGAGATCGCCGCTGAGCTGTCGCGCCGGTACCAGGCGCGCCCTCGTGAGGCGTATCGGCTGGCCTGGGGGTGGACCCTGACCCAGGCCGCGGAGCGGTTCAACGAGCGCGCCGCCCGCGAGGGCACCGACCCGCAGGCCCGCGCGGGCATGACCGGCGCTCACCTGTGCGAGGTTGAGCAGTGGCCCTACAGCGATCGCAAGCCGTCGGTGTACGTGCTGTGCCTGCTGGCCTGCGTCTACGACACCGACGTGCTGTGCCTTTTGGACCTGGCCGACCACGAGAGCCTGCCGCAGGCCGACCGGCTCGTGCTCACGCGCCGCTTGCGGGCCGAGGCGCCGTTCGGGGAACGGGTCCTGGCCCTGGCCGAGCCGCGCGGGCTGTCGGTGCGGGAGCTGGCCCGCCGGGTGCCGTGCGACGCCTCGCACCTGTCGAAGGTCGTCCACGGCCGGAAGAGGCCGTCCCTGCGGGTGGCGGCCCGCCTGGATGACCTGCTGGAGGCGGCCGGGGAACTGGTCGCGCTCGCGGAGACGCCCGAGGCCGCTCCCGGCGACGCGCCCGAACCAGGACAGGCCCCCGCCCGCCAGGCAGGCGACGCGCGGGCCGTGACCGGCAAGGGCATGTCGCTGACGCTGCCCTACGTCCCGGCCCGCCTGGTGATCGAGGTGTCCGGCCCGGCCGGCGCTGCCAGCCTGGCGGATGGCGGCAGCGTCACCGGGGCGGCGCCTGGCCGGCTCGCGCTGGTCCGGGGCGGCTCGCCGCAGGCGGACGGAAGTGAAGCCGGATGACCCGGGCCAGGCGGGTGACGCGGGTCTGCGGTTCCTGCCGCAAGACGCTTCTGTCGGGCTACAACCCGGGCGATTTCTGCACCCCTTGCCAGCGGGCGCTGTTCGACCGGCAGTACCTCGCCGACCCCGACGGCCGCGATGACATGGCCGCCTGGGTGTGGGACACCGGGCCGATGCGGGACGCCCTGGCGCGCCTGGACTTCCCGGCCGTCCTGGTCATCTACCGCTCGGCGGCCGGGCTGTTGCGCCGGGAGCTGGCCGAGCGGACGGGGCTTTCGGAGAGCGTGATCTGGTACTGGGAGGCCGGCCGTCGGCAGGGCATCTACGACATCCGCCAGCTCCTGCAGTTCGCTGACTCGGTCCGCATGCCCCGCCCGGCGCTGCTGCCGGTGATCCTCGGCCAGCCGGACGCCCTCAGCGACCTGCTCGCCGGCCCGGCCGCCACAGCCCTGGCCGCCTGCGCGGGGACGGCGGGCCATGGGTGACCGGCGGGGAGCCCCACCTCAGGCCGGTGCCGCCGATGACGGCGGGGTCGCACCTGGTGGGTTCGCGCTGGTGCGGGACACGGGACAGCGGCCCCGGGGCAGCGCGCAGGGAGGTGACGGGCCGGTGAGCGCGCGGGCGGTCGCGGGCGAGATGGCGAAGCTGCTGGCGGCGCGGCTCGAAGAACACGGGTACACGGTCGCGTTCCCGCCTGGGCGCGACCCGGCCGTCTTCAGGGTGACCGGCCTGCCCGCCAGCCCGTACGTGGAGGTAACCGCCGAGGACAACGGCCAGGCCGCCTGCCACTACACCGGCCGCACCACGGCCGAGGCCGCCGAGGTCATCGCCCGGCTCCCGGTTCCCGGCCTGCCCCAGGCCGAATCCGCGCCGGACACGGTGACCGCGACCTGGGACGGCATCGAGATCGAGTGGCACTACCAGCCCCCGGCCGGGCAGCCTGCCGGCCTGGACCAGGTCGCTGCTGCCCTGCTCGCCCACCTGGCCGTCCTCAACGGCCATCACGACCGGAAGGACGACCCGACGTGACAACCACCTGCCTTGCCGATCCCGCCGCGCCGGGCGAGCTGCTGCGCCTGGTCGCCGACGGCCTGGCCGGTGCCGGGCTTGACGTCCGCGCTCCCGGGGACGGGGAAGGCCGCCTGGACATTGCCTTGCCGGGTGCGCGTTGCACCCTGGCGGTGGGCGAGTGCGGCAGCGCCGAGTGGGAGTACTGCCCCTGGTCCCCGCAGGACGCTGACCCGGACCTGGCCGCTGACCTGGCCACCGTGCTGCTGACCGGCCAGGCTGGGCCGCAGCCGCGCCTGGGCTCTGGGCATCAGCTAGAGAACGTCACGTTCAAGGGCATCGTCGGCCTGGAACTGAAGGCCCGGGGCCTGGAGGTGGAACTGGCGGTCTACTGCGACGAGACCGCCTTCGACACCTTCGCCGAGATCATCGCGACCGTTCCCGGGCAAGGCGATGACGGCGGGCAGGTCTGCGTGACTGACGAAGGCGGCCTGACCTGGACACGCGACTACTGGGCCGAGACCGCCATCGTTTCCGCACCGGAACCCTGCGGCCAGGCCGCCGACCCGGCCAGCGTCGCCAGTTCTGTGGTCGAGGCGGTCACGCGGGCGATGTCGCTCCTGCGCCCCGCCGAGATGGGAAGGGCTGCTCATGGGTGAGCTGCTGACCGCGCCCGGTTCCAGGGTGCCCCACCACGGGCCGGTCACCCGTGACTGCCCGGTTGAGTGCCTGCTCACCGTCTTGTCGTTCCACAGCTTCAACCCGCTGACCCGTGCCTACGACGCGCCGTTCGACGAGCCGCGCACGGTCGGCGACGTGATCGACCTCTACGCCGGGGACCAGCTCGGCGAGATCCGGGGCGTGGGGCCGCACCGCGTTTCGGAGATCGAGGCCGCCCTGGCCCGGCTCGACCTCACCAGGCACCGGCACCAGCCCGCAGGCCTGGCGCGCGGGACGCAGTAAGGACACGATCATGCACTGCAAGACGAGCAACCGGACGCAGCACACGGGCGGGCACCCTCGTCTTGCCGTAGGCCAGGCAGCTCCCCGCCATCACGGCCGGCCCCGGCCGGCACGGCGGGCGCGGCGCGGGCCGCGCCGTTCGCCGCGCAGTGGCCATACCGGACCTTCCTCGAACTGGGCGCGCTTGCCGGCGCGGTGCCGTCGGCCCGGCTGCACGCCCGCCTCGTCCTGCTGGAATGGGGCCTGGCCGCGCTCAGCGAGAGCCTCGAACTCGTGGTGTCGGAGCTGGTCACCAACGGGGTGCGGGCCACCCGCGCGATAGGGCGGGAGGCCGTGCGGATGTGGCTGGTCTCCGACCTGGGCCGGGTCGTGGTCTTCGTCTGGGACGCCAGCCCGCAGCCTCCTGCGCAGGCCGCCGACCCTGGCGCGGACGCCGAGAACGGGCGCGGCCTGCTGCTGGTCGAGGCCCTCAGCGAGCGCTGGGGGCACTTCGGCTACGACGGCGACGGCAAGGTTGTCTGGGCGCTGCTGGAGGCGGCCCCTGTTGCGCCCGGTGCTCCGGCCGCCGGTTTCATCCCCTGACCCGCACGGCGGAAAGCGAGCACCCGCCCGTGCTGGGCGGGCGCGTGGAAGGAGTACCTGCGATGTTCGACAGCCTCAACGACCAGGCGCTGCGCGTCGCCCATGACGCCGCCCGCGTGCTGTATGACAACCACCGCGCGCTCGGGCTGGACGTGCTGGCGGTCAAGCTCGACACGCTGCGGGTCGACCTCGCCGTGGAACTGGAGAACCGGGGCAAGCCGCTCGCCCCGGCCGACGAGCGGCCGGCTCCGCCGGCTGACGCATACCAGGCTCCCGCGCGGGACCAGCCCGCGCATCTTGAGCTGCGAAGGAGCACGATTGCCATGACCAGTGCAAGTCCCCTGGCAGGTGCCACGGCGACGCGGAGGCCGGAGCGTGCAGGGACTCGGGAGACCTTGCCGTTGCGAGCGCGGGGAGCGCACGGCCCCTCCTTCCCCGTGCTGCGGTGGAAGCCCGGTGCCTCACCCGGGCCGGAGACGATGCGGAGGGTCGCTGCGGCCCTGAAGCGGCTGTGAGCACCGTGCACTGGCGCGGGGCCGGGGCGGCGGCTGCGGCCCTACGGGCCTGCGGTCAGGGATGCGATGGCCTTGTCGTCGTGCCGCTTGGAGCGCGGGAACTGCCGGCCGTCGGGGTCGTCGTGCTGTTCCCAGTCCTGGCAGGCCCGCAGGAGGCGGGCGAGGGCGTCGGGGCCGGAGCGCGCGAGAGCGGGCCAGTCGTCCAGGCGCAGGTGCCGCGCGGTGCTGACTGTCCCGTCGGTGGCGAGCACGGCCCAGGTGCCCGCCGTGGCCGGGAGTGTGATGGTCAGCGCGCGGCTGGCTGCTTCCGGGTCGGCTGCGGCGATCCAGTAGCCTCCGGGCCGGTTGCGGTGCCGGCGCTGCCCGCGCTGGAGGGCGCGCAGCAGATCCCGGTGGGCGTCGCCGTAGCCGCCCCCGGCGGCCAGCCGCTCGCGGTACTGGCGCTGCTGGGGCAGGCGCAGCCCGGCGAGCCGGCCGTCGGTCAGCGTCCCGGTGCCTGGCCCGCCTGGCTCGGTGCCGTAGAAGACGTAGCTGTCGCCCAGGGCCAGCAGGTCAAGGGCACGCCCGGCGAGGCGGGCCATGACCACGGTGCTGGACGGGCAGCCGTCGCCGCCGTCCTGGCCCAGCGCTGCGGCCGTCGCCGTGATGGCCTCGGCGAGCACGCTTGCCAGCGGCGCGGCCGGGTCGTCGGTCAGGGCTGCCGCGATGGAGGCTCCCAGGCGGCTGGCGTACTCGCCCGGCGGGACGCCAGTCGGCTCGAAGGCGCTGGCCCCGTCCAGGACTACGACCGCGTTGCCGGTGACGATGATCCGGTCGGCGCCGTGCGGCGGCTCGGGTAGCTGGGCGGCGGCGGTGCGCACCATGTCACCAGGTGAACGGGCCGGCGGCCAGGCTGCTGGCGGTGATCTCGAGGCCGTCGTAGGACGCCCGGGTGACCAGCGACAGCGAGGCGTCCCCGGCGCCGGCGAACAGCTCCGCGAGGTGCCCGGCCAGGTAGTGGACCGCGCCGAGCGAGCCGATCGCGTGGATGCCCGCGATGTGCACGGTGACATGCTCGCCGATCTGGTGGCGGCCGACGTAGGCCAGGTCGGCGGCGGCCGGGTCCGCCTCGTCGGACGGGGAGCCGAGCCGCTGCCCGGTCGCCCGCTGGATGATCCACCAGCGCCCGCCGTCCTCGCGCATGTCCAGCGCCTTGTCCCGGGCGAGCAGCGCGGCCCCGACCGGCGCGGTCTTCGGCCCGCAGATCACCACCGCGTCACCGGGCGGGGCGACGGCGGTCCCGGGGCCGATCTGGTAGCGGGTGACGGCCAGCCCGTACCCCTCCAGGAGGCGGGCGGTTTCCTCGCCGGCCTGCATGTCCTCGGCGGCCACCAGCGGGCGCTGCCGGTCGGTGACGCCGTGGCGCAGCGGGACGCCGACGCTGACCGGGCCGGTGCCGAAGAAGGCCCGCTCCGGCGGCGGGGCGGTTCCGCGGATCTGGGAGACGCGGCCCTTGGTCAGCCCCATCGCGGCGGCGATCTGGGTGTAGCTCATCCCCAGGTCGCGGTGCGCGTCCTCGACCGCCGCCTTGCGGAGCCGGGCCAGCTCGGCCGCCCGCTGCTGGTAAACGGCCAGCAGCTCGGTCGCGCGGCGACCGCGCCGCACCGGGTCCGGGTCGCGGCGCACGTCATCGAAGTCGTCCGTGGCCCCCACGCAGCAGAGTTTAGACCCCTTGACGGTCAGCTCGCACGAGTCATACTGTGCGTTTATACCCCTATACAGCCTGTGCCCGCCAAAGACGCCGGGCTGGTTTATGCCCCTAAACAACCGGGGCTCCCGCAGGAAGCCGGCCTGGCAGAGGAGGCCACTCATGACATGTAACAGCACCGCGCCCGCCCAGCACCCGGCGGCTAAAGCCGCGCCCGTCCCGCTCGGGCTGCCCAGATACGGTGGCGGGGCCGGGACGGCTGCCCTTTCGGCTGCGCCGCCGCTGGCGGGGCTGCGGTACGTGGAGGTGGAGACCGCCCGGTACTGCAACCGGACCTGCCCGTGGTGCCCGAACGGGCACACGGGCGCGCGGCGGGTCCAGCAGCTCATGCCCTGGCCGCTGCTGGCGAAGGTGGCCGCCGAACTCGGGGAGGCCGGGTTCGCGGGCTTCTTCGCGCTGCACAACTACAACGAGCCGCTGGCCAACCCGAGGCTGCACGACGAACTCGCCCTGCTGCGCGCCGCCGCGCCGCAGGCCCGGCCGGCGATCTACACCAACGGGGACCTGCTCAAGCGCGACGGCCTGGAGCGCCTGCTGGCGGCCGGGGTGAGGTACGTGCGGGTGACCCGCTACCCGCACAGGGCCGACGTCGCCCCCACCGAGGCGGCGCTGCGGCGCTGGCTGGCCCAGGCCGGGCTGGCGGACGCGCTCGGCTGGCAGCTCGGCCCGGTGCGGCAGGGGCTGGCCGCACGCTGGGAGGACGAGGCCGCCGGGGTGCTGGTCGAGGTGATCAGCCCGTCAGTGGCCACCTATAACGACCGGGGCGGCACCGCAGCGGTCCCGGCCCAGGCCGGCCCGCGCACGCAGCCGTGCCAGATGACCGCGACCTCGCTGTCGGTCGACTACCGGGGCATCGTCAAGATGTGCTGCAACGTGATCCCCGACTCCGCCCCCGAGCACGAGCGCTACGAGGTCGGGTCGGCCGCGGCCACCAGCCTGGCCGACCTGTGGAACAGCGGTGCCATGACGACCTGGCGCGCCCGCCACGCGGCCGCGGACTGGTCGGCCTCGCCCGCCTGCCGCACCTGCGTGCAGGCGCTGCCGGAGACCCGCCGGTGAGCGCGGCCCGCGCCCCGCGCGCCCGCGAGGTCGCGACGGCCTCGGTGCCGGGGCGGATCTGCCTGGCCGGGGAGTCGCTGGACTGGATGACCGGCGGGAACTCGGTCACGGCGGCGGTCCCGCTGCGCACGAGGGTGACCGCCTGGCGCGCGGCCGGCTCCGACGCCCTGGCGCTGATCTCCGGGCCGCCGCTGTACCAGACGCGGCTGGTGCCCGCCGCCCGCGCCGCCGCCTCGGTCTACGACGGCGACGTGCTCGACCACATGCAGGCCGCCGCCAGGGTCACCCTGCCGGCCGCCGCTGACCTGGCCGGGGTGGTGGTGACCGCGAGCACCGACCTGCCGGTCGGGGCCGGGGTGTCCTCCAGCGCCTCCCTGACGCTCGCCGTGGTCGCGGCGCTGGCCGCCTTGCAGCACGGGGGCGCGCCCGGCACCGCCGACGCGTGCACGCTGGCGCGACAGGCCGAGACCGGCGAGCTGGGAACCGGGGCCGGGTGGATGGACTTCCTGGCCTGCGCCAGCGGCGGCGTCAACCAGGTATCGGCCGGCACCCGGCCGCACGCCGCCCTGATCACCGCCTCGCTCGGCCTGCCGGTCGTGCTGATCGACACCCGGCAGCGCCGCGCCACCGCCACAGTGCTGGCCAGCAAGCGGGAGCGCTTCCAGGCCCGCGAGCCGGCCATGATTGCCTATGTCGCGGAGACCGCTGCGCTCGTGGAGGCGCTGACCTCGGTGCTGCACAGTCCCCAGCCGGACTACCGCGAGGCCGGGAGGCTGCTCAGCGCCGCGCACGCCCTGCTGCGGGACCAGGTGGCCTGCTCCACGCCGCTGATCGAGGCGTGCGCGAGCCGGGTGCTGGCCGCCGGGGCCTACGGGGCGAAGCTGTCCGGCTCCGGGCACGGCGGCTGCCTGTTCGCGCTCGTCCCCGACGACGCCGTCGCCGCCGTCCTGGCCAGCGTCGCCGGCCTTCCGGTGCACGCCGTCGCGCTGCCCCGCAGCGACCCCGCCGGGCTGGCCTGCACGCCCCCGGCCGCCCGCCAGGACGCGGCACGGCCGGCGTAACACAGCCCGGCACCCGCCGGGTCGTCAGTAGTATTTCGCTCGCTTACCGTGAGCGCCGACAAGGAACCAGGAGAAGCTACCGTGCCCGACTTTGACCGGCTCGTGAAGGCATACGACATCCGGGGCACCGTCCCGGACGAGATGAACGCCGGCGTCGCACGCGACGTGGGCGCGCTGTTCGTCCGGCTCACCGGCACCCGCCGCCTGGCCGTCGCCCGGGACATGCGCGACTCCTCCCCGGCCCTGGCCGCCGCGCTGGCCGAGGGCGCGGCAGCGGCGGGCGCGGACGTGCTGGACGCGGGACTTGGGTCCACCGACTACGCCTACTACGTCTCCGGCGCCCTCGGCATCCCGGCCGCCATGATCACCGCCAGCCACAACCCCGCCGCCTACAACGGCATCAAGCTGTGCCGCGCCGGGGCCGCCCCGGTCGGCGAGGACACCGGCCTGGCGCAGATCCGCGCCTGGCTCACCGCCGGCGACATCCCCGCCCCGGCCCCGGTGCCAGGCATCGTCACGAGCCAGGATCTGCGCGCGGATTACGTGCGCCACCTGCACTCCCTGGTGCCCCTGGAGGGAATCCGGGCGCTGAAGGTGGTCGCCGACGCCGGCAACGGCATGGCCGGGCACATGGTCCCCGGCGTGCTCGCCGGGCTGCCGGTCGACCTGGTCCCGCTGTACTTCGAGCTGGACGGCACCTTCCCCAACCACGAGGCCAACCCGCTGGAGCCCAAGAACCTGCTCGACTGCCAGGCCAAGGTCCGCGAGACCGGCGCGGACATCGGGCTGGCCTTCGACGGCGACGCCGACCGCTGCTTCTTCATCGACGAGCAAGGCGAACCTGTCCCGCCGTCCGCGATCGTCGGCCTGGTCGCCGCCCGCGAGCTGGCCCGCTACCCGGGCTCGGCCATCGTCCACAACGTCATCACCAGCGCCGCCGCCACCGAGATCATCCGCGAGCACGGCGGCACCCCCGTCCGCTCCCGCGTCGGCCACTCCTACATGAAGGCCCTCATGGCCGAGCATGACGCCGTCTTCGGCGGCGAGCACTCCGGCCACTACTACTTCCGCGACTTCTGGCGCGCCGACACCGGCATGCTCACCGCCCTGCACGTCCTGGCCGCCCTCGGCGGCCAGGACCGCCCCCTGTCGGAACTGACCGCCGAGTACAGCCGCTACGTCGCCTCCGGCGAGATCAACAGCCACGTCGAAGACGTCCCCGGCAAGCTGGACGAGGTCGAGGCCGCCTACGCCCGCCCCGGCGTAGCGACCGACCGGCTCGACGGGCTCACCGTCAACCTCGGCGACGGCCGCTGGTTCAACCTCCGCCCCTCCAACACCGAGCCGCTGCTCCGCCTCAACGTCGAAGCACCCAGCCACGACGCCATGACCGCCATCCGCGACGAAGTCCTCGCCCTCGTCCGCTGACCATCCCGAAGCCCGCACGCCCGCCTTCGCCGCACGCCTGCGGACGCCCGGGAGGGCGGCCCGCCGCCGCGCCCGGTAAGCGGCACAGCGCGGCCCCGCCGCCGGGAACGCCCACGGGTGCCCGGCGGCGGCCGGGACCGCGTCAGCGGGCCGCGTGGCGGCGTCCGGGCGGCCCGGCGCGCGGGATCGGCCAGCAGCGGGCATAGCGCGAGCCGCCATGATCGGGCCACGGGCTGCGGCAGGCCGCAAGCGCCTCTCCAGCCCGCCTGGCCGACACAAGGCACAACAGGCGGCGCAGGCAGCTCAGGAAAATCGCGTTACGCGGCAACCTGGGCCGCGCCGGCCGCTGCCGTGCAGACGCGCTGGTCAGGGGCCATGCTCGCGCCGGGTCGCGGGCGCTGGCGCGCGGATCGCACCGCAAGGTGCGATCGATGGCACTTTGAAGTGCCATCCGCCTGGGTGCTATCACGGTAATCACCTCCGGGATTCCGCGATTATCGGGAGGTGACCGGGATTGCGCGGTGGCACGAGAACCTTGCGCGCGGCGTTCCTCGCGTGCTGCGCGGCGGCCGGGCTGGCGGGGTGCGCCGCTAGCACGCCCGCCACGCAGTCGACGGCGCTCCCGGACCGCACGGTGTCGGCACCCACCTCTACGGCTGCGGCCGGCGACCCGCAGGTGCTGGCCCGCCAGGCGTACCTGGGCATGTGGCAGGCGTTCTTCACCGCGTCGCGGACGGCGGACTACCAGTCGCCGTCGCTGGACCGCTACGCGGCTGGCTCGGCGCTGGAGCTGCTGATCCACGGCCTGTACCAGAACTACCGCGAGGGGATCGTGACCCGGGGCACCCCGTCGCACGACCTTGCCGTGACGATGACGAAGACGTCGCTGGGAACGCCCGAGGCGAAGGTCTCCGACTGCTCCGACGATTCCGGTGCCGTCGCCTACTCCAAGTCCGGCAAGCCCGTCCAGGGGGAGGCACTGGGGCGGCAGGCGATCAGCGCCCAGGTGCAGCCGTTCGACGGCACCTGGAAGGTGACCTACCTCGTCGTAGAGAAGACCGGGTCGTGCTGAGCCGCGCCCTCGCCTTCGTGCTGGCGGCCGCCCTGGCAGTCGTGCTGCTGCTGGCCGGAGGGCAGCAGGCGGCGCTGGCCGGCGGCGGGCCGGGCGGGGTGAACCCGTACGGCAACGTGACCTGCGGGCAGTCGTACGCGCCGCAGTGCACGGTGACGGCCGGGTCCGGCGCGTCGGCGGGAACTCCGGCCAGCACAAGTACCCAGGCGGGCGGCCAGCCGGCTGCCGGGACCGCCGCCGGGGGCGGTGCTGCGGGCGGGTGCGCGGGCACCGTGAACAAGACGTTCGGCTGCGTCCCGGCGGGCTGCCAGGTGACGGTGCAGACGCTGGCCTGCCCGATCGGGGCCGCCGCCCCGGCTGGCGCTCCCGCCGGGGGCGGGCCGGCGCCGCCGGACCCGGCGGTGCTGGCCGCGCTGGCCCGCCAGACCCTGGGGCTGCCGAGCCCGGTGATCCGCTCCAGTCCCGCCCAGGCGGCCTTGCAGCTGACGAACTTGCCGACCTGGCTGTGGATTAATCCCGCGGAGTGGGTGCCGGAGTCGAAGACGGCGACGGTTCCGGGGGAGAGCGTGACCGCGACCGCGACCCCGGTGTCGGTCACCTGGCATCCCGGCGACGGGAGCACGGTGACCTGCCAGGGGGCGGGCACCCCGTACACGAGCGCGGATAACCCGGCGGCGGCGTCGCCGTCCTGCGGGCACACCTACACCAGCTCCAGCGCCGGGCAGCCGGGCGGTGCTTTCCAGGTGACGGCCACGATCACCTGGGACGTCACCTGGCAGGGAGCCGGCGGCGCGGGCGGGGTGCTGCCGCCGCTGTTCACGACCGCCGTGGCGGCGTTCCGGGTCGCGGAGTCCCAGGCGCTGAACACCAGCGGCGGGACCTGACGCCGCCGGGCGCCAGCGCGGCCTCCCGGCAAGGGCAGGAACCGCGCCCGCGGGCAAAGACCAAGGTGCCCCTGGGTCCTCTGGCCCGCGCCGCGCGTGAAAAGCGACGGTCAGCGGACCACCGCCGTGCGAGGGCCGGGACCGGCGGAAAGGCGGCCCCAGGTATATCGCGGGTACACGAAAGGACCAAAAAAGGTATAAGCCAGGTATATGGAACTCCTGTAACAAACGGCCGATTCTTTCCCTCTGGTACCTAATTTCGGTCGGCCGGCGAAAAAGAGCCTCAAAAACCCGATTTCTGTAGATGAGGGGGACGTGGGGAGTTCCGCCCCGCCCAGCCCGGGGCGCGCCCCCCTCGTCGCCGGCGGCACGGTGGCCGCCGGCAGGGTCAGGGCCGGCCGTGCGTTCAGGAGGCAACCAGGCGTGAAGGACTCAGCGTTGACCGGGGCAGTCCAGCTCGGGCACGGCGGTATCCGCGCGAGGCCGGACGCGGGCGGGGACGGCCCGCCGGGCCGTCCGGGACGGGCCGGACGGCGGGACGGCTGGTGAGCGCGGGCCGCCGCCTGCTGGCGGTCGCCGACGCGCTGCCGGTCACGGTGCTCGCGGTGATCGCCGGGGCGGGCTCGTTCACCCACATCCGCGACACCGCCGCGCAGCACGGCCAGTCTGGACCCATGTCCTGGGCGGTGGCGGTCTGCGTCGACCTGACCTGCGTGATGGCCGCCCGCGAGCGGCAGCGCGACAAGCAGCAGGGCATCGCCACCAGGTGGCTGTCGTGGCCGACCGTGGTGCTCGCGGGCGGGGTGCTGCTGAGCCTGGCGGCCAACCTGGCCCAGGCGCAGCCGACGGCCTGGGGCCGGATCGTGGCCGCCGTGCCGCCCGCCGCGTTCCTGGTGGCGGTCTCGATGATCGAGCGCCGCGCCGCCCGCCGGCCCCGCCCCGTCGCAGGCGAGGACGGCGCTGTGGGCGAGCCGTCCGCGCCGGGACGGCCGTCCCCGGTGCACGATGCCGGGGACGAGCCGCAGGACGGCGGGGACGAGGCGCTGCTCGCTGCGGCGCGGCGGGTCGCCGACGAGCACCAGGGCCGGCACGGCCAGCCGATCACCCGCGACGCGCTCCGCGCCCGCCTCGGCGTGTCCAACCAGGCTGCCTCCGAGCTGCTGCGCCAGCTCCGCGCGGGCGAGGGCCTGCCGCCGGGAGCCTCCCGCGCCGCCTGAGCCTGATGCCTTCCCGCGCCGGCCGGCGCGGCTGGTCCGCGGCCGGGCAGGCGGGCGGTCGGCGCGGTGTGCCCGCGAGGGAGTACTGCCCGGCGGGCGCGCCGTGGCGCGGGCGGCGGCTCGACAGGCACCGCGAAGGCGTGGCAACCTACCGGGACGGGCTCGCCGGCCACGGGCCGGCTCGCGACCATCGCCCGCTGCCCGGTCCGCGGACTGCCCGCTGCCGGCGCGGAGGGCCTCCGGCCCGGTGCCCGGGACAGCGGCCCGGGACGGTCAGCAGAATTAGCAGACCGTTTAGCCGGATTCGCGAACCTGTCACCCTGCCGCACCGCCAGCTAATACGGGTACCAATACGGGTACCTGCCGACAGCGGCCCCCCCTTTCAGCGGCGGACGTGCTGGACACGGCGAGAATAAACCTTCCTGTGCACTCCCAGACTGATATAAGCGTAAAGCTTATAAAACAATCATCCGTGGCGGGCCGCAGATGCGTGACGTACGTTAATTCCCGGCCTCCTGTCCGTGGCATTGTATCCGTTCCGTATCATGTACTCACCCCCTGGTCCGTGCCCCCAGGCCCGTGCCCGCCCGGCCCCGCGAGGGCGTGCGGCCAGGTGAGGGCAGGCGCGCGAGGAGGCTGGCGGGCGGCGAGGGCAGGCGCGGAAAGGCGGCCGCCGGCGGCGGAAAGGCGCGAGGGCGGACGGTAATCAATTCAGGCGCGGTGAGTGACGAATAGCGCGGAAATTGGCGAGGAATTGCGTGATTTCGAGGCGGAAAGGCGTTGACTGCCTCGGAAAAGGCGAGATAGCGTCGTTGTGTACCCAGGAAATTCCGGGGGAAATTCACCGGCAATTAATAACCTGGGTCATGGCGAAGCGCGCGCCCGCCCGCAATTCCCGCCCCTTTGTTTTTCCCGGAGGTATTCCCGATGACCGCCCCCGCTATTCCCGCCCCGGCCAAGGGCCGGCTCGGCAACGGCCAGCTTCGCCGCCAGGTTGCCGAGTGGCTGGCCGCGCGCCCCGGACCGCACACGGTCGGCGAGATCGCCAAAGACCTCGGCCGCTCGGCCGGCGCGGTCGGCAACGCCCTGACCACCCTGGCCGACCGGGCCGAGGCCAGCCGCATTACGGGCAAGCCGCTGCGCTACGAGGCCAACTCCGCGACCGCCACCGCAGCCGCCGCCATCACCCCCAAGGCCCCCGCCCCGCCCAAGCCCGCCGCCCCCAAGCCGGCCGCCTCGCCCGCCCCGCCGGCCGCGCCGAAGCCGGCCGCCCCGCCAGCCTCGCCAGCGCCGCCGGCCGCGCCGAAGGCTCCCGCCCCGAAGGCCGCGCCCGGCCCGGTCACCCGCCCAGGCGGGCAGGTCTACCGGCCCCGCGTGCTGGCCGGCATGGCCGACGTCGAGGCGCTGCGCACGCTGCGCGCCGAGGGAGTGCCCTCCCTGCTCGCCGGGCCGCCCGGCACCGGCAAGACCAGCCTGGTCGAGGCGGCCTTCCCCGACCTGATCACCGTGGCCGGCGACGGCGACACCACGGTCGGCGACTTCGTCGGCGAGTACACCCAGAAGCCCGACGGCACGTACGAGTTCATCTACGGGCCGCTGATCAGGGCCATGCAGGAAGGCCGGGTCCTTTTCATCGACGACGCCACCCTCATCTCCCCGGCGGTCCTCGCCGTCTGCTACCCAGCCATGGACGGGCGGCGCGAGGTGACCGTCAAGGCCCACAAGGGCGAGGCCATCACGGCGGCCGACGGCTTCTACGTGGTAGCCGGCCATAACCCGGGAGTCCACGGGGCGGTCCTCACCCAGGCCCTGTCCAGCCGCTTCACCTTCCAGTTCGACGTGGCGACCGACTTCGACCTGGCCCGGTCGCTGGGCATCGACTCCCGCGCGATCACCGCCGCCCGCAACCTCGCCACCCGGCAGGCCAACGGCGAGACCGGCTGGGCACCCCAGCTCCGCGAGCTGCTCGCCTTCGCCAAGGTCACGAAAATCTTCGGCCTGGACACCGCGCTGGCCAACCTCGCCGGGGTCGCCCCGGCCGAGGACCGCGACGTGGTCGCCGACACCTTGGCGAAGACCTTCGGCAAGACCGTCGCCCCGCTCGCCCTCGGCCGCCAGATCTGACCCAGCCTCCCTGCCTGGAAAGGAGCATTGTGATGAGCGCGACCCCGCCCGCCCCCGCCCCCGAAAGGCGCCCCCGCCCGGCCGCCGCCTGGCTGGCCTTCTCCGCCCAGATGGCCGCGCAGGTCGCCCCGGTCGCCGGCCGCGACGACCTGACCGTGACCGTCGCCCCCGGCGCGGGCCGGGGAGCCCCGGCCTGCTTCATCCCCGCCTCAGCGGAGATCGAGGTCAACGCCGACCACCTCGGCGTCGACCCCGCCACCGCCGACCCGGCCAACCCGGCCGACCGCGAGCGCTACCCCGCCTTGTGGGGCGCGACCGTCCACGAGTGCGCGCACGCCGCCCACTCCCGCTGGCGCGCCCCCCGGGGCACGAACGCCGCCTGGTCGGCCGCCGCGACCGCGCTGGAAGAATCCCGTATCGAGGCCCGCCAGGTCACTCGCCGCCCCGGCGACCGGGCCTGGCTGCGGGCCTGCACCTGTCAGATCGTGGTCGGCGACTTCGCCGCCGCCGCTGCCCCGCCCGCCAGCGCGGCCGAGGCCGGGTCGGCCGCCGCGCTGATCCTCGCCCGGGAAGACGCCGGCATCCTCGAGAGCGCCGAGGCCGAGCCGGTCGCCAGGGCGGTCGCCACCGTGATCGGGGAGGAGAAGCTGGGCCAGCTCCGCCAGGTGTGGCGCGAGGCCCACCGCACCCGCGACGACGACGCGCGGGGCATGGTGCGGCTCGGCCGCCGCTGGTGCCGCATCCTCGGCGTCCAGCCTGACCAGCCCGCCCCGAAGGCGGACCCGTCCGAGGCGGGCGGGCCGCCGTCGCCGGTCGCCTCGGCGGTCGGCGAGGCAACCGCGAGGGTCGAGGACGCCGCCAAGGCCGAGTTCGCGCCGCCGCCCCCGTTCCCGCCCGGGGCGGCCGAGGCCCGCGAGGCCGAGAACAAGGCCCGCCGCGCTGCGGGCGACGCCTCTGCCCGGGTCTTCGCCCGCGACCCCGGCGACGGGTCCGGCGGCACCACGGGCACCACCCGCGAGCCGACCGCCGACGAGCAGGCCGCCGCGAGGCGGCTGGGCCGCGCGCTGCGCGCGGCCAGCGCCGGGGGCCGCGCCGAGACCGTGATCACCTCGGCGACCCCGCCGGGCCGGCTCCGGATGCGGCACGCTATGGCCGCCGACGCGCAGCGCGCCGCCGGGGCCATGCCGACCGCCAAGCCGTTCACGCGAGTCGAGCGCCGCCGGGTGCCCGCCCCGCCGCTGGCGGTCGGCGTCGCCTGCGACGTGTCCGGCTCGATGAGCGGCTTCACCGGGCCGGTCGCCTCGACCGCCTGGATCTTGGCCCGCGCGACCGCGAGCCTGCCCGCCGCCCGCACCGCCGCCGTCACCTACGGGCGCGACGTCCGCCCGGTCACCTACCCCGGCGCGACTCCCGCCCGGGTCGCCGAGTTCAGCGCGGCCGGCAAGTACGAGGACTTCACCCGCGCGGTCAGCGCCCTCGACGGCGCGCTCGGCCTCGCCCGGCCCGGGGCCACGCGCATCCTGGTGATCGTCTCCGACGGCCGGTACAAGGGCACCCAGCACGCCGACGGGCAAAAGCTCATCACCCGCCTGGTGGCCTCGGGCTGCCTGGTCATCTGGATCGCCCCCAGCGACACCGCCAACACCATGGCCGGCGCGCGGGTGGTCATCCTCGCCGACCCGGCCGCCACCAGCGCGGCGGTCGCCCGCGCGGTCACCGCCAGCGCCCGCACCGCCTGACCCCCGTGCCGGGAGGCGGCCCGGCCCGCCTCCCGGCACGGGCGCCTCCCGTCGGGGAAAGGCCACGCGCACCAGATCGCGGCACCGGGATAAACGCAGCGGGAAAGGAAAGGCGGCGGGCGCGGAAAAGCCTCGGCACGCAAGTCCGAAAGCTGGAATTCGGCCCGGCTGCTTCCCGGGAAACCGCCGGCCAAGTCGCTGGCACGAGTCGTCATGCCAGGTGAGGACAGCGAGCCGGCGTATTTCCGTGCCCGTCGGCCGACGCGGAAAACGGCATCTGGAATTGTCGCGGAGCCGCTTGACTTCGCGTCCGGACCAGAGCAATTGTCGTCCAGAAAACACCGGCGCAGTCAAATCAAAAACCGGAATATCGCCGGAGAATAGAAACGGAGTCACCATCATGGCACGCACCAGCACCCCCGCCCCCGCCCCGCACGCGGCCCGCACCGCCGCCGACACGGCGACGACCCCGGACCCCGCGCCCGTTGCCCCGGCGGCGGGCGACAGCCCCGCAGCGGCCGTCCTGGCCGCGCTGTCGGCCGAGCCCGCCGGGGCGGCCGTCGCGGTGATCGCCGCACGCGCCGGGATCAGCGTCCCCGCCGCCCGGCAGGCCCTGCTCGCGCACGAGAAGAACGGCACCGCCACCCGCGTCAAGGGCAGCCGGCCCGGCATCGCCGACACCTGGCAGCCCGCCGCCGCCCCGGAGGCCCCGGGCGACGAGGCCCCGCCCGCCGAGGCCCCCGGCACGGACGCCGACGCCGGGCAGCCCGCCGCCGAGCCGGCCGGCGGCGCGGCCGACGCGAGCCGGCCCGCCCCGGCCCCCGACGGCGGCACCGCAGGGGACCAGCAGCCGGAAGCGGGCACCGCGCCGGGGCCGGACCCGGCCGTCACCGCCGAGGCGGCCGGGACCGTCCTGGCCATCGCCCAGGCCGCCGACGAGGCCGGCAAGGCCCTCGCCGCCGGGAACCTGGACGTCGCCCTCGCCGCCCTGGACACCGCCCGCGACCTGGCCGCCCAGGGGCGGCGGGTCCTGAAGGCCGCCGCCAGCGGCCGGCGCGCCCCCGCGACCCGGCCCGGCGCGCTGCGCGACCTGGTCGAGGAGCACCTGCGCAAGTTCCCCGGCACCGCCTTCACCCCGCACCAGGTCGGCAAGGTACTCACCCGCTCGGCCGGGGCGGTCGCCAACGCCCTGGACAAGCTCGTCAGCCTCGGCACCGCCCAGATGGTCACCGACAAGCCCCGCACCTACCGGCTCGCCACCGCCGCCCCCGCCCCGGACGCCGCCCCGGACGCGGCCGGCGACCCCGGCACCAGCGCGGAGGCCACCGCCAGCGCCGCGTAACGCGCGGCCCGCGAACGGCGCGGCCGGGACGGCAACGGATGCCGCCCCGGCCGCGCCGTCTGCGCGCGTACCTGCGCCCTTCCCGACGGGCGTGACCCCTTCCCGCCGCGCCGGCCGCCGGCCGCTCCCGGCCAGGTACATCAGGGCGCTGACCGGCGTCGTTTCCCGCCAGGTACACGGCCGGGACACGCGAGGTACATGAAGGGCCACCGGAAGTAAACGAACCTCCCGCAACAACCGCGCTTTTTTGCCTCACCAGCACCTTTTTCGGGGTGCCCAGCGAAAAAAGGCCCCAAAAACCCGATTTCTGTAGTGGGACGGAAAACCGGAAGGCATGAGGGAGTGGCCTATGACAGATCCTCCGGTCAGAATAACGCGCCGCGCGCAGCCGGGCGAGCCCGTACCGGGCCGCCGCCCGGGGGCGGGCGCGTGTGCGACGGGGGCGCGCACCGTCGCGGTGCGCGCCCCCGTGCCCCCTTCGCGGCACCCGCCCGGCGGCCGGCCCTCGTACCCGCCCGGCCCCTCCTGGCCGGGCGGGTACCGGCCCGTACCGGCCCGTGGCTGCGGGCCGGGTGCCAGGCCCGCCCCCGCGCCGGGCGGCCGGGCGGACTTGACGGGGCGGGCGGAGTCGAGGGTGGATGCCTGCGGTCCCGGGCGGCAGGCCAGCCCGCCCCGCCGGTCGGCATCCGGGCCGGCTGCCTCCACCCCCGGCAACGGCGAGGGCGCGCACGAGGTCACCGCCCGGGACCATCCCGCACCCGGCCCTGCCGGCCTTCCCCTCCGGCAGGGCCGGGCCGGCCGCCAGCCCTCGCCCCGCCGCCCATTGCGACCGCGGGGCCTTACCTCTTTCCCCCGTGGCCAGTGTCGGCCGCCCCGGGCAGCCGCCTGCCGCCGCCGGCCCGGCGGGGGCCGGACTTGACAGGCCGGGCTGAGCGGAGCGTCCGTCGTCGCGACCCCACGGACGGGCCGCCCCCGGGAACGGTGACCGCTCCCGGCCGGCCCCCCGCCACCCAGGACGCAGCCCCCGGAAACCCGGACGACCCGCTGCTCACGATCGAGGAGGTGACCGCCGAGCTGCGGGTATCCCGGGCCGCTTTCTACCGCTGGCGCCGGCAAGGCGCCGGCCCGGCGCTGGTGAGGCTGCCAGGAGGCGGGGTGCGGGTCCGGCGCAGCGCGCTGACGGCGTGGCTGCGCCACCTGGAAGAAGTGCAAGACGGACAGGAGAAGACAGCAGATGGACAGTTACGACGTCAGGTTCTGGGACACCAAGAAGATCGCCGACAACGCCAGCGGCGGACGCTACCGGGTCCGGTGGGCCGTCAACGGGCAGGAGCACTGCAAGTCGTTCAAGAACAAGACCCTCGCCGACGGGTTCCTCGACGACCTCAAGGACGCCGCCCGCGACCGGCGGCCCTTCAGCCCCCGCACCGGCCTGCCCGCCGCCGAGTCGACCGAGGGGGAGTTGGTCACCTGGTACGAGCATGCGCGCAGCTACGCCGAGGCCAAGTGGCCGAACCTGGCCCCGGTCTCCCGTCGGTCGGTCGCCGAGGCCCTGGTCACCGTGACCGTCGCCCTGACCGCGAAGGAGAAGGTCGCGCCCGAGCCCAGGGTGCTGCGCCGCGCGCTGTTCGCCTGGGCGTTCAACCCCGCCACCCGCGAAACCGACCCGCCGCGCGACATCGCCCTCGCCCTCGGCTGGGCCGCCCGCGCCTCGCTGCCGCTCAGCGCGCTGGACGACCCGGCCACAGTGCGGGCCGCGCTCGGCGCGTGCGCCAAGACCCTGGCGGGCAAGCCCGCCGCCGGGTCGACCCAGCGGCGCAAGCGGTCGGTGTTCTACAACGCCCTCGGCTACGCCGTCGAACTCGGCCGCCTGCCCTCCAACCCCATCGACCGCATCCAGTGGACCGCCCCCGCCGTCGCCCAGACGGTCGACCGGCGGGTGGTGGTCAGCCCCGCCCAGGCCAGGAAGCTCCTGGCCGCCGTCCGCGGACTCAGTGACCGGGGCGCGCACCTGGAGGCGTTCTACGGCTGCCTGTACTACGCCGCCCTGCGACCCTCGGAGGCGGTCATGCTCCGCGAGCTGGACCTGTACCTGCCGGGCAAGGGGTGGGGGAGGATCGTCCTGGCCGCCTCCGCCTCCCGCGCCGGCACGGCCTGGACCGACCACGGCACCTCCCGCCAGGAACGCGGCCTCAAGCACCGCGCCGACAACGAGACCCGCACCATCCCCATCCCGCCCGAACTCGTCCGCCTGCTCCGCGCCCACATCAAGAAGTACGGGACGACGCCCGACGGGCGGGTCTTCCAGACCAGCCGGGGCGGCCTCATCCAGGACTCCGCCTACAGCGCCGTGTGGGCCGAGGCCCGCCAGGCGGCCCTCACCGAGGCGCAGTACAGGTCGCCGCTCGGCCGCCGCCCCTACGACCTGCGGCACGCGGCAGTGTCGCTGTGGCTCAACTCCGGGGTGCCCGCCACCGAGGTCGCCCGCCGGGCCGGGCACGGCGTCGCCGTCCTGCTGAAGATCTACGCGCACTGCATCGACGGGCAGGCCGACGCCGCCAACCAGCGCATCACCGACGCCCTCGGCACCAAGGACACCGAGCCCGAACCCGGCGGCGAGGAAGACGGCGAAGGCAAGATGGCATCTTGAACACCGCAGGTCAACGGCCAGAAACGCCCGGACCGGGGCGTGAAGACGCGGCCTCCTGCCGCCGCCGTCCGTGCCCGTCCGTGCGTCACCTCGCCACCGGCTCCCAGCGCACGGACGCATAGCGGACGGCGGCGGCCCCAAATCCCGCCTCGGAACGCATAACCGCAGGTTAACGGCATAAGCCTCGAACAGGAGGATAGGGCTGTAAAACCGTCGGCTCAGCCTACGTTGGTTCGAACCCAACACCTGCCACCACCTGCGGAAACAGTCCTTGACCTGGGTGTATGTGGGTCAAGGACTTCTTGGTCTCTGTGCGGCTAGATGCGGCTCCGGACGGGCATGTGCGGCAAGTCACGGCAAATACGCGCGCAAAAATCATGCGGTGGAAGGGTCGGTCGGGCACGATCATTGACCACATGGCAGACCTGACCGACACCGACGTGCGGGAGATGAGGCAGTTCCTCTCCGGTACGTGCGCTGACTTGAAGCGATGGCTTCCAGAGCCGGAATGGTGCCCGGGCTGGCAGTCGGAGGCCTCGGTCGAGCGCGCTAACCAGGAAACCGGCCCTGTCGGCCCGTGGGGTGCCGGCCCGGTCATCTCGGTATACATGGCAGCCACGCTCTACCTCGAAGCCGTCCTGCAATGCATTAGTTCCATGGCCGCCACGCTTGGCGCTGATACGACGCCGTATGTTCTTTACTGCCTTGCCCGGGCTGGCATGGAGGCCGGATCACAGGCGCTCTGGCTACTGGAGCCAGGCATTGGAGCCCGGCGCCGCGTAGCTCGGTTCATGCTGCTTCGTGCATCCGGTGCGCGACACCGGGCCGAGGAGGCAAGCCGCAGCGGGATCGCGGATCCGCTGGCTGAGACGCCTGATCAAGTCGCATCCCTCGCTGCCAGCCTCGGGCTGGAGTGCGAGTACAGAGAACACCGGCGCCGGTACGGCGGAGAGTGGCATTGCGGGGATCAGAAACTCCCGGGCTATACGCAGCGGAACATGGCGCTGGAATCTGCCATGTTCACTCCTGGCATGTACTCCATTTACTCGGCCGCGCTACATGCGGAATGGCACGCCCTTACCGGTAGCTGGCAGGAGATCATTCTGGCCGACGGCAGCAAGGCAATCACGATCCGCCCGGACAGGGTCGCTGTCTGGGGCGCAGTTCTCATAGCCGCCGCACCCGCCATCGTGCCTGCGACCCGAGCGTTCCAGCTCCTCGACTACCGCGCACGACGAACCGAGCTTGTCCACTGGATCGACAACGCCCTTGATCTCGTGCGATGCATGAACCTCCCGCGCGAATGGTGGTGGATCGACCGGGCACGCTGACCGCCGGTCCAATGGCTGCATCGGCTTACCTAGCGCGGTCTGACGGCGGGTGCCTGAAGCACGTGAGTGTCGTAGTGAGACTGGGTGTCAGTGGCAGCGACTAACGTTCATGGCCGTTCCAAGTCGTATCTACGTGGGCTCTGTGCGACCGGCAGGGCGTCGCGACAGAACGGCCGAATGGCCTCGACTTGTCTTTGGGGGAAATTGCAGATGACAGCTGAATCCGCTGGATCCGGCGACTTCGGCGACAGCGACGCGGTTCCAGCCGTAAACGAGCCTGATCAGGAGCCGTATGTGCATGAGCCGTCATCAGCGGCGAACACGGCGCGTCTCGTTGACAGGGCATATGAGTCCGCTAGGCGCTGGTGGGATGTCGCGGATTCTTTGCGGGCCGAATCTGAAGTGGCAGGCGCCAATCCGGAGTCGCCGCTGGTCCGGGAATTGATTCTGGCCGTCTCGTATACGCTCCGTGTCGAGCAGGGCGGCAAGGCCGGGTGCGAGTTGCGTCCGCACACCGCGACCGAGGATTTTGCGTGGCCGCCACGGATCTCGGAGGTGGCACCGGATGTAGTCGCCTTGTGGCGTGATGTGGCTGATCTCGCAGAGCACCCAGCAGCACGAGCCCGTTTTGCTGATCTGCTGTTTGAGCGCCGGGACGGGGCTGTCGGGGACCGGGCCGCTAGGGCAGTCAATGCCTACCTGGGTGCTGCGCGGTCGCGTCCGGAAGCCGATCTGGACGTCGCGGCGTTTCTCCTGCGGGGATGGGATCTGGCCAGGCGGATTCGTGCCTGGAAATTGCTGGTCGATGTCTGTTCAGAACTCGCGGTGCAGGCCCGCTCGGCGATGGCCCGCAGACCGCCGATCGGACCGGGAGTAGTCTTGCCGATGATCGCCGCACTGGCCGCCAAGCCCGCTCCCGGCCAGGCGAAGCGAGCCCCCGATACCGTCCAGGACCGCGCAGCGGTGATCGCGCTTCTCGACACGGCATTCCGCACCTATAGCGAGGGTTACAACGCGAGCCAGGTTGCATCGATGATGCGCGCGCAGACAGATGAGCCCGCCGATATCGAGGCCATCAATCGCCGCGAGGTAAGCGCCTATCTGGCCGAGGCGGCGGCGAGCGCCGGCATGGCGAAGCAGTCGCGCCTGCAGGAGGCCATCAAGATTGCCAGGGACCGCGGGCTAACTGACCTGGTCAGGCAGGCTACGGCGGCCCTGCAGGCGATCCCGGTCAAGGACCTGGGGCTGAGGCGGTCTTCTTCGTCGATCCGCATCCCGCGGGACCACATTGAGCGTTTCCTTGATGCTTTCACCGTCAGCCCGCAATGGCGTGATGGGATGGGCTTCTTTCTCAGCACAGGCTGCCCGCTGGGTGAGATCGAGATACTGCGGCGGCAAGAACGCGACATCGCGAAGGTCACGGTGTTTGCCAGCACCATCACCCGTACCATCTTGGGCAGTGACGGACTTCCTCGATGGACACCCTCGTCAGACGAGGAGAGGCAGGCCGAGCGGCTGGCTACCCACGCGCGTATCCGCGCTGAGAACCAGGGCAGGATACTCGCTGAAGGCCTTCAGCGGCTCGCCGGCCGATATGGCGTTCCCGAGGAGTCCGAACTTGCGGCCTTCCTGACCGCCAACGGCCGGTCAGACGAGGCGCTAGCGCTCAGCCTTGCGCGCGGCTTCCGTCACTTCTGGTCCGGTGACCACGAGTCATGCGTCCATCTGGTCGTGCCCAAGGTCGAAGCAGCAGCGCGGGCGCTGCTGCTTGAGATGGACGAAGGGATCTACCGGGCGCAGGTAGCCAAGGATCCCGGTCAGTACCCTAGTCTGTTCGTGCTCCTCCAGGAGTTGGAGAAGCTGGCACTCGATGAGTCATGGGCTTATTTCCTCCGCTGGCTCTTCCTTGGTCCGGCCGGAATGAATATCCGCAATGAGGTAGCCCATGGTTTCGTCGGCGAGATCAGCCCCACGTACGCCGCGCTCACCCTCCGCGCCGCCGCGATGCTGATCACGGTCGTGCCGCCAAAACCACCGTCCGCAGCAAGCAGCGCAGACAGCATCAACCAATCCACCAAGGATCTAACCGAACTTCCCCGGCCCGACCGCGACGACATCTTGCTGACTCTGAGCAGGCCGGTCCGCGATCCAGTACCACCTCCGGGACGCGAAGGCACAGGCGGCCGGCTAGCAGCACTCAGCGCCGGGATACTACGAACCACCGCAACAACGTTGCAGCACATAGCCCGGCGACTGGACCAATAGCCGCAGCAGAGGCCAAGACCGTTGCCTCGATAATTTCGTGGGAAAAGCGCACTTACGGGAGGAGAATCGGCCTCTGTGACGAAGGGACCGCGCCCGCACTATCTTCCCGCCGCATTTATCGGCGGGTTCGGCGTCGTCGGCAAGCCTTCCGGCGGGTTGCGCTTGGCCCAGGTATGCGTCCGGTGGACCGTCGGTTCACGCACCGTCAGTCTTATGCGCGCGGACCAGGTCGGGTTCGAGTACGGCATCTATGACGTAGACCAGCCCGGACCAGGTTTGGCTGCCGACTTCGCTGAGCAACTATGGAAGCAGTACGAGGGCGGACTGCCGACCGCCGTCGCCGCTATGGACAACGGGTCCTGGACGCCCGCCAACTGGCGGATAGTTCTCCTGCACATCCAGGCTCAGGCCATCCGGCACCCCGACTTCGACCGCGCGGCGCGCGACTACCTCGGAGCGATGGGAGGACCAGATCTATCCGGCGATGACGTGCAGACACAAAGACAGAACACTTATCAAGAGACGCGCGCTTGGATGGCCGGGGCGCGCTTCGCCCTTGCCCGCCAATGCCACCCCGCGCCGCGGTTTGTAGTGAATGACAAGGGCTACACGCCGCTCGCGGATCCGGTCCGCGAGCTGAAAGGGGTGTTCTTTCCGCTCTCTGGACAAGTTGGCGTGATCATGGCCGTAGGGGCGGCCCGGTCAGGCGACGATTACGAAGCCGGCCCGTTCGCCGAACGTATCCTAGATCCGGATGCTGTCACGATAATCAACGAGACCGCGCTGGGCACCGCCGGAATCAGGTGCGTCATAGGCCACCCAGAGGACCGAAATGCCATCACAAAGATGACGACCGGTCCGGCGATCGCGGCAATGCCCGCGACAGGGGCTTGCCTGGGCACGCTCGAAGGAGGCTTGTTCGACTGGGCATCGCCAGTTCGCCAGTTCGCTGCCGAGCCGTGAAAGCCATTTACCGACTAGGAATCGATGCTGGTGACCTCAAAGATTCGCTGTTTGGCTTGTTCTTGCTGGCCGGCGATGCATTTGGCGTGAAGGAAGTCGATGGTGTGTCCGGCCCATTCGGCGACTTGGGGCTGGGTCTCCGGTTGCTTTGAGCCAGATGGAGAAAGCCGCGTGGCGCAGCTCGTTAGAGGCGCCTGGCGAGCGGTGATGCAGATTCAGCGTCGGTGAAGGCGATGGCGTAAGGCGCATGCGTATACGGGCACACATCAGTCGGCCGCTACACGATACAGCGGCGATGGGGGCAAGTTCGTGATCAAGTGCACCGCGTGCGGAAGGGAGTTCCCGCCCGAGACGCCGAATCTAATCCTGGGGCCTCATAAGATTCGCCACGGGGAACGTATGCGGAAGCCGCACCGACTACTACGGCGGTTATCGCAACTGATCCGCTATACGAGAATGAGGTTCGGCTCATCGCCCTCCGTCGAGCACCAAAGAGTCTGCCCAGCTAAGGCCAGGTCGGGCGCCATGTGCGTTATACGCGATCCGCGTGCACGGGCACCCACGTATGTACGACGTCCTCCATCGGTTCATGGCTGCCATCTGGCAGTTCACGTATACCTGGACCAATATCGAATCGCAGCACTGGGCGGTGGGGCGCCAGAGGCAGATATTCCAGTGTCTGAGCGGAATTGCGCGTTGCTACTACAAACTCGTGACACTGAGACGCGATCCCAGCGTTGACTCGCTCGAAGCGTCTGGGCTGTATGTGCTCGACGCCGGAATCTGTGCCAGTACGGCGTATTAGCAGGAGATCTTGAGGCGTAATGGGCAGCCGGACCTCCTCCGCATTACCGATCCCGATACCTTCATAATGATCTCGAATGCTCCGTGGACGCCAGCACATGACTGGCCTGTCACTGGTGAAGAGCATCGGCTTTCGGCAGTGCTGCACGGTCCACTTGTACCGTTCTAGCTGAGGCCCCAGCCTGCGGATCGCGAGGTTAAGCATCATGCGTACAACTTCATCCTTGCTTAGTGGTTCGCCGCGATTTAGCGATACGTACGCGATTGTCCAGGCCGCCTCGACTTCTCGATCCGACGGTATGAACCGGAGATGATGCTCGGTGAGGAACGTCCTCATGGCATCGCGGTCTGCCGGTCGAATCTCGGAGAATTTAGCAAAGGCGTTGAGGAATTCGACTTGAGCAATGTGTTCTCTGGTCCGTACGAGTTGGACGGCGGCGAATAGTGCTGCGCTAGAGCGCACTTGGCCGTGTAGATTTCCGCCGAACTTCAGGAGGTTAGCTCGGACGTCTGGCCAGGACTCTTCGAGCAGCCCGAAGATATTCTCTCGCGACTGGCCGGCGTTGCCTCGTCCATAAATGCCCGCATCGACGGCGACGTTGATAGTATTCGGCGTAAACACGCGCGTGCTACCCGCGGCGCCTAACGGCGACTTGGTCATCTTCGTTGGCCCAAGGACTTAGGTAACACTCAGGGACATAGTGCGGACGTTTGGTGACTTTGGGCGGCAACGAAACGACCTTAAACAGAGGCTGGCAGACTGGGACGTTCTAGTCTTACTGTGCTGCGCGAGTTGTTCCTAGCCCAACACGCCGCGCGCGGGGACGGTGTCTGGCTTTAGCCCGAGGCTCGCAAGTTAAGCACACGGTTAGGAGTGCGTTACCGCTCACTGAGGTCACTGTAGATCCCCAGTAGACGTGTCTTCGTGATCTCGGGTGTTCGTCTGGGTGGCTTCGAGGATTCGCTGTTTGGCTTGTTCTTGCTGGCCGGCGATGCATTTGGCGTAGACGCGGAGCAGGACGTCGACCGTGTGGCCCGCCCACTCGGCTACCTGGGGCGGATCGCCGGTGGCTTTGAGCCAGATGGATACGGCGGCGTGGCGGAGGTCGTACGGGCGCCTGGCGAGCAGCGATGCCGATTCGGTTCCGCTGAACGCGATGGCACGGGCTTGGTGGAAGACGGCGAGGTACGCGCGGTCGGTGATGATTCCGCCGCCTGGCAGCCTGAAGATGCGTCCGTCTGGGCCGATCCCGAATTCCTTGATGTGGTCGCGGAGCAGGGCGACGAGCTCGGGATGAATGGGCACGGAGCGCGTTTCTCCTTCGGCCCGGTGCTTGAGAGTGGCACGCTGGCGGACGCTGCCGTCGTCGGTCCAGTTCGAGCCACTGCGTGGCTGGGCGCTGGTTAGCAGGAACTCGCCCCAGCCGCTGTCGGGCAGGCTGACGATGCTGGTGTCGTGTAAGTCGGTTGTCTCTTCTGGGCGGAGCGCCGCGTAATACATGCAGCCGAAGAACGCTTTCAGCCGTCGGCCTCGCGGGCCGAGTTCGCCGACTGCGAGAAGGAACCGGCTCGCCTGGTCGGCGTTGAGTACGCACCTTGGGTCCACGGTCTTGAGCTTTCTTGGTCGGGTCCAGGTGATTGACTCAAGCGGGTTGGCGGACAGCAGCTTGCGCTCGACGACCGCGTACTTCATGAGGTTGTTCAGCACCGCGCGCTTGCGGTTCGCTGTGTTGGCGGCTGCGGGCTTGCCGTTCTGCTTGCTGCTGATGCGGTCCATGATCGCGCGTGCGGCGCCCGTATCGGGCTCGGCCAGGTCGGTCACGGGGATTGTCGCGGTCTCCAGCCAGCTGATAACAGGCGCGATGTCCTCAGGAGGAGCGGTCTTCTCGCGTAAGCGTCCGCTGAACGCCCATGCGGCCAGTGCGCGGCGGATCTCGGTGCGGGTATACGGAGACTCATCGCCAAGCAGTACCTCGGTAGCGTCCGTGAGCGCCTCAGCGATCGATCGGCGGTGATTCGGCGCGGCGTACTTCCATTTCACAGCGGTGTAGTCGAGCGTGAGCGCGTACCAGCTAACAGGCGGCTCGACCTCTTCCTCGGGTTCGTCGCGCTCCCAGGCCACAGGTCGGCCAGTAGTGAGGCTGAACGCTTCGCCGTTCTTGGCAGCGGTCACAAGCGAGCTGCGGAAGGTGCTGGCCTGGCCAGAATGCCGAAACGGCTGGCGGAACTCACTCTTGTCAACTCGCCAGCGGACGTAGTACGTCGCTACCTTCTTGCCTTTGTAGGTCTCGATCTTTTCGTAGACGCTCACCTTGTAAGTGATGTCACGCATCAAGCCGCGTCCTCTCTGGCTTGGAGCCAGCGCTCGTAGTCGGGTCGGCTCACGCGCAGTTCGCCGTTGGGCAGCTTTATGCACTTGGGTGCGGTGCCCTTGGCTCGCCATTCGTAGAAGGTGCGGCGGCTGACGGCGAGGTCTGTACAGATCTCGTCGACGGTGAGCCTGCCGCGCCGAACCGGGGTTGGTATGTCGCGACCCGTCGTCCGCTTAGGTGCCATGGCGTTTGCTTCCTCGGTCACGCGATGCTTACTATATAACGGTGATGCAGATCACCGTCAAGAGTAAGTGTTCGGGCTCTGTTCTGCAGAGCTTGATCGCGGGGCGGTACTCGGAGCCAGTCGCCGGATAGGGGTTGCTGATGGCGCGACGGAGGAAGTGGGAGGCCGTTGGCGAGCCTTTGTTCGCGGAGGACTGGTGGTTAGAGGATCAGCGCCTGTTCGCTGACTCGGTAGCCGGTCAGAAGCGTCCGCCGTCGCCACGAGCGCGTCGGCCGCGAAGGGCCGTTAGTCTGCCCAAGCAGGGCAGCGCAGGTGCGGCCGAGTTTGTGCAAGGGATGTTGCCGTGGTTCGAGGAAGAGCCGGGAGCCGCAGATGAATCACTACGGAGCGATGGCCCAGCGGCATTGGGCGAGGTGGCTGCCCAGCCAGTACGCGATGATCCAGAACCCGGAACGCTATTTCACCGACCTCGGGGAACGGGCCTCGGACCGGATCGCGGAGCTGGCGGACGAGTTCGCGGGCGATCAGCCGCCGGGAGAGGAGTACCTGGACCGGGTGGGTCGGCTCGGCCAGGCCCGCCGGCAGGCGGAGGAGATCGTCCTGCACGAGATGATCTTGCTGGAGCCGGAGCCGGGGGCCGATCAGGAGAGCTAGCGTCGTTCCGCCCGGCCGGGCAGGGCGATCTGGCGCCGTCTGGCGCGGTGAGCCGGATCCGGGCGAACCTGGCTGCGCTCGCGCTGCTGCGCGATCTTCAGGACAGCGGTCGGCCGGCAACTCCCGATGAGCAGGCCGTGCTGGGCCGGTGGTCGGGGTGGGGCGCCGTTCCGGAGGTGTTCGACGAGGCGCGCGGCGAGTACGGCTGGGTTCGCGAGCAGCTTGCCGGGCTGATGTCGGAAGCGGAGATGGCGGCAGCCAGGCGCACCACTCTTAGTGCCCATTACACCGATGCGGCTCTGGTGCAGGCGATCTGGCGAGGCGTCAGTGATCTGGGCTTCACGGGCGAGCGGGTGCTAGAGCCGGGATGCGGGGCGGGTAACTTCATCGCGTTCGCTCCGTCCGATGCGAGCGTGACCGGGATCGAGCTTGACCCGGTGACCGCAAGCATCGCCGCTGTGTTGCATCCGGCGGCTGAGATCCGGGCCGAGTCGTTCGCCGACACTCGCGATCGCGAGGGGACTTACGACCTGGCGATCGGGAACGTGCCCTTCGGTCAGGCGGTGCTCCGCGATAAGCGTCACAACGGCGGCGGGCACGCGATTCACAATCACTTCATCGTGAAGGCGCTGCACCTGGTGCGGCCGGGTGGCCTGGCCGTCTTGCTGACGTCCAGGTACACCATGGATGCCCGGAACCCGGCCGCCCGCCGCGAGCTGGCCGGGCTTGCTGACCTGGTGGCGGCGGTTCGGCTGCCCAGCGGGGCTCACCAGCGCGCGGCCGGCACGGGCGTGGTGACCGACCTGCTGATCCTGCGCCGCCGCGAGCCAGGTCGCGACCCCTCTGCCGCCTCGTGGGAGCAGGCCTCGCCGGCTGAGCTGGATGGCGCCGAGGTGCCTGTCAGCCGGTATTTCCTGGACCACCCGGAACACGTGCTCGGCGAGTTGGGGACCGCCCACGGTGTCTACCGGGCCGATGACCTGGTGGTCCGCCCGGTCGCGGGCATGGACACGGCCGACGGCCTGGCCGCTGCGCTCGGGCGGGTGCTGGACGGGATAGCCGGTTCGGCCCGTGCAGCCGGGCTGGCCTGGACTCCGGCCAGGCCGCTCGCTCCCGGCCCGGCTTATGACCCCGGCCACGCTGACCGGTCAGCGGAGCCGGACGGGTTCCTGCGCGCCCGCGCGGACGGCGTCTTCACCCGCGTCGAGCAAGGCAGCGAGGTGCTGCACGACGTACCGCGCGCCCACGCTCCGGAACTGCGTCACTTGCTCGGCTTGCGCGATGTCGTCCGCGTCCTGCTCGATGCCGAGGCCACGTCGCGGGAAGACGATGCCCGGATTGAGCAGCTGCGGTCCACGCTGAACCAGGTCTACGACGGCTACCTGCGTGCCTACGGCCCGCTCAACCGGTACACGCTGCGCCGCACCGGCCGCGTCGACCCGGTCACCGGGGAGCCGGTCATGGCGAGGGTGCAGCCGAGGCGGGGCGGGTTCCGCGACGACCCGTTCGCGCCGCTCGTCAGTGCCCTGGAGGAGTTCGACCCGGTCGGCCAGCGTGCGGCCAAGGCCGCGATCTTCCGGGAGCGGGTGGCCGCGCCCAGGGCGGCCCGCCTCGGCGCCGACACCGCCGCCGACGCGCTGGCGATCTGCCTGGACACGACCGGCGAGGTCCGCCTGCCCGAGATCGCGCGGCTCCTGGGCACCAGCGCCGGCGACGCCCGCGCCCAGCTCGGCACGCTCATATTCGAGGACCCGGAGTCCGGCCGGCTCGTCCCCGCCGCGGAATACCTGTCGGGAAACGTCCGGGACAAGCTGCGGGCGGCCGTCCGGGCGAGCAGCGACGATTCCCGGTTCGAGGTCAACGCGGCCGAGCTGCGCAAGGTCATCCCGCCTGACCTGACGGCGGGCGAGATCGACGCGAGGCTGGGCGCGTCCTGGATCGCCGATGAGCATGTCGAGCGGTTCCTGCGCGAGACGCTGGACGACCGGCGCCTGCGGGTCGAGCACCCCGGCGGGCAGGTCTGGGCGGTGCGCGGCAACGACCATTCGGTACTGGCCACGTCCACGTGGGGAACTGCCCGCTACCCCGCGCCGGCGCTCGCCCAGGCCATCATGGAGCAGCGCAAGATCGAGGTCCGCGACCTCGTCAAGACCGCCGGCAGCGAGCGCCGGGTCCTGAACCTCGACGCGACCGTAGCCGCGCAGGAGAAGGCCGCCGAGCTGGCGGAGCGGTTCTCCGAGTGGGCGTGGGAAGACCCGGGCCGGGCTCGCGTCCTTGCCCGCGCCTACAACGAGCGGTTCAACAACCTGGTGCTGCGCAGCTACGACCAGGCGCGGCTGTCGCTGCCGGGCCTCGCGGTCACGTTCACGCCGCGCCCGCACCAGGTCGCCGCCGTCGCCCGCATGATCGGCGAGCCCGCGGTCCTGCTCGCGCACGAGGTCGGCGCCGGCAAGACCGCCGAGATGATCATCGGCGTCACCGAACTGCGGCGGCTGGGCCTGGTCCGCAAGCCCGCGATCGTCATCCCGAATCACATGCTGGAGCAGTTCGCCCGCGAGTGGCTCCAGACCTATCCCTCCGCCCGCATCCTGGTCGCCGGGCGGGACGATCTCAGCGGCGACCGCAGGCGCACGTTCGTCGCCCGCTGTGCGACCGGCAACTGGGACGGGATCGTGATGTCCCGGTCCGCGTTCGAGCGCATCCCGCTGTCCGCGAGCGAGCAGCGCGACTACCTAGACCGCGAGCTCGCGGGGATGCGCCAATGGCTGGCGGTCGCCAGGAAAGGCGACGGGCTCACCGTCAAGCGGCTGGAAGGCGCGTTACTGCGGGCCGAGGAACGGCTGAAGGCCAAGCTCGACTCGGCGAAGGACCCCGGCATCACCTTCGAGGCCACCGGGATCGATTACCTGGCCGTTGACGAGGCACATGGGTATAAAAACCTCAGGACGGCGTCGAACATATCGGATGCTGCGATCGACGGTTCGCAGCGCGCTTCTGACCTCGATATGAAAATCGGCTACCTGCGACGCCGCAACGGCAAGCGGGTCGTCACCTTCGCCACTGCCACCCCGATCGCCAACTCGGTCACCGAGGCCTACGTGATGCAGCGGTACCTGCGCCCGGACCTGCTCGCGGACGCCGGGATCGCGGTGTTCGACTCCTGGGCGGCGACGTTCGGGCAGGTCGTCACCCAGGTAGAGCTAGCCCCCGAAGGCGGCGACAACTTCCGGATCAAGTCCAGGTTCGCCCGTTTCGCCAACACTCCCGAGATGCTGCGCATGCTGCATGTCGCGGCCGACATCAAGACGGCCGCGGACCTGAAGCTCCCGGTCCCGGCGATCACCGCGCGGGAGGACGGCAGCCGGGTACCGGAGGTCGTGACCGTCGAGCCGTCGGACGAACTGCTGGAATACGTCGCCGAGCTAGGCGAGCGCGCCGAGCGGGTACGCAGCCGGGCGGTCGGCCCGGAGGCGGACAACATGCTCAAGATCAGCGGCGACGGCCGCCGGGCGGCGCTCGACCTGCGCCTGGTCGGGCTGGACCAGGACACGCCCGGCAAGGCGGCCGTCGCAGCCGAGCGGATCGCCGCGATCTGGCGCGACCACCGCGACCACGAGTACCGGGCACCGGACGGCACTGCTTACCCGGTGCGCGGCTCGCTTCAGCTCGTGTTCTGCGACCTCGGCACGCCCGGCCCGGGCTGGAACGTCTACGACGACCTGCGCCAGCAACTCATGGCGCGCGGCCTTCCCCGCGAGTCAGTCCGGTTCATCCACGAGGCGAAATCGGACCGGGATAAGGCTCAGCTTTTCGCCGCCTGCCGCGCCGGGCGGGTCGCCGTCCTGGTCGGGTCCACCGAGAAGATGGGCGTCGGCACCAACGTCCAGGACCGTGCGATCGCCCTGCATCATCTGGACGCGCCGTGGCGGCCCGCCGATGTCGCTCAGCGCGAGGGCCGCATCCTGCGCCAGGGAAACCGCAACCCCGAGGTGCAGATCATGCGGTACTGCACGGCGCGGTCGTTCGACGGCTACTCGTGGCAGACGCTGGAACGCAAGGCGACGTTCATCGGCCAGGTCATGCACGGCCGCCTCGATTCCCGGGAGATCGCCGACATCGGCGACACCGCGCTGTCCTTCAGCGAGGTCAAGGCACTCGCGACCGGCAACCCGCTGCTCATGGACAAGGCCGAAGCCGACGCGAACCTCACCCGCCTGCAACGTGCCGAGCGTGCCTGGCTGCGCAACCAGGACACCCTCGCCCACGCCATCGCCGACAACGAGCGCGGCATCAGCACGCTGACCGCGCGGGCCGCTGATATCGACATCGCGATCAGCCGCCGGCAGGACACCCGCGGCGAGGCGTTCGCGATGACCGTCGACGGCGCGGAACATCGCAAGCGGGCAGAGGCTGGCCAGCACCTGAAGGACCTGCTGGCCCGGGAGGTCGCCGACCTGGCCGGCCTGCGTTCCCGCGCCGCGCATCCTGGCTCGCTCGGCGGCTTCGGGCTCATGGCCATCGCCGAGCAGTCCCTGGGCAGCACCAAGGTGACCCTCAACTTGGACGGTGTCCCGGGCGGCACCGTCCAGTTGTCGGCTGGCGACCTGCGCGCCGCTGATCCGGCCGGGCTGATCACGCGGCTGGAGAACCGTCTCCACCGCCTCGAAACCAGCAAGCACGAGACTCTCGGCGGCATCGAGCGAGCGCGCAGCGAGATCGCCCACGCCCGCGCGAGCCTGGGCCAGCCCTTCCCCCAGGCTGCCCAGCTCACCGAAGCCCGCGACCGGGCCAGGCACATCGATCAGCAACTCAGCCAGATGGTCGCCGACCACCAGCCGGATGACGCCCAGCCGGATCACCAGGCCGTGCCCGCCGTCCCCGACGGCAATACAGCGGCACTTCACCCAGCCGGCCCGGACTGGCGGGACCAGGTCATCCGCTCCGGCCTGGACAGCTGGATGCCCACGCCGATCGGTCCCTTCGAGGCAGGGGCAGATCGATCAGCCCGGCACGACAGTCCTGAGATAGGGGGCTAAGCGGGGAGCCATTCGTTCCGCATGAGAAAAGGGCAGAAAGGAGCACGAACAGCACCATGACGTGAGCCGGGACTAGCGGGCGGACTAGCGGACCGGGGCGCAACCAGACTGCCTCGCGGACCTACTGCCCGGCAAGTTCCGCAGGCACGATTGATAACCAGCGGCCCGGGCCAGTGCGCCAACACCGACCCGAGCCTTGATCCTCACCCTTACCACGAAGGGCGAAGACCCATGGCGAACCCTATCCAGCCGCGCCCGGAGATCTTCCGCGCGGAACTAGAAAACGGGCAGATCGTCGAAGCCGACGGCAGCACGGTCGCGGACCCGGCCACCGGCAGCCAGGTCCCGGCCGTCCTGCTGAGGATGACCCCGGCCCGGGCCCATACCCTCGCACACGTACTGGACGACTGGTCCCGCTGCGCCCTGGTGTTCGCGACGCTCAGCTCGGCCGAGGTGACCGAGCGAGCCCTGGCCTGGACACTGGAGAACGGGGCGACCGCGCTCGGCGACGCCGACGCCCGGCGCTGCCCGCGCAGCCAGCCCGATGCGCCATCGGCTCCGCAGCGACTCGCCGCCGTGGCCGTGCTGCGCGAACGCGAGCCGGCCATCACCCCCATCCAGGGAATCGCCGTCATCGACGCAGCCGCGCGATGGCTCGCCGACGGCAGCGGCGAGGATCTGGCCCAGGCGCTGCTCCAGGCCGCCTGCCGCGACGCGATCACGGCGAACTTCGTCTACCTCGCGTTGATCGAACCGGCGGGGAATGGCCAGTGACTCAGCCCGCCCGGCGCAAGTTCCCCGGCTGTGCTGACCAGGTCTCCCGCGCACGCGCGTTCGTCATGGACATCCTCAGTGACTGCCCCAAGCTTGATGAGGCTGTCTTGCTCACCTCCGAGCTGTGCACCAATGCCTTGCAGCACACCCACTCGGGGACCGACGGGACGTTCGAGGTCACTGTCTACCACCGGCCGGATTCGCTGCGGATCGAAGTCCGCGACGACGGCTCCGCTAGCGCGCCGGTCCTGAAGTCGCTTGACAGCTGCTCTGAGGACGGCAGGGGGCTGGAGATCGTCGCCAGGCTGGCGCACCGCTGGGGACAGCGCGGCGACGAGTTCGGCCGGTGCGTCTACTTCGAGCTGCGGTGGGGCCAGCCCGGAGGCCGCGTCTACTCCCGGCCCGCGCTGCCCTCGCTGGCCGAGTGCCAGGGCGCGGGCCGGGTCAAGGTTCTGAGCGCTGATACACGAATTGATGAGAGGTGAATTGTGAGCCAGGCCAGCGAGAATAATGCGCCTGTGTCGCGGGGGCAGTGGCTGCGTCAGCAGCGTCAGTCCAGGGGCTGGAGCGTACCGGAGATGAGGCGTCACCTTCGCGAGGCCGCCCGGGAATCCGGGGACACGCTGCCGGGGAACGAGTGCCTGGGGGTGATGATCCGCCGCTGGGAGAAGGACGACGGCGGGGTGTCGGAGCGGTACCGGATGCATTACTGCCGGGCGTTCAAGATCCCGTTCGAAAAGTTCGGCACGGCGCCGGTCACCCCTCCCCCGGTCGCCAGCCCTGGATTGCCGGCGCAGGCCGGTGCCGTGCCGAGCGGGCCGGGGGCACCGGACGCGCACCCAGCGCCTCCGCCCGAACCGCAGCCCGCCGCTGCACCCGAAGCTCTGGAAGGCGCGGCCGCCCGCCCGAAGGGCGAGGCTGGCACCCCTGCCACGGCCTGGGCCGGGGTATCGCTGGCGCAGCAGGTGCAGCTGACCGCGCACCAGGGCAACGAGCATGCTCAGCGGGCCGAGCGCCGCGATATCGGCGAGGCCTCGATGGAGCACCTGCGCAGCGAGGTCACCCGGCTGTCGCGCGAGTACATGACCGGCGAGCCGCTGGCGTTGTTCTTCGAGATGCGGCGGGTGCGCGAGCAGATGTACACCGCGCTGGACCGCAAGCTGTGGCCGCGCGACGAAGTCGAGCTGTACCTCCTTCTCGGCGTCCTGTGCAGCCTCATGGCCGACACCGCCGAAGGCCTCGGCAACCCGGCAGCCGCAGAGGAACTCGCCCGGGCCGGCCTGGCCTACGCCCTGGCGATCGGCCACCGGCCCCTCATCGCCCAGCTGCGGCTCAGCCTCGCCGCCGTCGCCCTGTGGTCAGGACACCCGAGGCGCTGCCTCGACCTCGCCCAAAGCGGCCTGGAGTATCTATCTACTGGCGCCAAAGGTGCGCAACTGCACCTCATGTGCGCCCGTGCCGCCGCCCGGCTCGGCGATGCGGAGACGGCGATGGCCAAGATCTCGGCCGCCGCCCAGGCCCGGGACATGGCCCCGGCCGAGGACCTGCTGGAGATCGGCGGCCAGTTCGGTGTCTCCCGCGCCTGCCACCACTACCTCGCCGGTTCCGCGGCTGCCGACCTTCCCGGCGCCGAATCCGAGGCCATCACCCAGCTCGACCAGTCCGTCCAGCTGTACACCGCCGGCCCGGAGCCGGGCGAGGACCACAGCGAGCACTGCAAGAACGTCGCCCGCGTCGACCTGGCCACCGCCTTGCTGCATGCCGGCGAACTCGAGGCCGCCATCACCGCCGCCGGACCCGTCCTCGCCCTCCCGCCCAGCCGCCGCATCTCCTACCTCCCCAAGCGCCTGGTCCGACTCCGCACCGAACTCACCGCCCCCCGCTACCGCACCACCCCCGAGGCCAAAGACCTCGACGAGCAGATCGAGCACTTCTGCCGCGACACCATTACCACCCGGCTCCTCCATGCGGGCAGTCCATGCTGAGCACCGCCATGACCCGGCCTGCCGGTGACGGCGCGGACGCTGACGGCAGCGCGGCGGGCGCGGCCGGGCCGGGGCGCGCCGGGATGCGGGCGTGCGCGGTGCGGCCGGGCGAGCCCGGCCTGTCCCGGCAGCCGGGCCCGTCCGGCGCCAGCCCGGAGCCCCTGATGAACGACGACTGCGAGATCGACCGCGACAGCGAGCTGCACGCCTACCAGCAGGTGGCCGGCAAGATCGCCGCCCGCATCGCCGCCGGCCGGTACACCGCCAAGCTGCCCGCCGAGCGGAAGCTCGCCGAAGAGTTCGGCGTCTCCTACATCACGCTGCGCCACGCGATGGCGATCCTCCGCCAGCGCGGCCTGATCGTCAGTATCCACGGACGGGGAACGTTCGTCGCCGCCTGCTTCCGAAACGATCACGACCCATGCCCAGGATCGTGACGGGCGCCGCCGGCTACCAGGCCGCGGAGACAGCAGTTCGCATGGCTCCGAATCCTAATGAGTAGCGTTGTCAGAGCGTTGCGAGTTGCTCGTCCAGCATCCGAACGGGCGCTGAGTCCGCCCACGGCTGGACTGAGCGCCGGAACTCCCGCAGCCGCCAGGCCCCGTGCGCGTAACCGACCAGCCGCAGCGACTCAGCCGCCTCGCCAGCGCTGGCGCATGCCCGATCAAGCTCCCCGCCCGCCAGCTCCACCGTCGCGATATCAGCCAGGAACACGGCCTTCTGCTTCACCGCCGTACGCGGCAACCGCATAGCGGCCTCTGCCAGCGACGCCTTCGACGCGTCCAGCTGCCCATCTCGTGCCAGCGCGTACCCGGCGAACCCTGACAGCCGGGTCGAGTCGTAGAAGTCCAGCCACGGCAAGTCCGCGATTAGCCCTGGCTTGGCGAGCCTGTCCCGTGCCCGGTCGATCGCCTTAAGCGAGTCGGCATGCGCCCCGGCATTGGCCCGGAACTCGGACTCGGCTGCTGCCAGCCACGACTCGACCCGGCCGTCCGGATGCTTGGCGGCTTGCTGCCCGGCTCCCCGCAGGTAGTCCAGCGCCGCGCTGAACTCGCGGTCCGCCGCCGGGATGAACGCCATGTGCGCGAGGGCCGCCGCGGCCTGAAGATGATCCCCGGCTTCCCGCGCCGACTCCAGGGCCAGGTTGTAGTACCCCCGCGCGGCCAGCGAGTCGTTCAGGTCGCAGAACGCCAGTCTTCCGGCCAGGTTCGCTACCCGGGCCTGGTTGGCGAACAGCCGCCGCAGCAGCGGCCCCGAGGCGCCGAGTCGCAGGAAGTCCCCGACCGTCTCCAGGTGCGCGACGACCGGGGTCATCAGCAGGGCCGGCGCTGTGGAGTGGTAGAGCGCCTGGTACCTGTCGGTCAGGTGATCGAGGCTGTTCGCGTCGTCGGGCGTTACCTTGGCTGACTGGCTGAGTTCCCGGTCGGCGGCGGGGACGACCCCGGCGGCTGTGGCTAGGCCCATCAGCTTCAGCAGGGCACGGCGCTGCATAAGCTCGTCCTTCCATACGTCGAACATCCGCGGTTGCAAGATCGCCCCGGCGGCGCCGAGCTGGTCCAGGAGCGAGGCGGCTCCTCCCAGCATCTCGATCAGGGAATTGCCGTCGACATCATCGGACCCGCCGACTACAGCCGGAACCGGGCCGCCGAGCCCGAGGCTCCGGGCGTCGGTCTCGAAGACCAGGCTCAGCAGCTCCCGGTAGCGCGGGCTCGGCCGCTTGTCGCCCCGCTCCCATTTGGCGATCATGTCGGCGTTGACACCGACATGCTCGTGCCTGCGCAGCCACGCCATCCGCGATACCTGCTCGGCTACCTCGTGCTGGGTCCAGCCACGCTCCTCGCGCAGCGCCCTCAGCGGCAGGTGAGCGTTCGTCATGCCGCCAGATCGCCTCCTCCCGGCCAGCAAGCGCACATCAGTAAGCGGCGCGTAATTCGCGGTTGCTCGTGTCGGCGATCCGCCCGGCGTTCAGCTCCGTCACCAGATCTGTCAGCGTCGCGACCGTCAGGTCCGGTGCGTGCCCGGGCAGCGCCCCGCCCGCCTTCAGGTCGTCGGGCCGCAGGATGTAGCCCCACGGCCCGCGCCGCACCCACACGGTGACGAGCCCGGCCAGGGCGGCGGGCGCGATGTCGTTGTCGAGCCGGTCACCGACGTAGGCGATCTCATGCCGGTCGTGGCCGGATACCTCGGCGAGCTTGTCGAAGAACGCCAGGTCCGGCTTGGCCGCGTCCCATTCATCGGAGGTGGCCAGCACGTCGCAGGGCAGGTTCAGCTCGCGCAGGAACCTGCCTGCCCGCAAAGTCTGGTTCCCTGCCACTCCCACGAAGTAGCCGGATCCCCGGAGCGCGGTCAGGCAGGGCCGGGCGTCCGGGTACAGGTCATGGCCGTTCAGGAACTCCCCGATCCCGGCATCGAGCCGGCCCTGCCTTTCTTTCTCCAGATCGAAACCTGGCCGGAAGTGCCCGAACACCTCCCGGTAGTCCCCGCCGCGCGCGATCACGGCCCCGAACACCGCCGAGAACGCGTGCCTGGGCACGCCGAGCCAGTCCGCCCAGGTGCCGTACTCCCGGCTTTCATCGATAAGACACTCGCCCACGTCGAACCAGACCGCCCGGATCGCCACGAAATCCCGTCCCTTCCCTGTTGTCACAGCACTGCGAGCTGCTCGTCCAGCGCCCGCACCGGAGTCGAAGCGGCCCACGCCTCTGCTGAGCGGCGGAAGTCCCGGAGCCGGCCCAGGCCCGTGGCGTACCCGGCCCGCCGCAGCGAATCAGCGGCATCGCCCGCGCTCACGCACGCCTGATCCAGATCCCCGCCCGCAAGCTCTACTGTCGCGATATCGGCGAGGAACACGGCCTTCTGCTTCACCGCCGTGCGCGGCAGATGGCTGGCCGCGTCGGTCAGCGCGGCCTTGGACGCGTCGAACTGGCCATCGCGCAGCAGTGCGTAACCAGCGAAGCCCGACAGCCGCGTCGAGTCGTAATAGTCGAACCACGGCAGATCGGCGATGACCCCAGGATTCGCCAGGTTTTCCCGCGCCCGGTCGATCGCCGCCAGCGAACCGGCGTGCATTCCGGCGTTGGCCTGGATCTCCGACTCGACCGCCGACAGCCACGACGCCACGCGCCCGTCCGGGCGCTTGCCGACCTGATTCGACGCGGCCCGCAGGTAGTCAAGCGCCGCGCTGTAACACGACGCACTGGCCGGGATGAACGCCACATGCCCGAGCGCGGCAGCACCCTGCAAGTGATCCCCGGCCTCCCGCGCCGACTCAAGGGCCAGGTTGTAGTAACCGCGAGCCGCCAGCGAGTCCTTCAGGTCGAAGAATGCGAGCCGGCCGGCCAGCGTTGCCACCCGTGCCCGGTTCGCGAACAGTTGCCGGCGCAATGCCACTGGCGCGCCCTGGCGCAGGAAATCACGCAGCGTCTCCAGGTGCGCCACGACCGGGGTCATCAGCACCGCCGGCGCCGTGGACGCGTACAGCGCCTGGTAGCGGTCGGCGAGCCGGTCCAGGTCCTGCATGTCGTCCGGCGTCATCTTGGCCAGCCGGGCGGCATCCCGGTCACGACCCGCCAGCACGCTCGCGGTCGTGGCCAGGCCCATGAGCTTCAGCAGGGCACGACGCTGCATGACCTCGTCCTTCCACATGTCAGACATCCGGGGCTGCAAGATCGTTCCGGCGGTGCCGAGCTGGTCGAACACCGAGGCGGCGCCGCCGAGCATCTCCATCAGCGAGTTGCGGTCCGCCTCGCCGGGCGCGCCGGGCGCCGCCGGGGCTGACCCAGCCAGCCCGAGCCCGTGCGCGTCGGTCTCGAACACCAGGCTCAGCAACTCCCGGTAGCGCGGGCTCGGCCGCTTGTCGCCCCGTTCCCACTTGGCGACCATGTCGGCGTTGACGCCGACGTGCTCGTGCTGGCGCAGCCACGCCAGCCGCGAGACCTGCTCGGCCACGTCCTGCTGGGTCCAGCCGCGCTCTTCGCGTAAGGCTCTCAGCCGCGGCCGCATGCCTGTCATCGCCAATCGCTTCCTTCAAGTTCAGCCTGGTGAAGTACCACGCACGAGCCTAAGCAAACGCTCTGCCAGTCCGCTAGCCGGACTACTAAACGGACTAGTGCGGGGCTAGTCCGCAGACCCCTTCGCTAGTCCTTCTCCGGCATTTGATGAGCAGGCCAGGAAATGCGCAGCTCACAACGGAGATCCACATGATTGTCATCGCATTGGCCGCAGCGGCCATCATGGCGTCCGCTGTAGTGGTCCTTCTCATGGTGGTGTTCAGCGTCCAGGGCGAAGACCGCCACGGCCAGCTACCCCGCCAGGCACCAGGTCCCATCGCCCAGGGCGTCCGCAAGCTCACCGGCCTGCGCGTCTGCCAGCCAGGCGAGGCCCGGTTACAGAAAACCCCTTCCATGCAGAAAGCAACCCGCCGGGATCATCTCGGCGCTCCCGCTGACCCAGCCCAGGTGACCGGCCAGCCGCCCAGCGCCCGGACCGGCGGCCGGAGCTCCGGATGATGCCCGCGAGCGAACACCCCGCGACCGGCCAGACGATCCTGGACTACCGGCCCGCGCTCGAAGACGCCATCGAATATCGCGTTGCAGCGCTCTCGGCCGCGCTGCTACACGCAGTGATGAATACCTACGGCGAAGACCACGAAGGCTTCGCCGCACGTGCGGGCGTCGCAGTCGGCGTAATCGCTAGGGCGGTCGACGGGACGTACCCGGCCTGGGCACTGCCCTACGACGAGTTCATGGCATTAGCCGACGCCGTCGCGGCCATGTGGCCAAGCGCTGCCTTCGAGATCGCCGCCGCCTGTGACCTGCTGCTGACCAGCGTCCTTAACGGTGACCGGTTCATGGCCACCGATGTGCTGACCGACTCCAGCTCCCGGGTTCTCGCTCAGGCGCTGCTCCGCGCGGCCGGCGAGCGGCTCCCCGAGAGGTTGCTGGCGCTGCTGAGCAAACGGGCCGCCGAGTTGGCTGCCTCGGGGTCGCCGGATGCCTGGGTCGGGACGGAGATCCTCACTGGATGCCATGGGAGGCAGTCATGACCGGCCGGCTCCGAATCAGGAACGGTCGCATGGACGCGAACGGCACCGCGTGGCGGATGCGGTCCCTCGTCGCGATGGGCCACGACGCCACCAGGATCGCCCGCGCCCTGGACGTCGCTCCCGATGCCGTCCGCCGCCTGATCCGAGGTGACGCCAAGACCATCACCATGGCGTTCCACGTGCTCGCGTGCCAGCTCTGGGACGCCTGGTGGGACAAGTCACCGCCAGAACGAACCCCCGCCGAACGGCGCGCGGCGACCCGAGCCCGCAACCAGGCCATGCGCGGTGACTGGCCCGCCGCCGCAGGGCTCGACGAAGACCTGCTCGACAACTGCGGCTACAAGCCCTGGTGCCACTACCGCCCCGCTACCGGGACCGGGGTCGCCGAGGACTTTGACCCGCGCCGGGCCGGTCACCGGAAGGCCAGGCAGATCGCATGACCACCCCGCCCGGCCCAGACGAGCAGCGCCGGGACGCTCGCAACCTGGCCCGCCGGGCCATGTTCGACCTGGCCCGCGCTGCCGGTGCCCAGCCCGTCAGGCGGCCTGCCTTCCGGGGCTCGCACGCCACCGTGCCCGACGTCGACCCGCTCGCCGGGCTCACCGCCAGCAGGCGCCTCGAAATCGCCGCCCGCGAGCACGCCGCCGGCTACATCCGAGCCGCCCGCGAAGCCGGCCACACCTGGCACGACATCGGCACCGCCCTCGGCCTGGTCCCCGGCGCCGACGCCCAGCAAACAGGCGAGACTGTCGCCGATGCCGCGTTCACCTACGCGGCCGGACACCCCGCTACTGAAACCGCCCGCTGGTACGGCCGCTCCATCACCTGGACCTGCGGCTCCTGCGACCAGGCAATCAGCGACTACAGACTCGTCGCCGGCCCCGCCGAAGACGAGCACGGCCACACCCAGAACTGCCCGAGGCACGCCGCCGCTGTCGAAGCCTGGGAAGCCGAATGGGACACCATCGAAACCGACTGGGAAGCTGGCCAGTGACCACTCCGCACCGTCCAGGGCACCTGCTGGCGGCCATGTACGACCTCAATGCTCATGATCGCCTGCCCAGGCCGAGGACAGCAGGGCAGGCTGACTCCAGTTCCGCCGCCCCTTCGATCCGAACTCTGCACGCAGAAAGGATTAAGGGTCCGAAGGCCGCTAAACGGAGCAGAACTGCTTCGGGGATAAAAAAGTAAGCACGATCATTCTGGCTAGACTGTGCCAATGGCCGAAGTGCTGCCGGAATCCTTTCTCGTCCGGATTCTCCGGGGTGGCATGCCCCCGGTCGCTGCCGGGATCGGCACGCTTGTCGGCCGGCGCGAGGTCGTGACGTGCGCGCATGTAATTAATGCGGCGCTTGGGCTCGACGCCCGGTCGCAAGAAGCGCCCGCCGAGCCGGTGGACGTTGATTTCCCGCTATTGCCGACATCATTGGATGCGCCTGGTTCATCGCTCAGGCGGGCGGTGGTAGTGCGCTGGCTACCGCCGCCACGCGAGGGCGCGGCCGGGGATGACCTCGCGTGCCTTGAGCTGGTTGACGAATCCGCGCCGGAAGGGGCCATCCCGGCCCGGTTCATCGTGAGCTTGCCGCAAGCGGGGCATGCCGTCCGGCTTTTCGGCTATCCGGGCGATCCGCCCCGTCCTGATGGAGCATGGGTGGCGTCGGCGGTCCGGGGGAGGGTCGGAGGCGGGCTTTTGCAGCTTGACTCCGGACCGGACTCCGCGTTGCGGGTTCAGCCTGGTTTCAGCGGCGGACCGGTGTTCGACGATGCAAGCGGGCGGGTTGTCGGCCTGCTGGCAGCGGCCTCAGGCGGGCGGGCAGCGACGCGCGACAGCTACGCGGTGAGCGCCGACCGGCTTCGACTCGCGTGGCCGGAAGTCCTTGACCTGCGGCGGCAGCAGGGCGGCGCCGCGCGGGCAACTGGCGGACGCTCCGGAGCCCGGGTCAGTGAGCTGACAGTCCTTCACCTGTCCGACACGCAGTATGGCCGGGAGCACCTGTTCGGAGGCAACGGGCTGACCTCCGCGGACCGCAGCCACGACACGCTCTTCAACCGGCTGCACGACGACCTGTCCGCCCTGGCGGACGCTCACGGCCTGCGGCCAGATCTCATGATCGTCACCGGCGATCTCGCCGAATGGGGCCTACGCAGCGAGTTCGGGCAAGTGAGCGAGTTCCTGGCCGCGCTCTGCGAAGCAGTCGAGATCCCGAGACGGCACGTCGCGATCGTTCCGGGCAACCACGACATCAACCGGCGGGCGTGCGCGGCCTATTTCCTGGAATGCGAGAGCGAGGAAGAAACTCCCGCGCCGCCCTACTGGCCGAAGTGGCGGCAATTCGTTTCCATGCTCCAGGAGTTCTACGCGGACACCGGGGTCACCTTTACACCGGACGAGCCCTGGACGCTTTTCGAGATGCCCGAACTGTCCGTGGTGGTGGCAGGCCTGAACTCCACCATGGCCGAGTCTCACCGCGATGATGATCACTACGGATGGATTGGCGAGCACCAGCTGCGGTGGTTCGCAGGCCGCCTCGCCCGCTACCGGGCGCGCGGGTGGCTCCGGCTGGCAGCGGTTCATCACAACGCCGTGCGGGGGGCGGTGCTGGACGATGAGAACCTGCGCGATGCGGACGACCTGGACCAGCTGATCGGAACGCGAGGCCTAGCGAACCTGCTGCTGCACGGGCACACGCATGACGGACGGCTGCAACGGCTGCCATCGGGGCTGCCGGTCCTTTCTACTGGCAGCGCCGCAGTCAAGGCCGAGGCCCGCCCGGCCGAAGTCCCCAACCAGTATCAGCTCATCACGGTACGCCGGGATGGGTTCACTCAGCACGCGCGCCAGTACGTCGTCGGCCAGCGCCGCTGGATCGGCGACAACAGGATCAACCCGGCCGGCTCAGACTGGCGTACCGGTCACTTCCATGAATTCAGCGACGTCGATGCCGCCCTGCCGCCTCCTGGCGACCAAGCCGGGCCTGGAACAGAACCTCGAACCAAGAACGACGACCCTCTCCCCGGCGAGCCGTCCAGCCCGCGTGAGCACTTCATCGAGCGGGTCGCCGAGGCCACCCAGACGCGTTTCCCTGGCGCGACCGTCACGATCCGGCGTGAGCCGGGCTACCTGCGCGTATCCAGTCCGCTGCCCGGCGGCGGAGCGGAGCAATGGCCAGTCGGGGTCGCCGAGGGCGAGGCCGATCAGGGTCTCCTCGATCGTTTTCTTGACGTGCACGCCCAGTTCGCGTCCGCGGACCCGTCAGTGCCGTCGGAGTTCGTGCACGGCGGCCCGCCGGCGGGCGAGGAGCTAATCGCCTATGCCAGGAAGGGCGGCGTCCGGCTGCGCAGTTTCGTGGACTACCAGGGCCTGATCGACTTGCGGCCGCTGATCGACAAGCAACGAGAACGGCTGGCGAGCGATCAGCTCTATCCGGCCCGGCACTACATCCCGCAGCGGTATCGCTTGCAGGATGCTCAGCCGGACGACATCCGCACCGGGCTGATCGAGCGGGCTGTCTCATGGCTGAGCGAAGAGAATTCGCGGTTCATCATGGTGCTCGGAGACTTCGGCCGGGGCAAGACCGCGTTCCTGCGGCAGCTCACCCGGTCCATCCCGGCCGAGCTGCCGGCCGCACAGCCCGTCCTGGTGGAATTGCGTAGCTTGGAGAAAGGCCCGGGCGTCGACGACCTGCTCGCGCAGCATTTGTTCCGGCAAGGGGTCGAGGACATCAGCCCTGCCAAGCTCCGGTACATGATCCGGAGCGGCCGGCTCGTGTTGCTCTTTGATGGCTTCGATGAGCTTGAGCTCCGGGTTGGTTACGACCACGCGGCCGAGTACCTAAGCGTGCTGCTCGGCTCCGTCGCCGAGCGGGGCAAGGTGGTCCTCACCAGCCGCACCCAGCACTTCCAGTCCGACAGCCAGGTCCGGACCGCGCTTGGCCAGCGCGTCGCCGCCATCGGCGGCAGCCGGATCGTCGTCCTTGAAGACTTCTCTGACGAACAGGTGCTTCAGTACCTGTCCGCCATGTACGACGGAGACACATCCCGGGCCAAGGCACGCTTCGACTTGCTCGACGACATCGAGGACCTGCTCGGGCTCGCCCGCAACCCGCGAATGCTGTCCTTCATCACCGCCCTGGATGACGAGCGGCTCCTCGCGATCCACCGGCACGAGGGAAAGGTCAGCGCCGCAGAACTCTACCGCGAGATCGTCACCTACTGGCTGAGCGGAGAAGCGGAACGACAGGCACATAAACGAGGCCTGCCCAGCCTGTCCGACGCAGAGAGGCTGACCGCGTGCACCGCGCTGGCACTGCGGCTCTGGGAATCGGTCAATCCCACGATCGGGCTCGCCGATTTGTCGGCCGAGGTATCGGCGACGCTGACCCAGCTCGCCGAACGCGGCTTTACCGGAGATCAGGCCAGTCATTCCATCGGATCGGGCAGCCTCCTCGTGCGCACCGAGGAAGGAACGTTCGCGTTCATCCACCAGTCGATCATGGAATGGCTGATCGCCGACGCCGCATCCCAGGCGCTCAGCGGATCAGGGACCGCGCCGATTCTCACCAGCAGGCGCATGTCCAGGCTGATGATCGAGTTCTTCATCGACCTGGCCGGCCACGGCGCCGCCAGGCGCTGGGCGACCGAGATGCTGGCCGACCCCGAGTGCACCGAGTCAGCGAAGCAGAACGCGCTGGGCATCCACGAACGGCTCGCAAGCAGGCACCGACGAGGCGCAGCGGGCCACCCCGCCGAACAGCTGAACCTGTCCGGGGTTGACCTGCGCGACCAGGATCTGAGCGGGCAAGACCTGCGCGGCGCTGTCCTGCGCCGGGCCGATCTGCGCGGAATGCGGCTGGAGGACACCGACCTTTCTGAGGCGGATCTTAGGGAGGCTGACCTGACCGGCACCCGGATGGTGCGCGGTTCCTTGCAAGGCGCCGTCTTGGACGGAAGCCACTGGGACCGTGCTGCCCTGCTCGGCACCGAGGGACTCGATGATCTGACGCAGGGCCGGGAACTGCGCAACGCGGCCGTTATCGGACGGGATCCGGTCGACTTCATGGTTCAATCGCCAAGGTCCACTGCCAGCAGCATCGGGTTTTCACCGGATGGCACGCTGCTCGCTGTTGCCTACGGCAATGCCGCCGAGATAGTCGACGTCACTAGCGAACGGACTATCCGCAAACTATCCGGACACACTGGCGAAGTGCGGGCAGTGGCGTTCTCCCCGGACGGCGCGCTGGTGGCCACTGCCTCCGCCGACGGCACGGCTCGAGTTTGGGACGTGGCCGCCGGCACCGCCCGCGTCACCTTGCAGGGCCACGACAGCGGGGTCTTGGGGGTGGTGTTCTCTCCGGACGGCGCGCTGGTGGCCACCGGCTCGCAGGATGGCACGGCGCGGGTGTGGGACGTGGCGGCCGGCACCGCCCGCGTCACCTTGCAGGGCCACGGCGACTGGGTCAGGGGGGTGGCGTTCTCCCCGGACGGCGCGCTGGTGGCCACCGCCTCCGACGACGGCACGGCGCGGGTCTGGGACCTGGCGGCCGGCACCGCCCGTGTCGCTTTGCAGGGCCACGGCGGCTGGGTCAGGGGGGTGGCGTTCTCCCCGGACGGAGCGCTGGTGGCCACCGCCTCCGACGACTTCACGGCGCGGGTCTGGGACCTGGCCGCCGGCACCGCCCGCGCCACCTTGCAAGGCCACGACGGCCCGGTCTTGGGGGTGGCGTTCTCCCCGGACGGCGCGCTGGTGGCCACCGGCTCGCAGGATGGCACGGCGCGGGTGTGGGACGTGGCGGCCGGCACCGCCCGAGTCGCTTTGCAGGGCCACGGCGGCCGGGTCTGGGGGGTGGCGTTCTCCCCGGACGGCGCGCTGGTGGCCACCGCCTCCGCTGACGGCAGGGCGCGGGTCTGGGACGTGGCGGCCGGCACCGCCCGAGTCGCTTTGCAGGGCCACGACAGCGGGGTCTTGGGGGTGGCGTTCTCCCCGGACGGCGCGCTGGTGGCCACCGCCTCCGCTGACGGCAGGGCGCGGGTCTGGGACGTGGCGGCCGGCACCGCCCGCCCCACCTTGCAGGGCCACGACGGCGCCGTCTTGGGGGTGGCGTTCTCCCCGGACGGCGCGCTGGTGGCCACCGCCTCCGCTGACGGCAGGGCGCGGGTCTGGGACGTGGCGGCCGGCACCGCCCGAGTCGCTTTGCAGGGCCACGACAGCGGGGTCTTGGGGGTGGCGTTCTCCCCGGACGGCGCGCTGGTGGCCACCGCCTCCGCTGACGGCAGGGCGCGGGTCTGGGACGTGGCGGCCGGCACCGCCCGCCCCACCTTGCAGGGCCACGACGGCGCCGTCTGGGGGGTGGCGTTCTCCCCGGACGGCGCGCTGGTGGCCACTGCCTCCGACGACTTCACGGCGCGGGTCTGGGACGTGGCGGCCGGCACCGTCCGCGCCACCTTGCGCCATGGCGGCGCGGTCTGGGGGGTGGCGTTCTCCCCGGACGGCGCGCTGGTGGCCACTGCCTCCGACGACTTCACGGCGCGGGTCTGGGACGTGGCGGCCCGCACCGCCCGCGCCACCTTGCGCCACGGCGGCGCGGTCAGGGGGGTGGCGTTCTCCCCGGACGGCGCGCTGGTGGCCACCGCCTCCGACGATCGCACGGCGCGGGTCTGGGACGTGGCCGCCGGCACCGCCCGCGCCACCTTGCAGGGCCACGACGGCGCGGTCAGGGGGGTGGCGTTCTCCCCGGACGGCGCGCTGGTGGCCACCGCCTCCGACGACGGCACCGCCCGGATCTGGGATGTCGCCACCGGCGCTAGCCGTACTGTCCTGATTCCGCTCGACGATGGCGGCTATGCGACCATCGCTGACGAGGGGTACAAGCTGCAAGGGGACGCGCATGGCCGTTTCTGGTGGGTGGCTAAGCTCTGTCGCTTCGAGCCGGGCGAGTTGGATTCGTTCGTCCCAGGGCTGACGCGCAGGGCAACGACGCACCGATTCTTCTCGACGTCCGGTGAGCCGGCCCGGCCTGGCCCGGCGTAGTCCTCCGGGCTGGCCTGTTCGCGGCAGAATTGCTGTGGAATATCTCGTGCAGTTCCGGTCGACGGCGATGGCAGCCTGCTGGTTCAGGCATCGCAGGATGAGCTTCCGCAGGAACTCGAACTCGCCGCACTACGTCCAGGCGAACTCGCCGCCAGAGCCAGCGAGTCGCTAGAGACTGCATTTGACCAAGTAAGGCCTGCGCTAAAGGCCGTGGCAGAGGGCCTTCGCTCTAAGGCCCCCGACGAGTTCGAGGTCGAGTTCGGCATCGTCTTGAGCGCTGAATCCGGCGTCGTGCTCGCGAAAGGCAGCGCCGACGTCCATTTCAACGTGACGTTGTCCTAGAAGCGCTCTGATGAAACGCGGACCCCGGCCGAAATCGGCCAGGCCGGGTCCTCCGGCAAATCCGGATAACCGGATCGTGACGCAGCTGGCCCACCTGCGGGCCAGCTTGCCTGACGTTGACAGGTCTCTGCGGTGATCTAGATCACTATCGTACGATGTAACGGTCACACCGTGGCATTAATTAATGATCTTGGTCGCGTGCGCTGCGCTGAAGGCGCAGCGGGAGGTTCGGCGCCTGTGGCTGTAGTTCTGAAGATCAATCCGGGGTTCGACGCCTCGTACCCATGGCTTCAGATCGGCAGTGGAGATGACGCCAGTGTCTCTCCGCTGGACTATTACCTGGCACCGGCCGACAAAGGAGGGGAACCGCCGGGCAGGTGGGCCGGGCGGGGGCTGGGCGTTCTGGGCTTCGCCGAGGGTGAGGTGATTGACCGGGCGGTGTTCGAGCCGTTGTTCGGGGATCACGCGGACCCGCGTGATCCGTCTGGGGAGAGTCGGCTGGGCCGGGCGCCGCAGCGGTTCGCGTCCGATGAGGACATTTACCGTGAGCTTGTGGCGGCCGAGCCGCACGCTAGCGAGGCGAGGAAGGCGGAACTGCGTACGGTGGCCCGGGCGCAGGCCAGGCACGCGGTCCCGTTCTGGGATGTGACGGTGTCGGTGTCGAAGTCGATCTCGCTGTTTCACGGTGGTTTGCTGGCCCATGCCGAGCAGGCCCGGCAGGCAGGAGATGACGCTGGGGGCGGCCGGCTGAGAACGGCGGGCCGGTCAGGTGTGGGAAGCGATCATGGAGGGCAACGCGGCGGCACTGGAGTACCTGCAGGACGAGGCCGGGCTGACCCGGACGGGGTATCACCGGGGAACGGGCGCTGAGTCGCTGGCTGAGCTGGGGAAATGGGAGCATGCCCGGAACTGGGTGATCGGGTCGTTCCGCCAGCACACGTCCCGCACGGGTGATCCGCAGCTGCACGTGCACAATCTGGTCCTGGCGAAGGTCGAGACGGAGCGGGACGGCCAGTGGCGCAAGCTGGACTCGAAGGCCTTGTACCGGTTTCAGGGTGCGGCGGCTGCGGTCGCTGCTGCGGTGACGGAGTCGGCGCTGACTGGCATGTTCGGGGTGGCGTGGGTGCAGCGCCGGGACGGGCACGGCCGGGAGATCGCGGGGGTCAGCCAGGAGCTGATGGACGCGTTCTCCTCCCGCCGGCAGGTCATCACCGAGCAGGCGCGGCTGATCGCGGATCAGCGGGAGGCTGAGCACGGGCGGCGGCCGGATGCCCGTCAGATGTACCTCATCCAGCGTGATCTGGCGTTGCGGACCCGGCCGCCCAAGACCGGTGAGCCGCTGGACCTGCGGGAGAGGCTGCGCGCCTGGGAGACCCAGGCCCGCGAGCAGGACCTGGGCGATCTCGCCTCGATCCCGGGCGCCGTTGTGGAGGCAGCCCGGCAGGCGCAGGAAACCGCCGGTCGGGCGGCCGGGCCGGGCTGGCCGGACGGCGAGGTGCCGGAGCGGGCTGAGCTTCCTGCTGCGGTGCGTGAGCTGGCGCAGAGCCTGGCGTCGGAGTTCACGCTCAGGCACGGCCGCGCTCCGGATCAGTCCGAAGTGGCGCAATTGGAGCGGTTCGCGGGGTTCGTGACCCGGCGCGGATCTGAGCCCGGCCCGGCTGATCCTGCGCTGCTCCTGAGTGCGTGGGAGGCTCAGGAGCAGTCCGGGGAGCAGGCTCAGCATCAGATCCGTCGCGAGATCGGCCGGGCGCAGGCGCTGAGCGGAGCAGAGCGAGCTGGGGAGCAGGAGCAGCTCCGCGTGGCGGAGCAGGAGCGCCTGCGGATCAGGGTTCTGGCCGTTCAGGATCGCTGGAGTCGCGGGCTGAGTGCTGAGGAGGCCCGCCAGGTGATGGCCGAGGCCGTGTTCACCGTGGCGACGAGGATGACGACGTGGACGAGGGCTGACCTGATCCGCCATGTGGGTGAGGCGCTCCCTGCGCATGTGATGGCTGACCGGGTGATGCTGGAGACGCTGGCGGACCGGGCGATCATGGGCGGGGCGGGCGAGCTGGTGGTGGTGTTGCTTTCAGCACCGGAATGGCCGCGAGTTCCCGGTAGCCTGCGCCGGTCTGGCGGGGAGAGCGTGTTCTGCCCGCATGGAGCGGAGCGATACGCCAGCCAGGGCCAGCTCACCTTGGAGGAGCGGCTCAGGGCTCAGGCTCAGGCACCCGGCGGGCCCAGGCTCGAGCCGGATCTGGTCGCCGGGATGCTCGGCGCTAGTCGTGCCCGGCTGGAGGCTCACCTGGAGGCGACGGTCACGACTGCTGAGGCGATGAGCGAGGTCACCGGGAGCGGGCTGCGGATGGATCAGGCCGCTGCCGCGTTCTTCTTGCTGACCTCGCCCCGGCGCGCGGAGGTGATGGTCGGGCCGCCCGGGACCGGCAAGACGCGGACGGCGGTGGAGATCGCGCGGATGTGGGCGCAGGCGGGGGTGGGCCCGGTGGTGGCGCTGACCACGTCCAGCAGCGCCCGGAACGTGATCCGGGACGAGGCGGCCAGGCACGGCGTCGCGCTGCTGGCGTATAACACCGCTGAATGGCTCGGCCGCTCCGAGCGTCCGGGCGAGGCCGGCCGTCCGGTCGGGCTGCGGCCGGGCACGCTGCTGGTCCTGGACGAGGCGTCGATGATGTCGCTGCCGGACCTGTCCGGCATCGTGTACCGCGCCGCGGTGCATGGCGCGAAGGTGATCGTGACCGGTGACCCGATGCAGCTCCAGGCCGTCGAGACCGGCGGCGGCATGACCATGCTGGCCCGGGTCCTCGGTCACGTGCAGCTCAGCGAGGCCGGGCGGTTCCGGCACGGCTGGGAGGCCGAGGCGTCGCTTCGGCTGCGGGACGGCGATGTCACCGTGCTCACCGGCTACCGGGAGCACGGCCGGCTGCACGCCGGCCACGCCGAGGACATCCTGGAGGACGCTGCCCGCGCGTACCTGCATGACCGGCTGAGCGGCCAGCACACTGTGCTGATGGCCGGGACCGACGTGATGGCGGCCGAGCTGGCCCGCCGGGTCCGGGGAGATCTGATGTCCTGGGGCCTGGTCAGCGGCGGCCCGGCTGTCGGGCTGCGGGACGGGGCGCGGGCGTCGGCGGGTGACTGGGTCATGGCCCGCAGGAACGCTAACCGGATCATCGCCGGGGAGCCTGGCCGGGCGCTGGCGAACAGGGACATCCTGCGGATCACCAGCACCAGCGCGGGGATTGCCGGGTCGCTGGTCCAGGTGCGGCGGCTGGCCGGCCGTGACGCGGTGTCCGGGCAGGAACAGTGGTCGGAGCCGTTCCTGCTGACCCGGACTTACCTGCGGGAGAACGCGCAGCTGGCGTATGCGGTGACGTTCCACTCGGCCGAGGGGCAGACGGTCGATTCGGGGATCGCGGTGTTCACCGGGGAGGAAGACCGCCAGGCCGTCAACGTGGCCATGACCCGGGGCCGGGACCGGAACGAGGCCTGGGTGATCACCGGATGGCGGACCGCCGATCCCGCTCCCGGCCCGCAGCCCGCGCCCGAGCTGGCCCGCCATGACCGCCTGGCCGCTGAGGCAGCCGGGCAGGAGCCCGCCCGGCGGCAGGCGGCTGGTGATCCGGGGCTGGCTGAGGAGATTCTCGGGCAGTGCCTGGCCAGGGACGGCCAGCAGCTGTCGGCCACCGATACCCGGCAGGCCGCGTGGTCAGATGCTGACCGCCTGGACGTCCTGGGCGTCCAGTGGCAGGACGTCGCCCGGCAGGCCGCGCAGCGCCGCTACGAGGCCGCGGTCCGTGGCGCTCTCGCCGACGCCCAGGCGCAGGAAGTGATCGATGATCCGGCCGCTACGTGGCTGTGGCGCTCGCTGCGGGAAGCCGAGGCCGCCGGGCTCGACGGGCCGGCCACGCTGCGCCGCGCGGTCGCGTCCCGGCCGCTCGACGGCGCCGAGTCGATCGCGAAGGTGGCGGACTGGCGAGTCCGGCAGCAGATCACCGGCATGCCCGCCGTCGCGGCCCGGCCCTGGCAGGAACAGGTCCCGCGGACCGGGGAGGCGGACATTGACCGGTACGCCGGAGAGCTGGCTGCGGCCATGGATGACAGGCAGCGCCGGCTCGGCGAGCACGCCGCCGAGCATCAGCCCGCCTGGACTCCGGCCCTCGGCCCGCTCCCCGGGCACCCGGTGGACCGCGCGGACTGGGAGCACCGGGCCGGGCAGGTCGCCGCCTACCGGGAGATGTGGGGCTGGACTCACCCGGGTGACCCGATCGGCCCCCGGCCCGGCCAGCATTCCCCTGAGGCTCGCGGGTCGTGGCAGGCAGCGGCCGAGGCCCTGGGCTATCAGCCGGGGAGCTTGCGCGAGCACAGCGACGGCAGCCTGCGGGCCTGGCGTTCAGCGTTCGCGCGGGAAATGGCGTGGGCGCCGCCGTACAAGGGCGACGACCTGACCATCGTCCGGGCCGAGATCCGCCGCACCCAGATCGAGGCCGACCGCGCCCGCCGCAACGCCGGCGCCGCAGCCACCGACGACGCCCGCCAGCTCCTGACCGGCCAGGCTGACGCCCTGGCCCGGTGGGAGGAAATGGCCGCCGACCTCGCCGAGCGCCTCGCCGGAGCGCAAGACGCCTATGACGCCTGGGAACAGGTCAGCGCGCCAACCCGGGACCGCGCCGTCGCCGCCGACGCCGAGCTGCGGCGACGCTACCCCGACCAGGCCAGCGACCCGCTGCGGGCCGACCTGTCGGCACCTGAAACCGAACCGTCAGCGCCCCGGCCAGCCGCTACCGGACTGGACCCGGCTGGCTGGCCGGACCTGGGACCGCACCTTGGCCGGTTCGAGGACATCGCCGCTGCCCTCCGCGAGATCAGCGACCGTCTCGACCAGGCCGCGCTGGACAGGGCGCGCCAGGCACGAGAACGCGCCGCGGAGATCCTCTCCATGCAGGCCGGGTCAGATGATCCGGACGCGATGCCGGTCGCCGCGTGGAAGTCCGAACTCGGAGCACGGCAGCGGGAAGCCGTCCGCCACGAGCCGCTGCCCCGCGTCCCGCACGCCCTGGCCGTCGCCGCCGAAGCCGATCGCATCGCAGCACCAGAAGCAGCAGACTGAAAGGTAAGGAGGTGCCGGCCATGGAAGCGATCCAGGTCCCCGACCCGCTCCCGGCTACCGTCATCCGGCCGCGCCCGCTCGTCATCACTGTCATGGGCCGGTCCCTAGCAGAGTGCACGCCAGGCAGCCGGACCGCAGCCGCCTGGCAGTGGGCTCTCACCGGCCAGGGACCATCCCCCATCAGCGGCACGCCCGCGACCGGCAGCCCGCCCGCAGGGGCCGAGATCACGGCCGAGGCACGCCACGGCACCGATGCCAGCCCGCCCGGATGCGGCTGGCCGCCCTGGCGAGATGCCAGCGATCCCGACCCTGACCGGCAGCAGGCCCGCCGGGTCCTGCGCTGGCTGACCGGCGCCGCCGACGCCATCCCGCTGCTCGATCCCGCGCGCGGACGGCTTACCGGTGCCCGCTTCCACTTCGCCAGGACAGATGAGGAAATAAGGCGCGTCCGCGGCTGCGCTGTGCACGGGCTCGCCGAGCACGGGGACCTCCCGCAAGCGATGTCGGCCTGGCGAGCCGAGCAGCCATGGAAATGGCCCGCATCGTGGATGAACGCCGCCTGGCTGCGCGGCACCATCGCCTACATCGACTGGATACTGGGAGAGACGCATGTTGCGCCGCTGTCCGGTCAGCACGTGCTGCTCGACCCGGACGCCACGCTGGCCAGCCCGGAACCGCCCTACGCCCAGGCCGACCTGATCGCCATGCGCGGCGTCGGCTGCGGTGCCGCCAGCATCGAAGAAGAGCTGATGACGTACCTGGATGCCGTCATCATGCAGGGACACGAGGGCCAGCCGCAGGCCGAGCCGGAACGGTACCCGCCGCCCCAGTGGGGAGAAGCGGTCCAGCAGGCACACGACTGGGTGACCGGAGAAGATAGCAAGCCACCGGCCGATCACCACGGCTGCGGCGGCTACCACCCTTGCCCAGGCGACATCCGCTGCTCCTGCGAACTGGCCGGATATTGCCTGCGCGGCCAGTGCCCAGCCTGCGCGGACCATATGTGCAATGCCGGGTGGCCGTTGGCCGGGCTGACCCATTGAGTATTCGTTTTCGTTCTAGCTGGCATCTGACGCGTATCATCACGGTTTATGTCGCCGCCAAAGTCTCCGGACGATAGTGAATACCTTGCTCGCGAGGCGAGGGCGCGCAAGGAGATCGATAAGCAGCTGAGCGCGGCGGGCTGGCTTGTTCAGAGTCAGGACGCGCTTAACCTCAGCGCTGGACTGGGTATCGCCGTCCGCGAGTTCACCTTGGAGAAGCCGCACGGCCGGGTCGATTATCTGCTGTTCCTGAACGGCCAGGCTGCGGGGGTAATCGAGGCGAAGCCCGAAGGCGAGACTCTCACCGAGGTGGAGCATCAGTCCGGCAGATACGTCGATGGCCTTCCGCAGTGGATTAGCAGGCCGCCGGTCTACCCGCTTCCGTTCATCTACGAGTCAACCGGCGCCCAGACGCGTTTCACCAACGGGTATGACCCCGATGCCCGCAGCCGTGACATGTTCGCGTTCCACCGGCCGGAGACACTGGCCGAATGGCAGCGGCAGATAGCCGAGGACTCGCAGCTGCCTACGTTTCGTGCCCGGCTGAAGGCCATGCCGCCTTTAGATGAGCGCGGCCTGTGGGGCAAGCAGGCGGAAGCGATCCGCAACCTGGAGCTGTCGCTGGCTGAGGATCACCCCAGGTCGCTGATCCAGATGGCAACGGGCTCGGGCAAGACGTTCACGGCAGCGAACCTGTGCTACCGGCTGATCAAGCATGCGGACGCCAGGCGGATCTTGTTCCTGGTGGACCGCTCGAACCTGGGCAGGCAGGCCAAGCTGGAGTTCGACAAGTTCACGATCCCCGAGACGCAGCGGAAGTTCCCGGCTGAGTACAACGTGCAGCACCTGACGCACAACACTGTCGATGCGACGTCTCGGGTGTGCATCGCCACGGTGCAGCGGATCTTCTCAATCCTCAAGGGCGAGGCCGACCTGGATCAGGAGACCGATGAGCGCTCGGCGTACGAGTTGCGCCTAGATAAGCCGGTCGACGTGTCCTACAACCCGGCGCTGCCACCCGAGGCGTTCGACGTGATCATCATCGACGAGTGCCACCGGTCGATCTATGGCCTGTGGCGCCAGGTGCTTGAATACTTCGACGCCCACCTGATCGGGCTGACGGCCACGCCGACCAGGCAGACCTTTGGCTTCTTCCGCCAGAACCTGGTGATGGAGTACTCCCACGAGCAGGCGGTCGCCGACGGCGTCAACGTGGACTTCACCGTCTACAAGATCGAGACCGCGATCACCAGGGCCGGATCTGTCATCGAGGCCGGCGACTTCGCCGGATTCCGGAACCGGCAGACCCGCAAGCTCCGATGGGAAGCAACCGACGAGCCCATCGCGTACGCAGCTGCGCAGCTCGACCGGGCCGTGGTAGCGCAGGACCAGATCCGCACTGTCATCCAGACGTTCCGCGACAAGCTCTTCACCGACCTGTTCCCCGGCCGTCGCACAGTGCCCAAGACGCTGATCTTCGCCAAGGACGACTCGCACGCCGACGACATCGTCCAGGTCGTCCGCGAGGTGTTCGGCAAGGGCAACGATTTCGCCACCAAGATCACCTACCGGGCACGAGACGGCAAGCCTGACGACCTGCTCCAGGCGTTCCGCAACTCGATGAACCCCAGGATCGTCGTCACCGTCGACATGATCGCCACGGGCACCGACATCAAGCCGCTGGAATGCCTGTTCTTCATGCGCGGCGTCAAGAGCCGCACCTACTTCGAGCAGATGCTCGGCCGCGGCGTGCGCGTGATCGACGAGACCGATTTCCAGTCGGTCACCGACGACGCCAGGAGCAAGGACCGGTTCATCGTCGTAGACGCTGTCTACATCACCGACACCCCGCTGGTAGAGAACGTCCAGCCGCTGGAACGCCTGCCCCGCCGGAGCCTTGCCGACCTGCTGAAGCAGGTCGCGTTCGGCAGCAAGGACCCGGAGGTCGCGTCCTCGCTTGCCGGACGCCTGGCCCGGCTCGACAAGCACCTCACCAAGGATGACCGTGCCATGCTCGCCGGGCTGGCGGACGGTGCTGACCTGGGCGCGATCGCACGCGGAATCATCGAAGCTCTAGATCCGGATGAGCAACTGGCCGCCACGCAGATCGCGGGCCAGTCAGCGGACGACGAGGCCGCCGTGGCAGCCACGGCCAGCACGATGATCGCGAAGGCACTGGAGCCACTGGCCACCAACCCGGATTTGCGGAGCGCGATCCTCGACGTCCGCCACTCCTACGAGCAGACCATCGACGAGGTATCCAAAGACGAAGTCATCTTCGCCGGGCACTCGGCGGAAGGCCGCGAGAAGGCCGCCGCGATGATCTCATCTTTCCGCGAGTACATCGAAGAGCACAAGGACGACATCCGAGCCCTCCAGATCCTCTACAGTCGGGCGTACAAGGAGCGGCTGACGTTTGCTGAGATCAAGGACTTTGCCCACGCCATCGAGCGCCCACCACGCCAGTGGACCCCTGAGAAGCTCTGGCGCGCCTATGAGATGCTGGGCGACTCCAAGGTCCGCGGCTCCGGCGGGCGGATGCTGACAGACATCGTCGCGCTCGTGCGCTACACCCTCCACCAAGACGACGTACTCGTCCCGTTCCGGGACCAGGTTGAGGAGCGATTCGCCACCTGGCTCGCCGTGCAAGAGGAGAGGGGGGTCACCTTCACTATGGAGCAGATGCAATGGCTGACCTGGATGAAGGAAAACATCGCCACTGAACTTGGCATCACCCGTGAGTCGTTCGACTATGTTCCCTTCGCTGAACACGGTGGTATTGGCAGAGCTACCCAGGTCTTCGGCGCCCGCCTCACACCAGTCATGAACGAGTTGACCGAGGCGCTGGCAGCATGAACGATCTACCAAAGGGCTGGGCTGTTGTCGCACTGGGTGATCTGCTACAGGATTTGCGTAACGGAATATTCGTTTCTCGGCCAGGTATTGAGGACTCTGGGCGTCCGATTCTAAGAATCAGCGCAGTTAGGCCGATGACTCTTCGCGTAGAAGACGTACGTTATGTTGCCCAATCCGCAACGCTCACTAGGCAAGAAGGGTATTATCTCGGGCAAGGTGACCTCCTCTTTACTCGCTACAGCGGAAACGTGAACTATGTTGGAGCGTGTGCTCGCGTTAGGCACGCACCTCCCAATTTGCTTTACCCGGATAAGCTCATTCGTGGAAGAACGATCGCTGGCCTCGTGGAACCCGCGTACCTTGAAGCGGTGATAAACTCTCCTCAGGCAAGAGCGGCTATCCGACGACTTGTCAAAACGACGGCAGGGCAGATCGGCATATCGGGATCAGATCTCCGCTCTATTCCGATTCCGCTCGCGCCTTATCGTGAGCAGCTTAGGATTAGCGCGACGGTAGACGAGCAATTCTCTCAACTTGACGCCGGAATTGCCGCACTTGAGCGAGCAAGCCAGAGGATTGTCTCTCTAGTTAAAAGTATCATACTGGCTGCAATTCCAGAAGTGTGGCCCGAGCATTGGAAGCGAACTAGTATTGGTGAAGCTGGCGAGGTGATGCTAGGTCGGCAGCGATCGCCCCGGTATCACAATGGCCCTAATATGCGAAGATATCTCCGCGTCGCGAATGTTTTCGAGGACAGGATTGATGCCGAAGATGTAATGGCCATGCATTTCGACGATAATGAGTATGCGCGATACGTCCTCCAGCCTGGCGACATAATGCTGAACGAGGGCCAGAGTCCTCACCTTCTTGGCCGCCCGGCGATGTATTCTGGTGAGCCGTCAGACGTCGCGTTTACAAACAGCCTCATACGATTTCGCGCTGGTCCTGAGGTTTTGGCCCCGTGGGCCTTGTTGGTCTTTCGCCGTCACCTCCACGGCAGGAGGTTTATGCGTGAGTCAAAGATAACTACAAATATAGCGCATCTTAGCGTTGGTCGTTTTAAGAGTGTCGAGTTCCCCGTTCCGCCGCTGGGCGAGCAAAAAATGATCGTCGCGCAGACCGAAGCAAGGTTGGCTGAAGCTGCACATATGGCTGCTCTGCTGAACAAGCAGCGGGTCCGAGCTGCCGCGCTCAGGAGCTCCATCTTGGCAGCTGCCTACTCAGGCAGACTTGCACCGCAAGGTTCATCGGACGAGCCTGCTTCAGAACTGATTCGACGGATTGGAGCCGAGCGCGCATCAGTGACTGGCCGCATGCCCGCTCCAAGAGAGCCGCGAGAGCAGAATACGACGTGAGTGATAGCGCGACGATCGTCCAGAAACTCTGGAACTACTGCAACGTTCTACGGGATGATGGGCTCTCATATCAGGATTACATAGAACAGCTAACGTTTCTATTGTTCCTGAAGATGGCCGATGAGCAGTCCAAACCGCCGTTCAGTCGGCCCGCGATCGTTCCAAGAAACCTGGATTGGGTTTCGCTGGTGCGCCTTGACGGGGACGACCTAGAGGTACAGTATCGACATATTCTCACCGAGCTGGGTAAGCGTTCGGGCACGCTCGGTGTTGTTTTCCGCAAAGCGCAGAACAAGATTCAGGATCCCGCAAAGCTGCGGCGACTGATCTCGGACCTGATTGGTCGCGAGCAATGGATGACGCTCGACGCTGACGTCAAAGGCGACGCCTACGAAGGTTTGCTGGCCAAGAATGCTGAGGACGTTAAGTCTGGCGCGGGACAGTACTTCACGCCTCGACCGCTTATTCGCGCAATAGTGGACGTCATGCGCCCGACTGCAGATATGCGGGTCTGCGATCCAGCAGCTGGGACCGGGGGCTTCCTCCTGGCAGCTTATGAACAGATGAAGTCGGCTAGTTTGGACCCTGACCAGAAGCGATCTCTGCGCAACGAAGCTTTCCGTGGCTGGGAGATCGTTGATGCCACAGCGCGACTGTGCGCGATGAACATGCTGTTGCACGGGATTAGCGCGCCCGAGAGTCCGAGCCTGGTGACAGTGGACGACGTTCTCCGGTCGGCCCCGTCGGAACACTTCGACATGGTTTTGACCAACCCACCGTTCGGTCGCAGGTCTTCTTACAGGGTTATTAATGCCATTGGGGAGACTGAGCGAGAGGATATGAGTTACCTACGTGAGGACTTTTGGGCGACCACATCCAACAAGCAACTCAACTTCCTGCAGCATGTCCGGTCGCTGCTTAAGATCAATGGACGGGCTGCAGTCGTCCTACCTGACAATGTGCTTTTTGAGGGCGGAGCAGGAGAGCTGATTCGCCGGAAGTTGCTCAAGGAGTGCGACGTGCATACGCTGCTGCGACTGCCTACCGGAATCTTTTATGCTGGCGGCGTCAAGGCGAACGTGCTCTTCTTCGACCGCAAGCCACCGTCTGAGAAGCCTCGGACGAGCAAGCTTTGGATCTACGATCTTCGCACCAATCAAAGTTTTACCCTGAAGACTCGAGCCCTGACCAGAGCGGACCTTGACGACTTCGTATCTTGTTACAACCCAGCGAACCGGCATGAGCGGACAGAGACCGAGCGGTTCAAGACATTCACTTATGACGAATTGGTTGCCCAGGACAAGGCTTCCCTGGACATCTTCTGGCTTCGCGACGAGTCGCTTGAGGACGTCAGCAATATGCCGCCCCCCGAGGTGATCGCTGCCGAGATCGTCGAGGACCTTCAGGCTGCGCTAGATCAGTTCGCCGCTATCGTGTTGACGCTAGCAGAGGCCGACGTAGCGGTTGCGGAATAGGGCGTTGTCAGATGGCGCCTACGACTGTGTAGGAGAAGCTGTGCCAGTTGCCAGCGGCCAGTGTGCTCTCGGAGTAGGCGAGTAGCTGACCTGTAGTGCTGAAGTGCCGTGCCTTCGTCACGAGTACCGGCGAGCCGGGCGGTACGTCGAGCAAGTCTGCTGTGTCGGTGTCGGTCGGCATTGCGGCGCGTTCTTCGAGCACCCGCGCGACCCGGTTGCCAGTCGTTTCAGCGAGGTAGGCGAGCGCTCCCGAGGCTAGGGGCTTGCTGTCTGCGAGCTGCGGCGCTTCAGCTATGACTGCCTGAGGAAACCAGGTAACGGTCAGGCTGACAGGCTTTTCGTGGTCGAAGCGTGTCTCTCGTCGGCGCAAGGCTCGTCGGCCGGATGGGATGCCGAGAATCTCAGCGACATCGGCGGGAGCGGCAGTCATAGCGGCTGTCGCCTTCGCCTCATGGCTGGTGTCCGTCGGCTGGTCGGCGGTCGCCTGTGCTATGCCTGCCGTGGCGGCGGCGATGCGGGCGGCGGCGCCGGGGGCGACGATGGTGTCGCGGCCGATGCTGGGGATGGCCAGGCCCTCGGTCTTGAGGGCGCCGATGACCTTGCTGGCGGTCTGCATGGAGATGTGCCAGTGCTGCATCATCTCGCGCTGGGAGGGGATGCGCTCGCCCTCGGTGAGGTCGCCTGAGGCGATCTGGGCGCGGAGCTGGCGGACGACCTGCATGTAGAGGGGGACCGGTCGCTGTAGCTCGGCCGTTCCCTTAACCATCTGGTCTCCCGGTGGCGCACTGCATCACCGTGCAGTTTCCCAGACTCGGCGGGTCTTGCCAACCGGCATCCGCCTATTGGTGATCTGCATCACCGTATAGATGGTGTATAGTCACCATGGCGGCTGAGGTGACGTGGCCGCATCACAGGGCCAACGCGGAGGGTGCTCATGGACCCAAGGGTGAAGATCGCGCCGCGGATCGGCGTGCCGGTGGCGCGGCGGCTTCGGCTGGTGGCGGGCTTGCGGTCGATCAGCATGTCGGCGGTCGTCAATGACGTGCTCGACGAGGCGCTGCCGAGTCTGGATGAGATCCGGGCGCAGCTCGCTGCACCGGAAGCCGGGGAGGGGAGTGCAGATGCTGGCGGTCGTTGATGGTGCTGATCGTCAGCCAGAGGTCGCGCTTACGGCTGTTCCCGGAGGCAGGGCAGCGGGTCGCGGCGCCGTGATGAACGCGGCTGCCGAGCCTGGCCGGCCGGGTCCGGGACCGGCCCGGTGGTGGCTGCGCGGGGCTGCGGGCGTGGTGGCGCTGCTTGCCGCCGCTTCGGCTGCGGTCAGCTGGCGGGCCCAGGACGTGATGGTGCTGGGCGTCAAGCACTCGCAGGTGATCGCGGCGATCGAGGCGGGGATTCCCGATGCCGGGGCGCTGATCTTCGCTGCGCTGGGTGTCGCGCTCGCGCTGCACGGCAGGCGGGCGCTGCGGCCCCGGGCGCTGAACGCGGCGTGCATCGCCGTGTCGCTGGCGATGAACGCGCTGGCCGCCGGGAGCGGGTGGCGGGATCTTGCCATCTGGGTCATGCCCGCCGCTATCTATGCCCTGGCCAGCGACACGCTGATCGGCGTGGTGCGCGCCCAGGCGGTGGCCAGGCTGCGCGCTGACAGCGCTGGCCTCGGTGATGATGCGCCTGATCTGCTGGCCGCGCTCGGAGGCGCTGCCCTGTGGCTGCTGCGGCTGGCGGTGGCCGGCCCGTCTACGCTGCGGGGGTTCCGGGCGTGGGTGATCGACGAATGCCCGGTCGCGCCCGGCCGCAAGGCCGTCCCTGAAGAACAGCGCCTGCCAGAAGCGGATGTCACGCCAGCTTTGGTGAGGCTTCCCTTACACGGTCAGCGGCGGCGGGGCGGGTTGCCGACGAAGCGGGACCGGCTGGTCCGCCTGGCCGGGGAGCGGCGTGACCTGGCTCAGATGCCGCTCGGCGAGGTGTCGGGGCTGGCCACCGCCCTGGCTCCGGAGATCGGGTACAGCGCCGGGACCGCGCGGCGGGAGCTGATCCGCCATGTCCGCGAGCTGCAGTCCAGTCCTGCCGAGGATGTCTCAGAGCTGGGATGTGGGGGTGCCGGTGAGTAGGTATCGCCGTGAGCACGAAGACCCGAATGTCGCCTGGACTCTGGCACTGGCCGCCGTGCTGGCTGCCGTTGTCGCGGTTCGCTGGCTGGCCCATGTCCCGGTGCTGGCGCTGGCCGGGCTCGTGGCCGGCCTGGTGGCGGTGGTGATCGCCGTGCGGGTTGCTTTCCTCCCCAGGAAGTTGGCGCGTCGGCGGGTGCGGCAGATGCGGTGGCGGGCCAGGCTTCGGCTGCATCCGGGTCCTGGGCAGGCGACCGTGTTCGAGTTGTGGCTGCGGTGGGGGCGGCTGGCTGCGGCGCGGCGGGCCAGGCGGTCACGGCCGTCGCTGTCGCTGGGTGACCGGCTTTTGTGCCCGTCTTTAACATCAGTGCTGGTGGCGCGGGCTCAGTACGGGCATGCGTGCCGGGTGCCGGTGGAGGAGCACGTGATCTATATCGCGCCGCCGAGAGCGGGGAAGACGGGGGCGCTGGCGGACGTGATCGCTCATCATCCGGGGGCGGTGGTGGCCACGACGACGCGAGGTGACTTGCATGAGCTGACCGCGGGGATCCGAGCGGGGCGGGGGCCGGTGCATGTGTTCAACCCGCAGCAACTGGCCGATGTGCCGTCGAACATGCGGTGGGACATGCTCGCGGGGTGCGAGGACCCGTCGACGGCGATCCGGCGGGCGCAGCCACTGGCGGCGATCGCAGCGTTCAAGGGGGAGGGCGAGGAGTTCTGGGCCAGCGCAACCGCCCTGTGGCTGCAAACGCTGCTGCACGTCGCCGCGTTGCGGGGGGCTTCGATGGATGCGGTGCATTACTGGGCGTTGCAGCGGGCGCCGCGTGAGTTCCTGGCGTCGATGGCCGGGGCGGGCGGGGAGGCGGACCGGTGGGGTGCGCTGATCCGCGATCAGATGACCTCCTCGGCGTCCCGGACGACCGACACGATCCGGTACATGATCGCGTCGAATCTGGGGTTCATGGTCGATCCCGTCTTGCGGGAGGCGGTGACGCCGGGGCCGGGGATGTTCAGCCCGCGCGAGTTCGTGCGCGATGGCGGGACGCTGTATTTAATCGCGGAGTCGCGGGATGAGCGGCCGTCTCCGGTCGCCGGCCTGTTCGCCGCTTTGGTGATCGAGATCTACCATCAGGCGACGTTGGCGGCGGCGGAGATGCCGGGTTCGAGGTTGGACCCGCCCATGTTGTGGGCGCTCGATGAGATCACGCAGACCTGTCCGCTGCCGTTGCCGTCGCTGCTGGCTGATGCTGGCGGGCGGGGAATTCAGGTTATGCCAGTGGTGCACGGGGTCGCGCAGTTGCGGTCTCGGTGGGGTCCTGACGGGGCGCGGACGATCCTGGATGCGTGCGGGACGAAGGTGTTCCTGCCGGGCGGCAGCGATCCGGAGACGCTGGAGATGGCCTCGCGGCTGTCCGGATCGTTCGCGGCGCGGGAGCGCGGGGCGGAGTTCGATACGCGGCATCCGGTGATGACCGAGGACATGATCCGCCAGCTTCCGGTGCGGCGAGATGGGACCGGGTATGCGTTCATCTTGCGGAACGGGCTGAGTCCGGTGATCGGACGGCCGCCGGTGATTTGGCGGGATCGGTCGGCTCGGCGGCTGGCGCGGCGGGTTTCGGCGCAGCCGGTTGTGCGGGGGCCGGCGGTTGCTGCTGTGGATGGGTCGCCGGGTTGGCCTGGGGCGGGGGACATGTCTTTGGGCGGCCCGGCGCCGGATGGTGTGTCTGGGCTTGGTTCCGGGGGTTCGAGTGAGGGTGGCGGGGATGCGCCGGGTAGCAGGGTGCGGCGTCCGTGGGACCAGATTGATCCGGGGTCATGAGCGGGCAATCCGGTTCCGGGGATGACGGGACCGTGGTGGCGGCGGTGCTGCGGCTGGCTGATCTGGCCGGGAAGATCGAGCGGGTCGAGAACTCGGCGATGCGGCGGGTCGATGAGGTTGCTCGCGAGTGCGCTGCGGTGCAGGAGCAGTTCGACGCGGTTGGCGGGTCGCTGGAGTTGCTGGCCGGGCGGGCTGATGCGATCGAGGAGCGGCTGGGCGAGGTCGGGATCTTGCTCAGGCGGGTATCGGGGCAGGTCGACGCGCTTCCTGAACCTGTCGATGACGAGGATGAGCGGCCGGGGTATCGGGTTAATCCGGCGGTGCCTTGGTGGAAGGCCGCTGATCCGCGCTGTCAGGAGGCTGCTGACCGGCTGGGGGACTGGATCGAGGTCGTGTACCGGCCGGTGTACGGGTACCTTGCCGAACTGCTCGCGCCGTGCTGGCGGCAGCACACGCTGTGCCTGGTCTTTCTTGACGTGCTGCATGAGGCCTGGTGCCTGCTGTACCTGAATCCGCGTGATCCCAAGATGGTGTTCGCGCAGCTCGACTGGCTGAACCGGTCACTGCTCCAGGCCGCCGAGGTAATGGCGAACGAGACCAGGCGGTGCCGCGACCTTGGACGGCATCGCGAGCCCGGGCAGGACGTCGGCCCGTTCGCTGCCGGGCAGCAATACGGCGTCCGCCGCTAGGTCCCTGATTTCGATCCGGAAAGGGCGCACTGGGCTGGCGATGCAGATCACAGTCAGGTAGATCGGGGAGAAGATCCGATGAGCGAGACGTACGGCCGCGATCTGGGAGCGCAGGGCGGACCGGGCCGGCCTGGTGCCGATCGCGGCCACGTGCGGTGCGCGGGGGAAGGCGAGCAGGTTGTGCTGACCTTTCGGCACGACGCGGCGCTGGTCGGCGAGGCTAAGGCGATCGGAGGGCGGCGTTTCGACTGGGACACCAAGACCAGCATCTACCCCTTCGGCAAGCTGCCGCAGGTCGTGGCGCTTGCTGACGCGCACGGCATCGAGGTTGCGCCGCAGGTTCGGACGCTGGTGCCTTCAGCGGTCACGTGGGCTGGCCGGGAAATGATGAGCCCGGGGCGGGCCTTGAGGCAGGCGGCTCACCTGTACCTGGGCCATGGCCTGCAGCCGGTGCCTGCCTGGGCCGTCGGGGATGACGGCGTGTGCCGGTGCCCGCGCGGCACTGCCTGTGCGCGACCCGGTAAGCATCCCCGGTCCGTGCACGCCGGACCCGGGCCGCGTGACTACTCGTGGAGGCCACTGGCCTGCTCTACTCATGAGGAAGTCGAGCGGCGGTTCGCCAGCGACGGAAGATACGCAATCGCGAACCTGATGCTCGCCATCCCGCCCGGCATGCTGGTTATCGACCAGGACAACGACGACGGAGGACGGCAGGCCATAGCTGGGCTCGCTGAGCGGCTGGGCGAGCTGCCCGCCACGCTGTGTCATGACACGCCTCACGGCCGGCACCTCATCTACCGGACACCGGCCGGCTGGACAACGCGGGCATGGGTCGGCAAGGACGCCCGCAACCCGTTACCCGCAGGCGTGGACCTGCGCGTGCCCGGCCAGGTCTTGATGGCACCACCGTCGCGCGTGCCCGGCACTCACGGGCCGACCCGCTACGGCCCCGCCAGCGGCCCCGCCGCAGCCGATCTGCCCGGCAACTACATCGCTGCTTGGGCACCACCCAGGGAGCGCGCTCGCTTGGTACGACCCGTGACTGCCGCTCAGCCGGGCCGGGCCGACGCTGCTGCCTCGTATGTGCACGCGAGAATCATCGGGATCAGCCAGGATCTGGCGGCCCGTGAACCTGGCGGCCGGAACGCGGCGATCTACACAGCAGCGCTCAAGGTCGGATCTACGCTCGGCGCTGCCCGCATCACGCCCGGAGTCGGGCACGCAGCGGTGGCATGGACCGACGAGCGCGTCGAGAACGTTCTAATGACCGCGGCTGAGCAGAACGGTTATGTCGCTGATCACAGTGCCGCTGCCGGCCACGCTGCCATCAAGTCCGGACTGCGCAATGGGCTACGAAACCCCAGGCCACTGCCCGATCTCGGCCGTCGCCAGACAACTCGCGATCCGGGGCCGCATGGACGGGATACGAGGCCCGAGCTTGGTGCTGGCGGTGCGACCCCACGAGCATCAGTCGCTCGTGGCCGTCCTGCGAGCGATGAGCCGACTGCCGTGAGGGCATATCCGCTCGCTGCTACCTGCGGCACAGAGCCGGCGCTCGGCCAGATCTTGGCCTCGAAGGACGCGGAGTCGGTTCAGGGGGAAGGTCCGGTTGCCGGGCAGTGGCCAGATGCACGGGTCGGCGACCGGCCTGAGGCTGGCGCCGAAGGCCCGGCAATCGGCGCACGGTGTCCGTCCGGCGGTCACCCGGATTGGCGCGACTGCCCTGACGGGATCCAAGACCAGGCATGGCAGCCCAAAGTAACGCAGCCAGACGGACCGCTCGTTCGCCCAGCAGAAGCTGATGAACCCCAAGCCACCAGTTGATCCCCTACTGGCACCCATCCATACTCAAGTCCTTGTGAACTCGACTTTCGCACTTTTGGGGACTGGCGCAGTTGGCGTGCGGGCCTGATCGCGGGTTGCCTGGCGTGGCTGCGGTGCGGGGCATCTGGGGCGGATGCGACACGCGGGGTGATGCGGGGGTGCTTTGGGCGCGGGGGTGAAGAAGGGAGCATCGGCGGTGCTTGTGATACCGCCAGTGAAACGGAATCCCGCCGATGTCCGATGCCACGCTACCGGTTCCGGCGTCCCTGATGACGCTGCTTGCCTGCTTCTCGCCGTTGTTCACCGCGCCGTCGTTCCGCACGTTCTGCGGGCTGGCCTGCGGTTTCCTCGCCCAGCCCGGGAAGCGGACGGTATGCGGCATGCTGTCCGGGGCCGGGCTGTCCCGGGCCTGGAGCCATAACCGGGCGCACTCCTTCTTGCCCGGGCCCGCTGGAACCCTGACGACGTGGGCCTGGCCACGGCAAGGCTGGTGGTGTCACTGCTGGTCCCGGCCGGCGAGCCCGTCCTGGTGGCCATCGACGACACCCTGTTCAAGAGGCGCGGGAAGAAGGTCTTTATCTTGAGTCCGTTTCGGGGTGTCTTCTCTGTAGCTGAGGGGCCTTGAGGATTCGCCGTGGACACGTTATCTGAAGGGTGTCTACGCCGTACCTGAAGCGACCTGAAACAGCGTTGCCCACGTGGCCTGCGCCAATCCCCTTCTCGATGCTGCTTTTTGGTATTTCGCCTCGTGCAGGGCCTCCGGCAGCGACATGTCTACTAGACAAACGCCCAGGTCAACAGTGGTGTTTGCCGGAAGACTCAAGATAAAATCTGGGCAGCGTCCTGGTTCCACGACGGGTCAGCGCAGGGACCTGCGAAGACCGGGCGCGGCAACAACTGGGTGATCATGGCGGTCATCGTGCGGCTGCCGTTCTGCGCCAGGCCAGTCGCGCTGCCGGTGCTGGCGAGGCTGGTCGTCAAGGGCACGATGTCCGCGTCGCGGCTGTGGCTGGCCGGCCGCATGACCCAGATGCTCGCGGACGCGCTGCCCGGCCGCCGCGTCCACGTCGTCGCCGACTCCGCCTACGCCGGCGAAGAGCTGCGGAAACTCGGGAAGGACGTCACGTGGACAACGCGGCTGCGCAAGGACGCCGCGCTGCACGGGCTGCCGCCGGCCCGCGTCCCCGGGAAGAAGGGACGGCCCCGCGTGCGCGGCGACCGGCTGCCGTCCCTGGCAGCAATCGCCGCCGCCGCCACGTTCGCGCAGGTCACGGTCACCCGCTACGGCAAGACGGGAACCGTCCGCGCCGCCGCCGTCACCTGCCTGTGGTACTCCGTCTTCGGCACCCGCCACGCGCAGGTCGTGCTCCTGCGGGACAAGTCCTCCTCCGGCTATGACCTCGCGCTGGTCACCACCGACCTGGACGCCGCCCCGGCGCAGGTCATCGAACGGTACGCCGCGAGATGGGCCATCGAGGTCGCGATCGAGGACGCGAAGCAGGAACCCGGCGCCGGCCAGGCCCGCAACCGCACCGCGAACGCGGTCCGCCGCACCGTCCCGTTCCAGCTCACCTGCCAGACCCTGGCCATGACCTGGTACGCCACCGCCGGCCACCACCCCGCCGACGTCGAAGAGCGCCGCGCCCGCGCCCCCCTGGTACCGCAGCAAGACCCGCCCGGCTGCCGCCGACATGCTCAGCAAGCTCCGCCGCGTCCTCATCGCCGCCCGATTTAACGCACCTCACCCTGACCAGCCAACACCCCAGGAAATCCACGCCATCCGCCTGGCCTGGGAAGCCGCAGCAGCCTAACTGCGAAAGCCGAGTGTGAAAGACGTCTCTAAATGGGCTTGCGGGGCGATGTCGTAGTGGTGTCGTACGCTCCTCAGGTGGCAATCTCGGATAGGACCCGCAAGATCCTCTGGACTAGGGCTGGCGGCCGGTGCTCGAAGTTCCGCGTACTCCTCGTGACTGAAGGCACTGACGCAGATGAACCTTCCGTTATAGGCGACGAAGCGCACATCATTTCCGAGACTGCTGGAGGTCCGAGGCATGCCTATTTGCGGGTCTATGACTGCTATGAGAACTTGATTCTGCTTTGTAGAAACCACCACAAGCCGGCTGACGATCAGTTCAACCACTACACACCAGAAGAACTCGGGCGCCTGAAACGTGAGCATGAAATCTGGGTAGATGGCCAGGCCGAGCTGGGCGGCGATCCCGTTCGCATCGTGGCCGACCCGGCGTACCGATCCCCCAGGTCCTGAAGCTGTGCATGACCGGTACTCAGCTATGGCATGTCATGCAGGGTGCGCACGCGTTCTATCCGTCTTGGCCTGGCAACCTGACCGAAGACCAAAACGATCTGATCGCAGGTTTTCTTGACAACCTTCGTGACTGGATGGACGTGTCATCGTTTGATGACAGCTACCGGGCCGGCAGGGACGCGGCGAGGCATCTCGGCGAGTTGATCAAGGAACTCCGCGAGGCCGGACTCTTCGTCGGCGCGCGGAGAAGGCATTGCCTGATAACCGGCGGGATCCGGGAACCTTCGTCATGGCTGGTATTTGACGTAGAGGTCCAGGCAGTCCGCGAGGCCGAATTGGTCGACGAAAATGGGCGCAGGATCTGGTCAGCAAGTGCGCCCGAGGATGAAAGTTCGCCTCAACGTGGTCAGCGCCCTCGTGATGCTGGGGAGTTCACATGACGGCACACGCCGACGACATGGTTCTGATCCCGCGGGCAGAGCTTGATGGGTAAACATTCAGCTCTGTGCCGGTGGTTTGGCTGATTGTCATGACGTTGCGTGATGTCCTGGCTGCGTGGCGATCTTTCCAGAGCCGGGTAAGCGTGTCGCGTTGACTACTGCGGGCCGGCGATGATGATGGCGGGTTGTGACCGTTCTGCCGCCTGCTGCCCAGGACTGCGCGTCGTGCGCCGCCCGGGACGTGGTGATCGCGGAGCAGGCGCGGGTTCTGCGGGAGCAGGCGGCGGCGATCGGGGAGCTGCGCTCGGATGTGGCGGCGCTGACGGCCGAGGTCCGGGAGTTGCGGTGCCGGCTGGGCCGCAACAGCGGCAGCTCCTCGATGGCGCCGTCGGCGGATGACCTTCCCGGCCGCAAGCCGCCGGAGCCGAAGAAGGCGAAGCGGGGAGGCGGGCGCAAGCCGGGCGGGCAGCCGGGGTCGCCGGGATCGCACCTGGCCTGGCGCGATGAGCCCGATGACACGGTGCCGCATTTCCCGGAGGGTTCGTGCGCGTGCGGCGCGGACCTGGCCGCGAGCATGAAGACCTTCGAGGCGTTCGTGTTCCCCGACATGGACGGCGCCGTCATCGTCCGCGACCGGTACGCCTGCTACGACAAGTTCCCCGGCCTGGTCCACCAGCTCTGCTGCCAGCACCTATTGCGTGACCTGGCCGACGCCGCCGAGACATACCCCGGCGCGCACTGCCCGGTCCAGATCGCCCAGGCGCTGCAGGGGCTCATCCACGCCGCGAGCACCGCCCGCGGCCAGGGCCTGCCCGCCGTCCCCGGCGATGTCGCCGCGCCGCTCATCCGCGCGTTCCGGCACGGCGTCATCCTCGGCCTCCGGTAGGTCAGGCGGGTCCCCGGCCGCAAGCAGCAGCCCTGCCGGGACCTGCTCGAATGCCTGCGCGACCGCCGCGACGACGTCCTCCGGTTCACCACCGACCTGCGGATCCCGCCTACTTCCAACCAGGCGGAGCGGGACGTCCGCCCCGCGAAAACCCAGCAGAAAATCTCCGGCAGGCTCCGGTCCGAGCAGGTCACCCGGCACCGGTACGCGATCCGCGGCTATATCTCCACCGCCGGCAAGCACGGCGAAAACATTCTCACCGCGATCCGCGATGCCCTCGCCGGCCACCCCTGGATGCCGCCGCTCCCTGACCCTCCGTAACCAGCGCCCGCCCGGGCCGCCAGCGGCCCCGTCACATCACACCAGGCAGTCCATCAGGCGCAGGGGGGCCTGAATGTTTACCTTGATGGCGCTCCGGGCGGAGAATAGGCGCCTCCGGCGTGAAGCCGGCGATCGAGAGGCGCTTGAGCGCATCCGGTCAGACTCCGGGGAAGCCCGCGTCTTCAATCGCGAGTACCTGGCGGAAGCCTGGGGACAGCCGCGTTGGCCTTCTGGTGATCCGTGGGATCAGCGACAGGTCTGATGGAACCAAGGCATCCAGCGACGGCGGGGGCTGGCAGGAGCGGGCCGCGCAACACGCTGCCGCGTTCACCTCGGGTGAATTCGGGCCTTTTCGGGCGGCCTCCCTCCGAACCCGGCGTGCGGCTCTCACCGCACCGGGCTCTCCAGCGTCTTATGCCGCATGCGCGACCGGGTTCGCGTGGATGTGCTCATGGCACGGCGCGCAGACAACAAGCGTCTTGCGCCGCATCTTCGCCATGAGCGCGGCCCACGCGGGCTGGCCTGGTCCCGGCATCCCCAGCTGCTTGAGGCCCGGCGACCTGGTGCACTGCCGCCGACTTGCTGGCTCCGTGCTGGCGGGAGCATGCGCTGTGCCTGGCCTACCTCGATGTGCTGCACGAGGCCTGGTGCCTGCTGTACCTGCAGCACCGCGACCCCAAGATGGTGCTCGCCCAGCTTGACTGGCTCACCCGGTCGCTGATACAGGGTGCCGAGGTCATGGCGAACGAGACTAAGCGCTGCCGCGACCTGAGTCGCCACTGCGAGCCCGGCCAGGATGTCGTCGGGTTTCCGGCCGCGCCGCGATCCAGCACGCGTCGCTAAGGCCTCTCCGATCTCGATGACGAAGGCAACTCGCTGATGGCCGATGCAGGTCACGGTCATGATGGCGGGAAGCCGGGAACGATCCGCCAGCAAATTGGCCGGGCCACCGGACACAAGGCAAGGTATCCCGCTGAGGAGAGTCCGGCGAAAGCTGTCGCTGCCGGACCGGCCCATGACAGGAGCAACCGAGAGCATGCGCGGGGACGCGACCGATATCCGTCCGATCGCGCCTATGAACCGAAGGAGTGAACGAGGAGGTCGTGCTGGCCTTTCCGCACGACGCCACGCTGGTCAACGGGGCCAGGGCGATCAGTGGCAGACGTTTCGACTGGAGCACCTGGACCAACGTCTACCCGTTCGAACGGCTGCAGCAGGTCGTGGCCTTCGCCGACGCGCACGGCATCGACGTAGCGCTGGAGGTCCGTGCGCTCGTGCCTGCAGCGGCGACGTTAGCGCGCCAGGGCAGCAGGACGAGTTTGAGTCAGGCGACCAAGGATGCCGCTCATCAGTACCTACGCCATGCCCTGTTGCCCGTGCCTGCCTGGGTGGCTACGACCGATGGAGCCTGCCAATGTCCACGCGGAGCCGACTGCGTCCGACCTGGCAAGCAGCCCCGCTCCCTGCACATCGGGGCCAGCAGCGCACGACTATTCCTGGGAGCCGCTGGCGTGTTCCACTCATGAGGACGTCGAGCAGCGGTTCGCTGGAGACGGAGAGTATGCCGAGGCCAACCTGATGCTCGCCATTCCGTCAGGCATGCTGGTCATGACCAGGACTTCAATGACGGAGGCCTCGAGGCCCTCGCCGCACTCACCAGCCAGCTCGGCGAACTCCCCGCGACCTTTGGCCACGACACGCCACATGGCACCCACTGGATCTACCGGACGGCGCCCGGCTGGACCACTCGGGCCTGGGTCAGCAAAACGCTCTGCCGGAGGCAGCGAAGTAGCAGGAGGGCTTCTGACGCGGGCCAATGCGGCGCGTCGCGGCAGCCAATTCTGGCGGGCACGCCGTACGGTATATGAAAGGACCGCGAATCGAAGCTTCCGAACTCATGACAAATTAATAGTTTACTTATCGGCTTATCAAGCTAAGATGGCATTACGTGTGGGCTTCCGGGGAGGGGGAATCGCAACATGGCTGTTCCGAGTGACATGGATCTAAGCTGGATGTACAGCCAGTTCCTATCCTTCGCTATCCGCAAAACTGGCGCGGACTGGCAACGACTAGTCACCGACCTCATGCATGTGCGCCACGGCGGCGCGTTCTTTCAGGTCGATCCTGCGGGCCGCGGCGACAAGGGATGCGATGGCTGGGTTCAAGGCTTAATGCTTGCGTGCTATGGCGGTTCGACTCCAAGTCAATCTAAGCTGACTGCCAAGATCCTTGATGACTTCAGCAAGGCGGCGGCACACTGGGGCTCTGCCATGAAGCAGTGGGCTTTCGTACATAACAATGCCAATGGCTTGCCTGAGATGGCGATAAAAGCCCTTATCGATCTTGTGATTGCCAACCCAGACAGCGACGTTAGTATGGAGCCGTGGCCGCCTCAAGTTCTATGGGACCACTGCACCTACGGCGTTCAGCGTGAACCGCTGGTCAAAATACTCGGCGCACCTCCATCAGATCATCCTATCGGCATGAGCTATCTAGCCCGCTGCGTTGAATGTTTGGGTCGAACTCGCCTCCAGGAAGGTCTGGATCCGGTACCTCCAGTTTTGTTTGGAAAGATTGAAGAGAACAATTTCAGCGATGAGGTAGCTGCCCTAATCCGCCGATTCCAAGTGCAGACTGGGCATGTTAGATACTACTTCTCTAAGGCATCCCCCGGTGAGCAGTCCCAAGTAATCGACGCACTTCATGCTAAGTACGATGGATTTGTCGCCAAGCTCGATAACTCCGACGCGGTATTTCACGCACTCTGTGACGATCTAATTTTTGAAGCGTTTAGACATACCGATCTTTTGGATGAGGAGCAGCAGCGCGGCGCGGCGATTACTGTCGTTACTCATTTCTTCGAGATATGCGAGATCTTCAAATCTGCGACCGAGGCGAGCCAGGCATGATCGTCCCTACCAAAAGCATCGGCCAGGATCTGGCGCTTTTGACAGTTGGTGCACAGATTATTCAGCAACTTGATCAACCAGCTACGGTAAACGCGGCCTGGGATCGGGTGCTCGCAGTTCGCGAAAGCATCGCAGCGCCGTCCGCATTGCCGTTCTGGTGGTTTGCGCTTGCCTTGGATCTACTCTTTGCAATGGAAATCATTGAGCTACATGGCGGTCAGCTGGTGAGGGTGAATGCTACACGAACTAGCTAGTGATCTTCCGGACTTCAAGACGGCAACGTTCCAGCAGGGCTTGAATATCGTGCTAGCCGAGAGAACGAAGAAGGCTACTCGCCAAGATAGTCGCAATGCTGTCGGCAAAACCAGTCTAGTAAGGACCATCGATTTTTTGCTCGGAGCAGATATCCGCGGAGAACATGTTCTCCGTAGCCTAGAATTGCAAGGAGCCACTTATAATTTGAATCTAGACGTTGGAAAACGGCGCGAGACAGTACGCAGAGGTCCGGGCAGAGCCAGCGCCATATTTCTGGATGATGGGTATATGCGTCTTCAAGATTGGCGATCTGAACTAGGTAGAGGTCTGTTCGGCCTTCAAGGTGTGCCGGATGAGCCGAGTTACAGATCGCTGATGGCGTTCTATTTGCGGGACATAACAGGCGGGGGATTCGCTAGCCCAACGGAGACCCACAGGAAACAGGCCATGATCGATACCGAGCCAGCGCTCGCTTGGCTGTTCGGACTCGATCTTCAGCTGATCGCAAAAGCCAAGGAGGTACTCGCAGCTGAGCGGAGTCTAACAGATCTCCGTAAAGCAAGCCGCAATCCGATCGTAGGCATGACAATTGGCCGGACTCAAGACCTAGACGCGAGTATTAGAACGCTGCGTATCGAGGAGTCTCGTCTGGCATCTGTGTTGGCTGATTTCAAGGTAGTAGACCGATATGCCGAACACCGCAGCGAAGCCGACAGGCTAAGCGGCCAGATCCGCAGCCTTAATGATGCTCTCGTGATGGCCGAGCGGCAGCTCTCTGATATTGGACGCGCAATTAGTGACGAAGAAGCAGAGCAGCCTGACTACGAGTATCTGCAAGATATGTATCAACAAGCTGGCGTCGTGCTCCCCGACAACGTTCGCCGACGTTTCGACGAAGTTGCCGAGTTTCATCACTCAGTCGTGAATAACCGTCGTCGCTATCTTGAGTCGGAACAGATTGGCCTGACCGAGCGGATTGCCGCTGATCGACTGAGGTTGCAGGCATTGGACGCTCGCCGGTCCGAGCTAATGAGGCTGCTAACTGAAGGGGGTGCGCTTGAGACGTACAACCAACTGCAGCGTGAGCTGGGTGCGATTAATGGTCGGCTAGCTGAACTTGAAGAGCGCAGAGACACCGTCCAGCGCTGGGAGAATGCTAACAGGCATTTGCAACTTCGGTCGGCGGAGCTAGGGGTTCTCTTGGGCACGGACCTAATCGAACGTGCCGCCCAGGTCGAGTCGATCGGTTCGATGTTTTCGAGCTTCGCCTATAGGATTTATGGCGGCCAGCGTCCAGCTTCTCTAAATATTGAGCCTTCGAGGAGTGGCTATAGGTTCTTGCCAACGATAGGAGGGGATTCTAGCGAGGGTGTACGCAGCATTGCGATATTCTGCTTTGATCTTACAATGACGGTTACTGCGTTGCGGAGCGGACGCGGACCAGACTTCCTTGTTCACGATAGCCATTTGTACGACAGTATCGAAGCCCGTCAGGTGGCGAGCGCACTTAATTTGGCAGCAGAAGTAGCCTCTAAAGAAGGCTTCCAGTATATCGTAAGCATCAATTCAGACGACCTCGAGAAGGCGCATCGTGAGGGTTTGGGTGCTACTTATCATGAGAGTGCTAGGATGACAGATGCTTATGATTCTGGGGGACTTTATGGCGTCCGTTTTAATTGAGCCAGCTTAGACGCCCGCAGCGTCGGCAGCTGGCGACGCCGCCGTTTCGGAAGTAACCTCGGGAGCGGTTTAGCCCGCATCAGCTGTACGCGCGGTTCTTGCGCGCGACTAAAGATGGGCAAGTATGACAAGTGTAGGAAGAACGACTGCGCTTCCCGGAACTGCGGTCACTGGGAATCGCTCCCATATCGGCCTGGTGCTAACCGGTTGTGCGCTGTGAGCGAGGCAATTACCCGGACCCTCAGTGACCGTCCAACCCGACCATAAACAGGTAGATGAGGAGAGTGAGCACTGGCGTCGAGCGTAAAGCAGCAGGTCAGGCCTTGCGCGAGGTTTACCGGCTGACCGCCGGGTGTCGTTCACATGGTGAGATTACCCGCAGATCACCGTCGAAGCCGCTGATCTCACCGCAGCATCTCATGCCGTGATCGAACGAATCTGGCCCCTGGGCCGGTGAGTTGCAGGGAGATTCCGAGTAGTGAATTCCCCCCGGAGTCCGCTGCACTACAGAATCGGCCAATACGGATTACGTTCTCGTGCTGGGGAGGTATGGTCACATGCTCGTCATCAATAATCAATTCGATGCTAGTGTCGCCTCCGGATACAGGGGATTCCATCCCTGCGTTCTCCTCAGCGCTGAGTTCTTCCGCTGCACTGGCCAGATGGCGCCAGCGGTCCGCGGCTCCCACGTCTGGACCGGGCTGAGCGGAGACCCACAACGAGGCCGCCGCCCAGGCGAGGTTGCTTGCTATACACTGCTCGGCTGTGCGGATAGAAACAGTCGTCGAAGTGCTGGGGGCTCCAAGCCAGTCATGATCCCCGACCACGGCAACCAATCGGCCGGGCTTATCATCGTAAAGCAGAAGACTCGCGCCGCTGCCTGTGGCCTGCTTTCCTGACCGCAGCAGGGCGCGAGCCTCGTTGCCGACTGCCTGGTAACCGGCACGGTTCATGGCGTCGAGGACAGCTGACTGCTGGAACCTGTCATATGTCCTGCCCGGAAGGATGTCAACGCGAACGTGGCGTTTCACGGCTCCGGTCGCTTCAGCCAGAAAGGCTGTGAGCCGGTCTGGATCGATGTTTGGTGTGGCGATCAGGAAGTTACCCGATGCGGAGTTCAAGGCCGCCGCGAGAGCGCGATCGTGTGCCTCCGCACCGATTAGGACACTATCCTGCCTCAAGGTCATTTGCGCCTGCTGGGGCGCCTGCTGTGCTGCTCGATTCGCGACGGAAATAAAAGACGCGCGGCGTACCCTTCGCGAATTCCGCAGTTGCGGCGTTACGGACTCAGCGTCCCTGTGCCGGGCCGGGCGGGCCGTATCTTCTGCATCCCGTGCACGCCGCCGGTGGGCTGCTTCGACGGCATGGGGCGTGAGCGGTTTCAGCCATGCAGTTGGGAGTCCGGACACCTGATCAGTCTCGTCGCTGACGTTGACGGGCACGAAGTGCGTGTTCTTGCTAGCCAGCGTGATAGGTCCGACCCAGCGGATCCATTCTCCCGGGTCACTCGGGAGCAGCTTCTGAACCCGGGCCTCATCGAGCGTGTTGCGGGGAATCCGCGACCGGAGAAGGGCTGCGGACTTCCAGACGTCGGCTAGGTCTTCGCGGCGGTATGATCTCGCCTCGCTGTGGCGGGCCAGCTGCCCGGTAACGCGCTCCAGGAGCACGATGTGCGGTCTGGCCTGCGAGACCACCACCGACAGCGGGTCGCGGCCTGTATCGATGGCTGCCTTTCCCTCGGCAGTGAGGACGAAGGTCGCCTCGGGACCGCCAGCCACGGCCACCCAGCCAGCATTGACAAGCGTGACGACCGACTCGATGAGCAGTCGCTCGTGCACTTGAAACGTGGCCGTCAGGGCGCGCAAAGTAGTCCCGCCGTCCGAGATAGCCTCAAGTACGCGCCGTTCCAGCCTGCTGTATGGGCGACCACGGGCGATCTCGTAAGCCACCCGGAAACGGCTTACCGGTATCAGAACGATCATGTCAAGTCCCGTAGGTCTGCGGGTACTCGAAGGGCCTGCCCGGACGTGAACCACTGATCGAGGAGCGTCACGATCTGTTTCCAGTGCCAGAGAGGATTCGCCGAGTCATCCAGCTCGACTGTCGAGATCTGATGCTGGAAGAAGTCCCAGGAGCCAACGAGAACCAGCAGTCGTTCGGCCCTGGAGAACAGAACGTTGATGCGGCTTGAGTCGTCAAGGAAACCCATGCCCCTGCCCGGCCCGCCGGTATTGTTGCGGACGAGGCTCACAGCCACGACGTCGGCCTGGTTCCCCTGGAATGAGTCTACAGTGTGGACGGCGGCGAACCTGCCTTTCGCAGCGGGGCGACCACTTAGGCTTTCCTTGGGCACGAGGCCAGCCGCGAGTGCGATGCCTCTGACGCGCCGCCGGAGTAGCGCGACCTGCTGGTTATACGGGGAGAGCACAGCGAGTTCAACACTGCCGCCCTGCCCTGGGCCAAGCGATTCCAGGAAGCGACGAAGTGCGACGGCTTCGGCGTCGTTCGTGTATCGGGGCCGTCCCTGGCGAGGACCCTGCTCACGAGTCCGGGCGTCGTCTCGGCACCAGGGCAGATCTACCCATACGATGGCCTTTCCTGAGACTCCGTCCGGCTGCAGGAAATCGTGTCGCACGCGGGGGATTGGCCTGCGGTCCCCGGTAACAGTGCGGTTGATGATCCTGTTCTCATAGTAAGTACGGGATATGAGCTCGCCAATGTCGGGGTGCATGCGGTGTTGGCCTACCAGCATTCCAGCCGCAGATCCGTCCGACTTCTCTGTGGTGAGCTGCCCTCCAGTGTCCCCGCTAACAGCGACACGGCAGTGCGCGAATACCTGTCTGAAGGTCTTCAGCCAGTCACGGGCGTAGTCGCGGAATTCGCTTCGTTCAGCGGGAGTCCGATCTCGCCATGATCCTGCCCATTCCCAGTCCAGCAGCCCAGAGGCGCTGTCGGGGAGTTGCTGAAGTGACTCCACAACGAGATCGAGGTTGTCGATCCCCGATAGGTAGTCCTCGAACCGGTACGGCGGAAGCTGCTGGTGGTCGCCGATGAGCAGCCACCGGTGTCCCGCCTGCAATGGCAGTGCCAGGTCAAAGCCATGGGCCTTGCCGGCCTCCTCGATGATCGACCAGTCGAATGACTGATCGGCGCTCAGTGCTTCTAGTTCGCCGGCGCTTGTCGTGCAGTACGTCAGGTTTGCACCTCGCCTGACCAGTTCAGCGAAATCCGCGGCTCGGCTGCCCAGAGCTTCATGACGTCGGAGTTCATCGGCCATAGCGCGCGCGTCTGCAAGCCAACCGTTCTGAACCTCCGTGCGGTCAATGACGATTTCAAGGGCCTCAATGCTTCCCCGCAGAACCCGCAGCGACACGTTTTCCACGGAATCTTCAAGATCGGCTCCGTCACCGCCCTTCGCGCCGAGCCTGACCGTAAGCGGCCGGAACATCAGCGGAACTTCGGCGAAGGCCTCACCAGCCCGGGCACGGAGCACATCGACGGCCCCGTGGGCTTGTGCTGTGACGAGGATCTGAGCGACAGGATCATCGGCAAGTATCTCGCGTACAAGCCATGCGACCAAGGTGGTCTTCCCCGTGCCAGGCGGTCCCTGGAGGGCATAAATTGGGCGGGTCCGGAGGATATCTTCTATGCTCGCGCGCTTGGCGGCGTCGACCGCGTCCGGGTGAAGCGGCACCGGGAGGTCTGAGGCGCCCGTATCCATATATACCTGGCCGGGCGCTGCGAGGGATCGCAGCAGGTAACTATGCGAGTCAAGCACGTCGATTGCTTGCTTACGCCGACGGATCAGACGGGTCTGCCCGGGCATTCCTGCGCTGCGCAGGACGCCTTCCACGGGCGCTAGTGGGCGGTCCGCGTCAATCGCGATGCGCTCAAGTGTGGCAGTTTCTTGCTCAAGGTCAACAGACAGCACCTGCCACTGGTTGTCCTTCCCGCCCCCAGGGAGCACCAAGGCGTCCTCGCTGGCACCGGAGAGGATCACGCTGCCGCTTTCGGGCCGACCCGTCGCCTGCTCACGTTCACGCTGAAGGAACTCGATCAGGCCTTTCTCAATCTCGAAGAATGGCACCACGCGCCGGTGCTCGGCGCGAGGGCGCTCTCGTATCGTTACCCGTTCCCGTCCTTCTACCACTTCCGGGCCATCGACGACCTCGTACGGAAATATCTCGGCGTCGCGCAGCAGGATCTCTATCTGGTTGGTTGCCTTTATGAACTCGTGGAAGCGCGCCAGATCCCGGGCGAGTTCGGCGTCCCGTTCAATCCGGGGCAGGATATCGTCCCACGCTGCGGAGCCCTGGGCGATCGTCCGGTCACGGATTGCATGCTCATTCGTCCGGACTGCGATGCGCCCCTTAGGCAGCCGCGTGTAGCCGACTCCTCCTTCACCGTTGCGAAGCTCCCCCGAACCTAGGCAGAAGGTCATCTGCCATGTCGCGGAGCCGCCACGTGGATCCGCATACTGCGCAATGCGTAAAATAATCTGACTTCCGACAAGAATGAAGTACGGTTGGTTGGGAACTGCATAGAGCAGGGCTTCCTCAAGATCTCGCTGGATGAAGGTGCAGCAACCCGCAGCATGGATGGCGTTAGAAGGACTGAAAGCCTCGGTTAGCGCGAGCTGGAGATGATCACGCAGTCCTTCATCTAGCAGATAGTCGGCGAACGCCTGATTTCTGAGGTTAACAACGAGCGTGAAGGGCCGATCTTCAATCCGCGCGACGGCTGGCGTTGACAAAAGCCGGATAATCTCCCGTATCCGGGTCTTAATATCTTCCGCCCGCGCAAGGCGCTCTAGCGGATCAGCTGCCGCGAGCCGGCCGATAAGATCGCGTTCCCGTTCCGTTAGCTGCCTGGTGGCAGCACTGACAGCATCAAGCACTCGGTCGTGGCGCTTGATCAGCGGATTACCGGAGAACCGTTCCACGTCAAGGAGCAGTCGGGCGCAGAGCATGCCGAAGCCGAACCAGTCGTCATCGGGCTTCCAAGCTGCTGAAGCCTGGCTTATGCGCTCCGGCGGTGTGGACCAGCCTTCCGGGGGGTCGCCTCCCAGAGGCCTACCCAGGCGAACAGACCACTCGAACCCGCCCAGCCGCAGCGATTCCGATCCTTCCTCGTCCGCGAAGAAAAGCGCCTCAACGCCGACATCACGATGCAGCACCTGACGCTCGTGAAGCAAGTCGAGGCCGACCGCTATCCGCTCCAGGGCAGACCAAAGTTCCCGCCTTGCTGCCGGACCGGAATTTGATAGCCATGGATAACGCGCCCGCCGACTCAGCGTATCCCCCAGCGGTACATAGCCAGGAGCCTCAAGTACCATCACAAAACAGCGAGAATCCCGGTCGAGGCCAGCGTCACGTAGGACGACCAGTGAGTCGCTGGCGCCTGGACTGCTCCCCAGCTTGTATAGCGTTCGAAGTTCCGCATCCCAGAGCGCGCGCTGAACGCGGTCGGGTTCCTCGCCGCTGTAGGTCCACGTCTTGACTAGGTACCTGACCCCATAGTCAGTAAACGCCTCCCACGACAATGCATCCCCGTCACCGGGAAGAGGCCCGACCGCCAATTCATACCTGCCACCGAGCAGCCGCGTCCCGGCTTCCAGCGACACATTGCCTCCCCTGTTTCGTGTAGCCAGTCCCGTAGATACTCGACGCCTTGAACCAGCGGTTGGAACCGTTAAGTACCTCCGCGTCGCTCCAGCAGATCATCGTCAGCGGCGTGAGACCGGGCATCTCGAAGTAAATGTCCCCGGACTTGATCATACGGCAGCTCCGCCACCGGGTTCGGCAGTGATCGTCGTGCAGACACCGGGCCTTCGTCGCTGACCGAGGATGTCACTCCTTCCTGCTCTGTCCGCCATAGCCGAGCCAGCCTGCGCGAAGAACGGGTGCGAGGTACCCGGATGTGGGGAGGCGCCGTCCTGTAGCCGATATGCCAGCTACAGGGCGCCATCATGACCAGCGAGTGGACTGGGCCAGCCCGGGAATCCAGCAAAATCCCGGCGGAGTAACCTCCGCACTGTGGTGCCGGGCGCAAACGCGGGCCGCGCGCATAGCTTAAATGTCCGAGGTCTACAGCATAAAGAAGCCGCCATATCGAGCCCGCTGTGTGCGCCTCGATCGAGAGCGGCGATCATGCCGGGTAGCTGCTTCCAGGCTCCTCCAAGCGCCGGATATTTATGCCTACTAGTTCGATAGGTATTCGCGAAGCTAGCCAGACCCCGGGCCGATCCGGGACCGGGTAGCCGACCTGACCGCTTCATAGGACCCTATGGGGCCTATGCGCGCTCTTTTCAGGTCGCGTGGATGATCCTAGCCTTCAGCTGATCGAATTAATCGCGTGTCAGCAAGCCCTGGTCCAGCATTGAGGCCAGCTTAGCTAGCTCATCGACAAGCGACCGTTGTCCAGCGCTGTCTTGTCCTTTCGCCTGCGTCAGGTTGGCCCGGGCCTCGCGTATAGCGCCCAGGCCTCGTGAGAGCTCGATGCGCAGCGCCTCAGGCTCGATGACTGAGTGCAAGAAGAACAGCTCGCAGTTCGTGCCCTCGATCCTCACGACGGTCTTGACTGTGACCTTGGTAGTTAGTGCGTTGAGCAGTGCCGCGATCGCCATTCCCTCGGCCGCTCCAGCGAGCCCGAAGCCGCCGCCGATTAACCCACCCCCGGACTTGACAAGTCCGGGACCGCTGATCTCGACAGCCTCAACATCAGCGAAGGCGACCTCGAGCAACGCATCCACGTCTTTGCACTGGAAGACAGCTATCCGGTCGTCGAGAAACCGAACGTCGTACGGCTTCCCTGCGGCAAGTTCCGTTCCGCGCGCGTAACCGCCCAAGAAGATCGCGTTCGGCACGTAGCCGAGCGAGCCCGCGCTCAGCGCTGGCCAGGCCTCGGCAGCGCGTGCCCGTGCCGCTCGCGCCTCCAGCTCAGCCAGTGCCTTGGCCGCTGATTCAGCGTTCTGACCAGCCAGTGCCCTCCATGCCTGCGACCAGCCGTCTTCCGTCATGGCGTAAGTCTGGATTGTCTTAATTGTTCCAACCGCGTTCCAGCGAGCCACCAGGAAGCACGGCCCGCCCTTTTTTCCGGCGCGGTACTCCCACCCGATCAGGAACTTGACGCCCTCCCAGACCAGGTGGTGCGGGTAGTAGCCCAGTTCCGATGACCGAATCACTGGCATTGCCGGGATTGGACCTGCTAGCTGGCCCGAATCTTCTGCAGGCTGATCGGCCTCGGGCTGCATATTCATGATCGCTTCCATTGTCTCAGCGAAGATGGCGCGGACGTCGATGCATGTCGTAGTCGCACCGATAGTGACGCACGACAAGATATGACCTTCCCTCGCAGTACGCAATTAGCCCAACCATCCGAAAATCTCACGACATGCGCCGTTAACACCACAACGATTCGATCACCCGCTGATCTCACGTTCAGGCATCGGTGAGCCGGGCAAGCCATCCACGCATCGCACGCATGTGCATGCAGGGCAATCCGCAGCACGGGGTGGGCGGGCAGCGTGACGACGACCATTTGAGACGAGCTGGCCGTCGCCGGAGCCGTGCTCGGACTGGCAGTCGAGCCGTGCGACCGTAACGGCAGGCAGCGGGCTGTCGATGCCATCCACCACTATGGGGACGGCCGTGGAAGTCTCGGCCATCGGCCCTGACAGCGAGGTTCCCATCCAGCGCTACCTCGGGCAGCGCGGGCATTCCCGGTCCATAACGGGGGTAGCCGGAACGTGGTTGGTCCAGCTGCCGCTGACCTTCCATCCGGCTGACATGCGCAAGGTGGAGGAAGGACTGCACCGGTGCGAGGAGCGAGGGGTCATGTACCCCGGCGAGCTCGCGGAGGCTGAGGCCCCGGACAGCTAACCCGTCGGGCGTGCGCGCCGATCTCATGGAAGCGACGGGGGCGCGGGTCCACTTTGTCCTGTCTCCGACGGCGGACCCGCCGCAGAGCCGGGTACGGCCGGACAGGCTCGTCTAAACGCCTGGGTCATGCTGCTGGCCCGGCGGCTGGCGCCGCTGGCCGGTTGGCAGGAGATGGTGGAAATCAACTTGGCTCGGTCTGCTGTATTGCGCCTACGCCACGCTGCTCCATCTGCGGCGCTCCTGCGGACGATGGGCTACAGGTCGCGGCTAGTCGGCTAGAACTCGTGGGCTTCCGGATCCGGCCCGGCCACCCCCGGTCGCGCTCCCACTGCTGCATAGTTCATATCGCCGAGTTAGCACGTGCATCTGCCGCGCTTGTCGCGTTCGCCTTACCCAGAGATAGTATTTCTACGTTTTGGGCGTGAATAAAAAAACAGAGGTGCCGCTAACCCTATTGGGTCGGCGGCCCCTCTGACCTGCGGCTTCGCGCCTCCGGCTCGGATTACTTTGGCTATGCGGGCCGAATCAAGAATTTTTTTTTCTTCCATACAAATAGCTGGAAGTCCCGTCAGGATGCTTCCAGTAATAATCAGAATGATTTCCTCGGGTCTTCGGACAAGGCCGCCGGCGCCGACCGCAAAGACCGCCAGCCCGGCAAGAAGCCCGCGCACCACGGACGCAGGCTGCAACCTCATACTCCAAGGGTAACCGCGGAGATAGGCTGCATGATCCTAAATGGTTAGGCTTCCCTGCCGGAGCCGGGCTGGGAGTTAGTAGGCGGGGCTGTGGGGAGGCGGAGGCTGCGGATCGTTCAGTGGCAGTACGCCGCGAGGGATGACCTCGGAGCCGGGTCAGAAGGCTGGAGGTGATTCAGGCGCGGGTCTCAAGCTTCAGATCCTGACGCTGCGGTAGATCATCACTTGTGCCTGGGTGATGACGGGTATCGCTGGTTCAGTTGGTGTGCTGCCGCTTTGTGAGTCCCCGTGTGAGCCGAGGTCAGCCACTATCAGATGCCCGTAGGTTCGCGCCGCCCGGGCGGCCTGATGCATGGTGGGAGTATGGACAGGATGCTGGTTTCCGCTGGTGTTTCCGAGCGTACGGCAAATACGCGCGTAACCATTCCAGGAAGATGCGTTTACGCAGGTCAGCGCTCAGCGGTGCCGGGTCTGTAAAACCGTCGGCTCAGCCTACGTTGGTTCGAACCCAACACCTGCCACCACCAGCGGAAACTTCGTCTGACCTGCGTTGACGAGCGTGACGACCGGGTCAGCCGGGTCACAGTCGTTCCCGGTGATTCCCGGCTTCTAACGGGTGTTTTCGGAACAGGGACGGAACGGTTCCGTGGATTGCTCGACGCCTGACGGCAAGGCAGCCAGCTCGGCAGTTACCTCGTGCGACCAGGCCACAGGACGATCGATCTAGGCGAGAAGTCGGATACTTCAACCACCGCCTCTGGTCAGAGTCTCGTGGTTGAGGCGGGGTCGTTAGAGGTCCGGGCGGTGATGTGCGGATAGGACTCGGTGGTCAGCCTCAGGTAGTAGCTGGTGCCAGGCGGATACCGTTCAAAATCCAGGAACGGGTGCTGGGCCAGTTCGCCGACCACTGCCGGCGGGAGGGCTACCCCGACGGGTCCATTACCAAGGAAGCGGTCGACGGGTTCCTTGACGACCATCACCTGCGGGCCTCCACCATCCCGGCGTAACGAGCTGGCGCTGCGCCAGCTGGCCGAGTACGCCCGGGCGGTCGGCTGGGATGCCTGCACCCCGGCCGCGGCAGCTCAGGTTCCGTGTCCGCCACCAGCCCCCGTATGTGCTCGCCGACGACGAGGTGCGCCGCTTTGCTCGCCGCGATCGGCTCCCTGCCCATGTCCAGCTTCTCGAGCAAGGCAATGGCCGGCCGGTCCTTTTCAGGGTGCTCTACGGTCCCGGGCTGAGAGTTTCCGAGGCGCTCAGCTGACCCTGGCCGATGTGGACACCCGCAGCGGGACGCTGCGCATCCGCGACTCCAAGAACGGCGAGAGCCGGACCGTGCCGCTCACCGGTCGGCTCACCGTGTCCATCGTGGACTACATCGCGGCCGACGCGAACAACATGATCACGAACTACAGTTGCCGTCACTGAAGCCAGGCGGTCCACTGGAGCATGTCACGCTACTGTTGCGCTCGTCTCGATGCGCACTCAGGAGAGCCGTCCTAGTTTGGCGATCTGTTCTCCCTTCCGGTTCGCCACCACAACCTTGCCGTTGTCCTTGATCGTGACGGTGATCGTGCCGTGGAACCGCGTTGACAGCACGTCGGCACCGTGGCTTGCGTACTGATCGGAGGCATCCGTTGTGGGCTTCTTGCCGACCGAGCAGATCACCACGTCGGGGGACATGGCCTTGACCGCGTCCTCGTAGTAGCCGGTCTCCCGCCCATGGTGCGCCGCCTTGAGCACATCACAGGCCAGCGCGGCAGGCCCGAGCGCATTGAGCATCGACGCCCACGCGGGCTCTTCGGCGTCGCCTGCCAAGATGACGCTGCGGTCCGCGTGGGTGATCTTCAGGACGTACGAGCAGTCGTTGTAGTCGTCGTTCGTGTTGCAGCTCCTGATCAGGGGATCTGTGGGCGAGAGCACCTCGACACAGTCGTCGGACCAGTATTGGCCGTCAGCGCCGCGAAGGTTCCTGATCACCTTGTGGGTACTGTCGCCAGAACCCTTGCCCTTCCGGAGCTGGCCATAGGTTAGCCAGTCGTTCCAGCTGTAACGACCCTCATCGAACGAGGCTCTGTCGCGCGTCCGGGTGTGCGCGACGTCCCAGAAGTTCTCCAGCGCAACCTGCTGCTGCCAGAAGAAGCGGTGCAGGCCGCTCATGTGATCCATATCTGGATGGGTCTGCACATAGCGAAAGACAGAACGGCCGCGGAAGTGCTCTTGGTAGTAGTCGTACGGATCGACCAGCTTCTGCTGGTAGCGCTGCTCCCAGGAATAGGTGAACAGTCCTTCAGATCTGAAGGACTTGACCGAAATTCCCTTGTGCTCAGCAAGCGCCTCGATGTCAGCATCGGGCAGGCTCTTGGAGTTGTTTATGTCGATCATCATGAGGCGGCCCGAGTGCAGGTCAACGAACGTGCAGTCGCCGTGGCCGACGTTGAGAAAATGCAAGGTCAACATGGCAGATGTCCTTGATCTTGAGACTCGGATATCTCGCTCACCATCATCGCTATGGCCAACTCCCTCAGGTGAACTTGGCCAGATCAGCTGGCGCCAACCGAACCTGAGCTGGGATCGGAATCAGTGGCTGCAGGCCCAGAGATCGCCGCGGCAGACGTGTCCGATGCGAGGCTGACGGCTGCCTGCAGTACCTGGTACGCATACTTATCTCCTACGGCGCGAACACGATCGGCTGACGGCAGCACGCACCACCCGAGCAGAATGAGCACATTTGCCATCGAGCCCAGAACATCGGCCGTCAGCACTACCGGATGAACTCCGGTTGCTCCACGCCAGGCTATGTAGGCGCCAATGACCAGGGCGCCGCCGAGCGCCAGCACTCGGCCGACATGCCGTATACCGTAGAGATTCCGCTGAAAGCCGTAGCCGCGGTTCTCCGCCTGAACGAGCAGAAATCTCGGATCACCGTCGCGAGTCAGCTCACGCAGCCGGCCCACCGCTACCTCGATCGCCTCGTCCGCTTTGGCCGGGCTACTCTGCTCGCTGCGCCGGGTGGCCAGCTTGACGTCGGCTACTTTCTCGACAGCGCTTCGCCACCTGTCGCGCTGCAGCCCGTTCTCCGTGGGCTCTCGCATCCGCAGGGCGATCGTCGTCGGAGAGCCGCCCCAGGTCTTCCACAGCTTTTCTTGCGCCTTGGTTCCAAAGGTCCGGACGGTATCGGCGAGCAAAACCGCCCCTCCGGCCAGCGAGAGCAGGCTTACCACGGCCGACACGACCGGCGCATCGCGGAGGCCCAGGGCCGTAATAGTCACCGCTACCGGCAAGAGCGCCAGCAGACCCGGTGCCAGGCGGGCTCGCCGCTCGTAGCGATCAAGCCAGAGCATGTCAGGCGTCTCCGTCTTCCTCGACGACCTCGTGGAAGGGCACAGGAGCTGAGGTGGAGTAGTTGTCCCTGGCAGGCGCATCGTGGCGATGCCACTTTGTGGCGCCTTGGGTGAGGTGGACGTTATAGCCGCGCCGGTGGAAGGCGTTCGTAACCTTCTTGGCCGGATGCTTGTGCTCGGGGTTCTTCTTCGGAACCGAGGCGAACGCCGTAGAGTGCCGTGTCGTCTGCCCCTTCGGGCCGAGCAGGCGATTCAGCACCGAGGGTCCGACGTTGCGCCGGCTGCCATGGTGGGGCACTTGGACGAACCCGAGGCCACCCGGCTGGAAACCCTCCGCTTCCAGCACCGCGACTGCCAGCTCCAGGGCAGGGATCCCCGCGTCGCCGGTAAACAGCAGCTGACGGCCGTCAACCGTCAGCAGCGAGATGACGCTACTGTTATTGCTCGCCGACGTCTCGCCATCGTCACGAAGCGTCTCATAGGTCAATGTCTCCGGCACGAGCCTCGCCGCGGCGGCTGCCACCTTACGCACCAGTTCCTGGAATGCGGGTCGAGCCCGCCCGGCCGCGCTGGAAGGCTCCATCTCCTTCAGGAGCTGCTCGTAATAGGCGATTGACGGACCGAGCACCCTGAATGCCCCATCGCTCGAGACGAAACCATGGAAGGGCTCGACGATTGGCACGCCCCTTCGCTCGGCGATCGCCTGGAGATCCGAGGCGGCCTGGAATGACTTCTCCAGCTTCTCGCTCAGGGCTGCGGACTTGAAGGCGGTCCTCCTGGCCTCAGTCAGCTCGCTGGAGTGACTCCAGGGCAGGTGCATGAGGAGTTTGCCGACCTGCATCTTCTCCAGGACGACCTCAAGGCCGGTTATGTGATCCTGGTCCGTGTGAGTGGAGACGACAATGTCCACCCAGCCGGTCCCGTAATACTTCCCGATGTGGTCGACCAGGGCTTCGCCGCTAGCGGTGTAGCCACCGTCGATAACAATGACGGTCTGCTCTGATCTCTGCCCGTATAGATTGCCGTAGCGGAGAGCGATGGCATCACCGCCGCTGGATTCATCGCCAACTGGAAGGAAGTCTATCTCGTATCCCATGTTCTACCTTATTTTGACAGAATAGCCATGTAAGGCAATGGCCACCGTCTGCTGGTTACGGCCGACCGCTGCACAGCGCATGGCGAGTGCGAGACGAACTGAACGGTAGTTTCTACTGCTGTCTGGTCGGAGGGAAACCCGTCAGCAGCACGACCAGGCTAGAGCGGCCGAGCCGAGGTGTCAATCTGGAAGTCGCGCCTGCTCAGCGGGGGTTTCCATCATAAACCTTGGTATGTAGACTGCAGTCTGTGGTCAAAAGTGGGGGACATGATGCCTGAAGTCCGCGATGCGGAGATTGATGGGTTCTACGTTGCTGTGGGCGACAAGGTGCGGAGCGCTCGCCACGAAGCACGGTTGAGTCAGTCGATGCTTGCCCAGCGCATCGGCTTCACCAGATCGTCCGTCGCGAACTTGGAGGCCGGGCGCCAGCACATCACGTTGCATCTCTTCGTGCTGATCGCGCAGGCGCTTGATGTAGAGCCCGCGAAGCTCCTGCCCAAAGAGCCGTTCGCGAACGGCTGCTCCCTGGACGAGATCGGCGAGCACCTGGCCGATACTCCTGGCACCACACAGGACTTTGTAAGGGGTGCCGTTGCCCAACTGGTCGCAGGCTCTGACGGTAAGGTGCAGTGATGCGCACGGAGGAAGCGGAAGCCCGGCGTCTCCTGGAGAAGTACCGCATTCTTGAGCCCCCGGTGCCGGTTGAGCGCATTGCCCGCGGTGAAGGTGCCCAGATCGCACGTCACCACTTTGAAGGATGGGAATCCGGCTTCGTCCTTCGAGAAAATGGGCGCACGATCATCGGCGTGAACACCCGCACCAGCCCCAGGCGCCAGCGATTCACCATTGCCCACGAGATCGGTCATCTGCTGCTCCATGAGGGTAAGCCGCTCATTGTCGATCATTCAGTCCGAGTAGACTGGCGAGACGAAGTCTCGGCTATGGCGACCGACGCCCAGGAAATCATGGCCAACGCGTTCGCCGCTGCGCTGCTGATGCCGTCGGAGCTGATATTCAGCCATCTCAAACAGCACGTTGCGACCATCGCCCAGACAGACCAGCTCCTATCCCGCGACAACTTGATTAGCCAGCTTGCTCGGACATTTGACGTCAGCACAGAAGCTATGGGCTACCGCCTGATAAACCTCGGCATTCTTGCGACATAGATCCGTAGACCGGGTCGGCAGTTTCACCCATCACTATCCTGTGAGGCTCGATTATTCGATCGCGCCCGGCCAGGCTGGCGGGCTGAGATCATCGTTGAGTGATCATCGCAGTGGGCTACCTGATCGCGCGCTGCCTGTTCAGCGGCCTGATGATGCTCCGGCACGAGAACGCGGTGCTGCGCCGGCAGATCAGCCGGGTCCAAGATCGAGCAGGCCCCAGTCGGTGAGCTCGCGGGTCCTTTGTTGCGGATTTCATCGCTGAGGTCCTAGCGCTCCCGGCCAGCAGCGCGTGCGATGCAGATGGCGTGGTCGGCGCGGCCCGCAATGCTCGTAGAGGCAGGCGAGGTTCATGGCGACGGCCGCGCCTGATAGGACGGTGACCCATCCGTTGGTCCAGTACTGGCCAGTGGCATCACCCCGTCAGGGCTGACAGCTGCAGGCGCTGAAGGGCCTTGCAAGACAGGCCGAGCCCGCAACATAGCGGGTCGTTCCCGGTCATCCAGAAGAGTAAGCATTCAGGTCCGCGTGCTTGAGCACGTGGGCGCGCAGCATCTCGTAATCGGCCTGCGCCGCCTCGCCCGGCGGCCAGAACGCCCGCCCCGTCACCGGGGTCCAGAATTTCTAGCTGGCCCGCTGCCCAGGCCACTCTCTGATCAACTAGCGTCGGTCAATGGTTCTGGCCAGCGGGTTTTGTTTCGCCAAGCCCCTTAGTCGTCGTCTTGGTTGAGGGCTTGCTCGATGCGGTCGTTCCAGAGTTGCTCGTGGCCGTCGATGCAGCCGGCGTAGACGCGCCAGAGGACTTCGACGCTGTGGCCGGCACGGGTGGCGACTTCGGGGGCTGGGACGCCGGAGTTGAGGGCGAGGGTGACTCCGCCGTGGCGCAGGTCGTAGGGACGCCCCGCGAGGGGTGATGCCTGCTGCGGGGTGGTCAGGGCGGCGGCCCGGGCCTTCTTCCAGGCTGGGCCGTAGATCTTCGCGGTGATCACGGCGCCCTTGCCGCGCTGTCCCCTGATGACCTGGAACAGGCGCCCGTCGGGGGCGGTGCCGAATTTCTCGATGTGCTGGCGCAGGATCTCGGTGAGCACGGGCGGGATGGGGACGATGCGGATGGCGTTGCGTGCCCGGTGCTTGAGCTGGCGCCGGTCCAGGTCGGTGCCGTCGTCGGTCCAGGCGGCGGGGACTCGCTTGGCTGAGCCGGTGAGGGTGAGTCTTCCCCAGCCCTTGTCTGGCAGGTGGCAGTTGATGATCGTCAATGCTGCGGCTTCGGCTGGCCGCAGGAATGCGTAGTAGAGGCAGGCGAAGAAGGCGACGAGTTCTGGCCTGTGGCCGGCGACGGCGTCGAGGAGCATAGAGACCTGGTGCGGGCTGGCGACGACTCGGCGGTCGATGTGGTCGGCGGTGCCAGGTGCTTTCCAGTGCACCTTGTCGATCGGGTTGGCGGGCAGGAGGTCAAGCTCGACGGCGTAGCCGAGCGCGGAGTAGAAGGCGGCTCGCTTGCGCGCGATGACTGTCGGGGCGGCGGGGTGCCCGTCCATGGTGACGGACAGCATGTCGAGGGCGCCTCGGATCAGGTCAGACCGGCGGTCCTTCTCATCAAGCGCTGCGACGTTCAGCGAGTTGGCTCGTACCCAGACACGTCGGGGTCTGCCTGCTCGCCTAAGTGGGCGAGGTAGGCGACCTTGCGGTCGCGCCATGGCGGCTCGGCCTCGCCTGCGGTTCCCACGGCGTCGGAGCAGGCGAGCACGATGTCGGCGACGTGGTCGCCGAACTCGCTGCGGATTTGCCTGATGGTGGCGGTGCCGTCGGCGGAGTCCTCGACGGCGTCGTGGAGCAGCCCGGCGACGGCGGCGTCCTCGCCGCCGCCGTGCTCCAGCACGAGCGCGCTCACTGACATGAGGTGGGCCAGGTAGGGCAAGGTCGTGCCTTTCCTGACCTGGGTGGCATGGATCTGCCCGGCAAGGGTGAACGCGCGCTGGAAGCGGCTTGTCAGAACAGGGCTGGTGGTGGATTCGGGCATGGGGGTCGCCTTTCTCTAAGGGTTACCGTTCACTGGCCCGCCTCGAAGTCGGCCTCGGAAGCAGCCTGCCTGGCTGCCAGGCGGCGAGGCTGGGGAAGGGCTGTCTGGTCTGGCTGCTGCCGGGCTGGCCTCGGGATGCCGGGAGCCGGCTCGGGGACTTCGTTCTCTGGTTCTGGTTGCTTGGTGGCGAGCTGGGCGAGTTGCTCGTTGATCCGGGCGGCCCGGTGGCGGGCGGCGGTGAGCTCGGCGGCGAGGGGGAAGGGGCTGGCTAGGGCGGTGGTGGCGTGGTCGATTTCGCGGCGGGCGGTCTCGATGCGGTCGAGGGTCTCGGCCTTGCGGTGCTCCAGCCGTTGGACGCGGTATTCGAGGCGGGTGATGAGTCCGGTGGGGTCGGTGTCGGCGAGGTCGGCCGCGTTCATGGTGATGGTGGTGCCGGGTGCGCCCTCTAGCTCGAGGGTTATGCCGAGCTTGCCCAGCGCCCGGTCGAGGCGGGCGGTAAGGGGAAACCCGGCGAGCTGGCCGGGGCGCAGGCTGCGGCTGGGCTGGGACCTGAGCGCGGCGGCCTCGGCGGTCAGGAGGCTGGTGAGGTGGCGGCCGGCGTCGGCGCGGTTGTGGTGGCGGCGGTCATCGATGGTCATGGTAAAGCTGGTGCCGGCGGTGTCGGTGCGGCGGGCGATAGCGGTATCGATGCCGTCGGCGAGCTGGGTGAGGCTGGTGATGTTGTGCTCGTGGCGGGTGATGGCGTGGCGCAGGCTGTCGGCGTTGCGGTGGTGGCGCGCTCGGCCCGGGACAGGCGGGCCAGGTCGGCGTCGGCCTCGGCCTTGTCGATGAGCAGGGGGTTGCCGGTGGCCAGGGCCTTGGCCTCGCTGAAGGTCAGGACGGTGTCGCCGACGTCGGCGCTGTCGCGGGCACCGGAGCCTAGGCGGCGGGTGGTGACGTCGTGGATGAACCGTGCCTTGCGCTCGAGGGTCTGCCACATGTAGGCGTCGAAGCTGCCGGCGGTGACCCACCGGATGATTTGTATTTCGGGGTTGAGGTTGCCCTGGCGGATGATGCGGCCCTCGCGCTGGGCGACGTCGGCGGGCCGCCAGGGCGCGTCGAGGTGGTGCAGGGCGATCGCGCGGTCCTGAACGTTGGTGCCGGTGCCCATTTTCTCGGTGGAGCCGGCCAGGACGGCGACGTGGCCGGCGCGGCAGGCGGCGAACAGGCGGGCCAGGTCGGCGTCGGTCTTCGCGTCGTGGACGAACCGGATCGCCTGCGACGGCATGCCCCGGGCGGTGAGCTGGTCTTTCAGCTCGTCGTAGGCGTTCCACCCGTCGCGGGGGGTGCCCAGGTCGCAGAACACGATTTGCAGCGACCCGCGCACCGGGTAGGGGCTGCCGTCCGGCGCGGTGTACTCGTCGTCGCGGTGGGCCTGCCAGATCGCGGTGATCCGCGCGGCCGCGGCGGCGGTCTTGCCTGGGGTGTCCTGGGACAGGCCGACCAGGCGCAGGTCGAGGGCGGCGCGGCGGCCGTCGCCGGAGATCTTCAGCATGTTGTCGTGCTCGGGGGCGACGGCGCGGTTGCGGACCTGGTCGGCGCGGTCGCCGAGGTCGGCGACGTAGTCGAGCAGGCCGGGGGACGGGTCGACGAGGGCGGTCTCGGGGGCGCGCAGCCCGTCGCCGGGGCGGGCGGCGATCGCGGGGACGGGCAGGTCGAGGTCGGCGGCGGTCTTGACGTCGGCGAACACGTGCCACATCCGCAGCATCTCGGGAACGTTGCGGAACCGGGCGAACCTGCTCTTGACGCGGAAGCTGTCGCCGCCTTCGGGGGCCAGCTCGACCTGGGTGACGACCTCTCCGAAGGTGGCGGCCCAGGAGTCGAACACTGAGATGCCCGCTGCTTCGAGGAGGTCGGGGCGCAGGTAGCGCTGCATGACGTAGGCCTCGGTGAGGGAGTTCGCGATGGGGGTGGCGGTCGCGAAGGTGACGACGCGGCGGCCGTTGCGCCGCCGCAGGTAGCCGATTTTCATGTCCAGGTCGGAGGCGCGCATGGATCCGTCGATCGCGGCGTCGCCGATGTTGGAGGGGGTGCGGAGGTTCTTGTAGCCGTGGGCCTCGTCGATGCACAGGTAGTCGATGCCGGTGGCCTCGAACGTGATGCCGGGGTCCTTGGCGGAGTCGAGCTTGGCCTTGAGGCGTTCCTCGGCGCGGAGCAGGGCTCCCTGGAGCCGCTTGACGGTCAGGCTGGCGGTGGTCTGCTGGGCGGAGGCGAGCCAGGTGCGCATCAGGGCGAGCTCGCGGTCCAGGTAGGCGGCTTGCTGGGCGGGGCTGAGGGGGATGCGCTCGAACGCGGACCGGGACATGATGACGCCGTCCCAGTCCCCGGTCGCGCACCGGGCGACGAGGTCACGGCGGCGGGCGGCGGCCATGTCCTCGCGGCGGGCGATGAGGATCTTGGCCTGGGGGTAGAGCTGGAGCCATTCGCGGGCGAACTGCTCCAGCATGTGGTTCGGGACGATGATCGCGGGCCTGGCGATCAGGCCGATGCGCCGCAACTCGGTCACGCCCATGATCATCTCGGCTGTCTTGCCGGCGCCGACCTCGTGGAACAGGCCGACGGCGGGCTCGCTGATCATCCGGGCGACGGCGGCGACCTGGTGCGGGCGGGGACCGAACGCGACGGTCAGGCCGGGCAGGGACAGGCGGGCGCTGTCGTAGCTGCGCAGGACCAGGTTGTTGAACGTGTCGTTGTAGGTGCGGGCCAGGCGAGCGGCGCGGGCGGGGTCTTCCCAGGCCCAGTCAGCGAACCGGTCCGACAGCTGGCGGGCCTTTTCCTGCGCGGCCAGGGTGGCGTCGGCGTTGATGACGCTGCGCTCGCCGTCGGGGGTCTTGACCTGGTCGCGGACCTCGATCCGCCGTTGTTCCAGGATGGCCTGGGCCAGGTGCGGTTAGGGCCGCTCCACCGAGACAGACCACTCGGCCTCGATGTCTGCGACTAGGCGCGGGAGGTCCCGCAGCCACCAGTCGGCTCCGCAGGCCGCAGCGGCGTTGGCCACCACATCGGGGACGCGCAGCGTCATTTCCCCAGGTTCGCACAGGCGACGCCGGATCCTCGGCCTCACGGTCACGACAGCAGGAACGCACACGATCTGGCGCGCAAATGGGATTACGCGAGCCGCCGCCGTCCCGGACGACCGCGCACGGCCGCCGCGATCCGTCGGTTCGCGATCCGCATGGCGACGGAGAACCCGACGTGGGGCACCGGCGGGTGCAGAGTTGTCCATACCCTGAAAGGATCGGCTATGCGCCGCATTGTGGCTCTATCGTCCTTGGCCGCGTTGGCAGTGCCAGCATTACTGGCACTGAGTACCGGGGTCGCGGCGGCCAGTGGTACCGCCCCGGCACCCCGCTCGGCCGCCCAGAGGTTGCTGCCGCGTATGAGCAGGCAAGGCTGCGGTTCGAGCTGGCGGAGGCAGTCCGGGCGCGACGGGAGGACCTGGGCTTGTCCCAGCGTCAGACGGCTGAGCGGGCTGGGATGACCCAGCCCGGCATCGCCCGGTTCGAGGCCGGGGGCACGACGCCGACGCTGCCGTTGCTAGAGCGCCTCGCGACCGCGCTGGGCCTGACCTTGAACGTCAGCTTGGCCCCGGCCGGGCGCAGGTCAGCCTGACACCCGGAGCCTCGGAGAATAGGCGGAGAAGTCATCGCAGTGAACACATAATCGCAGGTCAGGGAATGTTCGGGAGATGTCTGTAAAACCGTCGGCTCAGCCTACGTTGGTTCGAACCCAACACCTGCCACCAGAAGAAGTCCCAGGTCAGAGGCACTATCAGTCGTGCTTCGGCCAGGATTTCTGGAGCGGTGCACTACGCCGTCGGTTGAGGCTCGGTTCTGATGTTCTTGCAGGTCAGCGCAGTGAGTGGTAGCGGCAGCGTGCGGTGACGGCGTCTTGTACGGCAAATACGCGCCGAAATTCTGGGTCGCTTATTCCGGATCGGGAGGGCGCGAGGACGGCCGGAGTCAGCAGTTCCAGGTGGGTGACTGGCGCGACGGCGGGGTCTCTTCCGGACCGCGCGCCGTCCAGAGCGTAGGTCACGCGGATCAGGGTGAGGACTGCGGCGGGCGGGTGAAAACCCCGGAAATTGGCAGCCAGGTGCACGACGACCTGCTGGTGTTGAGCAAGCCCGGAAAGCCCATGAGTTCAGTGGAGCTGAAAGGACTCTCAGCCTAAGCTCGCGGGGAATTCCCGTTAACTGGCTGCCGGTAGCCCCCGCTCATGTCGGCAGCCGTTTGCCGGGTCACACTCTCGGTAGGCCGACGCTAAGGACAACGCTTGCTGAGCCTGAATAGGGCTCCTGCGCCACTGTTGTGGGTAATTCCTCGCGGCGGTGTCGCTGGCTGGCGCTGGGGCCGCGGCTGCTGGCCTTGACGCGCTGGCCACGGCCGTTTGCGGCGAGCCTGATCCAGCCTTGCGGGACCGCACTGGGGCGGTGCCCGTCTTCCGGGACGACCCTCATAGCCTCCATCCGCCCATCCGCTCTGTCGTCTCCCTAATTTCGTTCGGATATACGGTGGATCACGCCTCTATGCGACGGCGAGCTGGCGGAGGGCGTCGTCGATGAGATCCTAGGTGTCGTCGCCGCTGCGCGGCGTGCTGGTGGTCATTGCTGGTCTCCGTGGTCGTGGCGGGCGGCGGGGACGCGGGCCGAGGTCGCGGTTCTTGAGGCGGTAGCTGTCGCCCTTGAGGCTGAGGATGTCGGCGTGGCAGTCGAGCTGGCCGATCATGGCGGCGGCGACAGTGTCGTCGCCGAAGATCTCGGCCCAGCCAACCGGCGCTGTCACATGTTCCCGGTGGCTGATCTGGCCTTTGACCTGCTGCTACGCGGGTCCGGCGCGGCTGATTGACCTTCGAGGCCGGCAGGCTGTTTGCTAGGCGTCACCTTACGGATTCAGGTGCGAGGAAGGTGTGCCGGTGCATTCAGGCCTGCGGGTAGTGCGGGGCGGGGTCGTCGTTCAGCAGTTGCTGGCCAGGGACTCGTGGGAGTTCCAGGACGGGTGCGTCGAGGCGTTCGTCGCGTCCTGGCGGGGCGCCGTTCAACAGAGGAGGACGATGTTGGTCTTCGTCCGCGGTGCCCGCCGGCGGCGGCTCAAGATCGCCGCGGCCTGGCCCTGGGCCGACGCCATCATCACCGCCTGGGAACGCCTCATTACCTTGCCCAATGCACCCTGACCAGCCCGCACCGGTCCCATCGGCGCGCAACGAAGACTCAAAGGGCCTGTGGAAACCCCGGCGACCCGGCCGCGACCGGGCACTGTCATGCCCAGACCGTAAAATCAGCATCGATTCAGCGGCTTCGCCGCCACCCCTCAACAGCCTGCAGTCAGCGTGAATCATCAGGGCCAGCGAGCAACAATAGGGTTAATCGCTCGTAGTTCTCAGGCTAGTCGGGACCCGACAGGATGAGAACTGCGCGTTCTGCCGGTAGCAGCGGGCGGGTGAAGTGGGGGGGCAGCCTGACATCCGGGGAGAGCGGGAGAGTGCCCCGACAACGCCGGACGGGCCGGTACTGCCGGTCAGTCCTCAGTCGGGGTCCAGACTACTAGCAGAGATGCCGGCCGCCCTGCGGTAGCCTGACGTGGCGCTTCTGGCGCTTGCGTGCTATGACCTCCCGGATGGTGTCCTAACGGTGCTCCCTGCTGATTCACCTCGCGCGAGTAGACAGGCTTCATGGGCGCCCTTGGCGTCGAGCCGAACCCATCCGCATCATGAGCGCAGGCTCCCGAACTGATCGAGGACGGTCGCGTGCGTTAAGCCCTCTGTATGTCAGTCCGAGTTGGTACTTTCGTGCCAGGGATTCGCGCGGGACGGTGGGGACGTGGCATTCGGGCAAACTCAGACATTTGGTGGCGGCAAGACCGAGGCTCGGACATATGACGAGCTGCTTGCGGACGACAATCTCGACTACGGCACAAGGGCGAGGCTCCGTGCAGAGGCGGCCCTGAGTCTGGCTGTCCATCTGCTGATGGGCAGAGGTCACGAGAACATCGTCAGGCTGCTTCTCGACGTGGATCGGATCGAGGTCGATCCGAGCGAGCAGGAGTACGGCGATGAGGAACTCTGGCTCGAAGTCGCCCCGGAGCACATTACGGGCTTCACCAAGGATGCCGTCGAGAAGATCAGGGACGCCTGCAAGGAGATCGACAAGCGTAAGAGCTACGGCATCTGGTTCGCGGGTGCCCGTGAGATATTGCCCGAAGTCGGCCCGGACTGGCAGGACAACCTTCGACAGCTCCTGGGCGGTAAGCCTTCCAACCATGCCCGGCGCATCCGCAGCGAGCCTCCCCGGTGGGTCGAAGACGGGCTGAGCTTCACGAACGACGGCGAGCTGAAGGTCTACCAGGCGCTCAAGAAGATTCAGGCAATGTGCCGCAGCGACGACACGATAGGAATCTTCCCGCTCGCCGCGGGCAGGCTCCCTGGTAAAACTTGGGAGCCCGATGTCCTCGTGACGTACAGGAAGAGGGCCGGAGTTCTGGAGCTTGACGGTCCCCACCACACTGTCCGCCGGGCGATAGACATGACCCGTGACAGCCTCTGGCTGGACGCGGGAGTCGCATTCGCGCACCGCATTCCCGTCGAGGTCGTGAACGACCCAAGGGAACTCGACCTTTCCTTGAAGAAGTTCCTCAAGCGGTTGTCCGAGACCCGCTAGCCGCAGGACTCGCAATGACCCGGCCGGACATGTCGCATCCGTTCGCGAACTTCTTGTATGCCTTCGGCGCTGCCCGGAAGCTGCTCGAACGGGCACAGGAGCGAGGCAGCCTCATCGAGGGCATCGTCGTATACGTGTCGCTGATCGACGGCCTCCTGCGGATATCGCTGGTGCTCGACAAGCAGCTCGCGGGCAACTTCACGGGCGACGTAGACGACTACATCCAGCAGGTGACGGGCGGTCCCAGGTTCACCGAGAAGATGATCTACACGGAAGCACACCAGAGGAATCTGATCGATGACGACCTGCGGGACGAGATCATCGACCTCTATGACAAGCGGAACGCGGTCATCCACCGGTTCTTTCTCGAAGGCATGACGTACACGTCCCTTGAGCCGCTGCTTGACCGCTACGAGATCGTTTACCACCGCTGCTACAACGTAGTGAACGACCTGGAGGAACGCCAGATCGGGAGGGGCGGGCCCGGGATGACACAGGTAGGCACAGGCGAGAAAAGCGACGCTCAGGGCGAGATACAGAGGCACGTCAAGATGAAGCTAGGCTTCGATCCGGGTTTCTGAGTCCGCGCCCGCGACCTGATTCCTGTGACCGACACGTAGCATCCCCACGCGGCGCGGTCGCCGCCCTGGCTGTCGGGTAGCTCTGGTGGTTCGGTCATGAAATGGGCGGAGCCCCGTGGGTGCGGGCTGCCCAGGCCCGGGCGGACTGGTGGGCTGGCAGCACGGGCGATCTCGCCGTCGCGTGTCGCGGAGCAGAGTTGGGAACCGTCCCGGCTGAACGACACGGCGTTTGACGTCATATATATACATATATATATGGCCGCTGGCCGACCATAGGAGCGAGCCTGGCTGCAGATCCTAGTCCGCGCATGCTCCTGCGCGATCCCAGTGGCAGGTGACTAGCAACGATCGCTATTAAGCTGTCTGGTGAAATTTGTCATGGCCGCAGCAAGCGGTGCAAGCTGGCGGTGAGGGGCGTCAACGGTTATCGTCAGGCGGACGCAAGCGCAGGCTTAACGGAGGCACCTGGGTGGAAGAGGTGACAAGCAGGTCCGATGCCATGGGTGCTGGGTCCGCTGAACCAGCGCAGGTTCTGAGGCTTGCATCGGCCTTTGATTCGAGAGGATCGGCGCTCGCCTTGACCACGTCGCAAGCAGTCAGGAACCTGGTGGCATCGGAGCCTGCAAATCTCATCGGACATACGCGGATTACTGATTTGATTGGCCGGTTTACTTGGGGGTTTGAGGCGCAGGTTATGAGCAAGATCCTCGCTGGCGTGCTGCCGGGTGCGTCGCTGGTCGGCCTGTTTGCCGGTATTAATAACAAGCCGCAGCTTATCGGTATGCCCCAGTTGGATGGCATCGTCATGGGCTTCGATGCTCAGAGAGCCATATTGGACTCGCTTCTGGCCGCTCAGCCGGCGCGTCACGATCTCTTCTTTGGGCAGATTCAGCAGATCATCTCGGCGCAGACGTCTATTTTGAGGCTTGCCGCAAACGTCAATTACGGGACCACTCTTGTTCCGCTTCTGGATTCTGTGAGTCGTTACGGTGAAGTGCATTCGCATCTGGCGGCGCTGGCAGCCCGGCACCCGGTCGGCCTGCTGCGCGGGAGCACGGCGCGTAGCGGGCGACTGTATGACGACTACCTTGCCGGGCTGCCTCCTCGCCCCATTGCACGGCGCGCTGCGGTTGCCAGCTACGCTGGCGATACCCAGACAGGGCTGATCATAGCCGAGAGCCTGGCTGCCCCTGGGATCCGAGCTGATGACCGCGAAGAGCTTGCGGGTCAGTTGAGCGAGACCGTCCTTGAGCCGTGGCAGACCGGTCCGTCATCCGCCCGCGCCGATCTATTTGATATTCTTGCCGTCTTGGACCCGGAATTGCCCGACTGGCTGAAGGCAGCGTGGGATGACATCGTCCGGGACGGCCCAAAGTCGGCGTCTAAAGTCGCCAATTGTGCGGTAGAATGCATTGACCGCGCACTTCGGGTTGCCGCTCCCACGGCTGATGTCCTTGTCTGGCTTGAAGGGATTCCGTCAAAAAGTGACTATCTGCACGACGGCAGGCCAACACGCAAGGCGCGGGTCATGTTCGTCATGAGAAATCGAGCCAGGAGAGATACCGCGCTAGCTGTAGCCCAGATCGACGCTCTGGGAAAGCTCATTCAAGAGGTAATGAATAACCTTCAATCGGTAAAGCACGGCGAAGCGCCTTCGATCGTAACGATGCGAAGTTGGGTTCTAGCGGCCGAGGGAGCGTTGACCCAGCTGTTCGTGCATATGTGATTACGATTTGGCTGCCAACCGCAAGATGTCTCTCTGGCTGTGCTCGGCCAGGATAGATGATGATGCCCACGGCGGAGGCCGGCACCTATATTGGTGCTGGCCCTCTTAGCTGCTAGTCTTCCGCAGCCGGTGATCGCGCGGATCATCATGATTACGCGTTCGCGAGTAGCCTCCGCTTCGGCCTGGTGCCCGCCGAACTCGGAGGCAACAGCGATGTAGTTCCGCGAGCTCAAGGTGTCCCGATGACCAGATCCAGCCGAACACGCACGCCATGACCATGGTCAATTACGTGATCGCAGTGCTCAATTTGCCCACCCTCGATCACCTGGACCAGCGCAAGCTGGCCCCCATCTGGTACCGCTACCGCTCCGCCCTGCGTTGCGGGTGGCTCGTATGTCAGGGACACGGCAAAGTCGCGTTCATGCAGCCTGAAGCAGCTTTAGCGTCCGCTGCGGGTCGCGGGCGTGGTAGCGGTTGGCTGCGGCGATATTGGCATGGCCGTCCAGGCGCAGCAGGCTGATGGCCAGGCTACCTGTGATGCCATCACGCGGGGTGCGTTTCCTGTCCTGACCAGCGATTTATCCTCCAGATAGGTCACGTCCCTCACCCAGTGAAGACAGTTTTCTATCTCCCAGTGGCTGCGGACCCAGGCGGCCAGGGTGGCCGGATCGGCGTCGCGGTCGCAGGTTATGAGGCAGGCGACCTCGACGGTCTTCTTGCCGTTCCTGGTGACCGTGCGGCGCAGTTGCGCGACCTGGGCGACTCCGTCGAACTTGATCCAGGCCGGCGCCAGCACGGCCTTGATCGTGCGGCGGGCCCGGCGGGAGGAACTGGGATGGTCCCAGCGCCGACTCGCCGAGCGGGCCGGGATGACCCAGCCTGGCATCGCTCGGTTCGAGGCCGGAGGCATTACCCCCACGCTGGCGCTGCTGGAACGCCTCGCGACCGCGCTGGGCCTGACCCCGAACGTCAGCCTGGCTCCTGCCGAGCGTCCGTCAGCGGAGAATAGGCGGTGAAATCGTCATAGCGAGAACATAGCCGCAGGTCAGCCCATATACGGGAGATGGCTGTAAAACCGTCGGCTCAGCCTACGTTGGTTCGAACCCAACACCTGCCACTGTCTCATATTGTAGTTTCCGCAGGTCAGGCTTGGTCTCGTGGGCTGGGTGGTTGTCCGTGGCCGGCCGCTGAGGGAGCGGTGCGCATAACCGTCGGCTGTGTTCGGTGGGCTATGCGTGGGCCGGGCCCGGCTCTCGGCAGCGCCGGCCAGATGGTCTGTGAGCTGCGCAAACAGTCGGCGTGAGCGTGTGCTGGCGGGCGTGCCGCCGACCGTGATCGTGGGCTGTGGGTGGGCCAGGGGCGGGGTTCACGGACATATAGCGGACGGGTTCCGGGCCGGGAGCGGTCGGGTAACCGCTTGCTGTCACGGACTGTGACGGGGACGGGCTGTCGGGTTTTCGGTGAGGGCGTTGTCGATCTGCTGGCTGAGGTGGTCGTCGTGGCTGGCGAGGCAGTGCTGGTAGACGTCGTGCAGGACGCGGGTGCTGGTACCGGCCCGGGCGGCGACCTCGGCGGGCGCGCTGGTGGCGTTGAGCCACAGCGACAGGGCGGCGTGCCGCAGGTCGTAGGGGCGGCAGGCGAGACCGGTGGCGGCTAGTTCGGGGCCGAGTGCGGCCTGGCGGGCGGCCTGCCAGGCCCTTCCGTAGCTGCTTTCGCTGAGGATGCCGCCGCGTGCGCCGCGGAACAGCCTCCCGTCGGGCGCGGTGCCGAACTCGCTCAGGTGCCAGTCCAGCATGCGGGTCAGGGCGGCCGGGAGCGGGACGACGCGGATGGCGCCGTCGGGCCGGTGCTTGAGGCCGCGGGCCTGGTGTGTGGTGCCGGTGCTGGTCCAGGCGGTGCCGGTGCGCGGCCAGGTAGTGCTGACGATGATCGTGGCGCGGCCGCCGGCGGGCAGGTGGAGGTCGTCGCGGCGCAGGGCGACGGCTTCTTCGGGGCGCAGCGCCGCGTAGTACAGGCAGCCGAAGAACGTGGTCAGGTCCGGGCGGGCGCGGTGGACCTGGTCCAGGATCGCCCGGACCTGGCCCGGGGTGGCGACGGCGGCGGGGTGGACGGCTGCCGCGGCCTGGGGGCAGCGCCATTGCACGGTGGCGATGGGGTTGGCGGGGAGCAGGCCTAGTTCGACGGCGTAGCCGAGCGCGCCGTGGAACACGGCCCGCTTGCGGCTGATCGTGGTCGCGGCGGCGGGCGTGCCGTCCAGCCGGGTGCACAGCCCGTCCAGTGCCGCCCGCGTGACCTGGGGGTCGGCGAGCCGGCTGACTGGCAGCGAGGCCCGTTCCGCCCAGGCCAGCGTCCCGGCCGTGACCGGATCGGCACCCCGGCGGGGCGGCGGGGGTTGAACGCGTGCCCGTACAGCGCGGCGCGGACCCTGGCCGCGGGCGGGCGCCGGCCGGCTGGCCGGGTCAGCGCCGCGGTGACGGTTGCCAGGGCGTCGGCCAGGCTGGCCCGCGAGTGCGGGGCCAGTTGCGGCCACTTCATCTGCGCGTAGGCCACGGCGTGCTGAAACCAGCTCACCGCCGGCCGGCTCGGCCAGGTTCCAGGTGGCGGGCTCTCCGGTGGCCGGGTCGAACCCGGTGCCCTTCCGCGCGGCCCGGACCAGCTCGGCGCGGTAGCTGTCAGCCAGCCCCCGGGTCGCGAACGACCTGGACCTGTCCCGGCCCGCCACCCGCCACCGCACCTCGAGCGCCCGCCGGCCCGGCCTGCGCCGGATCGCGAACACCCGCACCTCAAACGAGCACATGCCACACCCCCGGCTAGCTAGTGAGAACCCTGCAGCCCAGCCGACCACGGCAATCCAAGCCCGCCCCGCACGCCCCGGGTTCATATCGGTCTCTCTAGCCGCCGAACCTGCGACCAGCCAAGACAGGTCCGCGCATATCGCGTGATACACGGGTGATCCGGCGGGGGCAGGCTGCCCCGGGCATCGGCACCGAGCAAAGACGCCAGCCGCCGACGACCTGCAACATGGCACGCACGCCACGCCCCCGGACCGGCAGTAACCTCCCAGGCCGCAGCGGCATGCGCTGCCAACCCTGGCCGCGACGGTGAAGTGGCATCCCGGCGCCCAGATCAGCGCCCATGACAACAGCCATCATCAGACGTAACCGAGAGTCTCTAAAAACTTATCGAATTAGCGCATATCGCCGGGGCGTGACGGAGGTGCTGACCTTATGATGCCTCAAATCGTTGGTCAATCGCTCGTGTGATCGGTATCAGGACGCATCAGCTGGAGTGGCAATATTGCCGGTAGCGTGGCTTGAGTCTTCGGCCTGATCGAGTTGGGAGAGACGATCCCGGGCCGCTTTCGGCCAGAGTGGTGTTGGCGGGGTCGGCGGCGGTGAGCCGGGTCGCGATGTCGAGGCTGGCCTGGTAGCTGGCGCGGGCCGCGGTCAGGTCCCCGGCCGCGACCGCGGCGTCCCCGATCTTGTCGTGGCTGACGGACAGGTCACGCTGCCACTGGGTGTTGGCGGGGTCGGCGGTGGCGCGGGCCTGGATCTGGTGGTGGATGGCGTGGAGCTGCTGGCGGGATGCTTCGAGGTCACCGTAGCGGAGCAGTGCCTGGGCTTCGAGGTCAGCGATCACGATCCAGGCCCGCTCGGCGGGCGGGATCAGGGGACGGATGTCTGCGAGGTAGGCGAGGGTCGCCAGCGTTCCGGGCAGCATGCCCGCGACCTGGGAGGTGACAGCGGCAGCGTCGTCGTGCCTGCTGAGGCTGGCCAGGTGCCGGGGGATCTCGGTGTAATCCGCATAGGCAGCGCGGCCTTCCCCGGCCCGGTGCAAGCGCATTGCCAGCGCCCGCTCATGCAGGATCCTGGCAGCACCGGCCGCCTGCCGGGTGATCAGCTCAGCGGTCCAGGGGTGCATGACAATGCCGCCGCTGGTGTCGATCAGTGTCAGGTCGGCCAGCTGGCGCAGGTCGCTGTCCAGGGTCGTCACATCTATCTGCGCGGCGTCGCCTGGATCGCTTTCGATGGCGGTGGTGAGGGCCTGGCGGAGGTCACCGGGGGTCATGGGGGCGCGGGAGACGGCGATCTGGGTGAGGGCTGCGGCCTGGGCGGGGGTGAGGGTGACGGTGAGCTCGGCCAGGAGGATGTCGGTGCTGCCGAGCAGGAGCGCCTGGTCGAGCCGGTCGGTGAGGGGCTGGTCGGCCTGCAGGTCGATGTCGTGGTGGCGGGCGAGGTCGCGGAGCTTGTCCTGGACGCGGTGGAGGCTGGCCCGGCCGTGGCGCAGCAGCGCGTCGGTCAGCTCGATCAGCCTGGGGTGCCCGCCGATCACCCGCATCACCAGGCCCGGCTGGCCGGGTCGAGATCCCGCAGCGCGGGCAGCCGCAGGAACATGCGGCGCAGCTCAGCGGGGGACAGGCGGGGCACCGGTATCTGTGTGAGATACCGGTCCGGGCCGGGAACCGGGACGTGACCAGCACCGCACCCGCCCGCACAGCATCGGTCAGGCCGGTGACCAGGTCGGCGAACCCGGGATCCAGGAACTCGTCCCCGCCCGGGGTGAGGTTCTGCTCGAAGTCATCGAACACGACCAGCAGCCGCTCCTCAGCGAGGAGCCGGGCGATCACCCCTAGCTTGACCAGGTCATCCAGGTCCGGCCGGGCCAGCCGCGCGCCCAGGGCCTCGAGGCGGGCCGCCCGGGCGGGATCCCTGATGGCCGCAAGCGCGATGATGGCCTGGTGTATGGCGGCGGTGAGGGCGGCGGGGTTCCACCGGCCTTCGTGGACGGCGGTTATCCACCCGTCGGCGCGGAGCCGGGTCAGGATGCGTCCGGCCAGGGCGGTCTTGCCGATCCTCCCGATCCCGGTCAGCTAAGCACCCGCGGAGTACCCGAACCTGTCGATAGCCTGCGGGGTCTTGCGGAGGATCGCACTGGCGTCGCGGAGCTGCGGGCCTGCGGGCGGCGGCCGATCAGCAGGCCCAGGGGCAGGTCCCGCACCGACCCCCCGCCCGGCGCGTCGTCGGCACCCGCAGCGGCTTCGGTGCGGCGCAGCACCCGCCCCGGCATATCTGCCTGCCGGGTCTCCTCGGCCAGGTACCGCGCGGACCCCAGCGCAGCGGACACCGGCTGATCCGGATGCCCGGCGAGCTCCCGGTACAGGTGCCGGGCCAGCAGGGTCGCGTACTGGTCGGTGACGGGGGCGAGCATCGCGATCACCCGGGTCGCGCCCTGGCCGATCAGGCTGGCGGCCATGGCCTGGGCTCAACCCAAGGCGCCGGGCTTGACATGGGACCCTCGCGGGAGACCACCCGGGCACCACGGGCCAGGCACGGGAAAACCCGGGCCCGGCAGCCGGGCAAGGCTACGGCCTCCCGCCCCATGTCAAGCCCGGCTCACGTCCCCGCCAACCCCCGGCCAGGACACCCCGCAATGCCGGACGAGTAAAATCGGTCAGAGCAGGCATTGGCACCTGCTGGTCACACAAACCCAGGTGTGCACGGGATCCGGGGACCTCCACGTTGACACTTGATCGCGGGCAGCAGTCAAGAATCAGTGGCATGTCCTCGATGAGTCTTGTTCATGTTGCTCACTACGTTCGACATGGCCAGTGGCGCGGTTCTGGTTCGACTTCAGCTTTCGCAGGTCTGGTCGCGGATGCGGCGGACCTCCTCAACCATCTCTTCAAGCAAGCGACCTCGGCCTCGTAGTCAGCCACTCTCTGTTCCTTGGTGAGCCGAGACTTCGTCTGGCCGACCGAGGCCCTGCGCGGCTTGCTCCCGGATTGCAGCAATGTCGCGATCGAACGCTCGACCGAGTGCCCCTTCACCGCCTGGCAGAGATGGCACGGCGGGCGCGTACGGTACGAACGACGCGAGAAGAAACTCAACGAGCCCGCCAACCCCAAATACGTCCATGGAGGATTGCAAAACTAAGTGGCATTGAGCCTCAGGTCAGTTCCCTGACCAGCTTCATGAAGTTGATCTGCGGGGCTCGTCGATAAAGTGGTTACAGACTCAACCTATCTGCCAGTGAGCGGACCGCCGCCGCGAGCTCGGCTTGCGTTATTGGCTTGATTCTCAAACTGTAGCCCGGAACGAGGAAACGCGACCTGCCTGTGTCATCGCGTACCGTGACTACCTTGCCATCCGTCATTAGATAGGTGTGGTGTGTCGCTACGATGTCATCACCGCGGTCCTGCGGTAGACGCACGACGTTCGAGCGAACCCGCCAACCGCGAGCGAGAGGCTCTTCCCGGTTACGTTCGGAGATCTCGCGCTCAAGTTCCGCCGTACTCTTCTGCGACTTGCGCTTTCTCCCGCCTTCATAGCTAGGCCCAAACACCTTCCGTGCGTGATCAGCTCGCGCTGCCTTGAGCAATTTCCTCCTGTCTCGTCCGGATATTACTTGCTCAGCCGAGTAGATGTCATCCGTGCCCGGAAACCCTTTTTCGGCTGCCGCAGCAAGGAAAGCCGTTATGCAAGACTCGTCTTCGGCTAGACGAGCAGCCTTCGCCTCGTCGTCGGCTTTCTGGCGTGCAGCGTCACGACTTGCCGTGCAGAAGCCACACAAGCGGGAACCGCCCACGATACCACTGTGGTCCCCGCAGATCGATCGTCGACATTCCGCACACCGCCCAATGGCATATGTCCCGCACGAGCATGTTTCGGCAATCTGGACAGGCGATTGGGAGTCGACTTCCTGATAACGGTTACCACATACATGGGAGTCGCTGTATGGAACCATTGTAGTCCCGTACACGGGGTCTGGTCGGCGAGCCTCGCCGTGAACAAGGCTGGCGCACTCCCAATAGCTCGGAGCGATTGGGATGCGCTCAGTACCACCACACTCTGGACAAGACACAGGATCTCCTTACGCCGAGCTAGACTATTCTAGATAGTAAGCGAGACTGATTCCAGTCCGGCATATATCAGACGCCCCGCACGCAGCGGGAAACCCGATGATCGGGCCAACTGGAGCGGTTGACCAGCAGTTGTCGTGGTTGCAGCTGCCCGACGATGACCATGCGGTGGCGCGTCTCACCTATCGGGGAACCTTAAGAGCGCTTAGAAGGAACCCTTCGCAGTGTGTGCTGGGCGTGCTGGTCATCGGTGCTCGATCAGGCGGACGATGTTGTCCCTGAACTCGTCGCGATCTTCCGTCGGAAACTTGCGTGCGCTGTCGCTCGCGTCGGCTGCTGATCGTTCGCGCCCGCAGGCTACCGAATATCAGTTCTGAACACAAAGTCACGTGTGCTGACCAAGTGCATGAACACGCCGAACGAGCCGTCCGGGTGCGGTGGACGATCGCCGATCTGATCACGATGAGTGGTCGCTCTTCGTGGACCGTTTCGCCCGAAACGCCGAATATGTATTCTGGTTCGGTTGTTTGGTTCGCCAATGCGCATCGCTCAGATTATCTATTCGGTGCTGGGGCACCTGGCAATGAATCTGAGCGGTCGCAATCCGGGTCACGCTCTGGATTGCAGCAAAGGACCGACTCTGGCTAGCGCTGATGGCAGCCAGGGCTTATCTGGCACCAACGCCAGCTGGGTGCTGGCCCGGCGTCGTCGTCTCGCTGGCCGCGCACACCATTGCCGGGACAGCGATTACCTACACCGTCACCCGCGCCGTCATGGGAGAGGCAGCCGACGGCGAGCCCGGTAATCTCGATTCGGCCAAACGCGGCAAAACGGCCTAAGCCGGTAGGGGCTGGACTTGCTCCGGGTGACCGGCACAGGTTGCGCCGTCGGGTCGCTTCGATGATGCGGGCTTGGGGGTCGTGTTGTTTACCGGCCCGTCGGCATTGAGTACGCTTCGCGGCTCCGCGGCCTGAGCTTTCCTGGCGAATCCAGGCGATTGGCTGAAGAGGATTGGCGGACGGCGTTTGTGCTGGTGCTGGTGCTGGTGCTGGAGGTCAGGTAGTCCGGGAGGCTTGCGTTCGGGAGAGCTATGCGAGTTGTCCGAGGTCGAGGATGGTTTCGTGGCCGTCGGCGAAGCTGACGATCATGCGGGCTGTTCCGCCGATGGCCTGGAGGTAGGAGTTGAGGGTGGACAGGAGCAGGTCGTGTGGCTGTTCCATGCGGCTGATGGCGGCCTGGGTGATGCCCATTCGGCGGGCGAGTTCGACCTGGGTGAGCTCGGCGGCCTGGCGCAGTGCCGCCAGGCCCATGGCGTAGGTGCGGTCGGCCTCGGCCATGCCGACGCGGACCTGGGCGACCTCGGCGGCGATGTCGGGTCGCTGGGCGAGCCGGCTGATCCGGTCGTTGCCGCGGATGAACCTAACTTCTTCTGTCACCGGGGTTTCCTTTCTGGCGCAGCCAGGCGTCGACCATTGCCTCTCCGCGTGCGGCGGCGCTGGCGCAGGACACGTCGCCGATCGTTTTCTTGTCGAACCCGACGAGCGCGATCACGACCTCTGTATCGCCAGGGAACCAGCAGATGATCCGGACGGCGACAGCCGGATCGTATGGGTGGGCGACTCGCCACATCTCGTGCCGGCGTGCCTGGCGGACTCGCTTGAAGGTCGAGGTCTCTTGTTCCGGTCTTGCCGGCAGGTCGTTGAGCTCGGCCAGCAGCGCGACCGCGACGGCGAGAAGCCGCCCGCCTTGCTCCCCGCATGAGTGAGCCAGCGGTCGAACTCGTCGGTCCAGTCGACGATCACTTACCTAGTATGACTTCCAGGTAATACAACGTCAAGCTTATATTTTGTTAGGGTTCTGGCGGTCCCGTCAGGCTGCCAGCCAGGACGGCCGGTTGGGGCATTGACTGGCGGCGCGGGGCCAGGGCGGTCCCGCAGGCGAGGCCGGTCGGCGTGGCCGGCGGCTGGCACTCAGCGAGGCCCGGTCATGCCAGGTCTGCCGAAGAGCAATGTCAGGTGACCGCTCTCCTGTGCTGGCGTCCGGACGTACGCCAAATACACGCGCAGCCTTGCTGAGACGGTGCATCCGCGCAGGTCACGGCTCTAACGAAGCGGGTCTGTAAAACCGTCGGCTCAGCCTACGTTGGTTCGAACCCAACACCTGCCACCCAGCAAAACCCCAGGTCACTGGCCTCTTGAAACGGCGTCCGGCCGCGATTTCGGCCGGTTCGGCGGCCGGTGCCGCATTGTCGGCGCCGCTGCTCATTCGCGCAGGTCAGCGGGGTGGATCGCATCTGAGGCTCAGGCGGGTGCGGCAGTACGCGGAGAAGTCCCGGGGTCCTGTGCGGGCAGGCGGCGGGCCTGCGGCGCGCGGCCGCAGGCCAGGCAAGCGGGCCGCATCGCGAGGCATCGCCGGTGGGAGCGGTGTACAGCACCGCGGGCTGGGGCTGTGCCGGTCTTGGCTCAGCCATGATCAGATCTGACGGAGATGACGAGTCGGCCCGCGGGTTGCGCGACGCTTTGGTCGGCTCGGGTTTCACGGGGGCGTGAACCTGCTCGTTCGGGGGTGGCGGTGTGGTGCAGGTTCATCTGATGGCGGTCGACCCCGGCCGGCTCGGGCTGCTGCTCGCTACCTTGTCCGACCCGGCGGAACTGGCCGATCCTGGCGCCTTGTCCAGCCGGGTCGCCCCTGGCGGCAATGACGGCGCTGGCGGCCGGTGGCAGTACGAGCTGATCGCCGGGCGGTACCCGTACAGCGGCGAGATCGTGCTTCCGTGCTGATCCGCCTGCCGGGCACTGACCTGCCCGCGATCATCGCACGGCTCGCCCAGCCGCACGCTGGAGCGAGATGGGGTCGTTCGCGCATTGGCCGCCTCAATCCCAACTGCGATCACTGTCAGTGACCGCGGTGATGCGGCCGAGCCGCGCAGTCCGCCGACTATCCATCTCTATTTAATAAGTAGGTATTGGCTGCTGGGCGCGCGCAGAACATCTCGCTCGGCGCGTGCCCGGCCTGACGGCCGCCGTGATTCCCCTGGCGCGTGCCGGGCGGTCAGGGTTGTTCGCCGGGGGACTTCGCGGCTGCGGCGGGGTCCATGATGTTCGGCCAGATCTGCTCGGCGGGGGCGACCGCGCGCTCGGGCATGGCGTAGTCCGACATCCAGGCGCCGGGTTCGCAGCCGGGTATCAGGCTGAGAATGGTTGCTACGAGTTGCCCGGGAACTGAGCCGATGATCCGGATCGCGACGTAGGTTTCGTGGCCCTGGTCGGCGAGGACCTGGACGCTCAGGGCCGCGCCGTCGAGCATGACCGCGTGCTCGTGGCCGCCGGGCAGTGACTGGCGGACCAGTTCGCGGACGGTCCTCCTTAGCCGGCGTTCTGTCCGTGCTGCGGCTTCGGCCCGCCACCGCAGGTCGTCCTCATGGGCCGGGCATTAAGTAGCCGCTGTAGGTGGTGCTGGTCAATGGCGCGCGGTGCTCGGCGTTGTAGCGTGCCCTGGCGGCCTTGCCGCGGGCGGCCAGCGCCGCGTAGAAATCATCTGCCGAGCCCTCTTCCCGCTGCCCGGCGGCTACCAGCCACGCGAGGTCGCCTCCGGTCCGCATGGCGCCGCGCCAGCGCTGGACTTTCACCTTGAGCAGCACCTGATCATCGATGGCGCTGATCCGCTCTTGCGGCGTCTGATCGTCGGCCAGGCGCTCGGATGCCTTGGCCGGCAGCGGATGGCTGACCTCTTCCAGCGGGGTGTCGACGCCAGGGACAGTGAGCGCGAGATCCTCGCGGAGGCAGCGCATGGTCGGCCTGGCGTGCCTGGCCGCCATCAGTCATCCTCGCCCGCGCCGCCGACCGAATCCAGCTCCGCACGTGTCATGCCGGCCAGCATCGCCACCCGCGATGCCCGGCTGCCGTCGAGTTCGCCAAGCAGCTCGCGCATCCCGGCTTGCATCTCTTCCCGCCGCGCGTCCAGGTAGAAGGCGACCGCCGCCTCGACCAGGTCCTTCTTGCTCATCTGCAGATAGTGAGCACCACTGGTGATCAGCTTGTCGCCCTCGGGGGAGACCTTGACTGCGATCTGCCGTGGTGCGTGCTCTGTCGTCATCAGCGCGTTCGTACCTCCCCGCTCCGTAGTGCACTCGGTATCTATGGTAACCCTGGTACCTTGGGTACCTCAACGGTATTCATGTCGTCCGGACGACGCGATGCCTCCGGGCGGTGCGAGAGTGCTGGACGGAAGCTCGTAAACCGCAGATCAGCCGGGTTCGGGCGAAGCGCGGCATGCTGGCCGGCCGGAGGATCGCCGAAGGAGCGGGCATCCGGAGAATAGGCGGAGAAGTCTGAGGACCGGGAGGTAGCAGCGCAGGTCAGGGCCTGTTCGGGAGATGGCTGTAAAACCGTCGGCTCAGCCTGCGATGGTTCGAACCCAACACCTGCCACCACCAGCCAAAACAGCCCTTGACCTGGGTGTACGCGGGTCAAGGACTTCTTGGTCTCTGCGCGGTTGCACGGTGTGCCGGAGGCGCGCAGGCCAAAGTCGGGCACTGATGGCGGGGCTACGTCGCAACTGCTCGACCAGGCTGAAGCTGCAGGCAAGGCTGCTGATCTCGGGACCTCGCTCGCCCCGGTTCCTGAACTGGCAGTTTTGGTTCTGGTTTGATTCGTTCTGCACTGGTCATGCTTCCCGCAGAGATTTACTTTGCTCTGAGATAGTTGTGTTTGCTCCCAGGATGTTGCTGATTTTGTTTGACTGCAGCGCAGGTGCGCAGATACTGTTGGTGTCCATAGTTCCCCGCCTTCCTCCGGGATTGGCGGGGCTTTTTTATGCGAAGATGCCGTATGCCCGAGCGCGTCGCAGTGTTCCTTGACTTCCAGAACGTTCATCTCACCGGACATGACCTGTTCGATCACGGCAACGCCCTGCACCGTTGCGTCCCGAACCCGGCGCGGATCGGCGACCTGATCGCGGCCCGTCGGCTCCGGGCGAGCGAGGCGGCCGCCATCCGCGTGTACCGCGGGCAGCCGCACCCGCAGCACGATCCCCTGCAAGCCGCGACCAACGACGCTCAGGCTTCTGCCTGGAGTAGGGATCGGCGGGTGCAGGTGATCCGCCGCCAGTTGCGGTACCGGCAGGGCCTCCCGCCGCAGGAGAAGGGCATCGATGTCGCGCTTGCCGTTGACTTAGTGCACCTGGCGTACCGCAGGCAATATGACGCGCTCGTTGTCTTCTCTGGCGACACCGACCTGCTCCCGGCCCTGGAGCTCGTCGTCAGCCTGCGGCTTGGTCACGTCGAGGTGGCCTGCTGGTCAGGGGCCAAGCCGCTGCGATTCGCCGCCGGCAACCGGCCATGGTGCCATTTCCTTGGCTCTGGCGACTGGGAGGCCGTCGCCGAAGACTGGGATGGCCGCTCGTAGCCTGCAAGCCCCGTGCGTGCGTCTTGGCCAGTGACACGTTGACCGGCGTGGTGCGCCCGGGCGGTGGCCAGGCAGGGGCCGCCAGCAGGAGGCTCGGTGACGACGCGCCTGACTTTGCTGGCCGTTCTTGGCGGCGCCGCCCTGTGGTCGACTAAGCGGCATGGCCTGGATTGCGGCGCTGGCCGCGCTCCTGGCCGCCGTTCTGCTGCTGCACTGGCTGGCCCGGGTCGGCGTCCTGGCGCTGGCCGGGCTGGCGGCGGGCCTGGTCGTGGCGTTGATTGCGGCACGGATTGTTTCCCGTCCAGGAAGTTGCCGCGGAACCGGGTGCGGCAGATGCGGCTGCGGTGGGGCCGGCTGGCTGCGGCCCGCAGGGCCAGGCGGTCCCGGCCGTCGCTGTCGCTGCCGGACCGGCTGTTCTGCCCGGCGCTGACCTCGGTGCTGGTGGCGCGTGCTCATTACAATCACGCGTGCCGGGGCCCGGTCGAAGAGCACGTGATCTACATCGCGCCGCCCCGGGCGGGCAAGACCGGGGCGCTGGCGGACGTGATCGCCCATCATCCTGGCGCGGTCGTGGCGACGACGACGCGGGGGGATCTGCATGCGCTGACCGCGGGGATCAGGGCGGCGCGGGGCCCGGTGCTCGTGTTCAGCCCGCAGCGGCTGGCGGATGTGGCGTCGACTATGCGGTGGGACACGGGCATGGTGTCGCCTTTCTGTGGAGGGTGACTGTTCACTGGCCTGCCTCGAAGTCGGCCTCGGATGCGGCCTGCCTGGCTGCCAGGCGGCGAGGCTGCGGCAGGGCTGTCTGGTCTGGCTCCTGCCGGGCTGGCCTGAGAATGCCGGGAGCCGGCTCGGGGATTTCCTTCTCTGGTTCTGATGGCTTGGTGGCGAGCTGGTCGTTGATCCGGCTGGCCCGGTGGCGGGCGGTGGTGAGCTCGGCGGCGAGGGGGAAGGGGCTGGCCAGGGCGGTGGTGGCGTGGTCGATCTCGCGGCGGGCGGTCTCGATGCGGTCCAGGGTCTCGGTCTTGCGCTGCTCGAGGCGGTGGACGCGGTGCTCCAGGCGGGTGATGAGCCCGGTGGGATCGGTGTCGGCAAGGTCGGCCGCGTTCATGGTGATGGTGGTGCCGGGTGCGCCTTCCAGTTCGAGGGTGATGCCGAGCTGGCCCAGGGAGCGGCCGAGGCGGGCGGTGAGGGGGAAGCCGGCGAGGTGGCCGGGGCGCAGGCTGCGGCTGGGCTGGGATCTGAGGGCGGCGGCCTCGGCGGTCAGGATGCTGGTGAGGTGGCGGCCGGCGTCGGCGCGGTTGCGGTAGCGGCGGTCATCGATGGTCATGGTGAAGCTGGTGCCGGCGGTGTCGGTGCGGCGGGTGATGGCGGTATCGATGCTGGCGGTGAGCTGGGTGAGGCTGGTGATGTTGTGCTCGTGGCGGGTGATGGCGTGGCGGAGGCCGTCGCGAAGGTGGCGGACTGGCGAGTCCGGCAGCAGACCACCGGCATGCCCGCCGTCGCGGCACGACCCTGGCAGGAACAGATCCCGCAGACGGGCGAGGCGGACCTGGACCGGTACGCCGGCGACCTGGCCGCGGCGATGGACGACCGGCAGCGCCGGCTCGGCGAGCACGCCGCCGAGCACCAGCCCGCCTGGACTCCAGCCCTCGGCCCGGTCCCCGGGCACCCGCTGGACCGCGCGGACTGGGAACACCACGGGCATCGTCCCGGACGGCCTGGACGAACTGGAAATGGCCGGTGTCAAATGGGCTGGCGACAGCCAGAATTATTGCTTATCAGGCTTATCACGTAGCGATGGAGGGTCTGAAGTGAGAGTTTCTCGGCGCTGGAAGATCGTGATCGGGGTGGCTGGGGGAGCAGGTATCGTCTTGACGCCGTTGTATTGGCTGCTGGGTGGGCCGAATGCTGGGCAACTGGTGGCGGCCTCCATCCAAGGCGCCACTGGCGTCATCGCGCTGATGTGGGCCGTTTTTGCTCCGTCCGCGTCACCGCCTCCAACCGGGGACAGCGCGGTTAGCACCGGGAGTGCGCAGGCATCTGACGGGGGCGGGGCGTTCACGGGCGTGCGGCGACCGCCCGGAGCGGGGGGTGGCCCGGCTAGAGCGGAGCGGACTGGGAACGCGACAGCTACCGGCCCCGGCAGCACGGCCAGCACGGGCATCGACTACAGGCGAGACGAGGCCTGAGGTGCCAAAACGCCGGACAGCATCCATTCCTGAGCCAGGGGATGAGAAGCCTGCGCCCGAAGTCAGCGTTACAGACACTGGCGATGCGATCGCCCGCGCCGGAGGGGCCGCGGTGAGCGGTCTGTCCGGCCCAGTCCCTGAGCCCGGCACTCCAGTGCACGTATCCCAGACAGGAAACGCGACCGCCGCCTTGGGAGGCAACGCCAATACCGGCTACCAGCACATCGAAAAGTTGATCCTGGTGCAACCGCCTGCGACCGAACGGCAGCCTCCGCAGGCTCCTCCGATTCCTCCCTGGGCAGTTCCCCGCCCCGATGAACTGGAAGAGGTGGTCGCGGCTGTGTGCGCGAAGCCGGGCAGCATGGTGGGGATCACCACCGGATTGGCGGGGGCGGGCGGGTTCGGCAAGACCATGCTCGCCGAAATGGCGTGCGCCGATGAGCGGGTGCGCGAGTACTTCGCAGGCCGGGTCTATGTCGTGCCCCTCGGGCGGGATGTGCGCGGGCCGTCCGCGATCGCCACGAGGGTCATCAAGGCCATCGAGTTCATCACCGGGCATACCGCTACCTATACCGACCCGGGCATGGCCGGCGACGAACTGGGCCGCATGCTCGACCAGCATCCCGGACGTCGCACGCTGCTGGTCTTGGACGACGTGTGGGACTCTGCCCAGCTCGCCCCGTTCCTGCGCGGCGGCAGGGACTGCGTGCGGCTGGTCACCACTCGCGTCCCGGCGGTCCTCCCAGACGACGCGACCCGGGTGCGGGTTGACCAGATGACCCAGGATCAGGCCCATGACTTGCTGGGCCAGGACCTGGAGCTCGTGCCACAGCATGAGGATCTGGCCCGCGACCTGATCATTGCCACCAGACGGTGGCCTCTGCTGCTGCGGCTGGCTAACAGGTGGATGCAGCATCAGGTGGAAGCCGGCGCTGGCGTCGCCGAAGCTGCAGCGGACATGCTGGCACTGCTGCGCAAGGAGGGACCAGCGGCGGTAGACCGATCACACCCGCCGCCTGCCCCGCCCGACCTGGACGACCCCGTGCAGCGCAGGAGGCTGGTGCGGGCGACCTTGCGGGCCTCCATCGGGCTCCTGACCGCCGATCAACAGCAGCGCCTCGCCGAGCTGGGGATCTTCGCCGGAGGCGAGCCCGTGCCGGTGCTGGTAGCCGCCCGGCTGTGGCAGGGTACAGCCGGGCTCAGCAAGCCGGAATCGCGTGACGTGTGCTACGAACTGAGCAGACTGTCCTTGCTGACCGTCAACCGTGACGGCGGAGGCTTCCTGGTCCTGCACGACGTCATCCGCGACTACCTCCGCCACGAACTCGGCAGCGACCGCATCACCGCGCTTAACGCCACCCTGACGGGTGCCGTGGAGGCCAGCCTGCCCGCAGCCGAGCCGCTGGCCGCCTCCGGCCCGTGCCCGCAGACCGCCTGGTGGGCACTCGCCGAGAACCACGGCGAGAACCCTGCCGACGGCTACCTGGCCGACCACGCCATCAGCCACCTCGTAGCCGCCGGTCGAACCCGGCAGGCCGAAGCGGTCGCCAGTGATCTCCGCTGGGTCGAAGCGCGCCTCCGCCACCACGGCCCCGCTGCGCCGTGGAGCGACTGCACTCGCATTCCCACCGCAACTGCGCTAGACCGGGCACGCAGCCTCGCGCAGGTCGGGCACCTGCTCGCGCCCACCGATCCCAGCCATGCGCTGACCGCGATCCTGCACAGCCGGCTTGAACCACTCGCCGACTGGCGCGAGCAGGTCATCGCCCGGCAACGCCAGTCCGGCCAGCCGGCCCTGCGCAACCACTGGACGCCGCCGGACATCCCCGACCCGGCGCTGAAGCGCACCCTCGCCGGGCATCACGGAGGTGTCGACGGGGTGGCGATCGCGCCGGACGGCACCTGGCTCGCCACCGCCGGGGAGGACCGGACGGTGCGGATCTGGGATCCGGCCACCGGCAGGCAGATCGCGCTACTCACCGGACATCACGGAGGTGTCGACGGGGTCGCGATCGCCCGGGACGGCACGTGGCTCGCCTCTACCAGCCACGGCGCCGTAGGCACCTGGACCCGGGTCACCGGACAGGAGACCGCGCCCTTGTCTCCGTACCGTGGCTCTGAGAGATACAGCTTCGGGGAACCGTTCACTCCCAGCGTCGATGGGAGAGGGGTGGCGATCGCGCCGGACGGCACCTGGCTCGCCACCGCCAGCAGCGATGATGTGTGCGTCTGGGACCGGGGCCTCGGGGCGGAGCCATCGCTGCTCACCGGGCACACCAAGCCGGTGACGGCGGTGGCGATCGCGCCGGACGGCACCTGGCTCGCATCCGCCAGCGACGACGGGGCGGTCCGGATCTGGGATCCCGCCACCGGCACGCAAACCGCCTGCCTAACGGGACACATAGACAAGGCCATAGCGGTGGCGATTGCGCCGGACGGCACCTGGCTCGCCTCTACAGACGTTGAGGGGACGGTGCGGATCTGGGACCCGGCCACCGGCGAGCAGACCGCCCGCATAGACGGGGGCCGTGCGCGCGCGGTAACGATCGCCCCGGATGGCACCTGGCTCGCCACCGGCGGCAAAGACGGGACGGTCTGCCTCTGGGACAAGGCCTCCGGAAAGAAGACCGCAACTTTGGCAGGGTACGCAGGGCGGGTCAATGCGGTGGCTGTGGCCCCAGATGGTACCTGGCTCGCCACCGCCGGCAGCGACGGGACGGTCCGGATCTGGGACAGGGCTGCTGCCCGCGCAAACTCCGTCCGCCCGAACCCACATCACCTTCGGCCACCGGGCGCACGGCGGCTCGAGGACACCGAGAACCCGCGGAAGGCCGTGACGACGGTTGCGGTCGCGCCGGATGGCACCTGGCTCGCCATCGTCATCAGTAACTACAACGGCGACAAGGTAGAAATATACCGGCCCAGCGGCAGACAGATCATATTCCGTCGACCCACCAACGGAGGGACCGCCTACCTGGGCGAACCCATGCCAGAAGTAAACCCGGTGGAGTCGATAGCCATCGCACCGGATGGTACTTGGCTCGCCACCTCAGGCTACGGCGCCACCGGCCCGGTGAATATCTGGGACCGGGCAACCGGCGAGTGGCGCGGCAGTCCAGTGCACGTCCACACGGCGCACGCGGTTGCGGTCGCGCCCGATGGTACCTGGCTCGCCATCGCCGGCCACACCATCGACGGCCGCTACGGAATGCTGCAAATCTGGAACCCGGTAACCGGATCCGGATCCTACCTCAAAGGGCACATCCATGAAGTGACGGCGGTGGCGATCGCGCCGGATGGCACCTGGCTCGCATCCGCCGGCTTCGACGGGACGCTACGAATCTGGGACGCGGCCACCGGCAGGCAGCTCTCCTGCGGACGCGCTGCCGGGGCGACCAAGATCGCGCAAGGTGACAAGGTGTATCAGCAGTCACGAGGGCATGAGGATCCAGGCTTCCGGGTCGATGACGATGACGATGACGAATATTACGGGCCGGTGGACTTCTGGTACGCGGGCGCGGGCGAGAATGCCTTCCGCAGGTACCGCCAAGTGCTGAACGCGGTGGCGGTCGGGCGCGATGGCACCTGGCTCGCCACGGCAGGCGACGACGGGGCAGTCAGGCTCTGGGCCCGCTCGACCGGCAAGGAGACCGCTTGCCTTACCGGGCACCGCGGCCCGGTGTACGCGGTGGCGATCGCGCCGGACGACGCGTGGATCGCATCTGCTGGCTTCGACCGGACGCTACGGATCTGGGAGGCTAAGTCAGGGCAAGCCCTCACCATGATGCGGACCGAGGGATTCCTGACCGCATGCGCCTGGACACCTGACGGAACCGGCCTCGTCGCGGGCGGCGAGCAAGGCGTGTACTTCTACCAACTCCACCTCGGATCAACCCTGCGCAGCCATAAGCCCGCTGGTGCCAGCCAGTCACCACCAAAATCCTCGGGGCGGACGTCTCAGAACCTCAGTACCTGGGCTACCTGCGGGCCGCAGATGCCAGACCAGCCGCTGTAAGGGGCCGACGCTGGAACGACCTGTTCCGGACACCTCGGCTAACCTTGCGAAGAGCATCACGGACCGCGCTCAGGCAGGCTGCTCGCGTTCCCTAAGCTGCAATTGGCAATCACGCTATGTGATCAGGTTGCTTGGATCCTCCCCGACCTGCGCCAAACCGTCCCGCACATAGTTCAGTCGTTGGATGTTCAAATAGCTAGGCCGCTAACATCTGCGACACGACCGAAGTGAACAGGTCCTGGACAATCGTCAGCTAACCAAGACGCAGGCCCGCGGGTCGCGGGTGCCACAGCCGCCGCCAGCCCGGTCGCCGGACATCCCCAGGTCGGCGAAGCCCTCATCCTGCTGGCGAAAGATTTGCCGATAGCGCCCAGGACGGGCCAGCCGCCTACGCCGCCTTCCTGGCCAGCCCCGACGACGAGGACGAGAACAGCCGGCTCCGCCGTGAGGCAGTTGCCACCAACCGCGCGTTCTTGGACGGCTTCCGGGAAGGAAACCTGGTACCAGGCACTGCGCTTTGACCCAAGACGAGTACTCCGACCGCCAGCCAAAAGGCTCAGCCGCAACGCAACGGGACACGCGCTGAACCCAGCACAGATGTAATGACCAATGCCGAACGCCGACTCTGTGCGGATGCTCAAGCAGTGCCAGGAGCGTCGCCGAGCACGCACAGAATGACTTTTAAGAGCGCACGCCGTCGCTCGCGATGCCCCGTCGGTCGAGGCAATGTACGGCGACCAAGAGATGCCGCGAGAGTTAGGCTCGCCAGTCTTCTGGATCCGCTGAAGGGTTGGTCAGGAGAATAGCCCAGCATGGGCTACGCAAGCTCACGAGGGACCACACGACCGGGATTCAGCAACTCGGATCCGTCCCGCCCTGCGATAGGCAATTGCTACTCGTTCCGCCGGCGCCTCCGCTGAGATTGCTATTGAGATGAGCGAGCTGGACAGCAGCGACAATACCGAGAATGACAGCGGCCGCAGCAGCGAGGCCGATGATCCAGGCGATGAACTGGACTGCGAACGTCGTTTTGCGGGCCCAGTACTCGGCAGCGGTCTCGTCGGCCTTCTGGTCCGGCCTGACGCGTTTGACGCCTGCAGCCGGAGTATATGGTCTGGGCTGTTCGATCAGGGAGGTTGAGTCTGGAGGTGTGGGAGTCTCTTCCGGAACTTCTGACGGTATGTCCGTCATCGCTTTCTCCAGTTCATGGTCGGCATCTCGCCACGGGGCAGGAAGCAAATAACGGCAGCTTACGGCTGGTGCGGGCATATTTTTGGGACATTACTTCGGATCGGTTGATAGTTGCAGATAATCCTTCATCTCTACCATGCCGGATCCGCCGACCACAAGCAGGATCGCCGCGTGGCCTCGTCGATGCAAACGATCTTCGCGGGAGCCGCTCTCGGGCTCCTGGTGATGCGGAACCAAATTTGAGGCGCACAACCATCAGGTGATTTCGAAGTACATATCCGATTATCACGTGGATTCGCGGGTCGTTGGCTGGCCGCGATATGCCTCTGGCGATAAACAGCCGTTACGAGCGGCGCATGGAGATGCTTCCCCAATTGACGATGTCCGTTGTCGATGGGATGGTCACTGTTGGCGCCGGCTCTCCCCAGCGGTGTTTCCAGGCCGACGCCGGGCCACGGCCGCACGGACATGTGCGCTTCCCGCGAACTGGAGACAGGTTGCGCAGGTAAAGAGGCTCTTCGAAGTTAACCGGGATCAGGTTTCCGGTCGATTACTGTCCGTGGCGGCCGGGTGGTTGCGTTGCGTGGCTGCTGGCGTGCGGCGCGGTTGCATGCGGTGCGGACGCGGCGGCGCTGGTTAGCCGGGTTGCGGAATGAATACGCTTTCCTGGCTTCGAGCTTGGCGATCCGGTTCAGGCTTTCTGATCTGGCGTTGCTGACTCCGGTGAGCACGGCGGCGATGATCTGCTCTTCCCACCGGGAGATGGTCCTGGCCAGGGCGAGCAACTCGGGGATGTCGTCGTGGCGGGCGCACCAGTCATAGAAGCGGAACAGCTGGTCTTTCACGTTCCGCTCGCACGGAACCGACCCTGTTATCCGTACCCGCAGGTTCAGGGCGTCGCGGAGGAACTCCTTGCCGATCCACGCGGCAGCGGCTTCCTGGCCGTGCTGGTCCGCGTTCAGGGTGGAGACGATCTTGTCGAACTGGCCGGGGCTGAGGTTCTCCAGGTTCCGGCCGATCAGCCTTTTTATCCCGTACTCGGGGTCTCCGGAGCGGCCCCGCCGGCCGTATTTCTGCCGGGTTGCCCGGCGGCGGACGTCGCTGGTCATCTTCACCGCGAGCTGCACCACGTGGAACAGGTCCACGGCCAGGACCGCGTCCGGGAGGATCCGCCGGACGGCGGAGGCGTAGATAGAGCACATGTCGATCGCGACCACCCGGACGGCGTCACGCCAGGTTGCCGGCTGGCGGGCGAGCCAGTACGCGGCGTCGTCAGCGGTCCGGCCTTCGACCTGGCCCAGCAGCCCCTGCTCCCCGGACAGGTCAAAGAAGCAGGTGTGCCACCGGTCCGCGACCAGCCGGTACTCCCCGGTGCCGGGGTCAGCCTCATAACGGGGCCGGCCCCGCCGGTGCTCGTCTATCCCCAGGTGAGCGACCGGGGCCAGCGGCTCATCCAGCAGCGGGTCCGCCAGGCCGGCGAACGCCTGGTGCGCGACCGGCCAGGACACCCCCGCGTGGCGGGCCGCCTCAGCCGGGGTGACCCCCCGCTCCGCGACCTCGGCGCCTGCCTGCTCCCGCAGCCGGGCCGTCACCCGGCCGCGCGGCGGGACCTGCGGCAGCGACTCAGCGAACGTCTTACGGCCGCAGCCCTCCCGCCCGCACTTCCACCGCCGCTTCACCCAGCACAGCCGTACCCGCCCCGAACTGCCCCGCACGTCCTTCGGCCAGGTCACCACCTGGTCATAGACCCGGGACGACACCGTCCCGCAGCCCGGGCACGCCGACCCGCCCGGATGATCCGTTACCGCCCATGCCGTCACCGTGCCGTCCGGGCCGGGCTCCGCGTCAGTAATCCGCAGGCCGTCCATGCCGAACAGCACGGACGCCGTATCCTCGAACACGATGCCCGTGGCTCTCTGATGATCTTGAAGTCCTGGTAAGACCCAAGATCGTGGTAGCCGCGGGCATCATTATCCCGGCGACACGCCAGCACCGCGGCCGCCAGCTAACCCTTGTGACCACGCTCAGCAACAACGGCACGTCACGTGAAGTAACCAGACAGTAACCGCATCCCGGTTAACTTCGAAGAGCCGGTAAAGAGCGTTTCGTCAGCGTCGCGGCCCTAGTCGTTAGACCCACCGAACCCGCGCTGGTCGCCCGTGAGGTACGCGCGCTGATCGACGGCCGCCTGTAGCGCAGTTCGCCTCAAGCTCTTGCATCCCCGGCGCCGACCGGCACCGGACCGCCAGCGCCAGATCGAGCCGTCTTTGCGCGGGTGGAGTCGCGGGCAATGTGACGTCCGGTCACGGTCGTGGCTGACATGCGTTTTGTTCGGCCGGAGCCGGTGCGCTGGGCGGGTTAGCGACGGCGCAGGAGGAAATGCCAGTAATAGTGGGCGTGCGACTCTGGACACGGCCTCCGCTCAACAGGGACCGGCAGCTATCAGGAAGGCGGGGGCAGACCAGGAGGCAGCTTGCGGGCTGGCCGGGCACTCACAGATACAGGCGGATCATGCGGTCGCCCGGCCAGCTTCCGCGCGGGCTAGCTGGCGGCCTCCGCCACGTCGGGAGCCGGGTCGCCGGGCGATGGAGCCGGATGCGTGACGGCGATTGCCAGACAGCTCAGTTCGGCGAGGATGGCCACCCCGGCCAGCGCGACAGCTCCGGCACGGATCCCGAGCCCGGCCAGGGTCACCCCTCCCAGGGGAAGGCCGATGGTCTCGACCCAGGAATCGATGGCCGTGGGGCGGTCAGGAGGCGGTGCCAGCGCAGGACGGTGCCGGGGGTGACCAGCCGGTGCGCTCGCAGCCTGGCCGGCAGGGAGCCTGATGGATTGACCTAATACACCGGTTCGGCCGCAGAGGGATTCCCCTGCGGCCGGCGGTGATGGTTCGTGGCGCTGTGCTAGGTCATGGGCATGCGGTGCTGTTGTTGGTGACGTTTATGTTCACGAATGTCACGCTATTCACCGCGTACGTCGTATGCGGGTTAAAGCACAGCGAAACACCTGAGTTGTTATTGTTCTGGTGCAGCCAAACTCGAACGCCACATTCATTGTCGAGGACTATTACCCGGCCGGGGAAACCGGTGTGAAAGGTACTTCCTTCGCTGCAGGGATACGAGTGCGTCCTGCCGCCTTGGAAAGTTACCCCTACCTGAGACGTTTGCGGGGCGGCCGCTGATGAGTCATTGGCGCACTTATAAAATTGCTTGGCTCGCTCGGCCCCAGGCGCGTGGGGGCTTCCGCTGTAGCCGATTCCCCCGTGCACGCAGGGTACTACCCGCATTGCGGTCGTGACCTGGGCGTGCGCATTGCTGGAAGCGGTGAGCACGAGCCCCAGAGTGATTAGCGCGGCGCCGGTGATCGCGGCGCTGAGTTGCGCAGTAGCTGATTTCTTCTTGATCATTGTTGTTTCCGCCTTTCAGGCGCGCGGTAGTTGTCATATCGGCAGGCCTTGCCGGCCGCGTCGGTACGCTTATTTCCTTGCTGCTCGTCGGATCTTGCAGGGGTGCTTTCGGTCATACGCGAGCGGTTGCCTTGGGATGACCGTCCGTCCAGCGTGATGGGCCAGGACGTCAGGTATTCGTGCACCAGTGGTTGGACCAGGTGTGGTGGTACAGTCCTGGCGCCTGGGTTTGCAGATTCTTGAATCCTGTTTGCATCTTGAAGCCCACGACGTGGCCGTCCTCGGCGTAGTTCTTCGCGCGGTACATCCAGACTTCGCATTGGGCGCCGTTGTTGTAGATCGAGTCCACGTTCTCCCAGATGCTTCCCGGTCCCGTCAGGTCAGGGTTGTCCGAGATGAGCACCCCGATGGATCCGGTGTAGTTCGGGCCCGTGTAGCCGCATACGTACTGGGAGGGGCAGCTGGGCGGTGCTGGCTGGGCGGTCGGGGTAGAAGCAGCAGGACCGCCGTGGGCGGTGAGGGTGGCGGTGGCCGGTGCGGCTGCGGTGGCGGCGGCCGTGCCTCGGAGCATGCTGGCCGGGTCGAGTGCCACCGCAGTCGTGAGTGAGGGGATGTGTTTCATGGGCTGCGGGGCAGGGGCTCCAGAGGCCGACGCCTGGGCGGCGCCGGTGATGGTCAGCGTCGCCGAGGACAGGAGCGTCGCGGTCAGCGCCAGCACCCGCAGCGGGCGTAGTCGGCGAGGCAGGTGTGAGTGCATCAGCATGTCTCCTTTGGTGGTGGTGTTTTGGCGCAGCGAGTTCCGTGTCCGGGCTCGCAAGCGGTTTGGCTTGCCGTAGGGTCATGGTTCGCAGCGGCGCTAACATGCGGTTCTGGAAGCAGCGTTTAGCTCGGTGTGCAGAGGCTTTGCCGCGCTGGGACTGCCAGTAATGCGGCCTGGTGCGCTAATTACTGCGAGGCGCGACCTCATGCATCATTCTCTGACAGCCTTCTGCCTGCCTCCCTCCTTGCCGTACGGTCCTCTTCCGTCTTATCGGCCGCTTGGGGTGCTCTTTTGCGTAGAGGATTCTGGCTGTCCGGTACCTGGGCTTGCGCCACGAGCATCACTCGTCCGTGTGCAGTTCTCGTTGCAATGGAGTGGCATTTCCGCGCAACAGCGCTGCCTGGCTTTTGCTGAGGCAACCGCTGTTGCCAGGGGCATGCTGTTTTGAGCCCCGTGAGTATTCGGCTAGACTCTCGAGGGCCGGAACTTATGTAATGGACGGAATTTTCCGGGAGATAGGCCATACCGTTACCTGCGCGCACCCGGTACGACAGCGACCGCAGGCGGGGGTTAGCGGCCGCGGCGGCATCGCGCACCACCAGCGCCTCCTGGTAGCCGGTGCCTGTCGCCTCCATCCGCAGGTCAACTCCAGGCAGCACGTGCCTGTATAGCGCGACACTTCCCTTGACCCGCGGCCTCGGCAGCGCGGCCGGCCAGTACAGCGCCGCTTTCTGGCCAGCAGAGTCGGCGACCGTCACCAGCGGGCCGTTTCCGCCTCCCGAGAAGACCACGGGCACGCTTGCCGCCGACGCCGCCCACGCGCCGTCAGCGGTGCGCCGCAGCGCCGGGTTGATCGCGCGCCAGGCCCCGCGAACCTTGACCCGGACCGGGAAGACGTTCGACGTCATCGACAACAACCCGGTCGGATGCGCGACGACCTCGACGGTCGGCGTCATTTCCGCGGCGACGACGACCGGCTTGCCGATCGCCTCGGCCCTCGACAACGCCGCGGACTCCGCGCGCTGGCCGGCCGTTAACCTGAGCGGTCTTGCGTGGGCCGGTGCTGCTTGGCCGGGTCCTGTCATGCCCGGCACCGCCTTGCCCGGCACCGCCTTGCCCGGCACCGCCTTGCCCGGCACCGCCTTGCCCGGCACCGCCTTGCGCGGTCCGCGCAGATGCTTCGGGCTCGGGGCGAACGCTGACAGCGGCCGCTGCCCGGCGATCCTGTGCCCGACAACTCGCTTGGCCGCGATAGGCACTCCGGCCGGCCTCGACGCCTGCGCCGCGTTAAAGGACCCGCCGAGCGAGCCTAGGGCGAGACCAGCGACGATAACCGTCAGAAGGCGGATTCCCCGGCCAGCCGGGCGGTCAATTCGCTCAAGCGCGTGACCTTTCTGCTCTGAGCCTGGATGCCGCATGCCGAGCCCTTTCTGTCGCCGGGATAACATTCTGTTGCGGTCACCGGCACCAGGGAACTCGTGAATTTACGTGTTGTAGCTCTAAGAAGCAATGCCGTTTATATGCCTGCCACCCCGTTCTGGCGTGCGGTCTCTTGAATGTCCGCCGCATGGTCTTCTCAGCGCGTTCCGCTGGGGTACCTGGTTACGTGCGCGCTGGTCAGGACGTTGCCGGCGGAGCCCGTTCGGCCGAGATCAGCTCAGGGCCGATGGCTCTGCGTGATCACCTCTGGCTCTGCGTGATCACTTAACCGCAGGCTGCGGCGGGAGTTTGGCTTGCGGACCCGGCCCGGGCTCTCCTGGCGGAGGTTTGTCGCGCGACGGAGCCTTCACCGGACTATCCGACGTCGATCCTCCGCCACGCGACAGCCCTCCGCCAGCAACCCGACAAGCCTCCGCGCTCATCACGACAGCCCTCCCCGGAACGAGAAATCTCCGCCGCGAACCCGAGAACCTTCCGCGGCGCGCAATGCCAGCGAGTTGAGTCGGGTCAGCGCCGCACCAAGGGACAGGCCAAGCGCGGGACGCACGGAAACTACACGATGCACGGAAACTACACGATGCACGGGAACTACACGCTGCACGGGAACCACAAGACGCACGGGAGCTGTTTTCCGTGATTTGATCATGCTCCAGGCCGTGATAACGGATCATCACTCGTGCACTGACCTGGCCCGGCCAGCGGTTGCGCTTGCCTGGCCCATGAATGTCCCAAACATGGCGCTCTGGCACCATCGATGTCCCGACAATGGGCCTCCAAGAGGCCGGCTGAGCCGGACAAACGCGCGTGTTAACAATCTGCAGGCCCTCGTTCGGGAGCATCTGGGCCGACCCGCAGGGACATCAGGCGGGTGACGTAGGCCGGGTCCTGACTTGTGACAAGTTAGCCATTTCATCCGGAGGTGGTCGCGCGGGGGTGAAAGTTGGCGGGGGGACCTCCAACAAGACGATCGATCTAGGCGAGAAGTCGGATACTTCACCGCCGCATCTGGTCAGAGTCTCGTGGTTGAGGCTGGGCCGAGGCCTGTGCCCGGTCACCAGCGGAGGGGAGGCACGCCTCGCCTCCGCAGGTTCCGAAGGTGCGATCCGGATCGGGGATCCCGCCGCAAGCCGGCAGACTGCCTTCCTAGGCCGCCACCAGGGCCGGGTCATTGCGCTGTACCGGGTCGCCTCAGCGGCCAGGCACGCCTCGCCTCCGCCGGCGCCGTCCGCAGCAATGAATGGTTACGTCAATTGGCCGGAGGAACGCGTCGTAGAGGCAGGCGAAGAAGGCCACGAGTTCTGGCCGGCGACGGGGTCGAGGAGCCTGGAGACCTGGTGCGGGCTGGCGGCGACCCGGCGGTCGGCGTGGCCGGGGGTGCCGGGTGCCTTTCAGTGCGCCTTGTCGATCGGGTTGGCGGGCACGAGGTCCGGCTCGACGGCGTAGCCGGGTGCGGAGTAGAAGACGGCTCGGTTGCGCGGGATGGCTGTCGGGGCGGCGGGATGGCGGTCTATGGTGACGGGCAGCGTGTCGGGCGCCTGGGATCAGGTCGGACCGGTGATTCTTCTTATCAAGGGTGCGACTGGTTGTCCGGGTAGCGATGGCTGGCGCGGAGGTCGGGGAGGGCGAAGAGGTCGGTGTCTTCGCGCAGGTGCCGGTCAGGAATTGTGCGAGGGTATCTGGCTTGAGGTCGATTCCGTTCAGTGCTTCAGGGGTGAGCGGGATGGGCTGGAGGTGGTAGTCGCCGCGAGCGGGATCGCTGAATTCCGGTCCGCTGCGGCGGGCGGGGTCGGCGGACCAGGAGCGGGCGCGGGCGATGTGGAAGAACTGGCGGTCTGCGCCGTGGTCGAGTACGCATGCCAGGGGTCATGGTGCTCCTTCGGGTCGCCGCTATGACCGTCGCAGATGCGAGGCGCGGGCTGGCGAGTCAGTATTGCCGGCCGGGTTCGGGGTGGCTGGGATGGCGGGGCACCAGCCGGGGAAGTTCCAGGCGGGATGCAGTTGTCGTACGGGTGCGGAGGTGGTTTGGGCGGTTCGCTAGGGTCGGCCGGGCATCCTTCCGTACTGCCTGTCTCCGCCGCGCTAGGGACAGGGGCTCGCAACTAACATGAAAACATGAACGGGACGGGCGGGTGCCGGGTGCTGTTCAGGCGGCTGGCCCGGCTGCGGGCAGCGACTCGGGCTAGCGTGTTCACCGGACTCCCGAGGCCGAGCGGCTGCGCTCGGCGCTGGTCATGCACGACCTTGGAGTGAAGCTCTGCCGACAGCGGATGCGGCGCGAGCACCCGGACGCTGACCCCAGGGAGATCGAGAGACTCGTGCGGGCCTGGCTGACCGCCCCTCCACCTGATGCGGGGCTGCGCCTGCCGTCGAGAGGGCACCGTGGCTGCGCCGGTTGAGCAGGAACTGCGCGCGGCTGTCCCCAGCGCTGGGCCTTGTGCGTGCGCGGCCCTGGCCGCGGCGGCGATAGTGGCCCCGCAGGTATCCTGACGGCTAGGTGCCAGGATAAGCGGGAGGTTCTGATGACCACGACCGTGACGGTCGAAGTTGATGAGGATGAGCTGACCGCTGCTGCCGCGCTGCTGGGCACTAGCAGCCGCGAGGAGACTGTCCGGAAGCTGGTGGCTAATGCTGCCGCACGGGCTGCCAATGTCGCCCGCAAGCGGGCCGAGATTGCCGAGCGTGAGGCTGCCGACAAGGCCGCGAGCCGGTGAGCGCACCTGGCTACCTTATCGATGCGAGCGCTTACTGGCGTATCGACCGCGGCGCGGTACTGGCCGTTGCGTGGCGTGACCATCTTGAGCGCGGCCTGGTGTGGATCTGCCCGCCGACCGAGATGGAGATCTGCCGTCGCGCTTCCAAGGACCAGCATTCGGTTCACCTCAGCGAGTTCGCCGGTACCTACGTCCAGGTAGAGCTCCATCACCGGGCTGGTGCGGTGGCACGCGAGATTCAGGCCGACCTGATTGACTCCGGTCAGGCAGCCGGGGTTCACCCTATCGACCTGCTGATCGCGGCTACGGCCCTCGGCTACGGTTTCATCGTGCTGACCGATGACGGTGACTATGCTCACCAGATCGCCGCTGTACGGCCTGACCTGCCGGTCCGCATGGTCGGCGACGGACCGGGCTGAGCGCGTACCCGGATGCTGGCCGCAAGCTCATGGCAGGTTCTGCAGGCCCGTCGCCTTGGCGGTGCGGACGCCCCGGTCTCCACGACGGCGTGCTCACGGTGGGCGATGTCGATGCACTGCGGGTGGTGACTGCCGGGCACGTCCTTTATCCCTGTGTCCGGGATGCTCGGGCAGATGACCGAGTACCGCCAGCCTGTCTTCTTCCCGCAGGCGCTCAGGTTCCTCGCCTGCCGGCGGGACGGCCTAACGCGGTGCCAGCACCGCGATATCGCTCATGCTCGTGGCCCCCAGCGCAATCGTGACTGCCATGGACGCCGGCGCCGATCAGGCGCTCAGCACGAGTTGGTACGTCCCTGCCGTCTTCGTGCGTGCTGCACTGATGTGAGCGCGAAATTGCTGATGGCGGCGAGGCGGCCAGGATGTCGGCGTGCCGATCGGCCGGTAGGCGCGCCGCCAGTTCGGCGCTGGCTTAACTGCGGCGGGGACCAGCGTCGGCTCGCTGGTCGGAGGCGGGAGCGCCGCGAGTTGCCTCGGCGCGGACTCGCTCATGGCCGATGGCTGTGGCCGGGACGCGGGTGGTGATGGGCGTGCTCGATGAATGCTATGCGCGCGAGGTGCTCCAGGCTCCCTTAGCGCACTTGGCATCCCAGGGCCAAGCGCAGTCGGGATCTCAACTGGACTCGCCGCAATAGGCGGCGCAGCCGGCGGCGGCATGGCAGTCGGTGCGGTAGCCGTCATAGCCGTCCCGCCGTGGGGGCGGCAATCGTCGGCTAGCTCGGCTACCGCCTCATTCTGTGGCTGACCACTTAAGTGCCTAGCCCCGCATGGCTCCAGTCGAGCTAACTCGACTTGCCTTGGCCCGGGAAGCTCCGCGATTGACCGCCGATTCGAGTCGGCGACGTCTGAGCGTGGCCGACGCAGCTACGCACCGCAGCTCCTAGCGCCAAGTGAAGGAGACATGGATGCGGGGTACCACAGCCGCGACGAGCAAGACGACAAATCCGGTAGAAACCCTCACAGCAAGCAGCTCCAGGTTTGGTTGCGTCAGGCCAGCGCTGGTGGAACGCAATGCGGTTTAAGGAGAGGTGAGCATGATGCTCGATGACACTCGCCGGGGATGGAAGACTAAGGCCAAGGACAGGTGCCGTGAGATCATCGGGACCCTCGAAAATGGCGAGTCAGTCAGGAGCGATGACGCTGAGTTTCTCTTATGGCTGCTCGATAGGCACCCGCGCGCTGCTGAGAAGATCGGGCAGGGCGTGGCGGGCTTCACTGTGCAAAGCGCCGTGATGGGCACTCGTTGTTTCGTCGTCCACCGCGTGGATGGCAGCAGTACCGACTTCTCCTTCCATTCCTGCATCACGGCACCAGACAGCATCGCGCTGGTCAGAAGAGCGATGCGCCGCGCGATCTCCGATCAGACAAACGAGTTCAAGCGGGCATCGGCCGCGCGAGGGCCGCTGGTCTGTGCCGTTACCGGCCAGATGCTCTCGTGGAACGACGCTCACGTCGATCACGCGCCCCCTGTCTTCGTCGTGCTGGCCGACGACTGGGCAGCGCGGGCCGGCGGTTATTTGCTATCCGGTTAGCCCCTGCGGCAGACGGTCAGCTGGGCCGTACTCTCGCAGACGGGGCCGTCGCTGACACATGGGCAGAATTCCACCGAGCGAACGCGCAGTTGCGCATCGTGTCCAGGCTGGCCAATCTCTCGCTGCTGCGGAAGCGGTCGTGATCCGGTCAGAAGCGTCCGGAGAATAGGCGGAGAAATCTTCGCAGCACTGACGTATGCGCAGGTCAGGCCCTGTTCGGGAGATGGCTGTAAAACCGTCGGCAGGAACTCGAACTCGCCGCATTACGTCCAGGCGAAATCGCCGCCAGAGCCAGCGAGTCGCTAGAGACTGCACTTGACCGCGTAAGGCCCGCGCTAAAGGCCGTGGCGGACAGCCTGCGCTCCATGGCCCCCGACGAGTTCGAGGTCGAGTTCGGCATCGTCTTGAGCGCTGAATCCGGCGTCGTGCTGGCAAAGGGCAGCGCCGACGTCCATTTCAACGTGACGTTGTCCTGGAAGCGCTCTGATGAAACGCGGACCCCGGCCGAAATCGGCCAGGCCGGGTCCTCCTCCGGCAAATCCGGATAACCGGATCGTGACGCGGCTGGCTGTCCTGTCCAGTTGAAGGTTGCGAGGACGCTGGTTTCTGATCTGGGATTGGCAGGGTAGGTCTGGATGTTGTGCCGATCGCTGTCCAGCCTTAGGTTGCGATTTCGGCGTTCACTGGCCAGGTGATGCCGGCGCTCCTGCTTCTGTCAATCCGGTGCATTGCGTACCCGGTTGCCGGCTCGCGTGAGCCGCCATGGCGTGATAGGGCACCGGAACCGTGAATAGCTGCCCGGAAGTGGCGGCGGAGCGACTGGTCACGCTGATAGGCGAGCCGGGATCGGCGTCGTTGAGGGACGCCGCGGCCGCAGGATCACGAGGCCCGGTCATTTCGCGGGACCAGCCGCCGTGCCCCGGGTGGAAGCGAGGTGGGATTGCCTTGTTGCCAGTTGCCGCGAAAGCGTCGACGGTTACGATAGTTATCGTGCCGGATGCCCTGTTCGCCGAGCCGCGGCTTGCCAGGATCTATGACCTGTGGGAAGGGGACCGTGTCGACCTGCCTCATTACCTGGCGATCGCGGCCGAGCTCGGTGCGCGGAGCGTGCTGGATGTCGGCTGCGGGACGGGTAACTGGGCGTGCATGCTCGCCGGGCGCGGCTTTGAGGTCGTCGCGCTGGATCCGGCCGGGGCGTCGCTGGGCGTCGCCAGGGCCAAGCCGGGCGCGCAGCGGGTGCGGTGGATCCACGGTGACGTGATGAGCCTCCCGGCTCTTGCGGTCGACCTGGCGACGATGACCGGCAACGTCAGCAACGTGTTCCTGACTCAGCAGGAGTGGCTGGCGACGCTGGCCGGCGTCTGTGCGGCGCTGCGCCCGGGCGGCTACCTGGTGTTCGAGTCCGTTGACCCGGCCGGCGAGCCGTGGCTGGGCTGGAACCGCGAGACCACCTATGTCCGGCGCGAGGCCCCTGATGCGGGCGTGTTCGAGAGCTGGCTTGAGGTGACCCGGGTGGAGGGTGATCTGGTGAGCACCCGGCGGACGTACGTTTTCGCCGCTGACGGGGCGACGCTTACCTCGGAGGGCACGCGGCGCTACCCGCCGCGTGCGGTGATCGAGGAGTCGCTTGTCTCGGCGGGCTTTGAGCTGGCGGATTTCCGCGGCGCCCCGGACCGTCCCGGCCTCGAGCTGGTCTTCATCGCCCGCAAGCCCGCCGCGATCTCGTAACGGGCGGCTGTCCTGCGGCATACGCCTCGGCGGTGCGGGCTGACGGGTTCCGGGCCGGCCGTGAAGGGATTGTGGCCTGGCTGGCCCAGGTGGTGGCGGTGATGCCGTCCGTTGGTGGTGACCAGCCGCGGATCAGGACATCCCGGATGTGGCGGTGGTGCAGGATGGCGTTGCCGCCGCGGCGGTTGAGGGCGAGGTACCGGGCGCTGCGTTGCTGGCGCTGGAGGGTTTGCTGGCTGACGTGCGGCGGGGCGCCGACGTGAGGTTCGCAGCGGAGGTCGCCGGCTTCGCCCAGGACGACGACCGGATAGGGATGAAGGCATCGCGCATGGGCGAGCTGGTCTAGGTGCGCGCGGCGTACTTGGTCGCCGACGGCGTGAGCGACGGAACTCCCGCAACCCGCCAGGCCCCATGGGCATACACGACCTAGCGCAGCGACTCAACGGCGTTACCCGCGCTAGTGCACGCCATGTCAAGCGTCGCGATCTCTGGAGCGACACAATCACAGATCACGGACCCGGCCAAGGCCGGGTCCGTGATCAGCGGCGAACCGCTTAGACTTTCGTCGGCTCAGGGGCGGCCAGGAGGGAGGCGGCGACCCCTACTCCTATAGCCCATGCTGTCTCCAATGCCACGTGGAAACTCAGCTTTACCATCATCTGAATCTCCTCTCTTCGAGACGCTTTCCGACTTCCTTTTTAGCGTTGGGTGTTTTTAGGACCACGCTGACGAACTTTACGGTTACGAGTGACAAGAAGAGCAGCATGAGAATGTGGTAGGCATTGGGATCCCTGGCGGGTCCTCAACCGACGAATCTCAAGTTTAGGGCCTCCGTGCTTAACGAGATGCTACACAGCCTCGCGGTCTGCTGGCAACGAGTCAGCGACTCGGGATACTAGTTCCGCGACTCTTCCTTGCCCGGTCGGGAAATTACTTGACCGGGCAAGGAAGAGTGGAGCAACCACACGTGTCGACGGCGAGGGCGACACGCTCGTGTCACGGAAGGCAGCTTGAAGCTATGGGTGGCCTATATCGAGGATGTAGGGGCGAACCTGCCGCCCGCTATCTGCGGCTGCCTGCGCTGTGAGCTGTTCTGCCAGCTTGTCCTAGTCGGTCCGGGCTCTTATGTTTTCCCGCAGGTCGCGGGGCGGCGGTCCATCCGGTAGATGACGTAGATGCCGACTTGGGCCAGTAGGGATGAGGTACCGCTGGCTCAGCTGGTTGTGCATCGCCGTCGTCAGTCCTCTGCTGGTGACCATTTGGCTTCGGCGATCACCCGGGCAATGCTGGGTGGATGTGTGGCTGTGGCCGTGGTCGCGGTCACGTCGATGCGGGTGCTGATTCCTTTCCCTTGTGGGCGACCTGGATTTCGCGGTCGATGACCGTGGCGGGCGCAAGCCTGAGTTCAGCTGGTGGCGTATCCAGTCGGAGATGTCGTCCTCGCTCGGACTGCCGCCCTCTCGGCTCAAATCCCACAGGTAGCGGCTCTGATCATATGGGTGAGCTGGGTGTTGCTTCTGGTCAAGCTTGCTGAGGATGACCTCTAGGAGAGCTTGGCGAAACGATTGGCGAAGCAAAACGGGAGTCGGCATCGGGATGCTTCTTGAACTCGGCCAGAGGCTACTTCCAAGCAGATATCGGAGGCATCTTTTATGCGACCTCTCCGGGGAGGTCGACCCGCTCGCCGACTGGTACTGTCTCGAAGCTGGCCAGCGCTTCGTGCAGCGATCGGGCTCTGCGTTGGAACTCATGGGTGACCCCGACAACAGCATCCAGGTCATCGCGGTTGTAGTCGATCAGGCGGTCGCGTAGCGACACTTCTCCTGTGCGCTGGAATGTCGAGTACATCATCTGGGCCTGCAATCCGCCGCTGATGTCGCTGATTCTTGGGACTCCGAAGTAGCTAGCGACCTCTTTCAAGCCGAGCGCGGGGATCGGCAGCCGTACGTTGTCGCGCGCGAACATGTACATGTCAGAATGCCTGCTGAACAGCGCGCCGAGTCTGCCGCGGGCCGCTGGCCAGCGCGAGATCGCCGCCTGTAGCGCCGGGATGTCCGCGCTGTGTCCGCCCCAGGTGAGCACCGGCAGTGCCGGGTTCGCCTCGATCACGGCTGTGAGCCCTTCCAAGATGCGCACCTCGCCGGCGCGGTCGTCTGCCCACAGCGACACATACTGTCGGGTGTCGCCGGACACAACGCACGCCCCGGCGAGCCAGATGCGGGAGTTGTCGAAGGTGTCGTATTCGAGGTCTAGAGCTATGAACGAGTCGTCGGCCGGAACGTCGCCAAGTGGTCCGATCGGGTAACCGGACCGATAGCTCATGGCGTGTGTGTGCCACCGGTCGATCTCAGCGAGCCCCGCATGCGGAACGATCGACGCGATCTCTTCTGGCTCATGGTCAAGCAGGTCTTCCCAGGTCGCGATCCCGGCAGCCTCGAGCATCCGGGAGTAGGCAGGCCCGATGCCGGAAATCATCGTCAGGTCCCGGTTAGCCTTCACTGCGTCAAGAATCTCATCGCGTTTTGTGACCGAGCACACGTGGCAGCCGCAGAGCCGCGGTCGGAGGCCTCGACGCCGCACCTCCCGGACCCCGTCGATCAAGCGCATCACCTCGTCGAGGCGATGCCTCGCGATCGGTACCTCGACAACGGCAGGCGAACCATCGCGTCGCAATATCAGTACACCGCAGGGTTCGATATCGTGCCGCGTGCGGAAGGGTTCAAGCAGATGCCAGTAGAAGGCGAGTTCCAGTTCGTCCAGGCGCTGCACGTTCTTGTGCGACTTGATCTCGACGGGGATGATCGCGCCGTAAGCAGCGTCGATCCCGTCAGGCTGGCCAGAGAGCCGGAGCTTACGGTTCTTGAAGGCAGGAGTGCCCAGCAGTCTCGCGTCGGTTTGCAGCAGGGCATTGATCTCACCCGGCTGGTTGATGACCGGAGTAGCCGATTCTTGGACGAGCCCTTCGAACTCGTTGCCGCCTTGAAGTAGCTGCGCCTGGACCTCACTGATCGATTCATCGAACCTGATCAAGCCCTTGTCGAGCAGCCAGAAGGCATATGGGCAGCGCACGTATCGGGTCAGGTCTGTCTTGGTCACCCACGAGCGCCGCATTCCCGCAGGATAGCGACGTGCACGGACAGTGCGCGCCGCTCATGAGCCGGCTGTCGTCGCGAGCCGCGCCCAGGGCCTGTATCCAGCGGATTGCGCAGCCTTCACCGGTCGCCCGGTCAGGTGGCCAAACCCGTGCGATCGACAGGCAGAACGATCGGCGCGACGGCTTCGTAGAGCATCCGAAGTTCTTGTACGGCCGGGTTCATTTGGATTGGCGAAGGCCAGTGCACCGGCTGCACGGCGCATTGCGTCCTCGGCTACCTGCCTTGCGCCGAGGGGTAACGAACCGTCGTCGTCCGGGTCGGCGACGGTTCTGCCGAAGGCTGCTACGTCGATGCGAAGTTTCTCGACGAGATCCTCGAAATGAGTAAGGCGTGAGCGTGCTTGCCTTACCTCCTTCTCGGCAGCTCGTCGACAGATGTACGAGCAGTTCGATCGGCGGGAGCGTGCTGTCCCGGCCAACGCCCAGAGCCGACGCCGATCACGGCGGCAGCAACAAAGGCCTACCTTCCAATATCGCTAACGCAGGACAAGATGTCGGCCTCGTGAAGGCGTAACCGCGTAGATCATCTATTCTGTGCTCCGCTAGCCAAGGAGTCTCGACATCTACCAGCCGACAAGAACGGCGGGAGTGCGCGCGTCGCCGGGCTGATCGCCGAGAGTGAGCGACCGGTCGGCGTTGCCGAGAACTTGACTGCGCGGTACCGCCGAGTATGAATTCCTGTCAATCGGATAGAGAACAGGTATGCAAGCAGCTGGCCGGAGTGACACGCTGTCGGCCTTGGGATCAGATCGTGGTGCGCATGACCCACCGCCACTTGGCGATCTTCCGGACCCGCGTGAAGCCGTATCGCGCGTACAACTCCGCCGGTCCGGTATGCAGATAGGCTCCCCGCTGCGGCGGCCGCGGCGATACTGTCAGCGCTAGCCCTGATCGGCGTGGCGCTATCGCTGATTACACAGAACCGCGACTCTAGGGTAGCTCGCGAGCAGGCCATAAGATCTCAGCATCGCGATCTTGTTCGGATGAGCTTCGATCCTTCCCTGATGTGGGTGGTGAGCGGATCGAGAAGACTTCAGTGGGAGGACGCCGATCTTCGAGCCCTGCAGCGCCGCTACGCGAACCTGTGGCTGCAGCATTGGGGATCCATGTACGAACTCGGGGTGATAAGCGAAACAGTAGTGCGCATCGACCTGCGCAGAACGCTGTTCAGCGGCGATGTCGGCCGTGAGTACTGGGCCGGCGCCCGCTCGTCACATGATTATAGACGAACCTATCGTGCCCGCCGCTACGATGAGATTGTCTATGACGAATACGAGAAAGCAGTATCTGCCGGCCCTCCCGAAAAAGTTCGCCTGGGCTCGCCGCCCTCAGATACAATGCCCGAGATATCCTCACCGGCCTTCCGCCGCGGCGTAATCGGGCTTTCGGCAGCGGCAGGGCTAGTGGGGGCAGTGCTGGCAATAGTCGCAGTTAAGAAATCCGCTGGCAGACCTTGAGGAGAACAGGCCCACCTGATCTCCTTCACGCGCCGTCGTTCATCCTGTGGGTGCCGATAACGATGTCGGTGCTGCTGACCTGGTCTTCGCTGTTGCGCGGAGTGCCCTTGAGGTTCGGCATCGGGCTGCACGAGGGGGCATGATCAGGCACTGTCAGCGTCTATGACATTACGGATCGCTTATCTGGCGGTGCTCCACGTGTTCGGCTGGCTCTCCCTGCTCGCCCGCTCCGACCGCGCTAAGGACACCGGGATCCTCATCTTGCGCCACCAGATCATTGTTCTCCAGCGGCACGCTCGACCCCCGAGATTGTCCTGGGCTGACCGGGGCAATCTTGTGCGTTGGCACCGGACGCTGCCTACGAGCCGCCTGCGCCAGATTCGCCTGATTGTCTCCCCGCGGACCTTGCTGGCGCTGGCATGCCGACCTGGCCAGAAGGCGGTGGGCGTATCCGCGGCGCAGTCCGGGACGGCCGCGTACGGCGCAGGCGGTCCGTGCGCTGGTGCTGGAGATGGCGCAGGACAACCCGGGCTGGGGTACCGGCGGATCCAGGGCGAGTTGACCGGCCTGGGATACAAACTGGCACCGTCAATGGTGTGGCAGATCCTCAAGGACGCCGGCATCGACCCTGCTCCCAGGCGGGCGCAGGAGACCCTGGCGGCGCCCTGCCAGCCAGCGAACCATCCTCGCAAGCCCGGCCTTCGACCGGAACGCAAGGTCGATCGAGCGCAGCCCTGGCTGTCGATGGAGGGTGCGAATGAGATCTGGGCGATGGGTTCGGGCGCCACTCTCACCGAGGTCGATCAGCGGACCGGCCGTCCATATCTGTTCGAGATCTTGCGGGATCCGCGGCGCTAACAACACCCGGTGCGGGCATGCTGCGGAGCGAGCGTGCACCCCGTGCCGTTGCTGCGGCGCTCCTCTGCCCGTCCCGGCGAGATCGCCCGAGTACGCGAAATCTGTCGGTGGCTGACAACGTTCCCGGCCCGCCGTCCGCTGCGGGCCGAGCGGAATTGGCGTGTTAGGGGAACCCATAGAGTTACCGGGTGATTCAGAGAGGGACTACAGGCCAGGTAGATCTGTCTGAGATGACCGAACGCGCCGCCGGGATACTCAAGAGAGCTTCGGCTGCGGGCGACTCGAAAGGCATCGCCGAAGCCGTCTCCTTGTTCGAGACGGTCATGAGCGCCTGCAGCCGGGGGCCTCACGTGGAGTACTGGAAGTCTGTGGTCAACCTGGCCGATGCGCTGATCAAGCAAGCGGAGGCCGACGGATCGGACGGCCCCATCGCCCGTGCGCTGGATCTCCTTGATGCCAACGAGCAGCATTTCCGTACTCGCGATCAGCAGGTGCGTTTCCTGCAGCGGAAGGGGCAGGCGCTGCTGCTGAAGGCACAGCGTACGGCTGATAGGGCCGTGATGCGGGCGGCCGTCCAAGCCAGCAAGAAGCGTGCCCGGCTGACGCCCCGGGGCTACGAGGGTTACGGCGAGGGCATGCTGGAGCTGGGCATGTCCCTCTTTCGCAGCGGAGCCATGTTCCGCAACGTCATTGAGCTTGACGAGGCAGTCGCGGTCCTTGAGGCAGCGGAGAAATATCCCGACGGCTCGGCCGACCGGTCCTTGGTCTTGTCTTCCCTGGGCAATGCTCGGCTTGAGCGCTTCCTGCGCTCCGCTGACCGCAGCCGGGCCGAGCTGGACGTTATCGTGGCAGACCATATGGAGGCGATGCACGAGTGCGCGCCCGGCAGCGCGAACGCGCTGGACATAGAGTCGGATTGCGGCTCTGCTCTTTTTCGCATTTATGAGCTGACCACGAACCGCGAGGACCTGGATGCGTCAATCGGCCCGGTGCGGCGTGCCGCTAGGCAGACTCCGCCAGGTCATGCCAGGAAGCCTGAGCGGCTGAGCAGGCTCGTGTCAGTGCTGCTCGCTTTGTTCGAGCGCGACGGCAGCCCCGCCACGCTCGACGAGATCATCCAGACGGGCCGTGAGGCTGTCGCCACTGCCAGCCCCCAACATGCTCTGCATGCGAGTTGCCTGTTCGGGCTCGCCTGCGGGCTGTTCCGGCGCGGGGAACTGCGCGGCACGCTGCTTGACTTCGACGAGGCCGCCGTCTTGTCGGGCCAGGTGGTGGAGGCCACACCGCCGGGCCACACGTACCGGCCGATGCGCCTTGCCCTGCACACGCAGGCGCTGTGCTACCTGCCTTCCGCCCCGAAGCTGGAAAAGGCAGCCGCCGGCCTCGCGCAGGCGGCAAGCCTGCTGCGGCATGACGATCCGGACCGGGCAGTCATCGAGTCGAACCACGGCGCGATCCTGGATGCCCTCGCCAGCCTGCCGGGCAGCGGTGAGCCCGTAGCGCTGGCGACGGAAGCGGTCCGCCTCGCCCGGAAAGCAGCCGACACCACCAGGCCAGAACACAGCGAATACTCGAACCGGCTGCTGAACCTCACGATCGTCTCAGCTACGCTGGCCCAGCTCAGCGGTGACGCCGCTGTTCTCGATGTTCCCGTCACGCGATGCCAGGCGGTCAGGACCCCGGACCCGGCCGACTTGTCATCGACGATGCTCACTGCGGGACTTGCCCACGCCCTGGCCGTCCGGTACGACATCACCGGGGTTCCGGACGCGGCGTCAGCCGCCATCGAAGCGTACCAACTGGCCGCTGGTGACGCCCGGCTGGCAGTCTTCAGGCGCCTTCACGTCGCGCAGGCCGGAGCGGTCTTTGCCGCCCGCTGCGGCGAGACCGCCGTGAGCCTGAGCTTGTACGCACTCGCGGTCGAACTGCTGGACTCTGCAGCATGGCGGGGGATGGGTCGGCGGGACCAGGAGCGGATGCTCGGGGGATACGCAGGGGTCCCTTCCGACGCCGCCGCCGTGGCACTCACCGCCGGGCAGCCGGAAACAGCTGTGGAACTCCTTGAGCGAGGACGCGGAGTTCTACTGGACCGCCACGTCGACGACAGCTCGCAGCTCGCCCTGCTGAGCCAGACGTACCCGGAGCTGGCCCGCGAGTTCGAAGATCTCCGGCGCGACCTCGACAGCATCGTCATGCCGGATCTGGGCGCCGACGAATTCGAGCTCCCCCTCCGCCCGCCGCACCAGGAAAGCGAGGCTGACCAGCGCAGTGCCCTCGCGCGCCGGCTTGAGGGCCTGGTCAGCGAGATCCGCAAGCGCCCCGGATGCACGGGCCTGTTCGGCCCGCCTGGCTTCGCCAGGCTGCAGGAGGCCGTCGAGCAGCGCTCGGCCGTGATCATCAATGTCAGCGAGCACCGCTGCGATGCGATCACCGTGACCTCCGCAGGGGCGGCGGCCGTTCCGTTGCCGTCCCTGTCCAAGCCGGACGCCGAGGACGCCGCCGAGTTCTTCCGTGACACGGCCGAGAACGCAATCGGGCAAGACTGGATAGGCCGCGTTGCCCGGAACGGGATCGCGAGCCGGCTCGCATGGCTCTGGGACACTGTGTGCGAGCCCGTTCTCCGGCATCTCGACATCACCGCGGAGACCCCAGCGGGCAGCAGCGCGCCGCAGATCCACTGGTGCCCGACGGGCCCGGCGGCCTTCCTGCCGCTTCACGCGGCCGGCCGTCACGGCCAGCCGGGACCGCAGGCAGTCATCGACCGCGCCGAGTCGGTGTACATCGCCAGACTGCGCGCCCTGGCACCAGCCGGGTCCGGCGGGCCTACCGCAGAGGATGTAACCACGCCACCCCTAATCGTGTCCATGCCCGAAACCCCCGGACACCGGCCGCTGCCTGGTGCACGTGAGGAGGCGGAATACCTGATGCGGGCCTTCCCCGGCGCAGAGCACCTGACCGGGCCGGGCGCGACAGTAGACGCCGTCCTCGCCGGCATGACGGCGCACTCCTGGTTCCACTTCTCCGCCCATGGCACTACGGATGAGCACACTCCCGTTAACGGAGGCATCGAACTGACAGAAGGCCGCCTGACCATCGGCAGCCTGCTGGAACGCCGACTGCCCGGTGCCCGCTTCGCCTTCTTGTCCGCCTGCTCCACCCACCATGGATCAGCAGTCATACCCGACGAAACCGTGACCACCGCCGCCGCCATTTGCATCGCCGGATGCGAGTACGTCGTCGCGACCCTCTGGCCGGTCGCCGACGACCACGCTGTAGATTTCGCCGCCCGCATGTACGGGGAACTGATCACCACCGGGAGCGGGACCCCGGCCATGCACCCGGAGGACACCCCCAGGGTCATACGCGACGTCTGCCGCGCCGTCCGGAGCGCCTATCCACAGCACCCCGAACGATGGGTTCCGTTCGCTGTCGCCGGCTCCCTGTAGACCAGCGGCACGCAAGCCCGGCATCTGCGCTTCGCGCTGGCGGGCCCGGTTGCCTACCTTGCCGTTAGAACATGTCTTATGCGGCATCCTGTAGGCCGTCCAGTACACAACCACCCCCTCCACCAGCGCCGTCAGCGAACTCGTCGCCACATGCACCGCTGCCAGCCACTGCACCGAAGCCTCGTATGCTCCCCTGACGCCGGAGGCACCGCGACCACATTCGCCGAAAGCTGCTCACGACAACAAATCCGCCCGCCAGGAGGCAGCGGTGGGCAAATCACAAAGTGACGACCGATTCACGAGCACGCCCAGGAGAGTCCGAACCGGCGCCTCTCCTCAGTCAGCACATTCAGCGGACGATCCGCCGACGGGCTCGTGCTGGCGCAGCTTCAGGTGTCAGGCCCTGAGCATCAATGCAGATCATTCTTCTGCTCACTTTCAGTAACACCGAGATTCGTGAGCCTGAACTACCGAGCCATTCAGACACCCACCTAACAGCACAATGCTCGCGTCCGGAAGCGATGCGATGTCTGCCTGACAAGGACGCAATACGTCCGCTGGGATCCTTCATTATTCTCTCCATGAAAGGAAATCTTGCGCCTTGTTCTCGACAAACTCCCGCGAAATATCGACGGAACCGACTGGGCTGAAAGGTTCTCGGCCGAAGCGACTGATGACGTCAGGGTCCCGGCAGCAAGATTGGCTCTGGGCAATTCGGCCTACCAGCGGGCGGCCTCGGGTGTCCGGGCCGTGTCATCGCGATGGCAAGGGAGGTGTGCCTCTTCGGAGGTGAGCGGCCTTAGCGAGGTTCTGGCATTTGTTGCCGCAACCGCAACTGGTCACAGGGACCGCTTTCGGGTAGCGTGCCAGGCGGCGATGAACTGCGGACGGGATGCTCACCTCGAGGAGGCCGCCGACGTCCTACACATCAGCCGCGACAAGGTCTGTCTCCTGATCAGGACAGGACAGCTCAGCTCAGCTCAGGAGCCTCAAAGTCGGCAGGCTCCGCAGGATGTCCCCAGCCTGGGTTGCTGAATTCATCAGCGGCAAGGAGCCCGCTCGCGTCACTGACGCCCTCTGCGCGCTGGCCCGTCCTCGTCACATCCCGCACCGCCAGCGAGGCAGTGCCGACGCCCTGGCGGACGAGGTTGACCAGGGTCGCCGCCGCGCGGGTTGCTGACCTTGCCTACCCCTGCGGCTTACGCCTATATCCCCGATACCCGGAGCCGAACCTCATAACGACACGCGATGACATGCTCAAGCCGGGAAGGATAGTGGCATGGATGATGCGGGCGAGTTGCTACGTCTTATCGGCTCCGGCGTCGCTGACCGACCTACACTCACCGACCTGGGGTCGTCGTCTGCTCAACAGCGCTAGAGTGCTCCGTCGCGGGTCTCATCGCCCTTATCGAGGGCAAACGAAGCGGGGTCCCCGGGCGGCGACCTGCGGCGCAGACCTGCCTTCGTTTCTGCCCGCAGCCGGGCAGTGATACGGCGTGCTGATCCGGCTGGCCTGCCACCCGGGGCCGGCAGTATCCACGCTTTGCAGCGCCCCACGGGCCAAGAGCAGAAAGGTAGTTATGGTGCATCTGGCGTCCTGGTCGTCTGGGCAACCTTGGGCGCGGCTGAGTGCGCTTGTCATTGCGGCTGTAAGCTTCGGCCGTGAGCGATTCGGTCGGTGGACATACCAGATGAGCTACGGCAAGAGATCGCGCCACTTGCGCAGACATGGGCAAGCGGGAACCCAGGCAAGGCTGCGCTTCTTAACGTGAATTCCTCGCAGGCAAACGAGGAGGACCACAGTGTCGCGCCGTCGGCCGCCCAGCCACGTCGGGCGTGTGATCCGTCCCGGCCGGTCCCGGCGCCCGGTCGGCCGACAGGATCCGAGCGGTTATGGTGGGTCATGAGAGAAGTTCAGTCAACCCTCTCGCTCGGGCAACGACTGGGTAGAGCTGCTCGCGCTACAGGCTGGCTCAGCCTGACCCATGACATACTGCCTGCAGTGGCCTCCGCGGTTGTGACGATAGTAGTCACTTGGGCCATAGCTCCGGTCCGCCCTCGGTTTAGCTGGAAAGCTACGAGCCTGCCGCTGATTGCGGGTGCGATAGCCCTGATTGCGGCCTACCTGATAGTAAATCTTGGCGAGTTTATAGTTAATTGCCGAAGAGCAGGCGGGTTCTGGCGAATCGAGAGAGATCAAACTCGGCAGGATGCACTTATGGTTCGCGGCAGAGATGTCGTGATCAAAGATTGGGTGCGGAATGAGTTTGGGAAGCCTGAGCTTGGCGTCAAGTTTGCTGCTGTTTTTGGTTCTATAACCGAATCTTATCCGACGCGCGATATCGATGTCGTAGTGCAATTGAAGAACGCATCGGATAAGGTAATAAGGAAGAGAGGGATGAATCTGCAGAGTTTGAACAAGGCCTTCGAGGCAGAATTTAGCCTGCCTCTTCATTTGCAGTTGTTTCTGGAAGCTGAAATCGCTGATCTAAATGAATTTGCACGACGCGCGGGAGCCGTGCAAATCCTGATAGGAGGGGACTATTGGGCAGAAATATCCGACCAGCCGAACTCGATTTCTTCCGCCAACGAATGAGCGAGCACAGTTGCGTTAAATCATGCACGGCACTCGACAATCAGGATGAGTATGTATATCTAATTACTCGTGAACGCGATCTTCCCGACGTTCAGGTGCATCTGACGGACGCATACCAGTACAGTCGCGCTTTTTACCTGGTGCGCCCAAAGGAAGTACGGAAGCGAAACTCGTTTATCCTAGGTAACGCTTTCACTCCTAGCGCGCCGTGTGGGCTGGTTGATGAGGCGAGAGCTGCGGGGATAGGTATTGGTGTCATAAGTAAATTCATGGGCGCATTGAATTACCGCAACGTATGGGAGTATCAAACTCCTGAGGAACGGACTAAGTCCCCGCATCCCCCTGAGGAACGGGCTAAGTCCCAGCATCGCTGGTCGTCCAAGAGCCCCGGGTTTGATTCGGGTTGACGAGCGTAAAGCGCGTTGTTCGACGCATGGCTGCTGAATAGTTAATCTACAGTCTGTCATTCCAGCGCTAATACAAAATTCGACGCCTCTGGCCGGATCCTCCGGCTTCAGGATGATCTCAGGCTGGCGGCCAGGCGCTATTCGATTTCCTGCCCTCTAGGCGACTAATCCCATAAGGTCAAAGGCTCACACCGATTTTCACCTTAAAATTTGCGATGCTTTGAAACGTCGAGCCCGGAGTCAGCCTGCATTCGTAAACTGACCGGCGCCTTTGGCGGCGCGCTCAGTTGCTGACCGAGCCGGGCGTACCGGGATCTCTGACAGTTGCACCTAAAATAGCTCGACCGACTTCGAGTGCTGCCGTTTTCTGGCTAAATGCCGCATTAATCAGTATAGATAATATGGTCAATTGCCATATCCGGATGTATCGTCAAGAATCGCTACGGGGAGGGCGGGTCAGGCTAGCTGCCACCCCCGGATTTCGCCGTAGCTTTGGCGTATGCTTTCAAAGGGGTCCAGTACGGTACTCTGCGGCCGTAGCGCGACCTCACCATTTCGATCTCACCCACGCCTGTGCCGCGCGAGTTAGCCCGGGACCCGGATCGGAGGATGCCGGTGAGTAACGGATCGCGAGCCACCGCGGCTACGGAGCGCAGATTCGTATGACGTCATTGGATGAAGACGATCCGCTCCAGATCGGCCGTTATCGCCTGCTGCGACGACTCGGTGCGGGCGGGATGGGGACCGTGTACCTCGGAGAGTCCCCAGGGGGCAGGCTATTCGCGGTCAAGCGTGTGCACCGGGAACTGGCCAAAGATCCGCTGTTCATCGAAAAATTCCGCAAGGAGATAGCTGCCGCCAAGAAAGTTGGTGGCGTGTACACTGCGGCCGTCGTCGAGGCGAACACCGAGGTCATGCCGCCATGGCTTGCGACGGCTTATGTCCAGGGACCCTCGCTTGCCGACACCGTTAAGCAGCTCGGCCCACTGTCTGAACTCGCCGTATGGCGGCTGGCCGGCGGTTTGATCGAGGCCCTTCAAGCTGTGCACGAATGCGACTTGGTCCATCGAGATCTCAAGCCGGACAATGTGCTGCTTGCCCTTGATGGGCCCCAGGTCATCGACTTCGGCATCAGCCGTGTGCTCGCGGATTCGGGAAGTAGTTCGGGACGGTTTGCCGGTACGCCGGCATACATGTCACCGGAGCAGGTGATAGGTGAAGCGATCGGACCGGCGAGCGATGTCTTCTCGCTCGGCAGCGTGCTCGCGTTCGCGGCTTCTGGCGAGGCGCCTTTCTGGTATGACCAGATCTATACGCAAATCTACCGCGTGATCAATTATGAGCCTGATCTTAGTGCGCTTCCCGAAGGCATACGGAAGGTAGTTGAGGACTGCCTGCGCAAGGACGCCGCCAAGCGCCCGACTCTTGCTAAGCTTCTCGAGCGCGTTAGAGAGGCCGCCCCGCGTAGTTCTACAGGCCAGAAATCTTTCTGGCCACGCCCGCTGGCAGACTACATACGCTCCCATTACGACCTGAGCGACTCAGACCTAGAACGGTCCGATGGTTCAGCCCTAATGCCGGTCGTTGAAGCCATTCCCCAAGCAGAAGTTAAGGCAAATCCGACCTCACCAAGCGTCGAGGCACAGAGGCAAGAGTCGGACTCGGCGGTCGGCGAAGAGCCAGCGACCTCAACTGCCGGCGCGATCGCCTACATGATCGCCCGAGCTGATACCGAGCCGCCGATTGTCTCTGCGTTGCCCGGGATGCCGGGGCAACTCGGGTCCGGGCTACCGACCGAGACGCGACTCAGCACCACAGCCACCAGCGAATCAATCGGATCGGGAGCGACAAGTCAGGCCGAAGCGCCTCCGTTCGAACCCGCGGAAATGTCGTCTACCACAGTGATCAATAGATCCAACGCTGGTGCGGGTCTGACGGCCCAGACGCCGCCGCCTTACGGGCCGGATCTGGGTCCGCCCTCCAACGGACAGCTCACTGATCCGCAGGCGCGCGTTGTGACCGAGTCCCAGTCAGACGGCGCGAACTCTACCGGCCAAGACGATCAAGCCTCCGACAGTAGCGTCGCGGACAGCCTCCGCGGTCCAGATCAGGGTTCCGGGCCTGGCGGCCCTGTTCTGGCTGACCGTGAAGCACAACGCGAGGATGGGAGGCAAGCGCGCCGTAAGCTCTTCGCCGCTGGTGCGGGCATCTTGACGACCGGGATGATAACGGTGCTCGCATACGCTATCTGGCCGGATCATGCGCCAGCGAGCCAGCCGAGAACGGTGTCATTCAATGCTCCGGCCGCGCATTATGGCGACGGCTTGGAGATAAAAGCGGATTGGACGCTTGGTGGTGCCAACGGCACATCGCTGACCGAGAAGATCAGCGCCAGTTATACGAAGACCGGCTCCTTGTCCGTACAATATCGCGAGCCTGTGCCGGTAGCGATACTCAAATATGTCGCCAATGCTCGATTCACTCCTGCGCTGCCGATGATCATCGACCACGGTCAGGGGCTAGTGTGGCCATTGCGCTTGCGACCGGGCGTTCTGACGGCCCTGAGTTATCAGGTCCACGTCCCTGGCCATGGCGTATCCAAGGCTAGGCTCAGGGAGCTCATACGCAGCTTTACTGCCGTTCCGCAGGGTCCGGTAGTCATCAAGCCACCGCCTATTACCCTGCAGTCCCTGACAATCATTCCTAAGAGCCTTCGCCTGCATGTCGGACACTCCGAGCGTCTTTCCCTAGTCGGGCTATTGTCGAACGGCAAGACCGCCCCGGCGACCTATCTTGCCAAGGTGCGGTGGACAACGACGGACCGTCACGTGGCTTCTGTCAATAGTTTCGGCAAAGTAACCGCAGCGGGGCAGGGCGAGGTCAAGGTCATCGCTACGGTCGGCGCTGTTAGCACCTTAATCTACGTTCATGTCACGGACCACTTCGTAAGCCCGAACACGGGCGGCGCCACCCCGACAAATTCTGCCTACACGTCGCCGTACAGCCCGCCGTCAGGCGGAACGTCGACAAGCACTACCTCAAATCCGCCACCGCCATCGAAGAATCCCACGACGATCACGACGATCACGCCGCCCCCGATATAGGTAGGTAAGGTGTCCCCAACTCAGGCTCAGTCAGCGCATCGAAGATCATTTACCCCAGCCCTGGCACTAGTCCTAGTCCTGGCGCTAACTGAGGTATCGACGTGGTCATCCGGAGCGGCTTACGCGGCCGTATCTATGGGCGGCCATGCTGTTTCTGTGCCGCAGATAAAATCTAGCCCGAACGACGGCGTTGGCGCAGCGGTCGATATATCCGGTTCGCTCGCGGCCGTAGGTGCGCCCGGAGTCCGCAGATCATCAGGCGCCGTTTACATTTTCGAACGCAGCCGACGAGGGTGGAGCCTGCAGGCCAAGATATTCAATCCCAGGCACTCCCACGATCAATTCGGAAATGCCGTAGCCATTTCCGGCAACACTGTCGCTATAGGTGCATGGTCCGCTCGGGGCGGGCGAGGGCTTGTATACATTTACTCTCGGCACAATAGTCACTGGCGGCAGGCAGCACGATTTTCCCCGGCCGTTCCACCCCCATGTAGCACCTGCGGTCAGGGTGACTTCGGCAATGCCGTGGCCATTTCAAATGGCATCATGGTAGCTTCCGCCTATCTCGTGGGCGATTTCAGTGGCGCTGTGTTCGTATACGCACGTTCGCCTAGCGGAGCCTGGCATCTTCGGAAAGAGCTTAAGTATCCAGCATCCGGCCCGCCACATGCGGTCGAATTCGGTGGCGCCGTGGCCGTTCGGGGAACTACGGTAGCTATTGGAGCCCTTGAAGCCGATCATAATCGCGGGAAAGTTTTTGTCTACTCGCAGACTGCGAATAGCTGGTCTCATACGGGCACCCTTACTGGCACTACTGACGGCGAACTTCTCGGCGCCTCGCTGTCAATCTCTGGAAATCATATCGCGGCCGGCGGCTTTAGCACGGACCGTAACTCGGCAAGGGGCTACATCTACTCCGAGCACAGCGGGCACTGGAGGCAGGTCGGATACATGACCACTCCAGCCGGAAAACTTGGCCAGGGCGGGTACTTCACGTCCGTTGCCATATCTGGAGTCCGCGCGATTGTCGGAGATCCAAGGCCCAACCCTAATCAGTGCGGGGCCGCTTATGAATACAGACTCATAAATGATAATTGGCGGAAGCTAGCAAAGATAGTAAATCCCGGATGTGCGAGTAATGACCTGTTCGGCCAGGCCGTTGGGCTGGCAGGACGCACTGCCGTGATAGGCGCACCAGGTTTCCGCCGGGACGCTGGAACTGTTTATGTTCCAGACCTTCCTTAGCCTTGATCATTCACGGGGCAGGTGATCGGAGTTCTGGGCTGGCGTAGCGGCTTGCTAGCCCTCGTCCGGGTGCCCGGGTATGACGGCTGCCCGGCTGGCAGGCCGGGTGCCGGGGGTTCCACTGGCCCCTGATGGTGTCCTTTCCTGGTCGGCTGGATGATGGTCAGCTGGATGCTCTGAGCGCTGCGGTTTGGTCCGATCACACACTTGAGGGATGGACGATACGTCAAGTCTTTCATCACATGCGGCGAGGGTACGACATCCGAAGCACCATAGCGCATGGCGGTGAGCCCAAAGCCAAGGATCTCAAAGTAAAGGATGAGGCAGTCGATCTGCCGACCTTCGTTCAGACTACCGAGGAGATACTTCGTGCCGCGCTCTACAAGGCGCTGCGGCAGTCGTCCGGGGCAGACGTCAGACTCGCGATCCAATGGGACGACTTGATCTTGCCTGAACTGTGAGGCCGGAGAAGATGTATCGGACCAAACAATCGACCCTAAAATTCATTATATCGTCATGAAAAGCTCTTTTGCCAACTTAACGGCCAGATCCTGGACCAATTCCGTTGCCTGTCCCACCGGCCCGGTCACGGTCTTTTATGACTGCCTGGAGGCCGTCCATGCTGCCGACCATGTCGTGTCCCGCTCGAAAATAGGACCCTGGTCGTGACCTGCGGTTCTTCGAAGTGTCAGGCGGCGCGCGAGTACTTGTGGATCAGGCTGCCCAGGACCGGTTTTCGGTGGATCCGTCCGCGGTCGAGGTCGGCAACGGTGAGGTGGACACCGTCGTATTCACCCCCGGGGACGCGCTGGGCGATGCCCTGATGCGGCCTGGCGGTGTTGTAGTGCACTTGGTATTCGGCCAGGACGGCGCGCAGATGGCCTTCCCCGAGGATCAGCGTGCGGTTCAGGAGCTCGCGGCGCAGGGTGCCGACGAGGCGCTCGCAGATCGCGTTCATCCGCGGAGCCCGGACGGCCGTGCGCAAGATCCTGGTGCCGGCGGCCTGGAAGGCGGCGTCGAAGGAGGCGGTGAAGTTCGAGCCGCGGTCGCGGATCAGGAACCTGATGTCCTCGAACCGCTCGCCGAGGGTGAGGGCGAGGTTGCGGGCGTGCTGCGCGGCCAAGTCCCCGGTCGGGTTCGTGGTGACGCCGCCAAGATGCATCCGGCGGGTACCGTGCTCGATGAACACCAGCACGTATATGCGCTTCATCAGCACGGTGTCCACGTGCAGGAAATCTACCGCGAGGATCGCAGCGGCCTGGGCTGTCAAGAACTGCCGCGAGGTCGGGCCGGACCGGCGAGGGGCCGGATCGATGCCCGCAGCGCGGAGGATCTGCCAGACGGTGGACGGCGCGACCGTCACGCCGAGCTTCGTCAGCTCGCCATGGATCCGGCGGTGTCCCCACAGCGGGTTCTCCTTTGCCAGCCGAACGACCAGGCGGCCGACGCCCGGGACCACCGGCGGGCGGCCGGGCTTGCGCCGCTTGCTCGTGTCGTACTTGTCGCCGGCGAGCTTGCGGTGCCAGGCCAGGGGCGTCGCGGGCGTCACGGGGAAGACGTCGGACTAGCGCCTGCGCGGCAGGAGCCGTGCCAGCGCAGCGAACCATACACGGTCGGCCGGCTCGTACCGTACCCGGCCGGCGTGCCGGAGGAACGAGCAGCTCGGCATCCTTCGCCAGGTCTCCGCGGAACAGCAGGACGGCCAGGCCGAGTACCCGGCACGTCAGCAGGTAGACGATCCTGAACAGCACCCGGCAAGCCAACCACCGCTGCGTTGATCATGCTGGCGACAGTGCAGGTGACCCACCCAATCGAGTATTCGAGCGGTACAGGATCGTTGGAAGACGATGGGGCCGAAGGTTGCGTAGTCGCGCTGCGGACGGAAGGGCTGGGCGAAGCCGCGCCACGTGATAAGGCCGCCTTGTTCAAGCGTCGCTGCACCAATCCCAACGAACGCTTTGAACGTGTGAACTCCACTCGGAAGGGTAGAGCACGAGCGGAGCAGGGCCGAAATTTGGACCCGGAACCCTATCCGTTCAAGCTTCTGTCGGGCTTGAATAAATATTTGGGCGCAGTGGAAACCAGTGCTCCGTACTAAGATATTGAGCGTCTGCAGTCTCGCAGTCAGGCGATAGATGGTCATGGGGCGATTCCCGTTGGCGTCTTCACTGCGGCGAATGGGCTCGCAGTTACATCCGCTCCTGCATTTGATTATCCGTGATGGCGAGGAAGTTGTAAGCACTTGCATCTGCAGTCGCCGGCGGTACCGCAGCTCGGAGGGCGCTCGTCAGGACTGCTCCTTCGTGAGCCAGTCCTTCGCCTTCTGTGAAATCGTGTCCGGGTACTTCTTCTGAACAAACTCCAAGAACTGCTGCATACCTGCCGACTGGTCGTTGCCGTACGAGTCCTTTGTCCGTAGATCCAGCAAGCGGTCGAGGTCAGCTTCTGTGAGTTCGTCGACCACGAGCTCAAGCTGCATCAGCACGATGTTGCTGTGGTCGTAGCTCCGGGTGAAGTCAGCCTCGTCCAGCCACTTGGTCTTGAGCACCTTGCGCACCGCCGAGGACTCAACTTTGGCAGGGAGGGTCAGGTTTCGTAGCCACTTGCCACCCTCGAAGTCACTGTAGAAGGCGCCCGCGGTTCGGTAGCCTTGGCGCTTGGTGAGAACCAGGTCTTCAAGCTCCTTGATCGTGTCTTCGCTGACGTATCGCGTGATCAGGTCATAGGCGAGGCTCGCCAGCGAGATGTAGTGCACGGCAAGGTTGGGTTCGAGAGGTGTGGCCGGCGTGTGGGCTTCTCGTTTCTGAGATGCTGGACACCCAAGTGTAGGTACCCGATGCCTCGGAAGAATTCTGCTTCCGCGTCGTTGGCAGGTGTCGCCTTACCGAACAGAGCTTCGTAGCGTGCGGTGTGTTAGCGGTCACGCTGTCTGCGCATGATTTGGCGGGGTTGCGTGTTCATGTTTCGGCTTGGCTGGGTGAGCATCGGCTGATGGGGGTAGGTGGGGGCGTGGTGAAGGGGCCGCCGGCCGTGGGTGGCTGGCGGCCCCCGGGGTTTGCGGGCCTGGTGGCTGGGGTTAGTCGTTGGCCTGGGTGATGGCGGCGGTGATGAGGGCGATGTTGCGGTGGTCGAGGCTGCCGAGGATTTCGCGGAGGTGGACGGGGATGTCGTGGTCGGCGAGGCTGGCGGCGATGCGCAGGACGGCTTGCTCGGAGCCGGTGGCGTGCAGGCGCCCGGATTCGAGGGCGGTGATGGCGGCTTTCCAGCGGATGGTCAGGACGGGCTCGCCGGTGAAGACTGAGTTGCTCGCGGCGATGAGGCGGCGGAACTGGGGCAGGTGCAGGAAGTGGTTGTGGCGGGCGAGCAGGTCGACGGCGGCCAGGTCGGCGGTCTGCCCGGCGGCGGTGTCCTGGAGCAGGCAGATGAGCTGCCGGGCGGGGATGGCGGCGGTGTTCACGGGTCCTCCCTGGGGGTGCTAGTCGCGGGTGAGCTCGGCGGCGGCTTTCCTGGCGCAGGCGTCGTCGACGAGGTCCTTGCCGGCTGCGGCGGCGGCGATGAGCGCGGCGACGGCGGCGTTGTTGAGGGCGCGGGGCAGGCCGCTGGCGACGCGGTGGAGGCGGGCGATGGCGTCGTCGGCGAACAGCGGGTCTTCTCTGCCGGCGAGGTGCAGGTGGTGGCGGAGGTAGGCGGCGGATTCGGCGAGGTCCATCGGCTTGATGGTGAACCGGGTGGCGATCCGCTGGTCCAGGGCGGCGAACGTGCCCAGGCGCAGTTGCCGGTTCAGGGTGGGCTGGCCGATGAGGATCCCGGCGAACGGGGACTCGGAGTCCATCTCGGCGTTGGTCAGGAGCCTGAGTTCCTCGAGCTGGGCGGGGTCCATGAGGTGCGCCTCGTCGACGATGATCACGACGCGGCGGTGCCGTTCGCTGGTTTCGGCGGCGAGCAGGTCGCCGGCCTGGGCCATCAACTCGGCTTTGAGGTAGCGGGGCTTGTCGCCGAGGGCGCGGACGATCGTGACGTAGAGCCCTCGGGTGCCGAAGGCGGGGTTGGCGATGTAGATGACCTGGTGCCGGGTCGGGTCCAGGCCGGCGACGGCGGCGCGGACCGCGACGGTCTTCCCGGCGCCGACGTCGCCGGTGACGACGCCGAGCGCGGATTCGACGACGCAGAAGCTGATCCGGGCGATCGCCTCGGCGTGGGCCTGGCGGGCGAACAGGTCCTTGGCCGCGATGGACTTGCCGAACGGGGTGCGGGCCAGGCCGAAGTGCGCGGCCCACGGTGCCGGGCTCACCACTGCCCTGCGCTGGTGTCGCCGGTGAGCATGCCGAGCCGGGCGAAGTCGATCTTCGCGCCGGTTCCGGCTTCCTCGTCGTGGGCGGCGGCGACCAGGCCGAGGTAGTCGATCCCGGTCGCGGCCGGCTCGGGCCGGGCGGCCTGGGGCACGGCGCGGTGGACGTGGCGGCGGACAGCGAACGGGACGGCCGCCCCGGCGGGCCGGCCGTCCAGGAATACCTCGATCCGGGTGAGGTCTTCGGGGTCGTAGCGCAGCTCGACTCGCCGGCCCGTGAGCGCCGGGTCGACGGCGTAGGAGTTGCCTTCCAGGGGGACGGTGGCGGTGCGGGTGACCTTGCGGGTGACCGACCATCGGAACGCCTCGCGGATCAGGTCCGGGCTGGCCTGGCGGTGCGGTCCGCCGTTCTCGAACCGGGCGATCGGGGCCTGGCCGGTCTCGGCGTGGGTCCGGCGGTTGGCGATGCGCTCGGCCCAGGCGGCGAACAGGTCGTTGAGCTGGTCCAGGGATTCGATGCCGTGGTGGGCGGCCTCGGCTAGGAAGGCTTCCCGGATGTAGCGGTTGAGCCTTTCCTGCTTTCCCCGGCCTTCCGGTGAGTACGGCTTCGAGTGCACCAGCCTGATCCCGAGCACCGCGCAGGTCCTGGCCAGCCACGCGTTCGAGAACGGCGCCCCGTTATCCGCGTTGTGCCGACGTCGGCACAACGCGGATTATGCCGAGCCGCGGATTATGCCGAGCCCGGCGCGGCCGGGCTGGCTGGCGGGGGTGAACGGGCCGGAAGTATCGGCATAATCAGAGGGCCTCGAGGAAGGCGAGCAGGTGGTCGGGGGGCTGGTAGCGGCCGGGTTTGATGCCGGGCGGCTGGGTGCGGGCTATCGCGCGTTCTTTTTGGGTCATGTCAGCGTGCAGGTAGATGGAGGTGGTGGAGACCTGCTCGTGGCCGAGCCAGAGCGCGATTATGGCGGTGTCGTTGCCGGCCTGGAGCAGGTTCATGGCGCAACTGTGCCGCAGGGTGTGGGCGGTGACGTGCTTGGATCGCAGTGACGGGCAGGCCCGGGCGGCGTTGCCGGCGTGCAGGGTGATCCTCCGCTCGATCGCGTCGCGGCTGAGCGTCCTGCCGGTGCTGGTCGGGAACAGCGGGTCGGCCGGCGCGCCGTGCCGTTCGGCGAGCCAGGCGCGGAGCACGGTGATGGTGGCGGGCAGGAGGGGGGTGCGGCGTTCTTTTCGGCCTTTGCCGATGGTGTGCACGTGGGGTCCGGTGCCGAGGGTGATGTCGCCGATGGTGAGCGCGGCTAGTTCGGAGATCCGCAGCCCGGTCTGGGCGGCCAGGATAATCAGGGCGCGGTCGCGGCGCCCGGTCCAGGTGGTCGCGTCGCAGGCGGCGGCGAGGGCGTCGGTCTCCTCGCCAGTGAGGTAGGTGACGAGGTTGCGCTGGCAGCGCTTGGGCGGGATGGCCAGCACCCGCTGGATGGTGGCCGCGTGCTCGGGGTGACGCAGCGCGGCCCAGGCGAACATCGACCGGATGGCGGCCAGCCGGTTGTTGCGGGTGCCGGGGCTGTTGCCGCGGCGGGTTTCGAGGTGGTCCAGGAACGCGGCGATCAGCGGGGCGTCGAGGTCGGCGATGTCGAGCTGGCCAGGGTTCTTCCCGGTGGCCTGGGAAGCGAAGCCGAGCAGCATCCGCCAGGTGTCCCGGTAGGCGGCGATGGTGTGGCCGCTTGCGCCGCGCTGGCTGATCAGCCGGTCGGTGAAGAATGCCTGCAGTGTCGGGGCCAGCGTGGTCATCGCGGTCCTCCCCGGGCCAGGCGGGCGGCGGCCAGTTCCGTCAGCTCCGGGACGGCGGTCAGGTACCAGTAGGTGCCGTCGGGGCTGACGTGGCCGAGGTAGGCCGACAGCTCTGGCATCCGGGCGTGGGCGTCGTCGCCGTCGCGGTGCCATTGGAGCAGCTGGCGAACCGCGAATGTATGTCTCAGGTCGTGAATCCTGGGACGGCGGTCCGGGGTGCGGAGTCCCAGGGTCGTGGTGAGCTGGGCGAACGCGAGGTCGGTCAGGCTGGTCCGCAGCGGTGTCCCGGCGGTGGAGATGAAGAACCGGGTCGTGCCAGGATCCGGGCATAGCTGGTCGCGGCAGGCCGCATACGACGTCAGCGCGCTGGTGACGGTGGGGTGCAGGGGAACCAGGCGGGACCTGCCGGACTTGGTGTCGCCGATGGCCAGCAGCCCGTCATCCAGGTCGGCGTCCGTCCTGTCCAGGCCGATGGCCTCGCCCAGGCGAAGGCCAGTTGCCGCGATAAGCCCGAAGAGGGTTTGATAGGTCGCGGCGCGCAGTGGCGGGCGAAGTGCCCGGGCGGCCGCCAGGAGGCGCCGGATATCGGCTTCGGCCCAGATCCACGGTTGCGGGCGGGGCGTGACCGAGGACCAGACGCCCGCGGGCGGGATCTCGGTGGCCGGGTCGACGGTCTTGAGGTAGCGGGCGAACCCGCGGGCCGCCCCCAGCCGGTGCGCCCGGGTAATGGGCAGCACGCCGCGGGGCAGTCCGGCCCAGGTGATCGCCAGTTCGGCGGTGATGGTGGTGGCTCCGGCCTGCTCGAGGTAGCTGACCAGGGCGGGCAGGACGTACCCGGGGAACTCGAGCTTGAACCCCAGTGCCCGGCGCAGCCGGAGGTAATCGGCCAGGTGCTGGTGCAGCGTGCTCATGCCGCGCCTCCCGGCCAGGGCCGGGCTAGCTTCCGCAGCGCGGTGACGCTGACCCGGGCGTAGTTCGCTGTCGATGCCAGGCTCTTGTGCCGTAGCACCTGGCCGATCTCGGTCAGCGGCACGCCCGCGCCGGCCATCTGGCAGGCGGTGGTGTGCCGCAGCCGGTGCGCCCCGCACTCCGGGACGCCGGCCCGCCGGCAGGCCCGGCGGACGATGCATGAGATCCCGCCGCGGCCCAGCGGCCCGGCAGGCGCGATGGCGCGGACGAACACCTCGCGGCACCCGGCCGCGGGCCGGCCGCGGGTGAGATAGGCGGCGATCGCCCCGCCAACGTCAGCGGGCAGCGGAAGCCGCTCGTCGCGGCCGCCCTTGCCGTGCACCGTGATCTTGGCGGCCCGCCAGTCGATGTCGTCCAGCGTCAGCGCCGCGGCCTCGCTGGCGCGAAGGCCCAGCCGCAGCAGCGTGACCAGCACCGCGTAGTCGCGGCGGCCGGCCGGGCTGCGCCGGTCACACGAGGCCAGCAGCTTGCCCGCATGGGCGGCGCTGACTCCCCTCGGCAGCGGTGATCGGCGCCGCCCGGTCACCGCCAGCGCCGCGCTGGCCAGGTCAGCCTCGGTCAGGCCGTCCAGGTAGCAGAACCGCAAAAACGCCCGCAGCGCTGCCACGAAATACTGCGCCGATCCAGCCGATACCGTCTTTGCCTCGGCCAGCACAGCGCGCGTGACATGGCCAGCTTCAAGGCCAGCCAGCTCGCAGTCCAGCCCGGCCAGGAAGCGGCCAGCCCGCGCAACGTAGGCACCGGTCGTCGCCGCCGACAGCGCCCGCTCGCACCGCAGGTGCTGCTCGAAGGCCGCCAGCAGCCGCTCCCGCTCAGATGCCGGCCCGGCCGGAACATCCGGCGGCAGCGCTCCCGCATCGGCGAGCACCGCCAGAACCGGCGCCAGGCACCGCGGCGACAGGCCCGACGTGCGGCCCTCAGCCCTCCGCGCGGACACATACCGCTCCACCTGATCACCGGACAGATCGGCGGCACCCAGCCCGCTGGCCTCCAGCCACCCGCTCAGATGCGCCACCAAGCGCAACATGTTCACCGTCGTCAGCGGCGTATACCCGCACTGCCGCACCGCCGCCTTCACCATCGGCGCGAACGGCGCCAGCGGCCCGGTCACCTCTACCCTGGCCACCTTGCTGATCGGTCTGCCCATCCTCCACCTCCCATGAGATCGAAGGCACCAGGATGCAACCCGCAGCCAGGATTATGCCGACACTTCCGGCCCGTTCACCCCCGCCAGCCAGCCCGGCCGCGCCGGGCTCGGCATAATCCGCGGCTCGGCATAATCGCAGTAGAGCACCTGCGGCAGGCCGCGGCGGGTGATCGTGGCGCGCAGCAGCTCCTGGCAGGCCCGGGCGTTCTCCTGGCCGAAGAACCGGCCGCCGGCCAGGAGCCGGCTGTGATCATCGACGATCAGGAACAGCCTTGCCCGCACCGACCCCTCCCGGCGCGGGTGCGGCACCCAGGGGCCGACCAGGACGTCGGTGATCCACCGCTCGTTCGGCGCGGCCGCCTCGTACCTGCCGTACGTCTTCGGTTCGGCGGCCAGGGCCTCGCGGTGCAGGCCGGCGCGGCGCAGCTGGCCGCGCACCGTGCGGTCGGAGACCTGGACGCCGTGCCGGTGATACAGGATCGAGGCGATCTGCGCTGCCGACCGGCCGGGCAGTTCCAGCCGCAGCGCCGACGCCTCGGCGAACAGCTCCGGGTGCGCCCGCACCATCCCGGTGTCGGACCGCTCCGCGGGCCGCAGCGCTTCCAGGCCGCCGGCGCGCCAGGCGCGCACCCACCGGTCGATCGTGCCCCGCGAGTACGTGCGGGACGAGCCGTCCGGGTGCGCGTGCAGGCGCGCGGCGATCCGGCGGACCAGCGCGCCGCGCTCCCGCGCGGTCAGCTGCCCGCTCGCCGCCTCGGCGATGACCGCCCAGCGGTGCAGCGCGATCTGCTCCTGCAGCCTCGAATCCATCTGATCTGCCTCCTCATGCCGGTAATAGCGGGACAGGAGGCATGAAACGCCGTCTGCCGACCACGTACCAGGGCGAGGTTGTGTTGGCGGCGATCAGCTTCCCGCCGCTCACCACGCAGGCGAACCGCCACGGCCCCGCGGCGCCCCATCCCGGCAGGCCCGCGGCAGCCGCGAACGCCGCGCCGATCGCCGCCACCGCGAACCCGCGATCGCTGCCAGGCCAGGTGACCACCGGGCCGCCCAGCTCGACAGCCAGCGCAGCGAACCCGGCCCCCAGGACAGGAGCACGAGCCGCGAACCGGCGAGCCCAGCCCCGGGCCGTCGTGTGCGGCACCCCCGCCCCCGCCGCCGTCGGACGCACCCCGCAGCCCCCGGCCGCCACCCCGGCCAGCACCCCGCCGACCACCTCGGCCACGTCCAGCCGCCAGGCCAGCGCGAACGCCGGCAGCAGCGCATGACTCGCCCGGCACGGCCCGCACCGCACCCGCGGCACGAAGATCCGCCAGCAGCACCCGGCCTCCCGGACCCAGCGCCGGTACCCGGACCAGAACATCATCGGCCCGGCGCACCCCGGGCATTCCGGGCGCGGGAACTCCACCCCCCGGCCCGCCCGCACGTACGCATCGACCGCGAGCGGGCAAGGCCATACGATGACCACGGGCGACACCGCCTGCCGGATCCCTTCTCGCGACGTGGCCAAACGATGGCGAGGAGGGATCCTCACGTTTCAACGGAAGACACCACGATCCTGACCCGCCCCGCCCGCCCAGGCAAACAGATCGTCAAAGAACGCAGCCGCACACCAGCCACATGCCCTCAGATAATTAGGCCGCTAACACGGTGTTCTGGGCGCTATTGTTGAAGACGTCCGAGGCCTTCTCCTTGCTAGTGATCTCGCGGAGCTTCTCGCGCACCAGCTTGTAGGACTCTTCGACTGCATGGAAGCAGTCCCCGGTGGCCAGGTACTGCCCGATGTGGTTGTAAATGTCCTCGTGGATCTCGATCTGAATCTTGTTCTTGGAAACCGTCGCTTCGGTAGTGAAGATGGCGGGCGTGGGGTCAGCTACTTCGTCGGCCGACGCTGTCTGCCCCATACCAGCCGACGGTCCACCAAGCTCCGCCGCGACCCTTCGGATCCTGGCGATCTGGTCGGCCGTGATCTCCTCGCGGAAGCCTGAAAAGCCCGGAGCAGCCTGCTTCGCTTCGATGTAGTCCGCGAGGGTACCGAGCGTTGATGCGACCTCAAAATCTGAGCCGATCTTCCACAGCGTCCTCAACCTGTTTGCCTTCGACCCTCCGTACTCGGCGTACTTATCCTCGTAGATGTCGATGGCGAGGTCGTCGAAAAGCTGCGCCAATGATGTGTTTGTGAGGTCGAGGACATACCCACCACCCATGCCCAGCACAGCCTCCAGGAAGGTCTTGTCTGACAACGACAGCTTGCTCACGACTCGTTGCTCCTCTACTCCGCCTGTCGTTTCGTAGTGAGCCGGCTCGGCTGTTTCTGTCAGGTCGACGCGCCGGTGCTCGTCAGCCACTCCGGAACCAGCGACGACGGCGCTCCGACTCTCCCGGCCTTTGACTGGAGGTCGTTGGGGTGTCAGCTGGCTGCGTTGCAGCAGGCGCCACCGGTCTTGCGTCGAACAGCAATCCACGGATGGTGACTGCATCCTCCTGACGCCACGCATCGAAGAGATCCAGAGTGGTGACGATCGGCTCTGTCCGAGCGGCCAGGAACTCAGGGCGGCCGTACGGCTTCCTGCTTCGCTCACGGGGGACGCTGCGATGTTCATGGTTCAGGACGAGCGTCCCGCCTCCGACAGGCATGCTGCCCGGCAGGAATGGCCACTCCCGAAGGTGACGAACAAGATCCTGGTAGGCACGTTCCGGAGCGCTGCCACTGGCGGATTTCACCTCGACGAGCCGGGAGCGGCCGTCGTATGTGCAGAGCAGGTCGGCGTTCTTGGTATCGCCGAGCTTCTCGTCAAGATCAACGACCGTGATGCCAGCCGATTCCAGTACCGCCTGGACGGCGCCGACGAGCTGCTTGCTGGTCCCGTAGAGCAAACCTTCGCGAACCGCCGAGGCTGCGCCCTGGGCTTCCTCGAGCTGCCGTTCCAGCTCGCCACGGCCGGCGACATAGTCCGCTTCAAGCTTGGTCAACGCGCTTCGCACGTCACGTTCATGGCGAGTCATGAGGGCCTGGTCGGTCGCGAGCTGACGTCTCGCCCGACGCATCACACCGGGGACGAACTCGGGCAGCCCCTGCTCCAGCAGCCATTGAAGAAGCAGCGGCCATGGCGTCTCACCCGGTACGAAGTAGCGCCGCTCGACCTCGTCTGGCGATACCCACCCGGCGACTACGGGCTCGCCAAGCTAGGTTTCCAAGATCGGCGACAAATCACCCTCAACAGGGTGCCGTACGCGACCGTTGTGCGTCTCCAGCACCGCTCCGCTGAGCGACAGACTACGCCATATGGGCGCCGGGTTGCAGCTCAGCATGCGCAACGCTAACTGGCCATCGGCGTCGCCGAGATCCTCGGCAGCCCGCATCCGCGCACCTTTGCCGATCGGTCGGCTGCTGACGCTTGTGTAGCTCTGGCCGATTGAGACAGAGTCGTCGTGCTGGAAGAGGACGCTACGCGGCTTATCTTCGAGGTCACCAATCGGGCTGATCACCAGAGCGGTCTCACCTCGACTCTCAGCGCCTCGCCGGAAGCGATCAAACTCGTTGGCACCGTGACCGGAGAAGATGCTCGGCTGCAGCGCCACGGTACTGTCAGCGGTGTCGAACCCCACCCAGCGGGGCTCGAAGCCCAGGGCAGCCCAGTCGAGGGTCGGGCTGGCAATCGCCGGGCGACGCTGCTTCTGCAGCCACGGTGCTGCTTCCTCAGCGAACTGACGCTGCCGGGCCTCGATGTCGTCCCAGTGGTCGAGCGGCTCAGACCCGACATGAACAGGGATAGGCAGCCGTGTCATACCGAGCCTCCTTGTGACCGCACGTGCCGTGACCTCACCGCGAGGCGCCTCGCGACATCGACGGTTGGCCTTGACGGGGAGTTGGGTGTCTGGGATCCCAACCCGTCCGAGGCCTCGCCCGGGCTCCCGCTAGTCGCCACTGAGGTCCTCCAGCCGATGCGTGTCATCTCCGAACAAAGCGTAGTTCGGGTGACCGACAAAGCTCGGTCTGACGCGACTGACGAATGGAGGCCCCTGCCTCGAGTCCATGTCGGCGGCAGGCGTCGCGGAAATGGAAAGGTAGGCCCAAGAACCATGCCGCCGAGGTTGCACAGCGCGGTACGCCGCGCTGAGCCGAACGCGCGGTCGGCGGCACGAACAGATGGTTGATCTTCATCATCGCAACGCGCGACCAGCGGCGTGAGCGCGCGTTCAGGCGCCGCAGCCGGATGTCGGTTCTCCGCGGGGGGTCATCGCTGCGGGCATCGACCGCACCTGCCTCTTTCTTCGCCCGCCGGCGGTCGGGCAATCGTGGGCGGGTGATACTTGAAGTCATGTGAAGCTCGAATTCTCATTCTCCGGCAGAGTAATGGAGTGAGCGTGAACGGTCTCGAGTTCAGCGTGGTGATCCCTTACCGCAGGCGCGAGGACAATATCAGGGTGGTCTTCGAGTCGTTGGCTTAGCAGACGATGGATCGTTCGCGGTTCAAAGTCATTGTGGGCGCTATTGAGTACTCCGGGGAGTTCATACGGATTTGCCAGGAATTTACCTGCCGCCTCACGATCATTACCGTGATGAGCGCCGGGGAATGGAACATATGCCGGGTGCGTAACCTGGCCATCCGCCAGGCATCCGGTGAGGTCATCGTCATTCTGGACGCGGGCATGGCGATTCCGCCGGCGCTGCTGGACCGGCTGAGTGACGAGTTCTACACTCAGGGCCGCGAGATTTGCGTACTCGGGCGCGGTGCCGGCTACGACGACATTGCTGACTGAAAGCGGCATTCCTTCAGCTTCGGCGTTGCCCTTCAACCGCTACCGGGAACTGCTGTCCGAACTCGAGGCAAACGGCGGCGTGGTGAAAGACTTGCGGGATGACCTGGAAGATCCCGCGCTGCCCTGGCCCTGGTATGGGGCGGCCTGATAGCGCTCCAGGGTGACCCGCAAAGTCGTCTTCCCAGGTCAGGTGGTATCTGGCCGTCAGCTGGTCTGCCGGGGGCGGCGGGCGGCTTGCGCCTGTCCTGAGGCTGCGTGCCGGTGTTTTCGTTACTTCAGGTGACCGGCGAGGCTGGGCTGTCCGGCCTGGGGCGTCGGCTTCCTTGTACGGACGGTGACGGCCGTGCGGCCGGCCTTATCCCGGTTTCGTCACGTCCGGGGCGGTGCGCGTGTCGCAGCGGGGAGGGCAGCGGGACCCCGGCTAGGACAAGGGATTGCGAAGTCACTTTCCCTGCCGGAGGCCCCGTTGCCCGTCAAGTCTCGCATGCCCGTTCCCGCAGCCGCCGCGGCAGCCATCGCGGAGGAGGCCCTCAGCGAGCTGGCCTCCCGCGCCGCCGCGCTCGGGGCGTCGTCGGGCGGGAACCTGGCGGAGTGCTTCGCGGCGGTCCCCGACCCGCGCGGCAGCCGGGGGATCCGGCATTCCCTGGCCAGCGTGCTGGTGCTGTGCACCGCGGCAGTGCTGTCCGGGTGCACCGGGCTGGAGGACGTGACCGCCTGGGTGCACGCCGCCCCGCAGGAAGCCCTTGCAGCCGCCGGGGCCAGGCGGAACGTCCTGGGAATCCTCATCGCGCCGCACCCGGACACGGTGGTCCGGCTGCTGTCCGCCCTCGGCGCGCAGGCCCTCGCCCGGCAGGCCGGGGCGTACCTGGCCGCCCGCGCGCACCCCGGCCCGGTCACCTTCCCCGTGGCCGGGCCGGGCCCGCTGCCCGCCATCGCGGCCGACGGCAAGGCCCTGCGAGGCGCGGCCGGCGACGACGGCCTCATCCCGTACCTGCTGGCCGCCGCCGCCCGCGGCACCGGGGCCGTGCTCGCCGAGCACCTCATCGGCCCCAAGACCAGCGAGGTCCCCGCGTTCGCCCCGGTGCTCCGCGACCTGGACGGCTACTAGCCCCTGGCCGGGCACGTCATCACCGCCGACGCAGGCCACACCGTCCGCGCGCACGCCAGGGTCATCTGCGAGGAACTCCTGGCGCACTACGCCTTCACGGTCAAGCTGAATACCCCCGCCCTCTACGCGGAGCTGGACGCCCTGGACTGGGCGGCGGTCCCCGTACAGCACGCGACGGAAGAGAAAGGCCACGGCCGGCGCGAGCGCCGGACCATCCAGGTCACCAGCGCCCCCGCGCACATCGCCAGGCGGTTCCCCCACGCCCGCCAGGTCGCCCTGACCGGACGGTACGTCACCCGCACCGTCCGGGTGCGGAAGGGAAAGCGCTGGGTCAGGAAACAGGTGAAGTCCGCGATCGCGGTGTTCATCATCACCAGCCTGGACGCCCGCGAGGCTGCCCCCGTCCACCTGGCCGGGTACGTCCGCGGTCACTGGACGATAGAGAACAAGGTCCACCAAGCAAGCAAGACACTACGACGTTCTGCGAACTCGCGGCGGCGATGCGCGTCTGGGCGAAGGGCCTGCTGGGCCTGGAGGCAGCGGTTGAGCTGCTGATCGGGCACGGCGTATGGCCCGCCCGCGCCGACTTCGCGGAAGTGGCCCTGACGGCTGGCCGGGATGGCATCACCGGCGCGGTGATGGCGCCGGTGGACTTCGAGGCGGCGCTGGCGGCGCGCCGGGCGGGTTTGCTGCCGTGCTCGGCGAGCGAGGAGCAGGTACTGGCGCTGGCGGCGAGCATCGCCGCCGGGGTGCCGGTGGCTCTGGGTGACCTGGTATCGGGCCTGGATGAGGACAACGCGGTCCGGGTCGCGATCACGGTGCTGCACGCAGCCGGGTTCGGCGGCCGCAGCGTGCTGGTCACCCGCGCGGGCAGGTGCCGGGCCGATGAAGTCGGCCAGGCGACCGTCGAGATCATCCTGGGAACTCGGGTGCCCTCCGAAGACGCTTGGCCGCCTGGCATCGGACGTAGCCATAGCGGACACCCCTCGGCATGGCTCATCATTGACTTCGTGAATCTGACTGACCATGAAGTAGCTATCGCAGGCAGTGTCCTAAGCAGCGCAGTCGCAATCGCAGCTATCATCTGGGGCTATCGAGGAGTGCGCTCCGCCAATCTTAGCGCCATACAGATTGCCCGTGATGAACGGCTTTCGCGGCGCGACGCCGATCTGAGAGCTGAAAAGCGAATAGCCTACGCTAAGATCTTAACGGATCTTTCCGTGCTTCTCTTGGGGCCTCCTGGGCGCAATATTGTTCCGAAGGACCCCAATGCGAGAAGCGCTGCGACGGTCAAAGCTGAAGAGAAGTGGAGTGACGCCGTTAATCGTGCGATACTCTCTCTGGCGGAAGTCGAGATAACGGGACCAAGGAATCTCCACCGGTTGGCTTTAGAGGCGTATGGTGCCCTGACGGCCTTTCCTGGAGATGCGAAACCCGGAATGGGGGCTTTCTGGATAGCCCAGCTCCGCCGTGCCATACGCATAGACTTGAACGGCTATCCCGTTCCGACTCTGGGTGAGCTGAACGATTTGAAAGTCTTTCCGGGGGAAGAAGACTAAGCCTAAGGTAGTCGTCCGAAGTTTCGTTATTCAACTGAAAGCTTCGTATCGTTGCCGGGCGCGGCGTGCTGGTGGCGGAGGCCGTTGCCTTGTGATGGTGCTGGCTTTGGCGCTGGGCTGGCCGATGTGGCTGCGCTGGTGGGTCCTGGGGTTGCTGGCTTCGAGTCTCAGCTGCCGTGTCAGAGGGGACGGCGCTGAGCATCGGGTGCCGCTGCCTGAGGCACTGGCGGGTGCCGTTTGAGCGGGCGTTTCCGGCGCGCGGGATCCCGGCCGGGGGCGCCAAGAGGCTGCCGCCGCTTGCTGAGTTGTCTGGGCCGCTTCAGGTGTTTGGCCGCCAGGTCTACAGCGACCTGGTTGATGTGGTGGTCCGTGTTTTTGAGGTGGTCCGCTGGCGGTATGCCGTTTCCGGGCCGGTCCGCCCGTACCACGCGCACGAAATGGAGTGGTCCGAGGATGGGGGCACCTGGCACCCGGTGCCCAAGGACATCACACTGCGGCTGGTCGCCACGCCCCAGGGCAAGCTAAGAGATGGCGCTGGTGCCGAGCTGGAGGAGCTGCTTGCGCGCGGTGCGCACGAGCCGCTTGGTCACCTGCTGCTCAGGGAAGCTCGCGCGGCCGCGGCGGCGGACAGCCCGTCCAGCGCGCTGGTGACGGCGCTGGCGGCGCTGGAAGTCGGTGCCAAGCACCTGATCGCCGATCTGGTTCCCCAGGCCGGTTGGCTCGCCGTCCAGGCGCCGACGCCGCCCATCGTCACCATGCTGGCTGAGTACCTGCCGACCCTCCCGGCACGTCTCCTAGCCAACGGCAAGCCGATCACCCCTCCGGCCGGGCTGCTGACCACGCTGAGGAAGGCAGTCACTGCTCGCAACACCGTCGTCCATGCCGGATCTCGTGACCTGTCCCGTGAGTTCGTGGACCGGGTCCTCATGGCCGTCAGCGACATGCTGTGGATCTTCGACTTCTATGCCGGGCACGCCTGGGCTATCGATCATCTCACCCACGAAACAAGAACCGTGCTAACAGCAGACAACCTGTCCTGAGCAGAACCTCGTGGCTCACCAAGGGCGCGAGGATCCTAGTTAACGATGACCTTGTGGCCGAGCTTCTGGCCAAAGCATTCACTCGTCCAGTTGAGCGACTACAGGCAATCGCAGACCAGCTTGAGCAATCCGGGACGCTGACAGCTGGCTCGCTTCGGGAGTTGCGCCAAGTCATCCAAGTCCTCACGGATTCGCCTTCCGGATTGGATAGACATACTGCCGTCATGCTGTCTGGTGCCGCTGAGATTTTCGGTACGGGTTCTTTCAAACGCTCCGTTTCTAGCCTGGCTGCCGCTGCCGATTCTCTGGAGTCTGGTTCCTTAGGCCGAAACGCCTCGGCGATGACGGAGGCAGCCGGGTCGATCGCCGATTCGGTCGAGTGGCTGCGTCGGAATCGCGGCTACTTTGACCAATGAGCTGGTCGGGCGCCCTAGGGCGCCTGCTCACCGGTATGACTCCTCATACCGGTCGGATTACAGGGCCTGATCCTGAGGTCACGCGGCCCCGCCGGACCCGTCCGGTTCAGTCGCCGGACTAGCGGAGACTTGTGCCCAGAGGTCTATGATGTGGGGTTGCCCGCCCGCCGGGAGGGGTTGCCTGGCGGGCTCCGGCGCCGGGTGTGCACTCTTACAGGTCCTGGTGTCGCTGACTTCTTGGCGGCGTAAACGACGGTTTGACAACTCCGTCAGCTCTGCCGTTAGGATAAAGCTATGGAGCCAGAGCGGAATCTTGCTGAGCATGGACTGAATGCTGCAATCTTGCGCCTCCAAGAGAGTTCGATTGATCTCGTGAACTTTACCCATCTTGTTCCATTGGCCGAAGCGCTAATGTGGGTTTATGCACTGCACGAGTGGCATCGTCAGCAGATGGGGAGCACGGCATTCTTTAGTGACTGCCGTGAGAGAGGTCCTGTTGTGCCAGCGATCGTCTGGGCGCGAGCCAAGGTGCAACACCATATAGCAGACGTTACGCGGATCCTGGGCGCCCAGATTGATTGGGTTCCGCTTGGACTTATGGCCGGGAATCGCGGCTCTGAGCCCGATCGTTACGGCCGCGACGTTTTGTATGAAGAGTATGTTGGTGGCCGCCCTATTGCTGAGCCGCTCCGGGACGCTTACGCATTTCTTCAAACGCTGTCAGATCCAGCGCGAAACCGCCCCGTATGATCTGCTCTGCGAGGCCCGCAGCCACTCCCTGGCAACGAACTCTCAGCAGGCGAATTGCTGACGTCGAGGCTGGCTGCTCGGTCAAGGCTGGCTGAGATGTCCTGATGAGCGAGTGGCTGGCGAGGACGGCGCTGTTGGGCAGAGGGTCTGGCCAAGCCAGTTCCCTCGGGGTCCAGCGTCCCCGAAACTCGGATGACGGTGCACGGCTGGCTCCCTAGACTCATGTTCTTGTGGATCTTGCAGACCTCGTGAGTCATGTGGGCGTGACCCTGGAGGGACGGGCCGCCCTTGAGACGACAGTGCGGCTTGGGCAGAGGCACCTCGGACCCACCTGTAAGAAGGGTTGCGGCTTCCACCCGGTCGGGGCCTGGCTGGCGAACACGTCGGAGTGCCTGGCGATGCTGCTGCGTTAACGCACGTTCGTGTGAGTCCTGGCGCGGACGGCGTAGTTGAGGAAGCTGTCTGGCTGGACCGGGCCGCAGGCGTCGTGTTAGAGGGACATGCGGACGGTCGGCAGCGCAGGCCGTGGGTGCAGTAACCCGGCCGATACGGGACAGATCCGGGGGGCTCGCCTGGTTCTAACCGGTCCGATGCGTCACCAATGTAGCTTCTCGTCTGTAGGTGCCTTACTAGTACGCTTGGCCTGCACTGCCGAGCATCGCGCATGGTGGGGGGAGCACGGGTGGTGGACAGGTCGGGCTCGCGCTTCGGCTTGACTGATCAGCAGTGGGTTCAGGCAAAGGAAGAGGTTCGCGAGGCCATCGTGGATGCCGCATACGACCGGGCGCATGACTTGGTACGGCGAGGTCGCCAGTAAGGTCACGGTGGTGCTACTGGATCCTTACTCATCGTTGATGAACCGCTTGCTCGGGGCGGTATTCGAGGACGAGTATGCCGGCAGCCGACCGGTGCTCACATCGCTAGTTACGCATAAGTACGGCGATAAAGAGCCCGGTGGCGGATTTTACGAAAAGGCTCGCAGCCTCGGCTACCGATTCAATGAGCCGTATATTTTCTAGGCCAAGCAAGTCCAGGATGTGTTCAAGCGGTACGGGAAGCCGGGCAGTACAGGATAACGGCTAGCTAGAAGATCATGTGCCGCCTCGAAGCTCGACGCTCTGAAGTTCGCGGCGCCGTGTATCAGGCAGTCGCTCCTACTCTGACCCGAGACCGGGATAATCGAGCAATGCTCAGCATCACCATCTATCGACAGCTGTCGAGCCTTGTGTCACAGGTTCACGTCCTGATCGCCCGTGTCGAGGAGGACGTTCCCGCGGACGAGGTGGCCATCCGTGTCGCAGCGATCGGCCAAGTCCTTGACGATCTGCAAGAGAACGTTCGTGCCGGGCCGACGGGCGCCTTCAACTCTCTCGCTCGCCATCTGCACTGGCTTCAGCGCTACCCCCGAGAGCAAGTTGCCGACGGGCAGATGGCTCACCTCTAAACGGCGCCGGCGACCGTCTTCCTCAGCTGCTGTATTCCCGCCATGGCCTGGCTCAGAACACCTGCCTGGCTTGGCCGCAAGCGGGCTTCGCCGCAGCCGCCATAGACGACCTGACCATCGTCCGGGCACTCGCGACACACCAGAGGCGATGGCTGCGGAGAATAGCCGGAGAAATCGTCGCAGCGATCACGTAAGCGCAGGTCAGGCGATGTATCGGAGATGTCTGTAAAACCGTCGGCTGAGGTATTCACGTTTGGGCTTGACCTGGGGGTATGGGGGCTGGCTGGGCGGGTGCTCACGGGATAAGCGCTGGGTGCCCACATTGTTCTGGGTGGTTATCCGCCGTTTTCGGGCGGCTGTGCCTCGATGATGTCCAGGGTGAGGTCCTGGAGTTCGGTGATGAGGGCGCGGAGTTTGCGGGCGTTGTCGAACAGGGGCTGGTAGTCGGCGAGTTCGGCGGGGGTGAGGCGGCGGGTGACGGTCTTGCCGTTGATCTTGCGGGTCCATTCGGCGTAGGGGCCGTGCAGGCGGGGCGGGTCGGCGTGGCAGCGGCAGTTCTGCTTGCCGCAGCGGTAGGCGCGGATGGTCAGGGTGCCGGGCAATGCGAGCCCGGCAGCGGCCAGTCCGGCGGTGATCTGGCTGAGGGCTTCCCGCTGGGCCGGGGTGACTTCCATGCGACACACCGTCTCAGATCCCGGTTATCCGATGCGTCCACAGTATATTCCTGTGGATAGTTCCTGCCCGGGAGGCGACATGACGCCGGAAGCTGAAGTAGCCGGTTACATATCGCGGTGGCGGCCGTCGTCGGTGTCGCCGCAGGCGGCGGCGTTCGCCCGGGACGTGGTGCGATCTGCGGTGCCGGGAGATAGGGAGCGGGCGAAGAGCCTGCTGGCGGCCGCGTCACGGCTGGCTGCCTGGGCGGCCGGGCTGGGCCTGGAGCCGGTGCCGGGGACGCTGCTGCACCCGTCGGTGATCGAGCGGTTCGCCCGCACCTGTCCCGGGCTGTCCGCGGCGGCGCGGCGGACGCACCGCACCAACCTGCGGTTCATCGGCCGCCGGGTCGTGCCGCATCTGCACCCAGCCGACCTCCCGCTGCCCCGGGAGCGGGCCAAGGCGCCGTACAGCCCGGCGGAGATCGCGGGGTTCCTGGCCCTGGCCGCCGCGCAGCCGACCCCGGCGCGGCGGGCCCGGGCTGCCGGGCTGGTCTGCCTGGGTGCCGGTGCCGGGCTGATCCGCGGCGACCTGCGCGAGGTCCGGGGCACCGACGTCGCCGTCCGCTCGGGCGGCGTCGTCGTGACCGTCCGCGGCCCGCGGTCCCGGGTCGTGCCGGTCCTGGCCCGCTACCACGGGCGGCTGCTGGCCGCCGCCGCGTTCGCCGGGGCCGGGTTCGTTACCGGCGGGACCAGCCCGTCCCGGCAGAACCTGACCACCCCCCTGGTGACAAGCCTGGCAGGCGGAGGCGGGCTGCCCCGGTTCGACACCAGCCGGCTGCGCGCGACCTGGCTCGCCGAGGCCGCAAGGCTGATCGGGCTGGGTGCCTTCATGACCGCGGCCGGGATCAGCTGCTCCCAGCGGCTCGGGGACCTGGTCGCCGGCCTGGAACCAGCCGGGGAAGAGCAGGCGGTCGCGCTGCTCGGCGCGCTGCGGTCATGACCGGGCTGGCGGCGTTCGAGGACATCATCGGCGCCTCCGGCACCGTGCCCCGCATCGAGGCGCTGCTGCCAGTCTCAGGACCGCGGCCCCGGCAGCTGCCGGCCCGCACCCTGCTGCTGGGCATGATGCTCGCGCTGGCCGACGGCCGGCCTGCCCATCTCACCCGCGTCCATCAGGCGCTGACCAGCCTCCCCGAGCATGAGCAGCGGCGGCTCGGCGTCATCGCGGACTGGAAAAACGGGCCGCACCAGCTCACCTACCGGCAAACCGAGTACACCTTCAGCCTGGTCACCGGCGCCCTCGCCAAAGACGACCCTGACGGCCTGCCGTTACCGGCGCTGCAGGCGATCTGCGACGGCCTGCTCGAGGCCTCGGTCCCGCAGGAATTCAAGGACGCCAGCCGGTCGCTGGCGGTCGACTGGACCGACCTGGAATCCTTCTCCCGCCCCCCGCCGCGCGGCACCAGCGACCGCGCCGACCCCGAAGCCTCATGGGGACACCGCAAGAACAACCTACTCCGCAGCGAAAACGAGCTGTACTACGGCTACTACCTCTCCGCCGCGGTCACGGTGCCCGAGGAGACCGGCCCGGCCGTCCCCGAGCTCGCCCGCCGCGCCACGCTCTCGGCCTGCCGGCACGACCCGGTCCGCGCGTTCGCGCCCGTGCTCACCGCGATGCCCGCCGCCGGGATCCCGCTCGGCGACATCCTCGCCGACTCCGGCTACTCCCACCGCGACGCCGCAGCCTGGGCCATCCCGCTGCGGGCCGCGGGCGCGCAGCTCATCCAGGACCTCCACCCTCTGTTTGTTGACCGGACTACCGGGCGACACGCCGGGGATGGTTGATGCGCTCGGGGCGGGCTGGCCGGTAGAACTCATGCGACTCTTTCGAGGGGAGACGCGTGGCGCTGTCGGGTGGGTTTGTCGAGCGGGACATCGCCTCGATCCGGTTGCCGCAGTGGGGCCGGGTCGTTGAGGCTGAGGGCGTCGTGCCGTGGCTGGTGATCGGTCCGGACGGCAGCCCGGTGGAACCGGTCCAGCGGTTCCTTCGGGACTTCGTGGCCCGCGGCAACCGGGCTGGCAGCGTCCGCAGCTATGCCTATGGACTGCTGCGGTGGTGGCGGTGGCTGGAGGCCGTCGGCGTGGACTGGGACAAGGCGACATCGGCTGAGGTCAGGGACTTCGTCTTGTGGCTGGGGCAGGCGCCGAAGCCGCGCAATTCAGCGAGAACCGGGTCGGCTGCCACGGCCGGGACCGTCAACGCGGTGACCCGGAAGCGGTATCTCGGTGATCAGTACGAGCCGCGGACGGTCCGGCACGGCAACGCGGTGCTGCGGAGCTTCTATGAGTACTGGATCGAGCTGGGGGGCGGGCCGCTGGTCAACCCGGTCGTGCTCGACCGGTGCGGCCGGCGGCCGAACGAGCATCACAATCCCCTGACTCCGTTCCGGCCGGAGGGGAAGATCCGTTATAACCCGCGGGTTCCCCGGCGCGCGCCGCGGGCGGTGCCCGACGAGCGGTGGAACGAGCTGTTCGCGGGGCTGCGGTCGGACCGGGACCGGGCGATCCTCGCGCTGGGGATCAGCGCCGGCGCCCGGGCCAGCGAGCTGCTCGGCGTGAGGTGCTGCGATCTGGACTGGGGTGAGCAGCTCGTCCGGGTCTGCCGGAAGGGCTCGGGTGCGGAGCAGTGGCTCCCGGCCAGCCCGGAGGCGTTCGTGTGGGTCCGGCTGTATCTGGCCGGGCTGGATCCGCTGGAACCGCACGAGCCCTTGTGGTGGACGCTGCGCCGCCGCGACCACGGTGACGGGCTGCGCCGCCAGCAGGTGAACTACGAGGCACTGCGGGCGGTGTTCAAGCGGGTCAACGTGCTGCTGGGCACCAATTACTCGATGCATGACCTGCGTCATACCGCGGCGATTCGGATGAGCCGGGACGAGTCGCTGACCATGCGGGATGTCCAGGTGATCCTCGGTCACGCGCACCTGTCCACTACCGCCGACGTGTACCTCGTTGAGGACGAGGCCGAGGTGATCCGCCGGGTCCGGCAGCACCTGGCCGCACGGGAGCAGCGCGTTCAGCAGGCCGCGCCGCCCCCGGCCGCGGCCGGATATGACGCCGGGGACCTGTCGGTCCTGTTCGGAGGGATCCCGCAGTGACCGCGACGACTGCCGTCCCCGGAACCCGCCGCACCCGCGGCCCGTTCGACACCGATGAGCGGCTGCTGCAGCAGCACCGGGTGGGGCCGGTGGACCGCCTGCCGGCCGGCGGCATCCTCGCGCTGCTGCCCCGGTTGCCGGACTGGCCCGCTGCCACAGTCCACCGCACCAGGAGGCTTAAGGGAGCCGGCACGATCCTGGACTGGCTGAACGCCCACCCCGGCGAGGGCTGGCAGGACCGGTGGACGGTCTCCGGCGCCGACCGGGATACCAGCTGGATCGAGATGCTGGCCCCGGGCGATACCCGCAGGGCGGTCACTAAGAGGCAAGAGCACATCGCCGGGCTGGGCTGCCTGCTTATGTGCCGGGTCGTCTTGCCCAGTTACGACTTCCTGGCCGCCTACCGGGCGAAAGGACTGCTCAGCCAGGTCCGCGAGATCATGCGGCCCGATATGTTCGCCCGCCTTGAGAACGCTGCGGCCGAACGCGGGATGAGCGGCCGCGACAAGGGCGACGCGCTGTGCGTGATCAGCAAGATCGTGCTGCATGCCGGCACCGATGTCGACGCGCTGACCCCCGGCGACGTCCTGGAGATGTTCGCGTGGAGCGTTCACGCCGACCCCCCGCGCCGGCAGGTCCCGGGACTGCACGCGGCCTGGGACCTCCTCGGCGCCATCGGGGTGACCCCGGCCGGCACGACCCTCCGGTCCGCGCAGCGGCGCGGCCAGCGGACAACCGCGGAACTGGTCGACGACCAGGGCATCTCCTGCCGCCCGGTCCGCGACGTGCTCGTCCGCTACCTTGACGAACGCCGCCCCGCACTGGATTACAAGACCCTGGCCGGCCTCGCCGGCGAGCTGGCGGGCACCTTCTGGGCCGACATCGAGCGTCACCACCCCGGCATCGATACCCTTCACCTGCCCGGCGAGGTCGCCCAGGCATGGAAGGAACGCGCGCGGGTCATCACGGACGCCGACGGCACGATACGGGAGCGCAAGAACATCCACGCTCTCCTGATGCGGGTCCGTGCCTTCTACCTCGACATCCAGCAGTGGGCGCTGGAAGACCCGAGCTGGGTGCCGTGGGCGGTGCCCAGCCCGGTGCGCAGGAACGACACCCAGGGATATGAGAAGGCCCGCAGGAAAACCGTGGCCGAAATGCACCAGCGCGTCCGCGAGCGGCTGCCGCACCTGCCCGCGCTGGCCGACGCCGCCGGACGGTGCCTCGCCGAGACGACCGCGCTGCTGGCCGCCGCGGCCGAGTGCGAACCGGACGAGGTGTTCGATCACGCCGGCATCCGCTACCGCCGCAAGGCCCCCAAGAGCGCCGGCCTGTCGGCCCGGCACCAGGGCAATCCCTCCGTCACAGCGGAAAACCTGGTCACCGGCCAGACGGTCAACCTGACCCGCCTCGAGGACGAGGCATTCTGGGCCCGGGCGATCGTCGAAACGCTGCGCCTGTCAGGGGTGCGCCTAGAGGAACTGCTGGAGATTACCCACCTGGCGCTGGTGTCATACAAGCTTCCCGGCAGCGGCGAAGTCGTGCCCCTGCTGCAGATCGTGCCGTCCAAGAGCAACGAGGAACGCCTGCTGCTGGTGGACCCGGAGCTCGCCAGCGTCCTGGCCACCGTGATCACCCGGCTACGGGCCGGCAGCAACGGCGCTGTTCCCCTCGTCGCCCGCTACGACCGCCACGAGCGGACCACCGGGCCGCTCCTCCCGCACCTGTTCCAGCGTGTCCTCGGCGCCCGGCGTGAGGTGATCAGTCCCGGCACGGTCTACAAGCTGATCAACACCGCGCTTGCCGCCGCCGGCCTCAAGGACGTCACGGGCCAGCCGCTGGCCTACCGGCCCCACGATTTCCGCAGGTGCTTCACGACGGAAGCCGTTACCGGCGGGCTGCCCGTGCACATCGCAGCCCGGATTCTCGGCCACAAAAGCCTGACCACCACGGAAACCTACATGGCCGTCTTCCAGGACGACCTGATCCGCTCCTACCGCGCGTTCCTCGGCAAACGGCGCGCCGCCCGGCCCTCCGGAGAATACCGCGAGCCCACCGACCAGGAATGGCAAGAATTCCAGAAGCACTTCCAGCTGCGCAAGGTGGCGCTGGGAACGTGCGGGCGTCCTTACGGGTCAGCTTGCCAGCATGAGCATGCCTGCCTGCGATGCGCAATGCTCCGCGTGTCGCCGCAGCAACGATCCCGCCTCGTCGAAATCATCCACAACCTTCGCGAACGGATCGCGGAAGCACGGATGAACGGCTGGCTCGGCGAAGTTCAGGGCCTGGAAGTTAGCCTGGAAGCCGCTAAACGCAAACTCACCAGCCTTGACCGGAGCATCGAGCGAAACCGCCGCACCGGACCCACCGATCTCGGAATGCCGGCGATCGGCGATTCCCGGTGATCGCCGGCACCCTCGCTCCAGCAAATCATAAAGATAAATAAAACGGACAAAAATTAGTCCGGAAAAATGACCGCGGCCCCAAGGGCACCCACCACGGCGCCATCATCGCCAACGGCAACCTCTACTGCCCCCAGACCCCCCGCCCCCTGCTCGAACTCACCCCGCTCGCCCGCACCGCCACCAAAGACCAGGCCGAAGACCATGACCGTCAGGCCGCCGAACTGGCCCGCTACAAGCTCGGCCGCCTCACCAGCGACGACACCGACGGTTACCACCGCGTCCAGTGCCCCGCCGCCATGGCCAAGATCCGCTGTCCGCTCCGCCCCCCGTCCATGACCCTGGACCGGGACCGTCCCGAGATCCTCCAGCCCCCCGAACATCCCCAGGCCTGCTGCGCGCAGCAGACGATCACCGTCCCGCCGGACGTGCTCGCCAAGACCGCGCAGAAACACGACTACCCCTCCGCCGCCTGGCGCCGCTCCTATAGCCGGCGCACCGGCGCCGAACGCGGGTTCGGCCGGGTAGCCCCGGCGCATTGCTGCACCGGGGCCCCTCAGGACCGCGCATGCACGTTCCCGCGCACGCGGCCCAGGCAAGCCGCTAGAGCGGTTCAGGCGTTCTGCTGCAACATGGTGTTTCCGGCCAGCCGGTGCGGATGCTTGCTCCGGTGGCAGGTAGCGTGCACGAGGTGCGTTCGCTGGCCGCGTGCGGCGCTGGGCGTATCGCGGTGGGTCAGGTAGCCCGCCGTGATCGCCTTCCGGGTGACCCGCAGGAACCAGAGTTCCCAGCCCTGGGGGCTCTGGGGTGGCTGGTCAGGGGTCAGCAGGTTCTCCCCGCACAGGCTGCACCGGCCGTCCTGCCTGGACAGCAGGCGCACGGTGTAGTCATCTAGCGGGGGCCTGACCTTCTGGCGGCGTTGCGCCCAGTATCCGGCCAGGTCGGGGTCATCAGGTGATGTCCCGCCTTTGACCAGGGTGTGCCGCACGATGTCAGTCCAGGCCGGTTTCGGCAGGTAGGCGCCGGTGTCCCGGTCGCCGAACACCCACTGGTCGTTCCTGAACTTATTGAACTTCCGGTAATACCGGCTGGTGATCCAGCGTTTCGGCTTGTTCTGGTGCATCCAGCACGCCCACTTGTAGGTGAGCCTCCACAGGTAGTCGGTCAGGGCAGCGAACACCCTGGACGACACCACCGTCCGGTAGTAGGCGACCCAGCCCCGCACGATCGGGACGACTTTCGCCAGCACTGCCTGGACGTTGGACCCGCGGAGTGCACGGAACTCCTTCGCAAGCCTTTCCCGGAACCTCTTGATGGCCGTAGCGCCCGGCTTGATGAGCAGCCTGCGGCTGGGGTAGCGGCGGAGATTGAACCCGAGGAAGTCAAACCCTTCGCAGAGGTGGACGATCCGGGTTTTGGCCTCGTTGAAAGCCATCCCCCTCGGCTCCAGCCACGTGGCCAGCCGGGCCTGGACCTGCTCGGCCTGCTGCCTGGACTGGCAGCACACGACCAGGTCATCGGCATATCTAGTGAGCACCGGGCAGCCGTCCCTCACCTCTCCGGCGCGAGCGCCGGTCCGGTACCGGACGCCTGCGGCCTCCTCCAGCCCGTGCAATGCGATATTCAGCAGCAAGGGAGAAATAACACCGCCCTGGGGAGTCCCTTCCCCGGTCGGCGCGAACCCTTTCCCGGCCTCGAAAATACCTGCTTTCAGCCACCCGGCGATCATTCCCCTCGCGGGGAAACCGCCGAGCATTTCCAGCAGGTGCTCGTGGCTGATCTTGTCGAACGCGGCGGCCAGGTCGGCGTCAAGAATCCAGACCCTGCTGGAATTCCCGCACAAGGTCTTGAACAGCGACTCGATCGCGTCGTGGCAGCCGCGACCCGGCCGGAACCCGTAGGATCGGGGCTCGAACCGGGCCTCCCACTCAGGCTCCAGCGCGTTTTTCACCCGTGCCTGATGGCACCGGTCGGTCAGCACAGGAATTCCGAGCGGCCGCATTTTTGCCTTGTCACCGGCTTTCGGTATCTGCACCCGCCGCACCGGGGAAGGCCGGTGCGAGCCGCGCGTGGAGCGCACCAGCACCGCCACCTCGGCCCGCGCCTGGCTGGTCAGCGCGACCAGCCCGTCGATCCCCGCCGTCCTGCGGCCCGTGTTGCGCTGCGTCACCTGCCGGACACTTATGAGCGTGTTCGACCAGCTCCGCAACGTGAGCTCCTGCAGGTTCCTGGCCTTCGGCCAGTCACCCTCCTGCACCGCCTTGAAGATCCGCCCGCGCAGCCGCCGTACCTGCTCCTCATGGTGGCGCCAGTCCACGCAGTCCCAGGCGTCACCATCAAACGAGGGCAGGCCCTCAGGTCCGTTCACCGAGGCGCCCAACTTGCCCGTCAGTTCCGGCATTCACGCTCACTTCGCCTCAAAGGCTCACCTGCCCACGTCAGCGCCCTTTCGGGCCGGGCATCTGCCCGTATCCGGCCAGTTATGCAAGCACCGTCCGGGAGGAGACCCGGCCCTGCGGCACACGCTTTCCTGCCGCCTTTCGGCCGCCGGCATTCGCTTCCTGAGCACCCTGTCCCGCCACGGATTTCCGCCCCCCTTACGGTCGGCCTACCGCCCCGCCTGCGCATACCCGCGCCTGCACGGCGGACCCTGACGAGGTTTCCACGTTCCGCACGCATGAGACCCGGACCGGGCCGGGCGCCCTCTATACCCCGGGGACAACGGTGCTCGCTGGCCATCGGGTAGTCCGTGGCCGCCGCCTGCCGCCTCTCAACGGCCGGCCCCTGCCATCCCGGTACACCAACCCAGCCCGGAATGTCCTTGTAACGAGGCATCAGCAAGGGTTCCCTGATAGTCGCCCCACCGGTCCTTCCCCGCACCTGTGACCGCCCTGACTGGGACGACGGCCCTTGGGCTTTTCCGTGAGCTCCGCACCCAGCCGGTCAGGAACCGGCCACGCACGTCACGGCGGGGACAGGCCGAACACAAACCCGTAGCTACGTCCCTGGCATCAGCCAGACCTCCTCGACTAGCTCACTCACCACGTGCGACCTCGTGTCGCAACCACCGCCAAGGACCCCGCCACCAACGACACCGCCCGCGGCTGGTGCCGCCTCATGGGCCTGGCACCCCTCATGCTGTTCACCACCACGCTGCTCATCGCCCGCAACCAGCGCATCCTCAACGCCTGGAACGCGCGGCAAGCGGAAAACGCCCGCCGCGCGGCACGCGGCCTGCCACCCAAAACTCGCAAACGCCGGCGCAAGACCCTCGCCAGCCTCGCCGCCGGACCGCCCTGAACACCGCGCCAAGCCGCCACCACCACCACGCACCCAGACAACGGCGGCAGCATGCCCGCAACCCACGACGCGCACGCGAACAACAACACAGCGAACACGAACCGCAAGCTGAAGAACCACCGCAACCAGCCGCGGAAATGACAGACCCCGTGCGACCATCAGCACGAAGCCCAAACGTGGACAAGGCCCTCACTGAAACGTGAAGACCTCTCGGCTGAGGTGTTCACGTTTGGCCTTGACCTGCGGCAACGCGCGCAACTCGCGGGCCGGCCTACAGGTTAAGCGAGCGGTACCCACGGTGTTATGGGCTGGCTCGCGTTGGTAACTGAACGGGCCACGCCTGTGGGCAGCAACCCGACCCCGAGCCCAAACGTGAACCTGGACACCGTGAAACGTGAAGACCTCTCGGCTGAGGTGTTCACGTTTGGCCTTGACCTGCGGCAACGCGCGCAACTCGCGGGCCGGCCTACAGGTTAAGCGAGCGGTACCCACGGTGTTATGGGCTGGCTCGCGTTGGTAACTGAACGGGCCACGCCTGTGGGCAGCAACCCGACCCCGAGCCCAAACGTGAACCTGGACACCGTGAAACGTGAAGACCTCTCGGCTGAGGTGTTCACGTTTGGCCTTGACCTGCGGCAACGCGCGCAACTCGCGGGCCGGCCTACAGGTTAAGCGAGCGGTACCCACGGTGTTATGGGCTGGCTCGCGTTGGTAACTGAACGGGCCACGCCTGTGGGCAGCAACCCGACCCCGAGCCCAAACGTGAACCTGGACACCGTGAAACGTGAAGACCTCTCGGCTCAGCCTACGTTGGTTCGAACCCAACACCTGCCACCGATTCCACAACGTAGTTTCCGCAGGTCATCCTAGGTTTCTGAGGTCTGTTCATGTCCGTGGCCGGGCGGGTGAGTGAGCGGTTCATCAGACCGTCGGCTGTGCCTGGTGGGCTATGCGCGGGCCGGATCCTGCTCCCGGCCGCTCCGGGGGAGATCGGTTCTGAGCTGCGGAGACGCTGGAGAGAGCCAGGGCCTGTACGCATGGTGGCGGGCTGCCGGCGCGCCCGGTGGTGGGCTGTGCGCGGGCCTGGGGCCCGGTTCACGGACAGATAGCGGGCAGGATCCGGGGCGGGAGCGGTGCGGGTGACCGCTTGCTGTCGCGCATTGTGACGGCGGCCGGCTGGCGGAGCCCGCGCCGTGGGCGTTGTCGATCCGCTGGGTGACGAGGTTTTCCTGGGTGTCGGTGCGGTGCAGGTAGGTGTCGTGCGGGACGCGGGTGCTGGTTGCGGCTCGCCTGGCGATCTCGGCGGGTGCGCTGGCGGCGTTCAGCCACAAGGTCAGGGCGGCGTGCCGCAGGTCGTGCGGGCGGCGGGCAAGTGCGGTGGCGGCCGGTTCCGGGCCGGGCGCTGCCTGGCGGGCGGCGCGCCAGGGCTTCCCGTTGCTGCTCTCGCTGAGCATGCCGGCGCGGGTGCCGCGGAACAGGCGCCCGTCCGGTGTGGTGCCGAACTGGCTGAGATGGCGGCGGAGCAGGCGGGCCGGGACGGCCGGCACCGGGACGGGGCGGATGGCGCCGTCGGGGCGGTGCTTCAGTCTCCGCGGCTCGTATGAGCTGCCGGTGCTGGTCCAGGCGGCGCCGGTGCGCGGGCAGGCTGCGGTGAGGATGAGCGTGCCGCGCCCGCGGGCGGGGAGGGTGAGGTCGCCGTGGCGCGGGGCGACGGCTTCTTCCGGGCGCAGCGCCGCGTAACATAGGCAGCCGAAGAACGCGGCCGGTTCCGGTCTGACGCGGGCGACGTGGCCCGGGATCGCCCGGACGTGGGCCGGGCTGGCGGCAGCGGCGGGGTTGAGGGCCGCAGCGGCTTTGCGCGGGTGCCACAGTTGTCGGCGGGGTTGGCTGGCAGCAGCCCGAGTTCGACGGCGTAGCTCAGGGCGCCGTGGAACACTGCCCGTTTCCGGCTGATCGTGGTGGCCGCTGCGGGTTCGCCGTCCAGTCGCGTGCCCAGCCCGTCCAGGGCGGCGCGCACGACTTGCGGGTCGCTGAGCCGGCTGACCGGCAGCGAGGCCCGCTGCGCCCGGGCCAGCGTGCGGGCGGTGGCCGGGTCCGCGCGATCGCGGCGCCGGGGGTTGAAGGCGTGCCCGTACAAGGCCGCGCGCGGTACTGGCCGGGGGCCGGCGGCTGCCTGGCCGCGTCAGCGCCGCGGTGACGATCGCCAGCGCGTCAGCCAGGCTGGCCCGCGAGTGCGGCGCCGGGTGCGGCCACATCACCTCCGCGTACGCCACCGCGTGCCGGTACCAGCTCGCCGTCACCGGCTCCGGCGGGCCCCGCGTGGCAGGCTCACCGGTGGCCGGGTCGAACCCGGCGCCCTTCCGCGCCGCCCGGGCCAGCTCGGCGCGGTAGCTATCGGCCAACGCCCGGGTCATGAACGACCTGGACCTGTCCCGCCCGGCCACCCGCCAGCGCACCCCGAATGCCCGCCGGCCAGCCCTGCGCCGGATCGCGAAAATCCTGACATCAAACGAACTCACGCGAATCCCTCCCCCGAACAGCCGAGAACCTGCACTCCCAGCCGACCACGCCAGGGACCTCACCGCGCACGGGCCTTCCGCCACGACATCAGCGCTGCCCGCCGCGAATGTCCGGGACCCGCAGCAGGGTCCCGTCCAGCGATCCCGCCTTCAGCGGCCGCGCCGCGCCGATGGTCACGGCCCCGGGACAGCCCGGCCCCTGGTGCTCCGGCCAGGCCGATCCCAGCACCAGGTCCCGCAGCGCCTCCAGGGGGACCGGCCTCAGGGAGCGGAACGGGCCCCGGCCTGCGTCATGCACGTCTACGGCCAGTCTCGAATCAGGTAAGACTCGCATGTGTGGGCTGCATGTGCAAGACGTTGTCTGATAGAGCCGGAGTCCGGATCTTTGGCGAGATATACCGCTCGGCAGTTGACTGGCTGTGACATCATAGGGTTGAATCAACTACCCAGTTTGATGCGTTTCTATTCATGTCGAGACTGGATGGAGGTGCGGTGCTCGCGGGTGAGGATGAGAAGGAGACACTGCTCAGCAACCGGCGTCGGCTCGCTGTCGAGCTGCGGCGGCTCCGTGACCGCGCCGGGATTTCCGGGCGTCAACTTGCTGAGCTCATCAGCATCAGCCAGTCGAAGGTCTCGCGGATCGAGTCAGGGCTCACCATCCCGAGCGGTCCTGAAGTGGCGGCGTGGGCGGCCGCTGTCAGCGCATCCGAGACAGCGACCGAATTCCTGACGATGCTGACCAGTGCCGTGTACACCGAGGTGCATCCGTGGCATGCCGCTATGCGGGAGCAGATCCATCTCCAGGATGAGATACAGGAGATCGAGAGCCGCGCAGGCTCGGAGCTGGCCTATGAGTCGACGGTGATTCCTGGACTCCTGCAGACGGCCGAGTACGCACGTCGCGTCTTCGCGATGTTCGAGCCCGCGTATGCCGAGTTGGATCTCCCGGCTGTGGTCGCGGGTCGGCTTGACCGGCAGGCCGCGCTGTTCGACCCGGCTCGGCGATTCTCGTTCCTGGTCACCGAGGGGGCGTTGCGCTGGCGCGCCGGGCCGGCTCACGTGCACCTAGCCCAGCTCGACCGGATCGCGTCGCTGAGCACCCTGGACAACGTCTCCATCGGGCTCATCCCGCATGCCGCCCCGGCGCGCGCACACTCCCCGCACGGTTTTGTGATATTCGAATCGATCGACCGCGACGGCGACTCGCTGGTCATGGTGGAGACGATGCATGCCAATCTCACCGTCAACGACCCCGTTCACGTCGCGTTGTATCGGCGTCAGTGGTCCCTGCTGGCAGAGTCGGCTGTCTTCGGGGATGCCGCCCGGGAACTGCTCGCCGTGATCGCCGCGGACATTCGCTTGCTCCCGCCTGAGGGGGGCCTATGAGGGCGGGGGCGGACCGGGATCCCGGTGGGCGAAGCCCGACCGGGAGCCCGTGCCCCCAAGGTCCGTCAGGTCAGCCAAACATGTACCGCAGGACGGTCTTCGCCAGCCGAACCAGCAGCCGCGGCCAGGAGTCCTCCCGGATGCGGCGGCGGAAGTCGGCGTACTCCTTCCTGCTGAACACCAGCCCGGGCTGGTACGGGTTCTTCGAGTCGCGGATCACTACCGCGCCAGCCACGCGCTCCACGAGGACGCAGCCGCCGCCTCCGCTGCACCTGAACTGGGTCTCTGGCCAGATGGACTTCTTCTCGCTCATCACTGACTCCTTTCGTTGTGCGGGTCCCTTGGTGTCCCGCGATGCGATCAGAGTCATCCAGCCGAGTTCGCCGGAAGCTCGGGCCGAGTTCGGGCCGAGGTCGGGAAGTGCACGCAGGGAGTACGGGTGATCAACTACACGGTGCTCGGCCCGGTCACGGCCTGGCAGGACTCATGGACCGCAAGCTTGCTGCCGCAGCATCAGTTGCTGCTCGCGGTCCTGGTCATAGAGCGGGGAGCACCAATACAACGTCAGAGTCTCGCGAGCGTGCTGTGGGAGGACACGGAGGATCCGCCGGAGCGCTTTCTGAACAGGGTTGTCTCCGAGCTGCGCACACAACTGAGGGTGCCGCAGCCCGCTACGGATCCATTGCCTGCCCGGGGAGACACCTATAGCCTGCCGCTGGCCGAGCAGCAGGCGGACGTGCTCCGTTTCCGCTCGAAGATCTACCAGGCCCGCCGCGCCTCTGGGCGGGAGGCCACCCGGTTTATGCAGGAAGCTCTGGAGGAGTGGGGGGACAACGCCAGCGGCCTGTTCGGCGGGCAGCCGCTCGCCGGGCTGCGGGGACGCTGGGCGGACAGCAAGCGGGCCGAGTTGCGAAGCGAATACTGTGATGCCCGTTACCACTGCCTCAAACAGGAATTCGACGACCACCATTACGACCGCGTCGTCGGGGAGTGCGTGCAACTGGCCAACGAGCCGGACGCGCTGCACGAGGAGAAGTTCGTCGCACTCTGGATGATCGCCGAGTATCGCGTCGGCGGCCGGGGCGAGGCGCTGAAGATTTACCAGCGCGCGACGGAATCGGCGCGCTCCGATCTAGGCCTGGAGCCCAGCGGATTCCTGCGCGAGATCGCTAAGGTCATCCGCACCGAAGATATGTCCAGGATCGAGGGGCCAGACGACCTACTGGGCCTGGCTGCTGCCACGCACACCCAGAGTCAGCCGCTGGAAGCGGGCACCGGCAGGGAGGCCGACCAGGCTCCTGGTGCCGGGCCGGGCCGGGAACCAGACGCCGGATCTGGCGGTCGGCCTCGGATCAGGCCGGATCGCAGGATTGTCAAGACCAAGGTCGACACCATCATGGCGGACAAAGTGATCTTCGGCTTCGAGGCGTCGGACCATGACTGACACCTCGGCTGGCCCGGACGCCGCGGAGCAGTCCCGCCCCCAGGAGCATCAGGCACGCAGTGCTGGCGGATCTCAGACCGTCGAAAACCGCATCGGGCGGATAAAAGTCGATACGGCATACTTCGGCTTCGGCGGAGAGCGGCTGGATGCGCGCGACTCCTCAACCGGGTTCATCTCTGAAGATGTCATCACGGACACTCTCACCGGTTTCGTCGAGCCGTCGAGCTTCGACGACGCGCTGTCCACGCTGGTCAAGAAGTACGCCGTCATACTCGAAGGCAGTGCGGGCAGCGGGCGGCGGGCCGGAGCGCTGTCCCTGCTCGATCGCGTCGCCCCGGGACCCGTGCAGCGCATTCAGCCCGGGGTCACCCTCGACGAGCTGCACACATGGGATTTCAAGCCGAATCAGGCTTACGTCGTCATCGACCATGTGAGTCAGGAGGCCGGGTCGAGCTCGGAGTACAGCTGGGACTCCCTGTGCGCGGCACTTAGGTCCAAGGGCGAGGCCCGGCTCGTGATTACCCGCAATGGCCCGGTGAAATACGCGGAAGCGGTGCTATGGCAACGCCCCGACCCGGCTGAGTTGATGCGGTCCCGCCTTGACGGGACGGATATTCCGGCGGAAACGATCTCCGATGTCCTTAACCAGCTCCCCGAGCACTGGACGGTTCGAGACCTCATTGAGTGCTGTCGGCAGCTGCGAGCCGACCCGTTGGCGGTTGCCTCGGCCGTATCCGTCTTCAACGTCAATGCGGCGAAGGAAGTGATGGAATGGTTCGACGCCCAGCGTTCCAGGCGCGAAGTCGTCGAACTGGCGGCGCTCTCCTTCGCCACCGGACTGGGGGAGCGGCAGTTCGAAGGCCTGGCCGACCGGCTCGAGGCGGTGCTTGAGAAGCACATACCCACTCCGGAACCTGTCTCCGATGAACGGGGTTCGCCTGTTCCTGACCAGCTTCTCCGCAGGCGCCGCTCTCGGCACTCGGGATCTGACGGCCTGGTACGCAGGATACAGGTGCTCAGCGGCGTGGTTCCCCGGCACGTACTGGAGTTCAAGTCCGAGTATCACTGGCGCGCCGTTCTCGAAGAGCTTCACTCGGGCTATGACGCGGCCTTCTGGAATGCCGTCCATGAGTGGTCGGGGCAGGTGCTGAAAGCGGCGGATCAGCCGGAGGAGATCACCGCTTTCGCGATCGGCCTGGCCGGCCTGGGGGCCGTGGACGTTGAGGAGACAATGTCCATTCTCGACCTCCTCACGCCGTCACAATCGGCAACGGTTTCCGGGATAAAGTGCGCCGCCCTCACATTGTCCTTGATGGCGAGCGACGACGACCTCGCTCCCATCACACTGCGGATCGCCATTGCCTGGCTGAACCAGCGCAATACCAGTCGCAGGCTCGCTGCCGGGGAGGCCCTGGTGCAGGATCTGGGGCTCCGCTATCCCGCAGAAGCGGCCCGGCGGCTCTGGCAGTTCATCTCCCAGGACGACGAGCTCAGCGCGAGCGCGATCGATGCGCCCGCGTTTCTCTTCGCCAATCTCGTCCTGAACAAGCGCGACGCCGATGACGTGCTGGCAATGGTGAATGAGAAGGTTCAGCGGTTCAACAACCCGCGGTGGGCGCAGCGCGGTGCCGAAGGGTTCCGGTTGAACACCAGGACCGTGCAACTCAGCCTCGACATGGCCCTGAGGCTGCTCGGCGTTTCCGAGGTTGAGGAGGCTGGTACTCCGCCGCCGTCGGCCGAGACCAGGAAGGCCGAGACCGCGTCGGGCGACCCGGCCATTAAAAAAAGAGCCGAGCGCAACAGCGTCTTCCGGTATCTCGAGTTGAAGCCCGAGGCCGCCGATGTCGTAGCACAGATCTGGGTGACTCTCCTGCGGAACCGGCGTTACCGGCTCGATGGGCTGGAAGCACTCTGGGTTGGCCTGCGCGGGTGTTCCGACCGGGAGCGGCTCGGACCGATGCTCGGCGGCGCCCTGCGCGATCACTTCTGGCTGCCGGGCGCCGATCACGAGCCGAGCGAGCAGGCATTGTTCATCAAAGATCTCAGAAATTTCGACTTGAGGAAGCGTCGGCGCCCGGACATGAAGGCTGAGTCTTACGCGAAAGAAATCATCACATTCCTTGAGATGAACCTCCGTCGCACTAACGGCAAGGCAGGGAAGCAATGACAGAGGAAGCTACAGCACCGGCGACGGCCGTCAAGCGGTACCCGATCGTTGAAGCGGTCAGTTTGTCCACGCCGCAGCGCAGCGGCCCGCTCAAGTTGCGGAAACCGTACCGGTCGCCCGCCGAGATGCTTCGACCGGGCAAAGGTCATCATGTGCTGGTCTACCGGGTGGACGGTGAGTACGTCCTCGACGACGCCAGTCTGGACAGCCGCCATGACATCGTGATCCGGGCCTCGCACGTCACGGTCGTCGACACCCAGCGCAATGCGCCGATCATCGTCCAGCTCAGCATCCCGGCCAGGCAGTCGCAGTCCTTCACCGTCAAGGTCACCTTCGGCTGCACTGTCGTGGACCCGCTCATCGTCGTCCGCCAGGGCTTGGAGGACCCGCAGCAGCTGCTGACCAGCTACTTGCTCAGCTACTACAACGTGATGCAGATGGGGCTGGACTTCACTATTGAGCAGATCAATGAGGTGCGGCATTCGGTTCACGACGAGCTCACCGCCTATCAGACGGTGAGCCCTCCACTGATCGACGGGCTAGAGATCGTGATGGCGAGCGTCGAGGTGCTGACGCCGAGGCGGATGGCCGAGCGGCACGAAGAGGAGCTGAGGCAGCAGGACGAGCACCTTATCAAGATGGGACAGCTCCTGAAGGACACGCAGCACGAGCTGGCCGCAGAGCGGGCAAGGAACGCACGCCTGGAGCTAGAACGTCAGTACAGGCACGGCGGGGAGCGGCAGGATCTGGACCATGAGCAGCTCCTGGCCGAGGAGCGGCAGAGCCACGACCACAAGCTCGGCGCGGGGAAACACGAGTACGAGCGCCAGCTCGCCGCGGGCGAGCAGTCCGCCTCGCTGGCTCTTCAGGCCAGGCTCAACGCTTTCCGCCGTGAGGAGGTCACCAAACACCTGGAAACCTTCGGCGCGAATGGCGATGCCTCGCTGTACGCGGAGTACCTCGACGGCGGAATGACCCAACGGGAGATCGCCGAGTTGCTGCGCGGAGACCGGGAACGGCGGGAACTGGAAGCTCGCGACGCGGAGAAGGATGAGCGTGAGAGGGCGCGTGAGGACAGGGAAGCTGAGCGTGACAGAGAGCGTGAGGAGCGGGAAGCTGAGCGTGAGAGGGCGCGTGCGGAAAGGGAAGCGGATCAGGAACGCGACCGGGAGGAGCGGGCCTGGAGGCGCACGGCCAAAGATCGCGAGCATGCGCGGCAGCTGAAGAAGCTGGATCACAAGCGGGAGCTGATTCTCGAGCGTTCCCGTGCGAAGCAGGTCAGGGCACTGGTCGAGGCGGAACTACTCAACATCAGCCGCGGTCTGGAGCGCGAGAACGCCGAGAAACAACGAGAGTCCGTGGTCGCGGTCATCAGCAGCCTCGCGAACCGTGGCCACCTGGACATGGTCAACATCGATGTTGAGGGACTGCTACGGCAGATCGGTGGCGGCGGCGATGTCAAGAAGGCCCTGGAAGCGGCTATCACCGACACTGCGCCACCTCGGGACGACTCGCCGGACGCTACCTCAGGACCCGCCGAGGAGAGCAATTCAACGGTAACGGCAGAGGCAGAGGTCATAGACGACCCGCCCGACGGGGCTCAGAATCATGACACCACAAGCTGACGACGACGAGCCGACGCGATCCGGGGAAGAACCCGCCCAGCGTTCTCCGGACGATGCGCTGGCGGCCATGGCCGACGGTGTTTTCCGGACGGCTGAGGACATGCAGGTGAACGGGCACCCGAAGGTTTACGACGGCTATCCGTCGGACCTCAGCCGCGAGGGCGGGTTTCGCGAAGGTCGGCCCTTCGGCCGCACATTCCGCAGACTCTCCGGGGAAACGCCTTCCCCGGACGCGGAATCCCAGCGGGCGGCTGGCGCGGATGCCCCGGATGAACGCGCCGGTAATGGCACCATTCTGACCCGCGAGGAGGTACTCGGCGAGCGCCTCGCGCCGGCCGAGCCAAGCCACGGCCCAGGCCGCCGACTACGTGCCATCGCTGGCGTGGACGAGAGCGTCCTGGACTGGGTCCCAGAGGAGCGGGCCCGCTACACTCGGCTCGGCGCGATCATCTTGAACACCGGACTGCTGGCTGGCATCTCTCTGATCACGGCACTTAGCCATGTCGTGCAGGCGCCCATCTTCGCGGTCCTCCTGGTCGGCATGTTCTGGGCGTTCATGGTGATGAGCTTCGATGGCTGGCTGATCGCGAGTACCCACGGCGTCATGGGCGCGATGAAGATCTGGTTCTTCCTGCCTCGCATCGTCGTATCGGTGCTGCTCGGCGCCGTTATCGCCGAACCACTTGTCCTATGGGCATTCGCGCCGGCAGTGAATCGAGAGGTCCGGTCTTTCCGGGCGCAAACCCTGGCTGCGGCCGTGACCCAATGGACGCGTTGCAATCCGCCCACGGGAATCCAGCCGCCCGGCGCCGCCTGCCGGGGCCACATCCTGAACATTCAAGGCGGGGATGCTCCTGTGATCGCACAGCGGCACTTGGACGGATTGAAGGTCCAGCGCGCGATCGTAGCGAGCCGAATCGCGGCTATCAACGCGCAGCTTGCGCGAAAGAACAACCTGGCCAGGGCCGAATGCAACGGACGTAAGAGTTCCGGTCTGAGCGGCATTGTGGGACAGGGGCCGAACTGTAAGCGGGACAGAGCGGAGGCCGACCAGTACCGCCGGGATAGCAGGCTTGATCAGGAGCAGAGTGCGCTGATCAGTCTCGACGCGCAGATAGTGACGGCGAACAACCGCCTGCAGGCGATCACCGATAATTACGGGAAACGTGTGGCCAAGGCCATAGCAGAGGCAGAGGCTAATCAGCAGCATCAGCAGGACGGCACCATCGGGCTGCTGGAACAGAGTGCCGCGCTAGGCAGGCTATCGGCACGCAGCGGGTTCGTGCTGGCCGCGCAGTGGATGCTCCGGCTCCTGCTCATCTCCCTGGACTGCCTGCCGGTGTTCGCCAAGCTGATCGGCGGGACCACGAGTTACGATTGGCTGGTCAGCACGAGGCTCCAACTGCGGAAGCGGATGCATGCCAGGAATATCGAATCGACGGAACATCGCTACGCGCACCAGCAGCGGGTTGTCGACGAGATCCTCAATGATGAGGTGCGCGCGGGACGTGCGCGTCAACGTGCTGCCCGGCGTGCTGAAATCGAGAACCTGGTCGAGGAGCTTCGGGCCCGGCGCAGAGCTGCAGCGGGTGAGGTAGACATGACTGCCAGACCCCAAGGTTAAGAGGGGAATTCCGTGAACAGGCATGCGGAGAATCTGTCCGTGGCGGCGGCGCTCGACTGGTCCTACACAGATCTGAGCGCGGACCTGCAGCAAAGGCCCGCAACCTGCTCATGGATCTCGGTGATCGGGCGGGAGGCTTCAGGTTCTTGCTCCACGACCGGGACGCCAAGTTCACGACCGCATTCGATAGCGTCTTCGGGGGTAATGGCACGCGGGTGATCAGAACGCCGGTCCGGTCCCCGCAGGCGAACTCGTACGCGGAAAGGTTTGCGGGCACGCTGCGGCGCGAGTGCCTGGATCACATGCTGATTCTCGGCGAGCGGCACCTCCGCAGGGTCCTGGCCGAGTACGCGCGGCATTACAACGGCCACCGGCCGCATCAGGCCCTGCAGCAAGAGCCCCGCAACGGCAGCCCTGTCAGGCCATCGACATCACCGCCCGGATCGAGCGCAGGCACGTCCTGGACGGCCTGATCACCGAGTACCCGCAGAGCCGCTTAGCGAACACAAATACCAGCTCAGTGCCTATGAACGAGTTTTGGCACAGCACATGGTTAAGAGTGGCGCGAAGCTACGGTTAGAGGCAGTCTCAGATGGTTCGTGGAGCGGGCCACCGCGCAAGGGCTACTTTTATCCGCCAAGTGCTCATTGTTCTGGTTGATGTCAACTCAGTACTCTAGCAACATGACTCCCCAGCCGATTGCAAGTCCATCGAGCTCGCTTTCAGTGATGGAAGACTTCTATAGCGAGCCGATATCTGAAGAACTAATAAGGAAGATAAGACGAACACCCATCGAGCAGCTATTGGACCTGGCAAAAACCGCCTCGACGACCACCGTCAATGGGTTGAAAGTTACCTTGAACATCGCGGGGTCTTCCCTTTTGACGCACTGCCGTGTTGCGGCGCGAGGATAAACTTCAAATGGTCCAGTACTATCTGATGAATCGTGGTCTGCCTTTTGACGAACAGCATGTGCTGTCTCCTGAGACGCAGAGTCACAGGCTTTATTTGGCTTCAAATCTAGTTGCGCATGACTCGATACTGATGCGCGGGGGCATCGATCGAGCTATCACTGAAATGGATGCCCTGAAGCACATGCTCATTTACGGCGACAGGCTCGTGCTGCCTTGAACCGACCATGAGGAGATCGAGCGGCGGTTCGTCGGGGACGGGGAGTACGCCGGCGCGAACCTGATGCTCGCGATCCCGGAGGGGATGCTGGTCATTGACCAGGACTTTGACGACGGGGGCCGCGATGGGCTCGCCGCGCTCGCCGGCCGGCTCGGCGGGCTGCCCGCGACCTTGGGTCACGGCACGCCGCATGGCACGCACCGGATCTACCGGACCCCGCCAGGCTGGGCGCCGCGCGCATGGGTGGGCAAGGACCCGCGCAACCCGCTGCTCCCAGGCATCGACCTGCGCGTGCCCGGCCAGATCCTGATGGCGCCTCCCTCCCAGGTCCCGGCCCACGGCGGGCTGGGCAGCTACGGCCCTGTCGCGGGCACCGTCATCGCCGACTTGCCCGCCGCCTACGTCGATGCGTGGACACCGCGGGCGGAGCAAGCCCGGCTTGCGCAGCCGCGACTGCCCGTTCCGCCAGGCAGGGCCGAGATCGCTGCCTCTTATGTTCACGCCAGGATCACCGGGATCGCCGAGGATCTGGCTGCCCTCCAGCCTGGCGGCCGGAACACCGCCATCTACACCGCAGCCCTCAAAGCCGGGTCAACCCTCGGCGCAGCCCGTTCCACGCCGGGCGCGGGGGAGGCGGCGGGAGCGTGGACCGACCAGGCCGCAGAGGAGGCGCTCATGGCCGCGGCCGAGCGCAACGGCTACGTCACCGACCACAGCGCCGCCGCAGCCCGATCCGCCATCCGCTCCGGTTTTCGCAACGGACTGCGCAACCCCCGGCCACTGCCCGACTTCAGCAGCGGCCACGCCTGGCCGGCGCGCCTTCCAGCGGCGAGCAGCCGCGAACAACTAGCAGCTAGCCCAGCTCCCAGATTGAAGGGCGCTGAACCGGATGGGCGCGGAGACTTCGAGCCTGCGCACGGTCGGCAGTCGGGGATGAGTGATTGGCGTGATGTCATCCTCCGGGAAGATCCCGAGGAATGGGAGCCCAGGTTCGTGCCGCCTCGCCCTGACGCAACCATCGCGTCGCAGACCAGCGGACCAGAGATCGGGGGATGATCCGCCACCGGGTACCGTCGCGACCCCGGCGGCTGCCACCGCCCTCAGCCACCTGCCGACCACAGCCTGGGCGCGCGGTCCAGCGCCCAGGCTGTGACGACAATCCATTCAACCCAAACAAACAGAAGGAGTGAAAACAGGCCGCCAACTGTTGCCGGACTAGCCAGCGGACTACCAACCCCCAGCCAAACCAGACTGCATAGCGGACCTTCCGGCCAGGCGGCGACACCACTAAGATTGACAACCAGGCGGCTCGGGCGAGTGCGCTAAACAATGACCGCCGAAGAAATCTGTGACCAGGTCAACGTTGGATCAAAGCGTCCTGCGGTGGTTGGACAGCGTGGGGATCATTGTGGACCGTATACACGATCTTGAATCTGTCGGTTAGCTTGCTGATGTCCTCATTGGTGATGCTGATGGCTGCGGAGCGGTTCTTTCAAGATCAACATTAGCTCACGTGATGGCCACATCAGTCGTTCGATGTACAGCCCGAACCTACGGCCGCTCGCCCTGGCGTATTCCTGGACGCGATCGACGTATTTGTCTCCGTCAGTCTCTCGGCGTACGACGGTGACTGCTAGGTCCAGGTCGCCGAGTCGATCCATGCCTGGATCCAGATAGCTTCCGAATACCGCGATCTCTTTAACGGTCAGGAGGTGGCCCGGATCCGCGTTGTAACTCGCTGCCCTCTCGATGATCTGCGCAAGGTGGCGTTTGGCTGTCGCTCGGCTGATCGGCTTGCTGAAGCTCGCCTGCGCCAGTGCGTTGCCTCGCACAGTTGTGATCCACCGCTGATCGCCGACGGCGGAGTCTTCGTCAATTTGCTTTACATAGCCCGCTGCCTCAAGCGCGCGTAGCTGATCTTCTGCGGCCTCAAGGTCAAGGTCAAGCAGTTCAGCCGCAAGATCCGAAGAACGATGGTCGGAAAAGGATCGCATGAGTTCTCTGGCCATTGGCGCTGGCAGGCCGCATATAATGTCCTCTTTCGAGACCCTCATTCAGGGCTCCCTATGGTGCAGGTGCACGTCAATCGCCCGATGTGGCATTTGCGTGTCATGGAGCCTACCAAGGTCCGTGCGCGTCGCAGTCCTTGCAGCGGCTTGTGGCTACGCGGTCAGGGCACTGACCACCTGTTGCCCTCAGGATTTCGCCATTGCCAAGGCGCTGCCAGGCGTTCGGCGTATTGAGTTGGCCCCACTGGCTGTAGTCCGGATGGTCGCCTTTGTGCAGGCAGCCCGGGAAGTGGGCCATGCCGCTCGGAGCGATCAGCAGACTTGTCACCACAGTGCTCGCGGTAGTGCGCCGCTGCCTCAGGCCGTGCGGACAGTTATCGCGGTCCATGTCGTGGAAGTCGCAGTAGGCCACGTTGGAGATTTTCTCGCACTGCCGCAAAAGGGGCAACGCCATCAGTCAAAGCCGACCGTCGTCGGTGATCGCCCGGCGACATGATGATGGATGGGGTGTTCCCGCTGGCGCGGGAAGGGCGCGGCCGCTCGGTCTTCTGAGGCTGTCCGCGCCGCGCCGGGTGGCGCGGGTGGCGGCTGGCAGTCTCTTGGCGGGAGCTGGCCGCGCCGTTTCCCTTCCTGGCATCGGGTGATGGTGGCTGGCCCGGTTCGCGGGCCGGGGGTCCGGCCCCGCCAGCCGCCAGCCCGGCACCAGCCACCGCCTGGCCGCCTGACCCGCCGGGCGGGCCGGGCACCTGGGGCAGCCGGCGTGGTAGATTGATTATCTTTTATACCTATTTAGATGGCGATTGCATCTACTGGCGGACGATATAGAGAAGGTGCGCCAGGTCCCAGGCGACACCGTGCTCTCGGAGTACGCCATGACCTGGCCTTCGGAGTCGAGGTGCCGGGATCTCGTCCCGAACACTGGTGAACCTGGTGGCACGTTCGGCGACTGAGTGGTCTCCTAGTCGGCGGGCGGGGCGGCGCGGTCTTCGACCACGCGCGCGAGTCGGATTGGGCTGATCTCGGAGTTTCCTGGCGGCGAGGAGTGCCTGGGTGGCGATGTTGTTGATGGCCCTGGGCAGGCCCCGGGCGGCGTCGTGGGCGAGGGTCATGGCGTCGTCGCTGAACAGGGTGCCGGCAGATTGGATATATGCGCCTCCTAAATGGCGGACACCGCACGGTGCGGGGTTGCAGAACTCGCTACTGCTTCTGACCTGGCCTTTTACGCGGCGCGCTGATACTCGGTGGTGAGGCCGCCGAGAAGGGGCCGGCACTTGATTCGCTCCTTGGAAAGGTCCGCGACCGGGCGATCGGGCCGGGGCGGGCGGAGGTGGCGGCTGCGGTGGGGTCGCCGCCGTTGTCATGGGTCTCGTATTCGGCCAGGACCGCTCACTCTGGCCCGGCCCGGCCCGCCGCGAAACCGTGCCCGCTCCGCGCCAGCCGTACCAGAAGCCGCGAGCCGTACCAGAAGCCGCGAGCCGGGGAATGGATCGGGCGCTGGACGGGCTGTAGTGTGCGGCTATCTGGGCCGGGGCAGGCAGCGACTGTCCCTCGCCGGACGCGGAGCCGCGGGCCTGTCCGCCTGGCGTCCGAATGCGACCGGGCCGAGTCTGATGTCAGCAGTAAGCCGAAGTGCTTGAGCAAGGTGGTTGTTTCGTTGATGGAAGTTGACGGTGCGGGCGGGGACGGCTTCGCCGGGCTCGGGCTGCACCCCGACCTGTGCCTGGCGGTGTCCGGGCTCGGATTTGATGAGCCGACGCCGATTCAGCGCGCTGCCATCCCGCCGCTGCTCGCCGGCCGTGACCTAGTTGGTCAGGCCGCCACCGGGACGGGGAAGACGGCTGCCTTCGCGCTCCCCTTTCTGCAGCGGATAGCCGGCCGGAGCGGGAGTGCGAGCGTGCTTGCCCTGGTGCTGGTGCCCACGCGCGAACTCGGCGCGCAGGTCTGCGAGGCTGTGCGCCGTTACGGGTCCGGCCTGGGCGTGCGGGTGCTGCCGGTCTGCGGCGGACAGCCGATCAGCCGGCAGTTGCGTGCGCTTGACCGGGGCGTCGATGTCGTGGTGGCGACGCCCGGGCGGGCGCTCGACCACATTGCCAGGGGAACCCTGGACCTGGACGACGTTGAGGTCGTCGTGCTTGACGAGGCCGACGAGATGCTTGACCTGGGTTTCGCTGAGGACATCGAGGCGATTCTCGGGCGGACCCCGGCCAGCCGGCAGACCGCTTTGTTCTCGGCGACGATGCCGGCCCGGATCAACGGCATGGTGCGCCGCCACCTGAGTGACCCGGTTCGGGTCGAGCTAGGCCGCGAGGCATCGGCAGCACCGGGTGGACTCCTGGTGCGGCAGATCGCCTACGTCGTGCCGCGCGGGCACAGGCTCGCTGCCCTCGGGCGCGTGCTCGACTTCGAGACGCCAGCGGCCGCGGTTGTCTTCTGCCAGACCAGGGAAGAGACGGACCGGGTCACCGAGACGCTGACGAGTCGCGGCCACCAGGCCGAAGCGCTGCACGGCGGAATGGATCAGTACCAGCGTGATCGCGTCATGGGCAGGCTCAGGGACGGTCGTCTCGGCCTTGTCGTGGCCACGGACGTCGCGGCCCGCGGCCTCGATATCGAGCGCCTCACGCACGTGGTGAACTACGACGTGCCGAGCCCGCCGGATATTTACGTGCACCGCGTCGGCCGCGTCGGCCGGGCGGGTCGCGCTGGTACCGCCATCACACTGGCCGAACCCCGCGAGCACAAGGCGCTGAAGATCATTGAGCGGGCGACGGGACAGCCAATCGCGGTCGAGAAGCTGCCGAGCGTCGCTGAACTACGCGCCCGGCGCCAGCAGAGCACGCGCGACGCTCTCCGGGAGATCCTGCTCACCGGTGACCTCGATCCGTTCTGGGAGGTCGTGGAGCCGCTCGCTGAGGAGTTCGATCCAGTCAAGGTGGCCCTCGCCGCGGTCAGGCTGGCCCACGATGCGAGCGGGACCGCATCTGAGATGCAGGAGTTGCCTGAGGTCGAACTGCCGCCGGCCGAGGATGGCCGCCGGGCCCGCAAGGCCGCTGGACGCGACCAGGGACGAGCCCGTACCGCCGCCAGGGGCACGACACGCCTGTTCGTGGGCGTCGGCCGGTCCGCCGGGATCCGGCCCAAGGATCTGGTCGGCGTCATCGTCACCAGGTCACGCCTGCCATCCCGGGACATCGGCGCGATCGAGATCGCCGATCGCTTTTCTCTGGTCGAGGTCCCCGATCAGGCCGCCGATGACGTGGTCGCGGCGCTCAGGCAAGTCAGCATCAAGGGTCGGAAGGCAACCGTCCGCCGCGAGCGCTACAGCGTGCGTTAACTAATTGACCAGCCTGGGGCCCGCACGCGGAGGCGGCCCAAATATTTCTCCAAAGAAAATGATTTTTTATTTTGAAAGATTTACGCCCGTGCCTTCGGGCGCCGGAAGGACTCTTAGATCGTCTTCATCAAGTCGGAGTTCGCCGAGGGACAGCAGGTACTGCTCCAGGCTGTCGTACAGGGTTTTAAGGTCATCGGACGCCCGTTCATGCAGCTGGCTGACGGTCCGCTCGGTGCCGTGTGCGGGGGTGCGGGGGGAGTCCTCAGCCCCTGCCGAGGTAGCCGTGGCGCTGGTGGAGGCGACGAGATCCAGGGTCAGGAAGGCCCCGTCGTAGTCGCTGTACCGGACGAGTTCGATGCTGCGGTCTATCTGGCCGATGGCATGTTCGTCGTACCGGGTGAAGTCGCTGGCCACGCAGACCAGCCGGGGGCTGGACCAGTCGATCTGCCCGGCTGCCTCGGTTCCGCGGTCCTTCATGACCAGCAACTCGAACTCCGCGCGGTGGTCCAGGAGCCAGTCCAGGTAGAACAGTCCCCACTCATCAGGTGCTCTCATCTCGTGGCCTTTCGACTGCCAGTTTTCCTCGCATGCTGGCATCGGTCAGGATACGGCGCAGACGCCTGGCTTTTCCGTGGTGACCGCCGGAAACAGCAGAGGGCGACCGTGCCGACAGCGCCGGGCTCGTGCGCCGCGACCGCCTGCCGATCCGCGGCGATGTGAGCCGCCGCCCCGAACCTTAGCGCCAGTAACTCCACCTTTCCACCGAACCTGGTACCATGCGTCTATGGCTTTGAACATCAAGGATCCCGAGACCGAGCGGCTGGCCGGTGAAGTCGCCGCGCTGACCGGCAGGACCAAGACGGGTGCTGTCCGGTATGCCCTGCGCCAGGTGCTCGAGTCGCTGTCCCGGCCGTCGGCGGGGCAGCGGGAGGAGCGGCTCGTCCGGTTCCTTGAAGAGGAGATCTGGCCGCTGATCCCGCCGGACCAGCTTGGCAGGCCGCTGTCCAAGGCCGAGCGGGAGGAGATCCTCGGCTACGGTGAGCACGGCGCGTGATCATCGATTCGTCCGCGATCCTGGCAATCGTCGGAAAGGAACCCGGCTATGAGCGCGTCCTCCATGCGCTCGCCACCGCGCAGCGGACCCGGATCGGAGCGCCGACAAGGCTGGAGACCGGGATCGTGATGACGGCCCGGTTCGGGCCCAGGGGAAAGACGGCGCTTTCGCGGTTCCTGCAGGAGAACGCCATCACGACCGTAGCGTTCGGCGAGGAGCATGCCGCCGAGGCACTTGACGCTTACTCGCGTTTCGGCAAGGGCAGGCACCCGGCCGCCCTGAATTTCGGCGACTGCTGCGCCTACGCGATCGCCTCCCTGGCCGGCGAACCGCTGCTGTGCATCGGAGACGACTTCGCCAGGACCGACCTGCCGCTGATCAAGCTCGACGGCCCGGACGCCCCCGCCTAGCAAGCCCGCTCCATCCGCGCGGAGAATAGCCGGAGAAATTTATATGATGGGGACATAAGCCCAGGTCAGGGCAAATACTGGCGATGCCTGTAAAACCGTCGGCTCAGCCTGCGTTGGTTCGAACCCAACACCTGCCACATACTGCGAAATGCTCCCCTAGCTGCGAATTCTCGGGCTAGCGGGGCGTTTCCTTGCCGTCCAGGCCATAGCCGACCCAGAACGCGAAGCGCGGCAACTGCCAGGATCGCGAAACGCCCCTGAAGCCATTCCGGTAGCGCCATGCGGCGATAGCGCGGTCGAGCGTCTGCCCGGCGACGCGGTCGACTGGCGCGACCCTGTCACCCAGTCTCAGCGCGATGCATGGCAGCCGAAGATCGCGGAACCCGGTGGCGGCTCGGTAGTTCGCTCAACAGAAGCCGACGAGCCCCAGATCGGTGCGTAATGATCCTGAGCGCGCCGAATGCGCGATCTAGAGCCGAGGCGCATTGTGACGCTAGCCGCACCAAGGGAACTGGGGGCGCGTGGCTAGTTCAGCGCTCGATCAGCGAATCCTGTGGCGGCTGGATCGCGCGAGGATCATCGTTCACCGCATATACGATCCTGAATCTGTCAGTTAGCTTGCTGACGTCCTCCTTGGTGATGCTGATGGCCGGGGAGCGGTTCTTCAAGATCATCATCAATTCGCGTGATGGCCAGAAGAGCTGCTCGATGAATGCCCCGAATCTGCGGCCGCTTGCCTCGGAGTATTCCAGGACGCGATCGACGTGCCTTTCCCCATTGGTCTCTCGGCGAACCACAGTCACCGCCAGGTCCAGGTCGCCGAGTCGGTCCATGTTTGGGTCCAGGTAGCTGCCAAATACCGAGATCTCCTTGACGGTAAGGAGATAACTGGGGTCCGCGTTGTATGCAGCTGCCCTCTCGATGACCTGCGCGAGATGCTTCTCGGCAGTCGCTCGGTTGATCGGCTTGCCGAAACTTGCGTGGGCTAGCGCGTTGCCTCGCACGGTTGTGATCCATCGCAGATCGCCGACGGCCGACTCCTCGTCGATCTGCCGAAGATATCCGGCTGCCTCCAAGGCGCGGAGCTGATCTTCGGCGGAGTCGCGGTCAAAACCAAGCAGTTCAGCGGCCAGGCCGGGGGAACGGTAATCGAAATAGGCGCGCATAAGCTGCCTGGCCGCAGGTGCTGGCAAGCCGCAGATCATGTCATCTTTCGAGACTCTCATCCAACGCCCCTTTGCGGTCAGAAGCCCAGATTATGCTCTCGCGTTGGCGTGAAAGGAGCAAACAGCGCTAACGCCTACTAGGTCAACGATCTGGGGGAGGAAGTGGACCAGTCCAATCTACACCGACCCCTGGGCTGCCGTTTGCCTGTAGCTGGTCGACGTAATAGTCGAGGTGCGCGCCAGATCCTGGATGCTGTGCTCTGGGAGCAGGAGGTCACGTGGCTCCTGGGTTGTCGCTCGGTCGCAAGCTCGGCGTGGACACAGGAACGTTGTCGGGGTCGGATCCGTGGTGCCAGGTCGGTGGGCGAGTCACGACTGGTCGAGCCAGCCATCGGACATATCGACCTGGAAGGCAGTGTCGAGTTTCCGGGCCTGTTCAAGCGCGAGTTCGTAGGCGGCCCGCCTTGAGCGATCAAGTTGACGTGCCTCCTTGCCGCCTCCGAGGGCATGCTGCCGCGCAGAGTTGTAGCTGCTGCGAAAAATGCTCTGAGCGAGCGGCTTGCCGAGCAGCGTGAGCTGCTTGAGTTCTGCGCTAGCGATGGCTTGCGGCGAGCGAAGGTCGGCCGACAGCGCCCAGGAAGTCATCGCGGTCCTGGACCACAATTTGGTCCGCCCGCGCCCGAGGTCAACTACCGGGCACGGCATGGCCGGGTACCTTCGCTGATAGACGCTAACTGATGTCCGGTTCGCGAGTCCCAGGACTTCGGCTACGCCGGTGGCGTCAATCAGGTCGTCAGAATCGATCTTCATGAGTCCAATTGTAGACATCTGATCACACCCAGGGCAACTGCGGATCGCTACTGGGTTTGAGGGCTGCGATGCGCCAGGAGGTAGATCCGGTCTGTGACCCGGCTCCGGACGACTGGGCGGAAGGATCAGCAGTCAAAATTGGCGAGTCTGTTACGTGCGTCGCCGCACCGGCCGCCAGGATCGCAAGACGTGGTGTCCGTTCTCGGGTATCGGTGCCGCTACGCACGCCGTTGTCGTCATTGGCGTGATGACCGCCCCGGCTTTCGTGGAGGCTGTGACGTCTGGGAGTGCGCCACGAGGCGCTGCTGTTGTTGTTGTTGTCATTCCGGATGGAGGTGAGAGACCGCCATCGCCTTGCCGTCGCAGCGGCGGGGTGAAGCTGAGGGCAGCCTGATCCGGGGGTCGCCGGGGAGGGCGGGAGCAGCCCTGACGAAGTCGCGTCGGCCTGGAATTGCCGGACGGGCCGGGCGCGGTGAGCAAGGCGGGAAGGTATACGCGAGGAACCGGTGCTGTTACGCCTCTTGAGGTCACGCCAGCTCTAACCCGGTGGATGCGGGCTGGTTGGCGGCGCGCACCTGCCCCCTGGGACGTGCGGGGCGGGGAACTCCTGTCCGGGTCTTTCCAGCCTGGGGCGGGAGGCCACGGCGAAGTGCTGCGGGGTAGCCGTGGCGATGCCGCGGGGGTATAGCCGGGTGCCTAGCCCGCCGACCGGACAGCAGTGAACGCGGGAACCGCCCGTGCCTGCTCCGTCCTGGCCCTCTCCCGGGGGGCAGGGGCGGATAGGCGCGACGCCGGCTGAAGGGCGCGGGCGGGGCGGAGCCGCCGTAGTACTCCGGGCACGGGAGAGCCGTGCGCATGGGGAAGGGCGGCAGCGTGCCATGCAGTGCGCAAGATGAGAAGCGAGGTGCTGTAATGCCCGAAGACGCGCCGGGGAACCCCGGCGCCCTGCCCGGAGGGCCGGGCGAGGACTTCCCCGGTGAGCCGGGGGACGATCCCGCGGTCCTGACGGGCAGGGTACGGGGAATGCAGATCAAGCTGCACCGCTGGGCGGGAGAGGATTCTTCCCGCCGGTTCGGTGACCTGTTCAACCTCGTCTGCGACCCGGGCTTCCTGGCAGGGGCATGGGGCCGGGCCAGGGGGAACAAGGGCGCGAGGACACCCGGCATCGACGGGGTCACCGCGACCGCCGTCGAGCACGGGGAAGGAGGGGCGAGCGGCTTCCTGGAGGAAATCCGGGGGCAGCTGAGGGCCGGGACCTGCCGGCCCTCAGAGGTCCGCCAGGTGATGATCCCGAAGAAGGGCGGAAAGCTCCGTAAGCTCGGGATACCCGCCCTGGCCGACCGGGTGGTCCAGGGAGCGCTCAAGCTGGTGCTGGAGCCGGTATTCGAGGCGGACTTCCAGCCGTGCTCGTACGGGTTCCGGCCTGACCGGCGCGCGCAGGACGCGATTTCCGAGATCCAGCTCTTCGCCACCCAGGGCTACACGTGGGTGCTGGAGGCCGACATCAGGGCGTGCTTCGACGAGATCGATCACGCCGCCCTGATGGACCGCGTCCGGGCAAGGATCAAGGACAAGCGGGTGCTCGCGCTGGTCAAGGCCTTTCTCAAGGCCGGGGTCATGACGGCCGCCGGATACTACGAGGACAGCCTGACCGGCACTCCCCAGGGCGGGATCCTCTCCCCGCTGCTGGCCAACATCGCGCTGTCGGCGCTGGACGAGCACTTTGCCCGGCAATGGCAGCCGGAAGGCTGGCGGCGGGAGGCGCGCGTGAGGAAGGGACTGGGCAACTGGCGGCTTGCCCGCTATGCCGACGACTTCGCCGTCATGATTCACGGCACCCGCCAGCACGCCGAGGCCCTGCGCGCCGAGGCCGCCGCCGCCCTGGCACCACTGGGGCTGCGGCTCGCAGAGGAAAAGACCCGCGTGGTCCACATCGACGAGGGCTTTGATTTCCTCGGCTTTACCATCCGCAGATTGCGGAAACGAGGAACAAGCAAGCACCACGTCTACACGATGCCTTCCCGGAAGGCCATCCAGGCCATCAAGGACAAGGTATCGGAGAGGACGTACAGGTCAACCCAGAACCAGGACCTGCAAACGCTCCTCCAGGGTGTCAACCAGGCACTGGCAGGGTGGGCGAATTACTTCCGGCACGGCGTGTCCAAGGCCGCCTTCAACAAGGTGGACGCCCACGCATGGAACCGCATCATGCGATGGCTGCGGCGCAAGCACCATGGACGCACCGGACTCGGAATGCCCCAGATGCGGAGGCGCTTCTGCCTCCCCGGCACCTGGATATTCGCAGCCAACGGGACGAGGCTCACCGGCGCGTCAGCCGTGCCGGTCACCCGCTACCGCTATCGCGGGAAGCAGATCCCCGCCCCGTGGGCACCCCGGCCGATCTCCAGCGCAAGCTAGGCCAGCGGGCAAGGCACGCGGAAAGCCCGGTGCGCGGTAACGCGCACGCCGGGTTTGGCGGGCGGGCCGGAGAAACCCGCCGGAGGGCAACCCCGGCAGGGCGCTCCGGCCCGACCCGACAGGTTGGGGCTCATGGTATCGAGGAAGCCGCATCCCGATGAACTGCGGGAACGTTATCTCTAGCCCAATCTGAAGTGTCCTTAACGTCCATCACGAGCGTCTTCCCCTGCCCGGATGAGGGCTGATCTGTGGTTATCTCCGGCCTTGTCCATGACGTTGCTCAAGGAGGAGACGATGCTCGTGCATCCGGTGGTGATCCCCGGTTCGGGGACGCGATCGTGGACCGTGCTGGGGGACGACGACGTGCCGGTCGTCCCGGTCGACCGGTTCCTGGCGTATCTCACTGATATCGGCCGGTCGCCGAACACGGTGAAGGCGTACGCCCACGACATGAAAGACCTGTGGCAGTTTCTCGGGTTCCGGGGGCTGGACTGGCGCGAGGCCCGGCTGGAGGACATCGCCGAGTTCGTTGCCTGGCTGCAGCTTCCGGCGGCGGGGCGGGCGGGTGAGGTCGCGGTGCTGCCGTCGTCGGTGCCGGAGGTCAGCGTGGCGACCGTGAACCGCAAGCTCGCTGCGGTGAGCGTGTTTTATGCGCACCAGGCCCGCAACTATGAAGGACCGGGGGACCTGCTGGCCGCGTGGCGGGCCGGCGGCCGGGGCGGCTGGAGGCCGTTCCTGCACCACGTGAGCAAGGGAAAGCCCTATCGCGGCCGGGCAATCACGCTGAAGGCGCCGAAGAAGCTGCCGCGGATCCTGACCGCCGCCGAGACGCAGGCGGTCCTGGATGCCTGCACCCGGCTGCGGGACCGTTTCTTCTTCGCCCTGATGCACGAGACCGGGTGCCGGGCCGGCGAAGTCCTGGGCCTGCGTCATGAGGACATCGCGGCCGCCGAGTGCGAGGTCACCATCGTGGCGCGGGAGAACGCGAACGGGGCGAGGGCCAAGTCCGGCGGCCGGACAGTTCCCGTCGGCCCGGAGCTGATCCGGCTCTATGCCGACTACCTGCACGAAGAATACGGCCCTGCCCTCAGCGACTACGTGTTCATCAATATCTGGGCTGAGCCGAAAGGGCAGGCGTGGTCTTACCAGGCGGCCTATGACCTGGTCCTGCGGCTGCGGGCCCGGACCGGGATCGCGTTCGACCCGCACTGGTTCCGCCATTCGGCGGCGACCAGGTGGCTGCGTGACGGCGTGTCCATCGAGATCGTCTCCAAGCTCCTTGGCCACTCATCGGTGACCACAACTTCCGCGACGTACGGTCATTTGACGGCCGAGGACGCGCGGGCGGCGCTGGAGAAAGCCGGCTGGTTCACCGGGAAGGAAATCTCGTGGTGACCGGCGGCTGGGTCACGCAGGCCGACCGGTCCCGATGGCAGCAGCAGGCCGCCTCCGAGCTCGCCGCCATCCTGGCCGCGCACCCGGACATCCCGCTGCTCGCGTGGACGGTCACCGCGTCCGCCGGCGGCCTGTCCGGCCGGGTCCTCGTTCCTGCCGGGGGCAGGCGCGCGCTGTTCGCGCAATGGCGGCAGGCGCTAGAGCTTGAGGAGGCCACCGAGATCCCGTCCGTGACCGGGGCGCCTGTCTACCTGCACGCCCGGGGCGTCCGCGGCGGCGTCACGGTCAGCGTCACCGCGACTGTCTTCGACGACGAGGAGGACGGCCGGTGAGCCCCGGGGCAGCGCCGGACCGGAAGTACCGGGCTCCCGGTGGCCTGCTGGAAAAGCTTATGGCCGCGGTGCGCCCGGAGTTCCGGGCCGATGACCTGGTCTTCGACCCGCGGGACCCGGTCTTTGGCGGGCCGCCGTGCGCGGTGAACGGCTGCGACCGCCCGCACCGCGTGCAGGGCCTGTGCACCGCGCACTGGCAGCGGTGGCGAGATTCCGGCCGGCTGCTGCCCCTCGCGGAGTTCACCGCGACGGCTGACCCTGCCTGGCACGGCCACCTGCCGCTGAGCGCATGCGTCATCGCAGGATGCAATTACGGGCAGAAGGCCCGCGGCTTGTGCCAGCGGCACCACCGCCAGTGGTGCGATGCAGGACGCCCGGACCTGCCCGGCTGGCGGGCACCGGACACGCCGCCGCAGACGGGGCCGCCGACGGCCTGCCGGATCAGCTACTGCAGCCTATGGGCGCAGGGCACGTCGGTGTTCTGCCATGGCCACGACAGCCGGTGGAAGTACAAGGGGCGCCCTGGCCTGGACGAGTTTGCCGCCTCCTGCGAGAACCCGGGACCGGGCACCGAGCACATCGACCTGCGCCGGCTGCCCGCTGGGCTCCGGCTGGAGATCCAGTACGTCCTGCAGTGCCGCGGCGACGAGCAGAACGCGAAACTGCGGCCCCTGAAAATCCGCCCGCTCATCACGGCCCTGGCCGCCGCAGGCACGTCATCCCTGCTCGAACAGCCCGAAGAATGGTGGGCCGCTCTCGATCCGGGAAACGGGAGAGGCTGGCGCCAGTTCATTCTCGACGCACGCCGCCGCATCGAGGCGCTCGCGTTCGGCGCCGGCTGGGACACCGAGTACCCGCGGGACACCTGGCGGCTCCGCAACCTCGGCATCGAGCATCACGAGGCCACCGTCAGCTTCGCGGGCATCTCCCAGCCCTGGCTGAAAGACCTCGCGAAGCGGCACATCCGCTGGCAGCTGGCCACCGGCCTGTCGGCCAGCACCGCCGCATACGGAACCCGGGCCGTGACCCGGTTCGCCGACTGGCTCTCCTCCCTGCCCGAGCCGCCCGTCGGCCTGGCCGGCGTGACACGCCCGCTGCTGGAAAGCTACCTGGCCGTCCTGCAGGCGGAACTGGGGAGCCGGGACTGCCACAGCCGCTACCTCTCCGAACTGGGCAGCTTCCTGAAGGCGGTCCGCCGGCACGGCTGGGACGACACGCTGCCGGCCACCACGGCGATCTATCCTGAGGACTTCCCTCGCCGCGGCGCCCGGATTCCCCGGGGCCTCGCCGCGCACGTCATGGCCCAGGTCGAGCAGCCTGCCAGCCTCGCCAGGCAGGACAACCCGGCCTACCGGCTCATCACGCTGATCCTCATCCGCTGCGGGCTGCGGATCTCCTCAGCCGTCGGGCTGTCCTTCGACTGCACGGTCACCGACGCCGACGGCGCCCCCTACCTGCTCTACTACAACACCAAGATGAAACGCGAGGCCCTCGTCCCCGTCGATGACGAGATCCTCGCGCTGATCGGCGAGCAGAAGCAGCGGGCACTGCAGCGCTTCCCCGATGGCACCCCGGTGCTGTTCCCCCGGCAGAACCGCAACCTCAGCGGGCGCAGGTCACTCCCCAGTCATACCTACCGCACTGCGGTCTACCGCTGGCTGGAAGACTGCGACATCCGCGACGAGCACGGCCAGCCCGCCCGCCTGACCCCCCATCAATGGAGGCACACCCTGGGAACGGTCCTGATCAACCGGGACGTCCCGCAGCATGTCGTGCAGAAGATCCTCGATCACGACTCGCCGCTCATGACCGCTCATTACGCCCGGCTGTCCGATAAGACCGTGCGTGAGCACTGGGAACGGGCCCGCAAGGTGAACGCCCAGGGCCAGCCCGTCCAGATCAGTCCCGACGGGCCGCTCGGCGATGCCGCCTGGGCGAAACAGCAGCTGTCCCGCGCCACCCAGGCTCTGCCGAACGGCTACTGCCAGCTTCCCCTGGTCAAAATCTGCCCGCATGCGAACAGTTGTTTGACTTGTCCGATGTTCGTGACGACCGCGGAGTTCCTCCCGCAGCATCATGCCCAGCGGCAGGCCACGCTGCAGATCATCTCCGCGGCCGAAGCCATCGGCCATGCCCGCGTCGCCGAGATGAACCGGCAGGTCGTCGGCAACCTGGACAAGATCATCGCGACCCTCGGGCACGAGGGAACAGACGGGAAGGAAACGGCCGCCGGTGCGTCCTGACCCGCTTTCCGAGGCCGCCGCCCGGCGTCATGAGCTGACCAGGGCCAGGGCCGTCCAGGCGCTGCGCGAACTCGACCGGGCCGGCGCTCCCGTGACATTCGTCGGCGTCGCGCAGGCAGCCGGCATTTCACGATCATGGCTCTATACCCAGCCCGACATCAGCAGCCATATCCGCCGGCTGCGCGAGAAGACAGATGGCGCCGGCTCCGCCGACGCCATCCCCGCCGGCCAGCGGGCGACCGAGGCCTCGCTGCGCGCCAGGCTCACCACCGCGCTCGACCGCAACAAGCAGCTCGCCGACGAGAATGCGCGGCTGCGGCGCCAGCTCGCCCGCGCACTCGGCGATCAGCGGTCAGCACGGACCCGATCAGGTAACGATCCGAAGGGGTGAAACAGTCAGGACCAGGCCGCGAGTGTCCCGTCGGCAACACTGTCCACGACGGGACACCGCAGGTCACGGCCCCGGCTGACGCGAAAGCTCAAGATAAGGAACGGGCAGTGAAGATGGTCCTGGAATTGCGCGCCGAGTCAGGTGGCGGGCGAGGCGCGGTCGCACAGGTCGGCCGTCAGCTGGGCATTAATCCTGAGACGCTCCGCAACTGGGTCAGCCAGGCGGAGGTCGATTCCGGGGAGCGGCCGGGCACGACGACGGAGGACCGGAAAAGGATCGCGGAGCTGGAACGCGAAAATAAAGAACTGCGCCGCGCGAATGAGATACTGAAGGCGGCGAGTGCCTATTTCGCCAGGGAACCCGGCCCCAGGTATCCGCGCTAGTCGGGTTCATCGATTCACGCAGGGACCGGTTCGGGATCGAGCCGGCCTGCGCGGTGCTGGAATTCCCGCCGTCCACTTACTACGCGGCGAAGAAACGCGAGCACGTCACTTCGGCTAGGGAGAGCAGGGACGAGTACCTTAAGAAGGAGATCAGGCGGGTATGGGCAGACTGGAAGAAAGGCCGCCGGGCCTGCGGGGCCAGGAAGGTATGGCGCCAGCTCCATCGCGAGGGCATCGGCGTCGCACGGTGCACGGTGGAGCGGCTGATGCGCGAGATGGGCATCGCCGGCGTGTCGGCCAGGCGGAAGAAACCGCGCACGACCGTTCCCGGCCCGGCCTCGGCGCGTCCCGCTGACCTGCCCGGACGCGACTTCACCGCTGAAGCTCCCGGTCGCAAGTGGGTCACTGACATCACCTACGTGGAAATTGCGAGCGGTTTCGCTTATACCTCGTTCGTCACCGATTTGTATTCTCGCCGGATTGTCGGCTGGCAGGTATCGGGCAGCCTGCGCGCCGAACTTGCGCTTGATGCGCTGGAGATGGCGATCTGGCAGGCCGGCAGTAAACTAGACGGAAATCTCATCCACCATTCTGACCGCGGTGTGCAGTATACCTCGATCCGTTATTCTGACCGGCTGGCCGAGATCGGCGCGGCTCGCTCGGTCGGCAGCAAGGGCGATTCTTATGATAACGCGGCGGCCGAGTCGGCGAACAGTCTTTACAAGAAAGAACTCATCGAAAGAGAGGGACCCTGGCATAATGTGAGGGATGTTGCGCTGGCTACCATGGAATGGGTGTCGTGGTACAACAGTCACCGGCTCCATTCTGCGTGCGGAAATATTCCTCCTAAAGAATTCGAGGAAAGGTATTACATGCTTCCGGGAACCCTGGTAGCATAATCACTATCCGGCAAGAAAAGGCCTCCAAAGTTGCCGGGGGCAGCTCATGAAGATCGATAACGCCCCAGCAGCGGTACGCTTTGGCTGACCTTCCGTCCAAGACGCCTAGGTTTTTCTGCCCCCGGGTCTGCTTGTGCCGACCGGGGGACGTCTGCGTTGCCACGGGTCGACGATTCGGAGTGTTCCGCAGGTGTCCCGCTCTCCACCGGAGTGGCAGTGTTGGACCGGTACCGGAACTATTTCCATGACGGGTGGGAGCACGTCACCGGCCGTCAGGAGAAACCCAGGTCATTGGCGTCTTGTGACCTGTCCTCGCACCCGCTCCCCAACGCGCCGTAGGTATATTGCGACTGTCTTGTTGAGCCATATGGTCATCGCCGTTCTTGACCTGACGGCGTTCCTGTCGGCGGTCGCTACCGCTTTGCCGTGCGCGACGGTTGTGACGGCGATGAAATCCCAGCATGCTGTGGTCCATTGCCGGTAGCGGCTCAGCATGCGTGACCATAGCTGCTGTCCTGCCGGGACGGGGACATCGATGAAGCCGGCCGCTCGATGCGTCGCGCGGGCGATCCTGCCGCAGCTGATGCTCAGCTTCCGCATCGCCATAGCGAACTGGGCATCTGTGGTGGATTTCCTGGCGGAGGCGATTGCCGAGCGGTAGGCGCTCTCTGCAGGACGGAAGCCATTGAGGAGGTCCGCGCCGCCAATCGCACCCCAGGCCAGGGCCTGTAGCCGCAAGACAACCGCCGGGGGGGTATCGGCCCGATTCACCATTGACTCGTCCGACTGGGCCTGCCCAGCGGTCTCGGTTCCAGCGGACTGCGAGATTCCCGCTACCGTCATTGTAGCGGCGGCAGCGATCAATGCGATGACGCCTATCCAGGCGGACGGCCGCACTTCGCGCATCCCGGCCTCCGGTGGGCACAATGCGGGCGCATGCTGCCTGGTTTGGTCGAGCCGCATCCACAGCAGATGGGTTCCGCGGCCGGCGAATGCGGCCAGTCCGGCGACCAGCATCCCGATGGTCAGCGGCAGAGGCAGCCCTTCCTTGAGCAGCGGCCACGACGCGCCTGGCAGCCATCGGCAATGCGCGGTGATGGCGGAGAGCGGGCCTAGGCAGCTATCGGTGCTTCCCAGCACAAAGGCGGTCACCGTACCGATCACGGCGCTAATGCCTGCGGCGATGAGTCCAGCAAGAAGCCAGGCCGATTCCGTCGTTGCTGCGACGACGACGGAAGCCATCGCCATGACGCCGATGATGATGACGATTGGCCACGCCAGGTACGTGATGAGGATGTAGTACGAAAGGTGAGTTGGGTTCCGGTCATCCGCAAAGCTACTGTGCATGCTGGCCATGGCGCCGATGAGGGTGGCGCAGCTGATCAGCCCGGCTGCCAGGCTAGCTCGCCAGTAGCGGCGCATCCCGGGGAGCTGTCGGGTGAGTGGCGTGTCTATGTCAGGCAACACTCTGGATAGCCATTCCGGGCAGTGCCTGAGCGGGCGCATCGGAAGGACGAGCAGCGGCAGCAGCCAGAGCAGCGAGAGTGCCCACCACAGGGATCCTGCTGCTGGGTCGAAGCCGGGAAGTATGTCGGTCACCAGAAACAACCGCAGCACGACGGCGATATGGACGGCAGGTACCCATGGCAGGCCGTATGAGCCCAGCAGCCCAGCCATCGAATATGGCCACCCGCTCACTAGGACGTTGCCTATCCCGTACCACCAGCCCAGCACGCAGGCGAACGCGAGCGATGCGGCCGCCAGGCCAACGAACATGGCTGGACGCAATGATTGCCCTCGCCAGGATCTCGCCCACCACTCGGCGTTCTGGGCAGTCCAGGTCATTACCAGGACAAGCGCTACGACGAGCACCAGCAGGGCCTCGGGCTGGGCAGGCAGCCAGCCATTGCCGACTGCTCCAGGGCCTATAAGCTCGCCAACGGCGATGCCAAGTCCGAGGTAGAGGCCGACCTGCCATCCTGACGGGACTGGTCGGTTCGTCAGAATCGCATGCACCACGGCACGCCACAGCGCGACGCCGCCGATGCCCACGACAAGTACTGCGACCAGCATCGCCTCGGCTAGCAGTGCTACAGGAGATCCGCTGTCTGCTCCCAGGCTGGCGAATTGCCCGGCGAGGATGTCGGCCGCAATGCCAGTCAGGAGCATTGTCAGCGCATCAAGAGCGAACAGCGCCTTCGGGTCAGCCAGCGAAGTCCGGCGCAGTGACGGCGCGGGGTGGGTGCTCCAAAGGTCAGCGAAAGCGGTGAGAAGCTGCGGCTTTGCGACAGGCGCGGCCTGAGTATCCCAGGCCGTCAGGCTCGCTTTCCAGCGCATGGCCATTTGATCGGCGTAGAACTCGCGATTACGTAGAATGCTGGCCCGCGTAAGGTAGAACGACACCACGATTAGCGCGTCGAGCGCCAGGGCATGCCAATAGAATGTCTCGATGCCCCACGGGCCTGGCGTCCGGTTGACGACAAGGTCCTCGACGAGAGACGCTACGTCTGGTAGCAGAACCAGCACTAGGAACACCCGCCACAAAGCGATTGTGGCGTAGGTGATACCGACATCTTTATTCCGCAAGTGCGCGAGTTCGTGCAAGACCACGGCCCGGAACTTGTCCATGTCCAGGGTGACGGCCAGGCCAGCGTCCAGGCACACCTGGTGTGCTCGCCAGCGGCCGAATACGCGCGCGTCGATCGTCGTGATCGCTGAGCGGGCGATGACGAAATCAGGGGGACGGGAAAGCCCGGCCTTGGTAACCAAATCGTCCAGGATCTGTTTCAAGCGACCATCGGCGTCGAACTCGGCTAGCGGTACGACCTCGGACCGCCGCATCCTCCAGACTGGCAGCAGCCAGTAAAGCGCGGCGGCCGCACCAAGGAGCACGACAACCACGACCACGTGTATCCACGGATGACTTGGGTCGTAGCGAGCCAGGCATGCGCTGACAGCAGGCTCGGACCTGAGGGACTGGAGGGTGTCCCCATACATCGGCGTGCTCGGGTTGACGCCTGCGGCCAGCCAGCAAATCATCACCGTCGTGCCGGTTGCCGGTTCGGTGAACTGCTGGATGGCCGCTGGGAGCGTCGCAGCCCCGGCAGCGACGAAGAGCAGCAGGAGCAGCGCGAATCGCAGTGCTGCGCCGGCCGATAGGACCCGCTCGTCAAGCCGGGCCGAAGCTTGTAGTTCCGCCTCCGAAGTGTCGGCGGTCGGCGAGCAGGCCGTCACGCTTCGTCGCCAGTGACATGGCCCGCAACGTGTGGCTTATGCCCGGGATCCTCGGAGGGTGCCAGTACCAGCCTGGCTACCACAGCGTCTGCGATGACCGACGCGCGCTTCTCGCCCAATCCGCGCTGCATGCCCATCTCCAGGACCAGTCGCCGCACCTGTCCTAATTGCTCGGTTGTCAGCGGCGGGATTGTGACCGACGGGGCGCGCCTTCGGAAAACCTTCGCCAGTACTGCCCTTATCCCCTTGGCGACGCCATCTACCGCATGGCCGACAATCTGCTGTTCGGCCTGATTTAGCGCCAGCCAGGCGACGGGAGTCGTCAGTGCTGCGAGGTCGGTCAGGCCGAACCCGAGCGGGGTACGCGACCTGCGCCGACTTCCCAGTCGTCGCACTACTACGGCATCGTCGTGCCGGTTCAGTTCCGCTATCAGCGGCAACTCCTCCGGGGCGATCGTGACCACCACATCATGGACTACGTCACGCACCCTTGCGCGCACCGTCGTGGTGGTCTGTCTGTCAGGAAAAGCTGCTCCAGAATCCATGACACTCCTGAGATTTCGTCCCGGCCCGCTAGCTGTACCCAGAAGCTACTCACCGGCCCGCCGTCCCGGTGAGACCGAATGAACCGCAAGAACGATACGGGAGCAAACTCTTTGACGTGTCCGAGTCCGCAGAACCGATGCCTTACTGCGAGGGTCAGCAGACGGGCGGAGTGGGCCGGTGCTATGAAATGTCCGAACCTGTACCGGCAGCTTGCGGACAACTCTCCGGGGCTGCCCGGCATCGAAGCCCTGGCGACCGCCGTCGTGGTTGATCCATGGGTGCGCCTACTCTTCCACCTGGTTTGTTTCACCATGAGGCACGGCGCCATCTTCCCGACCTGTCTCATCAGTAAGCCCTGCCGCGCGATGTTCTTGGAGCACGAACTTCCAGTGTGCATCGGACATTGGCGTAGTAGGAATCATGCCGAGCAACCGGTTGGAGAGCTGCTGTTCCGCATCCCGGGCATGTGCTAGCTGACCTTGTAGGGCTTTTGTCTCAAGTGTGAGTCCGTCCGGGTCTTTGTCGTATCGCCCTCTCAGAGCCTCTTCAAGTGCGTTGACGAGTGCGCGTCTTGAGTTGATGCGCTTTAGAAGCTTTGTTGCGTCGAAGCTGTCTTTGCCACTGATTCCGTGCTGTATAAGTTCGGTGTTTATAACAAGCTCGAGCCTCGGAAGTGCTTCTGATTGTCGGATCGTCTCTGCGCTAACCTGGGCGTCAAGATATTCCCTTGCATGAAAAAGGAACGAAGATACGTTTAGCATCACGAGTTGAGTATTTGCTACTTCGTCTAGTTCGCGAGTCAGCTCCGGACGCGCAGCTATCGTCCTACCCTTGAGTATCTGATACCAGTCCGCTTTGTTGTCTATTGTCACGAAGACGAGATATGGGTTCTTTCGATTGGGTGCGGCTCCAATAGAGGTATGACAATTCGGGCGTACGGTTTCAGGCCGCGAGCGGCTGGACCTCCTGGAGTGATGTCGGGGGCTGCTGGTAGCGGCTGTCGTGGTTTCGCAGTTTCTCGTGCCTGATGTGGTATTCGGAGTAGTCGTCGAAATCCCCGCAGCCGACGAGGGCGCGAAGTTTCAGGACGGCCTCGGCGCCCCCCAGGCTCCATCTCGCTCCTGTGATTTCCATTCTGTCCTTGATGAGCCAGCGCGCTGCCCCTTCTATCAAACCGCTGGCCACGGGCCATCCTTCGGCAAGGAATTCGGGATAGTCCAGGTAGTCCTGCTTGTTCTCGAGGTAGCGGGCGCACTCGTCGGCGCCGGCCCGCTCACTGCCGCGGAACCCGAACGCGGTGGCGCGGCGGCGGATCCCGGCGCGGACGTCGCGGTGCTTCCCGTCCAGGATCTTGGCGGTCTGCTCGCGGACCCAGCCGCGGGCCGCGGGCTCGCCGGGGCAGAAGAACGAGCCGGCCGCCTTCCAGAGGTACTGCCTCACGTGAATCAGGTCAATCAGGATCGTGACCTGCACCCCGTACTCGCCGGCGAGCTTCTCGACGGTCTCAATCTGGTGGCAGTTCCCGTCGATGACGGCGATCCAGGGCCGCTTGTGCCCTGGATCGCGGCGGTGCGCTTCGGCGAACGCGTCCGCGATCACGTCCGCGGCGGGCCGGCGGACTGATGCGAACAGGGTCTTGCCCTGCGCCTTCGGGCCCGGCTCCGGCTTCGGCGCTTCCTTCTCCTTTCCCGGGCGGGTCTCGAACAGGGCTGCCAGGATGTCCTCCGGTGCCCGGGGCGCGGGCGGGATGTCCGCTACCGCCGCCAGTTCCGCCGTGCGCTTCCTGGACTTGCGCAGCTCACCGGGGTCCTCGGGCCAGCCCTCTTCCTCATTCGCCTTCGCCCGGGCGGCGGCGGCCTTCGCCGTCGCGGGGCGCAGCGCGGACGGCAGTACCGTGAACGCGGACCCGTCGCAGGTCAGCAGCACCGCCCAGCCAGCCGCGCACGGTTCCGGCAGCCTTGCGGCGTAGTAGCCCTCGAAGTCCGCCGCGTATGCCTCCGCGGTCTCCTCGGCCTGCCGCTTCCCCACGGTGACCGCGCCCGCGCGGCTGACCTGCGCCGCGGCCCGCTCCGCGGGCACCACCGCGATCGCCTCCGCCAGCCGTCTCTCGATCCCGGCCGAGTAGCAGCGCGGCCCCAGTTCAGCTCCGCGTCCTGCGGGTACAGGTTCGGCTTGCCCTTCTTCCGGTACGCGACCCGCGACGTGCTCACGTCCCCGAAGATCATCACCCGGCCCCGTTCCTGCCCGTCCTCGCAGGTCATCCGCCGGTCCCCGTCCTCGTCGGCCACGTCATCCCGGCGCTGCTCCCGCAGGGCCCGCAGGTCCAGGTGCGCCTGCGCCAGCAGCCTTGCCAGCTCCATCGCGTCCGTCATCGCGCGCTCTTCCAGGACGTGATGCTCCGCAGCGAGCGCGTCCTCCGACCGGGCCCACGCGATCATCGACTCCGCCTGCTCCCGCACCGCGGTAAACAATCCGCCCTCAAGCTCCGCCGCTCCCGCAGCGATCTGTGCCATGCTGGCGCCCACGGCCACCGTCTCTTCTGTTTGGGTTTGGACGCCATAAACACTGGAGGCGGTGGCTTTCCCGTGCACGGACCCCGATGCCACGGTCAGGTCACCGGCTAACCCAAAACCCCGCTGCCTGCACAAGTACCCTTCCGGGGGCCACGCTATGTCCAAGTTCGCAACGACACGCCGGAATCAGGAACTACGCCAGGTTCACCCCAGAAACAGGTATCTCTCGAAGAGCCGCACCCCTTTCGATTCGATGCCTCCACAAGCAATTGCCTCCAGACGAAGTAGTCGCCGAAGGGCTCGGGCTTCTTAGCGTCAAGATAACCTGGGGGTATCCTATTTTCGGCTCGGCGGGCGGCTTCGTCTGTGGCTTGGATTCTGTCTGATTCGCTAAACGGATGGCCAATCTTGCCGTCAAGAACTGTCGCAAAGCGCGAGAGGATGTCGTCCTCGCCGCGAAGGTCTGCTAGCCCATGCTCTGCTCTAAGCCTTTCGACCGCAGATCTTGCCGCATCTGTACTTTTAGACACCAAATCAAGAAGCTCGGTCTTGTCTTGTTCGGTTAGGGATGCTCGGTTAGCCAGCTCTTTTACTTTGGGCTTTAACTCATCATCAAGGTTTTGCTGAACTAGGCGAAGACCATCAATCACTGGAATGTAGGCCTCGTCGTAGTCGCTTATGACGCTGAGTCGATTCCTGTGAAACTCATCCGCGACGCGATGTGGTATCCATAGGCGGTCGGCTACCAGACTGATAGCGGATAGCAACTCTTCGCGAGCGGCTGGCGCGAAGCGGTATGCGCTCAAAAGCACATTTGTATCGAGAACTATCGTGCCAGTAATCATCGCCTGTTTTGTGACCTGATCGCCTGGTACGAGATAGCATCTGAAAGGCTCGATAAAGGTGCTCATTTTGGACAGCTTGCTCACAATCACTGTGTTTGTTACGTCTTGGGCGTGGCTTGACGTCTACGCACAGTACGATGCTGTGAAAACTTGGTCAAGCTGACGGCATGGTAGGGGGCAATCGTCGGTACAAGCCAATTATCCCGGTCACCGGCCTGCGGCCGCCAGCGGCACGAGCCCGCTGGCGGCTGCGGCGTGTTATGGCGAGAACGGAGAAACCGCTAGCTCCAGGCGCTGCCGTCCCAGTGCGAGATCAGGGTGTGGGCGTAGTCAGTGGTGCCCACCGCCCACGCGTTCCCTGGGGACAGGGCGACGACCCCGAGGAAGAGGTTCAGGTAGCCGCTTGGCGGGTTCGGGCTGGGCTTGACGGTCCACATGCAGCCGTCCCAGTGCATGATCAGGGTCTGGCACTTAGGACTGCAGCCAGTGGTGGTGATATTGGTGTATCCGACCGCCCAGGCGTCGTCAGGCCCGGTCGCCGTCACGGCCTGGAGGCCAGCGTTGCCGGTTGGATCGGGGCTCGACACCACGGACCAGGTGCTGCCGTTCCAGTGCTCGGTCAGCGATTTGGTGTTGCCGGACTCGCTGCTGCCGCCGACCGCCCAGGCATCCGACGGCGAGACGGCCGTCACGCTATACAAATCGGGATTCGATCCGGGGGGCGCCGGGCTTGACACCACGGACCAGGTGCTGCCGTTCCAGTGCTCGATCAAGGTGGTATGGTCGCTGCTCCCGCTAGACGTGTAGGCCTGCCCGACCGCCCAGGCGTCGTCGGCCGAGGTCGCGGTCACGGCAGTGAACTCACCGCCGTGCGCCAGCACGGGGATCGACTGCACGATCCAGGTGCTGCCGTTCCAGCGTTCGATCAGCGGGGTGGTGTCCGACGACGCGATCCCGTTGCCGCCGGGGGCGATGAGGCCGACCGCCCAGGCGTTGTCGGCCGAGGTGGCCGCCACGCCGGTGAGGTAGCCGCCCTCTCCCGGGCTCGGGCTAGTTACCCGGGTCCAGGACGAGCCATTCCAGTGCTCGATCAGGGTCTGGGACGGCGAGAACCAGTTGGTGCCGCCGACCGCCCACGCGTCGGTTGCCGACGGGGCGGCCACGCCGAGGAAATAACCCACAGACTCGTCGAACGACACCGCCCACGACGTGCCGTTCCAGTGCTCGATCAGCGACGCGTTCGCCAGGCCCACCGCCCATACATCACCTGGCGAGGCGGCGGCCACGCCGTAAAACCGGTCGTACGACCCGCCACCGCCACCGCCACCGCCACCGCCACCGCCACCGCCACCGCCACCGCCACCGCCACCGCCACCGCCACCGCCACCGCCACCGCAGTTGCCAGTGCCAGACCCCGCACTGCCAGAACCGCAGGAGGCGCTATCCGCAGCGGACGCGGCGATCCCGGCGAACGCTGCCACGGCCAGGACCGCCGGCATCATCACGGCTGCCACTAAAGTTCGTTTCAAGGTCATTACCTTTCCAGGTCAGGTCGCCAAATGCTGATGAGCCAAACAGCGACCACAGCGGGTATTGCGTATACGACGGCCGACACTGCCTGACGGTTGACAGTTTCTTCAGGCCCGAACGAAATTCATGGAAGACAAAATGGATATTCCATGCACCAATGGTTACGGATATCCGCAGTTCAGCACTTGCACCAGATTAGGCGTCCTTATACCCGGCCGCCGGTACAATTCGGCAACCTCGCGGACGGCAGGATCAAGAACGCTGGCGACAACCGCCAGGAATCCAGGCGACGGCCTTTGCATAGTCAGACGCCAGAGCCGCGAGCAACCTCCGCCCGCCCGAACCCGGCGTGCGGCTTTGACCGCACCGGGCTCTCCAGCGTCTTATGCCGCGTGCGCGACCGGGTTCGCGTGGATGTGCTCATGGCACGGTGTGCAGACAATAAGCGTCTTGCGCCGCATTTTTGCCATGAGCGCGGCCCACGCGGGCTGGCCTGGTCCCGGCGTGCCCAGCTGCTTGAGGCCGGCGACCTGGTGAACTGCCACCGTGGCGCCTTTGTCGCACAGCTCGCAGTACCGTCTCCGGAGTGTTGGACGCAGGAGGAGTTCCCTTCGGGGGAGACGGACCGGCACCGGGCCGGGGTCGGTAACTACCGCCTGCCGGTTCTGCCGCAAGGCGATCCCGCCGAATCGCGCTACCAGATCCGTTGCCCTCGCGCGTCAGCCTTGCCTCAAAGCATCTCCGCGGGCCGTCGCTTGTGACGACCTTCGCCCGGTAACGGGCGGCCATCTTGGTGACGGCCGGGTGGTGCTTGGCGGCCAGGTCTTCAGCATCGACGTCACGGCATGCCAGCACAACTTGCTGAGCCGCCAGACGTCCCGGGCGAGCAGGTAGTAGCTGGCGGCGCCCGCATACTCGGCTCCGTAGATCCGGACGATGTCGTAGTCGTCCAGGTTCTGCAGCCGGGGCCGCGGCCGCGGCTTGCCGTGCTGCCGGTAGCGGGCGCACTGGGCCGTGATCACCTCCCGCGGCACCCGCAGCGCGATCTGCCCGCTGACCGGCCTGCGGCCGTTGGTGATCTTCGTGCTGGAGTGCTGCACGGTGATGTCGTAGCCGAGAAACCGCGCCCGCTGGCTGCGGGCGTGGGAGATCAGGGTCTTGGCCTGGTTGAGTTCCAGCCCGAGGTCGTCCCGGAGGAACTCCGCCAGCCTGGCCTTGATCTTCTCGGCCTCGGCCCTCGGCCCGGCGAACCCCAGCATGTGATCATCCGCGTACCTTATATATCTGAGGCGGCGGTAGCCGGGATCCATCGGGTCGGCCGGGGGAAGCGTGCGCATCAGCTGCGCCAGATGGCGGGCTTCTGCCCGGTCGCCGCGCCGCCGCGCCCGCCCGAGCGTCCGGCTCGCCGGCAGGCGGGATTGTCGGCCCGGCGTGCTCCCCGCGTGTACTGCGGGATCAGCTCACGCCCGGCAAAATCGCCGGGCTTGCTAAGGTAAATGTTACTGAGAATCGGCGACACCACACCGCCCTGCGGGCATCCGCTCAGCGTTTCGTGATACTGCCAGTCCTCCAGGAACCCGGCTTTCAGCATACTGCCGGTAAGCCGCAGGAACCGCTGGTCGTGGATTTTCTCCGCCAGGATCCGGGTCATAATATCATGATCCAAAGACCCGAAGCAGCCGGAGATGTCACCCTCAATAAACCACGTGGTCCCCGTCCAGGTGCTTTGTATCTCCCGCAACGCGGTATGACACCCTCGCCCCTTGCGGAACCCGCGACCGGCCAGAAAACCGCAGCTCGTAATACGCCTCCAGAAGCAGGCGCACCATTCTCGCTCGAAACGCCGAGTTCGTGATTATGCGATCGGCTGAGAAAGGGTTCCGGAGTGCAGAATGCCATTTCTGCCGGCGTTGCCGGGGATTGGCATCCGGATCCCGGCCGGTTCCTGAGTGCCCGGGGTGATGCGCAGCGCAGGGCGCCGCTGGTGTCGGCGTGCGACAGAAGCGTGGCCGGGCCGCTTTGTGCAGGTTCGTTGGTCAGCGGGGCGCCTGTTCATGCAGCCCGGACCGCGCTGCGGCGTGCCTGTCCCGGGGGACGGGCCGCTGTCTTGCCGGGCGGGCTGGCTGGCCAGGCGCGGTGCCCGGGTCCGGGGGCGTTACCTGGTCTGGGTGACGAATCCCTGGGCGTGCTCAGAAGCGTCGGTGTAGGCGCCGCCGGCGGCGCAGGTGCCGGCCGGGGCGCAGGAGACCACCGGGTCGTAGGTGGCCTGGGAGAACGGCTGGGTGCTGCCCTTGTTCAGGGCCGCCAGGCCGGGTACCTGGATGGCCTTGCCCCACCGGCCGTTCCGCTCGGCGACTGCGAACCCGCCGTCGCCGAAGCCTCCCCCGGCAGCGCAGTTGCCCGGGGAGGCGCACGACACCGAGCTGACCTCGCCCGCGTTCCGGGCGCCCGGGCGGCCGGGCACCTTGATGGCCTTGCCCCAGCGGCCGTTCCGCTCATCGGCCACGAACCCCAGGATGCGGATCGGTGGGCCGACCACGTAGGTCCCGCCGGCCGCGCAGTTACCCGGCGAGGCGCACGACACCGAGCTGACATCTCCGCCGCCCAGGGCAGCCAGGCCGGGAATCTGGATGGCCTTGCCCCACCGGCCGTTCCGCTCGGCGACTGCGTACCCGCCGCTGCCGCGGCCATCGTAGGACCCGCCGGCCGTGCAGTCGCCCGCCGAGGCGCACGACACCGAGCTGACATCTGCGCCGCCCGTGTTCAGGGCGCCCAGGCCGGGCACCTCGATCGCCTTGCCCCACCGGCCGTTCCGCTCGCCGGCCACGAACCCTTGCTGGGTACCGTGGCGGTCCTGGTACCAGCCGCCGTACGAGCAGTTTCCCGCCGAGGCGCACGACACGGAGGTGACCTCGGCGCCATAGCCGTTGTCCTGGTTCTTGTTCAGGGCGCCCAGGCCGGGTACCTCGATCGCCTTTGCCCAGGCGCCGTCCCGCTCCGCGACCACGAACCCCTGGGGGTTCGAGGACCGGTCCACGTAGTAGCCGCCCGCCGCGCAGTTCCCCGCCGAGGCGCACGACACTGAATCGACGCCGACGACGCCGCCCGAGGCGCGAAGGCCGGGCACCTCGATCGCCCGGCCCCACACCCCGCGCCGCTCGGCGGCCACGAACCTGTGCTGGTAGCCAGACCTGTCCACGTAGAACCCGCCCGCCGCGCAACTGCCCGCCGAAGCGCACGACAGCGAAGTGACCTGGGCGTACCCGCCCTTATTCAGCGCCCCCAGGCCCGGCACCTCGATCGCCCGGCCCCACAAACCGGCGGCGGGGACCGCCGCCCTCGCAGCCCGGACAGCCGGGCCGCCCGCCGACCCCGCAGCGGCCGCTGAGATGGCCATGACCGCCAGCACAAGACGTTTCATCGTCAGCGCCCTCCCTGTCTCTGGCCGCCGCCGGCAGCGAGCCGGCCGCGGCGATGCCCGAACCCTTTCCCAGCAGACGCGCCGCACCGCCTGCCGGTTTACCCCAGACGCCAGGAAACCGCGCCGGAACCCCCGCGCCCGCGCCCGCCCCCAGGCGGGCCTGGCCGCAAACCCGCCATACCAGGCAACGCCGGCACGCCAGGAAACCCCGGCAGCCGACCCCGGCCAGCCGAGCCTGCCGCCCGCCAGAGCAACAAGCGCACCAGCCACCGACGCCAGCGACGACCCAACACCATGCGCACCGACCCGTTCCGCGCTGACCGGCCGCCGGACGTGTGCGAGGCCTGTCGCGCCAGACCGAGCCGCCTGGTGCGCTGGAGGCGTCGTGCCGACGTCCGCGCCTGACCGCGATCCGGCGGGCTGGCCGGAAATCTGCCGGATCCATGATCGTTTGCCCGGCAGGCACCACAACGGCGTGTGCAGCGCATCCGGCGCGGGGTCCCCGCCGGCGTTCAGCACCGCCAGCCCGGGCACACCACCGGCGATCCCCATGAGATGACCGACGCCGCCGCGCGTGCCAATGTGGCGCTGACACTGGAGAGCCGCGAGGTGCTGCTGATGCCGGCCGACCATGCCCGGCGGCTGAAGGCTGTCCCGCCGGATCCGGGACAATCTGATCCATCTCGGCCCGGTCAGTTCCGGGCCTGCCGTGCAGCCGCCCGGACTGTCCGTTCCGGCGCGGTGCAGGCCACTCACGATCACGACCGCCATCGCGCACCGAACGAGCCGTATTGGCTCGACGTGTCGGTGACGCTGATCACATTTGGTAGCGGCGAGCGATGCTAACCCGCGATTGCTGTGGTCAGGCCCGCGGCTACGAGACCGCTGCGGTGTGGCATCTGCCATCGGGCCTGGGCCAGCGCTGCTAGTCGCCGGGCAGGTACCGGGCGGCGAGGGCGTCCGGCCGGTACCTACGCTACTCAGTGGTCACGACGTTGGCGCTGGCTGCGGCCAGGACGTACCCGGCGCAGCGTTTCTCCAGGCCCGTGCGCAGGTCCGGGTCGCTGTTGTAGACCTCGTCGTCGGCGACCATCGCCGTCGTGACCCCGGCGTCCAGCGGCGTGATCATCGCCCTCGCGCTCCGGCGCGGTTCCAGACGGCGAACCGGCCAGCGACGCGGTCCATCAGCTCATTCAGCAAGCCCCAGCCACCCGCCGGGCCATGGCCAGGGTCCACAGCGCTGTCATTGCCAGCCTTCACAAGGCGGGATGATCAAGCGGTGGCCGTTCTGCGTCCGGCACCGCCACGCCAAGATCCCGATCTGCGGTTGGCGTAGTGGGTCGGCATCGCCAGGCTTGCACGCGCCTGATTGATCACGGCGACTGTGATATGTCCTTCGCATGCCTCTTCACTAGCCTTGAAGGAGGCCATGCCCTGTCCAGGTGGATCGGGCACGTCGTGCGTGTTCTTGAATGTACTCAAGTCGGGGCCGCACGAGATCTGGAACGCGTACTACCTGGCCGCGCAGGTTGACGAGTTCAGGATATCGATTTAGTGCAGGGGCTATCTCGACAGTCCATGTCAGCGGGTCAATCGCGACTAGCCATCGATCGAATAGTGAGTGAAGATCACGGCGGAGCAGCAGCCCGCCTCCTATGTCATGCTTTGGGGTCCTGCTGTACTGGTAGAGGTGCGCTGCTTCAAGCGCGGGAGCGGGGTTCGGCCCGGTAAATGCGCAGTTCTCACCGAATCGGGCCAGCATCAATTCACGGAAGATCTGCTGTCCGAGGCGGGATTTCTGAAGCGCCAGCCGGTGACCATTTTGGGGTGACGAGGTTCCCCTGAATTCTGGGTTCCACCATGCTGGCCCAGTCATGACATATTTGTCAATATAAGACTTGATCCCGGTTACTCTAATTTCGCGAATGGAGTTCTGCCGGGCGCGGGCGACGTGGAATTGCTCTATGTCGCTGACAGGAAACAAGCGGTCTGCTGGTCTCCACGAACTAGAGTAATCTACGGTGTAGCGTTTGATCGGCCTTCGTGCTTCGGCGGGATTGTCAAAGAAGTTCTTGCACGCGTTACATAGGAACCTGGGCTTCTTAGTATGCCGGGCTTTGAAGTTCGTGCTTGCGCAGACCGGGCATTGTGGCTGCGCCTTGCTGCCATCCGACACTTCGACAGTATCCACCCAGCCAACTCCGAGTACCAGTTCTCTGTCCCGCAGCAGGATCAGATCGCCTGCCTTAACATAGCCATGATTAGCAACGGTGTTGTCGTAGATATACCGGATACCTAGTTCATCAGGGTAACCTGTCTCCCCTAGAGCATGACGTGTTGTGCTCGTGAGAGTTGCCAGGCTCCACGAACGGTAGCTAGCTTCAGTCATTTCTGACTCGCCGTTCTCTGAGGTGACATACGACTACCTTTTGACAGACCGTACGCTTGATCGCTTAGCTCTCGTCAGCCGATGTCCCTTTCACTACGGCGACGCTCTCTAGCTCACCGCCATGGAGCCAGTGGGTGCAGATGCGTAGCAGCACGTCAGCGCTGTGCCCGGCCCACTCTGCGCCCGATTCTGCCCTCTTCGGCCTTAAGTCAGGCTGATACCTGACTTGAGACATCGAGCGCCGCTGTTTCGGCGACGAAGGCACCGGGGAACCGGCCCCAGCTTCCCGATCAGCCGCCCCTAGCCCGCGAACAGGTCCTCCGACGCCGGCTGGCGAAGGCGTCTGCTGCGGGGCGAGGATGCGGGCTCTACAATGCTGGCCTGACCGAGGACGTGCGCCCAGGTGACGAAGCGGCTGATTCCGAGCAGCCCCATGCCTGCCACGGCACCTGTCCGCGCTCGTCGGCTCTCTGCGCGGCCCGGCGGACCTGGACCGTAATCACGACAAGTACCTGACCTGCGCTGACCGTGAAGAGGCCGGCGGGGCTGCCTCAGCGTGATCTTGTGCGATACGGGTCCGCTGGTCGCGGCGTTCAAATGCCGGTGACCGCGACCACAGCCGCTGCGCAGAGTTCCTGCGGGAGAACTGGTCCCGTCTGGTCGTCCCGTCTCTGGCGGTCACAGAGGTCTGCCATCTGCTCGCGGATCCGCAGCGTCGCGGACGTCCTGGCCTGGCCGCCAAGTTCTGCGCCGCGCTGGCGGAAGACGAGCTGCGGGTGACTGAGGCGACTCCTTATGACTACCGCCGCATGTCCGAGTTGCTGGTCACCTATGCCCCCTTGCGTCTGCAAGCGGTAGATGCCTGCGTGATCGCCCTAGCCGAACGGCTCGACGTCCGTGAGGTCGCAGCCCTGGACCGCCGCGACTTCCTCGTTGTCGCTCCACGCCCGGGCCGCCGCCGAGCAGGTCACCGCCGCCCGCGCCGAAGCCGAACGCGCCCGCTGCGAACGCGACGACGCGGCCGACGACGCCCGCCGCGCCGGCGCCGAGGCCATTCATGACGGATTTTCTGCCTCCTCGCCGAATACGCCGGTAGCAGCGGCGGAACCGGCACAGGACGCAACTACGCTTTTCTATTGCTGCAAGGTTAGCTGGCATCTAGATCCAGCTCACCTAAAGGCCCCGGCAGGTCGCCGGACAGTTGATGATTCCGCCACGCGGATGTCTATACGTATATGGCTTCAGCGACCACTGCTGAGAGAGCAGGCGGTCACATATCGAGTCCTCGGCGTGCCCGTTCAATGCCGAACTCCCGGTGTGGACACGGAGACCAGTGCGATCGAGGCGCTGATTTCCCCGGAGCACGGATTCTTTGCGGCCCAGCTCGCGCCGCTGTGCTGGACGAACTACCCGTTCACCGGATCGCGCACTAATCGAGCCGAAGGGCGTGCCGGTCGTGGCTTATTCGATGCGGATGGTGAATATTGAGCCATCGGAGGTTGCGGAGTAGAGAGTGTCGTGTGGCCCGCCGACTCCCGCCGAAAAGCCTCGGTTCGGGTCAGCGACTTGGGCTAGCCGATTAGCGAAGGCGATCTGCGCGTCAGTGATTGCCTCGGGGTTGCTGGTAAGTTGCTGATCGATCGTCGTCTCGACCGCGTACGTGATGTGAAGACGCGAGCCCTCTGTGCCGAGGGTAGCTGACGTGCCCCGAGCTGTTCCGTACGGAGTATCCAAGGTCGTGCGCTGCCGTGGCTGACGTGCGAGGCGGCGCTGCATCACCGCAGGTGCCCATTGATGGAATGCGGGCATGTTCCCGCTGAAGTCGGCGAGCATGGCCCAGGACGCGCGAACCGCGGCGTTGGCGAGAAGTTCCGGTTCCACGTCCCTGACGTTGTCCTGGAACTGGAATCCGGCCGCCTGGTCGACTGTGTTCGAATTGACAGGGTACGAGGGCTCCTCGCCATCTGCGGGGTCGATGGCTAGGTAGGAGATGCGGTCGTCAGCAGTCACTGTGCTGACTGCCAGTCCTTTCGGTATCCGTCCTGCAACCGTGATGCCGGTCAGTTGCTCTGCCGCGCTGGCGAGCTGGCGGACCCCGTAACTGACGGTGCTCCTCGTTCCCTTGCACTCAAGAGCACGCACCCGGTACAGGCGCTGACTGGACGGATCGGGCGCTATAAGCAGATAGTCCGGCCGGCGGCCTTTGATAGCACGAACGGCACGGCGCGAGCCGCCCGCAAAGATATAACGGTCATCGAGCGCCACGTCGACGTCGACGATGCTGACGGGGAGGCCCTGTGCGCCCGTATTCATGAACCAGGTGCTCGCAAGCAGCGCCCCGAAGCCTATCCCCATCTCTTCTGAGGTGACACGACGCTGATTGCCCCTAATGCGTCGCCCGGCCTCGCTGAGCATCAGCGCAGGCACGGACGATCCATCGAGCAAGTGCTCGAACAAGCCGATATAGCGTGCGAGTGCCCAGTGCATGTAGCGATCGAGGAGATCATCTTGATAGCGGGATCTGGTGGCATAAGAGAGCCAGTGCAGCGCCTCGAACGGACGGAGCATCACGCCGTCCTCCAGGCTGACCGCAGGCGTCAGATCCTTACCGTCATTCTTGTAATTCGGCGCCTCCTGGACTCTCTCTACGAGTGCGCGGTTGCTTTCTCCTGGCAGGCGAACCGGTGTCGCGGCGACCTGGCAGGCGCGATATAGATCCACAGCGACACACCCTAGATGGTCCGCGAATAATGGGCGAATCTACTATCTTGCGGCGCATATCGAACCCCTCGCGTGCGCCCTTCATTCTCGTGATGCTGCAGGGGCGTGAGGTTGCGCGTGGTGACGCGATCCGCATGACAGGCATCGCGAGGCATCGCCGGTGGGAGCGGTATATAGCGCCGCGGGCTGAGGCTGTGCCGGTCTTGGCTCAGCAGCCTGGGACTCCCGATCCGGTAAGCCGTATCGCTTGCGGCTGCGGTCCGGGCCAGGCCCGTGCCCGGCCTGACGGCCGCCGTGATTCCCCTGGCGCGTGCCGGGCGGTCAGGGTTGTTCGCCGGGGAAACGCCGTCGGGGTCCGCGGCCCCTGTGACCCCGCCGCCGCACGTCATGCGGCAATGCGCCGGGGTAAAGTCTGCCACGCCGCCCGGCCGGGAGGCGTCGGCATCTGGCCTTGATGCCCGGCGGAATGCGTGGCAGTGGGCGGTTGTGAATAAGGCTGCGGACGGGTCATTGCCGAGCGGCAAGGTGATTGCCGATCGCTACGGCCGTCACGAACGATGGGGCCGACTAGTCAGGGCAGCTGGCAACGCGGGCGAGTTCGCCGACGTACGACCAACGTGAGCGCTCCTCCCAGGCGGCCAGTTCAGGAGTCGCGTCGCGCGGAACCGGGTGAGCATCGCAGCTGTTCGGGCCGATAGCGGCAGTGGTGGCCTGCTGTCAGGCAGCGAGGACGGGGTGGAGCGCGTCGATGGAGTGATGGCGAGCATGACGGCGCTCGGGTAGGTAGGGAAATGCGGCTGAGCGTGAGCACGACCGGTGTCGTATCAGCGAGCAGCCGGTGCTCATCCCACCAGAGAGAACCTTGCGGTCAATCTGGCCCGACTGTCACAGTTAGTGCATTGGGCCGAGAGAGAGACCGGATGACGGATTCACCGTTTGACAATGGGGCCGAGGCCATTGCGGCCCTGCGGGATATCGTGGCCGAGTACGGCCCAGATGTTCTGTCGTGTCCAGGTCCAATCTCAGCTCTGCTGAGGGACCTGCTGCCGGAGAGTCAGAGGATCAGGAGAATTCTGGTCGCGGCGGCCGAGGACCACATCGCTGATGCGCTTCGTGAGCATGTTGCACAGGGGATGGACCCTGTGATCGCAGCGAGGCTAGCAGCCTCCGCCTTCGCGGAGGCCACCCTCTTCACTCCCGAGGCCTGCGCGTGGGTAATCGGAGCGCTCGCGGTAGCCCTCGGCTTGACCGACCGGCCCCCCACCATCGTTGTCCGTGCCTCGCCCGAGTCGATGGCGCATATTGGCGGGCTGCCGCAGCAGCAATCGGCCTGGAGGGCTGCTACGACTGCGGGTGCCCTAGCCGAGTTCGGCAAGACCGCCTACGTCGCTAATGCCGGTGACGGCACGATCACCCCGATTGACCTTACAGATAAGCCGGTCAGGGCGAAGGCCCCGATAAAAGTCGGCGCCGCACCAACTGGTATCGCGATCACCCCGGACGGCAAGACCGCCTACGTCGCCAATAGCGGAGCCGGCATGCTGACCCCGGTTACTTTGGGTGCCAGTACCCGCAGCGCTCCGATCCGGGTGGGCAACGCCCCGACTGCGATCGCGATCACCCCGGACGGCAAGACTGCCTGCACCGCGAATGCTGATGACAACACCGTTACGCTGATTGACCTCGCCGCCGCCACCTGCCGCGCTCCAATTCAAGTCGGCAACCGGCCAATTGCGATCGCGATCACGCCTGACGGCAAGACCGCCTGGGTCGCCAACTTCGGCACCTGCAACGTCACCGCGATCGACCTCGCCACCGCCGAGTGTCGTCCTCCTGTCAAGCTCATGGGACGTCCTGCGGCGATCGCGATCAGCCCAGACAGCATGACCGCATACGTTGTTACTCCCGCAGCCAAGTCGTCGGGCGGGCTAATCACTCCGATCGACATCCCTACCAATGCCGCCGACACCCCTATTATCGCCGATAGCACGCCGACGGCGATCGCGATCAGTCCGGATGGCATTACCGCCTACGTCACCCAGTTCCGCGTCAGCAACGACGGTATCGTCACCCCGGTCGACCTAGTCACTAACAGACTTCGCACTCCGATCCCACTTGGGATGAAGCGGTATCCTTCGGCGATCGCGATCACCCCGGATGGCATGACAGCCTACGTCGTGACAGAACATCGGTCGACTAGCAGACCAGATTCAAGCGGCACTGTCACACCGATTGACCTGGCCACCGGAAAGAGACTGCCTCGTATTGAGGTCGGAAGACGTCCTGCTGCGATAGCAATCTCCTGGTGATCCGACGCGCGGTCCACTGGCACTGTCGGCTCTGATATCCGTACTGGTGTTGGGCGCACCTAATAATTGAATGTAGTGATGGTGCTGGTCTCAGCGGAGGTTGCTCAGACCGTTCTGACTGCACTGAGTCCGGCTGCCATGCTTACCTAGCTCAGGAGAGATCGCTTAGGTTGATCCTTGATGGGGGTTCATTGGCCAGGGGGCGAGTGCACCGATTTGCCAATGGCTGCTGTCCGGTGAGTTCGAGCTGGCGGGAGATTTGGCGTGACCGGGCCGGATACACGCCGAAAACTTGGGGCGGAGAACGCTTGGTCCGCGACCGTCGATCACAGTCGGTGGCCGCTTGGCTGTGGTCGTGAAAGCGGGCACCACCTGGTCATGAGTTTCAGCGCCATCCAGTGCGTGGCGAAGGTTGTGGACATGAGAATGGAATTCTAGGCAATGCGACCGAGTGCTGTCTGCCGAACTGGCCAGTAATGCCGACGGCAACACAACACGGAACATGGCAAGCAAGTCCGATCGTCTGACGTCAGGGGTCACGTGGCCAGCAGCATCGTCGTCCTAAAGTGGCCCAGGATCCTGATCGATTCCTTACGTTGTATCGAGTCGCCGACTTACTGATATGTAACGGCGCAGGGCCCTCAGCAGGTAGTTCAGACTTGCCGCTCGGTCGACCCAGCGAATAACCCAGGGAACGTGATAGCCCGCGTAAAGGTCCGGTGCCAGCTGGCTCGCTGCGGGTAGATCTGGGGCAACGCTCAGCGCGGCACGCCAGCCTGGCCATTCGCCGCTCTTTCTAAAGAAAGAAATCTTCTTGGCCACGGGCATCATGTACAGCCTGAACATGTACACAAATCCAGCGATATAGGCCGCGAGCGGTCCTATAACTAGCATCAGGCCGATGAGGTCAATGCGCCCGCGAGTGATATAGACGACCATAAGGAGCAGGTCTAATGTCGTTCCGCAAAGTATGAATAGGCTGAGGGGAATTCCGAAGAGCCACGAGACACCCGGATTTCGCGGCTTGACATCGTGATATGGCGCGTCCCAGAGAGCTTTGCGTGCCATGTGGTTCAAAGCCATGATGTTGCCATCTCGGCGGAGGCGAAAGAGCGCGACAGGGCAGTCGGGGGCTTCGGCCCACCTGGCGGCTGACTCCGTGTAGCCACTGCTCGAAAAGAAATACCTGCGCTGGCCAGGCATGGCGGTTCCCCCAAGGCGCTGTACCTCGGCGATCCCAACCCGCTTGTCAGTCCAATGTTTGACCTGAGCGACTGCGCCTTTAGCCCACACATCTATCCCGTTGTCTGGTCCGCGACGAGTCAGGCGAGCATCTGAGTGACCGAATCTTCGAAGCCACGAGACGGCCAACTGCTCAGCGTCCAGATCGTCGAAGACGACATCGCGGTATGCGATCGACGGAAAATTGCGGTTGACCGTGTCGATACAGTGCTGCTCTCGGCGCTGCAACTTCCCCATGTGTGCCCGCTTTTCATTTCCTTAGACCGCCGTCTAGCGCGGAGGACTTCATCCGCAGGCGACTGACGCCCCGAGGACGGTGGGCGCCATCGACTGCGTTACCTGCTGCCCATCTCATAACGGTAGCAGCGCAGAGGGGAGCGCTGGCACCGGGAATTGAGAGGAAGATTGGGCGTCTCCGGCCACGCAGTTGGCCACCGCCGCTAACAGGGGGCCGCTACCTAGCGCGGTGCGGCGGGGAGATGAGACGAAGTGCGATGCTGGAGGGTGCGGGGTGATCTCGATGTCAAGCAGTGCGGAGCATCGCCAGCCAGCGGGGCTGGAGCCGACGGGTCATGTTCCGGCAGCACCGCGTGCCGGTACCAGCTGACCGTCACCGGCTCCGGCGCGCTCCACAGGGCAGGCTCACCGGTGGCCGGGTCGAACCCTGCGCCCTTCCGTGCCGCCCGGACCAGTTCGGCACGGTAGCTGTCTGCCAGCGCGCGGGTCATGAACGACCTGGACCTGTCCCGCCCGGCCACCCGCCAGCGCACCTCGAATGCCCGCCTGCCAGGCCTGCGCCGGATCCCGAAAATCCTGACATTAAACGAATTCATGTCAATCCTCCCCCCGCTGCCAGGAACCTGCACTCCCAGCCCGATCATGCGAAGAACCCTCACCGAGCAGGGGTCCTTCCGCCCCAGCATCAGCGCCAGCGCCAGCGGGATCAGCCCCCGGCACAACCCGATCCCAGCCCGAAGGCAACGAGCAAAACCCAACCCGCGGACCCGGGCACCGACGCTGAACCGTCGCCTCGCCCGGCCATGGCCGCCAGACCTTCACGCCTACCAAACATGATCAGCCTTCAACGCCGATCAGCGCATAACTCAGATCAGCCGTTCGGGTGCGCCCGCCTCTATTAGGCGCCGACTCGGCGGGCTCTGTCGCCGGGTCCGGAGCCGCGCTGGCTACATGAAAGCGATCACCTATTTCGTCAACTATGGTTGGTCGGCTACACCTTGCGCGAGCGCGCTCTGACCGCAGTGTTCAGCCCTGTCCCTTTATGTGGCAGGGCTGAACGCCGTCTGGGGGCGGGCGTGTTTCGGGGGTTGCTGAGGCTTTGATCTGCCCCGAGCTTTCCGGACAGCGGATTTGTGGTTAATTTACGCTGCGATCTGCTGTTCCAGATACTCGTTTAGGACTTGCTGCGGGGTCCGGCACTGAAGTCCGGAGTGCCGACGCTTTGAATTGTACCAGAATTCGATGTACCTCACAATGTCACGGCGCGCGTGCTCGCGAGTCGGATAGACGGCTCGGCTGACGCGCTCATTCTTCAGGGCGGCGAAGAAAGATTCGGCCATCGCGTTATCGTAGCATATCCCGGTGCGCCCGACAGATTGCCGAAGCCCGTGAAGCTTCAGCGCGACAGCGAACTTCTCCGACATGTGATTGCTGCCGCGATCGGAGTGGAAAATGGCCTTATCAGCGAGAGGATAATTACGCGCCGCCATCTCGACAGCTGCTACTATGAGCGGAGTCTTGTAGTTATCGTCCACCGCCGAGCCGATCACGGACTTCGTGTGGCAGTCGATAACCGTGGCCAGGTAAACCCAGCCCTCCCAATGTCGGAATGTACGTGATGTCGCCGACCATTTTCTCGCCGGGCGCGTCAGCGGTGAAATCCCGATCCACGAAATCGGGAATGTCGTGCTCCTGGCCGTCGCCCTCGGTGAGGCTGACCTCCACGGCCGTGGCTGGCAAGGCTCCAGGCCCAGCTCGCGCATCAGCGACCGCTCCAGCTCCGGCCCGGCAGGCACGCCCCACGCCGCCAGGTCCGCGTGGACCCGGCGGTACCCGTACGTGCCATCAGAGTCCTCGAATGACTTATGCACGTACAGCGCGAGTATCCCGCGCCTTTCCGATGTCGCCGATTCCGGCGCATTCCGCCATTCATAGAACCCGGAACGCGACACTTCCATCCAGATGCACATTTTCACGATCGATGGAACGTACTGCTCGCCTGATTCCTGGTAAGCGGCATACTCCGCGTCGATGAACTCGAACTTTCGGTCACCGATGGTCGCGGGCGAAGTATGCTGCGGCCTTTTTTCAGGAACTCGTTTTCCATCTTCAGTTCCCGGTTTCCCGCTTGAGCTCGCGCAGCCGCGCGCGTTCGCTCAGGCTCAGCGGCGGCTCATCGCCGGCGTGCTCACGGAGATATACATTCACCCAGTTACCGAGGGTGCCTTCGTTGATACCGAGCTCCTTCGCTACTCTGGCAATCGGGCGCGATGTCTCGATTACCATATTCGCGGCTTCGTCCCTGAATTCCGGCGAGAAGCTCTTCTTCGGTCGAGGCAAACCCTCGCACAGCCAGATACCTAACTCAAGAGTCCTCATCCGACAGAGAACAACCAAGCCAGCGGCTGTGACAGGGTTATCGGCACCCACAGGACCTGGATGAGATTTTCGGCACCAGCACGTAGAGGTCCTCGGCGTTGGCTCAGTCTGTGTTCCCTTCACCCCCGTGCGGCCTCGTTCACCAACAGCAGCCCCGAGCATGTCCGCCTGGTCACGAACCGCGGCGACTGCTGGCGTACCCCAGGTCAGCGGACAGGCCCGCGCTGCTACGAGAAGTTGCAGGTCACCGCCATGAGCGCGTATTCGGGCCCGGCAAGGTGAATCTGCCCGCTACCGCGCGGCGTCCGCGATCATGACCCGCACCTTGCGCGTGAGGATGCGGATGCTGCGGGCAAGGTCGAGCACATGCGGCGCGGTGATCCGCGTCTCGGCGTTCTTGAGGGGATTCCAGATGCCGACGCCCGGCCCGCCGCTGTCCTCGATGTCCCTCATAGCGACCGAGTGCATGAGGAAATGACGGTCGGTGACTAGTGCCGAGGCGTCGCGGGATAGCAGGTCCAGGTCCATCCGAGCAGGACGAGCTGCCGACAGCTTCTCCAGGGCTTTTCTGGCGGCTCCCGGGCTGGCCGCCAATTTGCGCGCGTAGTCCTCGGTTTGCCCCTCAGTTGCAGCCACCAGAACGGCGATGAGGTATTCGAGCGCCGCCGCGTCCAGCGCGACCGTGCCGATGGCTGCAAGAAGCTCCTGGTCTTCCACCGTCACGCTTCCCTGAACGAAGCCCCGGGCAGATCCCGGAGGGTGCGGGCAGCGTACCGCACAGCGCGACGGCCCCCGTCAGCGGAAACCGTGACGCGGATCATCGAGCGGATGCGGGCCGGCGAGTCGCCCGTGGAGCTCGCCCGCGAGACAGGCGCCCTCCCGTGATCTGCAAAACCGCACACCGCGCGGGATACGCGCGGCTCCGGCGGCCCGCAATGAGCCAGGCTGCCTGGCTGACGGTCTCGGTCAGCCGTCCGGAGATGCACTGGTGCTCGCAGCGGACACCTCTGGCTGAGAGACCGGAGACAGATCAGGTCACCTAGCGGCAGCCGTCACGGTTAGTAGCCAGAGCGAGTCAGGCACTAAGTAACAATTTGCTGCCGATTACGTGTCAGTCCTGATTGGTAGATCGCTGCTCAGCTCAGCGACAGATTGTCGGATATGTACTGGCACTGTTTGGTGAGCCAGCATCCTCGGTAGCGGGATGACGTCCTCGCGCAAGCGGTTCGGGTTTAAGGGGCGCTGGGCCTGGGCGGGTCGGGACGGTCGCGGCGCGGCGGTACCGGGCCTGCGCGTGGTTTACCGGGTCTGGTTCAAGACGAACCCCTGGAAGTCGTTGTGGCGGTCCAGGTAGGACCCGCCGGCGGCGCAGGTGCCGGCCGGGGCACACGACACCGAGGCGATGACGGCGTTCCTGCCGGTGTTCAGGGCGGCCAGGCCGGGCACCCCGGTCGCCGTGCCCCAGCGGCCGTTCCGCTCGACGGCCGTGAACGCCTGCCCGCCTCTGCGGCCAGAGTAGAACCCGCCGGCGGCGCAGTTGCCGGCGGAGGCGCACGACACCGAGTTGACGGCTGCGAACCGGCCCGTGTTCAGGGCCGCCAGGCCGGGCACCCCGGTCGTCTTGCCCCAGCGGCCGTTCCGCTCGGCGACGACGAACCCGTGCTCGCCGCCGTCGCGGAAGTACCCGCCGGCCGCGCAGTTGCCTGCCGAGCCGCATGACACCGAGTCGACCTGGGCGTCCCCGCCCTTGTTCAGGGCCGCCAGGCCGATCACCCCGGTCGCTGTGCCCCAGCGGTCATTCCGCTCATCGGCCACGAACCCCTGCTCGCCGCCGTCGCGGAAGTAGTCCCCGCCGGCCGCGCAGTTGCCCGCCGAGGCGCACGACACCGAGAAGACGCCGGCGTTCCTGTCGGTGTTCAGGGCGGCCAGGCCGGGCACCTCGATCGCTGTGCCCCAGCGGCCGTTCCGCTCATCGGCCACGAACCCCTGGTGATGGCTGCCGAGGTGGTAGGTCCCGCCGGCCGCGCAGTTGCCCGCCGGGGCGCACGACACCGAGAAGACCGTGGCATCCCCGCCGCCTTTGTGCAGCGCCGCCAGGCCGGGCACCCCGATCGCCGTACCCCAGACGCCGTGCCGCCCGGCGGCCACGAACCCGTGCTCGCCGCCGCTGCCGTCGGTGTAGTATCCCCCGGCCGCGCAGTTGCCGGCCGCTCCGCACGACACCGAGGTCACCTCAGCGCCCCCGCCCTTGTTCAGCGCCCTCAGCCCGGGCACCCCGGCCGCTTTGCCCCAGGTGCCGTTCCGCTCGGCGGCCACGAACCCCTGCTCGCCGCCCTTGCCGAAATAGTCCCCGCCGGCCGCGCAGTTGCCCGAGGAACCGCACGACACTGAATTGACCTCGGCGAGCCCGCGAGTGTTCAGGGCCGCCAGGCCGGGCACCCCGATCGCCTTCCCCACGAGCCAGCCGGCCCGGCCGCCGCCACCGAGGCGTCCCCGGCGCCCGGCGGCCAGAACCCCGCGGTCATCCCCGTCACCAGTACCGCGGCAGCAAGCAGACGGACACTGCAACTGCCCGGGCGTGGATTCCAGATGGCACGCATCGACTTCCCCTGTCCCGGCCAGTCTGCCCGCCCGGACTCAAGGTAGCGAGCGGGCCATCCTTGTCAACACCTAGACGCGGACCAGCGGCCGCTGGTTGACCGCACCGGGACCTGACCCGGCGTTCCGACGGGCACGGCAGCGAGATGACCGGGACGCGGCGCAGAATATCCACTAGAAGCGGACCAGGGAACCTCGCCAAGAACTCGATGACCGCGCCAGATCGAGCCGAGCGTGCGCGGGCCGTCTTAGCCGGATCGGCTGGCCACGAATCCCTGGGTCCGGAAGTCAATCCGTCTTGGACCATGTCTGGGTGGAGCGGCCGCACTTGCACTCCGCGTTGCGGGAATGGCTCACCTGTATCCCGAATCCGGACGGTGAGGGCAGCGGACGCGCCGCACAAGCGCTCACCCGTTTGGCGATCACGCAGCGCGAGGCGCGCCTGGTGTGTGCGGCCGCCGAGCGTTGGGCGCGGAACCCGGTGAGTCGGCGTGAGCTGGCGGTCGGGACGCTCACCGAAGCCGCGCTTAGCGAGCAGATAGGCCGGGACGTGCGGCGCCAGCTCTATGACTGGGCCCGGTCAGCCAATGCGGCCGAAACAATTCACCTGGCCGTCGCAGCGGTCTGCGGCGGGCAGCTTGCGCGGGCCTACCCGCAGATCGCATTCACCCGGTTGCGGCATCTGGCCGTTCGGCAGAACGCGACAGTCCAGGAGTCGGTCTTCGAAGGTCTGGCCAGCCGACCCATTGCGGAACTGGTAAAACTGTTTCTCAAAGATCTTGATGCCCGGTTCCGTGAACAGCTGATAAGCCAGCTCCGCCTCGTCTTCACCTCTTATGAGCGCGGCGATCTGGCCGACAGCCTCAGCGGCTACGAGCATCCACGCGGGTCGTCCGTTTATGGTTAATCCGCTGACCGAGACCGGGCCTGCTGCCCGTCGGGTTCGGCCCGAACTGCGACGTATTCGCGCCGCCTGGGCAAGCCATCCCGATACGTCCAAGCTGGACGCATATTTTCATGCCGAAATTTGGTTGTGGTTTTGACGTCGTGTCCCGAGGCTGGTCAGCCGCGCGTTACCCGATCCAGTTAACTCGGCTGCTTGAGTGGAATAAGCCGGCCAGCTAGCTAATCTGCCGCTTTCGGGTTAGCTCTGGCTGGGGCGACCCGCTCGGCGCGGAGCGCTGACCGTCGGACCTTGCCTGCGTCATCGCGCAACGGCGCGGTGGCGCGCTCGATGACGCGGGGGAGCTTGTAGGTGACCAGTCGCTGGCGGAGGTGGGCGAGGAGTTCCTCGTCGGACGCCGGGTCGGACAGGTCGACGATGGCGTACGGGATGTTGCCCATGTCGTCGTCCGGGAGGCCGATCACGCAGCAGGAGCGCACCGCTGGGTGCTCCTCCAGCGCGGCCTCGATCTCGGCCGGATACACGTTCGCGCCGCCGACCAGGATCATGTCGGCCATCCGGTCGGTGATGTAGACGTAGCCGTCCGCGTCGATCACGCCGATGTCGCCCAGCGATTCCCATCCCCCGGCCGCGCTGCGGGCGGTGGCGCCGACGTAGCGGTACACGGCCTCGGCGCCGGGTCCGCGCCGCATCCAGATTTCTCCTTCCGCGCCTGCGGGAAGGGGGTTGCCGCCGGGGTCGCGGACCTGCATTTCGCCGACCGCGACCCGGCCGACGGATCCGGGATGGGCGAGCCATTCGGCCCCGTTGATCACCGTGATCGCCTGGAGCTCGGTGCCGCCGTAGAGCTCGATCAGCTTCTCCGGGCCGATCCACTCGATCCATGCCTGCTTGAGCCAGGCCGGGCAAGGCGCCGCGGTGTGGAATACCGCCTCGAGCGAGGACACATCGGCTGCCGTGCGCTCGTCCTCGGGCAGCCGCCAGATCCGCAGCATCATGGTCGGCACCATGTAGAGCCAGGTCACCTGGTGCTTCTCGATGAGCCGCACCGTCTGCAGTGCGTCGAACCGGGACATCAGGACGACGTGGTTGCCGGTCCCTATCGCGGCGGCCGTGAGGGAGAACGGGCCGTTGTGGTAGAGCGGCCCGGTCATCAGCACCTGACCGCCGGGCCGCATGCCCAGCAGGGCCGCGGCCGACGCCGACGCCTCAACCGCCGCGGGCGCTGTCGTCACGATCAGCTTGGGCCGCCCGGTGCTCCCGCCGCTGGCCACGGCCTTCAGCTCGGGGGACATGCCGGGCGTGAAGCGGCCGGCGGGCAGTTCCGCGGGCACCGACTCCAGCACCGGCCACCCGCCGGCTTCAGCCTCGGGCACGCCGACGACCAGCGACGGGCGGGCCACGTCCAGGAGGGCGACGCGCTCGGCGGCCGGAAGCCTGCTGGAGATGGGCTGCGGCACCGCGCCGACGGCCCACGCGGCGAACATGGCCACCACGAAGTCCGCCGAGTTGGGCAGGCCGATCGAGACGTTGGAGCCGTTGGTCACGCCGCGGCTCTCAAGCAACCCGGCGAGGCGTTCGACCTTGCCGAGAAACCCGGCGCGGGTGAGCGTCACCGCGCCGCAGGTAAGGGACGGCCGGCCCGGAGCACGTTCGGCACCTTCCCGCAGAGCGGACAAAAAGGTAGTCCCGGCCACCAGCCAGACCATACCCCAGGCCCACCACGCCGACCAGAGCCCGCGCCAGCAATCGAAGACGGGCGTCGGCACGCCCGGGCGTCCAGCTGGGCGAAGTGCCAAGTCCCGCGCAGCCGCCTGGCATAGATCCCACGTGGGCGGAGAGTTTCGGATCGGCAGCGCTACAGCGTCCGGTAAACATCGGCGCGATGGTCGATGCGTACGACATGTACCGCATGAGCGTGTTCGTCGATGCGATATACCACCCGATAGGCGCCGCGCCGTGCGGAGTGGTAACGGGCTAGCTCGCGCGTGAGCGGCTTGCCGACCCGGTGCGGGTTGTCCAGCAGCGGGCCGGTCAGGAACCCGGTCACCGCTGCTGCGACCGCGACCGGCAGGCCGCGAGGGGGCGCCTCGGTAAGGACGCGGCGGGCGGCCGGAGCCAGTGACAGGGCGTATGCCTCGTCGCTCACCCGGCGTTGCGCTCGTTGCGGGTGCGCTGCGCCATCAGGCGCTGGAGTTCGTCAGCGCCGGTGGCCTCGCCTCGGGCGATCTCGGCCTCGGCGGTACGGATCTCGTCTAGTGCGCCGGGCGTGGACAGCAGGTCGAGGGTTTCTTCTATAGCTTCCAGATCTGCTATGGAGATGATCACGGCTTCGGGGCGGCCGTTGCGGGTGATCACGACGCGGTCGTGCGTGTCCCGCACGTCGTCAAGCACCGCGGACAGCCGGGCCTTGGCGTCCGCCAGAGGAATCATCCTCGTCATGACCTGAATTATAGTCATGCGACGGCAGGTTGCAAACGTCTCTGGCGACGAAGGCTCTATCAGAGGCAGAGTTGTCTCGTGGCCGTTGGTGAGCGGCTGGCCGTGGCTGCATCGCAGCCAGGCGGAGTCACGGAGATAGCTGTAAAACCGTCGGCCGGCTCAGCCTACGTTGGTTCGAACCCAGCACCTGCCGCTACGCGAAATTCCCGCCTGCCACCAGGTGCCCGCGAGAGTTCACTCCAGCTGTGCTGCGTCGACGCGGATCGCGGCGGCCTCGGCTTTCCTGTCCATCGAGGCAAGGAGGGCTGCTCTGGCTAGCAGCGAGGTTTTGAGCTGCTCGCCGAACACGGCGGGCCGTTCAGCTGCCAGCTGCCGCCAGGTCGTGACCGCCTGCCCGTTTGCGGTCAGCGCGTCATCGTGGCGCTCAAGCCCGGCCAGATGGCGTGACTGGTCGTCCAGACAGATAGCAAGGAGATCGCGGTACGCCTCGGGTCGTTGCGCGGCGAGTTGCCGGAAGATACCGACGGCCTCAGTGGCGGCAGCCGCAGCATCGTGCCGGCGCCCGCAGTCGGCGAGGCGGTCGGACAAGGTGTTCAGTCTCATTCCGAGGTCGGGCAGGAACGCATCAGGCTGGTGCGCGGCAAGCTGCCGGTTGATGGTCACGGCTTCGGTGATGGCGGTCAGGGCTTCGGCGTGGCGGCCGAGTTCAGCGAGAAGTACTGACTGATTGTTCAGCGCAGCCGTGAACTGCTTCGTGAACGCCTCGGGCTGGTATGCGGTGAGCTGGCGGTAGGCGCTTACAGCCTCGCAGACGGCGGTCAGGCCGTCTTCATGACGCCCGAGTTCATACAGGCTGACGGCCTGGTTGGTGAGCGCCAGGGCGAGGTCCGGCAGGTAGGCGTCGGGGCGCCGACCGGCGAGTTCTCGGCGGATGGCGACGGCCTGGTCGATGACCGCGACAGCGTCCGCGCGGCGTCCCAGGTCGCGTAGCCGGTTCGACTGGTTGTTCAGCGACAGGGCGAGCACTGGCAGGTGGGTGCCTGGGTCCTGGTCCGCGAGCCCCCGGCGGATCGTGACGGCCTCGTCGATGAGGGCGAGCGCGTCTTCGCGGCACCCCAGATCGGACAGGCGGATCGACTGGTCGTTCAGGGAGGCGGCCAGATCGGGCAGGAACTCGCGAGGCTGATGCTCCGCGAGCCGGCGGCGGATCGCGACGGCCTCTGCCATCGGAGCGAGCGCATCTTCAAGTTGCCCTGCCTGGGCAAGCCGGTTGGACTGGCCATTTAGCACCCTGGCCAGATCAGGCAGGAACTTCGTGGACTGGTCTGCGGCAAGCCGCCGGAAGATCGTGGCAGCCTGGCTGATCGCTGCCAGAGCATCGTCGCGGCGCCCGATCTCTGCAAGACGGTAACTCAGGTCAGCCAGGTCCTGACCGTGCTGCTCGGTGTCGCTCTGCGATGCGGCGGCAAGCTGCTGGAGCACGGCTACAGCGGTCTGCGCCAGGGCGATCGTTCGCTCAGGCAGGACCCGCCGGATCGTAGTGGCCAGGTCCGGCGGGCATCGCTGGCTGGTGAGCGCCGCTGCGAGGAGATCGCCGACGTGCCTGTTCGTTTCAACTGCCACGCTCATCGCCGGCTCGGCCAGGTGGGCTAGGTCGGCGTCGAGCGCGGCGGCGAGCACGTCGCTGGCTGCGGGATCGGCCAGGGCAGCGCGGGCCAGGATCGTCAGGGCACGGCTGGCGCGGGACCTGGGCAGCCCGGTCACCAGGGAGGCGGTTAAAGCCGGCTGGTCGGCCAGGACGCCGACGACGAGGTGCTCGGCGACCAGGTCGGGGCGCAGATCTCCGATCCACTCGGTGCCTGGTGCCGTCACGGGGTACAGGTCGTGCAGCCAGCGGGCAGCCCTGCCGCGCGTTTCAGGGTCGGCCAGATCATCGATGGCCGCGAGCAGACGAACAGCCGACGCCTCGTCATCAGCGCCGATGAGAGCCCCGGCGGCCATAACCCGCCGGGTCAGCGCGGGACCGAGGTTCAGGCCATAGCCCGCCTGGCTGCGCTGCCAATACCGGGCCTCATGCCACAACAGCCGCTCTATCATCGCAGCAGAACCCTCGGCCAGGGCCGCAGCGCTGCCAGCCGGCAATGCGTCCTCCAGAACCGCTAGCAGCGCCGCCGCGTGCACGACCAGGACAACCGCGTCAGCGCCGACCAGCGGCAGCTGAGCCGCCGGGCAGTCACGCCCCAGCTTCATGGCAAACGCGGCCAGAGCCTCCGCGAAGACATCGTCTTGACCAGACGGCCCAGTGAGCGAGCCGAGGGTCAGCGGAGTCACTGCCGCGAGAGCATCGCTGGCCGGCATGTCGCAGGAGGCAATCAGCTGCTGCCACCATTCGCCCGCGCTCCGAGCCAGGATCAGCAACCGGACTGCCGGCCCCCCCCGAGTCCCCGGCAAGCTCAGCCACCAGCCCGGCCAGGCCGGCGCGGGTCTCGGCGTAATCGACAACCAGCAGCACCGGATCGCGACCTTGCCGCGCGGCGCGAGCAGCACGCAACTCGCCTCCAGCTGGAACCCAGTAACAGCGCCAGCCATACCGCTCGGCGGCCTCGCCCGCGAGTTCCAGCGCCAACCGGGTCTTGCCCGAACCGCCTGGTCCGATGACTAGGCGGACGCCGGAGTGAGCCGCGGACACCAGCCAGTCGTGCAGCGTCTCCAGCTCCGAGCGTGGCCAGAACGACACCACCGCCGCTTCCGCGCGAAGGTACGCGGACGGGCTCACATCGGCGGCATGCGGCGGCGCCAGTTCCTGGGCAACTAGCCGGGCCGAATCGCTGACCTTCTGGACCTTGGCCCGGTGGTCAGCCGCAGCCTGCCACAGCGCCGCCGACAGCAGGCCGGCCAGGCCCGCCACCGCCCCCGGGAGCGCACCGGACAGCGCTCCCAGGACCACAGCGACCGCAAGGGCAGCAGCACCGATAAGGAGGGTCCACCGGTCGAACCTCATACGCTAACCATCTGCCGCCGCCGCAACGTAACTGCGTCATTCCGCTTACATTACAAAAATAATCGCGATGCTTTCAAGGACGAAGGACGTGAAATTCCAGGACGACAGCGTCGGCGACAAGCCGGCGCGCGAGACGAGCACTCTTCGGCGATTATGGTCGGGTTAGGAAATCCGGGCCTGAGGTGCAGGCAGGCCGCCGGAGCCATTGATGGCCTAAGTGAATGCCCAGCGGCCCGCGCAAGAGCATGGACGTGGCTGCCGGGTCAGCGGCCAATGCCACGGGGTTAAGGCCGAAATGGCGCTTTCTTCGTTCACAGCCTCTTGTGTCTTTGTACCCTGTCGTGCCCGGTGCGGGTGACGTCCCCAGGGTCCATCCGCCGCGCTGGCTCTAGTTCACGTCCCAGGGGTTGATCAGTTCGACGCCCATGCCGGTGAAGTCGCTGGTGTTGCGAGTGGCAACGGCCATGCCGCGGGACGCGGCCACAGCGGCGATCATGGCATCGACGGGCTTGCGTACCTCGCGTCCGGTCCTTTTCCTGGCTGCCAGGATCGTGGGCAGTGCCCGGGCGGCCTGCTCGTCGTAGCTGTAGCTGCGTCCCCTGGCGCGGGCGATCAGCCCTTCGACGTGGAAGGTGAGGTAGTCCTTGCGCCGGCCTTCGGGCAGCAGCGCCAGGCCGGTCAGGAGTTCGCCGATCGTGATCGTGCTGATCGCCGCCTCATGCCGGTGGGCGCGCATCCATGCCACGACGCCCGGGTCCGGCTTCGGGCGCGTCGTCTCGGACCATACGCTGGTGTCGATGAGGATCACTCGAACGTGACCGGCTCGCGTGGTTCGCCGTCGCGGTCGGGCACGAGCAGCCGTTCGCCTGGCCGTGCTGACGCCATCTCGTCCAGCCACCAGGACACGAAGTCTTCGTCAGCCGCGATCGTCTCCTCCAAGATGATGCGGGCCTCGGCCTCCACTGACCGGCCGTGCGCAGCTGCGCGGCGGCGCAGGGCCGGCTTCAAGGACTCCGGCAGGTTCCGGATCAGCAGGCTGTCGCTCATAGATATCAACGATATCACTTGGTCCGGTACCCAGGCATACGGTGAACTCGGCAACGGCACCAAGATCGCCAGCGACGTGCCGGTGCCGGTAATCTTGCCGCCGCGCACCTCCATCGCCGAGATCAGCGCGGGTTGCTTCACCAACGTCGCCTTGACCAGCGCGGGCCGGATGCTGCAGTGGGGCCGGCGGCTGGGCGACCAGGCCGAGCGGACCGGCCTCGGGAAGCCGGACTCGGCTCGCGGAAATCTTCAAATAAATATCTTTTAAGAACTATTTTCTGGGAGAAAAATTTGCGCGGCGTCAGGCCCCTTTTCCTGAGGTGATCGGCCGGGCACCTGATCGCGGTCGGCTGGCCAGTGGGTGCTGACGTCATCCAGGATGGGTTCAGCTGCCGGGCTGTGCTCACGCGAGTCGTTGCTGCAGGTGTCTCCCCGCTGCGCTGGCTTGGGGTCAGCGGCTTGGGCCGGTGCCTTCAGTAGGCTGGCCGGGTGATTACGCTTGCGGCCATTTTCCCGCCCCGGGCGCCCGAGCAGGTCGGCCCGGTGGCCCGGGCGGCTGAGCAGGCAGGACTCGCGGAGCTGTGGATCTGGGAGGACTGCTTCAAGGAAGGCGGGATCGCCACTGCGGCCGCCATGCTGGGCGCGACCAGCCGGATCACGGTGGCGATCGGGCTGCTGCCGGTGCCGCTGCGCAACGTCGCGCTGACCGCGATGGAGATCTCGGCGCTGGCCCGGCTGTTCCCCGGGCGGATCACCGCAGGCGTCGGGCACGGAGTGCAGGACTGGATGGGTCAGGCCGGCGCCCGGGCCGGGTCGCCTATGACGTTGCTGCGGGAGTACACCACGGCGCTCTCGGCCCTGCTCCGCGGCGAGCGGGTGACAGCGCGCGGGGAATACGTGCGGCTGGATGACGTCGCCCTCGACTTTCCTCCGCTGATCATCCCGCCGCTGCTGATCGGCGGTACCGGGCCGCGGACCGTCTCGCTGGCCGGGGAACTCGCCGACGGGCTGATCCTGCCGGGCGGCGTGTCCCCCGGCGATCTGCGCGCCGCGGCCGCCCGGTTCCGCGCCGCCCGGCCAGACCGGGCCGGAGACAGCGGCGGACCGGGACAGGTGGTGGCGTTCGTCGCCGTCCCGGCGGAAAGCCCGGCGCGCGACATCGCCGCCGCAGTCAATGAATACGGCGCGGCCGGCGCCACCCACGTCGCGGTTATGCCTGCCGGCGACGACGCCGACCTGGCCAGGTTCGCCGGCATCCTCGGCCGCGAGGTTAGCCCGCTGATCGCACCGTAACCCCCGACCCGGCCAGGATCTGGCGCACCCAGGCCGCGCCCCGCGCCAGATCGAGCCGAGCGTGTGCGGTGCCGCCGGGATTTGACGGGTTCGAGCGGTCGGCGGGTTGGCGTTTCGTCAGGTGGTGGCTGTCATCGCTGTTCGGAGAGTCGGGCCGGTTCGAAGCGCCGCGTCCCGGTCCGCCGTCAGGTGTCCTGGCGACTCAGTCAATGGCAGATGGCTTTTAGCGCCGCAGCACCTAGATTGCAGTGGAGTCAGACCTGTCGCTATCAACATACGTTACCGGGTGCGTCGATTATTTGGAATATCTCTTCAGCTACCCAGTAACGTCGGCCCCCGCGACCACGGGTCCCAATGTCAAAAAGCCAACCCCGACCAACGGCATCGTTAATCAAATTTCGCGCACCTTGGTTGGTGACGTGCATGGCACGCTCGACGCGGCTAACAGTAACGAACGGGTTGGTGAACCGGCAGGCGCTGACAGGTAAAACGGTCGATAGGGTATGAAAACTAGCATTTCACAGCACGAACTTCCAACGCTGTGTACTTCGTGTTGGATGCTGCGGCGGACGCTCCAACGGATGTCGGCGTGGGGGTTAGCTCGTCCACTGCGGAACGGCTTCCGGAATGTAGTCATGGCTGTGCAGGCGACTGTCCACCAGGCGATACGACCGAAGCTCCCGGCACCGCAGTCCGCCGCAGGCCAGCGAACGCCGCCCGCACGCGGTCCCTGGCTCAACGCATGGCGGCCCGCGTGAGGCGGTCAAGGACCGCTTCACGCGACAGGCCGGCATCGAGCATTCGGCTGGCGGTTGGCCACAGTTCAGCCGGGTCCCCGGACCATAGCTGCTCCACGACAGTCACGTAGCTGCCGAAGCTGTGCTGGGAAATCATGCGCGCGCTCAGGTCATTGACCGTGATGAGCTGACGGTCCACCGGGTCCGCGGGGTCGAGCGTGGTCACGTCTCGCACCGGGCGCCCGGGCCTGCCAGCCACGGTTCCGCTGGCTCGGTCGGCTGGAACGGGGATCGCGAACTCGCGGCGCTTAAGGACCGGGGCCAGCTTGGTCCCGTCGCAGATAACCTCTTCCGGCAAGTCCTGGACGTAACGGCGCATCGGGGGCTGAAGCGGGCCATTCCAGACGGCCGGGAACCGCCAGAGCGTGGCCTCTAGCTGGCGCTTAATCTGCCTGCGCGCGGGCTTGTCCAGGGCGCGCCGGTCCATGAGCCATTCCATCCAAGCCCGCGCGACTGGCGGGATCAGGTCTCCGTAGTGGTCTGGCGCGGCCAGGCTCAAGGGGAGGGCGTAGAGAAGGATGCGACCCAGCCCGGTCGGGCTGGCTGCCGTCGGGTCGCACCCTAGCGTGTCAATGCTGCTGGAGATCAAGAGCCTGGGAACCGTTCGGCTCGCCATGTCCGGGAATTGGCTGGCATGCGGGGAGGCGAGAAATTCCGCGGCCAGCTGTTCGCGCGCTGACGCGGGCCAGTGGTCTTCGACAGGGTGGCGCGCGGGAAGCTTATCGTCGGGGCCTAGCAGCAGTTCGGCGCGGTGGCGGGCGATGCTGAGGGCGGAGCAGGCCATGGAGAAGCTCTCGTCCTCGCGGCCGCGCTCGGGCGGCGGGCCATGCTGGATGAGAGCGTCAATGGCAGTGAGCACGAGCGGGGCGGCTTCGGCCGCTGGCACCTCGCGGACCTCGGCGCCGGCGGTCTTAGCGTTGTCGGCAAGGCGGGCGCGCGCCTCCGGCCGGTCATCGGCCAGCAAGAGACAGGCGGGCGCGCCGTGCCAGGCGGCATCGAGGACGGCCCACACCGCGTGCGGCTTGCTGCTGTCGGCGTAGATGAACTCGCAGGAGACGAGGGTGGTGTCGCCAGCGGCGTTAGTGGCCAGGTGGCATGTGCCTGCGGTGACATCGCCGATACTGTCGATCCACGGCGGTGCCGCGTCCCTGGCCGCCAGGCGATCGGCCGTGGCGGCGGCGTACTCGGTCACGGCCGGCGGACCGATGACCGCGAGTGTCCGCAGGGCAGGGTAAGAATGGTCATCGTCGAGCCGGCGGAGTTCGTCGATCACGTCGAGCATCATGCGGGTGAAGGTCGGTTCGGGGATGCCAGCCTGGATCGGGTGCCCGACCAGGACGCTGACCAAGACTTCTGCGTCGTAGGCTGACGGGACCTCGGCCACGTCGGCGAGCAGTGCCAGGTTCTTCACCATGAGATCCCGGCTGTCGCGGAAGCCAGGCTCCCGCAGGCGGCTCGCCTTGGACGCGACCCGTGACCGAGCTTGACGTCGGGCAGGCTTGGAGGACTTACGGCCACGGCTCTGAGGACTCACCCACCAGAGCATGCCAAAAGATCCCCTCAGCCGCGTGGCGATCACTTCGGTCCGCGCCAATCCGAGCCAGGTGGGTCCGGCGCGGCTCCGTGGAGCGGGTGCTGGAGTCACAATGGTGCTATGGACTCCAGGAAGCGGCGGCTGTCTGATAACGAGCGGTCAGTTCTGCTGTCCGAGTTGCTCCTCCGGCATCCTGAGCTGGCCGCCGAGGCGGAAGAGATCACCTCTGAGCTGCTCGTCGTAGATGATCAGGAACTCATCGCCGAGATCGCGACCAGGCTGCGAACGCTGCGTCCGCCCGATCCGGTGTGTGCTGATGCCGGGCGGGAACGGGTACTGGAAGCCCTCCAGCCGTACATCGACGATCTCACCTTGCGCCAGGAACGCGGCGCCCGGCGGGCGGCCGCCGTTACCTTGGCCGCCATCATGATCGGGCTGTACGAATGCCGCGAGGATACCGACGAGGACATGCCGCTTGTCCGGATGGGCCTGCCCGCCGCCGCGGACGAGCTCGCGCGCACGGTGTACGAGAAGGTGAGGCCCTTGCGCCTATCGTTGTTGCCGCTGGTGGATGAGTGCCCGGAGTGGACCTGGTACGAGTGCTTGTAAGCCACGCGCCACGGCGGCATCGAGAGAAGCGGCGTCCGTAGCCCGCAGAGAACTAGACTAAACTTAGTTCACTCGATAGGCTATGACGCGTGACTACGACCGTGAACATCCATGAGGCGAAGACGCATCTGTCGCGCCTGCTAGAACAGGTCGCGGCCGGCGAGCGGGTAGTGATCTCCAAGGCCGGGTCCCCGGTCGCAGATCTCGTGCCCCACCAGGCTGCGACCGTGACGTTCGGCGGCCTCAAGGGCGAGATCGCTTACGCCGACGACGCGTTCGGTATCGACGCGGACATCCAGGAGATGTTCTACGGTGATGCTGCTTCTTGACAGCCAGGCCCTGCTCTGGCTGCTGGATGACAACCCGCGGCTCGGCCCTGAGGCACGAAAGGCCGTAACGTCTGCGCAAGGCGTGCACGTCTCGGCGGCCACTGTATGGGAGCTGACCATCAAGTCCATGCTCGGCAAGCTGACCGTGCCGGCGGACCTCAGCGAGAAGCTCACCGGACAGGGCCTGGAACTGCTCAGCGTCACCGCCGCGCACGCCGAGGCGATCCATGACTTCCCTGAGCTCACCCGGCACGACCCATTCGACCGCCTCATCGTCGCGCAAGCGGCCCGGACGGGGCTTCGCCTGCTCACTGCCGACCATGTTCTGCTGGACCTGCGCCGCGACTTCATCATCGACGCGTCGCGCTAGCCGTGGACTGGGCTGACGCTCCCAGGGACCGCTACGCAGGGGTGGCGATCATGCTGTCCCTGCGTTGTCACGGGGTCGCGCGATGCGGGTCATCGACAGGCAGCGTGGACTTCGCTGCCGGCAAGCCACTGCACCTCATCGACGGACCCGGCCTGATCTCGATCTGCCGGGAACACGGCATCCCTGCCCGCATCCTCGGCCTGGGCACACGCACGCGCAGATCATGAACCACGCCCGGCATGCCGGACGCGGCACCCGGACGCGGGCGCTACTCACGCTTGGTCTGCCGGGAGCCGTCTGCGGTACCGGGTTGCACCCGCGGAATGCCGTGAGCCGGCGACGTGCCGGCTCGGTGCTTGCCGTTCTGTCCTCAGCTGAGAAGGTTCAGGCCGTGGTGCTCGGAGAAGTCCAGGTAGTCCTTGAGATTCAGGGTCGCGAGCGGTACCTGATGAGTCAGGCAGCAGGCGGCGATCGACATGTCATTGACGGGGCGAGGTCGTCCGAGGCGGGTGGCTGCGGCGGATAGGACGCCCCAGGTTTCTGCTACGGCTTCATCACCGGGCAGTACCGGCACGCCGTCCAGCCAGTTCGCGAGCTCGCTGCGGCGGCGTGTGCCCCATGAGCGGATTTCGGCCCACTTGGCAAGCTCTGCGAAGGTCACGAAGGTGATGAGAGGCTCGCGGCCGACCAGCCTGGCCGCGAGCGGCCCGGTGAGTTTGCGGCGGTGCAGGTGGGAGGCGACGTCGGTGTCGAGGATGACCGGGTTCATGACTGATCGTCAAGCTAGGTCGCGGTGCCGCTCGGCGTAGGTGAAGGCCAGAAAGTCGTCAAGCTCCTCGTCCGACCCGAACGTGTCGGCTGTTAGGTCGTCGAGGGAACGGATCGGCTGGGTGTGCTTGGCGGCCAGCAGTTGCGTGACGGACAGCCCCGGCCGCCTCGGCCCGCAGGACAAGCTAAGCCCCGTTCTCGCGGGCACAGCCGGTCCGTATCTCCTCATGCACGTAGTGTCGGATCAGTGATCGACGCAACCTGAGGACGTGCCCTCCCGGCAGCGCATCGTGGTGATTCCGGATTAACCGGAGAAGTCTTCCCAGTTATGACATAATCGCAGGTCAGGGCCTATAGGGGAGATGGCCTCACGCACGGTGCCGCGGTCGAACGATGACTCCGCAGTTAGTAGAGCCTCGGGTCCCGTGCCCGGTCGATCGCCTTGAGCGATGCCGGGCTGCTGGGTGGCCCGCAGCGCTGAATGTCATCATACAGAGGCGCGACCTAGTCAATAGTGGTTCATAGTGACTATCATCGCTGGCCCTGAAGGACCAAATATCGACAACGCCAAATAACGTGCCGCGTGTCGGGGTTAGGTGCGCGTTGCTCGCTCCTAGGCTCTCCTTCGCGGGGTGGCGGCTAATCGGTCATCGAGGGCTGATCGATTAGCGGCTCGCGCGATCAGCCTCTTATCAGGCGAGCCAACCCCGTGGAGGTGAGTCGGCTTTGGCTGACGAAGCCCCCGAGAGCAAGCGCGGCTTCGAGGACCGCCAGCGGCGAGACCGGATGGAGCTGGTTAAGCTGCTGATCAAGTCCGCTACCGCGATTGTTCTCGATCTGATCAGCCGGGGCCACCTGTCTCTTTGATAACGGTGACCCCGAACTGATCAGCTGTTCGACGCGGCCCCCCGGCTTGGCCCGCAGAGTCATCCCGGGGGGTCGAGTCATGTGTGCAGGGCCGCGATTGAGCGGAAACTGCACGATGAACGCGTATCGAGACCGACTGTACCAGTCTGCCGCGAACTGTATCTGTCGGTGCCTATCGTGACTATAGAACGATACGTTGTTGCTTTTTTATCGCATGACGGGAGTGCCATTCAAGCTGCAGCCCGGCGTGTTTAAAATTTCATCCCGATGGTATGAAATGGGGTGATAGATAGTATTATGCTGGAACTTGATACTGTCTAGCCCTTGCCGGGTTGTACTAGATGCGTTGGGCGACGTGGCGAACTTTGACGTGCTGGCGGCGCTGCCTTGCTCTGCGCCCGGTTGGCGGGCGCTCACTGGTTTCCTCCGTGTCACGCGGTGAGGTTGCAGTACTGGCAATTCATCTAGGTCTCCAGGTTCGCCAGTCGCGAACTTCTCTAGAGAGACTGACATACATCTCTAGAGAAGTCAAAGTATTTCAGGAGCTGGATACTGAAGCAGATGACGGCTGATAGCGTTTGTTCTCTAGAGATCCCGATTGATCCAGGTGGGGATATCGGTGAACCTGGGGAGGGGCAAACCGATGCCAAAGGGCCCAGGCGAGCGGAAGTACCGAGTGATCGCGGATGGCTTGCGCGAGGCCATCCAGCGCGGCGACTACCCGCCAGGCTCAAGGCTGCCGAGCGAGAACGACATCATGCGTGACCAGGACGTAGCTCGGATGACCGCCAGGCAGGCTCTGGCGCAGCTCATCAATGAAGGCGTAGCCGTTGCCCGGAAGGGTTCCGGGGTCTATGTGCGCGACTTCCGCCCTGTCGTGCGAGACAGAATTGCCCGGCTTGGGGGCACTTGGACGCAAGGGCGGTCGATTTGGTCATCGGACATCGATGATCGCGTACTCGAAGTCGATCAAATCTATGTGGGGCGTGAGGAGCCACCGGACCGTGTTCGGGTCATTCTCGAACTTGGTGACGACGATCACGAAGTTGTGGTCAGGCGACGACGCTTCGTACTCGACGGCAAGCCGGTCCTGCAGTCTGTCTCGTATCTGCCGATGGACGTCGCAAGCGGCAGCCGCATTGAGGAGGAGGATACGGGTCCCGGCGGGACCTACGCCAGGCTCGCCGAGCGTGGCTATGCGCCGGTCCGTTTCCGGGAGGACGTGCGCTCCCGGATGCCGGAGCAGGGCGAGGCGGATCGTCTTCAGGTCTCGCCTGGAACGCCGCTAGTTGAGATTGCGAGAACTGCGTACGCCCCATCCGGCCGAGTAGTTGAAGTCAACGAGATGATTGCTGATGCATCTGCATACATATTTCGTTACGACTTCGATGGCCCGAAAACGTCGTGATCGTTCGGCAGTAAGAAAGAACCTCGCTTTGCGCGATGAAGGCGAAGCAGGGTGGCATCTGGCAGGTTCGACCGCCCGTTCGGGGCATCCCACGCAAAGGCGGTGGCCTCAATGCTCGGGAACACGCTGACGGAACTGCGGGACCATGAAAAGGCAGTCAGAGCATTAAACAGGTCCATGCAGTCCTGGGCGGGCTTGTTCGATGGGTAAGTCGGCGGCCGTCAGGAGGTCCTGGTAGTTCGGAGTACCGTCACAAACCATCAGCAATCTGCGGTGTTCTGTCGTTCTCGCAGGTCAGCGCGGTGGTCCGGACTCCTGGGAAGGGCAGCGGACCACGTGCTGAGGAAGAGCCGCAGCCGTCTCAGGGCCTGCCTCTGCGCGCCGCGCCCGGGGCCGCGGTCAGCGGAGGGCGAGCGCGAGTTTGAGTGCGTCGTCGACCGCGGCCATCTCCTCGGTGTCAAGCCGGCCGGCGAAGTCTCCCAGGCGCTGCGGGTCGACGGCCATCGTCTGCTCGATCAGCACCCTGGTCGAAGTGCCGTCCACCTCGATCTCGGGCCGGTACTGGGCCCACTTGGCTGACGTGCTGGTGGGAGCGACCAGGAGAGTGGACGGCTGGACGAAGTCTGATTGCACTACTACCGCGTAACGGGCGCCTTGCCGCTCGCGGCCGGTTGCTGCCCGGGCGGCTTTGACGCGGTACAGGTCACCACGCACGGAGTTCCTCCATGTCGGCGAGGGCCTCGGCGACGGCCTGGCGGTCATCGGGGTCGTCGGCTAGTTCCCTGGAGCGCCGGAGAACCTGGTCGGCCAGTGCCGCTTCGGCGGCTTCGTGCAGTGCGCGCCTTATCACGTCAGTGCGGCCCGCGCCCCACGCTCGCTGAAGGGCCGCCAGTTCCTGCTCCGTCCGCTCGTCGGCCCGGAACGTCACGGTTGTCATACCGGAAACGATAACTCTATGTAATACACTTTGCAACACACGGCTTAGTCGCGGGGTGTCAACTCGATGCGGACCGACAAGCCCAAGGCCGCATCCGCTCCAGGGCCGTCCGGGTCGGCGCGTAGCCCGCTGACCCCGTCCCAGGGGTGGCGCTATGCTGCCCGGTATTTCAGCAGTGAGCGGCGGGAACGCGGCTGCGCCAGCTGCCGCCACTGCCCAGCTGGTGATGGTCGGGCACCTCCTGGCGCAAGTTCCGGCGCACCCAGGCGCAGGACCTGTTGGCCTGCGACTTCTTCACCGTGGACACGATCTTCCTTAGGCGGCTGTACGTGCCGAGATACCGGTAGGCAGTCGGCCTGGTCGGCGCCGGTCGGTGTAGTCCCACTTGCGGGCGATGAGGTCACGGTGCCAGGGCGTCGAACTCAGACTGACCCACCCTGAGTACCTCGGTGCCGACCGCGGTGCCTGCGGCACGCTCATGCCAGCCGCCTTCGGCACCAGAGCGCCACCAGTCGGGGTTCACATCGGCATGTGTCGGCGCGGGCCGCGCGATGGCTTCCTTGCCGCTGCCACCGAAGAAGCCGTCTTCCGGATCGCCGAAGATGCTCACGATCAGGTGGATCGGCTCGCCGTCGCTGGCCTGGACCCGGCGACTGGTACAACCGAGCGAGTCAACCTCCTCAGTGAGCGGCTCCAGACGAAGGTCGAGATCGGCGCCCGCCCGCGACCATGGCACTGGCCGTCGATGCGCGCCACACCTGGAACAGCGTCATCACCACCTTGGCCGAACCAGTACTGCCCAAGGCGTGCCGCAACTGTCGAAAGCCTTGGCGGCCCGAATTCGAGGTGGCTGAAGCCGACTGCGAAGCCGGGCAATGACGTATGTTTTGCCGGGGTTGGTTACCGGGTTAGTTATGCCTGGCGCGGAGATCGGGCAGGGTGAACAGGTCGGTGCCTTCGCGCAGGTGCCTGATCAGGAACTGTGCCAGAGCATCCGGTTTGAGGTCGAGCCGTTCCAGTGTCTCAGTAGTAAGCGGGATGGGCTGGAGTTGGTATTCGCCGCGAGCGGGGTCGTTGAACTCCGGTCCGCTGCGGTGGGCGGGGTCGGCGGACCAGGAGCGGGCGCGGGCGAGGTAGAAGTGCTGGATGTCCCCGTCTTGGTCGAGCGTGAGCACCAGGCTGTGAATGTCTCCGGTCGCGGCGATCTCCTCGCGCAGTTCCCTGGCAAGCGCCGTCTCCTGGCTTTCGCCACATTCCACGCCGCCGCCGGGAAGGACCCAGTACGGTTCCTGGCCAGGGCGGGTTCGGCGGATCGTCAGAAGGTCACCATCAGGTGTGATCAGCAGGGCGCGAACGCGAATGGTCATGCTGCTCCTTCGGACGGCTTCTATCACCGTCGCAGATGCGACGTTCGGCGGGCGAGTCAGTATTGCCGGCCTGTGGGGCGATTGGAGATAGCGCTGCACCAGCCTGGCAGGTCCCAGGTGGGGTGCGACAGTTCGGCCAACTTGGCCAGGCACGCTACCGCGTGGGGCCGGTCGCCTGTCGCAGGGAGATGACGCCGAGGATGCGGAGCGCGAGGAACGCGAAGCGACAGACGCTAGGAAAGGCAAACTGCTGGTGCTGGCCGGGCCACGCCATCCGGGATTCCCAGTGTGGGTCGAACTTAGACGTCCCGGGAGGTGCACGCAATTCCAGGACCATCTTCACGGCCCGTTCCCGCAGCTCAGCGGCGGCAAATGCCTTCGTCGATATCTTGAGCCCCAACCCTCCCAGAGGTCACAGCCTGCACGAAAGCCGGGGCGGTCCAGCCGCCAAGTCCACCTGGACTGGCCAGCGTGAAGCCATATCATGAAACTCAAGCATGCCGGGTCCTCGTGGTAGGGAGCGAAGCGGCACGCTATGTTACGTTCGCAGACAGAAGGGAAGGAAATTCGAATGAATCGACTCCGTGCCTTAGCGGCATCGTTATTGATGCTCACCATTACTCCGCTGGTGCCGCTTGGCGGCGCTGCGACCGCGCAAGCGGCGGTCACCTCGCGAGCGGTGGAATTTACCTGTCCGAGCGGGGATCTGTGCGTATTCCAAAATACCGGATTCGCTGGAACCCACTGCGAGTTTAATAGCGCTACTTCATTCAGCCTCCGCGGTTGCGGGCTGACGGTACCGTGGGGCTCATTCAACAATGAGTGGCCAAAGGCCGTTGTATTCACTGACGTGGCATCGGGCCAAGCCTTCTGCTTCCTGTCCGGTACGAGAATTACCCCGGATGCGGCCGTCCGGGCTGCCGGATTCGTAGACCTGAGCACGGTCAATAGCTGCCCGGGCTGATCCAGCGCGACTTCGGGCACGATTGCATACGTCCTTGCGGTGATCGAGCACGGCAGTAGGCGAGTCCGGGTCTTGGGTGGCGCTACGCAGCATCCGGTCCGGTCCAGTCTTGGGTCCCCAGTAAGCGCGGAGACCTGCTCATGGAGTCGACGTCGCGCCTGGCTGGACACGAACCTTGGAGAGGACGCTGCGGAGGAATACCGCGCTGCGTCGAATCATATGTTTACCACCCGTGGATCAGTGCGTCCCGACCGCGAGCTAGGGATCCCCTCATCTTCGGGCCCGATCTTGGGGATCTGGCCCGTTCCTGGTGCGCCGACCACGCGGCCGCGGAAACGCTGCCACGGCTCATAGCCGACAAGTGCCGGCGTGTCGTGCGGCCTCGGTCCGCCATTTGCCAGCGTGGCTGCTGATGGGCAGGCTCGCCGGCAGCGGCCTGCCGTCCGTTCCCGGCGTACGCCAAATACGCGCGCAGCGTTCCCAGGGGCTCTTCTGGGACCGTCTGTCGTCTGCCCAACGTTGATCCGGTTGCTCGCCCGGCCGACCGGCATCCGAGGCACCTGTCCTGCCTGTTCAGAAGAAGTCGTACGGCGGGTCGCGCTGGTCCCCATCAAGGATGTTCATGTCGGCGTCTATCTCGTCCTCAAAGACGCCGAAAGGAACTCCGCCCGATGTCCGGCCGGCGACGAACATGCGGCGGCCGTCAACATGAATCCAGAACGGGTCAGCTTCATCGGCGGGTACTTCACTGACCGGCTGGCGTGCCGGACGGCCAGATCGTTCTTTACGCCGCCGGCTCATCGTGCGCACCTCCGTTAATTGCAGCGCCCCTGGCCAACCAGCATGTCATCTTTCCGGCATGGCCGACTGACCGGACCTGGCCGCGGACCTCTCCTCCTACGACTGGTGGTGATCGGCCGGGAACCGGGCCATGAGCGCATCCTGCGTGCGCTGGCAGCGGACGCGGATCGGGGCGCCGACGAGGCTGGAGGTTCGGACCTAAGGGAAGGAAAGACGGCGCTTTCGCGATTCCTGCAGGAGAACGCCATCACGACCGTGGCGTTCGGAGAGGACCATGCCGCCGAGGCGCTCGATGCTTACTCGCGTTTCGGCAAGGGCAGGCACCCGGCCGCCCTGGATTTCGGCGACTGCTGCGCGTATGCGACCGCCTCCCTGGCCGGAGAACCGCTGCTGTGCATCGGAGACGACTTCGCCAAGACCGACCTTCCCTTGGCCGGACTCGATGACCAGGCTCCTCCCTCATACCCGGGACCCTTCCGGCAGCCCTCGTCCGGAGACTAGCTCGCCTGGCCGCATTCCGCGGTAAGACCGGCACGGAGGCAGCGGAAGCAGGCCACCGGAGTCATGGGCAGCATTCGCGGCGCGGGCGTGGTGTTATGCGCCCTTGCGGCTGCCAGCGTCTACACTGCGGTCATGAGCGAGGACGCGCGCCCGGGCGAGGACGAGGCCCAGCGGGAGGAACCTCCTGCGCTGCCAAGGCACCTGTCCGCGCTGATCGGCTCCCTGCGGGGGCCGGCGGATCTGGGTCGCAACCACGACAAGTACCTGACCTACGCCGATAGTGAGGACGCTGGCGGGGCTGCGTCAGCGTGATCTTGTGCGATACGGGGCCGCTGGTCGCGGCGTTCAACACCGCTGACCGCGATCACGGCCGGTGCGCGGAGTTCCTGCGGGAGAACTGGTCCCGCCTGGTCGTCCCGTCTCTGGCAGTCACCGAGGTCTGTCACCTGCTCGCCGACCCGCAACGTCGCGGGCGTCCTGGCCTTGCTGCCGAGTTCTGCGCCGCGATCGCCGAAGACGAGCTGCGGGTAATCGAGGCGACTCCCTATGACTACCGCCGCATGTCCGAGCTGCTGGCCACCTACGCCTCGCTGCGCCTGCAGGTAGTGGACTCGTGCGTGATCGCCCTCGCCGAGCGGCTTGACGTCCGCGAGGTCGCGGCGCTTGACCGGCGTGACTTCGGCGTTGTCGCTCCTCGGCACCTGCGCAAGGGAGAGCGGCTTACCCTGCTGCCTGCCGACTGATCCGCTTCAGCATGCTCATCGGATGCACTGTCGGTCGGCTTCGCAACCGGGCTCCGGCGATCTCAAGCGCAAGCGGCAGAATCCGCAGTGCCGGGCGACCTGCCTGGCCGCTTTGGCTCGGTCGCAATTTGGTCGCTGCCTGCCAGCTTAGATAGCAGGTTGAGCGCATGCTCTGCGGCAACCGGCTCGAGCAGTTTCAATTCCGCGAGGTCAGGCCCGTCGAGGGGACTGCGGCTCGTGGGCAGGCATGGCTGGCGCGCAGGTCGGGAAGGGCGAAGAGGCCGGTGCCCTCGCGCAGGTGCCTGGTCAGGAATCGTGCGAGAGCCTCTGGCTTGAGGTCGATCCTGCCGGTCTAACCAGCTACAATTGCTCGCGCAAATCTTTCTAAATGCAATTAGGTGAAAATTTGCGGGGGCTTCGGCCTTCTTTTCCTGAGCTTCATCTGGGCTCCGGGTTCGAGTACGGGGTTCGAGCCCGAGACATCTCGCCAGCGTCCGGAGAACATGTCGGCGGTCGCAGCGATCTCCTCGCGCAGTTCCCTGGCCAGGGCAGCCTCATGGCTCTCGCCCTCCACGCCACCCCACGTTCCGCTGGCCGCGACGTTGGTATCGTGCCGTCGTGGAGACGGCGGATGAGATAGCGCGGCTGGCGGGAGAATGCGCGATCATTCGGCGGGCGGTCGCGCTAGCGCGCTGGGTGGGGCCGGAAGGGAAGGCGCTGACCATGGTGGGGGTGCTACGCAAGCCAGCGGTCCCGGCCGCGTGCGCGGCCATCGGGATTCGAGTGCCGGAGCGGTTCCGGTCGGCGGCGGACGTCCAGGGCCTGCACTGGCCATGGACCGCCGCCCTTGCCCTAGGCGTCCTGGCGGTCGCCCGCGACCGGGTGGTCGCCGGTCCAGAGCTGGATGGTTGGCCAGAAGAGGGAACCAGCGCCAGGCGCTGGCTCGATGCCCTACGCGCGGTCTGCGGCGATATCACCGGGGGAGCGGCCGATGCGAGCCTGGGCCTGATGGTCCTCGCCTTGGCGCTGCTGAGATCCCTGAGCGCGGGCGTCGGTGTCTTCCCGCGAGGTCATAGACGCGGCCCAGGCGATCGCCGACGGGCGCGGCCTGAGGCTCATGCAGGTGCATGTCCTAGGCGGCGTGTCGGCCCTCAGTCGCGGCTTCCTCGTGGACCACGTGGAGTCGCTGCTCGGCCTTCTGACGGAGTTCGGCGCGGTCACCGCGGGGAGGGAGCCAACGGTCACGCCACTGGGGGCGTGGGCCATGGAACGCCTTGACGCTGAGCTGCCCCGCGCGCTCGACCCGGGCACGGAGGCCGCCGATGCGATCACCGCCGTAGCCATGGCGGCAGCGGCCGACCGCTGGCACATGGCGCAGGACTGGCTCGGGAGCCGCAAGTCGGCCGATGCCGTCCGGGAACTGCTGAAGGCCGCCGACCCGCTGCCCGCGTGGCTGCGGGATGCCGCCGCGACGATAGGCGCGATGACGGGAGAGGATGGCCTGCCGGGCTGGCAGGCCATCGCGGGAAATTCAGTGGCGTGGCCGAACAGCGCCCGTCTTGCCCGCGCCGAGCTTTACGACTGGGGGCAGGCTCCGGAGCCATCCCCGGAAGAGCGCGGCTGGCTCGGGGCAGAGGCCGCCGCCGCTGCCCTCCGGGCCCGGGGCGAGGCGTGGCCGGAGGGCTGTGGCCCCGACGAGGCACTGTGCCGGCTGTGGGAGGCGGCGGGCGGCGGCCCGCTGGACATTGGCGCGCTGCTCGCCATGGTCTGCGCGACCGGCCACCGGGAAGCAGAGGCGGTCGCCGTTGCGGTGGCCGAGCTAGCGGAGTCTGGCGCCGCGCTGACCGCTGCCCAGGTGGTGGACCTGAAGGTGACGCTCTGGCGGTCAAGTCCCTCGCTGTGGCGCACTGTCCGCATGCCGCTGGCGGCGACTCTCGGCGATCTGCACCGGGCGATCCAGGTTCTGTTTGGCTGGGACGGCGATCACCTGCACGCCTTCACCGTTGCCGACGTCCGCTACAGCGACCCGTTCTTCGGCTTGGAAGAGACCGCCAACGAGGAAGCGGTCCGGCTCCGCGATGCCTTCCCGGCCAGCGCCCGCAAGCCAGCCCGGTACGAGTACGACTTCGGTGTCGGCTGGGTTCACGAGGTGACCCGCACGGGTTCGTCCCGCCTTGCCCCGGGCGAAGCCGTCCCCCGCTGTCTGTCCTTCAGCGGAGATAACCCCGTCGAGTACTGGAACGAGGACGAACCCGTTAAGCCGGCGCCCTTCAACATGTCCAAGGTCAACGCCGCGCTCGCGGACTGACCCGCGTGCCTGCCAGCCGCGAGGGTACGCATCGTGGACCGGGCGGCCATCCTGCCGGGGGCGGGGCGACGATCCGGTCCACGGCCGTGAAGGCGTTACGCGCAGCGGGGCTGTGCTGGCTACCAGGCTGCCTCGATGCCATCGACAACGTAGTCGCCCCGGACGGGGAGCTTGACCGTGGCGCCCGTCTGCGGGTTGATGCCGATCAGGCTCGTCCGTGGCGCAACGTCTGAGGCGTAATTGGCGAGCAGGAGCTTTCCGGTCGCGTCGGCGGACACCTGGCAGAAATAGATCCTTGCCGTTGCCAGCTTCCACCTGTGCAGCACCTTGATCAGCTTGCCGGTCGTGGCGTTGTAGGCGGCGAGTTCGCCGGCCTGCCCGTGGGAGATGCAGCCGTAGAGCGTCGCCCCGTCAGGACTGATCGCGAGCGACTGGGCATAGGGGAAGGATGACACGACCCTGCTCGCGCCATCCACCGTTGCGGCATGGGAATCGATGTTGAGCAGCAGGTTGGTGAACCCGGGTCCGTTGACGTACAGCGAAAGGGCGAGCGTCTTCGCGTCGACCGTGGCCGCCAGGGAGAACGTATAGTCGTCGCCCTCGTTGTAGTTCCATGTGCGGGTGCCGGCCTTGCCGCTGATGCCGATCAGCCCGTTCGGAGGTGCGGTGTCGCAGTGCACGGCGGAGTACGTGTAGGTCCCGCCGCCCGGGTTCGCGGCGATCGCGGTGCCCAGGCTGCCGCGGATCGAGCGCAGCAAGGTCAGCGCTGATGGCTTCCCGGTCGCGGAGACGCTGAAGCTGTAGTAGCGCGCGTGGCACGCTGCGGTTGTCGAGGCCTGCTTGGTGTAGGCGAGGAAAGTGTGGCTGGTGCCGCCGTTCGCCAGCCCTTGGAACTGCTGTCCGGCGGGAGCTTTGAGCGTCCCGGTGACGGCGCCGGTGCTTGTCTTGAGGACCTGCAGCGTATTCGCGTGGTTTACGACCGCGAACGAGGGGAGAGCGGCCGTCGTGACCGCGGGCCGGGTCCGGGAGGTAGGTGCGGCAGCAGAGGCCGCGGTCATGGCGGTCGCGGTCCCTGCGGCCGCGGTGACGGCGAGGATCGCGGCTGCCGTGGCAACAACGCGGTGTCTCACGAGTTTCTCCTTTACTTGAGGGATCCTCACCTTGGCTGGTCACCAGGCGAGCTGGGTGCCCAGGTAGGGCAGGGCGGCTTGGACCGGGATCGGCACGGGCGCGCCGGTCCGCAGGTCGACGCCGGTCAGCGTCCAGGCCGACTGCGCATCGGGCGCGACCGCGGCGAGCAGGAAACGGCCCGTCGGGTCGAGCGAGATCTGGCAGTCGGCTTCCTCGGCCGGCCACTGGTGCAACACCCGGAGCTGCGCGCCCGTGGAGATGCTGTAGGCGGCAAGCGTGCCGGATTCGCAGGTGTAGAGCGTCCGGCCGTCATGACTGATCGCCATCGTCGCCGAAGCGGGCGCGGACCGAAGGATGCGGCTGGCACCGTCTACCGTCCGGGCGGCCGAGTTCGTGTTCAGCAGCATGTCCCCGGACGGGGTGACCAGCGAGAAGGCGAGCGTGTGACCGTCGCCGGTGGCAGCCAGCGAGAAGGCATAGTTGTCGCCCAGGTCATAGGCCCACGTGCGGTTCCCGGCCGGTCCGCTGATGCCGATCTCACCGTTCGGAGGTGCGGTGAGGCAATGCACGGTGGAGTATGCGTAGCTGTCCCCGCCCGGGATCGCGGCGACCGCGGTCGGCAGGCTGCCGGGGACCGAGCGGAGGAACGTCAGCGGCGACGGCTGTCCGGTCGCGCTGAGCTCGAACCGGTAGAAGTACGCATAGCAGGCCGACCCGGCCGGGCTGGTAGCGGCCAGGAATGACCGCGCCGTCCCGCCGCTGGCCGCAAGCTCGAATTTCTGGCCGCGGGGCGCCCTGAGAGTCGCCACCTTGACTCCGGTCCCGGTCCGGTAGACCGCAAGTGCCGAGCCCCGGTCGACGACGGTGAACGCCGGACCGCTGGCCGCCGGGATCGCCCTGGTCTTCACTTTGCGCGTATGAGGCGCGTGCGGATGAGGCCGGTCCGGCGCGCCCCAGGGAATGGTCGTCAGCACCGTCACGAGGGTGACCGCTGCCGCAGCTGCGAGGGCGCTGACCAGGCGCATCGGCCGGGTGCCGGCCCGCTCCCGGCTGACCGTCAGGTCGGGAACCTCGCGCGGGTCAACGGTGTCGGCGAGGGTACAGTAGGTGTCGCGCAACCGGTCTTCGAGAGCACTCACCGGTCCTCCTCGTGGGGCCTGAGCTGGCGGGCGAGCGTTGCGAGGGCACGTGACACCGTCGATGAGACAGTGCCCCGGCTGACCTTCAGGGCGGCCGCGATCTCGCCCTCGGACATGTCGAGATAGAACCGCAGGGCGAGAATCTCTCGCTGACGGCGCGGCAGCCGCGCTACGGCGGTGAGCACTTCGCGGCGGTCTTCGCCATCCATGGCCGCAGCCTCGGCGGACCAGTCATGCGGCGGGCGATGCAGTAAAGCGAGCCGCCGCGAACGGTGCACGCTGCGACAGCCGTTGACCACGGCCGTGCGCAGGTACGAGACCGCGTTGCGGGGATCGGTGAGACTGGACCACCGCCGGTACAGTCCCAGAAACGCGTCCTGAACCACATCCTCGGCGGTAGCCCGATCTCCCGTGAGCATCAAGGCGAGGCGGATCATGGCGACCGCCTGCTCGCGATAGAGGTCCTCTAGGCCGTCCGCGCGCGGTTCGGCTCGGGTCAGCTTGAGCACGGGCTACTACACGGTCGAGCGGCCTGAATTGCTGAGTTCATGGCCAACAATTCTGGGCCGGACCAGATCCGCGGCTATGCCGCCGGACCGCAGGGGACAGCCTCACGTCTGTACGCCGCACCCCTGGCGGCTGCTGAAGGAGCGCCCGGGCGTCCGCTGGCCGTGAGCGGCGGCCATGGAAGCACATCGGCCCTTCCAAGATGGCGGGACTCGCGTTTTGCGAAGCTACGCGAGTTGTCCGAGGTCCAGGATGGTTTCGTGGCCGTCGGCGAAGCTGACGATCATGCGGGCTGTTCCGCCGATGGCCTGGAGGTAGGAGTTGAGCGTTGACAGGAGCAGGTCGTGTGGTTGTTCCATGCGGCTGATGGCGGCCTGGGTGATGCCCATCCGGCGGGCGAGTTCGACCTGGGTGAGCTCGGCGGCCTGCCGGAGTGCGGCTAGTCCCATGGCGTAGGTGCGGTCGGCCTCGGCCATGCCGGCGCGTACCTGGGCGACTTCGCCGGCGATGTCGGGGCGCTGGGCGAGCTGGCTGATGCGGTCGTTGCCGCGGATGAACCTGACTTCTTCTGTCATCGGAGTGAGTTCCCATTCTTGCGCAGCCAGGCGTCGACTATTGCCTCTCCGCGTGCTGCCGCGCGGCCGGCCTGGCGTCACCAGCGCCAACCAGGACGTGTACGTCGCCAACTTCACCCCCGTAACCCGCTACCAGCATGCCGGTGGCCCGGACCTGTGTCCGGGCACCGGTACTTTCTCGATAGGTGCACCGCCTGACGGAGACGCAATTTCCAGCATCGTAGCTGTGCCCGCCGCAGCCGACGATGGCGGCCAGGTACAGCCCATGGGCGCAGCTACAATACGCCGCTGAGGCGGTGAAAAGTCGAAAGGGTGCTCCGCGCAATATATTCGGGGCGGGCACAGAAAGTTATGGCACGGCACATCGAACTGCGCTATAGGCAGCAGCGCAAATAAACAATCGCAACAATTCCCGCCCGGATAGCAGGGCGCCGGCCCAGACAGCAATGTGAAGGCGGCCCCGGATAGGGGCGACCCGTCCCAGATCAGCTCGGTGAGCACGCCGGAGATCTGGGGCTGCGCCACGAGAACGCGGTCTATCCAGTTACCGAAAGTCGAGACTACGATAGGCATGTCTATTGGGTGAACCCGATCGGAGGTCGTGAGCCCGGCCCAAGCTGACCGATCTAAGGCAGTTCGATCATGGAGGTATTTCATGCGTATCAAGATCCGGCCACTTTTGACGCTGGCGTTCCTGTTACCCGTTCTGGCGGCAATGCTGGTCTTGGCGCCAGCGCCAGCGCCAGCGCCGGCGCTGGCTGCCACACCCGGGCCGGCGGCAGCGGCCACCCCGGACTTCACGGTGACAGTCAGTCCGCTCTCCCAGACCAGGAAACGCGGCACCGGCGCACCCTACTTCGTGACTATCAACTGCCTGAACGGCTTCGACGCGCCCGTCACCCTCAGTCTCAGCGGTGACATTCCCCCGAACGGCGTGGTCAGTATCATCAACCCGACCGGCTGCGGCGATCTGAAGGACGGCGAGGTCGACATCCAGATCCAGAAGCAGACGACCACGACCGGAACCTTCGGTATGACCATCCACGCGATCAGTGGCACATTGGAGCACGACGTAGCGATCAGCCTGACGATCGTCTGAACGCCCGCAGGCGTACGCTCATGCCGAACATGGGCGTACGCCCGGTGCGGGTCGCAAGGTCCGAGCTGACCGGGTCGATTGAGCCTGACGGCCTGCCGAGCGCATGTCAGCGGGTGTTCCAGCCGCCGTCGAGTACAGCGTCTGCCCCGGGGCGTAGCTGGAGGCGTCGGAGGCTTCCGCATCCCGGCTATCAGGCTTTCCTGGCGATGCCGCCGTAAAAAAGAGTCCGGCCTGGATGATCTGCCGTGCCTTGCGCGGAAGGCCGCCATGCCGATATGTCCGCGACTCCGGGGTCGGCCAGTTCGAGTCCGCTGAAGAAATTGCTGATCTGCAGGAATGGCCGGGGCGTGACGCCGTGTGATGCCGTTTCCGCGTACACAGAGTCCAGCCGGTCCTTATCGGCGGCGTCGGCGAAGCTGTCCGGCGTGGCGTGGGATAGCACGAGGTAGCTGCCACGGGGAGCGGCGGCCATTAGGCGGCGGACGATATCCCACGGATCGTCTTTGTCGGGGATGAAATGCAGGACCGCGATCAGCATTATCGCGATCGGCCGGGCGAAGTCCAGCGTCTGTGCCGCCTGCTTGAGGATGGCCTGGGTGTCGCGCAGATCGGCATCAATATAGTCGCATGTCCCTTCAGCGTGGCTGGTGAGCAGCGCACGGGCGTGGCTGAGCACGACGGAGTCGTTATCGACATAGACGATACGGCTTTGCGGGGCAAGTGACTGCGCAACTTCGTGGACGTTCTCGGCCGTCGGTAGCCCAGAGCCGATGTCAAGGAACTGGCGTATCCCTGCCTCGGCAGCGAGGAACCGCACAGCCCGGCGGAGGAAATCGCGATTCTGCTGAGCGGCAGCTGCTGAACCCGGCTCGATTTCGAGGATCCTAGCGACTGCTGCCCGGTCAGCCTCAAAATTGTCCTTTCCGCCGAGCAGCGCATTATACATTCGGGCCACGTTAGGAATCGTAACATCGAAAGGCCATGCCATTTAGTATTTCCTCATTCAAGCATAAAATTGATGTACCGAACGTATAGGCCAGCGCCCATTTTATCATCCGGCGCTAACCGGTGATGTGCGTGCGGGTGCCGGCCATGCGGGTTAGGGGCGAACTGCGGCGAGGATCTGGACGGCGCCGTCTGCCTCGCGCACCGGAAGGTGCGGCAGCGGGGCGAGCGGGGTTGTTCTTGGGTGGGAGATAACGTCCCCGGTCACCATGAACACGGCGTTGTGACAGGGGCATTTCAGCTCGCGGACGGGCACGTCCAGCGCGAGCCGGCACCATTCCCGCCGCTCGCATCAGGCCCCGGCGGGTGCTCAGCAGGCCCCCGGCCGGCTGGTCTGCCGGGCGCTGGTCCCCGAGCATGTCCCCAAGCTCGCCTCGCAGCCGCTCGACGAACTCCAGCGACCTGATAGAAGCAGAGGCCGTCTTGCCTGCCGTCCAAGAACACCCGTCAGGATCGCCTCATAAAACAGTCCACGCACAGGAGCACGTGGTCTAAAGCCGACGCTGGCCTTCAGCTGCGCACCGCCGCCGCTGCTCAGCCCACCGACTTGTCGGCTCAGTGGCGGTCCGGCTGGTACGAGTCAGCATGTGGCCGGTCACTGTCATGCCTTGACCACTCCACGAGGTTCCGGCCACCGCGAGACGTTTCATTGCCAGGGTCGAAGTCACCGGCGCAAATTTTTTTCAAAATAAAAGAGAATAAATTCATTATCCACGGAGAAATATTGCGCTCGCCTCCGCGCACCAGCCTGATGCCGGTCAATGTGCGGGAGCGCGGCGCCCCACTGCGATTCGGGGCGCGGTTGATGACTATGAGGGCGAGCGAGGGAAACAGCAGCGACAGGCCGGCCCCGATGACAAGCCCGCCGATGATCACCGTGGTCAGGTTCGTAGCCACAGCGACGACACGCACGCCGGATGCACGCCGAAATACCGTGCCGGTAAACTGGTCGTGCTGGTCACGGCGGTGCTGTGCCGGGTCTGTGAAACCGTCGGCTGAGGTGTTCACGTTTGGCCTTGACCTGCGGCAACCCGCGCAACTCGCGGGCCGCCCTACAGGTTAAGCGAGCGGTACCCACGGTGTTATGGGCTGATTCGCGGGAACGGGCCACGCCTGTGGCCAGCAACCCGACCCCGAGCCCAAACGTGAACCTGGACACCGTGAAACGTGAAGACCTCTCGGCTGAGCCTACGGTGGCTCGAACCCGACACTTGCCGCTGATCACAACCGGTAGTTCTTGCAGGTCAGCGCGCTGATTTGCGATCTTGTCCTAGATGAGCAGCCCCGCTTTGCTGAGCGGTCGTCAAACCGCTGGCTCTGGCTGCGAAACTGCACGCGCGCGATGGATTTCCGCCCGCTTAAGATGCCGTCTGATCGAGTTGCAGGTCTACCGGAATCGCGACCTGCCGCGCCAGTTCGCCGAGTTCCAGCCCGACGCCGTCGGGGTCACCGAATCTCGCCGACTAACCACGCTTTACTAACCAGGATCCGCTCAAACGCCGGCCGGACCGCGCTCGATGCGGCCGTCTCGTCTCCTGACCGCGCCGGATGGCAGGCATGTCCTGGTGCAGGCTGCCGCCCGGGCTCGTGGGCAGGATCGGGGCGGTCCAGGCTGCTGGTCGCGCTCGCCTCTGAGCATCGTGGCCCTCCCTGTTGCTGTCAGCCGCTGGTTTTGACAGCAACGTGGCCCTCCCTGATGTCGTCCTGACAGCAACGGGGAGGGCCATGTTGCTGTCAGGAAGGGCCGCTGACAGCAACGGGGAGGGCCACGATGCTCACGCTGATGCCGGCGAGTTTGGCGGGCGCGGACAGCATCGGCCAGTGCCCGGTGGGCAGCTCGAAGCTCCGCCACGGCGGCTGGTTCAAGAAGGCCAGCATCGGCATCCCGGCATCCAGCAAGCCCGTGAAGTCATGGCAGGCGATCAGGACAAGGTCACACCGGAACCGAGCTCGGCCGGGCCAGCGAGGCGCTGAGTATAGGTACCGAACGGCTGAGGGGTGGCACCCGCACGCAGAACGTCCCGCTGGCCCTCATAGAGATTGGCCAGGTTGAACACGACCCGAAGGGCGCATTCGCGCGATGAAAGTCCGCCCATGCGTCCGCGGCGTTGTCACCGGAAGTGGATCACCTCCGGGTTGGCAGCCTTGGCGACCACGGGTACCTGGATGAACTTGGTGCTGAGGTTCTCAGCCGCGGTGATTGTGTAAATCTGCGACTTCCCGGTCTTGACGCCGGCCGGGATTTTGATACTGCAGGTGAAGGTCCTGGTGGTGGTGCCCCAGCCGCATATCGAGGTCACGGATTTGATGCCAGGCCCGGCCAGCGTGGACCTGACCTTCTTCGCCGCCGCGAGCGCCGCCGCGACGCTCTTCGTGATAGCGACACCAGTCGCGTTAGTGAGCTTGAACCGCACTTTGATCGTGCTCGAGGACTTCGCCACCGTGCTGCCGGCCAGTGGCGAGACGAAGGCGCCCATCGCGTAGACGACCGAGTATGACGCGGTGACCGGCGCGCTCTGGTCGTTCCCGGCCCGGTCCACAGCACCTGTGCAGGTCGCCGTGAAGGACCCGACGCCATTGGTGCCCGCCGTCGTCACCCTCACGCTGGCCTTGACCGCCACCTTCGAGTTGTCGGTCGTCTTGCAGCCCGCCGTCGGCACGGTACCGCGCACGTAATGAAGGCCGCCGCTCACGCCGGAGACCGTGACAACGGGCGGGATCGTGTCCAGCGGGCTGAAGCAGCCGTCGACGTAGAGATCGGAATCGGTGCCGTCCGCGCAGGTCGTGTCGGACCAGATGGCATCCGCCGTCGACGCATTGGTCAAGTTGGCGTTGGTCAAGTTGGCGTTGGTCAGATTGGCCTTAGTCAGGACGGCGTTCTGCAGCACGGCCCCAGTCAGGTTGGTTCCCGTCAGGTTGGCGCTCGTGAAGTTAGTGCCGAACATGTACAAGCCCGAGAGATCAGCGCCGGTCAAGTTCGCATTCTGCAGGAAGTCGAACGCCCCGATCAGGTATCCCTGGATGAGTTCCCAACCCGAGGGCAGAGCCGACGGCGTCCCGGTGATTCCCCCCGACGCGGAGAACTGCAGGACCGATCCGCTCAGGTCGGTTCCGGTCAGGTTGGCATTGGTAAAGCTCGTGCTGCTCAGGAAATCATTGGTCAGGGTCGCGTCGGTCAGGTTGGCGCCGCTCAGGTCCATGTCTGAGTAGTCATTGGAATTCGACAGAGCCAGCCCGGTCAGATCGGCACCGCTCAGATCGGCACCCTGCCCGATCAGGTAGCCATTCCACAAAAACCAGTTCGGCGGAAGACTGGCGGGCGTACCGGTGATCCCGCCAGACGAATCACCGGTCATATCCGAGCCGGCCAGGTTCGTACCATCCAGGTTCGCGTCGGCCAGCGTCGCGTCCATCATGTTCGACTCCAGCAGGTTGGCGTCGGACAGATTCGCCCCGGAAAGATTGGCGTTCGTCAGGTTAGTCAGCGGCTGCTGATCGTTCTGCAGGTTGACACCGCTCAGATCCGCTCCGGCCAGGTTGGCGCCGGACAGGTCCGCACCCGGCCCCACCAGGTAACCCTGGATCAGATTCCAGTTGGCGGGAAGGACCGGCGTCCCTGTCACCCCGCCGGAAGAGACCGCGCTCAGGTCGGCCGCACTCAGGTTGTCGCTGCCCAGGTTCGCCCCGGCGAGATTCGCGCGCGGACCGACCAGATAGCCGCCGATCAGCGTCCAGTTCGGCGGAAGCGAGGGCGTTCCGGTGACGCCGCCAGAAGTCACTCCGTCAAGATCCGCGGCGCTCAGGCTGGCGGTGCCCAGGTTCGCACCGGCCAGATTGGCGGTCGGGCCGACGAGATAGCCGCCTTCGATGATCCAGTTGCCCGGTAGCCGCTGCGGCGCCCCGGTGATGCCACCCGACGACACCCCGTTCAGTTCCACGTTGCCCAGATCGGCATCGAGCAGATTCACGCCGGCCAGCACACCGTCCATCAGGGTTACATCGCCCATGGAGGCCGAATTCAGGTTGGCACCGGTCAGATCGGCGTTGTCCAGGTTCGCGCTGTTCAAGACGGCACTGGAAAGATCGGCCCCGGCCAGGTCAGCGCCTGAGAGATCAGAACTGTCCAGGCGCGCACCGGTAAGGTCGCATCCGTGCCAGTCCACCCCCGGCGCGGGCGCGGGCGAAACCGCATGAGTATGCGGGTCGACGGTCGGGCAAGAGACGGCAGCCCAGGCAGCGCCGGGCGCGACGACGAGCAATCCGGCCGCCACGCTCAGTGGTGCGAGCAAGCCGAGAATGCGGGAACCAGGTTTTCCAGATCTCATGACTCTCCTCGGCATCACAACGCACGCGTTCGTGATCGAGTTGACCGGATAACGGCTTAGGCACATTAGCAAGTCCCGCCACGGCGACCTATACCCGCCTTGGTCATTTTCTGGCCCGTCCGCCAATCGACGGACGGGCGCGCGCCAGCGCGGGGCGCATTAGTCCTGGCGTAGTCCCCAGCCTGTCGCTGTGCGGCAGCCAGGTAGTTGAGGGTGTTGGCCTGGCCTAGTTTGTCGCCTAGGACGCGGTAGATGGCCAATGCTGCCTCAAGCGTGCCGACCGCGTCCTGGTAGTCCGACGTCAGGTGCCGCACCACGCCCAGCTCGTACAACGCGAGGGCCTGGCCTGCCTGGTCCCCGAGATCGCACGTTGCCTGAGCGGCGATGCGATGGCGGGTCACGGCGTCAGTCCCATAGCAGAGGCGTCCTGCACACCCGTTTCGGTTTCCTAGTCCCATCTCGGGGATATCCCGATCGGAGGCAGCAGGCCCTAATGCAGTCGAAGCACCGGCCTTATCCGGTACGGAAGCTCGTCGTGGCAGTCAGAAGCATGCTGGTCAGCCTGAGGCTGTGCATTCCCGGTTTCAAGCCCTGCAGGGAGGGCCCGATGACGTAGCTCACCGAGCCCGCCGCGCTGGCGGTCAGCGTGGCAATCTCGCGGCGGCCGATATATAGCTTGACGGGATGCAGGGGCAGGAAGCCGCCGCAGGACATCTGCGCAGTCGTTCCGGCCGCGATGTCATGGCTGGACAGCGTGACGGCGTGCTCAAGCCGCGATAGCGCCCGCGCGGCCTGCTCGCGCACTGACCGGTTCTCGTCCTGGCGGCCACGGGTCGCCGCGACGAGGCTCGGTACGAAGATACTGGCGTTGATCGTGCCCCAGCCGCTGGCGACGTCGAATCCCTTGCCAGCGGCGAACCCTCGAACGACCTTGTGCCCGGAGGGCACCGAGTTGTTGCCGCTGATGACGTCGGATATTCCTGCCTTTACCCCCTGCGGGCCAAGGACGTTATAGAGCACGTTGTTGATAGGCCCGACATTCCCGCCTTTTAGCTGGGTTGCCAGCGCAAGCACTCCTGCCAGCAGCGGCCCAGCCTCGGAAGTCCCGCGCGTGCTATCCATGGTCAGATCCGGCACCGACCGCATGCGAGAGCGCGTTATCGCGGCCACGCCGTCCTGGTACGCCGGCCGCCGGAAGACAGCGGAGAAACCAGCGCCCTCTCCATCCCAGACCTTATCGGGGCCGAGCCGCGCGTCATACGGGGCCCAATTGGGGACGCTGCCGCCGACTGCGGTTACCCACGGCGAGTCATCCCAGGCCGCGCTGGAGCGTGTAGAAGTGCAACCGATACGGCGCTCCGCGAGTCTTTGCGCGGCGCCGCAGTCGCCGGTCCCGTCCAGGAGGGGGATGCCCGCTGCGGCGGCCGACAGCTCACCAGGGTCCTGCGCCGTGATCTCCTCGTATCCGTGGCTGTAGGTGCTCTCGCCGGACACGTCGCTGATGGAGATGACGTTCGCCAGGTGGTGTGCGCTGATGTACTCGACTGCCCGCATCATCTCCGGCGGCGCCCCGTTACTGGCGGCGTCGTCAGTGATCTCGCTGTCCGCCGGGGTTACCGCTATGAGGATCTTGGCGTACGGGGCGATGAGGTGCGCTGCCATCACGTCGAGCTCGACCTCGGGTGCCCAGGACTTACACGACGCGAAGCTGCCCAGCCCGGCCATCGCCCGCGGGCAGCGGGCAGGCAACTTTCCGTCACCCGACGGGTAGATGGTGCTGATCGACGGACTGGGCAGGCCAAGCTGCCTGTCGAAAGTCACCATGGTGGCATTGAGCTGCGGGTCGTTCCAGCCCTCGACGAGGGCAATCGTCGTTCCCGTGCCGTTAATTCCCTGCTTCCACAAGCTGCCTATGTCGTAGTCAAAGACGTCCCGAGGCCCTGGGGCAAGAATCTGGAAACTGGTAGTGAGCCCCTGGAAGGTGAAAGTGTTTGCATAATTTGCCCTCCATCTGCCCAGTGCCGTCGTCAGCGTCCTGACGTCAACTGGGGCAGGTCTGCTGGCGGATCTCGCCACGTGTCGAGGGGGCGCCTTGCCAGGGGCCGTAACCGTAGCTTCGATGATCACCCCAGCCAGCACCAGCACGACCATCCCGAGCCCGGCAGCCACTAGCTTGAGATGCCTTCGGCTCACCGTACCCTCGCGCAGTGGCTGCATTGTCATCAAAGTGCCTCAATCCTGCCAGCGGCGGCCGCCCAAATAGGCGCTCATCCTTACATAAAATTAGATATCCCGGCAACAAACGGGCGCCCCGAACGACGCGTAATGGCCCGAGTGCTTGCAATTCGCATCAGCTTGACGATCGGCTAGGTGTATCCCGTCCGGCGGCTAGCCGCCATCTTCTGGGCCGGGACGGCGGCCATGATCCTCGTCACAGGTGCTGGTCAGGCCGCCGAGGAAGCTCCACCGTTCGGCTACCGCAGGCTTAACAAGGCCAGGCACACCCTGGCCGAGCTATGGAGCGGCTCGGGGTGGCATGTCATCACTACGCCAACGGTCAGGAGCTGATCATCGATGAATAGCGTCAAGCGTGCAGTCTTGCCGGCCGCCGCCGTGATCGCGATGACGGCGATGGCCGGCCCGGCTGCCGGACGAGAACTCCCAGCTCACCTCAGCCGCCTGGTAAGCCAGCGAACATCGACGCCCGGCCCGTCGGGCCCGCGAGCAACCACCGGCCACGGGCCGCCAACACCACTGCCTGGTATCCGCCGCGCTACAGGCCGTTCGTCTCTTAGAGAACGACCCGCAGGAGGCTAAAAGCCACGTAATTTTTCCGGAAAATTTGCGGTGGTTTGTTTCGTCCTGACCAGAGGCTGCTCGCGGTTCCGGCTATCACCTGAACCTGGCGATGCGGACTCACTGCTCCAAGCCGCATCATGACGGCATGGATGCTAACCAGGCCGACGTCGCCGTCCGCGCAGACGAGTTGCAGGCGGCCCGGGCCCACCTGAGCGCCACCGACCCTGTCCTGGCCCGGCTCATCGCCGCCCGGCCGGATTTCGATCCCAATAAGTGGCTGGCCCAGCTCCCGGCCATGGACTTGTTCGGCGCGCTCGTCTTCCAGATCGTCGGCCAGCAACTGTCGGTCGCGGTTACCCGGCGGACGGTCGCCCGCATCCAGGCGCTGTTCGACGGGCAGTTCCCGGCGCCGGCTGGGGTGCTGGCCGTCGATCCCGGCCAGCTTCGGACCGCCGGGTTGTCCTGGCGGAAGATCAGCACGATCCGAGAACTCGCCGAGCGCTTCGCTGACGGTCGGCTGGATCCGCAGGCTCTGGCGGGCCAGCCGGACGATCAGGTCATATCGGCGCTGACCGAGATCTCAGGGATAGGGCCGTGGACGGCGCAGGGCGCCCTGATCATTGCGCTCGGCCGACAGGACGTGGTGCTGCCCGGCGACCTCGCGCTGCGCAAGGCCGTGCGGACGACGTACCGGCTCGATCACATTCCCGCCGAGGAGGAAGTCCTGGCGATCGCCGAGAAATGGCGGCCCTACCGCAGCCTGGCGACCGGCTACCTGTTCTCTGCTGCCTTCGATGAAGGTAAGCGCACTTGAACACGATGCCCGGCCCGCCGCCGGCCCCGGCCCGCCGCCAGCCGCCATGGCCGTGCGCGGAGCCCGGCAGAACAACCTGCGCGACATCGATGTCGACGTGCCGCTGTGGCGGATGGTGGCGGTAGTCGGCGCCCACAGGGCGGGAGAATCGTCGCGGCGGACACGCCGAAGGAAGTCGCTCGCGACCCGCTCTCAGCCACCGGGCCATGGCTAGCCGAACACCCTTGACAATCTGCGGAGGCCGACATGATGTCCACCTACTCGCTCGGTCGACGGCAGGTCAGGAGGTCCGGGTTCGGCGCGATGCAGCTCGCGGGCTCCTTCGCGTCCGCGCCGCCGGACCGGACGACCGCCATCGAGGTACTCGAGGCCGCGATCGCGGCCGGAATTGATCACATCGACACGGCGCAGTACTACGGTCCTGGTTCGGTCAACGAGCTGATCCGCGACGCGCTCCACCCCTATCCAGACGATCTCGCGATCGTGAGCAAGGTCGCCGCCCGCCGGGACGACACCGGCGCCCTGCTGCCGTTCGACGATCCTGATCAGCTGCGCGAGGGCATCGAAGACAACCTCCGCACCCTTCGCGCCGGCCAGCTCGCGGCGGTGAATCTCCGCAAGCCTGGACCAGGCCCGGTCGACGCGCGCTTCGATGACCAGCTGGCGGCGATGGTGGCGGCTCGCGACGACGGGCTGATCGCCGGGATCGGCCTGAGCAACATCAGCCTGGAGCAGCTACAGCACGCCGCCGATCGCACCGAGATCGTCTGCGTCCAGAACCTGTTCCACCTGGCCGACCGCAGCAGCACCCTGATCCTGGAGGAGTGCTTGCGCCGGGAGATCGCGTTCGTGCCGTTCTGCCCGCTCGGCTGGCCGCGCGGCCGGGGAAATCCGGTGCTCACCAGCCCGGTGGTGCATCAGGTCGCCGGCCGCCTCGGCGTCACGGCTCCGCAGGTCGCACGCGCCTGGCTGCTGCAACTCGCCCCGAACGTGCTGCTTATCCCGGGCACCGGCTCGATCGCTCATCTGCACGACAACCTGGCCGCCGAGGCCATCACCCTCGATGATGAGGCGCTCGGCGCGCTGGCCGAGATCGGTGCCTGAGGCCTCGATCGGGCGTGAAAAGCCAGCGCAAATTTTTATATAAAAATAGGCGGTTGCTTTTTCGATCTTCCCAGAGGTTACTCGTGCTCGTGGATGAAGCCGGCCGTGTTCTGGCGGAACATGATGGCGGCGAGATGGGCGGCGAGGTGCATCACGCGCCTCGCTCAGGGCCGGCGCCCAGCGGCGGCAGTGCGCCCATCTGCTGGAACATCTCCAGCAGGTTCAGTTCATCCCAGTGTTCGGCGAACATGCCGTCCTCGACTCGCCAGATGTCGATAGAGCGCATCTCCACGGGGTTGCCGCTAGCAGGGATGCCCATGAATTCGCCGGCGTGGGTACCGCGGTAGACGAAGCGGCCCACCACGCGGTCACCGGACGTCACTAGGTCCTCCATGGTGGCGTTCAGGTCGGGCAATGCGGTGAAGAACGCGGTCCAGAACTGGCGGTTCGCCTCCCGGCCGTCGGCGACGTAGGCGTTGTGGTTGCGGTAGTCCTTGGCCACGAACCGGTCCACCAGATCCGGCTCGTGCGTGTTCAGCATCACCAGGTAGGTGTCGACGAGGTGCTGTCCGTTCGTATCCATGTCGGACTCCCATCGGAGGTGTGACTGCTGGAGTTCCTTACGCTGCTCTGGCCGTTCACGGCTAGGGCCGAAGGCACCGGCGCAAATCTTTCTCAATGAATAAGAGATCTTAGAGGGCATCTGATCGCAAGTGATGTCGGTCTGTCTCAGCGTGGAGATCTCTTTACCTTCGACGTCCCGCAGTCCTGCGAAATCGCGTGCCGAGGCGGGCCTGGGCCTGGCCGCGCCGGTTCATGACCTGCGCGAGATCGTGAACGCGATCTTGTACGTGAACCGGACCGGGATCGCATGGGAGTACCTGCCGCACGATTTCCCGCCCTGCAAGACCGTGTACGACTATTACGCGAAATGGGAAGCCGACGGGACCACCGAGGCGATCCGCGGCCTGCTCCGCCGCAAGGCCCGCGAGCAGGCCGGCCGCTCGCCGGAGCCGACGGCGGCCATTATCGACGCACGGGTGGTGAAAACATCGTCAAACGCCCCGGAGGCCACCCAGGGGTACGACGCGGGGAAACGGACGAAGGGCCGTAAGCAGCATATAGCGACCGACACGCTCGGCCTGCTCCTCGCCGTCGTGATCACCGCCGCGTCGGTCCAGGACACCAACGGCGGCAAGGACGTCACCAGCCAGCTCGCAGCCCGGCACCCGACGGTGACCGCCGGCTGGGCCGATGACAACATGAGCAGGCGCCTCACCGGAGAAAACACCCCAACCTGGCGAGTCGCACCCGCCGAAACCGGCGAACCATCACTGATCTAAATCAGATGCCCTCTTAGATAAGAGAAACGCATTGCGGCCGTTCGTCGCCTGGCAACCTGCGGCTGGTCGCGCGGGCTCTGGTCGGCGTGGTGGGCCTGGGGTATGGTCTGGCTCGTGGCCGGGACTACCTTTTTGTCCGCTCTGCGGGAAGGTGCCGAACGTGCTCCGAATCGGCCGTCCCTTACCTGCGGCGCGGTGACGCTCACCCGCGCCGGGTTCCTCGGCAAGGTCGAACGCCTCGCCGGCCAGCGATGACCCTGCGTTGCAGCAGACTTTCCTGGAGGCTCTGCGTGCCGCGGTATGCCGCGTATTCGCCGAACGGCCAGGGTGGCAGCGCCTGCCGGCGTGGACCATCGGCCAATATCAGCTTATTGGCTGCGAATCAATACCTTGCGGTTGCCCTATCTCTTAAGAGAACGGTATAACGTTGCTGATTTGCGTCTGTCGGCGACACATACGTTCTGGAGCGAACATGTCGTACCCTTCGCCTGCAAGCAGGTGGTCTCGCAGCGACAAAATAGCGATGTTCACTGCGGTGCTCGGTGCGGTACTCGCCGTAGTGGCGCTATTGCCGTATGGCATCAGTATCTATCACGGCATGAACCGGCCAAAATCAGCCATTAGCCTCCCGGTGAGCGGTACCAGGGAGCGGACCAATATCTTTGGCGCCGCTGGGACAGCGCAGAACATTCCCCCCAGCTCCGACCTCTGGCTCGTCGTCAGGGGAGGAGTCAGGGGGACGTGGTACCCATACAATCGACTGCCTGTATCCGACGGCAGGTGGCGCGTACCGGCTCGAAGGCTTTGTCCTGGTGCAGGTCCGCAAGATATTGAGGTCTACCTCGTGCCTGACACCGATGAGACCGAGCTATTCGATTTCATCCACTCCACCGCAGCTCGGCAGAGTAAGGGCATCTCCAGCCTGCCGCCCGGTTCCGTTCTAGAAGCCGTTTCGAGTGTGGATGTCGCCGCAAAGGGGGAGCCGAGCTGCTGACTTTCCGCGCCACACCTGGAACAGCGTCATCACCACCTTGGCCGAGGCCGCCGCCGTCGCGAGCCCGTCAGGACATTGGGCGCCTTGGTGCGAAAGCCGCGATCGGGCTGATCTGGACTGACCGTCGCTAAATTACAACCCTGAAATTTCTTGGGCTGCTCATCCACAGGGGTCGCGGCATATACACAGCCTCGTAGGCGCTTCGCCAGCGGACCTTTGCCTCGCCATCCACAGCGAGTGAGTGCGTGACCGCCGTTTACCCACAACGGTCGGCGCTTTTTCCGCAGCACGCTCCACAGGATATGAGGAGTAGCGTCTGTCCCTCTGAAGCCAGCCGAATCCGCTGGTGCCTCATGACTGTTCGCTGTTGCCGATGCTCCCGGAGGAGTCAGTGACACTTGTGTCGAGTGACCGACCAGCGAACGGGCAAGTCGCCGGTCAGCTGCCCGAACTACCAAGCGCCGCAGGCGTCGAGCTGACGATCAGGCAGGTTTGTGAGTGGGCCAATCGCCAAGCGCGTCGGCTGGCTGACGGGTACGGGCTGGCCGAGGGGGACCACGAGCTGTTTCTGCTGGCACAAACCGTCAAGCTTGGCGAAGAAGTCGGTGAGCTGCACGCCGAGGTACTTGGCCGAACAAAGTACCAGCGCGCGGCGAAAGCTGACCGTTACGACGAATCCTCGCTAGCGGGCGAACTGGCAGATGTCACGATCTGCGTAGCAATCCTGTCCGAAATGCTTGGCGCAGATTTGAGTCAAGCCGTGCGCGCGAAGATTGCGAAGCTTGAGGCGAGACCATAGCTTGAGCAGAGATCGTCTCGTCGCGGTGCACCGCCGAAAGGCGACTTCCCTAGCCGGGCTTTGAGGCTTACGCTCGGATGAGCGGCGCGTAGCCGAAGCGTCCCAGGATGAATTCTCCGGGGAACGGCGTCCGCCTAGACGGAGCTAGTCGCGCTCGGGGCAATTCGTTCAAAAATAAATAAGATTGAAAATTGTCCGGGCGACCGTCGTGCTTCCAACGCCAGGCCGCAGGGCATGCCCTTAACTTTCATGCCATGATCCCGCCGGACCAGCTTGGCAAGCCGCTGTCTAAGGCCGGCGGTGGAGCGGCGCTCGCCAGCAGGATGCCGCGACTCGAGCGAGCGACGGGCCCTGGACCTGACCATCCTGGAGCTGCGCGATCATCGCACGCTATGACACGACGATGCTGACTCCGGCCTCCCGTGTGATGCTGCCCATCGTGGCCGTGGCGTGTATGACGGCGCTGACATTGGGTGAGTAGCTGGGCGGGGTTACCTGGAAGGTCGCGGTCGGGGCGGTGCCGGGCGCGACCGAGGTGAAGTCAGTCGGGCCGGCGGGCACGGCGGTCCAGCCCTGCGGGAGTTGCAGTGCAAGCTGGACGTCGGCCAGGGTTTCGTCGCCGGAGGCTGTCAGCTGTACCTGCACTGTCGCGGCCTGGCCGGGCTGGATCGTCGGTGGCGCGGTGATCGTGACCTGCCGGGCGGCCGGGGTGTCGGTCATGGTGAACGTGCCTTGCAGCGGCAGGTTGGCCAGCGCGGATGAGTCGCCGACGTAGGCGGTGTAAGTGCCTTCGGTCTGGGTCCAGCCGTTCGCCGTGTCGTTCCACCATGACATCTGCCGGGGTGTGATGGTAAGGGACACCTGGGCCGAGGCTCCTGGGCTGAGGGTGACCCGCTGGAATCCGGCAAGCTGGCGTGGTGGTTCGCCGGAAGCGGAAGGGTCGCTGAGGTAGAGCTGCGCGACGTCGCTGCCTGCCACGTGTCCGGTGTTGGTGACTGTGGCGGTCACCTGCACGTTCTGCGTGCCGTCGATGTTGCTTGGGCTGACCTGGAGGTTGCTGAAGGCGAACTGGGTGTACGACAGGCCGAACCCGAACGGGAACAGCGGCGAGAGGTTGTTCGCGTTATACCAGCGGTAGCCGACGCCGGTGCCCTCGGAGTACTGCACGCTGGTGCCGTTTCCGGGGAACTGCGCCGTGGTGCTGGCCGGTACCTGGCTCAAGCCGACCGGGAATGTCACCGGCAGGTGCCCGCTGGGGTCAGTCTGGCCGAACAGTACGCTGGCCAGCGATGTCCCGCTGGTCTGGCCCGGGTACCAGGCGTCGAGTACCGCCGCGACCTGGGACAGCCAGGGCATCGTGACCGGGGCGCCCGCGTCGATCACCACGATCGTGTGCGGGTTCGCCGCCGCCACCGCCTCGATGAGCTCGTCCTGCGCGGACGGCAGGCTCAGCGACGGCCGGTCGGCGGCCTCTGATTCGGTGTCATCGGAGACGACAACCACGGCCGCGGATGCTGACTGGGCCGCGCTGACCGCGGCGCTGATTCCTGGCGCGAGCGCCGATGGGGTGCCCCAGAGCAGTTGGGAGGACTGGCCGCTGATGGACAGCGTGTACCGCTGCCCCGCGGTCAGGCTGACAGCGGCCGAGTACGTGTGCACCGGCGGCGTGCTCGGGTTGTCCAGTATCTGCTGCCCGTTCAGCGAAAGGCTCGTCGAGGTGTAACAGCCGCAGGGGTTGGTCAGGGCCAGTATGTAGGTGCCGGTTTGCGGGGCGGTCAGCGTGCCGGTGTAGCTGCCGCCGGACCCGGTGGATGAGTAGGCGGGGGACAGATTGCCCGACGGGATGGACGGCAGCGAGGTGTCCGTCGGCAGGCCCTGCTGGTAGACGACGTTCGTGCCGCTCCCGGCCGCGGTCTGGATGCCCGCCAGCGGGGTCACGGTGCCCGATGGGATCACGTACGCGCTGCCTCCGCCGGCGTAGGTGGGTGAGGCGGACGCTGACGGCCCGATTACGGCGATGGTGCCGGCGTTCGTCGCCGGGAGCGGGAGCACGGCGCCGGCGTTCTTCAGCAGCGTCGTGCCCTCCTCGGCCGTAGCGGTGGCCACCGCCTGGTCAGCGGGCGTGGTCACGGTTGCTGAGGTCGAACCCGCACGTGCCTGGTTGAACAGGTTGTACTGGAACATCTCGGTCAGAATCCGCTGCACCATGGTGTTCAGCGCGCTGCGCGGGATGGTCCCCTTGTCGATGTCGGCCTTGAGCGCCGACCCGTAGTAGGTGCTCTCCGGCTGTTCCATGTCGGTGCCCTCGACCGCGCCCTGCGTCGAGTGCAGCGCCCCGTAATCGGAGGTCATGAAGCCGCCGAAGCCCCACTGGTCGCGCAGCACGCTGGTCTCAAGGAAGGAGTTGTTGCAGCTGAAGTTGCCGTTCACCATCGAGTAGGCGCACATGACCGATGCGGCGTTGCCTTTTGTCACCGCTGCGTCGAACGATGGCATGTAAATCTCTTGCAGCGTGCGGTTGTCAGCGATGACGTTGTCGGCCGCGGTATTGCGGAACGTCTCCTGGTTGTACGCCTCGAAGTGCTTGACCTGTGACATCACGTCCTGGCTCTGCACGCCCTGGATCTCGGGAACATCCAGCGCCGCGTTCAGGAACGGGTCCTCGGACAGTGCCTCGAAAGACCGGCCCCAGCGCGGGTCCCGGTCAATATTCACTGTCGGCCCGAGGTTCGCGCTGGCGCCCTTGCCGAATTCCTCTGTCCCGATCACCTGGCCGTACTGCTGCGCGGCGGACGGATCCCACGTCGCGGCCAATGCCACGCCCGCCGGCAGCTGGGTCACGGCGGTCAGCCCGTCGGCCACCCCCGCCGGGCCGTCCTCGAGCCCGAAGGCGGGGATGCATAATGTGGAGATCGCCGGGGTGTAGAAAACGTACGGGTTCGAGGTTCCGTGGCCCTCGACCATGCTGATCTCCTGGGCCAGCGACATCTGGCCCATCAGCTGAGCGACCCGCTGGGAAACCGGAGCGGTGGACGTCACCCACGGGCATGAGGTGCCCGCCGCTTGCCCGGTCGCCCCGGCCCTGGTGGCCTGGGCAGCCGCAGTCGGCAGGGCGATCAGCCCGGCCAGGCCCGCGGTGGCGGCAACCGCCGCCATCCGCCGCCGACGGGATCTCCCCCGATTCGCCACCCGCCGAACTTCCGCGCCGATCATCCCGCCAGCCTCCACCGCGCTCGCCGCGTGCTCGCCAAAAGCACGTGTTTCTTAATTCCTTCTTCGCACAAGCACGACGGTCTGCCAAGAGGTGGCTTTGCACGGGCAAGGTATTGTGCGACGGCGGTTGGCGAGCCGGACGTCCGTTACCGCAAGCTCGCCGCTTCGCTGAAATCGGTGGCGACGTTGATGCGTCAGACCATTGATTCGCGGACGGCTAGCTGCAGGGCATCGGGCGGCAGGCCGGCGAGCAGGTCATCGGTGATGCATTCCCAGCGCCACTCAGCCACCCGCGACCTCGTGGTAGGCCGCCTGGACGATCTCGCCTGCTTCCTGAATGGCCCGGTCCCGGACGCCGGCGTCAGGGTTACCCAGGGCGCGCTCGGCGGCGTGCAGGCGCGCGGCCACCGATGGCCGGCGCTCGATCGCGATGGTGGCGCCCCACCGCTGGTAGAAGTGCCGGATCGGGAAGACGCTGTCCTCGTTGCCGGCCTGGCTGAAGGCGTCCTTGATCTCCTGGAAGAACTCGGGCAGCCGGGACGGCGCGACGGCCGCCACCGCCTGCCGCAGCGCGTCGAGCGTCAGCGCGGGCATCGCGATCAGCGGCTCATCACCTTGCACATGCTCAGCTGCCATCCGTGCCGCCTCGCTTCGTTCCAGGGCAAGAATAACCGGCCGCGGGCTGGGACCCGGCTTCCGGCCGAGGCCGGTCATGTCGGGTGCCTCGCCGAGCAAGGTCAAGGCGAGCTGCTTTGCCGGGCTGGCTCCAGGCGTACGTCAAATACACGCGCAAGCTCTCCGAAGCGCTGTATTCGCACAGGTCACGGCGGTGTCGTGCCAGGTCTGTAAAACCGTCGGCTCAGCCTACGTTGGTTCGAACCCAACACCTGCCACCAAGTGCTGAAACGCCGTCTGACCTGCGTTCACGTGGGTGGCGGTGGGTTGATCGGGGTCACGGTCGTTCCCGGCAGATCCCGGCTTCTGGCGGGTGTTTTCGGAACAGGGACGGAACAGTTTCGAGGATCGCTTGAGCCTGAAGGCGGCGTGGTCGGGCCAGCAGCTATCTCGTGCGACCATGCAACCCCCAGGAAGACCTGGGCGACGGCCTAGTGATGAACTTGCCGGTCTAACCATCTGGCGGCAGCCCTTTGGCCCTTAAAGACGTGGCACGATGACAGTGCGGTGCTGTATGCAGCCCGGGAACAGCTTGGATGAAGATAAAGAAGACGGACAGGCGGTTGGCCGCCGATATCGTAGTAATAACGGATAGCTTTCCGTAGCCAGCAAGCCGATTCAGGCCAGTCGCCGATAACCCGGCTCGTCGGGCCGGACCGGGGGGATCGCCGCGCTCAACGACCAGGCTGCCGGCAATGCCGATGGCCAGGGCAACCCTAGCTTGCTCATTCCGTGCAGCACGTTCTTGGTGTTCTCGATTAGGGTCAAGGTCGCGCCGGCCGCGACACGCCCAGATGCGTGTCAGACGAATTGCCTTACATCTCGTAATCGGCGCATTACACTAGGCAAGCCCGTCCGGCTGCTAGCCGTCACCGAAGACCGGCAACTTAGCTGATTTCCGCCGACTGCACCCGTTCACTGCCAAAGAACTCATAGTCGCTGCAGATGCCTCCAGCAGCAACCCCCCGGTCGGTGGTAATCGCATGTCTAGATCTAACGGGGCTCCGCCCCAGCCCGACGAGCCATGCCGCAGTGGCTGGGCTTGGCTGACAGGGCTCCGGTCGGCGACGGACGGTGACAAGCTGTGTCCCGTAATTGACCGCCTGTGGCGGTAGGTGGCCTGTGGGGCCGAGTCGTCCGACCGGAGCTTGTCATGACGCTACCGCGCTGTGTCGCCGATGTGCTGGCCGATCATGTGACCTTCGAGGTGGAGTGCATCGACCGGATGTACCTCAATGTCTACCAGCCCAAGCTGCAGCACGCGGGAGGCCTGGTCGGGTACGTGCAGCGTCAGCTGGGCCTGCCGATCGCGTCCACTGCGCCGCTGGCCAGGATCACCGACCGGTTCACCGCGGCGGTGCACCGGTTCGCCGTGCGTGAGCAGATCCCGTGGGTGGATTTCGCGAGGGGGCAGCGCAAGGACGACGTCATGCACGAGTACCTGGCCGGCTTCACCGCCGCCGAGGGCGTGGTGTTCATCGGCCGGGCGCAGGAGAAGACCCCGCTGTTCCGGACCGAGAAACGCCGCCACGCCGACGGCACCTCCTACCCGTGGATCGTCAAGACCACGGGGCTGGTCAACCACTTCTACTTCTATTGCGCAGACGCCGATTTCGGGCCGTTCTTCCTGAAGTTCTGCTCCTACTTCCCGTACAACGCCAAGCTGTGCGTCAACGGCAACCACTGGGCACAGCGCCAGGCAGCCAAGGCCGGCATCAGGTTCGAGGCACTCGATAACGGCTTCGCCGCCGTCGATGACCCGGTCGCGCTGCAGGCCATCTGCGACCGGCTCGGACCGGAGCAGATCGACGCGCTGCTGCGCAAATGGCTGGCCATCTTGCCGCACCCGTTCACGGCGGCGGACCGGGACGCCGGGTACCGCTACGACATCTCCGTCCTGCAGGCCGAGTTCTCCCTGACCCAGATGCTGGACAAGCCCGTGACGGGACGGGTCTTCTTCGAGCAGGTCATCCGCGACAACCTCGGCATCGGGCGGCCTGACCAGGTCAGCCTGATCTTCGGCCGGCGGCTGATCCGCACCGGGCCCCGCGCTACCCCGGGGCGGTTCCGCACCCGGGTCATCACCAGCGGGGTCACCCCGAGCCTGCACGTGGATTACAAGCACGCCACGATCAAGCAGTACCACAAGGAAGGACGCGCCCTGCGGACCGAGACCACCATCAACGACACCCGCGACTTCCAGATCGGCAAACGGCTGACTAACCTGCCCGCACTGCGGGAGGTCGGCTTCTCCGCCAGCCGGCGCCTGCTGCGCCTCGAACGACTCAGCCACGACCCGATCACCGGAGCCGACGAGCTCGCCGCCATCACCGGACCCGCGCTCACTGACGGCGGAACACCCATCCCCGGCCTGCCCCTGGCCCAGGCCCGCACCCGCGCGCTGCTGGCCGCGCTGCTGATCTTCCGGCTGCTACCCCGCGGCTTCACCAACCGCGACCTGCGCCAGCTCACCGCCGAACTCCGCGGCCTGCCCGCCGTCACCGCCGGGCAGATCACCTACGATCTCCGCCGGCTCCGCGCCCGCCACCTCATCGAGCGCATCCCCCGTACCCACCGCTACCGCGTCACCAGCACCGGCCTGCACACCGCCATGATCCTCACCCGCATACACGACCGGGTCCTCCCCGCCGCACTCGCCGAACTCGCAACAACCAGCCAGCCCAGCAAGCTGCGTACTGCCGCAACCGCATACCAGGCCGCCATCGACGACATCATCCGCGACGCCGGACTCGCCGCCTGACACCACCAAACTTGACTCAATCAAACCGACTTCGTCGGACCTAGCCCTCTAGCGGGCTTTCGGCCACTCGCCGACAAACCCTTTACCTGCTCCCTGATATCGCTCCAAGCCCGGAAGGGCTCCGTTCGGCCCTGGAGACGTCCCGGATCGGCCGTCACCGGGCGCGGCCCGGGCTGGTCGTCACGATCTACAACTGGACCCGGCCGAGGGACCTGGCCCACCTGGAGCACTTCGGCTACGACCACGCGACGTTCGGGCGGCGGATCGAGGGACTGACCACCACGCCGTTCAGCGACCGGGCCCTCGACTGCGGGCTGACCGGGGTGCTGGTGACCTTGATGCGGCACTCGGGCATGGCGGCGCTGCCGAACCTGGCCGCGCATTCGGTACCGCTGGGCGGGCCGGGCGCGGGCGCGCTGCTCGCCGACGTCGGGCACCGGGCCGAGGTCGTGACCCATGAGTCCGAGCGGGCCGACGCGGCGCTCGGGGCGCTGCAGAAGCGGCTGGATAGCTGGGGCGGGCGGCGAACGGCGGTCAAGACCGGGAGGCTCGGCTATCAGGAAAGCGCTGACGTGACTGGCCTGCTGCAGTCACCTGATGAGGGCAGCTGGTCGCTGTGGTCGGTGCCGCGCAGCCTGCGCGAGGTCGAGCCCGAGGTCACGCTCCAGCTTGATTTCGGTGACCGCAGCGTGCCTGACGCGCCTGACTGGGATTACGCGCGGCCGGCCCCGGCCGGTGGGTCGGGTGCGGCAGGTGCTGGCCGGGCGGGAGGCGAGGCGTCGTGAGTGGCCTGGCTGGCGCCGAGGCGAGGCGGCGCAGGGACCCGACGAGGATCGGCGAGGCGCGGCCGAGCCATCTGGTGACCACCGCTGGTGTCGGCTCGGTGTTCGCGGACTGGTGGAAATCCACCGCCGGCGACCGGCTGGCCAGGATCCCGGCCCCGGCGCTGGATCACCGGTACTTCTGGGACGCGATGCACGCCGTCACCGCGGAGCAGCTGGAGGAGATCTCCCGCACGATCGCGGTGCGGATCGCGGGATTGCCCGGGGTGGACGTGTCGTCAGTTGCGCTGGACATGACCAATTTCGCCACGTTCATCGCGACCGCGAACGCCAAGGCGCCGGTCGCGCAGCGGGGCAAGGCCAAGCAGAAACGCTCCGACCTGCGGCTGGTCGGCCTGGGCCTGGTGGTCACCCGGGACGGCGGGATCCCGCTGACCTGGCACGCCTACCCCGGCGACCGGCCCGACGTGACCCAGTTTCCCGCCATGATCGACCAGCTGCTCGCCCAGTACCAGGCGGTCACCGCCGCGGCCGGGGTCCCGGCCGGCGCGGCGGACATGACCGTGGTCTTCGACGCCGGGCAGAACAGCGAGGACAACTTCGCCCACCTGGCCGGCACGAACCTGCACTACATCGGGTCGGTGCCCGCTTCCGACTGCCCGGACCTGACCGCCTTGCCCGCCCGCGTGGACTGCGGCGGACGAGCGGCGGTTCGGCGGCCTGACCGCCTATGACACCCGCCGCGAGGCCTGCGGCACCCAGCGCCGCGCCATCTTGACCCACTCGGCCGAGCTGCACGCCGCCCAGGCCCGCGGGTTCGACGGCACCACCCTCGCCAAGGCCGGCAAGAAACTGGACGAGCTGGCCGCCGCCCTGGCCCGCGGCAAGACCCGCCGGCCCAGGGCAAGAGCCGAAGCGGAGATCGAGACGATCACCCGCAAGCCCTGGGTCCGCCGCGTCATCACCTGGCAGCTCGACGGCGACCAGCCAAAGGACCTGCGCCTGGCCTGGTCCGTCGACCCGGCCGCCCGCACCGCGCTGGAAGAGGAAATCTTCGGCAAGCACGTCCTGATCACCGATCACGACGACTGGCCGTGCCCGAGGTCATCGCCGGGTACCGGTCCCAGTCCGAAGCCGAGTTCTCCTTCCGCCAGATGAAAGACCCGCACGTGGCGTCCCTCTCCCCGATGCACCACCGGACCGAGCACAACATCAGAGTCCACGTCTTCACCTGCGTCCTGGCCCTGCAGATCGCCCACCTCATGCGCCGCACCGCCGCCCGGGCCGGACTGCACCTATCCGTCCGCCAGATGCTCGCCCGGCTCGCCGGCATCGGCGAGACCATCCTGATCTACCCCTCCACCGGCGGCCGGCCCAAAGCCCGCCGCATGACCACCGAGCTCACCGGAGACCAGCACGAACTCTACGAAATCTTCGACCTGGCCAAGTGGGCACCCCGAAGTTAGGTCATACGCCTAAACGGGCAGCCGAAGCCAATCTGACCAGCAGGAACAGTCAGCCAGCATCAAGATCATCTGAAACTCCGGCTAGCTCCTGCTTGCCACCGTAACTCCTTTGGAATCTTCCCTCATGTCGAGCATGGCAGGTATCTGCACGGGCGGCCGCTGCCGCCGGGCGGGTGCCGTCGCCTTCATGAGCCAGAAATCGCGCCGGAGTTTGACCGCCAGCCGCGAGTACGGCTCTCGTGTGGCCAGCCGGGGGGACTCGTGAGCCGATCGGGTTACAGCTTGGGTGCAGAGATCTCGGGGAAACTCTGCGTCCTACCTTCTCATAGGACAGCTGGGCCACCTTCTGGCATGGGGGAGGGGAGTTGATCATTGTCGAGAACGGGAACGCGGGTCAGGCGAATGGTTGTGTGTCGGATGTCTAGGCTCGCGATCTCGCCGATCCGGATGTGGCGGTTCATCTCTCCTTGACTTGGTGATTCCCCGCGCTGAGATGCGACAACGATGAGTGGCGTTGGTTCGCGGCCGGCGGCTACGGCGGTGATGCCTGCCCAGACGAGATCCCGGAGCGTTCTGGGTGGTCCCCAGATCATGAGCCGTTCCTGGTTGCCGTCGGAGATGAGGCACCGGTTTGGTTTCTCGCGGGTGGTGCCGTCGATCGCTCGCCAGTCGCCGCCTAGCACTTGCCTGGCGATCTGGCTGGCGTCCGGGAACCGGATCGTGACTAGGTCGGTGAAGGAGCCGATCCCGTTCCGCGCCCGGGCGTATTCCTTCATGGGTACGTCCTTGAGCCAGACCCGGGCGCGTTCTCGGGACAGGAAACGGGCGAGTTCACCGCCGATGGCCGGGTCGTCGAGCCACTGGTCATATATCGCGGATCGCTGCCTGCTGTGAGCCCGTCCCAGTCCAGTTCTCCGGCCTGCCGGTACACCTCGGCGATCACCGAGCGCCTGAGCGCGCTTTCAAGTTCGCTCATGGTCAGCTAGCGAACGCTTCGGGGGACGGGAATTGCAGCCGGGCGTCGTCGAGCGCCGTTTCCAGGCTTGCGGCATCTTTGATCCACTCCCGCATCAGGGTTTCGGCGCGCTGGTCGCTGAATCCGAAGGTTGTTCCGCGCTGGGCGAGCCTGAGCGTCTCCAGTTCGTCCGCCGCTACGTGCTCCTTCAGGTTCATGAAGGCGGCGAATCTTCTGATGTCGCTGACGAAGTCCAGTACGTCTACGTAGCGCTTGCCCGGCCGTAGCCGCAGGCCCCTGCCCAGCTGCTGAACGAAGATGCGCCTGCTGTGCGTGACCCTGGCGAAGCAGATGATGTTGACGTCCGGGATGTCAACCCCTTCATTCAGGATATCGACGGCGGTGATGATTGCGACGTCGCCGTTGCGGAAGCGCATGAGACGGAGCTGGCGCTCACGGCGGTCAAGCCTGGCGTGGACGGCTTCGGCGCCTTTCCACTGCGGGATCTGGTTGAGCAGCTGCGCCATTCGCTCGGCGTGTTCGATGGTGCGGCAGAACACCACTGCCCTGGGGGAGAGTATGGCCCGCCACGCGTCGATGAGGTGGTCGCGGATGGCTTCGTCGCGTTCGGGCAGGAACAGCCGGGCATTGAGATCTTTGATGGTGTAGCTGTGCTCGCTGGCCGCGCGGACAAAGTCCCAGTCGATGTTGTCGGCGAAGAGGCTGTAGCTGACATCCGCGAGGTAGCCCAGGCGCATGCCGTCTTCGATGCCGAGGGTGTAGCTGGGCTCGCCGAAGCGGTGCCGTATGTCGAATTGATCACCGCGCCATGGCGTCGCCGTGACACCGAGCTGCGGACTGGCCTTAAGGATGTCGAGAAGTTCGGCGAGCTGTCCGTCTTCGCCGACATGGTGCGCTTCATCGATCATGACGAGCCCTGGCCGGTAACCTGCCCGTGCGAAGGCCAGGGCGCTCGGGACAGTAGCGCAGGTCACTCCCCGCAGGTCGTCGGATCTCCGATCCCCGGTAAGGAGGTTGGTGCGTACGGACTTGGGGAGATGCTTCCACAGAGCGTGTTCGAGCTGGTCGGCCAGATCCTTGGTTGGTGCCGTTACCAAGATCCGCAGATCTGGGTTTCGGCCCAGGTACCGGGCGATCACCTCGCCTCCGACGACGGTTTTGCCGAGTCCGGTCGCGAGGATCAGTAGTGCCCGGCCCGTGCCGTCGAGGTCAGCTGTGACGTTCTCGAATGCCTTGACTTGGTAGGGCCGCAGAACCGGTGCGGGAATGCGTGTCATGGTGTAGCGGTCGTCCGAGTACAGGTCCAGCAGCTCTTGCCCGGACCACATCTCGACGCGGATTCCCGCCCGCTCAAGCTCCAGCTGGCGGGTCCGGGATTGCGGACCGAAGTGCGAGTTCGTGACGACTACGGCCTCATCAGCGCCGTAATACGCCTTGGCTCTGATGACCTCGTCGATGGCGGAGGGCGGGACGGGCCCGCGTGATTTCCATTTCGCCTGGAATACCCAGCGGTGGCTGTCGCGCACCGCGATCAGGTCACCTCCCTGATCGTTGGACCCGTCGATGTTCACGACATCGGTGAATCCCAGGTGCCACGCGAGCCGTTCGAGTTGCCGGGTGAAGCCCCATGGCCCGATCTCCCTGAGGAATCCGGAGTCCACGAACGACGCGGTCATGAGACGCCCTCATCACTTCGGCGCACGACCTGATCGAGCATGTCGATCGACAAGCGGGTGAGCGCCAGCTCCATGCGGCTCTTACGATCCGGATCGGCCAGGAACTCCCCCACGTTGTCCAGCAGCCTGGTCACCTGGGACACCTGCCGCTCCCTGGTCTCGGGGTCGCCCCATCCGGCATAGCCGGTCGTGAACACATGGCCATCGAGGAATGCCGCCGGGTCGTCGCTGACCAGCGTCGCGATGGCGCGGCAGTCCAGGAACATCGCGAACCGGCCGTCCCGCGTGGCCTGCGGCCAGTCGAGCGTCGGGTCCGACCGGGCGGCGTCGCGTTCAGCTCTGATCTTGCTGTCGGCGGGCAGGGCCGCCCACATCGCGGCCGGCCGCTCCCCGATGATCGGGGAAGCGAGATCACGGATGCTCCGCAGAGCAGCCGCTCCGCGGTCGCGCAGCGCCGTATCCGTCATTCGCTGATCAGGAAACTGGCACGTCACCTCGGCGGCGACGGCCGTGATCTGCGCGGCATCACGGGTAAGTGCCCGCAGAACCTGGGCGATCTCCATGATCGCGTAGTCACGCGGGTCACGGCCGTATTCACGGAAGACGGCATGGTCCCCGTATACGTAGACTTCGAGGTTCATGCCGGCGATCACTCGTGAGACGGCCGGCACCGCCTGACCGGTGTTGCTCGTCAGCGACGCCGTCGTCTCGAACACATTCACATGGCGCCTCCCCACCCCTGCGACGCTTACATCGCCCGCCAGGTCAAGGATCTCCCGTGCCTCCGCCCGGTAGCGCGCGAAGCGCCGTTCCTCGGTCTCGCTTCCACTTAGTCCGCCAGCGGGGGCGGGGGTGCGGCTCGGACTCGTTGGCTGGGCCGGGCCTGTCGCGGGCAAAGGCCTGATGCCGGTCCTGCCAGTCAGATCACCCGGCCGGCTCGGGCCAGGGTCGCCGCCCCGCGCCTGCCCCTCGTTCTTGATCTGGTCGTGTTCGGCCGCGTACTTGTACCACTTCTCATCCGACTGGTAATCGGTCAGCCCATCGTGGAACCTGGCACCCCACTCGCGCGCCAGCTCGTGAGTAGCGTGCTTCCCGTTTCCGGGTATCAGGCACCGAAGTCCTGGATCATTCTCCTGGAAACCCCTGAACAAGTTTCCGAGCGGTGAGTCGTTCTCCCCGAAGCCCTGTTCCCTGGCCTTTCTGGCCCGCATCGGCCCTTCGCCGCGCAGGTAGCGGACGGCATCACGCCACTCGCGGGAAGCCTTGTCGAAGTCCGTCTTCTGGTACAGCACCGGCACGTGATCGATATGAACCTCGCCCACCAGGCGACCCTGACCCGCCGGCGGCTCTATCGGGTATTCAAGGTATGTCTCGCCGGTATCGAAGTTCTCCCAGGTGAAGAGCGACTTGTTATCGAGCAGTATCTTGCGGCCATGCCGCAGGAAGTCGATGCCGAACTCAGAGTCGTCTAGATAGCGCTGCACGCCGAGCCAGCCGCGGATCCGCCGCGGCTGTAGCTCAAGCTGGTCAGACCCGCACTCGACGCACGTGTCGACGTCGTCTTGCCGTTGCCAGTATCCGCAGCGGGCGCATGCGTAGGCGTCGCTCAGCCTGCGATCCACTATCTGCACGGCCTTGATCTCGGCGCCGCTGCGGCTGACAGACCTCGTCGCAGACCACGCGCAGGGTATCCAAGGATTGAGCCGCTTGCCGTTGAGGTACAGCGCGATGCCCTTGCCGGCCAGGGCGAGATCGGGTACCTCCGCGATGGGGCTGCGGTCGCGCAGCAGATACGAGTACACGCGTCCTAGCCGCTGGCGGATATTGGTGACGGTCGCCTGTCTCTTCAGCGATTCCATCATCCTCGGGTTGAGGTCGCGCACCAAGATCTCGGTGCCATGCGAAGTCAGGTCGTCCTTGGCTTCCCGGCGGAGCGGCACGTGGAAGCTCTCGCGCCGCTGCATCTCGCGGAAGTCGATCTCGGTGACCACCCAAAAAGGGTCTCCTGCCCGGGTAGTCCGGACCTCGGTGCGGTTGCCGAGGCGGGCGGTCGCGATGTTGAAGCCCATGCCGAACAAGCCAAGGCTGCCATACCGCAGCCGGCCGCTGTAACCGGCCCGCAAGCCCTGCTCTAGCGCGGCCTGAGTCATACCGCGCCCGTTGTCGACAACTCTGACAATGGCGTCAGAACCCGAGTTCGCTCTCGGCAACGTCATACGGATCGCCGGAGGATCGACAGGATCGCGATCGGTGTCCGAGATGAACTCGTCGAATGAGTTGTCTATCAGTTCAGCGAGGCACTGCCAGGGCTGGTAGGGGATCTCGCCGAGGACTTCGAGGATCCTCGGATCTGGTGTGAGATCGATCTCCTCGATGCCCGCCTTCGCGCCCTCGCCGGTCACTGGTTGCCTCCATCGGCCGCGCCCGCGGCACCGAATAATAAGACCATTCAGCACATAAAAGTTCTTACGGTTAACTATGAACCGACAGGAACTATACCTAGCGCGTGGTCACTGAAGGTCATATCCGTCAAGGAGATGCCAAGCCCTTTATGGCCGCGTTGACCTTGTCCGCAGCTGTCGCGGGCGGTTCGTGTTCCCATATACGGATAACGGTCCAGCCTGCCGTGCGGAGCCGGGTGTCGGAGTCGCGGGCGATGTTGCCCTCGATCTTCGTGCTCCAGAACTCGGAGTTCCGTCTCGCCGGGCGGTGGTGCTCGCGGCAGCCATGCCAGAAGCAGCCATCGACAAAGACTGCGACCTTGGCCCTAGGGAATAACGAGGTCAGCGGTCCGGCGGACCCCTGGCAGGGGGCTGACACCGACTCGGTATCTCAGGCCGAGGGCGTGAACCGCGGACCTGACCGCGAGTTCGGGCCGGGTCTCGCTGCCCTTGTTACCCTGCATAACCGCCCGCACGGCCGGCGATGAGGCCCACGAACCGCCGCGCCGCGACACGAACCGATCCGCCAGGCCTTCCGCCGCGGACGGCGGACCGATCATGAGGGCACGAGACGCGATGCGCCAGGCTTGGGCAAGGTTTTGGGCTCGGCTCAATTGGTCGACCTCGCCGAGGTACCTCTCGGAGGTGCGGCCATGATCAGACCAGCGCAGATAGGCGTACACGCGGCGGCCGTCATGCTTGCGCCGCAGCGCCACCGAGCCGAGGACCGTCTGCCCGCCGACAGTGACTATCCGGTTCTCCCGCCCGCCGGCTGCCTTGGGAGTGTGCCCGCGATACTCGCGCGCACCGGGCCAGCCCACATGATGAGTCCACCCAGGGTGCTCCCGCTTCGCCTCCAAGGGATCTAGCGGCTCAGGCATGTCCCCGATCGCGTCTCGCACAGTCCGCCACGGCAGCGTCCCGTCCGGAATCGGCCCCTGGAACGCGGTCGCCGCCGGACGGGGCGGTAGCCCGTGACGCCGCCAGTAGCGGCCGACCGCCTGGTCGCGCAACAACGCCGCTTCCGAGTGCGTAGGCGCGGGGAATTCCCAGTCCGCCAGGCCGAGGTCACGGCGGAACGCCACCACAAACACCCGGTGCCGAACCTGCGGCACACCGTAGCCCGCCGCGTTGACCAGCAGATATTTCACGTCGTAGCGGCGCTCTGGATTAGCGTCGCGGTCGCCCAGGGCCTTGGTCAGCCGCCGATCATGATCCCGCCAGTCCTCACCATCGACGCGTTCCTCGAATGGCGCGGCCAGTTCCCGCAATATGTACTCGTAGTAAGCCCGGAAAGATGGCCGCAGCAGGCCTCTGACGTTCTCCGCGAGAATGGCCCGCAGACGGGTCTCCCGCACGCACCGGAACAGTTCCGGCCACATATTCCGCCGGTCGTCGTAGCCCTTGTGGACCCCACCCAGGCTCCATGGCTGGCACGGCACCCCGCCGGCCACCACATCGACCGCGCCGGCCCAGCCGGTGAAGTCGACCATGCGAATGTCGCCCTCAATCAGCGGCCACGCTCCGTCGGCGCGCGGCGGCGCGATGTTGATGTCGCCGCGGTCCGCCAGCTCGCGGATCGGAGGCGGAAGCTCCTCCTCGCTGAAGATCCGCCGGCGGTATTGGGCGCCCTCCCACTGCATATCATCCCTGCCGTTGCTCAGGCTCACGTACTCGGCCGTGCAGATCGGCGACTATTCGCGCGGCGCCTGCTGGCCCCACTATGACCTTCTGTGGCGACAGCGTATCCAGACGGAAGGTCCGGTCCCTGCAGCGCATGACTCGATGGGGTGCTGATCTTGTGCCTGAGCCGCGTGGCGGAACCGACAGCCCTGGGCTCCCGGAAGATGGGTGCATGGGATTCAACGATGAACTCAAAGGCCTGGTGGACGAGGTCGCGATCCGCGTCGATCGATGGACAGCGCACGCAGCCTGGACGTTCGAGCCAGGTTCAGCGGCCTTGGCCGAGGCAGCGACCACAGAAGCCAGGCCGGATGGCGCGCTATGGGGCGACCGGCCGATCCGCACCGCATACGCGTACGCGCAGATGTCAACGAAGCTGGCGGCTGAGTTCTCGCGGTGCGCCGCGCTGCTGATCGGGGCGGCGCGCCCGGCACCGGGTATCGAGACCGAAACGCGATCAGCGCTGGAGGCCGGATCGGTCGCCTGGTGGCTGCTGGAGCCAGGTTTGACAGCTCGGCAGCGGGTCTGCCGACTGCAGTTGCTCCGCCGCAACAGCGCCCGCGAACTCGCCAGGAGTATCGCCGAAGTGGGTGAGGACCCTGCCGTCGCCGGGAACGAGACCGTCGCTGCGATCGAGGCAGAATGCCACGCTCTCGGCATGGCCTCGTTCACCCAGGGCGGTGACAAGCTTGAGGGGCAGGAGCGCCTTAAGTACACCAAGCGCGTGCAGTCACTCACCGATGAGCTGGGGAACCCGGGTGCTTACAGCATCTACTCGGCGACGGCACACGCGGAGCTGGCCGGGATCTGGCGGCTGTTCACTCAGGCCGGCGCGACGCTGCCCGACCGTCAGCCGCTCTACAGCCCGGCCCCCAATCTACATGCGACGTACGCGGCAGCCGACAGCTCCCTGAAGGCGATGATGGGGCCGATCGAGCGCATCGCATGGCTGTTCGGGTGGACTGTGCCCGGCCGCGGCGACGAGATCAGCGCCACCATCGACTACATCAACAGCGAGATGAAACGCCTGCGCCCCTAACCGTGTAGTTTCGCCCGCCTGCCACCAGCGGCCCCGTCGGCCTGATCGCTGGGCATGCGTCAGCCGGGAAGCATTTCAAGACAACGTCTGAGCCATAGGCCCCGGCCAGGAACCGTGGGAGGTCTACGTCGGTATGGGCGACGCCGACGTCCTTGACAAGGCCACCGACCTCCCCCGCCTGGGCCGGACGCTCGCCCTCGCCGCCGCGCTCACATTGGCGCGGCAAACCCACCCCTGGGGTGGCGCGCAGCCGGGTTGACTACCCCCTTTGGACATTCTGTGAGGTGAGACGGACAAGCAAGAAGGCGAGACCCGCAGGAGCGGGCTTGCCACCACATCGACAAAACCGAAAGGACGGACCTCATGACCAGGACCATGCCTCGCCCTCGCCGCGCCGCTCACCGGTTCTGAACTGCAACCATCCGGTCCCGCCGGGACTGGCGGGTGCGCGATGTGGCCGACCTTCGTCACGTGGAACACCTACGGGGACGGCACCGACGGCGGAGACGACGCCCGGTTGCGGCTGCAGATGGCGGCACTGGCGGCGCTATCCGGGAAGGCAAGAACTGCGACGAGCGGACTTCAGGGGCTTCATCTAGCCGAACGGCTTACCGGCTTGCGGGCTTCCTTGCACCGTTTCTCACCATTAGGCAGGGCCGGGTCTCGGCTATGGAACCGCTGGCCAGGGTGGGCGTTCCTGGGTGGCATCAGGATCGGCGAGATCGTCGCAGGTGATGGTGACGGGTGCTGGCCTGCCCAGTTTGCTGGCGCTCTCGGTAGGCCGCGCGCGGACGGCTATGAGGTACACGCGGATGCCGGTGACGGTAATACAAGGTGGCCAGGCTTTGGGCTCGTCGTCGCAGGGGAGGGTGAGGGGCCTGCCGGAGATGTTGATGATGACCAGGTAGGCGACCTGCTTGCCGTAGTCGCTGGCATAGGAGATCGCCTGGTGGACGCCGGAGGCGAGGTGGCGCTTGCCGCGGTTCCCGGCGTCGAAGATCTTGACCTCGCAGACGAGCGGGTCGTCCGTATCGAGGTCGGTAAGCACGTCGGAGAGGCCGGATGCCGACTGGGCCTGGGAGAAGGGCATGCTTATGCCCTCGCTGAACAAGAAGCGCCGCAAGTCGGTGTCGTAGACCTCTTCTGTCTTGCGGGTGTCTGCCATGGCGCGGGCGTAGAGGTCGCTGCGGTCGAACCATTCGACGCGGCGGACGTAGCGTCCCAGGACGTGGAGGACGCCGCTCTCCGCGCCGACCCTTTCTTCGAGGTAGTCGAATAGGGGTCGCAGGATGCGCTCGGCGAACTCCCGCCACTTCTCGTTGATGTTGGAGTGGTCGCTGACGGAGTGCGCATAGGTGAGGATGATCTGGGTGCTGTCCGTTCCGTTGTCATCGTCCGCAGCGATGTTACGCATCAGCTGCCAGATGAGGCGTGCGCGGCCGGCCTCGGTCTGGCTTGGCCACCGGAATCCCAGTCCCGAGCCGCCGCTGCGGAGCGCGGACGCCAGTGCATCCGGGGAGAGCCCCGGTTCGGCAAGCTCGGCTTCGGCGAGGATGGCACGGATGGCGGGCTGTTGGTCCAGCCATCCGGTAACCAGTCGGGCTTCGTGGCTGGCGTCCTCTGCAGCGGCGACCAAGAGTCGGCGCAGCCGCTCGTGCAGGCCGACCTGCAGATCCTGCTGGTATCTCATCGCCATAGATCTTTCAGTGCGTCGTTGATCTGGTGCTCTATTACCTGGCCGGCATTCTGGAAAGTCCCGCCCTCGTCACGGAGCCAGATGCGAGCCCGGCAGCAGGGGCAGATCACGGCGGCCCGCGCGACGATCTCGGCGCCGGTTACCTACATGGAATACTGGCATTCCGTACATTCCATATCGAAATCGGCGCGGAGTAGCTGGGAAGCCAATGATTCGCCCACCTGCCCATGCTCCCGCGCTGGGGCCACTCCAGCACGCAAGCGCGCCGCGTGGCCTGCTCGGCTCCGGCCAGGTTGCTCGGGCAGCGCGGGACCGCTGGCGCGCAGCCTCAGTGCCTTCCCGCCGCCAGGTGCGGCCTCTCAAGAAGCAGGCCAGCCGCTTCCTGACTGATGAAGCGATGGTCCGGCATGATTGCGAGCGCCAGTTGATGAGGGCCCCGCATCATCGGCCGGCTTCCCAGTCGGCGTCGAAGCCGGCCTCTATTTCGCCCGCCAGTGAGCCCTGCCGCTCTGCTGCCAGCTCGGCGGCATCGAAGCCGCGTGGGTAGTGGGTCTCGAAGTACTGGGCGGCCATCCCGCCGACATCTGCTGGTGCCGCTGCTTCGATCCGGTGCTGCTCGGCCGCATATGCTGCGTTGAGCGGCATGTCCCGCCCGAGTTCCTGGCGGAAGAATGCCATCCATTCGGCAGGGTCGTCCTTGGCGGAGGGCTCTGGCGGGCTGGTCTGTACGGCACTCCAGGTGTACGCCTCGCTCAGCGCTTCTTCTGCACCGGGCACTCCGGCGGCGGCGCGAGCCTCTAAGCGCTCGAATAGGGCATCTTCAGCATCGAGTTGCCGCTGTATCTCTGCGCGGACCTGCTCGATCTGCTGGCGGATCTCGGGGCGGTCCCGGTATCGCTGCTCGCGCTCTGCCCACCAGGCCTCAGCTCGGGCCTGCCGCCCGTCCGAGCTCACCGCAGGGCCTTCATCGTTCGGTGGAAGCGACATTGGCCCACCTCCTATTGAGTCTTCGACCCGCCCGTCCGGGGCATCCCACGCAAGGCGGTGGCATCAAGTCCTGTCGCCATTGCACTCGTGCGATATTAACATAGATACTAGTTGACTGCGACAAGCAAATGTGCCGGGACGGTCACCGGCAATCAGCAGATCGGACCTCGGACCCGTCGAAGACCTCAACGCGGATTTCACGGATTCCGCAGGGTAGTCCCGGAAGCCAGCTGAAGCCGCCGGATGCCACATCGGAACCCTGACGGAACGAGTCGTTGCTGAAGCCCGCAAGACTCGGAAGTTTTAGCAGGTCAGAAGGTTTTGGGTAGCTTGAGAGACGACTGTCTGTAAACCGTCGGCTCAGCCTACGTTGGTTCGAACCCAACACCTGCCACCACCTGCGAAAACGCCCCTCTAGCTGCGAATTCTCGGGCTAGCGGGGCGTCGCCGGGCGCCGCTGGACCGTGGAAGAAAATTCCAGGCCGGCAAGGGCCGGCCTGATCCCGCTGACCCGCAACGAGATCGCGCACCTGCTCGCCACCCTGACCAGCCGAGCCCGCGACCCCAGCACCGGTTGCGCTGGTCCCGCTGGCGACGCCGCCACCAGCACTGCGCCAAAGCATGCCACTACCAGCGGCAATCCATGCGGCAATGAAGATCACGATCTACGGCTGGAGTACTAGCCGTGCACTAAATCTGAGCCAACTCAGGTCTGTCATCACGCGCACGTTACCCAGGGGCGCTGGTGACGCGACGGCGGTCGGTTATTTGTCCTTGCCGCGGTCACGCGGGGTAGGCGATCCTAGTTATCAGATCGGTAGCCGTGATTTCCATTACGCTCAGTTCATGGCAGTTGATCGTGGTGTGATGATTGCTTGGAGCGCGGGTGTGAGCGCTGCGGCGGCAGGCATAGCGGCTCTGTTCGCTGATGGCAGGACCCCATTCGATCGTGCTATCCTCACTGGTTTCTTGGTTATCAGTACCGTGACTTTCCTGCTTCTGGTTGGCGCAGCAATCCCAGCGTCGTGGCTTCATTTCCCCCGCCATCGCGGTCAGGACGCTAAGTCTGGTGATGATTCGGCGCCTTCGCCCACTTCTGAGGAAGGCGGCGCAATGACCCAAATAAATGTGGCCCGCGACGGCGGCAGCGTTTACGCCGCTCAGGGCGGCGACGTGATCATGCACCCGCGCAGTCCCGGCCAGGGTTCGTTGCCACCGTCCAGGCCAGGAGATGAAGCTCCAGAGAACACGCCGTGACCGGGACAGAGGCGCACGACCCGCCGGAGTCGCATCCTGAACCGCAGCAGCAAGTGGCGGTCGAGGGCGGATTCGGTTACGGGGTGATCGGCGCTGACTTGCACGTGTTTGCTGACCGGGGACCGGTATATCTGTTGCAGCGATACCGCCCAGACCCGCCACCCGACACATCCTGGCTGCTGGCTCAGCCTAGCCGGATGCTCAACGCGCGTTATGCCATTGTCGGGTTCACCGGGCGTGACCTGGACCTAGCGGAGCTGGCTGCCTGGCGGGACAGCAGCCAGTCTCGGTTGTCGGCACGGTGGCTGCATGCCGCTGGGGGGCAGGGCAAGTCCCGGCTAGCCGATGCGTTCGCCCTCCGGAGCATCGAGGCGGAATGGAAAGTGATCACCGCCACCCACGGGCCCGGCTCCGTGCTCCCGCCTCCTGGCAGCCACGATCTTCGCCTCCATGATGCCAAGGGCGTACTGCTGATCGTCGACTACGCTGACCGGTGGCCGCCCTCCCACCTGGCCTGGCTGTTCAGCAACTCCTTGCTGCACCGGCGTATTCCTGCCAGGTTGCTGCTGATCGCTCGCACCGCGAGCGTATGGACTGCTGTCCGCGCTGGACTGGACAGCTACCAGGCGGAAACCAGCGACCAGTCGCTGGGTCCCCTGCCAAATGAGCCCGGTGGGCGGCAACTGATGTTCAACGCGGCGCGCGACGCCTTCGCTTCTCGCTACGGCGTGGCTGATCCTGCCGTGATCCGGCCCCCCGACTTGCTGGCCCACTCCGATTTCGGGCTCACGCTAGCCGTGCACATGGCCGCCCTCGTCGCTGTCGATGCTGCCTCCTGCGGCGAGCGACCACCTGAGGATGTGGCCGGGCTGACCACCTACCTGCTAGACCGAGAACGGCGGCACTGGACGCGGATGTACGAGAACCGCGCTGAGGGGCTTGAGTTCACCACTCGGCCGACGACCATGGCCCGAGCGGTCTTCACCGCTGCCTTGACCGGGCCGGTCGGTTACCGCGACGGTACGGGCATCCTTACCCGTCTCGACCCGGGCGGAGAGGTGCCGCAGATCCTGATTGACCACGCCCTCTGCTACCCGCCCGCTGCTCATGACAGTGTCACTGTCCTTGAGCCTCCATACCCCGACCGGCTCGCTGAAGATTACCTAGCGCTCACCCTGCCAGGACATGACGTGAGCGGCTACTTGCCCGATCCGTGGACGCCCGATGTGCCCGCAGCCCTCCTGGTCCGCACTCAACCTTTACCCATCTTTGACCGCGCCCCACGTGCCGTCATCTTCCTCGTTGCGGCCGCCGGACGGTGGCCCCATGTCGGGATCAAGCATCTATTCCCGTTGCTGCGCCTGGAACCCGCGCTTGCCCTGCGGGCTGGCAGCGGGGCACTGACCGCCCTAGCCGAACTGCCTGCTGTCCCAATCGACCTGCTAGATGCTATCGCCGCTTGCTTCCCGTCAGGGAGGAGCGCCGATCTTGACATGGGCATGGCCCTCGTCGCCCGCCGCGTAGCCGCTCATCAGCTCCGCGCCACGCGGGACCCTGGCAGCAGGGTCGACATCCGCAGCGATCTCGCAATCCGCCTGTCGAACGCCGGCCTGGATCGGGAAGCTGTTGAAGTACGACAGGACTCTCTGCCGGACATGCGTCACCTCGCTGCCGTCCGCCCCGCCGAGTACGAACCCGTCCTCGCTCAGACCCTGGTGAACCTCGCCACTGCCCTCAGGCAGGTTGGCCGCCCTAGCGAGGCAATCGCCGCAGCAAAGGAATCGATGGAGATCCTCCAGCGGCTGGCGGCTGGCGATCCGGCCACCCACGAGGGAGAACTAGCTTATGCGGCGCATACCCTCGCGGTCAGCTTGCAGCACACGAGACGGCGTGACGAGGCTCCGGTCGCGCTGTTGCGGAAAGCGGCGGAAGTCTACCGGCGGCTAGCCGAGACTGATCCTCAATTCCAGCTGCTGAAGCTCATGGCAGTCCTGGATGATCTCGGGCGTTACGCGCTGGATTCCGGGAAACGAGAAGAAGCCGTGTCCCTAACTGTGGAATCGCTTGAGGTAGCCCGGCGACTCGCCAGATCCGACCCCGCAGCCTACGGACACGAGGTCGCCAGATTGCTCAGCAACCTAAGCGGCATGCTGTTCGCGGCTGGGCAGTTCAAAGAAGCGGCGAAGACCGCTGAGGAATCAGTCGCAGCCAACCGGCGGCTGGCCGCCGTCAACCCAGCGGCCTACGACTATCAGCTGGGCCTAGCACTAGACGCCCTCGCGAAGGGCTTCTGGAATGTCAGCCGCCGCGACGAGGCCTTGGCCGCCTCGGAGGAAGCCATACAGGTTTTCCGGCGGCTCGCCGCTGCGAACATCGCCCGCGAGCCAAATCTCGCCTCTTCGCTAACCAACCTCGGCATCTATCTAGTGCAGATCCCCGGACACTATAACGAAATGCTAGCCGCGACCGGGGAAGCCGTTACAATATTTCGGCGGCTCTCGGGAACCGGATCGGTCTCGTACGAACACGAACTCGCAATGGCATTGAATGTCCATGCCCTCGCAACTGAGCAGGCAGGGCACGCTAGCACCGCGTTGGCTGCTGCCGATGAGGGAATCACCATCCGCAGGCGGCTAGCTCTCGCCAACCCGGCAGCGTACGACTTCTACCTCGGCGCTGAACTATTCGCTCTTGCCGGCATGGCAGAGCGAGCCGGACTCCGCCGAAAGGCAAAGGCCCTCCTTGAGGAGTCCGTCGGGATAGCCAGGCGGCTAGCCGACTCGCACCCAGCCACGGCCTCTTATCTCCTGACCCTGGCCCAGGGCCTGCTCGCTCTTGCGAGAGTTAGCATGGCCGTCCCCGGGGAGCGCGAGAAGGCACGAGAGGCCAGCGTCGAGGCGGCGAGGCTTCTGGCCCCGTTGGCCGAGCAGCAAGAGGAACTCCGGTCCTTTCTGGACGAGGCCAGCGAGATCCGCCGCTCGCTTGACGGGCCGACGCGGACCCAGGAACAGCAGTCGGCTCGCCGCGACGCCAGCGACGAGGCACAACTGTCTTTCAGGCAGGCCGCCCTAGGCGGGGCTGTGCGGCTTCGGCTATCTGGTGCTTCCCGCGCAATCACAGTTAGGTTGCCGCCGAGCGCCCGCGATGGGCAGGTAATCCGGCTCCGCGGCCATAAGAATCTGGGTGCCAATGGAGGATCGCCAAGCGACCTGTACGTGACAATAAGGGTGGAGCCGGATGATGTGTTCGGTCGTGACGGTCATAACCTCGAGGTCAGAGTCCCGCTAACCATCTCCGAAGCGAGTCTCGGTACGGATATTCGAGTTCCCCTTATCGACGGCCAGCGGATGACGCTGCGCATCCCCCAAGGAACGATCAATGGCCGGACCTTCCGCGTACCTTCTCAGGGTTTGCGCCGAACGGATGGCACAAGAAGCGACCTGCACATCGTAGTTGAGCTCACGAGCGATGATGTCGATGCTCTCACCCTACGGGAAGCCCTCATTGTCAAGGCAACGTCGGCGTGGCAAACATATTCAAGTCAACAGCCGGACCGGTAAGATTCCCGAGGGCGATCTCAGTGCAGGCTGGATGCAAACGCTAAGGGGTGTAGAGGCACTACGCGAACCATTAGCGGCCGTGGCCCCGGTCGGCGGTGGCGTGCTCGGGGCGAAATGGTGCCAGGGCAGCGCGCCGTCCGTTTCGTATAGTTTCGGCCGTTTCTCCCCGATCGTGAATACGTATGGAAGTGGCAGGTGGTGACTTCCAGGCCCGTGTCCTGCGCGAACTGTCCAGGGCGGCGGTGACGGTCAGGCCGGTCTTGGTGGTGATGGCGCTGACTTCCCGCGATCGAGCACCGCCTCTTCTCCCAGGTCAGCCACGCCTAGAGAGGACGGCCCTGACCAGCTACGAAGTCATCATCCAGAGCATCAGCTGGCCCAACTCCCGGTGAACACCGCCAAGACCAGTCAGATCGGCTCAGCCTGCGCTGGTTCGAACCCAACACTTGCCACCAGGAGAAACCCAGGTCAGACCTGGTTTCAGTGTCATTGTGGCCGCGCAAGGAGGGAGCGGTGCGCCAAACCGTCGGCTAAGGGTATGTTCTGTCGTCTCCGCAGGTCAGCGCGCCGGGCCGGACTCCTGGGCAAGGTGGGCGGGAGCAGTGCCCGGTGAATGCACGGAGAAGTTTTCCGGCTCCGTGATCCTGTCGGCGGTAGCGGTACTGGACTCGGCTCGCTAGCTCGGGTAGATGCCGGGCTGGGTGGTCGTACCCGAGCCTTGATCGGAATTGATGGAGATGACAGGCTGGCCGGTTAGTTGTGTGTCGTCTGATCGGCGAGGGGCTAACCGAGGGCGTGAAGGCCCCGGCCATTTGCGGACCCTCGGCGGCGGGAATGCTGTACTACCTCGCGAACGGTGTTTCCTGTCGGCTGGCTGACAGGTTCCGGTGTCCGGGAAGCGGTGGCCGGATCTGATGGCGGAGGATTCACGACGGGTCGCCAGTGCATGGCGCATTTCACCCGCCCTTTGCCGCCGGGCGGTCCGTCAGGTTCACGCTCGTACTGGGTGTGGGCTGCTGCGCAGCGTGCTGCTCAGAGTTACGCGAGTAGCAGGAGCGGAGTGGCTGACGCGGATATTTTGGCTTCTCTGGTCGTTCAGCTTGCCTGGTAGCTGGCCAGGGCCAGCGGTAGTGCTCGTTCCAGGTCCTGCCTGCTGCCGACTGTGACTTCGAGGTTGCCGGTGCCGAAGTGGCCGATCTGGGTTACGTCGCGGGTGAATCCTTGTTCGAGTGTTACGTCGGACGGGTTGGTTTTGAGGTAGATCAGAAGTTTCCTGGTTTGCGGGTGGATCTCGACGCAGGCGAAGTTCTTGATCCGGCGGAAGGCGTAGTAGTTCTTCCTGATGGTCTTGGTGACGTCGTCGCCGAGGGACAGCAGGTACTGCTCCAGGCTGTCGTACAGGGTTTTAAGGTCATCGGATGCCCGTTCATGCAGCTGGCCTCAATGATTCAGGTGTCGGGCAGGTCTGATTACTGATTGTGCTGTTGCCGGGTTTCGGCTGTGGTGTCTGGTTGCTGCCGGGCTGCTCGCAGGCGTCGTGGCCCGGTGTGCCCGGGGCGGCGCCGGCTCCGACCGCGCCGGGATGTACTCCTTCCTGTCGTTTAGTTGGATTGTGCTGGTCAGGCGGGTGCGGACATGGCGGACAGCCGCTGCCAGCAGATCAGGAACGCCTCTTTCCAGGGCCAGTCAGGGCTGATCTTCAGGACGCGCTGGCGGGCGTGGCGGACGAGGCGGGCGGGGATGTTCCACAGCCGGTAGCGGAGCGTGGCCGGCTCGGCGTCCTGGAGTCCGTCCTGGCCGTGAAGGCCGAGGAGCCGTGACCAGGCGGCCAGGTCCGCGGCGATGTTCGCCGCGAGGACCCAGCCGCAGTTGACCAGCCATGTCTTCGATGGCAGGTTGCGCAGGCCCATCGCCTTGCTGTTGCGGACGCCGTCTTCCACGACGGCGTGCTGGCGGTGCACGACGTCGATGTACTGGGCGTGATGGCTGCCGACGACGCCCGGGATGCCCGTCTGGGGGATGTTCGTGCAGATGATGGAGTACCGCCAGCCGGTGGCCTTCTCGTAGGCGGTGAGGTTTCCCGCGTGCCGGCGGGACGGCTTCGTGCGCCGCACGATCCAGCGCAGCCCGGCGGGCCACTTGCCTGCGCGGCTCATCAGATGCGTGATCTCCGCTACGTGCTTTCCCTCCTCCGGGTTGCCGTCCTGGTCCAGGCCGGGCTGCCACGCGGAGGCAGGCAGCATCCTGATCGCGTCCTCGTCGGCGGAGGTGATCATCCAGCCGCAGGTGAACAGCACCGTCCGTCGCGGCGAGCCCAGCGACAGCAGGTGCTCGATCAGTTCATGGCTCGCCCCGGCCCCGTCGACCCGGACCATCAGCTTCGACCGCATGCGGGCCGGGACCTGCGCGATCGCCCCGGCCAGCACCTCGATGTGGTCACAGACGGTGTTCGAGCCGGCGTTGCCGGGGCGCAGCAGCATCGCCAGGCACTCGGCGGTATTGGCCAGCCACGCCCCGAGAGGATGGAAGCCGTAGCCCTTCTTATAGGTAGGGCTTGCGCCCTCCTTGTCCGAGCTCGCGGTGACCAGGGTGGCGTCCATGTCGATGACCAGCCAGTCCTTCAGCGTCTTCCCGGCGATCTCCGGCCAGGGGAACCCGCCCGGCCTCGCGGCGATCAGCTCCCGCACGTGAGCCCTGGCACGGCCTCTGGCCTTCGCGATCCGGCGCAGCGCGCGGGGATCGGCCAGCTCCAGCGCCCGCCGCACAGTCGTGTCACTCGGCGCCGCCCCCAGCGCCGCCCCGAGCTGGGAAAGCACCTCGATGTCGCTCATGCTGGTCGCGCCCAGCGCGATCGCGACCGCCATCGACACCAGCGTCATCCCCCGGTCCACCTGCGGGGACTTCCCCCGCCGCGCAAGCGCCGGCCCCAGCCCCGCGGTCAGCCCGGACCGGTCGGCCAGAAGGCGCAGCAACACCGCGCCGGCGTGCCCGGCCAGGCCGGCCCCGTCCGCGGTCACCTTCAGGCCATGGTCCCACCGCGTATGCTGCATGGCGAAGAGCGCTCCAGTCCCCGGAAACTACGTGCGTGTGGTTACCGCGTAATCTCCCAGGGCCAGGGCGCTCTTCGCTGTCAGAGCCCCCGAATGCGGCACTACCGAAACACGAAAGCAGCACGCGGCCGCCAGACCAGAGGACCGCACCCGGCAGGTGCACGCCACCGCACCTCGCCACCAGGCATCCCCGTGCGAAACCCCAGCTCACAGCAGCCCGGAAATCGTCAGCCCATAATTCCCGGGTCACGCTGAATACCGGAGGCTGGCTGACGGTCCGCTCGGTGCCGTGCGCGGAGGGGCGGGCGGAGTCCTCAGCTCCTGCCGAGGTGGCCGTGGCGCTGGTGGAGGCGACGAGATCCAGGGTCAGGAAGGCCCCGTCGTAGTCGCGGTACCGGACAAGTTCGATGCTGCGGTCTATCTGGCCGATGGCATGTTCGTCGTACCGGGTAAAGTCGCTGGCCACGCAGACCAGCCGGGGGCTGGACCAGTCGATCTGCCCGGCTGCCTCGGTGCCGAGGTCCTTCATGACCAGCAACTCGAACTCCGCGCGGTGGTCCAGGAGCCAGTCCAGGTAGAACAGTCGCTGGTTGATGACGTTCTCGTTGACTGACCGCTTGTACTCGAAGATCATCGGGCTGCCGTTCTCGTCCAGTCCGAGAGAGTCGATGCGCCCGCCGTGCTTCTTGCCGGTCGAGTGCTCACTGGCAACGAGGCGGACTCCGAACAGGACTTCCATGTTGTTCTCGATGAGCGCTTGGAGGGGCTTTTCCAGCGCCAGTGCCATGCCTGCGAGCTCGACTGCCTTGCCATTGTCAATCCGGAAGAGCTTCAGGTCACTCATCAGGTGCTCTCATCTCGTGGCCTTTCGACTGCCAGTTTCCTCGCATGCTGGCATCGGTCAGGATACGGCGCAGACGCCTAGCCTTTCCGTGGTGACCGCGGAAACAGCAGAGGGCGACCGGGCCAACAGCGCCGGGTACCGTCTCCAGCGTCGGCGCGAGCACCGCTCGTCAGCGCCGTCATCGGTACTGCCCTTTCGTGGGACACCCGTCCACGTCGATCACGCGCCTCCCGTTTCGTCGCGCTGGCCGACTCCTGGGTTGCCCAGATGAGCTCGTGCGCCGCGACCGCCTGCCGATCCGCGGCGATGTGAGCCGCCGCCCCGAATCTTAGCGCCAGTAATTCCACCTTTCCACCAGACCTGATACCATGCGTCCATGGCTTTGAACATCAAGGATCCCGAGACGGAGCGGCTGGCCGGTGAAGTCGCCGCGCTGACCGGCAGGACCAAGACGGGCGCTGTCCGGTATGCCCTGCGCCAGGTGCTCGAGTCGCTGTCCCGGCCGTCGGCTGGGCAGCGGGAGGAGCGACTCGTCCGGTTCCTTGAGGACGAGATCTGGCCGCTGATCCCGCCGGACCAGCTTGGCAGGCCGCTGTCTAAGGCCGAGCGGGAGGAGATCCTCGGCTACGGTGAGCATGGCGCGTGATCATCGATTCGTCCGCGATCCTGGCAATCGTCGGAAAGGAACCCGGCTACGAGCGCATCCTCCATGCGCTCGCCACCGCGCAGCGGACCCGGATCGGAGCGCCGACAAGGCTGGAGACCGGGATCGTGATGACGGCCCGGTTCGGGCCCAGGGGAAAGACAGCGCTTTCGCGGTTCCTGCAGGAAAACGCCATTACGACCGTAGCGTTCGGCGAGGAACATGCCGCCGAGGCACTTGACGCTTACTCGCGTTTCGGCAAGGGCAAGCACCCGGCCGCCCTGAATTTCGGCGATTGCTGCACCTACGCGATCGCATCGCTAGCCGCCGAACCGCTGCTATGCATTGGAGACGACTTCGCCAAGACCGACCTGCCGCTCGTCAGGCTCGACGGCCCGGACGCCCCCGCATAGCAAGCCCACTCCATCCGCGCGGAGAATAGCCGGAGAAATTTATATGATGAGGGCATAAGCCTAGGTCAGGGCAAATACTGGAGATGTCTGTAAAACCGTCGGCTCAGCCTACGTTGGTTCGAACCCAACACCTGCCACCAGAAAACCCCAGGTCACAGCCTTGCGCACATGGCACAAGGGGAGCGGTTAGCGCAAACCGCCGGATTTGCCCGCGCCTGCTCGGCCCGGCTCCTGCCGCCTAGTGCGGAAGTGGTCGTTGACCTGCAGATATGTCGACGAGGGGCTGTCCGCGCTTAGCGCGGTTCTGGTAATGAGCGGTGGTCGAGCACAGGCGCTTACGCCAAATACACGCCGAAAACTGGCAGCCGAGGGCAGCGATTGCGGACGCTGATCGGATGCCGCAAGTGGCATTTTGTCGCTTATTCCGGTGCATGGTGGTAGCACAGTTCGAGTGCGCATGGCGGTCAAGCAGAGCGCAGGCACCGGTCAGCAAGGTGTCCGCCCAGATCGTGGGCGCAAGGCCTCTGCCGTATTCGGCCAGCCGACGTGCTGGCCAGCACCGCGAAACTGGCCGGGCATGACCTTGGGCCGGGCGGCACAGAGCGTCCGCCGGAGGTTGGCGGAGCACTGGTGCTCGCAGCGGACACCTCTGGCTGAGAGACCGGAGACAGATCAGGTCACCTAGCGGCAGCCGTCACGGTTAGTAGCCAGAGCGAGTCAGGCACTAAGTAACAATTTGCTGCCGATTACGTGTCAGTCCTGATTGGTAGATCGCTGCTCAGCTCAGCGACAGATTGTCGGATATGTACTGGGCACTGTTTGGTGAGCCAGCATCCTCGGTAGCGGGATGACGTCCTCGCGCAAGCGGTTCGGGTTTAAGGGGCGCTGGGCCTGGGCGGGTCGGGACGGTCGCGGCGCGGCGGTACCGGGCCTGCGCGTGGTTTACCGGGTCTGGTTCAAGACGAACCCCTGGAAGTCGTTGTGGCGGTCCAGGTAGGACCCGCCGGCGGCGCAGGTGCCGGCAGGCGGTGCTTGAGTCCCCGCGCCTCGTATGAGGTGCCGGTGCTGGTGCTGGTCCAGGATGTGCCGGTGCGGGGGCAGGCGGTGGTGAGGGTGAGGGTTCCCCCGCCGCGGGCGGGCAGGTCGCAGTCGTGGTGGCGGAGGGCGATGGCTTCTTCGGGGCGCAGGGCGGCGTAGTACAGGCAGCCGAAGAACGCGGTCAGTTCCGGGCGGATCAGCGCGACCTGGTTCAGGATGGCCTGGACTTGCTGGGGGCTGGGGGCTGGGGACGGTGCGGGGGTCGATGGCGGTGCTGGCGGCGGGGTTCTTCCAGGTCAGGCGGTCTAGGGGGTTGGCGGGGAGCAGGCCGGTCCCGGTGGCCCAGGCCAGGACGGCGTGCTTGCGGCTGATCGTGGTGGTGGCGACGCGGACCGGGCGGGGTTGAAGGCGTGCTGGTAGAGGGCGGCGCGCTGTTGTATCCGTGAGGGCGGCCGGGCGGCGGGCCTGGTGAGCGCGGGCGTGATCGTGGCGAGCGCGTCGGCGAGGCTGGCGCGCGAGTGCGGGGCCAGGTGCGGCCACTTCATCGCCACGTAGGCCACGTCACCGCCGGAGAGTCAGGTATGGCCCACGAGACAGGCTCGCCGGTGACGGGGTCGAACTCCAGGCTCCGGCGGGCGGCCCGGACCAGCTCGGCCCGGTAGCTGTCAGCCAGGCCCCGTGTGATGAACGATCTCGACCGGTCACAGCCGGCCACATGCCACCGCACCTCGAACTGGCGCCGCCGGTCCCGGTGCCGCCGGATCGCGTGAATACGGACATCGAAGCCGCTCATGACCATCCCTCACTCTCGGCATCCAGACGTCACCGGCCTGGGGCCGATCATGAAATGCCGGGCACGGCGCGCAGCGGGGCTGTCGCGCTACCCCGTTCCCGCGACCAGGGCGGGCGGCGAAATCAGATGGCATGTCCCAGGGAAGGGCGGACATGAGCCTGAGGCGCAGGACCGGCCGCACACCCGCCGGCTCCTGCCCGGCGACCCCAGCGAGAACTTCGACCGCATCGGCCGCGCGCCGGCGTGCGACGCTCCCGACGTCAACCCGCCAGGGCCGCGATACCGGGTCAACCATGTTCACTGACCGCAACGCGGCCATGCGCACGGCGGCTGGCCTTTTCCCCGGGCTGACCGTCAGATCCAGCCGCGCTTCGCGGCGATGCACCCGGCCTGGAACAGGCTGTCTGAGTGCAGGCTGTCCTTCAGGCTGGCGATCTGGCGGCGTACGGTGGTCAGCGAGATACCAAGCCGTCGGGCAGCTGCCTCGCCGCTGAGCCCGCACGCGAGCAACGCGAGCAGTGCCTGGTCCGCTGGTGTCAGACCGGTCACGGGATCCTGGGCGACTGTCTTCTGTAATGGTGTGGCGATGTCCCAGTGACTTTCGAAGATCCCGGCGATGGCACTGGCGAAGACCGGGTCGCGAGCTAGTACGACGGGTGCGGGGGAGTCCGTGACACCAGGCCACAATAAGGCGGTCGCCGGAGGATTACTGGCGATCAGCGGCACCGTCACTATGGGCAGCGTGCGCACCTGGACGCCGGCTCGTTCGAGGCCGTCAAGACTGGCTCGGCTGGGCGCTGACCGGGCAGCGTCGCCGCAGATAACAGCGACCCGGGTGCGGCGCGAGGCGAGTTCTGTCAGCTGAGGGCCGGCTTGGCCGAGTGTTCCAACCAGGTCAGGAAGGGCGATGAGGCATTCATGGGCCCCGGTCGCCATGAGCTCGTGCGCTCGGGCAATTGCCTCCTGCGGCGAAAGGAGAATGCGCGTGCGGTACGCCGAGTTTCCCGCCGATGTCTGATAGGCGGAGGCCGCCACTGCGATCGTTGCCTTCGCGTCCGCGAGTTCCTGCCGCTGGCGGCCTAGTTCTGCCTCGCGCTTCCGAAGCCAGGCGGCGAAAGCGAATTCCGGATCCGCCAGCCCCGGGACTGCCTGCCCAGCCGGTCCAGGATCCGGCGACGATTCGATGAGGCCCAGGTCCGCGAGCTGGGTTACCGCTTCATCAAGCTCGCGTCCATCCAGGCCGGTTCGCGCGGCCAGGTCGTCCGAGCAGATTCCGGGCTGCGCCGACAGCAAGAGGTAGATCGTGGTAGCGCCGACGCTCACGCCGAGTGACTGCAAGACTTGCTCCATGCTGGCCGTGGTTGGTTCAGCGGGCACGGCAGGAAAGTCCTCGATCCCTGGGCGACGTCAGGTCCATGTGTTCCTTCACGCTGGCGGGCCGACGTTAGCGAAAAGGCGTGCGCATAGTGATATACGTACCCAAGTTATATAACACGAGATATTAAAATATGTCCATACTCGATGGCGCGTACTGTCGATCGACTGTCTGGCCGGTGTCAAGCGGCTCAGTTAGTCACGGGTGGCTCGCCTGCGGCGCGCAGGACCAGATCCAAGGGCGCGAAGTCGTATAGCGTCGGCGGCATCGTCCCCGGAGCGGTGATCCCGTCGGCTTGCGCCGCCCGAACCTGCGCGGTAAGCGATGAGGCTAGCGGATCGTCGGTGAAGCTTATCTGCGCCATGGACAACGCGAGCAGGCTCGACGATATCGGATGGCCTGCGGCCCGCCCGCCGGAAACTTGATTACCCGTAGTAGTCGCTTGCCAGATGCCGTTCTAGGCCTCCCTGCCGAATATCTGCTCAAGTAAGGTCAGATGATTCCGCTGTTTCGACCGCTCAGATCAGCCGGATCGGTAGCGCAGAGGGCATGGCACCAGAAAAGGGCTAGCCTATCTAACCTCCACGCATAACAGCCACCATGTCGTTTCTCGGGACGCGCATGGGGATGGGCACATCTCGGGGTGTGCTCCTGGGTTGGGTGGTTCGCACATTAGTCGCTTAGGTCCAGATGCCGTATTCCAAATCAAGGTGGGGCCTTGCTGCCTGGCGAGCGGCACTGAAGTTCCCGGCGGCGGTACCCCCTGTCGCCATCGCGCTGATCTCTATGCGGTGAAGGTCCCGGCGAGGTCGACGCAGAGCCGGTTGGCGCGCTGGTAGTCCAGAAGCCTCTTCCGGTGCATCTGGTGGACGGCCACGCCAGGTGCGACGCCTAGCTGCCTTGCCGTGTCGGCAATCTCGCGATCAAGCGTCAGCCCTTCGAAGGGCTTGATGCCGGATTCGCCGAACAGGATCTCCATCGCGAACGCGTTGGCTGCCTTCTCGGCGGCGGTGTTGCGCTTCTTCTCGGTGCTGTACTCCAGGTGCATCTCGCCCCGAGGGTCGTTGAGGACGTGGCCGATCTCATGGAACAGCGTCCAGATAACAAAGCCGTCCTTGACCCACCGTCCGGTCTGCTGGATCACCGGCACCCGCTTGTCAATCCAGCGGGTCATACCGAGCAGCGGGAACTTCTTGGGCGGGTCTACCACCATGAACACCACGCCGACATCGGCGAGCATATTCCTGATGTCCCGCAGCATCGTCCCGTCGGGCGTCGCCGCCCGCGCGCGCAGATGGGGGAGCGCGCCGCGCAACTGGTCCGCGTCGTAGCTGTAGCCACGGCCGCGCTCGAACGGCTCGGCGAGCTCCGCCGCGCGCAGCCAGGACGTCAGCAGCGTCGGGGCGATCGTCGCCCCCGACTCCTTCGGCGCTGCCAGCGCGTAGTCGCCGGTCGACGCTGTCTCGTGCAGATGGACGTACGACTCCCACGTCCCGCACCGGTGGAACGCCAGGAAATCGGACACAAGCATGCCCGGCTTCGCCTTCGTCGCCTTCGTCGCACCAAGGCTCCGCAGGTAGGCGACGGCGTTTGCGTCGATCTCGTCCGCGTGCTCTGCGAGGCTCTCCTGGTCAGCGATGCGGTAAGTGCCGAGCAGGGAGTGGCAGATGGTCGATGTTGAGCATGAGCGTGTGCTGTGCCAAAACTCGCTCACAGGCATTGACCTGGAGTTTCGCGCGTTGCTAGGCCGCTCTGCGGTACTCGGTGATCAGGCCGTCGAGGAGTTGCCTGCTTCAATCCGGGCCCTGATGTCAACGGTCTGGCTAGGTTGCCGCTGTGGGGGTTCTTGCTGGCGAGCCTGGTGTGGCCGATGGTCGTTGTAGTGCCGGGCGTACTCGGCCAGGATCTTGCGAAGATGCCGCTCGCCGAGGATCAGGACGTAGTCCAGGCACTCGCGGCGCAGTGTCCCTGCGAAGCGCTCCGCGAATGCGTTCGCTCGTGGTGACCGGACTGGCGTTCTGATCACCCGCGTGCCATTGCCTGCGAAGACGCCATCGAATGCCGTGGTGAACTTGCTGTCCCGGTCGCGGATCAGGTATCTGAAGCTGCTGGCCCGGTCGCTGAGGCCCATGAGGAGGTTGCGGGCCTGCTGGGCGGTCTAGGTGCCGGTCGGGTGCGCGGTGGCATCCAGGATGTGCACCGTCCTGGTCTGAGCAGGCGCAGAGACACGGATGACCATGATGCCGTACGGCTGGCTGCCGTCCTTGCAGGTCACAGGGTATGCAGACTTCTGGCACCCCGCACGGTTTCTTGATCTGGCGCTGCAGCACGGCGACCTGATGACGCAAGATCAGGATCTCAGCGTCTTTGGCGCGGTCCGAGCGGGCGAGCAACGCGAGCCAGCCGAACACCCGCAGCACCACTAGATAAGCGAACCGTAACGACATGAGCACCGACAGTGCCTGATCAAGAAGGCCTCGCGCAGCCAGATGCCTACATGATCACTCTTCGCGCCGCACAAGACACCAGGCCAGCGACCATGACGCGGTTTATCGGCACCCACAGGGTGAGCCTACGGCCCGCGATAGTGCCCCAGGAGCCGGCGAACCGCTCGTAGGTCTGCGGGCAGAACAGGAACGCGTCGGCGCGCTGGAAGGCGTGGGTGATGAACGTCCTGGTCTCGTCGTCGCCAGCCCCCAGGGTCCATCCGCCGCGCTGGCTCTAGTTCACGTCCCAGGGGTTGATCAGTTCGACGCCCATGCCGGTGAAGTCGCTGGTGTTGCGAGTGGCAACGGCCATGCCGCGGGACGCGGCCACAGCGGCGATCATGGCATCGACGGGCTTGCGTACCTCGCGTCCGGTCCTTTTCCTGGCTGCCAGGATCGTGGGCAGTGCCCGGGTGGCCTGCTCGTCGTAGCTGTAGCTGCGTCCCCTGGCGCGGGCGATCAGCCCTTCGACGTGGAAGGTGAGGTAGTCCTTGCGCCGGCCTTCGGGCAGCAGCGCCAGGCCGGTCAGGAGTTCGCCGATCGTGATCGTGCTGATCGCCGCCTCATGCCGGTGGGCGCGCATCCATGCCACGACGCCCGGGTCCGGCTTCGGGCGCGTCGTCTCGGACCATACGCTGGTGTCGATGAGGATCACTCGAACGTGACCGGCTCGCGTGGTTCGCCGTCGCGGTCGGGCACGAGCAGCCGTTCGCCTGGCCGTGCTGACGCCATCTCGTCCAGCCACCAGGACACGAAGTCTTCGTCAGCCGCGATCGTCTCCTCCAAGATGATGCGGGCCTCGGCCTCCACTGACCGGCCGTGCGCAGCTGCGCGGCGGCGCAGGGCCGGCTTCAAGGACTCCGGCAGGTTCCGGATCAGCAGGCTGTCGCTCATAGATATCAACGATATCACTTGATCCGGTATGGCCGGCCACCACGCCACCGGCGATTACCGCAGCCTGTTGGCGGCCACGTTAAGCCTTGAGCCCGGTGCCGCGGGAAGCGGCACGAGATCCATGAGGGCCTGGGCCGTCTGCTGATGCCCATAGCGAGCCTGTCCCGGCGCAACCGAGCGGAGAATAGCCGGAGACATTCCGCCGTGGATTGAACGGCGCAGATCAGGGCTTGTATCGGAGATGTCTGTAAAACCGTCGGCTCAGCCTACGCCGGGTAGCCCCGGCGCATTACTGCGCCGGTGCCCCCTCAGGACCGCGCATGCACGTTTCCGCGCACGCGGCCCAGGCAAGCCGCTTGGGCGGTTCAGGTCGTCTGGTACGTCGCGGTGCTCCCCCCCGCCCGGGGCGGTTGCCTGGTCCGGCGGCAGGTGGCGTGCACGAGGTGTGTTCCTTGTTTCGCGCGGCGCGGGGCGTGTCGTGGCGGACCAGGTAATCCGCCTCGATCGCCTTCTTGGTGACCCGCAGGAACCAGCGTTCCCATCCTTCTGGGGTCTGGGGCGGCTGGTCGGGGATCAGGAGGTTCTCCCCGCACAGGCTGCACCGCCCGTCCTGCCTGGACAGCAGGCGCACGGTGTAGTTGCCCGGCGGGGGCCTGACCTTCCGTCGGCGTTGCGCCCAGTACCCGGCCAGGGCGGGGTCATCAGGTGATGCCCCGCTTTTGACCAGGGTGTGCCGCACGATCTCAGTCCAGGCCGGTTTCGGAAGGCAGGCGCCGGTGTCCCGGTCGCCGAACACCCAGCGATCGTTCCTGAGCTTGCCGGACTTCCGGTAATACTGGCCGACGATCCAGCGTTTCGGCTTGTTCGGGTGGCTCCAGCACGCCTGCTTGCAGGTGAGCTTCCGCAGGTATTCGGACAGGGCACTGAGCACCCTGGACGACACCACCGTCCGGTAATAGGCAGTCCAGCCCCGCGTAATCGGGATTATTCTCGCCAGTACTGCTGCGACGTTGGACCCGCGTAGTGCGCGGAACTCCCTTGCGAGCCGTTTCCGGAACCTCTTGACGGCCTCGGCGCCCGGCTTGATGAGCAGCTTGCCGTTGGGGTAGCGGCGCAGGTCAGAACTCAGGAAACTGAACCCCTCACTGAGGTGAGCGATCCGGGTCCTGGCCTCGTTGAACGCCAGCCCTTTAGGCTTCAGCCACTCGGCAGGCCGTGCCTTGACCTGCTCGGCCTGCTGCCTGGAATGACAGCATACGACCAGGTCATCGGCATATCTGGTCAGCGCCGGGCAGCCGTCCCTTACCTCACCGGCATGACTGCCGGTCTTGTAGCGGACGCGCTGTCCGGCGGCCCGTGTTGCGCTGCGTCACCTGCCGCACGCTGACCAGCGTGTTGCTCCAGTTCCGCAGCAGTCAGCTTCTGCAGGCTCCTGGCCTGCGGCCAGTCGCCGTCCTGCACCGCCTTGAAGATCCTGCCGCGCAGCCGCCGTACCTGCTCCTCGTGGCGGCGTCGAGCAGGAGATGTGGGCGCTGTTCGCCGTATACCAGGCGATCTGCAAGATCATCGGGATCGGGGCAGCCGCCGCGGGCATCCCCCCGGACAAGATCAGCTTCCCGCATGCCCTGGCCGCCGCGACGGACACCGTCGCGGCTTTTCCCCCCTGAGCAGGCCGATTCCGCGTTCGCCACCTTCCTGCTCAAGATCCTCGCCCCGGGCACCTTCACCCGCGACCGCCCCGACCGGGCCAGCCCCCGCAAAACCAAGAAATCCGGCGACTTCCCCGCCCGCAAGCCCGGTGAGCCGAGCGTCACCAACGTCATCCGAAAAATCGAGTTCCACCTGCTCAGCCCGCACATGATCGCTTAAAGCAAGGCCATTGGGACTTCCGCCCCCCTTACGGTCGGCCTACCATCGCGCCTGCGCATACCCGCGCCTGCACGGCGGACCCTGACAAGGTTTCCGCGTTCCGCACGCACGAGACCCGGACCGGGCCGGGCGCCCTCTGTGCCCCGGGGACAGCGGTGCTCGCTGGCCGTCACCAAATCTGCGGCCGCCGCCTGCCGCCTCTCAACGGCTGGTCCCTGCCACCCCGGCACAGCAGCCCAGCCCGGGATGTGCTCGTGACGAGGCATCAGCAAGGGTTCCCTGATAGTCGCCCCTCCGGTCCTTCCCCTCGCCTGTGACCGCCATGACCGGGGCAGCGGCCCTAGGGCTTTACCGTGAGCTCCGCTCCCAGCCGGTCCGGAACCGGCCACGCACGTCACGGCGGGGACAGGTCGAGCACAGACCCGTAGCTATGTCTCCGGCATCAGCCGACCTCCTCGACAAGCTCACTCAACGCGTGCGACCTCGTGTCGCAAGTTGGTTCGACCCCTTCACCTGCCACCACGTATAACCCCAGGTCAGAGGCCATCTCTGCGATGCTTCGGCGAGGATTAGGGGAGCGGTGCACGGCTGGAGAGGTGGATCTGGAGTTCTTGCAGGTCAGCGTGGTGAGCGGCAGTAGCGGCGAGCCGTGAGGTGTCGTGCGCGGTCAATACACGCGCAAATTCCGGCCCCTCATTCCGGATCAAGAGGGGACGGGGACAGGCTGGAGTCGGCAGGCCAGGGGGCTGACCAGCGCAACAGCGTGCGCCGTTCTTTGCCTGACTGCCGTCTGCCCGACGCGTTGCTCGGGTTGCTCGCGCGCCGATCGAAATCGCCGAGGTGGACCGGCTGCGAGCTTGTGAGTGAAGGCAACTACTTGCTGTGCACAGTCATTCAAGATGAGCATGGCGGCGTCATTCGTGGTGACCGTGTGGGGGTGTGAATGCGGCCCCGACGGCTGGCGCCGTGGGGGCCTTGGTGTGCGGGGTGGCGTGGTGGTGGTCAGTCTGACGTGATCTCGGTGACCGCGGTTCGGGTGGATTGCTCGTCGATGATGTTCTTGGGGTCGGCCATGGCGGCGCGCTGATACTCGGTGGTGAGGCCGCCGAGAAGGGGCCGGCACTTGATTCGCTCCTTGGAAGGTCCGCGACCGGGCGATCGGGCCGGGGCGGGCGGAGGTGGCGGCTGCGGTGGGGTCGCCGCCGTTGTCATGGGTCTCGTATTCGGCCAGGACCGCTCACTCTGGCCCGGCCCGGCCCGCCGCGAAACCGTGCCCGCTCCGCGCCAGCCGTACCAGAAGCCGCGAGCCGTACCAGAAGCCGCGAGCCGGGGAATGGATCGGGCGCTGGACGGGCTGTAGTGTGCGGCTATCTGGGCCGGGGCAGGCAGCGACTGTCCCTCGCCGGACGCGGAGCCGCGGGCCTGTCCGCCTGGCGTCCGAATGCGACCGGGCCGAGTCTGATGTCAGCAGTAAGCCGAAGTGCTTGAGCAAGGTGGTTGTTTCGTTGATGGAAGTTGACGGTGCGGGCGGGGACGGCTTCGCCGGGCTCGGGCTGCACCCCGACCTGTGCCTGGCGGTGTCCGGGCTCGGATTTGATGAGCCGACGCCGATTCAGCGCGCTGCCATCCCGCCGCTGCTCGCCGGCCGTGACCTAGTTGGTCAGGCCGCCACCGGGACGGGGAAGACGGCTGCCTTCGCGCTCCCCTTTCTGCAGCGGATAGCCGGCCGGAGCGGGAGTGCGAGCGTGCTTGCCCTGGTGCTGGTGCCCACGCGCGAACTCGGCGCGCAGGTCTGCGAGGCTGTGCGCCGTTACGGGTCCGGCCTGGGCGTGCGGGTGCTGCCGGTCTGCGGCGGACAGCCGATCAGCCGGCAGTTGCGTGCGCTTGACCGGGGCGTCGATGTCGTGGTGGCGACGCCCGGGCGGGCGCTCGACCACATTGCCAGGGGAACCCTGGACCTGGACGACGTTGAGGTCGTCGTGCTTGACGAGGCCGACGAGATGCTTGACCTGGGTTTCGCTGAGGACATCGAGGCGATTCTCGGGCGGACCCCGGCCAGCCGGCAGACCGCTTTGTTCTCGGCGACGATGCCGGCCCGGATCAACGGCATGGTGCGCCGCCACCTGAGTGACCCGGTTCGGGTCGAGCTAGGCCGCGAGGCATCGGCAGCACCGGGTGGACTCCTGGTGCGGCAGATCGCCTACGTCGTGCCGCGCGGGCACAGGCTCGCTGCCCTCGGGCGCGTGCTCGACTTCGAGACGCCAGCGGCCGCGGTTGTCTTCTGCCAGACCAGGGAAGAGACGGACCGGGTCACCGAGACGCTGACGAGTCGCGGCCACCAGGCCGAAGCGCTGCACGGCGGAATGGATCAGTACCAGCGTGATCGCGTCATGGGCCGGCTCAGGGACGGTCGTCTCGGCCTTGTCGTGGCCACGGACGTCGCGGCCCGCGGCCTCGATATCGAGCGCCTCACGCACGTGGTGAACTACGACGTGCCGAGCCCGCCGGATATTTACGTGCACCGCGTCGGCCGCGTCGGCCGGGCGGGTCGCGCTGGTACCGCCATCACACTGGCCGAACCCCGCGAGCACAAGGCGCTGAAGATCATTGAGCGGGCGACGGGACAGCCAATCGCGGTCGAGAAGCTGCCGAGCGTCGCTGAACTACGCGCCCGGCGCCAGCAGAGCACGCGCGACGCTCTCCGGGAGATCCTGCTCACCGGTGACCTCGATCCGTTCTGGGAGGTCGTGGAGCCGCTCGCTGAGGAGTTCGATCCAGTCAAGGTGGCCCTCGCCGCGGTCAGGCTGGCCCACGATGCGAGCGGGACCGCATCTGAGATGCAGGAGTTGCCTGAGGTCGAACTGCCGCCGGCCGAGGATGGCCGCCGGGCCCGCAAGGCCGCTGGACGCGACCAGGGACGAGCCCGTACCGCCGCCAGGGGCACGACACGCCTGTTCGTGGGCGTCGGCCGGTCCGCCGGGATCCGGCCCAAGGATCTGGTCGGCGTCATCGTCACCAGGTCACGCCTGCCATCCCGGGACATCGGCGCGATCGAGATCGCCGATCGCTTTTCTCTGGTCGAGGTCCCCGATCAGGCCGCCGATGACGTGGTCGCGGCGCTCAGGCAAGTCAGCATCAAGGGTCGGAAGGCAACCGTCCGCCGCGAGCGCTACAGCGTGCGTTAACTAATTGACCAGCCTGGGGCCCGCACGCGGAGGCGGCCCAAATATTTCTCCAAAGAAAATGATTCTTTATTTTGAAAGATTTACGCCCGTGCCTTCGGGCGCCGGAAGGACTCTTAGATCGTCTTCATCAAGTCGGAGTTCGCCCGCCATCAGAAGGCCCCTGACATCGGCGTAGATGGCGGCCGCATCTCGTTCTAGGCCACGATCGCCGAGGCGCCGTGAGCCCGCTCCGCCCGGGCCAGCGTGCTGACGGTGGCCGGATCCGCGCGATCGCGGCGCTGGGGGGTGAAGGCGTACCCGTACACGGCAGCGCGCACGGTACTGGCCGGGGGCCGGCGGCTGCCTGGCCGCGTCAGCGCCGCGGTGACGGTCGCCAGCGCGTCAGCCAGGCTGGCCCGCGAGTGCGGCGCCAGGTGCGGCCACATCACCTCCGCGTACGCCACCGCGTGCCGGTACCAGCTCGCCGTCACCGGCTCCGGCGCGCCCCACGTGCCAGGCTCACGAGAATACTGGCGATTATCACCTGTGTATTAAGCGTTATACGGCCGAAGGGCAGTGATCTGGTCTTGATCACCCGTATAACGCCGATTACGTGCGCATCAGGGTGGAGGGCTTTTGGAAGCCGTGTAACGCACAGATCACTTTTTATGCACTCGTTTGAATATAAGCACAGCCATTTGTCTCTCATGAAGCTGCCGCCAACTGGCTTGCCTGGTCGTACTCTGCCGATCTTGTATTGGCTGTATGGTCGGCCCGGTCAAACCCTCCGAGCGGGCGGCGGTTTGCTTCGATGGTCTTCATGCCGACCGGCCTTCGGATGACGTACTGGAGATGCTGCAGGTCATCGTGCGCGGGTACGAGACCGCTGGGGTGTGGCATCTGCCATCGGGCCTGGGCCACCTGTCCTACGGTAGCTAGCCGGGTACATGCTCTCGGATTGCGAGGATGGCGTCCAGCGCGGGATCCTCGTTCCGCCGGTATGCCTCGAACGTCGGCGGGGCGTAGATATCTGGTGCGATCCAGGTCCGGTGGTCCGCGGGCGAGGATGTCTGCCAGTACAGGTCGGCGGCGTTCGCCCGCACTTTGCTGTAGGGCAGATCGAAGTCGATCCGCTCGCCGATGAAGTTGGGCCGCGACCCGGTGGGCTCGCCGACGAAGATCGCGCTGGTGTCGCGTTCGATGGCGGTGACGGTGTTTTGCGCCGCGGAGAAAGTCATCCGGCCGATGATGACGAACAAGGCGCCGCGCCGGCGGAGGCGCTTGCTGGTGATCAGGTGGTGGATCAGGTGCTGGGCGAGCGCGGTGTTGCCGCCGTCATTCCAGCGCATGTCGATGACGAGCCGGCCGTTGTGGTCCTCGATGAAGCCGAACAGCCGGTCGCAGAACGCCGCGAGCGTTTCCGCCGGATGGTCGAAGACGGTATTGAACTGGAAGTAGACCAGATCGTCGGCTGGCAGGTACTCGAACCAGAACAGCAGGTCACGGTTGCGCAGGTGCAGTGGCCGGGGCGTGGTCACGGTGTCAGGCAGGGCAACCCATCCAGCCGGGTACGTAGCGACGCGATACCGGATCGGCGTTGGCTCCAGCCGGACCTCGTCAGCGGTTCCGTCGGATAGCCGGACGGTCAGCGCGTGGTCGATGCCCAGTCCGTCCAGCACCGCCGGGTAGCGCACGAGCCTCGGGAACGTCCACCTGAGCCCGTGCTCGTTGTCCCTGGGCATGACCGGATCCAGGGCGGCCATCGCCTCGTCGATGGCGAGCCCGCCGATCTTCTCGACCTGTGCGCCCAGCAGGTGCTCGCAGCCGGGACCGGCGCCGATCACGTACAGGCCCTCGGTGAACCAGAACATGTCCACCGGGAGCATCCGGGACAGCTCCTTGTCGTCCGCTGGCCAGGTGACCAGCGCGTGCCCGTCGTCCAGGTGCCGGATCAGTTTCATCATCCCGACCAGGATCTGCGCGTCGGAAAGGCCGCCGATCGTGGCGTCAAGCTCAGCGACAGCCCGGTCGAACTCCGCCTCCGGCTGGATCGCGAACGGCGCATAGGCCAGGCGCTTGATCTCCCTGGCCAGGAACGCCAGGTCATAACGCCAGCCTTCGTCCCGTGACATGCTGCCGGTGTCGATGATGCCGATCATGTCGCGGATCCGCTGGTCAGCACACAGCTCCTGCCAGTGCTCGTCAGACCTGACCCTGGCCACATCCCGCATCCCCCGGTCAAGTGCCGCCCCGAGTGCCGTGACCGCCGCCTCGCGGTCGCCTGCGGCAGCCTCGCAGCAGGCGATACGGTAGCCAACCTCTGCCGGTATGAGCAGTTGCGTGCCTGCCGACCAGTACATGTCCCGCAGTCCCAGCCGCAGTGCCTGCTCGTACGCCTCCCGTGCTCCCTGGTAATCCCGCGCACCGAACTTGGCCTCGCCCAGGCGCGCCCAGTAGTCCCCGTTCACCGGATTGGCCGCGGTTACTTTCGCCCACAGCTCCGCCGCTGCAGGCCAGTCCTGGAACATCGTCAAGACCCGTGCTCTGGCCACCATCCCCATAAAGTCCGGCATAAGGCACACCATACATGGGGGGTGGTGGGTCCCCACAGGTTGTGTAAATGACGTGGCCTGGAGATGAGCCGCAGGAAAGGGCTCCGGAAGGACACGTAATGACGGACGCTGCGATAGTGCCCGCAAACCAGAAAGTTCTCCATCGGGTCGGCTGGCGCGGAGGTCGGGGAGGGCGAAGAGGTCGGTGTCTTCGCGCAGGTGCCTGGTCAGGAATTGTGCGTGGGTATCTGGCTTGAGGTCGATTCCGTTCAGTGCTTCAGGGGTGAGCGGGATGGGCTGGAGGTGGTAGTCGCCGCGAGCGGGATCGCTGAATTCCGGTCCGCTGCGGCGGGCGGGGTCGGCGGACCAGGAGCGGGCGCGGGCGAGGTAGAAGAACTGGCGGTCTGCGCCGTGGTCGAGTACGCATGCCAGGCCGTGAACCTCGGCGGTGGCGGCGATCTCCTCGCGCAGTTCCCTGGCCAGGGCCGCTTCGTGGCTCTCGCCGTCCTCGACGCCGCCGCCGGGCAGGACCCAGTACGGCTCCTGTCCGGGGCGGACCCGGCGGATCGTGAGCAGGTCACCGTTCGGGGTGATCAGCAGTGCGCGGACGCGGAGGTCATGGTGCTCCTCCGGGTCGCCGCTATGACCGTCGCAGATGCGAGGCTCGGTTGGCGAGTCAGTATTGCCGGCCGGGTTCGGGGTGGCTGGGATGGCGGGGCACCAGCCGGGGAGGTTCCAGGCGGGATGCAGTTGTTGTACGGGTGCGGAGGTGGTTGGGGCGGTTCGCTAGGGTCGGCCGGGCATCGTTCCTTACTGCCTGTCTCCGCCGCACTGGGGAAGGGGCTCGCAACTATCATGAAACGTGAACGGGACGGGCGGGTGCCGGGTGCTGTTCAGGCGGCTGGCCCGGCTGCGGGCAGCGACTCGGGCTAGCGTGTTCACCGGACTCCCGAGGCCGAGCGGCTGCGCTAGGCGTTGGTCATGCACGACCTTGGAGTGAAGCTCTGCCGGCAGCGGATGCGGCGCGAGCACCCGGACGCTGACCCCAGGGAGATCGAGAGACTCGTGCGGGCCTGGCTGACCGCCCCTCCACCTGATGCGGGGCTGCGCCTGCCGTCGAGAGGGCACCGTGGCTGCGCCGGTTGAGCAGGAACTGCGCGCGGCTGTCCCCAGCGCTGGGCCTTGTGCGTGCGCGGCCCTGGCCGCGGCGGCGATAGTGGCCCCGCAGGTATCCTGACGGCTAGGTGCCAGGATAAGCGGGAGGTTCTGATGACCACGACCGTGACGGTCGAAGTTGATGAGGATGAGCTGACCGCTGCTGCCGCGCTGCTGGGCACTAGCAGCCGCGAGGAGACTGTCCGGAAGCTGGTGGCTAATGCTGCCGCACGGGCTGCCAATGTCGCCCGCAAGCGGGCCGAGATTGCCGAGCGTGAGGCTGCCGACAAGGCCGCGAGCCGGTGAGCGCACCTGGCTACCTTATCGATGCGAGCGCTTACTGGCGTATCGACCGCGGCGCGGTACTGGCCGTTGCGTGGCGTGACCATCTTGAGCGCGGCCTGGTGTGGATCTGCCCGCCGACCGAGATGGAGATCTGCCGTCGCGCTTCCAAGGACCAGCATTCGGTTCACCTCAGCGAGTTCGCCGGTACCTACGTCCAGGTAGAGCTCCATCACCGGGCTGGTGCGGTGGCACGCGAGATTCAGGCCGACCTGATTGACTCCGGTCAGGCAGCCGGGGTTCACCCTATCGACCTGCTGATCGCGGCTACGGCCCTCGGCTACGGTTTCATCGTGCTGACCGATGACGGTGACTATGCTCACCAGATCGCCGCTGTACGGCCTGACCTGCCGGTCCGCATGGTCGGCGACGGACCGGGCTGAGCGCGTACCCGGATGCTGGCCGCAAGCTCATGGCAGGTTCTGCAGGCCCGTCGCCTTGGCGGTGCGGACGCCCCGGTCTCCACGACGGCGTGCTCACGGTGGGCGATGTCGATGCACTGCGGGTGGTGACTGCCGGGCACGTCCTTTATCCCTGTGTCCGGGATGCTCGGGCAGATGACCGAGTACCGCCAGCCTGTCTTCTTCCCGCAGGCGCTCAGGTTCCTCGCCTGCCGGCGGGACGGCCTAACGCGGTGCCAGCACCGCGATATCGCTCATGCTCGTGGCCCCCAGCGCAATCGTGACTGCCATGGACGCCAGCGCCAGCGCCGATCAGGCGTTCAGCACGAGTTGGTACGTCCCCGCCGTCTTCGTGCGTGCTGCACTGATGTGAGCGCGAAATTGCTGACGGTGGCGGGGACCAGCGTCGGCTCGCTGGTCGGAGGCGGGAGTGCCGCTAGTTGCCTCGGCGCGGACCCGCTCATGGCCGATGGCTGTGGCCGGGACGCGGGTGGTGATGGGCGTGCTCGATGAATGTTATGCGCGCGAGGTGCTCCAGGCTCCCTTAGCGCACTTGGCATCCCAGGGCCAAGCGCAGTCGGGATCTCAACTGGACTCGCCGCAATAGGCGGCGCAGTCGGCGGCGGCATGGCAGTCGGTGCGGTAGCCGTCATCGCCGCCCCGCCGTAGGGGCGGCAATCGTCGGCTACATCGGCTACCGCCTCATTCTGTGGCTGACCACTTAAGTGCCTAGCCCCGCATGGCTCCAGTCGAGCTAACTCGACTTGCCTTGGCCCGGGAAGCTCCGCGATTGACGCCGATTCGAGTCGGCGACGTCTGAGCGTGGCAGACGCAGCTACGCACCGCAGTGCAGCGCCTAGTGCCAGGTGAAGGAGACATGGATGCGGGGTACTACAGCCGCGACGAGCAAGACGGCAAATCCGGTAGCGACCCTTACAGCAAGCAGTTCCAGGTTTGGTTGCGTGAGGCCGGCGCTGGTGGAATGCAATGCGGTTTGAGGAGAGGTGAGCATGGTGCTCGATGACACTCGCCGGGGATGGAAGACTAAGGCCAAGGACAGGTGCCGTGAGATCATCGGGACCCTCGAAAATGGCGAGTCAGTCAGGAGCGGTGACGCTGAGTTTCTCTTATGGCTGCTCGATAGGCACCCGCGGGCCGCTGAGAAGATCGGGCAGGGCGTGGCGGGCTTCACTGTGCAAAGCGCCGTGATGGGCACTCGTTGTTTCGTCGTCCACCGCGTGGATGGCAGCAGTACCGACTTCTCCTTCCATTCCTGCATCACGGCACCAGACAGCATCGCGCTGGTCAGAAGAGCGATGCGCCGCGCGATCTCCGATCAGACAAACGAGTTCAAGCGGGCATCGGCCGCGCGAGGGCCGCTGGTCTGTGCCGTTACCGGCCAGATGCTCTCGTGGAACGACGCTCACGTCGATCACGCGCCCCCTGTCTTCGTCGTGCTGGCCGACGACTGGGCAGCGCGGGCCGGCGGTTACTTTGCTATCCGGTTAGCCCCTGCGGCAGACGGTCAGCTGGGCCGTACTCTCGCAGACGGGGCCGTCGCTGACACATGGGCAGAATTCCACCGAGCGAACGCGCAGTTGCGCATCGTGTCCAGGCTGGCCAATCTCTCGCTGCTGCGGAAGCGGTCGTGATCCGGTCAGAAGCGTCCGGAGAATAGGCGGAGAAATCCTCGCAGCACTGACGTATGCGCAGGTCAGGCCCTGTTCGGGAGATCGCTGTAAAACCGTCGGGTCAGCCTACACAAGTTCGAACCTTGCACCTGCCACTACCTGCGGAAACAGCCCCTGACCTGTACGTATGCGGTCAGGGGCTGCGCTCGTCCGTAGGCGGTTGTATGGAAACGCAGCGGTCCTGTGCGGGTGGCTGTGCCAAATACGTGCCCAGGTCCCCTAGGAGCCGGGTTTGCCTGTCGTGGCCTCGAGGATTCGCCGCTTGGCTTCGTCTTGCTGTCCGCCGACGCACCTTGCGTAGACGCGCATCAGGACATTTACTGTGTGGCCTGCCCATTCGGCAAGGCCACCATTGCTGAGGACCGGCTCGCCACCAGGGGCGGAACCAGGTTGTGGCCTGACATCCCGCGACGGGGGGAGCTACTGCCCGTTGTGGCACCGGTGCGGTCAGGGCGCCCGTGATGCGGACATGCGCCTGCGGCAGTCGATGGTCCCGACAGTCGGTGGATCGCCCCGGCAAACGCAAAACGGATAATGAGTAACAATTTATCCGATCTGCATGTGTTTCCGGCACTGCATCACTTCGTGCTGGATGCCGCTGTGAACGCTCCAGCGGATGTTGCGTCGCCGAGGCCGACTTCCATGTCGTATCTGACGATGCGAACTTCCAACGCTTCCTGGCTTCGTGTTGGAGGCTGCCGTGAACGCTCCAACGGATGTCGCATTAACGAAGCGTACTTCCAACGCTTCCCGGATTCGTGTGCAACGTTGGGCGGCCTTGCCGCATTGGCGCAGACGTGTCGCTTGCGCAGCGCGAAGTCGTCCACGCCCAGCACCAGCGGGGTTTCTCGCCGCCGGATCCGGTTCCGCGCGGATAAGCCATGGCAGCGTCGACCGGCTCGCCGAGCATGTCAGCTTGCCCGTCGGCCGCGGTCCGGCCCGGCTGTCCAGAGCCATCTCGGCCCCCGGCAAGCGAGTCCTGCAGGCCGCGGGTCCGGCGGCCCTAACGAGTGGTCAACCGTGGTGCCTGATCAGCGAACGTTACTTTCGGGCATGCCGCGACCGGGGTCATCAGCACCGCCGACGCTGTGGATGCGTACAGCGCCTGGTAGCTGTCGGCGAGCCGATCCAGGTCTTGCATGTAGTCCGGCGCCAAGGACCGGTCCAGTGCGCACGTACTTGTGGACGAGACGTTATGAGACGAGCTGATACGCGGGCGACGCATCAAGGGGGGCATGACGTCGCTGGGGAAGGTCCATGAGGCCAGCGCTACGACGAGAGACGAGCCGAGACATCCGAGACGGACGTAACGTAGAGACCATGTCGAGGATGCCCGTACCCGCAGATAATAGCGAACGGGATCTCCGGCGAGCGCTTCGTACCCGGGTCGATGAGGCCTCGGGTTATATCCGTGAGCACGCCGAAACTTCGGTCACACGTTTCGGAAGTGAGCAATGGCACCTGGGTGAGCACGGCACCTATCGACGTGGCGTAGCATCACAGGCTTCTTTGCTCCGGGTTACCAGGGAACACCTTAGGGGACTGCCTAGTCACAAGGCAGCCCAAGAAGCCGCAGAATCCTCTCCCACTTTCGGCCCTATAATGGGCAAGCTGGTTGGCACCGGAATAGGAGCATCGCAATTTAACATTTGGCAGTTGACGGACGCGATTCTTCCGCCAATCATGGAGATTATGTCGGGAAGGCTATCGGCAACCTTCGATGAGCGCTACGCGGAACTGCTCGGCCAGCTTACTAAATCCGATGTTGCCGCATCGGCCGGCCTCCTCACCGACTCGTCGGTGAGCGCCAAGTTGCCCTATCCGCCGCCGGAGGCACTCGCGCTCTCAGCTCAGACATTCAGTGCGTGCTTCGCGGCGCCCGGCCTGGCCGCCGCTGAGGGTGCGGCCTTTGCGGCCAGAGATATCGCCAGCCGGGTTCAGGCGCACATGGCCGTCGAGTGGGAGACGACCGAGGCCGAATAGACGCGCGCCGCGCCGCTGAGGCGGCCCGCGTCTGGCACGGAGCTTCCCTGCGCTCACCGGGCACATTCGAACTTCGCGGCCAGCGCGACGAAGTCGTCGGCCCGCGCGAGCCGCCATTCGCAGGTGCAGAGCAGCGGGTCCGGGTGTCGTGCTGGATCGTGCGCCCCTACGCGACCTGGCACGTGCTGCGCCGCGCCCGCCGCCGCTCCCGCGGCCGTCGCGCCCTCACCATGTCCGCCGCCGGATGGGCCCGCGGCCGCATCCTGGCCGCCCTGGCATTCCTGGCCTGGCTCGATGACCGCGGCACCACCCTGGGCGCCGCCACCCAGGCCGACGTCGACGACTGGCTCGACGGCGCGACCCAGTACCGCTACCTGCTGCGGGACTTCCTCACCTGGGCCAGCGCCCGCCGCCTGGCCGGCGAGATCACCGTCCCGGCCCCGCCCCGGTCAGAGCTGGCCGGGCTCATCACCGAAGACAGCCGCTGGCAGCTGCTCAGCCGGTGCCTGCGCGACCCGGGCATCCCGCTCGACGTCCGGACCGCCGGAGCGCTCCTGCTGCTCTACGGCCAGTTCGTCTCACGCCTGATCCGGCTGTCCGCCGCCGACATCGAGCAGCACGGCCCGGACACCTGCCTGCGCCTCGACAGCGTCCCGGTCCTCCTCCCGCCCCGCCTCGCCGCCCTCGTCCGCGCCCAGCTCGGCGCCGCCTCCGCCCACCCGGCCCCTGGCTGCCCGGGCCCCGCCCGCTCTTCCCCGGCCGGCCTGCCGCCCGGCCCGTCGCACCCCAGACCCTGACCCGCAGACTCCGCCAGCACGGAATCGAGCCCCGGCAAGCCCGCAACGCGGCGCTCGCCGCCTGGGCATCCGACCTGCCCCCGGCAGTACTAGCCGACCTGCTCGGAGTCCACATCCAGACCGCCGTCTACTGGGCCAGCCACACCCGCCGCGACTGGACCGCCTACATCGCCGAACGGGTAAGCACCTCGCACCAAGGAACCTGAGCCTGCGGCTGGCCAGCGCTGTGCTGGAACAATCGCGCTATGACGAAATCTCCTGCCACAGAGCCGCGCAGATCTTTTGACGGCGCCGCAGAGATCTACCACAGGGTACGGCCCAACTACCCAGCGCCTATGTTCGAGGACCTGTTCCGGCTCTTGCCCAGCCATCCGGCAATCCTTGAGGTCGGGCCCGGTACCGGTCAGGCGACCCGCGACCTTCTCAGCCTGGGGGCAACCGTTCACGCCATCGAGATCGGTCCCGCGATGGCCGCCAAGCTACGCGAGGCCCTCCCGTCGCCGGCCCTGACGATCACGATCGGTGACTTCGAGGAAGTCGACGTAGGGGAACATGGCTTTGACGCCGTGTTCTCGGCTACCGCTTACCACTGGATCTCCCCGAAAGCGCAGGTCGACAGGCCGGTGAGTGTCCTGAAGCCCGGCGGTGTGATCGCGGTCGTCGACCTGAACCAGGTCAGCTCGCCCGACGACAAAGGGTTCTTCGCTGCGGCACAGCCCATCTACGACCGGTACGGCGAGGGACATGCCGGCCCGCCGGCGCCTGAGCGCAACGCAGTGGACCCTCCGATTCACCGCGTGCTACGCGGCGACCCGCGGTTCCCGAACGTCGAGGTTCGCGCCTACGACTGGAACCAGACCTACAGCGCGGCCGACTACCGCAAGCTGATGCTTTCCTACTCCAGCACGCAGATGATGACGCCGCCAGCCAGGCAGGGACTGCTCGACGACATGGAGAACTTTGTCCGGCAACAGTTCGACGACCAGGTCACCAGGCCGATCGTCGTCACATTGACCACCGCGAGAGTGACCTGATGCCGGCTACGGCGGCTCTCTGGTTAGTCCCCTGGGCGGGCTGGCTCCCAGCCGGGAAATGGGATGCTCGGTGCCCACATCCAGACCGCCGTCAACCGGGGCAGCCGCACCCGCCGCGACTGGACCACCTGCATCGCCGGCGGGTAAGCGCCCCCGCACCAGGGAATACCGCACGATCCGAATAAGTGCTCTCCGCCAGTACTTCCGCACCCCTGCTGATGCCTCCGCCTGGCGACTGGCCGGAGATATACCTGGCGTGTACCTCAAACGGGCGAGGGTGCCAGCGTCTGCCCGTTGCGGCGCAGGTCGCCGACGCTGGCTGCCGGGCCAGGTATATGGCAGGTACACCGCAGGTATATCTGCCGACCACGGCAATCGGTAGGGTCGCCACCCTGCCTGCCCGGCCGTCAGCCGCGCTGTGCGCCGTCGGGCCATATCACGCGCACGTGGGTGCCGTGCTCGCGGGCGTAGGCCACGACATCGTTGCCGCCGTAGGCGCGTGCGGGTTCGCCGTCCCACACCGCGAACAGCTCGTCGGCCTCGTCGACCATGAGCCTGCTGGCGGCCATGTGGGAGTCAGGCGTGGAGGCAGTGAACGGCAGGCTCGGATCGGATGTATCGCCGGACCTGGTCTTGCTTGCCATGTGCCGTGATATTACGTCGGAGGGCAGCACGCCGCCCGTTGAGATCAATGCCTATGAAATTTCCGCCTTGTACTACGGATGGAAATTCGGAGTAGACCCTAGTCAAGGCTTTACGTCAAGTAGCTGCGTAACTGGATAGGTTCGACGGCCGATGTTATGCAGTGCCGGGAATCGGTGCCGTTCCGGATCCCGTCGTGGTGAGTGCGCCGAGAATGCCGGTGACATGCTTCGCGGTGGTGGACAGGTAGGAGCGGATGGCGCAGAACGCCTCTGGGCCGATGCAAGCCGTAGCGCATCAGTCTTGCCGAGGCCGGGGCCGTCTGCGTCGGCCGGCCGCAAGTGGCTGCAGCATTTTTGAGCAGGGGTTCGAACTGGCGAACTGGTGCTTTGTCAACATTTTGGATCATGGTGTCCCTTAGACGCTGGAGTAGATGGACTCGATGGCGTTGCCGGTGTAGATCATCCTGCGGATGGCGGTGTCGAACTCCCGAATCACCGGGGTCGCCGGCGAATTGCCGCGTCCACTGAGCGTCTTTCCCGGAACCGTCCGCGGCAAGGACCACGATCCACCGGCCATCGGTCATGCTCCGCGCCGTGGCGATCCGGCCGAGCAGCCGTGAATGGAAATCGGGCGGGCAGCCCGGTCCCGCGAGGTCTAACCAGCCCCCGGTGCACATGGCCCGGACCACGCCGTCGTCGCAACGCAGCCGGAACACTGAATCAGGAGCTACAAGCTCCCCCGTCACGCGTCCGGATCCACGCGCTCGCCAGCCGGGTCGTCACCCGCCACCACTACGCTGGACCGGTGACACCTGCGGAACGCAGCCGTCTGCTGGGGGCGCTTGCTGAACGTCGTGGCGGAGAGCTGAAGTCGTTCTTCGTGGCCCACGACCTTGGCTCCGCCTTTGAGAACGAGCGGAACAGAAGCGATAGCAAGCTTAAGAAGATCGCCGATGCCATCGACGCTGGCGAACGACAAGATGGCAATGACCGCGTATTGCTCGCAGCGGTGGATGAGTTCGGGCTCGGTGATCTGCTCGCCGCATCTGTCGCCCCAGGGCTGGCAGACCTAGTTGCCGACCTGGCGCAACAAGCGGACTGGCTAAACGTGCAGGAAGTACTGACAATGGCTGCTGCCGAAGCTTACGCCGACCCCGCCGGCGCGATCACCGCGAGCCGGTCAGCAATCGAAAGCGTATGCAAGCACATCTGCAACGAGCGGCACATCCAATACAGGGACTCAGACGACCTGTCGACTCTGTATAAGAAGACAACCCGGACGCTCAACTTGGCACCAGAGCAGCACGGCGACGACGGAGCAGTTCGGCAAACGCTCCAAGGGGCTGTAACCGTTGTCGCCGGACTCGCAGCACTCCGGAACGCGCTCGGTGATGCTCATGGGAAGGGAAAGGGAGTGCCTGGCGCTCCTGAGACTTTCGCGATCCTGGCAGTCAACATGGCGACAGGCATAACACGACTCCTGCTCGACGCCCACGACCACTGAACCTCGGCGCCAGCCAGACATCTCGGAGGGATGGGTCACGAGCCTGTGGGATCCGGCAGGTAGAGCTTTACTCCGCAGGTGATCTGTCTCCCCGGTACTACAGTCCGGGTTTGTGATCTAGCCTCTGGATGATCATGAAGTGCCCGGCGCGTCCTGGCGAGTGCGGGACGGCCACCTCAAGATCATGTAATTGTTACAAAACAAGATCAGCCTGAGGTGGCCGCCGGGGCCATGCTAGGGGACCGGGCGTGGCAAGAGAAACTGCTGGCGGAGCTGTGCGCCCTGATCGCCCCGGCATTCGCGCAGGCCAGGTCCCGGTTCGCGGCGTTCGCGTACGTCGCGGCGCTGCTGACGGCCTCGGGGGACCGCAGGTCGTGCTGGCAGCTGGGCGAGCAGGCCGGGCATGACACGCCGCGGCGGATGCAGGCGCTGCTGGCCGGGTGCGCCTGGGACTGGCGCGCGGTGCTGGAGCGGCTGCAGCACTTCATCCTGGCGCATCTTGCTGACCCCGCGGCGATCCTGGTGCTCGATGAGACCGCGGAGCTGAAGAAGGGGACGATGACCGTCGGCGTCGGCCGGCAGCATGCCGGGATCGAGAACACGGCGCGGCGCGGGCGCGCCCGCATCCCCGAAGGCACGGCGTTCGCCACGAAGACCGTGCGGGGCACCGCCATGGTCACCGATGCGGTCACCGGCGGCGTGCCGTTCGGCTGGGTCGCCGGGGACGAGGTGTACGGCCGCAGCCCGGAGCTCCGCGCGGCGTGCGAGGACGCCGGGAAGGGCTATGTGCTGGCGGTCCCGGTCAATCACCAGGTCAGGACCCCGGCCGGCCGGAAGGTGACCGTCGCCGCGCTGGCCAGGCTGGTGCCTGCCCGGTGCTGGGAGACCCGCTCGTGCGGGCGGGGCTGCAAAGGCCACCGCGATCATGAATGGGCGCTGGCCGCCACCCGCTCACCGCGCCACTGTCTGCTGGTCCGCCGCAAGATCTCCGACCCCGCTGACCTGGCGTTCTTCTATGCTCACGCCCCAGGGCCGTTGTCCCTGTCCGTCCTGATCAAGGTTGCCGGGAAGAGGTGGCCGGCGGAGGAGTGCTTCCAGCAGGGGAAAGGGCAGGCCGGCCTGGACCAGCACCCGGTCCGCCTCTGGCCGTCCTTCCGCCGGCACACCGTGCTGTCCATGCGCGCCCTCGCGCTGCTCGCCGTCGCAACCGCCCGGCCACCCGGCACGCCGGTACCCTGGGCACTCCCCGGTCCGGGCACCGCCGCCGCGCCGCAGGCCGGCGCCGATCCCGCTGACCAGCCCGGCCACTGGCGCGACACCGGCAAGTTCCCCGCCCGGGCCGACGACAAGCCACCCCGCGACATGGGCCTGGTCCGCGTTACCGTACCCGAAGCGCGCAGGCTGCTCGCAGCAACCGCGCACCAGACCTTCCGGTACGCCTGGAGCATCTGGCGACGACGCCACCAGGCCCGCGCCCGATGGCATCACTACCAGGCGCAACTCCAGGCAGCCCAAGCATGACCCAGACCATTTACCGAAAGATCACGAACCTGGACTGTAGTACCGGGCCGGGGCTTTGGCCCGGGCCAGGTCAACTGCCGGAATCAGGTCAGTGAGCCGGTATCGATCGGGCAGGTGCGCGGGCCGCAGGATGAGCCGGGCGCTGAGCCACTTAGTTTTCCTGCCGGTCTTGCCGTCGACGAGCTGGCGGGTACCCAGGGGTGCGCGGAGCCGGACCTTCTGCGAGGAGATCCGCATCGCTGCGTCCAAGCACGGAGGATGCCGGCGGGGGACGCCTGTGCGCTGCCGTAAGTCAGTGGCTCAGCACGGGCGAACTGCCACAAGACCACCTTTCTGCAATCAAATACGAGGTCAGACAGCTGCTAGCAGAGACAGACCGGGGACGCCAACAGCCGACATTGCCCATCGTTTTCGGGCCGGGCACTGGTCACGCGATCGCTGCAGCTACGACGCTCAGCGCGGCTTGCCGGTTTACCGGGAGATCCCCGCCGCGCTGCGGCCTGGCGAGCATGCGCAGGACGTGTCCGTGAACCGGCGCGTCGAGCAGATCGCGCTCTCCTCATCGCGGTCTGCGTTAAGAGTTGACGGATCGCCGAACGGTCCGGTGTGTTGGGCAATTTCGTTCAGCCGCTGATACTTTATTTGATTGTAATGACATCGGCAAGCCGGATGGCAGCGGGGGCAACAATGCTATCGATAGGAAGAATGCGGATACGGCGGCATTTCATAAGGCGATCGGCAACTCCGGTTGTGCTGTTCTCGATAGTGGCCTTGATGAGTTCAACGGGCGCCGCCCAGGGCACGACCAGGCTATTTCAGGGGGTGTCGGCAATTACGGCGGGATCGGAGCAGGCCTGCGGCATCGAAAGCGGCAAGGCCTACTGCTGGGGCTTTAATTTCCTGGGCGGTCTCGGCAACGGCACTACTGCCTCTTCCGGCGTGCCGGTCGCGGTGCAGGCGGGGGGCGTGCTGGCGGGCAAGACGATTACCCAGATCGCCACCGGGGACTTCTACGATACGTGCGCGCTGGACAGCGCCGGCGCTGCCTACTGCTGGGGCAACAACAACACGGGCCAGCTCGGTGACGGCAGTACTGGCGGCTATTCTGCCGTTCCGGTGGCGGTGGAGGCCGGCGGCGTGCTGGCCGGCAAGAGACTCACGGCGATAGCGGTCGGTAACAGCTATGCCTGTGCGCTGGACAGCGCCGGCGCGGCTTACTGCTGGGGCATCAATAGCCTGGGCGAACTCGGCGATGGCACCACCACCTCTTCTGACGTCCCGGTGGCCGTGGACACCAGCGGCCTACCGGGAGGCGGGGTGTTTACGCAGATCACGGCCTCGGAGGTGCATACCTGCGCGCTGACCATCACCAGGGCCGCGTACTGCTGGGGAGATAACGGGTTCGGCGAACTCGGCGATAACAGCACGGCCCGGTCCGCCCGCCCCGTCGCGGTCGATGTGGCGGGTGCGCTGGCGGGCAAGACCATCACCCAGATCGCGGCCGCCGGGCAGTTTGACACGTGCGCGCTGGATTCCGCCGGCGCGGCGTTCTGCTGGGGCTTCAACGACTTCGGCCAGCTCGGCATCGGGTCCAGGACCAACTCCAGCGTTCCGGTGCCCGTGAATACCGACGGTGTCCTGGCTGGAAAGACCCTCACGCAACTCGCTGTCGGCCACGACGATCACACCTGTGCGCTGGATTCCGCTGGCGCGGCCTTCTGCTGGGGCTCGGACTTCGCCGGCGACCTCGGTGACGGGCATGGGGCCATCTCGACGGTCCCGGTGGCCGTGAACACCAGCGGCGTGCTGGCCGGCAAGGCCCTGAGCAGCATCTCCTCGGGTAACGATCACACCTGCGCGGTATCGGTGGCCGGGGAGGCCTACTGCTGGGGCTCTAACTTCTACGGCCAGCTCGGCGACGACGGCGGCGACAGCCCGGTACCGGTGCTGGTCGGGCTGGATGCGCCCGTAGGCGTCACCGCGGCCACCGGTCTCGACGCGGCCACCATATTCTGGAAGGTCCCGCCGAGTCTCAACGGAAGCGTCCTGACCGGCTACACGGTCACCGCCTCGCCCGGCGGGTCGGCTTGCACCACCGCAGGCGCAACCATGTGCACCCTCACCGGGCTCACCGACGGGACCACCTATAGCGTCACGGTCGTCGCGCACACTACCGTCGGCGACTCTGGTCCCAGCGCGCCCTGGTCATTTACCGTCACCCACGGGACCACCGGCCCGATCGTCTCTGGACTCCAGACGGCCAAGTGCGTCGATGACAGCGGCAACTCGAGCGCGAACGACGCCGCGGTCGTCATCTCCGACTGCACCGGCGGCGCCGGGAAGGAATGGACCATCGAAGACGACGGGACCATCCAGATCAACGGAAAGTGCCTGGACATCTATCGCGAGAGCAACGCCAACAACACCCCGGTCGAAATCTGGACCTGCACCGGCAATTCCAACCAGCAATGGCAACTGGTCAACGGGACTCTCGTCAACCCCAGTTCGCGCAAATGCCTGGACGATCCGGGATCCAGCACCGCAGACGGCACCCAGCTAGACATTTTCACGTGCGATGGCGGCGCCAGCCAGCAATGGTCGCTGCCCTAGCTGGACCCGCCCTCGGAAGAGGGCTGAGAGCGTTCACCCGAATGGCCGGCTCGAGTTCACCCGGGTTCACCGGGAACATCGCGTGCCAGATATCGGCATGCCTGGCCACCAGCCGCAGCGTGCGGTTCCGGCCGGTGCCTCCGGATCAGCACCGGGATCGGCCGCACCGGCGGCGGGTTCAGCCTGGCTAGCCGGCGGGCGATCCGCGGCAGGTCGCGTTCCAGGTCGTCGGAGCGAGTCGCGGCCGTGCCGAACGCGTACCCGTATTCGGTGTAGTCGCGCTCGAACCAGCCCGAGCCGATGCCGAGCACGCACCGGCCGCCGCTGATGTGGTCGACGGTGCGCGTCATGTCGGCCAGCAGGTCGGGGTTGCGGTAGGAGTTGCAGGCGACCAGCGGGCCGATCTCGGCCCGGCTGGTGATCGCGGCGATGGCCGCGAGCGTGGTCCAGCACTCGAAGTGCCGCCCGGCCGGGTCGCCGTAGAGCGGGTGGAAGTGGTCCCAGGTGTAGATGATGTCCGCACCGAGTTCGTCGGCCGCGCGGGCGGCCGCCAGCAGATCGGCCATGGCGCCGTGCTGCGGGTGCAGCTGGACTGCGATTCGTATCGTGGGCATGGTCGCAGCCTCGGGTTTCCCACAGTGGGAAGGTCAACGCTCCGCATGTTCTTGATCGGTGAATTCGCCCGCCTGGGCCAGGTCAGCGTGAAGATGCTCAGGCACTACGACCGCCTCGGCCTGCTCAGGCCGGCGGAGGTCGATCCGGCCACCGGGTACCGCTACTACACCGCCGCCCAGCTCCCGCCGGTCGGCCGGATCGTACGGCGTCGCGCCCGCCGCCTCGGCCTGGCGGATGAACTGCGCGGGCCATTGCTGTCCCCAGGCGAGGTAGTAGTTGGCGATAATCGGGATGCTGAACCACCTTCCTTTCATCGAAGATTCCGCTTCTCAAGCTGCTCGGGCACCGGAACGCTTCTTGCGTGGTGCTCGCAGTGAGGGGGCACAGCCCCTGTACTCGCTGGTGAAGGCTGCGCAGACGTGGTCGTCCCGCAGGCGGGCGGCCAGGCGCGGACCCCGGTGTCGGCGGGCTGGCAGGAGCCCGGTGCTCGCCGAGCGTGCTTGCCGTGTTCCGCGGTCAGGTGAAGTAGGAGCCGAGCCAGGCCCACCCGGGGGCGTAGGGGTTCTCGCCGTCCGGGAGATCGCCTGTGGCCAGCCAGAGGAACGTGCGTCGTTGCCCTGGCCGGGGGCTGTCTCGTCCGGGCCGTAGAGTTCGGCCGGGTCGGTGCTGTGCGGGATGGTGGCGTACTGGAGGGCCGCACGCAGTGGCCAGCCGGGCTGGAAGGCGATCCGGACCTGGGCGTCGCCGCCGAGGTCCTCGCGTGCTTCCTCGGCCAAGGCGATCAGTTCATCGATCGTCATCGCCGGTCGCCCCTTTCCTTCTTGCGTGCGCCGCCGGCCCGTGGCCGAGGCGGTCCGGTGCCGGCCGCCTGCAGCGGGGCCACGCTCAGTGCGGCTTCCACCGCCGCGATGATCACGGCGTCCGGGGTGCCCATGCTGAAGGCGGCCTGGTACAGGCAGGCGCCGCTCGGGGCCAGGCAGATCAGCGCGGCCGGCTCGCCGGGTTCGCGGATGACCCGGAGGACGTGCTGCCCGTTGTCGCGGTCGAGCCAGGTGCTGTGGCTGGCGTGCGGCTGGAAGCGATGGCGTGCGAGGTAGCGGTCGAGGTCCGGGGACTGGCTGCTGGCCATTACGTTCGCTTCCCTTTCGGGCGGGATTCGGGGCGGGCTTCCGTGCGCCTTGCGCGGCGCGCCCGGTGCCCGACGGCGCTGGCGGGCCTGCCTGGCGGGGCGGATCGGGGCGGCGGCGTCCTCGGCAGGCTTGCGGGCGGGCGGCGGCAGCGCGGAGGCGGTCAGTGCCTGTGTCACCGGGGCCGCCGTCCCTCGCCCCGGCCCCGGCGGCGGGGCGAGGGCGGCGGGGTCCCGGGCGGCGGCCGACGGCGCGGACCTGCCGCACCGGGCGACGAAGGCCGTATTTCGTGCCCAGCGGCCGGTCCGGCTGGCCTTCCGCCCGGGACCGGCAGCATCAACGCTCGACTCCGCGCGCCGTGTCAAGTCCGCCGTGACTGGCCGGTGCCAGGTCCGCGCCGCAGACGGCGGCCAGGCCGCCGGGCCGGGGCGGGTGCCGTGGCTTGACGCGCGGCCGGGAGTTGAGCGTCGATCGTCGCGGCCGGCTCCCGGGACGGGGCCGGCGGACTGCCCGTACGACAGCAGGAGGTTGAGCATGACGGCAGTACCTTCCGGTCCCGGCGGCTCCCCGGCGTGGGAGATACCGGATGACGACGTGGGAGATGAGGGCGTGGACGTGCTGTCCCTGGCCGGGCAGCGGAACGACGGCGGCAAAGGCGCGGGTCTGGGCCGTCGTGGCCGGGTCCCTGGTCCGCGTCGCGGCCTGGGACCCGGCCGGCCCGGACCTGTGGCCCGAGGTGGTCCGCGAAACGGCCGCCTTCGCGATGGGCGCGCTGACGGAACTGGAGCAGCACGGCGCGGACGTCTCCGCCCGCCAGCAGGTCGACGTGATCGCGGCGGCTGGGTCGGTGCCGGCCGCGTTCCCGTCGCTGCCCACTCAGGTGAGCCTGGGCGGGTAGCCCCGGGCTCGGGGCACAGGGGGCGGGTGCCGGACGGCGCCCGCCCCTTTTCCTCGTCGCGGCGGGTGCGGGCCTGGCGGGCGGCGGTGCGGCCCGGACACGGCCGTGACGGCACGGCCCCCGGTGGCGCTGGCACGCCGCCCGCTCGGGCGCGCTGTCGCGCGGACATAGCCATTTCATGCGGCGGCGGCATCGATCAGCAGCCGGAGCGCGGCTGCGGCCTGCTGCGGGACGACGCCGTTGTTAGGAACAGTTCGCTGTCTCAGCGGGTGTCTCATCTCAGCCTGGCTGGCCTGGGATTGTGATCGATCTGTGATCGACTCTGCGTGGTTCGTCAATGTCCCTCCTTGCCGGGTAGTGGGTGCAAGATGGGCGTGGTGGCCGAGCGCGGCGCGCAGGGCCTGGTCCTCGCGGTAGAGGTTGGCGGTCACGGTGACGAGGGCATCGTGCCTGCCGTTCAAGGTGATGATCTTCTGGGTGGCATCCCGGAGCGCTGCGCGGAAACCGGTGATGGCCTCGTCGCCGAGAACATCGCAGGGGCGGAGGGCTACTTGATACGGCGTTCCATTCGTGGAGGGCCCTGTCGGCGCAGCGGACGGCGGCGCGGCCGACTGCCGCTTCGCGGGCGAGGGTCTCCCTGGTAAGGGCGCTGTCAGTGCGCTGTTCGGTTCCGTCGAGGATGCGTTGCATCGCTGCGCGCAGCCTGGTGCACGTACAGGTGCGGGCCGCGACCTTGACCGGCTCATCGCATTCCAGGGTGTAGCTGAGGTCGGAAGCCGCCGGATTCGAGTAGGGATCGGGCGATGTAGTTGGTGAGGTTGCGGAAGCCGAGGGCGGATCCGCGGAGGTGTTCGAGGCGGCCGTTGATCGCTTCGGTGGGTCCGTTGCTGGTGCCGGGCCGGTCGAAGTAGGCCAGCACGTCGACTGCACGCCTGGTCAGGGTCCGTCCGAGCCAACCGCCGGATCACGGTGTCGCGTGCGACGCCCTTGCAGCCGCAGCGGACCGGCGGCAGTCAGCGAAGCGCGTTCAGCTCGTCAAGGGCGCGATGGCCGCGCTTGACTACCCCTGCAACGACATCGTGGCGCCCGTGACGGATGGGGAACTCGAGCTGCAGGAGGATCTGTGCCGCTGCGAGCACCGCCGCGCCCTCCCAGCCGACCAAGGCGAGGATTCTGGTCCACAGCCGCCTTCGGGCACCGTCCAGCGGATCCTGGAAGGTGTGCCACTGGAGGGTGGTGAGATCAGTCGCCCGCGTGCCGCTACCTGCGTTCCCGATATCCACGACCGCCACCACCGCTCCGTCACGGACCAGGACATTGTCGGGCTTGAGATCGGCATGGACCATGTCCGGTGCCTCTCGTGGCGGCGGGACGTCGGCACACACGAGCCGCAGGCGCTCGACCAAGGCCGACACCACGGAGGAATACCCCGAAAGCCCGGCGACAGCCCTCGACAAACTTGGAGCTAGGTCTTGACCGAATTCCTGACCGGTGGCGACCCGCCAGGCGTACGACCAGTGGTCGTAGGGCTCGGAGGCTTGGCCAGCCTGGAGTTCGATGATCTCCATCAGCTGCTCAACGAGGGACGGGGTCAGCTCTGGCGCGGGAGCCGCGTCAGCGAAGTCCATCAGATGCCATACATGAGTGGCTGTGGCGCCCACTCCGAGCCAGGCCGGGGTGGGATAGCCGCGCCTGCGCATGTGCTCGACCACTCTCTGGGCTCGCAACGCCTCGTCCAGGTGGCCCGGGTGTGCCTGGGGCCATGCTTTGAGCACTGCATGTGCCCTCCCGGCCAACTGGACCCGCATGGCACCCACATCGAGGCCTCCGGGTAGGCGACTGAGAAGAGTGACCTCTGCCCCGACCACGCTGGCCACGTCGTCCAGGACCTCGGCCGGCAGCTCTTCGGGATCGGTGCCCTGGTTCATGCTGTCCTCCCAAATCCGGCCTGTCAGCGTATGCGAGCTGCTGGTCTTGCCGTCAGTTGAGGCCAGTCGGGTCTGCGGGCAATCCGTCGAGCCCATCTCTGATGAGCTGCGCTGAGGCGCTGTCAGCCCGCCTGGTCCATCAATTTGGTTCCTTGCCGGGTAGTGGTGCGAGCTGGGTGCGGTGGTCCAGTGCGGCGCGGAGGGCCTGGTTCTCGCGGTAGAGGTTGGCGGTCACGGTGGCGAGGGCGTCGAGCCTGCCGTTCAGGGTGGTGATCTTCTGGTTGGCGTCGCGGACTGCTTCGCGGGCGAGATTCTCCTTGGTCAGGGCGCCGTCGGTGCGCTGCGGGGTGCCGTCGAGGAGACGCTGCATCGCTGCGCGCAGCTTGGTCTCGGTGGCCGGGGAGACGGGCATGTCAGTGTCCCTGCGGGTGGAAGGCGCCGGTGATGCGCTGGACGTCGGCGAGTCGCTGCTGCAGGGCTTGCTTGCGGGGCGGGGCCAGGCGGGGCTGGCGGAGCATGGCGGTCAGGTCGGATTCCTCGGCGAGCCAGGCCGGGGCGTGGGTGGCGGTGACGGCGGAGTTGCGGCAGCGGGCGGGGCGGCAGGCGCCGATGAGCGGGGCCTGGCCGCGCTGGCCGGGTGGCAGGGCGTTCTGGCACTCGGCCTGGGCGGGGTCCCACAGGCAGTGGTTGATAGTGCCGAAGTGCAGGTCGGCGAACTCGTCGCGGAGCAGGGTGATCTCGGTTCGCTGGTCGGCGTGCTGGGCGTGCAGGGCCGGGGCGCTGCCGAGGGCGGCGTTGACCTTGTCCAGGCCGGCGTGCAGGCGCGCCGCGCCGGGGCCGACCGCGACGGCGTGGCCGTCGCGGCGGGCGTGCAGCAGATCGGCCAGGCGCCAGGCGGCGGCTAGTTCGAGCTGGTTGCCGAACTCTTGCGCCCAGGCGGTGTCGGCGGCTGCGTAGCCAGGGGTAGCGGCGTTGGCCAGAGCGCGGCGGGCGGCGTGCTTGAGCTGCAGGCCGAGGGCAATCTCGGAGTCGGGTTCTTGCCCGGTGATGATCGACATCGTGCGGCGGAACATGTGCGGCCGGATGCGGCCGGCGGGGATGGGCTGCAGGCCGAGACGGTGACCAGGATGTGAGCGACGAACAGGTCGATATCGTCGCAGGCAGAGATGCCCCGCCGCCCGTGGCGGATCGTGCCTTCCCGCGCCGCTGCTGGCGGGTTCAAGCTGGCGAAGATGTGGGTGGGGTGGCGGGACAGGCGCTCGGCCACGGCGATCGCCTGGCCGACCGGCTGGGTGATCCACCACCGCAGCCGCGCGGCGTCGCTGCCGTAGGCCTCGGCCACGTCGGCTTCGCCAACTTCGATCTCGGAAGGAAGCTCGGCGAAGGCCGCGCCGTCTCGTCTGCGAAGCGTGTCGAGCCACTGGTCGAGCGGCCGGGACGCCAGCCCGAGCAAGACCCGCGCCCACGGGCCGCCGAGCTGCGCTGGCACGCGCAGTCGCCGCCAGCCCGGAGTCTCACGAGCGCCACAACGAACCCGGCGGCGAGCTAGGGGCGGGAGGGCTGTGATCGGCGAGCCTCCGCGGGCAGCCGGGCCGGCAGGTGCCGCCGCCGGACCCTGGATTGGGGATGACACGCCCGTACGGACCGCGTCGCCGCGCCAGCGGGGCCAGCCGCCACACGATGCCATCCCCAGTGCCCGGCCCGCGTGCGCCCGTGCTCGCCCCGACTTGCCTGGCCATTAGACCGCGCGGGGAAGCCGCAGGTCAGCGCGAAAATATACCCGGCATGTACCCGCACATTGCATGTAGCTGTGCTGGCCTCAGCTGAGTGCTGGCGACTCTCCCTGGCGGGTGCCATGACCTGTTCCCAATCTCGCCCGAACCGATTCCCCGGGAACGAGTGAAAAAGGCACTTAAAACCGGATTTCTTTAGTAAGCGGAAAATACGGCGGCGCGCGGGGCCAGCCCGCCCATGGCAGACCCCTCTGGCAGCGCAGCGCGCTGCCTTCAGTCAGGCATGCCCTCATCGGACCACCTATGCCGCCTTTCCCCCCGCCTCTCCCCGGGCCAGGAGCCCCTGGTGGCCGGCCGCCGTCGTCGGCCGGGCGGGGGCCGGACTTGACGGGGCGGGCGGAGCGGAGCGTTCGTCGACCCGGGCCCACGGACGGGCCGCCCCCGGGAACGCGAACCGCTCCCGGCCGGCCCCCCGCCACCCCGGACGGAGCACCCGGAACCGCGGATGACCCGCTGCTGACGATCGATGAGGTGATCGCCGAGCTGCGGGTTTCCCGGGCCGCTTTCTACCGCTGGCGCCGGCAGGGAGCCGGGCCGGCGGTCGCGCGGCTGCGGGCGGCGGCGTGCGGGTCCGGCGCAGCGCGCTCACGGCGTGGCTGCGCCGCCTGGAAGAAGAGGACTCGTAAGACGGACAGGAGCAAGGAGCAGATGGACAGTTACGACGTCAGGTTCTGGGACATCAGGAAGGTCGGCAACGGCACCGGGGCACGCTACCGGGTCCGGTGGTCGGTCGACGGCCGTGAGCACTGCAAGTCGTTCAAGGCCCGCCCGCTGGCCGACGGGTTCCTCACGGACCTGAAGGACGCGGTCCGCGACCGTATGCCCTTCAACCCCCGCGCCGGCCTGCCCGAAGCCGAGGTCACCGAAGAGGAGGTGATCACCTGGTTCGCCTACGCCCGCGCCTACACCGAGGTCAAATGGGCGAACCTCGCCCCGGTCTCCCGCCGGTCGGTCGCCGAGGCCCTGGTCACCGTCACGATCGCCCTCAGCGAGAAGGAGCCGGGCACCCCCGAGCCGAGGGTGCTGCGGCAGGCGCTGTTCGCCTGGGCGTTCAATCCCGCCACCCGCGACATCACCCCGCCGCCCCAGATCGCCGCCGCCCTCGAGTGGGCGGAACGCGCCTCGCTCCCGGTCACCGACCTGGAAGAGACCGCGACCGTGCGGCTGGCGCTGGGCGCCTGCGCCAAGACCCTGGCCGGGAAGCCGGCCGCCGGGTCGACCCAGCGGCGCAAGCGGTCGGTGTTCTACAACGCGCTCGGCTACGCCGTCGAACTCGGGCATCTCGGCTCGAACCCGGTCGACCGGATCCAGTGGACCGCCCCCGCCGTCGCCCAGAGCGTTGACCGGCGGGTCGTCGTCAGCCCCGCCCAGGCTGAAACGCTCCTGAACGCCGCCGGGCAGCTAGGGAACGGGGAGAGCACCTGAAGACATTCTTCGCCTGCCTCTACTACGCGGCGCTGCGCCCGTCGGAGGGAGTCATGCTCCGCGAGGCCGACCTGCACCTGCCGAAGACCGGATGGGGGCGGATCGTCCTTTCGGCCTCGGCATCCCGGGCCGGGCGGGCCTGGACCGACGAGGGCACCGCCCGCCAGGAACGCGGCCTGAAACACCGCGCCGACAACGAGACCCGCACCATCCCCATCCCCCCGGTCCTGGTCCGGCTGCTCCGCGCCCACATCAAGAGGTTCGGCACGACCCCCGACGGGCGGATCTTCCAGACCGGCCGAGGCGGCATCCTGCAGGACTCCGGCTACAACGAGGTCTGGGACCTGGCCCGCCAGACCGCACTCACCTCCGCCCAGTACAGGTCACCGCTCGGCCGACGCCCCTACGACCTGCGGCACGCTGCGGTGTCGCTGTGGCTGAACTCCGGGGTGCCCGCCACCGAGGTCGCCCGCCGCGCTGGGCACGGCGTCGCCGTCCTGCTCAAGATCTACGCCCACTGCATCGACGGCCAGGCCACCGCCGCCAACCAGCGCATCGCCGACGCCCTCGGCATCCGCGACGCCGAGCAAGACCCCGGTGACGAGGGTGACGGCGACACTGAACAGGTTTCCTGAAATGGCAGGTCAGGGCCGGAATTCCGGTGGGAGCGGTCAGCGAAACCGCTCCCCACCGGGACCCGTCCGTGGATTTTCCGGCCCCGTCCGTGGGCCGTCCCGGCCTCGTCCGTGGCCCGTTCCGCCTCCGTCCGTGGCCCGCACGACCCCGAAACCCAGCGCCCACGGACGCATAGCGGACGGCGGCGGCCCGCAACCGCGCCTCGAAGCGCGTATGTGCTGGTCAGCGGGGGGTGACTCGGGTGGAGCGAGCGGGCTGTAAAACCGTCGGCTCAGCCTACGCTGATTCGAACCCAACACCTGCCACCAGGAGAAATTCCAGGTCAGCCTAATGAGAGTGCTGAGTCAGCACTTGTCATGGGAGCGGTCCGCAGACCGCTCCCAGCAAGTTCTCTGGGCGTCATCCAGGACTGGTGTCTGGAAGAGAAGAAGCCGCCTCTGACGATCTTGGTCGTGAACCAGGGGCGACACCAGTCAGGTCAGGGCTTCATGGCCTGGGATGTCGCCAACCTAGAGGAGGGGTACGAGCAGGTATACGTCTTCCCCTGGTCCGAATTGCCCAATCCCTTCGAGTTCGCCGATGACGGGGCGGCCTCGATGATCTCGCTCACCGGCTCGTCATCAAGCCTGATGACGCGGCCGTGGTCTATCAGAAGTCAGAAACCGCGGTCTTGCTCAGGTTGTCTTCCGCCTTGCGCTTCTTGCCGCCTACCGCCGCCGGTGCGCCTTCTGCGGGCTCTCCCTCACGGACGCCTTCCAGGCTGCCCACATCATCCCGTGGGGAAGCGCGTCGTCTGCGCAGAGAGTGGCACCCTGCAATGGCCCACTGCTGTGCTGCACGCACCACGCGCTTTTCGACGCCGGCATCCTGGGCGTGACGACCGACCGGAAGATTGTCTGCAATGGCAGCAAGGTTTCCGGTCCATCGGTGGACCGATGCAGACCGTCACGCCGCGCTCCGGCCCCACGGACTGCCCATCGCGCTCCCAGTCGATCCGCGCCTGGGCCCCTCAGACGACTCGCTCACGAATCGAGCGAGATAGAGCTGGGCCCCACCACTGCAGCCAGCCGCGGCAGCGTCCCGGTCCGCCGCCAGGTGTCCTGGCGACTCAGTCAGTGGCAGATGGCTTTTAGCGCCGCAGCACCTAGACGGCAGTGGAGTCAGACCTGTCGCTATCAACATACGTTACCGGTGCGTCGATTATTTGGAATATCTCTTCAGCTACCCAGTAACGTCGGCCCCCGCGACCACGGGTCCCAATATCAAAAAGCCAACCCCGACCAACGGCATCGTTAATCAAATTTCGCGCACCTTGGTTGGTGACGTGCATGGCACGCTCGACGCGGCTAACAGTGACGAACGGGTTGGTGAAGATCAGATCTATAAGGCCGCCGACGCGAGATCGAGCGCTTGCGACTTCTACAAGGTAGCGATCGCGTAGTTCTACAATCTTGCTGGACCGCTGCACGGCATCTTCTGCGGACCTGGTAACTGCAGTGCAGAAGAACTGGATGTAAGATTGTATATCGCCGGTTTCCCGTACTGCCTGGAGGCGTTCGTAGTACTCTCTGCGACGATTCTCCAGGTAACCAGAGATGTACAAGAGAGGTTGACTTAGGCGGCGTTCGTTTATCAGCATCAGCACGACAAGCAACCGTCCCATGCGACCGTTGCCATCGAGAAACGGATGTATGGTCTCAAATTGATAGTGCATCAATGCGCACTGTATGAGAACTGGGAATCGGCTGGGCTCATTTACAAATTTTTCCCAGTCAGTAAGCAGAGATGGGATGTTTTCCGGTAGCGGGGGTACGAAAGATGCAGTATCGGGGCTGTCAGTCGGCGAGCCGACCCAAACAGGAGTGCGACGGAACTCGCCGGGCAATCGCTCTTCTCCGCGAACTCCAGCCATTAGCGCTTCGTGTACCTGCTTAATAAGCCTCTCGGTGATCGGTAGCTTGTCCAGGAGACTTATAGCCAGTCGAGTTGCTTTAAGATAGTTTGCGACTTCCGCCACGTCGTCGTCAACGGGTTGTTCCGGGCCGCCAACTTCTGCCTGCAAGACTTCCGACAGCGACGCCTGCGTGCCTTCTATCCGCGTGCTGGCAACAGCTTCCCTGGTGAGATATGGCCCAACGAGCAGTTCGGGGTCCTTGACCAGCTTGCCGATGCCTTCCAAGAGGCCTAGAGCGTTGTCGGCTTCCGAGAGGGCGTGGACCGTGTCCAAGCTGAAGTCCAACTCGCGCGGAAGGTGGTCTGGCATGAAGTACCAGAACGCCCACTTGTCGCCGGCGCGACGGTCAGGTCGGCCGAACTCGCTGCTCGTAAACTTCCTGGGGTCCACGATCGCAACATACAACACAACGCCCCGTTACTTGGATGTTGGCCGAGCAAACCGGCAGGCGCTCACAAGTAAAACAGTCGATAGAGTATGAAAAGTAGCATTTCACAGTGCGAACTTCCAACGCTGCGTTACTTCGTGTTGGATGCTGCGGCGGACGCTCCAACGGAGGTTGCACCGATGAGGTGAACTTCCAACGCTGCGTTCTTCGTGTTGGATGCTGCGGCGGACGCTCCAACGGAGGTTGCACCGACGAAGTGAACTTCCAACACTGCTACTTCGTGTTCGAAGTCCTTGCCAGGCGAACGTTCGGCTGTCTCGCCGCAGCGGTACACGGCCTCGCCGTGTCGAGGCGCTTGGCCTAGATGCGGAGGAGGGCTTTGGCGCTGCGGTCGGCGCGCTTGGCTACGTCGGTTGCTCGAACTCTGGCGTTCAGCCAGAGCGTTACCGCAGCGTGCCGCAGAGCCTCGTGCGGACCTGGCTGACCGGAGTCCCGCGCCCGGTGGCCGGGGAAGCCCTGGGACGCAGCCACTCTAAGGAACTCAGCGACCTTCTCGTGAGCTACCTCGGCTGACTGTGACCGGCGGCGGCCTGCCGTCCCCGCACCATCTGCCCCGCTCCCCACTCCACCCAGCCCGGCGACAAGCTGGATTTGTCACACGGCCACCCGTCCGCCCGCTATACAGGCGAGAGGCTCCGGGGTGTGTTTATACTATGATATTGCCGATTAATAGAGCCCTATCTTATATATGCAATCTATGCTTGGATTAAGAATACTGAAAGTGCTTTTGGAGGGATAGGATTTCATTGTTTCTTGATTACCTCAGTCGCGCGGTACGCGGCCGGTCACGTGCTGTATCACGCCCCCTCGTCCTCGGGGGTGCCGCGGTCTTGGCGCTTTCGCCGCTCGGCGCTGCGGCCTCAGCAAGCGCTGCCGTGCCCGCGCGGGCTCCGGCCATCAGCTTCTTCGCCGGCGTAGCGAAGTTCACCGTCGGCGGGCACACTTGGTCGCTGTCCATCAGTGACTTGGGCGCGGGCGACGAAGTCGGCATCTCCGCGACTCACGAACTTGACTCCTGGGTTTTCTTCTCGGCGCCAGCGTCAAACTTGACGGTGAACAAGAAGACAGGCAATGCCACGTTCAACGCGCATAACTCACTCGCGCCGATCGCGTTCTTCGACCTGACGTTCCACGCCACCTCACGAACAAAGGAACATTGCCATTCTGGCAGCGAGACCATCTTCCGCGGCAGGACCACCGGTTCGGTCACGCTCGTAGCCAACCACAAGGGACTCAAGTTCAAGGCCGCCCATGCCAGCTTCGGCTCGCCGGTCCTGGCAATCGACAACGGGTGCGCTAATCCGTCAGGCTCGGGAGGCTCGACGCCGTGCGCGGCCGGATCCTGGAATGTCGGCGGCACGGTTTCTGCCAGGGCGCCACGCCGGCTCTGCCGGAACGGCAGACCTTCACGGTGGGAGTCAGTAGTTTCGTCGAGCTCAAGTCGCCCGCGGGCGCTGTCCTGCTCATGGATGTCCTCGGGACGGGGAAGAAGCCGGTCTTCAATAACACGAAGAGAAAGCTGCAAGTCAACGCCAACCACTCGAGTGGCATCAGCGGTTCAGCCGTACTCACCGCCACCCGGCGTCCTACCTTGACCACTTCGCGTTGCACGCTGAACGGCAAGCACTACAAGGCCACCGACGCGAACTACATGGGCACCTACGCCAGCCCCCAAGGCGGCCAGATCAGTGCCCGCTCGATACTCGCAGGACAGCTGACGGTGCCCCGCAGCGGCTCCGCGAGCTTCGACATCATCACTCTCAAGCGAGCATGATCTGACCGCGAGGTCGCGCATGCCGGAAACGGCCGCTCGTGGCGCCGCCCGGGCACCCTCCCAGAATTCTGGGAGGGTGCCCGGGCATCTGCCCTTGCGATGATCGTCGTGAGGAAAGGAGCCAAGAATGTTCGCACGAACATCGACATGGTCCGGGTCACCTGAGGCATTGCAGAAGTGGGCCGACAACGCTGTCAGCACGGTCAAGGGGTTCGTGGAGGCCCTGCCCGGGAATGCGGGCGCGGTTTTCCTGGTCGACCGCGACGGCGGCACGGCCCTCACTTTGACACTCTGGGACAGCGACGACGCCGCGAGCGCTACCGATCAGTTCGCCGAGCAGAGCCGTGCGGCGACGGTCGCCGCCACCGGCACGCAGCTGGTGAGCAATGGCAGGCAGGAGGTCTCGAAGGCCGGAGTGCGAGCTCGGCTTGCCGAAGTATGCGCAGACCGCAAGTCCCGTGGCTCTATGTGGTTCGGGTGATGGTGGCTGTCGTGGAGGTGTCGGTGGCGCTGTATATCTGGCCGTCATGTCGCCTGGAAACCGGTGAGGTCCGCGACCTGATTGAGAGGGCGCGCCGGGGGGCGGATTCGGCCGGCTCTTGGTCTGTCCGCCCGCAGGTGATCGAGCAGCCAGGCGTGCACCTCGGGTACGCGGTGCTCCAGCAGGGTCACGTGGCCCTCATTATCGGGCAGCCTTGGCCTCCGCGCCGGGGATGTGAGCGGCCAGCCATTCGCCATGGGCGCAGGGCACGGACGTGTCCTGCCGCCCGTGCAAGACGAGCACGGGAACAGAGATATCAGCCAGGTCAAAGCCCCACCGTTCTCTGAACGCGCAACTGTCATCCCCACCATCCCTGGCTGCCGGGCGACACTCCTTCGCGATGGGTCAGCGCCAGGTGGCGGGCAAGGTCGGCGGTGAGGACCGCGGCGCCGGCGGGCTGCAGCAGCGACGTCATGGCCTGGGCCGCCTCGGCCACAGAGGCAGCCAGGATCTCCTCTCGTTCCTTGTCCCGCCTGGCCCGGGCTGCTTCCTTATCGGCCATGAGCAGGCGGATGTCATCGGCCTTGCCCTCGCCCATGTTCGGTCCGTACAGATACCGGGAACCGGGCGTACCCGACTGGACAAGCACCGCCGTCCCGGCAGGGTCACCGGCATCCCGTACTGCGAGCGCCCTGCCACCAGACACCCGGACCGCAAAATCCATGATTGCCCTCCTGGGTCGTTGAGCATGCTCCGTTTTCCTGCCTAGCTCCGGCCTCGGCATAAGCCGATGACGCGGTACGGCCTGGCCTGCGTAGGCGCCCTCATGCTTCCGCCGCAGACGGACGGGTGACCGCGGCGGCGGCGAGCAGGGTGGCGGCGGTGAGAGAGACCCAGAGGGCGGCGGGGCCGCGGGCGGCGAGCGCGGTGATGATGGCGGGCGAGATAGCCAGGCTGAAACCGGTGGACAGCTGAAACCGCGCCAGCGCACGGCCTAGCACGTGCTCTGGAGCAGTGGCCGCCACCAGGGCCGTCGAACTGCCGGCGTAGATGAGCTCGCCCAGCGTGCTGAGCACGGAGACGCAGACGATGGCCGGGACGGCCCACCGGTGAGGAAGCTCGACGCTGCCGAGGAAGCCCAGGTACGAGACGCTGATCACGATGCCTGAGATGGCCAGGGCAGTACAGCGCGCGAAACGGGACATCCAGACGGTCACGGGTACCTGGAACGCGACGACGAGCCCGGTGTTGATCACGAAGACCACCGCCGCCCATACGGGCGAGGCATGCAACTGGGTGACGAGCAGGAGCGGAAGCGCGACCTCAGGAATACTGAGGCAGAACACGTAGATGACGTTCGCGGCGAGCAGCAGGCGCATCGGGGGAATGGCAGTGCGGCGCGCTCGCGGGGCCGGCCCGGTGTCGCGGGAGGTGCTGTCGTGGGCGGCAGCGGGCGGGGCACTGGCACGGACTCGGACGCTATAGGCGAGCGCGGCGGACAGCAGGTAGCTCACCGCGGTTCCGGCGGCCAGGGCGCGCAGGCCGGCGGTGCCTCCGGTGAGGCTGGCGGTAGCAAGCAGCGCGCCCAGGCCGAGGCCGGCGTTGCGCACGGACCGGCCCGCGGCCAGCGCGGCATCGCGCCGGCGGCCTGCGGAGATAGTGGAGACGAGGGCGGCGTGGGCCGCCGAGACGGCCTGGCCTCCGATGCCGAGAAGCAGGGCGGCGACGGCGAACACCCACATGGTGGCAGCGTGGCCCGCCGGGGCGGCCAGCAGCAGCACGGTGCCGATGACGCGCACGAGCATGGAGGCCGCCACGGCCGCACTGCGCGCGCCCCGGTCCAGCCAGCGGCCGACGACGGGCATGCAGCCGAGTCCCGCGACCACGCCCGCGGTCATGGCGAGGCCAGCGGTCAGGGCCGCCAGATGCAGTACGTCGATGCCGTACAGCAGCAAGAACGGCCGCAGCACCCCGGCGCCGATGGAGTCGACCGCGAGAGCGACGACATAACGCGGGCCGCCGACAGCACGGACAAGAGCGCGGACTCCGGGCTTCCGGGCCGGCGACGAAGCGGCAGGCGCCGGGGAGAGAGGCGCGGGAGGTGAGGATGGGGCGGACCTGGTCATGAGGCCACTGTGCGGTCGGCTGGCGGACAGAGTCGCTTCAGTTGACGGGATCCGTCAACTGAGTGGCGGCCGGGTCCGCCTGCCAGCGATTCTGGAGGAATGACGCTGCGCATCGACATCACCGGCCTGCCTCCGGAGCAGGTGTCGTTCGCTGCTTCACCGCTGGCCGAGCTGACCTCGATGCTGCATGTGCTGGCCGCTCCCGAGCATCATCCGCAGCTGACGGCCTGGGCCGCGGGCGTGCGCACGGGACTGCGGCCGGAACTGGCGGAGCGGCTGGAGGAAGCCGAATTCCTCTGGAGGTCCTCGCGCGCGGACTTCCTGCTGCCGGCGCAGCCGCGCGAGACGTGGGCGGAGGAGCTGGACGACGTCGACCGGATCACGGACGAGGCGTACGTGACTTCCGCGCTCGTCACCACCTGCGGCAGCAACCGGGTCCGGTTCGGCGGGTCATCCCCGCTCACCGACGCAGACGCTCGCGACCGCGCGCTGGGCCAGGCGCAGGCCCGCGGTGCGCTCCAGGAGGCATTCGCTGAGCGACTGCTCGCGGACCCGCAGGCGGTGCGGGCGCGGGTGCGCGAGACGCTGGAGCAGTGCGCGTCAGCGTTCTTCGGCTCGGCGTGGGCTTGTGTCGCCGGGCGGATCGCCGCGGATCTGCGGGCGAAGACCGATCTGCGGGACCGCCAGGGCATCGGCGCGGCCCTCGCGGCGGCGTCCGGGGCGATCGCGCTCGCGCCCGGGGGCGACAGCATCGTGGTGGACAAGCTCCAGGATAATGTGACGAGCGCCAGAGGGGTCGGGGTGACGTTCATTCCGACCGTCTTCGGCAGTCCGCACCTGGTGGCGGTGCACTCACGGCGCTGGCGGCCCGTGGTGCAGTATCCGGCCGGCAGGACCGGCGACCCGGAGCCGGTGTCGCTGGAGGCTGTCGAGCGCAGGCTCGACGCACTGGCGCACCCGGTCCGGCTCCGGCTGGTGCGCACGCTCACGCGCAGCTCGCACACCACCAGCGAGCTGGCGTTCGCCTGGGACCTGACGGCCCCGGAGGTCTCCCGTCACCTCGCGGTCCTGCGTCGCGCCGGACTGCTCACGACCGAGCGGCGCGGCCGCTACGTGCACTACTCCGTGGACCTTCTGGCTCTGACGGCGCTGGGCGCGGACCTGCTGGCGGCGATGCTGAGGTAGCCGGTCCCGAAGCCTCAGATGACAGCAAGAAAGACGTCAGCTTGCGCGGGTCGCCGCCCACGCCGCGATGTCGGCAATTACCGCAGCGTCGACGTGCTGGGGTTCCAGGCCGCAGAACCCGCGCGTGACCCAGAAATGCCTGTGGGGTTCCCAAACGGCGTGTAGGCAGCTGACCTGCGAATTTGCCAGCCGTGATGAGCGCTAGGTGGCAGGATCGCAGCCTTATGACCGTTCGCATGCTGTATCTGATGTCCATTCGCAGGTCGGGTGCTGCGGCGCCAGAACCCGTGGCCGAGGCAGGCGTCACCATCGAACAGGGGCAGGCCCTCAGGTCCGTTCACCGAGGTGCCTGACTTGCCCGTCAGTACCGGCATTTCCGCTCGCTCTCGCTTCAAAGGCTCACCTGCTCACGTCAGCGCCCTTGCGGGCTCCGGGCACGCTGGCCCGGTATCCGGCCGGTTATACGAGCACCATCCGGGGGAGACCCGGTCCTGCGGCACCCGCTTTCCGCCGGGTAGCCCCGGTGCATTGCTGCACCGGGGCCCCAAAGGACCGCGCATGCGCCTTTCCGCGCACACGGCCCGGGCAAGCCGCTAGGGCGGCTCAGGTCGTCTGCTGTAGCACGGTGTTTCCCGCCAGCCGGGGCGGTTGTTTGCTCTGGTGGCGTGTGCGAGGTGCGTCCGCTGGATCCAAGCTCATCGACATCGAGACCCGGCCTCCGGGACCTGACCCGGGTGATCCGCGAACTTGGCATCACCTCCATCGCTATCCCGCCCCTTGGCTGCGGCAATGGCGGATTGGATTGGCGTGAGGTCGAGCCGCGAATGCTGCGCGCTCTTGAGCCGCTTGCAAGCGCGGTCGACGTGCGCATCTTCGCTCCAACGGGTGCGCCGAACGCTGCTGACCAGCCAATCCGTGAACCGGTACCGAGACTGACGTCGGCTCGAGCCGCGCTACTGGTGCTCATGCGGGAGTACGAACAAGTTGCTTTCGAACCCCCGGCCCTCGTTGAGGTCCAGAAACTCGCTTACTTTCTCCAGGTCAACGGCGAAGCGCTTCGACTGAACTTCGGTGGACGGCCTCATCTGCGCGATCATGCGGCCGAGCGCTCGGCTCTCGAAGCCGCCTGCGCTCCGGCGCTCCTAACGAGCCGAGCCCAGCGCCGCCAGCCGGACGGGCGTACCCGGGTGGTCAAACTCGGCGAACTCGGCGGCATCCAGCTTGTCCGGGCGCACGTAGCCGCCCCTCAGCGGTGGTGAATAGGCGACGATCACGAGCTGCGGTTCGGCCCGCGCGTAGCTGAGCAGGTCGCCGCCCAGCATGCCCGGCATGCCGTCCGGGGAGCGGCTGCCCGGCAGGTCGGTGCGCGACCGCAGGTAGCTGTGCTGGTACTGCAGCACCTCGTAGCCGGGCAGCTCGGCCGCCGCGGCCAGGCCGCGGGCCCGTTTCCACCCGCCACGCCCAGTGGTTGCTGACCCCCAGCAGGCCCACGGTGCCCTCGGCCACCAGCGCGGCGAAGGCCTGCACGGTCTCGCCCAGCGGCACCGCCGGGTCCTCGATGTGCGCGTACAGCAAGTCCAGCCGGGCCACGCCGAGCCGGTCCCGGCTGCGTTCGGCTGACTCGCGGATCACCGGCGCCGACAGGCCTTCGGCGTTGTCGGTGAAGCTGGTGCCCGGGGCCAGTGGCCGGGCGCCGACCTTGGTCGCGATCACGATCTGGTCGCCGATGCCGCGGCTGCGCCGCCAGCGGCCCAGCAGTTCCTCGCTCTCCCCGCCCTGGGTGCCATTGACCCAGAACGCGTAGTTGCCGGAGGTGTCGATGAAGGCGCCTCCGGCCGACGCGTACCGATCCAGGATCGCGAACGAAGTCGCCTCGTCGGTCGCCGTGCCGAAGAGATGCGTGCCCAGAGCGAGCACGCTCACCTCGCGGCGGGTCTTGGGGTCGGTGCCAATCGTGCGGTATTTCATGCAGGGTTCCGAGAGCGGCGAGTCGCAGTGACCGGCCGGCAAGCCAGACCGATGCTGCTGCGCGAGCCGACCGCGGCCGCGCGCGACGGCAGCAGGCGCATCACGCCGGCCCGGCGAATCGACGCCGATCCTGAGTCCGTCGAACGCGGGCTGGTCAGCCTGGTGCTCACCGTCGTCGAATTGCTGCGGCAGCTCATGGAACGGCAGGCCCTGCGCCGAGTCGAAGTCGGTGACCTCACCGACGAGCAGGTCGATAAGATCGGACTGACGCTGATGGCGCTGGAGAACCGGATGGCTGAGCTGTGCGACCACTTCGGCCTCGAGCACCGGGATCTGAACCTTGACCTCGGCCCGCTAGGTCCGCTGCTCCCGACCGAGTAGCCGTTTCGTACCGCCCGATTTCCTAGCCCAGGCCCTTCAAGAGGAACGCGGCCTTGGTCCGGCGGCCGACCACGCCATAGCAGAGCTCTTACTCGTCGAGCTGTACCGCAAGCTCTCGCTGCACAAGCCCAACAGCCAGGCGCGAACAGGGCCGCCGCAACGCTCTACCGGCTGACCAGCCGGTGAGCTGATCGTTTCAGCGGATCGCTAGCGGGGAGCGAGTACATATGAAGATCATTTCTCGTCTAGAGCGGGCATCGGCGCTGGACCAGCTCGTCAAGCCTGGTCAGAAACTGGCGAAGGTAGTCACGCGGGGCCGCCTTGGTGATGCGCTGCACGGTGTGCAGCTTGGTCATCCAGTTCATCCGCCGCTCGTGCAGGTACCGGTCGGGGCCTGGCTTTGCGCCAGCGTGGTCGGACTCCGCTCGGACGGCGAGCGCACCGCACGCGCCTTGACGGTGCTGGGACTGGCGGGGGCGGCCCCGGCAGCAATCGCGGGTCTCGCGGACTGGTCGCAGCAGCACGAGCAGCAACTGCGGGTTGGCGTCGTGCACGCGCTCACCAACACCGCGGCGACCACCTGCTTCGCTTCTTCCCTGGCTGTCAGGGCGCCGGCTGCCAGCCGGGCGATGCGACTCGCCGGGCTGGCACCGCCTGCTACCGGAGTCCGAGCTCACTGACGGGGTGCTCGTGCACTCGATGGTCGGTGAGGTGCCAGTCGTAGCGGTTCGCCGGGGCGACCAGGTCCATGTGCTTGCTGACCGGTGCAGCCATATGTCGGGATCGCTCGCGGAAGGGGAGCTAGCGGGAACCGAAGTCACCTGTCCATGGCATGGCAGCGTGTTCTGCGTACGCGACGGGTCCGTGGTACACGGGCCAGCCACGGCCCCGCAGCCTTCATCAGGTTCGTAGCCGAAGAGTCTCGCCTGGTTTCGGACGATTATGTTGGCGTATTCGAGGCTGGCGGGGCAGCTCAAGCCCGGCAGGTTCATCGGATTGAGTTGCTGGCATGAGCACGATCGTAAGGGGTAGTTGAACGATTCTGCGCTAGATGGACGCCGGGGCCGGCCTGCCAGTGAGGAGATCTCACAGAATTAGCCGGCCGATCCCGGCCAGTCGGGTCGCTGCGGTGCCTGGACGCTGGATGACCAGCCCGGACTTATCCAGCACCTGATCAGTGCGTCCTCCCGGGTCCGCCCTTCGGCGGCGGCGATCGCCCTGACGAGCGGCGCGACCGTGCTGGGCGGCATCTTCAGTGCCCGGGCGATCTCCTTGGGGGTGCGCCCGGCGTCTCGGAGTTCGCGAACCTGGTCGAGCATCTGTGCTGGGTTGGCATACGGGATATAGTCCCGTGAACCGGCCGGGCGGCTTGACCGCCGCGCCGGCGGTTCCGTGAGTTCGCGCGCGGCCGGAGCGGCTGGCCGTTCGGAACGATTGTGATGCCGCGCGTCGGTAGCCTGACTGACTGACCGCACGCGGCTGGCAGGAGGACAAGCGATGCCGATCACGGCACGGGAGCGGCTGGCGAGGGTTCTCGATGGCTCTCAGGCGCCGGGCGCGTTCAGCGTTCAGCTATCTGTGCCGACAAGGGGCGTCCGGCTTACAGTGGCGGGCGCGGGCCTGATCAGCTTCCCTATCAAGGCGCCGCAGGCCAAGCAGATGATCGCCGTCGCCCAGCCGGCCCGCTTCGGACGGGGTGAGCAGACGCTGACGGATCTGGGCGTGCGGGACACCTGGGAGATCACGCCGGACCAGGTGACGATGACCGGGCTGGACTGGGACGCGATCCTGGCAGAGGTGCGGGACGGGCTGGGGCTGCCGCCCGGGGCGCGGCTGCGGGCCGAGCCGCACGCGCTGCTTGTGTACGGGAAGGGGCAGTTCTTCCTGCCGCATCAGGACTCGGAGAAGGACGACACGATGATCGGCACGCTGGTGGTATCGCTGCCGTCGTCGCACACCGGCGGCGAACTCGTGTTCGAGCACAACGGCAAGACCGCCGCGTATCAGGCGTCCGTGACCGAGCTGTCGGTGGCCGCCTTCTATGCCGACTGCCGGCATGAGGTCAAGCCGGTCAGGACCGGGTATCGGGTAACTCTTACCTGCAACCTGCTGCTGGACCCCGATCCGGCCGGCGAAATCCCGGTTGAGCCGTCGGCCGAGGCTGCCCGGTATCTCGCCGAGCATTTCACCACCAGGGTCTCCCGGTGGAGCGGCGATGAGCAGGAGCCGCCGAACCGGCTGGTCTACCTGCTGGACCATGAGTACACCCAGCGCGGGCTGAGCTGGGACCGGCTCAAGGGGGCCGACGCGGAACGGTCCGCGCTCCTGCGGGCCGCCGCGCAGGACGCTTGCTGCGAGGCAGTGCTCGCGCTCACGGAGATCAAGGAGACCTGGGACACCCAGCCGGGTCCTCGTGGGCGAGGCGTGGATCTCACCGACGTCATCAACTCCGAACTGACCTTGAACTGGTGGGCCGGCGTGCGCGGCGGGGAGCCCATCTCGCTGTATGTGCCGGATGAGCAGGTATGCGTATCGACGCCGTCGGCGGACCTGAAGCCGTACGACACCGAGTACACCGGGTACATGGGGAACTACGGCAACACCATGGACCGCTGGTACCGGCGAGGCGCAGTCCTCGTGTGGCCTCAGGAGCGCGCATTCGCGGCCCGGGCGGAGGCGTCGCCGTCGTGGGCACTGACCGAACTGCGGGCACGGCTGGATGACGGGGACATGGAAGGCGCGCGCGCCGCCGCGGAATCCGTCGTCCCGTTCTGGCACGCCCTCGGTCCCGAGCTGCTGGAACCGGCCCTGCGGACGGCCGCGGGGGTGGATGACGCGGGCATCGCGCTCATGCTGCTGCGGCCATTCGCGGTCGAGTGGGTCACGCCCGCGCACGCGGGCGGGCTGGCGGCGGTCGCCGCGCAGTACGGCGAACCCTGGCACCAGAACCTCCTGGACGCGTGGTTCGAGTCGCGCGGAAGCTGGCGGTACACCGGGGAAGTCGATCGTAAGGGCTGGGCCGGCGGGTTGCCTGAGCTGACCAGGGCACTGCGGGACGCTGGCGCGGACGCCACCGCAGAGTGGCTGCTCGCGGCGTCGTGGGGCTGGCTGAATGAGGACATCCGGCGCTGGCTGAGGTCGCCATCACCAGTCACGAGGGACAGGCAACTCGCGGAGCTGGGCAAGCCGCTCGCCGCGTTGCTGGCCGCCGCGGAAGGGACTGCGCTGGCCGGCGAGCTCGTGAAGACCCTCTCGGAACAGGGCGACGACGTGCTCGCGTGCCTGCTGCCGATGCTGAGAGCGGCCGGGCCCGGATCAAGCGCACTCTTCGATGAGGTGGCAGCGGATTGCGAACGGCGGCTCGCCGCGATCACCGCCCGCCCCGCCCGTCCCGCTGACGACTGGTCGGTTTCCTGGCCCGGCGGCTGCGGCTGCGAGCTGTGCGGCTCGCTCGGCGAATTTCTCGCCGGGCTAGGCGAGCGCACCCTGGAATGGCCGCTCGCTGAGGCTCGCCGCAAGCACATCGCGGGTCAGATCAGAACCGCCGAGCTCCCGGTCACGCACAAGGTCTGGAAGTTCGGCAGCCCGCACACGCTGGTGCTGGCCAAGACCGACGAATTGTTCCGGCGCGAGGCCAAGGCACGCGCGGACGCCATGGCCGGCCTCGAATGGCTCGCTGGCCGCCGCGGGCGCTGACCGAAGCACGAACCTAGTGCGAGCAACACCAGCCATGGCATGCGCCCAAGATCCGCAGCTTGTAGGTACAATTTAACTGCTGCACCTGCATTGACGTGGAGGAGGCCGGATGAGCGCCTCGGTCCGGGAGTTCTCCTGCAATCCCAGCGCCGTGTTCGTTCGCGTCGAGCGAGGCGAGGCAATCGAGGTGACCCGGCACGGGAAGACCATCGCCGTGGTCGTGCCCGGCTCCGGCGTCCTGGCCCGGTACGCCCCGCTGATCGCCCGGGGCATCATCAGGATAAAGCCGACCACGACCAGGGACCTTGACCAGCTCCCGGGCTACGCCGTACCGGAAGGCGCGTCTGCGCTGGACATCCTCCTTGCTGACAGGGAAGCAGACCACCGGTGATCTATCTTGATGCGTCAGCGCTGGTCAGCCTCGCGGCCGGCCACCCGTATGCGCTCGAACTCCGCGAATTCCTGGCTCAGTCTCCCGAGATGCCCATGGGAACGTCCACGATCGGCTTCATCGAGACCGTGCGCACGCTTGACCGGGTCGGCAGCTACCCCACCACGATGCAGGACCTGCTGGCCGCCTTCACCGAGATCCTGGTCACCGATGAGATCAGGGACTGGGCGGCAAGCCTTCCCGGCGGCATCAGGACACTCGACGCCATTCATATCGCGAGTGCCCAGGCCATTGGCGATGAGCTCGCCTTCCTGGTCAGCTATGACAAGCGCATGCTCGACATCGCTCACTCAGTCGGCATCCCCATAGCCGCACCCGGCATGGGCAGGTAACCGCAGAAGATCGCGGCAACTTGACCCTCAGGACCAGGTCCAAACCGCGACCATCGCCTGCAAGCCCTTGCCCGGACGACCACGTTCATGCCCCAGACCAGCGACCTATTCGACATCGGCCAGCGAACGCTGGGACATCCCCGCCAGCTTCCCCGCCGCCCCGCATCTCAGGCGGGCTGATCACTTTCCCCCGACAGCTCGGCCGGCCCATTGTTCCCGGTATGTTCCCGGCCGGTCGGATAGCAGTCAAAATCCCAGGTCAGAGTACCTTCGCCTTCGGCCTGTAAAACCGTCGGCTCAGCCTACGTTGGTTCGAACCCAACACCTGCCACTGATCGCAACCGGTAGTCCTTGCAGGTCAGCGCGCTGATTTGCGATTTTTTCCTAGATGAGCGGCCTGGCTGTGCTGAGCGGTCGTCAAACCGCTGGCTCTGGCTGGGAAACTGCACGCGCGATGGCTTTCCTTTCGCTGACCAGGAATCTCAGAGACGCGGCTTTGTGTTCGATTGTATGCGGTTGAACTGCGATGATTCCCGAACGAATGCTGATCGTATATGCGTTCGAGTTGACTGTACTGGTCGTTGCTCCATAGGTCACATATTCGAACACGGGTCTGGTTGCGGACATATAGCGGACGGGGAGCGAGCTTGAACGACGGTTCGGCGAACCGCTTGCTGTAGCGGACAGTGACGAATTGGTGGTGCCGCCGTGCGGGAGGCCACCCATGTGAAGGACGCGAGGGTGGCTCGCGGGACAGGTGTAGCGCCTCGGCCAGGTTTCCGGCATCCCCGGTCCGCAAAGGGACGTCGCTACGGGCTGGTGAGCGTGCCGGGGTGGTCATGGAGCCCCACGTGACCGCTCGCTGGAGTAATCTGCCTAGACAGGACTAGACAGGATTAGGAGGTGGCTCATGACCTCAGCGAGTCCGGATCACTGGCAGATCCAGGACGCCAAGCAGCGTTTCAGCGAGATGATCCGTGCGGTAGCAAGCGAGGGACCGCAGGTCATCACCCGGCACGGAGAGGATGTCGCGGTAGTCGTAGATATTGGCGAGTATCGCAGGCTGACCCGGCCCTCGGTGGACCTGGCGAGCATCCTGCTCGGCGGTCCGAAACTCGAAGACGGTACCGCTGATGTCTTCGCGCAGATCGAGGCCGAGCGCAAGGCTGACTTCGGGCGTGCGGTCGACCTTGAGGCGGACAGGTGACGTACCTGGTTGACACCAACGTGCTGTCGGAGACGCGCAAGCGTCAGCCTGCGGCCGGCGTAACAGACTGGATCGCGGCCACGCCGCCGGGTCGGCTGCACCTGTCCGTGCTCACCCTGGGCGAGATCGAGCAGGGGATCGCGCGAGTCCGCGGCCGGGGAGACTGGCACCAGGCTTCCGCTCTCGAGCGCTGGCTCCGGGATGTGGAGACCGGGTTCGAAGACAGGGTTCTCCCGGTCACCCTTCCGGTCGCCGCTGCCTGGGGCAGCCAGCAGTACGTCCGGCCTCTCCCGGTCATCGACGCGCTCATCGCGGCCACGGCGCGAGTGCACGGCATGACCATCGTCACCCGCAACGTCAAGGACTTTGACCTCGCTGGAGTCCCTGTGCTCAACCCCTTCACTGAATAGCCGTCAAGGCGGAACGCCGCAGCCGCCTGCTGCCCCGGGGACTCGAGGAGCCCGCAGCAATCCTCGAGCGTTCGGAGAATAGCCGGGGAACCTAGAAGGCTCTCAACGTCGGCGCAGGTCAGAGCCGGTATGGGAGATGCCTGTAAAACCGTCGGCTCAGCCTACGTTGGTTCGAACCCAACACCCTGAGCTAGCGGGCAAGGCGACCCGGGTCATTCATGAGTGTTGATATATGTCGTTGAATTACTTATACTTCGGGGATGGCCATTCCGCCAATGCGCGAGCCGACCTATTTTGTGCTGGCCAGCCTCCTGGACGGGCCGCTCCACGGCTACGGGATCATCAAGCGGGCCGACGAGTTGTCCGGCCACCGAGTCCGGCTGGCCACCGGGACACTGTACGCGGCACTGGACCGGCTCAGCGCCGAGGGCTACGTGCGGCTGGTGAGCGAGGAGATCGTAAACGGCCGGGCGCGCCGCTCCTACGGGCTGACCGATGACGGCGCCGCCGCGCTGAGCGCGGAGGCCGAGCACCTGGCCCAGGCCGCTCGCGTGGTGACCGGCAAGGAGCGCCGTTCCCCGGCCGGCGCCGCGGTCCGCCGGCCAAGGCCGGCGTGACGGCGCTGGAGCGGCGGTACCGCCGGCTGCTGCGCGCCTATCCGGGCTGGTACCTGGCTGACCGCGGCGAGGAGATGCTGGACACGCTGCTCGAAGCCGCTGCGGACGCCCGCACGTCGCCCGGCGCTCCGGCCCGGCAGTGGCCCTCGCGGCGCGAGGCGAGGACGCTGATCCTCGGCGGTCTGCGGGTCCGCAGCGGGCAGGACCAGCGCCTGACGACAGCCGCTAACCTCCGCCTGACCGTGCTGCTCGCGGTGATCATCCTCCTGTGCAACGACGTGGGCCAATGGGTTTTCAATCCGATTTCCTGGGCCGAGATTGGCCTCGCGGCGCCTGCGGTCGCGGCCGTCGCGCTGGCCTGGACCGGACGGCGCCTCCTCACCGGGGTCGTCGCCCTGGTCGCGGCTGGCCTGTGGGCGTTCTCGTCGTTTGACTGGATTTACTGGGTCACCGGGCCAGTCATAGCCCTGGTCGTGATCGCGGTCCTGGCGCCGGGCAAGTCGCGGATGCCGCCGGGATGGCGCTGGCCCGTCCTGGCGCTCTACCTTGACCTGGTCGTGCGATCGCTACTGTTCAGTGAGGTCCCGAGCGTCGTGACGGCCACCGTTATGTTGGTCCTCTTCGGCCTGGCGATCGCGTGGAGCGTGGTGGACGCCCGGCCGATGCTGGCACTCATCGTTCTGGTTGGGGCACGAGGATGTGTCTCCGCTGCGGGCGCCTTGCTCTCCATTCTGAGCGGCGGGTGGCCGTGGGGGGACTTCCTGCCGATGGTCATGGGGCCGATCGCCATCGTGCTGGTGCTGTCGATGGTGGTGTTCTGGCGGCTGCGCCGTCAGTCCGTCCTGTAGGCCGGCGTCAACCCGGCCTGGCACTTACCCGGCGGGGGAGTGGGCGTGGGTGTACGTCGCGTAGGCCTCGTCCGTACCGTGGCTGGCGAGCGCGTTCGCGTCGTCGTGCTGGCCGGCCGGGTAGCGCCGTGAGATCAGGTCGGCCTGGACCTCCTGCAGATGCTACGGCTCGGTCGCGCTCGGGCAAGGCGGTGCCGAGGCACCCGGCGCACAGCAGCCCCAGCCACAATGCGGACAAGCCAGCCGCGATCAGCCCGGTGGAGATAGCGGGGGACACTACGAACGCGACCGAGTAAGGCACTGGACAGCGCGTTGGCGCGGCGCCTGACCTGATCGCCGGCGAGGCTGTTGACCAGCGGCGACACCGTCGGGGCCATGACGGTCTCACCCGGCGCGAACAGCGCGGCGAACCCGAACACGCAGGCGATCCGCAGGGCGAGGGAGGCCGGGACCGATGCCAGCCAGAAAACCGCCCAGGAGACGGCCCAGATCAGGCCGACCAGCGCCAGCGCCCGGCTGCGCCGCAGCAAACGTACCCACCGCAGTACCACCAGTTGCGCGGCGACGATGACCGCCGTGTTGACCGTGATCGACAAGGCGATGATATGCACGGACACGTGCGCCACGACCGTGCCGTAGGCAGGCAGGCCAGAGTCGACGGCGGCGTAGCCGGTGAACGCCAGCACGAGCGTAGCGATCAGGACGGTGCGCAGGGCCCGGTCAGCGAATACATCGCGGTAGCCGGCCTTCGGCTGATGGGCTTCGCCGGGAGCCCGCTCTTCGGGCATCCAGGCCAGTACCACCGCGAGCAGCACGCGTGAGAGAGCATTGGCGAGGAACATGACCTGAAAGGAGGCAGGGAGCGTCTCCGACGACAGGGAAGGCGTCGGCCGCGAGTGCGCGCAAGCCGATCGTGGGGCATCGCATCGCGGGGCCGGGGAGTCGGCTGCCGTCCGCGTTTGCCGCGAGTCCGGAGCACCTGCGCGGTCCGCGTAAGGCCGTGCCCGGCAAGGTCAAACCGGCCAGGCCGGTGCGCCGGTCGGGGGTGCAGCGGGCGGAGTCGGCGGCGATGTCGCGGGCCATGCGGACCGGCCGGCCTGTGGTAGTGGCGCCGCTGACCACGCCGACGGTCGAGGTGAAGGCACATCCGGACGGGTTGCTGTCGATGACGTCGAACATCTTCCCGGTCAGGACCCGGGTGCACGGCGCGTGGCGGGCGATCAACCCGGCGCTGCGGCGCGCCGCGAGGGGCTGGGAGCCGGCGGCGGCGAGCGGGCCGCTCGTCGTGGTCGCGGACTCGGCTGGCCGGACCGTCTCGTTGTACTGGCCTGCCGCCTTGCCGAGGCCGGCGGTGTCGGGGAACGTCGCGTTGTACCGGAACGTGCTGCCAGGGGTTGACCTGCGGATGGAGGCGACCGGCATCGGGTATCAGGAGGCGCTGGTCGTGCGCGATGCGGCGGCGGCAGCTAACCCGCGTCTGCGGTCGATTGCTTATTTGCTGAAAGCAGGCAGCGGGCTGGCGCTGCGCCGGGGTCCTGGCTCATGGCTCGGCGTGATCGACGCCAGGACCGGCAAGCTGGTTTTCGTGGTTGGGCGGCCCGCCATTTACGCAGTTACCGTTACTGTGCCCGCAAAGGCCTTCATCGATCGGGCTGCCTGACCCGTTTCCCAGATCCACGTTGAGAAAGATGTCGATGTTGGCGCATTGAGGGTAGCTACTGCCATGGTTGCAGAAACCCTCCGCCTGCGGGAATACCAAGACGCGCCACTGCCGTCGGGTGCGGCATACAGGTCCGCGCATTCTACGCCCTGGTTAGTGCTGTCACTGCCGAGTGAACGGCAGGCGTGTATGCCTGCGAGGGGACCTGCTGACGTGACGTGATACGTGGCTATCCCCGCAGCCGTCACGGACGGCTTGATGACATTTCCCTGGGCTGCGTTCTCAGACGACAAATTTCTGATCTGGGCGGGGATAATGACTAACTTTGCGGTAGGTGCATGCGAAGTGCCTCCGCCGACGGCGGCGACTGCCGGGGAACCAGGACTCGCCAGCAGGCCGACGCCGATCGTCACCGCGGTGGCCAGCGGAGCGAGCATGTATCTCCCCGTGAATATCCTTAACATAATTGCCTGCCTTCCTGCTTCACCTGTCCTGCGCAGGACTTTCCCGCGCTGGCGCCGCGTGCCTTGGCATAGGCGATATCAGGGATTCGAAGGCCCGATGACCCGCAGTTGTCCGGTCAGGTGAATTACGCATAGATGATCGGGGAAGCCGCCGCTGAGCCGGTAGGCCAGCGCGGCGCATCCCCTGGCTGCCAGGTCGGCTTCGAATAGGTCGTAAGCGTTTCGTGCTTTCTTGGGCAGGCCTTCGATGATCTTGTCTGATAGCGGCGTCGCCCGGATCTCGACTGTCACCGGCTATCCCGCAGGTCGGCGGACGATGTACTCGCCGCGGTGCATCTGCTCAAGTGATTCCATCAGATCAGGGTCGGCCAGCAGTTCCTCGTCGGCGAGCCGGTTGTACACGGCGTCGAGCCTGCGCGAGGCTTGACAGTCCCGCGGCCTGCTTGAGCAAGTGGCGGCATTGCTGTCCCTCGGCTCGCGGGGTCACCAGCTGGACCTTCGTGCCGTCGTCGTTCTGCACCGGTACGGCATCTGCGTCCATGTCGAGCTGTGCTACGCCGCGAGGGCAGGATTCACCAAGACCATCGAGGTGCTGCTCGAGCATGGAGCGGACCCGCGACAGCCACGGCCGCACGCCGCTCGACTGGCTGGAACAAGCGGCACCTTCGGTCTCGCTGGCCGCCGTCCGGAGCCTGCTGTCGGCGGGCTAGGCGTCTGGCGTCCGTGAGCGGTCATGCTGCAGCCGCGTCAGGCGAGCACCGGGTGGCCGGTGCTCGCGCTGGCGCGGCCCGAGATTACTCGGAGCTGTCAGCAGGTCGTCATGACTAACAGTTCGCCTCGTTGTTTGAGATGTAGATATTCAGCGGGTGCTGGAATTGATCTGGGACGTTTTCGCCTAGTCCAGGACTAATGCAGAATGACCACCCACTGCCCCAGTTGGAGCCGTTCCAGGCGTCCTGATGGAGCCAGACACGAACTCCGCAGTCACTCGCCGCGGCCAGCACGTTAAACGGGCCGTTGCTTCCGTTGTAATTTGCACCCACCTGACAGAGCGCTCCGGCCCAGGTGCTTCCCGTACAGCGATTGAACTCAGCGAAGTTGAATTGGAACGCGCCGCAGGGGGTCGTGGCTAGTGGGGATGGCGCGGATCGCGTGGATGCGGCTGTTACGACTGAATGGTGGGACGGCACGCCAGTGGTGGCCGCGCCCGCGGCACTGGCTGATCCGATCATGAGAGCGGCGGCGCCGAGCAGCGTAATGGCCAGCGCTGCGAATGCGCGCATCGATGACAGGGTTCTTGCGAACATAAAGGCCTCTCCTTGATTGACCACTGGGAATGGACCGTGGATACGCGAATAGTGTGTCCACGATGGCCGACGGTCAGCCAGGAAAAGAGGGCGGCAAACTAACCGGAAAAATTCGATCGGACCGGACAGATGAGTTGCGGTGATCGGCGTAGTCTAAGTCTGTGGGGTCAACATGGCGCAGATGTAGGAGGTCGATGAGATGAGCGCACGCGTTGAGACTGGAAGGGTCCGGCCACGGGTGTTAGCTGGGTGGCCAGGTCCACCAAATAGACCGAACGGTCCGGGCGGGGTACGCCGATGACCGGTGGCAACAGCGGCTTCGGCGCCCGGTTGTGCGCCTGCCGCAAGGTCGCTGGATTTTCGCAGGACGAATTGGCGGAGCGGTCTGGGCTGAGCAGCCGCACGATCCGCTATCTTGAGAGCGGCCGGACAAGCTCGCCGTACCGGGACACGCTACGGCGGCTGGCCGACGCTCTTGAGCTGAGCGACGCGGCCAGGATCGAGTTCATCGGCACGCCCAACCGTCGGCTGACGTTCCAGGGAGAGGCCGCGCTCAAAACGGGTGAAGCCGGGACCCGGGTCGCTCCGGACGTGGACCGGCCTGGCCGGGCGCCTGCGGTTCCTCGGCAGCTCCCGGGTGAGGTACGGCGGTTCGTGGGGCGGGTCGAAGAGCAGGCGCGACTCAGCGCGCTGGCCGGGGAGGCTTGTGAGGCCACGTCGGCCGTGATCGCGGTGATCGCGGGGAAGGCAGGGGTTGGCAAGACGGCGCTGGCGGTTCACTGGGCACTGCAAGCCGCATGCAAGTTTCCCAGTGGCCAGCTTTTTGCCGATCTCCAGGGTTTTGATCCGTCCGGTATCGCGGCCAACCCGGACTCGGTGCTGGCCATCTTCCTTGAAGCCCTGGGAGCGGCAGCGGACCGGCTGCCGGGGAGCCTGGAGGCCAGGGCCGCCTTGTATCGCAGCCTGACGCACGGGCGGCGGATGCTGGTGGTCCTAGACAACGCACACGATGCGGCCCAGGTGATGCCGTTGCTTCCGGCCAGCCCGGGCTGCATGGCCGTAGTCACCAGCCGCCGCCTCCTTGGCGACCTGATTGTTACCAAGGAAGCGACTCCGATCACGCTGAATGTGATGTCCCCGCATGAGGCGCACCAGCTCCTGGCCGCCCGTCTCGGCGTCGGCCCGGCGGCCGCCGGCAGCGAGTGTGCCGATGCGCTGACCGGCCACAGCGAGCTGATTGAGCTGTGCGGCGGGCTGCCGCTGGCGCTATGCGTCGTCGCCGCGCGCATCCTGGCCCATCCGCACTGGACGGTGACAATATCCGGTGACCTACGCGACGCGCACGCGCGCGACGTGCTGAACGCAGGCCGCGAGATGACGAGGCTGCACGCCGTCTTCTCGTGGTCCTACCGGCAGCTCAGCAAGCCCGCCGCGGACATGTTCCGGCTGCTCGGCATCTGCCCTGGCGCCGAGATCGGGCTTGCGGCCGCGGCCAGCCTCGCCGGGAAATCCGTGGCCGCAGCCCGGGACGCGACCGACGAGCTGGTCAGCGTGCACCTGATCGAGGAGAACGCGCCCGGCCGGTTCACGGTCCATAACTTGCTGCGCGAGTACGCGGCTCAGCTTTGCCACGCCACTGATGAACCGGCGGAACGGGTCGCGGCCATGACCCGGCTGCTCGACTTCTACCTGCACGCCAGCCATGCCGCGGCAGTGAAGATGCCGAGCTGCTACACGCTGGTCGAGCCGGTCCCCAGCCCCGGCGATCCTCCGGAAGGAGTGACGCGGCAGGATTTCCGTGATCGGCGCCAGGCCTTGGACTGGTTCGGATCCGCCCGCAGCGCCCTGGTCGCGGTCGTGGTCGCCTCCGCTGGCACATCGCCGCGGCATGTGCTAGGCATCGCGCTGGCATCGGTCCCGTTCCTGCAGCGAGCCGGGCACTTGAATGACAGCCGTGCAACGGCCGAAATCGCCCTGAGCGCTGCGGGCCGTCTTGGCGACCGGGTCGCCGAGGCTCACGCCCACTGCAACCTCGGCTCGGCGTACATCGACCTCGGCGACTATCACCTCGCCGCCCAGCATCTGCAGATGGCTCTGGCCCGCAGCCGCGAAACCGGCCACTACCGTAGCCTCGGCATCACCTACAGCCTGTTCTCGATAATGGCCGAGCGCCGGCAGCAACGCGCAGAGGCGCTACGGTACGCCTACCGTTGCCTGGAGTCGTTCCGGGCGGCCGACTGCCGGTCTGGCGAAGCGTTCGCGTTGAACAACGTCGGCTGGTGCCAGATCGTGACCGGCAGCGCGCACACCGCGCTTCCGCTGCTGGACCATGCCCTCAGCCTGCACCAGGACCACGGTGACGAATTCGGCCAGGCCTGCACCTTGGACAGCATCGGCTACGCCCGTCATCTCCTCGGTAACCAACTCGAAGCCATTGACTGCTACCAGCGCGCCCTGGCCGTGTCCCGTGACATTGCCGACCTGCCGCTCACGGGGGCCATCCTCGACCACGCCGGAGACGCGCACGACGCCTGCGGGCACGACGAGGACGCGCGTGCCTGCTGGCAGGAGGCGCTTGCCATCCTCGCCGACCTCGATGAACGCAGCCCCGGCATCCTGCGCGCCCGGCTCACGGCCAGAAGTTAGGTGAGCAAGGCGGGCTGGATCAGTGCCCGGCAATAAGTGCATGCGGTAAAAGCACCACTGCTACCGAGTCGGTTATTGAACTGTAATAGTCATGCCTTTGTATGAAAATTATTGCCATGCGATCGGTCTGCATTTCAGATGGCTTAGCCCTGTCATTGTGGCGGGCGGAAGTGGGGCTCGGGTGAATGGCTCGCAGGCAAGGCGAACGATCGCAAGTCGACTTGCGGTGGTAGCGACGGGTGCGCTCGTGACGGCGGGGCTTCCCGCGCTGCCGGCCGACGCCGCCGGCCTGGCGAAAGCGGCAGGGAAGCCTGTTGGGCTCGAATACACGATTAAGGCGGTGACCTGCGTCTTCTGCGAAGGGGTCCGCCGCATCAGCTCCACGCACCGCTCGTGATCGTGATCATCGGCATCTGCCGCAGCGAACAGCGGCCCGGTATCCCAGACGATCACCGCGCGTCGCGGCCCATCTCATCACGCAGGATCTCCTGCGATCGCGCCGCCAGGTTCCCATTGCCGCTGGCGAGCGTGCCCACGAACGACGGCAACGGCCACGCGGACTCAACGCCCTGCCCTTCCGGCAGGCTCTCGCGCACTAGCACAAGCATCGGCGCGACCTGCTCCTCAGGAAGACGGTCAATCAGATGATGACGTTCCTCCCGCATCACGCTCATAACTCGAGCCTATGCCACCAGCGCGCCCCGAGCCCGGCCCGAGCTTGCAGCACTAAATCGGAGTTCCTGCTGCCGGGTGAGTATGAGGCGGTGGAGGCGGGTGGTGCGGGTTTGCCGGGTGGGGGTGCTTGTCCGCCGGGGCCGACCGGGGCTAATGTCCGTGATCATGTCCGTGATCATGGTCGCGGGCCGTCGCTGCTGTCCTGGAGGTTGTCGGGTGACTCGGGATCTTGGTGAGTCAGGCGCCGGGTTCGGGCGGAGGTGCGCCGTGCCCTGCCCCGGCGCCGCCGGGGCAGCAAATCTTTCAAAATAAATATCTTTTAAGAACTATTTTCTGGGAGAAAAATTTGCGCGGCGTCAGGTCCCTTTTCCTGAGGTGATCGGCCGGGCACCTGATCGCGGCCGGCTGGCCAGTGGGTGCTGACGTCATCCCGGATGGGTTCAGGGCAGCCAGGGCCGGTAACGGTGAGCAAGCAGACCAGGTCGGCCCGGCGGCGGAACAGCGAGAGCCAGGAGAGCACACCCGGTGATCGCGATGACGGCCATGTCTGCATCTCCGCGCCGGGAAGGTAGCGCGGAATCGGCCACTGTGAGTAATTGCCGCCATTGGCTGCCGGGCTGTGCTCACGCGAGTCGTTGCTGCAGGTGTCTCCCCGCTGCGCTGGCTTGGGGTCAGCGGCTTGGGCCGGTGCCTTCAGTAGGCTGGCCGGGTGATTACGCTTGCGGCCATTTTCCCGCCCCGGGCGCCCGAGCAGGTCGGCCCGGTGGCCCGGGCGGCTGAGCAGGCAGGACTCGCGGAGCTGTGGATCTGGGAGGACTGCTTCAAGGAAGGCGGGATCGCCACTGCGGCCGCCATGCTGGGCGCGACCAGCCGGATCACGGTGGCGATCGGGCTGCTGCCGGTGCCGCTGCGCAACGTCGCGCTGACCGCGATGGAGATCTCGGCGCTGGCCCGGCTGTTCCCCGGGCGGATCACCGCAGGCGTCGGGCACGGAGTGCAGGACTGGATGGGTCAGGCCGGCGCCCGGGCCGGGTCGCCTATGACGTTGCTGCGGGAGTACACCACGGCGCTCTCGGCCCTGCTCCGCGGCGAGCGGGTGACAGCGCGCGGGGAATACGTGCGGCTGGATGACGTCGCCCTCGACTTTCCTCCGCTGATCATCCCGCCGCTGCTGATCGGCGGTACCGGGCCGCGGACCGTCTCGCTGGCCGGGGAACTCGCCGACGGGCTGATCCTGCCGGGCGGCGTGTCCCCCGGCGATCTGCGCGCCGCGGCCGCCCGGTTCCGCGCCGCCCGGCCAGACCGGGCCGGAGACAGCGGCGGACCGGGACAGGTGGTGGCGTTCGTCGCCGTCCCGGCGGAAAGCCCGGCGCGCGACATCGCCGCCGCAGTCAATGAATACGGCGCGGCCGGCGCCACCCACGTCGCGGTTATGCCTGCCGGCGACGACGCCGACCTGGCCAGGTTCGCCGGCATCCTCGGCCGCGAGGTTAGCCCGCTGATCGCACCGTAACCCCCGACCCGGCCAGGATCTGGCGCACCCAGGCCGCGCCCCGCGCCAGATCGAGCCGAGCGTGTGCGGTGCCGCCGGGATTTGACGGGTTCGAGCGGTCGGCGGGTTGGCGTTTCGTCAGGTGGTGGCTGTCATCGCTGTTCGGCTGCTTCGATGAATTTGTCGACTTCGGTGAGGAAGGTTTGGTGCGCGGTGTCGAAGTGCTGGCGGGCGTGGTCTTTACGTTGGGAGATCATCCAGGTGCCGTGTTGGCGCAGGTTGCGGCGTTCCGGACTGTCTCGGCTGTTTCTGCTGCTGCGGTAGGTCCTTTCAGGAGCACCACTCTGGCGGCGCGCATGAGGGGATCGAACGCGTCGCGAAGGTCACGCCGGAGTTTGTCGATGCGCTCGAATTGGTCGTCCAGGGTGGTTGCCTGGGCGTAGATGTCGCCGAGGCGGTAGTAGAGCTCTCCGGTGATGTGAGCTTGTTCGAGAAAGTCCAGGTAGGCCGTCCGGCGTCGGTCCCGGACGCGGTTATGGTGGTCGGCGAGTGCGGCTGATTCGGCGTGGACCCTGGCTGCGCGCGTGTTGCCGCGGCTGGTAACCCAGCTTGCTAATCGAGTGGGAACGTTCAGAGCAAACGGGGATCGCCTTTTTCATGAAGGAGCTGTTCAGCGCCTTCCGGAACCCTGCCGCACAGGCTCCCAGGGTGGCCTGGGCAAGTGGTGACCAGCGCGATTGCTGTGGATTCGCCGGTCGCGGATCAGGTGGCGGCTTTGGCTGACTTGTTTGCACCCTGGGAGCGCAGCCGCTCGACCAGAGCCCCACGGCCAGTGTCCAGACCGTCGGCCGCGTCCAATGGAGTGTTCTCACCCCACGACGGGGTGCCGTTCAGCTCGGCGCCCAGGCCAAGAAGGTACTCGGCCATCCGGCGCTGGCCGCTGTGGCAGGCCTGCCAGAACGCGTCGGCGAGCTGCTGCTTGCCCGGCGGCGACGCGGCGAGCAGTTCTTCGGCCCGTGACCTCATGCCCAGCGCCGCGGCGTGCCAGAGCCGGTCAACCCGTGCCCCGCGTTCGACCAGCAGGCGGGCCACCTGCCAGCACCCGTACCCGACCGCGTCATCAAGCGGGGCGCCGCCAGCGATCGAGGCACCAGTGGCCTCGATATCGGCTCCGCCGTCGATCAGCGCCCGGGCCACGTCGACGTCATCGCTGCTCGCCGCCCAGTGCAACGGCGTTTCCGCGTGCCAGCTGCCCTCCACCGGGGCGCTGGGCATGGCGACCACCTCTGGCCCGTGCGGGAAGAACCCCGGCCAGTAGGCCGCCGCGTGCAGCGGCGTGCCCGAGCCGCTCTTGTCGTCCACGATGCGCGCAGCGGCCAGACCCGGATGCTCCCGCACCAGAGTCGCCAGCGACTCGATCTCACCAGCATGAATCGCGTCCACGAGCGCCTGGGCAACCGGATCACGTCGCGGCAGCCTCAGCCCCGATCGAGGCGATCGGGGAGCGAATCAGGCATAGCGTCTCCCGAGGACCGTTTCGGCGGCCTGATACATGAATACGCCCCGGCCGCATTAAGTGACCTAATTTTATTAAGTAACCTAATTTTTATTAAGTGACCTAATTTCCGGCGCCCACAGAAAGACGGACCGGCATTGTCGGGGTTCGGATGCCTTGCCGTGCCAGCAACTCAGAAGCGTGCGGAAATCGGCTGAACTGTCGGCGGGTTCCTGCTATGCTCCCGATGTGTTGCGGCAATCATCCTGGATTGCCCAATGTTTTGGCATCTGTCCGCACGGATTAGACCTGCAGATAACGACATACGGATTCATTTATATGGTCGCGCCAGCTGACTTCGTGTTTTGGTCCGTTTCGCTGTGAATGGCCTAGCCAGAGCCAGAGGAGCGCCCTGGAAAGGCTGACGCACCGTGAGCGTGCCGCACGCGGGACAACCCCCGCCCGCCCCGCACACACCGGCGCAACCGCCCGAACACCAACCGACGCAGCATGGGAGTTGTCATGGCTTCCCGCACCCGGCCGATCCGGCTGACCCTTACCGCCCTGCTCGTTATCCCCCTCCTCTCGCTCGTGGCCCTGTGGGGATACGCCGGGCTGGTCACCTTGGGACCCGCCGTCCAGGAGCACAACTACAACACCGAGTACGACATCGCTGGCCGTGCGCAGCTTGAGCTGAGTATCCAGCTCAGCCAGGAACGGCTGCAGAGCTACCTCTGGCTGAGCAGCGGCCGCCGGGCGCCCAGCACGCAGATGGACGCACAGCGCAAGAGAACGGACGCCCAGGTAGACGCGACTCGGGCGGCGATGAACAAGGCGTGGGGCGCGGTATACGCAGAGGGCAGGGCTGCGTGGAGAACCCTTAACGCCCGGCTCAGCAATCTGGAGACGATCCGGAAGGGGATCGATGGGGGGACGACTAGCCCACTAGGCGCGTTGCAGGTGTACAACAACATCGTTGACGGCATATACGCGGTCTTCCGAGGATCGATCACCGTCCCCGACACCAAGCTCTACCGCGAGTCTGAGGGTGCCCTGCAGGCGGCGTACGCGCTCGAGCTCGCTGGCCGGGAGGCCACGCTGGTTGGCGGGGCGTTCGTCTCCGGAGGCCGGATGAGCCGCTCCGCACGTGAGCTGTTCGTCCAGAGCGTCGCCCAGCAGCGTTACGCGATCTCGCAGGCGGCCGCGCTGCTGAGCCCGGCCCCGGCCATGCGGGCGATCTGGGTGGCCGCTACCAGCACATCCGCCTACGCGGATTTCGCGTCGATGGAGAACAAGATCGTGGACACCTCGAAGGCCGGGGCGTTCACACCGATCCCGTTCAAGCCGGTCGCCTTCCAGCAGGCCTCGCGGGCCACCATCCAGAAATTCGCTGCGGCCGTGAACTTGCTGGCCGAGAAGGAATCCGACGCAGGGCGCCAGCTCGGCAACTCGTTCCTGCTCCGGTTGGTGTTGGCTGGCGGTGTCGGCCTGGTGGCGGTCGCGGCATCGATATTCCTGCTGATCCGGTTCAGCCGCCGCATCTCCCGGGAACTCAGCGGGCTGCGCGATGCGGCCCGCAACCTGGCCGACAAGCGGCTGCCGCAGCTCGTCGAGCGGCTCCGCCGGGGCGAGGACGTCGATTTCGCTGAAGAATCGCCGTCGCTGGCCATCGGCCGGACGGCAGAGGTCGCCGCCGTCGCGCAGGCGTTCGGGACCGTGCAGCGGACCGCGGCAGAGGCCGCGGTCGGCCAGGCCAAGCTGCGCAAGGGAGTCAGCCAGGTGTTCCTCAACCTGGCGAGCCGCAACCAGTCGCTGCTGCACCGCCAGCTCAGTGCGCTGGATGTGATGGAGCGGCGGACCTCCGAGCCGGATGCTCTCGAGGACCTGTTCCGCCTTGACCACCTCACCACCCGCATGCGCAGGTACGCGGAAAGCCTGATCATCCTGTCCGGCAACCTGCCCGGCCGCGGCTGGCGCAAGCCGGTTCCCGCGGTTGACGTGGTCCGTGCCGCCGTTGCCGAGGTGGAGGAATACACCCGGGTGGACGTCGCGTGCGCGTCGCAGGACGCGGTCGTCGGCGCGGCCGTGGCCGACATCATCCATATGCTCGCGGAGCTGGTGGAGAACGCGACCGTGTTTTCCCCACCGAACACGAAGGTCACGGTCAGGGGCGAGCAGGTCGGACAGGGATTCGCGGTCGAGATCGAGGACCGAGGCCTGGGGATGGAACCGGAGCACCTGCAGGCCCTTAACGAACAGCTGGCCAGCAGGCCCGAGTTTGACCTCGCGAGGAGCGACCAACTCGGGCTGTTCGTCGTCGGGCAGCTTGCGGCGCCGCGCGGGATCCGGGTGTCACTGCGCCCCAACCCGTTTGGCGGGACGACCGCGATTGTGCTGATGCCGCACAGCGTCCTGGCCACAGAAGACGACTTCACCCCCCCCAGCGCCGACGTCGGCGATCAGCAGGCATCCACCGTGCCCGCTGATCGCGTTGGAGCGGACGGGGACTCCGGAAGCTGGCCAGCCCTGTCCGGGCCGGGCTCCCGGCCCGGTGACGCCCGCGCCCCCGGGCGCCACCGGACCGGGCCGGGCAATGGCGCACCGGACCCGCTGCTGCCCGTCGGCCGGGTAACATACGCCGGGGTCGGCTTGGACACGCCTGGCAATCCCGCGGCGACGGCGGATGAGCTATCCGGCGGCGTGTATCCGGCCTTCCCGTCACCGACGGGGCAACCGGCTGGGCACGAGGGCCGGTGGTCGGCATGCTCGCCATCATCCTCGTCTGCCGGGCCGCTGCCTGCGGCACCCGGACCACCGGCCGCATCATCGGCTGTGTCGCCTGTTCCGTCCCCGGATTACGGCACATACATGGGGATGGCCCGGCGGCGGCGCCAGGCCAGCCTGGCGCCCCAACTCCGGGAACGTCGCCCGCCAAAGTCGAGCGGGACGGATCGGGTCGGCGGTCCCGCCGGGCGTTCTCCGGAACAAGCGCGTGCGCTGATGACGTCCATCCACCAGGGATGGCAGCGAGGCCGGGCCGGACGGCCACAGGAATCCGAGTCCCCGCCGCGGGCCGGGGATGATTCGTGGCCGGGCCAGAGCGTCCTGCGCGCGGACGCGACAGCAGACTGGCCCACGGAGACAGGGGGGAGTCCTGCGTTCCCAGAAGATATAGAAGGTGGAGATCGCTGATGGCGCCGACGTCTGTGCGCGACGTGAACTGGCTTCTCGATGGCCTTGTGGAACGGGTCAGCGACATCAAGCAGGCAGTGATCCTGTCCCGGGACGGCCTGACGGCCGGAGCGTCGCAGGGCATCAGCCGTGAGGATGCTGAGCACCTGTCCGCGCTGGCTGCCGGGTTGCAAAGCCTCGCCCGCGGTGCCGGGGAGCGTTTCAGTGGCGGCGAGGTGCGGCAGAGCGTCATTGAGATGGAGCACGCTTTCCTGTTCGTGATGGCGGCCGGACAGGGCAGCTGCCTGGCGGTGCTGACCGGGGCTGACGTGGACGTTGGCTTGGTCGCTTACGAGGCGGCAAGGCTCGTCAAGCGGGTAGGGCCGCACTTTGAGACACCACCGAGATTCACCGCCGAGGACCTAGCTACCGAGCACGGGCAAGCGGTGGGACGTGAAAAATGACCCCCGACGGGGACAGGTGGTTCGACCGGGAGGCAGGCCCCGTGGTCCGGCCGTACGCGGTCACGCGTGGCCGTACCCGTGCGCGAACCGGACAGTTCGACCTGATCTCCGTCGTTGTCGCGACCGGCGTGCAGCCTCCCGATACCGTCTGGCTCGGCCGAGCAGCAGCGCATGCTCGGTCTATGCAGAGGGCCATTAACCGTCGCCGACATCGCCTCGGACATCGACCTCCCGCTGGGGGTGGTGCGCGTCTTGCTGAGCGACCTGAACGATCAGGGACTGGTCAGGGTGCTGAGCGCGCCGAAGCTCCGCGAGGTACCCGACATGCACGTACTGAGGAGAGTGCGTAATGGGCTCCAAGCTCTCTGACCCTGACGCGGGCCGTGAGCAGCCGCTGGTCACCACCAAGATCCTTATCGCGGGAGGGTTCGGCGTCGGCAAAACCACATTGGTCAGTGCAATCAGCGAGATCCGGCCGCTGCGCACCGAGGAAACCCTTAGCCAGCACAGTACCGGCGTCGACGATGTGAGCGGCGTGGACGGGAAGGAGACCACCACCGTTGCCATGGACTTCGGCCGGATCACCTTCGCCGACCGCCTCGTGCTTTACCTGTTCGGAACCCCGGGGCAGGACCGCTTCTGGTTCATGTGGGACGACCTCTCCCACGGGGCGCTCGGCGCGGCAGTCCTTGTCGACACTCGTCGGCTCGCCGACTCCTTCGCCGCCATCGACTACTTCGAGCAGCGCGGGACGCCGTTCATCATCGCGGTCAACTGCTTCGATGGAGCCGAGCTCCATCGCCCGGGGGACGTCAGGATCGCACTCGACCTGGACCAGCATGTGCCCGTCGTGCTGTGCGACGCACGGAAGCGGGAGTCGGTGAAGCAGGTACTCATCGCCTTGGTCGAGCATCTGCATACGCAGCGGATCGAAGACCACGGCGAGTGGGGCGCCACAGTTGGCTAGACCCAGCGAGCCGGCCTCGGCGGGAACGAATCCGCTGGCAACGGGCAAAGCCGACGGCCGCCTCTGCCATCGGAAACCAGCGCGCGTAAGGGTGCCTGCATGCGCTGCGACACTCACGGAGGTTCTATGACTCACGGGTATCCCTCTTTTGATCTCGACCCATTCTGTGACGAGCTGCTAGACCAGCCGTACGCCTACTGCCGTCGGCTGCGGGACGCGGGGCCAGTGTTCCGGCTGACCAGCTACGACGTCCTCGGGCTCGCGCGGTTCGATGACGTGCGCATGGCACTGAAGGACTGGCGCGCGTTCAGCTCGGCGGCGGGGCCGGCTTTCAACGAGACGCTGAACGCAAGCTTGGAGGGCGGGGTCATACGTTTGGACCCGCCAGAGCATGAGGGCGTCCGGACGGCGATGGTGCAGCGGCTGCGGCTCGGAAGGCTGAAGGAGTTCACGCCCGTTGCCGACCAGTTAGCTGGTGAGATGGTCACCGCCTTCGTGCGGCGGAAGACGTTCGACGCGGTCACCGACCTCGCGCGGCCGTTTATCGCGACCTTCACCGGCCGTATCCTCGGCATCCCGCAAGACGTTGCGGATCTCGCGGTGCAGGCGAGCATGGCTGGCTTCGACGCACTCGGCCCGATGAACCAGCGGGCCACCGAAGCGCTGCCGGTTGTCGGCGAGTTTTTCGCCGTCATGGCGAAGCTCGTCAAGGAGGACATGACGCCGGGGAGCATCGCGTGGGAAATCCTCGATGCCCGCGAACGCGGCGAGACGCCCGACACGGAGACCTTGCAGCTGCTGTTCCAGTACCTGGGTCCCGCGTTCGAGACGACGATCAACGCGATCGGGAACATCCTGTGGCTGCTGGCACGGCATCCGGCGCAGTGGCAACTGCTCCTCCGGCAGCCCGAGCTCATCCCGTCCGCCATCAACGAGTCGCTCCGCCTGGAGTCACCGCTGCAGATTTGGAGCAGGGTCGCGCGGGAGGACATTGCCGTTGGTGGCGCGGAAATCCCCGCGGGGACACGTGTCGCCATGTTCCTCGGGGCCGCCAACCGCGACGAGCGGCACTACCCCGACCCAGAGGCATTCGATGTGCGGCGCAACCCGGCCGACCATCTCGCGTTCGGCAACGGGAGACACACGTGCGTCGGCGCGCCACTGGCCCGGCTGGCAATCGGCAGCATCCTGAACGCGATATCAGGAAAGGTAGCCGATATCAAGCTCGCAGGCGACCCTGTCCGGCAGCTGAATAACACTAGCCGCGGCTTCGCGAGCTTGCCCGTTGCCATCGAGTGACGGCAGCGCCCGGCACGCCTGCCTGCCGCTCCGGGGCCACCGTCCGCAGGCAACGGCCAGGCGCCAGATGTTCCGGGCATAGCTTCTGAACTGCCCCTTCTCACAAGTATCACGACCGGAAACAGAGATCAGTTTTCATGGACTGGAGGAAAGATGCTTCCGAGATCCCGGCGCAGGATGTGGTATGCATCCATTGCGGCAGTGGCAGTACTCACGACCATAGGCCTGGCGACCGCATCATCCAACAGCGCGACCGTCGGCCTGAGTTCAGCAATTAGCAGCAAGGCCGCCGCTAAGTCTGCCGCCGCTAAGTCGGCCGCCGTTCACTCGGCCGCCGCTAAGTCGGCCGCTGTTCATTCGGCCGCTGTTCATTCGGCCGCCGCTAAGTCAGCCGCTGTTCATTCGGCCGCCGCTAAGTCAGCCGCCGTTCATTCGGCCGCCGCTCAGTCGGCCGCTGTTCATTCGGCCGCCGCTAAGTCGGCCGCCGTTCATTCGGCCGCCGCTCAGTCGGTATGCAACCCCATCTCGCTGCCCGTCGCGATAAGCAGCCTTACACCAAAGAGATACACCGTCCGCGGGCAATTGTGCACGCCTGGCGGCACCGCGAAGCCGGATACCGTTCAAGTGCTCATTCCCGGCGCTACATACAGCGATATATACTGGAATTTCCCGTATGACCCGGCGAAATACTCCTACGTGCGGGCGATGCTCGCAGCTGGCTACTCGACGCTGAGCTTCGATCCGCTCGGCTTCGGCCAGAGCAGCCACCCGCTGAGCGCTCTGGTGACCATCGAGACCGAGGCCTTCGTTACCCATCAGGTCATCCAGGCCGCGCGGAACGGGACTTTCGGGACTGCGTTCCCGCACGTCATCCTCGTTGGCCACAGCATGGGGACTGCGATTGCCTGGCGTGAGGCCGCGGCGTATCACGACATCAACGGGATGATCGCCACAGGCAACTCACATCACCAGTCGCTTATCACGACGCTTAAGACCCCTCTCATTACCTATCCAGCATTCTTGGATCCACGGTTCTCAGGCCAGCACCTTGACCCGGGGTACTTTACGACCCGGCCTGGCACCCGCATCGACGTGTTCTACAACCGCGCTGACGCCAGCCCGGCAGTGGTCGCCGAGGACGAGAAAACAAAGGACACGGTGACGCTCACCTTCTTGGCGACGTACTTCGTTGAGGATGTCGATCTCGACACCTCAAGGATTAATGTCCCCGTGCTCATCGCAGTCGGGCAGGACGACGCGCTCATGTGCAAGGGCCTAGGGGCCGATGACTGCACGAACTCATCGGCATTCCTGCGGTCCGAAGCGCCCTTCTACTCGCCGTCGGCCTGCCTGCAGGCATACGTTCTCCCGAACGCGGGCCACGATCTCAACCTTAGCCTGAATGCGCAGTCGTTCTTCCAGGTCGCGGCACGGTGGGCCAGCAGGTGGGTCGGTGCCAGCGGGCCGGTGACGGCGCATCACTGCGATGGCCCGGTAGGGCCGGCAGCCTGATGGCGGACATACCGGATCCGGCGGCGCGCCCGCCGGATCCGGATCCGACCGCGGTCCCCAGTTCAGCTGAACTCGCCACCTACGGAGCGTGAACGTGTTCCCTGAATCCGGATACGAATATCCTACGGACCCGAATGATGATACCTTCCGGCACCTGAAATCTTTGGTGGCACCAGCAGTAAGCCCTTGGGCACATGAGGCGGAGTCTCACGCTCGTGGCTGGGTACGGGCATTCGATTTGGTGCGCTCGGACCGTGCGAAGGAGCGTTTCGACAAGACTGCGGCCGGTGAGCTCGCTGCGCGAGTATATGCATCGGCTGTCAGTTCCCTTAAACTGGCCACCGCCGCGGACTGGATCGGCTGGCTGTTTTTCCTCGATGACCAGCTCGATGAAGGCCATGTGGGCAGAGATCCGGCCGTCGCTAATGCGTTCCTTCAGCCCTTGACGGAATCACTGTGCGAGAAGCTAGCGAACCGGCCGCCAGATGGCAGTCCGCTCCCGGCTGCACTGAGTGATATCCGGCGCCGCATGCTACCTGCGATGCCGGTGGCATGGCAAGAGAGATTTACCCGGCATGTGGCCGACTACCTTAATGGATGCGAATGGGAGGCGGCCAACAGGGCGCATGGCCGAGTGCCGTGCCTGGACGAGTTTCCATCTCGCCGCCGTACGGCCGGCGCGATCTGGCCGTCTTTGGATCTACTTGAATTCGTTACTGACGCGCCGCTGCCGGACCGAGTCTACGCAGATCCTCTGTTTGCTGAGATGTGCGAGGCCGCAGCTGATGTCGTGTGCTGGACCGATGATGTGCTGACTCTCGATAAGGAACGCGCATGCGGAGACGTACATAATCTCGTCATAGTACTGGAACACGCAACAGGCTGCACGACCACCGTGGCGATGATGCGGGCCGCGCACCAGATCGACTCAAGGCTGGCCGACTTCATGAGGTGCGAGCGCCGGCTGGAGGAGATGTTCGGTCGGATCCGGGCGGATGATGCGGTACAGGTGGCTGCGGAAAAATATGCAACCGGCCTGCGCAATTGGATGCGCGGGCATCTCGACTGGGGGTTGCACACGATTCGCTATCACAGCGTAGAGCACACAACGACAGGTCTCGCACCGTCCTACTTGGAGCTGCTGCAATGACTGCATTCACGATTGGCGAAGCTCCGGCTTCGCGTCCCATCATCGGGCACCTCCATAAACTCTGGCTCCGTCCCTTGGAGTTCGTCCGGGAGCTACGCGACTGCGGCGGCATCGCTGTTATCCGCGTAGGTACCTCGAATGCCTACGTAATCAACCATCCTCAGCTTATACGGCAGATGCTGGTCAAAAATGTCAATAAGTTCGACAAGGGAGCTCAGTTCGACAAGATGAAGCCTTTCACGGGTAACGGGCTTTTTAATTCCCGTGGCGAGTTTCATCTGCGGCAGCGTCGGCTGATGCAGCCCGCGTTCCACCGCCCGCGGATAGCTGAATATGTCCCGATAATGCAGGCAGCAGCCAAGGCCCGGATCGGGTCCTGGCTGCCCGGCCAGCCCGTGGACGTGAACGAGGAGCTGCAGTCGCTTGCCCTGACAATTGTGACCAAAGCCCTCTGCTCGACCGACATCGGAGACAGGGCTATCCGGGAATTTGGCGAGTCTCTGCCTATAGTGCTCGACGGCATCGGCAAGCGCGCGCTAGACCCGACCGGGCTGCTCGAGAAGATCCCCCTGCCCGCGAACATCAGGTTCAACCGGGCCATCGCGTCTATGCACGCCGTCGTCGATGACATCATCCGGCGTTATCGCAGCGATGGCACCGACCACCACGACCTGCTCTCTCAAATGCTGCTGGCGCACGACGGCGAAACCGGCGAGTCCATGACCGACGCGCAGGTGCATGACGAGATCATTTCCATTCTCGCCGCTGGCGCTGAAACCACGGCAGATACGCTCACCTGGGCGTGCTACCTGATCAGTGAACGGCCGGACGTGCAGGAACGCATCCGCGACGAGGCCGCCACGGCCGCCAATGGCGGGCCTGTCGATGTGGGCGATATCTTGTCAGGGCTCAAGTACACCAGGCAGGTCATCGCCGAGACCCTGCGCATCTACCCGACAACCTGGATTCTTACCCGGCGCGCGGTAGAGGATACCGAACTCGGCGGGCACAGCATCCCGGCCGGATCTATGGTCCTGTTCTCGCTGTACGCGCTGCACCGGGATCCGGCCTACTTCGCCGACCCGGAGGTGTTCGACCCGGACCGGTGGGCTCCCGAGAACGCGAGACACGTTCCCCGTGAGGCGTACCTACCGTTCGGGACTGGGGTTCGTGGATGTATTGGTGAGCCCTTCGCCTGGGCCGAGGCGACCGTCATCCTGGCGACGTTGACGAGTCACTGGCGGATCCGCCTGACGGAGGGCACGAACGTGAAGCCTCTCGCCAAGGCGCTGCTCGTACCCTCCCCGCTGTCGGTGATCGCGGAGCGATGGCCTGCACCAGACGCCGTAATCCGATGACGACAGGAAAGAACCGATGACGACAGGAATGACCATTGCGGCCGGGCGCCGGGTAGTCGTTGTGGGTGCGGGCATCGCGGGCCTGACTGCTGCCTTCCGCCTCCACCGAGCCGGTGCCGATGTGCTGGTACTGGAGCGCGAGGGCCGGGTCGGCGGCCGCATGCTGACGGTCGACGTTGACGGTTTCGTCCTTGACGTCGGCGCGGGATTCCTCTCATGCGCCTATCGCGAGATGCTTGAGCTCATCGACGATGCCGGATTGACAGGCATGATCGAGCCCTACGAGGGCTTGCTCGGGATCGCTGGCCCCGGGCAAGTGCACCGCTTCCGTGACCACCGTGAGCTACTGGCGGAAACGCTGCCGGGACGCGGGGCCTGGACCGCGTTCGACGAGATCGTCGGCGAGGCCCGGGGATATCGCGACCTGTTTGAGTGGGGCGACGCCACCCGGGGCGCGCCGCTGGATCGCGAGGATATAGCCAGTTATGCGGCGCGGCGTGCACCGGCAGGCCTGACGGAATATTTCATCGAGCCTCTGTGCAACGACATCTGGCTCAGTTCCCCGCGCGACCTGTCCGTGGCAAACCTCTTTTTCTATCTTTCGCGGGCCACAGGAAGGGGTTTCTTCACCTCTGCTGCGGGCAACGGCTTCCTTCCGGAGAGCTTGGCGAAGATTGTTCCGGTGGAGACTTCTGCCACGGTGCTCGGTGTCGAGGCAGAGTCCGACGGTGTGACAGTCACCTGGGAAAAGGACGGGGAGCCACCCCGGACCGGCGAGTTCGATGCAGGTGTCGTCGCCGTACCGGCACCGCACGTCGCGGGCTTGTGCCCGGGATTGACCCCCGAGCAGAAGGAGTTGTTCACCGCGATCACATACGCGCGTAGCATCGAGGTTCTCGGTCGGGCTTGACCGCCGCCCTGATGAGCCGGCCATGTGGATCCAGACCGGCCGTGTGGACCCGGACCTCGCCAGTATCGTCATGGACCACCACAAGGCACCGAGCCACGTGCCATGCGGGCGCGGCCTGGTGTCCTCGTTCTGGCGCCCGGAATGGTGCGCACGGCGATGGGGCGACGATGACCACACAGTGGCCGCGGATGCGCTGCGGAGGCTCGACGGTCTCTACCCCGGCCTGAGCGACCACGTGCTCTTTACCCGCGTGCAGCGCTGGGATCCATGCGTGGTGGCGCACCGGCCCGGAGGGTTCCGCACCATCGAAAGGCTAATGAAAAGCCTGAACCCGGCCTCGCGGCTTCACTTCGCCGGGGATTACTTCGCAATGTCCATCGCGAACAGCAGCGTATGCTCCGGGACGCGGGCAGCCAATGCTGTCCTTTCCCAGCTATCAGAAAATAGCACTGGATCCCCACGAGAGGTTTCCGGAAAATGAGCAAGGACCTTGTCGCGCAGGCTCTCCGCCAGGAGTGGATAGAGCGTGGCTGGTGCCCGGGCGAGGACGTTTTCAGCGTCTTCACCGCGAGGGTGCGGGAACACCCGGGCAAGGTTGCTGTCATCGACGACAAGGGGGAGACAAGCTACGCGCAGCTCGACCGCGAGGCCTTGGCGGTGGCGAAAGCGCTTTCCGCCGAAGGAGTCCGGGCGGGAGACATCGTGGGAATCTACCTTCCGAACCGGCACGAGGCCTGCGCCGTGGAGCTTGGCATAGCCGCGATCGGAGCCGCATCCATTGCCTTCCCGGTCATGTACCGGGCGAAGGAAGTGAGAAGCCTGCTGGGGAGGTCCCGGGCCGTAGCGTGCGTGACGATGAATTCGCACAATGGTTTCGACCATGCGATGATGGTGCGCGGGTTGATCGGCGAGTTGCCCGACCTCCGCTCCTGCCTCGTACTCGGCGGAGAGGCCTCCGGATGCATCTCGCTCGACCCCGTTCTGGCTGCCGCGGGCGATTCCGGCGGCAACTGGACCGGGCTGCGGAGTGACCGCGATTCGGGTGCGCCAGCCCGCATCATGGTGACCTCGGGAACCGAGGGCGAACCCAAGATGGTGCAATACCATCATGATGCGCTCATCGGCGGGATAGCCAACCAGCTCACGGTGTTCGGCGGGAATGCGGCGATGCGCCTGTTCCTGCTGCCGCCGATCTCATCAGGATTCGGCTCCCTGGCAACCTTCGGCGTGATCACCCGCCACGGCGCCACCCTGGTCCTCACGGACACCTTCCAGCCCGCGAACGTGCTGCAGGCTATGGCTGCCCACGATGTGACCATTCTCTGCGCAGTACCGGCGATGATGCACGTTCTGCTGGCCGGCCAGGAATCCGCGGCGGCCGTTACGCCAGAGCTTCGCACGATCTATCTCGCTGGTGCACCCATTCCCCAGGCGCTGGTCGAGCGGGCGCTGGCCTTGTTCGGCTGCGACGTCGTCAGCGCATACGGGTGCAGCGACGGAGCGTTCTGCTGCACTCGCCCAGAAGACCCACCAGACAAGATCGCGACAACGGTGGGGCGGCCAACCGAAATGGTGTGCTCGTTCAAGATCGTCGGCCCGGATGGTAACGAGCTGAGACCCGGTGAAATCGGTGAAATCTGGGCACGCGGTCCCATATCACCATTGGCCTACCTCAACTCGGCGAAGCTCGACCGCCGGTACCGGGATCCGCAAGGCTGGACTAAAACAGGCGACCTGGGCACCGTCGATGAGGATGGCTACTTGCGGGTGGTGGACCGCCTGAAGGACATCATCATCCGCGGCGGCTTCAATATCAGCCCAGCCGAGATCGAGGGCGAGCTGATCCGTCATCCAGCGGTTTCGCAGGCCGTGTGCGTGGGCGTCCCGCATGAGCGGCTAGGCGAGGTCACTTTCGCCTGCATCACACTGCGGCCCGCGGCCACTGCGCCTACACTCGCTGACCTCCGCGGGTTTCTCACGCAACGGGGGCTGGCGAAACACAAGCTGCCCGACGAGCTCCGTGTTGTCCAGGCAATACCGGTGAATCCAGCCAACAAGGTGCTGCGCCGCGAACTCCGCGACTCAGCGGCCGAGTGGGCCCGTGAGGAGGCAAGAGCGTGACGTCGGCTCCCATCGCCGGACGGGAACATCTCCGGCAGCGTGCCAGGCAGCTGGCCAAAGACAGGATAGCCTCGCTGGCCGGCGAGATGGAGCGGACTGGGGTGCCATCTGCTGCCCTGTGCGACCTGTACCGAGAGGAGGGCTGGCTCGACGCCTTCGTCCCGGCCGAATTTGGCGGCACCCAGTTCAGCGGCGAGGACTGGTATCTCCTCAACGAGGAGGTAGCCCGGGTGTCGGTTGCCTCAGCGCTGCTGATGGAGTTTGGCTCGACCGCGGCCGTGCAATTCGCGCCCGCGGAGCAGCACGCGCGGCTGTTCCCCGATGTCGTAGGCAAGGTCAGTGCCTTCTCCGCCACAGAGCCCGATGCAGGCTCAGACATCCTGGCGCTGCGCACCCACGTCGCGGACAAGGGCGGGTACTACCTCCTGAACGGGCAGAAGTGCCTGATCAACAACGGCGGGATCGCTGAGGTCATAACCGTCGTCGCCACCGTGAAGCCCGGGTCGGGCCGCAGCGGCATCCGGGTGCTCCTCGTCGACCCGGCAGCGCCGGGCGTCCGCCGCAGCGTGGAGAGACAGAAGATGGGACTCCGCGGCGCGTCGCTGGCCGATCTCAGCTTCGACAACGTCGAGATACCTGCTACTCACCTGATTGGCGGGGAAGACGGGTACGGCATCCTGAAGCGCCTCATCTGCCATTCCAGGACCACCGTGGCGGCGATGGCGATCGGCAATGCGCAGGCGGCAATGGAGCGAGCCCTTGAACATTGCCTGCACCGGAAACAGTTCGGCCGGCCGGTGTATGACAACCAGGCGGTCTCCTTCATGATCGCGGACATGGCTATCGGTATCGAGGCGGCGCGGGACCTCGCGCTCCACGCCGTCAGGAGCCTGGAGGCCGGCGAGGATGAGGCGCCACTGCTCACCATGAAGGCCAAGGTCTTTGCCACCAACACCGGCGCGCGCGTGACTGCCGACGCCGTCCAGTGCCTCGGCGGCGGCGGGTACCTGCAGGAGAACACGGTAGAGCGAAGGATGCGTGACGCTACGGCGCTGCAGATCACGGTCGGCACCAACCAGTTGCACCAGAAAGGTATCGCCCGCGTGCTGGCCAAGCAGTGTCTAGCAGCCGGGCCTATGGAGGTATGACATGACTGAGCCTGAACTGCTTCCGGCGAGCGCGGATCAGGAAGCGCCAGGCGACCCTGATCAGTCGGCCGCGCGGTCGGCACGCGTGTATAACTACTGGCTGGGCGGCGAGGACAACTTCCCGGCAGACCGCGCGGTAGGCGATGCGGTCATGCAGAGGCTCCCGCAGACACGGAAGCTCGTGCGGGGGAACCGGGAGTTCCTGGAACGCGCGGTACATTTCATCTGCGGAGAGGGAATATCCCAGATCATCGACCTTGGCGCGGGTTTCCCGTCACCCAGGCCGACTATTGACGAGATAGCCCGTAAGTACGATCCGGGCTCAGCGATCGCCTACGTGGATCACGACCCGGTGGTGGTCGAGCGCTGGCGCGAAGCCCGAGCCGATGACCGCATCAAGGCCGTACATGGGGACGTCCGGGAGCCACAGGATATTCTCGCACACTCCGATATCTGCGAACTGATCGACTGGGACAGGCCGGCAGGCGTACTGTGCGTCGCCGTCTTCCCGTTCATCCACGGTGACATCGCTGAGATGGCCGACGCGTTCCGCTCGCGCATGGCACCCGGCTCCTACCTGGCGGTTTCGCACCTCACCACTACCGGTACCAGCCCTGATGCGCTCGCGCACATCCTGGGCAGCTACGAAGGCGAGGACGAGGCCAAGCCGGTATTCCGGGACGCATCCGAGATAGAGCGAGTGTTCGGCGGATGGCCGCTGGTACAGCCTGGACTCGTCGACATCACGGAGTGGCGGCCGCCAGCCGCTCCTCGGGAACCCAGCATTGTCCAATGCCTGGCGGGTGTGGCCCAGGCGCCATGACCGCCAGCAGGGTGGGTGCCCAGCCACTGGCGCAGGTTCTGCGGGCCGCAAGCGGGGCGGCGACCGTCATCACGTAAGTCCAGCCGGCCAAGTTCGGACTACCGGACGGAATTGCCATCCCGTTTGTCATCAAGAGCGGATGATTCCGGCGGCCGGCATATGGGCGGGCCGCTCTCCTTCGGCATGCATGCCGGGCTGGCAGCCTGCGCTATTGTGCCGCGTCCGGCGGTGATCCGCCCGGGCACCCCTGAAGCCCGGCCGGTCTTGCCAGGCTGCCGGCCGCAGTGGTGCTGCGGGTCCTGCCGTCAGCGGCTGAGCTGCCGGTGTGCCGGTCAGCGCGGGCCGAGCAGTCCGCGCAGTTCGCCGGCCAGCGCTACCGATGCCTGTATCTCGGCCTTCCGGATCGACACGCTCTCCACGCTGAATCCGAACGGCATGCCCAGCCGGCGGCAGAAGGTGATCAGTTCCCTGGCGGTGGCCAGGCACTGATCGTAGGACTCGGCCAGGGTGTCGGTGGCGTGGCACAACTCGTTCTCCAGCCATCGGGGGACATCGACGCCGAGCCATTTCAGGAAGGCAAGCGTCTTGTCCGATCCGCACACCGAGAGCGTGAACAGGAAAGGGCGCGGCGCCAGCCGCCGGTCCCGGCACGCGTAGAAGTAGTCCGACACCATGCTCTTCGCCGCGTCCGCGTTGTAGATGACCTGCGAGATGAAGAACGCGCATCCGCGTTCCTGCTTGCCCGCCAGCCGCAGGTGCTCCTCCCGGCGCTCGGCAATGGCCACTCCGCCGAGCAGCAGGCCCGGGCAGATCTCCTGGCGGAGCGCTTGCGCACGAGGCAAGGAGGTGCCTGCCACCGTGCGTCCCGAGGACGCACCCACGAACACGCTGAGAACCCGGCCCGGATCCACCGAGCCCAGCCATGTCCGCAGATCCGCCTCGGCGTACTTGGCGACGCACCGGTACACGATCACCGGCCCGGTCCAGCCCCCCAGATACCCGCCATGAAACAACACAGGGTCGACCGTCGGCAGGTAAGGAAAGGGGCGCTGCGCCGGATTCCGGTCGCTTTCCTCGTCAATGTCATACAGCGCCAGGCCATCCAGGTCCAGCGGCGCCACCCGCGCCAAGGTTACAGCGGCTATCTCCCGCATCTGCTCCGGCGAAGCGCTCCGCCGCGGCGGCGTCAGGCCGAACAGCAGCATCCCGCTCTGCCCGCCGGCCAGCAGGGCCTGCAACAGCGGCCTGCCCCGCCTGCCTGCCCCCGCGTCCCCCGCCAGTTCAGCCACGAAACCAGACCATACCGAATCTTTGCTACCTGACCATGCTCCCAGCGCCCGCCCGCAAGACCGGATGTCCCAGGAACCAGCCGTCGCCACCGGCGGCGATGACCTGGCGAGAGCTACCCAGCAGGCCAGCCCGGCCAGACCGACCCGGTTCCGGCGAAGGCATCCAGGCAGCGCCAGCCGGAAAGACAACGACGCCCTTCAGCGGCACCAGCTGCAGACTGAAGGCCACTCAGAACAACTGTTCGGTATTCGGCCCAGAGGCCACGCCAATAGGCCATCCGAGCGCCAGATCGAGCCTTATAGGCGCGGTTTTGGGAAATGGGCCGTCACAGTGCGTAATATTCGGTCGCGATCCTGGTTCGCTTGGGTCGGTCGCAGGGTCGGCGGTCAGCCGGGAGTTAGCCTGCGCGGGTCTGGCATGGGGCCGCGGAGGCGCCTGGATCTTGCGGGTCATGATTGACGGGGGTGGACCGCTGGCGCGGATTTTCGGGATGCGGGCTGCGCTGACCCAGCTGGCCGCAGGCCGTGGTGGTCTACGCAGTGCAGGATCATGGCCGCTGCGTGAGTTGCGAGTTCGGCGGCTTCCGGGGCCGCTGTGGTCGCTGTTGGTGTTCCTGCGTGCCTGTGGCGGTGGCCTCCCCAGATCAGTCTGCTGAGTTCAGTTATCGGTCCTATTCGAGCCGGATTGCCGTCGCGGTCGAGGATCGCCAGTTCCCAGTGGGTCTCGGTGGTGCGAAGCGTCCTCAACGTGGTGCCGAGAGTTGCTCGTGGCTCATCTGGCGTGACGAGCAGAATGAGGCTGGCTTCGATAGCTTTCACTGCCTCTGCATATGCTTTGGAGGGGTCACACCTAACTTGAATATGGCGGAGAGCTATAAATCATATATCATATCTGGTTTCGTTCGCCAGAATTGACCGCGAATGTTCTCACCTTCGACCGCACCTACGGCCAATGACGCGGCCGATGTGCGCGAGAAGTGACCGCAGTTGTCGGGCTCAGGTGCCACCGGCATCGACAAGGAGCAGCGTCTCGGTCCAGGTCAGCGGCGTTCGCTCCGTGGGTTGCCGCGTGCGCTCAGAACTAACGAACACCAACCCCGGCCGAGTCGGGGGTGCGGTCGCCGGTCGGGAACAAATGCGGTCGGGACTGACCAAACCACATATCGGAATAGGATATGACAAGCATGTTGGTTCGTCTGGCGACGCGGTTCGCGGTAGGGATAGCTGCAGTGATCGGGGCCGGCTGCGGCGGTACGCCCGCGTCTGCTGCGGGCCCGTGGCTACATAGCCATGTCGTCGGCCCTCAGCAGCTCGGTGTCTCGGGCCTGGGCCTGCGGCTGTGCGTTGTCGTCGGGGGTACCGCGGACAACGCTGACGTACAGGTTGTGCGCGATGGCGTGCCGGGACACGATTTCGCGGTTCATGGCCAGCGCGCTGCCCTCGACGCGGTGAGCTGTGCCGGGCGGGGCGGGTGCATCGCGGTGGGCAGTTCGTCCCTGTCCGATTCGGTTGTGGATGTGGTCCGGATCGGCCGGTCGGGTCGGCCTGTCGGGCTCGTCAGGGTGACAGTCCCGTTCCAGGTCGAGCTATCGGGGATCTCGTGCACTGCGGTGAGTAGATGTGCTCTTGTGGGCTGGAGCGGGCAGTCTATGGTGACGGGGTGGTGGAACGGCACAGGCGTTGCCGTGAGGAAGCTGAGCTTGCCGCATGGCGCGAGGTTCCTGCAGGACGCTGCGGTGTCGTGCTGGAACGGCGGGTCGTGCGCCGCCGTCGCCACGGGTAAGCGCGGCCATGTGAGAACAGGCATATTCGTGCGGTTCGGCCCTGGCCGGGCCGGCCAGGTTCGCCTGGACCGCGGTTATGCGTTCATCGGCGTCTCCTGCTTCAGCGCCCGTCTGTGCTACGCGGCGGGATACGACCAGCACGGCGGAGTTGTGGTAGCCCTGCGAAATGGCGTGCCGTCCGCGCCGCGCCACCTGGTGGCGGGAATGTTCGCCATCGCGTGCGACCGCACGGGCTGTACGGCCGCCGGAGTGCGGACTGCGTCACCGCCTGACCAGGGCACGACCGTCGGCGTTGTGGCGGTCCTCTCGGCCGGCCGGGTGACATCGACGGCTACTGTCCCGGTGACCGCCGGCTATCTGTCCGTCGCCCGCACCGGACGAGCCTTCGTAGCGGTCGGCAACCGTCCGCCAGGATCGGTGATCACCAGCGGTCGGCGCGGATAGCCGGTCTGTCATCCGCACGGCGCGCCGCGGATCTCGCAGCCCGCGGCCCGTGCGCAGCACCCAGGACGCGACGATCCCCAGGTCGCCCAGCGTGGACGCGGCCCGGTCGCCCAGTTCGCCGCCGGGCACGCTGAGGAGGCCATGGATCTGGTGCTGGGAGGCCAGCACGGGACTGCCTGGCTTGAGCGGCGACAGGGGCATCTCGCGCAGGTCGGCGCCGCAGCAGCGGCCCCGAGCGAGGGAGCCGGCGCAGGTGGCAGGAGGGTTGAGCCAGGTGAGGCTGGCATAGATGCGGGGCACCTGACCGCAGGCCGGGCAGGTGTCACGCAGCAGGACACGGTGGGTGGTGCAGGCGAACACCCACAGCAGCCGCCAGGCCAGCAGTCACCGCCCGTCCCGCACGGCCAGGCAAGACGGGCAGTACCGGGACCCGCGGCTGCGCACTGAAGCTGCCGGCGGGTAGCGGCCGAGGACCGTTTCGTCCAGGCGCCCTGGGGGCAGCCCGGCCTGGTACTCGATGCTGCGCAGCCTGGTGTCTGTGATGCCGGCTACCAGGCCGCCAGGGGCGTTCGGGACGTGCCAGCCCAGGGCAGCCACGAGCTTGCGTCGGAGATCTGGTTGCGGCGGGCCATTGTTGCCCGTCACTGCAATATCCGATGAAGGCGGCGTTCGGGGTGCCGATGTGGGGGCGTTTGAAGGCCCCGCAGCCGTGGTGGCTGCGGGGCCTTGATGGTGATGGTGCCGCTGGTTGTGGGTGAGGTGCCGGTGTCAGGTGCTGGTGTCAGGTGTCGGTGTATTCGGTGACGGCGGCACGGGCGGCTTGCTCGTCGATGATGACCTTGCCGGCTGCGTAGGTGGCGACGAGGGCCTGGATGGCGAGGTTATTGACGGCGCGCGGGCAGCCGCGTGCCGTGGTGTGGATGAGCGAGACCGCGTCATCGCTGCCCCGCAACCTCCCATCGCTGCCGGCACGAACGTCGCGAGCAGCCGGCCGGCGCGCAGCGCCTCGATCGCTTCGGCCGGGAACCGCGCCTCACGGTCGACATCCTCGGCGGCCTTCGCGGCCGCGGAGACCGCTGCGCCCAGCCGCACAGCCTGAGCCTCAGTCATCAACCTGGCCGACCAACTGTTCCACAGCGGCCCGAATCGCGGCCAGGGATTCGAAGGTTCGCTTCCTTAACATCTGCTCGGGGAACATCACGTCGAAGGCGTCCTCGAGAGCGATCATTACCTTCACGGTCGCATAAGATGTCAATCCAGCCTGGTAGAGGCCGGCTTCATCGTCAAGATCGGACACGTCCACACCCAGCTGGCCGTGTGCCTTCAAGATCGCGCGAATCGTCGAATCGAACATCTTCTGACGGCACCCTGTTCTAGACGGAAAAAAGCGAACAGAAGTACCTAACGAGGTTCACAAAGCTGAGCCAGGATCAACCTTTGGGGGACCGCTAGGCTTCCATCATGAGAACTGCACGTTACGACGCGATCGCCGAGTTCTACGTGACCGAGTATCCCGACCGCTACGACGACACGGTCTTCGTCTGCTTCCGCTCGCTGCTTGGCCAGGTCGCGGGCTTGCGGGTGCTCGACGCTGCCTGCGGGCACGGGCGCCTGACCAGGGAGTTGGCGCGCCATGGCGCGCAGGTGCACGGTGCCGATCTCTCTGACGGGCTGCTGTCTGAGGCTCGCTCGGTCGAAGCGCGGGAACAGCAGGGGATCACTTATCTTCGGGCCGACCTGACCTCGCCTGATCATCCCTGGACTAGCGAATTCGACGTAGTGACATGCCATTTCGGACTATCGGATATTGATGACCTCGATGGCACATTGAGCACGATATCGGCGGCACTCCGGCCGGGCGGGCGCTTCGTGTTCTCGATTCTTCACCCGTGCTTTTCCGGCGGCGGGGACGTAGGCGGATCATGGCCGCGGGATCGCACTTACCGCGACGAGGGATGGTGGCGCCCGACCGATGCGGCTTCCGCGCTCAGGCGGCAGGTCGGCACCAATCACCGTACGCTTTCCACCTACATCACGAGCTTGCTCGATCACGGTTTGCCGCTCAGGGCGCTCGAAGAGCCCGACCCGCCGGCGGCGTGGCGCGAGCGGGAACCTGACGCCTACCGCCAGCCCGTTTTCGTGGTTGCTAGCTGCGAACGAGCGTGAACCGGCCCGCGGCGGAGTCACGCCTGGGTCGGCTCGGTCGCGGCGGAGCTGCTGGTGACCGCAGGAGTGTCGACCCGGTCCTGCGCGGGGGTGAGCGGCGGCCGAGCCTGCTCCCCAGCACGGCGGTGCCGAGGCACCCGGCGACCAGCAGCCCTAGCCACAGGACCGAAAGGCCGGCCGCGATGAGCCCGGTGGAGACGGCCGGGGACACGACGAACGCGACCGAGTAGGCCGCGCTCGACAGCGCGTTGGCGCGGCCCCTGACCCGGTCGTCGGCGAGACTGTTGACCAGCGGTGTCACCGTCGGGGCCATGACGGTCTCGCCTAGGGCGAACAGCCCGGCGAACGCGAACACGCAAACGATCCGCAGGGCCGAGGAGGACGGCGCCAGGAACTGCGCTTTCACGCAAGGCGCGCGGATGACCTGGTTCACCGTCTCGGCCTGCCCGAGACATGGAGTCGCTGGCGGCGATAAGCCGGGAACCTTCGAGTCGTTGGTTGTCGGCGCTTTGGCGTTCAGATTGTCTTTCGGTGTCTGCTTAGTCAGGTGCAGTGGGATGACCTGGTTGCTTAGGAGGACGACGACGTTGGGTATGGGCATCTTGTGAACTGCGTGATCCAGGATCCGGGGCGGGGGCGGCGCCCGGGCTTACCTCCCGGCTGGCGAGGCGGTCTTGGAGCCGGGCGTGCCTGAACTGGTAGGCACCACCGTGCTGGCGCAGGATCTGCACATCGCGCGCCTCGGCCAGAAATGACGCCAGCCGCCAGGGGAGCCTGCCGCGCGCCGCGAGCCATCCCGTCGTGATGAGGTACTGCGGCCAGGCGTGGCTCAGCGCTATCGCAAGCCAGATCACCAGGCCGATCGCGAGCCCGTAGAGGCCGAACTTGGCCAGAACCCGAGGTCCGCTGCCGGTCGCGAAGCCTGCGGTGTAGAACGCTGGCACCACCACTAGGAACACCGCCGCGAGCAGCAGCACCAGGCTCCGGTCAGCGCGCAGCACGGAAGCCGGGCTCGCCGCTGGAGCGGACTGGACGGGGGTCCGGCCCCACTGCACCAGCGCGAACGCGGTGCCGAGGAGCGCCCCAACTGGTATGCCGAGGAACCACAGCGGGTGTTCGCTTGCCAGCAACGAACTGAGGATATTGGTGCTGTAGCCCACGGCGAGGCCCAGCCCGGTGCCCCACACGAGTCCTGCCGCGATCGCCCTGGCAAGCCCCGCTCCGCAGCGTGGCGTGCGCAGGCTGAAGTAGACCGGATTCTCTGCCTGATCCACCAGCCGCGACCTCGTGGCGAGGCCGAGCACGGCGGCGGCTACCAGCCAGTTGAGTGCCGCAGCCGTCAGGCCCACCGAGATGGCATGCGCGATGCCGTCGCGGGTCGCGACGGTGATCCCGTCTCGCAGCCCGGACTCAAGCGCGTAACCCGCCGGGATCGCCGCCGCCATCCGCAACGGCGTGCGGATCCGGCGGCGCAGCCACTGCAGCCATGGCGCCATGGCGGTACCCGCCGGATAGGAAAACGGCGCTAGCAGGTAGATAGCCCCCACTACCAGCGCGGCATCCATCCCCTGCCAGAAGCCGACAAGGACACCCGCGGCGGCTCCCGCAGTCAGTCCGTGACTGATCCCGAACAATATCCCGGCCAGCAGCCATGCGAGCCCGCCGCCGAAGGCGGCCCACCGCAACGGCGTGCCGAAGACGGGCAGCGCCTGCCTCAGCTGCGGCCAGTCCAGCTCGTAGCTGCGCTCGCTAGCCAGGTGCACGGCGAGGAAGGCCAGCCAGCGATCCGCGTCCGCCTCGTCTACCGGCCGGCGCGGGCGCTCGTTCTCGCTAGTGGCGCGTCTGCCGAAGCATGTGATCACCAGGGCGTCGAGAATCCGGTCCTCGATCGCCGACGCCTCGCCTTGCTCGGCCAGCGCAGCCGCAGCCTCCGCACGGCCTGCGTACGAGGAGCGGAGAAGGCCCGTCATCAACGGGCTCGACAGAGCCCGCGCCAGCGGGCCGTCCGGCCGGGACCGGATCTCGGCGGCGACTCGCTTCCAGCCCGGCTCGTCTGGGCCAGCCGCGCCTCGTTCGAGGAAGCTGGCCGCGTCTGCAGCGGCGACTGGCTGCAGTTCGATGACGGCCATGCCGGGCGGCATCCGGCCTACCTCTGCCACAGTCTGGTGGTACTCCTGCGTGCGGCAGGTCACGATCAGCGGCTGGTCCCGGCCGAGCGCGCGCTGCAGCGCGCCGAGCAGCGCGGCCCTCGGCCCGCGGTCTAGGTCATCCAGGCCGTCGATGACGGGCAGCACCTGGTGCCGCGCGACCAGATCGCCGGGCGCGTCGGGCCCGTATGCGCGGGCATCGCGCAGCGAGGGAAACTGGTCGGCCAGGGTGCGCGCGATCCAGCTTCGGACCATCTCGCCTGGCGCTAGCGACGAGGCCTGGAGCAGGACGGGCACCGGATCGGCTGCTTTCCTGCCTGCTAGCAGGCTCTCCATCAGTAGCAACGCCAGCGTGGTCTTTCCAGCTCCGGAGGGTCCGAGCACGGCGAGCCAGTGACCGCACCGGACGTGGCAGGCCAGAGGACCTACGTCGCCGGCGTGTCCTGCGGGCGCCGATTGCGTGGCCTCCTGATCTGTGCCAGGGCCGTCACATGACTGCCAGCTCACCATCAGCCGATCCCGTCCCGCGAGCATGCGGTCCGTCAGCTCGGCTGCGCATTCCCTGTCCACGATGTCAGCCAAGTGACCGGTCGCTCGCTCCGTCCAGCATTCGGCTGACTCCGCCCGCTCGGCCGCCGGGGCTGGCGCCGCACCCGGCTCGAATGCCGGCTGCGGTGACACCCCTTCTGTCGGCGGCTGAGGGACTTCTTCCTGCTTCGCGCCTGGTACGGCGGGCGCGAAGGCGTGATCCCACATTTCGGGCAAATGACCGGCCGGAATCCCCTCCGCAGCGAGCCATTCCGACAGTTTCTTGATGGCTTTCCGCGGGGGGTGGTGTCCTTCGGCGTTCAGCCACCGCTGCCACGACGATTTACTGTAAAAGTCCGAATGGCTCCCGGGTGGAACCGACGTTCCGGACGGGATCGCTGGCGTCGATGTCGCTTTCTCTAAAGTTCGGACAGTAAGGCCAGCCTGGTCGGTGAGTCTGCGCAGTTCGGCATGGAAATCCCTGGCGGCGGACGTGAGCCGGTCCGGCAGCAGGCTGCGCTGCAGGTCAGAACCCGGCAAAAGAACCCTCCATTGTCTCAACCGGGCAGATTGGCTGCAGTCCGGCAATGCCTTGTCCCAGGTGTCCCAAGGTGACCCAGGTTATCCCAGACCAGCTAAGCGTGCGGCAATAACAAGCGGATTTAGATATCACTTGAATCGCGCAGCAAGTGGATGACAGGCGCTTACGCGAGGTGGAAAACATGACCGATTTCATGGCCGCAAGTCCGTATAGGCTCGCTGCCGCTGCGTGCGCGGCGGCGATTTACCTCAGCATGTCGCATCATCAGGCCGGCGCAGGTGACGGCGGGTCGCGCACGACTGGCAGCCCATCTCGCACCGTTGCCGTCTCGCCACCCAAGCCAGCCGCCACCAAGTTCGATCCGCTGCGGGACTTCCCGCATGGCACGGGCATCGCCGTTGGGTCCTGGTCAGGGACGACTCGAACGGTGACGACAGCCTTGTCGCTTGCCCTCCTCCGGGTGAGGCCCTTCCTGCGGCGTCACGGCCAAGAACACCACAGCCCGGCTCCGGCAAGTGAGTCGGCGGCCCAGGCAAGAAAAGCGTTGTAATGCGGATCATCTACCTGTCCGACCACCCCGGCGCGAGACTGCAGGCCATCCAGCAGCAGCGCCAGGCCGCAGCGGAGCAGGAACTGGCCGGTTACGAGCAAGCGCTGGCACGGCACCGCGCCAGTGTCGCCGCAGCCAGGGCCATGCGAGATGAAGCCCGGGCACGGCGGCGCTGGCTGGCATGGCTGCGCGGAGTCTTCGCAGTGTGGGCCGAGCTGGGGCGGGCACCCAGCCGCCCGGTCTTCTATCACGTTGCAACGGATCAGGACGAGATCCTGACTGCGGGCATCGCCGGCGAGCAACTGGTCGCGAACGAGCTTGGACGAGCCCTGGGCGACGACTGGGTGCTGCTGCGAGGCTACCGGAACCGCAGCGGCGAGATCGACCACCTGCTCCTCGGCCCGCGCGGGCTGTTCGCCATGGAGGTGAAGCACCGCAACGCGACTGTCTACATTGACGGGGATGACTGGCGGTTCGACAAGTATGACAGGTTCGGCAACCTGGTCGAGCAAGGCCGGATCACCGACCGGGGCGGACGTTCCCCCAGCAGGCAGGTCAACGACTCCGCGGACGAACTCCAGCAGTTCCTGAACCGGCGCCGCCAGCAGGTCGCCATCCAGCGCATCGTCATCCTCACCCATCCCCGGTCCGAACTCGGCGGCCACCGCAACCTCACCGTCGCAGTAGCCACCTCGATGGAGTTCGTCCTCGACCTGGTAAACGGATCGCCATCGGCACTGCAGCCACCCCAGCTCACCGATTTGCAACAGCTGATCGAGCAGGACCACCGCTTCCACCTGACTCACAGCGGACCAGCGCGGAAGGGCCACCGGCCGAACGGAGTCCGCCATTGAGGGCAGCTGCTGGCCGCCAGCAGCAATTTCCCAGGTGGTGATTCTTCTTGGCACCACTACCCTATGGAGAGAACGCGCATGATATGCGTACAGTGCAGCCACAAGATCCCAGAGGCTCTCAGCGCGTGCCCGAACTGTCGTCGCCCGGCAGAGGCGGTTCCCGGAGCACGCCGAAACCGCACTAGCCGCGTCCCGGCACGCCGAAGGCCGTTCATCGATATAAGCCGATGGACGGAAAGAGACCGGATTACCGGAATCGCCTCGGCCATGCTGCTCGTCTCACTGTTCCTGCCTTGGTTCGGAGCAACCCTCCCCTTCGTGGGGATAATCGCGACGGTGAATGGGCTAGAATCCCATGGCTATTTGCACATAGTGCTAGTCCTATGCCTGGCGATCCTCGGCTATCTGGTCCTGCGCATTATAAATCCTATACGATCCGTTCTACCAGCATCGCGCACCAACGAGCGGATACTGCTGGTGGCCACGGCGGTCAACCTCGCGCTAGTCATCGCCGGCTTCATTACGAAACCAGGCAGCGCCGACTGGGGGCCTTTGCTAAGCCGGCAGTACGGCTCATTCGTTGCAGGGAGCGCCGCGCTCGCGGCAGTAGTCCCGCTAGGCAATGCCGTCTTCAACGTCACTTCGCGATGGCCCAGTCCCTGAACATGAGCGAAGATCTGTCCAGGGCCGGGAGCGCGCCACCTTGCTCGCGAGCCAGTCAGGCCGGCCGATACTAAGCATGGCTGGTCTCCGAGATAACGGTAATTCTGCTCGCAGGCAGAGGACGGCTGACAACTGCGGCGCCTGGGGGAGCGATCTGCATTCGCAGATCGCTCCCCCAGCGGAACCCGGTGTCGCCGGCAAGCGCGCTGGTTCCCACGACATCCAGATAAACAACTCCTCAGGTGACCTCGCGATGGCTATCCCCGCTGCCGCGCCGTTGGCGTCCGCATCACGGGATGCCGGTATCGCAGGCCGTGGGCATGTCTTCCTCTCCCACGTCCGCGAGGATTCGGACGACATCGACAGATTGCAGCTCTTGTTCCAGGCCGCCGGCATACCCGTATGGCGTGATACGTCGAGACTGTGGCCAGGCGATGACCGGAGTGCCATGATCCGGGACGCCATCACGCACGACGCGCTGGCATTCATCCCGTGTTTCTCTAGCCACAGTGTCACGCGCCGAACAAGCAGCCAGAACGAAGAACTACGTCTCGCCATAAACCAGCTGCGGTTGCAGCGGCCGAATGATCCCTGGATGATACCTGTCCGCCTCGACGACTGCGATATCCCCAACTTTGACCTAGGCGCCGGCCAGACACTCGCCTCGATCGAGCCGGCCAACCTGTTCGGCCCAGGTCGTGAGCAAGCCGCTGGACGGCTGGTGGCAGCCGTCCAGCGGCTTGTCCAGCCGTCCCCGCCCCTCGCTGCACGGCCCGCACTGCCTGTTCCCCCGCTCGTCACTTCCGTCGCCGCGCTGGCGAATACCATCACCTGGATCGTGGAAGCCAACCCCCGCCTGTGGCTTCGTTCAGGACCTGGAGTTGACTGCCGGACAGTCGGCTGGCTGGACTACGGACAACAAGCCCGCGGAAATAGCGCAGGAGCGGAACGCGCAGGCATTACTTGGTATCTCCTTCAGAAGAACGATGATGGATGGGCTTGGGGAAACAGCGCCTACCTGAGAGCCATATGAGAGCTGCCACAGCTCATGCAATTATGGACCGGCCCCTAACGCGCGGCCTTCACCCCACCACGTCAAACACGCCCAGAACGCACTTCCGCACCTCGGCAACCGGCTCATCAAAGCATCTATGCGGCGGTTGCCGCGGTCAGGCACGGGCTAGCCGGTCGGAGACGAGTCGGTTGAGGCTCACCTGTTATTCGGCGGCTTCGCGGGCAAGCCGGCGGTGAAGCTCTGACGGCACGCGCACTACGAACCGTCCCGAGTAGGTGCGTTCCGACAATGGCTCCGGTATCGGCTCGCCAGTCGCGGCCAGGTCGGCGAGGACGTCGTGCGCGACGTCGGCGAGACCCTCCAGCGCCGGCAGGCGCTCACGAGTAAAATAGTCGATAGGGTATGGAAAAGTAGCATTTCACAGCGCGAACTTCCAACGCTGCGTTCTTCGTGTTGGATGCTGCGGCGGACGCTCCAACGGAGGTTGCACCGACGAAGTGAACTTCCAACACTGCTACTTCGTGTTCGAAGCCCTTGCCAGGCGAACGATCGGCTGTCTCGCCGCAGCGGCACACGGCCTCGCCGTGTCGAGGCGCTTGGCCTAGCTAGATGCGGAGGAGGACTTTGGCGCTGCGCTCGGCGCGCTTGGCTACGTCGGTTGCTCGAACTCTGGCGTTCAGCCAGAGCGTTACCGCAGCGTGCCGCAGGTCAGGTGGTCGACCGGCGAGGTGACCTGAGCGGCGTGAGGGCGCGGGTTAAAGTTTAGGCCGGTACGCAGCTGATGGCGGTGGATGCGATAACGTGCCCGCGGTCGGTGGAGAAGATGCGGTCGTCTGCGGCGGCGCCGAAGGCGCCGATGTGATCGCGGTGCCGGCGACCAGTTCGGGCGGTCTGGGTACGCGCCGTGTTCCTGGGACGGTCGGCACTTGAGGTCCCGTTCCTCATGTGCTGAGGATTCGCTGGCGGTCCGCCGCCCGTCGGCTGGAACGGGGTGGAGTCGAGGCCGTCGCGGGATGTGGCGTGCCGTTCCCGTTGCGTTCCCAGCGGTCTAGGTCGCGGTGAGTAGGCCCAGGTCAGTGTACGTTCGTGCCGGGCCTGTAAAACCGTCGGCTCAGCCTACGCTGGTTCGAACCCAACACCTGCCACCACGAATAACCCCAGGTCAAGGGCCTCTTGAAACGGCGTCCGGCCGCGATTTCGGCCGGTTCGGCGGCCGGTGCCGCATTGTCGGCGCCGCTGCTCATTCGCGCAGGTCAGCGGGGTGGATCGCATCTGAGGCTCAGGCGGGTGCGGCAGTACCCGGAGAATACGCGGAGAAGTTCCCGGGGTCCTGTGCGGGCAGGCGGCGGGCTGCGGCGCGGCCGCAGGCCACGCCAGCTGGCCGCATCGCGAGGCATCGCCGGTGGGAGCTTGGCGGCCGGCCTCGGCCGGCTCGGCTGCTGCTCGCTACCTTGTCCGGCCCGGCGGGAATGGCCGATCCTGGCGCCTTGTCCAGCCGGGTCGCCCTGGCGGCCATGACGGCGCTGGTGGCCGGTGGCAGTACGAGCTGATCGCCGGGCGGTACCCGTACAGCGGCGAGATCGTGTTTCCGTGCTGATCCGCCTGCCGGGCACTGACCTGCCCGCGATCGTTGCACGGCTCGCCTAGCCGCACGCTGGAGCGAGATGGATCAGCCGCGCATAGGCCACCTTAATCCCAACTGCGATCACTGTCAGTGACCGCGCTGATGCGGCCGAATCGCGCACTCCGCCGACTATCTATCTCTATCTGATAAGTAGGTATTAGCTGCCGGGCGCGCGCAGAACATCTCGCTCGGCGCGTGCGGCGAGTAGTGCAGAACGTCTTGGAGGTAGAGAGAGATGAAGAAGAACATCGAGAACAGGGCCATGCCGATCAGCAGCCCGACGATGTTCGCTCCCCGCAGCGTCCGCAGGCGGAAGATCGAGAATGGCATCAAGGGGTGGCGCTGGCGCAGCTCGATCACCAGGAACGCGATCAGCAGGACCACGGCCCCGGCGAGACGCGCCAGCGTGGCCGTCGATCCCCAGCCGACGTTGACGGTGTCAACGAGGTGTAGACGAGCAGCGACAGTCCGGCGGTGACAGTCACCGCTCCCGGCAGGTCAAACGTCGTGGTCCCGTCCTCGGCGGCTCTCGACGAGCGTCCGCGCGGGGCGAGGAGTATGCCGCGGCGCTGCGGGTTCTCTTTGCCGTCGCAGGACCGCGACCTCATGGCGCAGCACGAGGACGCGCATGCAACCCGCAGAGGCCCCCTGCATGAACAAAGAAACAGATACGCGCGTTCGCGACGCAACCGGGGGACCTCCGAAGGTGAGGGCTCCAGCGCCAATCTTAGTTACGGCCTTCGCATAGCCAAGCCCTGCCGACGTCAGCGGGCCACGTGCGCGCCGCCATTCTCATCCCCCGGAGCGGGGCCGCAGGCCCAATCGCCATCTGAGGTGGTAGTTGAGGTCCTGGCCAGCCGCCAGATTGACTTGGGTTTGCAGCTGCCGGGTCGAAGCAACCGGCCGCCCCGCAAGCGCTAGCGCGGACAAGGCAGCCTGGCATGCGCGGCAGCGATGCTCCGCCAGGCGGCGTTGCAAGAACTTCGTAACCTCGTCTTACGGTTCTGTGACGCGAGCGGCATCATCGTGGCCGCGCGGGCGTATCGGGAGTCCACTTGAGCCGGGTCCCTGCATCACAGCGGATCCACCTCTGACTCAAGGAGAAGGACATGCGCAAGCGCGTTTGGCTGGCGGCGGGCGGCAGCCTGCTGGCGGCAGTGACCGGCCTGCTCGGCTCGGCGGCCTCCGCCAGTGCCGGGCAGGTTTCGCCGGTCGTCGGCTATACCTACGTCAACGACAACACGGTGACCGCTAACACGGTGGCCGGATTCGCCCGGCACGCGGACGGCTCCCTCACCGCCCTGCCCGGCTCGCCGTTCACCGCCGGCGGCGCGGGCCTGGGAACGGGCCTGGGTTCGCAGGGCGCGATCCAGGCGACCCGGCACGGCCGGTACCTGCTGGTCGCCGATGCCGGCAGCAATCAGATCTCGGTGCTGCGGGTCACCGCTGGCGGCGCGCCGGTGCTGGCGGGCCAGCCGGTGTCGTCCGGCGGCGTGGAGCCGGTCAGCATCGCGATCTTCGACCATCTCGTCTACGTCGCCAATACCGGCGCCGGCGGCAGCAACTACACGGGCTTCCGGCTGCACCACGGCACGCTGACACCGGTCCCCGGCTCGACGGTCGCGGTCCCGGCCGGTTCCGGGCTGGGCGACGTGTTCTTCAACTCCGACGGCACCCGCCTGATCGGCACCCGAGGCACCACGTCACAGATCGACAGCTTCGTGGTCCGGCCCGACGGCCGCCTGCTCACGGCGCCCGGGTCACCCATCGCCGGGCAGGGCCTGGGCCAGATCGGAGCCGAGTTCAGTCCGGCCAGGCCCTGGCAGCTCTTCGTCAGCAACGCCCACAACGGCACCGGCCTCGGCACGGTGTCCGCGTACCGCGACGGCTTCTTCGGCCAGCTCTCCTCGATCGGGTCGTCACCGTTCGCTGACGGGCAGACCGCGCCGTGCTGGGTGGAGATCAGTCACGACGGCCGGTACCTGTTCACCGTCAATACCGGATCGGCCAGCGTCTCCAGCTATGACATCAACACCGGCGGGTCGCTGACGCTGATCGGCAGCACGCCCATCAATGGCGGCGGCGGCGACACCGACGCCCGGCTGTCCCCGGACGGAAAGACCCTCTCGGTCACCGGCTCGGGCAAGCTCATCGTGTCCGTGTTCGCCGTGTCCGGCGGACACCTCACTGAGCTGCCCAGCTCCCCGGCGCCGTTGCCGGCTGGCTCTTCGCCGGTTGGTATCGCCGTCATCGACAAGTAACCCTGAAACGGCTGCCTAGCGGGCCGCCGTTCCCGGGCCGGCCCCGCTGCGGGCTGGCCCGGGGGTCCGGCCAGGAGATCTCTTACGAAACCATGACGGATCGCCAGTCAGGATGCGGGCGGCGCGGAGCCAGCTACCTTGTTCATTGTGACCACCGAACTTTCGAGGCCGCCGGCGGCGGAATCCCGGCGGCCCGGATGCTGAGCAATCCCGATCCTCCCGCGCGGATCATGGTCGTCGATGATGACCGGACGCTGGCCGACGTCGTCGGCCGGTACCTGATTCGCGACGGCCATCAGGTGGAGTGCCTGCATGACGGGCGGGCGGCGCTTTGCCGGATCGAGGAGGAGCCGCCGGACCTGGTGGTGCTTGACCTGATGCTGCCGGGCGTCGGCGGGCTCGAGGTCTGCCGGCAGCTCAGGTCCCGGTGGCCCATCCCGGTCGTCATGCTGACCGCGCTGGCCGAGGAGACCGACAAGATCGCCGGGTTCGAGATCGGCGCGGACGATTACCTGACTAAGCCGTTCAGCCCGCGTGAACTGGCGCTGCGGGTCAGGTCGGTCCTGCGCCGTGCCCGCGGCGGCGGGATTGCGGGCGTGCCGTCTCACGGCGTGGTCGCCGACGGCGACCTCGCGGTCGACCTGGGCGCGCATGAGGCCAGCCTCGGCAGGCAGTTGCTCGCGCTCACCGCCCGCGAATACGACCTGCTGGTTTTCCTGATGCGGCATCCGCGGCAGGCATTCACCCGGGAGCAGTTGCTTGAGCGGGTGTGGAACTGGTCGTTCGGCGACACCTCGACGGTCACCGTGCACGTCCGCAGGCTCAGGGAGAAGCTGGAAGCCGATCCGGCCCTGCCGCCGCGCATCGCGACTGTCTGGGGCGTGGGCTACCGGTACGAACCGCGGGCAGCATGATCACCGCGGCGGACCTGTGGCAGGTCAGCTACACCGTCGCCGGGATAGCGGCCGCGGCCGCGGTCGCCGGGATGATCGTGCTCCGGCTGCTCGCGACCCGGTCGGTCGCCACCAGCGTGGCTGTGGTCGCGGCGGTGACTGTCGTAGCCACGCTGGCCGGCGTCTGCGTGATCTCCCTGGAGATGTTCATCGCCCGCAAGGATCTCGACGTGATCCTCGCGGTGGTCGCGGTCGCCGGGATCGCGGGCTTCACCGTCGCACTGCTCCTCGGGCGGCGCGTGTCGGCGGCCAGCCGCCTGCTGCTGAGCGCCGTACGCGAGGTCGGCACAGGCGGCGACTATCGTCCCCCGTCCTCCGTTCTCCCGGCTGAGCTGGCGGAACTGTCCGCGGGGGTGCGGAACGCCCACGGCCAGCTGGCCGCTGCCCGCGATCGGGAGCGGGCACTGGAGGTGAGCCGGCGGGAACTCGTCGCGTGGGTCAGCCATGACCTGCGGACGCCGCTGGCGGGCCTGCGGGCGATGTCCGAAGCGCTTGAGGATGGCGTCATCACGGACTGGCCGACGATCAGCAGGTACCACAAGCAGATCAGGGAGGAGACGGACCGGCTGGCCCTGATGATCGATGACCTGTTCGAGCTGTCCCGCATCCACGCCGGCGCGCTGCGGCTGTCCCGCCAGGTGGCCGACCTCGGCGACCTGATCGATGAGGCGCTCACCAGGGCCGGGCCGCTAGCGCAGGCAAAAGGAGCGCGGCTGCGCGGCCCGGCCGAACCCGGTATCCCCGTGGAGGTAGATGCCGCTGAGGTCGGGCGGGCGCTGCTCAACCTGGTCGTCAACGCGATCCGGCATACCCCGGCGGGCGGCGTGGTCGAAGTGCTCGCCGGGCAGGAGCCTGACATGGCCACCGTCACCGTCGCGGACTCCTGCGGCGGCATCCCGGCCGAACACCTGTCCAGGGTCTTCGACGTCGGATTCCGCGGCGAGACCGCCCGCACGCCGGTAGCCGGCGAGGGGCCGGCCTCGGCCTCAGCATCGCCCAGGGCATCATCGAAGCGCACTGCGGGCAGATCACCGTGCGCAACGCCGGGCGCGGCTGCCAGTTCGTCATCCGGCTGCCGCTGGCCTCCGGCACCGCCAGCCGCGCACCGAGGCCCGGATTGAAGGCCGCGGCCCGCATGCCTGCCCGCACGGTTTCGCCTGTTACGGGAACTGGCGGGTGAGGGGCTCCCAGTAGTTCGGGTGCCAGCCCGCGTCGAGGCATCAGCCACGCACCGTCCCAGGAGATCTTCGGACCGCCCCGCGGCGAGCGGATCGCGGTCTGCGGGCCCTGATCCCAGACCAGCGGCCAGCCCAGCGCTTCGCTCCAGAAGTACCCGGCCTCCCGTGAACCGGCGCACGTGAGCTCACCTAGGAATCCGCAGCCGGCAAGCCAGTTGCTGCCCGGCTCGATGACGCAGAACTCGTTGCCTTCGGGGTCTGCGAGCACGACATGACCCTCCTCCGGGCGCTGGCCGATGTCGATGTGCCGGGCGCCGAGTTCGAGCGACCTTGCCACCGTCTGCTGCTGGTCCCCGAGGGACGTGCTCGTCAGATGGAAGTGCCTCTCGTACGGGCCTGACCTCTGCTCCTGGGCTGGAAGAAATCGGAGACGGAACCCGGTGTCATCGCCTGGCAGGAGCGCGACGCGACTCAAATCTAGCCGGAGACTCCCGCACGCCGATGGGTCATGCCAGGAAAATTTCTCTAGCGTTGAGTCCCTAGAAGGAGCTAGTCGCGCTCCGGGCAATCTTTCCAGCAAAATAAAGGGTGAAAAATTGCCCGGGGGCTAGCCGTAGCGGTGGCAGCGACCGGGCAGCGGGCCAGTCCGTCTTACTCGTCACCGGCGAGCAGGTATCGCTGGGGCAGCGTTCGTGCACGCCGCCATTATGCGGTCTTCCGTAGAGAGAGTCCGATGAAGTAAACGGATTGGCGCCGGTGTGCGTTGAAGGGGCGTGACGGACAAGCGACTGGAGTTCTCCGACTTCTACGCCGCCGCCCGGGATGACTGCCTGCAGATCGTGCTGGTGACCGTTGGTGACCGGCAGCTGGCCGAGGACTTAGTGGCGGAGGCGTTCGCCCGGGCCTGGGCGTCCTGGCGGGTCGTGCGCGGGCATCCGGCGCCGAGGGCCTGGGTGGTGCGCACCGCGCTGAACCTGAGTGTCTCCCTGTGGCGCCGCCGGCGGCGGGAAGTCGCCCTGGGCGACAGCGACCCGGCCGCGCCCGGGGGCGATGGCAGCGACCAGGACGGTGAGTTGCTAGCCGCTGTGCGCCGGCTGCCTGTCCGGCAGCAGCAGGTGGTCATCCTGAGGGTGTTCTTTGGCCTGGACGCCCAGGCCACCGCGCAGGCGCTCGGCATCGCGCCAGGAACGGTCGGCGTGCACCTGCATCGCGCGCTGGCCAGTTTGCGCGCTCAGATCCCGTCCCCGGCTGTCAGGGAGGCCGCGAGATGACTGACGACGACACGCTCACCGCGGTGCGTGATTGCCTCACCGCCGCCCGCGACCGCGTGGCCGGGGAGCAGCTGGCGCGCCCGGCCGGGGCCATCATCAGCCGGTCGCGGTGCCGCCGCCTGCGGCAGGGCCTGAGCACCGCCGTCGCGGCCGCCGTGATCGTCGCGGTGGTGGCGTCCGCGCAGCTGCCCGGCAGCGGCGGCCAGGGCGCTATCCCGGTCAGGCTGGCGGCGTGGACCGTGATCCACCAGCCCGGCGGCCAGATCGCAGTCACCATTCGCGAGCTGCGTGACCTGGCCGGCCTGCAGCGCCAGCTGCGTGCCGATGGCGTCCCTGCTCTTGTCCAGTTCTCCAGCTTTGGCCCCCGATCGGCGCCCCGCCACCACCCCTGCGTTTACCCCGGGCATTTCCCCCCAGCCGGCCGGGATCCCGGGCTGATGGGGAGAATCCTCCCGCAGCGTAAGAACGCCAGCCGCCAGATCGCTTTCACTATCAATCCCTCGGCCATCCCCGCCCACATCGGGCTGTGGATCCGGGTCAAGCCACCCCCAGCGAACAGCGACGTCTTCCTCGATTCCATGGAACTGATCTTCTTCGGCGCCTGCAAGCCAGGAAAGCGCGTCGCCGGCCACACCCGCATGGGAGCAGTGCCCTCGCCCCTGAGTGCCTTCTGGCTGGTGGTCGGCAGCGGCACCCTCCCACGATCTCGCCCATCGAGCACCCGCAACTGAAGGAGTCTGCCTTGCCACGTCCGTTCCTGCGCGCTGTCGCGCTGCCAGGGGCCTTCCTGGCAGCGTTCGCTGCCCTGACCGGCCCCGCGCTAGCCGCCCGTTCGGGCCAGGCTGCCAGTTCAGCACAGGCTGCCGGTCCAGCGCGGGCCGCCGGTTCAGCCCGCCCTGCGCCGGCCTCCCGGCTCTTGCTGATCAACGGCGCCTGGGCGGCCACCGGTGATACGAGTGATAAGCCTGTGATCTTCCCGGCCGGGCGCGGCCTGGCCGGGGCGGTAGCGGTGCTGCGCCTCGGCTCGCGCAGCCTGGCGATCCCGATGGCCGCGCTGCCGTTCGTGGGCCGCGGGCTGAGCTCCAGCCTGTTCGAGCTCAGCACGCTGGCGCGCGCCGAGCGCGACGGGCGGCTGCCGCTGGCGCTGCGCTTCCAGAACAGGCTGCATGCCCCGCCGGGAGTGATCGTGACCAGGACCGGGCCGGGCACCGCCGAGGGTTACCTGACGGCCGCCGGGGCGCGCAGGCTCGGAGCGGCGCTGGCTCGCCAGCTGGTGGCCGACCACGACCGCGGCAGCTACGGCACCGACGGGCTGTTCGCCGGCGGCCTGTCGCTCTCTCTTCCCGGCCCGCCAAGCGCGCCGGTAGCCGCCCGGCCAAGCTTCCGCATGCACACGCTGACGGTGACCGGCACCACGATGAACGGCAAGCCGGACACCGGCGACGCTGTATTCGTGGTCGACCTGAACAGCTTTGCCGCACTTGGCCAGGGCATCGAGAACGGCTTCTACCACGGATCAGTGAAGTACAGCGTCCCGGACGGGACTTACTGCGCGATCGGCATGTTCTTTCAGTTCCGCCGCCACTCACAGGCGTTCAGGCTGGATGTGCTGCCGCAGTTCACCGTGCACGGCAACAGCGCCGTGCACCTGCGCGAGCGGGCCACGACCAGCGAGATCGGCTTCGCCGCGCCGCGCCGTGCGAACCTGCTGGCCGACTCGCTGACGATCTCGCGCGTAGCGCCCCGCAGCGGCATCACCCTGGGCATAGGCGGTGGGCCAGGCGTGTCGCTGTGGATCAGCCCTGTCACCCGCGCCCCGACGTACGGCAGCCTGCACTTCGAGACCGCCGGATGGCTGACCTCGCCCGGTCACCTCACAGTGCCCTACGCCTACGCGCTGAGCAACGCCGAGCCGTCCGGGCTCATCCCGCACAACCAGCGCTACGCAGCCAGGCCCCGCTATCTGGCTACTGTCCGGGAGAACTTCTACCAGGACGTCAGTTCGACGGCGGGCAGCTGGTGCACGGAGTCCGCCGCGTCGGAGCTCGGGGCCTGCGAAAGCGGAGGCGTCCGCCGGCCCGGCAGCCTGGTTCAGTACTTCACCGCCAGCCCCGCCAGCCAATGGTCGGGCTTGTACTCGGAGTTCGGCGACGGGACCGGCGGCCAGTTCGGCGCGTTCCGGCTACTGCATGCCGGTGAGCAGCTGACCGAGGAGTGGAACCGCTACCCGCTGCACCCCGCCCCCAATGTCATCCTGCCGGGGACCAAGTTCGCGGACATCCCGTCGGCCATCCGGGCCGGCAACACGCTGTCCCTGCAGATCACTCCGTTCAGCGACAACACCAACGGCCACCTTGGCACCGGACTCTCCGCATTCCTCAATGACGACAAGCTCTCCGGCCGGTATGCCATCTACCAGAACGGTGTGCGGATCGCCGCCGGGAACGCCGTCCGGGCGGATGGGAGCCTGATTACCCTGGGCGTACACGCCAAGCTGAGCCCCAGGCCATCGCTGATCAAGTTCGTGCTGACGGCCTCGCGGGCTAGCAGCGGCTTCCCGCTCTCGGCGGTGAGCCGCGACGTCTGGACCTGGCCCAGCCGCCCCGAGCCGCGGGCGACCCTCACCGGTCCGTGGTTCTGCGGCATCACGGGCACGAAGGTGAACGTGCACTGCGCGGTGCAGGGGATGCTGACCCTGCGTTACCTCGTGGCCGGGCTCAGCCTGTCCGGCACCACCCAAGCGGGTCCCCAGCAGATCAGCCTGACCGTGGGCCACCTGCAGGAAGCCAAATCATCGCCGATCAGCTCGGTCAGCGCGCAGGTGTCCTTCAACGGCGGCCGGACCTGGCAGCAGGCCACCGTCCAGCGCGAAGGACCAGCCCGGTTCGGCCTTGCGTTCACCGGCAGCCCGTCCCTGGTGACGCTGCGTGTCACCGCCCGCGATGCGGCCGGCGACACGATCACCGAGACGCTGCCCTCGGCCTACCGCATCGCAAGCTGACCGGCCTCCCGGCCACCTTCCTGACGAGAGGAGTACTTAGCCATGATCCCATTCACCAGACGGGCAGCAGCCCTGGCCGGGGCCGCCGCGGCCGTGCTCGGCGTGATCGTCTCGGCCGGCCCGGCGCTGGCCGGCGCTGTGTCGGCCAGCGCTGGGCCGGACCGGCCGCATGCCCCCCATGCTGGCAATGCCCTGCGCGCAGCGTGCCCGGTGGCGCGACCCGGCCGGGCGCGGTGCTTCGTCGTGTACCGCACACGGCCGGACGGGAGTCGGCCTGCCGCCGCGGCCGGGCCGAAGGGCCTGACCCCCCGGGACATCTGGTCCGCCTACCGGCTGCCGTTCCGGCGTGATCCACGGCAGACCGTCGCCATCGTGGATGCCTTCCGCACCCCGCACATCGCTCAGTATCTCGCGTACTACCGCCGCCGCTTCGGCCTGCCGCGGTGCGGCCGCGGCTGCCTGAAGATCGTCAACCAGCAGGGCAAGGCCGCTCCGCTGCCGCGCTCCGGTGTCCCCATCGGCTGGGATGTGGAAACCACCCTGGACGTGGACATGGTCTCGGTGGCCTGCCCGCGCTGCCACATTCTGCTGGTCGAGGCCAGCAGCGATCTCAGCACCAGCCTGGCCGCCGCCGAGAACACCGCGGCCAGGCTGGGCGCGCCGGTCATCTCCAACAGCTATGGCGGCCAGGAGAACGGATTCGCGATGACCCTGGCGAAGGACTACGACCACCCGCGCCACACGATCGTGGTCTCGTCCGGGGACGCCGGGTTCGGTGAGGCGAACTTCCCGGCCGACCTGGCCACGGTGACCGCGGTCGGCGGCACCCAGTTGCGCCGGTCCGGTAACGCGCGCGGCTGGAGCGAGAGCGTGTGGAACGCCCATGACAACCTCGGCGATGCGGGTGCCAGCGGCTGCTCGGCCTACGTGGCCAAGCCCAGGTGGCAGCACGATCCGCGCTGCCCGGGCCGGACCATCGCCGATGTCGCCGCGGTGGCCACCGACATCCCCATCTACCTCAAGAACCGGGGCGGCTGGATCACCGTGGGCGGGACGAGCGTTGCCGCCCCGCTCATCGCAGGCATCTTCGGCCTCGCGGGCAACGCGGCCAGGCTCTCGCCTGGCAGCCTCTACCATCACCGGCGTCAGCTGTTCGACATCAGGGCTGGCAACAACGCGGGCCTGGCGCCGCCCAAGGCCACATGCGGCGACGACTACCTGTGCGTCGCCAGGAGAGGCTACGACGCCCCGACCGGCCTGGGCGCCCCAGACGGTACTGGCGCATTCTGACGTCGGCCTGTGGGTGCCTTCACCGGTAATCAGTATCTGGTCCAGGCACTCGCGGCGGGTGCTTGCTGGTCTAGGCATCGGCCCCGCTTGCGCATTGATGTGCCCGATTAGATTCACATCGAGTTCAGCGCCATTGAAGTATGCGAAAAGGTGTGTGCTGTGCCAAAACCTTGCGCATGAGCTGACCTGCTGCTTTACGCTCGGCCCAGGATCTTGTCGCTGCGATGGAGCAATTTCAGTAAGGCTCGGCATCCATCGGCTACGGTTCGGCAGCTTGAACAGGTGGTGTGACCGGCCGGGCCAGAGTTGATGGCCGACTGCGCTGCGCGCGCATAGCTGAGACTCAGGCTTGCGGGTCAGTCAGATCTAGAAATCTTGCGCGACGCGTTGTCGGGATGGTAGCGCGCTAGGCAGGAGGGATCCGAATGACGCCGTCATTTCCTGGCATTGCAATTTCCATTACCTGAGAAACGGAAGACTCGCGTGCTGCGTAGTCACAGATGCTCACGAATTAGGTCCCATACGTGGTGTACCTCCGCGTATGTTGGTATAGGCGCGAGAGCGCCCCTGAGGTAACTGGCCACCGCGCCGACATCGCGAAGATCGACACCGGACTTATCGAACAAGTTTGCGAATGAACTTCCGAGGCGCCAGGTGTACAGCCCGTTCAGGAGCGCGTTGAGCGCGGCAGCGGTAATGCTTCCCGCGCCAGGGATGACGTAGAACAAGATTCCCGTGAATATCTTGGAGCCTGCCCAGTAGCCTGCGGCCCCCATGCCGACTGAGGCAAGTACTTTTCCCCAGAAGGCTTTGTTTTCCTGGTGTCCGGAACGATCAGCGATTGCCGCCATCATCGTGATCCACGTCCCGCCGCAGAGGGCGATGTCGGCTCCCGGCGCGAAGGCCGTTCCAGCGCCGAGTCCAGCTGCGGTAATGACGGCTGCGCCGATAATGTCGTTGTAGTTGCTATTTCTCTTCCCCATCAGGGTCCTCCACGCAAGCCCGAGCGAAGCCGGCGTTACTAGCTCCGGCTGCCTTATGGCCTGAGAATAGGAAGGATGCCATCGTGCTGACAGAGGGAACTACATGCGGAAACGCATGCGGAATCTGGACGTCAGAAGTCTTGGCGGATGCCGGATAGCGCCAGCCGTACGCGCTCGGCATCCTTGCTCAGGTGCATCGACTCGTAGAGGTCGAGGGCCTGCTGGTAGGAGGCCGTTGCCTGGGGTACCTGGTCGGCGAAGAGGTGCACCCGGGCGAGCCCCTCGAGTGCGTCGGCCTCGTCCTTGCGTGAGCTGATCCGCCGGGCCAACTCCAGGGCCTGCTGGTACCGGGCCAGGGCCTGGTCAGGCGCGCCGTTGGCCATGGCTAGAACGGCGTAATGGTTCAGGGCCTCGACTTCGCCGCCTGGGTCCTCAACTTCCTTGAATATCTCCAGGGCCTTGGATATAGACCGATCAGCCGTCCCTGAATCCCCGTTGAGTTGGTGGACGTCTCCGAGGTACGTTAATGCCCCCGCTACCCCCCGCTGGTATCCTGCCGCCTCGTAGAGGGACCGTGCGTCATCAAGGACTGATACAGCCTCTTCCAGCTGTCCCGCGTCCTTGTAAACGCCGCCAAGGAACAGCAACATATTTGCCTGGCCGATGGGCTCGCGGCGTTGCCGGTAGATGTCCAGCGCGCCGTCGAGCGACTCCCTGGCGTCTTCGATCGCGCCGGTTGTCACCTGGACGGTCCCCAGGTAGCCGAGGGTGACAGCTTCGCCATAACGGATGCCCAGGGCACGAAAAAGGCCGAGCGCGTGCCGGAGGTTCTCTAGGGCCTCCTCGAATTCCCCGGTCTGCCGCTGGAGAGCGCCGAGTTCAGCCAGAGCGCCGGCCTCACCGTGCCGGTCGCCGAGTTCCCGGTATAGCGCAAGTGCCTCGGAAAGATCCCTGCCGCCTTCCTCAGCCATGTCACTGATGCGCTTTACCACGCCCGACTCCAAGAGGGCCGCAGCCAAGCCGCGGTGACTCCCGAGCCTACGGTAGAGACGGGCCGCCTGATTTAGCGCCACCTTGGCGGACCGCAACTGTCCAAGTTGCCTATGCAGCACTCCGACGTGCACAAGCGCCGCAGCTTGCCCGTCGAAGTCGTTGGTGTCCCGGGCTATTGCCCCGGCGAGGCGATGCGGGATGAGGCCCTGCGCCCACGGGCCGTACACCCGGAGATACTGCGCCAGCGCCATTGACAAGGAGATCGTGAAATCAGGCCGCCCGGTTTCGGCCGCATGCCGGGCGGCGGCGTCCAGGTTGGCCAGTTCCATTCTGATCCAATCGCGAGCCTGTGCCGCCGTGCCAAGCGGAGGCGCTGAGAACGGGTGCGCTAACTGGACGGACGTCGTTGGGCTTCGGACTCCGCCGTTCAAGATGAACATCAGCAGCCTGGGCCGCGTGCAGGTAGAAGTCGAGCAGTCGCCCGGACACTTCGGCGTCCTCGTGCCGCACGAGACTACGTGCGTAGGCACGCACCAGGTCGTGCAGGCGATAGCGGCCTCGTGCCTGCTGGATCAGCAGGTTGTGGTCAAGGAGAGATTCAACGAGCCGCCATGCGTCACCGCCGACCAGGCTCGCGGCCGTGTGGGCGTCGAAGTCCAGGCCCGGGATCAGCCCAAACCACCGGAACATACGCTGCTCCGCCTCAGGCAGCCTCCTGTAGGACACATCGAAGGCCGCCCTGACACTCAAGTCTTCAGATTGCAGATGCGCGAGGCGCTCACGCTCATCGCTCAGCAGTTCCAGCACATCGCTAGGGGTAAACAACGGACGGTCCCGCATCAAAGCGGCGACTATCCGGATCGCCAGTGGCAGATTTCCGCACAACTGGACGATCCTGCCTAGATCCGGATCGTCTGCGGGAAGGCGATGCGGCCCGGCCGTTTTGCGGAGGAGGACGATCGCCTGGTCGTCGGGCAAGGTACCTAGGTCGAGCGGTTCCGCGTCGTCGAGGGCGCGGAGATACTCCCGGCTGGTGACGATGACCGCGCACTCGTGATCGCCGGGGAGCAATGGCCTGACCTGTGCCGAGCTCACGGCGCTATCCAGCAGGATAAGGGTCCTAGTCCCCGCTAGGAGACTACGGTATACGGCCGCGCGGTCGTTGAGCTTGCGGGGAATGACTTCGTTCGGCATGCCCAGGCAATTGTGCAGCATCGACCGCAGTGCTTCTTCCGGCCTCAGCGGCCGCAGACCTCGCGTGTGCCCCTGCAAATCGACGAAGAACTGCCCATCGGAAAAGTGTCTGGCAACCTGATGCGCCGCTTGCACCGCCAGTGATGTCTTCCCGACCCCAGGCATCCCCCTAATGATGTAAATCCCCGCTCGGTCGGCATCGGAGAGCGAGCCGACTAGCTCGGCCAGTTCCTCCTCGCGACCGGTAAACGCGCGAGTGGGGTGTGGCAAAGCCCGGGTAGCCATGCCTTGGGCTGCCGCCAGACGCGAAGCGCGCGAGATCGCCGCGTCCGCCACATCTCTAACGTTCCGCTCTGAATTCGATGCCGACCGCGCCCGACCGCGCCGAGTTGCGGCCTCGAAGCCGGCTAGCTCGTCACCGGCAAGGCCCAGCGCCAAGGCGAGTTTTCGGACCGTGGCGCGGTGCGGACGCGAGGTTATGCCGCGTTCCAGCGTACTTATCGTTGTAATGCTGACGTCAGAGGCAATCGCAACGTCCTCAATCGTCAGCCCCTGCCTCTCCCTTATCTCTCGCAAAAACTGTCCGAGGTTTCCCGGAGTCGGCATCGCCTGCCCACCTCCCCCTCGCGTGAAATTCTGGAACTGAGGCACTAGGCCGAGGTCGTCACTTTCCATAATGTCACCGGCATGCCCATCGAGCGTGCCTTCCGTTGATGCCCAGACCAGGTAGACGCGACGTTGATCGTCAGCGACGACGAGTACCGAATTCGGCGCCGCGCAGAATTCCTGTGCTGTGCCCAAAACCCTGCGCGTAGCCTGACCTGCTGTTTTAGGATCGGCGGTCGTGCTTATTCGCCTCGTGCCTGTTCGTGGTGCGGGTGTTCGGCTGGCTGAACGGCGTCCAATGAGTTTTGGCTGGCGGTTAGCAGGTCAGCGGTTCGGGGATTGGCGGGCAGGAAACTTGCGGGGGCAGCAGGCTGTGGGAGCCACGGTGACGCGCGGCTCAGGAGGAGGATGGCGGCGCGCCGAAGACTTCGATGTCGCAGTGGGCTGCGCCGCTGCGGGCGATGCGGGCGTCGGCGGTGACCAAGGAGACGCCAAGGATTTCGGCCAGGGCGACGTACTGAGCGTCGTAGGCGGACAGGTTGGCGTGCAGCCTTATGATGCGGGGCCACAAAGGAAGCACATCTTGCCGCTCCACGGGGAACGCCCGGAAGTTGGCGGCCGCCGCGTCGGCTTCCGGCTCAGTGATCTTTCTGCCTCGCCTGAGCCCGAGCAGCGCGGAGATGACTTCCCCGTCTAGTACGTACGGCGCGTACACGATCTGCGATCTGCTCAGCCGCTCCGCGATGGACTCTCCCGCCTCGGTCTTCGCCGCGAGCAGTTCGACCATGGCTGAGCAATCTACGACCGTCAACGTCGAGCCCGGCCCTCGTCGATAGCGGAGAGAATGTCAGCGGTGCTGATGCTGGCGGTTGCGTCCCTCCTGGATCGCTCGACGGCCTCGGCTACAGTGGGCCTCGCGGCTTCCTTCTCGATTAGGCTGCGGAGATATGCCTGCAGTGACTGGCCTGCCTGCGCTGCCCGGGTTTTCATCGTCCGCACGGCGTCGTCGGAGACATCCCTGATAGTAAGCGCGGTCATGAAATAACCGTAGCAGCATTGAAAGCATAATGCATTCGAGGACTGCCGGGGTTGGTCGGTCTGGAGAGATCAGCAGCGTCGTCAGGGCCCCGCGAAGGCAGCACCGAAGTGCTGTCGGGCCCCTGGTATGCGACCTGCCTGGTCTTTCCGGGGATCTTCCACGTCAACGAGGGGTACCGGAGGATTCAGTCAGGTGCCATCGGGCGGGATGCTGGCTGGCATGCTGATGGCATGCTTGTGGCATGCGTTCAGCCATTGACAGGGCAGGGCGACTGGTTATACCTAAGGCGCTGCGGGACAGCCTGGGGCTGGTGCCCGGCGAGGTCGAGGTAACCCGGGACGGAGCGGGCTTGCATATAGAGCCGCTGTCCGACGACTACCTGGCGGACGAGGACGGAATGCCTGTCATACCGGCATCTGACGCCGTGATCAGCGATGACCTGGTACGGATGCTGCGCGATGCCGACCAGCGATGACGGGCCGCAGCTTCTGATCGACACGAGCGTGGCCGTCGCTCACGCCGCGGCTGGGCACGAACATCATCAGGCCGTCAGGAAGGCCATCGGCGACCGGAGTTGCGGGCTGAGCGGTCATGCGGCCTTCGAGACCTTCTCGGTGCTGACAAGGTTGCCGCCGCCCAGCCGGCGAACTCCCGCGGCGGTGGCGCGCTTGCTCGCCCGCAATTTCCCCGGTTCACGGTTCCTGTCCGCTGATCGCGCGCAGTGGCTCCACGGCAGGCTGGCCGAACTCGGCATTGCCGGCGGTGCGGTCTACGATACGCTCGTCGCCGCCGCGGCAGGCGAACACGGGATCCCCCTGGCCACGCGCGATCGCAGGGCCGCCGAAACCTACCGTGCTCTCCAGATCGACTTTGAGCTAATCGACTGACATGGCGGGTGACTACCGCGACGGCCCGATCTCTTCCGGGACGCTCTGCAAGCCTGCCCGGCGTGCCGATCCGAATGCGCTTCCCGCCGACCGTGCTTGCTGAAAATCTCATCCGCGTAGAGCCTCAGGGCCAGCTGCCAGTGGTATCGAGATCGGCCGGGGTCACCAGCGCCGTACTCGCAGCCTGGGCTGCGAGGGTAAGGGCACCAAGGTCCAGTCCAGCATTCTATTCGTCTGCTTAAACAGGCCAGTCGTGCCCCGGGTATCCCATTCAAACTAAATAGGGTGAAAATTGTCTTCGGCCGCGCCTGCTTCCATGGGCGCAGCTCTTCTTGAGCGAGCCTTGCTGTCGCTGCGCGGTGACCCGCCGGAGTCGGCGCCGCGCAGGAACAGCAAGGATGGCGCGTAAGGCGACGACTGCACCTGAGTGAACTCGTCCTGTGGCCCATAGGAAGCGGTCGGTAGCTGACTCAGTCAGTTCGCTGAGTCTGCGTCGTGAAGATCCAGGTAGCCGTGGACGGCTTCCCAGAGATGGTTCTCGGGATAGCGGCCGAGCCCGCGATGTTCCCGCCGCCAGTCATGATCCCAGTACGAGTCGCGGACGGCGCGCAGGCGGCTCAGCGCTTCCGCGAGGTCCGCGGACAGCTGCTCTCGCTCCGGTTGCGCCGATGGTGACAGCGGGGCCAGGTCATCGAGCCGGCGCTCGGCGAGCGCCTGGAGTACCGCCTCATCTGTACCTGCCAGGGACCAGAACCGCACCGGCGTGCGGATGAGGTGATTGCCTACCGGGCCCAGGTGAGATCGCCACCAGTAGGCAATGCCGCCATTGTCCAGCCGCAGCAGTTCCGCTATCCACGCGGTGCCGGGCGGGTGTGATTCCCAGGGAACCTCCTCGGGGCGCAGGTTGAGAACGAGGGCGATCTCCACGAACTCCAGCGGATCGGTCCCCTTGAGCACCTCCCCGAACACGTACGCTTCTCGCAGGAACGGGTCGTCAAGCGGCCACTTCCTGGCCGACTCGCAGGCCTCGGCCAGGATGCGGAGCTTCTCGATAGCACGCCGGTAACGCATGCAGCTAATGATGGCGTCAGCGGGCGGGGCGGAAGGCGAGTTCGGTCTGCCATTGGCCGTTGCCAGCTGCGCCGTCGAGCATGACCGCGTGCTCGTGGCCATCGAGCAGTGACTGGCGGACCAGTTCGCGAACGGTCCTCCTCAGCCGGCGTTCTGTCCGTGCTGCGGCTTCGGCCCGCCACCGCAGGTCGTCCTCATGGCCGGGCATTAAGTAGCCGCTGTAGGTGGTGCTGGTCAATGGCGCGGGGTGCCCGGCGTTGTAGCGTGCCCTGGCGGCCTTGCCGCGGGCGGCCAGCGCCGCGTAGAAATCATCTGCCGAGCCCTCTTCCCGCCGCCCGGCGGCTACCAGCCACGCGAGGTCGCCGCCGGTCCACATGGCGCCGCGCCAGCGCTGGACTTTCACCTTGAGCAGCACCTGATCATCGATGGCGCTGATCGGCTCTTGCGGCGCCTGATCGTCGGCAAGGCGCTCGGATGCCTTGGCCGGCAGCGGATGGCTGACCTCTTCCAGCGGGGTGTCGACGCCAGGGACAGTGAGCGCGAGATCCTCGCGGAGGCAGCGCATGGTCGGCCTGGCGTGCCTGGCCGCCATCAGTCATCCTCGCCCGCGCCGCCGACCGAATCCAGCTCCGCACGTGTCATGCCGGCCAGCATCGCCACCCGCGACGCCCGGCTGCCGTCGAGCTCGCCAAGCAACTCGCGCATCCCGGCCTGCATCTCTTCCCGCCGCGCGTCCAGGTAGAAGGCGACCGCCGCCTCGACCAGGTCCTTCTTGCTCATCCGCAGATAGTGAGCACCACTGGTGATCAGCTTGTCGCCCTCGGGGGAGACCTTGACTGCGATCTGCCGTGGTGCGTGCTCTGTCGTCATCAGCGCGTTCGTACCTCCCCGCTCCGTAGTGCACTCGGTGTCTACAGTACCTGTGGTGCCTTGGGTACCTCAACAGTATTCATGTCGTCCGGACGACGCGATGCCTCCGGGCGGTGCGAGAGCGCTGGACGGAAGCTCGTAACCGCAGATCAGCCGGGTTCGGGCGAAGCGCGGCCATGCTGGCCGGCCGGAGGATCGCCGAAGGAGCGGGCACCCGGAGAATAGGCGGAGAAGTATGAGGACCGGAGGTATCAGCGCAGGTCAGGCCACGTATGGGAGATGGCTGTAAACCGTCGGCTCAGCCTACGCTGGTTCGAACCCAGCACCTGTCACCACCTGCAAAGACATCCCTGACTTGCGTGTTTGCGGTCAGGAGATGTTGTCGTCCTATGCGGCTGTGTGTGACGGGCTGCGGCCTCGCGCGGGTGGCTGTGCCGAATACGTGCCCAGATCCTGAGAGCTGGGCTTGCCTCTCGTGGCTTCGAGGATTCGCCGCCTGGCCTCGTCTTGCTGTCCGGCGGCGCACCTGGCGTAGACACGTGCTGGGAAGAGTCCTCAGCGTGGCGAGCCCTTCTTCCGTGCTAGCGGCTCGACGACGACGGTCCGGTAGGGGGCTGCGAGTCTGCCGAGGTCGTCGGGGTCAGCGGTCTGGACCACGCCTCCGCCTGCCTCGATCGCGACCGCGACAGGATGGGCATCTGCGAAGAGCGCAGAACTGGCACCCGCCTCGGTGAGCAAAGCGCCGATCAGCCGGGCCAGTGTCCGGTCGGTGTCGCGGAGCAGCAGCCCGTCTCCCGATTCCCCGGCGAGCAGTGCGTCAAGAGCCTGATTGCGTCCGGCTCCCCGGTACAGCTCGGCAAGGGTTCCCGTCGCGATCGCGACCTCGCGGCTCAGCCTGCGCGCGGCCTCCATCGCGAGCCGTACCTTGCGTTCGGCTGGATGCCGCGGATCAAGCAATGCGTGCACTGCTTCGGCATCGAGTACCAGTCGCATCAGTCGGCCTGCCGTTGGCCGGGCTCTTCGGCCATGCCGCCGAGTAGCCGCATGTACCTCGCGATCTGTGCCCGGTCTTCTGGTGTGTCCAGTCCGCCCCGCTCTTCCGCCAGCTGATCCAGAAGGTCCGCGAGAGCCCGCTGCCGCCTGCGCCTGGTGAACTCGGCGCGCAAGGCCGAATTCACTTCTGCCGATAGCGTGGTACTGGTATCGGCTTCCATTGCCGCGACGAGGTCCGCGTCGAGGGTGACCGACACTTTCCGCTTAGCCGAGGTGGTCATACTTTTATCCTACCAGGATCGCCCAGCCGGGTACCGCGCGGTTCAAGGCTGGGGGCGCACTCGGACGTACGCCAAGCTGCGACCCTGAACGTCAGCATGGCCGCCGCCGAGCACCGGTCAGCCTGACGTTAACGGCCGCCGGCCGGCATACGGGCTGGTGATTGCCATGGGAGTCCGGGCCTCGACTAGTGCTGCCTGAGGGAAGCGGGGACCTTCTTTGTAGTAGCGCGCGCGAGTCCGGCCGACTGGCTCCAGGATGTCTGCCGAGGCGAGGTCGCGAAGATCTCGCTGGGCCTGCTGAAGGCTGAGTCCTTCGGCGTGCTCGTAGCGCAGCCTCCGGGCGCGTCCGGTCATCGCGACATCGTGCAGCGCGGAGACCACGCGTTCGTCTAGTCCAGCCTGCTCGGCATGTTCCGTCAGCAGCCGCCACGTACGCCCGGATCTCTCTGTCCGGTGCCGTACGACCTGCGCCTGCTGGTGGTAAGCGACGAGGTTGAACTGAACCCAGCTGGAGACATCCTGCGCCGGCTGGTACGTCGCGCCGCGGCTGGCGAGTTCGCGGTAGTACTCCCAGGTGTTTCCAGGCCGTCCCAGCCAGGCCTCGATCGACGAGAACTCCGGGGCGAGGATTCCCTCGCGCGCGATGAGGAGCGTCTGCAACGACCGTGACAGCCGCCCGTTGCCGTCGGCCCACGGATGAATAGAGACCAGATGCAGGTGAGCCATGGCTGCCCGGACAAGGGGGGGTGTATCGTCGGCCGCGTTCAGCCAGGCGATGAGCTCCGCCGTCAGCCCCGGGACGCGTGCGGCAGGAGGCGCTGTGTACGCCGCGATTGACGGGTCGCGGGCATCGGTGACGTACACCGGTCCGCTCCGCCACTGTCCTGCTGGCTTGCGAGGGCTGTGCCGGTGTCCTTGCAGCATCCAGTGGAGCGCGTTGAGGAACCCCTTGCTGAATGTGAAGTCAGGTGCGTCGTGCAGTGTCTGGATATACGTCATCATGTGCTGGTACGCCACCGTCTCGGCGAGGTTCTCCTCTGAGATGTCGACATCGTGCTCGCCCTCGATCAGGTCCACGACGTCAACCGTCGGCACCTTGTATCCCTCGATGGAGTTGGAGGCCGCGATCGCGTCGGCGGTCAGGAATTTCCGCAGGCCGTCCGTCCACTTGGCAGGCATGTCGCGGATGGTGTGCCGTAGCTCCTGGCGCATGACGTCGATCTCGGCGAGCACGCGTGCGTCTTCCGCTGCGATCTCAGGCGTCGGATATAGCATGACGCAATAATATAATGATTGCGTCATGCTATCAAGCTGGATAGGCGACCTGTGGCCGCCCGAAGAAGTGGATCGCTGGCGCCCGCGGTTCAGGAGCGTCAAAAAGCCGGGCTGGGTGGGATGGTCTTGCGGTTGGCCGGGGGCGGTGGTTGCGGTGGCTGGTGAGTCAGCGTTCGCTTGCGCGCTTGCCGACTCCGGCTACTGCCCAGAGCGAGGCAGGGTCTTCGGGCACGTCATCGGGAGAGTCGGGCCGCCATTCAGGGAGCCAGACGAGACCCGGATCGAGGAGGGTGAAGCCGTCGAAGAAGCGAGTGACCTGCTCGCGGGTGCGGAAGGCGCTGCTGGCCGCGACCCTGCTGTTGTAGGCGGTCTCGTATTCGGCGGCCACGCTGGGGTCGGCGTCGCGGCAGGCGTGGCTGATGGCGAGGTAGCTCCCCGGGGCGAGCGGACTGGTCAGGGTCGCCAGGATCTGTCCGGGCCGGTCACTGTCGGGGACGAAGTGCAGGACCGCCGCTAGCAGCAGCGCGACCGGCTGGGTGAAGTCGAGGAGGCGGCGGGTTTCCGGGTGGTCCAGGATGGCCTGCGGCTCGCGGAGATCGGCGTGGATCATGGTCGCGTCCGGGTTGCCATCGAGCAGCAGCTTGCTGTGGGCGACGGCGACATCGTCGTTGTCCACGTACACGACCCGGGCGCCGGGCGCCGTCTGCTGGGCGACCTGGTGGACATTCTGCGCAGTGGGGATGCCCGAACCGATGTCAAGGAACTGGCGGATGCCAGCCGGCCCGGCCAGGTACCGCACGGCGCGGATGAGGAAACTCCGGTAGCCACGTGCGATGGTGCGCGTCCTAGGTTCGACGGCGACCATCGCGCGGGCCGCGTCCTGGTCGACCTGGAAGTTGTGCTTCCCGCCCAGCCACCAGTCGTAAACCCGGGCGATGCTCGCCTTCGTCGTATCGATCTCCGGAGGAACCCAGTTCGCCTCCTCGGCCACGATGACCTCCTGTCCCGCCCGCCAGGGCGCTCCGCTTTGTGGCTGCAGCGGATTGCGCGCCATCACGGCAGCAGTCTTTCATGGACCTGCAGAGAAATATGCCGTTACATTATGCAGTGCCGTTTCTGCGGCGCTAGCACACAGGCCGCATCTGGCACACGCGAAGCCGAGGTACAGGTGACAGGAGATCCAGATCGTCCGCTGACACCCTGTCACAACTCGCGGTTCAGCGCGCTGGAGGCTGAGGGGCTGCGGCTGGGCACCGGGGAGGACCTGGCGGAGATCGCCCGGATGGCGCTGGATTCCCTCGTACCTGGCGTCGCCGACGCCGCGGTCGCGTACGTTGCCGAGCACTTGCTCCGCGACGGCGACCTGGCGAGCGGAAACCCTGGAGGCCAGGATGGTCCAGGGCTGACAGTCCGCCGGGTCGCCTCACGGTCCGCCAGCGACGATCACGGTCTCACGGGGTTCCCGGCCGGCCAGGCCGTGGTGCTAGCCGCAGGCTCGCCTTACGCACAGTGCGCGCACGAGGGCAAGCCCGTGCTGTTCGCCCGGCCCGATAGCCGGACGCCGGTGCGGGCCGGCCCGGCGGCAAGGCGGCTTTCTCCCCGCATTCCTCGTTCCTGGCGGTGCCGATGACCGCTGGCAACAGCACCGCCGGGCTCATTGTGCTTGCCCGCGCATCCGGCCGGACCGAGTTCGGCGACGACGACATCACCGCCATCGCGCACCTGGCGGCCATCACCGGGGCGAGCATCGCCAAAGCCGTGACCCTGGCCTGGCATCAGGCCATCACGGCCGCCTTGCAGCGGGGACTGCTCGGCACCGAGCCCGTGCGGCCAGAACATCTCGACGTGGCCGGACGGTGCCTGCCCGCCCGCGGGCATCTCATCGGCGGCGACTGGTACGACATTATCGCGCTGCCCGGCAGCAGGACCGGGATCGTCGTCGGAGACGTCATGGGCCACGGACCCGAAGCCGCGGCGATCATGGCCCAGCTCCGCGCGGCCGCCCACGTCCTGGCCCAGCAGGACCTGCCGCCCGCGGAACTGCTGGGCCACCTGGACGGCCTGATCGCGACACTGCCTGGCACGCCGCTGGCCACCTGCGTTTACGCGGTCATCGATCCTCCGCGCCAGTCCTGCACCTTCTCCGCGGCCGGTCACCTGCCGCCTGTGCTCGCCCTCCCGGACGGCAGCACCCGGACCCTGAACCTAGCCGGCGGGCAGTCCCTCGGGATCGGACCGGCCAGCTACAGCCAGGCCAGCTTCGGGCTCACGCCCGGCGCGGTCATCGCCATGTATACCGACGGCCTCGTCGAAACCCGCGCCCGCTCCTTCGACCAGGGAATCACCGCCCTGAGGACGGCCCTGGCGCGCCCCGCCGGGCCGCTGCGGGCCACCTGCGACAGTCTCATCGGCTCGCTCGCACCCCACCCCGAAGACGACGTCACGCTCATCCTCGTCCGCATCCCGCCAGCCTCAGCTGTCGGCGACCGCGGTCCGGATCGCTGAGAATCTGATTTTCTCTTGTTCCAGCCTGACCGACGGGCCGTATGCGCTCGAGATGAGGTCGGCATAGAGCGCCGACTCAGCTTGATCCAGGTGGTCAAGGGGGGAGGTCGCCGGGACGGGTTCGGTGCCCCACTGTTCCCGGTGGGCCAGCAATGTGGACCGGTCCATGAGCATCGAGTTAACGTGCGGATGACTGCCGCGCAGCCGGTCAAGAATGGCGAAGCCGTGGGTGTCGATGTCGCCCCAGTACACCAGGTCCAGGGTGGCCAGCCAGCCGAATGATTCGAGCAGCGAGACGGCGTAGCCGCCGCCAAGTACGGCCATTGCCGCTGGCGGGACGGGGAACGCGAGGTAGGTGATCTCGTTTTCCAGTACGTACGCGCGGTCGATTCCGTCTGGGGCGGCCGTGAACTCGGCCGTGCGGACGGATAGTTCAGAAAAGCCGCGGAATCCTCCGGCGACCCGGAAGCGAACGTAGGCGGGCTTGCGCAGGAAGCCGTAGCGGGCGGCGAAGTCGGGGGCGCCTTCCTGGATGCGGGAGGGGTCCAGCTGGGCGTCGAGGAGTTCGGTGAGGACGCCTCGGTGGCGCTCGATGAACTTTGTGTCGACCCCTGGTACGTCGACTTGGCGCAGGTAGATAGTGCCGGGCTCGTGGCGTTGCTCGATCCAGCGGACGGTGGCGAGCAGCTTGGGCCTCCGATGAGATCGCCGACCTTTCGGAGGCGGGATTCGGCCCCCGCAATGCTTTCTTCTATGGTGCGCAGTTCTTTGTTCAGGCGGGCAAGCTCGGCTGAGGCTGCCTCTAGCTGGCGTTGTTCAGCCTGGAGCTGCTCGGCGCGGTTGACGACGGACTGCCAGTCGATGTCGGCGAACTCGCGGGTCTGGTCGAGGCCGGCGAGGGTCTGCCCGCGCTCGATGGCGGCGTCGTGGGCCTGCGCGTGCCGTTTCTGCTCGGCCGCGACCGCATTGATGCGGCCGTTCAGCGCGGCGGCCTTAGCCAGCAGCGTGTCGAGTTTGCGCTGGTTGGACCAGCCGAGCACATACCGGCCGCGGTCGTCGATGCGGAACCGGTCGTCTTTCTCGTGGCGGCCGCCGCCACCTTTGATCTGCCCGGCCCTGGTGATCGCCTTGGGCATGCGGCGGAACTCGGCCATCGTCTCGACGCACTCGTGCCCGGCGCGGCGAGCCAGTTCGTGTTCCAGCCAGTCAGCGAACGGGGAGTCCTTTGACCTCCAGCTTGGCCGCCAGCGTGTTCGGGCCGTAGGAGGCCGACGTCGCCCGGGTCCGGGACGACTCGGGGACGCGGTAGTACACCACGCGGTCTTTGAGGTGATGACCATCGATCCAGTCAGATACAGCGGCATAGTGGCCATCGGGGACGAGAACGGACAGCGCGAAGCTGTGCAGCAATCGCTCCGCGGCACCCTCCCAGTCGACTTCGCTGTCCCGCACCGCGATCAGTTCACCGGCGAACGGCAGCGATGCTTCTTTGATCCGGAGTTCGCGGCAGATCCAGTCGCGCAGCTCAAGTTGCTTCTTCGGGATGCTGGTCTTGCGTTCGGCCAGGCTGCGAAGCTCGGCATTGACCTCCTCGGCCTCGTCCCGCAGCTGCTTGCCGGCCACGCCTGCTTCGGTGAGCGCGTTCTGGTGGTCGAGCTGATCCTGCCGGGCGGTGTCGCGGGCGGCGGTGATCTGGGCTCGCCGGGCCGCGAACTGCCCGGCGGTCTCCACCCGGCTCCAAGGTTGCCCTCGTGAGCAGGTCGGCGAACCGCTCCGCCTTGCGCATTCGGTCGGTACACGCCCGGTCGCAGTCGTCGAGCTGGCGCTTGATCTCGGCTAGCCGGTTGCCGCCGTGACCGGCCAGCTCGACCTGCAGGCTGGTCTGCCGTTCCCGGAAGGCGACCAGCTCGGTGTCGATCCCGCCGCGGTCGGCCTCCAGCAGCGCTTGCTGCGAGGAGGTCGCAGCCAGGTCGGCCTGGGACAGGTCGGCCTTGAGACTGGCGAAGTAATACCGCAGCGCGGCCCGCTGGGCGTCGAGTTCGGCGATCTCCCTGCGGACGCCGTCGTGCTTGTCGCAGTCCTCCAGCAGCGGGGCCAGCGCGGTCAGCTGCGCTTGCGCCCGTCGCACCGCCTCGTGCGCCCTGGTGAGATCCTCGAAGTGCTCGATGATGTCGGAGACGGCCCTGGCCGCGTCGAATGGCTCCAGCATGTGGTCGCGGACGAAATCGGTGAGATTGCCGACCGACTTCATCGAGACCGTCTGGTGAAATAGCTCCATCGCCTGCTCGGACTCGATTCCCATCCGGCGCCGGAAGTCCGTGCCATATTCGGGAAAGGAGTCGTGCAGCCTTATGCCTTGTCCAGCTCGCAGCCGCTTGCGTAGGCCGGACATTTCCGAGCCGAAGTCCTTGAAATCACCTGTCACCGACAGGGCCCGGTCGGCTGTGATGTAAAAGCGCTCCGGCTGGCCGGACGTTTCGCCTGAGCGCAGGTAAAAGACCTGGGCGAGACTGACCGTGGCGTCGTAGTCGTCATTGGCAAAGACGCCGAGGATCACGCTGTAATCCGAGCCGTCGCGCAGCGCCACCGGCTTGGTAGCGCCGTTGACCTCGTTGCGCTCGGTCTTGTAGTACCCGAGTACGTAAGAGCGCAGGCTCCGCTCCCGGGTGTCGGCCCCGGCCGCCTTGTTGTAGGAGATCCGCTGAGCCGGCAGCAGCAAGGTGGTGACCGCGTCCACGAGCGTGGACTTCCCTGATCCGATGTCGCCGGTGACCAGCGTGTTCTGCCCGTCCAGGCCGAGTGACCAGACCCGGCCGCCGAACGTGCCCCAGTTGTAGAGCTCGAGGCGGGCAAGCCGGAAGCCGGTCATTCCTGCTCCTGCCCGTCTAGCAGCGCGGCGTATTCGGCGAGCTTGGCATCAAAATCGGCGAGCCACTGACCGTCGACGAAAGCCTTCAGGATGCGCCGCACTTCGTACAGCCGATCGGCGTTCTTGGCCGGCCTCAGGAAGCCGTACCCGACCGCCTTATTGATATGCGCGTCGATCTGGTCGGTGAGCCGGGCCTCGTTACTCGACGACGGCAGGAAAACCCGCACCATTTCGATGATCTGGTCCCGGGTCAGCATGAGCCGGGTATCGCCGCCCTGGGCGTCGAATTCGGCCAGTTTCTTGCGCAGCAGCGCGAGCAGCAGGCTTACGTGAAAGGAAAGCGCGCGGCGCGGGATAAGCCTGGGCAGCGAATCTTGATCGTCTGGATCCACGGGCCGCTGCCGGAGAAACGCATAGCCCTCAGCCTCGTCGATGATGACCTGGAGCCCGAGCACGTCGACGTAATCCTGGGTTTGCGGTCGCAACTCGGACAGGCTGCGCCACGCGCGATCGTGGGTATCCCGGTAGACCACGCCTTTCATGAGCTGCGTGACGGCGACCGACAGCTCGGGCTCAGCGGTCACTGGCTTCTCCTCGCATAGGTGACTCTCGGCAGCGTCGCGGTGCGCTCCCGGCCGTCCGATTCCGACCAGGTGATCTTGTCGCGGTGATCTTCGTCGTAGACGATCGCGAACGCCTCATCTCGCAGCGACAGGTAGGTGACCAGCTCCGCCACTCCCTGCCGGAGCGGGTAGCGGGCGACCACCTCGGTCAGGCCGACCCGGGGCTGGCCGCGCAGGGCCTGGCGGATGCCGCCCCGCAGCGGTTCGGGATCTACGTAGACCTGCTCGAACAGGGCCGACGGATCGGTCTCCTCGTCCGCGTCCTCGACGTTGTCGCTGACGATGCGCGTCTTCCTGACGGGCACGTAAAGCGGCCGTTCCATTGGCAGCCGGATCGCCGGCGCCGGTGCGTCGATCTCCATGACGACACCAAGGTTCGAGGCTTCCCTGAGATTCAGGGCCCGGGATTCGATCTGGCGCAGGATGTCGATCACCCGCCTGTTCTCGAACCACACCTGGTCATCCAGGAACCGCCGGAGCTGCTCGGACAACTGGCGGACCGTGGCCTGGGTGCGTTCGGCGGCGTCGAGCCAGTCGTAGTGGACGAGCCGAAGCCGGGCGTCGCGCTCTGCGATCCCGGCCAGTTGGTGAACGCGATCTAGAAGGCCGGACAGTTCCTCCTGACGGGCCTGGGACAGCAGGAACCCGTAAAACGCCTGGAAGGACCTGCCCTGGTCGGAGTCGGCGATCGACTCTCGGCTGCCGAGCACGTCATCGAGCAGTTCGCCCTTGCCGCCATGCCAGCCCGCGATCTTCTCGCGCAGCTGCCGGTCCAGCTTGCGAAAATTCTCTTCGACCTCGCGGAAATCGGCGAGCAGTTCCCTGGCGATGCCGGCGAACTGCTGGTAGCGGTCACGCACGGCGGTCTCGTCGAGCAGCGGCAGATCACCGGACTGAACCCGGGCTATCTGCTCATCGATCTGCTGGCGCTGCCTGCGCAGCTCGGCCAGCCGCTGACTCGGATCGGTCTCGGTACCAAAGACGATTTGCCGCAGCAATTCAAAAATGACGTTCAGTCGCGATTCGGTGCCGACGAACTCCCGCTCGCGCAGGCTCTGGACCCATTGCAGCGCCTTCTCGACGGCGGGAGTGGCATCAAAATGAGGCTCATCGGTACCGTCGGGATAGTACTTGCGCAACCAGCCCACCCCGGGCGCGGCCCAGTCGTCGAGGTAGGCCCTCGCTGACTTGGGGTACCTCTTGCTACCGTGCTGGTCCTGTTGGGGGTGGTCGTGTTCGCGCTGGTTAAGCGTGTAGAGCTCATCGTCGAGGCGGCTAGCCAGTTCGGTCGCCGAGATTGACCTAATGTTGTCGGCGACAAACACCAGGTGAAGGAAGCTCAGAACCAGCGGCGCATTGTCCGCACGGAGCAATCGCCAAGCTGGGCTGTTATCCCTGAGCCACGCAATATCATCCAGGTCAGGCATGGCAACAGCGTAGGGCGACCGTGTGACAGTTTTACGCCCTTGAGACCGACGGGCGGTGGAGCCGGGCGAGCACTGTGAGGATGCCGGCGAATCTGGCGCGTCGCGTGGCGTTGATGGCCCTGTCCTGTCCGGCTGCCGGTTCCTGCGTCGCGGTCGGCTCCGGGCAGACCGCCTCCGGCTGCAGGTACGTTCCGCGCGGGCGGCGATGCTAGGTGAGCCGGCGGCCGCTGCGGGTCGGGAAGCTTTGGTTGGAACAGCTATGCGCGCTGTCCGAGGTCGAGAGTGGTTTCGTGGCCGTCGGCGAAGCTGTCGATGATGCACGGCGACGTGCGAGGCTGGTGAGCGCAAACGAGGGACCAGCGGCGGAGTATCGGTGCGGAAATTCGCTACCGTGTGCGGTAGGCGTCGGCGCGGTGGGTAATGGCCGTGATGACGACCGTTACCTGCTCGTCCTCGATCAGGTAGAGGACGCGGTACTCGCCGCGGCGGGCTGAGTACTGCGGCGCGAGCGGCGCAAGAAGCGGTTTGCCGACCCGATGCGGGTTCTCGGCGAGGGGCCCGTGGATGAATTCCCAGCAGGCGGACGCGATCTTCTCGGGCATCTGCTGCAGGGCGCGTGCCGCGGCCGGGCGCAAGATGACCCGGTAGCTCACCGCTCCTGCCGTCGGCGCACCGAGATGAGCGCGTCCAGTGTCGCTATGCAGACGACGTCGGGCAATCCGCGAGCGTGCATCTCGGCGACAACGTCTGCGTCGTCCCCGAGGTCGATCCCCCGGGCGCGGGCTGCGAGGATCTTCTCCATCTCAGCGGCCGTGAGGTACCGGCCTTCCTCTGAATCCGCTCGCGATTGTGCCACGTCCCGCATGGCCGCCGCGTCTGCGAGCACGTCGAGCGTCTCCATGATCGACTCGAAGTCATCGTCGGCGATCATCCAGATCGCTGGCACCCCGTTACGAGTCACGAGAACCCGCTGGTGAGTGGCGAGGGCCTGGTCCACGAGCGCCGAGAAGTTCTGCCGGGCCTCGGCTAGGGGAACGGTCGTCATGTACAGAATTATAGCCTATCTGGCGCCGCAGGTCGCCACCTCGGCGCGAGCGGCCAAGCTGAGTGACGGCGCCGCGATCGAACGCCGAGGTGGATGAGCGAACGGACGGCAGGCTTGAGGTGACCCCGATCAGGGCTGCGGAGAATAGCTGGAGAATCCTGGATCATAATGGCGTAACCGCAGGTCAGGACATGTTTTGGAGATACCTGTAAAACCGTCGGCTCAGCCTACGTTGGTTCGAACCCAATACCTGCCACCCGGCGCGGTGTGCCTCGCTGTTCTGGGACCGTGGATCCCGAGCAGCGCCCGGGCGGAGTACAGGCTCGTCATGGTCATTGCTGCGGCCGGATGGCCGGCCAGCTTCGCCACGGCCATCATGGTTGACCCTGCCTGGTACAACGCTGGCGTATCCTCCTGGCCGCCATGGGAATACGTGACGCGTTGTTTAGAAGTTGCAGCGCAAGGAGCGTCAACTCGGTTTACCGTCATCCCTGCCCGTATGTGCAGTGGTTGCCGTTGTGCTGGCTGACCACGAATGCCTACTCGGGGAAGCCGCCGCCGCCGGTGTAGCCGCCGGCGGCCCGCGGCTCAAGTCGCCGTATCTACAGATGATGACAGAGAAATCTGAGTCCGCGTTCAAGTTGCTGTTCGCGTAGCCCGCAGCTTGGCGACTCCTATAATTCGATAACGTCACAGCCCGCCATTGGGGGCGGCGCGCCGGGCCGATATCTGGCAGTTAGCCTAGGCCGGAATGGGTTGTGGTGCTCAGGTGCCACGCTTGGGATTGGCTGAGACTGGGATACATGAGCACCGATCTCGCGCTGCCCACAAGCTGATGCCGCTCCTGGCGGACTGCGCCTGGCCCATTCCAGCTACCTGGTAGTGGCCGGAACGGGCCAGGCGAGGGCTCAGCTACCGGTTACCGCGAACCAGGCGTCCGTGCCGGTTGGGCCAGTGACGAACACTATCGGGGCAAAACAGGGCCGGGGGAGCTTGATCCGCGTGCGGATGGTGGAGTCCCCGGCGGCGTTGGCCTTGAAATCCTTGGTGCTGATGTTGGTAACGGTGGCCGTGTTCCCTGTGCCGATGGTCTGGCAGCTCACCAGGGCACGGAGGGCAGCGAATGGATTGGTGCCACGCAGCGCCTGCGGCACTGCTGCCACATTGGCCAGTACCAGCCCGCGTACCCGCACGAACAAGCGGCCATCGTGCCTCAGCGAACCGGTCCCGGCCTTGAGCATCCACGGCAGCCCGCCGCCCGCCTCACCGCGGAGAGGATTGGCCGTCCCGACGTAGGGACCGGTGACTGGCGTCATCGTCTCGAACCTCAGAACCGTGGCCGAGCCGTGGTGACCGCGGTGACCGTGATCCGCGGGTGCCGCCGAGGCCGCGACGCCCTGAAGCGCCACCGTGCCTACCAGGACCGCGCCGCTTATAGTCGCCAGCATCCAGCGAGATTTACGCATCTAGACCTCCTTGCCTTGCACGCGGACCGCACGCCACGCGCTATCGCCAACTCATGCTTCTGACGATCACACGTCCCGCTGGCACTCACGGTTCACGCCGGCCGCTCCGGTCAGCCGCTGCTCAGGTCCGATGATCGCGGTCGTCATCGTCGGGATCTCACGCGGACTCCTGGGCGGGCGTGCTGGATGGCCAGCGGGCGGGTGACCAATCTCCCTCCGGGTCGGTGGTCTGCCCTACTTCGATGAGATAGCCGTCGGGGTCGCGGATGTAGCAGCGTTTTTCGTATTGGTGCTGTTTCGGTGGCGTCAGGAACTGGGCGCCTCTGGCGCTCCATGCGGCGTAGACGGCCTCGATGTCCTTGACTCGGCAGTTGAGAAAGCTGCTGACCGTGTCGGGGTCGCGTGGTGTCTCCAGGGTGACGGTCGGCTTGTCGTCGGTCGGGCCTCCGCCGACATTGATGATGATCAAGGTGCCGGCCAGCTCGACGTAAGTGAGCCCTCCGGGGCCGGAGTAAACCACCTTGCCGCCGAGTACGTCGGTGTAGAAGCGCCGCGAGCGCTCGACATCGCCGGCGACGATGAAATGGGCCACCACGATCGCGTCCGGGAATGGTCCGAGCTCGGCCATCGGGTACCTCCACTGAAGCGGGCAGCTGCCTGACAGAACTATCGCACCTAACGCGCGCCATCGCCCCTGTGGAAACCCCCAGCCGGCTCGGTCATCTTCCTGAACGACAGCACCGGCTCCGCTCAGGCAGGACTCAATACCCTTAGTGATCGTAAACTGGCCGTTGACGTTAGTTTCGCTAATAACGCTGGCTTAAAAGCTCGCCCGGTGCTGGCGTGGGGGTGGTCTAGTGCCGGAGGTGAGGTGTCTTGGCCGAGGACTCGGAGTTCTGTGTGCTCGGGCCGTTGGTGGTGCGCCATGGCGAGGTAGCGTTGCCGGTGCCGCGAGGGAAGCAGCGGGCGGTTTTGGCTGGCCTGCTGCTGAACGGTAACCGGGTTGTGTCGCTGGATGAGCTGGCCGAGACGTTGTGGGGTTCTGATCCGCCGGCTTCAGCGCGGGTGACGCTGCAGAACTACGTGAGGCGACTGCGGAAGCTGTTGCGGGACACGGGCGGTTCCCGGATCAGCACGCTGCCGAACGGTTACATGTTCAGGGTGGAGGCGGGCGAGTTGGACGTCGCCCGGTTCGAGGCCCACTTGCGTGCCGCGAAGACGGCGGCCCGCGGCGGGGATTGGGATGCTTCGGTCGCTTGGGCGCGGGCGGGGCTGGCGCTATGGCGGGGTGCGGCGCTGGAGGACGTGGAGTCCGAGTCGCTGGCATTGCGGGAGGTTCCCCGGCTGGCGGAGATGCGGTTGCAGGCCTTGGAGGCGTGCTTCGACGCTGAGCTGCACCGCGGCCGCGCGGGCGAGGTGATCGCCGAGTTGAGGCATTGGGCCGGTGCCCATCCGTTGCGCGAGCGCTTGCATGCCATGCTGATGCTCGCCTTGTACCGCGACGGCCGCCAGGCCGAGGCGCTGGCTGCCTACCAGGCGGCCCGCCGGATTCTCGTTGGCGAAGTCGGTGCCGAGCCCGGCCATCAGTTGCGGAACCTGCACCGGCAGGTCCTGACCACCGACCCCGCGCTACAGCTGCCCGACCCCGGCGACAGCGCGTGCTCGCCCGGTGGGGGCGGGCTGGGAATCCGGTTTTCGCTGCCGCCGGATACGGCGGCGTTCACCGGCCGGTCAGCTGAGCTGGACGCGATCACTAAGGCTGTGACTGGTGCCGCGGGACCGGGTGACGTGGCCGGAATCCTGGTGATCGGCGGGATGCCCGGGGCGGGCAAGACGACGCTGGCCGTGCACGCCGCGCACGTGCTGGCGGCGGAGTTCCCGGACCAGCGGCTATTCATCGACCTGCACGCTCACACCCCGGGGTGTGAGCCGGCGCGGACGGCCGATGTGCTGGCCAGGCTGCTGGCCGCGACCGGGGTTGATCCACGGTTCTTGCCCGCTGACCTGGACGGGCGGGCCGAGTTGTGGCGGGACCGGATGGCCGGGCAGCGGGCGTTGCTGGTGCTCGATAACGCCGCCAGCAGCGCCCAGGTGGCCCCGCTGCTCCCTGGCGGGCGGTGCCTTGTGCTGGTTACCAGCCGCCGCCACCTGGGTGACCTGCCCGGCGCGGTCACCCAGATCCCGGTCGGCGTCCTGACGCCAGATGAAGCCATCTCGATGTTCATCGGCCTGGCTCCGCGGGCGTCCGGTGACCGTGACGGCGTGACGGAAATGGTGGCGCTGGCCGGGTTCTTGCCGCTGGCGATCTGCCTGCTAGCCCGGGTGCTCGCCCGGCATCCGTGCTGGACGCTGGCAGACCTGGCGGCCGAGACCCGGGCCAGGCTTTTGACGCTGACCGCCGAGCACGACAGCGTCGCCGCCGCGTTCGGGGTGTCTTACCATAACCTGGGTCCCGGTTCGCAGCGGTTCTTCCGGCTGCTCGGGACGCACCCCGGAACCGCGACCGACGCCTGGACCGCCGCCGCGCTAGCCGACGTCAGCCCGGATCGGGCCGCCGCGCAGCTAGAAGCCCTGCACGGGGAGGGATTGCTGACCGAGATCGGGTACTGCCGGTATGGCATGCACGACCTGCTCCGCCGGTACGCCCGCGACTTCGCCGCTGCTGAGACCGCTGGTGAAGGCCAGCAAGCGCTGGCCCGGCTGCTGGATTATTACCAGCACACTGCCGCGCTGGCCCGCCGCCGACTGGCCGCCTGCACCGTTCCCGGCCCTATGCCGTCCGCTCCCGCGGGGATCGAGGTCCCGGTCCTGGACGATGCCAGGCGGGCGCTGGACTGGGTCCGCGCCGAGCGAGCCAGCCTGCGGGCCTGCCTAGACCTGGCCACCGGCACCGGCCAGCACGCCCGCATTGTCGCGCTCACCACCGGGACGGCCGTTGTGCTGACGCTGGACGGCCCGTGGGCTGAGGGCATCGGCCGCCATGACACCGCCGTTGCGGCCGCCCGGCACCTCGGTGATCGGCTCGGCGAGGCCAACGCCCTCATCGACCTCGGGGACCTGCGGCGGAGGACAGGTGACTTCCCGGGTGCTGCCAGGGAATGGGAAGAAGCCCTGGGTATCTACCAGGACCTCGGTGATCGGGTCGGCCAAGCCAACGCCCTCTTCCACCTCGGGTTCGTGCGGGACCTGATGGGCGAGGATCGCCGCGAAGCGGCCGGGGTTCTGGATGAGGCGCTGGGTATCTACCGGGACCTCGGTGACCGGCTCGGCGAGGCCCAAACGCTCTGGTGCCTGAGTTGTTCGCGGCTGGCAGCTGGCGGCAGTTACCTGGAAGCGGCTGGGGTCCTTGAGCAGGTGCTGGGTATCTGGCGGGACCTCGGCCACCGGCTCGGGGAAGCCGACGTACTCCGTAGCCTTGGACATGCCCGGTGCCAGGTTGGCGATTACACAGGCGGTGCGGTGGTCCTGGAGCACGCCCTGGGCATCGCCCGCGACCTCGGCAGCCGACTCGGCCAGGCGCACGCCCTGTTCCTCCTCGGGACTGTGCGGTCACTGACGGGTGACTACCCTGGTGCGGGCGGGTGCCTGGAGGAAGCACTCGGCATCTGGCGCGACCTTGGTGACCGCCTAGGCGTGGCGACAACCACCAGTGCCCTGGGGTACGTCCGGCAGCTAACGGGCGATTACGTCGGTGCGGCCAGGCTCTTCGAGCAGGCATCGGCCATGCACCTCGACATCGGGGGACGGCTCTGCCGAGCGCACGCCCTCCGCGACCTTGGGACCATGCGGACTCTGACAGGTGATCTCCTGGGCGCGGCCGGCGCCCTGAAGCAAGCCGTGGCCATCTACCGCGGCATCGGCGACCGGCCTGAGCAGGCCCGCGCGCTGCGCGACCTCGGGACCGCGCTTTCCCTGACAGGTGATCACCTGGGCGCGGCCAGGGTACTGCGGGAAGCTCTGAGCATTCACCGCCACCAGGGCGACCCAGGCGGCCGCGCCGCGACGCTCAATGCGCAAGGAGTCCTGCACCGGCTGACTGGTAACCCCGACCGGGGGCAGGTATGTCACCAGCAATCCCTCGACCTCGCCCGGGCCATCGGCAGCCCTCGCGACGAGGCCCGAGCCCTAGCCGGGCTGGGTCAGTGCGCCATCACCACCGGCCGCACCGCCCGCGCCCGTATCCTGCTGCGGCAGGCACACCAGATCTTCCAGCGGATCGGCGCCGCCGAAACCGGCGACACTCTCACCGAGCTGGACGCCCTCACCATCCCCAGGCCCGCCGGATAAGCCGTGGCGCAGAATCCACGCGGGCCGTTCACAACACGGTGTCCGGCCGGTCATGCGAGCCTGATTCTCGGGTCAGCGACGGTGAGCGCGATGTCGGCGACGTAGTTGCCTATCACGGTGAGCACGCCGCCCATGAGCGTATAGGCGAGAAGGACCGGGTAGTCCTCTTGACTCAGCGCATTGATGAACATGATCCCGAGGCCCGGGTAGTTGAACAGGTTCTCGACAATGAGGTTGCCGGCGAGCAGCCCGGGAATGCTCAGCCCGATCAGGGTGACCATCGGCAGGCAGGCGTTCTTGACCAGGTGCCGCAGCAGCAAGAGTCGTTCTGGCAGGCCCTTGGCCCGTGCAGCCCTGATGTAGTCCTGCGCGAGTGCGTCAAGCGCCGACGAGCGCATGAACCTTGAGTAGATCGCCACTTGCGTCAGCGTTAGCGTGGCGACGGGAAGGACCATCGCCCTCGGATCTTCGACGGCGCCGGTCAGCGAGCTGCTCTGGCTGACCGCGGCCGACGCGCCGGCAGGGAAGATGTGCAGCGTGAGCGCGAAGATCTGGATGAACAGCAGGCCGAGCAGGAAGAGCGGTGTCGAGTAGGTGACGAACGCGGCGGCGGTGATGACGTTGTCGCCAAGGCTGTTGCGTTTCACAGCCTGGAAGATGCCGACGGGGAAGGCGATGATGATCGAGAAGATCAACCCGAGCCCGCTCAGGTAGGCCGAGATTGGCGCATGCTCCGCGAGTACCGAGTTCACCGACTGGTTCAGCTTGAAGGACTCGCCGAGATTGCCGTGCAGGAGCTGGTTCATGTAGGTCAGGTACTGGGTGGCTAGCGGCCGGTCGAAGCCGTGCGACTTATTCCAGGAATTGACGGCGACCTGCTTGGCTTGCAGGCCGAGCACGGCGCGGCCCGGTGCGCCGCTGATGGCATGGAGCATGCAGAATGCCAGTATCGAGATGCCGATCAGAATGACCACTGAAGTCGCTGTCCGGCGGAGCAGGTAGGTGCTCATCTCCTCGTCTCCGCTAATGCCGTGCCGGGAGCCGCGGCCGCGGTCAGGCCGCGCGTCAGCGAGTTTGCGCTCGTGGCGATCACCGCGACGCGGCGACATCGTCTTGGGAATCGCATGAATTTTCCTTCTCGGATCGGTGCCAGCTAGCACCCAATAAATAGGGCAGAACCTCTTGTCCGTAACACGTTTTTAGATTCCCCCTCGCTGCTAGCACTTCGTTAGCACTTCCTTAGCACGGAGGGCTCGACCTCCTGCGCTGGTGCGGAGCGGGTGCCGGGGTATCCGTTCCGCGGTCTGAAGGCGTCCTTGGCGAACCCCGTCCGCGTCTGGGAGATGGCTGGCGGCCGGCGGTGCGCAGGAGCAGGGCATCGAGGATGAGCGTCTTGCCCTCAAGCCCGAAGACCTCGGCCTGCGCGTCACCTATCTCGCGCCCGGACCCGTCACCGAGACGAGTGTCCCCGACGACTACTGCGACTTCGCCGTCCCGTTCGCATAAAGCGATGATCGAAGGGGGGAGACTTGTCACTCCAGGGAGAGCGTGCCAGCGCTAAAAATCCCCGGAGCGAGAACTCTCCCGCATGATGCCGGAAAGCGGCTAGCGGACAAGGCGTATCCTGCATTAGATAAGCCGGCGACGCGACGGAATGTGTGCCAATAACGTGCTCACCGTGAGTAGCCACACCGGCCGTATGTTTATGCCTTGGCCGCCTCAAGCAGGAAACACCAGGTCAGCGGCCATGACAGGGTTTATCGGCATCAGCTGGCCTACACCGGCGCGCCGGTAAGTTGGGAGGTGCGGGAGGTGCAGAGGTTGTCTGGGCCAGCTGATCGCCGACGGCTGCCGCTACTTGAGGATGAGGATCTGACCGGTGAGGCGGTCATCGAGCCGAGCCGGCTGATCCGTCCGGTCGACGCGCCGACGACCGCTGTAGCGTGCTTCTTCCGTGACGTCGTCGAGGAACTCTCCGGCCGTCAGGACGCGAGGCCCGTGTGTCGCCTGCACAGCGAGATGGGTCCGGCTTCGTTGTGGGAGATCGAGCACCGGGGTGTACGGCTTGGCGTGTTCCATCCCGGAGTCGGGGCGCCGCTGGCAGGTGCCATGCTCGAGCAGGTCATTGCCCGCGGAGTTCGCGGAGTCATCGCCTGCGGCGGGGCAGGGGCCTTGGTACCGGAACTGGTGATGGGGCACGCGGTGATCTTGACCGGCGCTGTGCGCGACGAGGGCACGTCCTTCCACTACCTGCCGGCCGGCCGGGTCGTCTCGGCTGACCCGGGTCCGGTTGAGAGCCTGGCCGACGCGCTCAGCGCCGCCGGCGTGGAGACGACGCAGGGCCTGAGTTGGTCGATGGACGCCATCTACCGCGAGACCAGGGCCCGAGTCTCGCGCCGGGTGGAGGAAGGGTGTCTAGTCGTCGAGATGGAGGCGTCGGCGCTGATGGCGATCGCCCGCTACCGCGCCATCCCGTTCGGCGAGGTGGTGATGGCCGGAGACTCGCTGGCCGGCCGGGAGTGGCAGCACCGCGGGTGGATGACGGCCGAATCGGCGCGCCGGCGGTTGTTCGCCTCGGCCGCGGACGCCGCCCTCGCCTTGACGAGTTGACCGGGTTCATCCGCCTGTCTCGCCGCCGTTAAAAGCGCGCCGCAGCTCAGCGCGCCCGCATATTCCTAGCTTCCGGTAAATCTTTGTCAACTGGTATTCGACAGCCCTCGCCGATACGCCGAGGCTGTCGCCGATCGTACGGCTGGAATCGCCGCTGGCCGCCATCACGCCTATCCGGTGCTCGTACGGGTTAAGCGGCGGCGGCGAAACGGCAAAATGCCTGCTCATGCCGACAAGGATAGGCAAGGCCGGCATGACTAGACCAATGCCTATGCCGCGGTATTTCTGCCGAAGACGCATAAATGCTGTTGAGGCCCCATCTTCACGAACGTCACGGCGCATGAACCGCGGTTAGCGGCCATCGCATGCGGATTGCGGGGAAAGCCTGGATCTGGATTAGAACACCGAGCTACCAAGGTTCTGTCTGGAGAGACACCTCATGCATGCGGTTAGCCCTGACTCACGCAGCGTCGCCGAGCCTTGCGTCCAAGGCCACCTGACTCTGCCGTTACAACGTATCGACCTGTCCAGGGACCGGAACGAGCCACTGTACCAGCAGCTCTACACGCAGATCCGCGGCCTGCTGACGGACGCGTGCCCTCCGGGGACGCGGCTGCCCGCGTCGCGCAGGCTCGCCGACCAGCTGGGCGTATCACGCAACACGGTCATGCTTGCTTACCAGAGGCTTCATGAAGACGGCTACGTGTCCGGCCGGGCAGGCGGCGGGACGGTGGTGCAGGCGGTCCGACGCGAGGCCGTCAGACCCCAGCCCGGCGGGCCGGACTCGCGGAAGGCCGCAGCCAGAGGCGAGACCGCCCGGCCCGGCGCCGCATTCGCGGTCGGCGTGCCACCGGTGGATCTGTTTCCACTCGGGCTCTGGACGAGCATGCTGAGCCGCAAGCTCCGTACTTCGGGTGACCGGATCATGCGCGGGGGCAACGGTATGGGGCAATGGCCGCTGCGCAGGGCGATCGCCGCGCACCTTAACCTGCTCCGTGGCATCTCGTGCGCGCCGGAGCAGGTGATCGTTACCCGAGGGCTGGACGCGGGGCTCGATCTCGTAATCAGGACACTGCTGGCACCCGGCGACCGCGCGTGGTGCGAGGAGCCAGGTTATCCCTACGTGCGGCGGTCGCTGAGGTACCGGGGCTGCGTTCCCTTGGCGGTCCCCGTGGACGCTGAGGGAATGAACGTCACAGTGGCGGCCGACGGGCCGGAGGCGACCATAGCGGCGGTGTCCCCGGCCCGGCACCTGCCGATGGCGGTGCGCATGAGCGACCGGCGCCGCGCACAGTTACTCGACTACGCGGACCGCTCCGGGATGTGGATAGTCGAGCACGAGAACGATGGGGCCTTCTTGGACATGCCCGCACCCAGGCCCTTATTCACCGATGACCCGAATGGCCGGGTGATCTACCTGGGGACGTTCAACACCGCGCTGTTTCCCCAGCTCCACCTCGGCTTCTGCATACTGCCCGCGGCTCTGGCCGCGACCGCCGGCCCGCCGCTGGCCGAAGGCGCGGCCGAGGTATCCACCATCACCCAAGAGGCACTCGCTGACCTGCTTGAACACCACCGGTTCGCCCGCTCCTTCAGTCGGCTCCGGTCTGCGTGCGCCCAGCGGCGCGAGATTCTGTGCTCGGCGCTGCAAGCCGTCCCCGACCTCATACCTGCCATCTTGGGCGACCCCGGAACGGGCAGTTACCTCACCGTGACACTGCCCCGGCGGGTCAACGAGAGACGGCTGACCGCGCTAGGCCGACGGGAATCTCTCGCTCTGGCGCCGCTGTCGCACTACTTCGACTCCGTCCCCCCGGCGCCAGGGCTCGTCCTGGGCTGCGCCGGAACCAGGGAAGACGCGCTCGGCCCGGCGGTGCGGCGGCTGGGGCGCTTGATTTCCAGCGGCTGAAGGCTGGCACCTGCTACCAGCGGCTGGCTGAGGCATCACCGGAACGATTTGGCACCGAAGCCCCGGCCGGAACGGATCTACACCTCCCGGCCGCCTGCCAGTCATCGTGGGAGGCAAGGAGAAGTCAACACGTGAGGAAGTCCAGGTGTCCGGAGACTACTTCCATTCCTTCCCAAGCGAGTACGACGACGAGCTCTACTGGGCCAGGGTGGCACGCAACCTCGGCTGGCTCGGCGATACCGAAGATGAGGCGCGCTCGCGGCAAACGGTCCTGCGCGACGCGGTGGTCGGGGTCGCAGGCTGCGGCGGCATCGGAGGCAGCATGGCCGACCGGCTGGCCAGGCTCGGGGTTCTGCACCTGCGCATCGCCGACCTCGATACCTTTGAATACTCGAACATAAACCGCCAGCTCGGGGCCGGCGTGACCACGATCGGCAAGAACAAGGCCGAGATCGTCGCATCCACCGTCCACTCGATGATCCCGGATGTCGCCATCGACGTATTCACCGACGGCATCACCAGGGAGAACGCCGACGAATTCATCGCCGGCTGCGACTTTGTGCTGGACGAGATCGAGCCTTACGAGTTCAAGGCGCGTTACGCGCTGCACCGTGCGTTCCGCGCCTCGAAGCGATGCCGGTTCATGATGACAGCGCACGTGTACGGCAACCGCACCTTCCTGTGGAAGTGGACCCGGGAGTCAATGCCCATCGAGGAACTGCTGGAGGTACCCGACGACGCGGAGATGAACCCGCAGACCGCGCAGCAGCTGATGAGCCGGCTCATACCCGAGTGGCAAGCCTGGCCGGCGTCGGAGATGCAGCGGCACTGGCTGATAGAGAACATGACCTGCCCGATCATCGCGGGCGCGCCGCCGATGGCGCAGGGCCTGCTGCTGGAGCGGCTGATGTTCGGGATCCTGGGCATCGAAGAGCTGGGAGACAGCCGGAAGTTCCCGGTCTCGCCCGGCTACGCGATGGTCGACTCCCGGACGTGGACCGCCAAGATGGTCGAGGGCCGGTGGTGGTGAATGATCCGGGAACAGGGCATGGTCCGCCCGGGCGTGGCGGCTGTGACCCGGAACGGTGTGCATTCTCGCGACGGGCGTCCGGCCGATCGCTTCGCGGGCAGCCACGTGCTGTCGATGGCGCAATACGACCGCACGGATCTCGAAACGCTGTTTGCCGCCGTGGACGGGGTGCGCACGTACCTGGCTGCGGGCTATCCGCATCGGCCCCTAGCCGGACGGGTACTGGCCTCGGCTTTCTTCGAGAGCAGCACGAGGACCCGGCTCGCTCATGAGGTGGCGATGAGCCGCCTTGGCGGCAACGTGACCGGCTTCGCCGAACCCTCGGTAACCCGCGCGGGTGGCATCACCCAGGAGAGCCACGACGACATCGCCCGCATGTTATCGCTCTTCGTTGACGTGGTGGTGGTCCGGCATCCGGTTACCGGCTGGCCGGCCAAGTAGCCGCCAGGTCCGCGGGCGCGCTGTTTATCAACGGCGGCGACGGCGTCGGCGAGCACCCGACCCAGGCAATGGTGGACCTCTATACGCTTCGGCAGCGCTTCGGCCAGATTGACGGGCTCCGGATCCTGGTCGTCAATGACCTGAGGATGCGCTGCGTCCGGTCACTGCTGCTAGGCCTGCGTCACTTCGACTGCAAGGTCTACGGGGTAGGCGCGGACGGTGCGGGACCCGACGTTCCGATGGCCCCGGCAGTCACCATGTGCGACAGCATGCGCGAATTACTGCCGGAAGTGGACATCGTATATTCATCCCCCACCATAGCTCAGGAGCCCGACGGTGCCCGGCGGGATGCCGGGCGGCTGCGTCGGGTTACGGTGAACCGCGAGCTTCTCGATTCGAGCGGTAACAAGCACCTCACGGTCCTGCACCCACTGCCCCGCGGAACCGAGGTGGCAACCGATGTCGACGACAGCCCCTTCAACGGCTACTGGGAACAGGCCAGCAACGGCGTCCCCGTGCGGATGGCCCTGCTGAAGCTCATGTTCGAGGCTCAACACACCTAAGCAAATAATCGGGCTATCTGGTCCGCGTATCACTTCGGGAGGTGCCCATGGCACAACAGGAATACGACCAAGTTTTGCCGGATGCCGATCGCGAGCTGAAGAAACTCCTCGACTTGACCGGTCGACTTTCCCGGATGGCGACGGACGACTACTATAACCCCTATCGTCTGTTCTCCTGGCCCGAATTCCTGCCTGAGGACGTACCGTGGATGAGCGTCGACCTGCTCTCAGTGTTCGGTACGGACCTCATGAACGAACTCGATGACCAGCAGCTGGCGCGACTTGCGAAATGGGAGAGCATCAACTTCTACAGCGTCAATGTCCATGGCATCAGGGAATTGCTCACGGAAGTGACTAGGCGCCTGCACATGCCTGGTTTCGAGGAGTTCAGTGATTTCCTTCACCACTTCATAGGTGAGGAGAACGAGCATGCCTGGTTCTTCGCCGAGTTCTGTCGGCGGTATGGCGGACGCGTGTACCAACTTCCCGGGCTCAAGACAATGCAGTCGATCGACCGGGAGACTGAGGATTTCCTGGTATTCGCGAAGATCCTCGTCTTCGAGGAAATCATCGACTACTTCAACGTTCACATGGCCGAGGACACTTCTCTGCCGGAGACCGTGAGAATGGTCAATCGCGTGCACCACAAGGACGAATCGCGCCACATCGCGTTCGGTCGCCAGCTCGTCGAGTTGCTGCATCACAAGCTCAGCAGGACGGCAACCAAAGAGCAGGCCGCCTTTCTGGAGCAGTATCTCAAGCGGTACATCACCTGGTGTCTCCAGTCGCTCTACAGTCCCGCTGCCTACCGGGACGCCGGCGCTGCGAACCCTCTGGAGATACGGCGCGTGCTGATCGAGTCGGACGCGCGCCGTCAGGTGGAGCAGCGCTATCTGAAGCGGCCGCTGTCCTTCCTCACGAGAACCGGGATCTTCGATGACGACCAACTCATATCCGTGTGATACCGACCTAGGGTGCGTGCGCAAGGCATGAATGAGTCCCACACCGTGAACTTGATCAGCACACCGCCGCCAGGTGCCACCTCCGCGGAAGGGCTCGCCACACTCGGCACCGGCCAGACCCGGGTTCTGCGGCTGCTGGACGAGTTATTCCTCGGCTGGGCGCTCAGCCATGAGGCCGAGGAACTCACCGCACCGCCGGTGCTGTCCACGTCAGAGGCGGCGCTGCTCGACGTGTTCACCAACTTCCCGCACTTGGTCTCGCTGGTCAGCAAGCTGAGTCCTGAAGCTCGGTCCGCCGTCGGCGGCATGGCGGGAGCCGTGCCGGCGAGCGCTCTGACGCAGGCGGCCTGGGTCCTGCCGTCCAGCGTGTGCTTCGGTGTGTACCTGGCACACTCGGGCGCGTCGCTGTCCAGGAACCTCACTGTCACCGTGCTCGGCCGCTGCTATCGCAACGAGGCGACCTACGAGGGACTGCGCAGACTGCGTAGCTTCCAGATGCGCGAGGTAGTCGCGATTGGCTCGCATGAGCACGCACTCCGCTTGGTGCGTACCTACAGTGACCTGACGACCGGACTCGCGGCAGCACTCGGTATCGACGTCGAAGTCCGTGTAGCCGGCGACCCGTTCTTCGATTCGAAGAGCCCGCGTGCGCTCATGCAGAAACTCGCCCCAGTCAAGCAAGAGTTCGTGTTCGAGGGCACGGCGCTCGCCTCGGTCAACGTGCATCGCAACTTCTTCGGTGAAAGGTGCGGCATCCGTCGGCGGGAGACCAACGAATACGCCTTCTCCAGTTGCGTCGGATGGGGCTATGAGCGATGGCTGCACGCCCTGTCGGTTCGCTACCACGGGGACTGGGACGATGCGCTCGAGGGCTTGGAGCAAGCTCGGTGCGCGACCAGATAGGTGTTGACATCGTTAAGGAGACAATCGTGCCGAACGGTACTGGCAACGCGTTGGAGACTATCACCCAGTGGCTCCTGCAGCGGAAACCGGAGTTAACCCATATCCCCCCGGATCTCGACCTGATCGAGAACCGAGTGCTCGATTCACTATCGCTGGTGGAATTCCTCTTCCTGCTTGAACAGGAGACCGGCACCAGCCACGACCCGGAGAGCCTGGAGGTGGACGACTTCCGAACCCTGCGAAACATCGACAAACGGTTCCTGGCGTCCAGGTGACCTTCCGGGCGCGCGGGACTGCACGCGAAAAACGGCCCAAGAGAGGCAGTCATTGAAATATCTGGAAGACTTCACCAAAGGACAGCAGCACTTTCTGGGAACGTTCACGCTCTCCGGCCCGAGGTCATTCGGTTCGCCGAGGAGTTCGACCGGCAGCCTTTCCACCTTAGCGACCGGGAGGGCCGCACCTCGTTCTTCGGCGGGCTGGTAGCCAGCGGATGGCATACCGCCGCTGCCTTCATGCGGCTCTACGTCGGCACCGTCCTGAAGGACAGCGCGGCACAGGGGTCTCCGGGCGTGGACCGGTTGCGCTGGCTCCATCCGGTTCGTCCCGGCGAGCCGCTGTCGGCGACCCTGACCGTTACCGGCCGGACCGTCGTTCTCACCCGGCCCGATTGCGGGACGGTGAGCAACCATTGCGAGCTCGCCCGTAGCGACGGGGAACTGGTGATGACCATGACCCTGTACAACATGTTCCTCAAGCGTCCGGTACGACCTTGACCTTGGAGGTTAAATGCGACCGGCTTCCCGCACCGCACAGTGGACTGACCGAGCTGTTCGGCATCGACTGGGCTCAATAACAGAGCGGTTCAGTAATGAAGCATGGGAGGTAAATAGGTTATGGCTGAGTTAGCCAGTTCTGGCGGTGCTTCAACGAATGCGGGCGTCCCGCCTGCCGAGGTCACCGAATTCTTCGACACGCTGGACTCAAGCCCAGCCAATGCGCTAACCGCCTGTCCGGCAAGAACGGCGCATCTGCTGGGTGCCCACATGGCGGGCAGTTATACGGAGATCGCCCGTCATGTAGAGGCCTACATGTCGGGTCGCCCGCTGGCTCGTACCCGGACCTTTGATGAGCGTGAGGCGGAATTCCGGGCAATGTCCGCACCGCAATTGCTGTCGAGCGTCGCGGATCGCGAGCAGCGCATGCGTATCCTCATCGGCGAGCTTCTGGAACGCGAACCCGACCCGGTGCTGCGCTGGACGGGCCGCCAGGTGCACGCGGCCGAGTTCCTCAAGCACAGCCGCAGCGAGTGCGCGATCCACCAATGGGACTTAGCAGGCGACAGCGCCGTGAGCGACAAGCTGCTGTCGCAGCAAGAACTGTTCGAGCACCTGGTCAACTTCATCGGAGCCCTTCCAATGACCGCGCGCGGCATGGCCACGGGTGCCGGGACAGGCCGCTCGCTGCAGGCAAGGGTGCGGGCGCACGGGCAGCCCGATCTGCTGATCGTCGTACATCGCGGTGAGCCGCAGCTCCTGATCGCCGAGCCGGAGGGCGACGCTCTCGTGGAGGGAGACCCCGCGGCACGCCTGCTGTTCCTGTGGGGGCGCCGCCCCACCCCGTACGGCCGCCTGTTGTGCCACGGCTCTCCCGAAGAACTGTCCAGGCTGCAATGGCTGCTTTCCGGCTACTGAGCACGCAGGCCGCAAGGGGACAGCTCTTCCGGGAGTCCCGCGGTCGCTTCGCATGACCCGATAAGACAGATGGAGTGATCACGAATGTTGTGGTATTGCGGTTACCGTTCCCTCCCCGGGGTGCGTGCATCTCAGCTGGCGCGCCGGTTTCTGCGCCAGCACGACGCGGGATCGAATCGCCCCGCCGAGCTGCGCGGCTGGTTCACCTTCCCATCGGGAACGGCAGGATTCGTCCTAGTAGAGGCGGAAACGCCCCGGGACCTGGCCCCGGTCCTCGACCCGTACTCCCGGTTCGTCCAGTGGCGTGTGGAGGCGGTCTTCGAACTGAACTACAACCAGGTTCTCGAGGAACAACGCCATTCGACCTACCGGGCGGCGGTGGATGACCTCATGGCGGGAGTGCCTCCGGCCGTGATCGCCGAGGGAGCGCAGCGCTCGTGACCGGATGATCATGTTGCGGCGTCGGCGGCCACTCGCTGCGTCATGCCGTCTCTCCGCCCTGTGCGGCATCTCGCAGCGCCGCGGCGGCCTTTTGCGCAGCGCGGATGAACCCCCGGACCAGAGGGTGGGTTCCTTGCTGTGGATAAGCGAGGTAGACGGGAACAAGCGGGGCGCCCTCCACCCGGACGAACCGTAACGCCGGGTGCACCACCCTCCTCGCGACAGCCGCCGTGGTGATACCAACTCCGCGTCCCAGGGCGACGGTTTCGAGCCATTCGTCGAAATTGCCGCATCGGGCCGCGATGTAGGGTTGGCGCCCGGGCCGCCACTGGCCGGGCTCTGCCGTTCCGCTCACCACGTTCACGACAAGCGGACAATTTGCTATCTCTTCCCAGTGAATGCTAGGGCGGCGTGCGAGCGGAGAATCGCTGCGCATGACGGCCACCCGATGCTCTCTGAACAGCGTCACAGTGCGCATTCGCGGAATTCTCGCTTCGCCGCGTTTCACCGCGATGTCCGCATCTCCCGAGCCCAGGCCCGCGTGCGGCTCGTCATGGCGCACCAGCTTAACCCGCATCTTGGTACCGCGTTCAAACATGCTGATGGCTTGCTGGGCCCAGACGTCAGGTAGCACCCAATTGAATCCGACCCGTAGCACAGGCGCTGCGGAGCTATATTCAAGAATATTATCGAGATCGCGCAGAAATCTTTCAAGCTCAGTCTTTATATGCTCGCCTTCATGGGTCAGCTCTACCTTACGAGTGGTGCGGCGCATAAGCTGCACGCCCATGATCTGCTCCATCGCCGCGACCGCACGGGTGAGGCTGGACTGGCTGACATATAGTTGCTCGGCCGCTCGGCTAAAGCTAAGTTCATTAGCGACTGCCAGAAAATAGCGAATATGCCTAAGCTCAATATTCATAGCGGTGATCACTTTAAATTTGTCCATTCACGGGGTCCCTGGGCGGCACGCCGTGATGAGAGGTGCTTGAACCTTTAGCTGAGGTTGAGCATGCGGGCTGTGGTGGAGACGAGGGATGCCGAGATCGCGGTGTTGCGTAGAAATTGCAGAGCTAATGAGACAGATCAACGCTGTCACCACTTGGCGGCATCGGGTATACCGGGAAAATACGGTCTTTACAGAGATTCCCACATTGAGTAACACTCGCCAGCGCGCCCCCTGGCCGCAGACCGCAGCTGGGAGACGCCCGGAAAAGGTCTGTCCGCGATGGAGCAACCATGGCTGGTCGGCGAGTCACGATCCAGCCGATCCTGCGTGGTGCCGACCGGACCACGTGGCTGACCGTCCGGCAAGTTGAGGTCCTGCGGCTGACGGCGCTTGGCCTGGCCGGAAAGCAGATCGCCCGTCACCTAGGGATCTCTGTCAGGACCGTCGAGGGCCACTTCGACGCGATGCGGCAGCGCACTGGGACTCGCAGCCAGGCCGAGCTGATCGCCTTCGCTGTCGCGACGGGATTAGTAACCGTCGACGTCTCACGACCAGCCCGGCCGGGCAAGGGTCCTGGACAGGTGGCTGGTGAAAGATCGGGGCAACAACCACACGACACCGAACAGCAAACAGGGTTAGATGCGTCCGCATGTGACGAAACCCCACCCGCGAGCGCCGACTCTTGTGACGAAACACACCATTGGGCCGTAGTCTCGGCGCCGTGCCAGGTGTGCGGGAAGCCGCTGTCTGCGGCCAGCACCGGGCGACCGCGTCGGTACTGCTCCCGGGCCTGCCAGGCCCGCGCCTACCGCTCGCGCCAACAGGGGTCGGCTCCGGGCAAGGATCCAATAGGATTCTTATCCGGAAAGGGATGGGATCGAGCGCCAGGGAGAGTTAGGTATACAGCCGAGTTCAAAGAACAGGCCGCCAGGAAAGTTGTCGATAACTCGCTGCCGATCGTCAAGGTGGCACGGGAACTCGGGATCAATGAATCCACTCTCGGGTTCTGGGTCAAAGATTACCGGAAAAAGCGCGCAGCTGATCCTCTCCCGGCGGACAAGCCCGACCGGGAACAGATAGCGGAACTCAAGCGGCGGAACCACGAGCTTGAGATGGAAATCGCTTTCCTGAAAAAAGCGGCAGCGCACTTCGCGAGGGAGCATCGGTGACCGAGAAGTACTCGTTCAAGGCGATATGGTGCGTTCTTGCGGAACGAGCCGGGCCCGGTTCCGGCGGTACGGCGCGAGGCTCCCATCATCGCGACGGCCGGACCGGCGTCCTGCGGCTCTTCGGCTTCACCGGCGTCGGCCGCGAGCTGATGCCGCGCATGCATGAGCTGACCGCTGCCGACGGCCGGCCCGGTGCGCACGTGATCCTCATGCCGGTACCAGACGCCCGGCGGGCGGGCTTTGGCAGAGCGTCCGGTGCGGGCGATGGACAGTCATCCTTAGAGCCGCCGAGCGGGCCAGCAGAGCCATCCAGCCGGTCAGGAGGACGAACATCAGGTAAAGCATCCGTATCGTCGTCGCAGGTCACAGGGTATGCAGAGTTCTGGCTCCCTATAGGCCCCGCCCCGCGCCGTCTCCGATGCCGGCAGGCGCGGGCAGGCATGAACGTCGCGTCCGTATCCGGCGTAGAGACAACTACTGGGAATCAAGCCGCAGATTCCGCCGATCCCGCGAGGAGTGACATGCCGTTGTTCCGACATCGCCGACTGAACGTGCCGCCGAGGGCTCCGCGACAGGCGAGGCTCCTGGTAGCCGCACTCGGCCTCGCCCCGCTGTTCGCCGTGCTCGTCTCCGGCGGAGGCGGCGTAAGTTCGGCAAGCGCGGCGACGGCATGCATCAGATCCGGGTCAGATGCCGCTATCCAGGCGGCGCTCACTGGTCCGGGCGCAGTGGCCAGCCTGTGCCCTCATTCGGTATTCAGGCTCAGCAACACAGTTACCTTCACGGCACCGCACCAGGTGATTCAGACGCAGGGCCTGCCGGTCGGCCCCGCCAGGGCAAAGCTGGAAATCGTCAGCAGGAACCTGACGATCGCCATCGCCGGCCCGAATGAGTCGTACGTGACGATCCGGAATATCCAGGTCAGCGGCGAGCGGGGGCGGCTCGGCTACGTCGGCCCGCCCCCGGCCGGAGGAGCCCTGATTGAGATGGGCGGCAACGCCACCGGCCAGACCATCGAGCATGTGTACGCTCACGACCCGCGGTCCTGGTCGACGTTGCATATGTTCGAGGGAGGCAGCAAGTTCCCCCCGGGGTGCGAGCACGCGCGGATCCTCGACAACACCATCGGCCCGGCCGGCTTTCCCGCCGGTCGCTGGGCCGACGGGATCTCGATGGCGTGCGGTCACACGCTGGTCGAGGGAAACAAGATCATCGACGCGACCGACGGCGGGATCGTCGTGTACGGCGGGGACGGGTCCACAGTACGGGACAACACGATCATCGCCGCCACCCGGACGCTGCTCGGCGGCATCAACATGGTGGATCCCCACTTCGATTACCAGGGCACCACGGTGACGCATAACATCATCGACGCCAAAGGCGCGCTCATCAAGGTCGGCATCGGCGAGGGAAATGTCTGGTTCTGCTACATCCACTACTCCACCGAGTCAGGCGCCACCGTGACCGCGAACATCCTCGAGGGCAAGCACATGGGCTATGGCTTCCCTGTCCGCGGGGTGCGTGACTGGCGGGTCTCCGGCAATATCGACAGATCTGCGCATGTCGGATACATCGCAGCTCAAATCCCATGCAGCAGAACGCGGAACTCCCTGCCGGCCGGGTTCCAGGTCCAGTCAGCAACCGGCAGCACGCTGCAGCGCAATTTCGCCCGGCACCAGCACCTCACGTACCTGCTCGGCCTTTCGGTTCGCCCGCCGATCATCAGTCTCCGGGCGCACGCGACGGGGTTGTACGTGTCCGCTGACGCGGCGGGAGCCAAGCCACTGATCGCGAAGGGGACCAGTATCGGCCCCTGGGAGCAGTATCACGTGAAGTATCTCAGGCACGGCTACATACAGCTGCGCGCGGAAGCTAACAATCGGTGGGTGACCGCATCCCACGCGGGAAGCAAGCTGCTGATCGCGAGCAGCGCCACGGCCAGCCGGCCAGACATTCAAGCTGCTCCGCCATCGAGACGGCTCTGTCAGCTTGCTGTCCCTGACCGACAGCAAGTACGTGACCGTGCTGCACAGCGGGAACCTGATCGCCCGCGCCACGGCCGTTCACCAGGCCCAGGAATTCAACCTCCTGGGCAGGTGCCTGAAAACGGCCGCTTGCCCGGCGTGAGGCTGGCCGGCTACGGGTTGATCGGGGAGAGCAGTTTCCAGGTGGTGCCGTTCCAGGACTGGGCCATGACCAGGGCGTTGATGTCGCGGCCGACAGCCAGGCAACTAGTGGCGCTGGAGCAAGAAACGCTGGCCAGCCGGCTGATGTGGCCGACTAGATCGGACGCCTTCCAGGAGGTGCCATTCCAGACCTGGGCGGCGAAGCTGACGGCACCTGTCTCTGGGTTATCGACGTCCTCGACGAGGACGCAGCTGGTGGTGCTGCCGCAGGACAGGCCGTTACCGGCGAATTCGGGTACGTCGGCGCTTTGCGGGTGCCAGTTGCTGCCGTCCCAGGACATCGTGCCGGTACCAGTGTTCTCCATGCAGAACGTCGCGGTCGGGCAGGAGACTTCATCGCCCGCCTGGCCGGCCTGGTCGTTTGGGGTGTCGAAGCTGACCGACCAGGACGATCCGTTCCACTGCTCGGCGAGCAGGCTGGCGGTGCAGTCGTGGTGGCAGCTGGATGACTCTTCGACGCCGATGGCCATGCACATGGTGGCGGAGGCGCATGAGATGGCGTCCATGAAGACGTTTTTGCCATTGAGCGCGGTGCTAGTGGCCTGCCAGGAGGTCCCGTTCCAGATCGACGCCGTGTCGCTGCCCAAGACGACGCAACTGCTGGCGCTGCTGCACGACACGGCCTGAACATCTGGCTGCTGGCTGGGCGACGGCAGCGCGCTCCACTTGCTGCCGTTCCACGACTGGACCTTCTGCGGCAATGGCTCGGAGTCCATCACCGCGAGGCAGAACGTCGCGCTGGCGCACGAGATTTGCTGGATCGACTCCAGCGGCACCGGCAGGACTCGCCAGGAGGTGCCGTTCCAGCTCTCGGCCATCGTGGTGTCGCCGAATCTGGCGGCGTTCGAGATACCGACCGCGACGCAGTCTCCTGAGCCGGCGCATGAGATCGTCTCCAGCTGGTCCTCTTTTGTGAGCCGTACCGGCGTCCAGGCGTGGCCGTCCCAGCGGCTGGCCTGCCCTCCGACGTCCATGCAGTTCGTGGGACTGGTGCACCAGATCCCCTCATTGTCGTGGATCTTGGTGTCCGGCAGCACCTTCCAGCTCGTGCCGTTCCACGCCACCGCCGTCGTCCCCTCGGCCACGCAGAACGAGAAGCTCGAGCACGAGATGTGGCCGATTACGTCGAAGCCGGGGACCCCGTTGATGAGGACCTTGTGCCAGCTCTTGCCGTTCCAGGTCAGCGACAGCCTGGCCCCCACGGCGACACACCGGCCCGGCTTGGGGCACGACACCGCGGTGACTACGGCCGGCGGTGCGGGCAGCAGCCGCCAGCTCGTGCCGTTCCAGGCCACGGCCATGCCGTGCTGCTCGCCGTTCTTCGCGAAGCTGCCGACCGCCAGGCAGTTCGCCGCGCTGCCGCAACTGACGCCAGTCAGCTCGAAGCTGGTCACGCCGGCGGGCTTGCTCATCTGGACCTTGCGCCAGGATTTGCCGTTCCAGGCCAGTGCACCGTTGCGGCCGCCGACCGTGACGCACCGGTTGCCGGCCGCGCAGGCGACACTGGCCGCGCTGGCCGCGGGCGGGTGCAGCGGTCGCCAGGACGAGCCGTTCCACCTGTCGATCACTGCGTGCGATCCGTTCCCGGGTCCGCCGGTCGCCATGCAATTGGTCCGCGAGACGCATCCGAGCTGCAGTGTCTGGGCCTTAGTGGCCGGCATCTTGACGAACCGCCACGACTTGCCGTTCCAGGCGGCGGAGACCGGGCCGGGCCCGACCGTCAGGCAGAAACGTGAGCCTGAGCACCAGACTGAGGTCAGAAACGGAGAAAGCTGAGCCGCCGGATGCTGGGCCGCGCTACCCGGATTTTGAGTCTGGCCCGGCTGTGCCAGCGCCGCGCTGGCGGGCGCCGTGATCAAGGCCGTCAGGGCCGCGGATGCCAGTACTGCCGCGGCCGCCCTGAATCTCCAGTTCCGCAATTTCAGTCACCACCTGTGATACGTCGCCGACCAGCAAGTCCTGATTGAAGCTCTCAATGTGACGCTTCATCGGGTCGACTGGTTGACAGGTTCCCGGCGCGCCATCGGCGGCGCCGGCTGTCGAGGTAGGACCCGCCGGCGGTGCAGTTGCCGGCCGGGGCGCATGACACCGTGTCGGTGCTTGCGTCGTGTCTCTTGCTCAGGGCTGCCAGCGAATTGACAACTCAGGACACTAGCGCGAGACGATCACTGTGGCCTGGTGTCCTGGGGCGTTCTTGAGCTTGACGTCGCCGGACAGCAGTTCGCAGCCGAGTGCCTCGGCCAGGGCGATGTAGGCGGCGTCGTAGGCTCCCAGGTTGTGGCGCAGTTCCCACATCCGGGGGTGGTACGGCCACACTGGATGGCGGGTGATCCGCAGGCGGGAGTAGTCGGCGAGCATCTGCTCGCCGCGGTGGTCGGTGATCTTCCTGCCGGCTGCGAGCCCCCGGACAGTGGACGCGACCTCGACGTCGAGATGATGCGGGGCATGCAGCGTGCGCGGCGCGGACAGCCGCTGCCGCAGCACCTCATCCCCCTCGCGCGCGGACAGCACGTCGATGACGAGGGAGCAGTCGACCACGTAGGTGACGCTCATCGCCGTCCCTGGTCGCGCGCCGCGAGAATATCGTCCATGGTCAGGTCCACCGGTTCCCGGTCACGAGCGATCCGGGCGATGACCTCGGCGTTGGTTTCGGCGGCGGCGTCTGCGTCCATCAGGTCGCGCAGGTAACCCGACAGCGACTGGCCGAGTGATCTGGCCCGGTCGCGCAGCACCGCGAGTGTTGCCGGGTCAACGTCGCGGACCTGGACGATACCCGCATCCGTAGGCTCGCTCATATCCGTAGACTACCATTTCTCATGCACCATGCATGAAAGCGCGGCCTGGGTAGTCCCTCAGCAAGAACTTCGTAACCTCGAGTGACCGGTCTGCTCGCCTGATTGTTCGCGCTGGTCAGCTGATGCTGTGCGACATTCATGCAACATTCACGCACTGGCTGTGCCGGGCTGTGGCTGATTCCATTCAAGTTGGCAGCCCGAGGGCGCTGCCCCAGTGCTGGAAATGCAGGCACCCTCCCGTGCAATGGCGGTGCCTGCCTGAGCCCGTGTGTTAGTGAAAGGAGCGCGGTATGCGCGGTGGAATCGGTCGCAGGCTTCCTGCCATAGTCGCGGGCATCGCACTGAGCGCAGCTGGCGCGTGGGGCCTTCCGCCGGGTGCCGCCCAAGCCGCCCAAGCCGCCCAAGCCGCTCAAGCTGCCAAGACCGCACCGGCCGCAGCCAAGCCCAGGTCGCTCGTTGGGCACCGGATCGCCGGATATCACCCGCTGTCCGCGTTCGCTGCGGGCCCGAAGCACTTGGGCGGGCCGAGAAAGGCCGTGATCGGCACGAGCGGCCCGCCAAGGTCCAGCCCGCGAAGCTAGTCCGGCTGACCCGCGATCAGCGGGCGGAGGCGGCGGCGATGACACGCGCCAGGCTGACCGGCAGGCCGGTGGTGGTGGCGGAGGAGACGACGCCGACCGTCGAGGTGCGGGCGCGTCCGGACGGGCTGCTGGCGATGAAATCGAACGTGTTCCCGGTGCGGGTCAAGGTGCACGGGGTATGGCGTGCGATCAACCCGGTGCTGCGCCGCACTCCGGGCGGGGCGTGGGCCGCGGCGGTGGCGAGCGTACCGGTCACGTTCTCTGGCGGCGGCTCCGGCCCGCTGGTGACGGTGTCGGACTCGATCGGCCAGACCGTCTCGCTGTACTGGCCGGCCGCGCTGCCCAGGCCAGTGGTGTCGGGCCGGGTCGCGCTGTACCGGAACGTGCTGCCCGGGGTCGACCTGCGCATGGAGGCGACCGGTACCGGGTACCGAGAGGCGCTTGTTGTGCGCGACGCTGCGGCGGCAGCCAGCCCGCGGCTGCGGTCAGTCGCCTTTTTGGTGAAAGCACACCGCGGGCTGATGTTGCGCCGGGGTCCTGGCTCCTCGCTCGGCGTATTCGCCGGAGACAAGCTCATCTTCGTGGCCGGGCGGCCGGTGATGTGGGATTCGAGCCGCAGCCAGCACTTCAGCATCCCGGCGACGGCCGATGCGGCGGGCAGCGGACGGGTCACGCCGGTGCCGGTCAGCTACCGGCTGCGGGGCCAGGCGACCGCCACGATCGCGATGGCGCCGCCCGCAGTAGCGCTGACCGGCAAGCAGGTGCGCTACCCGTTGTACATCGACCCGGAGATCGCGCCAGCCACTAATTACTATTCCCAGCTCATGGCGGTGTCCAACGGCTACACCCAGGGTTGGAACACCACAACGGGCACGACGTCGCAGGGCAGCGGCATTACCGAGATCGGCGACTGCGGCTACTCGAACTGTGTGTGGGATACGCCTAGCGGCACCGCCCTCGGCTTCGTGGACCGCGACTATTTCCAGTTCGCCACGACGGCGCTGGAGCACCGCAATGGCCAGTCAGCGGCCGTCTATTACGTGGCGTTCGACGACGAGCAGGTGGGCAACAGCGCTGGCTGCACGAGCGAGCTTACGGACCTGTTCACGACGACCGGCGGCATCAGCTCGGCTACCTCCTGGGGCGGTCCGCAAGGGTCGAAGATCGCCTCCGAGCTGTCGAACCGCGGCGGCGGCTCGAGTTGCCCGGCGGGCAACGTCGACTTCCCGAGCACCGGTTCGGGCAACGGCCCGCTCCTGAGCTACCTGCAGACAGCCGCCAATAATGGCGCATCGGCGGTGACGTTCGAGCTGCGGGCCGACAGCGAGACCAGCGAGCTGCAGTACAAGCTCTTCAGGGACAACCCGACGCTGTCGGTCTACTATAACTACGCGCCGCTGACGCCCACCGGCCTCTCAGTCCAGGGCCAGGTGACGTGCACGCCGGTGACCTATACCTCGTTCACCCAGCCGAAGCTGACCGCGACCGGGACCGACAACAACCCGACTCCGCTGCAGATCTCGGTGGACTTCACGCTGCAGACCTCGGCCGGCGTCGCGGCCGGCGGAACGCTGGCCAGCCCGCTCGGCGCTTCCGGCTCCGCCCAGTCCACGACACCGTCCACCGCGCTGAGCCCTGGGGCGTACCAGTTCCGTGCGACCGCGACCAACCACCCGGCCGACGGCAAGGCCGCCGCGCGGACCGGGCCGGTCTCGGCCTGGTATCCGTTCACGGTCGAGACCGGGCCATCGAAGACGCAGGTGCCGACGATCACCAGCTTCGACTACCCGCAAGGGCAGTGGGGCCAGTCCGCTGGCGCACCCGGCGTGTTCACGGTAGGAGCGGGTACGGCACCGGGCATCGCCGGGTTCGCGTACTCGTTCGACGGCGGCTCAGGCAGCGAGCCGGTGCCATCGACCAGCAACTGCGGCTACCTGGGCGACGGCGGGATCGGCACCTCGGTCGACAGCAACGGCGACGGCGGCGGCAGCACCAGCGGCGAGCTGGCGATCGGCCAGGGAAACACGGCGCAGATCCAGATACCGAAGAACGTCACTGCGGGGCAGCACACGCTGTACGTGGTCAGCTTCGATGCCGCGCACAACGCCTCAGCCGAGACCGCGTACACCTTCTACGTCGCGCCGGATTACCAGTCGGCCACCGAGCCGGTGACCTACATCAACGGCAGCTCGGTCACGCCGGGCGGGCCCACCCCCGAGCTGGTCACGACCCAGGCCAATTGCTGCGGGCTGATTGCGCGCGGCGGCAGCCAGCTGATCTTTAACGCAAGTGCGGTGAACCAGTGGTTCACGGTGACGATCAACGTGCCGCAGGCGGGCTGGTGGCAGATCGGCGCGGATCTGACGAGGGCGACGGACTATGGCCAGGCGCGGATCGACCTGGACGGCATCAATCTTGGCGGGACGGCGGCGACACCGTTCGACGGCTACGCCCCGATCGGCACGTTCACATTCGAGGACCTCGGCACGCAGAACCTCACGGCGGGCCCTCACACGCTGGCGTTCATAGTGAAGGGGCAGAACGCCAGCTCCACGGGATTCAAGGTCGGCATCAACTACATCACGCTGAGCCCGACGAACAGGTACGAGGGTGAAAGCCTGCCGCACGGTCCTGCGACGGCGGGAACGCTGGCGCCGCAGGGCTTCAACGAGCCGGCCTGGTCGGACAATAGCCAGCTTTACCTGCAGAACAGCACGCTAGGCGCGCAGTACTCGGTCACGTTCGACGCCCCGGTCGAGTCCGACTACGCGCTCGGCGTCAACCTCGCCACGGCCAGCGACTACGGCTCGGTGCGGGTCGACCTCGATCCGCAGGCCGACGACATCAACCTCGGCAACACCGCCACCAGCCCGCTCGACGAATACAGTCCGACCATCTCGGCGGCCTATGTGTTCCTCGGCGGCGTCCACCTGACCGCCGGCCCGCATGTGCTGCGGTTCACCGTGGTGGGCACCGATCCCTCCTCGATCAACAACAGGTACAACACCGGAATCGACTACCTCGAGGCCGTGCCGGTAACCGGGGCCACCGACGCGAGCTTCACCGCGGCGATGAACAACCTCGGAATCGCCCCCGACGGGGCGGCCTCGTTCGCCGGGAACTTCGACATGACCAGCAACACCCTGGGTCATAACCTGTCGCTGAACTCGATGCGGGCGGCCGGGATCACCCCAGGGACCGCGACGGCGGCGGGTGCCTCGTTCACGCTCAACGGCGCGAACTTCACCATGCCGCAACTCGCCACCACCGGCGGCACGGTGACCGCGGATAACGTGATCCCGGACGGGCAGACAATCCCGCTGCCCGCCGTCAAGGCCACCGATGTGGCGCTGCTCGCGGCCACCACCTGCGGCGCCAGCCCGGCCGTGCCCGCCACGCTCACCTACAGCGACGGCAGCGCGACCCAGCCGCAGGTCACCCCGGTACCGGACTGGATCGAGGGCAGCGGCCCCCAGATCGTGCTCAGCCACTGGGACGCCAGCACCACCGCCGACACCAGCAAGCAGCCTGAGCTGTTCGAGGTGCTGCTGCCGGCCAATCCGGCTGTCACGTTGTCGTCGATCACGTTGCCGGTGATGCCGGTCAACTTCCTGCCGGACACCAATTCGTGCACGACCTCGGCCAATGTGCCGCACATCCTGGCGGTCGGGGTCAGGCCGGTGTCGGCCGGGCAGGGCCGGCGGGGTCGGTGTGGACAGGCACCTACGCGGGCCCCATGGACACGACCATCACGCCCTCAGGCGGTTCGCTGAACAACACCACGATCCGCGAGGTGGCCGCGACCACGTCGGCTGGGAGCGGCGGCCGCCTGCGGATCCAGTTGTCGAACGCGGGCTCGATGGTGCCGGTGACCTTCGACGCGGTCACGGTCGGCGCGCAGTCAGCCGGCGAGGCGACGGCGGCGGCACCGGAGCCGATCACGTTCGGCGGGCAGGCGAGCGTGACGATCCCGGCGGGCGGCGACGTGACCAGCGACCCGGTCGCCGCGCCGACCGCCATGGCCGGGCAGCTTGTGGTCAGCATGCACATCCCGTCCACCTCGGCGCAGTCGGCGGCGCCTGTGCACCAGAACGCGAACGCGAGCACCTTCTACGCCAGTGGTGATCAGACCGGAAACCCTGCCAGCACGCCGTTCACCACGAGCAGCCCGGGCCTGCTGTACCTGTCCCGGATCGACGTCAACGACAGCACCGCGACCGACGGCACCGTGGCGGTGCTCGGTGACCAGAGCGCAGCGCAGGCTCCGGCCGGGACTTTCGGCAACTGGGCCAGCGGCCTGCCAGACCAGCTTGGCGCCGAAGGTGTCCCGTTGCCCGGGTCGGTCGTGTGCGTCGCCTCTGCCGTGAGCGGCACCGTGACCGCCGCCACCGCCGTGTCGTGGCTGCGCGACTACGTGACGGCTGAGCCGAACCTGCGAGACGTGATCGTCGCGGCCGGCACGGGCGACGTGCTGGCAGGCCAGTCCGCCGCGGCGATCGAGTCCAGCCTGCGCGCCCTGGTCAGCGCGATCCAGAACTACATCGACGACAACGCCCCGGATCCGCCGGCCGTTCAGGTCATCCTGACCACCATCGTCCCGCTCGGCCTGGCGTCCGCCGACGCGCGGGAGACCGTCCGGGAGGAGGTCAACACCTGGATCACCGGCAACAACAGCGCAGCCCAGGTCACCTCCGACATCGCCGCCGCCGTCGACGAGCCCCGCAACATCAACAACATCAACCCCGCGCTGCTATCCGGCGGCGTGCAGAGCGGCCAGTACTACACCGATATCGCTACGCAGATCGCCAAAGACGTGTCGAAGGCGATCCCCTGGGTCCATTGACGGGCTGTAGATCATGGTCCCCCGCTTAAGCAGCAATGCCCGGGACTGCCGGGCGAGATGGTCGTGGAGGCGTACGTGACTAGCTGGGTGGCTCGATGGGCACGTGGCGGCGTGGCATTGGTGGCGGCGCTTGGACTTGGCGCCTCGGTGGGCGGCGCGTCCTCGCAGGCTGTGGCAGGGCACAGTCGCTACTGGTGGCGGCCGAGGCCTCAGCGGGTCAAAGTGCTGCCGCGGGTTCCGCTGCGGCCGGTGCTGCCGGGTCACCGGCTGCCCGAAATGCCGGAAGGGGTTAGCGTGGCCCGGCATTGGCCGGCGGCAGGATCGGCCGAGGTGACTCTCGGCCGGTCCGGGCGGGTGGTGCGTGCTGGTGACTTGCCGGTGCTGGCCGGGGCGGTCGGCCCGCATGCCCAAGGGGTTGCCCGTGTGCGGCTGCTCGGACAATCCGAGTCACTCAAGCTGGGCCTGTCCGGCATGGTCTTCATGGTGTCGGCGCCGGTGAGCGGCCTGGTGTCGGTTGGGGTGAACTACTCGCGGTTCGCCGACGCGATCGGCGGCGATTTCGCTGACCGGCTGCACCTGGTGCGACTGCCGGCCTGCTCGCTGACCGAGCCACAGGCCGCCCGGTGCCGGGTGCAGACGCCTGTGGACACGGCGGTGCATCCAGGTCGGCGCACGGTGACCGGCGCGGTCTGGCTTGGCTCGGCCAGCCGGGCGGGTTCGGCAGGTCCGAGCGCGAGCTTGGTCGTGCCGTCGGCGGATGAGAGTGTGGTGATGGCCGCTGTATCCGGCGCGTCGGGCTCTAACGGCGATTTCGCGGTGTCGTCGTTGTCGCCGCAGGGGACCTGGGCCGGCGGCGGTTCGTCCGGGGACTTCACGTGGTCGTATCCGATTAGCGTGCCGAAGCCGGCCGCGGGCGAGGCGCCGTCACTGGCTTTGGATTACGACTCGTCTAGCGTGGACGGGCGGATCGCGTCGACGAACAACCAGTTCGGGATGATCGGCGAAGGGTTCACGCTGTCATCGGACAGTTACATCGAGCGGACGTACGCCGACTGCGCCGATGATCCCGAGGGCTCTATTTCAAATAAATACGACAGTTGCTGGGCCGGCCAGGTCGTGACGATGAGCCTGGACGGCAGATCGACGCCGCTGATGCTGGACGACAGCTCGGGTAAATGGCACGAACAGGCCGACAACGGCGACCGGGTGCAGTACTTGACCGGGACGTCGTCGGACACGAGCAACGGGACGTATGACAACGGGTACTGGGTGGTCACGACCCCGGACGGGACTCGGTATTTCTTCGGCAAGAACCGGGGCCCGGGATGGGCGGCCGGCGATCCGGAGACGAGCTCGGTGTACACCGAGCCGGTGTACGGGCCGCACAGCGGAGACCCGTGCTACTCAGCTAGCGGCTTCTCGTCGTCGTCGTGCAACCAGGCGTGGCGCTGGAACCTGGATTTCGTCATCGACCCCAATGGCAACGCGATGGCGTATTACTACACCCGGGAGACCAACTACTACGGCGCCAATAACGGCACGACAGGTGTGCCGTATGTCAGGGCCGGTTACCTGTCCAGGATCGACTACGGGCTGCGGGATGAGAACGGCTCGGTCTACGGCACGGCGAACGCGCCTGATCAGGTGGTGTTCGGCGCTGATCAGCGGTGCATCCCGAATTCGACCTTCGCGTGCGGTGCGTCTCAGTTCACCTCCGGGAACGCGGCGAACTGGCCGGATGTGCCGTTCGATCAGCAGTGCCTGTCCGGCGCGTCCTGCGCCAATCACGCGCCGACGTTCTGGTCGCAGCTGCGGATCGACTCGATCACCACTCAGTACTACAACGGCACAGCGTACGTGCCGGTGGATTCGTACGCGCTCGGGCAGGGGTTCTCCACAGAGGGTGATTCCGAGCTGATCTTGAACTCGATCACCCGCACCGGGCACTCGGCGTCCGGGGCGGCGCTGCCCCTGCGGCCCGTGCGGTTGTCGTACCAGCTGATGGACAACCGGATCCCGGGTTATAACAGCCTGCCTGGGATGGCGCACTGGCGGCTCACCCAGATCGAGACGGAAACCGGTGAGCTGATCTCGGTCACGTACTCGACCGGGTGCGCGGCCACCGACATCCCGGCGGACCCGTCGACGGATACGACGCTGTGTTATCCGGTGAAGTGGGCGCAGCCAGGGGACCAGAACACCACGCTGGACTATTTCAACAAGTACGTGGTCAAGCAGGTGGAGGCGCAGGACGGCACCGCCGGCGACCCGGCACAGCTCACGACCTATGACTATGTCGGGAATCCGGCCTGGCACTACGACGACAACGAGGTGGTGAAGGCCAAGGACCGCACCTGGGGGCAGTTCCGCGGGTACGCGCAGGTGAACACGCTGACCGGGAACCCGCAGAACGTCACCAACAGCACCCCGGACGCCCGGACGCTGACCGAGGCCAGGTACTTCCAGGGGATGAACGGGGACACCAATGCCAGCGGCGGCACCACCAGCGGCGTTACCATGACCGACTCTGGCGGCACGACGTATACCGACGCCAACGCGCTGGCCGATCAGGGACTCGAAACGCAGACGTTCAACGGCAGCGCCGGATCCGAGCTGACCGACACGGTCACCGTGCCATCCGTGCTGTCCGTCACCGCGTCCCGGTCCCGCACCGGGCTGCCCGCCGAGCAGGCCACGATCGTCCGGGCCACCAAGACAATCGCCTACACCGACCTGGCCGGCGGTGGCCGGCCGCAGAAGACGACCGTTACCAGCTACGACAGCGACGGCAGGCCGGTGCTTGCGGATCAGACTGGCACTTCGGTACCGGAGACCTGCACCCAGACCAGCTACGCCGACAACGACACCGCATGGATCCACGACGCCGTCAGCGAGGCCATCGAAGCCGCGCAGGCATGCCCCGCCTCGCCGGGGAACCTGACCGCCGCCGACATCGTCTCCGATATCCGCACCTACTACGACGGCTCGACCAGCCTCGGCGCCGCGCCCGCCACCGGCGACCCAACCAAGGTCGTCCAGGCGACCGCGAACAACGGCGGCACGCTCACCTTCGCCACCCAGGCCACCACCGCCTACGATTCCTCGGGGCGGTTGGTGTCGTCGGCTGATGGGCTTAGTCACGCCACGACGACCGCTTACACCCCGGCCGACGGCGGGCCGCTAACCCAGGTGCAGACGACCAACGCACTTGGCCAGGTGAGCACGAAGGTGCTCGACCCCGGCCGCGGTTCGGTGCTGTCGTCCACCGACGTCGCCGGGTACGTGACCACCGCGACGTACGACCCGTTGGGGCGGCTGACCGCGGTGTGGAACCCAGGGCGCACGCAGGGGACCGACACGGCGAACCTCACCTACTCCTATACCGAGCAGCAGACTCAGCCGCTGGCAGTGACCACGAACACGCTGGTCGACTACGGCACCGGCACCAGCTACCTGACCTCGATCTCGATCTACGACTCACTCGGCCAGCTCCGGCAGACCCAGGCGCAGGCCGAGGGCGGCAACACCGTGGTGACCGACCAGTTCCGCGACTCGCACGGGTGGGTCGCGGGGTCCGGCAACAAGTACGTGGTGTCCGGCAGCCCATCCGCCACGCTGGTGACGGCGGCCAGCTCCGCGATCAATGACCGCACGCTCACCACCTACGACGGCAGCGGCCGGCCTGTCGGCCAGCAGGACTACAACGGCCTGACCTTGACGGACTCGGTGCAGACCGTGTACGGCGGCAACCAGGTCACCACCATCACCAAGGACCCGGCGGGCAACGTGATCGGGACCCCGACCGCGACGGTGACCAACGCGCTCGGCCAGCAGACCGGGCGCATCCAGTACACCTCGCCGCCGACCGTCACCGGGTCAGTTGTCACCGGCGGCGGCCCCCAGGCCACCACGATGTCCTACGACCCAGCCGGGAACCCGACGGCGGTCACCGACCCGGCAGGCAACACCTGGACCTACAGCTACGACCTGATGAACCGGCAGGTCAAGACGGTGAACCCGGACTCAGGGACGATGCTGACCGGGTATGACCCGGCCGGGAACATCGCCTACACCACCAACGGTGCCGGGGCGACCGTGAACTTCAGCTACGACGCGCTGAACCGCAAGACCGCCGAGCACACCGGATCGGCTACGCAGGGCAGCGGCACCCTGATCGCCGCCTGGACCTGGGACACGCTCAAGAATGGCAAGCTCTCATCTGAGTCGTCAGTGGCGGGCGGCGTGACCTACCAGACCGGCATGATCGGCTACGACTCCTCAGGCAACGCGTCCGGCACCTACGTGACGGTGCCGGCGGGTCAGCCGCTGGCCGGCACCTACCGCACCCGGTACTCCTATTCGACCACCGGGCTCATGCTCACCGAGAGCCCAGCAGCAGGGGCCAGCCTGCCGGCCGACTCGCTGACCTTCAAGTACGACCAGTTCGGCAACCCCGTCTACGAGGACGGGACCGATGTGTACGTCAGGAACGCGGTCTGGACTCCGTACAACGAGATCTCCCAGATCGACCTCGGGTCCGGCCCGTCGTCGGCGGCACTGACGTACTCCTATGACCCGCAGACCCGGAACGTGACCGGGATAAACCTGTCCGACCAGCAGCCGGCGCCGCAGGTCGACAACATCGCCTACACCTACGACGCCGACCAGCAGATCACCCAGATGGCCGACACCCAGGGCGGCACCGGGGCGCCGGTCGAGGACCAGTGCTTCAGCTACGACTCGCTCAGCCGCCTGACCCAGGCGTGGACCTCGGCCAATGCCTGCGCAACCAACCCGGCGACCGCGGGCAACAGCACCGTCAGCGGTCCGCAGCCGTACTGGCAGTCCTGGACCTTCGACCCCGAAGGCGACATCCTCACCGGGACCAGCCACGCGACCGCCGGCCGCGGTTCGGGGGACACCACCGCCACCTATCACTACGGCGTCACCGGGCACGCCCACGCGGTGTCCTCGATCAGCACGGCCAACACGGTCACCGGCAGCCAGGGCACCACTAGCTACGGCTATGACGGCGCTGGCGACACGACCACGCTCGGCAGCCAGACCCTGACCTGGGACCCGACCGGCAACCTCGCCACCGCCGGCACCACCACCGCGCCCGCCAGCTACGTCTACACCGGCGACGGCACCGAGCTGATGGAATCCGACACCACCGGCAGCACCATCACAACCACCCTCTATCTCCCCGGCGAGCAGCTAAGCACCAACGGCGCCACCACTACCGGGATGCGGTACTACACCTTCGCCGAGCACCTGATCGCCGAGACCACCCCGAGCACGCTGTACTGGCTCACCGGCACCACCCAGGGCACCACGACCACCGCGGTTGCCGCGTTCAGCGAGTCGTCTCCGCCCATCCGCCGCGCGATGACGCCGTACGGAACGCCGCTGGCCGGCACCGGCACCTGGCCGGACGACCGCGGCTTCCTCGGCGACTCCGCCCACCCCGCCACCGGCCTGGCCGACATCGGCGCCCGCAAGTACGACCCGTCCGCCGGGCTGTTCCTCAGCGTCGACCCGGTGCTGTCGACGGCGAACCCGCAGACCATGACCGGCTACACCTACTCGGCCGACAACCCCATCACCGACAGCGACCCGACCGGGCTGTGTCCCAGCTCCGACTGTGCCGGCGCGCATTGGGGACCCCCCGCAGGCCAGGGCATCCCCTGCGGCACTCCCGGCGGCCAGGCGTGCTGGAACCCGCCGCCCAGCAGCGACGGCGGCGGCGGCGTTGCTCCTGGTCCTGCACGTACCGCGATCCGAGTGGGCGCTCGCGTTTTTCGGCCCGAGGTCGCTTGGGGCCCGATGGGAGACAACTACGTTGTGACTGGAATCGGCGCTGCCGGAGGCATGGGGCCTGGTGGAATGCCCAATACAACCTTGGGCTGGGGCGATGTGACATTCGTAGAGGCGCCGACCAAGGGGGAACTTATCAGCGGGATGCGAGCGGCTATGAGAGCGATGGACAGGAAATATCAGCTGTCGCAATTTGACCCGTTCCAGTGCACGGCGAATGTGGCTGCCGCGGATGGCGGAGCGGCATGCGGGGGGAATGGCAGCTATCAGGTGAACCTGTTCCTGGCCGACTTCGCCTGCGGGCACTACCACCTGAGCTGTATCGGCCCAGGTGCTCAGGGCGACGCTCTAGCCAATACCTTCGGGGCTAACTCCGGCATGCTTACGGCGCTTGGCAAGGACGGAAGTATGCCGCTGAGCCTGAAGAAAGATCTTCGCGAAGGCGGCGGGATAACGACCACTCTGCCGGGTGGGCCCGATGATTTTCCTGACTGGAGATCGGCGCCGCCGAATGCACAGAACCCGGCGGCCATACTGAATCCGCCTCCGGATCTACCAGGCTATTTTCCAAATGATATAGTAGGCGATCCGCTCGCTACGATCCTGCCATATTACGGTGGCGGATTTAGTCAGTGGGCAAATGGATATTGATGCACTGTGGCCGGGCTAGTCATCTGCGCCCGTGAGCTTGGCGCGGACCTTGGGGGCGTCGGGGTGCTGCAGGTCGTCGAGGATAGCCAGCGCTTGTTGCCAGGCCTCGCGGGCCTGGGCCGCCTCGCCCGCGGTGTGGTGGGTGTCGCCGATGTGGATGAGCGTGTCCGCTTCATCGTGCGGGGAGCCGGCATCGCGGTGCATACTGAGCGCGCGCTGGTAGCAGGCGGCGGCTTGGGCGAGGTTGCCCAGGTGGTGCTCGGCGTATCCCAGGCTGTCCCAGGCTGATCCCTCGACCCAGCGGTGGCCGGCTTCCGCGCTTAAGGTGATTGATTGCTGACAGAACGCGCGAGCCTGATGATAGTCGCCGAGGAGGCAATGGCACCAGCCGACGAAGTTAAGTATTTCGGCTTCGTACGCTTTGCTGCCAATTGCCTTAGCCATGCGCAGCGCCTGCTGCGCATGCTTGAGGCCGTCGGCGTAACGGCCTTGACGTGCGGCTAGCACGCAGAGACTTTGCTGGATCTTGGCCTCGCCGAGGCGATTGCCGAGCCGCTGGTACAGCGTGAGACTGGACGCGTAATGGCCGCGAGCCTGCTCATGATCACCGAGATCGCCGTACGCGTTCGCCAGGAGGCGGCCGGATAGGGCCTGCGCGGCGGTGTCTCCGAGCCGGGTCGCGGCGGCCAGCGCCGTGCGCTGCTTGGCGGCATTTTCGTGCCAGTGACCGCGCCGGTACATGAAGTCGGTCATGGTCGCGGCAAGCTGCCAGGCGTGGGTGTCGGATCCAGATTCGGCGGCGAAGGCGACGGCGGCGAGGAGAACGTGGTGCTCTTCTTCGAACCAGGCCAGGGCCTGCGAGTAACCGGCGGGCTGGCCGGGAGCGGCGCCAGCTCTGGGCGTGCCGAGGACTACTGGCTCCCGTGATGGGTTCAGCAGGCGGCCGGCATGGGCGGCGGTGTGCAGGTAGTAATCGAGTACCCGGCCGGTAGCGGCGTCGCGGTCGGGCTCGGTGACGGCGTAGTGGGCTTCCTCGGCGGCGTAGGCGCGGAGCAGGTCGTGGAAGGCGTACCGGCCGGGGACGTGCTCGGTGATCAGGTGCGCGCGCGCCAGCTCGCGCAGCAGGCGGCGGGTTTGCCGCTGGGCGTGCCTGGTCAGGCTCGCTGCGGCGGGCACGGAGATGTCCGGACCCGGGTGCAGGCCAAGCAGCCGGAACATCCGCATGGCCTCGTCGCTGAGCTGGCGGGTGGACCAGGAGAACACCGCCCGCACGCTGGAGGCTGGGTCGCCGGTATCGAGGGCCTCCAGGCGGTCGGCGGAATCAGCCAGCTTGTCGGCCAGGGCGCCCAGCGGGAATCCGGGACTGGCGGCGGCGCGGGCCGCGGTGACCGCCAGCGCCAGCGGCAGGCACGCGCACAAGCCGGCGATCCGATCCACTGCGGCCGGCTCGGCGGCGGCGCGGGCGGTGCCGAGCCGGGCAGTCAGCATGTGCACTGCCTCGTCGTGGCTGAGCACGTCAAGGGTCAGCAGCCACGCCCCCTCCGACGCGGCCAGCCCGCCGAGCTGAGCGCGACTGGTGACGAGAACCAGGCTGCCAGGGCTCGCCGGTAGCAGCGGCCGCACCTGCTGCTCATCCCGGGCGTTGTCCAGCAGGATCAGCATCCGCTTGTCTGCTAGCAAATCGCGGTACAGACCCGCCTGGGCGTCGGGGCTGGCTGGGATGCTTCCGGGCGGAACGCCGAGGGCGCCCAGGAAGCCGCGGATCGCTTCGGCGGCCGCGGCGGGCCTGCCAGAGGGGTCAAAGCCTCGCAAGTTCGTGTGCAGCTGTCCGTCACCGAACCGGCCAGCGACTTGATGCGCCCAGTGCAGCGCCAAGGCCGTCTTGCCCACCCCAGCAGTGCCCCCGATGGCGCTGATCACCACGGTCCCAGGCGAGCCGTCGCTGGCCTGGTCCAGGATCTGCGTCAGTGTCCGCAGTTCGGCGGCGCGGCCGGTAAAGCCGGCCATCGCATGGGGAAGCTGCCGCGGCGCTGTCGTCGGGACCGCCGGGCTGGCGGTTGCCAGCATGGCTTCGAGTCGGTCGGTGGAGATTTTCAGGGCGCGGGCTAACTTCGGGCGGATCCAGGGCAGCGGCTCGCTCTGGCCGCGTTCCCACCGCACGACCGTGGACCGCTCGACAGCCAGCAGTTCGGCCAGGGCTTCCTGCGTTAACCCCAGCGCCTTGCGCCGCTGCGCCAGGCGCTGCCGTTTAGCTGCCGCCTTCTGCGTGGCACCTTCCCTCATAGCCCAGCACCCCCAATGTTGGAATAATCTTTGGGACGCAGGGCTGACTGCCGTCGTTCCCACTCGCTCGGGTCAACTTCGCATTCGCCGCGCGGCCCCTTCAGGACTTGGTGCAACGGCCGGCCTACAGCACGCTGTCGGCCTTCTCGCGGTGGACGGCGAACCTTACCAGGGCGGCGTGCCAGCGCAGCAGGGTCCGCGGTTCCATTGGTTCTGGGCCGCTTGGGATTGTTCCCTGCTTATCGGAGATGCCCCGGATGATGGGTGATGTGATTGTCGTCCGTAGGGCGGCCTCGCGCGGCGGCCCGGTTTACTAAACCGGAACAACGCCGCGGTCCGCGGACCCGGCTGTCGCCGGAACCTGGCGACGCCGGCGCCATCGGCGGCGCCGGCATCGTCGGTCCGCTAGCTGCCCTGGGTCACGGGCGCGTCGGGGTCGCGGAGGGCCGCAGCCGCTGCGGTACTGGGGCGACTCACCGCCGGTGCGCGCAAAGCGCTACCGGCATGGTCACGAAGCCGCGGAAGGACGTGCTGGGTTAGCGGACACAGGCGAATCGGCGAAGCGCCAGGGCCCGAGCGCCCCGAGCAGCACGGGGAGCAGCGTCGTGATCTCCGTCCCGCCCAGCGTGACGCCCAGGCAGCGGTGTATGCCCTGGCTGTACGACAGGGGCCGGGCCTGGTTCCGGCGGTACGGGATCGCCGCGCCGGTGATCGCGGTGAGTTGCCGTTCTACGGCATGATCGCGAGAGTTCCCGCGCCAAAGCATGATCGCGGAGCGTTCTCCGTCGTTACCGCGGAGACTTCTCGCAGCACGGAGTGTTTACCGCTCTATTTGCGGAAAACGCTCCGCGTAACGACAACTCTCCGCGCCAGGGCCGGAAAAGGCTCCGCGTAACGACAACTCTCCGCGCCAGAGGTGGGAAGGTTCCGTGAAGCGGGAAGTCTCCGGGAACCCGGGGTAGAGTCTCGCCGCTGAGCCGCCGGGGCTTGACTTTCCAAGATCTCGAGTCACCCGACAGCCTCTTTTACAAAGAAATATATCCTTGATCATTTAGAAAGCTTTTCGCCCGCCGACACGAGCTGGCCTGAGGCTAGTCAATGCGTCCCGGCTGCGGGTCCTGGCACAAGCGCCTTCCGGGTCGTATGACGCCGCGCTACGGTGCGTATCGTCGTGAGACGGCGGCGTTTACATGTTGGTCTTCGGGAGGTCGGCTTATGGCTACGGTCAGCGTCCGGTACATCGTCCGCGATGTCGACGCGGCGATCGCTTTCTACCGGGACAAGCTCGGCTTCGCCGAGGTGATGCACCCGGCCCCGGCGTTCGCCATGCTGTCCCTAGGCGACCTGCGGCTCGTGCTGAGCGCACCGGGCAGCGGGCCAGGCGGCGGCCAGGCGATGCCCGACGGAACGGTTCCTGAGCCCGGAGGCTGGAATCGGTTCGCGATCGAGGTCCCTGACCTGGAGGGCACCGTCGCACGGCTGCGCGATGAAGGCGTCAGGTTCCGCAACCAGATCGTCACCGGAACCGGCGGCAGGCAGATCCTGGCCGAGGACCCGTCCGGCAACTTGGTGGAGCTGTTCGAGCCAATCCTGCCGGAAGCGCAGTTGGACCGGCCATCCTGAGCCCGGCCAGTCCGGCGAGATCTGGCAAGCGGGAACAGCCCCGGCTTGACCCTGAGACGGACCCGGACGCATCGGGATGCCGGTCAGCCATTCAGCGGCGTAAGTGACGTCCGGGCTCAGCATGTGGGCCGGAGGACAGGTTCTCGGTGGTCACCGGACCTTGGCGTCCGCGGTCGCCGCGGCGCCGTGTGCGCCGGCGGTCAGTTCTCGCGCGGTATTCTGGCCGGTCCCGCTCGGGGCGAGGTGAGGGCATCAATCAGATGGGAGGGACCCGGTGAGCGTGCCGTGGGCCGGGTCTGGCGGCTGCTTGTGGCTTCGCTTCCTGTCCGGTCCCGACATCGATGCGGCCGCCTTCTCGAACAGCGAGATCATCGTGGCGGTGCGGGAGGCGAACTCGGATGCCGGGACGATGCTCAGATACCGCCGGGGCTACCGGTGATCACGATCGCCCGGGCCGGCGTTTCAGCAGCAGCGTGCGCACCAGCGCAACCTGCTGCTCGCCCGGGCGGCCGGCGGGCCGCCATGGCTGGACGCGGCGGAAGTCAGGGCGATCATGGCGGTCAGGCTGGTGACGTTCCTGCCCGGCGACGCCGCCGTATCGGCCGCTCTCTCGCTCCTGCGGTCACTGGACTGCCGCCGCAGCTTGCCAGCCAGCCGGGCGCTGATGCCGGGCTGTCACCGGTGCACAAGCGCGCCCGGCGAAGTGCACGCGACCAATCCCGCACATCTGACTCGCTGAATCAGATCGACCGCGAAGCCAGTAGGCCGCGATGTACATCCGTGTCCCCGCGGCGCGCCTTTTCGGCTTTGCCCTGACTGACCACTCGCAGCACGGCAGCCGAAGGCACCGGCGCAAATCTTTCAAACTAAAAGAGAATAATTCATTATCCACGGAGAAATATTGCGTTCGCCTCCGGGCACCAGCCTGATGCCGGTCAACGTGCAGGTGCCCTGCTGGCAGGATCGGCCGCTCTCCGGCCAAGCTTCGGCAAGCCCGGCGCCGCTAGGCATGCCGAGCCCACGGCGCAGGCGGCCATGACGAAGTAGATGTCGGTGTAGTTGGTCAGGCTGGCGATCAGGCCGGACATCGGGGCGCCGACGGCGATTCCCACATCCCAGAACGAGGTGATCGCCCCGAGCGCGGCGCCCCGCTGCGATTCGGGGGCGCGGTTGATGACGATGAGCGCGAGCGAGGGAAACAGCAGCGACAGGCCGGCCCCGATGACGAGCCCGCCGATGATCACCGTGGTCAGGTTCGTAGCCACAGCGACGATGACAAGGCCCGCCGCTTCGACGAGCGCTGACCAGAAGGCCACCATGCGCGGGCCGAGCCGGTCGGGGACGTTGCCGATGAACAACCGCACTCCGATGTAGGTGAAGCCGAAAGCATCGAACGCGGCGATCCCGTTGGCCACCCCGTGGGCCAGCATGTGCAGGGAGACGAAGGTGGCCAGCGCGGCGTAGCCGAGCCCGGCTAGCGAGACGGCGAGGCCGGGGACGACGGCCGCCTGCGGCAGCAGGGAGCCCCGGCCACCGGCTATTTCTGGCCGCGGCGGAGCCTTCTTGGCGGCCACGGACGCTGTGCCCGCGGCGGCGGCGATCGCGCACAATCCCCACACAGCTGGAAAGCCGGACACCCGCATCGCCACGGTGCCCGCCAGGGTGCCGAGCGTGATGCCGAGCCACATGAAGATGCCGTACAGGCCGACCACCCGGCCTCGGCGCTCCGGCGGGCAGAGGTGCACCAGCCAGGCCGCGCCGCTTGTGTAGACAGTGCCCTCGCCTATTCCGTGGAGGATCCGGACCGCGAGCAACAGACCTATGCTGCCGGCTCCGTAATAGGCGAGGCTGGCCAGGACGCAGATGACCGTGCCGCACAGCATCACCATCTTGTATCCGTGCCGGTCGGTGATGCTTCCGGCGATCGGCCTGGTGATCACCGCGGCGACCGAGAGCGCGGCGACGCTCACGCCGACCTCGACGTTGCCGCCGTGAAGCTGTCGCAGGACGAAGAAGGGCATCGTGGCCAGGGTCGCGCCGGTGCCGAGCAGGCAGCAGAAGATACCGCCGAACATCGGCATGAACGGGCCGTAGAAACGGAGCGTCTGGCCCGATGGTCGCATTCCGGGCTCCTAGGTTGCGTACGGTCGGTCAGGTCGCGGGCGGGCCCGCGGGAACGGCGAGGAACAGGTGCGTGGGCAGGTGCACGGCGAGGCCCTCGTAGACCTCTCCGCACACCGCGAGACCAGGCTCGGCGAACGTGCCGGGCGGCGGCGTGGCGACGCTGATCACCGATCGCCCCGCGTCGAGCAGCCTGACCGCCTCGGCGAAGTCGCCGGCCAGCGCTTGTCCCGGCGGAATCATACGGGTCCGGCTGATCAGCGTGCCGTTCGCGGCGAGGTCGGCGAGCAGGCTGCCGTGCCCGACAAGCGTTCGGTAGTAGTCGGCCGGGTTGACAATGAGGGCATGCGCCGTAGAGCCGACCTGCTCGATCTCGTCGCATGCGGCCAGTATCGCCTCGGCGTAGCCGCCCTCATACGGCATCCTGTTAATCCCCGGGTGGCGCAGCAGCCCGTGCGGGCCGATCGTGAGCGCCTGGTTCTCAGCGGTGGCGATCCTGACCAGCAGCCTGTGATCGAGGTAGGCGGCAAGGTCGTCCGCGTTGCCGGCCAGCCCGGCGGGTATCTGCACCCACGCCTGGACAGGGTAGACCCGCGCCTGCGCGACCCCCGCCTGGAACGCCGCCTCGCGGCGCAGACCCGACTCCGTCACCGTGGCGGCCTGCTCCGGGCTGGGGCTGCCTTCGCACCAGTACGTGATCTCGCCATCGGCCGGGCGCCGCTTCAGCAGGCCGCGCACAGTGAGCCGTGGCTTGGGCCGGTCCGGCCGGTGAGCGTCGGTGATGGTGTAGTCGTAGGTCACCCGCGTGTGCTCGCCACCGATGGCGAACGCGGCGGCGAATGCGGTGCCAGGGGAGACCGCCGCCGTGGCGCTGGTGGCGGGGGAGGCGGGGGAGGCGGGGGAGGTCGCTGTGGCCATGCGTGCTCCTCAATGGCGCGCGTTGTCGACGATTGCTTGGTAGTAGGGAAGGTGATGTTCGTAGAACGACCTGAGTAGCTCGTGGTTATCGACGGTGTCGGGGTAGAGGTTGTCGTGGCTGGCGAATCCCGAACTGCGGATCGTGTCGAGGTGCCAGCTTCGGTGGCGCTGCCACTCGGGCCGGTCACCGGGGGTCCAAGCCAGCGCGCCGGGCAGGAACGGCAACTCCACCGCCTCGCACCAGGCCTCGATCTCGGCGGCCGGGTCTTGCAGCAGGTCCTCTGACCGGATCACCAGCGGCTGTCGGCCGGTGGCCGACCACATCAGCTGAAACAGCTCCCACAGCCATTCGTAGCCGATCTCCGGGCAGGTCACGGTCGGTTTCATGGCGTAGTGCGAGCTGATCGCCTGCCGCGGGTGGCGGACCAGGAACGTGTGCGTCATCCAGGCCAGCTCGCCGGTGTGACCGAACACGTAGGGGTAGCGGTAGTCGAGCACCTCCTTGATGAAGGCCGGACGCGCCCGCGCGAGATCGGCGAGGCGGTCCACCAGCTCGGCGGCGCAGGCGGCCGGTACGCTGCCGCCCGCTGGCGTCGGCACCAGCACCGCCTCGCCCTGGGCCAAGGCGAGGAAGGGCTCGTGCAGGACAGCGACGTCGCCGCGCTCGATCATCATGCGCGCAAAGGCGGTCGACGCCGAGCGCGAGTGCGCCCAGAGCACGACGACTGGCATCACCCCGACCACCAGGCGGGCACCCGGTCCCACCGGTGCTGGCGCAGCCTGCCGAGCAGCGTGCCATCCGGCGGGCCCGCCTCGCTCGCCGCGATGTTTGCCCGCACGTGGCCAGGCGTGCGCATTCCCGGGATGACCGTGCTCACGGCCGGATTGGCGAGGATGAATCGTAGCGCCAGCTCCGGCAATGGCATGCTGTCCCCGACGTCGGCGACGAGCCGCTCCAGGCGCTCGACGCTCGGGCTCAGGTTCTCCGGCCCGAAATAGGTGTTGCGCCAGTCGCCCTCGGGCCAGGTGCTGTCGGCGCGGACCGCGCCAGCGAGCGTCCCCTCGTCGAACGGAACCCGGGCGATCACGCCGATGCCGTCGCTTCGCGCGCGGGGGAACAACTCGTCCTCTGGCGCCTGGTCGAAGATGTTATAGATCACCTGGATGACGTCGACGAGTCCGGTGTCGACGGCAGCGAGGCAGTTGGCGGGCTCCCAGCGGTTGACGCTGATGCCGACCGCGTCGATTACGCCCTCCCGTTTGAGGTCGCTCAAAGCCTCCTGCCACCGCTCATCCTTAGCCCACCGGTCTTCCCAGACATGGAACTGCACCAGGTCGATCCGGTCAGCGGCGAGGTTCTCCAGGCTCTTGTGCACGTACTCCCTGATATGCGCGGCCGGGAACACCTCGTCCACGCGCGCGTCGGCGCGCGGTGGCCATTCCATGTCCTTCGGCGGGATCTTCGTCGCGACGTACAGCTTGCGGCCGGGGTGGCGGCGGAGCAGCGCGCCGAGCATCTGCTCGCTGATCCCCCGGCCGTAGGCCCAGGCGGTGTCGAAGAAGTTGCAGCCGAGCTCGACCGCCAGGTCGAGACAGCCGGGTGCGGTGTCGTAGTCGGCGCCAGTGAAACCACCCGGCCCGCCGGCGATGCCCCACATGCCGTAGCCGATTTCGCTGACCTGCCAGTCGAGCCTTCCCAGTGTGCGGTAGCGCATGTCACGGCCTTCCAGTGAGCTGCGGGGCTGGTGCGCCGCCTGCGCAGGCTGGTTCGGGCGGCGTCGTGGCGGACAGGGTGGACAGGTAGGCGCGGTAGGCGGCCATCGGGCCCCGCAGGTCCCCGTCGGCCAGCCGCCAGCGCCGTTCCAGATTCCGGCACTCGTCCTTGCCGTACAGGGACGCGTTGTCGGTGAGCAATTCGCTCAGTTCGCGCCGCAGGGCGGCCTCGTCATGACCGTCCGGAGCCGGTAGCAGGGCGGCCAGCGCGGCGAGTGTGGTCTCGCCCGTCTCCTGGGCGGTGAGGGTCAGCCGGGCTAGGAAGTCGGAGCAGCTCGTCCGGGTTACCGTCGCGCCCGCCCTATCCAGCACCCCGGCGAAGTCGACGCTTTCCGGGTGGAATACGTGCAGGGCTTTCCCCCACGCGGCGCGGTCGAGCACCGCGGCGACCACCCGGCCGGAGGCGTAGTCGACGGGGGTGTAGTCGGACAGGATCGGGGCATCCGGCGCGGCGTCGAGCCGGTGGATGGCCGACAGCAGCAGGTGCGTCAGGGCCCTGGTGTTGGGTGCGGGGTGCTGCTCGCTCGGCAGGATCTCGCCGAGCCGCAGCACGGTGACGGTCGCCCCGCGGCGGCGGGCCTGCGCCAGGTAGCGTTCGGCCACCCACTTTGACCGGCTGTAGCCGCGCTCGGGCGGATCCGCCGGTGATGGAGATCCGATTTCCGGCAGGCGGCCGGTTCCGCGCATCGCCTGCACTTGCAGGGCCGACAAAGTGGAGACGTAGTGGACCGGTACCGGTCGGTGCGTCATCGCCAGCCGAAGGACCTCGGCGGTGCCCGCGACGTTGGCCGCGCGGTGCGCCGCGTAGCTGAACAGCAGGTTGACCAGGGCGCCGTTGTGCAGCACGAGGTCGCAGGTCCGGGCCAGGTGCTCCCAGGCGGCGGCGTCAAGCCCGAGGCCGGGCTGGGACAGGTCGCCCGCGTATGCCTCCAGCCGGCTGGCGAACCGAGGGTCCCACAGGCCGTGTTCCGCCAGGCTGGCGACCACCCGCTCGGCGGCCTTGGTGTCGTCGGCCGCCCGGGCCAGGCACCGCACCCGCAGGTCAGTTCCGGCCAGCAGATCGTGTACCAGGCGGCTGCCGACAAAGCCTGTGGCCCCGGTGATCAGCACCGTCCGCATCTCTTCCGCCGTCGGGGCGGCCCGGATCACTGAGTCCGCGGGCAGCCCGGCGTCGCGATCCATCTGCGCGACCTCCGCCTCCGCGGCGGCCGTGCTCGGCTCCCTGGTGGCGATGAGCTCAGCCAGGCGCTCGGCGGTGGGTTGCTCGATCAGGTCCAGGACGCACAGGTCGGGGACGCCGCACTCCTGCGTGAGCATCCGCACCGCGATCAGGGCCCGGAGTGAGTCGCCGCCGGCATCCATGAAGTCGGCGCCGGGGTGCAGATCCGGCTGGCCGAGAGCGAGCCGCAAAGCGCGCAGCGTCAGCTCGAGCCATGACTCAGGCCGCGCGGCCGCGGCGAGCCCGGCGGCGTCGGCGTCCAGCCTGCTCTCCAGCATCGCCCGCAGCTCGCGCCAGTCCACCTTGCCGCCCTCGGACAGCGGCAGGCGCGGCAGCACGATGCAGTACCTGGGAACGCTCGTCCTTGGCAGCGTCCGGCGAAGCTCGTCCCTGACCGCGTCCGCGGTCAGCGTGTCCTTCCCCGCGGCGAACAGAGCGAGCGACTTCATGCCGTCCCGCTCGGTTGCGAGGGCCTTGGCCTGGTAGACGCCCGGGCACCGCTGCGCGGCCGCCTCGATCTCGCCTAGTTCTATCCGGACTCCGCCGATCTTGACCTGGAAATCCACGCGGCCGGCGAAGAAGAGATTGCCCGCATCGTCGAGGTACCCGAAGTCGCCGCTGAGATAGAGGTGGTCGCCGGGGATCTGCTCACCGAACCGGTTGGGAATGAATGCCCTCCTGGTCGCGGCCGGGTCGCCGTGGTATCCGGCGCCAACGCACGCTCCGCCGATGGCGATCTCACCGATCGCTCCCCTGCGCACCGGGTCGCGGTTGGCGTCAAGTACCGCCACGTAGCAGTTGTCGATCGGCCTGCCGATCGGGATCGCGTCGCCGTCGGCATCGGTGACCAAGTGGAAGACCATGCCGATGGACGTCTCGGTCGGCCCGTAGCCGTTGGTGATCAAAAGGCGCGGCAGCAGCTCCCGCATCCGGTGCACGGCGCGCGCGTTGATCTCCTCGCTCCCGACGATCAGGTAGCGCAGCGACGACAGCTTGCGCTGCGCCCGCTCGTCGCCGTCGACGATGGCGACGAGCGCATTGAAGATGCTCGACACGAAGTCTGTGGTGGTGACCTGGTGCTCGGCGATCGTGTCGATGGTCTGCTGGAGGTTGAGGAACTCACCCGATGAGGGGAGTACCGTCCGGCCGCCGGTGATCAGCGGCCACAGCAGCTGCCACAGCGAAGAATCGAAGGTGTGCTTGCTGTTCTGCAGCACCACGTCGTCGCCGGTGGCGCCGAACCAGCGGGTCATGAACCGCAGCCGGTTGGCGAGCCCGCCGTGCCGGTTCAGCGCGCACTTGGGCGTGCCGGTCGTGCCCGAGGTGAAGAACCCGTAGCACAGGTCGGCGGGACTCAGCAGAACGCTCGGTCGCTGGCAGGAGTGCGCGATCGCGTCGACCGCGACCTGCGCGCTGGCCGCGCGGAACTCACCAGGCACGTCGCCCGGTTCGGCGCACAAGATCAGCCGCGGCGACAGCACTCTCAGCGCGGTCCGCAGCCGCTCGTCCGGCCAGCCTGGGTCCATGGGGACGAACACGGCACCTAGCTTCATCAGCGCGAGGTAGGAGGCCGGCTGTTCCAGGCTGTTGCCGAGCAGGATGGCCACCCGGTCGCCCTTGGCGACGCCGCGCCCCGCGGCGGCGATCGCGATGCCGTTGGCGAGCCGGTCGAGCTGGGCGTAGGTCAGGCTGTCCCCGCCGTAGCACACGGCAGTGCGCTCCGGATACCGGTCGGCCATGTCCTCGATCAGGGCGGGCACCGGGCGGAACTCGCCGAGGTCAACAGGCCGGCCGGCGATGCTCGCGGCCGTACCCGGTTCGGCTAAAGGTAATTGATCTGCGGCCGCCATGACGCCGGCTCCGTCTTTGTCGCCACGCCCAGATCCTAAGTCGGCATCCGCCGCCCGGCAAGAAAGCGCCCTGGTGAAAAGGCCGCCAGATCAATGCCAGCGTCATGGTCACCCAGCTGCGGCGGCGGGGTGCCGGTGGCGAGCGCCGCGGTAAGCTGGCCGACCGCTGGCGCGGCCTGGATTCCGTAGCCGCCGAGCCCGGCCAGCCAGACGAAACCGGCCTCTCCCGGCATGTGGCCGACCACGGGTGTGTCATCCGCGGTTGCGCACCGTAGGCCCGCCCAGGCGCGTTCGACGTGCCGGATCTTGAGCGTCGTGGCCGCTTGCACCCTGTCGATGGCGGTCGCGATGTCGATGTCGTCGGGCCGGGCGTCGCCCGGCGGCACCGGGGTGGCATCCGCGGGCGACAGCAGCAGCCGGCCAGACTCGGGCTTGAAGTAGAAGGTCTCGGTCACGTCGGCAACCATCGGCCAGCCGGAAACGTCTGATGCGGCAGGCGGGGCCACTATGCATGCGCTACGACGCAGCGGGATCAGCCCGATCTCCGCCACGCCGGCCAGTCGCGCGATCTCGTCGGCCCAGGCCCCGGCTGCGTTGACCACGCACGCGGCGGTGTACTCACCGGCGTCGGTAACCGCCCGCCACATTCCGCCGCGCCGGGTCAGCGCCCGGACCCCGGCCGAGCGGACCACCTTGCCGCCGCGTTCGGAGATGCCGCGGAGGAACCCCTGGTGCACCGCATCGACGTCGATATCCATGGCGGCGGGCTTGAGCATCGCCCGGCTGAACCACTCAGGTCGCAGCACGGGGCAGTACCGTTCGGCCTCATCCGCGCCTAGCTCGCGCACGGGCGTCGGGGCGGTCAGCCCGGCGGCCAGTACCTCGGCGAAGCGCGCCTCGGCGCCGTGCGGGCACAGGGCGAGCACGCCCCGGGGGGAGAGTAATGCCTGCCTGAAGCCCAGGGGCGGCGCGGCATAGAACGGCCGGCTGGCTGCGGTGAGTGCCCGCACCGCGGCATTGCCGAGGTACTCAGAGAACAGCGCCGCCGACCGGCTGGTCGAGTGATAGCCGGGCACCGCCTCCCGCTCCAGCAGAGTCACCTGGCCATGGGCCGCGAGGAAGTAGCCGGCGCTGGCCCCGGCGATGCCGCCGCCGACGACAAGGAAATCGGACCTCACAGCAGGGGAACGTATCCCGCAATTGGCCTCGCTAATCTCTGGCATCTGGCATTGGCCGCGGCGGGGCGATGAAATGAGAGCATGACCAAGAAGCGCAGCCCTGAGCCGTACACCAACAGCATCGAGGCCCCCACCTACCAGAGCGCGTCGTACTACTTCGACGATGCGAGTCATGTCAGGGCTGGACTGCATGACCTGACGAGCCCGGCCGGCCGATACGGGCGTTACAGCAATCCGACGTGGCTGGAGGTCGAGGGCCGGGTCAGCGAACTGTGCGGCGGGCAGAGTTCGCTGCTGTTCGCCTCGGGCATGGCAGCGCACTTCACGACGTTCATCTCGCTGCTGGAGGCAGGAGACGAGGTGGTGCTGCCAGCCGAGTCATACCGCCAGGTCAGGAACGTCTTCCACGCGATCTTGCCGAAATTCGGCATCATCGTCCACGAGATCTCGATACGCGATTCCGGCGCCTTTCTCGCCGGCATCCGGGCGCTGGCCGGCCGCGTGCGCCTGGTGCACCTGGAGATGCCTTCGTCCCCGCACATGTACCTGATCGACGTCGCTGCGGTGCGCGAGATCGTCGGCCCGGATGTGGTGGTCACCTTAGACAGCTCTTTCTCACCGCCGCCGAATTTCCACGCCTTGCGCTGGGGCGTTGACCTCGCGCTGTTCAGCGCCACGAAATACCTGGGTGGCCACGGGGATATCGTGTCCGGGATCGTCTCGGGACGGCGGGACCTGATCGAGCGGATCCGCTGGTACCGCGACACGACCGGGCCCGTGGCCGACGGTAACGCGGCCTTCCTGCTCCGCCGCAGTCTGTACACGCTGCCGTTGCGGATGCAGCGGGTCAACGCGCTGGGGATGGCGGTCGCGAAGTACCTGGACGCCCACCCAGCCGTCACCCGGGTCTATTACACGGGGCTGGAGAGCCATCCGCACTTCAAGCTGGGGCAGACGTACCTCGCCGGCCATGGCGGCGTGGTCACCTTCGAACTGGGCCTGAGCGAGGCGGCCACCGCCGAGGTCATCGACCGGCTCAAGGTCCCTTTCATGGCCTCCAATTTCGGGCGCCCCACACGCTGGTCGAGCAGAGCACCTTCTTCACCTATTTCGAATACGACGATGCCGGGCTGGCGAGCATCGGCGTGGACCGCAGTACCGTCCGGCTCGCGCTGGGGTACGTCAACGAGGCGGAGGAGATCATCGAAGACCTGGCCAGCGCCCTGTCGGTTCGCTGACGGCGCACGTGCTGACCAGCATCAGGTCAGCGGGCAAAAGACCACGGAAATGCTTTCTAAATAATATCTCATTCTTTATTCGGAAATATTGCCCGGGGGTGCCTTCGGCCGAGGCGGCCACGACCGAGATACCGGGAGTTCTGACGTTACGCCGTTCCCCGCGATGATCGCCCGCCCGCACGGCTCCGGTCATCCGGTGAGGCCGCGACGCCGTCGCTGATCGCCAGGAACCCGGCTGGGCATGTGTGCTTGGTGGATCTTGAGCAGCTGTACTCAGGTGCGCGGTCCCGGGCGGTGCGAGAGTTGGCGGCATGAGTGGCATTCCCTGGTGGCCGGGCCTGGTGCCGATAGCGATCGCCGTTTCGCGCCTTGCTGGCGGCCCTTGTTACATTGCCTGGTTCTGCCTGGGCTGGCCTGGGTATCTCGTTGAATAGCCGCCGGAGTTTCAGATCGGCAGCGCTACAGCGTCCGGTATACATCGGCGCGATGGTCGATGCGTACGACATGTACCGCATGAGCGTGTTCGTCGATGCGGTATACCACCCGATAGGCGCCGCGCCGTGCGGAGTGGTAGCCGGCTAGCTCGCGTGTGAGCGGCTTGCCGACCCGGTGCGGGTTGTCCAGCAGCGGGCCGGTCAGGAACCCGGTTACCGCTGCCGCGACCGCGACCGGCAGGCCGCGAGGGGGCGCCTCGGTTAGGACGCGGCGGGCGGCCGGAGCCAGTGACAGGGCGTATGCCTCGTCGCTCACCCGGCGTTGCGCTCGTTGCGGGTGCGCTGCGCCATCAGGCGCTGGAGTTCGTCAGCGCCGGTGGCCTCGCCTCGGGCGATCTCGGCCTCGGCGGTACGGATCTCGTCTAGTGCGCCGGGCGTGGACAGCAGGTCGAGGGTTTCTTCTATAGCTTCCAGATCTGCTATGGAGATGATCACGGCTTCGGGGCGGCCGTTGCGGGTGATCACGACGCGGTCGTGCGTGTCCCGCACGTCGTCAAGCACCGCGGACAGCCGGGCCTTGGCGTCCGCCAGAGGAATCATCCTCGTCATGACCTGAATTATAGTCATGCGACGGCAGGTTGCAAACGTCTCTGGCGACGAAGGCGCTATCAGAGGCCGAGTTGCCTCGTGGCCGTCGGCGAAGTTGACGATGACGCTGGCGCGGGCCGCGTTCGCCTGCGCTGGCGCGGTCGCCGCGGCCGGTGAGTGGGCGCTGAAGGCATGGGGGATCAAGGTATCGTGTGCGCCGGCGGTCAGTTCTCGCGCGGTATTCTGGCCGGTCCCGCCCGGGGCGAGGTGAGGGCATCAATCAGATGGGAGGGACCCGGTGAGCGTGCCGTGGGCCGGGTCTGGCGGTTGCTTGTGGCTTCGCTTCCTGTCCGGTCCCGACATCGATGCGGCCGCCTCCTCGAACAGCGAGATCATCGTGGCGGTGCGGGAGGCGAACTCGGATGCCGGGACGATGCTCAGATACCGCCGGGGCTACCGGTGATCACGATCGCCCGGGCCGGCGTTTCAGATCTCGCCGTCATCAGGGGGATAGCCGCCGGCCGGCGTGTCGGGCTGGCGCCTGGCCTGCTGGCGGCGGTCCAGCGGCGATGTGACCGCGCCCGCCGGCGGTTGCTCGAAGGACAGCCGGTTTACGGGGTCAGCACCGGGATGGGGGCGCTGCACCACATCCGGCTGTCCGGCGAGCAGCAGCGTGCGCACCAGCGCAACCTGCTGCTCGCCCGGGCGGCCGGCGGGCCGCCATGGCTGGACGCGGCGGAAGTCAGGGCGATCATGGCGGTCAGGCTGGTGACGTTCCTGCCCGGCGACGCCGCCGTATCGGCCGGTCTCTGCGAGCGCCTGGCCGAGTTGCTCAACCGCGGCGTCGTCGCGGCGGTGCCGCGCGGCGGGATGGGTTCGGCGGGCGAGATCATGCAGCTCGCGCACGCGTTCGGGCCGGTCGCCGGCCTGGGCCGGGTGCTCGGTTCCGGCGGGGCGCTGCGATCAGCGGCGGAAGCACTCCGCGGCGTCGGCCTGACGGAGTTCGGCCTGGGCCTGAAGGAAGGCATCGCGCTGATCCAGGGCGTGCCGGGAACGACCGGCTTGTGCGTGCTGCGGCTGGCTGAGGCGGCGAGTCTCATCGATTTGATGGAGGCCGCCAGCGCGCTGTCGATCGCGGCGGCAGGTGCCTCGCGTGACCCCTACACGGCCGCGGCCGCCCGCGGCGACGCTGTCCTCGCGGCCGTTCACGAGCGGATTCGCGCCCGGGCGGGCACCGGCGGGCCGGCGCGTTCGCTGCAGGCACCGGTGTCGTTCCGGGTGGCCGGCCAGGTGCTGGCTCAGCTCCACCGATCGGCTGGCCGGCTGGAAGCGGCCGTCAAGCGGGCGCTGACCGGGGTTACTGATTCTCCGGCCTTCCTGGACGGCCAGTTCGTCGGGACCGCCGGATTCTACGGGCTCGAACTCGCGGCTCAGTGTGATCAGCTCACGGCGGCCTTGTGCCATGCGGCTGAGGTCGCGGCGGCCCGGATCCACCGGCTGATGGATCCCGCGGTCACTGGACTGCCGCCGCAGCTTGCCAGCCAGCCGGGCGCTGATGCCGGGCTGGCACCGGTGCACAAGCGCGCCGCCGGCGAAGTGCACGCGATGCGGCGGCTCGCGACCGCTACGCCGGTCGGGCTGATCGAGACCTCCGGTGGCCAGGAAGACGTCCAGACCTTCTCCTGGGAGGCGGCCGACAAGCTCAGGAGCGCGCTGCGCCATGCCCGCGCGGTCACGGCCTGCGAGTTGCTGACCGCCTTCCAGGCCAGCGTGCTCGCCCAGCGGCAGCCGCCACCGGGGCGGCCTGTGCTGGACTGGCTGACCGCGATCATCGAGCCGATCAGCGCCGACCGCGACTTCGGCCTGGACATCGAGCAGCTCATCGAAGCGGACTGGCCGGAGCCGGGCGCCGTCGCAAGCGAAGCCAGGGAAATCCGAGGGTAACACCCGATTCGTTAGCAGTGGCCAGAGCCATACCGTTGCCGATGACGCCCGGCAGCGGACGCGAGGCCGGATGGAGCGGTGTGCGGGACGGCTATCGATGTCGCCGAGCCCCACGAGCAGCTCAGATGCGTCTGCGATGCAGACTCGGCACAGTTGCTGGCCTGTATGGCATGGCGGCCATGACCACCGCCGCGCACGCGGGCGTTCAGGGTCAGAGCGCAGGCAGTAGCTCGAAGGCGGCGCAGTGCGCGGGGCGGACCGCACGGAAATGCCGGTGGTCGATCGTCGCGACGTGGGTGGCGCCCAGCCGTTCGGCGACCGCGATCACTGAAGCATCCGCCGTGCCCAGCGGGAAATCCGCGTACTGTCGCACTAGGTCGGCCATCCGGGCGAAGTCCTGGGCGGTGGTGGCTTCGACGATCAGCTCGCTATGCGCCAGCGCGTCGAGGAACGCGGCCTCGACTACGGGACCTGGCTCGATTTGGAGGAAGTAGGCGACCTCGGTGACGATCGGGGCCGGGACGATGACCGGGCCGCGGAACCGCCGGAATAGGGCGGTGCAGGCTTCGTGGTGCCGGTCCTTGGGAACTCCTCGCGCAGGATCTCCTCGGAGCGCTCGGAGAGATCCGGCGCACCGTTGAACAGGCCTATGAAGGAGAAGTCTCGCACCGGTTCGTCGGCAAGCAACGATTCCGGCTCTTGGGCCTCGCCGGAGCTGGTGTGCCTGACGTCTGGGCGCAGTAGTTGCTGTGCCACGGCACGCAGCGCACGTACCTGGTCAGGATCGAGCTGGTCCACCATCCGGTGCAGGTCGACGTGCTCCGGGGTAATCGTCATAAGCCCAGGATACCGTCGGCCAGGGCGGCACTGCCAGCATGCGCAGCGGGCGGCGGTACCCCCATACGCAGGGGCGATCGAACCGTCCATGGTGTTCGTTAGCCTGATCCTTGCGATCACCGAACGCGGCGGAGGGTTTGCCACGGCCGGGGCGGTGATCGCGGCGCTCACATCGGCCCACGTGCTGCGGGCTGTGCTCCGCGCGCTGCGGGAGTTCTTCCCCGTGTTACTGGCATGTTTATCTGGCCACAGATCGATGATCAAGGGCAGAGCTCATCGGCGACGGCTGGCGTTCAGACCATGAACACTTCCGAGGCCGTTTACGTCCTGGCCGCCGTCAGCGTCTGTCCAGGGCCAGCTGCTCATCGTTTGCGGCACCCGTCAGTGCCCGGACTGGCGCCGACGACAAGGTTCGTCGCCGGGTCGCCGCCGATGTCTCGTGGCGGCTTGCGTCCTCACCGTCGGCGATCCTTGAGCGAGCCGCCGGTTGTCGCCTCGACCTGGCAGTCTGCTATCCACGGTATTGCGGCCCGGGGTTGCTGAGGCAATTCCTGTCGGCCACCTGACCGCGGTGCGCGAGCGGGCCCGGGCACTTGGCGAGGCCGGGCGTTTTGCAGGTCTGCAAGTCCTTTGCCGAGTCCGCAAGGATGCGGTGAGCTGCATGTCTACCTTGGCTGGGCCTGTTGCTAAAGATGGGCTCGCCGTATCGTCGGCGCGGACGGCGGCCAGCATGAGGCCGAGACCGTGCACAGCAGGAAGCGGCGGACGCAGCGCAGCAGGTGATGCGCTCGACAGGGCTTTCTGGGAGGCAGCCGCCGAGCTTGGCGGTCTGGTGAGCGATCTGTTGACTGCTGCTGTGGCCTCGGGCGCGGGAGCGCTGGATAGGCCCGAATTGCACTGGCGCTGCTGCGTCTCCGGGCCGCCGGCCGCGTGGAACCGTAGCATGGTCTAGTGGCGTCGCCTGGATACCTGAGATTCCCGCATATCGCTAACGATCTGGTGGTTTTTGTCGCTGCCGACGACGTGTGGCTGGCGCCGCTGGCCGGCGGCCGGGCGTGGCGGTTTACCGCAGATGAAGCAGAGGCGACGACGCCGAGGCTGGCGCCGGACGGCAGGCACGTGGCCTGGATCAGCGCCAGGGACGGCGGCCCGGAGGTCTACGTGGCCAGTCTTGCCGGCGGGACCAGCGCCCGGCTGACCTACTGGGGTACGTCGTGGGCTCGGGTCAGCGGCTGGACTGCGGCCGGGGAGGTGCTGGCCGTCAGCAGGGCGAGCCAGCCGTTCGGGCATTACGCCTGGGCCCGCGCTCTGACGACCGTGCTGTCTGGCAGTCCGGGCGCGGAACGGGTGCTGCCGTTCGGCCCGGTATCCGACCTGTCGCTGGGCGTCGGCGGTCGCCGGGCTGACACGGTCGGGTTGCTGACCGGCAAGTTCGGGGGCTTCAACGACGATCCGGCCAGCTGGAAGCGTTACCGTGGCGGCACCGGCGGGCGGCTGTGGGTTGGCCCGGCCACGGCGATAGTTTCCGGAGCGCAGGGTGCGGATGGCCGGAACGCGGGTCCGTTCCGGCGGGTGCTCGCGGAGTTGCCGGCCCAGTTCGCGAGCCCGATGATCGTCGGCGGGCGGCTCGCGTTCATCGGTGACCACGAGGGCACCGGCAACGTTTACTCGTGCGCGCTGGACGGCAGCGACCTGCGGCGGCACACCGATCACGAGGGCTGGTACGCACGCCAGGCAAGCACCGACGGGCAGCGGATCGTCTACGCGAGTGGCGGCGAGTTGTGGCTGCTTGAGGATCTGCAGGCAGCCGGGCCGGCCCGGCTCGACATCACTTTGGGCTCGCCCGTGCGTGGCCTGGCACCCCGCCTTGTCACGGCCGAGGACCACGTCGGCTCGCTGTCGGTCGATCATGGCGGGCGGGCCAGTTCGATCGAGGTCCGCGGAACCGTGCACTGGCTGACCCACCGGGATGGGCCGGCTCGGGCTGTGTCGGTTGTTCCTGGCGTCCGGGCGCGTTTCCCGCAGGTACTAGGGACCGGCGGGCGGGTGGTCTGGGCGACCGACGCTGATGGCAGCGACGCCCTGGAGATCGGCTCCGGCGACCCGGCAAGTCCGGCCGGTCCGGCCGCCGCCCGGCGGCGGATCGCGGCCGGCCAGCTTGGCCGGATCACCGGGCTGGCTGCGGCGCCGGACGGCAGCGCGGTCGCGGTCGCGGCGCAGGACGGGCGGCTGCGGGTCGTAGGCGTCGGGTCCGGCCAGGTGCGAGAGATCGCCGCCTCGGGCAACGGGGTGGTGACCGGGGTGGCTTGGTCGCCGGATTCTGCCTGGCTGGCGTGGTCGCAGCCGGCCGGGCAGCCGATCACGATGTCCCCTCAATCGCTGCGGCGGCTGCGGCTGGCGCGGATCGCCGACGGTGAGGTCTTCGAGGTCACCGACGGGCGGTTCGCCGACACCGAGCCGGTCTTCACCCTCGACGGCAGGTATCTGGCGTTCCTGTCGGTGCGCGACTTCGATCCGGTCAACGACGCGCACTCCTTCGACCTCGCGTTCCCGTACGGGGCCAGGCCCTGCCTGCTGCCTCTCGGCGCGACGACTCCGTCACCCTTCGCGCCCGAACTTGGCGGGCGGCCGGCCGCCGGTGCCGCGGCCGGCGGCGACGGGCAGCGTGTTCCGCCGGTGCTGGTGGAGACCACCGGGATGGCTGATCGTGTGGTCGCGCTGCCGGTGCCCGAGGCACGGTACTCGGGCCTGCGCGCGGTGAAGGACGGGCTGGCGTGGCTGCGCGAGCCGGTGAGGGGCAACCTCGGCATCGGCGGCGCGCGGCCGGGCGATGAGGCGACGCGCCCGGTGCTCGAGCGGTTCGGCTTTGCCGAACGCGAAGTGTGCGAGCTCGCCGGGGAGGCGGACTGGTTCGAGGCCAGCGGAGACGGCACCAGGCTCGTCACCAGCGATCACGGCAAGCTCACCGTGATTCCGGCAGAGCGCAAGGCCGACGGGGGTGATCCCGGCGACATGGTCGAGGTCGATCGGAGCCGGGCCAGGTTCGTGCTTGATCCGGCCGCGATGTGGCGTCAGGCCTACGCCGAGGCGGGCCGCATCATGCGGCATGATTTCTGGGTGTCCGATATGGCGGATGTGGACTGGGACGCCGTGCTGGACGAGTACCGGCCGCTGCTCGGCCGGATTACCGCGTCGTCCGAGTTCGTCGATGTGCTGCGGGAGGTTTTCGGCGAGCTTGGCACCTCGCATGCGTTCGCCTGGGCACCGGACCGCGGCACGCCAGTCGCCGGGCCCGGCCTGCTCGGCGCGGACATGGAGCGCGAAGGGGACACCTGGCGGCTGACCCGCGTGCTGCGCGGGGACACCTCCGATCCCCGGCCCGCGCGCCGCTGGCGGCGCCCGGCGCCGGGATCGCCGCCGGAGACGTGCTGCTCGCCGTGGATGGCCGGCCGGTCGGGCCTGACGGGCCCGGGCCGCTGCTGACCGGCGCTGCGGGCAAGCCTGTCGAGCTCACCGTCGCGCCCGCCGACGGGAGCCGGCCGCGCAGCGTGCCGGTTGTGCCGCTGCGGAGCGATGCCAGGCTGCGCTACCTGGACTGGGTCCGCGCGAAGCGGGCGCAGGTCCGGGAGCTCGGCGAGGGCCAGGTCGGCTACCTGCACGTGCCGGACATGGTGAGCCAGGGCTGGGCGGACTTCCACCGGGACCTGCGCACCGAGATGCTGCGCGATGCGCTGATCGTGGACGTGCGCGGCAACACCGGCGGAGAGGTCTCCGAGCTCGTGGTGGAGAAGCTGGCCCGCAGGGTGATCGCCTGGGACGTGCCGAGCGGCCTGATTCCGGCTACCTATCCCGAGGACGCGCCGCGCGGGCCGGTTGTCGCCCTCGCCGACGAATGCGCGGGATCCGACGGCGACATCGTCACCGCCGCCATACGCCTGCTCCGGCTTGGCCCCGTCGTCGGCGCCAGGACCTGGGGCGGCGTCATCGGCTTCGACCATGAGCACGAACTGATCGACGGAACGCAGATCACGGTGCCGCGGCTGGCCATGTGGATCGACGGATACGGCTGGGACGTCGAAAACCACGGCGTTGACCCCGACGTCGAGGTCATCATCTCGCCCGACGACTGGGCCGCAGACCGGGACACCCAGCTCGAAACCGCGGTCAAGCTCGCCCTGGAAGCCCTGCGGCAGCGACCTGCGGCGCGACCCCCTGACCCGCGCACCAGGGCGTCAAAGCGCCGGCCGCCGCTGCCGCCGCGGGCCTGAACGGCATGGTGTAATCTCGCGCCCGACGCTACGGATCGGCGGATCGGCGGATGGTCGCCCTGCGGATAGCTGCGATGTGCCTGGCGTCCCTCGTCCTGGCCTCATCCGGCAGCACCCGCTCCAGGCGATCAACCTGCCGCCGGCCCATCTCCCAGGTCCGAGTCTGGTTGCGGCGGGCGGTGCCGAGGGGGAGCAGTGGCTGGCTACGGCGAGATTCGTGCTGCTCGCGCAGGCGCTGCTGCTCTACCCGGTTCTCCTCGTCGAGGGCCGTAGCGCGGTCCGGATCAAGCATGCCCTGGACCACTCCGACGACACGCGAGGCGTCCAGCACGTGGACAGTCGAGCCGCTGTACGCGGGGGCCACGCGGACCGCGGTGTGCTGTCGGGAGGTGGTGGCGCCGCCTATCAGCAGCGGCTTGGTCATGCCGCGGCGCTCCATCTCGAGCGCGACGCTGACCATCTCATCCAGCGAAGGCGTGATCAGGCCAGATAGGCCCACGATGTCCGCGCCTTCGGCGAGGGCCGTATCCAAGATCTTGGCGGCTGGAACCATGACGCCAAGGTCGATGACCTCGAAGTTGTTGCAGCCCAGCACTACGCCGACGATGTTCTTGCCGATGTCATGCACGTCGCCCTTGACCGTGGCGAGCACTATCTTGCCGTTGCCGCGCCTGGCCGTCGGCGCCTGCACCTTCTCGGCCTGCATGAATGGCTCGAGGTACGCGACAGCGCGCTTCATCACGCGAGCGGATTTGACTACCTGGGGCAGGAACATCTTGCCGGCACCGAACAGATCACCCACGATCCCCATGCCGTCCATCAGCGGGCCCTCGATGACGTCCAGCGACCGCGCGGCTTGCCTGCGGGCCTCCTCGGTGTCGGCCTCGATGTAGTCGGCGATGCCATGCACGAGCGCGTACGACAGGCGTTCGGCCGCGGGCACGTCGCGCCAGGCGGGGTCCTTCTCGATCTTCTCGGCGCGGGTGGATTTCACTTGCTCTGCGAAGGTGACGAGCCTGTCGGTGGCGTCGGGCCCGCGGTCGAACAGCACGTCCTCGACCAGGTCTTTGAGCACGGGCTCGATGTTCTCGTACACGTCGAGTTCGCCGGCATTCACGATTCCCATGTCAAGGCCGGCACTGATCGCGTGGTACAGGAACGCCGCATGCATCGCGCGGCGCACGACCTGGTTACCGCGGAAGGAGAATGACAGGTTGGAGATGCCGCCACTAGTCCGGGCGCCGGGGCACCGCTCCTTGATCAGCGGAAGCGACTCGATGAACGCCTTCGCGTACCCGTTGTGCTCGGCGATGCCTGTGGCCACGGCCAGGACGTTCGGGTCGAAAACGATGTCTTCCGGCGCGAAGCCCGCCCATTGTGTCAGCAGGTCGTAGGCGCGGCCGCAGATCCGCACCTTGCGCTGGGTGGTGTCTGCCTGGCCCTGCTCATCGAAGGCCATGACCACGACGCCGGCGCCGTAGCTCTTGATCTTCCGTGCCTGCTCGAGGAAAACGTCCTCGCCTTCCTTCAGGCTGATCGAGTTGACGATTCCCCTGCCCTGGACGCATTTCAGTCCGGCCTCCAGCACGCTCCACCGTGAGCTGTCGATCATCACCGGCACGCGCGCGGCCTCGGGCTCGGTCGCGAGGAGGTTCAGGAAGGTAGTCATGGCCTGCTCGCTGTCGAGCAGGCCAGCGTCCATGTTCACGTCAAGCAGGTTCGCGCCGTTGCGGACCTGGTTCGAAGCCACGTCCACCGCAGCCTGGTAGTCATCGGCCTCGATCAGCCGCCGGAACCTCGCCGAGCCGGCGACGGTGGTCCGCTCCCCGATCATCACGAAGCCGGTGTCCGCGGTGATAGTGAAGGGCTCAAGCCCAGACAGCCTGGTGGCGAGGGTGCCCGTTTTCGGGACGTCGCGGCGGCCCCGGCCGTGCGATCAAGCCTGCTGGCTCTGTTCGGCGGCTGGGCCGCCCCCGTCCTCGAACTCCTCCGCCACGGCACCGCATTCGTCCACCGCCCCCTCTACGTCCTGCCCGTGTCCCACACCTGGGCCCACGTCCCCGGCGTGACGCTACTGGGCGACGCCGCCCACCTGATGCCCCCCTTGGGAGCGGGCGCGAACCTCGCGATGCTGGAAGGCGCCGAACTCGCCGAGACCGCCGCCCCCGGCCCTGGCGATCTGGACGAGGGTGTCCGTGCCTTCGAGGAACAGATGTGGGCACGGGCCGGCAAGTGGGCGAAGATCACGACGGCCGGCCTGGAACGCCTCGTGAGCCCGGACCCCGCCGACGCCATCGCGCTCTTCGACGAAGTCCAGCCATCTGGCTAAACAGCCTGTCAGAGCTGCCCGAGCTGCTGGGGCAGCGTCCCGTCCGCATCGAGCTTGTCTACCTGCTGGTCAGCCTCGACAAGCAGTACACAGCCGACGGTCCCGGCGAGCCCTGGGAGCACTTCTACGCTGAGCGGCTCATGCAGCACTTCAGCGCCCCGGCCTGACGCTCCCGGTAGGTCGCTCGACGGCAGCAAGCGACGGGCGCTCGCCGGCGTCGAGTTGTGCACGGATGTCGTTAGGATTCGCCGCGATGCCGCATGGATGGCGTGAACGTGCCTTCCCGGGCGGCGGCCATGGAGCGAAGATGGCGCTGACGCTCTACACCGTTTCGACGGCCGTCGGAAGGTTGAGATGTGGGTGCGCACGTGGGTAGGTACCTGACGGCTGGCCGCGCCGCGATCGCGGCCGCCGTGGCGGCGCCGCTGGCTGCGGCGGCCATCTTGCTGCCTTTCCGGGCGGCTTGGTCGAACACGAACGCGGCCTTGCTGCTGGTGGTGGTCGTGGTCGCGGTGGCCGCGATCGGGAACCGGGTGGCTGGAGCTCTGGCCGCCGTGTCGGCGTTTGCCTGGTTCGATTTCTTCTTCACGCTGCCCTACTACCGGTTTTCGATCCGCAGCTCGTCCGATCTCACGACCGCGGTCCTGCTGCTGGTCACTGGCCTGGCAGTGTCGCAGCTCGCGGCCCGTGCCCGGCGCTTGCACGTGATCACGATCACCGACAAGAGTCACCTGGCGCGGATCCGCCGGGCCGCCGAGCTCGGCCGGACGCAGAGATCGCCGTTCGCGGTCGTCGACCTCGTGAAGGAGCAGCTCACCGAGCTTCTGGGGCTAGCTGGGTGCCGGTTTGAGTACGGAACGCTGGTCGGTCATCCCGCCCGGCTCGAGCCTGACGGCACGGTGATCAAGGGTTACCGCCGCTGGGACGTCGAGCAGTTCGGCCTGCCCAGCGAGGAAATCGAACTCCGCACTTTCGGCAACGGGCAGTATTACGGGCGGTTCATGCTGACGCCCAAATCAGGCTCGGCTCCGTCCCTGCAGGCGCGCCTGGTCGCGGTTACGCTGGCGGATCAGGCCGGGCGGGCGCTCAGCACGAGCGAGCTAGCTCGCCCGGCCCGATGAGCCGCCCGCCCATTACGGGAACTGGCGGGTGAGGGGTTCCCAGTAATTCGGGTGCCAGCCCGCGTCGAGATGCTCGCCGGTGCCTTCGGGGAAGCCCGCGTGGTCCAGGGTGACCCTCGTCTTGGCACCCTCGGGCACCAGTTCGAACCGGACCACCGAGTAAACCCCGTCTTCCCAGGCGCTTGCGCGCCAGGCCTGGACGAGCCGGATTCCAGGCACGCACTCGATGTTCCGGCCGCGGATCGCGCCGCCGAACAGGGAGAACTCGCCTCCGGGGGCCGGGTCGATCTGAGCCGGGGCGCCGGTCATCGCGCCGAACTCGTCCGAGTGCGTCAGCGCGGCGAAGATCTCGCCAGGCGATGCGCTGAAGGTCTGTTCCTGGTGGATGTGCGTCGTCATGCTGTCTCCCGGTGACTCGCTCGTGCGCTGGAGGATGAGTTCTTCAGGTTTGAAAGAAAACCATGTGGTTAAATGTTGGCACACCGGGCCAGCGCCTGAACATGGAACGGACCAAGATGACCGTGTCTGCCGATGAGCGCCTCGATCTCGTCTTCGGGGCGCTCGCCGACCGCACCCGCCGGCGGCTGCTCGCGCAGCTGACGACGGCGCCCGCGTCGATTACCGAGCTGGCCAGGCCGCACGACATGTCCCTGCCAGCCGTCTCCAAGCACGTGCGGGTCCTCGAGCGCGCCGGGCTGATCAGGCGCGAGATCGACGGCCGGGTCCACCGGTGCGCCCTGGACGCTGCCGCCATGCGCGCGGCCGACGACTGGATCGCCCGCTACCGGGCGTTCTGGGAGCACGCGCTGGACTCCCTGGCCGACTACGTGAGCGAGAACCCGTCATTACCGGCCCCGGCGGACGACGGCTCGTCATCACCAGGCTGATCCCGGCCCGTCCGGAGCGCCTGTTCGAGGCATGGACCTCACCTGAGCACCTGCGGAAGTGGTGGGGGCCGCCCGGCGGCTGCTGCACCCATGCCACCGTCGAGCCGGTCGTCGGCGGCAGCTACCTCATCGGCAACCTACTCGCGGACGGCTCCACGGTCACGATCTCGGGCCGGTTCACCATCATCGACCCTCCGCGCAAGCTCGCCTACACCTGGCAGGTCCGGCCAGGACCCGACCAGGCCGAACTCGTGACTGTCACCTTCACCCCCCGCGAAGGCGGCACCGAAGTCACGGTCGAGCACGCGCGGATCCCCGGAGAGCGCGCGAGAACCGAGCACGCAGCCGGCTGGACCGCGTGCCTGGACCGCCTAGCCGCATACGCAGGAGAATAGTCCGCAGTAGGTCAGGCTGTGCGAGAAGGCGTCCTGCTTCCCGCTGGGGTTTGCTGGTCGCTGCTTAACAGCAGCGTGGCCCTCCCTGTTGCTGTTGGTCACTGGTTTTAGCAGCAACGTGGCCCTCCCTGATGTTGTGCTGAGAGGCTGCTGAAAAACCCCGTTTTCGTCGCGAACTCGACTCCCTGACCTGCGGTTCTTCGATCGCGATCATGGATTTTTCGGGGTTTTTCAGCAGCCTCTGCTGACAGCAACGGGGAGGGCCACGATGCTGTCAGGACGGGCCGCTGACAGCAACAGGGAGGGCCACGATGCTCACGCTGCCCCCCAGTGGCGCCGTGCCGGGTGTCCGCATGGTCGGTGACGGACCGGGTTAAGCGCCGTGCTCATTCTGGGGGCATTCGCCGGCGCGCGGGCCGGGTGGTTCCACCAGAAGTCTCCCGCTTATCTGCTGCCCAATCTGGTCGGCTCGGCCGAGCTCGCCGGAGCGGCTATTCCCGGTCACCAGTGGGGTTTCCTGCTGCTCGAGGGCGCCCGGGCGCTCACGTCACTGGCCGCGCTGGCCCATGGCGTGACCCGAACCTTGACCGATTTTGAAAGCTATGTATTGACATTGAATCTCTATCAGTATACGTCATTACTTGTGGGGAACTGTGCGGGAGTATCCGAAGGGGGTTGCGCGTGGGACGCAAGGGTCTTGGACGCCATTATCAGATGCTTGCCGGAAATGGCAGCTCCCGCCTCATGACGGGCTCGGGGGCTCGATGGGCTCGGGGCGGCGTCGCTCTGGTGGTGGCCGCTGGTCTGGGCGCATCGGCGGGAGGCACGATCGCGCAGGCGGCCGTGCCGCAGAACTGGCGGCCGAAGCCGCAGCAGGTCAAGGTGCTGCCGCGCGTCCCGCTGCGGCCGGCGTTGCCGTCGCGTCGGCTGGCCACGGTGCCGGAGGGCAGGCGGCCGGCTGACGACCTGGCCGGCCGCGGGGACCGGGAAGGTGACGTTCGCCCCGTCAGGGCGGATGGTGCGGGCGGGCACGCTGCCGGTGCTGGCTGGCGCGGCGGGTCCGCGGGGGGCGGCTTTGCGAGGTGCCCGGGTGCGGGTGCTGGGCCAGGCGGCAGTGCGCAAGCTCGGCTTGTCTGGCGTGGTGTTCGAGGTGTCGGCGCCGGCTGGCCGGGGCGGGCTGATGTCGGTGGGCCTGGACTACGCCAGGTTCGCGAACGCCGTGGGCGGTGATTTCGCTGACCGGCTGCACCTGGTGCAGCTGCCCGCGTGCGCGGTGACGACGCCGGCCAGGGCACGGTGCCGGACGCAGACTGCGGTGGATTCGCAGCTCGAACCGCGCCGGGAGACTGTGTCAGGCGCGGTCTGGCTCGGCGCGGCCGGGCAGCCGGCGCCGGCGGGCCCGGGCCGAGGCTGGTGGCGCCGCAGGCAGGACAGTCCGTGGTGATGGCGGCTGTGTCGGGCTCATCGGGAACCAACGGCGACTTCACGGTCAGCTCGCTGTCGCCTCAGGGCACGTGGGCGAGCGGCGGGTCCTCGGGTGACTTCAACTGGTCCTATCCCATCTCCGTGCCGCGGCCTGCCGCCGGCGACCCGCCGTCGGTGGCGCTGGATTACGACTCATCCAGCGTCGATGGCCGGGTGGCGTCGACGAACAACCAGTTCGGGATGGTCGGCGAGGGCTTCACGATGTCCTCGGACAGTTATATCGAGCGGAGTTACGCCGACTGTGCCGATGACCCTGAGGGTTCGATCAGCGGGAAGTTCGATGAATGCTGGGCCGGCCAGGCGCTGACGATGAACCTGGATGGCCGGTCGACGCCGCTGGTGCTCGACGACAGCACCAGTACCTGGCATGAGCAGAACGACAGCGGTGACCGGGTCCAGTACCTCACGGGAACGGACGCGAACACCGGGAACGGCACCCACGACGATGGTTACTGGGTGGTGACCACGCCGGATGGCACCCAGTACTTCTTCGGCAAGAACAAGGGCCCGGGCTGGGCGTCCGGTGACCCGGTGACCAACTCGGCGTTCACCGTGCCGGTGTACGGTGCGCATTCCGGTGACCCGTGCTTTTCTTCGAGCGGCTTCGGGTCATCGTCGTGTACGCAGGCGTGGCGGTGGAACCTCGATTTCGTCATCGACACCAGCGGCAACGCGATGGCGTACTACTACCACCAGGAGACCAACTACTACGGCGCCAACGGCGGCCTGACCGGGGTGCAGTACGTCAGGGGCGGCTACCTGACCAGGATCGACTACGGGCTTCGGGACGAGGCCGGGTCGATTTACGGGACGGCGAACGCTCCGCAGCAGGTGGTGTTCAACGCCGACCAGCGGTGCATACCGACTCCCTCATTCGCCTGCGGCTCGTCCGCGTTCACCGCGGCGAACGCGGCGAACTGGCCTGATGTGCCGTTCGACCAGCAGTGCCTGTCCGGCGCGACCTGCACTAACCATGCGCCGACGTTCTGGTCGCAGATGCGGATCGACGAGATCACCACGCAGTACTGGAACGGCACCAAGTACCTGCCTGTCGATCAGTATTCGTTGGGTCAGGGCTTTTCGGCCGAGGGCGATCCTGAGCTGATCCTGAACTCGATTACCCATACCGGCTACTCAGCTTCGGGTACCTCGCTCGCATTGCCGCCGGTGCAGTTGTCCTACCAGTTGATGGACAACCGGATACCTGGGTACAACAGCCTGCCCAGCATGGCGCACTGGCGGCTGACCCAGATCGAGAGCGAGACCGGCGAGATCATCTCGGTCACCTACTCCACTGGATGCACGGTGTCCAACATCCCGGCCGACCCGTCTACGAACAAGACGCTGTGCTATCCGGTGAAGTGGGCGCAGCCGGGTGATCAGAACACCGCGCTGGACTATTTCGACAAGTACGTGGTCACCAAGGTCGAGGTGCAGGACGGCACGGCCGGGGATCCAGCTCAGCTGACCACCTACAACTACATTGGTAACCCGGCCTGGCACTACGACGACAACGAGGTGGTCAAGGCCAAGGACCGGACGTGGGGCCAGTTCCGCGGGTACGCGCAGGTGAACACGCTCACCGGCAATCCGCAGAACATCACCAATGGCTCGGCCGATGCTCAGACGCTGACCGAGACCCGGTATTTCCAGGGGATGAACGGTGACACCAATTCCGCCGGCGGGACCACGAGCGGTGTTACCGTCAGCGACTCGAACAATGTCACCTACACCGATGCCAACGCCCTGGCTGGGCAGGATCTGGAGACCCAGGTCTTCAACGGCACCAGCGGCGCCGAGATCAGCGCGACGATCACGGTGCCGTCGGTGGTGCAGACCACCGCGACCCGGTCACGGACCGGGCTGCCGGACCAGCAGGCCACCATGGTCAGGCCGGCCAGGCAGACCGTCTACACCGACCTCGCGGACGGCACGCAGCAGCAGAAGACGACGGTCGACAGTTACGACGCTGCCGGCCGGGCAGTGCTATCGGACGAGTCAGGTACCGGCATCCCGGAGACCTGCACCCAGACCAGTTTCGCCGACAACACCACCGCCTGGGTCAAGGACGCGGTCAGCGAAGTCATCACCTCCGCGCAGGCCTGCCCGGCCTCGCCCGGCAACCTGACCGCGGCCGACATCGTCTCCGACACCCGCACTTACTACGACGGCTCGACGAGCCTGACGGCGGCACCGACGGCGGGCAATCCGACCATGGTCACGAAGGCGACCGCGAACAACGCGGGCACCCTGACCTTCGTCACGCAAAGCACCACCGGCTACGACTCATCGGGCCGGGTGGTCTCCTCGGCCGACGCGCGGGGCAACACGACGACCACCGCCTATACGCCCGCCGACGGCGGCCCGGTGACCCAGATCGTGACGGCGAACCAGCTTGGCCAGACACAGACCACGGTGATAGATCCTGGCCGCGGATCGGCGCTCTCATCGACGGACACCGCCGGCTACCTCACGAGCGCGACCTATGACCCGCTCGGCCTGGCTCACCGCGGAGTGGAAGCCAGGCCGGTCGCAGGCCGGCGGAGACTCGGCCAGCATCACCTACGCCTACTCTGAGTCGCAGTCGGCGCCGCTGGCGGTCACGACGAAGACGCTGGTCGATTACGGGACCGGGACCAACTATGTGACCGAGATCTCGATCTACGACTCACTCGGCCAGATACGCCAGACCCAGACGGCGGCCGAAGGCGGCAACACCATCGTGACCGACACGTTCTACGACAGCCATGGCTGGGTCGCCGGGAAGAACAACAAGTACGTGGTCTCCGGCAGCCCCGCGACCGCACTCGTGTCGGCCGCGCCATCAGCGGTCAACGACCGGACCGTCGACACCTTCGACGGCATGGGGCGGGTCATCAACCAGCAGGACTACAACGGCACTACGCTGACCGACTCGACTCAGACCGTGTACGGCGGCCAGCAGGTCACCACGATCTCCAGGAACGCTCCCGGCAGCGTGATAGGCACACCGTCGGCGACCGTGTCGAACGTTCTCGGCCAGCAGACCGAGCAGATCCAGTACGCCGGAGTGCCGACGGTGACCGGTCTGGTGGTCTCCGGCGGCAGCCCGCAAGTCACCACGATGTCCTACGACGCGTCAGGTGACCAGACCTCCGTCAAGGACCCGGCAGGCAACACCTGGTCCTACACCTTCGACCTGCTCGGCAGGCAGACCAAGGCGGTTGACCCCGACTCCGGGACGACGGTCACCGGGTACGACGCGGCCGGCGACATCGCTTTCGTGACCAACGGCACCGGAACTTCGGTGAACTACACCTACGACGGCCTGAACCGCAGGACGGCCGAGTACAGCGGATCGACGACCCAGGGCACGGGCACCCAGATCGCTAGCTGGACCTGGGACACGCTGAAGAAGGGCTTGCTCTCTTCGGAGTCCTCGATCGTGGGTGGCGTGACCTACAAGACCGGCAATCTAGGCTTCGACTCGTCAGGCAACGTGTCCGGGACCTTCGTGACCGTGCCGGTCGGTCAGCCGCTGGCCGGCACCTACCGCACTCAGTACTCCTACTCCACCACCGGGCTCCTGCTCACCGAGAACCCGGCAGCCGGAGGCGGCTTGCCGGTCGACGCGATGACTTTCAGCTACGACCAGTTCGGCAACCCGGTCAACGAGGACGGGTTCGACGAGTACGTCAGCAACGCGACCTGGACGCCGTACAACGAGATCTCGCAGATCGACCTCGGGACGGGGCCGTCATCGGCGGCGCTGACTTATTCCTATGACCCGCAGACCAGGAACGTCACCGGCATCAACCTGTCCGACCAGCAGCCAGTACCGCAGGTCGACAACCTTGCCTATACCTACAACGCCGATCAGCAGGTCATCCGGATCGCCGACACCCAGGGCGGCACCGGCGCGCCGGTCGAGGACCAGTGCTTCAACTACGATTCTCTGAGCCGCCTGTCGGAGGCGTGGACCTCGGCCAACGCCTGCGCGACCGATCCGGCCACCGCGGGCAACGGCACGGTCAGCGGCCCAGAGCCGTACTGGCAGTCGTGGACCTTCGACCCCGAGGGCGACATCCTCACCGCTACCAGCCACGCCCCGGCGGGCAACACCGGCGGCGACACCACCACGACCTACCACTACGGCGTAGCCGGCCACGCGCACGCGGTGTCCTCGACCAGCGTGACCAACACCGTCACCGGCAGCCAGGGTTCGACCAGTTACGCCTACGACGGCGCCGGCGACACCACGACACTGGGAATCCAGGCCCTGACCTGGGATCCTAACGGCAAGCTCGCCACCGCTGGCACCACGGCGGCTCCGTTCAGCTACGTCTACTCCGCCGACGGCGACGAGCTGATCGAGTCCGACGCCAGCGGCGGCACCACCACGACCACGCTGTACCTGCCAGGCGAGCAACTCAGCACCGACGGCACCACGACGACCGGCGTCCGCTACTACACCTTCGCCGGCCACCTCGTCGGCGAGACCACCCCGACGACGCTGTACTGGGTATCCGGCAACGTGCAGGACACGATGACGACAGCGGTAGCCGCGTTCAGCCAGTCGACGGTCATCCGGCGGGCGACCACGCCCTACGGCACCATGCTGAACGGCGCCGGCACCTGGCCCGACAACCACGGCTTCCTCGGCGATCCCGCCCACTCGGCCACCGGGCTCGTGGACGTCGGCGCCCGCAAATTCGATCCCGCCACCGGCCTGTTCGTCAGCGTCGACCCAGTGCTGTCCACCAGCAACCCGCAGACCATGACCGGATACACCTACGCCGCCGACAGCCCTGTCACCAACAGCGATCCCAGCGGTGAGATGTTTGTGTCCGATGGCGGCGGAGGCGGGGGAGGCGGCGGCGGTGGCATCTGCTACTACTGCCGCTACGCCCCGCCCCGGTACACCTACACCCCGCCGCCGCCCCCCACGATCTGCTACTACTGCCGCTACGCCCCGCCCCGGTACACCTACGTCGCCCCGCGCCCCACCATCTGCTACTACTGTCACTACGCCCCGCCCCAGTACACCGCCCCGCGGGCACACCCGGCCGTCGTCCAGAAGCCGCAGCAGACAAGCTCAACGACTAGTCATTGCAGCATCCTCCACTGGTGCTTCCATCTGCCGGACTATGTCACCCTTGACCTATCAGCATTCACGCCATGGGCCATCGGCGGCGGTACGAGCTTTACGCTTACTCGTAATGGTCACCTATACTGGGCGCCGCAGGTTGGAGCTGGCACATTCGGCGGAAGCGGGATGCTGCGGGCCGGCTGGATCGGCGGACCATGGGGCGGCGGCGTTTCCGAACACGCCAGGGACAGTTTCGTCCACGGAAGTTCATTCACCGCTACTGGCGAGGGTCCTGGTCCCTGGCTGCTTGGTGGAGCCGAGACCTGGGGAAATCCAGGTAACCCGCTGCATATGTTCGGATCGGGTGCTTCCAACAACTACGCCACCGAGGCTGGAGCTGGTGTCGGAACCCCAGGCGCTGCCTTGAGCTGGTCCTACGCCTTCCGAATAGCCACCTGGCCGTTCCATTGGTAACCCGGTTACTGTCAGCTCGTGAGGCCATGGACAATAAGCACTACGGATAGCATGAGAAATAGCGCGATGGCAGGAGTGAATACCCATTTGATCGTAGCCCGATAGGTCTTGGCAAATTGGCTGAACCATTCTTCCTGCGACATCTTGCCCCGCCGGACTTTCCGGACGGTGCGACGGTCAAGCCACCACCGGCTCTGGACCATCCTTCGCATGCGGCTGTCATTGCTGCCCTGCCATCGGGCGAAGATGTAAAGCCCGGTACTCCAAGCTGCCAGGCCGACACCTGCGGCTACCTGGCCAAGAACCATGCCGACACCTCCTGGAGCCAGTTAAGCGCCGAGATCGGGGCGTGAATGTTACAGTACACCCGAATCTGCCCGCATCCGTGCAAGGGTGATATTGTGATGACATGCCTGCCTTCGTGCGAGCTCAGATCGGAACAGATATAGATAAGGTGTCCATGAAGGTTCCTAAATCGGCGCCTATGCGGCTCGTCATGGTGCTGACGATGTTCCTTTGCACGGCTTGCGCAGTCTCAGTTCACCTTGGCTACAATAAAACCACCGCCGATCAAGCTTATCGTCACGCGATCGCAAAGCCGTTCAATAACCTCACGGCTGCGGCGGCGGCGGCGAACTCGGTATGCGCGGGCGGGAGCCATCCCAATCAGCGGCAATGTTACATTGATACTGCCTCAGAAATCACGAGTGCTCGTTCAGTTGTGCGAGCATTGCGCAGCGTCACTGTGCCGCATGGCTTCGCTAAGGGGAACTCTGACCTTGTTAAGGGCCTCGGCATCTTCATCGACGGCCTCCTTGAACGTAACCAGGGATTGGCCAGACAGTCCGATTCTCAATACGCGGCCGGGCAGAAACTCATCAGCAAAGGGCTGTCAGTGCAAAAGGTCGCCCTTTCTGAGTACCCTCCAGGCGCGAATATCGCGAGCTGACAGCGGCCGCCCCGCGTGAAGAGTTCAAGCGGGCGGGCAGCGCTCGATGCTCACTCGCCGCTAGGCGTTCACTCACCGCGCGGAGGATTCCCAGAGCGGCCTGCGCTGCCCGATGCCGGAGCCAGCGAGTCCAGGTCGTTCGCGATCTTGTTGAGGAGGAGATGAGAGTGCAGATCGATTTTCTCTCGCGGCGCCCGGCCCGGCTCGCCGCCATCGCCGCCGCGGCCGTGCTGCCGCTGGCGCTGATCGCAGCGGGCACCGCCGCCAGCGCCGCCAGCGGCCGGCAGCAGGCGTTCAAGCCGCCGGCGATCAAGCACGTGTGGGTCATCGAGCTGGAGAACGAGGGCTCGGCCCAGACTTTCGGCGACCCGTCGGCCGACCCTTACCTGGCCAGGACCCTGGTCAAGGAGGGCGCGCTGCTCAGGAACTACTTCGCTGTCGGGCACGCTAGCCTAGACAACTACATTGCCCAAGTCACGGGGCAGGCGCCGGACGCGGCGACCGGCAACGATTGCGCCGTCTGGACCAAGTTCACAACGGGAGCCAAGTTCGAGGCGCCGTTTCATCAGCTGGTCGGCAACGGCTGCGTGTACCCCAAGTCGGTGCTGACGATCGGCAACCAGCTCACCTCCAGGCATCTGACCTGGAAGGCCTACCTCCAGGACATGGGCAACGACCCCAAGCGCGACAGCACCGCGGCGACCGGCCAGGGTCCCGCGTGCGGGCACCCCAAGGTAGGCAAGCCTGACCCCACCGAGGGCGCCGAGGCCGCCGACCAGTTCGCCGACCGGCACGAGGGCTTCATGTACACCGAGGCGGTGATCGGCAGCCCGGCCTACTGCGACAAGCATGTCGTGTCGTTCCAGCCGCTGCTGCACGACCTGTCCAAGGCGAGCACGACGCCGAGCTTCTCCTGGCTGTCGCCGAACCTGTGCGATGACGGCCACGACGCCCCGTGCGCGAACGGCGACCCGGGCGGCCTGGTCAGCATCGACGCCTTCTTGTCGACCTGGGTGCCGGAGATCATGGCTTCGCCCGCGTACAAGAACGGGCTGATCTTCATCACCTTCGACGAGGGCTCCACCTCGACGGCCTGCTGCGGCGAGACGAAGGGCAAGTCGCCCTCGCACCCGAACCTGGCCCTGCCCGGCTTTAACGGCCCAGGCGGTGGCCGCGTCGGCGCGGTGCTGCTTTCCCCGTTCATCAGGCCGGGGACGGTCAGCAGTGTCAGCTACAACCACTACTCGATGCTGCGCAGCTTCGAGGACATCTTCGGCCTGTCGCACCTGGGCGACGCGGCGATGCCCCAGGTGAAATCGTTCGGCAAGGATGTCTACACCAGGTAGCAGCCTGAAGTGACCGCTGGGGCCCGCCGGGATGAAAAATTGCCCTGGCGACTTCCCTGCCTTCTTGGCTGGTCCCGCTGGCCGTCACCGACAAGCGACACAGGCCTGATGACAGGGTGACATCAGAGTTTGGTCAGCTTGGCGCACGGCAGCACGATCCGCACACGGCGCGAACCGAAATCTACCGCCAGGGCCGTGTCCTCCTCGATGCTGATGACCCGGCCGAGGCCATAGGTATCATGCGTTACCTGATCCTGCACCGAGTACTGCTCCGCAGGCGGAAGGGCAGGTGGGGGAGCGAACGGGCTGCTGGGCAGGAAGCGCCGGGATACAGCGCGGGTCGGTTTCATCACGTTTAGTATGCCTGCTTTTTGCCCGACCAGCAGGACGGGTACCGGAGAATAGTCGGAGAATTTTAAAGAAGTGCCCGCCTCGGCTCCGGAGACGGAGCGTCATCGGCTATATCGGGATCACCCCGGACGGGACGACCGTGTACGTCGTGGTCAGGGGAGTCGGAGCCGCCCCGGTCAGCACCGCGACCGGCACCGCCGGCACGCCTGTCTCCCTCGGGGACGGCGCTTCCGCCGGCTCGCTCCAGTTAGGCCGCGCGGTCCCACTTGACGTAGCCGCTCATCGCCCCCGTCTCCTCCTCGCCCCGGTTCCTTCAGCCGGAGCAGCGGATCTGCTGAAGGAGAGCGCATCTGGGCACTGCTACTACGATCCTGGCAGGGACGGCCGCGCCTGAATGGCGTCGATGATCAGCCGCGCCTGGGCAGGAGGCCCGGCGATACGCGCGCACCAAGAAGCCGGCGCGAGAGGGGAACCTATGGCAAGCGACAAGATCTGGATGTCTACCACCGACACCATTCCGCATTATCCCGGTGGGAAAGTGAGCAGAAGCGAACTCACATGGTGCCATTCTACCGAGTCATTCGATAGAGCATATTACGGGCTTGAGGATGCGGCGGTGAAAGACGGCTACGGCGCTGTCGTCGGCGTCCGGTTCGTGGAGTGCACAAAACCTGACGGAGTACAATACTGGGTGTATGGCACGGCTGTCGCCTTCGACTATTAGGCGCCGGCGCCGGATTCTAGCTTCTCATCATCCCTGACACTGACTCTCACGTCCGGTCGACTTCAGCGCGCCATATCGAGCCTTACGCGCTGCGGCTTGATCGCGGAGTGCTCCCGCGCCGGAGCATGATCGCGGAGCGTTCTCCGCCGTTACCGCGGAGACTTCTCGCAGCACGGAGTGTTTGCCGTCCTATGTGCGGAAAACGCTCCGCGCAGCGACAAGTCTCCGCGCCAGAGCCGGAAAGGGCTCCGCGAAGCGGGAAGTCTCCGGGAACCCGGGCAGAGTCTCGCCGCTGAGCCGCCGGAGCTTGACTTCCGGGGCAAAGCGATGGCCGGGGACCGGCTACGGCTACGCCGCGGTTGCCTGCCGGTGGTCAGGGACGAGCCCGATTCTTGCCGGTAACGCCCGGCTGAACCTGGCAACGTTCGTCACCAGGTCGATGGAGCCGGAGGCCGAGCGGCTTATGGCCGAGTGCGCGGCGAAGAACATTGAGCATTAGTTGAGTATGCCCTGGGAACTGGCGGCCGCGCCGCGGGCCGAGGCCGGCCTGCTGGGCGGACGGCCGGAAGGGGAAGGCGGCGAGTGGAAGTGATCTTGTGGCGGATACCGCTGGCCAGGCGCGGTTCTGCCAAGCCGAGCATCGTCGCCTTTATTATTTAGAAAGAAATGGTGCGGATTCGTCTCCAGGTTGCGGCAGGCGCAGCACGCTGACGATGTCGTGCAGTGCGCTGACCATGACGGCGATCTCCTCTAGGGTCATGTGCCTGCGCTTAGGGCTGGCGCTCAGCTTGGCCCCACCGCGACTTGGCCGTTGAAGAATTGTCGGCTGGAGGCCGTATACGTAGTGGAAAGGAGACGAGGAACGGGCCTCCAGGTACCGTGCCTCACACTGCTAATGACTAACTCCGTAACGAAGCCAGCACAGTCCGCCTCCCGACGGCGTCACCGGCTGCGCGCCTTAACCTGCATGGCCGCCGCCGCGCTGGCGGTTGCGCCGCTTGCTCCTGCTGGAGCGCATGCAGCAGTACGGTCGGCCGCGGTGGGCTCACTGCCTGTCTGGCGCGGGTATATCAACTCCACCGACGGAGTCCGCCTGTGGGCCAATAGCGTCGGTGGAGGAGCCCCCGGTGCCAAGGTTATCGTGCTGGTTCATGGCGGTCCTGGGCTGAGCCTCACCTATCTGAGGATCTTCGACCTTCTGGCCAGCCCGACCCGGCAGATCGTCAGCTACGACCAGCGGGGCTCAGGACGATCCACCGCGCCGGCCGATGGTGATTTCGGGATCGACGCCCAGGTCGGCGACCTTGACGCGGTACGCACCTGGACCGGCGCCCGGCAGATCACCGTCATCGGTCACTCCTGGGGCGGCTATCTGGCAGCCGCCTATACCGCGCTGCACCCCTCCAGCGTCGCCGCGCTGGCGCTGATCGACGCCCTGCCACCCGATTTGAACGCGGTCGTCACGGGCGAGGACCTCCTCGGAGAAAGAATCAGCCAGCTCCAGGACGAGGGCCTCATCCCTAACCCGCTGCCTCCGGTTACGAACAATTCATGCCTTGCCGACAACGAGGCCCTCACCCCCGCCTATCTCGCCAGCCCCCAGGAGCCCGTCGATCCGTCAGTGGTCTGGGGATCAAGCTGCACCGAGAGCACTGCCACTGCCGCCACCCAGGCCTTCGCAAATGATCTGGGCGGATTTCCCGCCCTCGTAGCCGCTCTCGGGCAGTGGCAGGGGAATGCCCTGGTCATGCAGGGAGCCGAGGATCCATTCGGGCTTGGGTGGTCGAGCACATCCGTCGCTGAACTGGCGTCCGCTCAGACCCAACTCGTCATAGTCCCCGGGGCCGGGCATTTCCCATGGATTGAGCGCCCTGCTCTCGTCCTGCAAACCGTTGCCCAGTTCATCGGGTAAACAATAACAACAAGAAGAAGGCGCACCAGTCCGACTGGCAGGCCAGGTACGGCCAGGCCAGTCAGTGAGCCGCCCCCGGTGGTCCCCGGAAATCCGGAAGCCTGGGGCGGCTTCACAACTGGAGGCCTCAGCCGGCCCAGGTGTACCGCGCTATCGCAGGGCGTCGACGGTCGCGGTCCGCCGCGCCCTTAGCCGAAGACCAGACGCCTTCGTGGCTTGTCGGGTTCCTGCAGCTCGAACTTCACGTGCATATCAGTGCGGTTGAGGAGATTCACCTGCTGCGTGAATGGCTCACTCGTGGCGTACACGGTTCTCGTGAGCTTCCACTCATCGGTGAACCATGTACGGAGCGCAGCGAGAAGACGTTCGTCCATCCCTGCCTCCATCCGGGAGAGGCGAGCCCAGAAGAAAACGACGGCCTCCACGTCCGCCCACTCGTCGTCGCCGACGGGAGTAACCGCGGCTCTCGCGAGAAACGTGGCTGTCGTGGGATAGACGTAGACGCAGCCCAGACATTCCGCACCGTCGGGGTCGAGCACCGTGTACGTGAACGCACGATGGGCGAGATGGCGTTCCTCGCACTCGACGAGATCTTTCCGGTTCTCCTCGACGGTGAAGTCGTCTTCGGGCCACGTCGACTGGCGCCACAACCGCAAGTGCTCACGCGTTGCCATCACCGCGGCGTAGTCCAACTCCGCGTCATCGGCCACGATCGGGCGCAACACAAACTCTTCTGTCCTCAGCTCAGCACGAACAGGTTCGCTCAGATCAGTCGATGACACGGGAATCCCCTCCGCCGATTACCCAGAATAGAACGAAGGCGGCAGGCTGCGGCCGATCCCGCCCGGCCGCGACCGGGCACCATGCGGCGAGCATGTCGCGGCGCCGGCGCCGTCCGGCGGCGCCTGACTTAGCATGCCGGTATGTATGAACATGACGCTGAGGATGTAGCAGCGCTCGGCTGGGACGAGTTCGTGCTCAGGCAGTGGGAGTCAATATTCCTCGGCTACCGGTCCAATGCCGGGATCCGTGCGGTCGGCCGGCGCTGGAGTGACCTGATCCAGGTTGGCATCGGCTGCTCCCAGGAGATCGCCGACCTGCTGGTGAAGGCCGAATTCATGGACCGCGTCGATCGCGATCTGGAAGGAGCCCGCAGTCAGACCGAGTTGGTCGCCAGGATGACCGACGTGCTTATCGACCTCGGATCCGCGCTGAGCGTCATGCCGCAGATCCCGCCGGATCGCCTCGCCGGACTGGTCGGGCAGCACGCGCTGCTCGTGGATGCCCTGGTCGGCTCGACAAAGGCTGACTGGGCCGGATAACCGCAAGTCGGCCTGACGGCGGCCGGACGACCGGTCACTTCGCATAAGCTTCGCGGGTCCGAGGATCGCGCCTGCGGTCAGCTTGAGATCGCGTGCGTGAAGTGGTAGTTCCCCGCGCCGAGGCGGCGGTGCAGCTGGCGGATGATCTTTTCCCCGTCGTCGTGCGGCCCGGAGATGTCTGCCGTCCCAGGTCGAGCGGTACTTGCAGGGGCGGCTCGTCCCAGGCGCTGAAGATCTGCTCGATGAACCCATTCAGCTTCCGCCGGTCCATCGACTGCGGCCCGGCGGCGTTCTTCAGCCCCAGGCACCAAACGATTGTGGTCCCGCGCCTCGGTAGCCTGGCTGACCGCACGCGGCTGCTCAAATCGGGCTGAGGGGAGCTACTCTGTCGGCCATGGGATTTTTCGGCAGTGATCACGCGCAGGCAGCACATGGCCAGGTTTACGGTGGCGGCAAGGCGCACGGCAGCATTACGCACGAGTTGCTGGCCGGCGCGGTCGGCTTCGAGGCGATGCGGATGTTCGAGCATCACGAGGAGCGTCAGGGCAAGGTTGAGCATCACGAGCTCGCCAAGGAGTTGCTCGCCGGCTTCGTCACCGCCGAGCTGGACAAGCACTTCGAGCAGGGCAGCTTCGGTCACCTGGACCGCGGGCAGGCAATGCGCATGGCTCAGGAGCAGGCCCAGGGGCTCCTCAATCATCGCCGAAGGTAGTCTGCGGAGAGGCGCCTGATGATCAGGCCGCAGTCTCGCTCGTGGGCGCTGCGGACGGCTGCTGAGCCGGAATCCGGCGGCTGGCGAACAGTGCGATCAGCGCGATCGCGGCGAGCAGCGACAATGACGCGCGCAAACCGTCGATGCGGGCTTTTGCATTCTCCTCAACGATGGCGTCGGCAGTTTTGGGGGGCACGCTGGCCTTGTCAAGCTGGGATTTCAGGTCCTTGTCGGAGATGAACGGGATACCTCCGGCCAGCTTTACCTGGGCATTGGCGGCGAGGTCCTTGGGGACGGCGGGGTTGTTCTGGACGCCGCTGAGGAACGATGCGGTCAGCGACGAGATGAGCACCGCGCCGGCCAGTGCGGTTCCGATGGACGCCCCGAGATTGGTCAGCGTGTTCTGGACTCCGCCGACTTCACCGCTTTGCTCATCGGGCACCGACGACACGGTCACGCTCCCGAGTTGCGAGGCTAGCGCCCCGATGCCGAGGCCCGCGAGCAGCATCGGCCAGGTCACGATCTCGGGCCCGGCGCCCGCGTCGAGAGCGGCCACCATGATCACGATGCCGGCGAATAGCGCTAGGAACCCAGTCTGGACAACGCGGCGTGGTGAGGCGTGGGGGAAAAACCTGGGAACACCCGCGGCGGCCAGCAGCAGCGTGATGGACAGTGGCAGCAGCCGGACGCCGGTCGCGATCGCCGAGAGCCCGAGCGCCACCGACAGGAACAATGGCACGGCGAAGAAGAGACCGGCTTGCAGGAGATACTGGAAGAAAAATGACGTGAGTCCGCCCCGGAGGTTCTTGTTCCGCAGCATCGCCGGATCAAGCAGCCCGACGTTGCCGCGTGCAAGACAGTGATTCTCCCACCACAAGAAGACCCGCAGCACGACCCCGCCACACAGAATCAGCCAGATCACCGGTGACAACCCCAGCCACTGAGGAGCACCGGGCTTGGGCTGGACGAAACCCCACGTCCCGGAGCGGAGGATGCCGTACACGATGAGGCCGAGGCCAAGCGCCGACAGCATGGTGCCCACGACATCGAGCCGTGCGCCCTCCTCCGGCGGAATATCGGCTATGCGGCGGGTGAGTCCCAAGATGATGAGCACCACGAGGACTTCACCGGCGAATACCCACCGCCAGGTGGCATAGGTAGTCAATAGGCCGCCGATCAGAGGCCCGGCCGCCACCGCGATCGCGCCTGCGGAAGCGACCAGCCCATACGCGCGCGGGCGCTGATCGCGTCCGAAGTTCGACGCCACCAGGGCGACGATCGCCGGCATAATCAGCGCCGCCCCGACACCCTCAAGGACTGACCATCCCGCGATGAGCACAGCGAGATTCCCTGCGAGCGCGGTGGTCAACGATCCGCATCCGTAGATGACGCAACCGATGGCGAAGGCCCGTTTTCGGCCGAGGATCTGGCCGACCTTGCCGCCAGTGATCATGAGGGAAGCCATTACGAGCGTGTAGAAGGTAATCGCGGTCTGGATCCCTGTCACGGTCGTGCCGACGTCCTTGGCGACCGTTGCGATCGACACATTCATGACCGAACTGTCAAGCGTCATGAGGAACTGCGCCGAGGCAAGCGTCAGCAAGACGATCCCGCCTGCCGCAGGTGCGCGTTCGGCGGTGTGGCCCGCTCCGGCCTCTCCACTTAGATCCATGCGGCAGCTCAATCCAGGCGAAGGACAACCAGACGCATAACCGTGGCACTTGACGGGAGGTCGCACATCACCCATCCCAGGTGATCGCGGGGGTCAGCCTCTCGTGACGCGGCGGGTCAACGGCCTAGGTAGGCCAGGACCGCCAGGACGCGGCGGTTGTCGTCGTCGGAGGGCTGCAGGTCGAACTTCAAGAAGATCGACGCGGTGCGCTTGGCGACGGCGCGCTCGGTGATGAACAGGCGCTGGGCGATGGCGGCGTTGGAGCGGCCCTGCGCCATCAGCTCCAGGACCTCGCGCTCGCGCGGGCTGAGCCTGCCGACTGGTCCTTCCTGCCCGGCGCTGCGGGCCAGCAGGCGCGCGATGACCTCGGGATCCATGACGGTGCCGCCGTCGGCAACCCGGCGGACCGCGTCAGCGAACTCGGCACCATCGAAGACGCGGTCCTTGAGCAGGTAGCCGACCGCGCCGGCCCCGTCGGCGAGCAGTTCCCTGGCATAGAGCTGCTCAACGTACTGGGAGAGCACCAGGATCGGCAGGCCGGGCCGTTCGCCGCGGGCGGCGAGCGCGGCGCGCAGCCCTTCGTCAGTGAAAGACGGCGGGAGCCGGACGTCCACCAGGGCGACGTCCGGCTGGTAGGCCCGGATCGCGGTGAGCAGGTCTTCGCTGTTGTCGACCGCGGCGGCGACCTCGCAGCCGTGGGCGGCCAGCAGCCGGATCAGCCCGTCGCGCAGCAGGAACAGGTCCTCGGCTATGACGACGCGCACAGCAGTTCCATGGTGATGGCGGTCGGCCCGCCGGGCGGACTGGCGATGATCAGCGCTCCGTCGAATGCGGCCAGCCGGCGTTCCACTCCGCGCAGCCCGGTGCCAGCGCCCGGGTTCACGCCGCCATGCCCGTCGTCGGCCACGGTGATCGCCAGTGCCTCGCCATCGTGGCGCAGGTCGACGTGCGCCTGCCGGGCATCGGCGTGCTTGACCACGTTGGCCAGGAGCTCGGACACAGCAAGGTAGGCGGCGGACTCCAGCGGTGCCGGTAGCCGCCCGGTCAGGTCGCTGGTCACGGTGATCGGCAGCGGCGTATCCAGGGCCAGTGCCCGCACGGCGGCGGCCAGGCCCCGGTCGGCCAGCACCGGCGGGTGGATGCCGCGGACCAGGCCGCGGATCTCGGCGAGGGCTTTGGCCGAGTTGTCGCGGGCGTCGTTCAGCAGCCCGCGGGCGACTCGCGGCTCGGACTCCATCAGCTGCCCGGCAGCGTCGAGTGCCATCCCGATCGCCACCAGGCGGGCCTGCGCGCCGTCGTGCAGGTCCCGCTCGATGCGGCGGATCTCCGCCGCGCCGGAGTCGATGGTCTCGGTCCTGGTCTGGGCCAGGTGGGTGATGCGCCGGTTGAGCTCGGCGGTGCCGGGTCTGGCCAGGATCGACCTGGTCAGGTGCCCGTAACCGCGAAGCGCCGGCGGGGCGGCCCCGAGGCCGATGATGACGAGCACGCCGGCGAGCAGGAGCCGTTCTGGTTCCTGCGCACCGCCCGGCAGCCCGTCGGCGACCGGGAGTGCGCAGAGGGTGCCAGTCGCCGCCAGCAGCGCGGGGACCAGCAGCAAGATCGCGCCGGCGGTGGCGTTCGCCACGATCCAGCCGAGGTCTCGCCAGGTCGCGGGATCACTGGCCAGCCAGCGAAGCCGGGAGCCGCGCCCTGGATACGGCCGGTAGGAGCCCGGGACGGGAATACCCGTCCACCGGTGGACCAGCGCCCGTTCCTCGGCCACGGCCCGCCGAATCAGAGTGAGCAGCGGCGGAATGACCAGCGGGATGAGGCTAACCATGATCACCAGGACTACCGCGGCGACGATCCGCATGCGCGGCTCGCCCTGGGGGGCCTGGTACCCGGCCGGCGGGACCACGGTCCTGGACACGTGCGATTCTCTGGGGCCGGGACTGAACCAGCCGGGCGCCAGCTCTCTGAGGTCGAAGTGATTGCCGGTCAGCGCGGCCCACAGCGCGTAGGCGGGGAAGGTGAGCCAGCACAGCAGGGCTGCCAGCAGGGTGAGCGTCGCCGGGATGAGCCAGGCGATCGCGAGCCCTCGGCCGATGGCGACCACGCCCGCGCGGGCAGCGGCGCCGGCGCGCAGCGTGCCGGCCCGCCCGGCACCGTACGCGATCCGGCCAACGCGGGGCAGGTCCTCGCTCGTCACTGACACCTCCCCCCTCAGTATCGCGCGCCGGGCGCGCGGCCGGCAGTGACGCCAGGCACCCGCATCCGGGGGTACCTAGGTACACCGGCAGACGCCGCTCAGCCCCATAGCGGCGGGACCGCCGGCCTGCCTAGCGTGATGGCCAGCCGGCAACGTCATTGAGGCCACCGGCACATGTCGGCGTGCTCCTCGCCGATCACGCGCTTTACCGACTGGAGGCTGACCTGCGATGGATCGACCACACAGCGGCCCGGCTGGACCTGCTCGCACGAGCGGTGCAACGGTGAACGCGAACCTCCCCGCCGCGGCGGAACCCAAGACCGCGAACCTCATCGAGGCGTGGAACCTTCACCTCTCGTTCGGCAGCACCCCGGCGCTGTGCGGCGCGTCGCTGGGCGTCCGGCAGGGCGAGATCGTCGCGGTCATGGGGCCGAGCGGCTCCGGCAAATCCACCCTGCTGCACTGCCTGGCCGGCATCCTGGTACCCGACCAGGGCGAGGTCTGGTTCGGCGGGCAGCGGCTTGATGCCTTCAGCGACGAGCGGCGCAGTGCGCTGCGCCGGGACCGGTTCGGGTTCGTGTTCCAGTCCGGCCAGCTCGTTCCCGAGCTGACCGCGGAAGAGAACGTCGCCCTGCCCCTGCTGCTATCGGGTGCCCGCAGGGGCACGGCGATGAGGGCGGCCAGGAATTGGTTCCCGGTGCTCGGCCTCGACGGGCTCGAGGGCCGCAGGTCCGGGGAGCTGTCCGGCGGGCAGGCGCAGCGCGTCGCGCTGGCCCGCGGCCTGGTCGCCGGCCCGGAGGTGCTGTTCGCCGACGAGCCGACCGGGGCGCTGGACTCGGCGGCCGGGGAACTGGTGATGGACCTGCTCGCCGCCGCCGCCCGCGAGCAGGCAACGACCGTCATCCTGGTCACCCATGACGCCCGGGTCGCCGCCTACGCCGATCGCGAGGTCATCGTCGGGGACGGCACGGTCGCCACGTTCACCTGGGCCCGGCCGTGATCGGGCTCGGGCTGCGGATGGTGATCAGCGGCGGCCGCGAGGCGATCACCCGGCTGGTCGTGCTGGCCGTCGCGGTCGGGCTCGGCACCGGCCTGCTGCTGACCGCCGTGGCCGCAACCAACGCGGCCGCCACCTGGAACAACCGCCACGCCTGGTTCCTGACCGGAACCGCGTCCGTCCCCGCGAGCCCGGCGAACGCGGGCGTCGCCCCGCTGTGGTGGCATCCCAGCGGTGATGTCTTCGACGGCCAGCAGATCAACCGTTTCGACGTGGCCGCGACCGGCGCCTCGTCCCCGGTGCCGCCGGGCATTCCCCGTGACCCGGGCCCGGGCCAGTACTACGCCTCGCCCGCACTCGCCGCGCTGCTGCGGTCCACCCCGGCGGACCAGTTGGCCGACCGCTACCCCGGGCGCCTGGCCGGCCCGATCGGCGACGCCGCGCTGCCCTCGCCGAATTCGCTGGTCCTCATCGTCGGACGCACCCCGGTGCAGCTGGCGGGCACGCCCGACAGCGTGCAGGTGACGTCAATCCCCACGGGGGTCCCGGGGGGCGGGAACCTGCTGAACCCCAAGGGGCTGAACTATATCCCGCCCAACGTGCCCGGCGGGAAGAGCGCCATTGACCTCATCCTGTCGGTTGCGGCGCTGGCCATCCTTGCCCCGGTGCTGATCTTCATCGCTACCGCGACCCGGCTGTCGGCCGCCCGTCGTGAGGAACGGTTCGCGGCGATGCGCCTGGCCGGCGCGACCCGCAGGCAGGTCTCCCTGATCGCCGCCACCGAATCGGCCGTGGCCGGGATCCTCGGGGTCGCGGCCGGCTTCGCGGTCTTCTTCCTGCTCCGGATCCCGGTCGCGCGTATCCCGCTGATCGGCCAGCCGTCCTTCCCTGCCGAACTGTCGCTCAGCCTGCCGGACATCCTCGGTGTCGCGGTTGGCGTGCCCGTCTTCGCCGCCGTGGCCGCCCGGCTTGCGCTGCGCCGGGTGCGGATCTCCCCGCTCGGCGTCGCCCGGCGGGCGACGCCGAAGCCGCCGCGCGCCTGGCGCACGGTGCCGCTGCTGGCCGGCCTCGCCGAGCTCGGTTTCTGGACCGCGCACGGCCACCCAGCCTCAATAGGCGGACAGATCCAGGCGTTCGCGTCGAGCTTCGCGCTTATCCTCGTGGGCCTCTTCGTCGCGGGCCCGTGGCTCACCATGGCCGCCGCCCGGGGCATGGCCCGGTGGACGAGCCGCCCCAGCACGCTGATGGCCGCCCGCCGCCTCGCCGACAACCCGAGTGCGGCCTTCCGCGCCGTTAGCGGCCTCGTGCTTGCCCTGTTCATCACCACCGTGGCCGTGGTCGCCATCACCACGCAGGACGCCAAGAACCTCACCCGGTGGGGCACCGCGGCGGAAGCGAACGTACTGACGGACCAGTTGGCTGCCCAGCAGCAGCCTGGCTCCGTGTCCCAGGGCTCCTCGTCCCAGGGAAGGCCCGGACGAGCTGCGTCCATCGCGCCGCTCGTGGCACGGTTGCAGCGGATTCACGGCGTTCAAGGGGTGGTCGAGGTCCGCGCGGACCCGAGGCTGACCGTCCCCGGGTCGCTGCTCGGCACCGGCCCGCTTGCCCCGCAAGGCCCGGTTCCGGCGGGCGTGGTCTCGTGCGCGCAACTCGCGGCCGTTGCCGCCCTTGGCCGCTGCCCGGCCGGGGCGTCAGCGGCGGCGTTCCCGGAGGGCGGGCTCGGCCCCGGCGGCCCCCTGTTCGGCAGGGACAGCACGGGGATCACCTGGCCAGCCGCGAACGTCTCCGCCTCGCGGCTTGTCACCCTCGGAGTGGACGGCATCAACGTCGGGACGGACGGCACCACGTCGGCGGTCGAGCAGGCAAGGACTCTGCTTGAGAACGCGCGCGCCTACCCTGGCGCCGGCACGCCATTCACCATCGGCGACATCATCGCCCAGCACAATTCCAGGGACAACGACTACCAGCAGCTCGCGAACGTGGTGATCCTGGTCAGCCTGCTGATCGCCGGCTGCGCGCTCGCCGCGGGAATCGCGGGCGGGCTCGCGGACCGCAAGCGGCCGTTCAGCCTGCTGCGGCTCACCGGCGCACGGCTCGCCACGCTGCGACGCGTCGTGGCGCTGGAGGGCGCCGTCCCGCTGCTCTCCGCCGCCGCCGTCGCGATCGGCGCCGGCTTCGCGGGTGCGGCCATGTTCGCCTCTGTGGCGCAGCAGCATCCGATGGTGGCCCCGGGCGCGGCGTACTACCTGCTGACCGCGGGCGGGATCGTGGTCTCCCTCGGCATCATCGCGGCCACCTTCCCGCTGCTGGCTCGCATCACCGGGCCGAAGCCGGCCGGAACGACTGACCAGCAGATCGAAGCGTCATGCGTGGCGGCAGCCTGCCCTGAATACGGGCGAAGGAAAGGATAGCGTCCTCATGAAAGGGAAAGGTATACCTTGCGTCGAGTCTCGCTGATCGTGCTCGCAGTCATGGCTGCTGGGATGACGGTAGCCAGCTGTTCGTCGCCCACAGGCCCCCCAGGTCCGACGGGAACTCTGACCGGCACGCTCCAGGCTGTAGGTGGACCTTCCGGCGCAGGTCCGCGAGTCCTAACCGGACAAATCACCCTCCATGGGTCGAACGGGACGAGGTTCGCCGTCGCTATAGGTGCCAGCGGTCGATTCTCGATACCCGTAACCGTGGGTACGTACACTGTCACAGGACGGAGTCCGCAGTACGGAAAGGGCACGGCGGACTGCCAGGCCTCAGGACCAGTCACCGTGACCAAGGGCGTCACGAGCAGCGTAGAGGTTGACTGCCAGGAGAAGTAGTGCGCCAGATGGACGGTCGAATCCGCTGTGCCAGCCACACCAGCACCACCGCATCCGGATGAAGGACTTCGTGTCTCCCGTCTCACGGTCACACGTCGGGAAGCGTGACCGCGAGCCCGGAATGGGCTGCGGACATCCAGTCGTTGGTCGCCGCGATTGGCATGGTGGTGAGGTCAGGCATGTCGAACACGGCGCTCCGCTCGATCCGTTCAGCCACCGGCATGACCTGAGCAGCGACCTGGACCTGAGCCTCGCCCCATCGACGCAGACCATCATCAACGGCCGGGGCGCCGGCGAGGGCGTCCGCCAATGAGGTGGCATTGGCCACCGCCCGCAGGACGCCGCTGCCCGCGAACGGGGGGAACACCGCGCCGGCGTCGCCGACCAGGCACACGCGATCGCGGGCGTAGCTGCGGGCCGCCACCGAGTAAACGGCCTGGATCGACGAGTTGCCGCACCGTCGCACCAGCTCGAAGAGCAACGAGGGCAACAGGTCCGCGAGGCGAGACTCGAAGCCTGCCTTGACCTCCGGATGCACCTTCCCGAACGGCACGGAGCTGGACTGCTGCCGCTCTTGATCGTCGACGAGCACCGAGGCGAGGGCGCTCTCCGGAACCTTGAGGTAGTAGCCCCACATGAGAAGGCGTTCTCCCCGTTCGGTGCTCTGCTCCGATCCGGGGATGAAGTACACGACCCCGTGCCCTCCCTCGTATACGACTCGCTGGCCATCGCAGCCGTCGAGGGCATCCACGCCGATGTCGCTCTCGTGGAGCAGCCCGCGCCACAGCACCATTCCCCGGTAGCGAGGCGTGGCGCCCGGGTCAATGAGCCTGCGCCCCATCGAGCGATACCCGTCGGCGCAGACGACGAGGTCGAATTCCGATGAGCCGCCCGGGCGAAGATGCAACGTCGTGCCCTGAGGCCGTGCCTCGACCAGCTCCGCGGTGCAGGCACGCCGGTATAGATCATCAGGGACGCACCGCCGAAAGCGCTGGTACAGATGGGCCCAGTTGAGCAGCGTGAAGCTCATGTGGACGTCGCCCAGCCAGCGCTGGCCGGTCCCCGATCCACGGGTGACGAACCGGAAGTAGTCCGCCCGGCAAGCGGGGAGGGTCGCATCGATCAGACCGTGCGCCATCATGTCCTGCCACAAGGCCGTCGGCGCAGCGATCCCGGCACCCCGGCTCACGAGGTCGGACTCGGACCGCTCGAAGACGATTACGTCGTGGCCGGCCTGGTGCAGGAGCGCCGCTGTCGCGCATCCGGCGATCGATCCCCCGATAATGCCGACCCTCATGCTGTCGCCCACTGACCACATTGGAATGCCACGGCTTCCTGCCCGCTGACCGGGGTTTTTCCGAAGATAACGGTCTTGCCGTCGCATCCGGTCGGCTTTCGCCGAACCGGGACCGGTGTCCATGGCGTACCGGAACGCCAGTCTGGACACGCCTGGCCGCCTCGATCACATGCGCAACCTGTGTAAGCGCGAGCCCGGTCCAGGAGTCGCGTTGACCAAGGTGCCGCATATGTGGGGACGGTTGGCCTGTTCGAGGCGCACGGATTCGAGCGCGTCATGCAGACGACCGGACGAAGTGGCGGCAAGCGGCGTTGGCTTGTCCGCCGAAGACTCGCCTGATCTGGCTGACAACCTCGTCGGACATGCTAAGGTCCGCGTCGTGAGTGACGCCCGTTCCGACCTCATCGAACTGTCCGGCTACGTGTACCAGCGCACCCTGAGCAGGCTCGCCGGGCTCACCGACGACGAATACTTCTGGGAGCCGGTGCCCGGCTGCTGTACGATCCGCCGAACAGAGTCCGGTGACTATCGTGCTGATGATGCGGACCGGCCCGGTAACCCGCCCTTCACGACTATCGCCTGGCGGCTGTGGCACCTTGTCGAAAACTACGGAGGGAAACGGAATCCGAAGTGGCTGGGAGTGGAGGGACCGCCCGGCGGGTTTGAGAGGGATGACCCGGCACCGGCAACCGCAGCGGAAGCCATTGCCGTCTTGGACCGTGCGCACGATTTCTGGCGGGACCTGCTCCAGGAACTGCCCGCAGCTTCCTGGTGGGAACCGCTAGGTTCCGTCGCTCACGAGTACGCCGAGAGTTCCAAGGCCGCGCTCGTGCTCCACTGTCTCGACGAACAGATCCACCACGGGGCCGAAGTCGGCGTCATGCGTGACCTGTACCTGCATGACCGTGCCATGTCAGCCCGCTCTGCGTGACGCGACGAAGCAACGGCTAGCGATGGTCATCGATATCGCGAGGCCTGACCCGACCTGGCCAGAGCAGTTCCGCGCCGAGGCCTCCAAGCTCACCGAGCTGCTTGAGTCATGGCTGGCCGCGCCGGTCGAGCACATCGGCTCCACCTCCGTGCCCGGCCTCGCCGCCAAGCCCATCCTCGACATGATGGCGGGCGTCCGCGACCTGCAGTCCGCCAGGGACGCGATCGGCGTGCTCGCAAGCCACGGCTACACGCATGCCCAGCACCGGCCGGGGACGCTTTGGTTCCGCAAGGCCAGGACCGGGAGTGACCTTGAACAGGCCCTGCACCTGACCGAGCCAGGAAGCAGCCTGTGGCGCGAACGGCTGGCCTTCCGCGATGCGCTCCGCGCAGACCCGGTGCTCGCGCGCCAGTACGAGGAACTCAAGGAACGGCTCGCGGCCGACAGCCACGACATCTCTGCCTACACCGCGGGCAAGCGCGAGTTTGTCGTGCGGGTCCTGGCGCGAGCGGGAGTCATAGCCGAGCAATGGCGACAGGCAGGCGGGCACTGAGCCTCCGGATCCGGCTGACGCCCCGGAAGGCTTGGGCTGGCCACGGCTGCGCAGTGCCCTAGCCTGCCGTTACGGAGTTTTTAGCCCTTCCGCGATTGACTCCAGGGTTTCCCGGAGACCCGCCCAGTACACCTGCATGTCCGCCGTCTGCTGATGCGGACCGCGGATCTCAGACAGGAACTCCGCTATGTCGTCCAGGCCCCAGCGCAGCCGGTACAGCGCCAGCGCGTCCTGGTTGACCGTCCACCCAGTCTGCCGCGAGTACCGTGCGGCGTCCTGGTCGCTCGTGATCACCCACCACAGGTCTCGCTCAGGCCGGGCCAGCGCGGTCATGTCCCAGTCGACCAGGCACAGTCCGGCCCGCGTGCGGAGCAGATTGCCGGGGTGGGGCTCGCCGTGCGTGATGACATAGGGCCCGCCAGCCTCCCGGACCCGGTCGAGCAGGCCGTCGAATCGCGCGAAGGCCTGATGCAACTGCCGTTCGTACCGGGCCAGGAGAGCACGGCCTGGCTCGGCGTACGGACCGCCGTTCCAGGGGACGTCCAGGCTGGCCAGGGCCTGGTCGATGGCCTGGCGGGTGGCCAGTTCCAGTGGCCGGCCTGGCACCTGGATGCCCTCAGGGGTTGCGGTATGCAGCCTCGCCAGCATTTCGATGATCGCGGCCCGGTCGCCGTCGTCGATCGGGTTCTCGAAGCGACTGGGCGTGGCGTCGATGTACGGAAACAGCGTCAGGGCACGCCGGCTGTCAACAGCGCCGACGACCCGGCCAGCCCTCATCGGCACTGGAGCGACGACGAACTCGAGCCCGGCTTCCGTTGCGAGCCACGCCGCCGTTTGCATGGCCGCCGGAAGGTCGGGCAACGGCCGCCACGGCGCGGCCAGGTCGTTGACGGTCACGAACCATCGCGAGCCCGTCTGGTCGACCGCGAGCCAGTGATACCCGCCGAACCCGACGGGGAGGTAAGACAGCTCCTGCACCGTGAGCGCCCACTGGCGAGCCAGCGCGGCAGCGACATCACTGTCGCTGATATCCGCCGGGCGCTCGCGCACAAGCCGAGGCTAGGCCGCCGGGCGGGTCGCTGGCAACGAGATATCGTTTCTGGGCACGCTCAACCGGTATGCGCCAACGCCGACCAGAGGCGCACAGCTTTGCGACGCAGAGATCTTCCTTGTCGAGGCACCAGCCGGTGAACTGCGCCCCTCCGACGGGTCCGGCCGTGTTGGCGTTCTGCACTCTGACCAGTCGATCCCGCCAGCCCTCCGGCAATGCGCACGTTGTCAGGCCGACGCCGTCGATGCTGAACCCGTGAAATTCTTCAAATGGCACTTATCCGACACCCCTGAACTATAGCAAATTTTGCTATAGTTCCACTGTGCCGGTGGTAGGAATGAGGGCATGCAAGCTCGGCTGGTGCTTGTTCACAGTCCGCTGGTCGGCCGCCGGACCTGGGAGCCAGTGGCAAGGGAGCTGGCCGTAGACGGATGCGCGGTCATCGTTCCCGATCTGGCCGGCGCTGTCGCGGCGGGGCGGCAGCGCGGAAGGCCGGCCGGCGATCCTCATCGGGCACAGCCGCTCGGGGCCGTTGCTGGCCACGGCCGGGACGATGCTGGGAGAGGGAATCCGGGGCTACGTCTTCGTCGACGCCAGGCTGCCGGCGCCGGGACGGTCGTGGATGCAGACCGTGGCGCCCGATGTCGCGGCCCGGCTGCGCGATATGGCTGACCGGCGGGGGCGGCTGCCGCCGTGGTCGCACTTCAGCTGAGCGGCCACCTCGCGCTGCTGACCGAACCCGCGCTGGTCGCCCGTGAGCTACGCGCGCTGATCGGCGGTTGCTCCCGCCCGTGACCAGGACCGTCTGACCAGCCATGAGGCTAGCGTCCGCATCCGTCATCGTGATCCCCGGGTTTCTTTCCTCCCTTGTATCGGACAACGATTGTCAAATGGATCCCCTTGCGACGCGACTGGCGCGGCCTGAGGTAGGAGGTTCCCCGCACAGCTCGACTTCGCCTAGCCGCCCTGGTGCCGGCCGAAGGCCCCATGACCGGCTCGTTGCCGCGGCCCGTCGTGGAGTACGCGAGGAACGCGGTCGCCGTCGCGCAGGAAGCAGGTGATGTACCCCATGTCGCCGCCGACCGGCTCGGGTCGCGTACCGAGTACCAGGGCTGGGTGTAGCCCATGAACTCGACGTAGGGGGCGGTTACGCCGACTGAGGCCGGAGCACGAAGAACCTTTGCTGCCACAAGCAATAGAGTTCGCGCAGCCGTTTGCGTCTGACCAGCCGGGTGACCGGCCGGAACTGGAGAACTAGGCGTTCCAATGCCAACAGGCGGTCCGCGCGTCGGCGGATCAGGAAATCTTCGATGACCAGGAAATCTAGCTCAGTGGTCAAGAAGCATGCCAGCGCGTCTTGGACACTCTGTACGATCGGCTCCGCATTGTTGTTGAAGGAGGTGTTCAGCAGGACCGGTGTCCCTGTGAGCTCGCCAAACTTCTGTACGAGTCTATGGAATCGTTCATTTGATATCGGATCGACGATCTGCACCCGGGCGCTGCCATCGATGTGAGTGACCGCGCCGAGTCAGTGCGGCACCGCAGGGAGGCCGAAGTCATAGGCCGGCGGCCGGGCAATGGCTTCTGGCCCGTGGCTGATTCAGAATGAGATCAGCAGGTATCACCGGAATGGTGGCCCATGTGGTTGTTGCGCGGGGGGTTCACCGTGTGCGCGGCCGGAACGAGGGAGGGCGTGTCATGAGCGCTGCCATGGACGGGACCGCGATCGACAAGGTGCTGCGGGACGCGGTCGAATCAGGCGGAGTGCCGCACGTGGCGGCGATCGCGGCCGACCGGGACGGCGTTGTCTACCAGGGCGCCGCGGGGCCGCGGGCGGCGGGCGAGAGCGACCCGGTCACCGTGGACACGGTGTTCCGGATCATGTCGATGACCAAGATGCCGTGTACCGTGGCCGCGCTGCAGCAGGTGGACCAGGGCAACCTCGACCTGGACGCGCCGGTCGCCGGGTATTGCCCGGAGTTCGCGGACGTGCGGGTGCTGGCCGGATTCGACGGGGACAGCAAGCGCTGCTGCGGGGCGGCGAACTCGGCGGAACCCGGATCCTGCGCCAGTCCACCGTGGACGCGGTCTTCAGCAACCAGATCGGCGACCTGGACTTTCCCGGGGAACTCCCGACCGCCGACCCGGCCGTCAGCTGCACGTTCCGGGCCGGGCCTGGCTACAAGTGGGGCTACGGGCTGCTGCTCAACACGGCGGACATCCCGGGCATGCGGCGGGCCTGGTCCGGTGCCTGGGCAGGCCTGTGCAATACCCAGTTCTGGGTGGACCGCTCCGCCGGCGTCTGCGCGTCGATCTACAGCAACTTCCTCCCGTTCGTGACACCGGAGGCAGTGAAGCTGTGCACCGATTTCGAGAAGGCGCTATACGCATCCCTCTGACGTCACGGCAGCTTGACTGGTCGGCTCCAGGTCGCGCGGGTCAGGGTCGCTGTCCACAAGCTGCCGCGTGATCCGCGCCAGAAGATCCGCAGGGTTCGCCCTGGTCCGCCGATAGCGGCGAATGGCGCCGAGTTCGCCCAGGTCTGGTGCGCGGCGGCCGGGCGGGTCCAGCCGAGTGCGTTCCAGTTTCCGCGCGACCGGTGCTCGATGTAGTTAATCCGATGTCCAGGACCGACCCACAGCACCCGCACGGCACCCGCCGCGGTAACGGGCAACGGCGCCGAGAGCATCCGGCCGCCTAGGTTCCTTGGCCCGCGCCAGTTGGCACCGGGGCTGTCAAAGGCCTCCCGGAGGCCGGCATCGCCAGATCCGGTCCAGTAGACCTGGATGCCGCCGGTAAGCTCCGCGGTGGCCTGGGGAGCTCCGCCGGCCGGCATCCGAAGCCGGAGCGGTCTGGACCAGGTGCCTGACAGCCCTCGGCTGATCATCTGCAAGCTGTCGTGGTTCCCCTTCCAGAACACGGCCGTGCCGCCTGGCGATGACGCGACCGGGGATGGCGCCGATCTGAGAGCACTGGCGAGTTCCTGCGGGCCATTCCAGCCCGCACCAGGCGTGAACTGGCCATGCCAGAGATGATCACCAGGGCTGCGCCAGAAGACGTCGATCACGCCGCCCGGCTGGGAGATGGCGTACGGGCCAAGTTCGATCGGTCCCATCATCGGCAGGGCTCCCAGTCCGGCCTGGTGGCCCTTCTCGGAGTAGCTGAGCACCCACAGGCGGCCAGAGGCGCCTTTGTAGAACACCGCGACCGCCGATCCGGTCCAGACCGCCGACGGCTCCGACCAGGCCCGCACGCCAGCCGCCGCCGGCTTGGTCCAGCCTTTTCCTGGCTCATACTGGTCGCGCCAGAGTTCACGACCCGCGCCGCGGTAGAACACCATCGTGCCGCCGTCCGGCAGGTTCACGGCCGGCGTCTGCTGGGAGGTGAACGCCGAGACGTAACCCACATCCGTCCGCATGCCAAGGAAATCCCCTGATACGGCCATGGTGACCCCGCCGAAGGTCCGGATTTCCCTGCCGATGAACTGATGAATTCGCTTGTGCCACCACAGATGACCAAGGCGCTTGACCGACGCCGAGTGCACGCCGTTCCAGGTCGCGTCGTAGATCACGTCCGGCATCGCGTAGCCGTGCTCGCGGTAGTGCCTGATCAGATCGTCGATGCCGGAGTCTCCGCTGCTATAGATCCCTGAGCGGTAGCCGAGCCGGTGCAGCTCACGCGTCCACGCCGACATGAACAGCAGCGCTGGCGCGTTCTCGTCCGGATGGAATCCTTCCATGTCGTAGTACAGCGGTGTCTGCGACGCGAAGCCGAGCCGCCTGGCCTGCGCGACCGCGTCGAGCGCCGACTCCCGCCCTTGCCGGGTGGGAGCAACGAGCTGGCCCAGGTTCGCCTGAGGACCTCCGTACAGCGGAATGAGCCGCCATCCGGCCGCTGCTTCGTCCCGCACCCAGGCCGGCGTCAGATTCGGCTGAGGACAGGTGAGGTCGGCGCCGCCGATGTAGATCCCGATCGCCCGGAACCGTGACCGGCTCAGCCATGCCCTCATGTCCGCCCGGCTTGGCGCGGCACACTTGTCAAAGCCCAGGCCCGAGTAGTCCACGATGGTAGGCGGCAGCGGCGGCGCCGGCACCCGATGATGACGAGCCCCGTAGCGGAGCGGTAGGCGCCACAGAAGATCGGGGTTCGGCTTCCGCGGCCTGGCCCGCGTTGTCGGGGCAGGCAGTCCCGCGCTGGCCAGGATCCGGTCGATGACCCCTGGATGGATGCCGAACGTCGCGATGAGCAGCATCCCGGGCGCGCGCACGGTTACCTGCCTGGCAACAGGGTTCTCCGTCGATACCAGGCCGCCCCTGGCCGGACCAGGCTGGATCAGGATTGACTCGGTGGTCCCGAGCAGACGAGTCGGGCATAATTCCTCGCTGCGAGGAGCGCCCAGGTAGAGAGCGTGCCGGTCAAATCGCACGCAACCGCTCCGATCGCGGGCATCATCGACCACGGGCCATCCGCGCGGAACAAGGAACCGGTATCCCAGATAACTGACCGGCTTCGTCCCGCCGGTCGGACGCGCGACTCCCGTCGGCCGGTATGACGCGACTAAGCTGGGTGCGCCTTTCACGGCGACGCCTGCTGAACCGGTGCCCGGCCGGCTGGGTTCATCATTTCTGACCTGGACCAGCCCAGCCCCCAGCAACGATGCCAGGACGATCCCGGCGCCAGCAATTTTCACGGCCTGGCGCTCTCTAGCCTGCGGTCGCTGGCCAGTCAGCATGCGACATCACCTCGGATGAGTCATCTCGGCATCAATGCCGGGCAGCCCTCGACCTGTCACTCGCCGCAGGCACGGTAGCCAACCTAATGCCTTAAGCTCGCTATTTGCTGTTAATCAGCTGGCGCAGGTCACTGCCAGCCGCGGCGACGCCTCATGCCGAGTCCTTCCCGTCAACCTGGCCATCGGAAAGCCATTGTGTTGCGGCGACCGGCATCTGGGAACTCGTGACATTACCTGTTGTGACCGTGAGAGCGGCCGTGCCGCTTCCCCCAAATCCGTCAGTCGGTGTGAAACGTGCCCCAGTCGATGTTCTGGCCGTATCTGGTACCGGAGCCACCCGTGTAGACCTGCCTGGTGGCGTAGTAGGTGGCCTTGATATCGGCATCGGGGTTATGGGTGGTCAGCATCTGGCCCCAGACGGTCCAGATGACCCAGGGACTGGCAGCGAGGGCGCTCGTGCCGTTGGCGGTGACGGGCACCTTGTAGGTTTCTGCGAGCATCCGCGGCTTGGCGTAGCCGTTGAGCCCTGCGTAGTAGATGTTGGAGAACTCGCTGGTCTCCGGGGTGGCAGCACCGCTGCCGTAGACGGGGTTGTAGTCGTCCACCGCGACGACATCGACGTAGGCGTCGCCTGGGTAATAGTTCCAGGGAACGTCGCTGCCGCCGGGGGTCCAGGCGCTCGGGGACCACACGAAGATGAGATTGTGCAGGCCACGAGTGTTGACTAGGTAGTCGTACATGATCTGCCATAGCTGCTGGTAGCTATAGCCATTCAGGCTGTTCCAATCGGGACCAAAGTCGATCTCGACGAAGCCGGGGAGTTTCCCGGTGATCGCCTCGACCTTGTTGTAGTAATAGCCGACGTAGGTCGTGCCGCCTGTATCCCCGTAGCCGGGGTTGTAGAGCTCGTTCTGGCCTTCGATGTGCTGGCCCATGACGGTCATCGGCGAGGTCCCGGCGCGCGCCGCGTTCTCCAGGGCCACTAGGCGGGAGTAGACGTTCCTGGCATTCTCGGACGCCAGCGAATCCCGCGCGGTCAGCGTCGGGCTGATCGACGGCAGCGGCGCTGCCTGCGCCCGAGCCTTGGGCAACAGCGCGGATACCGCAGCGGTACCGCCGGCCAGTAAGAAGCTGCGCCTCTTCATGAATCTCCCTGAATTTGGTGACCCCGCCAGCATTATGTCCTCGAAGGCCCGCGACGGTCTGCCATCTCCGTCGTGGTCCGTGTGGCCATCGACCTGATGACGTCGCTCATGGACGGACTCGTCATCCCTGCCCGTCGGCGGCGGCAGGCCAGGACCAATACGACCGGGCTACGCCTCCTGGTCCGGCCTGATCAGGTACTTCGCGCCCGTTGCCTGCCGGGCGTAGGAGGTGAGGTTGTCCAGGTGGAGCGCTCCGGGCAGCGACACCTGCGCGGTGTAGCGGCTGGCGAACGTCGTTGTCAGCCCGGCCGCGACCCGGTCCCGGAGCCGGATGATGCCTTCGAGGCCTATCTTGGCGAGGAACGGGGTCAGCAGCCATCCGCCGATGCCCCAGGCCATGCCGAAGTTCCTGGTCAGCACGGTCGGGCTCCGGTCCAGCCCGCCGTAGATGTAGACCTGCTTGTGCACCTCCGACCCGTACCGGCTGTAGCTGCCCGCGGTGGCGGTGGCCGCCGCTTCCATGCAGGTCAGGATCTGGCTGGCGAGCGTGCCTCCGCCGGTGGCGTCGAAGGCCAGCGTGGCGCCGGTGGCGGTGAGCGCCGCGGTCAGGCCGGTCATGAACCCGGGCTTGCCGGAGTCGCAGACGAAAGCGGCGCCCGCCGCCCGCAGCAGTTCCTCCTGCTCCGGCCTGCGGACAATGTTGACCAGCGGGACCTGCTCCTGCTGGCAGAGCCGGTTCAGCATCTGGCCGAGGTTCGACGCGGCAGCGGTGTGCACCAGCGCGACATGGTTTTCCATCCGCATGGTCTCGATCATTCCGAGCGCCGTCATCGGGTTCACGAACGCCGACGCGCCCTGCTCGGCCGGCAGGCCCTCGGGCAGTTCCAGGCACAGCGACAGGCCGACGGTGCGGTACTGGGAGTACATGGCGCCGCCGGCCGCGGCGACCTTCTTGCCGAGCAGGCGCTGCGCCGCTTCGCTGGAACCGGCCGCGACGACGGTGCCCGCGCCCTCGTTGCCAGCGGGCATGGGCACCCCGATACGCGCGGTCAGGCCGCGCATCGCCGCGTCCGCAATAGGCGCGGTGATCACCGGCCGCTGCGGTGTTCCCGCCGCGCTCGCCGCCGTGACATCGGCGCCGGCCAGGAGGAGACCCAGATCGGAGGGGTTGACAGGGGCCGCCTCGACCCGGATCAGGACCTCATCCGGGCCCGGCTCGGCGACCGGGACGGTATCCAGAGACAGCTCAAGCAGGTTCTCGGCCCGTACAAGGGACCGCAGTTGCAGGGCCTCGGCCGGGATCTCGGCCGCCATAGGATCAGCTCCTTAACAGGGGCGGTCCGGGTGGTCCCGGCCAGCCCCGGCCATCATCCAGGCATCGCCCCGGCCAGCACAACAGCGGCCGACACCCGAAACTCGAGGCCGCCGCACGCTGTGCGCCTACTGCCGGACGGGCAGATTCACCCGACCCACCCTGCACTGCACTGATACTGATGTAAGTACAACCCGTCGCTCCAGACCTTGGCGGCACGGCCCAGCATGGCCCTACGAAGGCAAGGAGCCGCCACGATGTACCGGATACCAGGTGTTCTTTCCGCAGCGACTACGCCGGCACCGGCTGTCCCCCGGGTCCGGCCGACCCACGATTCCCCGCCAGTGCCCGAAGACCGCGAGCGGATCGCCGTGGAGTTGAACGACATCGTGGTCCGCCGGCTGCTGGCTGCGGGCCTCGACCTCCAGGGCGCGCTGGAACTGCTGGGCGATCACCCCGCGAGCGTCAAGATCTGCCACGCCACGGACGAACTTGACCAGGCTGTCCGGGATATCCGGGACGCTATCTTCCGCGTGCGGGACACAACTTAGCCCGGCCAGGACCGCGGCGGCTTCCGCACCCTGCGAGTGGCTCGAGAATCCGCTCGGCCAGCGCGGGTTCGAAGCCGGCGGCTCCACCCGCCATTGCTGATCCTGTTGGCTTTGGAGGTTGGGGCTGGCGGGGTGAATTTGAGACAGTGGAGGCGGGTGGTGCGGGTTGTGCCGGGTGGGGTGATTGTCTGCCGGGGGTCGGCAGGGCTGGTTTCCGTGATCATGGCGGCGGGCATGATCACGGAGCATTGCCTATGCTCTGGAGGCTGTCGGGTGACTCGGGATCTTGGAAGGTCAGGCTCCGGCGGGTCAGCGGGGAGGCTTTCCCTGAGTTCTCGGGGAGACTTTTCACTTAAGGGAGAGTTTTCAGTGCTATTGACTGAAAAAACTCCCCGGAGCGACAACTCTCCCCGGCGATGCCGGAAAAGCCCGGCCCGGCAGGGTCCGGTCCCGCGAAGTGATACGGTGCGGTTCTTGCGGAGCGAGCCGGGCTCGGTTCCGGCGGTAGGGGCTGCCTCGCCGCTGATCGCGGTGAGTTCCCGTGCCGCGGCATGATCGAGGAGAGTTCCCGCGCCGCGGCATGATCGTGGAGCGTTCTCCGTCGTCTGCGGCATGATCGCGGAGCGTTCTCCGTCGTTACCGCGGAGACTTCCCGCAGCACGGAGTCTTTACCGTCCTATGTGCGGAGAACACTCCGCGCAACGACAAGACTCCGCGCCAGAGCCGGGAACACTCCGCGCCGGAGCCGGGAACACTCCGGGAAGCGGGAAGTCTCCGGGAAGCGGGAAGTCTCCGGGAACCTGGGAAGAGTCTCGCCGCTGGGTCGCCAGAGCTTGACTTTACAACATCCCGAGCCACCCGACAGCCTCCCTACCTGGGCGATCTTCCGTGCTCACGGTCTCGACCATGATCACGGAAACCAGTACCGGTACCGGTACCGGTCCCGGGGGGCTGCCGCGCGGCTCGTGATCAGGATCGGGGAGCTTTTTCTGCATCGTGGGGGAGAGTTCTCGCTCCGGGGAGTTTTTCGGCCGCAGCCCGATGAAAACTCTCCCGAAGCGGAGATACTCCCGGGTAACTCAGGGAAAGTCGGGCCGCTGGCCCATCGCAGCTTGACTTGCCAGGGTCCCAACCACCCGACAGCCTCTCTGACCTGCGTAGACTTCAGTGATCATGCCCGGGTCATGATCACCGAAACCAGCACAGCTTGAGTTAGAACGGCCCGGCCTGATCACCCCGGCGCTGCTCACCCCCGCCGCCCGAACCCAATTCCTGCTGAGCAACCGGGGTCGGCGCCTGGCCGCCTGCGGGCGTCCCGCGGCCATCGGAGGCCACGGCGCGGACGGATCGAACGCGAAGATTGTTCGTTTCTTTACGAACAGGTCCGTTCTCTTGCCCACGTCGGAGTTCGGTTTTTATCCTCTGCATAAGGGCCGCAAGCGGCAGCGCGTTCAGGGCGCCTGCGCGACTCACAGGAAGAAGGATAGTTCACGCATGCGAAAATCGCCCAAGGTTCTTCTCGTCACCGTCACAGGTGTCGTGACCGTTCTCGCAATAGGTTTCGCGCCGGCATTCGCCAGTACAACAGATGTGCTGACCTACGGGTCAAGTGGCGGAACCAACGTAGCGACTAACAGTTCGCTATCTTCCTCGCTATCGTCAGGCACTACCGCGACTTTCTATGACGCAACTACTGGCACCGAGGGCGTGACATGTACTGGGTCTACCTTGACGCAGACTGTTTCGACCAACCCCGCAGCTCCAGGAACTGCTGACCTGTCCACCACCGGACTGTCCTATAGCGGATGCACGTCCAATATCTTCGGGTACGATACCGTCGAGGCCGCTCAGGTCGCCGAATTGCCGTACACCAGTTCAGTAGCGGACTCGGCATCCGATCCGGTATCAATCGATGGTGTCATCTTCCGGCTCCTGCTCTCGGGCTCGCTAGGTACGGAGCAGTGCAACTACCTGATTTCTAGTGGCGCGCTGTCCGGCACCACAACTTTTACCAACCAAGATTTCCAGCTCTATATCGAGAGCGACCAGAGCTGCCCGAGCGACATGTTCGCATCGGCCACGTACGGCACTATCTTCGACAAGAGCGTAAGCGGCAGTCCAAAGGTTTTCATGAATTAAGTCGAGGCTTCTCGCTGCGCAAAGGCTTCAGGTATGTGCACCGGGAATGCCCTGCTCGTCGAGCTCCTCTTGAGGTCAGCCTGATATCGCGAATCTCAAGCGGAGCTCGATTGCAGTTTGCGCCGACCACGACTTGAGGGTTACAGCAAATGACGATGCTCGAACTAAGCGATGTGACCAAAAGGTACATTTCGGGCGCCGGTGTGATTACGGCACTGAGCGGCGTCTCGCTGAGGGTGAGTGTGGGCGAGTTCATTTCCGTGGTAGGCCCGAGCGGCGCGGGGAAAAGCACCTTGCTGCATTTGCTCGGTGCGCTCGATTCTCCTACAAGCGGACATATTCTGCTGGACGGGATGGCGCTGCATGACCTGGATGATGACGCGCTCTCGGAGGTCAGGCGCCGGAAATGCGGTTTCGTTTTCCAGTTCTTCAACTTGCTGCCGATGCTCTCAGCGTGGGAGAACGTAGCATTGCCCGCTCTGCTCGACGGGACGCGGCTGTCCCGGGTGCGCGGACGGGCAATGGAGCTTCTCGACCAAGTTGGATTGGCCGATCGTGCCGAAAACCGGTCGCCTGAGTTGTCGGGCGGGCAACTGCAGCGCGTTGCTATCGCGCGCGCGCTGCTCATGAGGCCCGCGGTGATCCTGGCGGACGAGCCGACCGGGAATCTTGACGGCGCGACCGGGGAGCAGATCGTCAAGCTTCTGGCCGGGATCGCCCATGACGGCGGGCGCGCAGTTGTGATGGTCACCCATGACCGGGCCGCGGCGGCGCTGACTGACCGGACGGTCGTGCTGCGCGATGGCGTGGTCGTCGCGGATAGCCCGTCGTACCCGGCAGCAGAGCCCCGCGGAGGCGCGTGGTGAGCGCTGCGGTCTTGCTGTCCCGGTGGCGGCTGCTGAACGTGCGTTACATTGGCGGTCACCCCGGCCGCTCGGCGCTGTCGCTGAGTGTGGTGGCGGTCTCGGCCGCGCTGATCGTGGCGATATTCGGGGTCTACGGATCGCTCACCGGGTCGGTGGCCCGTTTTTACGGTCAGCTGGCCGGGCGGTCAGACCTCGAGGTCAGTGGCGTCACGGGCACGGGAATGGACTATGCCCTGGTATCGCGGATCGCGGGCACTCCGGGCGTGGCCGCGATATCGCCGATGGTGATCTCTCCGGTCACCGTGGCCGGGCAGCAGTCCATCCTCATCGGCGCGGACAGGCGCGCAGCGATCATGTACGACGTGAGCGCGACGCAGTTCCAGCAGCTGCGGAGCCGGCAGTTGGCGGCCGTCAACGGCGTCATCCTCGGCCCCTCGCTTGACCGCCGCGTCAACGCCGCGCCCGGCGGAAAGGTGCGGATCGACGCCGCTTCGGGTGCTGTTCACCAGGCTTACGTCGAGGGACCGGCGCAGGAGCCTGGCGCCGCCGGCGTGAACCTCGGCAACTACGTAGCGGCGCCGCTGGCGGTAGCGCAACGGCTGGCCGGGTATCCCGGCCGGGTCCAGGTGGTCTACGTCCTCGCGGGCAGGGGCGTGAGCGCCGCTGCGCTGCGACAGCGCCTGACCGGTGCCGTCGGCGGATCGGCTGTCGTCGGGTCGACCGGGATTCAGGCGGCAGAGGCAGAGAGCTCGACCGCCCTGCTGCGGGACACAGCTCTGCTCGTCGCGCTGATGGGACTGCTTGTCGCGGCCTTCCTGATCTTCAATTCCATGAGCATGGCCGCGGCTGAGCGCCGCCCCCAGATCGCGACACTGCGTGTTCTCGGCGGCAGCCGTCGGCTGGTGACCAGGGACTTCCTGGCCGAGGCCGCGCTTACCGGGTTGTGCGGCGCCGTTGTCGGCACGCCGGCGGGGCTGCTGCTCGGCCGTCTCGCGGTGGGCAGGCTGCCGCCATTCCTGACGTCATCATTCCAGGTTCAGGTCGGGTTCGACCCGCCTGGCTACACCATCCCGGTGGCGGTCGCCGCCTGCGTCGCGGCCTGCCTGCTCGCCGCGGGGCTGCCGGCCAGGAACGTGTCCCGCGTCGAACCGGTGGAGGCGCTGCGGCCAGCGGAGTTGACTGGCGGCAGCCGGGAGACCGCCCGCTGGACGCTCGCGACCATTGGCCTCGTCATGTTCGTGCTGGGCGGCCTGGTGCTGCTCACGGTAAGCGGGACCGGTGCGCTCACCAGCGTGCCGCTGCTGATGCTGGGCATCATCGTGCTCGAATACGCGCTGATGGCGCCTATCACCGGCCTGGCCGCGCGGGTCGCGGCGACCTTGGGCGCGGCCGGCCGGATAGCCGCCATCGCGATAACCCGATCGCCCGTGCGGGTATGGGCGACCGTTGTTACAGTCGCGATCGGCGTGGCGATCAGCATCATCACCGTAGGAGTCGGCCAGAACGCGGTCACCGCCACGTCGGACAGCTTCAGATCGCTCGGCCTGGCCGACTACTACGTGCAGACGACCCCGGCCGCCGTAATTCCAGCAGGCCCCCTGCTTCCGGCCGCGCTCATCCACCGGATCGCGATATTGCCAGGCGTCACGGAGGTGAGCCCTGGCCAGGTCAGCTACGCCGTGGTGGGCGGAGCGCAGGTCCTGCTCGAGGGCTTCGCGCCTGGCAGCATCGCGCCGGCCTACATGGCGGCGTCACCGTCCGCCCGCCGCGCGCTGCTAGCCGGACGTGGCGCCGTGATTTCCCGCCTGTACGCCGAGCAGCGCCACCTTGCTGTCGGCGACCCGCTCACTCTGCCCACGCCGGCGGGTGAGCGCACGCTTCGGGTCGCCGGTGTCGTCAACTACGTGAGCGTCAACGGCGGCCTGGTCGCCATCGCACTGGCGGACCTGCAGCGCTGGTACGACCAGAACGGCGCCACGTACATCGAAATACACGTGCGGCCCGGTGATAACGGGCAGGCATCCACCGCGCTCAAGGCGCTGGTGCGGTCTCTTCCGTACCAGGCATACCTCGTCTCGGGAGCGGTTGAGGTGAGCGCCGCCGATTCCTCCGTCGGCCAGGCAGAGGCACTTTCTTACGTCCTGATCTGGATCGTGGCAGGAACCACCGGGCTCGCTTTGTTCAGTACGTTCATGCTCTCGGTGGCCGAGCGACGGCGGGAAATGGGCGTGATCCGTGCCCTCGGGGTGAATAGGCGGACTATCGGGCGGTCAGTTCTAGCCGAGGCGCTGGCCCTGAGCCTCGTCGGCGGCGCCATCGGACTCGTGACCGGAGTCATGCTGCATGTCATCTCGACTTCCCTGATCAGTGCGACTGGCGATCTGGCGGTGGCCTACCATTTCCAGCCGATCGCCATACCGCTCGCCATCGCGGCGCTGCTATTGAGCCTGGTTGGCGCCCTGCCGCCGGCGCGCTATGCCACTCACCTGAACGTAATCGAGGCGATCGGCTACGAATGACCAGGAATCTCGGATGCGTAGAGAGCCGCCAGCCGGTGCAGCGCATAGCGATCATCGCCTAGATCATGAAGCATATGAATGTTAGTCAAGGCATTCAGCTGCGCCATCGCGTCGGCGGGTGGCCCGCCGATGAGTTCAGCCGCCTGAGCGGAACTGAACTCCGGCACGATGAGGCTCCGGCCGATGATCCTGAATGCCCGAGCCGCGTCCGCGGGCAGGCTGCGATAGGACCAGGACAGCACCGAGCGTATGCTGGCCATCTCGTCGCCGACAATGGACAGCACGTCCAGGCACCTGTCATCCGCCTCTAGCGCGGCAGCCAGGTCGGACAGCGAACGGTAATCCCTGCGGGTCGTCAGGTGATAGGCCGCGATGCGCAACGCGAGCGGCAGTCGTTCGCAAAGCCGCACGAGCCGGTCGGCAGCCTGCGGATCGGAGCCGACGAACTGCGGCGTGGCGATGGAGGCGAGCAGCGCGAGGCAGTCATCATGCGCGAGCCCGTCCAGGGACAGCTGGATGGCGTCATCCCGGACTATCAGCCCGTTCAGCCGGTTACGGCTGGTGATAATGATGAGCCCGGGGCCGTAGCCAGGAATAACTTGCCTGACCTGTGCTACATCCTGCGCGTTGTCGAGCACGATGAGCACGTTCTTCCCGGCCACCAGGCTCCGGTAAGCGCCTGCGAGCGCGTGAACGTCCGGAGCGAGTGATGGGACGCTGTGGCCAAGGCCGTGCATCAGGTGCATCAGCACCTCCTGCGGCGTCAGCGGCTGACCGCCTGGACTGTAACCCTGAAGGTTGACGAATAGCTGCCCGCCGGAGAACCTCCGGGCCACGAGGTGCGCGAACTGAAGTGCCAGCGCGGTCTTGCCGACCCCGGCCGTGCCGTGAATGACGCATACCGTCGGGGGTGCGGGCGCGTCGTTCCGCACGGCGGACCCGGCAAGCGCGTGGAGCCGGGCGAGCTCGACGGCACGGCCAGTGAATCGTGACGTTCCGCTGGGCAGCTGGGCAGGTCCCCGTTCGTCGCCTGTGAACGAATTGAGCTGATCAGATGCCTGGCTGGCCTTGGCCGCGGCCCACAGCGGCCGGCAGTCGGCGGCGCAGGCACCGCAGCCATTAAGGAATGCCTCCGTAACCGCCCAGGATGGAGTCAGCCGCCCTCGTTCAGCTGAGGCAAGTGTGCTGGGTGCGTATCCGATGCGTTCCGCCAGCTCGCGGAGCGTCAGGTCGCAAGACTCACGTGCCTTGCTGAGCGTGAGCGCCAGCTGGGCAGCTGAGCCGTTCCCCGTGATCGGAGTTTTCCTGCGCCCCACGCTCTACCTCCACGGCTCGCTCAGATGAAGGCGCCAATGACAAAAAGGCCCAGGTTGACCATCATCAGACGGTAGAGCCAGGGCCACCAGCTAAGGTCATGGCCTAGTTCAGACCGCCAGAACCACACGACCAGTCCTGCCGCCCAGGGAAAAGTGATGAACGGAAGAAATTGCCACCCCAGGTGCTCGGTTAAAGCATAAGTGGCGACCGAAACGTAATATCCGGTTAGCAGCACGGAATAAAGACATTTCGTAGCGGTGGCACCGATGACGTGCGGCAGCGTCCGTTTTCCGGAAAGCCGGTCCCGCACGACGTCACGCGCGTTGTTGTGCAGCATCAGGGCTGCGAACAGGCAGCCAATGCCCGCACACGCGATAACAGAAGGCCAATCCAGCGACCGTGCGTTGACCACCACTACGAGCAACGTCGTCGCCGTGCCCGTCACGACGAAATCGATCAGCTCGCCAAGCGCGCGGTGCCCCAGCGGCGCGGGGCCGCCGGCATAACAGAAGTAGATGACCACGAAGGCCGGCAGCACGGGCAGCAGCCAGGGAACCGTGGTCGCGCCGACCCATATCGCTATGCCGAACGCGAGCGCTGCCGAGGCCAGCCCGATCCGCCATACCGCGCGCATGCCGAGGCCCAGCGCCAGTGCGCTGTCCGGCCTGGCAGCGGACGGCTCGTCGATCTCGCGGACATAGTCCTGGTAGTCATTGATGAGCCGTCGGGCAATGCCATCGGGAATGAAGAAGACAATGGTAAGGGCGGCCGTGAGAACCGATAGCCCGGCCAGGTGCCTGGCTATCACCACGCCGTAGGCGCCCTGCAGCACAAGGACGAGAATAAGTGGAGGGCAAGCAGCCTTAATCCATTTGATCGTTATCCCGCTGTTTGCCGGGAGCATCTCCGCAGCGTTCTTGACGGTCATTCAGCATTCCTCCCGCTGCTCATCTTTCTTCGTGTGCTTGCGCCCCGCCGCCTGATAGAAGACGGTCGTTTTCCCGATAGGCGTGAAACGTACATCCGGGCGATTGCCCAGGAGCCAGGCGACTCCTTGGTCCAGCCGGGGCAGAAGACCTCGAAGATGCAAGTCAACGCCGTGTTCGCGGACGAGCCGACATAACTTCTCGCGGTTGACGAAGAGCCTATGGTCATGACAGCCGCGCGGCGGCATTCCGCGAAGCGGAAGACGCTCGCATATCGTTATCACCATGAGCCGGGCGAGGAAGGTGTCGGCTATGGTGTCGAGGACGAACGTGCCGCCCGGCCGCAGCACCCGGCAGCATTCACCGATCACCGCGGCCAGATCCGGCACATGCTCCAGGCACTGCCCCGCGGCCACCACGTCGACGCTTTCGTCGGCGATCGGCAGTGAGCCGATGTCACCGCGCAGGACAGCATCGACGCCATGGTCACGAGCGTCCCCCAGGGCCGTGACTGACAGGTCGACACCGAGGTGGCGATATCCCTTGTCCAGTATGTGGGGGTGGAACAAGCCGCCGCCACAGGCAACGTCGAGCAGGACGGCGCCCGGACGTGCCGCGGGTGGCACCAGCTCGCCCCGGGCGCGGGCAATCCAGCTCAGGGCGGCTAAACGACCTTGCGGGTCCCACCACTCACCGGCATGCAGATCATAATCGGTAATATACGGAGCGGATCGTCGGCTCCGGCTCATCGGCCGGGGCCACTGCGTCAGCCCGCTAAGCATGCTCACTCACCCGGTCAGCGAACTCTGCGCACTGCCGCACGGCGAAGTCGGCCAAGGCGAAAAGCGGCTCTGGCGTGATGCCGATCAGTCCGGTGATCGAATTCTTGGCTTTCTCGGCATGAGCGCGGCACTGGCCAGTCGCCTCCCTGGCGTCGTAACCAGCGGGGATGAGAAAGATTGATGCAAGCGACGGCGAGTCAGGTGCGCCGGGGTGCGCTGGGCTTTGCTTAAGCGATTCCCTCACCTCGGCGGCAATGCGGAACACCATGCCGAGGTGGTGGCCATACGTCTCGAGCGCGGCAGCTATGGCGGGGCTGCCGCCCGATGTCTCCGCGCCGAGGCGGCACAACAGCGCGTACAGCGTCGCGGATCGCATTCCGGCCGCGGCGCGGAACTGCTCCTGGGCGTGCACCGGGCCGTACGCTGCCACGACCTCCGACATGACGTCCTCGCACACCGTGCAAACAGCGCGGGCTAGCTGGACGACCCGCCGGGTTCCCAGGCCGCTGACGAGCTTGAGGCACCGGGTAAGTACGTAGTCCGCCACGATGACGGCAATAGCGTTGTTCAGCTTGCCGCGCGTGCCTTCCGGCTTGTCGACGACGTGCGCGAGAAGATCAGGGAATATATTGACCAGCTCATACGCGAGGGCAATCGTGATATCCCCTTCGCGTATCACGCCTCCGCACGCGAGAATGCTGGCGAACAGCGCAGCCCCTAGCATCCTGCCGTGCCGTTCACGTAGCCTGCGCTGAATTATTTCCGACGCAAAGGGAAATGTGGAGCGCAGGTAGTCCTGCGCTCGATCGTCCAGTTCGGCGAGTGCCTCCGGCAGGCCTTTGACGCCGCACATTCCCGGCATCGCGCTGGCTGTATCGAGGGTTCGCTCGATGTCGTCACCGGCCCACATCTGGTAGATCAGGTGCAGCAGCGGCTGGCCGCTATGAGTGGGGCCGAAACGGCCCGCCAAGATGGCACCGACCCGATCCGGTTGTTCCCGGAGCGCCTGATCCGCCACGCGGGCGGGCATCCCTATGTTCTGGCCCAGGCGCACGGAGATCCGGGCCAGCCGGGCACCCAGGGCGGTGCCGAGGTCGCCGGGCGCTCGCGCGGCCGGCCGGTACAGCACTTCGTGCAGGTAGTTACCCGCTTCCTCGCCGCCCGCCAGCGCGCTCGAGATGCCTTCGCCGGTCAGCGGATCGGTCATTCCCGCGGAGTCGCCGGCGAATACCACATTGCCCCATTGGCAAGCGTCAGACGAGAAGTTGATGCCGATGGGCGAGCCGAATTGCTTACCCAGCGGGGTGATCTGCCCGAATCGTTTCGCTTGCCGGGAGCGGAGTTCGTCCAGGAATTCCGTCAGGACCGTCCGTATCGGCGGCGTGGTGTCCCCGCGGGAGCGGTAGAAACCGACTCCGATGTTCGCCCGGCGCTCGCTTACCGGAAACACCCAGCCATAGCCCACCAAGCCTCGGCCGCCGCCTTTGATCGGCGTGTAGATGTCGAAGAGCGGGTCGAGACTGTGCTCGACGTCGAAGTATTGCCGTACCGCGTATCCGCTGATGTCGGCGCGCTGCCTGGCGAGCCCGAGCCGGTGACTCATGATCGAGGTCGGGCCGTCGGCGGCGACGAAGTAGCTGCCGCGGACCCAGGCGGGCCCCCGGCGCTGGTCTACTCCGACGCCGGTGACCCGGTCATCGCCCATGACCGGCCCGGTCACCCGCGCCGTGATCAGCCGGGCACCAGCCTCCAGCGCCCTGTTGAGCAGGGCGAGGTCAAGCTGGACCCGGGTAACGCAGCGGCCATGCCCGTGCCGGTAGCCCTTGAGTTCTTCGCTCGCGTGGTTGCAGACGAGCCGGCCGCCTTCGATGAGCGGGCTCTCGCGCAGGACCTCCCCGAGCCCGAGCCGCTCGAGGCAGGACACGGCGAACCGGGGCAGCCCGTCACCGCAGGGTTTGTCCCTGGGGAAGGCGGCCTTGTCGATGATGAGCACGTCGTGGCCATGGGAGGCGAGGGTCAAAGCCGCGGCCGATCCGGCTGGACCGGCGCCGATGACGACGATTTCCGCCTCATCGAGGAGGGGGGACGCGGGTGGCATCTTCATGGCAGGCTCCACGCGGGCGCGATCGCACGGTCCACTAGGGCATAGAGCCGGTGCGTGCCGAGGCCGGTGGCCAGGGAGCCGAGGGTGGACCTCGCCGCGTCCGCGTGGCGCCGGCACTCTGCGAGCGCCCGCCCGATTCCCTGGGTCTGCTTGATCAGGGCAACGATGTCGGCCAGATCCCCGGGCTGAATCCGCCGGACCAGCCGGTCTCGCAGCCAGGGGCGCTCCTGCAACGCGTAGAGCACGGGAAGGGTGTAGACACCGTGCCGCACGTCGTTTCCGCTGGGCTTTCCGGTGACCTGATCGCTGGCCGCCAGATCAAGTACGTCGTCGGCGATCTGGAAGGCGATGCCTAGTCGCGTCCCGAACGTTGCCAGCGCCTCGCACTCGGGCACGGGCAGGCCGGCCAGTTCTCCGCCCACGCGAGCAGCCAGTGCGAACAAAGCCGCGGTCTTGCCCTCGACCGCCCGCAGATAGCGGTCAGGGGTCCGGTTGACGTTGCCGATATCTTCCAGCTCGAGCATCTCACCGTCGCACATCTCGGCGACGGCCGCCGTCAGAAGCCCGACCACCGTTTCCCCGCAGACGGCCGCCGCTTCCACGCAGCGGGCGAACAGCCAGCCACCGCCGAGGGCCGCGGGCGCGCAGCCGAACCGGGTCCCGGCGGTCACGGTCCCGCGCCTCATGCCACTGTCGTCGATGACGTCGTCATGAGCCAGGCTCGCAAGGTGAATGGCCTCCAGCACCGCTGCCGCGCGCCGGGCAAGCATCTGATCCGCGCCCGTGCCAAGCGCCGCCGCTTCCAGCAGCAGCGATGACCTCAGCTGCTTCCCCTGGGTGGTAAGCAAGTGAGCCGACACAGCGTTTATCAATGGCTGGCCCGACCCGCAACCGACCTGCCAGATTTCTTCTGGAGAAAGGAGAGAGATCCCTGTTTCCGACACGACTTCCTCTCGCCGTTGTTTACCCCATGCACTCGTCAATGCTGGTGCCGACGATTCCACGGCCGGTGCCCAGATCCCGCCCAGATCCGGCCCAGCCGTTCGACCGCGGCGTCAGGCGCACAAGAGGAATCTCCCGGCTAGTCCGGCGCTGGTATTTCTCGTATCCGTTGAATTGCGCCACAACGCGTTCCCACCAGACTGCTCGCTCGCCGGGATCCATTACCCTGGCTCGCACCGGCCAGGCCCGGCCGCCAACCTGGATCGCCGCGTCAGGATTGGCCACCAGATGACGAAACCAGGCAGGATGCTCTGCCGAACCGCGGTAGGAGGCCACGACGATCACGTCGGCGCCGTCCTGAAATACGAAAAGCGGGACCGAGCAGGGCTGTCTGCCCGGCCGCTTGACGACGCTCAGTATCGCGACCTGGTATCCGAGCATCCGGCTGCCCAGCCGCCCGCCTGTCAGCTCGTACAACGCGACGTGCACGCCGTTGTTCGCCCGCTGCAGAAGCCTGCTCAAGCGCGACACCTCGCGGCCCCTTTTCACTCCGCCGCCTTCCGCCCGGATGGCAGGAAACGTTGGCGGCGCGCCCGCAGCAGCGCTGGCACTACGAAGCAGATGTGCGTGAGCGCGAGGCTTCCGGTGCCCGCGCCGTTCGCTCGCCGCAGCGATAGCGTGCCGCCCAGGCACATCGCCGCCGCCACTATCGCGGGGTTACCTGTTCCCGCGTGCGCCGCGGCATAGATGGCGGTCGTCGCCGCGGCGGCGCCATGGGGACCGAACCGCCGATCTAGCTGATCTTGCAGCAGCCCTCGCCAGAACAGCTCCTCGCCGGGTGCGATCACCGATGAGACGAGAAGGCATAGGCACTTCGGGCTGATCATCAAGGATGCGGCGTGCAGCGCCGCTGTTTCCTTTCTCAGCCTGGGCATGAATGTGCCCGCGATCGTGTCGGCGACGGAACTCACCGCGAATAACGTCAGGCCGGCGAGGACAGCGGCGCGGACATCCCGCCCCCCGCCGCGCCGCCGCGCCGCGGGGCCGGCCACCAGGGCCGCCAGGCCGAGGCAGCCGTGGGTGAGGGCGAGGCGCCGCCAGTGCGCACTCGGCGGGCCGCGGAATGCCGCGGCTAGTCCGGCGGCGGCGAGCAGAACCCCGCCGCCCGTCACGAGGTGCCGGAACGCGTCCGGTGCGAGGTGCCGCCGCTCACCCGGCAGATAGATGACCCCGACGCGCACGCCGGCTCCCCGGCTACCGCTGCCCGTCGCGCAGAGCATGTGCCGGGCGCGGCCGGACTCCAGCGGAAGGCCGCAGGGCCGGGAATTGCAGGCTCAGGCAGCGTGCCCAGAGTCCCGATGGCAACAGCGGCCGCATCGCCATCAGCACGTGGGCGTCCATCCCTACGCGGTAGCGGGTCCGGGGACGGCGGGCACTGACCGCGCGCAGCACCGTCGCGGCCACCCGGCTGGCATCCAGTCCGCGCGGCAGCCGCCTGGTGAGCTGCTGCTCCAGCTCGCTCACCGCGTCGCCGTACACGCCGGAGGCATACCGCCTGAGCGTCGGCACGTTTTCCGCCAGCCGCGTGTTCACCGTGCCCGGCTGTACCAGCGACACGCCGATCCCGAAACGGCGGACCTCAAGGCGGAGAACCTCAGTCGCGGCCTCCAGCGCATACTTGCTGGCGTGGTACGGCCCGCCGATCGGCAGGACGAGCTCGCCCGCCATCGAGCTGATGTTCACGATCCGGCCGTAACCGCGCGAGCGCATGCCGGGAAGCACGAGCTGGATGAGGCCGACGGGCCCGAACAGGTTCGTCTCGAACTGAACATGCCACCGGGTTAGCGGCACATCCTCGCAGGGGCCAAGCTCCGCGTAGCCGGCGTTGTTGACCAGGACGTCCACGGCGCCATAGGCATCGATCAGCTCGTGCACGACCTGTTGCCGCGCACCGGGATCGGCGACATCGAGGCACCGGGTGAGGCAACCGCGGGCCTGCAGCGTGTGCAGCGCTCCGGCGTCCCTCGACGTCGCGACGGTGGTAAAGCCCCGGTGCACCGCCTCCAGCGCGATCGCACGGCCGATTCCGGAGGAGCATCCGGTAATGAGCATCACGGACATCGGATCAATCCAAACGGTGTCGGTCCAGCGGGTCATTCATAGGAAGGTTGCCAGCGAGAAATCCGCGCTCACGCCCGGCCCGAAACCGGCGAGGAGGCCGCGTGCCCCCGCGGTCGCCACCTGGCTCGCGAAGAAGCGCGCGAGCGCGTCGAAGATCAGCACGCTCGCGGTGTTGCCATGCTCGGCGAGAGCGGCCTGACTGAACTGATGCAGTGACGGATCGATGCCGAGAAATTCGGTCAGGTCATGCAGGATACGCGGGCCGCCGGCGTGGGCGATGACAAAGTCGAGCTCCTTGTTAAGCCAGCCCGCTGCGGTGACGAGATCAGTGATCCCGGGCGCTAGGTGGCGCACGGACGTCCGGACCCGGCTATCAAGGCGGAAATGGAATCCGGTCTCCCGCACGTCGTACGCGATCCAGTCGGATGTGCCCGGGATGGTTTCGGCCGCCGAGCGCTCAATGCGGATTCCGGTCGTCCCGGCTCCTTTCATGACGGCTGCCGCGAAACCGTCACCGAACAGGCCCGCGGATAGCAGGTGACCGACTTCGGTGTCGCCGGGCTGGTAGCAGAGCGAACATAGCTCGAAAGCCATGATCAGGACATTGCGCCCGGGGTAAGCGCGGCAGTACTGAGCCGCGGTGCTGATGGCGCTGCTCCCGGCGACGCAGCCGAGTTGCGCGATGGGGAACTGCTGTATGCGGGTGGGAAAGCCAAGCTCGTTGATCAGCCAGACAATCGGCGAGGGCATGCTGAAGCCCGTGCATGATACGAATATCACCGCGTCGATCTCGTCTCGCGAGAGGTCCGCGCCGGCGAGTGCTTTCTCCACGAGCACGGGCACGTACCTGCGTATGGCGCTCCAGTACAGTTCCATGCGCGCCGCGACGCCGGGGTGCCGCAGTGTCTGATCGAGTGGCTGCAGGATGCGGCGGGTCCGCACGCTCGTGTTCTCGATCAGCCGGATGACTGTCCGCAGGCGGGGATGGCCAGGGTGCACCTGGCGCAGGCTCTCGATCGTGTCCTTCAGCGTTATCTCATACTCGGGAAATAGCAGGACCGGGCAGCAGAGGACCGCCATAACATCGTCACCTGTCACACTTTGACCTCGAACAGCGCCATTGACCCGCAAATGCGCAGCCGGTAACTGGAGAATCGCCTGCCGAGTTCGGTGTCCAGCGAGTCCAGCGAATCATCGGTATTGTGAAAGATGCCAACCTGGTTCAGCAGCTTCATCAGCGCTAGGGATGCGCGGCTGTGCCGTGGGCCCTTCCCCAGAAGCGAACACCCGAAAATTCGCCCGCCGGAATCCAGATGACTGGTGATGCGGTCGAAGATGGTGCACTTGTACGGCATGTCGCCCGGCAGGCAGTGCAGCAGGTTGAGCAGAGCGATCGACTCGAACTCGGCGGTCCCGAGATCAAGGTCCAGCGCATCGCCGAAGAGCGTGGCCGGGCGGTACCTGGCGATCCGCCGGGTGACCCTGTCAAGCACGGCCGAACTGTTATCGGCAAGGACCACGGACGGCCCGGGACCGGGGAAATCGCACTTATCGAGAAAGTATCCCGTTCCCGGGCCGATGTCGAGGTGCCGCATTCCCGCGTTATGGTTATATAGGTCGACCATTACCTGCCGTGGGCAGTGCCATATCAGCGGGCAGGTGACACGTAGCAGGGGATCATAGGCGGTGAGGAATCCCTCAGTGTACGTCGAAGTGCCACGGCGCGTCGGCGCGGCGTAGCCGTCGGGGTTGCTCGTCATCGATCACCTCTTCTGCCGTGCGCGGCGGCGCCTTTCGCCATCGGTGACTGAGGTCAAAGGTCTCACGGGCTTTGCCCAGATCCTGCCTAGATCTCGTGCGGGCGGGTACCCGCCCGCGGCCGGCGTCACGGCGGGTTGCCGGCGACCTTCGAAACCGTGAGCTGGAATTCTCGCCGGAGCGGGTCGCCGGGCGCCGAGTACGAGAACCGCGCGGTCCCGCTTCCGGTGGCCGCACCGAGGGCTTCTTCGATCTCTGATGGGTCGAGCAGGCTGGTGATCCGGCCGCTGCGGAGATGAATCTGCAGGTCGAACCATCTCCCCGCGGCGCCGTCGGGGCGCGCCTCATGGACGGCGAGCATCGCGTCGGAGTGCCGGGCCGCCGACCGGGCCATGCCGAGTACTTCACGCCAGTTCGGCAGCAGATGCAGAACGTTCGCGAAGAAGTAGACGTCACCACCCGGCGGCAGCTCGCAGCTTCCGAGCAGATCCGCCGATATCCGCCGGATCCTCGGATGTGCTGGCGAAAGCTCGGCTACCCCGGGCAAGTCGATGACGACGGCATCGCGCCCGGGGCTCGAGCCGACCCATGCGAGCGCGAAGGTTCCGTATCCGCCGCCCACGTCGACCAGCGTTTTCGCGGTGGAGAAGGCCGGAAGCGCGGCAACCCAGGCCGCATGCTCCAGGTTCGACACATGGACGGCCTCGAGGAAGCACCGATACGCCTGGGGATCGGTGCTGAGCTGCGTGCCCGGGGAGGCGGACGATTCGTCGCCGGTCGCGGCCAGCATGATGTAGGTCGCGTACAGGGGCAGCATCGAGCACAGCTTCTGCCACTGTCGCGCGTCGCTTGCCTCGGTGCGAACGCGCTCGGCCCATCGCAACGACCCGGCGCTGTCTCTGCAGGTGAGCCCGAGGGTCTCGGCGGCCAGGACGATCTTCGCTGCCGAGTCGTTACGGGGCGAGGTGGGGAGTGGCATGTTCTCCCCGGCAAGCAGGTTGGCTCGATCGGCGGCTACCAGTACGACGGCCTCACGAAGCGCCGCCTCTAGCTGTGTGCTCAGTGACTCCACGTCGCCACGGTCGCACGGGCACCGCCCAGATCCCGCCCAGACCCGGCCGGCGGCTCCCGCGGCAGGCCGTGACGTTGCCGGAGAACCCGCCTATCATCACTAAAAAGGACATCACGCTACTATGCCGAAATCGTGCATCATCCGGGACTGCTAGATATCTAGTGTCTTGACCGGCATACACATATTTGCTATATAACTAGTAGTAGTAAAGTGTTAATTACCAAATTAATATAGAGAATGCCTGCGGCGCGGATATGGACGGAGGCATCGTCACCCGGCAGGCCTGCTACATCTGTGCTCCACAGCGATACGAAGAACGAGGGGATGCTCAGAAGGAGGAGGTCATATGGAGTTCCGGCTTCTGGGCGCGCCGGAGGTGCGCCGGGATGGGCGGATGGTGCCCCTTGGCGGCCTGCGCCGGCAGGCAGTTCTGGTGACGCTGGCGTTACGGGCAAACCAGAGTGTGACCGTCGATCAGCTTACCGAGGCAGTCTGGACCGACGCCCCGGTGTCCCCCGCATCCAACCTCCGTACCTACATCATGGAACTGCGGCGATCGCTGCGGAGCTGCGGGGAGGAGGATTCGCGCCTGGTGACGAGTTCCTCCGGGTACTCGCTGGCCACCCGGCCAGGCGAAGTGGATGTGGATGTGTTCGAGGCCGAGGCGAGCCTCGGCGCTCAGGTGCTGAAGCAGCGGGATCTTGACGTTGCCATCGCGTGCTTCGAGCGGGCGCTGGGAATGTGGCGCGGAGAGCCATTGGCGGGACTCGAAGCCGGGCACCTGTTGCGCGCCGAAGCGATGCGCCTTAACGAGCGGCGGCTCGCCGTGGCCGAGCAATGCGTACAGGCCAGGCTGGAGTTGGGGGACTACTCCGCGGCGATCGGCGAGTTGCGGCAGCTCATCGGCCAGCACCCGTTCCGCGAGGGACTATGGGCGTCGTTGATGCTCGCGCTGCACCGATCCGGCCAGCGGGCCGAGGCGCTGAACTGCTATCGGGAGGCCCGTCGGCTGCTGGTCGCTGAGCTGGGCGTAGAACCAGGTGCTGACCTGCAGCAGGTCCATCGGGCGGTGCTGATCGACCTTGATCTGCGCGTGGCGCCCGATCCGCGCCCAGCTCAGCGGGAACTGAGGATCAGCGCGCGACGGCAATTGCCGATGGACATCGCCGATTTCACCGGCCGGGCCGGAGAGCTGCGCCGCCTGCATGAGTTCGCGCAAGCCGTGTCGGCCGACGGGCGGGGTGCCGGGACGGCGGTGGGGGTCTGCACGATCGAGGGAATGGCCGGGGTCGGCAAGACCCGGCTGGCCGTGCGGGCGGCGCATGAGATCACCCGGAGCGGCCTGTTCGACGAGATCCAGCTCTATGCCGACCTGCGCGGGTTCGATCCGGGCCGAGCGCCAACGCCACCGCAGACCGTGCTAGAGACCTTCTTACAGCTGCTCGGCGTGCCCGGCACCGTGATCCCGCGCGAGCTTGATGCCCAGGCGGGATATTACCGTGACCGGCTGCGCGGCAGGAGCGCGCTGTTGCTGCTGGACAACGCCGCCAGCGAAGATCAGGTCCGGCCATTACTGCCCGGCGGTCCCGGCGCGCTGGTAATGATCACGAGTCGACGGAGCCTGGCCGGGCTCGACGGTGCTCAGCCACTGGAACTGGGCGTCTTCTCCCAGGCCGACGCCGTCGGCCTGCTCACCGGCCTCGTCGGCGCCGAGCGAGTCGTCGCCGAGCCCGCGATGGCCAGCCGCATCGCGGCCCTGTGCGGGCATCTGCCCATGGCCATCGCCCTGGCCGGCCGCCGCTTGCGGTGCCGCCCGGCCTGGTCGCTCGCCGACCTCGCGGCCAGGCTGGAAAGTGACCAGCGCCTGAACCATCTGGCAGCCGGAGGCATGACCATCCGGATGGTGTTCGACCTGTCGTATCGCGCGCTGTCGCCCGATCAGCGGCGGCTATTCCGGTTGCTGGCGCTGGAGCCCGATGAGGTCGTGACCCCGGAATGCGCCGCGGCACTGGTCGGGACGTCGCCGGAGCAGGCTGAGTGGCTGCTCGAGACGCTACTGGATGAACGCCTGCTGCAGCAGGCGAGCCTGGGCCGCTACCGATTCCATGACCTGCTGCGGTGCTATGCGCGCGAACGTGCCGAGGCTGAGGAGACGGGGCATGACGACCGAATGGCCGCCGTGCCCAGCTGACCGATGCTGCTGCCACGCCTAGTCGTGCCCATTCTACTACATTATGTAGTAGAATGGCGGGCGCTGGCGCGGCAGCAGCATCGTGGTGGCTTCGGCGGTGCGGCGCGGCGCGGCGCGGATCCTTGAGCGGCTGGAGGTGAGGGCTGGTGACTGACCAGCTGACAGCGACAGTGATCGGCGGCGGGATCGCGGGGATCGCTTCGGCGGTGTCATTAGCGCAGGCGGGATGGCAAGCCACCGTGCTGGAGCGGGCGCAGGCGGGATGGCAAGCCACCGTGCTGGAGCGGGCGCCGGCCTTTGGCGAGGTCGGTGCGGGCCTGGCCATCACAGGGAATGGCATGGCGGCTCTGGCCGCCATCGGGGTCGATGCGGCGATCCGCGCCGCCGGACACCAGACAGCCACAGCGGGCTATCAGGACTCCAACGGCCGCTGGCTGCTGCGGATCCCCGACACCCGGGCCGACGTGCGCTCCATCACCACGTTCTGGGGCGTTCACCGCCAGCGACTGCACGCCGCCCTGCGGCAAGCGGCCGAAGCCCACGCCGGCGTGAAGCTGGTCACCGGCGCCGAAGTCACCGCCGTCCGGCCAGGCCACGCAACAGGCGAGCTGGCCACCGTCACATGGCGGACTGGCGCCCGGCAGCACACCAGCGAATCCGGCCTGGTCGTGGCCGCTGATGGCGTTCGCAGCACCGTGCGCGCGCAGCTATTCCCGAGCGCCAGCCCCCGGTACAGCGGCAGCACCAGCTGGCGGGCGGTCATACCCGATGCCAGCTCCGAAGGCCGCCTGGTCGAGACGTGGGGGCCAGGTGCCGAGTTCGGCACACTGCGGATAAGTGACAGCGAGCTCTACTGGTTCGGGTACTTCCGGCATCCCGAGGGAGCGTGCTTCGACGATGAGCTGGCCGCCGCCCGCGACCGCTTCTCCGGATGGTCACCGCGAGTCCGGGCCATCGTGGCGGCCACCACTGCCAGCCAGCTGATGCGCCACGACGTCTACCACCTCCCCGGCGGGCTCCCCACCTACATCCGCGGGCGGGTCGTCATGATCGGCGACGCCGCCCACGCCGCGCTCCCAACCCTGGGCGCGGGAGCATCCACCGCCCTTGAGGACGGCGTCTGCGTCGGCCGCCTCATCGCGGCGCCGGTCACCGCCGGAGGCGACCTAGCCGCCGCGCTGGCCGCCTTCGACCACGCCCGCCGGCCACGGTGCCGGCGGATTGCCCGGCTGTCGGTCATCGTCGCCAAGTTCGGCGCCGACCTCGAAGGCGGCTGGCGGCAGCCGGTCCGCAACAGCTTCCTGCGACGGACCCCGGCCAGGCTCCTTGTCAAGGCGGGCGCACCGCTCGTGCACTGGACAGCCCCATGATGGCGTTGTTCCGACGGCCCGCTGCCGGGGCGTGACGACCTTTCGCGCGCTTGTGGCGGGCGTCGGCCGTAAGGAAAATCCTCCACGCATGGAGGCTGTCGGGTAACTCGTTATCAGGATCGGGGAGCTTTTCCGGCATCGTCGGGGAGAGTTCTCAGTATGGCGTGCTGTCAGTGCGGGGGCGGCAGGTGCGATGTTCCGCGATCATGTTGGCGGGCATGATCACGGAACATCACTATCGTCCTGGCCTGGGCGATCTTCCGTGATCATGCTCTGGATCATGATCACGGAAACAAGTACGGGTCCCTGATGCTGCCGCGCGGCTCGTGATCAGGATCGGGGAGCTTTTTCCGGCATCGGGGGGGGGCTTCCCGCTTCGGGGAGGCCAATAGAACTGAGAACTCTCCCTTCAATGAAAAGTCCCCCGATTTTGAATTAGTGCCTCCGCGCGTGATCTCTGTGCCTGGGCGGACGCGCGCTGTGCTCCGGAATGGCGCCGCCGGGGCAGTGTGGCCCTTAGGCAGGGTGAGCATCGTGGCCCTCGCTGACAGCAACAGGGAGGGCCGCGATGCTGTTAGAGACGGGCGCCTCCCTGACAGTGATCAAGAGTCACCCGACAGCCTCTATGACCTGCGCGAACTTCCGTGATCATTACTAAGCCCAATGCGTGCGCATTTGCCGTCACTCCCGGCCCAGGGCATGCTGACCCTGGATCGCCGTCCGCAAGCGGCCGCGTCTCCTGCCGGCTATTTACCCAAAGAGCTGCTCATACGTATATCATATTTTATATGATTTGCCGAACTCAAAATTGACAAACGGAGTAAAGAAAGTCACACTTCTGCGTTGTGCGCGGACTTTCCGCGCCAGCTTGACAGGCAGGTGTTCTCATGAGACGCCGGTTCGCGGGACTGCTGGCTGCGAGCGCAGCGCTTGCTCCCAGCCTCATACTGGCCGCGGGCTCCGCGAGTGCCGCACAGTCAGTTACGTCCCCGCTGGGGAATCTGACGGCCGTTTCCGCGTCAGCCGGCGGCAACGCGTGGGCAGTCGGATGCCGTCCGCTCGCCTCCGGCCAGTGTCCTGGCTTCGGGGCGGACTCCGCGTACCACTTCAACGGCAAGGCATGGAAGGCGGTCGCGGTGCCCATGCCGGTGCCGCCCAATCCTGCTGACTCAGAGGAGGGGCAGCTCAACGGGGTAGCGGCCGTCTCGGCCACCGACGCGTGGGCGGTCGGCACAGCCACCCCTACCGGAGCGCAGATCGCGCACTGGAACGGCAAGTCCTGGACGCAGATCTCTGTGCCGGCACTCCCCAGGCCGTACGGCAGGAACTACACGCTCAGCGCCGTCAGCGCATCATCGGCGTCCAACGTGTGGGCGGTCGGCTCCGGCGGGAACGGGCAGACCATTGCCCTGCACTTCAACGGTAAATCGTGGAAGCGCGTGCACAGCCCCAGCCCGGGTACTTCGTTCCTCAACGGGGTGATCACGACCTCCAGGACAAATGCCTGGGCGGTCGGGACCGACGGCGGATCGTGCTCATGCGCCAAGGCCCTGATCGAGCGCTGGAACGGAAAGTCGTGGAAGGTGGCCTTTAACGGGCTGTCCTCGTTCCAGACGTTCCTCACGGGAGTAGCCGCCTCCTCTGCCAGCAACGCCTGGGCGGTCGGCTTCACGCACGCGACTGTGAACGTATCCGCCCTGCTGCGCTGGAACGGCAAGTCCTGGAAGCGCGTCACCCAGGGAGCCGGTCTCGGTACCGCCAACGGTGCCAGCACCGTCTTCGGAGTGGCGACGACATCTGCTAAGAACGCGTGGGCCGCCGGCGGCGGCGGGGCAAGCAGGACCAAGATAATGCGCTTCAACGGCGCATCCTGGAAGTCGGTGTCGCTCCCCGCCGAGCCAGGCTCAGTGTCGAGCCTCGCCGCACTGGCCGCCACGTCGGCCGGCAACGCCTGGGCGGTCGGATCTTACACCGACGGCACAAACACGCCCCATGCCGTCATCTTGCGCTGGAACGGCAAGTCCTGGAAGCACGTGGCCGCTTAAGCCGCAATGCGGCCTGGCCTACGCCGAGATCGCCAAACCGGGTGCTTATGTGGGATCATCACACAAGACCGACCTTGACATCTTTCGAGGGCCATGTGACTTTTTAGGGGGTAGCTGCCGGTATGAAAGTCGTCACGCGGAATGGCTGTGCTGACGGTTAGAGAGTAATTTAGTATACAAGGATATATATTCGCGTTACCCAAAACGATTTCCTTGGAATCCATGAAGCGTGTGCCGCTGCAGCCATATCTTCAATAATCCACGGGGAGGCGGTCGGCTGTGGCGCCTGACCAGGTCGCGCCGGCGCCCTCGCGGCAGGCCCGCGCGGCTGCGGAACGCGCCTCTAGCGCTTTCTCCAACCCCAATTTCGTCAAGCTCTGGGCAGGGCAGTCGGTCTCGCTGATCGGCACCCAGGTCACCCAGTTCACGATGCCGCTGATCGCGATTATCTCGCTGAACGCCACGGTGGCCGAAGTCGGCGTGCTGAATGCGCTGCGCTTCGTACCGGTGCTGTTGCTGTCGCTGTTCGCCGGGGTCTGGCTGGACCGGCGCCGCCGCCGGCCGGTGCTGATCGCCTGCGCGCTGGGCAACGCGGTTCTGATAGGCATGGTGCCGGTGGCATCGGTGACCGGCCTGCTGTCCATCGGCGTGCTGTACGTGGTTGTCACACTGACCGGGCTGCTGTCCATGACATTCGACGTCGGGGCGATGTCGTACGTGCCCAACCTGGTTGACCACGAGCACCTTGCGGATGCCAACAGCAAGATCCAGGCCAGCACGGCGTTCGCCGGGGTCGCCGGGCCCGGGCTCGCCGGCGTGCTGGTGGGCCTGGTCACCGCGCCGATCACGCTCACCGCGGACTCGGTGTCCTATCTGTTCTCGGCGGCCGGCCTGATCGCGATCCGCAAGCCCGAGCCGGCGCCGGACGTGCCCGAGGTCCGGGCCTCGGTCCGGCAGTCGATCTCCGAGGGCCTGCACGCCGTGTGGGGCAGCAAGCTGCTGAGCGCCCTGCTCACCCAGGGCGCCGCGCTGAACCTGTTCTTCGGCGCGTACATCACGGTCTTCGTGGTGTACGCGGTCCGGGTAGTGCGCCTGCATCCGATCGAGCTTGGCATCGTCATGGCCGGCTCAGCGGTCGGCAGCCTCGCCGGCGCCACGACCGCCAGGCGAGTCAGTAAGGCGCTCGGGCTCGGCCGGACCATGATCGTCAACACGGTGGGGGAGTCGCTGGTCCTGCTCCTGCTGCTGGTGCCCCGGCACGCCAGCGTGGCGACCATAGCGATCTTCGTCGTGGCCCAGCTCGCCTATGGGTGGAATGTCGGCGTGCTCAACGTCAACGTCATCACGCTGCGGCAGGTCGTCACGCCCAGACGGGTGCTCGCGCGGATGAACGCGACGTACCGCATGGTGCTCTTTGGCGTCGCGCCCATCGGGATGTCCCTCGGCGGAGTGCTCGGCGGCGCAGTGGGGCTACGTAGCGCATTGGTGATCTCCCTGACGCTGATGGCGTCACCGCTGCTGTGGCTGTTCTTCTCCCCGGCGTTCCGGCTGAAGCAGATGCCAACCGCGAAGGATGGACCGAACTGATGACGCCCTTGTCGTTCACGCAGGAGCAGTTGTGGTTCATCGACGAGTTCCATCACGGGCTCCCCGCGCACAACGTCCCCAGCCTGATCTGGCTGCGCGGCCAGCTTGACGTGGCCGCGCTGGAGCGGGCACTCGGCGCCCTGACGGCCAGGCACGAGCCGCTGCGAACCCGGTTCGCGGCGGGGGCCGATGGCCATCCGGTGCAGGTGATCGATCCAGCGGGCGGGCCAGCGGCGGCCGCGGAACTCGAGCTGACGGACTACGCGACTCTGCCCTTAGAAGCCGCGGTGCGACAGGTGCGGAAGCTCGCGGACGGCGAGGCGCTGCGGCCGTTTCACCTCGCGGACGAACACCCGCTGCGGACCCGCCTGGCGCGGATCACCGGCGATGAGCACGTGCTGGTGCTCGTGGCGCACCAGACGGCACTCGATGACTGGTCGATGCGGGTGCTGCTGGCGGACCTGGCCGCGCTGTACCGCGGCGAGGTGACGGGGCATCCGGCTGGCCTGGCCGAGCTGCCGGTGCGGTTCGCCGACTACGTGGCGTGGGAACGGCAGCATCTCCAGGGCCAGGTGCTGGCGGATGAGGAGGAATACTGGCGCGCGACGCTGGCTGGCTGCGAGACCACGCGCTTCCCAGCCGACCGGCCTCGCCCGCTGCTCGCCGACCATGCCGGCGCGGTAGCGGAGATCACAGTTGACCTGGCGGTGCTCGGCCGCCTGCGGAAGCTGAGCCGCGGCGAGGGCACGACGCTGCCGGTCACGCTGCTGGCAGCGCTGCTGGTGCTGCTGCACCGTTACACCGGCCAGGCCGACCTAGTCGCCGGGACGACCGGCACCCGGGCCAGGCCGGAGCCGGCCCGGCTCCTGGCCTTGCTTGACAGTCCGCTGCCCGTACGCGCGCAAGCGTCCGGGGACCTGGAGTTCAGGCAGTTCCTCGCCCGCGTGCACGAGGCGGTAACCGACGCGGAGGCCCATCAGGACCTGCCATTCGCCAGGATCGTGGAGGCCCTGCACATCGACCGCGACCCGGGCCGTTTCCCCGTCTTCCAGACCGCGTTCAGTTACTCCGAGCCGCCGCCGGACATCGAGGCGGCGGGCGTCACCTTCCGCCGCGAGCGGATCCCCCTGCGCGCGTCGAAGTACGACGTCGGCTTCCTGGCGGAGCCGTGCGCCGGCGGACTGCGGCTGGAAGCCACCTACACGCCAGCGCTGTTCGACGCTGTCACGGTGCGCCGGCTGCTCGGGAATTTCGATGTACTGCTGCGCGGAGTGGCGGATGATCCGTCCGCGCGGCTCGGGCGGCTGCCCGTGCTGACCGAAGCTGAGCTGCGTGCCGAGCTGGCGGACTGGAACGACACTGCACGAGACCTGCCGGTGCAGTGCATTCATGAGGGCTTCGAGGAACGGGCGGCGGCCACGCCGGACGCCGTGGCGGCCGAGTTCGCCGATGAGCGGGTCTCCTATGCGGAGCTGAACCGGCAGGCGAACCAGGTCGCCCGGTGGCTGCGGGATCTCGGGGCCGGCCCGGAGGTGCTCGCGGGCGTGTGCATGCATGCGGGGCTGCGGCGGCTGGCGGCGCTGCTTGGCATCTGGAAGGCCGGTGCCGGATACGTCCCGCTGGACCCGGCCCTGCCCGCCGAACGGCTGGCGTTCATGATCAGCGACACCGGCATGCGGGTTTTGTTCACCGACGATCGGAGCCTGGCGAGCGTGCCGGAGGTGGCCGGGGTCACCGTGGTATCCCTGGACGCCGAATGGCACCGGCTGCGTCAGTTGCCCGCCGGTTTGGCCAGGGGGGACGACCCCCCTAACCCCCCCGTCACGAACTTCACGGATAACCTGGCCGGCACGGGCGTGACGCCATCGAATGTCGCCTACGTGATCTACACCTCCGGGTCGACCGGCCAGCCCAAGGGGGTGGTGGTTGAGCACCGGCAGGCGATCAACTTCCTGCACGGCATGGCCAGGCACTGGCGGATCGGGGCGGGCAGCGCCGTGCTCCAGTTCGCCGCCTTCACCTTCGACGTGTCCGTCATGGACATGTTCATGCCGCTGCTCGGCGGCGCGAAGGTGGTGCTCGCCGCACCTGAGACGCTGCACTCGCCGCCTCGCCTGGCCGCGCTCATGCGTGACGCTAGGATCACCTTCGCCTGCCTGCCGCCAGCGGTGCTCAACCTGCTGACGGGGGAGGAGTTCCCTGAGCTCAGGACGCTGCTGTCGGCCGGGGAGGAGCTGTCGAGCGAACTGCTCAGGGGCTGGCTGCGCGACGGGCTGGAGATCTACAACGGTTACGGCCCTACCGAGGCGTCCATCGGGTCGACGTTCATGAAGCTGGAGCCGAGCACGCCGCTGCCGCCGCCGATCGGCCGGCCCAAGCCGAACTACCAGGCCTATGTCCTCGACAGCTACCTGAACCCAGTGCCGGTCGGCGTTATCGGGGAGCTGCACATCGGCGGCGCCGGAGTCGCCCGCGGCTACCTGAACCGGCCAGAGCTGACCAGGGACCGGTTCATCCCGGACCCCTTCATCAGCGGCCAGCGGCTCTACAAGACCGGCGACCTGGTCCGCCGCCGCCCGGACGGGACGCTTGTGTTCGCCGGGCGCATCGACAACCAGGTCAAGATCCGGGGGCTCCGGGTGGAGCCCGGGGAAATAGAAACGGCCCTGGTGACGCACCCTGACGTCGCGCAGGCGGTGGTGACCGTAGTGACCGACCCGGCCGGGGTGAAGCAGCTCGCGGGTTACCTGCGGGCCGCCGATGGCGCGGCTGTCGTGGTCGCCGATATCCGCCGCCATCTCGCGCGGTCGCTGCCCGCCTACATGATCCCCGCCTATCTGGTCGCACTGGACGAGCTGCCCCTCACCACGCACGGGAAGATCGACAAGGCCGCGCTGCCGCCGCCCCAGTCCGCGGGCGTCGCGGCCGCCGACCGGGTGCCGCCGCGCACGCTGATAGAAGCTGTCCTGGTCGAGGGGTATGCCGCCGTGCTCGGCACCGAGCAGGTGGGCGCCACCGAGAGCTTCTTCGAGGCCGGCGGGAATTCCTTGCAGGCGATGCGGCTCATCGCCCAGCTCCGCACCTCGCTCGCCGTTGACCTCGACATCACCGCCGTGTTCCTGACGCCGACACCGCGGCAGCTCGCCAAGGTCCTGCGAGACACGCACGGCTTCGCCGACAGCGACCTGGGTCCCGGCGGCGTCGAAGGGATGACCGGCACGCTGCTGCCGCGCAGACGGGCAGACGACACCGGGAAGATCCCGCGGTGCCGCACTGTGCTTGCTGACACTGTGTTTGCTGACACCGGGCTCGCCGAGTCCCCGCTGTCGCACGGGCAAGAGCAGCTTTGGCTGATCGACAGGCTTACGCCGGGACTGCCCAACTACAACATCCCGCAGGTGCTCCGGCTGTCGGGCGCACTAGATCACCGGGCGCTGGAACGGGCGCTCGGCGGGCTGATCACGCGTCATGAGGTGCTGCGCACGAGGCTGGTGGCGGATGGGGAGGGCCGGCCGGTTCAGGTGATCGGCCCGGTGGTGCCTGTTGTTCTGGAGGTGCTGGATCTGGCTGGCGTGGAGCCGGGTGAGGGGCTGGCCGGGCTGCGGGAGTTCGTCGCCGGTGAGGCGATGCGGCCGTTTGATCTTGCGGCGGGGCCGCTGGTGCGCACGTGCGTGGTGCGGCTCGGGGAGGCCGGGCATGTGCTGGTGGCGGTGTTTCATCATGCGGTGTTCGATGGCTGGTCGGCTGGGGTGCTGGTGCGGGATCTGGCGGCGCTGTACGGGGGTGTGGTGACCGGGGAGGAGCCGGGGCTGGGTGAGCTGCCGGTGCAGTTCGCTGATTACGCGGTGTGGGAGCGGCAGCGGCTGCGGGGGGAGTTCCTGGCGGGTCTGGAGTCGTACTGGCGGGGGGCGCTTGACGGGTTCGAGACGGTTCAGTTCCCTGCCGATCGCCCGCGTCCGGTGGTTGACCGCTTCGACGGGGCGCTGGCCGAGCGGATGACCGATGCTTCGCTGCTGGCGGGGCTGCGGGAGGTGAGCCGCCGGGAGGGGGTGACGCTGTTCGTCACCCTCATGGCGAGCTTGCTGACCCTCCTGCACCGTTACACGGGGCAGGATGACCTGGTGGTGGGCACCGTCGCCGCGAACCGGGGGCGGGCGGAGCTGGCGCCGCTGATCGGGTTCCTGGTCAATACGCTGCCGATCCGCTGTGACCTGTCCGGGGATCCGGCGTTCGGGGAGTTGCTGGCGCGGGTGAAGGAGGCCGTGGTCGGCGCGTTCGCGCATCAGGACCTGCCGTTCGGCAAGCTGGTGGATGCCCTGAAGGTGGAACGCGACGCCAGCCGATCCCCGGTCTACCAGATCGACTTCACCTACGCCGAACCAGACGACACCCCAGTGCCGGCCGCAGGTGTCGAGTTCGCGGCCAGTGATCTCGTCCGCGGCATCAATGCGGCGAAGTTTGACATGACGTTTGCTGTGGAGGCGCGGGCCAGGGGTTTGTGGCTGGAGTGCTGTTACAAGACGGCTCTGTTCGATGCGGGCACGATCGAGCGGCTGCTCGGTCATCTGGAGGTGCTGCTGCGCGGCGTGGTAGCGGCTTCCTCGGCGCGGCTGTCGGAGCTGCCGCTGCTGACCGAGGCTGAGCTGCGGGCTGAGCTGCAGGACTGGAATGACACTGCCGCCCCGGTCCCGGCAGTCTGCGTTCACGAGGGCTTCGAGGCGCAGGCGGCGCGGACCCCCGATGCGATCGCGGCCGAGTGTGAGGGCGAGCGGGTCAGTTTCGCGGAGCTGAACCGGCAGGCCAACCAGATCGCCCGGCGGCTTCACGAGCTGGCCATAGGGCCCGAGGCGCTCGTGGGGGTGAGCATGCGCGCCGGGTTGCGCCGGCTGGCGGCGCTGCTTGGCATCTTGAAAGCCGGCGGCGGGTACGTCCCGCTGGACCCGGCCCTGCCCGCCCAGCGGCTGGCCTTCATGATCGCCGACACCGGCCTGACCGTCATCCTCACCGACAACGCCAGCGCGGGCAGCGTGCCAGCCAGCGGCGCGCTGAACGTGGACGCCGAGTGGGACCAGCTGAGCCAGCTGCCCGGCGATGACCTGAAAGATGCCGGCGTTACCCCGGCGAACGTGGCGTACGTGATCTACACGTCCGGGTCGACGGGCCAGCCCAAGGGCGTGGCCGTCGAGCACCGCAGCGTGGTCAACCTGGTGCACGGCCGGATGGAGCACTGGGGGATCGGTCCGGGCGATGCCGTGCTGCAGTTCGCGTCTTTTGCCTTCGACATGTCGGTTCTGGACACGTTCCTCTCGTTGCTGGCCGGCGCCCGGATGGTGCTCGCCGCACCGGAAACACTGCACTCACCACCGAGACTGGCCGAACTGATCCGCCAGGCCCGCGTCACGTACGCCAACCTGCCAACTGCCGTGCTGGGCCTGCTGCCCGCCGGCCACTACCCAGACCTGCGGGTCCTGTCGGTCGGTGGCGAACAGGTGCCGACGGAGGTGGCCCGCCGCTGGATACGGCCCGGCCTTCGGCTAGTCAACGACTACGGCCCGACCGAGGCCACCTCAATCGCGGTCATCGCCGAGCTGGACGCCGCTACCCCGATGCCGCCCCCGATCGGGTTCCCCGTTCGCCCCAACTACCGGGCCTACGTCCTGGACCGGCAGCTGAACCCGGTCCCGGTCGGGGTCTTCGGGGAGCTGCACATCGGCGGCGCCGGCCTGGCCCGGGGCTACCTGAACCGGCCGGGCCTGACCGCGCAACGGTTCATCCCCGACCCCTTCCTTCCCGGCGAGCGGCTTTACAAGAGCGGTGACCTGGTCCGCCGCCGCCCGGACGGGACGGTCGAGTTCGCGGGCCGCATCGACAACCAGGTCAAGATCCGCGGTATCCGGATCGAGCTCGGCGAGATCGAGGCCGCGCTCGTCACCCATCCCGCCATCGCCCAGGCCGTCGTCACCGTCATCACCGGGCCGGCCGGAGACTCCGAACTCGCCGCCTACCTGCGCCTGGACGCAGTGCCTCCCAACCCAGTGCCCGTCGGCGACCAGGACATCCACGCCCACCTGGCCCGCACGCTGCCCGCCGCCATGATTCCCTCCCGCTTCATCACTGTCGAGACCTTCCCGCTCAACTCCAGCAGCAAGGTCGACCGTTCCGCCCTGCCCGCGGCCGTGCCGCGGCGGCCAGCCGCGGAACACGTTATGCCCGCCACAATCCTCGAGATCTTGCTGGCCGATGCCTACTCCTCGCTGCTTGGTGCCGTCGGCGTGGGTGCTACCGACAGCTTCTTCGACCTCGGCGGCAACTCGCTCCAGGCGATGCGGCTGGTCGGCGTGCTCGACCAGGAACTTGGCGTAGAGGTCGGCGCGGCGTCGGTGTTCGTGGCGCCCACGCCGCGGAAACTGGCCGCGCTGTTGCGCGACGAGCACGGCTTCAGCGACGGAGAACCCGGGCCCGGCGGCTTCGGCTAGCCCGACGGTAGAGCTCGCACTGGACCAAGGAGCGGAGATGCTGTCGCAGGAGCAGCGAGCAGAACTGGTCGCGCGGTTGCGGCGCGGCCAGGAACGTGACGCGACTGGGCGCATTGGCCGCCGTAGCCCCGGCCTAGGTATCCCGACGGCATCCTTCGGCCAGGAGCAGCTATGGTTCCTGGACCAGTTCGCGCCGGGGCAGGCAACTTACACCGTCCCGAGCGTGATGCGCATCCGCGGGCCGCTCGACACGGTCGCGCTTGGCCGGGCCCTGGACCAGCTGGCGGAACGTCATGAGGTGCTGCGCACGAGGCTGGTGGCGGATGGGGAGGGCCGGCCGGTTCAGGTGATCGGCCCGGTGGTGCCTGTTGTTCTGGAGGTGCTGGATCTGGCTGGCGTGGAGCCGGGTGAGGGGCTGGCCGGGCTGCGGGAGTTCGTCGCCGGTGAGGCGATGCGGCCGTTTGATCTTGCGGCGGGGCCGCTGGTGCGCACGTGCGTGGTGCGGCTCGGGGAGGCCGGGCATGTGCTGGTGGCGGTGTTTCATCATGCGGTGTTCGATGGCTGGTCGGCTGGGGTGCTGGTGCGGGATCTGGCGGCGCTGTACGGGGGTGTGGTGACCGGGGAGGAGCCGGGGCTGGGTGAGCTGCCGGTGCAGTTCGCTGATTACGCGGTGTGGGAGCGGCAGCGGCTGCGGGGGGAGTTCCTGGCGGGTCTGGAGTCGTACTGGCGGGGGGCGCTTGACGGGTTCGAGACGGTTCAGTTCCCTGCCGATCGCCCGCGTCCGGTGGTTGACCGCTTCGACGGGGCGCTGGCCGAGCGGATGACCGATGCTTCGCTGCTGGCGGGGCTGCGGGAGGTGAGCCGCCGGGAGGGGGTGACGCTGTTCGTCACCCTCATGGCGAGCTTGCTGACCCTCCTGCACCGTTACACGGGGCAGGATGACCTGGTGGTGGGCACCGTCGCCGCGAACCGGGGGCGGGCGGAGCTGGCGCCGCTGATCGGGTTCCTGGTCAATACGCTGCCGATCCGCTGTGACCTGTCCGGGGATCCGGCGTTCGGGGAGTTGCTGGCGCGGGTGAAGGAGGCCGTGGTCGGCGCGTTCGCGCATCAGGACCTGCCGTTCGGCAAGCTGGTGGATGCCCTGAAGGTGGAACGCGACGCCAGCCGCTCGCCGGTCTACCAGATCAATTTCACCTACGCCGAGCGCGATGACACGCTGGTGCACGCGGCGGGCGCCGACTTCCTCCTCATCGACGTGGTGCGCGGCCTCGACGCGGCGAAGTTCGATCTGACGTTCGCTGTGGAGGCGCGTGCGGGGGGCCTGCGGCTGGAGTGCTGTTACAAGACCGCCCTGTTCGACGCGGGCACGATCGAGCGGCTGCTGGGGCATCTGGAGGTGCTGCTGCGCGGCGTGGTGTCGGAGCCTTCCGCGCGGCTGTCGGAGCTGCCGCTGCTGACCGGGGCTGAGCTGCGGGCTGAGCTGCAGGACTGGAATGACACTGCCGCCCCGGTCACGCCGGTCTGCGTTCACGAGGGCTTCCAGGCGCAGGCGGCGCGGACCCCGGACGCGGTCGCGGCCGAGTATGAGGGCGAGCGGGTCTGTTATGCGGAGCTGAACCGGCAGGCGAACCAGGTCGCCCGGCGGCTGCGGGAGCTCGGGGTCGGCCCGGAGGTGCTCGCCGGCGTGTGCATGCGCGCCGGGCTCCGCCGGCTAGCGGTACTGCTGGGCATCCTGAAAGCCGGCGCCGGATATGTTCCCCTGGACCCGGCCCTGCCCGCGCAGCGCCTGGCCTTCATGATCGCCGACAGCGCCATGACCGTCATTCTCACCGACCGCGCGAGCGCGGGCCGCGTGCCCGCTACCGGTGCGCTGAACGTGGACGCCGAGTGGGACCAGCTGAGCCAGCTGGCCGGCGATGACCTGAAAGACACCGGCGTCGTCCCGGCGAATGTGGCGTACGTGATCTACACCTCTGGTTCGACCGGCCAGCCCAAGGGCGTGGTCGTCGAGCACCGCAACGTGGTCAACCTGGCGTACGGCCTGATCGAGCACTGGGGGATCGGCCCCGGCAGCGTCATGCTCGGTTTCGCGTCTTTGGCCTTTGACGTCTCGGTGAAGGACATGTTCCTGTCGTTGCTGGCCGGCGCCCGGTTGGTGCTGGCCGCGCCGGAAACACTGCACTCGCCACCGCGGCTGGCCGCGCTGATCCGCCAGACCGGTATCACGTTCGCCAGCCTGCCGCCGGCGGTGCTGGGGCTGCTGCCCGCCGGCCCGTACCCGGAGCTGCGGGTCATCATGGCGGGCGGGGAGGAACTGCCGACGGAGGTGGCCCGCCGCTGGATACGCCCCGGCCTTCGGCTGGTCAACGGCTACGGCCCGACCGAGACCACTGTGACCGCGGCGTTCGCCGAGCTGGACGCCACCACCCCGATGCCGCCCCCAATCGGGTTCCCCGTTCACCCCAACTACCGGGCCTACGTCCTGGACCGGCAGCTGAACCCGGTCCCGGTCGGGGTCTTCGGGGAGCTGCACATCGGCGGCGCCGGCCTGGCCCGGGGCTACCTGAACCGGCCGGGCCTGACCGCGCAACGGTTCATCCCCGACCCCTTCCTTCCCGGCGAGCGGCTTTACAAGAGCGGTGACCTGGTCCGCCGCCGCCCGGACGGGACGGTCGAGTTCGCGGGCCGCATCGACAACCAGGTCAAGATCCGCGGCATCCGGATCGAGCTCGGCGAGATCGAGGCCGCGCTCGCCACCCATCCCGCCATCGCCCAGGCCGTCGTCACCGTCATCACCGGGCCAGCGGGAGACAACGAAATCGCCGCCTACCTCCGGCTGGACTCGGTACCCGTCAGCGACCAGGACATCAAGGCCCACCTGGCCCGCACGCTGCCCGCCGCCATGACCCCGTCCCACTTCATCACGGTCGCCACCTTCCCGCTCAACTCCAGCGGCAAGGTGGATAGGAAAGCGCTGCCGACCCCGCGCCGCCAGGTAACAAAGGACAAGGCGGAGCCGGAAACCCCGGCCGAGGCCATGCTGACTAGCTTGTACGCCACCCTTCTCGGCATCACCAGAGTCGGAGCCACGGATAGTTTCTTCGACCTTGGCGGCAACTCTCTGACGGCCATGCGCCTGGTGAATATGATCAGCCGCAAGACCGATGTTGACATCGGGGTTTCCGCGATCTTCCTGCATCCCAGCCCGCGGCTGCTAGCCGCCGCCATCGCGGGGACCAGCCGCTCCGTGCCGCTGGCGGGATCTGGTCCACTCGTAGCGCTGAATAGCGGCAAGGCCGAATCCCCGCTGTTCCTGGTGCACGCGATTGGCGGCACCGTATCGGCCTACGCGCCGCTCGGCCAGGAACTGGCAGACACCTTCAAGGTGTACGGGCTGGAATCTCCCGCTCTCAGCGATGGCGGTGTCGTCGCTTCCTCGCTCGCCGATCTCGTCACCGATTACACGCAGCGGATCAGGGCAGTCCAGCGAGACGGGCCCTACGCGCTGGCCGGCTGGTCGATGGGCGGCGTGATCGCGTTCCAGATCGCACAGCGCCTGGAACAGGCCGGCGCCGACGTCAGCCTGCTCGTGCTGCTTGACGCGCCATTCGCCATCCCTGCCGACTACCCATCCGGGGACGCTGAGCTCGCCGCGCGTTTCGTCGCGGACGCGGCGCACAGCCTGAGCCTGGATACCGCGGGAGCTCCGGATCCCGCGGCCGTGACGCCCGCCGGGCAGCTAGCCTGGCTCGCGGGACGGCTGGCCGGCGGCAGCGACCCCGCACAGTGCAGCCCTGCGATGGGCGACGCCATCGAGGCAGGGCTCCAGAGGCGGTTCGAATTGTTCGCCGCGCATAGCCGGATGCTCGCCGGGTACCGCCCGGCCGGGAATCCTGTCCGGGCAGCCACGCTGATCGTCAGCGCGGCCAGTTCGCTGAACGCCCCGGCGCGCGCGCTCTGGCCGGGACACCTGAAGGGCGAGGTGTCGGTCCTGTCCGTCGAGAGTGACCATTACGAGTTCCTGCGCCCGCCCCTGGTCCAGGACGTTGGCGCGGCCATCAGCCGCTGGCACAGGCCGTAACCCACTGCTGTCAGCCACTGGTTTTAACAGCATCATGGCCTCCCTGATGTTCTGATCAGCGCGTGGGCGTCGGAGAGCAGCGACGAGTCGAACAGGCTGGCGCTGGCCTTGACGCCGGCGCGGGCCAGGGTCTCGATGGTCTGGGCGACTTGCGACTCGTTGAACGACAGCACGCCGTGGGCCTTGGTTTCCGAGCTGACCGTCACGCCCCTGGTGGCCAGCGCAGCCAGGTATTCTCCCTGGTAGTTCAGGCCCAGACCAGTCGCGTACTTGTCGACGGTGACCCGGGTGGCGAGGGACGGGTCGCTCACCGCCTTTGTCCATCCCTGAATCTCGCCGGCGAGGAAGGCGGCCGCCTTCTTGCGCTGCCGCGGGTTGTTCAGCGTGTCGGTCGTGACGATGTAGATCTCGTTGAGCGCGGGAAGCCCGTAGTCCTGGAACAGCAGGAGCTGGGTCTTGATGCCCTTGGCCGCGAACTCGGGAGGCTCATTGTTCGCGAAGGCCAGGTAGCCATCCCACTCACCGGATGCCACCGGCGAGGGATCGAAACCGGCGGGGACGGTGTCAACCTTGCCGGCCGGGATGTTATTGACCTTGAGGAACGCCTGCCATGCCGGCTCGTCCGCCGATCCGACGCCGATCTTCTTCCCGATGAGGTCCGCGGGCGTCTTGATGGGACTGGATGCCAGGGACATGATGCACTCCGGATTGATCTGGTAGCCGGCGGCGACCGCGGCAAGGCTGGCTCCCTGGGCCGCCGCCTCGCTGGTGATTGCCGGGTCGCTGATGGCCACCAGCGCCTTGCCCGACACGAGGACGGGGATGCCAGATACGGTCGGGCCGCCGGAGAGGATGTCGACGTCGACCCCGTGACTGCGGTAGAAGCCCAGGTAGTCGGCCAGGAAGCTGCCGCCGTAGGCCACGTTCTTAGTCCACCCGAGCTGGAGCGCGACGGTGCCGAGCGCGGCGCTGCCCGCTGCCCCGGCCGACGCTGTCGCGCCCGCCGCCGAGGCGCCCGCGGAAGCCGACGGAGAGCTTGAACCGCAGGCCGCGATGAGCTCGGAGAGCCCTGCGGCTGCGGCGAGGCCGCCGGCCGAGAGTGCCGCGCGGCGGAGCAAGGTCCTGCGGGAGACGTCCGTCTGGGCTGCTTGTGCGGCGAGACGGGCTGGTACGGAGTTGTGGCGTTGCACTGGCATTTCTTTCTGATCGGGCGGCGGAGCTGGTCAGCGTGGAGGCCGGGCGGCTCAGGTGTAGATCCCGAACGGCGGCTCCCACCCGTTGATGACGTGGTCACCGATCTCCACGTGTTTCCAGTCGACTGGGTCGTGCAGCGTCAGGGTCCTGGCGTTGCGCCACCAGCGGTCGAAGCCGTGGCCGCGCGCCGTTGACCGGGTCCCCATGAGCTGAAAGACCTCGCTGGTGGCTCGCAAGGCGGCGCGCGAGGCCACGGGGGAGCGTCTACGCGCCGCCCGTTCTCGGCCACGGCCAGCCCGATAATGGCTCCGTCGTGAAGCAGCCGGGCGAAGCGGGGTCCGAAGCCGTCCGGGCAATACTGGAAGATCTCCCTGACCAGTTCGTCGTGGACCTTGAAGACCTGGGCCACCGATGAGTCGGCGGCGCCGAGCCTCACCTGAGCCTCGACGCTGAACCGGTTAGACGCGCCGAGGCCGCCGTAGCACTCGGGGATGGCAGCCGTGAGCAAGCCCGAGCGTTTGAGGCCCGCGATCCCCTGATCGGGATAACGCCCGGCCTCGTCCACCCTGCCAGCTGCCGGCGCCAATTCGGCGTCGATCACATCGCCGGCGGCTGCCAGGACCGCGGCCTCGGCCGGAGGGAACGACAGTTGGGGGATTGCCGAGCCGAGGAGCGGCCGCAGGCTCGTGCTCTTCCCGGGCGCGGTCATGACTCGGGCCGGACGGGCCCGGGCGTGGCCGTCGCCGGGTCCATGAGGCGATGGATGGCGTGGGCATGGCTCGGGCAGCGGCAGGCCGCCGTCGTGCCGGACGCGTCCAGCACCACGGGGATGAACTGCTGGCTGGCGGTGTCGATCAGTCCCAGTTCGGTGAGGCCGAGGTCGGGGACGCCGGCCAGGCCGACGAAGGCGAGGATCATGAACGGCGAGCGGATGCCGCAGCCGAGTCCGGCGGCCGCGCGGTTGGCCTCCCTGAGTTCGTCGTAGACCATCTCCCAGCGCTTGTCGCTCATGATCCCGGCGATCGGGAGCGGGACAGCGGCGGTGATCTCGTCGCCGTCGGCCACGACGTAACCGCCTCCGATGGCCTGTACTTCCCGCACGGCACGGAAAATGTCGTGGTCATCGACGCCGACGACCACGATGTTCTGGTTGGTGCAGTTGGTAGAAGCAGCCAGCGCCCCCCGGGCGAGGCCGAATCCCCGCACGAAGCCGACGCTGACGGTCGGGCTGGCGTGGTGGCGGTCGACAACGGCGATCTTGGCGATGTCGCGTGCGGGGTCGCCGGCAAGCACGCCCTCTTCGGCGTGCAGCTCGGCGTGGAAGGCACGCTTGAAGTAGCCGTCGTACATCTCCATCGACTGCACCCAGGAACTGCCGGACTCGGCGGGCACGGCGAAGGAAGCGGGGCTTAAACCGGGGTGGAGATGGATGGTGTCGCGCGTCCAGTCCGGGATCGGGTCGTCGTTGGCGAAGCGAGGCCTTCCCCCCTCGGCGGCGACCTGGCCGCCGACGACGACCAGCTCGGGGCGGACGTCCGCCAGGTCGCCGATCAGCTGAAGGTCGGCGAGGCGCGACGGGGCCACCGCGCCGATCAGATGGTCTATGCGGTAGTAAAGGGCCGCGTTGAGGCTCGCCATCCGGTACGCGGCCGGCGGTTCCACTCCCAGGCGAATGGCCTGGCGTACGTGATGGTCGATATGACCCTGGTCAGCGAGGTCCTCGACATGCTTGTCGTCAGCGCAGAAGCAGATGTGGGAGAACGCCGGGCGCAGGGCGTCGAGGTCGGCGAAGACCGTCTCGGTGTTGTCGTTCATTGAGCCAGCCATCACCGTGAGCATGGCTCCGAGCCTGACCCGTTCGAGTACCTCGTCGACGGTGACGGCATTATGGTCGTCACTCACCCCGGACGCCAGGTAGGACCAGAGCGGTTCGTCGCGCAACCGGGCGGTGTGCCCGGTGATCCTGCGCCCGGCGAGTAGCGCCTCGCGGTAGCGGTTGGTCGCCTCGCGGCCGAGGTCGAAGGGGTTGCTCTCGCCCAGGGTGACGGCATCGGGGAGTCCAAGCCGCCGCAAGACCTCGGCGTTCTCGACGACCGCGCCTCCTCGCTCGAGCCCGGGGAACGCCGGGGTCGCGGGAGTTACTTGCTGGAAGATCCGCAACGGACCCCCGGTCTGGCCGGCCCAGTCCATCCCGCGCGCGCCGAGCACGTTGGCGATGCAGTTGGGGTCGGCGAGCACAGCGGTCGTCCCCTTCGGGACGACTAATCTGGCGAGCTCACCGGGCGGCAGCATGGTGTACTCGATGTGCAGGTGGGCATCGATGAACGTAGGGGCGACGACCAGGCCACGACCGTCAATGACCTGCCGGGCATCGAAGCGCCCGACCGGGGTGACCGCTGCGATATGCCGGCCGCTCACGACGACGTCCCGGTCGAGTAACTCGCCGGTGTGCACGCTGAGCACCCGGCCTCCCCGGATGACCAGGTCGGGCGCGGCCGTGCCGTTGGCCACCCGGCGGAGCCGGTGGAGTTCGTCGAACGTCGGGACGAGTTCTGGGCGGACGAACGGCGTTCTCATTATTGGCAGGCCAGGTGAATCATTCGCGTTTTGCCCCCTCTTGTCGGCCGCGGCTCGACTTGTACATCGACGGGCTGCCTGGCCGGTACGATGCCTTTAGTATTACTCAAGATTTGGGCAAAATGACGGACCAGTCTTCGATTAACCCCGCCACGTTTAATCAGGAAGCGTCGCCACCGAAAACCCCGGCCTCCGCCGACGGCATCGAGATCGCCGGCCTTGAGAAGGTCTTCCGGCTCAGCCGGAAGCCGCTGACCGCGCTAGACGGTTTCGACCTGACCCGTCCGGCCGGGTCGTTCACCGCGCTCCTCGGGCCCTCGGGCTGCGGAAAGTCGACGGTGCTGCGGATATTAGCCGATCTCGACCGGCCTACCGCCGGGCGGGTATCCGTCCACGGTGAGTCCCCGGCGGCGCTCCGCGCCGCGCACCGGCTCGGCATCGCGTTCCAGGACGCGGCCTTGCTGCCGTGGCGCACCGTCACCGGAAATATCCGGCTGCCCCTGGAGGTAAGCGGGGTCCGCGTCGGCCGGGAGGCCATCGCTGATCTCGTCCGCCTGGTAGGTCTTGAGGGTTTCGAACGGGCCAGACCCGCGCAGCTCTCCGGTGGCATGCGCCAGCGAGCCGCCATCGCCCGGGCTCTGGTCACCGAGCCGGAGCTGTTGCTCCTCGATGAGCCTTTCGGGGCGCTCGACGAGCTGACTCGCCTGCGGCTCAACCTCGAGCTGCTCCACATCTGGTCGGAGCGGCCCGCGACCACGGTTCTCGTGACCCACTCGATCAGCGAGGCCGCGTTCCTGGCCGACGCCGTGGTGGTGCTGTCGCCGCGCCCGGGGCGGGTTGCGAGCGTCGTTCCCGTCGGCTTCCCCCGGCCTCGGTCGCCAGAGCTCCTCAGGGATCCCGCCTTCCACGCCTGCTGTGACGAGCTGACGCAGCTGCTCTTCGCCGGCCGCCGACCGGCCCTCCCGTGAACGCGGCAGCGATTGCCGGCCGCCGGTCCCGCCTGTGGCGTGAGTCGGCCGGGATCGCGGGCGTGCTCGTGCTCTGGGAAGCGCTGGCCCTCCTCTGGCTGTCGCCCAGGCACCTGGCGCCGACGCCGGTCGCCCTGGTCGCCACCCTCTGGCACCATCCCGACCTCGCCCTGTGGCCCAGCATGGCGACGACCCTCGAGGAGGCCGCGGTCGGCTGGGTCGCCGGCAACGTCGTAGGGATCGGCCTCGCTATCGTCTTCGTCCTGGTCCCCGTGGCTGAGGCGGCCCTGTCGCGAGTCGCCCTGGCGAGCTACTGCATGCCCGTGATCGCGATCGCGCCCATTCTCGACGTCGTGCTGAGCGGGATCGCCCCCGCAGCCGTCCTAGCTGCCTTGTCCGTGGTATTCACCTCCCTGATCGGAACGCTGACAGGTCTCCGTTCAGCCGACGCGGCCTCGCTCGACCTGGTGCGTGCCTACGGCGGGGGCCGGATCGCCCAGCTCCGCAAGGTCCGGATGCCCGCTGCCCGGCCGGCGACCTTCGCCGCCCTCCAGATAGCGGGCCCTGCCGCCGTGCTCGGTGCCGTTATCGGCGAGTACCTCGGCGGCGCCAGTGGCCTCGGGGTGGCCATGGTCAACTCCGAGCAGGGCCTGGCGGTCAACCAGACGTGGCTCCTCGCGTCCATCATCACCGCGCTAGCCGGCGCCGCCTACCTCGTCACCGGCGCGGCCGGCCGGCTGGCCGTGCCCTGGCCCAGGTCAGCCAGCAGGTTGTCTCGCCCGCTCACGGCGACCGCCGGCTTGGGCCGCTGGCAAGGACGCTTCGCGCCCTCGCCTACGCCGTCGTGTCCGCCGCCGTGATTATCGGTCTCTGGCAGGCCCTCATCGATGTCCTGCACCTCAACCCGTTCTTCGCCAAGGGGCCGGCCGACATCTGGCAGTACCTCGTGAGCTCACCGACGGCCGGATCCAGCTGGCACCAGCTGCTGTCCGCCCTGGCCATCACGGCAAGGGACGCCGCGCTGGGCTACGTGGCCGGAACCGCGGCCGCCGCGGCCGCCGCCGTCGCGGTCATGCTTTCCCGTACCGTCGAGCACACCGTCATGCCCATTGCCATGGTCCTGCGCTCGGTTCCGCTGGTGGCGATGGCCCCGCTGCTGATACTGGTGTTCGGGCAGGGCCTGACCAGCGTCATCGTCATCGCCGGGATCATCAGCTTCTTCCCGACCCTGGTCAACGTGGTCTACGGCCTGCGTTCGGCGCCGGCCAGCGCGGTGGACGTGGCCGTGGCCTATGGCGCGTCCCCGCTGATGGTGCTGCGCAAGATTCGCGTGCCCTGCGCCGTGCCGGCCATCTTCGCCTCGGCGCGCATAGCCGCTCCGGCGGCGACACTAGGCGCCGTGGTGGCCGAGTGGCTCGCGACCGGGCAGGGTCTGGGCTACCAGATGCTCGAAGCGGCCAACGCCTCCGACTTCGACTTCCTGTGGGCCGCCGTGATCCTGATCACCCTGTTCGCGTTCGGTGTCTACAACGTGGTGGCCACGGCCGAACGGCTGGTGTTCAGCCGCTACCACGAGGTTTGAGCAGCATCCAACGCGACTTCTGCTCGACAGCGCCGACGCCCAGGTCATCGGTCACCTGACTCGCCGGCCTAGAAAGGCCAGTCGCATTCAGGCAATTCGTTCAAGCTAATAAGGATGAAAATTTGTCCTGGCGACTTCCCTGCCTTCTTGGCTGGTCCCGCTGGCGGTTGATATGAACGGATCGGCGAGCAGTAAGCCGGACCAAGACGGTCAGCGGGAATAAGGGGAGGAGCATGCAGGCCAGAGAACTGGATGACGAAGACCTGACGGCGGCGATCGAGGGAGCCAGGCAGGCCGCGCGGGACACGGCTGACCCCGTGTCCCGGCATGACCTGGCGGTACTGCTACTGGAAAGCTACGGCCGCCACGGTGACGCGGCGGCGGTAGCGGAGGCCGTCGCGATCCTGCGGCGGGCCATCGCGGACGGGGGCTGGAGCGGGTTGCGCGGCGTGCTTGGTGCCGCCCTTGTCAGCCAGTATGAGATTGACGGTGCCGGCGCTGCGCTCGATGAGGCGATCGACTTGCTTTCCGCGGTCGTGCGCGACGGCCCTGCGGACCCGGTCAGCGGCACGGACCATCGGATCCAGCTCGGCAAGGCGCTCGAGGACCGGGTATGGGTGACCGGCTCGGTCACCGATGCCGACGCCGCGGTGGCGCTGGCCCGCTCGGCGCTCGCCGATACCCCGCAAGGCACCGTTGAGCACCTTATCGTCCGCTCCAATCTCTCGAACGCGCTGCTGACGCGATATGAGATCGCCGGCGGCCCCGGCCAGATTGCCGAGGCGGTCGCGCACGCGCGTGCGGTAGCGGACGCCTTTCCCGCGTCTGACCCCCGCCGGGCGTCGATGTTCGCGAACCTCGGCGACGCGCTGCAAACCGTTTTCGACAACTCGGGCGATATCGCCGAGCTGAGCGACGCGATCAGCGCGGGCCGGACAGGTGTCCGGCTAGCCGGGGCCGGCGATCCCGGCCTTCCCGGCTACCTGCTCAACCTGGCTAACGGCCTGCTTACCTTGTCGGAGGCCCTGGGCGATGCCGGGGCGGCCGAGGAGGCGGTGACTGTCGCGCGCCGCGCGGTGGCCGCCTGCCGGCCGGACGGCGCCAAGCGCAGTCTCCCGCTAGCCTGCCTCGGTAACTGCCTGCGCAACCGGTACGAGCTAACCGGGGAGCTGGCGGCGCTGGACGAGGCGATCGAGGCGGACCGGGCCGCGCTCGCGGCCACCTCGCCCGCGGAGCAGGGCCGGGCCCAATGTCTTACCAACCTGGCGATCAGCCTGACTTTGCGCCATGAGGCCCAGCCGGACCTGGTCGTGCTGGACGAGGCGCTTGACTGCGCGCGCGCCGGGGCGGCCGCCGCCGGCGAGGATGACCCGGACCGATACCAGAACATGCTGACCTGGGCGCGCGCTGAGTACGTCAAGTTCCAGGCGACCGAGGACCGGGACGCGCTCAACCGCGGCATTGAGGTGGAACGCCAGGCCAGCCAGTTGCTCGACGCGGAATACCCGGGACGGCCGATCGCGCTGGCGAACCTGGCGGCGTCGCTCATCGCCCGCGGCCGGCCGCCGGGCGGCAGCGGAGGCGAGCTCGACAGCGCCGGGCTCGATCCGGCCGATTTCGAGGAAGCGGCCGGCCTGCTGGCCGAGGCCGTCGCCCTGACCCCGGCCGGCTCACCTGACAGCGCGCTCTACTTGTACAACCTCGGCGAGGCCATGGCCAGCCTCGCCAGGTCTGGGGCCGGTGCGGTCGCCGATTCGGTTGCCGCGTTCCGTGCCTGCGCCGACGTCGAGGCGGCGCCCCCGATGCTCCGCGCGGAAGCGGCGCTGGAATGGGGCCGGCTGTGCGCCGCCGAAGGTGACTGGGCGGCCGCCGCCGAGGGGTTCGGCCTAGCGGTGGAGCTGGCCCCGCTGATCTCGCCGCACCATCTTCAGCGCGATGACCAGGAGCGCAGGCTGGCGATTTTCGCGGGCCTCGCCAGCGACGCGGCGGCCTGCGTGCTTGCCGCGAGCGAGGGCGGCCCGTCAGCCGGGCTGCGCGCGCTCGCGCTGCTCGAGCAGGGGCGCGCCCTGCTGGTCGGATACCTCCTTGGCGATTCGGCCGACCTCACGAGGGTCCGGGCCGCGGCCCCGGAACTGGCGGCTGAATTCGTGCGGCTGCGCGACGAGATCGACGCGGCCGACGCGGGCCAGCCCTGGTCGGGGGGCGCCCTTGCCGCAGGAACGCCGCAGCGGCCCGATCCGGTCCTGCGCCGCCGGGACCTGCTGCGCGATCGCGACGCGGCGGTGCGGCAGATCCGCGCGATTGACGGGCTGGCGGATTTCCTGCGCGCGCCTGACCCTGATCAGCTGCTCGCGGCGGGCAGCGCCGGACCGTTCGTCCTGGTGAACATCAGCCGGTACCGCTGTGACGCGATAGCGATCTGCGACGGCAGCATCCAGGTAGTGCCCCTGCCGGGCGTCACGTTGTCCGGTGTCACCTACGTCACCGCGAAGTACCTGCGGCTGTTCGGCCAGCTTCGCGGCACTGACCAGCTCACTTCCCTGCGGCGCCACAGCGCTGCCAGCCCCCTGCGGGACGTCAGCGGATGGCTGTGGGATCACATCGCCCGCCCGGTCCTCGCCGGCCTCGGGCTGCCGCGGCCCGACGGCGAGGTGCCAAGGGTCTGGTGGTGCCCGACGGGTTCGCTTGCCCTGCTCCCGCTGCACGCCGCACACCGGTATGACGAGGAGCGAGGGGCGAACGTCGGAGTCGCGGACTGGGTCGTATCGTCCTATGCCGCGTCGGCGCGGACGCTGCTCGCGCTGCGCGACCGCGAGCGAGCCGGGGCTGCCGGGGCCGCCCAGCTTGTCGTGGCGCTTGACCGCACGCCGGGGCTCAGCGACCTGCCGCAGGTGGCGAGGGAGGTCGCGATGATCGGCGGCACGGCCGGCCCCGCCCCGCTGGTCCTGCGCAACGAGGCGGCGACCCGCGACGCGGTGCGGGCTGGCCTGGCCAGCCACCCGTGGTTCCATTTCGCCGGCCACAGCTACCAGGACCTGCTCCATCCGGGACGGGCCAGGCTATGCCTGAGCGACGGCGGCCTCGACGCCCTGACGATCGCCGCCGAGCGGCTGGCCGGCGGGGAGCTTGCCTACCTGTCCTGCTGCGAGGGGGCCGTTCCCGGCACTGAGGTCCCCGATGAACCGCTGCATCTCGCGCTCGCGTTCCAGATCGCCGGGTACCGGAACGTCATCACTACCTTCTGGTCGGTCGCCGACCGCGGCGCGGCCGAGGTTGCCCGGCGCATTTACCAGCGGCTCAGACGCGACGGGAGCCTCAATGCCGACGTTGCCGCGCGGGCGCTGCGCGACGTGGTCCTCGAGCTCCGCGACCGGTACCCGGACGAGATCTGGGCGGCCTACCTGCACGCCGGTGTCTAGCGCGCCGGGCGCTGCCCGCCGGGTCGCCAGGTGCGATGTTCCGCGATCAAGGACCCTCCGCCCAAGGCTCAGCAAGAGTCTCCCAGCGGACGTTAACGGTTTTTTTCTGCTTTTTTCTGCTGCCGGGTATTGCTGCGATCTTCACGGGCGGGTTTCACTACTCAGAGCACGCGCCCGCATGGCGTGACCCGACGCGGGCGCTCCTGAAGGAGTAGTCGGAGGCTCGCATGAAGCCCATCCCGGTTGCCAGGTACTTCCGCAACCGCAACCGTCGTCTCAGCAACCGAACCGCCGCGATCGCCGCATCGGCCGCTTTGGCGCTGGCGTTGCCAGCGGCAGCGGCAGTGTCCTTTCCGGCCGCTGGCGCCGCAGCGGCCCGGACCACCGGCACAGCCGCCACTTCGTCCAGCGCGTCCTGCCCCTGGCTGGACCAGTCGCTCCCGGTCCAGCAGCGAGTTCAGATGCTGATCGCGGCAATGTCCCTGGCGGACAAGATAACCATGGTGACCGGGGCAGGGTTTAGCACCCAGTACGTGTTCGAGACGTCCGCGATCCCGAGCCTGTGCATCCCGGCTGTTGGCGAAGAGGACGGCCCGGTGGGCGTGGGCGACGGCCTCACCGGCGTGACCCAGATGCCCTCGGCTGTATCCCTGGCCGCTACCTTCGACCCGTCACTGGCTGACCAGTACGGACAGGTCGTCGGGTCCGAGGAGCATGGCAAGGGCGCCATGGTCGATCTTGGGCCGACGGTGAACATCGACCGCGACCCGCGCTGGGGGCGATCGTTCGAGGCATACACCGAGGACCCGTTCCTGAACCAGGCCATGGCGGTCGCCGATATCGACGGGGTGCAGAGCCAGGGCGAGATGGCGCAGGTCAAGCACCTCGCGGTGTACAACCAGGAGACGAACCGCAACACCCCGGCCGACAACGCGATCGTGAGCGCGCGGGCACTGCATGAGATCTACCTGCCCGCGTTCTGGGCCGCGACCACGCAGGCGAAGGCTTCCTCGGTCATGTGCGCCTACAGCACGATCAACGGCCAGGCCGCCTGCCAGAACCAGGACCTGATGAAGACCACCCTGGACCAGCGCTGGGGCTTCCCCGGATTCACGACCTCGGACTTCCAGGCCACTCACTCGACGGTGCCATCCGCGGACAACGGTATGGACCAGGAGATGCCCGCCGCGCAGTTCTACGGCTCAGCGCTGCAGGCGGCGGTGCAGGACGGCCAGGTGCCGATGGCCACACTCGACGAGATGGTGTCCCGGATCCTGACCGAGATGTTCAAGTTCGATGAGTTCAACAACCCGCCGACCGGAACGAAAAGCACCGTCGTGACCACCCCGGCGCATCAGGCCGTCTCCACCGACGTCGCCGAGGCGGGCACGGTGCTGCTGAAGAACGCGGGGAGCACCCTGCCGCTGCCGGCGAACGGCGCCGGAACCGTGGCGGTGATCGGCCCGGCCGCTTCGGCGTCGCCGACCGACACCGGCGGCGGCAGCGCCTTCGTGACCTCCACCTTCAACGTCACCCCCCTGCAGGGCATCCAGGCCGCGGCCGGGCCGGGCACCACCGTGCAGTACGCACAGGGCCTGCCCACGGACACGTCACTGACGCCGATCCCGACCTCCAGCCTGACTCCCGCCTACAACGGGACCGGGAACGGCCAGACCTACACGGGCACCCTTGTGGCACCGGAAACCGGCACGTACGTGCTCGCCTTCAAGAATCCCGGCTCGTTCAACGCCACCAACCTGTCCCTTGACGGGCAGGAGATCCTGTCCAACCCGGGCACGCCGCCGGTATCCACCTACTCGGTGGGCGTGAACCTGGTGGCAGGCCAGACCTACACGCTGCAACTGTCCGGCGGCGGGCCGTCGGCCAACCTGAGCTGGGCCATCCCGTCCCAGCTGGCGCCCGGAATCGCGCAGGCGGTTGCCGCGGCCGAGTCCGCCAGCACCGCTGTGGTCGTCGTGTCCGACGACACCGAGTCCGAGTCCGCCGACCGCGCGAGCCTCAACCTGCCGTCCGCTCAGAACGAGCTGATCTCGGCGGTGGCGGCGGTCAACCCGCACACCGTCGTGGTCGTCGACGCGGGCGAGCCGGTGGCCATGCCCTGGCTCAGCCAGGTCGCCTCGGTTGTCGATGCCTGGTACCCGGGTGAGAGCAACGGCACCGCGCTCGCTTCGGTGCTGTTCGGCGCGACCGACCCGAGCGGCCACCTCCCGGTCACCTTCCCGACTGACCTCGCGCAGGTGCCCGCGTCGACGCCGGCCCAGTTCCCCGGGGTCAGCGGCCAGGTGCAGTACTCCGAGGGCATCGATGTCGGCTACCGCTTCTACGACGCCAAGAACGAGACACCGCTGTTCCCGTTCGGCTACGGACTGTCCTATACGAACTTCCGTTTCAGCGACCTGGCCATCACCAGCAAGCATGTCCAGAACGCCGTATCCAATCCCGGTGCCACCAGCTGCGAGTGCAACGGGCAGTCGAGCCGGCTCGTGACCGTGTCGGCCAAGGTCACCAACACCGGCCACGTCGCGGGCTCTGACGTCGCCCAGCTGTACCTGGGCGACCCGGCGGCGGCGGGCGAACCGCCGCGCCAGCTCAAGGGATTCCAGAAGGTCACGCTGCAGCCGGGCCAGTCCGCGACCGTCCATTTCGCCCTCACCGGCCACGACCTGTCGTACTGGAATGACGCGGCCAGTGGCTGGGTGGTCCCCGACGGCCAGTTCGGCGCCTTCGTCGGCGACTCCTCGGCGCTGGCCGACCTGCCGCTGCGCGGCGACTTCACGGTCGTGCGCAGTGTCGGGGCTCGCTACGCCACGGTCCAGGCCCCCAGGACCTTCGCGGCGGGGGCTACCGCGACGGTGTCCGCGACGCTGGTCAACAACGGCGATTTCACGATGCCGCGGGCGCGGTTCAGGCTGCGGGCTCCGGCTGGCTGGCAGGTGAGCAGCCCGGCCCCGGTCACCATCGAGCCGGGGCAGACGGTTACCGAGGAGTTCAGGGTAACCGCGCCCGCCACCGCCCGGGCCGGCGATTACACGCTGGCGCTCTCCGTCGTGTCCCTGGCCGGCCCGCAGGCCGGCCCCAGCGGCCTGGCGGAGGCCTCGGCGACAGTGACCGTGCCGTTCAGCTCGCTCTCCGCCGCCTATAACAACACCGGGATCAGCGACAACTCGGACGAGGCCGCGGCCAGCCTTGACGGATCCGGTGACAGCTTCTCAGCTCAGGCGCTCGCGGCGGCCACGCCGACGGCGCTCACTCCCGGGCAGCGGGTCACCGTAGGCGGGACCACCTTCACCTGGCCCGATGTCGCGCCGGGTACCCCGGACAACGTGGTCACCGCCGGCCAGACCGTCGAACTGTCCGGGTCAGGGACCGACCTCGGCTTCCTGGGCACCAGCAACAACGGCACCGCGAGCGGAACCGTCACCGTCAACTACGCCGACGGCAGCAGCCAGTCCTTCACCATGAACATGGCGGACTGGTTCTCCAATAGCCCCGTGATCGGCAACCAGCTCGTGACCACGACCTCAAGCTGGAACTTCCAGGGCAATTCCATCGGCGCGCACCCGGTGAGCGTCTACTTCGGCTCAGTGCCGCTGCAGCAGGGCAAGCAGGTGGCGTCGGTCACGCTGCCCGTCCTCAACGCAGGAGGCACCACCGCGATGCACATCTTCGCCATGGCCACGGGAACCGGGACGCCGACCATCGGCGCGCCGTTCTCGTCGCTTGCCGCCGCCTACGACAACGCCGGGATCAGCGACAACTCGAACCCGGCAGCCGCCAACTTCGACGGCACCGGGGAAAGCTTCTCCGCCCAAGCACTGGCGGCAGGCACGCCGACCCCGCTCACCCCGGGCGGCCAGGCTACCTTCGGCGGGACGACCTTCACCTGGCCTAGCGCTGTCGGCGCTCCCGACAACGTGATCGCCGACGGGCAGGCCATCGACCTGTCCGGCTCCGGGACCGATCTGGGCTTCCTCGGCGCAGCCGGGTTCGGGACGGGCAGCGGGACCGGCACCATCACCTACACGGACGGCAGCACGCAGGCGTTCAGCCTCGCCATGCCGGACTGGTTCAACAACGCGGCGGTGGACGGCGTCCAGATCGCCACCTCCACGACCAGCTGGAACTTCGCCAGCAGCACGCAAAACCCGCACCCGGTGAGCGTCTACTTCTCATCGGTGGCGCTGCAGGCAGGCAAGACCGTGGCATCGGTCACGCTGCCGACGGTGAGCGCGAGCGCGGGTAACGGCGTCACCGCGATGCACATATTCGCGATGGCGATCGGGTCAGGGACCCCGACCGCCGGGTAACGGACCGGCCGGCAACCCGCCGAGGCATGTCGGCGATCGGCTCACCGCCGATCGCCGACATCGCCTGCTGCCAGCGCGCCGGTCGGCGATGACGGAATGACCACCTGAACTGCCTAGAGGGCTAGGTCCGACGAAGTCGGTTTGATTGAGTCAAGTTTGGTGGTGTCAGGCGGCGAGTCCGGCGTCGCGGATGATGTCGTCGATGGCGGCCTGGTATGCGGTTGCGGCAGTACGCAGCTTGCTGGGCTGGCTGGTTGTTGCGAGTTCGGCGAGTGCGGCGGGGAGGACCCGGTCGTGTATGCGGGTGAGGATCATGGCGGTGTGCAGGCCGGTGCTGGTGACGCGGTAGCGGTGGGTACGGGGGATGCGCTCGATGAGGTGGCGGGCGCGGAGCCGGCGGAGATCGTAGGTGATCTGCCCGGCGGTGACGGCGGGCAGGCCGCGGAGTTCGGCGGTGAGCTGGCGCAGGTCGCGGTTGGTGAAGCCGCGGGGTAGCAGCCGGAAGATCAGCAGCGCGGCCAGCAGCGCGCGGGTGCGGGCCTGGGCCAGGGGCAGGCCGGGGATGGGTGTTCCGCCGTCAGTGAGCGCGGGTCCGGTGATGGCGGCGAGCTCGTCGGCTCCGGTGATCGGGTCGTGGCTGAGTCGTTCGAGGCGCAGCAGGCGCCGGCTGGCGGAGAAGCCGACCTCCCGCAGTGCGGGCAGGTTAGTCAGCCGTTTGCCGATCTGGAAGTCGCGGGTGTCGTTGATGGTGGTCTCGGTCCGCAGGGCGCGTCCTTCCTTGTGGTACTGCTTGATCGTGGCGTGCTTGTAATCCACGTGCAGGCTCGGGGTGACCCCGCTGGTGATGACCCGGGTGCGGAACCGCCCCGGGGTAGCGCGGGGCCCGGTGCGGATCAGCCGCCGGCCGAAGATCAGGCTGACCTGGTCAGGCCGCCCGATGCCGAGGTTGTCGCGGATGACCTGCTCGAAGAAGACCCGTCCCGTCACGGGCTTGTCCAGCATCTGGGTCAGGGAGAACTCGGCCTGCAGGACGGAGATGTCGTAGCGGTACCCGGCGTCCCGGTCCGCCGCCGTGAACGGGTGCGGCAAGATGGCCAGCCATTTGCGCAGCAGCGCGTCGATCTGCTCCGGTCCGAGCCGGTCGCAGATGGCCTGCAGCGCGACCGGGTCATCGACGGCGGCGAAGCCGTTATCGAGTGCCTCGAACCTGATGCCGGCCTTGGCTGCCTGGCGCTGTGCCCAGTGGTTGCCGTTGACGCACAGCTTGGCGTTGTACGGGAAGTAGGAGCAGAACTTCAGGAAGAACGGCCCGAAATCGGCGTCTGCGCAATAGAAGTAGAAGTGGTTGACCAGCCCCGTGGTCTTGACGATCCACGGGTAGGAGGTGCCGTCGGCGTGGCGGCGTTTCTCGGTCCGGAACAGCGGGGTCTTCTCCTGCGCCCGGCCGATGAACACCACGCCCTCGGCGGCGGTGAAGCCGGCCAGGTACTCGTGCATGACGTCGTCCTTGCGCTGCCCCCTCGCGAAATCCACCCACGGGATCTGCTCACGCACGGCGAACCGGTGCACCGCCGCGGTGAACCGGTCGGTGATCCTGGCCAGCGGCGCAGTGGACGCGATCGGCAGGCCCAGCTGACGCTGCACGTACCCGACCAGGCCTCCCGCGTGCTGCAGCTTGGGCTGGTAGACATTGAGGTACATCCGGTCGATGCACTCCACCTCGAAGGTCACATGATCGGCCAGCACATCGGCGACACAGCGCGGTAGCGTCATGACAAGCTCCGGTCGGACGACTCGGCCCCACAGGCCACCTACCGCCACAGGCGGTCAATTACGGGACACAGCTTGTCACCGTCCGTCGCCGACCGGAGCCCTGTCAGCCAAGCCCAGCCACTGCGGCATGGCTCGTCGGGCTGGGGCGGAGCCCCGTTAGTACTACAGCAGCGCCTCGTGATCTCTTTTCCGGCGGGCGTAGTGGGCCTTCCGTGCGGCGGCCTGGTGGTGGCGCCGCCAGCTTGACCACTGCTCGTGGAATGCTTCCGGCCGGGTGACGCGGGTGTGCAGGTTGAACAGGCGGCGGGCCTCGGCGGCGGTGAGAGAGATCAGGTCACGCCCGGTTTCGTCTGTTATGAATAGCGGCGGGGCGTATGTTCTGGGCGGGGCGAAAAGTTGTCCACAGGTCTCAGGTCCCCTTTTTGGCGCTCCCGCCGTCCGGGGCGGGTTCCGGCGGCCCCGCGCCGGGCCGGGCGGCGCGGGCGGAGACGGCGAGGAACGCGTGGCCGAGCATGGACAAGGTGACGTGCCGGTACCAGGCGCGGTACTTGCGGACCTGGTACTGGTCGAGCCCGGTCTCGTTCTTGGCCTCGGCGAAGCAGTCCTCCACCGCCCACCGCGCCCCGGCGACCGCGACCAGCTCGGCCAGGGTGACCGGGCGGGGGGCCCAGCAGCGGAAATACGCCAGCTCCAGGCCGCCCTTCTCGCCCGGGTGCAGGGACCGGCGGACGATGAGCTGATGGCCGGGGGCGGCGGTGCCGATCAGCGCCCAGTCATACAGCCGGGGTCCCTTCGACCCGTCGCCGCAGCTCAGCCGCTGCCACCCGGACGCCGGGACCAGGGCCGCCAGCTCGTCCGCGCGGAACCGGCCCGCCGGGACGGCGATCATGTCGCTGCAGGCGACGGCCATCACGTAGCCGATGCCTTCTTCTTCCAGCCAGGACCGCAGCCCCGGGTTGCCGCCGTAGACCTCGTCCCCGGCCACCCAGGAGAACGGCACCCCCGCCGCCGCGGCGCGGGCGATCATCTTCTCCGCCAGCTTCGGCTTGGTCGCGAACGCCACGTCATCGCCGATCCCCGCCGCCCGGCACCGGCCCCGGTCACAGGCCCACTTCTCCGGCAGGTACAGCTCCCGGCCGGTCAGCGCCCGCGACCCGTCCGGCGCGGCGTACGCCAGGAACACCCCGACCTGGCTGTTCTCGATCCGGCCCGCCGTGCCGGTATATTGCCGGGCCACGCCGGCCGACATTCTCCCCTTCTTCAGGAACCCCGTCTCGTCGACGGCGAGCACCGCGCCCGGATCCCCCAGGTGCGCCGCCACGTACCGCCGGACAGCGTCCCGGCAGCCGTCCTCATCCCACGGCGAGTAATTCAGCAGCCGCTGCAGGCCGTCCGGCGAGGCGTCCCCGGCGAACTCCGCCAGCGTCCACCCGTTCTTCCGCTCCGCCTGCGACAGCAACCCCAGCAGGTACGCCCGCCCGTGCCGCCGCACCGCCGCGTTCCCGAAACAACCCGCGACCCGCGCGAACAACTCATTAAACGACTCCGACCACGCGGCATGCGCCTCCCCGGCCCGCACCCGCGCCCCATCCACGACACCCAGCATGCGCCGATCCTGGCAAACCAGGACCGCCAGGTCACGCGACCACGCCGAGCAACATCACAACCCACCGCTGTAGTACTAACGGGGCTCCGCCCCAGCCCGACGAGCCATGCCGCAGTGGCTGGGCTTGGCTGACAGGGCTCCGGTCGGCGACGGACGGTGACAAGCTGTGTCCCGTAATTGACCGCCTGTGGCGGTAGGTGGCCTGTGGGGCCGAGTCGTCCGACCGGAGCTTGTCATGACGCTACCGCGCTGTGTCGCCGATGTGCTGGCCGATCATGTGACCTTCGAGGTGGAGTGCATCGACCGGATGTACCTCAATGTCTACCAGCCCAAGCTGCAGCACGCGGGAGGCCTGGTCGGGTACGTGCAGCGTCAGCTGGGCCTGCCGATCGCGTCCACTGCGCCGCTGGCCAGGATCACCGACCGGTTCACCGCGGCGGTGCACCGGTTCGCCGTGCGTGAGCAGATCCCGTGGGTGGATTTCGCGAGGGGGCAGCGCAAGGACGACGTCATGCACGAGTACCTGGCCGGCTTCACCGCCGCCGAGGGCGTGGTGTTCATCGGCCGGGCGCAGGAGAAGACCCCGCTGTTCCGGACCGAGAAACGCCGCCACGCCGACGGCACCTCCTACCCGTGGATCGTCAAGACCACGGGGCTGGTCAACCACTTCTACTTCTATTGCGCAGACGCCGATTTCGGGCCGTTCTTCCTGAAGTTCTGCTCCTACTTCCCGTACAACGCCAAGCTGTGCGTCAACGGCAACCACTGGGCACAGCGCCAGGCAGCCAAGGCCGGCATCAGGTTCGAGGCACTCGATAACGGCTTCGCCGCCGTCGATGACCCGGTCGCGCTGCAGGCCATCTGCGACCGGCTCGGACCGGAGCAGATCGACGCGCTGCTGCGCAAATGGCTGGCCATCTTGCCGCACCCGTTCACGGCGGCGGACCGGGACGCCGGGTACCGCTACGACATCTCCGTCCTGCAGGCCGAGTTCTCCCTGACCCAGATGCTGGACAAGCCCGTGACGGGACGGGTCTTCTTCGAGCAGGTCATCCGCGACAACCTCGGCATCGGGCGGCCTGACCAGGTCAGCCTGATCTTCGGCCGGCGGCTGATCCGCACCGGGCCCCGCGCTACCCCGGGGCGGTTCCGCACCCGGGTCATCACCAGCGGGGTCACCCCGAGCCTGCACGTGGATTACAAGCACGCCACGATCAAGCAGTACCACAAGGAAGGACGCGCCCTGCGGACCGAGACCACCATCAACGACACCCGCGACTTCCAGATCGGCAAACGGCTGACTAACCTGCCCGCACTGCGGGAGGTCGGCTTCTCCGCCAGCCGGCGCCTGCTGCGCCTCGAACGACTCAGCCACGACCCGATCACCGGAGCCGACGAGCTCGCCGCCATCACCGGACCCGCGCTCACTGACGGCGGAACACCCATCCCCGGCCTGCCCCTGGCCCAGGCCCGCACCCGCGCGCTGCTGGCCGCGCTGCTGATCTTCCGGCTGCTACCCCGCGGCTTCACCAACCGCGACCTGCGCCAGCTCACCGCCGAACTCCGCGGCCTGCCCGCCGTCACCGCCGGGCAGATCACCTACGATCTCCGCCGGCTCCGCGCCCGCCACCTCATCGAGCGCATCCCCCGTACCCACCGCTACCGCGTCACCAGCACCGGCCTGCACACCGCCATGATCCTCACCCGCATACACGACCGGGTCCTCCCCGCCGCACTCGCCGAACTCGCAACAACCAGCCAGCCCAGCAAGCTGCGTACTGCCGCAACCGCATACCAGGCCGCCATCGACGACATCATCCGCGACGCCGGACTCGCCGCCTGACACCACCAAACTTGACTCAATCAAACCGACTTCGTCGGACCTAGCCCTCTAGAAGGGCCAGACGCGCTCAGGGCAATTCGTTCAAAGCAAAATAGGGTGAAAGATTGCCAGGCGCTTGCCGTGCTTTCTAGGCCGACCTCTGGGGGCAGCTCTGCCTAGCCGAGTCGCGGCCCGGCTCGCAGGGGTCAGGTCCCATACTTTCCGGCCTTGCAGACCGCCTGCCTTCAGGCATTCCGCGCGGGTAGCCATCGAGTAGGCCCTCAGTAGACGACTTCGGTACATTTATGCGGGAAAGCTAAACTATTCGACTCCAGTACTGATGGAGACTGAGCAATGGATGAATCCAGACCCAGCATAATAGCGCAAACTATTCTGGACTACCGTCGGCAAGCGATGCTGACGCAGGAGGAGTTGGCTGCACTTGCCGGGCTAAGCGCGCGGTCAGTCAGCAACATAGAGCGCGGCCACACTCAGCGACCTTACTGGAGATCTTTAAGATTGCTAGCCGATGCCCTCAAGATACCTGAAGAAGTGCGTCGCCAGCTTGCATATGCGCGAGAGGCTGTCAGATAGTCCCTGGCCACCGGCCAGGGAGGTGGAATTCAGGCAGAGTTCCGGCAGTTGGCGTGGAGAATTCAGGCGCATCGCAAAGAGACTGTTAGGGAAGCGGGAGCCAAGGACCCCCGCCGCTACCGAGATGAGGTAATTGAAATGCAGGTTCTCACCGCCGCAATCACCGACACGGCGCAGGACGTCAGTTCCTGGGGATTCTCGACGAAGTAGTCGTCAGGTTGCGGCGCCGGAGGAGAAGCGGATCATCCGGCGCCGCGACCAAACGAATCACGCAAAGACCAGACAGGGAATAAGATGAAGCCGCAAACGGCTACCGGCATTGATACCTACATCATCAAAACCGTAGAGTGGTGCAACCTTAACTGCAGCTATTGCTATTATTATCACGGCCAAGATGATTCTTTTAACGACCGACCGCGCTACATGCCTAGGCGCGCTATCGAGTCGCTGGTGCCGAAAATCGTCGATCATTGTCGGCAGCACGCGATCACGAAAATACATCTCACTTTGCATGGGGGGGAGCCGCTGCTACAGCCAAAGGATGACTACCTGTGGATGATGCGTCAATTCGACGCCATAGATGCCGCCGGTATAGAGACGTACCGTAAATGCACAACAAATGGAGTGCTGCTTGACGATGAGTGGGCTGAGTTGCTTGCGCGGTATCGCATACATCTCGGTGTCAGCGTCGACGGTCGCCAGTCCCTGCATGATGCGGCGAGGGTAGACCTGGCTGGTCGCGGTAGCTATACGCGGACTGTACGCGGCCTCCAGACTGCGCTTAAATGGCAGGACAGAGGGCTCGACACAGGGACGATCACAGTTCTCAATCCGGCAGAATCTGGTGCAGAAACGTACTCTCATCTCCGGTCGCTCGGCGTGGAGGCAATTAGCATTATTTTGCCAGAGGCTAATTATGTGCAGTCTCTCCCGGTGACATCGGACGGCCGTACAATCGGCGACGTCATGGTCGAGTTTTTCGATGCGTGGATATCCGAAGATAATCCCAATGTCTTCATTCGCCTGTTCTCCGATATGATCCGTGCGCTCGCCGGTGTTCCGTACGCGAATGATCAGTTCGGATACGCTCCCGTCAGAGTGGCGGTTCTTGAAACTGACGGCTCACTGCAGCCGACCGACAACTTCCGCGTCTGCGCCGACGACATGACGGAGCTAGGCATCAGTATTTACCGTGACCCGGTCGAGGCTCTGTGGGAGCACGAGTTCTTTCGTCTCTGCACACAGCAACAGGCAATGGTACCTGCCGAGTGCGCGGATTGCGAGTTTGTCTCCATATGTGGTGGTGGCCGAATTACGAGCCGATATTCAGCCGACCTGGAGTTCCAGCGTAAATCAGTTCACTGCGAATCGCTATATCAGATTTACGGTCATATAAGAGATTCGCTCGCCAAGAACGGGCTGCTTCCGGCAGCCACCATATAACTAGCTAATATAGTCTATTAGAGGGAGAAGACATGAGCCTGCCCGCTGCGGTCCGCTTGAAGTTTGACTGCGACCGGGACGAGCTCGCCGCAGAGCTGACGCATGTGCCTGAGAAAGCCTGGCGCCCGAAGGATTCCTTCGAGGGGCTAGCGCAGGCTGAGGCCGAGTCCCAGGCATGGCAGGCAGTAGCGCTCCGTTCCCAGGGCGGAGATCCCCTTCGAACAGATCCCGGCGGACCGGGAACAGCCCCGTACGCGCTCACGCCCATTGCGGAAGAGTTGCCGTACCTGCGGCATCTGATTGACCTGATCCCGGCCGAAGTCAGGTCCGCTCGCCTGATTTTGCTTTCGCCAGGGGGGGTCTCGCCGGTCCACAAAGACGACGTCGGCTGGGACTGCGGGCTCGTCAGACTGCACATTCCCGTGAGCACTAATGATGGCGCATCTGTATGGATCGACGGCAGTCATTATCGCTGGGATGTGGGGGAACTGTGGTATGGCGACTTCGGGCGTGACCACTACGTGACCAATGAAGGTGCGTCGAGCCGGGTTCACCTGGTCATCGACGCGCTGCCCAGTACCGAGTTGCTCGAACTCTTTCCGGCAGCATACCGGGCCAGCTTCCCGTACGCCGAAGCGAGCTTCGCGCGCAAGCCTGTGCCGCTGGGCCCGGACGAGCTAGCGACGTTCAGATCCGCGTTCAGGGTACCGCGCGCGGATTACGTCTTCGAAGACGAGCTATGGTCGGCTGGCGAACCGGACAACTGTGAAGCAGACGTCGACAATATTGATGACACATTGGTCATGAGCTTCAGCCCGGGAGGGCGATATGCTCTTATGCATGTCGGCGGCGGCGAATTCAGGATGGAAGGCTGGACTGAACTGCACACAGTGCGGATCGTTAGGGGGGAAATTGAACCGCTTATTACCTTCATCTACCGGCGAGGCAGAGCCTTCGGAGAGTACACGGTGCGCGGGACTTACCTGCCGTAGGTCACGGTCTTTGCCGGAGTAACTGTCATGTGCACAGGAAACGGGACTATATGGGCCTAGCTGCCGGAACCCCGCAGCGGGTAAGGCTGATCAGCCGCGACTACCGAAGAATACTCGCAGGGCAGGTTGCGTCGAGCATTGGTGACCAGATCACGTTAACGACGCTCATGTTGTGGACGGCCACTGTTCTGTTCCGCGGTCACAGCACGGCCCCTGAGGCAGTGTCGGCGACCCTGGTGTCAGCCGGTGCGACGACAGTGATCGCAGGCCCTATCGCGGGGGTTTACGTCGACAGATGGAGTCGCCGGGCCGTGATGCTGGGCGCGGACTTGGTGCGAGGCGTGGCGGTCACGGCACTGGCAGTGCTGTCACTACTCGCTGGACACTTCCCCCCGGGCATCATCTTGGCCGTTGCCTGCGTGCTCATAGCTTGCGTGGAAGTCGGTAACCGATTCTTTTACCCGGCTCGGATGGCGGTTATCGGCGAATTGGTGCCGGACGCTGGCGATCGCGCGCGGGCGGCGAGCTTCGGCCAGACCGTCGAGGCAGTTGCGCTCGTAGCCGGCCCCCCGCTGGCTGCGCCCTTACTTTTCGCGTTTGGCGCGGCCTGGGGCTTTAGCGGAGACGCGCTTTCGTACGTGGTGTCGTTCTTGCTCATACGGTCAGTCACGGGCGGAGGATCTGTCAGGAGCAGCGTTCCCGGCGAGCCTCAGACCGGCTTCCGGGCAGACCTGTCCGCTGGCTACCGCTTCATTTTCAGAGACCGCGTCCTTGCTACCTTGATCATGACGATCATTATCGTCGCCCTCGGAACCGGATCTAACGGAGCGCTGGAAGTATTCTTCATTTCAGCCAACCTCCACGTCAGATCGGTCAACTATGGCTGGATGGCGATGGTATTTGGCGCAGGCATGATTGGCGGTGCGCTGGCCGGCGTGCGAGTAGGCGCGCGCATCGGCTACGAGCGCATGATGTGGGGAGGACTGGTCGCCGCAGGCGCCTGCATGATCTGGTATGCGAAACTGGGTAACTTTATCGCTGCGCTAGCCCTGACTTGGCTGATCGGCGTGTTTGTTGGCCTGCTGACATCCTCGCTCGGCCCGATCCTACTGAAGCGGGTTCCGAACCAGTACCTTGGACGAGTGAACTCGGCCATTGGCCCGGCGCAGCAGGTTGCTAATGTCGCGGCCGTGCTGTGCGCGGGCTGGCTGGTCAGCGTGCCGCTGGCGGCCAGCCACTTCCGGCTTATTGGCGTGTCCTTCGGGCCGCTTGACAGCGTCATGGCCGCTGGTGGCCTGCTGGTGACCATGGGCGGCATCGCCGCCGCTGCCTCTCTGGAGTTGCGAGGCAGGCGCCATCGGGCGAGGATGACAGATGGCGAAGGCCTTGAAGACATTGCGTTGCCGCGCACGAATCACTGAGACCGAGCACGCGCGCGCGGACCACGAGGGAACCGGACACTGCCTATTCCATGAAAGCGCACCGCCAACAGCTTCGCTTGCCATATTCAGGTGCAACCTTGTGGCGACGGGCTCCGGCCACGTCCACCACCCCCCCAGGATATACAGCAAGCGCTTGCTCCCAGTTGGTCCTTGCGGCTTCAATATCACCTGTCGCCGAAAAGATGTGCGCGCGCAGCTCATCTGAGCGGGCTATATAACGAGCCGATTTAAACCTGTTAGCAAGTTCGCTGGCAAGATCACAGATCTTGCCAGCATTTTCAACATTTCCGGCGGCTAGGCGCGTATCGCCAAGCGCGTTAAGAGCATCGCCCTCTGTATCATACATCGCCGAGCTTCTTGATATTTCCAGTCCCTGACGGCCACATTCGAGTGATCCGGCGTAATCGCCCTGCACCCGCCGCACGGAACAAAGGCCAATGAGAGCCAAGGCTTCGCCCCGCTGTGTCGCTGTTGAGCGGCTCATGGCCAGAGCATCTTGGAATGTAGCGTTAGCATGGTTGTATTCACCTTGCAAGAAGAGCACTTCGGCGATATTATTAAGGGTCAGCGATTGAGATTGCGGTGAACTCGTGTCCTCGTCGAGCAGGAGTGTGCGGCGGAAATATCGCTGCGCCTGGTCAAAGCGTCCAAGCTCCCGGCAGATAACGCCCAAGTTGTTCGTCAGGTGAGCCTGCGCCTCGCGATCTCCTATCTCGGATGCCAGATCCAGAGCTTCCGTGAAGCTGGCCAGCGCGTCATCGAGTTGATTGTCATTCATAAGCATGACGCCGTAACTCGTTCGTTGAAAAATCTCCATGACCTGATCGTTTTGCTGCTGGCTCAGTCCAATTGCCGTGATGCATAGTTCTCGTGCCTGGGCGTTCAGGCCCAGGACGGACTTGGCGTGGGCTAGCCCCGTAAGACATGCTGATTCACCCGCAAGGTTCTGATCTGCACGGGCCGACTGCAATGCCTGCTCCCACAGTGCTTCTACTTCGACGCCGTGATTCCGGTGACGAAAATACGGCAGCAAAGAGAATGTGAGCTGCCATACTCGATCATGAGCACCGATCTCGGCAGCGAACCTCACAGCGGCTGACAGATTCTTGTACTCGGCATCCAGAAGCTCTATGGCCTCCGCAGTGGTCACCGGCAGCTGAAGGACCTGCGCTTCATCAGCAATATCAGGTTCAAGCCGATACGGGCTCTTGCCGAGCGCGCCGCACCAAATAGCCGCCGACCGCAGGTAGAAGTCAACTATGCGCCGTGTTGCTAAATTTCGCTCGTGGTCATCGGCATGCTGTCTGAGCACGTCACGCGCGCAGTCCCGCACGAGATCGTGGAAGCTGTAGCGGCAAGGTGACCGCTGCTGCAAGAGGCTGACCTCGAACAGATCCTCCAAGCAGGTGGCTGTCGTGACGAGATCAAGGCCGCTGACAGCCGCAGCGGCATGAATGTTGAATTCTGGGCCAGGATGCAGGGCCAACAGCCTGAACATCATCTGCTGACGTGAATTCAGATGACGATATGACCAAGATAGGACGTCCATGACATCTCGGTCACCTGCGGCGAGGATCCGAGAACGGCTCTGGTGGTCGCGCAAATGGTCAACCAGATATGCGATCGACCATCCGGGCCGGTCTCGAAGTCGTGCGGCAGCGACGTGAATCGCCAGCGGCAGGAATCCGCATAGCGCCACGGCATCAGCGGCGACGCCCGGTTCAGCGGCTGTGCGCTTCGAACCGACAATTTGCTCGAACAATGACAGCCCATCCGCTTGCGTCATGACGTCAAGCGACAAAGGCACCACTCCCTCAAGCGACGGCATTCGACGCCGACTTGAGATCAGTACGAGGGTCGCTGCCGAGCCGGGCAGCAGTGGACGAACTTGCGCTTCGTCGGAAGCATTGTCAAGAACAAGCATAATTTTTCGCCCAGCAGTCCTTGATCGCCACAGCGCGCTGCATCCATCCAAATCTGATGGCACCAGCTCCGGCGGTATGCCGCTGCGACGCAGCAGCAAGTTCACCGCCTGATACGGTGTCATGGGCTCGGCACCAGCGGAGAAGCCGAGCAGATCGACAAAGTACTGTCCGTCTGGGTACTGTTCCGCGAGCTTGTGCGCCAGATGAACGACAAGTGTCGTCTTGCCCACACCACCCATTCCATTGATCGCTGAAATTATCAAAGCTTTGGTGTCGGCGCGCCCAGCTAGCGACAGCAGCTTGCCAATTTCATCTTTTCTGCCGGTAAATTCAATAATGTCACGGAGCAAGAAATTCGGCGCCGATTGGCTGCCTGTCTCCTGCACCGGGAAGTTGTCCACCCAGCGTCTGTCCATAGCAAGTTGACCGGTCTCATTGCCGGCCAGGATTAGCCGCTGGGCGGCCTGGAGCTCTTGACCAGGATCTAGTCCGAGTTCTTCGACCAGGCGACGGCGGCCATCTTCGTAAACTGCGAGCGCATCTACCTGCCGCCCGCTTTCGTGAAGTGCTCTCATAAGTAGCGCACGGAGCGACTCACGGAACGGATGCTCGGCAACCAGGCCAAGAAGGTAGCTGACTGCGGCTGCGGAGTCCCCCAGGCGAATCTGAAGCTCCGCAAGGTGTTCGACCGCTCCTAGCCGCTGCTCATTCAGCAGCGTGGCCATATTCTGCAGATAAAAGGACGGCAACCCGCTTAAGGCTGCACCCCGCCATTCGTCCAAAGCTCCATTCAAGGAGCGGACGGCGTCGATGGCAAGTCCTGCGGTGTCAGCTCGCTCGGCCTCCAGGAGGTGGGCCTTGAAACGGGCAACATCAACTGCACCTTCAGGAATAGTAAGCCGATAGCCACCGTCGCAGGTAACTACTTCCACCTGTCCCATGGCCGGTGCGAGACTGCGGCGCAGCGCACCAACCACGTTGTGGACCTGCTGCCGTGCTGATCTAGGCGGCTCATCCCACAAAACTTCCAAAATGCGGTCGAACGGTACGGTGGAATTGCCGCTGACCGATAGCAGCGCCAGTAGCTTGCGAGCCCGGACGCCGCCTGGCGCCAGAGACCGGTCGCCTACCGACACAACTAGTGGGCCTAGCAGTCTAATATCAACAGCAGCAACTCCAGTACCGTGCCATCCGTCATCCAAGGCCTACCCCGTCGCCGTCAACTGATGGATCTGCTGACTAGGATTGATCTGTATAAGTTATACTATACCCCTTGGCCCTGCGGTCCTTTGGATAGTACGATAAAGGGTTGTTTCTGATCTGAGGACCCGGCCGCCGCGATGCGGCGAGCTGAGCGGTTCACTCACGCACCAAGCGCGACGTCGGGGGCTGCCGGGTCCACAGCGGCCAGCATCCGCCAGCTCGTGACCAAGTCCTAAGCCGTGCCGGGCAGGCCCAGCCGGGCACAAAACCGCGGCGGGCACTGCCCCGCGAATCCGCATAGTCTCCGCATCTCAAGTCTTCTCGCCAGGTCAGACAGCCAAGGCCTAGGCCTGGGCGCCGTCCGCTCAGTCTGGATGCATGGGCCCTACCGTCTTCGGCGGTTGGTGGTTGCTTCGCGGTATCAGCAAGGTAGGCCGATCCTCGACACTGGCACGATGATAGTTGGTTAGCAATTCCGTCATGCGGAGGATCAGGAGCTGGCGAGCATGAAGAGATACCTATGGATCGGCGTGCTTATTGTCGTCATAACTACCGCCTTAATAACGCTCTCAGGTGGTTCAGGAGCGCAGACTGTGGCGCCGCCCAATGGCACCTTGCGACTAGTTCAGTAGCATCTCAATAATGAATTCGCGCACTTCACTCATGCGGACATGGGTCGCCAGTTTGTATGCCAGCAGCTCGGCTGGATTTACTCTAGCCGTGGTGACCCTTAGCGGCTTCTTAGCAATAACGCTGCTAGTTCAGTTGCCGTCGAGCATCACTCCGGCTTGGCTGCGAGCGCACCGATCAGTTTACCAGACCGTTTGGCCGCAGGCTTGGTCTTTCTTCGCGAATACCGCCGACTCTAAAACCTTAATAGCCTATCGTATTAGCTCAACGCGGTTCGCCAGGGCATCAGCCGTAGAACTGAGCATGTCAAGGCAGAACACTTGGGGCTTAGGTAGAGTCGCGCAAGCACAGTTTGCAGAAGCCCTCTATTTTACGAAACGGATTCCCCGTCGGTACTGGAAATTGTGCGCTGAGCCGCTGTCGCATCAGTGCCTTGCCAGTCTCAGTCCGTACCGTCTGGAAGATGAGTTCAATCCGGCACAGTTGTGTGGGCTAATCGTCTTTATTCGGGCAAGCCCATCGACGACTGCGACCCTGGCGACTGATCCGGGGTCAGTTGCGGCAGTCCAGCTAGAGTGCGCTGCATGAACGGACTGCTTAGGGGAGCAGAGTTATTCGAACCGCGCGACATGATCATGTCAGCCGGTCGGTCCTTGATAGCGGTCGCGGAATTGACAGTCCTTCTAGCTACCCCGCAAAGCGTTCTTTTCGGCGTGTCTCCTAGCGCTCAGGCTGACAGATTATGTTCAGGCCTCGGCACGGCGACATTGTGGTGCGTTACACCTGCTCATCTTAGTTATTTGAGCCAGCTCATCGCCGTGACTATTCTCGTCTGCGTAATATTGGGATTGTGGCCGCGCCGGTTTTGCATTGCGCATTGGTATGTGGCTTTCAGCATGGCCACCAGAATGATTGTACTAAATGGCGGCGAAGAGGTGGGGCAAATTCTGACCCTCTTGCTGATCCCTATTTGCCTAGGAGATAGCCGCATGTGTCATTGGCGGCGGCCGTCGGCTCCTATGGCACCAGGCTGGAGGGGAAGTGCGTATGCCGGTCATCTAGTCTTGCGCTGGCAGATAGCGATAATATACCTTGAAGCGTCATTGTCGAAGCTTTTGTTTCCTGCCTGGCGGGCCGGGACGGCAATTCCCATACTGCTGAACGATCCGCAATTCGGCCTTCCGATGGCAATTCGACCAACCGTCGAGCACATTATCGCGACCACGGGAGTCGGTTTCGCACTGACGTGGAGCGTAATGGCGATTGAGATCTGCATTGCACTGGCGATGCTGTCACCGGCTCCTATCCGCCGTTTCGGGGTAGCGCTGGCAGTGTGCCTGCACCTGGCTATCGTCGTTGCGATGGGACTGTTCAGCTTCGGACTGATTATGATCGCGCTGGTGCTGATAGGGTTTGGCGGAGGTTCACTGTCAGAATATCCTTATGCCTGCACTTCAGATGGGATAACCAACCAGGAGCGGTTCTCGCTGCTTCGCGACGCGGCCGACTCCGTAGCGCGAAGGGTGGTGCGTGACGGTGCGCGCTGAGGTCATGCCGTTTTATTCAGCCAATGCTTCTGAGCGTGAACTGAGGGACTGCTACGAGGCAGTCATGGCTACTTTCGCAGCGGATTGCCCCGGCAAGCCATACTCGCCTTATGAGTCATTCGCCGAGCAGTGGAGGATGCCGACGTCGATGCTCGGACAGCAACGCTTTTGGGTCGCGCGAGCACAGGCCAAGATCGTGGCTGTAACGACTGTCTCGCTGCCGGATCAAGAGAACTGCGACCTGACGATTGCCTACGTGAGCGTGCCGCCGCAGTACCGTCGTCGGGGTATAGGCACAGCTATGTTGCGCGCCACGTTGGCGGAGGCTCGGACCGAGCGTCGCGAGCTCATCGTCGGCCAGGGGATCAGGGTTGGCGGTGACGGTGAGAAGTGGGCCGCCGCACTTGGGTTCGAGAAAGTGCAGGAGTTCGTTTTGCAGACCCTTATCGTCAACGACGTTGACCCAGCCCGCTGGGAGGTGCCGGGTCCTCGCGGCTTCCGTGCCGAACGATGGATCGGTGTCGCCCCTACTTCTCTGGTGGCTCACTATGCACGGGCCCGAACTGGCATCACCGACGCACCAGCAGGCGACTCAAGCCTGGATTTTCCCGAATGGACCGTCGAGCGGGTGCGCGAGCATGAGGCCGAGGTAAGGAGCCGTAACAGCGACCTGCTGACTGTCGTCGCGGTTCACGAAGCAACTGGGACTGTAGCTGGACTAACCGAAATGGAAGTCCGGCCGAGTCGACCAAACTTCGGCTATCAGCTAGATACGGCAGTGCTGCCCGAATTCCGCGGAAACGGTCTTGGCCGGTTCCTCAAGGCCAGCATGATGCAGTGGCTGGCCGTCGAACGCCCCGGCTTGAAGCAGGTAGCTACGAACACCGACAGCGGCAATACCTATATGATTCGGGTCAACCACCAGGTCGGCTACGTGACTGACATCACTGTTTGCGATGTCGAAGCTAGCATTGACGCGCTTCAAAGCGGACTACGCTGATCGTCCCAGGCGCGTGCGGTCGCGCTTACGCTGACTGAGGTCGAAGCACGAAGAACCTTTGCTGCCACAAGTTATAGAGTTCGCGCCTGATCTCGATGCAGAGGCCGCCGGCGGCAGCTGCGAGCGATCCTATTGTCCGGACTCCGTCCGTGGTATCGAGCAAGGCGAAGGCTTGGGGTGATACCTCGGCGCGTGACCCCCTCTGATGGTCCAGGCATATCTCGAAGATGACCTCCCGGACGCCAGCGAGAGTTAGCCGGTTGTGTCTGACCAGCCGGGTGACCGGCCTGAACTGGAGAACTAGGCATTTCAAATGCCAACAGGCGGTCCGCGCGCCGGCGGATCAGGAAATCCTCGATGACCAGGAAATCTAGCTCAGTCGTCAAGAAGCATGCCAGTGCGTCTTGGGCACTCTGCGCGATCGGCTCGGCATTGTTGTTTAACGATGTGTTCAGCAGGACCGGTGTTCCTGTGAGCTCGCCAAACTTCTGCGCGAATCTATGGAATCGTTCATTTGATATCGGATCGATGATTTGCATCCGGGCGCGGCCATCGATGTGAGTGACGGCGCCGAGTTGGTCCTGTGTCCTTGCGAACGTTTACGACGAATGACATGAAGTCGTAATTCGCTGAGCTTTCCGGCAGGTCGAAGTACTCAGCCGCCGCTGCCGCCGTGACCACGGGAGCAAAGGACCTGTAGTTCTCGCGTTGCTTGATCATGGCGTTGATCCGCTGCTTGTTTTCGCTCGGTCGGGCATCGGCGAGGATGCTGCGATTCCCGAGTGCTCGAGGTCCGTACTCGGACGGGCCGCATGCCCAGCCCAGGCATTGCGCATCCGTGGTTGCCGGAACGGGGGTGCTCCCAAGTGATAGGCAGCCGCAAGTGCCGCGCCCTCGGCCGATCCTCCGTGGTGCGACGCTGGGTGAATGAAAACTTCGCGGAAAATACCGGACTGGAGAGTTCGACCGTTGAGAGTACTATTGTGGGCGACGCCGCCGACCCGGGCTGCCACCTCCCGGTCACCTTCCCGGCTGACCTTTCGCAGGTGCCCGCGTCGATGCCGGCCCAGTTCCCAGGGGTGACCGGCCACGACCTGTCGTACTGGAACGACGCGGCCAACGGCTGGGTGGTACCCGACGGCCAGTTCGGCGCCTTCGTCGGCGACTCCTCGGCGCTGGCCAACCTGCCGCTGCGCGGCGACTTCACGGTCGTGCGCAGTGTCGGGCTCGCTACGCCACGGTCCAGGCTCCCAGGACCGTGGCAGCGGGAGCTACCGCGACGGTGACCGCGACGCTGGTCAACAACGGCGATTTCACGATGCCGCGAGCGCGGTTCAGGCTGCGGGCTCCGGCTGGCTGGCAGCAGCCCGGCCCCGGTCACCATCATGCCGGGGCAGACGGTCACCGAGAAGCTCGAGGTAACCGCGCCCGCCACCGCCCCGGCTGGCGATGACACGCTGGCGCTCTCCGTCGTGTCCCTGGCCGGCCATGAGGCCGGTCCTAGCGGCCTGGTGGAGGCCTCGGCGACAGTGACCGTGCCGTTCAGCTCGCTCGCCGCCGCCTATAACAACACCGGGATCAGCGACAACTCAGACGAGGCCGCGGCCAGCCTTGACGGATCAGGTGACAGCCTCTCAGCTCAGGCGCTCGCGGCGGCCACGCCACCGCCCGGGTCACGGAACGACCGGCAACCTGCCGAGGCATGTCGGCGATCGGCTCAACCGCCGATCGCCGACATCGGCCCGTCCAGAGCGCGTTATTCGTGTACTAGGCGGCTCTCGGCAGACATAGACGAGGCCGTCGCCCGCAAAGGCCAGGTGAATTCTGGTGCGAATCAGAATCGGCCGTATCGTGTCGGGAAATAATCTTCCAGGCGGCCGTCGCGCTCGATGTCGGCCGTGGCGCAGTGCAAGCCGCCGCCGAACGGTGCGACATCCCAGAATGGCACGGGTATCACCTCGAATCCCAGCTTGGAGAGCTGGTCGGCTGTCGCTGTCTCTGATGCTTCCACGCAGACGGTGTCGGGGCTGATGCTCAGGATGTTCATGGACAGCCAGGGGCTGCAGAAGCAGAGCGGCGGAAGCTGGTCGCGACGGCGCATCGGGTCGGCGGCCGCGATGACCTGCCAGTCGTTGGCTTTGAAGTAGCCGAGCAGTTCGGGGTCGGCTGGTCGCTCCGGGCAATGGAGCACCAGTCCCGGGCGCAGCGGCACCCAGGTGGCGTCGATGTGCATCGGCTGGGTGGCGTCGAAGGTAACCGCGTGGACGCGGTGGACGGGAAAGTGCTGCTTGATCCACCGGTATCCGCCGCGGTTAGTGACCAGGGAGAGCTGGACGAACAGGTCCTTGCCCACGGGCGCTATGTCCGCGGCGTCGAACAGCGGTTCTGCTTCGGTGAGCACTAAGTTGCCTGCTCGGACGCGCCGGATTTGCTCGGACCGGCTGAGCTGGCGATATTCCTCCCAGAACCGGGAATTGTAGGTAGCGGCGGTCAGCCGGGGCTTGGGCGCCGCTTCCCAGCGAGCCTGCGGGTCGCCGTGAAAGTAGGTTTCGATCAGCGGCCGGTAGCACAGGTATTCGAACCACCGGCTGCGATAGGACATCGTCGACTCGAGCATCTCGTTTCCGACCGTGATCAGGACGTCCCGGGGAGGAGCGCATCCGAACATCGAATCCTGGGTCCAGAGCGGCGTGACCACCGGCTGGCTGAAGTCCAGCGGCTCGGGCCGGTCGACCTGAATCCCGCGTTGCCGCAGCAGCGTGGCGAGGTTGTCGAGCTGTTCGGTCGCCGCGGCGGTCAGCTCTTCTGGCACCGGCCCGTAGCTGCCAAGGGGGAAGCCGTGAGCGGGCCAGTCGCGGCCGATGGCAGGCTCAGGCGCCTGCACCATGGTGCCATCGGCTCGCCCGACGATGACCCTGCGCAGCGGGTCCCAGGAATTCCATGAGCTAACCCTGATCGGCGTCCCGGTCATCGCTGGCCTTCCTGGCCCGGCGCCAGGACGTCGTCTAGCGCGTGCACGAGGCGCTGGTTCTCAGGACGGGTCCGGCTGGCCAGCCGCAGGTACCGCGCGGCATGCGGCATCGACTTGCCTGAGCAGTCCTTGACAAGGATGTTGTGCCTGGCGAACAGAGCATGGGCGGTCACGTCGGCGGTGCGCGGACCGGCCAGGCGCGCGAGAACGAAGTTGGCCTCGGGCGGGTGAACCTGGGCGAAGCAGGACCGCTGGCTGAGCATGCCGTACAGCTCGTCCCTGGCCGCGCGCACCTGCTCGAGGCTGAACTGGTAGGCGGCGGTGTACCTGGGCAACAGCCTCAGGAACGCCTCGGCCGGCCCGTTGACGTTCCAGATCGGCAGGCCGTCCAGGACGCCGGCCAGAAGATCCCGGCTGGCGCATGCCAGGTAGCCCAGGCGCAGGCCAGCGACTCCGTAAGCTTTGCTGAGGCTCTTAATGATCGCGATGTTGGGATAGGCGTCCAAATCGGCCTGCAGGCTCTGCGGAGTGGCGCTGAAGTCGGCGAACGACTCATCGACGATCAGCAATGTGGCGGTGCGGGCTAGAAGGGCCGCCAGGTGCAGCAACTCCTCCCTCGGGACCTGGAGCGAGGTGGGGTTCGCAGGTGATTCCATGATCACCGCGCTGGCGCGCGCCTCGGTGGCCTGCTTATGAACCTGTTCGACGTCTACGCGCAGGTCAGGCCAGGGCATGGCGATCCGCGGGCCGCCGAAGGCCGCCTCGTATTCGCCGAAGCAGGGGACCACGACCGCGACTCCGGTCATGATCTGGCCGAGCACCCTGATGATCTCGCTGGCCCCGTTCGCCACTGCCAGCCTGGCAGGCGGCAGGCCGATGACCGCCGACAGCAGCTCTCGCTGCCGATCCTGGCCAGCCGGATAGCCGGTGACAGCTCCGCCGAAGGTCGCGGTCAGGTCCTCCAGCATGCGGGCGGGCGGGAAATACGGGTTGGTCAGCAGGCAGTGATCGGTCACCGGGTGCCGCCAGTACCCGCCGTGCTGTCGTGCCAGCATTTCCTGGCGCTGCCGCGGGCTGCCGAAGGCGAAGCTGGCGACCTCCAGGTCGGTGCCGTCATCGACCTCGTGGCAGGGCACGCCCGCGCAGTCGACGCCGGCGACCGGGAATCGGCCCCGGCGGACGGTGCGGGCCAGCACCTCTTCGTAAAACGACTGCTCGCCCCCGCACGCGATCAGCTCGTCAAGCAAAGGCACGAATTCAGCGTCGAGGTAGTCTCGGCGAAGCAGGTGAACGTTGATCGTCTTGAATAACGCGGCGGCGTCCGCATCAGGTCGCGGCGCGCCATTCAGGTGGACGGCGCTGACCTGGCCGCCGGTCAGCTCGACTACCGTCCCGTCCATGCCTGGGTGCCAGCGCACGACCCCGCTGGCTGCCGGCGCCCCGGCCGCCGCTAGCAGGCTGAGGATCGCGCCATCGAAGACCACGTCGCCGTCCAGCACGAACAAGTCCTCGGTCAGCCACCGGCGGGCCAGCCATAGCGAGTAGGCATTGTTCGTCGAGGCGAACCGTGGTGACCGGACAAACTCTATCCCTGGCCTGCTATCAGAAACGGACCTCACAATGTCGTCGGCCCGGTGCCCTACCACGATCACCGTGGTGCGTACGCCGGCCGATTCCAGAGCCTGCAGAGTCCGGTGCAGCAAAGGCACGCCGGCAACCGGCGCCAAGACCTTAGGCAGACCGGCATTGCCCAGCCGCGAGCCCCTGCCCGCCGCCAGGATCACAGCCCTTAACGGGATCGACGGCACTTGGCGCCCTCCTTCGGTACCGGCCCGTCAAGCGCCGCTAGCGAAACAGTGGTAAAGAAGATTGGTAGCCTGCGTCATTCGGGAAAATCCCGCGAATGATGACGTTCCGATTCCGCGGGCGGCCAGCAGGTCGGAAGCGCCGCGCTGAACATGCCCCGCTGGACAACGTGCCCGGCGATGCGGCCGGTGAGATGATTGCCGGTGAACGTGCCGTCAACCACCCAGTCAGGCCCGTACGCGCGATCCAGGTGCGACCGCGCCGCTTGCCCGGTCACGGACCACAGCCTCAGGGGCCCGAACGCGACCTGTGCCAGTGTCCGGAAATCGTCGCGGTGAAAGAACTCACCCGGCCACTTGCTCCTGGCCAGCGCGGTGCTGAACACCCAATTCCCGCCTATGCGGATCAAGGTGAAGATATCCACGAACGGATACCGGGCGGCCTGCTCGGGATGCAGGAGCGGAGCCGATAAGGAGAACAGCTTCAGCCCATGTTCGAAGCGGGAGATATCGTAGCCTCTCGCCCGCAGCAATGGCCGGCCCATCCACAGCGCCATCGCGTCCCTCTCATGGATTCCCAGATCAGCGTCGTCGTCCCAGGGGATCATCCCGCCATGCCGCACCGCGCCAAGCAGCGTGCCCGACATGATCACGTAACGGACGCCCAGGCGGCCAAGTACCCAGTCCGCCACCGCCAGGCTCTCGTAGACACCGTCAATCACCGGCTGCGGTGTCACGACGGACATCATCGCGCACCACCTCGCTCGTCTCGACAGGTCAGGGCGTCAATGCGAAGGTGACAATTCTGTCCAGCGCGAACCATTCCAAATCACGGCTCCCAGCTGGGCAGTCAACGCACCGCACATTGAACAGGAAGGAACTGCTATGTTACGTCTCCGCCGTGCCGCTTCGTCAAGCAGCCGGTTGCCGGGCGCCGCCGGCCTGCGAATCCGGGCGGCCGTGCTCGCGGTGGTGATGGCGGCGGTCCAGCCCAGAAGGCAAGACAAGCGCCCGGGCAATTTTTCACCCTTATTGCTGGTGTCGATTCGGGTATTGATGTTGGCGGGTTTTCGCGGTCCGAGGGTCAGGTTGTGCGGGTGGCGGTGACCTCGGAGGCCGGTACCCATTCCTGCCGGTGGTTGAAGTTGATCACGTACCAGGTCACGCCAGATACCGAGACGGGCCAGGGTGACAGGTACTGCGAGCCTTTGGCCGTGGCTCCGATGACATTGCCGCTGGTACCGCCCGGCTCGCCGTACACGCTGGCGCTCTTGGTGCCCTTTGCGGTCAGCGTGAGGACCGTGCCGAAGCCATGCTCGGCCGAGCCCGGCGGCGCGGCGATCCACGCCAGCGTGCCGGTCGCGGTCCAGGAGGACGACGTAGCCGATCATGGTCTCGACGTTGTTGCGTAGGGCGCCGGGCGATGCCCGCCGGGTCCGGCGCCACGATGCTTCCATTGACACTGGTAGAAACCACCGGTGGCTTCAAGCCATATCGCTCTGACGATCCGGGACGGCTCATACCACGGGATGAGCTGTTCCGACCCCGGTCGCAGCGAAAGATCGCCCCTCCCGCCGATGCGCGCCTGGCCGGCCAGGCGGTTACCTGGACGCGGCAGGGAAACCGGGGAAAGGACGTTTCAGATGATCGAGGCGCACGGCCTCTCGAAACACTACGGCGGCAAGGTGGCTGTTGATGACCTGTCGTTTACGGTCAGGCCGGGACAGGTGACCGGCTTCCTCGGCCCGAACGGAGCGGGCAAGACCACGACCATGCGGATGATCCTCGGCCTGGACCGGCCGACGGCTGGCTCGGTTACCGTGAACGGCAAGCCGTTCGGCGCGGCGTTCAGCGCGATGCGCGAGGCGGGCGCCTTGCTGGACGCGACCGCCGTGCACGGCGGACGCAGCGCCTTCAGCCACCTGCTGTGCCTGGCGCAGACCAACGGCATCCCGCGCCGCCGGGTGGATGAGGTACTCGGCACCGTCGGGCTGGCGGATGTGGCGCGGAAGCGGTCCAGGGGATTCTCGCTCGGCATGAGCCAGCGGCTGGGCATCGCCGCGGCCCTGCTCGGTGATCCGGAGATCCTCATGTTCGACGAGCCGGTCAACGGCCTTGACCCAGAAGGGATCCGCTGGATCCGGCGGCTGATGCGGTCCCTGGCCGCCGAGGGCCGCACGGTGTTCGTCTCCAGCCACCTGATGTCGGAAATGGAGAACACCGCGGACCACCTCGTAGTAATTGGCCGCGGGAAGCTGATCGCCGACTGCCCGATGGCCGAGTTCACCGGCACCGCGCGAGCCACGGTGGTGAAGACGCCCGACGCCGGCAAGCTGGCCGCCGCGGTGAGCGAGGCTGGCGGGGCAGTGGACCGGGGCAACGGCGAGTTCACCGTGCGCGGCCTCGGCCCGGAAAAGGTCGGCGCACTCGCGTTCGCCAACGGCATCCTGCTGCACCACCTCGCCCCGGCCAGGGTGTCCCTGGAGGAGGCGTTCATGGAACTGACCGCGGACAGCATCGAATTCGAGGGGAAGGGCTAGCCGATGACAACGACGACACCGACCGCGAACCCGGCGGCTCGCTCCCGGGCCGTCCCGGCCGTGACCCGCCGGCCCGGGCTCGCGGCAACGCTGCGCTCGGAACTCACCAAGATCCGCTCGGTCCGCTCCACCTACTGGACGCTGCTCGCGCAGGTGGTGGCGAGTGTCGCGTGGGCGATCGCGGCCTGTGCGGGCACGGTCGCGCACTGGTCACAGCGGGAGGCCGTGGGCTTCAATGCGACGCGGTCGAGCCTGATGGGGCAGGTGACGCTCGGCGAGCTGATCATCGTGGTCCTCGGGGCACTGGTGATCACCTCGGAGTACTCGACCCGGATGATCCGCACCTCGCTAGCGGTGATGCCGCGCCGCGGCGTGCTGTACGGGGCCAAGGCGCTGGTGTTCGCGGCGGTCTCGTTCGCGGTTTCCCTGGCCGCCAGCTTCGCTGCCTTCTTCACCGGGCAGGCGATCCTGGCCGGCAAGCACATCGGCACCACGCTGGCCCAGCCCGGCGTGCTGCGCGCGGTGCTGCTGTCGGCGGCGGTTGTCACCGTGTTCGGGCTACTCGCCTACGGTGCCGGCGCGCTTATCCGGCATACTGCGGGGGCGATCACCGCGATCCTCGGGGTGCTATTCCTGCTCCCCCAGCTCGACCAGGCACTGCCGGCGAGCTGGTACGACGACATCGTCCGGTGGCTTCCCGGCGCCCAAGCGCTCACCCCCATCCCCAGCTCAGGGAGTTCCGGGTCCTATGTATCGAGTCACCTGTTTTCCGCCTGGGGCGAGTTCGGCGTGTTCTGCGGCTACGCGGCTGTCCTGCTCGCGGCCGGCGCGTGGTCGTTTCTCCGCCGCGATGCGTGACAGCGCTCTCGATTACCCTGGGTCCGTGGAGCGGGCCTACCCCTGGCCGCGCCGCCGCCGCTGGCTCGGCGATGCGGCGCTGATGGCGGTGCTGATAGCCGGCAGCGTCAACGTCCTCGCCCGCAACCCGGCCGTGCTGCCGGCCACCCTCGCGCTGGCCGCCGCCGTGGCGGTGCGGCGCCATTTCCCGGTGCCCGCCTACGCGGTCGCGCTGGCGGTCGGCACCGCCCAGGTGATCGCGGGCGGCTTCGGGCCGTCCGGCGGCGGCCCGCTGCAGCCTACGTTCGCCGACATCGGCATCCTGGTGCTGCTGTACACCGTCGCGGACCGCCGGCCCCGGCGCGTCTCGCTGTGGGGTCTGGCCGCCTGCGTGGTGCTGTTCGCGTTGGTGGTCGCGGAGATGATGCCCGGATCCGAACCCTTGGCGCACCCGCTGCAGTTCGTGCTGCTCACCGTCCCGTTTTATGCGCTGGCGCCGGTGAGCGCTTGGGTGCTCGGCGATTCGATGGCTCGCCGCCGGGTGTACCTCGCCGCGCTTGAGGGACGCGCCGTCCGCGCAGAGGCCGAGCGGGACGCCCGCGCCCGTGCCGCCGCCGCGGACGAACGGGCCAGAATCGCACGGGAGCTGCACGACGTGATCGCGCACAACCTCAGCGTCATAGTGGCGCAGGCCGACGGCGGCAGGTACATCTTCGACACAGCGCCGGAAATGTCGAGGCAGGCCCTCGCCGAGATCGGCGCGACCGGGCGGCAGGCGCTGTCCGAGATGAGCCAGCTGCTCGGCGTGCTACGCGTCGGCCAGGCCGGGCCGGTGTTTGCCCCGTCTCCCGGGGTGGCAGAGATACCGCGGCTGGTGGCACAGATCCGCGAGGCCGGCATGCGCGTCGCCCACACGGTGGAAGGCGCGGCCGTGCCGGTGACCGGCGGGCTGTCCGTTGCGGTGTACCGGATCGTGCAGGAGGCACTCACCAATGTCCGCAAGCACGCGGGCACCGGCGCGACGGCCGACGTGCGGCTGCGGTACAGCTCGGACGAGCTGGTGATCCGCGTCACCGACGACGGCCGCGGTGCCGGGCCCGGTGCTCCGGTCGCGGGACATGGCCTGGCCGGAATGCGCGAGCGGGCCGCGTTGTACCGCGGCACGGTGCGGACGGGACCACGCCCCAGCGGCGGCTTCGAGGTAACGGCGCGGCTGCCGCTCCCAGGGGCGCTCGCCGCGGACGGTCCGCCCGCGAGCGGCCCGACGGCCGGGGACGCCGCGTGACGATCCGGGTGCTTCTCGTTGACGACCAGGATCTGGTCCGCGCCGGGTTCGCCATGGTCCTCGGCAGCCAGCCGGACATCGAGGTGGCAGGCGAGGCCGCGGACGGCCGGGTCGCGGTGCAGCTGGCCCGGGATTGCCCGGCCGATGTCATGGTGATGGACGTGCGGATGCCGGAGATGGACGGGGTTGCCGCGACCAGGGAAATCTGCCAGGCAGCCGAACGGCCGCGAATACTGATCCTGACCACGTTCGACTTGGACGAGTACGCGTTCGCCTCGCTGCGGGCCGGTGCCAGCGGGTTCCTGCTGAAGTCAGCGCCGCCGGAAGAACTGATCTACGCCGTCAGGTGCGTGCACAACGGCGACGCGGTTGTGGCGCCGTCCACGACGGCCCGCCTGATCGACCGCTTCATGCCGCACCTGCCGGCTTCGGATTGGCCGCCGCCGGAAGGCCCGCCGGCGATGGCCGAACTCACCGCCAGGGAACGCGAGGTGCTGGCCGAAATCGGCTCCGGGCTCTCCAACACCGAGATCGCCGAACTGCTGCACATCTCCGAGGCAACCGTGAAGACCCACGTCGGGCACGTCATGGCCAAGCTCGGCCTGCGCGATCGGATCCAGGTCGTCGTCTACGCTTACGAATCCGGCCTCATCACCCCCCGCGCCCGCGCCCGCGAGGCGAGAAAGCGATAACCGCTGGCTACCAGCCATATGTAGGTGCCGCGCGGCCGGCTGCGTCGGCGTTCGGGCAGGACGCCTATCCGGGCCTTGACGAGAAGGCGGCGGCACTGCTGCACTCGCTTGCCGCAACTATGCGCTGGCCGACGGCAACAAGCGACTGGCGCTCGCCGGGCTGATCGCGTTCTGCGGGCTCAACGGCCGCCGCCTGAACCTGACCAGCGATGAGGCCTACTATCTGGTGATAGCCGTGGCCGACGGCCGCCTTAAACGGGACCCGCTGAAGGCGCGATCAGCTTAAGGGAAAGCAGGCCTGATGCGGCGCATATTTTCGCCCAGTATTTATTTTGAAAGATTTGCGCCAGCTTGATGCGGCTTCCTCGCGCTGAATCATTTCGCGCGCAATACTGTATAGCGTTTACTGGGGGAGGTGATGCCGCCGCGGGAGTTCTGGCATCCAGTCAGGGTCCCTGGCACCTACCGCCAAGGGTCGGTGTCGAGTAGTCCAGCAGGAAGCGTGATGCGGCTCGCGGCCCAGATTGATGTCCTGTGCCGTTAGATTTACAGAAGGCGGCTCCGTATTCGCGGCGGCGGTACGGTCTGGGACTTGCCCGATTTGATCAGCCGCCAGATCGCTGGTGAGACGAATGCGGGACATCGGAACTGCCATGCGAGCCGCCGTGCTGACCGCAGCCGCGGGGCTGGCACTCACAGCGTGCACGTCGGGACCGTCCCAGTCCCGGCGGCCATCGCCGGCGCCGTCGCCGGTGCCGGCAGCTGCCCGTCCCCTGTCCACCGTGTTGCGGCAGCAGGCGGACCCGGACCTTCGGTTCGTCCGCGGCAAGGGCTCTGACCCGGCCGCCGTCACGATCCTGACGTCCAGCAGGAATCTGCGGCCAGGCCAGCAGAGCGTGGTGCTGACGGTGCGGGGAGTCGGGGACCTCATCGGCTCCTGTAGCCACGGGATCCCGGCGTGAAGTTCCGGCTCACCTACCGGGGGGCGGGACCACCCTCAGTCACGCAGGTCCGCCAGCCGCTGGCCAGGCCTGTCGGCCTGCACCTGCTGTCCCCGTACTGGCCGCCCGCCCCGGCGCCCGCCAGAGGCAAGCAGCAGTTCAGCTTCTTCCAGATCGCGGGCGGAGGCGAGTCCGCCGACTTCTCGCTCGTCGCCTGGGCGACCCTCACGCCCGTGGCCGGGGACTGCGCCTTTGCCGCGAACGGCGTGCTCCGCGTCCGCGGGTCGGATTCCCTCAAGCGTCTCGGCTGAAAGTGCCCCGTGGATGGTCGGCTGCGCGGTTGTGAGGTCGTAGGCGCAATAGCCGACTTGGCCGAGACGCGGGCACGATTTTCGTGACCGTTGCCACGGGCGGCTAGCGTGACGCGTCCAGGATGAAGTCGCGGCGCAGGTTCAGCAGGACATGGTCCGCAGTGAGCAGCCGGAGTCCTGCGCGGGAAGCTTGCGCGACGATGAGGCGGTCGAACGGGTCATGGCGGGTGAGTTCGGGGAAATCGCTGATCGCCTCGGCGTGCTCGGCGGTGATGCTGAGCAGCTCCAGGCCTTGCCCGGCGAGCTTTTCGCCAAGATCCGCCGGCACGGACAGCTTACCGAGCATTGCCTTGATCGTCAGCTCCCACACCGTCGCTGCCGAGACATGCACGCCCTGCGCGGACGCTATGGCCTGCCGTGCCCGCGGCCCGAGCCTCGGGTTGTCGTCTAGCAGCCACATCAGGGCCTGGCTATCAAGAAGCAGCATCGCCGTAAAACATCGTCTGAATGTCCGGGTCGATGCCGAACGCGGCGTCGTCGTAGGCGATCTCGCCCTTGAGCCCGCCGAACGTCACGGTCGCCGCGCGGTGGGGGACGAGATCCGCGACCGGCCTGCCGGCCTTCGAGATCACCACCCGCTCGCCTGCCGCGACCTGCTCAAGCAGGCGCGACAAGTGCGTCTTCGCCTCGTGGATGTTGACGCTTACGGTCATGCGTGCACCTAGCAACTAGACTAAGTTTAGTCTAGTTGCGGATAGGCGGGCTGCTCGTGGGCTCAGTCGATGATGGCCCCGCAGGTGCAGTTGACCATCGCGCCAGTGACGGCGCCCGCCGCATCCGAGGCCAGGTAGACCGCGGTCCCGGCCAGTTCGGCCAGCCTGGGCAAGCGGCCGAGCAGCGTGTCCTTGAGCAGCGGCCCCAGATCCTCGTCCTTGACGCCGGGATAGGTCTCGGGGGTGAAGTTAGACCGGATCCCCGCCACCCGCACGCCATGCCGCCCGATCTCCCCGGCCAGGCTCCGGACCAGTGCCTCGACCGCCGCGTTCGCCAGGCTGAAGCCTCCCATCTGATGGCGGCTCTCCTTCGCGGACGAGGCAGTCAGCATCACGATGACGCCAGATCCTTGCGCCGTCATGTGCCGGGCGGCCGCGGTCGCGGTCAGGAAATTGGTCCGGCAGATCCCGGTGACCGGCGCCAGGAAGTCATCCAGCCCGATCTCCGTCAGCGCGATGTTCTGCACCACGTCAACGGCCACCGCGTTGAACGAGACATCGACGCTCCCGGCCGTCTTCGCCACAAGACCCGCGTGCGCGTCCACGGCGGCCTTGTCCATCGCGTCAACCCCGGCCGTCTCGGCCGCACCGCCCCCGGCGCGGATGCGGGCCGCCACCTCATCCAGCGTCGCCAGCGTGCGGCCGGCCAGGAAGACCCTCGCGCCCTCACGGGCAAAAGCACAAGCCACCGCGCCGCCGATCGATCCGGCCGCCCCGTAGACAATGGCATTCTTATTCTCCAGCAGCACAAGCACTCCTTTCCCGGCGGCTGATCCGCCAGGCACGCAGTAACTGCCACGACGCCGGACAGCCTCTGACATAACAGACGGGCCGGCTACGCCAAGCTAACCGGCCCGGACCCGGTTCGTTCGCGGGCCGGAGAAATGCGCGGCTCACCTAGGTCGCCACGGTGCCCGGGCTAGGACGAGGCCGCGGACACGAGCGGCGCGGCCCTCGGCGAGCAGGCAATCGGCGACCGCGTTGAGCTGGCTGCCGGTGGTGCATACGTCGTCGAAGACGAGGACGTCGTGTCCCTGAGTTCGTTCCGGGTCTGAGATTGCCAGGACGCGGCGCAAGTCCGCAGCTGCGGCTCGCTTGGCTGTAGCGCTCTGCCCGGCAGATTTCTCCGTCGGCGCGGTCTTGACGACAGCTGTGGGAGTCCTGGTGTCGAAGGCCCATCTGTGCTCGTAGTCGGCGGTGGCTGCCGCCTTGATAATCGTCTCGATATGGCCGAGGCCCTCTGCGCCGGGTCCGTCGTAAGTCGGATTCGCGACGATCAGATTAGGAGGGCTACTGCTCGCGTGGCCGTCCAGCCAGCCAATCAGGAGCCGGCCGAAGATGAGCGACCAGCCGGACTTCCCGTCGTACTTATAGCTGTTGATCTTCTGCTGTAGGTACCCAGTGTGGTAGGAGATCGCGTCGATGCGTCCGATGCGGCGGTCGGGGTCCTGACACAGCCAGTTCCGGCATGGTTCTCCGGCTTCGAGACGCTGGCTGCAGACTGGGCACGCCTCCGGGGCGATAGCGTCCAGGCTCTTGGCCGCGCAGGCGACGCAGATCCGGGCCGGGCCGGTGAGCCGGTAGGGGCACTTGCCGCATTTGGGGAATCCGAGTGGTTCCCCGGCCGGAGGCCCGGCTGGTCCGGTCATGTCACAGGTACGCCAAGGCCAGCTGCTGCTGCTGCTCGGTCGCGCGCCGGACCCGGTCCGGCGCAGCCAGCCGGGCGATGACCTCATCGACCTCGGCCACTTCGATCGCGCCGCGGCTGTCGGCGTAGTTCCGGGCCCACGGCTGGGACTCAACGAGCGAGTGGATCAGGAAGACCTTCTTGCCGTGCTCCAACGCCAGCCGGGCCTGCATTTTGGCCCCCGAGGTGCTGCTAGCCTCGATGACCGCGGTGCCCTGGCTGATACCGGACATCACCACGTTGCGGCGCGGGAATGTGTACCTACTCGGGGCGCTGGTCGGCCAGAATTGCGACACAAGTGCGCCGCTTGCGGTGATCGCCTCGGCTAGGTCGGCGTTCTCGGCCGGGTAGCACAGTGTGACTCCGGTCCCTAGCACCGCGATGGTCCGGCCCCCCGCTTCCAGCGCTGCCCTGTGGGCGGCGGCATCGATGCCCCGGGCCAGGCCGGACACCACCGTTACGCTCTGGTCGGCCAGCAGCCGCGACATCTTCGCCGCTCGCTGGATACCCGTCGTGCTTGCAGTGCGCGTGCCGACCACAGCCACCGACCGCGCGTCATCCTCGCTCAGATCTCCCCGGTAGAACAGGAATGGCGGCAGGTTGGGAATCAGCCGCAGGTTGGCCGGGTAGCCCGGATCGAGGACCGTGACGAGACGGGCGCTGGCCCGGTCGGCTGCCTCCAGCTCAGCCGAGACCCGGTCAGCTAGCTCGGGTCGTCGCTTGAGGCCCTTGCGCAAGACCGGGCGTGACCTTGCAGCTGCAGCGGATTTCTCGGTAATCACGCCCTGGCACAGGGCTTCCAGCCCAGCAGGGTCCAGCGCCTGCCGGGCAATCAGGCTCCAGTCGACGCTCTCCTGATCGACCCTGATGGCGCACAGTTCGAGCAGGGTGCACTGCTCGTTCGTGATCTCCACGCTACTCCAAGGATCGAAAATATGTTCGCATGGATCGTCGGCTTCATCGTCTCAGCGAGTCTCGCACGAATCAAGCGCGACATGCACCTTCCAGTCGACTCCTCCGGGGACCTTTACGGGAGCGCTCACGCGAGAACCCTGGTCAGCTGGCTTGCGGTCGCACAGGCCGGTACACGTGAGTCGCCGTTCCGTCGGGGAAGCTCTGAGCCTCGACGAGATCCACGCGTAGTGGCCTGGCCAGGTCAGCGAATAGGGGTTTCCCGCCCCCGAGGACGACGGGGAGTATGACGAGGCGGTATTCGTCGATCAGCCCGTGCCTGGACAAGGCCTGCACGAACGCCGCGCCGCCGTGGACCATGATCTCGCTGTCAGGTTCGCCTTACTGGGGCGCGGCCTGCAGCGCGGCCAGCTCCTCGCGCGGGGTACCGCTGGCGATCCGCGAGCCCGCCCACGTGGCCTCGGACAGCGTCGAGGAGAACACGACCTTCGGCAGGTCGTTCATGAACGCCGCGTACTCGTCACTATGGCGCGGCCAGTACGCCGCCATCTCCCCGAACGTCACGCGCCCCGTGACGTGCGTTCCCACCCGGCGCAGGGAGGCGACCTTCCACGCCTTGACCTCGGGATGCTCGTCCGGAAGCCCCCAGTCCCCCTCGGCACCGGTCCCGGCGACGTATCCGTCGACCGTGACGCCCATCTGCAACACCAGCCGCCTCATCACAGCGCCTTCGCTCTCCGCACCGATAGTGACATGCCCCGACCGCCCAATGCCGCTGGGGCGCCAGGCCACGGGATCACAGCCTTCCCGCTGCTCAGGCCCGCGTCCAATTCCTTCGGCGATAACCTTCTGGAATGGATGTCGACACCCGGCTAGTGCGCTCCTTCGCCGTCGTCGCTGCCGAAGGGAACCTCACCCGCGCGGCGGCGCGACTGTTCATCTCTCAGCCAGCGCTGACCAAGCAGATCAGCGCTTGGGACGAGCCATTCATGGCCGCTCCGGCAGAAACCGGCTGGTGGCGCGACTACTGGCTCGCCACGGACGAACGCCAGGGCAACCCGGTCCGCATCGGCGCCGTCACCGACAAATCCGACGCCTGGCTGACTGCCATAGCCAACGGCGCGGGCATAGCCCTGGCGCCGGAATCCGCATCCCGCTACTACGCCCGCCCCGGCATCACCTACCTGCCTGTCACCGGCGTCAGCCCAAGCCAGGTCGGCGTCGCATGGCCGCCAGCCAATGACGCCAACCCCATCGTTCAGGATTTCGTCCGCTGCTGCATGGACAGTAAGCAGGACAGGAGGCTGGCCTAGAAGGAGCCAGTCGCGCTCCGGGCAATTCTCAGCGGGCACTCGTCCGCTGATAGCGGTCTGAGCAGCGGGAGACTGCCGGGACCACCGTGCTTCGCCAGTCGGCGGAAGAAGGCGAGCTGTCCGGCAACGCCGAATGCCCATGATGCGCCGTATTCCTCGAGGCTGTCCTTGACGAAGACCGGATGATTCACCGGGCCCGTACTTCGGATCAGCAGTTGGCGTGCGGTGGCGTGCGCGGCGGCCCAGTATTGCCCGCTGGCGTCATGAATGGCCAGATCGATGAAAAGGTTGCCGATGCCGACAAGGCCGCAGCACTGTACCGGAACGCTCACGTGCGGCAGAAAGTCCATGCAAACGTCGGCGAGCCGCCGGGCAAGGGCGCCAAGGGTGTGGTCATACAGTGCGTCTTCCGCGTGCAGCAGGACGGGCGCGATCCCGGCGAGGCCCTGGCACCAGGATGCGGCGATCGGGGCGGAGAACTGTGTGGGCACCCGCCGGGCAAGTGACTCGGCACGCTCGGCAAGCTGGCTTACATGCTCGGCCGCGCGGAACCGGGAATCGTGGTGGTCCAGCCGCTCGGCGGCGTGCAGCAGCAGGTCGACGTAGCCGGCGAGGCCATGCGCCCGGCCGGCAGATGGCTCAACGGCCTCTCGCTCTAGCGGCTGTATAGGCTCATCCGAGCCTGCTGAAAGCTGCCCGTCATCGAGCCGGTCGAGTACGTAATCGACGCAGCGACTTGCGACAGCACGGTGCCGCCGATCGCCGGTGATATCGCTTAGCATCAGGTGACCGATGCCGACCCCGGCAGCGCCCGATGTCAGATCAGCACCGTAGGGCTGCCAGTCGGCGGCCGGGATCTCGGGTCCTGCGTATTCGGTGCTAGTTTCCTCGGTGCTAGCTTCTTTAGGGGCAGCCTCGATTCCACGTGATTGTGCGAGTGCCAGGAAGACGTCCGCTCCCGTTCGGCCGACCATCAGTCCTGGCGGCAGCATCACCGATGCCATTGCGCGCTGGGTGAACGGCACCATGGCGCCCAGCCGTTTCTTGACGCCCGGATGCCTGGTGTGGTGCAGCAGCTCAAGCCCGATGCCAGCGCTTCCCGTGTAGATGCTGGCATCGTGTGCGGCCTCGAGGCTTCGCGGCGCCGCGAGCAGGGCATCGGTCCGGCTGAGCAGATCGTCCAGCAAGTTACTGGTGATCTCGGCGGCGAGCTCAGTGCTGACATCCGGCGGGGTCGGCAGCCGGCGGGAAACGCGGCGCCCGGCGCCCAGCTGCTCCCCGGAAGCACCCGCAGCAAGCATCCGCGCCGCCTTCCTGGCAGCGTCGTCATCATCACTGAGCAACGCCGCGATGCTGCCGATGATCCCGCTGGGCATCGCGCCGTACTGGGCGCTGATCGCTTGAAGCGCCCGTTGTCTCGGGGCATCGGGATCGCCGTCCAGCGTCACTGGCAGAACACTGTGCACGGCGTAAATCAGCGTCATGCCGAGAGCGAACAGATCATCGGTATCCCGGGGTGGCTCACCGCGGAGCTGCCGAGCTGGCGCAAAGCCTGGGGTGCCACCGGGGATGTGCAGGCCATGTGGCCAGCGAAGCCGAAGTCGATCGGGCTGAGGTCGGGCCCGTTGACAACCACGTTCTTGCCGCGATGTCACGGAGGAAAACACCGCGGGCGTGCACATCGAGCACGATCCCGGCCAGGCGCTGGCCAAGTGCGTCGAGAGTGCGCCATCCGCTCGCCTCGGAGTGACCAGCAGGGAGGTAGCGGCCGTTGCTGACAACGTCCTGGAGCAGGTTATGCGGCCCGGCATCGCTCGTCACCAAGAACTCGTCGCAGCCGTGCCGGAAGTGGTCGATGAAGCGCGGCACCCCTGCGACGCCATCGAGCACGGTGAGGATCCGGCGTTCGTTCCGCAACCGCAACCGGACATCGCCAGATGAATCGTGCTCGTCGACCAGCGCGCGGGCCTGCTTGATAACCACGCTCGTGCCGTCCCGCTGGTCGACGCCGCGATATACGTTGCCTCTGGCTGACTCCCAAAGTCCTGCGATGATCCGATATCTGCCACCGAGCACCTGGTCTCCGGCGGTCTCTTGCGTACCACCAGCCATCCCAGTGAACGGGTCAGTGGTCCAGGAAGGTTGCCGGTATCGCATCGTGGCCAAGCCGCCGGACTCTTCGCCCGCCGGGCCGTGGATCAGCGTGACCATTCGCCCGCCGGTGTCTGTGCGCCAGCTCCTGCGGAACGGGCCGTACCGGTAGTACACCGGGGCGCCGGGATCTACCTGCCGGTCGCTCAGCACCCTAGGCGCCTCGTCTCCGCGCAGCAAGCTAGCTAGCCGCAACCCAAGCTCGCGGACATGCTGCTGCGCGGGATAGATAGTGAACGCCTTACCGACCGCAGCCGGTGAACTGATGCCGTTGTTGAGCCTGGCGAGCGTCTGTCGCGAACGAACGAGCTTGAAAATGTGACCGCCATCGAGGAGCACAGGAAGCAGCTTCTCGACCAGGGCCGCGAAGGTAGCGGGACGGCTCGAAACGTGCAGCTTCCAGCCGTGCTCGGGCAACGTGAGACCATCCCGGCTAACGGCAAGCCAGGTGGGGCTGCTGTGCACCTGGTAACCAAACCTGGAACGCTCAGCGACCGCCAGCTCCAGGAAACCTTGCAGATCGTCGTGGTCCATGCCGGAACTCCTCGCCGCGTTCTACCTGAGCAGGGGCATGCCGGCCGAAAGGCCACCGCCCGCGAGCTAGTCCTGCCCGGCACGCTTGGCTTGGCGCACGCCGGCAGACGCGTGCCGGGCAGGACCGCGCGGGCTTACAGTGCCAGGGTGCCTGTAATGGCGATCTGGTGGCTGGCATCGACGCAGCATCCGTGACACTTCGTCCGCGCGCTCAGCGCATCCAGCCCGCTGTCAAACTCGATGTCGGGTTCCATGACGCTAGTATTGCGTAATTGAAGTATCTTTTCTTTCGAATGTGTGAGATAATGCAGTATGCGTTACTCACCTGCGGTGGTATTGTCGGATCGCGATCATGCGGAACTGGTTTCCCTGACCCGGTCTCCGCGCGTTCCGTCGGTTATCGGATTCCGGGCTCGCATTGTCCTGGCACTGGCCGACGGCGGGAGTACCACGGCGGTAGCCTCGGGGCTAGGGACTTCGGCTCCGACGGTACGGAAATGGCGGGACCGGTTTTTCGCGGAAGGCGCGGGCGGCCTGGATGATCGCCCGCGTTCCGGGCGCCCGCCAGTCGTGGATGAAGGAATGGTGGTGGCGGAGACGCTGACGCCGCCGCCGGAGGATTCAGGGCTGACGCACTGGTCGAGCCGTGAATTGTCAAAGCGCATCGGCGTCAGCCATAATGAGATAGCCGCGATCTGGCGGAACTGGGGTATTCAGCCGCATCGCACGGAGTCTTTCAAGTTTTCCACGGACCCCGAGCTTGACGCGAAGATCACTGATATCGTCGGGCTTTACATGAATCCGCCCGAGAACGCTATCGTGCTCTGTGTTGACGAGAAGTCGCAGGTCCAGGCGCTGGAGCGGTCCCAGCCGATGCTTCCGGTCATGCCGGGACTGGCCGAGCGCCGCTCGCATGACTATAAACGCCACGGGACAACGAGCTTGTTCGCCGCACTGGAAGTCGCCACGGGACGGGTGACAGATCAGTGTCACAGCAAGCACACTAACAAGGAATTCCTGAAGTTCCTCAGGCATGTTGCCGCGGAGTACCCCGGCGGGAACCTTCATGTTGTCGTAGACAACTACGGAACGCATAAACACGAGAATGTGAGAGCCTGGCTGGCCAGGCCGGAGAACAAGCGAATCCAGCTGCACTTCACGCCAACCGGGTGCTCCTGGATGAACCTCGTGGAAGTATTCTTCTCTATCATCACGCGCAAGGCGATCCGCCGTGGCAGCTTCACGAGCGTGAAGGAACTCAAGGCGGCGATCGGGGCCTTCATCGCAAGCTACAACACCGACTGCACGCCCTTCACCTGGACCAAACCGGCCGAGGTTATCATCAGCAAAGCGCACGGGAAACGCCGGACAACTTTTATAAAGAACGGAACTTCAATTACGCGATACTAGCGCCCGCGTCGCGAGGTTCGAGGGCGAGAAGTGTAGTCATAAGCATCCTTCTGTCCGACGCTGGTAGTTTGTAATTCTAATACGGATCTGTCCGTCAAGCGCTAGTCGATCTGGATCCTTTGTCCATAACCTCGATAAATGGCCTCTTACCTAGGTGTATGTGGGCCGGGGGACTCCTTCTCGTTCCTTGTAGCCGTGGTGGTTGACAGTGGCCGCGGCCCCCGCCTCCGCTGGCACGTGGAGTCAGCCGCTGAACGCCGCTTCGATGAGGGTGAACGACTGGGGTGGCAGGGTAAGAACGACGGTGCCGTCCTTAGGGTCTTCGGTCCCGTGCTCGAGACGAGCCGTCGCGACGTCGGGGAGGACGCGCGGCTCGCCCTGGCCGCCGGCCGTGACAGTAGTTATCTCGACTGGCCCCGCGAACGCCTGATTCCGGAGCAGGATCTCCGCGGTCTGCGGGTGGTCAGGCCCGCGATTGACGAGCGTCACCGCCACCCGGCCTTTTTCAGTGCTCACGGTCGCAGCAGCGTCTATCGCAGTGAACGGCCCAAGGTCCTTCACGATGTACGGCCACCGGCCAGGGGAGTCCGGCCATACCGGGTCGAGGTAGGGGCCGTAGACGTGCGTGTCGACCGCCTCGTCCAGCGCCGCCTGGGCGTGCAGCAGCACCGGGTAGTAGATGGGCTGCACGGTCGCGGTATCGGAGCTGGTGACGATCGGCGCGATCGCGTTCACCATCTGCGCGAGGTTTGCCATCTTCACCGAGTCCGAGTTTCTGACGAAGATGTTCAGATAGGTGCCGACCGCCAGCGCGTCGGGGAACGTATACCGCTCGGCCAGGTCGACCGTCATCTTGCGGTACCAGACGTTCCACTCGTCGTAGGCGATCTTCGGCGGGTCCGGGATCTTGAGCCGGTAGCTGGTGCGCTTGATGAGCGCCGCGGCGCACCGTATCCCGCGTTCGGCCTGATGCGGCTGGAGAACGTTCGTCCAGTAGTCTTCACTGCCGGTGTAGATGTGGATCGAGTGGTAGTCGACGAGGTGCGCAGTGCCCTCGATGACGATCCGGTCCCACTCGTTCCAGCCTGTCTTGCCGCAGCTGACCAGCTGGATGCTGGGGTCGAGCATCTTCAGCGCCCGTGCCCACCTGGTTGCCTCTCGGACATACTCTTCGGCGGATAGCGCGCCCACCTGCCAGTCGCCGTACATTTCGTTGCCCAGGCCCCAGTAGGTCACCCCGTATGACTCCGGGTGGCCGTTGCGCCGCCGGCGGTCAGCCCAGTAGGTGTCTCGCGCGGCGTTGCAGTATTCGACCCAGTCCAGCGCCTCCGCGAGAGTTCCGGTGCCCATGTTCAGGCAGATGTAGGGCTCGGTACCGAGCTCGGCGCAGTAGGCGAGGTACTCATCTGTCCCGAACCGATTCGACTCGGTTCCGCCCCAGGCCAGCTCAGGCCTAACCGGCCGGTCGTCTTTCTGACCGATTCCGTCGGTCCAGTGATAGTTGCTGACGAAGTTACCGCCTGGCCACCGCAGTACTCCCGGCCGCAACTCGCGGAGCAGGACAAGCACGTCCTTGCGGAAGCCGCGGTCGTCGCTGAGCGGCGAACCCTCGTCGTAGAGCCCGCCGTAGATGCACCGGCCGAGATGCTCGACAAAACCTCCGAATACCTTACGATCGAGGCGGCCGATCGGCCGTGATGGGTCGATAGCGATCCTGGTCACACTCCCGCCTTCCGTGCTCTGGCTCCGCCACATGACTCCCTGACGACTAGCTCGGCGGGCAGCAGCTCAACCCCGTCCCGTACCTGCTCGCCGGCGATGGACCGCAGGAGCAGCTCGACGGCCCGCGTCCCCGTCTCGGCCAGCGGGATGCGCACCGTGGTCAGCGGGGGGACAAGGAACTCGGCGAACGGAATGTCGTCGCAGCTCACGACCGCGACGTCCGCGGGTACCCGGCGACCTGCCTGCCACAGCGCGCCGAGCACGCCGATCGCCATGGTGTCGCTATGCACGAAGATCGCTGTGAGCTCGGGCGAACGTTCGAGCAAAAGCCGGGCGGCCATCGCGCCGCCGCGCGGTGTCCAGTCGCCTTCGGCGACCAGGTCCTCACTCGGCTCCAGGCCCGCGACCCGCAGCGCGTCCTCGTACCCGTGCAGCCTGCTGCGCGTCACCCGGCGCCGGAACAACCCGGTCACCGTGCCGATCGATACGTGACCGAGCGCTGTCAGGTGCGAGGTCGCCAGACGCCCTGTCTCCCTGTGGTTGGAACCCACCATCGGCACGCCCCCACCAGGTACCGCTTGCAGGCTGACCGCCGGAACGTAGGAACGTAGCAGCTCGGCAACCTTGGTGTCTTCCTCGACCTCCGGCGCCGCCGCGATGATCCCGTCGACCCGGCGCTCGATCAGCGACCGCACGATATCCGGCGCATCCGAGCCGCCAGCGGCGAGATGTCCGACAAGCACGCTGTGCCCGTGCCTGCGGGCCTCCTGCTCGGCCGCGACACAGGCAAGCGTGATGGCCAGATCGGTGGTGTCGCTTGCGACCAGACCGATAGTGGCGCTCGCCCGCTGGACCAGACTGCGCGCGATGGTATTCGGCTGGTACCCGAGTTGGGCGGCGGCGGCCAGGATCCGTTCCGCGGTCTCTGCGCGGACACCCGCACCTGCCCGCCGTTCAGCACCTTGCTCGCGGTCTGGAAGCTGACCTCGGCGAGCGCGGCCACTTCCTTGATCGACACGTACCGTCGTCGCGCCACTACACGCCTCCTCGTGCATGAGCGAACGTTCGCGCTTGAATCCAGCGTCGCGCGGTTCGCTGGTTCGGTCAAGGGGCCGTGGGCTGCCCCGAGCGGACCCGGGAGGCTGACTGTGCCGGTGAAGTTGTCGCCGCCATTAGTCGTCTGTGAATGCGAGGCCGACGGCGAGGCGAGAGTCGGCGTTCTGATGGGCGACTAGCGAGATCGCACGGAGGATGGCCAGTTCTGAGTAGCCTGAGGCCCGCATTTTCTCCAGATCGCCCGGCTCCATGCTCCAGGGCTCGCGGCTGAGCTTCCTGGCGAAGTCGGCCAGGAGGGCGTTATCCGCGACCGAACTGCCAAGGGCTTCCGCGCACTCCCAGTCGGCAGCTTCGCCGGCGGCGACGGCTGCCAGCAGGCGGCGCTCGCTCGGGCTCAGCGGCCCGTCCCCATCAAACTGGTAAGCCCGCCAGGCCTCCCACGCCCCGCGCAGCCGCTCGTCCCTGGGCTGACGGCGACGGGGACTTCGGCCGGAGACATCCGGTCGGTCAGGGCGGGGCGGCGCCGTCCGGCGCAGGTCGGGCTTGAAGGCGGGCAGCGGGGTCTGGTAGTCGAACTCGATGCCGGTCGCGTCGGCGACCCTGGTGAAGTAGTTGAACATCGAGATGACGCCGAAAGCGATCTCGAGCTGCTTCCCGTCGAGGCCCTCGCTGGCCGCGTCCTCCACGGCATCCCTGGTCAGTGTCCACGGCTCGGCTGTCAGGGTGACCGCGAGCCGCGCGAGGGCACTGCCGCGCGACCCCAGGGAGGCATCGTCTCCCGCGAGAACGGCCAGGGACTCGGCGGACTGGCCGTTAGCGACACGCAGAAACTCTGCGTGAGCGGACGTTCAATAAAAGCACTGATTAGTGCGAGAGGCGACGCTCGCGAGAAGCTCCCGGTCGGGCCAGGCCAGTCCGCTGGCCGCCAGCGCACCGGAGACGCTGAACGTCCTCGCCAGCAACTCGGAGTCAAGGCTGTGCGCGCGGATGATCCCGGCGGCGTCACCGTGCGACGGGACGTACACGGGCGGCATCGGCCGGCCGTCCATGGCCGCGTAGGCCTCAGCGAGTGACCCGGTAGCCCGTGCTCGCGGGATGGTCTCCAACCACGCCATGAAGGGAATCATAAGGGGTTTGCGCATATCGGGGAATATGCGGCGAGCGGCGGCACGGACAACCCGGAACCGCGGCCAGAGCCGCCCCTGCGAGCCTGAGCGATGCGCATGAAGGCGATTTGTCCTGATTGCGGGGTCACGGTGAGCCCTGGTAACCGGCGCGGAAACCCCGGTGTCATCGCGCACAACGCCGGATTCGATGCCGTCACCGCATCGACCGGAGCGGGCGAGTCGCAGGTCTACCTCGTTAGTCCAAAGGGCCTGGATCTGGGGTGCTCCCGGCCGGACAACGGCACCGAGCACCGCGTCGTAGGCGTCGTCGCTGCGGCGGCCGACGGGGCATGCCCTTCCTGGGCGCTGCTGTCGACGAGTTCACGGCATTGGCCGACGCGGTTGCCGCACTGTGGCCCAGCGCATCTGAAGGTTGGCTCTTGCCCTGAAGGTGGCCTCATCTTTAAAAACGACTCCGGTTCGCTCCTTCCGCCTACTAATATGGCGAACGAATACACCCCCGATCATGCGCGAGAGGCAATTGGCTTCCTATCCGCAATACAACCTGGAATTGGCGGGCTGGCGTCGGCAGAGTGTTTGGGGCTGGGATCCTGCCCAGCTGAGTTACTACGCGCAGCTAACGCCCGACACCTCTGACCGTGAGGCGGAGTCGGAGGGTCCGGAGATCTGGGTAAGCCCTCCGCGATATCCGACCATCCCGGACCCGGCTGTCCTGGCTGAGGCCATCGCTCAGGCGACCGGTGTGCCATTGGCCGTCGCGAAGAAGGCGATGAACGACTCCCTGGCCGAAGGTGACCCGCTCCGCCAATCGGTGGGATAGCGGTACGCCATAGCGCCGCCCAGCCCGGCAGCGGGCCGCGCCGCAGGCCGGTTTGCGGAGGAAACCGTAGCGGCCCGCGAAGGAGGTGATGAGGGACTGCGTCGGCGTTCGGGCGGGACGCCTATCCGGGCCTGACGAGAAGGCGGCGGCGCTGCTGCTCGCTGGCCCGTAACCATGCGCTGGTCGACGGCGACAAGCGACTTGCGCTCGCCGGAATGATCGCGTTCTGCGGGCTCAACGGCCGCCGCCTGAACCTGACCAACGATGAGGCCCACGATCTGGTGATGGCCGTGGCTGACGGCTGCCTTGACGTGGTGCGCGACATCGCCGCCAGGCTCGGCCCGGCGACCGAGCCACGGTCCTGACCAGCAGGCATACATGCCCGGCGTCTTGTGCGCGAGACTCGACGGGACGCCCAGGGTCGCAGTTTCAGATCTTGGACCCGTGTTCGGCAGGACCCTCACGCCAAAATGCACGCCGGAAGGGTGCACTTACGACTGTTCGGGCTGGTCAACGGCGGTGCAGTGGAGGGCGTTAAACCGTCGGCTCAGCCTACGTTGGTTCAAACCAACACCTGCCACCACCTGGAAAAACGTAACCCGACCAGCGGATATATGGTCGAAGGGTGATCTTGTAGTGTCCGGCTGAGTCCGGCCCTGACCTGGCCCGAGTTAGTGATCGTCGTAATGGAACCGGCAGGCGACGATGGTGATCGTGTCTGGCTGGATGTCGTACACCAGGCGGTCCTTTTCGGTGATTCGCCGTGACCATACTTCGCCGCCGAGGTGTTTGAGCCGTTCCGGCTTACCCGTGCCAGTTCGCGGCGTTCGCATGGTTTCGGCGATTAGCCGGATGATCTTTGACAGCACCTTGGGGTTGATCGTCGACCATGCCTCAAGGTCTTCGAGGGCACCGGAGGTGACGTGCAGCTTCACTCGTCGGCCTGCGTATTGAACCGAGTGGCCAGCGTCTCCAGGTCGGCCGGTTCGGCGCGTCCGTCCCGGGCTTCGGCCAGTCCGCGCAGGATGTGGGTGGCATTGGCGCGCGTGGAAAACAGGTAGAGGGTCTCCTGCAGCGACTCGTAGTCCTCGGAGGACATCAGGACGGCGTTGCCGCCGTGACGCGTGACGATCTCGATGACCACGTGGTCTTCATTGACCTGCCGGACGAGCGGGAACAGATTGTCGCGGGCATGGCTGATGCTCACCGCAGTCATGAAGACTCACCTCACTTGTACAGATACCCTGTACGAGTCTACCGGGCTCAATCCGGGCAGGGCAAGGACGCAACCGGATGCGGAGCTGGACTCCAGGACTGGCACGCACCGCCAGATCGGATCCGGCATCGTTGAGGATCTCGCGCCCCGCGCTGGCGACCGGCCCTGTTAGGTACCGTCAGACGCGAACTATCTGGACTGCAACCGACCCGTCCATACTATCTTCGGGCCATACAAGGAAATCTGTATGCTTGGCGCCAGTGCTCTCGACCGATACGCTAGCATAAAGTGATCATATTTATGACTAGTTCTAAGCGCGAGGTAAAGCTGCCGTGACGGTAATTTCAGACTTGGAATCGGTGCCGGACTTCTTCGTCAGTTATACGGCTGCCGATGCCGCATGGGCGGAGTGGATTGCTTGGCAACTGGGGAGCGCCGGGTATTCGGTGACGCTTCAGGCGTGGGATTTTATTCCCGGAAGAGACTTTCTTCATGAAATGGAAAAGGCAACCTCCGCACACCGAACTATCGCAGTCCTATCCGAAAAGTACAACGCGTCAGCCTTTGGGGAAGCCGAATGGAGGGCGGCATTTGTTAAGGATCCGACTGGTGAGAAAGGACTTCTAGTTCCGGTCATGGTCACGAGTTGCACCCCGCCGAACCTGCTCGCAAGTCGTGTCTATATAGATATGACGGATAAGTCTGCGCAAGAGGCAAGAGATGTTCTCCTGAATGGTATTAGAGGCAGGGGTGCGCGCCCCACCCGTGAACCTGCATTCCCTGGTGAACGCACGAACCCGCCGATGTTCCCTGGCGACCTTGGACCAAGACACGAAACATTGCGATTGCCCGCTAGGGGACCTGCGGAGTTTCCAGAAGGCCGTACGGCAGTTTATTTCTCGACAGATCCTGTCCATGGTGCCGCGTTTTCTCCCGATCGCTACGACACTATACGAGAATTTCTTGACGATTTGTATTCGGCCTACCTTAGCGACCGATTTTCGCCTTTCAGCTATGGCAACGACTGGATTCTATGTTCAGGCGAGAGATGGCTTCAAGGTGGTGGAGAGCGGTGCATCGCTCCACTCGCATGGCTAACTGCGATAGGCGCTCCCATGAGAGAAGTCGCCAGAGACTGGCAGGGCCTTTCGCCGGCCGAGGCTGGAATATATGTAAACCGAGGGCTCGTTGTCCGTAATCCGCTAGAGCGTCAGTATCTCGGTGTGATTAGCGACGATGCTTGGATCATGGAGACTCTTGGTACTCACCCTAAAGCATTCTACCTTGTCGCCAACTTCATAGACGAGGTTCCTAGTCGGATACTCTCGCCGCATGACGCTCTCGGACTGGCTCGGTACGAGGCAATATTCACCAGCACCTCCGGTCGGTACGGTGGCCAGGTTATCGACCTAAGAGGAGAAGAGCCTGAGAAGTACATCGGCGCGTTCTTTGGGTCGGCCAAAGACTAACATTAAACTGCGACAACTGGATAAATGCTCAGGCGGGCGGAAGTGCACCCTTGACCGACGCGAAACTGACACGTTCTTGTTCCAGGCGGATGGCGGGACCGAAGGTGCCGTTGACGAGGTCTTGGTAGAGGTCCTGCTCGGCAGGGGGTGAGCAGGTCCAGGGCGGCCCTCGTCGGGGTCTTCTCCGTGACCCACTGGGACTGGTGGGTAAGGAGGGTCTCGCGGTCCATGAGGATGGATCGCACGTGCGGGAAGCGGAAGCGGAGCCGGTTCAGGATCGCGAAGCCGTGGGTGTCTAGGTCACCCCAGTAGGTCAGGTCGAGGGTGGTGAGCCAGCCGAGCTTCGCCAGGATGTTGACCGCGTAGCCGTCGCCGAAGAGCACGATGGCGTCGGCGGCCAGGGGGAACGCCAGGTACGTCACCTCGTTCTCGAGGATGTAGGCACGGGTGACGCCCTCGGGCGTCGCGGTGAGTTCGTCCGTGCGGACCGTCAGTTCGGTGTACGCGGATCCTGAGCCTGCGTGCCGGAACCGCACGTAGTCCGGTTTGCGGAGAAAACCGTAGCGGCCCGCGAAATCAGGCGCCGCGAGGTTGATCCTGTCTGGGTCGAGTTGCAGGTCGAGCAGTTGGGTGAGCACCCGCTCGTGGCCCTCGATGAATTTGGTATCTACGCCGGGCACGTCGACCTGCCGGACGTACAGGCCGGCGAACTGGTGCTCGTCGATCCAGCGAACCGTCGCGAGCAGCCGTTCCCAGTCTGCAGCAAGCCGGAGGGCTCTGACCGGGTTGCGTTCCAGCCAGCCGAGCGCGCGCGGGCACTCTAGCTTCGCACGGTCGGCGAGCCTGGTCAGTTTGCTGACCTGGCGGCGGGCGCCAAGCAGTTCCCATGCCTGGGCATAACCGTCGAGCCAGGCGCGGCAGGGGATCTGGTTGGCTCCGACCAGGCGACCGCCCACCTGCTTGTACTCCACCCTCAGCGGCCCGCGCCCGGCTCGATACCATTCCGCCGCCCACGCCTGGACCTCGGCTAGGCGCCCGCCTATCTCGGATGGGCCGGGGCCGCGCAGCGGGACATCGAACGGTACCCACTCCTGGCCGGTTACGAAGGCGGTGAGCAGGGCGGGCCACCGTTTGGCTGCGGCCTCGCGTACTTCGGCGGGCCGGGTCCATGACTTCCCGGATGAGGCCCTCGGCAAGTCAGGCCACCGCAGCCACGGCAGGGGCCGGAACGCCAATCATACGGGCGATTCGCTCGGCCTGGTACTCCTCAATCGTCAGCGTGCGCAGCCGGGAGTACTTGGACGTCGGGTTGTCGACGAATCCGACCGCCGACACGTAGGGCTCGATGACGTTGAGCCGTGGGCATGTCTTGGCCCTGGACAGGTTCGGACCGGCCGGCGAGCCTGCCGCAGGACGCGTGCGGCCAGGTCTCCCTCGCCCTGACCATGTCCCAGGCCAGCGCCTCCTGCTGGACCGACCTGGCGGTCACCCTCGGATGGCGGCTGCCGCAGACCGGGGCCGCGCTGCGATCCGGGCGCATCGACCTGTCCAGGGCCCGGACCATCGCCGAGGCCACCGCCGTGCTCGACGAAGAGAATGCACGCGCCGTCGAGTCCCGGATTCTCCCCCGCGCCGGCGAGCAGACGCTCGGGCAGCTGCGGGCCGCGCTGCGCCGCGCCGTCATCTCCGCCGACCCCCGCGGAGCGGACCGGCGCCGCGAAGAAGCCGAACGGCACGCCAAGGTCACCTTGTACCCCGACGCCGAAGGCACCGCCACTCTGGCCGGCTACAACCTGCCCGGCATCCGGGCCACGGCGGCGCTGGCCAGGATCACGGCGCTGGCGCAAGCATTGAAGGCGTCAGGCGCCGACGGCGGCATCGACTTGCTCCGCTCCAAGGTACTGCTCGGCCTGCTGCTCGGCACCTTGCCCTACATCCCGCCCCCGCCAGACGGCCCGCACGACGACGGCTGCCCGCCCGACAACAGTTACCCGCCCGACAGCAACTGCCTGCCCGACCGTGGTTGCCCGCCCGACGATGGCTGCCCGCCCGGCGAACCCCCGCCCGGCGAACCCCTGGCCGGCGAACCCCCGCCCGGCGAACCCACGGCCGGCGAACCCCTGGCCGGCGAACCCCTGGGCGGCGGCTCCCCCGCCGACACCGGGTCTAGCGATGACGCGTCCGAGGGCAACGCCGGCGCGCGGCCGTCACCGTGGCCCGACGTCGCCGCCTTCGTCCGGCCGGGGCCGGCCGCGATGGGGCACCTGCTGCCGGCCGGCGGCGGGTTCCTCGACCTGAAGGCGCCCTGGTCCGCGCTCACCGGACACGGCATCGAGCCCGGCTACCTGAGCCGCCTCGGCGCCATCACCCCCGCCCAGGCCAGCCACCTCGCCCAGCTCGCAGCCCGCGACCCCGCCGTCAGCTGGCAGGTCATCGTCACCAGACCCGACGGCCGCGCCCTCGCCGCCGCCACGATCCGGCGGCGATCCGCACGAGCCGGACCAGGACCACCCGCCCGATCCGCCGCCCCCCAGCCCGCCCGCCAGCGTGCTGATCACTGCGGCCTGGTCAGGCGCGTGACCGTCACGATCACGCAAGGAGAACTCACCGCGGAGCTCGCCACGCCAGCGCAGACCGCAGGCCTCCCCGCAGATTTGAGTCTGCCGTCCAAGCTCGCTCAGGTACTGGCCACCGCCAGCGCCGCCGCCGGCCAAGCCGCGCGAATGGCAGCGGCTGACACGGCAGCAGCCGGATGCGCCCACACCCAGGCCACCACCGCCTACCAGCCACCACCCCGCCTGCGGGACTACATCACCGCACGCGACATCACCTGCCGCTTCCCCACCTGCCGCCAGCCCGCCACACGATGCGACCTGGACCACACCACCCCCTACGACCAAGGCGGCAAAACCTGCACCTGCAACATCGGCGCGCTCTGCAGACATCACCACTAGCTCAAACAACACCCACGCTGGCAACTTGCCCAGCCAGCACCCGGCACCTTCACCTGGACCACGCCGACAGGCCGCACCTACACCACCGCACCAGACACGCACGCCGCATAAGTTCCCCGGTCTAGTCGCCGCCGAGCGCCCAGAAGGCGCAAATGATGCTCGGCAGCGAAGTCGGTCTGCGGGACCGGCGCCGGGCGGCATCAGGGACAGCATCGCCTGGCCGCTGGCCGTGAGACGCGGCCAGGCCGGGGCTCCGGTAGCTGACGGCACGCCGGACTTGGCGAAGTTCGCCCACTCCTGCCGCATCCTAATCGCAAGCCGCTGCTGTGCCGCCCACAGGCTGCCAGGCGCGGAGGTCGGCAGGCCGAACAGGTACTGAAGCTCCGACGCATGCGCCGCCCCGTAGGGGAAGCCAGGATTGGGGTAGCTGGCGGGCCGTGTCCGCCGACGGTGACGAGATCACCGGCGTGGTCGACTGGTCCGAGGAAGGCCAGGGCGATGCCCTGTAGACCTCGCCAGCATCCCTGCGGCCGGATCGACGCCGACGCGATCCAGTGGGCGTGCAATGGCACGGCAAACCAATCGTGGCACTGGGGCGCCCAGTGGGGCGCGACGGGTTATTACCAGCTCATTAACGCGTCAGGGCGTGCCTCGGCGTCATTAACGGAAGCGGCCAGGCCGGAGCACGGATCGTCGGATGGACGTGCCTAAGCGGTCAACCAGACCAGTACTGGACGCCCGCCGGTAACTGTGCTGGCTACTCGGCGATCTTCAACCTTAACTCGGGACTGGTCCTCGGGGTCACCGGCAACAGCTTCAACCAGGGAGCGGCCGTCATCCAATACCCGTACCAGGGCGTGTGCAACAACCAGTTCTGGGCTCCATAACCGACGTAGCGTCGGCCTCTGGGGCCGGGACGCGATGAGCCGTCAAGCAACGGCGCTGGCGCGGGACCGATGTCCGCGCCAGCGCCGTCGTTGTCCCGAAGCACGCAGCCCGGGTTTTCCGGGATGCCTGTCTGCTCTGGTGGAGGGCCGGAGTGGTTGCCAGTCACCGTGAACATCAGGGCTAGGGGAAGATATTCAGCGACCGGTCGACTAGCATGTCGGAGCAGGATTCAATTTCCCGCCTGGTCAATACCCGCTTAAGCCATCGGTCGCGGCCGTTATGGTGAAGCGGGTAGCTGTCGCGCCCGTGGATCGTCGTATTGTTATCCCAGATCACCATCTCACCGGGATTCAGCACCACCGACCGGCATTCCCGTTCCACAATGCCGGTCAGCGTCGCGAGCGCCTCCTGCTGCGCAATTGTCAGGTCATAGGCGTAGTAGCCGAGATCGTAGTTCACCCGGAACCTGCCCGGCACGGCGTCATCGGCGCCCGAGACAAAGGTGCTCGTCGGGTCGAGTTCGTCCATGGTGCCCTTCTGCAGAACCGCACTTGGCCGCACTGACGACAGCTCCTGTGCCACCGGCCCGGGAATGAGCCCTGGCTTCAGGACAGACAGGGTCGTCCCGGCGCGGTCGTCGTTGTATATGCAGTAGAGCCCGAGGTGATCAGGCTTACAACGGGCGAACCCTGCCTCCATGTGTAGTTTAAGTGCCCGGCCCATGGGGCCGCCCGCTCGCGCCGACCCTGGTGCATCGCTTGAGACGACGTCCTGAACCAGCCGGCCGTCCTGGGCCATGGTGAACGCCACCGGGAAGCCGAGTCCTGCCATTACCATCAACGGCATCAGATCAGGTGCCTGGGGAACGTGCGGTGCATCAGCCCGGGACGCGGGGGTGCGGAACCCATCCCACACCGGCAGACCACGCAGCAACATCGGCAGCCCGCCATCGTCCGCCGTGCGCAGGACACTCGCGGCGATGACCGACTCGTCCGCGCGGTGCGTGACCGCGTCCAGCACGCGCTGCCAGGAGTCGCCGCTGCTCTCGGTGATCTCGGCCGCCGCGTCCTTCAGTTCTTGGGTGATCTCAAGGTCCACGTCGATGACGGACAGCATCAAGGGGCTGAGCCTGGTCGCTGTCATTTCCCACTCTCCACGGTCATCGCAGATCTACCTCTATCATCGCTCCCGATTGGTGCACCCGAGCAGCGGCCCGGTCTGTCCCTTCCTTTGAATGGCATCCAGCCACGTCACCCCGCACCATTGGCCTCTTGCCTGTTCGTTCTCAATGGATGGCGAGGCGGAGCAGAGTCCATGCGGTGAACGCGATCCGCCCGAGGCTGACGGCTATGGCAGCGCTCAGGGGCAGCGTGAGGGACGGCGCGGCGAGCGCGATGGCGGCTATGGCTGTGGCGTCCAGGGCGAGGATGACCGGGCCGCCGGCGGCGGTGAGCCTGGTCCGCTTGTAGCTGTGCCCGCTGGTCGCAGCGGCTAGCAGCGCGAGGACCGTCAGCAGCAGGACGGCGCCGAAGGTGAGCCGCGCCGTGGCCGGCACCGGCCAGGTCCAGGCGCGGCCGAGGATCAGGGCAGTTGCCCAGCAGGTGCCGGCGACGGGCCCGGTCGCCAGAAGCAGCCGGGCGGCGCGCCGACCCGTGGCCTGCCGGGTGAACTCGCCGAGCACTGCCGTCAGGTCTCCGAACTCGGCCAGCGCGGCACGCGCGGCTTCCTCCTCTGCGGCTCCGGAGGCGAGGTGATACTGGTAGGTCTCGGTCAGCCCGTCGGCTGCCTCGTCGGCGAGGCCGGCGGGGAGCCCGCGGCGCAGGCCAGCCACGTAGCCTGTGATCAGCGGGCTGGTCATAGTGCTGGCTCCAGGATCGCGGTCACAGCGGAAGCGAACTCGCGCCAGGCGGCCCGGTCCCCGGCCAACCGTCGGCGCCCAGCCGGGGTGAGCGCGTAGCTGCGCCGACGGCGCCCGCCGGCCTCGGTCCAGGTTCCCTTTACCAGCCCGGCCGCCTCCAGTCGCCGCAGGGCCGGGTAGATGGTGCCGCTGGGCAAGTCGAACCGCGCGCCGCTGCCCGTCCGCAGTGCCTCCTTGACCGCGTACCCGTGCCGGGGGCCGCCCTCCAGGCTGGCCAGCAGCAGCGTGTCCAGGTGTCCCTTGAGCACTTGCGCATCCGCCTTCATGAGTAGGTATGCTACCCACAAGCAGATAGGTAGTTATCCTACCTAGCCGAATTTCCGGCGGAGTTGGCGGGAGGCAAAGATGGCGGACGCGGCGATCGCGGCCGAGGGGCTGGGAAAGCGCTTCGGGCCTGTGCTCGCGCTTGACGGCGTGGACCTGGAGCTTCAGGAGGGAAGCGTGCTCGGCCTGCTGGGCCCGAATGGGGCGGGGAAGCCCGCTGCTGGGCCTGTCGTAACCCGAGAATGATGCAGCCAATCCCGGTGCTGGCGGTCACTCAGGTGATGAAAGCGGTCGTCAAGGCAGCGCCGGCTGAACGCCGCACCAGCTTGTGGAACGCCCTTGAAGACCGCCTGCGCCAGGCCCAGGAGAACAGTGCCGACCGGATGCCCTGGGATGATGCGTCCACGGTCGTGCACGTCAGCAAGCTGGCCGCGTTCAAGGCCCTCAGCAAGAGCATCGCAGATCTCATCCCTGAAACTGAGACGCGGAAGCGGCTCCTCACCGTGGCATCCGCCGAGGCCGACCGGCTCGAAGACAGCAAAGTCACCGACACCACCAAGCGGCAGGGCAGGAAGCACCTCAAGCCACGCCAGTGCGCCCGGGACGGCTGCCCCGAAACCTTCGAGCCGTCGAGGCCGGAAGCGCTCTACCATGCCGAGGCGTGCAGGTCAGCGGCCTACAAGGCACGCAAGAAGCCAGGGGGTCACGGGACTGAACGGCTGCCGTGGCAGAACACGGGCACGATAGCGCCTCCCGCCTTAGCGGGAACAGCGCACATGCTGGCCCGGGGATGATGCCACTGAACTGCCGCTATATCGGGAGCCGGGCTAGCGGTACGCGGATGGCCAGGTTCCCGCATTACCAGGGATCAGCGGCACCGTGATCCCGGAAGGCCCCGATGCCTAGGGCATGACCGCGAAGCAGGCACCTGGAGCACAGCTACCGGGACGCGACGAGGCCATGACCATGCTGGCCGACGACAACCAGAGGATGGCCGACCGCATCACCGAGCTTGAGCGGGAGAACGCCTCGCTCAGGGAGCAGTTGTCCGCGCGCACGTTCGGCACCGAGGCCGCCAGGCACCCGCCGCACCGCAGCCCGGCCATGCCGTGCCGTGCCGTGCCGTGCCTCGGAGGCTGACATGGGCGACGACGCCGCCACCCAGGACAGCCTCACCGCGATCGCGCTCGATTTCGCCCGGGTCGCCCGGCGCCACCTCCGCAAGAGCCTGGCCGGGCTGGAACAGGAGAACGCGAGGCTCAGGCAAGAGCGCGACGCGCTGAAGGCCGAGCTGAGTAGGCTCCGGTCTTCACGGGATGATGGCTGACCGCTGTCCCGCGAGCCGGCCGTCTCATCGGTGTCGCACGGGGCACCACGCGAAACCACCGCATGCCAGCCATAGCGGCAGGTACTGCTGTCTCACCCGCCGTCCCGTCTCCCGTTACAGATAGTAACCGTCTCGCGGTACACTGGTAACTGAGGGTAGCCGCACGGGCTGCAGCAGAGGAGCAGCACATGAGGATTGGCTACGCGCGGGTGAGCACTGAACTGCAGCATTCCGAGAACCAGGCCATCCGCCTGAAGGACGCGGGATGCGAGGTGGTCTATGCCGACCAGGGAGCCTCGGGCAGGAAAGCATCACGACCTGAGTGGGACGCGCTCATCGCCTCGCTCCGTGCGGGCGACACTCTCGTGTGCACCAAGCTGGACCGCATCGGCAGGTCGGTCACCAACCTGGTCGCGGTCGCAACCCACCTCAGGGAGACCGAGGTTGACCTCGTGTGCCTGGACCAGGCCATTGATACGTCCACGGCGCAGGGAAAGCTGTTCTTTCACATCATCTCCGCGTTCGCCGAGTTCGAGTCGGACATCATTCGCGAGCGCACGCTGGACGGGCTCGCAGCGGCGCGTGAGCGCCATGGCGGCACCTTGCCCCAGCATGGGAACAGCGTCATGAAGCCGGCCAAGCTCGCGGCGGCTCAGTCGCTCCTGAGCGCCGGCATGCGGCCATCCGAGGTGGCGCAGACACTGAGCGTCGGCAGGGCCACTATCTACAGGCACCTAGGCGCGGGCACGCTGACGCGGGCAGGCGGATAGGCAGCGCCGCGCTGCAACTTGCTGTCGGAATCTGGCTCACTGAGCGGGCATGGATGGCGGTGACGGAGCGCTGGCACCGGTGCTGCTGGCGGTAGTTGATGACTGCGGCAGACGTGCTGGCGGTGCGGGATGCGGGAAGACATCCGCTTGCGCGATCACCGGCAGGTCCGGGTGCTCGTTGTCCCGGCGGCCGAGCGGCCGGGGGTCTTCGATGTCGAGGTAAAGGAACGCTCCCACAGGTACATCACCGACGTGGCGGCCGAGCTGGGCGTAGGGCGCAGCAACCGTCTACCGGTCGCTGGCGCGGGCAGCCGGATAGGCAATACCAGCGCTGGTAGTGGATCTCTTTTGTGGCACAGGTACCTTTTTTGAGCCCCTGACCTGGGAATGTATGCAAGCCGCCCGCGATGGGGCGCTTTAGCACACGCAAAACCGGCCCGAGCCACTATGATTAATGACGGGCCGTAGCTCAAGAGGATAGAGCGCGGGTAAGCGACGGTCCAGGTGCTGTGGCCTCCAACCGAACGGCACTTGGCTCGCCTGAGATGGGGGTTCGAATCCCTCCGGCCCTACCAACGTAAGTCTGCTTAACTTGTGTCGTTAAATAGACTCTACATGATGAGAGTCCGTGACGAGAGATCGTGATGTCAGATCATGATGAAAGTTCATCATGAGAGTTCGCGTCACGGATCACGGATCACGGATCACGGATCAACTTCGTTTGATCGCATCGCGGATCTCATCACAGATCTGATGCCGGATTGCATACGGATCTCATCGCGGATCGCTTGAACTCTGACTTCCAGGTCGTCCACTGAGCGAGCTTCGAGCAGGCTCACGTGGGGAGCGAGGCAGCCTGCCGCTTTCGCCATCATGTTCTACTTGATGCATCGACCAGCCAGCGCGCCCCGGGTGGTGGTGCTACCCGCTGGCGTGTCCGGTCGGTCACGAGTGGCGGCCGGGCACGGTGATTATCTCCTGGCACCCGTGCGGATGCGGGGCCTGCGGTGGCGGCTCAGCCTCGCGGCAGCGGGCACCTAGGTGGTGCGGTGCGCCGCTGAGGGCTGCACGAGCACCTGGTTCAAGCCTCGCCATGGCGGCTGACTACTTCGGCTCCCGTAGTACGGCGGACGATGCTAAGTAGCGTGACTACATACCGAAGGACGCGGCGGCGCACCCGCAGGGGCGCCGCGCCAGCGGTGTCCGCCGAGCGCGCTGCACGTGCAACGGCGGATGCGCCGAGGTGCCCGCTCGGCCATCCCATGGCCGACGTAGAGGGACGGGATGTGTGCTTGCGCTGCTCGGGCTTTCTGTCAGCCAGGAGCGCGAGCGCCGAACTCTGGGGCACGGACTAGCCACGGCACCGTACACGCAGTGCCAGGGCGGCTGCGGCGTCCTACCTGCCCTGGCCGTCGAGCGCATTCTGGCCGGGCGAGGCGGGGCAGCGGCACCGGATATGCAGGCTGTGCCAGGTGGCACCGTGCCCCTTGTGCGGCGGCACCGGCCGCATGCGGGTTCCTGACCGCGATCCGGTGGCCGCGAGCGCGTAGTACCTGGGGGGTTGCGGATGGCGAACAAGATCAAGCACAAGGTGGCCGAGGGCGAAACCTATGGCCATCTGACCGTGGTGAACGCCGAGGTGCCGCTGACCGACGAGCACGGCAAGACGTGGCGGGGATGCCTCTGCACCTGCGATTGCGGCACCGCCGAGCACCCGGTCCTGACCGCGGTGCCCGTGCAGGCCGTCGCGACGGGCAGGGTTCGCTCGTGCGGGTGCAAATCGGGGAACGCGGCCGAGGTCGACGCGAAACGGATGGCCAGGCAGGCGGCTGAGCAGGCGCTCAGCGGCACGCCGTTCACGGTGGACTCTCTCAGGCTGCGCCGCAGGCGCAGGTAGCTCAGGGTGAGCACCTACGGCCAGGACGGCAGCGGTACCGCCGAACGACGACGGCACCAGTCCCGTGTGGCTCGACATCTCGCCCAAGATGGCGCGGGCTATCCTCAGCGGGTTCGCCCCGGATGACGGGCGCGGGGCCGAGTTCGCCAGGCGCATCGCGGCGGGCACCTGGCCCACGGACGACGCGGACGACCTGATTGTGCTCAGGCACGGCGACTGCAGCACCATCAGGTGCGCGGACGGGGCGCACCGGCTGCTGGGCATCTACCTGAGCGGGCGCACCGTGCGGGCGCGCGTGGCCTGGCGGGACTAGGTTAAAAAACCTGGCGGTTAGTCGGTACTACCTAGGACGGAGGCGCAGGCCAACGCCGATGTCATTGAGGAAGGCCGGGGATTCATGCCCCCCGGTTACAGCGTGCGAGCGCGGCTGGCCTGGATGTGTTCCCTAGTCAGGCACCCTGGCCAGCTGCCCCGCCATTACTGACTAGGGAGTCGCCATGTCTGGCGCACCAGCCACCAGCACCAAGCGGTTCGACGCATGGAAAGCCCTGCCCGTACCGGAGCGGCGCGATTATGTGCTCTCCGAGGTGGCGGCCGGACGGTTCCTGGATGTCTGTCACCACCTTGATGGCATCTTCGCGGACGAGGACGTGCTCACGGTGGCCGCGCTCGTGGCGGCCTGTCGCGAGGAACGGCTAGCGGACTTCAGCACGGTCATGAAGCACGCCGATCACACCCGGCTCTTGTGCACAGCGGTCAAGGCGCTGTCGTTCATGCTGGAGGAGCTGGGCATCAGCGACGAGTTCTTTACGGTCTGGCTCAGCCATACGGTGGTCCGAAAATGAGCGAGTGCCCCGACGCTTGCCCTGATTGGCACCACCAGCCTGGCAAGCTGGCCGACCCTGACCAGCTCATCCGCGAGCATCGCGAGCACTATGCGCTCCGCCAGCGCTGGAGGCGCATCTATGGCGACGGTGCCGACGACCCCGCGCCCATCGTCAGCGTTCTTCGTGCAAGTGATTCACGAGCGGTTATGGCCGCGCTCAAGTCCGAGTTCGGCGGTGACTTCGACCGGATGCGGGTAGCGGCCAAAGCTCAGGCTGGCGCGGTCACACCGCAGCATTCAGCGATAGCCGCGCTCCTGCAGCATCCCGAGGCCGAGCGCCTGACCAGGTTCCGTGCCGCTGTGACGGTGGCCGCCGAGGAGGCGGACGCCGAGGTCGCTCTCGCCGCGCGGGCGGCCGACGCTATCGCCGTGGCTGAGCGCCGGGTTCACCTGATTGAGGCTGCTAAAGATCGGCCATGGAGAAGGCCAGGTCGGCCATGCCGAAGACGAGCAGGATCTGGTTGAAGCGCATCCCGCCCAGGACGGTGACATTGCTGAAGAGCACCCAGACTTCGGCCAGTTCGACCAGGCCGACGAGCATAGAGCTGCCCAGGTCGAGTGCGAAGCTGGCCCGGTAAGCGCGCTGCGCGCGGGCGCGCGAGGCCAGCACGGCCTGGTAGGGCCGAAGTCTCTCGCGCACCCCGGCGGTCTCAGTGCTAGCCACTCTGCTAGCCACCCTGCACCTCCAGCCGCTGCCGGCCCGCACGGGTGAGCAGCTGGCCAACGGCCGCCACCCCGGTCAGCCACCCCAGCTGCGCCAGCACCAGCTCGGCGGCGCCTCCAGCGCCGCCGAGCCCGGACAGGACGTCGACGGGATACATCATGATGGAGGGGAAGGGCGTGGCCGCGGCGACGATCCGCAGATACGGGGGGAACAGCGCGATCGGCACGTACAGCCCGCCAAGGAAGCCGGAGGCGAGCATGTAGAGGATCTGCAGGCCGCGTGTCTCCACCAGCCAGAATCCGGCCACCGCGATCAGGTAAACCGTCGCCGCGGAGATCGCGACTCGGTGGCGATCGTCGCCGCCTGCAGGTCGACGGGCCGCAGGAAGTCGACCGCGACCTGGCCATCCTTGACCCGCAGCGCTAAATCGGTGCGGCCGGTCAGGTTGACCGAGCCGAGCATCCCCTGGGAGAGCCAGACGTAAGTGCTCATTGAGGCGGTGTCGTACCCGTGCAGCTGGCCGCCCGCGGCCCGGACGGTGGCGAACAGGATCGCGACCTTCAGCAGCCCGAAGGTCAGGTTGGCGACGAGACCACCGAGCGCGGCGAGCCTGTACGCCGACTGGCGATGAAAGCCGGCCACCAGGAGCCGCCAGTAAATCCGGGCCGTCACGCGCATAGAAGCCCTGATCCTACTTCGTCAAGCCTGACCAGCGGCAGGTCGGTCTTGGCGAAGTCATCCCCAATGCACAGCAGCGCGATGCTCCACAGGTGCGACTCGCTCGTGATCGGGTACGTGTCAGACTTCGCCCGAAAGTCCGTCTTTCGATGCATGCTCGTTGTGGGACGATGGGAGCATATCGGTCACCGCTAGAGACGACATTCCCCGATCACCGATCAGACCGGAGGCGTCCAGCCATGACGCAGTCGTTGCTGACCCAACTCATCGGGTTGTCACCGGAGCAGCGCCGCGCCGTGCTGGAGCGGGCGCGGCAGCACGGGGCGGGCAGCACCGCCATCCTGAGGCTTGACCGCCAAGCCGAGGACGGCGCGTTGTTGCCGGCGTCGTCCGGGCAGGGTCGGTTATGGTTCTTGTGGAGGCTGGCCCCGGGCAGTGCGACGTATCACGTGTCGTGGTGTTATGCGGTGTCCGGCGGCCTTGATGTCGGGCGACTGGCCGTAGCGGTGGACGCGCTGGTGCTCCGGCATGAGGTGCTGCGGACCACGCTCCACGAGCAGGACGGGCAGATCGTGCAGCGGGTCGGTCTGCCCTGGCAGTGTGGCCTGGTCGCCGCTCCGGCGTCCGGCGAGCAGGCCGCCGAACTGGCAGCGGCGTCGGCGTGGGAGCTGTTCGACCTGTCCGCCGGGCCGCTGCTGCGGGTACGGTCCTGGGAGCTTGCGCCTGACCGGCACGTGGTGGCGTTCACCGCGCACCACGTGATCATCGATGGATGGTCGCTGGAGGTCTTCGAACGGGAACTGTGGGCGCTGTACCAGGCCGGCGGCGACCCGCTCGCCGCCGGGCTGAGTGCCCTGGATATCCAGTACGCCGACTACGCCGCCTGGCACCGCGACTTGACCGCCAGCCGCGCCGACGGCGACCTGGCCTGGTGGCGGCAGAAGCTCGACGGTGCCACCCCGGTCTGTCCCGCCCCTGATCACCCCGCCCCCACCCGCACCGAGTTCTCCGGCAGCCAAGCCGCCATCACCGTGTCGGCCAGCGCGCTGGACTGGCTCGCCGCCGCCCGAGCCGTCGCGGGCACCGATTTCGTGGCCTTGCTCGCCGTCTGGTGCCTGTTCCTGGCCCGGCACACCGGTCAGCGCGACCTCACCGTCGGTACCCTGGTCTCGGGCCGGTCCCACCCTGACACCGCCGCCATGATCGGGTTCTTCATCAACACCCTGGCCCTGCGCGTCCGCGTCGACCCCGGCGCCGATCTCCCCGGCTACCTGCGCGAAGTCCGCGCCGCCGTCCTGGACGCCTTCGCCCACCAGGAAATCCCCTTCGACCAGGTCGTCCGCGCCGTCGCGCCTCGCCGCAGCGCCATCCGCAACCCCCTGTTCACCACCTTGTTCTCCTACGTGTCGGACGGGGCGGCCGACTTGCAGAGTCGCACCTTGGCCGACGGCCTGAGGCTGACCGCCCCGCCGGTCACCGGCGGTGCCAGCCCTTCTCTGTGCCGGGGGACACCCTGGCCCCGTTACCTGCCACTTGACCTGTCTCTCACCGCGGCCCGCAGCCCCGACGGCCTGGTGTTGCGGCTGGAATACAGCACCGACCTGTACGACCCGGCCACCATCACCGGCTACCTCGACTCCCTCACCAGCCTGCTCGTCGCTGTCAGCCACGACCCGGCAACGCCCTTGCGCGCTCTGCTCGGCGACAGGCAGCCCGCCGAGGATGGGCGGGGCGAATCAGCCGCGAAAGAGGTGGCAGTTGACGGCGCAGGGGTGTTCGCCAAGACCGAATATGTCGCGCCTGAGACAGCGACCGAGCGGCGGATCGCGCAGATCTGGGCCGGCCTGCTCAGCCTCGACCCTGCCAAGATCGGCGCGAGCGAGGACTTCTTTGCGATCGGAGGCTACTCCCGGCTCGCCGGCCGCTTAGCCCTGCAGTTAGGCGCCGACCTGCACATCGAATTCCCCGTCCATCAGATCTTCACGACTCCCACCATCGCCGGGCAGGCTGCCTACGCCGATGAGTTCAGGGGGCGGGCAGCACCGCCATCCTCAGGCTTGACCGCCTATTAGCCGTAGGACGGGCTCCGGGGCCTCGGCGCGCTGACCTGGGCCACCCGAAATCGTCGCTGTATGGCGCATACCCAGCGCGCTCCTTTCATTCTGAAGATTTAAAATTAACTGGTTGAAAGATTGTCGCGGCCTTGATCACGGCAGGCTAGAAGCACAAGTTCGTCTGGGCACATGACCTCACGACGTTCCGCTTCAACCTTGTGGCAGCCGAGCGCGGAGGGTCCGAAGCGGAACAGACGAAGACCGACAAGTGGGCAAGCCCATCAAGCGCCAGCCGGCCACCAGGAGCAGCCGGTAAATCCGGGCCGTCACGCGCATAGAAATCCTGATCCTACTTCCGCGCCGAGCGAATCCAGAACGAATTTGGCGGGCCTGCGCCAACCCGAACATGCCACACCGCCGGAGTGCGGCACGCGCGGCCTGCACCACCTTGGAGACTGTCCAAGCCGATCCTGCCGTTGCCAGCTAGGAGTCAGGTACTAGCCGCTCCCGCCGTGACCGGGCTAGAAAATACCAGTCGCCCTCGGTGCGATTCGTTCAAAATAAATAAGGGTGAAAATTGTCCGGGCGATTGCCGTGCCTTCTTGGCTGATCATGCTGGACGTGGTTTAGGAGGTTCTGCGCGCGCTGGTATCGTCGGCGCGTGATCTCAGCTAATTCCGCAGCGAACGTCACCACTGTCAGCTGGTCGTACCGGGACGAAGGCACGCCGCTGAGCGGCGTGCTGTGCCGGGACGAGGCGCTTCCCGGCACGTTGGCCCGGCGTCTTGCTTTTCCACGGCGGGGCAGGCCTTGATGAGCACGCCCGCGGGCAGGCCCGGCTGTACGCGGCACTAGGCTACGTCGTCCTCGCCTGCGACATGTTCGGCGATGGCGTGGCAGGCGACAGGGACCGGATCATTAGCTGCCTGACCGCGCTGCGGGACGACCCGCCAGTCATGGCCCGCCGGGCGCGGGCAGGCCTGACGGCCTTGGCGCGCTGTCCGGGCGCGGGCGGGCCGGTCGCCGCGATCGGCTTCTGCTTCGGCGGCATGGTCGCCCTCGCGCTGGCCAGGTCCGGCGAACCCCTGGCTGGCGCGGTCAGCATCCACGGCAGCCTGGCCACCGCCCAGCGAGCGCGGCCCGGCATGGTGCGCGCGCGGCTGCTGGCCTGCCACGGCGCCCTGGACCCGCATGTACCGCTCAGCGACGTGCCGGCGTTCGCCGAGGAGATGAACGCCGCCGGCGCGGACTGGCAGCTGATCATGTACGGCGGCGCGCTGCACGGCTTCACTCACGCTGAAGCCCAGCGCGCGGCAGTGCCCGGAGTCGCCTACCACCCGCTTGCCGACAGCCGGTCATTCGCCGACATCCGCGGCTTCCTGGCCGACGTCTTCGCCCCTGCCGCGAGCGACACGCGGCAGTCTTGGCTGGAGCCCGGCACCCAAGATGGAGTCATGGAAGAAGGCAGGCATGACTGAGCGGCCCGCCGATTTCTTCTGGGAGGTCAGCGCGGCCGCCCTGGCCCATGGCGACGTGGTTCGAGGGCGAGCAGATCGTCGTCGCGGAGATTCCCGAGCTTGATCTCGCCCAGAAGCCGTGCTTTTACAAGGGTGCCGGGATGACCAAAGGCAGCTTCGTCCGCGTCAGCGACGGCGACCGGCGCCTTTCAGCTTACGAAGTCCAGGTCATGTTGTCATCGCGGGGCCAGCCCAGGGATGACGAGCAGGCTCTGCCCGGCATCGGGATCGAGCATCTCGACCCGGCGAGCGTGGGATTTGCATGAGCTGACCGGGCCTATCACGTAGCGTGAGTGCCGCCGAGGTAGCTGTTGCGCGCGTACCCGCTGCGGCCTTACAGCCGGGATCTCAGCACGTCGATCTCGCAGCCGGGTGTGTTCGGGTCGAAGCCGTGCTCGACCAGCCAACGGACGGCCCGCAGGCTTCGCAGCGACCACCACGCGCGGATCACGTCGAGGTCGACGTCGGTGCCGTAGCCGGCGATGACGTCGCCAAGGTGCTCCTGGTGCCCGAGCGTCAGGCTGGCGAGGTCGTACAGGGCATCGCCCTGGCCCGCCTCGGACCAGTCGATCACGCCGGTGATCTCGTCACCGTCGGCGAACACGTGGGCGACCTGCAGGTCGCCGTGCGTGAATGCCGGTGTCCACGGCCGGAGCGCGGCCTCGGCAACCTGGCGGTTGCGCGTGACCATGCCGGCGGGAAGGACACTGTTCGTGATGAGCCACTCGCATTCGCCGTCGAGATCCGATGCGATCTCGCCGGGGCTCTGGCCGGGCCATGGGGGCAGCGGCGCGTCGTGCAGCATCCGCGCGGCGGCACCCGCCGCGGCCCACGCCGCCGGCGGCGCGGCCGACGGCTCGCCGAGGCGCCCGAGCGCCGTCCCCGGGAGGGCGGCGAGCGCGAGCACGGGCGGTTTGCGCCACAGGACCTCCGGAGTCGGGACCGGCGCCATGGCCATCGCCTCGACCTCGACGTCGGTGCGCGCCTGATCAGCGTCGATCTTCAGGAACACGTCGCCGACGCGCAGGGTCGCACACTCGTGATGGGCGACGACGACCTCGACCTCCTCCACGGCGGCCATTATCGCTGGATGACCACCGATTGTCGCCGGATTTACCGCGCGTGACTGGGCGGCTGACCGCGTCCCGCTGCCGGGCGGGCGCGCGAGGTGAGGTAGGCGATCTCGGCTGGTGTCTGGGCGAGTTCGCTAGCGGGCTTCGAGTTGGTCTAGGCCGGCCTGTGTGCCCTCGTGCCAGGAGATCGCGATGGCCCGGTTGAGCGCGACTACGGAGGTCGGGGTCAATGCGAAAAGCTCGTCGTAGAGCAGGCGTACCTGGTGCCAGTCGGTTTCCTGAGCAGACGGCGCCTCGTCATGCAGTGCGGCGATGGCGGCCTGGACGGACCAGTTGTTCGGCGGGTGGTGGCGCAGGGCCCGCGTTCGGTGGTTCAGACACCTAGGAGACGGATAGAGAACCGCGCCATCGACACCAGTAACGGGCCAATTCCGGGAAAACGGCCCGAGTGGGCCACGCTCGCGCAGCGCAAGGTCAGCTAACATTAGGGCAGGAGACCACAACCACGCTGTGCTGGCCCGCGAGCTTATGAGATGACAAGGAGCGTGCCACCGTGGACCAGGAGAACGTGAGCGCCACCCTGACTGTGGCGGTGTCCGCCGCGAAGGTATTCGCGGTGCTGGCGGACCCGGCGGCTCATTCCGCGATCGACGGCACCGGCTGGGTTCGGGAATCTGTCGACCGGGCGCAGCTGACCGAGGTGGGGCAGATTTTCCGTATGGACATGTATCATGCCGGCCACCCGGATGGTGACTACCAGGTGGTCAACAAGGTCGAGGTGCTCGACCCGCCGCGCGCCATCGGCTGGCTGACGGGGACGGAGAAGGGCGACGGCCAGCTGGAGTTCGGCGGCTGGATCTGGCGTTACGACCTTGCGCCGCTCGGTCCGTCCGAGACTGAGGTCACACTCACCTACGACTGGTCGGCGGTGCCTCAGTTCAGGAGGGAGGACATACAGTTTCCGCCATTCGGCCCTGAGCATCTCGCCAACTCGCTGCACCACCTGGCCGAGCTTGCCGCACGGGCATCCCTGGCCTAGGGCGGGCGCGCTGGCCTGGACCGTGATCAGGCTCGCTGGGTGCGCTCGGTGACGGCCGCGGGGCTTGTGCGGAAGATCGGCCAGCCGATCTCGGTCCGCCATTGCCTGCTGTCGGGGGTATCGCGCTGGCCGACGAGGTAGTACTCGCGGATTGGGCTCTCGATCGTCAGTGCGCCAGGTCCGTGGATTGATAGTAGGCCGCGTCCTGCCGCTTGCCGGTGTTGGCCAGGTTCTGCCCGACCCAGTAGTAGGTGGAGCTGCCGCTTGGCTTGAGGATCGAGCCGTTGTGACCCTGAATGAGGTTCCCGTTCGCGTCAGCCCATGGCCGGCCGGTAGCGAACGAGTACGGTGAGGAAGCCGTCCCCGGGCGGCGCCGAAGCCAAGGCAGGAACGCTCCAGGAGGCCGCCAGCCCGGCTACCGACAGTGCCAGTAACATCGCCGCCGCGCGGCAGACCTTAAGACGACCCATCGGATGTCTCTCCTCGCCACATATTGCCCCAACGCGGCTATCGCCGCAATGGCGACTGCCCGAGTCGAGCCGTGGATGAATTCTGCCGGAAACGGCGTGCGCCTAGAGGGAGCCAGTCGCGCTCGGGACAATTTTTCAAGCAAATAAGGGCGTGAAAATTGTCCCGGGGTCGCTGTCAACCGGCAGGCGGCGCGCCATCGCGCAACCCAGTCCACTAACTTACCTCTGCCGCCTTGAGCTGGGCGGGAATGTGATGAGCCTCCGGGGTGCCGAGCTCTGTGTAGCGGGCGAGGGCTTGCTGCCAGTGGTGACGCGCCTGGAGAAGGTCGCCCGCGGCCTGGTAGTTGCGGGCGAGGTCGTTATGGGCGCGGACCTGCTCGTACTTGTTGTCGATCTGATTCGCCAGGCCGAGCGCCGCGGCTTGCTCGACCTGGGCATCGCCGGGCCGCCCCGCGGCGAGGTGTACTTCAGCCAGGCCGTTGAGTGCCTCGGCCTCACTGGACCGGTCGCCGGTCTCGCGGCATATTGCCACGGCCTGCCTGAGGTGTTCGCTCGCCTGCTGGTGGATTCCCAGCCGCGACGTGACGATGCCGAGGTTGCCCAGGGCATATGCCTCACAGTCCCGGTTACCCACTGCCCTTTACTTCTAAGACTTCTGGGCCTGAGTGTCCGGGTTTAGCGCCGTGTTACGGGTGCGGCACGATTGCGGCTGGCGGGCTGGTGTGACGGTGAGCGCAACGAGACTCCTGCTATGACGGTGGGTGTCTAGTCCAAGCCCGCCAGTCACTGGAGCCTCGTTGCCTGCGAATTTTGCCATGCCTGTCGTTGTCCCGTCCATTTCTGCGGCTGGCGGCGAGGCGGGAGGCCCGCCAGGGGCGGACGCCCTGGCCGCCCGGCTGGCGGCCGGGCCGGGCCTGCGGGAGGACGAGGAATGGCTCGCTGACCTGCGGCGGGAAAGCCTGCTGGAGGCGCTGCTGGCGGACGGGACCGTCGCGGCGGCAGCCGTCGCGGAGCACGGGCACAAGCTGGAGCGGGCGCTGAACGCCGAGGTCACGGCCCTGAACCTGGTCACGGGTGCCCTGTTCCCGGTTCTCGGCTACGACGCCGTGCTCGCCCTGGTCTTCGGGATGCCGGGCGTTCCGGTCAGGCCCGGCACCCCGGTCCCGGCCGGCCCGGCCTATTCCAAGGCCCGGGAACGGTCCGGCGAGGACCCGGCCCGGGCCATGTTCAGGCACGACGCCGCCCGGACCGACCTCCCCGCGGGCCAGGACGGGACCGCGTTCGGCCGGGAGATCACCCAGATCGACGGCACCACCCTGGAACTGTTCAAGGACCCCGCGCTGGAAGATGCGTTCGGGGTCCCCTCGCCCGGCGCGAAGCCGCTGCTGCGCCTGGTCGGCCTGCTGCGTTCCGGGACCCGCCGGTGGCGGGCCGCCGTCGCCGGCCGCTACCTCGACGGGGAGAACGCCCTGGCAGATGGACTGCAGGACGCGTTCGGCCCCGGGCAGCTCAATCTCGCCGACCGCGGTTTCTTCTCCATGGACCGCTGGATCCGGTTTTCCGGCACCGGCGCGGACCTGCTGTGGCGCGTCAAGAACGGCGCGAAGTGCGTCCCCTTCAAGACCCTCCATGTGCTGAAAGACGGCTCCGAGCTCGTGCTTCTGCGCGAAAGCGCCGGCATGCGCGGTCGCCGGCGCAAGAACGCCGGCGACCCGGCTCTCCCGTCCCTGCCGGACACCCTCGCGCGGCTCATCTGCTTCACCGTCCTGACCCGCACCCGCAGCGGCCGCATCAAGACTACCCAGGTCAGGCTTCTCACCACCCTCCTGGACCCGGGCCTGTGCCCGGCTGCGGAACTGGCTGTCCCTTACCAGAAAAGGTGGCTGACCGAAGTCGCGTTCCTTCACCTGAAGAAGACCGTCCGCGGCGCCGGCCGGGTCCTGCGCGGACGATCGGAAACCCTCGTCCGCCAGGAGGCATGGGCACTGCTCCTCGCGCACAACATGATTGCCTCGCTCGCCGCCCGCGCCGCCGCCACCGCAGGACTGTCCCCCGGCGAGATCTGCTTCACCGCCGTGCTGTCACTGACCCGCGCCGCCATCACCTCTGACGCCTGCTGCCCCCACTGCCACAATCGCCTGACCAGAGGAGACGCGCCGCTCGCCGCACTCGGCGCCGCCATCCTCGCCGTCCCGCCCGGCCGCGCCGGCCGCCAGCGGACCTCCGGACGCACCGCCGCCGAGCGACGGAAATGGATCAGCGAACCAGCCGATTACACCCTCACCATAGTCCCGTCAAATCTCCCGAAAACAGACGTAAGTCCCGGAAGTTAAGGGCAGTGCCCGGTTACCAGTCTCGATGCATGCGGCCAATGCCTGACGGAGTTGCTTACTGGCCTCCTGGTAGTTTCCCAGCCGCATGTTGAGTACGCCGAGGTTGCTCAAGGCGTAGGCCTCATCGGCCCGATCGCCCGTTTCGCGGGATATGGCCACGGCCTGCCCGAGGTGTTCGCCGGCCTGCCGGTAGGAGCCGAGCCGCAGTTCTATGAGGCTGAGGTTGTTGAGCTGGCGGGTTTGCCCGGTCCGGTCGCCGGACTCACTGTACGCCGCCAGGGATTGCTGGAGGTAGCCGGTCGCTCGCTGATAGCGGCCAAGCAGAAAGTCCGCGATGCCGAAGTTTCCTAGCGCGCGGGCTTCCCCAGCCCGGTCGCCCATCTCTCGGCATGCCGCCAGGGACTGCTGAAGGCGATCCGCGGCTTGCTGGTAGTGACCTTGCCGCAAGTCGGTAAGGATGAGGCCGCGCAGTGATTCAGCTTCGGCGGCGCGGTTGGGCTCACTGCTCGAGCACACCGCTCGCGGCGAGCGCGCCCGCATCTCGCGCGAATTGCATGCGTCGTGGCTCATCACATCTCGATGATCGCCGTCCAGGCCGAGACCGCCCGGCTCACCACCGCAGACCTGCCGGCGGCCCGAGCGCAGCGACTGTCGGCGATAGGCGATACCGCCCGTGCCGCGCTCACCGAGATGCGGCGCCTGCTTGGCGTGCTCCGCGAGGACACCGGCGACAGTCCCGCTGACCTGAGCCCTCAGCCGGGCCTGCGGCAGCTCAACGAGCTGCTGGATCAGGCCAGGGACGCCTCGGCCAGCAGCACCCGGCTGATAGTTCAGGGCTCGCCAGCTAGCCTGGCTCCCGGCGTCGAGCTGGCCGGGTACCGGATCGTACAGGAAGCCCTCACCAATTCGCGCAGGCACGCACCTGGCGCGGCCGTTGACGTCGAGCTGCACTACACGCCGCGGACACTGCGGGTCAGGATCCGCGACAACGGCCCCGGCCCGCCCGCCGAGCCAGTAACCGCCAGGCCGGGAGGAACGGCAGCAGGGCACGGCTTGCTCGGCATGCGCGAGCGAGCGGCGGCGGTCGGCGGTTCGCTGCGCGCCGGCCTGGCCGACAACGGCGGCTTCATGGTCGAGGCGATTCTCCCGGCCGTCCTTTCAGCGGGAACCACCTCAAGCTCAGGGCCGGCTACAGTCACCCGGCCCGATCCTCCGGCACCAGCCGCGCCCCGATCCGCTGACGCCAGCCGAGGCAGCCAGATGACCTCGGACCCCTCGCCGTCGGCGCGGGCCACCCGCAGCCCGGCCGCGTCTGGCGCGCCGATCCGGATCGTCGTGGCCGACGATCACGAGGTGGTGCGTACCGGGTTCGCTGCGCTGCTCAGTACCCAGCCGGATTTCACAGTCGTCGGAACGGCCGGGGATGGCGCCGAGGCCGCGCGGATCTGCGCCGAGCAGCACCCCGACGTCGTCCTCATGGATGTCCACATGCCCGGCATGGACGGCATAGCGGCAACCAGGCAGGTCGCGGGTTCAGGTGCCGATGCGCCGCGCATTCTCATCCTCACGACCTTCGACCTGGACGACTACGTGTACGACGCGCTGCTGGCCGGAGCGAGCGGCTTCCTGCTGAAGGACGTGATTGCGGAACGGCTGTTTGACGCGGTCCGGGTCGTCGCGGCCGGTGACGCCTTGCTTGCCCCAGCCGTGACCCGTCGCCTGATCAGCGAGTTCGCGCGACTTCGCGCAAGCCCGAGCGCCCGTGACAACCCCGGCATCGCAGCTCTCACCCCACGTGAGACCGAGGTACTGAAGCTCGTCGCCGAAGGCCTGTCCAACCCCGAGATCGCAGGCCGCCTGGTCGTCACCGAAGAGACCGTGAAATCGCACGTCAGCCGCATCCTCAGCAAGCTGGGCCTGCGCGGCCGCACCCAGGCCGTCGTCACCGCCTACGAATCCGGCCTGGTAATCCCCCGCTCCCGGCCACAAGGCCCATGACCGCCAACGGTGCCCGCGATCATCTGTCCTGGTGCTTGATCTTTTGCGAGGTGACGGGCCTGTGGTCGCTGGAGCTGACAATATCCGGGATCTGAGAATGTCGCTGTGGCCTGAGAAAGGGAAAAGGTCGCGTGGCATTTCGTCGGCTTCAATGTCGAGACGCAATGATCTGATGCGAAAGGCGAGCTCCCTGGCTCGCAGATGCCCATGGCGAATTGTCCACGAACCCGGATGCAGCTCCTGGCCGACTTGAAGATGCGCGGATGCTTTGGGGTTCCCATTGGCACCGGGAAGTATTACGCTCCGCGCATCGATGGTTCCCCGGCTGGTTCTCCGGCGAAACTGGAAAGGTAAGTCTATGCTTCTTCCGCGACCCGTGATGCGGACGAGATTGGTCCGCGTTACTGCATTAGCTGCCACTGCTGCCGGCGCTCTGGTGCTGGTGGCAGGCGCCACCGCCTACGCCAACGTGACAGTCACGCAGATCAGCCACGACATCTACACCGATTCGCAAGCCCAGCACAACACCGAGGTGGAGCCGGACACCTTCGCATTCGGTACCACCATGGTCTCGGCATTCCAGGTCGGCAGGGTATTTGGCGGCGGGGCATCCAACATCGGCTGGGCAACCTCCACCGATGGCGGGGCCACCTGGACGCACGGCTACCTTCCCGGCATCACCACCAACGGCGGCGGCACCTTCGGACAGGCAAGCGACGCCTCCGTGGCCTATGACGCCAAGGCCAACATCTGGCTGATCTCATCACTCGGCAAAAGCGGCTCCGCCGTCGACGTGCTCACCAGCCAATCCACCGATGGCGGCCTGACCTGGAGCAACCCGGTCACTACCGCCACCGGTTCGAACGACAAGAACTGGATCGTATGTGACGACACCGCGACCAGTCCGCACTACGGGAATTGCTACACCGAATACGACATCACCAGCTCAAGCGACTCGATCCGGATGCGTACCTCCGCCGATGGCGGCGCTACATGGGGCACGGCCCTCGCACCCGGCGGTACCCACACCGGGCTTGGCGGACAGCCGGTGGTCCTGCCCAACGGCGATGTCGTCGTTCCTTACGAGTCCCTCGCCGGAAGCATCCGCTCGTTCAACAGCACCAACGGCGGCGCATCCTGGAATTCCACCGTGCTGGTCTCCAGCATCAGTCACCACACTGTCGCCGGGTCACTTCGCGAGAGCCCGCTGCCATCGGCAGAAACAGACGCTGCCGGAGCCGTATACGTAGCCTGGGCAGACTGCAGGTTCCGGTCCGGATGCACTAGCAACGATATCGTGATGGCCAAGTCCACCAGCGAAACCACCTGGGCAGCGCCCATCAGGGTTCCCATCGACGCCACGTCAAGCACGGTCGATCACTTCATCCCGGGCATCGCCGTCGACAGCTCCACCTCCGGTGGCACCGCCCGGATCGGCCTGACCTATTACTACTACCCGGCCGCCTCCTGCACCGCGGCGACCTGCCAACTCGACTCCGGCTTCATCTCATCGACAAACGGCGGAAGCACCTGGAGCGCGCCAACCCAGCTCGCAGGCCCCATGACACTGTCGTGGCTGCCAAACACCTCGGAAGGCCGCATGTTCGGCGACTACATCTCCACCTCAATCGTCCCCGGCAGCAACGCCTATCCCGTCCTGCCGATCGCCAACGCACCCAACGGCTCCACCTTCGACCTGGCCATGTACATCCCCAGCGGAGGCCTAGCCGTCACCGGCGGCACCAACGCCGCCACACCAGCATCGCGAGCCGTCATCACGAGGCCAGCAGCCAGCCACGGCAAGCCGTCAATCCCGCGCGCCCTCAGATAACCCCCAGTATCAAGCTAGCCAGGTCGTGGAGACCGCCGGACGGTAACACCGGCCGGACGGGCAAACGGAGTCTCCCGCGACTGCGCAAGCCTGCATCCTCCTCGCGGCAGCGGGCTGCGCGGGGTGCGGAATGCCCGCAGGCCCCGCCAATACCTGGCCTGCGGGCACCAGGACTCCCGGCGGTGGCGGCGTCGTTCAGGGCTCTGGGCAGCCCGCGAGATGGGAAGATGTACGCTGTCGTCTAATATATACTATTTTAGTAGTGACTCATAATGTATACCCGTTTAGCAGAAGGAGGCGGACCGATGTCGGCTGGGGCACGCAGGCCGCCACCGCCGGATTGGCCAGGGGATGCTGCGCAGCCGGCTGACACGCACGACCTGCCGCGCGAACGCCGCGGCGGCGGCAGCACCCAGCGCTGCATTCTGCGCCGCAGAGCCTTCGCCCTGCTCTGTCTCGGCGCCATGGCAGCGGGGAGCGCGGCAGCAATCGCCTGGTCGGCCGGTGCCGGAACAGCTTCGGCCGGTGCCTTGCATGCAAAGATGGCTGGGTCATATGTGAGCGTCCAGCCTGGCCCGGCAGTCACAGCCTCGACCCTGGCCATCATCCAGCCAGCCAGCGTATCCCCAGCCAGCCCTTCGCCGCCGGCTCCCTCGGTAACCCCGACCGCCTCACCGTGGCCGTCTCCCTCGGGTACCCCGATCGCATCGCCGTCACCGGCGCCTACGCCCACGTCGACAACAGCTACGCCGTCGCCGTCGTCTAGGCCCCGGCGGTCGCCGGCTCCGACCGGTACGCCGACCGCCAGTCCGTCAGCGACCGAGCTCCGCGCGCCGCCGGGCCCAGGCCGACCTATCCCGACCCCGATTTCTGGCCCGCCCGAGAGGCCGACGGCACCAGTGCGGGTACCGGTGCCGCTGCAGGCCGCGGTCTCGCATGCGCTTGCCAGCCCGAGCAGCCAGGCCCCGACCACCGTCCCGTCACCGTCGGCGCCGGCTGCCGGAGCGTCCCGGCTGGCTCATCCGCCCCGGCGAGCTCTCGCCAGAACTCCGCATGACATCGCGGACACAGGTCCATCGGCTGAGACAATTGCTGCCACTATTGCCGTCGCACTTGCTGCGCTCGCTGCGCTATCTGGCTCGTTTGTGCTAATCCGACGCCACCTCGCTTATACGCGGCGAATGCCGAAGCATTCGCGCAGCCCCACGAGGCAAAGATCGTCCTGGTCACTTTGGAGCTAGTGTCTTCAGGCGCGTACCTGCGCCCACACCACGGCGTGAGCCAAGGAAGGTTTGGCCTGCACCTCAGAGGCGATCAGGCGTCTCGAACCACGGCTGCTGCAACGGAAGTCATAGAGCAACGGCGCAGCAATACCCCCGCCTTTCTGAGCACTCTGGCCTCTCGCTCAGCTTGAGCGCAATCGTCCGGGCCGCCACCGCAGGAGACCCGGACAACCAGGTCCTCGGTGGTGCCAGCGGGACCCGAGATAGGAGACCTTGTACACAGCGTGGCGGTTACCGTCCTGGAACCGGCTCGCCGCCGTGACGCGCCCTGGCGAGCAGCTGGATATGCCGGTCAGGGGGTGCCGGGGCCGTGCGGCGCTCGGTCAGGTGGTGATGCGGTTTGCCGCGTGTTCTTTTTGATCAACGGCGGGCCGGACTGGGTTCGCCGGGCTAGCGACCTGGTGCGGGAATGCGCGGCGCAATAGGGGAGATGCGCCGGCTGAGACCGGGTGTCATCGTCGGGAAGGCGGATAGTGATGGCCGGCCGGAAAGGCCGCGCCCGCCGGGTGCCGCTGGATTGGCCCGTGCGCCACATAGGAGGGAGGCAACGGGATGCATGACGAGCACGGGAAACGCGCAGTCGCGGTCGGCGGCATGGCCGGCCCGGTCGACGCGTTCCACGTGGTCATCCCGTCGACCCGCGACTGCGGCCTCTCCGACCCGGCCTACCAGCTCGTAGCAGCCAAAGCTCTACGTCAGCGACGTGCGGACGTTTGCCCGCACGTCGCGTTTAGCGAATGGACCCACATCCAGTTGCCCGTAGCGGTGACTCTCAGAACGAGGTGATCATGCCGAGGCTGAACCCTGGACACGCTCTGAGGTCCCTCGTTCCCCGGTCGCGCGACCAGCGGGTGTACCTGCTGGTGTCGCTGATCAATATCTACGGGACGGGCCTGATCGTCACTGCGATGACGTTGTACGCGATCCGTGTGGTGCATCTGACGGCGGAGCGCGCGGGCCTGGCCTTGACGGTCGCCGGCCTGGTGGGCCTGCTGGCCTCCATGCCGATGGGCCGCCTGGCCGACCGGCGCGGACCCCGCGGTGTCTTCAGGCTGGCCCTGTTGTTGCAGGCGGTGGCGGCGGCGGGTTATGTGTTCTTCGCGCATGGTTTTGTCAGTTACCTGGTCGTCGCGGTCGTGGACGCGGCCGCGCTGAGCTCGGGGCTCGCGGCCAACGTGGCGCTGCTGCGGCGGGTCGGCGGCGAGGACGCGACGACGTTCCGCTCGCAGGCTAACGCGGTGCTCAGCGCGGGCATCACGTTGGGGATAGCCACCTGCGGCGTGGCGATCGAGCTGAACACGGTGACCGCGTACCGCGCGCTGTTCCTGGGTAACGCGCTGAGCTGCCTGATCTGCATGGCGGGGCTGGGCCGGCTGCCCAGGTTCGAGCCGCTGCCGGGCGCGCATGAGGAGTCGCCGCTGGCGGCGCTGAGGGACCGGGCGTTCGTCGGCTACACGGTGCTATCCGGCGCGATGTACATGCAGTACTTCGTGCTGGGCCTGCTGCTGCCGGTGTGGGTGGTGTTCCACACGAACGCGCCGCGGTGGAGCGTGTCGGCGTTCGTGGTCGTCAACACGGTGATGGTGGTGCTGTTCCAGGTGCGCGTCGGCAAGACCGTGCAGACCATCAGGCAGGCCGGCGCCGCGATCCGGCGGGCCGGGGTGATCTTCCTGGTCAGCTGCTCGGCGATGGGCCTGGCGGCCGGCCTTCCCGCCTGGGGCGCGCTGCTGCTGCTGGCCGGCGCCGTCGTGCTGCACACCTACGGCGAGCTGTGGCATGCCTCGGCTACGTTCGCGCTCGACTTCGGCCTGGCGCCCCCCCATGCGCAGGGGCAGTACCAGGGCCTGGTCGGCATGGGCAACTTTGCCGGTCAGGCGCTGTCCCCGTTGATCCTGGTCGGCCTCGTGCTGAGCGGCGGCAGGCTCGGCTTCGTGGTGCTCGGCGCGTGGTTTGCCCTGCTCGGCCTGGCAGGTCCTGCTGTGGCCCGGTGGGGCGAGCGGACCCGCCCAGCCGCACCAGCAGCCGCGCCCGCGACCGCGCCCGCGGCCGGGGCCGAGCAAGCGGTCGTAGCCGACTGACAACGCCGCTGTTCGCATGGCTGCCGAGAGGTTCGGGAGGGGCTGGCAATGACGCAGGACGGGGCGATTGAGGCAGGGATCTTCTGCGGCCTGAGGCGATCGTGACGTCCCTGCCAGCGCCGGCGGCCGGGGCCTGGCACCGGGTCTCGCTTCCGGGGACGACGTGGAGCGTGTGGCGGGACGTGTGCCTGCGCAGTGCTGGCTTTCCCGCGGACATGGTGCTGGCCATCTGCGATGAGCCGCTCGCGCGCAGTGCGGACCTAGCCGGGACGGACCTGGCCGGAGCAGACCTCGACGGGCGGCTGGCCTATGACACGGTGTATCGCGATGCCGTCGGGAGGCTGTCCAGTGCTATCGCCGCTACCCTCGCCGATCCAGGCTTCCAGGAGGCGCTCACCTGGCAGAATCCCGTGCTGGCGCAGTTCTTGCATGATCACGACGCGGGTCCTGGTGCGGCGCGGCGGAGTAAGGTGCGTCAGCGGGAGCTGGTGGTCGCGAGCTATCTGCAGCGGTACTGCCTGAAGAACGACACGATCGGGTTTTTCGGGCCGGTCGGCTGGGCGTCCGCCGGGCAGGGCAGGGCTGGCCTGGTGGTGACGCCTGGGGAGCGGCTGATCGCGCGCCGGACTGCCTATTTCGAGGTCTGGGCCATCGACAAGGTGGCGGCAGCGGTCGCGGGGCAGGGGCGGTCGCTGGGCTGGCTGCGGCCGCGGCGGGTCCGGTCGGTGTTCCTGGCCGGGAACGTGCTGCACCGTCCGCACCGCCGGCCGGTCACCCTGACCGACGCCGAGCTGCGGGTCCTGCTGGCCTGTGATGGCAGCGCGACGATCAGTGAGGTGGTCGAGGCGGCCGGCATGTCGGAGGCCCGCGGCCTGCTGGCCCGGCTGGCCGGGCTCGGGGCGCTGCGGCTGGACCTGGAGGGCCCGGTGGATGCGTGGCCGGAGAAGCTGCTGAGGGAGAAGCTCGAGCTGGTCACCGACCCCGGCGCGAAAGCCGCGGCGCTGGCGCCGGTGGACCGGATGATCAGGGCGCGGGACGCGGTGGCCGCCACGGCCGGGGATCCGGCCGGGCTGGCTCGGGCGCTGGCGGGCCTGGCCGAGACGTTCGAGCAGGTCACCGGGTCGCCCGCGACCCGCAGGGCGGGGGAGAACTACGCAGGCCGGACCCTGGTCTACCAAGACGCCGTCCGGGACGTGCGGGTGGAGATCGGCGAGGCGGTGACCCGGGCTCTGGCGGCGCCGCTGGGTCTGGTGCTGGACAGTGCCCGCTGGGTGGCCAACGACATCACCGACAGGTACCGCGTGCTCTTCGCGGACCTGCTCGACCGTGAGATGGCCCGGGCGCGCGGCGCGCCCGTGCCGCTTTCGCGGCTGCTCACCGTGGCATCACCGTTTCTGCGCGGTGGCGGGGGGGTGGGCGAGCTCGCCAGGGCGAGCGTGGCTGAGCTGCAGCGGCGCTGGAAGCTGGTGCTCGGGCCGCCGTCATCTGCCCGCAGGCACCAGGTCAGCGCGGATGAGATCAGCGCGCGGGCCGCCGAGTGCTTCCCCGCGCGCCCGGTCACCTGGAGCGGAGCGCGGCAGCACTCACCGGACATCATGATCGCGGCGGCCTCTGCGGGCGAGGTGCAGCGAGGCAACTTCCTGCTCGTCCTCGGCGAGATACACCTGGCCTGTAACACTCTGGAGGGCCTGCTTTTCGTCGAGCAGCACCCCGACCCGGCTAGGCTCGTCGCCGCCCAGCAGGCCGACCGCGGCCCGCAGCGGATCGTCCTCATCAGGGCGAAAGATCACCCGACCGTGACATCCCGCCTGGGGCCTCAGCCCTGCTGGTGCCGGCCAGCTCTACTGGTCCGCCGCCGCCGCCGTCGCCGACTCCCTGGACCCCCCGGAACCGGACGCGGTCCTGCCCGGCGCCGTGATGACCGTCGCGCGCCGCAGTGCTGGCCCGGGGGGACGACCCCCCGGAGCCCCCCGCGATAGCGATCTGGTCGTCCAGGTCTTGCCGGATGGCGCCGAGCTGGACTTCTTCGAGGTCATCGCGGACGCGATGGTCTGGGTCGTCATCGGTGCGTTCCAGCCGGTGGCTCCGGCCGCGCACCGGCCGCGGATCACGATCGACCGGTTCGTGCTGAGCCGGGAGCAGTGGACCTTCCAGGTCGCGGACTCGGCCTGGGCGTTCGTCAAGGACGAGCAGGAACGTTACCGCCTCGCGCGGCGCTGGCGGAAAGAACATCAGCTGCCCGAGCGGCTGTTTTACCGCGTTCCGGTCGAGCTTAAGCCCACGGCCGCCGATTTCCGCAGCATCGTCCTGGTCAATCTATTCGCTAAGAACATCCGGCAGACCGAAGCTGCGGGGCATGCCGAGTATACCGTCTCCGAGATGCTCCCCGACCTGGACCAGCTCTGGCTCACCGACCGCCAGGACCGGCGCTACAGCTCCGAGTTCAGATTCGTCGCCTACGACAGCATGACCGAGGATCACCAGCCGCGGGATGAAAGGCGATCCTGAATACGGGCGCCATGGTTTATCCCCAGGAACGCAACGTCCACTAATTCCGCATAACTCTAGCTGTGCGCAATGCCGGAGGTGCGGATGTGCGTTCCGGATTGCGAGGCTGCTGTTCTGGAGTCTCGGAATGAGGAATCATATGGCCCGGTCTGATGAAACGACGCTGCCCGAGCTGTTCCAGGCGCAGGCCGCCAGGACCCCGCACGCCGTCGCGGTTACCTGCGGCGATATCACCCTGTCGTACGCGGAGCTTGATGAGCGGGCGGAACGGCTGGCAGGGTACCTGACCTCGATGGGCGCGGGTCCCGAGCGGCTAGTAGCCGTCGCGATGGAACGCTCCGCCGACCTGGTGGTCATGCTGCTGGCGGTGCTCAAGTCCGGGGCCGGATATCTGCCGGTCGATCCGGAGTACCCGGCCGAGCGGATCTCCTACATGCTCGGTGACGCCAGGCCGGTCCTGCTGGCCTGCGACCAGGCCACAGCAGGGAGGATGCCAGTCAGCGGCGTGCCCCGGATCGTCGTGGATGACGAGGCCCGCGCGGCGGCGGTGGCCACGTTCCCCGCCACCCGGCCGCAGGGTCAGGGCCGTGCCGTGCCGCTCCGGCCGGCGCATCCCGCCTACGTGATCTACACCTCTGGATCGACGGGCCGCCCTAAGGGAGTGGTGGTCCAGCACCGGAACGTGACTCGCCTGGTGGCCATGACCAGCGGCTGGGTTGATGCCGGGCCAGGTGATGCGTGGACGCTGTTCCACTCCTACGCGTTCGACTTCTCGGTGTGGGAGATGTGGGGGGCTCTGGCGACCGGAGGCCGCCTGGTCATTGTCCCGTACCTGGTGTCCCGGTCGGCCGCGGAGTTCAGGGCGCTGCTGGCCGCGGAGCAGATCACCGTGCTCAGCCAGACGCCCGCGGCGTTCTACCAGCTGATGGACAGCTGGGGGGACGGCACCGGGCTCGCAGTACGGTACGTGATCTTCGGCGGCGAGGCACTGGACTGCGCCAGGGCAGCCCGCTGGGCGCGGGCAGTCCGGGATGCCCCTGTCCTGGTGAACATGTACGGGATCACCGAGACCACGGTGCACGTGACCGGGCACGTCGTGGACACCGTTGCGCAGGACACCCCGAGCGTCATCGGGGCGCCCATCCCCGACCTGCGGGTGTTCGTGCTGGACGAGAGCTTGCGTTTAGTGCCGCCGGGGGTGGGCGGGGAGCTGTACGTGGCGGGTGCGGGGGTGGCGCGGGGGTACCTGAACCGGCCGGCGCTGACTGGGGAGCGGTTCGTGGCGTGCCCGTTCACCGATGTTCGCGCCCCAGGGGAGCGGATGTACCGGACCGGGGACCTGGCCCGCTGGAACGCGGCGGAAGGGGATGCGGGCGGGGAAGAACTGGAGTACCTGGGCCGGTCTGATGATCAGGTGAAGATCCGGGGGTTCCGGATCGAGCTGGGCGAGGTCGAGGCGGCGCTCGCTGCCCAGCCGGGGGTGACGGCCGCGGTGGTGACGGTGCGGGAGGACCGGCCGGGGGACAGGCGGCTGGCCGGGTATGTGGTCCCCGCGACCGGGATGGGCCTGGACGCGGCCAGGCTGCGGGATGCCTGCGGGCAGGTGCTGCCGGGCTATATGGTGCCGTCCGCGGTCGTGGTGATGGAGGCGCTGCCGCTGACCCCGAACGGGAAGCTGGACCGCCCGGCGCTGCCGGCCCCGGACTACGCGGCCTCGGCGGGCGGGCGGGCTCCGGCCAGCGACCGGGAGCAGGCATTGTGCGAGGTGTTGGCGCAGGTGCTGGGCGTGGACCGGGTCGGGGTTGATGACAGTTTCTTCGACCTGGGCGGCCACTCCCTGCTCGCCACCCGGCTGGTGTCCAGGGTCCGGGCGGTGCTGGGCGTCGAGCTGGCGATCCGGGCGGTGTTCGAGCACCCGACGGCGGCGTCGCTGGCCCTTGTACTGGACAGCGCGGGGATGGCCAGGCCGGCGCTCGTCCCGGTCGCGCGGCCGGAGCGCCTGCCGCTGTCGTTCGCGCAGCAGCGGCTGTGGTTCCTGGAACAACTGCACGGGCCGGGCACCGCCTACAACCTGCCGCTCGCGTGGCGGCTGAAGGGCCAGCTCGACACGAGCGCGCTGACCTCGGCCCTGGATGACGTCGTGGCCAGGCACGAGTCGCTGCGCACGGTGTTCACGGCCATGGACGGGCAGCCCTGCCAGTGCATCATTCCCGCGGGGGAAGCCACCGTCCCGGTCACGATCGCCACGGCCCGCTCTGGCGAACTGGCCGGCCTGGTCGATGCGGCGGCACGGCACGAGTTCGACCTGGCCACGGAGCTTCCGGTGCGGGCGTGGCTGTTCACGCTGGCCGAGCAGGAGCACGTGCTGGTGCTGCTGTGCCATCACATCACCAGTGACGGCTGGTCCATGCAGATCCTGGTGGCCGAACTGGCCGCGGCGTATGCGACCCGGCGGGCGGGGCGGGCGCCAGGCTGGGCGGACCTGCCGGTCCAGTACGCCGACTACGCGCTATGGCAGCGGGAACTCCTGGGCAGCGACCAGGACCCGGCCAGCATCCTGTCCGGGCAGGTGCGGTACTGGCGGCAGGCGCTGGCCGGGCTGCCCGAGGAGCTGGCCCTGCCAGCTGACCGGCCGCGCCCCGCAGAGCCGTCGCGGGCCGGGGGCGAGGTCAGGTGGCAGCTCGCGGACGCGGGCCTGCACAAGGTGCTGGACGGGCTGGCCCGCGAGCATCAGGCGAGCGTGTTCATGATCCTGCTGGCGGGGCTGGCCGCGTTGTTGTCCCGGCTGGGTGCCGGGGCCGACATCCCCGTCGGCGCGCCGGTGGCGGGGCGGACTGACGAGGCTGTCCATGACCTGGTCGGGTTCTTCGTGAACACGCTGGTGCTGCGCGCGGACGTGTCCGGTGATCCCAGCTACGCGCAGCTGCTTGACCGGGTCAAGGATGTGGTGCTGGCCGCGCAGGCCCGTCAGGATGTGCCGTTCGAGCGGCTGGTCGAGGTGCTGAACCCGGTGCGGTCGCCGTCCCGGCACCCGCTGTTCCAGGTCGTGCTGGCCGATCAGGATGTTGCGGCGGCGGGCTGGCAGCTGCCCGGGCTGGCGGTCCGGGATGAGCCGGTTCCGGCGGTGGATGCCAAGTTCGACCTGACCCTGGGGTTCCAGCAAGACCGTGACGGCGAGGGTGCCCCGGCCGGGATCAGCGCGGTCTTCGAGTACGCGCAGGACTTGTTCGACGAGGCCACGGTGCGGGCGCTGGCCGCCCGGCTGACCCGGCTGTTCCGCCAGGCCGCGGCCAGCCCGGACCGGCCGCTGAGCGCTCTGGACCTGCTGACCGCCGGCGAGCGGCAGTCACTGGAGGAATGGAACCGCACCGCCCGCGAGGTGCCCGAGGCGACGCTGCCCGAGCTGTTCGAGGCGCAGGCCCATAGGACGCCGCACGCTGCCGCCGTTACCTGCGGCGGTATCACCCTTTCTTATGCCGAACTGGATGAGCGGGGTAACCGCCTTGCCCGGCACCTGATCGGGCTGGGGGCGGGCCCTGAGCAACTGGTCGCCATCGCGATGCCCCGGTCCGCGGACATGATCGTCGCCGTCCTGGCCGTGCTCAAGACCGGCGCCGCCTACGTCCCGGTGGACCCTTCTTATCCGCCGGACCGGATCGGGTTCATGCTCGCCGACACCGACCCCGTCGCCGTGCTGACCACGGCGGGGGCCGGGCAGGGCCTGCCGGGCGGGGCACCGCGGGTGGTCCTTGATGACCCCGCGACCATGGCAGCGGTCGGCCGGCTTGACGGCGGTGGCCTGGCCGGGCGCGAGCGGCCCGCGGGGCTGAGGCTGTCCAGCGCGGCGTACGTGATCTACACGTCGGGATCGACGGGGTGGCCGAAGGGCGTGGTGGTCGAGCACCGCAGCCTGACCGACCTGGTGTCCTGGGTCTCGGTCCAGTTCTCGGCCGCTGACCTGTCCAGGACGCTTGCGTCGAGCTCGCTCAGTTTCGATTTCTCGGTGTTCGAGATCCTGGCGCCGCTGGCGTGGGGCGGGTGCGTGGAGGTCGTGCGTAACGTCCTCGCGCTGGCCGACGAGTTTGATGATCCGTCGTCCGGGCGGATGATCAGCGGCGTGCCGTCGGCGATCTCGCATGCCGTGACCACGTCACCGATAGGTGTCAGGGCGCGGACCGTGGTCCTGGGCGGGGAGGTGTTCACGCCGCGTGCCCTGTCGGTCATCCGGGCGACATGGCCGGGGGCGCGGGTCGTCAATATCTACGGCCCGACCGAGACGACGGTGTACGCCACATCGTGGAGCTCCAGCGATGAGACTGACCAGGTCCCGACGATCGGCCAGCCGACCGGGAATACGCGGGTGCTCGTGCTGGATGGCTCGCTTGGCCTAGTGCCGCCGGGCGTTGCCGGGGAGCTGTACGTGGCCGGGGCGGGGCTGGCGCGGGGGTACCTGGGCCGGCCGGGGCTGACCGCCGAGCGGTTCGTGGCGTGCCCGTTCGGCGGCACAGAAGATCGCGGGACAGGGGCGCGGATGTACCGGACCGGGGACCTGGCCCGGTGGACCGTGAAGGGCGAAGGGGAGGCGGGCGGGGGGAACCTGGAGTACCTGGGCCGCGGCGACGATCAGGTGAAGGTGCGGGGGTTCAGGATCGAGCTGGGTGAGGTCGAGGCGGTCCTGGCTGGCCTGCCGGGCGTGGCGCAGGCCGCGGTGGCGGTGCGTGAGGACCGGGAGGGGGACCAGCGGCTGGCCGGGTACGTCGTCCCGGCCCCCGGTGCCGAGCTGGACCCGGCCGGACTGCGGGAGGCGTGCGGGCGGGTGCTGCCTCGGTACATGGTGCCCACGGCGCTGATGGTGCTTGACCGGTTGCCGCTGTCGCCGATCGGGAAGCTGGACCGGCGGGCGCTGCCGGCCCCGGAGTACGCCGCCGGCAGCGGCCGGGCGCCCGCCACACCAGGGGAACAGGTGCTGTGCGAGGTGTTCGCGCAGGTGCTGGGCCTGGACCGGGTCGGGGTGCAGGACAGTTTCTTCGACCTGGGCGGGCATTCCCTGCTCGCGACGCGGCTGGTGTCGCGGATCCGCGTCGCGCTGGGGGCGGAGCTGGCGGTCCGGGCGGTGTTCGAGCACCCGACCGTGGCGTCGCTGGCCGGGGTGGTGGAGGCGGCGGAGGCGGCCAGGCCGCCGCTGGTCCCGGTGCCCCGGCCGGAGCGGCTGCCGCTGTCGTTCGCGCAGCAGCGGCTGTGGTTCCTTGAGCAGTTCCACGGGCCGGGCACCGCGTATAACCTGCCGTTCGCGTGGCGGCTGAAAGGCCAGCTCGATGCGGGCGCGCTGACCGCGGCCCTGGATGACGTCGTGGCCAGGCACGAGTCGCTGCGCACCATCTTTGCCAGCGACGGCGGCCAGCCATACCAGCACATCATCCCCGCCGAACGGGCCACCGTCCCGGTCACCGTGACTGCCGCCGCGCCGGGCGAGCTGGCCCGGCTGATCGACGCGGCCGCCCGGCACGAGTTCGACCTGGCCACCGAGCTGCCGATCCGGGCATCGCTGTTTACCCTCGCTGAAAAAGAGCACGTGCTGCTGTTGCTGTGCCATCACATCACCAGTGACGGCTGGTCTATGCAGATCCTGATGAGCGACCTGGCCACCGCGTACCAGGCTCGCAGCCGAGGTTGGTCACCACAGTGGCCGCCGCTGCCGGTCCAGTACGCCGACTACGCGCTCTGGCAGCGTGAACTCCTCGGCGGGGACAGCGACACCAGCGACGACGGCGTGCTGGCCGGGCAGGTGCGGTACTGGCGGCAGGCGCTGGCCGGGCTGCCGGAGGAGCTGGCCCTGCCAGCTGACCGGCCGCGCCCCGCCGAGCCGTCCCAGGCCGGGGGCGAGGTCAGGTGGCAGCTCGCGGACGCGGGCCTGCACAAGGTGCTGGACGGGCTGGCCCGCGAGCATCAGGCGAGCGTGTTCATGGTCCTCCTGGCCGGGCTGGCCGCTCTGCTGTCCCGGCTGGGTGCCGGGGCCGACATCCCCCTCGGCGCCCCGGTGGCCGGGCGGACCGACGAGGCTGTCCATGACCTGGTCGGGTTCTTCGTGAACACGCTGGTGCTGCGCGCGGACGTGTCCGGTGATCCCAGCTACGCGCAGCTGCTTGACCGGGTCAAGGATGTGGTGCTGGCCGCGCAGGCCCGTCAGGACGTGCCGTTCGAACGGCTCGTCGAGGTGCTCAACCCGGTCCGGTCCCTCGCACGCCATCCGCTGTTCCAGGTCGTCATCGCGGACCAGGACGTGACCACGGACGGCTGGCAGCTGCCCGGACTGGCGGTCGAGGACGAGCCCGTTCCGGCGGTGGCCGCCAAGTTCGACCTGACCCTGGGATTCCAGCAGGACCGTGACGGCGAGGGTGCCCCGGCCGGGATCAGCGCGGTCTTCGAGTACGCGCAGGACTTGTTCGAGGAGGCCACGGTGCGGGCGCTGGCCGCCCGGCTGACCCGGCTGCTCCGCCTGGCCGCGGCCAGCCCGGACCGGTCCCTCAGCGCCCTGGATCTCCTGACCACCGCCGAACGGCAGGCACTGGAAGAGCGGAACCGTACCTCACGCGTGGTGCCTGAGGCGACGTTGCCGGAGTTGTTCGGGGCGCAGGCGGCGCGGACGCCGGGGGCGGTGGCAGTGGAGTGCGGGGATGTGGCGTTGTCGTATGCGGAGCTGGATGAGCGGGCGGAGCGGCTGGCAGGATACTTGACCTCGCTGGGCGCGGGTCCGGAGCGGCTGGTCGCGGTGGTCATGGACAAGTCGGCTGAGGTGTTCGTGGCGTGGCTGGGGGTGGCCAAGTCGGGGGCAGCCTTCCTTCCTGTCGACCCGGCGCATCCGGCGGAGCGGATCGGGTTCACGCTGGCGGATGCGCGGCCGGATCTGGTGGTGACGACGGTGGCTGGGTCGCGGTCGCTGCCTGCGGTGGGGGGCGGGGGGCCGCCGCGGGTGGTGCTGGATGATCCGGTGGTGGCGGGGGTGCTGGCCCGGAGGGACGACCGCCCGGATCCTCCCGCAGGGGCGGCTGGGCAGGAGCCTGATGTGGCTGGGCCGCGGAGGCCGGAGCTTGCGCATCCGGCGTATGTCATCTATACGTCCGGGTCGACGGGCCGGCCGAAGGGGACGGTGGTGACGCATCAGGGCCTGGCGAGCCTGGCCGGGTCGATGGCGGCGGTATTCGGGATCAGCCCTGCGTCGCGGGTGCTGCAGCTGGCGTCGCTGACCTTCGACGCGGCGGTGATGGAAGTGCTGATGGCGTGGCCGGCCGGGGCGGCGCTGGTGGTCCCGGAGCCGGGGCCGCTGGCGGGGGAGGTGCTGGCGGAGACGCTGAACGAGCTGCGGGTCAGCCACGCCCTGGTCATCCCGACGGCGCTGGCCAGCGTCCCGGCCTCGCGGGTGCGCGGGCTGGGCTGCCTGATCGTGGGCGGTGAGGCGTGCCCGGAGGTGCTGGCGGCCCGGTGGTCGGCGGGGCGGCGGATGTTCAATGCGTACGGGCCGACTGAGGTGACGGTCGCGGCGACGGTGTCGGGGCCGTTGCCGGGGTCGGGTGTTCCGCCGATCGGCCGTCCGGTGTGGAATACGCGGGTGTTCGTGCTGGACGCCATGCTGGGTTTGGTGCCGCCGGGGGTGGCGGGGGAGTTGTACGTGGCGGGGGCGGGGCTGGCGCGCGGGTATCTGGGTCGGCCGGGCCTGACGGGGGAGCGGTTCGTGGCGTGCCCGTTCACCGATGTTTGCGGCACAGGGCGGCGGATGTACCGGACCGGGGACCTGGGCCGGTGGAACGCCGCGGGTGAACTGGAGTACCTGGGCCGCGGCGATGATCAGGTGAAGGTGCGGGGGTTCCGGATCGAGCTGGGCGAGGTCGAGTCCGTGCTGGCCGGGTTGCCGGGGGTGGCGCAGGCGGCGGTGGCGGTGCGGGAGGACCGGCCGGGGGACAGGCGGCTGGCGGGGTACGTGGTCCCGGCGGGCGGGGCGGTGCTGGACCCCGTTGGGCTGCGGGAGGCGTGCGGGCGGGTGCTGCCCGCCTACATGATGCCGGCGGCGGTGGTCGTGCTTGACGAGCTGCCGTTGTCGCCGGCGGGGAAGCTCGACCGGGGAGCGCTGCCGGCGCCGGAGTATGCGGCGGGGGGAGGCCGGGCGCCGGCGACCGCGGGCGAGGAGGCGTTGTGCGTGGTGTTCGCGCAGGTGCTGGACCTGGATCAGGTGGGGGTGGGGGACAATTTCTTTGACCTGGGCGGGCATTCCCTGCTGGCGACGCGGCTGGTCAGCCGGGTCCGGGTGGTGCTGGGGGCAGAGGTGCCGGTCCGGGCGGTGTTCGAGCATCCGACGCCGGAGTCGCTGGCGGTGGTGGTGGCGGGGGCGCAGGCGGCCAGGCCGCCGCTGGTCCCGGTGGCCCGGCCGGGGCGGCTGCCGTTGTCGTTCGCCCAGCAGCGGCTGTGGTTCCTCGAGCAGTTCCACGGCCCCGGCACGGCCTACAACCTGCCGTTCGCCTGGCGGCTGACCGGGCAGCTCGATGCCAGCGCGCTAACAGAGGCGCTGGGCGACGTGGTCGCCCGGCACGAGTCGCTGCGCACCATATTCACTGTCGACGGCGGCCAGCCCTGCCAGCACATCATCCCCCCGGGGGAAGCCGCCGTCCCGGTGACGGAGACTGCCGCGGAGCCTGGTGAGCTGGCCGGGCTGATCGAGGCCGCGGCCCGGCACGTGTTCGACCTGGCCAGCGAACTGCCGATCCGGGCGTCGCTGTTCACCCTCGCGGAGCACGAGCATGTGCTGGTGCTGCTGTGCCATCACATCGCCAGTGACGGCTGGTCGCTGCAGGTGCTGCTATCGGACCTGGCCACGGCGTACGCGGCCCGCAGCCTCGGCCGGCCGCCAGGCTGGGCGCCGCTGCCGGTACAGTACGCGGATTACGCGCTGTGGCAGCGGGACCTGCTCGGGGGGGACGGCGACGGCGGGGACGGCGGGGTGCTGGCCGGGCAGATCGGGTACTGGCGGCAGGCGCTGGCCGGGCTGCCCGGGGAGCTGGCGCTGCCGTTCGACCGGCCGCGCCCGGCGCAGCCGTCCCGGCGCGGCGGCCGGGTCCGGTGGCAGCTGGCCGACCCGGCCCTGCACGCCGCGCTGGCGGACCTGGCCCGTGAGCATCAGGCCAGCGTATTCATGGTGCTGCACGCGGGGCTGGCCGCGCTGCTGTCGCGGATGGGCGCCGGGACCGACATCCCGCTGGGCGCCCCGGTGGCGGGGCGCACTGATGAGGCGATGCACGACCTGGTCGGGTTCTTCGTCAACACGCTGGTGCTGCGCGCGGACCTGTCCGGCGACCCGAGTTTCGCCGAGCTGCTCAGCCGGGCCCGGGAGACGGTGCTGTCGGCCCAGGCCCGCCAGGACGTCCCGTTCGAGCGGCTGGTCGAGGTGCTGAACCCGGCTCGTACGCCCGCCAGGCACCCGCTGTTCCAGGTCATGCTCGCCGACGAGGATATCGCCGGCGCCGTCGACTGGCAGCTGCCCGGGCTGCGCATCACGGCGGAGCCGGTCCCTGATGTGGCCGCCAAGTTCGACCTGACCCTGGCATTCCGCCAGCGCCGTGACGCCGACGACACCCCGGCCGGCATCAGCGCCTTCCTGGAGTATGCCGAGGACCTGTTCGACCAGGCCACCGTGCATGGCCTGGCCTGCGGCTGACCCGGCTGCTACACCAGGCTGCCCGCGATCCCGGCTGCCGGGTCAGCGAGCTCGGCGTGCTGACCTCGGCGGAGCGGCGCAGGCTGCTGCGCGACTGGAATGACACGGCCCGGCCGGTGCCGGCGGCCACGCTGCCGGCCCTGTTCGAGCAGCAGGCTGCCCGCGCCCCGGACGCACCCGCAGTCACCGGCGCCGGCACTGAGCTGACCTACGGCGAGCTGAACGCGCGGGCTAACCGGCTGGCCCGGCACCTGATCAGTTTGGGTGCGGGCCCTGAGCGCCTGGTCGCGATCGCCATGCCCCGTTCTCCAGACGTGATCGTCGCGATGCTGGCCGTGCTCAAGTCGGGCGCCGCCTACGTTCCCGTCGACCCCGACTTCCCGCCCGACCGGATGGCGTTCATGTTCACCGACGCACGGGCGACGATTGTGCTTACGACGAGCCGCCTGGCCGGATCCCTGCCAGGAGCGGCAGGCCCGCTCATCTTGGATGATCCCGCGTTTGAGGAGGTGACCTCGCGGTACGCCGCCGGCGAAATCTCTGATCCCGAGCGCGGCAGGCCGCTGCGTCCGGCGCATCCGGCGTACGTGATCTACACCTCGGGGTCGACCGGTCGGCCCAAGGGCGTGATCGTCACCCATGCGAGCCTGGTGAACTACCTGTCGCGGTGCCGGGAGGTATACCCGCAGTTGGCTGGCCGCAGCTTGCTGGTCTCGCCGGTGTCGTTCGACCTGAGCGTCACGGGGCTGTACGGCTGCCTGCTGTCCGGCGGCCAGGTGTGCCTGGGCGGCCTGGATGAAGATCTGCCCGCGCTGGCGGCCGCGGGCGGTTTCAGTTTCCTGAAAGCGACGCCCAGTCACCTGCCGCTGCTGGCCCGGCTACCGGCTAGCTGCGTCCCGTCCGGGCAGCTGATGCTGGGCGGGGAGGCTGTGCCGGCTGCGGTGATACGCGAGTGGCGGCAGCGGCATCCTGGTCTGGCCCTGGTCAACCATTACGGGCCGACCGAGGCGACGGTGGGCTGCCTGGACTACCAGATGAGCCCGGGTGACCCGGTCCCGGACCTGGTCGTGCCGGTCGGCCGTCCGATGTGGAACACGCGGGTGTTCGTGCTGGATGGCCGGCTTGGTTTGGTGCCGCCGGGGGTGGCGGGGGAGTTGTATGTCGCCGGGGCAGGGCTGGCGCGCGGGTATCTGGGCCGGCCGGGGCTGACGGCGGAGCGGTTCGTGGCGTGCCCGTTCGATGGTGTTCGTGACCCAGGGGAGCGGATGTACCGGACCGGGGATCTGGCCCGGTGGAACCAGTCCGGCCGAATCGAGTACCTGGGCCGCGCTGACGACCAGGTGAAGATCCGCGGGTTCCGGGTCGAGCTGGGCGAGATCGAGGCCGTACTGGCCGCCTTGCCGGGAGTGGCGCAGGCGGCGGTGGCGGTGCGGGAGGACCAGCCAGGGGATAAGCGACTGGCCGGGTATGTGGTGCCGGCCGCCGGGACCAGGCTGGACCCGGCCGGGGTGCGGGAGGCGTGCGGGCGGGTGCTGCCCGGGTACATGGTGCCGTCCGCGGTCATGGTGCTGGACCGGCTGCCGCTTAACGCGAATCTGAAGCTCGACCGGCGGGCGCTGCCGGCGCCAGAGTATGGGGCGGGACGGGGCCGGGCTCCGGCCACCCCAGGGGAGCAGGCGTTGTGCGAGGTGTTCGCGCAGGTGCTGGGCCTGGACCAAGTGGGGGTGCAGGACAGTTTCTTTGACCTGGGCGGGCATTCGCTGCTGGCGACGCGGCTGGTCAGCCGGGTCCGGGTGGTGCTGGGAGTGGAGCTGCCGGTCCGGGCGGTGTTCGAGCACCCGACGGCGGCAGCGCTGGCCGCGGTGCTGGAGGGCGCGGAGGCGGCTAGGCGGCCGCTGGTCCCCGTAGAGCGGCCGGAGCGGGTGCCGTTGTCGTTCGCGCAGCAGCGGCTGTGGTTCCTTGAGCAGTTCTACGGTCCGGGCACGGTGTATAACCTGCCGCTGGCGTGGCGGCTGACGGGGCAGCTCGATGTCGGCGCGCTGAGGGAGGCGCTGGGTGACGTGGTCGCCCGGCACGAGTCGCTGCGCACGGTGTTCGCGGTCGCTGACGGGCAGCCGTACCAGGACGTGATCCCGGCCGGGCAGGCCAGGGCGCAGGTCGCGGCGGGGTTCACGATGGCGGCGGCGCGGCGCGGTGAGCTGGCCGGGCTGGTCGCGGCGGCGGCAGGGTACGTGTTCGACCTGGCTGGCGAGCTGCCCATCCGGGCCTGGCTGTTCACTGCTAGGCGGGACGAGCACGTGCTGGTGCTGTTGTGCCACCACACAGCGGCCGACGGGTGGTCGCTGCAGGTGCTGCTGTCGGATCTGGCCGCGGCGTACGCGGCTCGCCGTGACGGCCGGGTGCCAGAGCGGGCGCCGCTGCCGGTGCAGTACGCCGATTACGCGCTGTGGCAGCGGGACCTGCTCGAGGGGGGCGGGGACGGCGATGGCGGGGACGGCGGCGGGGTGCTGGCCGGGCAGATCGGGTACTGGCGGCAGGCGCTGGCCGGGCTGCCCGATCAGCTGGTGCTGCCGTTCGACCGGCCGCGCCCGGCGGAGGCGTCCCGGCGCGGCGGCCAGATACCGTGGCGGCTGGCGGACGCCCGGTTGCACGCCGCGCTGGCGGAACTGGCTCGTGAGCATCAGGCCAGCGTGTTCATGGTGCTGCACGCGGGGCTGGCCGTGCTGCTGTCGCGGATGGGCGCCGGGACCGATATCCCGCTGGGCGCCCCGGTGGCGGGGCGGACCGATGAGGCGGTGCACGACCTGGTCGGGTTGCTCGTGAACACCCTGGTGCTGCGCGCGGACCTGTCCGGCGATCCGGGCTTCGGCGAGGTGCTGGGCCGGGTCAGGGAGACGGTGCTGTCGGCCCAGGCCCGTCAGGACCTTCCGTTCGAGCGGCTGGTCGAGGTGCTGAACCCGGTACGTTCGCCCAGTCGGCACCCGCTGTTCCAGGTCCTGCTCGTGGACGAGATCATCCCCGACGAGTGGCAGCTGGCCGGGCTGGCTGTCCGGGCCGAGCCGTTCCCCGCCGTCAACGCCAAGTTCGACCTGACCTTGGGGTTCGAGCAGTGCCGTGGTGACGACGGTGCCCCGGCCGGGATCCAGGCCCACTTTGAGTACGCCACGGACCTGTTCGATCGGGCAACCGTGCGGGCGCTCGCGGGCCGGCTGACCCGGCTGCTGCGCCAGGCCGCCCGTGATCCGGGCCGCCGGATCAGCCAGCTCGACCCGCTGACCGCGACCGAGCGGCGCGGCCTGCTACGTGAGCGGAATGACACGGCCCGGCCGGTGCCGGCGGCCACCTTGCACGAGCTGTTCGAGCGGCAGGCCGCCCGCACCCCGGATGCCGCCGCGGTCACCGGCGCGGGGGCTGAGCTGACCTACGCCGGCCTGAACGCGCGGGCTAACCGGCTGGCCCGGCGCCTGATCGCGCTCGGGGCGGGTCCGGGGCGGCTGGCCGCTATCGCCATGCCCCGCTCCCCTGACATGATCAGCGCTGTCCTCGCCGTGCTCAAGTCCGGTGCGGGGTACCTGCCGGTGGATCCGGCGTACCCGGCGGACCGGATCGGGTTCATGCTCGCTGAGTCCGCGCCGGTGGCGGTGCTGGCTACGGCGGCTGTGGCTGCGGGGCTGCCGGGCGGGTTGCCGGTGCTGGTGCTGGATGACCCGGCGACGGCCGCTGGGCTGGCCGGGCTGGACGGTGGGAACGTGCCCGTGGCGGCGGGGCCGCGGGATGTGGCGTACGTGATCTACACGTCGGGGTCGACGGGCCGGCCGAAGGGGGTGGTCGTGGAGCACGCGGGAGTGGTGTCGCTGGCGTGCTGGGCGGCCGAGGCATTCGGGGTGGCTGAGTTGTCGCGGGTGCTGGCGTCGACGTCGCTGAGCTTTGATGTGTCGGTGTTCGAGATCTTCGGGACGCTGACGTCGGGTGGCTGCCTTGAGGTGGTGCCGAACCTGCTGGCCCTGGCCGAGCGGGGTGCCGCCGGGCCGTGGCAGGGATCGCTGATCAGCGCGGTGCCGTCGGCGCTGGCGCAGGTGCTGGCCATGCCGGGGACGGCCGCCAAGGCAGCGGTGGCGGCGCTGGCCGGAGAAGCGCTGACCGGCCAGGTCGTCGCGGCGATCCGGGCAGCAATGCCCGGGGCGCGGATCGAGAACGTCTACGGCCCAGCCGAGGCGACCGTCTACGCCACTAGCTATGTCGTCCCCCCGGACAGTCAGGTGGCTGCGCCGCCGATCGGCCGCCCGGTCTGGAACACCCGCGTGTACGTGCTGGACGAGGGACTTGGCCTAGTGCCGCCGGGGGTGGCCGGGGACCTGTACATCGCCGGGGCCGGGCTCGCCCGCGGCTACCTGGGCCGGCCCGGCCTGACCGCGGAACGGTTCGTGGCCTGCCCGTTCACCGATGTTTGCGGCACGGGGCAGCGGATGTACCGGACCGGGGACTTGGCCCGGTGGATGGTGAGGGGGGAAGGGGAGGCGGGCGGGGGCCAGCTTGAATACCTGGGCCGCGGCGATGACCAGGTCAAGCTCCGCGGGTTCCGGATAGAGATGGGCGAGGTCGAGGCTGTCCTGGCCGGCTTGCCGGGAGTGGCGCAGGCGGCGGTGGCGGTGCGAGAGGACCAGCCCGGCGGCAAGCGCCTGGCCGGGTACGTGGTGCCGGCCGCGGGGGCGGTGCTGGACCCGGCAGGGCTGCGCGAGGCGTGCGGGCGGCTGCTGCCCGGCTATATGGTGCCGTCCGCGGTCACGGTGCTGGACCGGCTGCCGCTGAACGCGAACGGGAAACTGGACCGGCAGGCGCTGCCCGCCCCCGAATATGGCGCCGCGCGTGATGGCCGGGCTCCGGCCACCGCGCGGGAGCAGGCGCTGTGCGAGGTGTTCGCGCAGGTGCTGGGCCTGGAGCAGGTCGGGGTCGAGGACAGTTTCTTTGACCTGGGCGGGCACTCCCTGCTCGCGGCAGTGCTCGTCGCCCGGCTGGCGGAGCGGCTTGGCGTAAAGATCAGCCTGAGAACCTTCATGAGCAACTCGTCCGTCCGCGCCATCGACCGCTACCTGGACCGCAGCGAAAGATAGGCAAGCAGTAGCGCACGAGCCCTGACAGGCGTTTTGCCTCTCGGCCCCGCTGGCCGCGAGTTTGAGCAGATTCACCGCTGCGTTCACGTCCCGGTCGATGGCCAGGCCGCATCCGCCGGGCCTTCCCGAAGCCCTGGTCAGCGTTGGCACGGGCCAGCCGTTCACTACTGCATACTGCCGCATATTCATGCCGCAGCTATTCCCCGCCCTCGCGCGGGCTCATCGCCTAACCCGATCACCTGTCGTACAGCACAAGACCTCAGGTGAGATCGGCGAGCAGCCTCCAGTCCCGGTCAGGCTCGCGACTGCCGCTGGTCAGGATTCGCCGCAGCCCGGCGACCCAGCCCCGCACGGTGCTCTCATCGAATTCGTCGAGGTTGAACGTCACGGCTCCGGTTAGCTCGCCGGACACGTCCTCGGCCAGGTACCACACCGTGCCGCTGGGGATGTCGTGGTGCCCTGGCCCCGACAGCGTCCTGAGTACCATGCGGGCGCCCTCGGCGATAGGAAGGATGGGTTCATCGCCTGGCGACGCTGGCGCGTATGAGAGGATGAATTGTGAGGTTCGCAGGTTCTCGCGTGACTTGATGAAGTCGGGAAATGCCTCCTCGATCACGTTGACCGGGAGTTCATACGCCATGGCGTCAATGAAAGTCTCCCTCGTGCGCGCGACGATATCGCGGAAGCTTGCGCACGCACCGATGTCGGTGCGGTAGGGCACGCAATTCAGGAACAACCCCATCGTGTTATGGAACTCCAGCTCATTCCGGCCAGCGCTGAATGCCCGGATCGCCAGGTCTGTGCTGCCGGTGAGTTCGTGGGCCAGGACGTAGAAGGCTGAGAGCACGACCGTGAACAAGGTGCTGCGGGCGGCGGTGGCGAGAGCGCTGGCCGCGGCCGCTACGTCGGCGTCGATCGCGTAGACGTGCAGGGAGTAGGGCCTGGAATAGCTCTCCGGGTGCCCGTGGTCGTTCGGCATCGTGAACTCACGCGCGCCGTCGAGTTTGCGCTGCCAGTAGCTCGGCGCGCCGTCTTCGGCCGTGCTGGTGGCGTTGGCCCGCTGCCACTGCGCGTACTCGCGGTACTGCCGCATCGGCGGCAACTCCGGCGGGCTGCCGGTGCGCCGCGCCGTGTAGAAGACGCCGAGGTCGCGGAGGATGACCTGCATTGACCAGGCGTCTGATACCGAGTGGTGCACGGTCAGGACCAGGGCGCTGTCGCGGTCGTCGAACCGGCACAGCAGCGCTTTCATCAGCGGCACCTCACGGGCGCTGATCGAGCCCGCCTCGGCCTCCAGGATCAGCTCCTGCACGACCAGGTCCCTGGACTTGCCCGGCACCGGCGGCAGGTCCCTGACCTCCAGCGGCACCCGGCACGGCGGCAGCACCATCTGATACGGCGGATCGGCGTCCCTGACCACCAGGGTGCGGAGCAGCTCATGACGGCCCGCCACATCGTCCAGCGCGCCTTTCAGCACGGCAGGATCCACCGGACCGGTCACGCGGACCGCATAAATTATCATGAACCGGGGGCCGAACGTCCCGCCGTCATCTCCCTGGTCGAGCGTGACGAACCATTCCTGGGTGAAAGACAGCGGGTAGCGCTGCACTTGCCAGTCCGCCGCGGGCGAGGTTTCCGTCATTTTCGCCGTTCCTTTGCCTAGCTATTTCCGCGTTTCAGCGATCTGGCTGAGCCGATGGTCCATGTCGCCAGCCGTGGGCGCCCTGAACAGGTCGGCCATCGATACCCGGACGCCGGCGGCGGCGCTGATGCGCCCGGCCAGCACCATTGCCTCCACCGAGCGGCCGCCGAGGTCGAAGAAGTCGTTGTCGACGCCGCACCTGGCCACCCCCAGCACCTCGGCGAACAGCTCGCACAGCAGTTCCTGGCGGGGCGTGGCCGGCGCTTTGTAGGGCAGCAAGCCGGACAGTTCCGGCACCGGCAGCGCGGCGGCATTGACCGTTCCCGCCGCCGTCACGGGGATCTCATCGACAACCACGATCGCTGCCGGCATGCTGCCGTTAGGCAGCGACTTCCTGGCGTAAGCATGCAGCTCCGGCACGTCCAGGCCGGGACCGGACGGCACGACGTAGGCGATCAGGCACTGGTCGTCCTGCCCGGCGCCGTGCTCGATGACCGTGACGCCGGCGAGCCCGGGAAACGCCGCCAGTGCCGCCCTGGCTTCACCGATGCATTCAGGGGTCATCAGCGGCTCACCTTCCATCTGCCTATGCGCGGACGAGCGGACCTGGTCGATACCCCGGCCCCGTCATCACGCTCGCATGACCCAAAAGCCACCGCACCTTCACGGTTGCGCGGCCCGGTGGCGTGATTTCGCCGGGCTGGTGATCTGGTGCGGGTGTGGGTGGCGCAATGGGGGAGGTGCGCTTGCTGGGGCGGGGTGTCATGGTCGGGATGGCGGGTGGTGATGGCCGGCTGGTGAGTGGCGGAGCGAGGTGACCATGGCGAGGCTGGGTCTTGGACGCGTTGTGGGGTCCTTTGTTCCGCATGCGCAGGGCAGTACCAGGGCCTGGTGGGCATGGGGAATTTCGCGGGGCAGGCGCTGTCCCCGCTGGTCCTGGTCGGGCTGGTGCTGAGTGGCGGCCGGCTGGGGTTCGGCCCGCGCCCGCAGCCGGCGCGGTAGCCGGGATCGCAGCTGAGGAAGCGACCGTAGCCGACTGACAACGCTGCTCGGAAAGTCGTGTGCCTGTGGCATGGCCTGTCGGAATGAGGTTCATTATGGCGACTCCCTTTGGGCCAGCGGGGTGGAATGACACGGTGCGTGAGGTGCCTGGGGCGACGTTGGCGGAGTTGTTCTGGGCGCAGGCGGCGCGGTCGCCGGGGGCGGTGGCGGTGGAGTGCGGGGGTGTGGTGTTGTCGTATGGGGAGCTGGGTGAGCGGGCTGGGCGGCTGGCGGGGTATCTGGGGTCGCTGGGGGCGGGTCCTGAGCGGCTGGTCGCGGTGGTGATGGACAAGTCGGCTGAGGTGTTCGTGGCGTGGCTGGGGGTGGCTATGTCGGGGGCGGCGTTCTTGCCGGTGGATCCGGGGCATCCGGCGGGGCGGGTGGGGTTCGTGCTGGCGGATGCGCGGCCGGATCTGGTGGTGACGACGGTGGCTGGGTCGCGGTCGCTGCCTGTGGCGGGGGGCGGGGGACCGCCGCGGGTGGTGCTGGATGATCCGGTGGTGGCGGGGGTGCTGGCTGGGCGGGGGGCTGGTGGGGTCGCGGCGGGGCGCGGGGCGGGGCTGGGGGATCCGGCGTATGTGATTTATACGTCGGGGTCGACGGGCCGGCCGAAGGGGACGGTGGTGACGCACCGGGGGCTGGCGAGCCTGGCGGGGTCGATGGCCAGCGCGTTCGGGATCGGTGCTGGGTCGCGGGTTTTGCAACTGGCGTCGCTGACCTTCGACGCGGCGGTGATGGAGGTTTTGATGGCGTGGCCGGCCGGGGCGGCGCTGGTGGTTCCGGAGCGGGGGCGGGGGCCGCTGGCGGGGGAGGCGCTGGCGGAGGCGCTGGATGAGCTGCGGGTCAGTCATGCGCTGGTGATCCCGGCGGCGCTGGCGAGCGTCCCGGTTTCGCGGGTGCGCGGGTTTGAGTGCCTGATCGTGGGTGGTGAGGCGTGCCCGGAGGTGCTGGCGGCCCGGTGGTCGGCGGGGCGGCGGATGTTCAATGCGTACGGGCCGACGGAGGTGACGGTCGCGGCGACGTTGTCGGGGCCGTTGCCGGGGGCCGGTGTTCCGCCGATCGGGCGTCCGGTGTGGAACACGCGGGTGTTCGTGCTGGATGAGGGGCTGGGGCCGGTGGCGCCGGGGGTGGCGGGGGAGTTGTATGTGGCGGGGGCGGGGCTGGCGCGGGGATATCTGGGGCGTCCGGGCCTGACGGGGGAGCGGTTCGTGGCGTGCCCGTTCACCGATGTGTGCGGCACAGGGCGGCGGATGTACCGGACGGGGGATCTGGCGCGGTGGAACGCGGGGGGTGAGCTGGAGTTCCTGGGCCGGTCTGATGATCAGGTGAAGGTGCGGGGGTTCCGGATCGAGCTGGGCGAGGTGGAGGCGGTGCTGGCGGGGTTGCCGGGGGTGGGGCAGGCGGCGGTGGCGGTGCGGGAGGACCGGCCGGGGGACAGGCGGCTGGCGGGGTATGTGGTCCCGGCGGGCGGGGCGGTGCTGGATCCGGCGGTGCTGCGGGAGGCGTGCGGGCGGGTGCTGCCCGGCTATATGGTGCCGGCGGCGGTGGTGGTGCTGGAGGCGCTGCCGTTGAGCGTGAACGGGAAGCTGGACCGGGGGGCGCTGCCGGCGCCGGAGTATGCGGCGGGCGGGGGGCGGGCGCCGGCGACTGCGGTGGAGGAGGCGTTGTGCGCGGTGTTCGCGCAGGTACTGGGATTGGGCCGGGTGGGGGCGGAGGACAGTTTCTTTGACCTGGGCGGGCATTCGCTGCTGGCGACGCGGCTGGTCAGCCGGGTCCGGGTGGTGCTGGGGGCAGAGGTGCCGGTCCGGGCGGTGTTCGAGCACCCGACGCCGGAGTCGCTGGCGGTGGTGGTGGCGGGGGCGGAGGCGGCCAGGCCGCCGCTGGTCCCGGTGCCGCGGCCGGATCGGCTGCCGTTGTCGTTCGCGCAGCAGCGGCTGTGGTTCCTTGAGCAGTTCCACGGGCCGGGCACGGCCTACAACCTGCCGTTCGCCTGGCGGCTGGCCGGGCACGTGGATACCGCCGCGATGACCGCGGCGCTGGGCGATGTGGCGGCCCGGCACGAGTCGCTGCGCACGGTGTTCACCGTCGACGGCGGCCAGCCATACCAGCACGTGGTGCCGGCCGGGCAGGCCCGGGCGCAGGTCGAGGCGGGGTTCACGGTGGCGGCGGCCCGTTCTGGCGAGCTGGCCGGGCTGGTCGCGGCGGCTACGGGGTACGTGTTCGACCTGGCCGCGGAGCTGCCTATCCGGGCGTGGCTGTTCACCGTGAGCCGGGATGAGCATGTGCTGGTGCTGCTGTGCCATCACATCGTCAGTGACGGCTGGTCGATGCAGGTGCTGATGGGCGACCTGGCGGCGGCGTACGCGGCCCGCAGCTCCGGCCGGGCACCAGGCTGGCCGGACCTGCCGGTGCAGTACGCGGATTATGCGCTCTGGCAGCGCGACCTCCTCGGCGCCGGCGACGGCGGGGTGCTGGCCGGGCAGGTGCGGTACTGGCGGCAGGCGCTGGCGGGGCTGCCCGGGGAGCTGGCGCTGCCGTTCGACCGGCCGCGGCCGGCGCAGCCGTCCGGGAGGGGCGGCGAGGTGCGGTGGCAGCTGGCGGACGCCCGGTTGCATGCCGCGCTGGCCGGGCTGGCCCGTGAGCATCAGGCCAGCGTGTTCATGGTGCTGCACGCGGGGCTGGCCGTGCTGCTGTCGCGGATGGGCGCCGGGGCCGACATCCCGCTGGGCGCCCCGGCCGCCGGGCGGACCGATGAGGCGGTGCACGACCTGGTCGGGTTCTTCGTCAACACGCTGGTGCTGCGGGCGGACGTGTCCGGCGACCCGGGCTTCGCCGGCCTGGTGGACCGGGTCCGGGAGGCCAGCCTGGCCGCGCAGGCCCACGCTGACGTGCCGTTCGAGCACCTGGTCGAGGTGCTGAACCCGGTACGATCCCCGGCCCGGCACCCGCTGTTCCAGGTGATGATCGCCGATGAGGACGTCGCCGCCGGGGACTGGCAGCTGCCCGGGCTGGCGGCCCGGGCCGAGCCGGTACCCGCGGTGGACGCCAAGTTCGACCTGACCCTGGCGTTCGCCCAGAACCACGAGCCCGACGGCGCCCCGGCCGGGATCCGGGCCTCCTTCAAATACGCCGCAGACCTGTTCGACCCGGCCACCATCAAGGCGCTGGCCGCCCGGCTGACCGGGCTGCTCCGCCAGGCCACCCGCCACCCGGCCTTGCCGGTCAGCGCCCTGGTCGTGCTGACCCCCGCTGAGCGGCGCAAGCTGCTGGCGGACTGGAATGACACGGCGCGGGAGGTGCCGGCGTGCACGCTGCCGGACCTGTTCGAGCAGCAGGCGGCCCGTACCCCCCACGCCCCCGCCGTGACCTCCGGCGAGGTCACGCTTTCCTATGCAGAGCTGAACCAGCGGGCCAACCAGCTCGCCCGGCACCTGATCACCCTCGGCGCGGGCCCCGAGCGACTGGTCGCGATCGCGCTGCCCCGAGGCGAGCCGATGGTCATTGCCCTGCTCGCCGTACTCAAGGTCGGCGCCGCCTACCTGCCCGTCGACCCGGGCTACCCAGCTGACCGCATCGCGTTCATGCTCGCCGACAGCCAGGCGGCTATCGCGATCACGACGAGCGGACTGGCCGGATCCCTGCCGGCGGCGGCAGCCTCGCTCGTCCTGGACGACCCCGCGCTTGCTGAGGTGATCTCGCGCTACCCCGCCGGCGACGTCACCGACACCCAGCGCAGCCGGCCGCTGCGTCCGGCCCACCCGGCGTACGTGATCTACACGTCGGGATCAACCGGCCGGCCCAAGGGCGTGATCATCACCCATTCGGGTGTGGTGAACTACCTGGCGCGGTGCGGGCAGGCCTACCCGCACCTGGCCGGCCGCAGCCTGCTGATCACTCCGGTATCGTTCGACGCGAGCGTCACCGTGCTGTACGGCTCGCTGCTGTCCGGCGGCCAGCTGTGCCTGGGCGCGCTGGATGATGAGGAGCTGCCCGCGCTGGCCGCCAAGGGCGGCTTCACCTTCCTCAAGGCGACGCCCAGTCACCTCCCGCTGCTCGCCCGGCTCCCCGCGAGCTGCGTTCCCACCGGCCAGCTGATGGTCTGCGGGGAAGCGGCGCCGGCGGCGCTGCTGCGCGAATGGCGCCAGCGGCATCCCGATCTCGCCTTCGTCAACTCCTACGGGCCGACCGAGATCACGACAAGCTGCCTCGACTACCAGATAAGCCCAGATGACCCGATCCCGGACCTGGTCGTGCCGATCGGCCGGCCTGGAACACGCGGGTATTCGTGCTGGATGAGGCGCTGGGGCTGGTGCCGCCGGGGGTGGCGGGGGAGTTGTACGTGGCGGGGGCGGGGCTGGCCCGGGGGTACCTGGGGCGGCCGGGGCTGACCGCTGAGCGGTTCGTCGCGTGCCCGTTCACCGATGTTCGCGGCACTGGGCAGCGGATGTACCGGACCGGGGACCTGGCCCGGTGGACAGTGAGGGGGGAAGGGGAGGCGGGCGAAGGGGGGCCGGGTGGGGGGATCCTGGAGTGCCTGGGCCGCAGTGACGATCAGGTGAAGGTGCGGGGGTTCCGGGTCGAGCTCGGCGAGGTCGAGGCGGTCCTGGCCGGGCTGGATGGGGTGGGCCAGGCGGCGGTGGCGGTGCGGGAGGACCAGCCCGGGGATAAGCGGCTGGCCGGATATGTGGTGCCGGCGGCCGGGGCGGTGCTGGATCCGGCGGGGCTGCGGGAGGCCGCGGCCCGGGTGCTGCCCGGGTACATGGTGCCAGCGGTGATCACGGTGCTCGACCGGCTGCCGCTCAGCCCGAACGGGAAGCTGGACCGGCGGGCGCTGCCGGCGCCGGAGTATGCCCCGGGCGGTGGCCGGGCTCCGGCCACTGCGGGGGAGCAGGCTTTGTGCGAGGTGTTCGCGCAGGTGCTGGGCCTGGACCAGGTGGGGGTGCAGGATAGTTTCTTTGACCTGGGCGGGCATTCGCTGCTGGCGACGCGGCTGGTGTCGCGGATCCGGGTGGTGCTGGGGGCGGAGCTGCCGGTCCGGGCGGTGTTCGAGAACCCGACGGCGGCGTTGCTGGCCGTGGTGCTTGAGGGGGCGGAGGCAGCCAGGCCGCCGCTGGTCCCGGTGCGGCGGCCGGAGCGGGTGCCGTTGTCGTTCGCGCAGCAGCGGCTGTGGTTCCTTGAGCAGTTCTACGGTCCGGGCACGGTGTACAACCTGCCGCTGGCGTGGCGGCTGACCGGGCGGCTGGATGCCGGCGCGCTGGGGCAGGCGCTGGGTGACGTGGTTGCCCGGCACGAGTCGCTGCGCACGGTGTTCGCGGTCGCTGACGGCCGGCCGTACCAGGACATCATCTCGGCGGGGCGGGCCAGGGCGCAGATCGTGGCGGGGTTCACGGTGGTGCCGGCGCGGCGGGGTGAGCTGCCGGGGCTGGTCGCGGCGGCGACGGGGCACGTGTTCGACCTGGCCTGCGAGCTGCCGGTGCGGGGATGGCTGTTCGCCGTCAGCGAGGACGAGCATGTGCTGGTGCTGCTGTGCCATCACACCGCCGCCGACGGCTGGTCGCTGCGGGTGCTGCTATCCGACCTGGCCGCCGCGTACCAGGCACGCCGCTACGGCCAGGTGCCAGGCTGGGCGCCGCTGCCGGTCCAGTACGCGGATTACGCGCTGTGGCAGCGGGACCTGCTCGGCGGTGGGGACGGCGACGGCGGGGTGCTGGCCGGGCAGGTGCGGTACTGGCGGGAGGTGCTGGCCGGGCTGCCCGATGAGCTGGTGCTGCCGTTCGACCGGCCGCGCCCGGCGCAGGCGTCCCGGCGCGGCGTCCTGGTGCTGTGGCAGCTGGCGGACGCAGGGTTGCACGCAGCGCTGGCGGACCTGGCCCGTGAGCACCAGGCCACCATCTTCATGGTCTTGCACGCCGGCCTGGCCGCGCTGCTGTCGCGGATGGGCGCCGGGACCGATATCCCGCTGGGCGCGCCGGTGGCGGGGCGGACCGATGAGGCGGTGCACGACCTGATCGGGTATTTCGTGAACACGATGGTGCTGCGCGCTGACCTGTCCGGCGACCCGGGCTTCGCCGAGCTGCTCGGCCGGGTCAGGGAGACCGTGCTGTCCGCACAGGCCCGCCAGGACCTTCCGTTCGAGCGGCTGGTTGAGGTGATGAACCCCGCCAGGTCGCCGGCCCGGCACCCGCTGTTTCAGGTCATGATCGGCGAGGAGCTTATCCCCGACGAATGGCAGCTGCCCGGGCTGGCTGTCCGGGCCGAGCCGGTGCCCGCCGTGACCGCCAGGTTCGACCTGGTCCTGGGAGCCCGCCAGCGCCACGGTGCGGACGGCGCCCCGGCTGGGATCGATGCCTCCTTCGAGTACGCGACGGACTTGTTCGATGAGGGGACGGTGCGGGCGCTGGCGGGCCGGCTGACCCGGCTGCTGCGTCAGGCCGCCCGTGATCCTGGCTGCCGGGTCAGCCGGCTTGGCGTGGTGACCGCCGGGGAGCGGCGCAGGCTGCTGGTCGAGTGGAATGACACGGCCCGGCCGGTGCCGGCGGCTACTTTGCACGGGCTGTTCGAGGCGCAGGTAGCGCGCACGCCGCGTGCGGCGGCCGTGACCGGCGGCGGGGCTGAGTTGTCGTACGGGGAGCTGAACGCGCGGGCGAACCGGCTGGCCCGGTACCTGGTGTCGCTGGGCGCGGGCCGGGGCGGCTGGTCGCGATCGCCATGGCCCGGTCGGCGGAGATGATCGTCGCCGTGCTCGCCGTGCTGAAGTCGGGTGCGGGCTATGTCCCGGTGGATCCGGGTTATCCGGCGGACCGGGTCGGGTTCATGCTGGCTGAGTCCGCGCCGGTGGCGGTGCTGGCGACGGCGGCGGCGGCGGCCGGGCTGCCGGGCGGGCTGCCGGTGGTGGTGGTGGATGACCCGGCGACGGGGGCGGTGCTGGCCGGGCTGGGCGGGGGGAATGTGCCTGCGGGGGCGGGGCCGCGGGATGTGGCGTACGTGGTCTACACGTCGGGGTCGACGGGGCGGCCGAAGGGGGTGGTGGTGGAGCACGGGGGGGTGGTGTCGCTGGCGTGCTGGGCGGCGGCGGCGTTCCCGGATGGTGAGTTGTCGCGGGTGCTGGGGTCGACGTCGCTGAGTTTTGACGTGTCGGTGTTCGAGGTTTTCGGGACGCTGACGTCGGGCGGCTGTCTTGAGGTGGTGCCGGATCTGCTGGCCCTGGCGGAGCGGGGGGCGGCGGGGCCGTGGCGGGGGAGCCTGATCAGCGCGGTGCCGTCGGCGCTGGCGCAGGTGCTGGCGGCGCCGGGGGTGCGGGCGGGGGCGGTGGTGGCGGCGTTGTGCGGGGAGGCGCTGACCGGGCAGGTGGTCGCGGCGATCAGGGCGGCGGTGCCGGGGGCGCGGGTCGAGAATATTTACGGTCCGGCGGAGGCGACGGTGTACGCCACCGCGTATGTGGTGCCCGAGGGCAGCGTGCCGGCCGCGCCGCCGATCGGCCGGCCGATCTGGAATGTGCGGGCGTTCGTGCTGGACGGTTCGCTGGGTTTGGTGCCGCCGGGGGTGGCGGGGGAGTTGTACCTGGCGGGGGCGGGGCTGGCGCGGGGGTACCTGGGCCGTCCGGGGCTGACGGGGGAGCGGTTCGTGGCGTGCCCGTTCACCGATGCTTGCGGCACAGGGCGGCGGATGTACCGGACGGGGGACCTGGCGCGGTGGAACAGCGGCGGGCAGCTGGAGTACCTGGGCCGCAGCGATGACCAGGTCAAGCTCCGCGGGTTCCGGATCGAGCTTGGCGAGGTGGAGGCGGTGCTGGCCGGATTGCCGGGGGTGGGGCAGGCGGCGGTGGCGGTGCGGGAGGACCAGCCGGGGGACAAGCGGCTGGCCGGGTACGTGGTGCCGGCCGCAGGGGTGGTGCTGGATCCGGCGGTGCTGCGGGAGGCGTGCGGGCGGGTGCTGCCCGGGTACATGGTGCCGGCCGCGGTCACGGTGGTGGACCGGCTGCCGCTGAGCGCGAACGGGAAGCTGGACCGGCGGGCGCTGCCGGCGCCGGAGTACGCCTCCGGCGCGGGCCGGGCTCCGGCCACTGCGCGGGAGCAGGCGCTGTGCGAGGTGTTCGCGCAGGTGCTGGGCCTGGACCAGGTCGGGGTCGAGGACAGCTTCTTTGACCTGGGCGGGCATTCGCTGCTGGCGGCAGTGCTCGTCGCCCGGCTGGCGCAGCGCCTCGGCGTCAAGATCAGCCTGCGGATCTTCATGAGCAACTCCTCCGTCCGCGCGATCGACCGGTACCTGGACGGACAGGTCTCCTAGCGGCCAGCCGCGCGGGCTGGGTGAATGGCCCGAGCAATGGCGGAGGTGCGGCGGCTTTGGCGTCGTGCGAGCGTGATGACGGGGCCGGTGTCGAGCAGGTCCGCTAAATCCGCGCACTAGCAGATGGAAGGTGAGCCGGTGATGACCCCTGAAAGCATCGGTGAGGCCAGAGCAGCGCTGGCGGCGTTTCCCGGGCTCGCCGACGTCACGGTCACCGAGCATGGCGCTGGCCAGGACGACCGGTGCCTCATCGCCTATGTCGTGCCGTCCGGGCCCGGCCTGGACGTGCCCGGGCTGCACGCTCATGCCAGGAAGTCGCTGCGTAATGGCAGCATGCCGGCGGCGATCATGGTGGTCGATGAGATCCCCGTGACGGCGGAGGGAACGGTCGATGCCGCCGCGCTGCCGGTGCCGGACCTGGCGGGCCTGCTGCCCTATGAGGCGCCGGCCACGCCCCGCCAGGAGATGCTGTGCGAGCTGTACGCCGAGGTGCTGGGGGTGGCCAGGTGCGGTACCGGCAGCGATTTCTTTGACCTAGGCGGCCGCTCGGTGGAGGCGATGGTGCTGGCCGGGCGCATCAGCGCCGCGCTCGGTACCCGGGTATCGATGGCTGACTTGTTCAGGGCGCCCACGGTTGGTGACATGGACCGCCGGCTTAGCCAGGTTGCTGACGCGCCGAAATAGCCAGGCATAGGAAGGACGGAAATGACGGAATCCTCGCTCGCGCTTGACCAGCAGTCGAAGCGGTACCCGCTGTCTTTCACCCAGGAATGGTTCGTCACGCTCGATCAGGGGGACGATGGCGGAACGTTCGGCCCCAGGTTCTTGATGGTCCGCGCGCTGCGCGTGACCGGCTCGATGGAGCTGGCTGTGCTGCGGGGCGCGCTCGACGACGTGGTCGCCCGTCATGAGCTGCTCCGCACCCTGGTGGTCAGGGACGCCGGTCCGCCCTGCCAGATGGTGCTCCCGCCGTGCCGGGTGCCGCTGGAGGTCAGGGACCTGCCGCCGGCCGCCGGGAAGTCCAGGGACCTGGTCGTCCAGGAGCTGATCCTCGAGGCCGAGGCGGGCTCGGTCAGCGCCCGTGAGGTGCCGCTGATGAAAGCGCTGCTGTGCCGGTTCGACGACCGTGACAGCGCCCTGTTCCTTACGGTGCACCACTCGGTCTCTGACGCCTGGTCGATGCAGGTCATGCTGCGCGACCTCGGCGCCTTTTACGCGGCCCGGCGCGCTGGCGTCGAGCCGGAGCTGCCGCAGGTACGGCAGTACCGCGAGTACGCGCAGTGGCAGCGGGCGAACGCGACCAGCACGGCCGATGACGGCGCGCCGGCATACTGGCAGCGCAAGCTTGACGGCGCGCGTGAATTCACGATCCCGAATGACCACGGGCACCCGAAGAGCTATTCCAGGCCCTACTCACTGCACTTCTACGCGATCGACGCGGACGTGGCGGCCGGAGCCAACGCTCTCGCCACGGCTACCCGCAGCACCTTGTTCACGGTCCTGCTCTCGGCCTTCTATGTCCTGGGCCATAACCTCACGGGCAGCACCGACCTGGCGATCCGGGCGTTCACCGCCGGCCGGACTGAGCTGGAGTTCCATAACACCATGGGACTGTTCCTCAACTGCGTGCCCTACCGTACCGACATCGCCGGCTGCGCGAGCTTCCGCGACATCGTCGCGAAGACCAGGGAGACCTTCATCGACGCCATGGCGTACGAGCTCCCGGTCAACGTGATCGAGCAGGCATTTCCCGACTTCATCAAGTCACGCGAGAACCTGCGCACGTCACAGTTCATCATCTCGGATACGCAAGGGGAGTCCGGCGACGGTCCCCCCCTCCTTCTCCCCATCGCCGAAGGCGCCCGGGTGGTGAGCGAGCGGCTGCTGCAGGGGCCGGAGCACCACGACATCCCGAGCGGCACGGTGTGGAATCTGTCCGATGAGCTGTCCGGCGAGCTATCTGGAGGCGTGCATTTCAACCTCGACGAATTCGATGAGAGCACCGTGCGGGGCTGGGTGACCGGGCTGCGGGGAATCCTGACCGGCGGTGTCAGCGAGCCTGACCGGGACTGGAGGCTGCTCACCGGCGTCGCGCCGTGACGTCCCTCCCGCCGTCAGCACCCGCAGCCTGGCCAGCGGCGGGAGCCTGGCACCTTGTCCCGCTTCCGGGGACGACGTGGAGCGTGTGGCGGGACGTGTGCCTGCGCAGCGCTGGTTTCCCCGCGGACATGGTGCTGGCCATCTGCGATGAGCCGCTCGCGCGCAGCGCGGACCTGGCTGGAGCAGACCCAGCCGGGCGGCTGGCGTATGACACGGTGTATGCCGATGCTGTCGGGCGGCTATCCCGTGCTCTCGCCGGTACCATCGCCGATTCAGGCTTCCGGGAGGCACTTACCTGGCAGAACCCTGTGCTGGCGCGGTTTCTGCAGGAGGCTGGCGTGGGCGCGGCGCGGCGGTCTAAGGACCGCGCGCGGGAGCTGGTGGTCGCGAGCTATCTGCAGCGGTACTGCCTGAAGAACGACATGATCGGCACCTGCGGTCCGGTCGGCTGGGCGTCCGCGGGCCGCGGCGCGGCTGGCCTGGTAGTGACGCCTGGGGAGCGGCTGATAGCCCGCAGGACTACCTATTTCGAGGTCTGGACCATCGACAAGATCGCCGCTGAGATCGCCAGGCAGGGGCGGGCGCTTGGCTGGCTGCGGCCGCGACGGACCCGGTCGGTGTTCCTGGCCGGGAACGTGCTGCACCGTCCGCACCGCCCGCCGGTCACCCTCACCGACGCCGAGCTGCGGGTCCTGCTGGCGTGCGATGGCAGCGCGACGATCAGCGACGTGCTGGACAGCGGCGGCGCACCCGATGCCCGAGTGCTGCTCGCAAGGCTCGCCGAGCTCGGCGCGCTGCGGCTGGACCTGGAGGGCCCGGCGGACGCCCGGCCAGAACGGTTGCTGAGGGAGAGGCTCGAGCTGATCTCCGATCCGGCGGCCAGGGCGACGGCGCTGGCGCCGCTGGAGCGGATGGTCAGGGCGCGGGACGCGGTGGCCGCCACGGCCGGGGACCCGGCGGGGCTGCAGCGGGCACTGGCGGGCCTGGCCGAGACGTTCGGGCAGGTCACCGGGGCGTCCGCGACCCGCAGGGCGGGGGAGAACTACGCCGGCCGGACCCTGGTCTACCAAGATTCCGTCCGGGACGTGCGGGTGGAGCTGGGCCAGGCGGTGACCGGGGCGCTGGCGGCGCCGCTGGGCCTGGTGCTGGACAGCGCCCGCTGGCTGGTCAACGACATCACCGACAGGTACCGCGTGCTCTTCGCTGACCTGCTCGACCGTGAGAGCGCCCGGGCCGGCGGTGCGCCCGTGCCGCTGCAGCGGCTGCTGACCGTGGCAGCACCCTACCTGCAGGGCAATGGCCGGGGGACGGGCGAGCTCGCCGGGGCGAGCGTGGCCGAGCTGCAGCGGCGCTGGCAGCAGGTGCTCGGGCCGCCGGCCTCGGACCGCAGGCACCAGGTCAGCGCGGCCGCGATCAGCGCGAGAGCCGCCGAGTGCTTCCCCGCCCGCCCGGTCGCCTGGAGCGGCGCCCGGCAGCACGCACCGGACATCATGATCGTGGCGGCCTCTCCCGGCGAGGTGGAGCGCGGCAACTTCCTGCTCGTCCTCGGCGAGATACACCTGGCAAAAAACACTCTGGACCAGCGGTGTTTCGTCGAGCAGCACCCCGATCCGGCCAGGCTCACCGCCGCCGAGCGGGCCGACCGCGGCCCGGGCCGGATCGTCTCCATCCCGGCCAAAGACCACCCGAATGTAACCTCTCGCACCAGTCCGCCCTCCGCCCTGCTCGGGCCGGGCCTGCTGTACTGGTCCTCCGCCATCATCGATTCGCTCGACCCCCCGGAATCGGACACCGTCCTGCCCGGCGCCGCGATGACCGTCGCGCGCCGCGGCGAGGAGCTGGTCGTCCGGCTCCTGCCGTCGGGCACCGAGCTGGACTTCTTCGAGGTCATCGGGGACGCGATGGTCTGGGTCGTCATCAACGCGTTCCAGCCGCTGGCCCCGGCGGCGCACCGGGCGCGGATCACGATCGACAAGCTGGTGCTGAGCCGGGAGCAGTGGACCTTCCAGGTCGCGGACTCGGGGTGGGCGTTCGCGAAGGACGAGCAGGAACGCTACCGCCTCGCGCGGCGCTGGCGGCACGACCATGAGCTGCCCGAGCGCGTGTTCTACCGCGTTCCGGTCGAGCTCAAGCCCGCGGCCGCCGATTTCCGCAGCATCGTCCTGGTCAACCTTTTCGCCAAGCACATCCGCAAGACCAGGGCCGCCGGGCACGCCGAGTACACCGTTACCGAGATGCTCCCGGACCTGGGCCAGCTCTGGCTCACCGACCGCGAGAACCGGCGCTACAGCTCAGAGCTGAGGTTCGTCGCCTGCGACAGCACGACCTAGGAGCACCCGCTTGCCAATCTCATCCGCGCGCAACGTGGGAGGTGCGGGTCTGCGGGTTGGGTTGGGAGGCTGCGGTTCGGGTGCCTTGTTCGGGTGGCCAGCGTGTGGGGGTATCTCGGGCGGCGTCTGCTGCGGATTGGCTTGGAAACCATGTGCTTGTGGCGTGGCCTGTCGGAATGAGGATCATTATGGCGACTCCTTTTGGGCCGGTACCGTCCGCGGGAAGCGTGCCGGGGGTGCTGGCGCCGGGGGAGCTGGAGGGGGTGCTGGCGGGGTGGAATGACACGGCGCGGGATGTGCCTGCGGTGACGTTGGCGGGGTTGTTCGGGGCGCAGGCGGCGCGGACGCCGGGTGCGGTGGCGGTGGCGTGCGGTGATGTCACGTTGTCGTATGGGGAGCTGGGTGAGCGGGCGGGGCGGCTGGCGGGGTACTTGACCTCGCTGGGCGCGGGTCCGGAGCGGCTGATCGCGGTGGTGATGGAGAAGTCGGCTGAGGTGTTCGTGGCGTGGCTGGGGGTGGCGATGTCGGGGGCGGCGTTCCTTCCGGTCGACCCAGCGCATCCGGCGGAGCGGATCGGGTTCATGCTGGCGGACGCGCGGCCGGATCTGGTGGTCACGGCGGTGGTGGCGGCGGCGTCGCTGCCGTCGGCGCCGGGCGGGGGGCCGCCGGTGGTGGTGCTGGATGATCCGGTGGTGGCGGGCAGGGTGGCCCGGCAAAGGCCCGGTGATCTCGCTGGGCCGCGCCGGCCGGAGCTCGGGCATCCGGCGTACGTGATCTACACATCGGGGTCGACGGGCAGGCCGAAGGGGACGGTGGTGACGCACCGGGGCCTGGCGGGCCTGGCGGGGTCGATGGCGGCGGCGTTCGGGATCGGGCCTGGGTCGCGGGTGCTGCAGCTGGCGTCGCTGGGTTTTGACGCGGCGGTAATGGAGGTTTTGATGGCGTGGCCGGCGGGGGCGGCGCTGGTGGTTCCGGAGCCGGGGCGGGGGCCGCTGGCGGGGGAGGTGCTGGCGGAGACGCTGGACGAGCTGCGGGTCAGCCATGCCCTGATCATCCCGACCGCGCTGGCCACCGTCCCGGCCGGGCGGGTGCGGGGGCTTGGCTGCCTGATCGTGGGCGGTGAGGCGTGCCCGGAGGCGCTGGCGGCGAGGTGGTCGGCGGGGCGGCGGATGTTCAATGCGTACGGACCGACGGAGGTGACGGTCGCGGCGACGGTGGCGGGGCCGTTGTCGGGTTCGGTGGTCCCGCCGATCGGGCGTCCGGTGTGGAATACGCGGGTGTTCGTGCTGGATGAGGGTCTGGGGGTGGTGGCGCCTGGGGTGGCGGGAGAACTGTACGTGGCCGGGGCCGGGCTGGCGCGGGGGTACCTGGGGCGGCCGGGGCTGACGGGGGAGCGGTTCGTGGCGTGCCCGTTCGGGCCGGCTGGGGAGCGGATGTACCGGACGGGGGATGTGGCCCGGTGGACAGTGAAGGGGGAAGGGGAGGCGGGCGGGGAGCTGGAGTACCTGGGCCGCTCTGATGATCAGGTGAAGGTGCGGGGGTTCCGGATCGAGCTGGGCGAGGTCGAAGCGGTGCTGGCGGGGCTGCCGGGGGTGGGGCAGGCGGCGGTGGCGGTGCGGGAGGACCGGCCCGGGGACAGGCGCCTGGCCGGGTACGTGGTCCCGGCCGGCGGGGCGGTGCTGGACCTCGCCGGGCTGCGGGCGGCGGCGGCCCGGGTGCTGCCCGGGTACATGGTGCCGGCGGCGGTCGTGGTGGTGGAGGCGCTGCCGCTGAACGCGAACGGGAAGCTGGACCGGGGGGCGCTGCCGGCGCCGGAGTACGCGGCGGGCGGGGGCCGGGCTCCGGCGGTTCCCGGGGAGGAGGCGCTGTGCGAGGTGTTCGCGCGGGTGCTGGGCCTGGACCGGGTAGGAGTGCAGGATAGTTTCTTTGACCTGGGCGGGCACTCGCTGCTGGCGACGCGGCTGGTGTCGCGGATCCGGGTGCTGCTGGGGGTCGAGGTGCCGGTGCGGGCGGTGTTCGAGAACCCGACCCCGGAGTCGCTGGCGGTGGCGCTGCAGGGGGCGGCGGCGGCCCGGCCGCCGCTGACCCGGGCGGCCGTGCGGCCGGAGCGGCTGCCGTTGTCGTTCGCGCAGCAGCGGCTGTGGTTCCTTGAGCAGTTCCACGGGCCGGGCACGGCGTACAACCTGCCGTTCGCCTGGCGGCTGACCGGGCAGCTCGACGCGGTCGCGATGACCGCCGCGCTCGGCGACGTGGCGGCCAGGCACGAATCGCTGCGCACCATCTTCACCGTCGACGGCGGCCAGCCGTACCAGTACGTGGTGCCGGCCGGGCAGGCTCGGGCGCGGATCGCTGCAGGGTTCACGGTGGCGGCAGCGGGGCGGGGAGAGCTGGCCGACCTGATCGCGGCGGCTTCAGGGTACGTGTTCGACCTGGCCGCGGAGCTGCCGGTGCGGGCCTGGCTGTTCGACGTGGGCGACGACGAGCATGCGCTGGTGCTGCTGACGCATCACATCGCGAGTGACGGCTGGTCGATGCAGGTGCTAATGGGTGACCTGGCGGCCGCGTACCGGGCCAGGGTGCAGGGGCAGGCCCCGGGCTGGCCGGACCTGCCGGTGCAGTACGCCGATTACGCGCTGTGGCAGCGCGACCTGCTCGGCGCCGACGCGGGCGGCGGCGGGGTGCTGGCCAGGCAGGTCGGCTACTGGCAGCGGGCGCTGGCCGGGCTGCCCGACGAGCTGGAGCTGCCGTTCGACCGGCCCCGGCCGGCCGAGCCTTCCGGAAATGGCGGCGAGGTGCGGTGGCCCCTGGCGGACGCGGGGCTGCACGCCGGGCTGGCCAAGCTGGCCCGCGAGCACCAGGCGAGCGTGTTCATTGTGCTGCACGCGGGACTGGCGGCGCTGCTATCGCGGATGGGCGCGGGGGCCGACATCCCGGTCGGCGCGCCGGTGGCCGGGCGTTCCGACGAAGCCGTGCACGACCTGGTCGGGTTCTTCGTCAACACGCTGGTGCTGCGGGCTGACGTGTCCGGCGACCCGGGCTTCGCCGGCCTGGTGGACCGGGCCGGGAGGCCAGCCTGGCCGCGCAGGCCCACGCTGACGTGCCGTTCGAGCGGCTGGTCGAGGTGCTGAACCCGGCCAGGTCGCCGGCCCGGCACCCGCTGTTCCAGGTGATGCTCGCCGATGAGGATGTCGCCGCCGGGGACTGGCAGTTGCCCGGGCTGAAGGCCCGGCCCGAGCCGGTACCCGCGGTGGACGCCAAGTTCGACCTGACCTTGGCGTTCGCCCAGAAACACGACGACCACGGCGCCCCCGCCGGGATCGACGCCACGCTCGAGTACGCCGCGGACCTGTTCGACAAGGCCACCATCGAGACGCTGGCCGCCCGGCTGACCGGGCTGCTCCGCCAGGCCGCCCGCCACCCGGCCCGGCCGGTCAGCGCCCTGGTCGTGCTGACCTCCGCTGAGCGGCGCAAGCTGCTGGCGGACTGGAATGACACGGCGCGGGAGGTGCCGGCGGACACGTTGCCGGAGTTGTTCGCGGCGCAGGCGGCCCGCACGCCCCACGCGCCTGCGGTGGTGTTCGAGGGAGCGGCGCTGTCGTACGCCGGGCTGGACCAGCGGGCGAACCAGCTGGCCCGGTACCTGATCACCCTCGGCGCGGGCCCTGAGCAGCTGGTCGCGATCGCGCTGCCCCGCGGCGAGCTGATGGTCATCGCCTTGCTCGCCGTGCTCAAGGCCGGCGCCGCGTACCTGCCCGTCGACTCCGGCTACCCCGCCGAGCGGATCTCCTTCATGCTCGCCGACGCCCGGCCGGCGCTGCTGGTCACCGACACCGCCACGGCCGCGAACCTGCCCGTCACCCCGACCCCCCGCATCGCCGTCGACGGCGCCGACGCCATGCGGGCCGTCGCCGCCCAGCCCGCGGGCTCCGTCACCAATGCTGACCGCGCCAGGCCGCTGACGCCCGAGAACCCCGCCTACGTCATCTACACCTCCGGCTCCACCGGCATCCCCAAGGGCGTCATGATCCCGCACAGCGGGATCGTCAATCGCCTGCGGTGGATGCAGGCCGAGTATCAGCTGGCCGCTGATGACAGGGTCTTGCAGAAGACGCCCTTCAGCTTCGATGTCTCGGTCTGGGAGTTCTTCTGGCCGCTGATCACCGGGGCCGCGCTTGTCCTGGCCAAGCCGGGCGGCCACCGGGACCCGGCCTACCTCGCCGACGTCATCGAGACGCAGAAGGTAACGACGCTGCACTTCGTGCCCTCGATGCTCGGCGCGTTCCTGGCCGCGGACGGCGCGGCGAAGTACGCCGGAGTAAGGCGCACCATCTGCAGCGGCGAGGCGCTGACCGGGCGGTTGCGTGATCTCTTCGCAGCGCAGGTCAGCTCGCCGCTGTATAACCTGTACGGCCCGACCGAGACGTCGGTGGACTCGACAGCGTGGACCTGCGGACGGCAGGCCCCTGGAGGCGTCCCGCCGATCGGCCGGCCGATCTGGAATACCCGGGCGTTCGTGCTGGACGGGGCGCTGGGGCTGGTGCCACCGGGAGTGGCCGGGGAGCTGTACCTGGCGGGGGCGGGGCTGGCGCGCGGGTACCTGGGGCGCCCGGGGCTGACGGCGGAGCGGTTCGTGGCGTGCCCGTTCACCGATGGTGGCGGCACCGATGTTCGCGGCACTGATGGTTGCGGCACTGGGCAGCGGATGTACCGGACCGGGGACCTGGCCCGGTGGAACGCGGCGGGTGAGCTGGAGTACCTGGGCCGCAGCGACGACCAGGTGAAGATGCGGGGATTCCGGATCGAGCTGGGCGAGGTAGAGGCGGCGCTGGCCGGCCTGCCGGGGGTTGGGCAGGCGGTGGTGGTGGTGCGGGAGGACCAGCCCGGGGACATGCGGCTGGCGGGATACGTGGTCCCGGCGACCGGAGCGGTCCTGGACCCCGCAGGGCTGCGGGACGCGGCCGGGCGGACCTTGCCCGCTTACATGGTGCCGTCGGCGGTGATCGTGCTGGACGCGCTGCCGTTGTCTCCGGCGGGAAAGCTGGACCGCCGGGCGCTGCCCGCCCCGGAGTACGCGGCCGTCGCGGGCCGGGCTCCGGCCACTCCACGGGAGCAGGCGCTGTGCGAGGTGTTCGCCCAGGTGCTGGGCCTGGACCGGGTCGGGGTGCAGGACAGCTTCTTCGACCTGGGCGGGCACTCCCTGCTGGCGACGCGCCTGGTGTCGCGGATCCGCGTCGTGCTGGGCGCCGAACTGCCGATCCGGGCGGTATTCGAGCACCCGACGGTGGCGTCACTGGCGGTGGCGCTGCAGGGGGCGGCGGCGGCGCGGCCGCCGCTGACCCGGGCGGCCGGGCGGCCGGAGCGGCTGCCGTTGTCGTTCGCGCAGCAGCGGCTGTGGTTCCTGGAGCAGTTCCACGGGCGGGGCACGGCGTACAACCTGCCGTTCGCCTGGCGGCTGACCGGGCAGCTGGACACCCCCGCGATGGTCGCGGCGCTGGGCGACGTGGCAGGCCGGCATGAGTCGCTGCGCACAATATTCATTAATGAAGGTGGCCAGCCGTTCCAGCGGATCATCCCCGCGGAAGAAGCAATCGTCCCGGTCACGATCAGCCCGGCCAGTTCTGCCGAACTGGCCGGGCTGATCGACGTGGCGGCCAGGTACGAGTTCGACCTGGCCAGCGAGGTGCCTGTCCGGGCCTGGCTGTTCACCCTGGCGGAGAGTGAGCATGTGCTGGTGCTGCTGTGCCATCACATCGCCGCCGACGGCTGGTCGATGCAGGTGCTGATGTCGGACCTGGCCGCGGCGTACGCGGCCCGCCGCGACGGCCGGGCGCCAGGCTGGGCGCCGCTGCCGGTGCAGTACGCGGACTTCGCGCTGTGGCAGCGGGACCTGCTCGGCGGGGACGGCGACGGCGGGGACGGCGGGGTGCTGGCCGGGCAGATCGAGTACTGGCGGCAGGCGCTGGCCGGGCTGCCCGAGGAGCTGGCGCTGCCGTTCGACCGGCCGCGCCCGGCGCGGCCGTCCGGACGCGGCGGCCAGGTCCGCTGGCAGCTGGCCGACCCGGCCCTGCACGCCGCGCTGGCCGGCCTGGCCCGTCAGCACCAGGCCACCATCTTCATGGTGCTGCACGCCGGGCTGGCCGCGCTGCTGTCGCGGATGGGCGCGGGGACCGACATCCCGCTCGGCGCCGCGGCCGCCGGGCGGACCGACGAGGCGGTGCACGACCTGGTCGGGTTCTTCGTCAACACCCTGGTGCTGCGCGCTGACCTGTCCGGCGACCCGGGCTTCGGCGGGCTGCTCGGCCGGGTCAGGGAGACAGTGCTGTCGGCCCAGGCCCGCCAGGACGTGCCGTTCGAGCGGCTGGTCGAGGTGCTGAACCCGGCCAGGTCGCCGGCCCGGCACCCGCTGTTCCAGGTCATGATCGCCGACGAGGACATCGCCGCCGCCGACTGGCGGCTGCCCGGCCTGCGGATCGCGGCGGAGCCGGTCCCTGACGTGGCCGCCAAGTTCGACCTGACCCTGGGCTTCCGCCAGGACCGCGACGCCGGCGGCGCTCCCGCGGGCATCAGCGCCTTCCTGGAGTACGCCGCGGACCTGTTCGACCAGGCCACCGTGCAGGCGCTGGCCGGCCGGCTGACCCGGCTGCTGGGCCAGGCCGCCCGCGATCCCGGCCGCCGCATCAGCCAGCTTGCCGTGCTGACCGCCGCCGAGCGGCGCAGGCTGCTGCTCGACTGGAACGACACCACCCGGCCGGTGCCGGCCGCCACCTTGCCCGGCCTGTTCGAGCAGCAAGCCGCGCGTACCCCGCACGCCCCCGCCGTCCTCACCGCCGACGCTGAGCTGACCTACGGCGAGCTGAACGCGCGGGCCAACCAGCTCGCCCGGCACCTGATCACCCTGGGTGCGGGTCCCGAGCGCCTCGTCGCCATCGCCATGCCCCGCTCGGCGGACGTCATCGTCGCCATGCTCGCCGTGCTCAAGTCCGGTGCCGCCTACGTCCCCGTCGACCCCGACTTCCCGGCCGACCGCAAGACCTTCATGCTCACCGACACCCAGGCGGCCATCGCGCTGACCACGAGCGACCTGGCCGGCTCCCTGCCAGCAGCGGCAACCTCGCTCATCCTGGACGACCCCGCACTCGAGGACGTGATCTCGGGCTACCCCGCCGGCGACCTTTCCGACGCCCAGCGCGGCAGGCCGCTGCTTCCGGCCCACCCGGCGTACGTGATCTACACCTCGGGGTCAACCGGCCGGCCCAAGGGCGTGATCATCACTCACGCGAGCCTGGTGAACTACCTGGCCCGGTGCCGGCAGGCCTACCCGCACCTGGCCGGCCGCACCCTGCTGATCTCGCCGGTATCGTTCGACCTGAGCGTCACCGGGCTGTACGGCTGCCTGCTCTCAGGCGGTCGGCTGTGCCTTGGGGCGGTGGACGAGGAACTGCCCGCGCTGGCTGCCAGGGGCGGTTTCACCTTCCTCAAGGCGACGCCCAGTCACCTCCCGCTGCTCGCCAGGCTCCCCGCGAGCTGCGTTCCGACCGGCCAGCTGATGCTGGGCGGGGAAACGGTGCCGGCGGCGCTGCTGCGCGAATGGCGCCAGCGCTATCCCGGTCTCGCCCTGGTCAACCACTACGGGCCGACCGAGGCGACGGTGGGCTGCCTCGACTACCAGCTGAGCCCGGCTGACCCGGTCCCGGACCTGGTCGTGCCGGTCGGCCGTCCGATGTGGAATACCCGGGTGTTCGTGCTGGACGGTTCCCTGGGGCTGGTGCCCCCGGGCGTGGCCGGGGAGTTGTACGTGGCGGGGGCAGGGCTGGCGCGGGGGTACCTGGGGCGGCCGGGGCTGACGGCTGAGCGGTTCGTGGCGTGCCCGTTCACCGACGTGTGCGGCCCAGGTGCCCGGATGTACCGGACCGGGGACCTGGCCCGGTGGACAGTGCAGGGGGAAGGGGGGCCGGGTGGGGGGATCCTGGAGTGCCTGGGCCGGGCCGATGACCAGGTGAAGATCCGGGGGTTCCGGGTCGAGCTCGGCGAGGTCGAGGCGGTCCTGGGCGGGCTGGATGGGGTGGGCCAGGCGGCCGCGGCGGTGCGGGAGGACCAGCCCGGGGACAAGCGGCTGGCCGGATACGTGGTCCCGGCCTCAGGCGCCGAGCTGGATCCGCCGGGGCTGCGGGAGGCCGCGGCCCGGGTGCTGCCCGGGTACATGGTGCCGGCCGTGATCATGGTGGTCGAGGCGCTGCCGCTGAACGCGAACGGGAAGCTGGACCGGCGGGCGCTGCCGGCCCCGGAGTATGCCCCGGGCGGGGGCCGGGCTCCGGCCACTCCCGGGGAGCAGGCGCTGTGCGAGGTGTTCGCGCAGGTGCTGGGCCTGGACCAGGTAGGGGTTGAGGATAGTTTCTTTGACCTGGGCGGGCATTCGCTGCTGGCGACGCGGCTGGTGTCGCGGATCCGGGTGGTGCTGGGGGCGGAGCTGCCGGTCCGGGCGGTATTCGAGAACCCGACGGCGGCGTTGCTGGCCGTGGTGCTTGAAGGGGCGGAGGCAGGCAGGCCGCCGCTGACCCGCGTGGTCACGCGGCCGGAGCGGGTGCCGTTGTCGTTCGCGCAGCAGCGGCTGTGGTTCCTCGAGCAGTTTCACGGTCTGAGTGCGGTATATAACTTGCCGCTGGGGTGGCGGCTGACCGGGCGGCTGGACGCCGCGGCGCTGGCCGTCGCGCTGGGCGACGTGGTCGCCCGGCACGAGTCGCTGCGCACCATAATCCGTGTCGAGGACGGTCAGCCGTACCAGGACGTCATCCCGGCCAGGCAGGCCAGCGAGCAGGTCGTGGCGGGATTCACGATGGCGGCGGCAGCGCCGGTTGAGCTGGCGGGGCTGGTCGCGGCGGCTGCAGGGCACGTGTTCGACCTGGCCAGCGAGCTGCCGGTGCGGGGATGGCTGTTCGCCGTCAGCGAGGACGAGCATGTGCTGGTGCTGCTGTGCCATCACATCGTCGGCGACGGCTGGTCGCTGCGGCTGCTGATGGAGGACCTGGCCGCGGCGTACCAGGCACGCCGCGAAGGCCGGGCACCAGACTGGACGCCGCTGCCAGTCCAGTACGCGGACTACACGCTATGGCAGCGGGACCTGCTCGGCGCGGACGACGGCGGGGACGGCGGAGTACTGGCCGACCAGATCGAGTACTGGCGGCAGGCGCTGGCCGGGCTGCCCGAGGAGCTGGCGCTGCCATTCGACCGGCCGCGCCCGGCGCTGCCGTCCCGGCACGGCGCCCTGGTGCAGTGGCAGCTGGCAGATGCCCGGCTGCACGCCGCGCTGGCGGACCTGGCCCGTGAGCATCAGGCCAGCGTATTCATGGTGCTGCACGCGGGGCTGGCCGCGCTGCTGTCGCGGATGGGCGCCGGGACCGACATCCCGCTGGGCGCCCCGGTGGCGGGGCGCACTGATGAGGCGATGCACGACCTGGTCGGGTTCTTCGTCAACACGCTGGTGCTGCGCGCGGACCTGTCCGGCGACCCGAGTTTCGCCGAGCTGCTCAGCCGGGCCCGGGAGACGGTGCTGTCGGTCCAGGCCCGCCAGGACGTGCCGTTCGAGCGGCTGGTCGAGGTGCTGAAACCCGCCCGCTCGCCGGCCCGGCACCCGCTGTTCCAGGTCATGATCGGCGAAGACATTATCCCCGTCGACTGGCAGCTGCCTGGGTTGCGGGCCCGGGCCGAGCCGGTGCCCGCCGTGACCGCCAGGTTCGACCTGACCCTGGGAGCCCGCGAGCAGCGTGATGACGGCGGTGCCCCCGCCGGGATCCACGCCCACTTCGAGTACGCGACGGACTTGTTCGATGAGGGGACGGTGCGGGCGCTGGCGGGCCGGCTGACCCGGCTGCTGCGTCAGGCCGCCCGTGATCCTGGCTGCCGGGTCAGCGGGCTTGGCGTGGTGACCGCCGGGGAGCGGCGCAGGCTGCTGGTCGAGTGGAATGACACGGCCCGGCCGGTGCCGGCGGCTACTTTGCACGGGCTGTTCGAGGCGCAGGTAGCGCGCACGCCGCGTGCGGCGGCCGTGACCGGCGGCGGGGCTGAGTTGTCGTACGGGGAGCTGAACGCGCGGGCGAACCGGCTGGCCCGGTACCTGGTGTCGCTGGGCGCGGGCCCGGGGCGGCTGGTCGCGATCGCCATGGCCCGGTCGGCGGAGATGATCGTCGCCGTGCTCGCCGTGCTCAAGTCCGGCGCCGCCTACGTACCCGTCGACCCGGGCTACCCGGCTGGCCGCGTCGCGTTCATGCTCGCCGACACCGCCCCCGTCGCCGTGCTGGCGACGGCGGCGGCGGCGGCCGGGCTGCCGGGCGGGCTGCCGGTGGTGGTGGTGGATGACCCGGCGACGGGGGCGGTGCTGGCCGGGCTGGGCGGGGGGAATGTGCCTGCGGGGGCGGGGCCGCGGGATGTGGCGTACGTGGTCTACACGTCGGGGTCGACGGGGCGGCCGAAGGGGGTGGTGGTGGAGCACGGGGGGGTGGTGTCGCTGGCGTGCTGGGCGGCGGCGGCGTTCCCGGATGGTGAGTTGTCGCGGGTGCTGGGGTCGACGTCGCTGAGTTTTGACGTGTCGGTGTTCGAGGTTTTCGGGACGCTGACGTCGGGCGGCTGTCTTGAGGTGGTGCCGGATCTGCTGGCCCTGGCGGAGCGGGGGGCGGCGGGGCCGTGGCGGGGGAGCCTGATCAGCGCGGTGCCGTCGGCGCTGGCGCAGGTGCTGGCGGCGCCGGGGGTGCGGGCGGGGGCGGTGGTGGCGGCGTTGTGCGGGGAGGCGCTGACCGGGCAGGTGGTCGCGGCGATCAGGGCGGCGGTGCCGGGGGCGCGGGTCGAGAATATTTACGGTCCGGCGGAGGCGACGGTGTACGCCACCGCGTATGTGGTGCCCGAGGGCAGCGTGCCGGCCGCGCCGCCGATCGGCCGGCCGATCTGGAATGTGCGGGCGTTCGTGCTGGACGGTTCGCTGGGTTTGGTGCCGCCGGGGGTGGCGGGGGAGTTGTACCTGGCGGGGGCGGGGCTGGCGCGGGGGTACCTGGGCCGTCCGGGGCTGACGGGGGAGCGGTTCGTGGCGTGCCCGTTCACCGATGTTTGCGGCACAGGGCGGCGGATGTACCGGACGGGGGACCTGGCGCGGTGGAACAGCGGCGGGCAGCTGGAGTACCTGGGCCGGTCCGATGACCAAGTGAAGGTGCGGGGGTTCCGGATCGAGCTTGGCGAGGTGGAGGCGGTGCTGGCCGGATTGCCGGGCGTCGGGCAGGCGGCGGTGGCGGTGCGGGAGGACCAGCCGGGGGACAAGCGGCTGGCCGGGTACGTGGTGCCGGCCGCAGGGGTGGTGCTGGATCCGGCGGTGCTGCGGGAGGCGTGCGGGCGGGTGCTGCCCGGGTACATGGTGCCGTCCGCCATCGTCATCTTGGACCGGCTGCCGCTCAGCGCGAACGGGAAGCTGGACCGGCGGGCGCTGCCGGCGCCGGAGTACGCCTCCGGCGCGGGCCGGGCTCCGGCCACTCCCGGGGAGCAGGCGCTGTGCGAGGTGTTCGCGCAGGTGCTGGGCCTGGAGCAGGTCGGGGTGCAGGACAGCTTCTTCGACCTCGGCGGGCACTCCCTGCTCGCGACGCGGCTGGTCAGCCGGATCCGGGTAGTGCTCGGGGCAGAGCTGCCGGTCCGGGCGGTGTTCGAGAACCCGACACCGGCGTTGCTGGCCGTGGTGGCGGACGGTGCGGCGGCAGCGCGGCCGCCGCTGGTCCCGGCGGCGCGGCCGGAGCGGCTGCCGTTGTCGTTCGCGCAGCAGCGGCTGTGGTTCCTTGAGCAGTTCCACGGGCCGGGCACGGCGTACAACCTGCCGTTCGCGTGGCGGCTGACCGGGCAGCTGGACGCCGCCGCGATGATTGCGGCGCTGGGCGACGTGGCGGCCCGGCATGAGTCGCTGCGCACCATATTCACCGTCGATGGCGGCCAGCCATGCCAGCACATTGTCCCGGCGGAGGAAGCCGTCGTCCCGGTCATCATCACGACGGCCCGTTCTGAGGAGCTGGCCGGGCTGACCGATGCGGCGGCCAGGTACGAGTTCGACCTGGCCAGCGAGCTGCCTATCCGGGCGTGGCTATTCACCCTCGCGGAGCGTGAGCACGCGCTGGTGCTGCTGTGCCATCACATCGCCAGTGACGGCTGGTCCATGCGGGTGCTGATGGCGGACCTGGGAACAGCGTATGCCGCACGCCGGGAAGGACGACGGCCGAACTGGCCCGACCTGCCGGTGCAGTACGCGGATTACGCGCTGTGGCAGCGGGACATGCTCGGCGGGGGCGGCGACGGCGGCGTGCTGGCCGGGCAGGTGCGGTACTGGCGGCAGGCGCTGGCCGGGCTGCCCGAGGAACTGGCGCTGCCGTTCGACCGGCCGCGCCCGGCGCAGCCGTCTCAGCGCGGCGCGGAGGTCAGGTGGCAGCTGGCGGATGCGGGCCTGCACGCCGTGCTGGCGGACCTGGCCCGTGAGCATCAGGCCAGCGTGTTCATGGTGCTGCACGCGGGGCTGGCCGTGCTGCTGTCGCGGATGGGCGCCGGGTCCGATATCCCGCTGGGCGCCCCGGCCGCCGGGCGGACCGACGAGGCGGTGCACGACCTGGTCGGGTTCTTCGTCAACACCCTGGTGCTGCGCGCTGACCTGTCCGGCGACCCGGGCTTCGCCGAGGTGCTCGGCCGGGTCAGGGAGACGGTGCTGTCGGCCCAGGCCCGCCAGGACGTCCCGTTCGAGCACCTAGTCGAGGTGCTGAACCCGGTACGCTCCCCGTCCCGGCACCCGCTGTTCCAGGTCATGATCGCCGACGAGGACATCGGCGCCGTCGACTGGCGGCTGCCCGGCCTGCGCATTGCGGCGGAGCCGGTCCCTGACGTGGCCGCCAAGTTCGACCTCACGCTGGGATTCCGGCAAGACCGCGACCCCGACGGCGCCCCGGCCGGGATCCAGGCTTCCTTCGAGTACGCTACCGACCTGTTCGATCAGGCGACCGTTCGGGCGCTGGCGGGTCGGCTGACCCGGCTGCTGCGCCAGGCCGCGGACCACCCGCACGACCCGGTGACCTCACTGCAGGTCCTCAGTCCCGGCGAGCGTGACCAGATCCTGGTCCAGTGGAACGGCGCCAGCAGGAACGTTCCGCCCGCCGCGCTGCCGGAGTTGTTCTCCGAGCAGGTTGCCCGCACTCCGGACGCCACCGCCGTGATCTGCGACGGCACCCAGCTGACCTACGCCGAGCTCAACGCCCGCGCCAACCAGCTTGCCCGGTACCTGATCTCGCTCGGTGCGGGTCCCGAGCGGCTGGTGGCGATCGCCATGCCGCGCTCCGCGGACATGATCGTCGCGGTGCTGGCCGTACTGAAAGCCGGAGCGGCATATGTGCCAGTCGACCCGGCTTACCCGGCGGACCGGATCGCGTTCATGCTGGCCGACGCCGCCCCGGTCGCCGTGCTGACCACCACGCAGCTGGCGGGGCTTGACCTGCCCGGCGGCGTCCGCCGGATTGTCGTCGACGATCCGGCCACCATAGCCGTGGTCGCGGATATGGACGGGGATGACCTGAGCACGCCGCTGACTATGATCAGCCCTGCCTATGTGATCTACACGTCCGGATCGACCGGCCGTCCCAAGGGCGTGATGATCGAGCACCGCAACGTGGCCGGCCTGCTGTGCTGGGCGCGGGCCGAGTTCACGGCGAGTGAGCTGGCGAAGGTGCTGGTGTCGACGTCGCTGAGCTTCGATGTGTCGGTGTTCGAGATCTTCACTCCGCTGGTGTCGGGCGGGAGCATCGAGGTGGTCAAGGACCTGCTGGCATTGGCTGACGGCGGCGGGAAACCCTGGGACGGGAGCTTGATCAGCGGCGTGCCGTCGGCGTTGTCGGAATTGCTGTCCGTGCACGGCGCGAAGGCCAGTGCGCGGACGGCAGTGCTGGCCGGCGAGGCGCTCACCGCGCGCGCCATCACGGCTATCGGTGCCGCATTGCCTGGCGCCGAAGTCCGCAACATCTACGGCCCGACCGAGGCGACCGTTTACGCCACCGCCTGGCGCGCGGGCAAGGCGGACGCGCCGCCCGTAGGCGGGAATCCCCCGATCGGGCGGCCGGTGTGGAATACGCGGGCGTTCGTACTTGACGCTGCGTTGCGGCTGGTGCCGGTGGGTGTGGCCGGGGAGCTGTACCTGGCGGGCGGGCAACTGGCGCGGGGGTACCTGAACCGGCCGGGACTGACGGCGGAGCGGTTCGTGGCGTGCCCGTTCACCGATGTTCGCGGCCCAGGGGAGCGGATGTACCGGACCGGGGACCTGGCCCGGTGGAAGGTAAGGGGGGAAGGGGAGGCGGGCGAGCTAGAGTACCTGGGCCGGGTCGATGACCAGGTGAAGATCCGCGGGTTCCGGATCGAGCTCGGCGAGATCGAGGTTGTGCTCGCCGCCCAGCCCGGGGTAGCGCAGGCCGCGGTCACCGTCCGCCACGACCGGCCTGGTGACAGCACGCTCGTGGCCTATGCCGTGCCGGCGGCGGGTGGTCAGCTCGACCCTGTCGTGCTCCGTGCCGCGGCCGCCGCTGCCCTGCCCGGGTACATGGTGCCGTCCGCGATCGTCATCTTGGACCGGCTGCCGCTCAGCGCGAACGGGAAGCTGGACCGGCGGGCGCTGCCGGCGCCGGAGTACGCCTCCGGCGCGGGCCGGGCTCCGGCCACTGCGCGGGAGCAGGCGCTGTGCGAGGTGTTCGCGCAGGTGCTGGGCCTGGACCAGGTCGGGGTCGAGGACAGCTTCTTTGACCTGGGCGGGCATTCGCTGCTGGCGGCAGTGCTCGTCGCCCGGCTGGCGCAGCGCCTCGGCGTCAAGATCAGCCTGCGGATCTTCATGAGCAACTCCTCCGTCCGCGCGATCGACCGGTACCTGGACGGACAGGTCTCCTAGCGGCCAGCCGCGCGGGCTGGGTGAATGGCCCGAGCAATGGCGGAGGTGCGGCGGCTTTCGCATCGTGCGAGCGTGATGACGGGGCCGGCTTGTCAAAGCCAGGAACAGGAAGGACGGAAATGACGGAATCCTTGCTCGCGCTGGACCAGGAGTCGAAGCGGTATCCGCTGTCTTTCACCCAGGAATGGTTCGTCACGCTCGATCAGGGTGACGATGGCGGGACGTTCGGCCCCAGGTTCTTGATGGTCTACACGTTGCGCGTGACCGGCCCGGTGGATCTCGCCGTGCTCCAGGGTTCGCTCGACGATGTGGTCGCCCGTCATGAGCTGCTCCGCACCCTGGTGGTCAGGGACGCCGATCCGCCTTACCAGATGGTGCTCCCGCCGTGCCAGGTTCCGCTGGAGGTCAGGGACCTGCCGCCGGCCGCCGGGAAGTCCAGGGACCTGGTCGTCCAGGAGCTGATCCTCGAGGCCGAGGCGGGCTCGATCAGTGCCCGCGAGGTGCCGATGCTGCGGGCGCTGCTATGCCGGTTCGATGACCGTGACAGTGCCCTGGTGCTGACCGTGCACCACTCGGTATCCGATGCCTGGTCAATGCCGCTCCTGCTGCACGACCTCGGCGCCTTCTACACGGCCCGGCGCACGGGCATCCCGGCGGAGCTGCCGCCGATGCGGCAGTACCGCGAGTACGCGCAGTGGCAGCGGGCCAACGCGACCAGCACGGCCGACGACGGCGCGCCGGCATACTGGCAGCGCAAGCTTGACGGCGCGCGTGAATTCACGATCCCGAATGACCACGGGCACCCGAAGAGCTATTCCAGGCCCTACTCGCAGCACGTCCACATCATCGAAGCCGACGTGATGGCCGCGGTCTCCGATTTTGCCACGGCTACCCGCAGCACCTTGTTCACGGTCCTGCTCTCGGCCTTCTATGTCCTGGGCCATAACCTCACGGGCAGCACCGACCTGGCGATCCGGGCGTTCACCGCCGGCCGGACTGAGCTGGAGTTCCATAACACCATGGGACTGTTCCTCAACTGCGTGCCCTACCGTACCGACATCGCCGGCTGCGCGAGCTTCCGCGACATCGTCGCGAAGACCAGGGAGACCTTCATCGACGCCATGGCGTACGAGCTCCCGGTCAACGTGATCGAGCAGGCATTTCCCGACTTCATCAAGTCACGCGAGAACCTGCGCACGTCACAGTTCATCATCTCGTACACGCAATCGGAGCCAGGCGATGACCCCGTCCTCCCTATCGCCGAGGGCGCCCGCATGGTACTCAGGCGGCTGTCGCAGGGGCCAGAGCACCACGACATCCCGAGCGGCACGGTGTGGAATCTGTCCGATGAGCTGTCCGGCGAGCTAACCGGAGGCGTGCTGTTCAACCTCGACGAATTCGACGACAGCACAGTACGGGGCTGGGTGGCCGGGCTGCGGCGAATCCTGACCGGCGGTGTCAGCGAGCCTGACCGGGACTGGAGGCTGCTCACCGGCGTCGCGCCGTGACATCCCCCCCGCCGTCAGCACCCGCGGCCTCGCCAGCGGCGGGAGCCTGGCACCTTGTCCCGCTTCCGGGGACGACGTGGAACGTGTGGCGGGACGTGTGCCTGCGCAGCGCTGGCTTCCCCGCGGACATGGTGCTGGCCATCTGCGATGAGCCGCTCGCGCGCAGCGCGGACCTAGCTGAGCCCGGACCGGCCTATGACGCGGCTTACGCCGACGCCACCAGGCGGCTGTCCCGCGCCATCGCCGACATACACGCCGACTCAGGTTTCCAGGAGGCGCTTACCTGGCAGAACCCGGGGCTGGCGCAGCGGTTGCGGGATGCTGGCGTGGGCGGGTCGCGGCGGTCCAAGGACCGCGGGCGGGAGCTGGTGGTCGCGAGCTATCTGCAGCGGTACTGCCTGAAGAACGACACGATCGGGTTCTTCGGGCCGGTCGGCTGGGCGTCCGCCGGGCAGGGCAGGGCTGGCCTGGTGGTAACGCCTGGGGAGCGGCTGATCGCGCGCCGGACTACCTATTTCGAGGTCTGGGCCATCGACAAGGTCGCGGCAGCGGTCGCGGGGCAGGGGCGGTCGCTGGGCTGGCTGCGGCCGCGGCGGACCCGGTCGGTGTTCCTGGCCGGGAACGTGCTGCACCGTCCGCACCGCCAGCCGGTCACCCTGACCGACGCCGAGCTGCGGGTCCTGCTGGCCTGTGATGGCAGCGCGACGATCAGTGAGGTGGTCGAGGCGGCCGGCACGCCGGAGGCCCGCGGCCTGCTGGCCCGGCTCGCCGAGCTGGGCGCGGTGCGGCTGGACCTGGAGGGCCCGGCGGATGCCTGGCCAGAACGGCTGCTGCGGGACAAGCTCGAGCTGATCGCCGACCCCGGTGCGAGGGCGGCGGCGCTGGCGCCGCTGAACCGCATGATCAGGGCGCGGGACGCGGTGGCCGCCACGGACGGGGACCCGGCCGGGCTGCAGCGGGCACTGGCGGGCCTGGCCCAGACGTTCGAGCAGGTCACCGGGGCGTCCGCGACCCGCATGGCGGGGGCGAACTACGCCGGCCGGACGCTGGCCTACCAAGATGCCGTCCGGGACGTGCGGGTGGAGCTTGGCCAGGCGGTGACCCGGGCGCTGGCGACGCCTCTTGGGCTGGTGCTGGACAGCGCCCGCTGGCTGGTCAACGACATTACCGACAGGTACCGCGTGCTCTTCGCTGACCTGCTCGACCGTGAGCTGGCCAGGGTCGGCGGCGGCCCCGTGCCGCTGCAGCGGCTGCTCACTGCCGCATCACCGTATCTGCACCGCGGCAGCTGGGGGGTTGGCGAGCTCGCCGAAGCGAGCGTGGCCGAGCTGCAGCGGCGCTGGCAGCAGGTGCTCGGGCCGCCGGCCTCGGCCCGCAGGCACCAGGTCAGCGCGGCCGCGATCAGCGCCAGGGCCGCCGAGTGCTTCCCCGCCCGCCCGGTCGCCTGGAGCAGCGCCCGGCAGCACGCACCGGACATCATGATGGCCGCGGCCTCGCCCGGCGAGGTCCAGCGCGGCGACTTCCTGCTCGTTCTCGGCGAGATACACCTGGCCACAAACACCCTGGACCAGAGGCTCTTCGTCGAGCAGCACCCCGACCCGGCCAGGCTCATCGCCGCCGAGCGGGCCGACCGCGGCCCGGGCCGGATCGTCTCCATCCCGGCGAAAGACCACCCGAGCGTGAATTCCCGCACCAGCCCGCCCTCAGCCCTGCTCGGGCCGGGCCTGCTGTACTGGTCCTCCGCCGTCACCGACTCGCTCGATCCCCCGGACACGGTCCTGCCCGGCGCTGCGATGACCGTCGCGCGCCGCGGCGACGGCGAGCTGGTCGTCCGGCTCCTGCCGTCCGGCGCCGAGCTGGACTTCTTCGAGGTCATCGGGGACGCGATGATCTGGGTCGTCGTCAACGCGTTCCAGCCGGCGGCGGCGGCCGCGCACCGGCCGCGGATCACGATCGACCGGTTCGTGCTGAGCCGGGAGCAGTGGACCTTCCAGGTCGCGGACTCGGCCTGGGCGTTCGCGAAGGACGAGCAGGAACGCTACCGCCTCGCGCGGCGCTGGCGGCACGACCATGAGCTGCCCGAGCGCGTGTTCTACCGCGTTCCGGTCGAGCTCAAGCCCGCGGCCGCCGATTTCCGCAGCATCGTCCTGGTCAACCTTTTCGCCAAGCACATCCGCCAGACCAGGGCCGCCGGGCACGCCGAGTACGCCGTCACCGAGATGCTCCCGGACCTGGGCCAGCTCTGGCTCACCGACCGCGAGAACCGGCGCTACAGCTCAGAGCTCAGGTTCGTCGCCTACGACGGCACGGTCCCGCGCTGATCGAGCAAGGTCAGAGAAGGAATGTTCCGCTGCGGCCCTCATTCTGAAGCTATTAACGGGCTCGAATGTGAGGCTTCGCATGGTCGATGTGTTCCCGGGCGTCAGGGATCCGCGTAAGGCGAGTGCCTTCTGTGACGCTACCCACCCGATGGGTCAATCCTACCGACGATAAGTCAGGAGCTGGCTGTGAGCGAGATGACGCCCAATTCCACTTCCCGCGTTTTCAGGATTGTCCCTGGCGTGGTGGCCCTAGCTGTGATTTTCATGTTGTTCAACGCGGCCCGGCAGCCGCCGATCTTCCACGGCAATATCAACAAGGTGGCAGCACCCTATAAGTTCGTCCAAATGCCGATCGCGCTGCCGCCGGGATACCATCCCACTCAGACCATACGCCAGGTGAATCCGGCCTATTATCACCTGCGGTCGTGGATCTCGTCGGTCGGGGCTGGCATCGCGCTCGCCGACGTCACCGGTCACGGCCGCGACGATGGCATGTGCATCGTGGATCCGCGAACCAACGACGTGATCGTGACCTACACGCCGACGGCGCCGCCGCGGGACAGGTTCACGCCGTTCGTACTGGACCCGGCGCCGCTGCCGATGACGAAGGCGATGGCCCCGATGGGCTGCGCGCCGGGGGACTTCAACGGCGACGGGCGGACCGACTTCCTCGTGTACTACTGGGGCCGTACCCCGATCATGTTCCTGGCGCGCTCGACCGCGACAACCCCGGCCCCTAGTGCCTACAAGCCGAACGAACTCGTCCCTGAGCACGTCACCCGGGCGTACGGCGGCCCCGACTGGAATACGAACGCCGTGGCGATCGCCGACTTCGACGGCAGCGGTCATCCGGACGTCTTCGTCGGCAACTACTTCCCTGACTCGGCCGTACTCGACACGCACGGCCTGAACAACGTGGTGATGCCGTCCTCGCTCTCGTTCGCCAAGAACGGCGGCGGTGACCACATGTACCTGTGGGCAGGCGCCACCGGAGGACCGAACCCGACGGTCAGCTACGTCGAGCAGCCCGATGCGATCCCGTACACCGATGCCACCGGGTGGACTCTGGCGGCCGCCAGCGCCGACCTGACCGGAAACGGGATGCCGGACCTGTACATCGCCAACGACTTCGGCGAGGGCCACTTGCTCTACAACCGGTCCACTCCGGGCCATTTGCTGTTCACCGAGGCGATCGGAGTGCGCGCGCCGCTCACGCCCAAGTCATTCGTGGTCGGCAAGGGCTCGTTCAAGGGAATGGGCGTCGACTTCGGTGACTTGAGCGACAACGGCAAATTCGACTTCATGGTGAGCAACATCACCACGCCGTACGCGCTTGAGGAAAGCAATTTCGTGTTCATGAACCAAGCCGCCAATGACGCCGCCATGAAAAAGGACCTGGCCGCTAGCATGGCACCCTTCACCCAGCAAGCCGAGCAACTCGACATGGCATGGACCGGCTGGGCCTGGGACGTCAAGTTCGGGGATTTCCTCAACAGCGGTCATCTGGACGTGGTCCAGTCCGACGGATTCATCAAGGGAACGATCAATCGGTGGCCGTGGCTGCAGGAAATGGCGATGACTAATGACGACCTGCTTGCGAACCCGGCCAACTGGCCGAAGGTGCAGCCGGGCGATGACCTCGCCGGGCACCAGTGCGTCGCCTTCTACGCGCACTCGCCCAACGGGCAGTACGCGAACCTCAGCCGCCGGCTCGGGCTGTGCGTCAATACTCCGACCCGGGGCGTCGCCATCGCAGACACCCGCGGCGATGGCAGGCAGGACTTCGCGATAGCCCGCCAGTGGGGGCCGCCCGCGTTCTACGCGAACGAGTCACCGCACGTCGGCAACTACCTCGGCCTGCACCTGTACCGGCCGGTGCCAGGTGACCAGCCCGGCCAGGGCCTGCAGGACGTCGGCACTCCCGCCTACGGGACGACCGTCCAGATAGACACGCCTGGCCACACCCAGATCAGCCAGCTCGACGGCGGCAGCGGCCACAGCGGCAAGTCAAGTCTCGAGGTCTACTTCGGCCTCGGCAGCTACGACGGCCCGGTCACAGTGCACCTGCACTGGCGTGACGTCGACGGCTTGCCGCACCAGCAGACCCTGACTCTCACTCCCGGCAACCACGACATCTACCTCACCACCACCGCTAAGGAGAGCCAGAGCCGATGACCGCGACCGTCAAGCCGGCGGGCAGCATCCCGGCAGCAGATCAAGCAGGAAAGGCGGCCCCGGCCGGCCAGGTCAACCCCTGGAAGGACCCGCGCTACCTGGCGCTGCGCAACTTCGCGATGTCGATCACGGTGTTCAACATCTTCGGGTACACCGTGCTCGGCTGGGAGCAGCCGTGGCTGTGGCCGATCTTCGCCATCCTCACAGCTTACACGACCGAGGTCGTACTCGAATGGCTCAGCGCCAGGGTCAATCATCGCGCGCCAGAGTTCGCCGGCCGCGGGCCTAAGGGCATGATGGCGTACCTGCTGCCCGCCCACATCACCGGCCTGGCCGCCAACATGCTGCTCTACGCGAACAACCAGTGGTGGCCCGTCATGTTCTGCGTGGTCGTCGCCGTGGCCCAGAAGCACATACTCAAGGCGCCGGTCGCCGGCCGGATGCGGCATTTCATGAACCCGTCCAACCTCGGCATCACGGTCTCCTTGCTCGTGCTCGGCAACTGGGTCAGCATCTCGCCGCCTTACCAGTTCACCGAGTGGGCGAACTCGTACTTCAGGCTGATGATCCCGATGATCATCCTGACCGCCGGAACGGTGCTGAATGCCCTGCTGACAAAGAAGACCCCGCTCATTGTCGGCTGGATGGGCGCGTTCGCGATCCAGGCATTCCTGCGGCACCTGATCTTCGGCGTCCAGCTCAACACGGCGCTCGGCGTCATGACCGGAGTCGCGTTCGTGCTGTTCAGCAACTACATGGTCACCGACCCGGCGACCACCCCGTCTAAGCCGATGGCCAAGTTCATGTTCGGCAGCTCAGTCGCGTTCGTCTACGGATTCTTGATGGCGTTCAACATCGTGTACACGCTGTTCTACGCCCTGACGATCGTCTGCGCCGTCCGCGGGCTCGGCTGGTGGGTCGCCGACTACCGCCGCAAGCGGCGGGAGGCGGCTACCTCGGCAGGCGCGGTCGGCCCGGTCGAAGCCAGGGTCGGGGAGCAGGCGGTGGCCACGTGACCCAGGCAATCGCCATTGTCGGAATGGCGTGCCGGTATCCCGACGCCGCTAATCCCGACGAGCTGTGGGCCAACGTGCTCACCGGGCGCCGCGCATTCCGGCAGCTGCCCGACGAGCGCATGCGCCTGGCGGACTACTGGTCGCCTGACCCGGCCGCACCGGACCGGTTCTACAGCCGCAACGCCGCCGTGATCGAGGGCTTCGACTTCGACCGGGTGCATTTCAAGATCGCTGGAAGCACCTACCGGGCCACCGACCTGACCCACTGGCTGGCACTCGACACCGCCTCCAGGGCGCTCGTCGACGCCGGGTTCGCCGATGGCGACGGGCTGCCGAGACGGAGCACGGCCGTCATTATCGGCAACACCCTGACCGGGGAGTTCGCCCGAGCCAACCTGATGCGGCTGCGCTGGCCGTATGTGAGGCGCGTGGTCAGCGCCGCGCTGGCCACCCGCGGCTGGGGCGACGGCGATCTCACGGAGTTCCTGCGTGACCTCGAAGAGCGGTACAAGAGCCCGTTCCCGCCGATCGACGAGGACAGCCTGGCCGGGGGCCTGTCCAACACGATCGCCGGCCGCATCACCAACCAGTTCGACTTCAAGGGCGGCTGCTTCACCGTGGACGGCGCCTGCTCGTCCTCGCTGCTCAGCGTCGCCGTGGCCTGCAACGCGCTCGCTTCCCATCAGGTCGACGCGGTCGTCGTCGGCGGCGTGGACCTGAGCATCGACCCGTTCGAGGTGATCGGGTTCGCCAAGACCGGTGCCCTGGCGACCGGCGACATGCGGGTATACGACAAGCACTCCAACGGGTTCTGGCCGGGCGAGGGGTGCGGCATGCTCGTGCTGCTGCGCCAGGAGGACGCGGACGCCAAGGGCCTGCCCAGCTACGCGACGATAGCCGGGTGGGGCTACGCCTCGGACGGCCGGGGCGGGATCACCAGGCCGGAAGCGGACGGGCACCGGCTCGCCGTCGAGCGGGCCTACCAGCTCGCTGGCTTCGACATCGGCACGGTCGGTTACCTGGAAGGGCACGGCACCGGCACCGCCGTCGGAGACGAGACCGAACTGCGCGCTCTGAGCCAGGCACGCAGGCAGGCCCGCCCCGAGGCCGACCCGGCCGCCATCGGCACCATCAAAGGCAACATCGGTCACACCAAGGCGGCCGCCGGAGTCGCCGGGCTGATCAAGGCCACCCTGGCCGTGCACCACCAGGTGATCCCGCCGGCCACCAGTCACCACGACACCCACCCGGAACTGGCCAGCCCGCGGCCGGCCCTGCGGGTGCCGCTCACAGCCGAGCTGTGGCCAGCTGATCATCCGGTCAGGGCAGGCGTCTCGGCGATGGGATTCGGCGGGATCGACACGCACGTGGTACTCGAGAACCGCGACGGAACCCGCCGAACCAGCCTCGACCCGCGCACCGTGACGCTGCTCAGGTCACGGCAGGACTGCGAGATCCTGCTGCTCGACGCCGACACGACCGCCGACCTGCGGGAACGGGCAGTCTCCCTGGCCACGATGACCGCCAGGCTCGCGTTCGCCGAGCTTGGCGACCTGGCCGCCACCCTCCAGCAGGATCTGGCCGGCCGGGACGTTCGCGCGGCGATCCTGGCCGCGTCGCCGCAGGACGCGACGCGACGTCTCGTCGCGCTTGCCGCCATGCTGGCCAGCGACGTCGAGGCCGTCATCGACCCGGCGGCCGGCGTGTTCCTTGGCCGGAGTGCCGCGCCGCCCAGGATCGGCTACTTGTTCCCCGGCCAGGGATCGGGCAAGCGCAACGACGGCGGCGCGCTCGCGCGCCGGCTCGATCCGGTGCGCGAGCTCTACCAGGCGCTGGCGCTGCCAGCGGACGGCGACCTGGTCGCCACCGCCGTGGCGCAACCGCGCATCGCCGCCTCGTCGGTGGCCGGCCTGCGGGCGCTTTCCCTGTTCGGGATCGAGGCCACGGCCGCTGTCGGCCACAGCCTCGGCGAGCTGACCAGCCTGCACTGGGCGGGCGCGATGAGCGAGTCCGCGCTGCTTGACCTCGCGGCGGCGCGTGGCCGGGTGATGGCGCACGCCAGCGCTGGCGACGGCGCCATGGCCAGCGTGGCGGCGGGTCCGGCAGACGTCGAGCCGATGCTGCGCGACGAGCCCGTTGTCATCGCCGGCTACAACGGCCCGCTCCAGACGGTCATATCCGGTCCGGTCGATGCCGTCAGCCGGGTATGCGGAGCGGCAGGGCGCCAGGGCATGACCACGATCAGGATCAACGTGTCGCACGCGTTCCATTCCCCGTCGGTGGCGCCCGCGGCCGAAGGGCTCGGCGCCTACCTCGCGGACGTGACGTTCCAGCCGCTCGCGCGCCGGGTGCTGTCCACGGTCACAAGTGACGCTTTGCTACCCGACGCTGACCTGCGCGACCTGCTCGTCCGGCAGGTGCTCGAGCCGGTCCACTTCCACGAGGCCGTGCGCCTGATGGCAGCCGACATCGACCTGCTGCTCGAGGTCGGGCCCGGGCGGGTGCTGTCTGGCCTGGCGGCTGACATCGCGCCGGGCTTGCCGTGCGTCGCGCTCGATACGGACAGCGCGTCGCTCACGGGCCTGCTCTCCGCGGTCGGGGCGGCCTACGCGCTCGGCGCGCCGGTGCGGCACGACGTGCTGTTCCGCGACCGGTTCACCAGGCCGCTGCCGCTTGACAAGGAGTTCCGGTTCTTCGCCAGCCCGTGCGAGCTCGCGCCGCCCGACGAAGATGCTGGCCACCGCCGGGCCAGCCAGCACGGTCTCAGCCAGCACGCGCCCGGCCAGCCGGCCGACGGCGCGGCCGCCGGCCAGCCGGCGGGCGGTCAGGCCGAGCCCAGCCTCGACCTCTTGCGACGGCTGATGGCTGAGCGAGCCGAGCTGCCGATCGAGGCGGTGCGACCGGACAGCCGGCCGCTTGACGACCTGCACTTCAGCTCGATCACGGTCGGGCAGGTCGTCAATCAGGCGACGCGCGAGCTCGGCGTGTCCGTGCCAGTGGCGACCCCGAGCTTCGCGACAGCCACCCTGGCGGACCTGGCTCAGATGATCGATGACCTCGCCAGCACCGAGCTGCCCGGCGATGCCGAGCGCGGGCTGCCCGCAGGCGTCGCTCCCTGGGTGCGTGCCTTCGCCATCGAGCTGGTGCACGAGGCAAGGGCACCCCGCGTGGAAGCGGCGATGCCGGGCGACTGGCGCGTGTTCGCGACGCCAGGGCACCCGCTTGCCGGGCCGCTGGCCGACGCGCTGCGCGCGGCGGAGCTTGGTGACGGGGTGCTGCTGTGCCTGCCCGGTGACTGCGACGAGCGGCACGTCGGGCTGATGCTGGATGCGGCGCACGCGGCGCAGGCCGCACAGGCGCGGTTCGTGGTCGTCGGTGACCGGCGCGGTGCCGGCGGCCTGGCCAAGACCATGCACCTGGAGGCTCCCGCGATCGCGACGTGCGTCGTGACGATGCCGATCGACGCGGAAATGCCGGCCGGGGCGGTCAAGGACGCCGCCGACCGGATCGCCGCCGACGTGGCCTGCACCGCGGGCTTCAGCGAGGTTCACTATGACGAGTCAGGCAACCGCCGGATACCCGTGCTCAGGCCGGTCGCGAGTGCGGGCACGGAGCGCACGCCACCGCTTGGCACCGGAGACGTCCTGCTGGTCACCGGCGGGGGCAAGGGCATCACTGCCGAGTGCGCCCTCGCCATCGCCGCCAGGACCGGCGCGGCGGTCGGGCTGCTTGGCCGCTCCGACCCGGCCGCCGACGCGGAACTGGCCGCCAACCTGAGCCGGATGGAGGCTGCCGGGGTCGCCTACCGCTATGCCAGGGCCGACGTGACCTCGCGGGCCGACGTCAAGGCGGCGGTGGCGCAGATCACGGCCGCCCTGGGGCCGGTAACGGCCCTGCTCCACGGGGCCGGCCGCAATGAGCCCAGGCCAATCGCACAGCTCGACGAGGCGGCGTTCACCAGGACGCTAGCGCCCAAGATCGCCGGCCTGGACGCGGTGCTCGACGCACTCAACCTCGACTCGCTACGGCTGCTCGTTACCTTCGGCAGCATAATCGGGCGGGCCGGGCTGCGCGGGCAGGCGGACTACGCCACCGCCAACGACTGGCAGACGGAGCTGACCCGCCGGGTCGGCCAGGCCCAGCCGCAGTGCCGCTGCCTGGCCCTGGAATGGTCAGTCTGGGCCGGCGCCGGCATGGGCGAGCGGCTCGGGGTGCTCGAGTCGCTCACCCGCGAGGGCATAAGCCCGATCACGGTCGACGAGGGCATCGCCACCTTGCTCGAGCTGATCTCGACGCCGGATCTGCCCACCGCGCTGGTGGTCATGGGCAGGGCCGGTGACTTGCCGACGATCGCGCTCGAGCCGCGCGAGCTGCCGCTGGCCCGGTTCCTTGACCGGCCGCGCGTCTACTACCCGGGCATCGAGCTGGTCACCGATGCCGAGCTGTCCACCGACAGCGACCTGTACCTGGCGGACCACGCACTCGACGGCGAGCTGCTGTTCCCCGCCGTGTTCGGAATCGAGGCGATGACGCAGGCCGCGTCGGCGCTCACGACGCCAGCCGGCCGGCTGGTGCTCGAGGATGTCGAGTTCCGCCGCCCGATCGTCGTCACGCCCGGCAGCTCGACCGGGATCAGGGTGGCGGCGCTCAACCGGGGCGGCAGCGTGGACGTGGTGATCCGCTGCGGTGACACCAGCTTCGGTGTCGACCACTTCAGCGCGACGGTGCGCTGGCTGTCAGAAGAGCATCCCGATCCCGAGCCGGGCTTCACTGAAGCCGGGGCTACTGAGCCCGGGCGGGCGGCGGGGTCTGGGCGGGCGAACAGCTACCTGCCATGCGTGCCCATCGACCCCGAGCGTGACCTGTACGGCGGGATGCTGTTCCAGGGAAAGCGGTTCCAGCGGGTCCTGGCGTACCAGGCCATGGCGGCGACGTCGTGCGTCGCGGAGATCTCGACGGTTCCGGCCGACAGCTGGTTCAGCGCGTTCCTCCCGGCCGGCCTCCTGCTGGGCGATCCGGGGGCGCGGGATGCGTTCATGCACGCGATCCAGTGCTGCGTGCCGAACGCGACACTGCTGCCCGAGGGCGTCGCCAGGATCTACCCGGGCGTGCCGCGTGACGGCACCACGAAGGTCGTTCTCGCCGCGAGGGAGCGTCATCGCGATGGCGACAGCTACACCTACGACCTGGACGTCCGCGACCCCGACGGGGCTCTCGTGGAACGCTGGGAGGGCCTGCGGCTGCGTGCGGTGCGCAAGCAGGATGGCAGCGGCCCCTGGGTGCCCGCCCTGCTCGGCCCGTTCCTTGAGCGCCAGCTGGCGGAGTTCTGCCCGCAGCCGCCGCGGGTCGTAGTAGAGCCTGACGGGCCACAGCGCGCGCGCAGCCGCGACGGGCAGCGCAAGCAGACCGCGATCGCGCTGAGCCGGATCCTTGGCCGGCGCGCCGTCGTCAGGTACCGCCGCGACGGCAAGCCAGAGGTAGACGCCGATGTCAGCGTCTCGGTCTCGCATAACGCGGGCCTGACCCTGGCAGTGGCCATGGCCGGTCAGGTCGGCTGCGACGCCGAGGTTGTCGCGAGCCGGACGGCCGACGAATGGCTGCTCTTGCTTGGCGCGGAGCAATTCGCCCTCGCTGAGCTCGTGGCGCGGGAGCGCGGCGAGGATCTCGCGGTATCGGCGACGCGCGCCTGGGGCGCCATCGAGTGCCTGCGCAAGGTCGGCCGGGCGCTGCCGGGCCCGGTCACGCTCGGCCAGTCGCCGCCCGGCGGATGGGTGCTGCTCAGAGCAGGCACGACGAGCATCGCCACGTTCGTGACTCACGTGCGTAACGAAGCGGCACCGGTCGTCTTCGCCATCCTCACAGAAGCGGAGATCAAGTGAAGTCGTACTACGAGTACCGACACATCGTCAGCTTCGAGGAAACCAATCTCGTCGGCAACGTCTACTACGTCAACTACCTGCGCTGGCAGGGCCGGTGCAGGGAGCTGTTCCTGCTGGAGCATGCCCCGGACGTACTGGCCGAGTTGCGCGGCGACCTCAAGCTGTTCACGCTCAGCGCCGAGTGCGAGTACCTCGCCGAGATATCGGCATTCGACCAGCTGTCGATCAGGATGCGGCTGGAGGAGCTCACCCAGACCCAGATCGCGTTCGCTTTCGACTACGTCAGCCTGGCCGGCGGGATGGAGCAACTCGTCGCCCGCGGCAGGCAGCGGGTCGCCTGCATGCGCGGCAAGCCTGGCGAGGTCGCCCCGGCGCGCGTGCCGGAATCGCTCAGGGCGGCGCTGGAAGGGTACGCGATCAAGGCGCCGCAGCCGCTCAGCCGGGCCGAAGGCTCGGCCCGGGTGCCCGTCGGGGACACGTCATGACGCTCAGGGGGCTGCCGCGGGGGGCTACGGGGGGTCGTCCCGCCGTTCCGCTGCGCACGGTGCTCGGCCAGTTCGCGACCGGAGTCACGGTGCTGACCGCCGAGAGCGACGCGGCGCAGGGCATGACGGCCAACTCCTTCACGTCGGTCTCGCTGTCACCCCCGCTGGTGCTGGTCTGCGTCAGCCGGACGGCGGCCATCCACCAGACCATCCAGGACAGCGGATCCTTCGCGGTCTCGGTGCTGGCCGGGCACCAGGAGCACGTGGCGCGCTACTTCGCCGACCACTCGCGGCCCCGGGGGCCAGGCGAGTTCGACATCGTCGGCTGGTCGCCGGCGCCCCACACCGGTGCGCCGCTCATTCACGGGGCGCTTGCCTGGATCGAGTGCGAGGTCGCCGCCACCTATGACGGCGGCGACCACTCGATTTTCCTTGGCGCCGTGCTTGCCAGCGGTCATGAGCCGACCCGCGACGCCCTGCTCTTTCATGGCGGCCGCTTCCATCGCCCGGCCCTGCGCCGGGCTGGCAAGTGGGACATAGCGGTCTACCAGGAGGTATCGTGACCGCTATCCCGGTAACCCCGATGCGGGACCTGCCTTCGCTGATGCGCAAGCTCTGGCGGGACCGGCTGAGCCTGATGTCCGACGCCGCCGACGAATACGGCGACGCGGTGCGCTTCAGGATGGGCCAAGAGCCTGTACTTCTTCAACCACCCAGACCACGCCAAGCACGTGCTGGCGGACAACGCGGCCAACTACCACAAGGGCATGGGCCTGACCGAGGCCAAGCGGCTGCTGGGAGACGGCCTGCTGACCAGCGAGGGCGAGCTCTGGCGCCGGCAGCGCCGCACCATTTCGCCGGCCTTCCGGCGTGACCGCCTGGGCGACTTCGCCGGGCTGATCGCCGATGAGGCCAGCGCGCTGGTGAGCAGGCTGGAAAGCAAGATCGGCGAGGGGCCCGTCGACGTGGTGGCGGAGATGACCCGGCTGACGCTCAGCGTGCTCGCCAAGGCGCTGCTCGACGCTGACCTCGCACCGTTCTACAGCCTGGGCGAGGCGTTCGAGGAGGTGCAGGACCAGGCCATGTTCGAGATGGTGACGCTGCGCATGCTGCCGATCTGGCTCCCGATCCCCCGTCACCGCCGCTTCCACGCCGCGCTCCGCCAGCTCGAGGACGCGACCATGGGCCTCGTCGACGAGCGCGAGCGAAGCGCTAGGCCGGGCTCGGACGACGTTATCACCCGGCTGCTCGACGCCTACCGCGACGAGCCCGACCCGAACGTGCGGCGGCGTCGGCTAAGAGACGAGCTGCTGACCATACTTCTGGCGGGCCACGAGACCACGGCGAGCACCTTGTCGTGGGCGTGGTACCTGATCGACCAGCATCCCGAGGTCGCCGAGCGGATGCGGGCAGAGGCGGCGCAGGTGCTCGGCGACCGGCTGCCTGTGCTCGATGACCTGCACCGGCTGCCGTACACGACGATGGTCATCCAGGAGACGATGCGCCTGTACCCGCCGGTGTGGGCACTAACCCGCCGCGCGGTCGCTGCCGATGAGGTCGGCGGGTACCACGTGCCTGCCGGGGCGGACGTCATGATCTGCCCGTACACGCTGCACAGGCACCCGGGCTTTTGGCCCGATCCGCAGCGTTTCGACCCGCTGCGGTTCGAGCAGGCCATGGCGGAGCTCACGCACAGGTACGCCTACATCCCGTTCGGCGCTGGACCAAGGGTCTGCGTCGGCAGCCACCTCGGCATGATGGAGGCGACCTTCGTCGCGATCATGGTCGCGCGCAGGCTCCGGCTCGGGCTAGTGCCAGGCCGCGAGGTCAAGCCCGAGGCCATGCTGTCGCTGCGAGTGCACGGCGGCTTGCCCATGCTGGTCCTCCCCTCCTGATCGTCAGCGCGTCGGTCAAGGCAGCCAGCCGATGTCGTACGCCTTCCTGATCGCGTCAACCCGATTGCGCGCGTGCAGCTTGGCCACGATGGTCGTCAGGTAGTTGCGCACGGTCCCGATGGACAGGTGCATGGCGACCGCGATCTCCGCTGGCTCGGCGCCGTCCCCGGCCAAGCGCAGGACCGAGTGCTCGCGTGGCGACAGCGGCACGCTGTTCGAGCGCCACGTGGGCACAACAAAGTCCGCGCTCACGGCTGGGCGCCCCGACGCGACGTTGCGGATGGCCGCCGCGAGCTGGCTGGGCGGGGCGTCCTTCAGGATGAACCCGCCCGCCGATGCGGATAGCACTGCCCTGAGCAGCCCTGGGCGGCCCAGGCTGGTCAGGATCAGCGTCCGGCACGACGGCAACCGCCCATGAAGCTGCGTCGCCGCCGTGAGCCCGTCGAACCCGGGCTGGTCGACGTCGATGATCGCCACGTCTGGCTGATAGAGCAGCGCCGTTGGCAAGATCTCGCCGTCTTTGTCGACCTCGGCCACGACTTTCAGGTCAGGCTCCAGCTCGATAAGCGCGACGAGCGCACCGCGGATCATGGCCGCGTCTTCGGCCACCAGGATCTTCAGCAAGTCATGATTCCTTGGTGGAGCCGGAGCCGTCGAGGCCAGTCACGTCGCTGCGCTAAAAAATCGCTGCGCTAAAAATCGCTGCGCCAAAAGCTGTATCATCGGGCGGAACCTTCACCTTGACGGCTATCCGGGAAGAGCGCCGCTCTCCTCAGATAGCCAATTTCCGTATATCAGGTACATCGCTGCGAACAGCTAGGGGAAGGGCGGCCGACCGACGGTCGCGCGGACCTTCCGCTGTTGGAGATATGCGTCCTCTTGTACCGCGTTTCGTAATGAGATGTCAATCTGCGTTGTTTCCGGCGTGTCGCAGCGGATCGGATACCTGGGGCCAGTATTCGCGTCCGTGGCCGGTAACGTCCGTCACCGGCACTGGCCAGCGCTAAAGGCAGAGCATGACGTTCAGGCGGCGTCGATGGACGGGTCTCGGGACAGCATCGCCTGCTGCAGCCGTTGCAGTTGCGCCGAGGGCTCGATCCCGAGCTCGTCGACGAGCGAGCTGCGCAGGCGGCGGAACTCCTGCAGCGCGCGTGCCGTGTGGCCTGTGCGGTAGAGCGCCGTGATCAGCTGCGCGGAGAAGTTCTCGTCGAGAGGGTGCCTGGCCGTCAGGGCCGTCAGCTCGCCGAGCAGGTCCGCGTGCCGTCCCAGGACGAGGTCCGCCTCGATGCGGCGGCTGAGCACCGCCAGCCTGCTTTCTTCCAGTGCCAGGGCCTCAAGCTCGAGCACCCTGCCCTTGCGCACGTCCACTAGCGCGGGTCCGCGCCATAGCGCCAGCGCGCGGCCGAGCAACTCGGCCGCCGCGCGGTAATTGGCGCCCTCCGCGGCCGTCCGGCCAGCCCCGGCGAGCCTGTCGAACTCATCGACATCGATCTGGCAGGACTGGGCAGCGAGCAGGTAGCCGACGTGCGTGGTGCGCAGCACCCACTTCGGGTCCTCGCCAGGTCCCATCGCGGCCGCCAGGAGCTTTCGCAGGTCGAATATGTACGTCTGAAGAGTGGTGTGGGCGCTGGGCGGCGGCCGGTCCCCCCACAGCTCCTCGATCAGCATCGACATCGTGACCACGCGCCCGGCGTTCAACGTGAGTATGGCCAGCAGCTGATGCGGCTTGGCGGCCGCTGGCATGACCGGCACCTGATTCATGCGCACGGACAGCGGTCCGAGGAGTTCGATGTGCATTCCTCCGGATTCGGTGCTCATCATCGTGCCCCCACCTGTATCGTGTCGGCAAACTGTGCGCGTTTCGAGCATCTGCCCGGCAGCATCGGGCGTACAGTTAGCGCTTCATGAATCGACTCATGACAAACTCACGTCGCCCGTGAGCCCGGCCACCTACGTCGCCGGTTCCGGAGTTTCATGATCACCTCCAGCTTCTAGCTCTCCGAATGCCATCAGATCACCACAAAGCATGCATCGGCCAATCTCTCGTTGCTCTATCCGCGCCCAAACGCCAGTCAAGCGGGGCCGGCGAGGATGGCCTGGTGTCTACCGCTTCGTGGCAGGAGCGAGACCGAGCCGCTGTGCCATGACAGACGGGCGCAGGCCTTCCACCGGAACATGAGGAGCAGCACGTGAAGCCGACGCTAATGGGCTCGCTGCGCAACCGGATCTTCGCACCTGATCCCCGAGATGTCAGCTTCGAGAGGCGTGGATTTCGCGCGCCAGGCGTTCAGCAGCAGGCCAACCTGGAAATGGTCGGCGGAATGTTCCTCACCGGCTTCGGGTACGGGCTGACCGGTCGCGGCATTACCGACATGGAGTCGTCGCTCGAGGCCGTTGAGAAGCCATTTCGCGGCTTTGCCTACGAGGGCTGCGCGATGGCGCTGGCAGTGCGGGACGCGCTCTTGCCCGCCCGGCGGCACTGGGTCAGCGATTTCCTGGCCGGCCCGGGGAAGCCGCACGTCTACATGGCTCACATCGGAGTTGGCTGGGCGATGGCGCGGCTCCCCTCGGTTCGCTGGCGGGCGATCATGCCCGAGGACGAAGTGCTGGGCTGGCTGGCCCTTGACGGCTATGGCTTTCACCAGGCGTACTTCCGGACCAGCCAGTATGTTGACCGGCAGCACCAGGCGCGGGTTCCGCTATTCAAGCCGGCCGAGTACGCCAACAGGGCGATTGACCAGGGCATCGGCCGGGCCCTGTGGTTCGTCAACGGATCTGACGTCCGCGAAGTGGCCGACGCGATCGGCAAGTTCGCCCCGCATCGCCGCGGCGATCTCTGGAGCGGAGCGGCGCTGGCTAGCGTCTACGCCGGCGGCGTGGAAGCGGGGGAGCTGAAGCTGATGCGCGAGCTCGCGGGTGAGCACGCGCCTGACGGGGCGCAGGGCGCGGCGTTCGCGGCCAAGGCGCGGCTGCTGGCCGGCCTCGAAACACCTCATACCGACGCCGGAGCGCAGGCGTGGTGCGGGATGTCCGCCGAGGACGCGGCCGCGGTCACCGAGGACGCGGTCGAGGTGCTGCTGGACACGGGCGGGCCGGAGCCTGGATACGAACGGTGGCGGCAGCGGATCCGCCAGCGGTTCGAGTGAGACCGCTCTTTTATCGCGATCATGGACTTTCGCAGATCTCGGGACGCTGACCTGCGGGTCGACGTTCGTGAGGCGCGAGAAGCGCGCACTAGCCGGGGACGCGGGCTGGGCGCGCCTTTATCGGGGTGGGGCCGCGCTTGCCGGAGAGCTGCCGTGTTCGCGGAGAAGTGTCTCCGGGTTCAGGAGGATTGACCGGGCCAGGTCACGACAACTCTCCTGAACCAGGACGGCTCCCGCACGCACCCGGAAACCCTCCCCGATCATGACGAGAACCATCCCGCACACGACAACCCACCCGCCAGAACACAACAACCCTCTCGCACACGACAGCACTCCGCTTCCTCATCCGCTGCCAGCGCCGCCGGCGGCACGCCTAAGCTAAGGCACACACCGACGTCGGTCCCGTCACCGAGGGCACCTCACCGGGCAATCCGGACAGCCTCCAGGACCATGCCCGGGTGAACATCCGTGATCATGTTCCCAGTCGTGACTACGGGGGATCGCACAGGTCAGGACATGCGTCATCGCGGCATTCGTCTCAGCGCGGGCGCTGGGTAGACATACGCCGGCCGCCCGCCTGTTGTGCAGGGGGCGGCGTTGCCAACCGTCCTGGCAGCGGTTGGTAGCCGCGCTGAGCCGCCCTTCTGGCGCAGGATCCGTTGGCTGACATGGGTTGCCGAGGCGCCCAGAACTCGTTGTTCTGCGTCCGCATATCGACCTTGGCATAGTGCTCACCATGGCCAAGATCTTGCACCGGCCGCATGGGGTACGTCCGGATCCCCTCGAAGGCGAAATAAAAAAGGGGCAGTAGCCACATGTGGCGAGTGCCCCTTTAAGTCCGAAACCAAGTATACCCGATAAACCAGGGCGCTGCCAGTACAGTCGTTGCGTGCCGCAACCCTCTGCTGTCACCGATGACTATGCCCGCCATGTGCTGGCCCGGCTGGTCGACTTCTTCACGGAGGAGGGCACCCCCTGGCCCAGGCGGTTGTGGGACATCGGGTCGATCCTCGCCCTGGAAGAACTATGGGAGGCCAACTCGTGGCAGGCCGCAGGCGTTCTATCGCAGTCTGCATGCGACTGGCAGCGCAACCAACTCCGGGCCGTCATTGGACCCGACGTCGGTCTGGGCGAGCGCGAACTGCGTCGGGAAGTGACCGAGATCCTGTCCAACCCCCTGACTGCGTCCAGTGCCGCACATCGACGGCTGCGCCAGGTTATCGATCATGCCAAGGGAGACTACCTGGCCCGGTGGGCAATCGCCGTGGCGAAGACCGAGCGGCCCAAGGCAGAACGTTTTTCCCGCACCATCGCCTCCCATCTGCTTGACCTGGGCTTTAGCGCAAGCTATCTCAAATCGTGGGCTTATTCGCTGGTCTGGCGGGACGCCGATGCCGAACGCATCGCCGCCAGCGCGGTAGACCTGGGCGACCGTGCGCCTCAGGCCTACGAAGTTCTGATCGCACTCGATGGTGTCCCGCACCGGCGCCTCGCCGAGTTGGTAGAGGCCTGGCGCAGTAAGCGGCAGGTGATCGAGTGGCTGGTTGCTCATGAGTTCGACACCGCCGGCATCCGCAATGGAGGAGGGTTCGTCTACTCCTTCCAGGCCCAAGACCCGTACATGGCCGCCGAACAGGCCCGGCAGATGCTGGAGCGCATGATCGCCCGCTCGTCCTTCCTGCGCAGCGGGCGCGGTGGAGTCACGCCGCTACCGCACCTGTGGGTAGCCGGACACAAGGACCCCATCCGCCTCCATCCGCCCGCCCGCGGCGCCGACGTCCTAACTCTTGTGCATGAGGAACACCTGTACAAGGTGCATGGCGCACGCAGCCGGATCGACGACGCGCTCGAACTCGCCGCACCCGTCAACCAGGGCCCGCTGGCCCCCGCGGTGGCTGGAGCATGGGCGGCCGTCGAATCGTTGTTGTCCCATCCGGACGACAGCCGCGACGCCGAACGCTCCGGGAAGGCCATCGCCGCCGACCGCTTCGCCGCGTTGATCGCGTGTTCGTGGCCCCGCGCCGAACTCAGCACGCTGGCTCACCGTCATTCCCCGACCACTCCCGATGCGCTGAGCCGTGATATCGCCGGACGACCGACAAACCGTGAGAAGGCGCGGGCGGTAGCCGAGGCGCTCCTGGCCACCGACTCGTCGGCGCTCGAGTTTGGCCCGACGCGTACCCGCGACAGCGACCGCCAAGCGGCCGAGCGGATGAGCGAGTTGGTCGCCGATCCACGCAAGGTGCTGGGAGACGCCGCAACGACCTTCAAGACCGCGATGCGCCGGCTCTACCGTGCCCGCAACATCGTCCTGCACGGCGGGGCAACCCAAGGCGTCGCGGTGGAGTCGGCGCTACGTGCCGCAGCGCCCCTCGTTGGAGCAGGCCTGGACCGAATCGCCCACGCCACCCTTGTCGAAGGACTTGCTCCGTTGGATCTCGCCGCACGCGCCGTGGTCGGCTTGCGCCTGGTCGGCGGAGAGACAGGGCTGTCCGTGGTCGACCTGCTGGAGCCGCCGAGAAAGCCAGTTCGCGGCTCGTGAACGGCTACACGAGCATTAGTCGCTGGACGAGGACAGGACCCGAGCTCTCCACCACGAACCTCGATCGGCCAGGTGCAGGCGACCGCCAGCGCGGACGACTCGGTACCGGACGCTGCTCAGTGCGAGTTGGCCGCCAAGATCGCCGACTCAGCCGACAAGGCAGAGACCTACGCGAGACTCGAAATCAGGCTCGCCAATGGCTGCTTTCCGGTGAGTTCGCGCTGGCAGGAGACCTGGGCATTCACGAGACGGCACTGTTGAGCGCTGTCGAACAGTTAGAGCAGTCCAAGATGCTAACGAAATCGATATCGGAAGCAGCGGTCACCGGCGCCGGTAGCTACCGCGATACTGGCTGGATGGTCCATGGAGAGCGAGCGGGGACGTGGCCCGTATCGTTGGCGCTGGGCAAGGTACTGCGTTTCGCCGTCGTAGATCCGGCGACGGGCAATCGGTCGGCGACTTGGCGCGTGTGGACCGGCAAGAAGGTCGACGATGTATATTTATGCGAGTCCGTGACCGGCCGCGACTGGAAGGTCAGCCACCACAATGACTGGCAGTGGCGCATTGCGATGACCAAGGAGCGCGCCGATGCCGACGGCATAGGGCGCGCGGTCATCGTCGAGTGGCGGGATTGGCCAGAGCATGGCTGGAGTGAGGGTGCGGGCCTGCTCATCCCAGGCGCTTACCTGCGACCATCCAACGAACCTTTTCCAAAGGCCGTCGTGCAAGTTCCAACCTCGCCGATTCACACCTGTGTGCGTGTGCGGTTGCTGTTCGAGGAGCCGGGCGCGGTCGGTGTCCGCTTCGGTCCAGGCTTCCCGATTGGCGTCCTCAATCGGCTCGGGGGCGGGCGAGTCTACGTTCTAGCTGCCCCGGTTTCGGTGTCATCTCGAACGGAGCATGAGATGGCGGCAGTCTGCGATGAAGCGCGCGCCGAACGTTCACCGGACAAGACTTATCCGACGAGCCGCTTCGTCTGGGTGATTCGCCTCGGCAATCAGCCCGTCCAGGTTGACCTCAGCGTCGACTGATATCCCCGACTCATAGTGTCCAGGCTTGGCCCCGCCCCGGCGGCGAGTCGACCGGGCACAGCACCCATTTACTTATATGTGGGAACCGTGTTCAGTGGATGGCTTCCACGCGGGCTCGGGCTGCGGAGGCCCACTGTTCGACACCGGAGAGCGCCGCGCGGACAGGTTGGTAAGTGAGGAGACGGGGCCGGAGCGATATTTGGCCGGGATTGCCGTGGCGAGTTCGCGGCGGATGGCGACGGATTCCTGGGCTAGCGGTAGGGCCTGTGCGGAACGATTGACCTTCAATAGGTATCCGCTGAGGCTGCACTGGGCCTTTCGCGAGGTCGGACCGGTGCCGGACTAGTGCCGGGTCGGGTCGGTTGCCATGGGGTGGCGGAGGATCTCGAAGTTCGCCAGCGCTCGCAACGAGTACCTCCACGGCGCTGGCCAGAACATGAGAAAAGTAACTATCCTTGACTCATGATCAAGATCACGATTCGCGACGGCCGGGTTTGCCGCCGTGTCGCTGAGGACGGCAAAGGCGAGGTCCTGGTTACAACTGAAGCTGCGGATTTTCTCGACATTGGGTCCAAGATCAGACTTCCCGATGGTGTAGATGTACTCGTAATCGGAGACGAGATAGAGATACGGAGAGAATCGGCGCAACAGACTGTCTACATTGGTAATCTGCCGACTCCGGTAGCAGTCCAACCCAAAACTATCAGATTCGATGTCGGAGGTAATGACGGCTGGTCTTTGCAGAGGGCCAATGGCGATAGCGCGATATTCATTCGGACGCTCGACGACGCAGAAGTGGAGAAGATCGATGCGGCCGCCGCTTTCTGCCGTGAACACGTAATCTCGCCGGTCTATCGCTTGCTAGCTTCATCTCATCAGGTATGGAAGCAAACTTATGATCGTGTAGCGGAAGCGAAGCGAGAAGAATTAAGTCCCGCTCTGTCGGGAGAGTTGCTCGGAGCACTGGCTGGATGGCTGCTTACCTGGAGATTGATACTGGATCAAAGTGCCCATAATATCAGTCAGCGGTTCGGGCGCGAAAGTGCGCAATTTGCGGATTTTCGCGCTACCGCTAATCGCGCTTATGATTCTTCGCAGGCGTATCGTGTGGTAGAAGCGCTCCGTAATGAAGTCCAGCACCGAGAGATGCCGCCACTAGAGGTGAGGAGAACTAAAACTCTCGATCGAACGACTGGTCAAATCGCAGAGACGTTTTCTTGTAAATTTCCTGTGTCCTACCTGCTTGAATCCGAAAAGTGCAAGAATAAATCCGAGAGGAATTCACTCAGGCATCTGGCGCTACCCTCGATGTCGGAGAGACTATCGATAGCGCCATGTTGACTATGAATACCGTGTTGCTTGAACTTGCAAAAATTTCAACGCCGGAGTTTGATCAACATGTAAAGTTGCTCAGAGATCTCTTCCGTGAGACGGACCCTCCGCCATTGCTTCTACGGGTAACGCCATCCGAAGCTAATCAGGGTGGGTTTAACCTTGCGATGAAGCCGTTGCTGGACGTTGCCTTCGTGGTTCAGAACGCCCCGATAAGTGCTGGTCGCACGAAGACTTCGGTGCCGATGTAGTTGCGTGGCGAAGGCGTCGCGGCAGAAATGCTCGGTCTGTTCGCCGAGGTTCCTTGTTTCACGTGTGCCTCGGCAACGGGTGATACGAGTTCGCTGCAGAAGCGGAGGAGTGACACCAGGCAAGACCCCTCGGCGCACCAAGCCAGGGGCGCTGGCAGATCACGCCCGCACGTGGGGATCTGGTTCGCCATGACTTTGACAGGCGTGCACTGGCAGATTGACTAGGATCTGCATTTGATCAGAATCCGTCACCGCGAGTGGTAGCAGCCCGCTTCGTGCCGTGCATATTCGGCCTGAGCACACCGGACACCGATTGAGCGGGACTCGGCCCGTACTTCATTGCTCCAACTACAGACGGCGGCCACGGTCCTGCCAGACGTGCTGTACATCCGGCCCGGCGTTGTCCCGATGATCGCTGGCCGGCTCGTGATCCGCGGACGGTTGGCACGGCGGCCAGTCCTGGTGCTCTGGGCAGTGGTGGCCGCAGATGCGGCCTACCTGACTGGTCATCTCCGCGATCTTTAGCAGCTGGTCGCCCGCGTGACCGTGCGATACTCGTCCAATCGACGTGTCGCCTTCTGGGCGAAGCTGTTACTCGATCGCATCTCTCTCGTCGCGGCGGAACCGAGCGAGTCTTCAATGGACGATGACTTGGCCGAGATTGTTGAGACAGGTCTCGGTAAACCTAACCTAGCCGGTGATTTTGTGACCAACCCAGGAAGCAGCGGCTGCGCCCAAGAGCGCTCCGATGGGTCCTCCCACCATGGCGCCAACGAAACCGCCAACTGCTCCTCCGAGCGTTGCACCAACAACTTGCTTGTCCTTGCCGTTCATGTAGTTCTCCCCTTCTTTACTTCGAGGCGATGTATGCGATGGCGAGCACGGCCCCGAGGGCGCCGAAGAGCACTAGCAACTCTCGCTGATCCAAGCTGGGCGTGCTGAGTTCAGGTGCTATCAGGCTTGAAAGAGTCTGACCGCATGACTGACACTGCCCGGCTCCGAGCAAGTCGTGCCCGGTGATCTGGTGGTCGCAGCTGGGGCAGGCGCCGACCTTGCGACTCGCTCGCTGAGCAAAGGCGTTGAGCACAGCGAGCTGCGTCGTCGCGGACTGCAGGTTGGCCTCAGCCTCTGCTTTCTCTGCTGCCAGGCGAGCCAAGCTCGCCTGAAGCTGGTCGATGGACCTTTCATCAGATGCAGCGTTAAGGCCGCGATCAAGAAGATCGGTTACGGCCCCTGTGAGGGTCTTGCCATGGTGGCTGGCGTAGGCATCGGCTGCCTCCTTAAGCGCGGCGGGCACTCTGGCGTAGATCACCTCAGTAGTCATGTTAGATATGCTAGCACTTCTGACAGGCAACTCTAGCACTCTCGATACGTGTCCTTACAGCCTTGATGTGCCGTTCGGAGGCACGAGCCCTCGGGGGTTGAGAGTGAGGATCTGCGGGCGGTGGCCGGGACCGGCAGTGCTCCCTTGCCCGGCTAGCCATGCTTCTGGTGGGTCAGGCAGGAGTGTCAGGTGGTGATACCGCGAGGCTCTTGACGTCAGCGAAGGGGTCGATATCTTGCTGGTAGCGCTCGGTTGTGTCGATAGCCCGTCGCTCTCCTGGCACTGATCGCAGGCATTGTCTCTTAGCTGCACATGCATACTTTGGTGGGTTCGCATGGGCAGCCGGATGGGTAGCTGCGCTCACACCGCTATCTGTGGACGGCGTGATCGTCGCAGCGTCAACCACGTTGCTCGCTGTGACTTGAGGTCAAGCCACAAATGCTGGGCATTGCCTTGAGCGTTCCTGATCATCGGCAGTATTGCAAGCCTGGCCGCCCGCGTCGCTGTTGTGGAGCCGACACTAACCGGCCGGGTTATGGTCGCTTGGTCGTCGGTCGCCCCTCACCGCGTCGTATGAACTGTTGACCCGCAGGTGCGCGGCAGCAACACTCAGATGGATGTCGGAGGTACTGACGAACACAGTCGCAATTCGAACCGGCTCAGCTGCTCTGAGTGGATCCGTCCGCCCGCCGCAGGTAGAAGATTCCAAGGTGGACTGCCGCCGCCGCATAGGCCGTTCGAACGGGTCGCTTGCCCCACGACGCCTCCCCTCCCTGGAGCTTGTCGTGAACCTGCGGCTCGGCCACGTCGAGATTGCCTGCTGGAAAGGGGCCAAGCCGCTGCGATTCGCCGATAACAAGCGGCCATGATCCAATGCCGCTTAGCTTAAGTTGATCATGCGTTGACCTGCATGTTCCAGCCCGGGCTGAATTGGCCAGGCGAGCGCCCGCTCGAACGGTACCGAGCCCGGCAACATCAATGCGCGAAACGACACCCGATATCCGGAACATCAATTCTCGCATTCATGCGGGCACGCCTGGGCACCAGCCGTTACGTCAGGCACTGCCGCCTCACCCGCAACCTGAGCACCAGCACGAATGGCTCGTCAGGCCGCATTCCAGCCCGCGACCGGTGCGTACGTCATTTCCAAGATCAACTTGTGCTAAGCGGCATTGGGCCATGATCGACGAACTCGGCATCCCAGCGAGGCCGGCTCAGCCGTGATCGTGGCGCTCAGCGGCTGGTGACGTGAGCAACCACGAGATCGACGACCTCAGGCGTGACCGGGTTCTTGTCGCCGGACTCGGGCAGCCGCTCGTGCCTGACCGCGCTCGGGCTCAGCCTGGGAACAGACGCCTCCGGCAGCTCGGTGAGCACGGTCACGGCTGCGCCGCCGTCGGCCCACGCGGACCGCGGGTCGTTCCTGCACGCCAGGAGGAACGCCAGCCAGGACCGGTAGGTCATCAGCAGCTCAGCGAAGGTGTCTTCCGCGCCTTCGAGTCCCTGGCTGGCTGCCAGGGCCGCCACGTCGGCGCGCAGCACCTGCTCCATGCTGGTCACGCACTCGCCGGGGTCACCATCCAGCGCCGGGCCCGGCCGCTGGTCCTCAGGTTGGCGACCAGCGTCGCGAACTGGGTCGTGATCATCTCCGTGTCCGGCCACGACGGCCGCAGCAGCACGGCTACGGTCGGCTGAGATCGCGCTAGCAGCGTCGCTACATGCAGCGCCAGCGCGGCGGCACTGCAATAGCCGATGACGGAGGCCGGGCCGCCGGCCGGCTCAGAGCGACCGAACTCCTCGACGACCTCGGCCGCCATGTCGGCCAGCGACACGTAGGCTCGGTCACCGGACAAGGCGTCGAGCGGATCGACCTGGTAGACCGGCCGGCCCGGTGCCCGTGTGCTGATCAGGTGACTGAGCCGAGGGGCCGAGGAGAATGCCTGGAAGTCGGCCACCAGAACCGGCCTGGCGTCGCCGGCGGTGATCTGCCGGAGAATCAGGCCGCTGCGAACGGTGCCGTCATCGGTGAACGGATGTGCCACGTTTCGTTAGCCTTCCAGTCGCGGCGCCGGCCAGGCACCTCCGGACTTGCTGGCGTACAGGGGCAAGGTCATCGCGCCGCAAGGCGGGCGCGAATGTTCTGTCGCCACACTTCGTAGGCGGGGACGTTGCCGCCGCTGCCGTTCGGGCTGGTGCCGTTCGGGCTGGTGGCGTCGGCGAGCGCGACGGCCGCCTCGGCGGACAGGTCCGCCAGGGCCGAGCCGGCCAGTTCGGTGTGGGGCGGCAGGAAGCCGGCGTAGGTCCGCGCCTTGATCGCGAACACGACGCCCAGGGCGAGTTCTGTCCAGTACTCCCCGGAGGCACGGCGCAGCGCGGCCAGGCCGCTGGCGTCGCTGCCGCCCGCGAACGCGGCGGCCAGTCCTACCCCGCTCCACAGATCAGCGTGCCGGTGACTGGCGAACCGCCCAACCGCGGCAGCCACGTGAGTTGCGTTCGCGCCGCAGATGAACCACAGCGCCCGGCCGATGCCCTGGTCCACTGCGCGCGGGAAGTAGCCGGGCGCGCCATCCCACGGGTACGGCGACGGCGTGTACTGCGCGCCCACCCATCGCTTGGTGTCGAAGTAAGCCCGGTCGAAGCCGTATCCGTCGACGACGAGCCAGCTCATGGTCGGGTGGAACTCGCATCCGGTCAGGTCAGGGAGCACCTTCTTCCATACTGGCCGTGGCAGCCGCGCCATGGCGAAGCCCATGCCGATATAGGCCAGGAAGATATGCGGCCGTCCCGGCCCGAGCAGCAGGTCACGAGCGCGATGGCCGCGTCCCATCGAATCAAGGATGGTGAAGGCCATCGTGGCGCCCTCGTACGCGAAGCCGCGAAGTTCAGGATCGACCATGTCCAGCCTGCGTTCCACCTCCCATTGGTTGCGTGCCCCGATGCCCCACTCGAAGCCGCAGATCACCGCCTGCGGGACCGCCTCGAGGCGCTCCGTCACCGCGGACGGCTCGGCAGGGAACCCGCGCTTCGCGAACGTCACGTCGGCCAGGGCAGGTGACATAACGAGGTCGCGCAGAGCGCCGCGAATGGTTGTCATGCTGCTACTCCTTCGGCACTTCACCGGCAGAGACCGGGGGCAACCCTGGCGCCTCTCGATGGCGGCGTCGCTGTAATCCTGGCTCCGGGCACGGGGCGGTGCACCTTCGGGGTTGCCGAGGTACAGCATCTTGAGAGAGGCGCAAAAGCCCCTGGATGACTACTTTTTCATCGAGTCGGTGACCGAATTTTGTCACCAGGCAAATCCGGGTCCTATACGGGAAGTGAGAAAGAAGTATGACCACGCAAGCATCCGCGCCCGCAGGCAAGATGCCGGACGCGCTGATGGCGGAAATCGCCGCGGTGCCAGGCCGGCTGGTCTCGGCATGGGCCGCGCATGACGCCGAGGCGTTCTCCCAGCTGTTCACGCCGGACGGGACGCTCATCCTGCCGGGGGTATACAAGAAAGGCCGCGACGATATCCGGCAGTTCATGGCGGACGGATACGCCAACCAGTACAAGGGAACCACCGTCACGGGCACGCCGCTTGACGTCAAGCCGCTCGGCTCCGGCGCTTTTGCCCTGCTGACCGTGGGCGGTGTGCTCGGCCCGGGTGAGAAGGAGGTGTCGAGCAAGGAAGCCATCCGCGCGGCCTGGATCCTGGTCAAGAGCGAAGGCCTGTGGCGGCTCGCCGTTTACCAGAACTGCCCGCGCGACGCGGCTAGCTGACGCGGCCAGGAGGGTAGGTGGCGCGGGGCGGCCCGGCGGCCGACCGGCAGCCGGGCCCCGCGCGCAATGTCGAAGGTGCCGGCGCGCGGCCCGGCCTGCCAGACTGTTTCGGAAGGTTACGCGCTTGCGGCATCGCCTAGCGGAATGAGGATCACCATGGCGAATCCCTTCGAAGACCCAGATGCTTCGTACCGGGTGCTCGTGAACGACGAGGGTCAGCACAGTCTGTGGCCGGCGAGCCTGCCCACCCCGAAGGGCTGGACCGTCGTTCACGACACGGACTCCCGTGCCAGCTGCCTTGAGTACATCGAGGAGAACTGGACGGACATGCGCCCCTTGAGCCTGATCAACTCCGAGCGTGACTGACGCGCGCAACTGGCTGAGCACTTGCTCGGCTGATTTCTTAGGAGGAAATGATGCGGAAGACCGATGTTCCGGCGCGAGAGCAGCTTGTTCGGCGCGCGTCCGAGCTTGTGCCGCTGCTGAAGAAACATGCGGCCTGGTCGGAAGATAATCGGCGTATTCATGAGGAGTCGATAGAGGCCCTGGCTGACGCCGGCATCTTCCGCATGCGGGCACCCGCGCGCTATGGCGGGTACGAGTCCGACACGCGAACTCTGGTCGAGGTGGCCGCTGAGCTCGGCCGCGGCGACGGTTCCACCGCGTGGGTCGCGTCGGTGTACTGGATTCCCGGGTGGATGACGTGCATGTTCCCTGACCAGGTCCAGGACGAGGTTTTCTCGACTCCGGATGTCCGGGTGTGCGGGACACTGAGTCCGAGCGCCATGGCCATTCAGACCGACGGCGGCGTCGTCGTCAATGGCAAGTGGGGATTCATCAGCGGAGCGCTGCACAGCCACTGGCAGGAGATCATCGCGATCCTCATCGGCGGCGAGGGCGAGCCGATGCCGGTCGTCGCGCTGGTGCCCACGTCGGACCTGCAGATCATTGACGACTGGTACACGTCGGGCTTCAAGGGCACCGGCAGCGTGAGCACGGTCGCGACGGACCTGTTCGTCCCGCAGGAGCGCGTGCTGCCAATCGGCGCGATCCTGGCTGGTCAGTCCGCCTCGCCGGAGAACGCCGCCTCGGCGATCTACCGCTCGCCCCTGCTGCCGGTCGCCTCCGCGTCCTCGGTGGGCTGCGTCCTCGGCCTGGCGCAGGCCGCGAAGGACGCGTTCTTCGCGCGGCTGCCAGGACGCAAGATCACCTATACGGGGTACGACAAGCAGGCCAAGGCGCCGCTGACTCACCTGCAGGTCGCCGAGGCGGTCATGAAGATCGATGAAGCGGAGTTCCACGCCCACCGCCTGGCCGCGATGGTCGACGCCAAGGGCGTTGAGAACGCTCCGTGGACTATTGAGGAGCGGGTCAGGGCACGCGCCGACCTCGGTGCGGTGTGCAAGCTCGGCAAGGAAGCCGTGGACATCCTGGCAGCTGCCAGCGGCGGTTCATCGATCTACAGCGACCAGCCGATCCAGCGGATCCAGCGCGACATCAACGCGGTCACCATGCACGCCCTGATGCATCCGGACACTAACGCTGAGCTGTACGGGCGGATCCTGTGCGGGATCGAGCCCGACTCCCTCTACATCTGACGGGCCCGAAGACGACGCTGCCCGTGCCGGGATGCTCACCATCCCGGCACGGGCAGCGCGTGCGTCGCCGCCCGGACAACTAGTTCAAACTTCCTAAGAGGAAAAATTGCCGCATGCTTGACCTGCCTTCTAGGCAGCCCCCGCATGTCGGAACTCGGACCCTTGCCGGGGGCGGCGTCGGCGGATCGAGGCGATGTTGATGGCATACGTTCCGTTGTACATGACCAACATGGCTAAGGAGCGGCCCGTGAGCGTGACTCAGATCGACATCGACGATGACGCGCTTGACCGCGCCATGGCTCTGTCCCGGGCGAAGACCAAGAAGGAAGCGGTCAACCTGGCCCTGCGGTTCTACGCCGAGAAGCAGGAACGCGCTGCACGTATCGCCCGCCACTTCGCGCGTGCGAGGCACTGGGGTGCGCTTGAGGACGCCGAACGCCTGCACCAGGCCGAGAAAGAAATCCGGTGATCTACCTGCTCGATACTTCGGGTCTTGTCCGCTTGCTCGGTGATGCCGGCCTGCAGAAAGCCTGGTACGACGCGGTGGACGCCGAGGCTATCGCCTCCTGCTATCCGCAGCGAGCAGAGTTCCTGTACACGGCCAGGACCGCGTCAGAGTACGACGAGATTACCGAGATGTTCGCGGACTTGTACCCAGATGTGTCAGTGCCTAAGAACGCCGGACGCTGGAGCGCATCCGTCCAGCGTCACCTGGCTCAAGCGGGAGAGTACCGCAGCGCGTCAGCGGTCGATCTCATGATCGCGGCCACGGCAGCCCATCACGGGCTGACCGTCCTCCATGACGATGCCGACTATCGAACCGTAGCGCGACACGCCCCAGATCTCACCGAGCACAACATTCGTGACGTTTAGCCCGCCGGTGCGCGGCAACGATGCAGATGATGCTTCTGGGCATAGCGAACGGCCGGCCCCGGCAGCTATCACGGAAATTCAGTCCGGTCGGCCCCTGGCAGGCAGGCCCCGCATGGCATACCCGCACCACCCGCCTCCACGCCCCAGACTTACCCCCGCCGCCTGAACCTCCAATAAACCAGCAGATCTCGATGCGCGATGCGCGCTCCCGTGGATGAGAATGGCCGGGCGTGAGTGGCGGGCGGCAAAGCCGGAGCCGCGCGCAGGTGGGGCACCCTACTGTCGCCAGAGCAGCAGCAGGGTGCCCCACCTGCCTACGGGGCGCGCGGCCTGGGCCCAGCTGGGGGCCATTCATGTATCAGGGTCATCGATGTCCCAAAGATGGGCCTGCCGCCCACCGGGCTCAGCGAGGCAAACCAGCGTGTTAATGCTCGGCGGGCTCTGAGCGAAGACGACCGGGCGGGCAGTGCTAGGGCAGGCAGGCCGCGAAGCCAGCCGGCGCGTGCGGGTGCTCGGCCGAGCCGAAGAACAGGTTCGCGCACTCAGCCAGGAATCCCGGATCCTCCTCGGGAATGTAGTGACCCGAGCCAGGCGCCACGACCGCGTGCACGTCCGCGGCTACGTTCTCGAAGGACGTTGCTACCGCGGTCCCGAAGCTGTCCTCGCCGCCCATCGCCAGCACCGGCATGGTCAGCTTCGGCGTGGCATGCGCGAGGTTGTAGGTCTCGTTGTCCGGGAACGCCCGGTAGTAGTTGTACCCGGCCTCGCGGTTCGCGGGGCTGGCGTAAGCGGCGTACCAGGTGGTCTTGTCCTGGCTGGTGATAGCGCCCGGCTTGCCGGCGAGCGAGAACATGTAGTTGAGGTACGCGTCCTCTGCCGCGTGGTTGTTGATAATGCTCTCCGGCGTCGGCGACGCGGCCATGTTCAGGTCGAAGTGGAAGCTGAAGGCATAAACGCTCTCCAGGCCGAACCCGTTGAGCAAGGAATCGAGCACGGCCAGCCGGGCTACCGAGTCCCGGTAGAGCTCGGCGTAGGCGTAAGCGACGTTCACCCCGAGGTCATGGCCGAGGATCGAGATGCGCTTGAAGCCCAGCGCCACGACGGCCTGGTGCAGTCGCTGCGCGGTGTCGACCGCTGCGTACCCGCCGCTTGCGGGGACGGTTGAGTCGCCAAGACCCGGCAGGTCGAACGCGACCACCGTGTGGCGCCTGGCCAGGCTCGGCATCACGGTATGCCACTCCCACCAGGTCATGGGCCAGCCGTGCAGGAGCACAAGGACAGGTCCGTGCCCGCCGATGACGTAGTGAAGGGTGCTGTCGGGGATCGCGACAAATCCCTGCTGGAATCCCGCCAGCGCGGGACTCGCTGGCATCGCGCGAGACGGCACCTTTCCGGCCGTGCTGTGCGCCTGCGTCGGCTGCGCATTGACCGCGGCGACCGTGCCGAATACCATCAGCACAGCCGCGAGGCCGCTGATGGTATATCGTCGCCAACTTCGCTTCGATCCAAATGACATTAGAATCCCCCTCTGAATTTCGCAGCGATACGGCTTCATGCATAGTCGCAAGCTGCCCCCGCTAAATATTCAGAGTGCCCTAATTCAGTGGGCTGCGCGTCTCTCGGATTGCTAAGTTGAATTAGTCTTTATTACGGCATTTCGAGTAACACGCGCCTGTACGCCGGCCAGGCGCTTCACGTGCGTCCGGCCCGCGTACTGGCGGCAGTTAGCGCAGCGACCTCGCGAACGTCCGGACATCTCCGACGAAGAGCCCGGGCTGCTCCATGGCGGCGAAATGGCCGCCCTGGTCGAACTCGGTCCAGTGGCTGAGCGTCGGCAGGATCATCTCCGCCCACGGCCGGATCGGCCGCGCCGCGTCCTTGGGGAAGAACGCCACGCCGACCGGCATCGCCAGCGGCCAGGGTCCGCCCCAGGTCGCGGCGAAGTCGGCGTCGAGGTGCTCGGATTCGTAGTACAGCTGGGCGCTAGACCCGGCGGTCGCCGTGAACCAGTAAATCGAGGCGTTGGTCAGCAGGTGCCCGCGGCTCACCGCGTCCTCTGGCCTGTCCTTGGAGTCCGTCCACTCCTTGAACTTCTCCGCGATCCAGGCGAGCTGGCCGGCCGGGCTGTCGGTCAGCCCGTAGGAGAGCGTCTGCGGGCGGGTGGCCTGGATCTTCAGCCAGCCCATGCCGTCCTGCTGGAAATGCATGGCGAACCCCGCTCGCTCCATCTCCTGCTTGGTCAGCTTGGACATCACCGCGCCCATGGCTTCGGAGTCAGCCGGATCAGCCGGCGGGAAGGTGACCAGCATGTTGACGTGCACGCCCGCGACGTGCTCCGGGTCGGCGAGGCCGAGCCGCAGCGAGATCGGCATGCCCCAGTCGCCGCCCTGGACCAGGTAGCGGCTGTAGCCGAGGCTGCGCATCAGCTCCTTCCACGCGCGGGCGACCCGCTCGGTGTCCCAGCCGGGCTGCCCGGTCGGCCCGGAGAAGCCGTAGCCGGGCAGGGTGGGGATGACAACGTGAAACGCGTCGGCCGGGTCGCCGCCGTGGGCGGCCGGGTCGGTCAGCGGGCCGATCACGTCGATGAACTCGACGAAGGAGCCTGGCCAGCCGTGGGTGAGGATCAGCGGCGTCGCGTCCCGCTCGCGCGAGCGGACGTGCAGGAAATGCACCCGCACGCCGTCGATCTCGGTGAGGAACTGCGGAAACTGGTTCAGGTACTTCTCGGCGGAGCGCCAGTCATACCCGGTCCGCCAGTACTCGGCGAGCTCCTTCAGGTAAGCCACAGGCACGCCACGGCTCCAGCCAGCGCCGGGCATCTCGCCGGGCCAGCGGGTGTTCGCGAGTCGCTCTTTGAGGTCATCGAGCTGCGACTGCGGGATGTCGATCTTGAACGGACGCATTGGGCACCCTTAGTCTCTGGTGGCTCAATCTCGGGGTCTGATCAGGCAGACGCCGCGGCGGCGGCCTGCATGCGCGCGAACTGCCGCAGCACCGCGCCGACCCGCCCTGCGATCGGCGGGCTCATCAGCGACATCGGATCCGCGACCAGCCCGGCGACGCGGAGGAAGGCGTCGGTGACGACCGGGTCCTGCGTCGCGGCGGCCAGCACCTTGGGGATGTACTGGTTGACCAGGTTGATCTGGTCGTTCCGCTCGCCCTCGACGCCCGGGTAGCCGAGGTCGGCGATGGCGGAGAACTGCCACGGGCCGGCGATCTCGCCCGCTATCTCGCCGAAGAACGCGGTCGTGTTCAGCCCGGTCGGGTTCTGCAGGTGCTTGCGCAGCGTCAGCGCCTCCATCCCGGCGACCGTCATGCCCTGGGCGTAAACCGGGTTGAAGCTGCACACGGCGTCGCCCATCACCAGCAGGCCGTCGGGGAAGCGGGTCAGCTGCTCGTAGTGGCGCCAGACGCTGGCTGGGAACCTGAAGCGCACCGGCTCGTCGACGGGCTCGGCGTCCTTGACGTACTCGTAGTGGAAGGGGAGGGGCAGCGACTTGATGTAGGCGAGGAAGCCCTCGTGGTCCGTAGGCGGATGGTCTCCCAGCACCCCGGTCAGCGACAGCTCGATTGTCTCGCCGTCAGGCAGCGGGTAGCAGAACACGCCGCGCGGAGACGCGGGCGTCGCGGCCTGGTTGATCGCGATGGCCGAGCCGAACCGATCGGGCTTGAGCCGGTAGTGCCGTGTCGTGTAGGCAAGGTCGACCTTGATCCTGTCTTCCGCCGGCGCCTCGTAACCGAGCTCGCGCAGCCAGGCCGGCATCCGCGAGCCGCGGCCGGTGACGTCGACCACGAGGTCGGCGGGCAGTACCTCGGGCTGGCTGCCAGGCTCGTTGCGCTGGATCCGCACTCCGGTGACCCGCCCGGCCTCTGGCGTCGTCTCCAGGCTCACGACGTCGCGGCGTTCGAGGAAGCGCACGTTGGGAAGGGCCTGGACGCGCCTGCGAACGTGCTGCTCGAGCACGGGGCGGCCGGACGACACGCACAGCAGGCCCGAGTCGGACGACGCCAGCCGGTGGCCGTTGAAGTTCCACTGGATTCCGCCGTTGAAGTCGCCGAGCGTCACCCCGGCCTCGCTCATTTCCTCGGTGACCCCGGGGAGCAGCTCCTCAAGGATCTGGTGCCCCCTGGCGACCAGGCAGTGCGCGTGGCGGCCGTGTGGCACGCCGCTGCGGGCGCCGGTCGTGCCGGTCAGCTGATCGCGGTCCACGATGACGACGTCAGCGTAGGTGTCGGACAGGACGCGGGCGGCAAGCAGGCCGGCCATGCCGCCGCCGAGCACCACCGCCCGTTCTCCAGATTGGTTAGCCATTGCGCTTCCTTTTCATGGCCAGGCCTTAGGTGTCGTGCAGGCCAGTCCTGCATTTACCGACGGTGACACCGGACCCCCGGCGGTGCATCTCGCTGATTGCGCCGCGACGGCGCTGAGCGCAAGCAGCGAGATGCACCCAGGAGCGGATCGCTGCGATCTTCGCCGTAGACGTTAAATCGCGCAGCGGCTGCCAGGAACAGGCGGATCAATGGGTATGAGGGATAACGATTCCGTTCAGGAGCGCTTTGCTCAGGTAGTCGCGCGTACACCGGACGCGATCGCGGTGTCCTCGCCCGCTGAGAACGTGACCTACGCCGAGCTCGATGAGCGGGCGAACCGGATCGCCCGCAGGCTGCTCGGCCTGGGCGTCAGGCCAGAAGACCCGGTCATGGTGCTGCAGGAGCGGTCCGTCGACATGGTCGCCTCGATCCTGGGGATCGTGAAGGCCGGCGCCTTGTACCTGCCCTTGCACAGCGCGTATCCGCTGCAGCGCTTGCAGTGGATCGCCGACAGCGTGGGAAGGCCCGTGCTGCTTGCCGACGCCATCATGGCCGAGCGCGGCCTGCCCGAGGTCCCCGCGGTCGTCTTCGTGGACTCCGACACCGGACTGCGCGCGCTGACCGCCACCGACCCGGAGGTCAAGGCCGGCCTCGATCACCTGGTGCACGTGCTCTACACCTCAGGGTCGACTGGCGACCCGATGGGGGTCGCCGTTACCCACCGCGGCGTTCTCGGGCTGGCGCTCGACTCGTGCTGGGAGGGCGGCGGGCAGGAGCGCATCCTGATGCTGGCGCCCTACGCGTTCGGCGTGTCCACCTATGAGCTATGGGTGCCGCTGCTGCGCGGCGGGCACCTGGTACTCGCGCCGCCAGGCCGCCTCGACGTGGGCACATTGCGGCGCCTGATCACCGGGCACCAGATCACCGCGGTGCACGTGACGGCCGGGCTGTTCAGGGTGGTGGCCGACGAGGCGCCTGAGTGCTTCGCCGGCGTGGCTGAGGTGCTGACGGGCGGGGACGTGATCTCGGCCAAGGCCGTGCGGCAGGTTCTGCGGGCGTGCCCTGACACGGTGGTGCGCGCGACCTACGGCGCGACCGAGATGTCGTCGTTCATCACCAACTCGCCGATGCGGGCGCCTTACTCGATGGGCTCGACGGTGCCGGTCGGCCGCGGCATGGACAACACCGCGCTGCACGTGCTCGATGAGCGGCTCAGGCCGCTGCCGGCAGGCGAGGTAGGCGACCTGTACGTGGCCGGGGACCGCCTCGCGCGCGGCTATTACCGGCGTGCCGGCGTCACGGCCGAGCGGTTCGTCGCCGATCCGTTCGACCAGGCGGGCCAGCGGATGTACCGCACGGGCGACCAGGTGCGAATGCGGCAGGACGGCCTGATCGAGTTCGTCGGGCGGTCAGGCGACCAGGTCAAGATCCGCGGCTACCGGGTCGAGCTGGCAGAGGTCGAGAGCGTGCTCGCGAGATACGAGGGGCTGGCGCACGCGGTCGTGCTCGCGCGCGAGGTCGCCGACGGCGAGAAGCGCCTGGTCGCTTACGTCGTCGCCGACTCCGGAGCGGTGCTGGCCAAGGGGAACGACCCCCCCACCCCCCCACCCCCCCCGCGCGGCTGGCCGGGGGGGACGACCCCCCCAATCCCCCCGCGCAGCTGGCCGGGGGTGACGACCCCCCGGCGCGGGTGGACCTAGACGGGCTGCGGGCGCACGCGACCGAGCTGCTGCCCGAGTACATGGTGCCGTCGGCGTTCATCGCGGTCGATTCGCTGCCGCTGACCCCGAACGGGAAGGTGGACCGCCGGGCGCTGCCAGAGCCCGTCGTCGAAGGCCCGTCGGCCTACCGGGCGCCGGAGACCGCGCGGCAGGAGGTCCTGTGCTCGCTGTTCGCCGAGGTGCTCGGGGTGCCTCGCGTCGGCATCGATGACAGCTTCTTTGACCTGCGCGGAGAGTCGCTCATGGCGATGCGGCTGATCAGCTCGATCCAGGCCGCTTTCGGCGTCGAGCTGCTGATCGCCGACATTTTCGACGCCCCCACCGTCGCCGAGCTTGACCAGCAGGTCGAGAAGGCCATGCGGCAAGTGCAGACCTGAGGCCGGGAGACGGAACGAGATGACCGACACCCCGCCCGTGTTTGCCCGCACCGTGCTGTCGCTGAACCAGGAATTCCTGTGCTCCCTGGACCGCGGCGAGACCGCGGGAGCGCTCAGCCAGTGGTACACGGTCACCTGCGGACTGCGGCTGCGCGGCCGGCTCGACGCGGGCGCGCTATCGGCCGCACTCGATGACGTCGTGGCCAGGCACGAGCTGCTCCGCACGTCCCTGTGCCGCGAACCCCTGCGCCGGGACGAAGGCGGGTGGCATCAGCACCTGAACCCGCCGGGCCCGGTGAGCTTGCGGCGCCACGATATGGGCTCGGCTGACTCAGCTGAGCGGGCCGCGTACGACCTGCTCGACGACGTCGAGGCCGAGCCATTCAGCTACCGTGAGGTACCGCTGCTGCGAGCCGTGCTCGGCAGGCTCGGCGCGGACGACCACGTGCTCGCGCTGACGACGCATCACATCGCGTCCGACGCGTGGTCCATGCAGGTGATCATCAGCGACCTTGCCGCCTGCTACGCCGCCAGGGCCGCCGGGCGCGCGCCCGGCCTCCCTGACGCGTGCCAGCACCGCGAGTTCGCCTCGTGGCAGCGTGCTAGCGAAGAGTCCTGGTCTGGCATCGCCAGCGGGTACTGGCGGGAGCGCCTGCTCGATGCTCGCTTGCACGCGCTTCCGGCCGACCGGGTGCTGCCTGACGGTGCCGCCGATCCGTACTCGGTGCACCGGTTCATGATCGGCAGGGACCTGACCGAGGCGGCGGCCCTGGTGGCCAGGTCGACCCGCAGCTCGCTCTTCATTGCCCTGATGGCGGCCTACAACCTGATGGCCAGCCAGCTCACAGGGGAATCTGACCTGGTGGTGCCGACCTTCACGGCCGGGCGCAAGGAGCCGCGCTTCGGCGGCGTGGTGGGACCGCTGTATAACTTCCTGCCGATCAGGACCGAGCTGCGCGGCTGCGGCAGCTTCATCGACGTCATCGCCCGGACCAGGGCCAGCTGCCTGCGGGCGTTCGCGAACGACATACCTTTCCACCTTATCCGCACGCAAGCTGGCGACTTGCTGAAGCCGTGCGGTGACGATCACCTGGCAGTATCGGCCTTCGAGATGCTCCCGCGGCCCGCTCTCGCGGGCATCGAGCGGGCCGGTGACATCGGGTACTCAGAGCTCCGCGACAGGCGCACGCCGGTACCCGTCGGGGCAGGCACGCCGAAGGGCATGCTGTGGGCGCTTGACCACCTCAGGTCGGGAGAGCTGGCCGGCGTCATCCGGTTCAGCCGTGACCGGTTCGACCCTGCGACGATCGCAGGGATCGCGGAGCAATACCGCCAGGTGCTCTCCGCCTCGGTCGCCGAGCCGGCGGCGCGCTTGGTCAGGTCATGACCGAGCGAGCCGGCCGGGGCGCCGCCGCCGCCATCTACAACTCGGCGGTGGCCGCGTGGGCGATCGCCGCGGCATGGGAGATCGGCGCGCTAGACGAGCTGCACAGGTCAAGGGTGCTGGACGCGGAATCGTTCGCCGCGCGCCGGGGCCTGGACCCGGCTTCCACGGTCGGGCTATTCCGGGCGCTGGCCTCGGTCGGCGTCGTGCGGCGCCGGGGCTCGGTGGTCGCCGCCGCTGGCGCCTTCGACGAGGTGTACCAGTACAAGTCGTTCTTCCACTGGCTGAGCCGCGGCAGCGCCGAGCTGTTCAGGCAGATGCCGTCGGTCCTGGCCATCGAGAACCGGGCGGGCCAGTTCTACCAGCGGGACGCGGCCGCCATCGCTTACGCCTGCAGGGAGATCGACGAGCTTTGCTACGGACCGACCTTCGCCGATGCGATGGGGCGCCTTGACTTCGACCTCAGCTACGTCGCCGACCTGGGCTGCGGCGGCGGCGGCCGGCTGCTCGACGTGCTGGCCAGGTACCCGCGCGCACGCGGGGTCGGCATCGACATCGCGCGGCCCGCGCTCGACTCGGCTCGGGCCGGCGCGTCGGCCGCCGGCATGAGCGATCGGGTCACCTTCATCGAGGCGGACGCGGGTGACCTGGCGGAGCGTCCCGAGTTCCACGACGTCGAGCTGATCACGTGCTTCATGATGGGGCACGACTTCTGGCCGCGCGAGAGCTGCGTGGCCGCGTTCCGGCGGTTGCGCAAGGTCTTTCCCTCGGCCCGGCGGCTGCTGCTCGGCGACGCGACGCGGACGGCGGAGGTTCCCGACGAAGAGCTACCGGTGTTCACGCTGGGCTTCGAGCTCGGCCATGACCTGATGGGCGTCTTCCTCCCCACGGTCGCCGACTGGGAGTCGGTGTTCGGCGAGGCCGGCTGGAAGCTGGCGCGGACCAACAGGATCGACCTGACCGTCGGCGAAGTCGTCTTCGAGCTGGAATGAGCTGACCATGGCCAAGCTCGCGACCGCGGTGGGACAGGCAATCGCCGACGAGGGCGTCAGGGCAGCCTTCGGCGTCGTGGGCAACGGGAACTTCCTCGCGGTGGCCGGGCTCATGGCCAGTGGCGTCCGGTATGTCGCCGCCAGGCATGAGGGCGGGGCCGTCGCGATGGCGGACGCGTACTACCGGGCGACCGGGGACGTCGCTGTCTGCACGACCACGTACGGGCCCGGCCTGACCAACACGGCGACCGGGCTGGCCGAGGCGGTCAAGCACCGCAGCGGCGTGCTGCTGCTCACCGGGGACCAGCCGACGGGCGGGCCGCGTCGGATCGACATCGACCAGGGCGCGTTCGCCGCGGCGCTGGGCGCCAGGACCGTGCGGGTCACCGATCCGGCGAGCGCCCGCGGTGCTGTCGCCTGCGCGCTTGAGCTCGCGCGCGCTGGCCCGCGTCCCGTCGTGCTCAGCCTGCCCGCCGACCTGCTCGACGCCACCGTGCCCGACGCGAGCGCGGCGGTGCGGGCGCGGGCCGGGCACCGGGCCGCCAGTCCGGCGGCCGTCCCCGCCCAAGTCGACGCCGCCCAGGTCGACGCCGTGCTTGATGCCCTCGCCAGAGCGCGCCGCCCGCTGCTGCTCGCCGGGCTTGGCGCGTACCGTTCCGGCGCCGCGTGCGCGATCGCCGCGCTCGCTGACCGGCTCGGCGCGCTGCTCACGACCACCGTCATGGCCGACGGCCTGTACCGCGACAGCCCGTGGTCGCTCGGCATCTGCGGCGGCTTCGCCTCGCCGCGCGCGGCCGCGATCATCGGCGGGGCCGACGTGGTCGTCGCGTTCGGGGCGAGCCTGACCGACTTCACGCTGCACGGCGGCATGCTGCTCGACCCCGGCGCCACGCTGGTGCAGGTCGACACCGGCGCCGCGCCGACGGCGAGCCGGGTCGACCTGTGCGTCGCCGGCGACGCGGCCGAGGTGGCCACCGCCCTGCTGGACGGCGCGCGCGCCCGCGGACTGGCCGCGGCGGGCTGGCGCGGCGAGGTGGCGCCCGAGCTAGGCCGCATCGGCTGGGCACACGAGCCGTATGACGACGCGGGTACGGACAGCAGGATTGACCCGAGGAGCTTGTCGCTCGCGCTGGCCGGCCTGCTGCCGCCGGAGCGGACGCTGGTCATGGACGGCGGCCACTTCGTCGGATGGCCTGCCATGTACTGGCCGGCGGCCGACCCGTCCGCGCTCGTGTTCACCGGCGCGGCGTTCCAGACCATCGGGCTCGGGCTCGCCGGCGCTGTCGGCGCCGCGGTCGGCAAGGCGGACCGCACGACCGTCGTAGCCGTCGGCGACGGCGGCGCGCTGATGGGACTGCCTGAGCTCGAGACCCTCATCCGCGTCGCGCGCTCGGCGCTCGTGGTGATCTTCAACGACGCCGCCTATGGCGCGGAGGTCCACATGTACCGTCCGCTCGTCACCGACATCAGCCCCGCCGTCTTCGGCGATACCGACTTCGCCGCGGTGGCCCGCTCGCTCGGCGCCAGCGCGGCCACGGTGCGAACCGCCCGCGACCTCACCGCCGCGGCGGCCTGGCGCGACGCGGGCTGCCGCGGAACACTCGTGCTCGACTGCAAGGTGGTGCCCGGCGTAGTCGCCAAGTACCTGTCGGACCTGAGCGGCCACATCCGCGCGGGCGGGGAGTGACCGGCGATGGCAGGCAACGCCGATCTGCCGCGCAAGACCCGGCCCCTGACCGGCGGCGAGTACCTCGAAAGCCTGCGCGACGGGCGGGAGATCTACCTCTACGGCGAACGGGTCAAGGACGTCACCTCCCATCCCGCGTTCCGCAATCCAAGTGCGATGATCGCCAGGCTGTACGACGCCCTGCACGACCCGGAGCGTTCAGGCGCCCTGGTGGCTCCGACGGACACCGGCAGCGACGGCTACACGCACCGCTTCTTCACCACGCCGCACAGCGCCGACGACCTCGTCGCCGATCAGGCCGCGATCGCGGCGTGGGCGCGCATGACCTACGGCTGGATGGGACGCGGCCCCGACTACAAGGCGTCTTTCCTCGGCACGCTGGGCGCGAACGCGGAGTTCTACCAGCCGTTCGAGGCCAACGCGAGGCGCTGGTACGCGCGGTCCCAGGAGCAGGTGCTGTTCTGGAACCACGCGATCGTGCACCCGCCGGTGGACAGGAACCGGCCGCCGGACGAGGTCGCGGACGTCTTCGTGCACGCCGAGCGCGAAACGGACGCGGGCCTGATCGTCAGCGGGGCCAAGGTCGTCGCCACCGGGTCGGCTCTCGCGCACTACAACTTCATCGCCCACTACGGCCTGCCGGTGCGCAAGCGGCAGTTCGCGCTCGTCGCCACCATCGGCATGGACGCGCCGGGAGTCAAGCTGATCTGCAGGCCGTCCTACACGGCCATGTCCGCGGTGATGGGCAGCCCTTTCGATTACCCGCTGTCCTCGCGCCTGGATGAGAACGACACCATTCTGGTGCTCGATAAAGTGCTCATACCCTGGGAGAACGTGTTCATTTACGGAAGCCTCAGCAAGGTGCGGCAGTTTAGCGAGCAATCCGGTTTTTCCGAGCGTTTTACCTTTCACGGCTGCATACGGCTCGCGGTGAAGCTTGAATTCATCGCCGGGCTGCTGGCCAAGGCATTAGAAATCACCGGCACCCAGGACTTCCGCGGGGTTCAGGCCCGCCTTGGCGAGGTCCTTGCCTGGCGCAATCTCTTCTGGGCGCTGTCGGACGCCGCCGCGCGCAATCCGGTTCCGTGGAAGGACGGCGCCGTGCTGCCCAACCCTCAGTACGGCATGGCGTACCGCTGGTTCATGCAGCTCGGCTACCCGAGGATCAGGGAGATCGTCCTTCAGGACGTGGCCAGCGGGCTGATCTACGTCAACTCGAGCGCCGAGGATTTCAAGAACCCGGATATCCGTCCGTACCTGGATAAATACCTGCGCGGCTCCGGCGGCCGGGACGCGGTCGAGCGGGTCAAGGTGATGAAGCTGCTGTGGGACGCCGTCGGCACCGAGTTCGCTGGCCGGCACGAGCTGTACGAGCGCAACTACGCCGGCAATCACGAAAACACGCGCGTCGAGCTGCTGTTCGCGCAGCAGTCCGGCGGCCTGATCGACCAGTACAAGGCGTTCGCGGAGGGCTGCATGGCCGAGTACGACCTGGACGGCTGGACGGTACCCGACCTGTGCTCGTTCGAGCAGATCCGTGCATATCCGAGAGAAGGAGCGTGAACCATGACCACAACGAGCGGCGGGCATCCTGAGGCAACCTCGGCTACCCCGGCCGAGCAGATCCCGTTGTCGCTGAACCAGGAGTTCGTCCTGCTCTTCGACCAGGGTGACGACGACGGGCCGTTCGGCCCGCATTACCACATCGTCGAAGCCTGGCGCGTCACAGGGGCAGTGGACGCCGCCGCGCTGCGGAACGCGCTGCGCGACGTGGTGGACAGGCACGAGGCGCTGCGCACCGTCATCGTGCGCGGCGAAGGCGAGGCGTACCAGCAGGTCTACCCGCCCGCCGTGCCGGAGCTCATCGTCAGGAACCTGACCGCCGTCGCGGGAACGCCGCGTGAGGACCAGGCGGAAACGCTGATCAGGGAGCTCGAGAACACCACGATCAGCGCCGAGCAGCCGCCCTTCATCAGGGCCGTGCTTGCCAGGTTCGACGAGCAGGACTCGGTGCTCGCCATCCAGACGCACCACATCGCGACCGATGGCTGGTCGGTCCGGGTCATCATCCGTGATCTCGTCAACCGCTACGCGGTGGCTTGCGGGCGCAGCGTTCCAGAACTGCCGGAGGCGCCGCAGTACCGCGAGTTCGCGCTCTGGCAGCGCGAGTCGCCGGCGGCCCAGCCCGCTGCCGCGCTCGACTACTGGCGCAAGACCCTGGACGGCGCCCTGATCAGTGCCATCCCCACCGACTTCGCTCGCTCGGCGGGGATACCGCAGTCCTCGGGCGCGCACCGGTTCTCGATCCCCGCCGACGTGGTCACGGCCGCGACGCGGCTTGGCATCTCGACCAAGAGCACGACGGTCATGGTCCTGCTCGCCGCGTACCAGATCGTCGTCGGGCGGAAGACCGGATCCGACGACGTGATCGTCGCGACCTTCACCCCTGGCCGCGGCGGCCAGAAGTTCCAGGACTCCGTCGGATCGTTCTTCAATTTCATACCGCTGCGTACCGACCTGCAGGGCGCCGCGACGTTCAGGCAGGTGCTCGAGCGGACCCGCAGGACTTGCCTGGATGCCTACTCCCGCGACATCCCGAGCATCCACATCTTCGGGCTGGCACCCGCGCTGATGGGCCCGGCCATGTCCGACAACGCGGCCGCCGCCGTGTTCCAGGTATTCCCTGACCCGGTGCTGCTCGGCGAGCACGCCGATGGCGACCTGACGCTCGCCGAGATCTCGAGGCAGCCACGATCGCAGGAGCGGTGCTCAGCACTGCCCGACGGCGTCCTGTGGACGCTGAGCACCGACCCGGCGGGCGACATGATCGTCTCGATAACGTTCAAGCGCAATATCTTCTCCGACGCCACGATCGGCGAGATGGCGGCCGAATTCTCACAGGTACTGCGCGACGCGGTCGCCGCGCCGGACGCGCCGCTCAACCTCGCCTGAGCGGCCGCAGAGCCGTTAGATATGCCGGAGACATTACATAATGAACAAATTCTCCGGAGCTGGTCGCCCTCGGAAGCTGGCTCGCCAGATCTCAACCCCAGGCCCGGGGGCGGTGCCGGGCGGCATGGACGCGATGCCCGGGCAACTCAATCCAGGCCGGGGGCAGCGGGCGGCATGGACGCGATGCCCGGCAACTCAACCCGGGCCGAGGGCAGCGGGCGGCATGAACACGGTGCTGTGCTGCGTTCGCTGGACGCACCGCACCGCGTCCACGCCGTCCGCCGCTTACTCACCCGACCAGGTGGGCTCGGCCCGCCGCCGTCGTCTGCGTGCAACGCCCGCTCACCGCTCCGCAGCGAGCCGCCCGGGACGTTGTGCGCCGGGATCGCGGAGGTATTTCGGGTGTCTGGAGGAGGGCTCTCGCGTGCGGGAGCCGTTTCGTGGGATAGTCCGGGCAATCCTCCTGGACGCGAAAAGCCTGCTCCGTGACGCTGAATATGCTCCTGGATCAAGGTCCATTGAGGCCGGGCAGCCTGGCAGCCCGACCCCGCGCGGCCAGCAGACCGATGGGATATCTGCTGCAGTCCCGAGTCGGGCCGCAAGCGGAGGTGACGTTCCCGCAGTCGTTCGGCGGCGACGGCTTCCACGTGGCCGAGCTCGCGGACGAGGACGTACCGCGTATGGCCGAGTTGGTTGATGCCTACGCCCGCCTCTAACAGCATCGTGGCCCTCCCTGTTGCTGTTGGTCTCTGGTTTTAACAGCAACGTGGCCCTCCCTGATGTTGTCCTGAGAGGCTGCTGAAAAACCCCGTTTTCGTCGCGAACCCGACTCCCTGACCTGCGGTTCTTCGATCGCGATCATGGATTTTTCGGGGTTTTTCAGCAGCCTCTCCTGACAGCAACGGGGAGGGCCGCGATGCTGTCAGAACGGGCCGCTGACAGCAACAGGGAGGGCCACGATGCTCACGCTGCCCCGGCGGCGCCGTTCCGGAGCACAGCGCACGTCCGCCCAGAAGCAGAGATCACGCGCGAAGGCGCTAGTTCAAAAATCTCAAGGGGAAAGCCTCCCGCTGACCCGCCAGGCGCCTGACTCTGCAAGATCCCGAGGTCACCCGACAGCCTCATGAGCGACGTCATCAGGTCGATGGACATGCCGCTCGCAACGCTGAATCTCAAGGACTACCAGGACTTCTCCGAACATCACGGCCTGAGTCTTCTCGCTGAGAGCGGACCGGCAAAGCACCGGGACCTCCATTGCATGCGCATCTACATCCCGCGCGATCGCGGAGAGCCTGCCGACGATTCGGCCGAGCAAGTTATGACAGATGTTGCCTTTCAGGTTTATTGCTTGCCGTACACGCCGGGACCACGCGGGCCTGATGCGTGATGGTCCGGTCAGCGGGGGCGCGAACGTGGGCTGCCATTTCTCGGGTCTTCCCGAAGGACGGCGTCACGCCAGTTGCTTATCCCCGCCTGCTGGGCGTGGCCGACGCTGAAGTCGGGCCGGCCCGCCGCCGTCGTCTGCGTGCAACGCCCGCTCACCGCTCCGCAGCGAGCCGCCCGGGGCGTGTACGCCGGGATCGCGGAGGTATTTCGGGTGCCTGGAGGAGGGTTCTCGCGTGCGGGAGCCGTTTCGTGGGATAGTTCGGACAATCCTCCTGGACGCGAAAAGCCTCCTCCGTGACACTGAATGTGCTCCTGGATCACCGGGCCACTCAGCGGCTACTTTCGACGCTATTCGCTCGCTGCGGTCTTCGCTCGCGGCCATGCGCGCCTGCCGAGCGCTCGGACCAGAATCGGGCAAGGCCTGGCGCGCGGGTCAGGGGCTTGTTCTGGTGACCCCGGCAGCGGCCGCGGCGCTGTGAAGGGCGTCGGTGATCTGCTCCAGCGCGCTGGTGAGCGGGGCGGGGCTGGGGGTCATGGCCTGGATGAGCGGGTCGAGGCCGCGCAAGCCGGCGCGCTGGAGGAGCCGTTTTTCGTTGGTGATCCACTCACCGCGGGCGGCCAGGATCGCGTGCGCGGTTTCGCAGCAGGCGCGGGCTGCCGCGCCGGCGCAGTCGACGGCATGCCCTCGCGGGGCGTGGGCGTCCCGGGCATAGCTGAGGGTGAGCCGGGCGCGGCTCCACCACGCGGGCGGTGCGCGCTCGCGCAGAGCAGGCGGGTAGTCCGGCCGTGGCAGGGAACCGGAAAGCACCTTGTTGCCGGCCAGTTCGGCGGCAACGCCGCCGCCCCAGCCGCCGATTTCGGAGACCTCGCCGGGCCAGCCCGTTGCGCGCAAGTCCGCAGGATCGAAGCGGCCCTGGTAGTAGATGGCGAAGTCCCAGTCGCTATCGGCCCGGTGGGTCTCGGTGGCCCGGGAGCCGCCCAGCGTAACCGCTTCCACGGACGGCAGCGCGCGGAGATGCCCGGCGATGTAGCTGGGCAGATCGGCGTCGCTGAACCGCGTGGCCGATTATCTCCGGCCGGGGCCCGGCGGGCTGGGAGCAGGTGCGGCAGGCGGCGACCAAGGTGTCCAGTCGGCGGGGGAGCTGCCCGGGGCCGGGGGCGAGGGTGGAGCCCGTGCGGCCGCGCTTGCTGGCCGCCCGCGATGATGCCGGCCGCATCGCCGGGACCTTGCTGATCGACGGCCCCGGCACCGGCAGCGTCCTCGCTCCGATCCTCGGGCGCCGCCGGCACCATCGGATGCGTCGGGGTCGCGGCCCCCAGGCAAGGACAGGGAATCGGCGCCGACCTGGTCGCCCGCGCGTCAGAAATCCTGCGCGACGCCGGCACCCGCAACTGCCACATCGGCTGGACCACCCGCGAATCCTTCTACCAGCCATGGCGAAGCTACGCCACGTTCACCGCACCAGCCTGAACCGAGCGACCCGGTACCAGCGACCCCGGAAACCCCCCGCGACAGCATGAATCTTTCCTGACCGGGCAACCGGAGCCACCAATGGGCGTCCACCGGGTATGAGCCAAACTCAATCAGTCCGGTTCGAAATGCCGGACCGGAACGGAGGCGACCGATGCTCGATGGGCCTGCACCGCTCGCCCGCCGGAAGCTGAGGCAGCCGGTGCTTGTCGCTGGTCACAGTGGCGCGGACGACAGCGGGGAGGCGGCCGCGGCTGACCTGCCCGGGTTGTTCCGGCGTCACCACGCTGAACTGCTCCGCCTCGCGGTCCTGATCGTTCGCGATAAGCCCACCGCCGAGGATGTCGTTCAGGACGTCTTCACCCGCCTGCACGCTCGCGGTCATCGGGCAGGTGACCTGGATGATGCGCTTGCCTACCTGCGCGCCGGCATCCTCAACGGCTGCCGGTCGGTTTTGCGTCGCAAGGCCATAGGCAGGCGTCTGCAGGTCATGCGGGACTGGCCCTACTCGTCATCCACGATCCAGTCGGCCGAACAGGAAGCGATCCGCGCCGAAGACCGCGACGAGGTACTTCGCGCGCTCGCGGCGCTGCCTGCCCGGCGGCGTGAGGTGCTTGTGCTCCGTTACTACCTGAATTTGTCCGAAGCCGAGATCGCCGCCACGCTCGGGATCAGCGCCGGAACCGTCAAGTCAACAGCCGCGCGCGGCATCGCCGCTCTCGCTCGCTCGCTTAAGGAGGAGTCATGACCCAGGCTCAGGAAAGGCTGATCGCGGCGCTGGAGTCGGCTGCCGCCGCAGTCCGGGTGGAGGACATGCGCCCACTGGTCGCGCCCGGGGCGGGACAGGCCGGGGCGCCGGTGCGCGGAATCTCCAGGCACCCGCGCCGGCGGCGGATCTGGCTGGCAGCCGCGCTCCCGGCCGCGGCTGGCATCTCGGCCCTCGCCCTGGCAGCCGCGCTGACCGGTCAGCGGCCATCGGCGCCTGTCCGGACGGCCGCCTACATCGGCGGGTCCCTGCCCCGCGTTCCCGCGTTCTTCGTGGATGCCGGCAGCACTGGGCTGTCTGACCAGACGCTCCGGGTGATCTCGCTGGCCACCGGAAAGGTGACCTCGACCGAGCACATGCCCCCCGGCGCCGATGACATCTCGCTCCTGGCCGAGCAGCCGCAGACCGGGAACTACGTTGCCGGATTCATCAGCAGCAAGCGCGGCCTGGCCCTGTACCGGTTCCGTATCACGGGCACCGGCCAGATCACGACGCTGATCCCGGAGGGCAGGATCCTGCCTGAGGACCAGCCAGAGAACATTACGCCGCTTGCTCTTTCACCCGATGGCGCGCATCTGGCCGTGTCGCTGAGCGCGAACGACATCCCGGCCCCGGCGGGCAAGTTCGATACCAAGATCATCTTGGTCAACCTCGGCAACGGCACCCAGCAGGTCTGGAATGACGGCCTGACCGACCGGGCTCACGTCCCCGAGATCACCTCGGCCGCCTGGACCCCGGATGGGCAGGCGCTGGTCTTCGCCACCCGCACCTGCCGCCTTCCCCAGCTCAACGCCTGCACCTGGGAGTTCCGCAAGCTCGCCGCGGCCAGCGGCCGGCTGCGGGCCGGGCCGGTGCTGCTGCACCAGCCCGGGACTAACAGCCAGACGCGGCAACCTGAGGTCAGCCCGGACGGCGGCTCAGTGATCGAGGTCCATCCCGGTCCCGGCGCCGGGTCGAGCCTCGTTCGCATCAACCTGGCCGCCGGCCGGCAGACAGTGCTCTTCAGGTCCTCAGGGACCCTCCAGGCCGGCCCGAACGTGGGCAACTTCGAGTTCATCGGCCAGCAGGTCTCGCGCAACAAGTGGCGGATAGCCGGCTGGGCCGACGCCGACGGGTTCCACCCGGTGCCCTTCACGGCTTCCTTCTGACCGCTCTCACCCCTGACCCCGGGCACCAGCCCGCGCCCAGCACCCGCGCCCGGCGAATCCGGGACGCGGGTGCTGGCAGATACCGGACGGCTAGTGATGACCCCGGCGCCCCCGATTCGACGAGACCATCACCTGGAGTCCTAGGCGGCCAGCACCTGCTGTTCTTTGCCGCTGGCGAGGCCGAGTGGCGGGGCGCCGGGCGCGGCCTGGACCTGGCCGCCTGACCGCAGCCACTCCCAGGTATCCCGGACCGTTATCTAACGATGGGGCCGGAACGCGGCGCGGACTTCGCTCGCGAAGAGTTCCGGCTCTTCCCATGCGGCGAAGTGGCCGCCCCTGTCGGCCTTGTTGAAGTAGGTGAGGCTGGGGTAGGACTGCTCAACCCAGCTCCGTGGGGCAGCCCAGACCTCGCCGGGGAACGTCGTGAAGCCGACCGGGACCGAGACCTCCGGAGGAGCTTGGCCTGAGGCAAGAGTTGCGGCTAGCACACGTCCGTCCTCCCAGTACGACCGCGCCGCGGAGGCGCCGGTGCCGGTCAGCCAATACAGCGTGATGTTGTCGAGGATGTGATCCCGAGTGAGATTGCCTGATGGCTGCCCGTCGACGAAGGCGCTGGAGATCTTGTAGTAACTGTCCGTGTCGTGGTCGAGCATCCACGCCGCCAAGGCGACGGGTGAGTCCAGCAGGGCGTACCCAATCGTCTGCGGTCGCGTGGCCATCTCCAGGAAGTAGCCGGAGCCGCTCTCCCTGAACGTGTCGAGCTGCGCCTGCGCGGCGCGTTCCTCGTCGGACTTCGTCGACTGGGGCCCTCCGAGCACCGTCAGGAGCACGTTCACGTGGATGCCGAGCAGCCCCTCTGGTGCCTGGCGGCCCATCGCGTCGGTGACGGCGGCGCCAACGTCGCCACCCTGGGCGACGTAGCGGGTGTAGCCGAGGCGGCGCATCAGCTCAGCCCACGCCTGCGCGATGCGGCCGGCGTTCCAGCCGAGCTCGGTCGGCTCGCCGGAGAAGCCATAGCCGGGCATGGAGGGCAGAACGAGGTGGAACGCGTCCTCAGCGCGTCCGCCGTGCTCAGCCGGGTCAGTGAGCGGCCCGACGGTCTCAAGCAGCTCGATGACCGACCCGGGCCAGCCGTGCGTCATGATCAGCGGCATCGCGTTCTGGTGAGGCGACCTCACGTGGATGAAGTGGACGTCCGCCCCGTCGATCTCGGTCGTGAATTGCGGCAGCGCGTTGAGCTTCGCCTCGCAGGTGCGCCAGTCGTAATCTGATGCCCAGTAATCCGCGAGCTTGTGAATCGTCGCCGACTGCACGCCCTGCGACCGATCTTGGCGGAGTTCCTTATGCGGCCAGCGCGTCGCCGCGATGCGGTCGCGCAGGGCCTGGAGTTCTGCCTCGGGTGTCTCGATCGTAAACGGCCGGATGGCATTCACTGACGGTTTGGTCGTGACAGACATGTCGGTCTCCTTACCGTTTCAAGGTCGTGGAAGGTCGCGCCGCGCTTTCCGCCCTCTGCCCTTGACAAGACGGCGCGAGCCCGGCTCATTGCCTCGAGGAGCCCGTTAGATGAGGCCATGGACCGTACTGGTCCGGCCTGGAGACGACGCCGCCACTCAACCCCCAAGCCACGCTACGCCTCGACGTCTGATAGCGGACAACCAGCCCTCGCCGTCCGCCGACAGGCTAACTTATAGGTAACCACTTACAAGTTGGTTACCTATAAGTTGGCGATCCAGGGGTTGGTAAGCTATCGGCATGCGTGAGATGGTGGACCGTGACCGGGAGCGTGAGCAACTCCTTGATGCCGCGCGGACGGTGCCCGCGCTGATCGCCGTGATCGGCAGGCGGCGGATCGGCAAGAGCTTCCTGCTTGAGCGGACCTTCACCGGGAGTCGCGTCATCTCCTTTCAGGGAGATGAGCAAGATGAGAGCCACCAGCTCGAGCTGCTCGCCGCCGAGGCGGGACGGGCGCTGCTCGGCAGCGACGCGCTGCGGTTCGGCACCTGGGATGTCGCGTTTACCTTTCTCGGCGAGCAGGCGCGCACCGGACCGCTGACGATCATCCTCGACGAGTTCCAGTGGCTGAAGCACGCGCAACCCGCGCTCGACTCGATCATCCAGCGGCACTGGGACCGCTGGGACCGCGAAACATTGCCGGTAACGCTGATCCTGGCCGGAAGCGCGCTGACGCTCATGGAGCAGATGCTGGAGCGCGGCGCGCCGCTGTTCGGACGGGCGACGGCCAGGCCCCGGCTGGAGCCGCTCGACTACCGGGATGCGGCAGGCTTCGCCGCCGACCACGCCCCGGAATCACTGCTGCGCCGCTGGGCAGTACTCGGCGGGACCCCGCAGTACCAGGTGTGGGCCGGGGACGGGCCGCTGGAGGACATCATCACCAGCCGCATCCTCGCCAAGGACGCCGCACTGTACGACGAGCCGCGCCACCTGCTGCGCGAGGGCGAGGGCATCCGGGACCCGGGCACCTACCTGTCCATCCTGCGCGCGATCGCCAATGGCGCCACCCAGCACAACGAGATCGCTCAGCAAGCCAGGGCGACATCGGCCAGCCTCGCACCCAAGCTGCAGCGCCTCGAAGACCTCGGCTACATCGAGCGCCGCTACCCGCTGACCCCAGACGGACGCGAGCAGCGGCCCGGCTACCACATCGAGGACCCCTTCTACCGCTTCTGGTTCCGATACGTCGCCGGCAACCGCAGCCGCCTCGAACGGCACCGCGTCTCCGAAGTCAGCGCCGAGATCCTCGCCGACCTGGACAACACCATGGGCTGGGCATTCGAGCAATGCTGCCGCCGCTGGACCGCCGTCTACGCCGACGAGCAGGTCACCGGCGCACCCCGCCAGATCGGCACCTGGTGGTCACGAGACGGCCAGACCGAGATCGACGTCGTAGGGACCAGCCGCCATCGCTACACGCTGCTCGGATCATGCAAGTGGCGCCGTGTCGTGGACACCGACGTGCTCGACCAGCTACGCGAGCACCAGGCCGCCCTCGGCGGCCGCGCCGCCGCGGCACGCCTGATCATCTTCGGCCGCGAGCAGTTCACCCCCGCGCTTCGCGAACGCTCAGCAGCCGAAGGCATCCACCTAGTCCCGGCTCCCCGACTGTTCGACGCAACCTAGGTACCTAGCGGTAGATGTCTGCGGGTGTCACGAGACATAGCTCAGGATCGGCGGCGGAGTACGCCATCAGCCGATCGCTGAAGCCGCTGCGCGAGAATAGATACCGGCGAGCCGGCCCCGTGAATCCCTCGATGTGCGCGGCGATCCTGTCGAGCAGATTCAACTCGTCGAAGTCGACTTCCTTCGACGTCCATTTGCACATGCCCACGACGACCGGTTTTCTGTTGCCGTCCACCCCGACTACGTCGACTTCGCGTTCTTCGCTTCGGGGACCAGCACCAGCAGGCACTTGTCCCCACCAGCGGCCTACCGCAACGACAGCGTCCTCCCGGTGCAGTACGTATTGCTGACAGATCTGCTCCCACGAGCGTGAAGCGTGGTGATCCAGGTCGGGCAGGACGTGGGCGGCGAGGTACGCCCTCGCCAGCGTTGAGGTCCTGAGCTGGGACCTGGCCGACTCCACGAACCTGTAGTGGAACCGCAAGAATTGGTCAGTGATCTCATAAGCCGTCTTCTTGGCGCGCTGTGATGCCGTGACCGGCCGGAGCACCGCGGCCAAGCCCAGCCGCTCAAGGGTCGTGAGAATCTTGGTGACATGCGCGGGAGCTAGGTCAGTGCGCTGCACGATCTCGTTGTTCCGGTTGAAGCCATGAGCGATCGACCGCAGGACGGCGATGTAGTTCGCCGGATCGGCAATCGACTGACGCAGCATGAGCTCAGCCTCATCGTGCAGCAGGCCTGTCCGTTCGAAGATCTCGGCAAGAAGATGCTCCGCGAGCGGACGACCGTCACTGAATCGCTCCAAGTAATACGGGATGCCCCCGCACACCGAGTAGGCCCGCACCTTGTCGTCGCAGGAGTAGCCGGGATGGAACAGGGCCGAGTCCCGCGCGGTAAACGGCTCAAGTTTGAGCTGGCCAGTGCGGCGGCCGTACAAGGAGCCCGCCAGCACGTTGTCTTCGAAGAAAGATATCTCGCTGCCCGCCAGCACCAGCACGATGGGCAAGTCACGGCCGGTCCGCCGCCACCACCGGCTCAGAGTTGTCTCCAGATCGGGCGACTGCGCAGCCAGCAACTGGAACTCGTCGAGCACGACAAGCGTGCGCCTGTCCCCCACATACCGGGCGATGGCCGCGAGCGCCGCCTCCCAGCTTGTCAGGGGCTGAGCCTGGAGCAACTCGTCTCCGGATACCCGCGCGAGCTCGTCAGTAAGGTCACGAAGTTGCTGGGCTGGCACCGTGTCCGTCGCCTCGAAGTAGAACGACCGGACCTCCGACGCCAGATGAGCCAGCAACTCAGTCTTGCCTACCCGACGACGCCCGTAGACCACGAGGAACTCCGCCCGGCTGCCTCCCAGGCGCTGGCGCAGCAGAGTCAGCTCCTCGACACGATTAAGAAACTCCACAAGATGATCCTATCAAGGATCATCTTGATCCGGATCTTGGTAGGCACTCGCTCGCGGTCGCCGAGGGCGAGTCCTTGCCGTGCCCAGATGGAGCCCGGTAGACTCGTACAGAACATCCGTACAAGTGGGGTGAGTCTTCGTGACCGCGGTGAGCATCAGCCACGCCCGCGACCATCTGTTCCCGCTCGTCCGGCAGGTCAATGAAGACCACGTGGTTATCGAGATCGTCACGCGTCACGGCGGCAACGCCGTCCTGATGTCCGCCGAGGACTACGAGTCGCTGCAGGAAACCCTCTACCTGTTCTCTAGCCGCGCCAACGCCACCCACATCCTGCGCGGACTGGCCGAAGCCCGGGACGGACGCGCCGAGCCGGCCGACCTGGAGACGCTGGCCGCCCGGCTCGGCGCGCAGGCCGACGAGTGAAGCCGCACGTCACCTCCGGTGCCCTCGAAGACCTTGAGGCATGGTCGGCAATCAACCCCAAGGTGCTGGCAAAGATCATCCGGCTGATCGCCGAAACCATGCGAACGCCGCGAACTGGCACGGGTAAGCCGGAACGGCTCAAGCACCTGGGCGGCGAGGTATGGTCACGGCGAGTCACCGAAAAGGACCGCCTGGTGTACGACATCCAGCCAGGCACGATCACCATCGTCGCCTGCCGGTTCCACTACGACGATCACTGATCCAAGCAGCCGCCTCTGCCCGCAGCGGAATTACGGCGGTGGCCCGCTGGTACCTTCCGCGAAGATGATCAGGTCGATGATCTTCGCCCGGGTGCAACAGCGCGCCGTGTCTTGCTGCGTCGCGTCAGCGATTCCCGGTGCGCCTGATGCGATAGGCGACGCACCCGGCGCCGGCCAGGATCGACGCCGCGCCGAGAACTAGAAGCCAGGCACCCTGAAATCCGGCCGTGCCGCCGCCGCCGGTAGCTGGGGCAGCGGTAGGGAACGGGCCGACCGAACGCGTCCGCGTTGGCGAGGGACGTGCGCCCGCGCTCCTCGTCGCCGACGGGCTCACGCTTGGCGTCCTGCCCGTGGCAGTAGGACTAGGCGAAGTGTTCGGCGATTGCGAGGCGGTGACTCCCGGTGACAGCTTCGGCAGCGTCGGGTGCGGCGATCCCGTGCAGGCCACGACTGACGCGGAAGCGACCATGGCCGCGCAGCCGACGGCAGCCAGCCTCGCGATGAATCGCGCTCCTGCGGTGGTTGTGCGCATCTTCATGGGACTCCTCATGCCTGCGGCGGACGGCAGGTCCTCTGGAAGTGCCAACCGAGATAAACAATAAACCGACGGCCATAAAGAAGATCCGATGTTCTGTCCGGACATACAATGGCATATCTCCTACTAAACCATTAGGCTACGCGATTAGGAGGCCCTGGGGAAGGCACGGGAAGGAACCACGGCGTTGGGGGATGAGGAGTGGCGGCGTATCGCAGGGCTGCGCGTGGTCATGGCGTGGCCACAGGCCGGGTACGCGGCCCTTCCGCCTAGGAAGCGAGGAAGCATTCGTGGCCGCGCTGCCGGAGTGATCGGCGTGCTGCTCATCCTGAGTGGAACCACCACGGTCATCGCCGCGGTTGGCGCCCAGGAACATGCGCCGCGGCCCGCCTCGTCCGCAGCGGGCACTACCAGGTCGTCCGCGGGGGGACTGTCGTTGATGCGCTCGCTTCCGGTTTCCATCGACATCCCCGCCATCGGCGTGAAGTCGAAACTACTGCGCCTGGGGGTCAACTCCGACGGCACGATCCGGGTACCGTCGCTTGACGCGACGCCCGGTCGGGCCGCCTGGTACAGGTACTCGGCGACGCCCGGCCAGATCGGCGTGTCGGTCATCGAAGGGCACGTTGATACCTATAGGGGGCCTGGTGTCTTCTACCGTCTGGGCGGCCTCCGGCCCGGAGATGTCGTTGAGGTGAGGCTGGCGGACGGAACCACCGCCGTTTTCCGCATCACGGGCGTGCGCCAGTACCTCAAATCTAAATTCCCGGCGAAAATCATTTATGCTGCGACCCGGTATTCGGCTCTGCGCCTGATAACCTGCGGCGGCAATTTCGACTACGCCTCTGGCCATTACCTCAGTGCCACCGTTGTATTCGCGTCACTCGCCTCCGCGCGGTGAGACAGCAGTCAGCTGTCTGGCCGACGCGTGACGAGCTTGGATCCGGGCGCCTGGCTCCTGGTACGCCTGGCACTGATCGTCATCGCCAGCTCCGCGGCGCCACGGTCTCCGGCATCCAGGCCCGAGGTATCGTCAATGGTAAGGAAGGGAGAGCTCGGTGCTGGCCCTGCGGAACTGGCCGGTAGTCTGTCGGCTGATTGCCCTGGTGGCCATTCCAGCGACGCTGAGTCTGACGCTAGCCGGGTTACGGCTCGCTGACGCGATGCGCAGCGGTGAGGCGTACGGCCAGGTCGGCCAGATCGCGGTGCTGGGACAGCAGGTCGCCGGCCTAGCGCAGGCGATGGAGGACGAGCGGGCCGACACGGGTGTGTTCATCGCGGACGGGCGCCCGGCAGCTGGCCTCGCGGCCCTCCATCGGCTATACGTGATCACCGATCGCCGGGCGGTCACAGTGCGCCGATTTGTTCTCCATCTGGGCGGCGACTCGGCCCGAGCGCGGTCGAGTGCGGCCACGATCCTCGGCGACATCGCGAAGCTACCCGGTCTGCGCAGCACCGCGGCGCTGAGCCAGGCTCCCGCGCTGACCGTCATCAATAGATATTCCATGGCGATCGGGAGCCTGTTCGGGGTCAATAACGGCATCGCTGACCTGAGCGGCAACCTCGCGCTCATCACTACCGCGCACACGCTCGATTCGCTGTTCAGGATGGAGGACCACGCCTCCCTGCAGCAGGCCATACTCGACGCGGCGCTCGGCGGGGGACACTTAGGGCCTGCGGCAATGACCGCACTGACCACCGCCGAGTCACAGCAGGCGAACGACCTCGCATCTTTCCGCGGCTCAGCTACCCCAGAGCAGAACCGGGCTCTTACCGACACCTTCGCCGAGCCGCTGGCAGATCAGGCACGGACGGTGGAACGGCGCGCGACAGCGGCCGGCAACGGCGCACTTGCCTTCGGCAGCTTGGCCAGCGAGCAATGGGCGGCCGGGATGTCCTTCACGGTCGGCTGGATGCGCCATTCCGAGCAGCAGCTGGCGGATTGGATAGTCGCTTATTCCCAGGACATGCATCGAAGCACCACGCGGTCAGCGATGGTCACCGCCGGCCTGGTGCTGGCCGCAATGCTCCTTCTCGCAGTAGCCATCGTGGTCATTTCCAGATCCATGGTGCGCCCGCTGCGACAGCTCGAAGCAGCTGCGCTGGAAGCGGTGCGGCTAGCCGGAGACGAGGCTAGGAGGCGCGGCAGCCTCAATGCGATGTTCGTCACCTTCTTACGCCGCAACAGTTCCCTGGTGGAACCTCTGCTGTGGCTGATCGACCGCTTCGAACTCGGTGAGGCTGACCCGGAACGGCTGGCCGCGCTGTTCGAGATTGATCATCTGGCCACCCGGATGCGGCGGATCTCAGATAGCGCGCTCGTACTCGCGGGCGACCAGGCACCGTGCCGCTGGACCGAGCCTGTGACCATGGTGGACCTGCTGCGGGCCGCCGTCTCCGAGATCGAGCAGTACGGCCGGGTCATCCTGGACGTCGAGCCGACTGTTTCCATCACCGCGAGCGCGGCGGTCACCGCAACCGCTGCGGTAGACATTGTGCACATGCTCGCCGAACTGCTGGACAACGCCACCACGTTCGCGCCGTCCATGAGCCCGGTGAGCATGTCCGGGCGCACCGCACGCGGCGGCGGCTGGCTAGTCAGCATCGCTGATCGTGGAATGGGCATGCCGGAGGAGCAGCTGCGGCAGCTCAATGAGCAACTGGCCCATCCAACGCTCGCGGATGCGGCGGAAGATGGGCCTATGGGCCTATACGCGGTCGCCCACCTGGCAGCTCGGCACGGCATCCGCGTCGTGATTAGTCAGCCGCCGGGTGGCGGTACTACCGTCGAGGTGCACATTCCAGCCGCGCTGATGTCGCGTGTCACCAGGCCCGTCAGCCGGGCAGGAGAAGCCGGCGAACTTGCCAGGGGGACGGATGCCGCCATACGCCACGGCGCCCCGCTCCTAGGCCCACTCGGTGCCTATGGCGCAGACCGGCTTGGGCTCAGTGTGCTGCAAGACGGTCAGCCAACGCCGACGGAGGGACTGCCCGCTGCCCCGACATCACGGGCGTCCGCTGCCGACGGTAGACGCGGCGCGGAGGCGCGGATAGAACGCCAGGCGAAGCCCCCACGGGAAGGCTGAGACGGAGCACGTGGGCGGAGAATTTCTCCTTCGGGAGCACGGGCAACTCTCCTGCTCTTCGTCCGCGCTGGACAGGATCTGCTGCCGTAACCGGGGCAATGGAGGCGGCCGCTGCTGGAAGCCACCGGCGGCTTCCGAGGCTGTCGGGTGACTCGTGATCAAAGATCAGGGCCAGGCAAGAGCACGCTCCGGCCCGGCAGCAGGCCCGCGGCAGCATCGGGGCGGCCCAGGTTGCTGGTCACGTCCGCCTCTGACAGCATCGTGGCCCTCCCTGTTGCTGTCAGCCACTGGTTTTAACAGCATCGTGGCCCTGCCTGATGTTGTCCTGACAGCAACGGGGAGGGTCACGTTGCTGTCAGAAAGGACCGCTGACAGCAACAGGGAGGGCCACGATGCTCACGCTGCCCGGCGACGCCGTTCCGGAGTCTGGTAGTCCCCTGGTCGGGTAGCTGTTCCTCGCGGCCGACTGGACGCCGACAGCCGCGAGGGCGCACAGCACCACGCCCGCGCCGCGCAGGCCGCCCATGATTGCAGCGGGTACACGATGCCCAGCACCGTGCCGGGATCTGGGTCAGAAGCGAACTCAGCGAGCGCCGCCCACTCCTCGATGCGATCATGCAGCTCAGGGGGTTTGGGAAGCCTGTTCATACGGTCAGGACAATACGTAACCAGATCTATGGTAAATCCATTTACATATCCTGGAAGCCTGACTGCGGACCAGCCTTGTCCCATGCGGGCGGGAACCTTGCCGGGCGGCCCGCCGAGATCCAGGCGCTCGGGCATGTCCTGCTGCTGTCATCTCATCGAGAGAGTCCGCCGATGATGGGCCCGGCTAGGTGGATCCGCCCGATTCCGGGTCGGTAGCCGAGGCGGGCGTTCAGGCGCTTGATCGGCGCGTTCCGCTCCTCGTTGCTGGTGTGGAGTTCGGTGTAGCCGTTGGCGAGCGCCCAGTTGATTTCTGCCGCCTTCAGGGCACCCGCGATACCGCGTCCGCGCCAGGCTCTCTTGACGGCGGTCATGGAGTGGCCTGCGGCCGTCGGCGCTGTCAGCGACAGCTTCGCGTAGCCGACGACCTCCTCGCCGGCGAGCGCGATGAACGTCGCCCCGGGAGAGTCGGTAGGCCGCTGCATGTTATGCGCCATCCAGTCCTCGAACGGTTCGAGGGCGACGTCCTCGAAGCCCGGGATGTCCGGATGGGCTTCCAGGTCGACCTCGTACATCCCGCGTGCCAGCTCCGGCCGTCGCGCCCAGGTGACGATCTCGATCCCGGCCGGTGGCTGGACCCGCGGCGGTGAGATGCCGGCGAGGCTGAGCACGAGGCCCACTTCGCGCCGTTCCTCGGTGAAGCCGCGCCGCTGGGCAAAGGACAGGCTCTCCGGATCGCTGCCGGAGACCGGCACCTCCAGCTCGCGTGCCCCTCGCTCGCTGGCCCACATGGAGATGGCCTCATGCAGTGCCGTGCCAGCGCCGCGCCGGCGATGCCCGGCGAGCACGGTGATGAGCGTAACGACACGGCGCGCGCGATAGGCGAAGATAGCCCCGACCCCGCACCCGAGGATGACGCCATCCTCGCGGACGAGGTAGTCGATGTAATCCTGGGCGCTGTCCCTGAATGCGTGCACCGCGTCGATCGTCACGGCGTGGTGCGGCCACACAGTGTTGTAGACCTCCAGCGAGGCCAGTTCGTCCGGCTCGTCCGCGCAGGCTGTTACCTCAAGCACCGTGCAACACTACGTCGGCCCCTCAGACGTCAGCGACTTGATTTCGCAGCAGCGGACCTGTGGTCTTCCGCCGTGCCCTGCCCGGGCTAGGCGACGTCCCAGGGCCGCCGCGAATACAGTTCCGGTCGCCGGTCAGCGAACAAGTCGTTCAGGTCACCGATCCGCTTGTCCCTTGCCAGCCGGAGGTCGATCGTCGCCGTCAGCACCGCCGTCCGGTCGTCGCATACCGGCCCGGCGGCCGGGTAGCCACCACGCCGCAGGATGACCGAGCCGCCGAGCCACTCCACGCCACGCTCAGTCCCGCATCGGTCCGCGACCGCGATGAACACGCCGTTAGCCGAGGCTGCTGCCTGCGCCGAGACCACCTCGCCGGATCGTTCACCAGGCGGCGCGGGCGAACCTGACGCTGTCCAGTTCACCGGGACCGCGATGAGGTCCGCGCCGCCCAGCGCGGCGAGCCGCACCCATTCAGGGAACTCCAGGTCGTAGCAGATCATGAGCGCGACATTGCCGAACGGCAACTTCACGACCGGTGGTGCGTCATCACCGGGCGTGAAGATCTTCTTCTCGGCGTCCCACAGGTGCGCCTTGCGGTACACCGTTCTCGTGCCAGAGGCGTCGACAATCGCCGCGCTGTTGTACAGCTTCCCGTCCGGCCCAAGTTCGCAGAACCCGCCGGCGATGGTCAGGTTGTGCCCGCGGGCCAGCGAGTGCCACTCGCGCAGCGTCACGCTAGATGCCGCCGGCGACGCGAGCGATCGCGCCTCCTTGGCGTCCGTGAACACATAGCCAGAGTCCGACAGTTCTGGCAGCACCACGAGCCGCGCACCCGCGACGGCCGCCTCCTGCACCGCAGCCCTCACCGCCCGCCGGTTGACCTCTAGTTCCCCTACGGCGAGCGCGAGCTGCGCGACCGCGACGACAGCTCCCGTGTCCGGCATACCGCCATATTCTCACGCGAGATCCGCTTTGCCAGACAGGCTGCTCCCCGCGCCTCCCGTGTCTGCCCGTTAGCAGCGGCCTCATCACCCCAGTTCCTGGCTGCGGACAGCCTGATTTGTGGTGTCGCTGATCCGCCGCGAGAGCGACGAACGGCCCGGGTTGCTGGTCACGCCCGCCTCTCACAGCAGCGTGGCCCTCCCTGTTGCTGTTGGTCACTGGTTTTGACAGCAACGTGGCCCTCCCTGATGTTGTCCTGAGAGGGTGATGAAAAACCCCGAAAAATCCATGATCGCGATCGAAGAACCGCAGGTCAGGGAGTCGGGTTCGCGACGAAAACGGGGTTTTTCAGCAGCCTCTCCTGACAGCAACGGGGAGGGCCACGTTGCTGTCAGAAAGGACCGATAACAGCAACAGGGAGGGCCGCGATGCTCACGCTGCCCCGGCGGCGCCGTTCCGGAGCACAGCGCACGTTCGCCCAGAAACAGAGATCACGCACCGAGGCACTAGTTCAAAGATCTCAAGGGGGCAATCCTCCCGCTGACCCACCGGAGCTTGACATTCCAAGTTCCCGAGTCACCCGACAGCCTCCTCCGCCGTCCCTTGCAGCTCACGCCGGCGAAGTTAACGTCATGCCCTGCGGCCTGACGCTCATGGCACGACAGTCGCCCGGACAATTTTCCGGCCCTATTTATTTTGAAACAATTGCCCCGAGCGCGACTGGGTCCTTCTAGGCTCACGCCGTTCCGGTTAGTCGTCGATGGCCTGGTAGGCGAGGGTCCAGAAGTCGCGGTACAGGTTCGGCGGGCTGAGCGTGAACTTGGCGCAGCCGGTCATCAAGATCGTCACCATGTCCTCGCTCGGGTCGGCGTACCACACGGAGCCGAGCCCGCCATTCCAGCCGAATCGCCCGACCGGCTCGCCGAGCCCGTCCCGCTTGGTGACCACGGACATGCCGAGCCCCCAGCCGTGGTTGGCGAAATAGCCGGCGAACGGGCCGGACGCCTGCTTCTGCTCGGGCGTGAGCTGATCGGTGGTCATCACCTCCAGCGACGGCCTGGACAGCAGCCGCCCGCCGTCGCTTTTGCCCTGGCGCAGCATCATCTCGCCGAACGCCAGGTAGTCCGCGACCGTGGAGACCAGGCCCCCGGCCCCGGAAGGGAACGCCGGCGGCTGCCGCCACTTGCTGTCGGCCACGCCGTCGTAGACGTCGACCCCGTTGTCGTGGTAGCCGGTGGCCAGCCTGGCCAGGCTCGCCGGCGGCACGCTGAAGCCGGTGTCCGCCATCTTCAGCGGCTCGAATATCCGCTGGCGCAAGAACTCGCCGAACGGCTGGCCGGAGGCGCGCGCGATCAGCACTCCCAGCACGTCGGAGCCTGTGTTGTACATCCAGCCCTCGCCCGGCTGGTGGATCAGCGGCAGCGTTCCGAGGCGGCGGATCCACTCGTCGGGCTCCGGCGACACCTGCGGGTCAGGCGCGCCCTGGCCCAGGCCGAGCTCGGACATCGCGCGCTGGATCGGGTACGTGCCGGGTGGCGCGATGACCATGCCAAAGCCCCATCCGAACGTGAGCAGGTCGCGCACGGTAACCGGCCGGCTGGCAGGCACCGTGTCGTCCAGCGGGCCGTCCGCGCTCCGCAGCACCGCGCGGTCGGCCAGTTCGGGCAGCAGCCGGTCCACCGGCTCGTCCAGCCGCAGCGTGCACTCCTCCACGCACATCATCGTCGCCGCGGCCGTGATCGGCTTGGTCAGCGACGAGATGCGGAAGATCGTGTCGCTGCGGACAGGCGTTCCCGCCAGGTCGGCCGCGCCGATTGGCTCGATCACCGTCTCGCCCCGTCGGCTCACCGCGAGCACCAGCCCTGGTACCTCGCCGCGCTCGACGTAGCCTGCCATTACATCGCGCATGCGGGCGAGCCGCGCTTTCGACAATCCGCCGCCGCTCATGTCCTGTTCCCTCCATTACAGTAATTCCCGACGGTGACATCCGGTCCCCGGGCGGCGCATCTCCCTAATTGCGCCGCGGCGGCGCTCTACGCAACACCGGAGATGCGCCTGATAGCGGATCGCGGCTAGCTTCGCGGCGACGTGTGCGTTTTGATCAAGCCGACCAGGTTGAAGGATTCCGGAAAGGATCTTGTCGTGCGCTTTCGCTCTCGATCTCGCTTTCGGCTCGCCACTCTTATCGCGGCAGCCGGGCTCGTCCCCCTAGGCTTGGGCGGTGCCGCGGCAGCTCGCTCGCCCGCCCATGAAATCAAGGAACGGCCGGCCCTGACAGCGGCGCAAGTCCTCCGGCTGGCTGCTCACGCGACTGATCGCTCGATCATCATCTTCAAGCACCAGTTGTCGAACCTGCCGGCGCGCGGGGCCACCACGCGGCTGCGGATCAACGCGGCCAGCGCTTCTCAGGCGCCGGTGCTCGCTGAGCTTGCCCAGCTGCACGCGACGCAGGTGCGGAGTTTCCACATCATCAACGCCATCGCGGCGACGATCTCGTCGGCCGAGGTCAAGCGGCTCAGGGCGAATCCTGCCGTCCGCGCGGTCGTGCCTGACGCAATGCGGAAACTCACGCCTTTGGCCAGCAAGCCCGGCCCGGTGTTCCCCGCGCGAGCCCGGCCCGCACAGCGCCGGCCAACACGCGGCCGCGGGCTCGAGCGGCCTGCCGGCGATCCGGCGCAGCAAGTCTGCCCGAGCAACCCGGCCCAGCCGCTGATCGAGCCGGAGGCCAGGACCTTGCTGAACGTGGACGCCGCCAACCAGCTCGCGGACGGCAGCGGCATCAAGGTCGGGATCATCGCCGACGGCATTGACCCGAGCAACCCTGACCTCATCCGCCCGGGCGGCCAGCATGTCATCACCGACTACCGGGACTTCAGCGGGCAGGGCCCACGGCGCCCACCGACGGCCGGCTGGCGTTCCTCGCCACTGGCCTCGTCGCCTCGCAGGGCAATCAGGTCTACGACCTGTCGCAGTTCGTCAACCCGTCGCACCCGCTGCCGCCTGGCTGCGACATCAAGATCGAGGGCATCGCCCCCGGCGCGAGCGTGGCGATGATGAACGCCTTTGGCAACGGCACCGCGGTCTTCAACTCCACGATCTTGCAGGCGGTCCAGTGGGCGGTCATGGTGGACCACGTCAACGTGCTGAATGAGCCTTTCGGCGGAAACCCGGTCCCGAACACCCAGGACGATCCGGTTGCCCTGGCCGACCAGGCAGCGGTGGCCGCGGGCGTGGTAGTGGTCGCGAGCACCGGCGACAACGGCGCCGACGGCAGCATCGGCTCGCCGGCCGACGTTCCCGGGGTGATCGGCGTCGGCTCGACCACCTCCTTCCAGCTCTACCGCCAGACCGACCAGAACGGCGTCAGCCTGGCGCCTGGCGGCTGGGAGAACAACAACATCAGCGCGCTGAGCTCGGGTGGCATCAACGAGTTCAACCCGCGCACCGTGGACGTGGTCGCACCCGGCGACAGCGTCTGGTTCCCGTGCAGCACCGACACCACGAGGTTCTTCGGCTGTACCGACCCCGGCAACGGGTCCGCGCCGGGGATCGGCGCCGTGCAGAGCACCAGCAACAGCTCAGCCGAGGTCGCGGCGGTCGCGGCGCTGGTCCTGCAGGCGTACGCCAAGACGCATAGCGGCAATCTGCCGTCCGCTCCCCTGGTCCAGCAGATCATCGTCAGCACGGCCACCGACCTGGGCGCGCCGGCCGGTCACCAGGGCGCCGGGCTGGTCAACGCGCTCAAGGCCGTGCGGCTCGCCGAGTCCATCGGCAACGCCAGCAAGCAGGGCAGCGGCCTGCTGGTGAGCAAGACGAGCCTCAACGCGACTGTGGACGCTGGCCAGAGCAAGACCTTCAGCATCGGCGTGACAAATGAGGGCAGCGCTTCCCAGACCGTCGCCCCGACGGTGTCAGGCCGCCCGACGACATTGTCCAGCGACACCGGCAGCGTCACGCTGACGTCCTCGTCGCCGACCTTCACCGACGGCTTCGGGGCCACCGACTCCTACGCGGTCCACACGTTCGCGGTGCCATCCGGAGCGGACAACCTGAACGGCGACATCACCTGGAATGCCCAGCAGGTCGGTGGCGTGGTGTTCGAGGAACTGTTCGACCCGCAGGGCAATCTCGCCGCGTTCTCGGTCCTAGGCAATATCGGGAGCGGGTTCGGGCACGTGGAAGTGCGCCGTCCCGCGGCCGGCACGTGGACCGCGGTGATCTACACCGTCAACTTCGCCCCCTACCTCGACAACCCGGTCCAGTTCGCCTACACCAGCCAGCAGTTCCACGTCGCCGGGTCGGTCTCGCCCGCCTCCGAGGTGCTCGCGCCCGGGCAGTCCGGCACCTTCCACGTGACCGTCACCGCCGGCCAGGCGGGCGACGAGGCGCTCAGCCTGCACCTGGGAACCGGCAGCGGCACCGACGGGGCCATCCCGATCGTGCTGCGGGCGCTCGTTCCGGTCACCGGCGGCGGCGGCTCCTTCGCCGGCACCCTGACCGGGGGCGGCAGCTACCTCGACTTCGGCCAGCAGTTCACCTACCAGTTCAACGTGCCGGCCGGCGAGCCGTCGCTGAACGTCGGCATCAAGCTGCCCGACCCCGACTATGTGCTCGAGGGAGTCCTCGTCGACCCCAACGGCGAGCCGCTCGACCTGCAGTCGACCGCTAACGACGTGTTCTTCGGGCCGGGCCGACCATGCAGTTCTTCCACCGCACACCGCAGGCCGGCCTGTGGACGGTCACCCTGGTGACCTTCGCGCCGGTCGACGGGGCGCACCTGAGCGAGCCGTTCACCGGCACGATCTCGTTCACCCGGCCAGCCGTCACCAGCGGCGGGCTGCCGAGCTCGCCGAGCACCGTGCTGCCCGCCGGGAAACCGGCCACCGCGACCATCACCGTCACCAACACCGGCAACATCGCCAAGGACTACTTCGCCGATCCGCGCCGCACCGGCCAGGTTCCGCTGCGGGTACTCGGCACCGGCGTGGTCAACGGCACCAGTTACACCCAGGCGCAGGTCACCACGCCGGAGCCGATGACCGCTAACGTCAACCCGCACTGGCTAGTCCCGACCGACACCAGCGCGCTGATCGGGATCTCGGAGGCGACGATGCCGATCTTCTTTGACTTCAACTCCGACAACAACGACCCCGAGGCCCTCGGCGTCCCGTTCGGCAACAACTCGGTCGCGCAACTCGCAGACCCCGAGATCGCCCCCGGGCAGTTCTGGGCCGCGTCCGAGCCAACCGGGCCGTTCTCCGGTCCGGTATCAGGCTCGGCGAACATCACCATGGTCGCGTTCACCAACCCGTTCGACTCCGCCATCTCCGCCAGCACCGGCGACATCTGGGCGCAGACCGTCAACGCCAGCGCCCCCTATACGCCGATGACACTGGATCCCGGCCAGTCCGGCACCATCACGCTCACCATCACTCCGAACGCGCCCAAGGGCACGGTGGTCCGCGGCTTCATCGCAGTGGACACCTACAACCAGGCGACCTCCAGTGGTGACGAGCTAATGAACATCCCCTACACCTACACCGTCGGCTAACCGCCCGGCCCTCCGATCATGAAGTCGCCGTTGCGGCGAGCAAGCGGTCGCCTCAAGGCCGCGCCGCAGCGGCGACTTTCATGACAGCCGCCGGGGACCGGGCAATCTCGAAGATGATGCGGCACGGGGCATAGTCGCAGAGTGAGTGAGTGAGGGTACCGCGCCTCGCGCCGCCAGCGAGGAGAATGCCATGAGCGTCATCAAAGCTCCGCCGAAGGCTGAACTTGTGCGACGCGCCTCGAGCCTTATCCCGCTCTTTCGGGAGAAGGCACTGTGGATGGACGAAAACCGTTGCATGCATGAGGACGCGATCAACGCTCTGACCGAGGCCGGATTCTTGAAGATGCGGGTTCCGGTTCGATACGGCGGATTCGACTCGGACATGCGGACCATCGTCGACGTCATCTCTGAGATCGGCCGGGGTGACGGCTCCGCGTCGTGGACCCTCGCGATGTGGGCGCTCAGCAGCTGGATGGTCGGGTTGTTCCCGCAGGCGGTTCAGGACGAGGTGTTCTCCACGCCAGACGTGCGCATCTGCGGGATCTTGTCTCCCGGTGCCATCGCTGTGCCGGCCAGCGGCGGTTACCTCGTCAACGGCAAATGGTCGTTCAACACCGGGGCGCGGCAGAGCATGTGGAACACCAACGCGGCCGTCGTCCCGACCGCCGATGGCGGGCACGACCCGGTCATGACCCTGATCCCGATCAGCGACCTGGAGATCGTCGACGACTGGTACACCTCAGGCCTGCGCGGATCGGGCAGCGTCACCACGATCGCCAAGGACGTCTTCGTCCCGGCCGAGCGCGTGCTGCCGATGGAACCGGTGCTCCAGGGCCTCGGTAGTCCGCGGGGGGACGACCCCCCGCACCCCCCGCATATCAAGCCCCCGTTCATGCCGACAGCGTGCACGACCGTCAGCGCGGTGGCGCTGGGCCTGGCCACCGCGGCCAAGGACGCGTTCTTCGAACGGCTGCCCGGCCGCCGGATCACGTTTACCAGTTACGAGCGTCAGAGCGAGGCTCCGGTCACTCACCTTGAGGTCGCCGAGGCGACCACGAAGATCGACGAGACCGGCTTCCACGCCTACCGGGCCGCCGACATGATCGATGCCAAGGGCGCGGCGGGTGAGCCCTGGACGCTCGAGGAGCGGGCACGGGTTCGGCTTGACCTGGGCGCGGCTTGCCAGCGCGCGAAGGAGGCCGTCGAGATACTCGACTCGGCAAGCGGCGGGTCGTCAATTTACCGGGACGTGCCGATCCAGCGCATCGAGCGAGATGTCAAGACGCTGAATCTGCACGCGATCGTGCACCCGGCCACCAATCTGGAGCTGTACGGCCGGATCATTTGCGGGCTCGAGCCTAATACCCCGTACATCTGACATGACCTCAATCCGCGCGGCGGCAGATCTCGCCGGGATAACAGCCGTTATCGCTATGAGCTAAGGAGAGGATTTGTGAAAGCCGTCAAAATCCCGTCACCGGCCGAGCTTGTTCAGCGCGTGACGGACATAGTGCCCGTACTGCGGGCGAATGCCGAGTGGGGAGATCGGAACCGGCGGCTGGCCGACGAGTCGGTCGGCGCGATGATCGACGCCGGGGTCTTGCGCATGCTGGTTCCCGCGCACTACGGCGGCTACGAGAGTGACATGCAGACCATCGTCGACGTGGGCATCGCGCTCGGACGGGGAGACGGGTCGCCGGCCTTCTGCGCGACTGCCTGGTGGGCTCAGTGCTGGGCGGTCGCGCATTTCCCCGACTCGGTCCAGGACGAGGTCTTCGCCAGCCCTGACGTGCGGATCTGCGGGACCTTGGTGCCTAACGGCAAGGGCGAGCTCACCAAGGACGGCGTCGTGGTGTCCGGTGAGTGGGGTTTCAACAGCGGTGCCTGGCACAGCCAGTGGAAGGTGCTCTCGACGCTGGTGATCAACCCGGCGGGCGAGATCGAGCCGGTCGCGGCGGTCGTGCCGATGAGCGACCTCGAGATCGTCGACGACTGGGACGTCGCTGGCCTGCGCGGCACCGGCAGCATCACCTTGGTCGCCAGGGACGTGTTCATACCTCGGGAGCGCTTCCAGTGGCTCAGCGAGGTCGCGCGCCAGGAGTACGGCTCCGAGCGCAACGCGGACTCGCCCTGCTACCGCGGTCCGATCGTCGGGGTGCTCTCTAACATCAACACCGGCAAGCAGGTCGGGCTTGCCCAGGCCGCCAGGGAGGCGTTCTTCGAACGTATTCACCATCGCCCGATCCACCACACCGGTTACGCGACGCAGGCCGAATGGCCGATCACTCACCTTCAGGTGGCCGAGGCCGACCTGAAGATCGACGAGGCTGAGTACCATGCCCGCACGCTCGCGGCTCTGGTGGACCACAAGAACTACAGCAATGAGCCGTACACGATGCGCGAGCGCGCGTACTGCCGAGTCGCGGTCGGCCGCGTGTCGCAGCTGTGCCATGAGGCCGTCAACGCCTACAACATGGCTAGCGGCGCGGGCGGCATCTACAGCTCGATGCCGATACAGCGGATACAGCGGGATATCCAGGCCATCAGCCTGCACGCCCTGAACATGCCGGTCAAGAACCTTGAGCTCTACGGAAGGGTGCTGTGCGGCCTTGAGCCGAACACATTCTTCATCTAGGAGAACGTCAGTGCAATCGGATACCTCTGGCGGTGATCAGTACCGCATGCGGACACTCGAGGCGTGGGCAGACACGTTCGTGCCCGGCGCGAAGCGCTGGCCCGACGACCGGGCGATCGCCGGCGCGGCGGCCGGCCCCGGCGCGGTAGAGGCTGGCGCGGTGGAGTTGCTCGAGACACCGGCGACCGGCGTGTCGGAAGGCCTGGACGGCCTGGCCAAGGCGCTGAACGAGCACGCGGCGGCCTGGGCGGCCAGCCGCGGTGTCACGATCGATGACTCTGTCCCCGCATTCGTGGCGCTGTCCTACGCGGACCGGACCGCCGTGGTGCGGATGCTCATCGCGCCCGACCATCCGGAAAAGGACATCTGGATCCTGGTCGCCCTGTTCTGCTTCATGGCCTTCGACACGGCGGCGCACATGCGCACGGTCGACGCGATCGCGACTGGTCACCCCGGGCTCACCGCGATGGGCTTCGCCAAGCCAGACGCGGACGGCCTGTGGCGGTTCCCCGACTTTTCCTACGGAAGGCAACTGGCGAGCCTGCATCCAGGTACAACCCCGGCAGGAGACCCGGCATGACGACGACTGAGCGTACCGACATCGTTGTGATCGGCAGTGGCTTCGGCGGCGCGATCGCCGCCTACCACCTCGCCGCCGGAGGCGCCAGGGTAGTGGTGCTCGAGCGGGGGCCATGGCTGTCGAGCGAGGAGTTTGAGCACGACTTCATCCTGGGCTCGTCGTCCACGCGCATCTTCGAGTTCGTCGCCGGACGGGGCATGAGCGTGCTCGGCGGTAACTGCGTCGGCGGCGGCAGCGTGGTGTTCTTCGCCACGATGCCCCGGGCGCCGAGCTTTGTCTTCGAGCGGCAGGGCAGCATCGGCAGGCGGCTGTTCCCGGCGGCGATCACCCGCGAGAGCTTGAACCCGTGGTACGACCGGGTCGTCGAGGCCCTTCCGGTGCACCGGCAGGAATGGAGCGAGGTCACCTATCCGGGCGGGCTGTGGGCGGCGGCCTGCCGCCACGCCGGGCACACGGCGAACCCGGTGCCGGTCGCGATCGACACCGCCATGTGCACGAACTGCAACTGGATGATGGCAGGCTGCCGGTTCGACGCCAAACGGTCCCTGCTCATGAATTACCTGCCCGCGGCGGTCTCGCACGGCGCCGAGATCAGGCCATTGCACGAGGTGCAGCAGCTTTCCAGGAAAGACGACGGCAGCTACCGGGTGCACTACAGCGTCATCGATGACGAGGACTACCGGGTAGAGACGGGCAGCGGCACGATCGACGCGAAGATCATCGTGCTCGCGGCCGGCGCGGGCGCCACGCCGGTGATCCTGCGGCGGTCCGAGCCGACGCTCGGCGCGATGCCCTTCGCGGTCGGGCGGTATTTCTCCGGCAACGGCGAGCGGCTGAACACCGCCGTGCTCAACGAGGACAAGGTAAGGGAGGTGCTCGGCCTTTCCCGCCCCGGCGGACAGGCGTACCAGGCCAACCAGATCGGCCGGGGCCCGAGCGTCGCGAGCTGGGACCGGCTCGACGCCTCGCTGCCCGAGTTCTCGAGATTCTCGCTCGAGCAACTGTATTTCCCGCCCGGCCTCGGCACGATCCTTGCCCAGGCAGCCAGCCCGGACGGGCCGGCCTGGTTCGGCCCGGCGAAGAAGGAGATGCTGCGGCACTGGAACTCCTGGCTGACCATCTTCACGATGTCGGAGGACGACAATGAGGGCGTGTTCGGGCCGCCGCCGCCGAGCGGCAACGCGGTCCGCATCTCCCAGCAGATGCTTGGCCAGGGCAATCTCGAGTACAAGCCAACCAAGAACACGCTGCGCGGCTGGGCCGAGTCGGATGCCGCGGTGAAAGAGATCCTCGAGCGCGATGGCCTGGCGAAGGTCATGCCGTGGACGAACGAAGTGGTAGGCGCCTACACGGTGCACCCGCTGGCCTCCTGCCGGATCGGCGACGACCCGGCGACCTCGGCCCTGGACGACCGGCATGAGCTGCGTGATCACCCGGGCATCTTCGTCACCGACGGCTCGGCGGTGCCCTGCGGGCTCACCGTCAACCCCGCGCTGACCATCGCCGCGCTCGCCGAGCGCGCGATGCCCGGCATCGTGGCGGCGGCGAGAAACCGGGGCGTGCGGGTCAAGTACGGGGCTCCGGCGCCCGGCGGCGTCGCGGCCGCCACGCGCGCGGCCGACAAGACGGCCGCATGATGTGCGCCCGGCGATGAATACCTGGTTGATGCGGCGGGCGCTGCGCAGGTCGACGGCGCAAATCCGGCACGTCCGCCCGGTACCGCCCGGCGCGGCCGCTGGCCCGGTCGCCGCCGTGTACGCCCAGGTCGAGCGGGACTTCGGGATGCTCGCGCCGCCGGTCGTGCTGCACTCGCCGGCGGCCGGCCCGCTGGCGGCCAGCTGGGTCATGCTGCGAGAGACGCTGCTGGCGCGGGGAGAGGCCGACCGGGCGGCGAAGGAAGTGGTGGCGGCCGGGGTGTCGCTCGGGAACGCTTGCCCGTACTGCGTCGATGTCCACAGCGCCGTCCTCCGCGGGCTGGCCCATGGCGCCGAAGCCGACGCGATCGGCGGCGACCGCGTTGACGCGATGGCCGACCCCGCATTGCGCGACCTCGCCGCCTGGGCCAGGTCTAGCGGACTGCGGGAGTCGGTCCTGCGCGGTGACCCGCCGTTCCCTGTCGAGCAACTCCCGGAGTTCGCCGGCGTGGCGGTGACCTTCCAGTACCTGAACCGCATGGTCACCGTGTTCTGCGAGGACAGCCCGCTCCCGGCAATCCTGCCCGCCACGCTCGCGGGCGGCATGATGCGCGTGCTCGGCAGGTTCCTAAGGCCTGCCGCCCGCGGCGCACTCGTGCCTGGCGCCGCGCTCAGCCTGCTCCCCGAGGCGCCGATGCCCGGCGACCTGGGGTGGGCGGCCGGCCGTCAGGTCATCGCCGACGCCTTCGCGCGTGCCATCGCGGTCATCGAGGCAGCGGGTGCCCGCGCGGCGGGCGACCAGGTGCGCGAACTCGTCACCAGCGAGCTGGCAGGCTGGTCCGGGCAGGCAGCCGGACTCGGCCGCTCCTGGGTCGATGACGCGCTATCGAGGCTGGCCAGCGCCGACTGGCCAGCGGGCCGCCTCGCGCTGCTCATCGCCTTCGCGCCGCACCAGGTCGGCCCGCCCGACATTGAGGACTTCCGCCGCGGCCAGCGCTCCGACGAGGATCTGATCGGCCTCGGTGCGTGGGCTAGCCTGGCCGCGGCCCGCCGCGTTGGATCCTGGCTGGCGCCGACTCAGCCGGCTCGGGGCGACTGACTACCGGTTGCCGAGGACCGTGAGCTCGAGGAAGCTCTCCGCGGAGCTGAACTGCTCGATGCCCCGGCCGTAGGTCGAGTAGGTATGGAAGATGTCGCCGCCGTCGCGAAGGAAGCAGCTGATGCCGGCCACCTCGACCGGCTGCTCGGCCGCGACCAGGTCGTTCGCCGTGTCGGCCGCTAATATCTCCGCCTTGGACCGGTAGTCGTAGACGACTGGAGCTACTCTCTCGTCCAGGGTCACGTGGAAGTCGTAGTTGAAGTCGCTGCCGAACGAGGAGTACCAGGGGAAGGTCCAGCCGTTCCACGCCCGGTACGCCATGATCTTGGCGAATGCCGCCAGCGAGACCGCGGCGAAGGCCGTGTCCCGCGCCCGGAGCCTGGCCAGCAGTCCAGGGGAAAGCTCGTCGGACGCGGCCGCGCAGGTCGGGCATCCCGCGTCCCAGCTCGGGTCGAACATGAAGTGGTGGATGATCAGCTGGCGGCAGCCATCGAACAGTTCGGCTAGGCCGACCTGGCCGCGTGCTCCCTCAAAGAGATAGTTCTTCTCGATCCGCACCATGGGCAGCCTGCGGCGGTCAGAGTTCAGCGCGTCCCAGCGGCTGGTGAGGTTCTCTTCCTTGGCGAGCAGTTGCCTGCGGGCTGAGAGCCACTGCTCGCGCGACGTGACCTGCGGAAGGCTCGGCTGCGGCACTGGATCATCCTTCGCGTGAGTCAGGAATGAAGACTCACATGGTAAGCCTGCCTGGCCTAGTGCGTCCAGATTTGCGACTTAAATTACTGTCCTGATTGGTATGCTCAATCGCATGACGTCGGCATCGACCCAGCCGCGGCAGTGCTCCGTTGCCCGCGCGCTTGAGATCGTCGGAAGCAGGGGCGCGCTGCTCGCCGTACGGGAGGTCTTTCTCGGCAACCGCAGGTTCGACGAGATGGTGAGGCGGACCGGAGTTCCCCGCGACACTCTGTCAGCGAGGCTGCGGGCGCTGGTAGGCGCGGGAGTCCTTGAGCGACGGCCGTATTCCGGCCATCCGGCCAGGTTCGAGTACCACCTGACGCAGGCGGGCCTCGACCTTTATCCCGTCATACTCGCCCTGATGTCATGGGGCGACAGGTACCTGGCCGGAGACGGCGGGCCGCCGCTTGTCCTCGAGCACGGGTGCGGCCATTGGCTGGGAGCCCAGGTGGTATGCGAGGGGTGCGGCGAGGCAGTCACCGCCGGCGGGACGCGGCCGGCTTCCGCCGGCTGACGTCCGCGGCGGATAGCCAGCAGGTTAGCGCGGCGCGGGGGTTGCCTCGGTGGCGGCGAACTGGCCAGGAGACCGGCCCTGCCCCGGTGATCCGCGGTAGCACTGGGCTATGTCCATCCAGGCGTCGGCCTGCGCGCCCTCGGCGACCAGCGCGAGGTCCGCGCGGTGCCTGCGCCGCGTGGCCAGCAGGCAGAAGTCGACAGCGGGCCCGGTCACTCGCTGTGCGCTGTCTTCGGGACCGAAATCCCACCTCTTGCCGGACGGCGAGGTGAGCTCGAACCTGAACTCCTGCTCTGGCGGCGTCAGGCCGCGTGCCAGGTAGCCGAAGTCCCAGGTGCGCACCGCGAACGCGGTGAGGTGCCAGATCCGGTCGGTGTCCTTGCGTCGAGCCCCTACGGTGTCGGCGATGTCCTGGCCATGCGCGAACAGCTCCATCAGCCCTGCGCTAGCGAGGATGCCGGCGGGCAGCGGCCTGGCCAGCCAGGGCACTATCTCGCTCGGCGGCAGCGCGGCGAGCGCCTCAGACGCCGCCGCGCGATCGGCGTGCCAGCGGGCTAGCAGCCTGGGCGGGGGGTCCGCCAGGTAGGGCTCGAGCATCGCGTGAACAGCGGCGTCGAAGTCACCCGTGGCTCTGGCGGCCACCTTCTTGAACTCGTCCGGAGCGGCCGCCGCCATCTGGGCAAGGCGGGCGACCGAGGCAAGGTGCGCGACCTGATGCGCGATCGTCCACCCTGGAGCGGGAGTCCGCAGGGTCCACTGGGCCGGCTCGAGACCGGCCACGAGCTGCTCGAGCGCGTCGCCCTCGGTGACCAGGTCGGCGTATACGTCCTGCGGATTAGCCACGGAACTTCCTCTCACCAGTGCTGTTGCGCGAGGTCATACAGATGATCATGGGTCCGCGCCCGTGCCCGCGCATCTTCTAGGTTGCCGGCCGCCGAAGGACACCATCCAGCCCGGTCGCCGGCCCAAGCGAGCCTGGACCGGAGCTGTATCGGGGGCGTAACGGCACCTGAGCGCCCCGGCGCACCGTAAGTAGTGGAGTTCATGCGGCCTGTAACCGAAGGAGATCGATGTTCAGTCCGGTCGAAAGCGCCATCGCTCGCATCTGGGAGGGCTACGGTGAGCCCCTGTCGCTGTCCGACATCGCCAAGAGCGCGATACTCAGCCGTTTTCATTTCTGCCGCGTCTTCACGGAAGCCACCGGCGTCTCGCCGGGCAGGTACCTTTCCGCCGTCCGTATCTACCAGGCGAAGCGACTGCTTGTCTCGACTTCGCTGAGCGTGACGGAAATCTCGCTGGCGATCGGGTACAACAGCCTGGGCTCCTTCACGAACAGGTTCACGCAGAGCGTGGGCGCCTCGCCGACCCGATTCAGGCGCATGTGGGATGAGGGCATTCACGCCGACCCTGACCCGGCGCCTGCCGAGCAAGCGCCGGCGCGATCGTCGTCGGACGGCACCGTGACCGGGCTGGTTGACCTGCCGCCCGGCTACGCGGCGGCGCGGGTCTACCTGGGTGCCTTCGAGACCCCGATAATCCAGCGCAGGCCGCCGTCCTGGACGATCATCGACACCAGGTCCGCTCGTCCAGCCTCGTACCGGCTCCCGAACATTCCGCCAGGAGAGTGGTTCATCAGGGCGGTAGCGGAGTCCGACAGCGCTGACCCTGAGCCATGGACGCGCACGTCCTTGCTCGTCGGCGGGCAGGGATCGGTCACGGTGACGGCCGGCGCGGTCAGCGAGGTCAGCATCACGCTGCGCGCGAAGCGCCAGACCGACCTGCCGATCCTCTACGCCGTGCCTGACCTCGAACGTCGGGAACTCTCTCGCGCGGACGACTCGGCGCTCGCGACGGGGCACGCGCTGCCGCTCGCCAAAGCCGTTCTCACCACGTCGGGCGGGCGCGCCGCCTGAGAGTACGATAAGTCATTAATGATCGGAATCAGGAGAATTAAGTGCCTCACATTAGCCTAGGTAATGATCTGCCGGGAATCAGCGGCCTGCTGAGTTACCGGCCCGAGACAGGGCGCGCGCTGAGCGGGCTTGCCGAGGTGCTGCTCCGCGAGCCGAATACGCTCGGCCGGGGGGAACGCGAGCTGATCGCGGCGTATGTGTCCAGGCTCAACGAGTGCGCGTACTGCGCGTCCTCCCATTCGGCCTTCGCCGCCGCTCAGCTGCCCGAGGGCATGCCGCTGGTTGGCCAGGTATGCGCCAACCTGGAGCAAGCGCCGGTGTCGGCCAAGCTCAGGGCGCTCCTGCGGGTAGCGGCCAAGGTACAGCAGGGCGGCAAGGCGGTCACGGCGGCGGATGTGGCTGCCGCCCGCGAGGCGGGCGCCTCCGACCTGGAGATCCATGACGCCGTTCTCATCGCGGCGGCCTTTTGCATGTTCAACAGGTACGTTGATGGCCTCGCGACGATCGCGCCAGATGACCCGGCGGGTTACCAGCAGGCCGCCGAGCGGATCGTGACCGAAGGCTACCTGGCCGCCGCGCCGTGACGCTGCCTTAGCTGCCAGCCTCCGGCAAGGTACCGGAAGGGAAAGGCCGCTTGACCGGCTTACCCGGTGCCAGTTCGCGGCGTTTCGCATTCGCCCTGGCGGACAACATCAATACGCGAACCGACACCCAAAACCCAACATCAATCAGATCGAGCATCTGATCGACCTGGTCATCAACGGGTTCCGGCACGCTGGGCCGTGACGCCCAGACACTGCACGTGATGATGAAGGCGGTGACTGGTCCTTTGGCTGCCAGCTCGTCGACGGCGCGCTCGATACCACCGTCGGCACCGTCGATGACTACGTCGACGCCCTGGTCTGGCTGGTCTCCGAGCTTCTCGCCGACGCCCGGCACTTCTTCCGCTCGTTCACCGTCAGGGAACTCCGGGGGGGTCAGCGGGGAGACTTTCCCTGAGTTACCGGGGAGACTTTCACTCAAGGGAGAGTTTCCAGTTCTATTGACTGAAAAAACTCCCCGGAGCGAGAACTCTCCCCCACGATGCCGGAAAAGACTCCCCGATCCTGAATCGCGAGCCGCGCGGCAGCCGCCGGGACCCGTGCTGGACTCCGTGATCATGTTCGAGACCGTGATCACGGAAGATCGCCCAGGTCAGGACACCGGCGATGTTCCGTGATCATGCCCGCGAACATGATCACGGAACATCGCACCTGCCGCCCGGGTAAGGAGCCGAGTCATCGCTGGTTCCCGGCGACCCAGACTCCGCCCAATTCGCGGGCGTGTCCGGCATCGGGGTCACCGACCTGTCGATGGACCCCAGCCGCGGGTCACCGATCTCGATAGCGGCCCGGCGCCGTCTGCGTTGAGCTGGCTTATGCCTGCGGAGACGCTGCCTGCGTCGACCCCCTCCTGCGCGGGAGCGCGGGTAACGTGGCCTGCATGGGAGACCCGGTTACACTGGCGCTGGCCGTCGCTACGGCTGTCGTGGCCAAGGTCGCGGAGAGCCTGACCGAGAAGGGGCAGGATGCTGTCGCGGAGATCGTCAGGAAGATCCGCGAGAGGCTGAAGTCGCGGCCGAAGGAGGTCGCGGTGCTGGACGCCGCCGTTGCTGGCAAGGCGGGGGCGCCGGCGCTCGCGCGGGTGCTTGACCGGGAGTTCGCGGCGGACCCGGGGTTCCGTGCGGAGATCGAGGCGCTTTGGCGTCTGGCTGGCACCGTGAACGCGCCCGTGACGGACGTTACCAGCGCCGCGAACGTCTTCACCGGGACGGCCGAGAAGGTCATCCAGATCGGCGGCAACGTGGACGAGCTGACCGTTAATTAAGAGGTCAGGACGCGGGCCACCAGGATCATGACCTGGTCGGCGACGGTGGCTGAGGATGAGCCCTTGCCGGTGGCTGGGTCGTAGGTCACCGTGATCTCCAGGTTCTGGCACCGGAGGGCGGCAGTTGCCGGGATGCCTTGCGAGCCGAAGCTGAACTCGGGGTTGCCCATGGTGGCGGTGGACTCGGCGGACCAGTCGCAGGGGCCGCCTTGCGATGGGATCTGCGGGTAGTTGGCGTAGTGGCCCGCGATCGCGGTCGAGAAGTCGTTGGTGTTGCTTGCCGCGACGGACTGGCCGATGGTAGCCACGGCGACGGCGCTCTGCCCGGCTGCCGGGTAATCGGCGTCGATGACGACGGACAGGTCGTCATCGGGGATCGTGAAGAAGCCGTTGACACGAGTGTCTGGCCGCTGCCAGTCGCAAGTGGTCTCGGCCGCGCTGCCGCCCTCGGCGGTCGACGCCTCGCACGGACCCCGGGTGGTGCTCGCCCAGCCGGGCAGGGCCTGCACCTGGGCCTCAATCGCGGAGACACGGCCGGCGACGAGGGCTGCGGTATAAGGTCCCGGCGGGCCGGGGACTAGCGAGATCTCCACTATCGCGATCAGGACTCCGATGACAGCGGCACCCAGCTGAAGGATCGGAAAGAGAGCCGCTGGCGACTGCCGCCTGCGAGTCCCCTGGTAGAAAGCACCGTCGGCCAGCCGTTCCCGCAGCATTGAGTGCCGGAACTGATAGGAGGCACCGGACTGGCGCAGGACGCCGCGCCGGTGGGCGTCTTCGAGGAAGCGCATCGTCCGCCAGGGCAGCTGACCCGTTGCGGCGAGCAGCACGCGACTCCAGGAAAACCAGCCCCACGCTGTACACGCCATTCCATACGCGACGAAAAGCAGCGCCGATGCCGCCCCCGTCGCGAGCCAGGTACCTCCGGCAGTGGTGCCGGCGCCGCCTGCCGAGGCCCAGGCGCTGAGCATCAGCACAGGCGTCCACAGGATGATGCTGAACACGACCTGGCCAGGATCGCCGGTGAGGGCGTTGCCGGCCGACACCGTCAGCGCCGCGAGCCGGTCCGGGCGGAGCAGGTCGCGCGGGCTGCTCGCGGACGTCACATCGCCAGGGACGCGCGCCCAGCGGATCGCGACCACCAGGCACAAGGCACCGACGGCGTACAGGATGGGGAAGGGGAATGACTTGGTTATGAGCCAGGAAGTGGCGAGCAGAAGGCCCGCAGCGAGGGCTAGGAGGAGGACGATGCTCCGTTGCGGATGAAGGGAGAGGCGGACGGGGGCGGGGGACCGTGCGCTTGCGAGCCCTACCAGGAGGGCTGGCAGGCAGGCAAAGGCGATGACCTGCCAGGCAGCAATGCCCCAGGACCCCGCTGGGACCCGGGCGAAGTTGAAGCGCGCGACGAGGGCGACCATGGCAGCGTAGGCGGCGAGCAGCATGACCAGGCCGAGGCGTGGCGTGCGGTCGGCGAGCCGCCACCACGCGATCTCTCCGGCCGGGTTATTCCGGGTGGCGTCCCTGGCGAGGTAGGACAGGTACTTGCCAGCCTTCGCGGCGGCTGTCTCGTAGACGGACGGGATGAACTGCCGCAGGAGGTGGTCTTCTAGCTGCTTCCGGGTCTGGTGCCCGCGGAGGAGCTCAGCGGGGTCGGCGGGGGTGTCGCTGTAGGCGGCGCGGGCCAGCGAGGTCATCAGCGGGTTCTGTAGTACCGCTCGCAGCTCTGCCCTGCTTGGCAGCTGACTGAGAACTTGGGTCCATTTCTGCTTCGCCTGGGGTTTGGTCGTGAGCGGGAGGTAGCCAGCCAGGTCGTCCGGGGTCAGCGGCGCGACGGCGATGACGGCGCTGCGGGTGAGGACGTCTCCGGTGGTGATGGCCTGCTCGTACTCCGCGGCGCGGGTGGTCATGATGACTGGCGTGTCCGCGTCGAGGGCGCGGTTGAGCTGCCTGAGGGCGGCGGGGCGGCGGTTTGGCGGCAGCTCGTCGAAGCCGTCGAGGATGGTGAGGATCTTGCCCGCTCTTACGAGCTCGTATGCCAGCGTCGTGTCTGGGCGTCCGGCGGCGGCTAGCTCCGGATAGTCGATGGCGAGGCGGTCGGCGATCCAGTCGTGCAGTGGCCGGCCGCTTTGCCATGAAGCGACGGGCAGTATCAGGGGTATCTCGTCTTCCTCTGTCCGGCGGTCGAGGAGGTCGGCGGCGAATCTCATGGCGAGGACGCTCTTGCCGGCGCTGGCGTGGCCGGTGATGACGAGGCGCTTGGAGGGGATCTTCCTGAACACGTCGAGGATGCCGGGCAGACCTGAAGACCCATCCAGGCTGCCTTCCAGGTCGATCGGGGTGCCATCGTGCGGGTTCTGCCTGATGGCCTCCCAGTGGTCGGCGAGCCGGTCGGCGTTGGCCCAGCGGAGGGGGAGGGGAAAGGGATCTTGCAGCCGGCGCAGGCGCTGCTCGCTGTTGAGCTCTTCGCGGAGGGCGCTGGCCAGTGCTTGTGCTGCTCGCTTCATCCTTTCTGGCAGGGCGGTGTCGTATCTGCCGCTGGCCAGTTCCCAGCCCCGGTAGGCGACCGTCAGGGGAATGGAGACGAACGGCGCGAGCGCGATCATGAGGCCGAGTGCGATCGCCCGGCCGGCACCGGGGCTTGCCTGGCCGCGGAGCAGCCAGAGGACCCATTCGGCGGCGGTGAAGGCGATGGTGATCGCGGCGATCTTGACGCCCGCCCTTAGCCGGGTGCTCCGGCGCATCTGTAAAGGCAGGCCGAGGACGTTGATGGTGAGGTGCTGGATGCTGCCGCCCACTTGGACGACTGTCCTCACGGTCCCTGCGGTGCCCGTGAACTCGTTGCTTGCTGGCCTGCCCGGCGTGCCTTGACTGCCCCGCCTGCCCCGGCGCAACGAGTCACCTCCTCGGCCCTCGGTGCTGTCAAGTCTGGTGCATGGAGGGCGCGCGGGCAAGCGCATTACGGAGAACATGCAACTGCTTAAACTAATTATTGAGGACTATAATGCCTTCCTCCAGAAGTGCTGGCCGATAACGGCTGAGAGGTGGTTGAGAAATACGAGACCTCCCTCTTTCCTTTTGCGGAGGAACGCGCAGATGATTGACGGGTGTGAGACAGCCAGTGTGATTCCGGGCCGTGTGCGGACAGCGCAGGCGCTCACGAACCAGCAGCTTGCCGGGCAGCGGGTCATCTCGTCCTATCCGGGCCTGACCCCGCCGGCGAGCCTGCTGAGCGACGTCGCGGCGGGGAATACGGCCGGGGTCATCTTCTTCGGTCACCTCGCCCCGGTACTCGACGTGTTTTACAAGAGCGGCAACTTCATCGACCAGTTCCAGCGCTCTTACAGCAGCGACCCGACCGCCGTGTCGGAGTGCGGCCAGGCCTTCATCACCGCACAGCAGGCCACTGGCGTCGCCGCTACCGCCAAGCACTTCCCCGGCCTGGGCTCGGCGGCCAAGAACCAGAACACCGACAGCGGGCCAGTGACGCTCACCGTGTCGCTGACTAAGCTGCACACCATCGACGAGGTCCCCGTACCCGGCCGCCGTCGGCGCCGGGGTCAAGCTCGTGATGGTGTCCTGGGCGGTGTACCCGGCCCTTGACCCGAACCTCCCGGCCGGCCTGTCGCCCGCGATCATCGGGCAAGAGTTGCGCGGCAGGAACGCCTTCGCCGGAGTGACCATCACCGACGCGCTGGAAGCCGGCGCGCTCACCGCGTTTGGCACCACCGGGCAGAAGGCGGTGACGGCGGCCGGGGCCGGCATGGACCTCATCTTGTGCTCAGCCCAGAACGTCACCCAGGCCGAAGCCGCCGTCTCCGCTCTCGCGACCGCCCTGGGGAACGGCCAGCTCGATCCGGTCGCGTTCAACGACGCGGTCAATCGGGTCAACGCTGCGCGCAGGGCTCTTCTGACTCGCCCGGCGAATGTCTTCACCACGACCGGCTTCTCGCCTTACGACGGCCGTGGCAGGAGAGCCCGTTACCGTCAGGTGGTAAAATCAACCGTTTTGCGATGATTGATGGCGGGGGCAGGGCTAGCGTTCGCGGCCACCAGGTCCGTGACGACGTCGTACCGACGTGATGGCAACGGTACGCTCCATACATAGATACGTAGGCAATCTGATACTCTGTAATCGTGGTAACGGTCACCGCGACCCATGCGGCGCGGAACTTCGCCAGCCTGCTCGACGCGGTCGAGCACGGCGAGACTGTCGTGATCACCCGCGACGGAGTGCCCGTCGGACGTCTTGCGCCCGAGCGGCACACCGCAGCCGACCGGCTCAAGGCGGCCTTGCATGAGCATCCGGCCGACGGCGGGTTTGCCGATGATCTCACGGCAGTCCATTCTCACCTTCGGTCGGCATTCAGCGACGAGGTACGCGGATGGCCAGGCGAGTAATCCTCGACACAGGAGTTCTCATCGCGATCGAGCGCGGCAGGCTGGACGTCGATGCCGCCTTGGGGGCCGACGACGCCTGCATCGCGACGATCACCGCCATGGAACTGCTGGTCGGCGTCGAACGTGCCGACGACGCGCATAAGACGGCCCGCGCCGCCCACGTTGAGGCGCTTTTGGCCAGTCTGCCGATCGAGACCTACAACCTGGACGTCGCCAGAGTCCACGCGCACCTGGCGGTCGAGGCCATGTCGAAGGGCCGGCCAAGATCGGCCTACGACCTGATGATCGCCGCTACTGCTGCCGCAACGAACCGCGTCCTGCTCACCACGGACGCGAAGGCCGGGTTCGACCAGTTCACTGGCGTGCGGTCCGAAGTCCTCGCCATCTCCTGACCAAAGCGCGACGTACCGGAGGTGCGCGGGTACTGGCATGCCGGGCACCGGCCGTGTGCGGGAGAGCCCGTTACCGTCAGGTGGTCGAATCAACCGTTTTGTAGAGATTGGCGGCGGGTAGGTGAGCCGTATGCCCGCTCGCGCGCTATTTCATACCGCGCCGCGTCGCGTGGAGGTCAGGGAGCTTCCCACGCCGCGACCAGCGGCCGGTGAGGTCCTCGTCCGCACTCTGTGCTCTGGCATCAGCGGCGGCACCGAACGGCTGGTGTACCGCGGCGAGGTTCCTGCCGAGCTGGAGCTGGACGACACGATCGACGCGCTTGACGGCAAGTTCTCCTATCCCTTCGCCTACGGGTATGCGTGCGTCGGCGAGATAGCGGAGTCCGGCCAGTCGGTTTTCGCGTTCCATCCGCACCAGGACGTATTCACCGCGCGGGCTGGCGACCTGATCCCGCTGCCCGCCGTCGATCCCGCATCCGCGACGTTGTTTCCGCTGGTCGAGACGGCGTTGCAGGTGACGCTCGATGCCGGGACCGGATATCGGGACCGGGTGATCGTGCTCGGCGCCGGCGTGCTCGGGCTGCTCACTGGCCTGCTGTTGCAGCGCTCCGGGTGGCTGCCGCTGATTGCCGAGCCGCAGGAGTGGCGTCGCGCCCTGGCCAGCAGCCTCGGCGTAAGCACCGCCGTACCGCAGGAACTGGTGAAGGCGGAGGTTCCGCTGGTCATCGACGCCAGCGGTAACCCGGATGCGCCAGCGATGGCGCTGAACATGCTGGCCCACGAGGGCACCCTGCTGGTCGCGTCGTGGTTCGGCGCCAAACCAGTGGTGCTGCCGCTCGGCGGCGCCTTCCACCGGCGGCGGCTGACGATCCAGAGCACTCAGGTCTCTACGATTCCGGCCCGGCTGTCCGGGACCTGGACCCGGTCTCGGCGCCGCCGGGAGGCGGCAGGACTGCTGGCCGAACTGCCGCTGGCTCAGCTCTGTACTCACGTCTTCGCCTTTGGCCACGCAGCCGAGGCGTTCCGGGCCGTGGACGAGGGGAAACCCGGGTTGATGCATGCCGTTCTCGACTACGACAGGAGTGCTGCCGGTGACATGTGAAGTCGGGCTGAGCCGAAGCGTTCGTGCTTTCCACATCATGCCGGGACTGCCGGGGCCAGAGGGGCAGCTCCATGATCATGACTACCGGATTGAGATCGTGGTGGATCGCGAGGAGCTCGACGGCCGGGGTATGGTCTGTGATCTGGATGTTCTGGAGGCGGCGCTCGCCGGGCTGACCGGCCGGGTCGAAGGCCGCAACCTCGAAGAAATACGACCAGCCGGGGCCGAGGCGGTCACCGTCGAGGTGTTCGCCCGCTGGGTGCATGACAGCCTCTCGCCCGCCGTCGCCGCGGCAGGCGGCGAGACACTGGCAGTGAGGGTGTGGGAAACTCCCGTCGCGTTTGGCGGATACCGCGCACGATGCCGGCGCTCCGCATGATTACACGGGCGGCTTGGTCATCCTGATACCGTTGTGCTGGCATGTCCGCCTGCTGTCATAGGAAAAACCATGTTCGTCATCCTCGCGGGGCAGGCATATGACTCTAGGCTGGGACAACCCCACAGCAGATCCCACTACTACCGTCCTGCTGCGGCACGGCGATACTCAACTGTCACCCGAACACCGCTTCAGCGGGCTGCGCGACCTCCCGCTTAGCGCCAACGGCGCCCGGCAGGCGCAGGCCGCCGCCTACCGCCTGGCCACCGGCGCCCCGATCGACGCCGTGGTCAGCTCGCCATTGCAGCGCGCGGTTGCCACCGCCGCCATCGCGGCCGGTGAACTGGACCTGACCGCGGGCATCGATGATGATCTCCGTGAAACCGATTTCGGTGACTGGGATGGCTTTACCCTGGCAGAAATCCAGCAGCGATGGCCCGAGGCCGCGGCGTCCTGGCTGCGCGACCCCGAACAGGCACCGCCGGGCGGGGAGAGCTTCGCCGATACCGCGCGCAGGGTAAACCGGGCCTGCGACCGGCTGCTCCGGGACCACGGCGGCCGGACCGTCCTGGTGGTGAGTCACATTACCCCGATAAAGATCCTGCTGTGCCGGGCCCTCGGCGTCCCGCTCGGCACCGTCTATCGGCTATATCTCGGTTCCGCCTGCATCAACGAGATTCAATGGCACGACCGCGGATTCGCCACCGTCCATCGCGTCAACGACACTAGCCACCTTCCCTGATTATCGGGCGTCATTCGATATCTTGCAATTCCTCCTCTCCCGCGACGACTCACCGTCGGGCGTCGGGTGCCGCGGGCATGCGGGACGACGCCGTGTGCGACGGGGCTGTGCTGAAGGCGGCGAGGAACTTGTTGCGGAAGGCGTCCATTGGCTCAAGCGGAGCACCGGGACCAGGCAGCAGCCCTGTCTGCCAACGCCAGGAGGCGATCTGGCTGAACACCGAAGGGTTGCGGGCGATGATCGAGATCGGCACCTCGTGGCTGGCCCCGAGGCCGCTGACGACGGTGTGGGGCTGGTGGTCGCCGTACAGGATGAGCACGAGGTTCGGGTCGTTCAGTTCGGTAACCCATGAAGTAAGGGCATTCAGCGAGTACTGGATCGACCGGCCGTAGAACTCGCGAACGGTGTTGTCGTTTTGCCAGACCGTGGCCGCCGATTCGCTTCTCCCGGGCTGGGGGTCGTATATCGAGCCGTCGCCGACCTTGTTCCAGGGCACCATGGCCGGCAGCGGTGCCCAGGGTATGTGCGAGGAGACCAGGTCGATCTCAGCCATTACGGGCTTGTGGCCGGGGGCGAGCTCGAGCCGCTGGAACTCGGCCAGGGTGTACTGGTCAGGTACTTTGGCGAAGCTGAAGGTCGGGCCGCGGTAGCCGACGTTGTACCGGCTGTAGAGCTGGTCGTAGTGGTAGAAGGATGTGCCGGCCGCCCAGTGGCGGCTGTCAGAGGGGTCGTCGGCAACGGTGCGCCACCCGGCCTTGCCGAAGGCGTCGCTGAGGGTGAAGCGGTTGCTAGCGGTGATCTCGTTGTACCGCTGGTTGCTATCAACCCACAGCCCCGACTGCAGGGTGGAGTGTGCGAGCCAGCTGATCCCGCCAAAGGTCGGGGAGGTGAGCCAGGCACTCTGCGCGGACCAGCCGGCCCGGGCCAGCAGGGCGGTGCGCCGGCGCAGGACGGCATCGACTCCCGGCGAGAAGCTCGTACCCCGGACGGCGACCTGCCCGTAGCTTTCGACGACGGCGATGATGACGTCCTTGCCGCGCAATCCGGTCAGCAGGTCCGAAGCGGGGACGGTGGCCTGGGGGTCGGCGCTGTGGATGGCACGTTCGAAAACACGCGGGTCGTTGAGCGCCGCCCGGCCGGCGCGTACCTGTGCGACGGCTAGTGCGGCAGCGCTGGCCGAGGCGACCGGTGACCCAGGGATTGCCTGCAGAGACAGGCCTGCGCACACTCCCCAGCCGGCGGTCAGAGCAGCGAGGCCGACTATGGCGCCGCGCCGATGACGGGCGGCCACGGCGGTGATGTGAAGCGTTGAAGCGGTGATTGCGCCGACGAGCACAACGAGGCCGATGCAGACCGCGACGAGCGCGATGTCCGTGAGCACACTGCCAATAGAGTCGCGTATTACGCCGACAGCCGGCCCGATGCTGACCCAATCGCTCACCGGGTTGAACGCCCGATCGACATTCTCATAGAACTCTAGGTTGAGGATCTTGTCGATAATGAGCAGGCCGAAGAGGATTCCGGCGATAGTGGCCACGATCCGCCGTGGCCTGGGCGGCAGCACCAGCGCGACAGCGACCAAGACCAGCGCTTCTACTGGGATGCGGGCAAAACCGGCGATGGTGAGCTGCCAGGCCTTGTCGGGAGCCACCAGGTCACTCCACACGACCGCCGCCGCGAGCACGGTGACGACGATCCGCAGTGTCCGCCGGGTGCGCGGGCCGGCGCCGGTACGGTACAGCCAGATCACGTCGCGGCCGAACGACTCGGCCAGCAGCAGCAGCCCGACGAAGACCATGATCTCCCCGAGCAGACGGCCGGGCACTCCGGATGCGGCGACGGTGAGGACGATGCCCTCGGCCGCGGCCACGGTCTTGCGCCAGAACCGGGGCGGCAACGGGGCGGCCAGCCACGGCATCAGCCAGCTTGCCAGCAACAGCGCGTAGCGGGCGGCGCCGATGGCCAGCACCCACCAGCCGTAGTCCCGGGACACGGTGATGCTGAGCAGCAGGATGAGGAAGGCGTCGACCTCGCCGTCGAGGCGGGCGCCCAGCGGGGTGGCGGTGCCGGTCTGGCGCGCCACCTGCCCGTCCACCGCATCGAGGACCAGCGCGACGATGGACAAGGTGAGCAGCGCTGTGACCGGCACCGGCCGGCTAAACGAGTCCGCGACCAGTCCCGCGACCCCGGCGACCAGTACCGCCCGGGTCAGGGTGACCCAATCTGCCGGATGAACGGACGGCTGGTCGCTGCGCGCACGGGCGGCGACAAGCAGCGTGGCCGCCGCCGAACCGGAAGCCAGCCCGGCGATCCAGCCTGCGATGCCGAGACCGGCCGCGGCGGACACGACGCCGAGCAGGGTGGCTGTGGCGAGCATGCCCAGGATCGACGCACGCAGAATCGCGGGCTGCGCGTCTGCGTGCGCGGGCTTGACCGCGTGCTGCGCGTCTGCGTCCGCGGGCTTGACCACGTGCTGCGCGTCTTCGTCCGCAGGCCTAACCGCACGCATCGCGCCTCCGTCCTCGCTGCCACCTGCCGCCACTACCAACGGGAAGAACGGGTCCGTACTCGCGCCGGTTCACCGCGACCGGCCGCGTGCTGGCGATGCTGTCGCTGCCGGCCAGATGAACTATGCGTCCGGCCGGCGCGTGTATCCCGGTGTGGCAGTCCTGCACTCTATCGCGGCCGGGGCCGGTCGGGCCGTCCGCCGGTTCGGCGTGCCGTTGCTGCGCGTCGCCGCCACCGGCACCGTGCTGTACTTTGTCGTGCGGCAGCTTGGCGCGGCGCCGTTCAGGGACGGGCTGCGCGCGATCACCTGGCCGGCGGTCGGGGGCGCCGTCACGCTCACCGTCCTGACCAGCGTGTTTTCGGCTTGGCGGTGGCGGGTCGTCGCCCGGGCGCTCGGCGTCGACATCGGCCTGCCAGCCGCGGTCAGCGCCTACTACCGTTCCCTCTTCCTCAACTCCGTGCTCGTCGGCGGGGCTCTTGGCGACGTGCACCGGGGGGTCACGCACGGAAGGCGCGAGGGAGACGTGGTGCGGGGTCTGCGGGCGGTGGCGTGGGAACGGCTGTGCGGCCAGGTCATTCAGGCCATGCTGACCGTCGTCGTGCTGCTGACCCTGCCCTCGCCGGTTCGGCCCGCGCTGCCCTATGTCCTGGCAGGCCTGGCGGGAGTAGCAGCGTGCGTTGCGCTCGTGGTGCGCGGCGCCCCTCGCGGCCGCCGGTCGCGGCTGGCGCGCACTGCCCGGGTCCTATCCGACGACCTGCGATGCGGGCTGCTGGCCCGAGATGTGTGGCCCCAGGTCACCCTGGCCTCGGTGCTGAACGTCGCTGGGCACACGGCCGTGTTCGTCATCGCGGCCCGGACAGCCGGCAGCACCGCGCCCCTGGGCGAACTGCTCCCGCTGCTCATGGTGGTCCAGACCGCGGTGGTGATCCCCCTGAGTATCGGCGGGTGGGGGCTACGGGAAGGTACCGCCGCCTGGGCCTTCGCCGCGGCTGGCCTCGGCGCGGCCCTGGGGGTCATGGCTACTACCCTGTATGCGGTGATCATGCTGATCGCGGTTACTCCGGGCGCTGGCCTGCTGCTGGGGGACGCCGTTCGCCGCCGCCGGGGCGGGCAGCCCGGGCAAGCGGAGCCCGTGCAAGCCGACACCATGCGATCTGATGCCGACGACGTCGAGGCCGTTCGTGGCTGACCGCGTCCTGCCCGGGGACTCGGTGAGCGGGGAGGGCCAGGAGGCGGTGATCCGCCGCCGTATCCGGATCCCGCTGCGCTTCGCCGACGGCTACTCAACCACTGCCACCGTCATCAGCTTCGCTGGCCTGGCCGACGCGCGGGAGCACGTAGCACTTGAACTCGGCCCGCCCGCCGCGGCCGGGCTGCCGCTAGTGCGCCTGCACAGTGAATGCCTCACCGGTGATGTGTTCGGCAGCCAGCGATGCGATTGCGGGCCGCAACTGCGCGAAGCGGTCGAGCGGATCACCAAGCACGGCGGGTACGTGCTGTATCTGCGCCAGGAAGGGCGCGGCATCGGACTGTATGACAAGCTCGACGCCTACGCGCTGCAAGATCGCGGCCTGGACACGTACGACGCGAATCTCGCGCTTGGCCACCGGGCCGACGAGCGCGACTACACCAGCGCGGCGCAGATGCTGCACGCGCTCGGCGCCAGCCGCATCGGGCTGCTGAGCAACAACCCGGATAAGGGCGCTCAGCTGGCCCGGCTGGGCATCACGATCGCCAGGCATGTCCCTACCGCGCTGCACCTCACCGGGACAAACGCCGCCTACCTGACCACCAAGGCCGAGCGCGGCGGGCACGATCTGCTATCGCGGGGTCGTGATCGCGCCGCCGAGCCGCGCCGGCACTACCCAGGCGAGCGGCCCACGAAGTCCAGCTGATGGGCAATGTAGACCAGTTCGCCCGCAGCCAGCTGCCGACCGCGCTCAGCCAGCCAGCCGGCCAGGTCCGCCGGTTCCACCCGGTCCTGGCGACTGTCCAACGCGTTCTGGATCGTGTTGAGGATGCTGCGCAGGAAGTAGGCCTCATCGCCCGGGTAGTTCCCGTCCGGGCCGGCGTGCACGACCCAGTCCGACGACCCCGCCGCAAGCGCGGGCGCCCCCGCAGCCCTCAGGTAGGCAAACATGCGGCGGCCCGTTCTGCTTTCCCCGGCCGGGCGGCCGTAGCGAAAGCGCTCATCCATGTCGCGGTGGTAGGCCCGCATGATCTGGTCGTCGTGGAGATGGTCAGGGACGAAGATGCTCTCTCCGTCGTAGTTGATCGTGAACCAGTAGACGCCGCCGGGGACCAGCAACCGCAGCAATCCGGGCAGGACGGCCGGCACGTCCACCAGATCCAGGACGGCGTTGGCGATCAGCACATCGGCTGGAGCCCCCTGAGCGGCCTCCAGGTAACTGCCGAGCTCGGCGTGCACCAGGCGCACCCGGAGATCACCCACCCGCAGCCCGTCCGGCAGCAGATCGCTGCGCAGGCTCCGCGCGGCCGCCCAGTCGGCCAGCCACAGGCGAGAACGTTCAAGCAGCTGCCGATCCGCGTCCAGCAGGATGTACTCGCCGGCGCTGACAGCGCCCAAGTCCATCAGACGGGCCGCCATCGTCCCCAGGCCGGCGCCGACCTCCAGCACCCGCGCCGCGCCCGCCGGCATCAGGCGGCAAAGCTCGGCTAGCACATGCCGATTAAGCGCCCGGTCATCAACGGTCCTTTTCGCCGCCAGGTAGCGGGCATAGTCGAAGGTCATTGCTTCTCGGCTGCCACGGCGAACTTGCGCACCCGCCCGCTGCCGAGCCAGTCAATCCACAATCGATGGGCCGTGATCAGCTCAGCGGCGGCCCGCGTCCCTATCTGGTCGGCGATCCGGGACGATTCAGCTCGATAAGAGCGATGCAGTGCCGTCGCTATCGCGTGGTGGGAGGAGCTGTAATCCTGCCGCCAGATCACCGTCAGCCCCGCCTCGCGCAGGACGCCAGTCAGTTCCGCCAGCTCGATGAGCCAGACCGTATCGGCGGCGGGCATCCGCGCCCGCTCCTGCCGGGTGAGCGGCGGGCCTTCCTCGACCGTGAAAGCGAAACGCCCGCCTGGCTCCAGCACGCGCGCCACCTCACTTGCCAAGGCCTCCTTGTCGGGGAAGGCCAGCATCGTCTCCAACAGGAGTATCACCTCGAAGCGGCCTTCGGGCACAGGCGGGAGCTGAGCTTGCTCGAAGCGGTAGGGGAGATTGCCGGCCAGTTCCCGGGCGGTGGCCAGCGCGCTGGCGGAATGATCGACACCCAGGTAGCCGCATCCTGACTCCGCCGTGATCATCCGGCCGGGACCGGCCACTCCGCAGCACAGGTCGAGCAAGCAGACGCCGGGGCCGATCCGGGCCTGGTGAGCCAGCGTCCGGACCTCGCTCGCCCGCATGAAGCTCTCCTGGCCTATATACTCTCCCGCCGGATAGGCGGCCGCCCGGGCCCGCTCTAGCTCCGTCGGCAATGGTGCCAGCTGATCCTGCCTCACATCAGATCCCGCACCGTCCCCCGCTGCCACGTATCATCGGTTGCCAGACATGACGGATCGACGGCGGGCGTGGTTCAGCTCGGCCTGCCTGATCTCCCGCCATCGGAGCGAACTTGCAGACGTCTGAGTCAGGCTGTAGCGTCGCTGCAGACCTCATGCAACTGGAAAATGAGAGACATAAAGTTCGCCCTATGACATTCAGTACCGAGAGCCGCATAATGGTAGCAGGCGACGTTCGTGCGGTTTGGGAGTATCTCTGTGACGTCGGACGCTGGCCGGGGAGCGCAGCGTGAGCCAGACCGACCGCACGCGAGAGTACCTGATCGCGACATACCGCAAGAAGGCGAAGCATTACGACGCCACCTCCTGGCTCTACCCCGTGCCCGGCTACCCCCAGCGGGCCCAGCGGCGCCGGACCGTGCAAGCGCTCGGCCTGCGCGCGGGTGACACCGTAGTCGACATGGCTTGCGGCACAGGTCTTAACTTCTCGCTCATTGAGGAGGTGATCGGTCCCGAAGGTCAGATCGTCGGCGTCGACCTGACCGACGCGATGCTCGCGTGTGCGCAGGACCGGATAGACAAGAACGGCTGGAGCAACGTCAGCCTCGTGCAAGCCGACGCGGCCGGCTTCGACTTCCCGGCCGGGGTCGACGGGATCATGTCCACGTATGCCATGACGCAGGTGCCTGAGTGCGCGGAGGTCATCGCCCACGGCGCCGCGGCCCTGTCCGCGCGCGGACGCTGGGCCGTGCTGGATCTCAAGATTCCCGACAAGACCCCTGGATGGGTAACGCAGTTCGGAACCGCGATTGTGCGGCCTTTCGCCTCCATAGAGGAATGGAAATCGCGCCGTCCGTGGGAGGCGATTCGGGCAGCCATGCAGGAAGAACTGGCCGATCTTTCCTGGACCGAGTTGTTCTTCGGAACCGCGTTCCTCGCTGCCGGCTCTCGCGGATCTGGGACCTAGCGCGGTCAGGATCGCGCGTCCTGCGCCCCAGCGCTGGGACGTCCAGGATCGAGCGGAGGGCCGGATCATCGAGCGGGTGCATGTCATAGTTCCCGAGGGGTTCGACGATCCCGGCCAGCCAACGGGCGGCAACATCTACGACCGGAACGTCTGCGCCGGATTGGCCGAGGCGGGATGGGATGTGCCGGTCACGACCGTCGTCGCACAGCCGGTACTTGGCCAGGGCGCCCGCGCCGATCTTGCCCGCGTCCTGTCCGCCATTCCCGACGGTGCCACTATCCTGATCGACGGGCTCATCGCCTCGCCGGCCGCAACGCAGCTGCTGCCGCACGTCGGCCGGATGCGATTGACAGTGCTGCTGCACATGCCGCTGGCCACCGTCCCGCACCCGCACCATGATCCCAGCGCGGAGCGGTCCGAGCGGGCCGTGCTCCGCGCGGCCGCCGGCGTGGTCACCACCAGTGAATGGACCCGCCAGCAGATACTGACCCGGTACGCGATCCCGGCTCACCGGGTGCGCGTCGCCCGGCCCGGAGTCGATCAGGTCGCTGCCGCCGCCAGGCCTGTCCGCGGCCACCTGATCTGCGTCGGAGTCCTCAGCCACCACAAGGGGCAGGATCTCCTTGTCGAGGCACTCGCCGAGCTGGATGACCTGGACTGGCACTGCGTGCTGGCCGGGTCGCTCGACCGTGACCCGGATTTCGTCAGGCAATTGCGGACCCGTATCACGCGCCTGCGCTATGGCCACCGCGTCCGGCTCGCCGGCGTCCTGTTTGGCGCGGAGCTCAGCCATGCCTATGCCACCGCCGACCTGCTCGTCGCGCCGTCCCGCTCGGAGACCTACTGCATGGCCGTCACCGAAGCGCTAGCCCACGGCCTGCCCGTCATAGCCGCCGAGGTGGGCGGGCTGCCCGAAGCTCTCGGCTCCAACGCCGATGGCACCATCCCCGGCCAGCTGGTGCCTTCCGGCGACCCGGCTGCCCTCGCCGCCGCACTCGGCGACTGGCTGGGTGACGAGCGCCACCGACGCCGGCTACGAGCCGCCGCGCGACAGCGACGGTCGACCCTGCGCGGCTGGGACCAGACCACACGAGAGGTAGCGACCGCACTGACCGCGAATTTGGAGTCAGACTCACAGAATGGCCGGTGAGTTCAAGGCGGTGGATGTCCCGTGATCATGTTCGCGCTCATGATCACGGAACATCACCGCAGTCCTGACCTGGGCGATCGTCCGCGATCATGGTCCCGATCATGATCACGGAAACCAGCACGGGTCCCGGGGCTGCCGGGCGGCTCGTGGTCAGGATCGGGGAGCCTTTTTCCGGCATCGTGGGGGAGAGTTCTCACTTCGGGGTGCTGTCAGTGCCCGGGAGGCCCGGGTTGCTGGTCACGCCCGCATCTAACAGCATCGTGGCCCTCCCTGTTGCTGCTGGTCGCTGCTGAACAGCAACGTGGCCCTCCCTGTTGCTGTCAGCCACTGGTTTTAACAGCAACCATCCGTGCCGCCGGGCCGGCGCTGGTGCATCGGTGTAAACGGGGACAAACCACCCCTGTTTACAGACCAACGTGGCCTCCCTGATGTTGTCCTGAGAGGCTGCTGAAAAACCCCGAAAAATCCATGATCGCGATCGAAGAACCGCAGGTCAGGGAGTCGGGTTCGCGACGAAAACGGGGTTTTTCAGCAGCCTCTCCTGACAGCAACGGGGAGGGCCACGTTGCTGTCAGAAAGGACCGCTAACAGCAACAGGGAGGGCCACGATGCTCACGCTGCCCCGGCGGCACCGGGACATGGGGCACGGCGCACGTCCGCCGCCACCCGGCGCCTGACTCTCCAAGATCCCGAGTCACCCGGCAGCCTCCCTGATCCGGGCGATCTTCCGTGATCGCGGTCCCGGCATGATCACGGAACATCGCCGCTGTCCCGGAGACTGCCGCGTGACTCATGATCAGGCAGGTTGCCGCCCGGGCACCCGCCCCGTCCCGACCTGGCCCGCCAAGGGCCAAGGCCCGGCCCCCGCAAGGTGACACGGTGCGGTTCTTGCGGAGCGAGCCGGGCTCGGTTCCGGCGGTACCGGATCGCGGCGCCGGTGCTCGCGGTGAGTTACCGTTCTGCGGCATGATCGCAGAGAGTTCCCGCGCCGGAGCATGATCGCGGAGCGTTCTCCGTCGTTACCGCGGAGACTTCTCGCAGCACGGAGTGTTGACCGTCCTATGAGCGGACAACGCTCCGCGCAACGACAACTCTCCGTGCCAGGACCGGGAAGGCTCCGCGAAGCAGGAAGTCTCCGTGCCAGAGCCGGGAAGGCTCCGCGAAGCGGGAAGTCTCCGGGAACCCGCGACAAAGTCTCGCCGCTGAGCCGCCGGAGCTCGACTTCCAAGATCCCGAGTTACCCGACAGCCGCCTGACCTGGGTGATCTTCCGTGATCACGCGAATCATCAACCGGGATCAGCGGGCCGCGGCGTAGATTCGCCGGACGATGTCTTCGATATCGGGTTCCTCCACCGTGAGGTCGAGCACTTCCGCCTTATCTGATACAGCCGCCAGCAGCTTCGCTGCCGTGGTCCGCTCGGCGTCGAACGCGAGCCGCTGCCGGAGTCCGCCGGCCTCGGAGGAGAGGTGCCGGGAACCGTCCAGCCCCGTCAGGTCCGGCACGGGCTCGGCAAGGTCGACCACCAGCACCCGTTCGGCGCCGACTGTTTTGGACAGCCCGGGCAGGTCCCCGTCATAGGCGAGCCGGCCGTTGTCGATCACCAGGATCCGGTCGCACAGCCGCTCCACGTCGCCCATGTCGTGCGTGGTGAGCAGCAGGGTGGTGGAGTGCCGGCGTCGCTCGCCGACCAGGAACTCCCGCAGCCGCTGCTTGGAGAGCACGTCCAGGCCGATGGTCGGCTCGTCCAGGATCACCAGGCGTGGCGAGTGCAGCAGCGCGGCGGCGATTTCGGCGCGCATCCGCTGGCCCAGGGACAGCTGACGGACAGGGACGGACAGGAAACCGCCGATCTCGAGCTGGTCGACAAGCTCGGCGGTGCGGTCGCTTTCCTGCGCCCTGGTGAGCGCGTGGATCGCGGCCAGGATGCGGAACGACTCGCGGACCGGCAGGTCCCACCACAGCTGCGAGCGCTGGCCGAACACCACCCCGACCTGACGTGCCAGCCGCCGCCGGTCCGGCACCGGGCGCAGCCCGCACGTGAGCACGCTGCCGGCGGTGGGCACCAGAATTCCGGTGAGCATCTTGATGGTGGTCGACTTCCCGGCGCCATTCGCGCCGATGTAGCCCACGGCCTCGCCGGGCTCGATCCTGACAGTGAGGCCATCGACCGCGGTGAGCAGCCGCCTGCGCTTCCCGTCGCGTACCCGGAATTCGCGGGTCAGACCGTCGGCCTCGATGATCGCGCGGCTCATCCGCCGCCTCCCTGGTAGTGACGCAGTCCCCAGCGCCAGCACAGCAGCCCCATCAGCCATGACCACACCGCGGCGCCCGGAGCGCACCAGCCTAGCCAGGCCGGCAGCCACTCCGGGCCGGGCAGGCCCAGCATCGTTACCGCCGGCAGGTAGGCGGTGAAGGCCATGGGGAAGAAGAACCCGAACACGAGCTTGAGCGGCCGCGACCAGACTTGGGCGGGCTGGCTGGCGGCGTAGCGCCCGCCGTACACGAAGGCGTTGGTCATCTCCGCGCCATCGAGGAGGAAGAACTGCAGCCCGGCCGCCCACACGAACAAGGCCGCGAACGTGGCGTACCCGCTGACCAGCCCGAGCGCCAGCAGCACGACGGCGCGCGGGTCCCAAGACACGCCGGCGATGGCCAGGCCGATGCCCAGCGCGGCGGCTCCGACCGCTGCCCGCGCCAGGCGGCGCAGCGAGATGTCGCTGGTGATCAGCTGCAGCAAGATGGGCTGCGGGCGCAGGTAGAAGGCGTCCAGGGTGCCGGCTCTCAGGAAGTCAGGCAAGGTGTCGAGGTGGCCGAAAGAGAGATCGGCCAGGGAAAAGGTCAGGTCGGCCATGCCGAAGACGAGCAGGATCTGGTTGAAGCGCATCCCGCCCAGGACGGTGACATTGCTGAAGAGCACCCAGACTTCGGCCAGTTCGACCAGGCCGACGAGCATAGAGCTGCCCATGTCGAGTGCGAAGCTGGCCCGGTAAGCGCGCTGCGCGCGGGCGCGCGAGGCCAGCACGGCCTGGTAGGGCCGAAGTCTCTCGCGCACCCCGGCGGTCTCAGTGCTAGCCACTCTGCTAGCCACCCTGCACCTCCAGCCGCTGCCGGCCCGCACGGGTGAGCAGCTGGCCAACGGCCGCCACCCCGGTCAGCCACCCCAGCTGCGCCAGCACCAGCTCGGCGGCGCCTCCAGCGCCGCCGAGCCCGGACAGGACGTCGACGGGATACATCATGATGGAGGGGAAGGGCGTGGCCGCGGCGACGATCCGCAGATACGGGGGGAACAGCGCGATCGGCACGTACAGCCCGCCAAGGAAGCCGGAGGCGAGCATGTAGAGGATCTGCAGGCCGCGTGTCTCCACCAGCCAGAATCCGGCCACCGCGATCAGGTAAACCGTCGCCGCGGAGATCGCGATGCCCAGGAGCAGGCTGACCGCGCCGAGCAGGTAGAACACCGGGGACGTCGGCAGGGCAATGCCAACCGCCACGGCGCCGAGCAGCACCGACGGCAGTCCGCGGGGAATGAGAGCGAACAGGGACGCGCCGGCCTCGGTGGCGATTGTTGCCGCCTGCAGGTTGACGGGCCGCAGGAAGTCGACCGCGACCTGGCCATCCTTGACCCGCAGCGCTAAATCGGTGCGGCCGGAGAGGTTCACCGAGCCGAGCAGCCCTTGGGAGAGCCAGACGTACGTGCTCATCGACGCGGTGTCGTACCCGTGCCAGCCGGCCGCCCGCGGCCCGGACAGTGGCGAACAGGATCGCGACCTTCAGCAGCCCGAAGGTCAGGTTGGCGACGAGACCGCCGAGGGCGGCGAGCCTGTACGTCGACTGGCGATGGAAGCCGGCCACCAGGAGCCGCCAGTAAACCCGGGCCATCTCGCGCATAGAATCCCTGATCCTACTTCCGCGCCCAGCGAATCCAGAAACGAATTTTGGCGGACCCAGGCCAGGCCTCGCTTGCGTCCGGCTGAGACCGGCGCGATGCTGGCCGATCACGGACCAGGGCGAGCCGGCGTCGTGCTCTCCGCCCGAGAGCACGCGATACTGGGGTCATGGTAGAGAACGCGGCACGGGACCAGGCTGTTTACCATGCTCTGAAGGCCGTCGATGAAGTCGCCGCGGCTCTTCAGACGCATCTGATCGAGGAGCACGGGGCAGACCCCGAACGCGCAGCGGCGCAGAGCCACTCCACGAACTCGATGAAGCTGTTGCGGCAGGCCCGTGAACGCCTGGGCCAGGGATTGCGCGCGATCGAGGCCGACAACATCGCTGAGTCTGACAATATCTCGCTGCGCAATAAGTGACCGCCCGGCAGGACAACATCGATAGCGGATCCCGGGACACTGCGGATTAAGGAGCCGTGATGACCTACCAGCCCTACCCCACCGGGAGCGGGAGCAACGAGGCGGCGGGCACGGCCGGCCGGTCGCCGCAGCCGCCGGCGTTGCGGAACGCGGTCCGCCTTATGTGGGCCGGTGCTGCCCTGGCGGTGGTCGGCGCGATCACCACGCTGGCCTTCAGCGGCACGATCAGGTCGGCCGTCACCAAGGCCGCGGTCAAGGCGAACGCGACCAGGCGGAGCGGGGGCAAGGCTGTCCTGACGACCTCGCAGATCCATTCGCTCGCGAGCTTCACGGTCATTTTCCTCGTGGTCGCGGGGATCATCGCCGTGGTCTTGTGGGCGTGGATGGCCTGGGCGAACAACAAGGGCCGCGGCTGGGCCCGGATTGTCGCCACGGTACTGTTCGGGCTGAACACGATTTTGCTGATCCTGGATGCGGGCCGCGCGGGCATCACGATCATCCCCGTCGCACTGGCCTGGCTGGTCGGCCTCGCCGCGATCGTGCTGCTGTGGCGGAAGGCGGGATGATTCTGCCGGAACGGCGTGAGCCTAGAAGGAGCCAGTCGCGCTCGGGGCAATTCGTTCAAAATAAATAAGGTTGAAAATTGTCCGGGCGACTGCCGTGGTATTCACCTGCCGAGTCGCAGGATCTTGGGTCCCGAGCCTTAAGCTCCTGGGGCACGTTAGTCTCGTCGGGTGGCTGATCTGACCCAGGATGAGGCGATTGAGCGGGCTCGGGCTATCGACGTCGAGTCGTATGACGTTTTTCTCGACCTTACGGCCGAGCCGGTGCTTTCCAGGACCGAGGTGCGGTTCCGGTGGCTGCGGCCGGACGCGGGCACGTTCGCTGAGCTGCGCACCCAGGGCGTGCGCAGCGTGACGCTCGATGGGGTGAGCCTGCCGCCGCCGGATGACGGCCGGCTGCGGCTGAGCCGGGCAGGCGGCGACCATGCGGTCCTGGTGGTCGAGGCCGAGGCAGGGTACTCGCAGGAGGAGCGGGGGCTGACCCGGTTCACCGATCCGGCGGACGGCGCGAGTTACGTAATGGCGTACTGCTACCCGGACTGCGGACCGGAGGTGTTCTGCTGCTTTGACCAGCCGGATCTGACCGCGACGTTCCGGTTCGAGGTGCGCGTCCCCGGCGGCTGGGAGTGCGTGGCGAACGGTCAGCTCGCCGGGCGCGAGGGCGATGTATGCACGTTCACGCCGGTCAGCGGGATGCGGCCCTACGACCTGACGTTCTGCGCCGGGCCGTTCTCAGCAGCGGCGCGTACCCAGGCGGGCGGGACGGAAGTGACCGTCCGCCACCGTCGCTCCCTACTTGGCCAGGCAGCAGTTGCTTCCCTGCCCAAGTTCACCGGCTACGCCCGCGACGCCATCGACTGGTACGCGGACAGCCTCAGCGTGCCCTGCCCTTACCCCGCGTACGACATCGTGTTCATGCCGGACCTGGCCCCCTTGGCGCTGTCGGTCCCTGGCCTGATGGTAGTGAACGAGAGGCTGCTCGGGCGGCCGGGCGAGGCCGGTGACCAGCACCGCGCGATGATCTGCGCGCATGAGGTGGCGCATCTGTGGTTCGGCTGCCTGGTGGGGCCGCGGTGGTGGGACGACGTGTGGCTGGACGAAGCGATCGCCACCTACCTGTCGTACGCCGCGCTGGCCGCGATCTCCGGGGTCAGCGAGTCGCTGTCGTGGACCGGATTCGCTTACACGGGCAAGCCGGCGGCTTATCAGGCGGACGGACTGCCGAGCCGGCAGCCGGTGTCGTCTCCGGTAAGCACGGCCGCGCAGGGCCGGGACAAGCCGTACGGCATCCTGTACACCAAAGGCGCCAGCGTCATCCGGTCCCTCGCCGCGCTCATCGGCGACGACGCGCTGCGACGAGGGCTGAGCGACTACCTGAGCAGGTTCGCCTTCAGCAGCGCGACGCTGGATGACCTGGTCGGATGCTGGTCCCGGGCCAGCGGGCAGGACCTGGCCGGCTGGGCGGGGCAGTGGCTGCGCGCCGAGGGCGCGACCACGATCTGGCTGGACGGAGACGGCGCTGTGGTCCAGGACGTGCCGCGCCGGCAGCGAATCGGCATCGGGCTCTACGACACCGGCGGCGACGGCCGCCTGCACCGCCGGGGCCTGTTGCACGCGGAACTCGACGCGGAGCGGACTGTCGTGGCCGGACTGACCTCCGCGGACGCGGTGGTGCTCAACGACCAGGACCTCTCCTATACGCAGACCGGGTTCGACGCCCGGTCCCGGCGGGTGCTCACCGCGGCCGCCTGCCAGGTGGGCGATCCGCTCAGCGAGGCGGTGTGCTGGAACGGGTTCTGGCTGCTGCTCACCAGCGGCGAGCTGCCGGCCGGGCAGTTCGCGGACATGGCGTGCCGGCGTCTGCAGGCAGGCGGCCTGCCCCAGGAAGGCGTCGAGACGCTGCTCAGCCGCGCCGTCGAGGCCGCCGACGCCTGGGCTCCGCCTCTCCAGCGAAATGGCCTGCGGGAGCAGATCGCCGGCGCGACCCGGACCGCGGCCGGAGACCCGCGCCAGCTCGCGATCGGCTTCGCCGCCAGCGCGCAGGCTGACGATCAGCTCGCCACGCTCGGCGCATGGCTGGCCGGCAAGGACCTGCCGGACGGGCTCGCCGTCGACTCCGAGCTGCGGGCGCGGATCTTGTTTACGCTCGCGGCGCGCGGGCTGGCGCGCGAGGAGGACATCGACGCGCTGCCGCGGCTCGACCCCGTTACCGGCGAGGTGAACCGCGCGACCTGCCTGGCCATGCGGCCGGACCTGGCGGCGAAGGACGCCGCCTGGGCCGTGGCCCTCTCCTCTGGCGAGCCGGCCAGGATCGCGCAGGCGTGCGCCGCCGGCATCTGGGTGCCGGGGCAGGAGGAGCTGATGGCCGGCTACCGTGACCGGTACTTCGCCGAGGCCCTCCCCGCGCTCGCCACGAGAATGCTGTGGCCAAAGTCGCGGCTGAGCCGCCTGCTGTTCCCGGTAACGCTCATTTCCGAGGCAACCTTTGAGGCGGCGAATGCCGCGGAGCCGCCGGATCACGTCTTGCGGCTCGCCGTGGCCGAACAGGCGACGATCATGCATCGCCGCCTCGCCGCCCGCCGGCAGCCTTAGCCGGCAGCATGTCTTGCTCATGGAGCGTCTCGGCTTCAGCCCGCTTGTCGCCCAGGTCCCGGTAGATGGCCAGGGCTTGCCGCAGGGCCTGGGCCGCGCCCGGGTACTCGCCGGTCTGCCGGCACACGATCCCGAGGTTGCCGAGGGCATTCGCCTCGCCGAGCCGGCTGCCGAGCTCGCGGTAGATGCCCAGGGCTTGCCGCAGGACCTCGGCCGCGCCCGGGTACTCACCGGTCTGCCATCGCACGGCCCCGAGGTCGATGAGGGCGTTCGCCTGGCCGCGCTGGTCACCGAGGTCCTGGTAGATGCGCATGGCCTTCTCCGCGGCCTGGGCCGCGCCTGGGTACTCGCCCGTCAGCCGCCGCGCGTCTCCCAGGTCGGTGAGAGCGTTCGCCGCACCGGTCAGGTCACCGAGGTGCCGCGCCGCCTCGACGGCGGCGGCGTGGCGGGTGAGGGCTTCGGCCCACGGCCCATCTGACCTGAGCACAGCGGCCAGCCCGGCGGTCAGGGCCACCACCCGGGCGTCCTGGCCAGTGCGGGCAGCCAGGTCCAGGCAGGCCAGCACGCCAGCACGTTCCGCGCGTACCCAGGCCAAGGCACGCCCGGAGTCCTCCAGCACCGGAACTTCCAGCCCCGCCGGCGGGCGCGGCACGTGGCCGGGGCGGGCGTGGCGGGCCAGCCGCTGCTCGGCCAGCGCGGCGGTGTGCTGGTAGTAGTCCAGCAGCCGACCCAGCGCCCGCTCGCTCTCGCCGTCGGCGAGGCTCAAGGCGAGGTCGCGGGCGTAACGGCGGATCAGGTCATGCATGCCATAGCGGCGGTACCCGGTCTCGGTCACCAGCCCCTCCCCGTGCAGGGCCTCCAGGTGCCGGGCCGCCTCATCCACGCTGGTACCCGCGAGCGCGGCAGCGGCGTAGACCTCGGTCGTAGCACCGGGGTGCATCCCGAGCAGGCGGAAGAACGGCTGCAGTTCGGCGTCAAGGTGCCGGTAGGACACCTCGAACGCCGCGGCGATACTGCTGCTCTCCGCTGTTAGCGTGAGCGGCCTGGCCCGGGTCTCACCGGCCAGGTCGGCCAGCGTCCAGCACGGGTGCCGGGCGAACACGCGAGCCAGCAACGAGACCGCCAGCGGCAAGAAGCCCGCCAGCTCTACGGCCTCCGCCACTCCGTCACGATCATCTCCGGCCCGGGGCGCCAGCCGGATGAACATTTCCGCCGCCTCCCAGGGCGGCAGCGTATTCAGCGGCACCAGGGTGACGACACCGGGCAGGTCGCCCAGGTGCCGGCGGCTTGTCACCAGCACCAGACACCCCGGGGACCCTGGAAGCAGCGGCGTCACCTGGCCACTGCCCGCCGCGTTGTCCAGCACGAGCACCGCCCGCTGGCCGGTCATCTTGTCCCGCCACATTCCCGCCCGCCCGTCCAGATCGGCCGGCAGGAACCGCGGCTCCACGCCCACCGCGGCCAGCAGCCCGGCCAGCGCGTCCTCCGGCCGGACTGGTTCGTGGCCGGGGGTGTGGGCATGCAGGTCAACAAACAGCTGCCGATCCGGGAACTGGCTGGCCAGCAAGTGCGCGGTGTGCACGGCCAGGGCGGTCTTGCCCGCCCCCGGCATCCCGCCGATCGCGTGGATCGCCACCACCCCGCCCGCCGCCGCGGTCACCCGGTCCAGTTCCCCGGCCCGGCCGGTGAAGGCCGCCGCATCCAGGGGCAGCGAATACCGGACCCCACCAGCCCCGGCGCCAGCCATGCCCGCCCAGGACGCCAGCACCCCCGCCGTCGGGACCAGGCCCCGCGCCGCCGACAGGAACTCCTCCCGCGCCGTTCCGGTCAGCCCCAGCGGCGTGGCCAGCAATTCGGCCGTCGCCCTGCGCGCCGTCCGGTTCACCTCCCGTTCCAGATCACTGACTGTCCGCACGCTCACCGCCGCGGCCTCGGCGAGTTCCTCCTGAGTCAGCCGCACTTCGTCCCGTAGCGCACTGAGCAGGGCACCGAAATCCAGGTCAGGTTGCCCCGCCATCACCGCCCCGCCTCCCGGCGGCCCGTTTCCGCCATGACGCACCACATCCACGCACCATTTAATCTACGCTTTTCTCTAAGGCGTCATGCCTTATCGGAATCGCAAACGGGATTCGATACCATGAAATGCGGAATCAACTGATTTGCGTCGGTGAATCCGCGCGACATAGCAATCAGATCTTTGGCGCGTCGAATCGCGCCCGGCTGGGACCGACGTTCTGCAGTTGCCTGCGGAGGGCTACGCGAGAGCGAGCAGTATGCACTCGCCGATGGGAGCGGTGCCGTCCGCGCGTTTGCGGAGCAAGGTCATCGTGGCTGCCAGAGTCTGGAACACGTTATGAAGGTAATCGTCCCGGTCAGCGAAACTGGCGGCCGACGCCAGGGCCAGAACGCTTATGGTCGCGGCCTCAGAATCTGTGGGCTGGCGGTGACTGGCAAGTAGCTGTGCAGCAGCGTCAGCAAGCCGCGTGATTAGGTCGTCGAAGCCCGATTCGGCGTCAGTCCGAGTCGGATCACGCTGTGGTGTAGCTCGGCTTATGCCGAGCAGTGACAATGTAAGTGGTTCACCCAAAGACGCAGTGATCGTTGGGGTCTGTGGAATTCCGGCAAGTAGCATCAATCTCTCGGCGAAAATCTGTATCGGCAGGCGTCCGGAAGTTTCCGCTGCGTGCATTGCCCGTGAGGCGATCCCCAGTGGTCCTTCGGTAAGCCACGTCAACCGAATGTCCGGCATGCCCGACAACTGGATGGTAAAGCGGGCGAGGCGCCTGCCACTAGCGGCGCGGGCGAGGTCCCGGGCGACGTCGCGGCCGAAGTTGGGGCGGACGTAGCGGGCGAGGTCGCGGGCGAGGGCGTAGTCGTAGTCGTAGTCGAGATCCAGATCGAGGTCGAGGTCGCGGGCGAGGTGGCGGGCGAGGTCGCGGGCGTGGTCGAGGTCGCGGGCGTGGTCGAGGGCGCGGGCGTGGTCGATGGCGAGGACGCGGTCGAACTCCAGGGCGTGGTCGAGGTCGCCGGCGTGGTCGAGGTTGCGGGCGCGGGCGTGGTCCAGGTCGCGGGCGAGGTTGAAGTTGAGGTCGCTGGCGTGGTGGAGGGCCCGGTCGATTTCCGCGGCCAGGTCGCGGGCGACCGCGAGAACGCGAGTGGTTTCGGCGCGGTCAGTGGCATTGAGCGAGTATCTAATTAGCAAAAGCTGAAAAATAGTATGCGCAGCTTCAAAAGCCGTAGCGGTAAGGATCACGGCGAGCATTTTGGTGCACTCGGGAACGGCGCTGACAGCCTGCACGATGGCGTCAGAGGTGACATCGTGTGGACGGACGTGTCCTGTCGGTATCCATAGCTCGGGGGCGCGGGTGTCTGTTTGCCAGGACCACAGGCCGGTCACTGATTCTGGGAGCCGGTTGATCACCTCGTCGGCGACTTCTTGCAGTTCTAGCTCACCTGGGTCTGGCAGTCGGAATTCGACCTGTGACGCACCCAATGTAATGTCGTTGAGCCAGTTGACAAACGCCACTGCCTCTGCCTGCCGCATGCCTGACGCGGGTCTTTCCGGGTCCGGCGGGCATGGGTTGTCGGGCTTGACGGCGCCGGTATCCGCTAGGAACAGCCAGTACAAGTCGGCGGTGACTGGTCGGGTGCAGATGCGGCTCCCTGCCGTGGTGACGGTGATCTCATGGCTGAGGCGGACGGCGAGGACCGCGGCGATCAGTTTCCGGTATTGCGGATCGCGGTCGTCGGTGAACGCGCGGTCTCGTGCTTCGCCTAGGCGCTTGCGCAGGTCGGGTGCGAGTTCGCCGCTGGCGTCGACGCAGTCGAATGCTAGGGCCAGGGTGCGGCTTGTGCCTTTGTCCAGGCAGGCGCGGACGATCTTGTCCGCGTCGGCGATGGCGGTGTAGAGAAGTATGGACTCGCGCCACCAATCATCGTCGACTGCGCTGATGAGGGCCTGTGCGTAGCTGGGGTTGTCGCTCGCGTGCCGGGCGGCGAGATATTCCTGGAACGTCAGGTGAGCGCACGGGGGATGAAGGGCAGCCCGACGGCCGCGCAGTACGCCGCCATCGTCGCCTCAGGTCGTGTCACGAGGTCATCAGAGGGCCGTCGCGCATATGTCAGCAATTCCAGAACCTGGCGGAGACTCCTATGCATTCTGTGTTCAGCTATATAGTCGGAGCCCGTGCTCAACTCCCGTCATGCTGAGGAGGGTATCAGCCATATCGACGAAGGTGGACAGGGTACGCGGTACCGTGACTTGGAATTTTCAGAACGATATCCACACCTGCCACCTCTAGGTCAGGAGCAATCCGGTCCATGAGATCGCGTGCACTGCTGGAGATCATGTACTCCGAATATCCTGTCCCGTCATGCGATCCAGCCACTCAATTATCTCCGCGAACGCAGGAAGGAGATGAACCCGCGAGACGAATACCGGCATGAACTCCGCAGATCGCCCGACCTCCAGGAGTTCCGCCCACTTATTCCGATAGGCAATGAAGACCCGCTCATTTCTTGATCTCCTAGCCTTCACCGTCCGCGAGCTTATAAGGCCGGACAAGGTGTCATTGACATTCCTCTTGGCAAACCCGGACTCGTCAGAGATTCTTGCGGCGTCCAATGGGCCATCCGCGAATGTGAGCAAAATTCGCATTACTTCGGATCGACTTCCAGGGCCAAACAGATGATGAAGCAGAAATGCAAAATTCGCCGGGATCTTCGGATCTGGATCTCGTGACTTCTGGCTTCGGATGACCCCTAGGACGAACGTACCCGTACTCCGCGAAGACTGGGTCCGGCTCTCCGATGAAGCTCAGGACGTCCCGGCTAAAGACGGGCCGCATCTCGGCCCGCTGGTCTCGAGCCGGCCCAGGTTCGCGCACGGCCGACAGTCGCGGATCATCTGCCCAGGTTGTGACTGCTCCGACCAGTTCCCGATCGACCGGAAATCTCTTGCTGAGGTTCCGGAGACGCTGCATGCTCAGCAACTGACGGTTGGCAGCCATCCAGTCCAGGACCTCATCGAACAGCCGCGGATCTCGCCTCGCTACCGCAATCGTGAAGAGGATGAGCGCTTCGGGATCTATCGCCCATCGATCGAATCCGGCTATATTCGCGGCTACGCCAGCCTGAGCCCACTGCCGCCAGGCGAAGTCCAGGAATCCTTCCCGGGTCCTTTCCCTAAGCTCCGAGAGCATCGTCCTCAATCCCCAGAGCGTTCAGAGCCTCCTCCAGCACCATCCTGTAGCCAGGCGACGGATCTTGAGTCATTGACCAGCGCGCCGCAGAAATCAGCTCCTGCCTGCCCGGATGCAGCGCCCGCAGGTCCGCCTCGTGGCGCCCTCCAGCCTGATCGACCATCGCGAAAAGCTTAAAGTGGACCTGGTCGAATCGGCTTGCAAAATGAACGGTGAGGGCGTCGCCGTATCGCCGGGTGACAATCCGATTCATGAACCCTTCCGGCAACTCCCCAATCCTAACTCAGGAGGCCTTCACAATCCCGATCTAGGCTGCTGAACATCTCGATACGAGGTGTTCAGCAGCCGATCAGTAGCACTGAACTCCATGCGCGAGCGGTCGTTCGCGGGGTGTGCTGGCGCTGACTGGCTAGGAGTTCTCGTCCTGCTCCCACGGCGTGACGTTCAGCCGCTGTGCGTGAAGCTGCTCGTAGAACGGCCGGTGGTGGGCGGCGAGCCGGGCCAGGTCGGCGGAGTTCTCGACGCGAGCGCGAGTATGCGCGCTCGCGCCGCTCGAAGCCGGAGTTGGCGCTGACGTCAGCGCGCCAGCGCGCGGACCGGCGCCACTCGGGGAGCGCATGCCGGGCCTGGGCAAGGAAGCGCCGGTCGGCGAGCACGTCCCGGACGAAGGCGGTCGGGGGGTGGTCCTTCAAGAACACCTCAGGCCATGCGTCTCATCACGCAGCCAGGGCGAACACTGCCATGGGCGCAACCTACCTCTGATCGCAGTCCCGCGGCGCTCCCTGGCCGGTCAGGCCTGCTTGAGGCCGGTCTCGGAGAAGGGGCCTCCCGGTCCCAGGTGGGTGCGGGTGCCGTCGTGGTCGAGGATGCACAGGATCTCCGCGGCTTCGTCCAGCGCGCCGAACGCGTGCGGCTCCATGGTGGAGAACTCGGCCGCCTCGCCGGCCCGGACGAGGATGGTCCGCTCGCCCAGCCGCAGCACGATGGTGCCGGACAGGACGGTGAACCAGTCGCGGCCCGGGTGGACGCGGAGCCTGGCGGGCACCTGCCTGGTCACCCGCAGCTTCGCGATCGTCATGCCACGCGGCGCGCCGGTCCGCGACAGCAGCCAGGTCGTCATGCCCCGTGCCTCGTCCCGGACCGGCCTGATCACCACGTCGTCGTCGTCGCCGGACTCCACCAGCTGGTCGAGCGTCGTGCCGAGTGCCCGCGCGATCGGCGCGAGCTGATCCAGGGCAATCCGCCGGTGACCGGTCTCGATCCGGCTCAGCGTGGACGGGCTCAGGTAGCTCCTGGCCGCCAGCTCGTCCAGCGACCAGCCCAGTGACGTGCGCAGGCCCCGGATGCGCTGCCGGACAAGAGCCTCCAGATCGGCATCTTGCTTCATGCGCAAGAGCATATGCCGTAACGGCAAGCAGGCGGTACCGTCGAGGACATGGCACACCAGCACACGGCACACGAACACATGGCTGACCTGCTCGACCTCGACGGGGAGGTCCTCAGCGACTACCACCGGGAGGTAGCCGAATGGGTCTCGGCAAACCTCACGGACCGAGCCCGCGTCATCGACGCGGGTGCCGGCACGGGCGCCGGCACCCTGGCGCTGGCCAGGCAGTTGCCGGACGCCGAGGTGATCGCGCTGGACGTCGACGAGGAGATGCTGAAGCACATCCGGGACAAGGCCCGCGCGTACGGGCTCGCCGACCGGATCCGCACCGTCCAGGCCGACCTCGATCAGGCCTGGCCTGATGGCCTGAAGGCCGCTGACCTGGTCTGGGCCGCCAACTCGCTGCACCACATGGGCGATCCCGCACGGGCGGTCGCGCAGATCTACCAGATACTGCGCCCAGGAGGGCTGCTCGCGGTCACCGAACCAGAGTCGTTCCCGCGTTTTCTCACCGATCCGGCGGGCGCGGCGCTCGAGGAGCGGATCCACGCCGCCATGGCACGCAGTCGTGACGAGGCCGGCATGCACATGCACGAGGACTGGCCCGCCCGGTTCGCCGAAGCCGGGTTCGCGGTCGAGTCGGAACGCCGCTTCGCGATCACGCTGCCGCCGCCGTCGCCGGGCTCGCCGATGGCCGCCGCCGTGACCCGCTACGCCATGCTCACCCTTTGCCGCGCCCGGCAGGGCCTGGCGGACAAGCTCAGTGCCGGTGACATCGCCGAACTCGATGCCCTGGCTCCTGCCCTGTCCGCCCGCGACGACCTGACGGTCCGCGCTAGCCGCACGGTCTGGCTGGCCCGCAAGCCGTGAGTCCGCGCTTACCGGCGCGGCGATCGTCTCGCTTGGACCGCGTCAGAAGCGGAAGCGGGTCAGGCCGCCTGGCTCCGCCGATGAGACCACAGTCGCCGAGCGTGGCTCGATGCGATACACATTCCACGGCGGCGGTCCTAGCGATGGCGCATTGAACGGGGCAGTGATACCCGACCCGCTATGGTCGGGCTCAGCCGGCCAGCCGTTGTCCGCCCACGCCCTGGCAACCCGCGCCACGGCTCCCGCATCGGTCATCCGCGCCGCGTCACCTTCGATCACGACGTCGGCGCCGCGGATTGACACCGCGACCGAACACCGCGGATCGCGGGCGACGTTGCGCCCCTTGCGCGTGCCCGCACCCGTCTGGAACCAGAACGCGCCGTCCACCCAGAGAGCACCAACCGCAGTCACGTGCGGGGAGCCGTCCTCGTTGACGGTCGCTAGCCACGTCGAGCGGGAGTTCGGCGCGTCTGGGGCCGGCTTCGACCACGCATCGAGTTCCCCGGCAACGGCGGTCCAATCCACCGGCGGCAGCCCATCGGCCTTACCCAGATTAATAATCTCCATCTACTGAACGTACCCGCCCGTCCTTCGCCGGTAAGCGCGACCCGCAGCGATACTGACGGCCGTCTGCAGGCCCAGGCTGATGCTCCCGCCCCGGCGGTGGGGCCGCACAACGATACTTCCAGGCGGACGTGCGTGCGCCGTGCCCCGGCCCGGCGTAGCCGGGGGCAGGGTGAGCATCGTGGCCCTCCCCGTTGCTGTCAGCGGTCCTTTCTGACAGCACTCCCGACGATGCCGGAGTAAAGGCCGCCCGCACCTGCTGAACAAGCCCGGATTGTCTGCGGGTGTCTTGATCGACTTTACGGCAGCATCCGATGGCCCAAGCCAGCCGCGGCCAGCACCTCGTCGGCCAGGTTCGCCGGGGTCAGCTTGTCCGAGCGCAGCATGAGCGTCCCGCCCGGCTGGCGGGCAGCGGCAGCCATGATCTCATCGACGCCGGTCATGCCCAATTCGCGGGCTGCCTGGTCCCAGTCCCTGCCGGGGTCAGTCACGCGGGCATTGAGCCGCTCCCTGAGCACGTCGGCGTCCGCCTCGAGGAAGACATGCAGGACATCTTCGCCCGCGTCGGCCAGGCCACCGAGGATCTCGGCCCGGTAGGCGTCACGGATCAGCGCCATGGGGACGATGAGCGTGTCCGCGTGGTGCCTGCGCAGCGACAGCGCCGTTGCGACGACTAGTTCCCGCCAGCTCGGCAGGTGCTGGAAATCGCCGTTGGGCCGCATCCATTTCCACAGCATGAGGCCGACGTCCTCCGGGTCATACACGACCGCGTCCGGGAGCCGCCGGTGCAGTTCCTCCGCCAGCGTCGTCTTCCCCGCTCCGAACCCGCCGTTAAGCCAGATGATCACCAGCACAAGTTATCCGGGCAATCTCCGCATCGCTGGCGCCTACGACACCTGCCGTGCGTTGGGTGGCTAGAATCGCGGGGATGCCGGGGCCGACCGCAGGAAACGCCCTTCCCGCGGGCCGGGGCCGCACGCTCGCTCAGGTGTACCGGCGCTTCGGTGAGGTCGACGGCGCGACATCGCCGCTGTACGAACGCGTCGCCGTCGCCTTGAGTGAGTCCGGCGAGGCGCTGCGGGCCATCGAGGCGGCGCCGGCGCGCAAGCGGCATCCCGCGGTGATCCTCGCAGCCCTGCACGACCTCGCCCTCGCCGGACGAGCCCCGGCGCTTGCCGCGGCCTATGCCGCCGCGGACGGCGACGCTGCCGCCGGCGCGGCGATCGACACGCTGGTGCGAATGACCGACTCGGTCGTGGCCATTGCCGTGCGCCGCAGAACCCGGACCAACGAGACCGGGCACTGCGCCGTGCTTTATCCGGCCATTGCCGAGGCGGCTCGCCGCGTGGGCGCGAACGCGGTCGGGCTGATCGACGTGGGCTGCTCGGCTGGGCTCAACCTCAATGTCGATCGCGTTGGCATCACCTACAGTAACGGGCAATCGCTGGGCGATCCGTCATCTCCGGTGCGGCTGTCGGCTTCGATCGTGGGAGGCCGGCTCGTCCCGGCCCGGGCGATGCCCGGGGTCGTCGCCCGGGTCGGCATCGACTCCGACCCGGTCAACGTGACCGACGCTGATGACGCCCGATGGCTGCGCGCCTGCCTGCCGCCCGACCAGCGCGAGCAGGCCGCGATGCTCGAAGCGCAGATAGCGCTGGCGGCGACGTCCCCTCCGCTGCTGCTGCGAGGTGACGCCGTCGACGTGATGCCCGATGCCTTCGCCCGCGTGCCCGCGGCCGCCCTGCCTGTCGTCTCCACGACGTGGGCGCTGTCGCGCTTCCCGCTTGAGGGCCGCCTGCGTTTCCTGCATCGCCTCGACGAAGCGGCGGCCGGCCGGGCGGTGGCGTGGGTGTCAGCGGAGGGGGTCGGGGTCGCGCCGGCGATACCGACGCTCGGTGATCGCCGCGCCTCTGGCCACAGCATCATCGGCTTGGCGGTGCTCGACGGGTCGGCTCTGCGCGCCGAGGCCGTCGGCCGCTGCTGGTCGAGGGGCCGCTTGCTGGCGTGGCTGGCAGACTCCTAGGCCTGCGGCCGAGAACCGCGCGGAGCTAACAGTGAGCGGGGCGGACCAGCGCTTCGAGCCCCCAGTGGGTGCGCAGGTGGTATTCCTGGGGCCGACCCGGGATCGTGGCGAGTCAGGCGCCGTGCCCCGGCACTGCGCCGCCGGGGGCATCGTGAGCATCGTGGCCCTCCCTGTTGCTGTCAGCGACCCTTTCTGACAGCAAGGTGGCCCTCCCCGTTGCTGTCCCGACAGCATCAGACAGGGCCACGTTGCTGTTAAAACCAGTGAACAACAGCAACAGGGAGGGCCACGATGCTGTCAGGGGCGGGCCTGAACAGCAAGCCGACCCGCCCTGATGCTGTCCCGGGCCGGGCCTGGTCACCCCGGGCGCACCCGGTGCCGCACCGTTCGCTCCGAAGATAAATTCGTTCAACAAATGAGGTTGAAAAGTTGCCCTGGCGCATTTCTTGCTTCTTGGCTGCCCTTGGGGGCAGTACCGCCCAGCCGAGTCACGGCCCGGCCCGCGTGGCCTTCTACCAGCGCTGTTGGTGCACGACCTCGTCGAGCGGGCGGCGGTTCGACTTCGCGATGGGACGGAGCGGACGATCGGCCGGGTAGCCGATGCCGAGCAGATAGGCGACCTGGTGGTCATCGGGGACGCCGAGGATGGCGCGGGCTTTTTCCTGGTCGCCGACCGAGGAGTGGCCGGTGCCGATGCCCAGGTCGGCGGCGGCGAGCATCATCGCGTAGGTGGCCTGGCCGAGGTCGTACTGGTCAAGGACGCGGGTCCGGTCGTCTGCTGGCTCAGGCACCACCAGGGCAATGGCCGCGGGGGCGTCGGCGATGTGGCGTGCTCCCTGCCAGACAGTGGCCAGCTCGGCGAGCCGCTCGCGGTCGGTGACGACGATGAAATCCCAGTGCTGCCGGTTGGAAGCCGACGGTGCGCGCCAGCCTGCCTCGGCGATCCGCGCCAGGTCATCCTCGGGCACCGGGCCTGGCTGGTAGCTGCGGACATTACGGCGGGCACGGATCGCGTCCCAAGTCTCCATCGTCACTCCCTATCTGCAGACCCAGGCCCAGGTTATGCCCGTGACCCGGCCTGCCCATGAGGGACCGCCACCGCGTCGCGCTAGTCCGCGGCAGTGCTCAACCCCGTCACCGAGTAAGCAAAGTCGCGTCAAGGTCAGCTTGTTTCCATTTTCTGCTTGAGCGCTGCCAGGTTGCCCGGCATCTCCTTGCGTGCCTCCGGGCGAACCATGAGCGGCACCAGGATCTTGCCGATCTCCGGGCAATTCGTTCAAGCAAATGAAAGGTGAAAAATTGCCCTGGCGCATCTCTTGCTTTCTAGGCTGGCCCCCTGGGGGCAGTTCTGCCTCGCCGAGTCGTACCACCAGGGGGCGCCAGGACGGTTCCTTGTCGGTCAACTGCTCTACGGGAGCTGGCCAGCCTTGTCGACGAAGGCGCGCTGGAGTATGGCGCTCTCGCCATTCACCACGCCAGTTTTGACGTTGTAGTCCCGCTCGCCGATGTACTGCAGGGTGGTCTTGTCGAAAATCCATTCAGTCCGGTACTCGTGCTGAGCATCGGTGCTGCTCCAGGCGATTCCGATCCCGTGCTCGCCGGTCGCGTTCGTCGCGTCAGGGACCAGCGTCGCGCCCGGGAGGAGCGCCGCCGTGCGGTAAAGCGCAGCGGCCACCGCAGGAGGGATGATCGCCTCACGGATCAGGTCGCCGATCTCGACGGCCGGTTCATCATTTGTCCACTTCTTTCCGGCCTTGAGGTAGTTCAGCAGCGCGGTGGGGCTGGTCGGCAGTGACTGCAGCAGCCGGTAGGTGGCGTCTCCGAGATGGCCCTCGCTCGGGCACGTGAAATTCGGTTGCGGCCCATTCTTTGCCACCGAGCGATCGACCTTTCCGTTCACCACGGGAAATGGTGACAGCAGCGTACGGGAACCGTCTTCTATGAGCAGCCCGGTTACGCACATGTTGGCTACTGGCAGCCAGATCTGCCGCTCGTGCAGTTTCTCCATGGTTGAAGTCTCATGGCCATTGACGATCGTGTCTTCCGTGTAGGCGACCGCGCTGCGGATATAAATGAACTCACTGTCGCGCACGGCAGGGCTGGCCTGGCGTGCGGCAACATCAGCGATCTTGGCGAGCAGCTCGGCGGCGGCGGGTGAGGTGCTGCCCATGGCGGGCCCGCTGGGCGGTGCGGCCGGCCTGGCGTTCCAGGGCAGGGCGTTCGCGGTGACGACGACCGCGGCGGTCACTGCCATCACGGTGACGCCAACTCCTGCGGCAAAGACCAGGCCGCGGGTCCGTTTCCTGCGGATGCCTGAGGCGGGCAGCCGACCGTTCGGGTCCGTTCGGCGGATTTCGGTCATCACGTGCTCCTTGAGGGTCTGCTGGCGGCCCGCAGGCAGGTCCCGTCCGGTCGGCACCGGCAGCAGCCGAGCCAGTCCGGCGATCTCCCGGTCACGCCGGGAGTTGCTGTGGTTCATCGGGTTCCTCCTCGTGCTGACCGGATCGCGTTCTCGCGGTCACCCTCTACCTGTTCGCTCGCGGTGCCGAGTTCCCGCCCGCCGGGCTCGTGTTCCGGAACAGCGGCGAATCTTTGCAGCTTGCGCCGGGCACGGGACAGCCGCGAACGCACCGTGCCCACCGGCACCCCGAGCGCTTCCGCCGCCTCGGCGTACTTCAGGTCGGACCATACGCACAGCGCGATCACATCCCGTTCGCAGCGCCGCAAGCCGCCAAGTGCCGTGCGTACCGTTTCCAGCAGTGCGGCGTCGTCGATACGGCTGGCTAGCTCATCGGCGAAGTCCGGCACATCGGGTGCCGCTGGCAGCCGGCTCATCGCCTCCTGCTGCCGCCGGGCCGTCCTGGAGACATTGCGAGCCACATTCAGCGCAATGCCGAGCAGCCAGGGCAAGAGCGAATCGCCATCTGGCCGGATCGTGCTCCGCAGCCGCCAGGCCTCGAGGAACGTTAGCGAGACCACCTCTTCGGCGGTCGACCAGTTACCGGTCAACCGGAACGCGTGGTGATAGACCGCGCGGGCGCATTCATCGAAGAGCACGCCGAACGCGTCCTGATCTCCGGCGCGCACGCGGCTACGCAGACTCAACTCCACGCCATGCTCTGTCCGATCAGCGTCAGCGAGTTCCGCCTTCTGGCCCGCGAGTCTTGCGATGGCTGAGCCAGGATAGGGCGACATCTCATGCCTCGCCCGGGAATCATTAGCCGGATGCGTCCATCTGAGGTTCACCGCGCGCTGGACGCGGCCATGTCGACCGCCTCGGCGCTTGACCTGACCGCCTACGACGCGATGGTCCTTCACGATTCGAACAAGCTCACTGTGCGCTTGCTGCCTTGTGACGTCGTTGCGCGAGTCGCGCCGGCAGCGCATCAGGTCGCGCGGTTCGAGATGGAGCTTGCGCAGCGGCTGGCCGAAGCTGAGAGCCCCGTCGCCGCACTGGACCCCCGGGTGGAGCCGCGCGTCCATGAGCGTGATGGCTTCGCGGTCACGCTGTGGACCTACTACGAACCTGTGTCAGCCCGGGCGGTCTCACCAGCGGACTATGCGAATGCGCTCGAGCGGCTGCATGCCGGCATGCGCGGGCTCGATGTCAGGACGCCGCACTTCACCGATCGCGTGGATTTCGTGATGCGGTAACCGGATGGCGTGCGGTCGCCCTGGCCGGGTATCGCGGCCGGGTTCAGGGTAGTGCCAACCGGTGTGCTGGTGACCAGAGCCGATCCAGGGCAACTTCGCCTGGAGAGCCGCAGTACGACACTGGTGACTTAGCAGGCCGGGTTAGGAGTGCAGCGCCTGGTCGAGAAACCGGAGGGTCTCGAGCCAGGTGGCGAGCCGGGCCGCGGCGCCGGCCGCTGGCGTCCCGCCATACTGAAATGGCACGCCGGGCCCGGGAAAGACTGACTGGGTGGTCGGGCGGTATCCGACTGACGCCCGGCGAGGCCGCCGCGCTGGTGGCCGCGCTGGTCGCGGTCGGGCCGTATACCTCAGCCACGGCCCGGACCGCGCTCGACAAGCTGCTGGCGGCCCTGGTCGCCTGACGCCGGCCGGCTTCTGCCGGACAGCATGATCGAAGTCCAGCCAGCAGCCTGGCTGGACTTCGATCGGCTGTCGCCCGCTGGCTCCCAGGTCAGGCTAGGGCAGGTGCCAGCTCTGGTTGGTGTTGCCGCTGCAGTCCCAGATCTGCAGTTGCGTGCCTGGCGTGGTTGAGAAGTTGGTGTCGTCGAGGCACTTGCCGGATTGCGGGTTGAAGAGCGCGCCGTCCGATTGAGGGATGAAGACCTGCGCCCCTGTGCCATTGCAGGTGAACAGGTCCACCGTCGTTCCGTCGGCGGTGCCTCCCCCGTTGATATCCAGGCACTTGCCTAGCGCCCGCAGCGTGCTGCCGGCCGCTACGACGGTCCACTGCTGAGCGTTGGTGCCGTTGCAGGTGTAGATCTGGACTGGGGTGAAGTCGGCGGAATTCGCGCCGCGGACATCGACGCACAGCCCGCCGAGGCCGGTGATCGGCCCGGTCGGATTCGTGCCCGTGCCACCGCCGCCGCCGCCGGTGGTCGTGTAGGCGGCGACGTAGGCCACGGTCATCGTGCCGCCCGAGGTGGTTGAGCTGGTCGGCGTGGTGCAACCGCAGACGCCGTTAGGGAACCCGCCGCCCATGGCCAGGTCAAGGAGGACGGACAGGTTGTGATCGAACGCGGCCTGCCAGGTCGAGGTGCCCACCTGGCTCTCGCTGACGCTGAAGTACTGACTCCCGTCCAGGTAGAAGGTGATCGACTCGGCGGACGTGTTCGTTCTGTTCAAGATCATCGTGTAGGTGTGGAAGCCGCCCTGGCAGCCTCCGCATGACCTCAGGCCGCTGCCGACGCCATTGGGCTCATTGCACGGGCCGCTAGGATCGGTGCCGCAGTGGATGGTGCCGGAGAGCTCGCTCAGCGAGTTGACGTCCTCCATGATGTCGATCTCGCCATTCTCAGGCCACTGGCCGGGACCCAGCATCCAGAAGGCCGGCCAGTAGCCGAGCCCGCCCGCTGGCTGCTGTATCGAGGCCGTGACTTCCAGTTCGCCGCCCGCTGGAGCCCCGACATTGGCGGTGGTGGTCTGAACGCGGCCAGAGGTCCACGAGCTGCCGCCGCCCAGGGCGGTGAGGTCGAGGTTGCCGTTGCCGTCGAGGTGGACATTGCTCGTCGAGTTCGTCATCGTCTCGATCTCGCCGGTACCGAAATTTGATCCAGGGCCGGTGTCGTACATCCACTGGGAGTCGATCCCCGACCCGGCCGCGCCGTTGAAGTCATCGCTGAAGACGGTCGACCAGCCGGAGGGCGGTCCAGGGACGGCGTTCGGTGCCGCCATGACGGCCGGCGCCGTGCGGCCGGCCGGCGTGGCGACAGCGGCTGATGCGGCTGGCAGGGCCGATAGGCCGAACGCGGCCGCGGGCGCGACGACAGCCAGGGCAATGAGCCGCCCGGTGATGGGCCGCCGCAGGGCGTGCCTGACTGCGAGTTGGACATGGGGTGATCTGCCGGTCATCCTTCCGGCCTCCTTATCGCCCCCGTGGTTAATAATAGGAAAGTTTCCTATTAGTAAGGAACGTAACTCCGTTCTCCCGGTGAGTCAACGGCAGGACCCAGTCCTGGCGATGCCCCAGACCTCGATCTCACCGGGCGCCCGCTCAGTGACTGAGGAGGCGCCGCAACGCGTGGCACCGCAACGCGCGGCACGCGATGTCCTGGTGAGCGGCCAGCTGAAATGGGCGCCCGGATCTGGCGAGTACGTCAGCCGCGCTAGGAGGCGCGGCCTCGGGGCGCCCGCTGTGCCAGATCCGACCGGTCCTCGGCACCCGCACTTTGATGGACTAGCTCACCAGTTCGTCCCGCGTCACTAGGCTGTCGGCGACCGGAGCACCGCGGATCGCGCCTGAGGCCGTGATGCTCTGCGGCAGGCAATTTTTCAACCAATTACTTGAAATAATGCTTGACCGTGCTGTGGCCCGCCGAGGCACTGTCGCGGATGGTGAACGAACGAGCCGGTGCCGAGCGGAACGAAGGACCGGCGGAACTTGGGGAGGAAGCGCAGGCGAAAGTGCCGCATTTGCAAGAAGCGCCCGCCGTGGAGGTACAAGAACTGCCCGCCCGGCGTGTGCAAGCAGTGCTACCACCGTAACGTGTGGCCGCAGCGTCCCGCGCCACGCACTCAGCGGCCAGGCGACGATCTTCCCGGCAGCCTGGTGCCCTATGACGACTTCTTCGTTCCCGCGGACGGCTTCTTCCCTCCTGCGGACGACCTCTTCCCTCCGGCCGAGGACCCAGGTTTCTGACGACCGCCGTCGGCCGCCGCGCAGGGCATTGACTCCGTGCCTGGTACCCAATTACTCTAACTGATAGGAAACTTTCCTATCAGTTACGTAGCGGCTACGGTCAGGAAGCGCCATGACGCCAGGCATTCGTACCCTCACCACTTTGATACTGGCGTTACTGACGGCGACTGGGTTAGTGGCGCTGGCCGGGGTTCCGGCCGCGAGCGCGGCGACGAACCTTGTGACCAACCCCGGGTTTGAGACCGGCACTCTGTCTGGCTGGACCTGCTCTCCGCTCGGGTCAGTGGTCGCCACGCCAGTGCATTCCGGATCGCGCGCACTCAGCGGTGCGGCGAATAGCTCCGACGACGCCCAGTGTTCGCAGACAGTCTCGGTTCAGCCTGGCGCGAGCTACTCGCTTTCTGCCTGGGTCGAGGGTGACTACGTGTACGTCGGCGACAGCGGAACCGGAACCAGCGACACCAGCAACTGGACTCCGTCGGCGGCGACCTGGCAGCAGCTGTCGACATCGTTCACCACCGGAGCCTCGACTACCAGCGTGACCATTTACCTGCATGGCTGGTACGGGCAGGGCACGTACTTCGCCGATGACGTGGTGCTGACCGGGCCGTCCGGGTCACCGCCGTCGTCCCCGGCGGTGCCTGCCGGCCTGTCGGCTACAGCGGTGACGTCCTCGTCCGTCTCGCTGTCCTGGAGCGAGCCGTCCGGCAGCGACCCGGCCGCGTCCTACGACGTGTTCGCCAATGGCTCACTCGCCCTCACTGCCGCCACGACCAGCGCGACCGTCACCGGCTTGAACCCGGGCACCAGCTACCAGTTCGCGGTGGCGGCGGTGGACGGCTCGGGCAACGCCTCGGCGCAAAGCTCCGCGGTCAGCGCGACGACGTCCGCTGCCGGCGGAGGCGGGGGAGGTACCGGCGGAGGCGGCAGCTGGCGATCGCCCGTCTACCTGATGCCGCTGGACAACAACCCGCCGACAGCCTCGCAGATCGCCGGGATCATGAGCACCACGGGAGAGAAGAACTTCATGCTCTCCTTCGTACTCGACGCCGGCGGGTGCACGCCCGCCTGGGACGGCAGCAGCACCCAGCTGGTATCCGGGGACAGCACGGTCGCCGCGCTGATCTCGGCCATCCGCGGTGCCGGCGGAGACGCGGGCGTGAGCTTCGGCGGCTATAACGGCACCGAGCTTGGCCAGACCTGCGCAAGCGCGAGCGCGCTGGCCAGCGCGTACCAGTCGGTGATCAGCAAGTACCAGCTGACCCATGTCGACTTCGACATCGAGAACGCCGCGCTCGGCGACTCGGCCAATGAACTCAAGCGGTTCCAGGCCATCGCGATGCTGGAGCGGCAGGACCCGGGCCTGACGGTCTCGCTGACGATTCCCATGACCTCAGTCGGACTGCCGGGCACCGGCACCGACGAGATCAGGCAGGCGATAGCGGCCGGAGCCAGGATCGATGTGTTCGGCATCGAGGACTTCGACTACGGCCTGACGAGCGGAACCCAGGTGAGCAGCGACGAGACCGTGGCCAGCGACGTCGCCGGGCAACTGGAGTCGCTGTACGGCTGGACGGCCGCCACCGCCTGGTCGCGTATCGGCCTCACGCTGATGAACGGGCATACCGACCAGCCGAGCGAACTCTTCACCCAGGACACGTTCACTACCCTGCGCGGTTTCGCGACGGCCAACCACGTGGCGTGGTTCTCGTTCTGGTCGCTGAACCGCGACCAGCCCTGCCCGGCCGGAGCACAGGAACCGTGGGCACCAGGGACGTGCAGCAACATCAGCCAGAGCGCCTACGACTTCACGAAGATCGCCGCCCAGTATGCCGGCTAGCTGAGGCCAGCCAGGCAGCAGCGGACTTGCGCTGCCACCGCCGGACCGGATGTTCTCAGTCCGGGGAGCCTGTCAGCGCGGAGGCGGCAGGTGCGATGTTCCGTGATCATGGTCTCGATCATGATCACGGAAAGCAGCACGGGTCCCGGAGGCTGCCGCGCGGCTCGTGATCAGGATCGGGGAGCCTTTCCGGCATTGCGAAGGAGCCTTCTCGCTTCGGGGAGACCTTTCCGGCTCTGGCGCGGAGAGTTGTCGTTGCGCGGAGCGTTCTCCGCACATAGGACGGTCAACACTCCGTGCCGCGAGAAGTCTCCGAGGTAACGACGGAGAACGCTCCGCGATCGCTGCCTGGTCAGCTGGCCGGCGGAGGGGAGAGGTAGGGGAAGTAGTCGAGGACCGGACCCGGCTCGAGCCCCGAGGAGAAGTCCTGGTTCACGATCATCTTGATGATGTTGGACCCGATGTCCTCGATGATGCCCTTGCCATTCTGAATGTCGAACCAGGGGTCCCAGAGGGCCACGGTGCCGGGAGTGAACGCGATGACGTTCGGGAGCAGGGCGTCCGCCGCCCACGCACCGTAGGCCCGTGCGGTGGGGAACTTGTGGGGAGGGTTCTTGTACGTTCCGCCGGCCTGGACGACCGCCGCGATGTTGTCCCGCACCTGGCCCCAGATTCCCGAGGCGGGATCGGTCGCGGGGTGGCGGGGCCTGCCTGCGAGGTCGATCGCGGGAACGGTGGAGTTGTAGTCGGCGACCTTGGCCGAGCCGGTGTCGAATGCGAAGAACGTGGTCATGTTGGGCTTGCCGGCGCGCTGAACCTGGACCCAGGTGCTGTGCCCCGTATCGAAGAACGCGGTGGACGCCCAGAAATGGACCCGGCCGTGCCCCGTGACCGCGACGGGCACCTCGAGCACGTAGGACCTGACGGCGGTATTCGCGAAATCGTTGTGGGCCGGGCCCAGCGAGGGGAAGTCGGGGAAGGTGCCGGCCGCCAGGCAGGTCGTTGTCGTGACCGGGTAGGGGATGAAGTTGCGGAACGGGTCGAGGCGCGGCCCGGCGAAGAGCTTGATGCCGTTGCCGCACTCCACGACCTCCCCGATGGGGGCGTTGGGCGGGGTGATGACGGTACCTGAGGCGGTGCGGTCGGTGGCCGCGGCGCCGGTGAGCTGCTCCACTCGCACGTGCTGCGTGCCGTCGGGACCGATCGGGAAGGTGGCGCGGAACGTGATGTCCTCGACGTAGTCGCCGTTGGTGTCGATCTTGAGCTCGTAATAGCCCGCGGTGTTCCAGGTCGGGGCGCCGAACGGCGAGGTGTTCATCCCGAATACCGTGCGCGGGCCGTGGGGATCGCCAGGCCCGGCGAAGCAGTACGCGTCGCTGATGTCCAGAGTTTCGTCTGTCGGGTAGTCAAAGTGGTGAGACATGCTGCTCCTAGATAATGGAGGCGCTGCGGGGGTACGGATTGGCGGAAAGCGCCTGCAGCGCGAGCGTGTAGAACCGGTTGCGGTACGGAGCCTCGTTCGTGCCGCCGAACTCGCCGTAGAGCCACAGGAACGGGAGCTTGCCGGCATCCCACGTCACCCGGTCTGCCCTGCCACTCGCATGGATGAGCTCGTACCAGCCCTGCGTGAACCCGCTCAGGATCGCGATCCGGGCGGGAGCGCCGCGTCCGGGAACGACCGACGCGTCGACCGTCGTGCCGTCGGCAGCCGTCACGCGCGGCCAGGCGGACTCGGCCGGCGCGAGGTGCGGATGACGGTAGAAGTCCTGGATGCTCACGGCCATGATGCCGGCCGGCAGCACCAGACGGGCTCCCGGAGCGAGCAACGGGGCGTTGTACCGCCGCTCCGCTCCGCGCGCCAGGTCGCCGGCGGCGCTCGGGACGCTGCCCGGCCGCACTGCCGCGGCGGCCAGGGCGGGGGCGGCCGATCCGATGCTGGCCAGTACGGGAATGGCGGCGAGACCGCCGGCGAGACTGCCAAGGACGCCGCGCCGGCTCAGGGGTCCTCCCCCCGTGCCGTCCGCGCGCTCGGCTTCCGCGTGCTGGCGTTCATCTCTGATGATGGTCACTCACGTTCCTCTCTAGCGGCGGCCGGAGGCCGCCGGCGCTGCGCGCCCGGGTGGTCCGGCCATCGGTGACGAACGTGCCTCAGCGTCGCGCCCCGGCTGGACCCGCCGCGCCAGTAGTGACCACTGGCCAGTGCCCCGGTCCGAGGGCCGGGCCGCGCCAGTACTCGCCCGGTGGCGCCGCTCACCCTGCCCTAGCTCATCGGGCGGCCGGGACGGGGGTGCTGCCGGGCGGGTGGCTCAGGCAGGCGCCGCGCAGCCGGCGCAATTCGGCGACGTCAGCTCCGGGCAGGTCAAGGGCCCGGTCGAAGTCAGCGAGCGCCAGGTCGGCCTGGCCGGTCTCCAGATAGGCGAGCCCGCGATTGAGCATGATGTCGGGGTCCTCGCCCGTGATGCTCAGCGTTCTGGTCAGATCTTCCACGGCCAGCTCGCTCCGGCCCGACCTGTAGTGCGCGACCGCCCGGTTGAGTAGGGCGGCGGCGTACCGCGGGTCGAGTGCGATCGCGCCGTCCATGGCCTCAATGGCCGCTTCGAGCTCGCCAAGCTCAAGTGCGATGGTTCCCCGCATGCACAGCAAGCGCGGCTCGGCCGGGCGCAGGCACAGGCCTGCCTCAACGTCGGTCATGGCGCCGGCCAGCTCGCCCTCGCCGAGCAGCAGCTCGGCGCGGCTGAGGCGGGTGTCAACGTCGTTCGGCTCCATGTCGAGCACGTAGCCGTAGTCGGCGAGCGCTCCTTCGATGTCGCCGACGGCAGCCCTCGCGGTGCCGCGGTTGTAGTAAAGCTCAGGGAAGGGCGGCGCGAGTCGCACGGCCCGGTCATAGTCGGCCAGCGCGGCGTCGAAGTCGCCGGCCTTGCGCGAGATTCTCGCTCGCTCACACAGATAGTCGGTGTAATAGGGGTCCATTGCGATGAGGGTGGTGAAATCCGCATACGCGGCTTCGGCGTCGCCCAGCGCGACCTTGAGCCTGGCGCTGTTGTAGAGCAGCTGCGAACGATGCAGGACCCACTCATCGTCGCCTATCTCAGCGTCGAGCCGCGCCATCCCGGACTCAACTAGATCGAGCGCGCGCCGCAGATTACCGCGATGCATCTCGATGAGAGCGAGCGCATTATCCTGGAATACGCCGAACACCAGGCGCTCACGCGCATCAGGCAAGATGCTGGCGATGGCGGCGGCATTATTCTGCCATTCGATGGCGGTCTCGTGGTCACGCGGATGCAGAAACCGGGTGTACAGCATGGCGATCGCATAGCTTGTGGTCATGTGGACCTTGGGCAGCGGATAAAGGCGACGCAGCTCAAGGTAGAGATTCATCGATTCGTCAAGCCGGCCTTGAGGCACGAGCGAGGTAGCGACCTGAGAAGTCACGTCGCAATATCTCTTGGCATCGCGAACCGGATCAGTGATCGCGCGGCAGCGCATTCCCAGGTCCACCACGGCGGCAGAGAACCCGACTTCAGAGCAGTACTGCTGCGCCTCGGCGAGCGCGGCGGAGCCGGTGGTCGCCGAGGCGGTGCCGTGCTCGCGGTGATAGGCGATCGCCCCGATGCGCAGCCCTGGTCCGGCGCCCGGCTCGAGCCGGTCGGCTTGCTCGTCATGGAGCCGGGCCCGCGTGGCGGGGTCACTACGCTGGTAAGCATCGAATTCCGCGGGGTCGTCGCTAGTTCCGTCCCCGGCGATATAGGCGGAAAGCAACTCCGACGGCGTCCGCGCGGCCGCGGGCCGGCGTCCTGGCGGGCAGATCACGTCGTCCGCCCGGGCGCTGAGCTCGTCGGCGAGCTCGGCTGGCAGCGTCGCGTCGGCTCCGCTGACCACGATCCGCAGCACGGCCGGGTCCGCGCGGCGCATCAGCAGCGCGATTAATTCACAGGTAGTCGGCTCGGCCTCATGGATTTCATCGAATACCAAAGTCGGCATCGGCTGCCCGGCAGCCAGCATGCGCGCCGAATGCGCAACGAGGAACGTCGCGATTCCCTGATTCATACAGCGGATCATGTCCGAGGCGAAGAATCTGGTCCGTTCCTTAAATGGCGCGTCGGAAGCCAGCGTGCGCGGTGCCGGGCCGATGATCTCCTCAAGCTCTGGCATCCCGTAGAGGAGTTCGAACCGATGCAGTTCGACAAGCCCTGGCCACCGCCTGGCGGCCTCGGGAAGCACGGTTCCGAGCATGGCGTCAACACCGGTATACGGCCCGCGCAGCCGCTGATGGCAGCGGACGATCAGCGATTGCCCGGTATTCTTTGCTATCCACTCTTCGCGATCTGCCCGGCGGGCACCGGAGAGCCTGATGTGGCGAGTCATTGTCAGTCCGCCTCCTTGAGCAGCAAACGAGGCCTGCGGCCCGCTAGCTCACGGCGCTTGCGGCGGGCTAGCCAGAAAAGTAGTATTACCTGAGTTATATTGAGGATCACGGAGAGCAGGGAATCCCAGAAGTGGACGTTATAGGTACCCGATAGCAGGCTGCTGATGATCGTCGTGGCGTAGTCTTTGACGATCGGGAGCGTTCCGAAGATCGTGAACAGTGCTAACGCTATGAAGATCAGGCTGATAAACGGCCCGTAGAACAGGCCTGCCTTCCGGTCATGCTCGGTCCATTGCTGCTCGTCTGTAATGCGGTGCGTGCGGCCAAGCGCCCGCCAGAGCCGATTGCGCAGCAGTGCCATGCTCGCGTCATGCAGGTCATAGCAGTTGAGAGCGGTCGCGAACACGTAATACAGGTCGGTGCGCAAGTGCAGCTGGAATTGCCAGGCCATCCGCAGCACCACGGTGAACGCGATGGCCAGGCAAATCTTTCCGGCCAGCGAGAAAGAGCCAGGGCCATTACTGGTCAGCTCGGCAACCAGGTCGAGAATGCACAAAATGATCAAGTCGCAGACCAGGCCAGCGATGAACGGCAGGTACCTAGCTCGCCTTGGCACGCTCATCAGGCCGTTGAGCTTCGTCTCGAATACGATATAGCTGAGCCGGTTGCTGATTCCCAGATGGGTTGGCAGGCCAAGCCTGCGGCCTGCCAGCACGTGGAATCCTTCGTGCGCGAATAGCAACGGCGTCTGGCCAATTGTGATCACTATCTGCACGATCAAGAGCGATCGGACGAAGAAGATCTGCGATGGATGCGGCAGGATGGCGCTGTCCTGACGTACTGCCAGTACCCACAACCCGACAATGGCCCCGTAGCAGACCCAGGCGGCCGGCGAGAAGAGCGCCCGGCCCAGCCAGCGCAGGCGCACCGGCTCGACAGAGTCTGGCTGCGCATCGTCCTCGCGCACGAAGCCAAGCTCGGTGAGGGTCGTCACGAACTCGTCAATGTCGACGGGCTCGCCGAAGCATTCCTCATACCAGGCCGATGCCTGGTTCGTGGTCATTCCCTCGGCGATCCGGTGCAGTAACTCGGCGCCATCGGCAGGAAAGACCGCATAGGAGCCGGTGTCGAGCCGCCCGACGACGACTTCGTCGCCCTCCTGGACGAAGCTCAGGTTATGCAATTCCAGTGCGGTTTCCAACATTTCCTTCTTCAAGATTGCCGGAAATTGAGCCGGCCTGCGCGAGCGAGAACTCCCGATGTTTGCGATCTCGGCCCGCGCAGACCAAGCTAGCTAGAAAGACTAGGCGTTGAGGACGTACGGCACGGTGCAGAACGCGGTGGTAAGGCGGATATCACCCGTGCGACGCACCGAGATCTTCTTGATCTGCACTGACGACTTCACTTAATTCTCCTCTGGCGAAAGGCGGCAGCAAAGACCGGCTGCCTGAACTGATACCCAATGGTCCGGACGTATCGGGTGCGACCGTCGGGTCGGCGGTCATTTTGAGAGTGCTTTCACCGCGACGGCTTGTCAAGAGAGTCACCGGGGTCAGGTGTTGATCCGCATGCATATATGAATGGATTGCATTTAGGCGGAACCGTGAAAGCCGCAGAGCCAGATCGGAGAATAGCAGCCGGGTTTGGCCGGATTCTGGAGATCTATGTAAAGCTCTGTACCTTATGTCGCGTATGTCGATGAGGTAACGAGATCTCCGTCCGGGAGCCAAGAGGTGGTCCCCGGCAGCCACCGGGACGCGGCGTTCGCCTAATTAGGTTGAGACAGCGGCGAGCCCGGGCCGCGGGACGGGCTGGCCGCGGCCGGCGAGCAGGGGGTTACCGCAGGATTGACCGAGCCGGATTGCGCGGCAAAGATGTGGTGACCGGCCCTAGAGTGCGGAGACGATCCCTATGAGCATGCATGAGTTGTTCATGACCTGTTCTGGTGGTACCTGTCGCCAGGTGATGACCGCGATGACGGCAATGTCCGCGGCCGGAGCCGGGTCGCGTTGAGGGTCGGCGCAGAGTATTTCCTCCGCCCGGCTAGTGCCTCGCAGCGAAGATACGAAGCCTTGCGCGCCTATTTCGTGGAGGACATGCCAGCGTCGCAGGTGGCGTCGAAATTCGGGTACACGACTGGAAGCGTCCACCAGATGGCCACGTCACTGCGATCGGGGGAGCTGGCGCTGTTTACCGAGGCCAAGCCCGGTCCTAAAGGGCCGCGCAAGGCGACGAGCGCGTTACGGGCCAGGGTGCTTGCCCTGCGCGGGGAAGGCCGTTCGATTACCGAGATCGCCGCCGTGCTCGCGGCTGACGGATTGCCGTTATCGGCGCAGTCCGTGTGGGAGATCCTGGACGCTTACGGACTGCCCAGGCTGCCACGCCAGGGCAGGGCATGCCGCGCCTTCACCGACGAGCCGGTCGCGGCGCAGGCAGCACGCCCGCTGCCCTGGCCTGAGCGCCCGCTCGCGCTTCCCTGCGAACACGCCGGATTGCTGTTGCTGTTACCGGGAATGGCCGAATTAAGGCTGGATGAGTTAGTCCGCTCGGCGGCCTATCCGGATACTCCGGTCTTGACCAGCTGGCAGGTGCTCGGCGCGCTTTTATATGCGAAATGCGATCGCTGGTCGCGCCGGCGCCGTCGTGGCTCGGTGGTCAGCGACGCCGGGCTGGCGTTCACGCTTGGCCTGACCGCGATGCCAACCGAGGCCGAACTTCGCGCCTACTCCTGGCGTGTACGGCGCGAATCCAATCGAGACCTGCTCATCTGGCTGGTAGGGGCACTGCGACGGCTGGATCTCGTGCCAGCGGAGACGAGGTTCGGCTGCGATTTCCGCCAGGCCGGCATGAGCTTCGTCTTCCTGGCCTGGGATCTGGCCAGGAAGGACCTGATCTATGCCAACGCCGATCTCGCTGAGGCTGAGCAGTCGCGGGAGATCCTGGCGTTCGCCGACTACTGGCAGCAGTCCGCCGGCTCGGATCCAGGGCTGCTGGTCTTCGATTCCCAGGTGACTACCTATGCGGTGCTCGATGAGCTGGCCGCCCGCGGTGTTCGCTGGCTCTGCGTCCGCCAGCGCGGCCAGACTGAGCTGAAGCGGCTGGCGGCCTTGCCAGGCGAGGCGTGGACGAGCATGCCGTCGCCGGTCACTGGCGGCGGCGGTGCGCTCAGGCTGCACGAGGACATGATCACGCTGAAGTGGATAACGCCGAAAGTCCGTCAGATCGCCATCGATGAAATCGGCCGGGCCGGCCCGGCCCTGCTGATCACCAATGACCGGACGACTCCGGCCGCGAGCCTGGTCACCAGCTACGCCGATCTGCTCGCCGCCGGCCTGGCAGGCAGGCGCCACGACCGGGCGGCCCGACTCGGCGGCGGCCTGGCCGTTCAACCCGGACCTGGACGCCACGCTGGCCGTCATCGCCGACAATCTCTGTCGCCTGCTCGCCCGCAGGCTGCCCAGGCACCAGCGGGCGACTCCGGTCAGGCTGTGGCGGCAGTTCCTCGATTCGAGGGGCACGCTGCACATCACCGCGGAGTCAGTCACCTGTGAACTGGACCCGCACAGTTACCACCCGGTCCTGGCCGAGGCGGGCTTCGCTGATCTTGAAGTACCCGTGCCCTGGTGGGAAGGCCGCTCGCTGCGTTACCGCTTCGCCGCACAGCGGACATAGTCCGGTGAGCACGGTGCGGCTAGTGCCCGGTTCAGGTACGCTCTCGCGGCAAGGAGGCGATCACGTGCCCAGGCACATCGGAATCGTGGGGTGCTCCGCGGAGGGCGCGGCGCTGTGCTACCGGACCATTTGCGGCGAAGGCGCGCAGCTGTTCGGCCCCCATGCGCATCCTGAGATCTCGATGCACACGCCGTCGCTCGCCGAGTACACGACCCGCATGGAGCGCGGCGACTGGGACGGCGTCGCGGACCTGATGCTCGTGTCCGCGCGAAAGCTGGCCGCCATCGGAGCGGACTTCCTGATCTGCCCCGACAATACGATCCACCAGGCACTCGGCCAGGTCCAGAAGCAGCTGCCGCTGCCCTGGCTGCACATCGCCGACGTCGTCGCCGCCAGCGCGGCGAGGCGCGGGATGCGCCGCGTCGGCATTCTCGGCACCCGATGGCTCGTCGACAGCGCGGTGTACCCGGACAATCTAGCGGCACGCGGCCTGGACTACCAGCGCCCCGCGGCCGAGGAAACCGCGGAGATCAGCCGCATCATCATCGAAGAGCTGACCTACGGCACCTGCACACCCGAAGCCGTCACCTACTTCCTGCACGTCATCGACCGGCTGAAGGCCGCCGGCTGCGACTGCGTCGCACTAGCCTGCACCGAGATCCCGCTCATTGTCGATGACTCGAACTCGCCGCTGCCCACGCTGGATTCCACCCGGCTCCTCGCCAGGGCCGCGCTGCATCTGGCGGCGCAGCCATCAGCGGACGAAGAATACGGGGTCAGCCCGAGCGCGCCGGCCAGCGCACCACAGTGAGTGTCCGACAACCCTTTCAGCATATGAAAATTGGCCGTAGGGCACGTTGAAGGCAAGCTGATCTTGGTGATGGGTGACTTTCCGCAGCCTGGTCAACTCTGGCTGACCAGGAAGCCCTGCACGTGCTTGTGGCCGTCCTGGTAGTACCCGACGGCCGCGCAGTTCCCCGCCGGCCCGCATGACACTGACCCGACCTGGGCGACGCCGGCGTTCAGGGGTGCCAGGCCCGGCACCTCGATCGCCTTGTCCCACGTGCCGTCCTGCTCGCTGACCACGAACCCCTGCTGATCGCGGTGCGAGTCCAGGTAGATCCCGCCGGCCGCGCAGTCGCCCGGCTGATCGCACGACACTGACAGCACCCTGGCGGGACCGCTCGCGTTCAGCGCCGTCAGGCCGGGCACTATGGTCGCGGTGCTCCAGGTGCCGTTCAGTTCGCTGGCCACGAAGCCCTGCCCGTGGTGGTGGCTGTCCACGTAGCTCCCGCCGGCCGCGCAATCCCCCGCGGGGCCGCACGACACCGACCAGACCCTGGCGGAATGACCCGCGTTCAGCGCCGTCAGGCCGGGGACCCCGTTCGCCGTGCCCCACGTGCCGTTCTGCTCGCTGATCACGAACCCCTGCTGACTGCGGCTGGCTTTGTAGTATCCCCCGGCCGAGCAGTTACCCGCCGAGGCGCACGACACCGAAGTGATCGCGGCCAGGCCGCCGGAGTTCAGCGCCGCCAGGCCAGGGACCCCGATCGCCTTGCCCCATCTGCCGTTCTGCTCGCTGATCACGAACCCCTGCTGCGGACCGCGCTTGCCCGTGTAGTACCCGCCGGCCCCGCAGTCGCCGGCCGGGTCGCACGACACCGACGTGACTTCGGCGGACGCGTCGAGCCTGCGGGGCCCGCCCGCGTTCAGCCCCGCCAGGCTGGGCGGATCGGTCGCCTTGCCCCAGATGCCGCTCTGCTCGCTGACCACGAAACCCTGCTGACCACGCCGGTCGTAGTAGTACCCGCCGGCCGCGCAGTCGCCGGCCGGACCGCACGACACCGACACGACCTCGGCGAACCCCGCGCTCAGCGCCGCCAGGCCGGGCACCCCGATCGCCTTGCCCCAGGTATCGTCCTGCTCGCTGACCACGAACCCCTGCTGGTGACCGCGCCGGTCGTAGTAGTAGCCGCCGGCCGCGCAGCCGCCCGCCGGGCCGCACGACACCGACAAGACCTCGGCCCGACCGCCCGCGTTCAGCGCCGCCAGGCCGGGTACCTCGGTCGCCGTGCCCGGGATGCCGTTCGGCTCGCTGGCCACGTACCCCTGCAAGTGACCGCGGCGGTCCTCGTAAGACCCGCCGGCCGCGCAGTCGCCGGCCGGGCCGCACGACACCGACACAACCTCCGCCCGCCCGCCGGCGTTCAGCGCGGCCAGGCCGGGTACCTCGGTCGCCAGGCCCCATGCTCCGGCCGCCGGGCTCGCCTGGGCGTCCGCCGCGCCCCCGAGCATGACCGCTCCGCCGACCGCGACAGCGCCGGCCATAAGCACCATGACCCGATATCGCTTCATCTGTTCCTCGCTTGAATCCGTCTCAATTACCTGGCGTACTGGGAACAGATACTCCGCAGAGCCCTAATAGTGGCTGTGTCGTAAGGATCCCAGGGCCCGCTGAGGCCAAAGCCGGGATCAGCCCAGAATGAGAAAACAGCCTTCCCGTGCGGGCCATAAGCGTGCAGCCAGGAAGTAATCAGCTTGAACCAGGCGGGGCGCAGGGCCCGATCAGGGCAATTGGTCTCGCCAATGACCAGAGAGGGACGCCCGGTCCGGACCTTGGTCTTGGCCAGGTTCCTGAACTGAATCCACCGCTGAAAGGGATGCTGCCAGCGGGGATGCGTACGGATACCCAGGTTGCCGTACAGATCGAGTCCGTAGAAGCCGAGGTTCGGCGGCACGTAACGCATCAGGCGCGTCAGGTCGCCGCCGCCGAGCAGGCAGCCGTAAGTGACCTGCGAGCCCCGGCACAAGGTATTCATCTTGCGATGCATCAGGTAAACGTTGGCGGGTGTCAGGTAGGCCTGCTTGAACTTCAGGCTCAGGACCTCATGCCAGGCGTTGAGCATAGAGCCAGGGGGGGCGTTGGCGATCATGTCGCGGATCTGGTTGTCCAGCCGACCAGCTAGAAGATCACGAAGATCAGGATAAACTGACATCAGCATCTGGGTGCCAGGACCGAAAATCGGCCAGGGCGTCGGGAAAACGTTAACGTTGACGCCGCCGCCGCCCGCGTAATAGCGAATGCCACGGAACTTGTACGACGATCCGAGCGCGGACGCGATATTATCATACGCGCCAAGATCTGAACCGATAATCACCTGCTGAATCCTCGATTCTGCCGTTCCAGCGCCACGCGGCCGCGGGGACAGCTCCCCTCCCTGCGACCTGGCATTCCGGCTCATGTCATTGGACGCCCCGGTAGCCGTGCCGGTTTACCTGCGCGGCCGGCCGGCTGGTCTTGCAGTGGTGATGCGCCAGCTCCGCGTTGCTAACAGCCGAGATGAGCCATAATGCGGTGAATAGCCAAGGCAACGCTCCGCCAGTGCCTGGACAGAGTTCCGGGGCTCAGCCGCGAGACTCGTCCCCGGCTTCCCGGAGACTTCCCGCTTCGCGGAGCCTTCCCGGCTCTGGCGGGGAGCCCTTCCCGGCTCTGGCGCGGAGAGTTGTCTCCGCGCGGAGTCTTTCCGGCTCTGGCGCGGAGAGTTGTCGCCGCGCGGAGCGTTGTCCGCACATAGAACGGCAAACACTCCGTGCTGCGAGAAGTCTCCGCGGTAACGACGGAGAACGCTCCGCGATCATGCCGCAAATGACAGAGAACGCTCCGCGATCATGCTCCGGCGCGGGAACTCTCCGCGATCATGCCGCAGAACGGGAACACGCCGCGAACACCGGCCAGGCAACCCGTACCGCCGGAAACGAGCCCGGCTCGCCCCGCAAGACCCGCACCGTATCACCTTGCAGGGGCCGGGCCTTGCCGGGCCAGGTCGAAACGAGGCGGGTGCCTTGGCGGCAACCTGCCTGACCATGAGTCACGCGACAATCTCCAGGACACCGGCGATGTTCCGTGATCATGTCCGCGAACATGATCACGGAACATCACTGCTGTCCTGACCTGGGCGATCTTCCGTGATCACGGTCTCGAACATGATCACGGAAATCAGCGCGGGTTCCGGGGGCCTGCCGCGCGGTTCGTGATCAGGTGCGGGGAGCTTTACCGGCATCGTGGGGGAGGGTTCTCAGGTTCGGGGAGCTTTTCCGGCATCGTGGGGGAGGGTTCTCAGTACGGGGAGCTGGCGATGCGGGGGCGGCAGGTGCGATCTTCCGGGATCAAGGACCAGGGCACTACGACGGAAATTAGCGTCAGTTGGAACAGCCTGGCCTGGTCACCCCGGACACCGCTGAGCCGCCCAGCCGCCTGAACCCTGGCCGCCTGAACCTCTATTAGCAACAAAGGTCATGAATGTCCCGAAGATGGGTCTATGGGCGGCGATGGGTCCCCGGCCCGTATGGGCGCGGCTCTCGCTGAGCGAGCAGCGGTCGCCGGGGAATGCCAGTAGGGTTGGCTTATGACCGGAACGTCGCCTGGCGGTACCGGGCGGGACATCCCCGGGATCAACACCGATGTCCCGCACCCGGCGCGAGTGTATGACTATTTTCTTGGCGGCAAGGACAATTATGAAGCTGACCGGGTAGCGGCCGAGGCCGGGATCAAGGCGTTCCCGAAAACGGCCGAATCCGCTCGTGCCGCGCGCGCGTTCCTGCGGCGCGTGGTGCGGTTTCTCGCCGCCGAGGCGGGAATCCGGCAGTTCCTGGACATCGGCACCGGCATTCCCTCCGGGGAGAACGTGCATCAGGTCGCGCAGTCGGTTGCCCAGGACGCCAGAATCGTTTACGCGGATAACGACCCGATCGTGCTGGTGCACGCGCAGGCGCTGCTGAAGGGCAGTCCCAAGGGCGTCATCGACTATCTGGACGCGGACTTGCGCGAGCCGGAAGCGATCCTCAGCGCGGCCGCCGGGACGCTGGACTTCAGCCAGCCAGTGGGCCTGCTGCTGCTGGGCATCCTGCACAACGTCGGGGACCAGTACGACCCGTACGGGATAGTCCGCACGCTGATACAGGCCCTCCCGGCCGGCAGCTATCTGGCGATCTGTCACCTCACCGCAGACATTTACCCGGAGCTGGCCGACTTCGCCAGGGCGCTCAACGAGCGGCAACTCGACGCGCCGCTGGTGCTTCGCGATCACGCTCAGGTGACGAAGTTCTTCGACGGGCTCGACCTGGTGGAGCCCGGCGTGGTCCAGCTCTCCAAGTGGCATCCGCAGTCCCAGCTGGAGTCGGAGGCGGCCGCCGCCCTGTGGGGAGGCGTGGCCCGCAAGCTGGGGTGAGCGGCGGAGGCCGGGTGGTCCGCATCAAGGATCGACGTTATCGGCGCGGCCAAGTTGCCGTTCACGCCCGCATCTGACAGCAACAGGGAGGGCCACGATGCTCACGCTGCCCTGGCAGCGCCGGGCCGGGGCACGGGGCACGTCCGCCCAGAGCTCGCCCGGTCTGTCCGCGTACCGGCCGGATCTTCGTATCCGGCGCGGCCATGCAGCACCCACCCAGTGGCGGTGCCCGGTGCCGGTGCCTGGTGCCGGGAACGCCGTTGGCGTCCCCGGCACCCGCCGCTCAGTGCCGGTAGCTGAACCGGCCGGCCTTGACTAGCGCGGTCTGACCGCCCGCCGTCGTGACCCGGACGTTAACCGTGCCGCTGCCAGCGGGGGCAACGACCTTGATCTCGGTAGGCGAGAGCACCACCACGTGGCTGCCGCGCTTCTTGCCGAAATACACGGCCCGTACATAGGAGAAGTGCTTGCCGTGAATGGTTACCGTGGTGCCGCCGCCGGCGCGTCCTGACAGTGGCGCGAGCTTGGTGATCGCGGGAGTCCGCAGCCAGTTGTAGACCGCCCGGCCGGTCAGCGGGCTTGGCCCGCCGCCCGCGGTGGCCACATTGACGAAGCCGTCCCCGGAGCCGGCGGGCGCCCGCACGGTCAGCCTGGTCCGCGAGTCGACGTGGACGTGGGTACCCGGCTCGGTGCCGAAGAGCACGCCGGTGACCCGGCCGAAGTTCGTCCCGGTGATGGTGACCGTATTGCCGCCCGCCGCGGGACCACCGTGCGCCGACAGCCCGGTGACTGCCGGGGCCGCGCTGGCGTGGCTGCGCACGTGCACGACGAAGGGCTTGTCGTCGCCGGCCGTGAATGTCGCCTTTGTCGTGCCCGGAGCGAGCTTGCCGATCCGCACGGAGTAGTAATTGTTCAGCCCGATCGGCACCGTCCGCTTTACCTGGCTCTTGTTCGGCAATGCCAGCGTGACATTAGCTGTCTTCGGTGCCGAACTTCCGTGGTACTGGCCGGTCAGCGTGATGCTGCGGCCGGTCCGTGCCCAGACAACATTCGCGCTCACCCGGGGCAGTTGCCGGATGACGGGCTTAGCCGGTGTCTGCGGGCTGCCTGATCCGATCCGGCTGACTGCCGGTGCGGCGCCGAGGCCGCCGCCGTTGTTTGTGTACCAGATGGCGTTGTCGGCGGTGCTGACGCAGAGGCTATCCGAGGCGCACGAGATCAGGCCGTTCTCGTTGGTGGTGTCAGCGGTTTGCTCGGACCAGCTGGCACCGCCGTCGCGGGTGCCGAGCAGCGCGATCGAGGTGCCGGCGCCCTGGGCCCAGCAGTGGGTGGTGTCGCCGCACGAGATCGAGCTGAACCAGCCGGTGTTGTCGTAGGTCTCCATTCCGCTCCAGGTCACGCCCCCGTCGGTCGACGTGATCTCGACCGGTCCGCCTGCCAGCAGCGCGGCCCCGACCGCGTAGCACACCGGCAAGCCGCTGCCGGCCGGCAGGCAGGAGGCGCTGAAAACATCCTGCAGCCCCTGCAGGGCGGGATCGGTCGACAGCGCCCAGGTGTCACCGCCGTCCGTGGTCGACACCGTCTGAACGAATCCGTCCAGGCCGTTGTAGCCGCCAGTCACCAGGCAGCTCAGCGAGGAGACGCAGGAAACTCCGTACAGCTGGTAGGTGCCGAGCGGGTTGCCGGTGATCACCGGCAGGTTGGTGAACGTCGTCCAGGTCGACCCGCCGTCCGTGGTGTTAGCCACCCACGGGGTGTCGCCGGCGCTTGGGTTGCCCAGGTTCTGGTCCCAGCCCACGATCCAGCAGTTCGTCGCGGTCGGGCAGTCGATGGATTGGACTAGGAGGGTCAGCGTCCACTGCGGCGGGGTTTGGTCGGTCCAGGTCTGTCCGCCGTCGGTGGTCTCGGCGACATCCGGGGCGTCACTGTCTGGGTTGGTGCCGACGATCCAGCATTCCGACGCCGAGACGCAGGAGACCCCGACGACGTCGGTGATGGATGCTGGCAGCGCGTTGTAACCCTGCCAGTCCTGGCCGCCGTCAGTGGTGACGACGTCGCCATAGATCGTGTCGGTGTTCGACACGATGGCCAGGCAGAACTGGGTGCCCGCGGCGCATGAGACCGGCACTCGCTCGCCCTGGAAGACGGAGTAGTTCGCCGGCAAGCTGGCCTTGGTCCAGTTGGTGCCAGGGGTCAGGCCGGCGCTGGCGGGGCTCGCCCCGGTGAGCATCGCCGCGGTGAGGCTCGCCGTGACGGCGACGGTACCGCCTATCAGGGCAATCTTGCGGCGCGCCAGCCGCAGCGTCTGACCGAGCAAAGTCATGTTAAGCCTGCCTGTTCTGTCGGCGGATCCGTGTTTCGCGCAGCCTGAACCGCAATAGAGCTTAAGGCTTGTTTGCCATTTTTGCGCGATCAGGATCGCGCCGCCCGGCAGTGCCGGCGACATTGAAATGGTGGAGTTAACACCACTGAGCCTGACCGCGGCCGGCGCCCACAATGGGAGGCAGGAGCGGGCACGTGCCCTGGGAAGGGCTGGTGCCGCGCCGGGAGAGGTGCCGAGGGGCGGAGGCAGCGATGAGTGAGGCTGGCGACAGCATGGCGCGGCGGCTTGCCCGGCAGACCCTGCGGACCTGCGCTCGCGGGATGGTCCTGGCGGTGAACGCTGTCGCGGGGCTTCCGCTGCTCGTCGCCTCCCTGGCTGGCGTTCTCCTGCTGCCTGCCGGGATCGGGGTGGTGCTCGCGCCGAAGAGCCTGCTCGCGGTGCGACGGCATGCCGGCCTGCAGCGCCGCTGGGCGCTCGAATGGTCGGGGGTGACGATCGCGTCGCCCTACCGGCCTGAGCCGACGAAGCGGATCAACAGGCTGTTCCGCGTGTTCCGGCGCTGCAAGTGGGTCCTCAGCGATCCGGCGACCTGGCGGGACCTGCTGTGGACGCTGGTCAGCGTGCCGGTCAGCGCGGTGCTCGGGCTGCTGCCCGTGTTCTTGCTCGTCGCGTTCACGTGGACCGTGATCGACGATTTCGGCACCTTGACGCGCGGATGGGTGAACGTCGCGCCGCACGGTGTCCTGCTGCAGCTGTTTTACCTGGGCATGCTGCCGGCCTGCGTCATCGCGGGGCCGCGGCTGCTGAAGCTGCACGCTGTCGCCGCCTCGTCGCTGCTGGCACCGCGCCGGGGGGAGATAGCGGCCAGGGTAGGACAGCTGACCGAGTCCCGCCGGGAGGCGGTGGACGCGTCGGCGGCAGAACTGCGCCGGATCGAACGCGACCTGCACGACGGCGCGCAGGCCCGGCTGGCGGCACTGGGCATGAACATCGGCTTCGCAGAGCAAGTGGTCAGGGACAACCCGGACCTGGCGCTGACGCTGCTCGCCGAGGCGCGCGAGTCCAGCGGCCGGGCGCTGTCGGAACTGCGGGCGCTGGTCCGCGGCATCCACCCGCCGGTACTGGCAGAACGCGGTCTCGACGGGGCCGTGCGCGCCCTCGCGCTCAGCCTGCCGCTGCGCATTGACGTGCGGATCGACCTGCCCGGCCGCCTCAGCGCCCCCGTCGAGTCGGCCGCTTACTTCGCCATCGCCGAGGCGTTCGCCAACGTGGTCAAGCACAGCGGCGCGGACCTGGCCTGGGTGCAGCTTGAATTCGATCATGGCAAGCTGATCGCGATCGTCGGCGACGACGGCACGGGCGGCGCGCGCCCGGCGCCCGGGGGCGGGCTGGCGGGCATCGAGCGGCGGCTGAACGCCTTCGACGGTATCGTCGCCGTGACCAGCCCGGAGGGCGGGCCGACGCAGGTGACCATGGAGCTGCCGTGCGAGTTGTCCTTGGCGAGGACCTGACCCTCCTGCGGGACGGCCTGATCCGGCTGCTCACCGCTTACGGCATGGAGGTCGTGGCCGCCGCGGACAGCGGGCCAGGATTGCTGGACGCGCTGCTCACTCACCACCCCGACGTGGCGGTGGTAGACGTGCGGCTGCCGCCGACCTTTACGGACGAGGGCCTGCGGGCGGCGATCCAGGCGCGCGCGAAGCTGCCCGGCCTGCCAGTGCTCGTCCTGTCCCAGCACGTCGAGCAGCTGTATGCCAAGGAGTTGCTCGCCACCGGGGCGGCAGGCCTGGGCTACCTGCTCAAGGACCGGGTCTCCGACGTGCGGGGATTCATCGAGGCCGTGCGGACCGTGGCCGGCGGCGGCACTGCCATGGATCCCGAAGTCGTGTCGCAGCTACTGGCCCGCCACGACCGGGACGACCGGCTGAGCCGGCTCACCCCGCGCGAACGTGAGGTGCTCGCGCTGATGGCCGGGGGGCACAGCAACGCCGGCATCGCCGCCCGGCTCGTGGTCACGGAGAAGGCGGTCAGCAAGCACATCGGCAGCATCTTCGCCAAACTCGACCTGTATCCGGCCGAGGATGACAACCGCCGTGTCCTGGCGGTGCTGACCTATCTCAATGCCTGAGACTCCGGGCGGCACCTGGCCGTACTCCCAGGTGCCTAAGCTGTCGCGACGTGATCCGGGGCTCCGCCACCGTTAAGCGTGGTGGCGTGGTGAACGTGCACGCCGTGATCCAGGCCGATCCCATCAGCGGGAGAGCCGCTCCTTCCACGACGACTGCCACATACTTCGGATGGCTGAAATATCGGTGCGGGCCGGTGTTGATGAGCGGCCGGCCATCCATGACGAGATCATGACCATCAACAAGGATCACGAGCACGTGTCCGTCTTCGCCAGCCTGAACCAGGCACTGGCCACGCCCGCATGCGCACTCGACTGGGCCGCCTAGCCCAGGCAGTTCAAAGGGCGCGGCTCGCCGATAGCATGCGGGCATGGCGACGCGGTTCTCCGGCTGGCCGGAGCAGGCGTACGCGGTGCTCCTCAGGCTGGGCGGCGAGCCGTCGCGGGAGACGCGGGAACGGAACAGGCGTGACCGCGAGGAGCAGGTGCGCCAGCCGATGATCGATCTGCTCAGCGACCTCGCGGACGTAGATCCCTGGTACGAGGACTTCGCCGTCTGGCGTTACGCCAGCACCGCGTACTGGTGGCAGAACCAGTGCGCCATCGTGCGAGTGGCCCGGTACGTCGAGATCGGATTCCGCTTCAGCCTCGACGGCCTGCGGATCGGGGCCGCCTGGCAGTACGCGGGCCCTGAGCAGATCGGGCTGTTTCGTGCGGCGGCCGCCGCCGGGGAGAGCGGGCGCACGCTGGCTGCCCACGTGTCGTCGCTCGCCGCGGACGGGCACGAGATCATCGGCGACGTCATGAAGCGCGTGCCGCGCGGTTACCCCGCCGACCATCCCCGTGCCGGCCTGCTCAGGCACCGCTCGCTGATCGCCGCCCGCGAACTCGAGCCGGACGCCGTGCGTGACGTCGGGCCGGCGTACCGCGCTTGCGAGCGGCTGCGTCCCCTGCTCGCCTGGCTCGCCGAGTACACGGCCGCCGCTCCGGAGGCGGAGGCCGCGGCAGGTCCGCGGTGACGGCTTTCGAGGCCGGCACACTCAATGCGTCTCGCGGTCAGAGGCTGCCAGCGCTGGCAGGCGGCCTACACGCGTTTCGGCCAGCCGCGGAGCGCGGCCCGGGCGAAGAGCACGCCGTCAGCCGTCGGCACCTGCGGCCCGAAAGGGGGCTCGCTGGCAGTCGCTCCGATTCGGCGAAGCACATCGCGGCTATCGCGACTGGCGCTGAGGGCGTGGCTGGCCGTTGGCGGCGTGCCATCGGAAAGCGTCCATCCGATCGAGCCGAGAATGCCGGCCACGGTCCCGCCGAGATCGTCACCCGCGTTGCCCGCGACGGCAACCAGGTAGACCAGCGCGGCCTGCGACCCGAATGGGTCCGCGGAGCTAACCGGCATCCGCTCGGCCAGATGCCGCCAGAGTCCGGGCGGGTCCTCGTGCACGGCGCGGCCCCTGGCCGTCCACAGCAGTTGGCCACGGTACTTGCGCAGCAGGCCGAGTCTCTGCGCCGATTCGCGCAGGTGCAGCACGGGCCAGGTATCGGCCTCGCGATTGCCCTGGCCGATCCATTCCTGGGCCAGGTCAAGTTCGGCGAAGGCGGCGGCCACGTGGACGGGAGGCAGGTAACCGGCGCTGGTCAGCCTGATTCCGTCCGCGCCAACCCGATCAAGCAGCCAGGCATAGGGACGGACCATCCGCTCCGCCGTCGCCGGGTCCACCCGGATCTCGGTGGCCGGCTCGGCCGCCGCGATGAGCCGTCGCAGCGTGCGCAGGCCGTCGGGCGACCGGACCGCCCGCACGAGGTCGCTGAGCCGGGCCGGGAGGCTGGCGACGTCGATCGCGGGATTGGCGCCGAGCCCCGCTAGCCCGGCGTTGATCTCATCGACGTCAAACGTCGTGACCTCAAAGTCCCCTGGATCGACCTCCTCGCCGTAGAACTCCGCGAACTCGAGCCTGGCGGTGGCGTGGTCCGGGCTGGCCGGATCGGTAGCGGCGGCGATCAGCTCGTAGCCGCCCACGCCACCGCAGTCCTCAGCGGGCCCGTCGCGTCGGCCGCCAGTGCACACCGCGCGAGGCGCGTCGTCCTGGCGGGGCAGCGCGGCTTCGAGGGTGAGCAGGTGTTCCCAGCCGTCGCCGTAGTCATAGGCATACGAAAGCGTGTCGCCATCCTCGGCCAGCACCTCGTCGAGCCGCACCTGGTCTTCCGGCACGCCCTCGTCCTCGCCCTCCTCCTGGTCGAACGGGCACAGGTAGCGTTCGGCTTGGCCGCTGTAGAACTCCGGGCCGGCCGCGAACCCGTGCAGGTGCGAATCGGTCCAGCCGAACGCGACCTGCAGGATGTCATGCACCTCGGCCAGGTTCAGGTCGGACGCGACCTGAAGCCCGCGCCACGCGGGCGGGCTGGTCTCCTTGAGTTCGGCACGGACCTGATAGGTCACTACGCCGGATCGGCGCTGGCGCCGCCGGTACCGAAGGCGCCCATCGGTGTCCGCTAGCTGCTCGCTGGTCACCAGATCACGCTACCGGCCGGAGATGGCCGGGTCCCGTCCCGCTGGACGCGCCTACTCGCAGAAGACGCGCACTTTGACATCGGGCTGGTCGACTTCCACGGTCATCTCGTCGAGGTGCTCCACGAGGGCCTCGAGCTGATCGGGCTTGAGCTGCGTCAGGTCGATCGGCACGCCCGACTTGCTGAGCTCGTCGTTGGCCTGACCCAGCGCCTGCGGCGGGACCAGGGCCGCCAGCCGCACGCCGGCCCGCAGCAACTGCAGAGGCACCCGCACGTTGACCCGCGTCGGCTCGGCGTCCTCCACGGCGTCCACCACCACCCGCAGGTACTTCGCCTTGCCCTTCGGCCGGGCGTCGAGACTCGCCGCCGGCGGCTGGTCCCGTTCGAGCGCGGCGATGAGCTGCTCGGCGTCCGCCGCGGTGATCTTGCCCTCGGCCAGCATCTCGAGGATGTCCCTGCGCTGTTCGTTCATGAGAACCTCTCCTATCGGATTGTCACGAGCACAGCCGTACGGCCCTGCTCGACGTCGACCCGGGTGCCGGGCAACGCGGATATGACGCGCCAGCTGGTGCCGAGTGCCCGCACCACATTGACGCGGTACACCAGGCAGGCCACGGCCGCCACCAGCAGGGCCAGGACCACGACCGGTGAGAACACGAGCGCGACGGGGAGCACCGGGACCCAGATCCGGATCGGATGGCCGCCCGGGCGCTTGACCCGTACGGTCAGCAACTGCGGCATCACGTGCGACCCTCCAATTCGGACAAGGCCTGCTGCGCGGTGATCTCGCCGCCGCGCAGCCGGTCGATGATGTCGGCCCGCGACGGCGCCGGATCGGTCTCGACGAAGTCGAGCATCTGCGTGATCCGGTTCAGTCGCGATTTGATCGTCGGGTAGCTCACCCCGAAGATCCGCTCCATCTCCTTGATCGAGCCGTGGCAGCGCACGAACGCCGTGACGAAGACCTGGTCCTCGACGCCGAGCTGAGCCAGTTGCGGTAGCTCGAACTCGCCCTCGATCACGACGCCGCTGCCTGCCAGGCGTACCCGCTCGACGGTCAACGGCTGGCCTCGGGTCAGGTTCGTGAGCTCCTGCCAGTCCATCGCCTGATCTGCCATATCTGAAGTTATACCCGGTGAATTTTCAATTTTCAAGATGTTGATCTTAATTTTCTTAAGTGCAGGCTGGTTCAGTGCCAGCTGTTCAGGGCACGGGCGTGGCGCGGCTGGGGCGGTGCAGGCCCGGCAATGTCACAACGACGGGCCAGGAGCGGGCCGCGACAGCCCCGTCAATGCCACAACGACCGCGCTATAGCGCCAGCTCCGCCACAACGACGGGCCTGCCTTGGGCGCCGTGCTGGCCCGCCGCCATGATCAGATTGAGTGCCACCGCCGCGCCGATGATGCCGAGGCCAGGCGGCTGACGGAGCTGGGGGCCACGGCGACCGGAGCCCTGAGCGCCGACGGCCTCGATCACTACGCGGTGGGGATGAAGGACCCCGAGGGCAACGAGTTCGATATCAACTGACGCCTTGGCCCCGGAGCCGTTCTCCAGGTACTCGCTCGGAATGTGAACGCACCCGGGGGAAGCCGCCAGAGCTCAGCCGCGGCGCGGGCGGTGGCGCGGCGGATGAGGCGGAGCTGGCGGAAGATCTCCGGCGGCAGGCGCTGGCCCTGGCCACACCAGCAGGACAGGGCACGGGGCGTGGTCGACCACGAAGCGGCTCGCCAAGCCGAGGCTCCTGGGTCCAGCGCGGGTCCGGTCGCCGTCACGGGCCACGATGAGCAGGTCCGCGCCTTCGGCGGCGGCGGTAACCTCCCGTTCGGCTCGCCCCCGGCGCCGCGTCTGGGCGCAGGGCCTGGCCAGGCGGCGCGCGGCCGCGTCAAGCAGCTCGCCGGCGGAAGCGGCGGCGAGTTCCTCGACCCGGCTTCCCGGGTCCCTTTCGGGGTGACCCCGGCCGAGGAGCCCGGCATAGGCGCCGCTGGCCGCGCCCGGGATCTCCTGCGAGGTGACGTGAAGCAGCGTGATCTCGGCGCCAGGCGGGGCCAGGCGGCGTGCGGCGTCGACGCAGGCATGCCAGGTGCCCTCGGCGACCCAGACGAGCACGGCCGGCCCGGCAGCCGGGGCCGAGGCGCGGGGGGAATCGGCCATGGTGATCACGCTCCGATCACGTGCAGTGCCGCCCACAAGGCGAGCACCGCGAGGACGAGCCCGGCGGGCACGGTGAGCAGCCCCAGTCTGGTGAAGTCCCCCAGAGAAGGGCCGGACCCGTGCCGGTGCCAGACCCGGCGCCACAACAAGGTGGCCAGCGACCCGGCATAGGTCAGGTTCGGCCCGATGTTCACCCCGAGCAGCACGGCCAGCACGGCGCCAGGGCCAGACGGCGCGGTCGCGGGCAGCAGCACCAGCACCGCGGGCAGGTTGTTGATGAGGTTCGCGAGCACGGCGGCCACGGCCGCCGTGGCCAGCAGCGAGGGCAGCGACGTGCCGTCCGGGATCAGCGGGCCGAGCGCGCGGGCGAGCCCGTTGCCGACCACCGCGGCCACTACGATGCCCAGGCCGAGCACGAACGCCAGGAACGGCGCTGCCGCGGCCCGCCCGATGCGTGCGGGCGTGGTGCGCCGCTGGGCCAGGGCACGCACGGAGAGCACGGCCGCGCCCGCGAAGGCCGCCCAGGCCGGGTTCACCCCGGTCGCTGAGGTGGCCGCGAACCCGGCTAGCGTGCCCGCGACCACCACCAGCACGAAGGCCGGCAGGCCCGGCGCCGGCGAGGCGGGAAGAGCCTGGGCACCCGCGTCCAGGTCGGCGCCGAAAAACCGGCCGAAGACCACGTACTCGACGCCGACCGCGGCTGCCCACGGCAGCGCCATCAGCGCCGCGAACCGGGGGAAGGACAGGCCGCTGACGGCGAACGCGAGCAGGTTGGTCAAGTTGGAGACCGGCAGCAGCAGCGATGCTGAGTTCGCCAGGTGGGTGCACGCATAGACATGCGGCCGCGGGCGGGCATCCAGCCGCGCCGCCGTGGCGAAGACCACAGGGGTGAGCAGCACCACCGTGGCGTCCAGGCTGAGTACCGCCGTTGTCGCCGCCGCCACCGCGAACACGAGCACCAGCAGCCGCCGCGGGCGTCCGTCAGACAACCGGGCCATCCACGCCCCGCACGAGCGGAACAGCCCCTCGTCATCGCACATCTGGGCAAGCACCAGCACGGACGCCAGGAAGCCGATGACCGGGCCCAGGCGCTCCGCCTCGGCCAGCGCGGCGTGCGCGGAAATCGCGCCGGCCGCGACGACCAGGACGGCGCCGGGCACCGCCGCGACCGCTTCCGGCCAGCCTCGCGGCCGGGCCACGGCCCACGCCAGGACCGCCACCAAGATGGCGACAGACACAACCTCGGCGGCCGCGGCGTTCAGTTCTGATCCTTCCAAGGGCGGCAAGGTGCGATCTCAGGCATCCAACCAGAACCGCCGGCGACGGTGGAAGATCCCAGCGCCGCCGGCGCGGAAAGACCGGGCTGGAAGCGATCAGGGCCTGGGGTTGGGCGGGCCGAGATAGGGGAATCCGGGCAGCAGGTCTTCGTGCGGCCTGAGGCCGGCCGGCGGGATCTTGCCGTTGCTCAGCCAGGCGAAGCGCAGGCTGTAGGCGTCGTCGGTGAGCGTGCGGCCGTTGGGGTAGGCGGCGGGCCTGGTGCGGTCGTAGCGCAGGATGTCGGGCAGTACCTCCAGGGCCGCCGCCTTGGCCGCCTCGGGCGAGTAGCCGCCGGCATTTTCCAGGATCCGCGACCACGGTTCCAGGTAGTTGGCCACGTCATCGGCCGGCTGCCGGGAGTTGAACAGGTTCTTCTCCCCGTCCGGGTTGATGAACGGGTTGATGGTCGGGTTCCCGCCGCGGTCCAGCTGCTCGAGCACGCCGTCCTGATACCGGCTGATCGAGGCCCAGACGCCGATCACCTGGCCGCCGAGCATGTCGCTGGGTACCTCAAGCACGATGGAGTCGACGTTGTTCTCGGCGAAATCGTCGTGCCCGGTCCAGGCGAAGCCGTGCAGGGCGCCCTCGACGTCGGCGAAGAACGGGTCGCTGCGCAGCCCGGCGCATAGCTTGATCTGGCCGGCCAGCACGGGTCGCGCCGTGCCGTCGAAGCTGACCGGGATGCTCTCCGCCAGCACCTCGCCGGCCTCGTGCTGGCGGGCGTCGGCGCCGGTGGCGTGCCAGGCGTTGCCGGTCTGCTCGCCGTTCTCGACGTCGGAGAAGACGAACGTGAACGCGACGTCGGCCTGGTTGTCGCCGTTGTTGTCGATATTGATCCGGTAGACCGCGCCCGGGTAGAACTCCGGGCCGGTCACCGGAGCCGGGATCGGCGGCGGGGCGCTGGTCGGATTCGAGTCCATGATCAGGACGGTCTTGCCCGGGTCGGCGGCCGGGGTGAACAAGAACACGTCGGTGAGATCCAGGCGCCGGTCGTCGCCGGGGAACTTGAGATTGTCAGCGCTGAAATGGTTAGACATGATGGCTCCTCATGAGTCGGCCGGGGTTCAGGCGCGCAGGAAGTCGAGCAGGGCGGTGTTGACCTGGCCCGCGTGCGTCCAGGTGATGGCGTGCGGGCCGCCCTCGATCACGACGAGGCGCGTGTCCTTGATCAGGTCAGGCAGGCGGCCGGCGGTCTTGTCCAGCGGGAGCACCTGGTCCGCGTCGCCGTGGATGACCAGCACGGGCACGTCGATCTTGGGCAGGTCGTCGCGGAAGTCCGTGGTCCAGGTGCCGATGCAGGCTACGGCGGCGGTCGCCGACGCGGTGACGGCGAGATTCCAGCTGGCCTGCCAGGCCTGGTCGCTGATCAGCGTGCCGCGCAGGGTGCCGGCGTTGTAGAAGTTGTCCAGGAATCCCTTCATCCAGGCCGGGGTGTCGGCCCTGGCCGCCTGGGCGAAGCCGTCGAACAGGTCTTGCGGCACCCCGTCGGGGTTGTCGCCGGCCCGCAGCAGGTACGGCGGGATCGGGGAGACGAGCACGCCCTTGGCGACCCGCGCGGACCCGTAGCGGCCGAGGTAGCGGGTGACCTCGCCGGTGCCCATAGAGTGCCCGGCCAGCACGGCGTCGCGCAGGTCCAGGTGTTCCAGCAGGGCACTGAGGTCGGCGGCGAAGGTGTCGTAGTCGTAGCCGGTGGCGGGCTGGCTGGACTTGCCGAACCCGCGCCGGTCGTAGGTGATGACCCGGTGCCCGGCGTTCAGCAGCGCCGGGACCTGCTTGTCCCAGGCGCGGCCGCTGAGCGGGTAGCCGTGGATCAGCACGACGGGCTGACCGGCGCCGTGATCCTCGTAGTAGATCTCGATGTCGGCGCTGTTCTCCTGGCCGACGATGACTGCGGGCATGACCTTCCTTTCGCTGGGCTGGGATGGCCGGCGCCCGCGGGCAAGGCCCCCGCGGGTAAGGCGCCGGCTGATTGTGATCCGCGGGGTCGTATCCGCCTCACCGTCTCGCTCCGGGGACCGCGTCGCGCCCGTGGTAATCACTGGCCGGTGTGCTGGTCCGCGGTCCGGTCCAGGCCAGTACTCGCCCCGGGTACGCTGACGGGCGGGTGTTGGAGGCGCCTGGCTGGGACGCGTGAGCGTTCATGCCTGGCCGGGCGACCGTGGCGACTAAGCGTTGGGCCGATGACGGCACATTCAGGTATCAGCAGGCCCGCATCGCGGCTAACGGACCGGGTCAGCGAACGTGGCGTGCTTGATCGGTTCGTCGCTGACGTACGGGCCGGTGAGGGCCGGGCGCTGGTGGTGCGCGGTGAGCCAGGCGTGGGGAAGACCGCCCTGCTTGACTATCTGGCCGACCAGGCCTCGGGGTGCCTGGTAGCGCGGGCGGCGGGCGTGCAGTCGGAAATGGAGCTGGCCTTCGCGGGGCTGCATCAGCTGTGCGCGCCGATGCTGGATCACGCTGAGTCTCTGCCGGTTCCGCAGCGTGAGGCCCTGCGGACCGCGTTTGGCCTCAGCGCCGGCCCGGTGCCTGACCGGTTCCTGGTCGGCCTGGCCGTAGTGGGCCTGCTGTCGGAGACGGCGGCCGAACGTCCGCTGGTGTGCGTAGTGGATGACCAGCAGTGGCTGGATCACGCCTCAGCGCAGGCGCTGGGGTTCGCGGCTCGGCGGCTGGCGGCCGACCCGCTTGGCCTGGTGTTCGCGGCGCGGGTTCCGGGCGAGGACCTGGCCGGGCTGCCAGAGCTCGTGGTTGAGGGCCTGGCGCTGGACGCCGCGCGGGAGCTGCTGGAGTCGGTGCTGACCGGGCCGCTGGACGCGCGGGTACGGGACCAGATCATCGCCGACACGAACGGGAACCCGCTGGCGCTGCTCGAGCTGCCTCGCGGGCTGACGTCGGCGCAGCTGGCGGGCGGTTTCGGGCTCAGCGGCGCGATACCGCTCGCCGGGCGCATCGAGGAGAGGTTCGGGCGGCAGCTGGAGATGCTGCCAGCGCAGACCCGGCGGCTGGTGCAGCTGGCGGCGGCCGATCCGTCCGGCGATCCGCTGCTGGTGTGGCGGGCAGCCGGGCGGCTCGCGATCGGCGCCGGAGCGGCGGGTCCGGCGGCCGAGGCGGGGCTGGCGGAGTTCGGCGCGCGGGTACGGTTCCGGCATCCGCTGGTGCGCTCGGCGGCCTACCTGTCGGCATCGGTCCAGACGCGCCAGGAGCTGCACGGCGCGCTGGCGGAGGTCACCGACCCGGCTGCCGACCCTGATCGGCGGGCCTGGCACCGTGCCCAGGCCGCGCCGGGCCCAGATGAGGAAGTCGCCGCCGAGCTCGAGCAGTCCGCGGGCCGGGCACAGCGCCGGGGCGGTCTCGCGGCGGCGGCGGCGTTCCTTGAGCGGTCCGCCGGGCTGACGCTGGACCCGGCGCGCCGCGCGCAGCGGGCGCTGGCCGCGGCCCAAGCCAAGTACCAGGCTGGCGCTCTTGACGCCGCGCTCGGCCTGCTGGCCGTGGCCCAGGCCGGCCCGCTGGATGAACTGCAGCGTGCGCGCGGTGACTTGCTGCGCGCGCAGGTCGCGTTCGCCTCGAGTCATGGCCGGGACGCGCCGTCGCTCATGCTCGGCGCGGCCAGGCAGCTCGAGGGGCTGGACGTCAGGCTGGCCCGCGACACCTACCTGGAGGCGCTCACGGCCGCGCTGTTCGTCGGCCGCCTTTCTCCGGCGGTCGGGGACGTGGCCAGAGCAGCACGCACGGCGCCCGCGGCACCGGCCCCGGCGGGCGCCTCCGATCTGCTCCTGGACGGCCTGGCGCTGCTGGTCACGGAGGGCTATGCGGCCGGGGCGCCCGCCGTGAGACGGGCGATGCTCGCCTTCCGCGGCCAGGACATCCCGGCAGAGGAGGGGCTGAGCTGCCTGTGGCTCGCCGGACGGGCGGCCATGGCGGTGTGGGATGACGAGACCTGGCACATCCTGGCCAGCCGTTACGTCAAGCTCGCGCGTGACGCGGGCGCACTCAGCGAACTCCCCCTCGCGATCCGGTCCCGCATACTCCTGCACGCGCACGCGGGCGAGCTGGCGGAAGGCGCCGCGCTCATCGCGGAGGCGCAGGCGGTCGCCGAAGCGACAGGGAGCCTGCTCGGGCCCTACGGCGCCCTGGGCGTCGCCGCGTGGCAGGGTCGTGAGGCCGAGACCGCGGAGCTCATCCAGGCCACCCTGGACGGCGTGACGAGCCGTGGCGAGGGGAGGGGAGTGACCAGCCAGTACGCCGCCGCCTTGCTGTACAACGGCCTCGGCCGGTACGACAAGGCCCTCGCCGCCGCCGAACTGGCGTGCGAGTACGACGACCTGGGCGTACTCGGATGGTCTCGCGCGGAGCTGATCGAGGCGGCGGTCCGCGCCGGCCAGCCCGCGCGCGCGTCCGACGCGCTCGAGCGGCTTTCCGGGACGACCCGCGCCAGCGGCACCGACTGGGCGCTTGGCACCGAGGCGCGCTCGCGTGCCCTGCTGAGCGAAGGCAAGACCGCCGAGAACTGCTATCGCGACGCGATCGAGCGGCTCGGCCGTACCCGGATGCGCCCGGCCATGGCCCGCGCCCACCTCCTGTACGGCGAATGGCTGCGCCGCGAGAACCGGCGCCGGGACGCCCGCGCCGAGCTGCGGGCCGCCCATGACCTGTTCACCGAGATGGGCATCGAGGCGTTCGCTGAGCGAGCCCGGCGTGAGCTGCTGGCCAGCGGCGACACGGTGCGCAAGCGGACGGTCGAGACAGCCGGCGAGCTCACCGCGCAGGAAGCGTGCATCGCCCGCCTGGCCGCTGACGGCCGCACCAACGTGGAAATCGGGGCGCAGCTGTTCCTCAGCACCCGGACCGTCGAATGGCATCTCGGCAAGGTGTACACCAAGCTCGGAGTCGGCTCGCGCCGAGAGCTGCGGCGGGTCCTGGCTCTGTCGCCCGCAACGCCGGCAGTTCCGCCTGGATTGTCCCGGCCTTCTCCTCGTCACCCAGCTCCTTGAAGCCTTCCGGGCTTCAGCGAGCCTGCCGCTCACAGCGCACGTCCGCCCAGAAAGAAAGATCATGCACGGAGGCACTAGTTCAAAATCTAAAGGGGGAAAGAATCTCCCGCCGACCCGCCCGGGCGCCTGACTCTCCAAGATCCCGAGTCACCCGGCAGCGTCCAGGACCGGGTGATCTTCGGTAGTCAGGGAGGCGGGCGCGATCACGGAACATCGCCGCTGTCCTGGAGGCCGCCGGGTGACTCGGGATCAGGATCGGGGAGCCTTTCCGGCATCGTGGCGGAGAGTTCTCAGTCCGGGGGAGCTGTCAGAGCGGAAGCGGCAGATGCGATATTCCGTGATCAAGGTCCGGGGCATGATCACGGAACATCGCACCTGTCCTGACCTGGGCGATCTTCCGTGATCAAGCCCGCGAACATGATCACGGAAACAAGCACGGGTCGCTGAGGCTGCGGCGCGGCTCGTGATCAGGGATCGGGGGGCTTTTCCGGCATCGTGGAGGAGAGTTTTCGCTCCGGGGAGTTTTTCGGGCACTATGTCTTGACCTTCCAAGATCCCGGGTCACCCCGACAGGCTGTCTGACGCAAACTTCCATAATCACGGTCCTTCGGGTGATTTTTGGTGATCATGTCCCCAGGCGCCGCAGGTAGTGCCCCATTTTCTCGGTTTGCCCCCGACTGAGCCGCTCGTTTCACTAGGTTCTCCAGGACAGGCGTTCCTTGGCGCCCGCTGACGCAGCGTAATGTCGGCTCGCCGCGGGAGGACGCGAGGATACTGCGGCTGGAGGGCAATGGCTGCGCGTTCCCGTCATGCCAAGCCCAAGTCCCGTGCCAGCAAGGTCGGGTCCCTGGCAGCAGCCGCAGCAGCGCTCGCGGGCGTGGTTGCGGCTTTCGTGGTTCTTCAGGGCGGACCCGCCAGCGCCGGCCGGTCGCCGCTGGCTTCGGCGTCGAGTTCCGCGAGCAGCGGGTCGGCGCTGGCCGACAATCTGATGACCACCGCCATCCATCGTGCCTCGGCCGCCATGCAGGCCCGGGCGGCTGCGGGGCGGGCGAGGGCCGCGGCCCGGCGCAGGCACCTCGCTGAGCGTGCCGCGCGTCAGCGCGCGTCGAGGTCACCAGCTCCGACGCAGAGCTCATCGCCCCCGCCGGCAGGCGACGCCGCGCATTCGGCGCTCGGGGTCTGCGTTCGCGACGCCGAAGAGGGCGGCAGCTACGCCTGGGGACCGGGCAACGGCGGCGGTGCCTACCAGTTCCTGCCCAGCACCTGGGAGCGGTATGGCGGCGCGGCCAGCGAATACGGCGTTGCCGGGTCCGCGTACCAGGACCAGGTCTTCGACAACGCCATCGCTGCGGGCGGCGCGTCGAACTGGACAGCTTACGACGGCTGCTGACCGTCGTCGGCCCGGCTCCAGGAAAGACGCTACCGCGGTCCCGGCGGGCTGCCAGGCTCGCGGGAGCCGGGAACGACCAGGCCGGTCTCGTAGGCGGTGATCACGGCCTGCGTCCTGTCGCGCAGCCCCAGCTTCGCGAGTATGCGGCTTACGTGCGTCTTCACGGTCTCCTCGGTGACCGTGAAGCGGCCCGCGATCTCCTGGTTGGACAGCCCATCGGCGACCAGCCGCAGGACCTGCGTCTCGCGCGGGGTGAGCCGGGCGAGGCGGGCAGCGCGCGAGCTGTCCGCCGGGGGCCGCTGCCTGGCGAACTCGCTGATGAGGCGGCGGGTGACGGTGGGGGCGAGCAGCGCCTCGCCTGCCGCGATGACCCGCACGGCGTGAAAGAGCTGCTCGGCGGTGACGTCCTTGAGCAGGAAGCCGCTGGCCCCGGCGCACAGCGCGTCGTACACGTAATCGTCCAGGTCGAAGGTGGTCAGGATGAGGACGCGCGGCCGGTCATTGCCGGAGCCAGAGCCGAAGCCGGGGGCGGTCAGCTGCCTGGTCGCCTCGATGCCGTCCATGCCCGGCATGCGGACGTCCATCAGGACGACGTCAGGTGAGGTCCGCTCGCACACGCGGACCGCTTCGGCGCCGTCCTGCGCGGTCCCGACTACCGAGAGGTCCGGCTGCGTGCCGAGCAGCGCGGCGAACCCGCTGCGCACTATCTGATGGTCGTCGGCCACGACGATGCGGACCGGCGCGGCAGGCGCGCTCACCCGCCCGGCTCGCACTTGCCGGGCAGCCGGGCCTGGACGCCGAAGCCGCCCACGCTCACGGCCCCGGCGCGGAGCTCGCCCCCCACCGCCACCGCGCGTTCCCGCATGCCGTGCAGGCCGTGGCCGCCGGCCGGGGTCGCCAGCTCCGGTCCCGGCCCGTTGTCGCGGATGAGCAACCGCAGCTCGCCGTCGCCGTAGCGCATCTCCACGTCGACGGCTGCCCCGGGAGCGTGCCGCCGCGCGTTGGTGAGCGCCTCCTGGACGATGCGGTAGGCGGCGAGCCCCACGCCCGGGTCGACCGTGACCGGCGCCCCGGAGATGATGAGCCTGCACCGGGCGCCGGAAGATTCCCTGGCCTCGTCGACAAGGCCGGCGAGCTGCTCAAGGCCGGGCTGAGGATGCCGGTCAGCCAGGTAGGCCTGGGCGTCCTCGCGCAGCACGCCGAGCAGCCGCCGCATCTCCGTCAGCCCGGCCCGCGCCGTGTCCCCGATCTCCGACAGCCGCTGCGCCCCGGCGGCGGGCATGCCGGGCGTCGTCAGGCGGGCGGTCTCAGCCTGAACGGCGATCATCGAGATGTGGTGCGCGACGACGTCATGCAGCTCGCGGGCGATGCGCGCCCGCTCGCCGCGGGCCGTGTGCTCCACCAGCGTGTCCGCGATGGCCTGCGTCGCGGCGGTATGCAGCGTGGCCTCGGCGCGCGACCTCCGCGCTACCCCTGCCCACGCCGCGGCCGGGACAAGCGCCGCGAGCACGACCGTGAGTGCCCAGGTCTCCGTCCTCACGGCCGTGCCGGTGACGACCGCGAGGGCCAGGAACGGCACGGTCAGGCCTGCCGCGGCATATTCCCCGGCGTCGCCGCTGATCCAGCCGGAGGCGCTGCCCCGCCCGCCGCTGCCGCCACGCCAGCCGCTGCCGCGGCCGGACCGGTACACCGCGATCAGCTCGGCGGCCGCGCCGGCCCCGGTGAGGAAATGGAACAGGAACAGTGAAACCAGGCTCGCCGCCGACAGCACCAGGACAGCCGGGACCGGGCGGAGGAACGCCAGCGGCAGCGTGGTCGCCAGGCCGAGCCCGCAGTACAGCAGGCCCCATGCGAAGAACTGGGCACCCTGGCCCTGCCCGGCCCCGCCCTGGCCGGCATAGGTCATCGCGGCCCGGGCGAGCGCCTCGGCGATCGCGCCGAGCCCGAGCAGCCCCGCGGTCGCGGCGAGCCCGTACCGGGCGGCGGCGACCCGTTCTGCCCAGCCTGCCCATCCGGCGCGCCAGTCAGCTGTCAGGCTCACGCCTCCATTGTCGCCGCCGGCCAGGGTCGTCGCGTCCCCCTGGCAGGCCATCCGCGCATCCCTCGCCCGGGGGATAGGAATCCCGCTAGCCAGTGACGCGGAAAATGGCTCCCCGGCGTGACGACTACCCGGGGAAGGAGTCTCTAGCCTGCCTAGCGTGGAAGCAATGATCGAAGTGGCCGGATTGCGCAAGCGATTCGGGCCGACGCTTGCGCTTGACGCGATGACGTTCACCGTCCTGCCTGGGCAGGTCACCGGCTTCGTCGGCCCCAACGGCGCGGGGAAGTCCACCACGATGCGGGTGATACTCGGCCTGGACGCGGCCGACGAGGGCACCGCCCTGGTCGGCGGGCAGCCGTACCGGACCCTGCGGCACCCGCTGACTCACGTCGGCGCGCTGCTGGACGCCGCCGCGCTGCAGCCGAGCCGCAGTGCCCGCAACCACCTGCTGTGGCTGGCCCACTCGCAGGGGCTGGGCAGCCGGCGGGTAGACGAGGTCGTCGATCAGGCTGGCCTGCGGCCGGCCATCAGGCGGCGGGCGGGTGGCTTCTCGCTCGGCATGCGCCAGCGCCTCGGCATCGCCGCCGCGCTGATCGGCGACCCGCCGGTCCTGATGATGGATGAGCCGTTCAACGGCATGGACCCCGAGGGCATCGTGTGGATGCGCGGATTCCTGCGCGCGCTGGCCGCCGAGGGCCGCGCCGTGCTCGTATCCAGCCACCTGATGAGCGAACTGGAAGATACCGCCGACCACCTCGTGGTAGTCGGCCACGGCAAGGTCATCGCCGACGCCAGCGTCAGGGAAATGATCGCGGCCGCGTCGAAGGACCGGGTCGAGTTGCGCACCGCGGCGCGCGCGGAGGCGATGGCGGTACTCGCGCACGCGGGCGCTGAGGTAGCCACGACCGCACCCGACCTGCTCACGATTTCCGGTCTTTCCGCCGAACGGATAGTGACGGCGCTCGCGGAAGGCCGCGTCCCGTTCGCTGAGGTAACCGCCCACCGGGCGACTCTGGAAGAGGCCTACATGGAACTCACCCGCGACGCGGTGGAATTCCGCGCCGCCCCGGCTGCCGGCGGAGCGGCGAGATGACCGCGGTCACTGGCTACCGCTCAGCCGCGCGGGACGCGCGCGACGGTTTCGGCCAGCAGCTGCACGCCGAGTGGACCAAGTTCCGCACGGTGCGCGGCTGGGTCATCGGCATGATCGTCGCGATCGGCGTGACGCTCGGGCTCGGGCTGCTCCTCGTCGCGGGAACCGAGAACGTCTCCTGCGGGCAGACGAGCTCAAGCGGGAGCACGCGGGTACTGCACGGCGCGGCCTGCCAGTCCGCCCTCCCGCCTGGCCCGGACGGCGAGCCGGTGACCGACAGCTTCTACTTCGTGCGCCAGCCGCTCGCCGGGAACGGCAGCATCACGGCCCGGGTGACCTCGCTCACAGGCCGCGTGCCTTGGGCCAAGGCCGGGATCATCATCAAGCAGGACCTCAGGAACGGCTCGGCGTACGCGGCGATGATGGTCACCCGGCGCAACGGGGTGCGGATGCAGTGGAACTACACGGGCGACACGGCCGGCCTGTCCGGCGCGGTCTCGGCGGCAAGCCCGCGGTGGCTGCGGCTCACCCGTGACGGCGGCACCATCACCGGCTATGACTCCGCGGACGGCGCGCACTGGACCCAGGTCGGTGCCGTTCACCTCGCCGGCCTGCCGGCTACCATGCCGGCTGGGCTGTTCGCCGCCTCGCCCAGGAGCGTTACGGGAAGCACGGGCTTCGGCTCAGGCAGCTTCTTCGGCGGCCCCACCACGGCCACCGCTGTCTTCGATCACGTCGGCCGGTCCGGCGGGTGGCCGGCCAGCACGTGGACCGGCGGCGCCATAGGAACCTCTTCCTCAGGTGTCGCCGGTGGATTTCACCAGGCCGGCGGCCGGATCATCGTGACCGGGTCCGGCGACATCGCCCCTGTCATCCCGGGACCCGGCAATACCGGCGTCGGTCACCAGCCCATCGGGACCTTCCTCGTCGGCACGTTCGCCGGGCTGATCGCGGTGATCGTGGTCGCGACGATGTTCATGACGGCCGAATACCGGCGGGGCCTGATCCGCGTCACGCTTGCCGCGAGCCCGGGCCGCGGCCGGGTGCTGGCGGCGAAGGCCATCGTGATCGGCGCGGCTGCCTTCGTGACCGGGCTGGTCGCCGCCGCCGGCACGGTGCTCGTCGCCACCGAGATGACGCATGCCAGCGGCTACTCCATGTTCCCGGTGCCGTGGCCGACCGAGCTTCGCCTGGTCGCCGGCACGGCGGCGCTAGTCGGCCTGACCGCCATCCTCACCCTGGCCGTCGGCACCATCGTGCGCCGCAGCGCCGCCGCTGTCACGATCGTCATCGCGGCGGTCGTGGTCCCCTACTTCCTGGCGTTCACCTCCGCCGTGCCGGCCGGCATCGGGGAGTGGCTGCTGCGGATCACCCCGGCCGCCGCCTTCGCTGTCCAGCAGTCCACGCCGCAGTACCACCAGGTCCAGGCCTTCTACACGCCGATGGGCGGCTTTTTCCCGCTCGCGCTGTGGGCAGGTCTCGCGGTGCTGTGCGGCTGGGCCGCGCTTGCCCTTGCCGGCGCCGTTTACATGCTGCGCCGGAGAGACGCATGAGCCTGGAGCCGGGCGCGGCGCGGCGGAGCCGCCGGGCCTGGGCAGGGCCGATTCACGCGGAGTGGACCAAGCTGCGCACCCTGCCCAGCACCGGCTGGCTGCTGGCGGGTGCCATCGCGCTCACCGTCGCGGTGAGCGCGATGGTGACCGCCGCGGCGACGGCGGTCGCGCCGGGTGCTGACCCGGCCAAGCTCAGCCTGACCGGCGTCCAGGCCGGCCAGGCGGTCGTCGCGGTCCTGGCCGTCCTGGCGATCGGCAACGAGTACAGCACCGGCCTGATCCAGGTCACGCTGACGGCGATGCCGCGCCGCCACACGATGCTGGCCGCTAAGGCCGCCCTGGTCAGCGGCCTTGTGCTGGCAGCGGGCACAGTAGCCGTCCTGGCGTCGGGGCTGGCCGGGCGCCTGATCCTGCCCGGGCACGGTTTCACCCCGGCTCGCGGTTACCAGCTCGTGTCTCTGGGGAATGGCCCTGACCTGCGCGCCGTCTGCGGCTCGGTCCTCTACCTCGTGCTGATCGCGCTGCTCGCGCTCGGCGTCGCTACCGCCGTGCGGGACTGCGCGGCGGCGATCGGGGGCGTGCTCGCGCTGCTATACCTGATCCCGATCGCCGCCGCCGTGGTCAGCGATCAGCACTGGCAACGGCACCTGGAGCAGGTCAGCCCGATGACCGCCGGCCTGTACATCCAGGCCACGGTCGGGGTGCGCGCGCTCCCGCTCACCCCCTGGCAGGGCCTCGGCGTGCTGGCCCTGTGGGCCGCCGGAGCGCTCGCGATCGGCGCCGTGATGCTCCGCTTGCGCGGCGCCTGAGTTCCTTGCTTCCCCTTCTGCCCGGCGGGACGTTTCCGGTGTCGTTTCGCGCATTGATGACCTTGTTGGCTAATTAGAGGTCCAGGCGGCCCGGGTCCTGGCGGCCCGGGCGGGTTAGCGGTGCCGGGGTGGCCAGGCCGGGCTGTTCGAACTGCCCAGTGCTAGTGACTGAAAAAGCTCCCCGAAGCGAAAACTGTCCCCCGCGATGCCGGAATGGCTCCCCGATCCTGATCACGAGCCGCGCGGCAGCCCCCGGGACCCGTGCTGGTTTCCGTGATCATGACCGAGACCATGATCACGGAAGATCACCCAGGTCAGGACCGGTGCGATGTTCCGTGATCATGCCCGGGACCGTGATCACGGAGGATCGCACCTGCCGGCCCCCGCACTCACAGCACCCCGGACCGGGAACTCTCCGCCACGATGCCGGAAAGGCTCCCCGATCCCGATCACGAGTCACCCGACAGCCCCCGGGGAGGCTGCCGCGTGATTCGTGATCGAGTCGGGGAAGCATTTCGGGTGACCAGTTCGCCGGCCGACCTGGACGAGGCCCCGCCTGCGCCTTGATCAGGCAGACCTGGCCTTCCTGTCCGCCTGCTCCACCGCGCGCCCGGGAACCCACCTGGACGACGAAGCGATCCACCTCGCCACGGCATTCCAGCTTGCCGGCTACCGCCACGTCATCGCAGCTCTGTGGCCCGTCCTCGATCGCGCCGCCGCCACGATCGCCACCAGCGTCTACACCGCCCTCGCCGCCGATCCCGCCAGCGACCCAGCCTCCGCTGTCCACGACGCCACCCGTCGCCTCCGGGACCGCTACCCGAGCGCACCCCCCACCTGGGCCGCGCACGTCCACGTCGGTCCCTGATGCCAGCTAGCCTGCCCTGACCGCGCTGGGGGAGCCGCTGGCACAGTCCGCGATAGCGCCAGCCGGCGCGCAGTTATCGGGCTGGTTGCCAGTCACGGCGGAGCTGGTCAGGGCAACGGAGCCGCCGCCGAAGTTGTAGATGCCGCCGCCATCTGTGCTGGCGGAATTGTCAGTGACCCGGCTGCTCGCAATGGTTACCGTTCCAGGGCCAGGACCTGGTCCTGAGAAGCCGGTATCAATGGTGTTGTCGATACCGCCGCCTTTGTCGGTCGACTTGTTGCCGTCGATGTCGCTGCCGGCGAGCGCGATCGTCGGCGTGGCTTGCCCGAGATTGTCCGCCCCGGCTGGCACCTGGTAAATGCCGCCGCCCAGGTTTGCCGTGTTCGCGCGGAAAGTGGAGCCGGTCACCGTGATTCCGTCATCGTTGTACAGGCCACCGCCGCCCGCCGCTACCTTATTGCCGCTGAACGTGGAGCCGGCTACGTCGGAGAACCATTCGTTTTCCATGCCGCCGCCTATGGGAGCGGAGTTCCCGGTGAAGGTGGAGTCGGTCACCGCCGTGTAGTCAAAGTTGTAGATGGCGCCTCCGCCGAGGGTAACGGCGTTGCGGGTGAAGGTATCGCTGGCCGCGTCAAGGGACCCGCTTCCGGAGCTGTCGATCTCGATGGCACCGCCCAGAGCGGCGGTGTTGCGGGTGAAGGTACTGCGGGACACCGTCATCTGGACGAAGCCGGAACTGGTGCTGATGCCGCCGCCAGCGTTGCCAGTGAAGGCCGACTTGGTGACCAGCAGCTGGCAGGTCGCGAGGAAGGAGCAGGTGATGCCGCTGCCCGCATTGCGGCTGAAGGTAGTCCCCGTCACCACCAGGGTACTCGGCTGGAAAATGGGAAAGTTATCGTAATTGATGGCACCGCCGGTGTTGCCCGTGAAGGTGCTGCCGGTCACCGTGTCGTCGCCGGAATTGAGCTGGCCGAAGTCAGTAATAGCGCCGCCGGTGTTATCTGTGAAGGTAGCGCGGGTCACGTTCATCGGCCCGGCATCGTTGTCCTCGTCGCCATCGTTGATGGCGCCGCCGGAATTGCGGGAGAAGGTAGTGCCGGTCACGGTCAGCGGCCCGTCGGGAGCGCCGTCGTCGTTGATGGCGCCGCCTGAGTTTCCGGCGAAGGTGCCTCCGGTGACAACAAGGCTGCCACCCGCCGAGGAACCGCTTTGATAGCTGATGGCGCCACCGGAGCCATTGCGGAAGCTCAGCTGGCTGACAGCGAGATCGCCCGCGGTAGCGGCGAGGATGGCGAAGGCGGGGGTGCCGGCGGCCGTGCTGCGCTCCAGGGTGGCCCCGTTGCCCGCGATGGCGAGGTCCACGCTGATGGCGGGCAGCGCGGTGGTGAGGACGTACCGGCACGAGGCCGCGAGCCGCAGCGTCTCGCCGCTGGTCGCCGCCGTGATGGCCGCGGCGAGGGCGGCGGAACCGCACGGCACCTTGACGGTCGCGCTGGCGCCGGCCAGCGCCTGCCCGGCCGGGCCGATGACGATGGCCGCCGCCAAGCCCGCGGCCGCTGTTCTCGCTAGCCTGGAAACCATTTGCTGCCAATCCTCCGTTACCGCTGAGTCGCACGACGTACTGGCGGCAGTTGACCGGAAATGCCGCGCAATTCCCGGATTAAATTCGGCATCCCGGCCAAGTGAAATCACGAGTCATCACAACCTAGCAAGGACGACGGGAGTGGCGGCCCGCGATCTCTTTACTTGGCCGCTTACATTGGCGCCCGCGAGGACGGCGAGACACTTAGTGCCGCCCGCTGGCAGGCAGCGGGCGGCACTAGGCTCGGCTGTGGCTTTGGTGACTGGGCTTATGGCGCTGAAATGCTGGCGCCAGTGGTGTCCCAGGTGTTGTTGTTAAAGACGTTGCCCTGGCCGCTGCTGTTGAAGTAGACCACCGGGCCATAGGCGCCGCCAGTGGCGAAGTAGTTCTTGGCGATGACGTTGCCGGTGATGACGATCTGGGCGGTGGGTCCGTTGGCGGGCCTGGTGTTGCCGGCGTAGATGCTGTAGGAACCGCCGGCAAGCAGGTTGTTGGTGACGGTCCGGTTGGCCTGGGCGGAGAAGTCCTCGAATAGGCCGACGCAGTCGGTCTGGCCCCGGTTGTTGAAGATGGTGTTGTGATTAATGGTCAGCGGCGTGGTGCCGCCGTTGGACATGACGCCGTTGGTGTGGTCGCCGGTGGCATAGCCGGGGTCGTGGATGTAGTTGTCCTGAACTAGGCCCGATTCGAGCTGGACGCCGGTTTCGAACTCGGAGATGTTGTCGTGGTTGACATTGATGCCGGTGGAATTGCTGAAGACGTCCTTGATCCCGGTGGTAACCCGGTTCGGGCCGGTGCCCAGGCCGGTGATGGTGGTGTTCTCGATGGTGGCGCCTGCGGTGTTTCGCAGGCTGACGCCGATGGCGGCCGGGCCGCCGGTCACGATGTTGTCGTTGTTGAGCGTGACGTTGTTCGCGGAGATAACGACGCCATAGGGAATGTTGAGACCGGTCAGGCTGGCGCCGTTGCCGGTCACCGCTACCCAGCCGCCGCTGTTGAAGGACCAGCCAGGGCCGGATGAGACCTGACCGGCGCCGGTGCCGACGGTCTTGAGCGTCGTTCCGGCCGGCACGCCCGTGTTGGAGGCGTCGGGGTACCCGCAGGAGCTTGGCGACGTGCCGCAGGTGAGCTGGGCGGCGTGGGATTTAGGGTTGAACAGGACGGTAAGTCCGACCGCGATGCCGACGACGGCGACGGTCACGATCGCGAGGGCTGAGAGCAACCTGACGCGGCGACTGCGGCGCGGGCGCGGGGGCCGCTGCGGGGCGTCTGTGTCGCGGTTGCTTCGCCTTGCGAACGGTGATTTCGTGAACATGGCTTGGCCCTCTTCTGGATTGAGTTTTATCCCATATCCACGCTCCTCGAAATTTTTGTGACCCGGCAGAGGAAGAAGCCCTGAATCCGGCGGACCATATGCATGTCCATTCGGACCGGGCACTTTGGCACGGGTGCGATGAGACGGCCAGGCGACGGCAATCCGCTGGCGTCAGGAAATATCGCGAGCGACCGGTATTTCTCGCGGCCGGAGAGGGCAGCAGCCTTAAGCGGCTGGCGTGAGATCGGGCGTGAGATCAGGTGCCGGCGGTGTCACCGCGCCGTGCCACGAAGGCGGCCGCCTGGCTACGGCGCTGCATGCCAAGCTTGCTGAGCAACGACGCGACATAGTTCTTCACGGTCTTCTCGGCCAGCGATAGCCGCCCGGCTATCTGCCTGTTGGTGAGTCCTTCGCCCAGGAGATCGAGCACGCGTCGTTCCTGATCGGTCAGGGCAGATATGTAACCCATGGAGACCGTCTGCTCGCGGAGTCGCTCGATCGCCTGCTGGGCGGCGAACGGGTCGATCAGGGACGTACCCGAGGCGCTGGCGCGTATCGCGCTGACGATGTCGGCGGCACCGGCTGTCTTCAGGACGTAGCCGGCTGCTCCCGCGATAATCGAGCCGACCATCGCCTGGTCATCGGCGAATGACGTCAGCATCAGGCACGCGGTCCTGGGTAGCCTGGACCGGATCTCACGGCACAGCGAGACGCCGTCGCCGTCAGGAAGTCGCACGTCCAGCACAGCGACATCAGGCCGCAGGTCAAGGATACGCGGCAACGCGGATTTCGCTTCGCCGTCGTCTCCGACCACGACAACGTCCGGTTCGGCCGCGAGGACCTGACGCAGGCCGCGCCTGACGACCTCGTGATCGTCGAGAAGGAATACCCCGATACGCTCGTCACCTGCGGTGAGACTAGACATGGAAGCCTCCGGGTGCTTGCTAGGTATCGCCTTAACGGTCCGCCTTCAGCAGCCGATTGCGGCGGCAGGCCCGAGCGGTGTGGGTTGCCGCTGGCCTTGGCCAGCGCCGGCTGGCTGCCGCGTGCTCCGATGATGCGCGGAATTTGTCACCAAGCACCTGCCCGACCTTCCCCAGGAGATCAGCCTCGGAGAACGGCTTCCCCACCAGGGCCGTGCCGGGGGCGAGCCTGCCCTGAGAGATGAGTGCTCGCCTGGCATAGCCCGACGTGAACAGCACTTCGATCCCGGGCCTGATTGCCCGCACCTTCTCGGCGACGTCCTTGCCAGGCATGTGCGGCATCCCGACGTCGGTGATCAGCAACTGGATCTCAGTCCGGCGGTCGCGGGCGATCTTGATTGCTTCGGGGCCGTCTGCCGCCGTGACCACCTGGTATCCGTTGCGGATGAGGATCCGCTTGGTCACCCGGAGCACATCGTCTTCATCCTCGACGACCAGGACAGTCTCCCTCCCCGGCGAGCGCTGAAAACGCGCCGGCCGCGTGGACGGGATGGCTGCCCCCGCATCGGCAGGCAGCGTGATGCTGAAGGTGGTGCCGGCGCCGGGCTCGGAGTAGATCTGCACGTGCCCCTCGATCCGGGCGAGGACCTCGTCAACGGTGGCCAGGCCGAGCCCGGTTCCCGCGTTCTCCTGCTTGGTCGTGAAAAAAGGCTCGAAGACGTGCTCGATTACCTCAGGTGACATGCCGACGCCGGTATCACTGACACGCAGCCGCACGCTGCGTTCTTCCGGTGACCCGGACCCGCCGCCGATCGAATCGGCCGCCGCGGTGCTGTTGCTCGTATCGATGGTCAGGGTGCCGCCGCCGGGCATGGCGTCGCGGGCGTTGACCACGAGGTTAACGAGCACCTGCTCCAGCTGCCCTGGGTCAGCGTGGACCGGCCAGAGGTGACCGTCGAGTGAGGTGACGAGCTCGATGTGCTCGCCCAGGGTCCTGCGCAGCATTTTCTCGACGGCGGTGACGACCGTGTCCAGGTCCAGGGCCTGCGGCCGGGTCTCGTCCTCACCGGCGAAGGCGATCAGCTGGTGAGTGAGGCTGGCCGCCCAGTCCGCGGCCCGGGTGACTTGCGCGAGGTCGCCGTCGGCGGATTTCACGCGGTCGGGCCAGTCAGACTCGGTGGCACCGGTGAGTTCCTGGCGGACGATAGCCACGTCGTTGAGAATCACGGTAAGCAGGTTGTTGAAGTCGTGCGCAACGCCGCCCGCGAGCTGGCCCAGGCTTTCCAGCCGCCGGGCGTGCGGCAATTGTGCCTCCCCCCGCTCTGCCTGTTTCAGGGTCTGCGCGGGATCCCTTGACGATATCGTGCTGATGCTGACGACTGCCCCCGTCGCATCGGGGACGGGCGAGCCGGTCATCGACACCGTGATGGCGGTGCCGTCCTTGCGACGCCGGCGCATATGGGTCAGGCTCACCCGCTCGCCACTGGCGACTCGTCGCAGAAACTCGGCGTCCCTGTCATCTCGTCTGGCCGCGTAGAGGACATGAGCTGGTCTTCCTATTATCTCGGTCGCCGCATAACCGTAGAGACGCGCCGCAGCCGGATTCCAGCTTGTGATAATGCCCTGCGGTGTCAGGCAGACGATGGAATCATGAGCTGACTCGGCGATGGCGGTTAGTGCCGATTGTGCGATGCACGACAGTGAGCGACTCGCTGACCCGGTCATATGATCCCCCGCTATCACCGGCCCGCAGGCGTCCGCAGAAATGCCCAACAGATTTATTTAAATGTGCCTCGACCTTGAGTGGTCGAGCAAGCGGTAAGAAGCATGCCTGGGCCTTTCGGCCCGGTGAAATTGAGTTTAGCACGGTCCGGTCGGCTGAACTCAGTGATCGGGGCGGCAGAGGCATCCCAGGCGGGACAGCCAACGAATCCCTGGGAGAATTTCTCGCGATATCAGCCGACGTGTCTGGCGGCTCCGGCCCGCCAGTTGCCCCAGGACGATACTTAATTCTTTACTTTCCCGTCACTTGCGACGTGATACAAGCGTGATAACGTACCAACCGTCAGTTACATCGGGGGACGTAACGAGGAGCGGCCAGACGCGGATCGGAAATTGGCGTCCGGGCGCTGAAAGAAGATGAGCGGCATGACGAGGCCTTCATCTCCAAGCGGCACGCCGCCCGGCAGGGCCGCGGGCGGCGATAATCGCGGTTCCCGCCAGGGCAAGCGGCCGTCCCGCACCTCGCCCAAGGGGCCTGATCTGGCCGAGGCGGCGAGGCAGGCGGTCGTTAGCTACCTGCACGACGCCTCGGCCGCGACCGCCGAACGCGAAGCCGCCGGTGCACCTGGCGCCGCGCCGGAGGCCGGGGGCGATGCGGCGCTGACAGCCGACGGCATCCTCGCGGCGGAGGATGACCAGGGTCCCTGGACTGGTACCGCCGCCCCACGTCCTGACGTCGCGGAATCCGCGGCAGTGCGGGCAGCGGCCGCCGGCGCCGCCACGCTCGAACGGATCGAGGCGGCCGCCGCCAAGGTCGAACAGGACATCGCCGCTGCCATGCAAGCGCATGCCGAACTCCAGGCAGGCGCCGGGCAGGCGGCGGAGGCCGCCGTGCGCGCTGCTCAGGAGGCGTGGGTGGCGGCACGCTCCGCATCGGAGTCCGATAAGCGGGCACGCATCAGCCTGCGCCTGGTCGCCCGTTACGTGACAATCACCATGGCGCTGCTGTTTGTCGCCATCATTGTCCTCCTGGTAACCGCTACCACCGTGCACTGAGCTAGCTTCCCGGCGGAGATCAGTCGGCGGAGTAATTCTTGATGATTATCCGCCTTCTAGGCGGGAGAGAATTCCTGATTGAGCGTACCGGCCGACCTAGGGGGCGTCGCCGTGCACCAGCAGCCGCTTGAGGATATCAAGACCACGAGGAGCCGAGACGAGAGCGCGTGGCTCTCCGCGATCGTAAATTCTTCTGATGATGCCATCGTGGGAAAGACGCCCGACGGGATCATCATGAGCTGGAACCGGGGTGCCGCCCGCCTCTATGGCTATTCGGCGGAAGAGATTATTGGCCGGCCGATGACGACGCTGTGCCCCCCAGATCGGGCCGGCGAGGTGCGGGAAATTCTCGATACGATCACCCGGGGCGACAGGGTCGTGCATTTCGAGACTGAGCGACAGCGTAAGGACGGCACTACCTTCCCGGCATCAGTGACGGTCTCGCCCATCTACGACGACCTCGGCAACCTCCTGGGCGCGTCATCGATCGCGAGGGATATCACAGAACTGCAGCAGGTGCGCACCATGGCCGAGCTTCGCCGCCGGGCAGAAGACCTGGATAAGGCCAACCAGAACCTGGAGACGTTCACCTATTCGGTCTCCCACGACCTGCGCGCTCCGCTGCGGGCGATGAATGGCTTCAGCGAGGCCCTGCTTGATGAGTTCGGCGGCGTTCTCGGCGAGATCGGCCAGGGCTACGCCGAGCGGATCCAGTCGGCCGGAGACCAGATGACGACGCTGATCGACGATCTGCTGCAACTCTCGCGGGTCTTGCGGGCTGAGTTGCGTCTGGGCACGGTGGATCTGGACGCGGAGGTCACGCGGATCAGCGAGGAACTGCAGCGCGGATCGGATCGCAGCGTCCGCTTCGTTATCGAGCACCCTGTCCAGGCCAGGGCAGACCGCGCGCTCATCCGCACGGTCCTGCAGAACCTCCTGGAGAACGCCTGGAAATTCACGGCCCGCCGGGACGATGCGACGATCGAGTTCGGCACGACGCCGACCGGAGACGGCACCGTCAGCTGTTACGTGCGCGACAACGGCGCTGGCTTTGACGCCGCTTACACGGACCAGCTCTTTCAGCCATTCAGGCGGCTTCACTCGGCCCGCGAGTTCCCCGGCACGGGCGTCGGGCTGGCCAGCGTGCGGCAGATCGTGGAGCGGCACGGAGGCCGCGTGTGGGCCGAGGGCGCTCTCGGCGAAGGCGCGACGTTCCATTTCACCCTTGAGGCGAAAGGCATGCCATGACAAGCCGATCCATCTTGCTCGTTGAGGACAATCCCGACGATGAGGCCCTGACACTCCGGGCCCTGAAGAAAAACGACATCCTGAACGAGGTCAACGTCGCTCGCGACGGTGCGGAGGCACTCGAATTTCTCTTCCAGGGTGACGGCGCCGGACGCACGCTGCCGGGCCTCATCCTGCTCGACCTGAAGCTGCCCAAGATCGACGGACTTGAGGTGCTGCGGAGGATACGAGCCGACAAGCGGACCCAGATCATCCCCGTTGTCGTCCTCACCAGCTCCAAGCTCGAGGAGGACGTTGTTGCCAGCTACCGGAACGGCGCCAACAGTTATGTGCGCAAGCCGGTGAAATTCGGCGACTTCGCTGAGGTAGTGAGGGCACTTGGCGCGTTCTGGCTGCTGCTCAATGAACCCGCACCCGAATTCACGCAGGCATCTGACTGAGGGGTGAGATCAATGAGCGTCGATCGTCAGCGTCAGGAGCCGCAGGGCAGCGGGCCAGAGGTAGCTGGCGGCCTTGTCCCCGGCCAGGCGAAGGCGGATACCGCGCCGGAGGCTCCGGCTAGCTCGCCGAGCCGGGAGGCACGCGTCCTGATCGTGGAGGACGAACCCTCGGATGCCGAGCTCGCGCAGCGCCTGCTGACCAGATCGGGCCTCGGTTTCACTTCCGTGGTCGTGGACACCAGGGAGGCCTTCATGGCAGAGCTGGCTGCCTTCCGCCCGGACGTGATCCTTTCCGATTACCACTTGCCAGGATTCTCCGGGGAGGCCGCTCTCAAGATCGCGGTGGAACAATGCCCCGACGTTCCGTTCGTCTTCTGGTCAGGAGTACTCGGAGATGACGCCGCGGTCGAGCTTATTAAGCAAGGAGCTACGGACTACGTTCTCAAGGACCGGCCGGCGCGCCTGCCGTCGGTCATTCACCGGGCTCTGGCGGAGGCCGAGCAGCGAGCGCACCTGGCCCGGCTGGAAGGTCAGCTGGCCAGGGCACAGCGCCTGGCCAGCCTCGGCCACCTGGCAGCGGCCGAAGAGGCCATGAGCATCACCCGTCAGATGCTCGCGATCGCGCGCGAGGAGGCGGCGGCCGCTGAGCCCGGAGGCACGGACCCGCCTGAAGCCGGAGTTCACACCGGGACCAGTGCGCCGGGCAGCGCCGGGGAGCGGTCATGAGATCGCTCAGGGCGAGGTTCGCCTCGCGGACAGCGGACTTCCGAAGCTGGCTGCGACGGTGGTGGCTCGATCGGCAGGTGCGGACGAAGGGCCTGATCGTGGTCGCGATCCCGCTGATCACCCTCGCCGGCGTGACCTCGGCCACCCTGGTGCTCGGGTACACAGAACGCCACGATCGGGCTGTCTCTCTCAAGGCATTTGATCTGAGTCACGCCGCCGGGCTGGTCCTGACCGACGCGATCAATGCGGAGACGGGGGTCCGCGGCTATGCCGCCACGCGCGATCCGCTCTTTCTCGCTCCTTACAATCAGACGCTCAGGCGATTCGGCGCGGAGCGGCGCGCACTGACCAGCGCGGCCAGGGCGGAGGGCGACTCTACCCATCAGCGGAGAGTAGACGCCACCTCGCGACAGGCACTGTCTGAGCTGGCTCGGCTACGTTCCGCTATCGCCCGCGGTGTGCCTCTCCCTGCCCTCGCCCCGGCGCTGAAGGGGCAGAAAGCGACCATGGACCGGCTGCGCCGCCAGGTCACCGTTCTCGCCAGCGGCCCGACTGCTGAGCTCATTCCCCAGCGAGCGAGGGTTACCCGGCTGGAGACGGCGACGGAGATACTCGACGTCGCGGGGCTCGTGCTGGGGATAATCGCCGGGCTGGCGGGTGTTGCCCTCTTCACCTCGGGTATCTCTCGCCGGGTCACCGCCGCCGCGGCGAACGCGGACAGGCTTGGCGAGGGCCTGCCGCTTGAGCCGGTCGAAAAGTCAGCCGACGATCTCGGGCGCCTGGGCAGCTCAATCGTCCATGCCGGAGGGCTCATCGCGGGCCGGGCGGCCGAGCGGGACAGGCCGCAGCTCGCCCTGCTCGGGGCAATCGTGGACTCGTCGGACGACGCTATCGTCAGCAGCGGCGTGGACGGGCAGATCATGAGCTGGAATCCGTCGGCCGAGCGCATTTACGGATATCCGGCGGGCGAGGCGGTCGGCAAGGATGCCACCCTCGTCATCGATGACGAGCTGCGCCGCGATGAGGCGGAGATACTCAGGACGTTCGTCGCGGGTCAAGGCGGCAACGGCGGTTACGGCAGCAAGCATCACGAGACCGTGCAGCGGCGCAAGGACGGGACCACGTTCCCGGCGGCGGTGATGCTCTCCACGATCCGCGACGATGACGGCACGCTGATCGGCACGTCGGCCATTTCCCGTGACGTCAGCGAGCAGCATCGCGCTCAGGCCGAGTTGCGGTCCCGGATGGATGACCTGGAGCGAGCCAATCAGAACCTGGAGACCTTCACCTACTCGGTGTCCCACGACCTGCGAGCCCCGCTGCGATCTCTGGCCGGCTTCAGCACCGCTCTGCAAGAGGACTGCGGAGACCAGCTCGGCGAGGATGGCCGGGAATACACCGAGCGAATCCAGGGTGCCAGCGGGCGGATGGCAGAGCTGATCGAGGACCTCCTGCACCTGTCGCGCCTGTGGCGCACCGAACTCGCTGACATCCAGGCCGTGGACCTCAGCGCCGAGGTCGCCCGCATCGCCGATGACCTGCGCAGGAGCGCTCCTGACCGCCACGTTCACTTCGCTATCCAGGAGGCCGTCGAAGTGCCGGCTGACCGGGTTCTCATCCGCTCGGTCCTGGAGAACCTGGTCGGGAACGCCTGGAAGTTCACCTCCCGCCAGGACGACGCGACAATCGAGTTCGGCACGATCCCGGCCGACGACGTCGCCGTCTGCTGTTACGTGCGCGACAACGGCTCTGGGTTCGACCCCGCCTACGCGGAAAAGCTATTCGCGCCGTTCGAGCGGCTGCATTCGGCCGGCGAGTTTCCCGGCACTGGCGTGGGGCTGGCCAGCGTGCGCCAGATCGTGGAGCGGCACGATGGCCGCGTATGGGCTGAGGGCGCCGTCGGCAAGGGCGCGACCTTCTATTTCACTCTTAACGCGAAGGAAAGCCAATGACGAGCCGGTCTATCTTGCTGGTTGAGGACAATCCCGACGACGAGGCGCTGACGCTCCGCGCCTTGAAGAAGAACAACCTGATCAACGAGGTCACCGTCGCCCGCGACGGTGCGCAGGCACTGGAGTTTCTCTTCCCTGGCGACGGCGCCAGCGTGCGGCTGCCCGGCCTCATCCTGCTCGACTTGAAGCTCCCCAAGGTCGACGGGCTCGAGGTACTGCGCAGGATACGGTCCGACCAGCGCACCGAGATCGTCTCCGTCGTCGTCCTCACCAGCTCCAAGGAACAGGAAGATATTCTCGACAGCTACCATAACGGCGCGAATGCTTACGTGCGCAAGCCGGTGAATTTCGCCGACTTCTCCGAGGCGGTGCGCAATCTCGGCCTGTTCTGGCTGCTGCTGAATGAGCCCGCACCTGAGACCAGGCCTACCCCGGGTTGACGGAGCGATACCGATGAGCGACGTGCGCCAGAACACGGAGCGACGGCTGTCTGGCGACGGCACGATCGCGCTCTTGGACGCTGCGCCCGACGCGATCGTGTGCGTGGCGGCCGACGGCCGGATCACCCTGGTGAACGCGCAGGCCGAGCGGCTGTTCGGGTACCGGCGGCAGGAGCTTGAAGGCCAGCTTGTCGAGACGCTGGTCCCCGAGGCCGCCCGCGCGGTGCACCCCAAGCGGCGGGCCGGGTACATGAATGATCCGGAGCCCAGGCCAATGGGCGCCGGGATGCAGCTGACCGGGCGTCGCCGCGACGGCAGCACCTTTCCCGCGGAGATCTCCCTGTCAGCGATCGAAGCCGACCAGGGCACCATAGTCATGGCCGCCATCCGCGACGTGACCCAGCAGCGGGAAGCGGCCGCGACGGCGGCCCGGCTGGCCTCGATCATCCAGTCCTCGCATGACGCGGTGATCGGCGAGACCCTCGACCGGGTCATCACCAGCTGGAACCCCGGCGCTGAACGGCTCTACGGCTATTCCGCGGCCGAGATGATCGGCCGGCATGTTGAGGTACTCATCCGGCCCGAGGCCCGTGAGGACGAGAAGACGATCCAGGCCGCGATCAAGCGAGGAGACCGGGTCGAGCAGTACCAGTCAGACCGGGTCCACAAGGACGGCAGCACGGTCAGCGTGTCGATGACCTTGTCTCCCATCGCTGACAGCGCCGGCTCAATCGTCGGGGTGTCGACGGTATCGCGTGACATCAGCGGCCTGAAGCGGGCCGAGATGAGGCTCCGCACAATTCTGAACGCCGCTCCTGACGCGATGGTGTCCGTGGATGACGGCGGCCGGATCACCCTGGTGAACGCGCAAGCTGAGCGGCTGTTCGGGTACCAGCGCGAGGAGCTTGAGGGTCAGCTCGTGGAGATGCTGGTTCCCGATGCCGCCCGCGCGGTGCACCCCGGGCGGCGAGCCGGCTACATGGCCGATCCCGAACCCAGGCCGATGGGCGAGGGGATGCAGCTCACCGGGCGGCGCCGCGACGGCAGTACCTTCCCCGCGGAGATCTCGCTGTCGGCGGTCAGCACCGACGAAGGTACCCGCGTGATGGCCGCCGTCCGGGACGTGACCCAGCAGTGGAAGCAGAAGGAAGACCTTGAGCGGGCCAACCGGAACCTGGAATCGTTCGCATATTCGGTTGCCCACGACCTGCGCACCCCGCTCAGGGCGCTGGCCGGGTTCAGCGCGGCGCTGCTGGAAGACTACGGGGATGATCTGGGCGAGGTCGGGCGCGGCTACGCTGAGCGGATCGAGCTTGCCAGCGAGCAGATGTCGAATCTGATCGATGACATCTTGCATCTATCGCGCGTCTCGCGGGCGGGGATTGAGCTCAAGCAGATCGACCTCGGCGCCGAGCTTGCCCGCTTGGCCGCCGAACTTCAGCGGGCAAACCCGGATCGCCGCGTCCGCTTCGCTATCGAGCAGCCAGTGTGGGTGCTGGCTGACGACGTTCTCGTGCGCACCGTGCTCGAGAATCTGCTGGACAATGCGTGGAAATTCACCTCCAGGCAGCAAGATGCCCTGATCGAGTTCGGAACGACGGACGATGCCCAGCGCGCCCTCGTCAGCTGCTACCTTCGCGACAATGGCGCCGGCTTCGATCCTGCCTATGTGCACAAGCTATTTTCGCCATTCCAGCGGCTGCATACGCCAGACGACTTCCCGGGCGTCGGCGTGGGTCTCGCCAGCGTGCGGCAGATCGTCGAGCGGCATGGCGGTCAGGTGGGGGCTGAGGGCTCGATCGGCGGCGGCGCGACGTTCTGCTTCAGCCTCCCGGCGGTGGGAAACCTGGATGAGCAAGGGGAGCCGGCAAGGCTCAGGTGATCAAGCTGGTGCCGTGAGCTGGAAGAAACCGTGCCGCGCGCTCAGCTCGCGGGGCCGGGCTCGCGGTCCGGCTCCCGCGGTCCGCGCACGGTGATCAGCGCCAGCCCGGCGGCGATCACCAGGCAGGAGCAGATCGCGCCGCCGAGGTCGTGCGGCGGCCGGGCCGGCCAGACCCATGGCGTGGTCGACCGGTGGGCCAGCGCCCCCTCGGTGATCAGCAGGTAGGCCATCGGCCCGGCCCAGCCGAACGCGCCGCCGAAGACGGCCGCGGACAGCAGGCCGACGCCGGCCATGCCGCCGAGGTCGCGGAGCAGGGCGAGAGTCCCGCCCGGCATCCCGCCGGCCGCGGCCCCGGCGGCCAGCGCGCCGAACGCCAACGCGGTGAGTGCCGCGGCCGCGCCCAGCCGCAGCCAGGGCAGCCACCGGCCCGCGGCCCGTTCTGCCTCCCCGAACGGCCCGTACGTGGTGACCGCGATCACCGCCGCCGCCCCGGTCTGGATCGTCAGCGGGATGAACTGCCGCGCGGCAGCACCGCCGGCGATGTTCCAGTGCCAGTGCAGCGCCGCCCACAGCAGCGCGCCGAGCCCGGCCAGCAGCGCAAGCGCCATCGGCGCCCGGCGGCTGACCAGGAACAGCCGCGCCAGCCGCCATCGGGCGGTCACCCAGTGCCGCCGGGCCGGGGTAGCAGGAGGCGGTACGCTTCCCGGCGCCTGGCGGTGCAGGCCCGCGGTGGTCATGGCAGCTCGCTCAGGGTGAGCCGGCCGGCCCGCAGCGCGGCCAGGTGAGCGGCGAGCCAGGCGTGCCTCGCAGCGGCCGGCATCGCGGCGAGCCGCCGCGCCGCTGAGTAGACCGGCCCGGTCGCTGGGCCCGGCGTGCGAAGCGGGAAGTTCTCTGTGGTTTCCATCAGCGCGGGCTGAGTGGCGAACGGCGCCCCGGCACCTCGCAGGAGCGCTGCCTGCACGGCCTGCTGCGCCGGGCTGCCCGGGCCGCTGCCCGCACCCGCGAAGGCGTGGGCCAGCAGCAGCCGCACCTGGCCGGCGAAGAGGCGGTTGGTCACGGGCCCGCCGCAGAAGCCGCACAACCCTGGCAGGTTCAGCATGCCGAGCGACAGGCGGAGCGCCGGCGGGCGGCCGCCAAGCGTGATCGCCTGGGGCGGCCCGGCTCCGCCGCTGGAGCTGGAGTATGAGGTGGCGACCTGGGCCGCCCGCGCCGGCGCGCCGGGCAGGCCGGCCACCTCGGCGAGTACCGGTGCCAGCGCGGAGGTCACGTCAGGCAGCCAGCGGCGGTAGGCCGGCGCCAGGCACACCCGGATCCCGGCGGAGCGGCCGCAGACGGGGGTGTACGCGATCGGCGCGTCGTTCGCGGCATCGTGCAGCGCGGGGATGACAATGCCGTGGACTGATGCCCGGGCGCTACTGGCCAGCCCGACGCCGGTCCCTGCCGCTGCCACGCCGGCGACTGTGACGGCCGCGGCGGCGCAGCGCAGCCACCGGCTGCCGGCCCTGGCGTGCAGGCCGGTCAGGCCCACCGCGGCGAGGGCGATCCCGGCCAGGAACATGATCCGGGCTAGCGGCAGGTCAGGCAGCCAGCGGTAGAAGATCCCCGAGTCGGTCAGCGGGTTGCCGTCGAAGTTTCCGTTGGAGTTGGTCGGCAGGATCAGTGCCCACCCGCTGGTATCGGAGAACCCGGTCTGCGAGGACAGCGCCAGTGCCAGGAACCCGCCGAACGCGGCCACCGGCGCGGCGAACCGGCTCGGCCAGCGGGTCCCGACGGCGAATCCGGCCGCGCTGAACGCGGTCACGGCCGTGGCCCCGACGGCGACCCACCACCACGGCGGCGTGCCCGCGACGCCCTGGCGGGCGTACATCGCGAACATGATGCCCACGAAGACCAGGTAGGCGGCTACCGCCCAGATCGTGGTCGCGGCCCAGGTGGCGAGCTGCGCCGCCCAGCGCGGCCGGGCGGTCGCGGTCACCAGGTCAGCCAGGCCCCGGCGGCCGTCCCGCGATCCCATCCAGGCAGCTACGCCGGCCACGAATGGCCCGAAGTCGATGATCGTGTGGCCCTGGCCCATATTCCAGAACGTCCGCAGCCCGTAAAGCGGCGTCGTGCCGGTGCTTGGCCGGTAGGAGTCGAACCAGAACAGCGCGGCGATCAGCGGCAGGATCCAGGGCATCGCGTTACGGCGCAGTTCGACGCGCAGCAGCCGCGCGGCGGCCCTCGGCACCGCGCTGGTGATGGGCAGCGCCGGGGCGCCGGTCGCGGCGGTCATCGCGCCACCGCCGTCGCGGACCTGGCCGCCGTGAGCACAGCGCTGTAGCCGCGCTCCAGCGGCGCGTCGCCGGCCGCCCCCGCGTCCTCGCCCCAGGCGGCCAGGTCGTCCGGCGTGCCCTTGAATACGATCTTCCCGGCGTCCATAAGCGCGACGTCACCGCAGGCGGCGCCAATGTCCTCGACCAGGTGGGTAGAGACGATCACGGTGGCCAGCTGGCCGAGGTCGCGCAGCAGCGCGCGGAACGCGACCCGCTGCTCGGGGTCCAGGCCGGCGGTCGGCTCGTCCAGCAGCAGCAGCCCGGGCTCGTTGACGATCGCCTGCGCGATCCCGGCCCGGCGCAGCATGCCGCCGGACAGGGTGCGCAGTTTCGCTCTCGCCCGGCCGCCCAGGTCGACCCGCTCGATCGCCGTGGCCACCGCCTGCGGCACCCGCCCCGGAGGCATCTCCTTCAGCAGCGCGAAGTACTCGACGAACTCGGCCACCGTGAATCCCGGGTAGTAGCCGAGGTTCTGAGGCAGGTAACCGAGCCTGCGCCGGATCTCGCGCCGCGGCCCGTATCCGCCGGGATCGCGGCCGAGCAGCCGGACGCGGCCGGAACTCGGCGGGATCACCGTGGCCATCATCCGCAGCAGCGTGGTCTTGCCCGCGCCGTTCGGGCCCAGCAGCCCGAACACTCCGGGACCGGTCTCCAGGCTCACCCCGGCGACAGCCTGGGTGCGGCCAAACCGCCTGGTCACATCGCTGATCTCAACGTTCATGAGGTTCCTTTCGGGAAACGGGTGGCGAACCACGCGATGGCGCCGCAGGCGGCGGCGACCGCCAGGTAGGCAGGGATCAGCGCGGAGCTGGTCACCGCCGCGGTGAGCTGGCCGGAAGCAGATTGCGCCGACAGCACTGTGATCACCCAGGCGGCCAGGCCCGCTGCGACGCCGGCGTTCGCCGAGCGGGTGACCGTCGCTGCCGCGAGTGCCAGCGCCGACACCGCGGTCATCGGGATCAGCCAGCCGAAGGTGACGTCGGCAGCGGTCCCCGAGGCCGCTGACGCGGCCAGCCCGAGCGCCGCGTTCAGCGCGAACACGACCAGCACGCGGACTAGCAGCACCATCCGGTCGCTGACGGCCATGCTCTGCGACAGTTCCCAGGCAGGGTCGATGCCCGGGCCGTAGGCATAGGCGATGCCCGCGGCAGCGACCGCGGGCGCGAACAATGCCACGAAGGACGTGCCGGTCCCCAGCGTGGCGAACATCCCGGCCGCCAGCACGGCCGCGCTGGCGATGAGCCAGCCGGGAAGCAGCGACGACGTGGTCACCAGCGCCCGCGCCAGGCCCGGCGAGCGCAGCGCCCGCCCGGCCAGCCGTTCCGCTAGTCCAGGGTGGCGGCGCCAGACCGCCGCGGCCACTCCCAGCCACACCCTGTCAAGATCGACGTCACGCGGGCACCGTTCCCGGCCCGGTTCCGGCAGGTCATCGCGGTCGCCTGCCAGCCTATTGCTCAAGGTCACCGTCCGCCTCCGTCCCGAACCGGGCGAAGCAGCACCGTCCGCATGAGCTGCCGGACCCGGTGAGCGCGGCTCTTCACCGTGCCCTCGGGAACGCCCATCAGGGCGGCCACCTCGGTGACCGTCCGGTCCTCCACGTACATCAGCCGCCAGACTTCAGCCATCGTGCTGCCCTCCGCGCCGAGCGCCCTGACGGCCTCGGCGAGTTCGGCCCGCGCCATGGCGGCCTCCGCCGGATCACAGCCGGCCTGGTCGCCATAACCTGCCACGGCGCCCAGCGGCAGTCCGTCCGGGCCACGCCGGCGCAGCCACAGCGCCGCCTGCCGCCGGGTGATCACCCACAGCCAGCCACCTGGCGAGCCTTCTGGCCGGTAACCTCGCGCCCCCCGCCACACCGCCAGGAAGCTCTCCTGCAGTACGTCCTCCACCTCCGCCGCGGGCAGGACGGCACGCAGCCGCGCTGCCAGCCACGGCGCATGCCGCGCGAACAACTCCCGCAGTGCGGTATCGTCACCGCCCGCCATCGCCGCGATCAGCTCGTCGTCATCCATCGCTTCTCTATTGCGCTCCTGCGGCATTAGGTTCACGGTGCGGCACTTTTGGAGTCAGCCTTGGCCTTCGGTGGTTCGGCCTAGCCGCGCCGGATACGGATATCCGCGCGGGCGACTGGCAGGGCGGGCCCTCGGGCGGCGCGGGCGCCGGGACCGTCTCGGCTACCGGCGGAAGAGCTACTTGCGGAAACCTCCGCAAAATGAAAGTCTCCGGGCCAGAGCCGGAAAGGCTCCCGCACGAGCCATCTGGCGAGTTGATTCACTGCGCACTCTAATGGAGCCGCACCAATCCATCTAGCCCCCGCGGCGGAGCATGATCGCGGAGCGTTCTCCGTCGTGTGCGGCATGATCGCGGAGCGTTCTCCGTCCTTACTTCGGAGACTTCTCGCAGCACGGAGTGTTTACCGTCCTATGTGCGGACAGCGCTCCGCGCAACGACAACTCTCCGAGCAAAGAGCCGGCAAGGCTCCGCGAAGCGGGAAGTCTCCGGGAATCCGTGAAGAGCGTCGCCGTTGAGCCGCCAGAGCCCGACTTTCCAAGATCCCGAGTCACCCGACACCCTCGAGAGCAGGTGCAATGTTCCGTAGTCATGGCATGCCTAATGATTACTACGGAACATCACGCCCGTATCGCCCGGCGCCCGCCGCCCGGCCCGCGCCCGCCGCCCGGCCAGGGAGTTAGCGACGTCCGGCGCCCGGGGATCGCGGCGACCTGATACGAAGGAAGTCATGACAACCGACGCAACCGGCGCGGCAGGCGACCTGCGGGCCGACGCGGAACGGCACTTGCGGGCGCTCGCCGGTCCGGAGGCCCGCCTGCGCGAGGACCAGTGGACGGCGATCAGCGCCCTGGTCGCTGACCGGCGGCGGGCTCTGGTCGTGCAGCGAACCGGCTGGGGCAAGTCGGCTGTCTACTTCACGGCGACCGCGCTGCTCCGGGCCAGGGGCGAGGGCCCGTCGGTGATCGTCTCGCCGCTGCTCGCCCTGATGCGCAACCAGATCGAGGCGGCGGCCCGGGCCGGGATCCGCGCGGTGACGGTGAACTCGGCCAACACCAGCGAGTGGGACGAGGTCTACGCGCGGATCGCGGCCGGCGCGGTCGACGTCCTGCTGGTCAGCCCGGAGCGGCTGAACAATCCCGGCTTTCGCGACAACGTCCTGCCCAAGCTGTCCGCCGCGGCCGGGATGCTGGTCATCGACGAGGCGCACTGCATCTCCGACTGGGGGCACGACTTCCGGCCCGACTACCGGCGGCTGCGCACCCTGCTCGCCGAGCTGCCGGCGGGCGTGCCGGTACTGGCGACCACGGCCACCGCGAACGCGCGCGTGACGCGGGATGTCGCTGAACAGCTGGCCGCGGGTCATCGCGACGCTGTGAGCGAGACGCTGATCCTGCGCGGGCCGCTGGATCGCCAGAGCCTGCACCTGGCGGTGGTCAGGCTGCCCGGCGCGCAGCAGCGACTCGCCTGGCTGGCCGAGCACCTGGGTGAACTCGCGGGTTCCGGCATCATCTACGCGCTCACCGTCGCCGCCGCGCACGAGACGGCCGGCTTCCTGCGCGAGCACGGGTTCGGCGTCGCCGCCTACACCGGGAAAGACGACCACGCCGAACGCCTGGCGGCCGAGAACTCGCTGCTCGCCAACGAGCTGAAGGCGCTGGTCGCCACCAGTGCCCTTGGCATGGGCTTCGACAAGCCTGATCTGGGTTTCGTGATCCACCTCGGGGTGCCGCAGTCGCCGGTCGCCTACTACCAGCAGATCGGCCGGGCCGGCCGGGGCGTGGACCGGGCCGACGTGATCGCGCTGCCGGGCTCCGAGGACGCCGCCATCTGGGCCTACTTCGGCTCGCTCGCGTTCCCGCCCGAGCGTGTCGTCCGGGCGACTCTCGCGGCCCTGGCCGACGCCGGCCGGCCGCTCTCGCTGGCGGCGCTGGAGACTCGGGTTGACCTCTCCCGCGGCCGGCTGGAGATGATGCTCAAGGTCCTTGACGTGGACGGCGCGGTCCGCCGGGTCACCGGCGGCTGGGAGGCGACAGGCCTGCCCTGGGTGTACGAGGCGGACCGCTATGCGCAGGTAGCGACCGAGCGGCGGCGCGAGCAGCAGGCAATGCTCGGCTACCTGGCGACCGATGGCTGCCGGATGGAGTACCTGCGGCGCGAACTCGACGACCCGGAGGCCGCGCTGTGCGGCCGGTGCGACAACTGCACGGGACGCCACTGGCGGGCTGCCGTCTCCCCGGCCGGCGCCGAGGCCGCGCGGGAGCGGCTGACCCGCCCCGGCGTGCGGGTGGAGCCGCGCAAGATGTGGCCGTCCGGAATGCCGGACCTGGGCATCGCCGCATCCGGGAAGATCGGCGCGAACCTGCAGGCCGAGACCGGACGCGTGGTCGGGCGGCTGACCGATCTGGGCTGGGGCACCCGGCTGCGCGCCGTGCTGGCCGCCGACACCGAGGCCGGCCCGGCCGACGAGCCGGTCCCTGACGATCTCGTCACCGCCGTCGTGACGGTCCTGGCCGCCTGGGACTGGGCGGCTCGCCCGGCCGCCGTCGTCTCCGTCCCGTCCAGAACCCGCCCTCGCCTCGTGGCCAGTCTCGGCGAGCGGATCGCCGCGATCGGCCGCATCCCCTGCCTGGGCAGCCTCGCCTACGCGAGCGGCACCGCGACGCCACGTCAGTTCAACAGCGCCCAGCGACTGCGGACGCTGTGGCGTGACCTGGTGCTGCCGGAGCCACTGGCGAACTCAGTCGCCCAGCTCACCGGCCCTGTCCTGCTGGTCGATGACCGGATCGAGACCGGCTGGACCATGACCGTCGCAGCGAAACTGCTTCGCGAGGCGGGCGCCCCCGCCGTCCTTCCGCTTGCCCTGGGCGCCGCCTCCTAGCTGCCGCGTCCGGCCGGGCGCTTTATTTCATGATGAAAATTTGGCGGAAGCTGGTGCGGGCGCTCAATCGGAGTGCGCCGCCAGGTCGGCCCGGAGGCGGAAAGACTTCCCCCGAACCTGATCGCGAGTCACCCGACGGCCTCTCGTGGGGGAGAGTATTCGCGCCGGGATAATCGATGCAAGATCAGACGTTGAGTATGTGCGGTTTCGGAGGTGATGGTGCATGCCGCAGTCCGAGCGGTCCTCCGCCATGGCGGTCATCCAGCCGATCAGGGACTGGACCTGCGCCGGGTGCGCCGGCTCCGGTCACCTGCTGCGGATGGACGACGCGGGTCCGTTGTGCCTGGCCTGCTCCGACCTCGATCATCTTGTTTACCTCCCGGCGGGTGACGCGGCGGTCACCCGGCGCGCGACGAAGGCGAGCGGCCTGTCGGCGGTGGTCCTTCGGTGGAGCCGCAACCGCAAGCGGTACGAGCGGCAAGGCGTGCTGGTCGAGGAATCGGCCCTCGCGCTGGCCGAGGAACAGTGCATGTCCGACGCGGACGCCCGGATGCGCAGGCGCGAGCGGGACCAGGCGCGGCGGGCCGGCCTGGATGCGGAATTCGTTCAGCTCCTGGCAGCGGAGATCAGGCGGATCTTCCCGGGCTGCCCGTCCCGGCGCGCGGACGCGATCGCCGAGCATACGGGACTGCGCGGAAGCGGGCGGGTCGGCCGGTCGGCGGCGGGGCGCGCACTGGACGAAGATGCCGTCGTGCTGGCGGTTGCAGCCTCGGTGCGCCACCAGGACACTCACTACGACTCGCTTCTCATGTCCGGGCTGTCTCGCGACCTGGCCAGGGACCGGGTCAGGCCCGCGATCGACCGCGTCCTGGAGGCGTGGCGCGAGTCAGGGGCGGGGCAGGCTCGCTAGATCGGCGAGGGTAGCCCACGCGGCGGGGATGTCGAGGGCGCGGGCGGCGTAGGCCAGGTTGAGCAGTTCTTCGCCGAGATACCGGTCGTACTTGTCGCGGGCCTTGACGCGGACGCTGTCCGCGAGGGCCAGCGGGTCGGGTCGCGGCGCTGCGGCGAGCTCGCGGATAAGTGCCCGCAGCCGGGCCGGGGTGGTGCCTTTCACGGTCAGGCAGACTCCGTCCTGGCCGACGCTGAGTCCCTGGCTGGCGAGAGTGACCAGCAGGGTATTCATGATCCGGTCTCCTCGCCACGGGAAGAGCAGGGTTTCATTTCCCCAGCCGAAAATGGCATGCTCAGCGTGACCGAAGCGGCGGAATGCCTCCCGGCCCTCACCGAGCAGGACCCGGGCGGTGTCGTCGAGATAGCGCGGGATCTCCTCGGACTGGTAGAGGGCGCGCATCGTGCGGCGGACCTTGTCACCCACCTCGCCCCCGCTGCCAGGGAAGGTCGGCGGCTGGCCGTCGCCCGAGCCGGTGAGCTCGATCACTCGCTGCGCGATGTCGACCCCGAGTACCCGCCACCGGCGGCCGGCGAAGATGAGCAGGGTGCCGGGCAGCACCGGGCGCTCCACCGGGAGGGAGCCTAGGGTCCGGCCGTCCGCGACGAGCCGGTAGTCCTGGGAGGTGTGGAACGCGGCATAGAAGCTGTAGTGGTTGACCAGCCGGTCGCCCTGGCCGCCGGGAAGAAGGTACCCGCGGGAGTCCTGCCTGATCAGATCGTGGCGGCCCAGGTCCCGCAGGAGCATGCCGAACGTGGATTTCCCGACGTGACGGAACGGGCCCTGATCGCAGAGAAGCTGATGGACCTGGGCGGCCGCGGCAGAGCCTCGCTGGGCGAGGACGGACAGAATCTGCTGGATGAGCGTGGACAGGTGCAGCCCGGTGACGTGCGGCGGCTCGTACCACGAGGCGAGCAGGAGCTCGACCATCGCGATGGTCTGGAATAGTTCACCGCGCAGGGCGTCCGGCGGCGGCGTCCGATCGCTCAGCTCGCGTTCGGATACGTAGATGCGGATCACGGCTGGCTGGTCCTCGCGCCGGCCAGAGCGGCCCAGGCGCTGGCGGAGGCTTGAGACGGTCGGCGGAGCGCCTATCTGGGCGACCGAGTCGACGCTGCCGACGTCGATACCCAGTTCCAGGGTGGACGTGCAGATGGCGGTGACCGGGGTCGAGCTGTCCTTCAGCCCCTCCTCGACGGATTCGCGGATCTCCTTGGAGAGGCTGCCGTGGTGAGCGAGGAACTCTGTGCGGACCTTGATGGCGCGGCAGCGGCGATCCAGCATGTCGGCGTACGTCTCGACCGCGGCCCTGGAGTTGGCGAAGACCAGGTTGTCACGCCCGCGCAAGGTACGGAACAGGTGATCGGCGATCGGGGCGATGTCCCGGGTTTCGACGTTGTCCCCGGACTCGGTGCCCGGCCGCCGGCGCGGGTCGGGCGGCACGCCGGTGCGGTAGCCGCGCAGCTGGAGCCGGATCTCGCCGGCGTCGTCGTCGGAGGAGACAACCTCCACCGATGAGCCTTTCCCAGGGCGCAGGAACTCCGCCGCGGCGGTGAAGTCGCCGAGGGTCGCGGACAGCGCGATCCGGGGAACGCCGCGGCCAACGCAGGCTTCTACCCGGTGCAGCAGGGACTGGAGTTGCGCTCCGCGCTCCGTGCCGATGAACGAGTGCAGTTCGTCGATGACCACATAGCGCAGGTCGCCAAGGACGCGGCCGACGCGGTCACCGTGATTGACGAACATCGCTTCGACCGACTCCGGGGTGATCAGCAGGACACCGTCGGGGGCGCGCATGACCAGCGACTTGCGGGACACCGCTACGTCGCCGTGCCAGCGGTGCACCGGGATCTCCAGCCGGTCGCAGAGCCGCGTCATCCGGTCGTACTGATCGTTGATCAGGGCCTTGAGAGGGCTGATGAACAGCGCCTGAACGCCTGGCCCGGCCTCGCCAGCCGCGCGCCGCCTGACCAGCGCCGAGCAGATCGGCAGCCAGGCGGCCTCGGTCTTGCCGCCCGCGGTCGCGGCGGCGATGATCATGTCATGGTCGCCGGAGAGGATCGGGGCAGCCGCCCGTTCCTGGGCATCACGCAGCCGTGCCCAGCCAGAGTCGTAGATCCACCGCTGGACGCTCGGATGATAGAGCTCGTACGCCGCGGACGGTTCAGAGCCGGAATGAGCTGAGTTCGTCATCGTCGGCAGAGCCTGCGGGCTCAGATGCGAGGCTGACATCGTCGACAACCGATCTCCAGTCCAGGCCCGGATTCTGGTCGAGCAGCGCGAGCATGTCGAGGAAGCCCTTGATGGTCTCGCGCGGGGTGCGGAAGTAGGCGTCGCCGATGCGCGATGCGCAGTGTCGCATGTAGCTGAGGAGCGCATCGTCAGGTACGAGGTACGCGGCCGGGTCGCCGGAAGCGTACACGTGACGCAGCTTGGTGAGCAGGACGTAGATGTCCTCCGGCGACAGGCTGCCCAGCCGCAGCACAGGCCCTGAGTGGTCGACCAGCTTGTCGGAGGCGAACCTGTTCTCCGCGAGCCGGGCAGCGAGCGCGGGATGGGAGAACAATCCGCGCCTGCTGTCGAGCAGGAATTCTGGCGTGCCGCCGAGCAGGAACCCCAGATGGGCCGCGGAGCCTTGCAGGCTGTCGTTGAAAATCCGCAGGATCTGCTCGTAGTTGGCGGCGCGGGCTTGGGCGCTGGCCAGCGCGGCGAGGCTGACCATCTCGTCGAGGCAGACAAGCAGGCCGTCGTAACCGGCCATGCGCACGAAACTGGACATCAGCTTGATGTGGTCGTACCAGGTGGCGTCATCGACGATGGTCCGGACGCCGAGTGCCTGCCTGGCGTCGGCACGGGTGGTGAACTCGCCGCGCAGCCAGCGCACGGCGTCCGTTTTGAGCCGCTCGTCGCCACCGTCATGTCCCTGCCAGTACCGGGCGATGACGTGGGCGAAGTCGTAGCCGCCGGTCGATTCCGTCAGCGTCGCCAGCCGGGCCGCGATGATGACCTCCGGGTCCGCGCCGGTCGTGCGCGCCTGGCCGAGCGCCTGGGTAACGAAGCGTTCGACGACGCTGGTCAGCGCGCCGCCCTCGGGTCGCGCGCGGGTCGCCAGGTTGGCTGTCAATTCGGCGTACAACGCCCGGGCTTTGCCTGCGCTGGCGTGCAGCCGCCGATCGGGAGACAGATCGGCGTGCATGGTGACCAGGTGCTTCTCCACTGCGACCGACCGCGCGAGGTGCAGGAAGAAAGTCTTGCCCGAACCGTAATCGCCGATGACGAAACGGCTGCTCGCCCCGCCCTCGGCGATCCGCGTGATGTCGCTGACCACAGCTCGCACCTCGGCGACCCGGCCGACCTGCACGTGCTGCTGCCCGACGCCGGGGACAACCCCGGCCCGCAGCGACGCCACGATCGAATCCCGTTCGCGCGCGCGGATCCGGCCTTCGGTCATGCCAGTAGCTCCTGCATAGCGTCGTCGTTGACCGTAAGATCGTCGTCTCCCTCCACAACCGGCTCGCCGGTGGTCTCCATGGCCGCCTCGTTGATCACGTCCATCGCACCAGACGGCATAACGCCATGCCTGGCCGCCAGTTCCGCGAAATCGGCGCGTGACCACGACGACCGGGTGGCGAGTTCGCCGAGCAGCCTACTGTGCGACTGGTCGAGGCCGCCGGGACGGCCCTCGCCCTCCTGGTCGCGAGGGAGCGCCGCCGGTGCTTCGCTCGCCGCCGGTCCTTCGTCGGTGAAAATGCTCGCGAGCAGGGTCGACACGGCCGCTGTCTCGGTCATTTTCGCGGTGATCAGCTCCTGGCTGAGCTGAACTCCCGATGCCGCGTCCGGCCGGACGCCCGGTGCGGACCCGGGTGCGGCGCCTGATCCAGGCGCGGTGCCCGGCAGCGGGTGCCCCGACGGGCCGGCGCGCGGTCGGCGTACCACGACCGGACCGTCGGCTGGCGCCAGGCCGGGTACGGACGGCTCTCCGCCCTGCTTGACACCGCGCTGGTGCAGGCGGCGATAGACCAGGCCGGGCTCGAGGCCGATCAGCCGGTACGCCCTGATCAGCGCGGTCACCGTCGCCGGCGCGAGGACGGGACCCGCGGTGGCGACCGAGACCAGGAAGTGCCCCGCAGCCTCCCGTTCGGTCGCGGTCAGCGCGGAGATCCGGCGGTCGGGCCTGTTCAGGGCGGCGCCGGGGGCGAGCAGCCAGCGGTGCCGCGCGGCGAGCCTGGACCGCTCCGTGACGGACAGCCGCACTTCGGCCGCCAGGCCGGTGATGATCGCGTTCGCGCTTTCCTGCGGACCGGACCCGGCCGCGAGCGTTACCGCGGCGGCCAGGTGAAGCATCGTGGTCGCGGCGAGATAGCCAGGGGACGGGGTGTCCTCGGCCTCCCTGTCGAGGCGGAAGATCACCGCCGGCCCGGGGGCGAGGGCGGGGCCGCCGAAACGTACATCCGGTTCCACGCCGAGTCCCGCGCGGGCGAGGACGAGGGCCAGCGACGCGGCCTCGTCCCGTGACATCCCGGCCGGATCGGAGGTCGACCAGAAGGCGCTGAACTCCGATGCGTCGATGACCGCGGCGAACTTCCCGTCGAGGTGGGCGTTCGCCCAGGTCAGCAGGTGCCGGATCGGACCAGGGTCCAGCTCGAGCAGGTCAGCGGGCAGCAGCGCGGTCGAGGCGAGCGAACCGCGGCCGCCCGGGTTACGGGCCAGCCAGCGGCTGTACGGCGTGAGCGCGCCGGTGACGGAGTCAGTCAGCGCGCCCAGTTCCCTCGTGGCCCTCGGCTCCTGCAGGACGTCCGGCAGGTCAGGGCGGTCCAGGACCACGGTGTCGATGCCAGGGCTGGCCGGTGAGTAGCCGATCCGGATGGGCGGGCTCGCGGCAGCCTGCGGGACCAGCCCGGCCGCGAACCGCCGGGTGTAGCGCATCGCGAACAACTGGTCGAACTCCCGCGGGCAGCGCGTCTGCGGCGTCCCGGGATACAGCGACGGGTGATACCAGGCCCATGACCTGGCCCAGTCGGCGGGCACTGGAGTGCCGGTCACGGCGAACCCGGCGAGCGCCACGCGCAGCGCCATCGGGACCGGCCAGCGGTCAGGGCGGGATGCTGGCGGCGCGCCAGAAGGCGGGGAGCTGCCCGGCCGCCACCTGGGGGCGCAAAGGAGATCGAGGACGTCGAGGAATGCCGGGGCGCGGGAGCTGAACGAATTGCCGGCCGGGACACGGGCGGCACTGAGCCGGCGTACCTCGGCGGCGATGGCGGGCAGCTCGCGCCGTACCGCCGGGTCGGCAGCCGCATCCACCAGCACGCGCCGCTCCAGTCCGGAGAAGAACAGCGCGACGAAGCCGGCGGGCACGCCGGCGCAGTCGCGTCCTGCGGCCAGCCAGGCAAGGTAGGCGGCCCGGCTTTCCGGCGAGATCAGGTGGTAGGACGGTGCCGGGTCAAGATCGTGGCCAGGCCGGTTCGGCTTCTCGTTGCCCAGGGGCAGCGCGGGATTGATCAGGGCAGGCTCGACGGTGCCGACGGCGGACGTCAGATGCTGTCCGATGTATATGAATCCGCCGGAGATGTCATATCCCGCCACGCGGGCGGATTGTCCGGGCGGTATCCATTGGCACTGCTGACTCACAGCCAGACTGTAGCCGTTTGGCGAGTAGCCCTTGGTCGTGGTGCCCAATTCGGACCACCAATCCGGTCGCGTAGCCGACGACCGTCGGACAGCGGCGGTACTGTACCTAGCTGTCCGACAAGAAGGGTTGAATGCGGTGGCGCAGATCAGTGGGGACAATGACGGCGCGATCGGTGTCGGCGAGGCCGGGGACGGCGGAACCGGCACCTTGGAGGAGACGCTGGCCGCGACGGAGCGGGCGGTGGAGGGTGCGTTGAGATCCGCGGCCGCGGCCACGCGCGAGCTGCGCAAGGCGCTGTCCGGCGCGAAGAGCGGGCAGGTCCGCGAGGCGCGCAAGGCACTTGCCGCCGCGCAGGCCGCCTGCGCCGGCCTCGCCGATGAGAACGCGGGCGCTGTCCGACGGGTTCGATCCCGCCGAGCAGGCTTACCTGGCCTCCGGCGGCTACGTCAAGGAACTGCTGGCGGCTGCTGAGGTCCGCGGCGTCAGGATCTTCGAGGAAGAAGACAGGCTGCTGTGTTACCCGTCGCTGCTCCGCGTGCTACCTGGTGACGCCGCCGTCGAGATCGACAAGGTGCGGGAGCGCCGGATCCGCCCGTCGGTACTGGTCGAGTTGCTCGCGAAGACCCAGGACCGGGCGCCGCGCTTCAAGGCGGAGGCGTTCCTCGACAGCCTGCGCGCCGGCTACGAACTGGTCATCGCCAGCGAAGGCAAGAAGGACGACGGGGTGATCCGGCTCGTCGACATCTGGTCGGTGCTGACCATGCTGCCGGGGCAGCGTGGCCAGTACTCCAAGCAGGAGTTCGCGCGCGATCTGTACCTGCTTGACCAGAGCGGCGTTACCCGGACCGCGCGGAATTCCCGCGAGCTGCGCTGGTCCGCTAGCACCGGCACGAAGGGGTCTGGCGTGCTGGTCACCGTGGCGCGCAGCGGCCAGCGTCAGCACTACTGGGGCGTCTCGTTCACCGTTGACGACGCCGGAGCGCGGTAGTCGTGGCGCCATCCAATGTTCTGGCGCGGCTCGGCGCGTCAGCGTATCTGGACTTCCTTGACAGGGAATACCTCGCGCCGTACGTGAGCCGGGGCGGTGCCGCCGTCAAGCTGCTGGCGGTGGGGGACGAGTCCGCCGCGAAGGAGCTGGCCGTCGGGCTAGCGAGCATCGGCGACGGATTCCAGCACGCGGCTGTGGATGCGGCTACCACCCGGGTCCACATGATCGACCAGGTGTTCACCGCGGTGGCGCGTCAGCTGGACTGGGTCGCCCTGGCGGACTCGGTGGTACGTACCGCCTTCGATCAGTGCGGGTTCCCGCCACCGCCTGGTACTGGCCACCTCGACCCTGACCTGAGCATCGCGACGGTGGCGGACTACCACCAGGTGGACGGTGCCGAGCTCTATCGGAGCGTGCGGCGCGCGGTCGAGCAGACCGTGCTGAAGGATGCCGCGCTCAGCCATGAGTTCCGGATGGCGATGTGGCGCCTGTGCCAGGAACGCCTCGGCCGCGGTGACGTGACCGCGGCCGAGCGGGAGACGGTCATCGGATGGCTTCGCGGTGAGCGGGTGCCGGCCGGCGAGCTGCGCAAGCTATCGCTGCATGCCAAGGTGGCCAGGCACAACGCCAGATCGCTGCTGCTTTCGTCGACCCGCTGGCTGCGCCTGGCAGGCCACGCCGGCCTGGTGCTGCGGATGGACCTGACGCGCCTGGCGGTGACTCGCCGCCCGCCTGCCGGCCTCCGCGACGGCTACTACTACTCCAAGGCAGCCACGCTCGACGCGTACGAGCTTCTCCGCCAGCTGATCGACGGCACCGACGAGCTGGAGGGGCTGTTCGTCGCCGTACTGCTCCCGCCTGAACTGGTCAACGACGAGGGGCGAGGGCTGCCGGCCTACACGGCACTGCGCATGCGGGTCATCGACGAGGTCCGCGACCGCTACCGGGTCAACCCCTACTCGACCCTGGTCAGTATCGGCACGGCCCCGGAGGTGATGGCATGACGACCATGGCCCAAGGCGTCGACCCGGCCGTGGCGGGGCGCCGAGCCATTGAGGCGCTGCGGGCTGGCGTGCCGAGCCGGGACGCGGTCGCCGTGACCGGCAGCGGCCAGGCCGCCATAGAGGACCGCTTCGCCTCGCTCCGCGAGGCCGCGGCGGCCGGTAACCCGGCCGGCCTGCTCCTCGGCGGAGGGTTCGGCGCGGGCAAGAGCCACCTCCTCGAGCACCTCGCGCGGCTCGCCCTCGAGGCCGGCTTCACCGTCAGCCGGGTGGTGATCAGCAAGGAGACCCCGCTCTATGACCCGGCGAAGGTGTTCGCTGCCGCGGCCGAATCCGCCGTCACGGCTGGCCGCGCGCGCCCGGCGATCGTCGAGGCCGCGGCCGCGATCGACCCTGACGGTCGAGGCTACGCCGAACTGCTGCGCTGGGCGACGTCGGCAGGCTCAGGCCTCAACGAGCGGTTCGCCGCGACGCTGGCGCTCTATGCGCAGTTGCGGGAGCGTGACGCCGCCTTCGCGAACACGATCGAGCGGTTCTGGTCCGGTGATCCAATCGCCACGCCGGAGCTTCGCCGGCGCCTCAAGGAGATCGGCGACACCCGGCCCTCGCTGCCTCCGGTGACAGCGCGGCAGCTGGGCGGACAGCGGCTGCGGTTCGCCGCGAAACTGCTCGCCGCGGCGGGCTCCGCTGGCTGGGTGATCCTCTTTGACGAGGTCGAGCTGATCGGACGCTACTCGCTCCAGCAACGCGCCAGGTCCTATGCGGAGATCGCCTCCTGGGTGCGCGGTGAGCACGGTGGCCCCGGAGTGCCGATCGCGGCGGTACTCGCGATGACCGACGACTTCGAGGCCGCCGTCATCACCGGGCGAAACGACCGTGAATTGGTACCGGAGAAACTGCGCGCCAAGCAGACGCCGGAGGCGGCGGCGCTCGCGGCGGAGGCGGCACAGGGCATGCGGATCATCGACAGGGAGATGCGGCTGCTCACGCCACCGGACGAGGCCGAGCTCGCCGCGGCGTACTCCCGGCTGAAGGAGCTGCACGGCGCGGTGTTCGGCTGGCTGCCGCCCGATGTGAGCGGGCTTGAGCGGCTCGGCGCGACCCGGATGCGCCAGTACGTCCGCACCTGGATCAATGAATGGGATCTCCTGCGGCTCGATCCCTCCTACCGGCCGGAGACCGAAGTGGCCGATCTTTCCTCTGACTACCGGGAGGACCCTGATCTGGAGGCGAGCGCGGACATCGCGAGTGGCTGAGACGACAAGGAGACTTCATGAACGTCGCGCCGGAAATCATCCAGCGAACGGCCCAGCCGTACGCTGGCATCTCGGCATGGGTGCCCATGGCGGCCGTCGGCTCGATCGCCGATCGCCTTCCCGAGATCTTCGGCTGGCTCGGCGCCCGCGGCATCGCGCCGGCCGGCCCGCCGTTCTTCCGCTACCACGTGATCGACATGGAGCGGCAACTTCTCGTCGAAGCCGGCGTTCCGGTCCCGTCGCCGCCGGAAGACGACGGCGAGATCCGCGGCGGCACCCTGCCTGCGGGCCGGTTCGCTGTCCTGACCCATACCGGCGCCCCGCAAACCCTGATGGCCGCCACGTCCGCACTGCTCGACTGGGCCAGCGAACGCGCGCTGGCCTGGGACGTATCGCAGGCCGACGCGGGCGAGAAATGGGGCTGCCGCCTCGAGTTCTACCTCACCGATCCTGCTCAGCAGCCCGACACCAGCAAATGGCAGACCGAGCTGGCGTTCCGGCTCGCAGACTGATACCACGCGGTAACTGGGACCGCATCGGTACGGCGCCGTGGCCCCGACAGCATCTGTTGTGTAGAGACTTTCCGCATCGCGGAGGCTTGACCCCTGCTATGGAGGCTGTCGGGTGACTCGGGATCTTGGAGGGTCAGGGTCCTGGCGAGGTCAGCGGGAGGCTTTCCCTTGAGATTGTTGAAATAGTGCCTCGGCGCGTGATCTCTGCTTCTGGGCGGACGTGCGCTGTGCTCCGGAATGGCGCCGCCGGGAGTGTGAGCCTGGGGCAGTGTGAGCCTGGGCCAGTGTGAGCATCGTGGCCCTCCCTGTTGCTGTCAGCGGTCCGTTTTAACAGCAAGGTGGCCCTCCCCGTTGCTGTCAGGACAGCATCAGGGAGGGCCACGATGCTGTTAAAACCAGTGACCGACAGCAACAGGGAGGGCCACGATGCTGTTAGCGGCGGAGGTGACCAGCAACCTGGGTCGCCCTGATGCTGTCGCGGGCCGCCGGGCGGGCGCGTGCTCCCGCCTGACGGTTCCGACGAGATGCCCGAAGGGCTCCCCGACCCGATCACGAGTCACCCGACAGCCTCTGTGTGCGGAAGTACCTCCGCGCCCCGAGAAGATGACATGCGTTCGGCTTTGCCCAGCGGCTTGCGGGGGCTGGGCTGGGGGCGGGTTGTGGTTTCCCGGGCGGGGCCTCCTCAGCTCAGCCGCGTGAGAATGGGCTTGTCAGTCATTCGCGCGGCCGGGCGCCCGGGGGCGCCGGGTGGAGCTTGAGGAGGTCCCTTGATGGCCATCGTAGGCGGGATGGATATTCACCGGAAGCAGCTCACGTTCGACTACCTGGACACGGTGTCGGGGGAGGTGCGGCGGGGTCAGGTCCGCCCGGCGGACCGGGCCGGGCTGCGGGAGTGGCTGGCCCGGTTCGCGGGCCGCGGTGACGTGGAGTTCGCGATCGAGGGGTGCACGGGGTGGCGGTACGTGGCCGGGGAGCTGGCGGCGGCCGGGGTCGGGGTGCACCTGGCCGAGCCGGCTGATACCGCGGCGGCGCGGGGCCGCAAGCGGCGGGCCAAGACCGACCGGGGCGACTCGCGGCACCTGCGGGACCTGCTGGCGGCCGGGACGGTGCCGGAGTGCTGGATCCCGCCCGCTCACGTGCTGGAGTGCCGGGCGCTGCTGGAGACCTACCACGACCTGCGGTCCGAGCACACCGCGTGGGTGCGGCGGATCCACGCCGTGCACTTTCACCAGGGCGCTCCCGCGCTGCCGGCCGGGCGGGCCGGCGACGACCCCGCCGCCGCGGCGGGGCACCTGAGCGCGGCCGGGCAGCTGCAGGTCGCGGTCGCCGCGGACGTGCTGGCCTGCCTGGAGGCGCGGCTGGGTGACCTGCGGGCCCGGATCCGGGCCGAGGCCGCCGCCATGCCCGCCGCGCGGGAGCTGGCCGCCCGGCTGTACGGCGCGGGCCCGGTCGCGTCGCTGGCGATGGCGTGCTGGCTCGGCGGCGCGCACCGGTTCTCCTCCTCCCGCCAGGCCGTCCGGTTCACCGGCCTGGACATCACCGTCTGGTCCTCCGACGCCAGGCGGTCCCCCGGCCGGCTGTCCCGCCAGGGACCGGCGGTGCTGCGCTGGGCCCTGTACGAGGCCGGCAAGGCCCACGCCCGCGCCGGCGCCCCCGACCACGCCTACTACGCCCAGGTCAAGGACCGGTGCAACGGCAAGCGCGCCGCCCTGTCCGAAGCCCGCAAGCTCGTCCGCCAGGCCGTCCGCATCCTGGCCGGCCTCGGCCCCGACGCGCTGACCCCGGACCCCGCGCCAGCCCGGCGCCAGCCCGGGACCAGCCACCGCCTGGCCGCCTGACCGTGCGGGCCCGGCCCGCCGGGGGGAACGCGGCCAGCCACCTTCACCGATGACCAGGGACCCGGGACGGCCAGCTCCCGCCAGGAGACTGCCAAGCCGCCACCCGCGCCAAAACCCGGCGCGGCGCGGACAGCCTGAGAAGACCGAGCGGCCGCCCCGCCCCCGGCAAGGGGGATACCCCATCCATCATCATGTCGCCGGGCACCGCAACCGCCCGAGCACCCAGGTAAGTCTGGCTACCCGCACACCCCGGCCCCGGCCGCGGCCCGCCCAGGTCCGGCCCTGAACGAAAGGAGAGCCAGCGCCACAGCCAGCCCGATGCCCAGCTCCCGGGCCCCTGACCATCCATCATCTGCTCCCGGCCAGCCGCGTCAAGGACGCCTCCGGCGCCGCACGCGGGACGCTCCGCGTCTCCTTGACCCGCCCGGCCGCTCACAGCAGCCAGCACCAATCAGGGGAACAGGGAGCACTCCCGCACGCCCGCACACCCCCAAACCCCCCTTGCGCCACCTTCCGAACGCAGGTAAGTCTCCACGGCAGACCCGAAAAAGCTCCGCGCACGAGCCACCCGACAGCGTCAAGGGCAGGGGGCGACTTCTGTTCCAGGCCAGATGCGACTTCTACCGTGATCATGATCGCGGGCTTGATCACGGAAACTTGCCCAGGTCAGGACAGCGGCGATTTGCCGTGATCACGCCCAGGTCCTTGATCACGGAGACTTGCACCGGCTCTTGACTGTCGGGTGACTCGCTCAACTGCCGTGGCAATGCGACCGCCTGGGCCGGACGACAACAGGGAGGGCCAAGTTTGCTCGCGCCAATGTCACCAACGCGGAGCACAATCCGGCGCAGGACCCGACCGGCCGGTGAACGCGCCCACATCGGCGGGCAGCTCCCGCGGGCTAGACATAGAGATTCCAGCCGAACTCATCAACCCCGAGGATCGCAATGGAGACGCTCAATCCTGATCAATGGCGGGAACTGTTCGCCCAGACCGATCACTCGGCAGTTCACCTGGAGATGCGCGACAGCTACGCCGTCGAGGACGAGCAAGAGAGCATCGCCAAATTTGAGACCACTGGCAGCAGAGACCTCCAAGCAGAGGCCGACGCGCTAGAACGATCCTGGTGGCTTGAGCTCATGCGCAGCTCCAAAGCGCGCGGAGTACGCCTCCGCCGAGCCCGGATCATCTCCGAGCCCATCAGCAGCTACATTCGATACGAGCACTGGGGCACACCCCTCAACATCATGGCCGGGGAGGAAGTGCGCTGGCTTCCCAGAATCAAGGCAGCTCGCCTAGCCCTGCCCGGTGTTGACTTCTGGCTATTTGACCAGCAACGAGTGCTCTTCAACCACTTCGCCGGCGACGGCGGATGGGTTGGCAACGAGCTAGTTAGCACCGAGCCTGAAACCGCCGCGCTCTGCACAGATGCTTTCGAATCCGTGTGGGAGCTAGCCATCCCCCACGACAGCTACCAGCCCGCCTAATCGTGCCCAGGAACGTCCAGCAGGCACGGCAGGCACTAGCCAACAGACTCCGTGACCTGCGGACGAGCGCGCGCCTGTCTGGCCGCGAACTGGCCGCTCAGGCGGGCTGGCACTACACCAAGGTCTCTAAGATCGAGCACGGCACCACTATGCCATCGGAAGCCGATCTTGAACTGTGGTGCTTCCACTGCCATGCCGAGTCCGAGTATCCCGACCTCATCGCCATGGCCCGAGGCATCGAGCGCATGTACCGGGAGCTGCGAAAGCTCTTTCGCTCAGGCACCGCCCACTATCAGAAGGCCGTACTGCGCGAAGAAGCAGACGCCCGCATGTACCGCTCCTTTACCATCGACATTCTCCCCGGACTTCTCCAGACCGAGGCATACGCACACCTCGTGCTCACCCGAATATCAGAACTGATGGGACTTCCCGACACATCAGCCGAGGCAGTCACCGTCAGGATGCAACGCGCCCAAATACTCCATGACAGCAGACGACTCTTCCACTTCGTCATCTACGAGAACGCCATCCGCGCCGCCTTCGCGCCCCCCGACATCAAGACACCGCAGCTCCGCCACCTGCTCAGCCTCGCCACGCAGCCCAACGTGCACCTCGGCGTCCTGCCCATCCGCACAGCGCACTACGCCATCATGAACGAGTTCACCATCATCGACGACACGACCGTTGACGTCGAAACACACAGCGCCATCATCAAGGCCGAGCAGCCAGCAGAAGTCAACCTCTACAGCAGGCTGTTCGCGCACTACTCCCGGCTCGCCGTCTACGGACAACCAGCACGGCTCATTATCGAAGACGAAATCGAGCAACAGTAAGCAACTTGATTCCAATCTCACTACGACCTAGTCCACGCTGTTCGCATGAACAACAGCCACCTCGCGACACGTCGACCCGGTCAGGCAAATGAAGCAAGCGGCCAGCTAGTAGCCACCGAACTCAAGCCCATCCTCAGCGACGTCGAGGCTGACCGCCGCTCGCTGCTGCTCGGGGAGTTGCAAGTTGCGCTTGCTGAGCGTGGCGTGCAGGCTTTGGTTGCCCGGCATCACAGGCTGGCGCTGGGGTCCGCTACCAGATACGTGGGCTCATCCGGGCGGACCGACCCGGAGCCGCACATCTACGTCCCGGACGGCGCCACAGTCAAGGCCGCTACGGACGCAACTGTCTACCGGCTGGACGACGGCGCGGAATATCCCGTGAATGATCCTGCCGCCGCAGCCGATTCCGTCTGCGAGCAGCACATTCTCGTCACGGCCTGACTAGCCTTCAGGTCCTGGCCCGCGCCGGGTGATTCACTGGCTCACTGACCTGACCGGCTGACGAAAGAGGGCTCGATGTACCGGCTGATCGCCCGTATCTGGCGCATGATGCGCGGCACCGCGCAATGGCGTGTCCTGTGGCTTTTTCACGCGAAGTTCATGATCGGCGTCACCGGCATCGTCCGCGACCCGGACGGCCGCGTGCTCCTGCTCCGCCACCGGCTGTGGCCCGAGAAGTCGCAGTGGGGGCTGCCGACCGGCTACGCCAGGGCAGGGGAGACGTTCCCCGACACCGTCGTCCGCGAGGTCCGCGAGGAAACCGGGCTCACCGTCACGGTGGGCGAACTCGCCCGCGTGCGCAGCGGCTACCGGCTCCGCGCCGAGGTCGCCTACGAAGCCGTCTATGCCGGAGGCGAGCCGCGGCTCAGCTCCCTGGAAATCCTCGAAGCCCGCTGGTTCCCGCCCGATGCCCTGCCCGCCGGCGTCCTGGACGCCCACCACGCCCTCATCACCGGCGAGCCGCCCGCCTAGCCCCTCTTGCGAGGCACCATGCACCAGTTACTCGCCCCCAACGAGCATCTCGCCGGCACCCCCGGGCAGCGCCGCGACCTGCTCGCCTACCTGACCATGGTCCGCGACGGCCCGCCCGTCAGCCAGCTCTGCCCGGAACTGTCGTGCACCACCCTCGCCCGGCTCCTGACCGCGCCGCCGCCGTTCCTGGACGAGCCCCTGCTCCACGCCGGCCTGACCCTGGCCGCTCAACCCGGAACCTGGGAATCGTCATGGAAGCCGCCACAGACCGCGAGGCCCGCGCCATCACCCGCCACGCACGCATCACCCCGCCGCCCGACGACCCCGACCGCGCCGAATTCCACGACGCCACCGGCACCCCCGCCCCCCAGCCAGCCGCCGCCGGAGTCACGGGCAGTTTCCTCGCCCGCATGACCGCCTACCAGCAATCCGTAGCCGACCCCTACACCGCGTTCCTCACCGACATCAGCCCCCATGCACCCGGCACCAGCACCACGGACCCGCAGCCTTCACCCGCCTGTTCCGGGCCACCACCTACACCCGAACTCAGCCCGCCGCCTGACCCTTCAAGCCCCTGGCACGTGCGAGACCCAGCAACCACGCGGTCACGCCTGCGCGCACGAGCGGGTCACCACCCCGCCCCCCGCTGAGGTCAGAGCCAACCATCCAATGGCCGCCACGTCCGCACTGCTCGACTGGGCTAGCGAACGCGCGCTGGCCTGGGACGTATCGCAGACCGACGCGGGTGAGAAATGGAGCTGCCGCCTCGAGTTTTACCTCACCGATCCTGCTGAGCAGCCCGACACCGGCAAATGGCAGACCGAACTGGCGTTCCGGCTCGCAGACTGATACCGGACTCGGCCAATGTTGCGCGGCCGGGCGGGCGTCGGCGCGAATCGGAACAGGTCGCGCTAGCCGCGCTAATGTGTCGTTGTGACCGGGCCGACGGATTACCTGGAGCTTTCGGTCGGTCAGGCGCGGGACCAGTACCAGGCCCTTTTGTCACGGCGGCCGGTACCAGGCGCCAGGCAGGTGACGTACCTGCCGGCGGAGACGCTGCTGTGCCTGGCGGCGTCGTTCGTGATCAACCCGCGCCGGTTCGGCGGCGCTAACGTGCACCAGGTGCCCGAGCCTGTTCCGTCGCTTGCCCGCCTGTCTTCCCGGTCGCCGTCGAGCCTTCTTGAGAAGATGCGCAATCTCAATGGCTCCCGCCCGCACGGCGGCAAGTGGGACGTGCTGGCCGGAGCGGTCCTGCACGAAGACCCGGCTCGTTTCAGCCGTCTGTACCGCGTGCTGCTTAGCGCGGCCAGGGGATCCATCTCGCCCCCTCGCTTGCCGATGCCGTCCAAGCCGACCCGATGGCCAGGCAGTTCTACGGACGACCCCCATTACGCCAGGAGTTGCTGCTGCCTGCGGTGTTAGCGGCCTAATTATCTGAGGGCATGTGGCTGGTGTGCGGCTGCGTTCTTTGACGATCTGTTTGCCTGGGCGGGCGGGGCGGGTCAGGATCGTGGTGTCTTCCGTTGAAACGTGAGGATCCCTCCTCGCCATCGTTTGGCCACGTCGCGAGAAGGGATCCGGCAGGCGGTGTCGCCCGTGGTCATCGTATGGCCTTGCCCGCTCGCGGTCGATGCGTACGTGCGGGCGGGCCGGGGGGTGGAGTTCCCGCGCCCGGAATGCCCGGGGTGCGCCGGGCCGATGATGTTCTGGTCCGGGTACCGGCGCTGGGTCCGGGAGGCCGGGTGCTGCTGGCGGATCTTCGTGCCGCGGGTGCGGTGCGGGCCGTGCCGGGCGAGTCATGCGCTGCTGCCGGCGTTCGCGCTGGCCTGGCGGCTGGACGTGGCCGAGGTGGTCGGCGGGGTGCTGGCCGGGGTGGCGGCCGGGGGCTGCGGGGTGCGTCCGACGGCGGCGGGGGCGGGGGTGCCGCACACGACGGCCCGGGGCTGGGCTCGCCGGTTCGCGGCTCGTGCTCCTGTCCTGGGGGCCGGGTTCGCTGCGCTGGCTGTCGAGCTGGGCGGCCCGGTGGTCACCTGGCCTGGCAGCGATCGCGGGTTCGCGGTGGCGGCGATCGGCGCGGCGTTCGCGGCTGCCGCGGGCCTGCCGGGATGGGGCGCCGCGGGGCCGTGGCGGTTCGCCTGCGTGGTGAGCGGCGGGAAGCTGATCGCCGCCAACACAACCTCGCCCTGGTACGTGGTCGGCAGACGGCGTTTCATGCCTCCTGTCCCGCTATTACCGGCATGAGGAGGCAGATCAGATGGATTCGAGGCTGCAGGAGCAGATCGCGCTGCACCGCTGGGCGGTCATCGCCGAGGCGGCGAGCGGGCAGCTGACCGCGCGGGAGCGCGGCGCGCTGGTCCGCCGGATCGCCGCGCGCCTGCACGCGCACCCGGACGGCTCGTCCCGCACGTACTCGCGGGGCACGATCGACCGGTGGGTGCGCGCCTGGCGCGCCGGCGGCCTGGAAGCGCTGCGGCCCGCGGAGCGGTCCGACACCGGGATGGTGCGGGCGCACCCGGAGCTGTTCGCCGAGGCGTCGGCGCTGCGGCTGGAACTGCCCGGCCGGTCGGCAGCGCAGATCGCCTCGATCCTGTATCACCGGCACGGCGTCCAGGTCTCCGACCGCACGGTGCGCGGCCAGCTGCGCCGCGCCGGCCTGCACCGCGAGGCCCTGGCCGCCGAACCGAAGACGTACGGCAGGTACGAGGCGGCCGCGCCGAACGAGCGGTGGATCACCGACGTCCTGGTCGGCCCCTGGGTGCCGCACCCGCGCCGGGAGGGGTCGGTGCGGGCAAGGCTGTTCCTGATCGTCGATGATCACAGCCGGCTCCTGGCCGGCGGCCGGTTCTTCGGCCAGGAGAACGCCCGGGCCTGCCAGGAGCTGCTGCGCGCCACGATCACCCGCCGCGGCCTGCCGCAGGTGCTCTACTGCGATAACGGGGCGCCGTTCTCGAACGCGTGGCTGGCCAGGACCTGCGCGGTGCTCGGGATCAGGCTGGTGCACTCGAAGCCGTACTCACCGGAAGGCCGGGGAAAGCAGGAAAGGCTCAACCGCTACATCCGGGAAGCCTTCCTAGCCGAGGCCGCCCACCACGGCATCGAATCCCTGGACCAGCTCAACGACCTGTTCGCCGCCTGGGCCGAGCGCATCGCCAACCGCCGGACCCACGCCGAGACCGGCCAGGCCCCGATCGCCCGGTTCGAGAACGGCGGACCGCACCGCCAGGCCAGCCCGGACCTGATCCGCGAGGCGTTCCGATGGTCGGTCACCCGCAAGGTCACCCGCACCGCCACCGTCCCCCTGGAAGGCAACTCCTACGCCGTCGACCCGGCGCTCACGGGCCGGCGAGTCGAGCTGCGCTACGACCCCGAAGACCTCACCCGGATCGAGGTATTCCTGGACGGCCGGCCCGCCGGGGCGGCCGTCCCGTTCGCTGTCCGCCGCCACGTCCACCGCGCCGTGCCCCAGGCCGCCCGGCCCGAGCCGGCCGCGACCGGGATCGACTACCTCGGCCTGGTCGCCGCCGCCCACGACGAGGAAGCCGGAACCGGCGCGAAGATCGACTTCGCCCGGCTCGGCATGCTCACCGGCGACACCAGCGCAGGGCAGTGGTGAGCCCGGCACCGTGGGCCGCGCACTTCGGCCTGGCCCGCACCCCGTTCGGCAAGTCCATCGCGGCCAAGGACCTGTTCGCCCGCCAGGCCCACGCCGAGGCGATCGCCCGGATCAGCTTCTGCGTCGTCGAATCCGCGCTCGGCGTCGTCACCGGCGACGTCGGCGCCGGGAAGACCGTCGCGGTCCGCGCCGCCGTCGCCGGCCTGGACCCGACCCGGCACCAGGTCATCTACATCGCCAACCCCGCCTTCGGCACCCGAGGGCTCTACGTCACGATCGTCCGCGCCCTCGGCGACAAGCCCCGCTACCTCAAAGCCGAGTTGATGGCCCAGGCCGGCGACCTGCTCGCCGCCGAAACCAGCGAACGGCACCGCCGCGTCGTGATCATCGTCGACGAGGCGCACCTCATGGACCCCGCCCAGCTCGAGGAACTCAGGCTCCTGACCAACGCCGAGATGGACTCCGAGTCCCCGTTCGCCGGGATCCTCATCGGCCAGCCCACCCTGAACCGGCAACTGCGCCTGGGCACGTTCGCCGCCCTGGACCAGCGGATCGCCACCCGGTTCACCATCAAGCCGATGGACCTCGCCGAATCCGCCGCCTACCTCCGCCACCACCTGCACCTCGCCGGCAGAGAAGACCCGCTGTTCGCCGACGACGCCATCGCCCGCCTCCACCGCGTCGCCAGCGGCCTGCCCCGCGCCCTCAACAACGCCGCCGTCGCCGCGCTCATCGCCGCCGCCGCAGCCGGCAAGGACCTCGTCGACGACGCCTGCGCCAGGAAAGCCGCCGCCGAGCTCACCCGCGACTAGCACCCCCAGGGAGGACCCGTGAACACCGCCGCCATCCCCGCCCGGCAGCTCATCTGCCTGCTCCAGGACACCGCCGCCGGGCAGACCGCCGACCTGGCCGCCGTCGACCTGCTCGCCCGCCACAACCACTTCCTGCACCTGCCCCAGTTCCGCCGCCTCATCGCCGCGAGCAACTCAGTCTTCACCGGCGAGCCCGTCCTGACCATCCGCTGGAAAGCCGCCATCACCGCCCTCGAATCCGGGCGCCTGCACGCCACCGGCTCCGAGCAAGCCGTCCTGCGCATCGCCGCCAGCCTCGCCGACCACGACATCCCCGTCCACCTCCGCGAAATCCTCGGCAGCCTCGACCACCGCAACATCGCCCTCATCACCGCCGCCATCACCCAGGCCAACGACTAACCCCAGCCACCAGGCCCGCAAACCCCGGGGGCCGCCAGCCACCCACGGCCGGCGGCCCCTTCACCACGCCCCCACCTACCCCCATCAGCCGATGCTCACCCAGCCAAGCCGAAACATGAACACGCAACCCCGCCAAATCATGCGCAGACAGCGTGACCGCTAACATGCGGGAGCGCAGCCACCTGCCCGCAAGTACCTCGATTGGCATCGCGAGCGAATCTTCGCTCACTGACCTCGCCGGTAGGCTCCTCGCGGGCCTAGGGGCTTCCACATGTAGGCGTCGCCCTGCCTCGTGATAGTGCCGAGGCCGGGGAAAGGCATGTGGTAGGCGTGGATGAGGAGGCGCTGGTCGGCCGCGCGGTCCAGCAGCCGGCGGCGGGTGCGCACCGCGCGGACGGTGTCGTGATCCCACGGGGTGCACCAGTGGGGATGGCTCAGCTGCAGCTGATCGTAGAAGAGGTCGCCAACGCAGAGCAGCCGCTCGCCGGCGCTTTCCAGCAGGACGGCGGAATGGCCTGGGGTGTGACCGGCGGCGTCGAGGATGCGGACGCCGGGGAGGATCTCGGTGTCATGGCCAACTGGGCGCAGCCGGTCACCGAAGAGCCTGATCGCTTCGCGGGCCGATGCCAGGTGCTCATCAGCGGTGAGGCCGGTGGCCTCGGTGCCGGACCAGAAGGCCACCTCGGCGGCATGGGCGAAGCCCGTTGCCCGGGGGAAGGCCAGCTCGCCCGACCAGGTCGCGCCACGGCAATGGTCCTGGTGAAGGTGGGTGAACACGACCGCGGCCAGCTCGGCCGCCTGCGCCCCGGCGGCCGCGAGCCCGCCGCCGAGCCTTCCGACCAGCGGCTCGATGGCCGGCCCGTAGCCGAGGAATCGGGGGCCAAGGCCGGTGTCGATGACGGCATGTCCATGGCTGGTCCGCACGAGCAGGCAGTTGTAGCCGCAGGAGATCGTCGTCTTGGGCCGGCCCGCTGCCGCCAGGGCGCCGCTCAGCTCGCGGTCAGGCACCCCGGCTGCCGGAGTGAAGAATGCCGCGAGCGGCGGTTCCCATGGCGGCGTCATCTGGCCGTCGCTGATCACCGCGCAGCTGAGGCGTCCGACTGCGAACTGGTAGATCACCGGACCATTATCTTGCGGTTCGCCGCGCTTTTGCTGGTGCACGCCACGCTGGATCCGTCCAGGTGATCACCCAGAAGGGGGTTCTGTGCCTGTCACTGTCTTGCGCATCACGCAGTGGTTCTTGCCCTTGGGACGCTCGTAGTCGAAGCCCGCCTTCTCGAACATGCTCCGAGTGCCCCCGTAGAGGAACGAAGCCGAGATCTTCTTTCCCTGCAGGTCCTGCGGGTAGGCCTCCACGACTCCGCCGCCCGCCTTCGCGATCAGGTCCAGGGCTCCGTCGACCGCCAGGGCGGCCACGCCTTCGCGCCGGTGATTCCGGTCCGCGAAGATGCAGGTGAGGCGATAGTCGGGCAAGGATGCAAGCCCGGCCTCGTATTCTTTCCTGTGAAAGATGCACGGGAGCTCGTCTGGTGTCCCGAACTGGCACCAGCCCACCGCGACTTCGCCCTCGAACACCAGGGCAGCGTGCGCCTTGCCTTCCCGGACCAGGAACTCTTTGTACGGCCGGCCGGCCTCAATATCGGCATCGATGCCCAGGGCTTTGCGGCGCGGATGGAACCACGTGCACCAGCAGCCGCCAAACCCCATCCCCTTGTGCTTCTCGCACAGCCGGGCGAAAGCATCCCACGTCCCGGTATCGAGCGGCTTGATCGTGTACTCGCTCATGCACTTCTCCTCCACGCCGACTCCGGCCTTGCTCACGTCGCACCATAGGAGCATTTGCGGACGATCCGCGTCCGGAACCGTAGTTCAGCTAGTCTTCTGGAGTGCCTGATGCTCCTTTTCATTACCGCACGGGCGATGAGGACAGCGGTCGCTGGGCTGGTTTTCCGTTCCGGGAAAATGACATCGTGATCAGTACCCGGTCCAGGAGCGGCACGACCTGGACTCAGATGATCTGCGCCCTGCTGATCTTTCAGTCCGCTCGCTTACCTGCCCCGCTGGGGCAACTGTCGCCGTGGCTCGATTCTCGGATCTCGTCGCGGGAACAGGTGTATGCGCTGCTGGCGGCGCAGCGGCATCGCCGGTTCATCAAGACTCACACGCCGCTTGATGGCCTCCCACTCGATCCCCGCGTGACCTTCATCGTCACGGCCAGGAACCCGATCGACGCAGCCGTGTCGCTTTATCACCACGTCGCGAACATCGACCGCGCGCGGTTGCGGGAACTGGCCAGCGAACCGCTGCCGGTCGAGCGTCCGGTGCCTTTGCCCCTGCGGGACTGGCTGCTCGGCTGGATAGCCCGTGACGCTGAGCCGCGTGCGATCCTCGACTCCCTGCCGGGGTTCATGTGGCACCTCAGCGACGCCTGGGCCAGGCGCGGCTCCCCAAACGTAGCGCTGATCCGCTACTGCGACCTGTCAAGCGACCTGGAAGGACAGATGCGCGGGCTTGCCGGGCTGCTGGGGATATCCGTGCCCGAGGCGGCCTGGCCAGGACTTGTGCACGCCGCGTCGTTCGAGCAGATGCGTGCTGGCGCCCGCCAGTTCGTTCCCGCTGGCGGAATGCTCAAGAACGATACGGCTTTCTTCCGCCGGGGCCGCCCTGGTGCCGCCAGGGAGGTTCTCACCAGCGAGGAGTTCGCGGTGTATGACGCCAGGATGGCGCGGTTGGCGCCGCCGGACCTTCTTGCCTGGCTGCACGCACTTTGACACGGGGGGAGCCAGGGAACAGAGCTCTACCCCGGCCCGGCTGGGTCCAGAGTCAGGACTGAGGGAAGGTCGCTTCGCGGGTGCAGCCGCAGCAACTGGTAAGCGATACCGCCCAGGCCGGCGAACAGGCCAGGAGAATAGGCCTTCGCGGCTAGCCCGCTTACCGGTCCGTTGTCTTCCAGGCTGGTGATCATCTGGGCGTCTAGCCTGGATCGGTCAAGCCCGGCCAGCTCGTCTGGCCCGTGGCCGGCCGCCAGGGCCTGGCTGAGCAGTTCCCAGCAGCCCAGGTCTCCGTGGCACAGGGTGTGGTTAAAGCCGAGCCCGTTCCTGGCGGCCGCCGCGGCCGCTCGTCCGGCGAGGGATGCGGCTCCAGCCCACCCGCGCCGAGCCAGGTCGGCGGCGCTGATCCCGATACCTACGGCGCCGTGGCACCACGCGGCCGAGACAGCGACCTCATCGGGATACCGAAGGTCCGCCCATGCCCCGGCAACGGGGTCGTAGAGCGTCTCTTCGAAAGCGAAGGCGGCCTGCGCTGCATCGGCGAAGCGGGCTTCGCCGGTGGCCAGGGCCAGGCGGGCCAGCGCCCAGCCGATACCGCTCGCGCCGTGCGCGAACCCGCCGATGCCGTCTGCCCAGTGCTCGGATGGCCAGCGTGATGTTCCGTCCTTGACCAGCGCGGCACCAAGGAGCCGCCCTCCGATGTCGGCCGCCTGTTGCGCCCATTCATCTTCTCCGGTTGTGGCGGCGAGTTGCAGCAGCGGCACGATCGCTCCGGACATCCCGGTCAGCAGGTCAAAACGATCTTGAGCCGCGATCGCGGCAGGAAGCTGCGTGGCATGCGCGCGGGCACGGTCAAGGCCATCCGGTCCGGCCAGGCCCCAGGCGTGCAGCGTCAGCCAGGCCCAGATCTCGGACCCGAGCCCGATGTAGCCGCCGACCGGCGGCGGGCGCATGCGCTTCTCCGCTAGCCGGACGGCGGTGTACTTGTCCTCAGCGGCGCGGATGGTGCGCAGCACCGCCTCAAGCAGCCCGGCCACGCCGTCGACATCGTCGGCCCGGCCCGCTGCCCGCTCCCTCTGATACGCGGCGAGCAGGACGGCCAGCCCTGGCAGGCCGCCGTAGATGTCCTGCGCCAGCGGCTGCACGGACCACCCCGTCGGGCCGAGCACCGGCGCGATCCAGGTGACGGTTCCGTCCTCGCCGCGAATGGCGGCGTCGCGAAGCTGACGGATCAGCATCGCCGCGCTCTGGCGCCGCCTGCGGTCCAGGTCGTCATCGCGGCGCTGGCCCGTCGAGAGCTGCCGCTGGCTTGGCAGCCAGCCGTCGTTCAGGTACGCGCTGACCAGCGCGGCCCGGATGACCTGGCTGTCCCGCCGGAGGTCGGCCGCCCGCCACCGGTCAAGTGCGGCCGCGACCAGGTCTTGCTTCGGCAGCCACGACGTCCCGCGCGGCCCGGCCAGCCGCCCGCACCTGGGAGTGGTGCTGAAGTACGGCACATCCCCGTCCAGCAAGTCAGCCACCTCGGCAGCGATGACCTCTGGATCATCCGGCGCACCAGGAACGTACCTGGCCATCCCGGCGAGCAGCTCCGCGGCGCGGTCCGCCGCAGCGGCGGGATCATGGAGCGACACCGGATGCCACAGCATCCGCGCCAGCTCCTCGTACGGCTCGGTAGAGCGTGCCACCACCCGGACCGTGCAGTCAGCGAAACGGCCGAGCAGCGGTGCCAAGGTGCCGCCCTGGTCCATCGACCGCAGTGCGTCCGTCGCCTCGGCGAAACCGTCGAGTACGTGCCTCCAGTACTCGGCCAGCACCGGCTCCGGGCTTGGGTGGCTGGCCCCGATCGCCAGTTCGGTCGGCGTGGTCCCGAGCCGCGCGGTGTCGGTACCCGCGGCGACGATGGCCGGCAACTCGACAACAGGCTGCTCGCCCGCGAGCGATCCCGCAGCGGAGAAGTCCACGCCCCGCCAGCCGAGAGCGGTCCCTCGGCTGGGCAGCATCCCCGTTCGCAGGACCGTCATGCTGATCAGTTCGCGCGCCCGATCGGGGGCGATCCCGAATCCGGACGCCGGTGCCTTGTGCACTGGCGTGAACAGCGTCTCGCAGTCGACCACGACTGGCACCGGTCCGCACGCGATCACGTTCTCGGCATGCAGGTCGGTGCCGCCGAGCAAGCGCATGACGCCCAGCCAGTGCCCGATGCCACAGTAGAAACTGGCCAGTTCGGCATCACCCGAGCAGTAACGGTGTGACACAAACTCGGACCAGCCGTACCCGTCCCGTGGTATTACTCTCGGCACCCGGATCCGCGTCAGGGCCGGAACCTCGCACAGTACCCGGGGCAGCGTTTCACCGAGCACCGCATCTACAGCTACCGACCTCGGCTTGTACACGACCGCACGGTCGGCGTACTGCAGAATGGCGACAGTGTGGCCGCCCCGGTGGCTGTCTCCGGCCCCGAAGCTGACCCGCGACAGGGAGCCTGCACTTCCCCATGGCGATGCCGCGAGCGCGTCCCGGTCTTCGGCCAGGCGCCGGCCCAGCGCCAGGGCCGCCGCGCAGCGCCCGGTCAGAATCGCATCCAGCCGGGACAATAGGTGAGGATAGTGCCGGGTAAGTGATTCCCAGAACTGCGGAGATGCTGCCATTTCCACAAATTCCGCCCAGCGCGCCTCGGGATCACCGGCCGCCAGGCGCCCGGTGATCCGTGCGGCGTTCAGCTCCAGGAGCAAAACCCGGCTGGTCCTGCGATGCGCCGACTGATAAAGCGCCGTCGCCGCGCCAGCCCGGATCGCCTCGTGCTCGGACTCGGCCAAGCCCGACACGGACCGCAGCTTGTGCGACAAATCGTCAAGCAACGGCTCGGCCAGGCACTTTAGTGACCGGGTGAATTCACCGACTACAGGGGCGCTGCTCACCACTCCCGTCCGCCGGCTGATTCAGCAGCAGAAGACGTGCTGCGAGGCAGTGCAGGCGCTGCACCCGAACGTGTAACTCGCCTCCGCTTCCATAATGTCCGGCTCGGCGAAGATGCCCGACGCGTAGAGCGGGCCAGCCGGGTTACCTGGTCCCTCGGCGGTTCGCCACTCCTCCGCAGTCCGCTCGGCGACCTCGATGTCCATGGCTATCATGCAGCACCCCTTTAGCATACGAATGGGATATCAGCGAACAACTTGCCGTCATTCGCCAAATCTGACTCGGGTATCGTGTCATCAGTGAAAGGTAAGATGCACTAGCCTGGCGGCTACTCTCCATCCCGCAAAGTCACGCTCTCCTGTCTGATCGGCTACCAATTCCCAGCTCCGGATTATCTGTGACCCGTCTTCTTGAGTAACTATTAGGGAGCCTTGGGGCAAAAACTAGCCAAGTGGCCGCGCGGATATCGATCGGCCCGGCGCCGCCGGGCCACGGCAGGGGCGCCGCCGGGGCAGGGTGAGCATCGTGGCCCCCCTGTTGCTGTCAGCGGTCCGTTTTGACAGCAACCATCCGTGCCGGCTGACCCGGCGCTGGTGCGTGGGTGTAAATGTGGCCGGGTCTGCCTCGCCGCTTGGCGCTGGGGTGGTTTATTTGGGGTTGCGGCCGTCCGCTGACGTCGTCCACTTTTTGGGGGTGTGACCCCGGACAGCAACCTGACGCCGGGAGCCTTGGTGCAGGGCTGGTGATTGGTGCTTCGAGCCCGCAGACCAAATTTGGCTTGTTCGTCCTGCGCTCCTGCGGACGGCCGCGGTGTTACCCGTGACTGATGGTAGGAGCAGCAGATGGAAGTTGTCGAGCAGGAGCCGTTGTTCGCTGAGCGGGCGGCGGGGATCGATATCGGCAAGGCCGTGGTGGCGGCGGCGGTGCGGGTGCCGGGGCCGGGCGGGCAGCGGATGCAGGGGGTGCGCGAGTTCGGGACGACCCGCGCCGCGCTGGAGGAACTGGCGGACTGGCTGGACAGCCACCAGGTGACCCGGGTGGGGATGGAGTGCGCCGGGGACTACCGGTAACCGGTGTTCTTCACGCTGGAGCGGCGGGGGTTCGAGTGCCTGCTGTATAACTCGCGGCAGGTCAAGGCGCAGCCGGGACGGCCGAAAACGGACAGGGCCGATGCGGTGTGGCTGGCGAAGATCACCGAGAACGGGTGGGTGCGGGCTGGCTTCGTGCCGCCGCCGGAGATCCGGGTGCTGCGCGAGTACACCCGGTACCGGCGCAAGCTGATCCACGCCCGCACCGCGGAGAAGAACCGGATCGAGGGGCTGCTGGAGAACGGGCACCTGAAGCTGTCCTCGGTGATCAGCGACATCCACGGCGTCTCAGGGCGGGCCATGCTGGACTCGCTCGCCGCCGGGGTCACCGACCCCAGGGTCCTCGCCGCGCACGCGCGGGGATCGATGAAACCCAAGACCGCGCGGATCGCCGAAGCGCTCGACCGCACGTTCTTCACCCCCGCCCAGGCCCGGCTGCTGCGCCGGATGCCGGGCACCCTGGACTACTACACCACCCAGGTCAGGGAACTGGACGCCGAGATCGCGGTCCTGTGCGCCACGTTCGAGGACGAGATCGCCCGGATGGACCAGATCCCCGGGATCGCCCGCCGCACCGCCGAGGACGTCATCGCCGAGATCGGGGCGAACATGGCCGTCTTCCCCACCGCCGCGCACCTGGTGTCCTGGGCCAGGCTGTGCCCCCAGATCCGCGAGTCCGCAGGCCGGCGCAAGGGCCGGCACGCCACCGGCGACGGCAACCCCTGCCTGTCCGCCGCGATCAGCGAGGCCGTCATCGGCTCCCTGCGCACCGACGCCTTCGCCGCAGCCCGGTACAAGCGGCTGGTCCGCCGCATGCCCAAGAAGAAAGCACTCGTCGCGGCCGGCAACACCATGCTCACCATCATCTACCACGTACTCGCCGACCCCGGCGCCACCTGCACCGACCTCGGCGCCGACTACTACGACCGCCGCGACCCCGCCCGCCGCAAAGCCAGCGCCATCCGCAGCCTGCAACGCCTCGGCTACCACGTCACCCTCGCCGCCATCAACCCCGAAACCGGCGAACTCACCCCCGCCGCCACCTAACCCCGCACACCCAGGCCCACCGGACTGGCCCCGGCGCCGCCCGGCATTCCCGCACGCCCGCCACACCCCCGGAACCTCCCGCCCCGCCCCCGAAACCCTGGCGGGCCGGGCGGAAACCCGCCGCCCGGCCCGCCAAACCCGATCCGGCCTCCGGCCGGAGCTGCCGCCCGCCAACCTGAGGTCATTTACAGACCAACGTGGCCCTCCCCGTTGCTGTCGGGACAGCGTCAGGGAGGGCCACGTTGCTGTTAAAACCGGTGACCAACAGCAACAGGGAGGGCCACGACGCTGTTAGAGGCCGGCGTGACCAGAAACCGGGCCGTCCCGATGCTGTTAGAGGCCTCCGGCCCGCAACAACACCGCCTTTCCCGGGCCACCTGAGGCTGCGACCAGCATCTCGCGTGGCCCGCGCGGGTCCCTTGCTGCCGGGCCTGAGCAGAACAAAAGAAGAACCGGGGCGCACTGCGGTGCCTTACGCCCCGGCCACATGCGGATTATCATCCATGCCGCGCTGGAGCGCTTACTTCTTCTTGTTCGTCTTGGGTCTCCTGGCGGGAGGGCACATTGTCGCCTCCTTTCGTGGGTGGTTGCTGGTGCGGAAAGGACCATCCGTGCCCCATCGGAGCGCTTACTTCTTCTTGTTCGTCTTGGGCCTCGTGGCGACAGGGCACATGGCTCCTCCTCTCATGACGTGATCGCCGGTGCGGAGAGCTCGTCGATCGCGGACTGCGGGACGTCGTCCCCGATGGTGAGCAGGAAGCGGGCCACCGGTGTATCCACCCAGGTGTTGCCGTTTCGGCGGCGAAGCACCGCGGACGTCACCTCCGGGCGCGGCCCTTCGAGCGGCAGGCCGAACGCCACCAGGCCTGACCGCACGGCGGAGGCTACGGGCATCCAGCGCGCCAGCGCGCGCCAGCCCATGCCTTCGGCGCGTCCTGCCTGCCCTAGCATCTGCCGGCGTTGCAGATTGCGCGCGGCGAAGCCGAGTGGCCTGCGCATGAATCTCACCTGACGCGCGAGCCGGCGAGCGCGGGCGTTCGCGATCGCCCGGCCGCCGCCCGGCAGAGGCGAGAACGTCGCCAGCCCGGCGGCCCGGACCAGCCCGGCGAGTTCGTGATACTCAGCGGCCAGGCAAAGCTCGGCGACGGCCTGGTGCAGCGTGCCGAGTTCAGCGCCGTGCAACTGCTCGTGCAGCAGGACTGAATCGATCAGGTCCCTGGCCCGGAATGGCTGCTCATAGCGTTCGTTCAGCAGCATGAGCATGTTCTTGACGGCGGGTACTTGCCACGGTGGCCGCAGGCTGGCCACCGGCGGGATTCCGGCCAGGTTGCCGAGCGTGTACATCGTGCCGATCTCGGCGCTGTACGGAGCCTGGTAGCGATCAGCGTGCGGGAGGACCATGCTGACCAGCATGCGCAGGTCGCCGCCGATGCTGATGGCTGACCCCGAGTCGAGTTCCCAGCCATCGCGCAGCAGGACGGCGACGATGTCCCACTGCGCTGACTCGGAAGGAGCGATGACGTCAATGTCGGTCATGTTCCTGACAAGGCCGGCTGGGTACAGGTCAGCAACTTCCAGGCCCTTGACGGTCATCAGCCCGGGTATTTTGCCCCGAATTCGGCTGATAACGGCCCGATAGAACTCCATCCGGTCCCGGACAGCCTCGACCTCACCGAGTAACGCGGGACTAAGGTCGGCGCCAGCGGCCTCCCAGGCCGAGAAGAGCGTCACCGCCAGGCCCGGCTCGGCCCGGCGGACCAGGGCCACGATCTCGTCGGGCCTGGTAGCCGACTTGCCCGCGCACAGGGCCAGCGCGTCGAGCACCTTGTCCGCGGTGAGATCCACCGTACCCCTAACGACAGATGACCGTTTATTTCCTGAGCTGGCCCTTTCAAGGAAAAGACGTATAGCTATCGCGTAGCGTAAGAAAAAACTCATGCCTGGTCAATACGTAACCTGCACGCTGAACCAGGCGGTGACCGGCGCGCCCGGGCGGTGGCGCCCGGGCGGTGGCCAGGCACTGTCACCGCGCGGGGCCTGGCGGAGCGTGCGCCACCGCTGGCAGTCCCGGCCACCCCCGCCGCCCCGGCCCCCGCTGCCCCCGGCCCGCCGCCGCCGGTCAGGAGGTTTCGTGCTTGACAAGCTTAATATTGCCAATTTTACTTTTTGTAATTAATACTGATCCCTTCTGACCCTTGGGGGCGGCATGAGTCAGTTAGGGCCGAGCCGGTCACGGCCACAGCGCGATCAGCGGCGCAGCGTCCTGATGGCAAGACCGGGCGGCAACTGCCCGGTCAAGGCGGAAACGAGACAGGATTAATGGTGCGCGCCCTGCGGGAGCGTAACTTCAGGCTGTTGTTCATAGGCCAGGCGACTTCCTCACTTGGCGACAGGTTTGTTCCGGTAGCGCTCGTATTCGCGATATTGGGGCTTAGTCACTCAGCCGCGGACTTGGGCTATGTGCTCGGCGCGCAAGCTCTGGCGCAGGTGACATTCCTTTTGGCAGGCGGGGTCGCGGCTGATCGTTTTTCGCGGCGCCGTCTGATGATGGGCGCGGACTGGTTGCGGGGGGCGGGCGAGCTGATCCTCGGCGCCATCCTGATCACGGCGCATCCCCCCGTTGTTCTCGTGGGGGTCCTTGGCGTGGCCCAGGGTATAGGCGGCGCCGTGTTCGCGCCTGCCGCCAGTGGTCTTACGGCGAACATCGTGCCCAGGGAGAACTTGCAGCAGGCCAATGCCCTGATTCAGACCGCCGCTGCCGTGGCCGCCGTAACCGGGCCGGCGATCGCCGGCGTGTGCGTAGTCACGATCGGGGCCGGGTGGGCGATCCTGGCGGACGGCGCGACGTTCCTCGTCAACGTCCTGGCGCTCGCTTTCATCAAGACCGAGCTGCCTGAAAGGGCCAGAACGTCGTCGATGATCGGCGACCTCAAGATCGGCTGGGCCGAGTTCTCCGCCCGCAAGTGGTTCCGCACGATGGTCATCGGGGCATCTTTGTTCAACCTTCTGTACGGTGCTTACAGCGTGATAGGACCGGTCGCCAGCCTGCGCCTGTACGCTGGCGCGGCAATGTGGGCCACCGCCTCGTCGGCGGCGGGATTCGGCTCGATCGCCGGAGGCATAGCAGTCACTACCGCGTGGTCGAGGCGAGAGTGGCCGCTGGCAGGGGCGGTGCTGCTAGTCGGCCTGTACGCTGCGGCCCCGTTGCTGATCGTGCTTCACCTGGATATCGCCGCCGTGGCCGTCGCCGCCGCGCTGGGCGGAGCCGGCCTGACGGCGTTCGGGGCCATCTGGAATACGGCGACGCAGCGGCAAATCCCGGAGCATCTGCTCTCCCGGGTTATTTCATATGATTATTTCGGTTCGCTGGTGGCGCTTCCGCTTGGGCTGGCGATTTCAGGCGCGCTGATAGCTGTCGTGGGAGTAAAGCCTCTCTTGTGGGTGGTCGCGGCCGTGCAGCTGCTGACGATAGCGGTACTGGCGCTTAGCCCCACTGTCCGAGCTGTCGGCCGTAACCGCTACGAGACAGGGGAGACGTGATGTCTGAAGACCGCAGCCGAGCGCTCGGGGCAATCTGTCAGATCTGCGAGCAGATGTTCGGTGAGCCCGGCCTGACCGGCGACGAGAACTTTTTTGAGCTTGGCGGGACATCTCTTGACGCGGTCGAGCTGATCACAATACTCAAGGAGAATCACGGATTTGTCATCGAATACCAAAATGTCTTCGAAGCGAATTCGCTGGCGGAACTGGCCGGCGAGGCTCTGCGCGACTGCAAATCCGGTGCTTGATAAAGAGGAGTCCGCATGACCGTGCGTCTTGCCGAGTTCGCGCGGCAGCCTGCCGCTGTGCGGTTGCAGCCCGAGGGCTCCTCGCAGACGCTGGCATTCCGGGAGCGCGTGGAGAACCTGTGGCGGCAGCTTGAGATTGTGCCGGATATTTCCGGGAAGGCGGTCACCGTCGAGACCCGTGACCCTTTCTGCGCGATGGTGGGACTGGTGGCACTGTGGGCACTGGGCGGCGTCGGCGTTCCCGTGGATCCGCAGTGGCCTCGTCACAGGAAGGAGCAGGTTCGCGCCAAGGCAGACATCGCGGCGCGGCTGGAATTCGATGAGACAGGGCAGACCCCTCGGGCGACGGCGCGCGCGAGAACACGCCCGGGATATCGAGGCGGGCGCTTCCCTGGTGGCGCTTACATCTTGTTCACCAGCGGATCGAGCGGTGATCCGAAAGGGGTGCTAGTCGGCACCGATGCGCTTGAGCATCGTCTTGACGATTTGCTGACGCTGCTCGCGCCGAGAGCGGGTGGCTCGATCGCGGCCGTGACTACTCCCACGTTCGATATCTCGCTGCTCGAGATGCTGCTGCCATTCGTCAGCGACGTCACAGGATGGTTTCCCGAAACCGACACTCGTGACCAGTTGCCAGTGTTCGCGAAGTCGCTCATGACGGCGCGGCCCACGATCATCCAGGGGACGCCGACAATGTTTTCGGTGTTGACCTCGCTTCGCTGGCAGCCGCCGCCGGGCACCGAGTTGTGGTGCGGAGGGGAGGCGCTGCCGGCTCCGCTCGCGCTGCGGCTGATCGAGTTGTCGGATCGGGTCTGGAACCTCTACGGTCCCACCGAGGCGACCATCTGGGCGACTGCCTGGCGGATCACCGAGCAGGTGCGCGAATTCAACGTGGCGCCGATCGGGTTTCCGCTCGGCAGCACGACACTGCGGCTGGAGCCGTCCGCGCGGCTGGGCGAGGACCGGCCGGCGGAGCCGGAGTTGTGGCTGGCGGGCCCGGGCCTGGCTATGGAGTACGTGCGGGACGGCGACAGAACCGCTCAGTGCTTCCCGGTCATCGACGGCCGGCGGTGGTATCGCACGGGCGACCTGTGCGCCGCCGACGGGAACGGCTTGCTTCATTTCCGTGGCCGGCGAGATAACCAGATCAAGATCCGCGGGTTCCGGGTTGAGCTGGAGGAGGTCGAAGGCGAGATCGCGAGGATGCCAGGAGTGACTCAGGCCGCGGTGGTACCTGAGAGAAGTGATGGCGTGGTGATGCGGCTGATAGCCGTCGTCGTTGCGAGGCAGCTAGGGCCTGGCGAGGTCCGGCGCTGGTGCCGTGACAACCTGCCCGGCTACATGTGCCCGGCCAGGGTCGTCGTCATGGACGAGTTGCCCCGGCTCGCGTCCGGCAAGGTCGACCGCCGCGACCTGGCCGGGCGAATCGCCAGGCCGCCCGCTCAGCCGGCGGGCTGAAGGCCATGGCGACACTAGGGGTCATGTACGGCATGGGTGCGGCGTCGCCATCAGAAATCGTCGCCGCGCTCCCGCCGGGCTGGCGCGTGTGCTGGCTAGCCGGAAAGGCAGACGCCGTCTCCGCGCCCCTGCGGACAGTGCTTGAGCAAAGCGGCCCGGTGCACTATTGGCAGGACTTCCTCGCGAGCAGGGCGCCGGTGAAGCTGGACGCGGTAACTACGTTCTGCGAGCCGATGGTGCTTCCCGCCGCGCTTGTCAGGCAGGAGCTGGGGCTCCGCGGGACATCGGCCGAGGCAGCCCGGCTCCTGACGGACAAGTTCCTGCAGAGGCAGCGACTGGCCCAGGCCGGCCTTGAGGAAACGCCATGCCTGCCTGTTCTCGCCCCCGCCGAATTGGCGCCCGCTCTCGACAGCATCGGCCTGCCGGCTGTGGTCAAGCCGCGCACGAGCGTCGGAAGCGCTTACACATTTCACATACGGTCGCAAGCCGACCTCGATCATGTGATCGCGAACATCCCGCCCGATGTGTGGGCCAGCGGCGGCATGGTTGTCGAGCCCGAACTGCGTGGTCGAGGGCTAAGTGACGTGGGCCTCGCGGATTACGTGTCGGTTGAGACTCTCTCGGCCTATGGGCGTCATATACCGGTCGCGGTTACCGCCCGCCTGGCCTTGGCGCCGCCATTTCGCGAGCGCGGCGGCGTGATGCCAGCCGGACTTGGCCAGGCAGACCTGGCACAGGTAACTGAACTGGCGGTAGCGGCGCTCAGCGCCATCGGCGTCAGCGATGGCGTCTCGCATGTGGAGATCAAGCTTCAGGCCGGCGGCGCAAGCGTGATCGAGGTCAACGGCAGGCTGGGCGGTCACATCGCCTGGCTCTGGAGGCGAGTCGGCGGCGGAGACCTCGTCGCGCTCGAGATAGGTGCCGCTTGCCAGAGAGAGGCGGCATGGCCAGAGCCGGCCAGCGATGTCATCGCATTCCGGTACCTGCTGCCAGCCCCGCTGACAGTCGGGCGCGTCAAGGCCGTCAGCGGCCTGGCGCGAGTGCGCGAGCTTCCCGGCGTGGAACTAGTGCAATTGCGAGCCCGCCCAGGGACCGTCGTCGACTGGCGGCAGGGAAGCGGCAGTTATATAGCACTCGTCAGCGGCGCGGCCTCGGCCTATGGGGCGATGCATCACTGCATCGAGCGGATTGAGTCGCTGGTAAAAGTCAGCCTTGACGAGACTGACTTTGCCGGTGAGCGTCAGTGATGATGCGCTTTCAGGCCGCAGAGTCTCTCCGCGATCTCGATGCGCACGAATTCGATCGGCTGGGCGCTAGCTGCGGCCCGGTTGGCAGCTACTCACGGCTCGTCCAACTCGAGCGAGACCGCCGGTGGTCAACCGGATACCTGTGCGCGCGTGAGAGCGGCGTCCTGCTCGCCGCGGTCCCGCTCTACAGGCTGACGAAGGGCGCGTGGCCCGATCCCAGTTACGACCCGGTGACGTGGGGGCTCGATCAGGCAGCCCCGCCGAGCGATATCACAGTGGTCGGCGGCCGGAGTGGCCTGCTCGGCAGCCTGCGTGTTGCCCCGGCTATCAGCGGCACGCGGAGCCACATCAGGCTGATCGAAGAACTATTGACACGCGAACCGCGCCCGTCGCTGCTCCTGCCTTTCCTCACGGAAAGCGAAATCGGGCCGTGGCAAGCGGTACTCGGCTCGCACCTGGAACGCCGCGCTCTCGGAGCTGACGCCCGTTTCGACGACCAGCTCGCTGGCCATAAGCTAGCCAGGAAGGTGCGGCAAACTCTCCAAAAAGACCAGCGGATGGTCGAAAAATACAGCATCGACTCGGCTGTCCGAACGTGGAGCGAGGTGAGGTCATTCGCGGCGCCCCTCATTGCCGGTAACAGCCGCGCTAAGGGCTTGCCTGATGCCGACCAACTCGTCGATTTCCGGGTACGGCAGTGGGAAGCCTGTGAAGGTGTCTCGGTAGTGGTCCTCACAGCTCAAGCGCACAGCGAGCGCGGCGTAGTGGTGTGCGTGATCTGGCGGGACTGGATCGACCTCCAAGAGGTAGGCATCACGGGCGTCCCGAGTGAGATGCGTCAGGCCCTGTACGCGCAACTGCTATTCCACCTGCCCGTTCAGCTTGCCCGCCGGACCGGTGGCGTGAGGCATATCCGCGCCGGTCTCAGAGCTGAACAGGCGAAGGCGATACGCGGAGCATCCTTTATACCGCTGGCTGGCGGCATTGTCAGTTCCTCATCGCGACACAAGAGCAGGAGTTACTCGTGACTGAGTGCACCGCCGAGCAGTCCTATCCGCTTAGTGACGCGCAAAAGCAACGGCTGGCTCTTGAGGCGCTGCTTGGCGGGCCGGCGCCGTCCTGGATTATCATAGGAGCCACTATTCGCGGCGTTGGCAGCCTCGCGAGGTTCCACGACGCGCTACTGGACCTCGCCCGCGTCTATCCAGTACTCCGCACAACCTTGGTGACTGCCGGACCAGTCGAGTCCTGGTACCAGCACATCAGAGGCTGCCACGAGATCTGGCGAGGCAGGCCGCCGGTCATCCAGGTGCCGACGGCGGAGTCGTGGGCCCAGATGGTTGAGGCGATGCGGGAGGACCTGGAGAGCCGGAACCCTGACTTCAGGTACACGGCCGTCTACGGTATCGATCGTGCCGGGTGCCTGCGGGTCGCGTTCGCGTTTGACCACATGGCCTTCGACATCAAGTCCATTGACGTGGTTCTCGCGCACCTTGCCAGGGTCGCCGAGGGCGACGTGCGCGATGAAGCCCATGCGTGCCGCTGCGGGGGCAATGAGTTCGCCGCTTACCTGAAGCGAACGGCTGCCATTATCGACCGGACGCAGCTGCCAGAGCGCTATGAGTGGGCGCTCGAATTGATGCTCGCCGCGCGAAGCCCGCACGCATACGTCTCCCTTCCTGTAGCAACGCCCCTGTCAGTGATGGACGCGGGACCCGCCGGGGGTATCCACTCACGGTTTGTCACTGACGCGAGCCGCAGGCATACCTATACGCCCTTCGCCGCCTTTGCCAGTGCTTTGACGCTGAGCCTTGAGGCGAACTTTGAGTCACCAGCGATGTTTTATGCTCCTTCGCTGAACCGAGAGCCCGCCGAGATGGATTCTGTAGGCTGGTTTGCTGGCACTCCGATTATGCCGCTGCGCTCAACGGAGATCATGCTCGCTGTCGCGGGGGAGCGGATACTGGACGAGGCCCGCGCGACATCGGAGGTCAGGGCGGCGACTACTGAGACAATGCGAGATGGTCAGTTGCTGACTACCTTGATCCACCGGAGACTGAGTGAAAGCCTCGGCGGTCGGATGCCTTTTCTGGACTGCCGGCAAGACAGCCTTCCCTACCTGGTACTAGGTTATGTGGACAGCGTTCGGGATCGCGCGGAATGGAAGGCAGGAAACGTAACGGTCAGAAAGGTGCGGCTGCCGTCGGCCGTTTATCCTCCGACTCTGCTTCCGCCCGGTTACATTTATGTTCGCCTGCATCGCGCGAAGAAAGCCGAATGGTCAGTTGACGCGATCTACGAGACGGAACGTTACGAGGCCGGTGCCATAGCGACTCTGATGTCCTCCATGGAGCGATACCTCAGGCAACTCCTCTGATAGCGGTCAGGGAGGCTGTCGGGTGACTTGCGGATCTTGGAAGGTCAGGCTCCGGCAGGTCTGCGTGGAGACTTTTCCTGAGTTATCGGGGGAGTCTTTTCACTTTGGGGAGAGTTCTCAGTCCGGGGGCTGCCTGTGACAGCATCGTGGCCCTCCCTGTTGCTGTCAGCCACTGGTTTTGACAGCAACGTGGCCCTCCCTGATGTTGTCCTGACAGCAACGGGGAGGGCCACGTTGCTGCCAGAAAGGACCGCTGACAGCAACAGGGAGGGCCACGATGCTCACACTGCCCCAGGCTTACACTGCCCCAGGCTTACACTGCCCCGGCGGCGCGGTGCCGGGGCACAGCGCACGTTCGCCCAGAAACAAAGATCACGCGCCGAGGCACTAGTTCAAAAATCTAAAAGGGAAAGCCCCCCGCTAACCTGCCACGCGCCTGACTCTCCACGATCTTGAGTCACCCGACAGCCTCCAGGACCTGGGCGATCTTCCGTGATCACGGCCGCGACCGTGATCACGGAAATTGGCTCTGGCGCGAATTCCGTGATCGTGGTGCCCGTCGTGATCACGGAGTTTCGCCCTACCCGCGCAGATCCTGGCAGCGGCGATGCTCCGTGATCATGTTCCTGGTCGTGATCACGGATGTTTGCCCAGGTACTGGAGGCTGTCGGGTGACTCATGATCAGGCAGGCTGCCTCCCGGGTACCCGCCCCCGACCCGGCCCGGCCCGGCAGGGTCCGGTCCCGCGAAGTGATACGGTGCGTTCTTGCGGAGCGAGCCGGGCTCGGTTCCGGCGGTACGGGCTGCCTCGCCGCTGATCGCGGTGAGTTCCCGTTCCGCGGCATGATCGCGGAGAGTTCCCCCGCCGCGGCACGATCGCGGAGCGTTCTCCGTCGTCTGGGCATGATCGCGGAGTGTTCTCCGTCGTTACCGCGGAGACTTCTCGCAGCACGGAGTCTTTACCGTCCTATGTGCGGAGAACACTCCGCGCAACGACAAGGCTCCGCGCCAGAGCCGGGAACACTCCGCGCCAGAGCCGGCAACCCTCCGGGAAGCGGGAAGTCTCCGGGAACCTGGGAAGAGTCTCGCCGCCGGGCCGCCAGAGCTTGACTTTACAACATCCCGAGCCACCCGACAGCCTCCCTGACAGCGGCGATGCTCCGTGATCATGCTCCCCGCCGTTATCACGTACGTTCACCCAGGGTCCTTGGCAGTGGCGATCCTGCGTCATGATCGGGGATTGATCACGGAATTCGCGCCAGAGCCCGGAAATTGACCCCCGGCCGCCCCTGGCCGGCGAAGCACCCCTCGCGGGCAAACCCGCACCAGCCGCCTCCGCTGCCTCAGACTCACCTCCGCAGCCCGACCTCCAATAAGCCAACAAAGTCATGAATGCGGGAATTGGTCGGTAAATAGGACCCCGACCAGCCCCCTCGACACGCTGGCCTGGTTCGACGGGGCAGCGGAGGCGCGCCCCATTGACACCCCGGCGCCAGTGGCGGGCACGCCGGCATAGCGGTTGATGTTCGAGATCGGTTGTCGTATGGCGCATGGATTAATGTTGCCGAGGTCCAGCACCGCTCGGGCTCGCCATTTCGTGCGGCAGCATGAGCCGGAGATGGCCTGGCGCGGCAGGGACCGGGCGCGGCCGAGCGGGTGAACGAGCGGGCGGGAGGACGACAATGCCTATTGAGTATCTGCAGATAGTGAGCGTGCCGGTCAGCAGCCAGGACCGGGCCAAGGAGTTCTACGTCAATGGACTTGGCTGGGACCTGCTCTCCGATGAGGGATACGAGCTGGCTGGGGGACGGCGGCACCGCTGGCTGGAGGTGCGCCCGAGTGGCGGCCAGACGGCCATCACGCTAGTCCTGGGAGACGACACGGTGAGAGCCGGCTCGATGAAAGGCATGACCCTGCGGGCCAGCGACCTGGATTCGACTGCCGCGGAGCTGGCAGGGCGGGGGGTGGCCATCACTGCGGAGATCCAGGAGACGCCATGGGCGAGATACGTGAGCTTCCAGGACCCAGACGGCAATACCTGGGTCGTCCAGGAACTCCGAAGCCGGTGAGCCTGCCCCGGCCGCCTCCTTAGCGTCGCGAGCGGATCAGCCAGTCGGCGGACACCGAGGGCATTAAGCCACATAACATGTATGCGCCAAGGCCGCGCCATAGTGAGCGCGAACTCAAGGGGAGGGTGGCGGCCATGAAATGGCTGGGACGGTTTTTTGTCTGGCTGGCTGGCGCCGACTACGAGGTTCTTTTGCCGTACTCTCACGAGAGGGCGAAATACGTCGGCACGGGGACCGGGATCCTGATCACGGGCGTCATTGCCGGGTTGTCGATGTGGTTCGCGCTGACCAGCGCGCTGGGAGTTCATGTCGGCGTCGCCGTGCCTCTTGCCGTCTGCTGGGCTTTGGTCATCATGGCGATTGACCGGTGGCTGGTAGCTACGCTGAAGCGGCAGAGCACGCCGTCGCCCGGCCGTCCGGCCGCCGCGGGGTCTGGCCAGGGAACCCCCGCCGCGCCTGACCATGAGTTCTGGCGCCAATTCCTGAAGTTCTGGCGCTACGTCATGGCCGTGGCACCCCGGTTACTACTCGCGGGCGTTCTCGGCTTCGTGATCTCCACGCCGATCACGCTCCGGGTCTTTCACAAGGAGATCGACTTTCAGCTCGGCCTGACGCAGGCTAGGGCGCTCGCCGTCTTCCTCAGGAGCCCCGCGCGCGTCGATCTGGAGAAGACCCTGGCCGCTGACCGGAAGCGAGCGGCGTCCTTTGCCGAGGGCGGATCGGGAACCGGTGCGGACTCCGCACTGGCAGGCCTCGAAAAGACGCTCGCCGCGGACAAGGCGCAGGAAACCCAGGACTTGGACACCTATCAATGCGAGCTCTATGGCATCCCGCTGCCGGGCGGGCAGAAGTGCCCGGCCGGTACCGGGCCGGTGGAGCGCGCGGCTAAGAGGGCCTTCGACAGCGACGTTATCTCGGTGCGGAAGGACAAGGAGGCCATTGCCAGGGAGCGGTCCAGCGTCGGCGGTGCCGCCGTCAAGGCCCTGCCGGCGGCGCAGCGGCAAGTCACCCGCGTCCAGCGAGAACTGGACAGGCAACTGGCCACGTTCAACGCCAGGAACTCAGCCAGTACCGGCCTGCTTGACCAGCTCAGCGCGCTCGGTACGGCATCGGCGGCGCGTCCCGCGCTCGGCGTGGCGCGGTGGCTGCTGTTCTTCCTGTTCTTCCTGATCGACTGTCTCCCTGCCCTGATGGCCATCACGCTGCTGCTGAACCCGCCGGACGAATACGAAAGAGCCATCGCCCAGGGGATCAAGACACGGGAGAAGATCAGCAGGCGGCACCTCGATGATCTTCGCAAGGACGCGAAGGCTCTGTCCATTGCCCGGAAGCAGCACCGCGCCGAGACCGCGAAAGCGCGGGCCGCTCGCCTCGGGACCGGCGGCGCGAGCGCCGGGCCACGCCGGCAGCGGCAGGGCGCCACCGGCCCTGGCGTGCCGCCAGTCCAGGGTATGCGGGGCCAGGGCATGCCGCGCCAGGGCATGCCAGGCCCTGGTACGCCGCAAATCTTCATCCGGCAGTACAGGCCGCCCAACGGGGCTGAGGGCCAGAGCACCCAGGTGCCAGCTAACGGGTCGACGGTGCGAAGCCCATGAGGCTCCCGGCGCGGCTGGCGACCGCGAGCACGATCGGCTTGATCCTGCTCGGTGCCCCGGCCGGTCCGAATCTGGCGGCGGCCGCCGCCAGGACGCCGTGCGGCAGCGCGGACGCGCTGCTGGCAGCGGGTCACTACACCAGGGCCTACGCGGGCTACGCCGCCGTCCGGCCGACGAGCACGGCCTGCGCCCGGCAGGGAATGGCGGCCGCTGGCGATCTGCAGGCTGCCAGCCAGTTGATCAGCATCGGCTTGGTCAGGCAGGCGGACGCCGAGATCATCCGGGCCGTGGCGGCGGACCCGACGCTCACCCTGCCCGCGAGCCTGCTGCCTCCCAACGCCGCGGTCACGCGGCGGGCTATCGCGCTTGCCGAGTCGCTCAGCGCTCACGGCTTCCGCCGGCAGGCCGCCCAGATTCTGCTGTCCGTCATCCAGGCCGATCCGGGCATCCGGCTTGAACCACCCGCGCGGGAGATCCTGGCTGCCCAGGGCGAATCGTTCTGGGCGTGGCTAGGGAAGTTCGCGCGGAGCTTGCCAGGGTTGGCGACCGTAGCCGTCCTGCTGCTCCTGGCGCTCAGCCTGTACCCGAGGCTGCGCCGACGCCTGCACCTGCAGAAGTTCACCATCGCGGACGGCCCCGCAGGCGTGGACCCCGAGGACGTTCGGGTGCGGGTGGAGGATGAGCTGCAGCGCCTGTCCGACGAGCAAGCGTCGACGCCCAGCGGACGGCGGCTCAGGCTTGACATCGCGGGCCCGTATGACGAGACAGTCTCCATCGGGCCTGTAGTGGAGAAGGCACCCGACTGGGTTCAGTTCATCGTCGCGCTCGTCGGAGTGCTCGTCCAGAAGATCCCCTGGCTGTCCCGACTGCTGTCCCGGGCGCGTCTGGTCACGGGAAACCTGAAGGCCGGCGTCGTGGTGGACGTGGCCATCCAGACCGTGGACAAAGTGGAGGTCTGCTCCGCGCCGGTCAAGCACGAGGACTTTGGCTTCCCGCCCGCCAGCCCGGCCTCGGCTCGGTACGCCCAGCTGGCCTTGCCCATCGCGGCATGGATCATCTTCGGCCGCTATCGCAAGTGCACGCTAGGCGGCACCCGCGATCTGCAGAGCTTCGCCAAGTTCGCCGCTGGCTGCGCCTGGCAGGATCTAGGCGATCTCGGCATGGCCGAGCGGTATTACCAGGAAGCGCGAGAGAAGGACAAGGGCAACGCCGCGGCCGTCCACAACCTCGCCGTCCTCTGGCAGCAGGACGAGATCGCCGGCAGCGGCCAGATCGCCGGCAATGTCCAGACGGCTGACTACACCATGACCGGCAGAGCTGCCGAGGCAGACCGTGACTGGCGCGCCCTGCTGCGGTCGCTCATCCGCGCGACCAGGTCGAAGACGCGCGACCCGCAATGGCTCCGCTCGCGTTACGCGCTCTCGCGCGGGCTCGCTGACCTGGCGCAGAACCCGGATGAGGCACGACACTACGCGCGAGAGTTCGCGATCGAGGTCGAGGAGCAGCTGAAGCGCCCGCGCAAGCACACCCAGGTCGAGTTCCTCACTCGCAGCAGGGGCGCGGCGCTGGCGCTGGCCGCGAGCCAGTTGATCCCGTTCACGGACGACATCGATGACGTCAGCGTGGCGGGCACCGTGCCTGAGAACGTCAGCGCCGATGACGTGATGCGGTTGCTGCGCTACGGCGGCGACGGCGCGCCTGAGATACTGGCAGCCTTCATCGAGGCCAACTGCCCCGAGGACGCCGAGGTCAAGTACAACCTCTATCGGTACCAGCGCAATCGCATCTGGGCGTGCGAGGACGCGGCCGAGGCCATTAACCGGGAGTTGCGCGGCGGGGCGGACAGTGAGCGGCGGGCGGCGCTCCAGGCCCGGCTCGGGGAGGTCGAGGGCACCGCCGGCCGGGCCGCCGAGACGATGAACCGCTACCACCGGGAGATCATCAGGGCCGCCGACCTGCCCGTCCTGGCCAGGATCGAGGCTGTCGCGAAGGTGCGGCGCGTGCGTCGTGAGGACGACGACCCCGAGACTGGGCTGGCCCCGCCGAGCCCCCCCGACGCGGGGTTCTGGCGGACCGCGACGGAGAGGCGTCAAGAGGAGTCAGGCAAGATCCGGCCCCCAGACCGGATCGACAATACCTTCCCCGATGACTACCTTCCCCGATGACTCGGAGGCCGGGAGCCCGGACGATCGGCCGGCCGCCGCTACGGATGCGGACGTCGAACGTATTCACGGCGTCATAATCTGAGGTCGCGGATTGTCGTTTCTAGTCGCGCGACATTCGGTGATCCTATGCGATGGTAGATCTCCAGCGCCTGGCGAAGTGGTTCCGCTGCCTGGCCAGGCTTCCCGTTGCGGAGATGACAAGAGCCGATACCTTCAAGCGCGCGAGCTTCCTGGCTTTCCGCGGAAACCCTGACGGCAGCGATTCTGGCTTGCCGGTGATACGAGATCGCCTTCTCCGGCGCAGCTGATCGCAGCGCCATCTCACCCATGGTGTTTAGATACGCTGCCTCATTCCTGAGGTCGCCGATGTCGCGGCTCAGCTTGACTGCCGCTGAGAGGTATCTGGTCGCCTGCTCGTAGTCGGCTGTCGCCTGCCGGACGGCGGCCAGACGGCTCAGGGCGCGGGCTTCGCCGCGTCGGCTGCCGGTGCTGCGGTACAGCACTATCGCCTGGTTGAGCAGCGCCTCGGCCCTGGTGTAGTTACCGGTGAGCTGCTGGATGCCGCCCAGACTGTCGAGAGCGAGGGCTTCTCCGTGCCGGTAGCCAACGTTGCGCGATAGCTCCAGTGCCCGCGTATAGCTGGCGATGGCCGCCGGATAGCTCAATGTCGCGCGGTGCAGGCCGCCCATGTGGTGGTGCGCGGTGGCCTCGATGAACTTGTTGCCGATGTCCCGGCACAGCTGCTGGGCAGTGGTCAGGCTGGCGGTGGCCGCTGGGTAATCGCCCGTCAGGTGCTGCATGGCGCCTAGTTCGGTCAGTGCCCCGGCCTCGCCGGGTCTGTCATGGACATCGCGGCACATCGCCAAGGCGCGCGTCGCTGACTGGATCGCGGCCGGATAGTCCCTGGCGATGCGCTGCAGGACGCTTAGCTCAGTGAGAGCACGAGCTTCGCCGTGCCGGTCGCCGACGTCTCGGCATAAGGTCAGGGCGACAGCCAGGCTCGCGGCGGCTGCCGGGTGGTCGGTGAGCAGGACCTGGATATGGCCCAGGTTGGTCAGAGCCGCAGCTTCCATTCGCCGGTCAGCGACCTGCCGGGCAGCGCCGCCTGCGATGCGATGCAGAGTAACGGCCTGGGCCCAGTAGCCTTGCCCGCGCAGGAATCCGTGCATCGCGGCGGGCAGCGCGATCGCGGGTCCTGGCCGCTGAAGAATGGCGGAGTGATCGATGATGGCGTGCAGGTTCAGCCGCTCGGCCTCCAGCCAGCGCACCGCATCCTCGCGGGTTCGGAGCTCAGGGGAGTACGCGGGCCGGGCAACGGTGATCCGGGGCACCCGGGCAGGGCCTCGCGGTATCAGGTGGTCGGCAGCCGCGGCGGTGTGCTGGTAATAGTTCAGCATCAGGTCTAATGCGGCAGCGGATTCGGCTGGCGGGTCAAACGCGGCGACGGCGCGTGCGTGCTCGCGAATGAGGTCGTGCAGGCTGTACCGGCCGTGTGAGGCCTCTGATAGCAGGTGGTGGTCGTAGAGAGCTTCCAGGAGACGGCGTGCCGCGGCGAAGTCGATGCCAGCGAGAGCGGCTGCGGCGTAGGCGTCGATATCGCTACCGGGATAGAGCCCCAGGCGACGGAATAGCTGCTGCTGGTCGCTGGTCAGGTCCTGATAAGACAGGTCGAACGCGGCTGCGACGGACAGGTTCTCGGCTTGCATCATTTCAAGCCGGTCTCGGGCTTCGGCCAGGTCGGCGGCCAGCTTGGCGACGGACCAGGCTGGGTGGTGGTGCAGTTGCCTGGCCAGCATGCCGACTGCCAGCGGCAGATAACCGCACAGCCGGGCGATCTCGATGACAGCCGGATCGCCTCGACTGAGGCCGGAGCGGGCAGCGAGGCGGATCAGCAGTTCCGCGGCCTCGCCCGGCGGCAGGGTATCCAGGCTCATGGCCCGGGCGTCTTCCAGAGCGGTGAGATGCCGGCGGCTGGTGATCAGGACCAGGCTTCCTGACGTTCCGGGCAGGAGCGGTCGGACCTGCTCATGGCCGATCGCGTCATCGAGCACGATCAGCAGCCGCTTGCCGGCCAGATGATCACGCCACATCCGGACCCGTGCCTCCAGGCCCTGGGGGACTTGCTCGACCGCGACGCCGGCGGTCTGCAGCAAACTGGCGATGGCCTCAGCCGGATCTACCGGCCGCTGCCCTGGCGTGTGCCCGTGCAGCGGCAGGAAGATCTGTCCGTCAGGGAAGCCCGGTGTCAGCTGGTGGGCGGCGTGCACGGCGAAGGCGGTCTTACCGATCCCGGCCATCCCGCCGATGGCATATATTCCGACCGCTCCGCCTGAGCCGTCCGCCTCCGACGCCGCTGCCAGCAGCCATTCAAGCTCGGGCTCCCGGCCGGTGAACGACACGACATCGCGAGGTAAGGTCCGCGTTGCCGCGGCCGGGCTGGTGATCGGTCCGACGGCCTGTACCGCCAGGGAGGCAGGCGCGGCCCCTCGCCGGGCTGCCTGCGCGAATTCGGCCCGGTCCGATCCTGCGAGGTTCAGGGCATCGGCCAGCAGGCGAGCGGTCTCCCGCCGCGCGGTAAGATTTACTCCGCGCTCCAGGTCACTGACCGATCGCGCGCTCAACTGCGCAGCTTGCGCCAGTTCTTCCTGCGTCATCCCGGCCCTGATACGCAGCCGACGGAGCAACTGCGCGAAGGAGATCGGGTACCGGTCGGCCAATTCCGCCTTCTCCCACCAGTGAAAGCAGTTGCGTCGGCCAGGCTGACTCGCAGGCCACCCGCACAAGCGCTAATCCTAGCGAGACATCACCTGCCAACGCGAGGAGCGCAAAACCGCGCGGCGTGGACGTGCGCCGTGCCCCGGCCCGGCGCCGCGGCCGCAACGGCTACAGTGCCTGCAATGATCAGGCCGCGGCAAAAGTAGTCTCCCTGCAAGGTTACAATGACTGCATAATGACGTCCGAACCCGTTTGCTTCCCGCCTGCCGAGCCTGGCCTGTCGCTGCGGGAGCGCAAGAAAATGGCGACCCGCCGCGCCATCAGGCGGACTGCCATTGACCTCATCGCCGAGCGCGGGTTCAGCCATGTCACCGTCGAAGACATCGCGGCGGCGGCGGACGTCTCGCCCCGTACGTTCTTCAACTACTTCGCGTCCAAGGAAGCGGTGCTCTTCGGCGCGGACCCGGCCAGGGTCGAGCAGTCGCGCATCAGGCTGATCCATGACCTGCCAGGAAGCGGAGCCCTGGACGTGCTGCGCGTGGTCCTCGCCGATCAGGTGCGCATGGTCGTCGATGACCTCGGCGAACTCGGCGGCGATCCCGCTCGCTGGGCCAGGCAGATCAAGGCCGCGCACGCCGACCCTCAGCTGCGGGCCGCCCAGGCCGCCCACATGGCCCAGGTCGAATCGGGCTTCGTCAGCGCGCTGGCCGAACGGCTCGGCACCGACCCGGGGCACGATCCCTATCCGATGCTGCTGGCCAGCGTCGCCACCGGCGTCCTGCGATCGGCCATGTCATTCTGGGCGGCCACCGGCGGCGTCGTGCCACTTGAGCGGCTCACCAGCGCCGCTTTCCAGGCGCTCGCGGACGGACTGCCAGAAAATTGCGAGCTGCGTGGCCTGGCCAGGGGAGCCGGGGCGCAGGACAACCGGGCTGATCAAGTGACGCCCACCGCAGAAAGGGACGACATCAGATGAGCTTGTCGAGCTCCTCCAACGGGAGGACCTCCCTGGACCAGGCCGGAGCGGGGGACGGCAACGGCGCGCTGCCAGGCCTGTCCCGCCGCGCGATCCTGCTCATCATCGGCGCGCTCATGCTCGGCATGCTGCTCGCGGCCCTGGACCAGACCATCGTCTCCACCGCGCTCCCGACGATCGTCGGTGACCTCAAGGGCGGCTCGCACATCGCCTGGGTCATCACCGCGTACTTGCTGGCGACCACCGTGTCGACGCCGCTGTGGGGCAAGCTCGGCGATCAGTACGGCCGGAAGATCTTCTTCCAGGCAGCGATCGTGATCTTCCTCGTCGGCTCGGTCCTGTCCGGGCTCAGCCAGTCCATGGTCGAGCTGATCGCGTTCCGCGCCATCCAGGGGCTGGGCAGCGGCGGGCTGATGGTCGGCGCCCAGGCGATCGTCGGCGACATCGTCTCGCCGCGTGAGCGCGGTCGTTACGTGGGACTGTTCGGAGCGGTATTCGGGGTGGCGAGCATCGTCGGCCCGCTGCTCGGCGGCGTGTTCGTGGACAATCTGACCTGGCGCTGGATCTTCTACATCAACGTGCCGATCGGCGTCATCGCGCTGGCCGTGGTCGCCAGCCAGGTGCCGGGCAGGCTCGGCCGGGTGCACCACATCATCGACTACATCGGAACGACCGTGCTCGCGCTCGCCGCGACCTCCTTCATCTTGCTGACCAGCATCGGCGGCACCACCTACGCCTGGAGTTCCGCGCCAATCTGGGCACTCGGCGCGTGCGGCGTCGTGCTCGTCGGCGTCTTCGTGCTCGTCGAGCGGAGGGCCAAGGAGCCGGTCCTGCCGCTGCACCTGTTCCGGCTGCGGGCCTTCTGGGTGACCAGCGTGGTGGGCTTCATCATCGGCTTCGCTATGTTCGGCGCGATCACCTACCTGCCCGCGTTCTTCCAGGTCGTCCGCGGCGTCTCGCCGACGCTTTCTGGCGTCCAGCTGCTGCCCCTGATGGCAGGCCTGCTGCTGGTCTCGATCGGGTCGGGGCAGATCATCAGCAAGACCGGCAGGTACCGGTTCTGGCCCATAGCCGGAGCCGGGACGACCGCCCTCGGCCTGTTCCTGCTGTCCCGGATGGGCGTCGGTACCTCGTCGTTCCTCGACTCCCTCTACATGCTCGTTCTCGGCATGGGCATCGGCGGCGTCATGCAGGTGCTCGTCATCATCGTGCAGAACGCGGTGCCGCACAGCGAGCTTGGCGTCGCGACCTCGGGGGCGACGTTCTTCCGGTCGATCGGCGGCTCTTTCGGCACGGCGATCTTCGGCGCGATCTTCGCCAACGTCCTGGTCGGGAATCTGGCCAGGAACCTGCACGGCGTGCCCCTTCCGGCCGGCTTCTCCAGCGCGAACATCACGCCGGCGCTGCTGTCGCGTCTTCCCGCCGCGATCCATCACGGCCTGGTGCTCGGCTATGCCGAGTCGATCCAGACGGTCTTCGTCGTGGCCGTGCCGGTGGCCGTGCTCGCTTTCCTCGCTACCTGGCTGATTCCGCAGGTCGAGCTCAAGAAGTGGCCTGTCACCGAGTCGGTCACCGAGGCGGACTTGCTGCCGGTCGAGGATCCCGAGGATGTGCTTGACGCCCAGCCAAGCTAGCCGGGGCGGCCTCGGGCCGAGTCACGCTGCCGGCGGCCGGAAAGGACACGGCGCGAGCGCGGCCTCGCGAGCGGCCCGCGCTGGTGCTTATGTTACGGGTGAGGTGGCAGTGCCTGGTGTGAAGGCTGGTGCCCGGGCGTGGCCGCATGAATGACCTTGTGTGCTTATACTCGCCCGGCTGGGTCGCGGCGGGAGGAATTCGCGGCAGCGGCGGTACGCCTGGCGCGGGAGCGATCTTCCGTGATCATGTTCGTGGGCGTGATCACGGAACATTGCCGCTGCCCTGACCTGGGTGATCCACCGTGATCATGGTCTCGATCATGATCACGGAAACCAGCACGGGTCCCGGCGGCTGCCGCGCGGCTCGTGATCAGGATCGGGGAGCCTTCTCGGCATCGTGGGGGAGAGTTTTCGCATCGGGGAGTCCTTTCAGTCAATAGAGCCGAAAGACTCCCCGAAGCGACAAGCCTCCTTAGGTCCCCGGCATCGTCGGCTCCGCCGGTCACCAGCCGAGTCGCGTGTTCAGTGCTGCCGCGGTCCACAGGGCACCGTCATTGCCGATGATCTGCGGGGCAGTCGGACTTCCGAGTGTCGCGTAAAACCCCGGTCCCAGCGCCGGATCCTGGAAGACGATGTCCCCGTTGGGGTAGGCGTTGATGTTGTTGGTCGACTGAGCGGTCTGCTCGATGGTGACGTGCCAGGCGCTCTGGGCCAGTCGCGCGCCCGGCGCCTGCCCGGCTTGGAGTGCCGCCTGAAAGACCCCGAACACGTTCGCGGGCACCGTCAGGTGCCGGCGTCCTGCCAGCATCGCGTCGGCGAGGCGGATGATCAGCAGCGCATCGGTCAGGCGCTCTACGCCGGCGCTGCCGCGGAGGCGTTCGACCAGCACGCCGGCGTAGTAGGCATGGTCAGCGATCCTGGTCGCGCGGGAGAACGTGGCGTGGTCCCGCCTGTGGAACGGGCCCTGGGCCGGATTCGCCAGCTGGAAGGCGTTCTGGGCAGCGACCCTGGTATAGACGACGTCGACGGGTACCGTCAGCGCGGCGTCGGCCTGGTACCTGCCTTCGTAGAGCTGGTCAGCGGCGGTACCGCCGGCGAAGACGTGGCCGTTTCCCAGGATGCGGACCGGGGCGTTCAGGTAAGTGATCGCGGCTCCCTGGAACATGAGCGCCCCTGTATCCGGGTCCCGCAAGATGGCAGTCCCGGCGTCGTAGGCAGCCCGTCGCTGCTGGTCCAGGAGCGCGGCCTGGTTCCTGGCCGCCTCTGCCTGGAGCTCCTCCGGTGTCTGGTAGGAGCCGACGTCGCGGTAGGCGCGTGACAGGTCCTGGTCAACCTTGGGCCTGCCAGGGCCCTTGACCAGCAAGTAGACACGGCTGTCATCCGTCAGGCCAGCCGGCCGCGCGTCCTGGCGAGAGCAGGAAGCGTTCAGCGCGTGATAAACGGCGCCATCTCTGTCCACGACATAAATGCCCATGCCGGGGAAATCCCCGAGCCAGGCGAAGTGGACGTCCGCGGGCAGGGCGGTCAGATTGCGCGCCCAGTTGTCAGCCTTCGCGAAATTCGGGGGCGGCGGCGTGGCCGCCTTCTTCTCCTCGAACAGGTTCTCGTTTCGGAAGTCCCTGACGTGGCTCTTATCGACCGACCCGCTAAAAAGACCCTTGAAATGACTTTGGTTTAGGTTGACAATTGCGGCCATATCACCGAAGGTGGTCACTTCATCGGATGATGTCTCCCGCCACCGGATGAGTGCCTCGCGGAGTTTCTGCTTGAGTCTTTCCTTTTCCTTCGGTGTAAGCGGTTTTTTCGCAGGTTTGACAGGTTTGACAGGTTCTTCGTCCGGCATGCTCATGGTAATACCTTGATCTATGACTTTCGGGTCTCTTCACTCGCGAGCTCTTTCAGCACTTCGGCGAAGACCGCGAACATCTCGTCGTCGCTTGCCTCGAGATCGGAGTATTCGCTGATGAATTCCGTGATGGCCGGGACCACGTGATCGGCGCAGGCCTGTTCGGCGACGGCAAGGCTGGCCGCCGGCTCACCGGCCCGCGCGCCGTCACGAGCCGCGACGGCGTCGAGCAGGTCGGCGTAGGTGCTGTACCAGGTGCGAGTGCCGGCGGTCTCGCCGAAGGTGTAGGCGTTGTTGTCGAACCTCGTGAAATGGCCGGTGTCGAAATAGGGCTCGACGGGGCTCCCGGCTCCGGTCACTCCGGTCGGTGCCTGCGACCGGCGGGCCTCGGCGAGAAGCTGCTCGGCCCGCGATCGGGTCAGCTTCCACGGGCCGTCCTTGCTCTGGCCGAAAACATGCTCCACCCCGCCGGCCAGAGCGGGGTTCTCGTACGAGGTGTAAAAGACCCCGGAGCCGGTCTCCCACTCGGTGGCCCGCGCGGCTGCCTGGTCGTCGCGTGCCTCGGCGCTCGCCCAGCCGGCAAGAGGGGCGTCCTTGTCGTCGGAGTACAGGTACTTGCCGTCGTGGAAGATGTAGTACCTGGTGCCAGGGGTCCGGCTGTACTCCCAGCTCTCGGTGTTCTCGGCCGGGTAGAGCCCGGCGGCGCTGGCGGCGCTGGCGGACTCGGCGGCCTCGTTCTCGGCGGCGCGCTGCCAGGCGCCGCGGTACGGGCCGGCCATTGCCTGGACGGCGGCCGTGAAGTCGGTCAGGCTGGCGTCGGTGAGAGCGGAGACCAGGAACCTATGCTGGTCCTCGTCGAGTACCTGGCTCAGGCAATTCTTCGTCCATTCATCGTCATCGAAGTCGTACCAGTCCTGGTATCCGCTGAAAGCCAGCACCGCGAGCGCGTCGCTGGCGATCCTGGCGTCCTGGGGATTGCGGTTCCTGATGATGGCGGCGCGCTTGAGCTTCGCGTCGTCGCCGTCACCCGCGTCGTCGTCGTCGCCGGCCTGATCCGAGATTTCCCTGACGTTCAGCAGGGCTTTGAGCCGCTGGACAACCTGCGCGCTCCAGGCCGTCATATCGGCAACCGGCATCGCTCTCCCGCCCCCCGAGAAATCACCGGACGTGCATACCAGCTATCAGTAGCGCACTCCTCATTGCACCAAAAGGGCATCGGGGCATGGTTGGTATCTTCAGGCATGCATTATGCGCGAAGTAGCAGCATTTCGCGCCGGGTGCCGCCGGCTCGCCCGGGCCGCCGTCAAGGCACGACGGTCACCAGCGGTCCGCGTCCTTCGGGCGCGAGCGGGCGCTTGCGCCGGTCGGACATTCCCGGCTCGGCCGACCGGCGGCGCACGGCGAGCGACAGCGATGTGCTGCTCGCGGTGCTCGATCACGGCCCCGTGCCCCGCAGCACCATCGCCCGCCTGGCCGGGCTGAGCCCGGCCGTGGTCGGCCGTCACTGCGCTGACCTGACTCAGGCTGGCCTGGTCCGTGACGTCCCCAGGCCGAACGGCCCCAACAGCGTCGGCCGGCCCCATGTGCCCGTCGACATCAGCGGTGACCGGCACGTCGTCTGCGGCCTGCACATTGGCACGCGGGCGTGCACGCTGAGCGTGGTGGACCTGCGCGGCCGGGTCATCGCACGGGAATCGCACCCGCATCGCGGCCAGCGCGCGGCGGAGGTGCTGAGGCGAGTCGCGGCGCGACTCCCCGCCTTCGTCGCTGACCGCGCGCCGCGCTCCGCTCGGGCTGGGCGTGGCTGCGGGAGGCTGGGTCGACCCGGCGGCCGGGGTACTGGTAGACCATCCCGCGCTTGGCTGGCGGGACGTGCCCGTCCTTGACCTGCTGCAGGAGCTGGCGGGCCTGCCGGCGCGGATCGACGGCCACGCGCGCGCGCTGATCAGGGCCGAGCAGCTCTTCGGGGACCGGCGCAGCCGCACCAGCGTGGTGCACCTGTTCGTCGGCAACGTGGTCGACGCGGCGTTCGCCGCCGGCGGCGTCGTGCACCAGGGGCCGCGATCCGCCGCGGGGTCGGTCGCCCACCTGCCCGTCGGCGGGCCGGCGGGCACCTGCGGGTGCGGCCAGTCCGGCTGCCTGCAAGCCGCGGTCCGCGCGGACACGCTCGCGCGCCGGGCTGCCGATGCCGGGATCATCGCCGAACCGTCCTTCCCCGCCCTTGTCGCGGCCGCCAGGGCCGGGATGGCGGGCGCGCTTGGCCTCATGCGGGACAGAGCCCGCTTCATCGGCAGGGCCGCCGCGATGCTGCTCGACGTGCTCAATCCCGAGGTGCTGGTCGTCGCCGAGCCGGCCGCGATCATGCTGCCAGGCTGCCTGGAGGCCCTGCGATCGGAGGTCGCGGCGCGATCACGGACCTGCCCGGACGCCGGGCGCGTGGTGCCGACGAGCTTCGCCCGCCGGGGCCGACATCAGCGGGGTCGACATTTCCAGGCCGCTGCCGGCCGACGATGTCGCGCGCATTCAGGACGCGCTGCACCGGTACAAGGTGATCTTCTTCCGCGACCAGTTCCTCACCCACGAGCAGCAGGTCGCGTTTGGCCTGCGGTTCGGGAAGCTCACCTATGCCCACCCGCACGACGACGCGCCGCCCGAGGGCCAGCCCGAGATCTACACGGTGGACCACAAGCGCTTCGAGGAGCGGTACGGCGAGGACTACCGCAAGGCGATGCGCCGCCACTACGACCAGAACATCTTCAGCGGCTGGCACACCGACGTGACCGCGGCCGTCAACCCGCCGGCCGGCTCCATCCTGCGTGCCGACGTCCTGCCCGAGATCGGCGGCGACACCCAGTGGACGAATCTGGCGGCCGCCTACGAAGGGCTGTCCGAGCCGGTCAAGAAGTTCGCGGCGACCTGCGGGCCGAGCACCGCTACGGCGGCGACCGGGCTTACGGCAACGACGCCATGGCCAGGCGGATCCAGGACAACCTGCTGGTGGCGATCCATCCCGTGGTGCGGGTCCACCCCGTGACCAAGGAGCGGGTGCTGTTCGTGAACCCCGGCTTCACCAGCCACGTCGTGGACGTCTCGCCGCGGGAGAGCCAGGCCATACTCAACCTGCTCTACTCCGAGCTAACCCGCCCCGAGTACACCGTGCGGTTCCGGTGGGAGCCGGGCAGCCTGGCCTTCTGGGACAACCGCGCCACCGCGCATCTCGCTCCGCGCGACTACGAGCACCTGGGCCAGCAGCGGACCCTGCACCGGGTCACGCTCATCGGCGAGGTCCCTGTCGGTCCCGACGGCCGCGAGTCCGAGCTGATCTCGGGCAGGCCGTTCACCGACAAGCACGAGGTCGTGGTGGCCGCGGCCAGCTGAGGCCGGGTGCCTGCGCGCGATCACTCCGCTTGGGTCGGCGCGGCAAGGCCAGGCAGGGCGCTCCCCTGGGCTGTCAGCGGGGGCGCCCTCTGCCTAATTCCTATAAAAAAGATTGACAATATGGAGAACTCGTGCGCCGCTTAGTGTCACCAGCCATCGCGAGAACGACCTCGGCCGTCTCAGTCGCCGGCCTCCTGACCATGGTCTCCGCCTGCGGGATCAGCGACGTCGCGGCCAGGGACGCCTCGGCCGGCCAGGGCGGGTCCTCCGGCGTCGTACTCAACGTCGGCGACCAGCAGCAGGATCTTGAGACCCTCTTCGCCTCGTCGCACGCGCTGGCGGGCGCTGCCTACAAGGTGAACTTCGTCGAATTCGACAGCGGCCCGCTGGTAGACGCCGGCTTCGCCGCGCACCGGATCGACGTCGGAAGCATGGGCGACCTGCCCGGGTGGCCAGGCTCATCCTCGCCTCCGGCGGCACCGTCAGCTATGTGCCCATTGACGCGACCGTGGAGTCGGCCCTGCAGCACATGGTCGACCTGATGGCCAGCAGCGGCGGGTTCCCGGCGTCATTCAAGGTGAGCCCGCTGTTCAGCGCCGCCCAGGCCAGCCGGTACGACGCGATCCTGAAGGAGGCCTCAGGGAATGGGTGACAATCTCGCGGTGACGTCGCCGCCGATCGCGGCCGCCGTGCCCGGCGGCGCGGCCGTGCCCGAGCTCGTGCGCCCGGCGCGGGTCAGGCGGCGGAGGCTCACGATGGCGCGCGTGCCGCGACCCGTCCGGCCGGTCATCGGCCCTGGGGCGGCCATCGCGCTCTGGCAGCTGGTCTGCTCGCAAGGGCTTTTCACGAGCTTCGAGGTGGCCTCCCCTGTCGCCGTGCTCGGCGCCGCCCGCGAGCTGGCCGCCCAGGGCGTGCTCGCGGCCAACCTGCTCATCTCGCTGCAGCGGGTGGCCGAAGGGCTGCTGGCCGGGGTCGTGGCCGGGGTGTCGCTCGCGGTGCTGTGCGGCCTGTTCCGGGTGGGCGAGGATCTCGTCGACCCGGTCATCCAGGCGTTCCGCGCGGTGCCGATCCTCGGCCTGGTGCCGCTGGTCATCATCTGGTTCGGCGTAGGCGAGGCGCCGAAAGTGTTCCTGATCGCGCTGGGCAGCACGTTCCCGATCTACCTGAACACCTACGCGGCCATCAGGAACGTGGACAACAAGCTGGTGGAGGCGGGCCGGACGCTCGGGCTGAGCCGCCTGGGCCTGATCGCGAAGGTGATCCTGCCCGGCGCGCTGCCCGGCTTCCTGGTCGGCCTGCGGTTCGCCCTGGTCGGAAGCTGGATCATCGACGTGGTGGCCGAGGAGATCAACGCCCAGAGCGGGCTCGGCTACCTGATCAACCAGGCGCAGGCCACCGACCGGATCGACATCATGTTCTGCTGCCTGACCATTTACGCCATTCTCGGCCTGGCCGCCGACGCCATCGTCCGGCTGCTCGAGCGCCGGCTGCTGGTCTGGCGGGCCGCGTTCGCGGGAGGGTGAGCCATGGCGATCACGATGAACCACTCGCCTTCCGCGCAGGTGCCAGGCGGGCTCGCGGTGCTCGCCACCGACGTCACCCGCAGCTTCCAGCCCGGCCGGGGCGTGCTGCGCGGGCTCGAGCTCTCGGTCGCCGCCGGCCAGTTCGTCGCCCTGCTGGGCCGCAGCGGCGCCGGCAAGAGCGCGCTGCTGCGGATACTCGGCGGGCTGGACCCCGAGTACGGCGGTGACGTGTTCGTGCCGGAACGGCGGGCGGTGGTGTTCCAGGAGCCGCGGCTCATTCCCTGGGGAGCCGCAGCTGATGCTGCTTGACGAGCCGTTCGGCGCGCTGGACGCGCTGACGCGGATCCGGATGCACTCGCTGTTGCGGGCGCTGTGCGACCGGCACCGGCAGGCCGTCCTGCTCGTCACGCATGACGTGCAGGAGGCCGTGCTGCTCGCCGACCGGGCGGTGGTGCTGACCGGGGGAAGGATCACGCTGGACGTGCCGGTCGACCTGGCGCGGCCGCGCGATCCCGGAGGCCTGGCTTTCCAGACGCTGCGGAGGCGGCTACTGGCGGAGCTTGGAGTCGGTGAGCCGCGGGGCGGCCCGGGCAACGGAGCGCTCAAAGCGGATCGCTGACTCGAACTCCCGCGTAGATCTGGTCGGAATTGAGATCCTCGGAGTACAGAGTCCGGCAGCCCAGTTCTTGGGCGCTGCGAACAATCATCGAGTCCCGGCCGTGGTGCCTGCCTGGCGTCGGCCTAGGCGCCTGGCAGGGCACCAGCTGACGTAGCTAGGAGCTTGGCGGGTAGGCGATCCCGGCGAGCGAGGTCATCGCCTGGGCGTTGCTGAACGGCACGCTGCTGACGAGCCCCAGCCGTGAGGTCACGGTCACCGCGCCGACGCTCCCGCTGGTCGTCATCACCTCGATATCCACCACATGGGCGGTTCGCGCGGCGACGGGGAGCGTCGTCCACAGCCCGTCGCCCGCGGGCGACTGGCGCATCGCGCCGTTGAGGTACACGATGCCGTTGACGACGGCGTACGCGGGGGCGACAGTATCGAATTTGGTGAAAGGCTTCCAGCCGGATTCCAGGGCGATATGGTGCCACTTCGTCGCGGCGACCGGGAACGAGATCGTGGCCAGTGAGGTGTATCCGGCCGCTCCGGCGCCAGCGATATCCACTTCTCCCTGGGGCAGGATCTCGACCACGCCGGGGGTGGTGCCATCAAATGTGTACACCGAGATGAACATCGTATGGGCTGGCCGGGCGGCCTTAGGCAGCACGAAGGCAAGCGGCGAGTTGCCACCTGAATGCATCGACCCGGACAGGTACACCACTCCCTTGCTGATCGCGTAGGAGGGATTGCCCGTCTGGAAGGCCGGCTGGCTGGACAGCCAGCCGTTCAGCAGCTTGAACTTGTGCGACTTGACCGAGGCGGTCGGATAGGACACCGCGGAGATCGAGGTGAAGGCGTCCGCGTTGCCGTCGTAGGCCGCCATGGCGCCGTCAGAGCCGATGAAAAGGACCGCTGGCACGTTCGCCTTGCTGAAGACCTGGTTGTACAGATTGCCTGTCGGCCTGGCGTCCTTCGGCAGCGACGCGAACATGCTGCCGCCGCCGGTCGGCTGCCTGATGGCGCCGCGCAGGTACACCACGCCGTTCTTGAGCGCCCACGAGGGAACTCCCGTGGCGAGCAGCTTGGCGGTCGCTGACTTCCAGCCGTTCAGCAGCTTGAGCGGATGCCAGGTCAGCTTGGCCGTGGCCGGAGCGCTGTAGCCGCGGCCGGCCGGGAGCCCGGCCCGCACCGGCGAGGCGATGGCGGCGGCGCTGCCCATGGCTGTCAGCAGAGCGGCGGCGGGCAAGATCAGCCGGGCTGACCTGAGCGGCAGTGATGCCAGAGGCTTCATGCTCATCCTTCGGGTCGGTAGGCGCGGCCCTTGAGTACGAGCGACCGCACCGCTCACACTAGGCATCCGGCTGCACGGGGAATGCAGTAAATAGCCCTGTTTATTGAGTTTGATCGGATAAGGTCGCCCATGGACGCGACTAATACGAGACGCGAGTGATACCGCCCGGCCGCGGAATGTGCCCTGGCCGCCGTCGCCGGGGAGGCCAGAGGTGCCTTTGCTCAGAAGAGAGTGGGCGGTCCTGAGGGGATTGGCTCTGGGAGCGGCTCGACGGCGGGCAGCCGGGCTCGCATGGCGCCGTGGAACCGGCGGGCCAGTTCCAGCGCGTCGGCATTGTCTGGCGTATGGATGAACATCGTCGGGGAACGGCCCTCACGCAGCCAGTCGGCCATGACGTCCAGCCAGTGCCGCCATCCGGCCGCGGTAAGGTCCGGGTCGTCGCGGCCCAGGTAGCGGACGACGGGATAGCGGGTCAGTGCCCGTGCCCGGCGGGGCAGTCGCGGCTTCTTCGTCCAGGCGTCCCGTTCGGCGTCGCTTTGCGGCGGGCTGCCGAAAAGGACGGTGGTGTCGAAAGTCGCCCATTCCGCGCTGACGTAGCCGAGAACCCGCTCTAGTTGCCGCGCCGCGCGCGGATCTTCGAAGAACGCGCGGTGCCGTACCTCGACGCAATACCGGTAGGTCCGGGGCAGCCGGCTCAGGAAGCCGGCGAGAGCGCCGAGGCCGGCCGGGCTGAAGGACGGCGGCAGCTGGATCCAGATCGTGTGGGCGCGCTGCCCGAGAGGCTCGATCGCCGACAGGAAGGCGCCGATGAGGTCATCGACGTCGGCCAGGCGATGCTCGTGAGTGATCGGTCTCGGCAGCTTCAGGATGAACCGAAAGTCAGGATCGGTCTGCCCGGCCCACGAGCTGACCGTGTCCCGAGCCGGCGTCGCGTAGAAGGTCGTGTTGCCCTCCACCGCGTTGCACCAGGTCGCGTAGGCGCGCAGGCGGTCTCGCGGTGCCAGGGAGGCGGGCAGGAACCGGCCTTGCCAGGGTGCGTGGCTCCACATCGCGCATCCGACGTGGAGCTTCATGGCATGGAGGCTAGCGCCCTACGCCGGCGATGAGCCAAGCGCCTCGTAGGCGTCAGGCGTCGACTTGCACGGCTTGAGTACCACCTCGAGCTCGGCCTCGAGAGCGACGGCGAGTCCGGCCAGCGTCCGCAGCGTGAGGTTCTCGCCGCCCGACAGGATCTGGCTGACCCGCCCCGGCGAGACGCCCATGCGGCCAGCGAGTTCGGCCCGGCCGATCTTGCGCTCGCGCATGTACCAGGTCATCTCGTTGGTGATCTGCGTGATCAGGCCGGAGAGCTGTTCCTCGATCGCGTCCCCCATCTCGTGATGGACGCGCGATCCGCCTAGTCGAAGGCTCATGACTAGCTCCCAGTCTGTGGCGACTCCTATGGCCTAGATCCAGCAAAGGCTATAGGTATAGCTAAAGTAAGTATCCTCGTGGTGACACTTACCAAACCGCCGTGACAGATTCGTTACCGATCCGTTACCAAGTCCGGGACGGCGAGCGGGGTGAGGTGCGGGTGCCGGCAGCCGCTGCATAAAGATCGTAATGCATGGCCGAAGTACCTCGATAGCTGCTGAATGATCTGCAACTATCTTGATTGTCTTGCGCGTTCGCGACCGCGCGCGCCGAGGGCAAGGAGGTCGGCGCCATGCCGAGCTGGGCTGCGGGGGCTGCGGGAACCTTCGCCATTTCCGCGATTTCCGCCTATACCTTTCTGCGGCTCCGCTGCCGGGGAATTGGCTATCCGCTGGGGCCGCACGCCAGGTGGTGGGCGGCAACCGTTGTCCTGATCACTGCCTTAATCGCGACCGGCCTGGGCGCGGCCGCCGTTGCGGTGAGCGATCACCTTCGCGCCGCCTACATCGGCATCATCGTGCCAAGCGGCCTCTGGCTGGGGAAGGCAGCGGCACAGCACGGGCATCAACGTGCCACCCCGCAGCTGAGCTGGCTGCTTGACCAGGTCACGCTGCCGCTTCGCTGCCTGGACAACTCCATGGGCGACGATGTGCAGTCCTGGTGCGACGTCAGGTCCGCGGTAGTTTCGACGACGCCGGAACTGATCTACGACGCGGCCGAGCACTATTACCTGCAAGTCGCCAACCAGGTCAAGGACCGCCAGCGGCGAGAGGACCTTGACCGCCGGCTGAGCTCCATCAGGCACAAGACCTCGGCGATGCGGCTGGCCAGGCTCGACACCACCAGGTCGGCGATGCTGCGGGATGCCCTCCAGGATCACCCTTACACGCGAGGCAACGGCAAGTACGCCGTCGACAGCCCGGGTCGTCTGGCCGACCGGCTAGAGAGCGAAGCGCAGAATGAGCTCCACCTCCTGCTCGCCTCTATCTACCGGCTCGGATATCGCAAGCTGGTGATGTACCGCGGTCTCAAGCCGACGCCGCGGGTAAAGCGACCGGTTCAGCCGGGGCTCTGAGGCAGCCCGTCTATGGGTCGATGGCGGCATCGCACCGTCGATGGGCCACAGACGGGGTCGCGCGGTTACCCCTCGCCGTTGAAGAGGCCGGTGAGCCAGGCGGTGACGGCCGGCAGGTCGTGGTTGATGGTGGCGAAGTGAGCGCCGAGGCCGGTCACGTCGGGGTCCGGTATGACGACCCGGTCATCCTCGTTGGTGTCGTCGGGCGGGTAGCGCCGGTACTCGAGTCTGGGCGTGAGGCCCTGGTTGGTCAGGCCAAGCTCCCGCACGAGCTCATCGGTACCGCGGACCGTGATCGTGCCGATCACCGTGGTCTGGGCTTTGACGCGCTCGTCGTCCGCTGACTGGGAGATCCGGATCGGCGCCCCGATGTTCAGGTCTGGGTTCATGTTCTCGAGTTCTGTATTGAACCAGCCCTGATGCGGGTTCGGATTGCCCGGATAAGTCGGGACAAGACCTGGGGGATTCCGCTTGAACTGGGTATTGCCGACAACTGCGCCCCAGAAACTCTTGGTCAGGCCGGCCCGGCACAATTCATCGACCAGGTGCCAATGGGGCATCGCCAAGGCTGACAGGACTTCCTCGGGCGCGATGTCCGGGTTACCGCCCATCGCGCCCGCCAGGAACAGCGGCGTGAAAGCGTAACCGTGGTTCGGGTCCTGGCCCAGCCAGAGCGCTCCGGCCTTCATCACGTCAAGCGGGTGGTTGGCCGGGGCGATGGCGGCGACGCCGACTAGGCCATCGGCGCGGCCAGGGGCATGATTGGCGGCGAACAGGGCGGCCTGGCCGCCCTGAGAATGCCCGACGATCGCGAACCGGTCGGAGATCCGCTCGCCGAACAGTGCACGGGCGGTGCGGACGATGTCGAGCACGCCGTTGGCCTGGGACCGGCCGAGGAGGTAAGGGTGCCTGCGGCCGGTGACTCCCAGGCCCTCGTAGTCGGTCATGGCCACAGCCCAGCCCTGGCTGAGGAAGTGGTTGAGCAGGGGCTGCACGTACGCGTTCACCGAATGCGCGTCGCTGTCCTCCCAGTCCCGCGATGGCGCGCACTCGTGAGCGACGCCCACGGTCCCGTGTGCCCAGGTGATCAGCGGATAGCCGTCCGATGTCTCGGGCGGCTCCGCGGGCAGGACGATCATGCCGGAGACCGCGATCGGGTTGCCATGCGCGTCGTCGGATCGGTACAGCACCAGCCAGTTATCGCCGTTGACCAGCTTGGCGGTGTCATTGTCCAGCCTTCGCTGGTAGATCGGGTCGCCGGGATCTCCCGTTGGCGCTATCTCCGGCACCTGGTAGAAATCGTTTCCGGCGGGGCCGTTCTCTGGGGGGTCGGCGGAGCGCGGGGTGGCTGGCATGGAGTCTCCTTCGGGCGCGGACGGGCTGTGGTTGAAGGTGGGCGGAAGGCAGTGCGTTCACGGGCCGCTCGGTCTGCCGGCGGGTCAGCAGTGGCCGTGCCAGAGGTAGCTGGCCGGAGCGCCGGTGCCGGGCGGTGGCGGCGCGGCCTTGCCGGCCGGGTAGATGGTGACGCCCTGCTTGATCGTCTCGACGACCGTGATGTCGCTGATCTCCTGCGGGGGTACTGTCAGCGGATTCGCGCTGAGGATGACCAGGTCGGCGAGCTTGCCGGTCTCGATGCTGCCTTTGCGATCCTGCTCGGAGTACTGCCAGGCGGCGTTGAGCGTGATGGCCTTCACCGCGTCAAGGGGTGACACCCGCTGCGCGGGTCCCAGGATCCGGCCGGTTCTGGTGAGCCTCGTGACCTGACTGGACAAGATGGCGATCGAATTCGGCAGGGCGACCGGGGCGTCATGGTGGGACGTGTAGGTCAACTGCCGGTCCAGCGCCCACCTGGCAGGCGAGATCACGGCCGCGCGAGCAGGCCCGAGTACGGTCTCGTGGTACCAGTCGCCCCAGTAGAAGGTGTGCATGGAGAAGAAGGACGGGACGATTCCCAGCCGGCCGAAGGCCGCGATCTGATCCTCGCGCGCGGTCTGGGCATGGACGGCGACCACCATCGCGTCCGGCTGCCCGGCTGCCGGGGTCGCGGCCTGGACCGTCCTGATCAGCTGGTCGATCGCGGCGTCGCCGTTGACGTGGACGAGTACCTGCCATCCCCTCGCGAACGCGGCGCGCAGCCGCTCGATGACCACGGAGTCGTCCGCTATCGTCGGGTAGCCGCGGTAGTCGGCCGGCAGGCCCTCAGGTGGTGTGGCATACGGCTTCGTGAGCCACGCGGTCCTGCCCTGGGGTGAGCCGTCCAGGTACATCTTGACCCCGGCCGCGCGCACTCCGCCCTCGTACTCGGGGCTCACCCCGACCGGGTCGTCATCGCCGGACCGCGCCGCCTCATCGGCCAGGGCGTAGGCGACCACGTCGACGGGAAATGGCTGCTGCGCCGCCTGTGCCCGCAGCGCCTGGAGATTCTCCAGGCTGGCGCCGCCCTCCTGGACCGTGGTGAAGCCGAAGCTGGCCGCTGCCGCCGCGCCCTGGCTGAACAGCCCGAGCAGGGCGTCCAGTGGCAGCCCGGCCATCGCCTTCACATTCGCGGGGGTGAAGGCCGTCTCCTCGAGGACGCCGTTGGGCTCGCCGTGCGGTGGTGCGTCAACATCGGGCCAGCGGCGGATTACTCCACCGGCCGGATTCGGCGTGGCCGGGGTGTAGCCGAGCTCAGCCAGCCCCGCGCTGTTCACCGCCCCCAGGTGGAAGGACTGGTGGATGGCGAGCACCGGCTTCGAACTGGACACCGCGTCGAGATCCTTACGGGTCGGGTGGCGTCCCTCGGCGAGCATCGCGTCGTCGTAGCCGAACCCGACGATCCAGGCCGAGCGTGAGCCCACCGGCCCAGCGTCGAACGCCCGCAGCGCGTCCTGCAGAGCGGCGATGTCGCTGATGTCGCCGTCAGGCTCGGCAAGCAGGTTAGCGATCGTGGCCTGCAGCCCGATGCCTCCGAGGTGTCCATGGGCATCGACGAATCCGGGAAGCATGGCGCGGCCGCGCAGATCACGCAGCCGCGTCCGCGGCCCCCGCCAAAGATCGTGCGCCTCCCCGCGCCCGCCGACGAAGACGATCACGCCGTCCTTGACGACTACGGCCTCGGGCGAGGGCTGATCGTCGGCGACCGTCACGATCTGCCCGCCGAAGAAGATGACATCGCCGTCGCCCTGCTGCGGCACCGATAAGCGATCAGGCGGCATGCTGACTCTCCTTTACTCGCCTTTACTCGGCGGGGTTATCTGGCTGCGGGGTGCTTCGGAGTCGACGAGGTCGCGTTATCCCCGCGCGGCAGGGAATTTCTGTGAGCCCCGGCGCGGGGACTCAGGAATCGCGGCCGAGATCACCGCAAGGTCAAATGCGCGCGACGTCGGCTCGGCGTTAGACGCACTGAATGACTAGCTGCCAGCGGGTATCGGAATTCGCGAGCACGACCGCCTTGGGGCGGATGCTGTAGTCCTCGATTTCCCTGCGGGAAAGGAGAAGGTCGGTGTCGGGTGCCTGGAGCGTGTAGTAGCCACTCTGGGTTACCTCGGTTACCGGAGAGGGGTTGCCATCAGTGCCAAGTCTGGCCACGATCCAGGCCGTGACCGGCGCGAACAGTTGGGGCACGGTCGCCGTGGCCTGGGTTCCCGCACTCGTGTCCGGCACGCTGAGCACAAGCCCCGAGCCTTGCTCGGTGAACCGGATCAGCGGGCCCGTCGTCGCCGTCCAGGTCGTCGGCTCGGTCATGTCAGGCACGAGCAACGCATAGATCTGGCCATCGATAATGGCTAACGGACTGCCGCCGATAGAGATCTGCAAGTTCTGGCTATCCGCCATGACGCCACCTTTTGCCAAGGGCCAGCAAGAGCAAGCCATCTGAAATCAATAATGAATGTCATGGTCGGCATAGGCAAGAGGCAATCGGGAATTAAATCTCCATCGTAAATTGGCTAATACCGACAATAGTTTGATGCTCGGTATATTGACTGTTAAAATAGCGCAAGCTGATCACGCCAGGACAAGTACCGCCGAACGCGACGGGACCAACCCCCGGCCAGCCCCGGACTGGCACCGGGGACGCACGCCAGCCCGGCCCGGACAAGCGGCCCGGCCCGGACATGCACTTCCTTAATGTCCCTTGACACACGTCAGCCCGGAAGTGCAGGCCGGCCCGGAACACGCAGGCGAGCCAAGATCATGCAGGTCGGCCGGGAACATGCAGGCCGGCCAAGATCATGCAGGCCAGCACATGATTGTCAAATCAGCCAAGCGGAATTGGATCATGGTCGCAGGCGTGATCACGGAGCATCGCTGCTGCCCTGGAGGCTGTCGCGCGGCACGCCCGTCTCTAACAGCATCGTGGCCCTCTCTGTTGCTGTTGGTCACTGTTTTTGACAGCAAGGTGGCCCTCCCTGATGCTGTCCTGACAGCAACGGGAAGGGCCACCTTGCTGTCAGAAAGGACCGCTAACAGCAACAGGGAGGGCCACGATGCTCACCCTGGCCCGGCGCGTGATCATGGAAGTTTACTCGGGTCAGGGAGGCTGCTCGGGTTCTTGGAAAGTCGAGCTCCGGCGGCTCAGCGGCGAGACTCTTTCCCGGGTTCCCGGAGACTTCCCGCTTCGCGGAGACCTCCCGGCTCTGGCGCGGAGTCTTTCCGGCTCTGGCGCGGAGTCTTTCCGGCTCTGGCGCGGAGACTTGTCGGTGAGCGGAGCGTTGTCCGCACATAGGACGGCAAACGCTCCGTGCTGCGAGAAGTCTCCGCGGTAACGACGGAGAACTCTCCGCGATCATGCCGCAAGCGACGGAGAACGCTCCGCGATCATGCTGCGGCGCGGGAACTCTCCGCGATCATGCTGCAAGCGACGGAGAACGCTCCGCGATCATGCCGCAAGCGACGGACAACGCTCCGCGATCATGCTGCGGCGCGGGAACTCTCCGCGATCATGCCGCAGAGCGGGAACTTACCGCGATCACTGGCCAGGCAGCCCGTACCGGCGGAACCGGGCCCGGCTCGCTCCGCAGGAAATCGTACCGTTTATCAGCTCTCGCGGAGTTGGTGGTGGTGCGCACGGGCGAAACTTCGGGGCTAGCTCCGCACGTGTGAGGGTCTCGGGTCGACTCGGGGGCGGGGGCGGGGGCGCGAGCCGGTGAGGGCGGCCAGGTATCTCATGATGAGGCTTTGCTCGTGCCACTCCAGAGTCGGTCTAGAGCGGTGCGCCGCGCGCAGGTTCCGCTTCCGGCTGTGCTTCGGCGTCCTCATCAACTTGTCTCCGTAGTGCTGAGCGGGCTCCCGCCTGGTTCTACTCTCGGCCTGGGTACCAAGTCGCTACCCGCGCTCGGAGCTGAACCACCTTGGGCGTGCCTTGGCTCGTAGTTGGTTGTCGCCGGGCTGCTCACCCGGGTCGCTGGGTCCTCGTGGCGCTGGCGCGGCTGGGTGCGGTCTCTCTCAGAATCCGTTGTCCCGACTTCAAGGCCAGGTCCGTAGGCGGGATTCTTGCCGAATTGCGACAAGATCGCCGGCGCCGATGCTCCCGCCGCGATCACGGCCATCGCGCCGGTCACCTCATTGTGGACGAGGTAACCGGTGAGCGCTCCGGCGATCATGCGGGTCACGAGCACCAGGGGATCGGCCTTGAAGTCGATGAAGACAGTCAGCCTCGGCATCGGTGTTCCTCTGCGCAGGCAGCGGCGGCGCTCCTCGTGCCAGGCCCAGACATCATTAAAGAAGGCAACGAGCGAAACGACAAAACCGCCGATCGCCCCGAAGCACGCTGCCGCTAGCCAAGACACCCGGTCCTCGAATTCGCGCACCCTCAACTGGCATTCACTCGCTGAAGAATGATAGGCCAGGTTTTCGCTGGTACGGAAATCTGACGCACACATGGCGCCCAGGTCGCCGGGTAAGCCGAGAATATTATGTTATCTGAGCGTCAGCAGATATCTATCGATACCTTGAGGCAGTTCCAGCGTGAGGGCTGCGACGTAGGTGAAGAGACCTTGGAACCAAATTTTGACGGAGCCGCCGTCTGCGCATATAAACTCAAGTAGCCCCATATTTTGCCTGCGATAACGCGCATCTCTTCTTGTGATCAAGATGCTGCCGATCACGGCCATGTCTGGAAGGTTTCTCAAAATCCTGCCCCTGGTGGGTACAGCCAGGATCTTCCCGTTGTTCTTGAGATAGATCGCCAGCTCCACCTGCGTGGAGTTCGCTAGCTCCAGCTGGATGTTCTGCCAGGTGTTCTCGTACTGAGCGTCGGCTATGGACTTGGCTTCTGCTTCTCTCTTTTTCTGAGCCTCTAGCGCGACGAGGTAGTCGTTTTGCGCTTGCTTATAGTCGAACTCCGCCATAGTGCTCTTGTCGACGCAGATCGGCGGCTTGAACGGCTGGCCATCTTTCTTGGAGATAACGATGGCGGTACTGGTGACTACGACCTCGCTAGCGGTCAGGCCGCCAGCGAAGAGCCCGGAAACCTGGTCCGCCTGCTCGTCGACCAGGCGTCCTTTGCGCACCTGAGCCCCCGGGAAGCAGTGTTGCGGCAGGCCAACGAAGAGCGGCTTGCCTCCCGAGTCAGGCCACAGGTAGATGATGACGCCGCACTGATTCTCGACCGCAAGCTCCTCCGCCCAGATCTGATATCTGGGAAGCTTCTGAGCGAGAACCGCGAGGTTGGGTACCGTGGCTTCCGTGAGCTTATCGGACCATCCTTCAACCAGCTTGCTGAGCAGGATATACGAGTTGATTTTCCCGTGCTTGACTCGCAGGATGGGCGGCAGTTGCGCTATGAGTTTGGTGCACGATTCGCTGAGGTAAACTCCATTAGGCAGGTCGCCGAGGTGGAGTCCTGGCGCGAGGTCCTCAATCATGCGGATGCCGATATGCTCGAGTGCGACCTCGTCAAGGAGATCCTCGATCATCAGGTGGTACTGAGCGCTGGCAGGGCCGATGACGTTCATTATCAGCTTATCGAAGGCCACCGCCTCGCATCCGCGGCCTGACGCCGCTTCCCCGATCCAGGTCGTCACGGCCAGGTCCACCACCTGGTCCATGCTCAGCATGTTGCCGTCTGGCTCGCACGCGTCGAAATCTGTCGTGAGCATCGCGTATTTTTTGTTCACGATGTATAGCAGCGTCACGCCGCTGGTGAGGTTGCTTATATGCACTCCGGTGAGGGACTCGACCGTGCCAGAGGTTATCGGCATGCAGATACGGCTGACGAAGCCCCCGTTCAGCGCTTCGCCCTGCACTACCTCCAGCGGAACCGGCTCCAGGTGCACGACCACTCCCAGGGTAAGATCCAGAAAGTAATAATCTGTCTTGTACCGGAAAGCCTGCAGATACGCGTCCTGCGGGCAGGCAAGCACCCAATCTTTCAGCTGAGCTAGATAGTCCTCCTTGACCTGGTACCGCAGCGCCGTCTCAGCGAACCTCTGCGTGCGGCGCTCGGCTACGGCCGCGTCATATCTTCGCGAGGGCTCGATGCTGGCGGCGCAGAGGCGCAGGCGCTGGCTGAACGCCGCTAGCAGCGCGTTGAACTGGTTGACGTTGTGCGCGGTCAGCCATGCTTGCTGCGGGGGCGACAAGACGCCCGGGTCTGGCCAGTGCACGCGGCTGCCGGCGATCTCGGCATTGGACGAGATGTGGGTGCCGAGAGCGGTCGAGTGGTCGGTCAGGAAGCCGGAATTGATGGTGATGTGGTAGTCACGGCCGGCTTGCTCGTAGACCGCGTAGAACATGCTGGCCCTGCCGGGGTCGCGCTCCCACAGGCCGTGCCCGGGTACCCGCACCCGGAACAGCCAGCCGCTACCGTCCGGGATGTAGGGGTCCGGCTTGGTCGGTGTCGGATCTGTCACGGCTGTTCTCGCTTCCTAGTCGCCGAGGTTTGCCCGTCAAGCTCGCTGTCCGCACCGCTACGGAACGATCACGAGCGGCTGGTCGGCCGGGATCCCGAACAGTGCCCGCAGCTCACTTTCCAGTTGCTCAGGTTCCAGGTCCGCCGCGGCTTCCCCGGACTGGCCGGGATCCGGCACTTCGGAATCCTTCGCCGTACTGGCGAGTTCGGCGCTGCGGGCCAGATGAGCCTGCGCGGACGCGCCGTCTCCGGCGAAGGCCGTCGCGAAGTCCTTGACTAACGCGGGATTCCGCGCCGCCAGCGATGTGATGATCCCGACGACTTGCTCGGTGATGTCCGCTTCGACCTGCGGCGGTTCTCCAGGCGGCATCGAGCGTCCTTTCTGGGCGGGTCGGAACTCGGCACCAGGGCGGCAAGTTCATGCTTACCAAGCGGCCGCCGTACCCGGCGCGCCGTCCTAGGCAGACTCCGCTGCGCTGAGTATCGCTCTTTCTGGCACGCCAAGCCGCCCTTTCTGGCAGCCAGAACGGGCTTCCAGCCGCTCTGGACCGGCACTCTAGCCAGGCCAGATGATCTGTTGGACAACATCGGGAAACAGCGAAAGCATGGATCAATCGCGCTGCGAGCGTACTGCCGCGGACTCGGCGGGCGGCCAGTGGCTTTTGGTCGTTTCCTACAAGCGGGTCAGGGTAGCCTGCGCTGTCAGCGATATGGCGCTGGGCGCCGGTTGGCGAAAAGGTGAACACAGGCAGGGGCGGGCCGCCTGGCGGCGCGCGCATCGTTGGTCTACAGGAGGGCTCGGTCGGGTGTTCAGTCGGGTCGTGATCGTCAACCGCGGTGAGGCGGCCATGCGGCTCATCCACGCCGTCAGGGAACTCGCCGCGGCGACCGGGACGAGCATCGAGACAGTGGCCCTGCACACCGATGTCGACCGCACGGCCACGTTCGTGCGCGAGGCCGACATCGCCTACGATCTCGGGCCGGCGGCGGAGCGCCCGTACCTCAACCTGAAGGTGCTGGAACGCGCGCTGCTTGACACCAGGCCCGATGCCGCCTGGGTCGGCTGGGGTTTCGTCGCCGAGGACCCGGCGTTCGCTGAGCTGTGCGAGAAGGCCGGAGTCACCTTCGTCGGGCCGAGTGCCGACGCCATGCGCAAGCTCGGCGACAAGATCGGCGCGAAGCTGCTCGCCGAGGAAGTCGGCGTGCCGGTCGCGCCCTGGAGCCGGGGCGCGGTCGAGACCCTGGACTCAGCCCTGGCCGCGGCGGCCGAGATCGGCTACCCGCTGATGCTGAAGGCGACCGCCGGCGGCGGCGGGCGCGGCATCAGGGTCGTCGCGAACGACGCCGAGCTGGCCGACGTCTACGAGCGCACCTGCCAGGAGGCCGCGCGGGCGTTCGGCAGCGGCATCGTGTTCCTCGAGCGGCTGGTGACCGGTGCCCGGCACGTCGAGGTCCAGGTGATCGCCGACGGCCAGGGCACGGCGTGGGCGCTCGGCGTCCGCGACTGCTCGATCCAGCGGCGCAACCAGAAGATCATCGAGGAGTCGGCGTCCCCGGTACTCAGCCCCGCCCAGGTAGCCCAGCTCAAGACGTCCGCCGAGCGGCTGGCCGTCGCCGTCGGCTACCAGGGCGCGGCGACCGTCGAGTTCCTCTACCACCCCGGGGACAACCTGTTCGCCTTCCTTGAGGTCAACACCCGCCTGCAGGTCGAGCACCCGATTACCGAGTCAACCACCGGCTTCGACCTGGTGAAGGCGCAGCTGCACGTGGCCTCCGGCGGCCGGCTCGAAGGCGAGCCGCCGGCGGAGCGCGGGCATGCCATCGAGGCCAGGCTGAACGCCGAAGACCCCGACCGCGACTTCGCGCCATCCCCCGGCCGCATCGCCCGGCTTGACCTGCCCGCCGGGCCGGGCATCCGGGTGGACACCGGGGTCAGTGAGGGCGACACCATCCCCGCCGACTTCGACTCGATGATCGCGAAGATCATCGCGTACGGCCGTGACCGCGACGAGGCGCTCGCCAGGCTGCGCCGGGCGATGGCGCAGACGACGGTGATCATCGAGGGCGGCGCCACGAACAAGAGCTTCGTGCTCGACCTGCTCGACCAGCCCGAGGTGATCGACGCCAGCGCGGATACCGGCTGGATCGACCGCGTCCGGGGCGAGGGCAGGCTCGTCTCGCACCGGCATTCTGGCGTAGCGCTGGCCGTCGCCGCGATCGAGGCATACGAGGAAACCGAGCGCGCCGAACGCCAGCGGCTGCTGTCGACAGCGTCCGGTGGGCGGCCGCAAGTGCAGCACGAGAGCGGCCGGCCGCTCGACCTGAAGCTGCGCGGCGCCAGCTACCGGGTCCGGGTCGCGCGCATCGGCGCGCATCGCTTCCGCGTCAGCGTCGAGGCGGGCGGCGAGGTCCGCCTGGCCGACGTCGACCTCGACCGTTTCGACCGGCACACCGGCCAGATCGTCGTCAACGGCAGGAGGTACCGGCTGCTCACCGGCACGCACGGGCCGGTGCACCTCGTCGAGGTGGACGGCGTGGCGCACCGGGTGAGTGCGGACGAGGGCGGCGTCGTCCGCTCGCCAGCCCCGGCGCTGGTCGTCGCCACGCCGCTGCGGGTCGGCGCCGAGGTCGAGGCGGACGCGCCGATGCTGGTGCTGGAGAGCATGAAGATGGAGACGGTACTGCGGGCACCGTTCAGGGCGCGGCTGAAGGAGTGCCTTGTGTCCGTGGGCAGCCAGGTGGAGGCCGGGGCGCCGCTGCTGCGGCTGGAGCCGGTCGCCGCCGACACCGGCCCCGGTGCCGAAGCCGCCCGCGCCGAGCCCGTCGAGTCCGTCGAGCTTGACCTGCCCGCCGCTTCGCTGAAGATCCCGGCGCGGGCGCGGGCCGCGCGGGGTCAGGAGGACCTGCGCAGCCTGCTGCTCGGCTTCGACGTCGACCCGCTCGACGAACGCCGGGTGCTCGACGACTACTTCGCCGCGCGCCTGGAGGCCACGGAGGACGGCCACCGGCCGCTGGCCGGAGAGCTCGAACTCGTGGCCGTGTTCGCGGACCTGGCCGAGCTGAGCCGCAATCGGTCGGCCGGCGAGGACGGCGATGCTGACGTGCACGTGCATAGCCCCCGCGAATTCTTTCATGCCTATCTGCAAAGCCTCGACGTCGAACGGGCCAGGCTGCCGGAGGCGTTCAAGGCCAGGCTCGGCAAGGCACTCGGGCACTACGGCGTCACCGAGCTCGAGCGCTCGCGTGACCTCGAAGCCGCGCTCTTCCGGATTTTCCTTGCCCAGCAGCGCGCGGCCGCCGACGCCGCGGTCGTGACGGCGCTGCTGCGTGCGTGGCTGCGAGAGCCGCCGCCGGACGAGGCGCTGCGCGAGCCGGCCGGCCTCGCGCTCGAGCGGCTGGTGGCGGCGACGCAGGTCCGCTTCCCCGCGGTGTCCGACCTCGCACGGGGCGTGGTGTTCGCCTGGTTCGGCCAGCCGCTGCTGCGCCGCAACCGCGCCCGCGTCTACGCCGACGTGCGCAGGCACCTGCGCTACCTCGACGCCAACCCGGACGCGCCTGACCGGGCCGGGCGCATCGCCGAGATGGTACGCAGCACCGAGCCGCTGGTGCGGCTGCTCGGGCAGCGGCTCACCAGGCATGACCGCGACAACGCGGTCATGCTGGAGGTGCTGACCAGGCGCTACTACGGGAACAGGGGGCTGAGCAACGTCCGGGCCAGCGAGGTCGCCGGCTGCACGTTCGTCGTCGCCGAGATCGCGGGCTCGTGCATCGTCTCGGGTGCGGCGAGCTTCGAGGCCTTCGGCAGCGCGCTCGCCGGGCTCGCTGAGCTGGCCGTCGGCACGGAGGCCGTCAACGCCGACCTGTATCTCGCGTGGGAACGGCAGCCGGATGACCCCGATGCCATGGCGGCCGCACTGCAAGAGGTGGTGAGCGCGAACCCGCTGCCGTCTCAGGTCCGCAGGGTCACCGTGGCCGTCGCGGGCAGCCGGGGCGCGGTGATGCACCACCACTTCACCTTCCGCCCGTCAGCCACCGGGATGGCCGAGGAACGCCTGATCCGGGGACTGCATCCATTCATCGCGCAGCGGATGCAGCTTGAGCGACTGCACAAGTTCGACCTCACCAGGCTGCCGTCATCGGACGAGGAGGTCTACCTCTTCCAGTGCGTGGCCCGCGAGAACAGCTCCGATGACCGCCTGGTCGCGTTCGCGCAGGTACGCGACCTGACCGAGCTGCGCGAGCACGACGGCAGGCTGGTCGCGCTGCCGACGGCCGAGGACACGATCGCCATCTGCCTCGATTCGATCCGCCGCGCTCAGTCGCGGCAGCACGGCAAGCAGCGCTTCAACACCAACCGGATCGTGGTGTACATCTGGCCGCCGAGCGACATCACCCGCGATGAGCTGGAGATGATCGCGGGGCGCGTGCTGCCGACCACCGCGGGGGCCGGGCTCGAGGAGATTTTGCTCATCGCCAGGCAGCGCAGTCGTAAAAGCGGAGCGCTGAGAAAAATTGCCGTGCGCATCGCCTTCGACGCCACCGGCGCCGCCCAGCTAACTGTCGGAGAGCCATCGAACGAGCCAGTCGAGCCGTTCGACGGCTACCGGCAGAAGGTGCTGCGCGCGAGCGCGCGCAACACGGTGTACCCGTACGAGCTGACCGGGCTGCTCGGCGACTTCGTCGAGTACGACCTCGATGACGATCACGTGCTCGTGCCGGCTGACCGGCCCAAGGGGCGCAACACGGCGGCGATGGTCGCTGGCGTGGTCACCACGCCGACCAGGCTGCACCGCGACGGCGTCACCAGGGTCGTCCTGCTCGGCGACCCGACCAAGTCGCTCGGCGCCCTGTCGGAGCCGGAATGCCGCCGGGTGATCGCCGGGCTGGACCTGGCCGAGCGGATGCGGGTGCCGCTCGAGTGGTACGCGCTGTCGGCCGGCGCCCGGATCTCCATGGAGTCCGGCACGGAGAACATGGACTGGGTAGCCGCCGCGCTCAAGCGGATAGTGGAGTTCACCCAGGGCGGCGGTGAGATCAACATCGTGGTCGCCGGCATCAACGTCGGCGCTCAGCCGTACTGGAACGCCGAGGCGACGATGCTCATGCACACCAAGGGCATCCTGGTGATGACACCGGACTCGGCCATGGTGCTGACCGGCAAGCAGTCACTTGACTTCTCCGGCGGCGTGTCAGCGGAGGACAACTTCGGCATCGGCGGCTACGACCGGGTGATGGGCCCGAACGGGCAGGCGCAGTACTGGGCGCCGAACCTGGCCGCGGCTCGTGACGTGCTCATGTCGCACTATGACCACACGTACGTCGCGCCCGGCGAGCAGGCGCCGCGGCGGTCGGAGACGGCCGATCCCCTGGACCGGGACATTTCTGACTTCCCGCACGTGATGACGGGCAGTGACTTCACCACCGTGGGCGAGATCTTCTCGGCGGCGGCCAACCCTGACCGCAAGAAGCCGTTCGACATCCGCACCGTGATGCGGGCCCTGTCGGACGCCGATCACCCGGTGCTCGAACGCTGGCCGGGCATGGCCGACGCGGAGACGGCGGTGGTGCAGGACGTGCATCTCGGCGGCATGCCGGTGTGCCTGGTCGGCATCGAGTCACGGGCGGTGCCCCGGCGGGGCTTCCCGCCCACCGACGGCCCGGACACCTACACGGCCGGGACGCTGTTCCCGCGCTCGTCGAAGAAGGTCGCGCGGGCAATCAACGGGGCCAGCGGCAACCGGCCGCTAGTGGTGCTGGCGAACTTGTCGGGTTTCGACGGCTCGCCGGAATCGATGCGGAAGCTGCAGCTTGAGTACGGCGCCGAGATCGGCCGCGCGATCGTGAATTTCTGCGGGCCGATCGTGTTCTGCGTGATCTCGCGGTATCACGGCGGCGCGTTCGTGGTGTTTTCGAAGGCACTGAATCCGGACATGACCGTGCTCGCGCTCGAGGGCTCGTTCGCCTCCGTACTCGGCGGCGCTCCCGCCGCCGCGGTGGTGTTCTCCGGCGACGTCAACGCCCGGACGTCGGCCGACCCGAGGGTGCGGGAGCTTGAGGCCCGCGTCCAGGCCGCCTCCGGGGCCGACCGTGCGGCGCTGACGGCGGAACTCGACGAACTCCGTGCTTCGGTGCGGGCGGAGAAGATCGGTGAGGTGGCGACGGAGTTCGACCGCGTGCACAGTATCCAGCGCGCGGTTGAGGTCGGCTCGGTCGACGCGGTGATCCGCGCCGCGGAACTGCGTCCGCGGATCATCGAGGCGATCGAGTCCGGCTTGCAGGATCGTTAGGCCGCGTGGGCGGGCAGGCGGAAGGCCTTCGTGATCGGGTTGCCGTTGGCGTCGGGTATCGCGCTAGCGGTGATTATTCCGTTCCATGAGCCGTTATCTCCGGGCGACCAAGCGATCTCCACGTGCCCATTCCGGCTCTGGTAAGTGAGCCAGCCGACGGAGCCTCCGGGACTCTGGCCGGATTTGGGCCTCGTCCCGGACGGCATCAAGGTCAGGGCGCAGAGTTCCTTGGTCTGCGTCAGCTCCGCCCCGGACTTGCCGTGCGTCAGGTAATGCACGAACATCGAAAGAGTTTGCCAGGCCCACGGCTCGAATACAACCGACGAATAGCCAGTATTGACGCAGGCGATCATATGGTCGGTCATCGGATCGACCCTGCGATTCTCGTTGCGGGTTCGCGAAACGCCGACCAGCACAACCGGCGGTACCGGGTGCACCCAGCCATCGCGGTACCAGTAGCGATACGGCGCGGCCTGGCTGTTCACCGCATGCCTGACTCCCGGGCCCCATGCCTTCCACGCGGCCTTCAGGCCGTCTTCGATCGCGTTCTCAATTTCAGTAGCGCCAACTGCAAGGGCAAGCTGGCCCAGCCAGTTCTCGGTCGCGGGGTTGAAAATAATCTCGGCAGCGGGAGCGGCGGCTTCGCATGCGGAGAGGCAGCCAGCAGCCCCGATCGCGACGCCAGCGGCGCCAGCTACCCGCATGAAGCCACGCCGGCTTACTGATACGTCCGGCAGGCCGGCTTTAAAGTGATCCAGTGGCATGACCATTTCTACCCCCGGTACGGTATTCGCCACTTCATGCTAGCTCCTTGTTTCAAGCCCGAGACAAAACGAGAGGAAATCCGGATTAACGTGGAGAACGGCAGTCGCCCGGGCGCGGATGTGCCACGGCATGGTCTTGTGCGGTGAACCCTGGCCGTTCCGGTGGTGCCGGCCCGGAACCAGCCCGGCCCTGCCGCCTTGCTGGTCGGGGAGCCCTTCGGACACCTTGCGGAACCGTCAGACGGGAGCACGCCCCGTTGCCCCGGCGGCCGGCGGCCCGGCGACGGCATCAGGGCGGCCCGGGTTGCTGGTCACGCCCGCCTCTAACAGCATCGTGGCCCTCCCTGTTGCTGTCAGCCACTGGTTTTAACAGCAACGTGGCCCTCCCTGATGTCGTCCTGACGGCAATGGGGAGGCCACGTTGCTGTCAAAACGGACCGCTAACAGCAACAGGGAGGGCCACGATGCTCACACTGCCCCGGCGGCGCCGTTCCGGAGCACAGCGCACGTCCGCCCAGGAACACAGATCAACCGCGAAGGCACTAGTTCACAAATCTCAAGGGGGAAAAGCCTCAGAGTTGACCCCGCCAGGCGCCTGGCTCTTCACGATCCCGGGTCATCCGGCAGCCTCTCCTGGCACGGGCGATCGTCCGTGATCATGTTCGCGGGCATGATCACGGAACATCGCCGCTGTCCTGACCTGGGTGATCGTCCGTGATCACGGTCTCGGACATGATCACGGAGCGTCGCGGCTGTCCTGGAGACTGTTGCGTGACTCATGATCAGGCAGGTTGCCTCCCGGGGCACTCGCCTCGTTTCGACCTGGCCCGCCAAGGCCCGGCCCCTGCGAGGTGATTCGGTGCGGTTCTTGCGGAGCGGGCCGGGCTCGGTTCCGGCGGTACGGGATCGCCGCGCCGGTGATCGCCGCGTGTTCCCGTTCTGCGGCGTGATCGCGGAGCGTTCCCGCGCCGGAGCATGATCGCGGAGCGTTGTCCGTCTTTGCCGCGGAGACTTCTCGCGGCACGGAGTGTTTACCGTTCTATATGCGGACAACGCTCCGCGCAGCGACAACTCTCCGCGCCAGAGCCGACAAGTCTCCGTGCCAGGGCCGAGAAGGCTCCGCGAAGGGGAAGTTTCCGGGAACCCCGGAAGAGTCTCGTCTGCGGAGCCGCCGGAGCTTGACTTGCCAAGATCCCGAGTCACCCGACAGCCTGCCCGAGCAGGTGGAAGCTTCCGTGACTACTATGGCCTGCCTCATGATCACGGAGCATCGCGCGCGTGCTTTCGGCGCCGGCCCGCCCGGCTCCCGGCCCGCCCGGCTCCCGGCCCGCCGGCCCCGGCCGACCGGTCCGGGGCCCGCCTGGGGGCGGGATGGCGGAATCCAGGTGGTCTGTAGCATGGCCGGGTGAACAAGGAGCATCTGGCCTTGTGCTCTAGCCCGCAGTGGGCGGCCCTGCTCAACGATGAGTTGTTGCCCTGGGTGCTTGACGGCTGCTGGCTTGGCGACGAGTTGCTGGAGGTCGGCCCAGGTCCAGGGCTCGCGACGGATGTCCTGCGGCTCCGCGCCGGGCGGGTTACGGCAGCCGAGCTTGATCCGGGGCTCGCGGCCGGCCTGGCGGGGCGACTGCGCGGCACTAATGTCCGCGTCGTGCGGGCCGACGCCAGTTGCCTGCCTTTCGCGGACGGGCGGTTTACCGGCGCGGCCTGCATGACCATGCTGCACCACATCCCGTCGGCGGCCGCGCAAGATGCCGCGCTCGCCGAGTTGCGGCGGGTCCTGCGGCCGGGCGGCATGCTGGCTGGATGTGACGGGCTCGATACGCCTGACCGGCGGCGACTGCATCACGACGACATATTCGTGCCGGTCGATCAGCGGACGCTGGGTGATCGGCTACGGCGGGCCGGGTTCGCCGAAGTCAAGGTAGCGGTCCGCAAGGACCGCATCGGCTTCACCGCGACCGCCCGACCGGCCGGGGCCGCCGGCTGACCGGACAGGGCCGCCGTCCGGCCGAACAGGGCCGCCGCCCGACCGGATAGGGGCGCCTGACTGGATCGCTGGCCAGCGGCTCAGGTACTCCCTGGACCGGGCGTCGATGAAGGCGAGGAGTTCGGCCAGGGCATGATTCACTTTCTCGTCTGGGGTCCAGATCCACAGTTCGAGCGGCGTCAGTGACGCCCCGCGCAGTACCTTCGGCTCGAAGGCCTCGAAGCCGTACCGCAGCGTGCCGATGCCGCGCGAGAGGCAGAACCTGATCGGGTCGTAGTATGCGATGCACATATAACAGGTGCTGAGATTCGGATGGCTGTAATCGCAGCCGTAGGTAAGGCCGTAATAGTTATGCTCATCGAGCAGATCTATGCCGCACGCGATAAGCCTGGCTCCGTCAAACGCGGCAGTGATGCGGACGGAGTCACCGAAATCCTCGATCATCTGCCGCCGCATTCGGGCGATCCCGGCCGCGGCTGAGGGTCCTCCGTGCCTGGATAGCGTCTGCGCTTCGAGCGCGGCGACCGCGTCCTCATTGCCGGCTAGCGGTATAGAAGTCAGGCCGATGCCAGCTTGCCGGAGGCTCTCGAGCTCGCTGCGGAAACGGCGCCGGCCATTCTTGGAAAGCAGCCCGACGTAGTCGTCGAAATCATTGATTCCGGCGGGAAGAGACGTGGTGGAGTGGGCGGTGATGATGCCAGCTTCAAAGCCGAGCTTGCGCAGGACAGCGCGCACTACATGGTCTGCGGGAAGCACGTAAGGAAAGCAGACCGCACCAGCTTGCCCGTCGCGAACGGCGTCCATGGCCAGGCGCACGATCGACTCGGCCAGCGTCCAGCGATCGTCCCGGCTCAGGGCCTGATCAGTTAAGACGCCGCTCTGATCGAAGTACCGGCACACCAGGGCCTCGCCCAGGCAGTCCCTGAGCTCGTCCGGGCGAGATGCCCCTGCCGCGACCGCTGACAGCCGCTGCTCGTGCTCGGCTCGCAGCGACTCGCTGGCGGCGGCGTCGCCCGCCGGCGCGCGCCTGAACTGCGGTGACGTCAGCAACTGCCACGGATCGCTGAACGCCGCCGTATGCGGGGTTGTCCGGAAAAAGGGAGCGCCGGCCCGGAGCCCGCCGTCTTGCCAGCACCCGGCGAGCCAGTAGTCTCCCGGCTCGGCGAAGGCGCGATAGCGCAGGTAGGCGTGGCTGTGCTGGAGCGCGCCGCGCGGCGCGAGCACGTTCCAGGCGGACGCGGGCACGGTGAACGGGTCAAGAGGTTTCGCGTCGCACGGCATGGGTACTCGTCCATCCCTGGGAACTATGCACGCATTGCGGATCGCGGATAAGGTGTAGCTTGCCTACTTTATAGGTATATACGGCTAGTTAGCGTAGGATCACATGGTATGCCATCATAGCTCGCCGCGTACCCAATGCTAGACTAGGAACGCCGGAGGGAGGGCGCTGGCCCGGCTCGGCATGCCCCTGAAACCGGGGCGTCGCAAGGCGCGCCAGGGCGCGCCGAGACGAGGCAGTCCCCCAGCCACCCCCGTGGGGCTACCAGGCCCTGCGTGCTAGTATGGATCGGCTGTGGTGAATGTGTCCCTTACGGCCATTTAGGTGATGTAGGGAACTCCGAACAGGGATTAGGATGCCTAAAGTAAGCCCAGGTCTGGCCGACGTCGTAGCTTTTGATACCGAGATCGCCGAGCCGGACCGAAATGGCGGAGCTCTTCGATACCGTGGCATTGATATCGAAAATCTAGTGGGCCAGGTTTCCTACGGAGACGTATGGGGTTTGCTGGTAGACGGGAATTTCGACACGGGACTCCCGCCCGCTGAGCCGTTCCCTATCCCTGTCCATTCGGGTAATATCCGAGTCGATATCCAGGCCGCCGTCGCGATGATGGCCCCGTACTGGGGACTGCGCCAGCTCATCGATATCGACGACGCGCAAGCCCGTGATGATCTTGCCAGGTCGTCCGTTATCATTCTCTCTTTCGTCGCGCAGGCGGCCCGCGGGTCGAGCGTGCCGGCGATTCCGCAGAAGATGGTCGAGAAATCCGCGAATATCGTCGAGCGGTTCATGATCCGCTGGCAGGGCGAGCCCGACCCGCGCCATGTCCAGGCGATCGACCGCTACTGGATGACCGCCGCCGAGCACGGCATGAACGCGTCGACCTTCACCAGCCGGGTCGTGGCCAGCACCGGCGCGGACGTGCCGGCCTGCCTGTCGGCCGCGGTCGCCGCGATGTCCGGGCCGCTGCACGGCGGCGCGCCGTCGCGCGCGCTGCACATGGTCGAGGCCGTGGAGAAGCAGGGCGACGCCCGCTCCTACGTCAAGCAACTGCTGGACAGCGGTCAGCGCCTGATGGGCTTCGGGCACCCGGTCTACCGCGCCGAGGACCCGCGCGCCCGGCTGCTGCGCGCGACCGCCAAGGAACTCGGCGCCCCGCGTTACGAAGTCGCGCTTGCCCTGGAGGAGGCCGCGCTCGCCGAACTGCACGAGCGTAAGCCCGAGCGGGTACTCGCGACCAACGTCGAGTTCTGGGCGGCTATCGTGCTCGACTTCGCCGGCGTGCCCGCCGGGATGTTCACGCCGATGTTCACCTGCGCCCGCACCGCTGGCTGGAGCGCTCACATCCTCGAGCAGAAGCGGCTCGGCAAGCTCATCCGCCCGTCGGCCGATTACGTCGGCGCCCCCACGCGCGAGCCGTCGGAAGTACCAGGCTGGGACAAGGCGCTCGATCGTCAGAAGGAGCGCTTGTTCGCCTGAGCGCTGGCGACGACGCGAGCCAGGTGGCCGGCGAGCGCTACCTCGGTCCCTGACAGGCCGACGGAGCCGAACAGCGTGATGTCGTCATCGCTTGCCCGGCCAGCGGCCTGCCCTGTCAGCACTGAGCCGAGGCCGACGAGGCGGGCCGGATCAAGCACGTACGCGGGGGAGTAGCTGAGGGCTTGCTCCCGCGAATCCGTGACCAGCACGGCGGCGGCTCGCGCGAGTTCGGCTGGCAGTTCGTGCGCCTGCGTGGTCTTGGGCCCGATAGTGGAGATGTGCGTGCCCGGGCGGATCCATCCGGCCTCGATCACCGGCTCGCCGCTTGAGGTGGCGAGCACGACGATGTCCGCGTCCTGGACGGCGGCCCGAGCCGTGGCCGCGGCCGCGCAGCTCATCTTCAGCTCAGCGCTCACCCGGCCGGCCAGCGCCGTCCGGCGCGCGGGCGTCGGGCTGAACACGGTGACCTGGCGCAGCGCGCGGATCGCCGAGATGGCCCAGACCTGCCGCCAGGCCTGGGGTCCGCTGCCGATCACGGCCAGGCGCGCGGCGTCAGGCCGGGCGAGGCAGCCGACCGCGACCGCGCCGATGGCGCCCGTACGGGCCTTGCCGAGCTCGGTACCGGTCACCACGGCCTGGAGTTCCCCCGACGGCCGCCAGACGGCGACCAGCTGATCGACATCGGTCGTCGTCTCGTAGGCACGGAAGCCGAAGGCTCCGTCGCTCGCCGTTCCGGCCGTCAGCACGATGGACCTGGCGCCCGCGGCGATCCGCTGCCGCGGCGGGCACGCCGCCTGACCCCGGGCATGAGCGACGATCGCGGCTCGCATGACGGCGGTCGCCTGGCTCGCCGTCAGGTACTCCTCGACGTCGGCGTCGCCGAGCAGCAGCGGCGGCGGCGGGCTAGCACCGCCCATCGCCACGCCCCTCCTGAACAACCGAGATCGCCAGCCTCGCGCAGGCCTGGTCAAGCACCCGGGCGACGGACGCGGCATCCTTGCCTACCGCCCGCACGAGGGCGCACCGGTCAAACGAGCCGCGAGCCTCGGCGCACAGGCGCTCGCCGGCCCGCTTGAGCTGGCGCACCGCGACCACCCCGTCGAGGTCGCGGGCCTCGGCGAGCCCTGAGATCGCGGCGAGCCTGCCCTCCTTCGACGGCATCAGGAAGCGGACGCCCGCGCACGTCGCCGGGTCGGCGCGCAGCGCCTTCCTGATCTCGGGCAGCACCCGCTCGCCCCTGGCTTGCCTGACCCAGAGCACGCGGGGATTCAGCCCGAGCACATCGCTGATCAGCTCGGGAATCTCGTCCCCGCCGAGACGGACGTGCGTCTCCACCAGCCTGGGGCCGCCGTCGGTCATGATCACCTCGCTGTGCGTGGGGCCGCTCCGGACGCCGAGCGCCGTCAGCGCGGCCATGACGTAATCGCCGATCCGCCGCCGCGACTCGCCGGGGATAGGCGCCGGCAGCACGTGCCCGCTTTCCACGAAATGAACGCTGCCGGCGCTTTTCTGGGTCACCGCCATGACCGCGTGCGCCCCGTCCTCGGAAAAGCACTCGACGCTGAACTCCGGCCCGCACAGGAATTGCTCGACGATCAGTTCGCCGCTCCACGGCTCATCGGAGGAGAAAGCCCATGCGTACGCCGCTTCCAGGTCGTCCTGATCCGCGATCAGCGACACGCCGAGGCTGGCGGTGCCCGTTCTTGGCTTGAGTATCACCGGGTAGCCATGCTCGGCGGCGAACGAGCGCACGTCGGCGGGATCGTGCACGAGGCCCGAGCGGGTCTCATCGAGCCCGGCGCTGGCCAGCACCTGCCGCATTCGGAACTTGTCGTAGACGTTCTCTATCGTTTCGGATGAATGCACAGCGCTCAGGCCAAGTCGCCCCGCTATAGCCGGAGCTTTATCCTGATCGGTCTCGCTGAACGAGGCGACGTGGTCGATCGGGTCGACCTTGTGGATCGCCTCGGCCAGGCAGGCCCAGGCATCAGCCGGCGCGGTGTCAGGCACGCTGATCAGGTACGGGGCCTTCTGCGGCTCAGCGACCTTGGCCACCAGCCGGTTCCGGCAGATGACCGAGGCCCGGACACCCCCGGGGAGCTGCCTCAGCAGCGGCGTCATGGCGCCGCCGCCGCTGACTACGAGCACGTGCTGCATGACCAGGCCTCCTACGCCCGCCAGTCGCCGTATGTGATGAGCCCTGGGTCCCCGGCCAGGTCGCGGGTAAGCGTGCGGCGATAGCCCGACATGACTGCGCGCCAGTCGCGGAACCGCTGCTGCCAGAACACGTCCTTGACGACCCCCGGCCGCAGATGCTGGCTGACCAGGGTGCCGGCCCAGGCGGGAAGCGGCGGCAGGCCGGCCGCGTCCGGCGCGCGCAGGTACGAGCGCAGGGCGATGAAGTCCTCCACGGCCGACACGCCAAGCTGGCCGGCCGGCAGCACGCCGGCGGCCACCGGTTCCCGGAGATGAGCGTCCACGGCGGCCTCGGCCAGGTTGACCCCGGCGCGCTCGGCCATCGCCATGACGATCCGGGAATTGGCTCCGAACCGGGGATTGATCTCGATGAGGCGGTGCACTCCGTCCCTGCTGTCCTCCTTCAGCTGCACCGCCGCGTAGCCTACGTACCCGCTCGCCGCGAGCGCGGCTGTCACGGCGGCGCCCTCGGGGATCTCGGCGACAACCCTGACCGCCGTGGAGAAGGAGGCATGGACGTGCCGCAGCTTGCGCAGGGTATAGCGGATCGGCGTGGCCCCGTCAGCGGTCATGATCACGTTCACCGACGGCTCCCGGCCTCCTGGCACTACCTCCTGCAGGAACGGGTCGCCGCTCCAGCCGGCCAGTTCCTTGTAACACCGCAGCGCCTCCTGCACCGAGTCCGCTTTCCTGACGCCGAAACCGCCGTAAGAGAATCGCGCCTTCACCATGACGGGCAGGGACAGTTCGGCGACGGCCTGCGGAACGTCACCGTAATCCGCCGCGAGCGTCCTTGGCACCGGCAGTCCGGTTGCCTGCGCCAGCCGGACCGCGGCCAGCTTGTCCTGCACCCGGGCCAGCGCCTCGATGCCCGGCGCGAGCACGCGCACGCCGTCATCGGCCAGCAGCCGCGCGTTCTTGGCCAGCACGAGAATCTCGAAGTCTGAGGTGGGAAATACCGCGTCGAGCTTCAGCTCGCGGCAGACGCGCCTGAGCCTGCCCAGGTACTGCCGCTCGAGCGCGCTGTTGACGCCCGCTTCCAGCGAGGTGCCCTTAGGCACGAGCCTCGGGAGCGCCAGGGGGACCCTGGCATCGACATAGCGGGACAGCGCCGTATCCGATGGCCGCTCGCCCAGATGGGCCACCGCGATGAACCGCGCGCGCTCGCGGAGGGCGCAGACAACCGGATAGCTCACCAGGTGAAATGAATTGGTGACCAGGATTCTCATAGGTCACCCGCGGGCTCGGCCGGGATGGCCCAGGCAAGCGCGGAGCGCAATTCGGCGCGGAATTCCCCTGGCCGCTCCCTGAAATAGAAGTGGCTGCCGCTGAGCTCTCGCACGAGCAGGCGCGAGCGGGTATGAGCGCCCCACAGGCGCAGGGCGCTCGCGGGGGCGACCGGGTCGGAGGTGCCGCCGAACGCGGCGATCGGGACGCTGACCCGGGCCTCGCGGTCAGGGACGTAGGACCGCCTGACGGCGACGTCCACCTCGATGTTGCCAAGCAGTTCGCGCCTCAGCTCGTCATCGGCCAGCACGGCGGGCGGCACGCTTCCCTGCGTGCGCATCCAGTCGAAGAATCCAGCCGGGTCCAGCGGCGCCCGGCCGCGATCATCGGCCAGTGCCGACGGCGGCCGGCTGCCGGAGACGATCAGGGCAGCGGGTGCCAGATCGCGCCGTTCAAGCTCCCGCGACACTTCGAACGCCAGCAGAGCCCCCATGCTGTGGCCGAAGAGCGCCAGCGGCGCGGGGAGAGCGGCGGCGGCGGTCGCGATCTCGCCGGCCAGCTCGCGGAAGTCCGTGCACGGCGGCTCGCGGTCACGCACGTCCCGGCCGGGCAGCCTGGCCACCACGGGCGCGATCTCGCCGCCGGCGAGCGGCCCGAGCTCCGGGTAGGCGGCGGCGCCGGCGCCCGCATAGGGCAGGCAGACCAGCCTGAGCGCGGCATGTCGTGCGCGCGCGGGTATCGCGAACCAGGTCACGTCGGCGAGGTCTCCTGATCGGCGCAGAGAACGTAAATGTCGCACAGATTGGTGCCCGTGGGCTGGCCGGGGACGCAGTGGCCGAGCCGGGCGAGCGGCGGGTTGGTGTCATTGTCGGCGAGCACGAGCTGGAACTCGGCGGCGCTGAGCCCCAGCTTGTCGTAGGTATCGGCACCAGCCCAGGCGCCCATCACGGCGGGCAGGTAATCCTGGCCGTCGGAGGCGATGGCGGCGAAGGTGGCGCCGGCCCGGCCGCGGAGCACCCTGGCCATCGAGAAGGCGAGTTCCTGGCAGCGCCCGCCGGTGCCGCTGCCCCGCACTCGCACCGACGTCTCCCCGGTGCCGACGACGCACAGGCGGCCGCTGGCGCGGCGGCCGAGCGCGGCGGCGAACGCCCCGGTGACATGCGCGGTGTCGCCCTGCAGCTGGTCACCGAGTGACCGGCACGAGTACCCGAGCTCGCCCGCCCGCGCCAGCCCGGTGGCGAGCACATCGCCGGGCGTGCCGACCACGATGTTGCGGATGGCCCTGGGCGGCTGCCGGTAGCCGCCGATGGCGGCGCGCACCCGCAGGGCGAGCTCGCCCGGCAGCCCTAGGCGATCGGCCACTTCCAGCGCCTCGGCCTGGCTGGAGAAGTCCGCGTAGGTCAGCGCCGATGCGACGGCCCGGGGACCGAGCTGCACGTTGTCGCACAGGATGAGGCCGAGCCCGTCGGCGGCTCCCAGTTCCGCGAGCAGCGAGCCGCCATGGACCTGCGAGATCACCGAGCGCAATTTATTCATCCTGGTGACGTTCAGACCTGAGAGCACCAGGCGCCTGCAGACCTCGCGCAGGTCGGCTCCGTCCAGTGGCGGCCGCGGCAGCGCCAGCAGTGCCGACGACCCGCCTGACACGGCGAAGACCACCAGGTCGCCAGGTCCAAGGCCGGCCTGGGCGAGCAGTTGCCGGACGGCGTGCCCGGCGGCGAGGCTTCCCGGCCCGGGGAATGGATGATCGCCGGTCATGCGGGCCACGCCGCTGCCCGGCGGCGAAGCGCCCGGCCGGTGGCCGACGATGATGCCGCCGGCGAACCGGCTGCCCGCGGCGTCGCGCACCGGCCCGAACATCTCCCCGGCCGCCTTGCCCGCCGCCACGACGAAGACCGAGCGGGCCGCCGCGAGCGCCGCGCGGCCCGATGCGGCGAGCGCGCGCTCGGTCAGCGCGTCGGCGCGTACCGACCTCACCGCCGCTAAGGCAATGTCGAGCGCCGGGCATGCCGCCCTGGCCTCAGCCCGCACGGAAGCCTGCCAGCGCCAGGGAGACCCGCTCGATCGTCTCGGTGATCACGTCGTCGTCCATCACGGTCGAGACGCACATCAGGCCCCTCGGCGCGAAGAAGACGCCCTGGCTCAGGCAGGCGAGGTGGAACCGGCTCATGGCCTCGGCGTCGGTGCGGAGCTTCGCGGTCGCGGGGGGCTCGGACGACATGAAGACGTTCATCAGGGAGCCTGAGCGCCTGACCGACAGCGGCACCCCGGCGGCGGCGGCCGCCGCGGCCATGCCGTCGCAGAGCCGCCCGGCCAGCAGGGACATCCGCGTCATCTGGCCGGCGGTCAGGTTCCGAACCGTGATCTCGCCGGCCCGGCAGCTGACCGGGTTCCCGTTGTACGTGCCGGCGTGCCGCAGCGGGTCGGATCGGCGCGGGTCGAGCAGGTCGAGGTACTCAGCCCGGCCGCAGACGGCCCCGATCGGGAATCCGCCGCCGATGATCTTGCCGAGCATCGTCAGGTCGGGCTCGATGCCGAAGGTGTCTTGCAGGCCGCCCGGCGCCAGCCGGAGCGTGACCACCTCGTCGAGCACGAGCAGGGCGCCGGCCCGCCGAGCCGCGTCGGCGACCCGGCGGGCGAACCCGGGCCCGGCCTCGACCATGCCCCCGGATGACTGCACCAGCTCGAGGAACACGGCGGCGATGCGGCCGCCGTGCTCGCTCAGCATCTCTTCGAACGCCTCGGCGTTGTTGTAGTCGGCGGTGAGGGTGTTGCTGACCCTGGTGCCGTCCGGCAGCGAGATGACGGACTGCTCCATGCCGTGGTAGCCGCCGGTCGCGATGAGCACCCGGTCACGCCCGGTCGCGGCGCGGGCGATCTTGAACGCGAGGTAGGCGGCCTCGGTGCCCGAGTTGCAGAACCGCACCCGGTCGGCGGCGCGGACGCGCGAGCAGATCAGCTCGGCGAGCTCGATCTGCGCGGGCGCGATGGCCGGCCACGCCGTTCCGTGCGCGAGCATGGCGGTGATGGCCTCGACCACGGGCGGATAGGCATGGCCGTGGACCAGGCTGGTGAAGTTGCCCGCCAGGTCGACGTACCTGTTGCCGTCGGCGTCGAGCAGATGGGCGCCGCTGCCCCGGGTCAGCGTGAGCGGATAGGGCCCGTGATGGGCCGAGGTGCGGGTATTGCCGCCCGGCAGCACCCGCACGGCCCGGTCCATCAGCGCCGATGAGGCGGCGGTCAGCTCGCGGTAGCGGATCTCGGCGGAGTCAGGCATGGTCGTCTCCAAGCGGGTGCTGCCGGCGTTCGAGCGGCAGGCTGACCGGCCCGCCGCTGAGCTGCGACGCGTAGGCGGCGTGAATCATCTCCAGCGCCGCCAGCCCGTCTCCGCCTGAGCACAGCGGGTCCTTGTCCTGCTCGATGGCGTCGAGGAAGTGGGCCGCCGCCAGCTTGTGGTAGTCGCCGTACGCCGGCACGACGTCCGTGCCGATCCGCTCCCACCGCGATCGCCCCGGCATGAAGGCGGCGTCGGAGCAGTGCCACAGGGAGTGATCGGCGTAGGGGGCTCGCAGCAGCAGGACGCCTGCGCTGCCGTGGATCTCCAGCCGGTACGGCTGCAGGTCACGATCGGAGATGCCGCAGCGCCACGACTCGATGGTCCCGGTGACGGCGCCGGGGAACTCGTAGGCGGCCCAGACGCGGTCTCCCGCGATCAGGCCGCCGCGCTCGTCGCCTTCCGCCGCGTCAGCCCTGGTGACCGGCCGTCCCGCGATCGTCACCTTGGCGTAGCAGGCCCGCGGGGGGCCGGCGATCCGCCGCATCAGGTCAGCGAAATGCACGCCGAGGATGAGGAAATCCTGCCCGCCGCCGCGATGGTCCCATTTGCACAGCGCGCGCAGCTGAAGCAGTTCGCCGAGCCGGCCGTCGGCCAGGAAGGCGAGCGCCTGCCCGAACCGGCGTTCCGCGGCGGCGGGCAGCGCGATGCCGAATTTGACTCCGGCCCGGCTGGCCGCCGCGACCATGCGATCGGCCTGCGCGAGCGACTGGGCGATCGGCTTCTCGCAGTACACGTGGGCACCGGCGTCGACGGCCGCCAGCACCATCGCCTCGTGGCAGTCCAGCTCGCGCGGAGCGACGACCACGATGTCCGGCTTCTGCTCGGCCAGCATCCGGGCGTAGTCCGCGTAGCCGCGCTCCGCCCCGGTGCGCTCCATGCACGCCTGCCTGCCGTCGTCGTCGGGGTCCGCCACCGCCACGATCACGGCCCTGGGGTCGGCGGTGAACCCCTGGTCGAGCTGATGGCCGTAGCCGCCCGCTCCGGTGCGGCCGATAATGGCGACTCGCAGCGGCGTCAATCTGACCACCGCCCCGGCTCGATCTCGCGCAGCGAGCCGAGCTCGCTCAGCAGCGCCGCTTCCAGCGGCCCGCGCTCGGCCCACATCAGGTTCTCTTCCAGCTCCTTCTGGCTCCGCGGGCCGACGACGACCGTGTGCACCCTCGGGTCGGCCAGCAGCCAGCGCACGCCCATCTCGACCATCGGCAGGCCGGCCTGCCGGGAGATCTCCTGCGCCCGCTCGATGCGCCTGACGATTCCCGGCGGCGTCGACCCGCGCCGCTCAGAGCGCAGCCGCGCGCAGATCCCGGGGTCGGCCGAGGTGAGCAGGCCCTGCCGGAAGGGCGCCCCGATCGCGATGCCCATCCCGGCGCCGGCGGCGGCCGGCAGCGCGATGTCGCCGGCCTCCTGCCAGACCAGGTTGTAATAGTGGACGAAGAGCATGGCATCGAACAGCCCTGACTCGCACAGTGCCGCCGCCACCTCCGGCTTGCGGACGGACAGCCCGGCCGCGCCGATGAGGCCTTCGGACTTCAGCTGCCCGATCAGCGTGAGCGCCGGGCCGGCGGGGACGGTGATGTCATCCCACCACTCCGCCCAGTCGGTTTCGTGCAGCAGCAGGACCGGCAGCCTGGCGATGCCGAGGATCCGCAGCGAGTGCTCGAACTGGGCTCGCATGGCGTCAAGGTCTTTGTAGGCCGCGTCGCCGAGCCTCGCCACGATGCTCTTCTCGAACCGGCCGATCTTGCCGATCAGGATCAGGTCAGCCGTGTCGGTGCCGGCGAGCGCTTCGCCGACGATCTGCTCGGCCTCCCCGATCCCGTACATCGGGGCGGTGTCGATCACCCGCACGCCGAGCCGCCTCGCGGCAGCCACCATGGCGACCGCCTCGCGGTGGCCGACCCGCCGGTCCGAGGTCAGGTGATAGGTGCCAAGGCCGATGGCGCTTGGCCGCATCGGCACCCGGCCGAATGATTCACTGCCTGGATCGCTCACGGTCGCCCTTCCTCGCTGTGGTGAACTGGCGTGGTCGCGGCAGGCGACAGCGACGAGCCGCCGTCAAGCACCAGCACCTGCCCGGTGAGGTAGCCGCTGCCGGGCGCGGCCAGGAAGCAGACCACGTGGGCCAGGTCCGCTGGCGTGCCGACCCTGCGCACTGGCAGCGACCGCGCGTAAGCGTCAAGCGACGCGTCGGTGCGGCGTCCGTCCCGGCGGATTCGCGCCGTGTCAAGCTGGCTGGGCGCGACCGCGTTGGCGGTAATGCCAGAGGGACCAAGCTCCAGGGCCAGCTGGGCGACAAGGCCGTGCAGCCCCGCCTTGGCCGCCGCGTAGCCGGCGCCCCGGCCCTTGGCGCCGCGGAAGGCCGCGCACGAGGAGATGAAGATGAGCCGGCCGTAGCCGTTGTCCCGCATGCGCGGCACGGCGGCCCGGCTCAGGAAAAAGGCGCCGTCGAGTATCGTGCCCAGGTCTTCCCGCCACGCGCTCGTCGTCAGCTCGCTGACATCGCGGTGCGGGAGCGATCCGGCCGCGTTGTGCACGACGATGTCGAGCCGCCCGTGCCTGGCGACCGCCTCGCCGGCGAGCGAGCCAGCCTCATCGGGGACGGAGACATCGGCCAGTGCCAGGCTCAGCCCGTCGCCGTCGCCGTCGCCGTCGTCTTCGCGCAGCCGTTCCAGCGCGTCGCGGTGCCGCGCCAGGCCGTTCACCACTACCCGGGCGCCCCGGGCTCGCAGCGCGAGTGCGATGGCGGTGCCGCCACCGCCGCCGCCGGCACCGGTGACCAGCGCGACCTGGCCGGCCAGGTCCCTGCCGTCCTCCTGGCCGGTCATTCGAAGACGTACCCGCGGTTCTTCAGCTCATCGGCCACGTCGAACGGCGGGTAGTCGGTCCAGGAACCGCGCAGCGCGCGCTCGGCCGCGAGCCGCTCGGCAACGGTCGCCTTGATCTCGGGCGCGAAGCGCCTCGGCACGACCACGACCCCGTCGTCGTCGCCCAGGATCAGGTCCCCCGGCTCGACCAGGGCGCCGCCGCAGATGACCGGGACGTTGACGGCGCCGTGCTCGCCGGTGGCCGGGTAGTGGTAATTGCGCGCGGTGATGCCCCGGCAGAAGGTGGGGAATCCCAGGGCCCGCAGCCCGGCCGCGTCCCTGGTGCAGCCGTCGATGACGGCTCCGCGCAGCGACTTGGTCATCATGCGAGTCGCCGTGCCGTCGCCGAAGCAGGCGTAGTCGCGCACGTCGCCGGCCGCGACGACCAGCACGTCACCCGGCTCGGCGAGGTCGATCGCCATCCGCCTGACGGTCAGGTCAGGACCGAGCGAGGTGACCGCCGTGCCGCACATCTTCGTGCCGGGGGCCAGCGGCGCGATGTCGACGTGCATCGCGCCGTATTTCCCGAGAGCGTCGAGCACGATGCCGGTGTAGAACTCCCCGAACGCGCTGACGGTGCCAGGATCGACTCGCTCGATCGTGGTCACTACGCGTCCCTGCACTGGATGACGGTCCATCACTGCCTCCATCGCCTAGCTGCCTGATTGCCGCTACCTGATTGCCGGGAAATGCACGCTTTTCGTCGTCAGGAATTCCGCGATTCCCCTCGCGCCGCCTTCGCTGCCAAATCCGGAGGCGCCCCGGCCGCCGGCCGCCAGCGGCAGCCCGTCGATCCGGTGATAGGAGTTGATGTAGACGGTGCCGACGCTCAGATTCCGCCACACCCGCTCGGCCCTGGCCGAGTCGGCGGACCATACTCCCGCCGCCAGGCCGTAGTCGCAGGCCTCGGCAAGCTCGATGGCCCCGGCGTCGTCGGCGAACGGGGTGATCGTCGCGACCGGCCCGAACAGCTCGGTGTTCCAGAGCCGCTCGGCGGGCTTGACGTTGGCGAGCAGCATCGGCCGCAGGTACGCCCCGGAGCGCCCGGCTACCTCGACGTCCTCGCCGCCGCACACCACGCCGGCCCCGGCGGCCGTCGCCTGGCCGATCTCCCTGCGCAGGAAGTCGCGATGGGAATGGGTCCTGATCGCGCCCAGGTCGACGGGCTGATGAGGGTCGCCGACGGTGACTTCAGCAAGCGCGCTCTTGACCCGCTCGATCACGCGGTCATAGATGCTCTCATGCACGAGCATCCGGCTGCCGGCGGTGCAGACCGCGCCCTGGTTGCGGACGAAGCCGTGCACCAGGCCGGGGATCGCGGCGTCCAGGTCGGCGTCCTCGAGCACGATGTTGGCGCTCTTGCCGCCGAGCTCGAGGACGCACCGGCGCGGGCCGGCGGCCGCGGCCCGCATGATGTCGCGGCCGGCGGGGGTGCTGCCGGTCACCGAGACGATGTCGACGCCAGGGCAGGCCGCCAGCAGCAGCGCCGTCTCCCGGCCGCCGTGCACGATGGACGCGGCCTGGGACGGGTACCCGCCGTCGCGCAGCGCGCTGACGAGCGCGCAGATGCTCGCGGCGGCGAGCGGCGACGGCTTGACGACGAAGGAGCAGCCGGCCGCGACAGCCGCCCCTGCCTTCATGGCGGCGAGCTGGAGCGGCAGGTTCCAGGTCGTGACCAGGGCGGCGACGCCGGCCGGCTCGGCCAGCTCGATGCCCCAGACGCGGGCAGAATGGTTGCGCAGCACCCGCGACGGCGCGGCCGTCACCTCATGCGCGTAGCCGCGCAGGATGCGGGCCGCGCCGCGGATCTCGGCTTCGGCCTGCGCGAGCGGCTTGCCCGTCTCGGCGGTCACCAGCTCAGCCAGCACGGCGAGATCTCGCTCGAGCGTGCCGGCCGCCGAGGACAGCACCGCGACCCGGTCGGAGATCAGGCTGCTCCGCCAGCGGCGGAAGCCCGCCCTGGCCGCCTCGACGGCCTCGCCGATCACCGCGCCGTCCGCCGCCGGGCACCGGTAGAGCGGCTTGCCGTCAGGGGCGTCGGGCGCCTGCTCGCCATCGATGCCCGGCACTCGCCGCCCCGCGATGTCGTGCTGGAGGTCGGCGACGGCATCGCCGCGTCCTTGGAGCAGTTCGGCCGGCCTCATGATGCTCGCTCGCTTGTCATCCGGGAGAAGATCGCACTCGCCTGCGCCCTGGGCGTGGGATGCCGGTACAGCCACCGCATCCGCGGAAGCTCGGAGAACTCGCGCAGCCGGTCGCACAGGGCCAGGCCAAGCAGTGAGTGCCCGCCCAGGCTGAAGAAGTCGTCGTCGGCGTCGATCTCGGCGTATCCGAGCAGGTCACGCCAGATGCCGAGCACGGTGCCGAGCGGATCGGCGGCCGCTGGTCTGTCCTGTGCTCGCCGGCGGTCTGGCGGTGCGGAAGCGATCGGCGCGGCCTCATCGCCATGCCAGTAACGGCGTCGCTCGAACGGGTAGCCGGGCAGCGGCACGCACCGGCGCCCGCGCGGCCAGCTGACCTGCGCTCCGGCGGCCCAGGCGAGCCCGGTCACGCGGCCGAGCGACTCCGCCGTGACCCCCGCCGATGAGGCCGTCGTCAGCACCACGTCACCGGGCGCCGCCTGCGCCTTGAGGTGCCCGCTGAGCTCGGGCACCGCGCCTATCTCGACGAAGATCCGGCGGCGGATCGCCGGCACGGCCGCGATGGCCGCGCTGAACTCGACCGGCATGGTGAGCTGCGCCAGCCAGTGAGCGGCCGGCGCTGGCGCCGGCCCCAGCCGCCGGCCGGTCACCGTCGAGATCACGGCGATGGCCGGCGGTGCCGCCGTCAGGCGCCCGAGCGCGTCGGCCAGCTCCGCCTCCGCGCTGGCCATGCTCGGGTGGTGGAAGGCGCCTGAGGTTCTCAGCAGGCGATGGCCGATGCCGGCCTCATCGAGGAGCCGCGATGCCAGCGCGATGGCCCCGGCCGGCCCCGAGGCGACGACCGAGCCCGGGCTGTTGCGCGCGGCCACGCTCGCGCCGGCCTTTGCCAGCAGCCCCGCGACCTCGGCTTCCGTGGAGCGAATGAAGATCATCGCGCCTGGCGGCGCCTTCGCCATCGCGCGGCCGCGCGCGAGCACGGCGGCCAGCGCCGATGCTGGCGGCCAGGTCCCGGCCAGCGCGGCCGCGGCGAGTTCCCCCGCGCTGTGCCCGACGAGATAACCCGGCACCAGGCCGGCCTTCATCAGCTGGGCGGCGCCGACCACCGAGGTAATGAAGACGGCCGGCTGCGCGATCTCGGTGCGGGCGCACGCCCCGGGATCGCAGTCCGGGTCGAGAAGCGCCTGGCGGATGAGCGGTGCCTCGTCACCGGCCGCGCCGAGGAACTCATCGACCGCCGAGCGAGCGGCCTGGTCGGCCGTGTAAAGCCCGGCCAGCATTCCTGCTCGCTGTGAGCCTTGCCCGGGCAGGATGAAGACGACCTCGCTGTCCGCCGCGAGCTCGGCGTGCGCGGCCGCCGCGATCCGGTCGGCGGCCTCGCCAGCCGATCTCGCCGTCACCGAGCAGCGGAACCGGTGGCCGCCGTAACTGGCCCGCAGCGTGCTCGCCACGTCAGCCAGCCGCGGCTCGCGAGTGCGCAGCCGCTCCGCCATCCGGCCGCGCAGCCGCGCCAAGGCCGGTGCCGAGGCCGCCGACAGCACGAGCACCTCGTGACCGCCGCCGCTGCCCTTGTCCGCTGCCTCGTGGCCCGGCGCCTGAGCGTGCTCCTCCAGCACGACGTGGGCGTTCGTGCCGCCCATGCCGAATGAGCTGACGCCCGCGCGCCGCGCGCGGCCATCAGGCGCGTCCCAGGCAGACAGCTCAGCGGCGATCCTGACCGGCCGGGAGCCGAGCCGCAGCTCGGCATTCGGGCGGCCGAAATTGATGCTCGGCGGGAGCTGGCGATGCCGCATCGACAGTGCGACCTTGATCAGGCCGGCGATGCCGGCGGCAGGGCCGAGATGGCCGATATTGCCCTTGACTGAGCCGAGCAGGCAGTGATCCTGGCGTTGCCCGAGCGCCATGGCCAGCGCCTCGACCTCGATCGGATCGCCAAGGGCGGTCGCGGTGCCGTGGCCCTCGACGTAGCTGACCGACGCCGGCTCGATTCCCGCGACCTCCAGGGCGGTGGCGATGGCCCGGTACTGGCCGAGCACGCCTGGAGCGGTATATCCGGCGCGGCGGGCACCGTCGTTGGTCACGGCCGATCCCCTGATCGCGGCCCAGATGTCGTCGCCGGCCTCGATCGCGTCGGCCAGGCGGCGCAGCACCACGACGCCCACGCCGCTGCCGTGCACGGTACCGGTCGCCGCCGCGTCGTACGGCCGGCAGTGCCCGTCACGCGCGTGGATGCCGCCGGGGACGAACCGGTAGCCGGCATGGTGCGGCAGCCTGATGGACACGCCCCCGGCCAGCGCGAGGTCGCATTCGCCGAGCAGTAGGCTCTGCCGGGCCAGGTGCACAGCCACCAGCGAGCTCGAGCACGCCGTCTGCACGCAGACGGCCGGTCCCTCGAGCCCTAGCTTGTACGCGGTCCTGGTCGCCAGGAAGTCCTTGTCGGCGGCGGTGACGACGGCATCGCGGCCGAACCGGCGCACCGCGCCGTTCTCGTGGGCCAGCAGCAGGTAGTGCGGCGTGCCGGCGGCGGCGAAGACGCCGGTCAGCGGGTCTGGCCCGACCGGAGGGAAACCGCCGCTGGTCAGTGCGTCGAAGGCGGCTTCAAGGAACAGCCGGTGCTGCGGGTCGAGCATGGCGGCGTCGCCTGGCGAGAACCCGAACAGCCCGGCGTCGAACGTGTCGTAGCCGTCGAGCGGCGCCGTGTACGGCACGTAGTCGGGGGCATCGCGCTGATCCTTGCCGATCCCGGCCGATTCGAGCTCCGCCGGCGTGAGCTCGCGCACCGCCTCGCGGCCGGCTACGAGATTGTCCCAGTAGCTCGCGACGCAGTCGGCGCCGGGAACGCGGGCGGACATGCCGACGATCGCGATCGAGCTGTCGGTGTCCCACTCGGGCCCGGTCACGCGGATCGCCTGCCACCGCGCCGCCCGGCAAGCAACTGGCGCATGAGCTTGCCGCGGTCGGCGACCCTGGCGGCCGCCCGGGTGCCGGCTCCGGCCCCGTCCAGCCAGGCCGCTAGCTCCCTGGGCGACGGATTCGCGAACATGTCGGTGACCCTGACCCGGATGCCGTGCCCGGCCAGCAGCGCCTGCAGCGCCGCCAGCCTGAGCGAGTCGCCTCCGGTGTCAAAGAAGTTCTCGGCCGGGCGGATCTGGGCAACGCCCGTCGCCTCGGCCCAGGCCCTGGCGATCAGCAGCTCAAGCTCGCCGGCCGCCCCGCCCGCCTCGCCCGCCTGGTCCCGGGGCGGACCTGACGGCGCGGTTGCCGGCGGCAGGAGGTCCGATGCTCCCCTTGCCGCCAGCGCCTGCCGGTCGGCCTTGCCCGCGCGCGTCGCCGGCAGCCGGTCAAGCACCACCACCCGGCCAGGCATCATGTAGCCGGCGACCCGGTCACCCAGAAACTCGCGCAGGTCAGCTTCGGACGCCCGCTGGCCGGCGCTGAGCCGCACGTAGGCGATCAGCGCCCGCCGGCCGCCAGGCAGGGACGCGGCGACGACGGCGGCGGCCGCCACCGACCCGTGCTCGTGAAGCGCGGCCTCGACTTCCCCGGGCTCGACCCGGTGACCGCTGATCTTGACCTGATCGTCCTGCCTGCGCACGAAGCTCAGGACGCCGTCCGCTGCCTGGCTCACCAGGTCACCGGTCAGGTACACCCGCCCCGCTCCGCACCAGCGATCCGGCTGGAACCGGCGCTCGGTGAGAGCCGCGTCGCCGATGTATCCGCTGGCGACCGTGTGCCCTCCGATGACCAGTTCGCCGGGGACGCCGCCGGCGGCGAGCTCGCCCTGCTCATCGATCACGTGCGCGTGCACTCCGGGAACCGGCCGGCCAATGGGCACGCTCGCGCGCTCACCGTCGGCGGGGCGGAGGTCATGGTAGGTCGACCACACCGTGCATTCGGTCGGCCCGTACTCGTTGACCAGGCGGACCTGAGGCAGCAGCCGGAAGTGACGGCGCACGAGCCCCGGCGGCACGACATCGCCGGCCACGGTCACGGCCCGCAATGAGCCGAGCGAGTCATGACGCGCGTCGAGCAGCGGCCCGTACAGCGCCGGCACCATCATCAGGTGGGTGACGCCATGCGCCTCGACCAGGTCGGCGAGCTGGTGAACGTCGCGCACTTCCTCATCGCTCGCGACCACCAGCGTGCCTGAGCAGCCGAACGCCCACGACATGGCGGCCACAGAGCCGTCGAAGACAAGCGGCCAGGTCAGCAGGACGGTGACGCTGGCCGTCCCGAACACCTCGCGACGTGCCCTGGCCAGGGCCGCTACGTTGCCGTGCGTGACGGCCACGCCCTTGGGCTGCCCGGTCGACCCCGAGGTAAAGATCACGTACGCGAGGTCGTCGCCACCGGGACGGACGGCGGGCCAGGCTGATCGCCCGGTCCCCTCAGCTCCGCCGGCCTGATCGGTCCCGCCGGCCTGATCGGTCTCGCCGGCCTGGCTGGTCTGGTCGATCCGGTCGGTCATCGCCACGACCGGGCACGCACCCGCCACTACCTCAACGGCGCGCTCTCGCGACCCGCTCGCGGCTAAGGCCAGCGCGGGTCCCACGCCGGCGATAACCTGCCGCTGCCGTGAGACCGGCCCGTCGAGGTCCAGCGGCACGTAGGCCGCTCCGGCGGCCTCGATCGCCAGCAGCGCCACTACCGACTCGACCGACCTGCGGCCGAACACGATGACCGCCGATCCGCGCGTGACGCCGCGCTCGGAGAGCACCTGGCGCAGGGCCGCACGGCGTTCGAGCAACTCGGCATAGGACAGGCTCAGCTCCGAGCTCACGCAGGCTAAATTCGCTCGCGCGCTCGTCATTTCCAGGTACAAGTCAAATTCCCCGTCGTTCAGCAAGCTGCACGTATTGAAAGCTGGTGGAGTGCCGAAAGGCCTGTGAATAACCTGAAGAAGCGTTCAGTATTCGGGAATCCCGTAGCTGACGCGGACCAATGTAAAACGATGCGGTGGCGGCTAGGTATCAGCACGCAGCATGAAGCAGTGACTTTCGAGGGTCAAGCGCCGCGGATCATTTATCAGGACAACTACATCACATTCTAGAAGAATGCCTTGACATGCGCAAGTGCGGGCTTCGTCGACGCGCCGTGAGGAGCCGCCAGGTAAGGCCCTTCAGCTGATCAGTCCCCGCTTGGGAGCGACCCCGCCCGACGGCCCCGCGGCGACGGCCCCGCAGCGCCGGCCCAGCCCGGCGCAGAGCGTGCCCGGCGTCCGCACGGGACTCCGGCGGGGTGGTATGCAGGATGCTACGGCGGGCTGCTGGCCGGTCCGCGCGGACGCGCCAGCACCGCCCGGCCTGGCTTCCTCATGCCTAAAATATGATTTTAGATGGTACGTCGCACGAGATCAAGAATAGTCCTGCCATGACCCACCGGGCCGGTGGTAATAAATGGGGTAGAAGGTATGATGCCACCACCAGTGAGCGGCTCGTGAGTCCCAAAGTGCCCGCGTGACCGATGTGACGACTACTCACCCTGGGGGCTGAAGTGAGAACTCTGCCGAAGGCTCGCCGAGTTCGGACGTCCCTGGTGGCGATCTTGCCGCCGGCTGGCCTGCCGAGGCGGCTGGCGTTCCAGTCGGCGGTCAGCGCTACTGGTGACGGCTCTTTTATCTCCGGTAGCGTCGTGTTTTTCACGGTAGTAGTCGGCCTTTCGCCTGAGCAGATAGGAATCGGCTTCTCGATAGTCGGTCTCGTCGGGCTGGCAGGCGCGGTTCCATTGGGTCATCTCGCCGACAGGATAGGCGGTAAAAAGGTTTGGATCGCCGGTGCGCTTGGGTCGGCTCTTACATTTAGCTCATACCCGCTGGTCCGCGGTTTCCCCTTATTCTTGCTGGTGGTCACCTGCGCCTCGGTGGCCGATGTCGCCGCGAATACTGGTCGCAGTGTCTACACGACCGTCGTGCTGCCTCGCGAAATTCGAGTACGCGCCATGTCTTATGCTCGAATGTACCTGAATATCGGCTACACGGTCGGCTCGGGTCTGGGCGCGGCCGCGCTGGCGTTGCGGTCGCACGCTGCGCTGATCGCGCTCGTCCTGATCGACGCCGCCGGCATGCTCATCAACGCGGCCGTCGTGGCCAGGATGCCGACGGCACTGGCCCGAAGGGAGCGCGGTAAGCGACCGCCGCCGTGGGCGGTCCTGCGAGACCGGCCCTATGCTGCGCTTTCCGCTATTCTAGGCGTTCTATGGCTGCATGCCGTAATCCTCCTCCAGGTAATGCCGCTATGGATAATTAATAAGACTGATGCGCCCAGGCCCGTACTGGGCGCTTTATTCGGCCTTAATACGGTGCTCGCGGTAGTACTGCAGGTACCGGCCGCGCGCGGCGCTGACTCGGCGCCAGGCGCGGTCAGGCTGATCGTTCGCTCCGCGCTGGCGGCCGCGATCGCGTGTCCCGTTCTCGCCCTCACGGTCTTTACGCGCGGGCCGCTGACCATTGTGGTCCTTGGCATGGCCGTCATCTTGTTCACGGCGACAGAGTTGTGGATGTCCGCCGCCCAGTGGTATTTCCAGACCGCCGAGGTTCCCGTAAGCAGCCGAGGGGCGTATTCGGGCACCAGCCGTTCGATCGCCGGCATCGGCAGGCTGCTCGGCCCGGCCGCGCTGACCTTCCTGGCGATCCAGACCGGCGGGTGGGGCTGGCTGGGGGTTGCCGTGCTCTTCGGCTGCTGCGCCGTGGCGATCAACCCGGTCTCCGGCTGGCTGGCCAGGACCTCGCGTATCGGCGAGAGCCCTGTGCCGCCAGTCGTGGCGGCTGCTGGGGTCCCGCGCGACTGACAGCCATGACATCACTGAGGAAATGAGGTCGCTCGGGAGCGCATCGGCCGAAATGGAAGGCAGAGGTGGCACTGCATGCCGGGTCAGCACGATCAACGCCATGGAAGGGTCACTGTCGGTGTCAATGTGCGCAGCTCACTAGTGCGCAGCGCTTTGAAGGTCCTGCTGTCCTTGAGCGACGGTATCGCGCTGGCCGACAACCGCGTTCCCGACGTCTCTATCATCGATCAGCTCCATGACGATCCTGCCCGGGAGCACGGCACCTGCTTGCTGATCCTGGAGAACCCGCAGATAGGGTCCATGCTGGTCGCCATCAAGAGCGGGATACGCGTCATCGTGAGCGGGGACGACGCGGAGGAGTTCCTGGTGACGGCCGTGAGGGCAGTGGCCAACCGGCAGGCCTTCATGTCGCCGGCGTGCGCGCTGTCCGCCCTTGACTGGCTGGCTGAGAGGCTGACGGACTACCGTGACGGGGCGCGGCGCAACGCCGACCGCCTGACGAGCCGGGAACGCGAAGTCCTCGAGATGCTAGGCCGCGGCCTGTCTAACTCGGCTATCTCGGCCGAACTGGGCACTTCCACGGCCACGGCACGCTCGCATGTGAGCCATATCCTGAGCAAGCTGGGTGCCGTGTCGCGCCTCGAGGCCGCCCTTATCGGCAACGAGCTCCGGTGGAGCACCGGCAACCTGGCCGAGAGCAGCTTACAGAGATGGCTCATCCGCTCTGCGTCTGTATACGGACGGTGCGCTTGACCTGCCGCACCAGTTCGTCCCGGCTGGCTGGGTCGGCGGCGACAACCGTCGCCAGCCCGGCCCAGTCAAGCCCTGACCGCAACTCGCCAACGCGATCTCCTTCGCGGACCTTGATGTCGAGGTCATGGACGCCGGGCAGCGCGGCGGCCTCGGCCACCCCGCTGATGCGGGTGACCACTCCCGGCGCTGCCGTGAAGATGACCGTGGCCGCCGACCTTGGTGCCGCCCGGTCGCGCAGCACTTCATCAAGCGGCAGGCCAAGCGCCAGCCGGACTCTGAGAGCGAACGGATCGACTCCGGTACTGGCCTCGAACAGCGCCAGGTGCCGGCCGCCCGGAGCTCGCACCGCCGCCTCGACCAGCACGGTCGTGCCGTCGTCGCGGAGCTTGAACTCGATGTGCACCATGGCGGTGCGCACGCCGAGCGCCCTGACGACCCCGCCGCCGACTTCGCTGGCCTGCTCGTGCAGGCGCCCGGTGACGTCGGGCCCGCAGAAATGCCCTACTTCGACGAACTCGCCGTTGGAGCTCATGTCATCGGCTGTCACCGAGGACACCAGGACCGCGCCGTCCACTATGAAAGCTTCCCAGCTGTAATCATCGCCGGGTATCAGCTCTTCGACGAGGAATGGCCCGGGCTGCCCGGAGGCGAAGTCCTGAAGCTGGCGCAGATCCCTGATCGCCGAGACCCCGACGGAGGCGAAGCCGGACAGCGGCTTGACGACGGCCGGGCGGCTGGCGAGCGCGGTCTCGATCCACGACCAGGCCTGCGCGGCCGAGCTGGCGACTGCCCAGCGCGGCTGGGGAACTCCGGCGGCGCCGCAGGCACCGCGCTGCAGGGCCTTGTTCCTGCTGACGACCGCCGCCGCGAGGCCCGCGCCGCGCAGGTGAAAGCGGTCGGCGATCAACTCGGCGGCCAGCACGTGGCGCTCGCCGAACGGCAGCACGCCCGTCGGCGCGTACGCCGTGGCCAGTTCAAGGCCGTCGGCTAGCCAGTTCTCGTCCAGCGTGCCAGGTACCTGCGCCCTGGCCAGCAGGTCGCCATAGCCGGTGTGCTGGTGCTGGGGGCTTTCGAGCAGCAGGCAGGAAACGCCCAGCCGCCTGGCCGCGTCCAGGTAGCCGCGGCCGGTCTTCCCGGCGCCGACCATCAGCAGCCGGTGCGCATCGCGATCCGGCCCTAAAGAACCCGAAGCGCGCCGCGATGTCTGCGCCATCTCCGCCGTAGCCACTGCCCGCTCCCGTGCTGTCCCTGCCGCGCGCGCCTGCTTAGACCCGGCTGACCGCCGTTTCGTAACTATTGTACTATAGTATACCAAGATGACCTTTTATTCGGCGGGCGAGAGGTGAAGTCATGCGGGCCGAATTCCGGCGGTCAGGATATGCCGTGGTGCCTGGAGTGCTGGAGCGCAGCCAGATCGACAAGCTCCGCGAGATTTGCGCGGAGCGGCTCACCGATGATGGCGCGCAGGAAATGTGCGCCTCTGAGTTCTTATCGCTGCCTGAGCTGGCTCAGGTCACGCTCAGCCCCAAGGTCGTCGCAGCACTCAAGGAACTACTTGGCGATGACTACCGAACCTACCCGAACTTCATTGTCAGGAAGAGCGTCTACGTGCCCTGGCATGTCGATGACGCCTTTACCGGCCCGGCCGCCGAGTACGTATGGGACACGTCGTTCGCCCACGTCCAGGCCGCTGTCTACCTTCAGGACAATCGCCAGGGATCAGGCGGCGGCATAGACGCGGTGCCCGGGTCTCACCTGACCTCCTTTGACGCGTTCGGCCGAACGGCACCCGATTTCGCGACCGCCACAGCGGTGCTCGAGGACAACGAGCTCGCATCGACTGTGCTCGCGGATGCCGGCGACCTCGTCCTCTGGCACGCCAGGCTGCTGCACGCCAGTACCCCCGTGACCCAAGCCTCCGGCCAGGAGAAGTTCGGCATCTTCTTTAGCTGCGGCCGCAACGACGCATACGCCAACAGCAGGTATCTCACGCACCTGCTGGCCAAGCGGGTGCGAATCTCAGACGGCGTCGCCAGCCGCAACGCCCGCTTCGCGGAGATAGCGGACCTGCGCTATCCCGCCAGCTTCCCTGACTGGTTCGTGCGCGCCCACGAATCGCAAGGCACGGCGGTAGCGACCTTCTGACAAGAGCGGATCTTGCAAGGTCAAGCTCCGGCGGGTCAGCGGGGAGACTTGTCCTGAGTTATCCGGGAGACTTTTCACTTAAGGGAGAGTTTTCAGTTCTATTGCCGCTGAAAAAACTCCCCCGAGCGAGAACTCTCCCCCACGATGCCGGAAAAGGCTCCCCGATCCTGACCACGAGCCGCGCGGCAGCCTCCAGGACCCGTGCTAGTTTCCGTGATCATGTTCGAGACCGTGATCACGGAACATCGCCCAGGTCAGGACAGTGATAATTTTCCGTGATCATGCTCGCCAACATGATCACGGAACATCGCACCTGCCCCCCGAGCCCGTGCTCCAGGCCGCACTCCAGGCCCCGGCCGGCGCGGCACATCGATTCCAAGATCAAGTTAGGCCAGGTGGCACTGCTACCTTGCTCAGAGAATGCCGAGCTCGGCCCGCGCGTCTTGCACCTGCCGCACCCGCCGGATCGGGGAGCGCAGCAAGGTGAGCGATGCCGCCGTCATCGAGATGGTGATCACCAGCATCGCCGTCCTGGCACCCGTGACATCGACGAGCGCGCCGCCGATCGTGGCCCCGATCGGAACGGTGCCGAACGAGATCAGCCGGTAGACGGCCGTGACCGGGCCCAGTTCCTCGGGTCGCGGAATGATCTGCCGCAGGCTGACGACCAGCACGTTATAGACCGACTGGGCGACACCGTTGACGACCAGGGCGATCCCGAGCACGAGCAGCGGCGCCAGCATCACCATGATGGTGCCGAGCATGAGCGATGCGGCGGCAGCGATCAGGCCGCCAGCGACGGCGATCCCGGCGTGGATCCGGCCCGAGACCTGGCCGGTGATCAGCGATCCCACCAGCGCGCCCCCGCTGGCCAGGCCGAACATGAGCCCGAGCACGCCACCGGAGACGCCGAGCGTCCGCACGACGAAGATCAGCAGCGCGGTCAGGAAGGCCTCTTCGTGGAGGTTGAAGATTCCCGACTGCAGGCACAGGTCGCGGATCGCCGTGCACCGCCATACGAGCTTGAGGCCCTCAGATGACGGAATCGTGGCCCGGCCCTGATCACCCGTCCCCGAGAGCCGCAGCGACAGGAAGCTCATGGCCGCCATCGCGAACAGCACGGCCGTGATGACGGCGGCCAGCGGCGCCCCGGCCAGCTGCAGCAAGAACCCGGCGACCGCCGGGCCGGCCATCTGGGTGGCCGAGCTGCTCGCCTGCAAGATGCCGTTGCCCGATACCAGCTGCTCCGGGCGCAGCATCCCTGGCACGGTTGTCTGGAAGCCGATGTCGTAGAAGACGGTCGCCGCTCCGACCAGGGCGGCAATGACCAGGAGCATCCAGTAAGCCGGCCCGTGGGCGGCGAACCAGATGGCGAGGATGGCCAGCGCGGCACCGCGAGCCGCGTTGATCGACATGAGCAGGCGCCGCGGGCCGACGCGCCGTACCAGCGTTCCCGCCGAGATCGACAAGGCGATCACCGGCACGACCTGAGAGGCCGATACCAGCCCGACCCTGATGCCGGTACTGTGCAGCACCGCGACAGCCACCAGGGGGAAGAGGAACAGCGCGATCTGATACCCGAGCCTGCTGGCGGCATCGCCGAGGAAGAGCCCGAGGAAACCCTGGCCGCTGATGAGCCGGGTGCCGCTGCCGGATCGGCTGAGCTCGGTGTCCTGGCTGGTCGGCATGCCGGTCACCGGGGCTGGCCGGCCGTCGTGAGGTCGATCCGGATCGCGGCCGCCGCCGCCCTGGCGTTCGCGAGCGCGCTCAGGCCGTCCGTGCCGGTCGCGACGACATGACCGAGCCGGTCGCTGTTGGAGCCCTTCCGGCGCAGCGTCGCGCCGGCGGCCGCGTACGCCCGGGCATCGACTACCCCGTCCATGGTCCGGGCCCGCTCCAGGCCGGATACGTCCCGCACCACTCCCGGTGAGCTCGGCAGGAAGACGATCGCCGCGCCCCGCCGCCGCGCTGGCGCGGCCGACGGTGCCAGGCCGCGGTAGCTGTCTATCAGCATTCCGTGCATGTCGATGCCGGTGGCGAGCAGGACCAGGCTGGTGATCTGATCGCCGGCCAGCCGGCAGTTGATCTCGACCAGCCGCGGGCCTTCGCTGGTGAGCCTCAGTTCGGCGTGCACCGCGCCGAACTCGTAGCCGATCGCGGTGACGACGTCGGCCACCATGGATTCGCACTGCCTGGCAAGGGCCTCGTCAAGGCCCGCGGGGACCACGTGGCCCAGTTCCACGAATACCGGCGGCTCGGTCAGGAGCTTCTTGGTGAGCGCGACGACGGTGGTGCGCCCTTCGTACACGAATGCCTCGGCGCTTATTTCCGGCCCGTTAAGAAAGTCTTCCGCCAGCGCCATCGCGATCTTGCGCTGGCCGCGGATGTTGTGCGTGTCGGCGAGTACCTCGGCCGCGTGCTCCCTCACCTCGCTGAGCGTGCGGCAGAGCCGGACGCCATGACTCATCGCGTCGTCGACCGGCTTGACGACGCACGGCAGCCGCAAGCCGGGCGGCGGCTCGGGACTTGTCATGCGGTAATAGGCGGGGACCGGTATGCCCGCTTTCTCGCACAGCGTCCTGGAGAGGTACTTGTCACGCCCCGCCCGCACCGCGTCGGGCCCGGCGCCGCGCAGGCCGAGCTTCGCGCTCGCCTCGGCGGCCGGCAGCAGGTGCCACTCGCCCAGGGCCACGAGTCCTAATGGCTGGCCGGGCAGCCCGGCCGCGGCCTTGGCAATGGCATCGGAGTCGTCGGTGTCGCAGCGGATTACCTCGGCTACGCACTCCCGCGGAAACTCGAGCGCGCCCGGACGGGTGTAGTAGCCGAGATCGGCGGTGATGAAAGCGACGCGCAGTCCCCTGCTGCTGGCCGCCCTGATCACTTCATAGCCGCTGCCCGTCGTGTTGGACTCAACGAACGCGATATCCATCCGGTGATCGCTCCCGATCGTGATTGTGCGCCGGCGGTTAAGGTAGCGCGCCGCGAGCTTGCCGGGCCGCCAGCCTACGTCCAGCGCCCGAAGCCAACTCCGGCTGACCCCGCGAATAGCTGATCCCGGAGCATCGGGCGCCGGATCTTCCAGGTCGCCGTGCGCGGGAATTCGTCCCATCTTATCTGGACCGGAGGTGCCAGCCCGGGCAGGCCGGAGGCCGCCAGCGCCCATCGCTCCTGATCGAGCGGCTCGTCCCCCCGGATGCTGACGACGGGCTGCGGCAGCTTGCCGGCCAGGGCGAGCACCACGATCTCGGTGGCCTCGGGCAGCCGGTCGAGCAGGATGTCCTCGAGTTCGAGCGCGCTGCCCCCCGGAATCCGGTCTACCTCGCGGTCGAGCAGCCTGACGGCCCCCCAGCGGTTGATGATCCCCATGTCACCGAGATTCCACCAGGGCCCGTCCACCTTCTCGGCATGCCGCGACTGCTCTCCGACATACCCCAGGCACCGCCCGGGCGCGGAGAACTGGATGAGCCCGGCCTGGCCAGCCTGGACTGGCCGGCCAGTGCCCGGGTCAATGGCCCTGATCCGCCCGAAGCCGGGGATCGGCCAGCCGAGCACCTGAGTAGGCGGAGGGCGCCGCCCGACCCGCCTTACCGACCGGCGCACGTACGGCCTGATGGCGACCGAGCCGGCCTCGGTCTGGCTCCACGACTGAACCCACACGGGCAGCCGCCGGTCAGAGGCCGCCAGGAATGCCCTGACGGTGCGCGTGTGGATCGCGTCGAACGAGTTCACGTAGACCCTGACATTGCGGAACGGGCGGCCTGGGTGCGCCGTCAGCGGCTCCCAGTGCAGGAAGGCGTTGGGAAGCGTCTCGACCAGGGTCGGCGCGTGCTCGATCAGCATGTCCCGCACCCGGGGTGAGCCTGGGTCAGACATCATCACCAGCGTCGGCGTCACCGTCGCCAGGGGCAGCAGCCCGGTGATCACGCGCTGATGAGAATAGGGCTCGCAGAAGGCGACGGTGTCGTCATTGCGCAGCCGGAAAATTGGCCAGCGCTCAGCTTCGACCAGGCCGAGTGAGTAAAGCGACTCCGCTGAATGCAATACGAGTTTCGGCACCCCGGTCGTACCCGAGGTGTGCGTGATGACCATCGGCTCTGACAGCTTCCGCAACTGGGGGCTGATCGCCCTCGCGCCGGCCAGGCTCCTGAAGTCGACCAGGTCAGGGCGGTCGGCGGGCGGATCAAGGCACGTCGTGCGGGCCGTCAGCCGAGCCACGACGCCGGGGTCAACGCCCATGCGCAGCGCGGCCTGGCTGTCGGTGACCAGGTAAGGCTGGTCGAGCCGCGTCAGCAGGGTGCTCAGCGTCTCCGGCGGATGATTGTCGGAAATCAGCGCCGGGATCGCGCCGAGACGGGCAATCGCCGAGGCGAGAAAGGCGACGTCGATATGGTTGCGCTTGACAACGGCCACCCTGTCCCATTCCCGCACGCCAAGCGCGCTGAGCCGGGCGGCCAGCTCATCGACCAGGCTCGCGCAGCCGGCGAAGGTTCGCCGCACAGGGCCATCGGGGTCCACATCAGCCGCCCGGTCGACGTAGACGTGGTTTCTCTGCTCGCGCTCCGCCGCGCAGTGCCAGGTATTGCCGATCTGGCCGGTGACCGGGCGGCGGGAGAAAGGCGTGAGGCTCTGCCTGAAACGGGTGGCGGCGTAGCTTGTCAGGAACTCTGGCCGGTCCATTGTCACCCCTTGGAGTTGTGCTCTATGTACTCGGTCATGGCATCGACCGACGCGATGACTTCCTCAGGGACGTCGTCTCCCCAGACGACGCCGAATCTGTCCTCAATTCCGACCAGCAGCCTCAGCAACTGCACCGAGGTAAGCCCGAGATCGCGCAGCGAGGTATCGCCGGCGGCCGGGATGCCGGCATCTCCGCCAGCTACCAAGTTGATCAAGTCGCGCAACTCGTCCGCTATCGCCGCCATCCGCCCGCCTCCACTGAGGTGACGAATTCGGCGATCTCTGCCTGGAACCTCGCCGGCCGCTCAAAGTACGGCAGATGCCCGCACTGCTCGATGATCCGCGTCTCGGCCCGCGGCATCAGGCTCGCGACCTCGGCGAGCGTCGAGGCCGTCGTGGAGAAGTCATCATCGCCGGCGAGCAGCAAGACCGGCGCGGTGATTCTCGTCAGCAACTCGACGTCGTCGGCGGCTGTAATCGCCTCGGCCAGGTTGTTCTTCAGCTGGGCAGGCGAATTCATCGCCAGGAACCGCTCGCGCAATGCGAGGTAGGCACTCGAGCCGCCCTCGGCCTGCGCCCGGTCACCGAAAACCAGCGGGAAGATCAGGTCAAAGAGCGCCCGCGGGCCGCCGGCCTCCAGGGTCGTGAGCCAGGATTTGGCGATGCGCCTGCGCCGGCTTGAGCCGCGCGGGCTGAAGGGCGGCCCGGTCAAGACCAGGCCGGCGACCCGGCCAGGATGCGCGCACGCGAAGTCGCGGCAGATCAGCGTTGAGATCGAGGTGCCGACCAGATAGCTCCGCTCGACTCCCAGCCCGTCGAGCAGCGAGAGCAGGTCGGTCGTGTGCACGGCGAAGTCCTGCTTGCCGCCGCCTTCCGAGGCGCCCTGATTCCTGAGGTCGTAGGTCAGTACCCGATATTTCCCGGTCAGGTCACCGGTGAAATTACGCCAGGCCGTGCTGACGACGTAGATAGTCGAGACGAAGGTAAGTACCGGGGCTCCGGCCGGGCCTCGCAATTCGTAGTAGAGATCGCAGCCGTCCGGCGCCTGATGCAATGCCTGCGTTCCGTCGTAGGACATGTCCCACGACTCAATCGTCTCCCGCCGCACCGCTACGCTCGCTTCGCCGGGTTGTCCAGGTACCAGCGCACGATTTTCAGGAGCCGATCGTCCGGCAGTTCGTAATTGAGAACGCTTTCTCCCGCCACCTTGATGGTCTCTGTCACGTCAAAGTCCTTGGTGGCGCTCAGGTACGAGCGGTAGAACTCGAGCCGGCGGTCTACCCGCTCGTCAAGTAACGTGAATTCGTCCGGGTCCGATACGCACTCCGGGGTCTTGATCGCCAGGCTGGCTCCGAGCACTCGCATGCAATCGCCCATCGTCGGCTGATTCAGATTCGCGAGATGGTAGATCCCGCTCCCGCTCCCGCTCCCGCCGTTCTCGCCCGCGAGGCTGATGCTGACGGCCGCGGCCACAGTCCGGTCGATGGGCAGGAAGTTGATCCGCGCTTGCGCATTGGCGCGTATGCGAAGCGGCCGGAACACCAGCATGTCGCCAAGGTGCTTGCGGACTTCCGCGCGAGCAAGCCGCAGGCCCGTGATAAAGCCGTAGAGCCCGGTAAAAGACGTCGTGGCGAAATTCTCGCTGTGGCCGATTACGATGGTCGGCCGCAGGATCCTGGCAACCGGGAAGTCCGATTCAAGCACGAGATTCTCGCCCAGTACCTTGCTGTGCTCGTACCAGTTGTTGCACTGATCGGTGCTCGTGACCGGGGCGGCGGGTATCCATCCGGCCGAGTTGCCCGCGACGTAGGCGGTGCTGACGTGATTGAAGGCGCGGGCGCCAGCCCTCCGGCCGAGCGCCAGGGCATTGGCCGTGCCCGCGACGTTCGATCGCAGCAACTCCTGCTTGTGCCGCTGCTCGAAGGCGAGCGACGCGGCGACGTGCCAGACCTCATCGACGGGCCCGATGTCCGCAAGCCCGCAGTAGTCGTCCGTGAGATCCCCGGGGACCGCCTCGCAGCGGGCCGCGATCTCGGGGATCAGATGGTCGAGTTCATAGAGCGCGGCGGCCGTGCGCAGGGCACCGGCAAGTCGCTCGCGCGCCGTGGCGCCGTACGGCCTGACCAGGCATGTCAGCGTCGCGTCGGTACGGGCGAGCAGTTCGAGCGCCAGCGCGGCTCCGACAAAGCCGGTCGCGCCGGTGATGAGGTAGCGGGTCATCAGCTGGTCACCCTGATCGGCGGCCAGTCAGCGCGGTTGTCGCCGTGGGCGTGAAGGAGCGCGAGTACGACCCGCTCGATGCCGAAGGCGACGCACGCGCTGTGGGCCGGCTCGCCGTCCGCCAGCGCGATGCCGAAGCGCCTGCCCAGGTGATCGCCGTGACAGTTCGCCGAGGCGACGGCGGTACCGCTGTCAGCGGCGTGCACTGGCACCCGCAGTTCGTACTTGAGCTGCTGCTGGCGCTGGCTGGCCCGCATCAGCCGCGCCTCGGGGCCGAAAAACGGGTCGTCGGCCACCTGGACGTCGACTTTCAGGCCGAGACCGGCCAGCCAGCCGGTAAAGGTCTCGAGCCCGGCATCGCGCCATTCGGTGGCCAGCTCGCCCGGGCCGACCAGCGCGAATTCGCGCATCCGGAATGACCGCAGGCGGCCGGGCTCGCTGGTCGCCTCGTGGCGGTAGCAGTATCCGCTGCCGTCGAACTTGACCGGGCTTGCCAGCTCCTGCCCGCTGAGCCGCGGGTAGAAGTGATAGCACACGGCGGGGGCCAGCACCAGCCGGGCCGGCTGGCCGGCGACCTGAACGTCGCCGAGCAGGTGCGGGAAGGAGCCCCGGTACCCGGATCTGTCGATAACGTCCCCGGGGATCACCGGGGGGTACCAGGTCGGCGCCGCTGTCCCGGCCAGGTGGCCGAGTGCGGACTGGACCGCGGAGACCGCGTCCTCGAACTGCTGCGTCACTGCGAGCAGGCCATCGGCCTGCCCCTCGGGCGACCATGCGGCTGAGATCAAGATCCGATCACGCTCCCTGCGATGAGCAATAGCTGCGAGTTGGCGACATCCAGCGAGTGGTTGGGCACCATCAGGCGGGCGGAGTAGAGGTCGCGCAGATGCCTGGCGACCGAGTAAGGGCCGTCCTCGCGATAGCCGGCGACCCCGCAGATATCAAGTGCCGCCTCGGCCACCTGAACCGCCGCCCGCGAGGTCGCCGTTTTCAGCGCGTTCGCCCGCAGCGCCAGGGCCGCGGGCGCGATCCGATCGCAGTCGTAGTCGCAGGCGAATTGGCGCACGGCGTCCTGCGCCAGCCTGTGCGCGGCATAGCCGGCGCCCAGTCTCGGATCGGCTGGCACCTGCTTGCCGGCCGCGATCATGGCCCGGGTCCTGGCCCGCATCAGGTCGGCGGCGCGGGCCAGCGCGTCCGCGGCTATCCCTGACCACACCGCTGCCCAGAGCAGGTGCGACAGCGGCACCATGCACCGCGCCGCGATCTGCTCGAACGGCTCATCAAGCACCTGCCCGGCCGGCACCGTCGCCGAGATCACCGCCGGCGGGCTGCAGGTGCCCCGCATGCCCAGCGTGTTCCAGCCACCGGTGCGCACCACCGTCGCCTGATCGCGCCTGACCAGGACGAGTACCTGGTCAGCTGGCGGCGCGTCCGGCCCGGATCGCGCGGTGACCAGGTAGGCGTCGGCCTGCTCGCAATACGAGACGGTCGTAGCCCGCTTCTCGATCAGCGCCTCGTCCTCTTTGCGGATGACCGCGGCATTGCTCTGCCGCAGGCCGCTGACGCCTTCCTCGGACGTGATCGACGCGATGAGTAATTGCCGCTCGCAGGCCTCGCGCAGGAAGCCGGCGACCACCGGCGAGCTAGCCGCTCCGCGAGCGAGGCACGCGAGCTGCAGCTGGTGCATCGCCCAGATCATGGCCGTCGACCCGCAGGCGCTGCCGAGCGACATGGCCAGCTCGGCCGCCGCGGCCGCGTCGTATCCGCCGCCGCCGAATTCGGCCGGCGCGGCCGCGGCTAGCAGGCCATCGGCCCGGATGGCGGCTATCGCGGCCGCGGGGAAGGCCGCCGTCGCGTCAGCTTCGGTGGCGCCGTCCCTGATCACCGCGAGCATGTGGCGCATCAATTCAGCCCCTCCGTGCTGGCGAGAGCGCAGGCGCGGGCAATTCCGCTGATGGTCGAGGTCACGCTCCGGTCGATGGCGCTCTCCGGGTACTCGATCCCGAGTACCGACTCCACCGCGAGGATCACCCTGACCGTCTCAAGCGAGCTGAGCCCCAGCGCGTGCAGGTCAGCGTCGTCCGCGACCGACAGCGCGAGGTCTCCCAGGCTGCTGTGCGCGGTCAGTGCCTCGCGGACGGCGGCCTCGCAGTGCCGGGGAGCGCGACCGGGGCTCACCGGGCCGCACCTCCCGGCCGGCAGAAGGCGTCAGCCATCGCCGCCTCTCGTTCGGCAAGCTCACGGAGCAGCCGGAGATCGCGGTCTCTGGCCAGGCCGGCTTCACGGAACATGGCGTGCGCCAGGTACCAGCGCCGCATGATGGCCAGCATCTCCTCGCTCAGCTCCAGCCCGAGGTGCCGGAAAAGCTTGCTGAGGTACAGCCGCTCCGCCGCGACGCCTGCCACGTCGGGGAGCGCCGGAAGCAACTCCTGCCTGACGGCGAGGTACTTCTCGGCAACGGCGAGGTCTGACTGCCAGTGAGCGCGCAGGTCGGCGCGGACAGTGTCGATGAGAACGCCCCTGCGGGCGGCGCGGCTCGGCCCGGAGGCGATCCGGAACGTCCGGTAGCCGGCGGCGCTTCGCATGCGATCCCACTGATCGCGCGAATGCCGGGCCGGGCGCGGCTGATACATCGGGTCAAGCACCGTGACGTGGTCGGCGTCGCTGGCGATCAGGATGACGCAATGGCCGATGTGCTCGACGTTCAGGTACGGGGACGGCAGGTAGTACGCATCGACTGCCGCCGCGACCGGCACGTTTCGCTCCGCCGCCCTGGCCTCGCTCGCGGTGCCGAAGCTCTCATCGACGATGTCGAGACCGTGCGCGAGCCTGGCCGCTGCCTGCCAGCGATTGCTGCCGTCGAGCTCGTCGCCGCCCAGCCAGGAAAATCCCCAGGTCAGGTGCATCACGCTGGCAGCGTCCGGCAGGCCGCTCCAGGCGGCCAGATTGGCGACGCACTGGGAATAGCAACTGCCGTACGGGGCGGTGCCGACGTACTCGAGCGCCTGCGCGGCGGTCACGCTCTGGCCCACAACTGGTAGTGCGGGTAGTACCCAACCCGGTCCGCGAGCGCCGTCCGGCTCTCCGCTGCCTCGTCGCGCTGCCAGCCGAGGCCCGCCGCCTCGCTGAGATAGCCGCGGTCAGCCAGGAACGACCTGGCGAAGACCCGTGCGCCTGACGCTGCCGCCCGGGTGATCTCCTGCCAGATCAAAGTCGCGTGCTCGTCGTCGCACCAGTCGAGGATGTTGCTGAGGTTGAAGCACCGGACGTGCCCGCGGGGAAGGCCGGCCAGCACCGGCAGGATCTCGCTGACCTGCCACCTGACGCGCCCGAGCAGCCCGGCAAGGTGGCCGTGCCCGTCCCGCGTGAGATAGGGCGGGACATCGGACCTGGTGAGGTATCGGCCAAGGCACCAGCGGTGCATGAAATAGTTGCCCGCCGGCGAGTCGGTGACCAGCTTGCGACGGAGCACGCCGAGCAGATACTCAGGAAACGGCGAGCAGTCAAAGATGTCATGAAAGCTCGCTGGCGTAAAAACGTCCTTCAGCGAGTCTTCAGAGAAGAAAATCTTGAATACGGGCAGCAGTCGCTGATCGATCTCATTCTCGGTCCAGATACGCGCCCTGGCGGCGCAGTCATCCTGGCCGATTAGCGAGAAGACAATGTCCTCGGCGAGCACCTTCTGAATCTCGGCCCGGACGGCGCCGACAAGCGATTCGAAGATTCCGACGAGCAATAAACCGCCCTCGACAGCGGTCTGCCGAGCCGGACCCTCGCTCAGCCGCAAGTCAGTCGCCTGAAGAAGCCGGTCGAGAATCGCCGCTCGCTCGGCCGCGTCCGTGCCGGGGCGAGGCAGTCCCAGCACCGTCGCTGCCTGCTCAAACGGGAGGGCAAGGGCGGCGGCCTTCAAGATGCAGTAGTCAATCTGAGCCTGGCTGACGTCTATGGCGATTAACTCGTCGGGCTGATCCAGCAGCAGGTTAAAAACGTTGTCGCCGCCCGAGGCGATGGAAAGCGCCACATCACCTGGACCGGCTGCCAGCCATGCGCGGATAGGCTGCTCATCTTCGAGCACTTCACTATAAACGGGGGGAAGCGTGATTGCGTCGGCGAAGGAACCGTAAATCAATCAGTCCTCCGTGTCAATTCTCATCATAGCGGACCGCGCGGCTTCGGCGCACAGCGAAACGACGCGGAGTTAATGTATCTGCCTGTTCGAGCATAGGAAGTCACCGGTGCCCTGGCAATTGTCAATTAGCATGATCCATACCTGCGCGAGACGCCGAATTGCCGGACAGTTGCTCCGCCAGCTGTTGAGAGCGGCCTCCACGACCGTGGAGGCCAGCCTGGTGCCATACAGGCAGGCGACCTCAGGCGGCCGTGCGCCGTGCCCCCCGCCCGGCGCCGCCGTGCCCCCCGCCCGGCACCGCAGGGCCCCCGCCCGGCACCGCGGGGCCCCCCGCCCGGCACCGCGGGGCCAGGGTGAGCATCGTGGCCTTCCCTGTTGCTGTTAGCGGTCCTTTCTGACAGCAACGTGGCCCTCCCCGTTGCTGTCAGGACAACATCAGGGAGGGCCGCGTTGTGTGTCACGAACGCAGAAGGGAGCCTGCCATGTAGGTAGGAAGGTTCTTTGATGTGGTGCTGTACGGGAGATGGGGGACAGTTGGCCCCCCGGAGCCGCCCTCGGGGGGTGGTTTCAAGCCGCCTCATGCTGCGTTGGCTGAAGACCGTCGTGGTGAGCGATGAGGAAAAGGCGCACGTGATGCGTCAGGCAGGGACCCGGAAGACGACCACTGCGTAAAGCGTCGTAACCCTCTTAGACGGCATCAGAACCGGGGCGCTGGCGTGTGCTCCGGGATGAGCCTGGCGGGCGTACCCGTTACTGGCCAGGCGGTGTCCGGCGCACAGGTGGCGTGAGCCTGGTCTGCGGCTCTCGTGCGGAACGTGAGAAGGCGCGCTGGATACTGCCGCTTCAGCGGGCGGTGAGAGGGAGTGCCCGGGCTGGGAGTTCCCCGGCCGGGGACGTGAGTACCGTTGCCGGGCGCGCTGGCGGACCGGCCCGTAGTAGCGGTGATGCCCTTGTAATGGGGGCGGAGCGAAGGGGCCGGGCTGTTCGTAGCTGGTTGCCTGATCAACCGGGCTGTGGCCTGGGAGGAGTTGCGTGGACGAGCTGAAAGCATCTGGCAAGCCGTTCCGGATCAGCAGGGAAGAGGTCTGGGATGCCTGGCTCAAGGTGAAAGGGAACAAGGGCGCACCGGGAGTTGACGGTCAGTCCATCGAGGCGTTCGAGTCCGGTCTGAAGGACAACTTGTACAAGATCTGGAACCGGATGTCCTCGGGGACGTACTTCCCGCCCCCGGTGAGGGCGGTGGAGATCCCGAAGCCGCATGGCGGCGGGACCCGCGTGCTCGGCATTCCGACTGTCGCGGACAGGATCGCGCAGACCGTGGCGGCGGCCCGGCTGGAAGCCGCGGCGGAACCGTTGTTCCATCGCGATTCCTATGGGTACAGGCCCGGCAGGTCGGGCCTGGACGCGGTGGCGGCATGCCGGGAGCGCTGCTGGGAGTACAACTGGGCAATCGATCTCGATGTCGCGAAGTTCTTCGACAGCGTGCGGTGGGACCTGATCGTCAAGGCGGCCGAAAGGCACACTGACCATGAGACCCGCTGGGTGGTGCTGTACGTGAAGCGGTGGCTGGCCGCTGCGCTGCGGCTGCCTGACGGGTCCTTGCAAGAACGGGACCGCGGGACCCCGCAAGGGTCAGCGATCAGCCCCGTGCTCGCGAACCTGTTCATGCACTACGCGTTCGATACCTGGCTGGAACGCGAGTTCCCGCTGGTCAAGTTCGAGCGCTATGCCGACGACGCTGTCGTGCACTGCGTCAGCGAGTTCCAGGCCCGCAAGGTCCTGGCCGCGCTGGGCGAACGGATGAGTGAGGTGGGACTGGAGTTGCACCCGGATAAGACCAGGATCGTGTACTGCAAGGACAGCAGGCGGCGCGGCTCGGCTGAGCACGTGTCGTTCACGTTCCTGGGGTACACGTTCCGGCCCCGGCGGGCCCGGCGGAAAGACGGGGTGAAGTTCACCTCGTTCCTGCCCGCGATCAGCAAGGACGCCCTGAAGAAGATCAGCGCCGAGGCGCGGTCCTGGAGACTGCGCCGCCAGAACCGGCTGACCTCAGCGGACATCGCCCGCTGGATCAACCCGAAAATACGCGGCTGGATGAACTACTACGGAAAGTTCTACCGCTCGGCGCTGTATCCCCTGCTCCGCCGCATCAACACCTGCCTGATGCGGTGGCTGATGAACAAATACAAACGGTACCGGACCTGGAAGAAAGCCATCCGGGCCTGGACCGAGACGGCCGCGACCTGGCCGCTGTTCTTCGCTCACTGGGACTGGGTAAAACCGGCCCGCCAGATGACCAGGACGGCAAGAGCCGTATGACGGGAGACTGTCACGTACGGATCTGTGGGAGCCCGGGGCTGAAACGCCCCGGGCCACCCGACGCTGTCAAAACCAGTGGCTGACAGCAACAGGGCGGGCCACGCTGCTGTCAGACGCGGGCGTGACCAGCAACCCGTGCCGCCCTGATGCTGCCGCGGGCCGGGCCGGCGCCAGACAGGCCCTTCGGACAGGAAGAACGGGGGCAGCGCGCGGTATCTGATCTGTCCTGCCCGCCTTTGCCGGGGAAGGATGCCAAAATCCATGCCGAAGCCTTGACTAATCCGGCCAGCGCGCGACGGCGACGGCGCCGGTCGGTGAGCCAGCCGCCGAGAGGAACGAGAGAGCCGCTATGGCAAAGAGCAACCGCCAGCGCAAGATTGACCGCGCTAAGCGTCAGGTCAAGGCGACGCAGAAGCAGGCAGCCGCGTTGCGCCAGCAGGCGGCGATACAGTTCGCCGACGAGGTAGTCAACCGCTTCGCCCAGCTGACAGGTCCCGATACCGCTGTACCGGAGCGAGCTGACAGGATCAGCGAGCGATTCGGTGGCGGCCCGGTCTCCGTCGCCCTGGTGGAGCTGATGCAGGCCAGCGGCGTCTCAGCGGAACATCTCGCGGAGACGGCCGACGCGTTGCTCGCGCCAGGCGAGGACCAGGCGGCTGGTGAGGACCAGGCGGCTGGTGAGGACCAGGCGGCTGGTGAGGACCAGGCGGCTGGCGCCCCCTCACTGACCGGCCTGACCTTCGCGGCCCTCGTCGCGCAGGCCACGGAGCAGCCCGGTCGCGCTCGCGAATTGCTTGACCAGGCTCTGGCGGCCGGAGCGGGGGATTCCGGGACGCGCGTGATTCTAGCCAGGCATCTGCGCCAACACGGGCGGCTCGCCGACGCGCTCGCGCTAATCGAGAGCAGGCTCCGCGAAGTCCCGGACGACGATGTCGCTGACCACTTTTACGGAATCTGGATCAGCGCGGCCTACGAGCATCTCAGTGATGTACGGCCCGAGGATGAGTGCTCATGCGGGCTCAGTGTCGCCTGGCAAGAATGCTGCGGGCCGCGCGAGCGCGCCGCGGTCGCCCGGTTCACCGACCGGTCAGGGATGAACGCGCTCAGTGACGCCGTGCGGGCTTTCCTCGGCAAGGCTGGCTACGAGCAGGTCATCGAGGACAAGATCGCCAAATTGGTCGCGGACTACGACTTCCTGGACTGGGAGCCCGCCGAGTTGGCCGCTTTCCGCGCGTTGCAGCAGGAGTACTGCCTGCTCACTGCCAGGCTTCCCGCGGCCGGTCCGCGAGAAGCGGATGACGACGATGCGTACGGCCCGATCGCGGTCTTCGCCGCCGATCCTTCGGTGCCCGGTGAGCTGGCAGCGAGAGCGAGCGTCTGGAACTCCCGGATCTGCTACGGCCTGTGGCGGATCGACAACCAGTCAGCGGCACCGGGCCTGCGGTGCACCGATCTCTGCTCGGGCGTGCGCAGGTATGTTGACTTCCCCGCCGAGTTGGCTGGCCCATGGCCTCGGTGGTCGGTCTGGCTTGGCGGGATCGTTCCAGTCGACGGTTTCTGGCGTGCCACCGGTATCGGCTTGCGGCTGAGCCCCGAAGAAGCCGACGCGGCCGCGGAACTAGTATCCGAAACCACCATCGGCATCGCGTACAAGCTGTCCGGCAAGAAAGTCCCTTATCCCAGGCGGCGAGCCGAGGGTATGCGAATCGGCCATGCCGAACCTACCGGCGTGCTCGTCGACCAGGCCGACCCTGCTTCGTCCTACCTGGCCTCGATCATGTCCAAGGCCACGGGCGCGCTGCTGGCGCGGATCGCGGGAGAGATCCACATGCACCGCTGGGTTCCGCCCGTCTTGCGCGAGACCGACGGCGACGAGACAGGCATCGTGGCTGAGATAGCGATCACGGACAGCGACCTGGTCGCCAGTTTGCTGGCGGCACGAGCAGGCTTCGAGCGCGACGCCGGCGATCCGGCCCTGATCACCTGGTACGGGCTGCGAATCCCCGACGGCCCTTCAGAACCGCAGCGGTGGGTTCGCGGCGAACTGCGCTTCGAGCCGGGTCAGGTCGTAGCCGAGATCGACTCGGTCAGTCAGTTCACCCGCCTGCTCGATGTACTCGCGAAGGCCGGCGCGGAACCCGTGGTCAAGGACGAGAAGCGGATTGACCGGGCCGGGAGTTCGCGCGGCCTGACGGCGCGCGGAGCCTTACCGGTAGTGCCTGGCGGCCCGGCGAAGGGCGGGAAAAGTACTGGCTTGACGAAAAGGTGCCGGCCCTGCGCGGACGCACGCCCCGCGAAGCGGCGGGCGGCAAGGAGCGCTTCTCGCTGGAAGGGCTGCTGCGCCAGTTCGAGTACGATGCCGACTTGCTCGCAGCGGATGGACGTGCGGGCGTTGACACTGCCTGGCTTCGCGAGGAACTTTACCGGGCGGATGGCTGATCCCCGCGGGACCGCTCCGGGCTGGGGCGGGTTCGCCGCGTAGCATGCGGGTAGGCCCGCCTTCGCGGCCGATCGATGGCCGGGCCATTCGGATCGCTATCGCACGCGGGCTTGTGCTGTTCCCGCCGAGTCGCCGGAGATGTCCATGCACATTGCCGCGGTGGCCATGTCCGCTGCCGGGCAGGTGAGCCGCGAGGTAGTTCCCGCTCGCGCCCAGATGGCGACCACGCTTGGATACCACATCATCTTGGCGTGCCTCGGGATCGCGCTTCCGACCACCGTGCTGATCGCCGAGTACATCGGGCTGAAACGAGCCGACGAGATAGCGATGAGGCTCGCACGCCGCTGGTCGCAGGTCATGGGGGTGCTCGTGGCCGTCGGCGCTGTCACCGGCACTGTGCTCTCTTTCGAGATGGGCCTGCTGTGGCCCGGGCTGATGCGCCGGTACGGGGCCGTGCTCGGCCTGCCGTTCGGAGTCGAGGGCCTGTTCTTTTTCCTTGAGGCCATCTTCACGGCGATCTATCTGTACGGCTGGCGGCGGCTGGCCGGCTGGGTGCATTGGTGGACCGGCGTCCCGATAGCGCTCAGCGGCGTTTTCGGCGCCATGTCGGTGATCGCCGTCAATTCGTGGATGAATCAGCCCGGCGGTTTCACCATGCGGCATGGCCAGATCACGTCGATTGATCCGTGGCAGGTCTATTTCAATCATGCGGCTGTTTATGAGATGCCGCACATGATCCTGGCCGCATATATGGTGACCGGGTTCACCGTGGCGGGTGTCTACGCGGCGGGAATCTTGCGCGGAAGGCGGGACAGCTACCACTACAAGGGTTTCGCGATCGCGTTCGTGCCGGCGGCGATCCTGACGCCATTCCAGATCGGCGTGGGCGACACGGCGGCGCGGTCGATCGCGCAAGACCAGCCGGTGAAATTCGCTTCCATGGAGTACGTGACGCGCACCTCGCGGCAGGTGCCTGAATGGATCGGCGGTGTGTACACCCACGGGCAGGTCTACGGCGGGGTCAAGGTTCCTGACCTGGACTCGCTGCTGGTGGGCTTCAGCCCGAATACCCGGGTCATCGGATGGGACGGCGTCGTGCCGGCGAACCGGCCGCCGGTGGTCTGGCTCCTGCACCTGTGCTTCGACGTCATGGTCGGCCTGGGATTCCTGCTGCTGCTCGCTGGCCTGTGGGCCCTTTACACGTGGTGGCGCCGGCGCGCGCTGCCGCGGCACCGGCTCTTCTGGCTGCTCGGCGCGGTCAGCGGGCTGGCCGCGATCGTGGCGATGGAGTGCGGCTGGGTGGTCACCGAGGTCGGCAGGCAGCCGTGGGTGGTGTACCGGCTGCAGACCACGGCGGCGGCAGCTACCTCGAACGGAGGTGTCGTCACCACCTTGACGCTGATCATCATCTTGTATGCGCTGCTTGCCGTCGCGACCCTGCTGATCTTGCGGATGCTGGCCAGCAGATGGCGGCGCGGCGACGGATCTGAGGCCGCGGTTCCGTACGGCCCGCCCGCGGGGCGGACCGGTCAGGCCGCGGGCCGGGCCGGGTCGTGATCGCGGCCGCCGCGGTCGGCGCCATCTTGCTGGCCTCGGTCACCCTATACGCGGTCTTCGGAGGAGCCGACTTCGGCGGCGGGCTGTGGGACCTGCTGGCGGGCGGTGATCAACGGGGCAGCCAGCCGCGGCGGCTCATCGACGAGTCGATCACCCCGGTGTGGGAGGCCAACCACGTCTGGCTCATCTTCGACCTCGTCATCTTCTGGACGGCGTTCCCGCACGCCTTCGCCGCCGTGATGATCACTCTCGCGCCGCCGCTGTGGCTGGCGGTGGGCGGCATCGTGCTGCGAGGAGCCGGCTTCGCGTTCCGCAAGGAAGCGCGGACGCTCGGCGCGCAGCGGGCATTCGGCGCGATCTTCGCTTTCTCCTCCCTGATCACTCCGTTCTTCCTGGGCACGGTAGTCGGCGCGATCGCCGCCGGGCAGGTGCACGTCAGCGCCGCGCACGCCAGCCTGGCAGCGTGGACCGGTGCCCTGCCGCTGCTGACTGGCTTCCTGTTCACGGCCGCGTGCGGCTACCTGGCCGCGACCTATCTCACGGCTGAGGCCGGCCGGCGGGGCGACGATCGGCTAGAGCGGTATTTCATCCGTCGCGCGCAGGCCGCCGCGATCGGCACCGGCGCGCTGTCGCTCGCGGCGTTGCTCGTGGTGCATGAACTGAACCACGGCCTCTTCAGCCGCCTGACTGGACGGGCGCTGCCGCTGGTCATCATCGCGGGACTGTGCGGCCTCGCCTCGCTGGCCATGCTCACCGCGCGCCGCTTGCGCGGGGTGCGTCTCGTCGCGGCGCTGGCCGTGGCGGCGGTCATCTGGGGCTGGGGCGTCGCCCAGTACCCGGTCTTGCTGCCGGGCACCAGCGTGACGCTGGTCAATGCCGGCGCCCCGCACGTTACCTTTATCGCCATCATCGTGCTGTTCGTCGCGGTCACGCTGGTGATCGGACCAGCGTTCGGCCTGCTCTTCAGGCTGCAGGGCCGTCGGGTCCTCCGCGATGAACACGGCTCGGCCCAGGGCTAGGCCCGGCAGGCCCGCCGTAGGGGTAACTCGGGTGGCGGCGCTAGCCCTGGTCCCGCAAAGCGGCCTGATAGACGCTGCCGAATGCGTCGATGGGCTCCCACGGGTAATGCACCCAGCCATTAGTGCGCTCAATAAAGAAGTCTGGCTCATAATCGGTGGCATTGGCGCCGGGCTTGTAGTGAATGACCGCCATCGACACGGCGGCCGCGCCCAATTCGACGAGCTCCTGGCGGACCCACTGGGCGGTCCGCCCCGTGTCATGGACTTCGTCAACGAGGAGCACGACCTGGTCCGTAATATGGTCCTTGGCCGGCAGCTGGCCAATTTTGAATTGGCCGGATTGCGTGGGATGTTCCCTGCTGTACTTCGACACTCCGATTGAAATGACCTGGTCGCCGGACAGGCCCAGCATCCGCGAGAGTATGTTGACCAGATACAAGCCGCCACGCGGCACGAAGGCTATCCTCGAAATGCGCTGATTGCTCGCCAGGCTGCTCTCTACGATCATGTTGCCGAGTGCTGTCGTCTTGAGGAAGACTGACTCCCAAGTCTCCCAAACCTCGATTTCCGGCCTGTTCGTCATGAATTGATTGTACTACTGCTGTTTTTGTGGTTTCAGCCGCTCCGGCCGACAGCGCCTTGCGGCCTGCCTGATCCGGTGCTTTGTCCGGGTCTTCTTTTACTTCGGAGGGAACTCGCAGATAGTCAACGCCCAGGTCTCGGTAAGGCGGCCCGAGTTGCGCCTGGTCCCAGTTTTGTCACGTTGATAGCGCCGGAAGTGCCAGCGTCGTGGACATTGGCGGGCTCGGGATCAGGATCGGGGAGCCTTTTCCGGCATTGCGGGGGAGAGTTCTCAGTCCGGGGAGCTGCCAGTGCCGGGGCCGACAGGGCGATGTTCCGTGATCATGTTCGTGGGCGTGATCTCGGAAGATCGCCCAGGTCAGGGCAGGTGTGATGTTCCGTGATCATGCATGGGACCTTGATCACGGAAGATCGCCTGGGCCAGGGAGGCTGCCGCGTGACTCATGACCTTCCGGGCACCCGCCTCGTCCCTTGCCCGCAAGGCCTGGTCCCGCCGGGTGATACGGTGCGTTTTTGCGGAGCGAGCCGGGCTCGGTTCCGGCGGTGCGGGTTGCCTCGCCGGTGATCGGGGAGCGTTCCTGTTCTGCGGCATGATCGCGGAGAGTTCCCGCGCCGGAGCATGATCGCGGAGCGTTCTCCGTCGTTTGCGGCATGATCGCGGAGCATTTTCCGTCGTTACCGCGGAGAGTTCTCGCAGCACGGAGTGTTGACCGCCCTATGTGCGGACAACGCTCCGCGCAGCGACAACTCTCCGCGCCAGAGCCGGAAAAGACTCCGCGCAGCGACAACTCTCCGCGCCAGAGCCGGAAAAGACTCCGCGCAACGACAACTCTCCGCGCCAGGGCCGGAAAGACTCCGCGAAGCGGGAAGTCTCCGGGAACCCGGGCAGAGTCTCGTGTGAGAGAGTTCCTGCTCTGGGGAGCTTTTCAGTCAATAGCACTGAAAGAACTCCATTAAGCGAAAACCTCCCCCGATAACTCAGGAAAGTGCTTCTAGCGGACTCGGAGCGGGAGAGCGCGCGGGCCGCGGATCTGGCCGGCCGACCACGCCACCGCTGCCGGGTCGGCCAGGCTGAACTCCGGAATCCGCTCGAGCCAGACTTCCAGGGCGACCCGCAGTTCCATGCGCGCGAGGTGAGACCCGACGCACCGGTGGATGCCGAGGCCGAACGCCGCGTGGCGGTTGACCTCGCGGTCGATGACCACTTCCGCCGCGCGGTCGAACTGAGCAGGGTCACGGTTCGCCGCGGGGAACGATAGCAAGATCCAGTCGTCGGCCTTCATGCCGACGCCGCGCCACGACATGTCGTCCTTCACCAGGCGGGCCATGGTGACCGGGGCGTAGGCGCGGAGGAACTCTTCCAGGGCAGCGGGCAGCAGCCCGGGATCGGCTACAAGCCGGGCTAGGTCGGCTGGCGTCCGCGCCAGGTGCCACAGCGACGAGCCGATGGCGCTCCAGGTGGTGTCGATGCCGGCGATGAGCAGCAGGGCCATCGTGCCCACGACGTGGGCGGGCTCGAGCTTGCGGCCGTAAAGCTCGGCGTTGATCAGGTAGGTCGTCAGGTCCTCGCGCGGGCGGTCGAGGTGGTCATGCACTTGCGAGGTGAGGTAGCCGAAGAGTCGCGTCATCCGCGCCACGCGCTCCTCGGGAGGCAGGTTGATGCCTTCGAGCGTGCTCTCGACGAATTCCCGGAACCGCGGGCCGTCCTCAGGCGGGAAGCCCAGCATGTCGGCTATGACCCGCATCGGGATGTGCTGCGCGTAATCGCCGGCGGCGTCAACGACGTCCCGGTCCCCGAAGGCGTCGATGAGGCCGTGGCAGAACGCCCTCGTCGCCGGCTCCTGCTTCATGACCGCCGTCTTGGTGAACGCGGGCAGCAAGAGCTTGCGCGCATCGTGGTGGAATGGCGGATCGGATGAGATGGGCGGCGAGCCGCCTACCGGCGCGTGATCGTGGGGCGGGCGGAAGTTGCCCATGATGATCGACCGCGAGGAGAAGTGGTCGGTGTCGTAGGCGATCGCGGCGACGTCGTCGTACCGCGTCGGCAGCCATCCGCCGCCGAAGCGCTCCGTGTGCGCTATCGGGCAGCGCTGCCGCAACTCGTCCTGGATCGGGTAGGGGTCGGCCGACCACTCCGGCTCGAGGTGCGAGAAATCGGTCGCCCAGTCTGACACCGGCCCGGTGATGATCGCGCTGCGAGTGCCTTCGCCTGGCGGCTCAATGTCATCGGCCTCGATAACATTTCGCGGGAAGCGCTCGTCGGTTGTCATCTCAGTCCCTCGTCAAGGCTGTCGATCGCGCGTTCCGGGCAGTTGGCCACCGCGAGGCGCGCCTCGCGCTCCCGGCCCGAAGGCACGAGGCCGTCGCCGAGCACCTGGCCAAAGCCCTCGTCGTCATCGCCGAACAGGTCAGGGGCGAGGTCGTAGCAGCGACCGTGGCCCTGGCAACGTTCAGAGTCAATCCGCAGCTTCACCACGGTGATCCCGTCTCTTCTGGTCCGGCGGGGGTGTCTGGTCCGGCGGGGGTGCCTTGTTCCGGCTGGGGAGTGAGCGCGGCGACCAGGCGAGCGAGCAGCGCGGCCCACTCCCGGTCGTCGACGCCGTGAAGTTCAGGCGTGACAAGCGCGCTGCCCATCGAGAGCGCGAGGCAGAAGTAGGCGAGCGCGGTCGGGGACACGGCGGAGTCAAGCTCTCCGTCGGCCTGGGCTAGCTCGATAAGGCCGGCGAGCCAGTCGGCCCGTTCGCCGACGTACGCGCGCATCGGGGGCGCCACGTCCTGATCGCGGCGGGCGGCGACGAGCGCCTCGATGACCAGGGCGCCCCGGGCGTCGCGCGGCCGCAGCAGCCCCTGGCCGATCAAGAGCAGCAGGTCGGTGATCGACCGGTCAGGGTCGGACGCGAACATGTCGGCGAGCATGCGCCGGCCGTGCGTGTGCAGTGCGGCGACCAAGAGGTCGGCCTTGGACGCGTAGTGGGCGTAGAGCGCGCCGTTGCTGACGCCGGCGGCCGCGGCGATGTCCGCCACGCGCGTGCCGTCATACCCGCGCCGCGCGAACACGTCAGCGGCCGCGCGCAGCAGCCGCTCCCGCGTCTGGGTGGCGGCGACTCCCGCGATGCGTCCCATGGCAGAATTAAACGAACGTTCATCATTTTCGTCAAGGCCGCCGCTCGGCCGATCGGGAGTGCGCTGGCCAGATGATCGAGCGCAAGATCAAAATCCTGAAGCTGAAAGGAAGCCCGGCCGATGCAGCGGTGAGCGTACGCCTGCCCGGGCAGATCGCCGAGGCGGACGGCCGCGGCGAGTGCCGCTCGCTGGGTGGCGGCGAAGTCAGACCAGTGCCCGCTCCGGTTCAAGTAGTCCGATAGCGCCCAGGGAAGCTGCGTGTCAGGCGTCGGCATTGAGGCCTTTTTCACGTTGTGGACAACAACGGTGCAGCGCCTGGCGGCTCGGATGGCGGATCAGCCGGCGAATCCGCGCAGGACGCCGGCCAGTTGCCGGCGTGAGGAGATCCCCAGCTTGGTGTAGACCCGCGCGAGGTGGTACTCGACGGTCTTGACGCTGACGTACAGCCGCGCCGCGACCTCCTGGTTGGTGAGGCCGGCCGCGACCAGGTGCGCGACGGCGCGTTCCCGCTGGGTGAGCACGGAAGGCTGATCGCCTGAGTCGGCCGCGAGCTGACGGCTGGCCAGATCTGCCGCGCAGCGCTCCGCGTAGGGCACCGCGCCTGCCGAGGTGAAGCGGGTGCGCGCGCTGTCCAGCCATCTCATTCCCTCTGAGTTGGCGCCCAGCCCGCTCAGCAACCGCCCGTAGCAGTGCTCGAGAAGGCCGACTTGCACCGGCACGACCAGGCACTCGGGCGGCAGGTCCCGCGCGGACTCGTAGTGCTGCTGCGCGGCGAGCAGGTCCTTGCGGCGCTCGGCAAGCCGTCCGGCCAGCCTGCACCACGCGACCCGCAGGTAAGGTACCCGGTCGGCCAGCGCTGCCAGCCCGGCGAGCGCGGCCGGCGCTTCCTGCTCCGACCCCGACTCCACGAGCACCTCGGCGTGCATCGGCAGCCACAGCGACCGGTACTTGCGCGCCGCGCCGCGTCCGGTCGCCAGCCGGTCAAGGACCCGGTTATCGCCGGGACGCGGGCCGCGGGCGTGAGCGATCGCCGCCGAGGCGATGTCGCACAGGACGGCGTCATCAGGCGAGCCGCCGCGAGCATGGTCGCGCGCGCACCGCAGGTGCTCATCAGCGGCGTTCCAGGCCGCTCGGTGCGCGGCGAGCAGGGCACCGAGTGCGTAGGACGCGCAGGCGCGCCGCGCGCCCGGGCAGCGCGCCCTCTCGATCGCGGCGCTGGCGTAGGCGTCGGCCTGGCGTGCGGCGCCGATCAGGTGGCTCGCTAGCCCGAGCCAGTGGCTGGCGGAGGCTTCAAGGTCAGGCGCCAGCAGGTCATCGGGGCCGCCGGCCAGGCCGCGAAGTACCGCGATCGCCCGGTGCGGCTCGCCTGACAGCGCCAGATAGCTGCCGAACGCCAGCACCGTGACCGGCTCGGCCCGCGGCCCGCCAGCCGCCCACGGGACATCAGCGATTCCGCCGCCCGCCAAGGTCTCGGCGGCGGCGCGCGGATCCTCCGCGTAGCAGCGGCCTTCCGCGAGCAAGCCGATCAGCCAGCGCCGCAGCCCGAGATCGCTGCGCGCGGCGGCAAGGCCTGCCGCCGCGGCGGCGGCCGCTCGCCCGCCGAGGCCCGATTTCGAGTACAGCGCCGCCCTGATGCCGTGGACGATCGCGGCGATCTCGTGCCCCGCTTCGGCTAGCCCGGCGTCGGCTAGCCCGGCTTCGGCTAGCCCGGCTTCGGCTAGCCCCGCTTCGGCTAGCCTCACCTCGGCCTGCTCCGCCTCGGCCTGGTCCGCCGCCCGGTCCAGATGAAACTCGGCCTCGATCCACCGTTCCTGGAGCACGGCGCGTCCCGCGAGCGCGCAATCGCGCAGCGGTGACGGCGGGCAGGCCTCGGCATGAGCCCACAGGCGGCCTGAGCCGAGGCGGCCGGCGTACACGCACTGCATCGCGGCGGCCAGGACCCGCCGTTCACGGGCCCCGCTGCTCATGCTGAGGTCGGCCGCCCATTCCATCAGCTGCGCCGGGCCCGGGCTGCCGGCCGGCCGGAGCGCCGCCGAGCGCGGCCGATTCAAGCGCCGAGGCCAGCGACTCGTCGGCGTGGGACGCGGCGGCGACCCGGTGAAGCCAGGCCGCGCCGGCGCCCGAGGCCTCGGCCGCCTCAAGGTGAGCCGAACGGCGCCTGGCGGGCGGTAAGCCAGCCGAGAGTTCCTGGCCCGCGCAGTCGCGGCCGGCCCAGATCGGCCTCCGTCCCGCTCCCAGACTCCCATCAGGCCATTGTTCTCCTGATCAAGCGGCTAGGGAAAGGCTAGGGCTGATCCCGAGGGCGCTGCGCTACCGCCAGAAGGATGCTTGATAGCGCGAGGGCGCGAGATTCCGGATGCGCGATTTGGTGCCTGCATTGGCAGGATTCCGTGTCCTTATATTGCTCGGCTCACGGGCCTTAGAGGGGGAATAAAGAAATGACTGATGGGCGTATATCAGTATATGTCTACGCACATGATCCGATCACCCGCAGTGGTCTGACGGCGCAGCTTCGCGGGCGGCAGGAGTTTGACTTAGTGGAGGCGACGCCGGAGGCGCCGCCAGCGGTCGCCGTCCTTGCGATCGATGGTGCGGACGAGCAGGCACTGCAGGTCATGCGCGCACTGCGGATCCAGGGATGCGATCACCTTGTCCTGGTCGTCAGCTCGCTGACCGATGACGACCTCATGGCGGTCGTCGAGGCCGGTGCCGGCTCGATCGTCTGGCGCTCCCGCGCTTCGGCGTCCTGGCTCGCGCAGACCGTGATCAACGCCGCCAAGGGTGACGCGGCCCTGCCTCCTGAGGTCCTTTCCCGGCTGCTGAAGCAGGTGACCCGGCTGCGGCGGCATGTGCTCCAGCCGCGCGGGCTGGCGCTCAGCGGCTTGTCCAACAGGGAAAGGGACATACTCAAGCTCGCCGCCCAGGGGTTCGACACCGACGAGATCGCACGCGAGCTGTCGTATTCCAAGCGGACCGTGACCAGCTCGCTGCACGATGTCTCAGTCAGGTATCAGCTTCGCAATCGCACCCATGCGGTGGCTTATGCCATCCGCGAGGGTTTCATTTGACGGCGCGTCGCGGCCAGCCGCGCCCAATCAATGTGATAGCAGATTCGTAGATGGACTTTCGGCCCGCACGAGCCCGATGACCTCACCTCGCGACCACTGGCCAGCGGCAAGCTCCCGGCGCGGGGTGCCGTTCCGGACTGAGGAAGTCCCCGGCCCGGCGAGGCTCGCCGGCGATTCGCCAGCCGCGGCGCGAGAGCAGCGGAACCGGCGCTTCGTCGGCCGCCGGGCCGAGCTTCGCGAGATCTCGGCCCGCGCCGTGTCCGCTGCCGCGGGAACATGGCAGAGCGTGGTCATTGAGGGCAGGCCCGGAATCGGCAAGACAGCGCTGCTGCTGCGCGCGCTTGAGCAACTGGCCGGCTTCAGCCGGCTGATCGCCGATTGCGCCAGGGGCGGCGCCGCCGACCAGTTGCTGGCTCAGCTGACCCGGGCGCAGGGCCGGCCGCAGGTCACGCGCCCCCACGCGGGCTTGCCCGCCGCGCTTCGCGCGACGCTCGACGAGGGCGCCCCGGTCGCGGTCGCGCTGGACAACGCGCAGTGGATCGACCCGGAGTCGGCGGCCGAGTTCTCGGCCGCGCTGCCCGTGCTGCGCCCGGCCGCCATGCTGCTGATCGTGGTGGCCCGCGAGCCGTGGCAGCCAGATCCCGGCGGCGAGCCGGAGGCAGATCTCTTCAGGCAGCATGTACTCTCCGGCGGCGACGTCAGCCATCTTTCCCTGTCTGAGCTGAGCGTCCCCGAAGTCGGGCAGTTGCTCGACAGGGTCGGGCCGGCGTCCCCGAGCTTGCCGCGGCGCGCCTGCACCGGTACACCGGCGGCCATCCGGCGCTGTTGTCGGTCCTGCTCGACCAGGGCCTGTCGATCGAGCGCGCCTCTCCGGCCGACCTGCTCGGGCTCTATGACCCGCTGGTGACTGGCATCCTGCGCGCGGTCTCGGTCATCCCCGCCCCGAGCCGCGAGCTGCTGGCGGCCATGGCGGTATCCAACGAGCCCTGGCCGCTCGCGATCCTCGGGTCGGTCGCGGGCGTCGATGATCCCTTCGCGGCGCTCGAGCCGCTGCTCGACGCGGGCCTGGTGCAATGGCACCCGAGCGAGGCGGTCGCCCCCGTGTCCATCAGGTACCCGCTGTACCGGGACGTCATCTACCGCGGCCTTCCGGCGGCGTTGCGCGAGACGCTCCACACCAGGGCGGCGAGCTTCGCGATCGGCACCCGGGCCTGGGCGCACCAGGTCGCGGCGACGCCGGACGCGGAGCCCGTGCTGGCGGCGATGCTGGTCGAGGAAGCCGAGCGGTATTACCGGGCGGGCGACAGCGAGCGGGCCGGCAGACTGCTCATGTGGTCGGTGACGGTTACCGCCGACCCGCGCGAGCGCGAAGACCGCCTGGTGCGGGCCGCGGGCTGGTGGCTGACCCTGCGTGCCGTCGACTGGGGGCCGCGCCTGGAATCGTGCCTGGCCCGCTGGCCGTCGAGTGCGCCGCGGAGCCTGGTGCTGGCCGTGCTGGCCGAGGTGGCCGGTCATTACCCGCAGGCACACGCGCTCCTGGCCGAGGCCCGCGACCTCGCTGAGCGGTCCATGCTGGCGCTGTGTCCCGACATCGACCTGGCAATGGCGCTGCTGCACGCGGACCTGGGCGAAGCGGAGGCCGAGTACCAGGTGGCCGAGACCTTGCTGGCCCAGGGTGACCTGCCCGCCGTGCACCGGGGCTGGGCCGAGTACTGCGCCGCCGACGGCTGGAGCCGGATCAACGGGCCTGACGCCGCGCTGGACAAGCTGGCCATCCTCGTGTCAGAGACCGAGTCCGACGGGCGCGGCGGCGAGGGCCACAAGGCGGGCAGCCCGAGCGTGCGGCTCTGGACCAGGGGCAGCCTCCGGCTGCTGAGCGGGCGGCTGCGGGACGGGATCGAGGATCTGGTCCGCATGCTCGGCGCGGGTGACCGGGCCGCCGTGAATTCCGTGGCCCCGATGGGACAGGCGTACCTGGCGTACGCCCACTACCTGCTTGGCAACTGGCAGGCGGCGCAGGAAACGGCGGGGCAGGCACTCGCCGCCCTGACCGGTCACGCCGTGCGGCGGCTCCGGGTGCCGGTCCACGCCATCGCGGCGTGCATCGACGCGGCCGCCGGGCGCTCGGAGCCCGCTGCCCGGCACCTGCTGGCCGCGCAGCGCTGGCTCGCCGAATGCGCGCCCAAGGACTACGTGGTGTTTCCCGTGATCGCCGCCGCCACGGTGGCGCAGGCGCACGGGGAGTACGGCCGGATGCTGAGCGCGCTTCAGCCCCTGCTGGCCGAACCGGGCCTGGGCAGGAGCTATCAGGCCTGGTGGCAGCCGCTGCACGTGGAGGGCCTGATAGGAACGGGACAGCTAGCCGCCGCCCAGCACGCCCTTGGCCGGCTGGCCGACCTGGCCGATGCCACCGGGCACCTGGCGGGGACGGTCGCCTGGCTTGACGCGTGGCTGGCGGCCGCCGGGCACGACGAACTGAGAGCACGGGCGCGCTTTGACTACGCCGCGGCTCATCCGCCCGGACGCGACGACGTGCCGCTTCACCGGGCCCGGGTCGAGCACGAGTACGGCCGGTACCTGATGTCGCGGCGCAACCGCCGGGCCGCGATCGAACGGCTCAGGCGCGCCTACGAGCAGTACCGCGCGCTCGGCGCCAGGCCCTTCGCCGAGCGGTGCGCCAGCGACCTCGAGACCTTCGGGGCACAGGCGCCGTCACCGGCCGGGCTGCCAGAGGGCGAGGCGTTCGCGGCGCTGTCCTCCCGGGAGCGCCGGATCGCCTTCCTGGCGGCCCAGGGACTCACCAACCAGGAGATCGCTGGCGAGATCTTCATCAGCGCCAAGACAGTCGAGTATCACCTCGGCAAGGTGTTCGCCAAGCTCGGGATCTCGTCCCGGCGCCAGCTCTCAGCCAGGCTGGGCGGCGAGTCAGGGCAGCTCATCTAGCGGCGCCCTGACCGCGTCCCCCTGACCGCGCCCCCTGGCTCAGATGTCTTCCTCGTCCGTGTCCATCTCGTAGCCGGCCTCGAATTCCTCTTCTTTCGCCACCCGTGTGGGATCTGGCACGAATTCGTCATAGTCGGAGATGACGCCCTTCGGCGGCGCGACCTCCCCGGGAAGCCGATCGGTGTGGACCACTTTCTTGAGAACCTTGTCCCGAAGGTCGGTGATCTCCTCCGTCTCGTCCGCGCCCTCCCCGGCCGCGGTCGCGTACTGCGGCTTTGTGAGCAGCGATTTGGCCATGGACTTCACGGTAGCCAGATCGACCCCAAGGGCCGTGGCGATCTTGCTGAAGCTCACCTTCGAGCTGCTGTACCAGGCGCCGCCGTGCCGTTCCACGTAGACGAGATTGTTGAACTTGTATTTTTTCACCAGCTCGAGTGCCACGTGGCAGGCCGTGCAGGGGCGCTTCCCGCCGGCTACCGTGGCGCTCTGCCCCTTGTAGCCGCTCCGGGCCAGGGCCGCGAGCAGGTTCTGCTCGGCGTGGCAGAAGCCCTGACTGCCGACGACGATGATCTTGCCCTTGCCTTTGGAGTTGGTGATCCACGAGGCCGCGTCGCTGCCCGCCTCCTCGTAATAGGCGCTGCTCCGGACGACTCGCAGGAGCGCTGCCAGGGCCTGGCGCTGCTCGGGATTGATATTCGCCGCCGCCACGATCAGGACGAGCCGCTCTTCGCCGGTTTCGTCGCCGTCGCCTCTCAGCGCGGCCCGGAGCGCCTTGAGATTAAGCTGCCTTTCCTTAGCCCACGGCTCGATCTTGGACGACACAGTGGCGAGATTTTTTGCCAGGGACTGGCCGATGAGAGCCCTGGCGGCCTGTGCCTCATTTGAGCTGATCAGGACCCGGTCGTCAAGGATCAGCGCCTGGGCCTCGGTGATCTTCGTGCTCTCGCTCTTGAGATAGTTGATGACCGTCTGCGACAGCTGATTAGCCAGGCTGACGTCGAACTCGGCCGTATAGTTACGCGGGCCCTCGACGTAGGAGACCTCCCCGTCCGCCTTCCACGACCCCGGCTGATTGGCGCCTTTCTGGAATACCCCGTCCGGCTTTGTCGACTTGTCCTTCGGCGCGGTGCCCTGGCCCTTCGATCCGAGCATCTCTGTCTTGAAGGTTTCCGCCACCCCTTTGGGAGTGATGTCGTCCGAGCTAACGCCCTTGGGTTTCTTCGTCGGCTTCCTCGGCTTCGGCCGCGGCGGCGGTGCCTTGAAGAACTTCACGGTCGTATCGGTCTTGTACCGCTCATGCACCTTCTCCCAGAACGGGTCACGGAGGGTGCCCTGGACATCTTCGAAAAGTGACGTCGCGCTGAACTCGAGTGCTTCGCGCACCTCATCGGATTCCACGCTGCTGAGCAAGCTCAGATCGACGGGCTCGACCTGAGCGACTGGCCTCGGGAACGAGGACCTGAGCCGCTTGGACGGCCGGCCCTGGGATTCGTCTAGTTCCTTATCTGGGCTGGACATGTCGCCTCCTTCGCGCGGTGGTCGGGAACCCCTAGAGGGTCGCGGGCTGCTGCCCTGAGTTCGCGACGGTCTCGTCGAATGCCGCCGCGATCTGCTCGTCCGAGAGCTTCTCGGCTGAGATGCCCTTCGCGCGGATGCGGCCAATGGCCTCCCGCAGCCGCTTCTCCTTGGCATCGGCGAGCATCTGGTCGAACTTTGCCCTGGCTTCCTGCTCGGCCGGGCTGACCTCGTCAGGCTCGGCCGGCGGCTCTGCTGCCCGCGCTTGCATCGGCTCGACCGGCAATCCGACCTCGTCGCGCGGGCGCCAGGCCGCCGGAATGATGGTCGTGTCGAGCCAGTAGCTGCCCGCCTGGTCGTACGCCAGCCAGCCGTAGCTCGCGCTGTGCTCGCGACCCCAGAGTGACTGGCCGCCAACCACGACCGTGCGCTCCCAGTCCCTGCCGTTCTCGTGCAGGTACTCGAACAGGCCATCGGCGTAGGCACGGCGCGTCCGGCCGGTCAGCGGGTCGAAGTGCTCTTGCCGCGGGTCGGGCTCCTTGTAGAGCACGCCCCTGGCGTAGCGGTTGCCCTTGCGGTCGACGAACAAGTCCGTGCCGTCGAGGGGATCGACCACCGTGACGCCATCGGCGAGGTACCAGTAGTGCTCGTCGTACCACAGCCCGGTCTCGTCGCTATAGGTCAAGGGCACGGGCACGGGCGCCGGCACCTCGGGCACCGCGGTCTTCTCCGCGAGCGGGGCGGGCTCCTGCGTAATCTCGGCGCCGCCGCCGGCGTCGTCGACCAGCTCCCACCCGGACGGCGCCGCGTAGCGGCTCTGGGAGCAGATCTCGTCGCCGTTGAGCCGCTCGCTGATGAAGTACCCCGCCCAGTCCGGGCCGAAGTCCCTGAGCGTTTCCCCCGGATGGGCCAGGACCGCGATCCTGAGCTGCTCATACATGAGGTCGTCGTTGCCGGCGTAGTCAGGGCGCAGTGCGGTCACCAGGCTGTCAAGCCCGCGATCGCCCTCCTTGAACGCCGCGCAGTACGTAGTGGTCAGCTTGTCGAAGTCGGCGTAATTCGATGCTGAATCCCAGGACAGGCGCTTGTCGCGCAAGTCGTCAAGCAGCAGAACGTACGATTCCCAGTCGGAGAATGCCATCGGCTCGCCTTCAACTGTGTGAGCAACGGTCAGCAGCCAGGCATGTCAATCCGGCGATGGCTGCCGGTCATCGTGACAAGGAGCGTAGGCAGCGGGGCCGGCGGGCGCTTGCGTCATCGAGCGCGATCCCATGCAGGCAGGCAGCGTTTTGGTGCACCAATCCATGCGCTCGTTGAAGCTCAGGTGCGCTGGGGACTCGCCGGTCGCCGGCCGCAGACTCGGGCGAGAAGGGTCAGGGGTGCCCAATCACGGTTCAGGACTGCAGGAGGAAGCGTGCCCACGTATCTATCCCCCGGCGTGTACGTCGAGGAGGTCTCGTCCGGCTCGCGGCCAATCGAGGGAGTCGGTACCGCCCTGGCCGCGTTCGTCGGGTTCACCGAGCGAGGCAAGGCCAACGAGCCGACTCTCGTCACGAACTGGACTCAGTACACCAAGGCGTTCGGCGGCTTCGTCGATGGCGCGTACCTGCCGCACGCGGTGTACGGCTATTTCCTGAACGGCGGCGGCGCCGCCTACGTCGTGCGGATCGGCGCTGACGGTGATGCCGGGGCAGCCGCCGAAAACGGCGCCGGAGCGGCTGACAAGGCCAGCCGGGTCGCCCGCGCCGAGCTGACGACCGGCGGAGACCGGCCGCGCCCGGCCATCAGGGTGCGCGCGCTGTCGGCCGGCACCGAAGCCAACGACCTCGCCGTCGAGGTCGCCGAGGCCGGCGACGGCGGCGAAGGCGCCTTCAAGCTGCTGGTCAAGCGCAACGGGGAGGTCGTCGAGACGTTCGACAACGTCACCGCCAAGCGCGGCCCCCAGTACGTGGTCGCCGCGGTCAAGGAGCGCTCCAGGCTCATCGAGATCGAGGAGATCAAGGGCGCGGCCGTGCTCGAGCCGAAGCAGGGCAGCCAGGTCTCGCTCGCCGGCGGCCAGCCGCCAGCGCAAGCGGCGCCGGCAACCGCGCCGGCTGTCGTGACCGCCCAGCACTACGTCGGCAGCACGGCCGACCGCACCGGCTTCGCCGGGCTCGAGGCCATCGAGAACGTGACGATGCTCTGCGTGCCCGACCTGATGTCGGCCTACGCGAACGGCGCCATCGACATGGACGGCGTCAAGGGCGTCCAGCTCGCGATGATCGCGCACTGCGAGCTGATGGCCGACCGGCTCGCCATCCTCGACGCGCCGCCCGGTCTCGGCGCCCAGCAGGTGCAGGACTGGCGCATGGACACCGCTGGCTACGACTCGAAGTACGCCGCGCTCTACTGGCCCTGGATCAAGATCATCGACCCGGTCAAGGGCGCGCCGATCCTGGCGCCGCCGAGCGGGCACGTCGCCGGGGTGTGGGCTCGCAGCGACGACACCAGGGGCGTGCACAAGGCGCCAGCGAACGAGGTGGTCAGGGGCGTCATCGACCTGGAGACCAATGTCACCAGGGGCGAGCACGACCAGCTGAACCCGATCGCGGTCAACTGCATCCGCTCGTTCCCCGGCCAGGGCATCAGGATCTGGGGCGCGCGCACGCTGTCGAGTGACCCGGAATGGCGCTACCTCAACGTGCGCAGGCTCTTCAACTTCGTCGAGAAGTCGATCCTGACCGGCACCAACTGGGTCGTCTTCGAGCCTAACGACAGGTTCCTGTGGGGCGCGGTCAGGCGCACTATCACGATGTTCCTTCGCCGGGTCTGGCGCAGCGGCGCGCTGTTCGGCCGCACGCCGGAGGAGGCCTTCTACGTCAAGTGCGATGAGGAAAACAACCCGCCAGAGAACCGCGACGCCGGAATCCTCACCGTGGACGTCGGGATCGCCCCGGTCAAGCCGGCCGAGTTCGTGGTGTTCCGCATCTCGCAGTATTCCGAGGGGGCGGCGCTCGAAGAGTAGCCAGGCGGCGGCATGAGCCTCCGGAACTTCCAGTGTGAAAGGCATGCCGCGCGGCTCTGAGCCGGCGACTTGCGCCATGTATCCCGGGTAATTCCCAAGACCAAAGGAAGGGCTGAACGCACGTGTCGCAGAGCAGCCCGGAGTTCATCCCGATCGCCTCAGCGCCGATCTTCGTGATCTCCGCACCGACCCTCCAGATCACCGGCGGGCCGCCGGGCTTGTCGATCAAGAACTTGGCCTTCCAGGAGCTTGGCGGGATCAACAGCGAGATCAACGTCGAGCAGTACGTGTCCGTCGACCCCACGGGCTACGTCAACCACACCAAGCAGATGGGCCTGGTCAAGCCGCCGACCGTCACGCTCAAGCGCGGCATCGACACCAACCTGGCGCTCTGGTACTGGCACAACATGGCGCTGCTCGGCATGCCGAACGCGCGCGCGAACGTGACCCTCGAGATGTACGGCGGCGGGCTGCCGAGCATCAGCGCAGGTAAGCCGATGTTCACGTACACGCTCGGCTGGGCCTGGTGCGCCAAGATCAACATCGCCGGGGCCAAGGCCGGAGAGGGCTTCGTGACCGAGGACGTCACCATCGCCTGCGACTTCATCACCGCCGGCGACGGCTGACCGGGCCTGTCGAGTCTTCGATGAGTAACCACACAGGAAGGAGGGCGCCGCTATGGCGCCAGTAGCCGGCGGCAATCCGACCGTCATGTCGGCGTCGACCTTCGTCATCCAGGTCGACGGGATCCAGGTCGCGTCTTTCAGCGAGCTGTCAGGGATCAGCACCGAGGTCGAGCCGGTCGAGTACATCTCCACCGGCCCGGAGGGAATCTTGCACACCAAGCAGTACGGCAAGACCAAGCCGCCGACCGTCACGCTCAAGCGGGGCATGGACACCGAGAGCTACATGTGGGCCTGGCACCAGGCCGTGCTCCAGGGCGAGCCGACCGCGCGCAAAACGTGCTCGCTGCAGCTCTTCGCGGCATCAGTCTCGCCGAAATCGGGGCAGCCGATCATCACCTACATCCTGGAGAACGCGTGGCCGAGCAAGCTTGAGATCAGCGGGATGCGGGCCGGCGCCACGGAACTCGTCACGGAGACGGTCGTGCTCTTCTGCGACCAGATCCTCATGCAGCCGGCCGGCTGAGGCGGGCCGGGATGGTATCGGGCCAGCGACCTGTGCCTGTCCCCGTCGAGGCGGCACCGACCTCGGCGGGGATGCTCACGCTCTACCCATTCGCCCTGCCCCGCGGCTACGTCGACGAACAGGGCCGCATCCACCGCGACGGCGTGATGCGACTCGCGACCGCGCGCGACGAGATCGTGACGCAGAACGATCCGCGCGTGCAGCAGAATCCGGCCTACCTGACCGTCTTGCTGCTGGCACGCACGATCACCAAGCTCGGCTCGCAGCAGAGCATCGACACGCTGGTCATCGAGAACTTGTTCGCCTCTGACCTGGCATTCCTGCAAGACCTCTACCGGCGGATCAACGCCGAGGGGCACACCGAGGCGGACGTCGACTGCCCGTCGTGCGGGCACCAGTTCGTGGTGGACATCGCAGGTGATGCCCGGGGGGAATCCTGACGTACACGCTCGACCGGCTCTGGGAGGAGACCGTGTACCTCGCCTACTACCTGCACTGGCCGCTTGAGGAAATCCTCGGCCTCGCTCACTCGGCCCGAGCCCGGGTGATCGGGGAAGTCGGCAAGATCAACGCGCAGCTCACGAGCGGCGCTACCGGTATCACGCTGTGACGCGATCGAGCGGGCCAACTGACGGAGGACATGGGTGATGCGGCGGGGATTGCGCAGCCTCATGACCGCGGGCCGCGGTGCCGCCGCCAGCGAGGCCGGGGAAGCCGCGCAGGCGGCGGCTGGGGCCGCCCAGGGCGCTGAGGCAGGCCCGCGGGTGGCTGCCACCGCCGCCCAGGGCGCCGAGGCCGGCCCGCGGGCGGACGGCTGGCGGCGGATGCCCCCGCTCGAGCTGACCATCGAGGCGCGGCCGATGCTGGTCGGCGGGCCGTTGCTGCGCGCGCCTGACGTCAGCGGCACCAGGTCGCTGATCCGGCGGCCAGGCGGGAACGCGGCGGGCGGGGCCTGGGACAGCGGAGCCTGGGACAGCGGAGCCGGGGACAGCTCAGCCGGGGACAACGCGTCGGCGGTACCTGCCGGGGGGCGCGTCGGCGGGCTCGTCGTGCCGCGGCCGGAGCCGGAGTCGCGGCCGGAACCGCAACCGGAGTCGCGGTCGGCCGTGCGCGGGGAAACGGCGCTGCGGCGGGTACGAGACCGGGCTGCCCGCGGTATCTGGCAGGCTGGCCGGCGAGGCGAGCCAGACCCGGCCGGCGCTGACGCGAGCGGCGGCCTGCCGCTGGCCGGGCAGGCGCCGGGGCCGCCGGCTCGGGCGACGTCGCGCCCGGCCGTTCGCGCCACGGCGGGCGAGCGCCCGAGCCTGGTCAGGGCAACCTCGGAGTTCGTCGGTGATCCCCGAGCCGATGAGACACCCTACGCGTCGTCTGCCTGGCTCCGGATGGTGCAGGCGTACCGGCAGTTGCCCGCCGAAGGAGCGGCGGCCGCGAGCCAGGCGCTGCCCGGCCTCACCGAATCGGTCACCGAGGGCGGCGGCACGGTCCTTTCCTGGTCGAGCGCGACTGTCATGGCGCCGCCGCACGCCGCTCAGCCGGGTTCAGCCGCGCCAGCGGCGCGGCAAGAGGCCCCGCAGCGGCGGGCCAGCCTCGCCGAGAGCCGCCGCCTCGGAATCGGGCGCCCGCTGGCCGGCGACCAGGCCGGTTCCGATCCCGGCGACCAGGTCCAGGCTGATACGACGTCGGCCGGGGCAGGCGTTCCGCGCGCCGGGCACGAAGCGGACGAGGCTGGTCCCGCCGCAGCCGGCGCCGGTCAGGCAGGCACCGGCGAAGACAGCACGGCCCACCCCGGCACGCCCTACCCTGGCATGGCCTACCCCGGCGCGGCGCACCCCGGCGCGGCGCACCCCGGCACGGCGCACCCCGGCGCGGCGCACCCCGGCGCGGCGCACCCCGGCACGGGCCACCCCGGCACGGGCCAGGCTGGCTCGGCCCAGGCTGGCACCGGTCAGGCTTCGCGGGCTGGGCCCGGGAAGGCAGCGGGCGACGCGGCCGGACCGCTGACCGGGACGCGGGCCGCCGCCGCGCGAACCGGGCAGCAAGTACCGCCGAGGCTCGGCCTGGGCGCGCCGATCACGCTGCGGGGCGTCCCGTTCACAGGGTCACCCGGCGACGGGGGCAACGAGCCCGGGTCCGGTACCCGCCAGGGCCAGCGCCCGGGCACCCGCCCCGGGCCGGACTCGCCCAGAGGATCGCAGGGCGGCCGGCAAGAACCTTTCAGCCCCGAGGATCTGAATCAGGCGATCCTGCAGGCCAGGTCGTCGCCATCCGGGGCGCAGCGGCCGGTCGCGCGGACCACGGGAGCGGCGGCGCGGACAGCGCGGGAAGACGGCAGCGTGCTCGTGCCCGGGCCGTTGGCCCAGGCCGGGCCGGCGGCGCCAGGGGAGGCCAGGGCGGCTGGCCCGGGTACGGCATCGGTGCCTTCCGAGCCCGGCGGGGCCGCGCCGCTCGCGGGCGCGTCGCGGCAGGTAGTCGTGACTCCTGTCTACCGTGCGGCGGGAGACCGGCCGCACGTCAAGCTCGCGCCCGCGGCCCGCGCGGCGGCGGCGGAACCGCTCGTGCACCCCCCGCCGGCGACTCAGCCGCCGGCCGCCGAGCCGCCGCCCGCGCCCGCGTCCGCGACCACGCCGGCGCCCGCCGCTGCCGAGCCGGCGCCTGGTGATCAGGATGACCAGCGATCCGCGCTGCCGCCGGCCCCGCCGATTCCGGATTTGCTGTTCCCGGGATCGCCGTTCCCGATCCCGCCATTTCCCGCCGGGCCCGCCGGTGCCGGCGGCTTCGGGCTGCCAGGCGCGATGACGAGCCGGGACTGGGCCGGCGAGGCGGCCGATCGCCGGCCGGTCGCGGCGGATCCCGCGGCCAGCCCGCCGGCCGCGCCTGATGCCGGCGGTCAGGCGGCCGACTTCGGGCGCGTCCCCTACGACCTGGCCGACAGCCTGCGGCGGCGGCACGGCGTCGACGTGTCGGACGTCGTCGTCAGCCGGGGACAGCAGGCCGGCCGGGAGGCTGACGCCCTGGGGGCACGGGCGTTCACCCGCGCGGGCGAGATCGTGCTCCCGCCCGGCGCGGGCCCGATCGAGCGGCCAGAGGTGCGCGCGCTGCTCGCGCACGAGCTGACCCATGCCGCTCAGCAGCGCGCTCTGGGGCCGAGCCTCCCGCCCGCGGATTCGGCGGCCGGCGCGGCGCTGGAACGAGCCGCTGTCGCGACCGAGCGCCGGGTACTCGGAGCTGACGCGCCCGGGCGGCCAGGCTGGACCGCCATCGCGTCGCCCGCGCTCGTGCACGCGCTGCCGCAGCAGCAGGCCCAAACCTGGCAGGCGCCCGCCGCGCCCGCGCCCGCCGCCGTCCAGCGGCAGGGCGAGGAGGTCACGGGGACCTTGCCGGGGAACGCGTTCGACCCGTTCGCGCTCCTGCCTGGGCAGGGCACCGAACCCGGCCCTGACCTGGCGGCCGAGGTGCGGGCGCTCCAGGCGGCGCTTGCCGGCGTTCCCGGGACGGCAGCCCCTGACGCTGAGCTCGGGCTGGCCCGCGATCGGCTGCTCGAACTCGCCGGCCGGCGCCTGCTCGACCTGGACGACTCGCTCGCGGTCGGCGAGCTGGCCGACGGGATCTACAAGCGAATCCGCGCCAGGTTGCAGCGCGAACTGCTCGTCGATCGCGAGCGGTCAGGCCTGCTGAGCGATTTCAGGTGACCCCGTGCTTCAAGTGTGACCCCGTGCTTCAAGTCGACACAGTGACGCTGAATCGGAGTGAGCAATGACGGATCCTCTGCAGATGGCAACGGCGATCGCCAGTTCGGTGACCGCCGGAGTCGCATCGCTGAGCATCGGCATGTCGCACCACTATGCCGTCCTGATCGACAACGTGAAATACCACTTCGGCGACTGGTCGCGCGCGGCCGGCCTGTCGGTGAGCTGGCAGCAGCTCGAGCACAGGGACGGCGAGTCTGGCAACAACGTGGAATTCCTGCCCGGGACGACGAAATACGAGGCGATCACGCTGAGCAGGGCAGCCGGTCCTTACTCGAGGGTCGTGCAGTACTGGCTGTCCCAGACGTCGAAGAGCCCGCAGCCGCAGAGCGGGACGATCCAGCTGGTCAATTCGATGGGCATCGTGCTCGTGCAGTGGCGGCTGAGCAGCTTCTTCCCGATCGGCTGGTCCGTGGAGCAGTTCGATGCCGCCGGCGCGAAGCCGGCGGTGGAGACGCTCAAGCTCGCCCATACGGGATTCCTTGAAGACCAGCTTTCGATGTTCTCCCCTATCTGATTTTCCGTATCAAGGAGACCCGCAGTGAGCATCATGGACTTCGCGTCAGCCGCCCAGATCGCGACGCCGGGGCTGACGATGGCGACGCCAGGCAGTCTCGCGTCCACGGCCATGTCCGCCGGCCGGAGCATCGCCTCCGAGGTGGCGCAGTTCAGTCATATCGGACTGGCCATGCGCTTCAAGGTCTCGGTCAGTAATTACGGCACGCTCGGCCACTGGACGTCGTGCGACGGGCTGAAGGTCGATTTTAAGTTCGACGTGGTCAGGTCGGGCGGTGAGTACGGATCTGCGCACGTGCTGCCGCAGAACGTGGTCTTCGGCCCGGTCACGCTCAAGCGGGCCATCGAGGCGGTGTACAGCGACACGGTCAGGGCCTGGCTCACGAGCATGTTCGTCAACTGGAACGCGGCCGAGGGCGAGTACAAGTCCAGTAACACCGTCACGATCGAGCTCTACGACGTGTACCAGGTCAAGGCCATAGCGACCTGGACTCTGCAGGGCGCCTTCCCGGTCTCCTGGAGCGGGCCGCAGCTGAACGCGAAGGGCAGCGAGGTCGCCATGGAGACGCTCGTGCTCGAGCACGACGGCTTCCTCGGGATGGTGCCGTGACCGCCGAGATTCCCGCGGCGGCATCCGGCGCGCCGACCGGCCAGAGAATCACCGCATCGCTGAAGAGACAGCTGCCGCCGCCGCTGCGGGCAGATGAGCTGCCCGAGATCAGCTTCGCCTTCAATCCCGAGAAGATCACGCTCAGTCACACCACCAGGTCTGACGACATCGGCACCCTCTCCGAAGCCGAGGCCCTGATCAAGAACATGGGCAACCTCGAGATCACCATCGACAAGGTGCTGATCGCCGGCCCGGCGACCAAGATCCAGTGCGAGACGCTGCTGCTGTGGAGCACCCCCGATAGCCAGCAGCTCGGCGATCAGGTGACGACGACGCCGATCACCCTGGAGTTCAGCTGGGGGACCTGGACCGAGCCGGTGCGGCTGCGGCAGGTGAGCATTACTTATACGCGGTTCGTCGGAACCACGGGCCAGCCGATCCGCGCTGAGGCCAGGCTCAACTTGTACCGCGGCATGAACAAGCTGAAGCCATTCACGAACCCGACGTCTGGCGGGCCGCCCGGCCGCGGATCCCACGTGCTCGACAGCAGCGAGTGCCTGGCGTCGGTGGCCGCGGGCCGCTACGGCGGGCCGGGCGCGTGGCGCCAGATCGCCCGCGCGAACGAGATCGACGATCCGCTGCGGGTGGGCCCGGGCACGGTCGTGTACCTGCCAGAGCCGGGTGGCACCGGTCTCGGGAACGGCGCGCGCCGATGATGCCGCTCGAGACCTCCGTGGTGACCGTGCCCGTCATCCGGGTAGGCCCGGGCGAGGGCGTTCCGCTGTCCATCCTGATCCTGCCGAGCGTGAAGCGGGTCAGCGTGGAGACGCACCTGCATCTGCCCGGCATGTTCGAGGTGACGTTCGCCGGCGTGAGCAGCCAGGACCTTGACGCCTCTGGCATCGCGCTCGGGGAAAGGGTCTCGATCGCCGTCGCCGTGACCGACCCGGCGGCCCCGGTCACGCTGATGCGCGGCGAGATCACCGCCATGGAGGGCGTCTACGAGGACTACACCGGCCTCACGATCGTGCGCGGCTACGACCTGAGTCACCGGCTCCAGCGCGCCAGGCGGACCCGCGTGTTCCTGAACAGCACGGACTCGGCCGCGGCGGAGAAGATCGCGAGCGAGGCCGGGCTCGTGGCCGGCGAGATCACGCCGTCGACCCTGATCCACGAGCACCTGCCGCAGTATGACCAGAGCGACTGGGAGTTCCTCAAGCAGCGGGCCGCCGAGATCGGCTACGAGTTCTCGATGGCGGACGGCACCTTCTGCTTCCGCAGGGCGTCCTCGATCGAGGGCACGAGCACCTCCCCGCCGGTCTTGCTCACGTTGCACCAGAACCTGCGCTCGTTCGCGCCGAGGGTCACGGCCGGCAACCTCACCCCCGATGTCGAGGTCCGGGTCTGGGACCCGATGCAGGGCAAGGTGTTCTCGGGGCTGTCGGGCGCCATGACCGGCTCGGCGTCCCCGGCTGGCGCCCAGACCTCGGAGGAGATCGCCGCCGTGTTCGGCAACCCGGCCGCGGCGGCCGAGGCGGCGGAGGACGAGCCGCCGCCCACGCCGGTCGTCGAGGAACTCGGGCCGCCTCCGACCGGTACCTCGTTCGTCTTCTACGACCGCCCGGTCGGCGACGGAGCGGCTGCCGCGAGCGCCGCCGACGTGGTGGCGGCCGGGCTGGCGCAGCAGCTTGCCAGCACCTTCGCCGAGGCCGAAGGCGACGCGAGCGGCAACTCAGGTCTCCAGGCCGGCAGCGTCGCGGAGATCGGCGGCATCCCCAGCCAGTTTCCCGGCACCTGGGTCGTCACCAGGGCCAGGCACGTCTTCGACATCTCCGAGGGCGGCTACCACACCGAGTTCGCCGCGTCCGGCCGGCACGACCGTTCCCTGCTCGGGCTGGCCTCGCTTGGCGCCACCCAGGCGCCGTTGCCGCGAATTCCCGGCGTGGTCTGCGCCGTGGTCACCGACATCAACGACCTGATGGGCCGGGTCAAGGTGAGCCTGCCGTGGCTGTCGCCTGAGTACGTGTCTGACTGGGCGCCCGTCGTCCAGTTCGGCGCCGGGCCGCGCAGCGGCGCCCTGTTCATGCCCGAGGTCGGCGACCAGGTGCTAGTCGGATTCGAGTTCGGCGATCCGCGCCGCGCCTACGTGCTCGGCGGGATCAGGGCCGCTACCTCCCTGTACGGCCTGGGCGGCCCGGCGGTCGAGGAGGGGTCGGTGGTGCGGCGCGGGTTCGTCGCGGCGTCAGGCAACCTGCTGGCGTTCCACGACCAGATGCCGCCTGGCGACGAACCGGAGCCGACGGTCTCCGAGATCGTGCTCGGCAATCGCGACGGCCTGCTCGGCCTGGCGATCAACGTCGTCGAAAGCACGTTCGTGCTGTCGTGCTCGTCCGAGGACCCGCCCGGGCAGCTGACGATCAAGTGCGGCAACGGCGGCACCGTCAATATCCAGGCCGGAGAGGGCGGAATGATGACAATCGACGGCGGCGACAACCTGACGATCAAGGCAGCGGCCTCGGTGACGATCCAAAGCGACGGCGAGCTCAGCCTGAAAGGCGACTCGATCTCGCTGGGCTAGCTGCCCGGATAGCCGCGCGAATCGCGGCCTGGCAACGAAAGGAGTGCGAGAGTGGCCGATTTCATCGGGACCGGCTGGGCGTTCCCGCTCGGCTTCGAGCCATCGGGCTCCGTCGCCATGGCGCGCGGCGAGGACAAGATCGAGCAGGCGATGCGCCTGATCTTGTCGACCTATCCGGGCGAGCGGCCGATGCGCCCGCAGTGGGGCAGCACCCTGCGCGACAACGTCTTCGGCGGCACAGGGGCCGAGAACATCGCGGCGATTACCCGCGAGGTCACCAGGTCGCTCGAGTACTGGGAGCCGCGGGCAGAGATCAGCGAGGTGCTCGTCTACCCGGACGGCGACCGCGACGGGCTGCTCTACATCGACATCCGGTATGTCGTGCTGGGCACGAACAGCCCCCGCAACCTGGTCTTCCCCTTCTACACGATCCCCGAGCGGGCAGAGGGCGAGCTCTAGATGCCGCTGCCCGTCCCTGACCTCGACGACCGCCGCTTCCAGGACCTCGTGGATGAGGCCAAGCGGCTGGTGATGCGGCGGTGCCCCGAGTGGACCGACCACAACGTCTCCGATCCGGGCGTCACGCTGATCGAGACCTTCGCCTACATGACCGACCAGCTGCTCTACCGCCTGAACCGGATTCCCGACCGGCTGCACATCACGTTCCTCGACCTGCTCGGCCTGCGCATGCTCCCGCCGACCCCCGCCAGGGCCGGGGTCACGTTCTGGCTCTCCAGCCCGGGGCACATGACGCTCACCGTCAACGTGGGCACGCAGGTCGGCACCTTGCACACCGCTGCCGCCGAGCCGGTCATCTTCGCGACGGTCGATACCCTCTCGATCGTGCCCTGCTCGCTGGCGCTGATCAGGACGCCAGCGGAGGCTCGCGCCGGAGACGATGAGCCCGGCGGCGATGAGCCCGGCCATGATGAGCCCGGCGGCGATGAGGGCGGCGACGGCGGCCGCGCCGGCAGCAGGGGGGCCACCAGCGACCGGACCAGGGATCTCGCCGGCGGGCGGCCGTTCCCCGCGTTCTCGCGGCATCCGCGCATCGGCGACGCGCTGCTGCTCGGGCTCAGCACGCCCGTGCCGCGCTGCGCCGTCCGCCTCGACTTCCGCTGCAGCGTCCAGGGCGTGGGCGTCAACCCGAAGCACCCGCCCCTGGTCTGGGAGGCGTGGACCGGCGAGACCTGGTCAGAATGCGAGATCGGCACCGATGACACCGGCGGCCTGAACACGACGGGCCGGATCGTGCTGCACGTGCCCGCCGGGCACGACGCGAGCATCATCGACGGCGAGCGCGCTGGCTGGCTCCGGGCACGAGTGGTCGAGCCCGAGGAAGGCCAGCCGCCCTATACCGACTCGCCCGTCGTGGAGAGCCTGGTCGTCAGCACGGTCGGCGGCACCGCCGAGGCGATCAACGCCGAGCTCGTGCTGGCCGAGCAGCTCGGCGAGGCCGAGGGAGTGCCCGGTCAGCAGTTCGCCGTCCGGCGCAAGCCCGTCCTCGCCGGATACGACACGCCGATCGTCGAAACGTCATCCGATGATGGCTGGCAGCCGTGGACCGCTGTCGAGCACTTCGCCGACAGCGGCCCGGCCGACCGGCACTTCGTACTCGACGCGGTGTCAGGGCTCGTGCTGTTCGGGCCGGCGGTGCGCGAGGCCGACGGCAGCTTGCGCCAGTACGGGCAGGTGCCCGATAAGGGCACGGCGGTCCGCATCCGCCGGTACGCGACCGGCGGCGGTGCGCGCGGCAACGTCTCGGCTGGCGCGGTCGCGACGCTCAAGTCCTCGCTGCCCTTCATCACCAGGGTTGAAAACAGGCATCCGGCGCAAGGTGGCGTAGATGGCGAGACCCTCGACGAGGCGAAGCGGCGCGGGCCGTTGCTGGTCCGCACTCGCAACCGCGCCGTGACCGCCGAAGACTACGAGGTGCTCGCCAGGGAGGCCGCCCCCGACGTCGCCAGGGTTCGCTGCGTCCCGGCCGGCCGCGACGGCACCGAGGCCGGCGCCGTCCGGGTGCTCCTCGTGCCGGCCGCCGCCACCGAAGACGGCAAGATCTTGTTCGAGAACCTGGTGCCGCCTCGCGACACGCTGCGCCGGGTCGCCGAGCGCCTGGACTCGGCCAGGTCGGTGGGCGCGCGGGTGGTTGTCGAGCCGCCGCTTTACCGCGGCATCACGGTGGTGGCGAGGATGCTCGCCAAGCCGCGCGCCAGCGCCGACCGCGTGCGCGAGGACGCGCTGCGCGAGCTGTACAGCTTCATCAGCCCGCTGGCGGGAGGAGGGCCCGACGGCGCCGGGTGGCCATTCGGCCGGCCGGTCCAGGCGGGCGAGATCTTCGGCCGGCTGCAGCAGGTACGCGGAGTCGAGCTGGTGGAAGACGTCAGGATCTTCTCGGCCGACCCGGTGACCGGGGTACGGGGCGGCGAAGCCGCGCGGATCGAGCTCGAGCCCAACAGCCTGGTGTTCTCCTATGAGCATCAGATCAGGGTGGAGGCCGCCTGATGCGCGGCGCCGTCCAGGGTCTCGACACCCCGTACCCGATCGGCACCCTGATGCCCGCCGTCTACCAGGAGGACCCGGGGGCCATGGCCTGGACCGCCGGGCTCGACGACGTGCTCGCCCCGGTGATCTCGACCCTTGACTGCATCGGCGCGTACATCGACCCGATGCTCGCTCCCGCTGACTTCATGCACTGGCTGGCGGAATGGTTCGGCACCGTGCTTGACGAGAACTGGCCGCTAGAGCGCCAGCGGGAGGCCGTAGCGAAGTCGGTCGCGCTCTACCGCCAGTCCGGCACCGTCGCTGGCCTGCGTGAGCTGGTGGAAGTGGTGACCGGAGGCCAGGTCGACGTCATCGACACAGGCGGCGTCATCTGGTCGCAGGTGCCGAATACCCCCCCTCCGGGGCGGGACGAAGCGGTAGTCGAGGTCCGGGTTTCGGCCGCGCCCGGCTACCCGCTTGACCTCAAGGCAATTGACGACCTGGTCGCGGCCGCGAAGCCGGCCCATGTCGCACACCAGGTGGAGGTGGTCTGAGCGTGATCGTGTGCCGTAAATGCGGTTACCGCAACGCCGATGCTGACGCGTTCTGCGGGACCTGCGGAAGCTTTCTTGAATGGACGGGCGAGAAGCAGCAGGCGGCCGCGCCCGCGCCCGCTCCCGCCGAAGACGAAGCCGCCCAGCCGGCCGCCCCGCCGCCCAAGGTCGGCTTCCTGCAGCGGATGATCGACGGCGCGAACGCCGTCATCGCCGGTCCGCGGCCTGATGCCGGAGAGGACGGCGGCACTGCGGGCTCGCCCGCCGCCCCTGGTGCTCCCGGGCGGCCTGGTGCTCCAGGGCGGCCAGCGCCGCCGCCGCCTCCTGGCCGGCGGGCTCCAGGCGCCCCGCCGCCACCGCCACCCCGGCCGGGACCGCCGCCTCCGCCCGGCCGGCCAGGCGCCGGCCCGCCGCCTCCTCCTCCGCCGCCCCCGCCTCGGGGTGCTGCCGCGCCGCCGCCTCCTCCGCCGCCCCCGCCGCCTCGGGGTGCTGCGGGGCCGCCGCCTCCTCTGCCGCCCCCGCCGCCTCGGGCTGCTGCCGGGCCGCCTCCTCCGCCGCCGCCTCCGCCTCCTCCGGGTGCCGCCGCTCCGCCTCCTTCGCCGGGCGGTGCTGCTCCTCCTCCGCCCCCGCCGCCTCGGGCCGCCGCCGGGCCGCCGCCTCCGGGTGCTGCCGGACCTCCGCCTCCTCAGCCGCCGCCGCCCCCGGGTGGCGCCGCTCCGCCGCCACCGCCGGGCCGGACTGACGCGCTGCCGCCCCCGCGTGCTCCCTCGCGAGTTGCCGCCGCTTCCGCGCCGCCAGCGGACTCCGGCGGCGCGGCCGCCGCCCTGGTCGCCCCGGTCGTGCCGGGGACCCGGCCGGCGAGCAGCTACGATTCGGGGTCACGAGCACCCGCTGCTCAGCCTCCGGCCAGGGCACCCGAGGTCAAGGAGCAGGCGCCCCAGATCGCGCGCGCCCGGGCGCTCGCGGTGACCAAGACCGCGCCAAGCCGGCGCCTGCAGACTGGCGACGCTATCTGCGGCAACTGCGGCGAGGGCAACGCGCCGAACAGGAAATTCTGCAGCCGCTGCGGCGACTCGCTGGTCGAGGCCACCTACGTCAGGCCCCGGTGGTGGCACAAGTTCCGCGTCCGCCGCGGGCCGAGGACCGTCAAGCTCGGCAAAGAGGGGGGCAAGGGCGCCAAGGGCAGCCACCTCACCGCCCCCCGATTCGACCTCAAGCACATGTTCGTGCAGATCTACCGCAAGGGGCGGATCGTCGTCGCCGTCGCGGTGATCGCGGGCGGGGCGGTATACGCCGCCTACCCGCCGTTCCGCGATGAGGTGAATTCGATCTTCACGTCGGGGAAGACGAAGCTCACCGGCATCGTCGACCAGAAATACGTGCCGATCCACCCGGTCAAGTGCAGCGCGAGCGCCCAGGTCGCAGGCCATCACGCCGCGCTCGTCTGCGATGGGTTCTTCAACAACTACTGGCTCGCGCCGTGGAAGGCTTCGCCGGCTCCGACGCTGGTCATGACGTTCGAGCACCCGGTGACGATCACCCGGCTGATCCTGTACAACGGCGCCTTCGGCAACTACGTGGCCGATGGCAGGCCAAGCTCGCTTGAGCTGATCTTCTCGAACAAGGAGTCCTTCACGATCACCCCGCAGGACACGCCGAAACCACAGACCTTCGTCATCAAGCACGCCCTGCTGATCAAGAGCATCGAGTTCCGGGTCACGTCGACCTACCAGGGCACGAAGGGGTCCAACGTGGCCGTCAGCCAGATCGAGCTGTTCGGCCTTCAGTGACGAGCGGGGCGGTGTGCCGTGGGTGACTTCATCATCAGGTCGGAAGACCTGATCAAGATCACGATCGATCCGCCCGCGATCATCCCGGAGCTGGAAGCGCCAGTGCCGCTCGAAGGCACTGGCGCCCCGGTCACGGCGGTCGAAATGACCATCTGCCTGCTCGGGGATGAGCTGCCCGAGATGCTGCGCGAACCGCTGGCCTACACCGCGCCGCCATTCACCGAGCCGGGAATGGGCACGCTCATACTGACCCTGAACCCGTCGAACATGACGGTCCTGACCAGGAAGGGCAAGCCGATCCTCATCAAGGGCGAGCCGTTCATCGCCACGTTCACCGTGTCCGAGCCGGCGATGCAGATCACCGCGGCGCCGATCCCCGATCCGGTGCTCGAGAAACCGGGAATGGCAGAGTTCATCACGACCAACGAACTGGTCATGGCGAGCTGAGCCCGGCTAGGTCTCTCCTCCGGCCGGTACCGCACGGCGGGTCAGCGGGGAGACCGGGGGACCGGAGCGAGAACTCCCCCCACGATGCCGGAAAAGGCTCCTCGATCCTGGTCACGAGCTGCGCGGCAGCCGCCGGGACAGGTGCTGGTTTCCGTGATCACGATCAAGACCTTGATCACGGAAGATCGCCCAGGTCAGGACAGCGGTGATGTTCCGTGATCACGCCCTGGTCCTTGATCACGGAACATCACACCTGCCGGCCCCCGCACTCACAGCACCCCGGACTGAGAACTCTCCCCCACGATGCCGGAAAAGGCCCCGATCCTGATCACGAGTCACCCGACGGCCTCCAGGGAGGCTGCCGCGTAATTCGTGATCGAGTCGGTGGAAGCCTTCGGACATCGTGCGGAATAGTCAGGCGGGAGCACGCTCCGGCCAGGCCCGCGACAGCAGCAGGGCGGCACGGGTTGATGGTCACGCCCGCCTCTGACAGCATCGTGGCCCTCCCTGTTGCTGTCAGCCACTGGTTTTAACAGCAACGTGGCACTCCCGGCCCGCACCAGACATCGGGAGGGAGTGCCACGTTGCTGTCAGAAAAGACCCCTAACAGCAACAGGGAGGGCCACGATGCTCACGCTGCCCCGGCTACGCCGTGCCGGGGGACGGCGGCGCCGGGCCGGGACACTGCGCACGTCCGCCGCCATCCGGCGCCCGACTCTCCAAGATCCCGAGTCACCCGACAGCCTCCAGGACGGCGGCGATGTTCCGTGACCATGTTCGCGTCCTTGATCGCGGAGGATCGCCTCGATGATCGCCGGCTACGGCGCTTCGTTGATCGTGCGCTTCTCCCAGTGCCGCCGGCTGCCGAACTCGGGCTGCCGCTCCTGCGGGGCGAGGGCCCGCTCGGCTGGCGCGCTGGCCTGTTCTTGCCGGGCGTTCAGCACGATCTCGCGGGCGGGAGGCGCCAGGTCACTCTCGACCGGCGGCTTGGCCGGGGCCGTCAGGATGAGGTCAAGATGAGCGCGCGGGGCGATGCCAAGCCCGGCCCACAGTTCGCTAGGTACCTGCGGAGAGTCAGCCGGAGCGCAGTCGAGCACGGTCCGCAGGCCCGACTGGGCGAGCGCGCCGTCCAGGCAGTCGTCGGGCAGCACGCCGCAGTGCGCGCACCCGTCGAGTACCGCGCCGAGAACCTCGTGCTCGGCCATCACCCGGTCGCCGCTGCCCTGATCCTGCCCCTGGCCGGCCGACCAGACTGTGACGAGGTAGGCCAGCCTGTAGTACTGGGCGGCTGACTGCCGTCCGATGACGTGGCCCTGCGCGTCGCGCACGTCGGACCAGCCCGATTGCCGTCCGCGCTCGTCGTGCCTGATGGAGTAGAGGAAGGCATCGACGAACAGGGCCTCGGGAGGGTCCGTTGCCCACCGGGCGGCGGGAGGCTCGAAGCGCAGCCCGACGCCTTGCGGCAGCAGTCGCATGAGCCAGTTGGCCAGCGAGCGATCGGCATCACGGAGCACGGCACCATCGTGTACCTGGGGAGCAGGCCAGGAGTTACGCGCAATGGCGTGACATGACGCCGAGCAAACTGCGTCATCGCGCAACGCCCGGAAAGCACGCGAGAGCATTTCGGGCCGAATTCTTCCTGCGTTTTTTGCTGCCTCTTAGCGCATGTCACGCCTAGCGGCCTGTGGCAGTCTGAGTGAGCCGCCAGACTGGGGGGTCAAGCCATCTGCCTGCGACTTCCTCGATGACCGTGACGCGGCAACGAAATGCGTTCAACGGGAAAGGAAGCTACGTCTGATGGGCGTCGCAGTCACATTCAATGATGACAACGCGACGGTTGAGGTCAAGCCGGGCGCTGAGGCTACGTGCTCGGTGCGCATAGAGAACACCGGCTCGGTGGTGGACGGCATCTTGCTCGACGTCCTCGGGGATGCCGGCGAGTGGACCTCTGTCGAGCCGGCCGAGGTCAACCTGCTGCCAGGTGCGAGCGCGGCGGCCAAGATCGTCTTCAAGCCGCCGAGGGCGTCTGAACTCGCGCCGGGGGAGGTCCCCTTCGGCCTGCGCGCGATGTCGCGAGAAGACCCCGATGGCTCCAAGATCGAAGAAGGAACCGTCCGGGTCGGCGAGTTCAGCGAGCTGGACACCAGCCTGGTGCCCAAGAGCGCGACCGGGCGCCGGTCGGCCCGCTACCGGCTGATCGTGGAGAACCGGGGCAACCGGTTCGAGCACCTGTCCATCGAGGCGATTGACCCCGATGTCAAGCTAGCCTTCAATTCCAGGCCAGGGAATTTCGACGCGCCGCCGGGAACCGCGACGTTCGTGCGGCTGACAGCCACCCCGCGCAAGCGATTTTTCAAGGGACCAAGCCGCACCCTTCCCTTCGAGGTCACCGCGATCCCCGAGGGCGGCGAGCCGGTGAAGACCCCCGGGGTGATGCTGGAGAAGCAGATTCTCCCCGAATGGCTGCTGCCCATGCTCGGCATCGCCGTGCTGGCCGCCGGCCTGCTCCTGGCGCTCTGGCTGACGGTGCTCAGGCCGATCGTGCACTCGGCCGTGACCGCGGCCGCCGACGCGCATAGCGCGGCCAAGTCAGCGAAGTCGGCGGCGCAATCCGCGAAGAACGGTTCTGGCTCATCATCCCCATCGCCGTCAGCCTCGCCGGCCGCGCTGAGCATCGCCGTCGCGAGCTCAACCATCCTGACCAGGACCACGGAACTCGCGACCGTCACCGGGAGCTTCCGAAGCGGCGCCGGCGCCCTGCCCAATCTGGTGTGGACCACGTCCAACCCCAAGATCGCCAAGGTCTCGCAAAGCGGCGTCATCACCGGGATGCACGCCGGCTCGGCGACTATCACGGCCACGACCACCAAAGGCGCCGCCGGTCCGTCGCCGTCCGCCTCGCCGACGCCGGGCGCGTCGCCCAACGTGCTGGCGGCGGCGCGCTCGTCGGTCATCTCCGGCTCGGCCACCGTCAACGTGGTGGCCAAGCTATCCGTCTCGTCCACGGCGCTGCCTGAGGCCGCCATCGGCAAGCCTTACTCCGCCTCACTCGGAGCCAGCGGCGGCACCGGCTCCTTCACCTGGTCGGTCAGCTCGGGCTCGCTGCCGCCCGGCCTGTCGCTCGCGCCCGGCGGCGGGTCCATCTCCGGCACGCCCACCGCGCTCGGGAAGTCAAAGTTCACGGTGCACCTGGCCGATGCCGGGCCGCCGACGCAGTTCGCCGGCAAGGCGCTGACGCTGACTGTCGTCAAGCCGCTCGCCGTGGACACCTCGTCGCTTCCGGGCGGCATGGTCGGCGGCGCCTACAACAGGACACTCGCGGCGGTCGGCGGTACCCGGCCCTATACCTGGTCGATCAGCCCGGGAACGGGCGCGCTGCCGGCCGGGCTCAAGCTGGGTCATGCCAGCGGCACCATCACGGGAACGCCCACCTCGGCCGGCATCGCGCACTTCAGCGTCCAGGTGTCGGACGCGGCCTCGCCGGGCCAGTCAGCGACCGAGTCGCTGTCGGTCGCTGTCGTGAATCCGCTGTCGCTCAGCACCCTGACCCTGCCCACGGCCGTGCTCAACTCGGCCTACTCGCAGTCGCTCAGCGCCTTCGGCGGCACCCAGCCCTACACCTGGTCGGTGTCCGCTGGCTCGCTGCCCGCCGGCCTGACGCTCAGCCCGGCCAATGGCACGCTCAGCGGCACCCCGACCTCCGACGGGACCTCGACTTTCACGGTTCAGGTCGTCGATTCCGACAACCCCGGGCTGTCAGCCGCGCGGGCGTATACGGTCAGCGTCGTCAATGGCTTCAACATCACGACATCGTCGCTGGCCCAGTCGAAGGTCGGCCAGTCCTACTCGGCGCAGCTGTCGGCAATCGGCGGGGTCGCGCCCTACGTCTGGACCCTGGACGGCACGCTGCCGCCCGGCATGAGCATGTCTCCCGGCGGCACGATCAGTGGCACTCCGACATCGACCGGGATCTTCCCGTTCACCGTGCAGGCCGTGGACTCCAGTTCGCCGCCGCTCTCGGTGACGGCGGCGTTGTCGATCACGGTCGTCAGCCCGCTGCGGTTTACCGAGACCGCCCTGCCCGAGGCGGTCACCGGAGTCGCGTATTCCCACGATGTCGCGGCGGTCGGCGGCACCGGTCCCTACACGTTCTCGATTACCTCAGGCACGCTGCCCAAGGGCCTGACCCTGGCGCCTGATACGGGTGCCATTACCGGCATGCCCGTCAACACGGGAACCTCGGCCTTCACGATCACGGTCACCGACTCCGACACGCCAACGTCACATACGGCCAGCCTGAGCACCTCGATCAACGTGGTCGAGCCGCTGATCTTCACCGAGCCCAAGCTGGTCAACGCGGTACTCGGCGTTCCGTACGCCCCTGTCACGCCGAACCATGTCAGCGGCGGCTCCGGCACCTACCAGTGGTCGATCACGAGCGGCGTCCTGCCCCCGGGACTGACGCTTGATCCGAAGACAGGCACGATCTCCGGCACCCCGGACAGCGGCGCGCCTCTAGGCGACCAGAACTTCACGCTGACCATCGCCGATGCCAGGGATACTTCCATCACGACCAGCGAGCCGGAGACGATCCGGGTCGAGGCGCCTTTGGAGGTCGGGTCTCCTGAGATCAGCGTGGTGGCCGGCAACTCCGTCAGCCAGGACCTGAGCTCGAACGTCACCGGCGGCCTGGCGCCCTACACCTTCTCCATGACTCCGGTCGACGGGCTGACGATCGATCCCAATACCGGCGTGATCTCCGGCCTGCCTGATGCTCCTTGCGGCGGGGAGGGAGGGGTGCAGGAGGTTTCCGGCTCGGCCATCGAGGTGATCTGCCCTGCGACGGAGGTCGGAACGACGCTGAAGGTGACCGACTCGAACGGCAGTTCGGTGTCGGTCGAGCTGACGGTGGACGAATCCGTCGCGCCCATGGTCCTGGATCCTGTCGCGTCCTTGCCGAGTATCGCTGACGGCGACAACTACAACCAGGACACGCTCGTCAGCGGGAACCTGCCTTCCGGCGGTTACGGGCCGACGAAGGGCGGCCTGGGCGGGTTCTCGTTTTCGACCTCGTTCGTCAGCGTCAGCGGGCAGATCTCAGCGAACAACAACGGGCTGCCGTGCAACCAGGTCGGCTGCTCGGGCCTGCTGGGCCGGGCGCAGCTGTCGATCGACCCGTCGAGCGGCAAGATCTCGGGGAAGCTCGGCGACCTGGTGGTGCCCACGACCTGGACCTTTGAGGTCAACGTCACCGATACCGACCCGCTGAACTCGAATAACTCCGTCACGGTGTCGTTCCAGCTATCGATTTCAGCTACGACCTGAGGTACCGGACATGCCCCATGCCCCAAGGCGCGCCCCGATTTCCCTGGCCGTGCAGGTGCTGCAGACCGCCGCGTCGCTGGAGAACCTGGCGGTCGCGTCCTACGCTTCGGCAGCGCGGGTGCCCGCGGTCAGGGAAGGCAACCCGGCGCTCGCCGAATTCCTCCGGCGGACCCGGGCGCAGCACGCCGCTCACGCGACCGCGTTCAACGCGGCCGTCGCCAGGGCGGGAGGGCGAGCGCAGCACGCACCCGATCCGAGGTACGCCGTCCCGGTCACCAGGGCCCTGGCCGGCCTGACCAACGCCGCCTCCGTGGTCAGCCTGCTCGAGTCACTCGAAGACGTGAACGCCCAGTCCTACACCAGGTACGCGAGCCTGACCGCGCCGAAACTGCGCATGATGTTCGTGAGCGTCGCGACGGTCGAGGCCGCGCACAGGTCATTCCTGCTCACCGCGCTCAAGCTGCTGACCGTCGGCGACGCAAGCCTGCTCGCCGCGCCGGCGGCGGCTCCCGGGCTGCCGGACGCGGCGGGAGCGGCTGGCTTCCCCCGCGCGTTCTACCCGACCGCCCAGGCTTCGGCCATCAACGAGGGCGCGGTGCGGTGAGCGGTCCCATCGGGCACGCCAGCGAACCGGCCTCGCGGCGGGCGCTGATCCTTGGCGCCGGAGGTGCCGGCCTGGGCCTCGCCCTGAGCGCCTGCACCGGGTCCTCTCATTCCGCCGGGTCGGCGTACCCGGGCGAGTTCCGGATGGTCGCCCTTGCCGCCGCGCTCGAAAACCAGGCCGTCAGCTTCTACCGCGCGCTGCTGGCCGCCGCCCGCGCCGGGAAGCTGGGCGCGCCCTCACCCGCCCTGACCAGCCTCGCGCAGGCGTGCGTGACGCAGCACGCTGAGCACGCCGAGAGCTGGAACGCGGTCCTGCGCTCCGGGCACAAGCCGGTCATCTCCGGCATACCGCTGGTCACGCATGCCTCGGTGATGACCGCGCTGCGCTCGGCGTCCACGGCCGGCGCCGCCGTCGCGCTCGCGTACCGGCTCGAGAGCCAGGCCGCGCTGACCTACGTATCCGCAGCAGGCCTGCTGACCTCGGCCGACGGCATCGCCGCGGCCGCCAGCATCGCGCCCGTGGAGGCCATGCACGCGGCGACCCTGCGGTTCATCGGCGGCGAGGACCCCGTCCCGGCCAGCTTCGCCGGCGCCGGGGCCGCGAGCCTCAAGGACCTGACCGCCTGACCCGCACAGCTCGCCTGCCGAATACAGCTGCGCACATCGCGCTGTATCTGGGCCGTGTTCTGAGCTCTGGCTTATTCTCCACTTTGACCAACTTTGAGCAACGAGCGCGCCGCATGAATGCGGCTATTGATGATCCCGTTGGCCTAGTGAAGATTCAGGGGTAGTTGCGCCGGGGGTTGAGGCTGAAGGCGGTGGTGTGGCGGGCTGGCGGCTCCTGCCCGGAGCGTTCTCCGATGACGGAGTGTTTCCGTCGTATAGGCCGGTCATCACTCCGCGCTCCGAGAACACTCCCCGTTCAACGCGGGCAACGCTCCCGGCAACGCCGTCATCAATCCGGGCGACTGCGCGGCACCGCTGTGACCTGCGTGATCGCAGGTGATCACGCCCCGGATCAGCCACGCGGCACTGGACCATGATCACGGAACATCGGGTCGGTCAGGCGCGGCCGCGACCGGTCTCGGCGGGCCGGCCTTGGCCTCCCTCGGCCGGCCCAGGCCGCACGAGAGGTAGTAGGCCCGGGTCCTGGTCGCGATCGGGAGCGGGATGTGCGGCGGGCAGGGATACATGTCCTGCTCCACGATGGCGAACAGGCCGGCGTCGAGCCCGGCCAGGGCCTCCAGGAGCGGCTCCATCGGAGGGACGCCCAGCGGCGGCTCGACCATTGCCCCCAGCCTGACGGCCTCGGCGAAGCACAGGCCCGAGGCCTCGACCTGGCCGATGACGCCCGGATCGACCTGCTTCAGGTGCACATAGCCGATCCGCGAGGGGTAACCGCCGATTATCGCCAGGTTGTCACCGCCCCGGTACGCGATGTGGCCGGTGTCCAGGCAGAGCTGCACTCGCTCCGGATCGGTGCCCTCGAGGAAGCGCTCGACCTGCGCTTGCGTCTCGACATGACTGTCGGCATGGGGATGGAACGCCAGCGTCACCCCGGACTCCTCCTCAAGCACGCGCGCCAGCTCGGACGCACCGGACAGCAAGGCCCGCCACTCGCCAGCGTCAAGCTTGGCCGGCTGAGTCAGCGTGCCATCGATCGACGTGTACTGCTCGGGCAGCAGCACGAGATGACGGGCGCCGAGGGCGGTGAGCAGCCTGGCTTCCTCGCGGCAGGCGGTGATGGCCTCGGCCAGCGCGGCGGGCCCGCGGTGCAGCCCGGCCATCACCGCGCCGCCCGAGAGTGACAGGCCGCGACGCGCGAGTTCGTCGCTGAGCCGCCCAGGGTCGGCCGGCAGATAGCCATAAGGGCCGAGTTCGATCCACTCGTATCCGCTCAGCGCGGCCTCGTCGAGGAACTGCCCCCACGGCAACTGCCGCGGGTCGCTGGGAAACCAGACTCCCCAGGAATCGGGCGCCGTCCCCAGCCGAAGCCTGGTCGCCGGCGTCTCAGCCATGTACCTGCCTCGCAAGGTCGGGAACGGCATCGAGCAGTTGCCTGGTGTACGCGTGGGCGGGCGCCGCGAACAGCCGCCCGGTCGCGCCGACCTCGACGATCTCCCCGGCGTACATCACCGCCACCCGGTCGCAGATCGACCCCACGGCGGCCAGGTTATGGCTGATCAGCAGCAAACCGAGGCCGAGCTGCCCGACCAGGTCGGCGAAGAGCTCCAGGATCAGCGCCTGCACCGAGACGTCCAGCGCCGTCGTCGGCTCGTCGGCGATGAGCACGGCGGGCTCGAGCGCGAGCGCCCGGGCGATCGCGACCCGCTGGCGCTGCCCGCCGGACAGCACGCGCGGCCTGGCATCGAGCGCGCGCTCCGGCAGGCCCACCAGGCTGACGAGCTCGCGCACCCGCGCCGGCGTCTGCGCACGTGACCGCAGACCGTGCACCAAGATCGCCTCGGCGAGCGCTGACCTGACCGTGAGCCGGGGGTTCAGCGACTGATAAGGATCTTGGAAAATAAGCTGCACCTGCCGCGCGCGAGCGCGCGCTGACGCCTCGACTAGGCGCCGGCCGCCCAGGGTGATCTCCCCGGTCGATGGCTCGGCCCCGGTCAGTGCCCGGGCGAGGCTGGACTTTCCGCAGCCCGACTCGCCGACCAGGCCGAGCGCTTCGCCGGCCGCCAGGTCGAAGCTGACCGAGTTCACGGCAGTGACCGGCGCCGAGCCGCGTCCATGGGGCTGATAGCGCACGGTGAGCCCAGAAACCGACAGCAGCGGGTCAGCCATTGCGTTCAGCCTTATCGAGGGTGTCAGTGACCGGGCGGGGAACAGGGAAGTGGCAGGCGACGGCGTGCGACCCGTGCTGGGGCCGCGTCAGCGCTGTGCTGGTCAGCACGGGCCGGCTTGAGCGGCAGGCTTCCTGAGCCGCCGGGCACCTGGGCGCGAACGAGCAGTGGTCGTCGATCACGCTCGCCGGCGGGTTGCCCGGAATGCCGACCGGGCGCTGGCCGACGCTGGTCACGCTGGGGACCGACTTGAGCAGCGCGGCGGTGTAGTGATGCTCCGGGCTGGCGAACACCGCCCTGACGGGGCCGGCCTCCACGATCCGGCCGCCGTACATGATCGCGACCTGCTCGCACACCTCGCCGACGACGGCCAGGTCGTGGGAGACGATGACGAGCGAGAGCGCGAGCTCGGTCCGCAGCCGCGCGAAGAGCCGGAGGATCTGCTGCTGGACCGTGACGTCGAGCGCGGTCGTCGGCTCGTCGGCCAGGAGCAGCCGGGGGCCGGCCGCGAGCGCCGCCGCGATGACGACGCGCTGGCGCTGCCCCCCTGAGAGCTGGTGCGGGTAAGCCTGGTAGAGCGATTCAGCGCTGGTGAGTTCCACCAGGCGCATCATCTCGATGGCGCGGGCGGTGGCGGCCGCGGCTGACACCTTCTCGCGGGCCCTGATCACCTCCGCGATCTGGTGCCCGACCCTGATCACCGGGTCAAGGGCGGCGAGCGGGTCCTGCCAGATCACGCCGACTTCGCGGCCGCGCACTCGCGCCAGGTCGCGCTGGCTCAGCGTGAGCAGGTCGCGTCCGCCGGCCTCGATCTCGCCCGAGGTCACCCGCAGGCCCCGGCCGAGCAGGCCGGCAACCGCGCGCAGCGTGGTCGTCTTGCCGCAGCCTGACTCGCCGACGATGCCGAGCGCCGCTCCTCCGGCCAGGTCCAGGTCGACGCCGCTGACCAGCGTGGTGTCCTTGGCCGTCCGGACGGTCAGCCCGCGCACCCGGAGCGCGCTCGCGCCGGTGCTCGCGCGCTCCCGCTCAGCGCGCATCGATGACCTCCGTCAGCCCGTCGCCGATCAGCGACAACGCCAATCCGGTCACCACGATGGCCAGGCCCGGAATGATCGTCAGCAGCGGGTGAATGGGCAGGTACGCGGCCCCGTCGGAAATCATGGCGCCCCATTCGGCGTTCGGCGGCTGGATGCCCAGCCCCAGGTAGCCGAGCGTCACGACGCCGAGGATCGTCAGGACGATGTCGCTCATGGCGAACACGACGGCCTGGCTCACTACGTTCGGCGCGAGATGCCTGGCCATGATCCGGAGCGGGGAGTAGCCCATGATCCGGGCGGCCTGGGCGTAGCCGAGCCGCTTGGCGACCAGGACCTCGCCCCGGACGATCCGGGTGTAGGAGACCCAGCCGGTCACCGAGACGGCGATGTAAATGGACGTCGCGCCCGAGCCGAGCGAGAACACGATCGCGATCACCAGCACGTAGAACGGGAACGCGGTGATGATCTCCAGCAGCCGCATGACGACGGCGTCGGCCCAGCCGCCCAGGTAGCCGGCGAGCAGGCCGAGCGCCGACCCGAAGATGAAAGGGGTCACCACCGCGGACACGCCGATCAGCAGGTCGACCCGGCCGCCGTAGAGCAGCCTGGACAGGACGTCCCGGCCGAGGTCGTCGGTGCCGAGCAGGTGCGCCGATGACGGGCCCGACAGCGACCTGGCCAGGTCCTGGGCGCTGGGGCCGTAGCTGGTGAGCAGGGGAGCGAGCACGCAGGCGAGGGCGAGGACGGCGAGCAGCGCGGCGCCCGCCAGCAACTCGGGTCGCCGCCAGCCGGCGAGGCGGCCGGACGGCGGGCCCGGCACGGCGGCGAGCGGCAGCCTCGGGCCGGCGTCGAGGTTAAGGTCCGGGATCATTCGCTGAACCTGACGCGCGGGTCGAGCGCGGTGTAGGCGAGGTCGACGCAGATGTTCAGGGCGATGACCAGGAGCGCGTAGCAGAGGGCGACCGACTGGACGAGGTCGAAGTCGCGGTTCGCGATGCCGTTGAGCAGCAGCCGCCCGATGCCGGGCAGGTCAAACATCAGCTCGATCACCGTCGTGCTGCCGAGCAGGTAGCCGGACATCACGGCGGTGGTGCTCACCAGGGGCACGAGGCAGTTGCGCAGCACGTGCCTGATCACCACGCGCCGGTAGCTCAGTCCCCTGGACCGTGCGGCCATGGCGAAGTCGCTGTTCAGTGCCTCGATCAGGGCCGCCCGCAGGCTGCGCACCAAGATGGGCGCCGTGGCGATCGCGATCGTCAGGCCGGGGAGCACCAGGGAGATCAGGTGGTCGGCGAAGGTAGCGCCGTAGCCGCCGCTCGGGAAGAGCCTGAGCTTGATGGTCAGGGCGATCAGCAGCACGTAGGCGACCCAGAACGGCGGCATGCCAAGCCCGAGCAGCGGTATGCCGCGCACGACGTGATCCCAGCCGGTGCGCTCGCGGGTCGCGGCCAGCAGGGCCAGCGGCAGCGCGAGCCCGACCGCGAAGACCAGCCCGACCGCCAGCATGAGCAGGGTCACCGGGAGGGCCTGGAAGATGAGCGGGCGGACAGGGACCTGGTAGGTGATCGAGCTGCCGAAATCGCCTCGGACCAGCCTGCTCACGTAGTCGACGTACTGGACAGGCAGCGACTGGTCCAGACCCCACCGGTGCCGCAGCGCGGCGATCGAGGCGGCCGACGCCCGGGGTCCGAGCGCGATCCTGGCCGGGTCGCCGGGGACGATGTGCAGCAGCAGGAACGACACGACGGTGATGCCGATCAGGACCACGGCGATCCGGTACGCGCGGCGGACGAGCGGGCCAAGCCGGCGCCTCGGCCCGGCCGCCTGCCGGCGACCGGCCCGAGGCCACTGTTGCGGGTGCGCTCATTTACCCGAGCCACACGTCCTGCAGCCGGAACTTGCCTTCCGGGTTCACGTGGAACCCGTGCACGTTCTTCGGGTACGCGTACACGAATGGCGTGTAGTTGACCCAGTCGAGCGCCGAGTCGGCGGCGATCGTGGTGAGCGCCTTGGCGTACAGGGCGGCCCGGTCTGAGCTGGCGAAGGCGTGCTCGGCCTGCTGGATGGCCTTGATCACGACCGGGTCGGCGTAGTGGGTGTAGTTGGCCCACGGCGCGATCGTGCCGTTGTAGCAGAAGGAGAAGAACTCATCCACGTCGGTGATGTCATTGGTGTAGTAGCCGAACATCACGTCGTAGGCGAAGGCCGCCTGCTTGGCGTTCACCGTGGCCTGGTCGAAACTGCTGATCTTGACGTTGATGTGCAAGGGCTTCAGCTCGGCCTGGAAGATCTGCGCCGCGCCGCTCTGCACCGGGTCACCGCCCGCGATGACGAAGTTGAGCGTGAAGCCGCCGTGCGGGTACGCCGACTTGGCGAGCGCCGCTTGGGCGGCCTTGGGGTCGTAGGTCACGATCGACGGGGTCGGCACCGAGTACTGCATGGACGGCGGCAGCGGCGACGTCGCCACCGTGCCGATGCTGGCGAAGAGGGACTTGTTGATCTGGGCCCGGTTCGTCGCCAGGCTGATCGCCCGCCGGACGTTGGGGTCCTTGAGCGGCTTGGACTGGTGGTTGAGCGAGTAGTAGTTGACCTGGGTGGACGGGAAGAGCGTCACGTTGTCGCCGGCCGCGCGGACGGAGCTGACCAGTGAGTAGGGCACGAACTCGACGACCTGCGCCTGCCCGCCCTTGAGCTGGATGATCCGGGTGTTGCTGTCAGGGACGTAGTCGTAGGTGATGCCGTTCAGGTAGGGCTTGCCCGGCTCCCAGTAGTGGGTGTTCCTGACGAGCTGGACGGACTGCCCCTTGACCCACTTGACCAGCTTGAACGGGCCGGTGCCGATCGGATGCTGGAAAAACTGCGCGGCGCTCTGCCCGCCGAAATTGGCCGGGAAGATGGAGTTGGCGAAAAGCGCCAGGTCGGAGGCTGTCGGCGCCCACGGCGACTTTGTCGTCAAGATGACCGTGTCAGGTCCGTCGGCGGTGACCGACTTGAAGTTGGAGTTGATGAAGTACCACAGCGCCTTCGGGTTCAGCGCGCGGGTGAGCGAGAAGACGACGTCCTTGCTGGTCATCGGCTGGCCGTTGGAGAACTCGACGCCGTGGCGCAGGTGAATCGTCCAGGTCAGCTTGTCCGCCGAGACCGAGTAGCCGGTGGCGAGGGCCGGCTCGACCGACTTGCCGTCACCGCTGGTGCGGAAGAGCGGCTGGGCGATCTGCTCGAAGACCCAGATGTTCTCGTTGTTCGCGATCTGGAGCGGGTCGAAGGTCGTGACCGGGTTGGTCATGTCCATGACCAGCGTGCCGCCGTGGTGCGGCCCGGCGGTCGGCGCGGTCGGAGTGCCGCTGCCGCCCGGCGAGTTGGACGTGCCGTTGGAGCAGGCCGCCAGCGAGGCTGAGAGCAGGCCGATCCCCGCGGTAAGCGCTATCGCCATGAGTCGGTGGCGTCTGGATCTGAGCCTGTTCATCGCTCGTGTCCGCCTCTCGGTGTCTTGTGCGTGGGTCAGCAAGATCGAACACCTTCGCGGCCAGGACAGTCAATAGTTTGTGATGACAAACTAACTAAACTTCCACGTACCGGTACTGGCGCATCGCGCGGCAGGCGAGCCGTGATCCGGTCAAATCGGGCAGTTCATGAACATCACATGGCTATATTTCGCTCTAGAACACCCATAGTTTCCTAGCTAAACTGCTCCGGGTGGGTTGCCGGTTCTTAGGGACTGACTAATGGATCATTTGTAAGGACATTAATATTAGTTCCTTGACAACCTGGGCTGATGAGGTCCAGGCTGTGACGATCCGGTTCCCGAGTCGGCCCGGGTCAGGCAGTTGGGCGGGGCGGGGGCGGCTCGGGGATCGGACCGGCTGGCGGCCCGGGCCGCTCGGGGATCGGGCTGGCTCGCGGACTGGGCAGGCTCGGGGCATTACTGTCAGGGGTTGTTACATGCGGATCGGGATTGTCGGCGTAGGCCGGATCGGGGCAATGCACGCCGGCGCGCTGTGCCGGCTGCCGGGAGTCGGCTCGGTGGTCTTGACCGACCTGGACACGGCCCGCGCGCGGGCGGCCGCGGAGCGGCTGGGGTGCGAGTCGGCCGGCTCCGTCGACGACCTGCTGGACTCTGGGCCGGACGCCCTGGTGATCGCCACCGCGACCGTGACGCATCCTGAGCTGATCGTGCGCGGCGTGGCTGCCGGGATTCCCGTCTTCTGCGAGAAGCCGGTCGCCGCCGACATTGACGACACGCTGGACGTGATCGGCCAGACGGCGGACGCTGACGTAGCGGTGCAGATTGGCTTTCAGCGGCGGTTCGACGCTGGCTACCTCGCCGCGAGGGACGCCGCCCGGTCCGGCTCACTCGGTTTCGTTCATACGATCAGGGCCACCACTCTCGACCCGGCGCCTCCGCCCGGTGACTACCTGGCCTCGTCAGGCGGATTCTTCCGCGACTGCGCCGTGCACGACTTCGACGCGATCCGCTGGGTCACCGGCCGGGAGGTGACCGAGGTGTACGCGGTCGGCCTCAACCGCGGCGAGGAATTCATCCGCTCGGCCGGTGACGTAGACACTCAGTCGGCGCTGCTCACGCTGGACGACGGCACCCTGGCCCTGGTCTCCAACTCGCGTTACAACGCCGCCGGGTACGACGTGCGCCTGGAACTGCTCGGCGAGAAAGACAGCATCAGCGTCGGACTCGATGACCGGATGCCGCTGCGTTCGGCCCAGCCGGGCGCCACGTTCCCTGACGGACCCGCCTATGCGCACTTCATGGACCGATTCCGGGACGCCTACGAAGCCGAACTGGGCGCCTTCGTCGCCCTGGCGGCATCCGGCGGTCCGAGCCCGTGCACGATGCGCGACGCGCTCGAGGCGTTCTACATAGCAGAAGCCTGCGAGATCTCCCGCAAGCGCCGCACCCCCGTAACCCTGGCCGAGGTCCGCCACCCGCCCAGCTAGATGACAGCACCCGCCGGTAGGTCCCGTCCGGCCCGGATCAGGTCCCGTCCGGCCCGGATCAGGTCCCGTCCGGCCCGGATCAGGTCCCGGCCCGCCGGATCAGGTCCCGGCCCGCCCGAATCATCCCGGCCCCGCCGAGCCAGTCCGGCATGGCCCCTCGGGATCACCTGAGCCAAGATCCAGGAGGTTTCTCGGGCTTCTGAGGCTGTCGGACGACTCGTGATCAGGATCGGGGAGCTTTTCCGGCATCATGCGGGAGAGTTCTCAGTCCGGGGCTGCCGGTGCGGGGCCGGCGGGTGCGATGTTCCGTGATCATGTTCGCGGGCATGATCACGGAACATAATTGCTGCCCTGACCTGGGCGATCTTCCGTGATCATGGCCTGGAGCATGATCACGGAAACCAGCACGGGTTCCGGGGGCTGCCACGCGGTCCGCGATCAGGATCGGGGAGCTTTTTCCGGCATCGTGAAGGAGGGTTCTCGCTTCGGGGAGTTTTTCAGTCAATTGCTACCTGAAAACCCTCCTCGGAGTGACAAGTCTCCCCGGTAACTCAGGGAACGTCTCCCCGCTGACCAGCCGGAGATTGAACTTCCAAGATCCCGAGCCACCCGACAGCCTCTTCTGAAGGAGGCTTTTCGCGCGCAGGAGGATTGTCGTCGTAGGACACACGAAATCCTCCTCCACGCGACAACCCTCCTGCAGGAATACGAGAACCCTCCCCCAACACGACGTCAGGCACCCAAGGCGAGTTGCGCCGCCGCGCCGGCCAGTGCCGCGCCGGCCAGTGCCGCGCCGGCCAGCGCCGCGCCGGCCAGCGCCGCCCCGGCGAGCGCCGGGCCGGCCAGCGCCGGGTCGGCGTCGCTTGGACTTAGCGGTCTCGCGGCGTCACTGAGTGTCGTCGGCTAGGCGCTCTAGGGCGGGGAGGGCCTGGATCAAGGCCGCGTGCTCGTGCGGGCTCAGGCGCTTGGCGCTGCGGGAGACGGTCTCCGCCCGCTGGGCGAGGATCCGCTGATGCGCGAGTTGGCCTTGCTCGGTGGCTACCAGGGACGCGCAGCGCAGGTCGCCGGGGTCGGGAGTCCGCACGATCAGGCCGATCTCGTCCAGCTTGCCGACGACGCGGGACAGCATCGTCGGATTGATGCGCTCCAGGCGCTGGAGATCCCCGATGGCGATGGGCCCCGTCCCGCGATCAGGCTCAGCACGGAGGCCTGCGTCGGGGTCAGCCCCTCGTCGGTAGCCGACGTGTTGAATTGCCGCGCCAGCTTGTTGATGGCACGGCGCAGCCGTACCGCCTCGTCCGCTTCCACGCCGCCCCCTACCGAGCTGTCCTCATTGCCGTGCCGCCTCTCTTGCCGCCCTCTATTAGTTGCTTGTCGGCAAGCAGTGACATAATGAATCGTATGACTGCCGCCCGCGTCCGTGCACTCCCGGGCGAGGAGTCGGCGCCGCAGCCCGCACAGCAAGGGCAGCGGCGCCGGCTGGTTTTCGCCGTTGTGTCCATCGCCCTGTTGATGGCCTCCCTCGATCAGACGATTGTCGCAACAGCTCTCGGCTCCCTGCAGCACGATCTGCACGCGCCGGTGAACTGGAGCAGCTGGACGATCACGATCTACGCGCTTGGCCAGATCATCGCCATGCCGGCGGCAGGCACCATCAGCGACATTTACGGCCGCAAGAAGGTCTTCATAGGCGCGATCATCCTGTTCACCGCTGCCTCGCTGTGCTGCGGCCTGGCAAATGACATCTACGTCCTCGTCGGGCTCAGGGCGGTGCAGGCGCTCGGGGGCGGGGCGTTCATGCCGTCGGCGACCGGGATCGTCTCCGACCAGTTCGGCCCCGACCGGGACCGAGCGGTCGGCATGTTCAGCAGCGTGTTCCCGATCGGCGGGATCGTGGGACCCATCCTCGGCGGCGTGTTCGTCACCTACTGGTCCTGGCGCGGGATCTTCCTGGTGAATGTGCCAGTCGGGATCGCCCTGCTCTGCCTTGCGATCGTGTTCCTGCCGAATAGCACCAAGAAGAGCACCAGGCGCCTCGATCTCCTCGGCATCGGCCTGCTCGCCGCCGGCTTGCTTGGCGTGATGCTGGCGGTGAGCTATCTCGGTAGCTCCACGGCATCACCGCTGAGCGCCCCTTTCATCCTGCCGCTTGTCGCGGGAATCGGTGCGCTGGTGCTCTTCGTCAGGCACTCGGCCCGCGCCGAGGCGCCGTTCGTCCCGCTGAAGCTGCTCGCCGGCCGTGAGTTCGCGACCATGAACTTGATCAACTTCGTGATCGGCTCGGCGATTCTCGGCTTCGGCGCGCTTGTGCCGCTGTACGCGCAAGATCGCTATCACCTGCCGTCACTCGCGGCAGGCACGCTGCTCACCGCCCGGGCACTCGGCATGATCTCGGTCGCCGCACTAGCCGCCTTCGCCCTGAGGCGCACGGGTTACCGGCTGCCGATGCTGGTCGGCCTGAGCATCGCTGTTGTCGGCCTGGTGCTGATGTCGATCAGCCCGCCGGTGCTCACGCCATACGGCTGGCTCACGATCGTGGCCGGCCTGACCGGGATAGGCGTCGGGATGTCCCTGCCCGCGAGCAACAACGCGACGCTCCAGATGGCTCCGGAGAACACCGCCGCCGTGGCGGGCTTGCGCGGCATGTTCCGCCAATCAGGCGGCATCACCGGGATCGCGCTGATCACCGCGATCGTGGCCAGGAGCGCCGATCCCGGCCTGGCGCTGGCGCACGCGTTCGCTGTACTCGCCGTGGTGCTGGTCTGCCTGCTGCCGGCCGTCTTCCTGATCTCTGATCATCGCGGCCAGTGGTGAGCGCGGGCGCGGGCGCAGGTCTCTCAGCCGGGCTTCCGGGCGCACCATAACCTGGCCCGCCCGGAAGCCCCTGTGCTAGCTGGAAGCCCCTGTGCTAGCTGGCAGTCACCGTGCTAGCTCGCTGGTTCCGGCGTCGCCGCGCCTTCGGCGCGGACCGTCCTGCGGGCCAGCAGCCAGTACAGCACGCCGCCGACCACCAAGCCGATGAAGACGCTCAGGTCGGAGCCGAACGATCCGCCGATCCTGCTCGCCAGCGGGCCTTCGTAAGACAGCGCCGTCTCGCTGAACGCGTTCAGCCACAGCGCCGCCGCGACGCCGCCGCCGATCTGCGCGATCAGGGCCGGCCAGTGGAAGCCGCTCTTGCGGAAGTACCTGCCGCCATTCTCGGTGAGCAGGCCCTCGGGGTCATACCTGTTCTTGCGCAGCCAGCTGTCGACCAGGTAGATAGCGCACCACGGGCCGAGCCACAAGATGATGAAGAGCAGGAATGACGTGAGCAGCCCGTAAAACTGCGTCGAGAAGACGGCATAGGCCGCGATGCCCGCGCAGATCACGGTGTCGATGCCGACGCACGCGATCCGGTGCAGCCCGGGGATCAGGCTCTGCAGCGTGACGCCGGATGAGTACAGGTCGAGCGTGTTGATGGCGAAGAGCTGCACGATCGCGAAGATCAGGTACGGCACGATGAACCAGTTCGGGAACCCCGCGACGAGGCCAGTCACCGAATCGGAGTCGGGAACCCCGGTCGCGACGCCGGCGCCGAGGATCTCGAGCAGCACGGACGGGATCGCGCCGCCCAGCGCGACCGCCGCGACGATGCCGCGCTTGCTCAAGGCCGGCGACAGGTACCTGGAGTAGTCGTTGCCGTTCTCGGTCCAGCCAAGGCCGCCCGCCGCGATGACCACGGCAAGGAAGATCAGCATGGATCCCCAGCTGGCCCCATGGCGGGCCGCGTGCACATTGACCTTCGACGCCGTGATGACCGCCATGATGACGAAGAGCACGACGAACGGAATCGTCAGCCACCTGAGCACCCTGAGCACGGCCGCGTGACCGAGCAGCGGCAGCACGGCCTGAATGGCGATGGCGAGCAGGAGGAAGACGATCTTCAGGGCCGTGCCGGCCGTGAAGCCGGCCTTAGACGCGAGCAGGATCGCGGCGAAAACGATGAGCGCGATGCCCTCGATCTCGAATCCGACCTGGGTGACCCAGTTAAAGAACGAGGGCAGCTTGTTGCCGCGCGGACCGAACGCGGCCCGGCTGATCGCGAAGGTAGTGGTGCCCGCTTCCGGTCCCTGCAGGCTAGCCAGCCCCGTGAGCAGGTAAAACAGGTTGCCAACGAGAATCATCACGACGGCCTGGGCAAAAGACAAGCCGAAGACGACAACCGCCAGCGCCCCGTAAACGACAAACTCTACATTCCACACCGCGCCTGCCCACATCCAGAACAGGCCGCCTGGCTTACCCCAGCGCGCGTCGCGCGGTATGTACTCGATCCCACGATGCTCGACGGTCCTAATCGATGGCTCAGCAGCGGGCGGGACTGCTGAGTCAGTCACACTGGCCACGAGTCTTCCTCTCTCGTATTTGAATAGGTGTGCTCGAAGGGTTGATGGGATCGCGGACAGGTCGCCCCACCGCAGGTCAAACGTATCAACACGCGCCTAGAAAGTCGTGTTTACGTACTTGGCGACACGAAGTTTGACTTATTACTTCTGAGTAGGATCTAGCCTAAAGACCCGAATCGTAACGTTTTAGAGTCAAGGTGAAGTGTGTCATGGATTATTACGGACACGGCCACTACTGTTTGTTGGTTAAGCGCCGAATTCACCGGCCGGCGGCACGGCCCCCGCTCCCAAAGTCCGTCAGCGCGCCGACGACACCAGCGCGGGCGCCCGGCTGAACTCGAGGTTCTTCTGGTCGATCGCGCCCTTGTACAGCGTCGCGTCCTTGAAGTAGTGCTGCCATAGCCGCCACGGCGCCTTGTCACCTTGCAACGGCAGGCTAGCCCGCGACCGCTCGAAGTAGCCGGAGCTCATGTCGATGAACGGCGACGTGGCGAGGCCATCGGCCGGCAGTCGCGGCGTGACGACCGCGTAGCCCTTGGCGCGCATCAGCAGCAGCAGCCTGATCACGTAAGAGGCCACCAGATCGACCTTGAGCGTCCACGACGCGTTGGTGTAGCCAATCGCGAAGGCCATGTTGGGAACCCCGTCGAGCATCATCCCCTTGTAGGCCACTCGCTCGGGCACCGGCGCGGCTTCGCCGTCGACCCGCAGGTCGAGCCCGCCGAGCGGCAGCAAGTTGAGCCCGGTCGCGGTGATGATCACGTCGGCTTCGAGTTCGGCGCCCGAGCGCAGCTTGATGCCTCCCGCCGTGAACTCCTCGATGTGGTCGGTCACCACGTCAGCGTCACCGCGCTTGATCGCGGCGAAGAAGTCCCCGTCCGGTACCAGGCACATGCGCTGGTCCCACGGCTCGTAGGACGGGGTGAAGTGCGTCGCGATGTCGTAGCCGTCCGGCAGTTGCCTCGCCGCCCCGTTCTGCAGCATCCGCCGCGCCCGGGCCGGGTGCTTGCGGCAGAAGCCATAGATAAAGGTCGCCATGCGGGCGTTCTTCCACCGCACCGCCGCGTAGGCGCGCCGCGCGGGCAGCACCTTGCGCAGCAGGTCGCCGATCGGATCGGCGTTGGGCATCGACATGATGTACGAAGGCGACCGCTGCAGCATCGTCACTTTCGCCGCCTTGCCCCCGATCGCCGGCAGGATCGTCGCGGCGGTCGCTCCGCTGCCGATCATGACGACGCGCTTGCCGGCCAGGTCGAGATCCTCCGGCCAGAACTGCGGGTGCACCACGGTGCCGGCGAACCTGTCCAGCGTCGGCCAGTCCGGCGTGTAGCCCTCGTCGTAGCGGTAATAGCCGGCGCATACGTAGAGGAACCCGCAGGTGCGCTCGCTCCGCTCGCCGGTCGACGTGTTCTCGACCGTCACGGTCCAGCGGGCGTCGGCGCTCGACCAGTCCGCCCCCGTGACCTTGCGGTGATAGCTGATCATCTTGTCGACGCCGTATTCGGCCGCCGTCTCGCGCAGGTAGGCCAGGATCTCGTCGCCCCCGGCGATGGTCTTGCGATCATTCCAGGGTTTGAAAGGAAACCCCAGCGTGAACATGTCGGAATCGGAGCGGACTCCGGGGAATCTGAACAGGTCCCACGTCCCGCCGCTGGTGCCGCGCGCCTCAAGGATCGCGTAGGACAGGCCAGGGGCCTGCGATTCCAGGTGGCAGGCGGCGCCGATGCCGGACAGGCCAGCACCGACGATGAGCACGTCGACGTGCTCACCGGGGGTCGGGGCCGGCGCGGTATCGGAACCTGCGGATGCCGTGCTCATGATGCTCCCTGGCTCTCGGTGCTCGCTGGGACGAGGATTACATTGGCGCGCTGGATATGCAACACTTTCGGCAGATGTATCACCTAGCGGGAGCTCGCCCATGACATCCCTGATCACGCCTTCCAGCTCCACCGAAATCGACGACGGCCCGGCGATCGCCGAGCTGCACCGGCTGCTGGCTGTTCAGCGGGCCGCGTTCCTGGCCGACTCCTATCCGAGCGCGGACACGCGCAAGGGTCACCTGGCGGCACTGGCCGGGATGCTGATGAGCCATCGCGGCGAGATCAGGACGGCGATGAGCGCCGACTTCGGCGTGCATCCCGAAGTCTTCACCGACCTGGTCGAGATCCTCGGGGTGGCCGGCCGCGCCCTCTACGCCATCGAGCGGCTCGACTCGTGGATGGCCGAGGAGGAACGGTTCGCCGACCCCGCCTTCTACGGCACGGCCAGGGCAGGCATCAGGTACCAGCCCAAGGGCGTGGTCGGCAACATCGTGCCGTGGAACTTCCCCTTCGACCTGTCGGTCGGGCCGCTGGTCGAGATGCTCGCCGCGGGAAACCGCGTGATCATCAAGCCGTCCGACTACACCCCGGCCTGCGGCGAGCTGCTGCGCCAGATGATCTCGGAGACCTTCGGCGAAGACCTGGTCGCTGTGTCGGTCGGCGGCCTGGCGCTGGCCAAGGAGTTCCCCACGCTGCGGTGGGACCACCTGCTCTACACGGGCAGCCCGGCGATCGGCCGCGAGGTCGCCCTTGCGGCCGCTGACAACCTGGTCCCGGTCACGCTGGAGCTGGGCGGCAAGTGCCCGGCGATCCTGGCCGGCGACAGCGTGGACGCCGAGAGCGTCCGCGGCGTCATCGGCACCAAGCTGATCAAGAACGGCCAGATGTGCATCTCCGTCGACTACGCGATGGTGCCGCGCGCCCAGCTCGACGACTTCGTGGCGCACGCCGAGACCCTGGGAGCGGGCGAGCTGGCCGGATACGCCTCGTCGGGCGACTGCACCGGCATCATCACTCAGCGGCACCTCGAGCGGATCGAGGCCATGGCCGACGAGGCCAGGGCGGCAGGCACCCGGCTGGTCGCCATCGGCGGCGAAGGCGATCCGGCTACCCGCAGGATGCCGCTGCTGCTCGCCATCGACCCCGCCGACGACCTGCGCATCATGAAAGAGGAAGTGTTCGGCCCGATCCTGCCGGTCATACCCTACGACGACCTCGGCGAGGCGATCGCGCATGTCAACTCGGGCGAGCGCCCCCTTGGCCTCTATGTCTACAGCAAGGACAGCGAGGTCGCCGGCGCCGTGCTCCAGCAGACGACCTCGGGCGGCGCCTGCGTGAACATCTGCGCCCTCCAGGGCGCGCTGCCCTCGCTCGGCTTCGGCGGCATCGGGCAGAGCGGCAGCGGCCGGCACCACGGGATCGAGGGATTCAGGGAGTTCTCCAACCCGCGCGGCGTCGTCGTGCGCGGGACCGGCGACCTCGCCGACGCGTTCCTGCCGCCGTACGGCGCCGCGACCGAGGCGATCGTCAACAGCGTGTTCGAGCTGGCCGCGCAAGCCGACGCGGGGTCAGCCGGGGATGCCTGAGCTGAGGCTGGCGTGCTGAGCTCGGTCACCCGAACCCGTCACCGCGCGGCGAGTCGCTACGTGCTGCTCGCCGCGCGGTGGGTGCACGAGGGCAGGCGCCTGGACATGCGGGGCCTGGCCGACGACCTCGGGGTGTCGCGGGCCACGCTGTTCCGGCACGCTGGCGGCCGCGAGGCGCTGCTGGGCAAGGCACTGTGGATGCTGACCGAACGCACCCTGGACACGGCCGCCGCCCGATGGGAAGCCGAGCGCCCGCAAGGCGAACTGCACACGCCAGGCACAGGCAGGCACATCAACGCGATCGTGTCCCAGTCGAGCGGACTGCGCCGGCTGCTCGACGACGAGCCGGCGCTCGCGCTCCGCGTGCTGACCAACCCGCTCGGGCCGGTGCAGCCGGGCATCGTCACCTTCGTCGAAGCGCTGCTGCGCCGCGACATCGAAGAGTTCGGCCTGGTCACGATCATCGAGCCGAACGCGCTCGCCTACGCGCTCGTGCGCCTCGGCGAGTCCTTTCTCTACGCCGACGTGCTAGCCGCCCGCAAACCGGACGTAGCCACCGCCGACCGCCTCCAGCAGGCGCTGATCGAGGGAATCCTGCCCTGACCCATGGAGTGTGTCGGGTGGCTCGGGATCTTGGAAGGTCAAGCTCCGGCTGCTCAGGGGCGAGACTCTCTCCGGGTTCCCGGAGGCTTCCCGCTTCGCGGAGTCTTCCCGGCTCTGGCGCGGAGCCTTGTCGTTGTGCGGAGTGTTTTCCGCAAATAGAGCGGTCAAGACTCCGTGCAGCGAGAACTCTCCGCGGCAACGACGGAGAACGCTCCGCGATCATGCTCCTGCGCGGGAACGCTCCGCGATCACCGGCCCCGGGCAACCCCGCACCGCCGAAACTGAGCCCGGCTCACTCCGCAAAGCCGCACCGCGCCAGGCCGGGCCGGGCCGGCTCGACCCGGGCGCCCGGAAGACAACCTGACGTGATCATGAGTCACGCGACAGTCTCCTAAGCCCGCGCTAGATCGTCCAGCGTCCGGGCCAGCTGAGATCCTGCGCGTGACATAGGCGACGGGGCGACGGCTTGAGTCGGCCCCTAGCCGGGCAAGGCGAACGTACCGTCTCAGTGGCTGCCCAGGTCTATCGCGAGGATCTTGACCACTCCGTGCGGATCTCCGTGCGACCCGTCGATGGCGACCGGATTGAACTGATAGTCGATTCTTCCAGCGCCTGTTATCTCGTAATGAATGGTCTTGGAGTACCCAGGCCACTTCGGTGCGGCGTGCTTGCCCTTCATTACCCTTGAGCTCCCCACCCTCGGCGGCTGGCCCGGGGTCATGGCGACGTGATCCCAGAATTGCTGGGCGTTCGCCAGGCCGACGCGATCGGCGAGAGCATTCCAGACTCCGAGGTACTGGCGGTGGACGAGAACCCGGAAAACCGGCTTCACCGATGGCGAGCCGCCCGGGCGACGGGCGGCAACGTGCGGGCGGTACGCACCCGGTGCGGGGTCACTGGTGCGGCCGGTCAACCTCGGCATAGTCGTCGTCCCCGGAACCGGTCAAAATGGCCCTGCGCAGCGGATCGGCTAGCGCCCGGGCCGTCACCTGCCAGTCGTGCAGGCACGTCTCTACCGGACCGATATCGCGAGTCGACTCGGCAATCGACAGGGCATCGAGCAGCTCCGCAAAGAACTCCGTGCGATCGTCGTCGTCGAAGGCCGCCAGCCAGGCGAGCGGACCAAGCTCGGCTGGCCGAGCTAGCCCGCGGCCTTTCGCAGCCAGCGCGATCAGCGCCGCAACCGCAGTCCTGGCCACCTCGGCGATGGCCTCCAGTTGTGCCAACGGCAGCATCGTCAGCGCGAATCCGTCGGTATCGCGGAGCAAGGCACCGCCATCGCGAGCAGCACCAATGAACTCGCGTCGCTTCGCGCCCGCGAGATCGCTTGCCTGGAACACAGCACTGGTAATCTGGCATGCACTCCTCAGTAGGATCGTAGGTACGATCTTACTAGTCTTAGTCCAACGTGAGCAAGCCTACTTGAGCAAGCAGCCGATACCGGGAAAAATCATCACTGCCGGAGGGGAGCCATGAGTCCCGGCCGACGATCCGGCACACCGCCCAGGTGATCTTTCCCGCGCTTAACGGGGAGCGTTCTCCGATGACGGAGTGTTTCCGTCGTATAGGCCGGTCAGCACTCCGCGCTCCGAGAACACTCCCCGTTAAACGCGGGCAACGCTCCCCGGCAACGCCGTCACCACTCCAGACGACTGCGCAGTACCTCCATGACCTGCGTGCCCGGCCGCAGCGATGCCAACCGCGCGACGCTAACCACTGGGGCGACGGCTCGAGGCCCTGGCCGGGCAAGGCGGACGTACCGTTACCCTGCTGCCATGGCGGCACATTCCGGCGAATTCGCCAAGCTGGCCTTCCGGGGAACCTGGCGCGGTTACCAGCGGCTCGCGCTCGAGGCGTTCGAGGCTGACCGCAAGCGCGGGCAACTGCAGACCCATATCGTCGCCCCGCCCGGTTCTGGCAAGACGCTGCTCGGCATGGAGCTGATCCTCCGGCTCGGAGCCCGGGCGCTCGTCCTGGTCCCCAATACCGCCGTGCAGGCGCAGTGGCTGCGCACCGCTGCCGCCTTCGGCGCGCCCGACGGGCTGGCGAAGGCCGACCCGTCAGCGACGGTCGCCTGCCTCACCTATCAGTCCTTGTGCCAGCTCGACGATCCGGCGGACGCCATCCGCGGCCAGGCGGAACGCCGCTGGGCCGCCGACCGTGCCGCCGCCACCGGCGCCGGCCCAGCTGACGTGCGCCGCGAGGCGGCAGGCTGGACCGGCGCCGCTCTCGCCAGGCGGCAGCGCGAGATCGCCAGGATCATGACCTCGCTCAGGCGCGAGATAGCCAGAGGCGAGGCGCCTGGCAGCGACATCGACGAGCTGCTCGGCCAGGGCGCCAGGGAGCGCATCGTCGCGCTGCGGACCAACGGGGTGCGGACGGTAGTGCTCGACGAATGCCACCACCTCGCGTCGATGTGGGGCTATGTGGTCCGCGCGGCGCTGACCCAGCTGCCAGGAGTGCACGTGGTCGCGCTCACAGCCACCCCGCCGGACGCCCTGACCACGGAGGAGCATGACCTGTACTCGGGGCTGCTCGGCCCGGTCGACTACAGCGTGCCGACGCCGGCCCTGGTGCGCGAGCAGGCACTCGCTCCCTACCAGGAACTGGCCTGGCTGACCCGCCCGCTCGACGCCGAGACCGCCTGGCTGGCCGAGCACGACCTGCGTTTCACCGAGCTGATCACCAGCCTGCACCAGGCCGCGGAAGGCGTCACCAGCCTGCCGGAATGGGTGATCGGCCGGCTCCGCGATCGCGGCCGCGGGCCTGGCGGCGGCCCGGACGCGCAGGTCTCGTGGGCCGCGTTCCAGCGCGGCCATCCGGCGCTGGCGCGGGCCGGCGCGCGGTTCCTGGTATCAGGCGGCCTCGACCTGCCAGAAGGCGTGCCGCGCGGTGAAGGCTACCGCGAGCAGCCGAACCTCGATGACTGGCTCGTGCTGCTCGAGGACTACGCGCTGCGGTGCCTGGCCGCGGCCGGCGGCGACGCGCCAGCGGCACGGTACGCGGCCGTCTCTGACGCGCTGCGCGCGCTCGGATTCACGCTGACCAGGCAGGGCATCAGGCGCGGCGCCTCGGATGTCGACAGGCTGCTCACGAACTCAGCCGCCAAGACCATCGCGCTCGCCGACGTGCTCGCCTGCGAATTCGACGCCAGGGGCGTGGCGCTGCGCGCGCTCGTGCTTACCGACACCGAGCAGGCCGCCGCTCCCGGCCGTGGCCTGGCCGAACTGCTGCCAGCCGATGCCGGGTCCGCTCCGGCCGCCTTGCACGCCATCGCGGCCGATCCGCGCACCAGCGCGCTCCGGCCGCTGCTGGTGACCGGCCGCGGGCTGCGATGCGCCCCTGGCGACGCCGACGGGCTGCTCGGCGTGCTCAAGGAGGTCGCGGCGCGGCGCCAGGCGGGCGAGGCCGGCCTGGCGCGATGGCGTGCCGATCCCGACAACGTCGGCCTGGTGCGGCTGAGCGCCGCCGGCTCGGCCTGGCAGCCGAGGCTGTGGGTCGAGCTCGCGACCGCGGCGTTCACCGAAGGGGCGACCCGCGCGCTCGTGGGCACCCGGGCGATGCTGGGCGAGGGCTGGGACGCGCCGTGCGTCAACTGCCTGGTAGATCTCAGCACCGCGACGACGTCGGTGTCGGTGCAGCAGAGCCGCGGCCGTGCCCTGCGGCTCGACCCGGCCGACCCCGCGAAGATCGCCTCCAACTGGGACATCATCTGCGTCGCGCCCGAGCTCACCCGGGGCACCGGCGACTACGAGCGGTTCGTGCGCAAGCACAGCCGCGTGTTCGCGCCGTCGGAAGACGGCGCGATCGAGGCCGGGCCGTCCCACGTGCACCCGAGCCTCGGGCCGTTCGCCCCGCCGCCAGCCGCTGAATTCGGCCAGATCAACGCGTCCATGTCGGAACGGACCGCGCGGCGTGATCTGGCCAGGGAACGCTGGCGCATCGGCGAGCCCTACCAGGGCTCCCAGCTCGAGACGCTGGTGATCAGGCCGCGTCAGGCGGGCCGGCGCGCTGAGGTCCGGATGTGGTCGCGGCCGCCGCGCTACCTGGTCACGCAGCGCGGCGCCGCCTGGGTGGCGGTAGTCGGCGTCGTGACGCTCGCGGTCGGCGCGCTCGCCGGCAACGTCGCCGGGGACGTCGCGGGAATCGCCGTCATCGCGCTGGCCGTGAGCTGGGCCGCGTCCCGGCTGGCGCGGACGCGCCGCGCGCTGGCCGACGCGCTGCCACTCGAACTGGTCGCGACGGCGATCTGCGAGTGCTACGCACGGCTCGGCCAGTTCACGCGGGAAGCGGCCAGGTCGCTGACCATCGAGCCGCGGGCAGCCGGCTACCTGCGCTGTTATCTCAAGGCAGCCACGCCCGAGGAGAACGCTCTGTTCAGCGTGGCGCTCGACGACGTGCTCTGCCCGGCGGGCTTCCCGCGCTACCTGGTGTCCAGGCTGATACCGGGCGGCGCCGGCCTCGGGCAGTGCCTCGCCAAAGTCGCCATCAGGAGGCCGCCGTTCGCTACGAGCTGGGTCGCGGTGCCCGCTGACCTCGCGAGATCCAAGCAGCGGGCGGAGGCTTACCACGCCGAATGGACGCGCTGGCTAGGGCCGGCTGACCTGCGGTTCACTCAGCGCTCCGAGGCCGGCCGCGACGCGGCGGCGCAGGCAAGCGCGCAGTACGCCGACTACTCGACGAGCAGGCGGCGGGTCTGGGTCTAGGCGACATCGCCCCGAATGTTGATACTGAATGGCGCGATCCGATCAAGCCGGCCAAACAAACTGTCCATTTGATGCCGATCGATAACCCGACAAGCACGGTCGGGAAATAGATCGCGATGGCTCAGATCATCGTGTCTAGGTGGCTGCGGCTCCACCGCCCGCCTACCTAGAGTGGGCTAAACTGCTCTCATTAATGGAGCGTGCCATAGGCTTTGGGTTTGCATGAGACTGACGGGGGAGAGGTTAGGGAATTCGCTCAGATGGACACAACCCGAGGAGCGAGAAGCCTTGATTCTCCAGCACGGTACCGGGGCCGGACCACGTGCGCCCGGGCCGCCAGCCAGTCAGCCAGGTAACCCGAATCCCGAACGCCGCGACGAGTGCGAGCCCAGGCTGACGGCCGTCAGACGCGAAGGAGGCATGGTACCAGCCTTGCGGAGCGCATCGGTCGGACCGGTCATAACCAGTCGTTGTGGTAGGAAATACGGCGGCCAGCGAGCGCGGAGGAACGCTCGTGAGACCGGGAGACAGCCCTTGTCCCCTGGTCAGGCAGTCGGCACCGACGTGAGCGCCTGGCCGCCAGGGCCGGGTCTGTGCACCTGCACGAGGCGTTAGCCTAGTCACTTCGCCCGGATATATCGGATCTAACCGACCGGAAGTTTCTGAGCGAACTCTCAGGATTCTGGGCGATCTCTAAGACTTTCAGCAGGAAACTCGGAGCTAATCGTCCTCCGGGGCTGCACAGAGTGCGTCATGCTCGAACATCTGAACCGAACGGAGGAGTTCACAATGAAAGTAATCGGCGCGGGCTTGCCACGTACTGGCACGCTGACGCAGAAGATCGCTCTCGAGATGCTTGGATTCGGCCCGTGCTACCACATGGTGAACGTGCTCACCGACCTCAGCCTGGTCAAGCACTGGTCGGCCGCGTTCGAGGGCGGCGCCAACTGGGACGAGGTCTTCGCGGGCCACGAGTCCACCGTTGACTGGCCTGGCTCGTTCTTCTACAACGAGCTGATCGACGTGTACCCGGACGCCAAGGTGCTGCTGAGCGTCCGCCCCGCCGACCAGTGGGCCAAGAGCATGACCAACACGATCTGGGACGTTGTCTATGGCGACAGCATCGTCCATGACCTCTCCCAGGCTCGTACCAGGATCGACCAGGGCTGGTCCGACTACATGTCCCTCATCACCGCGATGTGGGAGAAGAGCGGCCTGCTTCCGTCGAACGTTACCGGCCCCGACCCGGAGTCACTGGCCGTGGCATTTGACAGGTACAACGCCGAAGTTCAGGCCACGGTTCCAGCCGACCGGCTTCTTGTTTGGTCCTACACCGACGGCTGGGAGCCGCTGTGCGAGTTCCTTGAGGTGCCGGTGCCCGAGATCCCGCTTCCCAGGGTGAACGACTCCAAGATGTTCATCGACCGGATCGTCGACTCGGCGCTGGGGACCCTCAACGAGTGGAACAGCAAGGAGAAGGCGGCCGCATCGCAATGAGTTTCCGCGCTACGCGGGAGGCCGAGAGGACGCAGGCTGAGTCTACCCAGGCTGAGTCTGCGCCCGCACAGTCGGAGCAGGCTGCGCCACGCTCACATCAGTCATGGCTGCTTGCCGTGTGCTGCGTGGCGCAGTTCATGGTCATCCTCGACCTGACCATCGTGAACGTCGCCCTTCCGTCGATCCAGGACAGTCTCAATTTCTCACCGGTCAGCCTGCAGTGGGTCGTCGACATTTACGCGATCGTTTTCGCCGGCTTCCTGATGCTCGGGGGCCGGGCCAGCGATCGTTTCGGGCGGCGTAACAGCCTGGTCGCGGCTCTGACCCTGTTCGCGCTGGCGTCCCTGGCCGGAGGCTCGGCCATCGACCAGGGAATGCTGGTCACCGCCAGGGCTGTGCAAGGCCTCAGCGGCGCGCTGATGGCGGCCGCCTCGCTGGCCGCCATCACCCATGCCTTCGCGCCGGGGCCGGCGCGGCACCGCGCCATCGCCCTGTGGGGCGCGATGAACGGCGCGGGCGGTGCCGCCGGCGCTCTCTTCGGCGGCATCATCACCCAGGAACTCGGCTGGCGCTGGGTCCTGCTGATCAACCCGCCGATCGGCATCGCGGCGGCGGCCGTCGCCTACGCGGTCATCAAGGATGACGGACACCGAGAGAAGTCGAAGTTCGACCTCGCCGGCGCGCTGACGCTGACCGGCGGCCAGGTCATCCTGGCGTGGGGCTTCATCAACGGCGGCAACTACGGCTGGTCCGCGCCGATCACCGTCGGGCCGATCGTGCTCGGCTTCGCCGTGCTCGCCTTGTTCACCGTGATCGAGACGAAGTGGGCGGCCAACCCGCTGGTACCGGTCAAGACGATCACCAAGTCGCTGCGCACGGCCAACCTGATCGTCCTGGCCTTCAGCGCGGCGCTCTTCCCGATGTGGTACCTCAGCTCGCTGTACTTGCAGCAGGTGCTCGGGCTGTCACCGCTCCTGGCCGGCCTGGCCTTCTTCCCGATGGCACTGACGATCTTGCTGGTGGCGAGGCGGGCGGGCAAGCTCGTCGGCCGGTTCGGCGTGCGGACAGTGCTCACCTGCGGGCTGCTGATGATGGCGAGCGGGATGCTGCTGCTCGCGCGGATCGGCCCGACCGGCAGCGCGATCGGCTTCATCATCTTCCCCGGCATTCTCGTGACGGCGGGAATCGCGCTGTCGATCGTCCCGTCCACGATCGCGGCCACTCACGGCGCCACCCCGGCGCAGGCCGGCCTGGCCTCCGGAATGGTGAACACCTCGCGGCAGATCGGCGGCGCGCTCGGCATCGCGCTGATCATCTCGATCGCCACCTCGTACACCAGCCACCTGATCGGGGCCAATCAGGCGGTGCCGAACTCGCTCACCGACGGGTTCAGGCTTGGCTACCTCATCGGCGCCGGCCTGGTCCTGGTCGCGGCGGCCATGACCTTCTTCATGCTGCCCCGGCACGTCCAGGCGGCCCAGGGTCAGGCAGCGCAGGGTCAGGCCGCACAGCCGGCGGCGGCAGCACAGCCGGCGGCTGGCCAGCCGCCAGCGCCGGCCGGCGGCCAGGCCCCGGCCAAGGCCGGCGGGTTCAGGGCACGCTGGCTGACATTGCCGACCGCGGTGGCGGGCATCATCGTGGCCTTCGTCGTGGTCGACTTCGCGTTCGCCGGCTCGCCCGGCGCGCCGATCGGCGCCTACTCGCTGAAAGGCGCCTACAGCTACGTGTCGGCGCCCGCGCTGCACCCGCCCGTCATCGTCTCGGACGTGCCGGTCGGAGCGGGCGGCGGCACGGTGACGCCCGGCTACATCATGATGGCCAACTTCTACGACACGACCAAGGGCGAAATGCAGGGCCAGAGCGGGCCGCTGATCCTGGACAACAAGCTGCAGCCCGTCTGGTTCCAGCCGGTGCCCACGGCTGACGTCGCCTCCGACCTCGCTAAGCAGTCCTACCATGGCCAGCCGGTGCTGAGCTGGTGGCAGGGCGTGATCACCGACACGGGCGCCACGACGAGCGGCGAGTACGTGGTGGTCAACAAGCACTACCAGACCGTCGCGACGCTGCGAGGCGCCAACGGCTGGATCCTGACGCTGCATTCCATGGTGATCACCGGTGATGACGCCTGGGTGACGGCGAACAAGGACATACCGATGAACCTGGGCAAGTACGGCGGCGTCCGCGACGGCGCGCTGACGGACTCGGCGGTCCAGGAGTACAACCTGACGACAGGCAAGCTGGTCCGCAACTGGGACGCGCTCGATCACATCTCGCTGCGGGACACGCACGCGCTCGCCCCCGGCAACAGCTTCCCGTGGGACGCCTACCACGTGAACTCAATTAGCCTGAATGGCGACGGCACCATGATCGTCTCGATGCGCAACACGTGGGCGATCTATGACATCGACATTGCGAGCGGCAAGATCCTCTGGACGCTTGGCGGCCGGAGTTCGACGTTCAAGAGCACTCCGGACGCGGACTTCCAATGGCAGCACGACGTCACGATGCTGCCGGGCGGCAAGGTCAGCCTCTTCGACGATCATTGCTGCATGCTCACCGGGGCCGGTACCTACCTGAGCCCGACCGGGCCGTCTCGCGGCCTGGTGCTGCGGCTCAACCAGGCGAGCCACACGGCCACCATGGTGTCGCAATACGAGCACAACACTCCGGACGCCGCTTACATGGGGAGCATGCAGTTGCTTCCTCACGGTAATGTGTTCGTTGGCTTTGGTTCGGAGCCCTACTTCTCCGAGTACACCAAGTCCGGGCAGTTGCTGATCGACGCGGTGATGCCGGGACCTGACCTCAGCTACCGCACCATGCTCAGCCAGGGCTGGGTCGGCCTTCCGCTGGCTCCGCCCGCCGGCGCTGTTCGCGGGAGCGGCGGCACGCACACCGTCTACGCGACCTGGAATGGCGACACCCAGGTCACTAGCTGGCGGGTGCTCGCCGGGCCGAGCGCCGCGCAGCTGACGGCGGTGGCGACCGGGGTCAAGTCCGGCTTCGAGTCGGCTATCACGGTGCACGGGCAGTACAAGGTATTCAAGGTCGAGGCGCTGGACGCACAAGGCCGGGTGATCGGGACGTCCCGTGCATTCGGCCAAATTCACTGAGGAGAGCTCAAATGGCTCGTGAGGTAACCCGGCGGCAGATTCTCGCGCAAGCGGGTACGGCTGCCGCCGGGGTAGCCGGGCTGAGCATGGTCGGATGCTCCGCTCACACGACGGCGGCGAAGGCGCAGGCGTCTGATGCCACGGTCCTCCCCGATTCGTTCGTGATCGACGGATACCGGAAGTTCATCAGCAGGCCCGACCTCAACCCCCCGGCTATCAAGCTGGCGAGGAAGGTCACGGGGTCACAAGCGCACCACATCTTCATGAACGCGCCGTACTCCGGTCCCGGCCGGGGCGGGGCCATGATCCTTGACCCGCACGGCAACCTGGTGTGGATGGGGCCGGACACCGCCGAGTTCCACAAGCTCGACTTCAACACCCAGGTCTACCAGGGTGAGCCGCACCTGACGTGGTGGGAAGGGCACGAGACGCACGGCTGGGGCCAGGGCTTCGCGGTCGTGGCCGACAGCCACTACAACAGGAAGCACACGATCCACGCGGTCGGCCACGGCATCATGGTCGACCACCACGAGTTCAACATCACCCCGCAGAGCACCGGCCTGGTGACGATCTTCAAGACGCTCAGCGGAGTGGATCTGAGGCCGATCGGCGGCCGGAGTGACGCCACTATGGCCGAGGGGGTCGCCCAGGAGATCGACATCAAGACCAACAAGCTGGTTGGACTTGGGCACTGGAACAGCCTCGACCACGTGCCGATCACCGAGAGCCATCAGCTTCCGACCGGCTTTGGCGCCGAGGATAACCCGTACGATTATTTCCACATAAATTCTCTGGTCGTGACCGCGGATGGCGAGCACATCCTGATCTCGTCGCGTAACTGCTGGTGCGTCTACAAGGTCAACAGGAAGACCGGCAAGATCGTGTGGCGACTCGGCGGCAAGAAGTCGGACTTTGACATGGGCCCGGGCACGATCTTCCACTGGCAGCACCACGTCAGGCCGCATCCAGGCAATCTGCTGACCGTCTTCGACAATGGCGCCGCGCCGCCCAAGGAGAAGCAGTCCAGGGCGCTGCTGCTGCACGTCGACGAGGACAAGATGCGCGTCAGGCTCGTCCATGAGTACACGCATCCGGGAGCCCGCGTGCTCTCGTCGGCGATGGGCAGCGCGCAGCTGCTCGCCGACGGCCGGATGTTCGTCGGCTGGGGCACCAACCCGTACTTCTCCGAGTTCTCGGCCGACGGCGAGCTGCTGGTCGCGGGGCGGATGCCGCGCGGCAACCCGTCGTACCGCACGTTCGCCGCCGACTGGACCGGCCATCCCGCCGGCAAGCCGGACGTGGCCGCGCATCACAGGAATGGCAAGGCGGTCGTGTACGTGAGCTGGAATGGCTCTACCGCGACGACCTCGTGGACGGTCCTCGCCGGCAAATCACGCTCATCGCTGACCGCGATCGGCTCGGCGCACCGGTCCGGCTTCGAGACAGCGATCCAGGTTCGCCACAAGGGGCCGTTCTACGCGGTTGAGGCCCGCGATTCCAAGGGTCACCTGCTCGCCACCTCTGCCGCGGTCAAGATCAGCTAGCCCCCCCGATCGGCTAGCCGAGGATCAGCTAGCCCCGATCAGCTAGCGCTGTTCAAGGAGGAATTTCCCATGTCGCAAGACTGGTCGCGGCGCCAGCTGCTCAGGAACGCCGGAACAGCTGCCCTGGGCGTAGCCGGCCTCGGCGCGGTCGGAGGCGGGCTGTGCGGCTGCGGTGCCAGGGCGCTGGCCAAGACGATAAGCGAGTCGACCGCCAGCAAGGGCGTGCGGACCTTCGTCTCCAGGCCTGACCTCTCCCCGCCGACGATCAACGTCAAGAGCAAGGGCATGCCAAGCGACCCTGGCTACATCATGCTGGCCACGGTCGCGTCCGGCCCCGGCCAGGGCGGCACCTCGATCATGCGCACCGATGGCGAGCTGGTCTGGTTCAGGCCGGATATCGACAACAGCAAGATGAACTTCAACTGCCAGACCTACCAGGGCAAGCAGGTGCTCACCTGGTGGGAGGGCAAGATCATCGGCGCCGGCTACGGCCTCGGCGTCGGGATGATCGCCGACTCGTCCTACGAGACCATCCGCCACGTTCACGCGGGCAACGGGCTGCAGGCCGACCTGCACGAGTTCAACCTGACGCCGCATGGCACCGCGCTCGTCTCCTGCTACCGCCCGTCGCGTGCCGACCTGACCCCGGTCGGCGGCCCGGCCAGCGGCATGCTGGTGTCCGGCGTTGCCCAGGAGATTGACATCGCCACCGGCAAGGTGCTGTTCGAATGGGACAGCCTTGACCACGTGCCGATGGAGGAGACGTACCAGCCGTTTGTCTACGGCAAGTTCGCGTTCGGCACGGTCAAGCACCCCTTCGATTACTTCCACATCAACTCGATCGCGCCGACGGCCGACGGCAACCTGCTGATCTCCTCCCGCAACTGCTGGACGGTCTTCAAGGTCAACAGGAAGACCGGCGAGATCATGTGGCGCCTCGGCGGCAAGAAGTCGGACTTCGAACTTGAGAAGGGCGCGGTATTCCACTGGCAGCATCACGTCAGGCCGCACGGCGCCGGCGACAGCATGCTCACCGTGTTCGACAACGGCGCCTCGCCCGTGATGGAGAAGCAGTCACGGGCGCTCCTGCTCGACGTCGATGAGAAGACGATGAAGGTCACGCTCCACCAGCAGTGCGTCCACCCCGGCAAGGTGCTGCTCTCGGACGCGATGGGCAGCGCCCAGCTGCTGCCGGACGGCCGGATGTTCGTCGGCTGGGGCACGAGCCCGTACGTCTCGGCGTTCTCCGCCGATGGCGACATTCTCCTTGACGCGCAGATAACAAAGGGCGATCCGTCGTACCGCGCGTTCCTGTCCGACTGGACCGGCGCTCCTGTCGATCAGCCGTCGGTCGCCGCGCTGCCCAGGGCAGGGGGCGCCACGGTCTACGTCAGCTGGAATGGCGCGACTGACGTCTCCTCGTGGACGGTATTCACCGGCAGCTCGCCTACCTCCCTGACCAGGGACGGAACGGTGCCCAAATCCGACTTCGAGACGGCGATCGACGTCGGTTCGTCCGGGCCGTATTTCTACGTCCAGGCCAATAACGCCTCCGGCCACCTGATCGGCAAGTCCAGCATCGTGGCGATGGGCTCCGTGCCGTCGGTCAAGCAGAAGAACTACGGCGGCTGCGGCTCCAACCAGTGCGGCTACTAGCGGCGGCCGCCCGCGGGCATGCTCCCGGTGCGGGAGAGGCCGCGCTTGGCTGGCGCACTTGGCTGGCTCGCCGACCTGGCGCCCGCCAGGTCGGCGCCCGCCAGGTCGGCGGGAGGCCCGTCGTTGTGACTTTGCTGGGCTTGCCCGGGCTACGCATAGGCCCGTCGTTGTGACTTTGCTGGCGCTATGGCGCGGGCGTTGTGACATTGCTGGGGCTGCTGGCGCCGTTCCAGGCCCGTCGTTGTGACATTGCCGGGCCTGGTCTGGGGCGGCCGACCCGCATCCTGCCTTCCACGCTGGCGCGCTCGGCACCTGGCCGGACCCTGGTGGGGTCTGGTTTCGGGTTATACCAGTTGATCAGAGCTTTTTTCATCTGAAACCCGACGCGAAACCTACCGAGCGTGACGCATTGACAACAGCCCGGAGCGGAGAAATGCTCTAGGAAGGACTAGTCGAACTGGGGGGACGAGTCCAACGGGGCGATTTCGATGTGTTCTAGGCGACATGAGCGGCGTGAGCGTGCCTGAGGCGACTACGCCGACCTACTCGGTCGCTGCTGGAGGCTTGCGGGAAAACTTAGCGAGTTTCTGGTTATAGGAGACCGTTTCCTGGTTTGGGCACCGGCCCTCCCGAAGTCGCGGAGCGAACTCGCTGGGGTATGTGTGTGTGCGGCACAGCGCGCCAGCGGTTCGCGCCGGGAGGCGAAGGAGTTGCTATGCCTGAGGTCAAGTTTAGTGTGGACCAGTCGAAGTCGATGGCAGATCAGGTCGTACCCGGGCACAACAGGTGGCATCCGGATATTCCGGTGGCGGCAACCGTACGGCCGGGGGACGAGTTCAGGGTCGAGTGCCGGGAATGGACGGACGCCCAGCTGGGCAACAACGACTCCGCCAACGACGTGCGGGATGTCGATCTTTTCCGTGCTCACATGCTCAGCGGGCCGATCGAGGTCCAGGGCGCTGAACCAGGCGACCTGCTCGTCGTCGACATCTTGGACCTGGGCGCGGTCCAGCCGCCGCAGGAGTACGGGGACGCCCCTGGCCAGGGCTGGGGGTATACCGGCATCTTCGCGAAGGCCAACGGGGGCGGATTCCTGACCGATCACTTCCCCGACGCCTACAAGGCGATCTGGGACTTCCACGGCCAGGACGCGACCTCGCGGCACGTTCCGGGAGTTCGCTACACAGGGATCACGCACCCGGGCCTGTTCGGAACGGCGCCGTCGGCGCCGCTGCTGAGCGAGTGGAACCGCCGCGAGCAGGCGCTGATCGACCGCGACCCGGACCGGGTGCCGCCGCTGGCCCTGCCGCCGGTACCGACGAATGTCCTCGCCGGGAACCTGAACGGGTCGGAGCTCGCGCGGATCGGCGCCGAGGGCGCCCGCACCGTGCCCGCCCGCGAGAACGGCGGCAACCACGACATCAAGAACTTCACCAGGGGCAGCCGGGTCTATTACCCGGTGCACGTTCCCGGTGCCAAGCTCTCCGGTGGTGACCTGCACTTCTCGCAGGGCGACGGCGAGATTACCTTCTGCGGCGCGATCGAGATGGGCGGCTTCATCGACTTCGGAGTCGACCTGATCAAGGGAGGCATGGCCAAGTACGGAATCACCACGAACCCGGTACTCATCCCTGGCCGGGTCGAGCCAAGGTACAGCGAGTTCCTCACCTTCATCGGCGTGTCGGTCGACGAGACCACCGGGGAGAACTACTACCTCGATGCCACTGTCGCCTACCGCAGGGCGTGCCTGAACGCGGTCGAGTACCTGAAGAAGTACGGCTACTCGGGCGAGCAGGCCTACCTGCTGCTTGGTTCAGCGCCAATCGAGGGACGGGTCTCAGGAGTCGTGGACATCCCGAACGCCTGCTGCTCCCTGTACCTGCCGACCGATATTTTCGACTTCGACGTCAAGCCCACGAAGGATGGGCCGCAGCTGATGGACCGCGGCTCGGCTGCCAGGACAAGCTGAGGTAACGCCATGCCGGTCTATGCCTTTAGCTGCGGCGAATGCGGGCCGTTCGACGTGTCGCGTCCAATGGCGAGCGCGGGTGACGCGGCACGCTGTCCGAAGTGTCACGAGCAGGCCCGGCGGGTTTTCACCCCGCCGGGCCTCACCCGGCTCGCGACTCCTGTCCGGCGAGCACTGGAAAGCGAAGAGGCGAGTGCCGCCGAACCGCGTGTAGCGACCCAGAAGCAGGGGCGGCCGATGCCACGGCATCAGTCGCCGCTGCCTCCGTGGGTGGCGCACTGATCACCAACTTTGTCGGCAAGGGAAGTGAGATCCCATGTTGCTAGGCGTGGTGTTGCTCTACGTCGGCGCGGTGCTCGCTATCAACGGCATCTGGCTGATCGGCCAGGCTCGGGCGACAGCGGCCGCGCGGACCCTGCGGCCGGCCGCTGCCGCTGAGGCGGCCGCTGGCCAGGAACTAGGCGGTGAGCAGGTGACCACCGCCGTGGCCAAAGCCGAGAGATCGTCGGCGTTCATTCAGAACCGCGAAGTCGCGATGCTGAATATCTTCACCGGCTTCATAGGCGTCGTGGCCTCTGTCACCCTGATAATCCAGGGCAACAGTGCCGGAGACCTCGCGTCGGTGCGAGCGGCCGGATTCATCCTGCTGTTCGCCTTCACCTACCTGTGGGTGTCGTTTAACCAGTTCCTCAACGCTGGCGGGAAGGCGTTCGGCTGGTACTGCCTGTTCGTCGCGATCACCGCGATCCCTGCGGGCATCTTCACGCTGCAGGACGCGAACGGCAACACAGCGTTGATCTGGCTGGGCATCAACTGGTTCGCGTGGGCATTGCTCTGGGGCATGTTCTGGGCGCTGCTCACGTTTAACCTGCCGATCGCGCGCATTACCGGAGTGGTGGCGATCCTGGAAGGCGTGGGCACCTCCTGGGCCCTCGCGATCGCGATCCTTGAGGGCAAGCTGGCGTTCTGACTGGTGCGCTGCGCAGCCGCCTCACGCTGCTCGCGGTCATCGGAGCGGGCGGCGCGCTAGGGGCGGCTGCGCGGTACGGGACGGCGCTCGCTATCCCGCCGGAGTCCGGGGCCTACCCGGTGGCCACGTTCGCCGTGAACGTGGTCGGGGCGGTGATCCTGGGTGTCGTCGCTACGTTGCCGGCCGGCTGGCTGCCTGCGCATGACCTGGCCAGGCCGGCCATCGGCACCGGGTTCTGCGGCGGGCTCACCACGTTCTCGACGATGTCGCTGGAGATCTACAAGCTCTTTCCCGGCCACCCCGAGATAGCCGCCGGGTACGTGGCGGCGAGCCTGCTCGCCGCTCCGCTGTGCGCGCTGGCAGGGGCCATGCTCGGGCAGCGGCTCAAGGCGATCGCTCCTGACCGGGCTAAAGAGCCTGAGCCGGTCTCGGCCGGGAGCGAACGCGGGTGAGCGCGCTGCTCGCCCTTGTCGCGGTGCTTGCGGGCGGGCTGATCGGCGCTGTGGCCAGGCAGGAGTTCTTCAGCGCCCTGCAGAAGCGGGCCAGGACCAGGTTTCCAGTCGGGATCTTCGTCGTGAATCTGTCTGGCACGTTCATTCTCGGCCTGCTGTTCGGCCTCGGGGCGAATAGCGCCTGGCCGCACTGGCTGGCGATAGGCGTGCAGACCGGCGTCATCGGCGCTTACACCACGTACTCGACCTGGGCGGTGGACTCGCTGGCGCTGGCGCGCGGCGGAGCCGGGCGTGAAGCGGTCGTGAACCTGGCCGGCTCGCTGCTTGCGGGCGCGCTGCTGGCCTGGGCTGGTGCCACCCTCGGGGCGGTCATCTAGCCGGTCACCGGCCGCGATCACGGGCAGGCCGAGGGCGGGAACTAGCGCCAGTAAACCGGCAGCGAGCCACGAAGACCTGCTAACCGGTCTAAAACGTTCATAGCAGAGCGGCTGACCTGGTAGAACGTTGGGATGGACCTGGCAGAACCCCCGGTCGTCCCTGGCGACAGCCGACCTGTGGTCGCGGCATACACCTGCGGCCCGTGCGATATCGAGGGACGCGACCCCGAGGTGTCCCCTGGAGTCGTGCTGTGCTGGAACTGCGGCGGACCCGCCTACATTACGGCGCGGGTGACCCGCTGACGAGAGTGTCGGGCGACTCGTGATCCTAAAAAGCCAAGTTCCGGCGACTGCGCGGGGAGCCTTCTCCTGACCTTTGGCGGAGCGTTGTCGCTGCTGGGAGGGTCTTCGTCTGCCGCCTGTGGTACTCCCATGTCAGGCGGGCGCGGCTCCATCGGAGCGACCAGCCGATCAGCGCCCGGGCGGCTCGCGCGGAAGGTTGTCCGGCTCCGTCGCGGAGATTTCTCGTTGCGCGGAGGGTTTCCAGGCTCCGTCGCGGAGACTTGTCGTTGCGCGGAGCATTGTCGGGCTTCGGCGCGGAGACTTGTCGTTGCGCGGAGGGTTTTCCGCACATAGGCCGGTCAAGACTCCGTGATGCGAGAACTGTCCGCGGCGGAGCCGGAGAAACCTCCGCGATCATGGCACGGCACGGGAATCCGCGCTGCTCGTTCCGGTCCTGCCGGGGCTGGCGAGTAGCGGGGACGCGGGTCGTTTTCCGTGATCATGACCGGACCATGATCACGGAATCAGCCCAGGTCAGGCAGGCTGCCGGGTGACCCGGGACCGTGAGCCCCGCCCGCCAGGTGGTCAGCGGGGGCCTTCCCTGAGATCGTGCCAGCGCTTCCGCGCATGATCTTACTGATCGGACGTGCGCGGTGCCCCTACTGCGGCAGGTCAGGCGCGGAAGTAGATCGTCTCCGGGTTGGCCGTCTTGCCGGTGACCGGCGCCGTGACGAACCCTGCGCCCGCGTTGACCCGGGCCGTGATCGTGTAAGGCGCTGACTTGCCGGTCCTGATCCCGGCGGGAAGCTTGATCGTGCAGGTGAAGTCACTGGCGACCTTCGCGGTCACGGCGCAGGCGGCGCTGGCCGGCTTGATGCCCGGGCCTGCGAGCGTCACCCGCACGCGGCCGGCCTTGGCGAGCGCGGTCGCCCAGCTGGCGGGGATCGGACGGCCGGCCGATCCGTCAAGGCCGAACCTGGCGATGACGCGCCCGGCCGAGCGTGCCTGCACCGACTTGGCCTTCGGAGCGGTGAAACCGCCGAACCGGTAGGCGACCGTGAAGCGGACGCTGACTGGCTTGGCGTGGTTGCCGGCCTTGTCGACCGCGCCGGCGCAGGTCGCCGTGAAGACCCCGGTGCCGTGCGAGCTCGTGCCGGAGATCGTGACTGACGCGATCGCGGCGACGCCGGAGGTGTGGTCGGTGGTGGCGCAGCCTGCCACCGGGACGGCGCCGACCGGGTACACGTGGTTCTTGGCGACCCCGGTGACCGCGACGGTCGGCGGGGTGGTGTCGATCCGCAGGTTCCTGGTGGCGCTGCCGACGATTCCCGCGGTATTGGCGCACGAGCTTGTCAGCGCGATGTGGCTGCCCTGCGAGGTGCTGGTCGACTTAGCAGGGCACTGCGCGCTATCGATCTTGCTCTGAAGGTCCTGCTGCCAGTTCCAGTTCACCGTGACCGCCGTGGTGTACCAGCCATTCGCGCCGGGCTGGCCCTTGACCGACGGATGCGGGGCCGGAGGCGGGATGAGGTCGGAGACGCAGCTTCCGCCGTCGCTGTCGGAGTTGGTGCCGTCCGGGCAGATCGTGTCCGACCAGGTGATCCCGGTCACATTGGCCCTGTAAAGGTCATCTCCGAACAGGTCGGCGCCTGAGATCGCCGCGCCGCTCAGATCGGCCTGTTCCAGGCGCGCGTCCGGGCCGATCAGAAAGCCGTTGATGAGCTGCCAGGGTGGCGGCAGGCTGGCTGGCATCCCGGTGATCCCGCCGGAGACCACGCCAGTCAGGGTCGCGCCGGTGAGGTCGGTCCCGGCGAGGCTGACCTGCGTCAGGGTGGCGTCGGTCAGGTCCGCGCCGGTCAGGTTGGCGTTGGACAGGTCAGCGCCCGGCAGGCTGGCCGAGTTGAAATCGGCGTTGGTCAGGTCGTCGCCAGCGAACTGGATTCCGGCGATGAAATCGCGGAAGAAGCTGAAATTCGCGAGATCCTCGCCGTTGAGGTTCGCGCCAGGGCCGACGATGAAGCCGCCCTCGACTGACCACTCGACCGGCAGGTCACCGGCCGATGCCACGACGCCTCCAGATCGCACGCCGCCAAGGTCCGCCGTGGTCAGGTTCGCGTTGCCGAGGTTGACGTTCCGCAGGTCGGCATCGATCAGGTCGGCATTGTGCAGGTCGGCGTCGCCGAAGCTCAGGCCGGTCAGGTTCGCGCCGAGTAGGTTAGCCGTGGGGCCGAAGAGGTAGCCGCCGACCAAGCTCCAGTTCGCGGGAAGCGACGGCGGCGTCCCGGTGACGGTCACGTTTCCTGACGAGACGGCCTCGAGGTCAGCGCCCGACAGGTCGGTGCCAGTCAGCGTCACGCCGGTCAGCGTCGCGCCGCTCAGGTTGGCGGCGGACAGGTCGGCATCGGACAGGTCGGCCCCGGTCATGTCGGCGCTCACCAGGTACGCGCTCGGGCCGAGCAGGAAGCCGGACGAATCCGACCAGTTGGCTGGCAGCTTCGCCGGCGTGCCGATCAGGCCGGCGGAGTTCACCTGCCCGAGGTTCGCGCCGGTGAGGTCCGTCTTCGTCAGCGTGTCTCCGGTCAGGATCGCCGTGTCCAGGTCGGCGCCGGTCATCGTCGCACCGGTCAGGTCATCGGTGTTCAGCCTCGCGCTGAACATCTCCGCGTCGGTCATGATGGCGTTGCTGAGGTCGTCGCCAGTCAGCTTCGTGCCCTGAGTGCTGCTGTGGCTGAGGTCCACGCCGGACAGGCCGGAGTCGGTGATGTCCGAGCCGTCGAGGTCGGCGCCGGTCATGGTGGCGCCGGTGAAGGTGTCGTCGGACCAGATGCCCGCGGTAATGATCGCGTCGTCGAGATTGGCATCGGTGAAGTTGATGCCCGAGCCGCCGACGTCGTTGAAGGTAGCACCGCTGAGGTCCGCGCCGGCGAGGTCGATGCCGTTCAGGTTCTGGACGCGCACATCGGCACCGGACATATCAGCGCCCGGCCCGCCCAGGTAGCCGCCGACGAGCCACTCCCAGTTCGGCGGCAGCGTGGGCGGTGACATGGAATTAAACGTGATGACGCCCGACTTCACGCCGGTCAGCGTGGCCCCGGCGAAGTTCGCCGCCGTGATGACGGCACTGGCGAGATTGGCGTCGGTCAGGTTGGCGTTCGCGAGATCCGCGTTCGTGAGATCCGCGCCGGTCAGGTCGCATCCGGTCCAGTCGTCGCCCGCCGTCGGCGCGGGCGTCACCACGCCGGTGCCTGGGGTCACGGTGGGACAGGTGGCGGCCTGAGCGGGGAGCGCGGTCAGTGAGATAGCTCCGGCGGACAGCGCCAGAATGGCGGTGATCGCCGCCGACCAGGCCTGCGACTTACTGATCCCCATCGGTTCTCCGCTGTTTTCTGGGCCTAGTGGGCGGAATGCCAATATACATTGCCAGATGATCTAGTTCGCGCGGGTATCGGGCTGAACTATGCGGGATCTGCGCCGCCACCTGTTTTCCGCAGGTAGGCAAGTACGGCCAGAACCCGCCGATGATCATCAGCGGCGGGCAGCAGCCCCAGCTTGGTGAAGATCGACCCTACGTGCGTCTCCACCGTCTTGGGCGAGACGACAAGCTGCTCGCAGATCGCGCGGTTCGACCGGCCCTGCGCCATCAGGGACAAGATGCCGAGTTCCCTGGCCGACAGATTCGCCAGCGAATTTCTCGTGGCGCTTGTGCCTCAGCAGTTGCGCGACGACGTCAGGGTCGATCGCCGAGCCGCCCGCCGCTATCCGCCGTGCCGCTGCCGCGAACTCGCCGATATCGGAAACCCTGTCCTTGAGCAAATAGCCGATCCGCTCGCGAGTCTCCTGCAGCAGCATGACCGCGTGCCGGGTCTCGACGTACTGGGACAGCACGAGGACGCCGATCCGCGGATGCTCGGCCCGGATTTTCCGTGCGGCCACGAGGCCCTCGGTGGAGTTTGTCGGCGGCATCCGGATATCGGTGATCACGAGGTCGGGGAGTTCGCGCGGCACGATCTGGCCAAGTTCGCTGGCATCGGCGGCCTGCCCCGCGATCACGAAGCCGCGATCGGCGAGCACGCGGGCCAGCCCCTCCCTGAACAGGACCGAGTCGTCAGCGAGCACGATCCGCGGCGCTTCAGGCATCGCAGGGGATCTCGGCGAAGATCTTGGTGCCGCCGCCTGGCCTGGTCTCGACCTGGAAGCTGCCGCGAACCGCGCTGACCCTGTCCTCAAGGCCGCGCAGCCCGGTGCCCTTGCTCGCGTCGGCTCCGCCGACGCCATCGTCGGCGACTTCGACACGCAGCGATCCGTTCCGCCTGGACAACCGGCCGCAGGCGGCGGAAGCCCGCGCGTACTGCGCCACGTTCGCCAGGGACTCGGCGACGACGAAGTAGGCCGCGGCCTCGACCGAGCAGGTACACGACGGCGATGACGTAGATCGCGACCCACAGCGGGGCGAGTTCACGGCGCTCGGCCGGCGTGGCCCTGCGCCAGCGCAGCCATACGGCAGCGAAGAACAGCAGCACAAGGGCGAAACTCACGCGCCGGTACGCGTACATCGCGTCGACGAAGGCGACCCGGCTCGGAAATGGCGCGAATTCACGGGCGCACTGGGCGCATCCCGCCGATCGGGGATCGAAGGCAAGCACGATCACCGCGGACAGCAGGGCCGGGGCGCCGTAGATGATGCCGAGCACGACCTTGTCGAACGTCGTGCGCAGCCCGCCCAGCAAGTCGATCAGGTGATTCTCGGTAACGCCGTGATGGATGCTGACCCATTCACCCCCGATGCTCAAGGCCAGCATCGCGACCGCGATGCCGGCGATGGCCCAGCGCCGCGTCGTCATCGGCCGGCTCCGGACAGCACGACCTCAAGCGCCCGCGCCGACAGTTCCGCTTTCGGGATGAAGCCGAGCGCGCCGCTTCGCTCGATCCTGCTGCCGTAGTCGGCGGCTTCGCGGCTGGAGATCAGCACGATGGCAGGCGGGTCAGGCTCGCCGAGCACCAGCCGGCTGACTTCGAAACCGCTGAGGTCGGGGAGCTGGACGTCAAGCAGCACGACATCGGGCTGACTGTCCCTGGCCATTCGTACCCCGGAGTCTCCGTCTGCCGCCTCGCCGGCAACGTCGTAACCGGCGGCCACGAGGAGCGCCCGAAGCTGGGCACGGAATCCTGGGTGGTCGTCGACAATGAGCACGCTGCACGGCATCGCTCAGATCGTGGCATTGAAGCACGCGGCTGACATCGGGGCTGGCCCTGAGCGCTATCCCGGTGACTGCCCGGATGCGCGCCGAACCCGGGCGTCCTTACCTTCGGTGCATCGACCCGAACAGGGAGGACACATGGGCGTGCAGACGATCGAGATCAGCGAGGCTACGACCGCCCGGGACCCGCGGGGCCTGCTGGCCTACGCGGGCGCCGCGGCCTTCGCCGTCGCCGCGGCCTGGTACGGCCTGGCCGCTAACGGCGTCACGCAGGCATCGGCGCCCGACATCGGGCCCAAGCTGGGGCTGCTGCGCGGCCTGCGCCTTTACTACGGCTGGTGGGTGACGACCCTGCCGCAAGAACGGCTCTACACGGTGATCGCGATCGCTGGATTCTGCTGGGGCCGCGGTCGCGATCTTCATCCGCGACGCGCTCGGCCGCGACCGGGCGATCGCCGGGACCGGGGCCATCGCGGTCACGCTCGGCGCCGTTCTGTGGATCACCGGCAGCGCGGCGCAACTCGGCGGACACCGGGCTGTCGGGCAGATGGCGACGCATGCCAACCCGATCCAGGCCGTGAACTCCATCGCGTTCACGATCGACAGGGTCGCCAGCGCGATCACGCTGGCGGCGTTCCTGCTCATCGGCGCCGGATTGCTCGCGATCGCCGCCGACCCCATCAGCGCGGGGCCGGCGAGCAGGGCCTGGGCGGGCTATACGGCGCTCGTCGGGTTCGCGATGCTCGTGATCTCGGCGTCCTACGCGCTCGGCGCGGGCAACCTCACGGATTTCATGCTCCTGCTCAGCGGCGTCGTGCTGGTGCCGGTCTGGCTAGTGATGACCAGGCTCACCTGGGGAAGCCCAGCCACGTCGCCGGCGCTCGCCGCACGGTGACTTCCGGCGCTGCGAGCGCGACCAGGATTCGGCGGCAGGCCCGCGCGGGACCGCGGGTAATTCGCTGTACATCAGCGGGCTGGCTGCCGATGATGGTCGGCTGTGAATAGTCAGGATCTGGCTCGTTCCAGGCTCGTGCCGCTCGCGGCGCCAGGCTTTGATCCGGCGCTGCTGGTATCGGCCGGACTCCAATTCGACGACCTCGACACGCCCTGCGATGTCATTGACGCCCTGATCATGTCGGCCTTCATCGACGGCCAGCAGCCCTATGCCAGGACGGTCAGGTTTCAGCAGCTCAAGCCCGGCTCGACGATGGCAACGCCCGGTGCGCGCACGGTTCGGAAGGCGTCGGACAACGGGCGGGAGGCCCGGCTGGATTCCGGTGATGGCTGGACGGTTCGCTCCGTGCTCTGGCCCGCCGGCTCCGCCGAGGTCACCGTGACAGCCGACACCGACGAGCTCGCCGAGTCCATGATCAGCCGCATCAGGGCCGAGGTCGAAGTCGAGGCAGCGGGACAGGACGACCAGGTCACGATCGGGTTCTGGCATCGGTCTGACCGACGCGGGGCCTGCCGTTCCGCCCGGCGGGTCAGCTCCCAGTCCTGGGATGAGATCACCCGCAACTACGCCGCCGCGACAGCCGCCGCCCTGAACCGGCTGATGGCCGTCACGCCGGAGTCGCTCGCCGGCCAGTTGCTCTTGCTCTACGGGCCGCCGGGAACCGGGAAGACGACGGCGCTGCGGGCGCTGGCGCGGGAGTGGCACGGCTGGTGCGAGACCGATTGCGTGGTCGACCCGGAGACCTTGTTCTCCGACCCCGGTTACCTGATGGAAGTCATCATCGGCGACGACCACGAGGCCGGAGCCCCTGGCCGGTGGCGGCTGCTGCTGCTCGAAGACTGCGACGAGCTCATCGCCGCCGACGCCAAGCGGGCGTCCGGGCAGGCTCTGTCCAGGCTCCTCAACCTGACCGACGGGCTACTCGGGCAGGGCAGGCGCGTGCTGGTCGCGATCACGACCAATGAGGACCTGCGCGCGCTGCATCCGGCCGCGACCCGGCCTGGCCGGTGCCTGGCCCAGATCGAAGTCGGCCCGCTGCCGCCGGACGAGGCCGCGCGGTGGCTAGGCCAGCCCGGCGAGCCCGCGCCCGCGATGACGCTGGCGGAGCTTTACGCCCAGTGCGGCACGCAGGCCCCGATCTCATCGGCTGAGCCGCCCGCGCCTGTCGGGCTGTACCTGTAGCGGGTCCGGGCCTGGGCCGGGCTACTTGAAGTGAATCGTCTCCGGGTTGGCGGCCTTGCCGACGACGGGCACGACGGCGAATTCGGCCCCGACGTTGGCGGCCGCCGTCAGCAGGTACTTGCTGGTCTTGCCGGTCCTGACGGCCGGCCGGAATGGTGACGGCGCACTGGAAGACGCCAGGCAGCGCCTGCCAGGCGCAGCTAGCCGCCACCGGCGGCGCCTACAAGATCTCCCTCAGCGCGGCAAACGGCATCGGCCACGAGGCCACGCAGGCACGCCGGCGAAGTCGGCGGCGGGTCACACCTTTGTCGTCACGATCACGGCCCGCAATGGCATCGGCAGCGCTGTCACTCAGAAGCTGACCATCGGGGTGCGCTAACCCGCGGCCGGCGAAGCCTGGCCGTAAAGCAGCTCGAGCGAGGCGAGCAGTACCCTGCCCTGGCCGCGGGCGGCTTCGGACCGGAGTTCCTCGGTGAAGCCAGTCGCGCTGAACAGGCCGAGGACGGCATCGGACGCGTCATGCCCGGCCGCTGTGAGAAGCTCGCGCCGGTGCTCCAGACCCTGGAGCTCGGCCAGGCCCGGCCGGCGGTCGCGGTGCTTGGCCTCGCCGACGAACGCGACCGGAGCGCCCGCGGCCCGCGGCCTCGCACCCCGGGCGAGCGCCAGGACACCGATCTCGTGGCCGGTCCGGTGCTCGCGGCAGGCGATCACGGTCTGCCCGACCGCGCCGACCACGAGGCCCGCCTCGGCAGCCGCATACCGCGCTGTCCATTCGGCTGCCAGTGCCTCGAAATGTGGCCCGTAGATCTTGGACTCGATGGTGTGCGCCACCTCGTCCAAGACCTGAACCGCGCGGCCGGCCTCCAGGTCGGTCAGGTAAGGCTCGACGACAAGCTGGTGGAACCGCACCATCGGGTCAGTGACCGTGACCACAGGCCGCCGGTCGAACAGCAGATCCTGGCGCCGGTCAATGAACCAGGCCGAGGCCAGCGTGGTGAGCTGATGGGCCAGGGAGGTCGCCGGGCGCCCCAGGAGACCGCCGATCTTCGTCGGAGAGGACTCGCCCGCGGCCACGGCCGCCAGGACCGAGCTATAGGCGGCGGTGTCGCGGATGCGCGGGTCCTCGTGGACGACGCGGCCGGCTTCGTCGAACAGCGGCATGGACGGCCGCAGGACGTTCCGCGCCAGCCAGCCGCCGAGCTGACCGGGGTCCCCGGGAACGTCCGGGTCCGGCACGAGTTCCCGGTAGCCGGGAGTACCTCCGATGATGGCGTTGTGCGCGAAGGCCGCTGACGGGTTTCCGATGCCCCAGTAGTCCCTCGCGTCGCGGTATCCGAACGGCCGCACGCGCAGTTCGAGCGCTGCCCGTCCGCGCAGCGCCTTCGTTCCGGACAGCAGGTCCGCCATCACCGAGATCGCCGACCCGCACAGGATCAGCCGCAGGGCCGCCGCTCCATCCGGGGCTCCCGGCCCAGAGCGTCGTACAGGGACTGAATAACGGACGGCAGCCCAGGCGTCTCCTGGCACAGGTAAGGGAACTCGTCGAGGACCAGGAGCGGGGGTGCGGCAGAAGTAGTGCCCGAGCGGGCACGCGCCGCCAGTACCTCGACCGCAGTCAGGAGCGCTCGCTCCCAGTCGCCGAACCCGAACGAACCAGACGGCAGCCCCGCCCAGGCCGCGACCGAGTCGCCGAACCGGCGCAGCGATACCGGCTCTGCCTGCTCGGTCGCGAGGTGGTACAGCCCGCCGACGGCATCGGCGAGGCGACGCAGAAGGTACGACTTGCCCTGCCTGCGCCGACCGTAGACCACGGCGATCCTCAGTCCAGGCAACGGCGAAAAGGCGAAGTCGGCCAGGTCAGCCCACTCCAGGTCACGCCCGAAGACATCCTGTGGCTTGTCCGGCATCCTGTGGTCCAGCGCTGCCCCCATTAGCTCGACTGTACTTATATTAAGCGTAGTCGAGCTAAGCTTCCTCGGCCTCGATGCGGACCCGCAGCGCGGGCACCCAGTGCGGGCCGTAACGAGCGCGCAGGTCTGGCCGGCGCCAGTCGCTGCCCGTGACGACGCTTCGGCACTGGCCTGAGCCGCACGAGCACGTCATGACGAAGTCAGCTTCGCCGGTACTCGTGGCGTAGTCGTTGGTCAGTTCCTCTCCGGGCGCGATGTCGCGCCGGGCGGCCAGTTCATATGGCCCGGCCCACCACAAGTTCGGGTCGCAGCCGTGATTGCCCAAGCCGCTGCGCCGCCCGGGCGGCAGGACGAGGTGCCGGTCGGCGTCGACAGTGACGCAGTCGACGTAGGGACGTCGCGGGTCGCGGGCAGCCGCCGCAAGCAGGTCACGCAGGGCGGCAGTCGAGACCAGCCGGCCGCCCAGGCGCGACACGATCGTGCCGGCGGTGATGGGCGCCGTGGCGAAGAGGCCGCGGCCGGCGATGGCGGAGGGACCTACCCCGACATCGCGATGCAGCCAGCAATCCGGCTCAGGTGGCGCGGTCATCCCGGCCTCAGCCGGCGGCAGCGAGCCGAAGGCGCCGGAACTCATCCGCCAGCCGGTCGAGCTGGTAGGAGGCGTTGAGGCCGGAAGGGTTGGGCAGTACCCAGACTGGCGTCTCGCCGAGAGGCTCATCCTGCGGGCCGACGGTGGCTCCGCGCCGGCCGAAGGCCGTCCGGTAGGCGGTCAGGCCGGCTATGGCTAGCCACCCTGGCCGCAGCGTGCACAGCTTCGCTGTGAGGATCCGGCCGCCCGCGATCAGTTCGTCGGCGCTGAGCTCGTCGGCGCGGGCCGTCGCCCTGGCCGCGACGTTGGTGATGCCGAGCCCGAGTCCGGGCAGCTTGTCCTGCTCAGACGGGCTGTACAGCCGGTCGGTGAAGCCCGACGCCTGCAGCGCGGGCCAGAATCGGTTGCCTGGCCGGGCGAAGTGATGCCCGGTGGCGGCCGAGTAGAGCCCTGGATTGATGCCGCAGAACAGCACGCGCAACCCCGGCGCCGCGACATCCGGGATCGTGCGCCCGGCGGCGGCGGTCAGCTCGGCGGGCGTCGGCCGGCTCATCTAGCCGACGCCCAGGCTCGCCTTGGCGGCGCTTTCGAACGCGCGGAACGGCAGGAACCGCCTTGCCGCCAGCCCGGCTCGCTCCACAGTCTTGCCCGCGGATACGCGCCGCGGTGGCCGGCGGGCATTGAGCACCCGCTCGACGGCACCGGCGACGCCCCAGCCCGCGGCCGCCACCAGCGCGTCGATCCGGCCGTGATGCCGCGCCAGCTTCGTCACCCCGGCTTGCACGGCTGCGGGGTCATCGACATTCATCACCACGGGCGACCAGCTATCTGAGCCAGTGCCACGGCGGCTGGCGCCGGCCACGGTCCAGCCCGCCGCGGCAAGCCGGTCAGCGCAGGCGAAGCCGATTCCCGCCGAGGCTCCGGTGACCAGGGCGACGCGGCTCATGCCGGCCGCCCGCAAGCCCGATCGGCCCTAGCGGCCCGAGTGCGCCGCGACGGCCTTGGTGAGCGCGGTGAGTGACAGCCAGCCATCATGGGAGAACAAGATACGCCCGGATGACGAAGTCAGGGCAATCCACGGGATGTCCTGCACTCCGTAACCATCGGCAACCCGCCCGCTGGTGTCGGCGACGACCGGGTAACCAAGCTTCGCTCCGCCCGCGTTGGCGAGGACCCGCGGCAAATCGTTCACATTGGATTCTGTCTGGCTCTCGTCGACGGCGACTACCGATGGCCAGCCGTGTCGGTGCGCCTGGGACTGGTAGTCCGCGAGTTCCCGCAGCGCCGCCGGCAGGTTGGAGACCTCGCTCACCCAGCTCGCGATGAAGACGATCAGGTGCGGGCGCCCAGGGCCAAGCGTGACCGTGCTGGCCTGGCCGGCGCCACCGACGACCGGCAGGCTGGCTGGTGAGGCCGGCTTGATCGCCGTGGCTACCTTGAGCGGGACCAGGTCACGCGGGGCGGGGTGGCCAGGCAGAAGCTGCGAGACGCCGCTCGCGATCAGGTCTGCCTGCTGGCCAACGCCGACGTAGGCCATCTGGGTGAGGTAGAGGGTGCGTTCCCTGCCGCGCGAGTCGATCACGTACAGGGCGGGCTCGTGGTCGATGTTTCCGTGCGACGCCGCGACGTACACGTGGTAAGCGCGCCAGACCGGTGCGAGCTCGCTCTTGCTGCCGGTCAGGAAGTGCCACGAATGCGGCATCTGGTGGGCGACCGAGTAGGCGCGGACGTCGGAGACCGCCGTGGCGTCAGGGTTGGCGTCGATGCCAAGCAACTGGACGTGCTTGGCGGCCGCCGGGCCGAGCATGCGCACGGCCTCGGTCATGCTGACCGTGGTGAGCGGGCAGATCGTCGTGCACCGGGAGTCGACGAAAGCGAGCACCACGACCTTGCCGCGGAACTGGCTGAGAGAGACCCTGGCTCCGAACTGGTCGGTCAGCGTGAACGCTGGCGCCTTGGCGTCGGGCAGGCTGGTGCCCGGGTCGACGTTCGGATTGCGCGCGGCCTCGCGTAGCTGGCGTGCGTCCGAGGTCGCGACAGAGCCGGCCTTGTCGGCTTTGTCCGGTTTGGTGCCCGACATGACCGCGAATGCGGTGATCAGCGCCGCTACGATCACGATCGGCAGGCCGATCGCAACCGCGAAGAAGCCGGCGCCGCGCCGTCGTGGCTGGGGACTCGCGTTGTCCTGCGGATCTGGCACGCTTGTCACAGTACTACAGCGTGTCGTTCATGGTCTGGCCCCTGGTCGCCGGTGAGGTGCTGCCGCTCGTTGCGAGCGGGCAGCACCTCACCGGGTCTTTCGAATCTTGGGCAGGGCGATCGGGCTAGCCGCCACTGCGCGGGCGCCCGGGACCGGCCAGCGGCCGGACCAGGGCCGATCGCCGCGATCAGAGGCTGGCTTAGTCAGTACCCGTAACCGCCGCCGCCGCCGCCACCGCCTGAACTCGACGATGAGCTGCTCAGCGTGACCTCGTGCCAGACGCCGCCGTCGATGTTGACGTTGTTGCCCGTTGCCTGGCCGGGGGACGTGTCGCCCTTGTAGGTGTACAGGGGGTGGCCGTTCCAAGTGGCCTGGGTTGAGCCGTCGGACCGGGTGATCGTGCCGAAGGTGCCGCTCACGCCGGAGCCTGCCTGCACTGGGCCCTTGACGGGCGGCCAGAACGCGACACACGACTTACTGTTGCACTTAGACGTCGTGCTCGTGTCCGGGACAAACCAGTACAGGGTCTGCCCCTTGGCGTTGGTGAGCACAGTCGTGCCCTTGATGCTCGTCGTCTTGATCGTGTTCGATGACGAGGCCGTCCCTGTGCCAGCTGAGCCGCCTGAGCCGCCTGAACCACTCGAGCCCGAGCTGCTCGTGCTGCCGCAACCTGCGGCAATGAGCGCGGCAGCAGCCAGTCCGACTGGGACAAGCCATCTCTTACCCATCGCAGATCTCCGTTTCCTTGCCTGGTTCCTCTGATACGTAGGTCACGTAACGCCGGGCTAGATAGTTCAGCCGCGCTGATTCTTACCTGTATGGTTCGCTGAACTGAACCGCTCGGCGATACGTTGGACCAATGCCACACGAGCGTCGTGGTGCACCATAGTGGGAGGCCTGATGGGCATGGCCAGTGCACGCAGCCGCCTGCAGCTCCAAGGTAGTCCCAGCCGCCTTGGAGCATGGCTGCTTTGCGCGGGCTTGCTGGTCGCGGGGTGTGCCGCTGGGCACCCAGAGTCGGCAGCTCCTCCCAAGCCACCGCATTCCGCGAGCCACGCCTCCTCTAGCCCTACCCCGACCTCGTCGCCAAGCACCTCCCCAAGCCGTAAGGTCCTCGCCGCTGAGTACCTGGCGATCGCTACGCCAGCGAACCGCCAGCTCGACGAGGAAGTCGATTCCTACAGCGACAACGAGCATGACAACCTGGCGGTTTCCAAGGCGGACCTGCGCAAGGAGGCCGCGACCGAGCAGTTGTTCGATGAGCGGCTTCTGAAGATCGCGTTCCCGCCCAGCATCGCGGCCGTCTCCGCGGCCCTCGTCGGGGCGAACAATCAGCGGATCGCGCTGACCAGGCTCCAGTCCCGCGCCGCCACCATCGGAGAGCTCGTGGCGTTCGACAAGCGCCACAAGGGCGCCGATGCGGCCGTCGAGGTGCAGGTCAGGTACATCCGCAGGGATCTGGGCCTGCCGCCGCCCGAGACCAGCTAGTACCGCTTGACAGGCTTTGGTCCGCGCTTGACCCGGGCCTAGCCCTTTTGCCGCGCAATGAACCTGGTCACGTTCACGGACGTACCAGAGAATATGGGCGTGAAAGCTACAGGCCTGTCCGCGGCGGGCGGCAGCCTCTCTGAGGACGCCCGGATCGCGGGGCTGCCGCGCAGGGTGTACCTGCCGACGATCGTGATCGCCGCGGCAGGGGCCTGGCTTAGCTGGCGTGGCTGGATCTTGCTGTCGCAGTACGGCGTCGGCCGGTCGATCAACGCGGGCAGGTACGAGCTGGCAGGCCCGGTGGTGCTCGGCTTCGTGTTCGCGGTCTGCGTGATCGAGCACATCTGGCCGGCCCAGCGCCGTCCGCTGCTGGCCAGGGGGCATCTGCTCGACGTCTGCTACCTGCTGTTCTACGCGCTGCTCGTGGTGCCGCTCGTGGTCCTGCTCGGCACCGGGTTCGGTGACCTGCTGGCCGACATTGCGCCCTGGCTAGCGCTGCCGCGACTGCCTGGCGTGCCACGCTGGTGCTTCATCGTGGTCGCGGTGCTCGCCATCGACGCGATGGACTGGCTGGCGCACTACATCAATCACCGGATCACCATGTTCTGGCGGCTGCATGCCGTTCACCACTCGCAGGAAGAGCTCAGCATCCTGACGACCTACCGGGCCCATCCGCTGGTGCACGTGAGCTTCCTATTCTCGGCGATACCCGTGTTCGCCATCGAGTCGAACGCCGCGACCCCCGCCGTCGTTCTCACGGTGTACGCGTGCCTGGGCGCGCTGCCGCACGCTAACGTGCGCTGGAACTACGGCATAGTGGGGCGAGTGTTCATCAGCCCCGCGTATCACCGCATCCATCACAGGGCGACCGGACGACTCGATATCAATCTCGGCACTATTTTCACCTTCTGGGATGTACTGACCCGGCGTGCGGTGTTTCCTTACGCCAGTGCCGGGCAGCCAGCATCCGTGACCGGCCTTGCCGGGCGGCCGATCCCGGTCGAGCAGGCCGGCCGCCTGAGACTGGGCCGGACGATGCTGATCCAGCTCGCCGAGCCCTTTATCTCGATCAGGACGGAGTCACGATGACTGCCACCCGCACTAGCCAGCAGACCCAGAGCCGGGGCGGCACGCCCGCCTGGATGTGGCTGCTCTTCCTCGCGGATGCCGGGCTGCTCATCGCGTCCGGAGCGATCCACTTCCATCTGTGGGATGTCGCAGGCGGGTACCGGGAGGTGCCGACGCTGCGCATCCTGTTCCTGGTCCAGACCGCCACTTGCGTCCTGGCCGCGATCGCGCTGCTGGTCACCAGGCACCTGCTGATCGTCGCCGGAAGCACGCTGCTCATGGCAGGCACGATCGTCGGCTTCATACTCGCCCGGACGGTCGGCATCTTCGGGTTCAAGCTGCCCTTCTCCACGGGCCTGGCCTACGTCGTGCTGGCGGTCGAGATCGCTGCCATCGTGCTGCTCGCCACGACCGGACTGCTCCTGCGCAGGCAGAGCAGCAGCTGAGCCTGCGCCGGGTCTCGCTCGGTCCTTGCTCAGCCCGTGAACGAGGGGTCGGTGCCGTGCAGGCGCGGCGCCCGCCCCTTGGGCTCCTCCCAGTCCTCTTGCCTGCCGAGCGCGGTCAGGTCAAGCAAGCTGTAGGCGCTGCCGAGCACATCGGTGCCGCGGCCGTAGGTCGAGTAGGTGTGGAAGACCTCCGCGCCACCCTTCCGCGAGCTTGCGCAGCCCCGCCGACAGCCGAGTGTTCGCCGTCCGACCGTGCGCGATGCGACCGTGCGCCGCCCGCTACTTGGGCACTACGACCTCGTGCCAGACGCCGCCGTTGAGGTTCACGTTGTTGCCGCTGGCCTGGCCTGGCTTGCTGTCGCCGATGTAGGTGTAGAGCGGATGCCCGTTCCAGGCTTCCTGTTTGGAGCCGTCGGACCTGGTGATCACGCTGAAGGTGCCGCTGATCCCCGGCGCGGAAACCGGCCCGCCGACAGGCGGCCAGTAAGCGGCGCAGCCGCCGTTGCAGACCGACTTGCCCGGCGGGTCGGGCGCGAAGTTGTACAGCGTGAAGCCCTTGGCGTTGGTCAGCACGGTCTGGCCGTTGATCACCGCGGTCTTGAGCGTCTTACCGCCGCCGCTAGCCGCCGGAGCGTTCGCGCCGCTGGCCGTGCCCACCGACGCCAGCAGCACCACAAGGGCGATCAGCGAGATAGCGCCGACCCCGCCCTCCGCGCCGCGCAGTCCGCCAGGGACCCGCTCAGCCAGCCGTCCGAGCGCGGCGCCCGCCTTACCGTCGATCCGGTTACCCAGAGATGGCCCCGAAGGACCCCCAGCGGGCAGCATCGCGAACGCGCCGAGCACCGCGAAGGTGGCGGCCTCGATGATCCCGGCCACGATGCCAGCGGTGGTCCGCACTTCCCTGAACCCAAACAGGCCGACCCACAGCGAAAGGAGGTAGCCGCCAAGCGTCGCGATCCCGAAGAGCGCCCCGGCCACGGCCGCCAGCCGGCTGCCGGTCAGTGCCACCGCGAGCCCGAGCACGAACGCCGCGATGATCTGGAGCAGGAATAGCCACCCGATGGTCGGGATCGTGTTGTACCCGGTGAGATAGAGGTCTAGGTGAATCGCGCCAGTGGCAATGAGCAAGGCGGCGCCGGCCAGCCTGAGCCCGAGCCGCGTAAGGCCGCCAGCGGGCGCGGCAGAGGTTGCGGTAGTCATGTCTAAGTTACGTCCGCCCCTAGGTTCCGGGTTCAAAGATCGTCGAGCCAGTCATTTTGCTACCTAGCTTGCACCCGGTAACTTGCTACCCACCTGACACCGGAAAAACTCGCGTCGAGAGTCGCGCAGGCGTGATCTGGCGAGCCTGGCGGTGCTGGCGGGGCTGGCGGGTGGACGGACTGGCTGGTGGGTGGACGGATAGGGCTGGCGGGAGACGCGTTGCCGCCCCCGCCCCCGGCCCCGGCAGGGCCAGACCCTGGCCGCTGGCGCGGCTCAGGCCGCCCCGTCAATGTGTCCCAAAGGTGGCGCTCCAGCGCCACCAATGTCCCAAGGGTGCGGCTCGGCCTACGCGATATTTGTCTTATTGGTCCCTTTCGGGAACCGCTGGCAGCCGCGCACCTGAGGCGGCGCTCAAAGGCGCGGTCGCGTCTGGCCGGGGCCTCACGCCGAGCGATAGTCGGCAGATGCTACTGAGCCTCGCTACTGTTGCTGAGCGTGATCTTCCTCTATAGTCGTCTCAGTTGGTCGCATTGGTGACAATCCACCCGTGGGGGATGCCTGACTTGCGGCCGGAGACTTGAGCAGCGGCGGTCAAAGGAGACTGTCATGCGTGTCGATGCTGGCGGGGTTACTGGCGGCGCTCCAGATGGCATTGCGCCACACGCGATGGTGATCTCGGCGGTGCCTCGTGCCCAGGCCCGGACTCAGACCCAGGCCCGGACTCAGACCCAGGCCCCTCCTCGCCAAGGCTTCCGGTCCGCCGCGCGCGCCTGAGGCTCGCGTGACGGGCTGGCGAATATCCGAATTGCGAGGTGCCGCTAACGACAAATACCTCAAATCCTTTAAAAGCAGATTGCGCGGATGTACTTTACCGTGCAGCCCGGTGGCAAAACTTATCAAAGCAGCCGACATGCGAGCGGTCGGCAGTTGCGGGACTAGGCAAGCCGGGTCATTTGTGTTATGGGGCATGCCATTCAACTTAAGCATGCGCCATCTTGCTCGCCGCCGATCGAGGCACGTGCCTTACGGTGGTGCTTTGGCTTGCGGCAACGCGGGATCAAAGGGCCGTGGTCTGGCATGACACCGGGATCGAACCGTGACATGAGCGCTATCCGTGTCATAGGTTAAGCGGCGCAGCCGATTATCTATGCCTGAGGAGGGGCTGTATGGGTCTTATCCATCGCCCAGCACGTGCCGGCGTTATTGCCGTCATGGGGCTGGCGATCACCGCCTACACCGGCGCCGCGGCGTCCGGTGCCATGGCGACGCCATCGATCGCGGGTCCGCATCTTGTCGCGCTCAAGGGGAGCCTGGCTCCCACGACCGACAAGGTGACCGGCAGTTTCAGCAGCAAGCGGATGTCCATTGAGGTCTCGCTCGCGCCGCGGAACGCCGCAGGGCTCAACCGCACGCTGAAGGCCATCTACACCAAGCACAGCGGCTCGTACCACAAGTGGCTCGCCACCGGGAGGTTCAACTCCCGGTACGCGCCGACCGTCACGACCCGCGACTCGGTGAAGAGCTACCTGCGCAGCCAGGGCCTCCGCATCGCGAAATCGTCGTCGCCGTTCCTGGTCCGCGCAGTCGGCTCGAGCGCTCAGATGTCGACCGCGTTCCACACCTCGCTGAACACCTACCGCGACTCGCACAAGGTGAACTACTTCTCGAACTCCTCGGCCGTCATGCTGCCGGGCGCCATCGCATCCCATGTGCTCGGCGTCGTCGGCCTGGCTAACACGGTTCGGGAGAGCACGAGCATCCTGCGCGCGCCGCACGCCATTCGCTCACATGCCGCCGCCCGCGCGGCGACCGTCCCGACCCCGCCGTCGTGCGAGACCCCGTACCCGACCGAGCAGCAGCTTGCCAACGCGATCCTCGGCATCAGCGGCTTCCCGTTCGGTTACGGCGACGCTCCTGGCTGCAACGGCCTGAGCCCAGGCCAGCTCAACGGAATCTACGGCGCCCCGAATGTCGGCCCCCGCGGCAAGGGCAAGGGCGTCAACATCGGGCTCTTCGAGCTGTCCGCATACCAGCAGTCAGACATCCAGACCTATGCACACAACTTCTTCGGCCCGTCCTTCAACGCGCCGCTCGTCGACGTGAACGTCGACGGCGGTCCGCTGGCCCCGCAGTGCCCGGCCGGCGACCAGTGCCCGCCGCAGTTCAACGGCTTCGCCGGCGACATCGAAGTCGACGCCGACATCGAGACCCAGCTCGCGATGGCGCCAGACGTGTCGCACGTGATCGTCTACAACGCGCCGAACGACTTCACCGGGCAGACCACACTCGATGAGTGGACCCAGATAGCCAATGACAACACCGCTGCCGCCGTCAGTTCCAGCTGGGCGGTCTGCGAGAACGACGCCGGGGCCGCCTTCGTGCAGGCTGAGAACACCGTCTTCCAGCAGATGGCCATGCAGGGCCAGAGCACGTTCGGTGCCGAGGGTGACACCGGCGCGTTCTCCTGCATCCGCTCCGACGGCACGACGATCCTGAACGTTCTCGACCCGCCGTCACAGCCCTGGGTGACCAGCGTTGGCGGTACCTCGTTCAACAACTTCAACCCGGGCGGCAACGACCACCCGTCGTACCCGACCGGTCAGGAGACCGTGTGGAACTTCATGAACCTGTGCAACAGCGGCCCGGGTTCTGACGGTCTCACCGGCTTCGACTGGTGCGCGGGCGACGGTGCTGGCGGCGGCGGCAACAGCGAGTTCTGGGGCCGGCCGTTCTACCAGTTCGGCCCGGGCATCAACAACCCATTCACCATGACGGCCAACGGCAGCACCAACTGCCAGCTGGCCACCGCCGGCACTCCGTGCCGCGAAGACCCGGACATCTCAGCGAACGCCGACGAGAACACGCCGTACGGTGAGTTCTGCACTGGCAACGCCAGCACGCCGTTCAGCGTGTGCGGCCAGTTCAGCCAGTTCCAGAACCCGCCAGGCTGGTTCGGCATCGGCGGCACCAGCCTGTCGTCGCCGTTGTGGTCGGGCATAGCCGCCGACCGCGACAGCTTCCAGGGCTTCCGCAGCGGCAACCTCAACCCGCTGCTCTACGTCCTCTACAACCTGGCTCCGAGCCTGTACTTCCACGACATCACGGGTGCGGGCACGCAAGAGACCAACAACGGGTTCTTCCCGACGGTCAAGGGCTACGACGAGGCCACCGGCATCGGCGTCCCGAGAATGGCAGCCCTCATTACGCTGTCGCTTTGATCCGTTAGCCAGATCACGGGGGTGCGGGAACGGCTCGTTCCCGCACCCCCGTGCGTTTTTGGTTCAGTGGCGGTGGTGAGCCACGCCGGGTACCGGGCGACTCCGGCTGAATGTTCCGTGATCATGAAACGCAACATGACTACGGAACCCCGCGCCTGTCATGGAGGCTGTCGGGTGACTCGTGATCATGATCGGGGAGCCTTTTCCGGCATCATGCGGGAGAGTTCTCATTCCGGGGGAGCTGCTAGTGCGAGGGCGGCAGGTGCGATGTTCCGTGATCATGTTCGCGGGCATGATCACGGAACATCGCCGGTGTCCTGACCTGGGTGATCTTCCGTGATCACGGTCTCGAACATGATCACGGAGTCCGGCACGGGTCCCGGCGACTGCCGCGCGGCTCCTGATCATGATCCGGGAGCCTTTTCCGGCATCGTGGGGGAGAGTTCTCGCTCCGGGGAGTTTTTTCGTCAATAGAACTGAAAACTCTCCCTTGAGTGAAAAGCCTCCCCGGCAACTCAGGGAAAATCTCCCCGTTGACCCCCCGGAGCTTGACCTTCCAAGATTCGGAGTCACCCGACAGCCTCCATGACCTGCCCAAACTTCCGTAATCAAGCCCGCGGCGATGATCACGGAACATCGCACCGCCGAGTTCACGCCGCGACCATGATCAAGGAACATCAGACCGGTGATCACGCCCGACACGTCACGGCTATTCGGACCGGTCCGGCGCGGCACCTAGCTAGCCGCCTGATCGGCAACAGCCAGCACCAGGAAGGAGGAACAACCCCTGCCCGGCGGAGCCCCGCGGCCAGTGGAACCCCACACCAGCCCGGGCGTCACCGGGCCGCTGCCATGCCAGCATCCGCCGCCCGCCATCCTGTAACCAGCCAGAAAGATAGACACGGAACCCGAAAGCCCGAACATCTCAGATAGGTACTAACACCTAAGGTTCGTGGTTTTGGCTCAAACCGGTCACGCAACTAAGATCAGCGCGTTTGGCGATCCGACACGTATAGGTGGGCATGGCGTATCGCACTGCATCGAGTCACCATAGCGCCGGTGCAAATGTCATCCGCTCCATCGAATCGTGAATGCTTATCCTCTCGGGTAATTAACCCTTGGGGGTGTTTTTCCCCTAAGGGCACCTGGTCACTACCATTCGGCTGCTCTGGAACTTAGATTCGGCCTCAGATGCGCTTTATATCCGCCGCATGACTCGGTCGGCTGGCTGAAGCCCTGCGGTGCTTTTCATCGCGGACCTGGGCCGCTACCGCGCAGCCCGCTGTGCCGCGAACCGGCAACAGGAAGGACCGGGAATGCGGGCCGAACAGCTGAAAGCCAAAGCCAGTGACCAGAGCCAGGAGCTGAAGCCGCGCGCCGCTGCCCGGGGGCGGCCGGGGTCTGACCCCGATCGGGCTAGCCCCCGCGCCCGGCTGCCCGGGCTGCGCTGGGTGCCGATACCACTGGCGGTGCTCGTCGCCGTGATCGGCACGATGGTCATCGGCTCGCTCCAGGGGCAGGTGAGCGCCGCCAGCGCGAACCAGGCGCCACGCTACAACGCCGGCGGACTCTCGCTCACCGTCGGCACGACGAACTGGATGGACGACTCCATGACCGGCCAGCCAGCGAAGCAAGGGAAGCAAGCGTCTCAGGGGTACTCGATGCCCTCAAGCGAGATGCCAGGCATGCAGGCGCTCGGCGACAACCGGTTGAGGGTCGAAGTCGATCTCAGCAACATCAGCGGCGACGTGGAGCGGTACTCGATGACCGATTTCACCCTCGTCAGCCAGGGCGGGAAGACCTGGAAGGTCGACCCTCAGGGCAATAGTTCCCAGCCGGCGTCGGCAATCCTCGAACCCGGGTTCGGGACGATCATCGATTTTTATTTCGATCTCCCCGCCAAGAACAGCAAGAATCTGACCCTCAAATGGTCCCGTGATGGCACCACGATCTCTATCCCGGTCAACACCGGTACCGCACCAGAGGGAATGCACATGTAGGAGGCGCCAGTAGACACATACCTCAAGTCAGCCGAACGCATTCGCCAGCCACTGGGCTGGGGTGAGAGGATTACAAATGTCTATGTCCGGCAAACCTGCCCCCCCGCATTCCGGGCGGGGCTGGAAGATTGCGTTGCTGGCGCTCCTGCTGAGTGCGGGTGTCGTCGGCTTCCAGCTTGGTATCGACGCGCTGTTCGGACGGGCCGGAGGCGGCCTGGCGAACGCTCCTCGCGACATGCTGTTCTCGGTTCCGGCCGCCCTGGCGGCCATCTGGATCGCCCTGAGGCTCACGCCCCAGTCCGACCCTGACCGGCCCACCGGCTTCACCGAGGCGGGGAACCGGGCCGCGCTGATCTCGCTCACGTTCATGGTGCTGTTCGTCCCGACAGCCGTCCTCGGCGGCTTCTACAAGGGCAGCGGCGCCGTGGCGATCCCCGGCCTGACCCCGTCAGCGGCGGCTCCAGATCTATTAGCCCAGGTGCTGCGTGGCGTCAACGACGCGCTGATCGGCCAGGTAGCCGGGCTGCCGCTGCTGCTGGTCGCGCTGCTGCTGATCGGCCGGTCCAGGGCCATTACCCGCAAGCTCGCCCTGCGGCGCGCTTTCCGGCTGGCCTCGGCCGTGGCCTCGCTGGCAATGGTCGGCTACTTCGCCGCGCCTGGCGCCAGTGCGGTAGCGGCCTCCAATGCCGCGCACCCTGTGAACGGGCCGGCGGCCGGGACAGCGAGCAACCCCTGCGCGACCGCGCCGGTGGACACGTTCAACATCTCGGCGATCAATGTCAACATGCCGCTGAACCGGTACGGCACGCACGACCCGAACGGGTTCATGTACGTGCTCAACTCCCAGATCTCCGCGGTGCGGACGGAGGAGGCGTCCCAGCAGGTGTCGAGCGGGCTGGACGAGGACGCGATCCAGCCGCTTGTGATCCGCGGGCACGAGGGCGACTGCGTCACCATCAACCTCACCAACGCGACCACGTTCGGCGTGCAGGCCGCGGACACCGCCGCCGGGGCACTGAACCAGACCCCGCCGCAGAACGTCGCCTGGAACGTGGACGGCCTGCCTGCGGTGACGTCGGCCGGGAACGTGTCGAGCGATGTCGGCAACAACCCGGACAACACCGCGGCGCCGGGGCAGACGGTCAGTTACACCGTCTACCTGGACCCCGCGCTCGGCGAGGGAGCACACGTATTCCACTCGACCGGCGACTACCGTCAGACGCAGGGCCACGGCCTGTTCGGCACCCTGATCGCGGAGCCGAAGGGGTCGCAGTTCCTTGACCCGCACACGATGCAGCCCCTGCAGAGTGGCTGGGACGCGGTCATCCAGATGCCCTCCGGAGCCACCGAGGGTACCCAGAACGCCCCCGAGCCCACCTTCCGTGAGTTCGCGCTGCTGTTCCACGAGATCGGCGACGAGGACTACCGGGAGATCCTCGAGCCGTCCAGCGCGACCTGCCAGACGGCGATCCCCGGTGCGGTCGCGGCTGAGGAAGAAGTCCCGATCACGACGCCGGTCACCGGCTGCGAGGTTCCGTTTGTCGATCCGTTCAGCGGTGCCTACCGGCCGTGCAGCAAGGCGATCAACTACCGCAGCGAGTGCTTCTTCGAGCGCGAGCTCATCCAGCAAGAGCACGGCTTTACCCCCGACGAAGCGCAGGACTACAGCTCCTACACCAACGGCGACATGGCCACTCCCAGGCCGGAGATGTACGTCGGCGACCCCTACAAGATCCGGCTGATCAACGCCGGCTCGGAGATGGGCCACGTGTTCCACGAGCACGGCGGCGCCATCCGCTGGCTGCGCAACCCCGGCGCGGACAACCCCGACCTCGCGGGAGGGCTCGAGAAGCACCCGCCGCTGACCAAGAACTCGATCAGGCTCGACTCGCAGACGATCGAGCCGGGTGAGACCTACAGCCTTGAGACCGAGTGCGGCGGCGGCGGCTGCCAGCAATCCGCGGGCGACTTCCTGTACCACTGCCACATCGCGGCCCACTACGACGCAGGGATGGTGGGCTTCCTGCGGGTGTTCAACACCCAGCAGGCCAACCTGGCGACGCTGCCCGGCCGCACGGCGGTGCCGACCGCGGTCACCTCGGCCGGCCTGATCGGCAAGGTCATCAACGGCAAGACCGTGGTCCCGCAGAGCCAGTTCACCAACCCCAGCACCCAGATCTCGCTGGAGAGCATGGTCGAGGGAGAGCTCCCGCCGCAGGGAGTCCCCACCGGTCAGGAGGACGCCACCGTCTGGAACTGGATCAAGGGAGGTACCACAACCGCGCCGGTCTACATGGGTGAACCTGAGGACACCATCTCCTGGGCCAACTACACCGCGCCGAACCCGGGTCAGCGAGATCCGATCATGTTCGACCCGGCGAACGGCAGGCCCGCCTATCCGCTGATGCAGCCGCACCTTGGCCAACGGCCGCCGTTCTCACCGAACGGCCACAGCCCGGCGCCCTATCTCGGCAATACGCAGAGCTCGACCGACGGAGACGGCCTCTGTCCGGCTAACGCGCCAGTCGACACGTTCAACATCACCGGCATCACCGTTCCCATCCAGGAGACGAACGGCGGGGTAAACGCCAGCGGAGCCACGACCCCGCCGGCGGTCGACAACAACGGCGAGATCTTCGTGCTCAACGAGGACAAGGCCGCGACGCTGAACGGCACCAAGACGCCGAACCCGCTGGCCATCAGGGCCAACGCCGGCGACTGCATAGCCGTGACGCTGACCAACGAGCTGACGCAGACAGGGGACCCGCAGGCTCCCGACGTCAATGTGTTCAGCGAGATCAACATCCACATCCACTTCGTGCAGTTCGACGTTCAGGGTTCCGACGGCGTGATCACGGGCATGAACTTCGAGACGGGCGTCCGTCCCGACTTCGGCTCTCCCGGCGAGACGACGCTGACCGCGGCCGCGCCGGCCGGCGCGACTCAGATCCAGGTGGCGAGCACCAGCGGGCTGGTTCCCGGCATCTCCATCGAGGTCGGCCAGGGTCAGACGGACACCGAAATCGTCAACAAGATCACCGCGATCAGCGGCAACACGCTGACGCTCGCCACTCCACTTCACAACGCCCACGCATCGGGTGAGCGGACCGGTGTCGAGTTCGTGCAGTACCGGTGGTACGCCGACGCTCAGAACGGCACCGTCTTCTTCCACGACCACGTGGACGCGCTGCACTCCTGGGGCCACGGCCTGTTCGGTGCCCTCATCGAGGAGCCTCCTGGCTCGACCTACCACGACCCGGTGACCGGCGCCACAATCCGCAGTGGCCCGATCGCCGACATCTACACCAAGGGCTCGGCGGGTTTCGGCGAGTCGGGCGACTTCCGCGAGTTCGTGCTCTGGCAGCACGAAGGCATCAGGAGCAGCGGCTCGTCGCAGGGCTGCGAGCTGGCCAGCTTCAACCTCCGGGCGGCACCGCTGATCGACCGTGACCCCGTAAACACCGGCAGCGCTACTCCTCCCGCTGGTGCCGAAGTCCCCGACGGGGCCGGCAACTACAATATGGGCGCCGAGGCGGGCTTTGCGGGCTGCACGAAGATCGGCACGTCCAACGATCCGTACGTGTTCTCGTCGGTGGCCCACGGTGATCCGGCGACGCCGCTGCTCAAGGCCTACGTGGGCGACCCGGTGGTGATCAGACAGGTCGGCTTGGACGAGCAGGTCGGTGACCTGAGGATCACCGGCCATCGGTTCGCCGAGGAGACCTTCAACCCCAACGGCGTCCTGACCGACGCGGGCACAGCCGGAATCTCCGAGAAGATGGACTACGTACTCCAGGGAGGTGCAGGAAAGTTCCCTGGTGACTACCTCTACTACTCCGGGCGCAGCCTTGAGCTGGAAGGCGGAGCCTGGGGCATCTTCCGGGTCATGGACAAGCTCCATACCACCGGGGTGAACGCTCTGGAACCGCTGCCCGACCGGACAGCGCCACCGTCCGGGACAGGGTTCCCGACGCTCACCGACACCGGCCAGGCGCCGCCTGCCGCACCCGCCGACAGCGGCTCGGTCTGCCCGAGCAGCGCACCGGTCCGCACCTACAACGTGTCCATCTTCAACGGGATCACCTTCGACAAGGGCATGCCGGGCCAAAGCAACGCTGCGGCTGGCGGCTCCTGGGCCATGATGTACGCGCTCACCTCCGACGAGGCCGCCATCAAGGCGGGCACGAAGCCGGCGGTGCCGCTGGTCATCCGGGCCAACGCGGGTGACTGCCTGAAGGTGACGCTCAAGAACGACCTGCCGACTGACAACTTCACCTGGACCTGGGGATCAGGCTCGACCAGGGCGGGGTTCAACATCGGCAACGTCCTCTACAACCCGCAGACGTCCTACGGCGGCGCGATCGGGTACGACCCCGACTCGAGCGTGGCACCGGGCGGCACTCGCACCTACGTCTACTACGTCGACAAGGAGCTCGGCACCAACCTGATCCTCAACCTGGCCAACGAGTCCTCCTGGCGGGCCGGCGCCTACGGCGCGCTCATCGCCGAGCCGGCCGGTTCGGTCTACAAGGACCCGTTCACCGGGGCCCCGATCTCGTCTGGGCTCTTCGCCGACATCTTCCCGGGTAGTGGTGGCCCCGCTCCGTTCCGGGAGTACACGTCGATCTTCAGTGACCGGGAACCGGAGATGGGCCACAACGTCATGCCGTACCCCATCGATTTCCCCTACACCTATCTCGACTACAACCAGCAGTCGAACACCCAGACGGAAGGAGATCCGACTACCAATCCGCCGCTGTGGAAGCAGAAGAGCGACACCGTCATGGGAGGTGATCCGGCCACGCCGCTGTTCGAGGCCTACGCGGGCGATCCCGTCCGCTGGCGTGTGGTCGACGCGGCCGGGGACGACCCGATCTCCTTCCAGGTGGCAGGCCATTCCTTCCCGCTGGATCACGGGCTGACCGGATCCCAGGTCATTGAAGCCCGGACCCTGGTTGGCGGCGAGACCTTCGACGCCTTCCTGGTCAACGGAGCGGGCGGCGCGACCGGCGCGACCGGCGACTACGAGTACAACGTCGGCCGGGGCCCGATCATCAAGTCCGGCAGCTGGGGCATCATGCGGGTGCTTGCGCCCACCGGCAACGCACCTAGTCCGAACGGGGGTCTCCTGCCGCTGACCCCGACGACAACTGGCTGACCGCCAGCCGTCCGCTGCCGCCCCGGCCGCAGGCCCGGGGCGGCAGCACCCCAGCTCTCACCGTAATTCGGTTCCTTCAAGCCGCAGCCGGGGGACCATTGGCTCGAGCCAGCTCGGCATCCACCAGGCGCGGCTGCCGAGCAGCGACATCACCGCGGGCACGAGCACCATCCGGACCAAAGATGCGTCGATGAGCACGGCAAAGGCCATGCCGATGGCCAGCATCTTCACCGTCGGGTCAGAGTTGAGCACGAAACTCGCGAACACCACCACCATGATCGACGCCGCCGTCGTGATCACCCTGGCCGTGGCGCCGATCCCGATGGCCACGCTGCGATGCGGGTCCCCGCTGTCGAGCCAGGCCTCGTGAACCCTGGACAGCAGGAAGACCTCGTAGTCCATCGACAGGCCGAACACGATGCAGAACACCAGCATCGGCACGTAGGCGGGGATCGGCAGCGTCGTGTGCAGGCCGATCAGGCTCGCGCCCCAGCCCCACTGGAAGATCGCGACGATGATTCCGACCGCCGCGCCGATCGACAGCAGGTTCAAGATGGCGGCCTTGGTCGCGATGACGACCGAGCGGAACGCCGTCGTCAGCAGGATGTAGGAGATCGCGATCACGCCGAGTATCAGCCAGGCCAGGCGGCTGGTGACCCGGTCGGTAAAGTCGACGTTCCCCGCCGTCGTGCCGGTGACGTAGGTCGTGACGTGCTGCTTGGGCAGCACGTCGTCGCGCAGGTGCCTGACGAGGTCGTTCGTCGCGCTCGCCTGCGGCCGCGTGGTGGGGATCACGTTGAAGACCGCGGTGGTCGCGGCGGAATTCACCGTCGGCGGGGAGACCGACGCGACTCCGTGAGTCTTGGAGACGCCGGCCTGCATCGCCGACAGCAGCGAGTTGTCGGCGGAGCTCGACTGCCTGGGCAGCAGGACCACCACCGTCAGCGCGCCGTTGACGCCCACGCCGAATCCTCGGGAGAGCAGGTCGTAGGCCCGCCTGTTGCTGTCCGACGTCGGGTTCGTGCCGTTGTCAGGCTGGCCGAGGGTAATGGCGAAGAGCGGTACCGCGAGAACGACCAGGACGATCACGCTCAGCGCCGCCCACGGCCACGGGTTCGCGCTTACCCGGCGGCCCCACCGGGCGAACGCGCCGTGCTCGTGCTGCTCATGCGTCGCGGCGGCGGTTCGCCTGGCCTGCTCCCTGCCCGAGATTCCGGCCCGCCTCGCCCGCAGCCGGTCAGCCAGGCCGCGCACGTTCCCCCTGACGGCGCCCATGAACGCCGGCACCAGCGTCAGGGCGACAGCCATGGTGATCGCCACGACGATGGCCGCCGCCAGCCCGAGCGAGCCGACGAAGGCGACCCCCGCGATGTAGAGGCCGAGTATGGAGACCACGACCGTGGTGCCCGCGACGACGATCGCGGCGCCCGAGGTCTTCTCGGCCAGGCGGGCCGAGGCCACGACGTCCATGCCGCTGTCCAGTTGCTCGCGGTGCCTTGCCATCAGAAACAGGCCGTAGTCGACGGCCACGCCTAGCCCGAGCAAGGTCGCGACCGTCGGAGCGGTCGTGGGGAACGTCATGGCGGACGCGAGTATCCCGAGCAGGGACAGCCCGGCGCCGACGCTGAAGATCGCCGAGACCAGCGGGATAGCGGCGGCGATCAGCGAGCCGAACATGAACAGCAGCAGCAGGAGCGCGCACCCCAGGCCGATGACCTCCGACTTCAGGTCAGAGTTCTCCTGGCCGATGTTGCCAGCGCCCGCGCCGTAGTCGACGGCCAGCCCGGCCTTCGTGGCCGGCCGCACGGCCTTGTTCAGCTTGTCCAGATAGCTCTTGCCGAGCGAGTAGGGGTTGACCTTCCAGGACACGCTCGCGTAGGCGATTGTGCCGTCCTTGGAGACAGTTCCGGAGTCAGCCGATGCGAACGGGCTGGTCGCCTTGACGACGTGCGGCAGCCTGGACACGTTGGCGACCGCCTGGCTGACCGCGTCCTGCTGGGCCGTGACCGTGCCCGTGCGCGCGCGGAACACGAGCTGCCCGCCGTACCCGCCCTGCTTGGGGAACGTGGCGTTCAGCCGGTCAAGGCCCCTCGCCGAGCCGGTGCCGGACACCGTGTAGTTATTGACGTAGTTTCCGCCGAGGGCGTGGCGGGCGCCGAGCAGCCCGCCCAGGATGATCAGCCAGCCGATGATCACGACCAGGTACCGCCGCGCGGCAAAGCCGCCGATCCGCTCAAGCAGGAGATTCAGCGCCCTGCCCCCTCCGCGCGCCAGACCCGGGTCAGACCGCAATGGTGACCGCGCGGCGGCGGGCGGGCGTCACCCCTGGCGGGTGAGCCGCGCGATGGTCAGCCCCAGGCACGCTCCGCGCCGTCGGGCAGCGGGACGTCGAAGGCGTTGAGCAGGTAAGAGATCAGCGTGTAGTAGCCGCACAGCGAGACCAGCTCGACCAGGCCGGCGTCGCCGACAAGGCCGCGCGCCTGCTCGTAGGTTTCCGCGCTCACCTGGCCGCCGCTGGTGAGCTGACTGGCCACCGCGTAGATGATCCGCTCATCCTCGGCGGTGAACGGCGGGTCCTCGCCGGCGCCGATGGCGTCCACCACCGCATCGGGCACCCCGTGCTGGCGCGCCATCCTCGCGTGCGCCCACCACTCGAATTCGGCCTTCCAGCGGGCGCCGACGGTGAGGATGGCGACTTCGGTCAGCCGGCGCTCGATCGACGTGCCGAACCGGATCGTCGCACCGAGCGCACTGAGGTGCCGCCCGATCTGGGGAACTGACACGAAGGCATTGAAAGGGCCGATCAGGCCACCGTCGCTGTTGACAAGCCCGTCGCCCCTGGAGCCGATCACGCCGTCCCATACGGCCTGGCCGTCGGCGTTTAGGTCCTCATAGCGCAGGTAAGGAAGTCTGCTCACACCAGGACAATAGTCCCGGCGTCACTGGCGGGTCGACTGCTGCCCCGCATGACACCTGCGGTTCGGCGGTCAGCCGTGAGAGGCTAGAGTCGTCGGCCAAACGTAAGGACGTGCGTCGCAGTGAGCATTGGCGAAGCGCTCGCATCAGCGCGCCAGCGAGCGGGCCTGACGGTGAGCGAGGTCAGCGCTGCCACCCGCATCAGGGAGTCGATTGTCCGCGGGATCGAGCACGACGACTTCGCCGGCTGCGGCGGCGACTTCTACGCCAGAGGTCACATCCGCGCCATCGCCCGCGTCGTCGGCATCGATCCCAGGCCGCTGATCGAGGAATACGACGCGGCGAGGCGAGCCGAGGAACTCGCGGCCGCCGCCGAGCTTCCTGATCCGGTGCCCGTGCGGCGCAGTCAGCCGGTCATGCGGGAGCGGCGCGGGATCAACTGGACGGCCGTGCTGAGCGCGGCCGTGGTCGCGGCGCTCGCGCTGGCCGCCTTTCTCTATTTCACCGGATCGGGCCGGCCGGGGATCGCGGCCGACCGGTCGCCCAGCAAGGCCGAGACCACCCCGAGTCGCGCGCCCAGCCCCCAGTCCGAAAGCCCGCGCTCCGGCAGCCCGCAGCCGAGCAGTTCCCCGTCTAGCAGCCCGCCCCAGGTCGTCAGCACCCAGCCGCTCAAGCCGGTCAGCGCGGTCGCTTTCGGTCCCGGCGGCGTGGGTACCGGGGATGACCCGGGGGACGCGGCAGCCACTATCGACAGCGAGTCGGGCACCGCCTGGCACACCGACTGGTACGTGACCGCCGAGTTCGGAGGGCTGCAGGCTGGTACCGGCCTGCTGCTTGACCTGGGCAGGCAGGCGACAGTCACCAGCGCCACGATCGCACTCGGCCAGGATGCGGGGGCGAGCCTTCAACTGCGCGCCGGTAACTCGCCTGACCTGGCCGGCCTGCGGCCCGTGGCCACGATGACGGGCGCGGGCGGCGTCGTCCGGCTGCCGGTCGCTGCCCCTGTCCGGGCGAGGTACCTGCTTGTGTGGCTGACGAAACTGCCGCCTGACCAGGCCGGCACGTTCATGGCGACCGTCTACTCCGTGCGGCTCGATGGGCAGCTGAGCGGCTAGAGCCGCTTCCGCCGCAGATTTCTCCGCCTTTTAGCGGATTGATGCTCTGATTGCTCGCTGGCCGGTGAAATCGATTTCACGAGCCGTTATAGAAGAGTTATGAACACCGGGGGGCGCGGGCAACGCGCAGGCTGCTACCTTCCCGACGTGTATATGGCCGATTTCTCGAGGCCCGGAATTGGCACGCCGGACGCTAGAGATCGGCTCCTTACGGTGGCCTGCCTGGCCACCCCTCAAGGATGAGGCAAGTATGCCAGGACACAGTAGCGGCGCCGCTCTGCGTGCGCATGTCAGATCCAGGAAAGTACCCATATTGGCGGCGGCCGGCTCTATCATGGCCGTCGTCGTCGGTACATCGGTCACCGCCGTCGCGGCGACGGCCGCGCCAGCGAGCCACCCGTCGGCCTACCGGCCGATGACCAGCACGCTGGCCGCGCAGTTGTCGAAGAACGTCAACCAGCACGTGATCGTCCTGCTCAAGCAGCAGTTCGCCGCTGCTCACGTCGGAAGCAAGGCCGCGGCCATGCGTGCCAACATGGTCGCCAGCGCTCAGCGCCCGCTGATAAGCGAGTTGCGCCAGGTGCACGCCACGCACGTCAAGTCCTACAAGCTGGTGAACTCCTTCGCCGCGACTGTCTCCAAGGGAGAGGTCGCGCGGCTCAGGGGCAACCCGGCCGTCAAGGAAGTCATCCCTGACGTGACCATCCATGGCGCGATGCCGCTCAGCGCGGCGCCGACGTCTGCCGGGCACCTCACGCACAGCCGCCTCAACCACCCGGCGGACCTGACGCCGAACAACATCCCAGGCGCGTGCTCGGATAAAACGCCTCAGCTCGACCCGGAGGGGCTGTCGTCGACCAACACTGACTCCGACGACCCGAGCCAGCCGACCGCGCGGTCGCTTGGCATCACCGGCGCGGGGGTCAAGGTGGCGTGGATCGCCGACGGAATTGACCCGAACAACATCAACTTCATCCGGGCCAACAACACCTCGGCTTTCGTCGACTACCAGGACTTCACTGGCGACGGGCCAGGCCAGCCGACCAGCGGCGACGAGGCTTTCCTTGACGCCAACACGATCGCCGGCCAGGGACTGCACACCTACGACGTCAATGGCTTCTCGGCCCAGCCGACTCCGTCGGCCTGCCTAGTCCGCATCGAGGGTGTCGCTCCCGGCGCCGGCCTGGTCGGCCTTAACGTCTTCGGCACGTTCGAGGACACCACCGAGTCGAACTTCCTCCAGGCGATCAACTACGCGGTCGAGACCGACCACGTGAACGTCATCAACGAGTCGTTCGGCTCCAACCCCTTCCCCGACGTGAGCGCTCTCGACGCCACCGCGGCGTTCGACGACGCGGCCGTCGCGGCCGGCGTTGTGGTTGTCGCCTCCAGCGGTGACGCGGGCTTCACCAACACCATCGGCTCACCTGCCACCGACCCGAAGGTGATCGGCGTCGGCGCGTCGACCGACTTCCGGTTCTACGCCCAGCAGAACTACGCGCTGGCCAGGGACTTCGCTACCACTGGCTGGCTCGACAACAACATCTCCTCGCTCAGCTCCAGCGGATTCTCCGAGAGCGGCAGGTCCATTGACCTTGTCGCGCCTGGTGACCTGGCTTACGCGTCCTGCGACGCCAGCCCGGTCTTCGCCGGCTGTGTCAACTTCCAGGGCCAGTCCTCGCCCGTCGAGGAAGCTGGCGGCACCAGCGAGTCCTCGCCGTTCGTGGCAGGCGCTGCCGCGCTGGTCATCCAGGCTTACCGGCAGGCACACGGCGGCGCTTCGCCGACCCCGGCTCTGGTCAAGCAGATCCTGGTCAGCACCTCGACCGACATCGGCTTCCCCGGCCAGGAGCAGGGCGCTGGCCTGCTGAACAGCTTCAAGGCCGTCCAGCTCGCCGAGTCGATCAAGACCGCCGACGGCACGCCGTCCCCGACTGGCGCCACGCTGCTCAAGTCGACCGGCCAGCTCGACGCAGTGAAGTCGCCGGGCGACCGGGCCAGCTTCACGGTCAACATCACTAACACGGGCACGGCCACCCAGGTCGTGCACAGCTCCGCCCGTACCCTTGGCCCGGACCAGAACGTGCAGACCGGCAGCGTCACGCTCACCGACGGCACCAGCCCGACGGTGACGAACTTCTCGGGCCTGCCGAACAATTACCAGACGTTCACGTTCAACGTGCCGCCTGGCCAGGACCGTCTCAGCGGGTCCATCGCTTACCCGGGCAACCCGGCCAAGGGTAACAACCAGCGCATCAGGATGATCCTGATCACGCCGACTGGTCAGTTCGCCGCGCACTCGCTGCCACAGGGCGTGGGCAACTTCGGCAACGTCGATGTCGCGCACCCGGCAGGTGGCACGTGGACCGGCGTAATCTTCGGCATCGTCAAGGCTGACAACGGCACCAACGGCGTAGTGCCGTGGCGGATCGCCACCGAGAACTACACGTCGTTCGGATCGGTCTCGCCGGCGACCGTCACGCTGGCACCGGGCGCGACCAGCCAGATCCACGTGCACGAGCGGGCTCCGAACGCCGCTGGTGACAGCTCAGGCTCGGTCGTGTTCGACTCGTCCACCGCTGGCGTGAGCACCCTGCCGATCACCATCAGGTCGATGATCGACCCCGGGCACGGCGGCGCCTTCAGCGGCACGCTGAACGGCGGCAACGGCCGCCCGAACGGCGAAGGCCAGGAGCAGTACTACGAGTTCCAGGTCGAGCACAACGAAGCTGACATCACCGCGAACGTCAGTCTTACGAACGACGCCAACGACCCGGTTGGCGCCTACCTGATCGACCCCAACGGCAACCTCGCCGGTTACGGCCAGAACTCGATCAATGGCACCCATGGCACCGCGCTGACCGCGTACGCGGCCAACCCGATCAAGGGCACCTGGACGCTGATCGTCGACTTCGCCGAGCCGGTCGTCGGTGACGAGATCTCCCAGCAGTTCCACGGGAACGTCGCCTTCAACGCCGTCAACGTCAGCGCCAAGGCGCTGCCGACCAAGACGAGCACCAAGCTGGCCGCCGGCACGCCGGTGACCGTCCCAGTCACCATCACCAACAAGGGCGACCAGGCCGAGGACTTCTTCGTCGACCCGAGGCTGAATTCGTCCACGACGCTGAACCTGGCGCCGTTCAGCCAGGCCAGCGGGCTCGCGCTGCCGCTGGTCGTGGGCTCACCGCAGTGGTTCATGCCGACGGAGTCGACCAGCGTGTCGGTTTCGGCGACAGCCAGCCTGCCGGCCGAGTTCGACTACGGCCCCAACCAGGGTGACCCCGACCTCGTCAGCAGCATCGGCACGAGCCCGAGCGGCTCGTACACCTCGCCGGCCGGCAGCCTCAACAACGGCTTCTGGTTCGCAACGCCAAGCGAAGTCGGCCCGTACCCGAGCGGTGCTCCGGCTGGCACGGTGAGCATGGCGATGAGCGCCACGGCCAAGGCGTTCGACTCGGCCGTGACCTCCGCGACCGGCGACCTCGAACTGGCCGCCACCAACCCGGCGACCACTTTCAGCCCGGTCGTCATCAACCCGGGCCAGTCGGCGACGGTCAATGTCACGATCACTCCGTCAGGAGCGTCGGGCATGGTCGTCAACGGCACGCTGTACATTGACGATTTCCTCACCAATGTGCCGCCGTTCGGCCAGCAGGGTGCCGATGAGCTTATCGGCCTCCCGTACTCCTACACGATCAAGTAACCGCGGTACCTAAGGAGGGGCCAGCCGACAGCGGCTGGCCCCTCCTGCCATTCCAAGCGCGCGTTGGGCGCTGGCAGCAGGCGCCAGCGGGATAGTCCGTGCTGGCCTGGCCGTCCGTGCCGGCCTCCCGGGCCGCATGGTGCGGGCGTATATGGCCCGGTGCCGCTTAGCTGATTTTGATCCATGCGCTGACCTGCGTGTTCCGGTCCGGGCCGAAGTGCTCAGGCAGGCGCCGCCCGAGCGGCACCGAGCCCCGACAACATGGGTGCGCGATACGACACCCGATCGGCAACATCAATACCCGCATTCATGCGACCACGCCCGGGCACCAGCCATCACGCCAGACACTGTCACCGCACTCGCAACATGAGCACCAGCGGGGACGACTCGCCAGGCCGCCACTCCGGTGCCGGCACATCAGCTCCAAGATCAACTTGGGTTAGGTGGCATTGGATCAAGATCGGGGAGCCTTTCCAACATCGTGCGGGAGTTCTCACTTCCGGGGGAGCTGTCAGTGCCGGGGCGGCAGGTACGATGTTCCGTGATCACGGTCTCGAACATGATCACGGAAACCAGCACCGGTCCCGGAGGCTGCCGCGCGGCTCGTGATCAGGATCGGGGAGCCTTTCCGGCATCATGGGGGGAGAGTTCTCGCTCCGGGGAGTTTTTTCAGTCAATAGCACACTGGAAACTCTCCCTTAAGCGACAGGTCTCCCTGGTAACTCAGGGAAAGTTTCCCCGCTGACCCGCCGGAGCTTGACCTTCCAAGATCCCGAATCACCCGACAGCGTCCACGGGCACCCCAGCGGCCCTCAGCCCCGGCCGGGCAAACGGCCCGAAATCTCCAGTAAGCCAGCAGCCACCATTGACGGGGCCGGCGGTGCCGGTGGTCAGCAGACGCTGATGCGCGGCAGCATTGCCCTGAGTTGGTCCACTTCCGCAGCCGTCATCGGCCGATCGGGAATCTCGTCGGGGCCTGCAAGCCAGGTGAGCTTCGGCATGCCGGCCGCGAAACCGTATGCCGAGGGCGGCAAGCCTTCTCTTTCGATATGAAGATGCCGCAGGTTCCCGAGGCGGCCAAGCCGCCGCAGTCCGTGCTCGGTGTACGAACCCCCGTAGAGCTGCAGCGTCTCCAAGGCTGGCAACCCGGCGATGACAGCCACGGCATCGTCGTCGAGCCAGTCCAGCGTGATCGTCAGGTGCCGCAGGCCTGGCGCGAGATGGGCAACCGCTGGGAAAGAGGACGGGAGTACCTCTTCCCAGAGCGTGAAGTCTGCCACGCTGTCCGCGGGCAGGCCTCGGATGAACTCCAGATCGACGGCCCTCTCGGCTGCCCGGACGTAGTAGCCTCGCCCGCCGGGCTCTCCCCACATGCTCCTGGAGTTGCCTGAAGCACGGCCAGGCGGGCTCTGCTGCCAGGTCACCGCCGGCTTCCCAGCAGGGCCGGCAGCGACCGTTCCCCGCGCGGCTGAGCGCGTCAGCGTATAGCCCAGCGAGAACCCGGCGGCGGAGATGAGTGGTCCCATCCAATCGAAAGGATCGCGACGATGGGCACCAGCCATATCCACACTTTAAGGCCATTCGCTGCCTCTCTCATCCACGGGAGTGCGCAGCGCGCATCGAAATCTGTTGGCTTATGTTTGCCCTGGCTGGGTTGCGCGAGAAGATCGGCGGCGGCGGCGGTGCGCCAGGCGCGGGAGCGATCTTCCGAAGATCATAGCCGCCAGCATAATCACGGAAATTCGCCGAGCAGGTCATAGAGGGAAATTTGCCCAGTTCATAGAGTCTGTCGAGTGATTTCCGGATCTTGGAGAGTCAGGCGCCGGGTGGAGGCGGACGTGCGCCGAGCCCGGCCCGGCGCGGCCGGGCCGGGGCAGGGGCGCCGCCGGGGCAGTGTGAGCATCGTGGCCCTCCCTGTTGCTGTTAGCGGTCCGTTTTGACAGCAACGTGACCCTCCCCGTTGCTGTCAGGAGAGGCTGCTGAAAAACCCCGAAAAATCCATGATCGCGATCGAAGAACCGCAGGTCAGGGAGTCGGGTTCGCGACGAAAACGGGGTTTTTCAGCAGCCTCTCAGGACAACATCAGGGAGGCCACGTTGCTGTTAAAACCGGTGACCAACAGCAATGGGGAGGGCCACGATGCTGTTGGAGGCGGGCGTGACCAGCAACCTGGGCCGTCCTGATACTGCCGCCGGGGGGGGGTCGGCCGTTCTAAGGTGCGCGGAGGACACTAGCACCGAGCGACACCAACACCGGGCAAGCTACCCCGACGCGGAACGGTGGACCGATGAGCAAGGCAACTGACTCACTTGAGGCCGACAGGGCTGAACTTCTGAAGATCTGCGCTGGTCTCGGTGACTCTGACTGGGGCCGGCCGAGCGGGTGCGGCGGCTGGAGCGTTCAGGATGTCGTCTCTCATATGGCAGCGCTCTTCTGGCTTGTCGTCGACAGGACCAGGCTGCCTGACGGTCGCGGGCAAGGTACCGAGGAGGTTCAGGACTTCTACGTACAGCAGCGGCGCTCGATGAGTCCTGCTGAGGTCCTGGCCGACTATGAGTCGGTCAGCGCGGAGGCCCTGCCCAGGCTCGCCGGCCTGGACGGCCAGGAGTTCGAGCTGAACCTCGGCGATCTGGGCACGTACAAGGCCGGCGTCATGCCGGCCGCGTACAGCTTCGATCACTACGTCCACATCAGGATGGACCTCTTCGAGCCGCGCGGGCCGCTCGCCGGGCCGCCGCCGCCATCTGATGAGCGGCGCATGCTGCCCACGCTCGACTGGGTGCGGGCCGCGCTCCCGCAGCAGAGCGCTGAGGCGCTGAGTGAACTCGGCGGCTCGGTCGAGTTCGTGATCACCGGGCCGGGCGGGCGCACCTTCACGGTCGGATCAGGCGCGCCGCTTGGCCGGGTGACCTGGGACGGCCCGTCCTTCGTCCGGGCGGTCACTCAGCGCGCGGGCTGGGACGACGCCATTGTTGACAGCGGCACAGCCGACGGCAGCGGCGGCCTCACCGCCGCCAGGCTTAGCCCGCTCAAGGTGTTCTGAGTCGCTGTCGTACCGCCTCGTAGCAGACGATGGCCGCCGAGGTAGCCACGTTCAGCGAGTCGGCGCGGCCGAACATCGGGATGCGTACCTCCATGGCGGCGCGTGCCAGCCACTCCGCGGACAGGCCGTGCTTTTCCGCGCCGACGGCGACCGCGATGGCCCCGGTGAGATCGGCGTCGGCGAGCAGCAGGTCAGCGCCTGGGGTCGTCGCGACGACTGGAATCTCGCGCTCGGTCAGCCAGGCCAGCACCTCGCGGGAATCGCCCGAAGCGACCGGCACGGAGAACACGGTGCCCTTGCTGGCCCGGATGACGTTCGGGTTTCCCCAGTCAGTGACCGGATCGGTGGCGATGACGGCGGCGACTCCGGCGGCGTCGGCGGTGCGCAAGATGGCGCCGAGATTGCCCGGCTTCTCGACCCCCTGGCAGATCACGATCAGGGGACTGGCGCCGACGGCGAGGCCGCCTAGGTCCGCCTGCACGGCGGGCACGACAGCCAGCCAGCCATCCGGCGACTCGCGGTACGCGACCTTCCTGAAGACCTCCTGGCTAAGCGAGATGATCTCGGCGCCAGTCCCGGCTACCCGCTCGATCATTGACTCCTGCGCGTGACCGGAGAGGTCCGGGCTGTAGTACAGCGCCTGCGGCCTGACCCCGGCTGACAACGCGAGGTCCAGCTCTTCATAGCCCTCGACCAAGGTGACCATCGCGTCGTCCCGCACGCGCCGGCGTCGCAGCGCGACTAGCTGCTTGACCCGCGGATTCGCCGTGCTGGTGATCGGCGGTCTTGTCGCGGGTGACCGGGCTGCGGGCATGAGGTCATGTTAGGGCCAGCCCCGCGGCAGGCTCGCCTAGAGGCATCACCTGCTGATTTGTGCATATCGTTCAAACTGGATATTCAATTGGCTATGAGCGAATCAGCCGACACGCTGTCTGGCGCGATGTGGATCGCCGAGGAAATCGTCGATCTGCGGACGATCAATGAGCTATTTCAGGGCGAGGAGTTCCCGCTGACGACCGGCCGGGTCGTCCTGCACGGCCTCGACGCCGCAGGCAGGGCCATGTGCGGGCGAGAGGCCGGCGGGCTGACGCCGATCGAGCAGCGGTGGGACACCCTCTACCTGCCGCACCTGCCGCGCTGTCCGCGCTGCTCAGGCGCCGGGGAGGCCCCGTCCGAGTGGCCACCGCCTGGCCTGCAGGCGACCGGGGTCGACGTCAGGACGGAGCATGGCTCGGATAGCGAGGAGCAGGGCGCAGAGGCGCTGCGGGCGGTGCTCGCCGAGCACGATCTGCGCCGCTGGATGTTCACCGACCTGGTCACGGTCGATGACGACATCAGGGGCGGCGTCAGTCATCCGCTGACCATCAATCCGAGCTCGCTGACGCCGCGGCCGGCGTTCGCCATGACTACCTTCATGCACGAGCAGTTGCACTGGCTGCAAGGCCCGGGGGTGGACACCGCGACCACGGAGGCCGGCCAGCGCTGGCCCGATCCGCCGCCGCTCCCCGCAGGCGCCGGAGAAGCCCGGTCCACCTGGCTGCACGTCAGCGTGTGCGGGCTCGAGTACCTCAGCCTGAGCATGGTCCTTGGCCAGGCCGAGGCCGAGGCCGAGTTGCGCCAGCACAGGATTTACTCCTGGATCTACGAGCAGATCCTGGCCGACCCGGAATGGCTGGCTGATTTCCTTGACCGGCATGGCCGGCACGTGCCACGTGAGATACCGGTGCCGCGCCGCTATTACGGCCCGGGCTGGCGGGAGACATTTCCCGACGAGGAAAGGAAAAGCGAGCCGCGCCGCCAATGACGGTGACGCGGCTCGCCCGGCGTGATCAGGGACGTCAGCTTGAGCTGGCGATCCCGATGATCTTGGTCTTGGCGCCCGCGTGGTCACCCTTCCAGACCGCGTTGAACGCGCCGACATGCCCGGTGGCCGTAGCCAGCCAGTAACCGCCGAAGACCCCGTCACCGGCGATGCCGATCACCTTGCCGACGTTGGCTGGCATGGAGCCCTCGGCGCCGACGTTGAAGCCGAACACGTGGCCCCTGGAATTGACGAGCCAGTATGCCTGCTTCTTGGGGTCACCGGTGATGCCGGTGATGCCGGACAGCTTCTTGCCCTTGTAGCGGCCAGCGTCGAACGCGAATACCCGGCCGCCGGAGTTGACGACCCAGTACCCGCCTGTCTGCCGGTCGAGCGCGATGCCCGTGATGTGCGAGCCGTGCGCCGAGCCGTGGAACTTGGCGTTGAACGCGTACACGTGGCCGGAGGAGGTGACGACCCAGTAGCCGGTGCCGGTCTTGTTCACCGCGATGCCGACCACGGTTCCCTTCGGGTGCTTCACCGAGCCGTGGAACGGTGCGTGGAACGCGGACACCGCGCCCTTCGCCGTCACCAGGTAGTAGCCGCCGGTGTGCGGGTCGCCGGCGATGGCGACCACCTTGGAGGCGAGGTGCTTGCCGCTGAGCGAGCCGCGGAACGGGGCGTGGAAGGCGAAGATCTGCCCGCTCGACGACGCCATCCAGTAGCCCTGCGGTTCGGCGCCGAAATGGCACAGTTCCGCGGCGAGCGTGGCGCCGACGGGCGTGCCGAGGCCGGTCGCCATGTCGTAGCCCTTCTTCACCGGGTAGTTGCCGTGGCCCTTGCCGGTGTAGTCGTTGTTGTTGAGGAAACCGTTCGACGGCGCGATGTCGTTGAGGACGATGGCCTTCACCTTCGGCGAGGCGGTGAAGTACACCAGCGGGTTGACCCAGCCCATGGGCGAGGCCGAGCACTTGGAGTCGGTCAGCGCCATCAGCGCGGCCCACAGCGGGGCAGCGGCGCTCGTGCCGCCGATGACCGTCCACTGGCCGTGGTAGCGCACGACATAGCCGGTCTCGGGATCGGCGTCAGCCGCGACGTCAGGAACCTCGCGCACGCCCTTCTTGACGTGCAGGAACGAGGTCTGGAACCCCGGCATCGAGAACAGCTTCGACTTGCCGCCGCCGCCGGCGCCCGCCTGGTCGCCGCGCTCGTTCCACACCACTTCACCCGGCCGCTCGACCAGGTTCGTGATCTTGGTGCCGCCCACGCCGAGCACCAGCGGGTCGCTGGCGGGGAAGTTGGCGCTGAGGATTCCGCCGGTGCCGCGGGCGGGGAAGCACGCCTCTGAGCCCGCGTCGCCAGAAGATGCGACGATGGTCTGGCCCTGCACTGCCGCCTGCTCATAGAGCACGGTGGTCGCGCGTGCCGACCTCGGGTCCTGGAAGTGCTCGCACAGGCCGTAGGACACGGAGATGACCCGCACGCGGTCCTGGTCCACCATGGTCCGGTAGTCGTCGAAGACGCCCTTGCCGGTGTTGGGGGCTTGGTAGACGACGAGGTTCGCGCGCGGTGCGAGGCTGAGAACGGTCTCGATGTCGAGGGCCGCTTCGCCTTCGCCAAAGCCCTTCATGCCGAACTTGTCGACCTTGTCATAGCTGACCTTGGTGTGAGTGCGGTAGCAGCTCTGGAACTTAGCGATATCTGTCGGCGAGTTCGGCTCGCCGAATTCGACAATGCCAACCGTCTCGCCCCTGCCGAAATCATTCGACTTGTACAGGCCGGTGAAGTCATAGGCGAATGCCAGCTGGTCAGCCGTAAGGCCCCCGACGAAGTTCTCGTTCGAGGCCGCCGTGCACGGCTGCGGCCCGCCGGTCGGCTCGCCCGCCGGCGCGGTCACGTGCTTGCGGGCCGGGCTCGGCCTGGCCATGAAATTGTGCATCTTGGTCAGGTTGTCCAGGCCGATGACCGCCTGTACCTGGGAGGCGATCGACGCCGGAAGCCTGGGCGCGCTCGTGTTCGCGAACCCGAGCTTGCCGCCAGCCATCCGGTAGCTGGCCAGCGTCGTGCCGAAGGCGCTTCGCAACTGGCCGGCTGTCGCCGTGACTGGGATGCTGAGGTGGTCGGCGCTGATCGCCCCCGGCCGCAGCCCGGCCGCCTTGAGCGCCGCGTACACGCTGCTGATCGTCGCCTCGGTCGGCCCGAACATCTTGGGGAACTCGGCCGCCCCGATGTAGTCGTGGTAAAGAGGCGAGCCCGGCGTCGCGACCTCGGTCGCGTACTGACTGAGTTCGGCCGGGTCCCTCGGCTGGAGTACCACGTCGATGCTGACCGCCGTGCTGGCGGGCACGACTCCGACGCGTGCCGCGCCCGCTGGCACGATCCCTGCCGCTCCGACCGGCGCTGCGCCGGGCACCGCCTGCGCGGCCCCGGCTGACGCCAGGAACGCCGTGGCCGCCGCTACGCTCGCGATCCCGGCCGTGACGTTCCGTGTGCGGAGCCAGCCTCGCCGGCCACGCATTGGCGCGTAGTTCCCCTCACTCAATGTGATCTCCCTTCGGTCATCCAACTAGCCCCCGTTCCTGGCGGTGGGCCCCCGTATCGGCTCATCCGCATGCAGGTCCATCACCATCGCAGCCTTCACTAGGTGATGCGCCGGATGCCTGCTATGCGATCGTGCCGTAGTACCGGGCCCGCCGCAAGGGCGCCATGCGCGAACCATTCGCCAATCCTCGGTCGGCGGCCGGGGCGCCGCGCACGGTCGCCGGGAGGCGTCAGCCGAGCAAGAAGGCCTTGCGCCAGAGGCGCCGCCCTGGGCGCCCGATGAGGCCCGCGTCAGACAGGAACGCCACTAGCTTCTCGCCGCCATACCTGAGCGACTCGTGGTAATGCGGATTCGCGAGGGCCGCCCGCCGCGCCTGGCGCGGGTCGAGGCCGACGGATTCATAGACCTCGGGGCTGATCAGGATTCTGGAAAGGATAAAGGCGACCCTGGAGAGCAGCAGCCGGTGGAACGGCAGCGCGAGCCTGGAGGTCGTGGCGATGCTGCGGCGCAACTCGGCCCTGGCGAAGCTGACGTGCCTGGACTCCTCGACGATGTGAATCCGGCTGATCATCGCGACCAGGGGCTGGATCGACGGGTCGTCGGCGACCTCGCGCTGAAGCCGGTCGATGATCTCCTCGCCGATCAAGATCGCGCCCCAGAGCGAAGGCCCGCGCGCGATCGAGGCCAGGAAGCCGCCCATCCGCAGGATCGGCCTGGGCGGCGAATAGCACGGCGTTCCCAGGCGCTCGATCATCCTGGCGAACATGATCGTGTGCCTGGTCTCCTCGCCAAGCTCGGCGAGCGCGTACTGTGCGTGCCGGCTCAGCGGGTCACTCCAGTAGGCCTGCCTCGCCAGCAGCCTCATCAGGACCGACTCAAGGAAGATCCCGGTTGATGCCACGCTGACGACTTCATGCTTGCCGAGCTCGATTTGCTGCTGCGGGCTGAGTTCATCAAAAAGCCTTGTGCCGTAAAGAGAGCAGCGATGCGGCAGCACATAGTGCTTTCCGGGTGCTAAGGGCGCCGTCCAGTCGATGTCGACCTCGGGGTCGTAAGCCTTCGCGGCGGTTGAGCGGAGAAGGCGCTCGGCGGTGCGCTCGCGGTCGGTCGTCATCACGGCGTGCCTCCGGAGGCTCGGTGGTGCGAGTTTAGATATGACTTCCGGTAACTGTTACTTATGGTAGCATCTACTCTCGTGACGAGATCTGTCAAGCCCGATCAGGCCGGCGACGCCCGCAAGGACCGGTGGACGGTGCACAGGGACCAGCGGCGGCGCCAGTTCGTCACCGCCGCGCTGGCCGTGCTCGACGCCGAGGGACCGGAGCTGCTGATGGATGCGGTCGCGGCCGAGGCCGGGGTGTCCAAGCCGGTGCTTTACCGGTACTTCAGCGACAAGTCCGCGCTCGTCGCGGCGCTGTCCGAGCGCGGATCCGAGCTGCTACTCGCCAGGCTGCTGCCGGCGATCAAGTCCGATGGCCCGGTCCTGCACCGGATCTCCGGCGCCGTGGGCGCGTACTTCGCCGTCATCGACGAGCACCCGAACCTGTACTGGCTGATCGCGCGGCAGGAGGCTGCGGAGGCGGGGAGCGGGCGGCCTGCCGTTCACCCGGATAAGGAGTCCATCGCCAACGCGCTGACCGCCGTGATCGGTGACTACCTGCGGCTGTTCGGGCTCGATTCAGGCGGCGCCGAGCCGTGGGCCTACGGGGTGACCGGGCTGGTCCAGTCGACCGGTGAATGGTGGCTGCAACGGCGGTCGATGAGCCGCGCCAACGTCATCGGCTACGTCAGCCAGCTGATCTGGGTGGCGCTGACCGGAGTGCTGCGGGAGGCCGGCATCGAGGTCGACCCTGACAAGCCGCTGCCGGTGGTCAGGCCCCGGCTCAGCCTCCGGGTAGCGGACGAGGCATGACCGGCAGCGGGCGCGGGTGACCGGCAGCCGGGCTCCGGGGGACTGGCAGCGGGGCGCGGGCAAGGGCGAGGAGGCTGGGGATGGAGTTCGAGCGTGGCGGCGCTGGTGAGGACGGATACTCGGGGCGGGCGCGGCTGATGGTGGGACAGGACGAGTTCGAGGTGGATGTCGAGCTGCGCGGCCACTTCGAGCCGATCGACGGCCGGTATCACTGGTACGGCCGGATCGCGAGCAATCAGGCGCTGACCGACCTGGTCGGCGGCTTTCGCGCGGTCGGCCTGCTCGACACCGGCCAGGGCCGGAGCCCGTGCGAGCTCACCGACCCTGACCTGTGGGACAGGTACCGGGTCTCGGGAACCTCGACCCCGCCATTTCAGGCCATGACACCCGGCCCTCTGGCTGGCGGCCCTGGGAGCACCGGCGGTGCGGGGTCACCTTGAGCAGCTGACCTCAGCTTGCACGGCGCCGCCGGGGCCGCCGGGGCCGCCGGACCGGAGCGTGCTCCCGCCTGACGGGATCCGCAAAATGTCCGAAGGGACTTCCCGACCCGATCACGAGTCACGCGTATCAAAATGCGATATTGCGGTCAGGCGGGGCACCGGTGCGGGCCGGGCGGGCGTCTGGAGGGGCCTCGCGCGCCTGTCACCGAGTCAACTAGTTGAAAAGAGACCAGTTGACGACTAGTCTGAATCTCATGGAAGCAGTTGGTGCCTACGAAGCTAAGACCCACCTTCCCCGGCTTCTGGACGAAGTGGCTGCGGGCAGGAGCGTGATGATAACCAAACATGGGGTTCCCGTGGCAAAGCTTGTGCCCGCCCACCGCGAACGGCCACTGGCGGGCGAGGTTATCCGTGCGCTACGCGAAGCACGCCGCAATGTGACTTTGGGCGGCCTGTCGCTAGCTGACCTGATTAGCGAGGGGCGGCGCTGAGTGCCGTTCGTCGTTGATGCGTCGGTGACGCTCGCGTGGTGCTTCGAAGACGAGACCACTCCCGCGACCGAGGCGATCCTCAACCTGCTATCTGACGACACGGCCATTGTCCCCTCCTTGTGGGAGTTGGAGGTATCCAACGTATTGCTGCTTGGTGAGCGTCGTCGTCGGCTAACAGAGTCGCAGACAGCCCGTTTCATAGCGCTGCTAGGTCAGCTTCCGATCCACGTTGACAACGTGAACGTCGACATGGAGGCCGTGATCGCCGTCGGCCGCCACCACGCGCTGACCGCATACGATGCGGCCTACCTTGTGCTGGCGGAGCGCGAGGGTGTCCCGCTGGCCACGCTGGACGCCAAGTTGCGCAACGCCTCGCAGGCCGTTGGCATACGCCTCATCCCAGAGTGACCGTCGCGCCCACTCAGCCGCTTGAGGTAAAGGTGTTGATGTTCTCGATCAGCCAGCGGTCGCCATGCCGGATCGCCGTCACGGCGAACATCGCGCCCGAGTAGACCGCCTGGCCCGCCGGCCTTGTCTTGCTGGTTGACGAAGACAAGCAGCCTGGCCCGGCCGGCCGTGAGCAACTCGATGCCGACGTCTGTGACCTTGGTGCTCAGTACGAGCTTCTCGGCGGGCGCCTTCTGCTCCACAAGGGCGAACAAGTTGTTGTACTGGCTGATCGCCGAACCGGTGAGCAGCTTCTGGGCGGCTTGCCTGGTCGCCGCCGGGTTGGCGTAGCTGTAGGAGAAGATAGTGCTGACCGCGCTGGAGACTTGCGTCGTGACCTGCCTGGTCAGCGCCTTGTCGGTCAGCGCCAGGTTGCTGTCCGCCTGACCGGCGCGCAGGCTGTGGGCGTGCACGGCTGCCCAGGCGGCGAACCCGGCCAGTATCACGGCCGCGACCAGCAGCGTGCTCGCCTGCCGCCAGGGCGTCCGCGACCGTTCGGGCTGCTCGTCAGCGGCTACGACAGGCGCGGGCTGGTCGGCACTGGCGGTCTCGTCGGCAGGCGCGGGCCGTTCGGCGCCGGCGGTCTCGTCGGCGGGCGCGGGCTGGTCGGCGCTGGCAGCTGATGCCTCTGGTGCGGGCATAGGTTCCTCTCCGGCCTCTCCGACGTCTCCGGCTCCGGTGGCCTGGCCGCCTAGCCGCCTGGCGTGGTGCCAGTGCCCGGCGCTGCCGCCCCGGTCGGTACCACATGCAGGCTGCTGAGCTTCCAGCCCGACGCCGTCCTGGTGAGCTGCCCTTGGAGCCGGTACTGGGTGACACTCGGCGCACCGGTCGGCGCGGTGACCGTTGTCTGTTCGGCCACTATAAAGGTAGCTGTGCCCGCACTTGCCCGCAGCGAGGTCAGCGCACCATCAAGGATGCGGGCGGAAGTGATCGTCCTGGCCTGCGCCACGGCATGCTCAAGCTGTGCCTGACCCGCGACGATCCCGGCCAGGAACGGCCCCGTCGATGACTGCTTCCACAGCCTGATTCCCTGCGCGATGTGATGGTAGCTGAGGCTGCTCACGTTCAGCACCGCCTGCTCGGCGGCTTGCAGCACCCGGTCGGGGGACGGCCAGCCGGCGGCACCAGCAGCGCTGGGCGCACCCGCGTGAGCCGCCGAGTACCAGCCCCAGCCGAACCAGCCGGCCGCCACGACAGCAAAGGCGAACAGCACCCGCGCGGCGAGAAGCCTCACCCGAGAACGACTAGACATGCGCTCAGCCTCCCAGGCCGAGCAGCTTGACCAGGCCCGGCTGCGCGGCGCGCGGCACGGCGGCGGGCGGGGCGTTGGCCGAGCCGCGGACGTCGATGCCGGAACTGGCCGGCGACAGGCACCTGGCCTTCGTGTTCAGCGGCGGCCCGGCCGAGGTGTCCAGCCCGTTGCGGTGGACCGTGCCGCTGTAGCCAAGCGTGCAGGGGAGCGGGTTAAAGAAGGTCAGCGCCAGGCTGACGTTCAGATTGCCGCCGCGCAGAGTCGATGAGACGTCGGCCAGCGCGGCCGGCACCCCGGACAGCAGCTCGTCGATCGCGCTGATTCGCGCGCCGCCGACCGCGGAAGCGGTCAGCAGGTTCGCGATCAGGTCGGCCAGCGCGGGGTTGGTGTCCGCCAGCAAGCCGGTGACCTGCTCGGCCGCCCCTGGCGCGGTGCCGATCAGCCGTCGCAGGTCCGAGTCGGACGTGACCAGCTGATGGGCAAGCAGGTTCGCGCTGGCCGCGAAGTCGTTGAGCGCGGTCGCCTCATCGACTTGCGTGCCGAGCACGACCTTGCTCGCCTTGACCAGCCCGGCGGAACTCTTCGCGTTGGCCGCGGCGGCCCGCAGGAAGGCATTGCCCGAGTCCAGCAGCGTATGCAAGTTGCTCACCTGCCCGTTGAACCCGAGCGCGAGCTGACTGGTCACCGTCCGCAGATCGCCGAGCGGCAGCGAGCCGGCCGTGCGGTCGATGCTGTTCAGCAGGCCAGTGACGGGCGGCGGCAACTGCGTGTCTCGTTCCGCGATCACGCTGCCCGCCGTCAGGAACGGGCCGCGCGAGGCGCGCGGGCGCAGGTCGACGTACTGCTCGCCCACCGGTGACAGGTCGGCCACCTGCGCTGTCACCGAAGCCGGGATCGGCGGCGCCGAGTCGCTGATGCTCAGCAAGGCCCGCACCCCGGCCGGCGTCAGCGTGACCGACGAGACCCGGCCGACGGAGACCCCCCGGTAGGTCACGTCCGCGTCGGGGAAGATGCCGCCCGCGTCGGCGAGCCGAACGGACACCGTGTACGAGCCGCGCGCGCCGATGAAGCGGCCCAGGTTCGCGTACCTGACCGCGCTGTAACCCAGGACCAGGATGCCGAGCACCGCGAACGCGATCAGCTTGACCCGGATGGAACGAGACAGCATCTACGGCGTTCCCTTCGGCTGCTTGATCGGCGGGATGACTGTAGTGCCTGGCGGGGCCTTCAGCGACAGGTAAGCATTGAGGTAGTCGCCCTTGATGTCGCCAAGGACCCGATCGGTGAAAGGAAATGTCAGCAGCACCTGGAGCGCCAGCGGCAGCGTTTTTCCGGCGGCGGCCAGCTCTTCGAGCGTCGGCTTGAGCAGGCGCAAGTCAGCGACGATGTTGCGCTTGCTCGCGGCGATCGTCGTGACGGCCTGGTCGGAGAGCTGGTGCAGCGAGTCGAGCAGCGCCACCAGCTGAGTTCGCTGCTCGGCCAGCACCCGCAGGCCGGGCCGCAGGTTGCCGAGCACGAACGTGAGCTGCCCGTCGCGCCTGGCCAGCGTGGCGGCGAGCCGGTTGACGCCGCGCAGCGCCGTCACGATGTCGCCGCGACGGGAGTTCAGGTTGGCGATGAGCTCGGTCAGCCGGTGCAGGAGCTGATGCACCTGCGCGGTGTGGCCGTCGAGAGTGGCGTTCAGCTCCGTCGTGATCGTGTGGATCTGCCCGATGCCGCCGCCGTTGAGCAGGAGCGACAGCGCGCCGAGCACCTCCTCCACGGTGACGTCGCTGGTCGTGCGGTAGACCGGGATCACGGCGCCGTCGCGCAGCCTGCCCGCGCCGGGCGCGCCCGGCGGCGGCGCGAGCGCGACATACATCTCGCCGAGCAAGCTCGACTGGGTGAGCTCCGCGATCGCGTTGGCCGGGAGGCGGACGCTGCCGTTGACCTCCATCGTGACGTCGGCCTTCCAGCCGCGGCGCGGCAGCGAGATGCTGACGACCCGGCCGACGGCGACGTCGTTCACCTTCACGGCCGACTGCGGCACCAGGTTGAGCGCGTTGGTGAACTGGGCCGTGACCTTGTACGGATGGCTGCCGAGATCGGCGCCGCCCGGCAGCGTGATGCTGTAGATGCCGTTGAACCCGGACGAGCCGCAGCCGGTGATGACCAGCGCGGTAAGGCACGCCGCGGCGCCGAGCGGAAGCCGTCTTCGCATCACCGGCCACCCCGCGAGGTGCCGTAGACCGTCCCCACGGCCGGGAGCGGCAGCGGCGGCAGCGCCGTCAGCGCGGTTCCCGCGACCGGCGCGGCGTCCGGCGGGATGACCTCGTCGGAGGCGAAGACCTTCGCCGCCTTGCCGAACGCCAGCTCATTGAGATCGCCGCGCCCGACCAGGGTCTTGTTCGCGCTGTCGTAGGCGTTCAGCAGGTTGTCGACCGCGAGCGGCGCGGACGACAGCGCCTGCGCCAGCGAGTCGCGCTCGGTGACCAGCAGCTTCGTGACCGAGGCCAGCTTGCCGACGTTGGACTTGATCAGCGCCCTGTTGCTCGCGATGAACGTCCTGACCTGCGCCAGCGCCGTCGCCAGCTGGCTCAGCGCCCCGGCCAGATCCTGCCGGTCGCCGGCCAGGAATCCGCTGACCGTCGCTAGCTGCTGCTCCGCCAGGCGCACCTGGGCATCGTCTTTATCCAGCACCGAGCTGAACACGTTCAGGTTCGCGACCGTGGCGAAAAAGTCGCCCGACGACCCGCCGAGCTCCCGGTTCAGCGCGCTGAACTGCGTGATCATCGCGGCGAGCCGCTGGCCGTTGCCCTTCAGGGTCGCCGCCCCGGTCTTGACCAGGCTGGACAGCGCCCCGTGCTTGTTGAGGCCGCCGGGCCCGAGCGCGTCGAAGAACTTGCCGAGGCTCGTGTAGAGCTGGTCAACCTCGATCGGCACGGCGGTCCTGGTCATCGGGATGACGGCGCCGTCGGCCATCGCCGGGCCGCCGGTGTAAGCCGGCGTGAGCTGGATGTAGCGGTCGGAGACGACACCGCTGGTGATGACGACCGCCTTCGCGTTCGCCGGAATCGCCACCTTCCGGTCGATGGTCATCGTGACCTTGACCCGTGTCCCCTCCGGCCGGGTGGAGTCGACCCGCCCGACGGTCACGCCGAGCACGCGGACAGTGGAGCCCGGGTAGACGCCGATGGACTGGCTGAAGTAGGCGGTGACCCCGATCGAGCGGTGCGCGGCCCGGTAGGCGAGCACCCCGCCGGCGATCACGATCAGCGCTACGGCGAGCACGCCGGCCGTGACGGCGCGGCGCTGCCCCCGGCTTGGTGACGGCAGCCGCCAGCTCATCGAGAATGGCCAGCGCGGCCGTGCGTACTCGACCTGCACAGGGCCATCCGGCCCGGGCTCGACCGGTCCGGGCGTAGGCTCGCCCTGGCCGAACCAGCGCCCGAACGCCGACGGCCTGCCGTGGTCCCCGCTGCGTCGGGGTCTGCTCATCGCTTCGTACCTCAGGTCTTCGGTGACATGCAGCCGCGGGCCGGCCCGGCACCCGGCGGCAGGTAGGACTTGGGAATGAGCCCGCACACGTAGGTGTCGAACCATGGCCCGGTGCCAAGCGCGTTCCCCAGCAGCCGGTAGTACGGGCCGACCAGCGTCAGCGCCTGGCGGAGGTCGGCCTGGTTACGCTGGAGCAGGCTGGTGACCTTATCGAGCGCGGTCAGCGTCGGCCCGAGGCTGCCCTGCTCGTCGGCCACGAGCCCGGACAGCTGCCTGGACAGCTCCCGCGTCCCGACCAGCAGGCCGTGGATGGCCGCCTCCCGTTGCTCCAGCTCGGCGAGCAGCAGGTCGCCGTCGTCGATCAGCGACTTGAACGTGCCGCTCTGCACCGCCAGCGTCTTGCTGACCTGGGACGCGCTGTGCAGCAGGCTGGTGACCTCGGCGTCCTTCGAGCCGATCGACTCGGACAGGTCGGCCAGGCCGGTCAGTGCCTGCCGCACGGACGGCGCGGTGCCTTTGAACGCGGTGGCCAGCGTGGCCAGGCTCTTTTCGAGCTGCGGCGTGTTGATCTGGCTGAGCCGCGCCCCGACGCTGGTCAGCGCCTGCGTCACGTCGAACGGCGCGGTCGTGCGCCGCAACGGAATGGGCGTGCCGGGACTCTGGGGAGACGGTCCGCTCGGGTCGACCGCGAGGTACTTGCCGCCGAGCAGCGACCAGAGCTTGATCGCGACCGTGCTCGTGCTGCCGACCCAGGCGCCCTTGACCCTGAACGTCACCGCGACCTTGTCGCCGGCCAGCGACACCCCCGTCACCTGGCCGACGCCGACGCCCGCGACCCTGACCTCGTTGCCCGGCTGCAGGCCGGCCGCCTCGCTGAAGTACGCGGTGTAAGTGGTGCCGCCGCCGACGAACGGCAGGTCGCTGGAGTAGAACGTGAGCAGGGCGATCACCGCGAGTATCGCCAGGCCGGTCACGCCGACCCAGATCGGGTTACGCTCCCGCAGCGGTCTCATGAGCACCCCAGCTTCATGAGCACCTCGCCGCGTTACTGTGCACGCCGGACGGGCCTGGCCCGCCCAGCGAACTGCGCACGCCGTTGACCGTTGCCGAGCAGAGGTAGAAGTTCACCCACGAGCCGTAGGAGGCGAGCTTGCCGATCGCGGCGAGCTTGACCGGCAGCGTGGTCAGGAAGCTCGCCACCGAACCCGAATTGGCGTTGAGATTGGTCGCCAGCTTGCCGAGCTGAACGATGTCCGACTTGAGCGGTGCCCGCCCGACCCTGAGCAGCCCGGCGGTCGCGCTGGTCAGGTTCGAGATCGCCGAGATCGCGCCGCCGATCGGCTCGCGGTCGGCGGCGAGCCCGGACACCAGCGCCTTGAGCGTCTCCACCAGGCCCGCGAGCTGCCCGTTGTGCGCGTCGACCGTCGACAGCACCGAGTTCAGGTTGGCGATCACCTCGTCGATCACCCGGCTCCGCGATGCCAGCGTCGTCGTGAGCGAGCCGACCGTCGCGACCAGCGTCCGCAGGTCGGGGGCCTCGCCCTGGAAGACCGCGATGATCGCGCTGGTCAGCTTGTTGACGTCGCCGGGCGACAGCGCCTGGTACAGCGGCTGGAACCCGTCGAACAGCTCGGTCAGATCTAGTGCGGGAGCAGTGTGATGAAGCGTTATCGTGCCGCCCGGGGGCAGGACCCGGCCGACCGCGCCGGTGCCCTGGTCCAGCTCGATGTACCGCTGGCCGACCAGGTTCTGGTACTTGATCGTCGCGGTGACCGAGGCCGGCAGGCTCCGGCTGGCCTGCACCGTGAAGCCGACCGTCGCCAGGTTCTCGCCGTAGATCCCGATCGAGGTGACCTGGCCGACCCGGACGCCGGCGATGTCCACGCTGGACCCGACAGTCAAACCCGTCACATCAGTGAAAATTGCCCGGTAGCTGGACTGGGTGGCCACGCTGATGTTCGCGATGCTGATCGCCAGGATCGCGGTCGCCACGGCGGTCACGGCGATGAAGATGACCGACTTGATCAGCGGGCCGGCGATGCTCTTGCGTCGCATGGCTCAGCCTGCCCTGTCGTCAAGCGTCACGGCGTGCCCTCTGAACAGCGCCCCGACTAGCAGCCCCGACCAGCCCGCCACCGCGTCAGGCCGCTCGCCGAGCGCGAGCCCGGTCAGCTCCCTGACCGTCTCGCCGCTCGTCGCCGCCGCGGTCACCGACTCGCAGCGCGGGCCGGTGTTACGAGTGAACTTCGGCGCGTCGGCGACCGGCTTGTACGGGCTGCGCGGCGGCACCACGTGCGCGATGACGTGCACGCCCGGCTGCCTGGTGCCCTGGCCGAGCGCCTTGTCGATGGCCGGCTCGAACTTGACCAGGCCGGCCAGCGTGCACGGGAACTCAGGCGAATACCTGGCCAGTGCCCGCAGCACGCTGGTGCTGCCGACGGACAGGTGGATGATGTTGCCCTTGTTGGCCCGCAGGAACGCCGCGAAGTTGGCGGCCGCCGTCCGCACCGCCGGGTACAGGCCGGCGAGCTGCTCGCGCTCGTCGACGATCGTCTGGCTGGTCACGGTGAAGTCGTGGAGCGCGGCCAGCAGGTTGGGCGTGGCCTGGCTGAACGAGTTCGCGAACCCGGCGAGCTCGGAGATGTCGGCGTCGAGCGCGGGCAGCTGGGGGTCGAGCTTGCCGAGTACCTGGTTCAGCTCGAGCAGGCTCTGGCCGAACTCCTGGCCCCGGCCAGCCAGGCCCTGCGCGATCGCGGTCAGCGCGACCGAGAGCTGGTCAGGCCGCACGGCCCGCAGCAGCGGCAGCACTTTGTCGAACACGCGCTGCAGCTCGATCGCGTCCTTCGAGCGGGCCTGGCTGATCTGGCGGACGTCGGCCAGCCTGGCGGCGGTTGGGCTTGCCGGCAAGATCAGGTCGACGTACCTTTCCCCGAAAAGGGTTGTCGGCAGCATCTCGGCTTCGACGTTGGCCGGGAGCTGCCTGGCGACGCCCGGCTGGATCGCGAGCAGCAGGCTGGCCCCGCGGCCGTCGCTGCTGATCTGCCTGACCTCGCCGATCTGCACGCCCTTGACCATGACCTCGGCGCCGAGATTCATCTCGTTGCCGACGTTGTCGGTCCGCACCGTGATCAGGTCCACCGCGGCGAACCGCTTGTTGTAAATAGCCAGCGACAGCCAGGCGAGCAGCGCGAGCACGACCAGGAACGCCAGCCCGCCAAGCCGGCGTCCCGTCCTGCCGTCGCTCATCCAGCCACCCGGACCGTCGTCGTGGCTCCCCAGATCGCCAGGCTCATCAGGAAGTCGATGATGGTGATCGCGACGATCGACGTGCGGACCGCCCGGCCCACCGCGACGCCTACCCCGGCCGGCCCGCCGGTGGCGCGGTAGCCGTAGTAGCAGTGCGTCATGATCACGACCAGGCTGAACAGGAGCGCCTTGGCGAAGGACCAGAGCACGTCCACGGGGACGAGGAAGAGGCCGAAGTAGTGGTCGTAGGTGCCGGCCGACTGCCCGGCGAAGACGACGGTGACCTCGCGTGAGGCCAGGTAGGAGCTGATCAGCCCGATCGCGTACAGCGGGATGACGGCGATGATCCCGGCCAGCATCCTCGTGGTGACCAGGTAGGGCAGGGACGGAATGCCCATCCCTTCCAGCGCGTCGACCTCGTCGTGGATCCGCATCGACCCGAGCTGCGCGGTGAAGCCGGCGCCCACCGTCGCCGACATGGCGAGGCCGGCCACCAGCGGCGCGATCTCGCGCGTGTTGAAGTAGGCGGACACGAACCCGGTCAGCGACGCCGCGCCGATCTGGTTCAGCGCCGCGTACCCCTGCAGGCCGACGACCGTGCCCGTGAAGAGCGTCATCCCGATCATCACGCCGACCGTGCCGCCGATCAGCACCAGGGCGCCGCTGCCGAAGCTGACCTCGGACAGCACCCGCAGGATCTCCTTGGGGTAGCGCCTGATGACGCGCGGAATCCACAGCAGCGCCCGCAGGTAGAAGAAGAGCTGATCGCCGAGCAGGTCGAGCCAGCCGAGCGACCTGTCCAGCCGCGCTCTGGCCGTGCCCGTAACCGTGCTCACCGGTCACGCTCCCTTCGGCGGGACTATCCGCAGGTAGATGGCGGTCAGGATCAGGTTGGTAAAGAAGAGCAGCAGGAAGGAGATCACCACCGCCTGGTTGACCGCGTCGCCGACGCCCTTGGGGCCAGGCCGCGGGTTCAGGCCGCGGTAAGCCGCGATGACGCCGGCGATGTAGCCGAAGATCAGTGCCTTGAGCGCGCCGATCACCAGGTCGGGGACCTGGGCGAGGCTGGAGAAGCTGGCGAGGTAGGCGCCGGGCGTGCCGTGCTGGACGACCACGTTGAAGAAGTAGCCGCCGAGCACGCCGACCACCGAGACCAGCCCGTTGAGCAGCACGGCCACGAACATCGCGGCGAGCACCCGGGGCACGATCAGCCGCTGGACCGGCGAGACGCTCATCGCCTCGAGCGCCTGCAGCTCCTCGCGCATCGTCCGCGCGCCGAGGTCGGCGCAGATCGCCGTGCCGCCCGCGCCGGCGATCAGCAGCGCGACGATCAGCGGGCTGGCCTGCTGCACCACGGCGAGCACGCTCGCGCCGCCGGTGAACGACTCGGCGCCGAGCTGCCTGGTCAGCGAGCCGACCTGGAGCGCGATCACGGCCCCGAACGGGATGGAGACCAGCGCCGACGGCAAGATCGTGACGCTGGCGATGAACCAGAACTGCTCGATCAGCTCGCGGACCTGGAACGGCCGCCTGAAGGTCAGCCCGATCACGCTGGCGCCGAGCGCGAACAGCCGCCCGGTCTGGCGCAGCGCGCCAGCGCCCTTGTCGGCGGCGGTGCTGGTTCTGGCGGGCCGCCGCAGCGAATCGGTCATGCCGGCTCCCGCGACTGGCTGCCGAGGCCGCCGTGGTGATCGAAGCTGGCGATGATCTCCGCCCGTGCCTGGTCGGGGAGCGTGTGCAGCAGGTTGATGACCCGCTCGGTCCTGCGCCTGACCGCCTGCCGCTCGGGCAGCCCCTGGCTCGGCCTGAGCTGGGGCACGATGCCGATCGGCTTGTTGTCGGCCCACGACTGGCTTTCCCCGTCGAGTTCGCGCTGGTCCTTCTCCTCGTGCATTCCGATCGGCCCGACGACGCGCCCGTTCACGAACTGGGTAATGACGGGATCGTCGCTGGTCAGCAGGATTTCCCTGGGCCCGAACATGACCAGGTTGGTGTTGAACAGCATGCCCAGGTTGTCGGGAACGGTCCTGGCGATCTGGATGTCATGGGTGACGATCAGGATCGTGGCGTCAAGCTCGGCGTTGAGGTCGATCAGCAACTGCGACAGATACGCCGTCCGCACCGGGTCAAGCCCGGAATCCGGCTCGTCGCACAAGATGATCTGGGGATCGAGCACAAGCGCCCGCGCCAGCCCGGCCCGCTTGCGCATGCCGCCCGAGATCTCGCCGGGGAACTTGCGCTCGTCCCCGGACAGGCCGACCATCTCCATCTTGGCCAGCACGGTCGTCCTGATCTGCGCTTCGGTCATCTTGGTGTGCTCGCGGAGCGGGAAGGCGATGTTGTCGTACAGATTCAGCGACCCGAACAGCGCGCCGTCCTGGAACATCACGCCGAAAAGGCGCCTGACCCGGTAGAGCTCGCGCTCTGAACAGGAAAGCACGTCGACTCCGTCGACGACGACCTGGCCTTCTTCCGGCCTGATCAGGCCGATGAGGGATTTCAGGAAAACGGTCTTTCCGGTGCCTGACGGGCCGAGAAGGACGCTAACCTCACCAGCGGGCAATGAAAGCGAGATATCACGCCAAACTACAGTGCGGCCGAAGGACTTGGTCAGTCCTTCTACGCTTACCTCGATGCCCAAGCGTGCTCCAGGAAAATTGGACTCCTGCTCATCGGTACATTACTAGGGTTCACATATAACTTGGTCATTGGTGGGCAATTTCCGTTATAGCCGACAACATCGCCGGACGTTTTTATCAGCTGGTGAGTAATTTCCTGGGGCTCCACTGGGTTCACCCCTGGCCCGGTAACGAGGCTTCGGCGTCGACCGGATCGGGAACCCGGGCGCGGGCAGTCTCGTCGTGCAGCCGCCTGGCCCGCAGCACGACCTCCATGGCGAACCTCGCGTCCGGATCGTGCAGCTGCCCGCCGAGCACCCGCTCGAGTATCCGCATCCGGTACCTGACCGTCTGCGGGTGCACCTTGAGCCGCTCGGCGACCTCGGCGGCCTTGCCGCCGAGTTCCAGCCAGACTCCGAGGGTGTCGGTCAGCCGCCGCTGCTGCCGCTCGGACAGCCCGGACAGCGACGCGAACTGCTGCCTGGCCAGCTGCCTGAGCAGCCTGCCTTCGGACAGCCAGAGCGTCAGCAGGTGATCATCGCAGGAGATCAGCGGGCTCGCGGTGATGGAGCCCGCCCGGCTGAGGGCGAGCGCCTGCCTGGCCCAGTGCAGCGAGTCGGCCGCCTCGGCGAGCGGCACCTTGATGCCGATCGCGGCCGGGCGCCCGGCCAGCGCGATCTCGAGCTCGGCCCGCCGATCCGCGCTGACCTCACCGGGAATCAGCAGGTGGGGCTCGGCGGCCTTGAAGTCGGCGAGCGCGTCACCGGGCAGCTGGATCGCCGCGGTCGCCGACGGCACGATGGCCACCATCGTGACCTGCTCGGGTAACGTCCAGCCGACCAGCTCGGCCAGGTCCCTGATAGCGCGGCGGGGCACGGACGGCTGCTCGAGGATCAGGCGGAGCATGCGCTGCCGCCACTCATCCTGCGACGCGGTCGATCTCGCCTTGGCCCGCAGGTAACCGTCCGTGGACAGCGACGCCAGGTCGTCGATGTAGCCGAAGACGGCGTCGGCCAGCTGCGACATCAGGGTCGAGGAGATCCTGTGCCTGGCGCCGAGCGCGACCGCCCGCCGCCACGCGACCTGCGCCCCGATGCGGTAGGCGGCCTGGAGGCTGTCGAGGCTGCGGCCCTCCACCGCCTCGTACTCGCCCAGCTTGCGGCAGACCTCGTCCCTGTGATCGTGCGCCGCGCCCGGATCGGTGATCAGCTCGACGAACGTGGCCAGCGCCTGGCCCACGCCCATCCGCAGCACCCGGCCGTAAGGCCCGTTCATCGGGCGCGCGTATTCCGGGATCGCGCGCCGGACCTCGGCGATGATCTCCTCGGTCAGGTTCGGCAGTTCAGGCCTGATGACGTCGGCCAGCTCCGGGGGGAACTTGATGCGCGCTTCACCACGAATACCCGGCCTGACTGCTCGGGTCACGAGCCGAGCTCCAGGGCCGGATTCGAAGATCGTGATTCTGGCATCGACATCCTCCGTCTTGGTGCGACCAGCGCCGCTCCGCACTCGTTCACGTCGCGAAAGGCGACCAGCACCAGAGCACTCAACATTAATACCTAGCAACGCATCGATAAAGGTCCGGCCGCCTGGCCCGGCCATAGCGATCACCGGGGGTGACGCCGTCATCGCTCAACTGAGCGGGGCCTGGGTCGCCGGGATCAGGGCGGCGGCGGGAGCCGGAGCGGCCGGGGCCGGAGCGGCCGGGGCCGGAGCGGCCGGGGCCGGAGCGGCCGGGGCCGGAGCGGCCGGGGCCGGAGCGGCCGGGGCCGGAGCGGCCGGGGCCGGAGCGGCCGGGGCCGGAGCGGCCGGGGCCGGCGGGCCAGGGCCCGCCAGAGCGCCCAGCCGCCCAGCACGCCGGCGGGGGGCAGGGTCACCAGGGCGGGCAGCTGGTAGCGCCAGGAGAATTCGTACAGGTCGGAGATGAGCAGCAGCCCGACGGCGGTCGCGCAGAAAAGCAGGCAGGCCAGGCCGAGCGAGCTGACCTCCCGCTCGCGCTCCTCGCCGCGACGTCCGGCCAGCAGGCGCCGGCCGGCCAGCGCGAGCACGGACCCGGCCAGGCTGGCCAGCGCGAAGAGCGCGAGGAGCGGGCCCGGCGTGTAGCCGCCGCCCAGCTGGTAAGACCGCAGGAAAGCGGCTATCGGGCGGTCAACCTGAGCGGCTCCGCCGTAGGCCGGATCGAGCGGCCGGTAGCTGAACGGCTTCGCGGTCGTCACCTGGATGCCGAGGATGATCCGGTGGCCGGCGCCCACGCTGATCTCGGGCAGGTACACCGGATACCTGGTCTGGAACTGCCACCGCGAGATCGGGGTCACGCCGGGCAAGGCGGTCTTCGCCGGCGCGAAGAGCCGCACCGAGTCGTGCAGGATGCCGCTGATCACGCGCAGCGGCTGCTGCTGCTCGACCGCGGCGTCGAACCCGGAGATCAGCGCGCCGCGGCTCAGGCCGGCGGGCACTGGCGCCCGCTTCAGCGGCGACTGGCTCGAGTGCTCGATCCAGTCGATGCCCAGGGCCTGCTGGGCCCGCGTCGGGCACAGCGGCCGCTCATCGGCTGGCAGCACCAGCACCCGGCAGTCGGCGGACACCGCGAGCCTCCCGGAGATGCTGCCCTCGTCGGACAGGCCGAACCGGCCGGCGGTTAGGTAGGAAACGGCGCTGTAGGCCACGACCGGGACGGCGAACGCGGCGATCATCGCGACCGCGCCGCGCATGGCGTGCGCTCGCGCGGTGATCGCCGCGGCAAGGTAAAGCAGCGCGGGCAGGACCAGGATCAGGCCGACCTGCCTGACGGTCACCGCCACGCCGAGGATGAGCCCGCTGCCCGCGATCACCAGGACCGAAGGCTCCGGGCGCCAGAGCAGCAGCGCGAGCCCGGCCACGATCAGCGCCTCGAACCACACGTCGGGCATGATCGTCTGCTCGAGCCGCAGCTGGTAGGCATCGAGCAGCACTGGCGCCATGGCCGCGGCGCTCAGCCAGCGCGGCACGCCGCGGCGCAGCAGCACCGCGTACACCGCGACCGCCATGGCCACGCCGAGCAGGTGCTGGATGACCGCGACCGTGCCGAGGTCGCCCGCGGCCAGGATGACCTTGAGCACGCCCGCGTAGCCAAGCGGGTCGGCGCCGGCCCACGCCCCGTAGAGATACTTCAGCGTGTCCGTGTAGAGCAGCGCCGGGTGATAGGCGGCGAGCGCGAGCGCCCTGAGCACCAGCCCGCCGGCCAGCAGCGCCGCCGCCGCCCAGTGACGGCGCAGCCATGCGGGCACGCTGAGAATGACCTGCCTCGGGGCTGTCACGGCCGGAAACGTTAGTCCTGATCTGGAGGCTGTTTCTGGAGGCCAGGAAGTTGTTAAGGAATTCGTTACCTGGCCGACTCGCCGAGTATGCGGAGGCGGAGCAGGGCCGGCATGCGCTCCAGCTGATCTGTCACGGCCCCTGGCAGGTCGTGGGCGTCAAGTTCCATGATGCTGTAGGCGTAGTCACCGCGGCAGTCGTTGATCAGCTCGACGATGTTGATCCCGGCGCTGCTGACTGCCTTGGCGAATTGCGCGATCACGCCGGGCTCGTTCAGGTGCGCGAGCGTCAGCCGGGCGAAGCCGCGGCGCGGCAGGGACACCGCGGGGAAGTTCACCGAGTACCGGATATTGCCATTTTCGAGGAAGTCCTGCAGCTCATCGGCGATCATGACGGCGCAATTGTCCTCGGCGCTGCTCGTGCTCGCGCCCAGATGCGGCAGCACGATCACCTTGTCGTGCCCGTAGATCACCTCGTTGGGGAAATCTGTCACATAGCCCCGCAGCTGGCCGGCGTCGAGCGCGGCGAGCAGCGCGCGCTCGTCGACCAGTTCGTCGCGGGCGAAGTTGAGCAGCACCGCGCCCCGCGGCATCTGCGCGAGCCGGGCCGCGCTGATGAGCTCCCTGGTCGAGTCGAGCAGCGGCACGTGCAGCGTGACGTAGTCGCTCTCGTCCAGCAGCCGGTCGACGCTGTTGATCAGCTGCACCTGGGCCGACATCTGGGACTCGTGCTGCGCGGACAGCGCGGGATCGTAGCCGAGCACGCGCATGCCCAGGTCAATGGCGGTATTGGCGACCCGGTGGCCGATGGCGCCCAGCCCGATCACGCCAAGCGTGCCGCCCGTGAGCTCAAGCCCGGCGAACCGCTTCTTGCCTCGCTCGGTGGCCTTCTTGATGTCGTCGCGCGGCAGGTCCCTGGCGTAGGCGAGCGCGGCCGGGAGATTCCGCGCGGACAGCAGCAGCGCGGCGACGACGAGTTCCTTCACCGAATTGGCATTGGCGCCCGGCGCGTTGAACACCACGACTCCGCGCCGCGCCAGCTCGGCGACGGGAATGTTGTTCACTCCGGCGCCGGCCCGCCCGATCGCCAGGACACTGTCGTCAATCGATTCGTTATGCAAATTAAAAGATCTGAGCATGATCGCATCGGGCCGGTCCAGCTCGGGCCCGACGATGTAATCGGGGCTGAATCGGTCGAGTCCGGCAGGAGAGATCGCGTCATAGGTCCTGACGTTGAACTTACCCATGCCTGTTCTCAAACTCCTTCATGAAGGTGACGAGAGTGTCGACGCCCGCTTCGGGCATCGCGTTGTAGATGCTGGCCCGGACGCCGCCTACGCTGCGGTGCCCGGACAGGTTCACCATCCCGGCGCTCTTGGCCTCGTCGAGGAACGCGCGCTCGAGCTCGGGCTCTGCCACCGTGAATGGCACGTTCATCTTCGAGCGGTTGGCCGGCGCCACCGGGTTGGCGTACAGGCCGGACCCGTCGATGGCGCCGTAAAGCTTGTCCGCCTTGCGCTGGTTGACCTCGGCGATGGCCGGCACCCCGCCCTGCTCCTGCAGCCAGGCGAACACGAGGCCGGCGAGGTACCAGGCGTAGGTAGGCGGCGTATTCAGCATGGAGCCGGCCTTGGCCATCGCGTACCAGTCCCAGATCTGCGGCACCCGCGGCCTGGTGCGCGCCAGCAGGTCGTCGCGGACGATCACGACCGTGAGGCCCGCGGGGCCGATGTTCTTCTGCGCGCCCGCGTAGATCGCGCCGAACTTGGTCACGTCGATCGGCTCGCTCAAGATGATCGAGCTGACGTCGGCGACCAGGGGGACGTCGCCGGTGTCAGGGAGCTGGTCGAACACCACGCCGTTGACGGTCTCGTTGAGCGTGATGTGCACGTAGCCGGCGTTCCTGGACAGGTGCCACTCGCTCTGCGGCGGCACGTAGGTGTGCGGGTCGGTGCGCGCGGCGACGTTGATCCGGTCCAGGTACTTGCTTGCCTCGGCGTACGCCTTCTGGCCCCACTGGCCGGTGATCACGTAGTCGGCTACGCCGGTCGCGGTCGACAGGTTCGCCACGACGCCGACGAACTGCCCGGTCGCGCCGCCCTGCAGGAACAGCACATGGTAGTTGTCGGGAATCTCCATCAGCGCCCTGAGCCTGGCCTCGGCATCCTGCGCGATGCCGATGAAGTCCTTGCCCCGGTGGCTCATCTCCATCACGCTCATGCCGGTGCCATGCCAGTCGGTGAGCTCGTCCGCCGCCTGGCGCAGGACCGGCGCGGGCAGCATGCCGGGCCCGGCGCTGAAGTTATAGACCGTATTAGTGGTATCGAATTGGCTCATAACCCTTATGTGTCCTGACTAGGCAGCACAGTTCCCGGACTCGGAGCTGTCGTTGGTCACGTCGGCGTCGCGAATACCGCGCCGGATCGCCTCGCTGCGGTCTGGCTGATTTCAACAATACCGGCGGTGATCGACCGGGCTCGTAACCGCTCCTTCAGATCGCGTCGGCGAGTTGCCGTAGCCGGCGGTCGCTAACGCCGTCGGCCGGTGAGTACACATGCAGCCTGGTTCCCGGGCGCGGGCTCAGCCAGGTGTTCATGATGTCGAGCCTGAGCGTGCCCACGATCGGGTTGCGCACCCGCTTGGCCTTGTTCACGATGGCGGCGACCTCGTGCCGCTCCCACAGCTCGGCGAACTCGGGCGAGGCGGCGCGCAGCCGCTTGACCAGCGACTTCCAGCCCGGCTCGGCGAGGTGCTCGGCCATCAGCCAGCGGAAGTTGGCGACCATCCTGGTCGCGCTCTCCTCCCAGTCGATGAGCGCCTTGCGCCAGGCCGGGTCGGTGAAGGACAGCCACATGCAGTTCCGGTCTTCCGGCGGCACGGCGTCGAGGTCATCGATCAGCCTGGCATACGTGCGGTTGTAGGCGAGCAGGTCGTACTTGGCGTTGACGACGCTGGCGGGGAACGGCTCGAGCTGCTTCAGCATCGCCCGCAGCTGCGGCGGCACCGCCGCGCATTCGGCGGCCGTCCGCTGGTCGACCGCGCCGGCCAGGCTGAGCAGGTGGGCGCGCTCGTCCCGGTCGAGCATCAGGGTCCGCGCGATGGCCTCGAGTACCTGGTCAGAGACCTTGATGTCGCGGCCTTGCTCGAGCCAGGTGTACCAGGTCACGCCGACCCCGGCGAGCTGCGCGACCTCCTCCCGGCGCAGGCCGGGAGTCCGGCGGCGCCCGATCGGCGTCACCCCGACCTGGTGCGGTGAGATCCGCTCCCTGCGGCTCCGCAGGAAGGCCGCGAGCTCGCCGCGGCGGATCTTGCCGCCGCGGTCGGCCGGGATGGTCTCGGCGTGTTCGTGAGCCAGTGTCGCGGTCACTCTCCCAGCCTCTCACGTCCAGCTGGTCCTAGCCTGGTGCTCCTTATACCTGGATAAACAGGCTTCTGGTACTAGGGTAACGCGCCTGCCAGAGTGGGGGACATGTCCGTACAACCCCCGCCCCTACGTCAGTCAGTCCCCCGCTCAGCACCCGGGTTGCGGCTTACCGGGCTCGCGATCTTGCTGTGCGGCGGCTTCCTGCCGCTGCTCGACTTCTTCATCGTCAACGTCGCGCTGCCCACGATGGATACCACGCTGCGCGCGTCGGCTCCGATGCTCCAGCTCGTAGTCGCCGGTTACGGCGTCGCCTACGCGCTGATGCTGGTCATCGGCGGCCGGCTGGGTGACGCGATCGGCCGCCGCGGGCTCTTCGCGATCGGCGTAGCCGGCTTCACGCTCACCTCGCTGGCGTGCGGCCTCGCGCCCAGCATCGGGGCGCTCGTCGCGCTCCGAGTGCTGCAGGGCATGGCGGCGGCGATGAGCCAGCCGCAGGTGCTCGCGACCATTCACGCCACGCTCGACGGGCACCGGCGGGCCAGGGCCATCAGCCTGTACGCCGGCATGGGCGGCATCGCCGCCTCAGCGGGCCAGCTCCTGGGCGGCCTGCTCGTCCAGGCCAACATCGCCGGCCTGTCGTGGCGTCCGATCTTCCTGGTCAACGTCCCGGTCGGGCTGGCCGTGCTTGCCCTGTGCCGGCGGTTCGTGCCGGTAACCAGGTCACCGGAGCCGGCGGGCGTCGACCGGCTCGGCACCGGCTTGATCGCCGTCGCGCTGGTCGCGTTGCTCGTCCCGCTCACTGAGGGACGCGCTCTGGGCTGGCCAGCGTGGACCTGGGCACTTTTCATCCTGGCTCCTGTGGCCGCGGCAGCGGCGATCGCCGTCGAGCGTCGCGTCGAGCGTCGCGGCGGGGCTCCGCTGATCGCGCCTTCGCTGGTCATGCTTCCGTCGATGCGGCGCGGGCTCGTCCTGGTGATGCCGTTCTTCGCCGCGTTCGGCGCGTTCATGTTCGTCTTCGCGCTGGCCGTGCAGGACGGCCTGCACTACTCGCCGCTGCGGTCGGGGATCGCGATCGCGCCCATGACGGTCGCGTTCCTGCTCGGCACTCTGGTCGCCCCGGCGCTGGTCGCTCGCTTCGGCGGCCGGGCCAGCGCCGTGGCGCTCGGCGCCGAGGTGGCGGTGCTCAGCGCGCTGGCGGTTCAGGTCGCCAGGCAGTGGCCGCACATCGGGACGTTCACCATGGCGCCCGAGCTGGTCGTCGCCGGCTTCGCCCAGGCGATCGCCGTCGTCACCCTGTTCAGGACGGTGCTGACCGACGTGCCGCGCCGGCTGTCGGGGATCGGCAGCGGCGTGCTGGTCACCGTGCAGCAGGCCGCGCTCGCGCTCGGCGTGGCGAGTCTCGGCTCGATCTACCTGAGCGTGGCCGAGGGAAGCCCGGCGCGCGGGTTCAGCCTGGTGATCGGCGCCGAGGCCGTGCTCTTCGCGGTGGTGGCGCTCGGCAGCTGGCTTCTGCTCGCCGGGACCAGGCCGAGTGCCGGTGCGCCGGCCGGTGCCGCGCCGGCCGGTGCCGGTGCGCCTGCCGGCGGCCGGGCGGGCGCCGCGGGCCCTGGCTCGCCCCGGCGGCCTGAGCGCGAGCTAGAGCGGGTGCCGGTCGAGTTCTGACCGCTCGAGTTCTGACCGCTCGCGGTCTGACCGCGCTCCGTCTGACCGCGCTCCGTCTGACCGCGCTCCGTCTGACCGCGCTCCGTCTGACCGCGCTCCGTCTGACCGGCCCGATCGCCTCGGCCGGTCAGACCGCAGCGCCGGGCTCGTCGCCGTCAGCAGCGCGATCAGGGCGGTCAGCGACGGGATCAGGACCAGCGCCAGCCGCAGCGACGTCGCGTTGGCGACTTGGCCGATGAGCACGGGCCCGCAGACGAGTCCGGCCCAGCCGAAGGACGACACGATCGAGACCGCCGTGCCCGGGTTGACGCCGGCGACCCGGCCGGCCGCGCTGAAGGCGACCGGCACGACGATCGCGAGCCCGATGCCGAGGCCAGCGAAACCGATCAGCACGAGCGCGACCTGGTTGAGCGCGAGCGCCACCGCGAACAGCGCCGCCCCGCCCGCCGCCAGGAGCGGCAGCAGCCTGCTTGGCCGCGACCTGGCCAGCAGCCAGTTGCCGCTCAGCCGGACGATGACCATCGTGAACTGGTAGATGGTAAAGCCGAGCGCCGCGACGACTGGCGCCGCGCCGAGCGAGCCGCGCAAGTAGACCGCGGCCCAGTCCGCCGCGGCGCCCTCGCACAGGAAATCGGCGGCCGCGATCGCGCTGAGCACGCCGATCGCTACCCAGGCGCCGCGGCTGATGCGATGCTGACCGCGGTCCGGCGCCGACTTGTCCAGCCTCGGGCGCGCGTCCGGCACCATCCTGATCGTCAGCCAGCCCGCGACGAGCAGGCACGGGGCGCCGAGTATGAGCAACTGGCTGCTCAGCGACAGCCCGAGGGCCACCCCGGCCGCGCCCACCGCCGCCCCGGCGAACGAGCCGACGCTCCACGAGGCGTGGAACCCCGGCATGAGCGGCCTCCCGGCTCGCCGCTCGACCGCGATCGCCTGAGTGTTCATCGACACGTCGAGCGTGCCCTGGAACGCGCCCCACGCCATCAGCGCGATGAAGAGCGCGGCCTCCGACCTCGCCAGTCCGAGAAACGGCCCGGCGACGCAGTAGCCGACGAGCGTGACCTTGACGATGAGGCGGCTGCCAAGCCGCGGCAGCAGCCTCGCGGCGGCGACCATGGCCAGCACCGAGCCGATCGACGTCCCGAGCAGCGCGATGCCGAGAGCGCCGTCGTTCAGGCCGAGCAGCGCCTTGATGTGCGGGATGTGCGCCGTCCACGACGCGAACAAGAACCCGTTCACGAAGAAAACAGCCGTGACGGCGGCTGAGGCTGATCTGACCGAATTAACCACTTTGAGCAGGCGCGAGCGGCGCAGGGGCTCCCTGGCAGCGGTGGCAAGCTCCGACAAAAGTAAACCTCGACCCCGTAGTCGTCCGGGCGACGGCCTCCCAGGCGCGGCCACCGCCCCTCAGTATGCCTGCCAGGGTCATATGCCCAGCAAACAGCCACCCGCGTCGGGCGCCGGGCGGTGTACTCTATGCGAGCCCTGATGTGAACCAACCAGGCCAAGATGTTCCGGACTGGTCTCACCTAGGCGATGACCTGCGGAAACAGCTCAAGCGACGAAGAGGACCATGGCCGCCACCCTTCGTGAGATCCTGCTCACGCCAGAAGCCCGGCCCGAGGTGGTCGATGACTGCCTCGCGCTTATCGAGCAAGAGGTCTCGGAGATGTCGGGCGTCTCGGGCACTGCGGTGAAGGTCGCCTACAAGACGGCGGCCGCCTTCGCCTCTGGCTACATGCGCACCACGGTCAGGCACGTCCTGCCCGACCTCGTTGATGCGCTTGAGCCGTTCTGGGCTGATTTCGGCAGTTCGGGCTCCGACTTCGGTGACTACCTGGCCAAGCGCGGCGAAGATGTGGCGCAGGCACTGCTTGCGGTGAGCGACACCCGCGCGGCCAGGTCCAAGCGCCCGGTGATCATCAAGGCCTACCAGTCCGTACGTGCCAACGCCGCCAGGCACGTGGAAGCCGCGCTCCCTCAGGTAGGCAAGCTAGCGGAGAAATACGCGGCCCGGTCCTAGGGCCGGCTGAAGCGCCCAGGCAGCCACCCGCTGCTGCTCACGGCCGCCTCTAACGGCATCGTGGCCCTCCCTGTTGCTGTCAAAACGGGCCGCTGACAGCAACAGGGAGGGCCACGATGCTCACGCTGCCCAGCGGCGGCGGGCCGGGGCACGGCGCACGACCGCCTCCACCCGGCGCCCGACTCTCCAAGATCCCGAGTCACCCGACGGCCTCCAGGACCTGCGATTTGCCATCGCCCGCTCGCTCGGTCTGTCGGGTCGGTCGGATACGGAACGTCTATGCGTTGTTCCTATACGGCGTACACTACACAGCGCGGACTGTACGACGTATAGTTTTAAGCGATGGCGGCGACCAGGACGGCGGAGACCGAGCGGGCCAGGCTAAGCCGGTCGGCAGTAGTGGACCGCGCGCTGGCGCTCGCTGACGCCGAGGGCATCGAGGCGCTGACGATCAGGCGGCTGGCGACCGAGTTCGGCGTGACGCCGATGGCACTGTACTGGCATTTCCGCAATAAGGAAGAGCTGATCGCAGGGCTGGCCGACCGGATCTGGAGCGAGATCAAGAGCGATGTCGACCCGGCGGCCGCGTGGCCGAGGCAACTCCGCGGCGTACTTGAGTCGCTGATCGACATGCTGCGCGTCCACCCGTCAGCGTCGGCGCTGCTGCTCGGCAGCGACAAGCTCGGGCAGGCGCGCTGGGCGGTGACCGAGGTCACGCTCGAGGTGCTGCGGAGCGCTGGCTTCGACCCGCTGCACGCGAGCGAGATCGCCAGGTCGGTGCTGTGGACCGGGCTGATGCTGGTTATGAGCGAGCCCGGTTTCGATCCGGGCCTGACCGATGAGCAGCGTGCGGAACAGTTGCGACGCAAGCAGGTAGAACTCGCTTCGCTGCCGCCGCAGCGATATCCCCGGCTGGTTGAGGCGGCAGTACCGCTGACCACGTGCAGCGATGATCCGGTTTTCCACTACCAGTTTGGCGTCGATCTCTTCATCGCCGGAGTGCGGGCGATGGCACCGGGCGGCTCATGACCACAGCCGAGCGCGTCGCTGGCGGGCCTGCGGGCAGGCTCGGCGGTCGCTCGCGGTGGGCCGACGTTGACGGTCCTGTGCACTATCTTGACTTCGGCGGTCCGGGGAACGGCGCGGTGATCGTGGCCGTGCACGGCCTCGGCGGCTCGGCGGTGAACTGGTGTGCCATCGCACCCAGGCTGACCCGCAAGTACAGGTTGCTGGCGCCTGACCTGGCTGGCCACGGCCTCACCAAGTCGGACAGGCGAGGCAGCGACGTGACATCGAACGCCTCGCTGCTGCACAGGTTCACCGAGTCGGTCGCCGACGGCCCCGTGCTGCTGATGGGCAATTCGATGGGCGGGATGATCGCCTTGCTCGAGGCCAGCGCCGAGCCCGCCAAGGTTGCTGGCCTGATCCTCATTGACCCGGCCCTGCCCTTCCAGCCGGTCAGGCCCGACCCGCTGGTCACCGCTGTTTTCGCGATCTCGGCGACGCCCGTGCTCGGGCCGCTGCTGGCCAGGCAGCGCCGGCTCTTGCCAGTGGAGTCCATGGTGGCCTCGACGCTGGCCGTGTGCTGCGCGGACGCGTCGCGGGTGCCGCCCGAGATCGTCAAACGGCACATCGAGGTCGCCAGGCAGCGGGCGGCCATGGACGGCACCGGGAAGGACTTCGCGAACGCGGCCAGGTCGGTGCTCGACACCGCCGGGTTCCTGCGCGGCCAGGGGTACCGCAGGAGCATCCGCGAGGTCCGCTGTCCCGTGCTGGTCATCCACGGCGAGCGAGACCGGCTGGTCCCGGTGGCGGCCGCGAGGATGGCGGCCAGGGCCCATCCCGACTGGACCCTCGTGGTGCTGTCGGACGTCGGCCACGTGCCCCAGCTTGAGGCGCCCGCCGAGACGGCGAGCGCGGTTACCGCGTGGTTGCGCGGCGCCGGCGCGCTCGCCGCCAAGGCGGCTACCCCGAATGGGCGCCGCCGCACCCAACCGCAGCGCCTGCGCCAGGTCAGGAAGTCGGCCTGAGACCTGGGCACTGTGCTGGCGTACATGGTGCTGGCGCGCTCAGTTGATATCCCGCCTTACCGTGGTCCGGTTCGCCAGCACCGAGAGCACCAGCGCGAGACCGGCGAGCAGCCCGGCGGCGGCCGCGAAGGGCAGCGGCGCGCCGCCGCCGATGCCATGGGCTGGGCCGAAGGCTCCCTGGCCGAGCGCCGTTCCGCTCAGCGTCGTCGCCGCCGTGTACGGCAGGTACGGCTGCACCGCGCTGAACAGGCCCCCGACCAGCGACTCCACGATGATCGCCCAGACGAACACGCCGATGACCCCGGCCAGCCGCGACCGCACCAGCGACCCGACCCCGACGCCGATCGCCGCCATCAGGCCGCCGGCCAGCAGGTGGCCGACCCCGTATCGGGCGAGTGTGGCGTCGCTGACGCTCAGGTGATAGCCGTGGGCGAAGACGAACCCGAGCCCGGTGCCGCCCGCGATCAGGTAGCCGGCCAGGCCGAACACCGCCCCGGCGAGCGCGGCGGCGAGAGCCTTCGCCGCGAGCACCCGGCCGCGCGACGGCGTGGCCAGGTAGGTCTGGGTCGCGGTCTGATGGCGGAACTCCCCGCTCGCGATCGTCACCCCGAGCACCGCCGCGAGCAGCAGCGTCCAGACGCCGCCGGTGATCACCGCGGTCAGGCCAGAGGTCGTGGACAGCGGCGCGACGCTGCCGCCGGTCCCGGCCCGGGACGCTTCGAGCACGGAGAACAGCGCGGTCAGCCCGGCCGCGGTGGCGAGCAGGCCGTAGCTGGCCCTGGTCGTGCGCAGCTTGAGCAATTCGATCCTGACCAGCCCCATCATCGGGTCGCCTCCCGTCCGGCCGAGGCAGCCGAGGCAGCCGAGGTAAGCCTGATGAACGCGTCCTCCAGGCCGCCGGTCGCCGTCAGCTCGGCCAGGCCGGCCTGCGCGACCAGCCGTCCGCGGTCGATGATGACGACCGCGTCGACCGTTTGCTCCACCTCGGCAAGCAGGTGGCTCGACACGAGCACGGTTCCGCCGTCGGCCGCGTAGCCTCGCAGCAGCCCGCGCAGCCAGCGCACGCCCTCCGGATCGAGGCCGTTCGTCGGCTCGTCCAGGATCAGCACATCGGGGTCGGCGAGCAGCGCGGTCGCCAGGCCGAGGCGCTGCCTCATGCCGAGCGAGAACTGGCCGACCCGGCGGTCTCCGGCAGAGCTCAGCTCGACCTGCTCGAGCACCTCGCCGACCCTGGCCGGGTCGGCGTGTGCGGCCATCGCCTGAATCCGCAGGTGCTGACGTGCTGTCCGGCCCGGATGGAAACTCGACGCCTCGAGCACGGCGCCCACGTGGCGCAGCGGCTCGCGCAGTTCGCGGTACGGCTTGCCGCCGATCGTCGCGGTGCCGGCGTCCGGCCTGACCAGGCTGAGCAGCATCCGCAGCGTCGTTGTCTTGCCGGCCCCGTTCGGGCCGAGAAACCCGGTCACGCTGCCCGGTCGCACCTCGAAACTGAGGTTCCGCACGGCGGCGACCGGCCCGAACATCTTTCTCAGGCCGCGTACTTCGACGACCGTCATTGGATCGCTCCCTTTTCCCGGCCGCCCCTGATTGGTGCGGCAACCGGCATTCAGCCTGCGCGCCAGCAGGCCAGTTCGTCGCCGGCGCAGCGGTCAGGTCTGCCTGGCCGCCCGGCCAGCGATGAGGGTGCGCGCGTCATCCGCCTGGAGTACGCCGCAGGCCGGTGACTGTCCGCGGGGATGATGTCAGCGAGGCACCAGGCGCGTACCGTCGTGGGCAACGATGAACATGCGGGACAGGCAGCGGCGTACCGACGCGGCGATCGCGGGCGCGGTCGCCGTTATCCAGATCGCCGGCACGCTCGCGACCTCGTCCTGGCATTCGGCGCATCCAGGCGGTCACCAGGCCGCTGGCCTGGTCGGGTACCTGCTGCTCGCGGCGGGCGGCCTGGTCCTTTTCTGGCGGCGCCGCTATCCGGTGCTGGTCCTGGGCATCACCCTGAGCATTCAGCTCGGCGCGGGTTTCTACGGCATCAGGTTCGCCAACCTCGCGCTGATCGTGGCCTTCATCACCTCCGTGCTCGCCCGCAAGCGGGCGGCAGCAATCGCCTCGCTGGTCATCGGCTACCTGGGCTCGGTACTGCCCGCCGCGCTAAAAGGCGGCCAGGGCCAGCCGTCGCTGGCCTTCGCGGCCGGGCTGCTTGCCTGGCTGCTCGTGCTGCTCAGCGCGGCGGAGCTGGTCAGGACGCGTCGCCAGCGCGCTCTCGAAGCTGAGCAGGCCAGGCAAGACGAGCTCCGCCGCCGCGCCGCGGCTGAGCGGCTGGCGATCGCCCGCGACCTGCACGACGTGGTCGCGCACAACATCTCGGTCATCAACGTCCAGGCGAACACGGCCCTGCACCTGATGGACCGGCAGCCGGAACGAGCCAGGGAGGCGCTCACCGCGATCCACGATGTCAGCAGGCAGGCGCTGACCGAACTGCGCTCGGTGCTCGGCGTCCTGCGCACCGGCGAGCAGGAGCCGCCGAGATCCCCTGGCCCGGGCATAGACCAGCTTGATGACCTCGCCGCCGGCGCCAGGTCGGCCGGCCTCAGGGTGCGGGTGACCCGCGACGGCGCGGCGCACCCGCTGCCCGCCGAAGTCAGCGTCGCCGCCTACCGGATCGTCCAGGAGGCTTTGACGAACACGGCCAGGCACGCCGCGGGGAGCGCGGCGACGGTGACGATCACTTACGCCGGCAAGGCGCTCAGGGTCGAGGTTGACGACGGCGGCCCGGTCGAAGGGCAGCCAGCGCTCCCCGACGGCAGAGCGCACGCCGACGGCCGGCAGCACCAGGGCGACGGCACCGGCAACGGAATCACCGGCATGACCGAACGCGCCCAGGCTCTCGGCGGCTCCCTCAAGGCAGGCCCGACCCCGGCGGGCGGCTACCGGGTCAGGGCGATCCTGCCGCTCGCCGCGCCGCTCGAAGGCGCCAGGCGATGACAGCGAGCGCCGCCGTTATCAAGGTCGGGCTGGCCGACGACCAGGCCCTGGTCAGGTCCGGCTTCGCCGCGCTGCTCGACGCCGAGGACGACCTCCAGGTCGCGGGCGAGGCCGCCGACGGCAACGAGGCCGTCCTGCTCGCCCGTCGCGAGCGCCCCGACGTCCTGCTGATGGACATCAGGATGCCCGGCCTCGACGGCATCGCGGCGACCAGGCTGATCGCCGCCGACCCCGGCCTCGAAGGCGTGCACGTGATCATCTTGACCACCTTCGAGCTGGACGAGTACATCTTCGAGGCCCTGCGAGCAGGCGCCGCGGGCTTCCTGGTCAAGGACACCGACGCGGCCGAGCTGCTGAGGGCCGTGCGCGTGGTCGCGGCCGGCGACGCGCTGCTGTCACCGGCAGTGACGCGCAGGCTGATCGCGGAGTTCGCCGCCAGATCCGCTGGCGCGCCGGAGCCAGCACCCGGCATCGACGATCTCACCGCCCGCGAGCGCGAGATCGTCGCGCTCGTCGCCACCGGCCTGTCCAACGCGGAGATCGCCGGCCAGGTCTACGTCAGCCAGTCCACGGTCAAGACCCATGTGGCCCGCGCGATGATGAAGCTACGCGCCCGCGACCGGGCTCAGCTTGTCGTCTTCGCCTACCAGGCGGGCCTGGTCCGCACGGGCTGGACCAGCTAGGCCTGGCGTCGCCGTGGTGGCGTGAGCATCGTGGCCCGTCCCGATGCCGGGCCGGGCCGATCAGGATCGGGGAGCTTTTCCGGCACCGGGCGGGAGAGTTCTCAGTCCGGGGAGCTGTCAGTTCGGGGGCGGCAGGTGCGATGTTCCGTGATCAAGGAACCGGGCATGATCAGGGAAAATCGTCTCTGTCCTGGAGGCTGTCGGGTGACTCGTGATCGGGCCGGGGAGCCCTTCGGACACCCTGCGGAACCGTCAGGCGGGAGCACGCCCCGGCGGCCGGCGGCCCGGCGGCCCGCGATGGCATCAGGGCGGCCCGGGTTGCTGGTCACGCCCGCCTCTGACAGCATCGTGGCCCTCCCTGTTGCTGTCAGCCTCTGGTTTTAACAGCATCGTGGCCCTCCCTGTTGCTGTCAGCCTCTGGTTTTAACAGCAACGCGGCCCTGCCTGATGTCGTCCTGAGAGGCTGCTGAAAAACCCCGTTTTCGTCGCGAACCCGACTCCCTGACCTGCGGTTCTTCGATCGCGATCATGGATTTTTCGGGGTTTTTCAGCAGCCTCTCCTGACAGCAACGGGGAGGGCCACGATGCTGTCAGAACGGGCCGCTGACAGCAACAGGGAGGGCCACGATGCTCACGCCGCCCCGGCGGCGCCGTTCCGGAGCACAGCGCACGTCCGCCCGGGAACGCAGATCAGCCGCGAAGGCACTAGTTCACACATCTCAAGGGGAAAAAGCCACACAGCTGACCCCGCCAGGCGCCTGGCTCTTCACGATCCCGGGTCACCCGGCAGCCTCTCCCGGCACGGGCGATCGTCCGTGATCATGTTCGCGGGCATGATCACCGAACATCGCCGCTGCCCTGACCTGGGCGATCGTCCGTGATCACGGTCCCGGGCATGATCACCGAGCGTCGCCGCTGTCCTGGAGGCTGCCGAGTGACTCATGATCAGGCAGGCTGCCTCCCGGGCGCCCGCCTCGCTTCGACCTGGCCCGCCAGGACCCGGCCCCCGCGAGGTTCGGCGCGGTTCTCGCGGAGCGGGCCCGGCCCGGTTCCGGCGGCACGGGATCGCCGCGCCGGTGATCGCCGCGTGTTCCCGCGCCGGAGCATGATCGCGGAGCGTCCTCCGTCATCTGCGGCATGACCGCGAGCGTTCTCCGTCGTTACCGGGGAGAGTTCTCGCAGCACGGAGCGCTGACCGCTCTATGTGCCGGAAAGCCTCCGTGCAGCGATAAGTCTCCGCGGCAGAGCCGGAAAACGCTCCGCGAAGCGGGAAGTCTCCGGGAACCCGGGAAGAGTCTCGTCTGCTGAGCCCCCGGAGCTTGACATGCCACGATCCCGAGTCACCCGACAGCCTCTCTGACCTGGATGATCATCCGTGATCATGGTCTCGATCATGATCACGGAGACCAGCGCGGGTTCCGGAGGCCGCCGCGCGGCTCGTGGTCAGGATCTGGAGTCTTTTCCGGCCTCGTGGGGGAGAGTTCTCGCTTCGAAGCCCCGGGGTAACAAGTCTCCCCGGTAACTCAGGGAAAGCCCCCGCTGACCCGCCGGAGCTTGACCTTCCAAGCTCCCGAGTCGCCCGACGGCCACCGCTAACTGCCGGCAGCGGCGAAAACGCTGGCATCAGGCCCTGGCCGCCACCCAGGCCGCGATCAGGCCGGCGGCCTCGGTCCTGGCGCCGGACGGCTCAAGCAGGTAGTGGTCGGCCTTGATCAGCTCAAGCTGCTTGTCATCGGCCGCGATCGCGTCGAACAGGGCCCGGGCGTCGCTCTCATAGACGCAGGCGTCGGCGGTCGCGTGCACCACGAGCGACGGCACGGTGACCCTGGCCAGGTGGGGCGCGGCGACGCACTGGGAGGTACGCAGGCTCCACATCGACAGCCAGCTCCGCAGCGTGCTCTGCGTCCCGATGCCGAACACGCCGTAGTTCGCCCGGACCGGCTCCCCGAGGTAACACCAGTTCGGCCGCCGGTCGGACGGCTCGATGCCGGGGTCGATCATCCGCAGGTCCGCCCAGGTCCGGTGCACGCCGAACAGCCGGTCCCGCGCCCGCGTCCCCTCCAGGTAAGCGAGCTGCGCCAGCGCCCAGTCGGTGATGCGCTCGTTGCGAGCCCGCTGCGCGGCCCGGTACGCCCGCTGGAACTCCGCGCTGTACGGCGGCCCATTGCCAGGATTGAAAGCATCGAGCGCCGGATCGGCGCTCACCGGATCGGTCTCGTCGGTGACCGACGGGTCGAGCCAGGCGGTCAGCACTTCCGGGCGCCCCGAGTGGGCCGACAACGCTACGAACAGGTCGCCGGCGGGAAGCTCCCGGATCGACGCCAGCGGCCGCATCCCGGCGACCGGCGTTACGTTCGGCTCGACGGCCTGCGACTGGTAAGCCGCCATGAGCGAGCCGCCGCCGGAGTTGCCGAGCAGCACCACCGTGCTGACCCCGGCCTCCTCGCGCAGCCACCGCACCCCGACGCCGATCTCGGCGAGGGCGTGGTCGAGCAGGAAGTGCGCCTCGGCGCCGCGAAAGCGCGTGTTCCACCCCAGGAAGCCGTAGCCTCGCTCGGCGAGATAGGACGCCAGGTAATGCTCGGAGAAGTCCACGTTGTAATGCGCGGCGATGAAGGCGGTCGCGGGCCGCGGGCCGGCCGGGCGGTGATAGATGCCCTGGCACGGATGCCCGCCAGCGCCGGCCCGGCCGGTCACGGGCGACGGCAGCCCGACGAACTCCCTGCTGGTCGCGCCCATGCGGGCCTCCGCTCATGAGGGGCATCCCTGGCGAGTAGCTGAAACTGAGCTTAAGTTTGGTTATCGGCTCGCACCAGGCGAAGGAGACCGCGGCCATGGAGTGGCGTAATGAGGAGTTCGACCTGGGCGGCGTCAATCACCTGGCGCTGGTCTGCTCGGACATGCGGCGAACCGTCGAGTTCTACATCCAGGTGCTCGGCATGCGCCTGATCAAGACGCTGGACCTGCCGGGCGGGTCGGGGCAGCACTTCTTCTTCGATATGGGCGGCGGCAACGCGCTGGCCTTCTTCTGGTTCCCTGACGCGCCCGACGCGGTGCCCGGGATCTCCGCCCCGGTGACCGTCCCAGGCTTCGGCGAGTGGACCAGCGCGGTCGGCTCGATGAACCATGTCGCCTTCAACGTCCCCGAGGAGCGGTTCATCGAGTACCGCGCCAAGCTCAAGGCCAAGGGCGTCAAGGTCAGCCCGGTCATCGATCACGACGACAGCCGGGAAGGCGTCGCGCGGGAACCGCATCCCGGGGTCTTCGTCCGGTCGTTCTACTTCCAGGACCCGGACGGCGTCCTGCTCGAGTTCGCCTGCTGGCGCCGGGTCATGGGCCAGCCAGGCGACGTGCGGCACGAGCCGAAGACGGCCGCCGACCGGGGAGTCCGGGTCTGACGTGACACGAGGAGGAGCTAGTGGCTGAGCTTTACCCGCTCGTCGAGCCGTTCGCCGACGGGATGCTCGACGTCGGTGACGGCAACCAGATTTACTGGCAGGCCAGCGGCAACCCCGATGGCAAGCCGGCGGTACTGTTCCACGGCGGGCCAGGCCAGGGCAGCGCGCCGAACATGCGGCGCGGCTTCGACCCGGAGCGGTACCTGGCCGTGCTCTTTGATCAGCGCGGGTGCGGGCGCAGCACACCGCACGCGAGCGACCCGGCCACGGACATGAGCGTCAACACCACGGGCCACCTGATCGCCGACACCGAACGGCTGCGCGAGCACCTCGGCATTGACCGCTGGCTGGTGTCCGGCGGCTCGTGGGGGACCACGCTGGGCCTCGCCTATGCGGAGGCTCATCCGGAGCGGGTGACAGAGATCGTGCTCAGCGCGATCACGACCGGCCGGCGAAGTGAGGACGACTGGCTTTACCGCGACGTGGCCATGTTCTTTCCCGAGGCGTTCGAGCGGTTCAGGGCCGCCGTTCCCGAGGCGCGCGATGACGGCGACCTGCCCGCCGCCTACGCCCGCCGGATGGACAGCGCGGACCCTGAGGTCAGGGCCGAGGCCGCCAGGGCCTGGAGCGAGTGGGAAGACACCGTGCTGTCGCTCGAGCCCGGCGCCATGCCGGGTTTCGGCGGGCCTCCCGGCCCGCGCCGGGAGGCCATGGTGCGGATCTGCGCTCACTACTCGATGCACGGGGCCTGGCTGGGGGAGGGCCAGGTCATCAGGGACGCGGGCAAGCTGGCCGGTATCCCGGGCGTGCTGATTCACGGCAGGCTGGATCTGAGTTGCCCGGCCGGCACCGCCGCTGAACTCGCCGCTGCCTGGCCCGACGCGAGGCTGCTGATCGACGACCAGACCGGTCACAAGGGCGGGGACAGCATCAAGCGGGAGTGGTTGCTTTCAGCGCTGGACGGGTTTGCCCGGTGACCGGACCTCGCGATCCGGTCACCCGGCGATGAGCACCCGCCCGCATCGCGGCAGGCCTACAAGCGACGGCGATTGCGGTCGTACCGCAGGAGCGCGAACGCCAGGAGAGCGATCAGCACCCAGGGCACGAACGCGTGCGCCAGCACGTGCGCGACGATGAGGGTGACGATGACGATGCCCGCGACGAGGATCAGCTGGGACATGACGGGCCTGCCCCCCGGGTGCGGGCCGAACCTGGCGGGGATGCCGCCCGGCAGGCCGGCCGGGCCGAAAGGACCCGTGTTCTTCTGGCCGTTCCCGGCCGCCGGATCGGGCAAGTCAGGCAGGTCAGCGAACAGGCCGTGGAAGTCCCCGCGGGTCTTGGCGTTCATCGCCCGGTCGAGCCGTTCGTTGAACTCGGCCTGGTCGAGCCGGCCCTCCTGGTAGTGCCTGGACAGCCGGTCGGCGACGTCGGTGCGCTCGGCGTCCGAGGCGCGGTAGTCCGCGCCGCTGTAGCGGAAGCGGCGGGACCCGGAGCCGCCTGTACCTGGGGTCCATGGCGGGCTGCTTGGTGCTGGCATGATGGTCGTGACCTCCGTAGCGGATGTTCTCGTGATTTAGTAGGACCGGCCCTGCAGCGAGCCGATGAACTCGCTGGCCAGGGACTGCGGAGCGCCCTCGTCGGGCATTAGCAGCCAGCCGGCCACGTAGACCGGGATGCCCGCGCCGCCGACCGCCGTCAGCACGGCAAGCACGATCCGCACGATCGTCGGGTCGACGCCCAGGTACTGGGCGATGCCAGTGGCGACCCCGGCGATCATCCGGCCCTGGTACGGCCGGCAGAGCGGCGCGTCTCCCCGGTAGTCATAGGCGGCCTGCTGGTCCTGCGCGGCCTGCTGGTCCTGTGCGGCTCCCTGGTCCTGCGGGACCTCGTCGGCCGGAGGTGTCGTGGTGTGCTCATGCTGCCCGCGCTGCTCGTCGGCAGCCGGGTCCGTGTCGCTTGCGTTCATGTCTCTAGCCTGCGTGCCCGGGGCGCGGCTGGGTATTGGGATGAACCCCGATTCGACCCTGACCAATGGCCCAGAGGATCAGGGGCTGTCCTGATTACGGCATCAGCCATCTGGGGCGATGATGGATACGTGGATCACCAGGACTGGGCAGCGCGGTACGGATCGATCCGGCGGCTAGCGGAGGGCAGGCTGGCCGGCGGCGTCGCGGCCGGGCTGGCCGCCAGGACCGGGCTGAACGTCACCGTCATCAGGGTCGCGTTCGCGGTCACCGCCGTCATCAGCGGGTTCGGGCTCGCCGCCTACGTGGTCGCCTGGCTGTTCATCCCCGAGGCGGGCGAGAGCGCCAACATCGCCAGCAAGGCCGTCAGCGACCTGCGCGGCCTGGCCCTGGCCGCCGTCACCGCCTCGATGCTGATCGTCGTGCTGATCATCGCCTCGATTCTCGGGATCGGCGTGCTGAGCAGCTTCTCCTGGCCTGTGGTCATCGGAGCCGCCGGGCTCGTGCTGGTGTGGCGGAACGCGACGCAGGCCGAGCAGGAATCGATGCGGGCGCTCGTCCGGCCGCTGGCCGAGGTCAGCGGCGCCAGGGGCAAGTCCCGGCTGCGCTTGCGGATCGCCATCGCCTGCGTGCTGCTCATCGGCGGCGTCGTCACCCTCGGCGCCACGCACCACCCGAGCCAGCTGCTCAGGCCGCTCGGCGGGACCGTGCTCGTGCTCGGCGCCGTCCTGATCCTGCTCGGCCCCTGGTGGGTCCGGGTCATGCGGGACCTGATGGCAGAACGCCAGGCCAGGGTCAGGGCGGAGGAACGGGCCGACATCGCCGCCCGCGTGCACGACTCGGTGCTGCAGACCCTCGCGCTGATCCAGCGCCGCGCCGACAGCCCGCAGCAGGTGATCCAGCTGGCCAGGGCCCAGGAGCGGGAACTGCGATCGTGGCTGTTCGACGGCAGGCCCCCAGGCTCGATGGACGAGCTGGTCACGACCGTGGCCGGGGGAGTGCGCCGCATCCAGCAGGAAGTGGAGGCGCAGCACGGCGTCGCCATCGAGGCGGTCACCGTCGGCGACTGCGAGCTCGACGACGACCTCGGCGCCCTGCTCGCGGCGGCGCGCGAGGCAACGGTCAACGCGGCGAAATGGTCAGGCGCGCAGGTCGTGTCCCTCTTCGCCGAGGTCGAGCCGGGCGAGGTCTCGATCTTCGTCAGGGATCGCGGCAAGGGGTTCGAACCCGATGCGGTGCCCGATGACCGCAAGGGACTGGCCGAGTCGGTCAGGGCACGGGTGTCGCGGCGCGGCGGATCGGCCATTATCAAGAGCGTGATCGGAGAGGGCACGGAGGTATCCCTGACCATGCGGCGCACGTCCGGCCAGCGCGAGCCGAGTACGGCGTCATGACCGCGCCAGGCAGGCCGCGAGTCTACATCGTAGATGATCATGGCCTTTTCCGGTCAGGGGTGCGGTCGGAGCTCGGCGACTTCGTCGAGGTCATCGGCGAGGCCGAGGACGTCGGCCCGGCTATCGACGGGATCGCCAAGAGCCTGCCCGACGTCGTGCTGCTCGATGTCCACCTGCCAGGAGGCGGCGGGCACCTCGTCGTGAGCGAGCTGGCCGCCGCGCTGCCCCAGGTGCGCTTCCTCGCGCTGTCCGCCTCCGACGCTCCCGAGGACGTGATCGCCGTGATCAGGTCGGGCGCCAGGGGATACGTCACCAAGACGATCTCGGGCGCTGAGCTCGTGGACGCGATCAGGCGGGTCGCGGCCGGGGACGCGGTCTTCTCGCCCAGGCTGGCCGGATTCGTGCTCGACGCCTTCGCGACGCAAGCCGCTGCCGGGCCGCGGCCGGCTCCTACCTTCGACCCCGAGCTCGACCAGCTCACCCCGAGAGAACGCGAGGTACTCAGGCTGATCGCCCGCGGCTACACCTACAAGGAGATCGCCAAGGAGCTCTTTATCTCGGCCAAGACCGTCGAGAGCCACGTGAGCTCGGTGCTGCGCAAGCTCCAGCTGTCGACCCGCCACCAGCTCACCCGCTGGGCCGCCGAACGCCGCCTGGCCTGAGCCGCCGAGACCCATGAGCGACTTGCATGAGAACGACGCGATCACGCTGGCCGGGCTGCTGCGCTCCGGGCAGGTGTCGGCCCGCGAGGTGATCACCGCCCATATCGACCGGGTGCTCGCGGTCGATCCCATGGTCAACGCCATTGTCACGCGCTCCTTCGACCAGGCACTGGCCAAGGCCGCCGCGGCCGACGACGCGCTGGCCGCCGGGCAGGTCACCGGCCTGCTGCACGGCCTGCCGATGGCGCACAAGGATCTCGCGGAGACCAGGGGCGTCAGGACCACCTACGGCTCGAAGCTCTTCGCCGACCACGTGCCGGAGCGGGACGCCCTGATCGTGAGCCGGATGTCGGCGGCGGGCGGGATCAGCCTGGGCAAGACGAACACGCCCGAGTTCGGTGCCGGATCGCACACCGTCAACCACGTGTTCGGAGCGACCCGAAACCCCTACGACCTGGGCCGCAGCGCAGGCGGCAGCAGCGGCGGCGCCGCCGCCGCGCTCGCGGCGCGGATGATCTGCCTCGCCGACGGCAGCGATCTCGGCGGCTCGCTGCGCAACCCGGCGAGCTTCTGCAACGTGGTCGGCCTGCGGCCGTCACCGGGTCGGGTGCCGACCTGGCCCGGCTCGGACGTGATGGACACGATGGGCGTCAGCGGGCCGATGGCGCGGACGGTCGCCGACGCGGCGCTGCTGCTCGCGGTCGTGTCGGCCCGGACCCCCGGGTGCCGCTCGCGCTCGACGCCGCGCCCCCGGCGCTGGCCGACCCCGGGCAGGTCCGCGCCCTGCTGACCCGGGACGTCAGCGGCCTGCGGGTCGGGTGGAGCGATGACCTCGGCCTGCCCGTCGATCCCGCCGTGCGCGCCGTGCTTGCCCTGGCCCGCCAGGTGCTCGCGGACCTCGGCTGCGAGGTCGTGGACCTCGCGCCCGACCTGTCCGGGGCCGACGAGGTGTTCAGGATCTGGCGGGCATTCAGGTTCGCCACGAACTACGGGCCGCTGCTCGCCACCCGCGACGGGCAACTCGGCGCCAACGTGGTCTGGAACACCGAGCAGGGCCTGAAGCTCACGCTCGCGGAGCTGAGCCAGGCCACCGTGCTCCGAGACCGATTGGCTGAAAAGGTCACCAGGTACTTCGAGCAGGTAGACGTGCTCGCCTGCCCGGCGACTCAGGTACCGGCCTTCGACGTCGGGCTCGACTGGGTGCACGAGATCGACGGGGTGCCGCAGCAGACGTACCTAGACTGGATGCGGTCGGCCTACCTGATCTCGGCTACCGGCCTGCCCGCGATGTCCGTGCCGGCCGGGTTCACCCCGGCCGGCCTGCCGGTCGGGCTGCAGCTGGCCGGCCGCCGCCGCGGCGACTGGGAACTGCTCAGCATCGGCCACGCCTTCGAGACGGCGACCGGCCACGGCCGGGTGCCGCCGCGACTCACCGCCCCGTCAGGCGAGCACGGGCCAGCCGCGACCGGGCGGTGATCCCGGTCACCGGATTGAACCGGTCCGAGGCGACCCGCAGCGTCTGGTATTCCTCCCCGGAAAGCTCGATGTCGGCGGCGGCGGCGTTGCTTTCCAGCTGGGCCACGCTCGACGCGCCGGGAATGGCGACAACGTTCGGAGAATGAATAACCCACGCGAGCGCGATCTGCGCCGGGGTGGCGCGGTGCGCGTCGGCGATCACCTGCAGCGCCGCGATGAGGCCCATCGCGCGCTCGAGGTTTTCCGGCAGGAAGAGCGGGTTGCCGGCGCGCACCCGGTTCGCCGGCAGGTGGCCCTCGTGATAGCGCCCGGTCAGGAAGCCTTGCGCCAGCGGGCTGTACGCCATGACGATCCGGTCGTTCGCGACGGCGTACGGCACGAGGTCGCGCTCCGGCTCCCGGCACACGAGGCTGTACTTCACCTGGTTGGACAGCACGCGCCGGCCGAGCGCGCTCTCAGCTGCCTGCCAGCGGCCCAGCGAGTAGTTGCTCACGCCGACCTCGTCGACCAGGCCCACGTTCTGCAGTGCCCGCATGCCGCGCATGATCGTCCCGTCCCTGACCGCCGGGTTGGGCTGGTGCACCTGGTAAAGATCGAGCTTGGAGGCCCCGAGCCGCTCGGCGCTGGCCACGCCGCGCTGCTCCACGACCGGGGCCAGCGGCATCACCGGAAGGATCTTGGTCGCCAGGAAGACCGACTCGAGGTCGTCGCCGAGCGCCCGGCCGAGTATCCGCTCGCTGCGCCCGAAGCCGTACACCTCCGCTGTGTCGAAGAGAGTCACGCCCAGCTCGAGCGCCCGGCGGACAATCGCGGCGGCCTCGGTGTCGGCGTAGCCCTGGCCATAGCCCCACTCCCTGGAGCCGAACTGCCAGGTGCCAAGGCCGATCTTGGAAATCTTCTTTGCCGTATCGCTGCTCAGGTAGCGCATAGGTCCAGTCTCCCCCGTGCGGCCGCCGCGATTCGCCGGCTGGGCCTTATCTCACCGCACGCGTTATCTCACCGCTGATGAGCCCGCCCAGAGGTTGATGCCGGCCTCCACGGCGTGGGCGTCGATGGCCGCGAGTTCGGCGTCGGTGAATTCCGGGCCGTGCACCGCCCGCAGGTTTTCCTCGAGCTGGGCCACGCTGCTCGCGCCGATCACGGCCGAGGTCACCCGCTGGTCACGCAATACCCAGGAAATGGCCATCTGGGCCAGGCTCTGCCCGCGCGCCGCGGCGATCTCGCCGAGCTTGCGCACGTGCTCCAGATTGGCCGGCGTCAGCGAATCCGGCGATAGCGACCCTGGCCGGCTAGCCCGTGACCCCTCCGGGATGCCGTTGGTGTACCTGCTCGTCAGCATGCCCTGTGCCAGCGGGGAGAACGCGATGCACCCCGCTCCCTCCGCTTCCAGAACGTCGAGCAGGCCGCCCTCGATCCAGCGGTTCAGCAGCGAGTACGAGGGCTGGTGGATGAGCAGCGGCACGCCCATGTCCCGCAGCAGGACGGCCGCCTGGGAAGTGCGCTCCGGTGAGTACGAGGAGATGCCCGCGTACAGCGCCCGGCCGGACCGCACGGCCGTCGCGAGCGCGCCCATGGTCTCCTCGAGCGGAGTCTGCGGGTCGGCCCGGTGACTGTAGAAGATGTCCACGTACTCGAGGCCCATCCGGCGCAGCGACTGGTCCAGGCTCGCCAGCAGGTACTTGCGTGACCCGAGGTCACCGTAGGGACCCGGCCACATGTCCCACCCGGCCTTGGTGGAGATCATCAGCTCGTCGCGGTAGGGCCGCAGGTCCTCGGCCATGATCCGGCCGAAGTTGATCTCCGCGGCCCCGTACGGCGGCCCGTAGTTGTTAGCGAGATCGAAGTGCGTGACGCCGAGATCGAAGGCGCGGCGGATCATCGCCCGCTGGGTGTCGAGCGGCGTCTCGTCGCCGAAATTCTGCCAGAGGCCCAGCGAGACCTCGGGCAGCTTGATCCCGCTTCGCCCGCATCGGCGGTAGCTGGTCTGTTCGTACCGGTCGGCATGCGCTGCGTATGTCATGACCAAAGTCTGTCAGGCCGCTTCCGAGCCGAGCAGGTCGGCGGGCGGGCGCCGGGCGCCGATGCGAGCGGGCACCGCGGTCAGCGCGGCCAGCACGAGCAGCGCCCCGAGCACCGCCGCCGCGAGCCACCAGGCCGGCGGCACTGTCGTGGGCCCGCTGTTCTTCGCGGCATCGAACAGGCCGATGCCGCCGGGGATGCCCGCGACGGCGCCAGCCAGCGCTGGCAGCAGCTGGGCCGCCGACAGCCCGGCGGTGACCTGCGCGGGCGTGGCGCCGAGGGCCCGCTGCAGCGCCGAGCTGTGCCGGGCGTCGAGCACCGTGCCCCAGGTGATGAAGATCGCGTTGACGGCGGCCAGGATCACCATCATGACGGCCAGGACCAGCGTCACCTGGTTGAGCATGGCGGTCTGCGGGTTGCTCACCCCCGACGTTCCGCCCAGCTGGCTGTTGTCTGAGGCGTGCACGACGAGCACGGCCACGACCCCGCTGACCGTCACGAACGTGCTGAGCGCGGTGAGCGCCACCCGGCGCGGCCGGCCGGCCGCCAGCCGGAGCCCGAGCAGCACGGGCACCGGCAGATGCGCCGACAGCGCGATAAGCCGCCGGCTGCGGCGGGGTGACCTGGCCACGTCGGCGAGCGCCCGCACGGTGCTCGTCCTGGCCGCCCGGATGGCGGGCACCAGGGTGGCGGTCACGGCAACCAGCACGGCCGCCGCGACCACGAGGCCGGCCTGCGGCAGCGTCACAGCCGGCGCCGGCGCGGTGCCGAGCAGCCCGGCTCCGATGCTCGTGAGCAGCGGCGTGACCGCCCAGCCGATGGCCAGCCCGGCCGCCGCCGCGGCCAGTGCGACGGCGAGGTGCTCGACGATCAGCACCGCGGCTACCAGGCCGGGGGTCGCGCCGACCGCCTTGAGCAGCCCGACGCGCCTGGTCTGGTCGGCCATCCGGCCTCCGGCCAGGACGGCGACGCTTGCCAGCGCGAGCAGGCCGAGTACCGCGCCGCCCGCCAGCAGGACGCGCCGCTCGATGGTCAGCGCCAGGCCGTCAAGCGCGCCGATGTCCCGCCAGGACAGCAGGTAAGGCCCGCCGAACCGCAATGGCTCGTGAGCGGCCGTGAACGCGCTGGCAGCGGCCGGGCTGGCCAGCGTGTAATTCATCACGTAGGACACTGGCTCCCTGGGGCCGGCCAGGCTCCGCGCCGCCGGCTCGGTGACCCAGACCAGGCCGGGGTTGTAGGGCGACAGCTGCCGGTCAAGCAGGCATCCGAACGAGCACACCTGCGGGTACACCGGGATGGCCGCCGTGACCGCCACCCCGGTGACCTCGAATCGCCGCCCGTTGAGCGTCACCGTGTCGCCAGCCCGCAAGCCGAGCGCGGCGGCGAAGCCGCGCTCGACCACCATGCCGCCCGTTCCTGCCCAGGTGCCCTGGATCAGCTTCGGCCGGTCCGCCTGCCCGGCGTCGGCGTCGCGGCCTTCGGCCATCACGGCGTCGGCCCGGCCGCGCGCTCGCAGCATTGCCCAGGTCACCGGGAACGGCCCTGAGTGCCCGGTCACGCCGCGCGCCCGGCCCAGCGCGGTCAGGCCGGCCGGGCTGGCGGGCGGCACGATGGTATTCGGCTTGGGCGGTATCGCCATCGCGACCACGTCGGGGCCTGCCGTCGCGGCCCTGGTCAGCGCGAACGGCTGGGTGGTCACGCCGCGAAGCGCCAGCCCGATCGTCAGGGTCGCGGTGGCCGCGCAGATCGCGATCAGCAGTAGCGCGGCCTGCCCTGGCCGGTACCGCAGATCCCGCGCGGCGAGCCGGGCCAGCAGCATGATCCGTCCCATCCCTCAGCCCTCCGCCCCGGCCAGCCGCGGGCCAAGCCCCGCCAGCGCGCCAAGCTGCCCTGTGCTGCCGCCGGAGAGCCTGGTCTCATCCACGAACGCTCCGTCGCGCATCGTGATCAGCCGGTCGGCGGTGGCGGCGATCCGCGCGTCGTGCGTCACGATCACCATGGCGCGGTCGCCGCCGCGCAGGCTTCCGAACAGCTTGAGCACGTCGAGCGTGGCCTCGCTGTCGAGGTTGCCGGTCGGCTCGTCGGCCAGCACCACCGCGGGCTCGTTGACCAGCGCCCGCGCGACCGCGATCCGCTGCCGCTGGCCACCGGACAGCGCCGACGGGAGGAAAGCGGCCCGCTCGGCCAGCCCGACCTGCCCGAGCAGTACTGTCGCGCGGCGCCTGGCCGCCCGCGGCGATGACCCGGCGATCAGCGCGGGCAACTCCACGTTCTCGACCGCCGTCAGCTCCTCCATGAGGTGGAACGCCTGGAAGACGAAGCCGACGCGGCGCCTGCGCAGCCGCGCCAGCGCCCGCTCGCCCAGCCGGTCGATGCGCTGGCCGGCCAGGCGCACCTCGCCGGACGACGGCCGGTCGAGCCCGCCGAGCAGGTGCAGCAGCGTCGACTTGCCGCAGCCGCTCGGCCCCATCACGGCCAGCGTTTCCCCGGCGGCGACCTCGAGGTCGACGTCGTCGACAGCGCGCACCAGCCCGGCGGCGGCGCCGTAATGCCTGGTCAGCTCGCGGACGCGCACCAGTGGCTCGTCGCTGATACCGCTCATGACCTGCCCTTTCTCGATGGGGTCCAGTTCCGCTCGCACGCCTCGAGCCAGCGCACGTCCGCCTGCAGCCTGAGCACGATGCCCTCCAGCAGCAGCGACGCGCTTGACCGGTCAGGCTCGGCCATCGCCGCCCGCTGCGCTTCGCCCAGCCGGCGCAGCAGCTCGCGCCGCTGCCCGTCGACGATGGCGATCGGATCGGCGAGCCCGGCCGCCGCGGCGGCGACAAGCTTCAGATGGAATTCAGCCAGGTCCGGGCGCGGCCAGCTCACCTCGGCGAGCCAGCCGGCGACCCGCTGCTGCCCGGCCGGGGTCAGCGAGTAGACCTTGCGCTCAGGCCGGTCGGGCAGCCCGGCCTCACGCTCGCAGCGCACCTGACCGGCCTTCTCGAGCCTGGCCAGCGTCACGTAGATCTGCCCGTCGTTCATCCCCTCGCCGAGCGGGCCCAGCGCGTCGCGCAGCCGCGCCCGCAGCTCGTAGCCGTACGAGGGCTCCTTCGCCAGCAGGGCCAGTACCACTTCCTGGTTCACGGCCAGCCTTCCCGTAGTACCTAACTGTTATCTCTATAGATAACGGTTAGACTCAAACGTTGTCAAGCCAGTCCCGCTGGCTCGCCGTAGGCTTCCGTCATGAGCGATTACGAATTGGTCAGCGACTACGAGACCGTGAACATTTACCGGCGCGGCGGCGTGGCCAAGCTGGAGCTGAACCGTCCCGACCGGATGAACGCCTGGAACAAGCCGCTCGGCCTCGAACTCCGCGACGCGGTCCAGGTACTGGCCGCCGACGGCGACGTGCGGGCGGTGCTGATCACCGGCGCCGGGCGGGCGTTTTCCAGCGGAGCCGACCTTAAGGACGGAACCGATCCGGGACCGAACGGCAAGCCGGACGTCTACTCCGTGCTGACCGATCGCTACCACCCGATCATCACCGGGATCAGGCAGATGCCCAAGCCTGTCGTGGCGGCGGTGAACGGCGCGGCGGCCGGCATCGGGCTCTCCCTCGCGCTCGCCTGCGACCTGGTGCTCGCGGCCGATTCGGCGTACTTCCTGCTCGCCTTCGTGAACATCGGCCTCGTGCCGGACGGCGGCTCGTCGCTGCTCGTGCCGAGCCGGATCGGCTTCGCCAGGGCCGCCGAGCTCGCGATGCTCGGCGAGCGGCTGCCGGCGGCCAAGGCCTGCCACTGGGGCCTGATCAACCAGGTCTGGCCGGACGACGAGCTCGCGGCCGGGGCCGACGAACTGGTGCGCAAGCTGGCCGACGGCCCGACCGGCTCCTACGCGGGCACCAAACGCCAGCTCAACAAGTGGCTGTACGAGCACATCGGCGCCCAGCTCGAATTCGAGGCGCGGATTCAGCAGGAGATGGCCGAGTCAGGCGACTTCGCCGAGGGCGTCGCGGCGTTCACCGAGAAGCGCAAGCCCCGATTCACCGGAAGGTGACCCGCCCCTGGCCGCCCGGCGCGGCTCTCGCGGACTGAGCCGGGCTCGGTTCCGGCGTTACGGGGTTGCCCGGTCCGATGATCGCGGAGTGTTCTCCGGCGTCTGCGACATGATCGCGGAGTGTTCTCCGTCGTTGCCGCGGAGAGTTCTCGCAGCACGGAGTGCTGACCGTTCTATGTGCCGAAAACCCTCCGCACAACGAGAAGTCTCCGCGCTGGAGCCGAGAACCCTCCGCACAACGAACGGGCCGGGATGAGCCGGCGGCCGGGCGGCTGGCCTAGGTGCGGACCTTCCAGCGGCGCCGCAATCCGTTCAGCATGCCGTTGTCGCTGCCGTTGGCGAGTTCCAGCCAGCCCGATGCCAGCAGCCGGCCGGTGGCTGCCCCGACGACGCCGGGGTTGGCGTTCGCCAGCAGCTCGCCGGCGTAGGCGCGGACCAGCGGATGCATCCGGTAGGCGGCGCCCTGGCTGCCCTCGGACGTGGGGGTGCCGTGGACCCGGTGCAGCAGCCCGGCGCTGGCCAGCGCCGGGGCGGCCGCGCTCGCCGACGGGTCGTCGAGTAGGGAGGCGATCAGCCAGCCGGGGGTGTCGCGCGGGCCGGCCGCGGCCAGCAAGGCGAAGATCGTGCGGACTGGCTCGCTCAGCGCCTGGGCGGCCGACGCCAGCCTGGCGCGGACCGACTGGTCGCCGAGCTTGAGCTCGTTGAGCCGCCTGGTCTCGCTGGCCAGCAGCGCCGCAAGCGCCGTCACGGACAGGTCCGGATCATCGGCCAGCCTGGCCCCGGCGATCCGCAGCGCCAGCGGCAGGTAACCGCAGGCATCGGCGATGTCCATGGCGGCCTCGGCGCTCGTGCCCGCCATGACGCGGCCCGAGATCCGGCCGAGCGTGGTCACCGAGTCGGCTGGCAGCATGCCGCCCAGCTCGACGATCCTCGCGCCGTCGATGTCGGCGAGCCTGGACCGGCTGGTCACCAGCACGGCCGAGCCCGCCGTGTTCGGCAGCAGCGGGCGGACCTGAGCCGCGCTGCTGGCGCCGTCAGCCAGCAGCAGCACCCGCCTGCCCGCAAGCACCGACCGGTACATCGCCTCCCGCTCGAACCTGCTCATCGGGATCTCGCCGCCCGGGACCCCGAGGCCGCGCAGCAGCTCGCCGAGCACGACCTGCGGGTCACGTGCCAGCCCGCCGTCATCCAGCCAGGCGCACAGCTGGCCGTCGGGGAACGCCGGCATCGCCAGGTGCGCGGCGTGCACGGCAAGCTCGGTCTTGCCCGATCCTGGCATGCCGCTGATGACGGTGACGGCCATTCCGTCGCCGGGCAGCCGCCCGAGCAGCTCGGTCAGCTCCGCCGTGCGCCCGGTGAAGTCGGCTACGGACGCCGGCAGCTGGCAGGCCGGCCAGCGCCCCGCTCCCGTCGCGGCCTTGGCGGCGGGCATCAGCCGCTTCGGCAGGTGCTTCAGCGCGGGGTCGTCGGCAAGTACCTGGCGGTGCAGGTCTTGCAGCTCCGGACCTGGCTCTATGCCGTACGTCGTCACTAAGGTCATCCTCAGCCTGCCGAACGCGGCCAGCGCCTCAGCGCGCGAGCCGCACCGGTACAGGGCGGTCATCAGCTGCGCCCACGCGTGCTCGCGCAGCGGGTCGGCGGTCACGATGCTCCTCAGCTCGGCGAGTACCTGCCGATGCTGGCCGAGCGCGAGCTTGGAGTCCATCAGCGCGTCCTGCGCCTCGGTGTGCTGATCGAGCAGCTTATCCTTCTCGTTCACGTTGGGCAGGTCAGCCAGCGGCGGGTCGCGCCACAGCTCGAGTGCCTTCGTCAGCAGCGTCGCGGCGTCAAGGACGTCGCCCCGGTCGAACGCTTCCCTGCCACCTGACACCAGCTCGCGGAAGCTGTGCAGGTCAAGCTCGCCGTCGCTGACCTGGATCAGGTAGCCGGACGGGTGCGTGAGCACCCGCTGCCCGTCGGGCAGCAGCTTGCGGATCCCGTAGACGCAGCTGCGTAACGAGAACCTCGGGGCTGAGCGGCGGGCTGTCTCCCCACAGCGCGGTCACGAGGCTGGTCACTGAGCAGGGCTGGCCGGCATTCAGCAGGAGCAGCGAGAGCGTCAGGCGGTGCAGCCGCCGGCTGACGGGCACCGGACTCTCGCGGTCGTCTTTGATATCTAACGGACCAAGAATGCTGAACCGCATCGGCTCCCCAGCCTCACGCGTACCGAAAACGAGAAGGGCTCATCGTAATCACACAATCGCGGTGCGCCACTGGTAAACGCCGCCAATTCGTCGATGTTTCGCGTGCGCCGGGGAGGTGAGCCGGGCTCCCAACTGACTAACAAGACGGTTACGGAGCGTTGGCAAGGGCCTGTCTACCTGCGCGTTCATGGCCAGATCACACATCGTTCATGCCGATCACCCTATAGTCCCCGATCGCGGGGCAGGTGGCGCTGACTCGGGGGAAGGTGGCAGCTCAGGGAGCAGGGATGCGCGAGGACATGTGGCTGATGGGCCGCAGGATGGCAGCAGGGCTATTAGCATGCGGGCTCATCGTCGTGGTGGCCGCCTGCGGGCGCAGCCAGGCTGACGTGGCCCTGCCGAAGAAACCCGCAGCCGGAGCGGCCGCGCACGCGGCCGGCAACGCCGCTCCGGCGCCGCCGTCCGTTCGCCAGCTCGTGGTCACGGCGTACGAGGGGTACTGGACGGCGACAAGCCAGGCGATCAACTCCCGCGACCCGGCGACGGCCCAGTCGGTGCTCGCCGCGCACGTCATCGGCAGCTCGGTGCCCAAGCTGGTCGCCGGGATGCGGGTCCTGTGGCAGCGGGACGAGATGTCGTTCGGCGCGCCTGTGTTCCACATCCAGAGCGTGCGGCTGACCGGTCCCGCGACGGCCGCCGTGCATGACTGCATCGACCTGAGCCATACCGGCTTCCAGAACCGCAGGACCGGCCAGATCATCGGCGGCCTTGGCCAGTCACACGACTACCTGATCACGACCCTTGCCCTTTCCCGCGGGCGGTGGCTGGTCACAGGAGCTATCCCGGTGGTGGAACCATGCAAGTACTGACCCGCGCGCTCTGCGCCATGACCGTTGCCGTCGCTGGCGCTGGCCTAGCGCTGGCACCGGCCGCGCCGGCCGCTCACGCGGCGCCGGAAGCGGTCTCGGCGCCCGCAGCCACGCCGGCGGGCGGCGGTTGCTATCCCATCGACTTCACGTGGATCTGCGTTGACAGCGGCGGCTCGCCGGGCAGCCCGGGATCGGGCGGAACGTCCAAGGTCACGTGCACCTACACCAAGGCAAGCCAGGCGATCTTGCAGCGGACCGGCACAGGGCCGCCAGCCCCTGGCTATCAGTGGGACATCATGACCTGTCCTGGAGCCGCGGGCAGCTCGATCGGCGGCCAGCTCGTCCAGGTCAGCAAGAAGACCGGTGCCCCGGCGATCAGCCCGCTTGAGCTCCTGAAGATCGCGATCGGCGAGCTCTCCGTGCCGACTCTCGCGGCCAAGACGGCACCTCCGCTGGGCAAGGACGGGCTCGTCGGCCTGCCCGAATGGTTCTGGGTGCCGAGGTCGGAATGGAGGAAAACCAGCGTCACGGTCACCGCCGGGCCGGTGTTCGCGATCGCGACCGCCAGCCCGACTTCGATGACGTACGTGCCAGGGGGCGGGCTGTCGAGCGTGTCGTGCGCCGGCCCGGGCGCCGCCTTCGCGAAGGGTGAGCCGGCGGCCGACCAGAACACCGGGTGCTCGTACACCTATAACCAGCCCTCGGCCGGGCAGCCGGGCAATGCCTACCAGGCAGCCGTGGTCGTGACCTGGACGGTCAGCTGGACCGGCTCGGGCGGTGCCGGCGGCACGATCACCACCGGCTACACCACGGGCACGGCATTCGGGGTCAGAGTCGCGCAGTCTGAGGCATTGGTGACCACACCATGAGTTCTGGACCAGGCCCGCAGGTGGGCACCGCTTTCCATCCTGAAATAGAGCTCAACGGGTCGGGGCCGCGACCATGGCAGTCAGGCCAGCTGGCCAAGCTGCCCCGGCGCCGGCGGCCCGGCATGATCGCGCTCGCCGTCGCCCTGATCGGTCTCGGCATCCTCGCGAGCGCGGCCGTCTACGCGGCGACTAACCTGCGGGCTCCCGTGCTCGTCGTCACGGCGGACGTGCCGGCCGGCGGCGTGATCACCTCCAGCGCGATCGGCACGGCCGACATCTCGGTCAGCGCCGGCGTGCAGACGATTCCCGCCTCGCAGCTGAACCAGGTCGTCGGGCAGATCGCCGGCTCCGCCCTGCATCCCGGCATGCTGCTCACGGCCGCCGAGATCGCCACCGTGCGGCCGCCCGCGCACGGGCAGGTGCTCGTGCCGCTGCCGATCAAGCCGTCGATCCTGCCGGCCAGCGGCATCGAGCCGGGCGACCGGGTGATCGTCGAGGCGACGCCGGGTGCTCAGGGCCAGTCGGGCTCATCAAGCGCGGCACCGGTGCTCCCCTCCCCGGTGCCGGGGGTCGTCGAGGCGGTCAGGCTGGCCACTGACGCCGACGGCTATGACGTCGTCGACATCCTGGTGGCCAGGCAGAGCGGCGGCGCGGTCGCCGCGCAGGCATCCACCGGCCAGATCGCCTTGATCGTCACTAAGCGAGCGCCCTGATGGCCATCTACACGCTGATCTCGGCGGGCGGCTCGCCTGGCTGCACCACCGCGACGCTGGCCCTGGCGCTGTCCTGGCCCAGGCCGGTCATCGTGGCCGAGTGCGATCCGGGCGGGGGCGACATCCTGGCCGGGCTGTTCGCCGGGCACCTGCAGGCGCCGCGCGGCCTGCTCGGCGTGGCGTTCGAGGCCGGGCGCGGCCCGGCAGCGATCGCGGCCGAGCTCAGCACGCAGCTAGTGCCGCTCGACGAGAGCGGGCAGCGCCGGTTCCTCGCCGGGATCAGCGATCCGCGGCAGGCGCTCGGCCTCTCCCCGGTATGGCCCGCCATCTCGGCCGGGCTCGCCAGCCAGGACGCTGACGTGCTCGCCGACTGCGGCCGGTTTGACGCCGGGGCGAGTCAGCCGCTCAGCCTGCTGGCCGACGCCGCCGCGATCATCATGGTGCTGCGGCCGACGCTGCGCCAGGTGGCGGGGGCACGGCCCAGGATCGACATGGCGGCCCAGATCGCGGGCGGCAGGGACCGGCTCGGGCTGCTGCTGGTCGGCGACAAGGGCACGCCGCGGGCCGAGGTCACCAGGACACTCGGGGTGCCGGTGCTGGGGACGTTGCCCGAGGACGGCAGGACCGCGCGGGTGCTGTCTGACGGCGAGGGCCAGCGGACCGGCCTTGACCGGCGGCCGCTGATGCGGGCCGCGAGGATCACCGGGCTGGCCCTGGCCGGCAACCGAGCGACGATGCCCGAGCTCGCCGCCAGCCAGGCCGGGGGTGCGGAGTGAAAGGCCTGCCCTGGCCTCCGGTGCCAGCGAACGGGAACAACGGCAACGGTGACGGCCGCAGCAACGGCCGCGGCCACAGCAACGGCCAGGCCAACGGTTATGGCCACGGCAACGGTCACGGCAACGGCAACGGTGATCACAGCGGCAACGCCTACGACGACGGCAGCGGCTATGACAACGGCAGCGGCTATGACAACGGCAATGGATACGGGCCGGCCAGGCCGGAGGCCGCCGAGACAGGATTCGCCGCCGCGCCGCCCGCCGCGCCGGCCGCGGCGGGCTCGCTGCCAGCGCCGGCCGCCGGGCCGCCGCCGCACATCACCGGGACTCCTGGCTGGTCGTTCACCGCGCCGGCCCAGCCCGCGGGCGGGCCAGGCCGCCTGCGGCACGTCGCGGAGCCCCGGCCGGACTTCCCTGGCCTGACCGACACCCGGCTGCTGGCCGCCGTGCCCGAGATCTTGACGATGGTTGCCGACTTGCTGCCTGACCAGGCCGCCGCGGCCGAGGTCATGCCGCTGATCAGGGACGCGGTCAGGGGCTGGACCCAGAACCAGGTGCGCCGCGGCATGCAGGTGCCGAGCCCGGCCGAGCTCGAGGCGCTGGCCGGTGCCGTGTACGACCAGCGGTACGGGTTCGGGCCCCTGGCGGCTTACCTGCGTGACCCGGAAGTAGAGAACGTCGACATCAGCGGCTACGACCGGGTCTGGGTGACCTACGCGACCGGCGAGCGGGTAGCGGCCGCGCCGATCGCCGCCAGCGATGACGCGCTGGTGGCCATGATCCGCAGCTGGGCCACCAGGGGCGGGCAGACCTCACGGGACTTCTCTGCCGCCTCGCCGCTGGTCAACGTCGCGCTCGAGGGCGGCGCCCGGATGACAGCCACGATGTCCGTCACGCCGAGGCCCTGCGTCTCGCTGCGCCGGCACGGCCAGCTGGACGTCACGCTGCTGCGCCTGATCAAGCTGGGCACGCTGGACCAGGTGACGGCCGCGTTCCTCGCCGCCGCCGTCAGGAGCCGCTGCAACGTCATCGTCACCGGCGGCGTCAACGCGGGGAAGACGACCCTGCTGCGCGCGCTGGCGAGCGAGATCCCGCCGAGCGAGCGGATCGCGACCCTTGAGTCCGAGTACGAGCTCTACCTGCACGATCAGGAGCAGCACCCGGACGTGATCGCCTTCGAGGCGCGCGAGGCCAACTCCGAGGGCGCCGGCTCGATTTCGCTGCACGACCTGATCGCGCACGCGCTCCGCCACAATCCGCAGCGGATCATCGTCGGCGAGGTCAGGCGCGGCGAGATCATGCCGATGCTGGAGGCGATGAACTCGGGCCAGGAAGGCTCGATGTGCACCCTGCACGCCAACTCGCCCACCGAGGCGTTCGACCGGATCCTGATCCTTGGCCTGCGCGGCGGGCTGGCGCTCGCCGAGCGCGCCATCCACATCCTGGTGGGCATGGCAGTCGATCTGATCATTCAGGTGCGCAAGCGGTTCGACGGGCAGCGCACGGTTCGTTACGTCTCGGAGATCCTCGAGGTCATGCCCCCAGGGGACACCGAGCGGCCCGCGGTCAACCGGCTCTTCCTGCCGACCGGCCCGGCCGGGCGGGCGGCTCCGGCGCACACTCCGTCACCGTCGATGCTGGCCAGGCTCGAAGCCGCCGGATTCGACGCGCGCCTGCTCGACGTGCACAGATCGCCGGCGCAGCCGGTCCAGCCCGGCCACAACTGGCGGTGATCCGATGATCCTCCTTGCCGCTGGCGCCGGGGCGCTGGTCATGATCGGCCTGGTGCTGTTCGTCGCCGAGCTGACCCGCCGCGCACCCGCGCCGGGCACGCCGGTCAGGCAGGGGCCGCGTTCCGGCGCGCTGAGCGGGCCGTCGGGCCGCATGGTCCTGCTGGCCCTCGTCGCTGGCCTGGCGATGCTGCTGCTGACGCGCTGGCCGGTCGCCGCGGTGGCGACCGTGCTCGGCGTGCTCTTCGTGCCCAAGGTGACGTCGGCGCGAGCGGACCGCAAGCGCACGGCGACGCTCGAGGGACTCGAGCAGTGGACCCGGAGGCTCGCTGACATGCTCACCGCGAGCCGCGGCCTGGAAGACGCGCTCGCGGTGAGTGCCCGGACCGCGCCCACGGCGATCGCCCCGGCCGTGACCGCGCTGGCCAGGCGGATGTCCGCCCGGATCGGCACTGCGGAAGCACTGCGGGCATTCGCGGCCGAGATCGACGATCCGGCGGGCGACCGGATCGTCGCTGCCCTGCTGATCGCGACCGGGCAGCGCGGCGGGGGCGTGCAGGGCGTGCTCAGCTCGCTCGCCGAGCTGCTCGCGCGCGACGTCGCGGCGCGCCGGGAAATCGAGGCAAGCCGGGCCGAGCACCGGACAACGTTGCGCTGGATAATCGCATTCATTGCCGGCTTCACAGTGTTCGCCATTCTCAATAAAGCTTATTCGGCGCCCTACGGCACCCTTACCGGTCAGGTCGTGCTCGCCTTCGTCGCGGCTTTGTACGCGGCCGGGCTCACCTGGCTGCAGAAGCTCGGCAAGATTCCGGTCCCTGGCCGGTTCCTCGGACAGCCGCAGGTCAGGCTCGACGAACCAGAGGCACATCAGGTGCCGGCGGGAGGCGGCTGGTGAATCCCTTCATCATCATCTCAGGAGTTCTCGTCGGGCTCGGGATCTTCATCGCGGTCAGCCAGTTCATGATGCCCTCGCGGCCCAGGCTGGATGCCGCCCTGGCGAGGATCGGCGGCATCGACCGGGCGAGCGACGATCCGATATCCCTGCGGTCAGTCGGCCGCCGGGTCGGAACGCTGCCGTGGCTGCCGGTGCCGGCGGCAGACCTGGCCCTGCTCGGGCAGGACCGCGAGCAGTGGCTGACCAGCAAGGTCACCGCCGGGCTGATCGGGCTCGCCGCCATTCCCGTGTTCGAGGTCCTGCTGCTGATCGGCGGCTTCCACGAAGGATTCGTAGTGCCCGCGATCGCCTCGGTCGCGCTCGGCGTCGGGCTCTTCTTCGCTCCTGACCTGGTCGTCAAGGTGAACGCGGCCGAGAAGCGCACGGACTTCAGGCACGCGCTGACCAGCTACCTGGACCTCGTCATGCTGGAGCGCGGCGCGGGCGCCGCGCCGACCGAGGCGCTCGAGGCGGCGGCCCAGATCGGCGGCGGCTGGGCCTTCGAGCGGATCGCGGCCGCCCTGGCGGCGGCAAGAAAGGCGAGCAGGCCTCCGTGGGAGGGACTCGCGGACCTGGCGGAGTCCACCGGCATCCCCGAGCTTGCCGACCTGGCCGAGATCGCCGAGGTGGCCGGCCATGAGGGCGCGCGGATCCTGCAGACCCTCTCGGCCAGGGCCGAGTCCATGCGCGCCGAGGCGCTCGCCAACACCAAGGCCAAGGCAGGATCGCGCAGCACCACGATGGTCATTCCGATTGCCTTGCTCGGCGCGGGATTCCTGCTGCTGCTCGCATTTCCGATGGTGTACCGGACACTCAGGTGATCCGGACTGGAGTAAGGAGAGTCAATGGAAACATTCCAGCAGACAATTCGCTACGTGGGAGCACACGCCTATCAGTTCGGCCGTCGTGTTTTCCGCAGCGAGTCAGGAGCGCTCACGCTCGAATGGGTGATCATCGCCGCGCTGCTCCTCGCGGCCGCGACCGGCGCCGGGATCATCTTCTCGACGGCGGTCAGTAATGAGTCGAAGACCATCAAGTGAGCTGGCCGAAGCGGCCGCGCCAGGTCCGCCGGCGATCGGTACTGAGCGGGGAGGCCGGGGCGTTCACGCTGAGTTACGTGATCCTCGTCCCGGTCTTCCTGATCGGAATCATGACCATCGTCCAGGCATCGATCTGGTATCTGGGGAGAGAGACAGTGCTGGCGGCGGCGCGGCATGGCGCTGACGTGGCAAGGACGGCGCAGCCGCCGCCAGGACAGGGAGCTCGGGCGGCCATGGACTTCGCATCATCGTCGTCACCGGGATTCCTCACTCACATTACGGCGAGCACCAAGGGCAGTTCGGCGACCACGGTCAGGATTACAGTGAGCGCCCGCATTCCCACGTTCGTCCCTGACGTCGCGATCAGCGTGCACGAGGTCGTGACCGCGCCGGTCGAGCGATTCGTGGCGCTGGGTGCACCGTGAACAGGCAGGCTGTGCGCGGTGATCGCGGCAACGCGCCACTTGAGCTAGTCCTGCTCGCGCCGATCATCTTGATGCTGATCGGACTGGTGGTCGCGGCCGGCCGGGTGAACACCGCCCGGGCGGCCGTCGACGCGGCGGCCCGGGCCGCCGCCAGGGAAGCCTCGGTCGCGCCGAGCGAAGGCGTGGCCCAGGCCAACGCGCTGTCCAGCGCCGAGGCCGCGCTGCGCACCGACGGGCTCCAGTGCCAGCCGGCCGTTTCGCTCCCTGGCCTCAGCACGGCTTTCAACAGCCCGATCGGCAGGGCCGCTCCCGTCAGCGCGCTGGTGGTGTGCGTGGTGCGACTGTCTGACCTGGTCGTGCCCGGAGTTCCGGGGACGATCACGCTCCGCGCGCGATTTACCTCACCGCTCGACCCATTCAGGTCACGCGACCTGGCTGCAATCACACCGGAGGTGCCGGATGAGACGAGGCCGGATGAGACGGGGACAGCGCACCTCGCCGGCTGACCGCGAGCGCGAGAGCGGCTCGCTCACGTTGATGCTGGCGGTGCTCATGGTGGCACTGCTGGCCTTCACCGGGCTGGTCATCGACGGCGGCAGGAAGCTCGACCAGACCGAGAACGCGTACGCGGTCGCGCAGGAAGCGGCCAGGGCCGGGGCAGGCATGGTCAACACGTCCGCCGCTTACGGCTCGGGAACCTACAGCGTGGACCTTGCGCAGGCGCTCGCCGCCGCGCGGGCCTATCTCGCCAAGGCCGGCTACAGCGGAACGGTCAGCGGGTCAGGCAACAAGATCAGCGTGACCGTGACCATCGTGCTCCGCACGACGGTCCTGTCGCTGGTCGGTATCGACACGATGACAGCCCGCGGCAACGCCGTCGCGTCGCTGGTCACCGGAGTGACGGGACCGGGCTCATGATCGGCCGCCGGATCATGACCTTGTGCCGCGGCATCGTCGGGCTGGCCGTTCTCGTGGCCATGACCGCCGGCGTGCCACTCGCCCTCTACAAGTTCGGCGGCTCGCCGATCCCGACCCGGGTGCCGTCAGTGCACCAGGTGACGTTCGCCCTGATGCACAGGGACAATGGCAGCCTCTTCCTCGCCACTGTCCGCGACGTGTCCTGGCTCGCGTGGCTGGCGTTTGCCATTGCCGTGATCGCCGAGGCCCAGGCGGCCGTCCGCGGCCGCGCGCGCCCAGGCTGCACCTGGCCGGCTTGCAGGGCATGGCCGGCCGCCTGGTCGCGCTCGCCGCGCTGACGTTCAGCGCACCGGCCGCCGTCACGCTGGCCGCCTCGCCGGCGATGGCTGCGACCGTACAGTCGGTTACCCCGGTTGCCAGCCACGACCTGGTCACGCACGCCGCACCGGCGACTGCTCCGGCCCGGACCGCGGTCTCCGGCCGGGTGATCGTCGTGCGTCCCGGCGACTGCCTGTGGACGATAGCGGAGCACTATCTGGGCGCGGGCGATCGGTTCGCGCAGATCGTCCAGCTCAACATGGGCCATGAGATGAGCGGCGGGCAGGTCTTCACCGACCCGTCGCTGATCCTGCCCGGCTGGCACCTGCTCCTGCCCGACGCCGCCGGCCACGTCGGCACCGCGACGCACAACGGCCAGGGCGGCCACGCTGATCACGGCGGGCAGGATCACGGCGGCCAGGATCAGAGCGGTCACGGCACGGGCGGCCAGCATGAGGGGCATCCGTCTGTCCATCACCGGTTCAGCCACTCGCACCCGTCGGCCGGCCGGACTGGCGCGGCTGGCGGAACTGGCGCGGCTGGCAGAACCGGGCATGCCGGCGCTGGTGCCGCGGGAAGTGCCGGTGGCGCTGGTAACGCCGGTGGCGCTGGTAACGCCGGTGGCGCTGGTAACGCCGGCGCTGCGGGCGGCGGAACTCAGTCGGCCGGCGGCGGCACCCAGGCCGCCGGGTCCGCGGGCGAGCAGTCAGGAAGCACCGACCGGCACGAGCAGATCGCGGAGGCCGCGCTCTTCGCGCTCGGCATGCTCGCTGGTGCCGCGCTGGCCAGCCTTGACCGCATGCGTCACCGGCAGCGCCAGTCACGGCGACCAGGCCGGCGGATCGTCCTGCCCGCCGACCCGGACGGGCGCCGCATCGAGCAGAAGCTCCGCGCGGCCGCCGCGCGCTGGCCCTTCGACCGGACCGGGGCAGCGGAGGATGACGGCGACGATGACTTCTTCCGCGCCCAGCCCGATCTCGATGAGGACGCCTTTTTCGGAGGGGAAGCCGGTGCTTGTGACGACGCCGGCTTCGACGACCCCATCAGCTTCGAAAGGGTGACCGGCAGCTACGACGACGCGGGCGGCCACGACGACGCGGGCGGCTACGACAACGCCGGCGGCTACGACGAGGACGATGATGCCGGCCGCGGCGAGTACGCCGGCTTCGCCGGACAAGGCGGCCTCGCTGCTCCCGTTTCAGGATCGCTGGCGGCCGAGTCGCCCGACTTCGCGGCCAGCACCGCGGCCGGCCCTGAGCTGACCGGCTTCCCCGCTGGCGCCGGCTGTCCCGACGGCTACGGCGCCGGCTACCCCGACGGCGACACCGCCGACCAGGAACACGCTCACTTCAACGGCACCGATGTGCCGTTGGTGTCGCTTGACCAGCACCAACGGCACAACGGCGCGACACCCCAGCCCGAGCCCCAGCCCCGCAACCCGAGTACCCTGCGCGAGGCGCTCAGGGAACTGAGCGAGGGAATCGCCGTCGCGGGTGAACCCTTGCCGCCCATAGTCGGCATCCACCTCACCTCAGACACCCTGGACGTGCTGCTCTCCGCTCCGGCCGCCGCGCCGCCGCCGGCCCCCTTCGTGATCGCCCCGGCCCGGCAGGCGATGTGCTGGACGGTGCCCCTGGGCGGAGGCGAGCCAGGGACCTCGCCTGGCCCGGTGCAGCCACCCGTGCCTGGCGAGGTCGGCGACCTGCTGCCTGGCCTGTTCACGGCGGGCGCGACTCAGGCGGGCGGCTACCTGCTGCTTGACCTCGAAGCGATGCGGGTCACCTGCTGCGACGGGCCGGATGACCTCGCCGACCGGCTGCTCGTGACGGCGGCGACCGAGCTGGCGTCGAGCCACTGGAGCGGCTGGTACGACCTGGTGCTGGCCGGGTTCGACGAACTCGACGTGCTCGGCCGGGCCGAGCACTGCGCCGACCTCGAGCAAGCGCTCAGCCTGCTCGAGCAACGGGCGCACGTGATCGCGCGGCGGATGGGCGACGGCGCCGGCGGCAACAGCGGCCCGCCCGATGTCAGGACCCGCAGGATGGCCGATCCCGACGACGAGGACTGGGGCCTGACGCTGCTCGTCAGCCGCCAGCGGCCGGCCCCGGACCAGATGTCACGGCTGCTCGGCCTCGCCGACGGTCCGGGCGGCATCGCGGCGCTCGTCGCCGGGGACACGCAGACAGACGACGGCAAGCTGGCTCCGGCGGTGTTCCAGCTGGCGCCAGATCCGGACCGCGAGGACGAGATCGTCGCCACGATCACGCTCGCCTACCTGGGCCCGAACCACCAGATCACCGTCTGGCCGCAGACACTGACCGCCATCGAGTACGAGGCGCTGGCCGGGGTCTTCGCGACGGCCGCCGATACCGCCGACGTCGCCGCGGACGATGAGCCGTACAGCGACTTCGGGGAGCCGCCGTGGATCAGGCTCGCCGCTGCCCCCGTGTCGCCTCTGGCCGAGAACGCGGTCTACCAGAGCCTCAGCCCCAGCCCGACCCCAGGACCCCCGACCCCAGGATCCTCGGCCCCAGGACCCGCGGCCCCAGGACCGCGGCATGCCGCGCCGAGCATGCGGGTCAAGGTTCTCGGCCCGGTGGAGATCGTGGGTGCCGCCGAGCCGCTGCTGCCCAAGCAGGCCGAGCTCATGCTCGCGCTCGCGCTTCACGCGCCCGCCGGCGTGTCCAACTCCGGCCTGTGCACCTTGCTCGGCCCCGACGCTGATCACCCCAAGCCGTCCGACTCGGTGCGGCAGCTGATCACCAGGACCCGCAAGCGGCTCGGCCAGGCGGCCGACGGCCAAGAGTACATCGTGCACCTCGGCAGCGGGATCTACGTGCCGCATCCAGACCTTCACATGGACTGGACCGCCTTTGCCGCGTTCGCGCGGCGTGGCCGCGCCGATCGCCGCCGTGAAGACCTGCGCGCTGCCATGGCGCTGGTCAGGGGCGAGCCGTTCGCCGACTGCTACCACTGGTGGATCGACATCAGCCTCATCGAGACGATCAGGGCCGAGATCGTCGACACCGCCGAGCTGCTCGCCCAGCTCGAACTCGGAGCCGGAGAGCCGCGCGCCGCCGCCCGCGCCGCCCGCGCCGGCCTCGCCGCCGAATCCGCCGCCGAGCAACTCTGGCGCGCGCTCATGCGCGCCGAGTACGAGTCGGGCAACCTCGACGGCGTCGAGGTGGCCTGGACCGGCTGCCTTGACGCGATCGCGGAGATCGCGCCGGGCGGCGAGCCGCATCCGGACACCGAGCAGCTCTTCCACCAGCTCACCAGGGGGGTACCGATCGGGACCCGGTGAGCTACTTCGCGTCCCCGTAGCAGGTCACGACGGCCGTGGTCAGCGGGAAGACGACCCGGGTCGGGCCGAAGACCATGCGGGCGGCATCGTTCGCGGCCTGGGACGCGGCGGCCACGACGGCGTCGGCCAGCTCCTGCGGGCAGTGCACGATGACCTCGTCGTGCTGGAAGAAGACCAGCTGAGGGGCACGGCCGGCTTGAGGCGGCCCGGACGGCGTCGGCCCAGAGTCGGCGGTCGCGGCGGGCGAACCTTTCATGCCGGAGATCTTCGCTAGCCCGGCCCGCAGGTTGGCCAGCATCACCAGTGCCCAGTCGGCGGCGGACGCCTGGACTACGAAGTTCCTGGTGAACCGGCCCCGGGCGCGCGAGGCCGACCCGGCGCCCGGATCTCGCTCGGCGCCCTCGTCGGCGGCCTCTTCGGTGAGCGCGCGCCACCGGGCGGACGGCGGCGGGCAGGTGCGGCCGAGCACGGACCTGACGACCCGGCCCTCTTCGCCGGCCCGCGCCGCCGCCTCGACGTAACCGGACGCCGCCGGGAACCGCTGCCGCAGCACCGCGAGCAGCTGGCCCGCCTCGCCGCCCGCGCCGCCGTACATCGCCGACAGCAGCGCGACCTTGGCCTTCGCGCGCTCGCCGCCGAACGCGGCCGCCAGTTCTTCGTACAGGTCGCCGCTGGCCGCCGCCGCCGCGAAGGCGCGGTCACCGGCGAGCGCGGCGAGCACGCGCGGCTCGAGCTGCGCGGCGTCGGCCACGACGAGCACCCAGCCGGGGTCGGCCACCACGGCGCGGCGCAGCATCCTCGGGATCTGCAGCGCGCCGCCGCCGCGCGAGGCCCAGCGGCCGGACACGACGCCGCCGACGATGTATTCGGGCCTGAACCGGCCGCCGGTCACCCACGTGTCCAGCCACGACCACCCGAACGCGGAGTGCAGCCGCGACAGTTCCTTGTACTCGATCAGCGGCGGGATCGCCGGGTGGTCGGCGTCGCGCAGTACGGCCAGCCTGGTGGACGGCAGCCGGACGCCGTCCGCCGCGAGCGCCCGGAGGATCTGGGCGGGCGAGTCCGGGTTGAGCGGCCGTTCGGCGTGGAGGGCGGCGGAGATCTGGGTCACGAGGTCGGTGAGCTTGGCCGGCTTCGCCGGGATGAGGGACGCGGCGAAGCCCGAGGGCGGCCGTCGCCCGAGCACCTCGGTGAGAAGCTCGTCGTGGATGTCGGCCCGCCACGGCAGGCCGGCCATGGTCATCTCGGCCGCGATCAGCGCGCCGGCCGACTCGGCGGTGGCGAGCAGCATGAAGCTGGCCGGGTGCTCGTCGGCGCCGATCCTGGCGAGCTGGTCTCGGTGCACGGCCAGCAGCGCGTCAAGCGAGGCCCGCAGGTCCGCCATGGTCCTGGTGGACCCCGCCGTCTCGGCCAGGTCGAACAGCGCGGCCTGCCGCGTCTCAGCCCGCCGTTGAGCGTCCGCCTCGTCCGCCCGCAGCCGCGCCCGCGCCTCGTCGAGGTCCGCGGCCTGGACGGCCCCCGGCACCGGGATAGCGCTGTCCCGGCTGGCGAGCAGCGCATCGACCAGCGCCACATCATGGCAGCGCGCGATCCGGACTCCCGCGCGCAGGAGCCCGGGGTACAGGCCGACCGCCGACGCCCACACCCACCGCACGCCGCCTGCCAGCTCGTACTGCCGCACAGCCGCCGAAAGATCATTAGTCAGAACGGGGATCGCGGCGCCCGTGCCGTCCTCTCTAAGTTCACAGAGCAGCCCGGACTGCCCGGGTCCTGGCACCACGGCAACCCGCACGCGGCAATTCTGCCGCACGGGTCTGACAGTCCGGGCCGTTCGCTTCCTGGGTGTTCGGTCACGTTCGCGTCCGGTGATTGGGCCGGACCGCCCTGGCGCCCGTAACCTGCGCGAGGACTGACTTCCGGGCTGCGGCCTCGCATAGGAGGAACACGATGAGAACTGGCCGGCGAGCCGGGCTGTCTATCGGCCTGATCTGCGCGATCGGCATGGCCCTCGGCGGTGCCGCGCAGGCGAGCCCGGCCGGCGGTGGCGTGAAGGGCGACCCGCAGCCCGAGCTCAAGCCGTTCAAGATCGGCTCGGCGAATGCCCCTGGTTCCGTCGCGCTCGAGCCTGGCGGCGCCATCGTCACCGCCTATGGCGCCAAGAGCGGCACCACGGGCGAAACGGTTGTGTGCGTGCTCAAGCGGGGCGGGCATTCGTGCCCCAAACCAGTCGATCTCCATCCTCTGGACGGCGACTCGATGTTCGGAACGCCTCAGGTCTTCGCGCTGTCAGACAGTCACCTAGTCGTCCTGCAAGGCACGTGCTGCGACAATCTGGACAACAGCCCCGGAGACAACCTGCTCTACTCGTCGACGGACGGCGGCAAGACGTTCGGGCCGCCGGTGCGAGTCGGCACGGTCGGCGTCGACGTCGCCGCGCTGGTGGGCAATGACATCGTGGTCATGGCGCAGGACAACTTCAGGGGCGCGCAGGTCCAGAGCGTCCAGGTGACGCCGACCGTCGGGCCGGCCACCGAGACCGCCCTGGCCAACAGCCACCCGGCATCCGAGGCCGGCGTAAGCGACTACCGCGGCGGGGTGCTGGCCGGCTCCACCTTCGCCGGCAGCAAGACCGTCACCACGTTCGTCGAGTACGCGCCCAAGGGCAGCGACTTCGGAGCCAGCAAGTCCTACCGCGGCGTCGGCTCGTTCGCCGGCGAGGACATCCTCAGGCTGTCGGGCGACGCGCTGCTGACCGTGCAGACCGGCGGCAAGCAGTGGGCCAGGATCCGGCTGTTCAACGGGCACAGCTTCGGCGCGCCGCACAACGTGCCGGGGACCTCGGGCGGCGGCCCCGAATTGTTCACCGCTGACCAGGACCCGAGCGGCGCCGTGCACGTCTTCTCCATCCGCGGGCTCGGCTCGCCGATCTACCATCTGATCGAGCGCACCACGAAGAACGGCTCGAGCTGGAGCGGGCCAGTCGACCTCGGCAACGCCATCCAGAGCACGCTCATCAGCGCCGCGCTCGACTCCCGCGGCAGCGGCCTGGTCCTCGGCACCGATCCGGCCTGGGGATATCCGGTGCTCGGCCCGCAGTCGGTGTCGTTCGGCGTGAAGTCGTCCATCCGGGTCGGCCAGTCCGCCGTCGCGTCGGGCAAGGTCAGCCCGGCCGGGACCGGCCGCGTGGTGACGCTGCAGGTCGAGCGGTCGGGGAAGTGGTTCACCGCGGCCACGACGCATGAGAAGAGCGGCGGCGCGTTCAGCTTCACGATCAAGGGGAAGTCGGCGGGCTCGTTCCGGTACCGGGCCGTTGCCTCGGATCTGGCTGGGTACCTGCTGTTCGGCTACTCGAACGCCAAGTCGCTCCGCGTCACAGGCTGAGGCTGGCCGGGCGGGCAGGGCGCGCACTATGCGATGATCGCGAGCGTGGCCGAAGGCAGTGAAACCGTACCGAGCCTGCTCGCCGTCAGCGACCTGCACGTGGGCTTTGAGCAGAACAGGCCGCTGGTCGACGAGCTGATAGTGCCCCGCTCGCCCGGCGACTGGCTGATCGTGGCCGGTGACCTGGGTGAGCTCATCGCCGACATCGAGTGGGCGCTGCGCCTGCTCAGCACGAGGTTCGCCAAGGTCATCTGGGTGCCGGGCAACCACGAGCTCTGGACGCACAAGCGCGACACCAGCGCGCTGCGCGGCCTCGAGCGGTACGAGTACCTGGTTGAGCTCTGCCGGGGCCTTGGCGTGATCACGCCCGAGGATCCGTTCCCGGTCTGGGAGGGAGCGGGCGGGCCGCGGTGATCGTGCCGCTCTTCCTGCTGTACGACTACACGTTCATGCCGGAGGGGGCGACAACGAAGGCCGAGGGCCTGGCGAAGGCGTACAGCGCCGGGATCGTCGCGAGCGACGAGGCGCTGCTGCTTCCCGACCCGTACCCGAGCATCGACGCCTGGTGCGCGGCCAGGGTCGCGCTGACCGAGCGCCGGCTGAGCGAGCTGCCAGCGGAGCCGCCTACTGTGCTGGTCAATCACTTTCCCCTGGTCAGGGAGCCCACTCGGGTGCTCAGGTACCCGGAGTTCGCGCAGTGGTGCGGCACGACGGCGACGGCGGACTGGCCCACCCGGTTTCACGCCGCCGCGGTCGTCTACGGGCACCTGCACATCCCCAGGACCACCTGGCACGACGGGATCAGGCACGAGGAGGTCTCGCTCGGCTACCCGCGTGAATGGCAGCGCCGGAGCTGGGCACCGCAGATTCCCCGGCAGATCCTGCCCGAGCCGTCGGCAGGCGTCGTGCCGCCCTGGGCTAAGCCGGATGGCTCTGCTAGCCCCGCGAGTCCCGCCAGCGGGTGATCAGCTCCGCTTCGCGCTCGCGCGTGATGCCGGTCCCTGGCCTGACCGGGGTCGGATCGGCGAGTTCGGCGGCATGGATCTCGCGGATCGTTTGGCTGAGCGGCCGGGGCCGGAGCCCGGTAGCTGCGGCGGCGGCGGGATCGGCCGCGTTGATGTCGCTCTCTGAGTCGCCGCCCGGCCACAGCGGCAAGGTCTCCGCCAGGCCCTGCGCCAGCAGGAACTCCTTGCTCACCCATTCAAGCTCGGTGCCAGGCGGCCCGACCGCGGCGCGGATCGCGCTGAGCAGGTCAGCGAAGCCGAACGGCGGCGCCGGGCTGACCGCGTTGAACGCGCCGCTGACCTGGTTCGCGGCGAGGCTCACGATCCAGCTGCCCATGTCCCTGGCGTCGATGACCTGAATCGGGTCAGTCTTGCCTTCGGGGGCAAGGACGATGCCGCCCGCCGCGATGCGCTCCACCCACCAGGTCATCCGGTAGCTTCGGTCGCGCGGCCCGATGACGTAGGTGGGCCTGACGATGGCGGTGCTGGCCGCACCGTAGAGCCGGGCGGCCAGGCGCTCGCAGGCAACCTTGAGGCCGCCGTAGTTCTGGTCGGTCATCACCTCGGTGTCCTCGGTGCCGTCCGCCAGCTCGGCCAGCGGCGCGTCCTCGGTGAACCCGCGCGCGACCGGCGTCTTGAACGCCGACATCGACGACACGTAGACATGGTGCCCGCCGCGCCCGGTGTGACCGTCGTGCGCGTCAAGTGCCCTCGCAAGCTCTCGAACCTGACGAGGGAAATAAGCGCACACATCAATCGTCGCGTCCCACTCGCCGTCGGCGAGGGCGGACAGATCGGAGTTTCGGTCCCCCGTCAGGTGCGTGGCCTGCGGGAACAGGCCGGGGTTGGTCAGGCCGCGGTTGAACACAGTGACCTCGTGTCCCGCCGCTAGCGCGGCTTCCGCGATGTACCTGCCGACGAACGCGGTGCCCCCGATGATCAAGATGCGCATGTGAGCATGATGCCAGGCCGGGGCCGGCGAGGAGCATCGGTCCCGATGCCTGATGATGGAAGCTGAAACGCGGAAAGGATGACTTTCGTGAGTGATTCGGCGCTCTACGGCGGACACGGCGGCGTCACAAGCCAGTACTACACGCGCACTCTGTTCAGCCAGACAATGGCACTCGTCGCGCTCACCGCCGCGCTATTCGCGGGTGGCGCCTATGTCGGCCGGGACTTGTCGTACGGCCTGGGAATCGTGTGGTTCATCGCGGCGATCGCCTGCCTGTTCGGCATGAGGTTCGCGGTCCGGCGTTCGCAGCAGGTGACCATTGGCCTGCTGGTCGCGTTCGGAATCCTGATGGGGCTGGCCCTGGCGCCCACGCTGGCGTACTACGCGAGCACTGACCCGGGAGCGCTCTCTGAGTCCGCCGGTGCCACCGCGCTGTTCATCGCGGGCTTCGGCGCCGCCGGCTACGCGACGCGGCGTGATCTGTCCGCGCTCGCGCGGATCTGCTTCTTCGCGCTGCTCGGGCTGATCGTGTTCGGCATCGTGGCTGTCTTCGTGAACATTCCGCACGCCAGCCTGATTTACTCGGTGCTCGGCCTGGTGATCTTCGCGGGCTTCACGATGTTCGACTTCCAGCGACTGCGCACCTCAAAGAACATGAGCTCCGCTCCCTTGCTGGCAGCGTCGATCTTCCTTGACGTGCTGAATGTGTTCCTTTTCTTCCTGCGGATCTTTACCAGGGGCGGCAGGTAGTCGGAAGGGTGCTGGAGTCGTCGCGGCTATCCGTCAGACTGGGTAGTCAGAATAGGTATCTGCCGGGCGTGACGGTGTAGCTGCGGCCGTGCGGAGCGGTCCAGACCAGGTAACCAGGTTGTGGCTGTGCCAGCCGCCATCCGGGAGCCTGCTTGCACTGGTGGTGTCGCCTGCACAACGGGCCCAGGTTGCATTCGCATGTGCGGCCGCCCTGGTGGTAGGGCACGGTGTGGTCGAGGTCGCAGGCTTCGGCCGGGCGCCGGCAGCCGGGCGATGCGCAGGTGCGCTGGCGGATCTGGGTCAGGTGGGCGAGCCGGGGACTAGGCCGGTATCCACGAGACTGGCGGCGATGGGCGCAGGCGCCGCGTTCAAGCCAGCTGATTTTCAGCGACCTCAGCCACGCCGGCGGATCTTTGCTAGGCCCGCTGGTGGCGCAGGCGTGACCAGCGGCGACGCCGTCGGAGTCGGTGAGGGTGAGGCACCAGCGGGTGGCCGGGCTGGCAGCGAGCCGGGCGGCGAGATCACGGCAGGTGTCAGCGTCAGCGGGGCCAAGGCCGGCTATCTCGCCTGGTGAGTCGGTCCATCCGGCCCAGGCGGACAAAGGCATGGTGAGGTGGAGAGTTCCGGTGATCGCCGGAACCGCTGCCCGGCGGTCCTGGCCCTCCTGGCCCTCCTGGCCGGTGCTGGCGGGGATCAGCGCCATCGGGTCCTGGCCTGTCAGCAGGGCGGTGAAGACCGCGGCCCTGAGCTGGTCCATGGTGCCGTGCGCGCCAGCCTTCCTCAGCGCGCGGGCGATGGCGGTGACGCGCTTGTCAGCGGCGATGACTTCGGCGGCCGGCAGTTCGCGTCCGGCGAGGCCGCTGTTACCCGAGCCTTCCTGCCAGAGCTCGACTCGCGCCTCGTCCCTGGCCTTCTCACGGCGGCGCCGGGCAGCGTCAGGATCGGCCATCAGCACCAGCGCCCGCAGCTGCGCGCGCAGCTGGCTAGTGGTCAGCCTGGCCGCCGGCCGCCAGAGAGCGGCGGCGATCGCGCAGGCCTGCACGTCGGTCAGGGCGGCCAGCTCGGCGCCGAACACGGCGGCCTTGGCGCGGTCGATGACCCCGGCGGCCAGGGCGGCCAGCACCATGGGCAGGCGGGCCAGATCGCGGGACAGCGTCAGCAGGGCGTCGGCGGACCGCCCGGTCATGGTCAGCGCGGCCGCGAGCTCATCGTTGACATGCTCGGAGGTACGGGAGGACCCCGGGTGCGCGGACCGCGCCCGGCGGCGCTGATCAAGCTCGGCGACCGCGCGCAGCTCAACCGCGGCCTGCCAGGAGGAAAGGCGCCTGGCGGCGCAGAGCAGGCCGACCAGCTCATCATCGGAAAGCACGCCGAGTCCGGTATCTGAGGCGTCAGCGACGAATCCGGCTAGGGCCGGGTCCGGAGCCATGGCGTCGAGCGCCCCGCCCGCGGCGAACCCGGCCGCTGCCCCGACCTCGTCGCCGTCCCCGGCGTGCCACTGCCGGGCAAGCCACTCATCGGCGTCATCAGGCGAGCCCGCGAACGGATCGGGCCATGCTCCAGCCAGTTCGGCGTCGGAGGGCTCGTCGGGCTCGGGACCATCAAGGGACTCATCCCACGGCTTCGGCTCACGAGGTAAGCCCGGCTCCCCGAAAGGCCCTTCGACCAGCGGGTTAGTCATCGGCCCTCCGATCAAGATGGCGTGGCGAAGCTTTCAAGCTCACGCTATCTCTTGGGTCTGACAATCAGCCGCCTTCGACCGTCGCTCAGGCCGCCGCCGACACCGTGCCGCTACATCTTCCGCAGTTCCAGGTACCGCTTGATGTCAGGCAGTGACCGGACAATCACTACCAGCACCGTCGCCACTACCGCTGCCTTGATGAGCTTCATGATCATGACGAATCCTCCTGCTTTATCCTGGTGCCTGCCGAATCCGCCGGCCGGACCGGCTCGATTTCGTCGGTCGCGAAGTACAGGAACCGCCCGTGGGCGCGCTGCAGCTCGGCCGCCGGATCATCGTCGGGAGTGACCGCCACGTGCACGTTCTCATCAACATCAAGGAGAACGGCCTCGACGGTGGCGACCCGGCCGATCAGGAAAAGATCCTGGGCATCCGCGCGCCTGCTGCCAGGCCGCATGATGACCTTGCTGCCACGCGATACAGCCACGCCGTCGACGATGACCTGGTCGGTCGCCGGCGACACGCTGGTATCCGAGCCGGGGTCCCACCACGGAACCGCCTGCCCGTCCGCGCCCGCGCCGCCGCCCGCGCCCGCGCCGCCCGCGCCGCCCGCGCCCGCGCCGCCCGCGCCCGCGCCGCCGGCGTTGAGATAACGGATCGCGCCGTGCAGGCGGTCGAAGAGTTCGGGCGGCATGCCCTCGAGCCGGTCCATGAGCTCGCGGACTCGCGGGTCGGTCGCGCGCGCGGCCCGTTTCTCGGCATCGGTGAGCGCGAGCGTGCGCAACGTCAGGATCTCGTCGATCTCCGTCGCGTCGAACAGGTCGCCGCCGCTCTCCGGAGCCACCTCAGCGTGGTCATACAAGATGACCGGCGAGGACAACACCAGGTCCGTGCACTCGGGCGGCCCGGCGAGCACCGGCCACGTCCCGGTGTTGACGCACGCGGCGACCTCGGCCGCGGCCCATTCCGGCGGATCGGTCATCGAGATGAACCTGCCGCCCGGTACCCAGATCAGCGCGTGCGACGAGATCAGCGCATAGCGCAAACCGTCCTCGCGGCCGCGAAGCGGCTCATCGGGAGTGGTGACGTTCTCGACGCTGACCGTCAGCCGCAGGGCTCCGAACGGGCCGGCCACCCGCTCCGCCCGCACCCCGACGAGCCCGTACACCGAGGTCATGGTCCTGACCAGCTGCCCCGCCACCCGCCCGCCCGCATCGCGCAGTTCCGAGATCGTCTCCTGCGGCCCGAAGCTGAACGGCACGCTGAACCCCCCGCCCAGCAACTCGGCGACGCCGACGCTGAGCTGCTCCTCACGCTCGACGGCCTCGTCCCACGCGGTGAATTCCTCCCCGTCCACCACAAGCACGCCAACCTCGCGCAGCTCGCCGTCCCCGGCGATCCCCAGCACCCGGCGCCGCTGCGACTGCAGGAACCTCACCCTGATCCGCACCCGCGCATCGTCGCCGCACTCGATCAGGCACTGAGTCTGGCTGGCCGGTCCCTCGGTCGGGTCGAGCTGGCCGTAGGCGGCGGGCATGAGCACGCCGAATTGGAAGCGCGACTGGTTCTTCCGCGAGGACTGGTGGTACGGGTAGAGCAGGTAGCCCTCGAACAAGATCGCGTCAGCGACCTTGCGGGCATGGTCGAGGTGCGCCGAGTCCAGGCTCATAACCGGGCCTCGTCGCTGCCGTCGGCCAGTCGCAGGAGGGCGCCCAGGGTCGCGTCCCAGGTGGGGAGCGCGTTGCGGGACTTGAACCTGAGCAGGTCAGCCAGCGTGCCGCTGCTCATCTTGATCCACGCGGCGTCAGGGAAATGCGCGTCGATGGCCTCCCGCCAGACGGCCAGCGGCAACCGGAAGCGCGCTTCCTTGCTCCACGGCACCTGCTGCACCCGCAGCTTGCCGTCGGCTGACCCGAAGATCGTCCCGCTGAAGAGCAGGAGCAGCGGGATCTCGCCCGACTCGAGGCCGGTGAAGTACCTCGTCGATCCAATTTCAAGATCATAGGTGAACAAAACCGGCAGGTCGATCTCGGTACTCCCGGTGAATCCGGGCACCATGGTGGACACCGTCGTGAGTTGCATGGGCTTGAGAGTGTCCGACCAGCGGGACGTCTCGCCGAACAGATCGTTGAGCTGCTCGGCCTCCTGGTCTGAGTAACGCCGCCTGGCCGGCTCGATCCTGAGCTGGCACCGCAGCGCGATCGCGTCGATCCGCTCCCCGGTGGTCTCGGCGATCCGCAGCTCGAGCGTCAGCGATGGCACCACGGCGTACTTGTCCGGGCGAACTCCAACGCAGTCGAAGACGAGCTCAGCCACGTCAGGCCCCGCTCCGGCCCGCGTCGCGGCGGAACGGCCGAGCCTGTGCACGCACCGTGTCCAGGAAGGCGGCGATGCTGGCCCTGGCTTCGCTGCCGCCGTCGAACCCTCGCCAGTGCAGGCGCATCCGGCCGGCCAGTTCGTAACAGGCGTCGATCGGGACGATGAAGCACTCGATCACCGACTCCGAGCGTGCGATGAGCACGGCTTCGACATCGGCCGCCGCCTCGCCGAGCAGCGCGTGGCCGGCCGCGAGGTGCTGCCAGGCATCCAGGTCAAGCCGGCACTCCGTGGCTCCGGCCGGGCTCGGGTAGAAGCCGACGACCTGGTCGCTCGCTGAGTCGCGCAGGAAGAAGGCGAGCCCGACCGGGATGTCGAGCGTGTCCCATTCGCTGGCGGAGATGAGATCCCCGGGGTCGGTCAGATAGCGGTCAGGCACGGCGCGGTACCGGCCCCGGCCTGCCTGCGAATGGGTAAAGAGCAGGTAGCAGGCGCGGCACGCGCACATCAGGCTGGATGACTCCAGGTCGGCGACGTGGCTGTGCGCCGCCGGGATGACGGTCGCGCACAGCTCGCACTTCTCGACGTCGGCCGGCCTCATCGCCGGCTGGATTTCCGGCGGCTGGGTTTCCGCCGGCTGTGCCTTCGCCGACTGGGCATCCGCCGGCCGGGCATCCGCCGGCCGGGCATCCGCCGGCCGGGCATCCCCGCTCACGAAACGGCTCAGGCCTGACCTGCCGCTCATGACGGCGTACCGGACACAACTGACCCGGACTCGGGCAGGGCAACGCGGACGCCCGTGCTGTCAGCCAGCAGCGGCAGCGGATCGAGATGCCGGGCCGGATCGTCGATGCCCTGGCCGGCCAGCCTGACGTTGTAGCTGGCACCGCAGCCGGGGCAGGTGAGCCGCTCGCGGTCCAGGACGCCGTCGGCGAGCGATGATCCGCAGGCGCCGCAGGCGTCGCGGTAGGCGTAGAGCGTGCCGCGGACGGCGCACAGGAGCACGGCGGTGCCGCCCGCATCGGAAATGACGGGCCTCGCGCTCGGGGGCCCGACAGGGGGCAGGGCGACCCAGCCGCCGCCTTCGGCGAGGTCCGGGCGCCGCCCGATCTGCAGGAGGGCTGGCTCGGGCGGCGGGCTGGTGCTGGCGGTCATGCCCTCGACGACGACCTCGCTGACTTCGGGTGCCGCGTTCATGATCGCGCCCTCGATGGCCGTCGTGACCGTGACCGCGGACGACGGGCAGCCATGGCAGCTGCCTTCGAGGCGCAGCGTGGCTACCCCGCCGGCGGTCCCCAGGTATTCCACGCCGCCGGCGTGAGAGCCGAGGTAGGGCCTGACCTGGTCGAGCGCGCGCTGCACCCGGGCGTCGAGGTCGAGCGGATGCAGGTCGTGCAGCAAGAGCAGGCTCTCTACCAGCGGATCTTCGGTCAGGGCCGTCATGATCGCGGCACCGGCCTGGCCTTGCCCGGCGAGAATCGCCGTGATCCGGCCCAGGCCGTCGCCATACAGCCCGACGAGCAGCCGCACCAGCTGATCAGCGAGTTCAGCGGGGTCGCCGTGGCCAGCCCGCAGCGCGGCGAGCAGGTCATCCACTTGCTCGCCGACTCCTCGCACTCCGGTCATTACCCGCCTCGCATGCTCGCCCTGGGCCGCTGGTGCGCCTGATGTCCCGCGATGTGCCCCGGGCCGGGCCGCTCCGCCTGGCCCGGCCCGGGACGCTGAGCTCCTGTCAGGTCGACAGGACGACTGACATCGGCGAATGCACCTTTTCCAGTACCTTGCCATTGCCCAGGTACATATGCACGCCGCACGGCAGGCACGGGTCGAAGCTGCGCACCGCCCGCATGATGTCGATGCCCTTGAACCGGTCGGGCGGGTTCTCCTCGAAGATCGGGGTGTTCATCACCGCGTCCTCGTATGGCCCCGGCGTGCCGTAGCTGTCCCGGACGCTGGCATTCCATGGCGTGGGCGGGTACGGATGGTAATTGGCGATCTTGCCGCCGCGAATCACCATGTGGTGCGAGAGCACGCCGCGTACCGCCTCGGTGAAGCCGCAGCTATTCGCCTCCTCGGGCACGGAGAACGGCTCCCAGGTCTTGGTACGTCCGGCACGGATCTCAGCGAGTGCTTTTTCGGTGAAATAAAGCGCGCAGGCGGCTGCGTAGGCCTGGAAGTAGGTCCTGGCCCGGTCCCGCTCGATGGCGTTGGATAGCGGCCGGCCCGTCGCGTCGACCGGGATCTTCCACTCGAACGTGACCTCGGGCTTGCTCACGGTCTTCGGCAGGTTGATCAGCACGCTGTTACCGGTCGACTTGACGTAGCCGAAGTCAACAAGCCTGCCGAGCGCGGTCGCCCAGAGCCTGGCGAGCGGGCCGCCGCCGGTGTCGGCCGCGATGTGATCCTTGCCATCGAACCAGCGCGGTGACATGACCCAGCTGTACTTGCTGTCGAAGTCGCGCTTGGCCGGCCGCGGGATCGTGTGCTGGTTCCACGGATGCCTGCGGTCCACCGGGTTGCCGAGAGGATCGCGGGTCACGAACATCTCCTGGTCTTCCCAGTCCTCGTAATACGAGGAGCCGAGCAGGATCCTGATGCCGAGGTTGATCTCGACCAGGTCGTTGGTGAGCAGCTGACCGTCTCTGATGACTCCAGGCGTGACGAACATCTTCCTGCCCCAGTCCGTCATGTTCTCGTACTTGAAGTCGCAGTGCTCCGGGTCGTTCAGGCTGCCCCAGCAGACCAGGTCAGCGCGCCGTCGACCAACCTCTTCATAACCAGGCAGGGCCTCGTAGAAGAAGTTGAACAGGTCATCGTGCATCGGCACGACGCGCTTCATGAACTCGACGTAGCGCATGAGCCTGGTCAGGTAGTCGGTAAAGAGCTGCACCGTCGCCGTCGTGCCGACGCCACCCGGGTAGAGGGTGCTCGGGTGCACGTGGCGCCCCTCCATGAGGCAGAACATCTCCCTGGTCGACCGGCTGACCTGGAGCGCCTCGCGGTAGAACTCGCCCTCGAGCGGGTTGAGCGACCGCATGATGTCGCCGATGAACTTGTAGCCGTGGTCGGCGGCGTGCGGTGCCTCGGTGCGGTTCGCGAGCTCGAGCACGCCCGGGTTGGTCTCGCCGACCATGCGGGCGCAGAAGTCAACGCCGACCAGGTTCTCCTGGAAGATGTTGTGGTCGAACATGTATTCAGCCGATTCGCCGAGGTTGATGATCCACTCGCCGAGATGCGGTGGCCGGACGCCATAGGCCATGTTCTGGTTGTAGACCGAGCAGGTCGCGTGATTGTCGCCGCAGATACCGCAAATACGGCTTGTGATGAAATGGGCGTCGCGCGGGTCTTTACCTTTCATGAAAATGCTGTAGCCGCGGAAAATCGACGAGGTGCTGTGGCACTCGATAACTTGCTTCTGCTTGAAGTCGATCTTGGTATAGATGCCGAGACTTCCCACGATCCTGGTAATAGGATCCCAGGCCATCTCGACGATGCCGGTATCGTCGGCCGTTGTCATCGCTCTTCCTTGTCTGAGTTGAGAAAGCCCGGGGCTTACCAGCTCTTCTGATAGCCGGTAAGGAGTTCGTTACCCTTTTGCCGCCACTTCGGCTCTTCGTCGGCGGTCCTCGTCGTGAAGCCCCTGAGCGTTCTGATAACCGTGCCGTAGAGCGTGCTCGCGGCCGTGGAGACCCGTGATCCGGGCGGTTCATCCATGAAGGGCATGAACTTGTCGGGGAAGCCGGGCATCGTGCAGGCGATGCAGATCCCGCCAACGTTGGGGCAGCCGCCTACGCCGTTGATCCAGCCGCGCTTGGGTACGTTGCACTTGACCACCGGACCCCAGCAGCCCAGCTTGACCAGGCACTTCGACGAGCCGTACTCGGTCGCGAAGTCGCCTTGCTCGTAGTAGCCGGCCCGGTCGCAGCCCTCATGCACGGTCGCGCCGAACAGCCAGGTCGGCCTGAGCGCCTCGTCGAGCGGGATCATCGGCGCCTGGCCGGCCACCTGGTAGAGAAGGTAGAGGATCGTCTCCGAGAGGTTGTCAGGATGGATCGGGCAGCCCGGCACGCACACGATGGGCAGGTCGGCCTTCGACCGCCAGTCCCAGCCCAGGTAGTCCGGAACGCCCATAGCGCCGGTCGGGTTGCCGGCCATGGCGTGGATGCCGCCGTAGGTGGCGCAGGTGCCGACCGCGAGGATCACGGTGGCCTTGGGCGCGAGGCGGTCGAGCCACTCGCTGGTGGTCATCGGCTGGCCCGTCGCCGGGTTATTGCCGAACCCGCACCAGTAGCCCTCTTCCTTGATGGCCTCATTGGGAATTGAGCCCTCGACGACCAAGACGAACGGGTCGAGTTCTCCCCTGTCGGCCTTGTGCCACCATTCGATGAAATTGTCGGCGCCCGTCTCCGGGCCGCACTCGAAGTCAATGAGCGGCCAGTGAACGGCGACGCGAGGCAGGCCAGGGAGCGCGCCAAGCACGATCTCCTCGATGCTTGGCTGGGTGGCGGCGGTCAGCGCCACCGAATCCCCGTCGCAGCCGAGGCCTCCGTTCATCCAGAGTATGTGAACTACAGGGTCGGTCTCCTGCACCGTGCTCGCACTTGGCTGGGTGTCGGCGGCCATAACGAACAACCTCCTCGCTTCGCGGTCGGCTAAATGTTATGACGCGATCGGGCTGATCGCATGCACCATTGCATTCGGCGATCCGGAAATCTCGCGCGCGCTGAGCGGAACACGCTTTCGCCGCCGTCAGCGGCTAAGCGGAAAGCGGCACTTGTCCCGAGTGCCGCGACTGCAACGCTTTGCGGGTTGGCTCTCATGACTGAGGTCTAGACGTACCTTGCCTTTAGTGATGCGCAGACGCCGCCCATGCTAAACCCGTAGGCACGCGGCTACAAGGCGGAACCGACATCTGACCGGACAGAAATGTCCGGGACCCAATGGCGAGGCAAAATATTCGTGCCAAAACGGTAATCGCGGATGACACCGGCACGAGATCGGCCCCCGGCCTTCCTGTTTGGCGGCTGTGCACGTAACCTTGCACACACCCGGCCCTGCCAGGCGGGTGCGTGGTGAGGGAGTGACCGTGGCTGAGCCCAGTTTCGGGCACGGTGTCGAGCCGATTGAAGTGGCACCCGTCGTGGTGCTCTCGCAGGTGTTCCCTGCTCGGCCTTCATCCATTCCCGATATACGTAATTTTGTCCGGCATTGTTTGGCTGAGTCACCTCTGACAGAGGAAGGCACCAGAGCAGTCGGCGAGACCGTTTTCCGCGCCTTGCTCGACGCCGCCGGACCGACTGGCTCGATCAACGTGGCGTTCCGTATCTTCCCCGAGCACGTCGAGGTTGACGTCCTGCGGTCGGACTCGCCGCTGGCGACTCCGGTCGCGCGGGGCGGGCCGGGAGAGGCGGCCAGCCAGAGCACGGCCGCGCACGTCAACGGGGACAAAGGACCAGGTGGCGCGGCGGCCGGCTCGGCCAGGGCCTCGGCGCTGACCCCGGCCGGGCCTGTCCCGCTCGGCGGCCCTGGCCAGCCCGCTACCTTCGCCGAGTGGATGTCAAGCGCGCTGCGCAGCCAGAACCTGACGCAGGAAGCGGCCGCCCGCCAGCTTGGCGTGTCGGTCAAGACGATCAGCCGCTGGGTGGGCGGGGCGACTGAGCCCCGGATGCGCGATCTGCGCCGAATTCAGGAAGTTTTCGGGTCGCTGCCGCTCGATGTAGGCGGCTGAGGCTTCGCCGGGGCTTCGCTGGACGGTCTGGCTGGGCGGTTTCACTGGGAAAAGTGAAATTGCTGTGAATCCTTGTTACAGTTTGTCTCATCCCTTGTATTAATCTGGTCAGGGCCGTCCAGTGAGTTCACTAGACGACCGCCCACATGTGTCCTACGGTGCTTGCATGGCTCATCAGCCTGGACGCTATGCGTTTAATCCGGAACAGGGCACTGTCCTCTTGCTGACCGCTCGCGACGGGCTGGCCGCTCAGGCTGGACACGATCTGACTATCGGGGTCGGCGTTTGGTCAGCGCAGCTGGAGATGTCCGAGGACGGCACCCCTTCTGGCCTGACCGCGACGCTCGATCTCACCTCGCTTGTCGTGCGAGAGGGCACCGGCGGCGTCAAGCCCCTGAGTGACCGTGATCGCCGCGAGATAGCGGTCACCGCGAGGAGAGTGCTTGGCGCGGACCGGCATCCTGAGGCGACGTTCATCGCGTCGGCGTTCGAGCCGGGGGCCAATGGCGGCGGGTTCATACAGGGGACTTTGACGCTCGGCGGCATTTCACGGCCACTGCGACTGCATGTTTCCAAGTCGGGCGCTGACAGTTACAGGGCCACCGCGTCCGTGCGGCAGTCAGAGTTTGGCATCAAGCCCTATACGGCATTTCTGGGGACGCTCAAGGTAAGCGACGTAGTTGGCGTTGTCATCGAGGTGAGCCTCACCGCACCGGCTATCGGCGATGAGACGGCCGAGCGGCACGGCGGTCAGAGTTGAGCACCGGCCCGCTGCCGAGCGGAACCGAGAGCAGCGCCGCGAACAGCAGCGCCGCCAACAGCGGCGAGGGGAATGCCGGGTACGACGTCATCGCGGCATTCGCGCGCCGGGAGGCCGCCGCCCGCGATCTGGTCGGCCGGGCCGCTGACATCGCCGACGCGGCCTTCGCGATGGCGGCCAGGTTCCGCCAGGGCGGCAAGCTGATCGTCTTCGGCGTCGGCGCCGCGAGCACGGACGCCCAGCATGTGGCCGTGGAGTTCGTTCATCCGGTGATCGTGGGCAAGCGTGCCCTTCCGGCCGTGTCGCTGACGGCTGACATCGCCACCGTGACGGCGATCGCGGCGAGCGCGGGGATGGCGGAGATCTTCGCCCATCAGCTCAGGCAGCTCGCCGCGCCGGCCGACATCGCGCTCGGGATCACCGCCGACGGGCGCTGCCCGAGCGTGCTCGCCGGCCTGCGGGCGGCCGGGGAGCTTGGCCTGCTGACCGTCGCCCTGGCTGGCGACGGCGGCGGCACCCTGACCGCGGTCCCGGGCGCCGCGCACGTCCTCGTGGCGCGGTCGGCTGACCCCCGGGTGGTCAAGGAGATCCACGTCACGACCTACCACCTGCTCTGGGAGCTCGTGCACGTCTTTTTCGAGCAGCCTTCGGCGGCAACACAGGGGATGGTCGCGCCATGACTGATAACAAGCTCGAGCACGGGGCGATATCGCCCGCGTGCGCCGGTGAGGTCTGCGTGACCTGCTCGGACACGGCCGTGCCGGTCATGATCGTGGCGCTGCTCGACGACGAGCTCGCCGTCGTGAGCACGCCTTCGGGGCCTGACGAGGAGATCAGCGTTGCCCTGGTGAACGCGGCTGTCGGGGACACCGTGCTCGTGCACGCGGGGGAGGCGATCGCCGTGATGGACCGATGAGCCGGGTCCCCAAGCGAGCGGGCAACGTGCGGCGCGGTACCGAGCCGGCGGCCGCCGGCTCCGTGGAGTCGCTTTACCCGTTCCTGTATGACAGCCAGTCCGACCCGGCCCAGGTACTCGCGCAAGCTCGCGAGTCGACGATCGCCAAGACGCGCGAGATCATCGACCTGCGCGCCGAGGTGTGCATCAGGAACAGCGGGCTGCTCGCCGCCTGCGCCGCCGACATGACGGCCAGATTCGCGGCCGGGGGGCGCCTGCTGACCTTCGGCAACGGCGGCAGCGCCACCGATGCCGCCGAGCTCGCATCCCTCTTCATGTACCCGCAGGCCGACGTGGGATCGCTGCCGGCCTTCGGGTTGTCCGGTGATGTCAGCGTGCTGACCTCGCTGGCCAATGACATCGGCGTGGAGGTGATGTTCTCCAGGCAGATCGCGGCCTTCGGCCAGGCCGGGGACATCGCGGTCGGCCTGTCCACGAGCGGGAACTCGGAGAACCTGCTGAGGGCGTTCGACGAAGCCGGCCGGCGCGGCATGCTGACGATCGGGATCTCCGGCTACGACGGCGGCAAGATGGCCGAGCTCGCGAGCGTCGATTATCTCTTCGTCGTGCCGTCGTCGTCGATTCACCGGATCCAGGAAGCGCAGACGACCGTGTACCACATCTTGTGGGAACTCGTGACCGCGGCGAGCGCCTGATGGCCAGGGACGCTGGCCATCAGCCGCGAGTGCTCGTCGCGGGCGTCGGCAACATCTTCCTTGGCGACGACGGCTTCGGCGTGGAAGTGGCGAGCAGGCTCGCCAAGCTCGGGCTGCCCGAATGGGTCGCCATAGGCGATTACGGGATAAGCGGCCTGCACCTGGCCTATGACCTGGCCGACGGCGTGGAAATGGCGATCATTGTCGATGCCATGCCCAGAGGCGGCGAGCCAGGTACGGTCTATGTGGTCGAGCCTGATGACATCGGCATGGACGCGGCCTTTCTCGACGGGCACGGGATGCAGCCTGACGTTGTGCTCGGCATGCTCGGCACGCTCGGCGCTCAGGTCCCGCGCGTGCTCGTCGTCGGCTGCAGCCGGCCAGCGTCGATTACGGCATCGGGCTGAGCGGGAAAGCGCAGGTCGCGGTCGGCGAGGCCGTGAAGGTCGTGCTCGGGCTGCTCGAGAAAATGGAAACTACGGAAGGTCGGTCAGATGTGCCTTGGGATACCCGGCGAGGTGATCGAGTTCCTGCCGGACCAGCCGGACCTGGCCAGAGTTGAGGTCAGCGGCGTCCGCCGCGTGATCAACGTCGGCCTGCTGGCCGACGACCTGCCCAAGCCCGGCGAATGGGTACTGATTCATGTCGGATTCGCGCTGTCGAAGATCGACGAGGAGGAAGCGGCGGCCGCGATGGAGTTCCTTGAGGGAATCGGGCAGGCCTATGACGACGAGCTGGCCGCGCTCGCCGAATCGCGCATCGAATAGGAAACTAAAGGCAGCAGCCATGCGATTTGTAGACGAATTCCGGGACGGCGACAAGGCGAGGGCGCTTGCCGCGAGGATCACCGAGCTGTGCGAGCCAGGCCGGCAGTACAAGCTCATGGAGGTGTGCGGGGGGCATACGCACACGATCTACAAGCACGGCCTCGAGGACTACCTGCCCGAGCAGATCACGCTCGTGCACGGGCCCGGCTGCCCGGTCTGCGTGATCCCGATGGGCCGGGTCGACGACGCGATGGCGCTCGCCGCCGAGCCCGACGTGATCCTGACGTCGTTCGGGGACATGATGCGAGTGCCAGGCAGCAACGGGTCGTTCTTCGACGCCAAGGCGCGCGGCACCGACATCAGGATGGTGTACTCGCCGCTCGACGCGCTCAAGCTCGCGAAGAATAATCCGGACAAACGGGTCGTCTTCATGGCCATCGGCTTCGAGACCACGGCTCCGTCGACCGCGATGACCCTGCTGCGCGCGGAAGCGGCCGGCCTCGCGAACTTCTCGGTGTTCTGCAACCACGTCACGATCATCCCGGCGATCAAAGCCATCCTCGAGTCGCCTGACCTGCGTCTCGACGGCTTCATCGGGCCCGGGCACGTCTCGACTGTGATCGGCTGCCGGCCGTACGAGTTCATCGCCAGGGACTGGGCGAAGCCCGTGGTGGTCGCGGGGTTCGAGCCGCTTGACATCCTGCAGTCCATCTACATGCTCATGCTGCAGCTGTCGCGCGGCGAGTCCAAGGTCGAGAACCAGTACTCCCGCGTCGTCACCTGGGACGGCAACGTCACCGCCCTGGCCGCCATCGGCGCGACGATGAGGCTGCGCCCCTACTTCGAGTGGCGCGGCCTGGGCTTCATCTCCCAGTCGGCGCTGGCCATCAGCGAGAACTACGCGGCGTTCGACGCGGAGCTCCTGTTCGACGTGCCCGGCGTCCGGGTCGCCGACCCCAAGGCATGCCAGTGCGGCGAAGTGCTCAAGGGCGTGCTCAAGCCATGGGAATGCAAGGTGTTCGGCACCGCCTGCACGCCAGAGACGCCGATCGGCACCTGCATGGTCTCGCCGGAAGGCGCCTGCGCCGCCTACTACAACTACGGCCGGCTGCGCCGGACGAGGGTCGCCGAAGCGAGCCGGACATGACCCAGGAAGACCTGGTTCTCGAGCGGATCGAGCGGACCAGGCGGGCGCGGCCCAGGGTCAGGGAAGACCGGATCACGATGTCGCACGGCGCGGGCGGCAAGGCGACCCAGTCGCTGATCGAGGCGGTGTTCCTCGAGGCGTTCCGCAACCCGCTGCTCGAGCCGCTCGAAGACGGCGCCAGCTTCAGCGTCGGCGACCAGCGGCTAGCGCTCACTACCGACTCCTACGTCGTGTCGCCGCTGTTCTTCCCTGGCGGCAGCATCGGCGACCTGGCGGTGAACGGCACCGTCAACGACCTGTCCATGACCGGCGCCGTGCCGATGTACCTGACTGCCGGGTTCATTCTGGAAGAAGGCTTCCCGGTCGAGGATCTCAGCCGCATCGTGGCGTCGATGGCCGCCGCGGCGCGCGAAGCGGACGTGCGGATAGTCACCGGCGACACCAAGGTCGTCGAGCGGGGCAAGGCCGACGGCTGCTACATCAACACCGCCGGCGTCGGCCTGATCCCCGCCGACGTGAACCTCGGCGTCGCCCACGCCCGGCCAGGCGACGCGGTTCTCGTCAGCGGGCCGATCGGCGATCACGGCGTCACGATCATGCTCGCCCGGGGTGAGCTCGACCTCGAAGCCGACGTCCGTTCCGACACCGCCCCGCTGAACAAGCTGGTGGGGACGCTGCTGCGGGCAACGCCCGGCGTTCGCGCGCTCCGCGACGCGACCAGGGGCGGCATCGCGACCATCCTGAACGAGATCGCCGCGGCCGCCAGTGTCGGGGTGGCCGTGCGCGAAGACGCGATTCCGGTGCGCGAGCCGGTCAGGGGCGCCGCCGAGTTGCTCGGCATCGACCCTATGTACGTGGCGTGCGAGGGCCGGATGGTCGTCGTGGTCGACGGGGACGTCGCCGACCGGGCTCTGGAGGCCCTGCGAGGCGATCCGCTCGGCGCGGAAGCGGCGATCATCGGGGAAATCACCGCGGGACCAGCGGGAATCGTCCAGCTGAGGACGGCGTTCGGCGGCACGAGAATCGTCGACCTCTTGGTGGGCGATCCGCTGCCAAGGATTTGTTAATCCACAATGCATGAACTGGCAATCACGGAGAGTGTGGTGGCGGCCGTCACTGAGCGCCTGCCCGAGGCGAAAATAACCGGGGTCCGGCTGGAGATCGGAGCGCTTTCCGGCGTGGTGGCCGACTCGGTGCGGTTCTGCTTCGACCTGGTGACCGAGGGCACGAACCTGGCCGGCGCGAGCCTGGACATCGACGAGCCGCCCGCGAGCTGCCGGTGCCGGAACTGCGGCGCCGAGTTCGCGCCGGACTGGCCGGTCCTGCTGTGCGAGTGCGGCAGCGCCGAGGTCGAGGTGCTGTCGGGCACGGAACTGCGGATCGTCTCGGTAAGGACAGCCTGACATGTGCGGAACGTGCGGTTGCGCTAGCTCACACATTGACGACTCGCGCACCATCGTCTTGCAGCACAACATACTCGCCAAGAACGACAGCATCGCCGAGCGGAACAGAGAATGGCTCGCCGGGCGCGGAGTCGTGATGGCGAACCTGATGAGTTCCCCCGGATCGGGGAAGACCACTTTGATTGAACGCAGTGCGGTCGAGCTCGCCGGCCGCCTTCAGGTCAGCGTGATCGAGGGAGATCAGGAGACCTCGCTCGATGCCGCCCGGATCCGCGCGGCTGGCTGTGCCGTCGTGCAGATCAACACCGGCACCGGCTGTCACCTGGACGCCGAGATGGTCGCCAGGGGGCTGGCCGAGCTTGACCCGGCGGCCGGTTCGGTGGTGGTAGTCGAGAACGTCGGCAACCTCGTGTGCCCCGCGCTGTTCGACCTCGGCGAGTCGGCGCGGGTGGTGCTCGCCTCGGTGACCGAGGGCGGCGACAAGCCGCTGAAGTACCCGCACATGTTCCGGCAAGCCGACCTGGTGCTGGTCACCAAGACCGACCTGCTGCCGTACGTGGATTTCGATCTGTCGCGGTACGCGGCAGACGTCGCGCGGGTCAGCCCGGGAGCGCGGCTGCTGCCGTTGTCCGTGGTCAGCGGCGACGGCGTCGCGCAGTGGTGTGACTGGGTTACCTCGGCGGCAGCAGGCCGGCCCGGTCGAGCGCCGCGGCGATCACCGCCTGGCCCAGGCTGATCCCGCCGTCGTTGCATGGCACCCGGCTGTGGGTGAGCACGGTGAAGCCGCGGGTTTCTAGCTGGCCGGCGACGGACTCCGACAGCCGCAGGTTGGCGAATACGCCGCCGGACAGCGCCACCGTCCCCAGGCCAGTGCGGTCGCGCAGCATGACGCAGCACGTGGTGATCAGGTCGGCTACCGCGTTGTGGAAGCGGGCGGCGATGAGGTCGCGGGCGGCGCCCGCCGTGAGGTCTTCGATGACCGCGGCGATCAGGGTTCTGGTGTCGGGGATAAGCGAACCGCCTTCGTCGTCGATGCGCAGCGGGTAGCTGGCTGTTTCTGCCGGTGCCGCTAGCTGTTCGAGTTCGATGGCGGCCTGGCCCTCGTAGTTGATGACGTCGCGGACGCCCAGGATCGCCGCGACCGCGTCGAACAGGCGGCCGGCGCTCGAGGTGAGCGGGGAGTTGATGTTCTTGCGGGCCATGGTCGTGATGGCCTGCCAGCGGCCGGCGTTGCGGTGCGCGACGTCGAGCGCGGCTGAACTGTCATCGACGTAGGCCGCCGCCATTCGCCACGGCTGCCTGATCGCGGCGGCGCCGCCTGGCATCGGGACGGCGCCGAGGTGCCCGGCGCGGCTGGCGCTGGTGAGGTCGGCGAGCAGGAACTCGCCGCCCCAGATCGTGCCGTCGGTGCCGTAGCCGGTGCCGTCGAAAGCGACGCCGATCACCGGGCCGGCCGCGCCGTTGTCGGCCAGGCACGAGGCGATATGAGCGTGGTGATGCTGGACGGCGACCGCGTCGAGGCCCCCGGCATCGGCTCTGTCTTGCGCGTACTTGGTCGAGAGGTAGTCCGGGTGCGGGTCGTGGGCGATGAGCTCAGGCTTGAGGTCAAAGAGCCTGCTGAAGTGCTCGATGCCCTCGGCGAAGGACCGCAGGGTCTCGGCGTTCTCCAGGTCGCCGAGGTGCGGCGAGAGGAACGCGTGCCGGTCCTTGCCCAGGCAGAACGTGCTCTTGAGCTCGGCGCCGCAGGCAAGAGCGGGCCTGGGGAAGGCGGTGGTGACGGTGAGCGGTTCAGGCGCGTAGCCGCGTGCCCTCCTGACTACCGCTTCCCGCCCGCGGAAAGGCCGCGTGACCGAGTCGTCGGCCCTGATGCGGATCGCCCGGTCGTGGGTCAGGAAGGCGTCGGCGATGGCATGGCGCTGACCCAGCCTGGCCAGGGCGTCGTCGTCGGCGTAGGCGATGGGCTCGTCGGATACGTTGCCGCTGGTGAGCACGATCGGGCCGGCGACCCGCCGCAGGAGCAGATGGTGGAGCGGCGTGTAGGGGAGCATGAGGCCGAGCTGGCGGCTGGCCGGGGCCACGGCGTCGGCGATTTCGGCGCCCGCTCGCCTTGGCAGCAACACGACAGGCCGGCGGCGGCTGGTGAGGATCCGCTGCGCGGTGTCGTCCAGCTCGCACAGTTGCCGTGCCTGGGCCAGGTCAGCGACCATCACGGCGAAAGGCTTGTCTTCCCTGTGCTTGCGGGACCGCAGCGCGGCGGCTGCCTGCTCGCTGGTCGCGTCGACGGCCAGGTGATACCCGCCGAGGCCTTTGACGGCGACGACCCGGCCTTGCCTGAGCAGCTCGGCTGCCTTGTCAATGGGATCGGCTACGTGGCGCGGGCTGCCGTCCGCGTTCGCGAGCGTGAGGCTCGGGCCGCACTGTGCGCAGCAGACGGGCTGAGCATGGAAGCGGCGGTTGGCCGGGTCGTGGTACTCGGCGGCGCACTGGCCGCACATCTCGAAGGCCGCCATTGTCGTGAACGGCCGGTCATAGGGCACGTCTGTGACGATGGTGAATCTCGGGCCGCAATTGACGCAGTTGATGAACGGGTACCCGAACCGCCGGTCGGCCGGGTCGTCGAGTTCGGCGAGGCAATCGTCGCAGGTGGCGGTGTCCGCGGAGATCAGCGTCTGGCGCTGGCCGCTCGGCTGACTCGCGACGATCGTGAAGATCGCCGTGCCGTCCGGGCGCATCGGCCTCGTCTCGATCGCATCGACTCTGGCCAGCGGCGGCGCGTCCGCGCGCAGCCCGGCCAGGAACTCGGCGACCGCGCCCGGTGCGCCCTCCACCTCAGCGAAGACGCCCTGCGCGTCGTTGCCGACGTGCCCTGCCAAACCGAGGCCCGTGGCCAGCGAATAGACGAACGGGCGGAAGCCGACGCCCTGGACGATGCCCTGGACCCGGACCCCGGTCCTGATGCGCTGGCTCACATCGTCCAGTCTGGCCGCCCCGCCATCACCGCGCCGCCCGCCCGGCCCAGATTCCGCGAACGATCTCCCCGCAGGCTCCCGCCGCAGGCTCCCCGCCCCCCTGTCGCGTGACTCGTGATCGGGTCGGGGAGTCCTTCGGACCCTTGCGGAACCATCAGGCGGGAGCACGCCCCGGCGCCCCGGCTGCCCGGCGCCCCGCGACGGCATCAGGGCGGCCGGGTTGCTGGTCACGCCCGCCGCTGACAGCAACAGGGAGGGCCACGATGCTCACGCCTGCCCGGCGGCTAGGGCTCCGAGATCGCCTCGCTGTAAGGACTCCGCGCAGTGAGAAGACCCCCGAGACAGCCGAAACCGGGTGCTGGGAACGAGGAACCCAGCACCCGGATCCGGGATGTGTGCCGTTTACTTGGCGGCGGCCCGCGTCACGGGGTGAACGTGTGCAGGATGATGTTGCCGTCGGTGCCTGGGGTGGTGGTCGCGAGCCTGTTCACCCACAGGTCAGGGGCAACCGTGGTGTGCGTGGTCGGGACCCGGGCAGCGGCGCTCCAGGTGCCGCTGTTGAAGGTCTGGGACTTGACATTGGTGTTCGAGACGGCCTTGTAGGCCAGCAGCAGCGGGCCGAAGCCGGCGGTGGTCGTGTCCGACGCGGCCGGAGCCACGATGGTCGATGCGCCGGGGACCTGTGCCGGAGCGGTGAACGCGGTCTTGCCGGTCAGGTTGGCGAAGGTGTCGGCGGTCGTGGCGTACTCGATCGCCTTGGTGCTCAGCTGCCGCCAGAAGAAGTAGATCGTGCCGCTTGAGGTGCTGGTCTGCTGCTCGGCCACGGCCGGGGTGTTACCGGTGCACGGGGCGCCCTTGCAGTTCGAGGTCACGGTCGGGCCAGGGACGATCGCTGAGTTCGACCACTTGAAGCCGCGGCCAGAAGGCTCGCCGGTGGCGTAGCGGATGTGGTTGGCCGGGCCGCGCCAGGACAGCAGCACTAGGAAGGCCTTGTTGGTGAACAGCGCCGTCGGGCCGGCGGTGGTGTTGTCAAACTGGACGTTCTTGGGCAGGAATGCAGCCTTGGTCCAGGAGATCGTGCCGTTCGACTTGGTCTCGCCCTGCTCCCACCAGATGTGGTGGTCGAGGTGACCGGTCCAGAAGACCACGACGGCGCTGTGGCCGAACGGGTCGGTGTAGGAGCGGATGACCGGCGGTGCGTTGGTAATGGCGTCCGCGCCCGGTACCTCGCCGACCTTGGACCAGTGGCCCTTGTTGAAGTTCGCGGTCTTGAACCTGAACTTGATGTGGCCGGTCGTGCCGCGCGTGCGCCAGGCGACGATGATGCCTGAGCCGGCCGAGCCCGGGAACGAGACGGAGCTCAGCGAGGGAGTGTTGTTCGTGATCGCGCCCGGGACCGGGCCGGCCGGGCCGGACCAGGAGGAGCTTGGCGCGGCATAGGCGGCGCTCGCGCCGAGTGCACAGACCGTGCCAGCCGCGGCCGCCGCGACGGCGAGCCTCGCTATCTGACGTCTGACCATTGACGTGGACCTCACATTTTCTGGTAAGGGGTCGCATCCGCCGCTCGGCGAAGCATCGCAAGGTTACGATTGGCACGCTGAGCCGAAATCCAGGATTCGCACTGACTTTCCTGAGTTCTGGCTGAGTTTTCTGAGCAGGCACCCGACGTCCTCACAAATACGGACAACCGCTACGCTCGTTGCCCGTGACGCTACGCCTTCCGCTGCTCAGGATTACGGCCCTGACCTGCGCTTCATTCCTTGCCTGCGCTGTCATTGCGCCAGTTCCAGCCGCCGTCGCGGCCGCTAGCCCGCTGGCTGGCCGGCCTAGTGGCAGCACCATGGGTGTGCCGCACTCCTTTCCCGCCCTGCGTGGTGAGGTCGGCGGCGTTGTCCGGTCCATGGCCGGCGCGGCGCTGCCCGGCATTTGCGTGACGGCCGCAGCGGTCATTGCCGGCCGTCCTGAGGTGGCGTCGGCGGTGTCGGATTCCGGGGGCAGGTACCTGATCACGGGACTGCTACCCGGCCGGTACAGGGTCAGCTATCAGGCGTGCGGTCGCAGGGCCAGGTATGTCAGCCAGTGGTACGGCGGCGCCGTCACGGCGAGAGCAGCCAGGCCGGTCGCGGTGCGGCCCGGGCGGCCGACGGCACTCGGGCCGGTCGCGCTCCGTCCGGCCACCAGCGCCGGGCTCATCGCCGCGAGCAGGTCCGCGGCCCGGCGGGCCGCGGAGCCGCCGGCGCGCGGAAGCCGGTCATTTCCGGGTTCACGATGAATTCCAAGGGCAAGCGCCTTTCCGGGATCTGCGTCGTCGCGAGTTCGTTCAGCCGGAATGGCTCCGAGGGAGACGCTGAGTCGGTGGTCACCATCAGCCGTCACGGCGCCTATAGCTTCGCGTCCAAGGAGATAACACCAGGACGCTGGACAGTCGAGTTCCAGGCCGGCTGCGGGGGCAAGGGTAATTTCGCGCCGCAATGGTGGAAGTTCACGGGCAATGGCGCCAAGGCGAAAACGCTGATCGTCGGCAAGCACAGCCACTTCGCTGGCATTGACGCCAGGCTCGCGCCTGGCGCTTCGATCGGCGGGACCATCAGGGCTGGCAGCAATGCCGGGTCAGGGCTGCCCGGGGTGTGCGTGCTCGTTTTCGGCGTCGGCCCGGTGGACGATGTCATCGGCCAGGCTATTTCGGGACAGGGCGGCGAGTACCGCGTCGCGGACCTTGGCACCGGTCGTTACCAGCTCGCCTTCGACCCGGGTTGCGGTGCGAAGGGCAATTTCGCTCCGAGCATGTTCCCGAGGGACGTTGCCGCCGCCGATGGCAAGACGACCGCGGGCGTCAACTGGTTCCTGCCGCTCGGCGGAGAGATTTCGGGGACGGTGACGACCGGGGCCAGCCACGCGCCGGTTCGCGGCATCTGCGTCGAGGCCGACAGCACGACCGGCGCTGAGGGCTTCGGAGACGCCGTGACCGCTGCCGATGGCAGCTATGCGATCAAGGGCCTGGTCGCAGGCAAGTACGAGGTCTCCTTCAACCCCGGCTGCGGCAACAGCGGAAGTTTCGCGCCCGTGGTCTACGACAACCAGGTCAGCGATGCCGGGGCGGATTCTGTGCCGGTGGCGACCGGTCAGGATGTGACCGGGATCGACGCGTCGATGCCGGCCGGCGGCACGATCATGGGCACGGTGCGGGACCCGGCGGGGCGCTTGCTGTCCGGAGCCTGCGTGGTAGTGACGTCGACGGCCGATCAGGCGCCGTCCGGCTCGGTCGAGGAGCTCGACAGCCTGGCGCTGGGCCTGGCCGGCTTCGCTGTCACCAAGGCCGGCCAGTACAAGATCAATGATCTGCTGCCCGGCAACTACACGGTGAGCTTCGGTACCGGGTGCACGAACCGGACTCCGTCTTACGCGGCCAGGTGGTTCGCGCCGCAGGGCGGCGTTCGCGCCGCCGTGCTCTCCGTGGGAGCGGGGACCACGCACGGCATCAACGCGAAGCTGTCCGCTCCGGCGACGATTACCGGCACGGTCAGCTCACCGGGCGGCAAGCCCGCCGCCCACGTGTGCGTGCTGGCTGACGGCCTGTCCGGCGAGCCGTCGACGGTCATCATGGACGCGATCGGCGGCTTCCTGCCCGAGACGGGCAAGACCGGGACCTACCGGATCACCGGCCTCGCGCCCGGGCAGTACCAGGTCGAGTTCGAGCCGTGCGGCGGGGCGCGGTACGCGAACACCTGGTATTCGCAGGCCGGGAGCCAGGCATCGGCACGCGCGGTCACGGTGCGGGCTGGTCACGCCCGGGCTGGCATCGATCAGAAGATGATCGTCGGGACCTCGATTTCCGGGCGCGTCACGAGCGCCAGCACCCATAAGCCGGTCGCCCGTCGCTGCGTTCTCGCGGTTGCCCCGGACGGCAATCTGGCCGGCGTCGCCGTCGACAAGGCGGACGGCGACTACAGCATCGGGAATCTCGCTCCCGCCTCGTACAACATCGAGGCCCTGCCGTGCGTGGGCGGAGGCGGCGGCCTCGCGACGATGGTCGACCCGAACGTGCGGCTGCGCCGCTCGGAGTCGCTCAAGGGAGTCAGCTTCGCGCTCCCCGCGGCCGGGTCCATCGCCGGTGAAGTGACCGGCGGCAGCCCGGTGGCCCCGCTGGGCGGCATCTGCGTCGTGGCGTCGACGCCTGCGGGCGTCGCGTTCGGGCCCGCTTTCACCGGCTCGGCTGGCAAGTACGTGCTGGGCGGCCTCGCGCCTGGCAAGTACGAAGTCGAGTTCAGCTCGCAGTGCGCGGGCGGCACTGGCGGGTTCGTCGACCGCCTTGACCTGGCGCCGGTGACCGTGACCCCATCCGCGACCGCCGGCGGAGTCGACGCGACGCTCGACGCGGACGGCGCGATCACGGGAACCGTGCGGGTCTCCGGGAAGCCCGCTGCGGGCGTGTGCGTGCTCGCCTCGCTTGCCGGGGCCGGGCTGCCGCTGCTCGCGGTGACCAACGCGCAGGGCAATTACCGGATCAGCGGCGTGACGCCTAGCAGCTACCGGGCCGAGTTCACGGCGGGCTGCGGCGTGGCGAAGTACCGCACCCAGTGGTTCAGCGGGGCAGCGAGCCGCGGCGCGGCGACGCCTGTCGCGGTGACCGCCGGCACCGTCAGCACCGGGATCGACGCGAGCTAGTCACTCGTCACCACTGCCGGCGAAGCTCGGCCAGCGTGTCGCCCGGCCGGCCGGTCAGCACGGCGATGCCGGGGACGGCGGCGCGGATCACCTCCGCCGTCCGCAGCGCGCTCGCCATGCCGAGGTCCGTGGAGGCGGACAGCACGACGAGGCCCGCGCCAGTGTCGGCCGCCAGCGTGCTGATCTCGGCGGCAGGCAGGTCAGCGCCGAGATGATGGACGCGCCAGTGGTTTTCGCGCAAGGTCGCCGATGCCATCAGGGACGGCAGGCCATGGCGCTCTCCGGCCGGGGCGGCGGCGATCGCGAGGCCGCGGGGGCGGCCTGAGGGCTGGCGGGCGTGGATCGCGATCAGCCGCTCGCAGATCGCGGTCGCACGGTGCTCCTGCGCGATGGAGATCGCGCCGGTCTGCCAGGCGTCGCCGATCTGCCGCAGCGCGGGGGCGATCACCCGGTCGCAGAGGTCGGTCATCGTGATGGCCCCGGACAGGCGCTCCATGGCGCGGCGCGCCTGCGTCTCCTCGCCGTTGGCGATGGCCCGGTAGAGCCTGCCTACCTGAGCTGCCCAGTCCCTGACCTGGATCTGGCCCGGTGGCTCGCGGCCGAGCCGTCGTTCGGCCTTGAACGCTCGCACGTCGGCCTCGGCGAGGTCGTAGCCGCCGGCGACCATGCGCGCGGGCAGCTTGCCGTCGCGGACCCATCCGTAAGCCGTCTGGTAATGCACGCCGAGGATGTCGGCGGCCTCGTGAAGTCGCATCAGCCCGCCGGATTCGTGAACTGCTATTTGTAATCGACCAAGGACTTAGTGTAACTTAGCCTCTGTTCGTGCCGAGGGGGAGGGACGATGCCTTCTCGGCATAGGCGCGTTCGCGGCTCTGGGTGCCGCGGGGGCGCGCCCAGGGCCGCGAGCATCGCCTGGCGACGCGAAATGAGCGCAACCACCTGTGCTGCCGGTGAGTCATAGAAGACGCTAGTCAAGGTGGTCAGAGTTCTAAGAAAGGCCCCATAATGTCACCTCGCATCACGCGTATCAGGCCTGCCCTGAAAGGCGCCGCGCTCGTTGCGGCGGTGCTGACCGCGACGGGGAGTGCTGCGGGCGTAGCACTTGCCGCACCGTCGGCGCATCGCGCGAAGGAAACGACGCCATCACTGGTTCCGCTCAGCCAGGTTGGTCCGGGCTGGTCGATCGCCGAGTACTCGGCGGCGACCGTTCCGATGGTGAAGCACCGCCAGAAGGGCAAGACCACGCTGTACGCGGTGAGCCCCCAGGGCAAGAAATACCCGTTCTTCAGCTGGCCGGCGAGCCTGCCGGGCACGAGCACGTTCTCGGTCGTCGACTGGTCAGGGGACGGTCAGCGGGTGCTCGTTGGCAACTTCTTCAACAAGTACGAGCAGATCAGCCTGAAGACGGGAAAGGTGATCAACACCTTCAAGCTGCCGCCTGATATCCAGGTCGTCAGCTACACCAGGCCGCACGGCGAGAACATCCTGACGACGGGTCCTGACAGCCAGGGAGCCCGCAGGTACGACCTGTCGGGCAAGCTGCAGGCGACATTCTCCAAGACGGGCTTCGGGGCGATCGACTCGCCGGACGGGACGACGGTCATCCTCGGCACCAAGTCCGGCCTGTCGGTACTGGCCAACGCGGGCGGCGTGATCAGGAAGCTGCGCGCGCCGTCCGGGATCGGGTTCTGTGAGCCGCTCCGCTTCTGGACCGCCAAGACGGTACTAACCCAGTGCTCGACCTTGAACTCGGGCAAGCCACCGCGACTCTGGCTCTTCCCGGCGGGCGGCGGCAAGGTGACGGCGCTGACCCCGCAGCGCAGCGGCAAGAGCGGTGATCTTGGTGACCTCGATGGCTGGAAGCTGACCAGCGGCGTTTACCTGCAGGCGGCCGGTGCCTGCGGCGACGAGTTCGTGGCGACGCTGAACGGCAAGCAAGTCAAGCTCCCCGGCGTCGCTTACCCAAGCGACCACATCTGGACCGGGCACGGCGCCAGCTTGCTGGTCGGGCCTGACGGCGGGTGCTCAGGCGGCGCCGCGCTCGTGTGGTTCAACCCGCACACCAAGCACGTGACCTGGGTGCTGCGCCCGCCGAAGAACACCATCGGCGTGATGTCGGTCGCGCCGTTCGGGCGCCCGCAGGCGTAACCGCGAGCAGCGGCCGGGCCGCATCGCACTTCGCGGTGCGGCCCGGCCGCTGACGTTACGTGGCGGTCCGGGCTAGACCATCGATGGCTCGGCGATCTCAATGCCGGACCTGAGCATCTCCCGCAGCGCAGGATTGTCCTCACGGCCATGCCTGGTAACAGCGTGGGCGGCAGCGGTGTCAAGAACCTCTTCCTCCGTGCCCGCGATCGTGAGCGAGCAGTTGCTCGCCCTGGGCATCTTGCGGCAATCAAGCATCACCCTGGCCATGCGGATTCCTCTCTGCCGGCTTCGACGCCCCGGTTTGCGTACACAGTACGGCCGGGTCATGGCGGGCAGATGGAGGCCAGGTGATGACCGTGCTGAAGCGGTGTGATGGCCAGGCCGGGTTCATCGGTTGCGCGGCCGGGCTCGGGGAGCTTTTTCCTGGAGATTGTCGGGTGACTCGGGATCTTGGGGAGCCGGGCGACGGGGTGGAGGCAGACGTGCGCAGCGCCCCGGCTCGGCGCAGCCGGGTCACGGCAGGGGCGCCGCCGGGGCGGCGTGAGCATCGTGGCCCTCCCTGTTGCTGTCAGGACGACATCAGGGAGGGCCACGATGCTGTTACACGCGGTGTGAACAGCAACCTGGGCCGCCCTGATGCTGTCGCGGGCTGATCACGGAAACCAGCACGGGTCCCGGGGCTGCCGCGCGGTTCGTGATCCTGTTCACGAGTCACCCGGAAGCCTCTATCGTGCGAAAAGCCCCAGCATGCGAAAATCCTCCAGCACGCGAAAAGGCTCCTCGCAGGAGGACGGCAAAGGTTCCGGGCGCGGGACCTTCGCGGCGAGAGTGCTGTCAGCGCAGGCGGCGCAGGAACGGATCTTGCGGCTCGGCCGGGGCGAGCCTGATCCTCGCCTTGACCGGGTGCACGCCGCCCGCGTGATCCTGGCGGGCGAGCACAGGGCTGAGTTCGAGCTCGGCGACCTCGGGGAGGTCATCGGCCAGCCGGGAGACCCTGAGCAGCAAGTCGGTAAGCGCGCCGAGATCGACGGGAGCCGGGCCGCGCTGGCCGAGCAGCAGCGGAGCGGCCCGGGTGCCGCTGATCAGCTGGCCGATATCGGTGTCGGTGAGCGGCGTCAGCCTGGCGATCTGATCCTGGTCGGCGTCGCCCGGCTCGCTGGCGGTGCCGAAGATGACGAGCGGGCCGAACACCGGCTCGTGCCGGACGGCGATCAGCAGGCTGACCAAGGGAGCCGGCGGGCCAGTCCCGGCTCCGGTACCGACGCCGGCACCGGTCCCGGCCAGCGCGATGCCGAAGCTGGCGAGCAAGCTGGCTGTCTCCGCGGGCGCGAGCCAGCCGCCGAGACGGCGGACGGCCAGTACCCCGGCCACGAGCTGGCGTGCGCCGGCGAGGTCGATTCCGCCAAGCTCGGGTATCTGGCCCGGGCTCGCTGCGCGCCAGGAACTGTACCTGGCGGCGTGGGCCAGCGCGCGGGCGGCGCTCTCCGGGTACAGGTACGCGGGCACGGAGCCCTCAGGCCGCCGCAGCAGCCTGACGGAGTCCTGCTGGTCGAGCATGACGGCAACGAGCGGCTTGGCGAGGAACGCCGTCGCGACCGAGGGCCCCAGGTCGCCGAGCGCCGTCCGCACGGTGATGGCCATGACGGCGTCCACGCCTTCGTCGAGCGCGACCTGCTCAAGGCAGGACCGGAACGCGGCGGGGCTGACGGCCGCCGTCGTGTCGACCGGGCCGTCGGGCACGGCGCCGCCCGGCAGCAGTTCCCGCAGTCGCTGCCTGACCGGCTCGGCCAGGGCGGCGACGGTCAGGTCGTTGTCGCCGCACGCATCGGCGGCGAGCACCCCGGCGCCGCCGGCGTTGGACACGATCGCGATCCGGTTGCCTGCCAGGAGCGGCTGGGAGGCGAGCAGCGCGGCCGTGTCGATCAGCTCGCCGAGGCTGGTCGTGGCGATCACCCCGGCCTGGCCGAACAGTGCCTCCTGGGTAATCAGCGAGGTTCCGGCGACCGGCGTGTGGCTGGCGGCCGGCGCGGTATGCGAGGCGGCGGCGCGCTGGCCGGCGCTTGACCGGCCGCCGATTACCGTCAGCACGGGGAACTTCCGGCCGACCCGGCGGGCGGTCTTGGCGAAACGCCGCGGGCTGCCGAACGACTCGACGTACAGCACGGCGAGCCTGGTGACCTCGTCCTGCTCCCACCAGGTCAGCAGATCGTTGCTGGAGACGTCGTACTTGTCGCCGGTCGAGGCGAACGACGACACCCCGATGCCGAGCCTGGACAGGTGCTCGAGCACCGCGATGCCGATCCCGCCCGACTGCATGACCAGCCCGGCTACCCCGGGAGGCGGGTTCGTTCCGGCGAAGGTGGCGTTCAGGCCGATGCGGGGGACCGCGATGCCGAAGCAGTTGGGGCCGACCAGGCGCATGCCGTAGCGGCGGCAGGTGGCGAGCAGCTCGGCTCCCGTGCCCGGCTCGATCCCGGCCGACACGACCACGAGCGCGCGGGCACCGGCCAGGCCGCAGTCCTGCGCGGCCCCGACGACACGAGCGGCCGGCACGGCGATGACGGCGACATCGGGCGGTTCGGTGAGGTCGGCGGCCGATGCCACCGCGGCGACCCCGGCCACGGAGACCGCGTCAGGGTTGACGGCGAAGAGGCGGCCGGCGAACCCGGCCGCGCGGATGTTGCGCAAGATCGCGTGGCCCACCTTGGCCGGATCGCGGCTGGCGCCGACGACGGCCACGGACTCGGGCTCGAGCAGCGGCCGCAAGCTGGCCACGTCGGCGAGGCTTTCCCGCAGCGCGACGGTGTCCAGGTAGTCCTGAAGCTGCTGGCTGGCGTCCTGCGCTGGCAGCGGGAACGTGGTCTCGACGACCCCTTGCGACACCCGTCTGGAGACCCGCAGCCCGACTGCCGCGAATACCCGCAGCATCGCGTCGTTGCGGGCCAGCGTCTGGGCGGTGAATGCGCTGACCCCGCGCTGCCTGGCGATCGAGACGAGGTGATCGAGCAGCAGCGTCGCGACCCCCCGGCCGTGCATGTCGTCGCTGACCGCGAACGCGATCTCGGCCGCTCCTGGCTTATCGCCCGGCTCGTAGCTGGCTACCCCGACGAGCCGGTCGCCAAGCCAGGCCAGCAGCGCCACGTGGCCGGTTCCCGGCGGCCTGGTGACCCGGCGCGCCTCCCGGGCCGCCGACGTCTTGCTCGGGCTGAAGAACCTCAGGTAGATGTTGTCCGGCGACATCTGCTCGTGCATCTGCCGCACCGCACCGGAATCCTGCGGCCTGGCCGGCCTGATGAGCACGGTCGTTCCGTCGGTGAGCAGCGCGTAGACTCCGTCGGGCTGGCGGAGGCTGGCAAGATGGGCTCATGCCGACCCATGTTGCCCTGCTCCGGGGAATCAATGTAGGGGGCGGGGGCAAGCTCCCGATGGCGGATCTGCGGGCGCTGGTCTCCGCGCTCGGTCATAGCGACGTGCGGACCTATATCCAGTCCGGGAACGTGCTCTTCACGTCGGCTGACGCTGACACGTCCGCGCTGGCCGCCGGGCTGCGGGCGGCGATCGCCGAGAAGTTCGGGCTCCGGACCTCGGTGGTCGTGGTCTCCAGGGCCGAACTGGCCGACGTGATCAGCGCTAACCCGTACTCAGGCGAGCCCGAGCCCAGGTACGTGCACGGCGTCTTCCTGGCCGCTGAGCCTGGCAAGGAAAACCGGGACTGGGTTCTCGGGCAGGTCGCGGCCGCTCGCGAGCAGGGCAGCAGGGACGAGGCGGCCTTCGGCGGACGGGTCCTGTACGTGCACACCCCTGACGGCTTCGGGACCAGCGAGCTTGCCAAGACGCTGCTCACGAAGCGGGCCAGCCCGGTGAGCGACGGCACGGCCCGGAACTGGAATACCATCACCAAGCTCCTCGCCCTCTGCTAGCCCGGGGTGCGCAGCTGCGGAGGGGACTGGTCAGGTGAAATCAGTCGTGCCGGGGCTGCTTGCCGCCGCTTGGCGGCATGAGTTACTTTCCGGTAATGACTGATCTGAGCAGCATGACCGGCCAGGTGGCGATTGTCACCGGAGGCGGGTCAGGCATCGGCGCGGCGCTGGTGCGGGCCATGGCCGCGCGCGGTGCCGCCGTCGTGATCGCGGACATCGACGAGACGGCGGCCAAGGCCGTCGCTGCCGAGCTCACCGGCGTCACCAGCGTGACGCTGGATGTCAGGGACGCCGCCGTCGTCGCCGGCCTCGTCACGTCGGTGGCCGCCGGGCACGGCAAGCTGGACTTCATGTTCAACAACGCAGGCATCGGCGTCGGCGGCGTCGCCGAGGAGCTTACGCTCCAGCACTGGGACCGCGTCATCGACGTCAACCTGCGCGGCGTCATCCACGGCGTGCACGCGGCCTACCCGGTCATGCTGGCCCAGGGCAGCGGGCACATCGTCAACACCGCCTCGCTGGCAGGCCTGGTGCCCGGGCCGATGCTCGCGCCGTACGCGGCGGCCAAGCACGCCGTCGTCGGGCTCACGCTCTCGCTGCGGGCGGAGTCGGCGGGCCGGGGCGTGCGCTTCAGCGCGATCTGCCCGGGCTTCGTCGACACGCCGCTCCTCGGGCGCGTCAACCCGGACTTGCCGCCGACCGGCGCGGCGGCGAACGCCGAGGACCTCGCCCGCCTCGTCGGCCCCCTGTATAAGGCCGACCTGCTGGCGCAGGACGTGCTGGCCGGCCTGGCCAAGGACAAGGCGCTGATCGTCGCGCCCCGCTCGGCCCGGGTGGCGTGGCGGATGACCCGCTACGCGCCCGCCTTCAGCATGCGCACGATCTCCAAGGCGGTCAGGAAGCGCCGCGCCGCGGCATGACCGAGGCCGGCGGCCTAAGGTTGCCAGGTGAGTAACCGCCCGGGCGAGGTCAGGCCCATGCTCGCGGTCGCCGGCGAGCTGCCGGCCGACGACGCGCCGTGGGCCTACGAGATGAAATGGGACGGCATCAGGGCGATCGCGCACGTGGCCGGCGCCGCGGTGAGGCTGGTCGGCCGGACCGGCCGCGACCTGACGGCCAGCTACCCGGAACTGCGCGGCCTGGCTGCCCCGATCGGCGCGCGCCAGGTGGTGCTCGACGGGGAGGTCGTCGCGTTCGGCGGCGGGGCCTGGCCTAGCTTCGAGGCACTGCAGCAGCGCATGAACGTCTCGTCGGCAGCAGGGGTCAGGCAGCTGGCAGCCGAGATCCCCGTCACGTACCTGGCGTTCGACCTGCTGGCTGTCGACGGCGAATGGCTGCTCGGCCAGCCCTATGAACGCCGCCGCGCCCGCCTCGACGAACTCGGGCTCGAAGGCGCGCACTGGCAGACGCCACCCGCGTTCATCGGGGTGGGCGGGGCGGATGTGCGGGCTGTCTCACGCCAGCATCGGCTTGAAGGCATTATGGCGAAACGGCTCGCTTCACGTTATGAGCCAGGGAAGCGATCGGCCGGCTGGCGGAAGATCAAGAACGTGCACCGGCAGGAGGTCGTGGTCGGAGGCTGGAAGCCGGGCGAGGGCAACCGGTCCAGCCTCATCGGATCGCTGATCGTCGGCGTGCACGAGGGCGCCAGCCTGGTCTACGCCGGCCATGTCGGCACGGGATTCACCGATCAGGCGCTGAGGTCGCTGACCCGCCGCCTTGAGCCACTCAGAAGGAGCACGTCGCCGTTCGGCACCAGCGTTCCTCCTGAGCATGGTCGTCACGCTGTCTGGGCGGAACCGGAGGTCGTCATCGAGGTCGAGTTCGGGCAGTGGACGACCTCAGGGCGGCTCAGGGCAGCCTCTTATCTCGGCGTGCGGGACGACAAGGACCCGGCCGACGTGGTGCGGGAGTAGCGCGGCGGTCAGCCGATGCGGCAGCCCGGCTTGGCCCTGGCCGCGCCCGAGTTCTTGCTGACCATCAGGCACGACTCGTTCACCGCCTGGAAGGCGCTGGCCGGGATGCCCTTGAGCAGGCTCACCAGGTCGTCGGGCCACTGCGGGTACGCGGCGCCCTGGAAGAACCAGTTGCTGCCGTTGTCCGCCAGGATCAGGCCGTAGTGCCGCATCTCGATCAGGACGGCCTTGGCGTCCTTGCAGTACGGCGTCGAATCGCGGCAGTAGCCGCGCACGTCGAAACTCGCCTTCAGGCGGAACCTGGCTCCCATCGGCGGCAGGCTCGCGCTGCCGCCGTGACCGGCCTCGTGCCTGGCCGGCCAGATGTAGGAGGTCTTGGTCACGTCGGCGGTGAACCTGATCGCGTGCGTGATCGGCTTGCCCGTCCGCGCGGAGTAGGCGACCTGCTTGAAGTTGAGCAGGCCGGGCAGGATCGGCAGGCCGGCCGCGTCCGCTGACGTCCAGCCGGCCGGGCGCAGTGCGTTGGAGCGCAGGTTCCAGATGGCGCCTGAGCCGGCGGTCGGGCGGCTGGAGTACCGCGCGTTGAACAGCTCGTACAGCACGCAGGTCTTCTTGTTGACCATGATCGCGTGCCGGTCGCCGCCGGCGTTCTTGCCGCCCTCGATCCTGGTGTCAGGGCCGAACGGGTAGGGGCCTTTATCGCTCTGCGGCGCGTACCTGAACTTGATCTTGACCAGCTTGTGCGAGCTGTCGACGATCGTGTAGGGGATGCCGTAAGGGAAGCCGCCCGACGGGCCGAAGTCGGGGTGCAGCAGGGTCTGCGCCGAGTTCATGCTGCGCATCCACGCTCCGCTGTGGCTGTCGACCGGCAGCTTGGAGATGTCGGTGTTCCAGATGTTGCTGGCCGGGAACATCGGGCAGTCGGGAGCGCCTGGCACCCGCGTGGTGATCGTCTTGGCCTGCGGTGCCCCGGTATGGGCGGGCTGGGCCGCGACCGCGCTGCCGCATGCCGCTAGCGCGGCACTTGCCGCCAATGCCAGGATTATCCCGATGCCGGTGCTGTGACGTTCTCCGCGAATTCGGCTAAGTCGGCGCATATGACAATGCTGGCATAGGCGTCAGGCCGGCGCGGGCGTAATGAGCCTAGGCTGAGGTAAATACAGGTCTCGATCACACACTGTTCCGATCACACACTGGGAGCCACCCATGAAGGTGCCGCTGACAGTAGCTGACTTCCTGCGCAGGGGAGCCCTGGTTTATGGCGACAGGCCCGCCTTCATCGACGAGCCGGGGACCGCCGGATCGTTCGGGACGCTGACCTACCGCTCGGTCGAGCGGCGGGCTCGCGGCGTCGCGCTGGCGCTTGACGAACTCGGGGTCAGTCACGGAGAGCGGGTCGCGATCGTCAGCCCGAACGCCGCCCGGTTCGGGATCTTGTACTTCGGCGTCAGCGGTTACGGGCGGGTGCTCGTGCCGGTCAACTACCGGCTGAACGCCGACGAGGTCAGCTATATCGTCGAGCACTCGGGCGCGTCGGTGCTGCTGGTCGACCCCGAGTCCGACGAGGCGCTGCGCGACGTCAAGGCCAGGCACCGGATCGTGCTTGACGGGATCGCCGACGAGGAGCTCTTCGCCGAGGCTTCCGACGACGCGCACCCGGTTGCCTGGGAGCCGGACGAGGACGCGACCGCGAGCATCAACTACACGAGCGGCACGACGGCGCGGCCCAAGGGGGTGCAGCTCACGCACCGGAACTGCTGGCTGAACGCGACGACCTTCGGCTGGCACACGACGGTGACCGACCGCGATGTGTACCTGCACACGCTGCCGATGTTCCACTGCAACGGCTGGGGGATGCCGTACGCGGTCACCGCGATGGGCGTGCCCCAGGTCGTGGTGCGCAAGATCGACGGCGAGGAGCTGCTGCGGCGGATCGAGAGCCACGGCGTGACGCTGATGTGCGGGGCGCCGGCCGTCATCGCCGCGATCCTGGACGCGGCTAGCGCCCGGCGGGCCGCCGGGCAGCGGGTGCCCGGACGTGACCGGGTGCGGATCGTCGTCGCGGGCGCGCCGCCGCCGTCGAAGACGATCGAGCGGGTCGAGGCCGAGCTCGGCTGGGAGTTCATCCAGATCTACGGGCTGACCGAGACCGCTCCGCTGCTGACCGTGAACCGGAGGCCGGCCGAGTGGGACGAGCTGCCCGCGCTCGAGCGGGCGCGGCTCCAGTCGCGGGCCGGGACCCCGGCGCTCGGGGTGCAGGTCGCCGTGGACGGTTCCGGGGAGATCCTGGCCAGGTCGAACAACGTCTTCGCCGGGTACTGGCAGCAGCCGGAGGAGTCGTCGAAGGTACTGGTGGACGGGTGGTTCCACACCGGCGATGAGGGCCTCATCGACACCGACGAGCACCTGGTGATCTCGGACCGGAAGAAGGACGTGATCATCTCCGGCGGCGAGAACGTCAGCTCGGTCGAGGTGGAGGACTGCCTGTTCCAGCACCCGGCCGTGGCCGAGGCCGCCGTGATCGGCGTGCCCGACGAGCGCTGGGGCGAGACTGTCAAGGCGCTGATCGTCGTCCGCCCTGGGCATGAGGTGACCGAGCGCGAGGTTCTCGACTTCTGCCGCTCCCGGCTGGCGCACTACAAATGCCCGACCTCGGTTGAGCTGCGCGAGTCCCTGGCCAGGACGGCGACCGGGAAGCTCCAGAAATTCAAGCTCCGGGCGCCGTACTGGGAGGGACTCGGCCGCCGGGTGAACTAGACGGGTACTAGGCGGCCAGCGGCGTGGGCTCGGCAACCGGCGCTTCGGCTGGCTCGAGCGCGGTGCCGAGCACCTCGCGGACGTCGGCCACCAGGTGGATGTCCAGCGCCTCGCGCACCTTCTCAGGGACGTCGTCCAGGTCGGGCGCGTTGCGGGACGGGATCAGCACGGTGGTGATGCCAGCGCGGTGAGCCGCGAGCAGCTTCTGCTTGAGCCCGCCGATGGGCAGCACCCGGCCGGTCAGCGACACCTCGCCCGTCATCGCCACATCCGACCTGACCAGCCTGCCTGACAGCAGCGAGGCCAGGGCGGTCGTCATCGTGATGCCCGCGCTCGGGCCGTCCTTGGGCACCGCGCCGGCCGGCACGTGGAGGTGCACTCCGCGCTCGGCCAGCTCCGCGACCGGCAGGCCCAGCTCCGGGCCGTTTGACCGCAGGTAGGACAGCGCGATCTGCGCCGACTCCTTCATGACGTCGCCGAGCTGGCCGGTCAGGGTGACCCCGGTGCTGCCGCTCGCCTTGTCGGCCAGCGACGCCTCGATGAAGAGCAGGTCGCCGCCGGCGCCGGTGACGGCGAGCCCGGCGGCCACGCCGGGGACGGCTGTCCGCTCGGCTGACTCAGGGGTGTGCCTGGGGTGACCCAGGTAGTCCTTGAGGTCGCCGGTGTCGACCGTCAGCGGGAGCGTCAGGTCTTCCGCGTTCTGCGCTAGCTTGGCCGCGATCTTGCGCAAGGTGCGGGCGATCGAGCGCTCCAGGGAGCGGACGCCGGCCTCGCGCGTGTACTCGGTGGCCAGCTTGCGGTAGGCGTCGTCGGTGAACGTGACGTCTTCGGTGTCCAGGCCGGCCCTGGTGAGCTGGCGCGGGAGCAGGTGGTCGCGGGCGATCGTCAGCTTCTCGTCCTCGGTGTAGCCGTCGAGGCGGATCAGGTCCATCCGGTCGAGCAGCGGCTCGGGGATCGCCTCGGCGACGTTCGCCGTGGCGATGAAGAGCACGTCGGACAGGTCAAGCTCGACCTCGAGGTAGTGGTCGCGGAACGTGTGGTTCTGTGCCGGGTCGAGCACCTCGAGCAGCGCGGCCGTGGGGTCGCCGCGGTAGTCGGCGCCGACCTTGTCGACCTCGTCGAGCAGGATGACCGGGTTCATCGAGCCGGCCTCGCGGATGGCGCGGACGATCCGGCCGGGCAGCGCGCCGACGTAGGTGCGCCGGTGACCGCGGATCTCGGCCTCGTCCCTGACGCCGCCGAGCGCGACCCTGGCGAACTTGCGGCCCATGGAGCGGGCGACCGACTCGCCAAGCGAGGTCTTGCCGACCCCGGGCGGGCCGGCGAGCGCGAGTACGGCGCCGCTGCGGCGGCCGCCTTCGAGGGTCAGGCCCTTGTCGGCCAGGCGCTTGCGGACGGCGAGGTACTCGACGATGCGTTCCTTCACCTCGTCGAGCCCGGCGTGGTCGGCGTCCAGGATGGTGCGCGCCCCGCCGATGTCGTAGGCGTCGTCGGTGCGGGTACTCCACGGGACGTCAAGGACGGTGTCGAGCCAGGTCCTGATCCAGCCGGCCTCGGGTGAGCCGTCGGAGCCGCGCTCCAGCTTGGCGGCCTCGCGCAACGCCGCTTCGCGGACGTGCTCGGGCAGGTCGGCCTCTTCGATCCTGGCCCGGTAGTCGTCCTGCTCGGTGGCGGGAGTGCCGTCGAGCGCGGCGAGTTCCTTGCGGATGGCGGCAAGCTGCTGGCGCAGCAGGAACTCGCGCTGCTGCTTTTCCATGCCTTCGCGCACGTCGTTGCCGATTGTCTCGGCGACGTCCAGCTCGGCGAGGTGGTCGCGGGCCCAGGTCGTGAGCCGCTCAAGGCGCTGCTCCACATCGGGCGCGGCCAGCAGCTCACTGCGCTGCTCGACCGACAGGTAGCTCGCGTACCCGGCGCTGTCGGCCAGCGCGGACGGGTCCGTGATCCGGGAAAGGGCATCGACGACCTGCCAGGCGCCCCGCTTCTGCAGGATCGCCGCCGCGAGGCCGCGGTACTCCTTGGCCAGCTCGGTGGCGCGCGGGCTCACCGGCGGCTCCTCGGCCACGGTGGCGAGCACCCACAGGGCCGCGCCGGGACCGACCGTGCCGGCCCCGATCTTGACCCGGGCCACGCCCCTGACGACCGCGCCTGGCTTGCCGTTCGGCAGCCGGCCTTCCTGCTCGACTACGGCCAGGGTCCCGGCCGGCGCGTACCGGCCGCCGATCCTCGGCACGAGCAGCAAGCGGGGCCTGGCATCGCCTTCGGCGGCAGTCCGCGCGGCCTCGATCGACGCGCGGACCTCGGCGTCATCGGTCTCGAGCGGCACCACCATCGTGGGCAGCACGACGTCGTCATCGAGCGGCAGCACCGGCAGGGTGAGGGTTTCGCTCATCTGAAGTCTCTCCAGTAGAAGTTCTCTACGGGTCTCTACGGTGGGTCTCTACGGTTCGTGAGGTCCTTGGACCGCGAGGTCCGTGGGGGATTACTTGATTACAGGACTGAATAGCGCCTGCGGAAGCGGGTTTGTTCCGGCCGCCGTTTCGCGCTGAGCAAACGCGCTGTTGTCGAGCGCGGGCGGCTGGCCGCGGGTCGGCGCCAGGCTGGTGCGGGAAGTGTTTCCGCATGAAGGAGGCTTGACCGGACTATCCGACGACACTCCAGCATGCGAGAACACTCCCCGCACGCTCCGGCAACCCTCCCCGATCCGGGATCCGGAGATCAGAGGCAGGTGGCGGGTCTGGCCTCGGGTTCCGGTGGTCCTGGGTTGCCGGCGTCAGGCAGGACCGGCGTCAGGCCCGGCTGGCGTCAGGCTCGGCTGGCGTCAGGCCGGATGACGCGGTGAACTACCGTACTCCCTCCGCGAGAGCCGCACTCAGATGCGGGCGCTCAGCCGCGCCGGGACCGAAATCGCTTTGTGTATCGCCTGCCGATAGACCCATCTTTGGGACAACCATGGCGCTGGAGCGCCATCGTTGGGACATTGACGGGCCAGCGGCAAGCAACTCCTGGAGCTGACAACCCTCCCCGGACCCGAAAGCCCCCGCGAAATCCCGGGACGAGCCCCACCCTGACCCGCCGGCGCCTGACCTTCCCGGATCCGCAGGTCACCCGGCAGCCTCTGGTACGGCTTGATGTTCCGTGATCACGCCCGCGGGCATGATCACGGAAGTTCGCCCAGGTCAGGGAGGCTGCCGGGTGACTCGTGATCAGGATCGGGGAGCCTTTTCCGGCATCGCAGGGGAGAGTTCTCGCTCCAGGGAGCTGCCAGTGCCGGGGGCGGCAGGTGCGATGTTCCGTGATCAAGGGCCCGGGCATGATCACGGAACATCGCACGTGTCCTGACCTGGGCAATCTTCCGTGGTCACGGCCTGCGGCATGATCACGGAACATCGCTCCGGCGAGTGCGGTGCTCGGAGCCTTCGGCGCAGGGTGCCGGGTCGGTTGACGGCTGGAGTGCGGCCTGGCGAATTGTCAGCGCGGTGCACATGTTACGAGCGAGGCTAAAGTGTCTGGGGTGACGGATGATGCCCGGACGTGATCGCATGAATGGCGGAATTGATGTTCCCGATCGGGTGTCGCTTCGCGATCGATGTTGTCGAGGCTCGTGCCGCTCGGGCAGGTGACCGGCTGAGTAATTCAGCCCGGGCCGGCACCCGCAGGTCAGTTCATGATCAAAATAGGCTCAGTGGCATTGCGCTCCAGAACGGAAAGCCTCCGCGCACGTGCCGCCCGCGTGCCTATTGCCCGGGCTGACCCTGCTGCCACTGCTGTCCCTGCTGTCCCGGCTCGCCTTGCTGCCACTGCTGTCCCGGCTCGCCTTGCTGCCAGGGCTGGCCGGCCTGGCCGGCCTGGCCTTGCTGCCCCTGCTGCCAGGGCTGGCCGGGCTGGGCTTGCTGCCAGGGCTGGACTTGCTCGGTTGGCGTGGGAGATGGCTGCTGCCAGGGCTGGGCCGGAGTGGCCTGGCCGACCTGGGTCGGCGGGTGCTCGCCGGCTGACTGGTCCGGCGTGCCGGGCAGCTGGGCCGGCGAGAAGGTGGCCATCGATTGCGCGTAGCCGACCCTGCTGTTGAGGTCGGCCACCTGCTCGATGCTGGTCACCGGAATCGTCGCCGTGTGGGTGAGGTTCGGGCCCCGGACTGTCACCTGGACCGAGCCCTGGGTCGAGTTCTCCTTGGCCAGGAGGAAGAGGAGGCCGACGAGGCAGAAGGCAAAGAAGACGATGGCGCAGATAATTGCCCAGGTAGGAATGTTCTGGCTGGTCACCGACATGTCGGTGAAGGTGAATGAGGCCTCGCTCAGCGGGCATGATCCGCTGGGGGTAAAGACCGTCGTCGAGGTGACTGAGATATCGCCAATCGACACCAGCACTGCCTCGCCGCCCATGTACCCATCGCCAGGCATCGGCTGGTACTGGCCGGTCGGCTGAACGGCACCGCCAGGCTGCTGGAACGCTCCCGGCCAGCCTTGCTGCCCGGGGACCGGCTCCTGGTACCCGTAGGGCTGCTGCTGTCCACCTGGGCCTGACCATCCGCTCATGCCGCACAGCGTATCGGGATCGCTGCTCAGAGTCCCTTCAATGATCAGGGTAATCGCTCGTATTGCCGGTATAGCTGGCGGTATGAGCTACTGAGCCGGGACCGTGCCGCCGTCAGCGCGGCTGGCGGGAATATGCCCGGCGGGCGCACGCGGCGGGCTCGATAGGCTGCTGACCGGTCAGCGCATCGTGCGCGGCCATACCGCCACGCTTTCGAGCCGGGAGAGCCCTTATGCCGATTGACGGAGCTTCGCCACCGAGCGGGACCGCCAGCCGGACCGCCAGCCGGGCCGGCAACGCGCCGCTGCGGATCGCGCTTCTGGGCTGCGGTGCCGTTGGCGCGCAGGTCGCCAGGCTGCTGACAGAGCAAGCCGCTGACCTCGCGGCCAGGGCCGGCGGGCCGCTCGAGATCGCCGGCATCGCGGTGCGGCGCCCCCAACTGGCCAGGGCCGGGGGCGTCGACGCCAGCTTGCTGACCGGGGAAGCGGCCGCCTTGGTGGCCAGGCCCGATGTCGACATCGTCGTCGAGCTGATAGGCGGGATCGAGCCTGCGCGGTCATTGCTGCTCGCCGCGCTCGACGCTGGCCGGTCGGTCGTCACGGCGAACAAGGCGCTGCTCGCCAGCGACGGGGCCGTGCTGCACAGGGCAGCCAGCGCGAACGGCGCCGACCTGTACTACGAGGCAGCCGTCGCCGGCGCGATCCCGCTGCTCCGGGCGCTTCGCGAGTCCCTGGCCGGCGACACCGTGCTGCGCGTGCTCGGCATCGTCAACGGCACGACGAACTTCATACTCGACCGGATGGACTCGCTCGGCGCGGACTTCGGCGCTGCTCTCGCCCAGGCGCAGGACCTGGGATATGCGGAGGCTGACCCGACCGCGGACGTGCTTGGCCACGACGCCGCGGCCAAGGCCGCCATCCTGGCGAGCCTCGCCTTCCATACCCAGATCACCTCGGCCGACGTCTACACCTGCGGGATCACCGACATCACCGAGGCCGACATCGCGAGTGCCCGCGCCCTCGGCTTCGTGATCAAGCTCCTGGCCATCTGCGAGCGCAGCGACAACGGCGTGTCAGTCCGGGTGCATCCGGCGATGCTGCCCAGGGTCCATCCGCTGGCGGCGGTGCACGAGGCCTACAACGCGGTCTTCGTGGAGGCCGAGGCCGCCGGGCGCCTGATGTTCTACGGCGCCGGCGCCGGCGGCCAGCCGACGGCGAGTGCCGTGCTCGGCGACATCGTAGCCGTGGCAAGGAACCAGCGAGCCGGCTTGCGCGGCCCCGACCCCACCACCTACGCCGAACTGCCGGTAGTGCCCATTTCCGAGGCGCTGACCAGGTATTACGTGGCACTCGATGTGGCTGACCGGCCTGGAGTGCTTGCTCCCGTCGCGGAGAGCTTCGCCCGCTACGGCGTGTCGATCAAGGCCGTCCACCAGGAGGGCCGCGGCGAGGACGCCAGCCTGATTATCGTGACCCACGCGGCGCGCGAGTCAGCGCTCGCCGCCACGGTCGCCGATCTCGCGGCGATGGCGTCCGTGCGCGCGGTGGACAGCGTGCTCCGAGTCGAAGGCGAGGAAGGTCAGTGAGCCCGTGGCGCGGCGTGATCGCCGAGTATGCGGCCAGCCTGCCCGACGTCCCGGCCGAGTCGGTCGTGACGCTCGGCGAAGGCGGCACGCCGCTGCTGCCCGCTCCGGTGATCTCGGAGCTGACCGGCTGCGAGGTGTACCTGAAGATCGAGGGCATGAACCCGACGGGTTCGTTCAAGGACCGGGGCATGACGGTCGCGGTGTCGCTGGCGTTCGCGCGCGGCGCCAGGACGGTGATCTGCGCCTCGACCGGCAACACCAGCGCGAGCGCCGCCGCCTACGCGGCCAGGGCCGGGCTCGACTGTGTCGTCCTCGTGCCCAGGGGCAAGATCGCGCCCGGCAAGCTCGCCCAGGCGCTGGTCTACGGCGCGAAGCTGGTGCAGGTGGACGGCAACTTCGATGACTGCCTGGAACTCGTGCGCAAGCTGGCGGTCAGCCACCCGGTGGCGGTGGTCAACTCGGTCAATCCCGACCGGCTGGCGGGGCAGAAGACAGCGGCTTTCGAGATAGTCGACACGCTGGGCGACGCGCCCGACGTGCACTGCCTGCCGGTTGGCAACGCGGGCAACATCTCCGCCTACTGGATGGGGTACCGCGAGTACCTGGCGGCGGGCCGGGCGACCAAGGCGCCGCGGATGCTGGGCTTCCAGGCCGCGGGCGCGGCGCCGCTGGTCACTGGCGAACCTGTGCCTGACCCGGTGACCGTGGCCTCGGCCATCAGGATCGGCAACCCAGCGTCGTGGGAACTCGCCGAGACCGCCAGGGATGAGTCTGGCGGCAGCGTCGAGGCGGTCTCAGATGAGCGGATCCTGGACGCCTACAGGCTGCTCGCGCTGCGGGAGGCGGTGTTCGGCGAACCCGCGTCCGCTGCCGGGGTGGCCGGGCTGCTGCAGGCCGCCGGCGCGGGCTCGATCAGGCGCGGGTCCGTGGTCGTCTGCACGATCACGGGGACGGGGCTCAAGGATCAGGACACGGCCGTCGCCGGGCTGCCAGAGCCGACGATCGTGCCAGCCGATGTCGCGTCGGCGGCGGCCGCGCTCGGGCTGGGCTGACCGCCTTGCCAGCCTGGCGGAGCCAGCCTGTGACGGTCCGGGTCCCCGCGACGAGCGCGAATCTCGGCCCCGGCTTTGACGCGCTTGGCCTCGCGCTCGCGCGGCACGACACGATCACGGCGCAGGTGACCGGCGGCGGCCTGCGGATCGAGGTGTCCGGCGTAGGGGAGCGGACCGCAGGGCAGGGCGAGGGGCATCTCGTCGTCCGTGCGATGCGAGCCGCGTTCGGCCTGCTCGGCGGCCAGCCTCCGGGGCTCGGGCTGGTCTGCCGCAACACCATCCCGCACGGCTTCGGGCTCGGTTCATCAGCCGCCGCGATCATCGCCGGCCTGCTCGCGGCGCGGGCCCTGCGCGGCGACGACGGACCTGAGCGGCTGCCTGATGCCGCGGTGCTGCGCCTCGCCGCCGACCTGGAGGGGCATGCCGACAATGTCGCCGCGTGCCAGGCGGGCGGCCTGACCATCGCCTGGACCGCTGGCGGTTCGGTGCGGAGCACGAGGCTGACCCCGCTGGCAGGACTCGCGCCGGTGCTGTGCGTTCCGGCCGCTCCGCTGGCCACCGAGGTCGCGCGCCAGGTGCTGCCAGCGACCGTGCCGCACGCCGACGCGGCGAGTAACTCGGCCAGGGCGGCGCTGCTCATCGCCGCGCTGACCGGCGACGGGCGGCTGCTCTTCGACGCGACAGAGGATTTCCTGCACCAGCGTTACCGTGCGGACGCCATGCCGGGCACCGCCCGCCTGGTCGGGGCGCTCAGGGCTGCGACCATCCCCGCCGTGATCTCCGGCGCCGGCCCGGCCGTGCTCGCCCTGCTCGCCCCGGGGATCGTGGCCGGTGCCGCAAGTGTCAGGGCGATCGCCGCTGCCACCGGCGAAGACTGGGTCGTGAGCCCGCTCGGGATCGACAGCGGGGGCGCGGCAGTCATGGAGCCACGCGGCGCGGCAGCAGGGTAAAGAAAGGCGCGGCTGTCACGCGGCGGCGTCCAGCCGGCGCATAGCGTCGGCGCGCAGCGCCACCGTCCGAACGTCGGCCCGCTCCAGCATTCGCACGGCCGCGTTGTCACCCTGGTCGAGCAGCCCGACCAGGAGGTGGCCCGGTGTCATGGGCTGACGCCTGCCGCGCTGAGCGACCCTCTGCGCCAGCCCGAGCGAGGCCCTGGCATCTGAGGTCAGCCTCGGCCGCCGTCCGGCCGGAGACTGGCGATCCTGAGCCTGGTCCAGTGCGCCGGCCCCGAACGCGGCTTCCGCGGCCCGCCTGACGGTGTCGAGGTCGATCCCGATCACGGCGAGTGCTTCCGCGTCCAGCGGCGCGACGCCCGGCGGCGGTCCCGAGAGCTCTCGCAGCCGGCCGGCGCTGAGCCTCTCGGCCGCGAGCGCCTCGGCGGCAGGCCCGGAGGGGATGCGCGCGATCGCGATGAGCAGGTGCTCGCAGCCGATCATGCTGGTGCCCGAATCGCGCGCTTCGCGCAAGGCGCACGCGACTACCTCGCGCGTCTGCGCGGCGAACTTCCCGAACATCACGTCTCCTTCCCAGGCGGGTCGGGCTGCCTGCGGGTCGCGTACTTCTTGTGCACTGCCTGCTTGCTGACCCCAAGGAAGATGGCGATCTCCTGCCAGGACCAGCCGTGCGAGCGGGCGTTGCGGACCTGAAGCGCCTCGAGCCGGTCGGCAAGCTCGCGCAGTTCCTTAGCCGCGCGCAGCCCGGCCGCCGGATCGGCTCCGCTCGCCGCCTGCGCCAGCGACGTCCCTTCGCTCATGCCGTCAATATAGGTTGACGCAGCGACTATGTCAACCTAGGTTGACAAATGGCCGCCTAGTCGGGCGGCCCAGCGTTGTCGCAAGGGTGCGGATCTCGCGGAGTAAGCCGGAGCCGGTCTCCGGGGATGCGAGACTGCCGCATCGGCATCGGGGTCTAGGCCTCCGGAGCTTGATCACGGAGGGTTTCCCGCCTTTTTCGCGGAGAGTCTCCGCGTCCGCGCCGTCCGCGCCGTCCGCGCGGGTCCCGCCGGGACTGATGGGTGCCGGGGACGCGGGCGATGTTCCGTGATCATGAACCGGACCATGATCACGGAAATTCGTGCAGGTCAGGACAGGTGCAAAGTTCCGTGATCATGGTATGCCGCATGATCACGGAACATTGTGCTCGTGCTCCCGGCGCCGCGACGCCGCGAGGACGCCGCGAGGACGCCGGCGTTGCGACAACGACGGCCGCTGCCGCGATGCCGCGAGGACGCCGGCGTTGCGACAACGACGGCCGCTGCCGTGCCGCATTGCTAGGTTGCCGCCATGAGCCAGCGACCGGAACCCCTGCCGGGCGAGCCGTCCGATGGGCGGGTGCCGCTGCCCGTCATCGCTCGTGAGTGGACGCGCATCGGGTGCGTCGGCTTCGGCGGCCCGCCCGCGCACATCGCCCTGCTCCGCAAGCTCTGCGTCGACCGGCGCGGCTGGCTGTCGGCCGATGAGTTCGAGGACGGCGTCGCCACGACCGGACTGCTGCCAGGGCCCGCCTCGACCCAGCTCGCGATCTACTGCGCCTGGCGGGTGGCCGGGCCTGCGGGCGCGCTGGTCGGGGGATTCTGCTTCATCGTCCCAGGGCTGGTCATCATCCTGGCGCTGGCGGCGCTGTTCCTCGCGGCGCACCCGCCGCTCTGGGTGGACGGGGCCGCCGCCGGAGCCGGGGCCGCCGTGCCCGCCGTCGCGGTGCAGGCCGCCTTCAGCCTCGCGCCCGCGAGCTGGAAACGCGCGACCGGCGGTCCCGCGGACGCGAGGCCGGACGCGAAGCCGGGCCCGAGGCCGGACGCGAAGCCGGGCCGAGGCCGCGCGAGGCCGGGACCAGCTCCGGGACCGGGCCGGGCGGCTGGCCAGGGACACGCTGGCTCGCGTACCTGATCGCCGGCGGCGTGCTCGGCGCCCTCGCCGGGCCGTTCCTGGTGCTGGGGCTCGCCGCCTGCGGGCTGATCGAGCTGATCGTGCGCACCGGGCCGGGCCGGCGGTCGCGCGCACCGAGCCCGGGCGCCCTCGTTCCGCTCGCGTTCGCCGCGCCGCTCGCGTTCGCCGCGCCGGCCGCGGCGGCAGGCGGGCTGCTCGCGGTCGCGTGGGTCGGGTTCAAGGTCGGGGCCCTGTCCTACGGCGGCGGCTTCGTGATCATCCCGCTGATGCAGCACGACGCCGTGCACACCTATCACTGGATGACCGGCGCGCAGTTCCTGAGCGCGGTCGCGCTTGGCCAGGTCACCCCCGGCCCGGTCGTCCAGACCGTGGCCATCGTGGGGTTCGCGGCGGCCGGCGTCGGCGGGGGACTGCTGGCCAGCGCGATCGCGTTCGCGCCCTCGTTCGTCTTCGTGCTCGCCGGCGCTCCCAGGTTCGGGACGCTCCGCGGGAACGACCGGGTCCAGGCGTTCCTCACCGGCGCGGGACCGGCCGCCATCGGGGCGATCGCCGGGTCCGCGATTCCCCTCGGCCTTGACCTGGGTCACCTCTGGCAGCTCGGGGTGCTCGCGCTGGCGGCGAGCTGGCTGCTCGCGATCCGCGGGTCGGTGGTCGCGGCCATACTCGGCGCGGCCGGCCTCGGCGTCGTCGCGGCGCTGGCCGGGGCGCCCATTCACTGACTCAGCGACAGTCGCGGAGCGGGATAATTTCCCGCCCGGAATCTTGCCGCCGACCCGGCCGGGCAGGCAGTCCGGTCCGGGGTCCAGAGCGGTCCGGCGCGGCGTTGACACCGGGCGTCTGGGGCACCTAGATTTTCAGTGTTCGATTACGGAACTGATGTGCGTGAAGCGCACAAAACCGCGGCCCTGTGCGCCGATGCCTCAGCCGATGCCTCAAGTGAAGGAGCGCACGGTGACTCTTCTCGACTCGTCGGTCTGGCACGGCCAGGCGTTCTCGTCCGGATGGCGTGAGGTATCCGGCGGCGAGGGTTCCGTACGGGAGCCGGCCACCGGCAGCGAACTCGGCAAGGTGGGCATCGCCGCGCCATCCGACATCGCGACGGCATCGGCGGCCGCGGCCGCGGCTCAGGCAGCCTGGGCTGCCACGCCCTACACCCAGCGGGCGGCGATCCTGCGCAAGGCCGGCGATATCTGGCTGGCGAACGCCGCCGAGATCGAGCAATGGAGCATCAGGGAGGGCGGCAAGATCCCGCCCGCGGCTCAGTTCGAGACGCACGTCGCGACCGAGGAGGTCTTCGAGGCCGCGACGCTGCCCGGCCGCCCCTACGGAGACCTGCTGCCCAGCGAGAGTCCGCACCTGAGCTTCATCGAGCGCCTCCCGGTCGGCGTGGTCGGCGTCATCTCGCCGTTCAATTTCCCGCAGATCCTCGCGATCCGCTCCGTCGCCCCGGCGCTCGCGCTCGGCAACGCCGTGATCCTCAAGCCCGACCCGAGGACGGCGGTGTGCGGCGGCGTCGTCCTCGCCCGCGTCTTCGAGGAGGCCGGCCTGCCCGACGGGCTGCTGCACGTGCTGCCCGGCGGTGCCGACGTCGGCGAGGCGATGATCACCGACCCGCTGATCTCGGTGATCAGCTTCACCGGCTCGACGGCGGCCGGCCGCAAGGTCGGAGCGCTGGCCGGCCAGCACCTCAAGCGGGTGCACCTCGAACTGGGCGGGAACTCCGCTCTCGTCGTGCTCGACGACGCCGACCTGGGCAAGGCCGCCTCGGCGGGCGCCTGGGGCTCGTTCTTGCACCAGGGGCAGATCTGCATGACCGCCGCCGGCACATCGTGGCCGACGCGATCTACGACGACTACGTGGGCCTCCTGGCCGAGAAGGCGTCCCACCTGCCGGTCGGCGACCCGGCGTCTGGCCAGGTCGCGCTCGGCCCGATCATCGACGAGCGGCAGCGGGACAAGGTGCACGAACTGGTGACTGGCTCGGTCGAGGCCGGCGCGCGGCTCGCGGCGGGCGGCACGTACGAGGGGCTGTTCTACAAGCCGACCGTGCTCGCCGATGTCGCCCCGGCGATGCCCGCCTACGCCCGCGAGGTGTTCGGGCCGGTCGCGCCGGTCATCAGGTTCTCTGACGCGAGCGAGCTCGCCAAGCTGGCGGCGGACTCGGAGTACGGCCTGTCCCTTGGCATCCTGACCCGGGACGTGATGCGCGGCCTCGAGCTGGCCAGGCAGATCCCGACCGGCATCGTGCACATCAACGACCAGACGGTGGACGACTCGCCCAACACCCCGTTCGGCGGCATCCGCGCGTCGGGCACCGGCGCGAGGTTCGGCGGCTCGGCGAATATCGACGCGTTCACCGATACGCGGTGGGTCACCGTCAGGGGCGACATCGCGCCCTACCCGTTCTAGCGCGGCGGGGCACGCGGCCTAAGACCATGCGCACCCAGGTAGGCATCGTGGGCGCCGGCCCGGCCGGGCTGCTGCTCTCGCACCTGCTCGCGCTGCGCGGAATCGACTCCGTGGTCGTCGAGATCCGCAGCCGCGAGTACTGCGAGGCCCGGCAGCGGGCCGGCGTCCTCGAAGACGGCACGGTGCGGCTGCTGCGGGAGGCCGGCCTCGGCCGCCGGCTCGACCAGCTCGGGCTCGAGCACGGCGGCATTTACCTGCAGTTCGCCGGGGAACGGCACCACCTCGACTTCCGTGAGCTGACCGGCGGCCGGACCGTGACCGTCTACGCGCAGACTGAAGTGGTCAAGGACCTTATCGCTGAAAGGATCGCCCGGGGCGGCTGCCTTGAATTCGGGGTATCCGACACCGAGGTCGATCACCTGACCACCGACCAGCCCGTTCTTCGTTACACCGACGCCGGTGGCGTCCGGCGTGAAGTCCGCTGTGACGCCATCGCCGGCTGCGACGGCTTCCACGGCATCAGCCGGCCGCGGATCCCGGCCGGGCTGATGACGGTCCGGGAGCGCGGCTATCCCTACGCGTGGCTCGGTATCCTCGCCGACGTACCGCCGTCGACCGACGAGCTGATCTATGCGCACCACCGGCACGGGTTCGCACTGCACAGCCTGCGCGGCCCGGCCGTGAGCAGGCTGTACCTGCAGGTCGACCCGGACGAGTCGGTTGACCGGTGGCCGGACGAGCGGATCTGGGACGAGCTGGCGCTGCGCTTTGACCTGCCGGGTTCTGGGTGGAGGCTGCGGCGCGGGCCGGTGCTGGACAAGAGCATCACGCCGATGCGCAGCTTCGTGGCGACGCCGATGCGGTACGGCAGGCTCTTCCTGGCCGGGGACGCGGCGCATATCGTGCCGCCGACCGGGGCCAAGGGGCTCAACCTGGCGATCGCCGACGTCGCCGTGCTGGCCCCGGCGCTCGAGCTGCTGCTGCGCGGCAAGCCAGAGCTCGCCGACGCCTACACGGCCACCTGCCTGAACCGGGTCTGGCGGTCGACGCACTTCTCCTGGTGGATGACCACGATGCTGCACCGGGAGCCAGGCGCGGACGAGCTGGCGGCCGAACTGCAGCTGTCCCAGCTTCGCTACGTGGTGGGCTCGCGGGCCGCCGCGACGTCGCTGGCGGAGAATTACACCGGATATCCCGAACTTCGACTGGACTCGTGAGGATGACAGATGCGCACGACACCGCCGTTCCGTGCCGACCACGTCGGAAGCCTGCTCAGGCCGCGGGGCCTGCTCGACGCCCGCGCCTCGTTCGCCGCCGGCTCGATCGACGCCGCTGCCCTGAAGGCCGCGGAGGACGCGGCGATCGCTGAGGCCGTCGCGATGCAGGCCTCGGCCGGGTTGCGATCGGCGACCGACGGCGAGTTCCGCCGTGCCTCCTGGCACATGGACTTCATCTACCAGCTCGGCGGCGTCAGCAAGGCCCCGGGCAACCTGGCCGTGAAGTTCAGGAACGCCGACGGGACGATCGAGTTCACGCCCGCGGCCATGCTGATCGACGGGCAGATCAGGATCGAGGACACGATCTTCGCCGGGGCGTTCACGTACCTGCGGTCGGTGGTGTCGTCCCCGGTGACGCCCAAGCTGACGATTCCCTCCCCGAACATGGTGCACTACCGGGGCGGGCCGGCCTCGATCTCCCCGGAGGTGTATCCGGACATCGAGGGGTTCTGGTCGGATCTCGCCGCCGCGTACGCCGAGGAGATCCGCCGCCTCGGCGAGCTTGGCTGCCGGTACCTGCAGCTCGACGACACGAGCCTGGCGTATCTCAACGACCCGGAGCAGCGGGCCGAGATCTCCTCGCGCGGCGAGGACGCCGAGCACCTGCACCTGCGGTACATCAGGCAGGTCAACGCCGCCCTGGCCGGGCGTCCGCCGGGGATGGCGGTGACCACGCACATGTGCCGGGGCAACTTCCGGTCGTCCTGGGCGGCGGAGGGCGGGTACGACTTCGTGGCCGAGGCACTGTTCAGCGAGCTCGGGGTCGACGGGTTCTTCCTGGAGTACGACGACGAGCGGTCGGGGTCGTTCGAGCCGCTGCGGTTCGTGCCCAAGGGCAAGATGGTCGTGCTCGGGCTGGTGACCACCAAGCGCGGGGAGCTGGAGAACCCCGACGCGCTCAAGCGCCGGATCGACGAGGCGGCCAAGTTCGTGCCGCTTGACCAGCTCTGCCTGTCGCCGCAGTGCGGCTTCTCGTCGACCGTCGAGGGCAACGTGCTGACGGCCGATGAGCAGAAGGCGAAGCTGGAGCTGATCGTCTCGGTGGCGCGCGACGTGTGGGGGGACTGACAGCAAGTCGTCGCCTCGGGGCTACCGGTCGGGATGCCTGCCCGTGATGCCCCATTCGAGCTGGTCAAGCGGGTCAGGGTGGGGTACGCCCAGGTCTACCCAGGTCATGCCGTCAAGGAACAGGGGCAGCTCAGGGCAGTCGGCGCCGGGTAGCCGCACCGGTATGACCGGGCAGCCGCGCTTGTTGAACTGCCGCAGGAAGGCGTCGAGTTCCCGATTTTGCCAGGGGCCGACTCGCGAGCCGACGATCACGGCCGCGGCCGGGATGCTCTGGATCTGGCTCTCGAGCTTCTGCTGCCAGGGGAGTCCTGGCCGGAGCTCGCGCTCATCCAGCCAGGGCCGCAGGCCCCGCTCCATGAGCCGCTGCGCGAGCTCGCGGACGGCGGGCTTGTCGGCGACGTTGTAGCAGAGGAAGACGTCGAATTCGGCGGCCTCCTCCTTGCCGCGCAGCACCGCCCTGGCGATCGCCGAGCGCCTGCCGCGATCGGCCGAGGCCTCCATCGCGGCGGTGAGCCGGTCGGTGTCGGCGCTTTGCTCGTAGTCATCGCGCAGCGAGACCCGCTCCTCGCAGACCGGGCACAAGATGCCGGCCCGGCCGCGCCGGCGTACCTGCTCCACCTGCTCTCTGGTGAACGCCGTGCTGTCGTCCGGGCAGCAGTACTGGCGCTCGCGGGTCACGGTGCCCGGCGTCGCCCGGCGTTCCAGGTGCGCGTGCACGAACCGCTCGAACTGCAGCCTGATGTCGGGCGGTACCCCGTCGTATCCGATCTCGAGCTCGGCCTTGCCGTCGCCCTCCGATTTCAGGAAGACCGTGCACTCGCCGCTTGGCGCGGTGAACTTGGCGGCCGACTGCCAGGTGGTCGTCCGCCTGAAGCTATCGCTGCGGGCCAGCCTCACGATCAAGGTGGCGTACACGTTGTCCACCGGGCCTTCGAACCGGAAGACGACCCCGTCGCCCCTCGGCGTCTCCGAGGTCGGCACGTCGCGGCGGTAGGCGGAGGGGAAGACAAGCTGCACGCCGTGCGCCGTCTCCTCGCGCAGCACGAGCTCGTTATGGATGAGCTCTTCCAGCGTGGCGCAGACGAGCACGCGCTCCTGCTGGTTCTCCTTGACCCGGTCCGCTGACGGCACGGTGAAGTTGACGTTGTTGACCCGGTCTTCCAGGATGCTGCCGAGCCCGTCCGGCTCGTCCCTGGCCGCGTTGACGATGGCGCTCGCGTAGGTATCGAGCAGTTCGGGCTGCAGCAGTATCAGGTCGCCGAAGTGCAGCCGCTTGACCAGGCCGGCGGAATCCAGCCGGGCCACGCATCCTTCGGATACCGCCGTCAGCTCGGCGGGCGAAGCGGCGGCCGGATCGGCGCGCCGCTCCCCGCTCAGCAGCTGGGAGCTGCTCGGCACCGCCAGCTGGAAGGCCCGGATGAGCTCGTTCAGCGGCGTGAGCAGGCTCCCTGCCTGCTTCTGGTCGATGACGAACTGCTTCATGGCGGCGAAGAGCGCGGTTGAGGTGATCTTGGGCATCCGGTCCCAGTCGATCTCCGCGAGGATACGGGAGCGCAGCTCGTCGGTGTTGGTCCCCTCCAGCGCGCTGGTCGCGTAGTAGGCGTCAATGGCGAACTCGCCCATCACGCGCTCGATCCGCTCGGGCGATACGGAGATGCCGCCCCGGTCGATCCTGGCCGCGACCAGGAACGTGGGCAGGCCGCCTCCGGCGACGGGGTGGGCGTGGCGGACAGCCCGGGCCCAGTGGCGTACGCCAAGGAGCGGCGTTGCCTCGTTGCGCGAGTCGAAGACGATGAGCGCGAGCGCCGCGCCGCCCAGGTGCAGCTGATGCACGATCCGGTAGCCGGGCTGGCCGGCCAGGTCCCAGATGAGCACCTCGCGGTCGGCCGTTGGCAGGCCGTGGTCGTCGGTCGGCAGCGGCCAGATCCGGCGCCCGTGCGTCGATTCCGTGGCGCGGAACTCCTCGCCGGCAAGAACCATGGCCAGGCCCGACTTGCCGACGCCAGAGTCGCCGAGCAGCAGCACCTTGGCGTTCGAGTAGGTCGTCGTGCCAGCCGGGCTGCCAGGAGTGCGATCCCAGTCGCTGATGACGACCAGTTCGGTGGCACCGGCATCGACCAGTACCAGCAGGCCGCTGACCGCGCTGACCGCGAGCCTGGTGAAATGCGCGGCGACGCTGCGCGACGGCGGGTCCCGGTACCACAGCTGGGTGGCGCCGTCGGCGAGCGACCAGGCGAATAGCTCGCCGCTCGCCGACCAGATCAGCGCGGTGCCGCGCTCGCGCACGAAGACCATCCCGACGGCGGCTATGGTCTCGACGACCGTCGCGGACGCGGTGCCATCGGGGCGCCACAACTGCAGCGTCGCGTCCTCCGATGCCGATACGATCCGGTTGTTGTCGATCCAGCTCAGCCCGGTGACGGTCAGTTCATGGTCATTGAACTGGCCGACGATCCGGCCCGTGGCGGCGTCGACGAGCCAGATCGTTGAGGTGCCGATGGTGCAGGCGAGCATCCGCCCGTCGGGTGACCAGGCCAGGTTCGTTCCCTCTGGCCGGTTGCTGAACATCCGGTGCCTGGTCAGGACGCAGTCCCAGATCGGCTCGCGGTCGGGGCCGAGCAGGGTGAGAGTCATCCGGCCAGGTAATGACGGGGCGAGCGTGACCAGCCGGTCGCCGCTCGGGGCGAAGGCCAGCGCGCTCGTCACGCCGAGCGTCTCTGTCTTGATGCTCGCGCCGGCCATCGAGATCTTGCCGGCGGCCAGGCTCGGCAGGTTGAGTACCCGGCCCTTGCCGTCGTCATCGCGGAAGGCCAGCTTGTCCCCGCGTGGTGACCAGGTCAGCGCCGGTGCCAGCGCGCAAGACAACTGGAGCACAGGCGCGCCGAGTGAACGGCCTGAGACTGGCGAGACTATGAGGCGCTGGCCGACCGACAGGGCCAGCCGGTTCGCCGCCGGCGACAGCGCGATGCTGACCGGCTGGTCTCTGCGGGTTGGCCACGAGTCGGCCACCCTTACCTGGCCCGTCGACCATGGCCGGTGATGCTCTGACTGGCGCGGCACCAGGTCGGCGTGCTGCTGTGGTGCCGCCTCCTGAGCTGAATTCCGATTCTGGCTATCTGGCAAGGACATCACCCCTGACGCTCCCGTATAGCAATTATCCCCTACGGTTAGCAGTGGTAGCGATCTATTCGAAGATGTTCGCTACGCCTTTGTCCTGGTAGAAGCCCAGGATGGCGGCCGAGTGAGACCGTGGCCTATATGCCAGGAGGCTGTATCCGGCATGCATTCTGGGGCCTAATGGCCGATTTATCGGGTTGTGGCAGCCGTGCCGACAGGCGAGGCCGGCGCAGGGGTGTCAGCATGCTCGTGGCGGTTGTAAGCTGTCTTACCATTAGGACTATCTCGCGACATGCGAATCTCGCAGATTCGAGGACTTGCGATGAAGCGCACCTCTCGGCCGAGCACGGGTCCGTTACGCCGAGGCGCTAGTGATGGCGGATCAAGGGAACCGGCGGGCCTGGATCTTTCCGGTAGGCTACCCTGGCGACCTATGATTGAAGCTGATGCGGCTATACGCGTGCCGAACGCGCAGGCGCCCTGGAATGCTTTCTCCTCGCAGGAATACTGGCGCCGGAACTATGAGACAGTGCACCCTGAGGATCTCGAGATAATCGAGCGGGTAGGCCGTTTTTTCGCCACTGAGTTTCAAGGGCGGCCCCGTGCGCGGCGAGCCATCGATGTTGGCTCTGGTTCGAATCTGTACCCGGCGCTGCTGATGCTGCCCTGGACCGGTCAGATCCTGCTGACGGACTTTTCCGAACCTAACGTCACCTGGCTATCCGCGCAGGTCATGGATGTCGGCGCCCAGTGGGACTGGCTGCCATTCTGGCAGGAGGTGCGCAAGCATCAGGGTTATGACCGGATTGACGAGCCGCGTGAGCTGCTGAGGGCTGCCTGCGCGCCTGAGCCCGGCCGCGCGGGAATTGAGCAGCTCAGCGTATTTGACCTTCCCGCGGCGCGGTGGCAGCTGGGCACGATGTTCTTCGTGGCCGAGTCAATCACCTCGGAATACTCCGAGTTCTGCGCCGCGGTCGGCAGTTTCTTCGGCGCGCTCGAGCCGGGTTCGCCGTTCGCCGCGGCCTTCATGGCAGGCTCGAAGGGTTACACCGTCGATCGGACATCATTCCCTGCCCTGCAGGTTACCGCTGACGACGTAGCGCGGCGCTTCACCGAGCTCGGCGCGACCGAGCTAGACGTGCGCCTGAACCGAACTTCTGAGCGCGTGCGACCGGGATATGAAGGAATGATCGTGGCGACCGGCCTTGCCGGGGACCGCTGACGAGGATAACGGGCCATGCAGATCCAGACACGTCGGCAGATACTCGAAATCTGGCGGGCAACCGTCGACTACTCGTTTACCAACGGCAAGTGGCAGTGGGGCGGCGTCAGCGGGCGCAACTCGATCAGCGACGCTGAGCAGTTGCTGTCCGTCCTGTATCCCGCGACGGTGATCGATTCACTCAGCGTCGACCGGGTGGATCAGACGGCGGATGATGTCCTGGAGTATCTGCGCGGCCTGGGCAATGCCATGGATATCCCGCGACGGCTGCTCGAGGTCGTCGGCGACTACATGCGCACGTACTCCGCCGACGGATTTCCGGACTTCTCCGGGGACACCTACTTCGGCGTCGGTGACGGCGAGACCGCGATCACGCCCGAGCAGGCCAAGCTGCACGTCGTGGACTCATTCTCGATGTCCATCACCTTGTGCCTTGCCGTGCTAGGTTTCCTGCGCACGTACCGGCAGGGCTTGCGAAGCGCGCGCATGCTAGCCGAGATCGATACGATTGAAGGACTCACCTCGAACCGGCTGACGGGGGCCATGGTCGGCCTGCTCCGCAGCTTTGTCGTGAACACCTTCGACTCCGACGAGCTGCCCGGCCGGGTCATGTGCGCGATGGTCAACCAGGCGGGCATCGCCAACGAGCTGATCGTCCGCGCGCTGCTCGACGCCCTGTCCGAGGTCAGGGCCGGACTCCGGCAGGAGGCGACGATCGCCTCCGGCCAGGTCGCGGATGAGCTCGACAACCGCGGGCGGATGTTCGAATGCGGCTGGAGCTGGGGAGTCACCGATGGAGCGCCGGAGGTTCCGCTCGTCACCGACCTCGGGCGCCAGGCTGTCGGCGTGGCCGACGCGCGCCCGTATCTGTATTTCACCGTGGTGGCCATGGACGGCATCCAGGACCTGTTCACCGAGCGGACGCGCGTCCTTGGCCTGCTGAACGACGAGCAGCAGCGCCTCGCGCGGCTGCTGCAGGTCCGCTTCGACCTGACCAGGCAGTTCTGGAACAAGGTAGCCACCTTCGGCGGCGGCAGTAACTGGCCGCTTGAGGACCTGCCGTGGACTACCTCAGACGGCGATGAGTCCGACTACTACTCGGTACTGCTCACCTCGATCGTTATGCAGGGAATCGGCGGCGACCGGATCGGCAACACCGAAGTCGAGCGGATCGGCCGGCTGCTCGAGGAGCTTGCCAACCGAGGGCGGATCACCCGCAGGCTGATGAAGAACGACCCGGCCCTGGAAGTGCACTTGCCCGGCATGCGGCTGCGCATGCGGGGCAGCGAGAAGGTCGAGGCCGGCCCGCTCCTGAAGTGGACCGTTACCAGCTACTCGGTGCTCCTGCTCAAGCGGATGCTGCGGGTCGCCGAGCTCCTTGACGACTCGGCGTCCAGGATCCGGTACCTTGACGAGGCCGACAAGATCTGGTCCCACGTCGAGGCACGCAAGATGACCACCGGGCCGGGTCGCGGGCTCTGGGACGATCCGAGCGGGGTATTCCCTGGCGCGGAGATGCCTTCCTACGACGCGCCGTCGTGGTATCACACCGAGCGCGTGATCGAAGTGCTCGTCGGCGCGGCCAACGTCACGCTCAACTTGCCGACAGCCACCTCCCAGCTCGGTGAGCGCGCCGAGCAGTTGCTGGCCGAGGCCGAGTACCTCTTCGACCGGGAGCGGCTGCGGGGCACCAGCGACACCGGTGAGCGGATGCGGGAGAGCTTCCAGGTGGTAGGCGCGAAGCTGCGGCGGGCCAGGGACCTGCTCCGCGACCGGCCTGGCACGGCCAGCATCCTGGCCGGGGACGTGCTACGCGAACTCGACACGGTGGACGCCGCCCGCCAGGACACGGCCAGGATGACCTAGCGATGCTGCTGTTCGCGACTTCGGATAAGGGCGGCACTGGTCGCTCGGTGACCGGAAGCAACGTGATGTACCGGCGCGCTCTTCAAGGTGGCGACGTCTGTTACGTCGATTTCGACTTCGGCTCGCCGACCTCGGGGGCCGTTTTCGGGATCAGCGCCCTGTCACGCGGCACGACCACGGGATGCGGTACCCACTCTTATCTGCTTGGCCGGGCTCCCGCCGAGGAACTCTGGGACGTCTGGGAGCATTCCGATCGCACGAGCCTGCGGCAGCGGCCGCCAGGCACGGGCAGGCTCGCGCTGCTGCCAGGCGACGCGGGTGGCGGCGAGTTCTCCTTCGAGGAGGACACAGTCGAGCGCTGTATCGATCTCTTCCTGCGGTTGCACAGCGAGTTCGAGATCGTGCTCGTCGACTTGAGCGCCGGCCGGTCCTATGCCGCCGAGATCGTCATCGCGGCCACGTCAGCGCCGGAACTGTCGGGCGTGACTAGCCGGTGGCTGGTATTCCACCGCTGGACCAGGCAGCACGTCATGGCCGCCGCCGGGCTGGTTTTCGGAGAGCGCGGCTTGCTCGACATCGGCGAGATGCACGGCACGGAGCGCGAGCGCTTCATCGAGGACATCCGCTTCATCCGCACCGCTATCGTCGACCCGAACACGCCGGATCTCGCCGGCCTCCGGCCGCCGCAGCTGGCGTGGCTCAGGGAAGCCAACCGGGAGCTGCAGCGGCTCGCGGCTGAGCTCGAGGTAGGCAGGTCCGCGATGCTCGGCTCGGTACCGCTTGATCCCATACTCCAGTGGCGCGAGCAGCTGATTACCGACGCGGATGTCTGGGCTCACCACGTAGCGAACCAGGCGACCGTGGAGGCGTTCGACGCGATCGCCAAGAGCATGGTCGACGAGCAAGCGTGGGAACGGCTTTGACTGAGATCAGGACGCGGTTCCTGGAAAGCAGCGCCGAGATCAAGGTGGAGTCCCTCGCACTCGCGCACGTCTCGGTAGAGATCGGCCATCTCTACATGGAGGATCTCATCGGCGGCCCGGACGCCATTCGCGGTACCTTTGCCGCGGTGGCGCCGTGGATCAAGGCGGCCAGGACGCCGCAGGCGATCGGCTGCACCAAGCCTTCGGTGCGGATGAGTACTTGTTTCCTCATCGACGACTACTTCAGCCGGTTCTCCTCGCCGGACGAACTGATGCCCGTGGTCGTAGCCGCGGCGGAGAGCGAAGGCCTGACGATCGACTACCTGGCGATTGAGTCGGCGTGCGCGGAGACCAGGACCAGCCGCCCAGCCGAGATCGTGCTTGGCCGGCTGGTCACCGAGCCTGTCGCGGGAACCACCGGCGCCCGGCCGCCGCTCACCGAGACCGGGTGGCTGACGAACGGACAGCGGTCCCCCACTACCGCTCGCGGCGAGGCCATGGCCAAGCGCGCCCCCTGGCGGCCGCCGATAGAGAGCGCCCGGCGCCGGCACTCGATCTTCATCGACATCGAGCTCTGGGACGAGCAGGACGGCAAGCGCATCTGGTCGTGCCCGATGCTCGCCGCCGTCTGGCAGCTGATCAGGCTGGGGCTACTCCGAGAGCACGGCCGTCCGGTACTGACCCCGCAAGACTGGACCGGGTCGTGGCCTGGCAGCTGGGACGAGATGCCGGCGATCACGAAGCTGAACCCCAAGGCGGCGGCCTTTACCGCCTACACCACGCTGTCCGCGCTGTCGCCGCGCTTCCTTCCGGTCGAGCACGCGGTCCGCACCATACTTGGCCAGTTCGCGGGCGAGGGCTCCGTCCTTGACGAGGCGAAGGCAAGGGCAGCGAGGGACGGGATGCGGCTGCCAGACGAGCTGGCTGACCGGGTCCGCTACGTCTTCGTCGAGCCAGGCGCCACCGGGCGAGCTTAGGCCGGCAAGAGCGGCGGTCACTGGTCGATCTGGCGTTCCGGGTCGGCGGCGGCCCACAGCTGGTCGAACTTGTTCTCCAGGTCACGAATCCGGCCGGCCATCGGGGCGATCAGGGTCCGCACGATCGCCGGTCGCGTTCGGCCGGCGTTGAACGTCGTCGCCGGGGTCATCTCATAGCTCACGGCTCCGTCGAAGACGATGTAGTCGAAGATCATCGAGCGAAACCACTCGGGAATGAGCTGGTGGTCAAGCATCCGTACGTCGACGCCAACCTCGCGCTGCATCTGGGTGATCTTGAGGAAGGTCTCGTCGCGGGCCAGGTCCTCGTTCTCGAACACGAAGATGCGCCTGATGGACACGTGCCGGTCGATCGCCTCGCGCTGCAACTCCAGGTAGCGAGTGCCCAGGTCGCTGGTCCACAGGCCGCCGTCGAAACCGCGCATGCCCGCGTCAACGGTCGACAGGGAGATGGCGTCGATCGAGCGCTGCGACTCCTCGGTCAGGCCTAATAGCCACTCGCGGTCCTCGCCGTCGTACGCGATCTCGCTGCCGACCGGCAGTTGCCGCATGAACCAGGTCACCCGTTCGATCTCGCGCCGCGCGAGCCGCTGCAGGAGCGGGCTGACCCCGGGGCCAGCCTCCCCGGCTGACTCGAGGAAACCCGTCAGCAAGGCCGCGTCGAGAACGGACCGTTCAATGAGCTCGGAAAGCTCGTTCGACCGGTCGATCTTACTGAAGCCGGCCGACAACTGCCGATCGAGTTCGAAGAGACGGACCTCGTAGTCAATGAAGAACAGTATGAGCAAGGTCCCGAGCGTTATCAGCACGCCGAGCTCGATAGCGTCGGGCGCTGACATCCCGCCGAGATGCGACGAGACGATCGCTGTCAACCCGAGCACGAGCGGCAAGCCAATCTTCGTCAGGATACCCAGAATCAGATTCTGGCGTATGCCGCTCATACCGGCTCCGACCTCCTCAGCTCGATTAACGGCTGCAATGCCTCTATGATGCCGGCCGACAGCTGATCCCTTATTCGCTCGACGGTCTTCTGCCATTGCAGGGAGAATCCGAAGTTCAGGTCGAATTCTTGCCAGATCTCGATCAGGGACCTGCTGACGTGAGAGGCGGGCGTCCAGACGTGGACGAGATGGTCGATGCCCGGGCGGAGCATGCTGATCAGCTCGATGGCAGGACGCTTGCGAGCCGTAGCTCGGTCGACGAGGTCGAGCAGGGCGGACAGCATCCAGTCATGCAGGGCGAGGTCGGCGCAGAAGTCCGCGAGCGCGCGCGGGTCGGTCTCTTCGGCGTGCAGCCGCACGGTACGCAGGCCGTTGGCACCCAGCGTGAAGATGATCCCCTGGTGACCATTCGGAGCCTGCGCCGACCAGCGCAGCCTGGTTCGGCGGCTGCGGAACGGAGGGTTGTGGTCTAGCTGCTTGTTCCGCTGGATAGCGGCCAGCGCCCGGACGTTCACCGCGCCGAAGTCAAGAGTCCTGACCGTGCCGGGCCCGCTGAGGAAACCGGTCGCGAGGTTGTCCTCCTGCTCGGTGCCGAGTACTTCGACTACCCCGGGCTGGGCCAGGTAGTGTCCCCACGAGCGCCGCCGGCCAGTGGGATCGTGCCTGAGCGTGGCATGAGTGCCGGCCTGGACGATGTAGCCGTCCGTCAGTGACATCCGGGTCGCCGGCGTCCCAATTAGCCGCACCTCACGCTTCCCGGCGATTGGCGCCAGGCAGTCAACTCCGGTGAGCACCTCGGGTGACCACGCGAAGCGAACTGGCCGTTGCCGGGTCCCCACCGAACCGCCGGGGAGGACCGCGAGAAGCGCGGCCGCCGCTTCCGCCTGCACGGCGGTTGAGGTCATCAGCAGGCCGGTATGGACCTCGCCGAAGGTTAGTGACACCGGCGGGTGCGGCCGTTGACTGAGCGTTTCATATTTGCGTTCTCCTGAATATGGCTGCGGGACTGCCGATACTCCGGCGCCACCGATGCTACCGCTCTGGTGCGATTTCATCGCACAAAGGCGCCGGAACGCAATACCCATGATGTTTTCCGGTGGTCTTAGGGCAATCTTCGGTGCTATCTCGGGCAACTGGGCACTTGTTTCCCGATGACCATGGATGCGATTTTTAGCCAGAATGTCCGATCGTCTCATGGTGCGCCTGGATACTCCCGTTCCCCAGCCGCGCCGGTTGGCGCGGCGGGGGGCAGGTCACGGCCGTGCCTTCCGGCGGTCGTAACGTGGGCAGAGCACGGGGGCACGAAACCAAGCGGTCTGCGAGGGGGGTCTGGCGTATGTTCATTCAGGTAATACGAGGCCAGGTGGCCGATCCGGAGCGGGTGCACGCGGCACTCGACCAGTGGTCGCACGACCTAGCGCCGGATGCGCCAGGGTGGCTCGGATCGACGGCAGGGGTCACCGAGGACGGCGAGTTCGTGGCGCTAGCCAGATTCGAGTCCGAGGATGACGCCAGGCGGAACAGCAGCCGTCCGGAGCAGGCCAGATGGTGGGCGGAGACCTCGAAGCTGTTCAGCGGAGACGTCAGCTTCCGTGACAGCGACGACATCATGGCCGATGTCAGCGGAGACCCTGACGCGGCCGGGTTCGTCCAGATCATGCAGGGCCGGGGCAGCGACCCTGAGCGGGCCAAGGAACTGATGGAGGAGAATCCGGAGGAGTGGGCCGCCTTCCGGCCTGAGGTCATCGGCAGCCTCGCGGTCGGGCAGCAGGACGGTGCCTACACGATGGCGCTGTACTTCACCTCAGAGCAGGAGGCAAGGGCAGGCGAGCGCAAGGACCCGCCAGCCGCGCTCAAGGCGCAGATGGAGGAAATGAACAAGCTCAACGTCGCCGAGCCCGAGTTCCTCGATCTGAAGAATCCGTGGCTTTACTCGTCCTGAGAGTGAGCAGCGGACGGGGGGACTCGCCCTTGGGCCACAGGTAGTAGCCAACCGGGAACAGCCGGATGCCGAGCTTGTCGGAGATGAGGCCCCACAAGCCGCGCGGTGCCCAGATGGCCACCGCCATCGCGATGAGGCCAAGCACGATGAAGTACCAGGTGCCGTAGTGCGACAGGGTCTGCTGCAAGGCGAAAAAGATGATCGTGCCGAGGATCGGTCCCTCGATAGTGCCGATGCCTCCGATGATCGTAATGAAGATCATCTCGGCTGACCACTGCACGCTGAACGCGGCACCAGGGACGACGAACTGCTGGCTGATGATGTAGATGGCGCCGGCGGCGCCGCATCCGGCGGCCGAGACCATGAAGACCAGCCGCTGGGTGCGGAAGACCCCGGCGCCAATGCTCCTGGCGCCGGTCTCGTCGTCCCTGATCGCGGTGAGCACCAGCCCGAGCGGGCTGCGCAGCAGGTAGTAGAGCCCGCCGATGGCGGCCACGGTCACGGCGAGCGCGGCCCAGTAGGTGTACGCGGTGAGCAAGGTCGGGTCCGAGGTGAGTCCGGGCAGCGCGGTGCCGGTCCCGCCGCCGAGCGAGGAGATCTGGATGATGATCAGCTCGCAGATGGTCGCGATCACCCACATCGTGATCGAGAAGTAGCCGCTGCGCAGGCGGGAGACCATCCACCAGACGGGCAGTCCCACCGCCGCGCACAAGAGCGTCGCCACCGGGATCGCGAGGAACGGGCTGGTGTGGTGGCTGGCCAGGATCAGGACGAAGTAGGCGCCAAGCCCGATGAAGGCTTGCTGGCCGACGGAGACCAGCCCGGCATAGCCGGCCAGCAGGTTCCACATGCTCGCCATGATGAGCAGGATGAAGAAGCTGGCCAGCAGGTTCGTGGTACCGGAGAACACGACGTAAGGGGCGTAGGCGAGTACCGCGACTAGCGCGATCGCCGCGATCGCCGCCCACCAGGTCGACCGGCGCGAGCGAGTGACGCGGAGGTCGCCTGGCGCCGCGGCGGCCTGGCCTGGCGGCGGAGCCGGATCCGCCGGGGCCGCGTTCTGGCTGGCGAGGCTCATGTCGCCTCCCGGCGGCTAGTGAGGCCCTGCGGCCGGATCACGATGATCAGCAGGAACAGCAACTGCCCGGCCAGCACCTGGTCGGCCGAGTTGATGTTGTCGCCGATCTGCTGCGCGATGCCCAGCAGGATGCCGCCCGCGAGGGTGCCCCAGAGCGATCCGATGCCGCCGATGACCACCGACTCGAACGCCAGCAGCAGGAACAACTGGTCGGTGCCGGTCGTCGGGTCGAACTGTGTGGTGAAGCCGTAGGCCAGGCCGGCCAGGGCGACCGTGCCGAAGGCGATGGCCGCCGCGATGCCGAAGACGTGCCGGTAGTTGATCCCGGACAGCTGCGCGGCTTCGCGATCATCGGCCACGGCCCTGATCAGCCGCCCGCTCTTCGACGACGACAGGAAGTACTGCAGGCCGAGCAGGACGACCACGGCCACGATCAGGATCGCCAGCGCCAGGTAGGAGATGTTGATCTGCGAGCCCAGGCTGAATGAGTCGGTGCGCAGCGCGCCGATGTCCAGCGTCTGGCTGTTCGCCGACAGGAACTGCTGCAAGGCGTTCTCGATCACGATCGACAGGCCGAACGTGACGAGCAGCGTCGTGAGCACGCCCCGGTTGAGCGAGGCCTGCAGCAAGGTCCGCTGCAGGACGTAGCCGATCAGCGCGAAGACCGGGATGACGACTATCAGCGCCCACAGCGCGGGCACGTGCGCGATGGTGATGACACCGAGCGCCACGTAGGCGGCGACCACGGCCAGGTCACCGTGCGCCAGGTTGATCACGTTCATCACGCCGAACATCAGGGACAGGCCGCAGGCGAACAAGGCGTAGAGCCCGCCGGTCAAGATGCCCTGGATGACCGCGTCGACCCAGTTCATGCGCCAGCTCCCAACGCGGGCTTGGCAACCCCGAAGTACGCGTCCTGGATCTGCCCGGCGGTCAGCGTGCCCGGCGGCCCTTCCAGGGTGATCCGGCCTTCGAGCAGGCAGTGCACCCGCGCCGCCACGTTCAGCGCCTGGCTGACGTCCTGCTCGACGAGCAGCACGGTGACCCCGGACTCCAGCAGCCGAGGGAGCAGGTCGTAGATCCTGCGGACGACGACAGGCGCGAGCCCGAGCGAGAGCTCGTCGAGCAGCAGCACGCGCGGGTTGGCGACCAGCGCCCGGCCGATCGCGACCGCCTGCTGCTCACCGCCCGACAGCTGGGCCGCGCGCTGGTCGCGCCGGTCGCGCATCCACGCGAACAGCTCGTACACGGCTTCGACCGTCCACGGCCCCGGGCGGGCGCTGGTCGTGCCGACCAGCAGGTTGTCCTGCACCGACAGCGAGGCGAAGAGCCTGCGGCCCTCGGGCACGAGCGAGATGCCGGCGGCTACCCGCTGCTCGGGGGGCATGGCGGTGACATCGGTACCGTCGAGCACGATCGAGCCCGCGGTGGGCCGGTGCAGGCCGGCGATCGTGCGCAGCATCGTTGACTTGCCGGCGCCGTTGGCACCGATCATCGCGTGGACCGAACCGGCGGGCAGGCTCAGGCTGACATCGCGCAGGGCTTGCAGCTGGCCGTGGTGCACGCTCAGGTTCCGCACCTCAAGCAGCGCGTTCATGCGTTCTCCTGATCGCCGCCCGGCACCCGCAGGGACGTGGATACCTCGGTGCCGAGGAATACCTCGCGGACAGCGGGCAGCGCGAGTACCTCGTCGGGCTGCCCGTCTCCGATAAAAGCGCCGCCGTAGAGGCAGAGCAGCCGGTCCACCGTGGCGGTGAGGGCATGCACCACGTGCTCGATCCAGATCACCGCGATGCCGCCCGCGCGGATCGAGCTGACGATCTCGACTAGCTGCGCCACCTCCGGGTCGGTGAGACCGCCCGCGACCTCGTCGAGCAGCAGCAGCCGCGGTGACGTCGCCAGCGCCTTGGCGACCTCGAGCCTCTTGCGCGACAGCAGGCCGAGCCGCTCGGCCGGGACGTTGGCGTCAGCGGCCAGGCCGGTGAGCTCGAGCACCTCCGCCGCCGATGCGTAGCTGACACGGCGGCGCAGCCGTGCACCCTGCTGCACGGCGACGAGGACGTTCTCGAAGACCGTCATCGCGCCGAAGGGCTTCGGCACCTGAAACGTCCGCCCGATGCCCAGCCTGCACCGGGCAGCGGCGTTCATGCGCGTGACGTCGGCGCCGCCGAAGCTGACGCGGCCGGCCGAGGCGGTGAGGTCCCCGGCGATCAGGCCGAACAGGCTGCTCTTGCCGGCTCCGTTCGGCCCGACGATGCCGATCATGTCGCCCGGGCCGGCCGACAGCGACAGCCCGTCAGCGACCACGACCCTGCCGAAGCTCTTCGATACCCCGTCGAGCTCCAGCAGTATTGCTGTGCTGGCCCGGGGGGACGACCCCCCGGAACCCCCCGCGTGTCGGGCCGCTTCTGGGCGCTGCCTTCCCTCCTCGCCAAAACCCGGCTCGTCAGTCCAGGCAGCGCCGCGCCCCGATGTCTCGGGGAGCGGCGCTTCAGTGCCGGGATCAGGCATTCGTGGGCTCGAGGTCAGCTCCGATCGGCACGTTTTTGTTCAGCGAGTTGTCGACGACCGTCATCTCGAACGGGAACGTGCCCGTCGACTGCTTCCACTGCACGCCGACCGGATCGATGATGGCGACGCCCGGAGCCGGGCCGCCGGCGAAGTTCAGCGCACCGCACATGCCGGTGTAGTTCACGTTGTGCAGGGCGTTGGCGACCTCGGCCTTGTCGTGCGGGTCGCTGACCGCGCCGAACGTCTCCTTGGCGATCTCGAACAGCGAGTATGTCGAGCCGATGGACTGCACCCACTGATTTCCGGTCGATGCCGTGTACGCGTCAGCGAGGGCCTTGGCTGACTGGCCGGTGAGTGACGACGTGTTGGGCATGTAGGGACCCCACCACGAGTCGGTGGCGATGTTGGCGACCAGCGGCCCGAGCACCTTGGTATCGGCAGGGAACAGCAGCACCTTGGCGACCGTCGCGATCTTCGGCTTGAAGCCCTGCGAGTGCGCCTCGTTCCAGAACGTGTTGAAGTCCGGCGGCAGCGGGCAGTTGCTGAAGACCTCGCAGTCCTTGTTCTTGAAGTTCGAGATCATCGAGGCGAAGCTGGTCTGGCCGTCCGGGTAGGCGCCGCCGTCGACCAGCTTGTAGCCGGCCGCCTTGATCAGCGGCTCGAAGCCGCCGCGGAAGGCGTTGCCGTCGGCGTCGTTCGGGTACTGGCAGGCCACCTGCTTGTTGGTGTGGACCCGGTTCCACATCGGGGCGAAGCAGCCCTGGAATTCCTTGAGCCCGAAGAAGAACACCGCGCAGTACTGGAATTTCTGCGTCGGCTGGACCGGGTTGCCGCCCAGGCCCGCGTACCAGGACTCCCACGGCACCACCGTCGACAGGCACGGCGCGTGGAACTTCTCGCAGGCGGCCGCGACCGGGTTGGTGGTCTCCGGCGTCGACGTGGTCAGCACCATGTCCACGTGATCGGACAGCACGAGCTGCTGCGCGACCTGCGCGGCCCTGGTCGGGCTCGACTGGCTGTCCTGCACGTTGATCTTGAACTTGTACGTCTTGCCGCCGACCTTGATGCCGTTCTTGTAGGCCGAGCTCTGCATGATCTGGTTGAGCACGAACTTGTCGCCCGAGGCGAACCCGGCCAGCTCGCCGGTCAGCGGCGTGATGAACCCGATGTTGATCGTGCCCGCGGCCGCGGCTCCCCCCGAGCCCGAACCCTTGATCCCCGAACTGCAGGCGGCAAGCAGCCCGCCAGCGCTGACGGCGAGTGACCCGGCGCCGACGCCCCTGAGCAGGGAGCGCCGCGAAATCGGCTGGCTCAGCGGCACCGGCTGGTCTGGTTCCTGACGGTCCATTCCGTCTCCTCTGGTAAAGCGCCCGCGGGACGCCGGCGGGCTGGAGCCGGCCAGCCGCATCGCGATGGACCGCCGACACTCCAGGACAGGTACCGCAGGATGTTCGCTTGGCGTACGACTATACGCAATGTAGAACTTAGCCAGGCTTCTCGGCCACTGTCAACGTTCATCGCGCATCAGCCCGATAGATCGGTAACGCCCTCCCGCGAGCGCACCGAAGGCCACGGCGCGGAGCGTTCTCCGCGCCGTGGCATGATCGCGGAGCGTTGTCCGTGATTGCCGCGAAGCCTCCGCGCCGGAGGCGGGAAGGTCCGGCGTGAGCAACGTGGCCCGACCTGATGCTGTCCCGCTACGTGGGGCCCTGGGACTTGAGGTCGGTCTCGATCTGGTGCGCCGTCTGCCTCAGCGCCGGCAGGAGGTCGGCCCGCATGGCGGCAAGGCTGACCCGGCTCGCGTGCGCTGAGATGTTGATGGCCGCGATGACGCCGTCGCCTGAGCCCCGGATCGGCGCGGCTATGGCTCGCAGGCCCTCTTCGAGTTCCTGGTCCACGATCGAGAAGCCCTGCTCGGCTACGTCGCGGACGATCTGCCTGAGCTGGTCGCGGTCCGTGACCGTGCGATCGGTGAAGGACTCGAAGGTGGCCTCGGCGAGATAGCGATCGAGTTCCGCGTCGTTCATCGCACCGAGCAGCACCCGGCCCATGGAGGTGGCATAGGCGGGGAACCTCGTGCCGACCGAGATCGCCACCGTCATGATCCGCTTCGTCGGCACCCTGGCCACGTAGATGATGTGGTGGCCGTCAAGCACCGAGATCGACGACGACTCGCGGAGCTTGGCGACTAGCTCTTCCAGGTGCGGCGCCGCGATCTCGGGCATGGCCAGCCCGGATAGGTAGGCGTAGCCCAGTTCGAGCACTCGCGGCCGGAGCGAGAATTCCCTGCCGTCACTGCGCACGTAGCCGAGCCTGACCAGCGTGAGCAGGAAGCGCCGGGCCGCTGCCCGGGTGAGCCCCGTGGCCCTGGCGACCTCGCTGAGGCTCAGCCGCTCGCGGTCGGGCCCGAACGCCCTGATGACCGCCAGCCCGCGGTCGAGGGATTGCACGAAGTCGCTGTCCCTGGCCGGGCTGACCTCGGCAGCGGCCGCCGCGGCGCCGTCGGCGGCGACGGCGTCGTCGGGCAAGCCGATCGCGTCGTCTGTCATCGATACGTCATCGCCCGGTTGCTCACTGACCTCGCCTGCGGTGTTCGCTGTGCGCCCAGGAGTTCTCATCTCCTATGCATGGTAACGCGCCCGTGCGCCGTCCGAACTATTCTGCTCGATCGGCTGGCCTGCGGAGATGGTCAAGCAGGGCCTCGGTGACCGCCGCGGCCGCGTCGACGTTGCCCAGGTGCGACGTGCCGGGGATGACGAGGTGGCGCGCCTGGCCGATGCCGCTGGCGATGGCGGCGCCGTGGCCGGGCGGGGTGGCCGGATCGAACTCACCTGAGATGACCAGAGTGGGTGCCGAGATCGACGCTAGCTCGGGGCGAAGGTCCATGCCGGCGATCGCACGGCAGCACTGCCCGTAGCCGTCGGGGTCCGCGGCGTTCAGGCCGGCGGTGAACGAGGCAATCACGTCCGGGAATCGCGCGGCGAACTCCGGCGTGAACCACCGGCTTACCGACTGCCCGGTGATCGCGCTCATGCCGTCGCGGCGCACCGTCTCCGCCCGCGTCAGCCAGCCCTCGGCCGGCGGCAGGTAGGCCGAGGTGCAGACCAGGCCGAGCCTGCCTATCCGCTCGGGTGCGTGCGCCGCCAGCCACATCCCGATCATGCCGCCGAGCGAGATGCCGCAGTAGGAGGCGCGCTCGATGCCGCGGTCGTCGAGCAGGGCGAGCACGCCTGTCCCCAGCGCCGCGATGCTGCCGGCACCCGGTTGCGCCGGCGCGCCGCCGTGTCCTGGCAGTTCGAACCGCAGCAGCCTGAACCACTCGCTGAACGCGGGCACCTGCGGCTCCCAGACGGCCCTGCTGGTGCCGAGCGAGTTGCCGAGCACCAGCACCGGCGCGCCCGGCGGCCCGTCAAGGGAGGCGACGAGCGCGATGGGCGGATCAGCCACGCGCGCCGTCCGCCCGGTCAGACATCGAAGAAGACCGTTTCGCGCTCACCTTGCAGCCTGATGTCGAACCTGAACTCACCTGGCTCCCCGCCTGGAGCGGGGGACGCGATGAGCGTCGTCCGGCGGTCTGGGTCGACGATGCCGGTCAGCACCGGGTCGGCCGCGTTGGCCTCCGCCTCGTCCGCGAAGTAGATCCTGGTCACGACCCGGTCGAGCAGTCCCCTGGCGAAGACCGATACGTCGAGGTGCGGCGCTTCGGTGCGGCCGTCGGGGGTGGGCAGGCATCCTGGCCGCACGGTCACGATCCGGTAGCCGCCGCGGGCGTCGGTGGCACACCGGGTGAACCCGCGGAATCCCGCCGTCCGCCCCGCCACGGCGCCGCGCGGGTCGCCGGGATGGTCGAACCTGCCGCCGGAGTCCGCCTGCCAGGTCTCGACCAGCGCGTCAGGAAGCGGCTGCCCGGCCCCGTCGGTTACCTGGCCGCTGATCGTGATCGCGTCAGGCGTTCCCTCGGGCACCGCGAACGGCCCGTCTGGCCATGGCAGCCCGATCGCCAGGAACGGCCCGACGGTCTGAGATGGCGTGATCCCTAGCGGCATCGGCCTACCTCTCCTCGAACACGGTGGCCTGACGGCCGCGCAGCACGATGTCCCACCGGTAGCCGAGCGCCCACTCTGGCTTGGTCAGCCCAAGGTCGAAGGTCGCGATCATCCGTTCCCTCGCCCTGGCGTCGGGCACCGAGTTGAAGATCGGGTCCTGGGCGAAAAGCGGGTCGCCGGGGAAGTACATCTGGGTGATGAGCCGCTGGGTGAACGCCCGCCCGAACAGCGAGAAGTGGATGTGCGCCGGGCGCCACGCGTTCTCGTGGTTGCCCCACGGATAGGCGCCCGGCTTGATCGTCACGAACCGGTACCAGCCGTCGGAATCGGTCACGCACCGGCCGGCGCCGTCGAAGTTCGGGTCGAGCGGCGCCGGATGATTGTCGACTCGGTGGGCGTATCTCCCCGCCGCGTTCGCCTGCCAGATCTCGACCAGCGTGCCAGTGACTGGCCTGCCATCGGAGTCCAGCACCCGTCCGGTCAGGATCATCCGCTCGCCGATCGGCTCGCCCGCGTGCCGCGTCGTCAGGTCGGCGTCGGAGTCGGTCACCGGCTCCGAGCCGAGCACGGGCCCGGTCACCTCGGTCAGCCAGTGCGGCAGCGGCACCAGCCGCTGCCTGGGTGCCCGCAGCCCGGTCGACCGGTACTCGGGGGAGTCAAGCGGCGGGTGCACCCCGGCTGGCCTCTCGTAGGGCGGCAGCACCAGCCGGCCTCCAGCGGACAGGTCTTGGTCAGCGGTCATCGGAGTGCTCCCGTGCTGGCCGGCCGCTCCGCAGGAGCAGGAGCGGCCGGCCCGGCCTTCTTGGTGGCCGGCATGGTGGCGATCAGGCCGCGCAGGATCGTCAGCTCGGCGTCGGTCGGCGGCGTGATCTCGGCCAGGTCAGCGGAGACCTGAAGGTCCCAGCCGGTCTTGTCGCGAACGCCGGGAAGCGAGACGCCCGGGTAGAGGCCGGTGAGCACGAGCTCGCTGGTCACCGGGTCGGGCTGGAGGACGCCGAGGTCGGTGATGACGCGCTGCGGTCCTGAGCCGGTGAGGCCGAGCCGCTGCCTGGCACCTGGCCCGTCAGCGAAGCCGACTGAGGTGATGAAGTCGACCCGGTCGACGAAGGTGCGCAGCGACTGGCGCAAGACCACGATTACTTCCCTGCACGCCGCGGCGATCTCGGGCGCACCGCCCGCGCCGGGCAGCCTGACTTTCGGGTTGGCGTAGTCCCCGCCGATCACCGTCGTGTTGATGTTGCCGAACCGGTCGAGCTGACCGGCACCGAGGAAGCCGACGTCGATCCGGCCGGGCTGCAGCCAGTAGTTGAAGATCTCCGGCACGCTGACCACCGAGTCAGCGGTCTGGGCGAGTATCCCGTCACCGATCGACAGCGGCAGGGCGTCCGGCTTGGCGCCGATCGTGCCCGACTCATAGATCAGCGTGAGGTTCGGCGCGTGCGTGGCCCTGGCCAGGTTAGCCGCCTCGCTCGGCAGGCCGATGCCCACGAAGCAGGTCATCCGGTCGCGGAGCGCTCGCGCGGCCGTGACGGTCATCATCTCGTCGGAGGAGTAGGTCATCGGTCCCTCCCGGTCCGCCCAGCCGGGAGGGCGGCTGACGCCGTGCCGAAAATGTGCTCATCGATCCAGGCCAGGAAGCTGGCCCGGTCCCTGCTGATCGCGTCCCAGGCCACGTAGAAGTCATTGTCCCTGACCGAGTAGTCAAGCGCGTAGGACGGATGCGCGCCGCCTGGCGCGAGCGCGACGTGAGTGACCGACCAGGACGGCAGCACGACCGCGCCCGGCCTGGGGTCAAGCTCATCGACGACTTCCTCCACGGTGACGATCGAGCGCGCAGCCGCTAGCAGCGCTTCCTTCTGTACCCCGGTAATGCCCCAGTACTGCACATTTCCCAGCCGGTCGGCGCGCTGCGCGTGGATCACGGTCACATCCGGGCAGATCGCCGCGACAGCCGTCAGCGTCTCGCCGGTGAACGGGCAGACGATGTCGGCGACGCCGGCGGTATGCGAGGGCAGATCGGTACCGCGATAGCCGCGCAGGATCGCGAACGGCAGGCCCGAGGCCCCGGCCAGATAGCGGTTGGCCATGCCGGCATGGCTGTGTTCCTCGATCTCGAGCGGCCCCGGCCAGGCGTTCTCGACCGCGTCCCTGAACCGGTGCAGCGAGCCGACGCCGGGGTTGCCCGCCCAGGAGAAGATGAGCTTGCGCGCGCAGCCCGCGCCGATCAGCTGGTCGTAGATCACATCCGGCGTCATCCGGACCAGGGTGAGGTCGCGTCGCCCCTGCCTGATCACCTCGTGGCCCGCCGCATGAGGTATCAGGTGGGTGAAGCCCTCCATGGCGACGGTGTCGCCGTCGTGAACGTCGGCGGCGATCGCCTCGGCCAGCGACACGATCTCCGCCATCCGCATCAGCCTCCTTGCGGTGTCCATGGATACGACAGCGACAGGGGTTTACCGAAACGATATCGATAGGGCGCTAAGTGAACAACTGTGCGGTCTACGAAGTCAGATCGAGCACCTGCGAGGCGACCGCGAACGCGCGGTTGGCGGCGGGAACGCCGGCGTACACGGCGACCTGGAGCAGCACCTCGCGGATCTGCTCCGGGGTCAGGCCGTTGCGCAGGGCGGCCCGCGTGTGCATGGCCAGCTCCTCGTCCTGGCGCAGAGAGGCGAGCATGGCGAGGGTGATCATGCTGCGCTCGGCTCTCGTGAGGCCGGGGCGGGTCCAGATCTCACCCCAGGCGTAGCGGGTGATGAAGTCCTGGAACGGGGCAGTGAACTCCGTCGTCCTGGCGATCGCGCCGTCGACGTGCTGGTCGCCCAGGACCTGGCGACGAGTGCTCATGCCGGATTCGTACGGTGTGTCCGGTGTCGGTGTCATGAGGACCAGGCTAGGCTCCGGAACTTGCCCATGAGGAGGACTGATCGTGAGTGTTACCCGGCTGGCGTCGGTCGGTGATGCCGAGGAACTGGCGGCCGTGCACGCCGCCAACCGTGAGTTCCTCGCGCCATGGGAGCCTGTGCGCGATGACGAGTTCTTTACGGCCAGGGTGCAGCGGGCTCAGCTTTCGCGGGCGCTCGAGAATTACGGGCGTGAGGCTATGGTGCCGCTTGTGATCGTCGATGAGGATGGGCGGCTTGTCGGGCGAATCACTATCAACGGGATAACCCGGGGTGCATTTCAGTCGGCGAGCATCGGATTCTGGGTGAGTCAGCGCAGTAATGGGCGCGGGCTCGCGTCGGCCGCGGTGGCTGACGCGATCGGGATCGCCTTTGACCAGCTCGGGCTGCATCGGCTGCAAGCGGAGACCCTGCTGTATAACCCCGGGTCACAGCGGGTCCTCGCGCGAAGCGGATTCCGGCCGTTCGGTATCGCGCCGGCCTACCTGAAGATCGCGGGCAGCTGGCAGGACCACGTCTTGTTCCACCTGTTCAACCCCGCCGGGTGACGGGCTCCCGGCGGCCGGGTCCCGACAACATCCCGGGTGCGCGAATCGACACCCAATTTCCGCCATCAATGGTGCTGTTGACTTACCGGAGATTCGGATGACCAACGTCGGCGGCCACGTGCGCACCGCCATTCTCATCCACGGGAGCGCGCAGCGCGCATCGAATTCTTCTGGTTTATTAGTTTCAGGCGGCGGAGGCCAGCCGCGCCTGGATGACCTGGCCGGGCTGGGTGGACTGGCCCCGGATCGTGGCCGGCTGGCGGGGGAGCCGGGTCAGTACCGTGGCGATCTTCCGTAGTAATCATGGTCCAGGGCATGATCACTACGGAACATCGCCGGTGTCCTGACCTGGGTGATCTTCCGTGATCATGGTCTCGATCATGATCACGGAAACCGGCACGGGTCCCAGGGGTTGCCGCGCGGCTCGTGATCAGGATCGGGGAGCCTTTTCCGGCATCGCGGGGAGAGGTCTCAGTCCGGGGAGCTGTCAGTGCGGGAGCGGCAAGTACGATGCTCCGTGATCAAGGTCCCGAGCGTGATCACGGAAGATCGTTCCTGTCCTGACCTGGGCGATCTTCCGTGATCACGGTCTCGATCATGATCACGGAAACCAGCACGCGTCCCGGAGGCTGCCGTGCGGCTCGTGATCAGGATAGGGCGGTCCAGGTTGCTGGTCACGCTCGCCTCTGACAGCAAGGTGGCCCTCCCTGTTGCTGTTGATCACTGGTTTTAACGGCAACGCGGCCCTCCCTGATGCTGTCCTGACAGCAACGGGGAGGGCCACCTTGCTGTCAGAACGGACCGCTAACAGCAACAGGGAGGGCCACGATGCTCACCCTGCCCGGCGGCGCCGTGCCGGGGCAGCGGCGCACGTCCGCCTCCACCCGGCGCCTGGCTCTCCAAGATCCAGAAGTCACCCGACAGCCTCCCTGACCTAGGCGATCTTCCGCGATCACGGTCTCGATCATGATCATGATCATGATCATGGAACTTCGCTGGTGTCCTGGAGACTGTCGCGTGGCTCATGATCAGGCAGGTTGCCTCCCGGGTACCCGCCCCGTTTTCGACCTGGCCCGCGAGGCCCGGCCCCCTGCAAGGTGACACGGCGCGGGTTCTTGCGGGGCGGACCGGGCTCGGTTCCGGCGGTACGGGATCGCCTCGCCGGTGATCGCGGAGAGCTCCCGTTCTGCGGCATGATCGCGGAGAGCTCCCGCGCCGGAGCATGATCGCGGAGCGTTGTCCGTCGTTTGCGGCATGATCGCGGAGCGTTGTCCGTCGTTACCGCGGAGACTTCTCGCGGCACGGAGTGTTTACCGTTCTATTTGCGGAAAACGCTCCGCGCAACGACCAGTCTCCGTGCAAGAGCCGGGAAGTCTCCGCGTCAGGGCCGGAAAGACTCCGCGCAACGACAAGTCTCCGTGCAAGAGCCGGGAAGTCTCCGCGTCAGGGCCGGAAAGACTCCGCGCAACGACAAGTCTCCGTGCAAGAGCCGGGAAGTCTCCGCGTCAGGGCCGGAAAGACTCCGCGAAGCGGGAAGTCTCCGTGCCAGAGCCGGGAAGGCTCCGCGAAGCGGGAAGTCTCCGGGAACCCGGGCAGAGCCTCGTACGGTGAGCCGCCGGAGCTTGACCTTCCAAGATCCCGAGCCACCCGACAGCCTCACCTGAGCTGGGCAATTCGCCGTGATCATGCTCACGGCCATGATTACGGAAGATCGCTCCCGCGCCAGGCGCACCGCCGCCGCCGCCGCCGCGGCGAACCGCTCCCGCCGCAACCCAGCGAGGCAAACATAAGCCCAAAAGGATCATCAATTGCCGCATCCATGTGCTGGCGCGCGGAGACTGGCGTTAAGGCTGTCGTGGGCGGTTAGGGCGCTGGCTATGAAAACTGGCGTTGCGCCCAGGTAGTTGCCCGGATCTAGTGCCGCTCGCAGGTCGGCGTCGGTGATGCCGGCGGCTGCCAGCCTGGCGGCCGCCTCCGTGTCTGCCCGCAGGGCTTCCGAGAGGCCGGTATTGTCGCGGGCGGCCCGGGCGCTCGCCCTGGCTACCAGGGCGTGGGCTTCCAGGCGGCCGAGAGCCGGGGCTAGCAGGGCCGTGACGTGCTCGGCCAGGGGAAGGCCATGAGCGGCGTCCAGGTTGGCCCGCATCCTGGCCGCGTCGACTCGCAAGCCTGCCAGCAGGTCAGCTGTCCAGGCGGCGGCGGAGCCGGTGAGGGTGAGCAGGTCGGTGAAGGGGAGCCACTCGCTGTGCCAGGCACCCGCCGCGCGCTGATGCTCGTGCTCGGCCGCTGCCGCCAGCGAGGCCAGCAGATGCGGCGCCCGCCTGGTGTTGCCGAGCACGACGATCGCTGCCACCGGGTTCTGCTTGTGCGGCATCGCTGACGAGCCGCCCTTGGTGCCGCCGGCCGTGTCCTCACGCACCTCGCCGACCTCGGTCTGGGCAAGCAGGGTGACGTCCCTGGCCAGCTTGCCCAGCGCGGCGCAGGCGCCGGCGAGGGCGGCGGCCAGCTCGACGATGCGCAGGCGGTCGGTGTGCCAGGGCATGGCCGGGTTCGGCAGGGCGAGTTCTTCGGCGAGCAACTCGGCCACGCGGGGGCCGTCCGCGCCAAGCGAGGCCAGCGTGCCCGCGGCGCCGCCGTACTGGATGGCCAGCCGCGTCGCGCGGACCTCGTGCAGGCGCCCGCGCGCCGCGTCGATGGCGGTCAGCCAGCCCGCGGCGACCAGGCCGAACGTGACCGGGACGGCCTGCTGCAGGAGAGTGCGGCCGGCCATGACGGTGGCCGCGTGGCGGCGAGCCAGGCCGGCGCAGCTGTCAGCGGCGGCCGCCAGGTCGGCCAGGATCGCGTCGAGCGACTGGCGCGCGATCAGCATGGCCGCCGTGTCGATGATGTCCTGGCTGGTCGCGCCCAGATGGATCGCGCCGGCCGCTCCGGCCGGCTCGGCGGGGAGCAGCCTGGTGAGGGTCTTCACCAGCGCCGGGACCGGATTGCCTGTGGCGGCGGCAGCACCGGACAGGTCTGCTTTCCTGAAAAGACCGGAGATGGCTACCGAGGCGACGGCCGCTCCGGACCCGGGAGGCGCGAGCCCGGCCCGTTCGGCCGCGCGGGCGAGTGCCGCTTCGGTGTCGAGCATCGCCCGCAGCCAGGCCCCGTCGCCGGTGCTTGCCGCGCCGCGGGCGAACAGCGAGCCGAAGAGACCATTCCTGCCGTGATCGTTCACGTGTCCATCATGGCCGCTGACGCGAAGCGACATCCGGCGGGCACGATGGGACGCGTGCTTTCTGAGATGCTCTCGCAGCTGCTCGTCGCGTACACGATCGAGTTCGACAACGAGTTCGAGCACCAGATGCCGCACCAGACGGCGACGGGTATGTCGTCATCGATGGCGATTCGCGGGCCAAGGCCGACCCGATGGTGCTGCATCGCGGCGGCTACCCCGGAGGGTAGTTAGCCAGGTCCAGGCTGAACCGACGGCCAGTCTCTGGTAGTCCCTTGACGCGATGGAGTGTCAGTGTCCTATAGTGCTAGGTACCTAGTTAAATAAATCCCTCAACGGATCGCAGGCGCGGTGATCGAGTTTCATCTGGACGCACGGTCGGGGGTCTCGCCCTACCTGCAGCTCATCCAGCAGGTGCGGCAGTCCCTCCGGCTCGGCCTGCTTGATGAGGGTGACCAGCTCCCCACGGTCAAGGACGTGGTCGCCCGGCTCGCGATCAACCCCAACACGGTGCTGAAGGCTTACCGCGAGCTCGAGTACGAAGGGCTCGTGGCGGCGAGGGCCGGTGTCGGCACGTTCATCACCAGGACCCTGGCCGATGAGTCCCTGGCCGCGCACGAACCGCTCAGGGCCGACTTGCGGCGCTGGCTGGCGGCGGCCCGCGAAGCCGGGCTGGACGACGAGAGCATCGAGGCCCTGTTCGCGACAACGTTCCGGGCCAATGTCGAGGAGGAAATCAGATGACCGTGGTCCTGGAGACTCACGGGCTCGGCAAGCGCTACCGGAAACGCTGGGCGCTGTCGGACTGCACGCTGAGCGTCCCGGCAGGCCGGGTGACCGGGCTGGTCGGCCCGAACGGGGCAGGCAAGACGACCCTGCTCAACCTGGCGGTCGGCCTGCTGGCGCCAACGGCCGGCTCCGTCGAGGTGCTCGGCGGCGTCCCGGCAAGCAGCCGGGCGCAGCTCGCCAAGGTGGGATTCGTCGCCCAGGACGCGCCGGTGTACTCCGGGCTGAGCGTGGCCGACCACCTCAAGCTCGGCGCGCACCTCAACCCAGGCTGGGACGCCGACGTCGGGCAGCGCCGGATCGCCAGCCTCGGGATCGATCCGGCGCAGCGAGCGGGCAAGCTGTCGGGCGGGCAGCGGGCGCAACTCGCACTGACGCTGGCGATCGCCAAACGGCCTGAGGTGCTGCTACTCGACGAGCCGATCGCCTCACTTGACCCGCTGGCCAGGCGCGAGTTCCTGCGGACCCTGATGGAGGTCACCGTCGAGCAGGAGCTCAGCGTCGTGATGTCATCGCACCTGGTCTCCGATCTCGAGCGGATCTGCGATTTCCTCATCGTGCTCGTCGCCTCCCGGGTGCAGGTCGCCGGCGAGGTTGACGCGCTGCTCGCGAGCCACTACCAGGTGACCGCGCCGCGCTGTGATCCCGCGTCGCTGCCAGCGCAGTGGGAGATCATCTCGGCCAGCCACACCGACCGGCAGAGCACCCTGCTGGTCCGCAGCGATACGCCGATCGTCGAGCCAGGGATGGCCGTCGACCAGATCGGCCTCGAAGACCTCGTGCTCGCTTACATGAGCCAGGCGGCACGGCCGGTCTCCCGCGATGTCAAGCAGGCTATGGAGGCACAGCGATGATCTGGCTCACCTGGCGTCAATTCCGGTTGCAAGCGATCGTGACCGGCTGCGCTCTCGCGGTGTTCGGCGTGGTCCTGCTCATCACGGGCCTCGGACTGGCTCACTCGTATGCCACGAGCGGGCTGCCCGCCTGCATCGCTCACGGCGGCGACTGCGACGGGCTGGCGAGAAACTTCATCGCCGCGAACCGGGCCGGCCCGGACGATGTGCTTTTCTTCCTCGGGGTCGCGCTGATCTACGGGGTGCCCGCGATCATTGGCATCTTCTGGGGCGCACCGCTCCTCACCAGGGAAATCGAGACAGGAACGTTCCGGCTCATCTGGAATCAGAGCGTCTCGCGCGGTCGCTGGGTGCTGGTCAAGCTCGGCCTGATCGGCGTTGCGGCGATGGCCACCGCCGGGCTGCTCAGCTTGATGGTGGGCTGGTGGGCGGAGCCGATCTTCAAGGCGGCGTCGGCGACGCAAGGACCCGAGGAGATGGCGCTTAGCCGATTCCAGCCTGACTTGTTCGCGGCGCATGGCATAGCGCCCATCGGCTACGCCGCCTTCGCCTTCATGCTGGGCGTCATGGCCGGCGCGCTGATCAAGCGCACGGTGCCGGCCATGGCCGTGACTCTCGCTGCCTTCGTCTTCGTGCAGATCGCCTGGCCGGTCTGGGTCAGGCCGCACCTGATGACGCCTGCGGTTGCCAAGGCACCGCTTAACCTGGCGGATCTCACCGAACTGAGCATCACGAACAACGGGCAGGCCACCGTGATGGGGGCGGCGCGCGAGCCAGGTGCCTGGATCCTCAGCAACCAGAGCATCACCACGGCCGGTCACGTCTTTACCGGCCCGGCGCCGCACGCGTGCCTGAACGGAAGCCGGCAGGCCTGCAACGCGGCGATAAACGCGCTGCACCTGCGTGAGCTCATCACCTACCAGCCAGCCAGCCGGTTCTGGGCCTTCCAGTGGTATGAGACGGCGATCTTCACGGCCCTGGCTCTCGCGCTCGCGTGGTTCTGCGTCTGGCGGATCGGGCGCCGCAGGCTCGCCTGATATCGCATCAAACCGGTGACCAGCAGGTCGTATGGTAGCCGGTGTGGATGTCGTGAGCCGCTCGACGGCGACGACGGCGTGCTGCGGTCAGTCCTGTCGCCGGCGACGCGGGAAAGCTAGCGTGAGATCCGCTAAAACCAGCAAGCACAGATCGGGGCGGAAAATGGCATTGGCTGATGTGCGGTCGAATGGCCGGCCCGAACGCGGGGACGACGCGGCCGCGGCGTCGATCTGCTCGCTGACCCCGACCAAGTGCCAGGCCCGCACCCGCGTGTACTCCGGGGGCAAGCTGACGGCAGCGGGTTTCCCGGTGGACGACATCAGTGAATACCTCAAGGACGAATCGGCCGTCGTATGGCTTGACTTGCTCGCGCCCGACCGGGCCGACCTCGCGGTGCTGAGCGATGAATTCGGACTGCATCCGCTCGCGATCGAAGACGCGGTCATGGCGCATGAGCGGACCAAGATCGACCGGTACCAGAGCCATCTCTTCCTGGCCGCCTACATGGTGCACCTGGACGCCGACTCGGGCGAGCTTGCCATGAGCGAGATCGCCGCGTTCATCACCAGCCGCGCGCTGATCACGGTGCGCAAGGACGATGGCGTGCACATCGGCCCGCTGCTCGCGTACTGGGACGGCAGCCCCGACCTGGCCGCGGAGGGAGTCGGCTACCTGGTGCACGGCCTGCTCGACAACATCGTCGACGGATACTTCTCGACCGTGCAGCTGCTGGACGATGAGATCGAGAAACTCGAGGACCTGCTCTTCGGGAGCAGCAGCCGCGATCAGGGCGCCGTGCAGCGGCGCAGCTTCGAGCTGCGAAAGAGCCTGGTGCTGTTCCGCCGGGTCGTGCTGCCGATGCGCGAAGTCGTCAACACCGTCCTCCGCCGCGACCTGCATATCGTCACCGAACGGCTCCAGCCGTACTACCAGGACGTCTATGACCACGTGCTGCGAGCGACCGAGTGGACAGAAAGCCTGCGCGACCTGGTCACCACGATCTTGGAGACCAACCTCACCGTGCAGAGCAACCGGATGAACGTCATCACCAAGAAGGTCACAAGCTGGGCGGCGATCATCGCGGTGCCGACACTGGTGACCGGCGTCTACGGCATGAACGTGCCCTACCCCGGATTCGGCCACGCCGCCGGCTTCGACGTCTCCGCCATCGTCATGATCGTCGCCGCCGTGACCCTGTACTTCGTCTTCAGGCGCAGAGACTGGCTTTAAGCCAAGCACCGGCGCTGGCCCGCCGGTCCCGGCACGCTGCTGTTGTAGGCGGGCGTGACCAGCAGCCTGGGCCGTCTTGACGCTGTCGCGGGCCGGGCCGCCGGCCCGGATTAGCCATCAAACTCATCTGGACTTCGTCTTCGCTCGGCTGGGTACCCTGAATGGGCTGATGCGGTACAGGGAGATACCACGCTGGATGGCGGCACATGGCGAAGGTGAATCCTGATCCGGAGCGGCCCTCGTTCGCTCAGGCGATCGGCATGGTCGCCCGGCTGGCGGATACGGCCGATGAGGTAGCCGCCGGGCTTCGCGCCCTGCGTGAACCCGAAGCCGCCAGGCTAGTCGAGCGGCTGGCCGATGAAGCGGACCATGCCGCCGCTGCCTTGCGCGCTTTGCTCGAGCCGGTGCCCCGGGCGACGAACTGGTATCAGGTGCACAGGGACATGTGGGTGCGCTATGGCGATCCGGGTGATCTCAGCGCGATGACCGAGCACATCATCGAGCCACTCTGAGGATGTAGTGTGACGCGGTGGCAACTCAGGTGATCGTGCTCAATGGCAGCTCGAGTTCGGGGAAGTCCGGGATCGCACGGTGCCTGCAGGCGGTCCTGCCTGACCCGTGGCTGACCCTGGGAGTTGACACCTTCATCGAGGCGCTGCCCGTGCGACTGCAGCGGTCGGCCGCCGGGATCGAGGTCGCCGACGACGGCAAGGTGAGTGTCGGGCCGCAGTTCAGGACGCTTGAGGCAGCGTGGATCGAGGGTGTCGCGGCGATGGCGCGGGCTGGCGGCCGGATCATCGTCGATGAGGTCTTCCTCGGCGGAGCCACGTCCCAGCAGCGATGGCAGAAAGTGCTCGGCGCGCTGCAGGTGCTGTGGATAGGCGTCCGATGCGATAGCGCGGTCATCACCGGCCGCGAGATGGCGCGAGGCGATCGAGCTATCGGGCAGGCCGCTTACCAGATCGATGTGGTCCACCAGGGTGTCGTCTATGACCTGGAGGTGGACACGACGCACGCCGAGGCGCTGGACTGCGCGCGGGTGATCGCTGCCAGCTTGCGGTGATCTCGCAGAGCCGGATCGTTAGCCGCGGCGCTTGGCCTCGAACCGATCGGCCCGCATCATCCGGGCAGTGCCTTCGCCGCCTGAGGTGGCCGCCGCCGCGAATGACCGCTGCAGTTGCGCAGCGCGCAGGTAAGCGGCGTCCGCGGCCTGCGGGTCGCTCGAGGCGAGCTGACCGGCATACGCGTCGAGCACGGCCGCGCCGAGCGATACCGTGCCGTCCGGACCGTCGGCGACCCCGTAAGGGCCGAGCTGGTCTGCCAGCTCCGAAGCCTCCGCCAGCCGTCCGGTCAGGTAGAGAGCCCGGACAACCCGCTCGGCCTCGTCCGGATCGAGCGCCATTTGTCAGGCGACGTCGGCTGGGCTGCCTGCGGTGATGCGGACGAGTTCGCCGAACGAGGTCGGGAACACGGTATGAGCATGACCGCCGGCGGCCCACACCACGTCATACTGCTCAAGCGCCGAGTCGACCAGCGTCCTGATCTGCGCCGGGTGGCCGACAGGCGCGACTCCGCCGATGACCTGTCCGGTCGCGGCTCGCACGAAGTCCGGGTCAGCCCGGCTGATCGATCCGGCTCCGATGTCCGCCGCCACCTTGGCGACATCGACCCGGTGGGCGCCGCTGGTCAAGATCAGCAACGGGGACCCGTCGGCGTTGAACACCAGGCTGTTCGCGATCGCGCCCACGTCGCACCCCAGTTGCGCGGCGGCTTTAGCCGCCGTCGGAGCGGGCTCGGGCAGCTCAGTCACCTGCCCGGCCACGCCATGCTCGCGCAGCACGCCGGCGACGTGCTCTGCTGTCGGATGCATGCCGGTCAGCCTAGCGCCACCTGGCTCCGGCGAGCGAAATTCACGCCCGAAGCTGAGCCCGGCTCGTTCTCCGGACTTATCCCGAAGATGGCCACTCTCCTTGTCCTGGTGCGAGTATCGCGCGTAAACAACTAATAAAGCACTCGCGGCTGAGTCACTGGAAATTTGGCTGGGCATTTGCCTGCTCAGCATAGGCAGATTTGTCGGCGTCACCGTCTTTGAAAGGCGCGCCCGATCGAACGGCTAATGCCGAGCAGTCTGACAAGGAGTTGACTGACCATGGCTTTCGAAGACGCGATCGTGGCGCTGCATCAGAACTGGGACGACGTCATGACGCGGCTCGGCGCGGACGGCCGCGAGCAGCTCGCCGTAATGGTCGGCGCTCTCGACGGGCCGAGTTCCCGCGCGTGGCGTCGAGACTCTCCGGCTTCTTCGTCGCAACGCTGCCGAGTGAGCATCCGGTCAGAAGCGCCCTGGAGAGCGGACGGTTGTTCGCCCTGGCGACGCTCGACTGGCCCGCGATCTGCCGCCACCTGCGCCGGCTCACGACGGCCGGCACGCCGAGCCCGGCCGAGCGCCCGGCGGACCTCCCCGGCCAGCCCGCCGAGCCGGCGGACCTCCCCGGCTGACCGGCCGCATCGGGGCAATCCGTTCTATTCGGATTTCAGGTCAGCGAAGGTGCCGTCCCGCTAACATGGGGCGCCATGTTGCGAATACGCGATTTCCCATCAGGCCACGTGCACGGCCAACGTCCCGCGATGCTGGTATGGCGGAGTGAATGGCGGCGGCGCGATTTACGCCGAGGGCGGCCAGCTCAAGGTCGTGAACTCTAAATTCGTCGGCAATAGGTGCCACAAGTCAGGTCCTGACCTCGGCGGCGGCGCTATCCGCGCCCTCGCGCAGTACAAGAACCGGCCGGTCTACATCGCCAGGGACACGTTCACCGGCGGACGCTGCTCCAACGGCGCGGCGCTGAGCAGCATCAGCGTGCAGTGGGACGTCGTCAACAGCGTCTTCACGAACAACAAGGCCATTGGCTGGGGCGCGAACCCGGCCGCGAGCGGGACGCCTGGTGGCGGTAGCGGCGGCGCGATCTACAACGACGGCAAGAACTTCAACACGCTGATCGCCGGACGGTCATGCGGAACAACGCTGCCCGCGAGGGCGGCGGCGCCATCTTCTACGTCGTGGACACCGGCTGGGGCAAGCTGACGCTCAACCAGTCGCACCTGCGTCACAACGTCAGCGGCGAGTTCCAGACCTTCCCCGGCATCTACGACAATATCGACGGCCACGACGGCCCGCCGGTGATGATCCACTCCACCGCCGGCTAGGACGGCCTGGTCCCCGGGTTACAGCGAGGCGCCCGCTAGCAGCCCCGAGAGCGCCGACACTACGAGCCCGCCGAGCGAGGGCAGGTCGTAGCCGCCCTCCTGGACGGCGACGACCGGCCCGAGCGCGCCGATCAGCTCGCCGGCGCGCTGGTAGCCCTCGGCGCTGACCTGCAGCGGGCTTTCCGGATCGGCGGCCGCGGCGTCGACCCCGAGGGAGACGACCACCGCATCGGCGCCCCGCTCGCGCGCCTGCGCGCACAGCACCGCGACCGCCTCGAGCCACGCGGCGTCTCCCGCGCCGGGCGCTAGCGGCAGGTTGCGGTTCGCGCCCTCGCCCGCCCGGGCGCCGCGCTCGTCGGCGTGCCCGACATAGTGCGGGAACCATCCCGCTCCCGGATCGACATGCACGCTGCCGAAGTAGACCTCGGGCTGGTCATAGAAGATCGCCTGGGTCCCGTTGCCGTGATGAGCGTCGATGTCGATCACCGCGACTCTGTCAGCGCCCGACCGCCGCAGCGCCGCCGCGGCCATGGCGGCGTTGTTGAGGTAGCACGAGCCGCCGTAGCTCGCCGGGCCGGCGTGGTGCCCGGGCGGCCGGCACAGCGCGTACGCCACGCGGGCACCGCCGGCCACCAGGTCGGCAGCGGTCAGCGCGCAGTCGGCGGCGGCCCTGATCGCTTCCCAGCTGCCCGGCCCGACGATCGTCATCGTGTCGTAGCAGAACATTCCAACCTCCCCGTGAATCGCAGGAGGCTGTCGCAGCGGCAGCCCGGCGAGCAGCCCGGCAGTCGGGAACACGTACGGCACGACCCTCGTCCGGCCGTAGTCGGCCAGGTACCCGCCGGCCACCCAGCGATCCCAGATCGTGGCCAGGTGCTCGATCAGCGCGGCGTCGTGCACCGCGAGCAGCGCGGAGTCCCCGTGCGGGCGCGAGGGCGTCACCGCGGCTCCGGCCCCGGCCGCGGCGTCAAGGATGACCGACACCCGCTCAGGCACCTCGGTGCCGGTCTCCCAGACCCCCAGCCAGACCTCGCCGTCCGGCTCGTGCCGCAGGCAGCCCGTGTCCCAGATCACGGGCAGCCCGCCCAGGCCGGCCGTCATCGAACCGCCCGCCCCGCATGCGCCATGATGCTCAGATGACTCGCGCAGCCGACCTCGGCATCAGGATCGGAACCATGCCGTCCGGTCCGACCGCGTCGATCGCCGACGTGCCCGGCGTCGGCGTCGGCCACGCCACGGTCTGGCGCGACGAACCGCCGCCGCCTGAGGGCCGCGGCGTGGCCCGCACTGGCGTGACGGTCATCGACCCGGGCGGCAACCTCTTCCGCAGCCCGGTCCCGGCCGGCGGCGCCGTGCTCAACGGCGCTGGCGAATGCACCGGCTTCCTGACCGCCGCCGAATGGGGCCTGGCCGAGACGCCGGTCTTCCTGACCTCCACGATGCAGCTCGGCCGGGTCTACGACGCGGCCTGTGAACTGCTGATCGCCGAAAACCCGCGGATCGGCGCCGACGACGTGATCATCCCGATCGTCGCCGAGTGCGACGACAGCTTCCTCAACGACGCCCGCCGCATGCAGGTGACCAGGTCCGATGTCCAGGCCGCGCTCGACGCCGCCCGCCAGGCCCAGGCTGCGGCGCCGGCGGCCGCGGCCGCCCCGGCCGAGGGCGCTGTCGGCGCGGGCACGGGCATGAGCTGCCTCGGCTTCAAGGGCGGCATCGGCACCTCGTCCAGGCTGACCCCGTCCGGCCACGCGGTCGGCGTGCTCCTGCTGACCAACTTCGGCAGCCAGGACCGGCTGACCATCGACGGCATCCCGGCCGGCCGCCTGCTCCCGCCCGAAGACTCGCCGGAAGGTCCGCCCCCCAGCGCGCCAGCCCGGCGCCCGGCCGGCTCCTGCATCGCGGTCACGATCACCGACGCGCCGCTCGATTCGGCGGCCTGCGCGAGGCTGGCCCGCCGCGCCGGGCTCGGCCTGGCCCGGACCGGCTCGACCGGGCACCACGGCAGCGGCGAGATCTTCCTGGCCCTGGCCACCGGCCTGCGCGGCACCAGGACCGAGCTCAGCCCGGCAAGGCCAATCACCGGCCGCGACCTCGACCCGTTCTTCGCCGCCGTCGTCGAGGCGACCGAGGAAGCCGTGCTGAACAGCATGCTGGCCGCGCCGACGGTCACCGGCCGCGGCGGCAACACCTCGCGCGGCCTGCCAGCAGAGCGGGTCTCCGAACTCGTGCACGCCGCCTACCTAGCGCGGCTCAGCGATCCGGGGGGCGACCCCCGGAGCCCCCGGGCCGGCTAGCCGCACGGCGGCCAGATGGCAGGACACCAGGTCAGCCCCGGCACCGGCGGCAGGCAGCACCGGCAGCGGCTCCCCGGTGCACAGCGCGGCAACCCCGGCAGCGGCCGCCGCCCCCGCCGCCAGCTCGGGACAGCGCGGGTGGAACCGGCAGCCAGACGGAATCCGCGTCGCGTCCGGCGGCTCGCCCGTCAGCACGATCGGCTCGACCGGCGACTCGGGCAATACGGACATCAGCGCCCTCGTATAGGGGTGCCGCGGCGCGGCGAACACCCGCTCGGGCGTCCCCGCCTCCACGATCCGGCCCAGGTACATCACGGCCAGCCGATCGGCGATGTTCCACGCCAGCCCCAGATCATGGGTCACGACGAGCGCGGCCAGCCCAAGCTCGTCCCGCAGCCGCAGCAGCAGCGCCAGGATCTCGCCCCGCACCGACGCGTCGAGCGAGGCGACCGGCTCGTCGGCCACGAGCACCCTGGGCTCGAGCACCAGCGCCCCCGCGATCACCACCCGCTGCCGCTGCCCGCCCGACAGCTCGTGCGGATACCGCTCGAAGAACCGTCCGGGCGGCCGCAGCCCGCACCGCGACAGTGCCTCGCCGACGCGCGCCCGCTCGTCGCCCAGCTTGTGAATGCGCACTCCCTCGGCCACCGCCTCGTACACGGTGTGCCTGGGGTTCAGCGACCCGGCCGGGTCCTGCGGCACCAGCTGGACCCGCCGCCGGTAGGCCTTCAGCGCGCCGGAACGGTACGAGATCGGCGAGCCGCCGAACCTGACCTCGCCGCCGGTCGCCCGCTCGAGCCCGAGCATGGTCCTGGCCAGCGTGGTCTTCCCGCACCCGGACTCGCCGACCAGCGCGACGATCTCGCCGGGCGCGATGTCCAGGTTCACCCCGTCGACGGCGGTCGCGCTCGCCCGCCGGCCCCGCCCGGGGAACACCACCCGCACGTCGCTGGCCGACAGGATCGGTTCACTCATCCGAGCGCCGCCTCACCTGGAGCCACGTGATTTTCATCCGGAAAGGCTGGGGTCCCCGGCTCGCCCTCGGCAGCCGCGAGTACCCGCACGCAGGCTGCCCGTCGTCGCTCTCCGGCCGGCCACAGCTCCATGTCACGAGTCGAGCACTGGTCCTGCGCCACCGAGCACCTCGGGTGGAAGCCGCACCCAGACGGCACGTGCGCCGGATCGGGCGGGTCGCCGGGCAGGCCGCGCGGGCTCAGCCTGGTACGCGGATCGCCGATGACCGGGAACGCCCACGCCAGCGCCCGAGCATACGGATGCGCAGCCTCGGTGAACACCTGATGCGCCGGGCCTTCCTCCACGATTTTGCCCGCGTACATGACCGCGAGCCGCTCGCAGGTGTCGGCCAGCACCGACAGGTCGTGGCTGATCATGATCATCCCGATGCCGTGGTCGCGCACGAGCGCGCCGATCAGGCTGAGCACCTGGGCCTGGATCATCACGTCGAGCGCGGTCGTCGGCTCGTCGGCGATGATCAGGCTCGGCTGGCAGGCCAGCGCCATCGCGATCATCACGCGCTGCTTCTGCCCGCCGGACAGCTCGTGCGGGTAAGACTGGGCGCGGGCGGCGGGCAGCCCGACCTGGCTCAGCAGCTCGGCGACCCGCTTGTCCGCCTGCGCGGCCGAGGTCGCCGGGGAGTGCAGCGTGATCGGCTCGGCGATCTGCCTGCCGATCCGCCGCACTGGATTGAGCGAGTGCATCGCGCCCTGGAAGATGATCGACGCGCCCGCCCACCTGACCGCCCGCAGCTTGCCCCAGCTCAGCTTCAGCACGTCGTCGCCGTTGAACAAGATCTCGCCGGTGACCGTCGCTGAGCTCGGCAGCAGCCTGAGTACCGACGCGGCGATCGTGGACTTGCCGCAGCCCGATTCGCCGGCCAGGCCGAGCGTCTGGCCGGCGTCGACGGTGAGGTTCACGCCCCGCACGGCCGGCACAGGACCGCTCCCGGTCTGATAAGTAATGTGCAGATCGCGCAGCTCGAGCAGGCTCATCAGCGCTCCCGCAGCCGGGGGTTGAGCACGGCCTCGACGGTGTGACCGACCAGCGTGAACGCCATGACCACCACGATGATCGCCACGCCGGGCGCGATCAGCCAGAGCGGGTTCCCTGTCCCGACTCCGCTGTTGAACGCCGCGTTGAGCATCTCTCCCCACGACGCCCTGGTCGGGTCGCCGAGCCCGAGGAACGACAGCGTCGTCTCCGACAGGATCGTGCCGGCCACGGTCAGGATCGTGTTGGCCAGCAGCAGCGGCATCACGTTCGGCAGCACGTGCTTGATCATCTGGTGCCAGTGCCCGGCGCCGAGCGCCCGGGCCCGCTCCAGGTAGGGCCGGGTCTCGACGGCGAGCGCCTGCGCCCTTATGATCCGCGCCGTGCCCGGCCAGGAGGTGATGCCGATCACGAAGATGATCACGTGCAGGGACGGGCCGAGCGTCCTGGCGAGCACGATCGCCAGCGGCAGGAATGGCACGACCAGGAACCAGTCGGTGACCCGCATCAGCACGTTGTCGGTCTGCCGGCCGAGCCAGCCGCTGAGAGTGCCGAAGTGGCCGGCCACGATGCCGATGACCGCGCCGATCACCATCGACAGGAACGTCGCGGCGAAGCCGATCAGCAGCGAGATCCGCGACCCCCAGATCAGCTCGGTGAGCACGGACAGGCCGTCGGCGTCGGTGCCGAGCGGGTACTTGAGCGCGGGCCCGGCGCTGGCCGGGTAGCTGGCCAGGCCCTGGTTGAGCCCGCGCGAGCTGGCGATCAGCGGCGCGGCGATCGCCACCGCGATCATGACCGCGAGCACGCCAAGGCCGATCATGCCGCTGCGGTCCTTGCGGTACTCCCGCCAGAACCGGGCGAGCGCCTTGCGCCGCCGTTCCCAAGCGATCCGCTGCGGGCTGGCCGCCACCGGGGACGCGGTCGCGGTCATGCCTGCCTCACCCTCGGGTCGAGAACGGTCAGCAGCAGGTCAGCGACCAGGTTCGCGGCGATGACGGCCGCCGAGAACAGGAGGAACGCGCCTTCGAGCACCGGATAGTCGGGATAGTTCAGCGCGTAATACGAGGCCAGCCCGAGGCCCGGCCAGCTGAAGACCGTCTCGGTGGTGATCGCGCCCGAGATCACGAAGCCCAGGTTCAGCATGATCAGCGTGATCGACGGCAGCAGCGCGTTTGGAACGGCGTGCCGCCGGCGCACCATGGAGTCGCGCAGGCCCTTGGCGCGCGCGACCAGCAGATACTCCGAACCCAGTTCGTCGATCAGCGATGAGCGCATGACCAGCGAGTACTCGGCCAGGTAGACCAAGGTCAAGACGATGCAGGGGAGCGCCAGGTGCCACAGCAGGTCACCGGCTCCGGCGAACCCGGTGCCCCCGCCGCCGAAACTGTGCATGCCGCCCGCCGGGAACAGCGCGAACTTGGACGCGAACACGATCAACAGCACCATGCCCAGCCAGAAGTCCGGCATGGCGTAGAGCGTGTTGCAGATCGCCGTCGACGTCCGGTCGAACGCGCTGCCGCGATTCCAGCCGCCCCGGATGCCGATCCACACCCCGATGACCGTGGACAGCACCGTCGACGAGCCGACCAGCAAGATGGTCGGCCACAGCGCGGCGCCGATCACCTGCGAGACCGGTATGTGGAACTGGAATGAGATGCCGAGGTTGCCGCGGAACGTCTGCACCAGGTAGTTCCAGAACTGCCGGGGCAGCGGCAGCCCGATCCCGAACGTCTTGTTGATCGCGGCCATCTGGCTGGCGGTCAGCGTCGAGCCCCTGGCCAGGTTGCGGGCCGGATCGGCGGGCAGCACCCGGAACAGGAAGAAGTTGAATACGAGCACGAAGAACAGCGTGATGACCGCGCTCACGATCTTGACAGCGAGCGACCTGGCCAGCCCGTACGCGCGGCCGCGGGCGGCGCCGGCCTGCTCGCCGCGCAGTTCCTGCGCGGCGGCGAGCGCGCCGTCAAGCATGGCGCTGGACAACGGGCTACTCCCGCTCGTCGGCCGCGGCCGCCGACCGGCGCCGCATCAGCAGCAGGCCGCCGGCGCCGAGCACGACCACGGCGGCGGCGATGCCGCCGATCATGCCTCCGCTGACGCTCGACCCGGCCGGCGCGGCGCCTGTCCGCAAGGGCGCGCCGATCTCGTGCTGGCAGCCGATGTTGCGGTCGGTCAGCGACGGGCTGGTGCCGGCCGGGCGCAGGCACCGGTAGCTCCACCAGGAGACCTCCTGGTACAGCATCAGGCCGTCCGCCTTGTCCGGCTGCGGCGCGTACCCGGTGAAGAGGTCGCTGCGGAACGCCTGCAGGTCGTTGTAGTAGTAGAGCAGCGCGTAGGGCTCGGCGGCGTAGAGGATCGCCTGCATCTGCTTGACGATCTTCTCCCTGGCCGTGCCGTCGGCCAGCTTCTGGTCGGCGTAGAGCTGGTCGTAGTGCTTGTCGCAGAAGAAGCTGTCCGACCAGCCCGGGGTGTAGTTCGGCGGCGAGCCGGCCGAGCGCTGCGCGCAGGTGAAGACCGACAGCTGGAAGTCCGGGTTCGGCTCGACGCCCCAGCCCCAGATGAACATGTCGTAGTTGCCGTTGCCGATGTCCTGGGTCTCGGTGTTCTCGTTCATGCCGGTGACCGTGACGCCGATGCCGATCGCGGTCAGCCAGTCCTTCACATACGGGGCATCGGCGGTATAGGTCGGCGAGTCCGAGCCGAAGTACAGCCGCAGCTTCAGCTGCTTGCCGTCCTTGACCCTGATCCCGCCCGGCCCCATCTTCCAGCCGTCCTCGGTGAGGATCTCACCGGCTTTCTCCGGGTCGTAGCCGTAGGTCGCGCTGGCGGGCGGCTGGTAGTGGTACTGCGGGTAGATCGGCGGGATGATCGAGGTAGCGGGCTCGGCGTTGCCGAGGAAGACCCGGCGCGCCAGCTGCTGCCGGTTCAGCGCCCAGCTGATCGCCAGCCGGACCTTGGGATCTTTGAGCACCGGATTGCCGTTGCCGATCGGCTTGCCCGACACGGTCGCGGCGCCGTTGTTGAACGCGAGCTCGTCCCAGTTGCCTGACGGGGCGTTGTCCAGCGTGATGCCCGGCTGGCCCCTGAGCGACTCGAACAGCGAGGCGGTCAGGTTCTCGGCGAAGTCGATGCTGCCGTTCTTCAGCGCGATGGCCTCGGCGCTCGGGTTTGTGAAGCCCTCGAAGATCAGCTTGGAGATCCCGGGCCTGCCGCCCCAGTAGTTCGGGTTCACCTTCAGGCTGACCGACTGGTTGATCTTGAAGCTGGTCACGATGAACGGGCCGCTGCCCACCGGGTGGCTGTTGGGGAAGCTCGTGAGCTGCTTCTCCGAGATGTGCTCCCAGATGTGCTTGGGGATGACCGGCACGATCAGCAGGTCCATCGTCGGCGTCGGCTTGGTCACCCGCATCTGGACCGTGTACTTGCCCGTCGCCTTGACGCTGCTGTGCACGATGTTCGCGACGTAGGACGAGCTGTCGGAGAACTCGGTCGAGCCTGGGATCGTGTCGCGCCAGAACGTATAGGCCACGTCGGCGGCTGTCAGCGGCACCCCGTCCGACCACCTGACCCCGTGCCTGATGTGATAGGTCCAGGTCAGCTGGTCCTTGGACACCGACCAGGAGGTCGCCAGCCGCGGGGCCGGCGCGTAGTTGGTCTGCCCGTAGTCCATCAGGTTGTCATAGACCAGCCCGTAGACCTCGAAGTCAGCGGAGGTCAGCCCGACGTAGGGGTTCATGCCGTCGACCGTGGCCGTGTTGCCCACTACGAACGTGGATGAGTGCGGCGCCGCCGATCCCGCGGCGGGACTCACCGGCGCGGCGAGCGCCGTGCCCGCCGCCGTGCCCGCCGCCGCGACCCCGCCGCAGAGGATCAGCGTCGCAAGCAAGCTGGCGGGCGCGAGCCCCGGCCGTCGCCCCGGCTGTCGCCCCGGCTGTCGACTCGGCCGTCGACTCAGCCCTCGACTCAGACGTCGACTCGGCCATCGCCGTGAGTTCGATCGGGGCATGGGGTTCTCCTGTCGTCCAGGCCGTTCATCGGCGAGCCGCGCGGCGGTCGCGACCGCGGCCCGCATCTGCGGCTGTATGCAGTATGAGCGCAATTCCTGATCTCGCCATCGCCGTGATGAACCTGATACTTCTGTGATCTATAACGTATTAGTCGGATTTTTTCTCAAGGCGGCTAACGTCCGCCTCCGGTAGGGTCCAGCCATGTCCGAGCCGCCCGTCCCGCCGTCCTCGCCGCCAGATTCGCCGTCCGCGTCTTCGCCGTCCGCGTCTTCGCCGTCCGCGTCCGTACCGCCGGCCCCGCTGCCGGTCTCGCAGTCCACGCAGTCCGCGCCGCCCGCGTCCGCACCGTCGGCCCCGCTGCCGGTCCCGCCGTCCGCGCGGTCCGCGTCCGTACCGCCGGCCCCGCCGTCCACATCGCCAGTCCCGCCGGCCGCGCCGCGTCATCCGGTCGTCCGCGAGTTGCATGGGCGGACCGAGACCGACGACTACGCCTGGATGCGCGACCGTCCGCAGCCGGAGTTCGGCGATTACCTCGCCGCTGAACGCGGCTACTACGACGCGCACGTGGCGCGGCTGGCTGAGCTGACCGGCCGGCTCGCCGCTGAGTCGGCCGGGCGGATCCCGGCCGGATCCGAAGATTCGGTCGGTTGGCCCCTATCTGGACTTATCTACCGCACCAGGACACCAGAGGGAAGAGAGAATCTTCAGTTTCTTCGCTCAAAGCCCGGAGAATCTGGTGAGCAAGTCCTCCTGGACGACAACATCGTCGGCGAAGCGACAGGCTACGTGGATGTCGAAGACAGACTGCCGAGCCCCGGCGGTGATCTGCTCGCCTGGTCGGCCGACACCAGCGGAGCCGAGATCTACGAGCTGCGGATCAGGGACACGGCGACGGGCGCGGACCTGCCCGACGTCGTCGAGCGCGCCTACCCGGGACTGGCCTGGTCGGCGGACGCGCGGTACCTCTTCTACCTGGTGCCCGATGAGATGGGCCGGCCGTTCCAGCTGTGGCGGCACCGGCTGGGCACGGCGGCGGCCGGCGACGTGCTGATCTACACCGAAACCGACGCCAAGTACGAGATCATGCTGAGCGGGTCGCGCAGCGGCCAGTTCGCGATCATCACGTCGGCCTGCCGCGATACCACGGAAGTCAGGCTGATCCAGCTCGCTGACCCGCTGGCCGAGCCTCTGGTGGTCCGGCCCAGGCAGCGCGGTCGCGAGTACCACGTCGATCATGCCCGGGGCGCGGGCGCGGCCGGCGGCCGGAAGGCCGGCTCGACCGGCCCCGCGGCGCACTCGCCCAGAGAGGGCGACGGGGCCGGCGCGCCATCCGTTCAAGCCAATGACCTTGGGTGGCTCTTCATCGTGACCGACGACGGAGAGCCTGAGTTCACCTTGAAAAAAGCGGTCGTGGGCCAGGACGGCGTCGGCGGCTGGCAGGCGGTTGACTGCCCTGCCGTGGCGCCTGCCCGAGCCGATACCAGGCTGCTGAGCTGCGCCGTCGTCGGCGATCGGCTGCTGCTGACGTTGCGGCGGGGCGGCCGCGTGCTGCTGGCGATCACCGATACCGACGGGCAGCACGTCATCGAGGTGCCGGCGAGGTTCCCGGCCGGAACGATCAGGGTCGCCCACTCCGAGGATTACGACGCCGGCTCGGTGATCGTCGCTGAGGAGTCGCTGATCGAGCCGCTCGCCTGGTTCAGGCTCGACCTCGAGACCGGCGAGCGCGCCCTGCTCAAGCGCAAGGAGGTGCCCGGCTACGACCCGTCGGCATACGTGACCGAGCAGCGGGCCGCGATCGCCAGGGACGGCACGGCGATCCCGGTCACGCTCGCCTATCGGACCCCGACTCCGCTCGACGGCTCGGCACCGTGCCTGCTGTACGGCTACGGCGCGTACGAGTATCCGTCGGACCCTGAGTTCTCGGTGGGGCTGCCTTCGCTGCTCGACCGGGGCGTCGTCTACGCGATCGCCCACATCAGGGGTGGCGGCGAAGGCGGGCGCACCTGGTGGCAGCAGGGGCGGCTCCGGTCGAAGCCGACGACGTTCACCGACTTTATCGATGTGGCCGACTGGCTGGCAGGCGACCGCGAAGGCCCGGCGCTCGTCGACGGGGACCGGATCGTCTCACGCGGGCTCTCGGCCGGCGGGCTGCTGCAAGGAGCGGTGTACTCGATGCGGCCCGACCGGTGGCGCGCCGTCGTGGCCGAGGTGCCGTTCGTGGACTGCGTGACCACGATGCTCGATCCCAGCATCCCGCTCACCATCAACGAGTGGGACGAGTGGGGCGACCCGCGCGACCCCGGTGACTACGCGGTGCTCAGGTCATACTCGCCATACGACAACCCGCCTCCCGGGCATCGCCCCGCGTTGCTTGTCACCGGCGCGGTGCACGACGCGCGGGTGAGCGTGCACGAGCCGGCGAAATGGGTGGCCAGGCTCCGTGCCACTGCGGAAACCGGTGCGGCAGCGCAGGTGCTGTTCCGGGCGGAGCTCGGGGTCGGCGCGCACGGCGGCCCGTCGGGACGGCTCGCTCAGGCGGCTTACCTGGCCGAGGTGCACGCGTTCGTGCTCGACGCTATGGGTATCACTGGGTAGCTCCTGAGCCCCGCGGATCGGCTGGAGATCGTCCAGACGGTTCCGCGAGAGCGCTGGCATAACGGGCGAATCGCGGGGAATCTAAGAGTGTGCCCCTGGCGAGGTTACCGAATCCGAGGCTGTCAGCACCGCCTGGCAGGCACTTCTGCGTTCCTGACGGTGAGAGGCGACATGCCTGAGAACGGCTATGCGGGGCATTGCGCCGTAGTCCCGGCGGAGATGACGGTGCTGACGACGAGCAAGTGCGACGCCAAGTGCGCGCACTGCCTGATGCGATCAGGACCAGACCGCGACGATGCCCTGCGGCTCAGGGAGATGGTCTCGGCGATCAAGGAAGCCCATGAGGCTCGCCCCCTCCGGACAGTGGTGTTCGCCGGCGGTGAGCCGACGCTGCTTGGCGATGAACTGCTCGAGGCGATCGCCGCCGTCCGCCGCCTGGGCATCAGCACGCGGCTGGTGACGAACGCCGGCTGGGCGACGTCGCCAGACGCGGCCAGGGCGGTCGTCGGAGGGCTGCGCGAGGCGGGGCTCGACGAGCTCAATTTCAGCGCCGACGACTTCCACCTGCCGTTCATACCGCTGCCGAGGGTCGTTGCCGCCTGGCACGCGGCCAAGGGGCCGGCTTCGGAGCGGTCGTCATCGCGTTATGCAGCGGGCCGGGCAGCAAGGTGACGCCGCGGACCATGATGGCCGCTCTGGGCGAGGAAGTGCCGCTGATCTATGACGACCAGGGCACGATGAATGACCTGCCGCGGCCGGCGGCGGATGGCACGGTGTACCTGATCTCTAACAACGACGTGTACCGGATCGGGCGCGGACTCGGGCTCAGGGAGAAGTACCTGCGGTTCGCCGACCCGCGGGCCCTCGACCGGCGCTGCCCGTTCGCCGTGCGGAGCGCCGCGGTCTCGCCGAAAAATCATCTCGTCGCCTGCTGCGGCATTGAGGCTGAGGACAATGAGGTGCTCGATCTTGGCGAGCTCGATGAGGCGCCGCTCGCCGAACTGGTCACCAGGGCCAACAGCGACCCGCTTGTCCTGGCGATCGCCCAGTTCGGCCCGGACTACCTGATGCGGCGGGCCAGGGAGCTTGACCCGTCGCTGTCGTTCCGGCCGCGCTACTCGGCGATCTGCGAGGTCTGCGAGGACGTGACCACGAACTCCAGGGCGGTGGCCATGCTGCGGGAGAACGCCGGGCTGATCGAGTCCGACCTGCAGCTCTACGGCCCCTCGGGCTGGCCGGCGGCCGGCCTGCTGGCGGCTAGCGAAAGCGGGGCGCGGCCCGTCACACTGGGGTGACCCTGGAACCGATGACGGATCAAATCGATGGCGGGTCAAAATCGATGGCGGATCAAGGAGTGACGCGATGCCTGCGATGTCGGCCGTCAAGCCGGGCGAGCCCGCGAAGTCCGTCGGCGACGAGCTGACCGCGCTCCGGGCAGGCTGTACCAAGTTCCTGACCTGGCACGGCCGGGTCACCGCCGCTGATCTGCTGGCCACGATCCCCGCCGACACCGACATGGACCGGTACGGGGACGGCGGAGTGGTGAGCGTGCTGGAAAAGGAGATCGCCAGCTTGCTCGGCAAGCCCGAGGCGGTGTTCCTGCCGAGCGGCACGATGGCCCAGCAGGCGGTGCTCCGGGTGCACGCGGACGCGCGCCATCGCCGTACCGTCGTCTTCCATCCCAAGTGTCATGTCGAGCGGCACGAAGGGCAGGCCTACCAGCGGCTGCACAACCTGACGGGCCGCCCGGCCGGCCACCAGGACAGGCTGATGACGCTGGACGACCTCACCGCCATCGGCGAACCGGTCGCGGCGCTGCTGATCGAGCTTCCGCAGCGGGACATCGGCGGTCAGCAGCCGGCCTGGGATGACTTGGCCGCCCAGTGCCGCTGGGCAGCGAGCGGCGGTGCGGCGGCGCACCTCGACGGTGCCAGGCTCTGGGAGTCCGCGGCTGGCTACGGCCGCCCGCCAGCCGAGATCGCGGCACTCTTTGACACGGTCTACGTGTCGTTCTACAAGGGCATTGGCGCGCTGCCCGGCTGCTGCGTGGCCGGGCCCGCCGAAGTGATCGGCCAGGTGCGTGAGTGGCGGCAGCGGATGGGCGGCACGCTCTACGGCCTCTGGCCGAACGCCGCGTCCGCGCTGAGCTGCCTCGCGTCCCGGCTGCCGCGGATGCCCGGGTACCTGGAACACGCCCGTGCCATCGCGGACGCGCTGCGCGAGGTTCCGGGCGTGCGGGTCATACCTGACCCGCCGCAGACCTCGATGATGCACTGGCTGCTGGCCGTGCCGAAGGAGCGGTTCGACCGGACGGTCCGCGTGATCGCCGAGGAGCGGGGCGTGTGGACTTGGCCCCAGGCGCTGGCCACCGCCGACCCGGACGTGCAGAGGGTCGAACTGTCTGTCGGGGACGCGACGTGCGCGATGAGTCCCTCCGAGATAGCCGAGATCATGAGAGCATTCACGATTTAGCTGTGTCTGCCGGGAGGCTCCAGCCGGGCTCGGGGGTCCTGGCGGTTCGTGCCGGGCTTGCATGGAATGCCGCTGGTGCGCGGGAGGGCGCTGGTGCGCGGGTGGGCGCTGGTGCGGGATTGCGCTGGTGCGCGGGTGGGCGCTGGTGCGGGATTGCGCTGGTGCGCGGGTGGGCGCTGGTGCGGGGGGAGCGTTGATGTGCGGAGAGTGCTGATGCGCGGAGAGTGCTGATGATCATGGCTACGATTGTGATCACGGAAGTTCGCCCACGTCATGGAGGCTGTCGGGCGACTCGCGGTCAGGGATCAGGGAGTTCTCCGGCATCATGCGGGAGATTTCTCACCCCGGGGGAGCTGCCGGTGCGGGGCGGCAGGTGCGATCGTCCGTGATCATGTTCCGGGGCATGATCACGGAACATCACCGGTGTCCTGACCTGGGTGATCGTCCGTGATCATGGTCTCGAACATGATCACGGAACATCGCACCGGTCCTGGCGGCTGCCGCGCGGCTCGTGATCAGGATCGGGGAGCCTTTCCGGCATCGTGGGGGAGAGTTCTCGCTCCGCACCGACGACCCAGGAGGCTTTCCGCGCCCAGGGGTTGATCGCAGAGGGTTTCCCCTGGATCTCCCGCAGATGACTGAAGACTCTCCGCGCACGCTCGCCGCCCGGGTGGTGGTCACTTGGTCACTCCAGAAGGGCTGCGGCTATGCCACTTGGCTCATTTTTGATCATGCGCTGACCTGCATGTTCCGGCCCGGGCTGAAATGCGCAATCGCCCGCCCGGGCGGATTGAGCCCGGACATCAGATTGAGCCCTGACAACATGGGTGCGCGAAACGACACCCGATCTAGAACATCAATACCTGCATTCATGCGGGCAGGTCCGGGCACCAGTCGTCACGTCAGCGCCCGGCCCGTCGGCCCGGCCCGGCCCGGCCCGGCCCGCGACAGCATCAGTTCGGCCCAGGTTGCTGATCATGCCCGCCTTTAACAGCATCGTGGCCCTCCCTGTTGCTGTTGGTCACTGGTTTTAACAGCAACGTGGCCCTCCCTGATGTTGTCCTGACAGCAACGGGGAGGGCCACGTTGCTGTCAAAACGGACCGCTAACAGCAACAGGGAGGGCCACGATGCTCACCGTGCCCCGGCGGCGGTGCACGTCCGCCTCCACCTGGCGCCTGACTCTCCAAGATCCCGAGTCACCCGGCACCTCCATCCCGGCACCTCCATCCACCTCCATCCCGGAATCGTCATCCCGGAATCGTCATCCCGGAATCGCAGTGCCCGCAGTCGCACCCGCATCCACGCACCTGCACCTGCACCTGCACCCGCACCCGCACCCGCACCTGCACCCGCACCCGCGATCGCATCCGCAACCGCACCCGCATCCACGCACCCGCAACCGCACCCGCATCCACGCACCCGCACCCGCACCCGCGATCGCACCCGCACCCGCGATCACCCTTTGTGGCTGCACTGAGGTATTAGTTGGTTAATGCGGACTGCTGTGATTGTTTGTCCGATGTGATCGGACGCGCTTGGGTGAAATGGAAGAATCCAGCCAGTAAGTGGTACATAGCGCGGAAGCGGTCGCTAGGCTTCGTGGGAATGACACTCTTATGGGCATTAGAACGCAGGAACGCCGAGGCTGGAAAGCCGCTCGGCCGTTCCTTTTGTTACGGTTGCTACGGCCGGGCGATTGGTGCCTATCCCGGGCTAATGACCATATGTGCACGGCTTGTAGGGACATGCCCTTTATCCTCGATGGCGGCGAGTCGAGCCGTGCCCGCGTGATCAAGGTCCTGGGCTGATCCGGGAGGAACATGCATGACAGAACAGACGGCTACCGCTTCGCAGGCGGCCAGGCCGGTACCGGCGACCAGGCTAGAACCTGACGCGATCGGTGTAGCGCAGGACACGGTTATCGGCATGGCCTCGTCGGCCCCGGCTGCTTCGGTCGGCCTGACGCTTGCCAGCCTCGCTATGGTTACCGCTTACGGAAGCGGCTTGATCGTCATATTAACTGCGATACCCATGCTCATCATTGCCAACGCCTACCGCAGACTCAACATGTGGAACGCGAATTGCGGTGCTTCGTTCGAATGGGTAGGCCGGGCGATCAACCCGTACCTGGGATTCCTGACCGGCTGGCTGATGATAGCGGCGTACATCATCGCGACCGTCAGCGGCGTGGAGGTCCTCGGGCCGAGCGTTCTTGACGTATTCGGGGCGAACTCGACCGGCACGTGGAGCAATATCGGGATCGGTACTGCCGTCGGGTTGATCATGCTGGTGATCGCGGTGGTCGGCATCCGGATCACGGCCCGCACTCAGGTTGGCATGGCACTGGTCGAGTACCTGATCATCCTCGGGCTCGCGATCGCCGGTCTGGTATTCGTCTTCAGCCACCATGCGGGCACCGTTCACTTCTCCTCGGGCTGGTTCAGCTTCTCGGGAATCAACGGCAAGGGCAGCGCGATTGGCGGATTCCTGATCGCCGTCTTCATCTTCACCGGGTGGGACGGCACGCTGTACGTCAACGAGGAGGTCAAGCACCGCCGCGTGAACCCTGGCCGGGCGGCCGTCATAGCGGTAGGACTGCTTGCCGTCATCTACACGCTGTCGATCGTCGGCTTGCAGGGCGTGGTACCGCCGGCGAAGTTGCAGAGTCACGCGGGCACGGCGCTTGTCTATGTAGCCCAGGCGCTCGGAGGCGGATTCTGGGCCAAGGCCATGGCGCTGAGCCTGGCGCTCTCGGTCATCGCGACCACGGGTACCGGCATCGTGCTCAGCGCGCGGATCGTGTACGGCATGGCCAGTTACCGGGTGCTGCCGTCGTTCCTGAGCAACGTGTCACGCAGGTTCGCGACGCCAGTATCCGCGAGCATCATCGTCGGGTTGCTGATCGTCGTGCTCAGCGCGGTGATCTTGCTGCTGACCTCGATCCAGGGCGCCTTCGGCGACGTGGTAGACGTGACCGGGTTGCTGTTCGCCGTCTTCTACATTCTGACCGCGCTCGCGACCGTTCTCTATTACCGGCGCAGGGTCTTCACTAGCGTCGGGGACGCCCTGTTCCTGGGCATCTTGCCGATCGCTGCCGCCGGGTTCCTCGGCTGGATAGTGGTAAAGACGCTGCTGGTCGCGCCGTCGCAGCAGGTCTGGTCGTTCGCCGCGGTGATCGGCGTCGGCATCGTGCTCATGATCGTGATGCGGCTGACGCTGCGCTCGCCGTTCTTCCAGACCAAGCGGGAGAGCGAGCCGGCGCCGGCGTGAGCCCCGGCGGCATGCCCGGCGCCGCGATCGGAGGTTGATCGGGGCGGCGTGGCGGCCAGGTCAGCGCAGGGTCTGCGCGGGCCTGGCCTGCCACGCCGTCCACAGCGGCCGGTAGCCCCGCTGGCTCCAAAATGGCGCGGACAGAGGGTTGACCTGCGAATAATGCAGCATCGTGATCGGCACTCCGGCCCGCCTGGCCTGCGCGTGGAACTCGGCGGTGAGCAGCGCCCCGATCCCGGTGGCACGTTCGCCGGGCAGCACGAAACCCTGCTGCAAATAAGCAACTGGCGATAGTCGCGTCAGCGGCGCGATCCACTGCGCGATGTCGGGCGGCTCGGCGGCAAGCAGGCCGACAGCGGTACCGGCGCGCTCCGCGAGCCACACCCACGGCTCCGGCCTGGCGAGCAGTTCGGCGGACCCCTCGCGCAGCGCTGGCACAACATGCGGCCGGTCGATGGCGGCGCCGAAGCGGCTGTCGTAGCGCACCAGGCCGACCCCCAGGCTGGTGACGACGTCGAGGTCGGCTGGCCCCGCGCGCCTGACGAGGACATCCTTGGGTGCGGGCGCGGCCGGCGGCGTGGTTCCCGGCCCGGCCGGCGCAGCGGTGTCGCCGTCGGCCGGGCCGGTCCGCCTCGCCGCGATGACAGCCGAGGGCACGAGTCCGTGCTCGAGCAACACCCGGATGCCCTCAATATCGCGGCTTGGCCAGGTGATGATAGCCGCGCTGTCGTCGTCCTCGACGTGCCCGGCCGCGGCCAGGTGGGCGTGCCACTGGGTCAGCAGCAGGTCGAGCGCGGCCGGGCCTGCGTCGCGAGCGAGTCGCGGCGTGAACCGGTACTGGCGTGCCGTCCCCCAGAGCAGGGCGACCGAGTCCGGCTCGCCGGCCCAGTGCTCGCAGCAGCCGATGGCCGTCAGCTTGCCGTTGTCGTCGCGAGCGGCGAACGTGGCACCGCATCCCGGCGCCAGGTCAGGTAACTCGGGCAGGAGAGGGTCGAGCTCGAGCAACCGCTCGTCGGCGCTCGTGCCGAGGCTGGCGCGGGAGGTGTCGTCGCTTCTCATGCGTGCTCGGCTATCTCAGGCGCTTGAGCGGAATGGGCGGGAGCCGCCCCGATGAGCTCGGCGGCTCGCTCGGCAATGGCCAGCACGGTGGCGTTCGGATGGGCGTTGGGAATGATAGGCAGAACGGAAGCGTCGATCACCCGCAAGCCGTCCAGGCCCCGCACCCGCAGTTCGAGATCGACCACGGCGGCCGGGTCGGAGCCCAGCTTGCAGGTGCTGGCCGGATGATAATAGCTGCCTACGCCGCGCCGTATGTACTGGCGTGCCCCGGCGCTGTCGCGCACCTGAGGGCCTGGCCACACCTCGGCCTCGCGCACGGTGTCGAACGCCCGCCCGGCCGCCGCGTGCCTGACGATCCGCAGGCACTGCTCCATGCGGTCCAGGTCGCGCTCGTCGGTCAGGAAGGCCGGGTCGATCAGCGGTGGCTGCCGGGGGTCGGCCGAGGCGAGGCGGACCGTGCCCCTGCTGTCCGGTGCGACGACGGACGCGACAAGCGCGTAACCAGCGGCGGGCGGAGTCAGGCCGGCGGGAGCCAGCGGCAGCAGGATGGGGAATAGATGCAGGTCGGGATAGTCGCCCGCGAGCTCGCTGCGCAGCGCCGCGCACGCCTCGCCGTTGTTGTAGTGGCTCAGCGGAAGCTGCGACGGCGACGAGTACGACGACAGCACCACCGGGTGATCGGTGAGGTTCGCGCCGACGCCCGGCAGGTCGGCGACCACGTCGATGCCCAGAGCGCGCAGGTGATCGGCCGGCCCGATGCCCGACAGCATCAGGATCTGAGGCGAGGCGATCGCGCCGGCGGAGAGCAGGACCTCGCCCGCCGCCTCGGCATGACCGGCGATGCCGTCATTCACGTAGCTGACACCGGTGCACCGGCCGTCCGTCACATGCAGCCGGGTGACCAGGCAGCTGGTCCTCACCTCGAGGTTCGGCCGGCCGAGCGCCGGCCGCAGGTAGCCGTCGGCCGAGCTGACCCGCTCACCGCCGGCGATGGCCAGGTCGACCCAGGTCACGCCCTCTTGCCTGCGGCCGCTCAGGTCGTCGGTTACCGGGAAGCCATCGTCGGCCAGCCCCCGGACGAAGGCCTCGGCGACCGGGTGCGGCCGGGTTGCCTGACTGACCTGAATGGGCCCGCCGGTCCCGCGCAGCTCAGGATCGTGGCCGTCGGCCCGCTCGCTGCGCCGGAAATAAGGCAGCAGGTCGGCGAAGGACCAGCCGGCCGCTCCCTCGGCGGCCCAGCGATCGTAGACCGCCCGGTGCCCCCGTACGTGGGCCATGGCGTTGATCGCGCTCGAACCGCCCAGCGTGCGCCCGCGCGGGAAGATGCAGGGCCCGGCATCGGCCTGATCGGTGGTGACGTTGGCCCAGTCGGCAGGCGAGCCGAGGTTTTCCGGCCAGGCGCTCGGCACCGTCATCCCGCGGGTCCGCTCGCCGCTGCCCGCTTCCAGCACGAGCACGCGGCGGCCGGCGTCGCGTGAGAGCCTCGCGGCCAGCACGCATCCGGCGGCACCGCCGCCCACGACGATGTAGTCGTAACTCGCCACGCCATTCCCCTTGAGTGCGCTGCGGGCCGGGCAGGCCTCCCCGCGATCGCGGCGGAGGCCTGCCCGGCTGCTGTTCCTTGCGTTCCTGCTGTCCCCGCGGCCTACGAGGAGAGCTGCGGGTCGCCTATCGCGGACATCGACGGGCTGCCCCGCCGCTCGGCGACCCTGACCAGCCCGAGGTAGGCGCCAGCGGCAACGATCCACCCGACGAGCCAGGAGATGTCAGCGCCGCCGAGCGCGTTGACGAGCGGCCCGATGTAGTCGAGCTGGTTGACGAATGGCCACTCGGCGGCGAGGCCGATCACGTACGCGACCAGGCCAGGCCACATGTACCGGCCGTACCGGCCATTGGCCATGAAGAAAGAAGGCACGTGGTACTCGCCGTGCCTGACGATGAAGTAGTCCGCCAGGTTGACCGCCGACCACGGAATGAAGATCAGCAGCAGGACCTCGAGGAAGTTGGTCAGGTTGTTGACGAAGGACTTGTAGCCGAAGAACGCGACGACGACTCCGGCGACCATCACGATGATGAACGGCACCACGCGGAGCGCTACCGACGATGACCGGAGCCTGGTCCACATGTTCGCGAACGAGAGCACCTGGAACGCGCCGGTATAGGCGTTGAAGGTGCAGGCGTTGATCAGGCTCAGGGCCATGATCACCAGTGCCCACTTGCCTGAGATCTTCGCGATCGCCCCGACCGTGCCGCCGGCGATCGTGGGCAGCAGCGCGACGAGGTAGGCCCCGATCGCGCACGAGCCGATGGTCGCGATCACGCTGCCGCTGTAGATCGACCAGAAGAGGCGCTTGCCGTTGGTCTCGGCTGGCAGGTAGCGGGTGTAGTCGGATACGAACGGGCCGAACGAGAGCATGTCGATGGTCAGCAGCCCGACCCCGAGGATAAAGAGCCCGATCGACGGCGCGTTCATGCTCGTCTCGTGCACGGACAGCCCGCCACCGTACCGCACGCCCTGGACCAGCATGATGATCAGCGCGACGCCGACGACGACGGAGGTGGCCTGCATCACGCGGTGAATCCACCGGTAGCCGAAGATGCCGATGATTATCGCTGGAATCGCCAGGATCACGATCCACCAGGTGATCGAGACCGATCCGATGACCCCTTGCATGCTCTGGGCCTGGATCACCAGCTGGGCGGCGATGAATCCGATGTTCAGGGCGAGCACCGCGGGGAACATGAACGCGGCGCCGTAGAAGCCGAACTGGCCCCTGCTCTGGATGGTCTGCGGCACGCCGAGCTTGGGTCCCTGGGTCGCGTGCAGCGCGATGAGCAGCGCGCCGATCAGGGTGCCGACGCTGATGGCGATGAGCGCCCACCAGAATGTCAGGCCGATCGCGACGACGAATCCGCCGAGCACCACGTTGAAGACGTTGACATTACCGCCGAACCAGAAGGCGAACTGATGCCAGGGCTTGCCGTGCCTGGCGTCGTCAGGTATTCGCTCAATGTGGTGGGTCTCGATGTACCGCCGGAATTCTTGCTTATCAACTATCGTGACGTCCTGCATGAAAGCCTTATGTCCTTTCTACTGGCACACATGCCAGAACGGACGCCGAAAGCTGCTGCCATCGGCGCCATCGCGAGGGCGAGACGGTGCCAGGGGGAGGGGAGATGCGCCGCTGAGCGGGAGAGCCAGAGCTAACGCGGCGTCATGAACGCGGCCGAAGCGGGCGCTAGTCATGACTGCCGGGCGGCACGGGATGCAGACCTGGCGAGTACGCGTCTCGCGGTCACCATCTGGACCTGCCACTTCCCGTCCTTTCGCGGTTCTGATCCGCGGCTGAAGCTGTCGCCCGCTGCGACGGCGGTCCAACGTCGCCATCGAGATAGCTGCCGGAACGGACTTAAGCTTCCGCCCGTCGTTACCCAGAGGCGCTGGAGGCACCATACGGGCAATCTCGATCACGAACAGCGAGCCTACCGACGATTACCATTATCTGGACGATTTTGTTGTAAGAAACGACATTTGGTGACAGCAAAGCATACCATTTTAGGTCTGTCAAGACCCCAAAATGGATGTAACAGATATTATGAGAAGTATCAATCATTATGAGCTGAATGATCGTTTCGGCAGTAATCGCCATTCGCGCTGCACCGGACACGGTGCGTGTTGTCGCGTCCAGGATGACCCGGCGGATCAGGTGAGCGAAGCGGCCGGCCTCGCCTCGAATGCCGCCCACAGCGGCCGGTATCCCTGCTGGCTCCAGAAGGGGACGGACAACGGGTTGAATTGCTCGTAGTGCAGCAGCGTTACCCGGATGCCCGCCGCCTCGGCCGCGCGATGGAAAATCTGGGTCAGCGCCGTTCCGAGCCCGCTGCCGCGTTCAGCGGGCATGACGAACATCGACATCAGGTACGCGGCCGGTGACAGGCTGGTCATCGGCGCCACCCAGGTCGCGGCGTGCGGGGGCTCGGCGATCAGCAGGCCGGCCGGCACCCCGTCCCGCTCGGCGATCCAGGTCCAGGGCTCGGGCTCGGCTAGCAGCGGGGCGGCGTAGTCACGCATGGACGCCAGCGCGCCGGCCCGCTCGACGACGCAGCCGAAATGGGCGTCGAATCTGATTTCCTCGACCCCCAGGCTGGCGACAGCGTCAAGGTCAGCGGGCCCGGCTCGCCTGATCAGGAGGCCAGGGGGCAGCGTCCGGGCGCCGGGATCGGGCCTGCTGGCCGCGTGCCTGCCGGTCACCCGCGCGGCAAGCACGGTCATGGGCCACAGCCCCTGGCCGAGCATCGCGGCGGTGCCCTCGATGTCGCGGCTCGGCCAGTGGATCACCGCCGCCGTGTCGTCACCGCGGGCTTCGGGAACTCGCGTCAGATGGTCGCGCCACTGGCGGACGAGCTGGCTGAGGGCGCTGGCGACGTCCGGGCCCGCGACATGCGGGACAAGCGTGAACCTGCGGGCGGCACCCCAGGCCAGGTCGAGTGAGCCGGGCCGGCCCGCCCAGTGCTCGCACCTGGCGGCGGCGGCGAGCCGGCCGCCGGCATCCGCTGCCGTGAAGGCCTGGCGGCATGATCGCGCCGTCTCGCCTGCTGATGCGGCTAGCTGGTCGATAAGGCGGAGCCGCCGTGCGGCCAGGGGCCGGATCTCAGCGAGCACTTCCGCGTCATCGACCGGCATTGACGTCCTCTCGGCATTCCTGGCGCTCAGAAGGCAGCATATCGGGCAGACATCATTATTTTATAATAAACACACTAAGTACTTTGACGGAACGGCATTAGCGCGTCACGCCATGCTGCGCTAATACGTACCAAGTCGCGTACTGAGCTGCGAAATGCCCGCTACTCTACTCCGATGTCAGGTAGTCGGCTCAGGTGATTGACGCAGGTGGCCATGGCGGCCATGGAGGCGCGAGTTTATGACGGAACAGACGACAGCAGCGGGGGCAGCGGGGGTCGGCATTCCTGCCGCCAGGCTGGAACCTGACGCAATCGGTGTCGCGCAGGACACGACAATCGGGATGGCCAACTCGGCTCCCGCGGTGTCGGTCGGCCTGACGGTCGCGGCACTGGCCGCCGCGACGGCTTATGGCAGCGGGCCTATCATCCTGGCGACGGCGATTCCGATGCTGATCATCGCGAACGCTTACCGGCGCCTGAACCTGTGGAACGCCAACTGCGGAGCATCGTTCGAGTGGGTTGGCCGTTCGATCAGCCCTTACCTGGGCTTCCTGACCGGCTGGCTGATGATCGCCGGGAGCCTGATCGGGACGACGAGCGGCGTCATCGTGCTCGGCCCTTCGGTCCTGGCGATCTTCGGGTCGGATTCGTCCAGCAAGCTGGCCAACCTGCTGATCGCGACGGCCGTGGTCGCCGTCATGCTGGTCATCGCCGTGATCGGCATCCGGCTCACGGCGCGGACGCAGGTCAGCCTCGCCGTGGTTGAGTACGCCATCTTGATCGGGTTCGCGATCGTCGGGCTGATCGCGGTCTTCGGCCATCACCCGGGTACCTTCCCGTTCACCAGCGGCTGGCTGAGCATCAAGGGAATCGGCGGCCACGGCAGCGCCGCGGCAGGATTCCTGGCCGCCGTCTTCATGTACACGGGCTGGGATGCCACCGTCTACGTCAACGAGGAGACCAAGCACCGCAGGGTCAACCCGGGCCGGGCGGCGATGCTGGCCGTGGTCTGCCTGGCTATCGTCTACACCTTCGTCACGGTCGGCCTGCAGGGTGCCGTCTCGCCCAAGGTGCTGAGCAGCCACGGCGACACTGCCCTTGTCACCATTGCCCAGGCGCTCGGCGGATCGGAGTGGGCCAAGGTCATGGCGCTGGCGCTCGCGCTGTCGGTCATCGCGTCGACGGGAACCGGAATCGTGATCATCGCGCGGCTCATGTACGGCATGGCGAGCCATCGCACGCTCCCCGAGGTACTGGCCACCGTCTCCCGCAGGTTCTCGACCCCGGTCGTCGCGACGTTCGTGATCGGCGTCCTGCTGCTGATCGCCTGCTGGGTATATGTGCTTACTACCTCGGTACAGAACGCGTTCGAGGACGTGATCTCGATTACCGGCCTGCTCTACGCGGCCTTCTACGTGCTCACGGCGCTCGCGACGATCGTCTACTTCAGGCGCCGGGTCATCACCAGCGCGTGGAACTTCCTGAGTCTCGGCATCCTGCCGATCGGCGCCGCCGCGTTCCTGGTCTGGCTGGTGGTCAAGTCGCTGCAGACGACCGGGGCGTTCGAGAACTGGACGCTCGTCATCATCATGGGCGTCGGCGTCGCCCTGATGCTGCTCGCCAGATTCGGGCTCAGGTCCTCATTCTTCAAGATCAAGCGGGAAACCGACGCCGCGTAGTCAGGCAGGCAGAAGTCCGTGCGGTCCGCCGGGACCGCACGGATTTTCGCGTTGAGGCACGCTAGCCGCTAGCCGCCGGCGATGTTCGTCAGGCTGTCCCTGGCCGTCTTGGTCAGCGGGTCGCCCGGTGGCAGGATGCGCTCGCACCGGTCGAGGGTGTCGCGGAGCATGGTCGTCGCGTCGCCCAGCCTGCCGACCGCGTAGAGCGCGTGGGCCAGGTGCACCCGCCGCCCCAGGGTGTCCGGATGATCGGGGCCGAGTATCCGCTCGGAGTCGTCGCACGACTCCTCGTAAAGCCGCAGCGCGGTGGCCATCTTGCCGGCCGAGTGGTACGCGGAGGCCAGCCGGTCGCGGGCTTCGATGGTCGCGGGGTGCACCGGGCCGAGCGACTGCTCGCGGCCGGCGACCACCCGCTTGTAGGCGCCGAGCGCGTCCTTGAACTTCTTGGCCGCGAGGTAGACGTCGCCGAGCTTCTGGCAGCTCTCGAGCGTCAGCAGGTGGTTCGCGCCCTGGACCCGCTCACGCTCGGCCAGCACCCGCCGGTACAGCCGGATCGCGTCGGTCGTCTCGCCAGCCGCCTGGCAGGCATCGGCCAGCGTGTCGAGGGCATCGAGCGTCTCCAGGTCGTCGGCACCGAGCACCTGCTCGCTGGCGCGGAAGGCGCGGTCGAGCACGGTCGCAGCCTCCCTGGGCCGGCCTGCCCCGATGAGCGCCCGGCCAAGCTTCATTTCGAACGCGATCGTGGCCGGGTGATCAGCTCCGAGCAGGCCAGCGCGGTCCGCCAGCACTCGCTGGAACCATGGCAGCGCCTCGGCCGCGCGGCCGGCGGCGAGGAACGCGGCCGCCAGGTGATCGCTGGCCGCGAGCGACTCCGGATGCCCCGGGCCGAGGAAGCGGTCACAGGCGGCGGCGACCTTGCTCCAGTGCGCGGCGCCGAGCGTGGCCAGCCGCGCGGCCTCCATGCTCTCCCCGAGCCGGAACGCCAGCCGGTAGCCGCTGCCCTTCCACAGCCGGTCGCCCGCCAGTTGCATGAGACCGATGCCGCAGGACCGCAGGCTGTCAGCGAGCCAGGCCTGCGACTCATCATCTGGCCAGGCCTCGACGAGCCCGCTGGCCGCGACGTTGACGGCGGCATCGATCAGGTCGGACGGCGTCGCCGATCTCACGGCCACCGCGATCGCCGAGTTCATCATGACGGTCGGCGGCGTCGGGCCGGGGTCGATCGTGAGCAGGCCGGCTCGCTCGAGCGTGACCACGGCCGCCCAGGCCTGCTCCGGTGATGCCTGGCCGCTCGTGGTGAGGTAACCGCGGGCGGACGGCGAGGTGAACAGCGTGCCGGGAATCCGGTTGCCGTCCAGCCAGGAGGCGAGGATCAGCATGGGCTGGACCGGCCCGGTGTGCGAAAGCCGGTCGGCGTGCTCGACCGACAGTATCCAGCTCACCGCCGCGGTGGACGGCTGGCCGCTCCTGGTGAGCTGGTCGAGCTTCCTGATGAAGACGTCCTGGTAGTCGCGGCAGGACAGCGCCGACGTGCCGATCACGGCGCTGGCCTGAACCAGCGCGAGCGGCTCGCCGCCCAGGTGATCCACGAGGTCGATCGCGCCCGTTCGCTGGCCGCGGTCCTCGGTCAGCCGGTCCATCAGGTAGCTCAGGGCCTCCCTGCGGCTGAAGCCGGGGATGCCGAGCATCTTGATCCGGTCCGCGTCCAGGCCGGCGGTCTCGGCGGCGGTGATCAGCGTCCGCCCGGACTGCCCGGCCGGCCACAGGCCCTCCAGGTCCCACGTGCTCGTCAGCCCGTCGAGCACGATCAGCCACGACCGGCTGGTCTCTTCGAGCCAGCCGACGAATCGCGTCGCCAGCGACTCGGCGTCGCTGGCCGGATCGACTCCCATCGCCTCGACGGCCGCGGCCGCGTACCCGGTCAGGATCGCCGCGCGGCTGGTCGCGGTGATCCAGACGAGCAGGTCAAGCTCTCCCGACTTCCACATCGCCTCGGCGGCGAAGACGGCAAGCTGGGTCTTGCCGCACGATCCGAACCAGTCAGGAGCACCAGGCGCGGCCGTCCTGGCGGGCACCAGGGCCGCGATAGAGCCGGGGCGCAGGGCCTGCCCCAGTCCTGGCGCCGACTCTGACCTGCTGACGAAGCCTTCGGTCAGCGGCGGTACCAGGCCCGACCGCACGGGCCAGACGACTCCACCACTGTTTGACCCCGCCGAATCGGGAGCCAGGACCTGGTTGCTCACTCGTGCCGCTACCTTTAGCCGGGATGAATACGCATGCGACGGCGCCGCTAACTGTGCTACGCAAACCATAACGATACGGCGCGGCCGGTTGGTGCACGGCGGTTCGGGCTAATGTCCTGAGGATCAACCGAAGAGCTAGCCCGATGCCCGCTTTCGGCGCCTGAGCAATCGATTTCAATGGGACAAACGGTTGCCCGCGCTTCTGGCGATTTCAGAGATGATGTCCGCGGAGCCGCGCACCATGCCGCCGCGCCGCCTGATCAGGTCGGCGACGAGCCCGGTCCAGCCGGTCTGGTGGCTGGCACCGAGGCCAGCGCCGTCGTCACCCTGGAAGTACTCACTGAACAGCAGGTTATCTCGCCAGGCCGGATCGGACAGGAATGGTTCGGTGCCGCCGAAACAGGGCCGGCGGCCGTCCGCGTTCTGAGCGAAGATCGCGATGAGCCGGTCCGACAGATCGGCCGCGATCAGGTCGAGCGTCAGCTCGCGGCCAGAGCCAGTCGGATACTCGATGACAAGATCGTCACCGAAGAACCTGTGATAACGATCAAGGGCGCTGATGATCAGGTAATTGACCGGGAACCAGACCGGCCCGCGCCAGTTCGAGTTACCGCCGAAAAGCGGAGTGGTCGATTCAGCCGGCTCGTAGTCGATGGACGCTTGATATCCCTCGATGTCGAACGCGAGCGGATGCTCGCGGTGCCAGGCCGACAGCGCCCTGATCCCGTGCGGTGACAGGAACTCTGACTCATCGAAAAGCCTTGCGAGCAGCCTGGCGAGCCGGTCGGGACCAGCCAGGCTGAGCAGCAGCCGCTGATGGCCGGGCTCGCCGCGGACCTGCTCGGCGGTGGCCTCCTCCTGCCCGGCCAGGAAGCCGGCGAACCGCTTGCCCACGGCCATGGACCGCTCGATCGAGCCCTGGTCGATCACGCCGAGCGCGATCGCCGGGATCATGCCGGCCACGGAGCGGACCCGCACCGGGACCTCCTGCCCGCCCGGCGTGATCAGCCGGTCGTAGTACATGCCGTCGGCCTCGTCCCACAGGCCAAGGCCGTCGAGCGCGTCCCTGATCGCGGCGAAGTGCTCGAGGAACTTCATGACCAGGTCGGTGCCAGGCCGCTGGCCCGACCAGTGCAGCGTGAGCGCGATGGTCGCCATCGCCATCGCGTAAAAGCCCATCCAGCCGGTCGCGTCGGACTGCTCGAGGATCCCGCCGACCGGCAGGTGCGACCGGTCGATCGGGCCGATGTTGTCCAGGCCGAGGAAGCCGCCCTCGAACAGGTTGTTGCCCTCGGCGTCCTCCCGGTTGATCCACCAGGTGAAGTTGACCAGCAGCTTGTCGAAGACCCGGCTGAGGAAGTCGATGTCGGTGCCGCCGTCCACGGCGAATACCTCGAGCGCGGCCCAGGCCTGCGTGGGCGGGTTCACGTCGCCGAAGTCCCACTCATAGGCGGGCAGCGCGCCGTTGGGGTGCTGGAACCACTCCCGGCACAGCAAGATCAGCTGGTACTTGGCGAACGCCGGGTCCACGTGCGCGAGCGCCACGCAGTGGAAGGCCAGGTCCCAGGCGGCGAACCAGGGGTACTCCCACTTGTCCGGCATCGACATGATGTCGAAGGCGTCGAAGCCGCGCCACCGGCTGTTACGCCCGCTCTTGCGCTCGGGCGGCGGTGGCGGCTGCGCCGGGTCACCGTCCAGCCAGCGCTCGACGTCGTAGTAGAAAAGCTGCTTGGACCACAACATGCCGCCGAACGCCTGGCGCATGATCATCGCCTCGTCCGCGCTGGCACCGGGCGGCGTCAGTTCGGCGTAGAACTCGTCGGCCTCGGCCAGTCGCAGCGCGATCACCTGGTCGAAGTCGGCCCCGAGCGGCCCGCCGCCCGCAGCCTCGCCGCCCGGCCCGCTGCCGGGCTTGCGCAGCCGGAGCCTGACCTCGGCGGTCTGGCCCGGGGCAACCGTCAGCCGGTACCACGCCGAGCACTTGGTGCCGGTCTTGCCGGGGTTGACGGTGCCCGCGCCGGAAATGACATGGTCCCCGATCCCGTCCTTCGGGTACAAGGTGATCGGCTCGGCTCCGAACAACAGTCGCGTGTTCGTTTCATTCTCACAAAAGAGCAGTTCAGGCGACCGGCCGTCGGGGCCGTCGCCGGCAAGAAATTCAAGATCGCCGATGAAAGGATGTTCGACATTGACCACGCGGCACTCTGGGTTGCCCGCTGCGGTCCCGGCTGCCGAGAGCCTCGGCTTGGGCGCGCCCTCGTCCCAGGACCACGTGTTGCGGTACCAGGCGGTCGGCAGCACGTCGAGCGTGGCCTCGTCCGGGCCCGCGTTGGTGACCTGGATCTGAATGAGCAGGTCGTCCGGCCCTGCCTTGACGTAGCGGACCTCGACGATCCAGAACCGGTTGTCGTCGAAGGCGCCGGTGTCGAGCAGTTCGTACTCGGGCTCGGTGCGGTCGCGGGCGGCGTTCTCGGCGACCAGGTCGGCATAGGGGAACTCGCCTTGCGGGTAGTGGTAGCGCCAGCGGTTCCAGGTGTGGCTCGGGGTGGCGTCGAGGTACCACCAGTACTCCTTGACGTCCTCGCCGTGATTGCCCTGCCCGCTGGTCAGCCCGAATAGCCGCTCCTTGAGTACCGGATCACGGCCGTTCCACAGCGCGAGCCCGAGGCAGAGCCGCTGCTCGATGTCGCAGAACCCGGCGAGCCCGTCCTCGCCCCACCGGTACGCCCGCGACCGCGCCTGGTCATGCGAGGTGTAGTTCCAGGCGTCGCCGTCGGCGCTGTAGTCCTCGCGGACGGTGCCCCACTGCCGTTCGCTCACGTACGGCCCCCACCGGTACCAGTCACCGGCCTTCGTCAGGCCGTACTCGAGGCGGCCGAAGCCCTTCACCCGATCGCGTTCCGCGCCCATCATGAGCCCCCTTGCCTGCCAGTGCGCTGGTCGTGCCGCATGCTATAGGAGACATGGTGTGATTCCGGCAGGAAGGCGGATTCGATGGGCGCACTGAGCCCCGAGGTTGACCCGGCTGAGGCAGGGCTCGACGCTGGTCGGCTCGACCGGATCGACGGGCACTTCCGTCGATATGTCGACGACGGGCGGCTGCCTGGCTGGCTGGTCACCCTCAGCAGGCACGGCAAGCTGGCATACGTCGCGTCATACGGGCTGCGTGATATCGAGGCCGGGCAGCCTGTCACCACCGACACGGTCTGGCGGATCTACTCGATGAGCAAGCCGGTCACGTCGGTCGCCGCGATGATCTTGTACGAGGAGGGGGCGTTCGAGCTCACAGACCCGGTCAGCGAATTCATCCCGTCGTTCGCCGATGTCCGGGTCTTCGCGGGCGGCTCCGATATCAGGACGGTGACCGTCCCCGCCGTCGAGCCGGTGCGGATCTGGCACCTGCTGACCCACACCTCGGGCCTGACCTACGGCTTTCACCGTTCGCACCCGGTCGACGCGATCTACCGGTCGCAGGGCTTTGAGTGGGGGACGCCGCGCAAGACCGACCTGGCCGCGTGCTGCGACCAGTGGGCCGGGATGCCGCTGCTCTTCCAGCCGGGCTCCGAGTGGAACTACTCGGTCTCGACCGATGTCCTCGGGCGGGTGGTTGAGGTGGCCTCGGGGATGTCGCTGGATGAGTTCTTCGCGTCTCGGATCTTCGGGCCGCTCGGGATGACCGACACTGGATTCTGGCTCGGTGAGGCCGAGCGTGACCGGCTCGCGGTGCTGTATTCGCTGGGGCCGGGGCGCAAGGCGGTGCGGCTCGAGACGATGGGCCACGTGGCCAGCCGTGTTCCGACTTTCCTTGGCGGTGGCGGCGGGCTGGTGTCGACGGCGTCGGACTACCTGCGGTTCACCTCGATGCTGCTGGGCTTTGACGGGAGCCCGGCGGGGTCTTTGGACGGCGTCACGGTGCTCAGCCCGCGCACCGTCTCCTACATGACGCGCAACCACCTGCCCGGGGGCGCTGACCTGGAGGCCTTCGGCCGTCCCCTGTTCGCCGAGGCGCCGTTCGGCGGGGTCGGCTTCGGGCTCGGGTTCGGCGTCGTGGTCGACCCCGTTCCCGGCCGGACCGTCGGCAGCGCGGGTGAGTATTCGTGGGGCGGCGCCGCGAGCACGGCGTTCTTCGTGGATCCGGAGCTTGGCTTGACGGCGTCGTTCTACACCCAGCTACTGCCGTCGAGCGCCCACCCGATCAGGTCCCAGCTCAGGCAGCTGATCTACCAGGCCCTGACCGACTAGGCATGCGCGGTCGGCCGGGGTTCGAGGTCGGCGTCGGCGTCGGCGTGCTACCCCGGCGTTGTCACAACGACGGTGCGCGGGCCGGGTCGGCTACCCCGGCGTTGTCACAACGACGGCGTGATAGCGCCAGTGTTGTCACAACGACGGGGCTGAGGCTTGAGGATGCAGGTCCGGCCGACTTAGGAGGACGGGCCGCGGCCTGATCTGTGGGCGCCGCCGGAACGGCCCGAGTTGACCTTGGCCTTGGCCGGCTCCGCCTCATCGCCTGTGGCATTGCCGTGGGCCGCTTCCTTCCTGATCGCGTGCACGCGGTGGGCCACCAGCCCGAGCAGCAGCACGACCGCGAGCAGGATGCCGATCAGCGAGAACGAGTGGAAGAACTTCGTCACCGTGTTGCCGAGGTTGTAGCCGAGCACGCTGAGAGCCGTCGCCCAGACCGCCGTGCCGATCAGGCTGAAGATCGTGAATGGCGCGGCCGGGATCTCAACCACGCCGGCGCCGAACGACGCGAAGCACCTGACCAGCGGAAGCACCCGGGCAACGGCGACCGTCCACGACCCCCGCCCGGAGAAGAAGCGCTCCGCGCGGTCGAGGTCGGAGCGGCTGACGAGCACCCACTTGCCGTACCGGTCGAGCAGCGTCCTGCCGCCGCGCCTGCCGATCGCGTACGAGAGCAGCGACCCGCCCATCTCGGCAGCGGTGCCAAGCACAATGACCAGCGGCAGGCTGAGACTCCCCTGCGCGGCGGCCAGCCCGGCCAGCGCGAAGGTGATCTCAGATGAGATGGGGATGCAACTGGCTTCGATGAACGCGAAGATGATCAAAGCCAGGTAGCCGTGGGCGGTCAGGAAGTGCTCCATGCGAAAGTTCTACCGCATAGCAGCCACCGCGTTAGCCATGAGCCGGGGAAATTCAGCCCATGGTTGCGCAGCGGACGCGACGCTGACACCGCCCGCCGGGGTGGCTTCTAGGCTCGCGCCCCGCGCGACGGTGCCGGTCATGCGGCCGGAGCGCTCCAGCGAAGGGCGCTCATCTGGCCCGCCTGCGCTTGCGCGCTGCCGTGCGTTGGTTCTTTCGATGTCTCTCCAGGTTGCGCAGCGCCATCGCCTCGCTGTGCTCGTCGCCGGTTTCGCGGTAGATGGCGGCGGCGTCTTGGTGGGCGGTGATGGCCTCGTCGTATCGGCGTACTTCCGCTAGTGCGAGGCCGAGGTTGCCCAGCACTATGCCCTCGCGGTGGCGGTCGCCGGTCTGGCGGAAGATGGCGGCGGCGTCTTGGTGGGCGGTGATGGCCTCGTCGATTCGGCGTACCTCAGTCAGTGCGTTGCCGAGGTTGTTCAGCGCCGTGCCCTCGCGGTGGCGGTCGCCGGTTTCGCGGTAGATGGCGGCGGCGTTTTGGTGGGCGGTGATGGCCTCATTGTGTCGGCGTACCTGCCGTAGCGCGAGGCCGAGGTTGTTCAGCGCACTGCCGTCGCCGTGGCGGTCGCCGGTTTCGCGGTAGATGGCGGCGGCGTTTTGGTGGGCGGTGATGGCCTCGTTGTATCGGCGTACCTCCGTCAGCGCGACGCCGAGGTTGTTCAGTGCCATGCCGTCGCCGTGGCGGTCGCCGGTTTCGCGGTAGATGGCGGCGGCGTTCTGGTGGGCGGTGATGGCCTCGTTGTATCGGCGTACCTGCCGTAGCGCGAGTCCGAGGTTGTTCAGCGCTGCGGCTTCGTTCGCGTGGCTGCCGAGCTTCTTCGCTGCCGCAAGGCCGAGCGTGCAGGTGGCTATCTGGTCGTCGAACCGTCTGCGCCAATCGAAATAGACGGTTAGGCAGAGCGGCAGCAACATGGCGATCCGGTCCCGGTGCTGTTCGCTAGCTGCCGTCACCGCGGCGACCAGGCATGATCGTTCGGCGTCTAGCCAGGAAAGCGCGCTGGCCCGGTCTCCAAACGCGTCCGGCACCGGGGTGCCGGGCAGGGCCCGTAGGTGGTTATCTGCGGCGTCGGCCTGGTCGAAGTAGTAGCCCAACAGCCGGTCCATTGCCCGCTCGTAGCCCGCGTCGCCGGCGTCCTGGTCGCGTTTCCGCTTGGCGTGCAGGCGGACTAGGTCGTGCAACTGCCAGCGTCCAGCGCCTGCTGGGACCTCTTCGGCCAGGTGTGCTCGGGCCAGGTCGGCCAGTACCCCGCGTGCACGCGATGGCGACAGGTCGGTCAGGGCTGCCACTGCTGCGGTGGAGGCGTCCGGGCCGGGAATCAGCGGCAGGAGACCGAACACTCGCGCGGATTGCGGACTCAAGCGCTGGTACGACAGCTCGAATGCCGCTTCGACCGACAGCATCGCCTGGCCGCCGCTGCCGTCGCCGTACCGCAACTGCTCAAGGCGCTGATGCTCGGACTCCAGCCCGGCGGCCAGATCAGCATACGCGAGCCCGGGGTCGGCCTTCAGCAGCGCGGCGATGATCTGCAATGCCAGCGGCAGACCGCCGCACGCCTGAGCCAGCCGGTTCGCCGCTTGGGCGTCCCCGGTGATCCGGTCGTCGTCGGGCCGGGCAGTGCGGATTAACGTGTCGAGTAGCCGGATGCTGGCCTCACTGTTAAGCACGGTGATGTCGAGCAGCCGCGCGTCTAGCCCGCCGAGGGTGTGCCGCGAGGTCACGACGACCCGGTGCGGTCCGCCTCCTGGCAGCAGCGGCCTGACCTGCTCCTCGGCCGAGGCGTTGTCGGCGATGATCAGCACCGGCTCGCTGAGTCCGGCAAGCGCCGACCGGTACAGCCCCGCCCGGCCATCGGCGTCCGGCGGGATGTGCTCGGCCGGTACACCGAGCGCACGCAGCAGCGCGTCAAGCGCCTGACCTGGCGCTACCGGCGCGGCGTCGTACCCATGCAGGTCGATGAACAGCACCCCGCCAGCGAACCAGCCGCGCTGCCTGGCAGCATGGCCCGCCGCGACCGCGAGAGCGGTCTTGCCAACTCCCGCAAGGCCAGCCGCAGACACCGCGATCGCCCCGGTCTTCGCGACCGGGTCGAGCAGCCCGATCATGCTCGTCAGTTGCTCATCGCGGCCGGTGAACCCGGCTGCTCGCGGCGGCAACTGCGCCAGCGCCGTCGGCGCCGCCGCCCGCGGCTGCATCGTGATATTGAAATCCCGTCCCTGAAACACCGGCCCGGACTGAATGCCGCCGCTGATCGTGTTGGCCGTGCTGCCGGTAAAGGCGCCCCCGTCTGGTGATGTCACTCCGCATCACGTGGCGGCTCGACCGGCGGGCTCGAATTGAAAGTGATGCCGCTGAAGTCACGGCCCTGGAACACCGGCCCGTGCTGGGTGCCGCCGCTGATCGTGTTGGTCACATTGCCGACAGCAGCTGTCACCTGCCTCGCCTGATCGAGCCAGTACTCCAGCTCGCCAGCGAATCCGGCGTCGGCACGTGCCCGTGCGACCAGGACCTTTGCCAGCTCGAGCGCCCGTTCTTCGTCCCCGGGGGCTTGCCCGACCGCCGCCAGCTCAGCCGCGCCGGACGTAGGCGGGCCGCCCGCCGCCAGCTCTTCGGCGCTTTGCTGACGCCCTCGTGATGGACGGCGGACAATCGCAGCCAGACCATCCCAGAGCTTGCCGCCAGCCTCACCCGCCGCGCCACTGACGACTGCTGACACAATCGCACTAACCGTAACCGGATCCATTCACACCCCGTTCCAACTGCCATTTCCGGTTTCTGCTATACGCAATCTACCGTCTTGCCGTCGGATTCATATTAAGCGCTGTGATGGCGAGAAAGTGCCTCGCTCATCTTGGCGGGCTGCAGTTAGTAGACATGGCAGCCGACGGTGTTGACTGACGTTGAGCAGTCGTCATGGCGTTTGGAACGCTCGGGCTTGGTCCGATCGCTCGCCACGTTGAGGGCCTGACGCCATCAGTCCGAGGAAAGCTGATACGAGGAATAGCCGACCTGCCTAAGAACGCTCTCGCTATCCCCTGTCGCCAGAGTGCACATGTGCCCTCAACGGGCGGTTACGGCGAGGCACACGCAGACAGCCGCATCCATCAGTGCGGAGATGCATCAGCCGAAATCCGAAGACCGCCGCTCGCCGGCTTCAGCCTACGACTATGCGCTCGTCTCCGAAGTCGGCGACGATCTCAATACGGCCGCCGAGAGCCTGGACGTAGGCGGCCACGGTACCCAGCTCGGTGTGAGACAGCATTCCTCGCTCGACTGCCGAGACGCGCTTTTGCGAAACTTTCATCTCCGCTGCTACGTCCGTCTGAGTAAGGCCACGTCCCCGGCGGATTTCAGCAAGGCGGTAGGCGCGCTGCGCGGCACGCATGCGATCCTGATGTGCGCTCACCGCCGCCTCATCAATGCGGCCGACCGCCTTGGCCTCGGCTTCGATCTCATCCCAGGTGCGCCACATGTCATCCATCGCGTTCCCCCCTCACGTTCTCGATGTGCTCGTCAAAACGGTCGTCGGCGAGCGGGACGCTGCGCTTGTACCACTGGTTCCACCGGCCGGCCTTGTTGCCTGCCACTAGTAGCGCTGCCTGCCGAACCGGGTCGAAGGCGAAGAGGATGCGGATCTCGCTTCGCCCTGCCGAGCCTGGCCGCAACTCCTTCATGTTGCGGTGCCTGGAACTCCGCACCGTGTCAGCAAGCGGACGCCCGAGAGTCGGCCCGTGCTCGCGCAGCTCGCGGACTGCCGCAGTGACCTGCTCAAGACTGTCCTTGTCCAGCGCGGCGAGCCACTCATCAACTGCGGGATGCACGATGATTGCCCAACTCGCGCTCATAGCGTACTACACCTGAGTAGTAGAACGTCAGAGTAGTGCTGTTATTCCTGGAGGTATTGGCAAGGGGCGGCGCTGCGCTGAGATACCGCTGCAGAAGGCATGGACCGGCGGCGCGAGAACGGGGGAGATCTCGCGCCGCCGGTCCATGCATGCGCTCTGTCCGCCTCCCACGGGGGCAAGGGGCGGGGGCACACGGTGCTAGGCCGCTGCCCTGAAGCAGCAGGCCGAAAGACGGCTGGCCAGTCGCGCGGGTCAGTAGATGCGGTTGGTGATTGTGTTGACGAGGTGGGCGGCTTGGGCCTCCCACTTGGCGTAGGCGAAGGGGACGCCTGACTTCTGGACGTCCTGCGCGTCTTGCCAGAGCGGCTGGTGCGCCCAGGCGGGGTCTTGCGACTGATGGGTGTGCAGCGCGTGAAGGAACGCGTCGGCCGCGTACGCCGGGCGCAGGATCTGCGACGGGCTGCCCCAGCCTGTTGACGGGCGCTGCTGGAACAAGCCGAGTGAGTCGCGGTCGCCGTGGTTGAGGTTGAGCAGCGTGGACTCTTGCATGGCAGTGGCAACGGCGATGACGGCTGAGCGCAGGCCCATCTTCTTGTCGAGGGCCTGGTGCACGATCGCGGCAGCGTTGGCGTACCTGGAATGTGTCATGGGCAGCCAACTCTGCGGACCGCTGGTGCCAGCGGGGGTGAGCTGGTCCTGCGCGGGAAGCGGACCGCTGCCAGCCCGGGGCACGGTGTGACTGGCGGCAATGCGCTCGATCGCCAGCCAGGTCTTGGCGTGCTGGGCATGGCGCACCTGGCTGCCGTCTGGCCTGACCGTCTGCGAGGCGCTCTGGTCAGCGGTCACCTTGGGGCTTTCCTGGCTCGCAGGTACGGCCGCGACCGTCCCGTGCATGCTGGTGACCGGGCTTGCTGCCGCGGTTGCGGCGCCAGCGAAGCCGGAGAGCGTTGCCGCTCCCGCGCCGACCAGGGCCAGGGTAGTGCCGAGGTAGATCATCTTCCGGTTGGTCATGCGGGGGTCGGTGAGGCTACTCGCCCGGCGGTGGAGCACCTGGCTTCCGGCATCGAGCTTAGCCTTGGTCTTCTCGCGGATGGCAGCGGACTTGTCGCGCATGGCTTGCGTCACTCGCGGTGTGCGGGTCAAGACTGGTTCCTTCCGTGCTGACCCGCCGCCCGGTCAGGGGTAGCAGTGGAGAGGACCGGTGCTCTAGCCGTCGGACGTTCCGGCTGGCGGTTCGGCGCGTGCATGGGGGCTGCTCGCGCCTCGCTGGTTCAGCGCGGCGGCTGGCGTGTGATGCGCGGGGGTTGCGCTCATTCCAGCCGGCCTAAGCAAGCGGGAGTACTAATTCCGGTGGGTCCGGGACCAGCTCCCCGGCGGGGGTCACACTCTGTAACGCCTCAGTGACGCGATCGCATTCCGACCGAGCCGCAGGCGGACATTTCATGGCCGCAGAGGGCAATCCCTTCGCACCACTGTGCCGTTGGTGCTTCTCAAGCGACACTAACGGCACAGCGGTGCGAGCCTCCGCGCCGCACGGTGACGAACGTCACGCTTCCGCACCGAGACAGGGGTCTCTGTCCGGGTGTTGGCGGTCATGAGAATTTCCAGCTGGGCGGCCACGAAACCGATGATCACGCGCAGCGACGATGAGAAGCCCCGCGTACCCGAAAGCGCTGAGACCACCCCATTCGGCGGCCTCAACCCGTGACGGCGGAGCCCGAGGTCATCCGGGCAAGCCGACCCGGAGCGCAGGGCTGCCAGGCACGAGCACCGGAAGCGGTGCGGCAAGCACCTCCTGCCCGGCCCGGGCAAACCGTCACCTTTGGCGACGAGCTGTCCGCCGGCCCGGAGCCGAAGTGGCCGCGAAGCAGGAATCCCTGTCCGTGTACCTGGATTCTCTGATGGCCGCCATCACCAGGCGGAGTGGGCGGTCTGCCCGGTTCGCGGCCGGTGGAGCGGGTGGAGGCTCGGGTCACGACAGGCGCCAACATCCGTGATCATGCTCCGGAACGGTGCCGCCGGGAAGCGTGAGCATCGTGGCCCTCCCTGTTGCTGCCAGCGGTCCGTTTTGACAGCAAGGTGGCCCTCCCCGTTGCTGTCAGGAGAGGCTGCTGAAAAACCCCGAAAAATCCATGATCGCGATCGAAGAACCGCAGGTCAGGGAGTCGGGTTCGCGACGAAAACGGGGTTTTTCAGCAGCCTCTCAGGACAACATCAGGGAGGGCCAAGCTGCTGTTAAAACCAGTGACCAACAGCAACAGGGAGGGCCACGATGCTGTTAGCGGCGGGCGTGACCAGCAACCTGGGCCGCCCTGATGCTTTCGCGGGCTGCCGGGCTGCCGGGCTGCCGGGCTGCCGGGCTGCCGGGCTGCCGGGCCGGCTCGCGCCTGACGGCTCCGCAAGGTCTCCAAAGGGCTCGCCGACCTGATCACGAGTCACGCGACAGCCTTCCTGACCTGGGCGATCGTCCGTGATCAAGGATCAGGGCATGATCACGGAGCATTATCCTGTCCTGACCTGGGCGATCGTCCGTGATCACGACCGCGAACATGATCACGGAAACCAGCACCGGTCCGCAGGCTGGTCAGGCCCGGCTAGCTTGCCCAGGAGTTCTTGGCCCAGGGCTGGCTGACCGGGGCGGAACCCTTGGCCGAGGTCAGCGTCGCCGGGTCGACGAACGTGCTGCCGCGCGGGCCGGCCAGTACCGCCTTGTGGAGCGCGCTGCCCTTGAGGAACTCCGACCACGTGTCGAACCAGTACGTCCAGCCGTTGTCCCACACCCCGTGCCGGGGGCTGCCCACGACCGTGACCGGGTCACCAGGCACCGCCATCTTGTAGTAGACCTTCGCGTCCGCGGGTGCCATGTTGACGCAGCCATGGCTGACGTTGGTGAAGCCCTGCTCGCCCACCGACCAGAACGCGTCGTGCAGGTAGTCGCCGCTCCAGGTGAACCTGACCGACCAGGGCACCTCAATGCGGTATCCGGGACCCTTCATCAGGACCGGATTGCCCTTCTCGATGGTCACGTACGTCCCGTTCGGAGTGTTGTCGCCGGGCCGTCCCGAGCTGATCGGCCAGGTCCGGTAGAGCTTGCCGCCGCGGTACAGCTTCATGTGGTGGGTCTTGGTGCTGGCGACCACGATCAGCGACTGGCCGATGTGGAATGACTGCGTGAGCGTGTGATCGCCGTAGAGCCCGGGCGCGCCCTCGACGCCGTTGAGATGCCCGGTGAAGCTAACCGTGGTGTTCTGCGGCCAGTACTGCCTGGGCCGGAAGGCAAGAGTCTGGCTGTTGTCCCAGTACCAGGCGCCGGACACCGGCTTGGACGAGCGGATCACGAGTGAGCGCTCGACGGCGGCCTTGTTGGTGATCGGGTGGTCGAAGCTCAGCATGATCGGCATCCCGACGCCGTACGTCTTCTGGTAGCCCTCGAAGATCTCCGTGGTGAAAGTACGCGACGGGTTGATCGTCTTGAACACGCTCGTCTGGTTCACGGTGCGGCCGGAAGAGGTCGCGGTGACCTTGACGGTCAGCGTCTGGTCGACCGGGAGGGTCCAGTCGCTGTGCCACGCGGTGTGCGCGGCGTTGAACTTGCCGGTCACGGGCGAGACGGGATCGCCTGAAACGGTGACGTTCTTGAGCGGGCCCTTGCTCGAGGTGACGGTGACGCCGTTCGCCGGGTTGACGTTCGCGCTGCCGCTGGCGGGGTTGATGGCGATGCCCGTGGACGGCGGCTTGGGCGAGTGCGATGCGGACTTGCCGCCTGAGGCGCCCGTGCCGCCAGCCCCCGTGCCGCCAGCCCCGGTGCCGCCGGCGCCAGCCGAGGACTGGCACGCGGTCGCCAGGACCCCGGCCGCGCAAAGCACGGCGAGCGGCAGCAATCTGGTCCGCCTGGACGACGTGTTATTCATCCGCTGCACGATGCCTCCACCATGTAGATCCGACAAGGCGGCTACCCTGGCCGGTCCCCAGTATGCCCGGGGACCCTCTATGCCTAATCCGGTTTTGCGGTGAGTTAGCGGGAGCTGTTCGGCCGGCGGCTGCCCCAATCCGCTATCCGCGGCGCAAACGGCGCGTTAGGCCAAGACCATTGGTCGCGGAGAGAGCCGCGGAGAGAATGGCCAGCGCGACGGCTCCGATCGCGAACCACGGGACGTAATCGCCGAGCCGGTCGAAGGGCGTCAGCACGGACGGGTCAGGCAGCGCGAGCCGCACCCGGAGCACGCCGCGTTCCGCCGAGCCCAGCCAGCCGAGCAGGCGGCCGCGGCTGTCGAAGGCCGCTGAGTCGCCGGTCAGGGCCGCCTGGACTGCGGGCCGCCCGGTCTCGGCTGCCCTGACGGCCGCGAGCGACGCGTGCTGGGCCAGTGCCCAGCTGCCCTGAAAGGTCGAGTCTGAGGTCTGGTAAATGAGGACCTGGGCGCCGCGGTTCGCGTCGACCGCCGACATGTCGGGGAATGACGACTCGAAGCAGATCAGCGGCCCGAACGTGAGCGGCCGCCCGTCCGGCAGCACGGCGTGCAGCACGTGGGCGCCGTTGCCGGCGATCATGTTCTGCGACGCGGCGCGGCTGATGCTGGTGAGCCAGCCGAGCAGCGACCTGAAGGGGATGTACTCGCCGAACGGCACGAGCCTGGTCTTGACGTAGGTCCCCTCGATGCCCCGGCGCCCGATCAGCACGGCCACCTTGGACTTGACGCCCGACGGGCTCAGCGCGTCCTGGCTGACCAGCAACTGGGTGCCGGTCCGGTCGGACAGCCGCACGAGCCTGGCCAGCACGGCCTTGTCGGTGTCGATGTCGTAGCCGACGCTGCTCTCACCCCACACGATCAGGTCGGCACCGCCAGCACCGTGTTGACCAGCACCCTGCGGCCCCGCGCTGGCAAGGTTACGGGTAATCGCGGACTCAGCGGCCAGCCTTGCCGCCGGGCCGTCCGTGAGCCCAGGCTGGACGAGCGCCAGCCTCAGGTGGCCCGATGGCGGTGCAGAGAACTCCGCCGCCGTCAGCGAGAAGGCCAGCGGGCCGGCCGCGATGGCCAGCCCGGCGCCGGCGATGCCGGCGGACCGGCCGATGCGGCTGGCCGACGTCAGCGCGATGACGAACCCGGTATTCGCGGCGACCAGGGCGAAGCTGACCAGCCAGATGCCGCCGACCGAGGCGAGCGCGAGCACGATCGGGTGCTGCCACTGGCTCGCGCCGTAGACGGCCCAGGGCCCGCCGATGCCCTGCCAGGACCTGATCCAGTCGATGACCACCCAGGCGCTCGGCAGCACGACCAGGGCGGCGAGAGCCTGCCGCGCCGACGGCCCTGGCACCGAGAGCACCTCGCGCAGCGCGCGGAACCGCCCGCTGACAGCGGCGGGCAGGCCCTGGCCCCGCAGCAGCCGCCAGGCCCCGTAGCCGACCCCGGCCCAGGGCGCCCCGAGCACGATGACCACGAGCAGCAGGCCAGGGCCCAGATTGGGGGTAAGCCAGTACAGGGCGGCGAGCAGGTACCCGGCGCCGAACCACCAGCCGCGGACGGCGGCTTCCCGGCCGGACGGCGCGGCGCGGAGCAGCAGCAGCCCTGACACCAGGCCGAACCAGGCGAGAAACTCAAGGTCAGGCGCGGGGAAGGCGAGTACCGGCAGCGCGCCGGCGAGTAGCGCGGCATAACGAAGAGGCTGCGCGAACCAGCGCCAGAAGGCCACCAGCCCATTGTGACGTCAGGCGCCGCCTGCCGCACACGCCCGTGTGCCTAACGCGGGCTCAGCACGCAGAACTCCTGCCCGTCGGGGTCGGCCAGCACTACCCAGGGTTCGTCGCCCTGGCCCACGTCAGCAGGCTTCGCCCCTGCGTCCCGCAGCCTGGAAACCTCGGGGCCGACCCTGGTGCTCAGGAACGGCGCGACGTCCAGGTGCATCCGGTTCTTGACGCGCCTGGGATCGTCGGACGCCAGCATCTCCAGGTAGGGACCCTCGCCGGTCGGCGACCTGAGCGACACCGAATCCTCGTCGGACCCGGTGATCGGCCAGCCGGCGGCCAGGCTCCAGAACGCGGCCATCGCGTCACGGTCGGCGACGTCCACGACTATCGCGGCGACCGGGCCGGTGTCGCGGTAGATGTCGCGGGGATCGAGCACGCAGAACTCGTTGCCTTCCGGGTCAACGAGTACCTCCCAGGGAACGTCGCCCTGGCCGATGTCGACGCGGGTCGCGCCCAGCTCGAGCAGGCGCTCTACCTGGATCACCTGGTCGTCGGGCGACATGGAGGCGAGGTCGATGTGGACCCTGTTCTTCGTGGTCTTCGGCTCGGGGACGGGGACGAAGACCAGCGGGAGAGCGGCGTTCCCCGGGTACTTGAATCCCTCGGGTGACACGATGACCTCGCGAAAATTTTCCCTGTCCAGATGAAATGACCAGCCGAGCGCCTGACTCCAGAAGGCGCCCTGACTGAGCGGGTCGGCGGCGTCGATCACCACGTGAACGAGACGGGTAGCCATGACGATCAACCTGGCACGGGCCGGCGCGGCTCGCAACTCACGCCGGCCGGCGCCTGACTAGCGCCCAGAGCAGGGCAAGCGTGGTCAAGGCGACGATGGTCACCTCTGGCCAGCTGCCGAGGCGGTCGGCGGGGGTGAGCGCCGAGACGAGCGGTACCCGGGCCTCGAGCTCGGCCCGCTGCCAGGTCTTGCTCTGCGTGATCAGGTGCCCGTTCGGGGCGATGATCGCGCTGATGCCGATCGTGGACGCGACGGCCACGCTCCGGCCCGTGCTGATGGCGTCCATCTGGGCCATGTCGAGTTGCTGCAGCGTCTCGCCGCGCTGGCCGTCCAGCTCGAAGTCGGCGTCATTGGTCTGGACGGCGAGCAGGTTCGCGCCGGCTGCCACCTCAGAACGGACAAGATTATCGAAGCCCACCTCGTAGCAGATCACGTCGCCGAGCGCGATCTTGCCGAGATGGAACACGACCGCCCGGTGACCGGGAGTGAAGTTCTGCGGTTGCAGCTCCGGCAGGGAGGTGAAGATCTCGATGAACCCGCGGAACGGTATCACCTCGCCGAACGGCACCAGCTGGCGCTTGACGTAGACCTGGGCCGGCCCGCGATCAGGCAGCCACAACTGCCCGGCATTGCGCACTGGATGCGACAGCACCGCGCCGACGAGAACGGGGCGGCCGATCGCGGCGACCGCGAGCGAGATCATCTGATAGGTGGCCGGCGACTCGCCCGGGTCGATGTCGGTGGAGTTTTCCGGCCAGATCACCACGTCGGGAGCCGGCCGGAGGCGCTCGCGCACCTCACGGGCGAGTGCCAGGGTGGCGGCGGCGTGGTTCGCGGTCACCGTGGTGGCGCGCAGTTGGTCAGGCAGGGTGCGCGAGTGCGGCACGTTCCCCTGGATGGTGGCGACCACGGCCGAAGGGCCGGGACTGCCAGGGCGCCAGCTCCACGCCAGGTTGCCGGCCAGCACCAGGGCGACCGCGAGCGCGGCCAGTGCCGCCGCGAAGGCGACGGGCCGCCGCCGGTCCGCCCCCCGCTGGTCCGGGTCCCGCATGTCCGCGCCCCGCCGGGCCGGGCCGGGCGCCGCGCACGCCAGGCCGGCCAGGCCCGCGCCCGCGAGCGCGAGCAGGAAGGTGAGCCAGGGCGGGCCGCCGATCGCCGCCCAGCCCGCGGTCGGCGCCGACGGCTGGCTCATCGCCAGCCGCCCCCACGGGAACCCTCCCCACGGGAACCTGTCCCTGACCGCCTCCTGCGCGACCCACCAGCCCGCGACGGCGAGCGGCCAGGCCCGGAGCCGCAGCAGCGGCGGCAGCGCCAGCGTCAGCACGGCGAAGATCAGCGTCTCGAGCACGGCGAGGGTGACCCACGCGTACCAGGCGACGTTGACGAGCCAGGAAAGCAGCGTCACGAAGAACACGCCGCCGCACGCCGCGCCAAGGCCGAAGGCGGCCGCCGGCCTCTTGCCCAGGACCGCCAGCGTGAGCAGCGCCGGGCCGAGCGCGGCCGCGGGCCAGGCGCCGACCGGGGGGAACGCCGCCGCCAGCGCGAGTCCCGCCGCCACCGCGACCGCCAAAGACCACCAGGAGGAAAGGATGCTCCCCGGGCGCGGCCGCCCAAGGGCGGCGGCCGCGTCTGGCTGTGCTGGCGACTCCCGCGCGCGCCGGGTGTCGGTCCAGATGCTGCGCAACTAGTGCTCCGGCTGGCTGGTCGTGAACCTGGCTGGTCCTTGCGAGCGTATCCGCCTGGCCAGGCCCGGAATAACACTGGCCAGGCACGGAATAACGGGCGCCGCTCGCGAGTAATGAAGTGGTGGATATCGGGAGGTCGGATTGAGCAGGCGGGGCTGGACACTGTTCGCGGCGATGAGCGTGATCTGGGGAATGCCCTATCTGCTCATCAAGATCGCGGTAGGCGGGGTGCCGGTGCCGGTGCTCGTGCTGGCCAGGGTCGTGATCGGCGCGGCCATCCTGCTGCCGATCGCGCTGTACCGCGGCGAGTTCGCCGCGCTGAGGCCGGTCTGGCGCTGGGTCGCGCTGTTCGCCGTCGTCGAGATTATCGCGCCCTGGATCGTGCTTTCCGAGGCCGAGCGGGCTATCAGCAGCTCGCTGACCGGCCTGCTGCTCGCGTCCGTGCCGATCATCGTCGCGATCATCAGCCTCATGATCGGCGCCGGCGACCGGCTGAGCTGGGTGCGGTGGGCTGGCCTGCTCCTCGGCCTGGCCGGCGTGGCGCTGCTCGCCGGCCCGAACCTGGCCGGCTCAGCCGGGAGCGGGGCTGTCGCCAGGTCGGTCGGCGAGGTCTTGTTCGTCGCGCTGTGTTACGCGACGGGACCGCTGATCGCGAACCGCAAGCTCGACGCCGCGCCGCCGCTGGGCATGACGGCCGCGTGCCTGCTGCTGGCCGCCGTCGTGTACGCGCCGCTCGCCGCGTTCAGCTGGCCGTCAGCTGTCCCGTCAGGAAAAGTGCTGGCCTCGATCGCCGGCCTGGCAGTCATTTGCACGGCGGTCGCGTTCCTGATTTTCTTCCGCCTCATCGCGGAGGCTGGCCCGGCCCGTGCCAGCGTGATCACCTACGTCAACCCGGCCATCGCGATCGCGCTTGGCGTGTCCGTGCTAGGTGAGCGGGTGACGCCAGTCATGCTCCTGGCGTTCGCCGCGATCCTGGCGGGCTCGGTTCTCGCGACCAGGCGGACCGGTGCCGCGGCGCCGGTGAGCGGCGACGCGGCGGTGTCGGCGGGCGCCGGTGCGGCGGTGTCGGCGGGCGCGGACGTGGCGGTGCCGGCCAGCGCCGATGCGGCGGTGCCGGCAGCCACTGCGGAGCGGGCGTGATGCCGGTTTAGGGCCGCGTCATCCGGACATCGACGCCCAATGTCCCCTCGTCACTGGCCACTATCAATAGTAGGTTGACGAATGACTGAAATTGCCGTGGCCTTTTAAAGGGAGGGCTTTATGCCGCGAAAGAGATGGCTCGCCTCGGCCGCCGGCGGAGCGCTGATGCTCGCCGTCGTGTCGGCGGCAGCGGCGGGCGGCCCGGCGGCCGCCGGCCTCCGCTCGTCGCACCCGGGTGCGCTCAGCACCCCGGTGCTGCCGCTTAACATCCACCTTGCCCAGGTCGGCGCGTCGGCGCCTACTGACGCGTTCTGCCGTGCCAATTTTGATACCCCCTGCTACAGCCCGCAGGAGATCCGGCATGCCTATGGCGTCGACAACCTGCTGAACAAGGGAGACAACGGGAAGGGCGAGACGATCGTCATCCTCGACTCGTTCGGCAGCCCGACGATCACGTCCGACCTGACCAGCTTCGACGCCGGATTCGGCCTGCCCGACCCGCCGTCATTCAAGATCCTCGCGCCGCTCGGAACGGTGCCGTTCGACCCGAGCGCCAACCCCGACCAGGTCGGCTGGGCCGCCGAGACGACTTTGGACGTCGAGTGGGCGCACGCCATGGCCCCAGACGCGGCCATCGACCTGCTGACCAGCCCGGTGGACGAGACCGAGGGCACGCAGGGCCTGCCGGAGTTCGACCAGCTGCTGAACTACGCGCTCAACCACCACCTGGGCCAGATCATCTCGCAGAGCTGGGGCGCGACCGAGAACACGCTGCTCGACTCCGCTGGCCAGAAGGTCATCAGGGACTTCGAGGCCACCTACGCTCGCGCGGCGGCGATGGGCGTGACCGTCTTCGCGTCAGCCGGTGACAACGGCACGGCTAATGTCGACGTTAACGGGAACATCTTCCCGTCCCCGACCGTGAACTTCCCGGCGTCGTCACCCTTCGTAACCGCGGTGGGCGGCACCAGCCTCACGGCCGACACGAGCGGGAACTACCAGTCAGAGACCGTATGGAACTCTGGCGACTCCGCTACCGGCGGCGGCATCAGCCAGCAGTTCGCCGAGCCGCTCTACCAGCGGCTGCTGCCCTCGGCTGACCAGAAGCTGCTCAACGGCAACCGGGGCCTGCCTGATGTCTCGTGGAACGCCGATCCGAACACCTCGATCCTCGTCTTCTTCTCCGCGCTCGGACCGAACGAGACCGGGTACTTCATGATCGGCGGCACCAGCGAGGGCGGCCCGCAGCTCGCCGGGCTCACGGCCGATCTCAACCAGTCGATCGGGCATCCGATCGGCTTCCTCAACCCGTTCCTCTACGTGCTCGGCGCCCTGCACATCGGCTTCCACGACGTGACGACCGGTAACAACGGCATTGACGGGGTAACGGGCTTCAACGCCACGCCCGGGTGGGACGCCTCGACCGGGTTCGGCACGCCGAACGTGGGCCACTTCATCACCGATCTAGCTGCCCTGGCCCGCGGCACCGCCCACGGCACGCCGTCGCTGCGGACGCTGCGCGATCGTGCGGCTTCCCTGCACCGCTAACGATCCAGCGGACCGGCCAGGCCGGTCACGCGAAACCAGGCCCGGCGCGATGGCTGACTATCGTCGCGCCGGGCTTTTTGCCGCCTCTGTGCCATCCCGGCGGAGCCGATATTCGGTCTGAGCGCGGGTCCCGCGCCGCTAGAATCGCGAAAGTGATCGATCTCAAGGCGGCACGACAGGACCCGGACGGTTTCCGGGCCGCATTGGCGCGGCGGGGTGCCGGCGCCGACTTCGACCGGCTGCTCGCGGCCGACGCGAACTGGCGTGAGCACACCGAGCGGGCCGAGGGCCTGCGAGCCGAGCAGAAGCGTGCGTCCAAGGGCAAGCCGAGCCAGCAGGAGCTGGCCGCGCTTAAGGAGCTGTCCGCCAGGATCGAGATCGCCCTGGCTGACCAGGCGCAGGCGGCACAGGAGCGAGACGAGATTCTCGGCGGCATCCCCAACCTGCCCGACCCGACCGCGGCTGACGGGATGGACGAGGAAGACGCCCAGCTCGTGCGGACTTGCGGCGAGCCGCCGATCTTCGGCTTCGAGCCCAAGGACCACTTGGAACTGGGTTCCGCTCGCGGCTGGATCGACATGACCAGGGGAGCGCGGCTGTCCGGGTCGAGGTTCGCCTACCGCATCGGCGACATCGCGGTCACCGAGCTGGCGCTCTACCAGTTCGTCATCCACAAGCTGCGCGGCAAGGGATTCATGCTCGTGCTGCCGCCCGTGCTCGTGGGCGAGCGCGCGATGTACGGCACCGGCTTCCTGCCGACCGAAGAGTCGAACTTGTACCGCCTCGAGAAGGACGACCTGTACCTGACCGGGACCTCAGAGGTGGCGCTCGCCGCCATCCACGCCGACGAGCGCCTCGACGAAGGCGAGCTTCCGGCGAAGTACGCCGGCTTCGCGACGAACTTCAGGCGAGAGGCCGGCGCGGCCCGCAAGGACACCCGAGGCATGATCCGGGTGCACCAGTTCGACAAGGTCGAGATGTACGTCTTCTGCGTGCCTGAGATGTCCCGTGAGATGCACGAGGAATTGCTCTCGCACGAGGAGGAGATCGCCAGTGAACTCGGCCTCCCCTACCGGGTGATGAATATCGCCGTAGGTGATCTCGGAGCCCCGGCCACGAAAAAGTACGACATCGAAGCGTGGTTCCCCACGCAGCAGCGTTACCGGGAAATCACGTCATGCTCGAACACGACCGACTACCAGGCCCGCCGCCTCAACATCAAATTCCGCCGGGACGGCAAGCTCGAGTTCGTCCACACGCTGAACGGCACGGGTGCGACCGCGCGGGCGCTGCTGTCGATCATGGAAAACTTCCAGGACGAGGGCGGCAAGATCGCCGTGCCCGAGGTGCTGAGGCCGTTCGGAGCCCCGGTCTCCATCGGCAAGCTCTAACTGGCATCCTTCACTTAGCCCAAGCCAGGCCCGCCCGGGCCGCGCCCGGCCTCGACCCCGGAGCCTCGGCGCCCCTGGGCGCGGCTCCATAGGAGCAAGCAGCGGATCAGCGCGCGGGCTTCTCGTTGTCCGGAGCATTCTCGGCTCCGGCGCGGAGGGTTTCCGCCTCTGCCGCAGAGGGTTTCCGCCTCTGCCGGCGGAGATTTCTCGTTGTTCGGAGGGTTTTCGGTTCTGGCGCGGAGATTTCTCGTTGTTCGGAGTGTTCTCGGCACATAGACCGGTAAACACTCCGTGCTGCGAGAACTCTCCGCGGCAACGCCGGAGAACGCTCCGAGATAATGCCGAAACGCCGGATAACGCTCCGCGATAATGCCGTCGATGCGGAACTCACCGCGATCACCGGCTCGGCAGCAATCCGCGAGGCTGCCAGAAAGTCTCCTGGCGGAACTCGCTGCCCGGGCGCTGATCAGCTGCCCACGCCGCAGAGAAGCCACCCTTTGTGGCCCACCTTTGTGGCGTTGCCGGGGCTGGCAGGGCCGCCGTCAGGGCCAGGGCATGTCGGCTCAGTGCCGCGCGAACGTGCTGGCTAGTCGGTGGCGCCGGGCTGCCGGGGTACCTGCCTGGCGACCAGATTGCCCGTGGCGGGGCGCCTGCCCGTGACGAGGCCGGCCTCGTTGACGATCGATGATGCCGTGATGCCCTTGAACCCGGCTCGCGCCAGCATCGTTGCCCAGGTGCTGATCGAGACTGGCCGTTCCTGGGCACGGACGAGGTAGCGGTAGCTGTTCTTGGCGATGCGCCACCAGCCGCCGATCCCTTTCTTGGCGAGAGCTCCGACCTTGGTCCTGATGATGGCGCGGTCATGGCTGGTCCCGCCGCGGCCGAACATCATGTCCGCCAAGATCAGCGTGCCGCCTGGCTTGAGCCAGTGATAGGAAGCGGCGACCAGCCTGCCCTTGTCGGTGTCCCGCAGGTAGTGCAGCGCGTAACTGCTGACGATGACGTCCACGCTCTCTGCCGGCAGCGAGAGCCGCTCGATCGCCATCGCGAGACACTCGAAGCCGATCAGCGCCCGCTGCTCGGCAAGTTCTTCGAGCTTGTTGATCATGGTCTGGCTGGCGTCGATCGCGAGTACCCGCGCGCCCTGGTCGGCGAGCGGCAGGCTGATCTGGCCCGTTCCGCAGCCGATGTCGAGCACCTGGTCACCTGGCCGGACGGAAGCGGCGGCGAGCACTGCGGCGGTCACCTTCTCGAGCCCCGCCGCGGTCCTGCGGTCCCAGGCGCTGCCACGGCGGGACAGCAGGCGCAGTGGCCGGCCAAGGGCCGAGGCGGCGAGTTGCCCGAGCGGACTATTATCGGTCGAAGTCACCTGAGCGCGCAAAGACACGTAATAATTCGCCATTTTGGCGTCGGGCAATTTGTTATCGGCTGTTTTATGGCCTCTCACTTCAGAGTCCGTCACGGTCTCAGGCTAGCAATTTCCTGCCGGGAGAAAGAGCGGCGACATAAGAAATCATCATTTGAATTCAGGTGCAGCGCAGGGCTCCACCGGCCGCCGGGGCGGATTGAGGCCTTAGAGGTGATTCGATGGCCCGGATTATTTAGAAGCGGGTGTTTTGCTGCCCGAGTGATTCGTGGGAATGATGATTGCGAGGTTGGGGTGAGCTGATCCCAGCGAGATGGTTGATCTGCTCGTGTGTGGCTGTTCCCGAGCCCGAACCCTCCCCAACCGGGCCCGAACACTTCCGGGCCGGCACGCAGGTCCGGAGCCACGGCGGATGTCATCGCGGACGGAGCGATGAGCACGTCCGGCGTCCCGGCGTCCCGGCGTCCCGGCGCCCCGGCGCCCCGGCGCCCCGGCGCCCCGGCGCCCCGGCTGGCCGGGGCCCGACGGCAGCATCCGGGCGGCCCTGGTTGCCGGTCACGCCTGCCTCTGACAGCATCGTGGCCCTGCCTGTTGCTGTTGATCACCGGATTTAACAGCAACGCGGCCCTCCCTGATGTTGTCCTGAGAGGCTGCTGAAAAACCCCGAAAAATCCATGATCGCGATCGAAGAACCGCAGGTCAGGGAGTCGGGTTCGCGACGAAAACGGAGTTTTTCAGCAGCCTCTCCTGACAGCAACGGGGAGGGCCACGTTGCTGTCAAAACGGACCGCTGACAGCAACAGGGAGGGCCACGATGCTCACGCTCCCCGGCGGCGCCGTTCGGCAGCACAGCGCACGTCCGCCCAGAAACACAGATCAACCGCGAAGGCAGTAGTTCAAAATCTAAAAGGGGACAAACCTCCCGCTGACCCCGGCAGACGCCGGCGGGGCACCGACATAGGAGCGGAAGGGACAAAGGTTGGACACCGCACGTGAGCGGCGGCGTCAATGCCGGCCTCGGCGGCGATGATGTCCGACGTCCGCACTGACTCCGCCCGGTAGTCCTCGTCTCCCGGGCCGGCGAAGTAGCCGGTGTGCAGGACGCCTTCGCTGGCCCAGAAGCTGAGGTAGGTCTGGGAGAGTTCTCAGTCCGGGGAATTGTCGGTGCGGGGGACGGCAGGGGCGATGTTCCGTGATCATGTTCCCGGGCGTGATCACGGACCATCGCCGCTGTTCTGACCTGGGCGATCTTCCGTGATCACGGTCTCGATCATGATCACGGAAACCAGCACCTGTCCCGGCGGCCGCCGCGCGGTTCGTGGTCAGGATCGGGGAGCCTTTCCGGCAAGCGGGGGAGAGTTCTCGCTTCGGGGGAGTTTTTCGGTCAAGAGAACTGACAACACTTTCCGGAAGCGACAAGTCTCCCCGGTAACTCAGGGAAAGTCTCCTCGCTGACCCGCCGGAGCTTGACCTTCCAAGATCCCGAGTCACCCGACAGCCTCTCTTGGCGCCCCGGTGCCAAATCCGGCCTGCCCGGCCCGCCGCAACGGTCACCTTGACTGGTCCGTCAGCGCGCGGCTACGAAGCGCGTGATCTCGGCGGCTAGGCGGTCGCCGGCATCCTCCTGCAGGAAGTGACCGGCGCCGGTGATCGTCGGGTGCTCGATCCCGGCCGCGCCAGGTACGGCCTGCCTGAGCACGGGCGCCATCGCGCCGGTGATCGGGTCGGAGTCGCTGAACGCCACCAGGAACGGCTTGCGCCACTGCGCGAGCCTTGCCCAGGCGGACCGGTTCGCGTCCGAGGCCGGGTCATCTGGCCTGGTCGGGATCAGTGTCGGCATCGCCCGAGGTCCCGCCTTGTACTCCTGGCCGGGGAACGGGGCGTCGTAGCCGGCGAGCACCCCCGGGGCCGGCGCGCGCAGGCAGCCCGCGGCGATGATCCTGGATACCTCCAGGTCAGGAGAAGCGGCGACGAAGTCGCGGAAGGCGATCCAGACGTCGGGCATCGGGTGGTCACCGGTCGGCAGCCCGGTGTTGGCAGTCACCACCCGCGCGAACCTGTCGCCGTGCTCGGCTACCAGCCGCAGGCCGATCAGCCCGCCCCAGTCCTGGCCGACGAGCGTCACCTCGCGGAGGTCGAGCGCGTCGAAGGCGAGCGCCCGCGTCCACTCCACATGCCGGGCGTAGCTGTGCTCGGCCATGTCGGCCGGCTTATCCGAGCGCCCGAAGCCGATCAGGTCGGGCGCGATGCCCCTCAATCCGGCGTCGGCCAGCACCGGCAAGATCGTGCGGTACAGGAACGACCAGCTCGGCTCGCCGTGCAGCAGCAGGACCGGCTGGCCGTCGGCGGGCCCGGTCTCGACGTAGGCCATCCGCAGGCCGCCGACGTCGGCGTAGCGCGGCTCGTAGTCGAAATCGGGCAGCTCGGCGAACCTGGACTCCGGCGTAGTCAGCACTCGCATGGCCTGAGCCTGCCACACCGCGCGAACCGCTCCGTCAGGGACCGGACCGGCCGGCTTCGCGGGAATGCCGGTCAGTTGCGGTCTGACTGACCCAGAAGCGGCGATGGGCCGGAGAACATGCGTTCCGCTACTGAAAATGCTGACGGGCTGGTGCCCTGTTTCGCGTGCTGAAAATGGCTAACGTCGGTCAGCGCACCTCTCTTACGCTGACTGGTATGTCAAGTTACGAAACATCGGAAATAGAAATTTATTATGCCCGCGGGGAAGAGAGCGAACGGCTCGTCGCGGGTCCCATCGGCGCGCTGGAGTTCGAGCGGAGCAAGGAGATCATCCTCCGGCACCTGCCGTCGGCTCCGGCGGTGGTGGCCGACATCGGCGGCGGTCCCGGCCGCTACACGCACTGGCTGGCCGGCCTCGGCTATGCGGTCGAGCACCGCGACCTGATGCCGCTGCACGTCGAGCAGTTGCTGGCCAGCCTGGACGGCGGCGCTTCGGTGCGGACCGGCGTGCGGGACGCGCGTGATCTTGACCTGGGCGACGCATCGGCCGACGCGGTGCTGCTGCTCGGTCCGGTCTACCACCTCAAGCGCCGGGCCGACCGGCTGCGAGCGATGCGCGAGGCCGGGCGGGTCGTCCGGCCGGGCGGGCCGGTGTTCGTAGCCGCTATCTCGCGGTGGGCGCCCCGGCTCGATGGCGTGCTCAGGCACCGCCTCGACCAGCTCTATCCGGGCATCATGCCCGGGCTCCCTGAGTCCGAGCGGACCGGGCGGGGCGAGCCGATCTTCCCTGGCGCGTTCACGGCATATTTCCACCGGCCGGGGCAGTTGCGCCAGGAGCTCCGTGCCGCGGGCCTCGAAGTCGCGGACCTGGTGTGCGTGGAGGGGGCGCCGTTCTTGCTGTCCGACCTCGCCGACCGGATGGCTGATCCGGCCGGGTGGCAGGTCGTGCTCGAGACGGCCCGCGCGACCGAGCGGGTGCCCGAGCTGCTCGGCCTCGGACCGCACCTGATGGCGACCGGGATCAGGCGGGCATGATGAACTCACCGAGTGCCACGTTACGGCCGAGCCAGGGGGAGTCTGCCGTGGAGCGGATGAACACGCTGGATGCGGGATTTTACTTCGTCGAACATCACAATGTCCCGATGCACATCGGCTCGCTGGCTGTGTTCGAGGGGCCGGCGCCTGCCTACGACGAGCTGCTTGCCTTGTTCGCGGCCAAGATTCCGCGAGTGCCGAGGTACCGCCAGGTCGTGCGGACGATGCCGCTGCAGGTTTTCAGGCCGTTCTGGGCCGACGATCAGGACTTCGAGCTCAGCTACCACCTGCGGCACGCGGCGGTGCCGCCGCCTGGCAAGCCCGCGCAGGTGCGGGAGCTGGCGAGCCGGGTCTTCGCGCAGCGGCTGGACCGCGACCGGCCGCTGTGGGAAGCGTGGTTCCTCGAGGGGATCGAGAGGGACCGGTGGGCGATCCTGTCCAAGGTGCATCACTCCATGGTGGACGGCATCGGAGGCTCGGACCTGCTGGCTGAGCTGTTCGACCTGACGCCTGAGCCCGATCCGGGACCGGTGCCGCCGTGGACGCCCAGGCCTGGCCCGTCAGCGGCCGATGTGCTGTTCGGCGGCGCGCTCGACACCGTGACGTGGCCCGCGAGGCAGTTCGCCGACCTGCCGCAGATGCTGTCACGGCGACTGCCGGATATGGGGGAAATAATTGATTTCGGGCGTGGTCTGACCGGGAGCGCGCGACGGCTGACCGAGCCATCGGCGTCGTCGCTGAACGGGCCGATCAGCCCGCACCGGCGGTGGACCTGGACTACGGCGAAGTTCAGCGACGTCAGGCGGATCAGGCGCCGGCTGGCTGACCGGGCCGGGGTGGCGGGCGGGGCCGGGGTGTCGGGATGGCCTGTCGGGCCGGTGACGGTGAACGATGTCGTGCTGGCGGCGATCAGTTCGGGATTCCGGGACCTGCTGGCCGAGCGCGGCGAACTCGCCGACGACCTGGTCGTGCGGTCGCTGGTGCCGGTCTCGCTGCGCGGCGCGGACGAAGGTCACCCAGTGAGCAACCGCATCTCCGCGATACTGGTCAACCTCCCCGTCGCCGAGCCTGACCCGATGCGGCGGCTGGCGCTATTGCACGCTCAGATGGATGATCTCAAGCGCACCCGGCAGGCGGCCGGCGCGGAGCTTCTCACCGGTTTGCTCGGATTCGCCGCGCCCTCGCTGCTGGCGATGGGGTCGCGGACCGCGTTCCGGCTCCCGCAGCCGCTGGTGCAGACGGTGACTACGAATGTGCCCGGGCCCCGGTTCCCGCTGTACTTGCTCGGGCGCAAGCTCACTGAGCTTTACCCGTATGTGCCGATCGCCAACAACCTGCGGCTCGGCGTGGCGATTTTCTCCTATCTGGACCGCTTTACCTTCGGGGTGACGGCCGATTACCGCGCCTTCTCCCAGGCCGATCTAGAGGTGCTGACCAGCGGCATCACCCGCGGGCTCGCCGAGCTGAAGGCGACCGTGGCCGGGGCGCGGCAGCATAAGAGGGCGTTAAAGGCGGCGACAAAGTCGTCAGCGGTGCATAAAGTGAGCGGGGCTCTGGCGTCGATAGGAGGAGCCACGTGAAGCAAACCCAGATCGTGGACATCGTCATTGGCGTCGCCGCGCTGGCGTTCTTGATTTCCAGGCAGCTGCGAGCCAGGAAGGTGAGCAGTTCGGGCCTGCGCGTCGTCGCGGTGCTTGCCGTGCTCGGCCTCATCGAGGCCGTGGTCGCGCACGGGGCGAGCGACCGGGACGTGGGCTCCGCGACTGTCCTGCCCTACCTGGCCGTCAGCCTGGGCATCCAGCGAGTGATCACGCAGTGGCGTGCCACCCATCTCGAGCCTCTGGCGTCGGTCTGAGCCGCGCCTGAGCGAGGGCCGCCTGCCGTTTCCATGGCAATACCTGTGCGGGGCCAGTTGAGATCTGTGCGGGCCAGTGGAGTCACGCCAGGTTCGGGGCCGATTGTTCGGTTATCCGGCAAAACTGTCATCGCGTGCCTATTGGCTCGTGCGGTCGCGGCAGAAAATCCCCGCCGGATATGGAGGCTGCGTATTGCGCTCCGATGACCTTTGTGGGGTGCCCTGAAACAGGCGCGAGTGAACAAGCGCATGGTGCGTCTAATGTCCCGAGATGTTGGCTGGCGTCCCAATTAATCCGAGAATCAAAAATACCACAGAATTGACTAAGTATAAAGGGACAGTTATCTAGCGGTCCTGGCTATTGTCATGATCTATCGAACGGAGGCACATTAAGCCTGGGATACGCAAGCTGAAAGGGAGGGTCAATGTCAGTCGACTCGGCAGAAGCCGCGCCGCAGCAGCCGCAGCAAAGCCTGAGCACCGCCGCCGCCAGGAATCTCGCGACCACCACCAAGACTGTCCCCCAGATGCAGGCGATCAGCTCGCGCTGGCTGCTGCGCACGCTGCCGTGGGTCCATGTCGCCGGCGGGACGTACCGGGTGAACCGCCGGCTCACCTACGCGGTCGGCGGCGGGAGGGTGGCGTTCTCGCAGACGGCCGATCAGGTCGCGGTGGCACCGCCCACGCTGCGCGAGATCCCGCTCTTCGCCGGGGCGGATGACGACGCGCTGGCTGCGCTGGCCGGCGGCTTCGCCCAGCAGGATGTCGCGGCCGGGACGGTCATCGCTGAGCGCGGGCAGCCAGCTGACCAGCTGTACCTGGTAGCGCACGGCCGGGTGGAGCGGGTCGGAGCCGGTCACTTCGACGACGACACCGCGCTCGGCGTTGTCGCAGATGGCGGCTATTTCGGTGCCGACATCCTGGCCGACGGCGGGGAGTGGCAGTACACGGCCACGGCTTCGAGCGCGTGCACGCTGCTCGCGCTGCCGCGCGCCTCGTTCCTCGCCCTGGCCGATCAGTCGGCAGAGCTGCGGGATGCGCTGCGGCGATTCCGGGAGTCCGCCGGTAAGCCGCAGAACAAGCGCGGTGAGGCTGACATCGTGATCACCTCAGGGCACGACGGCGAGCCCGATTTGCTCGGTACCTTTGCCGACTACGAGCTGGCGCCCAGGGAGTACGAGCTGAGCGTCGCGCAGACCGTCCTTCGGGTTCACTCGCGCGTGGCCGACCTGTTCAACGAGCCGATGAACCAGGTGCAGCAGCAGCTCAGGCTGACTGTCGAATCGCTGCGGGAACGGCAAGAGCACGAAATGGTCAACAATCCCGAATTCGGATTGCTGCGCAGCGCTGAGTACGCCCAGCGGATTCAGCCGCGCTCAGGTCCGCCCACTCCCGATGATCTGGACGAGTTGCTGTCTATGCGGCGCAGTACTCGCGCGATCTTCGCGCACCCGCGGGCGATCGCCGCCTTCGGCCGAGAATGCAACCAGCGCGGTCTTTACCCTAGTTCAGTCGATGTGGCGGGGAGCATGGTGCCGGCCTGGCGCGGCGTGCCGATTTTCCCGTGTAATAAGATCCCGGTCACGGCAGGCCGGACGTCGAGCATTATCGCGATGCGGACTGGCGAGGAAGATCAGGGCGTTGTGGGCCTGCATCAGGTGGGTATTCCGGACGAGTACGAGCCGGGCCTGAATGTGCGCTTTATGGGCATCAATGAAAAAGCCATGATCTCCTACCTGGTCAGCGCCTATTTCTCGGTAGCGGTACTGGTCCCTGACGCGCTCGGGGTGCTCGAGAACGTCGAGATCTCCCGCCCGGCGAACTAGACCGCGGGCGCGCGATGTCCGAGCCGCCGAAAGGCCAGCCGTTCGAATTGCCGGAGTTCTATCTGCCCTACCCTGCGAGGCTCAATCCGTACCTGCGGCGAGCACGCGAGCACAGCCAGGCGTGGGCGGGAGAGATGGGCTTCTTCGAACCGCAGAATGGCCATGCGATCTGGGACGACGCCGAACTGCGACGCCATGATTACGGGCTGCTCTGCGCCTACACGCACCCCGACTGCGACGGCCAGGAACTTGACCTGATCACCGACTGGTACGTGTGGGTGTTCTATTTCGACGATCACTTCCTTGAGCTCTACAAGCGGACCGGAGACGCCGATGCCGCGCGGGAGCACCTGACGCGGCTGCATGAATTCATGCCGCTTGAGGACGGTGCCCCGCTGCCCGAACCGGCCAACCCGGTAGAGCGAGGTCTCGCGGACCTCTGGCCGCGGACCGTCCCGGCCATGTCCGCCGACTGGCGGCGCAGGTTCGCGGTGCGCACGGCCAACTTGCTCGACGAGTCGCTGTGGGAACTCGCCAACATCAATGAAGGCAGGATCGCCAACCCGATTGAGTACATCGAGCGCAGGCGCAAGGTCGGCGGGGCGCCGTGGTCGGCCAACCTGGTCGAGCACGCCGCTCACGCGGAGGTGCCTGCCGCGATCGCCGCGACGCGGCCAATGCGGGTGCTCGCCGACACCTTCGCCGACGCGGTGCACCTGCGCAACGACCTCTTCTCCTACCAGCGGGAAACCGAGCACGAGGGCGAGGTGAACAACGGCGTTCTCGTGTTCGAGCGGTTCTTCGGCATGCCGACGCAGGACGCCGCCGACACTGTCAACGACTTGCTGACATCCCGGATGCAGCAATTCGAGCACACCGCTGTGACGGAACTGCCTGCGCTGTTCGCCGATCATGGCGTGCTTCCGGCCGGACAGGCGGCAGTCCTGGCCTACGTGAAGGGCCTGCAAGACTGGCAGTCTGGCGGTCACGAGTGGCACCTGCGGTCGAGCAGGTACATGAACGGCGCCGGCAAGACCGCGACGACCGGGCCGGGAGTCTCAGGGCCGGGAACCTCAGGGCCGGGAGTCACCGCGCTGGGAACCTCAGGGCTGGGAACCTCAGGAGCCCGAATCCCGGGTCCGGTCGCACTCGGCCTGACCAGGATCTCCAGGTTCACCCATGTCCGCTACCAGCGAGTCGGGCCCACCCCTCGCCCCGATTTCTACATGCCGTACGAACTCCGGCTTAACTACCACCTCGGGGCCGCCCGCGAGAATCTCGTGACCTGGAGCCGCCGGGTCGGGATACTGAGCCCGGCGCCGGGCATGCCGCGCACAGCGGCGTGGACCGTCGACGACCTGCGTGCCTTCGACTTCGCCCTGTGCGCCGCCGGGATCAACCCGACCGCGACGCCGCCGGAACTTGACCTGGCGTCCAGCTGGCTGTGCTGGGGCACCTACGGCGACGACTTCTTCCCGGCGGTGTTCGGCCGCAGCGGCAACATCATAGGCGCGAAGGCGCAGCGCCGGCGGCTTGGCGCGTTCATGCCAATCGACGACACGGCCGGCGTCCCGGTCGCGGCGGGCCCGCTGGAAGCCGGGCTCGCTGACCTGTGGGCACGCACCACCCCGGCGATGACAGCCGGGCAGCGGCGGCAGTTCCGCGGCGCTGTTCTGGTCATGGTCGATGCCTGGCTGTGGGAACTGGCGGACGAGACCGTCAACCGGATTCCCGACCCGGTCGACTACCTGGAGATGCGTCGCGACACGTTCGGCTCATCGCTGACCATGTCCCTCACCCGGATCGCCCACGGCCAGCATCTGCCGTCCGAGATCTACAGCACCCAGACGATTCAGGGGCTGGAGGCCACCGCCAGCGACTATGCCTGCCTGCTCAACGATGTGTTTTCTTATCAGAAGGAGATCGAGTTCGAAGGCGAGGCACACAACGGCGTCCTCTCCGTGCAAGACCTTCTCGGCTGTGACGCGCATGCCGCCATCGACGTCGTCAACGACCTCATGACCGCCCGAATGCGCCAGTTCGAGCGGTTGCGGACAGCGGAACTGCCCGCCCTTGCCGAGCACTACGAGCTGGATGAGCAGGGCAGGCAGAGTCTCGATGAGTACGTCCTCCAGCTGCAAAACTGGCTGGCAGGCATCCTCAACTGGCATCGCGACTGCGAACGCTACACAGAGCCTGGCTTGCTGCGCAGGTACGGGACCGGCCCGCGGCGACTCATCGGCAGCCTGACCGGCCTCGGCACCGATGCCGCGAGAGTCTGCCGTCCGCGCAGTCGATCTTGGAAGTGATGTGCCGCGCCCGGGAGTGCGGCCTGGCGAGCCGTCCGCGTTGGCGCGCGTGGGGAGACCTTCAGGAGCGAGAACTCTCCCCCACGATGCAGGAGAAGGCTCCCCGATCCTGATCACGAGCCGCGCGGCAGCCTCCAGGACCCGTGCTGGTTTCCGCGATCATGTTCGTGGCCGTGATCACGGAAGATGGCCCAGGTCAGGGCCGGTGCGATGTTCCGCGATCATGCACGGGACCTTGATCACGGAAGATCGCCCGGGCAGGAGACTGGCGCGTGCCTCATGACCGCCCTGGCGCCCGCCCTGGCGCCCGCCCGGTCCCGGCCTGGCCCGTAAGGCCCGGTCCCGCAGGGTGATAAGGTCCAGTTCTTGCGGAGCGAGCCGGGCTCGGTTCCGGCGGTACGGGACCGCCTCGCCGGTGTTCGCGGTGAGTTCCCGTTCTGCGGCATGATCGCGGAGAGTTCTCCGTCGTTGCCTCGGAGACTTCTCGCAGCACGGAGTGTTGACCGTTCTATGGGCGGAAATCGCTCCGCGCAACGACAACTCTCCGGCTCCAGGGCCGGAAAGACTCCGCGCAACGACCACTCTCCGCTCCAGGGCCGGATGCGGGAGGCTTTTCCCTTTTAGATTGTTTGAACTAGTGCCTTCGCGGTTGATCTGTGTTCCTGGGCGGACGTGCGCTGTGCTCCGGAACGGCGCCGCCGGAGGGCCACGATGCTGTCAGAGGCGGGCGTGACCAGCAACCCCGCGCCTGCCGGCGCACCGTGCCCGCGCCTGCCGGCGCACCGTGCCCGCGCCTGCCGGCGGCGTGCTTAGCTAGCGGTAGCCGGCGGCCGAGGCTTCCTGATCCTGGTCCTGGATCTCGACTACGTAGCGCCAGCAGTCGGGCTGCGAGCCGTCGGTGTCCGTGATGCCGTAGGCAATCGCCAGGTCGTGGCTGGTCAGCACCCGTCCCGCGTAGCTGGCGGCGGCGGCGTCGGCGGCGAGCGCGGCGACTCCGCGGGCGACGAATGCGGGCGACTCGGAGATGCAGAAGTGAGGCTCCCGCTTGATCGCCTCGCGCCAGGTCGACTCGGTGACTCCGTAGTTCTCGAGCATCGCTTCCGAGCGAAGCCAGCCGGGCGTGACCGCCACAGCCGTCACGGCGGTGCCGGCCAGTTCGGCGGTCAGGCCGATGGTGATGCGTTCTACCGATGCCTTGACCAGGTCATAGTAAAAGCCGACGCGCTCGCGGTACTTCTGGTTGTACTCATGCGTGCCATCCGTCATCTCGATCACCAGCCCGCGGTCGCTGCTGCCGTCCAGCATGAGGGGCAGTGCCTTATTCGCCGTGATCAGGTGGGTATCGATGCCCATCCTCAGCATCCGCAGGCCTCCGGCCAGATCATGTTCCCAGAGCTTGCGGTCCCACTCCAGGTACCGCTCGCCGCCGAAGATGTCGTTGACCAGTACGTCGAGGCGGCCCTGCTCCTCGCGAATCTTGGTCACGAGGTCCCCGACCTCCTCGGGCTCCAGGTGATCGACGCGGAGGGCGACGCCATGGCCGCCAGCCGCATCGATAAGCTCGCCGGTCTCCTCGATCGTCTCGGGCCGGTTGATCTCCGACGGGCCGAGTCGCCTGCTGCTGCGGCCGGTGGCGTACACGTAGGCGCCTGACCGGGCCAGCTCGACCGCTATCGCCCGTCCGGCGCCTCTGGTCGCGCCGGCGACGAGAGCAACTTTGCCGGACAACGGTGCGCTGGCCGGCATTCGTTCAGACATGGTGTTCTCCTTGACTTGCGCGCGAGCGACTGGGGCACGATGGTGCATGAGCGACCCCGGCTACCGGGCGACGAAATCGACGAGAGCGATGGAACCATGGTGAGCAGCCTGATCGGCCATGCGGACAAGGTGCTCTTCCCCGGGTCGGGCCATACTAAAGGTGACCTGGCCGAGCACTACCTGCGGGTCGCCGAGCCGCTGATGAGGACGATGGGCGGCAGGCCGGTGCTGCTGCAGCGGTTCCCCGAGGGCGCGGGCGGGCCGTCGTTCTTCCAGAAGCGGGTGCCGAAGAACGCGCCAGACTGGCTGGCGACCACGACGGTCGAGACGCCGAACGGCACGACGTCGCAGGCGCTGGTCGCGGCCGACCTCGATCATGTGCTGTGGGCGGTGAACCTCGGCTGCCTGGGCTTTCACGTCTGGCCCTACCTGGCCGACCGGCCCGAGCACACCGACGAACTGCGAATCGACCTCGACCCGACGCCCGGGATCGACTTCACGCACATCAGGCAGGCAGCCAGGGAACTGCGGGCGCTGCTCGGCGAGGTTGGCATCACTGGCTACCCGAAGACGACAGGCAACAGGGGCCTGCACGTATACGTGCGGCTCGAGCCGCGCTGGGACTCCTACCAGGTGCGCCTCGGCGCGGTCGCGATCGCCCGCGAACTCCAGCGGCGGCGGCCCGACCTGATCACGGCGGCGTGGTGGAAGGAGGAGCGGGGCACGAGAGTGTTCGTCGACTACAACCAGAACGCCCCTCACAAGACCGTCTTCGGCGCCTGGTCGGTCAGGGCCCGGCCGGACGCGCAGGTGTCCACGCCGGTCGCCTGGGCGGAGCTCGACGAGGTGCACCCGGACCAGTTCACGATCGCCTCGCTGCCCGCACGGCTCGAGTCGGCGGGCGATCCGTGGCTCGGCATGAACGACGCGCCCCAGTCCCTCGAGCCCCTGCTCGAGATGAACGCCAGGGACCGGGCAAGCGGCCTGCTCGACGCGCCGTGGCCGCCGGTCTACCCGAAGCAGCCGGACGAGCCGCCGCGCGTGGCCCCGAGCCGGGCGAAGAAGGTCGCGCAGTGACCCGCCGCCGCTAGCCTCACGGCCGCGTCGAGCGGGCTGAGCAGGGCCTTCGACGTCACGACCTGGGGCGGGCCGAGCCGGTCCAGCGCCGCGGCGAAAGCGGCCACCGCGGCCTGGCTTGACCAGACGCCTCCGGTCAGTGCCACGTGAACGATCCCCGGCCGGCGCGCGAACCGCCCGATGTGGCGCATCGCGGTCGCGGCGAGGACGGACATATCGGCATCGAGTCGCTCCGTTGCCCACCCGGCCCCGGCCTGCGCGGCCGTCGTCAGCAGCGGAGCCGCGCGGGCGAGGAGCGCGGCCGGGCTCGCCGACGAATGGACCGCCGCCACGACCGAACGCCAGTCGCCGCTGCCGGTCAGCTCGGCTACCCGGGCGGCGAACTCGCCCGCCCCGCGGTCAGGATCGTCGCAGTACCACTCCAGGGCCGCTTGCCCGAGACGGGTGGCGGAGCCATGGTCGCCCAGGATCCAGCCGCGGCCGCCGCTGATCGCGAACTCGCCGTCCGCGAGGCGGCCGCAGACCAGCGAACCTGTGCCGCAGATCACCGTGACGTCGGTGCCCGCCGGCGACGCTTCGACCGCGCCGACGTAGTCAGGCACCACCGCCACCTCGGCGCCGGGCAGCGACTCGGCGATGAGCAGCCGCACAGCCCGGCGGCGGTCCTGGTCGCGGGTGCCGGAGACGCAGGCGACCACCCGGCCAGCTGGCGGGCATCCGGCCAGTGCCGCCGCATAGCTGGCCCGCAGCGCCTGGTCGCCGGCCGTGACCGGGTTCCCGGCGCCGCCGCCGCCCTCGAAGAGCACGACGCCCTGCCGCACGGCGCGCGCCCGGGTGCTCGATCCGCCGGCGTCGATCCCGACAACCACGCCCGCGTCGCCGCCCAGGGCAGCCGCACCCCCATTAACTCGATCGCTCACGAGAACAGTCACATTCGCCCCGGGCGCCGCGCAAGCCGCCGCGGCGACCGGCGCCGTCACGGCAAGTCTCGCACCAGCCGCCCCGGCCCGGGCGACGACGCGGGCGGCAACTGGCCTGGGCCACTGGCCTGCGGCGAGGAAGAGACGAAAAAGGGTGAAAGGGGTGTACCGCGACCTCACGCTGGCCATCAGGTGGCCCGCCCTGCCAGCCGCCGCCCGCGTCGTCGCCGAGGCCGCGGCCCTGAGAACGTGACGCCGGCGTCGCGCACGCCAGCTGGCCAGGGACATCTCGCTGGCCATCTGGCGCTAGCCGTCAGGCCGGCCGGGCAGACTCTGGAGGATCCGTGCCGCAGCCCTCGGGGCAGGTAAGCGGCCTCCCGGGGGAGGGATGAGGAACAGGCGGTGACGACGAGCGACCTCGGATTCATCCTGCTGACCGGTGCCGCGGTGGTACTGGCGGCGATCGTGGCCGCCCGGGTGGCGCACGGGATCGGGCTGCCAGGCCTGCTGCTGTTCCTCGGCCTGGGCCTGGCGATTGGCGAGGCCGGGCTGGGCGTCCGGTTCGACAACGCCGGGCTGGCCGAGGCCCTGGGCATGAGCGCGCTGGTGCTCATTCTCGCCGAAGGCGGGCTGACGACTAACTGGGCCCACGCCCGCGCGGCCGGTCCAGCGGCCTTGAGCCTGGCCACCGCCGGGTTCGCGGTGAGCGTGCTTGTGGTCGCCGCCGCGACGCACTGGCTGCTCGCCCTGAGCTGGCGAGAAGCCCTGCTGCTCGGGGCGGTGCTCGCGCCGACCGATGCCGCCGCGGTGTTCTCCGTGCTGCGCAAGCTCCCGCTGCCGCCGCGCCTGGCCGGAATCCTGGAGGCCGAGTCCGGGCTGAACGACCCGCCCGCCGTGCTCGCGGTGACCCTGCTGAGCGAGCTCGGCCGTCACCACCAGCCCGGGGCGCTGCTGATCGGCGGCGAGGTGATCTACCAGCTGGTCGCCGGCGCGGCGATCGGCCTGGCGGCCGGCTTCGCGGGCGGCCTGGCGCTGCGGCGGGTCGCGCTGCCGGCGTCAGGCTTGTACCCGATCGCGATCCTGGCGCTGATCGTCGCCAGCTTCGGGGCGGCTTCGCTGGCGCGGGCCAGCGGCTTCCTGGCCGTCTACCTGTCGGCCCTGGTGCTCGGCAATACGCGCCTGCCGCACCGGCCGGCCATCCGCGGGTTCGCCGAGGGCACCGCCTGGCTCGCCCAGATCGGGCTGTTCGTCATGCTCGGGCTGCTGGCCTCGCCGGCCCGGCTGCCCGCCCAGGTCGTGCCTGCCCTGGTCGCCGGGTTGGTGCTGGTGCTCGTCGCGAGGCCGGCGGCGGTCATCGCGGCGACGCTCCCGCTGCGGATTCCGTGGCGCGCGCAGGCGTTCTTGTCGTGGGCCGGGCTGCGCGGCGCCGTCCCGATCGTGCTGGCCACCATCCCGATGAACGCCCGCATGCCCGGTGCCACCCGGCTGTTCGACATCGTTTTCATCGTCGTGACCGTGAACACCTTGCTGCAGGGCCCGACGTTGCCATGGGCGGCGCGGCGGCTGCGAGTGATCGCGCCAGCCGAGCCGCTCGATCTTGACGTCGAGGCGGCACCGCTCGAAACCCTGCACGCCGATCTCCTGCAGGCGCAGATCCCTGAAGGATCGCGGCTGCACGGCGTCGAGATCTTCGAACTGCGGCTGCCAGCCCAGGCGAACCTCGCGCTCATCGTCCGCGACGGCAAGGGGCTGGTCCCCGGGCCTACCACCACCTTGCGGACGGGGGACCGCCTGCTCATCGTGGCCTCGGCCGCGGTCCGCCAGCAGACCGAGCGCCGCCTGCGGGCGGTGAGCCGGGCCGGCAAGCTCGCCGGATGGCTTGGCGAGCACGGGCTGTAAGGCCCACCCCGCCGGCGAACCCCGGTCGGCCCGGTCGGAGATTCCCGGCGCGAAATTGCAGCGCGGCAGGCAGCTCGGCGCATCTGTCTGGGTGTCGGCAGCTCGGCGTTCCCGGGAGCCGGCGCACGTACCCTCGCCTGAGTCGCAAACGGAAGAGCGGTGGCTGGATGAGATTCGCGGACGAGTTCGAGGAGTTCGCGGAGGCGGCATCGCCGCAGCTGCGGCGCACGGCGTTCCTGCTGTGCGGCGACTGGCATACCGCCGAGGACCTGGTCCAGAGCGCCCTGGCGAAAGTGTTCGTCGCCTGGCGCAGGATCAGGCGGCAGGACGCCGCGCATTCGTATGCGACCAGGACGCTGCTCAACTGCTATCTGGCGGACAGGAGGCGCAAGCGCCCGGTCGAGGTTCTGACCGGTCAGCTCCCGGAGAGCGCGATCGCGGTGCCGGCGCCGGAGACCCGGCTGGTGGTGCTCGCCGCGCTTGAGGCACTGCCGGCCAGGTCCCGCGCCGTAGTGGTGCTGCGTTACTGGGCGGACCTGAGCATCGAGGACACGGCGGCGCTGCTGCGCTGCTCGCCAGGCAACGTGCGGAGCCAGAGCACCCGCGCGCTGGCCAAGCTGCGGGTGGCGCTGGGCGACGCGCTCAGCGAGACCAGTTCACCGGCGGGGCCCTCGGCAGGCCGCCATGAAACAAAGGAGACCGGAAATGGATGAGAATTCGCTGCGCGTCCTGCTCGCCGACGCCCTGACCGGGGAACCGCCCATCGGGCCGGTCGCCCGCAATTCGCTGCGGGCAGGCATAAGGCTGCGCCGCCGCCGCCGGGCCGGCGCCGCGGGCAGCGTCGCCGCCGTCGCCGTGATCGCCGCTGCCATCCCGGCGCTCACCGGCCCGTTCAGTCACGGCCCGGCCGGGTCGCTGCCCGCCCACGGGCGTCCTGCCGTCATGGGAAGCCGGGGCGACCGGCCGACGGAGCTGTGCTTCACCCCGAACGGCAAGGTCCTGGCAACCGCCGACAGCGACGGAACCGCCCGGCTGTGGAACGTCGCCACGCAGCGCCGGCTCGGCGCGCCGATCAAGGTCAGCGGCACCAAGATAATCGATGTGGCCTGCGACCCGAATGGCAAGCTCCTGGCCACGGCGGACTCTGACGGCACCGCGCGGCTCTGGAATCTGGCCGACCGTCGGCAGGTCGGCGCGCCCTTCAGGGTGAGCCGCACGAAAGCGGTCGCGGTGGCATTCAGCCCGAACGGCAAGCTCCTCGCCACCGCGGCGGTCGGCGGCTCCGCCCGGCTGTGGCGGGTCTCCACTCGCCATCAGATCGGCGCGGCCATGACTCCGGGCGGAAACTCGGTGGTCGCCGTCGTCTTCAGCCCCGACGGCAAGACCCTGGAAACGACGGACTCCGGCTTCAGCGCCCGGTTGTGGAACGTGGCCACCCAGCGGCAAATAGGCACGCCCCTCGGGCGTCTTAACCGCGACGCTGTACTCACGGCGGCTTTCAGCCCCAACGGGAAATTCCTGGCTACGACGGGCATCGGGTTCGGGCAGACGCGCATCTGGAGCGTGGCCACCCACCGCGTGATCGGCGCGATCATGAAAGCCGGGTTCACCGACGCTTACGGAGTGGCATTCACCCCGGATGGCGAAACCGCGGTCACTACCGACACCGACGGCTCGATCCGGCAGTGGAGCGTGGCCACCCACCAGCAGATCCGGCCCGCGATCACGCCCAAGGGCCATGACGCGTTCGGCGTGGCGGCTCTCAGTCCCGACGGCAAGACCCTCGCCACTACCGAGTTCGACGGGCCTGCCCGCCTGTGGGTGCTGAGCAAAGCCTGAGCAGACCTCAGCAGCAGGGTCACCGCCCGCGGGCCGGTGACCCCGGCCCGCGGGCGGTGGCACACTGCGACTATGGACGCGGGACTACGGGCTCTCCAGGGCGGTAGCGGCGAGCCGCTCCTGCTGTTGCTGCACGGCCTGGGCGCCACCGGTGATGCCTGGGCCGGGTGGCTGCCGTTGCTCGCCGGGCGGTGGCCGGGCCGCTGGCTTGCGCCTGACCTGCCCGGTCACGGCGGCTCGCCGCCGCTGGCGGCCTATACCTTCGACGGCTTCGCCGCCGCGGTCGCGGGCATCGTGCCCTCGGGCGGCGGCATAGTGGTGCTTGGCCACTCGCTGGGCGGCGTCGTCGGGCTCGCCCTGGCCGGCCGCGAGTACGGCCTGCCGGTGCGGGCCGTCATCGGCCTGGGCATCAAGACCGACTGGACCGATGAGGACCTGGACCGGGCCAGGGCTTTCGCTCGCCTGCCGCCGGCCCTGTTCGCCTCCCGGGACGAGGCAGCGGCCCGCTACCTGCGGGTGAGCGGCCTGGCCGGCCTGCTGGCAGCCGGTGATCCCGCTGTGGACGCCGGGCTTCGCGAGCGCGGCGGGCAGTGGCAGCTGGCCATGGACCCCGCGGCCTTCGCGGTCGGGGCTCCCGACATGAAGCGGCTGCTCGCGCGATCGCGGGCGCCGGCGACGCTCGCCCGCGGCCAGCACGACCCGATGAACTCCGATGAGCAGCTGGCCCGCCTGGGCGTCCCGGCCCTGACCCTCCCCGGGCTCGGCCACAACGCCCACGTCGAGGCCCCCGACCAGGTATTCAACCTGCTGCGGCCAGCATTATGAAGACCCAGCCTCCCTGGAGGCCGTCGGGTGACTCGTGATCAGGACCGGGGAGCTTTCTCCGGCATCGTGGGGGAGAGTTCTCGCTCTGGGGAGCTTTTTTCAGTCAATAGCACTATTTCTACCTTAAGTAAGAAATCTCCCCGCTGACCCGCCGGAGCTTGACCTTCCAAGATCCCGAGTCACGTGACAGCTTGCTGAATAATTCGCGCGGGTGCCCGCAGCACCAGCGCCGGGCCGCGCTCCGGCGTGCAGGTACGAGGCCCACAGCGATGGCTGGCCAGGCCCGATCATGGTCTCTCAGATTCCCACGTGGACGTACGCGGCCCAGATTTCGGGAGCGCCGGGCATTCGCGTTCTGAGGTCGCGGACGGATTCGTGGAGCATTCGCGCCGCCTCGGGAATGAGGGGCGCCGCGCGGCCGCCGTTCGTCAGGCGGGCGTAGAAGTTCCGCGCGAGCATGGCGGCGATCAGGTCATTGACCGGCCAGAGCGTGCCGATCACCCGGTGATAGCCCGCCAGGTGAAACGCCCCGGTGATATGGACAGCCTCATCGGCGAGTTCGGGGACACCAACCATGGTCGAGCACGCGGAAAGGTAGGCGAGTCCGCCGTCCATTTTCAAACTGCTTATATCGGTGACGCTGAGCGGCTCGGCATCATGGTCAGGCAGCACGAGATGGCTGGCACCTGGCTCGTCCCAGTCGGTGAAGGCGTGGCAGGCGAAGTGCGCGACGGCGCTCTCGGGGAGGACCCTGAGAATCTCGGTGCGGGTCGGCGTGCCGAACAGGCGGCTGCCGGGAAGCAGCGTCCTGACCGCTGCCGCTTCGTCGCCCGCGCCAGGCAGCGGCGCGACGCCGGGAACGGCAGGGGCGGCCACGATGACCGCCGCGGGGACTCCGTCTACCCGGAACGTCGAGCCGGCCGCGCGGAGCGCGCGCTGAAAGTCGCTCTCCTGGGGTTGCCCACCCGGCCGCCCGTCATATCGTGATCCGCGCGCGCTGGCTGTAGCCGAAGGCGGCGGCTAGCTCCGGGTCGAGAGACTTCGCGGTGAAGATCTTCTGCCCGGTCTGGGCGCCGCCAGAGGTGAGCCCGATCGTGACGATCTCTACGTTGCCATTGTGCAGCTCGCGCTTGATGAGGTCGCCGTACCTCGTCGCCCTCTGGCCGCGAAGCCAGTTTCTGATCTTGTCGAGAGACAGGACGGCGATGGCACCGAGCAGACGGACCCTTCACTTGAAGACGACGATGTTGTTGGCTCCGAAAGCCGCGGCGAGCTCGGCATCGAAGCGCGAGGTCAGGTAGGTCCGGCGCGGGTCGCGGGCCTTGATGAGCGGCTGCCCCTCGCTGTCGAGGAAGAAAAGATGCACGAGGTACTCGGTTTCGGGCACTTCCTGGTCACGGACTCTTGGTCCATCGCTGACTCGCAGGATCGCTCCTGCTTCCGCATCCGTTACGGTCCCCTTGTTGCTGACGAAGAAGCCGACCACGTCGGTCATGGCCAGCTCCTCGATCCGGGGCGGCCGCCCCTCGGAAAGAGACTGCACGGCATCGATGAGGTCGCCGGTAAGGTCACGTAGTGAGTTGACGCCGCCCGAGAGCTGCTCGGCTAGCGATTTCTTGGCTTTCCGCATCCCGGAATGCATGTATCGGGTCCTTCTTCGAGTTCGCTTTGGTACGAAATCAAGGTGCCGCAACGGCTGCTCGTCTTTCATCCGACAGGAGTACGGCCATTCTCGCGGGCGACCCATATGGTGATAGGGCGCCGTAGGAGCCGCTTCTTGGCCGGGGTCATGACTCGCTCCTGAGCACGTCCAGCCGGCGGCGGACGAGGTCGGGCTGGCGGTGCCGTCCGGAGATAAAGATGGCGAAGAGCAGCCGAACCTCCGATGATCTGTTCGCCGTGATTCCGAACTTGTCCATGGCCGTCAGGACATGGGTCTTGACGGTCGTCGTGCTGATGCTCAGCAGCTCAGCGATCTCCTCGTAGCCGTATCCGTCCGCGTAATGTCTGAGTACCTCGCGGACCCGGGCGCTGAGCACGAGCGCTTCCGGAGGCAGCAGGCTGGGCTCGAAGGAATGGCGTTCTCCGGCCTCAGGGCCGTCGCTGCCGCCCGCTGGCAGGATCCCTAGCCCGGCGCGTTCACAAGCAGCGCGCAGCGAGGCGATGCCGGCCTGGTAGGAGATCGCGGGGACGCCGAGCACCGACAGCGCCGACGAGACGGGGCGGCCTTCCGCCACGAGGCCGAGTACCTCAGTCAGGGACGCCGCCGCGTTCAGGCCGGATGCGCCAGTCCCGGCGAGCAGGGCACGGGCGAGATGCGGGTGGATGTCATGGGGGTTGTGCGCGGCGTCCAGGACAGTGTCCGCCATCAGCCCCGCCCTACGTCCTGGCCAAGCACACCGCGCGCGCCCCAGACCCAGGCGGCGACCCAGGGCCGCCAGTGCCGGGCGGACGTCCACACAACGCAAGGCACGCTGCTGATGAGGTCGATTGCCTCGGCGGCGACGGCCGCTTCCGGCCAGCCCAGAACGCACACGTCAAACCGCAGGCCAGCCGCCCGGAGATCCGCGATCCGGGGAACGGGATCCGTCAAGCGGAGCCGATGGTCGTGCTCGAGCAGGCGTACCAGACCGTGGCCGACGGCCTGGTCCGCGTGGACAACCGCGATCTGGAGTCGATGATCCCTGGCCCCCCCGTGCGGGGGCAGACCGCTCCTCGAGGTCTAGAACGGTGGCTGCGGACGGCCGTGGGCACATCGTCTCCATTTCACCTACGACACTCCGCTGTCCCTTCCATCGAAAGTGACCGCCCGCTTCCTCTTCGCTTCCCGTGCGGACGAGGCGGGACCTGGCTAGGGGCGGGACCTGGCTAGGGGTGGGAACGGCCCCGGCGGACCCCGAGGCCGAACAGCAGGGAGGCCAGCCCTGCCGCGAGGCTGACCGCGCCTACGCTGGCCAGCACGTCTCCCAGCACGCTGTTCGGAGCGGACAGGCCGGTGCCGACGAAACTGCCGATCACGGAAACCGTCATCAGGCAGGCGAGGCCGAACCACCAGCGCAGCCTGGCCGCCCTGATGGCCCGGAACCGGCGGGCAGTCCACTCCAGGATCGCCGTGGCGAGAACGTCATGATAGATCTCGTATTTGCCGTCGCTGACGCTGCGGAGAATTCGGGCTTGCTGTCCGCTGAGGCTGTCAAGCAGCGACGCGACCTTGTCCACCTGGGCGTCCGCATAGGCGGCGAGGTCAGGAGATCGGTGGGCGATTTTCGTCCCGGACGGCGTGACGAGGAAGCGCAGGACGCGCGCGGCCAGATTGCGCTGCTTACGCGAGAGCCTCGCCATGGCTGCCTCGAGGTGCGCCGGGATGATCCGCTCAGCTCCCCCGAGGCGGTCGAGCGTCTCGAGGCGCAGCACGGGTGAGCCGGCGGCGCTTTCCTCCTCCCACAGGCGGGTCAGCACGAGTTGCAGGAAAGGCGCCTCGATGGGCCCGGCGGACGACTCGGGGATGCTGTCGACCACGCCGGCTCCGGTGTCGCCGAGCTGCACATTGCCGACCCTGACCTGGTCAAGCACCGCCTCGACGAGTTCCGGCTCGATCACCGCGGGCGCCCCCGCTAGCGCGAGGTGCCTGTACTTCTCGATCGGCCGGACAATGGCCTCGCGGCCTGCCTGCCGGTCCAGGCAATCCACCCGCAGGTAGTTGGCGAACAGGCCCGGGATCTGGCCCTTGAAGCGGTCGAGCCTGGCGAGCGCGTCCTCCCGGATTGAGATGAGGAAGGAGACCCGAAGCTCTGTCTCGCGCACGGCACCGGAAAACTCCGACGCGAACGTCCTGCTGCCCCGCTCCCAGGGATAGTAGACGAAGTATTCCTCGAACTGGTCGAGGATGACGACGAGGTCGTGCCCGAGCTGCTCCGTCGCCGCTCGGATAGTTCCGGCGAGCGAGCGCTCACGGGCCGGGGGCTCCAGGGACGCGATCGCGCGAATCGCCTTGGCCAGGCCCGTCGCCGGGTCACCGGCCCAGGAGCGGAAGATCACGACCGCGAGGTCGGGTGCCTCTCGCAGTCGCGGTACCACGCCGGCGTGCAGGAGCGAGGTCTTGCCGACGCCGCTCGCGCCGTACAGCAGCGTCAGCCGGGCCGCGATGAGGTTGGCGACGACCAGGTTGCTCGTGTCCTGCCTGCCGAAGAAGAAGGGCGCGTCCCGTTCCTGGTAGTGATCGAGGCCCTTGTAAGGAGAGGCGATCAGGCCGGCCGCCGGAAGGGCTGGAGTCCTCATGGCCGGGTCGCCGCGCTCTGCGACTCGCTGAGCGCGGCCTTGAGTGCCGCGACGTATTCCTCAAGCGGCACATCGTAGACATCGACGCCGCGCCGCTTCCAGAACTCACGATCAAGGGTGTCAGGATCGCGCTGAATCGCCCACGAGTTGTACCTCAGCGTCTGCTCGCCCCAGATCCGTTGGAGAATTACCCGCAGGTTCCAGTCACGCATGCTGTAACCGAGGAAAAGGAAATGACTGCGCCGCATCTGACTGGCCAGCATGACCGGCAGCAGGTTGCCGACCTCAGTACGCGACAGGTAGTCGATGTAATGGTCCTCGGTGATGACGTAACTGTCCCGCTCGAACCCGGAATCCGCGCGATCGATGGCACCGTGGACCTTGAGGATCACGGTCTGCTGGCCCGCTTTGAGCTGACCGTACTCGTTAGGAATGTCGATCACGGTGCGTTCCCCGCCAGCCGGCCAGTGCACGAATTTGCCTCGCTCGGCACCCTCAGCCATATAACACACAAGGTCGAACGGCTCGCCCGACTCGCGGAACGCTCGCTCGAGCGCGTCGTCATAATTCGTCGTGATGATCAGCTGGCATCGGCTGCGCGGCTGGCCCGGCGGCTCGAGCTGACCGGGAAGCCCGGCAAGGAAACGCGGCAGCAAGCCGATCGGGTAGTCCGCGTCGAACACCCGGTGCAGTTCCTCGTACAGCGGGCCTGACCCGTTCATGACCGAGGCGTACTCCGAGACGCGCACAAGGTCAGGCACCTGGTCCTGCGGATAACCGAACTTCCGGGCGAGATACTGGGCAAGCTCGCCCGCGGTGGGCAGGTAAGCGCCGTGAAGCCAGCCCGCTGCCGGCGGGCTGGCGCCGAGATTTACGCCCGCGCCCAGAAAAGGGATCACCCTGCCCTCGGCAATAGCCCCGGCCACCCGGCGGCAATGATCCCGCAGAGACTCAGCCACGTCCCGCCTCCCGGGCACAGTAGCGGTCCCCTGCCGGAAACCCGCTCGCTAGGGCCGCGGGTAAATAAGCCCCCCTCATCATTATCCCCCCTGATGCGTTAGCTTACGGGCACCTCTATGCGCCGGCGAATCGCTTCCAAATAAGGACGCCTGGGAGGAGGCAATGGTTGACCGTACCAAGTGCCGCCGATCATCAGCGGCAGACGGCCCGGCTGCTGGTCGCGAAGCTGGCGTACGGCCGCGTGCAGGGCGGAGGCAGGGTCCGCAGCCGTGCTGGCTTCGGTCAAGCCAGCATGCCCGGTCGCTGGCCAGAGTGTGCCGACGACGTTCCGGTAGCCGGCGAGTTGCAGCTAGGGAACGAGGTGGATCGCCTCGTCGGCCGACTCCGGGCCGGCCTGCACTGGTGCGCATGCGGAGAGATAGGCAAGGCCTGCGTCGCGGAGACGGAGCCTGGCGATGTCGGCGACGGTGATCTTCTGGTTGTCGGCCAGGTGCAGGCAACTGCCGGCCGGGCTGGCCACGTCGGCCGTACCGGGGCAGCTGAAGTGGGCGCGGTGCGCCGTCCGCAAGGCCGACAGGGCCGCCTCGCGGGAGATTTCCGGACCGATGACCTCGATTTCGGTGTCGCTGGCTGACCTGGCGCCGGAGGCCTCGCGGGCCTGGGCGAGCGCCAGCGCGCGGAGCGTGGGCGTGTGCGACGAGACTGCCCGGTCCATGACTGTCTGGGGAAGGGCATCGAGCCGGGATCCATGATGGCCGGCGGCGTGCACGGGCAGGAAGGACAGCAATCCGGGCAGGCACCACCAGAGCCGGGGCCAGGGCTGATCATCGGGTGGCCGCCCGGTCAGCCCGAGCCGGTCGAGCACCGGGCCGGCGATCGTGTCCCAGACCCAGCCGAGCGTTCTGGTCAGATCTCGCTGTGAAGCTTGACCAGGGCGTCCACGTCAGCTTCGGACGGGAGACGCTCAAGCCGGGCCTTGAGCGCGATGCAGAGGTTGCCCAGATGCTCGAAGCGGTCAGGATGGTCGCTCGCGCTCGCGGCGGCGGCCTGACCGCACATGACAATGGCCCGGTCAAAGAGCTTGAACCGCTCCGTGAGGGCGCTCCTGAGGCTGGCTGGCCAAGCCGCATGCTCCGCGTGGTTGCTAGCGGATGCGGCGACCGCCAGGCGAAATACGGCAATGGCTTCGTCCAGGTCGGCCGCTGACCCCGAGCGCCTGAACCGGGTCAGGAGCCCGGCCCCGAGGTTGCGCAGGAATAGGGCGCGTTCCGGGTGCTCGCCGCTCGGGGCGCCGAGGGCCTGGCTGCTGACGGAGATGAACTCGTCCAGATCATCAAGCGATCCTGATTGGCCGTATCGGTTCCAGAGAACTAAGCCAAGGTTGATCAGATAGACAGGGCGGTTAGGATCGGCGCTTGCGGCGACAGCCTCGCGGCCGACGACGATGGCTTCATCGAGATCCTCGATCAATCCGGATCGTTCGAACCTGGCTCCCAGCGCCATCCGGAGGTTTCGAGGCAGCGGGCGCGATCCGGGTGAACCTGCCGGGATGGCGTCCCTGGTCTTCCGTAGCTGATCAATTGCCGTGTCGAGATCGCTTACGCTGCCCGTGCGCAGGGCGTTTCGCATGATAAGGATTGCCCGTTGCCGGAAGCGGACATGAAAGCGCCTGCTTAGGAGATTTGGGCGGCGGGCAGCCCGGCCGGGCTGCCCTGCTGCCTCTCGTTGATAATCCAGATCAGTCTCCTCGGGCTGGCAGAGGAAAGGCACCGTCCAGCCTGATTATGCGCTGCGCTGCCCTCAGGAATCCAGCGCATCGAAGACCGCCTGATACAACGGCACCCGGTAGTCGGACGGCGAGGTGACCGGGCTGTTAAGCGCGCCGCTTCCCTGGTCGAAGAAGAGGCATAGGTCTGCGTTGGCCTGACCGCTCGCCGCCCGGCCGCTGAAGAACGACTGGATGTAATTGAAGTAGGTGGTCGCCTGGGCCTGCGTCTGGCCTGAGGCGGGATCGGTAGATGAATTGAACTCCCATATCCCGAAGGGCAGGTGGTCAGCGTCGGTCACCACCGAGTACTGGTCGATCCTGAAACCGGCGTCGTAGGTCTGGCAGTAGAAGTCGATCGCGGCCTTCTGGAACGCCCCGGACACGTAGTAGCTCGCGTAGGCGGAGGTGGCGGCGCTGCTGCCCGAGGAACCGCAGTACAGGTACGGGTAGTAGGTACGCACGGTCGGCCCGTAACTGCTGACAACGCCGTGGTACTGAGCGGCCGTCAGGCCTTCGGAGAATGGCTCGTGGTAGAGGCAGACATCGGCTTTCAGGCCGGCGTTCTTGCACGAGAGCAGGAACGTGTTCAGCGCGGCCTGCTGCGAGCCATCAATGGCCGGCTTGAGCGACAGGGCGACCTTGCGGCCCGCTGCCACGTCGGCCTGCAGATCGCTCGTGATCGCCGAAGGTATGACGCCCGGGGCGAAGTAGACGCGGCGCACGTCGAGAGAACGGCCGGAGATCGAGATCCAGTTGGCGATGGCCTGAGCGGTGGTCAGGCCGGCGAAGGAGGCCGAGGAGATGTTGGCGCCGACGAAGCCGTCAGTGCCGAGCTTGACCGAGATGACGCTGGTGTTCCACTTCGTGGAAGCTGGCCAGGTCACGCCTGCGGTAACCGCCTGCTTGGACGACACCGCGTCGAAGCCGAGCGTGAACCAGTTGTCTGTTCCCGCATGCAGGACGCCGGCCCCGGAATCGGTCATGGGGCTCGACCAGGAGGGCTGCCCGCCGCTGTTCGAGACCGCCGCGGCAGCGAACACGATCTCGGAGGGTTGGCCAAGCGCACCGGTCAGCGTGGCCGACGAGGTGCCCGACGCTGCGCCGTTACCGATCGCGAGGTCCACCCCGGTCGCGCCGGGGACGCCCATGCCTATGGCGTACTTGGAGAAATTGCCCGACTGCGAATAGGTCGCCGTGACCGTATCGGTGCCCGCCGTCAGCGCCTTGGCCAGCTTGGACGTAAAGAACAAGGTGTCGAAGGCGACCGTGCTCTCGGAGGCTGTCACCCTCGTCCACGCATTGCCCTTGGAGTCAGCGACCGCTGACACCTTGTCCGTGCCGTTGGTGTTCACGGCGAGGCAGATGGTGTCGCCGACCGCCGCGCTGTGGCTGACCGTGAACGTCGCCGTGCTAGCGACCGCGTTCGAGGCAACCGAGCCGAGCAGGTAGACAGATCCGCTGGCGACAAGCGGCGACGCGCCTGTGCGCGGGAAGGCACCCGTGTGCGGGAAGGCACCGTCGTGCGGCGAGGCCAGCGGGGACGGCCGGTGCCTGCCGGTCAGGAGCGCGGAGCCGCCGAACACGGCCGCCCCGCCGAGAACCTGACGGCGGCTCATTTCTGCCATGATTCCTCCTAAATCCGTCCTTACGCGCACTTCGATGATCTTAGATCAGCTCTGACCTCAGCATCAACGGTGACTAACAACGGCTTCAGGCACTAAATCAGAACGCGGTGGCAAAGCCCCGGGTTCTGGATCCCAGGGCGACTGCGGACGGAACGGGTTTCCGATGGCGGCGGTGCCGCTGACCTGGGCTGTTGGATCTATCGAGGCCGCACTGACCTGTGTCGTCGAGTCACCTTGGTGTGCTAACGGATCAGAAGTTCGAGAAACTTCGCCGCATCGCGGACGTCTCCGAGCATGGGAAGGCTGGCTACTCGGCACTGCCAGTTGTCCAGCTCGGAGCGCCAGGCGCGGATGAACGAGACGCATGCTAGCGCCCTGATGGCGTCCAGGCGCTTTAGCGCTGCCGCAAGTGATATCAACGCGGATGCGATGATGGACTTGTCGCTGTTTAGGAGCAGCAGTCGGGTCGTGATGTCGTCGATCAATTGGTTCCGCCGCTTTATCGCGTCCCGGCCAACTCGATGTCTAACCGAGGTTAGAACAGAAACCCGTAATCGAGGAAAGCGGTCGGCGGGCACGGCGGGAGTTGGCCGAACGGACAGCACCATGGCAACTACCTGGCGGGGTAGGACGACGCCCGACGCTCCAACACCTGGGATCGTTCCGGCAGCAGGTCCCTTCACACGCCCGCCTTGACAGCCAGCAAGATGGTGGCATGCTGCTCAGGTGACGTTCCCCGGATCTAGTCCTGCGGACAAGCATGGCCAACTCAGAGTTGTGCGCGGGGATCTATCGCCTGATCTGACTGATGCCTATCGACGATCTGCATTTGTTGCGTGGGATATTGAGACTTCAGGCTTGGACTGGAGACATGCCAGGATTGGGACGTGCCAACTCTTTGCCGAGGGTCCTGGCGCTGTAATCATCGGAGTTGACCCTGGTATCAGGCCGCACCGTCTGATGTCAATTCTGGAAGAACCGGATGTGCCCAAAGTTTTTCATCATGCCCCATTTGACCTTCGCTTTATGGTAAGTGAATGGGATGTCCGGCCGGTAAATACTAGGTGCACGAAAGTGGCCTCTAAGCTAATAGATCCGACCGCTCCGAATGATACCCACAGCCTACGGAGTCTCCTGATCCGCTACATGGGAGTTGAGTTGAGTAAGGGCGCGGTCCGCACGAGCGACTGGACTGTTAGTCAGTTGTCGCACGAGCAGCTTGAGTACGCGGCGGCCGATGTAATACATCTTCCCGCTCTCTTGAGAGTTCTCATGAGCCGGATCAACGATCTTGGTCTTAGTTGGCTGTATGGTCAGTGCTGCGAATTTCTAACGACCCGAGCAATGCTCGAACTCGGAGAATACCCTGACGTCTTTGCCTACTGATTCGTCTGAGCCAGTAGCTCCCACTTCTCACCGGCGAAGAATCTAAAATCTCCTGCATTATGGCTTGTCAGCAGGGCTAGCAAGCGAAGGTGCCAGGGTGCACTGGGTCCGTTTACGTGATCGACGGTCAATACGACCTTCGCGAATGACAAAAGCCGATGCATATCCTCAAGCATGAGGTTTGGAATCCAGCCTACAGGAGTGTCAAAATCGGTCATCACCATGAGCGCCTGGCTGTTGATTGGATTCTGTGGCTCTCTTGCTACACTCAGGGGATCGCCAGGGCTAAGAGCGGCGAGTGCCGATTCGACTTCGCTCCGGCCGACCTGTACTTGTCTTCCATCAAGAATTCTCGGCATACCCGGTACGTGACGTATTCCGTTTACCAGGAACCGGCAGATCACCACTCCATGGTCGTTAATTGGTTCGGGTAGCAGTTGGATTGTGTCACCTTGGCGTCTTCCTTGCGAACGGGCGATCTGCTCCCACGGGGAGGCGTCTTCGGGCAATCCCAGGCGGTGTACGTAACGCCGATAATCAGGTCTGCGCGGATCCATAACCCGCTGCGCGAAAAGAGGGAACAGTTCGTCGGCGACATAGTTTTTGTGAAGGTCCCTGAAACCAAGAAGTGGCCGGAAGTCCTTCACGCTGAGAACATGACGGATGTAATCGAATCGGTAGCGATTTCCGTCATAAGCCAACAGTCCGATCGGCTCGATGAGCCGCTCATCGGGATGCTGCCATGTCACCACCAGGCGCCGGGCCGTCTGAGTGGATCGGTTCTCGACTTCGCGTGCCACTGGGAGCAGGTCATGCGCAGGCATCGAGCAACCTCTTCCGATTCACTAGCACTATCTCTGTAGTAAAGGTACGCGCTACCTCTGACAGTCCAGGTAGCCGAGTAGTGACGCCTCGTACCTCGTCCTCGCTGAACTCCCTGAGCGCTTGAGGCCAGTACTCCCGAGCATCCGTCGATGCCAGCGCAAGAGCTCTGACCGCCATCTCAACCAGGATAGGTGCAGCTCTGCGCGGCGTGTGTTCGTACCTGAACGCCGTCCCCTTCCGGCACCATCCCGACACTCCTCCGTCACGCCGCAGATACATGAGACGCTTGTCGTCGTTGAGGTTGTATCCGAGGCTGTTCGCGTGATCGTACGAACCGCATAGCCTTGTCGGTCCTTCGCCAGCGATCGGAAGCAGCACGGCCCAGTTCTCGTCATGCCTGTCACGATTCGCAATAAGAGCATCAAAGACGGTGAATCCGGCGAAAACGTCAAACGCGGTAGCGGGGAATGGAAGGTGACAGCCTGGCGGGGGCAGAGCGCCGTCAAGAACCATACGGATATTTTCAAGCGTATGACCCGGACGACCGGGCACGCGGCCCATCACGTATCCGGGCGCTTCGCGGTCCTGTAGCAGCAGCGCACCATGCTGCAACTGCAGGTGCAGCCACTCCGGGCATAGGCTGGCCGACACGGATCCGCGAAGTCCTTCGCGGTGTGCTAGCTCGACGCGTGCGCATGGCACATCGAGACGGGTGCCGATTTCTGACGCTGCCTTCTCCGCCAGATCCTCACCACATACGAGTTCGGCGCCAGCGGTCACCGACTTGAACAGCCAGGGAGTTGGTGGATCTGTGTCAGGTTCCAGTAGCCATACCTTCTCCTCTACTCCTGAGGTTTCATCGCGGTCGATCTCCCATAGGTCAACATCCACTCTCTCGAACGGCACGTACGACACGTGCGAAGCATAGATGGCTACTGAAGCTTTGGGGCTCAGTGTTCTCCACTCAAATACAATTTCCTCCGTACGATAGCCATATAGGTCGGTATAGTAATGATTTTACAGGTTTCGAATCGAGTTGCAAAGATGTGGTAGAAAGTTAGTGGTTTTGTGCGGGAGGTGGGCCAGGATTTGTGATACGAGCGATGGCGGGGAGCGGGTTCAAGGACCTGGAGGCGAAGTTCGGGCAGTTGCTGCCGCATCTCGATGAGCGGGCGCGGCGCCTCTACCTGGGCTCGGAGGCACTGGCCCTGGAGGGACAGCTGGGCCGGGAGCGGGCGGTGACGGCGGTGGCGGCCGTAGCCGGGGTGTCGCGGACGACTGTGCAGACGGGAGCTGAGGAACTGGAGGCGGGTCCCGCCCTCCCGACACGCCGCTATAAGAACAAGTAGATCTCTACCGCGTCGCTAAGACCGGATGATCGTCAGTGACGCTGCCGTCACGACAGCGAGCGGGGTAAGGATCACGATCGGCAGCAAGATCGGATCGCCGACGGCGGTCAGCGCCCCAAGCCCCGCACCGATGACCAGCGCGAACAGGGCCGTCACATCACGCCGCCAGTTGGCTGGTCGGCGCCGGGCCGCGAGTGCCGTCAGCAGTGCGGTCAGGGTGCCGGTGAGATAGGTGGTAGACAACTCGCCCAGGCGGCGTACCGCCGCGCTCTGCACGCCCATGGTCGCGGCGGCGAGCGCGAGCAGGCCCAGCCGGGCTCCGGCGGCCGGCCGCCCGGCGGCTACGCCAAGCAGCACCAGGTTTCCTGTGATGACGCTGCTGAATACGTTGCCGAGCCGCAAGAAGGTCGTCGCGTCTACCGCTCCGGTAGTGACCGTGAGGATGACGACGAGAACATCCCTGCGCCTGGTCGCCTTACGCGGGTCATGGTTCGGCTGCTGAATCTGGTCGATGACTACCTGGCTGCCCTCCCGGCCTCACCTCTAACCGGCAGGTCGCCGGGCCGGGATTCTGGCCAGCACGGATACAGGCGCGCCACGGCCGCTCGCGCCGCTGTTACGTTCGTCCACGCAGCACCGACGGCACTGCGGTGCCCAAGCACTTCGAAATCAGTTCGGCCTGGACCGACCAGGCCTCTGCGACCGGCATCAGTGAAGCCGCTTAAATATTTGACGATCAGGCATCCTGCGAGTGTGGGCGTAGAGCGGCCGGAGGCTGCGGCAGTCCTGCGAGCCGCTCGCAAGCAGGCGAAATTGTCGCAGGTTGAGCTGGCGAGGCGTGCAGGGATTACCCAAAGCGTCATCAGTGCCTATGAGTCCGGGCGCAGGCAGCCTTCGCTGCAGACGCTGGCAGCGCTCGTTGAAGCGGCAGGCTACGAACTGGAGGCGAGCGTGCGGGAGACCACAGGAAACCTCGCTAGGCTGACCGGACCCGTGGGCCGTCGCGTGCGTCAGCACCGCGCCGAAATGGTGGCCACCGCTGCAGCCCACGGTGTTCTGAATTTGCGCGTCTTCGGCAGCGTGACTCGGGGGGAAGACCGCCCGGATAGCGACGTGGACTTGCTGGTCGACGTCCCGGCGGGGATGGGATTGCTCGGGCTGGGACGCGTTGCCGAAGACCTAGAGGCCCTCGTCGGTACTCATGTCGACCTCGTACCCTCCGGGCAACTCAAGCCCAGTGTTCAACGACGGGCAGAACGCGACATGGTGGCCTCGTGAGCTATCGCGACGCGGACCGGCTCGCCAACATTCAGGCCTCTATTGCTGCGATCCGTTCGCACCTTGAGCGCGGAACGCTGGCCGACGGCCTGGTTTTCGATGTGGCCATGTCGTGATACCGGTGCCGCCTGGCTGCTTCAGGCACCGCCGCGAGTTCGTCGGCGGCAGGATGAGCGGCGTTCCCGCCAGCCGTGCCCGTCAGTGGACCTGGGCCATCCACTCCACCAGTCGCACCTGGTCGGAGGGCTCGCCGATCGTGGCACCGTACGCGACCGCCCCATGATTCTGCGGCGGCGCCGCGAACCGGCCCTCCAGCGCCCCGCGACATTCTCGGCAAGCCCGTCTGACCCGAACGTCGTAGACCTGGCGACCCTTACTGTCGGCCCGCCCAGTCGCAGCACCGAGTAGTGCACGGCCGGTATTTCATCGCAGATCGTGCCCACGGCCACTCCGAACGGCGAGTGCGTATGGATCACGGCACCGGCATCGGTACGGAAATTTATGCAGGTCAGGGCAGCAGTGATGTTCCGTGATCAAGCCGCGACCATGATCACGGCAATTAACCCCGGCCGGCCCCTGGCAGGCAAGCACCCCCACCTGGCACCCGTGCGCGCGGCACGAGTCATCCTCATCCGCGCGAGCGGCTCGGCGGGCAAATCGCAATGTTGGCTAAGGAACATCCATGCAGTCACAGCGGTCCGCTGAAGTTCCCTCCGCGAAGAACCCGCAGCGACGTTATGAATGCGTTACATGACAGAGTCGGATTTACGCTCGATCGTCCCCCGATATTGTCGGTGGCCATCGTTAGTGTGGTCGAAGAAGGCAAGTCAGAATGCCGACACAGGTACCGCACCGGAGACCGCACTACCACGGCCCCGCCCTTGACGCGTCAGGAGGTGACCATGACCGGAGACGATCCCGAGGTACTCGGGCTACTTGCTGGCGGCGGGCTCTCCTGGTCGTGGGACCTTGACGTGGACGCACTGCTGGCCGCCGTCAGCCAGATCACGCCAGCCAGCCCGGTACGTCCGGGGAGCCCGGCGACCGGCACCAGCAGGGTCGCATCTGGGCAAGTTGAGGCCGGGCAAGTCGCGGCCGGGCAAGCCGGGGCCGGGCAAGCCGGGGCCGGGCAAGTTGAGGCGGAGTTCGCCGAGTACCTGGAGGCTGTCGATGCTGGCCGGTCGGCGCTGGTGCCGTTGTCCGCGGTGGCGGGCGTGCTGGCCGAGTCCCTGCCGCCGGGTCCCGATCTGGCCGGCTGGCTGGCGAGCAGCCCGGCGAGGACTGCTGGTGACCCGGCGCTGGCCGGCCTGGCGTCGTCGTACCGGAGGCTGGCCTCATGGGCCCAGGCCGGGGAGCTGGCCGCGGTAGCGCAGCTCGCGTCCAGGTCAGCAGCGGCCGATGCCCGCATCGGCACCAGCGAAGACGGCCGGCCGGGCACCGTGTCGCCGGACGCCTGCGGGCAGGTGTCGCTCGCCTTGACGATGTCGCAGGCGAGTGCCTCGTGGTGGGCCGACCTGGCCGTCACCTTGCGGTGGCGGCTTCCCGGCACCGGGGACGCGCTGCGCGCCGGAGACGTCGACCTGTCCCGGGCGCGGGCGATCGCCGAGGCGACCTCGGTGCTCGACGAGGAGACCGCGCGGGCCGTCGAGTCCCGGGTGCTCCCCCGCGCCGGCACCCAGACGCTGGGACAGCTGCGCAGCGCGCTGCGCCGCGCGGTGATCGCGGCGGACCCGCACGGAGCCGAGCGGCGCCGGGAGGCAGCCGAGCAGCGGGCCCGCGTCACGCTGTACCCGGACGCGGAGGGCACGGCCGCGCTGGCCGGGTACAGCCTGCCGGGTGTCCTGGCCACCGCCGCCCTGGCCAGGATCACCGCCCTGGCACAAGCAATGAAGGCAGCCGGCTCAGGCGGCGGCATGGACCTCCTGCGCTCCAAGGTCTTCCTCGGCCTGCTCCTGGGCACCCAGCCCTACATCCCGCCCGCCCCCGATGGCCCGCCCGACAGCAACTGCCCGCCCGACGATGGCTGCCCGCCCGACAGCGAATGCCCGCCCGGCGACGAAGGCTGCCCGCCAGGCGACTCTACGGCCCCAGGCTTCTGTGCCTCAGCACCTGGAGCCCCAGATTCCTCGGCTGCGGATTCCTCGGCTGCAGAGGCCCCGGCCAATGGCTCGCCAGGCGGCAGTCCCATGGTCGGTTCTGGGCAGTGGCCGGAAGTGACTGCGTTCATACGGCCTGGCCCGGCCGCGATGGGGCACCTGATCCCGGCAGGCAGCGGGTTCCTCGAGCTCAAGGTGCCGTGGTCCACGCTGACCGGCGATTGCACAGAGCCCGGTTACCTCGGCAGGCTCGGCGCCATTACCCCAGCCCAGGCCAGCTGCCTGGCACATCTGGCCGACCGTGACCCTGCCGTGGACTGGCGGGTCATCGTCACCGGGCCTGACGGGAGCGCCCTGGCTGTTGCCGGGATCCAGCGATCGGCCGCACGAGCCGGACCAGGCCCGCCTGCCAGTGCCGCCGCTCAGCGGCGCGATGATCATTGCGGTCTGATCAGGCGCGTCAGCGTCATGATCACCAGGGACGACCTCGCTGGGCCATCCGCAGACCAAGGCCGAATCGCAGGCTGGCACCTGGCCGCGAAGCTCGCCCGGATACGGGCCGCCGCGAACCGCGCAGCCGACAGGGCCGACCGTCAGGCAGCAGCCGATGCCACCGCCGCGGGCGGATGCGCGCACACCGAAGCCACCAAGGCCTACCGCCCGCCGCCACGCCTGACGGCCCATATCACCGCACGGGACCTGACCTGCCGCTTCCCGACCTGCCGGCAGCCAGCCGCACGATGCGACGTGGACCACACCACGCCCTACGACCAGGGCGGCAAGACCTGCCTCTGTAACCTCGGCGAACTATGCCGCCATCATCACAAGCTCAAGCAGCACCCCCGCTGGCACCTCACCCAGCCAGCACCCGGCACGTTCATCTGGACCACGCCAACCGGCCATTCCTACACCAGCATGCCCGACTTGCACGCCACATGATCGGGCAATCCACTGGCGAAAAAGTCGTACCAATCTTTTCGTGGACAGGTTCGCCAATGCCGGAGTGAAACGAAACGTCATGGCGGCGGATGCGATCGGCGGCCGGGGAGTGTCAACCTCTCAGGTGGCGACCATGATACTTCCTGTCGTCGAGATCGCCGAGATCATCGCCGGTCGAATGCTGCGGGAGGCGATCGAACAGAGGCGATCGAACAGAGGCGATCGAACAGAGGCGATCGAACAGATAAGCACTCGGGCAAAGAATTCGAGAACTGAATGCCCGGCGGCCCTGAGCCTGCGTCATCTTGAGGAGCTGACCGGCCTGGTTAGCAAGGCAGCAGTACGCTGAGCCGGTCCCAGCCACCGGGTCGGCGGTGGAGAGAAGATTCATGGGCACGGTGACGTCATGCTCGCGGGCGAAATCCAGCATCCCGCGCAGCGGCTTCCCGGCGAAGCCGCCGAGCACGTCAGGCCCGCGCACGTGCAGCACGCCGGCAGCCGCGATGACGTCCCGATCGATGTCGGCGGACTCCGGCAACGAATAACGCCCCGGCATGTGAAGCGCCGGGCGCTCGCCGTTGGGCCGGATCGAGGCATCCGTTATAAATGACTAGCTCTCGCCAGCAGCAAGTATAGGTCCGCCGCCGAGACAGGAGATCGCCCTCATGACCGACGTGAGCAGCCAGCCCCGCCGCCGCGCCGCGGATGCCGCTTTGCGCGAACGAGCCAGGGCAGTCATCCCGGGCGGCATGTACGGCCACCTCAGCGCGAACGCGCTGCCCGCCGGCTACCCGCAGTTCTATGACCGGGCCGCGGGCGCTCACGTCTGGGATGTCGACGGCAACGAGTACGTCGACTTCATGTGCAGCTTCGGGCCCGTGCTGCTCGGGCATAAGCACCCCGCGGTGGAGGCGGCCGTGGCCGCGCAGCTCGCCAAGGGCGACACCATGTCCGGGCCTGGCGCGGCCATGGTCGAGGCGGCCGAGGTCCTGACCGGCCGGGTCGCCCACGCGGACTGGGCGATGTTCGCCAAGAACGGCACCGACGCCACCACCATCGCGCTGATGGTGGCGCGCGCGGCGACCGGGCGGTCCAAGGTGCTGGCGGCCAAGGGCGCCTACCACGGCGGCTCGCCCTGGTTCACCACCCGCGACGCCGGGGTCACCGCCGAGGACCGGGCCAACCTGCGCTACTACACCTTCAACGACCTGACCAGCGTCGAGAAGGCGGTGGCCGACGTCGGCGAAGACGTAGCCGGCATCATCGTCTCGCCGTACCGCCACGACGCCGGCTTTGACCAGGAACTAGTCGACGCCGAGTTCGCCAGGGGCCTGCGCGCGCTCTGCGACCGGATCGGCGCCGCCCTGATCATGGACGAGGTCAGAGGCGGGTTCCGGCTGAACGACGGCGGCAGCTGGGAGCCCATCGGCGTGACGCCGGACCTGAGCGCGTGGAGCAAGGCCATCGCCAACGGCTACCCGCTGGCCGCGACCCTGGGCACCCGCCGGTACGCGGACGCGGCCTCGCAGATCTTCGTCACCGGCTCGTTCTGGTACCAGGCCGTCCCCATGGCAGCCTGCGTCGCGACCCTCACCGCCGTCCGCGAGGAACGCGCGATCGACACCATGCTCGCCATAGGCACACTCCTGCGCGAGGGCCTGACCCGCGAAGCGGCCAGCGCAGGCGTGCTCATCAGAGCGACCGGACCGGTCCAGATGCCAAATCTCTCATTCACCGGGGATGAAAATTTCGCGCGGGCTCAGGCGTTCTGCGCCGAGGCGGTCGACCACGGAGTGATCTTCCACCCCCGGCACAACTGGTTCGTGTCCGCCGCGCACACCGAGCCCGACGTCGAACGAGCCGTGGCAGCCGCCCGCGCCGGCTTCCGCGCCGTCCGCGAGCGGTTTGGCGGTGCGTGACGGGGTCGGGCCTGCTGAGGGTCTGACCGAAGCCCCGGGCCACATCGGCGGGGCGGAGGATGATCCGATAACCGCATCGCCGTGCTGACCTCGTGGTTGCCGGGTGTGGCGCTAAGACGCACCGCGCCTGGCCGGGTGGAGGGCCGGCCAGGAAGCGGTGCGCTTCTGATGCCGCGATACCCCGGGCAGTTGAGGACATGCGACCGGCCTGAGCGAGTGTGCCTGGCTGCCGCCTGGTCCCGCCAATGATCAGATCCGGTCGTCGGGCCAGGCCGCGATGCGGAACGAGAGGCTGACGTCCAGGTAGGTCACCTCCGGGCGTACCGCGGACGGCAGGCGGTTTCGCCCGGACTCACGCTCCGAGCGGGTCAAACGCTGTGCCGACGCCCGTACCCCACGCGGCTGGCGACGGAATCGGACCTCCCCAGCCCACGCGGCGGCCCCGGCTTCCAGCGCCGGCGGTCGTGGTCGCGAGTTACCGCCTGGCATCGGCGCTCTCGCCGCCTGAGCCGCCAGTTGAGCCAGGATCCGGACGTCGGCCCCGGCCGGAAGCCGCAGGCCCTGAAGGCCTGCGGTGGCTTAGGGCGCCGCCTGGACCGTCGCGTGCCTGCCGGGCCACGTTCTGAGCGGCGTCACCGGCCTGTCGCCCAGTGTCACCCAGGTTTCCGCTTACATCCTCACCGACATTCTGAGCCGTCTCCGAGACGGCACCGCTAACGCCGTCGACCGCCTGGCCGGCCGCGTCCGCGGTTTCGCTGACCGCACCACCAGGCCCCACGGCTTCTCGCGCCGCGGCCCCCGCTGTCTCGATTGCCCCGGCTGCGACGCCGCCGGGCTGAACTGCCTGCGCGGCTGTCTGGCCGACGCCGTCGACCGCCGTCCCGACCGTGTTAAGCAGGCCATGGAGGACCTCTGGATTGCGGTCGACCGTCGTCAGCGCCCGGGCCAAGATCTCGTAGAGATTCTCAAGCCGGACCTTCAGCACCGCCTGGGCGTCGACGTCTTTGATGTCCAGTTCGACCTTGCCGACGTGCACATGCACCCCGGCGGTCACGTCCACGAGGTTGGCCAATTTAGCCTGCAGCGATAGATGCGCGTCCAGGTTCTCGACGTCAAGGTAAATCTCGCCAACGTGCAGCTCGGGCACATGCAGGTACACGTCGGGCTTTTCGCTAGGTGCCTGGCGGCCTTGCGCCGTTGGCCTGCCCGGCTCCACCCGGGTGCCCCGCACGGCCTGCTCGCTGTGAGCACCCAGAGCGCCATTCCCAGTGTGCCGGGACTGCCCCCGGCCGTTGCCATCGGACGGCATGGTAAACCACCCCCCGGATGATCTGCGGCTGCAGCGATAGAAACTCTTAACGTACCCGTGACCAGCGCCCCAAACTCAGCCCCTCGCCGCGGCGTGCGGGAGCGGTTTCGCGTAGGGGAGGATTGTCGTCGGATAGTCCGGTAAAACCTCCTTCACGCGGAAACCCTCCTGCATGAGCACCCCGGCTGCTTGGGATCTGTCGCTGAGCGTCGGTGGGCGACGCCCCTTCGTCGGAGCATCCGAGAGCTGTGAGACTGTTGATGGAGGTGTTAATTCTGTGGTCTAGGAGGTAGCGCGTAACCGGCCCGCAGGCGCTTCGGGGGAGCCGCAGGCACAATTCCTCCGCCTGAGGCGTGGTCATTGATGCCGAGTCGAGAGGGCGAATTTGTCATGCGAAATAACCTCAAGGTTCCGCTCGCGGTAGGTGCTGGCTACCTGCTCGGCAGGAAACGGAAGATGCGGTTGGCGGTCGCGGTCGCCGCCGGCGCAGCCACGGGGAGTCTCGGCGGCGTCGCGAGCCGTGCTCTCAAGTTCGGTGGCAAGCAGCTGGCCTCATCAGATTCCCTGAGCAAGTTCTCGCCTGAATTCGGGCAAGTCGCCGACACGATTCGCGGCGACCTCGCCAATGCGGGCAAGACAGCGGCGAAGGCCGCGATCACCAGCCGGATGGATGTGCTCGCCAGTTCGCTGCACGACCGGACGCAAGCCATGGCGCGCCAGCCGGAAGCCGGAGGGGCTGACGGCGATCGCGATCGCGATCGGGATAGCGATGGCGAGGGCCAGGAGGCGCATGCCGATCAGCGCCGCTCTCGTGACCAGGACAAGCAGTCCGACGACCGGGGAAGGCCATCAAGTCGGGAACGGGGGCGGCCTGGTCCATCGGAGCGCCCTGGTCCGCGAGAGCGATCGGGTGCGCAGGAGCGGCCTGGCCCGCGGGAGCGGTCAGGCGCACGGGAACGGCCCGGCCCTCGGGAACGGCGGATGCGGGACTCTGCGGCGGAGGTGGATGACCGATGACTCAGGCAGAGCAACGGAGTACTGCCTTGGCCGAGCCGCTGGACAGGCTCAAGGGCGAAGCGAAGGATTTCGCGCACGCGGTCGAAGATCGCGCGCTGACGTCGATTCGAGGCAAGGTGACCGGGGCCGCCGGCCGGCTATTTGACTATGCCGACGGGGGTGGCGGGTCTGGGCTTCTGTCCGCCGTGACGGGCGCTGCCACGCAAGGCAATGGGAAATCCGCAGGCCGCACCGTCCTGGGAGCGGCCGGGAAGGCGGTGTCGGGCATGGTCAGCCGCGACCGCGGTAGCAACGGCGGCCAGGGCCAGAATCTCAAGGTCACCAACATCGAGGAGGAAATCGACGTAGGCGTGCCCGTTCGCCTCGCTTACAACCAGTGGACCCAGTACACCGACTTCCCGGGCTTCATGAAGAAGGTCGAGAGCGTCGAGCAGGAATCAGATGAAAAAACCAAGTGGAAAGCCCAGATCCTGTGGTCCCACCGGGGCTGGGAAGCGACCACTAAGTACCAGGCTCCTGATGACCGGATCATCTGGACATCTAAGGGGCAGCGAGGGCACGTGGACGGCGCGGTCAGTTTCCACGAGATCGGGCCTAACCTGACCAAGATCCTCCTGGTGCTCGCGTATTACCCGCAGGGCGGCTTCGAGTACACGGGCAACTTGTGGCGTGCTCAGGGTCGCCGCGTGCGCCTGGAACTCAAGCACTTCCGCCGGCACGTGATGACGCAGTCAGTACTACATCCCGAGGAGATCCAGGGCTGGCGCGGCGTGATCGAGGACGGCGAAGTGGTGAAGGACCACGAGACCGCGCTCGAGGAGGAGCAGTGGCAAGGCGGGGAAGCCGCGGACTACGACGACGCAGGCGATGAGGACGACTACGCCGACGAAGACGATGACGCCGAGGGCGCGGACCCCGTGAACGGGGATGCGGCCCGCCAGCATCGCTGATCGACGGTTTGGCCCTGGACGATCTTCCGTGATCACGGACGCGAACATGATCACGGAAACCAGCACGGGTCCCGGAGGCTGCCGCGCGGCTCGTGATCAGGATCGGGGAGCCTTCTCCGGCATCGTGGGGGAGAGTTCCTTAAGTAAGGAAGTCTCCCCCGGCAAAGCTCAGGAAAAGTCTCCCCGCTGACCCCGGCCGGAGCTTGACTTACCTGCCTTTGAGCGGCGGGAAGATTCCCTGGCCTGGGGTCAGGATCCCGCGCGGGTCGAAACGCCGCCGGGCGGCCGCGAAGAACGGCCACTCCGGGCCGTAATGAGCGCGCCAGTCCGCCGGGGCAAAGGGGATCGATCCGATCGGGTACTGGAAGCCGCCCAGGTCGCGGACCTGATCGAACAGGACCCGGTTAGCGTTGATCATCGCGTCGGTGCTGATCGCTCCCGCGTCAGGCGCGCCGGTCCTCAGGATCGAGAAGAGGAAGACGGTCTCATCCTCGGGCATGCGCAGCAGCGGCGTGCGCAGGACGGCGCGGCGCAACGGATAGATCAAGATCACTCCGCTGGCCCCGATGTCGGCCTGGGTAAGGCCGGACATGACAGAGGTCACGAAGGCGTCGGCCGCGTGGCCGGGCACGAAGACGTTCCACCACGGATGGGGGTCGAACCACTCGCCGGTGGACTCGAGGAAGGCGACATCAGGCGCCAGCCGGTTGAGGAAGTCGAAGTAGCCCAGCGTGTCGAGCTGCTCGGTACCGCGCTGGTAGTGCAGGTCGCCGATCAGCGCCTGGTCGTCAGGCGGAGTTGAGTCGAAGTACGCGGCGGCCTCAATGAAGAACTGCCAGCCGGGCGAGCCGTCAGGCATGGCCTGAGCTTCGCCTTCGAGGAAGGAAAACCGCCCGTCCGCCAGTGCTCGCCGCTGGTCAGCGGCCATGGCATCGAAAGTCGGGTAGAACAAGATGTAGTGCCTGACGTTGACAGGTGCCGGGCGCAGCGCCAAGGTGGCACGGACCACCACGGCGCACTGGCCAAGACCCGCCAGGACCGCGTGGTAAAGATCCGGGTGCCGCGCAGCGGAGCAGGTCACTCGCTCTCCGGCACCGGTGACGACTTCCAGTTCCAGGACGTTGTCGACTTGAGCCCCGAAGTGCTGGGTCTGGCCGCCGATGCCGCCGACCGACAGTGTGCCGCCGACCGAGAGTTCCAGGTAGTCGGTCAGCACCGGCGGCGTCAGCCCGGCCGGCAGCGTGGCCTGCAGGACTGAGCTCCAGTGCGCGCCCGCCTCGACCGTGACCCGTCCTTCTCCCACCTCGATGGCGTCCAGGGTAGCCGTGGAGATGACGACTCCGCCCGCCACCTGGGCCTGCCCGTTGGTCGCGTGGGCCTGCCCGCGCGGGGCCGCCGGAATCCGGTTCGACCGGCAGAACCGCAGCATGGCGGCGACATCCTCGATGTCGCCTGGCCGCAGGACGGCGCGCGGCAGGTGATGCGCGATATGGCCGAAGTCGTCCGCGGCGGCCGACCGGTCCGCTTGATCGAACAGCAGGCGGCCCTTCAGCTTCGGTATGGGGATAGCCGAGGGGGGCTTCGCGTGATCCGTGACCCAGGTCCGACCAACCGGGTCGAATCCGGTAATCAGGGCACCAGCGACGATCCCTCCTAGTCCTCCCATTCCTCCCAGGAAATTACGCCGGGTCGATTCGGGCAGCATGCCACTCCCTCGTCTCAGAATCGCTGTTAGCAGACAAAACGCACATTGAGCGATCCAAGCGATCCAATAGAAAGCTACGCCGATCATCATAAGCAGCTAACAGATCATTCGCCCATAGTGCCTGGAATCTGCAAAGATGGTGGAGAGTCGGCGGCAAGGCCGAACATTTCCGGGAGGTGGCGAAGGCGTGGCTGGCAGGTCGTTCCGCAGCTCGCAGTTGAATCTGCCGGCTGGCTGGTCAGCGCGTGAGGTCGCGCAAGGCGCGGCCTACGACCGCATCAGCGACCGTTACGGTGTGGCCTTCCCGCACAAAGACGGCCAGCTCGGGTGCGGCGACTGGCTGCTCGCGCGGCTGGAGCCAGGCGCCAGGGTGCTCGATGTCGGATGCGGCACCGGGCTCCCCTCGGCGCGGCAGCTAGCCGACGGCGGCTGCGAGGTGACCGGGATAGACATCTCGCCTGCCATGCTGGCCCGCGCTCGGGAGAACGTCCCTGAGGCCAGCTTCCTGGAGCTCGACGCCACGCAACTGGACCGCCTGCCCGGGTCCTATGACGCGGTCGTCGCCTTCTTCTCCCTGCTGAATTTACCGCGTGCCGTCATTCCCCAGGCACTTCGAATGATCCACGAGTCCCTGGTGCCCGGAGGATTGTTCGCGCTTGCCATGGTCGAGTCTGACGTGGATGACTTCCCCCTCGCCTTTCTCGGCGTCAGGATCCTCGTCACCGGCTATCTCACCGAGGACCTGCGATCGGTACTTGGCGAGGCCGGCTTCTCGATCGAGGAGGAATCCTCGATCTCTTATTCGCCCGCGAGCAGCGACGCGGGGCCGGAGATTCAGGTTTTTATGAACTGCCGCCGCCTGCGATGACGGCAACGTCACGGGCAGCGGATGCGGACGTGCTGCGTGAGCATCTGCTGGCTCTCCAGCGTGCGACGGCCAAGATCGGGGAGAGCCAGGGCCTGGAGGAGACGGTCAGGGCGCTGGGCGCGGCGATGGTGCCCTCGCTCGCCGACTTCGCGGCGGTCCACCTGCTCGACCGGCTGTTCTCCGACGAGGTCCACGAGGACCACGAGGCCCTCGACCTGCGTGGCCGGCGGCAGGAGGCCAGCGCGTTCCGGCGGATGGCGGTCTTCGGCGGCGCGGATCACGCGCCGTGGGCCCGGGTCGCGCCCGAGGGCGTGCTGCATGTGATGAGCACGGCCAGCCCGGGCTGGCGGGCTCTGGCGTCGGGGCAAGCGGTTGTCGTGCCGCGAGTAGGCCCCGAGTTGGCACGCGAGATGGCCAGCGGTAACTGCAGCGGTGACATGGAGTCGATCGTGCGCGACAGTGCCCTGCTGGCGATCCCGCTGAGCGCTGGCGCGCGGCTGCTCGGCTGCGTGATCTTGCTTCGCAGCCCCGCTCGGCCGCCTTTCGACGAGATCGCGGTACTGACCGCGACCTTGCTGGCAGCGCAGGCGAGCCAGGGCATCGACAGCGCCTGCCGGTACCGGAGCGAGGCGGCGATCGCCAGCGCGATCCAGCTCAGCATGCTCCCGACCAAGCCGCCGCGCATCCCCGGCGTGGATGTCGCTCACCGCTACCTGCCCAGCAGCAAGGACACCCAGGTCGGAGGCGACTGGTTCGATGCCATCGCCCTGCCCGGCGGCCGGGTAGCGCTCGTTGTCGGCGATGTCATGGGCCACGGCATCAAGTCCGCGGCCATCATGGGCCATCTGCGCACCTCAGTGCAGACCCTGGCATCGGTGGAACTGCCCCCCGAGCAAGTGCTCCGCCACCTGGATGACATCGCGAGGCGGCTCGACGACGACCACCTCGCCACGTGCGTCTACGCGGTGTACGACCCGGTCGCCCACAGTTGCGTGATCGCTAACGCGGGCCACATTCCTCCGGTTCTCGTTCATCAGGGGGGCCAGGCTGAGCTCCTCACCCAGCTCCCGGCCGGAGCGCCGATCGGCGTCGGCGGCGTTCCCTTCGAGCCCATGGAAGTGAAGATCGCCGACGGCGACATGCTCGTCATGTGCACAGACGGCTTAGTGGAAGTGCGCGGCCAGGACATCGGGTCAGGGCTGGCGGCGCTGTGTGACCTCGCCGCTCCCGACGCCACGCCTGACGAGCTGTGCGACACCCTGATGGGGGCGCTGCACGCCCGTGACCGGGAAGACGACGTCGCCCTGCTGATCGCCCGCCTGCGCGGGATCCCGAGCAGCGACATCGCGCAGTGGCTGCTCCAGCCGCAGCCGGGCACGCCGCGCCAGGTGCGCCGGCTGGTGCGCCGGACGCTCGCCGACTGGGGCCTTGGCGCCTGTTCCGATGTGACTGAGCTGCTTGCCAGCGAGCTGGTGACCAATGCCGTCCGCTACGCTTCCAGGCCCATCGAACTGCGGCTGATGCGCACCGACGTCCTGTTGTGCGAGGTCAAGGACGACAGCCACCACCTCCCGGTGCTCCGCACGTCCACCGGGAACGACGAGGTCGGCCGGGGCCTGAACCTGGTCAGCAGCCTTGCCAGGCGCTGGGGAGCCAACAGGACCATTGACGGAAAGGTGGTCTGGTTCGACCTGCCGCTGCCGCCCGCGCAGGCGTCAGAAGAAAATCAACGACCTTAGGTGAAAGCAATTCGCGGCCGTCGATGCCGCTGACCCGAGGCGGTTCGTCGCATAAGGTAGAAAAGCGGGAGGGCGTGTCGCTAGCCGCAGCGCTGGGGAGCCTATGGACAGCAGATGGGACGCCGCGCGGGCGGCGGAGCACGCCGGAGATCTCGCTCAGCGGGTTTACAGCTCCAGGCTGATCGGCCAGGATCGGTCGCTGGTGCTCTACGGCGGCGGTAACACCTCGGTGAAGATCCGTGCCGCCAATCTCCTCGGTCAGGAGGAAGACCTCCTGTACGTCAAGGGCACCGGGTTCAACCTCGACACGATCACCGAGGACGGCTTCGCCCCGGTCAGGCTGGAGCACCTGACCGCGCTCGCCGGGCTCGCGCGATTGCCGGACGTCGAGATGGCCAGGCAACTGCGCCTGGCTACGGTCGAGCCAACCGCGCCCGCGCCCTCGGTCGAGGCGATCCTGCACGCGATCCTGCCGTTCAAATTCGCGGACCACGCGCATGCGGACTCGGTGGTCGCGCTGACCAATACGCCTTCTGGCGAGGCGCATGTCCAGGCCGCGTACGGCAGCAAGGTGCTGGTGATCCCTTACGTGATGCCAGGCTTCGAGCTGTCCCGCGCGGCCGCCGCGATCGTGGCCGGCGGCCTGCGGCCGGAGACCATCGGGCTGGTCTTGCTTGGCCATGGCCTGTTCTCGTTCGGCGACAACGCCCGCGAGAGCTACGAGCGGCTGATCGAGCTGGTCACCATCGCCGAGGACTACCTGAAGAAACACGACGCCTGGAACATCGCGGCGCCGTCCGTGCCAGTCCCGCTACCCGCCGGTCCCGTCATCGCGGAGCTGCGGGCGCGCATGTCCGCGCTGGCTGGCCACCCCATGCTGCTCAGCCAGCGTCCTGATCGCCTGGCCGCCGGCTTCGCGCGCCGCGACGATGTCAGCCGCTTGTCGCAGCAGGGACCGGCCACACCGGACCACGCGATCCGCACCAAGCGGGTGCCGCTGCTCGGCCGCGATGTCGGCGCCTTCGCGCAGGACTACCGCGGCTACTTCGCCAGGCACGCCGCCGAGCACCCGTACGGGCCGCGACTGCGGATGCTTGACCCGGTGCCGAGGCTGCTGCTTGATCCGGAGCTCGGGTTGTGCGCGGCCGGGCGGTCGGCGGGAGCGGTGGCCGCGGCCGCCGAGATCTATCACCACACCATTGAGCTGATCTTGCGGGCGGACGCGCTCGAGAGCTGGCAGGCGCTCACCCCCGCCCAGATCTTCGAGGTCGAGTACTGGGACCTCGAGCAGGCCAAGCTCCGCCGGGAGGGTCCCGCGGCCGAGCTCGGAGGCGAGGTGGCTTTCGTCACCGGCGCCGCGTCCGGCATCGGCCGGGCCTGCGCCCAGGCGCTGGCCGCCGCGGGCGCGGCCGTGTGCGGGATCGACCTGAACCCGAGCGTCGACGGCGTGGCTCCCGGTCCTGGCTATCTCGGCATCACCTGCGACGTGACCAGCGCCGACCAGGTGCGGGCCGCCGCCGAGCGGGCGGCTTGCGAGTTCGGCGGCATCGACATGCTCGTGCTGTCGGCCGGGGTGTTCCCGCCGTCCAGCCCGATCAGCACGCTGGCCGAGGCGGACTGGTCGGCGACGTTCGCGGTCAACGCCGACGCCGCACTCACCATGATGCGCGCGGCCTACCCGTACCTGCGGCTCGCGCCTCGCGGCGGCCGGGTGGTCGTCATCGCGTCGAAGAACGTGCCAGCACCAGGCCCAGGCGCAGCCGCGTACTCGGCGTCGAAGGCGGCGCTGACCCAGCTCGCCAGGGTCGCGGCGCTGGAGTGGGGAGCGGACAACATCCGGGTCAACATGCTCCATCCGAACGCCGTCTTCGACACCGGCCTGTGGACCGAGGAAATCATCGCGCAGCGCGCCGCCGCTTACGGCATCAGCCCGGCGGAATACCGCACCCGCAACGTGCTGCGCACCGAGGTGCGCAGCACCGACGTGTCGGCGCTCGCCGTCGCCATGTGCGGCCCGCTCTTCGCCAAGGTGACCGGCGCGCAGGTGCCGGTAGACGGCGGCAACGAGCGCGTCATCTAGCCGGTCAGTTGCCCGGCGTGCCGTCCGAGACCTGGCGCACGAATTCCTCGATCGCCGGGAACGCGAGGTCCGGCCGGTCGCGGAAGATGTCGTGCCTGGCATCCGGCAGGCGCACCAGGCGGGTCGTGTCGGCAGGCAGCGGCCGGCCAGCTCCTCGACCAGGGGGAGCGGGCACATCGGATCGTCTTCGCCCGCGAGGATGAGCACCGGACCCCGGACCGAGTCCAGCCTGCTCCACGGGCTGAAGCGCTGCGCCTCATAGCGGAAGAAGTACACGCTGACGTCGGTCGTCTGGATGGACCTGGCCTGCCGTTGCCTGAGCTCAGCCGCCGGCCTGGGCTTGCTGGTGTAGAGCGGACGGCAGACGCGGCGGAATTCGGCCAGCGACTCCTCGCTCAGCTCAGCGAAGTCACGTTCAGCGACGGCGGCCGCCTCGTCGCCGCCCAGGCGGCGGAAGATCTCGACGCTGCGCGGGTAGTCGGAGCGGCCGCCGGTCGTGTTGGCCAAGATGATGCCGCCCGCATGGCCAGGGAAGAGCCCGGCATAGGCCAGCACCACGCGACCGCCGAAGCTGCTGCCCATCACCACGGGCTTGACCAGCCCGAGTGCGTCGCACAGGCGCCGCAGATCATCGGCCCAGGTCGGCAGGTTCCAGAACTCGGAAGAGCTGGCGTCGCTGCGGCCGTGCCCGCGCTGGTCGTAGTAGACAATCTGGAAGTGGCCGGCGAGCGGCGCCAGCCCGGCCTTCATGTTGATGTGGTCAAGGCCAGGGCCGCCATGCACGGCCACGAGAGTCGGGCGTTCGACCACGGTGCCCCCGTCGGGCAGGATGGACGGCCCGGAGACGTCGAACCAGATGCTCACGTCACCTAAGCTGACCCGCATCGAGCCTCCTCAGGCAGCATTTGGGCGGATGGGCGCATTCTTTCCTACTGCCCTTTCGTGGTGCCGCGACACGGCTCCGGACGCATTCACATCCGGTGGCGAAGGCCGGCCTGGTCCATGCGCTCGGCGATCTCGGCGGCGAGCCGGTCCAGCTGAGGGCCGCCGCCTGCGGCCGCGTCTTTCTTCGCGTTGAACAGGCGGACCCAGAGCCCTGCCGCCCACGCCAGCCCGAGCTGGCGCGGAGTCCAGGCGGCGCCCGCCGCCACCTTGTAGGCGGCGAGGAAGCCGGCCGTCTGGGCTGGCGTCGCCGCGTCGCCTGGCGCTCCGGCGGCGGGCCACACCGCGGCCGCCAGCCCGGCGATGGCGAGCTCAGGCTGGGCGATGACGCTGTCCCAGTCGTGCACGGCCAGCGGCCTGCCATCCTGCCAGCGGATGTTCTGGGACTCCCAGTCGCCATGACCGACGCGGCGTGGCCCGCCGCAGGCGCGCAGCCGCTCCCTGACGAGCCGCGCGGCGTGATCCACCCACCGGGGCCCGGCGACCTCGTTCAGGTCGCGGCCCAGGTCATCGCGGCCGGGCCACAGCCCGGCACCCGGGTGATCCCAGCCCGCCCACGGCGGGGCAGGAGTCAGCCTGGGCACGCTCGCCACGGCCGGCGCGGTCTTGACCAGCCGGGCGAGCAGCGTCGCGGACCGCGGGGCGCCGCTGCCAGGCGCGAGCTGGTCACCGCCCTCGACCAGGGTCTCGGCGGTCACTGCCAGGTTCCCGGCCCGGGTTGGACCGGCCAGCGGGGCGGGGCACGGGAAGCCCGTCGCGGCCAGCGCCGCCTGGACCGCGACGCACCCCGCGATCCGCTCATCGAACGGCCGGACCTTGACGACCAGCTGCCGTCCGTCGGCAAGCTCGACCGCGATGACTTGCGACAGGTTCCCCGCCCGGAACAGCACGCGCCGAGGCGCCGCGCCCAGCGTGCCCAGGCACCATTCGGCCAGCAGGGAATCACCTAGCACGAGAGCATCCTGTCCAGGAGCCCGGCCCTGGTGGCGCGCCTCCACCGCCATTCTCATCCACGGGAGCGCGCAGCGCGCATCGAAATCTGATATGTGAATGGCGCCAGCTGGGCCACGTGCGCACCGCCATTCTCATCCACGGGAGCGCGCAGCGCGCATCGAAATCTGCTGGCTTAGTGGAGGTCAGGCTGCGGGGTGAGTCTGAGGCGGTGGAGGCGGGTGGTGCGGGTTTGCCAGGTGGGGTGTTTGTCTGCCAGGGGCCGGCCGGGGCGATGCTCCGTGATCATGTTGGTGGGCATGATCATGGAGCATCGCACCTGTCGTGACCTGGGCGATCTTCCGTGATCACGCCCACGAACATGATCACGGAAACTAGCACCGGTCCCGGAGGGGCTGCCGCGTGGCTGGTGATAAGGATCGGGGAGGAAAAGTCTCTCCGCCGACCTGCCGGAGCTTGACCTTCCAAGATCCGTAAGTCACCCGACACCCTCCATGCCCGGCCCGGGTCTCCGTGATCACCCCCTCCCGGGACGGTCGCACCGAGATCGGATAGCTGGGGGCAGGATGTGCCGGAAGACGGCTCCATAACTGGCAGCTATATCGCGTAGACTGAATGCGAGTACTCCGAGTCACCAGGGACCCGCCCGGAGGTTCGACCGAGGATCAGGGTCCGCGACTCGCGATGACTCGTATGATCGAGATCAACTCATGCGGGCAGCGGCGGGCAGCACCACATGAGGAGAGACGAGATCATGGCGATCAAGGCAATGAAGAGCGCGCCGCGCGAGCGCAGCTCACAGCAAAATGGCCTGCCCGAACCTGTGCCATATGTGTACCGAGCGCAGCGGCGCCGTAATACCTATGCCGCACGTATAGCTCAGCGAAATGCCGAAAAACTGCCGCAGTCGCCTGTCCTCGCGGCCGGTGCCGACGAGGCGGTGGGCGTTGCGGCCCGCTCTTGGCGTCGGCGCGGAGATCTTGGCGGTCTCGACCTTCTCGGAGCTGAATACGGGGTCAAAGGCTCCGGCCAACCCGCGTCTCCAGAAGTGACGCCGCAAGCCTAGCGACCCTTGGTCGCGAGTATTCCACCCTCAGGCCGGGACAGCGTCAGGCCGGGCCACGTTGCTGTCGCGGGCCGTCCGGCAACAGCAACGCGGCCCTTCCTCTTGCTGTCGGGACGACAACAGGGAGGGCCGCGTTGCTCACGCCGGGCCGGGTCACGCCAATCCGCCTGACGGTATCAAGTGGAGAAGGACGCCTCCGCTTGGCGGATCGCCAGAGTCCCAGTAATATTCTAGAAATCTATTGCTAGTTTTTGATTTCCATGTAATCTGAGAACAGACATCGGGAAACAGCAGCCGAAGGCCGCCACGAGCCCCGATGCGCAAGGAGCCGGCCCGGTCGTAACGCCGCTCCCCCTGGGAAGAAGCACCATGACCGAACAGCCGGCAGCACGCGGCACGACCAGCACCAGGCCACCCCCCTCAGCCAACGGTTCCGCTCCGCCTCCGCCTCCGCCTCCCGCTCAGGCTCCGGCTCCAGCCCGGCGCCGGCGGATACATACCAGGATCAGCGGCGTGCATACCGCCCTGATCGCCGGCGCCGTCGGACTCACCGTGGTGATGATCTTCATCATCCAGAACGCGCACTCGGTGGATATCAGCTTCCTCGGCGCTCACCTGCGCCTGTCGCTGGCCGTGGCCCTGTTCCTGGCCGCCATCGCCGGAGCGCTGCTGATGGCCGCCGCGGGAACCGCCCGAATCACCCAGCTGCGCCAGGCCATGCGGCGCGACCGGCGCAAGTCGCAGTCCGGCTAGCCAGCCGCGGCAACCAGGCCCGGCAAGACCCCCTCGGCCATCGCGGGTAAAGCCGCGCGAGCCTGTCCCGCCTTACCCGCCGGACCCGCCTGGCTATCGCTATCGCTCATTCCGCGCACCCTCACACTAAGGAATCGTTATGGGCATCATCGCCTGGATCGTCCTCGGGCTAGGCGCAGGCCTGCTCGCCAACATGCTGATCCCTGGCAGGAGATCACAAGGGCTCTTCCTCACCTGCGTGATCGGCATCGCCGGGGCCCTGCTCGGCGGCTGGGCAGCTACGAAGATCTTCCACCTGCATCACGCCTTGCAGGGCTTCTTCAACGCCTCCACCTGGCTCACCGCCATCGCGGGCTCAGCTGTCCTGCTTCTCCTCTACCACCTCGTCAGCGGGCGGACCAGCGGCCGGCCAGTCCGCCGCTGACCCAGCCAGCCAAGTCCCGCCCGGCCGGAGTCAGGCCGGGCAGGACTGGCGCGACGTCATCGCTGGATAGGGTCAGAGGGCGTTCTTGCGCTGCAAGTAGTTCATGGCCACCCAGCCGATGGGCACGGGCAGCCAGAACGTTGCCAGGCGGAATAGCAGCACGGCGCTGACTGCCTTCGCGCCGAGCATCCCGGCCGCGGTGAGGCCCGCCGACAGCGCCGCCTCCACGGCCCCGACACCGCCGGGCGTTGGCACGGCCGAGCCGATGGCGCTTCCGGTGAGGTAGACCACCGCGACGCTCGCCAGAGCTACCGATCCGCCGACGGCCCTGATCGAGGCGTCCAGGCAGAGGATGTAGCCCGCGGTCAGCAGCAGGGCGCCGCCGATGCCCTCCGCCAGTTTCACCGGCCGCTGCGCGATGTCGAGCAGGCGCGGGATGACCTGGCTCAGCGCGGGTGCCAGCCGGGAGCGCAGCAGCCGCAGGCCGGCCGGGATGGCCGCCACGATGACCACCACCACCGCCAGCGCGGCGAGCGCTATCCAGACCCAGCCCGGCGGCCGGAGCGAGTTCTTCTGCGCGGTACGGGTAAGTGCGGCGAAGCTCACCAGCAGGATCAGGTGCAAGGAGAACGCGATGACCTGCGATACGCCGACGCTCGATCCGGCGTCGGCCGGGCTGACCTGGGCTTTCCGCAGGTAGCGGATGCTCAGCGCCACCCCGCCCACAGCGGCAGGGGTAACCAGCGTGACGAACGATCCGGCGAGCTGAGCCAGGAAGGTACGGACGGGGTCCAGCCGCTCCAGCACGAACCCCGTGAGCTCCAGGGCAGCGCCCACGTAGGTCAGCGCTGACGCGGCGATGATCAGGGCACCCCAGCGCCAGTCAGAGTTCGCCAGGACGGTACCCAGGCTCACCCTGGAAAGCTGGCCGATCAGAATGTAGGCCGCCGCCACCCCGGCCCCGAGGGTGATCAGCGTACGCAGCCGCACGCGTTCGAGCTGGACCGGCGCGATCTGGTCGTCCCGGGTAGTGCCGAGCAGCCGCTTGCGCAGTGCGGGCAGCACGTTCTTGTGCTGGCGGATCGCCACGCGCGTACGGCGGCGCAGCGCCACCGGCTGCAGCAGCGGCACCATGGCGGCCAGCTCGCTGGCGCTGAGTTTTTCCGCCGCTACGTCCGCCGCACGATCGGGGCCGGCGACAAGGGCCAGTTCGGCGAGCAGTTGCACAAGGTCAAGCCGCAACTGGAGGTCGGTTGCCGCGACGTCGCCGTCGCCGGGCTCGAGCAGCATGACCTTGCCAGCGTCCTCGCCAGGGACACAGCCGGCGAACAGGACGCGATCGGCCGTCAGGTTGCGGTGCGTGACGCGGTGCCGGTGCAGTCTCAGCACCACCTCCCAGATCCGGCGCATCTGCTCATCGGTGGGCTCGTCTGCCTGCTCCGCAAGTGTCGTGCCGTCGTGATGATCTGTGACCAGTACCGCCGCCTCAGGCCCAACCCGGACTAGCGCCCGCAGCCTCGGAGTGGCGACACCCGCGCCCTGCACCGCGTAGGTGAGCAGAGCGCAGCGCTCCACGGCCCGCTCCACGGTCAGCAGGCTGCTGCGAGACACCTGGGCCTTGAGCCGCAGTCGCCGGTACAGGCGGTAGAGCGCGCCGGCGGCCTGCTGGTCGCGATCGAAGACCGTGACCTCCCGCTGCTCTCCGTCGCCAACCGTGGCGACGTACCGCCGCGTTTCCGTGCGAGTTTCCCCGACTCTGCGGATGGCGGTCACTGGCGCGTCGACCGCCGAGATCGCCGCGGCGATCGCGGCCGCGGCCGGCCGCTCCGAGGCTGAGCCGAAGGCATACCGCAGGCCAGAGCCGACAGCCGAGCCGATCAGCAACGTGATCAGCAGCGACAGCAGGGTCACGTGCGTATTCCTGGCATTCGCGAGGCTGGCCAGCACGTAAAAGCCCAGCGCCACCCAGTACGCGCCGCGCCAGCGGGGGCCGGACAGGCCGACTACCGTCACGTAGGCAGCCAGGCCGGCGAGGTACCAGTCCAGTACCGGCGAATGCCCGGGATGGGTAGCCGACAAGGTCAGCGCCTCATGCAGTTGCGCTGCCGCCGGCAGGCGGAGCAAGGCGTCGCACGTCACCACCGCGCCGATCGCGACCGCGCCCGCGCCCGCGGCCTCGGCCAGGCGCCGCGGCTGACGGCGTATCACGAGCAGGATAGCCAGGGCGAGCGGCAGCGCGAGCAGGGCGACGTGCGCCAGGACGCCAAGCAGCCCCAGCACTCCGGTGAGCAGTTTCCTGTCGGCAAGCTGACTTGCGCCGACGACGTTCGTCTCGACCCCGCTGACCGTTGCGCGGGCCAGTAGCCCAACGCCCGCGAGCAGCACGATCTCGGCGCAGGCAGCCAGGCAGCGAAGCCCGTCGGCCGGCAGCCGCAACCGCGATTCCGGGTGATCTTCAATTCTGACCGCGGATCCGGGCATCGGGTGACCTAGCTGACGTCCAGGCGACGGGAGGCCGCCTCCGCCGCCTCGACAGTCTCCTGCATCAGATCCTCGGCCTGCTCATAGGTAAGCGTGCGGCAAGCAAAAACCCCGGCCCTGCCAGGGTCCGGAGCAGCACCTTCACTTTACGCCATGGCGACGGCCGGCTAACCCCAGCCGACCACGCGCGGCCGGAGGTAGCCCAGAGCGTGCGCGAGCTTGCGGGAGACCTGCATCTGGGAGATGCCCAGTTGCTGGCCGACCTGGACCTGCGTCATGCCGCCGTAAAAACGCAGTACCAGGATCTTCTGCTCGGTCGCCGGCAGTTCGGCCCAGTGCGTTTCGACAGCCAGCATGCCGAGCACGTGCTCCAGTCGCGGGTCTTCGCCGCCGATCAGGTCAGCCAGGCTGGCCGCGCCGACGTGGTCGCCGGCGGGCTCGTCCAGCGACCTCGGCTGCAGCACCAGCTCCGCGAGGCGGGCATCCCTGACATCACTATCGCGGACTCCCAGGCAACTCGCCAGCTCAGCGTCCGTCGGAGTGCGGCCAAGCCGCTGGGCCAGTTCGCTGGTTTCCTGCCGGACTCGCAGCACCAGTTCCTGCAACGGCCGCTCGACATGCACCTGCCAGCGCCTATCACGGAAGTGCCGCTTGATCTCGCCGATGACGTACGACCTGGCGTAGGAAGACAGGCTGAACCCAAGGGCCGGATCGAAGTTATTGATCGCCTTGACCAGGCCGACGAAGCCCACTTGCATCAGATCCTCGGTCAGCTCAGGCCCGCGCGAATACTGCCGGACGCACGACCCAACCAGACCGCGATACCGGCTGACCAGGACGTCACGCGCCTCCGCGCGGTCGTCGCCGGTACACGGGAGCGAACCCGCGAGTGCCAGCAGTTCCCGGTCCTCCAGCACCGACAAATCCTGACGAAGCCGATCAGCCAGGGCGAGTGCGACGCGCGCGGATCCTTGGGCAGATGAGGCCCGTGATGGAATGACTGCCATAGGCACCTCGGCTCAGAAAATCCACAGATAAAGACCGCCGAGGTCTGGGGCAGCTAGGGAATGCACGGCGAAACTGGTCCGCCGGGAAATAACAAGAACTCCGGACTCTTGCGGCGCAACCCTAAATATTACGGTTGCAGTGGCCGAAGTCCGGAGCAACATCCTTAATGTACGCCTGTTTTCCGCCAATGTATACGGAATCTCGCAGCCAGCGATTCTGAGTGCCCGAGGCCGATCCTGCCTCGGCCTCGCAGCACGCCCCCGGCTGGCTTACGACGCCCGCCCGGCGCCGCGTGGCTGCTGCCGGAGCTTGGTCGCGGCCAGGGCGGTGAGGGTCTCTGTGCCGTCGACGAATGCCTGGGCCAGGTCGGACAGGCGGAGATTACGTGCCCTGGCGTAGTCCCGGAGGAGGTTGAATGCCTGGTCCATGTCAAGGCTGAGACGCTCAGCGAGCTTGCCCTTGGCCTGCTCGATGACAACCCGGCTGTTCAGCGCGGTCTGCAGCTGCTCGTTCAGCGCGTCGCTATGGCGCATGCTGCGCTCATGCAGGAGGCCGACGGTCGCGACATCGGCCATGGCCTGCCCGACCCTGATGTCGGCCGGTGAGAAGGCACCGGGGGCGACGCGGAAGAGGTTGAGCGCGCCGATGACCTGCTCGCGCAGCCGCATTGGCAGGGCCTGAACGGCAGCGAAGCCGACCTCCTGAGCAGCGGTCGCGAACCGCGGCCAGCGCTGCGCCGCGGCAGCCAGGTCCCCGGCCTCGACCGGCTCCCCCGTCCGGAAGCAATCCAGGCAAGGACCCTGGTCGTTCTGGATCTGGAACAGCTCAAGCAGCCGCGCGGCCTCGCTCGAGGCCGCGACCACGCGCAGCTCGCCGCGCGGATCAGCCAGCAGCAGCCCGGCGGCCGAGACGTCCAGCAGCAGCACGCTGCGGTCGGTCAGGACATGCAGGAAGTCGATCACGTCGAAGTCGGCGACCATCGTGTCAGTCAGCTCGACGAACGTATCCGCCAGCAACTCTCCGTCCATACCAGCTCACTTCCTCAGCAAGGGCCAGGCAGATCCCGCAGGCACAGTGGTGGCCGGCACGGTGTCGCCATCTGCGGGAAGTCACCCAAGCACGTCCGGCGAGGGGTCCGGGTCGGCGGGCAACCTCAGGCGGCGCGTCACGATGTCGCTGGCTAGATCACTCAGCCGCTTGTCATGTGCGTAAGCATACGCACGCAACCTGACAAACGCCTCCGCGATGCCGACGCCGAGTTGCTCAGTGAGCATTCCGGTCGCCTGATCGATCTCAGCGCGGCGCGAGGTCAGCTCGGCGAGCTGGCCACCCGGGCCGGACTCGCTCGTCTCTCGTGCTGGCTCACGGGAGTCGAGCAGCAGCAAGGTCGCGGCGTCGGCGAGGATCAGCGCGTCACCGTACTGGGAGCCGCTCATCGGGCCGCGCTGGTCCCGGTACATGCCCATGACCCCGGCCCGGATCGCCCCGATTCGCAGCGGGAACGCGAAGATGGCCACAGCCCCGGCCCGGCATGCCGCCGGGGTGAAGATAGGCCAGCGGCGAGCCTCATCGAGCCCGCCCAGATCCGAGGCCAGGACCGGCCCGCCGGAGGCCCGCGCATCAGCGCACGGGCCTTCTCCGAAGGTCAGCTGCAGTTCGGCAAGCTGCCCCGCAACCTCATCGGTCACCGACATCAGGTGACCAGCCTCCTCGCCACCCCCGGCGTTCAGCCAGGCACCCGTGACCCCGGCAGCGGCCACTGCCGCGGCGCACGCATCCCCGGCTGACACGTGACCGCCGCGGCTGGCTGCCTGCCCGGCGATCAGGGCCCAGACCCTGGCTGACCGGTTAACGGTCATGCCCGCACCAGGCGGGCACGCCCGGAGAGGTCTCCCAGGCGATGGCGCTCCCCTCCTCAAAGCCGACGTCTCCGGCCGCGGGCTCAGCGCGACTCCAAGCCACGGTGAACAGTACGCCGAATACCGATTCCTGTCCTATCCCGCCGATTCCCCGTAGTCCGGGGCGTGAAATGAGATCCGGCCCTGGCGTCCCGGCAATGAGTGTCAAGCGATGACGAGCCGTGAATTTATCTGCCAGACTGATTCACGGAGGCCCGGACCCTGCTACTCCGAATATTAGACTCAATATGAGTATAAAATAGGAGCAGGGAAAATGGGGATTCGGGGTAGGCCAGCCCGCACGGCTCCAGCCGCTGGCGTGCCGCCAGTCGCGTCAACGACAGGAACGGCCCGGGTGAGGCCGCCTGGCGCGATCAGTCATCGGTCGGTCCCCGGGCAGGGGCCTGGATCAGCCGGGCCTATCACGCAGGACTCGTTCGAGCGAGTCGTGCGGCTCACGGCGATCGCGCTGGGCAGGCCGCTGGCTTGCGTCACCGTCGTTGGCCTGAACCATTCCGCCGGGCCAGCCTGGGCGGCGAGCCGACCGCCAGGCGGCCCGCCGGGGCCGACCGAGCAGTCGCTGCGCCAGTACGTGATCGACTCCGGTCAGGAACTGACCATCGGCGACATCGCGACAGGCCTTCCAGCCGCGCTCCGCCGGCCGGGCGCGATGACGGGAGTCATGGCCTGGGCCGGGTTTCCAGTTCGCGACCTGGACGGCCAGGTCGCCGGTGCGCTCTGCGTAGCCGACCCCCAGCCGCGGTCCTGGAGTTCTTACGACGTCGACGTGCTAGCTGACCTGGCCCGGATCGCCTCCGCCGAGGTCGCCCTGCGGGTCGCGCTCAGGCTCGGCTCCGACCGTGCCATCCTTGCCCGCACCCTGCAGCAGATCCTGCTGCCGCCTCGGTTGCCGGACATCCCGGGATTGCAGGTCGCGGCGTGCTACCTGCCGGGTGGGACCGGTGCCGAGGTCCTGGGCGACTTTTACGACGTGTTCCCCTCCGTGCGCGGCAGCTGGGGGCTCGTGGTCGGCGACGTCTGCGGCAACGGCATCGCAGCGGCCAAGAGCACCGCCCTGGCCCGGTACACGCTGCGCGGCGAGGCGCTGAGACAGGCCAAGCCGAGCCTCATACTCGCCGGCCTGAACCAGTCCATGCTCGACTGGCCCAGCGACGACCCGCGATTCCTCACGGCCATCTATGCCACGGTGCGGCCGCATCTCGGCTCGGCCTCAGTCCGCGTCAGCTCCGCCGGACACCCGCTCGCGCTCGTCCGCTACGCCGACGGGCGGATCCGGACTGTCGGCCGGCCAGGAACCCTGCTCGGGCTGTTCCCCGGACCCGACCTGTACGACACCCGCCACCTGCTGCGCACAGGCGACAGCATGACCCTCTTCACAGACGGCGTCACCGAAGCGCGCAGCCACGTCAACCGCGAACTGTACGGCGATGCGCGCCTGGTCAAGCTCATCGCCAGGCTCGGGGACCTCCCAGCCGCGCGAACCGCTACCGCCATCATCAAGGCCACCAGGGCATACAGCGGCGGAGTCGGCACCGATGATGCCGCCGTGCTGGTCCTGAAGGTTCCCTAGCAAGCACACGCCCCGTGGGCGCGCTCGTCTGGCGTCTTGCTCAGGGGGATGAGTCGGTGGCTGCCAGGCCCTGTCCGGAGCCGTCGCCCAGCAGGGCGGCGAGGACGTCTCCGATGGCCGGGGCGTAGCTGGCGGGTTCGGGCAGCGGGCGGTGAGCCTGGATCTGGTAGCGGTTGCGGCGGCCGTCCTTGTGCTTGATGAGGTATCCGGCCGAGGTCAGGTCAGTGACGATGCTGTACGCGCTGCGCTCGGTGATGCCCAGCGCGGCGGCGATGTCGCGTAGTCGCGCGCCCGGATCCTGGGCGATGGCGAGCAAGACCCTGGCGTGGTTGGTCAGGAAACTCCAGCTCTCCATAACCGCGAATCTATCATCAGTATTCTAGAAACTCATTACTAGTTTCTTCTCTTCGTAACCTGCTAGGCGGGCTCTGATCAGCCCGGTAGTCCCGGGGCAGTTGCGTTGAGGGACTCCGATCCCGGCTTGACGGAGTAAGCACTTACTCAATATATTGGCAATCGTGACCACGGCGAGGCCGGCCAGAGCGCCCGGGATGAGTCCAGAGCGCCGTCGCGAGATGATCATCGCGGCGGCTATGCCGCTCGTAGCCGAATTCGGCGCTGCGGTGTCGACCGCCAGCGTGGCGCGGGCTGCCGGAATCGGCGAGGCGACCATCTTCCGGGTTTTCGAGGATAAGGACGCGCTGCTTGACGCCTGTTTGGCGGCGGCGCTTGACTCGTCGAACATCGTGGTCGAGTTGCGGTCGATCTCGCTCGATCTGCCGATTGCCGGGCGGCTCCTTGAGGCCGCCGACGCCCTGCGCGCTCATTTCGACCGGATCGGAGCCGTGATCGGGGCGCTCCAGTCCTCCGGCTACCGCCGCCCGCGCAGCCGGCGTGGCCGCGACCACGAGGAAAGCTGGTCGACCCGCGATCAGACCAGGCAAGCCATGCGGGAGGCGGTCGATGAGCTATTCCAGCCCGACGCCGGGCATTTGCGCCTGCCGGTGCGCGCGCTGACCGACACGTTCCTGTCCCTGCTGTTCGGCCGGGGCAGCGCGTTCCCTGGCAGCACCGAACCGGCCGAGCAACTGGTCGAGATCTTCCTCTACGGCGCCGTCATTGCGAAAGGCACGTCGTGAGCGACCTGCTAGCCGAGCTCAACCGTGACATCTGGCATCCTTTGCCCGCACCTACGCCCGCCGATTCGCCAGGAAGGCTGGCGATAGATGGCAGATCGTGGCGGACTACGACTCCGACGAGTCCGGTTCCCTCACCCAGAAGATGTTCCAGGCCGCCGCCCAGGTCGATTTCGCTGATCTCACTTGACGATGATCTCTCCGGTGTTCCACGGGAATCCCGCGCAGTCGTTGTAGAAGTAGGTCCCCGGCTTCACGAAATGGAACGAGCCCGATTGGCCGGGGGCGAGCGGCCCGATCTTGAATGAGGCTGGATCGAAGAACGCCTCGGCGCAGTGATCCTTGGTATTGCCGGCCGGATTGTCAAACGTCACGGTCGTCCCGGCCGGCACGGTCAGGATCGCCGGCGCCATCGCGGTCTGGCTCGACAGGTTCTCCGTCCCGCCAGGCATGCCGGTGCTGGCGTCCCAGGTCCGGCCAAGCGTCACCGTGTCGCTGACCGAACTGCCCGCAACGGTCGCGCCAGTGACCGGTACCCGGGCCGGGATAGTGGCGGGGGCGCTGGCCTGCCCGAGCTTGCCGCCCAGCCGGAACGCCCACAGACTGTCGCCGAACGATGAGTTGAACGCGCCATTGCCGCCGGCCAGGATCGCCACATACTGCACCCCGTTGACCAGGTAGGTGATCGGCGTCGTCGCGATGCCCGCGCCGGTCTGCCACGTCCACAGCGGCTTCCCCGACGAGGCGCTGCGAGCCGAGAACGTGCCGTTCGGCGCCCCTTCGAACAGCAGCCCCGATGATGTAGTGAGCACTCCGTCCCCGTTGGACAGCCCGAACGGCGTGGTCTTCTGCCAGACGATCTTGTTCGTCCTGGGATTCACGGCGTCGAGGACGCCGCCGCGGAACTCGCCTTCCGGCTTCCAGAACGTGGGCTGACCGTAAGGGAGTCCATTGCTATAGCCGAAATTAAGCTCAGCGGCGGGCACGTACAGCAGCCCGGTCTTCGGATCCAGTGACATCGGCGCCCAGTTCGCGCCGCCGCCCCCGCCGGGAGTGACGAGCACGGGGGTACTGAGATACGGGGTGAACTCGCAGCCGGTCTTGTAGTCAGGTATCGGCCTGGTCGGTCCGCTGCGCTGCGGGCAGGTCGGCACGAGCGAGTCGCCGGCGGGGATCGGCTGGGTGCTCGCCGTCGCCTGCGACTTCAGGGTCGGCACCTTGACCTGGTGCACCGGCAGGTCGGGCTTGCCGGTCTTGGCGTCCAGGTAGTAGAGCCACGCGGACTTGCTGCCGTAGATGACGACGGTCTTGACCCCGCTCGGGTATCGCACGCTGGCGATCACGGGCGTCATCGTGTTGTCGTAGTCCCACAGGTCGTGGCGGACGGACTGGAAGAACCAGGCGAGCTTGCCGGTGCGGGCGTTCAGCGCGACGAGGGAGTTGGTGTACAGGTCAGCGCCGGCTCGCGCGGCGCCGAGCACTCGCGGTTCGGGGTTCGCCACCGCCAGGTAGATCAGCCCGAGCTTGCTGTCGACCGCCGGAGCCATCCACGCGTCACCGCCGCCGAGCTGCCAGGACGTCCCTTTCCAGGTGCTGTGCCCAGGCTGTCCGGGCCCGGCCGTGCCAGCGAACGTCCAGGCCAGGCTACCGTCTGAAGCGTGCAGCGCGTACAGGTGGCCGCGCATGCCCGAACCGCCGCCGTTCTCGGTCCCGACCAGCACCAGGCCGTTCTCGTAGACCGTCCACGGGGTCGCCGATCCGTTGGCCGACGTGTCCTGGCCCGCGGTGCCGACCTGAACTTGCCAGATCAGCGCGCCGGTCTGCTGGTTCAGCGCCACCACGTGCTCCTTGCCGAGCGCGGCGAACACCCGGCCGCCAGCGACGGCGACGCCGCGCTCGGTGCCGGCGAAGCCCGACTGGTACTCCCAGATCACCTTGCCGGTGGCGCCGTCGATCGCGAACACGTCGCCCTGGGCGCTCTGCACGTAGAGCCGGCCGCCGACGGCGACCGGGGTGGCTTCCTGCGCGCGGGTGGCCGAGCCGTTCTCCAGGTGCAGCAGCCAGGCGCCGCGAAGTTCAGGCACGTTCCGCTGAGTCACCTTTGCTAGCGGCGAGTACGACTGGGGGCCATTTTTCATCGATCCTGGCTTGTCGCTGACCGCGTGAGCTGGAAGGCCGGCGTAACCGAGCGCGATTGCCGCCGCCGCCATGACTGCCTGGATGCCGAGCCGGCGTCTGGTCATCTGCTCTCCTGCTCCTCGGGTCTTCCCCTGGATGGACGCTCAACGACGCCGGCCGGTTGACAACTGCGCGGCGGCTCGCGACGAGTTCGCGGGTCGCGCACCGTCTATACCGGCATGGCGTACGCACCCGTGCGCCACGATGCTCACGCTGCCCGGGCGGTGCCTTGCCGTGGCACGGCGCACGTCCGCCTCCACCCGGCGCCTGACACTTCAATATCCCGAGTCACCCGACAGCCTCCCTGACCTGGGCGATCTTTCGTGACCACGGTCTCGATCATGATCACGGAAACCAGTGCGGGTCCCGGAGGCTGCCGCGCGGCCCACGATCAGGATCGGGAGCGCTCTCCTCGATGGTCTGGCCCTGCTCGGCGACTTCGGTCACGCCCTTGTCGAGTTTCTTGATCACCTCGAGCATGTCTTCCGTGATCTTGGAGTCCTGATCTTCCGCCTTATCGCGCTTCAGGAATTCTCGATAGCTAGTGCCGTTCCACCAGGCGTAAAGCCGGGCGACTACGTCGACGGGCCAGGCGCGTCCGTTCTGCCCCAGAAGGCCGCCGGCCTCGCGGGCAAGGGGATCTTCGGACGAGTCCCGGCGCTGGGTCTCCTTGGTCGAGATTCCCTTGTTGAGCTCGGGGTTATACGGCTGCGAGATCTCGTCGATGATGTCGGCGAAAAACAGGTGGATGCCGTCGGAGGCGAAATCGCCTACGATTGGCTTGACGATCCGCAGAATGATGCCGGCGAAGTGCCCGTAACTGCCCTTAGGGCACTCGTCGAAAAGTTGCTGGACGAGTTCTCGCTGCCCGAGTGGCCGTTGCGCCTTGACGATGAGCATCTGCGACCAGCCCGTCTCGCCGGTTTTCGAGTTCGGCACGTCGAAGATGACGGTCAGAGCCTTGGTGTTGAAGCCCTTGAACCCTGGCAGGTACTTCTTGACCTTGGCTTCCAGGGTCTTGTCCAGGTACTCGATCTCGGCAGGCTCCCAGACCTGGGAAATAGGGATGCCGTGCGTCTGCAGCACGCTATAGAGAGTGGGCGTTTTCAGGTTCGTGAGGTAGACATTTTTCTTGTATTTGAAGAACGCCTTGGCAAAGGTGAACTTCTTGCCCGTGATCTTGAAGTACCTCGACGATTTCCCAAGGAAGAACCTGCGCATTTGTAAGCCCCGCTCTTGTCGAATTTCCTTCTCCGAGAGCAGCCATTGGTAGCCGCCGGCTTCCGTGATTCCCTCGTTGAGCCCGTCGATGGCTGAATCTATGCCGCAGTACTATTCCGGATTGCGCGCTAATAAGCAGACGTTGGCGCACAGCTCGCGCCCGATGACGCGGTGCCGAGTACGGGCGCCAGCCTCAGGCTGCCCGGAGCCGGCCTGCGAGTTGTTCCCCCTGTCCTGTAAGAGGAGTACGGGCGGCTTGACTGGGCTGGCCCGGCCGATGGCGCCGTGACCACGGTGCATGAGATCATCCCGGACTATGCGCAATGACCTGCGGGAATCTCCTGAGTACGCTGCCGTCGCCGAGCATGTCAGGCGGTTGCACGAGCCGGCCTTCGGCAAGCCGCATCGTGTCACCGATCTCGTCGCGACGCCCGATGCCAGCCGGATTGTGGTGACCGGCTCGGTCTATGACGAGCTGGACGGCCTGCCTCGCACGGCCGTGTACGAGGTCCGGGACGGCGCGCTGCGCGCGCTGACCTCCGGCGGCGGGTCGGCGAAGGCCGCCAGGCTCGCGCCGGACGGGTCGGTGCTGGCCTTCCTGTCCGACCGGGCCAAGGCTGGCGTGTTCCAGCTTTACCTGCTGGCCGGCGGGGAGATGGGCGAGGCCCGTCCGGCGCCCGCGGTCCCTGGCACGGTTGAGTACCTCGCGTGGTCGCCAGACGGCACCCGGATCCTGCTGGGCGTCGCCGGGCTCGGAGCGGAGATGGCGGACGCGCAGGGATCGGGAACGGCCGGGTCGGGCGAGTCCGGACTGCCGTCCTGGTACCCGGAGGTCGAGGCCGGGACGCCGGAGGATGCCTGGCGCAGTCTCTGGCTTTACACGCCGGCCTCGGGCGAGCTCGCCAGCGTCTCGCCCGGCGGGCTGAACGTGTGGGAGGCGGCCTGGTCCGGCCCCGGGCATGTGCTGGCGATCACCAGCGAGCGCCCCGGCGAGGACGACTGGTACTACGCCGTGCTCAGCCGGCTCGACATCGCGACGGGTCAGGTGACCGAGCTGCTCCGCAGTGACGTGCAGCTCGGGCTTCCCGCCGGTACGGCTGATGGCGGCAGGGCCGCTGTCGTCCAGGCCGTCTGCAGCGACCGGTGGGTCGTGGCGGGTGACCTGATCCTGCTGGACCTGGTGACAGGCACCAGGTGCGCCGTGGACACCGCCGGGACGGATGTCACCGCTGTCCAGTGGATCGACGGAGCGCGGCTCGGTTACTTCGGCCAGCGCCACCTGGACAGCGTGGCCGGGATCGCCGAGGCCGGGGAAGGGCCGCTGCCCGAGACGATCGCCGCCAGGGAGGTGGCCGCGTCCGGGCAGTCGTGGGCGAGCTGGTTCTACCCGGAAGGCGTCTTCACCTCCGATGGCCGGGTCGTCGTCATCCGGGATGACTACGACCTTCCGCAGGAGATCGCGGTCGTCGGCACGGGCGCCAGCGAGGTGCGGGCCGGCGAGGTGCTGGTCTCCCTGGCTCATGCCGGTACCGACTACCTGCGGTCGGTGGGCGGCTCGGCGGCTAACGTCAGCTGGAGCGCGCCCGACGGGACGCCGATCGAGGGAATCCTGTGCACGCCTGCCGGAGCCGGGCCGTTCCCGCTTGTCCTGCACATCCACGGCGGGCCGATCGGTGCCAGCAAGCGAAGCTGGATGATGCGTGGCAACGAGGTGCCGCTGCTGGTCTCGCGCGGATATGCCGTCTTGCTCCCGAACCCGCGCGGCAGCTCGGGGCGAGGGCAGCGGTTCGCCGCCGCGGTAGTCGGCGACATGGGCGGCGCGGATACCTATGACTACCTGTCCGGAATCGACGCGATGGTCGAGCGCGGGATCGCCGACCCGGCCCGGATCGGCACGATGGGCGTCAGCTACGGCGGGTTCATGTCGGCCTGGCTGGTGACCCAGGACCAGAGGTTCGCCGCGGCCGTCGCCGGCTCTCCGGTGACCGAGTGGTACAGCTTCACGTTCACGACCAACATCCCCCGCTGGGGGCTGTGGTTCCTGGACAAGGCCGATCCCGAGGAGACCGGCAGCCAGGTGCACACGCGCAGCCCGGTGCTGCACGCGAGCAAGGCCAGGACGCCGACCCTGCTCACGGCGGGAGCGAAGGACCGGTGCACGCCCGCCGGCCAGGCCAGGGAGTTCTACCAGGCGCTGATCGGTCATGGCATCGACTCGGAACTGGTGGTCTATCCGCAGGAGGGGCACGGTGTCAGCCGGTTCCCGGCCATTACCGATTACCTGACCAGGGTCGTGACCTGGTTCGAAAGGTACATGCCGGCCTGACCCCGGGGACATCCGGGCCGGGTCGTGGAATTGCCCAGATTTGCATTCCATCAATCGCCCCGGCGCCGGCCAGCGTCCCGCGTGGCACGGCCTTCGGCGTAGGGGCCCTGAGTGGGGGCGGCGGATATGACAGCCTCGTCACGGCTAGCTCGCACGATTTCAAGAGTCCGCTGGCCGTGCTCGGAGCAGGGCAGATCCCGGGGACGCAGGCGGCGCCGTTCACTCTCCGCATCATGCCCCCCGCCGGCACGAACCTGCCCGCGGGCGTCATCGTGGCGCCGCTGTACACCATGAGCAGGGGCAGCGCGACGTGGGGGAAACCCGCGGTCACCGTCATGAGCGACCCGGATTTCGTGCCCAACTGACGAGCCTCAGCGAGGTCGCGAACCCGCGGCACCAGGCTCGTCGTCAAGTGATGCCAGGAACTGGGCGATCTTCGCGGCGGCCTGGGTCGCGCCGCGGCGCGGCACGTGATGCCCTGTGTCCTGGAGCAGCCCGACGACAGCGCCGGGCATGCTGGCCGCCAGCCGGTAGGTGGTGCTGACCGGGATGAGCGTGTCCTGAGGATCGGCGAGCAGCAGCACCGGCTGCCGCACGTGCCCGGCCGCCACCGTGAGGCCGGCCAGTTCCCTGACCAGGGCGCGCTGCTCGGTCAGGAAGGTCCGCCACAGCATCCCGTGGTCGTAACGCGCGTTTCCCCAGACATGCCAGTTGACATGCTCGCCGGCGCTGGCCGGCCGCCCGCGCCGGCGGGCGATGGCCGCGAGCCGCGCCCTGGCCAGCCACGGAGTGAGCCACCAGGCCGTCACCGCGCACACCTCGCCGGTGACCGGCGCGGCCAGCAGCCGGTCCCAGCCGTTCAGGCACCCAGGTCCGACGCTTGCCAGCAGCACCAGCGCCTCGACCCGCTCAGGTGCCAGCGAGGCCACGGACAGCGCGACGCCCCCGCCCTGGGAATGACCGACTATCACCGCCCTGTCGATGCCGCGCGCGTCCATTTCCTCCACGACGGCACGCGCGTTGACGCCGAAGCCGCCAGCCGCCCGCAAGCTCGACCCGTACCCGGGCCGGTCGATGGCGAGCACGCTGAGCCCGGCCGGCAGCAGGCTGGCGAGTTCCTGCCAGTCCGACGCCAGGCCCGGCTGGCCATGCAACATGACTATCGCGCGACTGCCCACACGGCGAGCCTAAACTGGGCCAGAGCCCGGCAGCAGGGCCTGGCCCTCTCCGGTTGCGCTGCCCGTGCCGGACTGCGCCATGATCACGGCGGATTTCTGCCGTTTCAGTGCGAACTCTTTACTTCACGGAGATTTCCACTGCTATTTTGCGTAAAATATCCCCAAATGGAAATCTCCGCGTTAGGGCGGGTGTCCCGAGTGGCTCGTGAAGGACTAGCAAGCCCGCGCGTTGATTGGACCGGGCCGAAGCTGGGGCGGCGACGGTCTAGAATCCGAAGGCCACCGCAATGATAGAGCATTTCGAATTGATCCAAGGCCTGACCGGGGAGCGTTGTCCGTGCCGAGGGCCTGATCGCGGAGCATTGTCCGTCGTTGCAGCGGAGAGTTCTCGCAGCACGGAGTGTTTACCGTCCTATATGCCGAAAGACCTCCGCGCAGCGAGAAGTCTCCGCGCCGGCGCCGGGAACCCTCCGCGCCGGCGCCGGGAACCCTCCGCGTGCGAGCTGACGGCGCCGGAACGTCTGTACGCCGGCATTCATTACCGTGTTGGAGGTTCGGGCGGCTTGGGTTCAGGTGGCGGAGGTTAGCGGTGCCGGGGTGACCAGACCGGGCCGTTCGAACTTGCGCTAGTTTCCGTGATCATGGTTCGGGCGTGATCACGGAAATTTATGCAGGTCAGGGCAGTAACGATGTTCCGTGATCACGCCCGCGACCATGATCACGGAAACTAGCCCCGGCCGGCCCCTGGCGGACAGCCACCCCACCCGGCAAACCAGCACCACCCGCCTCCACCACCTCAGACTTACCCGGCAGCCTGAACCTTCAATTAGGCAACAAGATCATTCATGCGGGCAGGCTTGGCGCCAGACGTCACGCCAGCCACTGCAAGGGCACCCGCAACATGAGCGCAGCGCGGGCTGTTCGCCAGGCCGCACTCCAGTCCGCAACCGCCGCTGCAGCTCGCAACCGCCGTGCACTAGTCCGCAACCGGACGTTGCACATCATTTCCAAGATCAACTCTGGCTAATGGCGTTGCTCGGCGGTGACGGCTTCGTCACCTTCATCGGACGCCACGTTACGCATCCATTACGTCCTGCCGTTTTGCTGGGCGGGACGGATCCACGATGGAGGCTGACTGTGAAAATTCGAATACTCGGCGCGGCGCTTTGCGCGAGCGCGGCGCTTGCCCTGGCCGGATGCGGCGGCTCGGGTCCGGGCACCTCGGGTCCGGGCGGCTCGGATCCGGGCGGCTCGGACCCGGTCGGCTCGGGTCAGGCGGGCTCGGGCCAGGCGGGCGGCACGTCCGGGCAAGCCCCCGCCAGCACGCAATCCGCGCCGTCCGCGGGTAAGAGCTTCGACGTGTGCACCGCGGTCCCCGCGTCGGCGGCGTCGCAGATCACCGGCACGAAATTCACCGCGACGAAGTCCAGCAGCGTGGATGGCATCGTCTTCGGCTGCGACTACAGCGGGGCAGACAGCGCCCTGCTGCAGATCTCGGTCGACACTCAAGATGGCAGGGGAGCCTTCGACGCCGACATCACCGCGCTGAAGGCGGTCAGCCATCCGCCTGCGAGGGTTTCAGGCGTGGGTGACGAGGCATTCTCCGAGCCGAATCCGAACGGGAACGCGGGATCGGCCGGGGCGGCCGGGTTCGCCAGCTTCGGCGCCGTCTTCGGCGAGACCTACATCAAGATCGGCGGCCTTACCTACGTAACGGCTGGCCAGGGCAAGCAGATCGTCGAGATGCTGCACGGCAAGCTCTGAGCCGCGAGGTCAGGGCCCTGAGCCGCGAGGTCAGAGTCGTGAGCCGCGCGGTCAGCTGGGCGGCACCAGGATGCGCCTGAGCCGGAGGATCTGACTCCTGCTGGGCAGGAAGATCTGGAACTGCTGACCTGGGAATGGCTTGAACACCTGGGGGGCGGCCCAGGTCTTGCCCGCGACGCTGATGTCGAGGGCACCCCGCGAGTCGTAGGCCTGCCTGATGACAGCGGTCACCGCTGCCACGTCGCCGGGGGGGACGGCGACGGCGAATCCGTACGAGGGCGGCCCCGACTGCTGGCCCGCCGGGCCGGCGGGCCCGGCGGGGACACTCGCGGGCCTGAAATGACCGGCGAGACCCCGGCGGAGGTGATCGTTACCGGCGGGCCGAGCTTGCGGTAGCACGTTCTGGCTGTGCCCGGCACGGAGAGCGCGGCCCAGCCGCCCGGGCATCCGCCCGCTGGCGTGGGGGGCTGGTTGCGGATGGCTTGCAGGATGATCGGTGACCCTAGATCGCGCGGCGCCGGCGGAGTCGGCCCTATCGGGGTCAGGCGGCTGCAGCTGGCAACGGCAAGCGCGATGCCCGCGGCGGCCAGCACGCTGGCCAGGACGGGCAACGGACGCGGCGGGGGCTGGAACGGCATGTCATGGTCCCTCCTGAGTAAGCCATCGCTTCCTCACCCTGGGCGCGGATACGGTGGCGGTGCTGGCGTGGCTGCCTGGGCGCGGGCGGCGTTGGGGGCGACCAGCGCGACGGCGGCCGCCAGGATGAGCAGTTCGGCCAGGCTCACGTAGATCAGGTGCGGGTCGTGCGCGTAGTCGCTGAGCGAGACGACCCGGAAGACCCCGGCGAGCACGGCGAGCAGCGTCAGGGCCAGCGACCACACGCCGGAGCCGGCGCGGTGGCGGGACCAGGCCCTGGGCGCGTGCGCCAGGCAGGCGAGGCTGAGCAGGACGCAGCACAGGCCGGGAAAGTCCGGCAGCCACCCCAGGTTGCCGGACGCCTGGACCGCCAGCAGCGGCACGGCTACCAACAGGTAGTTACCTGGCAGCGCCAGCAGCCAGGGCCGGCGCGCGACCGGCGGGGCGTCGCGGTGGAACGCGACCATGGCCAGGACCGGGGCAAGATCGAGCAGGACCCAGAAGGCCCACGTCCCCGCGGGGCCGGCCTGGCTCCGGTCAGCTGGCTCTGCAGCAGGGCGATGAGGTCGGGGACGATGACCAGCACGGCGAGCGCCCTGGCAATCCGGTAATGCCCGAGAACCAGCGCCGCGAAGATCACGATCCAGGCGCCGCCGACCACGTAAAACGTCGTGGGCCAGATGCCGCCCGACGGGGCGATCGGTATGGTCAGCGGCGGCGGGGGGAGCCGGCCGAAGACCCGGTGCTTCCAGGCGAGGCGCACGAACGCGTCCACCGCCCGCACCGCGTGGACCAGCAGCACCGTCAGCACCGCGTTCCGGACGGCCTGCCCCCAGGCGAAGTACCGGCGCGGAGCACTCGCGCCGCCCAGGTACAGCCGCCCGGCGAGGGCGGCCACGCTGGCGACCTCCGACCAGGCAGGCTTGCAGAACTCAAGGACGCAGTCGTCCACCTCCGGGTCGCCGGTCATCCAGCTGTCCAGGAAGGCGGCGACCATGTCCTCTTCCCACTTGTCCCGGTAGTAGCCGGGCAGCACCCGCAGCGCCCGCCGGTACCGCCGCTCCAGGCTCAGCTCGCCGCTCATCCGGCTGCCTCCGTGCCGGCCAGGCCCAGCCGCACCCGCACCACGCGCGCGGTGGCGGCGCGAAGCTCGGCCTCCTCAGCCAGCGCGCGCCGCCCGTCCCTGGTGAGCCGGTAATAACGGCGCAGCCGGCCGTCATGGGCCTCCTCCCGGTCGGGCTCGATCAGCCCGTCAGCCTCGAGCCGGTCCAGCACCCCGTACAGGCTGCCGATCTTCAGCCGGACCCGCCCCTGCGACAGATCGGTGACCTCGCGCACGATGCCGTACCCGTGCCGCGGGCCATCGGCCAGCGCGGTGAGCACGAAGAACGCCGACCCCGTCATGAGCTTGCCCGCCATGCCGCCAATATAGTGGATAGCAAGATATTATTCGAGCGCCACCATCGGTCGCCACCCGCTGCACCGAGGACCGCAAGGCCGGCGACCATGGACCGGCGACCGCGGCCGCCTGGTCCCGCTCCGGCCGCGCATTGATCGGCCCTGGATCATCTAGCCCGCGAGCCCGGGCTCATCTAGCATAAAAGGCTCCGACCGGGACCACTCGGGGGCGGAGATGAGCGGCGCCCGGTCCGGACCCGCTGATCCCGATCCCTCCGGCGATCCGCGCTTCACGGTCGGATCGTGCGGTCTCCGACGGTTGACCTGGGAGGTAGCGTGCTGGTCAGCGACGTCATGACGGCGTTCCCTGCCTACATCCGGCTCGGTGCGACCATCCGGCGGGCGGCCGAGCTGGTCAGCGTGTCGGAGGTTGGCCAGCTGATGGTCCTTGACCACGACGGCCGGTTCGTCGGGTCGCTGTCCGAGGAAGACCTGGTGCGGGCCATGCTGCCCGGTTTCGATGACGTGACCGCCGCCGGCGGCACGCTCGCCGACGCGTTCCGCGTCTTCCTTGAGCGCGGCCGGGCACTCGCCGACCGCGTCGTCGACCCCCTCGTCGTGCGCGACGCGGCGACGGTCCGGCCGGCGGACGAGCTCGCCCGGGCGGCGATCGTGATGATCGACCGGGGGATCAGGCGGCTGCCCGTGGTCGATGACGGGACCCTCGTGGGCACGCTGTCCCGGGCCGATCTGTGCCGCGCGGTGATCTACCATTCCTGAGCTCAGGCTGATCGTCACCGATCGGCACACCAAGGAGACCAGCCAGCGAGTATGCGCGCTGCCGGCGACTCTCGGCCGGGACGGCGCCGCCGCGGCGGTGCTGCTGGACGACCGCGACATCTCCCGGCGCCATGCCCGGCTCGAGATCGTCGACAGCGAACTGGTGCTCACCGATCTCGGCAGCACCAACGGAACCTACGTGAACGACGCTCAGGTAACGCGCCGGGTGCTCGTGCCCGGGGACCGGCTGCGGATCGGCCGGTACGAACTGACGTGGGCGTTCATCGACCCGAAGGCGACGGCGCTTGTCAGCCGGGGCATGCTGACCGCGATGCGGCCTGTCGCCCCGCAGCGTGCCCCCGCGCGACGGGTGGTGGAGGCCGCGCAGGCGCGCAACCGGGCGGCCGGGCACGAACTCGACGGGTTCTTGTCGCTGGCGCAAGGGTTCCTGCCGGCCGAGCCGCCGCTGCTGGCCTTCGGCGAATCGCACCGGGCCTGGGACGACATGACCAGCCGGCTCCCCGAGCTGTTCCGGCGGCTGTCGCTGCGCCGGGCGTTCGATGCGATGCCGGTGCTCGACGCCCGGCCAGAAGCGCTGCCGGACCGGTACCTGCTGCGCGCCTCGACCTTGCTCGGCGTGTTCGCCCACGCCTATCAGTACATGGCGATCGACCCGCCGGCCGCGCTGCCTGAGTCGCTGCTGCGACCGTGGACCGCCGTCTCGCGCCGGCTGGGCAAGAAGACCCCGGCCGTTTCCTACATCGACCTGTTCTTCTATAACTGGCGGCTGCGCGATCCGGCCGGGCCGCGCGCGCTGGACAACATGGACCTGCTCGTGCCTACCTGGAACAATGCGGCGGAGCGAGTGTTCTACCTGGTCACCACCGAGTTCGCGATGGGCCTGACGCCCGTGCTCGGCGCCATGCTCGACGCCCAGGACGCCGTCCTGGCCGACGATCGCGCCGCCCTGGAGGCCGCGCTGCTGGTGATCCTGGACGGGCTGCGGCACGTCACCCAGGCCATCTACCCGCAGATCGATCCCAACCCCCGCGGCCGGAATCCGCTCGACCAGGTGCTCTGGGCCAAGACCGTCGGCACCGCCGGCGTCCCGATCTTTGACGGCGCGCCAAGCCCGAGCGGCACCGCCCAGCCGCAGATCCACGCGCTTGACGCGTTTCTCGAGCGCCAGGACTACGGCTCGCTGGTCGGGCAGCAGAGTGTCTACCTCGGGGGTTTCTTCCCGAGGCACTGGCAGGAACTGGTCGCCGCGCTGCGCGAGGTATCGGTGCGCCAGTACGTGGAGGACACCCGCAGCGCCTCGCTGCGCGGCATCTACAACGCGATGCTCGACGCCTACACGGGCGACCGGGGCTGGATGGGCCTGCACCGCGTCAAGGCGTACGGCTTCCTGGAAGTGGCGTTCAAGGTCGGCCGGCAGGTGACGACGGGTGCCCGGTTCACCGGGCTGTTCAAGGACCGGACCTGGGACAAGGTGGACGGCGAGCTGGCCGTCGTCCGCGACGAGCGCCGCCCGCCGGTCGGCCCGCCGGTGGCGTTCGGCATCACCCGGAGGGGCCGCGTCGTCACGTCGGAGTCCGGCGCCTGGACCTGCCAGCTGGAGATCGACGTCACCGGTCAGGGCGTGCACCACCTGCCCGGTGACCGGGTCGGCGTGCTGGCCGAGAACGACGACGAGCTGGTGCGCCGCACCGTAGCCGCCCTGCAGGCGACCGGCGACGAGCTGGTGCGGCTCACCCCGAGGTGGCAAGCGGCGGTGGCCTGCCGGGAAGGCTACGGCGAGGTCGACGTGCTGCCGCTGCGGACGCTGCTGCGCTTCGCCCTGCTCAGGCCGATCGGAAGGGAACTGGCGAAACGGCTGGTGACGCTGACGGCGGCGGGCTCGTGGCAAGCAGTGGTGGACGCCCGCATGGAGGATCAGTGGGAGCTGTGGGACGTCCTGAACCTGCTGTACGCGGGCGGCTATGACGTCACCCGGCTCTGGAAGGCCGATCCAAGCGAAGAGGACGCGTTCTGCGCGGTGATTCCGCCTGAGCCATTCAGGCTCTACTCGATCGCCTCGGCGCCGTCGCCCGGCCAGCCCGCCACGACACTAAGGCTGGTACTTGCTGGGCTCGGCTATATTTCCGCCAGAACGCCCTGGTCTTACCCGAGGGAACGGCAAGGCACGGCATCACATTTCCTGCGCCGGGCGAGCGTTGACGGCGGTCAGCGGCTGTCGCTCCGTATCGTGTCCGCGCCCCGGTTCCGGCTGCCGGCCGATCCGGCCCGGCCTGTGGTCATGTTCGCGGCCGGTTCCGGGATCGCCCCGTTCCTGGGGTTCGTGGCCGCGCGCACCGGGCCCGGCGCGAACCGGCTCTACCTGGGAATCCGCACGCCCGAGGATTTCGCCGGGCACGCGGACCTCGACGCGGCGGCGGCCGCTGGCCGGCTGGAACTGTCCGTCGCGTTCTCCCGCGCCGACGCCTCGATCGGTTTCGACGGCCGGCGCCACGTCGTCCAGGACGGGCAGCGCCGCCGGGTGGACGACCTGATCCGGGCCGACGCGGACGCGCTGCGGGAGCTGCTGCGGCCCGCTGACGAGGGCGGCGCCGGCGCCTTCGCCTACGTGTGCGGCAGCGCGCCGTTCGCCGCCGCCGTGCGCCAGGCGCTTACCGAGATCATGCCAGGCGACGGCCGCGAATTCCTCCGCCAGCTCGTGGCCGACGGGCGCCTGGGCGAGGACGTCTTCACCACCTACCTGGGCCACGCGCAGGAGGGACCCCGCTTCGAGGTGTCCGAACTGGCACGGCACAACACCCCCGAGGCCGGCTACTGGATGGCGATCGGCGGCGCGGTGTTCGACGTGAGCGAATTCGTGCACCTGCACATCGGCGGGCCGCACATCATCCGCGATCACGTCGGGCTCGACGCGACGGCCGCCTACCGGAAGGTGCTGCACCACGCGCACGCCGAGATCGACTCCCAGCTCGCGATGTACCAGCTCGGGCATCTGCGGCGGCTGCGGTTCGGCGCCCGGTGGGGAGTGGTGCTCACCGAGGCCGGCCTGCGCGCGCTGCCGCTGGAAGAGCTGTTCAGGACCTGGGTACGGTTCGCGTACCTGCTGGTCGGCATGGAAAACGCGCTGACCGCCGACTACGGATTCGCCGCATCGGCCGCCACCTCGGGCGAAGATCGGCGGGAGCTGACCCCTTTCAAGGCGCAGTACGTCATCGAGTCGCACCGGCGGTTCCTGGTGAGCTATCTGGACGGGCTAGTGCACGAGGACCTGCGCACCCTGTGGCAGCTCTCCGTCGGCTTCTGCGACAGCGGCGCCGACATCCGGTCCTTTGACGGCGATCTCGCCGCCCTGCAGGCACGGTCCGATGCCGGGCTGGTCCGCCATTCGACAACCGCGATTAAGGAAATACTGCTCTCCGGCGACGACACCCGGCAGGTCATGGCGCTGTGCCGCCTGTACAGCCACGTCGACGTCCAGCTGCTCAGGGACCTGAAAACGGCTGTGCTCGGGGGAGTCAGGGCCTTCGAGATCCACGAGGCCGATGTCGTGGAGCAGGCGGGAGCCGCGCTGCTGAACGCGGTGCGCGAGGCACTCGCCGCAGTCTCCGCCTACTATCAGCGCCTCGCCGAGCAGACCAGGGCGCACGGCATCACGGCGGACAGCGGGGGCGAGGAGCCGATCCCGGCCGACCGCGGCCTGCCGGGCCACGGCGGCCCGCTGCCCCTTGACCTTGATCACGGAAGTTAGCCCAGGTCATAGAGGCTGTCGGGTGACTCGGGATCTTGGCATGTCAAGCTCCGGGGGCTCAGCAGACGAGACTCTTCCCGGGTTCCCGGAGACTTCCCGCTTCGGGGAGCGTTTTCCGGCTCTGGCGCGGAGACTTATCGCTGTACGGAGGCTTTCCGGCGCATAGAGCGGTCAGCGCTCCGTGCTGCGAGAACTCTCCGCGGCAACGCCGGTCAACGCTCCGTGCTGCAGGTAAGTCTCCGCGGTAACGTCGGAGAACGGTCGCGATCATGCCGCAAGTGACGGAGAACGCTCCGCGATCATGCTCCGGCGCGGGAACACGCGGCGATCACCGGCGCGGCGATCCCGTGCCGCCGGAACCGGGCCCGGCCCGCTCCGCGAGAACCGCACCGAACCTCGCAGGGGCCGGGCCTTGGCGGGCCAGGCCGACACGAGGCGGGCGCCCGGGAGGCAGCCTGCCTGATCATGAGTCACGCGGCAGCCTCTCCCGGCACGAGCGATGCTCCGTGATCATGTCCGAGACCGTGATCACGGACGATCGCCCAGGTCAATAGAGGCTGTCGGGTAGCTGCTGCCTTGATTGCGTCAGGCGGATTGCGGTACTCGGCACCGCGTGCCAGGGGTCGGCCCGTGCTCCGGGGAGTCTTTTCAAGCAGCCGAGCGCCTCCGCCGGGCTAATGCCGAGCACCATCGGTGAGTAGCAGGACTGGCGCACGGGGGAGCGCTGTAGCCGTCGCTGGTCGATGATCAGCTGGCGTTCATGCCGTCCGGTCGAGCGTGCGCATCTGGGCTTCGCTGTGGTGGTCGCCGGAGGGCGGCGTGACGCTGGTGAGCTTGCCGAGCTGCTCGGCGGTCAGCTGGATGCCGTCAGCGGCGGCGTTCTCCTCAAGGCGGGTGACCCGCTTGGTGCCCGGGATCGGTGCTATTGCCTCGCCTCGGGCAAGCAGCCAGGCCAGCGCTACCTGAGCGGGCGTCGCGCCAGCTTCGGCGGCAATCTGCCGCACCTCGTCGGCGACACGCAGGTTGTGCTCGAAATTCTGACCCTCGAAGCGCGGGTTGGTCTTGCGGAAGTCGCCGTCCCCGATGTCGTCGGGCGACTGGATCTTGCCCGTGAGGAATCCTCGTCCGAGCGGGGAGTAGGGCACGAAGCCGATCCGCAACTCGCTGAGCAGCGGCAGCACTTCCTGCTCCGGGTCGCGGGTCCACAGCGAGTACTCCGACTGCAGTGCCGTGACTGGATGCACGGCGTGAGCGCGGCGGATATTGCCGACCCAGGCCTCAGACAGGCCGATGTGACGGATCTTGCCCTCGGCGACCAGCTCGGCCAGAGCGCCGATCGTGTCCTCGATGGGCGTCTCGGGGTCGACGCGGTGCTGGTAGTACAGGTCAATGTGGTCGGTTCCGAGCCGCGCGAGCGAGCCCTCCACGGCGATGCTGATATTGGCGGGACTGCTGTCGACGTTGCCCTGCCCGCGGCCAGTATGGGAGATCATGCCGAACTTCGTGGCTAGCACGACCTGGTCCCGGCGGTCCTTGATGGCCCGTCCGACGAGTTCCTCGTTGTGGTAAGGCCCGTAGACCTCAGCGGTGTCGATGAACGTGACGCCGAGGTCGAGTGCCCGATGGATGGTGCGGATGGATTCCGCCTCATCACTGGCGCCGTAGCTGCCGGACATTCCCATCGCGCCGAGGCCGATTCGCGAGACTTCGAGGTCCCTCAGGTGGGTAGTTCGCATGGTTTCTACAGTAGAGCGGACCGGCATGAGCTCAGCTACGAGGTCGATGAGGTGAGGCCCGGTGGCCGCTCGCCTGCGGATCGGCGCGTGCCTGTCATTGACGGGGCGGTTCGCGCGCTTCGGGCGGCAGGCGGCGGCCGGGCTGGAGGCCTGGCGGTCGCTGACTGGCTCGGCTGACGTGCTCGTCGAGGACGATGGCAGCGACCGGCGTCAGCTCGGGATGGTCCTGCCGGGCCTGGCCGCGCGGTGCGACCTGCTGCTGGGCCCGTACTCCACGGTGCTGATGCGGGCGGCCGGGATGATGGCCGGCGAGCGCGGCTGGCTCGTGTGGAATCACGGCGGCTCCGGTGATGACGTGCAGGCCGCGCAGCCTGGCCATGTCGTCTCGATGCTGACGCCCGCCAGCCGGTACGCGGAGCCCTTCCTGCGGCACGTCGCCGGCGGGCAGACGCGCGAGCTGGTGGTCATTTCCGGCGCCGGCCGGTTCGGGCGGCAGGTCGCCGACGGGGCAATGAGCATCGCGGGCGAGCTCGGCGTCCGCGCGGTGCGCCTGCCCCCGGACGATGCGCTGACTCGCCAGGGCGAATGGGATCTGCTGAGCGCGGGCGTGTTCGAAGACGATGTCAGCCTGATCGGCAGGGCGCGGCGGCTAGCCCGGCCGCCCCGCCGGATTTGCGCCGTCGCCGCGGGCGTGCACGAGTTCAGCGAGGCGGCCGGCGATCCGGAGGGCATCTTCGGGATCGCCCAGTGGTTCCCCGGCAGCAGCGTGGCGGCTACCGGGCCAGCCGAGAGCGACTTCCTCATGGCCTATGCGGGCAGCATCGGCAGCCAGCCCGGTTACCCCGCCGTCCAGGCTGCCGCCGGCGCGGCGGTCGCGCTCCGCTGCGCGGAGCTAGCAGGCAGCACCGGGCGTGCCGACCTGTGGGCTGCCGCCACCGGTCTTGACACGTCCACTCTGTTCGGCCCGTTCGCCATCGACGCCCAGACCGGTGCCCAGAGCAGTCACCAGACAGTGCTCACCCGCTGGACCGGAGGGAAACTCGCCCTGCCCCCATCCGCCGCGCCAGCCTGAATGGCGTCGATGTCCGGGATCGGCTAAGCACCTCACTAACCGGCGGCGGCCAGGACGCGGCACGCCAGCCTGCGGGCCTAATCGCCTGCGCCGCACCGAAGGTGCCGTTACGGGCGCGGCCGTTCCTTGATCCCGTCTTCGAGCAGGGCCACTACCTCGGTGATGCGCGCCGCGTGCAGGTCTGGCCGGCGGGTCGTCGCGTCGATGTAGCGGAGGTAGGCCTTGCGGTAGAACTGCGCCAGCGTGTCGAAGAAGGCCGCCGCTGCGGGGCTGGCTTCCAGCGCGGCGGCGATGTCGCCGGCCAGGTCGCCGCGCTGCGGGCCTTCCGGCGCCAGTTCCACGGTCACCTCGGAGCCGGCCGCTATGCCCATGGTGCGCATCCTGGACGGGTTCAGGACGAACGCCCATCCGCCGTCGCCGGGCGCGATCGTGACCCGGACCCGGCAACCGTTGACCGTGCCGTTCACGTGATGCATGGCCTTGACGCCCCACGCCTGGTCAGGATCGAACGGAACCACGATAACCGCGTGCCCGCGAGCATCGGCGGCGACGCGGGCACCGAACCGCTGAATGCGCATGGCCTCTATCGTGGCACGGCGAGCTTAGCCACGCCGGCGCACGCCGCCGGCCCGGTGAGCGTCACGGTGACCAGTTCAGGCGGCACCAGCGCAGCGGGCAAGTCAAGCAAATACGCATACAAAGTCAGCTGCTGATGCCCTGATACGCCCATAAACTCGCGGTAGCTCGACAGCCAGAGATGAGACACTCTGGCTGAACGCTCTGACGGCATGCGGCTGGCACGGCGACGGGCTCGATGCCCCGAGGAGGAGACTGGATGTGACCGGGGTGACGCTGCGGCGTGCCAGGCCGGATGAGGCGAGCATGCTGAGCGACCTGGCGCTGGCTGCCAAGGGGTTCTGGGGTTATGACCAGGCATTTATGGAGTCATGCCGGGCCGAGTTGACCTTTAGCCCGGATGAGGTCGGGCGGCGGCGCATCGTGGTCGCTGACCTGGGTGGCCTGGTGGCAGGCTTCTACAGCGTGGACGGTGAGCCGCCGGTCGGCGAGCTTGGCAACATGTGGGTCAGGCCGAACGAGATCGGCACCGGCCTTGGCCGGGTCCTGTGGCAGGACGCGATGACCGCCGCGGCCGCCGCCGGGTTCGAGTACCTGGAGATCGGCTCGGAGCCGAACGCCGAGGGCTTCTACCTCAAGATGGGCGCCGAGCGCATCGGCGCGACGCCGTCAGAGTCGATTCCTGGCCGGGTGCTGCCCCTGATGCGAGTCAAAGTCCCGCAGTGCCCCAGCCAGCCTCGTCGATGATCTTGATATTCTTGAATTGCCACGAGTGATAGATCGCCACCTGTTGAATAGGGGTTTCGGCGCGAAATGTGGCTCCAACTGCCACTTGGGCCAGGCCTCACACTCACGCCTGCGGTGCCGGTATCCAGTATCCCGAACGGCCACGAGATCACCTAGCAGCGCGTCACCGCCTTGCTGATGACCGTCCTTGCTGGCGGACCGGCAAGAGCATTGAATTTTGACCACTCGCGGCTGAGGGCCGCGAACCGCAAGGGCGGCCATGGGCGAAGTATCGGCGAAGCGAATATGCAAGATGCTGGTCGCCCAAGGAGTGACTGTTTGGGCGAGTTTCATGATATGACAGCTTTGAGGCGACACTCGTGACGGAGGGCTGAATGGCTGCGTTACTCACCGACGCGATGGTAGTCTGCGTCCTTGGGTTCCTTGGGGTTGCCCGGCCTCTCACTCACGATCGTGGGCGCGCCCACGATACCGTCATTCGCCAGACGCGCACCGACATCAAGCAGTCCGCAATTGCGCCAGGATTCCAACGCGCACTTCCTGCTTGACCGTGGATTTTTGTTCCGCAGGCGGGTCTGGTTCGTGGGCACCTGCTGCCCGCCAGTCCGAATCGACGCCTCCTTCCATAGGAGGCTGGCAGCTTCTCAAGAGCAGCAGCCGGTATGTGTTGTCCGGTCAGGCGCACGTACCTGGTGGTGGTTCGAGAACGTCTTCTACTGGGAATCAGCCGCCTACCAAGAGCGGGACGTCCTGGCATTGGTCCGCGACCGTCAACGCCGGGCCAGCAAGCGCCTGGACCGCGCCCATACGCTGCTGAATGTGGAGGAGGGCAGAGGGCTTCGTCCCCGCAACCAACGCCAGCCCATCCCGCGCGAGATCCGGCGGGAAATCTTCGAGCGCGACGGCGGCAGTTGCGTTGACTGCGGCAGCAACTTCGACCTTCAGTATGACCATGTGATCCCGGTTGCCCTGGGCGGCGCCACCTCGCTCGACAACCTCCAACTGCTCTGCGCCGACTGCAACCGCGCGAAAGGCGCCGATTTGTGAGAGGCGCTACCGGCCCTGAGCCGGACGGCGCATGGGTGCGGTTCTCCGGAGTATGCGACTGTTCGGCACCTCGGGCGGCGAGCCGGGGAATGGATGGGGGCGAACATCGTTCCGGCGAACGAGGGCTGAGCTGACCTGTATGTTCCGGCCCCATGGGTGCGCGAAACGACACCAGATCCGGAACATCAATACCCTCATTCATGACCTTGTTGGCTAATCGGAGGTTCAGGCTGCCGGGGGTGAGTCTGAGGCGGTGGAGGCGAGTGGTGCGGGTCCGGCGGGTGTTGGGTGTCATGAGAAATTCCAGCTGGGCGGCCACGAAACCGATGATCACGCACAGTGACGAAGAGAAGCCCCGCGTACTCGAAAGCGTTGAGACCCCCCAGCCGGCGGCCTCAACAGTGACAGTGGAACCCGAGGTCATCCGGTGGCAAGCCGACCCGGAGCGCTGGCGCCGGGTTGGCCTGGCCCACCGCCAGCCGCGGGGCAGCCGCCGGGACCCGTGCTGGTTTCCGTGATCATGAATGTGGGCTTGATCACGGAAGATCGCCCAGGTCAGAGAGGCTGTCGGGCGACTCTGGGTCTTGGAAAAGTCAAGCTCCGGCGAGACTCTTCGCGGGGTCCCGGAGACTTCCCGCTTCGCGGAGTCTTCTCGGCTCTGGCGCGGAGTCTTCCCGGCTCTGGCGCGGAGAGTTGTCGTTGCGCGGAGCGTTGTCGGCAAATAGAGCGGCAAAGACTCCGTGCTGCGAGAAGTCTCCGCGGTAACGACGGAGAACGCTCCGCGATCATGCCGCAAACGACGGAGAACGCTCCGTGATCATGCTCCGGCGCGGGAACGCTCCGCGATCATGCCGCAGCACGGGAACTCACCGCGATCACCGGCGAGGCGTCCCTTACCACCGGAACCGAGTCCGGCCGCTCCGCAAGAACCGCACCGAGTCACCTTGCCGGGGCCGCGCCTTGCGGGGGCCGCGCCTTGCGGGCCAGGTTGCGACAGGGGCGGGTGCCCGGGACGCAACCTGCCTGATCATGAGTCCCGCGACAGTCTCCAGGACAGCAGCGCTGGTGATCATGCCCGCGAACATGATCACGGAGCATCACACCTGCCGCCCCGGCACTGACCGGCTGACGTTGTTCGCCACGACGTGGTAGCCGGCGAAGGCATGGGCCGGTGCCATTCCGGCCGCTACCCAAAGGACTGGCGAAACGACAACGGCAACAACAACCGCAGCTCTGACTGCGCCACGGGGAGACAACACGCATCGCCCAGGCAAGCGTTTTTCTTGTAGAATTGGCTGCTATGGGGAGGCCGGATTTGCCGGAAAAACACGCATTCCTGTGCTACAGCCATGAGGACACTCATGCCGTTGACTGGCTGGAGCACGAACTTGAGGCTGGCGGCGTCAGCGTTTGGCGCGATACGACGCAGCTCTGGCCCGGAGAGAACTGGCAGAAGAAGATACAGCGAGCGATTACCGATAACGCGCTGGTATTCGTGGCCTGTTTTTCCCGGGCGAGCGTGGTTCGTGATACCTCATTTCAGAATGAAGAGCTGGCATTGGCGGTAGCGGAGTTCCGCAAGCGCCGCCCTGACCTGCCCTGGCTGATCCCCGTGCGACTCGACGACTGCCAGCTCCCTGACCTCGACCTTGCCCCGGGCATGACCCTTGACTCGCTGCATCGCGCGGACGTGTTCGGCGCGCGGCGGGATCAGGAGCTGAAGCGGCTTGTGGGTGCCATCACTTCGATCTTCAGGTCAAGCCAGGCACGGCCGGAAGCCAGCGGCGAAGTTCAGGAACGATCTCGGCCCCAGGTGCCGCGGCCCCCGTCGGCCGGGAGCAGGGTAAGCCTGGCGATGCCAGGGTCGCGGGCGGTCGTGATCGGCGCGAGCAGCTATGTCTGCGAGGATCTGGGCAATGTCCCGGCGGTCATGGATACCGTCAGCGACCTGCGCCAGGCATTGATCGACCGCTGCGGCATCCCCCGCGACCGGGTCAGGTTCATGCCGGACTGGCCGGACGCCAGCTCGGTCGGGGCGGCGCTCGCCAGGGAAGCGGAGCGCACCGAGGGCGTGCTCGTCGTGTACTACGCCGGCTACGGCCTGATCGGCCGGGGCTCGGAGTTCTACCTGGCGGTGGGCCAGACCGACCCGGCGCCGGGACAGCTCGAGCACACGGCCCTGGCGTACGCCGCGATCCGCCGGCATTTGCAGGACAGCCCTGCTCAGGCTGCCGTAGTGATCCTTGATTGCTGCTTCGGCAGCCTTGCGGCGCCGCGTCCCAGCATGACCGCCAGCGACTTCGCCGCGCTCGCCAGCATCGACGGCGCCGTGGTGCTGACCTCTGCCGCCCGCACGGACCAGGAGCTAGCGCCAGAAGGCCAGCGGCACACGGCGCTCACTGGCGCGCTGCTGAGGCTGCTCACCGAAGGCGACAGCGAGGGCCCGCGCGAGCTGACCATGCGGGATGGCTACAGGTACGTCGACGTGCGCCTGGGCGGCCGCGGCCGGCCGCGCCCGTTCCTGTTCGCCTCCCGTGACGCCGACAGCGTCACGCTGGCGGCCAACCCCGCCCGCGAGCCGCGGGCCGCCCCGAGTTCCGCGCGCCCGGCCGCGACCGGGGCACCGGAGCCCGCGCCCTGGCCAGCGAGCCTGGTGGCCGCGGCGACGCGGAATTACCTGCTCTGGCTGGCGGAGGTCAACAACAAGATCCAGGTCACCGGCCTGGCCAGGAGCCGGGGATCGCTCGGCGTGCCGCTCGAGCGGGTGTACACCGCGCTCCGCCTTGACCAGAGCAGCCAGACCGAGCGGGCCTCCGCCGCCGAGAATCTCTGGCGTGAGCTGGAGCGGGAGCTCCTGGCCCGCAACCTCTCCCCGCAGGAGGAGGACGACCTCCGCTGGGTTCTCTACGCTGACTTGCCGGCCGCGGACTACCTGGGACTCAGCAGCCTGCTGGCGAGCGCCGAGGCGGAAACCGGGAGGGTACTGCACGTCGGAGAGGTCTACCAGCGCGACAGCGCGATCGTCATCCTCGGCGATCCCGGCAGCGGCAAGACGACCATCGCGGCCTGGCTCACGCTTCTGCACGCCCAGGCGCTGCTGCGCGGCTTGCCAGAGGTAAAGGTCGAGCAGGTGCGGGTCGACGCGAGCGCCGATTCGGAGACTGACTTCGTCCTCGGGCGGCCGCTGCTTCCCATCCAGGTCAGGGTCGCCGAGTACGCCGCCGACCGCCAGCAGCGCCGCCAGCGCGGCGAGCAGCCGCGGGGCCTGCGCGAGTTCCTCGGCTACCACTCGTGGAACCAGCGGTACCCCACCTGGGCGCAGGACGTCCCTGGCTGCCACCGAGGCGAGCGGATCGCGCCTGACCTGCTGGCCGGCATACTGGAGACGGCGCTGCGCGAGCGGCGTGCCCTCGTTGTCCTCGACGGGCTCGACGAGGTGCCGGCCGAGGAGCGCACCGTCGTCGCCGACGCCATCACGGAGTTCATCACCAGGTGGATGCCGTACCGGGCGGGCGCGCGGGAGTCAAGCAAGGTCATCGTCACGAGCCGGGTGGCCGGCTACCAGCTGGCCCCGCTGCCAGCCGACCTGACTCAGGTCACGATCGAGAAGATGACCGATGAGGCGCTCCGGATCTTTGTCCACAACTGGATGCGGGCGGTGCTCCTCGAGCTGGCGGACGGCGAGGACGCGGAGGCGCTGGCCGATGACCTGATCGGGCTGCTCGGCCTGCCGGGCAACCGGTACATCCGCGACCTGGCCACGAACCCGATGCTCGCCGCCGTGATCGTCAGCGTCTTCATCAACCAGGGCAACGCGCTGCCGTCGCAACGGGTCGAGGTGTACCAGTCGGCGGTCGACACCCTGATCGAGGTGTGGTCGGCGCGGCTCAGCGGCACCTACGACAAGATCGAGAGCCTGGCGCTCTTCGCCGCCCTTCCCGCCGTGGCCGCGCATGTGCACGCGACCAAGGCCAACGGCGTGATACTCGCGGCCGAGTTCCGCGATCACCTGCTTGAGGAAGTCGCCAGAATCGATGGCACGAACCCGCAGGAGCCGAGCCCTTCGCTCCAGGCGTCGGTCGAGTCGCTGCTCCGGATCATGCGGGTGGAGCTCGGCTTGCTCGTCGAGAGCGGGCCCGGCGCCTTCCGGTTCTCCCACCTGACGTTCCAGGAATTCCTGGCCGCGCGGCACCTGGTCAGTGATAGCGGGCGGCGAGCCGCCCGGATACTTTCCCGGCTCGGGGACCCGCGCTGGCGTGAGCCCATACTGATGGCGCTGGCGCTGATCAACTGGCAGCACCCGGGCCAGGTCGGGCCGCTCGTGACTGACCTGCTGGCGGCGGACAGCCCGCTCGGCGACCTCTTCCCGGAGTCGGCGCTGCTTCTCGCCGCCGCGATTCCCCAGATGACACGGGTGACGGCCGAGGTCGTGCAGCCAGTGGTCATGAAGCTGCTCCTCAGCTACAGCACCCTGACCCGCCAGGGGCGCCTTCCCAGGGTGCGTGAGCTTATCGAGGGCGCGGTGGCCGCGCTGCGGAGTGAAGACCACGAGGCGGGCATTGACGACGTGCTCGCCTCGGCGCTCACCCGCCCGGGCGACGGAGGCCAGGAACTCGCGTGCGCGACCGCCCTTCTCATCCAGACGATCGATGCCCGCAGCCCGCGGCTGGCCGTCGCGCTGGCCGAGGCGGCGGGCGCCTGGGACAGCCTCGATCTCGGCTCTCCCATCACTCAGGCGCTCACCGTCCTCATCTCGCCGGCCGAGATCCCGGAAGAAGGAGAACCCGTACCCCGCCTTGAGCCTGGCTGGGGTTCGGGCCTGCTGCCCATGCGCGAGCTGCTCAGGCGCAGGCCGGAGCTGACCGACCGGATCAGGCGCAGCCCGCGGTGGATGTCCCTCATGCTGTGCCTCTACGGCGGCTACTGGTACCTGGGCGCCGCCGACGCGCTTGACGAGTACCAGCGGATCGCCCACTACCTGCAGCTCGCGGACGAGCGGAGCGCGTTCGAGGCCTACTTCGGCTTGCTGTGGGGACGAGATGATCCTGTCTACAGCATGGCCGTGTACCTGGACACGGTAGGGAAGGAGCTGCAGCGCAAATGGCAGGCCGCGCCGCTGTTCAGCCCGGACGCCATCATCAGGGACTCGCCCTTTACCTGGCCGGTTACCCAGGCCCTGAGCGCTGACGACCTGCCGGGCCTGACCCGTTTCCTGCGCGGCCGGGCCGAGGCGGCCGACCCGGTGCAGCGCCAGGAGGCAGTGCTCGCTCTCTGGGCGCTGGGTGAGGATCCGGGACCGGCGTTGAGCGGCGTGCGGCCGGGCGAGGAAGTCGTCGCCAGGAGGGCCGGCGCTCTTGAGGTGGGCCTCAGGGACTGCGCGGTGCAGGCCGCGGCGCAGACCGCCGGCTCGCTTGCCCGGCTGGCCGGCTCCCTGCCCAACGATCGCTGGGAGCGGCTGTTCACGGCCGTTCAGGCGGTGCTCATCCAGTCCGGTGCCGGACCGGTGACCCTGGGCAAGGCGATCAACCAGATACCGGAACAGGAGCGGGCGCGGGTCTTCGGTGAGGAGCTGACGCAGTGGGTGCGGGGATTCAGCGACGACGTGGTCTACTCGGCGGCCGTGTTCGCCGACGCGGTCGATCCGGACAGCTACCCGCCGGAACTCGTCATCGCGGCGGTCAACTCGCGGGGGACAGGCGGCGCTAACGAATTCCGCCGCTATGCCCACTGGTGGCCCGCTGACCCCCTCACGTTGCCTTACAACGGCGAAGAGGACATCCCGATTCACGTACTTGACCAGCTGCTGAGCGTGCCTCAGGAGATGGCCTTCGTCCCCGGATGGCTGTTCGAGCTCGTCGTCTCGCCGATGATCGAGCGCAATCCCGCGCTCAAGCCGGAAGTGCTGGTCATCGCCTGGGCCGCCGGCCCGGCCTGGGACCAGGACTTTCGGGAGCGAACGCTCGAAACACTAGATGAATCGCTCGCGACCGACATCGATCCGGTAGCGCGACTGATGCGCTCGTGCCAGGCCACTGGCGACCCCTGGCATCAGGCCCGCGGCTTCCTTCGCATCGCGGATTGCTTCCCCGATCACGCTGCCGAGGCGATCGGTGCGGCAGCGAAGGCCGCGGCACTGGTGACCGATCACGCCAGGTCATTCCAGCTGAGGGAACGGCTGGCGCGACTCGCGCCCGCACCGGAACGGGCCAGGCACCTGGCCCAGTGCCCTGAGCTTGCCGCGGCGATCGGCGATCCGGTCACCGCCACGGTGGCCAGGCTGCGGCTGGCTGCCGCCTCGCCGGCCTCGGAGTGCGAAGACCAGGTACTTGCCGCCCTTGGCCAGCTGAGCGGCTACGACTCCAGGCAGGATCAGCTTCGGACGCTCCAGCTGATCCTGGAGAACTTCCCTGACTGCGTCCGGGCGAAGGCGGCGGCGCAGGAGATGCTGACCTCAGCTGACTTCGCGACGGAGGAACGCGCGTGGGTTCTGCGCCGGTGGGGCAGCATCATCGTTCCCTACCTGCCGGAGCTGGCCGGAACCGATCCCGGGGCCGTCCAGGCCTGGGCGCCGCTGGCCTTGTACGCGCTGGCGGGCGATCTCAGCCGGTCGGGGAGCCGTGATGAGTCGAATGCCGCCTGGCGCCGGCTCGCGACCGGCCCGTCGCCCGAGACGGTCGCTCAGTTGCTCGCCTGGTATGGCTCCGCCCTGATCGACTGCACAGGCGCCGTGGCGCGCAGCCTGTCGCTGGCCCTTGACGCGCTTGACGGAGCGCCGGCGACGGTCTTGCGCCCGCTGCTCGGCCGTCTGGTGCGGGCCAGCTACGACGCGGAGCCCGCCCTGTGGTCATGGCATGAGCACGCGGACCCAGACGTGTCCAGGGTCGCCGCCCTCCTGCTCGCCGAGCACCGCGGCATGTCCGCCACCCTGGTCCCGGCCATCCTCGGCTTGCTCGACGCCGAGGATGACCTCTCACGCGGCCGCGCCCGTCGTCTCACCGGATTTGGCGGAAATTACCTCCGCACGACGGTGTCGCGGCTTGGCCGGGCGGGAATCGACGTGCTCGCCCAGTTCTATTTTGACCGGCGGGTGGATTCACCGGGCGCGGCTGTCGCCGTGACCTGGTGCCTCGAAGGAGTGGTGCACGACGATCCAGGAGCCATCCTGGCCTGGTGCGCCGAACTGGAAGCCAGCCCGACGCCAGACAGCGGTGCGGGCCGCGTTCTCGAGATGATGCACGGCCTGGCCGACGCGGCCTGGACTGTGCTACTTGACCGGCTCAGGAACGGCAGCGCGGTCGTGCAGGCGCGCCTGCTCCGGGCCTGCGCGGTCGTGCTCTGGCGCAGCTGGGATGTCAAGGCGGACCCGCCGGATTTCAGCGAAACGGCCGCGCCATTCCGTATTGACGGTGAGCGCTGGCGGGAATTGTGGGACGTTCTCAGGGAGATCGACCCCGAATCACTGCGTGACCGGCCGGTGCTGAGCGCCGACGTGGAGATGGTGCTTGCCGCCGCCGCCGCCTCGCTCGCCGCCACCGGGGGGCACCTCGATCAGGACAGCGCGCGCCGGGCGTCCGGGCAGCTCTGGGAGCTGGCCGTGAGCAGTGTCGGCGACATGCTCGCCGCGGGCGGCGAGATCGAGGTGCGGGAGGCGCTGAGTCGTTACGGCCAGACGCAACTCGCGAGCGTTGACGGCGAGGCGAGGGCCGTCGGTGCTCTTGAGGCGCACCGGGCGGTGGCCGGCCGATCGGAGTGGCCGTGGGTCACCGTGCTCACCGACTGGGTAACGGAACTGCTGGCGCAATCGGTGCGCGACGAGGCCAATCTCCTGGAACGCAGCTACGTCATCGAGGCTGCCGCGCCCATCGTCGTGCTGAACCCCGACACGTTCCGCCGCCGCGCCGACACCGAGACGCTTTCCCGGCTGCTCGCCATGGCGACCCAGTACCACAACGGGTTCCCCGGCCGCAGAGGAGCCGCCAAGCTGCTCGGCGTCCTGCGGCACGGCTCAGCGCCGGTCCTGCGCTCGCTTCAGCAGGCCCTGCTTGACGTCCCCCAGGTCCGCGAGGCCGCGCTCGAGTCGATTCCGCAATTGCGGAACGTTGACCAGGCCGTCGTCGACCAGCTCATCGCGGCCTTGTCGGGCCGCAGCGCGATAGCGGCATGGGCCGCTGCCCAGCTGCTCACTATCATCGGCCAGAACGCCTCGACCCCCTTCGGGCAGCGCCAGCGGATTATCGGAGCGCTGGTGAGCGCTATTCAGGATCCGTCGTCCAGGCGATCGGTCTTCTTCGCCTTCACTCAGGCCGCCATTCCAGAGATGCCGTCCCTCGACGATATTTTCGCCGAATCAATTCAGAAGATCTACCGCTTCGGCTGATTAAGCTCTCCTGCCGGGCGCCTGGCGGGCTCCCGTGTCAGTTTCACGGGGCCGCTGACGCTCCGGGCACGGGGAGACTGCCGGGACCACCGTGACTCGCCAGCCGGCGGAAGAAGGCGAGCTGTCCGGCAACGCCGAATGCCCATGAAGCGCCGTATTCCTCGAGGCTGTCCTTGACGAAGACCGGATGATTCACCGGCCCCGTGCTGCGCATCAGCAGTTGGCGTGCGGTGGCGTGCGCGGCGGCCCAGTAATGCCCGCTGGAGTCATGAATGGCCAGATCGATGAAAAGGTTGCCGATGCCGACAAGGCCGCAGCACTGCACGGGAACGCTCACGTAAGGCAGAAAGTCCAGGCACACGTCGGCGAGCCGCCGGGCAAGGGCGCCAAGCGCATGGTCATACAGCACGTCTCCCGCGTGCAGCAGGACGGGCGCGATCCCGGCGAGGCCCTGGCACCAGGACGCGGCGATCGGGGCGGAGAACCGTGTGGGCACCCGCCGGGCAAGCGACTCCGCACGCTCGGCAAGATGGCTCGCGTGCTCGGCCGCACGGAACCGGGACTCGAAGTGGTCCAGCGACTCGGCGGCGTGCAGCAGCAGGTCAACGGACCCGGCGAGGCCGTGTGCCCGGCCGGCGGACGGCTCTACGGCCTCGCGCTCTGGCGGCTGTGCCGGCTCATCCGAGCCCTGCGAGGGTTGCCAGTCATCGAGTCGGTCGAGCACGTACTCGGCGCAGCGTTGCGCGACAGCAAGGTGCCGCCGATTGCCGGTGATATCGCAGAGCATCAGGTGACCGATGCCGATGCCGGCAGCGCCCGCTGTCAGCTCAGCGCCGTCGGGCTCCCAGTCGGCACCCGGGATCTCAGGCCCTGCGTATTCAGCGGCTTCGAATCCACGTGACTGCGCGAGTGCCAGGAATACGTCCGCGCCAGTCCGCCCGAGCATGAGCCCTGGCGGCAGCAGCACCGAGGCCATCGCTCGCTGGGTGAACGGCAGTAGGGCGGCCAGTCGCTCCCGGACGCCCGGACGGCTGGCGTGGTGCAGCAACTCGAGCCCGATGCCAGCGCTACCTGTGTAGATGCTGGCATCGTGCGCGGCAGCGAGGCTCTCCGGCGCCGCCAGCAGGGCATCGGTCCGGTTGAGCAGATCGTCCAGCAAGTTACTGGTGATCTCGGCGGCAAGTTCCGTGCTGACATCCGGCGGGGCCGGCAGCCGGCGGGAAGCCCGGCGCCCGGCGCCCGGCTTCTGTTCCTGCGTGGCACCCGCGGCCAGCATCCGGGCCGCTTCCCGGGCGACATCGTCATCATCACTGAGCAATGCCGCGATGCTGCCCATGACCCCGCTGGGCGTCGCGCCATAGCGGGCGCTGATCGCTTGGAGCGCCCGTTGTCTCGGGGCATCGAGATCGCCGTCCAGCGTCACGGGCAGGACACTGTGCGCCGCGTAAATCAGCGTCATGCCGAGACCGAACAGATCATCGGTATCCCGGGGTGGTTCACCTCGGAGCTGCCGGGCTGGCGCAAAGCCGGCGGTGCCACCGGGGATGTGCAGGCCATCGTGGCTGCCGAAGCCGAAATCGATCAGGCTGACGTCGGGCCCGTCGACCACCACGTTCTTTGCCGACAGGTCGCGGAGCACAACGCCGCGGGCGTGCACGTCGAGCACGATCCGGGCCAGGCGCCGGCCCAGTGCGCCGAGAGTGCGCCATCCGCTCGCCTCGGTGCCGGAAATGGTCGATGAAGCGCGGCACCCCGGCGACTCCATCGAGCACGGCGAGGATCCGGCGCTCGTTCCGCAACCGCAACCGGACATCGCCGGATGCGTCGTGCTCGTCGACCAGTGCACGGGCCTGCTTGATCACCACGCTCGCGCCATCCCGCTGATCGACGCCGCGATACACGTTGCCTCTGGCTGATTCATAAAGTCCGGCGATGATCCGGTATCTGCCGCCGATCACCTGGTCTCCGGCGCTCCTTTGCGGACCACCTGTCAACTCAGTGAACGGATCGGTAGTCCAGGACGGCTGCCGGTACCGCATTGTGGCCAAACTCCCGAACTCCTCGCCGGCCGGGCCGTGGATCAGCGTGACCATTCGACCCCCGGTGTCCGTGCGCCAGTTCCTGCGGAAGGGGCCGTACCGGTAATACACCGGGGCACCAGGATCTACCTGCCGGTCGCTGAGCACCCTGGGAGCCTCGTCTCCGCGCAGCAAGCTAGCTAGCCGCAGCCCAAGCTCGCGGACCTCCTGCTGCGCAGGATAGATAGTGAACGCCTTGCCGACCGCCTCCGGTGAGCTGATGCCGTCGTTGAGCCTGGCGAGCACCTGTCGTGAACGAGCGAGCTTGAAAGTGTGACCACCATCGAGGAGCACGGGAAGCAGTTTCTCGACCAAGGTCGCGAACGTCGCGGGTCGGCTGGAAACGTGCAGCTTCCAGCCGTGCTCGGGCAGCGTGAGACCATCCCGGCTGACGGCAAGCCAGGTGGGGCTGCTGTGTATCCGGTAGCAAAGCCCGGGACGATCCGCAACCGCCCGCTCGAGGGCACCCCGCACGTCGTCGTGGTCCATGCCGGAACTCCTCGCCGCGTGATCAGGGGAGCGGGTGCATACCAGTCGGGCTGGCCGCCGCCCGCGGGCCAGTCCTGCCCGGCACGCTCGGCTTGACGCGCCGACAGATGCGTGCCGGGCAGTACCTTGCAGGCTGCTTACAGTGCCAGGGTGCCTGTAATGGCGACTTGGTGGCTGGCATCGACGCAGCATCCGTGACACTTCGTCCGCGCGCTCAGCGCATCCAGATTGGTGTCAAACTCGATGTCGGGCTCGATGGCGCTTGTACCCGCGTCACGAGGTTCGAGGGCGAGCAATGCAGTCATAAGCATCCTCCTGTCCGAGGTTGGTTGTTTTGTAATCCTAATACCGAAGAGTCGGGCCAAAACCCTTGCGGATCAAGATCCTTTAGCGACTCGTGCGAAGACGATCGGCGTCACCTCACGGGCCTGCCATTGATCCTGGCCGTCTTGCTCACTGGCGCGGCCGGGACCTCAGCGCGGACGAGTTCCAGCGGCCGTGGGCAGCCGGTGCCTGGACACGGGCCTACGCGGCTGCCGCACCGGGCAACGGGAAGCCCTCTCTGAGATTGTGAACTAGTGCCTCGGCGCGTGATCTGCGTTTCTAGGCGGACGTGCGCTGTGCTCCGCGACGATGCCGCCGGGGCAGGGTGAGCATCGTGGCCCTCCCTGTTGCTGTCAGCGGTCTTCCCTGACAGCAACGTGGCCCTCCCCGTTGCTGTCAGGACAACATCAGGGAGGGCCGCGTTGCTGTTAAAACCGGTGATCAACAGCAACAGGGAGGGCCACGATGCTGTTAGAGGCGGCCGTGACCACCAACCCGGACCGCCCTGATGCCGTCGCGGGCCGGGCCGCCGGGCCGCCTGACGTCAAAGGACCCCGACCCGATCACGAGTCACGCGACAGCCTCCAGGGGCACGTGTGATGTTCCGCGATCATGTTCGCGGGCATGATCACGGAACATAACCAGTGCCCTGACCTGGGCGATCTTCCGTGATCACGGTCTCGATCATGATCACGGAAAACCGCCGCCTCCGCCAGGAGCCAGGAGGCTGTCGGGTGGCTTCTCCCTTGACTCCGCCAGGCTCCTATGTTCGCGCGGAACACAGCAACTTGCCTCGCAGTACCTCCATTTCTATCCCCTCGGGTGGTACTCCCATTCGCTGCGGGTGAGTGGGCGAGGACCTCGGCGACGTCACTGCCCGGGCAGCCATTACCAGCAACCACATCCCAGGTGAATTTGTCTGCGATGTCGAGAATCTGGATGCCGGCTCGGGGTGGTGGGGTCGGCCGGGGCCTACAGACTGGGATGCCTTACTGGGAGAGGGTATGACGATGGAGGACTTACGCCGATCAAGCGCAGGGACGCTTGTACGGAGGATGCTGTGGTACCGGGAGGTTGGTCGGCCTTCTCGTCCGCCGCCTGTGATTGTGCTCCTGGGTCCCGTCGGTTCGGGCAAGTCTTTGGTTATGGAAGCCATTTCTCGTGACCTCGGCCAGGGAGTTGTTCATGCGCGGTTCGACTTCGACCGGGATTCGCCGTCAGCACCGGATGAGCCGCCGACAACCCTGGAGGTGGTCATCAAGTTGGCGTACGGGTTGTCTCGTGAATGGCCACGCCGAGGACAGGGAACAACTGCGTAACCGGCTGAACGATTTCCGGCGTAACCTGAGGGTTGAGAAGCTGCTCGAAGACCTGGTGGAACCGTTACCCCGAGGCGAAAAGTCCTTGTGATTGCAGGAATCCCGAGCGCGTTCCGCACCTTCATAGCTGGGTATTGATGCTTGACAACATCGATCATGCTGGGGGCACGGACTTTCTCGACGATCTCACCGCTGCGCGGGATGAGTATTGCCGTCGTAATCCCGGTGATGCCGAGGCGAACGACCCGCTGCTGGTTGTGGCGACCAGTGGGCGATGGCATCGAGGGTGGGAGTCAGAATGGCGACCTCCCTGGTATCCCAAAGGACCCGATCTCGGTTCACCAGGCCATTCACGCACCGTGCCCTCCTGCCATGCCGCTACGTACGAGCACTGGTCCAGGCCGGCACCGGGCTTCCGTCAGTCGCCGTATTATCCAGTGCTCCTTGACGCACTTCAGGTTGAGGAGGTCGCCCAGATGCTCGGGACCAGTCCGGCAGACCCGAAGGCCGCACTCGCCTATCACGCCACGGGTGGGCTGCCCCTGGCGGTCGGTCAGCTCAAGGAGGTACTCCAGGAACGAGTTGTCGAGCATGGCGCGCGCGACCTGCTGGGCCCGGCCGAGCCCGCCGATCCGGCGAGTGACCTGTGGGGCAGGCGGCTGAGAGCGCTCAAGCTGGTCGACCGCCTCACCGATCTGAGCATTGATGACTTCGTCACCGCGGCGCCGTTCGCCACCGCACCGTGGTTGATCCCGGCGTCGGCAATGAGCCGTAGCAGTCAGCCCTATATCGGGCGGATCCTCACGGAACTTCGCACCGCTCTGTGGGTGACGGCACGCGCGGATGGAGAAATACCCGGTCATGTGACCTTACATCAGTGGATCGCGGCGAATCTGGTGTCTGCGCTGGCCTACCGGGATATATCGGGAGGCGGATTGCCTTACGACGCGCAGTTCGCCGCGTTAATGGACGATGTGGATGCCCCCAAGTACCCGATGCGCCTCGCCTATTGCCAACTGGCTCTCGGCGGGATCGGCGAGGTAATAACACGATTCGAAGAAGAATTTGACGATGTCCCCCACGAGGAGTGGGTCAGTTCTCTCAACTTTGTCGTGCACGCTCCGGACAGCCTGCCGCTCGACCGTAGCTACCGTCAGCTCTACGAAGAGCTCGTCGGCACGGACGTCGAGCGAGGACCGCAGAGGCGCACCGTAATTCGTAACAATGTGGCGCGCCTGATCGTTGCCAGCTGGCTGACCGCGAATCCGTTTGCTGTGCGCGGCCAAGACCAGAATAACGAGATCGCGAACGCGTTTCAGGCCTTGGCTTCCCTGTCCCAGCGCCCGGACGTAGACGCACTGTACGACGCCGCTAATCGCGCGCGCCGCGGCCAACTGCCCTGATTCAGAGAACGGAACCGGCTATGCCTCGACACCTTGCCCTTCTTGATCGTCTTCCCGGCAGGCTCGGTCCTGACCGCCGCGCTAGCCGTCCGCCTGTGCGCCCGCGCGGTTGGTTCCGCAGGCACTTGTGGTTGTTCGCGACCCCAGCGGCCCTGATCCTCGCGGTCGGGCTGGTCTGGTGGCACCCGTGGAGTCATCAGCCCTGCGGCCTGGGCATGAGGCCGGTCGGCTCGCCCTATGTCTGCGTGGGGTTAGATCTGGATTCGTCTGCCCTACAGGCCGGGGATCGACTGGCCGACCTGGAAGGAATCATCGCCCGTCACGATGCGCGCACCTCCGGTGACTTCAGGACTATCGTGCTGCTGGAGGACTTAACGCCGAACCCAGCCGTCGATATCGGGTCGCTGTCGGCTGCCCGCCATGACATTGAAGGCGGAATCACCGCGACATGGCCGGACGATAAACCTGATGGCATCAAGCTCTTGCTGGCGAACGTCGGCAGCAATGCCGCTTACTGGCGGCAAACCGTGAACGAAATCATCAAGTGGAGTAAGCGCGAGCGCATCATAGCAGTGACCGACCTTGGCCAGAGCCTGGACAATACTCGGAATGCGGTCGCCGCCCTATCTAACGCCGGCATCGCCGCCGTCGGCTCTGCGGTTACCGCTGACGATATGAACAAGGGTACCGACAACGTTCGGGCCAAGTTCTTTTTCCGAGTCGGGCCGACAAATAGTGATGAGGCGAATGCCGCTGCCAGCTATATAGCTGCGGGCCGCTATCGCCACATCATGCTGGTCAAGGACCTGAATGCATCCGATAGTTACGCGGCCACGCTCACTGGCGCGTTCCTGAGGCAGTCCAGAGTCCCGATACAGTTCACCCAGGAATACTATTCTCCCGAAAGCGCGCTGATCGGCACGAACAAGGAGCAATACCTTGAATCAGTATTCGGAGGTGAGCATGACACCATCTGCGATGAGCGACCCGATCTCATTTACTTCACAGGGCGGGGCGTTGATCTCCGGTCCTTCGTGGCCGCATTGTCCGCTGGCGGGGCATGCCTGCTGCACTCAGTAACTGTGATGACTGGTGACGACGCGTCTCGTCTAATCGGCTCTCACCTGGCATTGTCCGGGGACATCGGCGTGAAGCTGCTGTATACGGCGCTCGCCTACCCGAACGAGTGGGGCATCGGTAATAGTATTGACCAGAGAAATTATACCGATTTCGCGAGGCAATTCACTGATATCTACCGATTCCCCCCGAGGGACCTGGCTGATTCCGGCGCCATCATGGAGCACGACGCGGTGCTCACCGTGATCACAGCGGCGTTGGAGGACCCTTCGACCAGTCCGAGCTCGATAGCCAACTTCCTTTTCAATTTTAACTGTCATTTCGCGATCCCGGGAGCCAGCGGCCTCATCGCATTCCAGCCAGATACTGGCAACCAGATCGACAAGGCAATGCCTATCCTGGAGTTCAACACTGATGGTTCCGTGCGCCAAGCGGGCCTGGCCTGGTACCAGGGACATCCCTTGAATACGTCGCCGTCCTGTTCCTCCTGAGGACATCCGGGCCGAACCGGGCAACGGGAGGCCTTCCCTGAGTAGGCAGTGGGCGCGCTCCTAATGCGTTCGCGTTTCCCTGAGGCGGTGCCCGATCGCCGTGCTCACCGCGGGCAGGCCAGCGCCGAGCATGATCGAGTAGTGATCGCCGCTGACGGTAATCTCCTCAAGCTGGGGCGCCAGCCGGCGCCACGCCGGACTCGCGTCCTGGGGGGCATCCGCGGCCCTGATCAGCAACAGCGGTCCGGCGTACGATCCGGTCGGCACATACTCGGTCAGGGCTTCTATGTTCGCGCGGAACACGGCGAACCTGCTTCGCAGTACCTCCATTTCTATCTCCTCGGGTAGTACTCCTATTCGCTGCAGGTGCGTGATGACCTGGACTGGATCGTCTTTTTCTGGCACGGGGGCGAGGACCTCGCCGACGTCACTGCCCGGGCGGCCATTAGCAGCAAGCACATCCCAGGTGAAGCGGCGCAGGATGTCGGCGGCAGTAGCCGTGCCGACCGAGACCGGCGGCGGCGGGTCCACGAGAATGAGCGAACGGGGTCTCTCCCCGAGGCTTTCCAGGCGGCGCGCGATCTCGAACGCCACTACGCCGCCCATCGACCAGCCGAGCAGGTGGCAGGCGCCTTGCAGGCTGAGCTGCCCGAGCGTCCCCGCGTACTCGTCCGCCAGCCCGGCGACGGATCGGACGGGCGGGCGGCCGTCGTCGAACCCGGGAGCCTCGAAGCCGAGGACGGCCTGATCGTCCGCGAGCAGCCGAGCCAGGCCAGCGTAGACATACGGAGAGCCGGAAGCGGCATGCACGCAGATGAGTGGCAGGGCGCCAGCGCCGGCCCCGGGCTTGACGGGGACCAGCGCCCCCGGCGGGAGCGGACCGCCATCGGCCAGGAACGAGCCCAGCGGTGACGGGCGGCCTGCCACGGCCGGCTCACTTGTCATGGAGCATGCGATCGAGCTTCGCGGCGATGGCCTGGACAGAGCCGTCGCCGTACAGAAGCCTGACGTTCACCTTGACGCCCAGCGCCCGGTTCAGCCGGCTTACCACCCTCATGGCCTGTACGGAGCTGCCGCCGAGGTCGAAGAAGCTCTTGGTGAAGCTCGTCTTCTCGGCCGACAGGACGTCCGCGATTACGCTAGCCACCAGCGCTTCGGTCTCGGTGCGTGGTGCCATCGTGTCGTCTGCCACGTCCGCCGGGGGAGAATCCGGCTTCGGCAGAGCAGCCCGGTTGATCTTTCCTGCGCCCGTCATCGGCAGCGCGTCAAGGACGGCCCAGAAGTGGGGCACCATGTAGGCGGGCAGCCGGCTGGCTACGTGATCGCGAAGCTCGCCCGGCACCGGCCGGCGCTCGCCGGCTGGGGTGACATACGCGGCCAGCCGCTGCTCGCCATGGGGATCAGCGTGAACCACTACGACGGCCATCGCCGTATCCGGGCGTGCCGCGAGCACCGTCTCGATCTCCTCCAGCTCGATCCGTATACCTCGCAACTGGACCTGGGTGTCCCGGCGGCCGACAAACTCAAGCAGCCCGCCGGGAGACCAGCGGACTATGTCGCCGGTGCGGTAGACGCGGGCGCCTGGCCGGAACGGATCGGGAACGAAACGCTCCCGCGTCAGCTCGGGCTGGTTGAGGTAGCCCCTCGCCAGCCCTTCTTCACCGCCGACGAGCAGCTCACCGGGAGCGCCGATCGGGACCAGGCAATCCCGCTTGTCCACGACATAGAGCTGGCGGTCCAGGTAAGGGCGCCCGATGGGCAGCGGCTCCCGCCAGTCTCGGTCGTCGCACGTGTAGTCGGTGCAGACGACGGAGGTCTCCGTCGGTCCGTACCCGTTCACGAAGATCCGGCCCGGCAACTTCCACTTGTTCACCATCTCGGGCGGGACCACCTCGCCGCCGCTCATCACCGCGCGCACATGCGGGTAGGCCGGCCTCCACGAGTGAGAGCAGCACCGGGGGCATGCCCACGTAGGTGAGGCGCTCATCCCTGATCAGAGCGGCCAGCCCTTCCGGTGACGATGCCAGCTCGTCGGGGACGAGGACCAAAGTGGCGCCGGATATGAGACCAGCCACGATCTCGCCGTGCGACATGTCGAATGTGAGCGGGCGTAGCTGGATCATCCGGTCGCCCGGCTCGAAGCTGAACGTCCGCCGGTAAGACTCAGCGAAGGACATGAGGGCACGGTGCTCGAGCATGACGCCCTTCGGCGCCCCCGTTGATCCCGACGTGTAGAGGATGTAGATCAGGCTGTCGGGGGTCGCCCACTCCTGCGGAGCCGTCTGTGCTTGCGCGGAGATGACGGGCTCCCACTCCGCGTCGAGGCATACCACGGTCTGGTCCGCCGCGGGTGGCAGCCGGTCCCGCAGCGCCGTGCGGGTCAGCACCACCCTGGCGGCGGTGTCGCGGAGCAGGAATTCCAGCCGGCTGGGAGGGTCCGCCACATCCAGGACCGTGTAGGCGGCACCAGCCTTCATCACGGCCAGGAACGCGACAAGAGTATCCAGGTCGCGATCCATCGCCACAGCGACGATCTGCTCGTGCCTGACTCCCAGCGACCTCAGGTAATGCGCGAGCTGATTGGCGCGGCGGTCGAGCTCGCGGTAGCTGAGCTGACGGCCGCGGCATACGGCAGCGATCGCTTCCGGGGTGGCGGCCGCCTGCCGGGCCACTGCTTCATGGACCGGATAGTCCGGGCGCGACGACGGCTGTCCTTCGCCGAAGGCGAGCACGCTGCTGCTGTCCTGCGCATCGAGCAGCGGCAGCCGGGACAGCCGCAGCGATGGTTCCTCGCATGCGGCCGTCAGCACCCGCTCCAGGTGCAGGACGAGGCCCTCGATCCGCCACCGGTCGAACAGGTCCGCCGAGTACTCGATATCGACGCCAAGCGAGTCATCTGAGTCGATAAAGCTCAGCGCCATGTCGAATCTGGAGACAAGGGTGCGCGCGTGCACCGGCTCCGCTGTCACGCCGGGCAGCGCCAGGTCCAGGCCGGAGTTGCCGTCGCTCAGGATCTGGAGCGCTATATCGAATAGCGGGTTACGGCCCGGATCGCGGATGGGCTGGACTCGGCTGACGATTCCCTCGAAAGGGACCTCCTGATTGGCGTAAGCATCGAAGACGCCGTCTGCCACCCGGCTGAGAAGCTCCAGGAACTCGGGATCGCCAGTGAGGTCCGTCCGCAGCACGAGCATATTCACGAACAGGCCAACGATTCCCTCAAGCTCCGGCTCCGGGCGACCGAACATCGTGATGCCCACAGGAATGTCTTCCTGGCCGGTATACCGGCTGAGCACGGCATTGACGGCCGTCGCGAGCACGATGAACAGCGTCACGCCCTCTCGGTGCGCGAGGTCGCGCAGCCGCGGGAGGAGCGCTTGCGGAAATTTCACGCTCAGTGTGTCGCCGCGTGAGCTCAGGGCCGGCGGCCTGCCCCGGTCGGCAGGAAATTCGAGCGGCACGGTTCCGGCCAGTCGGTCTTCCCAGTAGCGCAGCTGGCTCTCAATTTCAGCTTCTTGCATGGCCGAGCGCTGGCGTACCGCGTATTCGGCGTAATCGACAGTCGTCTTCGGCAACTGCGGTTCCCGGCCTGAAATCAGGTCCTGGTAGGCGGACGATAGCTGCTGATGTATGATCCCCATCGACCAGCCATCCGTCACTATGTGGTGGATCGTGATGGTCAGGACATGATCAGTGCTGGATATGCGCAAGAGCCGAAAACGGCAGAGCGGCCCAGCGGAGAGATCGAACTTGATGCTGGCTTCCTCGGTAACGGCCACCTGGATGTCGTGCTCACTAACTCCAGGCACGTCGCAGATTACCAGCGTGGCCGCGCACGACGGCTCGATAACCTGGAATGGTATCCCGTCCGCCGAATGGAACGACGCCCGCAGGACGGGGTTATGCGCGACTATCGCTGTTAATGCCCGGCCGAGGATATCGGTGTCGAGCGGCCCGCGCAAACGGAAAGCTGTCAGCAGGTTGTAAACGGAGGGATTCGGGAGCAAGTTGTCCAGGAACCAGAGCTGTTCCTGGCCGAAGGAAAGCTCCTGGCGCGTCCTCACGGCGGCAGCGCCGCCTGGTTGCTGGGTATCCATATAAACGATCCTCTTCGGTCAGCGGGCGTCAGGCACGGGCGATTAGCTCGGCCGCGACTAGTTCCGCGATCTGGACGGCATTCAGCGCGGCACCTTTGCGCAGATTGTCGGATGACATGAACAGGGCAAGTCCGTTCGGCGCGGTCTCATCGGCGCGAATCCGCCCGACGTAAGTCGGATCCGTGCCCGCCGCCTGAAGCGGCGTCGGAACGTCGAGGACCCGCACACCAGGCGCCCTGGCAAGCAACTCCGTCGCCTCCGCTACGCTGAGGGCCCGGGCGAAGCGGGCGTTTACCTGCAGCGAATGCCCGGTGAACACCGGGACCCGCACGCAGGTCCCCGACACCAGCAGTCCCGGAATCTCCAGTATCTTCCGGCTCTCATTGCGCAGCTTCTGCTCCTCCTCGGTCTCGCCGCTGCCGTCCTCGGCAACGGCACCCGCGAGCGGAAGCGCATTGAAAGCCACCGGCATGGAAAACTTCACCGCAGGCGGGAATTCCACCGCGGCACCGTCGAAGGCCAGCGCGGGCGCGCGCTCGGCCACCTTGAGGACTTGCTCGCTCAACTCGGTCACGCCATCGCGGCCGGCTCCGGAGACAGCCTGGTAGGTGGACACGACCATGGACCGCAGTTCGGCCGCGGCATGAAGCGGCGCGAGTACCGGAATCGCGGCCATGGTGGTGCAGTTCGGGTTGGCGATTATGCCCCGGGGCCGATCGGCGAGCGCATGCGGGTTTGCCTCGGCGACCACCAGTGGCACATCTTTGTCCATCCGCCAGGCAGACGAGTTGTCAATGACCACCGCGCCCGCCTCCACCGCAACCGGGGCGAGTCGCCTTGACGCATCTTTTCCGGCGGAGAACAGGACTATCTCAAGGCCGGAGAAATCCGCTGTGGCGGCGTCCTCGACCCGGATACGCGATCCCTGCCACATCAGCGACTGCCCGGCCGACCGCGCGGAGCCGAACAGGCGGATCGATGCGACCGGAAAATCACGCTCGCTCAGAATTCGTAGCATTACACCGCCGACCTGGCCGGTCGCGCCGACGATTCCGACGTTGAACTTCCTTGCCAGCACGTGATCGCCTCCCTTCAGGAAGAATAATTTGATGCGCGGGATTAGTGCCCGGACGGCGCTACGCCGGTCGTACGCACGATGCCACGATACTCGGCCTTCAGCTTCCATTCCGGGTCTGGCGGTACGTAGTCCGGTTCCGGACGCGGGCAGTGCCGCGAGAACTCCCCGGTAGCCTGGTTATGCAAGTAGCGCGGGCAGTTCTCGAACACCCGGGCGACACGCACCGTGACAACCGCGTCCGCGCCGAAAAAGGAAGCCGTGGTTTCAGGTGCCGTGGAAAGCTCCGCGGTCCCATTGACGCGAAGCTTTATCGGCTGCTCATAGTTCACGAAGAGCAGTCCCACCCGCGGGTTCACCAGCAAGTTCCCCAGACTGCGGAACATTCCGTTTCCGTCATAGTGAGGAAATTGGAGAGTACGCCGGTCGAGGACCCTGACGAATCCGGGCAGGCCGCCCTTATAGGAGCAGTCGGGCCAGCCGGACTGGTCGGCCGTGGCCAGGTAAAAGCAGTCCGCCGCCGTGACCATCCTCACATCGCTGTCGGACAGCTCTGCCGACACATACTTGCCTGCGATGTGAGCAGCCAGCCGCTCGGTGTCTAGCCGCCGCTGCATCTCAAGTGCGCCTGAATGATAGAAATCAGACGGCTGATCAGTTGTCATTCTCACCCCGATGACTGGTAAGCACCGTCCGGAACAGGTGCCGGTAGGCGCTGAGGTAAGTCGGCTCCACGTACTTCCCGGCCTTGATCACCTCGTCATGGCGGTCCCGGAGCCGGCTGAGCGGGACAACCATGGCAGCGTGGTGCTCCACGTGAAGGTTGTTGCCGTTGGTGAACCAGGTGCTGAACCAGCTCCCGGTTATCGACCGGGAATTCTCCAGGACATCGGTACTGCTCGTGTCGCACAGAATATGTTCGGGCAGCTCGATGAGGAAGTGGATAGGCAACGCCGCCACCAGCGGCAGTACCCAGAGGCGCAGCAGCAGCGACCCCGCGCCGGCCGCGCACAGCCCGGCCGCGCCGAGCAGGATCACCCCGATGATGCGGTACTCCGACATGATCTGACGGCGAGCGCGATCACCGATCTGGCCAACGCCGTACTGCCAGGTGCCGCGGGAACTGCGCCACACATCGCGCGCCACCAGCGCGAACCGCCGGAAATCAAGCATCGAGCGGAACAGCACCCACAGCGTAAGCCGCTGACGGGTATCGAACCCGAAGAATTCAGAGTCCTGCGGGGTGCCAAGGTAACGGTGATGCTGCAGGTGCCGCACCCGGTAATGGGAATAGCAGACGAGGAGGGGCAAGCCGAGCGGGACGCCGATAACGCGGTGCAGCCAAGCCTTGCGGAAGGCCGAGTGGTGCAGGCACTGGTGCTGCAACTCGACAGCGTGGGTATACATGCAGGCGAGGATGGCCACGCCTGCCGCGGCCAGCGGAATCCTGCTGTCAACTGCTAGCAGCCCCCCGGCGGCGGTGATGATCATTGCGACTACCAGCTTCATGGTGAAGCGGCGCGCATCCGCTTCGGTAACCTTTGTCCGGATGAATAATGTCGCCGGTCTCTCACTGGGACCCGCTGCGGCAGATAATGCCTCTACTGTTTTCATCCTAGGCCCCGCATCTGATTCCAGATCTCATTGTAATAGGCATCGGCGACCCGTATCCGCGTGGCCACGCCCAGGCTGATCTCGCGCAGTAGCTCAGGCGACCGCCCGACGAGCGGGATAAATACATTCTCGTACCATTCGGCGCCGTGATCGGCGTCCACGTGAATATGAATGCGCTGGTATTCGATCACGTCCGCTGGCACGTTAAGACGCTCGCAGCCATCGACCATCGCCTGGAAGCGCGGCGATGCGCTCTGCTCGAGCACGCCCATGGCCCCGAGTGCCCGCGGCGCGAGGTGGCGATGTATCCCATACATGAGAAGCAGGCAGGCATTCTCGAATACTTCCCGGCAGTACTGGCTGCTGTAGTCGATGCCGGTGGCCGCCAACTGCGCCCGCATGTAGCGGGCGGAATGCTCGAACAGGCGCGTGTGCATTTGATCGAGATTCCCATTGCCCATCTCATCCCAGTAGTTCTCCGCTATCGTCAGCTTGACCCTCCCGCTGGTGCCGATCTGAACCATCGCCATCAGATCGTCGAACTTGCTGTCCACTAGTTCCTCGGCCAGAAAGAAGAATGCGATCTCGTTCAGGGTCGCCGACTCTGCGAGGTACTGGCAGAATTCTGGCTGACGATGCCGCTCGGCAACATCGAGGAACCATGCTTTAAAATCGGCGGCGCTAGCGGGCAGGGCGCTGGTGTCGACCTGAGAGTCCTCCCAGCGAAGCCACGCTTCCTCGATAGCGAGGATGTCGGGGTCAGCGTTGAGAGGCGGAATCGCCGTGAAGTCCTCGGGACCCGCCATGTACCGCAGGTAGTGCTCATGAAGCCCGCGCAGGAGCCTGAGCCGGATCTGCCAGTCCGGCACGCCCGCGGCGGGAAACGCCGACGACAGATCTGATTCACTTGTTGCTATTTCGTTGCTGAGCAGAGAAGCGGACATCTGGACTTTCCTCCTGGTCATGATGAGGTACGCAGCCGGTAGTGTCATCCGGTCCTTCTTTAATCCCTTAATTGACGCGCACCTTCTGCTAACGGTTGTCAACAGAGTGCAACGTGACGTGCGGAAGCAGCGATTCGCGAGGTTGAATAGCAGTGTCAATCATTACGACGGCCCAGCGCTAATGCTGTTTCGCGTAGTGTCAGGCTGTGCCCGCTCGCCTCTTAGGCGGGAGCGCCTGACGGCGTGAGATCATCCGCTGGCTTGGGCATCTCTCTGAGCCCGGCGATCGGCGACAATAGAACAGGGATAATGCACGCGGCTGCCGCGGCCGCGAACACCCACAGCGCCGTGTGCAGGCCGGCAGCGACGCCGACGATCCCCGCGGCTGCCCCGCCGAGTGCCCCGAGCCCGTACATCAATGTCCGCATTGCCGCGTTCATGCGCCCCATCAAATGAGTCGGCGTCATCATCTGGCGCACGCTTATCATCAGCACGTTGCCTACGCTGACGCCTACGTAGATGAAGAAGAACGCCGCAACGAACAGGGCGATCTCAAACGGCTTCGGCCCCGACGCCGCGGGGATCAGCGCAGGTGCTATAAAAGCCCCCGCCAGGGCGATCTTGTACGTTCGGCCGACTTGCAGTCTTTGCGCTATCCGCCCGGCGAACATGGCACCCAGGACACCACCCACAGCGCCGCCAGAGATTATCAGGCCAAGCACGCCCGGCCGCAGGCCCACCGCACGCACCCCGTACAGGATGAAGAGGGTGGCGGTAGCGGTGGCGAAGAAATTGCAGAAGCCTCCGACGAAGGCAGCGGACCGCAGATAGGTGTTACTGAAGACCCAGCGCAATCCATCGGCAAGCTCAGTACGTATGTGGCGCCTGGCGCGCTGAGGAGGCGACTCGTCAACCTTGATGAGCAGCAGGGAGATCACCGAAACGAGGTAGCAGGCGGCGTTGGTGGCCAAGGCCGTCGGTGCTGTCAGTACTGCCACCAGCAGCCCGCCCGCGCCCGGCCCGGCCACGTCCGCGGCCGCCGACGTCGTGCTGAGCTTGCTGTTTGCCTCCAGAAGTTGCTCTCTGCGCTGAACGAGCGTGGGTACGTACGACATCCAGGTCACATCGAACAGCACGGATGCGGTGCCGATGCCGAACGTCAGCGCGAACAAGACGTCCAGCCTGAGTTGCCCGGCTGCTGCCAGGACCGGCACCAGCCCGATCAGTATCATGCGGACCAGGTTGGCCGTGATCATGATGGGGCGCCGTCGGACGCGGTCGGCCCACACCCCGAATAGCAGCCCGAACAGCGGATAGGGCAAAAGCTCGAGGAAACGGATCGTGCCGACCTGGCCGGGTCCGGCGTGTAATGTGAGAACGGCGGTCAGCGGAAGTGCCAGATAGGTGACCTGGGCACCAAAAAGCGATACTGTCTCGCCTATCCAGAATTTCAGGAAGTCCGGACTCCGCCATAGCCCGCCCTCGGATAATCCTGCGGAACGCGGCCCGCTCGATCCTGGCGGGCCGCAGGCTTCATCGTCGCTGGATGCCTCAGGCCGGTCCGCAATGGCCTGGCTGCTTGGCGAATCGCCCGCCTCCACTCCTGAAGATCCCCCGGAATCATGCATGAGTGATGTCCCCCGGTCCGTTAAGTAGTTTGAGGTTCGCTATATTACCCAGTGCCGGCCAAAACGTCTAGCCCTATAATTTACGCGGACGGATGGCTGCGCCAAGTCGGCCGAAAAGACCCATCATCGCCGTCAGGTCGCGTCCGGGCTATTTTCCCGGCAGCCGATAAAACCGAACATTTCACCATCTCCATCCCGCCCGATACGCGGACTCCCATGAATGACGCGCCAGCACGCCCGCCCGTTTACAGCATGGCCGGGAAAAATAATCTCGGGCGTCCGGACCAGGCATTTTGCTCTAGCCCGGGAAGCAGCCAATCCGGGATTGGCAGGCCAAGCAATGTAGCAGCCACCCACGCCACGCGCCTAAGTCCGCGCAGGTCACTGGTTACGGGTGCTGGGCCAGGCTGGCGGCGAGTTCGGCGTTGCGCTGGGTGAAGCCGCGCCACGCGACGGGGGTGAGGGCCAGTGCCTGAGCCGCGGCGGGCAGGCCGCACGGTCGCTGTGACCAGCGGCCGAGCCGTCCGCCGCGGATCTCGAACTCGACCAGGATGCCGCGCGACCAGCCTGCGATGGTCAGGTCCCCGGCGACCATGGCGGTGATCCGCTGCGGGCTGGTGACCCAGGCCAGTGCGGCGATCTCGTCGCGGATGCGGGCGGCGAGCTCGTAGGCCAGCATCCGGGCCGCGTCGTCCCTTAACTGCTCCAGCTGGCCGTGCGCCCAGGTGACGGCGGCGGGCTGGCGCTCGAGGATCGCCGTGATCGAGCCGGCGAGCGCGATGCGATCGGCGCCGTCGGCACCGCGGGCGCGGGCCAGTTCGCGCTCGGCCCCGCCGAGCCGGGCACTGGCATAGGGCAGTGGCAGGATCCGGTGCAGCGCGGCGATCGCCTGCCGCACGCGCAGGCCGCCCAGATAGGGGCCGAAATACCGGCCCTGGCCGCCGGCCCGCGTCTGGTAGGCGACAGCCAGGCCGGGGTTCACCGGCCCGGTGTCTAGCCGGATGTAGGCGGCGCTTTCCTGGCCGCCCGGCGTCCGGTTCCACGGCGGCAGCGAATTCTCCAGCAGGTTGCGTTCCAGCCACGCGGCCTCGTGGGCCGAATCGCAGCTGACCGCTTCGATCCTCGCGATCCGGGCCACCATCGGAGCAAGGTGACCGCGATCGCCCAGATCTGACCAGTACGACCGCACCCGGCTCCGCAGCACGCTGGCCCGGCCGACATACAGCACCCGGCCACCGGCATCCCGGAACCGGTACACCCCCGGCCCGGCAGGCAGCACCCCGCCCGCCAGCGGCCCGTTACGCGCCATCACGCCGCCTGCCCTCCGCCCGGACTGATCCCACCCGGCAAGTATCCGCCGGCGGCCCGGTGACCATCGACCTCAGTCTCGCGCTGCTCGAGCCTCATGCGGGTTCATCGCGGCAGTTGCGCGGTACGAGCAAGCCAGGCAGAATCGCGGCGTGCGCCTGGACGAGGTGAAGACTTCCCCGCCAGGAACTGCCCGTCGAACTGGCCGGCCGGGGTACTGACCGGCGCGGGATTGGCATCGGACGTCATGCCGTGCCTGCTCCATGCTGACGACTGACAGGAAGCTCACCGCGAAGGCGACTGAGGTCGCCACGAGGAGGACGCAGCGATGACCCAGCGAATGGGAAAAGTGATCTGCGACATCACGATCTCGGCCGACGGGTACTCGGCCGGGCTCAACCAGACCGAGGAACGCCCGTTCGGCGACGATGGCGGCGACGGCCGGGGCGGCAGGCTGCACGCCTGGATGTTCGATACTCGCCAGGAGAGCCGGGCCGAGGCCGAGCGGCTGACCGCCGCCAGGTCATTCATCATGGGGCGCAACATGTTCGGCCCGGTGCGCGGCGAGTGGGACCGGCAGTGGAACGGCTGGTGGGGCGACAATCCGCCATTCCACGCCCCGGTCTTCGTGCTCACCCACCACGCACGCGAGCCGCAGCCGATGGACGGCGGCACCACGTACCACTTCGTTACCGACGGAATCGAGTCGGCACTGGCGCAGGCACGCGCGGCGGCCGGCGACGGCGATGTCTCGGTCCACGGCGGCGCGACCACCATCAACCAGTACCTCACCGCCGGCCTGATCGACGAGTTGCGGCTGCACATCGTGCCGTGCACGCTCGGCGCTGGCACGCGGCTGTTCGATGGGGTCCCGGCACTGAAACTCGAGCAGGTGGAGTCGCGGGCAGCGAACTCGGTCACGCACGTGACCTATCGCGTGCTGTCCTGAGCCGGAGCGGCGGGCGCGCCCGCATGAATCCTGGCAGCTACGATTTGCGAGACCAGAAGAGCGCGTGTCCGCCGTTGCCCTCAGGCACGAACTCTTCCCGATCGACCGATAGTCCGGCCTGGGTGATCCACGACCTGTAGGTGGCGGCGTCCGCGTGGCTCCACCACATGGGCGCGCCGCCACCTAGCCAGTTCTCCTCCACGCCAGTCCAGGCCCGGTAGCCGGTCGTGGCGACGAAAAGCCCGCCGGGCCGCAGCCACGACGCGGCCCGCGCCAGCAGCGATGGCTGATCCGCGAGCGGCAGGTGGATGAGGGCGAAGAAGGACAACACTGCGTCGAAGGCCCCGGCGTCGAAGCGGACGGTGCTCACATCGGCGCGTATGAACGTCGCGGCCGGCACAAGGTCCCTGGCCCGGCGGACCTGCACGTCACTGATGTCAACGCCGGTAACGTGATAGCCCGCCGCGGTCAGATCACGGGCAACGGGAAGACCGCTGCCGCAGCCAAGGTCCAGAACCGCGCTTCCTGGCGGCAGCCGGTCGCGTAGCTCGTCAAGCCACGGCTGATACTTGGCAGCGCCGCCAAACGCCTGGTCATAGAGGACTGACACCGCGTCGTATCCGCGCCGCACGATGTCCTTTGATGTCTCACTGGCCATGATGCTGGACGGTAACCCGGCAGGCCAGGCGACGGCAACGGCATTTCGCACGCCAGGAGCGGAAGTACTGACCCCGTTGGCTTATTCGGTTCAGGCGGCGGGGGTGAGCGGTCGGTCCTGGGGCGACCAGGCCCCGGGCCGTTCGAACCCAAGCCCCGCAGCTCGTTTCCGTGATCATGATCCGAGGCATGATCACGGAAATTTACGCAGGTCAGAGAGGCTGTCGAGTGGCTAGCGATCAAGATGAGGGAGCCTTTTCCGGCATCGTGCGGGAGAGTTGTCGCTCCAGGGGGCTGTCAGTGCGGGGGCGCCAGGTGTGATGCTCCGTGATCAAGGACGCGGGCATGATCACGGAAGATCGCCGCTGTCCTGGAGGCTGTCGGGTGACTCGTGATCGGGCCGGGGAGCCCTTCGGACACCCTGCGGAACCGTCAGGCGGGAGCACGCCCCGGCGCCCCGGCGGCCGGCGGCCCGCGATGGCATCAGGGCGGCCCGGGTTGCTGGTCACGCCCGCCTCTGACAGCATCGTGGCCCTCCCTGTTGCTGTTGATCACTGGTTTTAACAGCAACGCGGCCCTGCCTGATGTCGTCCTGAGAGGCTGCTGAAAAACCCCGGAAAATCCATGATCGCGATCGAAGAACCGCAGGTCAGGGAGTCGGGTTCGCGACGAAAACGGGGTTTTTCAGCAGCCTCTCCTGACAGCAACGGGGAGGGCCACGTTGCTGTCAGAACGGGCCGCTGACAGCAACAGGGAGGGCCACGATGCTCACGCCCTGGAGGTGTTGGCGGGGGGCGGAGACGCTAGCCTTTGACGAGGGTGGATTGCCCCGCGGTGATGGTTCCGCCGTCGACGAGGTAGCTGAGTTTGTAGCGCTGGGTAGTGCCGTTGGCTTCGGTTGCCGTGGCGAGGACTGTGACGGCCGGTCCGCTGGCGGTGATGCTGGTGATCTGCACATGGCGGGTGCGGGCGTAGCCGGCGGTGAACTGGGCGTAGGTCTGGTCGAGGTTCTTGCCGCCGAGCGCCCAGGCCCGCGCCCAGTTGTGCTGGTTGACGGCAGCGATGTAGGCCTCGACCACGCGGGCGGGTGACAGGACCGGCGGGTGCGTGCAGTTGCCGGACGGAGCGGCGGCCGGGGGATAGCACTGGTACCTGATGTCGGCCCGGTTGTTGCTCACGTACCGGCCGATGCACAGGGCGCGGGTGGCCCGGCCGTGACTGGCGCAGAAGGCCAGGGCCTGGGCTCCGGTGGTGAAGGGCCCGGCGTAGATGACCCAGTAACCGGGCCGCAGTGACGCGCGGGCGTCAGAATCGAGGACCCGGGCACGGGGGACGTCGCGGCGTACCGAGGCCAGGACCGAGTCCAGCGCCGCGTGACCGGCGTTGAGGCTGACCGAGGCGAGCTGGGCGATCCAGGCGTTGTCTGGCGTGTCGGCGGTCACCGGGGTGACCGGGGTGGTTGCCCTTCCGCCATGCCGTGGAACAGTTGCGCTGCGGTGATGCGCCGGCGTCCCCCGCGCGGCCGCGTACAGGCCAGCGGCGGCCGCCGCGGCCAGCACTAGGCCCGTCACCGCGAGCAGCGCTAGTTTGGCCCGGCCTGATCCTCGGCGTGGCCGGACGGGTGCCGGCCTGGAGGTTTCCGGGGCAGTAACAGGCGCGGCCGGGCTGCCGTGCCCGGCGGACCCGGTCGTCCGCTCCTGCGCCGGCGCTGCGGGGAGTTCCGCGCTGGCCTCCGCCGGCTGGCGTGGCGCGAGCCGGGCGGCCGGGGCGGCGGACGCGGCAGGGACCAGGCTCAGTGCGATAGCCAGCTCGGCAGCCGCCCACTGGCACGCCCCTGGCGAGAAAGCTGTCCGGCTGGCCAGCGAGGCAGCGGTCAGGCTGATCGCCGTATCGCCGGCCAGTCCCTGCCCGATATGCTCGCGCAGCATCGCCGGCGCCCCGGCGTCTATCGCGGCCAGCAGCAGGTTCGTCTCACGGGGGGCGTCCGGCAGCAGATCCCGCAGCAGGTTGGCGGCGGTCCTGGCGTTAGCCAGCGGCTCGGACCCGAGTGCCGGGTCGGCCGCGATGGAACCCAGCGCATTTCGGACTTCGCTCGCGTGATCAAAGGGCGCGGTCACTGATCCATCCTCCGCACTGACACCAATACGGACAGATCCTAGCGCCGGCTGCCACCATCAAAATGGTCACGAAAACAATGATCGCCGGTATCCGGCCGGGCTATCGCTTGAGTCACTCCCGATAGGTGGTCTCAGCGATCATGGTGCCGTCCCTGGCGATCAATGCGTCCCCTGAGGCGGCGGCGAGCACGCCGGCGCTGTTGTCGGTCACGACGGCGTGCTGGTCACCACGGACGGCGAGGGTGATCTGGCCGAACTCGTCGAGCGCGAACACCTCGGGGCCGGCGATCGCGCGGTTGTCCTGCGGCGGTGTGCTCACGGAAAGCCTGGCAAGAAGGGCAGGGAGCGCCGCGCTGGATAGTGGAGGTCAACGCCCAGGAATTCTTCCGGGAGGACTCCGTCGGAACTGAGTTGCGCCGCCAGATGCGGACCGCGTTGCTGGCGGTTGAGGGGGTCAGGGAGGTAGGCGAACATGACAACGAGTCATGGTCTGTAGCCGGTAATCCCTCGGGCCAGGCGCTCGCCGCCGCTGGCGTAGTTGACGATCTTGCTGACCGCTTGCGCGCCGGGATGGTCGGGAGCTGACTGCGGGGCGGAGAGAGCTCCCGGGTCGACTGATATCTTGGTTTCCAATATATTAGCGGCATGGCTGACAAGCCCCTGACGGAACAGGACCCAGGGCATGCCATGCCAGCCTCCGCGCCGCCCGCTGTCCATCCTGGCCAGCGGGCCGGCCACCGCGTGCGTCGTGCTCGCCGTTGCCGGCTGCGGCCACATCACCCCGCTAGGGCCGGGCCCGGCGCCAGTGAGCCTGCCACCGGCACGCGATCTGGAGTCACCGATCATCATGCAAATCATGCGCAGCCAGGCCCCCACTCCAGCAGGCCGATGCCCGGCCGGCTCAATCGAACTCTTCGGGTCGGAGCCCAACGTGCCGCGGGCCGTGGTTGGCCACGCCGTCGCGCCGCCCGTTCCCGTGCCCTCTCGGCCCATCCAAGGGAGCGCGGCCACCCCCCGTAACGGTTCCGCGAGGTCTCCCAAGGAGGGCTGGAACGAGCTGGTACGGGCCTAGTTCGCGGCCCGGGATCGGCTGATGAACAGCGCCTTGCGCGCGGCCTTGGCGACGGGCTTCGCCGGGTGGCTCCGGCCGATGGCTTCAAGCACGGCACCCGCCGGGGACGCTGTGCTCTTGCCGAGGCCGCCGACCACCTGGGCCTGTGCCGGCTCGTCACCGACGGCGGCCAGGCACGCGAGCAGGCCGCCGTCTCCCGCCGTCACCAGCCTGTGTGCTAGCACGTAGGCGAAGCCGTCCGGGTCGCCGGGGTCGTAGAGTTCCTTCGTTTCCAGCATGTCGTGATCGGCCAGCCAGCACAGCGCGAAACCCCGGACCGCGGGTGGCTCGCTGGCCATCTCGCGGATATACGGCGCCGCCAGTTCCGGCCCGATCTCCGCCATGATGGTGAGCGCGACGTTCTGCGATCCTGGGTCATCCAAGTGCCGCACCGCCGCGGCCAGTTCGCCCAGTGCCTGCTCTGGCGTCCGGCGCTGCCGCCACGCGTCGATCTCGGCAAGGAATGACATCCAGTCTTCGCGGTCCGCTCCGGCCAGAAACTCCTCGGCCGAGGCGTCGGCCCACCGGCCGGCGACAGGCGCATGGAGACCAGCGGAGGTGAGCAGACCCTGTACCGTGGCCATTCCGGCCGGGGTGAGCTCGACCTCGCCGGGCGGCCGCCGGGCTGCCGGGTCGCTGTCGCTGCCGGGACCATCCGCGCGGCGGACGACCCCGGCCAGCTCCAGCGCATCCATGGCGGTGGAGATCATCGAGCCTACGTAAGTCCTGACGTGCTCATCGGGCCACCTGTCGAACGTGAACATCGCGAGAATCGCCTGCGTCGCGGCATCGGCCAGAGCTGCTAGCGGCTCGTGGCGCCGCGACCCGTAAGGCAGGATCAGCAGCGGCACAAGCAGGCCGTCGATGGCACGGTCGACTTCGGGCCAGACCGCGGGGGCTTTCGGGTGTCGCTGCACGGTCACCGGCCCGAGTTCGAGCAGCGCGTCGACGGCCCGGTCGAAAGTGCCGGCCGGGTTGGCGGCCAGCGCGAGGCCGCGCTTGGTGGCCAGCACCTTGCCATGTCGCACGCGCACTACCCCGGCTTTCTTCGCCCAGGTGAATATCAGGTGCAGCACCCGCAGGTCCACTGAGCTGCGGATCGGGTGGAGCTTGCCGGCGACGCGCAGGTCACCCACGTCGCCAGTGCCCAGCAAGCGGACAAGCTCCCTGGCGTCGGCCAGGCTGAGATTCCCGTTCGGCGTCAGGCGACGGCCCGCCCCGGCGAACTCGGCCAGCTTGGCGAACATCGCGAGCACGGGGGCGCTGGCCCGCGATTCCTCAATCGCCTCCGCCTGCGGCAGCACCACGGGCGGAAGGGCCGGGCCGGTCGGCAAAGCGCCGGCCAGCCAGCCGGGAGGACCGGCAGCGGCCTGCGCCCCGCCGGCGAGGCGCCGATCCGACAGGATCGCCTCGCGCTCATCGTCGCTGAGCGAGTTGAACTCGTCCGTCCAGGCCGAGACAGAGGCCTCGTCGGCCAGGTCGTAGCCGCGCGCCAAGGCACCTGCGAACAGGGACTTGGCCATTCCGAAGTTCGCCGGGTTCCCCATCTCGGCGACGAAATCTTCGGCGGCATCTTCGATCGCGGTCCGTATCGCCGCGGCTGGCGAAGATCCGGGCGCGAGCAGTTCCCGGGCCGCGAGATAGCTGATGAATGCTGAGACGCTGCCAGGAATCGTCACGCTGTCTTCCTGAGTCAGGCTGAGCTTGCGCGGGCACCACCGGAGCAGGAACTCGGTCACGTCACCTGTGGTCCACCGGCCCAGGTGCCCGTCGTCATAGCCGAACTTCCAGTCCAGCGCGATCTCCGCGTCGCTGACCGCCATCTCGACAAGCTCGTCGTCCAGCTGGCGGTCCGCGTACAGCCAGAGGCCGAACCCCTCGAGCAGCCTGTCCTTGGCCTTCTCGAAACCGGTCTCGTCGTCGTGACGAATCTGCAGCCGCATGTTCCCAGCGTTCCACGCGTCACCGACAGAGGCAGGGCGATTAGCCCATGACCGCCAGGATCCGCGCGCAAGCCAGACATCCTGAGATGCCCGGGCGGTCCGCCGGCCCGGCTTGCTGGTCGCGCCCGCCGATGCTCACCCTGCCCCGGCGGCGCCGTGCCGGGGCACGGCGCACCTCCGGCTCCGCCTGGCGTCTGACTTTCCAAGATCCCGGTCAGCCGACAGCCTCAGTGCGGCGCGTGCCCGAGACACCCGGCATTTCCGACAGCGACGCCGGGCCTCCGCGCTGCGAACGCGCGGCTGCGGGAGCTGCTGATGGAGCGGGACACGCGGATCGCGGAGCAGGATGCGGAGATCGCGGTGCTGCGAGAGCATCTGGCCGGGCCGCGGTCGCAGGTCGCGGACCTGGCCGCCCGGGTGAAGGCGGAACGCGGAACTCCTTGAGGCCGCCGCCGTCGGACGGGCTGGCGAAATCGGCGCCGAAGTCGCTGCGCGGCACGTCCGGGCGGAAGCCGGGGCGCCGAAGGGGCAGCCCTGGGCGACGATGCAGCTTACGGACCACCCGGACAAGAAGGTGCGGCACCGGCCGTCTCAGTGCCCGTGCTGCGGGAAGTCCCTGAAAGGCGCGCCCGTGACCGGGATGGAGCGCCGGCAGGTCATCGACATCCCGCCGGTCCGGGCGGCCGTGACCGAGCACCATTTGGGCGCCGCGATCATGGTCACGATGTGTCAGCGGCTTGCGGGCTGGCTTCCCTGATCTGGGAGACGAAGTGCCTGACAGCCGCGAAAGCGAGGTCTGGGCGGTCACGGAAGATGGTGTGGCGCGCGCGGGGAAGGCGCACCAGGCGGGTGGTTTCCGCTGGCAGCTTGCTGGCTAGTTCCTCGACCACGGGCAGCGGGCAGACCGGGTCGTCTTCGCCGGCCAGGACCAGCACGGGACACGTGACGGCGCCGATCACGCTCCAGGGGTCGAAGGCGCGGACCTCGTGAGCGGAGTAGTGCAGGGCGACGTCGGTGTTCTTGATCATCCGGGCCTGGAACTGGCGGGATTCCTCGGCCCAGCCTGGCGTGCCGCTGTAAAGCGGGTAGCAGACGCGGAGGAACTCAGCCTGGCTGTCCCCGGTCTCATCAGCGTAGGTGCGCTGGGCGGCGGCGGCCGCCTCCGGGCCGCCGAGGCGGCCGAATGCCTCGATGACCCGCTGCTGGTCCAGGTGGCCCCCGGTCGTGCTGGCCAGGATCACGCCGCCGGGGTGATCGGGGAACAGCGCCGCGTAGCTGAGCGCCACGAAGCCGCCGAAGCTGCTGCCGAGGACCACCGGCTTGTGCAGCCCGAGCGCGTCGCACAGCCGCCGCAGGTCATCAGCCCAGGTCCGCATGTTCCAGAACTCGGCGCTGCTGTGATCGCTGCGGCCGTGGCCTCGCAGGTCGAAATACACGACCTGGAAGTCCTCAGCCAGCGGCCCCAGGGCGGACTTCACCGTGAGGTGATCCAGGCCGGGGCCGCCGTGGACGGCCACCAGGACCGGCCGCTCTGCCGTCGTGTCCCCCCGCGGAATCACTGACGGCCCGGATACATCGAACCACAAGGACACATCACCAAGGCTGATGCGCACGCGACCTCCATGACGACTGCGAGCGGCCGGCCAGCTCCTTGACTGCCGCACGAGCCGTATAGTCGAAAAGGCCTGGACTAAGTAAAAATTAACGCGCATGGCCGGTTTGGCGCTCGCCAGCCCGGTGTACGCCAGCCGCGTGAGCCACGTCCTGGAACGGCTACGGCAGAAGGAACCCGGTCAGCGCTTGGTAGAACTCGGGGGAGCGTTCGGCGGTGAAGTGGTCACCGGGCACTTCGACATGATGCCCGTGCAAGGCGTCGGCGAGCGCTTTCGCGGTCCGATTTTGCCAGTCCTCCGTGCCGGTCAGGATGAGGACCGGTACCGTGATGGCCTCCAGTTCCCGGGGAGCGGTGTTCACCCAGGAGTCGAGGGCCAGCAGCAGCGCCTTCGGGTCGCCGCCGTTGGCTTGGAGCCAGTCCTCCGTCTCTTGCTCGTCGCTGCCCTGCTCGAAAGCGCCGGTGCCGCACGCGCTGAAAAACTCCCGGTACCATCCGGTCTTCTCCGCCGCGTGCAGCAGCGCATCGAGCCCGTACCCGCTGATCACTGCCTGCCGCGGTGTCGCGCCGCGGGCGAGCATGCGGACCACGGTCCGCCCGCCGAGCGAATGCCCGACTAGGTCGTAGTCGGTCAGCCCGAGGTGGTCGATCAGCGCGAGCCCGTCGTCAGTGAGGACATCAGGCGGGTACGAGGCGGCGTCGTGCGGCCTGGCGCTGTCCCCGTGCGCTCGCAGGTCCGGCATGATCACCCGGTACCCGCGCCCGGCCAGGCGTCCGGCAAGCCCAGAATCGACCCAGTGCGACCCCCGGTCCTGGTGCCCGTGAATAAGGATGAGCGGCCGGCCATCCCCTGTCTCCTGGTAAGCCAGCCGCACCCCGTCCCTGCCGTAAAAGTCCATGAAGCCCATGATGCCGAATAGTGCCTGCGGCCCGCGTTGATCACCTGGGTGATCCGCCTGGATCGGCTGCAGGCTTCCCTCGGAAAGTACTCCGCTCAGGAGCTTGGCCCTGCCAGATAGTGACGGTGATGGCAAGGCTGGGGTAAGAGATGCGGAGTAAGCCCGCTGGCAGCCACGCCGATGCCTGCGCCTAGCGCTCCGCCGATCCAGAATCCGCCGGCTCCAAGGGCTACCGAGGCGGCAGCGGCATCGAGCCAGGCCCACCGCACCCGGCCAAGACCGCGCATGGCAACGTCTCCCCGCCCCGGTACCGCAGCCGCGATCGCCGGGGGTTATCGCGACGATCCGCTTCCCTAATGGCCATGGTCATCAAATCATGGCGATCAGGCCAATTTACAGCGTCCCTGGCCGCGGCCAGGGACTGAGGCCAATGAGCGTTGATCGACTGATCGTGGCTATGAGCCGTTAAGCAGCTTGAGGTAAGCAATTCCTCAGATTCGGCGGGCTAGTGCTGGGAGGTTCCTGGCCTGGATCGCCGTACGGTCGCGGTGATGGAGGCCGCCGCTAGGCTGGCGTCTTCGTGTTCCCAGATTCGGATCACTTGCCAGCCGGCTTGCTTGAGGCGATTGTCGGTGTCGGCGTCGCGGGCGGTGTTGCCTTCGATCTTGGCGCGCCAGAATTCGGAGTTGCGCTTGGCGGGCCGGTGATGTTCCGGGCAGCCGTGCCAGAAGCATCCATCGACGAACACAGCGACCTTGGCTTTGGGGAAGACCAGGTCGGCGGTGCGGCGGATACCTGGTACGGGGCTGATGCCGACCCGGTAGCGCATGCCCTGGGCGTGGACCGCGGACCGGACCGCTAGCTCGGGCCGGGTGTCGCGTCCTTTATTGGCGCGCATCACGGCACGGACGGCGGGGGAGGAAGCCCACGAACCGGGAACCTCCGTTGGGTCTGTCGCGGGTAGGCCGGCAGTTCCTTGTTCCAGGGCGAGACGCCAGGCCTGGGCGAGGTTCCGGGCCCGTGTCGAGCGGTCTACTTCGCCGACGTACCGCTCGATGGTGCGGCCGGCGTCTGACCAGCGCAGGTAGGCGTAGATCCGGCGGCCGTCGCGCTTGCGCCTGAGCGCGACGGACGCTGCGGCCAGTCCGTCGCTCGCGGCCACCATCCGGCTGCCGCGCCCCCCGGCGGCGCGATCTTGCTCCGCGGCGCGGGCCGCCTTGGTCAGGCCGGGCGGGCAGCGCCAGGCCGCGTCGCCGGGCTCGGCGTTACGCCAGCTCCCCATCGCCGATGACTCTCAGTCTCGTTGATTGGGCCTGGTGAAGTGCCTGGGCGATGGAGTCGGCCATCACCTTGCCAAGTTGGACGGGGACGGCGTTGCCGAGCTGGCGCATCTGCTCGCCCCGCGGACCGGACAGCCGCCAGGTGTCAGGGAACGTCATGATCCGCGCGACCTCGCGGACGGTCAGGTAGCGGATCGACCCGTCATCGCGGCGCAGCACCGTCTCACCTCCCGGCACCCCGTGCACGCCGGCCTTGACGGTCTTGGCCGGCCGGTCCAGATCGTTGGGGGTGTGCCCGGGGTACTCACGCGCCCCGGGCCAGCCGACATGATGCGTCCACCCCGGATACTCGCGCTTGGCCTCCAGCGGCTCCAGCGGCTCGGGCAGGCCGGCGAGCGCGTCCCGGACAGTCCGCCACGGAAGCCTGCCGTCCGCGGGCGGCATCGCGTCGCGGCGGGACACCGGCCGGGGCGCGATCTTGTGTCGCTGCCAGTACCGGCCGCTGGCCTGGTCCCGGATCAGCGCCGCCTCCGAATGGGTGGGCGCGGGGAATCGCCAGTCCGCCAGGCCGAGGTCGCGGCGGAACGCCACGACGAACACCCGGGAGCGGACCTGCGGCACGCCATAGTCAGCGGCGTTCACGAGCATGTACCGAACGTCGTAGCGGCGCCCGGGATCGGCCCGCCGGTCAGCCAGCGCCTTCGCCAGGCGCCTGTCGTGGTCACGCCAGTCCTCGCCAGCGACTCGTTCCTCGAACGGCGCGGCTAGCTCCCGCAGGATGTACTCGTAGTACTGCCTGAACGAAAGACGCAGCAGACCCTGCACGTTCTCCGCGAGGATCGCCTTGGGCCTAGTCTCGCGGACGCACCGGAAGAGCTCCGGCCACAAATTCCGCTTGTCCTCGTACCCGCGGTGCGCCCCGCCCAGGCTCCACGGCTGACACGGCACGCCCCCCGCGACCACGTCCACCCGCCCGGTCCACGGCGTGAAATCGACGACATGGATGTCCCGGTCATCCAGCGGCCACGGATCAGCCAAGCACGTCGGGCTCGCCGCCCGCCGCTCGAAAGGGACCGCCCGATTCGCTCGCAGCGTCGCGCAAGCTCGCTTCTCGATCTCCACCGCCAGGACGTGACGGAACCCCGCCTCGTGCATGGCCAGGGCGAGCCCGCCGCCGCCGGTGAACAACTCGACGCTCGTCCCGGCCTCCGGAGCGGCCACGGCCTGGGTCACGGCTGCGATCGTCATGCCGGAAACCGTACCGCGGAGGTCCGACAGCGTTCTGCCGCAACGCTCATCCGCCCGAAGTCCGCTGGTGGCCGAACGGCTACGGGTAGACCTTCCGTGCGCTCGCGTATCGCTGCTGCCCTCTGTACATGATCACGTAGCCCGGCAGGGCGGTGATCCGCCAGTCCGGCATGGCAACGGCGATCGCCGTGAAGACAGTGTCGGCTGGAGGGTTGTCCGCTGGAACGCTGACGGTCGTCTCGTGATAGATCGCCGGCTGAGCGTCCGCTCGCTTGTAGCCGTCCTGGTAACGGAAGACGAACGGCAGTGCCGCCTTGACGTCGCGGAGCAGGTCGATCGCTCTATGGGTTCCCTGTGTGACTCCCTGGCAGGGGAACCGAAGGTTCGCCGGGTACAGCGCGTCGAAATGTCGCGGATCCACTCTCGAGGTGTCGCGCTCGCGGCCCGGATCGTTGTTTCCGAAACCTCCGAGGTTCCAGGGCACTCCGCCGATGGCCCTGTAGCGGTTGATCAGCAAGGTCTCGGGCGCGACCGCGGACAGGTCTTCCTCCACGTACATAGCGGTGAAGGCCATGTCGTCCACGCTGATGTTCACGCGGCCGCTGATCTTGCGCAGGTGACGTCCGAGCCGATCAGGCAGCGAGGTGTCGGCCTTCCCGACATAGACGAACTCGCCGTGATGGTAGAGCTGATAGACACCGCCACGTGGCTGGAGCCTGGCCAGTTCCGTATCTTGAAGCGGGGCAGGCTCTAGCGTCTCAAGCGCCGCCGCCAGCTGATCGCCGAGTGCCCTGGTGATGCTCAGCCTGAACTCGTCGGTTGACGGCACCGGAACCTCCTATCCGCGAAACGCACGCTACCGGCCCGACTCAGGGCGTCTCAATGAAACAGCGTGAATGATGCGACTTGACGCGGTCCGTCCTGCGTTGATCAGCGACCTTCGCGCTCTTAAGGCCTCGCCTATTGATGATCTCGCTCTCTGCCGCGACGATGGCCCCAGAACGTAGAGAGGAGCGTCCGCTCCGTTTGTCGCGTTCGCTCCTGGGGACTGGATGGAGGAAAACCACATGGACTCCGATCTCGCCTACCGTCCCGAAGATCTGCTCCGCTTCGTCGATTGCCTCGGCGGCGCGCTCGTCCCCGGCACCGACGCCGTCGTCTACGTCGCTAACACCCTTGATGGCAGGACCGCCAGCGACGTCAGCGCACTGTGGCTCGCCCCGGCGGGGCGGCATCGCCGCCTCGTCCCCTCCGGTGCCCGCCAGGCACGGCCGGCCGTTTCGCCAGATGGGTCGCTGGTGGCGTTCCTCCAGCAGACGGGAACGGCACACGACGACCCCTGGCAGCTGGTCGTCTGCGCGCGGTCCGGGGGCGAGGCGACTGTACTGACCAGGTTCGCCCGCGGGACGGGGCAGGCAGGTCCGGCGTGGTCGCCCGATGGCACGCGGATCGCCGTCGACGCCTCTGGCATCCCGCGGCGCGACCCGAAAAAGGCGTATCGCGTCACCCGGCTCAACTGGCGGCGCGATGGCATGGGGCTTGTCGACGACAACCTGGGTGACGTGTGGGTCGTGCCCGCGGCCGGCGGGAAGCCGCGACGTCTTACCGCCGACGACGGGGTGATCTCGTTCCTCGAGTGGTCACCCGACGGCGCGTCGATCCTCTACGGGACCTTCGGTGCCGGCGATGACACCGACTACTCGATCCGGGCCGTTGACGTCTCCTCCGGCGACTGCCGCACAATCACCAGCGGACCGCTGCTGGGTGACGCGTCCGTCGCCGCCTGGATCGCCGGCGGCAAGGTCGTCTACTCCTCCCCGTGGAAGATCAACAAGCGGATCGAACTTGTCGTCTATGACCCGCGCGACGGGACCCGCGAGACCCGGATGCCTGACCCGGAGGGCCAGTTGTTCGGGGATATGGTGGCGGGCTTCGACGTTCGAGCCATGGCTCCCCGGATAATGGTCGATGCCGCGGGCGACTGGGCGTACGTCTACGTCCAGCAGGGCGGGGCGCTTCGCACCACCAGGGTCGCCCTGGCCGGCGAGGTGAGGGTAGAGCCGCTGACCGATGCCAGCGAGTCGGTCGTCCCTGTGGGGATCGACGGAGCCCGCCTCCTCGCCATCCGGACCTCCCACACCCGGCCCGCCGACCTGGTCGTTGTCGACGCGTTGACCGGGCAGCTTCAGGCGGTCACGGAACTCAACGACACCTGGCTGACCGACCTGCCCTTCGTCGTCCATCACCTCGCCTATCCGACCACCGACGGGCGCGCGGACATCGAAGGCTGGTACCTGGCGCCGCGCCACGGCGCCAGGCCGTACCCCACGGTGCTGCATATCCACGGTGGCCCGTTCGCCGCCCATGGCGAGATCTTCAATGTCGACAACCTGCTGCTGGCCGCGGCCGGCTACGGCGTCCTGATGGTCAACTTCCGCGGCAGCTCCGGCTACGGCGACGCCCACGCGAAAATGCTCACCGGAGACTGGGGCCGCTATGACCTCGCCGATGTGCTCCAGGCGGTCGACGTGGCCGTCGGGCAAGGCCTGGCGGACAGCACCCGGGTCGCCTCCTTCGGGCTCTCCAGCGGCGGACACCTAACCGCTTGGCTGCTCACCCACAGCGACCGCTTCCGGGCCGGCATCGCCGAGTGCCTCGTGTCGGACTGGACCGGCATGCTCGGCTCCGATCTTGCCGCGCTGGTCGTCGCCTCCAGGGACAGCGGCCCGGGCCACGGCCCGGCTTCCATGGAGCCGTACGTGAGGACGTCGCCTGCCACCTACGGCGCGCGCTGCTCGGCGCCGCTGCTCATCCTGGAACACGAGGATGACCTGCGGTGCCCGGTCTCCCAGGGCGACCTACTGTACAACGAGCTGAAAATGGCCGGGAAGGTCACCGAGATGGTTCGCCTCCCAGGTGTCTCGCACGAACCGTTCGGCGCCGACCTCGCTTTGCGCGTTCAACGTGCCGAGGCGATCCTCGACTGGATGGACCGCTGGCTGAAGCCGACCGACGCCTGAGCGGCCCACGCCGGGCTCGGCTGCTGTGCCAGATGGCACGGCTAGTGCGGGAGGTGCAGCACGCCGGGGATGAGCAGGCGCGTACCGAGGACCAGCGCGGCGACGCACACGAACGCGAAAACCGCGACCCAGGCGCCGCCGGGCACTCCGGTCAGCCGGCCAAGCTGGTCGGCATCCGACATGCTCACCTGGCCGCGGCGGCGGCGGCCGCGGCGGTGGCCCTGAAGCTCGACGACCGCGCGAACCCCGCCAAGGAGCAGGAACCACGCGGCGGTGTAGCCGAACGCCGCCTGGATCGCGGCGGTGGCGAACCAGCTCACCGCGAGGACCGCGCCGACAGTGACGAGAACCGCCAGGACGCCGTAAGCGTTGCGGATCGCCAGGAACGTCGCGGCGAGCAGCGCCAGCAGCAGCCACAGCATCGCGGTCACGTGGTGCGCGGCCAGCAGCCAGGCGGCCCCGGCGCCCAGCAGCGAGGGAGCGAGGTAGCCCGCCGCCAAGGTGAGTACGACCGCCGGACCGGTCCGCTTGCCCTGGGAGTAAGTCACGCCTGAGGTGTCCGAATGCAGGCGGATCCCCTCCAGCCGCCGGCCACTGAGCACAGAGGCCAGCGCGTGGCCGCCCTCGTGGGCGATCGTGATCGAATTCCGCGCCACGCGCCACGTGCGCGCGGTCAGCACGATCAGCGCTGCGATGGCGCCGCTCGCCGCTATCACCCAGACGGGCGGAACAGGCTGCGCCCCGGCGACGCGATCCCACAATTCGTGCATCCACCCGAATACCGGCATACCGACAAGGGTAAGCGGCTGCTGGGCACCGGGTGGCCGGCCGGTTTAGTTGTGCGGGCACCGCTGGGCAGAGCCCGACCCGTCCGGCTGTGGACGTACTCTTTGGCGAGTCACCGACGCCCGGGCCGAGCCCTGGATCGACCGGCTCGCTGGCGAGCAGCGGCAGGGACGGCAGGTCGTGCTGGCGTCAGCGGGCATGCAGCCAGCGCCGCCGGCGACCGCGAAGACGGGTGACAGCCAGGAACTGCTAAACAAACCTCTAAAGGATACGGGTCCAATAGGGCACGGGCACTGCCTTGAGCTCGCATCTCAAACGTTCATCCTGGACCGCAATTCGCCTTGCCGGCGGACGCCGCTGGACGACAGAACGCGCCGCCTTTGTGTTTCTTGGCTGAGTCGATCATCCTGGCTGGCGCGGGCGTCAATCGTCGCCAGGGGTGATTGGCTGATGCTTGATCAAAGGCAACAGCACCCCAGGGAAGCCGATCCGTTGTGCTGTAGACGCGACGGCCTCTCGCAGATACGGATGTGCCATCAATGCGCCTGACGTTCCACCAAACTGCAGGATGCATGCTTCATTAACCGCAATGTCTGATCGAACGGTGATCTGGATTGAAGCGGCTATGTTTCCCAGCATGGTGTCATGGTCATCGATGAAATGCGCTGTCGCCTCATATCGGTAATGGATGACGCCTTCGCCCTGCATGTAGGTTGCCGTCAGGTCGAACTTAGTCTGAGTGCCAACGCCACCAGCCGTCCGCTCGCCGTGGATCTTTACTAGGTCAATACCCGCAAGCTCAAGGCCGGCGACGAAGCCGTTATACGTCGCGGAGTCCAACTCGTCGGCGCCCGGCGAAGACGTATTAATGGTGTTCATGCGGATCGGCGTTTGATGATGCACTCATTTACGCGACACGCAACTTCATGTTACGTTTAGTAGAAGTAGTCTCATCAATTATTTGATCGAAGCGCACGCCAATAACGCCGATACCGACCTGTCCGGCGCACAGTTGCCGCACGTCGTCGATGATTCGTTCCGTTTCAATGCTGAGTGTGCTAATAGGTCGCCACGCCACGGTCGGCGCGATATCAGGTAGCTCGGCGTTCAGAGTAGCGAGCTGGATGTCGGTCAGGTACTCGATGCCGTCATCGGGGTCGATGCCGACGACGTCACGGATCCAGGACAGGACCTCGCGCCACGCGTACAAGCTCATGGTCTTGCCGCCAGAACCGCTGCCGACAACCTGACGAGGATCGGGGAACGGGCGGAGTGATGCGCGCCGCTTGCCCGCAGCCCACAGTCGAGCCGCTTCGGCGGCCACTCCGGCGCGCACTGCGATGTCGGAGGTGCTGACCAGTTCGTCGTGCACGTCCGGAACGCACACGCCCGGCATCAACTTCGCGATGCGCCTGGCCCAGTCGGCAGCTTCTCCTACGGCAATGGCCGATGGGTCATCGCTGTAGAAGATGGCAAGGCTTACGCCGCCGTTAGCTTCCCAAGACAGTTCGGCGAGGCTGGGATCTATACGGTCGTAGGCCTCGACGTCACGCAGATCAAGCCCTCGCAGACGCAGGGGGATCTTCACAGTCATCACAGGCTCCTCCACGCTCCGACTTGCAGCATACCCGATGTTGGCAAGTCCCAACACGGTTAACCCTGGGCTAGATGGTTTTCGTTCGTTCCTGAAGGACTGCCAGGCGGCTCCTCAGCTCGGCGATGCGGGCGCGCAGCGTGCTTGCCTGATCTAGCAGGGGCTTGGCGATACCTGGATGTCTAGTCCTGACTGACTTGGCTAGTGACTCGCTGCTCGTCACAGCCGCCGTCGCCTCGCTGAGCTGGTCGGCCAGAACGCGTGGAGCGGGAGCATCATCAACCGCCACCGCTGCTTCCAACGCTAGTTCCTGCTCGGCTGGCGTCGTCATTTGCTCACCCCTGCTTTGCCTTGCGTGCGGCTGAGTTGCGGAGTTCTCGCAGCCCGCGTTCAGCGGTATCGGAGGGTACGCCATACCAGCCCTGGGCTCGCTCTGAGGGCAGGTAGAAACCGTCGTCGATTCTGAGCGCGACGGGCAACAGCGCTTTGGCGGGGAGGCTCAGACGTATGTAGTGCTCCTCGTGCCAGTATGCGCGGGGGAGTTGGAGCCATCTAGTACTACAGCAGCGCCTCGTGATCTCTTTTCCGGCGGGCGTAGTGGGCCTTCCGTGCGGCGGCCTGGTGGCGGCGCCGCCAGCTTGACCACTGCTCGTGGAATGCTTCCGGCCGGGTGACGCGGGTATGCAGGTTGAACAGGCGGCGGGCCTCGGCGGCGGTGAGAGAGATCAGGTCACGCCCGGTTTCGTTAGTTATGAATAGTCTCGGGGCGTATGTTCTGGGCGGGGCGAAAAGTTGTCCACAGGTCTCAGGTCCCCTTTCTGGCGCTCCCGCCGTCCGGGGCGGGTTCCGGCGGTCCCGCGCCGGGCCGGGCGGCGCGGGCGGAGACGGCGAGGAACGCGTGGCCGAGCATGGACAAGGTGACGTGCCGGTACCAGGCGCGGTACTTGCGGACCTGGTACTGGTCGAGCCCGGTCTCGTTCTTGGCCTCGGCGAAGCAGTCCCCGGCCGCCCACCTCGCCCCGGCAACGGCAACCAGCTCGGCCAGGGTGACCGGGAGGGGGGACCAGCAGCGGAAATACGCCACCTCCAGGCCGCCCTTCTCGCCCGGGGCCAGGGACCGGCGGGCCAGCAGCTGATGGCCAGGCTGCGCGGTGCCCATCAGCGCCCAGTCATACAGCCGGGGTCCCTTCGACCCGTCGCCGCAGCTCAGCCGCTGCCACCCGGACGCCGGAACCAGGGCGGTCAGCTCGTCCGCGCGGAACCGCCCCGCCGGGACGGCGATCATGTCGCTGCGGGCGACGGCCATCACGTAGCCGATGCCTTCTTCTTCCAGCCAGGACCGCAGCCCCGGGTTGCCGCCGTAGACCTCGTCCCCGGCCACCCAGGAGAACGGCACCCCCGCTGCCGCGGCGCGGGCGATCATCTTCTCCGCCAGCTTCGGCTTGGTCGCGAACGCCACGTCATCGCCGATCCCCGCCGCCCGGCACCGCCCCCGGTCACAGGCCCATTTCTCCGGCAGGTACAGCTCCCGGCCGGTCAGCGCCCGCGACCCGTCCGGCGCGGCGTACGCCAGGAACACCCCGACCTGGCTGTTCTCGATCCGGCCCGCCGTGCCCGTATATTGCCGGGCCACGCCGGCCGACATTCTCCCCTTCTTCAGGAACCCCGTCTCATCGACAGCGAGCACCGCGCCCGGATCCCCCAGGTGCGCCGCCACGTACCGCCGGACAGCGTCCCGGCAGCCGTCCTCATCCCACGGCGAGTAATTCAGCAGCCGCTGCAGGCCGTCCGGCGAGGCGTCCCCGGCGAACTCCGCCAGCGTCCACCCGTTCTTCCGCTCCGCCCGCGACAGCAGCCCCAGCAGGTACGCCCGCCCGTGCCGCCGCACCGCCGCGTTCCCGAAACAACCCGCGACCCGCGCGAACAACTCATTAAACGACTCCGACCACGCGGCATGCGCATCCCCGGCCCGCACCCGCGCCCCATCCACGACACCCAGCATGCGCCGATCCTGGCAAACCAGGACCGCCAGGTCACGCGACCACGCCGAGCAACATCACAACCCACCGCTGTAGTACTAGCGTCTCCCGTCTTGTACGGATGGTCATAGGGTGTGGAGCTGCTCATGGCTAGATAATGCCACCGGAATGTGCTGAACCTGGCCGGGCGACCCACCCGGACTTACCGGCCGAGCGGGTTCTATAAAACAACCTGTAAGAATTGATGACAGGTCAGGTAACAGGACGGTGAAAACGCTAAGAGTCCGAATGCCGGGCCAGCGAGGAACGCTGTTACCACGAGCGCTTCACCGTAAGCTAGGGGCTGGGGCAGCGGGATCACCTTCAAGGCCACCGGTGGCGGCCTGCTATCCGGCCAGAACCTGAGCAGCCAGGTCACTATAGACAACGACGCGCTGGCTACCGTGACGGTCGATGGTTACGCGCTGGACAGTTCCGGTGACCTGCTCCTGAACGAAACCTACGGCTGTGACGTGCCCGGCCCGGTCACTCTGGCCGCCACTGCTGCCGGGCCGCCCGGTGACGCTGCTGGCATGGTTGCCCTCAATCTAACCTGCCCGTCGGCCGGAACCGAGACCACGTGGCGGGCAACGGTTCGCGCCGGTTACGGCTGGGAGCCATTCACGTCGACGTCACGCTCCGATCACCGACCGTACCGTCGGGCTGCGTGTGAAACCCGAGGATGAGCTAGCCGGACCTGGATTTGAGCGAGCACGCTGAGGCGGCCTACCAGCGGACTCGCCCTTCTAGGCCTGTTTACTCCTTGTTGTCCGGGCTTGCCGGTTGAGCGGGGCATGGAACCAAACGTTCCCTTAGGGCTGGATCATTTAAGAGATCCGATTTATGCCGTTACGATATTGCCATCGATCGCTGCGTCGCAGCGATATTCCTCATCTCGAGTGCTAGGGAGCTGCCCGGATGGGACCCGGTGAGCACGAGCTTCCCGGCAGCTGGCTGCGGGGGCTGCGGGTGGCCGTGGGGCTGACGCAGGAGGAACTCGCTGGGCGATCAGGCCTGAGCGAACGAGCCATCGGGAACCTGGAACGCGGGACCGGGCGGCCGTATCCGCGGTCCATCCGGCTCGTCGCGACCGCCCTTGGCCTTTCTGACGCGGCTAGCGATGAACTGGTCCTCAGATACCGGACCATGGGCAACGCCATTGACGGCCGGCCGGCGGGCACCGCGTCCGTCGCGGTTCCGGCCCCGTCCGCCCAACCCGTCCCGGCAGCGGCGTTGCACCAGCTCCCCGCGGCTATTCCGCATTTCGCCGGCCGGGCCGCCGAACTGGCGCTCCTTGACCGCTGGCTTGAGCACGCCGACGGCGCGGCGATGGCGATCTCGGCGATCAACGGAATGGCAGGCGTGGGCAAGACCGCGCTGGCGCTGCACTGGGCGCACCGGATAGCCGGCCAGTTCCCTGACGGCGAGCTGTACGCGAACTTGCGTGGTCACGACCCGTCCGGGCAGCCCGCCAGACCGGGTGAGGTAATCCGCCGGTTCCTGTACGCGCTGGGCGTGGCCGCCCGGCAGGTACCCGCGGACCTGGAGGGTCAGACGGCTCTTTACCGCAGCCTGCTCGCCGGCAAGCGAATGCTGATCCTGGCTGACAACGCCCGCGACGCCGCGCAGGTGCGGCCGCTGCTGCCCGGATCGCCCGGGAGCCTGGTGCTGGTGACCAGCCGCGGCCAGCTCGACGGGCTAGCTGCCACCGAGGGTGCGAGAACGCTCAGCCTGGAGGTACTCACCGGCAGCGAGGCCGCGGACCTGCTCGCCGCCCGCCTGGGCGCGAGCCGGATGGCGGCCGAACCTGAAGCGGTGGCGGAGCTGATCGGGTTGTGCGCCCGGCTTCCGCTCGCGCTGGCCATCGCCGCCGCTCGTGCCGCTTCGACCAGCTGGCCGCTGGCCGCGCACGCCGCGGAACTCGCGGAGCGACGGCATCTGCTCGACGCCCTCGACCTAGGCGAAGCCGCCGCCGATGTGCGCAGCGTGTTCTCCTGGTCCTATCGGCGGCTCTCCGAGCCGGCCGCACGGATGTTCCGGCTGCTCGGCATCCATCCAGGGCCAGAGCTCTCGGTACCCGCTGCGGCGAGCCTCGCCGACCTGCCCGTACCGCGAGCTGGCGCGGCGCTGCGTGAGCTGAGCCAGGCTAATCTCCTGATCGAGCGCTCCCCAGGCCGGTACGCGCTGCACGACCTGCTGCACGCGTACGCGTCCGAGCTCGCCCAGAGAAACAGCGCCGGCGAGGAACACCGGGCGGCGTCCGGCCGGATGCTGGACCACTACGTGTACTCCGCGCAGGCCGCCGACCGCGCGCTGGACGAGGCCCAGGACCTGATGACCGCGGACCCGCACCTGCCCGGGGTGCGGCCGGAGCGGTTCGCGGCTCGCGACCAGGCCATGACCTGGTTCGACGCCGAATACAAGACGCTCACGGCGATCACCAGGCTGGCATCGCGCAGCGGCGCCGAGGTGCGGGCGCAGTGGCTGGCCTGGACCATGGTGACGTTCCTCGACCGTCGTGGTTTCTGGCCGGACCTGGTGGCGGTCCAGCACATCGCGCTAGCGGCCGGGCGGCGCCTTGGCGATCTGGCCGGGCAGGCGCGGAGCCACCGCAACCTCGGCCGGGCCTACGTCAGGCTCGGCCGAAATGATCGCGCGCTTGAAAGCCTGAACCAGGCGGTCGGGCTGTCCGAGCGACTCGGCGACCGGGCGGCGGAAGCCCGCGCCCACCTCACCATCAGCGTCATCCACGAGACCGTCGACGACCTGCCTGGCTCGCTGGCCGCCAGCCTGCGCGCGCTTGAGCTGGCGGAGGCCGCCGGCGACTCGATGCTGACCGCCACGGCCTGCAACAACGTCGGCTACGGCTACGGTGCGCTCGGCGATTTCTCCCAGGCCATGCGATACCTTCAGCAGGCGGTGGAGGAGCATCGCGAAGCGGGTAGCAGCGCCTCGCTTGAGGCGAGCACCTGGGACAGCCTCGGCTCCGTGTACCACCAGCTGGGTGACTACGCCCGCGCGGCCGACAGCTACCTGCGCGCCCTGGCTCTGTTCAGCGAGATTGGCGCGAGTTACCTGCACTCGCAGACCCTCAGCCGTCTCGGCGACACCTATCAGGCGCAGGGCGACGCGCTCGCGGCCGTCGATGCCTGGGAGCACGCACTGACCATCCTGGCGGACCTGGCCCATCCCGGCGAGAGCCAGGTCCGGGCCAAGCTGGCGCAGGCGCGGAGCCCTGACCCGGCCTCTGGTCAGGGCTCCGCGCCTGTCTTGAGCTTATTTCCTCACGGTGACGGCCAGGTTTCCTTGCCGTGGTCGGCCGGCGATCCGCAGGAGGGCTGGCTTCCCGGGCACTTCCTTATTGTCGTTCCCACGTAGTGGTCTGGCGGAATGGTCTCCGCCGTAAAGTCGGTGACATAGAGCCCCTTGCGCTTCCCGTTGCCGACCGTATACTTCTTAACCCATTTGATCAGGGCAACAATGCGCCTGGCAGAAACAACCGCCACCACAGTAGCTACGACTCCTATTATCGCCGCGAGGTGGGGATGATTGGGTACGAAGGCAACGAGGAGGGCGTTAAGCAGCCCCAGCCACCTGGCGACGGTGTCAATTTTCTTGGTAACCACCTCGGTGGTCACCTTCGCCATTTCCCCGGCCATAGTGGCTGATGCGTCGTAGTAGTCGTCGCCGCTTATCCGGCTAGTCCGGTGGAAGGTCTCGTAGATCCACCAGAAAAGCCCGGTGGGGTCGGTGCGGGATACGGGGTTGTCGCCGGCGTAGGCGTAGGGCTGATTGGTCTGGCTGATGGCGGGGTCGACCGAGATGAAGGCGCCGGCCGCCGGGTCGTAGTAGCGGTTGAGGAGGTAGATCAGGCCGTCGGGGTCGGTGTAGGCGCCCGCGTAGCCGAAGGGGGTGCTGGCGGTGAGGCCGCCTGAGGTCGCCGGGTTGCCCCAGGCATCGTAGCTGGCGGTGGCGGTGAGCGCGCCGGTGCCGCTGACGGTGCCGCGTACCGAGCCGAGCGAGTCGGCGGTCAGGTAGGTGATGGCGCCGGCGGACAGGCTGACCTGCTCGGCCGGCGCGGTGCCGCCCGCGTAGATGTAGGCGTTCTTAGCGTCCATGATGAGCTGCGGGACGGCGGGCACCGTGTCCCAGGTGAACGTTTGCGTTCCCGAGCTGGCGTTGGCGGTGGCGCGGTCGCCGTTCCCGTCGTAGGTCGCCGCTGTCATGTTCGCCGCGGTGTCACTGTAGGAGGTGAGCTGGGTGGCGCCGTTCCAGGAAGCCGAGATCGTCGAGGTGCCGGCCTGCGAGGCGCCCAGCCGCTCGCCGTCGGCGTTGTAGCTGTAGCTGGTGGTGGTGCCGGACAGCGCCGCCGAGGTCAGCTCGCTGTCGTGGTCGTAGCTGCCTGTCGCGCCGGCGGGCAGGGTGGTCAGGTTTCCTGATGGATCGAATCCGTAGCTCAGGGTGGTGCCGGTTCCCGGCTTCATCGAGCTGACCCGGCCCTGGCCGTCATAGGTGTAGGTAGCGGGCGAGGCCGGCGATGACGGGGTGTCGGTCTCGGTGAGCACCGTGCCGGCCGGGGCGTCGGAGTAGGCGAAGGACTGCAGCGTCGAGGTGGCGTTCTTGAGGCTGATCAGCGATGGGGTGTCGGTCGGGTCGTAAGTGGTCGTGATGGTGTCCCCGGACGAGCCGAGCCCATACGAATTGATCAGGCCATCCGCAGTATTTCCGACTGAAATCTGATGGTTATTGAAATCGGTGACCGAGCTCAGGAAGTCCGCGTTGTCGTAGCCGTAGTTCACCGTGCTGCTGGTTGCCCACGTCGCGCTGGCCGGCAGCGGGTAGGTGATGCCGGTGACCTGGCCGTCGGCGCTGTATCCGTAGCCGGTGATCTGGCCGGCGCCGTTCTGCGTCGAGGTCAGCTCGCCGAACGGGTCGTAGGTGAAACTCGACGAGCCGGTCGCGTCGGTCATGGCGGTCTTGTTGCCGCTGGCGTCGTAGGTGTAGCTGACCGAGTGCGCCGAGGAGCCCGAGTAGCTGATCGTCGCCGGCTGGTTCTGCGGGGTGTACGTCCAGGTTGTGGTGACGTTATCGGGGTCGGTCCTGGTCAGCGTGTCCCCGGACGAGTCGTAGGTCTCGGTCGTGGTCGCGCCGCTCGGCGCGGCGCTGGTGGCCGGGCTCGTGCTCGACACCACTTCCCCGGCCGAGTCGTAGGAGTAGGTGGTCTGGAAGGCGGCCTGGGTCGGGAACGACGTCGCCGACACGACGTACGGCGTCGAGGTCTCGCAGGTCGCGACGCCGCCGACGGTGCCGTCGCCGGCCACCACCGCGGTCCGGTCTCCATTCGGGTCATAGCAGTAGGACGTCGTGGACGCCGCCGAGGTGCCGGACCCGGTGGTGATGGAGGCCAGGTTTCCGGCCGCGTCGTAGGTCTGCGTGGTGACCTGGTTCGGGCCGCCGCTGGTGGCCGGCGGGGCGGTGGCCGTGACCAGGTCACCGTCTCCGTCATACGCGTAGGCAGTGGTTTCGAACCCGGTCTGGCCGGCCGGGGCCGGGGTGTACATCGCGGTCTTCTGGCCCTGGCCGTCGTAGGTGAACATGGTCGCGTCGGAGGCGAGCATGCTCGTCGCGGGCGCGTAGCCGGCCGGGTAGGCCGTCGGGCACGAGGCCGGGGTGAGGGAGTGCGAGGCCACCCCGGCCGGCGGGACCGTCTGGACTACGTTGCCGTCCCCGTCGTAGCAGGTCAGCGTCGCGTTGCCGTCGGGGTCGGTGACCAGGGCGGTCTTGTCGTCGGCATTGGGCGTGGTCGTGGTCGTGAAGCCGCGAGCGCCGGTGACGGTCGTGGGGTTGCCGTCCGCGTCGTAGCCGTAGCTGGTGACCCGGGCGGTGACGGTGTGCCCGGCACCGCCGCCCTGCGTCACGGACGTTTGCTGGCCATCGCTGTTATAAGCGGTGATGGTGGTGTAGTTCCCCGCGTTGGCCGCGGCGAGGTTGCCGTCCGGGGCCGTGACGGACGTCTGCTCGCCGTCGCCGTCATAGGCATACTTAGTCGTCGCCAGCTCGGTGCCGTTGCCGTCCAGGGTTGAGCTTGACGTGAGGTCGCCCTGGATGTTGTAGGCGAGCTGAGTGACAGCGCCGTTGGCCGCGATCGTGGCGCACGGCAGGTCAGGAGCCGGCGGCACGGCCGTGCACGTGATCGCGGCGCCGCTCAGCGTCACGCTATTGCCCTTGAACAGCTGATAGGTGGTCTGCGTGTAACTAGCGCCGCCGCCGCCGGGCGGATAGACACCCGCAGCGGAGTAAAGATTGTTCCCGCTGGTGTCGAACAAGGTCCAGGTCTCGCCCAGCGGAGGTGCCGACGCCGGCGGGGTGATCACGCCGCCGGGAGCGACCGGCGCGGGCGGGCTCGCGCTCGCGCACCCGGTACCAGCCGCCTGGTCCGTACCATCGCAGCTGATCTGGCTCAGGCTGGTAAACGAATCGGTGGTGGTGCCGGTCTGGGTGCCGATGCCATCCGGCGTCGATGACGACGTGTTGTTCCCGGCGGCGTCGAAGGTGTTCGTCGTGATGTTGCCCTGGCCGTCGGCGGTCATCTTGGCGAGCTGGGTACCCGCGTCCGGCCCTGATGCCGTCTGCGCGAGCACGTAGTCCTGCTCCGACGACAGCGTGGTGCCAGCGGTCCACGCCGACTGGGAAGTCTGCGCACCTTCTGTGTAGCCGTAGACAGTGGTGTTGCCGTCCGGATCGGTGACCGTGACGAACCCGGTGCCGGTCGCCGCGTCCATGCAGTTACCAGAGGCGGCATTGACGCAGTAGCTGAAGGTGGTCTTGAACCCCATCGGGTCGGCCTGGCTCGTCACCTGGCCGGCCGCGTTGTAGACGTTCACCGTCGCATCGCCCGCGTCCGGGCCGCCAGGCTGGGCATTGGGAGCCGTCATGGCGAGCAGGTCGCTGGCGAGCAGCGGATTGCCAGTCGAGCCCTGCCCGTAGGCGTAGCTGGTGACCTTGCTCATCGGATCGGTCACTGTCGTCAGGTTGGCATTGGCGTAGCCGTAGCTCCAGTCGCGGCCCATGGGATCGGTGACAGACGTGATCAGGCCGCTGCCGTTGGAGCCGATGACGAGCGCGCGACCAGATGCCGCTGTGATCGTTTCGCAGGAAGTAGCGGTCGCCGGGCAGTTTCCTGATCCGGGCGCGGGCGACTGATAGGTAATCGTCAGAGTGTCACCGGCCGGGTCGGACTCGGTGATGAGCTGTCCGTTCCAGGAATAGGTGTATGTGTCTGCGCCGGGCGACGGGATGAACGTGTAGGTTTCGCTGCCTGTGTTGTCGGTGAGGCTGGCATCGCTGAACACCGGCAGCGCACAGTAACCGCCGGCCACGTTGTACGGAGCGGCGCAGGTCCCGCCGGACTGGGCGTAGAACGTGGCCTGGGCGCCGCCGGGCTGGGTGACCGTGATGCCGCCGGGCGCCGGAGACAGCGAGCTGGTCTGGCCGGGGGCGGCGGGGATCGCGGAGTCGGGCGTGGCCGTGACTTCCTGGACCAGGTCGTCGCCCGCGTCGGAGATGAAAAGGTCGCCGGCCGGGTCGGTTCCGACGCCCGACTCACCGTTGAGCCGCGCGGACGTGGCCGGACCGCCGTTACCAGAGCTTCCGAACGTCCCCGAGGTACCAGCCACGTTGTAGATGTCGCCGGTCGTCATCGACTGGCTCCACTGGGTGCCGTTCGCGGCCGCGATCTCGCGGACGACGCTGTTGGCGGTGTCATCGATGTACAGATCACCAGCACCGTCGAGCACGACCTGCACCGGACTGCTCAGCAGGGCGGAGACCGCCGGTCCGGTGTTACCGCTACTGCCCCCGCCGCCGGTCGCCGATCCGGCGATCGTGTAGACGTCCCCGCCGGTCATTGAGATACCCCACTGGGCATGGGTGGCGGCTGCGACCTCCTGGATCCGGTTGTTGCCGGTGTCAGAGATGTAGAGGTTTCCTGCCGAGTCGACGGCGACGTCAGCGTCCTGGTTGAGCTGCGCTGACGTGGCCGGGCCGCCATCGCCCGAGGTTCCTGAGATACCGGGCGTGCCATCGACCGTGTAGATGTCGCCGCCGGTCATCGGGATCCCGTAGTGCGTACCAGAACTGGCCGGTACTTCCTGCACCTGATGGTTGCCCGGGTCGGCGAGGAACACGTCACCGGAGCCATCCACCGCGACGCCGGCGGGCACGGACAGCTTGGCGCTGGTCGCGGGCCCGCCATTGCCGGAATCTCCCGTCGTGCTTCCGGCGACAACGGAGATGTCCCCGGTGCTCGCGGCGACCTCGCGGATCTGATGGTTGTTCGAGTCGGCGATGTACAGGTTCCCCGAGGAGTCCGCCGCGACCCCCTCGGGCTGATTCAGCAGCGCCGAGGTAGCCAGGCCGCCGTTACCCGAGTCGCCGGCCGCGCCCGACGCGCTGCCGGCCACGGTATAGATGTCGCCGGCCGTCATCGAGATGCCGTACTGGGTGTGGGCGTAGCCGGCGATCTCCTGGACCCGGTTGTTGCTGGTGTCCGCGATGAAAACGTCGCCGTGCGCGTCCGAGGCGATGCCGCGCGGGCTGCTCAGCCCCGATGAGACGGCCGGGCCGCCGTCGCCAACGGTCCCGAGTTCCTTGCTGTTGCCGCCAGCTACATCGGAGATATTCGCGGTCGAGGTACTGACCTCACGGATCTCGTTGTTGCCGGCATCGCAGATGTAGACGTTGCCGCTTCCGTCGAGCCAGAGCCCGGCGGGGTTGTCCATCAGCGCCGAGGTCGCCGCACCGCCGTCACCGGAGTCGCCCGCCGTGCCCGAAGAGTTGCCGGCGATCGTGTACACGAAGTTCGCGGTCATCGGCTGACCGAATTCCGTGTGGTTGGTCCCGGCGACCTCCTGCACGCGGTCGTTGCCGGAGTCGCTGATGTACAGGTTGTTATTCGGGTCACGTACCGATGTCGGCGACCACAGGTTGGATTGGTTGGCGGCCTTGTTATCGAAGCCGATCGTGCAGCTGGCCGAGTTCCGGCCCGCCACCGTGTACAGGTCGAACTGCGTCATCGATGTGCCGAAGAAGGTGCCGCTTGACAAGGGAACTTCCTCGACCCGGCAGTTGCCCGTGTCGGCGATGAACATATTGCCGTTGCCGTCGATCGTGACGCCTTGCGGAGCGGTGAGGCCAGCGCTCGTAGCCAGTGTGCCGTTGTTGGACTGGCCCGCCGTTCCGGCCGAGCTGCCTGCCACCGTGTAGACGAAGGTGGCGGCCATGGACTGACCCCACTCGGTGCCGGTGGTGGCGGCGATCTCCTGGATCCGGTTATTGCCGGCGTCCGCGATGTACAGGTCGCTGCCGTGGGTGCCGGCCCCTAGGTGCAGGCTCGCCGGGTCGATGAGGTCAGACTGGGTGGCGACCTTGGCGTCATTGCCGAGCGCGCACTGGCCGGTGCGGCCCGCGATCACGTACATGTCGCCGGCGGTCATCGAGATGCCCCACTGGGTGCCGGAAGTGGCGGCGATCTCGATGACCCGGCAGTTGCCGGAGTCGGAGATGTACAGGCCGGACGAATTCACCGCCAGGCCGTTCGGCTGGTCAAGCAGCGTGCTCGCTGCTGGCGTCGTGCTTGAGGAAGCGCCGGCCTGCCCGCCGGGGCTGCCCGCGACCGTATAGACCTGGCCGGCGGTCATCGAGATGCCCCACTGAGTACCGGTCGTGGCGGGGATCTCCTGGACCCGGTTGTCCTCGGTATCGGCGAAGTAGATGTTGCCCGCCCCGTCGATCTCGTCGGCCTGCGGGCCGCTGACGACCGACTGCGGACCGGGACCGCCGTTGCCGTTATTGGTGGCGAGACTGCCGATCGCGTAAATGTCACCCGCGACCGGCTGTGTCGTTGCCAGCGAACTGGCCCAGTTGTCGGTCCAGCCGTACCCCATCGGCCCTGGCGTACCCGACTTGAGCTGCTGCTGGGCGACTTGCGCGTCGTAGCTCCGGCTGAAGGTCAGGGCTGGCCCGAAGGTCGGGATCGAGAAGTCGGTGGCGGACTGGGTGAAATCACCGTTCTCGGTGTTCACCGGATCTCCGGCGGCGGCCGCGGACAAGCCCGGCGCGGCGGGGTTACTCGTGCCGCCCGCGGTCGCGTAGGCGGGAACCTCGCCGCCGTTCGACGGGGCGAGCCCCGCCGTGCCCGCGGAGGCCGGCGCGCCGAGCAGGAGGTACGGCTGCCCCGCCTTCCCGTCCGACGCGGTGAAGTTAGCCGCGGCGTCCGTGCCCGCGTCGTAGCCAACCGGGGTGAACAGCGCCGGCCACTTGCCGAACGCCTCCTGGACCGGGCACGCGGGGGACGGCCAGGAGCCGGACGAGCCAGAAGCCAGCGAGGCGCTGGTGAAACCGCCGAAGGTTCCGGCCGTCGTTGCCTCCCCGGTATTCACCGTCCCTGAGTCCGTGCATGACAGCCTGCCCTGCACGGTCAGCCCGCCATTGGTGCCGATGTTCTCGACGCCGTTAAGCAACGGCACGCTCGTGCCCGCCGTCGCCGTCGAGTACTCGCAGTTCAGCGACACGTACAAGCCGGTGCCCGACGAACCGGAACTGGAGTAGCCTGCCGCCGCGTAGTTGACCGCATCGGTGATCAGCGTGTTCGCGCCCGCCGTGCCGGGGAGCGCGGGCGCCGTGCCGATCAGCGCCACGTTGCCGCCGACCGCCGCTTGCCAGTTGGTGCCCAGCGCGTCAGTGCCAGAGGTGGCCGTCGTGGGAGTCAGCGTCGAGCAGGTGCCGCTGGCCGACGGATCGCCGATCACCAGGGCCGCGTACTGCTGGAACGAGGTTGTCGACATCGACTCCCAGGTGGCGGGCGTCACCTGGGTGACGGTGTAGCCGGCGTTGCGCAGCAAGGTCGTCTCTGGCGCCGTGGTCTCCCCGTTCTGCAGCAGTACCAGCACCGGCCCGGTCACCGCCGCCTGCGCCTTGGCCGTCATTCCGCTGACCGCCGCGACCCCGGCGGCGGCGGTGACGGCCGCGGCGGTGACGGCGACCGCCGCCGGCGCTGCCGCCGGCCCGGTCGACGATGCCGCTGCCAGGACCGGCCCGAGACATACGCTGACTATGCGCCTTGCGCACGACCGCTTCTTCTTCATCCTCCGCAGACCTCCTGGCCAGGCCACGGCGGCGCCGCAGCGAAAAGTAGCGAAATATCAGCGAGGCTTAGCGCCGCCGGGAACTAGCCGGGTACCGCGGCCTCCCCGGCCGCACGGAGAAGCTTGTTGAGCGGGCCGAGGTCGTAGAGCCCGGCCAGGGATGAAGGCAGCCGCTTGATCAGGCGGACCGCCTCAGCGTGCTCGGCCTGGAAACGAACCGACGACGCCAACGGGTCGCTGGTGTACTCAATCCGCGCGAAGGCGCGGCGGAGCGACTGATCTTTGAGTCCTTTGGTCCCGAGCACTGCCAGCTCGGCTTCGAAGGCGCCCAGCGCCTGCGCCGGGTCGGTGCCGAGCACTCGTTCGGATTGAACGTGGCCCTTCAGCAGGGCGGCGGCCAGTGCTGGCCTGGACCTCGCCAGCGCGGTCGTGACGACGAGGACGGCGGCGCTGGCGCGGTCAGTTCCCGCGCCCCGAGCCGCTGCTCCGGCGGCAACGACGATCAGCTTCCGTCCCGAGGCCAGCCACGCGCTCACTGCCGTCACCGGGTCCACGTAGGCCGCGTCGAGCTGCCCGGCTTCCAGGGCGTCACCTTCGGCGGCGACCGACCTGAACGGCACGAGCTGGAGCCTGATCGAAGTCCCTAGTTCGGCCTGGAAGAACCCGAGCCGCGCGCCGACCAGGCCGGCCGCGTCGGCTGCCTGCCGCGTCACGCCCAGTCGCAGCACTTGCCCGCCGCCATCGGCTGCCACCGCGAGCCGCTCTCTGACCGCGGATGCCTGCTTCCTGGCTTCCGACCTCTGCTTCACGACGAGTTCGTGCCTGGCGGTCGCCGGGGACGGCGCCGCGCAGGCTGCGGCGAGGGTCATCATGACGACGGCTGAGAACCCGGTCGCAAGCCTTCCGGCCAGGCTCTGCGGTGCGGAAGCGGAAGACCGCGGGCCTAGCGTCATGTTCTGCTCCACCTGGTTGGCACCGACGCGCTAGGCCGAACATAAGGTGCGGATAATGGGCCAACCAGGCCATCTCGGTGGCAATCTAGCTGGCAAAGTCACGATGCCGCCGGAAGGCTGCCGCCTAGCTGGAGAGGAAAGGGGCGGGCATCACCTGAGTATGTTGACTGCCTCTGGGAAGGCGGAACCATCCGACGCGGCCGTGCAGGTGCAGGACGGGCACGTAGCGCGGAAGGCCGGACAGGAGCCCGGGTATGACGAGCCGGGTCAGGCTTCCGTTCTCCAGCGTCGGTGGCTGGCTCCAGTCAGGAGGCCGGCCTGACCGTGAGATAGCGTGCTCGCCGATGGTGACAACATCCTTTTACCGCGTTTGGCCTCGGTTGGTGGCAGTTCGCCGCTCCCAGTCTGCTCGCAGAATCGGACGCCCCTGGTACGCAAGCGTCTTAGTCAACCGCAGCAGGTCGACGGGTGAGGTCCGCGCGCCGAGTTCAGGGCGTCGAGAAACGGCCCGAAGTCGCCGGTGTCGTGTCCCTGCAGTTCTTCGATATCGCTGATCGGCCGCATGCCCTGCTGGCGTCCCAGAGTGACAAGCGGTGACATCCTCGCGCTTGGCAGGCTCTCCAGCGAAGACAGGTGCAGCAAGCGAACCGTAGAGCCATCCGGCTGCAGTTCCGCGATGCCAGTCGCCATGACGATCTGGTCCATGGCGTCAAGGACAGCGTCGCGAAGATCAGCGTCAAAGTCCGCCAGTACGCTCCCTGCGAAGGTATCGATGCGGCACCGCAGCGTCGCAGGTGAGAAATCCCCCATCTGGAGGCGGCCGACGACCGTTGCCTGGCCTTCGGCCGTTGAAGGAGACATCGCGCGGATGCGCTCGCGGAACACCGAGTCAATGACAAACCGGTCATAACCCGAGTAGCCGAACGTGATGCTGATCAGATTCCCCGCGGTGATCCCCCCGGCTAGTTCCCGCAGGCCGTTGATGACCTGCGGCGTGAAGTACAAGGGAAGGTGACCGCCCGCGCGGATCCCTGCGATCCCGTCCTCAAGCGCCCGCAGCGACCGCTCCAGAAGCCCGCCCGCCTCGGCCTCGCCTGGCCTGGTGATGTCGATGATCACAGATCCCGGCCGGAAGCCCGCGAAGTCCAGGCGCACGGCCTCCACCACCTCACGCGGTCTTGGCCCCCGGGCCGCATGGGTGCCTGTCTCCAAGGACAGCGCGAGCCGCTCAAGCGTCACCTGGAGACCGCCAACGATCCGGGCAAGCTCAGCCAGAGGAATCCGGCCGCCCTCAGCCGCAGGACCCTCGGCATGCACAGTCAGGTGGAATCGCATATCGTCTGGCACTCCAGCGTCCACCCCCTCTACCAGGCCACAGTCAATTCAACGAGTCATAGCGCGCTTTTGATTCCGTTATGCACCAAGATCCAGCAGCTACCGGCGCGAGCTGCGCATAGTCGCCAGATCAGAGCATGGCACACGGTCCTGACAGGGCGCGGTCTCAACTGCCGGGGTTGCGTTGCGCTGGGGGATCGCGGGTTTGCCTGGGCGAGAGGGGATCGGGATGAGGCGTGCGGTGCTGATGACCGTGACTGGGCTGGCGGGCGGCTGCGCGGCCGGCGAGGCTACACCGGCCGCGCCGGCTGGGCGAGGGGTTCGCCCTAACCAGTAGGTACCGGGATCGGCCAGCGGGATCAGCCCTGGACCTTCCACGACTTGCCGTTCCAGTGCTCGATCAGCGCCTTCAGGGTGGTCTTGCCGGCGAATGCGCCGACCGCCCAGGCGTTACTCGCCGAGAGGACGTCCACTGCCTGCAGCCCGTCGACATGCTCGCCGGGCCCAGGGCTCGGGCTGGCTGCCCGCTTCCACGAAGAGCCGTTCCATCGTTGCGTGAGTGTCAGCTCGGGGCTCTTCGTGACACGGAAACCTACCGCCCAGGCAGGCCGTCGCCGACCTTGAGGCAGCCCGGGAAATGACTTGGCACCTCATTCCACAATCTGCCGTTCCAGTGCAGGATCAGCATCGCGGGCACGGTGGCGACGGAGTAGGAAGGCACGAGGCGGCCACGGCGGCGGATAGTAGCGGTGACGGCATTCGGGCGCGGCGCTTCATCGGTACCTCCAACAGGGGCCGGTCATGCGGCAGGTACTTCATCGTCGGCCGAAGCCGGGACCAGCGCATCAGGGCTTACCATGAACCTGCGGGAGAGCCGTCACGCTCGGATGAGCGGGCACCCGGATGCTACCCGTTGAGGATCTGCTCCCTCAAGATGTCCGCGTGCCCGCAGTGCTGGGCGAGTTCGCGCAGTACGTGCAGGTACACCCAGCGCAGCGGGAGCGGGCCGCGCCAGTAGCCGTAGACCATGTCGTCCAGCCCCAGGGATGACGTCGCACGCCGTGATGACTCGCATGCCTCGCGGTGTGCTTGCCGGACGCTGGCGGTGGTGTCGTCGTCATGAAGAATGAACGAGTCGTCCGAAATCGCGGGGATGCCGATCTCAGCACGTGACCGGCATGTGACAGCTTCGTCAAACCAGACCTTCTCAACGAAGGTCGCGTGCTTCACCAGGCCCAGCAATGTGGTCCGGGAAGGCACTAGCGACTGGCGTGCCTGCTCCTCCGTCAGCCCCTCCAGGCAGCGATTGAGTCCACCGCGGTGCTCGTCGAGGAACGCCTCGAACTGGGCACGGGCTGGCTGATTGATGACATCCTCAGCGAACGTCACTGGTAGGGAGGCATAAGCGAAGCCTTTCAAGAGCGCGGAGGATCCCCGCCAAGTCTCCCTCCACGCCACCACACTGGACGCGCTCGCTGTCTACGAGCTATAAAGCCCTATCCGGTCAGACGACCTCCTTGTTATTGGCTGGGCATTTGACTTCCCGCCCGTCCCGGTTGGCAGGCATTATTCGGCGTGCGGCGACGCCCTCCGTGCAGGTCAGGTTCCCGTGGTTGCCAGGCACTTGCCCGTCTTTGGGGGCGGCGTGCTCTGGTCATACGGGTGGATGCGCTTACCGGTCGGCTTGACCTTGTCCGGGGAGCCATCCGGGAACTGTGGGTGGATGAATCCGTCTTGCACGTCACACCGCGCACCCGAGGCTCCGCCGCCTTCCGGTCTCCAGAAAGGCTCAAGGGGGCCGCCTGGATCTGTGTAAGCGCCGAAGTCGACATCGACGACATCACGCAACACTATGCGCGTCAAGGTGGAAGGCCGGCCGGGCTGGTCCACCGCGTAGGCGAATATGTAGTCGGTATGCACTCTCAGTACATGAAAAGTGCCCTCCCTGCCGGTAACCGCGTGCATCGTTCCGTGGACTTTGATCACGGTGCCGACAAACTGCGTGGTATGCGGGGCAAAGGAGGCCACCCAGGTTCGGCTGCTCTTCTGGAAGCCGTTTACGGTATGCCCGGTTTCGTCCAGGTGGTGAATGAAGCTGGTGCGCTGCTGAGCGATAAGCATGTTGGCGAAGGCGTCCGGGCTACCACCACGCAGCGTCGTCTTGTTGAGATCCGCTGCGATAAGCATCTTCTTGGTCCGTCGGTAGGCCGCGGCCACCTGGGCGGCAGAATAGCTTCCGGCCGGGTGCGCGGCGGGGATTACTATTCCCAGTGCACCGTCAGCCCAGGACGCTGCCGGCGTATCCTCGAAGGGATGAGCCGGCGTCGGAGATGGGCTCTGGGGTGCCGTGCTCACAGCGGGCGGCAGGGCTCCATTGGTGACCGGCGCGCTGTCGGGCGATCCGTTGATCTTCAGCTTGGAAATCCCAAACACCGCGCCAACCAGGCACCCGGCGACGATCATTGTTATCAGCAACGACCGGCCATCTGATCCCAGTCGCGGGGCTCGCCGGTACCCGCCACTCCGACTGGGCCTATGTGCTGCCCTCTTCCGTGACCCGGGCTCCGGCACCGGCCTTCGCAGCTTCCTGGCCTTGCGAGCATTGCGCCACCCATTCTTGCGGGCCGACGTGCGGGCGCGTTGGGCCGCCGAAGGCTCAGCGAACCGCGCCGGGCGGCTTAATTCCTCTTCGAGTTCGCGAGACAAGGGATCGGTCCAGCCGGAATCATCCGGCGAGCCTGAGGAGCTACCCATGCGTTAATCATATTCATACAGAAGCGCGAATTCACCACGCCGCTGAGGGCCGCGGACCTCGGCCCGATAGAGCAGTATGTCGTCCGCCCTCGGCTCACCACAGCCACCCAGGGCCGCGGTTCAGCCCGTGGATCAGGCGGCTGGCTTCTCCCAGACCGAGACGTGCGACCGGCTATCGGTCGTGAACGGCTGTCGGTTCCAGGCGGCCCAGTGGCTGCCAGTGCGGGGTGGGTGCGGTTCGAATCCGCCAGGGCCGAGCAGGATGTGCACGCCCTCGTCGCGGAGGGATTCGACGCTGGGGCGAAAGGGGGCGCGGCCTGCATCTCCCGAGTCTCACCGCCTGAACCTCCGGCCCCACAGAGAGGGCACAAATCTCCCCAGAATCCTCATAGGGATTCTCTTGGAACCTTCGGTAATAGCCATCGTGCTTAACGACCGATCTCCGCAAGCTCTGAGCCCTCGCGACGTGATCCGGGCCGACGGCCGCTACGGGCTCACGGTCGGGCTCACGCTCGGGTTCGCGGGCGCGCTCACGCTCGCGTTCTCTTACAAGCTCGGGCTCGCAGCCGGGCTCGTCGGCGGGCTCACCTTCGCGGTCACCTACGGGCTCGCAGTAGCAGGAAGTACCTGGACCAGGTATCACATCACGGTGGCCCTCACCGCCGCGCGCCGTCGCGGGCCGCTCCAGTTCGACAAGTTCCTTGACTGGGCTGCGCATGCCGGGCTGCTGCGCGTCTCTGGAGTCAGCTACCAGTTCCGGCATCACGAGATGCAAGACCGGCTGATGCTGAGCGATCCGGTCCTCGGCTTCAGAACCCCAGCCATCGGCCGCACCTCCCTGCCGCACTGGGCCATGACGACTGTCTGGCATCGGATCGCCCGGAGCAGGAAACAGATATCGCCTGCCGGGTGACGTTGGCCTGCACGCGCCTTGTCGCCTCTCCGGCACTGCGCCAGCATGCGTGTTCGAGGGGCCGGCGGATCGGGCACCGGTCGCAGTCGGCGCGCCAGGCTCGCCTGGAACGCAGGCCCACGCTCCACGATGCGCTCTGACCGCGCCCGCGCTTCCCTCGACCGGCACGCCACTTATACCATCGGCGCCCGCATGGCCGGTCCGCCGGCGCGATTGGGGCCGAGCTGACAGGCGTGCCCGTTCGGGTCGCGCGGTCCGGGTGGCGGCAGAGCGCGGCGGATCGGGCAGACTTGGTCCATGAGCAGTGCTGAGGATGCGCCGTTCAGCTACGCGCAGGTCCGGCCGTACGCGGTGGCGGAGTCGCTGGACGAGCTTGAGGGCCCGGTGCACGGCCCGCTGGAATTGCCGCGGGAGCTGGCCTGGAGCGGGCGGCGGAGCTTTGACCTCGATGATGACTACGACCGCTCGGCGGCGTACAAGATCATCTTGGAGGAGGGGCGGGAGGAGCACTTCCGCCGGTACCTGAACGCCCGGCTGCTGGTGGCGCACTGGCGGCGGATCCGCCCGGCCCGCCAGGTGGCCGCCTTGTGGGAGCGGCGTTTCCCTGAACTCGCCGCCGCCGCGTAATGGACCGGTTGCAGGAGCGGCTGGCCCGGATCGGCCTGGAGGTTCTCGGCGGCCGGGGGTTCGTGCTCGGCGGCGGCCACGCGGTGGAGTTGCACGGCATGGCCAGCCGCATGTCGGAGGACATCGACTTGTTCAGCCCGGTGCGGGGCAGCCCGGGTGAGGCTGCGGCGGATCTGGTAGCGGCTTACCTGAGCGGAGGTTTCGCCGTGACGGTCCTGCGGGAGACCGCCGACCTGGTTCAGCTCGAAGTCACTGGCGCCGGCGGCGCGGCGTGCAAGGTTGATCTTGGCGTGTTCTGGCGGTCCCGGGCTCCGGTGCTGCTTGAGGTTGGGCCGGTGCTCCATCCCGACGACGCCGCCGGGGGGAAGATGGACGCGCTGTTCAACCGGTGGGCGCCAAGGGATTACCTCGACATCGACGCCATCTTGGCCAGCGGCCGCTATACCCGCCGGCAGTTGCTTGACATCGCGGCCGGGCACAACCCCGGATTCAGCCCCCAGATGTTCGCCGAATCCCTGTCATACCTGCGCGACATCCCTGACCGCGAGTTCGCCGCCTACGGCGCCAGCGGCGAGCTGATCACCCGGATGCGCCAGGCCTTCGCGGACTGGGAGAATGAACTGAAAGCCTGTTCCTGAAGCAGCAGCGGCCAAGGCCAGAACGCCGATCCGCCCCGCCCCTGCCCGGCAACGGACACCGAACCCAGTGATCTGCGCGCCCGCGCTGACCGCAACAGCACAACCGCCACGAGCACCTCGCCGGCGCGGGAGCGGCAGAGCTTGCCGCGCCGGTACCGGATCTTGGCCCGCTCGTACTCGGCGATCACGCCCTGGACCTGGGTGAGCAGCTTGGCCTGCGGGTCCTGGTCATCGAGGGCGGGAGCGCCGGTGAACCGCACGGCCACCCCGAAGCGGGTCAGTTCGTCGAGGATCAGCACCTGGTAGGCGCAGGAGCGGGCGAGCCGGTCCGGGGACAGGCACCAGATGACCTCGAACAGCCCGGCCTCGGCGGCGTCGCGGAGAGCGTCCAGGCCGGGCCGGTCCAGCCGCGCCCCGGAGTGCCCGTCGTCACGGTACTCGGCCGTTATCTCGTCGCCGGCCGAGGTCACGTGCGCGCGGAGCGCTTCGATCTGGGAGCCGATCGTGCCCCGCTCGGCCTGGCGCTCAGTCGAGACCCGGGCGCAGGCCGCTGCCTTCATGATTGTCCCCCCGTCAAAAGGCGGTCCGGCACGGCAAGCAGGCCGGCCGCGTCCAGCAGGAACTGATAACCCGCCGCCAGCGCCTGCTCACGCGGGTCGGCGTGCGGGGTCCACGGCGGGCGTTCCGCGCCCGCCCGCTCGGCGCGGAAACCCGGCTCGGCTGCCGGCCAGGCGATCAGCCCGGCCAGCCCGCGGCGGGCGAACCGGGCCGCGGCCAGCCCGGCGGGCAGGCCGGCGTGCTCGAGCACGTGCGCGCGCAGCATCTCGTAATCGGCCTGCGCCGCCTCGCCCGGCGGCCAGAACGCCCGCCCCGTCACCGGGCCCGTGCCCGCTCGACGGTCCGCCGGTGCAGGCTCACCCCGAACCGGTTCGCGACCTGGGCGGCCAGCACTGCCCCCGAGGCAGCCGGGGCCGACCGGATGAACTCGGCGATCTCCGGCCGCAGCTTCACCGGGCCGTGGCGGCCTGGCCGCTCATCGATCAGCCCGGCCATCCCGGCCTCGGCGAATGCGGTCACCACCAGGTAGAACGCCGCCCGCGAGTAGCCGTGCGCCGCCGCTGCCCGGGTCACCGGCTCCCCGTCGGCGAAGTGAGCGCGCAGCATCTCGTACTTGACCTGCACCTTATCCGCGGCCAGGAAGAACCCGCCCGGGGCGAACAACGGCGCGGTCACCGCCCCGGCCCGCGGGTGCACCAGCCCGGCCCGCTCCAGCGCGGCCAGACGGCTCGCTTCGCTCACCACATTCACCCCCATGCCGCCGACCGTAACCCCGAGTTACTCTAAGTGTCCAGTTATTCACGCCGCGTGTCGCCCAGTCGCTGAACCGTGCGCTCTTCAACCCCTGATGCCGCCCCTGCCACGCGGCGGCAATCCATGGACACTGCGGCGCTCATTACCAGACACCGCTAGCCGCCCAGTTCGCTCCGCACCGGCTCACGACGCAGCCTGCGCCGGTGATCAGGATGCACATAAAGCCCCGGCACCTCGCCCGGCGGCTCCAGAACGGCAGTCAACTGCAGCTTTGCGTTCCGCAGATACTCACGACGTTCGCATGGTGCAGGAGCCTGTCCAGGAGGCTGACGGCGGTGTGCTCGGGCAGGAACCGGCCCCACTGGTCGAACGGCCAGTGGGATCCGACGCCGAGGGCGCGGCGCTCGCAGGCCGCTGATACAAGCCGGAACAGCAGCTGCGCTCCGGTATCGTCGAGCGGGGCGAACCCGACCTCATCGATCAGGATCAGGTCGTTGCGGAGCAGGTTCTCGATGACGCGGCCGACGGAGTTGTCGGCCATGCCGCGGTAGAGGGTCTCGGCCAGGTCGGCGGCGGTGAAGTAACGGACCTTGTGCCCGGCGTGGACGGCTGCGGCACCGAGGGCGACCAGGACGTGGCTCTTGCCGGTGCCGGCCGGCCCGGCCAGGCACAGGTTCTCCGGGGCGGTGATCCATTCCAGGGACGCGAGGTAGTCCAGGGTCGGGCCGGGGATGGAGCAGGCGGACCGGTCCAGCTCGCCGGGTGTCTTGATCACCGGGAAGGCCGCGGTCTTCATCCGGGTCGCGGCGTTGGAGGCGTCGCGGGCGGTGATCTCCGCGTCGATCAGGGTCCGCAGCAGCTCCTCCGGTGCCCGCCGCTGCGTTTTCGCGGTGACCAGCAGCTCAGGGGCGAGCTGCCGCATCGTGGCGAGCTTGAGCCGCCGCAGCCCGGCGGCGATGTCGGGCGCCAGCGGCGGCGTCGTGGCGGTCACCGGCCCGCCCTCTTCCTGGCGGTCCCTGAGGCGGCCTCCGGGGCGGGCGCGAAGCGCTGCCGGGCGGCCTGGCGGGAACCGCCGGGGATCGCCGCGACAGCGCTCTGCGGGTGGTCGGCCTGGCGGGCCGCCGCGACGGCGCTCGCCTCGCGGCGGCGATTCGCGGCAATGCACCCGGGTCGGGCAGCCGCACGGGCCGGGTGCCCTTGCCCAGGGCGGAGCGCCGCTGGTCGCAGGGCGCGCACAGGGCGACCGGACCGTAGCGGACGCTGGCCAGGACCTGGCAGCCCGGCCGGCTGGCGGCGTAATGGCACGCCCGGGCCAGCCCGGATGCCAGGATGTCGTTGACGGTGGCCGCCGGGGGATCAGCGCGCCGCGGCGGGGCGGGGGCGTCATGACAAGCCGCTGATCGCGCAGCCGGCCAGCGGGCGGACCGGGACGGCAGGCAGGTCCAGGGCCAGCGCGTCACCGGCCGGGACCCTCGGCCCGGGCACGCCCGCCCCGGCGGCCAGGACCGGCCGGACGTCGGCGGGCCGCCGCCGGCCGAACGCGGCCGCCCGGGCTGGCGCGGCGAGGAACTCCTGGTCGCCGCGGGCGGCGCGCAGCGTGCTGAGCTCGGCGAGGTCGGTGCCGAGACGGGTGCCGCCGGCCGCGCCGGTGATGAACGCCCCGGCGACCGGGCCCAGCGCGCAGAACTCCTTCTCCGCCGCTGTCTTCGGCCGCACCGCCCGATGCGGCGCGTCCGGCCTCGGCCCGCCGTAATGCTCATCGCGGACCGACGCCTCACCTGGCGCGACCAGCATGTGCCCGGCGACGATCTCCCCGTCCCCGGTCATGATCGCCAGCAGCCGCCCGTCATCGGCGCGCACCCTGACCTGGGCGCCGATCAGCCGCGCCGGCACGGAGTAGCGGGCCGATCCGAACCGCACGCACGAGAGCCGGCCCGCCTTGCGGGTGACCATCTTGCCGATGCCGGCCCGCAGCGACGGCAGCGGCGCGAGCAGCTCCCGCCCGGCCAGCATCCGCTCCGCCGGGACCGCGCAGATCTCGCTGTGCACCGCGCCGTTCACCTCCGCGCACCACGCCCGGGCCGCGGCGTTCGCCGCCGTGAAACCGGCGAACGGCGCCTGCGGCACCATCAGGCCGGCCTTGGCATAGCCGACCAGGTTCCCCGCGATTCCCTTCGACTCCGGATCGGCGGCCTCGCAGAAATCTGGCCGGAACCCGTAATGGCCGGCGAACCGCACGTACTCTCCGGCGGGCACCACCACGTTCGCGACGACGCCGCCCTTCAGGCAGCCCATCCGGTCCGCCAGTACCTTGCCCGGCACGCCGCCCAGGACCCCGGAGCACCCGGCGAGCATCGCCAGCGTCGTGGCGGACCGCTCATCGGCGGCGAACCGCACGAACCGGACCCGCGACCAGGCCAGCACCGCGCAGAACACGCGCAGCCCGCCCTCGGCGCCCCAGCCGGTCACCAGGTGCCCGCCCGGCGGCCACACCGCCGGCCGCCGCCCCCGGTGATGCTCCTCGCGCCACAGCCGCTTCCGCTCCGCGACCAGGCGGCGGAAATTCCGGGCCGGCCCCGCGCAGCCGGCGGCCTGCGCGGCCGGCAGCAGCCGCTTCGCCGAGATCCGCCCCGAGCTGGCCTTCACCCGCGCGGCCACCAGCTCCGCCACCGCATCGTAGTCATGCGGGCGCGGCCCGCGAACCGGCACGCCGCCGGCCTCATGCCACGCGATCACCCGCTTCACGGTCTTGGCGTCGTACCGCTGATCGCGGCAGCGCCACGGTACGAACCCACCTCACGGCAGGCCGAAATAATGTCCATCCGATCCCTCGCAGACTTCAATGGAAGCTCCCCGGGCGGTGCGGTGACTGGCTTGACACCGCCACCGTCACCGCCCAGGCCTCAACCTCCAGGACGACACGACGAACGAGGGACGGGGACTTTTAACCGGCCACCAGCGGGGACCACAACCCGTCCGCACACGGGGACTTTCTCATGGCCACGGACAAATACCCGGAATTCACAACGGACCGTGTGCGTAGCGCGTTGCTCTTACTCAGGGTGATGGTCGTCATGCCTTCCGCGCACGCCTACGGCTCGATCTGTGTGGTGTTTGAGGAATCGGCTGAAGTAGCGCATGGCGGCAGATCTGGGTGATATGTATTCGCAAGGCTTGATGTCGCTGAGCGCCACCTCGTTTCCGGGAGCGCACCCAAGCACGCCCAGTCACAGAACTGGCGTTCGCAAGCACCCTTTGACACTCAATCTGATATTCACCCTGATCTTGTTATTCTCCCGCGAGCGGACCCTGGTCGATGGGGAGCGGGTGCACGTGCGCCTCGCGGAACAATCTCAAGCATGCTCGGGGAAAACAGCGCGGCAGTCCGTTCGTCGGCTGGATCGATTCGGCAAGGGTCACCGACCACGCGTTCGGCAGGAACTCGCCCTGGTCCTCCGCTGCGATGACCAGGGCAACTTCGGTCGGCCGGCGGGGTTGCACATGTCGTGCGGACCAGGGAGCTAGCTAGTCGCCGCGCCGCTGCGGCTCGGATCCGGCGGAATGGCGAACCCGGCTACGAGCGCGGTGAGGGCATCATGCCAGATCCGCGTTTCCTCGCCGGGTGGCATCAGCCCGCGCAGTTCCACCGCCGCGAGTCCCTCGCAAAGCGCGTGGAACCCGCAGGCGGCGTCGCGGACCGTGCGCCTGCCGAGCAGGCCGGCGGTCCTGACTCGCGCCACCCTCATTTCCAGTCCGGCGAAGGACTGCGTCGCGGCCCTGGCGAAGTCGCTTGCCAGCGCGGGGGGACCCGCCATCTGCTGGACGCCGATCCTGAACAGCGACGGATGCCCGATGGCGAACCGCCGGAACACCGCGACGCCAGCGTCGACGAGGTCGGCAGCTGGATCCCGTGTTTCCGGCAACTCGGAGATGGCAGCCCCGAGCACCGCGAACGCGCGGGTTCCGAGAGCGACGAGCAGGCCTTCCTTGGAGCCGAACACGGAGTACACGGCGCGGGTGGTCGTTCCCACCTCGTCTGCGAGCTTCCGGACAGACAGCCCTTCCAGGCCGGCCTCCTCCACGGTCCGCTCGGCTGCGTCGAGCAGCGCGACGGCGGTCGCGTCGCCATGTTCCCTGGGCCTTCCCACCCTTGACATGATATCGCAACGACGTTACGTTACGCCGTATCGTAATAACGCTCACCCGCAGAAGACGGGAACAGGCCATGCATACACGAAGAGCACCGTCGGCCGGACCGGCAAGGCAAGGCAACAGCGTGACCAGGATCCTCGCCGGGCTGGCTGCCGACGACTACGGCACCTCAGACGACCGGGCGCCGCTCGTGCTGCTCCACGGCCTGACCTTCGACCGCAGCCTGTGGCAGCCCTCGCTTGCCGAGCTGCACGCCATCGACCCCGGCCGGCGCGTTCTCGCCGTTGACCTTCCCGGTCACGGCGCGTCCCCGGGGTGGCCGTCCTACGACGTCCAGAGCCTGGCCCGCGGCGTCCGCCGCGCCGTCGAAGCGGCTGGACTGCAATCGCCCGTCGTTGTCGGGCACTCGATCGCGGGGGTCATCGCGACCGCCTACGCCGCCCGGTATCCCACCCGCAGCGTCATCAACGTCGACCAGCCGCTGCAAGTAGCCGGCTTCGCCGGCCTGGTGCAGTCTCTCGCGGGCAAGCTCCGCGGGCACGCCTTCCCCGCCGTCTGGCAGATGTTCGAGGCAAGCATGCACATCGAGCTTCTGCCCGAGACCGCGCAAGAGCTCGCGCAATCAAGCCGCCAGCCTCGGCAAGACCTCGTTCTCGCGTACTGGCACGAGATCCTCGACCGGCCTGTCAGCGAACTCGCCGCGTCCGCCGCCGCCACGCTCGCAGCAGTCCGGGACGCCGGAGTGCCGTACCTCATCGTCGCGGGCCAGGACCCAGAGCCCAGCTACCGCACCTGGCTGAGCGAGATGCTCCCCCAGGCGACCATCACCGTCTGGCCAGGAAGCGGACACTTCCCCCACCTCGCCCAGCCCCGCCGCTTCGCGCAATGCCTCGCCGCCACCGGCACCGCCGGTAACGAGCAGTGCTCGGTTGCAGGCAGGCATCAGGCCTGCCCGGCGAAATGACTCCGCTCGGCAGCTTGGCCGCGCCAGACAGTCACTCCGTTGACGATGACCAGATCTACGCCCGCAGCCTCCACCTGCGGTGCTCCGTAGATGGCGCGGTCGGTAATGCCGTCCGGCCCGATGACGCAGATATCGGCCGAGGCCCCAGCTTCCAGTCGTCCCCGAGTGCTCAGTCCGTAGGCGTCTGCCGGGTTCGCCGCGAAGTGGCGCGCCATGAGCTGGTAACCCGCGTCGGCCCCGCGAGCCAGGTACCACTCGGCTAGCCGCGCGAATGCCCCGTACCCGCGCGGATGCGGGTGCTGCCCCTGGTAGATGCCGTCCGACCCGGCGCACTGCCGATCATTCGCAGCGAGCCAGGCCATATGGTCTTCGGCGAGCAGCGGCCGGTCCAGGTGCGCGCCAACTGCGAGCCGCGTATCGATCAGCAGGTCAAGCACCCACTCCCCAGCTGTCCCCGAGCTACCCGGCGCAGCCTCGGCAATCGACAGTCCGGCCAGGCCCGCATACGAATCCGGCACGCAGCCCAGGTACAGATCGCCGAGATACTCATCGGTGAGCTTCTCATCCGCCAGCAACGCCGCCCGCTGCCCGGGATCGGCCAGCGCGGCCATCGTCTGCTCCGGGCCCCCGTGCTGCAACTCCGGCGGCAGCAAGAGCACCGCCAGGATCGTGCTCGACTTGCGGTACGGGTACATGTCAAAGCTCAGCGGCACCCCGGCCGCGTCCGCCGCCGAGAACGCGGGCGCGATGTCCTCGGGCGCGCCCCACAGATGACTTGCATGCACCTTGACCCCGGCCCGACGCCCGACCGCGACCAGTTCAGCGATCCCGGTCGCGACCGTCGGCCCGTAGGCCCGCAGGTGCGAGACGTAAGGACGGCCGGCCCCGGCCAGCGGTGCCGCCATGGCAGCGATCTCATCCACGTGGCCGAACCGGCTCGGCAGGTAATCAAGCCCGCTCGACAACCCGGCCGCCCCGTCGGCCAGCGCGCCCTCCACCTGCCGCCGCGCCGCCGCCAGCTCATCTGGCCCCAGCGGCCCGGCAGACAAGCCGGCGACGTTGTGCCGGATCGTGCCCTGCGATGCCAGCACGGCCACGTTCTGCAGCAGCCGCCCGGCCACCGCCTCCCGGTACCCGGCGACGCTCAGCTCCCGCGCGGGCTCCAGCCGCCCGTTGACCGGCCCGAAATACTCATTCAGGTACCGTGCCGTCGCCGCGCTGGCGCCGATCCACGACTCCCCGTCCTGCCCGACCACCAGCGTCGTCACGCCCTGGGCGAGCGCCCCCTCGACATAGCCGTCCTCCAGCAGCGGCCCCTCAGCGTGCACATGCGCGTCGATGAACCCGGGCAGCACGACACTGCCCGCCGCCAGGTCTATGATCTCGCAGTTCTCCGCTGACGCGCCGCTGTCCCCGGTCCCGATCCAGGCGATCGACGCCCCGTCGATCAGCAGGTCGGCGCGCTCGATGGTGGTGCCGATGCCGTCGGCGATCAGGCCTCCGCGCAGGAGTGTGCGTGTGCTCACAGGTTGATTCCCACCCGTCTCGGTTGGCCAGGCCCTGCTCGGCGTACAGCCAGAAATCTACCTGCGCGTTTGCTGAGCGGCCTTCGTGCCAGGGCGCGGGGCCGATCCGAACCGCGCCACCTCCAGGCCGTCAGCCACGGCGTCCCGGGTGATCCTGGCCGCATCCCGCACCAGTGGACCTGGTCCTGGAAACCACGGCCGATCATGGAGACACCCCGCACGGCCCGGTCGGTGCGGCTGATGCCTTTGCGTCCATCCGGCACGATGTCGCGATCTGGACCTGGCCCGCCAGCCGCCGACCTGTCACCGGAGGTTCGCGCGCCGCTATGCACGCCAAGCTTGTCGCAGCCGATCCACTTCCGATCACTGATGAAGCCGCGTTCGGGTCCACTCGAACGAGCCGCTACCACCTGAAGCACTTCACGCCGTCCAGATGCCGTCTTCGGGGGAGGCTAGGTTGTCGTGAGCAGGCGAGGCCCCTGAGCCGTCCACCGGTAACCCGCGATATGGGGAAATTGAATCACTTACGCATACTTTCAGGCTGCCGACGAGCCAAGCAGCGAGCCTGCCACGCCGCCGGAACTGCCCAACGGCGGCGGCGCGACCGTGACCACGCCTGCCAGGCGCGGTTCACCGAGTTGCGTGCTCATCGTGGTGAGGAGCCCTGCCCCGAGCCGGTGGGAAGGCCAGGCGTCCGAGCGCAACCGGGATCTCGAAATGGATGCCTTAGCGCACAGCTTCATGGACCGTACCTGGCTGGCCCCGGTCGGCAGTTCGACGGGTGCCGCCAGCCGGTGACGATGGTGCGGGTCGGTGTGCTCTTCGTGCTTGCCGGGCCCGTACAGGTAGTAGATGAGCCTGGCGGCTCGTCCGCCGCGCAGGACCTTTCCGATCACGGAAGCGCCTTGCGGAGTTCGTCCGCCGCGGCCGGCTGTCCCGTTCCCCGGGTACCTCGCAGGCGGCCGCTGGTGTTCTGCCCGAGGGCGGCTGGCCTAGGCGGGGGAGTCCGGCAGGGGAGATCCGTTCCGCCGGAAAAGCAGGCAGTCCCCGGTGGCGGCAGAACGATCTGGTCACAGGCCAGCCTGCTAGCAGCCACCAAGAAGGAGGAGCGTCATGACAGACCTGGACCGCGTCCGGCGGGCAGAAGAGTCAGACCGAAGAGCGCTCAGCTCGCCTGGGTGTGATGGCAGCGTGGTTTTCCCTGTCCGATCTGGGTAGTGCCGGCTGATGCCAGAGACTCTGGAACAGCTCATCAAGGACGCACCCCGTTCGCTCTTTCCGCCCGCTGGCAGACAGCGGGCGCGCGAGTTAGCGCGGCAGCTTGACGGAGTCGGATACGCCGAGGGTGACCAGTGCTATCTCGACGGGCAGGCGGTGCGCCGGACGCTCGGGGAAACGCTCTCCCCGGCGGCCATCGACCAGGTACTTTCCTACGCCAGGAACGATGACAAGCTGCGGGTAATCGAGGGGGGCAGCCCGCGGCCCCCCGGCAGGCGGGTGTCGTTTCCCGAGCTCGCCCGCCTTGTCGGCCCCGGCGGCGAGCCGATCGGCGACCTGGGGCTGACCCAGGCCTCCTCGCTGGAGGACGTCAGGCGAGGCATCAGGAAGAAGCTGCCGCGGCTTCCCGCCGACGTATTCGACCAGGACCTGATGTCTCGCCTGCGCGGCCACTTCGAGCCGGCTGCCGTCGGCCAGCCGAGCGCTCCCGGCGACGCGGGAACCGGCGGCGCGGCGGCGGGTGAGCCGCTGACCGCCCGCTACTACTCGTGGTATGACTGCATGCTCACCAACGGCGTGTCCGGTGCCGCGCTGACACTGATGGGAGTCGTCTTCGGCGTCGGCGTGCTGGTCGACCTCGCCAGCGGCGGGACGCTCACCCCAGGCCTGGTCTGGCTGTTCGTCCTGTGTTTCGGGGGCGGCGTCGTGGCCATCCTGTCCGCCATCAACACTTGCATGTACTGGTATAAATATCCTTAAACACCCATTGCGGCCCGCCACGGTGGAATACCCCAAGGGAACCTGCATCCCAAGGTCAGAGCGCGGAGCCGCTCGAATCTGCGCCTACGTCTGATTCCGAATTGCGGACGCTTCGTCACGGAGCTCCTGAGCCTCTGCGAGCTTGCCAAGGTCAGACAAGATCGATGCATGGACCTCAAGTGAGCTTGCGAGTCGATCGGCAAATACAACCGGCCTGGCAGCGGCCAACTCGCGGCGGATGGTGACGGCGTCGTTGATGGCGGTCAGGGCCTCTTCCCGCCGGCCCAGGCCCGCCAGCCTGAGCGACTGGTTGTTCAGCGACATGGCCAGGTCGGGCAGGAACGCGTCGGGTTGGGCGGCGGCGAGTTCGCGGCGGATGGTGACGGCGTCGTTGATGGCGGTCAGGGCCTCTTCCCGCCTGCCCAGGCCCGCCAGCCTGAGCGACTGGTTGTTCAGCGACATGGCCAGGTCGGGCAGGAACGCGTCGGGTTGGGCGGCGGCGAGTTCGCGGCGGATGGTGACGGCGTCGTTGATGGCGGTCAGGGCCTCTTCCCGCCGGCCCAGGCCCGCCAGCCTGAGCGACTGGTTGTTCAGCGACATGGCCAGGTCGGGCAGGAACGCGTCGGGGCGGGCGGCAGCGAGTTCGCGGTGGGCGGTGACGGCGTCGTTGATGGCGGTCAGGGCCTCTTCCCGCCGCCCGAGGTCCGCCAGGCACGCAGACTGGTTGTTCAGCGACGTGGCCAGGTCGGGCAGGAACGCGTCGGGTTGGGCGGCGGCGAGTTCACGGCGGATGGTGACGGCGTCGTTGATGGCGGTCAGGGCCTCTTCCCGCCGTCCGAGGTCCGTCAGCCTGTTGGACTGGTTGTTCAGCGATGTGGCCAGGTTGGGCAGGAATGCGTCGGGTTGGGCGGCGGCGAGTTCGCGGTAGGTGGTGACGGCGTCGTTGATGGCGGTCAGGGCCTCTTCCCGTCGGCCCAGGCCCGCCAGCCTGTTGGACTGGTTGCTCAGCGACGTGGCCAGGTTGGGCAGGAATGCGTCGGGTTGGGCGGCGGCGAGTTCGCGGCGGATGGTGACGGCGTCGTTGATGGCGGTCAGGGCCTCTTCCCGTCGGCCCAGGCCCGCCAGCCTGAGCGACTGGTTGTTCAGCGATGCGGCCAGGTTGGGCAGGAACGCGTCGGGGCGGGCGGCGGCGAGTTCGCGGTAGGTGGTGACGGCGTCGTTGATGGCGGTCAGGGCCTCTTCCCGCCGCCCCAGGCCCGCCAGCCTGTTGGACTGGTTGCTCAGCGACGCGGCGAGGTCAGGGAGGAACGCGTCGGGGCGGGCGGCGGCGAGTTCGCGGTAGGTGGTGACGGCGTCGTTGATGGCGGTCAGGGCCTCTTCCCGCTGCCCGAGACTGGCGAGCAGCACTGAGAACGTGTTGAGCCACAGCGCGCGGTCCGCGGTACCTGGGTCGCACGTCTGCAGGATGCGCTCGCTCAGATTGGCGTGTGCCAGGGCCAGATCCAGGCTCGGGTACGGTATCGCGTTGGCGATCGTGATCATCGCTTCGCTGGCCTCAGCGGGATCTGAGGTGACGTCGGTAAACCGGGCTATCGCTGATTCCAGTAGCTTGCGGGCGGCCTGGTGTTCGCCGGAAGCTCGCGCGAGCTGGACCAGTGCTCTGCGCGCCTGGGCGGGGTTCAGGTCGGTGAGGCAGGCTTCGGCCAGGCCGGGTGAGCTGGCGAGTTCCTGCGTGACGTGGAGTTCAGCGAGCCGGTCCGGGCGCATAACGCCCAGCTCGCCGTCCGCGTCCGATGGATAGAGCTCCCGTAGCCACAGAACGACCGCATCGGTCACCATGGCTCCCGGCACTCGTTCTGCTAGGTCGCTCGCAGTTGCCGCGCCCAGCAGGCACCCGGCGGCCGCTACTTGCGAGAGCTGGATCATGCTCAGCCCGTTGAGTCCGCCGGTCAGGCCTGCCGTTTCCGCGCGACCTCGCCAGTAATGCTTCTCGTGGCTTAGCAGAGTTTCCAGCACTGTCGCGGTATCCACGTGGATCGGCGATCTGGCCGGACTGCCCGTCGATGCGAGGACCGCGATCAGTGCGGCTGCGTGCAGGTCCAGTACTCGCGGCTGTTCTTCGAGATCGAGCGTGACTTTGCCCGCATCGGGAGGCGGGACGCCGAGGCGGGCGGCGAAATACGGGATCGCTTGTCGCGCCAGTTCCTGCCCGGATAGCCGTGAATCGACATCTTCGGCCAATGGTGTAATGAAACGGCTCGCATCGAGGACCAGGTCGCGGGTCGCGCCGACGCCGGCTTCCAGGTGCTGCCACCAGTCACCGGCCTGCCTGGCCAGCAGCAGGATTCGTACGTGGCCCTCATCTCGCGCCGCAGCTTCCAGCAACTCGTCCAAGCGCGGGCGGCCTTCGGAGTAGTCGGCTACCAGGAGCAGCTTTGCTTTCGGCTCGGCCGCGCGTTCTAGCCGCAGGGCGTCGTGCTCGTGGCCTTCGGCCACCCAGCCGCAGCGCCAGCCGCGAGCCCGCATCTGCCTGATCAGCTCTATCGCCAGGCGTGTCTTGCCCGATCCGCCGGCTCCGGTCACCAACCGGACCTGCCCTGCGCGCTGATCCTCGCACCAGGCCCCCAGCTGATCCAGCTCGGTCGTGCGGCCGATGAATGGCACGACTCCTAGCCCAGGTTCCAATAGGTGGGCCGGGCCGTAGCGTCGCTTCGGCAATTCGGCTGCGTGAGCTGATTCGACTGCCTCCTGCTTGCGAGCGGCCCGCTCGATCATCAGCGGCGTAAGCCCGCCGGCAGCCACGCCAATGCCGGCGCCTAGCGGTCCGCCGATCCAGAATCCGCCGGCTCCCAGCACTACCGAGGCGGCAGCGGCATCGAGCCAGGCCCATCGCACCCGGCCAAGACCGCGCATGACAATGTCTCTCCGCCCCAGTACCGCAGCCGCGGTCGCCGGAGGTCTTCGTGACGAGTGCGGCCCAGATGACTATGGTCATCAAATCATGGCGATCACGCGAATTTATAGCGTCACTGACAGCGGATCGGGACTTAGGTCAATGGGCGTTGATCCTCTGATGGCGGTTATGGGCTGTTAAGCAGGTTGAGGTGGGCGGCGAAGGAACGGGAAAGGCTGTCTAGCCTCAATCGTTCAGCGTTCCCGAGGTTCGGTTGCTGATTGTGCTGGCGCCCGGTTTCCCGTGGCGCCGCGCTTCGGGTATCACGCCCAGCAGGGTCGCGATCAAGGCCCGGTCTGCCCAGTTCAGCTTCGGGCGGCGCGGCTGCCGCCGCTGCAGGACAGCGAGCTGGTGGAGCAGGATCAAGATCTCTGCGGTCTTCCATGTCTTCTCACGCACCCACAGGCTACGGTGCGCTGACGGTGAAGTGCGCGGTGACAGCTGCGGCGCCCGAAGCGCTGACAGTCACAGTGGCCTGATATACACCCGGTTTCGCGTAGGTATGCGCGCCTGCGACAGCGTAGAGGCTGTTGACCGTTGTCGCGGTGGGCGCCGTCCCTGTTACGGTTGCGGCTCCGCTGGTCCCGTCACCCCAGTTGATCGTCGCCGTTACCGCGCTGGGCGCGTAGCCGGGCGCCGCGAGCGACGCGACGGCTCCGCTGACCTGGTCCTGGCTGCCTGCCGTCAGGTCGGGCGCGGCAAGTGACAGGCTCCACGGCACCTTGGTCGACGGGTAGAAGTTAACGCCAGCGGCCATCAGGCGCGCCCCCTGTGCGGCAAGCCTGCCGATGAAGTCGGTGTATGCGGGGCTGCTGACTGAGGTCCGGGCAGCCTTCGGCGACCAGCTGATCTCGGCGAGCGCTGGCAGGCGCGGGAAGACCATGTAGTCGACATCGCTCAGGTTGACTACGGTCTCGCCAAACATCGTGCCTTCCACCCCGATCACGTTGGCGTCCGTGACTCCTGTGACATAACTTCCCGGGTCCCAGTTGTAGAACTGGTCGACATCGCAGCCTCTTGTGCATGCCCAGGTCAGCCCCAGCGTCGGCGGCACTTTCCGCTGGTATTTCTGGTCTAGGTACGCGTGGCTGGCGGGCGCCATCACGATCTTCATGCCCTTCTGCACGGCTTCGGTGGCGGTGATGGTGCCGCTGGTTGACCCAGATGCCGGGTTCCAGTATTCGGCGACCGACGGGCCGGTGAGATTAGTTCCGGTCCCGGCGATGTCGGCCCAGCCCATGACCGTCTTACCTTGGCCCTGGATGATCCCGGCTTCGGTGTTAACGAACGAGGCGTACTGGGATTGGCTGAGCAGTGTGGTCGGCACCTCATCGCCGCCGACGTCGTAGTAGGGCCCTGGCGACATCGCCGTGAGCTGGTCGATTATCGCGGTCATGATGGCCCAGGTGTTGGTGCTGGCCGGGCACATGGCGCTGTAGCCGACATCTTGGGTGTAGTCCCACACTGGCGGGTTGTGTGCCGAGCAGTTGATGTCCTGCGGATGGCCGTTCAGCATGGGGTTTGCTGTGTCGTTGTACTCGGACATGATGATCGCGTTGTTGTGGCCCGGCGAATCGACCTCGGGCACCACGGTCATGAAATGCGCGGTCGCGTCGGCAACGACGGCCTGGTAGTCGGCTTGTGTCCAGAAGCCGCCCGGGTCCATGGTCCGGCCGCCCGTGCCGACCGAGCCTTGCCCGCCGACCGTGGTCAGGTTGGGGAAGCCATTGATCACCATGCGGAATCCCTGGTCATCGCTGAGGTGCAGATGGAAGGTGTTGATCTTGTAGGCCGCGGCCTGGTCGATGAGCTGCTCGACAGCCGACGGCGGCTCGTAGTGGCGGGCGATGTCGAGCATCAGGCCGCGGTAGGTGTAGCGCGGGTAGTCGGTGATCTGTACCACCGGCATCGTCCACGGTCCCGGCTGAACGGACGAGCTTGTGATCCACGGGGGAAGCAGCTGGCGGATCGTCTGGACGCCGTTGTACAGGCCGTGCGGCGTGATCGCCTCAAGCGTGACGCCGCTGGTCGCGGTGTTGAGCTGATAACCCTCGCCGTCTGGGTCGGCCTGCAGCCCTCCTGGGTCGCCGATAATGAGCTCGATATCACCGCTCTGGGCGCCTCCCGTCACGACGGGAAGCGAGTAGCCGGTCGCGGGCCGCAGGTAGTCGGCCAGGTCCTGCGCCACAGGCAGCGCGGCCTCCGATCCCGAGGGCACCACAATGCGCGCGGTCGCGGCAAGGGTGAAGTTGCCCTGCCCTACTGTCATAGCGACAGGTTTCGGTATGAGCTGCGGTACAGAAGTCGCGGGCGCGAGGTCCGCCGACGCGGGCGTGACCACCCCAATCTGCGCAGCGAGAGAAAGCTGCAGGCTCACGGCCAGGCAGGCTGCACCGACCAGCGCGGTGAGCCGCGAACGGCGCCAGCCGCGCATCTTGCCGGCCCATCGCGTGGATCTCATTGCTTTCATGAACCCAACCTCCAGGGCAGACTGGCGAAACGGCTGTAACCGCCGCGGTCCGACCTGACACGGGGAATCCAGACCCCAGCGGCAAAGGTAAGCAACGCGGCCCGCGGATAACCCGGCTCGGCTGCTGGCCCTGAACGCCCCGGCCCGCCGCATGGATACCCTCCGCGTCTGGCTCGACTTGATGTGCGCATGTGATCCATCCGTAGGGATGGTCACGCGTATTTAGGATCTGGGCGCATCGTCGCTCCGCTTTGCGCTCCTGTCAATACCCGCCCCACCGCAGCCGCGCGATGTTCCCACGCCAGGGACGCTCTCCGCCGCAGCGGCTCTAGCCCGCGCTCGTGACCCTTCTTGGAGGTAACACAAGAATCACTCTCACGATCATGCTCTATTTCAACGCACGCAACGGTTTCTAGCCCATTCGAGGCTCGCCAGCAGGTCCGCTGCGCACGGGCTCGATTACAGGATCACGGCAGTGACCTCCAGGTTATCGTGGCACGGTCGGGTTGGTCAGGCGGCGATCTGGTACTCGCTCGTGAGCCCGCCGAGGACTTTGTTTTCGTAGGATCCGGTGCTCGGCGAGGTTAATCTGCGGTTGCCGGATGTGAGCCTGGTCCGGTGCGAGCTGGCCAAGGGCACGGTGCGGGCGGGCGGTGTTGTAATGCTGCAGGTACTCGGCCAGCACCTGCCGCAGGTGACGCTCATTGACGATCAGCACCTGGTCGAGAAGTTCGCGGCGCGGCGTGCCGATGATCCTCTCGCAGATGGCGTTCGCTCGGGGTGCCTGCGGCGGGCTGGCGAGGATCCGGATGCCGTCTGCTTGGAAGACGGCGTCGAATGAATCAGTGAACTGGCCTGCGCGATCCCTGATCAGGAACCTGACCGAAGCCGCACGCTGGCCGATGTCCATCAGGAAGCTGCGCGCTGCCTGTGTCGTCCATGCGCCGTCGGGATTGGCGGTGATGTCGGCTAGGTGAACACGGCGAGTGCCGTGCTCGATCACGATCAGCGCGTAGATGCGCTGCAGGAGGACCGTGTCTACGTGCACGAAATCGGCCGCGAGGATCCCGCGGGCCTGCGTGGTGAGGAACTGCTGCCAGGTCGGACCGGCGCGTCGGGGTGCGGGATCGATCCCGGTGTCGTGCAGGATCTGCCATACCGTGGAGGCGGCGATCTTGTGTCCGAGCCGGACGAGCTCGCCTTGGACGCGCCGGTGCCCCCATGCCGGATTGTCGGTCGCGATGCGGATTACGAGTCTCCGGATCGCGGCTGCCGTGGGCGGACGCCCGGGGCGCCGCCGGCTGGTGTAATCCCATTTGCGTGAGACCAGCCGCCGGTGCCAGGCCAGCAAGGTCGCCGGGGTCACCGCGAAGACCTCGCCCCGCCGGCGCCGGGGATCAGCTTCGATAGTGCGGCGAGCCGCAGCCGGTCGGCGGGCCGGTACCGGGCCCGGCTGACCTGGCGGCGGAGCACCGCGTTCTCGTGCCGGAGCACAAGGAGCTCGGCATCCTTAGACACCTCACGCCGCGCCAGCACGGCCAGGCAGCCGAGGAGTAGGAGACGTTCTCGTCAAGCAGGAACCTCATGCGGGCAGGGTGACGGGAAGGTGGTACTCGCGTACGGAGAACGCGGCGTAGGTGGCTGCCTGCTGGATGTCGGCGGCCTCGATGAACGGGAAGTCGGCTTGCATCTGCTCCAGTGTCCAGCCGGCTCCGACCAGGTTCAGCAGGTGCTCGACGGTGAAGCGGTGGCCGCGGATGCACGGCTGGCCGCCCATCTTGCCGGGCTCGATTGTGATGCGGTCAAGAGCTTCCATACGACGAATGTACCGTGACCGCTACCACCTCGGCGTCTCGGACGACGCCGGCGCTATCGCGGTGGCGGGCAGCGGAAGATGACCCGCCAGCAAGCAACCACCGACAACCAACAAGCCGCAAGAGGAACTAATCCAGTTCCCCCCACTCGACGCTTCTGGGCGCCTGTCTCACAACGACCCGCCAAGATTGGCGCTCGCCTCGCAGCCTTTGTCCGAAGATCTGGACGGCGCCGGGAGCCGGACAGAACTGGCGGGGGCGGGGGAGGTTCAGGCGGGCCAGCGGCGCGTACCCGTTCCAGCCGGGTCCGCCGGCCAGCGGGGTGATCGCGGGCGTGCCGGCGAGCAGGGCTGACAGCAGGCTGGCCTGGTGCTGGCGGAGTTTCAGGAGGTGGCCGAAGCGGGCGAGGTTGGCGCGGGCGATGGCCGCCAGCGGATCGGCGAGGCGGTAGTTATGCCCGAGCCGGGACAGCGGCAGCTCCCCGGGCGGGGTGCCTGCCAGTGGGTGCGGAAGGCCCGGCACTGACGGTAGCCGGGATACCAGCTCAGGCCGATCACGCCACCCCATAAGATGCCGCAACAGCGCTAGCGGGAGTGCCGCCTCAGTAACGCGCTCGTACCCCGAGACTGTTGGCGGTGCGCCCGGGGGAACTTCCAGCGAGTCTCATGAAGCGCGGCGATTGAGGTCAGCGGGATCCAGGACAACCGGGAATGGCCTTGTGATGCGGCCTGTCGTTCCTGCGGTAAGCGTGGTGTGGGTGACGTAGCTCCGCCGCCGCAGTGTGCAGACGACTATCTTCGGTGCCTGGTTGAGTTCCACGCGCCAGTAGACCGGGATCCCGGCTTCGGCGTACATGACTGGCTTGACCGCGCGGTCTATGGAAACTGTCGACGGCGACACGACCTCCACGACGGCAAGGACCGCGTCCGACGGAACCCTCGTGGTGTTCTCGTCGATTGCGCCGCCGGCCACGACCACGACGTCTGGCACCAGCAGCTTCCCGCCGGGCAGGCTCACGTTGACTGCTTCGAGTACCTCGGCGTCCGCCCCGGCGGCAGCGGCGGCCTGCGCGAGAGCGCGGTGCAGCCAGTATGAGGCGCGCTGATGACCCACCCCTGGCGCCGGGCTCGCGACTAGGACTCCGCCTTCGTAGACCTCGAAACGAGCGTGATCGCCGGCATCGGCGAGCGCTTCGACGTCGTCTGCGGTCCATGGCCCGATATGCTCTGCCAGCGCAACGCTCATGGAGCCTACCTCCTGCCGCTGTCAAGTCTGGCATCTGCCCGGCGCATCTGGAAGAGCCCCGCTACGGCCTGGCCCGGATGCAAGTCGCCGGTGTTGGTGAGACCGGGAAGACCCGCAGTTAGTTCAAAGGTAACCGCTGACGCACCAGTCGGGACTGCCGTCAGATATCGATGCTTCTTCCCCGGTGCCGCCACTCACTGCCCCTCACGACGGGTCAAGTCACGGTCAGACGACCTCGCAACTGGTCCGACGCCATACATGGGCCTCTGACCTGCGGCAATGGGTGGAGCTGAGGGGATTTGAACCCCTGACCCCCTCGATGCGAACGAGGTGCGCTACCGGACTGCGCTACAGCCCCAAGACCGGAGCCAGCGTAGCAAACTCTGGCACCACTCCGCTCGCCACAAGCTCGCCGAGGCTTGCCGCATCCCCCAACTAAGCGTCGGCGCCGCTCCAGACGGAGCGGGTGCTCAGGGGTGCTAGCGCCCCACAGGCCACAACACTGGCCAGCCCGAGTTCGCGAGACCGGGATAGTGGTCAGCTGGTCTGGTCGGCCAGGGCGGGGGTGATATCTGTATGGCCGAAGTCGTTTCCCTTGAACAGCAGAGTCTCCCCCGTCGCCTTCGCGAGCGCGTACGCGAAGCAGTCCCCGAAGTTCAGTCCGGCCTTGTGTCCGCTGCCCTTCCCGAAGTCGCGATATGCGTCCCTCGCGATGCGAGCCTGGTCGGAGGTTACCGCCTCGATCCGCAGTTCTGCGGCTTCGACCAGTTCATCGAAACGTCGACTGGCGACTGGGTCACGGCTCGCGTCGATGACTACCGCAGTCTCAAGGAAATTAGCAGCAGAGATCCTTCGTACCTGCGCTTTCTCGATAGCACGGGCCATGTTGCTGGCATCGTCCTCAGCCCTGAGGATCGCGACGAGAGCCGATGTGTCGATGATCACGCGGGGAGCCCGCGATCGTCGTAGAGGAGGTCTCCGTGATCCGCGCTCCGGTACGGCTCGCGAAGCCGACGTGCGGTATCGGCGCCGATGGCAAGCAACCGATCAGCCAGGCCAGCTTCACTGAGATGGCGTACTCGCTCTAGGCGCTCGCGGACAGCGATGGTTACCGCCGTCGTCTGCGTCTCACCGGTCAGTGCGGCCAGTTCCTGCACCAGTTCGTGCGTCTCGGAGTTCTTAATGTTGAGGCTCACTGTCTACCTTTCTACCTCATTACTGCTACCAGGGTAGCACCAGCGACGAGGTCGAACTCCCTGGACCGGCCAACCCAGAAGCCTGATCTCGGTACTCTCAGAAACTCGCGCTAGGCGCTCGCGTACAGCGATGATCACCGCCGTCGTCTGCGTCTCACCGGTCAGTGCAGCCAGCGCAAACCCAGAAGCTGGACCTCAGAGCTCCCAGACGTCACTTCCGTCCAGTTCACGCCAGCAAGCCGTTGCCGGAGGCAGGGGCTGGGCGATTGCGCGCCCCCCAAATGCGCGCCGCCCCGGCCCGGCGGAGCGTTCGTGCCGACGCCAATATTTCCAATGAGGCGAGAGTGTCCAATGTGACGAAAGTGAGCTGCGTTCGCGAAGGCGGGCGCGCATGAATGCGCGGATAGATGGTGGAAATGGGTGTCGACTCCCGCATCGATGATCCTGATACGTGAATGGCCCCCAGTTGGGTCCAGGCCGCGCGCCCCGGAGGCAGGTGGGGCACCCTGCTGTCGCCAGAGCAGCAGCAGGGTGCCCCACCTGCGCGCGGCTCCGGCTTAGCCGCCCGCCAACTCACGCCCGACCATTCTCATCCACGGGAGCGCGCATTGGAGGTTAGGAGATGGCGGGTCAATCTGACACAGCGGAGGCGGGTGGTGCGGGTTGTGCCGGGTGGGCTGGTTGTCCGCCGGAGGCCGGCAGGGACTAGTTTCCGTGATCATGGCCGCGGGCATGATCACGGAGCATTGCCCATGTCCTGACCTGCGTAAATTTCCGTGATCATGCCCCGGGTCATGATCACGGAACATCGCACCGGTCAGTTCGAACGGCCCGGCCTGATCACCCCGGCGCCGCTCACCCCCGCCAACCCGTATCCAATAAACCAACAGGATCATCGATGTTGGCGGGCTTCCGCCGCCGACTGGCCAAACTCGCGAGACCGTACCGGGCGGCTTGCTCAGAAACGCCAAACGTAACCAAATGCGTGATTTGCGCATCGCCAAGCCGTGACACGGCCTACGGCGACGTGGCTACGCGGACGGCGCGGCTACGCCGGCGCCGTGCCCAAGACCGGCGCCGTGCCCAAGACCGGCGCCGTGCCCAAGACCGGCGCCGTGCCCAAGACCGGCGAGGCGAGTCCAAGGGCGGCGAGGCGGCCCCAAGGGACGGCGGTGAACCGGGAAAGCTAGTCGCCCACCGCTCGAACGGCCGCGTCGGCGTACTGGTCGTACAGCTGGTCTCCGACGCGGCTGGAGATGTCGATGATCTGGGCACCCGGCTGGGCCTGCTCGGCTTCCCAGACCAGGTGCGAGCGCTTCCAGGCGGACGCGGACTGGGCACGGGCCTGTTCGGCGCGCTCGGCCTCTTCGGCGCGGGCCGCGGCGGCCTGCCTGGCTTCCCAGGCGCGCTTCTTGGCGGCCAGTTCGGCGTCGGCCATCGCGATTTCGCGGAGCAGCAGCACGTAGAGCACGAGCATGGCGACGGGCGGGACGCAAATCCACCACTGCACCACGCCGGCCATCACGAACAGGCCGGTGATGAGCACGAGACCGGCCAGGATGGTGAACATCCGGCGGCGGGCGCGCATCATCTGCTCGCGGCTCTGAGACGGCCCGCGACCAGGCGCCGCCGCCCGCGCATCGAGTGACCCCGCCCGCGCATCGAGCGGCCCCGTCTGCGGATCGGGCATCCCCGATCCCTCATCGAGCATCCCCGCCTGCGCATCGGAAGACGCCGCGTGCGCATCGGATGACGCCGCTCGCGCATCCGGGTGGCCGTAGTTGTGCGTGTGCACATCGTCACGGTACTCCGAATTCCCGTTGTGCACATTGACGGGTGTGTCTGCACCCATATAGGACGATGAATTCCTGGCGTCGCCAGAGTCGTTCCGCGCGCCCTCCAGCCCCGCGCCCGAGAACGGCGCACCGGCCTCCGCACCGGCCCCGGCGTCGTAGCCGTCGCTCGCCTCGTACCCGGGCAGTTCGGTCTCGTCGTCCATCCGGGCAGCGTGCGGACGACGAACCCACGCCGGAATCAGGAATCCGGCCCAGATGGCCACGATCGCCAGGTACAGAATCGAATCGCTCATACGACACCCCCGTGCCCATGCGCGAACCTGGCTGGCTGTCGTCCCTGGTGCCAGCCGGAGGCGGAACTGCACCCGGTCACGTCACGCACCGTAAAGGTCCCCATGAGAATTCACGAGCACGTCGGCCGGTGTGTCGCGAGATCAGTGGACCCTCCGCAAGAATCCAGCCAGGATGTTGCCGGCTCGTTACCCTTGCCAGCCATTTGGCTGCCAAACGTTAATGGCCGGGACAACGTTCAGCTAATCCGTTGCCTGGACGCCCGGACGGCGCTGCGCCAGCGCGGCATCAGGCCGCAAATCGCGTCCTCGGCCGTGATCGCGTAGCAGATGTGGTCACGCCAGGCACCGTCGACATGCAGGGAACGCCGCCTGATGCCCTCCTCGTGAAACCCGAGCTTCTCGACGACCCGGCGGCTCGCCCTATTCTCCGGGCGGATCGTCGCCTCGATCCGGTGCAGCCCGACCACGGCGAAGCAGTGGTCGAGCGCCATGGCCAGCGCCGTCGGAGTCACCCCGAGCCCGGCGAACTCACGGTCGATCCAGTAGCCGACCGACGCCGTCCTGGCCGAGCCCCAGATGATATTGCCGACCGTCAGCTGCCCGGCGAACTTGCCCCCGTACGTCATGACCCACGGCAGCGTCACGCCCTGCCGCGCCTCCTTGCGCATCGTCCGGACCATGGATAGGTAAGGACCGAGGCTGGACTGGTAGAGCGGCGTCTCCGGATTGGTCGGCTCCCACGGCCGGAGCCAGTCGGCGTTGCGCACGCGGGTCTGCCGCCAGGACGACGCGTCCCTGGTGTGGAGCGGCCGCAACGCTATTGGTTTTCCGAGCAAGTTCGGCTCGGAGAGGGTTGCAGGCCAGCCGCGAGCGTATGCCATCCCACTATCATCGCGCTTTCCCTCGCATGTGCGCCATCCGGTCAGGTTTCTGAACGAGGATGATCGCCTCCGCCGGCCTGATCAAGGGCATGTTCGAGAACGGACCGCAGCACAGCCATCCCGTCGCGTACTCCGCCAGTCGATCCGGGCAAGTTCACTATGAGCGTGGCACCGGCTAGTCCGGCGACGCCGCGCGACAGCATGGCCGAGGGAATGCCCGCGGCGACGCCGGCCGCCCTGATCGCCTCGCCGATGCCCGGGATCTCCCTGTCGATCACCACCCGGGTCATCTCCGGCGTCAGGTCATTGGGCGTCAGGCCCGTGCCGCCCGTGGTGACCACGAGGTCATAGCCAGCCTCGACGGCCTCGCGCAGTGCCTCCTCGACCGGCGGGCCGTCGGCGATCACTACCGGGCCGCTGGCGTCGAATCCGGCGGCCCTGAGCAGCTCGGCCAGGACCGGCCCCGACTTGTCGGCGTAGATCCCGGCCGATGCCCGGTTGGACACGGTGACCGCCAGCGCCCGCCTGGTCATGGCCGCCGCCAGTGCCCGGTCTTGCCGCCGGTCTTCTCGAGGACCTTGACGTCGGTGATGACGGCCGCCGGGTCGATGGCCTTGATCATGTCGATGAGCGCCAGCCCGCCGATCACGACTCCCGTGAGGGCTTCCATCTCGACGCCGGTCCGGTCGGCGGTGCGGGTCGTGACGGCGATGCAGACTCCGTCGTCGTCGACCGTCAGGTCGACGACGACCCCGTGCAGCCCGATCGGATGGCACAGCGGGACCAGTTCGGGCGTCTTCTTGGTGCCCTGGATGGCGGCGATCCTGGCGACGGCGAGCGCGTCGCCCTTGGGGACGGTGCCGTCGCGGAGCGCGGCGACAGCGGCGCCGGACAGGAGCACGCGCCCGCTCGCCGTCGCCGTCCGGGCGGTCACGTCCTTGCCGCTGACGTCCACCATCCGGGCCTGGCCGGCGGAGTCCAGGTGCGTGAGCTCGCTCACGGCAGGTCCAGGACGTCCACGGCCGCGCCGGCGGGCAGCGACGTCTCCTGCTCAGGAACGACGATCAGCACGTTGGCCCTGGCCGCCGACGCGATCTGGTGCGAGCTTTGCCCGGTGAGCGGCGCGACGACGCCGGCTTGCCGGTCATGGATCCCGCGCAGGAACGACCGCCGTCCAGCCGGTGAGCTGACCGGCCCAGAGAGCTTCGGGCGGCCGAGCGGGATTAGTTCATCAGGAAGGTCCTGGAGGGCACGGACAGCGGGGGCGACGAACACGCGGAACGACACCAGCGCGGAGACAGGGTTCCCCGGCAGCGTGAAGATCGGGACGCGCGGCGGGGAACCGAGCAGCCCGAATCCCTGCGGCATGCCAGGCTGCATCGCCACCTTGCGGAACCTGACCGAGCCGAGCACGGTCAGGGCCGCCTTGACGACGTCGTGCTCGCCGCCCATGCTCACGCCGCCGCTGGTGACCAGCAGGTCAGCGGTCGCGGCCGCCACTTCGATCGCGGCGAGCACGGCCGCCGCGTCGTCGCGGACGACGGAGTGCCTGATGACCTCGCAGCCGGCCGCCCTGGCCGCGGCGGCGAGCATGTAGCTGTTGGAGTCCCAGATCCGGCCGGGGACCAGGGGCGAGCCAGGCTCGGTGAGCTCGTTCCCCGTGGAGATCACGGTCACGCGGGGGCGGCGGCGGGCCAGGATGGCGCCGTGACCAGCCGCTGCGAGCACGCCGATCTGGGCGGGGCCGAGCCTCGTGCCGGCGGGCAGCAGCAGGTCGCCTGGCTGGGCGTCGTCGCCGGTCCGCCGGACCGCGTGGCCCTTCTCGGCCGACTTGGTGATCGTGACCGTCTCGCCTCCGCCGTCGGTCCACTCGACCGGGATGACGGCGTCAGCGCCGGCGGGCAGCAGCGCGCCGGTCATGATCTTGATGCTGTGACGTGGCGTGAGCGTGTGGCCGGTCGTGTCGCCCGCGGTGACTTCGGCGGCGACGGGCAGCGTCACCGGGTGGCCCTTGCTGGCCGAGGCGACGTCGGCGGCATTGACCGCGTAGCCGTCCATCGCCGAGTTGTCGAAGCCCGGCAGCGGCCAGGCCGCCGTCACGTCGGCGGCGAGTACCGTGCCGTCGGCCTCGGTGAGAGGTATCTCCTCGGCCGGCAGCGGCGTGATCGCCCCGCCGATCTCGTCGCGGTAACTGTCGACCGACTGCATAGAAGTCATTACCTGAGCCCTGCGCCTTTACGGCAGCGTGTCGATGTACTCGCGGAGCCAGGGTATGAATTCAGGCGCAAGGTCAGGCCTGGCGCACGCGAACTCGACGGTGGTCCGCAGGAAGTCCTGCTTGTTCCCGGTATCGTACCGGTGCCCGCGGAAGAGGACGCCGTGCACGCCGCCGCCGTCGGCGCAGGCGTCCCGGTCGGCGACCGCGAGAGTGCGCAGCGCGTCGGTGAGCTGGATCTCGCCGCCGCGCCCGGCGGGCGTATTCCGCAGCACGGAGAAGACCGCCGGGTCGCAGACGTAGCGGCCGATCACGATCCAGTTGGACGGCGCCTCGCTCGCGCTCGGCTTCTCGACCAGGTCAGTCACCGCGACGATCTCGGGGTCGTCCGTCGGCTTGAACGCCGCGCAGCCGTAGGCGGAGATCTGGTCGGGCGGCACTTCCATCAGGGCCACGATGCTGCCGCCGTAGCGCTGCCTGGCCGCGATCATCCGCGCGAGCAGGTCGTCCCGCTCATCGATCAGGTCGTCGCCGAGCATGACCGCGAACGGCTCGTCGCCGACGTGGTCGGCGGCGCAGAACACCGCGTGACCGAGCCCGCGCGGCGCGTCCTGGCACACATAGCTCACCGCGGCCAGTTCGCTCGGCTCCCTGACCTGGGCCAGTGCCTTCTGGTTACCGCGCGCGGCCAGCCTGGCCTCGAGGTCGTACGCCCGGTCGAAATGATCGGCGATGGATTGCTGGCCCTCGCCGGTGATCAGGAGCACGTCCTGGAGCCCGGCGCTGACCGCTTCCTCGACCACGTACTGAATCGCCGGCTTGTCGACGACAGGCATCATGACTTTCGGGGTTACCTTGGTCGCGGGCAGGAACCTAGTGCCTAGTCCCGCGACGGGGATTACCGCTTTAGTGACCGCGCCTGAGTGAGCCATGCTAAGAACCCTAACTAGCTTGTCGGAGGGCCTGGTGCACGGCATGGCACATAGTCATCACGCCGCGTCGCTAACTGGAGTTAGCAAGCCTGGTCGGGATATGCCCCAGGAGAGCCTGACTGAACGTAAGTCTTTGGTACGCGCGCAAGTCCTGGCAAGTCGGGCCAATTCGCCGGAAGCCGAACGGAACGCGGCCGGGACCGCGCTGCTGAATCTGCTGCTCGCCCTGCCGGAAGTCGGCATGGCCGGCACGATCGCGGCGTATGTGTCGGTCGGCTCCGAGCCGCCGACCCGCGCCCTGATCTACGCACTGTGGAAGCGCGGCAGTTACGTTCTGCTGCCTGTGCTGCGCTATGACCTGGACCTGGAGTGGGCGTCGTACGAAGGCCCGGAGTCGCTGGCGGCCGGCCCGCGCGGGCTGCCGCAGCCGACCGAGCCGTCGCGCGGCGTGGCGGCCATCTCGAGCGCCGACTTCGTGATCGTTCCGGCGCTGGCCGTGGGCCGGGACGGCACCCGGCTCGGCCGCGGCGGCGGCAGTTATGACCGGGCGCTGGCCAGGGTCGGCGTCATGGTGCCGACCGTCGCGCTGCTGTATGAGGGGGAGTTGCTGGACTCCGTCCCGGCCGGGAGCCATGACCAGCGGGTCCGTGCCGTTGCGCAACCGGTGAGAGGAATCACCAGGCTCGTCTAGCCGTTGCTACCATTTAGCAGTTGACGGCGCAGAGTGCTAACGCACGCGCGCGGAGCGCGAACGCATTGATTGGGAGGACACGTGCCGACGTACGAGTACGCCTGCACTGAGTGCGGGGACCGGCTTGAGGTGGTGCAGCGGTTCAGCGATGACCCGCTGACGACGTGTGCCGCCTGCGGCGGCAGGTTGCGCAAGGTGTTCTCCCCGGTAGGCATCGTGTTCAAGGGGTCGGGCTTCTACAGGACCGACAGCAGGAACGGTAATGTCCCCGCCGGTGCTGCCGCCAATGGGAAGGGCGATGCCGGCGGGTCTGCCGGGTCGTCGGACGGCGGTTCAGGTGGTGCCGAGAGCAAGTCTGAGTCCGGGGCCAAGTCGGGGTCGTCGTCTGAGTCCGGGTCTGGGTCGTCCGGGTCTGGCTCCGGGGCTGGCTCGTCCGGGTCTGGGTCGGGCTCGTCGGGCTCCGGGTCGGGCTCCTCGGCGAAGGGGTCGTCCAAGAGCGCCAAGTCGGGGGCTGGTGCGGTAGGAGCCGGGTCGTCCGGCTCGAAAGTAGCCTGATCCCGTGGCTGCCTCAGGGGCGCCGGGGTCGGCGTCCGGGTCGGGGTCGTCGGGGTCTGGGTCGGGGTCGGCGCCGGCCAGCATTGGCGTGATCGGGGGATCGGGGTTCTACGAGTTTCTCGACGACGCGCGGGAAGTGCCCGTCGAGACGCCCTACGGCCCGCCAAGCGACGTCGTCACGATCGGCAATGTCGCTGGGCGGTCTGTCGCCTTCCTGCCCAGGCACGGCCGGGACCACCGCTACCCTCCCCACCAGATCCCGTATCTCGCCAACCTGTGGGCACTGCGGTCGCTGGGCGTCCGCCAGGTCCTCGCCCCGAGCGCGGTCGGCTCACTCAAGCCGGCGCTCGGCGCGGGCACCCTGGTCATCCCCGACCAGCTCGTGGACCGGACCAGCGGCAGATTGCAGACGTACTACTCCGAAGGCGGCGCGGTTCACGTGGCCTTCGCCGACCCGTACTGCCCGGCCGGGCGCTCAGTCGCGGTGGAAATCGGCTTGTCGGCCGGCTGGCCCGGTCACCTCGGGCACGCTCGTGGTGATCGAGGGGCCTAGGTTCTCCACCCGGGCCGAGTCCCGCTGGTACGCCGCCCAGGGCTGGACCATCGTCGGCATGACCGGCCACCCCGAAGCCATCCTGGCCCGCGAGCTCGCGCTGTGCTACACGCCGCTGTGCCTGGTCACCGACACGGACGCGGGCGTCGATGAGGGTGAGGGCGTCACCCACGAAGAGGTCATGACCGTCTTCGCGGAAAATCTGGCCAAGATGCGCAACCTCCTGATGTCGGTCATCGAGAACCTCCCCGAAGAGCGTTCCTGCGCCTGCGGCGCCGCGCTGGACGGCCTCAAGCTCCCCTTCGCCCTGCCATAGCCCCGCATCCGATGAGGTGCTCGGAGAATTCTCGTGTGCCTGTAGGAGCCTTCTCGCCAACCGGAGGCTTTTCGTGTGATAGCCCGGTTAAGTCTCCTTCAGGCGATAATCCTCCTCCAGGCACACGAAAAACGCTCCTACAGGAACGCAGGCACCCGAAAACGCTCCTCCAGGAACGGCCAGGCACGCGAAAACTCTCCTCTAGGAGCGGGAGCCAGATCCGGAGGCTCGCGTCCCGCCGAGTTCGCGCCCAGTCGACAACTAGAAGCCGGGCAAGCTGTTCGCACCGCTGTGCCGTTTGGTGTCGAGTCACGGGCTGCTGCAGAAGAAGTCCGCGAAGGTATTCCGGGTGCCTGAAGGAGAGTTCTCGCATGTAGGAGCCGTTTCGGAGGATAGTCCGGACAATCCTCCTGGATGCGAGAATCCTCCTCCGTGACGCTGAATGTGCTCCTGGATCAGGGTCCCTTGAAGCCGGGCAGCCTGGCAGCCCGACCCCCGATCAGGCCTGCCGACGAGCCGACCATCGGCGGAAGTGAGCAAGCAAGGGAGGGCGGCCGGCTAGCTCGCCGGGGCGTGGCGACTCGCAAGGCCGACGAGATTGCCCTCGCTGTCGCGTATGAAGGACATCCACTCCTCCCAGCCCTTCTCGCCGAACACGCCGTCGGAGTCCACGAAGATCCGGTGCGGCTCACTGTCGATCGTCACCCCTTGGCCGCGCAGTTGCTCGGTGCGCTCTTTGACGTCGGCAACTCGCAGGTAGATGAGCGCCGCCGGCGCGGCTTTCTCAAGCAGCAACCGCACATCACCCAAGCCGACAAACGCCAGCCCCGGCGGGTCGAACCTGGAGATCAACTCACCGCCGAGCACCTTGGTGTAGAAGTTCACTGCCCGGTCGAGGTCGTCTGCATGCTGGGCAACCTGATGCAACTCAACCAAGCGGCACCTCCTATCTGGTCGCTCATCCTGCCGGTCGCCGATCCTGCCGGTCGCCAAACAGGCCCGGTCACCGATCCTGCCAGTCCCCAAACAGGCCCGGTCACCCGAAGGTTCGTAGTAAAGCTATCTAATATTGGTAGCTACACTACACAGTTGTGGAGGCTGAGGACAAGGTCGATCGCGCTGATCCGGCCGACGATGCGGCGCGGGCGGCGTCCGCGCTGAACTCCGGCGCGATTCACCTGCTGCGCAGCCTGGCCGCCGTTGACCGCCAGGCGGGCTTGCCGCGCGCCAGGCTGTCGGCTTTGTCCGTCCTGGTCTTCGGAGGCTCAAGGACGCTGGGGGAGCTCGCTGCGGCGGAGGGCGTCACCGGGCCAACCATGACCAGGATCGTGGACGGCCTCATCACCGAGGACCTCGCCGAGCGGCAGCCCCACCCAACCGACGGCCGCGCCGTCACGATCGCCGCGACCGCCACCGGCGAGACGCTGATGCGCGCCGCCCAGCAACGCCGCATCGACGCCATCATGGCTGCCCTGGCGCGCCTGCCTGCCGCTCAGCGTCGCCGGATGGTCGCCGCAGCGGAACTACTCGACCGCCTGGCTGAGGCCATCCGGGCGGGTCAGTTCGCTGAAAACGATATGAGCTACGGCAACCCCCGCCCGACCCGGTAGGCTTGACGGCGCCTGCGTTTCACGCGGGCACGCCCCGATAGCTCAGTGGATAGAGCGACTGCCTCCTAAGCAGTAGGTCCCGCGTTCGAGTCGCGGTCGGGGCGCAGGTCAGAGGCATAGTGACTCGGTCGGCTCCGGTTCTGGGAGCCAAATGGGGAGCCACAGGGCGTAGTCTTTTGGCATGCCCGAAACCAAGACCAAGCGCCGTGGACACGGCGAAGACTCGATTTTCTTCGATTCCGACAGGAACCGCTACGTCGGCTCGATCTCCCTTGGCCACGGCGCGGACGGTCGGCGCCTGCGACGCAAGGTCACAGGTCGGACCAAGCAAGACGTGAAGGACAAGCTTAAGGAGCTGCACAGCGACCTGGACGCCGGTCTCAAATCGCCCAGGTCCTACAGCGTCCGGCAGGCCGTCGAGGATTGGCTCCGTGACGGTTTAGAAGGTACGTCCGAGCGGACCCGGAAGCTGTACGAGGGTCTGCTTGGCCCGCTGCTGGACATCATCGGGAGACGGCAGCTGCGGGAGCTAAGCGCTGCTGAGGTGCGGACCGGGCTGGCCAAGCTGAAGTCTCGGTACTCGACCCGGTCATTGCAGATCACCCGGAACTGCCTGGAGCGAGCCATCGTGCATGCCCAGGCGGATGATCTCGTGGGCCGGAATGTCGCGGCGTTGGTCAAGGCGCCTTCGGGGCGGGCCGGGCGACCGTCGAAGAGCTTCACAGTCGAGGAAGCCCGGGCCGTGCTGGCTGCGGCTATGGAGACGCGGCTTGAGGCGTATGTGACGCTGAGCTTGCTGGCGGGGATCAGGACGGAGGAGGCGCGGGCGCTCCGGTGGGATCACGTCGTGACTTGGGTCGACGACGCGACTGGGTGGCAGCCGGTTACTCAGGTCGGGTTCGACGGGGCGATGGCTGGCGAGGATCGGTTCGCTATCTACGTATGGCGGTCGGAGCGGGCTGGCGGTGACACGAAGACTCAGAAGTCGCGGCGGACGCTGGCGCTAGCGCAACTGTGTGTCGATGCGCTGCGGAAACTCTGGGCGCAGCAGGAGCGGGACCGGGAGCGGGCCGGGGAGCTGTGGCAGGAGAACGGCCTGCTGTTCGCGTCTAGGGTCGGCACGGCCTTGACCGCTAACAACGTGATCAGGGCGTTCAGGATCATTACGAAGAAGGCCGACCTTGGGGAAGACTGGGTGCCGCGTGAGATGCGGCACACGTTCGTCTCGGTCCTATCGGCGAACGGTGTACCTGTGGAGAGCATCGCGCTCCTCGTGGGGCATGACCGGACCGCCACGACGGAATTGATCTACCGCCATGAGATCCGACCCGCTCTAACAGAAGGCGCCAAAATCATGGACAAGATTTTCGGATAATTCGCTTTCTGATCGAGATCGCTGTGATGAATTCGATCTCCGGAAGCGTACTTCCGTGTCAGGGAAGTTCGGACGATCGCAGGAGTCGCCCTGCGATGCTGGAGGGCTTCAGAGCAGCATTTTCTGTTAGCGGGCGGGTCCTGGCATAGCCGGAAAGCGGCACCCGTTGGCTCCGGGTTTGCTCTTCCACGCTCTGCGGTTAGAGGCATGCCGCGCGGGCTGAACTCGCTTGGAAGGGCCTGCGCGTGTCGGTGTGGTCGGCGCCCAACGGGCCCGTTAGCCTGACCAGGCTGCACCTGTGGCCGATGCCGAGCTACCGCCGGTGCCAGTAGCAGGCATGGTGTCGCCGTATGGATTGCTTGATGTCGGCTTCCGGCTGGTGAGGACCGTGACCTTCGAGATCGATGCGGGGCGGTGAGGTTTAGCCTAAAGGACGCCCGGCCGGCGGTGGTCGGCTACGCTTCCGGTACGCGCCAGATTGGGCCGCCCAGCACGCCGAGGTTCCTCCACGGCGCCTTCCAACCCGAACTGGTGCCTCGCTGGGATACCGGACATTCGACTGCATCGCGGTGTCGGAGAGCGAGGCATTGAGCGACTCGGACATCCTTGTTTCTGTCGGGCTGAACGGGCGCTTGGACGTCGATTCGGCGGCGGCACTGCGGGAGGCAACACGCGGGCAGCAGGGTTCGTCGCAGTAGCGGCACGCGCCGCGACGGACTTCGGTGACCTGGACTATGACCATTGGGCTACCGACCGCAGGGCCAACCGGCCGACGGAGAACTTTGCTGTGTGGAGGGCGGCCACTCCTGAGCTTCAGCACTTGGCCCAGGGCGCATCGGCACCCTAGCCCGTAAGCATCTGGGTGTCGCGTCTGCAGTTCCAGATCCCCAGTTCCGAGACTACGTCAACTCAGAGGTGAATGCAGGTCAGCCAAACGGTGCTTCTGGCCTTGCAGGGATTGACGGCCGCATTCGTCACGCAAAGTTACCTCCGACCTCGCCACGTGCATGCATCTCGCACAGATCGCTTGATACACGGGTAATTTGTGTCGCTCGACACCAGGTCAAACGCATCATCTAAGCAACTAGTGTAACTAGAACGCACGCTACGGGAAGGGCGCGCACGACGCATCTGGGATGCCCTTCCCTGTGGGTGAGGTCACTAACGGTCACCAAACCGAGTAAGGCGGACAATGGACAGTTTCGACATACAGCGGCTGACTGACTTTGATTTCGAAGCAGTATGTAAAGATATATTCGAAGTAAAACTAGCACTGACCCTGGAGATCTTCACGCAAGGACCGGACCAAGGAATCGATCTTCGATATGTGGCCGAGACCGGTAAGTCGGATCTGATAATTCAATGCAAGCATTGGGCTCGCCACAAGCGGGCGGCACTTATAAGGTACATGGAAGAGAAAGAGCTTCCAAAGATCAACTCTTTGAAACCGAGCCGTTACGTGCTGGCAACCTCTGTCGCGCTTTCAAGGCAAGCCAAGGATACGCTATGCAGTAAACTCAAGCCCTATATTCTAACACCAGGTGACATCTACGGCGTACAGGAAATCGAAAGTTTTCTGCGCACCAGACCCGACATTGTTCAGCGGCATCTCAGACTCTGGCTAGCCAGCACTTCAGTATTGCAGGCAATACTGAACAAAAACATTCTCAGTCGCTCATCGGATCTAAGCTCGGATATCAAATCCGCGATGCTAGTATATGTTCCTAATTCCAGTTTCGCGAGAGCGCGAGAGATTCTAGATGCCAAACGAGTGTGCGTTATAGCTGGTATTCCCGGAATCGGAAAGACCGTTCTGGCGCAGGTACTTACCGCCGCATATAGTCGAGAAGGATATAACATATACGAAATATCAGTAGATGCCGACGAGATCAACAAGCTATGGGATGACGAAATCCCGCAGGTCTTTTACTATGACGATTTCCTCGGTCAGAATGTTTTCGGAGATAAGTTCAATAAGAACGAGGACGCACGGCTCATCCGCATAATGTGCCGCGTGGCCAGCGCGCATAATAAGCGTCTGATTATGACTACGAGAGAATACATTCTGGAACAGGCGAAGCAGAATTACGAAAAGCTCGGGCGAGTAGATTTCGATGTTCTGCAATGCACTATATCCCTTGAGGGTTACACCAAGCTTATACGGGCCGAGATATTGTACAATCACGTCTACTTCTCCGATATCTCACCTGACGAGAAAGCTGCATTTGCCAATCCGGACACTTACGAACCTATTATAAATCACCCCAATTTCAATCCTAGGCTAATTGGCTATAGCCTTCGCCTGGAGGGCTCGCACCGCACGACCGGTGAGACGGTTGCGACCGGCATAAAGAAAAACCTGGATAATCCTAGGCGAATTTGGCAGCACATTGTAGAGAACCAGCTGCCGCCGCAGGCGGTAGCTATTCTAGTTGTGATTCTCTCCTTCTCTTCCAGTGCGTCTGTTAGCGAACTCGAAAGCGCGGTAAGGCGCTATAGTGAGGAGACTGGTGATAAGCTCACCCGTGCTCAGTTTAGGCGAGCATTGAAGGTCTTGGAAGATACGATGATTCGGGTAACGTCCAACGGAGAACAGCCTGTCGTCGATTATCACAACCCTTCGATACGTGATTACATGTATCATCACGTCGAGTCAATAGACGGACTTTTTGCCGATCTATTGCGGTGTGCCATCAAGTTCGAACAGGTCGAGACGCTGTGGAACGGGGCGCGCTGGTCAGTGACCAGGGATATCTATCAACAATTGTTGGCGTCTAAAGATGAGCTAGTGACGGCCATCGAGCGCACATATGAAGGGGAAGATATCTTCCATCGGTCACTCGTTCTTCTTGAGATAGCTCAAGAACTCGATGCGCCAGAGATCGAACTGGCGATTGCGCCGAAGCTGACCGCGATGAAATTCTCTGGCGAAGATTTTGACTACATCGAGATCAACGACATTGCGCCGATGGTGGATAGGCTGTGGGCTGCGAGATGCCCGACAATCATCTCCGGGCGCGAGCGCATTCGCAATGATGCGGTCAGTTATCTGCTAGCAGATATTTCCGACTGGCCCAACGCGAGCCTAGCCGATTCAGTGCTAGCTCAGATGGGTGACCTGGCACCTGAAGCGGCTGTCAGCGAGGTTGATGAACGACTGACCGAACTGGCTCAACAGACGATCGATCAGATTGTTTCAGACGGAACCGTAGCATCACATCAGCTCAGTTCGGTTCGTGAGCAGTTGGACTACGCCCGTACTCAGATCTACCCGGAGTCCATGTTCCCTGGGTACGGGGAAGCCGCAGAGATCTTGAGCTTTGTCATGGAATCGGCCGAGGATATAGGGCTTAGCGTTCACGAGCCAATAGATAACGGTGGGATGGATGATGACCAAGTTGTTAGTGTGATGTTTGGGTCTCTGGGGGATGACGATAGGAGCTGACGATCCGCGCTATCATCATCCCCGAAAGCGAACCGTATCCTGTTGGTGAGGTGATTTAAGATGATATGCGCTTGTTCGCTTGCTGTCATCACTGATAGGGGCCGTGATGTTGTGCCGGCGAGTCTCAGCGACTTGGAGAGGGACGAAGCCGACTTTCTTCAGAGACACATCGACGCCCTCCGATCTGACGCACTCAGAGAGGACAGTCCGCGAGGCCGGTTCCGCACAGGCTCGGCGCTGAAGGATGAGCTAGAGGCGATGCTTGAGCCGGACTGCCCGGATTGGGATGAGATAGCCGCCAACCTTGTTGATTCCTTGGCGAAGGCCATGCGTGGTGCGCCTCGAGCACTCGACTGTGTTGTTGCACTTGTTACTGACGGTCGTGAGGCGCGGCCAGAGCACGTAAGTCTGCTTAAGCTAGATGCGATGATTGAGGCCGCGCAACTTGAGCGAGTACGGTCCGGCATACGGTTGCGCGTGTTCAAGGATCTGTTGCCCCGGCCGGGGGAACTGCAAAAGGGGCTGTCTTGGCCAGATCCACGAACTAATGTTTCTGAGATTATTATCAAAGACCGTAATTTCGGTCAGACTGCGCTTTATTTCCAAAACGCATTTGGTGTGGATGCTTCGCCCACTGCGCTGACGACGGAGAAGGCTTTTGTCAATGCTCTTGCAGACAGCTTGCCGTCGTCAGCGGTCGAGGATGCTCTTAATCTTGTGGACGACGGCGGTACTGCCGACCAAATTCTGGCACGTATTAAGGAAAAGTACCCGGACTTTCATTGTGATTCTGTTGAGCTGGGATCCCGTGGTGCTCTTCCTGGTCGCATTCGCCCACAGAGTGTCCGTACGCAGAAGAAAATCTTTCGTGCAGACGGGATTGAATTGCGTGTACCGCTGGAGCGACTCGGTCGCCTTACTACTTTGAGTCGTGGAGACGGGTGCTATGAGACTCATATTGTCACGAGCACTCCGCTTACGCCAGTCAAGGGATCAGAGAACAGTAGCTAGATATAGCTGTCAGTCATTTGCAAGCGTGTGCCAACATTAGCGCGCCTTTGTCGTTTCCGCGGATAGCTGATCCTGGAGTTTTTCTCGTGATCGTTTAGATTGCGCGTTTGATCCCGGTCGGCAGAAGATAGCGGGCGACCCCGTCCGCGCTGCTTGAGCGGTGGCCTGTGCCGTATCAGGCGTGCTTGAACCGCTCATCATCTTGCGATGCGGAACGGGACTAGCTGCACCTGCTGCCGGGCGGTCGCGCAGATAGGCCTCGGAGAAGAAGTGCGCGGTCTGGCCCGACTCCGCAGCCACCATTGAAGCCAGCATCTCCACCTCGATCCGGCTCGACAAGAAGCGCGGCCAGCCAGCACGGCAAGTCGTCGGCACGCCAGTGGGCTTAACGCCGCCCCGACCAACATCTCCTCCGACCCCGCCCAGCAGAGGTGCAGCTGCAGATAGTAATCGACTAAGTGTCGAACGCGATCACCAAGAAGCTCATGAACCTGACTCGGCGGCGCCTTTGCAGAGGACATCCAACTCGGTTGGAGGAGGCGTGCGCACAGCGGGATCGACCTTCATCCGCGGATCGTCGCCGCTGATGTCTACGACCGGCGCGCTCCGATCTCGATGGTAATCGCCTCTCCAGACCAGAACCGTTTCCTCAAAGGAAGTCGTATCATTTGTGGCGGAGGTCGCGGAGCAGCTCGACGTGATCTGATCCTCGACTGACACATCGCGACGACGCGTCCGCGCCGCAGTGCCCGGCGTCGATGCGGTGAGGCGCCCGGTCGCGGTCCACCTGGGCGCCGCCGGGACAGAGCCACCCGCGGATCATCCGGCACCGTCTCGTACACCATGATCGGATCACGGAAGCCGCCCAGTACCTTCGCGCCGATGCACCAGCGGCATTGACACGAAGCACAGATGAGCCAGACGATTCAAGCTCGGTACAGTGCTGTTCAGAGCCAGTCCGCCATGTCTCGCGAACTCAACATCGACGCCGCGAGCTCAGCAGGCTTCCCGACAGGTTCGGCCAAATAATCTGAGTCGTCGCCTGAGCACCGAGCACCAAGGCAGGGCACGCGCAACTCCTCGACGCCTTCGATGTTCTGATTATCGATCGTGGCATCCTCCGGCAGAAGTTGGCTGCCGGGGTTGCGGCGCGCCAAACGAGGACACCTATCTGTTATCTGTGTGATAACTGTAGCCGGGTTCCGGTACCCGATTTAGCAGTCCGCACCGAACAGCTTGACATGCGACTTTAGTGGCCAGGCACCGACTCGGCAGGTCCGAATCGCTCGATCAGGTACCGAGCGAACGCATGTCGGCCGTTCGTTCTAGAAGCCCTGTTCCTTACGGTTCGCCAGCTATTGTCCGGGCCGCCGACCACGGCGCCAGCCTTCCTTTGCCCGATGATCGCACGGCTGTGCCGGGAGCGACACGGTGTCCAATAACATTGGGGACTTGTCCATTTGTATCTCGTAGGATTAGATGAGCGTCTACGGTCGTAACCTGCGCAGATATCGACTTTGTCCTGGTGGGTTACCTGGATGGCGTTCGCTGACTAGCCGAGTCGGCAAGCTCTAGCCTGGACCGAAGCGAACCGATCTGGCCCGGCGTTGGGCTGTTAGGAGAACGTTGACCAGCTTCGACACCGGTATGCGTGTGCGGTTTCCGGGCTCGTCCGAGTGGGTGACCGTGCGCGGGGCGGTTGCTGTCGATGGCGGATGGCAACTGTTTGTCGCTGACGACAACGGGAAGCTGACCGAACGTAAGGTGTTGGAGGCGGACGCGGTAGAACACCTTAGCGAGGACGGCGGAGCGGATTCCGCCGCTGTGCTCGTGGGGTTGTGGTCCCGCTGGATGCGCTCTGCGACGGAGAACGCGTCGGCGGCGGCTCTCGCGTCGATGCCGCTTCGGCCTTACGCGCACCAGTCACGTGCGGTTTACGGGGCGATGCTGCCGCAGCCTCTGCTGCGGTTCCTGCTGGCTGACGAACCAGGTACAGGCAAAACGATCATGGCGGGTCTTTGGATCCGGGAGGCGCAGCGTCTCAGGTTCGTCCGCCGCGCCCTTATCGTGTGCCCGGCACACCTGATCTCGAAGTGGACCGCTGACTGGGAACGGTTCTTCGGCGGGCAGCTGCGCCGGATAACGGCGGATACGGTCCGCGAGGAAGGGCTAGCCTCTCAGCACGATGTCTGGGTCACGTCCCTGGAACTCTCAGCCGTCAATCTCGCTGTCCGGGAGGCAATCCGGCCCGACCGAGCGGGCTGGGATGCGGTCGTTTTCGATGAGGCACACCGCCTTACCCCGACTGCTGTGGAGTATCACCGCGTCGGGCAGATGATCTCGCGGGGCACTCCAAGAGCGCTGTTCATGACTGCTACGCCGCATCGGGGCAATGAATGGCTGTTCCGCTCACTGATGCACTTGGTCGACCCGGCCGTGTTCCCCGAAGTCGCACGCCTCGATGCCGAGCAGCCAGGGCAGGCACTGACGCCAGGGCCGCTGCATTTCTTGCGCCGTATGAAAGAAGAACTTGTCGATTACGACGGCCGGTCTCCGCTGTTCAAGCCGCGGCACGCCCGCAATCTGAATGTCCCGCTGAACGTCGATGAGCAGACCTTCCATGATCAGGCCCTCGACCTGGTTGCCCGGTACTTCCCGCGAACTGCGGTAGGACTAGGCCAGATGGTTTACGGAAAACGAGCGGCATCTTCAATGCATGCGCTTGCGGAGACGCTCCGGCGGCGCCGCGAGAAAATGGGCACGCAGAACCCCGCCGACGCCGCCTACGACGCGGATCGTGATTGGGACGACGAGGCCGAGCGGGATCTCGCCTGGGTCACCCACGAGGAATCAGAATCCAGCCGGGATGAAAAGAACGCCATTACAGAGCTGCTTGATCGCCTCGACGCCAGGCTCTGCGACGAGAAAGCGCAGGTCTCCAAGTGGCCTCGCCTGATTGATGACTGCCTTCAGCCGGATGGCATCGAACCCGGCGGCGATGTGCAACTCGTTGTATTCACGGAGTTCGCAGATACAGCGGACTGGCTTGTCCGGCGGTTCCGCAGCTTCGGGTTCAGTGCGGATCGGTACTCAGGCCGCGACGCCTCACAAGTCCGAGACAAGGTAAGGGCACGGTTCGAGGTCGGCGAATTCCAGGTCATCGTCTCGACCGACGCTGGCAATGAAGGTATTGACCTTCAGAGCGCGCACGTGCTGGTCAATTGGGACATCCCCTGGTCGCTTGTCCAGCTCGAACAGCGGATGGGCCGGATTCATCGCGTCGGGCAGACCGAAAAGGTCGAACTTTACAATCTGGTCGCGCTTGGCACCAGGGAAGGTGACGCGCACGCGCATCTGCTTGAGAATCTTATTAACGCCGCCAACGAACTAGGCGGCAAGATGTTCGACTCACTGTCCCTTGTGGGCGAGATCGTAATTGAACAGCAGCGGCTGGGCAGCCTCCAAGACCTCCTCGCCCAAACCTACAGTCCTGAGACCAAGGACAGGACGGCTGCGGCGCGCGCAATACGGGCCATGACGGTCGAGAGGTTCCGCATCGCACACCAGCTTGCCCGAAGACAAGAGGACGAACTCGCAGCCCATTTCGGCGATCTTGACGTTGCGGTCGCGGCGCAGGCGTTGAACGCCGAGCGGCTCGAACGCATCAACCCGCACATCGTCGAACGGTTCTTGATCAGGCTAGCGGAGGCAGGCCTGGTCCAGATCGAGCCTTCCGCTCTCGCCGACGAGGGACTCTGGCTGGTCTCGGCCGCATCACTGGCGTTGCCCGCCGACTTCGGTACGTCCCCCGGAAGCCGCGCACTCGTCGCCACCAGCGGCACGGCCAAGCGCGAGGCGATGCGGAGCGGACAGTCAGCGGCGGCCCGGGCGACCAGCCTGGGGCCTGCTGACCCGCCCTTCCGATCGCTAGTCGGCGCGGCCAATGACTATCTTCGGCCCGTCCTGTGGCGTGGCGGGACTGTCGAGGATGCCACCTCCGTCACTGATTACGATCTTTTTTGCTTCGAGGCCAGGGTGACCGAGGGCGACGGCAGGCGAGAAACGACCTGGTCGCACCTGGTGCGCGTGGATGAGGTAGGCGCTAAGCCGGTTAACTGGGAGCTCCTATCGAACCTTCGCGCGGTGACCTGTCCTGCGCGGATTCTCCATCCGGCGCATGCCGCCGACGCCGAAACGGCTGCCCTCAACGCGGTCACCCAGGATGCGGCGAAGCGCCGGAGTGCACTGAGCGACTGGCTTGCATCAGCGCGTCGCCAGCTCGAACGGCTCCCAGGAGACCTGAGCGACGATATCCATGACCGTTCCGCCCGCCTCGTCACGCAGCGGCGCCTTCAGCAGGCCGTCGACGACCGGCTCCAAATTCTGAGCACAGCTGCATCGATAGAGGTCGGGGAGATCCGCCGGATCGGATGGGCGCACGTCGCGGGCACCGGAGTGCCAAGGAGTCCGGCCGACACAGACTCCGAGTTGATCGCGATGGTCCATGTGGCGGCACTACTACGCCGCGATGGCTGGGCCGTCGCGGATCGACACAACGAGCGGCCAGGACCCGGCTACGACCTGGAAGCACGCAAGGGCCGGCTCCAAAGATGCGTGGAGGTCAAGGGAGTATGGCGCTCAGCCGCTAGTTCAGGCGTCAGCCTGACAGGAAACGAGCTGGCCAAGGCCGCGATCCTCGGCGACGACTACTGGCTATACGTCGCCGACCAGTGCCACGACGGAACCGGATCGCTTTACGCCGCCTACCAGAATCCGGCAGCTGTCTTCGCCGACGCGGCCAAAGACGTGCCAGTGCTCCGCATCGCTGGCAGCGAACTGAAGGCCGCGAAAGAGGCCTTGACGGCATGACCCGCATGATTGAACGCTGGTTTCCGTGCCAGGAGGTGTCCGAGAACAGCGAGGCAGGCTGGGGGAGCGGGAACGCCGAGGCCAGCCTCTTTACATGGTTCGCCCAGCGCCCGCTTTCCCAGGCGAAGGCAGCCGTCCTCACCAGCCTGCTGCCATGGCCAGAGGAGGTGAGTGAGCAGAAGAGGCTTCAGGAACTTGTCCGGAACGCCTTCCGGGGACGTGATGCGGAGCGAAGCGCGCTCTTGGCAGAGTTGCGAAGATTGTTCCCATCAGGTGCATCAATTCTCGACCCCTTTTCAGGACGGGCGATGATCCCCTTGGAAGCCGCCCGGCTCGGGGTGAAGGCGTGGGGTATCGACTACTCGCCCCTGGCGACTCTGGCGGGGCAGCTACTAGCCGACTACCCGATGCGGGATTGGTCGGCCGAACCTGATTTCCCGTTCCCTGGGTACAGCGACAGATCCCGCGGGAGGCTTGTCGACGGCCGCGCCAGGTTGCTGAAAGACGTAGAGTTCGTCCTTGGCCTGGTCGGTGATCGCTACGAAAAAGCGATGGACGACTTCTACCCGGCTTACGGTGGTCGCCGTCCCTGGGGTTACCTATGGGCTGTCACTCTGCCATGCCAGGAATGCGGCAGAAGGTATCCGCTCATCGGATCACTGGGGCTGCAGTCATCAGTACCGAAGACCGGCTACCCAGGTCAGAGTTTCCGCCTGGAAGCTGACAAGGCGACAGGGCGGTTCTGGGCCGAGGTCGAATCTGGTCCGCCGCGCGGCCAGCCGACGCGTGTCCTTCCGCATGGGCAATCCCGTCACTCGTCCAAGGGACGACACGGAGTTTGCCCATTCTGCGGACAGGTGCAGCCCAAGGAAGTCCTGGAGAGGCTCGCGGGCACGGGCCACGGGCAGGATGTCATGCTCTTGGTCGCCGACCTAGACCCGGAAATCGGAAAGTCGTTCCGGCAACCAGTCGCCGCCGACCTCGATGCGGTCGACAAGGCCGAGGCCGCGCTTGCCGCCGAGCCCGACTTCGGACCCGGGCTGTCAGCGCGCCCCTGCGAGCCGATACCACCTGGCAACACGTGGACTATCCAGCCGTCTCTATTCGGTGCGGCCACATACGGAGATCTCTGCAACGACCGCCAGACCCTCGGATTCGTCCGGCTGGCCCGGACGATCAGTGACATCGGCGGAGAACTCCTCGCAGGAGGCATCAGCTCCGCCTATGCGGCAGCGCTATGCGGTTACGCGGGTTCCGCGCTCGTGCGCAAAATGCGCCGTTCCACCCGCGGTGCCGCGCTCCAGGTTTATGCCGACGGGCGACCCACGGGTGTCCACGACATCTTTGGGCATAGCGAGTCGAGCATCTCGTTCTCCTACGACTATTTCGAGTCGGGTATCACTACCGCCGCAGGGGGATGGCAGTCGATCTGCAAGCGGACGCTCGCCACTCTGCGGACGCAGCTGGCCAGGCCAGCCGGGCGGCCTGCAATCATCCAGCAGGGGTCGGCGCTGTCGCCGCCGCTCCCACCAGCTTCGGTTGATGCCGTAATCACCGACCCGCCATACGACGACATGATCGACTATACCGACGCCTCTGACCTGTTCTTTGTCTGGCTCAAACGGGCACTCGCCCCGACGCACCCGGCGCTGCCCATAACCGGGCGCCCTGACGGACTTCAGGACAAGACGGAGGAAATCATCGTCAAGAAAGGCGGCACGTCATGCGACGATCACCGCACCCCCACGTTGTACGATTCCAATCTCGCCCGGGCATTCGCCTCTGCCCGCGAAGCGGTTCGTGATGACGGCGTTGTCACTATCGTCTTCGGTCACGGGGATCCGAGCGTCTGGCACAGGCTTCTGACCGCGGTCACGGGAGCGGGTCTCGTCCTGACCGGTTCGTGGCCAGCCCGCACCGAAAAAGGCGGCTCGGTGGGCTCGGCCAACATCGTTACCACGCTAACTCTCGCGTGCCGCCCGGCGCCGCCAGAGCGCGGTGAGGGCCGGGTAAACGAGGTCGACGCGGAGGTCCGCCGACACATAGCTCAAAGGCTGCCGCTCTGGGATGCGGCCGGGCTAGCCCTGTCTGACCAGCTAATGGCGGGCGTCGGCCCCGCGATGGAGGTCGTCGGACGCTACTCAGTCATCCGTGACAAGCGAGGCGAGCCCGTCGACCTCGGGCGCTATTTGCCGCTGGCCCGCCGGGCTGTGGAAGAGGCGGCGGATATCCGAATTGACTCCCTGCCGCTCGGAACATTCGACTCGCGCACCCGATTTGCACTGTTTTGGGCGCGGGCGAACGGGCGGACGATTATGCCGGCCTCGGAGGCCCGCTGGTACAGGCTGTCGTCGGACCTGACCGAAGACGAGACGCGTGGAATTCTCAAGAACGCGAAGAAGGGGGTGCGGCTCGCCTACGGGAAGGAGGCTGCGACAAGCGTCGGGGTCACGACGACGGTGATTGATGTCGCGTTCGCGCTCGCAGCCGCAGGGCGAAGCGTCGCGTCTGCGGCCGAGATCCTTGTCAGCTCCGGCCGCGCTGATGACCCGTACGTGTGGGCTGCGGTAGGAGGGCTGGCGCGCTCGGTCCCCGAAGCCGACCCCGACGGCGAGACGCTGACCTGGCTGGTCCGAAACCGGAACGCGATAATTGCGAGTACCCGGAATGTCGAGGCAGCCAGGCAAAGGCAGGAGATGCAGCGACAAGGGGAAGACGCACAGGGACAACTGTTTGAGGAGGATCCCTAAGTGGCGCTATTAGCTCCTACTCCGTGGTGGGAAACTGTCCGGCTAAGAGACGAGATCGCCTCGGCGGCCGGGGCTATAGAAGACGTGCAAATGTCACTCTTTAACGCCGTCTATGGTGCCGGTGGCCGCAAGGTCGCGTACGCGGACGCACGCTACTACGGTGAAATAACTTTTCCCTCCTTGAGTCTTACTGAACTCATGGCGCAGTTCGCCGTCCGGCTTGGCGTGCAGGGCAACCATGAAGCGGTCAGGGCAGTGCGCCGACTCAGCCAGGGAATGGGCGGCGGCAAAAGCCATGGGTTGATTGGCTTGTATCATCTGGCCGCTAACACTGCGGTTTTTGCCGATACCGAAGTTGGCCAGGCCGTCATGGCAACTGCGGCGAAGATGGCAGGCAAGGGAAACGTTGCCGAGGACCTGAACCGGCCCCGCGTCGTTGTCATGTCTTGCGACAACATGACACCCGGCAAAGGTGATAAGGGATATTGACGGCCCGGCAGATACGCTGGGCGAGCGGTTTCTGTGGCGGCTATTCGACGGTGCGCCGAAGCTCTGGGGCGACTTTCGGGCCGATGCCGCCAATAAGGCCCGGCTTAGAGACGCCATTGAAGCCGTGGGGCGCCCGGTTTTGATCTTGATTGACGAGATCATGGACTATATCCGCAAGGCCGCCGCAATGGATGATCCTGATCTCGTCGTACAGGACATGGCCTTCCTCAGGGCGCTGCTAGACACCGTCGCTGGCGTTCCGAACTGCGCGATGGCACTGGTCATGATCGCCTCGGATAAGGAGAATCTCGTCCTCAGCGAACTCGGCGAGCGGTGCCGGACAGAACTGGAAGACCTGCTTGTGCGCAATGCGAAGACAGCCCCGGTCACATCGGCGAACGACTTCGCGGATATCATCCGTCGGCGCCTCTTCGAAAGGCCTCCTCCTGCCGAAGTCCTTGCCGCCACGGCCCGGTACTGGCTAGGTAACATCGACGCGAACTGGCGACGGGTTCTGGCAAAGTCCGGCCTGGATAATGACGCCGAATTCACGAGCAAGCTGGCGCGGTCGTACCCGTTCCATCCATCCCTAATCGATGTGGCCGAAAAGGAATGGAGTCTGTCGACTGGCTTCCAGCGTGTCCGGTCGACGATCCAGATATTCGCTGCGACTGTATACGCCCAGCAGCAGCGGGTGGCACGTAGTGACTGGGTTCCCAGGCTAATCGGCGTTGGAGACCTGCTCCTCTCATCGCGGGATGTCCGCGACGGTCTGCTTAATTCTGGCCTCGTTCCCGACCAACGGACCACCGCCAGCTACCGCGAGATCGCGTCGACCGAAGTAGTCGCCGACGACGATCAGCGCGGCACCGCCCGCCAGCTCGACCTGAAACGCACCGGGCAGTCATACCTCCAGGCCAACCCCCGAGCGGCCGAAAGGACCGCCACAGCCATGTTCGTCTACTCGATTGGCCAAAGGTCACAAGGCCGTCGGGGCGCCACCGAGACAGAGCTGAAAGCGGCGGCTTTCGTCCCTGAAGCCGCCTTCGGTGAGGGAGATGCCGACGTCGTGCTCAGCGAATTGCGGAGCCCGGACGACGGCCTCGCTGCGCTGGAGGAAATTGCCGGACGGGGCGGCCAGCCGCCGAGGTTGTTCCTGTCAACCCGCCAGACGCTCAACATGCTGGTCCGCGCCCAGCGCAATTCCGTCGGCGACGAGGAACGAGACAAACAGCTTGCGGACCTGGCATGGGAGCTAGCCAAGAGCGGCCCGTTCAAGGTGGTTATCCCCGTAGAAGCCGGCGGTGAGGGGGATCCCCGACCGCTGCGCGACGTTCTCGAAGCGGCGGGCATCGACGATGCCCGCAAGAATCGGCTGGTAGTCCTCGATCCTCGGCGATTTTCGCTCATGAATGGCATCGATCAGGAGACGAGAGCCGGTATCCGCGCTGCCCTCGGCCTCGGCGAGGACCGACTGGCCGTCGGATGGGCGTCATCGGCGGTCTTCGCCGTAGCCAACACGCAGTTTCGGGCAAACGCCCGGAAGCTCGCCGCAGAGTACATAGCTCGCAAACGCGTGGCGGACATCGACGCGGTCAGGGCGGATGAGGATCTCGCGCAAAAGGCCCGCGAGGACCTTGTGGAGGCACGTAGGCGGCTCGAAGAAGCCATCCGAGCCGCCTACCAGCATGTCTTCTACCTTGGCGAAAGTGATCAGGGCGAACGCAACGACCGATCAATAAGACTTGAGCCAAGCAAAGGTCAGTCAAGCTTGAACGGTGACACAGTCTGGGCCGCGCTGTGCGACGCTGACAAGGCCTTCGCACGCGGCGAGTTCGACGCCCAGGCACTTCTCCACAATCTCCGCGAGAGTGATTACGGCAGGCCCCTGTCCGAGATCCGCGACTCATTCTGGAATACGCCACGTCTGCCATTGATTCCAGATGGCGAAGAAGACATCCGCAAGGCGATCTACCAGGCGATCCGAAACAGTGATCTGGTTCTGATCGACCATCTCGGGGTTCAGCGTACAGCGGAAGCACCCGCCGACATCAACATGTCGTCTGCAGGTCTCCGCCTCGCCATGCCCGAGCAGATTCAGGGCGAAGACGCGCCCGTGCCGAACGTTATCGGAATGTCGGCAGACCAGGCTCGATCATCGCTCGGCTCTGCCGGCTTCGCGGTAGACGGAGCGGTCGCAGGCACGGTTATGGCGCAAAAACCCACGAGCGGCGAGCATGGTGCGCTTGGTTCGGTCGTGCTGCTCGTCGCTGAGTCGTCGAGTTCGGGAACGGGCGCCAAGGAGCCCGAATATATGGTCGCCATCACGGTCAATACGAGCCTCACCGGCGAAGAACGCGGGTTCGCTGTAAGGAAACTCCTATCGGCACTGGCCCAGGCTGCGGATGGCGACGCCGCGCATATACAGATGACTGTCAAGATCACCACGCCTGCTGGTGCGAAGGACAATATTCTCGAACTGGCTGAGCGGGCAGGAGCACAACAAGCTACTTCTAGCAAGCTGTGACGTGGACCCGCTTGTTTGGCATCGCCGCAGACTGAGGGGGATCGCTAGGCCCTGACCACGTTTACCCTGGCCTAGACCCAGTGGCTAAGGAACTTGAACTCTCTTCGTGAGTCGTCTTATCTACCGCAACTGTGAAAGGTCAACGGCCGGTAGGTCCGTACTCGTCAGCAGGCTGCCAATATTCGCATCTCGCCAAGAACTCGGCTTAGCTCCTCGGATAGACGACCTGGAACGTGGCCTTGGTAGCAGTTCGCGAGGGACTGGTAGTACCAGAGGTGGGCAGCGGGATCGGGCTCGCTGAAGCGGCCCCATACTGCTGGCCCGATGGCTCGCAGGTCGGCGACGATGGCGCGGGCGTTATGGAGCTTGTCGCAAACGGAGATCTTCAGCACGTCAGCGTCGTCGTCGCTGGCCAGGCGCGAGATGTACGCTTCCTTGCGCTCTCTCCACGGCGGTTTGCATTGTTCCGGAATTGCGACAGCGTCAGAGCATCCGGCGACGACGTCGGCGATCCGGTCTCCGAAGTGCTCGCGGATACGGGCCTCGGTCAGCGAGCCGTCGGGAGAGTCTTCGATCGTGTCGTGGAGCAGTCCGCCGATAGCGGCGTCTTCGCTTCCTCCGTGCTCGAGCACGAGCGCTGCCACCGACATCAGGTGAGCCAGGTACGGAATGGTTGTTCCTTGCGGACCTGCGTGCCGTGAATCTCGCTGGCAAGGGCGAAGGCCTGCTGGAACCGGCTGGTAAGCAACGGCGGGGCGCCGGCGGTCTTTGGCATGGCCGGAGGGTACCTCGCTTCGCCTGTACCTCGCTGCCTTGGTGACATACCGCCAGTATGGTCACAGGTAGAGTCGCTGGCTGGCGGTGCCGGCGCTGCCGCAGGGGCTGGTAGATCTTCGGCTTCCAGCATAGGCACGTCGCTGGTCTCGGCGCCGGTGCTGGTGATGCGAAGTGCCTGGCGGCGACAATAACCCAGATTCTTTGGCATCGAACGCCAACCATCACGTTGTCGATCTTGCAACCTGCGTGATCTTGGTGTGGTTGCTCACGCTGATGTATGGTTCCGTGCTTGGTACAGGCCATGTCATTTTTACGATCTTGGCCAGATAGGCCGCGGCGCATCTAGGTCGTCGCTGACGTGGGCAGCGCCTCGTGACGCGGAAGGCCGTTGGTCGACTTATCGCGCCTACGCGATGGTGGTGCAACTGGAGCAGGAAGCCGGAGGTAGCCATCAGGCACGACTGGGTCGGTGTCGTCCTGGCCAGCCCGGCGGGCGCTCGGTGGCGCGCCCGTCACGACGCTCGCCCTAACTGATCGCTACTCGCGAAACATCCCGTTCTTCTTGTTTGCCTGTTTCTTGTTTCTGATCTTGATCGGTCGTTGTAGCACTCTTGAAGTGTGATTTCGCGCTGCACACCCATGCACCATCTGATGATCATGGTCAGTTCTGCGGGCCTGTCGGCCGGGCGGTGCTGCAGTTGATGGCTGTGGTGGTGACGCTGAGCAAGGGCTATGACCTGGGGTACATGTGGCGGTACGTCGATGGCGTGGTGATGGATGCGGCTGGCTATTACATCCGGGCTGCGGAAGGTGGCGGGGAGCCGCCGGGGCGGTGGTGGGGGCCGGGGGCGCGGGCGCTGGGCTTCTGTGATGGCCAGGTGGTGGAGCGGGGGCCGTTTGATTTGCTGTTCGGGGAGAGGAAGGGACCTGATGGTGCGCAGCTGGGCAGGCCGCCGTCGGGTGGGCGGGCGGCGGCGGATTTGTACGCGCAGCTGCTGGCTGGTGAGCCGCATGCGACGGGGGAGCGGCGGCGGGAGTTGCGGGTGGAGGCTGCGGGGCGGGCGCGGCAGAGTCCGTTGTATTTCGACCTGACGATCTCGTTGTCGAAGTCGATTTCGATCTTTCATGCGTCGCTGGGGGAGAACGCGCGCTTGGCCTGGCGGGCGGGGGATGCGGAGGGGGAGGCTTACTGGGCGGGCCTGGTGCGTGAGGTCGAGGACATGATCTGGGCGGCCGTGCACGGCGGGTTCAAGTATTTCCAGCGGGAGGCCGGGTACACGCGGACGGGGTCGCATGCGCACCGGGTCGATGGCGGGGAGACGGGGCAGTGGCGTGAGGCTGAGCTGGCGGTGGCGCACTGGCTGCAGCACACGTCGCGGGACGGGGATATGCAGCTGCATGTGCATTCCCAGATCGCTCATGTGGCCCGGACGGTGGTGGACGGGAAGTGGCGGGCACCGGATTCCTACGGGTACAACGAGCATCTGGGCGCGGTCGAGGCGGTCGTGTCGCAGCATCTGGAGGAAGCGCTGACGCGCCGTTTCGGCGTGGAGTGGGTGGCGCGTGATGACGGGCACGGGTTCGAGATCGCGGGGATCAGCGATCAGATGATGCGCGTGTTCTCCTCGCGGCGCGAGAGCATCACGGCGGATCTGCGTGTGCGTGCGGGTGAGTTCGCTGCGCGGTACGAGCGCGCGCCGTCGCAGCGTGAGCTGGCGCGGCTGGCGCAGACAAGCAATTTCGCGACTCGCGCGCCGAAGCCTCACGCGGCGCCGGACGCGGACTTACTTCATGCGGGCTGGGACGGTCAGCTGCAGCGTGCGACCGGCGTGCGGCTTGCGTCGGTCGCGCCGCTGGTGTGGGGCGCAAGGCACGCGGCTCCCGGCGGCCCGCGCCATACGGAGTCCGGGTGGAGCGCCGTGCCGGTGGCGCGGGCGGCGGAGACCGCGCTGGCGCTGGCGCAGGAGGCTAGGAGCGCGTTCACCCGCGCGGATGTGGTCAAGTACCTGGGGCGGGTGCTGCCGCGTACCGGTATGGACCCGGATGCGGCGGCTGGTCTGCTGGAGAGCATCGCGGACCGGGCGCTGGCTGGTGAGTTCGGGCAGGTGATCTGCCTGGACGCACCCGAGGCTGTGCCCGCGCCCGGGTGCTTGCTGCGTGCGGACGGGCGCAGCGTCTATCAGCGGCACGGCGGCGTGAAGTACGCGACCCGCGTGCAGCTCTCGGCTGAGGAACAGCTAGTAGCGCAAGCGCAGGCCGCCATCGCTCCCGTCATGACTCGGCAGGACGCGGCGCGTGCCCTCGGTCGCAGCGTCACGCAGCTCAGCGACGCGCTCGCGCAGGGCACGCAAAAAGCGGCCGGCGAAGTCACGCACGGGCGGCTGGCCGGGGCCGGGTTGCGGGAGGATCAGGCGGCCGCGGTGTTCGCGGTGCTGACCGACCGCAGGCTAGTGTCGGTGATCAACGCCCCGGCCGGGTCGGGGAAGACCTGGGTTCTGGTGGAGGCCGGGCGGGTCTGGGCTGGTGCCGGGATGGGTGAGGTGATCGGGGTGACGCCGTCCCAGTCGTCCCGGAACACGCTGGCCGCCGGGATCGGCGAGTGTTACAACACCGCGCAGTTCCTGGGCCATCTGCCTGGCCGCCGGGGCGGACGCGGCCCGGTGCCCATTGGGCTGCGCACGCTGCTCGCGGTCGATGAGGCGTCCATGATCCCGACCCGTGACCTGGCTGACCTGATCGCGTACGCGCGGCAGCGCGGCGCGAAGGTGATCCTGGCCGGGGACACCGAGCAGTTGCAAGCGGTGGAGAACGGCGGCGGCATGGCCCTGCTCGCCGCGACCCTCGGATATGTCCGACTCGCTGAGCCGGCCCGGTTCGCCGCCGGGTGGGAACGCGCGGCGAGCCTGCGGCTGCGGGCCGGCGACGTGTCGGTGCTCGGCGAGTACGACGAGCACGGCCGGATCATCGGCGGTGAACCGGATCAGGTCATGGACGCTGCCGCCCGTGACTATGTCGCCTGGACGCTGGGCGGCGCTGATGTGCTGCTGATGGCCGCTGATCATGCCCGCCGCCGGGAACTGTCGCGCCGGGTCCGCGATGACCTGATCCACCTCGGCCTGGTCTCACCCGGCCTGTCGGTGCGGATCGCGGACGGGGCGCGGGCCAGCGCAGGCGATCTGATCGTGTGCACCGAGAACAACCACGACATCGAGGCGGGCGAGCCCAGACGGACGCTCGCGAACGGTGACCTGCTCCGCATTGAGGCGATCACCCGGCGCGGCCTGGTCGTGCGCCGGGCGCTGGACGCGGACCGGGAGACCGGGGCGCGGCGGTGGACCGACCGGCCTTTCCTGTACAGCGATTACCGGGAATCTGAACTGGGGTACGCGGTCACCGACCACGTGGCGCAAAGTCGCACCGTCCGCGCCGGGCTGGCGCTGATCACCGGTACCGAGGACCGGCAGCATGCCTATGTCGCCCTTACTCGCGGTACGCACGCCAACACGGCTTACGTGTTCACCATCACGCCGAAGCTCGCCGATCCCGCGCCTGGTCCCCGGCCGGCGCCGGAGCTGGAACGATTCGACCGGGTCGCCGCCCACCGGTCCGGGGAGCCGGTGCCTGGCACCGGATCTGGTGCTGGCAGCCTGGCGATCGGGGTGCTGGCCGGCGTGCTGGAGCGCGACGGCCAGGAACTGTCCGCGACCCAGGTACTGGCCCGCAACTTGTCGAACGCCGATCACCTGGCGATCCTGCACGCCATCTGGGCCACCGAAACCGAGCCCGACCGCGAGCAGCGGTACCGCGGCATTCTCGACGCCGCTCTGCCCGCCGGGCACCGGGGCGAGCCCGGTCACCGCGACCAGTGGCTCTGGCGGACTCTGCACGGTGCCGAGCTCGCGGGCATGGACGTCCGGGCGATGCTTGAAACTGCTGTCGGGCAGCGGAGCCTGTCCGACGCTCGCGACGTGGCGGCGGTGATCGATGCCCGGATCCGGCGGCGGGTCGGCGCGCTGGTCCCGGTTCGGTCCCGGCCCTGGTCCGAGCAGGTTCCCGCCTTGGTCGACCCGGGCCGGCAGGGGTATGTCACGGAGATCGCTGCGGTGATGGACGCCCGCAAGGAGCGCATCGGCGAGCACGCCGCCGCGCACGCCCTCTCGTGGGCGACCACCGCGCTCGGTCCTGTCCCGGCCGATCCGCTGGACCGCCTGGACTGGCAGCGCAAAGCCAGCTCGATCGGCGCGTACCGCGAACTGCACGGCTACGACGACCCCGCCGACCCGATCGGTCCCGAGCCCGCCGGCGATGCTCCCGACAAGCGCGCTGCTTGGCACGAGGCGCTCGCAGCTCTTGGCCTGGTGGATGGTCCCGATGTCCGCAACCTGCCGGACGGAGCCCTGCACCAACTGCGCGATACATACCCGATTGAGACCGCGTGGGCGCCGCAGTGGGTTGGTGATCAGTTGCGGCAGGTTCGCCGGGGCGCGGACGAGGCCCGGCTCGCCGCGATCCGCGCAACGGCCGAAGCCAAGTCGGCCAGCCGCCATGATCGGTCGGCGACTGCGGCCCGGCACCGGGCGCTGGCTGCGAGCTACCAGGCCATGGAAACGGCCTACCGCGAACGGGAGCACGTCCTGGCAGGAGTGACGGACGACCGCCGCCAGTGGGAACAGGCCACCGCCGGACGGCGTCGGTTGGCAGTCGCGGCTGATGCCGAACTGCGCCGACGGCACCCGAGTCAGACGCTCGTACCGCTGCGATCCGCCGAACCCGCTCCGCCGACGGAGGCCGAGACCGAGGAGTTGAACCTCAAGGCGGGCCACGACATCCCCGAGATGGGCCAGTGGATCCACGATCTCGCCGTTCGGCGCCAGGAATTCACTGAAAAGCTCGCCGATAAACAGCATCTGGTCGCCGCCGTCGGGGAATTCGTTTACCTCGATTCCGGCTGGCAGATGGACGGCGGAGAGGGCTTCGGCGCGGATGCCCTGCTGCAGCCGCCGAAGCCAGAGATCCCGCCGTCGGTTGGCGTGCTGGAGCGCATGCAGGAACGCCAAGGCGCACTCGAGGCCGCGAAGTGATGCATGCTAGCTAGACCCTGGGTCTGAGGACGCCGTTGCTGGTGACGCCAGCAACGGCGGTCATATGACTCTTAGGTCCATACCGCGCCTATTCTGATCCCGACGAATACGGGATCGCTAGGCCACTGCCTCTTGAAACACTAGGCCACGGGTCATGCCCACGATTGTGGGGACTGCGGCATCGAAGGCATCCCGCATAGCGGCGAGAGCAGTCGCCTGTGCTACCCAAGGGTCTTCGGTGTCGATCGTCATCGAGATCTCGATGCCCACTCCCGAAGCGAATCGGTATGTGCTTACGGAGGGGTCAAGAACACGGGTATCCAGATCGTCAATCACTGTCGCGATCAATTCTGTAAGCTCGTCGTCCGTAAAGGGGCGAGGCGGGTCAAGCAATGCTCTCGCATCGATCGTCAGCATCACTCATCGCCCTCCTGCTGCTTTGAGCACTCTCTGATCATCCAGGCCACTTTGTTCGTAAAATGGTTACCTAGCCTGGGTGTCTTGTGCATCGTCGTCTGGTGCCGCCCGCACGTACAGCGCATCACGTAGTAGCCCCTCGCGGTCTCCCTGGCCACAGCCCAACCATGCTCCGCGACCTCCCTGACCGCTGCCTCACGTTCGGCCTTCTGTCCACTCACGCGCGGCAGCCTACTCCCTGTATGCCAGCCTATCCCCGAACGCTTGCATCGCTAGCCTTTGGATGCCAAGTGGCTGGGCCTAGCAGTTGGGGGAGATCAGCCACGCAGGTGAACCTCCGGCCTTCGGTTCTCAGGCCTCGCAGGCGCCCTGATGAGTTGAGACGGCCCGGCGCCAGTCGAGGTGACCCGCGTGCCCGCCGCTGCCGATGGTTGTAGTCAGCACTGTCGTCACCGTGACTGGCCGACTGCGAAGTACCCGGTGAAGGCACTGGTCGCGGCGAGGTTAACGAGCAATGAGCCGATGTCGGACAGGGCAGCGTGCAGAACAACACCGCGTATCGTCTTCTTCGTCATAGACGTTACCTCCTTCCTCGCGCGACGGCGATCGAGCATCTCCGTGATGACATCCACAGTGATCGCCGCGACCAGTAGCCCACCAGCGACGGCTGTTCCGCCGACGTTCTCAGGCGACACCAGCCTAAGAGATAGCCCGTGGGCCTTGCGCAGTTGAAAGTCCTGGCGACTCGGCCGGACGGAGGGGACCGATCAGGTCATAACAGCCGCGACGAAGGTCGCGCCCGTAATGCTGGCGATCAGACCGCGTTCGCGGGGATTGCTATCGTGTGCCGCACCGTGATGAAGGAACCCTCGGACTCCTCTGCGAGTGCCTGCTCGGCCGGGAGTATGCGGGTGTTCCCGCCTTCGCTCATGCGCTGGCCAGGTCGGTGGCGACTTGCAGAAATGCATGCTCCGCGTGGTCTAGTCAGCGGGCCGGGCTGCGATGAGCGAACAGCCTGGACGTCGCCTGAGCTGCGCAAACGTTGACTCAGGTTTCATAAGAGCTTACTAAGCTATAGTTGCTATGTGACTCTTGATCCGGTGGATTTCAACCCGTCAACTGCGACTCGGTTTGCAGAGGCACTGCATCCTGATCAGCGAGACCCGCATCCGAAGGCTGTCGAGGGCCAAGTAGACGGCCCCACGGTCCTGCGGGTGCTGATCGCCGAGCGGCACTGGCGGAAGTTCGCGACCTTCGAGCGGCAGTTCCGCCGGGCGGCGGGAGAGCTGGCCGAGCAGCAGGACGAGCCTGAGCTGGCTAAGGTCTCGGTCTCTCCGAGGCAGTTCGAGCGCTGGTACTCCGGGAAGGTGAGGACGACGCCTCATCCGGATGCGTGCCGGGTCTTGGAGTTCATGTTCGGCCTGCCGGTGGCCGGGCTGCTCGCCCCGGCGAGCGCGTCTGGGGGCCAGGCGGTGCGGGTGCTGGGGTCGGAGGATGCGGCGAACCTTGTGGAGTGGCTGACTTCCACGTCGGTCAGTGATGAGGCGATCGAGGGCCTGGACCGGACTGCGGGCCGCGTGGCCGAGTCGCACGCGGTCGGAGCGCCGGTTGGGGTGCTTGCACAGGCCCGTCAGGTTCAGGCTGGCGTGCAAGGCCTGCTCCGCGCGGGTAAGGTGCGGCACCGCCAGGCCCGCGAGTTGCTGCGGATCAACGGGAACCTGCTCGCTCACATCAGCCTGCTGTTAAGCGACCTCGGTGACTATGGTGGCGGTGAAGAGTTCGGCAATGCTGCCCTGGCCTGTCAGCGGGAAGCGGGGACGAGCGAAGAGACCGCCTGGTACGTGCTGGCCAAGATCGCCCGCTGGCGCTACCGCTATGTCGAGGCCGCCGACCTGGCGCGCCACGGGCTGGATCGAGGCCCGGCGGGGGCGATGCGGGTTCAGCTTGCCTGTTACGAGGCTCATGCTGCCGCGCTCGCCGGGGACTCCGGCCGCGCCGGTGCCGCGATGCGGCTTGGTGAGGAGACCCGCGCCGGCCTGGTTCCCGGCCTGCTGACCTTGTCGCCGTGGTCGTTCCCGGATGAGCGGATGACGATGTTCCGGATTGCGTTCGCCCTGACCATGGATGATCCCGCGCGGGCCTTCACCGCCTCAACTGGGTGGCGCCCAGATCCAGTATCGGGCAGGCCGTATGTCACTGCTGCCTGGGCGCAGATTCGCGTGGGTGCCGCGATCGCGCGCCTGCAGCAGGGTGCTCTTGACGGGGCTGCTGAAGAAGTCGCGCCGATGTTCGCGCTGCCGCCGGAGTTCCGGATTGCCACCGTCACCGGCTGGCTCAGCGATCTGCTAGGACGCCTGTCCACCTGCCACTACGCCCGAAGCCCGGCTGCCGTCACCTTGAAAGATCAGATCCGCCACTTCACCGAGACCGCCGTCTAATCCAAGGAAACGGACGCTCGCCGTTCCTTCATGGTCCGCGCTCGGGCTACCGGCTCTAAGCCAGGCCCCGAGGAGCCGCGGCGTGTTCCCGGTCGGTGGAAATCGAGCCGGTTCGACGCTGATCACGTTCGCATCGCGAGCGCACCCGCGCGCATATGACGCCAAGAGGCGCCGATATGGCGGTGGAGATGACCGTTCCTGCTCTGGCCCAATGGAGATCGGGCAGTCACGGCCATTGCCGCGAGGTCCGGGGGCAGATGAGACGCCTGGCCGAGCCTCGATGCTGGTCACCGGGAGAAGGGACGAGACAGTCATGACGATGACGCCGAGCGATAGCGAACAGGGGACAGGCGAGCAGGTCGCGCTGCTAGAGACCGGCGAGGCCGTTGCTGACATGTTGACAGAGGCGGGACTGGACGTTCTCATTCCGGGACCTGAGGACTCGGTCGTCTTGAAGATCACCAACGTCCCCCGCGTGCTCTGCGATCTGACGATCGCCTCAAACGGATCGGTCACCTGCGACTACCGCACATTCGACGGCGGCCAGGCTGACGCGGCGCAGCTAGCGGCGATCGCGCTGAGCCTGCTCAGTTCCGCCTTGGACGAGAGCGCCGCCCTCCGGCTTTCCACGTCGAATGTTCCGCTCAAGGAAGCAGTCGGCCGCGCGCTCGCGGCGCGGGGGATGCGCGTCACGCTTGACCCGGAGGGCACGGACGAGCGGTTCCGCGACGCTGGCGCTGATGCCGAGATCGTCGTTACCAACCCCGCCGAGCCTGAGAGGGGGACTATCGGCGTTGATGACGACGGCGCGCTCTGGTGGGCCTGCCGGGCTTACGTGCCGGCGCAGAGGCTATCGGGGCTCGGCCTGGACGAGGTCGCCGCGACGGTGGCACGCGCACTGGCCTGGAAACAGCCTCCGCTGGCCGCCTGACCTGACCATGCAATCTCAGCAGGTCAGCTCAGGCGCCGAGGCGGACGGTGGCGACTGGGTGCCAGTCCCAGAGCCGCTCGGGTCCTTTCTGGATAACCAGGCTGACCGCGCTGACCTCGATCCGGCGTTCGGGCAGGTGACGGCCGACGGCTGCGATGACCGGCGCGGCGGGCTGGCGGGCTTCGCTATAGCAGACGGTGATGTGCGGCGTCCACTGCGCATCGATAGCCGACCGGCCGCCCGTTCCGGTCACCTTCTCGGTCGCGGCGAGTGCCGCTGCGCGGATCGGCGCGAGCGCCTCGGCAGGGTCGACGGCGAGCATGATGGCTTCGGGATGGTAAAGGATTCTTCCCAGGGTCACCGGGATCGGCGGCCGGCTTGCCAGCAGGCGGTCGGCTGATGCGGCCATTTCCTGGATGTGGTGGTCTGGGATCTGGGCGCTGGGCCCGGCGATGAGCACTGTCATGTGCAGCCAGTTCGCCGGGGTCAGGTGCATGCCGCCGAAGGGGGCGAGCCGCTGCCCGACCTCCTCGGCCATTGCGGCGACCTCGGGGTGCTGGCCGACGAGCATGTGCCAGTAGACCAGGCCCTCGCCGGGCGTGGCTTCTGACCGGTCACGCCATCGGTCGGTGAACTCTGCGGGCAGCGGGCTCATCGGTCGTTCCTCTCCAGTGGCCGGGCGGTGGCTCCGGTGAACTGGCGGATTTCCTCTTGCAGGCTGCTGGCAATAGGACTGCCGGCGTAGTGACCGGCGGCAAGCCGCCGTCCGAGGTCATCGAGCCATCCGGTGATAGTAGCTATCCGGAATTCTGGCGGGAGCGCGAGCATCGGGGCGACTTCTTCGGCGGCGCCGTCGAGCGCGCCCTGGCCGAGGCGGGCGATGGCGGCGCCGACGCGGATCTGCGCCCAGGCGGCGGTGACGTGCGGCCTGCCCGCTACGGCGCTGGCGTCCCAGGCTGAGGCGGCTGCCAGCGCCTGGTCGTTGTCGCCGGTGCCGAGCGCGACGGAGATGCGGAAGATGGCCATCCGTTCCTCGGGGAACGACCACGGCGAGAGGGTGATCTGTCCCGGTGGCAGGTTCCCGGCGATGTCTTCGGCGAGCCGCATGGCGGTGATGGCGCGGGCGGGGTCGCGGGCGAGCGCGGCGGCGTTGGCTTCGTAGCAGGCGAGCTGGACCCGCATGGCGTTGGGGGCGCTGCGTTCCTGCCCGGCCCGGGCCAGGTCAGCGGCCTGGGCGTAGTGGTGCCGCCACCGGGCGATCTTGGCCAGTACGTACCAGGCGGGTGCTTCGGTGGCTCCGGCCTCGTGCAGGAACAGCCGGGCGGCGTTGCCGTACTCTTCTCCGGCTGTGTCGTCGCCCAGGTCGCTTAAGAGCAGGCTGATGTGGGCCAGCACGTTCCCGTTGATGCGCAGCAGTTCCCGCTCCTGCCGGTGCCGCACCCGGCCTCCGCGCAGCAGTTCCTGGATGTGGTCCTGCACCTGCTGCGCCTCGCCCAGGACGTGTGTTGGCGCGGCGAGGGCGTGGTCCTCGGCTAGCCGCGCGACTGTCCGGTCCAGGCCGCCGATTACCTCGTCGCTAACCGAGGTGGCGGTGAGCCATTCGGTCAGGCTCCCGGCATCCGCGGCCGTGCGCAGCAGCACCGCGCCACTATCTGCGGGCGCCTTGGCGCAGCCGGCTTGCAGCCTCCAGAAGTGATCTTTGGCGCGCTGGGGTGCCTTGTCCAGGGCGGTGTCCAGGATTTCCTGCATGGCCGGGGTGGGGATCATGTCCTCTCGCCGGCGCCAGTAGGCCACGGTGCGGACCGAGACGCCGAGGTGCTCGGCGAACGACTCGTTCGTCATGCGCAGGGCCTGGCGAAGGCTGTCAGCGTGGCAGCCAGACCAGATCTGGACTAAGTCGGGCACTGCACGTCCTCGGTTGCACTGGCATTGCATGGTGGCTGCACTGGCGGTGCCTGGCCCGGCGCGCGCAGCGGAACAAGCCTAGAGCCATGAGCGAAAACGCGCCTGCCGCCGGCGCCCCGGACCGCCGCCGGCAGGCATCAGGCCAGGTCGGCCGGCCCGTCTGGGGGCAGCCGCGACAGCAGGCGGGCGACTGCGGTCTCCGCTGCTGCGAGGTCGTTCCTGCTCTGGCGCAGCGCCGCGCGCAGCCCGGTCAGCTCGGCCCGGATCGACCCGCCGGCGTCGCCGGGGTCGTCCCGGACGTAGGCGCCGCTGCCGGGCCGGATGTCGACCAGGCCGTCGGCGGTCAGGAGCCGGATGGCGGCCTGCGCGGTGTTCAGCGCGACATCGTGGTCGTCGCGGAGCTGCCGGTAGGAAGGCAGCCGCGCTCCGGGCGGGTAGGCGCCGCCCGTGATCTGAGCGCGGAGCGTGCTGGCGAGCATCTGGCTGGCGTACTTGTCCCTGTCCTGCGCGGCCATGCGCCGAGTGTAGCCATCCGTCTTAAGACAGTGCAGCCGTCACGCCCGGCTGCTGTCGCATCGTCTCGGTACAGTCCGATTGTCCTAGGACAAAATACGGGGCGCGTGCCTGCGCTGAGTGCGCCGGTCCTGGCCCGGATGGACTCAAGGAGCCTGCCGATGACGTCTCCCGACGAAGCCAAAATCACCCGCGAGGACTGGCCGGAACCCGAGCCCGAGCCTGCGGGCAGGGACAGGTCCGGGGCGTGGCTGCGTAACGCGGCAGCGGGCCTGGGCGTGCTCGCGGTGGGCGCTGCGGCGGTGAGTTTCACGGCGCAGTACCGGATGGTGTACGCCGCGCGGCGGCTTCCCCTGATCGCCGGGCTGGAAGCCGCGATCCCGGACACGGCGGCCCTGATCTTCGCGTGCCTGGGGATCGCGCTAGCGCTGTACGGACGCCGCGCGATCCGGGCCCGGTTCCTGAACGTCGCGGCCGTCGCCACGTCGGTGCTCATGAACGCGATCGCCGCCGCGCCAGGCTGGCGCAGTCTGGCGATCTGGGTGATGCCGCCGGTCGCCTACGCCCTGGCCTCCGACACGCTGATCGGCGTGGTCCGGGCTTGGACGATCACCCGCCACAAGGCCCTGCGCCAGCCAGCCGGCGCTGACGAGGCCACCCCGCTCACGGTCGCCGGCGGCCTGCTGCTGTGGCTGCTGCGGCTGGCCCTGGCACCAAGGTCAACGCTGCGCGGGTTCCGGACCTGGGTCATCACCGAGATCCCGGTCGCGCCGAGCAGCCACCGCGACCGGCAGCCATCCCGGCAAGTAGCCGCTCAGCCGCCCTCCAGCCCGCCCGGCCTCACCGCCGCGCGCCCGCTCCCGGCTGGCCACCGGCCGGGCACCAAAACCGCCGCCTTCCTCGCCCTGGCCGCGAAGAGCCACGGCCCGCTCGCATCCATACCCCTCGACAAGGTCTCGAAAATCTCCGCCGAACTCTCGCCGAAGGCCGGCCTGAACGCCGGAGCGGCCAGGACGGCGCTGCGCCGGGCGGTCATCGCCGCCCAGAACGGGAGCACCAAATGATCAGGAACGCCATCGACATCGCCATTGCCCTGGCCGTCTTCCTGCTGCTGGCCGCAGCCGCTGCGTGGGCGTTACTGCCGTCGAAGTACCTGCCGTCGAACCGGGCCAGGCACTTCCGGCTGCGGCTGCACCTGAGGCTGCACCCGGGCAAGGGCTTCGCCACGACCTTCGCCCTGCACCTGCGCTGGGGCCGCATCGCGGCGCTGCGCGGCTCCGGCCGGATCCGCCGGTCCCTGCCGCTGTGGGCACGCGTGCTCAGCCCGTCCGCTCACGCGGTGTTCCTGGGCCGCGCGCAGTACCGGCACCACCTGCGGGTGCCGCTGGAAGAGCACGTCCTGGTCATGGCCCCGCCCCGCACCTACAAGACCGCGTTCATGGCCGACGCGATCCTGGAGTACCCGGGTCCGGCCATCGCCACCACCACCAAAGCTGACGTGTACTCCCTGACAGCTGACGCGCGGTCGTGGACAGGCCCGGTACACGTGTTCAACCCGCAGCGGATCGGCGGAGTTGAGTCGACGTTCTGCTGGTCACCGGTCGACGGATGCGAGGACCCGGCCACCGCGATCCGCCGCGCCGACGCTTTCGCCAGTGCCGTGTCCCACAAGGGCGTGGAAGACGCCACGTTCTGGTCCGCCAAGGCCAGCGACTACCTGCGCGCCTACTTCCACGCCGCTGCTCTGGCCGGGTATGACCTGCGCGCCGTCGCCGGCTGGGTCGCCGGCGCCAGCCCAGGGGAGGCCGAGCAGATCCTGATCGACGCCGGCGCGGGGCAATGGGCCATGACCCTGGCCGAGCTCACCTCCGAAGCGCACAAGACAGCGGCGACGGTGCGGATGGTCATGTCCCGCGCGCTGAGCTTCATGGCCGACCCGGCCCTCGCCGCCAGCGTCCTGCCAGGGCCGGGCATGGGCTTCAACATCGGCGCGTTCTTGCTCGATCGCGGCACCCTCTACATGATCGCCCAGCCGGTGTCCGACGACGCGCCCGTCGCGCCGCTGTTCGCCGCGATGGCTACGGAGATCCACTACCAGGCCTGCCAGATCGGCCAGGCGTCGCCGTCCGACAGGCTCGATCCCCCGCTCTTGATGGGCCTGGACGAGGTCACGCAGATTTGCCCGGTTCCCCTGCCAGTGTGGCTCAGCGACTCGGGCGGGAAGGGCATCCAGGTCCTCGCCATCGCGCATGGCGAGGCACAGCTTGCCGGGCGGTGGGGCGACCATGGCAGGCAGGTCGTCATGGACACCTCGTCGGTCAAGGTGTTCCTGCCGGGGATCACCGACACCACGACGCTGGACGCGGCGAGCAAGCTGTGCGGGCAGGCGGCGTGGAAGATCCGCGGCGACTACCACGCCACCTGGCATGACATCGCTGCCCCGGACATGATCCGCCAGCTTCCGGCCGGCTACGCCCTGGTCATCAGGGGCGGCTGCGCCCCGGTCATCTCCCGCCTGCCCCGGGCCTGGAACAACCCCGCGTACCGGCGCGCCCGCCGCACCGGCCAGCTCAGGCCGCTTACTCCCGCGCTCAGGGCGATCGTGACGGCTGACGGGCCGTCCCCGGTTCCCGATTACGTCCCGGACGACCTCGATGACAGCGGCGGCTCGTCCTTCCGGTGGGCCTGACCATGACCGGAGACCCGATCACCGCCATCTTGGACCAGCTCGCCGCGCACGCCGAGCAGATCGCCCGGCTCGACGCGCGGGAGGCGGCCAGCTCAGCCCAGGCCGGCCGGCGCATCGCCGACCTCGCCAGGCTCGCCAGCACTTTGGACAGGGACATCGCCGCGCTGGCGGCCCAGGTCGGCCGGGGTTCTTCAGACGACGCTGACGTGCATTCCCCGGCGCCGTCGCGGCGCTGGTGGAAACTGTCCGGCGAGGACCGCGATCAGGCCATCGGCGCGCTGCGGGCGTGGGTCGATGAGGTGTACCGGCCCGGGTACGGCCAGCTCTCGGCCAGCCTGGGCCCGTGCTGGGACCAGCACGTCCTGTGCCTGTACGCCCTGGACATCCTCGCCGAGCTGTGGTCGGTGCTGTACCTGCCCGGGCAGCGCAGCCCGGCCGTGCTGTCAGCCCAGGCCGAGTACCAGGCCCGCATCCTGCCCGCCGTCGCCGACCAGATGACCGCCGAGACCAGCCGGTGCCGGCATGCCCGCGAGCGCCTCACCACCCCCGGCCGCGAGATCCGCTCCACTGTGAACCCAGCCCGCACGACCGCGATGTCGCCGGAAGCGGGCCAGGCCCGCCAGGCCCAGGCGGGGAGCTGACATGACCAGCAGATCAAACCCGGCCGCTGCCACCGATCCGGACCACTCCGGGCACACGCGGGCGGGAGAGGACCCGGCCAGCGGCCACCTCCTTTCATTGCTAGAAAAGGGCGGCACTTACCGGTCGATAGCGCAGGCCGCCGGAGTTGCCGCGATGACGGTGCACGGCATCGCCGCCGGCCGGTCCCGGCCCCAGGAGCACACGACGGCGGTCGTGCAAGCCGTCACCGCCGCCGGGCTTGCCCGCGCCCGGGTGGACGCGGGCGGGACCAGGCTGCGGCTCCGCGCGCTGCACGTCATGGGCCATGGCTCGGCCAGGATCGCCCGGGCCGCCGGGACCAGCCAGCGCACCGTCCGCGCGCTGGTCCGGGGCGACTCGGCGAGGGTGAGCGCCAGGCTCCGCGACGCCGTCATCACGGTGTACGACGCCTGGTGGGACAAGCGCGCCCCCGAGGGCACCAGGCACGAGCGGGCCGCCGCGACCACGGCCCGGCGCCGTGCCATTGCCGGGAACTGGTGTCCGCCAGCTGCCCTGGACGACGACGAACTCGACCAGCCCGGCTACCGGCCCGGCTCTGGCTGGCGTCCAGCGAGGGGCACCGGCCCCGCGCATGCCTTCCCGCGCCCGGTGCTCGAACGCGCATCCCGTCAGCCCGGCAGGCGCCCATGAAACAGCCATCACGTCCCGAGCCGACGGGCTGGGGAACCCAGCGGCGGCTCCGGGCACTGGCCAGCCGGGGCTGGTCCGCGCCGGCGATCCAGCGAGCCACGGGCATCGCGGCCGCCGACATCACCACCGCGATCAACGACAGCCAGGACGCCTGCCGTGACCTGAACAACCGCGTCGCCGCAGCCTATGACCAGCTGTGGAACCAGCCGCCGCCGCACGCCACGCCGCACGACCAGATCACTGCCCGCACAGCACGGACCGAGGCCGGACGGCGCGGCTGGCCGCCGCCCATGGCCTGGGACGACGAGGTCATCGACCGGCCAGACGGCCAGCCGGCACCCGGCTGGAAGCCGTCGGCCCGCCCCGTCCGCCGGGCCGCGGACCTCGTCGAGGACGCCGAATGGGTCCGCCAGCACGACGGATACCGGCAGGCGCCCCTGTCGCAAGTCGCCATGCGCCTCGGCGTGACCCACAACGCGCTCGCCAAGGCCCACGAGCGCACCGCCGGCCGCGAAGCCGAAGCAGGCTGAGGAAAGGCCGGGACCTATGGCAGCACGACCCGTTTCTGTGGATAACCCGGCAGGCCATCCACAGGCTGCAAGCCGCGTTCCGCGCCGGCGCCAGCCGCTGGCATCCTCACCAGGCCAGCCACCGCCACCACGCCGAGGAGCAAGCAGATGAACCAGATCACCGCCGCCCGCATCCGCATCGACGACGCGACCGACCTGCCCGCCCTGCTTGACGCGGCCTGCGCCGCCTTCGGCACCATCCTCGCCGTGCTCCGGCACCACCAGCCGCGGTCCGGGCCAGCGTTCCCGGCCTTCGTCCTGGCCGCGGGCGCCGCCGCCAGCGGACGCGACCAGATCTGCCGGGCAGCGTCCCTGCCGCCAGCGGCTACGCCTGGCCCGCCGGTTCCCGCGCCCGCTGACTCGCCGGCCGTGCGCGACCTTGCCGGGGTCGCGATCGCTCTCGCCGGCCTGGGCCAGGCGCTGGCCGAGTCGCTAAGCCGGGCAGCTGACACAGCCGACTCCCGCGACCGGAACGCCTGCCTGCACGCGGCCCGGTATGCGGCGCGGGTGCACCTCCTGCTGGCCGGGGCCGGGCGAACATGACCGACCGGGCCACCTTCGGCGACTTCGCAGTCGCGGCGGCAGACCATCTGGACTCGCTGCCCCGGCCGGCGCTCCCCAGGTCCGGGACAGCCAGCCCGGGCGGCGACGCCAGGGAAATCACCGAAGCCGTGCGCGCGGCGCTGCGTCCCATGGCCGGCTACGTCGCTGACGTCAGCAAGGTATTCGACTCCATCCCGGTCAAGCAGCGCACCGAGCAGGCACGGTGGATACGCGCCGCTAGGCGGGCTCGCCATGCACTCGCGAACGCCGAGGTCTTCCTCAGGCTTGATACCAGCCCAGCTGATCTGCGGCCGACCCGGCCGGGCGGCCCAGCCGCCGCGCTGCACGCGGCGGCCGCCTCCATGACGCTGGGTCGCGATCTCCTGCACACCCACATCGCGCGGGGACCTGACGACAGCACCCGGTACCTCTCGGAGTGGGCGCCCGTCCTGGAGTCTGTCCCGCTTGCCCGCGCCACGCTGCGGGAAGTCGCCGGATGGGCAGCGCAGATCGCGCCGCACGGCGGGCAGGCAGCAGTGAACTCTATGTCCGGCTCGTGGGAGCGGCGGCGGGACCTCAACGCTGCCTGCCAGTGGCTGTGGGTACTCGCCTGGACCGTCGACGCGGCCTGCGAAAAGCAACCCGTCCCGAGCGGTGATGTGCGGGTCCTGCACGCCATCCCCGTCAACTCGCTCCTTCCCCGCCACCGGCCCGCAGGCGGCGAACCAGCCGGTGCCCTGTACCGCGGCGTCATCGGCAGCGCTGACCGCGCCCGCTTCCTGGCCGCGCGCGGGCAAGCACCATGGGCGCCGGCCCAGACCACCGAGTCGCTCCGGCACCTCACCGACCACAGCGCGGTGACTGCCTGGAACTGCCACCGCATCTTCCAGGCACTGGCCTCCGGCGCCGAGTGCCCGGAGCACCTGAAAGCCCCGCTCCGCGCGGCAGCCGACGCCGCCGGTAACGCGTGCGGCGCCTGGCTCCGCGCCGCGCAAGCCTGGGATGCCTTCACCACCGACGCGCGCGGCGGCCTTTCCCGGACCGCAGTCAGCGCCGAGGACCTGGCCCTGTGGACAGGCCGCCTCGCGCACGCCGATCCGGACTGGACGCCAGTCCTCGGCCAGTTCGCCGCGCCCGGCCCGCTACCTGGCCTGGCCGCTACCCCGGCAGACCTGCGCCGCGCGGTCGCGGCGGCACATCACGCCTGCGACGCGATCAGCCGCCTCGCCGCGTCCGCAGGCCAGCAACTGGAGACCAGCGCCGCAGCCGGAAGGCTCATTGCCCCGGCCCGGAACCTGCCCGGGCATTTCGACGTACGGTACGCGCTCACCCAGGCCCGGTCCGGCGCCGCATCGCCGCTGATCACCGCCTACAAGGACGCTGAAGCTGGCAGCGCCCGATCGGCCGCCGCCGCAGCCGAGATAGCCGAAACGGTCAGAGCCCCCAGCCGCGTCCTCGCCGCCGCCCGAACCAGCCGGGAGGACAGGCAAAGCGCCCGGGAGTCACGTCCGGCACACGCCGCAGCCCGGCTAGCCCGATGGCCCCCGCCGCTGGGCCCGGCCGAGCGCGTCCTGCTCGATCTCGGCATCACCGACAACGATCAGCTGGAACGCGCCGCCGAACTCGACCAGGCCACCAGCAAGCTCATCCTCGAAGCCGCAGCCACCGCCGGCCCCGAACGCGGATACCCGGATCAGCCCCTTTCCAGGTCCGCCGGAACTGCTGAACTAATCGACCACGCAATCACCTCCAGCCGCGACCAGGTACCCGCGAGCCTCCTGCCCGCACCCGGCACAGCGGGCGCGGCCAGCGCTCCGGCAAGGCCAAGATCCCGGACGCTCATCCGAACCGAACTGCCCGCGAGCCCGACCGCGCCACGGCAGGCCCGGCAGCAGTTACGGCAGACACTGACCGGACTCGGCCTGACCGCCCTGGCCGCCGACGCCGAACTGCTGACCTCCGAACTTGTCGCCAACGCCGCCGAACACGCCGGCGGACCGATCGGCCTGGTCGTCCGCGAACACAAAGCCTCAGACGGCCGGTCGAGCATCACCTGCGAGATCACCGACAACTCGCCGAACCTTCCCGAACACATGACCGCCGGGCAGAAAGACGAGCGAGGCCGCGGCCTGCAGATCGTCGCGGTACTCGCCAGCAGCAGCGGCGTCCACGTCGGCCCCCACGGCAAAACCTTCTGGTTCACCCTCACCACCCCAGATGACCCCTCACCCGCCGCCCGCAAGACCGATCCGGAAATGGAAGCTGAACCCGGCGCATGACCGTCCATCCCGTCAGCCGAACCAGGAAGAGGAAGACCATGGCACCGTTAAGCCAAGACCCCGACGACCGGCAGCGGGCTTTTAACGCCGCACGCGACGCGGTCCGCAATGCCGCGTTCACGATCGCCCGGGATGCCGGCGCCGCCATCGTCACCCGTCCGTACTTCCCGGGCAGCGAGAGCAACGTCCGCGACGTCGAGCCGCTCGCCGGCATGAGCACCGCCCGCGACCTCGAACTCGCTGCCCGCGGCCGGGCGCTCGACTACATCCGGCTGGCGCGCGAGACCGGCTACAGCTGGCACGAGATCGGCACCGCCATGCACCTTCGGCCAGGCGGAGACGCCCAGCAGGCAGGCGACACCATCGCCGAAGCCGCCTACACCTACGCCACCAGAGAACGGCCCTCGGCGGCCATCGGCTACGGCCGGTCATTCGCCTGGACCTGCCAGCCCTGCGGAAACAGGATCAGCGACCGCGGGCTCTGCAACGGACCCGCCGACGACGAACACGGCCACGCCCGCAACTGCCCTCGGCACGCAGCCGCCATCGCCACCTGGGAAGCCGAATGGGAAGCAGGGGAGTGACAGACATGAACGACCCTGCGGTCGCTCTGCCGAACCCTGACCAGCACCGCGCGAGGGAGGCGCAGATGACGAGCACCAGCCTGCCCGCTGACCGGCTGGCGTTCTCCGTGGACGAAGCCGCCCAGATCACCGGCCTGTCCCGGGACCTGCTCTACGACCAGATGCGCACCGGGAAACTCGCGTACCTCAAAGTAGGCCGCAGACGCATCATCACCCGCCAGCACCTAGAGAACTTCCTCAGCAACAATGGGGGCAAATCTCCACCGGTCTGATCAGCGAACCATTACCTCGATCACCTGACCGTGGCACGGACAGCGGTCACGTGCCAAGTGGTGTCCGCCACCGCTTGACCTCGGGCGTTGCGCGCAATAGCCGCCGTGCCTTGCCTAGCTCGGGGCCGGTCGAATTGTGAAAGCCACATCGAGCAACGGGCGGCCTGAATCGCCATCTAGCAGCTCCACTATCTAGGAGAGCAGGCAAATCGAGCGGGATGAGAAAACTAGACGTTAACCCTAAATGCAGCCCGGCTCACCTCCGGCAAGCCCCCTAGCATCTTCTCATTCTGGAAGTCCAAATGGCGAGGTTGCTGGCGGAGGTCAGGGTGTCGGGGTGGTCCTGGCCTAGGGCGCGGCGGCGGCGTTCGAGGGTGTCGGTGTCCAGGTCGCGGGCGGCCTGGTGCTCGCCCAGGGCGGCCAGGTCGAAGGTGAGGCTGCTGGGCGTACTCCAGAGCGAGCTGGGTCTTGCCAATCCCGCCCATCCCCTGCAACGGCACCACGCCCACAATCCCGCCGTCGCGAAGCCGCGGTCCGCCTCGTCCGACACTGCCTCACGGTCCGTGAACGCGAAGTTACGCGGCGGCAAGCGTAGCATCCGGCCTGAGACGGGCGCGGGCTGTGGCTGCGGGCCGTAGAAGTTCATCGTTCCGGCCGCGATCCCGTCGTGCGCCGCCGTGATCCCGCCCGGCGCGGTGATCTCGGTGCGAGCATCCCAGCCCTGACTGCGCCGGGGTACGGTCAGGCCTGGCCCGTACCCGGGCCGGAAGGGTCCGCGCTCACTTGCCCGGTCACGCCCGCAGCAATCCCGCCGCCTTCGGCCCGGATTTTCACGTCCCGGCCCGCCTCTACCCTCCGCTATGCGCCGACACCGAAACCCCGCTCGGGACTGTCGCCAGCTCGGTCATCAGATCCTGCAGCGCTTGCGCGAACGCCCGCGTCCTGGCCGCACGGGTGCGAGCACTGTCAGCGCCGGCCCAGACGACCGAGTCGTTCCGGCATCTGACTGATCACTGCGCAGTCACCGCCTGGAACTGCCAGCTCATATTTCCAGGCCGTCTCGGCTCGCGCTGACCACCCAGACCGCCTGAAAGCCCAGCTTCGGGCGGCGGCCGACGCCGCCGGAAGCGCCTGCGATGCCTGGCTCCGCGCCGCGCAGGCCTGGGACAACTTCACCACCCTTGACACGCGCGGCGGCCTCTCGCGGACCGCCGTCAGCGCGGAGGACCTGGCCCTGTGGACAGGCCGCCTCGCCCACACCAGCCTGCACTGGACACTAGCCCTCGGCCAGTCCGCCGAGCACGGTCGGCTGCGCAACTTAGCCGCGACCCAGCCGGCCTGCGCCAGGCGGTCGCGGCCGCACATCACGTCAGCGACGCGCTAGGCCGCCTTGCCATGTCCGCCCGCCGGCAACTGGAGGCCACCGCCGCCGCAGGACAGCTCATCATCCCCGTCCGGAACCTGTCCGGAATTTTTGGCGTCCGGTACCCGGTCACCCGGGATGTGGAAAAACATCTATTTGACGCGCATTTATTCCAGCCGCCTATCGTGGATGGGGCGCGTCCGCGCGTTGGCGGTCCGCTAGCGTAGGAGAACTACGCTACAGCACGGCCGTAATAGCCAGTCGGAATGGCTAGTCGACCTTTGGATGTTCGATTGGTGCGACCGCAGCCTGCTGTACCGATGGTCAGCGTTCACGTTGTGATCGCCCACTAAAGTAGACTATGGGTCATCTACCGCATATGTCGCGTGCGATCGCGCGGTGGTCAGCTGCCAAGCAGAATCCCCGTTCGGCGCTAACATCCGCTCGACCTGCGCCGCGGTCTGGACGCCTCGTGTGGCGTGCTGCCGATCTTCGTCAATAGTTGGAGTTGGCCCCTCCACTTGCTCCATCGCGCTAAACTTGTCCGTATCCGGGGTGATATTTGTCCCTGCCGGGCCGATTGGTGTAATGGTTAAACACAGCCACCACTGTTGTGGTGGAAGTTTCCGGGTTCGATTCTCGGGTCGGCGGAGCGTACCAAGATTGGTACGTTGCGCCGACCCGAGAGTGCCTTGTCGATGATGAACGGTATTGTATTGCCTGAAAATCTGTACAAGATTCATCTTGAAAACGAGCGTGCCCTAAGCGAGGCTTTCGGCGTTGCGAGGCAGGTTTGCAAGAGTGCGATCCGTACGGGGAAGGCGCGACAGGAGGCTGTCCTCACTAAGAATTGTGCCCTCCTCCTAGGGGCAAAGCTTGAGTCGACCCTTCTTCGGATAATTCACGATCCGACAGGATTTTCTTCGGATCAACGCCAAAGAATCGTCAGCGCTTCCACGGTGGCCGACAAGTGGTTGAGAGTGGTCAGGGAGGCTTTTGCGAGTCGGCACGATATTCCCGTTGGTCGGGTTCCGCGCGACCTGCCATTCACGGCGCAGGCCAGATATGGCGAAATTGAGAGGCTCGTCAAGGAACAGTTCGTTCCCCTCATTGAGCTTCGCAACTCACTGGCGCATGGTCAGTGGCATCGAACGCTCAATAGCTCTGGAACTAAGGTCGACCCCCGACGTATGGCTCAACTTGCGAAGCAAAGCGTCTGGCGGCTGGCGATCCAAGATAACATCCTTCGTCACGTTTCGCTTCTGATTCATGATCTAGTCGTTACTCGAACTGCCTTCGAGAGGGATTTCGACGAGAGATGGAATAACCTAAACTCGGCACTCAGGAGGTTGGAGTCTAGTTCTGGGGAGAGATGGGAGCAGCATTTGCGGGAAAGGCATGAGAGGCGATGGGGTTACCTCTTCCGCAATGCTCGACGTTCGGGGCGTATAGATCCTGACGTTATCGCGGAGGCATCGCCGCAGAGACGTGAACTATTCGTGGAATTTGCGATCGTAATACCCAGTGACGAGCGCAAACCTGACGATCAATCTGCTCGCTGAGAAACGGATCTTGAGTCGCAATTAGAGCGACGGCAGCGTAGCGGACTTCGGGGCCGGTTCCCGGCATCTCGGCTGTCCGTGCGTGTCACTTCGAGTGGTCCTGGCCTGGTTGCGCGCCTGGCGCCTTCCGCCGGTGCCGCCTTGATACCTGACCAGCCCGGTTCCGCCGATGCCGGGCCTGAGGCGCCTGGCTGCTGCCCGCCCTGGACCCCGGCGAGGCAGCTGAGGTCATTTGCTCGGCCGCCGGACGGCCCGGCGCAGCGGCCCAGCCGATCACCTGTCCGCCGTGTCAACGACACCTTGACACCAAACACCGTCCCGGTCACCGGGAACGCCGAGTACGGTCCGACGCATCGTGCGCCCTCGCAGTCGCCGCCTCGCAGCCAGGGATGTCGAGTCGTTGACTCATCTGATAATCCTGTCCGACGACATTCACGAAGCTGACCAGCAAGCCGTCATCGGCCTCCGAACCGCTGGCTACTCCTAGACCGAGATTGCCGCCCGGATCGGCATATCGCGGCAGGCGGCCCAGCAGCGCTGGGGCAATCGCACCGCTGCCGTGACCTCGCCTAGTTCAAGGGCGAGCCAGCCGAATATCATACGAAAGCCGCCGAATTAGGGCCGCCATCCTCCCGGCGTACCAGCTCATGTACTGATATTGATTCAGCAGCGGTGCAATCATGGTTTCGTGCGTCTGAAGGTTGGCATTTGGCTTGTTATTGCTGCCGTAGTGTTCGCTGCCGTGCTCGCTTCGGCACCGACCCTGCTGAGGTCAGCACACCTGCACTGGCCTGCGTGGCCGATCGCCCTAGTCGGCGCGATCGTTACTGCGGTAGCCGGTCTCACCAAACCCGTTGCCGATGTCATCACGCGTGGGTGGGCGCAGCAGGCACGCGGCTATCTTGACCGGAAGGTCCAGGCGCGTGAGCTTGAGCGCACCGTAGGCGGGCGTGACAAGGGATTGCCACTGGCTGGCGGGATCACTGATCGTGCCTTGTTGGGCATTCACCCCGCGATACCGCTGCCTGCGGGCGGAGACGGCAGCCTTACGCCGGACTATCCGTTGTACATCCCCCGAGATCTGGATGCTGACCTGCGCACCTGGATAACAGCACATCACGAGGTCGGTGGCTTCCTGTTGTTGGTCGGCCCGGCCGCGTCGGGAAAGACGCGCTGCGCTTACGAGTTAGTCCATAGCATGCTCGCGGACTGGCCCATGTTCATGCCGTCAACACCCGCACAGCTCGTCTCGTATTTCGACGCGAGCCCATCGCCTGGGAAGCTCATCGTCTGGCTGAACGAGACGCAGAAATTTCTCGGTTCTGGTGGCCTGAAAGTCGCAGATGTCCGTCACATCCGAGTTCTGCCCTGGCCAGTCATCCTGATAGGCACGATGTGGCCGCAGCGTTATGACTCCCTCACCAACCGGTCAGAGAGGATCCTGGGCGATGATATCGAGGATTCCCGGGAAATCCTGACCGTGATCGCCGAGCGCAAGGATCTGCTCGCGCGTTTCAGCGCCGCCGAACTCGGGCGCGCTACCCGCCTTGCTGCCCGTGACCCTCGCATCGCGGAAGCGCTAGCAGAGTCTGGCACGTGGAACCTTACCGAGACCCTGGCGGCTGCGCCTGATCTCATCAACCGATGGCAGAATGCCTCCGATCCGTACGGGGCCGCAGTAATCACTGCGGCTGTCACCGCTCGCCGTTGCGGTCACCCCGAGCCTCTCCCGGCGGACATACTGCGGCGTATCTGCGAGATCGTACTGACGCCTGCCGATTGTGCCCTCGCTGCAGGCTCATGGTTCGAGCAGGCCCTCGACTGGGCTCGGACGCCCGTGCGCGGTCCGGTCGCACCGTTGACCCCCCGAGGGAATGTCCCCGGTGTCATCGACGGGGATCAGATATCAGATGTGCTCGTTCAGTACGCGGCCCGTTATGAGAACGTCAGCGGACATGCCATTTCGGAGGAGACATGGCTGGAACTCATCGACAAGGCCACGCCAAGAGCTTGCTGCGACATCGCCGATGCCGCCTACCACCAGCGACACGTACATCAGACTCCCATAGCCGAACGCGCGATTCGGAAGGCTGCCGACGCCGGGCACGTACGTGCGATGTTCAACCTTGGAGTCCTGCTCAACGACCAGGGAGAGACCGACGAGGCTGAGCGGTGGTGGCGCAAGGCGGCCGACGCCGGGAACACGGACGCGATGAGCAATCTTGGCCTCTTGCTCAACGACCAGGGAGAGCCCGACGAGGCTGAGTGGTGGTGTCGTAGGGCAGCCGGCGCCGGGGGCACGGACGCGATGAGCAATCTTGGCCTCTTGCTCAACGACGAGGGAGAGACCGACGAGGCTGAGTGGTGGTGGCGCAAGGCGGCCGACGCCGGGGAAACTGGCGCGATATCGAACCTGGGAGCCCTGCTGTATGAGAGGGGGGAAGTCGAGGAGGCTGAGCGGTGGTGTCGTAGGGCGGCCGACGCAGGGGACACAGTCGCCATGTCGAACCTGGCAGGCCTGCTGTTTCGCCGGGGAAAGGTTGACGAGGCCGAGCGGTGGTGTCGTAGCGCCGTCGATGCTGGGCTTACGGGCGCGATGCTCAACCTGGGCTTCTTGCTCAAGGACCGGGGAGAGACCGGCGAGGCTGAGCAGTGGTGGCGCAAGGCGGCCGACGCCGGGCACACGGTCGCGATGATTAACCTGTCAGCACTGTTCAGGGGGCGGGGGGAGACCGACCAGGCCGAATGCTGGCTTCGCAAGGCGGCCGACACTGGGCACACGGACGCTACGTAGGCAGCACTACGGAGTGATCCCCGAGTCCGGGGATAGAGCAGAACGGGCGATCGCGTACCATATATCTGCTATATGCCAAGGTGGTAAGATTTGACCCACGGTAAGTTGCGGACGAGTGCGCACTCTGACCTGCACCTTGACGGCTCAGCCGGACACGCGTCGGCCAGGCAAAGGCTGCCATCGACATCTGCCAAGATCATTTGAAATGCATCGCCGCTGTCGTGATCCACGGGTATGCGTTTTTCTTTGGTGCGTAGCGACAGTGCGGAAGGCGGTAGCTGTCCTGTAGCGGGTACCAGGTGCCGTCACGGATGGCGGATTCGGAGTAGTCCGCGCTGCATGACGGTGACGACTCCGGCGAGTTTGTCTAGGTCGGCGATGGCGGCAAGGTCACCGATTGCCTTGGTGACCGTTGCGGCTGACTGGTCGGTCAGCCGCAAGACGATGATGCCGGAGTGGGTGCCGGAGGATAGGCGCGGATGTCGCCGAGGCCCCGGTCTAGCGAGATCAGTATCCGCTCGGAGGCAGCTGAGGCGATGACTACCTCTGGGTCAGGCGATCCGCCAAGGTTTTCTTCAAGCACAGTGTCGACATCGTGTCCCGCGTCGGTTAGCTTGGCCGCCGCCGACGCTGGCAGGTTCTCGTCGAGCTTGAATCTCACCGGGTCTGCGGTATCGGGAGGAGTTCCTCACGGGCCAGGGCTGCGCCGTAAGCTGCTGCGGCCCGCACGCCGGCCTGAGTTAGTGACGGGTACTCGGTGGTGATCTCCTCGGTGGCCATACCGCCGGCGAGGCAGTCGAGGATAACGCTGACAGGAACCCGGGTTCCTGTGATCACGGCCTGGCCGTGCATCACCCTCGGATCAGCGGAGATCATCTGCATTTGCTCGGTCGTCATCATCCCAGTCTGCCGTACAGAGAACCTAGAACACGAACTCGAGCTCGAGCTAGACGGCGGCTGACGGGTCGGCCCCGGAGTGTCTCACCGCCTAGCCTTGGTAGCCAAAGTGGTAGCCAACAACCACAGGACCCGGGCGACACCGGGCACCATCAGGCGGCTGAAAGACCAGGTCAGCGCCACGTCAGGCGACATCGGGCAGCACCTGGCCACCCTCCGAAATCGCCTCCTAAGCAGTAGGTCCCGCGTTCGAGTCGCGGTCGGGGCGCTTCGCGTTCTTGCAGGTAGGCGGGGTGTCTGCCGGTCTGATCATCGATCTCATGAAGCCTTCGGGCGCTTGCGTGCCCGTTGCGTGCCCGATCCCCTGCCGGTCGGCTTGGCCGTGCCCGTCTTGCTCGTTCGCTTCAGCTCGGCGCGAGCCAGCTTGTCGAGGCTGTCGGCGATGGCCTGCTGGCGGGCATCGCTGCCGTGCAGGTAGATCAGTGCGGAGCGCGTTGGGTCCAAGCGTTTCGTCCTTCAACGATCTCGCCGCCTTCTGACGTTATGGGTTGCTTGCGTCTGATGGAATCGTCGCGGTCTTGGCCGCAGCAGCCCATGCCGCCGGGGGATACCGCCGTGGTTAGCAGCCAGGACGAAGACGGGTTGCTGGCCCGGGGCGTGCCACGTCGGCGAGGATGTTGGCCGTGCCCGTTGCGTGCCCGATCGGGCCGTGATCGGCGGTGATTCGCGGTCGCTCACGGGCACGCCACTACGGCGCTGACCTGCGTTACCGCAGGTTGGAGGGATTGCCTATTAGACCTCCTAAGCAGTAGGTCCCGCGTTCGAGTCGCGGTCGGGGCGCTCAGGTTCCGGCCCAGGTCAGGCCAGGTTTCGGGAGATTCCCAATCAGTCGCTACGACGCTTGTTCGCGTCGGCGTGCCAGATCCGTGCCAGAACGAGTCTTGGACTTGGCTGGTTTCTTGATCTTGCGCAGCTCGGTACGGGTGCGCTTATCGATCAGATCGGCGATCGCGCGCTGGCGATCGTCGGTGGAGTGCAGGTAGATCAATGCTGCCCTCGTCGTCGAGTGACCCATGCGTTCCATCAGCTCGCGGAGGTTCGCGCCCGCATCGGCGGTGAGCGAGTTTCCGGCATGCCGTAGGCCGTGGAAGTGCAGGCCTTCCGCGCCTTCTTTTGCGACGGCCTTGGCCCAGAACCGGTCATGGAAATTGCTGTAGTTCAGCAGTTGACCGGATGGACTCGCGAACACCAGCGCATCGTCGTCCTTGCCAACGTAGGAGGCCAGGTGCTCGCGCACCTCGGCGAGCATGACGCGCGGGAACGAGACCGTGCGTATGCCCGCCTTGGACTTCGGCTTGCCGAACGTCGGCGTGCCGTCGCTGGTCTCGGTGAGCTGACGCTCGACCCGAATCGTCAGGTTCACCAGGTCCGGGCGTAGCTGCGCGATGGCTTCGCCAACCTAGACCCGGCACCCGCTCGTTCGGTTTTGGCGCCTGCGAGGAAAACGGAGATAACAGTCGGCGTGGCCACGGCTGGTGAGACGTTTGCGGACTAACCGAGCTCGAAGTCCCAGAAGATCAGCATCGGGTCGCCGTTGTAGGCGGCGGCAGCCGCAGCGGGGTACCAGGTACGCAATGCCCAGATGTCTGACGGATGCGCGGGCAGCACCCGCTCGGGCGGCGGCGCGTCGGCCGGGTCCTCGTACGGGACGCCGACCCACAACGGCCCCGCAGGGGAACACCGCGCCGGCGCAGCGCGCAGCTCTTCGCAGTGGCGGACCTCGAAGCCGAGCGGCAGCGCGGCGGTGAGGTACTCGCTGGTCATCCGGCTGCGGTGCGGCAGGTAGCCGTAGCTGCCGTCGGGCATCGCCAGGACCAGCGGATAGTCCATCCGTGAGTCGGCGATCACCAGGTGCCCGCCCGGGCGCAGCACCCGCTCGAATTCGGCCAGCACCGGGGCCAGTTCGGGCACGTGGGTGAGCGCCAGCGAGATCGTCAGAAGATCGACCTGTTGGTCCGCGACCGGCAGCGCCCGCAGGTCACCCTGGCAGAAGTCCGCGCCGGGAACCTTGGCCCTGGCGATGGCGAGCATCTTCGCCGAGCCGTCCACGCCGATCACCGAGTGGCCCTTGGCGGCCAGGTAGGCCGCGTGGCGGCCGGTGCCGCAGGCAGCGTCGAGGGCCGGGCCTATCGGCAGGCGGTCGATGATCGGCCGGATGATCGGCTCCTCAAGGTCAATCAGGTCGTTCGGCCCGTCGTAGTACTCGGCCCAGACGTCGTAGCCCTCGGCCGCCGTGATCGGGCGGACCGCGGCGCCGTCGCCGAACTCGCTGGCGCAGTCGAGCATCGCGCGGATCTCGGCGATCCTGGCCTCGGTGAACTCGCGGTCGTACTCGCCGTTGTAGGCGCGAAGCAGGGCAATGCCTTGCAGGCCGAGCAGGTAAGCCAGGGGGTGCTGGTAGATCACCTGCCTATGCTAAAAGGCGCCGCACCGGACGGGCTACCGGATATCGCCGGACTAGCGCGAGCTGCGCGTCGTGCCTGTTACGTGGCCGATTGAGCAAGCCACCACGGTCAAGTGGGGTGAGTCGCGGACAGATGAACATGGCCTGTGAGCTGCGGCGCGGCTGATCACGATGGGGCCTGAAACCGCCTTCCAAGCTGGTGATCCGCGCGCGGATCAATTTGGTCGGGATGGCGGGATTTGATTCCCGCGGCCTCCTGCTCCCAATGCAGGCGCGCTACCAAGCTGCGCCACATCCCGCTAGCACCACACGATTTGACCGTCAGACACCGGTGGATGGTCGTTGGCTGTGATCCTTGTGCGCGCTGCTGACTAGTTCTCGGACTATCACCGTGTGGTCTTGGTTTAAGGCTGTGGCCAGTCGCGATGCGATGTGAGGCAGGCACCGCGCTGACGGCAGGTTTTATCGGATGGAGACGTGGCTCTGAAATCGCCGGATAACGATCCGCATGAGTTATAGTCAGGATCCGATTTCGGCTTCAACTGAGATGGGCAGTAGAGTAATTGCGGCGAGTGAGTACAGGTCTAGGTCGATTTCTCCGAGATCAACGCTGACGATCAGCGAATACCAGAGCCTCCGCTCCCACGTGGCGGTGCTGTCTTCCCACCAGCCTGTCACCGGATACACGGCAAGTAGGCGCGGACCGGCGATCTGACTTGCCGCGACCTGAGCCCGGTCGTGCTGGAGAGTGCCGCGGGAACGGGGCATCGTGCCAACATCCCAGTCGTAGGAGCCGCCGCCGCGTTGATGTCCTTGATCCCTGACGAGCCGATTAATGCGAGCTCGGAAGCCGTTGGGATCTTCAGCCGGGCCTTGCAGATCCCATCGAAGTCGACCGCCGGAGTAGGTGCCTCTGGTGAGGTTATCTGTGGGATCGATGAAATAGGAGAGAGAGTAATGGCTAGGCCGACGGGAGTCTCGGCGAGCTGATCGAGCTCTTCATAAGGCAAGGGCAGTTCGATAAAGTCTGCAATCCGGTCGGGCTTGCGCTCGTTGTTGCGGTGGCTAGGCCTTATGACGCCTTCGTAGACCATGACGGGCCTGTTCGAGTCGCTGCCCATGGCACGCTCTGGCGCTGGCACTCCGTAGCCGAATGCCCGCAACAGATCGCGCTTATCCGGCAGTTGCTCCCGCGCCGGCGGCGGCCAGTTGGTTGTATGAGCTAGAAGCCCGCGCCAGGTGGCAGGACGCAACTCGGGGTGTGCGTTGGCGATCCGGGCGAGAGCGTTCGACGCAGCGGCCGCAGCGGGACTGGTCGCCCATGTGCGCCGCAGGAGCGTGCCTCGGTCGCGCCAGTTCCTGTCAAAGGTGAGAACCGTTAGGCCCTGGGCTTCGGGGTTCTCCAAGTCTCCGCCTGGTGCCGTGTTGCCTGCCTCCATCACTAGGTCTGGTTTCAGGGGGCGGCTACCGCCTGGTGATGTGCGACTGTGCGGGCTTAGCGTTCCTGCGGTTGCTAGGGGTGTCGGATAGCCCCGCTCTTTGTCTTGCGCGGTAAGGCGGTCGAGATCGGTGTACCCGCCGATGGTAAGCACGTTCCACGCCTGGCCGGGCTGCTGCAGGTGAGGCGGACCGAGGTTCACGAACGGGTAGTTCTCTCGGTCGGTGATGGTCTCGGCGTTGCCGGCGGCGACGACAAGTAGGCGGCCCGCGCCGGAGTTCCACGCGAGGACATCGGCGGCGACTGACCAGGCAGTCCGGTCAGTGCGTTCTCTCGCGATGTTGTCGGCGCCCAGGCTGATGTTGTGGATCACTGTCCGCTGTGGTGCCAGCGCTTCGGCTGTCGCTATCGACTCCCTGGTGCGCTCTGCCCAGAGCGGGCCTCTGTCTGGGTCGCCGCCGGCGTCTTCCTTGCCCTCGAGCAGGCGGACGGAAACCAGCCATGCGTCGGCGGCGAGTCGACCTGTGACGAGGTCGTCGGCGAGCCGTGAGTAAGCGGCAACTCCAGCCATCTGTGTCCCGTGCCCGCCTGGAATGTCGGCTGGCGACGGCGCACCCGGGACGACGCTGCTGGCGCCCAGGACGATGGGTTTCAGATAAGGATGGTCGTCGGCGATGCCGGTGTCGTGCACCGCGACTGCTGCGGCAGCAGGATCAGGTGCGTCTACGCTGGCTTGCATTCTGGCTTCGTCGGCGGTCTCTGCCAAGACGATCGGCCGAATGAGGGGGCTCGGTGGACCTCGACCACTGATGGCAGGAGAACAGGCAGCGCTTTTAGCACTGCTCCGGTTGCCGAGACGAGATGCACATCACGTTCCGGCCCGCGGTAGACAGGGACTACCGGAGCTTGTGTCTGCCCGATGGAGGCGAGTTCTGCGACGGCCTCGTCTAGGGCTTCGCGCTGGTCGTCGGAGATCCCTGAGCCTCCTGGCATCCAGATCTCCACCCAGATCCTGTCATCGTCAGCAATCGACTGCTCGATCTCGCCGAGGCTCAGGTCATCGATGGTCGCTGGCTCGATCGTGTCCAGCCTGGCGACAAGATCTTGAAAGCGCGGCTTCCCATTTCTGGTGTTCTGATCAGCATATGCCTGGATCTTGGTCCTTAACGCAGCGAGATCACGCCCAGCATGAACTACGGCACGGCCTTCACGTACTGTGACGACCTCTGTGCCGCTGTTCCTGTCCCGGAGTTGCCTGTTGACCGCACTGTCCTCCAGGCCCGGGCCAGCCGCAGTGACCAGCATCCCCGAGTCGTGCGGGAGCACCTCGTCACGGGCGGCTGCGAGTTGCCGCTCGACAACTGTCAGGCGCTGGGTGAGAACCGAAGCGTGCTGCTGCCGATCGCGCGGCGGAACAGGCGGTCGGCGAGGGCTGCCGGTTGCGCAATACGCTTCCGCGCTGACGTTCCTGAGGCCCAGCAGGGGAAGGCCGTTCTGGATCAAGTCGCGGATCACCTTCTATGCAACCTGCTCAGCAGGCAGCCAGGGGGCAGGCATTATCGGGCAAAAGGTAAGTGCCGGATTGGCGTCGCTATCAGGATAGCCGCGTGCTCCGGCTCACTAGCATGTCGTGCACTTCGCGGGGACCGGGCGTGTCGCGGTCGTCCAGGATCGCATTCTTTCGTGCATCGTTCACGGCCGCGTGAATGTCGGCGAAGCTCAGGCCGGAAGCCGCTTCGAGGGTGGCTTTGTCTGGCCGTGCATCCCATTGCCTCATCAGGCGGTTCAGCAGTTCCTCTGCTTGGTCAGGGGTGGGGCCTGCTAGTTCCAGGACGTCGTCGAATCGGCGAAACAGCGCCCTATCAAGACTTGCACCTATGTTAGTGGCTGCGACCAGGATGCTGGCGGTCTCGTCCCCCGTATCGAGCAATTGCAGGAATGTCGTGACGACCCTCTTTACCTCACCGACGTCATTGTCATCGAGCCGGGTACGTCCTAGCGCATCAAACTCATCAAACAAATAGACTCCGCGCACGTGGCTCGCTTCGGCGAAGATCTCCGTCAAAGTCGCCGCAGTTTCCCCCAGATACCGGCTGAAGATGACCTCAAGGCGGACGCGGATAATAGGGAGCCGCAGCTCGCCTGCAATGGCGTGCGCAGCCATCGTCTTCCCGCATCCTGGCGGGCCGTGCAGCAGCAGTCGCCTCCGTGGACGCAACCCGTGCTGGGCCAGAGCGTCGACCGCTCGCTGCTCAGCGATCAGACGCAGCAATGCCCGGTGATTTTCCGGGGATAGCACCAGATCGGAGAGCCGCACCTCGCTGTAGCTAACTGCAAGCACGTTTTCCAGATCGCGTGGGGCACGCGCCAGCTGCGTTGGCTTGGCGGCAGGCGGGGGTGAAGCGTCGGCTTCGGCGCGCAAGTCCCGCAGCCGCTGTGCAAGACGAACGTGCCCGGCGCGGGACTCCGCGGCGATGAACTGGTTCAGCAGGTTGCCGAACCGCCGCTGGTCGCCTGCGTAGTGCGGCCGGACCAGCTCGGATATTAGCTCCGCATTCGCCACTGCTCCTCCTCTCTGCTCTCTCTACAATCGTACGCTACACGAGTAGTAAAAATTTACTTGCTAGACTTTCCCGTGCCTAAGCCAGGACGCCCTCGTCGCAGGGTGAGGATGCGGGAAGACCTAGGACTCGCAGTGACTGTCGTCTTGCGGCAGAGGCGCAGAGAACGAGGCCTAACACGCGCAGAGCTGGCTTTCCGCGCTCAGGTCTCGGTCCAGACGCTGGCGAAGATCGAGCAGGGACATAGCACGGATCCAGGGTTTACTGTTGTCGTGGCAGTGGCCGCGTCACTTGATCTGGGACTTGACGACCTCGTTGAACGCGCAAGACAAGTGACACGCCTGCATAGTGGTTGATCAAGTTGGCGCGATCTCGTCCTTAAACCTGGTAGCCAACAGGCACAGGATCTAGGCGACACCGAACTACATCAGGCGACCAAAGGGCCAGGTCAGTGCCACGTCGCGACATCGGGCAGCAGCACCTGGCAACCCTCTGAAATCGCCTCCTAAGCAGTAGGTCCCGCGTTCGAGTCGCGGTCGGGGCGCTCAGCGGTCCGCCTCTACTGCAGGTCAGCGGACATTTCCTGGGTTTCGCGATCGACATTCGAGTGGCCTCGGAACGGTTGTGTGCCCGTTGCCTGCCCGACGGGCTCGGAGCGCGAATCTTCGGACCCCCATGCTCATATGCGGCGATGCGACTAGTTGCTACACTGTAGTGCATGGTAGCTCCTACGAATGTCAGATTCCCTGAGACAATCGACCAGGGTCTGGCTGACTACGCCAGGCGGACTGGGGCGAAGAAGTCAACCGTCGTGGTCAGTGCCGTCCGTGAGTGGCTGCGGATGCAGGCACATCCGGGCATCCTCTTCGTCGTGACTGTCGCTGGCGAGAGGCACGCTGCCTTGTCGACCGGACCGCAGGTGTGGACGGTCGCCGAAGCTTGGCTCCAGCATGATAAGGACGAGCGCACAGTCGCCGTGGTAGCGGACGCGCTTGGGCTGACGGCTCTGGACGTGGAAACCGCGCTCGCTTACTGGGCCGACTATCAGGATGAAATTGATGACCTGATCAGCCGGCACCGCGCCAGTCAGGACGAGGCGCTTGCCGCATGGGAACGCCGCCGGGCGCTCGATGCCATCTGAGCCCGCCCGGATCCGCCTGCTGCTGGATGAGCATTACCCAGGCTGGCTCGCCGAGGAGCTCACAGCCGACGGGATTGATGCCATCGCGGTGACGGCGCACCGGCCCGAGTTGCGTGGGGTAGATGACGCGCGCGTCCTCGAAGCTGCGGTTGCGCAGGGCCGGGTCATGGTGACCGAGGACGTCAGCACCTTTGGGGTGGCGGCCGGCCTAGTTCCGAATCACCTCGGGATCGTCTACTGCCACCTCGCGTGCTTTCCCCGCACCAGGCCAGGCTTGGGGAAACTGCGCAAGGCACTTGTCGAACTCGCCGCAGACCCGCCGGCTGGTCTTGGCCAGCATCCAATCGTCTGGTGGCTTGCCGATACTCACCGCTAACCGGGCCGCCGAATTCCCGACAGTAAGTCATCAAGGCCCAGCGGCTGCGCGCGCACGCCAGGAATAACTGGCCCCCAGCTGACCACCGTCCATGTCCGCTACCACGGCCAGTTCGCCTACATCGCCGACGGTGACCGGCTACCGCTGATGCGGCTGCGCTACAGGCGGATCCGCCCGCCGGTGGGGAACAGCCATCTACGTGGCGAGCAAGGACAGCTACGAGGACCAGATCTGGTTCACCGGCACCGTCGAAGACATCTTCGACCTGGTCTGCGATCTCCACGTGACCAATACCGGCTCCTGATCACCAGCACCACGCCAGCACCCGAACCGTCAACCTCCGAAGGACTTCGGGCGCAGACCACTTAGTGGTAGCCCGGCGATGAGAGAGGCGAACATCGACCATCATGAGAAGTTATGCTCTACTTGCGACAGATAAGTCCAAAGAAGGGTTAGCTATGGAACTTGCTATGAGGATCGACGCGATGATGCGCGACGGCCACTCCGATCAGCTTGAACCGGTATGCTAGCGATGCGAGCTGATTATTGGACGTTCATGGTCTAATTAGCGATATTTACAAACCGAAGCAACTTGGCAGCCTTTTCTATGAAGAATGCAGGATCTCCGCCTAAGCATACATCGGGCGAGTCGGCCGGTCGCGCTGAGGAAGTTGGCCAGGAAGATTCCGACCGTCTCAGGGAGAAAGTTGGCGTAGTAATCGGGATCGCCACAGGTATTCTGGGCGCTCTCCTTACGGTTGGACTCACGTTTTTGCCGGCATCCACGTTGGCGGAAAAATCCTATATCTTTCTGGCTTGCCTCTCACTATCCATCGTGGCTGTGAGCGGCATCGGCGCCTGGAAGAGCCTTCGCCGATTTACTATTACGGCATCATTTACCAGCATTGCAATCATGTGCTTGTCCGCGTTGGCGATTTCAGCTGCGAATCCGGTCGCAGTAGCGCATGAGGTGAACCGCAATTCGTCTCCGGGTGTTCGGCAGCCGAAACGATCGACTTCCGTTCCTATCGACAAGCCGCATTCCTCGCCTGAAGCGACTTCGAGTCGCGGCATATCCGGGACGCAGCGAGGTGCTGGGTCAAGTCAATCATTGCTAGATATGACGGCAATCGACCCGGCCGACTCCTTGCTGGTCAGCGGATATCAGACCGTCAATACCCGCCAGTATCAACAAACCCTCTTTGACAATACCTTGGACGAATATGGCTGCGGCGACGATGACCCGGATAGCACCAGCTATAACCTGGGGCGTAAATATGCTTATTTTCATGCAATTGTGGGCCTCGCGGACAGTTCGCCGTCTGGGGATGCTGTCACCTTTGACGTACTTGTCGATGGGCAACGGAAGGGTATAGCTCCTACTCTTTACGTTGGCCAGACGGCTATCTTGAACATTGACATCACGGGCGCTTTTCGGATTACTTTACAAGATTTGTGCACTGCGGCCCAAGATTCGAGCAATAACAACAGCATTACCGCTGTATGGGCTAACCCTTCCGTCGGGTGATTAACGGGCAACATTTCCTGATGGGCATGAGCCGGCTGCCGAGCATACCTGCTTTCTAGGGGCTGCAGCACGATGTGGTGTACCCGAAGTGACCAGGCCTGACGGCTACAGCAGTCGCTGGCCGGGAACATCGGGCATCGCGGGCGCCGTCGGGCGGTACTGCACCTCGGACATGAAAAGGGCACGGTGCGCAGGCTGCTACTCCAGCGGCTACTCACATAGGAAGTCAGATCACAGTTAATTATGGTTATTTGCCGTTTAGGCGCTAGAATCCGCCGAATTAATGTCGGTCGGCCGAATGGCCGAGAACCCGAGAACCCGAGAACCCTATTACTGGAACGCGGTATCATCGTATTAGTTAACCAAATTCCATTTTCTGCCGCTAAGCGCATTTTCCTGGCTGCCCGGCCGAGTGGAGATGTCGGATCATTGATGCCGCGATGAACGTGCCGCGTCCGTCGATGCTGACGATCAGGCCGCCGCTCGCGGACGACTGCCTTTGCATGCCGGACCGTGATCTACGAGACCTCGTACTTCTCCGGCGAGCGCTCGCTCGGCCGGAAGTTGCGGGTCATCTCGCTCTTCGCTGATACGCCTGGCCATGTTGGTGTATCCGTGGCCATGAGAAAGTCCCCGTGTGCGGACGGGTTGTGGTCCCCGCTGGTGGCCGGTTAAAAGTCCCCGTCCCTCGTTCGTCGTGTCGTCCTGGAGGTTGAGGCCTGGGCGGTGACGGTGGCGGTGTCAAGCCAGTCACCGCACCGCCCGGGGAGCTTCCATTGAAGTCTGCGAGGGATCGGATGGACATTATTTCGGCCTGCCGTGAGGTGGGTTCGTACCGTGGCGCTGCCGCGATCAGCGGTACGACGCCAAGACCGTGAAGCGGGTGATCGCGTGGCATGAGGCCGGCGGCGTGCCGGTTCGCGGGCCGCGCCCGCATGACTACGATGCGGTGGCGGAGCTGGTGGCCGCGCGGGTGAAGGCCAGCTCGGGGCGGATCTCGGCGAAGCGGCTGCTGCCGGCCGCGCAGGCCGCCGGCTGCGCGGGGCCGGCCCGGAATTTCCGCCGCCTGGTCGCGGAGCGGAAGCGGCTGTGGCGCGAGGAGCATCACCGGGGGCGGCGGCCGGCGGTGTGGCCGCCGGGCGGGCACCTGGTGACCGGCTGGGGCGCCGAGGGCGGGCTGCGCGTGTTCTGCGCGGTGCTGGCCTGGTCGCGGGTCCGGTTCGTGCGGTTCGCCGCCGATGAGCGGTCCGCCACGACGCTGGCGATGCTCGCCGGGTGCTCCGGGGTCCTGGGCGGCGTGCCGGGCAAGGTACTGGCGGACCGGATGGGCTGCCTGAAGGGCGGCGTCGTCGCGAACGTGGTGGTGCCCGCCGGAGAGTACGTGCGGTTCGCCGGCCATTACGGGTTCCGGCCAGATTTCTGCGAGGCCGCCGATCCGGAGTCGAAGGGAATCGCGGGGAACCTGGTCGGCTATGCCAAGGCCGGCCTGATGGTGCCGCAGGCGCCGTTCGCCGGTTTCACGGCGGCGAACGCCGCGGCCCGGGCGTGGTGCGCGGAGGTGAACGGCGCGGTGCACAGCGAGATCTGCGCGGTCCCGGCGGAGCGGATGCTGGCCGGGCGGGAGCTGCTCGCGCCGCTGCCGTCGCTGCGGGCCGGCATCGGCAAGATGGTCACCCGCAAGGCGGGCCGGCTCTCGTGCGTGCGGTTCGGATCGGCCCGCTACTCCGTGCCGGCGCGGCTGATCGGCGCCCAGGTCAGGGTGCGCGCCGATGACGGGCGGCTGCTGGCGATCATGACCGGGGACGGGGAGATCGTCGCCGGGCACATGCTGGTCGCGCCAGGTGAGGCGTCGGTCCGCGATGAGCATTACGGCGGGCCGAGGCCGGACGCGCCGCATCGGGCGGTGCGGCCGAAGACAGCGGCGGAGAAGGAGTTCTGCGCGCTGGGCCCGGTCGCCGGGGCGTTCATCACCGGCGCGGCCGGCGGCACCCGTCTCGGCACCGACCTCGCCGAGCTCAGCACGCTGCGCGCCGCCCGCGGCGACCAGGAGTTCCTCGCCGCGCCAGCCCGGGCGGCCGCGTTCGGCCGGCGGCGGCCCGCCGACGTCCGGCCGGTCCTGGCCGCCGGGGCGGGCGTGCCCGGGCCGAGGGTCCCGGCCGGTGACGCGCTGGCCCTGGACCTGCCTGCCGTCCCGGTCCGCCCGCTGGCCGGCTGCGCGATCAGCGGCTTGTCATGACGCCCCCGCCCCGCCGCGGCGCGCTGATCCCCCGGCGGCCACCGTCAACGACATCCTGGCATCCGGGCTGGCCCGGGCGTGCCATTACGCCGCCAGCCGGCCGGGCTGCCAGGTCGGCCAGTGGTGCCGGTTCCTGCCCGAGCACACCACCGCCGTCAGGCTCCTGCACCATGCGAACGTCGTGGTCACAGACGGCGACTCCTACCGCATGCGCCAGGTCCGCGCGAGAGGGGGAACCACCCTGAACAAACACTGAATCAGCCCGAGGGGTGGGGACTTTTAACCGGCCACCAGCGGGGACCCCAACTTGGCCCTTGACACCGGGCCCGGTGCCTGGACGTCGCGGCTGTAGCCACGTCGCTGTTCATGAACGCGCTCGCCGCTGTGCCGGGCTGGCGCGGCCTGGCGATCTGGGTGATGCCGCCGGTCGCCTACGCGCTGGCTTCGGACACGCTGATCGGCATGGTCCGGGCGTGGACGATTGCCCGTCACAACGCCCTTCGCCGGCCGCTCGCCGCCGGGGAGGCTCAGATGACGAACACCAACTTGCCCGCCGACCGACTCGCGTTCTCCGTGGACGAAGCCGACCAAATGCGCACCGGGAAAACTCGCTACCTCAAAGTAGGCCGCAGACGAATCATCACGCGCCAGAACTTAGAAGCCTTCCTCGCTGACGAGACGCGCTGAGGTGGGGTGTCTGATAGCTCTGAACCGTGCATCTTGCGTCTGCGTCGCCGCGCGGCGATATCTTCAGCTACGACATGTGATCAACCCCTTTACTGCTGCCATAGCCCGATCAGGGCTTCAACGCATGCATCAGCGACGCGGCCTCGCGCCTGTCGACGGCTCAGCGTGCAGGCACTTGAGAGCTAGTCGACTCCGAGGATCATCTGATTGAACTTCGCGGCAGTTGGGAATCCCTCGTCGATGGCGCGCAGCAAACCGCGTCGTGCAAGCTCGCGTGCTGTGTCGCGCGCCGCCCGGAGTTCGTCGGGCGATGGATACCTAGCTCCATGGACTAGGCGGCTTCGTACCTCGTAGATGTTGCTTAGCTGCCGCATGACCTGGCGACGCTCGGTGGCCCCATCAGCCAGGTAGTGCGCCCCGTGCATACGAAATCTGTAGCTCAAGTCACCGTGACGTGCATTCTCGTCATACGGCAAGAGCAACGCCTCTAGGGCGATCGCGAAATCCAGCACCGCATCGGTGGCATTTCGATTGGCTCCTCCAGGAAGGAAGTTACTGATGCCTTCGCGTGCTACACCCGCTAAGAAGCGGTGCAGCGCTAGATCCTGGGGAGACCGTGGCACTGCCAGCCCATAGTCGGCAAGCGCTGTCGCTGTTGCTGCGGCTGCGGCGAAGCGCTCTGCGGTCAGCGCTGAGCGCCCGCTTACTATGCCCGGCACAGTAAGCGGCAGATGTTGTTGCACCGGAAAGATCCAGGCTGGCTTACTCTGAACCCTGTAAAGCCGTCCTGCCACCCAGCATCCGTGCAGTTGAAGGGCACCGATGAGCGAGGCGACATGTTCCGGCTCTGCTGTGAAAGCCACATTGCGCTCGGTGGAGACCGCGACCTCGATCACAATCTCTGGGAACGCGATGTCGCCGCCTTGCAGGAACGCTTGAGACATCCCCCCACGCTGGTCTAGCCACTCGCCACGCTCAGCATCTGAAGCTACCCGGACTCTGACCTGCTCGGTAGACAATACTGCCTCCGGCGGATAGAGTGCGAGGCCGTTCAGAGGCACGATCAAGGTGTAGTGCAGCTGGGAATCGTGTGCCACATGAAGAACCTCGTCTGCAAAATCCGAGGCTGAGTCTTCAGCCTCATCGGTCACGGTTGGCATGGCCGTCAAGTGATACTGCAAGGCAGGCAGTAGAACAAACCGAGCCACCCATCCACCTGGGGTTTCCTGATATTTGGGCGGTGGTACCTCTGTGATGTTCTGCGCAGCCGTGAACACGGGGAGCGGCCGACCGGAAAATACCGCCCAGAAAGGCAACGTACCTGAAGCTGACTCCGCTAGCTGCGCGGCACACCGGTCCACTTCCGTCAGTTCGGCAGCGGACAGCCAAGGCGCGATCTGCGCTGCGACCTGATGAATACGCAGGACATTGACGGACGCCTTGCTCGCCGAAATACCCCACTCGCCAACGGCCTTGCCGGGCGTGACAACCGACCGGTCGACTTGCACGGCCAAGGGCAGCCCAGTATCGCGAAGTCGCCGTGCGACTGCCTCGGCGGCCGTCAAGAATGTGTGGATGATAAGGCTCCTTAGTTTATCACCGGCTGATGTCGAGGCTGTCATGATCATCTACTGTCGCTAGTTGTGAGTTTGGCTGTGTGAGAAACCTAGTTCGCGGGCTGCGGCGTTCCATGAATGGGAGGCCCTGCCGAATTGCCGTACCCGCCGCGTCACTGATGTAGAGGAAGCTAAGGGGTTCTATGTGCCGTATTCCTGGAGCAGATTGCTGAAGTTATGCAGCATTGAGACGACATCTCCGGGGAGTGGGTCGTTGTTGAAGTGCATGAGGTTGTTCCTGACATCGGCGATTTCGCCAAGCCTGGCGCAAAAGGTCTTTCGGTGCAATGCCCAGCCGAGTTTGGCCCAGCAATCGGGGTTTTCCAGTATCCGCTGGTAGTCACCTACGGTGAGCTGGTCGCATGATGTCAGGCCGCGCAGGCCATCTGGGTCGCATAGTTGTGTGATGGTGCCCACGGGAACGGTGGCCTCGACGATGCGCCGCAGGCACTGGTCTATGCGGCCGATGATGAAGAAAGGTGACGCCATCTGGCCGTAGGCGTCTACTACGTCTGCGAGGGTCACGATGCCCGTCACGGTGTTATCTGGGCCACGAACGAAAACGAACTCGCGACCTTGGATCGTGGGAAGCGTCTCGATCAGGTCGGCTGTGTAGGAAACAGCTTCAGCTTTGATGATCGCGGAGGACAGCTTGGCAGCGGGGTCAGCGTTACGTGCCTTGGCAATGGACTTCCAGGTCACGGCGCCTTTGAGATTGCGTGGACCGGCCATTACGGCGAGCTGCGAGTAGTCGTTAGTGAGCATCAGCGTGATGGCCTCGTCGAAGGTCGCGTCGGGAGCGACCAGGCATACATCTCTCAAGGCCGACCGGAGGTTGCCGATGGTCAGCCCGTGATCCCAGGCACTGTCGTCGTCGCTGACAGTGAGGCTGGCCTGGGCTGAATTGGCAGGCTGACTCAACAGTTCATCTGCACCCGCAGTCGGCGTAATGTCTGATGCTGCTTGAGTGGTCAGGACGATGCTGACCTGGTCGTCGAGAGTCACGGCGCGGAAGTCAGGCATCGTGGTCATGCCGTTGTTGATCAGGTCGGCGGCGATGCGTTCGTTGACGCCGTAATCGCGGCCTCGAGCGCCCCAGATTCCGACTAGCTCCCGCACAGCCAGATGGCGGGGGGAACCGGTTTCTGCGGCTTGCTTCGCCAACACCAGAAAGTCGTCCTCGCGGGCTTCGGCATCTACGGCGCCTTGGTCAAGGTCTTCCCGTACGGCCTGTGCCAGCAGTTGGTGCCGGAGGCTGTGCAGCAAGTTCCCGCTGTCGGTGCGCCAGGCGTACCAGCCGTCTACGTTCTTGCCGGACAGCTCCCGGATCGCGCCAGAAAGACTTCCAGTCTCGCGGCCATCTGGCAGCAGGAGTCGGCCAGTCTCTGTGACGGTGACCTGGAGGGTTTCCCCGCTTTGCGGTCGGTCGTAGAAGAGGTTGACGCCGGGCTGGAGCAGCCCGGCGTCTACGAGATCGCGGATCGTGACCCGCCGACCCCGAAACAGGTGCTGGCGCCTTCCGTGGATCCCCTCGCTAGCGACGTTCAAGCACCCAGCCCTCTCAGCCAGTTTCCGAGCACCGCCAAATCGGCGCTCATCGTTGGCGGCAGTTGACGGTCCCGCGGTTGCCCGGGCTGCTGTCCACGTGCACGACCAGGCTACCGATAGCCAGCTGTCTGTCAGGAATGCCACGAAAGCGTTCTTCACGTTCGCGCCATCGGCTCGATCTAGGCCACTTATCGGGCTGCCTTCAGAGGACGGAACTCTGTCCGAGCATACAACTGCTCTCTCGCGACGTTCTTGTTGCAGAAGTGCTAGTTCAGGCGCCAGCTTTGGAGGACGCGACGCCAGGCGTCGACCACGCCGACGCGCTGACCCGAGTAGTCGAACTCGACCAGCTGGGTGTCTTCTAGAGCGACTCACTGGCTGGCCAAACTAGTAGCCAACGATTACCGGGTCCAGGCGATGTCCAGCATCAGCCGATCAAAGCCCCAGGTCACTACCACATCCGGCTACTTCTGGCACCACCGGCCGACGCTGTGAAATCGCCTCCTAAGCAATAGGTCCCGCGTTCGAGTCGCGGTCGGGGCGCTTCGCGTTCCTGCAGGTAGGCGGGGGTGTTCGCCGATCTGATCATCGGTTTTGTGAAGCCTTGAGACGGTTGTGTGGCCGCAGCGTGCCTTGCGGGAGTGGAATCTGCCCTTCAGTTGCCTATCGGCATCGCGCGGATTGGTGCGATGCCCGATGTCGTCGCGTAGCCGATTCCGGTTGGCTGCGTGTGATTGTGCCGGCCACCGTCGTCGGAGCAAGGCCGTGCTGCCGACTCCTCGCTGCCGCCGCAAGGCAGCGGTGACTGCGATCGAGCCGAGTCGGGGCGCGCTCGCCTGAGCGGTTGTACGCCGACGTACACTATTGTACGGTTGCGGTATGACGTCGATGACGGTTTCTGAGGCGAGGGCTGCGCTGCCTGACTTGCTGACCCGGGTGGAGGGCGGGGAGGAAGTGACGATTACCCGTCATGGCCGGGCGGTGGCGGTTCTGGTCCGGCCTGATGCGCTGCGGAGCAGGTCGCAGGAGGTGCTGCGGGACGCGGCGCGTATCCATGATCTCCTCGTGGCCGCGGCCGCCGAGCCTGTGCCCGCGCCAGCCGGCCTCGCGGAGCAGCGAGCCGAGGAACTCATCGCCGCGATCCGCGCCGGGCGTGACGGCCGGTGATGGATGCCTTCGATGCCGATGTGCTGATCTATGCGGCGGTACCAGGTCATCCGCTCGGCAGCCGCGTGCGTGCCCTGTTCGATGCGGCCGATAGCGGCGAGGCCGGGGCTGGATCGGTGCTGCTGCTGCCGGAGGTGCTGGGCAAGCCGGTGCGTGACGGCGCCAAGGACGAGGTTCGGGTATTGGCCGGGCTCCTCGCCCGGCTCGATCTGCGGCCGGTCGACTTGGCGACCGCTGAACTGGCGACGGCACTGTCGGGCAGGTACCGGCTCCGGGCAGTTGATGCCGTCCACCTGGCCACCGCGATCGGACTCGGCGCGGACCGGTTCATCACCAACAACCGCAATGACTTCCCCGCCTCGATCAGCGAAGTGACGGTCACTTACCCAGATGACCTGCCCGCCTGCGGGGAGCAGGACCAGTCTCCTGCTTGGTAGCCAAACGGGTAGCCGACGACATCACGCCAGGCGAAGTCCCGTGTGAGGCTTTGAGGGCGGCCAGCGCGGGACGCCGATGATCCTGTCCAGTTGCTGGGCTCGTGCCAGGTCAAATCTGGCTGGGTGAAGGCCAGTCGGTCGAGCAGCCTCCGGACCCGATTGCCGCAAATTTCGGCGAGTTCTCTTCTAGCTGTAGCCGTAGTCCGGCTGAGGGGTCGCGCTTCAGCCGAAGAGTTCACGCAGGACTGCGGCGGATCTTTCGGGAACGGGTTCGTCTGGATAGAAGTCCGCGCAGATCTGGAGCGCTTGGTTACCAGTTTTTACGGGACGATTTCTGCGAGCAGGCGGAGGTCGTCGATGTCCCGAGTCCTGGAAGCCAACGCCGCGAGCAGCGCATCCCATTGCTCGTTCCCGATCGGCGGCGGCTCGTTGCCCGGCAGCGACGGCTGAACCTCGGCTGGCGCGCCTGGACCTCCGGACTAAAAGTCCGTTACTGACGGCAAGCCACGGCTGCCACGGCTTGGGCAGCCCGGCCTGAATCGCGGCCAGGACGTCCCGGCGCGACAGGGGTAACGGATAGCCCCCGTTCATTGAGAAACTTTGCGGAACACCTATCTGAGACTGCGCGGGTCACGGATGCAGGGTGCTGACCTGCGCCGACGCGGCGGGGGAGCCCAAGCTGGCTCCACTCCGCCGGGTGTCTGCTGAGGGTCCGCTTACGGCAGCGGCATCAATGTCAGCAAAGACCCCAGACGCGAGCTTGGTCACTCCTTCACCCATAGCATCGGTTTTGCTGATCAATGTCCGGTCAGCTCGGCGACGACAGGAGCGAGCGCATCAGCGGCGTTGGCGCCGACGACAAAGTAGGAGAAGCCGCCCTCCTCACGTCGTCTCAGGACTTCCTCGATTGCCGCGGTCGGGTCACTTGGAAGTACCAATAGCGAGTCCGCCGCGCGCAACGCGGCAGGGTCCGTGTCGGGGGGTGCCATGAACGGCGACACTGCGTCACCGACCACCGGCACGTGGAGCGCGAGTTCGACGTTTCGGATAGCGCGGAAATCGGCCGCCATCCGCATGATCCCGGCCCGGGAGTCACCCGGCATCGTCATGAACGTGACTGTATCCGCAAGGTCGGCCGCCAGCGCCCGGGCCTTCGGACCACGCACGGCCATCACCACTGGTGTCCGGAAGCCCGGGCCGTCGAGTTCTCTGAGCGACGTGACAGCGTCACGCACCCGAGACAACCGCTCGCCCGGTGACACCAACGGAAGGCCCAACTGGCGCAGTTCGTCTTCGATCCCGGGTCTCCCGGTGCCGATGCCCATCTCGAAACGACCTTCGGTAAGCACCGACAGCGAGTGCGCTTCCCACGCCATACTCCAGGGCGTGCGCAGGGGAGAGGCGTACACCCACGTACCCACCCGTAGGTCGGCGAGAGTCGCCGCGACAGCCAGCGTGGGTCCCGGCGCCGGCTGCCACTGCTGAACGTCGGGCATCAGGAGTGTCGAGAAACCGCTGTCGGCAATACGGCGCACCTGGTCTCGCCACGCCGGCAGATCAGTTCTGAGCGGGGCGACAACACCGAATCGGAAGCTTCTTTCTCCGCCGGTCGCCTCATTGCCGGTCATCGTCGCCCTCGATTCATTTCGAGTCGATTGTGCGTGCAGTTGTCCTTTATTGACTGCCGAGCAGGCCCCGACTCATCGGCCACACGCGAGGCACGACCCCCAGGCGCGTCCTATCTTCGCGCATACAGGCGTACGCAGAGCGATCCCCTGGGCATCTCGGCTCTGATCCGGTCACGGTCGGCCTCTACGTCTCGGCCGGTCCGACGGTAATAGCGAAGGCGGTAACGACGCCGGCTTGCTCGTTGAGCCACCAGTAGGGCAGTCCGAGCAGCCTGAGCTGCCTGGGCCTGGCCCGCTTCGTACATCGGCGTCCCGGTGAGGCAAGGCGCAATGAGATCGCTGATGGCGCCGTGCCGATGCTCAGCGGCGGCTTCTACGCACCGCGGTGGACGCAGAAGAGCTGGGTCTCGGTGCCGTTGGGGTCGCGGAAGGCGGTGATGGCAGGACCTTGGGCGCTCATATGGCCGGGCAGCCGGGCGTCGTTGCTCCAGCTGGTGCCGTTGTAGCGGGTCCACCACAGGTTCTGGTCGTTGCCGCCGCCCCGGTGCACGCTGTACAGAAGGCCGTTGTAGACGGCCAGGGCGGGACCCTGGGCGCTCATATGGCCGGGCAGCCGGGTGTCGGTGCTCCAGTTGCTGCCGTTGTAGCGGGTCCACCACAGGTTCTGGTCGGAGCCGCCGCCCCGGTGCACGCAGTACAGAAGGCCGTTGTAGACGGCCAGAGCGGGGTTCGACTCGGTGCTGTGGGCGCCGAACAGGCTGTCAGCGCTCCAGGTGGTGCCGTTGAAGCGGGTCCACCACATCTGAGTGCTACCGCCGTCCTTGTAAGCGCAGTACAGGAAGCCGTTGAAGGTCGCCAGGGCCGGGCCTCGGCTGGTCCCGCCGTTCATCTGGGTGTCGGTGCTCCAGCTGGTGCCGTTGAAGCGGGTCCACCACAGTCCCTTGTCGTTGCCGCCGCCGCGGTGCACGCAGTACAGGAGGTCGTTGTAGACGGCCAGGGCCGGGCCGTCGGCGCTGAGGTGGTTGGGGAAGGCGGTGTCGGCACTCCAGCCGTTATTGCGCGCCGGGTCATAGACGGTCCACCAGAGCTTGTCGTCCTGGTCCCCGCGGTGCACGCAGTACAGCTTGCCGCGGAACTCCGCCAGCGCCGGATTGGCCTTGGACAGGTGGCCGGGGAACTTCTCGTCCTGGCTCCAGCTGTTGGCGGCGTTCATGACCGTCCACCACAGCGAGGTGTCCTGCTTGGGGGCCAGGGGGATGGGGATGAGCATCAGCGGGGCGGTCCAGGGCGACACCAGACGGCAGCCGTAGTCCTCGCCTATCGCCCGGATGACAACCGCGCGGATCTTGAACGCGGCCCCGACCAGCGCGCCGATCGGCTTGGGAAGAATGTTCCCGGCGAAGTCCCCTACTAACTCTGAGATGTCGGCGGCGACCTTGGCGGCCGCGGCGTTGAGCACGACCTCGAAGCCCCACCATTTCGTGTTGACGTACACTTCCGAGTCGCCGACGTTCAGCCGCGTCTCCGCCTGGCGGGCCGCGTCTTGACTGGTGCGGGCGAGCCGGGTGAGCTGCTCCTCGAATTCCTGGCGGGCCGCATCGAGATACTCCCGGGAGACCCGCCGCGCCTCCTCGTCGGAGACGGCGTACGGCAAGGCCTGCCAGGCTAAGAGGGCGTCGGTTTCGGCTCGGGATAAGTCCTGGCTGGTGCTCTCATCGGGCATGCGATCACGTCCCTGCTTGTGGCGGATCCGCCGCGTAACTCGTCAGCGACTTTAAGTATCCGGCCGTGCCTCACCGCTAGCAAGTGCGTGCGCCCGGCAGCTCGCGGCCACGCGCATGACCTGACCGTCTCGGGCCATGGAACAGGCCTGGCCGAACCGCTGATGTCGACCTACCGTGAGCCCATGAGCGAGTTACGCACACGCAAGTACGAGCGATGATTCCACGCCGCCGACATCGACATCGACGGCCCGACGACGACGGTGACGGTGACGGAGCGATCAGTCTCACCGAGTTCACGCACATCTTCGGAAGCACAGGCCGGGCCGGCGACGATGAGTGCGCCGAGGTGTTCAACGCGCTCGACCTCGACGCCTCCGGAGCCCTGTCGCGGGCCGAGTATCACAAAGCCACCTCCGAGTTCTTCTACGGAGACGATCCCGACTCCCCGGCCAACCACGTCTTCGGCCATCTCGCATCCGAGGGCAGCTCTCCCCACAGCATTACTTAGTGATCATTTAGGGATCAGAGGCACCCTCTCAGAAACGGTCTTTTGCCAGAGCAAGATCCACTAACGCCGACCGGAGATCGCCGATGTCGATTTCAGGAGTCCTCTGCAGAGATGTCAGAAGCCCTGTGCACGCGAGAATAGGCGGCATACGTCACCTCGCCTGCGACGCCGCGCGCAAGAGCGCCACCGCGCTGCTGACTCACCAGGGACTCCGGCCCACCACCGCCGGCGGGCACCTAGCCGACCGGGCTGGCGCTTCCGCCAGCGGAACTTGACCACATCAAGGGACCCGTGGAACCCCCGCCATCCGGCGCGCCAGTCGGGTGGCCCGTCATACCCGGTACCTGAATCAAGATCCACAACGCGCCCTGCGCCGGCTCACCGACCGACGATCAGCCGGCATGAATGATCAGGTTAGGGCCACACCACCCCTTTGTCGGTCCACGTGATCCCTTCGTGGCGGCACAGGCAGAAGGGATGCCCGACCGGGTCGGTATAGACCTGCCAGCCGTAGCCGTCGGGTCCGATGAAGTCCTTATGCAGTGTCGCGCCGAGCTTGACGACGCGGCGCTGTTCGGCCTCGATTTCGTCCACTTCGAAGTCGAGGTGGTACTGCTTGGGGTGTTCGTCGTCGGGCCAGCGCGGAGCGCGGTAGTCCTCCACCCGCTGGAAGGCCAGATCGACCTCGCCGAAGGTGATGCCGGCAAAGTTGTCGGAACTGCCCTCCATGATGGCGCGGCCTGTCACCTCGGAGTAGAAGGCCGCCAGCTTCATCGGGTCCGGGCAGTCGATGATGAAACCCAAGAGTCGCAGCATCAGGCGATCTTGCCACAGAGCAGGGCACGTGCCCTGTCCCGACGACCATCCGCCATGGACCCGTGGAACCCCGGACCCCGGCCCGACAGCCGTGCTAGGCCAGGTCGCGAACGCAATACCGCTGAACTAGGGCTTGCCCTAATCTGGCCCTACCGCGCCCGTGGCAGCGCGGCTCAGACCGCTCGAACTTCGGCGAGCCGCTTGACTGCGAACTGGTCGGTCCCGCTGGGGTCCCAGCAGACGGCGGCTTCCCATGCGGCCCGCGCTTGCGCGGCGATGTCGTACGCGTCGTCGTCGAGACCGGCGGCGTTGTGCGGCAGCGCCAGGTCGAGGTCGGGGACATCGACGTGCGACTCGTCCCAGTCGATCATCGCGACGCGATCCGCGGTCATCCGGATGTTGCCAGGGTTGGGGTCGCCGTGGACGACGCACGTCGTGCGACCGGTGAGCCGCGCCCACGCTGCTCGGCATCGAACGACACCCTCGGGCGGCAGCTCACCGAGGTTGACCCTGGTCCCAGTCCCGGCGTGCAGAAGGTCGGCCGACGATCGCCAGCCCGGGCGTTGCGGCCAGCCGTGGGTGAACCGATGAAGCTGGCGGAGTGTGCCGGCGACGCGACGCCAGTCGGCTTCGGTCTCGGGCGGTCCGCCCTCCACGTAGGTCATCACCACCAGACCGTCGGCGAACTGCCGGCCGTCCGCGGTCGGGATCGGCACCGGCACCGGCATCCCTTGACGGTCCAAGTGTCGCAACAGGCCGGTCTCCCACGTGAGATCAGCTTCGCTGCGTCGGCCGAGACGACCGATCGCGAGGTGCCCGTTGACGCGCACGCTCCACACCTCGTTGACGCCAGCTCCGCCAGTGAGCGGTTCGACGCGAACGACGTCGTCACCCCACTGCTCGAGCGCCTCCCATCCCACCGGCCCATCTTCGCGAAAGGGTCACGAAGCGCGCAACGAGATTACCAACCCGTGGCCCGCCCGCGGCCTCCTGCTCCCAAAGCAGGCGGGCTACCAAGCCGCGCCACATCCCAGCGACCTCAAATAGCTTTCCATCTTGTCCCAGCTGTCTTCCTGGCCGTCCGTCTTCAGTCCCTCGACGCATGGCAGCTGTTTAATCTGAGCCCGCCACCGCGCCCGTATCGGCCAGATCCTAGGCGGCGGAAGCAAGCATCGCGGCCGGCTCAGCCGAGCTGCTCGGCCAGCGCGACGATGATGCCCGCAGGCCCCCGGACGTAGCAGAGCAGGTAGATGTCCTCGTACCGCGCGACCTCGCCGATGAGTTCCGCGCCGTGGCCTCGCAGCCGGGTGACGACGTCCTCGATGTCGTCGACGGCGAACATGAGGCTACGCAGGCCGAGCATGTTCGGCGGCGGGCTCTGCGGCTCGGCGTCGACCAGCGCTGGTGAGCGGAACATCGTCAGCTCCACCTTGCCGTGCCCGTCCGGTGTCGCCATCATGGCGATCTCGACCCGGACCCCGTCGAGCCCGTTCACGCGATCCACCCAGGGTCCCTCGACCGGCGTCTGGCCCTCGAGCTCCATGCCAAGCTCGGCGAAGAAGGCGATCGCGGCATCAAGGTCATCGACTACGACGCTGACATGATCCATCCGCTGAAGTGCCATGTCCCGAGCCTAGGCCCCGTCCGGGCGCCCGCCCTGAGTCCAGGGAAAGATGCCGGGCTGAAAGTCGGGCACTGATCACGCCGGGCCGCACGGCAAAGCTGGGGCTGTTCGCCCGGCCCGCTCCGGTCCGGCCCGCTCCGGTCCGGCCCGCCCGGCCCGCCCGGCCCGGCCCGCCCGCCCGCCCGGCCCGGCCCGCTCCGGCCCGGACGGCTCCGGCCGGCCCAGGTTGCCGGTACGCCCGTCTCTGACAGCAACCATCCGTGCCGGCTGACCCGGCGCTTATGCGTGGGTGTAAACGGGAACAAACCATCCCTGTTTACAGACCAACGCGGCCCTGCCTGATGCTGTTGGTCGCTGCTAACAACATCGTGGCCCTCCCTGTTGCTGTTGGTCACTGGTTTTAACAGCAACCATCCGTGCCGGCGGGCAGGCGTTGGTGCATCGGTGTAAACGGGGACAAACCACCCCTGTTTACAGACCAACGTGGCCCTCCCTGATGCTCTCCTGAGAGGCTGCTGAAAAACCCCGAAAAATCCATGATCGCGATCGAAGAACCGCAGGTCAGGGAGTCGGGTTCGCGACGAAAACGGGGTTTTTCAGCAGCCTCTCCTGACAGCAACGGGGAGGGCCACGTTGTTGTTAAAACGGGCCGCTGACAGCAACAGGGAGGGCCACGATGCTCACCCTGCCCCCGGCGGCGCCGTGCCGGGCACGGCACATGTCCGCCCGCAAACACAGATCATGCGCGGAGACACTAATCACAAAGCTAAGGAGCGAAGACCCCTGCTGACCCGCCCGGCACCTGAGCCCAATAAACCAACAGGGTCATTAATGACTGGCCGATTCCACGTTGGCGCATCGCAGGATGGGGTGCGCACCCGCAACACCCCGCGGTAGTCCATGAACGAGGTGACGATCCGGGATCCGCGGAACCATGGCGGTGAGGCTATGACGGTCACCAGGGACGGCCGTCCGGTAGCTGAGCTCAGGCCGCTGGCGCGCCGGCCCTCGCAGGCGAGTCTGCTGCTGCGGCGGTGGCGGCACCTGCCCGCTGTCGATCGGGCGAAGGTGCGCGCCGATCTCGATGACCTGCTGGATCCGGGGCTGTGACGTACCCAGAGCCAACAGCTTCCGGCCCAGAGCAGAGGGCCAGGCCGGAAATTCGGTTGCTTGTCGCCCGGTGATGCGCGCTGAATACAAACGTGTGGCTGACATCCATGGCTCCGACGATGAGGTGCTCACCGCGGTGCCCGTTGTGCTGGCCGGACCGCTGGACGACGGAGTCGCGGACGGGTCGGGTGCGGTCTTCGCGGGCGGCGAGCCGGTGGTCGACGTCTAGGGTGGGGGCGCGGACGCGGGCCGAAAGATTCCGTCACAGCGCGACGCGATCGCGGATGTCTCGTTGGTCACCAAGACGATGACGGCACTGTGCGCGGCTGAAGTACCAGATCCGGCGCGGCTCTCTTTGATTTAGCCGTCGACTAGGGCGGACGGATCCTGGCGAGGTGACAAGTCAGCCACGGCCAGCTGACCGGCGGGCTGATTCCACAGCACAGTCTGCACCTGGCCGATGAAACTGAATTCGGCAACCAGTTCATCGCCATCTCCGGGCCAGCCGAACCCGTCCAGGGCGTCGGTGCTGGCCCCGGTGTGCGGCACGACGACGAGGTGACCGTGCGGCATCGAGGCGACTTCGAGCCGCATGGCGGATGCCCCGTAGGCGTTGTTGTTGGCGCTGACCTCGAGCGCCAGAAAGCGCCCGTCGGGGCTGAACCTGCCCGCATTGACGGTGTTGGAGGCCGGCAGCGTGATCGCCGCGGTCCGCTCCGTGCTGAGGTCGAGTACTCGTATCGGGCATGTGGCGGCCCGGCATGACGGCTGATACGCGACTTCGGTCGTGCTCGCCGCGATGATTTTCTTGAAGCTGCGGAGCACCTTGCGAGTTGCCGGGTCCCATTCCCGGTACGTGATGGCCTGTCCGGCCGGATTCGACGGCGCTAGGAGCAAGCCATGGCTGGTGCCCTGGCTGATGCGGTACCCGGCGGGCAGCGGCACGGCCGGACCGACCGCGATGCCTGCGTCGGTGTATTGGTGCGCGATTCCCGGCGTCCGGGCCGGGTCGGCTGCCGCCGGGTAACTGGTGAGCCAGATCGCTCCGTTTGCGGCGGCCGGAGCGACCAGGTCGCCGATGCCGACCCTGGTCACCCGCGCGGCCTGGTCAGGCAGATAGAAGACTGGCCCCGCCGGACCGAGGCAATCGCCGCAATTGGCGGGTCCTGGCGATCCCGACGTGTCTAGCTGAATCGCCCAGCCGCCGCCGACCCTGGTGAACACGAAGCCGTTCCGGTCGTCCGGCAGGCCGCGAATCGGCGCGACGCGCCCATCGGCCGGCCAGAACCAGGCCGGCTGGGCGCCATTGCGGGGCAGCCGAGCGCTGGCCGCCCAGGGCGGGACCTTGCCGCTAATCCCTTTGCGCGGGAGCACGCCGGGTTCTTGGACCCGAACCGGAATGGCAGACGGCGATGCGCCGGCCGCGGCTTTGCCGCGAGCGTTCGCATTGTGCGGTCTCGGGGCCGCGCCATGCGGAAGGTGCTCGACAGCGACGAGCGCGACAACCACGGCCGCCGCGGCTATCCACCCGACCCGCCGACGCCAGCCGGGCCGCCGGTCTTTGCCCTGACCGATGATGTCTTCCACCGCCGCACCGCCCAGCCCGCGTCGATCCTGCCTACCGCCATTGTGCCGCCTTATGCGGCGAGCGCGGCGTAGCGGCCGATGCTCGCGGCTAGGTTGGTGTGCGTGCGGTTTCGGGGATACGTCAGATAGTCGTCATGAAGTTCGCTCGCGTGGCGCGCATTCCCGCCGACGATCATCGTGCGGGCCAGCCCGGCGCGGACGCCCCCGCAAGCAGGAAACCCTCCCGCGAGAGCCCGGGAACCCTCCTTGTCAGCGAACCAGCTGAGTCGCGCGGGTCCGGTCCCGCCCCGCCGCGGCCGGCGGGCTCGCACCGCTGTGCCGCTGGTGTCGTTCGCGCAGCACCAACGGCACGGGCGAGCCGGGCCATCCTTGCTGATCCGGCTTGAAGGGTCACGACATGGACGCCGCGACGAACGTCCCGCGGCCGTGGATGCTGACGATCAGGCCACGTTCTCTGAGGATCGCCATCGCGTGCCGCAGCGTGATATAGGAAACCTCGTACTCTTCGGCGAGCGCGCGCTCGGCCGGGAGCTTGCGGGTGATCTCGCCTTCGCTGATGCGCCTGGCTATGTCAGTGGCGATCTGTGCGTAGGCATGCTCGATCCGGTCTGGGTCTACCGACCGAGCTGCCATGAGCCAAGCATAACCAGTTTGGCAGAGCACCTAGAGCTTTCGATGCTGTCGACAGCTATACTCAGCTATACTTGCTCTATGACCTTCAGCCAGATAGCCGGCCCGCGACTGACCTCGGTGCTGGAGCGGACCGTCGAGGGGCACTGGTTCAGGAGCTGGCAGGAGACCGGGCCTTGCCTGCCACCCGGGGACGATCCGCTGGTCCGCCGGTACGCTTTCGCTGGTATTCGCCACAGGCAAAGGTGCCGGGTGACGATGGCATCCGCGACCTGTCGGCACTCGGCGGGCAACTCAGCCGTTGTTGGCACGTGTGTTCTAATCGAAGATGACACGCATCTGTTAGCTCATGAACCGGAGTGGTCCAGGACCGCTGGCGAATGGAACACTCGTGCTATGCCTGTCGCTGTACTTGAACGGGAGATGTACACGGAAGCCGCTGCCGCGCGGCTCCTGGGTGTCGCTCAGAACACCCTGAACTACTGGCTGGAGGGCGGGCAGCGACGCGGCAAGCGGTACAGGCCGGTGATTCGCGTCGAGCCCAAGGGCGAGCGTGCCGTGGTCACATGGGGCGAGTTCATAGAGGCCGCTTTGCTGCGGCAGTATCGCGCGAGAAACGTACCGATGCTTGAGCTCCGGGCATTCATGGACAAGATCCGGGAGCGATACGGTCCCCGGTATCCGCTCGCGGATCAGCGTCCGTTCATTCTCGGGCGCGAGTTGATAGTCGAGGCTCAGAATGAGGCGCGGCTCGACGCCGAGTTCTGCCTGGTGGCAGTTGTGCGTAATCACTATGTGCTTACCGCGGTCGCGCAAGCCTTCATGCAACGAGTGGACTGGGAAGACAACATGCCCGCCCGGTGGCGCCCGCATGTTGATCTGGCGTCGCCGGTGCGGATGGACCCGGCCATTCGCTTCGGATTGCCCGCCATACACGGAGTGCGCACGGAGATGATCTGGGAGCACTCAGTAGCCGGGGAGACGGACGAAGAGATCGCTGCGGAGTTCGACATGCCCGTAGACTCAGTTCGCTGGGCAATGGCCTATGAGACTTCGGCGCGGGCGGCATGATAAAGCCGGCGAGGCCGGCGAAGATACAGTTCTACGTGGACGCCGACGTTTTAGGCCTCGCCAAGATACTGATGCAGGTGCGGAACGACGTCACTTATCCCGGAGACCCGGGTGGCCTGCAGCGCAACGGTCGCGTGCGCGCACCTTGCCCGATCACCGACCCTGGTGCTGGCGACGAGATCTGGATACCGGCCACATCGCGGGAAGGCTGGCTGATCATCACGCGGGACCGGCACATTCAGGACCACCGCGCTGAGATCGCCGCTGTCAGAGACAGTGCGGCACGAATGATCAACCTGTCGGGGATAGACGCCAGAACGACTTTCGACCAGCTCGAAGCGCTGCTCTGCAACTGGCATGAGATCCTGCGCAAACTCGATGAGAGCGGTCCGTTCATCTACAGCGTTACAAGAACACGCGGGCTCAAGGCGATACCGCTTGAGACTGGTTAGCCGTCTCGATGACCTGCTGGATCCCCGCCGCCACCCCGATTCCGATGCCCTTGCCCTTGATGCGGTCCGTTAGAGCAGTAGAGCTGGTAGAACAGCTAGAGCTATAGGTGCTAGCTAAAGACTCGTTGCTCCGCGTGCCTCTTATGGTCATGCCATGCCAGCGACACCGGTTGACCCGTTCTGGGATAAGCGGGCGTACTTACAGATCGCCGATGACGTCGTGCAGCGGATCGACACCGGCGAGATCACGTTCAAGCTGCCTGGCGAGCGGACTATGGCAGAGGAGTACGAGTCGTCCGTCATGACAGTGCGCCACGCTCTGGAAGTGCTTCGCGAGCGCAGCAAGATCGCGACCTTTCATGGCCGGGGCAGCTATGTGGCAAGCGAGCTGCCTGAACGTCGGATTGGACACGGCGATCCGCCGGCTGCCGGGCGGCCGGGTCGGCCCGGAACTGACTAGCCTCCGGACTCGGCATTCAAGGCACCGCAAATTATTTCTAGGAGAAAATTGGTGTGAGCTTTTGACTGGGCGGCGCGAGCCGGCCCGGTGACGGGCATCCGTCGAACGGAGTGGCTACGGACAAGGCGCAGTCTCTCGGGTGGCTCCGACTGCGCGCTCGGGCCTGAGGCGACGGGTAAGCACCAGGGCGCATGCGGTGGCCGCGATAAACACGAGCAGGGTGAGCACGTAGTAGTTGCCGGCGATCAGTGCAAGCCCGCGCCAGGTGAACTCGACTGTCGCCGGGCTGTTCTCGCGGTTCGGCGCGAGAAACAGCAGTCCGCTCGGCAGCAGCGGGGCCTTAGGGTCGTAGCCGCCCTGGTTGCCAATGGGCAGGGGCCACCAGCCAAACAAGCCCACCACCAGCGCGGCGCCGAGGATCCGGTAGCCGAGGCGCCGCGGCCCGTACGCGGCGAGCGCAAGTGCCGGTACCACGTAAACGTAGTGGTGCGACCAGGCGATCGGGGACACCAGCAAGCCCGTCGCGCCGCAGACAACCAGGCCTAGCAGTTCGTGGCCACGCCGGCTCGCCAGTATCGAGGTGGCGAGCCCGGCGATGCCGACGACGACCGCGGCGACCAGCCAGTACGCGTGCGCGTCGGGCCCGGCGTGGGTAAGGCGCAGTATGACGCCGTTAAGGGACTGGTTGTCCAGGTGGAAGGGTTTGCTCTCCAGCTGGGTGAACTTCTCGCCCCAGAAGACCGCGGAGGCGTGCGGCAGCAGCGCGAACCCAAGTCCTGCCGTGGCCGCGAAGGTCAGCGCGCTGACCGTCGCGGCCCTTACTCGCCGCGTGAACAGCAGGTACGGAATGAAGATCAACGGCGTGAGCTTGATCCCCGCCGCCAGCCCGATTCCGATGCCCTTGCCCTTGATGCGGTCCGGCAGCGCGAGATCGCCCGCCACCAGGGCCAGCAGCACGAGGTTGATCTGCCCGAAGAACAGTGTCATCGCAACCGGTTCGAGCCACAGGCCCGCCGCGGCGATCGCGAACGCGCCCGCCGCCCTGGCCAGGCCGGCGGGCCGCCCGGCGAGTCCCAGGGAAAGGTACGCCACTACCGGCAGGAGCCCGATCGTGAGCACCGCCAGCCCGACCTGCCAGGTCGCGAACGACGCAGCGCTCCCCGCAGCGAACAGGAGCGCGGCGAACGGCGTGTAGATGAACGGCAGCTTCGCCGCCCCAAACCGCAGCGCGTAGAGCATCGCCGGCTGGTTCCGCACAGCGATGCCGCCATCCCGGTAGACGGCCGTGTCGATCTGCGCCCAGTAGTACTGCGGAGACGCGTGGACAAGCAGGGCATAACCGGCCACGGCGAGCAGGAACAGTGCGACCGCGGCCATGAGCCAGGCGGCTGGCCGTATTCGACTCACCGTTCCGTCTCCTTAGCCTTGAACCGGTCTGGTCACGTTCGCTGACCATGATGTCAAACCGGGCCCGATCGCGTGCCGACCCGGGCAGTTCGGGCAATCTGGCCATATGATGAGTTTCGGTAGCGGCGTGCGCGGTGAAGGAGAGCCCTTCTGTGACCGAGATTCGCACCGAGCCGGTGTCGGCCCGAATGTATGGAGAGGCGACGAGCTCGCCGACACCGATCGCTGGATCATTCGTTTCACCGAAGAAGACCTAGCTGATTTCGAGCGAGCGCTCGGCCGTATTTCCAGGAAACGCTTTAATGACGTCACCCAAATCCGGGCACAGGACTTCCCGCTGCCTCATTTCCAGGAACGGGTCGATGACATAGTGGACCGGCTGGAGCACGGCCTGGGACTCGTTCTGCTGCGGGGGCTGCCCGTCTATGACGGGTTCAGCGAAGATGAGGCCACCATTATCTACTGGGGAATAGGCCAGCACATGGGGAACCTGGTGCCGCAAAACCGCAAGGGCGACCTGATAGGCCATATAAAAGACCTCGGCAGGCGCGGGCCTTACGAGCGAGCTTACGCTACCAACGAAGACCTGGGATTCCACACAGACTCCACCGACTTCGTGGGCCTGATGTGCCTGCGCCCCGCGCTCCATGGCGGGGAGAGCTTCGCCGCCAGTTCGGGGCTGCTCTATAATTTCGTCGTCGACGAGCACCCCGAGTACCTGCCCGTCCTGGCCAGGAACTTCCCGACCGACTGGCGGAGCGAGGAACCCCCGGGGTCACCCGGCTGGTACACCGAACCCCTCTACAGCTACGTCGGCGGAGTGCTGTCGGCGACGGTCAGAACCGGCCGGGTCAGGTCAGCCATGCGCTTCCCCGAAGTGCCCAGGCTCACCGAGGACGAGATTGCCTGCTTCACGTATTTCGACTCGCTGCCGAAAAGGCCAGGCGTCGCTCTTTGCATGCGACTCCAGACGGGCGACCTGCAGTTCATCAACAACTTCGTGACGGTGCACACCCGCACGGCCTTCGTCGACGACAGCGAGAACCCAGCGCGTCAGCGGCACCTGCTGCGACTGTGGATCAGCCGGCCCGAAGACGGCCGGCCACTCTGCCCCGAGTACGCCGCCTGGCGCAGCGGCTACCCGACGTAATCAGACTGGGTTGCTCTCTCTTGCGCTGGCGCGGTGCTGGGTGTCCGGGGGCCGGCGAACAGGAGGTAGTGGAAGATCACGAATCTCAGGATGAAAGTCAGGAGGTTCGCGGCGAGGACGGTGCCGGATACGACAGCGGTGGACTGGATCCTGGCCAGGTCATGAGCCTTGGCGTATTCGCCAGCGAGATGGCCGGCGGTGGTGAGGACGACCGCCGTGCCCGCGGCGATGATCCAGAACGGCAAGGTCTCCCTGAGCAGGTTGGGCCGGCCCTTGCGGTCCCATGCCTTGCGGCTGAGCAGGTAGCTGACTGCCGCTCCGGCGAGCCAGCCGAGAAGCGTAGCGGCCCCGCCGGTGCCGATGATCAGGTACGCGACGCTGAGAACGATCTGCGTGGCGAGAAGCGACAAGAGCGCGACGCCGGCGAATCTGCTGAGGTGCTTGCCGAAAGTCGTCCGCAGCCAGCACGCGAGAGGCGCAGGCATCTTGCCGAGAATATGACGCATCGATGTCCTTGCATGTCGGACGCATACCGGTTGGGTGAGACGCGTTCACACTACCCGGAGGCTGAGATCCATTAGGAAAGATTGCCAGCGGCAGACTCCGGCCAGCGATGAACTCAGGGAGCACGGGCTCAGGCTCTCATCGCCGCCGGCAGGGGCGAGTTCGCCTGCGCTTCCCCGCTTTCCCGCTGTGCCTTCTGCCAGATCCTTGCCGCCAGCAAGATCATCGCTGCCGCCCAGGGCAGCATGAACAAGATGACTATGGCGCCCTTGGATGACTGCGCTTCGGCGGCCAGGAAGCCGACGACGAACAGGCCGGCCAGCCAGCGCGGAACGGCGCGGCTGCGCCACAACGCGAAGCCCATGATGACCGGCGCTGTGTACTCGCCGACGAAATACAGATAGGTGAAGAACTGGCCGGCCCCGGAATTGAACGAGGTAGCCAGGAACCGCGCGCCCGCGCCGGCTGATATCGGGGCAGTCGCGGCCGCGGCGAGGCTGATCCCGACCAGCACGTTGGTAATGGCACCGCAGAAAGCGCCGACCGCCCCCAGCATCGCGCCGACGGTGGCGACCACCCAGCCGCGGTCCCTGATCAGCGTCGCGATCGCCGCGTACGAGACCGCCAGCGCGCCGAGGGCCAGGACCGACACGGTGCCGGCCACGTAGAGCTGAACCGGATGCTTCGCGGCAATGGCCAGCAGCTTCAGCCCGGTGGCGGTGGTCGTGACCAGCTGGTCAGTGCCTTTGGGGTCGAGCGCCTCAGCGCTGATGTAAAGCACGGCGGTGATGGGGAGGAAAACGGCGAGTATCCGCTGGCGCGTCGTGACGGCTAGCATCAATGCCTCCTGGTTGTAACAGCCGCTGGCGCCAGCCGCCCGTTCAGATGGTGATGGCGATCTTGCCTCGCGCCTCGCCTGCTTCCAGGCGGCGCAGGGCCTCGGGTACCTGCTCCAGGGTGTAGGCCCGGTCGATGCTCGGCGTGAGCTTCGCCGCCTCGATGAGCTCGGTGAGCCGGTCCAGATCAGCGGCGCGTTCCTTGCACAGCCAGCTGGTCAGCCGCTGGCCGCTGAATCGCGACTGGGCCATGGCTCGCAGTTGCCTGCCCATGCCCCCGGTCAGGCTGCCGCCCTCCTCGCCGCCGACCAGGACAGCCGTCCCGGAGGGCGCGAGCGCGCGGCGCAGCCGTGACAGGGCCGGATTCCCCCCGATGTCGAGGATCAGGTCGTACCGGTGCTGTCCGTCGGCGAAGTCGCTTGTCGTGTAGTCGATGGCGTGATCGGCGCCGAGGGACCTGACCAGGTCGAGCTTGGCGGTGCTGCACACGCCGGTGACCTGCGCGCCGAACGCCTTGGCCAGCTGGACGGCGAAGCTGCCGACGCCGCCGGACGCTCCGATGACCAGCACCTTCTGCCCTGTCTTGACATGGCCGGCATCGGTCAGCGCCTGCAGCGCGGTGAGCGCGGACACTGGCACCACCGAGGCCTGCTCGAAGGTGAGGTTCGCCGGCTTGCGGGCGAGCTTGTCCTCCCGGGCGCAGGCGTACTCGGCGTAGGTGCCCGTGCCGATTCCGTAGACCTCATCACCCGCGGCGAACCTGGTAACGGCCGATCCGGCCGCGACGACGGTGCCAGCGACCTCGCGGCCGCGAACCGGATTCCGCGGCTTGCGCAGCCCGAAGCCGAGGCGAAGCAGGTACGGCTTGCCGGTCATCAGATGCCAGGCACCCCGGTCCACGCCTGCCGCGTGCACCTTCAGCAGCACGTCGCCGTCCGAGATCTCCGGCCGGGCGATCCGCTCCATGCGCAAGACGCCGGCCGGGCCGTAGACGTCCTGCACGACTGCTCGCATCGTGCTTTCAGCCGCCGGCGGGCCGCTGGCACCGTCGCCCGCAGCGGTGCGCTGCTGTGCGGACTTCATGGCTGCTCCTCTGCCGGGGCGGTGTGGCGGGGCTGTTCTCAGCCCGACCGCTCGTGCCCGCCTTGCCGTACTTAGTACGACGCCTGCCCGACACGCTACAGTACTAAGTACGAGAAAGCTATCGGCCGAGGAACGAGATGCCTGAGCAAGCGAGCGGCGGCCAGCGAGAGCGCGTTCCGCTCAGCCGCGAAAGGGTGCTGCGGGGGGCCGTCGCGATCGCCGACGCCTCGGGAGTCGGGGCGCTGACAATGCGCTCCCTCGCCCGGGAACTCGGCGCCAAGCCGATGTCGCTGTACCACTACGTCGCCGGCAAGGACGAGATTCTCGACGGCATTGTCGACCTCGTCTTCGGCGAGATCGAACTGCCGTCCGCCGCGGGCGACTGGCGGTCCGAGATGCGCCGGCGAGCGATGTCGGCCCGCCAGGTGCTGAGGCGCCACACCTGGGCGATCGGGCTCATGGAGTCGAGGGCCAATCCGGGCCCGGCGACGCTGCGTCACCACGACGCGACGATCGGCACCCTGCGCGGGGCCGGCTTCTCGGTCGCCGCGACCGCCCACGCTTACGCCCTGCTCGACAGCTACGTGTACGGATTCGCTCTCCAGGAGGCGGCCCTGCCCTTCAAGCGGGAAACCGTCGCGGAAATCACCCAGCCGATCACGCACGGGATCCCCGTTGGCCAGTACCCCCACTTCGTGGAGATGGCGACCCAGCACATCCTGCGGGCCGGCTATGACTTCGGCGACGAGTTCGAGATCGGGCTCGCCATCATCCTCGACGCCCTTGAGCAATCGATACCGGGGTTCAGCCGCGCGGGCTAGCATGACCGATCAGAACTATATTCCGGCGCTCGGCCCTGACGGAGAGGACGGACGAGCGGGATGAGCTTTCAGAAGACACCGAGCGGAAGCCGCGGCGCTCGCGGGGCCGGATCGAACGCGATGACGCGTGCGGTCATGCGGCTGATGACAAGCTGGCACCGGCGGTCAGGCGACAAGTTCCAGGGCATGGACCTGCTCTACCTGACCACCGTCGGCGCCAAGAGCGGGCAGAAGAGGCAGACCACGCTGACCCGGTTCGACGATGGTGACGATGCCTGGCTGGTGGTGGCGTCAGCGGGCGGGTCGGCTCATCACCCGGCGTGGTACCACAACATCGCGGCGCATCCTGATCAGGTCTGGATCGAGTTCGCCGGCAAGGAGCTAAAGGTGAGCGCGGCGCAGCTCGAGGGGGACGCGCGGGCGCAGGCGTGGCAGCGGATAACTGAGAGCCAGCCGCGCTACGCCGGCTATCAGGAGAAGACCGACCGGGCCATTCCGGTTATCCGGCTTTCCCGCTGAACCTGTGCGTAATGCCGCCGTTTACGCCTCGGGTAAAGGGCACGCGCCGATGAAGATTCATGACCAGGCAGGAGAGCGGCGGTGCAAATTTTCGTGCGCCCGGCCGGCGGCGCCGGGGAGTGATCGCGGCCGGCCGGGATCTCGCGGGAAGGCTGATCGCGGCGCAGTTCCCGCGATGGGCCGGGCTTGGTATCACGGCGACCGGCCGGGCTGGCACTGACAACGTGGTGTACCGGCTCGGCGGTGACCTGGCGGTCCGGCTGCCCCGTCATGGCGCGGCGGCCGCCAGCGTGGCCGCGGAGTGGCGGTGGCTGCCGCGACTGGCCCCGTTGCTGCCTCTCGCCGTGCCGGTGCCGGTGGCGCTCGGAGTTCCCGGGGAGGGCTTTCCCTATCCGTGGCTGGTATGCCGGTGGGTTCCCGGCGAGAGCGCCGCCCCCCTGGGGGCTACTGGCGAGTCCGCCGTGCTGCTCGGCCAGTTCGTGGCGGCCTTGCAGCGGATCGACGCCGGCGGCGGGCCGAGATCATTTCGGGGCGGGCCGGTGGGTGTCCTCGATGCCCGGGTCCGCGCCGAGATCGGCGTCCTGAGCGCCGACGGCACCGTGGACGCCGGGCTGGTGACCGGGGCGTGGGACGCCGCCAGGGGAGTTCCTGCGTGGGACCGCGCGCCGGTCTGGGTCCACGCGGACTTGTACCCGGTCAACTTGATCGCCCTTGGCGGCCGGCTGACCGGGGTCATCGACTTCGGCGGGCTCGGCGCTGGTGATCCCGCCATCGACATGCTGCCCGCCTGGGCCTGGCTGGAGGCCGGTACCCGCGACCTGTTCCGCGCGGAGGTTCAGGCCGACGATGCGACGTGGGCACGCGGACGTGCCTGGGCACTCGGGCTCGGCATCGGCGCGGTGCATTACTACCGGACCACCAGCCCGTCGCTCGCGGCGATCGGTCACCACGCGATCACCCAGGTCCTCAGCGACCAGGTATTCTAACTATGTAGATTGAATCTACGTAGATGGGATCTTCGTGGCAACTGGGTTTGTGGGCAGAGAGCAGGAACTCACTCTGTTGCGTAAGCGGCTCGCCTGGATCGCGTCGAGCGGCGCTGGAACTGCGCTTGCCATAAGGGGCAGGCGGCAGGTCGGGAAGTCGCGCCTCGCGCAGGAGTTCTGCGACCGCGCTGGAGTGCCGTACTTGTTTTACACCGCCACCAAAGGGGCATCTCCTGTCGATGCCATCGCCGCCTTCCTGGCTGAGCTGGCCAGTTCGACCATGCCTCGGGACCCCGGCCTTGTACCTGCGGAGTCGACGGCAAGCTGGCCTGACGCGTTCCGCGTACTCGCTGCCGTGCTTCCAGACTCTCCCGTTGTCGTGGTTCTCGATGAAGTGCCGTGGCTAGCCGAGCAGGATGACGTCTTCGACGGTGCCCTGCAGACCGCGTGGGACCGGCTGCTATCTCAGCGCCCGGTGCTTCTCCTGCTGCTTGGCAGCGACCTGCACATGATGGAGAGGCTGACGGTTTATGACCGGCCGTTCTTCGGCAGGGCCGACAACCTCTTGCTCGGCCCGCTGAATCCCGCTGAGGTGGGTGGCGCGCTCGGTCTCGCGGCCGCGGACGCTCTTGACGCCTATCTCCTGTCCGGCGGGCTGCCTGGCATTCTGCGTGCCTGGCCAGCTGGCGTCCCGGCATTGGAGTTCGCCGAACGTGAGTGCGCGGATCCGGCATCATCGCTGTTCGGCGTGCCCGAGGCTGCCCTGCTCGCGGAATTCCCGGCGCCCGACGTCGTCCACAGGGTGATCGAGGCGGTCGGAGGCGGTAACCGGACGCACGCCAACATCGCGGCCGAGGCCGGCAGTCGCGCTGGGGCGATCCCATCAGGAACGCTGACCCCGGTATTGCGCAGGCTGGTCGAGGACAAGCGCGTGCTCGCCGTCGACGAGCCGTTGTCGGTCCGGGCAACTAAGCCGGCCCTTTACCGCGTCGCCGACGCGAGCTTGCGGTTCTACCTGGCGATCGGGAGGGCGGCCCACGAACTGAGCAGGCGCAACCGGTCGGAGGCCGCAGCCGCCCTGATCAGTCGCGGGTGGGCGTCATGGCGTGGCCGCGCGGTTGAGCCCATTATCAGGGAGGCGCTGTCCCTGGCGGCCGGCGACCTTCCGTGGCCAGAGGCGACAGCCGTCGGTGGTTGGTGGAGCCGCTCGTTCGACCCGGAGATCGACCTGATTGGCGCCGACCGTGCACCCGTGGCCACGAAACTCTGGTACGCGGGTTCGGTGAAATGGCTCGACCATCCTTTCGGCAGCCGGGACCTGGCGGCGCTACAGCGCGGCGCGCCGCAGGTGCCCGGCTTCGATCCTGGCGAGACTGCCCTGATCGGCGTGTCCTGTGCTGGTTACACAGACTCAGCGACCGCGAGCCTCGCGCTCGCATGGCGTCCCGAAGACGTCATCAGGGCATTCGCCTGAGCCGGCAGCCGCGGCCGGATCTGGGACCTAGTTAGCTGAGGCTGCCGGCGGCCGCCTCGTGCGGCAGAATGACCGGATGCCACTTTTCGCGCGTGCTGTCGCTGATGAGCGCGATGCCCTGCTGACCTGCCTGGCGCAGCAGCGTGACGGGTTGCGTGCCATTGTCCTGGGACTCGACGACGAGCAGGCGCGGGCCACGCCGGCCGCGAGTTCGCTGTCGCTGGGCGGCCTGATCAAGCACTCGGCCAGGACCGAGCGCCGGTGGGTCGTCGCGGGAATCGCCGGGCGGCCCCTGCCTGGCCTGTGGCCGATCGAGAACTGGCCGGATGATTTCCGGATGGGCGAGGATGAGACGCTGGCCGGGCTGCTGGACTTGTACGCGGAGACCGCGGCCCAGACCGAGCAGATCATCGCCGGGGTACCCGATCTCGGCCAGCCCTCGGCGATTAACGCGGATCAGTCGGTCCGGTGGGTGCTGCTGCACATCATCAAGGAGACGGCCAGGCACGCCGGTCACGCTGACCTCATCCGCGAGGCACTCGACGGCGGGCGAGCCGGGCCGCTGACAGAGGCCTACGATAACCGGGCGAAGGCATAAGCCAGGCCGACCGCGACCGCGAAGCGGGGTGGTGCCTTGAGCATCCCTGGGACTGCGGTGCGCGTGGCGGTCTCGGTGGCAGGCAGGCTGGGAGTGGCCTGCGCTGAGCCGGTGATCCTTGGCGATGGCGCGAACGTGGTCGTCTGGCTGAGCCCGTCGCCGGTGGTGGCGAAGGTGGCCGCGAGCACGCCGGCGGTCAGGCCTGACCCGGCGGCGTGGCTTCAGCGGGAGCTGGACGTGGCCTTGTTCTTGTCGGAGGCTGGCCTCCCGGTCGTGGAGCCGAGCGGCGAGGTTCCGTCGGTGGTCCACCACGGCGACGGGCACGAGATGTCCTTCTGGGCCTATCGCAAGCCCGCCGATGGCTGGCCGCCGGACGAGGCCACGATCGGGTCGATGCTGCGGGAATTGCACGCCGCTCTGCGGACCTACCCTGGCCGGCCGCCGGTCCTCGCCCCGCTCGGCGACATCCCCGCGTTCCTGGCCAGGCCCCAGACGCGGCTGACCCCGGCTGACGCGGATGCCATCGCCCGGGCATTCACCCGGCTGACCGCCGAGCTCGGGCCGGCCGGCACCGGCGGGCAGGTGCTGCACGGTGACGCCGGCCCGGGCAACATCATGGCTGCCGATGGCGGATGGGCCTGGCATGACTTCGAGGACACCTGCCGCGGCCCGGTCGCCTGGGACGTGGCGGCCGCCACGGCCAGCCCGCGCCGTGACGGCGGCCGCATCCTGCGGGCATACGGCGACCTCGTGGATGCTGCCCAGCTCAGGACCTGCGAGGAGCTGCGGCGGCTGCACCTGACCGTCTGGTACTCCCTGTACGCCGAGCGTCTCGCCGAATGCGGCCCCAGGGCAGCCGAGCTGCTGGCTGCCTGGAGGACCTGAAGCCGGAATTCATCGCCGGCGACCTCTGGCGCGGAGACTTCTCGTAGTGCGGATGCTTTTCGGCACATAGAGCGGTCAACACTCCGTGCTGCGAGAACTCTCCGCGGCAACGACGGAAAACGCTCCGCGATCATGCCGCCCCGGCCTCGCAGGCATCAGCATGCCCGTTTTGGCAGGTTGCTGCCACGAGAATCCCTTGACGCGAATTTTACCCCTATTAAAATTGTTTACGTCATCTGTTCGCTAAAAGGGAGTAAAATGAAGTATCGAGAAAGGGCGGCGCGGGCCCGTTCACTGTCGCGAGCCAGGGTCACAAGGCGCGTCCTAGTCGCCGTGGCGATGCTCGCGCCGGCGTTCGCGATCGGACTAACTTCTCTGCCTGCCGAGGCGACGACCCCGCTCACGTCGACGCCAATGGCAGGGGCGATCACGTGGAACGGGAACTCCGGCGACTGCGTGGCCAACCTGAACGGAGTCGATCCCGGAACAGGTGCCAGCAACCCGGTGCAGCTGTCGACGTGCAACGGCGAAATAGGCCATCAGATCTGGACAATAGAGCCAGATGGCCAGATCCGGATATTTTTCCTCAATAACAGCAATGGCAGCGTTAAATGCCTGCTCGGCAACAGCAGCGGAGTCGTTGTCCTGTGGGCCTGCAATTCCTCGGCGGGCGAGCAGTGGGACCTGACCGGCACCGCGAGCATCCATCAGGCCGTCTCTAGTTCTCCCAGCCTGTGCCTTGCCACTGACTCGACGCTGAACGATCAGCTGACCCTGGCGACGTGCAGCACCAGCAATAGCGACCAGCAGTGGACCCTGCCGTCCGCGACCTCGGCGGCGAACCAGGCGGCGACCGCGGCACTGGGGCAGCTCGCTATGTACGATCCTTCGACCGGGCTATTCACGGATAACATAGCGAACTCGTGCGGAATAAACGCCAACCAGTGGGTCAACGCGGGAAACAACCTGCATTATCAATTCGCCGGGAATTGCTGGTGGTGGTCCGCTGTCGCGCTCAACTCGCTGATCGACTTTGACGATCAGGCATCAGGCACGCAGTGGACATACAACAGCGGAACTGGCACCTGGTCGCCGCCGAGCGGGACTCCGTGGTCGGGCGGCGGGTCCGCCGACACTAGCATCATCTCTGACCTGGCGACTACGTACAACGCGATCTGCGGCACCGCCATGGGCCCGGCAACGGGCGCGCCCGGGACTCCCGATAACGGCCAGTGCCCGGTGCGAAGCGCCGGTGATCCCAGTACGGACTGGACCAGCACCGATGACGACGGCCTTCCCGCGTACCAGGACCCGCAGGAGTGGCCAAACCAGTTCGAGAACAACTTCTTCGACGACACGGCTAACTGGGCCGTCATGTGGGTCAACGCCTATCAGCTCACCGGTAAGACGAACTATCTGTACCTGGCGGAGAGCCTGTGGTACTACATCACGAAAGTGGGCTGGGACTCCGGCAATCACGACTGGCCGCAGACTGCCTCGTATCCGAATTTCCCGGGCCGCTGGCAGTACACCTGGCAGTGCGACGCGGGAAGCCAGAACGCATCGGTCGCCGGAGTGTCCGACGACCCTGGCAACCCGAACTCCTCCGCTGGCGTCGCCCAGTTCGTGCAGCCCAATAACGGCGGCGCTGGCGATTATGGCGAGGCGTCCAAGAATGTCGGCGCGAACACCCTCTACCTGTGGCTTTCTGCCTCGCTCTACTCGCTCACCGGAAACTCCGACTTCTTCGACGGCGTCTTCAACAGCAACGCCAGCGCTGACGAAGGCGGTCTTTATCAAGAGGCGCAGTGGCTGCTCAATACGAGCAACCTCGTGCATGAATACGGCACTGGCGATCTCGACGCATCAGGTACCAAGTTCGTGTTCGATGGCGAGATCAATCCAGACCCCACGGCGACTCCGCCGGCGACTCCGCCGCAGCCATGCAACGTGGCGACCGGCGAGACTAAGGAGACGCAGCACATGGGGACGGCCGTCGGCGGGCTGGCCGCGATGTACCCGGCTATTGAGAAAGCTTCTGAGCAGACCAGCGGAATTCCCGCCGACTATACGGCGAACTTTGCCAGCGACAAGAGCGGGAGCGAGCAATTCTACCTGGATGTTGCCAAGAATCTCGCCGATACCGTGATCGGGGCCACCAGCACTAGCTATGGCGGTCCGCAATTCATCGACGGAACGACGCCCGGTGATAACGTGCTCAGCGAGCAGTGCAACACTACCGGCGCGAACTGGCCTGATGGCTGCGCGGTCACGGACGGTATGAAGAACCACTGGCTTCCTGGCAAGGGCATCTTTACCCGGGCGGCCTATTGCCTGAACAGGGACCTCACCGAAGCCGGCCTGCCCGACACGGGCATCGGGACCTTCATCACTGGCAACGCGTCCTCGATCTGGAGTAACGACCAGAACACCAGTGCTCCCGCGGGCGAACTTGACGCCAACCAGTTCGGCTTCATGTGGGACAACAATCTCTTCCAGAGCGTGTCCCCGACCGCGAACACGGCGTGGCCCGCTAGCCCCAGCACCCAGCCGGGGATGGGCTACGCGACTCAGGCATCGGCACTCGAGGGGCTCAGCGCTCACGTCGGCGGGTCGACCGCCATGTGCGACGGCCATCTGACGAGCTGACGTCGCCGAGGGTCCCGGCCAGCCGCTAGCCGGGACCCTGGCCGCGCGGCCCAAGGGGAGCCGAGCCGCTTGCTGCCTGGCAGGCCTGAAGCCGGGGTCCGTTTACAGGTGGCGTGACCACCAGTCCAGGATCGCCTCGAATCGCGCGACCCGGTGGCTCGGCCGGCCATTGCGCGAGAGCTCGTGCCCTTCGCCGGGGAATAGCAGCATTTCGGCGGGGACCCCGCGCAGCTTGAGCGAGACGAATAGCCGCTGAGCCTGCTCGACGGGGCAGCGCCAGTCGTGCTCGGAATGCACGATCAGCGTCGGGATGCTGATCTGATCAGCGTGGCTGAGCGGATTCTGGGTGGCCCAGCCCGCCGGATCGGGACCGAACAGGCTGCTGGCGAAGAACCAGCCGATATCGCTCGAGCCCTGGAAGCTGTCGATCGCGTTGACCGCCCGCTCGCTGACCGCTGCCTTGAATCGCTCCCCGTGGCAGGCGGCGAGCCAGGTCGTCATGTAGCCGCCGTAGGAACCGCCGAGCACGCCCACGCGCGAACCGTCGAGGCCGCCGGCCGCCAGCCCGGCGTCGAGCAGGGCGAGCAGGTCGGCGGCCGCGCTCGTGGCCGCGTCGCCGACGATGCGGTTCCCGTGCGTTTGCCCGTAGCCAGAAGAGCCACGCGGGTTGCCCATGACGACCGCGTACCCCGCGCCTGCGTAGACCTGCGCCTCGTCGAAGAGCCGCCAGCCGTACTGCGTGAACGGCCCGCCGTGGATCAGCAGCAGGACCGGGTGCGGGCCGGCGCCCTCAGGCCGCACGATCCAGCCGTGCACCGGATAGCCGTCCGGCGCGGTGGCCGTGATCTCCTCCATCGGGCGTGGCGACGCGATGGCGGCGAAGGAGGTGAGCGGGCGCTCTGCCTCCGAGGTCAGGGCGATCAGCTCGCCTCGCGAGCCAGGGTCGGCGACGGCGGCCACGACGACTGTCCCGGCGCTCGCGATCCCCTCGACCTGACGGCTGCCCCTCATCAGGGTCTCGGGCTTGCCGCCGTCGTAGGGGACGCGAAGCAGCTCGACCGCGCCCCGGTGCTCAGCGCAGGCCAGAACGCCGGCGGGAGTCGTCTCGAGCTCGCTGTCACGGGCCAGGTGGATGCTCTCCACGTCGGTGAGGCGCCTGGGCGGCACAGAACCGTCGGCCGCGACAATCCATACGCCCGCGTTGCGGCCGGTCGCCGCGCCGCTGGCGCCGAGCTCGGCGGCGGCGAAGCATACCGAGGTGCCGTCCGGGGTGAAGCGCACCTGGCTGATCGAAAGCCTCGGTCCGTCGGCCGGGGCGCCGCGGGTGACTGGCCTGAGGTTCGAGCCGTCCGTCGCGCACAGCCAGACATCGCTGGCCAGATCGGTGTCGCGCTCGTCGTGGCGGGCGGACACGAACGCCAGGCTCTGGCCGTCGTGGCTCCAGGCCACGTCCGCGTGATCGAAGTCGCCCTTGGTGACCTGCACGGGCTGAGCGCCCTCGCCGAACGGATCCACCACGAATACGTGGGATCGCCTGTCGATGTAGAACCCGAGGTTGTCCCGCCGGTACTGCAGGGTCGTGATCCTCCTGGGCGGCTCGGCTTCGGCCTTGCCCGCATAGCGCCCTTCGTCCGGCACGCGCGCGATGTAGGCGATCGCGGCTGAGTCCGGGCTCCACGCCGGGGCGCCGGCGCCGAGCGGCTGGTCGGTGACGCGCCTGGGCTCGCCCCCGCCAGTGGGCATGACGTGGAGTTGCGGCTTGGCGCCCGGGCCCTCGCCGCCCGCCGCCCGCAGGAAAGCGAGCCACGCCCCGTCCGGCGAGTAGGCGGGCGCGCTGTCACGCCAGCCCGTCGTGAACTGGCGCGGCGGCGCGGACCCGTCCGTCGGGACGATCCACAGCTGGCCGCGATACTCGTCAGCGTCCAGATCGGGCCTGGTCACGGCGACGATAGCGAACCTGCCGTCGGGCGCGACGGCGGGCTTGCCGAGGACGTGCAACTGCGTGATATCTGCAGGCTTCATACGAGCAATCGTAAACATCCGGGATGTGACAAGCCGGCAGCGGCTGCCGCCGCCCGTCAGCGGACATTCGCGCTCGCCCTGTGATCGAGGCGTACAAACTGGCAGGATGGTGATTTGTGGCAGGAGAATACGCATGCCGGTATTGCCGGCTGGAGTCCGACGGCTCCGGGGCAGCTTGCCGCTCTGCGGCGCACGCCGCGGACCAGGCAGGCCTGGGAAAACGTTACTTCGTAGCGAGTTTTTTCCTGAGGTTCTCCACTTCCTTCTCCAGGCGGAGGATCTCCGCCCGCAGCCTCTCCTGCCGCTGGCTCTCAGTGGCGTAGTTAAGCTGCATTCTAAGATTGATCAGTGATTGCTCGTGGCTATTGAGCACCACCAGCGGGTCCTCGCTCGGGGCGCCCGTATACTGGCTGGAGTTCTGAACTCCGGGCACCCTCGTGTCGAGGTTGTAGGACATGCCCCTGGGATTATTCGCCTTCGTGTAATCGCGATCGCCGCTGTCACTGTCGAGCGTGAAGGCGATGGCCCGGGCGAGATTTCCCATGGCCTGCTGAACGCCATCATCCTCGACGATGTAGCCGGCCTTGTAGGCGTAACTCACCACTATCGCCGATTGTTCCCTGATTCTATTGATCAGGCCATTGGACGTGGATTTGGAACTTGATACGCCGCTCGCCTTGCGGCAGGCAAGCTCGTGTACGTCGTCGGAGATAGGCTGCAGCTTCTGGCCCTCTCTAGGGTACCTGTACCCGCCAGCCTGCCTGCCCGCGTCAAAGAGTTGCTGGACATAGTTCTGGCTATATCCATCCCCGTACTCCTGAGAATAGATCAGCACTAGATTGCCCTTTTGCTTGCCGAGCCTGATCTGATTCTCCGCGTCCCGAGCCAGGTTCTCCTGGGCCAACTTCAGCTGCGTCTCCTTCTCAGCCTTCTCCAGGTTCTCGATCTGGCCCTCGGCCCTTTTGAGCTTCCGAAGTATGTCATCGCGCATGGTCCGATCAAGGTCAAGCTCGTTAATATCGGCCGCGACATTTTTCAGGGCATCTGCGGTCTCCCCGGCGGATAGCGTGTGATTCTGGCGCTGGCCGATGATCAGCTCGATGCGCGTTGTGATCTCGTCTACCTGCTCGGAGAGCTTCTGCGATAGCCTTCCCGCGTTGTTTCCCATGGCCGTTATCCCTCCGCTGAGTCCTGTTATTACCGGCTACTTGCTCTGCTCAAGTTGCGACTCGAGCAGCGCGATCAGAGTGTCAAGCGAGCCCATCAGCGCAGACGCGGACTCTTCGACACCTGCCTGCTCCTGCCAGTATTCATAGGGCTGCCATTCATCCGCCGCGCCGAATTCCGTGGGGCCGTAGAGGTATTTCTCGCCGTCGAGACGGTAATATCTCGTCCCTGGCAGGACGGAGCTGGCGTATGGATAGCCGCGAATCGCGGCGTCGGCCGACGGGACTGGGCCGGCGGCGGCGGCCTTGTCGTCGTAGCGGTCCTCGAGTGTCTTCCACCGATCAGCCGGAGCGTCCGCCATAGCGGCGTAGAGATACTGACTGTCCTGATACTTGTAGAACTCCGTGCCGGGCACCCGGTCCGGCTCGAAGCTCGGATTCTTAAGGCCGCGCAGGGCGCCCGTGCCCTCGCCTTCCGCCCCGGTCTGCGCGCTCACCCCGGCCTCGCCGCTCTTCCAGGCGGCAATCAAATTCTCCACCCAGGTGAGGAATTCGGCGAGCTGCGCACTTTGGGCCACGGTGTCGAATTCGGAGGCGAGGTCATCGCTCAGCCAGGGATCGAGCGTATCTTCGATCCGCCGGCCGTCGTACTCGAACCATTTAGCGTCCTCGAACACCAGCCAGCCGAGATCTTCGCTGACCTTCTTGATCTCGGATTCCATGGCCTGCGGCCGGGTGTCATCCTCGAGGCCGCCTACCGGGAGAATCAGCAGGTCGATGAGCTTGTCTACGGTGTCTGGCCGCGGTCGTGCCATGGCGGTTTCCGTTCTGAGGCGATCACGGATGACGGCGAGCGGTAAGCCCGCGAACCGCCGTTTCCAGCATGCTTGGCGCCAGGGCCGCGTGCCTGCGTCATCAGGCAGTGGCGGGGGAGCGGCCGTCTGCGTTTTCAGGCGCCGGAGGCACCGGGCAGGCACCGGGAAGCGACCGGGTCCCGGGCGCGTTAGCCTGCACATGCAGGTAGAGATCTGGTCTGATGTCGTGTGCCCGTGGTGCTACCTGGGCAAGAGGCGCTTCGAGAATGGCCTTGCCGCGTTCGGCCACAGCGGTGAGGTTGACGTTGTCTACCGGTCGTTCGAGCTCGACCCGCTCGCGCCCATGGACGCTACGACGCCGACGTTGACGATGCTGGCCAGCAAGTACGGGATGACCAGCCAGCAGGCCAGCGACGCGCAGCGCCAGATGGAGCAGCGGGCGGCGGCGGAGGGGCTCAGATTCCGGATGGACGACCTGCGCAGCGGCAGCACCAGGGACGCCCACAGGCTGCTGCAGCTGGCGAAGGCCAGGCACCGGCAGCCGGAACTAGTCGAGCGCCTGCATCGCGCCTACTTCACCGAGCAGGAGTCGATCTTCGATCACGCCGTGCTGGCCAGGCTCGCGGCCGACGCGGGCCTGGACCGCTAGAATTCGCGGCGCGGCCGCGCGACCGGCCGCAGCCCATCGCACCCCATCAAGGAGGCTGGGTCGATGACCGTACTGCGAAGCTACACCGAGGGATCGTGGCGTTCTCCGGCCGGAGACGGAGCCCCGCTGCTCGACGCGGTCACCGGTGCGGAGGTCGCGCGGATCTCCTCCGAGGGGATCGACCTGGCCGCCGCCCTACGGTACGGCCGGTCCGAAGGCGGCGGCGCGCTGCGCGACCTGACCTTCCACCAGCGGGCCGCGCTGCTCAAATCGCTCGCGTCTTACCTGCGCGAGCACAGGGACGAGCTGTATGCGCTCTCCGCCCGCACCGGCGCGACCCTGAGCGACTCCAAGTTCGACGTGGACGGCGGCATCGGCGTGCTGGCCAGCTATGCCAGCAAGGGCCGCCGCGAGCTGCCCAATGACCACATCTACCTCGATGGCGACCTCGAGCCGCTGAGCCGCGCCGGCGGTTTCGTGGGTCAGCACGTCTGCACTCCGTTGCGCGGCGTCGCCGTGCAGATCAACGCCTTCAACTTCCCGGTATGGGGGCCGTTGGAGAAGTTCGCGCCTGCTTTCATCGCGGGGGTTCCTACCCTCGTCAAGCCCGCGAGCCAGACCGCTTACCTCACGGCCAGGCTGGTCGAACTCATCGTGGAGTCCGGCCTGCTGCCTGACGGCTCGGTCCAGCTGATCTGCGGCGGCGTTGGCGACCTGCTTGATCACCTGACGGAGCAGGACCTGGTGTCCTTCACCGGCTCGGCGGACACGGCGCGGCGGCTGCGCGCGCACCCCGCGATCGTGGCGAACGCCGTGCGCTTCAACGCCGAGGCCGACTCGCTGAACCTGTCCATACTCGGGCCGACGCCTCCCCAGGCTCCGCCGAGTTCGACCTGTACGTGTCCCAGCTGGTCACCGAGATGACCGTCAAGGCCGGGCAGAAATGCACCGCCATCCGGCGCGCCTTCGTGCCGCGAGCCATTCTGAGCGACGTGGCCGACGCGGTCGGCGAACGGCTGGCCCAGGTCACGGTCGGCAACCCGGCCAGCCCGGAGGTGCGGATGGGCGCGCTGGCCAGCCTGGGGCAGCGGGACGAGGTCCGCAGGTCGCTCAAGGCGCTGCTGGCCGCCGGAAGCCTGGCCTTCGGCGACCCGGAGCGTGTCAGCACCCTCGACGCCGACAGCGAGCGCGGCGCGTTCCTCGCTCCCATCCTGATCCGGGCCGACGACGCCGGCCAGGATGCGCCGCACGAGGTCGAGGCTTTCGGGCCGGTGTCCACGCTGCTGCCTTATGCCAGTGCCGGCGAGGTCGTGGCGCTCGCGGCCCGCGGCCGCGGCAGCCTGGTCGGGTCGGTGGTTTCCGGCGACGCCGATTTCGTCCGCGAGGTCGTGCTCGGCGTGGCGCCCTGGCACGGCCGGCTGCTGGTGCTCGACACCGACGACGCCAGCCAGTCCACCGGCCACGGCTCGCCGCTGCCCATGCTGGTGCACGGCGGCCCGGGCCGGGCAGGCGGCGGCGAGGAAATGGGCGGCATCCGGGGCGTGCTGCACCACATGCAGCGAACGGCCATCCAGGCCAGCCCCAAGGCCCTCAGCTCGATCACCGGCCGCTGGGTGCCAGGAGCGCCCCGCCGCGAGGGCGAGCACCCGTTCCGCAAGTCGCTGGCCGAGCTGCGGGCCGGAGACAGCGTAGTGGCCGGGCCGCGGACGGTCACGCTGGCCGACATCGAGCGCTTCGCCGACTTCACCGGCGACACCTTCTACGCCCACACCGACGAGGCCGCCGCGCGCGCCAACCCCCTGTTCGGCGGGATCGTCGCGCACGGGTACCTGGTCGTGTCCTTCGCGGCCGGGCTGTTCGTCGCGCCCGAGCCCGGCCCCGTGCTCGCCAACTACGGCCTGGAGAACCTGCGCTTCCTCACCCCGGTCAAGCCAGGTGACGAGCTCACCGTGACGCTGACCGCCAAGCAGATCACGCCCCGGGTCGACGCCGACTACGGCGAGGTCAGGTGGGACACCGACGTGACCAACCAGCGCGGCGAGTCCGTGGCCAAGTACGACGTACTCACCCTCGTGGCCAAGCAGCGGAGCTAACCGGGGCTCCGAGCACGCTCGCGACGCCGTCGGCCAGGCTGCCGCGCCAGCACGCATGGTCATGCCCGCCCCGGAACTCCCGGTAGGTGACCTCCCGGCCGGCCGCGACCAGCGCCTGCCGGAACTCGCGGGCGCCGGCGAGCAGGTCACCTTCCTCGGTGCCCGCGTCGAGAAACAGCCGCCGGGCCGCCGTGCTGGCGACGTACTCGCCCGCCACGTCCGCGCCCCGCAGTTGCCCGTTCTCCCCAGGCCACCACAGCGCCGGCGATCCGGCGACGACGCTGCCGAACACCGCGGGCCGCCGCGCGGCCAGGTGCAGCGCCGCCACGGCGCCGAGGCTGTGACCGGCGAGCACCCGGAGCGCCGGGTCGGCCGCGATCGCGTACCGCGCCTCGACAGCGGGCAGCAGGTCGTCGAAGACGAAGGACTCGAGTCCCGCCGCGACCGTGAGGCTGGCGATCCGCGAGGGCCCGCGCGGTTCTGAGCCGCGGATCGACTCGACGATCACGGCCGTCAGCGGCCCGGTCGCGCCGTCGGCGGCCAGATTGTCGAACGTGGCCGCGACATCGGTCGCGAGCAGCCGCTGCCCGTCGAAGACCACAAGCAGCGGCGCCGGGCTGTCCGGCATCCCCGCTGTCCGGTACAGGTGCACCACCGACCCGCCCGGCAGGGGCACGCGCAGCACCGGCCCGGGCGCGACGGCCGGACGCCGCGCCAGCCAGGGCTGATCCGGCGCCCGCGGCATGCTCAGCACCGACGCCTGCTGACCGGGATTGCCGTAGGCGCAGCCGGGCGGCAGCCGGTCAGGACACGACCGGTCAGGCAACCCGGCGGCCACCACAGTCGCCCAGCGGTCAGGGCCGGGGGGCTGACCGCGCAGCGGCCGGTCGCGTACCGGGCAGATCTGATAGGAGCTGCGCAGGTCGGAAGGCAGCTCGGCGGTCCACGTCCACAGGCCGTCCCGGCCAGGTTCCATCAGGAACGCGCTGACGTCGCCAGCCTCCTGGGCGCGGTCGGTGAGCGCGATCAGCCGCACGAGCACATCGCGGGCCGGGCGGGCCGAATCGGTGTCCTGCCAGGCAATTGTCACCTCGGTCATGGCGGAGCGCTCCTGTCTGCGTGACACGCATCGTCGTGAGACACCTATCGTCGTAGCATGAGACAATCTGTCTCATCAAGAGGAGTCCGGCCCGTGGACAAGGCACTGCTCGCCGTCGCGACCAGGCTGCTCGACGAAGAGGGCTGGGACGCGCTGCGGCTGGAACGCATCGCCGAGGCCGCCGGAGTCTCACGCGCGACGGTCTGGCGGCACGGGCTGACCCGCCGCGCCGTCGAGCAGCTTCTGCGCGAGCAGCTAGCCACCGACTACCGGGCCCTGATGTGGGAGCCGCTCACCATGCCGGGCACCGGATGCGAGCGTTTCGCCGCGGCGCTGCGGGCACTGTGCGTGGTCGCCGAGCGCAATCTCCCGCTCCTGGCCCACATCGACACCGCGTTCCACGAGCCCGGCCAGGACGCGGCAGGCCCGGCCGTCGACTACTTCGCCCCGTGGCTGCGCATTCTCGAGCAAGGCGAAGCCGACGGATCGCTCGGCCCGGTCGGCGACCCGCGCCGGTTCGCCGTCCTCGTCTCCGATACCGTGCTTTTTAGCTACGTTCACCTGCGCGCTCACCACCGCCGGTATGGCTGGACCCCGGACGCGACTCGCGACGCCGTGACTGGCCTGGTGGCCAGCGGGTACCTGCCGCGCGCCGGCGCCTAACTGGCGGTCATGCGGTCCGGCCGGCAGGACAGCCGAGCGCAGTATCATGGTGACTGATGGAATACCTGGCGTTGCGTGACGGGATGCTTCAGCCAGTCACTACGGCTGGTGACGCGCTAGTGCTCCATGGCGAGCCGTTCAAGGAACGGCCCGATGCCCGCGACCGGTCAGGCGTGCCGCTCGGACTCGTTACCACCGATCACGTCCCGAGCGGCTGCCGGTGCTCGTGGAGCTACTCCATGGGCCGGCTGACCCTCAAGTACTCCAATACCGCCTGCCCGGTGCTCCGCGACCATCAGCCAGCCGAGCCCACGCCACCCAAGAAAATTCACCCGGCTGAACGCATGCTCCCGAGCTAACGCCAGCCTCTAGGTGGCTGTCACCCGGCCGGCTCGACCGACGTGAGCCTGCTGCGCGCCGCGTCGCCGAACGGGATCGCCTTGCGCCGCTCCTGATCCCACAGGACCGTGACGACCCTCGCCCGCGCGACGGTATCGCCCGCTGAGCTCAGCACCGTCTCCCTCGTCGTCAGGCTGGTCCGGCCAAGCCGCTCGACTTCGATCCGCACCTTGACCTGGCGGTCCTGGTGGCGGACCTCCGCCTGCAGGTCAAGCTCGATCCGGACGACTACGTAGATCGGATCGCTGCCGAGCACCTCGGCGAAGAACGCGTCCCTGCCCTCTTCGAGGTAGGTCAGGAAGACGACGTGGTTGACGTGCCCGAGCGCGTCGGTATCACGCCACCTGACAGCTACCGCATGCTCGAATCCAGCGCCCACGCATCCACGCCCCTTCACTCTTTAACGGACGATTGCCTTAACAGGCGACCGCCTTCCATCGGTGTGTAATTTATACCTTTTAGGACATCTTTCTATTCCCACGGCAAACATACAGGTCGCGGCTGCCGCATCGGACTGCAAGGCAGCCGGTGGGAGCGCCCTTCCGGGGCCAGCCAGCCGCCGCCGCCCGTTCCGGCCCCCGCAGAGGCGCGGCAGCGCTCCGTGATCGGGCGCGCCACCCGCAGCCATGCCCATGGACCCGTCCACGCCCGGACTCATCCAGCCGGCGCCTCTCGTGACCAGGATCGGGGAGCTTTTCCGGCATCGTGGGGGAGACCTCTCGCTCCGGGAGTTTTGCGGATGGGGTAGCAGTGGCTGGAGTGGGACTGGTGCTCGGCTTGGCCGCATGAATGACCTTGTTGGCTTATTAGAGGTCCAGGCGGCCTGCTTTCAGGCGGCCTGCTTTCAGGCGGCCTGCTTTCATGCGCCCGGGCGGGGTTAGCGGTGCCGGGGCGGACGAGGCCGGGCTGTTCGAACTGACCTGCGCTATTGACGGAAAAACTCCCCGAAGCGAAAACTCTCCCCCACGATGCCGGAAAAGCTCCCCGATCCTGATCACGAACCGCGCGGCTGCCCCCGGAACCCGTGCTGGTTTCCGTGATCACGCCCCGGACCATGATCACGGAAGATCGCCCAGGTCAGGACAGAGACGACTTTCCGTGATCATGCCCGGTTCCTTGATCACGGAGTATCGCACCTGCCGCCCCCGCACGGACGGTTCCCCTGGAGTGAGAACTCTCCGCCACGATGCCGGAAAAGGCTCCGTGATCGAGTCAGGGGAAAGCCTTTCGGACATCTTGCGGAATACGGAGCACGCTCCGGCCCGGCGGCCCGGCGGCCCGGCGGCCCGGCGGCCCGGCGGCCCGGCGGCCCGGCGGCCCGGCGGCCCGGCAGCCGGCGGCCCGGCGGCCCGGCGGCAGCATCGGGACGTCCAGGTTGCTGGTCACGCCCGCCCCCAACAGCATCGTGGCCCTCCCTGTTGCTGATGGTCACTGGTTTTGACAGCAACGTAGCCCTTCCTGATGTCGTCCTGACAGCAACGGGGAGGGCCACGTTGCTGTCAGAAAAGACCGCTAACAGCAACAGGGAGGGTCACGATGCTCACGCTCCGCCGGCGGCGCCGTGGCAGGGGGCACGGCGCACGTGCGCCTCCACCCCGCGCCTGACTCACCAAGATCCCGAGTCACCCGACAGCCTCCAGGGACAGCGGCGATGGTCCGTGATCATGCCCGCGACCATGATCACAGACAATAATCCCGGCCGGCCCCTGGCCGGCAAGTACCGCACCCGGCAAACCCGCGCCACCCGCCTCCACTGCTTCAGACTCACCCCGCAGCCTGAACCTCCGATTTAGCCAGCAAGGTCATGAATGCGGGAATTGATGTTCCGGAGTAAACATCCCAAAGTAAGGCGTGTTTTCGGTGTGTCGCGGGGTTGGCTTGTGCTAGCTGCCGGGTTCCGGTCGTCGTGCGGCGCCTGGGCAGGGGTCCGGCGGGCTCGTGGTGCCGGCGGCCTTCCGTGATCACGCGGCAGGGGCGCGGTTTTTCTTGATCACGTCAATCTGACCGCGATATACGCCGGCAGCCTTCCGCGATCAAGAAAAAAGGTCACGGGCAGCGGTGATCACGGAAGACTGCCGTCAGCCACCGCGCGGCCTTCGCCGGCGGCTGGTGGCCTGGTGCGGGAGGCGGCTGCCTTGCCGCGCCACTCCGGCGGCGGACTCAGGCGGACGAATGTCGTCTCTACCAGCAGGACCGAGCTGATCTCGCCGTCGCTGCCGCGCTGGAAACGCACCTGCTCACCAGCGAAGTTGCTGCCCGGCCCGAGGGTGAAGACCTCCGGGGCGCCGGTCGGGATCAGCGTCAGCTGGAAGCCAGGCGATTCCGGAACGGTGACCGTGAGCTTGCCGTCGCGCCACTCGACCTTGAACAGCCAGCCACCCAGATCCGGCCGGGCGTAGATACCGAGCAGCGGGCGGAACCCGGCGGGCAACGGGTCGGGCGCGGTGATCGCGGCGGCGGTGCGTGATGCGGTGCCCGGTGCGGCGCCGCTGGCGGCGCTCGCCGCCAATTCGAAGGCGAGGCTCGTGCTGTTCGTCGTGCCATTGACCAGCACGACGGCCCCGGTCTGGCTCACCGGATCAAAGCACACCGTGGACGTGAATCCGGGCAGCCCTCCTGCGTGGGTGATCCAGGTGACGTCGTCGAGCCTGACCGCCTTCCACGAGATGCCCCAGGCGCTCGCCCAGCTGTCGTCGCCCAGGTACCTGGCCTTGTGCATCTCGCGCAGCGTCGCCGGGCTGAGCACGGGGGACTCGGCCGCCCCGGGCTGGTAGGCGCTCAGCTGGAACGCGAGCCACCTGCCCAGGTCCGCCACCGTCGACCAGAGGCCGCCTTCGGCCCGCATGGGCGGTACCGGCGGCATCTGCGGCGCCGGCTCGAGTTCGTCAGACAGCGTCCGCCAGCCGTAGCCGGTCGCGGCGTGCCGTGCCAGCGCGTCGGGCAGCGGATCGAATGACGTCGATGACAGGCCGAGCGGCGTAAGCACCGAATCGGTCACGTACTGGTGATACGGCGTACCGCTCGCCCGGGTCACGACCTCTCCGAGCAGCTGGTAGGCCAGGTCAGAGTACTTGTGCTGGGTGAAGGGAGGCAGCCTGAACACGATCTCGCCTGGCCGCGCCAGCGTCCGCGCCGGATCTGGCTGGTAGCTCGGCACGGACCAGTCGGTGCCCGCGGGCTCGAACTGGAGGCCCGATTCGTGGCTGAGCAGCTGCCTGATCGTGATCGCGTCAACCGGGCCGTGGGGGCTCACGGCGTTCCGCAGCTCGGGCAGGTACCCGACGACCGGGTCGTCGAGGCCGAGCCGCCCGCCGTCCCGCAGCCGCATGATCGCCGTGCCGGTCACAGTCTTGGTGATCGACGCGATCCGGTACAACGTCAGGTCGCCGGCGCCCGCCAGGCCGCCGACGTCGGCGAAACCCGCCGAGCCCGACCAGGTGAGCTCGCCGCCCGCGATGACGCCGGCCGACGCGCCGGGCAGCCGCCCGGCGCGTACGTGGTCAGCCAGGCGGGCGTCGAAGCTGGCGTCGTCGCTGTACCTCGGAGCTTGATTCATCCTGCTGATCTTGACGAGACCAGGGCCTGGATGTTGTCAGCTTTGTCGATGTAAAAGCCCGCGACGGTGCACGCGTTGCCCTTCAGGCAGGCGATGCTGGACAGGGGGGCGTCGGCCTGGCTCGTGGGCAGGGCATTGGCCGGCAGGCTGATCGTGGTCGCCCGGCCCCAGCGGCCGGAGGTCTCGGTCGCCACGATCGATGTGGTCCCGTGGCTTGTGGACGCCGCGCCCGCCGCTACGCACGATCCGGCGGCTGGGCACGAGATCGCGTTCAGGCCGGCCGAGCCGTTGCCCGATGGCGCCAGGACCTCGGTCGCCCGCAGCCACCCGTGCTTGCCTCGCGTCACCGCCATGTTGTGGGAAACGAATTTGGCGTCTTCGTAGTCGCCGACCGCTGTGCACCCAGAGGCCCCGTCACACGAGACCCCGAACAAGGCCACGTCGAACTTCGCGCTCTTCGGCGGGGTGATCGTGGTTGCCCGCGCCCAGCGGTTGTTGGTATCGATGACGGCGAGGGCCTGCGACTGACCGGACTTGTCGTTGTATTCGCCGACGGCGGCGCAGTGCCCGGGTGCCCAGCAGGAGACGGCGGAAGGAAAGGGATTGGCCTTCACCGCGGCCGACGACGGAAGCAGCAGCTCGAACGCGCGCTTCCAGCGGACGCCGGCCTCCCGCACCGCCAGCATGGCGAAGCCGGCGCTGGCCTGGTAGTCACCGACAGCCACGCAGTTGCCGACGCTGACGCAGCTCACGCTGCTGAGCTGGGAGCTGCCGTTCGGGGCGAGGTTCGCCGGCCGCGAGACCTCCTGCGCCTGCTGCCACTTGCCGCCCGCCTGGGCGGCCATGAACCCCTGGTTGACCCCGGCTGAGTCGCGATAGGTGCCGACGGCCACGCACCGCCTGGAGGCCGGGCAGGCAACGGACGCGACGACGCCGCCCGGATTTTCCGTATTGGCGTTCTTCGGCATGGCCAGGGTGTGGGCGCGGGCCAGGTGCCCTTGAACTCAGGCGTCACGATCGCCAGCTGCCTGTCGTCGTCGGTGAAATACCGGCCGCCGGCCATGCATTCCGTCGCGGAGACGCAGGCGACGGAGTTCAGCTCGGCGACCGGGTCACTCCCGGCGTTTCGGGGCGGGGCGATCTCGGTGGGATGCCACGATCGTGCCGTACCCGTTGCGGCCAGGCTCGATGGAGCAAGCGCCAGCACGGCGGCCGCCGTGCCGAGCGCGCCGATCATCGCGACGACCAACCTGCGCTGCCGCATGCCGTTGCCTTTCGCGTCGGATTCGTGTCATTGACCTTATGGCCCGGCGAGGGGCGGGATCGAACAGTGGTGCGGCGCTCACCTAGCCGGTCGCGACGACACCAGGGACTGGATGTCATCAGACTTGTCGAAGTACCAGCCGGCGGCGGTGCAGGCAGTGCCCTTCAAGCAGGCGATGCCAGTCAGGGTGGCTTCGCGCTTGCTGGTGGCAAGGCCGTTGGCCGGGAGGCTGATCCGCGCGGCCCTGCCCCAGTGCCCGGACGTCTCGGTCACGACCGTCGGTCCCGTCCCGCCGCTATCGGCTGCGAAGCCTCCGGCGACGCATGATCCGGCCCCGAAGCACGAGACCGCGTTGAGGCCGGCGGTCTCGTTGCCTGAGGGCGCCAGGATCTCGCGCGCTGGCTGCCACCCGTGCCTGCCGTGGCTAGTGACCATGCCATGGAGGACGAACTTGGCGTCTTCGTAGTCGCCGACAGCCGTGCACCCGAAGGCCCGGCCACACGAGACCCCGAACAGGGCCGTGTCGGACGTCGCGTTCTTCGGCGGGGTGATCTTGGTCGCCTGCGCCCAGCGGTTGCCGGTGTCGGTAATGGCAAAGGCCTGCTGGTGACCGGACTTGTCGTTGTAGGAGCCGACGGCGGTGCAGTGCCCTGGCGCCCAGCAAGAGACGCTGAAGGGCGCGGGGTTGGCTTGCGGCCCGGACGACGGCGGATTCCGCAGCTCGAACGCGCGCTTCCAGTGGCCGCTGGCCTCCCGCACGGCCAGCATGGCGAAACCCGCGTTGCTCTTGTAGTCGCCCACCGCGACGCAGTTGCCGACACTGACGCAGCTCACCCCGTTGAGCTGGGCGAGGCCGCCCGTGGCGATGTTCGCTGGCGGCGAGATTTCCTGCGCCCGCTGCCATTTGCCGTGCGCCTGCATGGCGGCGAACGCCTGCTCTTGCCCTGAGGAGTCGAAATAGGTGCCGACGGCCACGCATAGCCTGGAGGCCGGGCAGGCTAGGGACGATACGGAACTATCGGGATTCGCGGTGTCGACATTCTTGGGCATGGCCAGGGTATGAGCGCGGGCCCAGGTGCCGAATTCAGGCGCAACTGTCGCCAGCCGCAGGCCAGAACTAGTGTCATACCGGCCGCCGGCCACGCAGTCCTTCGCAGTGACGCAGGCGACCGCGTTCAGCTCGGCGACCGGGTTGGAAGCAGCGTTCTTCGGCAGGGCGATCTGCGTGGGATGCCACAATCGCGCCACGTTGGAGGCGGCCAGGCTGGGGGGAGCGAGCGCCAGCACCGCGGCCGCCGTGCCGAGCGCGCCGGTCACCGTGGCGACTGACCTGAGATGCCGCATGCTATGCCTCCGCGTCGTAACCGTGTCATTGACCTTATGGCTCGGCGGGCAATGGCGCCAATCCACCGCAAATACCGTCTCCACCGCAAACACCACCCACCGTAAACATTGATGCCGCACGCGAGCATCGCATGCGGCATCACTGCGCCCCTGTGCTGTGGTGCGTCTGTTGCTGCCCCAGTCACCTCCTGAGCTGACTTTTTATGCCTGCCTTGCTCGCGGTAACCTCCCCTGGCTGACTGCCGTTGCCGCGAGGCAAGTGACTGCAGCATAAAAAGCAGGCGCGGGCCGCGTCATTGCACATTTGCGCCATCTTCGCCGCCGATGGCGCGAAGACGGGCGTCGTGCGCCCCTAGGGCCTGGGCGGCTCAGCCTTCGGCGGCGGGCGCAGCCCGGCCTTGACAGCGAGCGCGAGCGCCTCGGCCGTCGTCGCCGCGCCCAGTGCCCGGCGCGCCGCGGCGAGCCTGCGGTCGGCCGTGCGCCGGGACAGGTGCAGCGCTGCGGCGGCCTCGCCGAGTGAGTCGCCCGCGAGCAGCCGTTCGAGCAGGGCGCGCTCGGTGTGGCCGAGCTCGGCCGCGGAGCGCGCCTGGTCACCGACACGGTGATCGAGCTTGCCCAGCCGCCGCAGGTCATCGCAGAGCATGTCGATGACCTCACGGGGCGCCGAAGCGGCCACTACCAGGTTGGACCTGGCCAGCGCGGCGAGCACGGCCTGCTGGGCGGACTGCTCGTCGGCGACCTCGCCCGCACAGACCTTGCCCGGCCTGGCGCGGTCGAAGGCAAGCCGGTCTTTCCTGGCCGACGCGCCCAGGTCAGCGCAGGCGCTCTCGAACGCCTCGGGCGAACCCGACTCGACCACGATGAACGTCGGCTCGCTCACGTCACTCCTGTGCCGCGAGCGCGGCCGCGTGGCTGCGGTTCGCCGCTCCGAGTTCGGCTGACGCCGATGCGATCAGCGCCACGACCGTGCGCTGGGTGATCCCGAGCTGCTTGGCGATCTGGCTGTTAGTTCGGCCGGCCCGCACCAGTTCAAGCACCTTGCGCTCCCTGTCAGTCAGCCCGCCATGCCTGGCCGATCTGGGCGCCGACCGGCGCTGGCCAGCGTCGCGCAGCGACCGGTGAATACGCGCCAGGAAAAGCGATGCCGGCATCTCGGTGGCGAGCTTCTCGGCTGCTTCCAGCTCGGTGATCGCGTCGGCGAGCCGCCCGGCCCTGCGCAGGGCCTCGCCGGCGGCCCAGACACAGCGGACCTGAGCGCGGCGGTGATACGGCGCCCAGTGATCCGCCGCGATCGAGAACAGCTCGGCCGCGTCCTCGTGCTCGCCCCGGTGCATCAGCCGCAACGCCTCGGTTTCCGGATGCACGCCAAGCAGCATGGGCCGGACGTGCGGCGGGGCGGCCGGCCCGGGGTCGCGGCCGAGTTCGGTCCTGGCCCAGGCGAGAGTGACCTGGCCGAGCTGGCGGTTCGGGTCGTCTGACGGTCCGCTGAGGAAGTCACCGAGCAGCTCGACGGCCCGGTCGGGCCGGCCGCTCCACAGGGCCGCCTCGGCGAGCACCCATTGCAGCTGGCCCCGGCCCCGGTAATCGTTGACGGCGTTGTCCTGCTCGGCGGTGAGCCTACTCATCGCCTCGTCGACCCGGCCCAGATCGGTCAGCGCCAGCCCGAGGCACTCGAGCAGCATGTCCCTGGTCCGTGCTTCGAGCGGCTGGGCCAGCAACTCCTCGGCCGCCGTGACGACCTGCTGATAGGAGCCGGCGTTCGCGTCCAGGTTGACCAGCGCGCCCCGCATCGAGGACTCCCAGTAGCCCAGGCCCAGCGCGGCGGCCCGTTCCACCATCTGCAACGCGACCTCGCGGGCCCGCTGCTGCGAGCCGCCGGACTCGTGGAAGCTGATCAGGTTGTTCGCGGCCACGAACTCCGTATGCATGTCACCGGCCGTCCGCGCGCCTGCCATCGCTGACTCCAGGTGCACGTCGCCGCCTGGCTGGTCGGCGACCGCGAGCGCGGTGCCGAGCAGGTACTCCGCGCGCGGCACGTCCACTCCGGTCTCGCGGGCCAGGCGGAGAGCCGCCCGCGTCATCGCGACGCCTTCGGCGAGGTCCAGGTCGACGAACAGCGGCAGCCTGGATTGCTCAATGCGCAGCCTGACCTCGATCTCGCTGCCGGTTCCGCTGACCAGCGCCAGGCCCCTGCCAAGCGCGACGCGCAGGCCGGCCGAATCCCCGGCGGTCCAGGCGCCCCGCGCCAGCAGGAGCTGGCACCACGCCGCGATCTCGGGGTCGTCGCTGGTGATCTGCCCGATCACGCTGATCACGCCTGGCCAGTCATGGGCCTCGTCCAGCGCGCGGGCCGCCCGCAGGCGAAGCCTGTCCGCCTGAGAGCCGGCGGCAACCGATGCGGCGACCGCCAGGTGGCTTGCCCGCTCGCCAGGCCGGGAGGCCAGGTCGGCGGCCAGCATCGCGGCCGTCAGGGCGCTGCCGGGCTCGCCTGCCTGCGCGTAGTGCCTGGCCGCCTGGCCGGGCTCGCTGGCGGCCCGCGCGAGCTTGACGTGCAAGGCGCGCTGTTCGTCGGGACTCAGGATCTCTACCGCGACCTCGGCCAGCAGCGCGTGCCGCAGGCTCAGCCCCGCCGGATCGGCGTCGGCCAGGTCGGCTTCCAGCACGTCAGCCGCTCCGTCGGCGCTGAGCACGGTGGCGGCGAGCGGACGGCCGGCGAGCGCGAGCAGCCCGAACGCCTCCCGCCCGGCCGGGCTGAGCAGGCGGAGCCGGGCGGCGAGCAGCAGCCGCAGGCTGGGCGACGGCTCTGGGGTCCTGGCCAGCTCGCCGAGCAGCAGCGGGTTGCCGCCCGCCCGGCGCACGAGCCGGGTCACGGCGACCGGCGGCAAGTCTGGCCGCAGTCCCAGCACCAGGTTGGCGGAGTCGGCCGCCTGCAGCGGAGCCAGGTCGATCCGGGTGAAGCCGGCGGCGTTCAGCCGGTCGAGCACCGCCCCGGACCGCGGGTCACCGCGCCGCAAGGCGGTGAGCAGATCCACGCGGCCGGCGAGCAGCGCGAGCGCGTCCAGCGTCATGGAGTCTGACCAGTGCAGGTCATCGAGCAGCAGGATGTCGTCGCCGGCGATCCCGAGCACTTGCGTCGCGATCGCCTGGGCGTCCCGGGCGGTCACAGCGTCGCCAACCGCGCGGCGCAGCGGCAGGCACTCCATCCACGACAGCGTGGACAGGGCGCCGCCTTCGAATACCCGCTTGCTGCTGGCCGTCGCGGCGGCGCGCAGCACCGTGGTCTTGCCCACGCCCGCCTCGCCGACGAGGACAACGGGAGTCCCCCGCGCCAGGCAGTCGGCAAGCCGCGTCAGCTCACGAGCCCGCCCGACCAGCACGCGAACATTCTCCCACGTCCCTGGCCTTTTGGTCGGTTCATGTAGCGTCGCCGCGTCGGCCGGCGTCAGCCCGACCACAGAGCGTCAAGCGACGCGTCGATCGTGGCCGTGAGCTTGCTCATGCGCGGCACGGCGGGCTCAGGGGGCGAGGCGTCGGCGACGTGGCACGTCGCAAGCGCGGCCCGGGTGAGGAACCTGGTGAGCTGGCCGAGGCTATGCCTGTCGTCGCGGCCCCGGCGGTGGTGATGCAGCCGCAGCGGCGAATAGAGAAAGAGCTGGTCACGTGCCCTGGTCACGGCGACGTAGAACAGCCGTCGCTCCTCATCGAGCCCGGCGGCGCTGCTCAGGGCCATGTCGCTTGGCACGGCACCGTCCACCAGGTGGGCGAGGTGCACGATCGGCCATTCGAGCCCCTTGGCCGAGTGGATCGTGGAGATCGTGAGGTAGTCCTCGTCGATCTTGGGCGGGCCCGCCAGGCCGGAAGCCGATACGGGCGGGTCGAGCGCGAGGTCCACGAGAGCGTCGTGCAGCGACGGCAGGCTGGCGGCCGCGTCGGCCAGCCGTTCCAGGTCGGCGATCCTGAGGTCAGCGTCCTGGTAGCGGCCGCGGAGCGCGTCATCGAGCGCATGGAGCACGGCCATGGCCAGGCTGATGGTGTTGCCGGCCTCAGCGCGGGCGGCCGCCTCGATGCCCGCGAGAGTCGTGGTCAGTGCCGCGCGCGAGCGGGACGGGGCGGCGGCCACGGCCTCATTCCACCGGCTGATCGGCAGGGCCTCGGTCAGCCGCAGCGCCGCGACCAGGCGCGCCGCGTGCGCGGGGCCGATGCCATCATGCAGCCGCAGCAGCCGGAACCAGGCGACGTCGTCGGCGGGATTCGTGATAACGCGCAGCGCGGCCAGGAAGTCGCGCACATGCGCGGCCTCGGTGAAGCGCAACCCGCCATATTTGAGGAAAGGTATCCCGCGCGCGGACAACTCGATCTCAAGTACGTCGCTGTGGTGCGCGGACCTCACCAGCACGGCCTGATCGCGCAGATCGCTGCCTGACTCGTGGGCCTCGAGCACCTTCGAGCAGATCTCGCGGGCCTGGGTCGCCTCGTCATAGCAGCGGATGAGCAGCGGCATCAGCCCTGGGCCGCGACTGGCCCGCAGCGTGAGCTCCAGGCCGGCTGACTGCGGCCTGACCGCGTTGGACAGGGCGAGCAGGGTCTGCTTCGAGCGGTAGTTGGTCGTGAGCCTGACTACCTCGATGCCCGGGAAGCCGCTGGCGAGCTGGCGCAGGTGCGCCGGGTCGGCGCCGCGGAATCCGTAGACCGCCTGCGCGTCGTCGCCGACGCAGGTCAGGCCGGTGCCGTCGGGTCTCAGCAGCCTGACGATGTCGGCCTGGACGGCGTTGACGTCCTGATACTCATCCACCAGCACCGCGTCGAACATGCCGCGCAGCGCGGGTCCGGCCGCCTCGTCGGCCAGGGCCGCCCGCCACATCAGCAGCATGTCGTCGAAGTCCACCTGCCCGTGCGCGCGCTTGTGCGCGACGTAGCCCCGGAACAGGTCGCTGAGCTGCCCGGTGACCTCAGCGCACCAGCCGAACCCGGCCTTGACGACCGCGGCTACCGGCTGCTGGGTGTTCACGCAGCGGGTGTAGATGTCGGCGCACGTCGCTGCCCTCGGCGCACGCCGCTCGGTGGCCGCCAGGCCGTAGTCGGTCCTGAGCAAGTCGAAGAGGTCGACCACATCGCCAGGGTCGATGACGCTGAACTGCGCCGGCAGGGAGAAGGACTCCGCGTGCCGCCTGATGATCCGGTGCGCGACCGCGTGGAACGTGCCCCCGGTGATCCGCTGCCCGGACGGCGCGCCCGGCGCGGCGCCGGCCGTGCTGTCCGCCGTGCCGCCGCGGGACGCGGTCCGCGCGAGCATCTCCTCTGCCGCCCGGCGGGTGAAGGTCAGCAGCAGGACCCGGCTCGGCTCCAGTCCCTGGTGGCACAGCCAGGCGGCCCGGGCGACCAGGGTCTTGGTCTTCCCGGTACCCGCTCCGGCGAGCACGAGCAAGGGGCCAGGCGAGTGCGTGACCGCGCGGCGCTGCTCCTCGTCCAGTTCATCGATGACTTTGCTGGCGGCGTGCGCCTGCGCTCCGGCTGTTTCGAACACGCGGCCGAATGTAGCGGTACCCCCTGACACTCACATTGACGCCGAGCGCTCGTTCATATATAACCCTAGATATAACCCGTTGGATAACCCCACTTTCGGGAGCTGTGATGCCGAAGATCAACGTCTATCTGCCCGATGAACTCGCGGCGGCCGTCAAGCAGGCCGGAGTGCCGGTGTCGCCGGTCTGCCAGCAAGCCCTGAGCGAGGCAGTCAACCTGGTGACCAGGGCACGCCGGGCAGCGGACGCGATCCGCGATCCTGGCCTGACCCCCGCAATCGCCGCCCGGCTGAGCATCGGACTCGGGAACCGGATGACCGACCGCCTCAGGACCGCGATCGGCCTGGCCTGGCATCAGCACGCCGCGGTCGACTCGGGCTCGGTCGGCACGGGTGCGCTGCTGCTCGGGTTGCTCGACGAGGGCGGCAATCTCGCACTCAGCATCCTGCGCTCGCTTGACATCGATCTGGACGAACTCCGGGCATCGGCGCTGGGCGCTGTCAGCAAGGGCGAGGCGGCCATCGCCGAGGGCGCCGCCGGGAAAGCGGGCGGCGACGGAACGGTGCCGTCGCCGGCCGGGGCGGAGGACGAGTCGCCCTTGCAACTGAATGACCTGACCGGGCCGGCCAGGAGCGCCGTCGCCGCGGCCATCGAAGCTGGCGTCAGCCTTGGCCACAACTACGTGGGCTGCGAGCATCTGCTGCTCGGCCTGCTCGATGAGTCGGTAGGCGCATCGAGCCAGGCCGGCCAGGTTCTCGGCGCCCTGGGCCTGACCTCGGCTGACATCAGGAGGGCGTTCAAGAGCGCCATCGAAGGGTTCGCCTACGGGCGCAAATGGGCGCAGGACGCGACCGCGCCCAGGCCGGGCGGCCCGGCTTCGCCTGATGCCCTGTCCGCCCTGGTAACCCGGCTCGAGGCGGTCGAACGCCGCCTGAGCGTGATGGGCGGATGAGCCAATATCCGCGCCGGGCCCGGTTCGCGTGCTGATCGCGCGACTTGTGCGACGTCCGGTTTGGCAACCACGAGCCGGCGCTGAGATCCTCGGCAGAGACATGGTGGCGGTCCGGGGGCGGAGTCCGGCCGCCGCCGCACAATGGCGCTGCGTCGTGAGAAGCAGGCCTGGAAAGGAGCACGATGGCCGAGGACTGGAATTCCGGCATCATTTCCGAGTTCCGTGCGAACGGAGGCAAGGTGGGCGGGCCGTTCGAGGGTGCGCCGATGCTGCTGCTGCACACGACAGGCGCCAAGTCGGGCGCGGAACGCGTCAATCCCCTGGTGTACCGCGTCGACGGCGACAACCTCGTGGTATTCGCGTCCAAGGCGGGTGCGCCGACCAATCCTGACTGGTACCACAATCTCCGCGCCAACCCCGATGTCAGCGTCGAGATCGGGACCGAGAAGCGCGACCTGATCGCGCGAGTCGCCGGCGCCGACGAGCGGTACCGGCTCTGGGAGGCCCAGAAGCAGGATGCCCCGGGCTTCGCCGACTACGAGGCCAAGACCGACCGCCAGATCCCGGTAGTGATCCTGGAACCCGCCCCCTAGCGCCCGGGCCCGGCCATGCTGGGCAGGCCCCCGGCCGGCCCGCCTGCCCGGCCCGCCTGCCCGGCCGGCCCGCCTGCCCGGCCCGCCTGCCCGGCCGGCCCGCCTGCCCGGTTGCGGCGGGAGAGGTTCGCGGCGGCGGCGGTGGGCGCGGCACGGCACGGCACGGCACGGCAACAAACTTCCGTGATCATGGCTGCGAGCATGATCACGGAAGTTTGCCCAGGTCATGGCAAGTGTACGTTTCCGTGATCATGCCCTGGACCATGATCGCGGAACATGGCTGCTGTCCTGGCCAGGTACTGATCTGGCAGGGAGCCGGATCAGTACCTGTGCGATCTTCCGTGATCATGTTCGCGGGCATGATCACGGAAGATCACCGCTGTCCTGGAGGCTGTCGGTGACTCGGACGCTTGGAAAGTCAAGCTCCGGCGCCTCAGCGGCGAGACTCTTTCTCGGGCTCCCGGAGTGTTCCCGCTTCGCGGAGCCTCCCCCGGCCCTGGCACGGAGCCTCCCCGGCCCTGGCGCGGAGAGTTGTCGTTGCGCGGAGTCTTTTCCGGCTCTGGCGCGGAGAGTTGTCGTTGCGCGGAGTGATTTCCGCACATAGGACGGTAAACACTCCGTGCTGCGAGAAGTCTCCGCGGTAACGACGGAGAACGCTCCGTGATCATGCCGCAAACGACGGAGAACGCTCCCCAATCCTGATCACGAGCCGCGCGGCAGCCTCCCTGACCTGGGCGATCTTCCGTGATCACGGTCTCGAACATGATCACGGAAACCGGTACCGGTACCGGCCGCTGCCGCTGCCGCGAACCTCTCTCGCCGCGACCAGCCGGGCAAACATCCAGCCGGGCAAACATCCAGCCGGGCAAACATAAGGCCAACAGCCGCGTTCATGCGGGCCGCGCCCGGGTGCCAGGAGTCACGCCAGGCACTGCTGCCTCACCAGCAGCATGGGAGCGGCTCAGCTAGCCCGCAGAACGAGGCGAGGGGCGTGCGGTGCCGGGTGGCACCGCATGCCCCTCGCTGCTAGCTCGTTACCTGCGTGCGAAGTCGCGGGCCAGCGCGGTCAGGTCCGGCGTGCCGAGACCCGAGCCGACGTTGTAGATGTGGCCGGGCGTACCGGTGTAGAAGAGGTTCGAGTTGCCGTTGCTCGCGGTGTCCAGCGGGGTGAACGGCGAGTGCGAGCGGGTGGCGAACTTGTAGATGGCCGGGTTCCAGAACCCGACCCGGTGACCGAGCAGCGAGTCGATCAGCGCCGTCGAGCCGTTGAGCTGCGGTGCCACGAAGCTCGTGCCGCCCCAGCCGGACTCGAGCGGGTCGCCGGTGAATCCGGTGAAGTACTCCTCGTACCCGGTGAATGGGTCGCCGTCGGCCGACACGTCAGGCGTGGCCCGCCCGCTGCCAGTTCCGGTGATGACGGATGGGCTGGCGTTGAACGACCAGTTGGTCGGCAGGCTGGCCCCTTGCACCGTCTCGAAATCGATCGGGGTCAGGTACTCGGTGGCGCTGAACTTGTGCGCGCTGGGGATGCCCTGCTGGTAAGACGGGGTCGGCTCGATGGCGCTGAACCCGCCGCCGCCGCCAAGCGGCTCGGCGAAGGCGAAGGCAGCCTCCGACGGGGCGCCGAAGTCGGCGAAGTGCTGCCACAGCCAGTCCCAGCCCCAGGTCCGCTCGGTGCCGATGGTGGCCGAGTCGGTCGCGGTGAGCGGGATGGTGCCGGGAAGCGTGGTGCCGCCCGCTGTGGTGATCCACGGGCTGCTGTCGGGGTTGCCGGCCGACAGGTTCGTCGTCCCGATGTCCTCGGCGGCCGTGTAGGCGCCGAAGTCGCCTGCGGAGACGAACGAGCTCTGACCCTGGGCGGCCAGCTCGAGGAAGGCCTCGTCGAAGCTGATCGCGTAGGTCGGTGACTCCAAGCCCGTGCTGACCGCGCCCTGGATCGCGGTCTCGGACTCGCCCCAGCTAGCGGACACTGAGTCGGCGATGTTCTGGCTGGCCGCGGTGAAGAAGCCGTCCACGAAACCGAAGTCGCTGTTCGGGGCCTGGTAGACGATGATGTTCGCGTCTGGCGCGAGCGCACCCGACTGCTCCACGTCGAGCGTGGTCTCGCCGGAGCCGCTGGCGTCGCTGACCGGGCCTGAGCCGCCGTCGACGTTGTCGAGCGTGATGCGGTTGGGCTTGGTGCTGATCCCGAGCACATTGCTCCAGAAGAACTCGGGGTCAGACGGGGTCAGGCTGGCGAGCGTAACGATGCCGATCGTGGTGCCGGCACCGGTCGCGCCCTTGGCGTACAGCGGGTTCAGGTTGTACCGCTGCGCGAAGTCCTCGGGAGTCAGGGCGCCGGTCTGCACGTCACTCGGCTTGACGCCCTTGGCGGTCGACGGGGCACGCACGGCGAGGCTGGCGGACGTCGGGTAGTTGGTCAGGCCGAGGATCGACAGCACGAAGCTGCCGATGTGCCTGGGCAGCAGCGGCGTCTGCTTCGTGCCGTGGATCCGCATCGCCGGGCGTCTTGCCTGGCCATGGCGAGCCGGCACGGCCGGGACGGTAAAGGTCTTCTGCTGCACCGACAGTGCCGAGTTGAACTCGTCAGCCGTTCCTGTCGCGGTGACGTCAAGGCCGTCGGCCAGGACGTTGCTGGTGATGCCGAAGCCGCTGAGGTACTTCACGAGGTCAGTAATGTCGCGGCCCGTCTGCCCGTACCGGCTGGCGAACTGGCGCACCGACAGGTAGCCGCCTGACATACCCGAGCTCACCCTGGCCTCGAGGTTGCGGAGGTTACGTGCCTTGAGAATAAACGAGACGGTCTCCGGCGTGCTGCCCGGGGGGAAGGCGCCGTCGCTCTTAAGTTGGCTCAGCGCCGTGGCGCCGACTCCCTGTGGCACGCCGATCTTGGCTGGCGTGCGTGCCTGAGTGGCACCTGTGGCCGGCAACGCGGCCGCGACCAGCAGCGATCCAGTGGCGACGGCTGCGAGCCCGACGCCTATCCGGTGCGGCTTGGCCCATGCAAGGGGCTTCAACTGCGATTCCTCCTCGGGGATGCGTCCCAGCCGGCTTTGACGCGGCAGGGACCTGCCAAGCCTGGCGGCCGGCGGGCGGTTGCCCGGCGGCCGGATCGAGGCCGACAGCGACTGTGTGACGGACACGTTAGTAATAGTTAGCGAGGCAAACAATAGAACTTGCGTAATTACGGCTAACTGCGAGTAATGGGGCCAGGTCGGGGGCATGTTTCCGGCATAGACGAATCGGCCAGTTTGTCATGATTTCATGGCGGGACGTGGAATTTCCTGAGAAACGGCTGAGCCCGCCCCGGGGAAGACTGGGAAAATCCTGAGTCCGGGGCGCGGGGGACGCCAGGCATCACCTATGCGCGGCGTCAAGGCCGCTCGCCGTCAGGCGGCGCGGGGGAAGCCCGGCATCAGCAGGCGGCCGAGGCCCAGCTAACTGCGCCGCTGTTCCAGACGGGCTGGCCCAGGTAGCCGCGGGCCACCATGGTCACGTACTGGTAGACCGCGTCTTCCTGGGGCGACAGCGGGCCCGGCACCGCGTGCGGTGAGGTCAATCCGCGCTGCACCGACTCGCAAGCGGTCCAGTCCTGCCTGTTGGTGATGTCCCAGAAGTCGATCGCGTAACTCGGGTCGAACGCCGGCTGGGCGGTGGCTTCCGGCGCGAACGCCCAGCAGCACTCGATCTTCGTGCGGTCAACGGCGAGCGGCGTCAGCCGGTGCACCATCACGTAATCGGGATGCAAGCTGATCAGCACGTTCGGGAACACGTTCACGTAAATGACGGTCCGCAGGCCCTCCGCGTCAAGCCCGCGCAGAGGGACGCCGTTGCTCTTGCCGTCGAGCGACATGGTCGCCATGCTCTCGCGCAGGTCCATGTTGCCGCCGACCCAGGTGCCGGGGAGGTCGTAGTTCTCGCCGCTCTTGGGCGGGCTGACCTTGCACAGCTCAGGGTGGATCGACGGGCAGTGGTAGCACTCGTGGTAGTTCTCGGTCAGGATCTTCCAGTTGGCCGCCGCGTCGTACTCGTGCGTGCCGGCGACGACCAGCCTGCTCATCTCATAGGGCGCCAGCATCGCGTCGAGCGTGCCGAGCGCTACATCGATCGGCGCGGCCTTGCCAGTGCCGTCCGCGAAGATCAGGCCGTTCCATTCGGCGACCGGCAACTCGATGAGGCCCCATTGACCGGCGTCGAACTCGGCCCGGCTCTTGAAGCCAGCAGCCGCGCGAAGATTACCGTTCAACCCGTATGTCCAGGCGTGATAGGGGCAGATGATCACGCTCTGGGTGGCGGATGCGCCGCAGGGGAGCAATTCGTGCCCGCGGTGTCTGCACGTGTTCGCGAAGGCATGCGCCACGCCCTCTTCGTCCCTGGTGAGCAGCACGCTGCCGGTGCCCACCGGCTCGGCGCGCTGGTCGCCAGGCGCGGCGATCTGATCGCCGCGGCCGACGCACAGCCAGCCGCTGCCGAAGAAGTGCCGCTGCTCCCATGCGAAGACCGCCGGGTCCACGTAGGCGGCGCGGGGCAGCATCCGGCTCTCGCCAAAGGGGCGCAGCGATTCGGCGAGGGCGGCGGCATCAAGGGGAGCTGGTGGCGCGACAAGCTGACTGACCATACAGTCAAGAATATGACGCAGGCTCGGAACGTGTCCAGTGCGCAATTCCCGCCGCGCGTGCCGGGCTAACGCTTTCGCCGCGACGGCCGTGCGCGCGGACCCGGCGGCGTCTCCTTGCGACCTGGCGGAGTTTTCCCGCCGCCCGGACACCGGTACCGTGGCCAGATGGTGACCAGGCTGACCGTCAGGGCCGGCGTCGCCCTTGCCGCTGACCAGGAGAGCGTCTGGCGTCTCGTGGTCGACTGGGCCAGGCAGGGCGAGTGGATCCTGGCCACCAGAACCGAGGGCGGCCATGGCCTGGGCGCGACGGTGACAGGCCGCACGGGCGTCGGCCCCTTCGGCTTCACCGATCCCATGATCATCACCGAGTGGTCGCCACCAAGCCGGTGCACGGTGACCCACCTGGGTCCCCTTGTGCGCGGTTCCGGCGAGTTCGAGGTCCTGCCGCTCGCCGTCGGCGGTGGCGGCGCCGAGTTCCGCTGGACCGAGCGAATCGAACTGCCGCTGCCGCGCGGAATCGGCAGGGTGGTGGTCGCGCTCGCGGTCGGGCCGCTGGCCAGGCTGGGCCTGGGCTGGTCATTGCGCCGGTTCGCCCGGCTGGCCGAGCCCGCACGCCCGCGCCCGCCGGCGTAAGTCCGCCTGCTGTGACGAGCCGACAACGGCGCGACCTGGCTCGGAATCCGCTGCCGACCAGCACCGGACGATGTCCCGCATGGACAGCAAGCCCGCTACCTCGCCGCCGTCCACGACCACGAGGTGCCTGAACCCGGCGCGGACCATAGTCTCGGCGGCTTGCCGCAGCGTCCAGTCCGGCGCGGCGAACACGACGTCGTCGGTCCGGTGCTCGGAGACGAATTCGCCGTCCGGGTCCTGATCGGAGCCCATTGAGTTCAAGATGTCGCGCTCGGTGAGTATGCCGATGCCGGACCGGTCCGGATCAAGCACGACCACCGCGCCGACGCGATGGGTCGCCATCATCCGAGCGGCCTGGCGCAGCGTGTGAGCCGGACCTACGCTCAGCACGACCTGACTCATCCCGTCTTTGACCTGCATGATCTGATCACTCCCCCTGTCAGTGCGGCTCCCCGTGAGCGCGGCGTCCCCCAGAACGCGCCCGCGGCACTGTCGTCACGCTTGTGAACATGTGCCGCGCTAGTAACAGCATCCGATACGAGGCCGCTCAGTTCAAGCGCCCGATCAGGATTAGGTCGTGACGGCCAGTGCGCTGAGCGCGTCGTCGTGCAGCAGGCCGTTGGAGCACAGCACGCTGCCGCCCCCCGGCGTGGCGTTACCCGACAGGTCGGTGAAAACGCCGCCGGCTTCGGTGACGATGATCTGCAGGGCGGCGAGATCCCACAGCGACACCTCGGACTCGGCCGAGATATCCACAGCGCCCTCGGCCACCAGGACATGAGACCAGAAGTCGCCGTATGCTCTTGTCCGCCACACAGATCTGGCCAGGCCGATAAAGGCGTCTAGCCGGTCGCAGTCAGCCCACGTGCCGAGGCCGGAGTACGACAGCGAGGCATCAGCGAGCCTGGCCACCTCCGATACCCGGCAGGCGGCGGCCTTGGTCAGCGAGCGGCCAGTCCACGCGCCGCCGCCCACGGCGCCCCACCAGCGACGGCCGAGCGCTGGTGCGGAGACGACGCCCACGGTCACGTCGCCTTCTGCCATCAGCCCGATCAGGGTCGCCCAGACTGGCACGCCGCGCACGAAGTTCTTGGTGCCATCGATCGGATCGATGACCCAGCAACGGGAGCTCGTGCCGGTCTTGCCGTATTCCTCGCCGAGCATGGCGTCCCTCGGCCTGGCCCGGCGCAGCACGTTGCGCAGTGATTCCTCGGTCGCGAGGTCGGCGTCGGTGACCGGGGTGAGGTCGGGCTTCGCCTGAACGCTGAGATCCAGCGCCTTGAACCTCCGCATGGTGATGTCGTCTGCCGCGTCCGCAAGGACATGCGCGAACCGCAGGTCGTCATCGAAAGCCGCCATGGCCGCACACGCTACCGCTAACGGTTCGCAGTGACCACGACCGGGACCGTCCGGCTAGCCCGCCGGCGGGCCGCGTCGAGGCTAGCTCGCGGCGGCTACTCCGGTTCCGCTGCCTCGCTGCCGTCCACGCTGCGCAGCAGCCTGCGCAGCGAATCGAGCCTGGCGGCAAGCGGGCCGCTCGGGCCGACGGCCGCGTCAAGCAGGCAATCGGCCTCGTCGTGCGTGCATCCGGGCGGGCAGTCGGCCGTGAAGTCCAGCAGGTCAGGGAACGCGGCGACGATGTTCTCGAGCGACATGTGCCCGAGCCCGAAGCTGCGCAGCCCGGGCGTATCGATGATCCAGCCCGCACCTTCCGCACCCCCTGGCCCTCCCGGCCCTCCCGGCCCTCCCGGTCCTCCCGGTCCTCCGGCAGCGCCCGGCCGGTCCTGGTCGCCTCCGGGGAGCCTGAGCGCCACGGCGGACGACGAGGTGTGCCTGCCGCGTCCAGTCACCGGGCTGACCACGCCGACCGCACGGTCCGCGTCCGGGATCAGCAAGTTCACCAGCGTCGACTTCCCGACGCCTGACTGCCCGACCAGCACGCTGAGCTTGCCGGCCAGCAGTTCGCGCAGCGATGCCAGCACCGAGGCGTCCAGCGGCCGCTCCAGCACGATCGAGCGCAGGCCGAGCGGCGCGTAGATCGGCAGGATCTCCTCGGGACTGGCGAGATCGGCCTTGGTCAGGCACAGCAGGGGCTCGATCTCGGCGTCGTAGGCGGCGACCAGGAACCGGTCGATCAGCCTGAGCCTCGGCTCGGGATCAGCCAGCGCCGTGACGATGAGCAACTGGTCGGCATTGGCGACGATCACGCGCTCTACCGGGTCGGCGTCATCCGCTGACCGGCGCAGCACGCCGTGCCGGGGCTCGACCCTGACGACCCGTGCCAGCGAGCCGGTCGCGCCGCTGACGTCGCCGGCGAGGCTGACGATGTCCCCGACCACGATGTTGCCCCGGCCAAGCTCGCGTGCCTTCATCGCGTTGATGACCTGATCGCCGATCACGCACCGGTACCGGCCCCGGTCGACACCGGCCACGAACGCCTCGATCGCCTCGGCGTGCGCGGGCCTGCGCCTGGTACGTGGCCGCGATCCCCGGCCGGCTCTGAACCTGATGTCGTCTTCGTCGAGCCCTTCGTGCCTGGGCGCGTTCACCCCGCTGGTGCCAGCGTCCGCGCCCAGTACGCCGGGAAGCCGGGGAAGGTCTTGCCGACCGTCACCGCGTTGCGCACTCGCAGGCCGCCCGTCACCAGGCCGAGCACGGCTGCGGCCATGACCAGCCGGTGGTCGTCGTGGCTGTCGAACACCACCCCGTCGGCGCGCAGCGGCCGCGGCTTGATCGCCAGCCCGTCGGCCAGCTCGGTCACCTCGCCGCCGAGCTTGCCGATCTCGCCGGCCAGCGCGGCCAGCCGGTCGCTCTCGTGCGTCCGCAAGTGCCCGATCCCGGTGAACTCTGACGGCGAGTCAGCCAGCGCCGCCAGCACCGTCAGCACCGGGGTGAGCTCGCCGACCGCGCTCAGGTCGGCGCCGATGCCGCTGATCCGGCCAGACCCGCTGACCCGCAGCCCGTCAGCCGTGCGGCTGACCCGCGCGCCCATGGCGGTCAGCACGTCGATGATCCGGGCGGCCGGCTGCAGGCTGTCCCGCGGCCAGTCGGCGACGGTGACCTCGCCGCCCGTCGCGAGCGCGGCCGCGAGGAAAGGAACGGCATTGGACAGGTCGGGTTCGATGACGAGCTGCCCCGGTGAGATCGGCCCGGGAAAAACCCGCCAGGCATGATGAACGGTATCCGCGCCGGTTTCCTGCCGCTTCTGGGCGAGTCCAGCGTCCCCGCTGATCCGCGTCATGCCAGGGCCGGGGCCGGTCTGCGCGTCGGCGCCGGTGCGCACGTCACAGCCGGCCGCGCGCAGCATGCGCACGCTCATCTCGATGTGCGGCGCGGACGGCACGGAGGGTCCTTCATGGCGGATGAACGCCCCATCGCCGAATCTCGGCGCGGCCAGCAGCAGGCCAGAGATCAGCTGAGATGACGACGAAGCGTCGAGCGTGACGGTGCCGCCTGGCACCGAGCCGGTGCCGTGCACCACGAACGGGACGGCGCCGTCGCCCTGGTCGCTGATCCGGGCGCCCAGCTGGCGCAGGGCGGTGAGCAGCGGCCCGACCGGGCGCTTGGACACGCGCGGATCCCCGCGGAACGTGACGTCTCCGGTGCTCAGCGCGGCCACCGCCGGCAAGAACCGCAGCGCGGTCCCGGCGTTGCCCACGTCGATCTCGACGGGCCGGCCCGGCTCGGCAGGCCCGCCCGGCCGGCTCGCGCCCGCGCCCGGGGCCGGCGTGACGAGCCAGGTCTCGCTGCCCGTCTCATCGGGGCCGGCCTCGTCGATGCGCGCGCCGAGCGAGCGCAGGGCCGCGGCCATCAGCTGGGTGTCCCTGGCGACTAGCGGCCGCCGGATTCGCGTGGCCGATCGCGACAGCGCCGCGAGAATGAGCGCGCGGTTGGTCATGGACTTCGATCCGGGCAGCCGCACCAGCGCGCTGACCGGGCCTGGCGCGCGCGGGACCAGCCAATCGGTGCCGTCGCCGCGGCTAGCGGCGCTGCCGGGAGGCGCAGTGGTGGCCATGGTCTTGAGCGTATCGGCTGGAACGCGGGCCGGTCCGCTGAGCCGGTACACGGCCTGGCCCGGTGCCTTTGCGTTAGCTGATGGGTAAGTTGCCAGCTATGTTGGCGTAGCTTGCGCGTTTGCCAATGTTTGGCACTGCCTCGACGTGGCTATGAACAGCGTCAATCCGCGGTTCGGATCGCGGGGTCATCCCACAAGGTCCAGGTTTGCCTGGTTCATGCCGGTAGCGTCTGCTCGGCCCCGTTCTCCGGCGGGTGCCAGGAGGACGCCCCCGGTCGTGTCACGACGCAGCGAAGGTGATCACATGTGCGGCCGGTACGCGTCAGCGCGCTCGCGCATCGAGCTCCTCGAGGAGTTCAGCGTGGAGCGCGATCGCGTCGACGAGCCGCTGCGTCCTGACTACAACGTAGCGCCAACCAAGCCGGTATACGCGGTCTTGACCAGGACGCCGCGCGCGGAGGCCGCCGCGGGCGCCGATCAGGGCCAGGCGCGGGGAGACGCGGCGCCGAAGGACGCGGTGCCGGAAGACGCGGTGCCGGAAGACGCGGTACGGGAAGACGCGGGGCCGAAGGCGCGGCGCGAGCTGCGGGTCGTGCGATGGGGCCTGGTGCCCTTCTGGGCCAAGGACACCTCGATCGGCAGCCGGATGATCAATGCCCGCGCGGAAACGGTCAGCGAGAAGCCCGCGTTCAGGTCGGCCTTCGCGAAGCGCCGGTGCCTGCTTCCGGCCGATGGCTATTACGAGTGGCAGCCGCCGCCAGCGGGCACGAAGGCCCGCAAGCAGCCCTACTTCATCTGCCGGCCTGACCGCGGCGTGCTGGCGTTCGCCGGCTTGTACGAGTTCTGGCGAGACAAGTCCCTGCCCGCCGACGATCCGGCTTCCTGGCTGTGGACCTCCACTGTCATCACCACGACCGCGCCTGACGAGCTCGGCGAGATCCACGACCGGATGCCGATGGTGATCGGTCAGGAGAGCTGGGCGGACTGGCTCGATCCCGGCAATACGGATGTGGCTGACGTGCGGGCGCTGCTCGCGCCGGCCGCCACGACCGGGCTGATCTCTTATCCGGTCGCCGCCCTGGTCAACTCCGTGCGCAACAACGGCCCCGAGCTGATCGAGCAGGCGGACCCGGTAGCACCAGGACAGGGCGATTTGCCGTTCGCCTGATGTGGCGCTGGCGGACCCGGAAATGTACAGGAGGTGCGGGGTTGAACATGGCAGCCGCTCGCAAGCGCCTTGAGGAGGTTCGTGACGAGCTGGACAGGTCGGTCGCCGTGCTCAACGGCGCCCACCAGCACCCGCTCGCCGCCGACTATCCGCAGGATCCCGCCGATGCGGGGACCAATCTCGCTGAGTCCGATCGGGCCGAGGCGATACTCGCCGCGGCGAAGGCGCGCCGGGCGCTCGTGACGGAGGCGCTGCGCCGGCTTGACGAGGGCAGTTACGGGCGCTGCGTCGATTGCGGCAAGGACGTGCCAGGGGGCCGCCTGGAGGCGAAGCCCGAGGCGGCGCGGTGCGTGACCTGCCAGGCGAAGCGGGACCGGCTGCGGCGCTAGGCCCCGTGACCGCCTGAGGCGAGCGGGCAGCGGGCCCGGAATGAAGCTAACGTTCGGCGTGTTAAAACGCGCGTGCCCATAGCTGGTAAGTATCGGTGCGATAGCGCACTGGCGGACGTGGCGACGCTCCCGTCTGCCGAGATTGGGGTAGCCGCGCGAGCGGCGCATAGAGTCGGCACGGTATCCTCCGCGCGAGGTTGCAGACAGCTCGGCCGAGGCAGGCTGGGCATGGCGGAGGGGGTGGGTCCGGTACCTGAGACACAGCAGGGGCGTAATGAGCGCTTCGAGCGTGATGTCCTCCCGTACCTGGATCAGCTGTACGCGGCGGCCATGCGGATGACCCGCAATCCAGCTGATGCTGAGGACCTTGTGCAGGAGACCTTCGCCAAGGCGTACGGTTCGTTCCATCAGTACACAGATGGCACGAATCTCAAGGCCTGGCTGTTCAGGATCCTGACCAACACGTTCATCAATACCTATCGCAAGCGGCAGCGCGAGCCGCAGCGCTCAGGCACGGAGGAGATCGAGGACTGGCAGCTTGCCAGGGCCGCGTCCCACACCTCGTCCGGGCTCAAGTCAGCAGAGGCTGAAGCGCTCGAAGGGCTGCCGGACTCCGATATCAAGGAAGCGCTTCAGGCGCTCCCCGAGGAGTTCAGGATCGCCGTGTACCTGGCTGATGTCGAGGGATTCGCCTACAAGGAGATCGCCGACATCATGGGGACCCCGATCGGAACCGTCATGTCCCGCCTGCACCGGGGGCGCAGGCAGTTGCGCGACATGCTCGCCGACTACGCGGCTGAGCTAGGCCTGGCGAAAGCCGCGGCCGACGGGGGATCGACCGCTCAAGCGCCAGGGGGGGAGGCGAGATGAGCTGCGGTAAGCCGCACGAGGTGCCGTGCAGCGAGGTACTCGAGCACCTGTACAGCTACCTCGATGGCGAGATGGACCGGGTGTCCTACGCACAAGTGAAGGTGCACCTGGACGAGTGCGGGCCCTGCCTGCGGGAGTACGGCCTCGAGGAAGCCGTCAAGCGGCTGGTGCACAAATGCTGCGGTCACGAGCAGGTACCCGCCGACCTCCGGCAGAAAGTGCTGACCAGGATCGAAGCCGTCCGCGCCCAGATCGAGGCCGGCATCGAGGCTGGCTGAGCGCCGCCAGGATCTCGCCGCGTCAGCGACGCTGAACTTGCTGAACTTATCGCCCGCGCGGGCGAATGGGCCGGGGAACGCCCCATTTTGGGTAGCGAACTGGTAGCCGACCTTCATCCGGTGCTGCGACAATCTGTACTGTCGTGATTTGCGGCACTGTCGCGTGCACTGGCGGGTCTGCTCTGTGTCGGTGTCTCTTTGACGATGTTCTGTTGGCAATGGACAGGACGGCAACACGGATCGCCTCGATGAGGTTACTCTGAGTCGCGACAGTGCGACCCGGCTACGCAGTGCAACCGGGCTACACGGTGCTTGCGGGCACGGTGCTAGCGGGAAACACGGTGCTAGCGGGGCGCACGGCGCAACCGGCGGCGCGGCGAGGAGGGTGCGAGGTCGATGGCCAGGCTTTCCTTTGTCACGTGGCTTTATCTCGCGGTCGTGGTCGCCATTGCTAGCGCCATTATCGCCTTCGCGCCTATTTCCACCGCCAGTTCGACCTGGTGGAAAGCTTATGCTGTTCTCGCGTTGCTTTTCCTGATTTGCGATTCGACGCCGACGCCGCTCGCCGCCCGCCAGTCGGCATGGTCGCCTAGTTCGGCCGCGACGCTCGCGGCGGTGGTGCTGCTCGACGGCGGTTTCGGCGCTGCCATGGTGGGCGCCGCCGCGGTGCTCACGTTGCGCCGGCACGTGCCGCTGGCCGAGAGGCTGTTCAACGGAGCGATGTACGCGGTGGCCGGATACGCGGCCGGGATGGCGTACCTCGGCATGAGCTATCTCCTGGAATCGCACCACACCCACCCGCTGGTGGCGAGCGGGCTGCACGTTGTGAGCATCGGCACGCCGCTGAGCCCGCACGCGAAAATGTTCGAGGACCTGCTCGGGCCGTTCGCCGTCGCCGCGCTCGTCCACGTGCTGGTGAACCACGGGCTGCTGTGGGGGATGCTGCTGCTTGACCCGCGCAGCAGGCACGTGGCCAGGCAGGCGGCCACGACGGCGGGGCTGCCGCTGCTGGTGGCCTACGACATCGGATTCGCTGGCCTTGGCCTCGTGATCGCCGCGCTCTGGCCGGTGATCAGGTACTTCTCCCCGGCGATCGTGCTCGTGCCGCTGTTCGTCGCTCGCTGGGCGATGGGGCAATTCGCTGAGCAGCAACGGGCGCATTCGGCGACTCTGGCCGCGCTGTGCCAGGCGGTCGAGACTAAGGACTTCTACACCCGCGGCCATAGTGACCGGGTCTCTCGCGGTGCGAACATGATCGCCAGGCAGATCAGCATGCCCTCCAACCGCGTCGAGGCGGTGACGTTCGCCGGCATGCTGCACGATGTCGGCAAGCTCGGCGTGCCGACGAAGGTGCTGCAGAAGGACGGCGCGCTGACCGAGGAGGAGTACGCAGCGATCCAGTTGCACCCGATGCGGGGGCTGGAGATCGTCGGCGAGATCGGATTCCTCAATGAGGCACTGACCGGGATCATGCATCATCACGAGCGCATGGACGGCCGCGGCTACCCGATGGGCTTCGCGGGCGACGAGATCCCGCAGTTCGCCAAGATCATCGCTGTCGCCGACGCGTTCGACTCGATGACGTCAACGCGCTCGTACCGCAAGGCACGAGGCAAGGACGAGGCCGTCGCCGAATTGAGGCGAAGCGCGGGATCGCAGTTCGATCCCAAGATCGTTGACGCGTTCATCAGCGCGCTTCAGCGTGAGGGCTGGAAGAACCAGGAGCTTGCCCAGCCGCGCGATTACGAGATCCTGACCTCACAAGATCACGACGACCCGATGTCGCCGCTGCGCGTGGTCGAGAGCCGGTAGCGGAGATGGCGGCAACGACGGGGCAGCCGGCCTATAGCGACGGCGAGGTCGCGCCCGCGCAGCAGCGCTGGCAGGCCTGGCAGTCGCTGGACACGGCCAGGCTCGTGCTGCTCGGCGGCACCGCCGTGCTAGTCGCCTTCTGCGTCGTCGACCTGGTCCATATCAAGTACTCGCAGGCGGCGATCGCGTTCGGGTTGTTCATCGCGTTCGGCGAACTGCTCAGGCTGGCCCTGCCGGGCGGCAGGGAAGCGGCGCCGATCGCGATGACGGCGTCGCTCGCCCTGGCCATGGCTCTGAACATCGGGCTGGTCGCCAACCCCACCAACGGGCTCAAGCCGCACCCGATCGTGCTGCCGGTCACCGCCGCGCAGGTCATAGCCGTTGCCGCGCTCGGCATGGTGCTCGGCGCGCTGCCGCACATGGCTGCCGGCAGGTCAGCGGGCGTCACGGCGATGTCGGCCAGGCTGCTGTCCGTCGCCTTCGTCGCCTACATTTTCCGGCCGCTCGCCACCGGCCTGCCGTTGCTGCACAATGCCGCTCTCGCGTTCGCCGTCATGGCCGTGCTCACGACCGTGGCGTGGCTGATCGAGACCTTGATCACAGCGGTGATCAGGGCCGAAGACCTGCGCGCCAGGTACTCGGTTACCCTCGCGGACGAACTGCGCGTCCAGTGGCCGCTCGGCCTGGCCGTCGGCGTCTCGGCCATCATCACGGTGTTCGGTGCCCAGGTCATGGGGCTGGATGAACTAGCGGTGTTCGCCGCGCCGCTCTTCGTCATCCAGCTCGCGTTCCGACGCTATGCCGGCATCCGCGCTACCTACCTGCAGACAGTCCGGGCGCTAGCCCAGGTCACCGAGGTCGCCGGCTACGTGGACAGCGGCCACTCGCGCCGGGTGAGCAAGATCGCCCTGGCCGTCGGCCGCGAGCTGGGGATGTCAGAACCGGAGCTGCTCAACCTCGAGTACGCCGCGCTCATGCACGACATCGGCCAGCTTTCGCTGATCGAGCCCATACCAGCAGGCGCGACGATCGACGTGCCAGAAGCCACCGCGCGCCGGATCGCCGAGTTCGGCGCCGAGGTCATCAGCCAGACGGGCGTACTAGATGACGTGGCCGACATCGTCCGCTATCAGTGGCTGCCCTACCGGGGCGGCCCGGTGAAGCCCCCCATGGAGAGCCGGATCATCCGGGTCGTCAACGCCTTCGACGATCAGGTCGCTGGCTCATCCGACCGGGACCGCATCGCCTCAGCCATAGCCTGGATCAGGTCATACATGGAGCGCGAGTTCGACCCGGCCGTAGTAGCCGCCCTGGCCACCGTGACAAGCCGCCTCCCAGTGAGCCGCCTCTAACCCCGCCCCGCCCCGCCCGTCCGGTTCCCCCAGCAGTCCGCCCCCCCAGCAGTCCGCCCCCCAGCAGGTCCGCCCCCCAGCAGGTCCGCCCCCCAGCAGGTCCGCCCCCCAGCAGGTCCGCCCCCCAGCAGGTCCGCCCCCCAGCAGGTCCGCCCCCCAGCAGGTCCGCCCCCCAGCAGGTCCGCCCCCCAGCAGGTCCGCCCCCCAGCAGGTCCGCCCCCCAGCAGGTCCGCCCCCCAGCAGGTCCGCCCCCCAGCAGGTCCGCCCCCCAGCAGGTCCGCCCCCCAGCAGGTCCGCCCCCGCAAAACCATCGATGCGGGGATCCACACCCGTTCTCCAACATCAATTCGCGTAGTCATGCGAACCCACCCGTACCTGCGAATCCGGCATTGGCGCCACTTGTCACCTATGACACATCTTTATCGGCTCACCTAGGCAACGGGGGCGACCTCCAGCTAGGAGAGGCCACTCCGGTCACACCAGGAACGGCAGGTCGCTCCCTGTGCCAAGTCGGGAAGTGGCTTTGCGCCTAGTCACGCCAGCGGGGGGCGTCGGGGAGCGTTTCTCGCCATGATCGTAGAGCGTTGCCGTGCTCCTGAGGCCGCCGGGTACTCGTGATCAGGATCGGGGAGCTTTTCCGGCATCGTGGGGAGAGTTCTCAGTCCGGGGAGCTGTCGGTGCGGGGGGAGACCAGGTGCGATGTTCCGTGATCATGTTCGCGGGCATGATCACGGAACATCACTGGTGTCCTGACCTGGGTGATCTTCCGTGATCATGGTCTCGGTCATGATCACGGAAACTAGCACGTGTCCCGGGGGTGCCGCGCGACTCGTGATCAGGATCGGGGAGCTTTCCGGCATCGTGGGGAAGAGCTCTCGGCATGATCGTGGAGGGTTGTCGTGTTCCTGACGCCGGCGGGTGCTCGTGATCAGCGTCGGGGAGCCTTTTCCGGCAGCGGGGGAGACTTCTCAGTCCGGGGGAGCTCTCAGTACGGGCGTGGCAGGTGTGATGTTCCGTGATTATGGTCCAATGCCGCTTAGCTTAAGTTGATCTTGAGACCTTCCGTTCCGACCGAGATGCTTCTGACCAGCGTGGACTTGTCGCGACTGGAAACCTAGGCGTCGACCGCGATAGAGGAGCCCAAGCATAAACATGCAGGTCGCGAGCATGATCAAAATAGTCTAAATGGCATTGGATTATGGTCGCGGGCGTGATCACGGAACATTGCTGGTGTCAGCTGGTGTCCTGGAGGCTGTCGGGTGACGGGATCTTGGAGAGTCAGGCGCCGGGTGGAGGCGGACGTGCGTGCGCCGGGGCAGCGTGAGCATCGTGGCCCTCCCTGTTGCTGTTAGCGGTCTTTTTTGACAGCAACGTGGCCCTCCCCGTTGCTGTCGGGACAGCATCAGGGAGGCCGCGTTGCTGTTAAGACTTGTGACCAACAGCAACAGGGAGGGCCACGATGCTGTTAGAGGCGGGCGTAACCAGCAACCTGGCTGAACTTATGCTGCCGCGGCCGGGTCCCGGGCCGGAACGTGCTCCCGCCTGACTATTCCGCAAGATGTCCGAATGGCTTCCCCCAACTCGATCACGAATCACCGACGGCTCCCGACGATGCCGGAAAAGGTTCCCCGATCCTGATCGCGAGTCACCCGACGGCGTCCGTGGGGAGAATTCTCAGTCCGGGGAGCTGTCGGTGCGGGGGAGGCCAGGTGCGATGTTCCGTGATCATGTTCGCGGGCGTGATCACGGAACATCGCCGGCGTCCTGACCTGGGTGATCTTCCGTGATCACGGTCTGGATCATGATCACGGAAACCAGTGCGGGTTCCGGGGGTCGCCGCGCGGCTTGTGACCAGGCTCGGGGAGCTTTTCCGGCGTCGTGGGGGAGGGTTTTCGCTTCGGGGAGTTTTTTCAGTTAATGGAAGTTCTCCCTTAAGTGAAAGTCTCCCCGGATTACTCAGGGGAAGTCTCCCCGCTGACCCGCCGGGGCTTGACCTTCAAGATCCCGAGTCACCCGACAGCCCCTCCTGGAGGAACGGATTCGCTCGATGGAGTTTTTTCGTGTGATAATCCGGATAAATCTCCTTCAAGTAAAAATCTCCTTCAGAACACCAGAAGATCCTCGTCTGGGAACCGAGGGAGCCGTTGCCGGACAGCACCGCAACCCCGAGCAACACGCATGTGACACCGAGTCACGCAACGCCGCATTCGAGTCGCCTGAACTGGAGTGGGCGGGGGACGGGGTGAGCGGGCGGGGACAGGTGAGCGGGCGGGGACAGGTGAGCGGGCGGGGACAGGTGAGCGGGCGGGGACAGGTGAGCGGACGGGACCGGGGTGGAGTGGGTGGGGGCCGGACGGGGTGCGCGGGGCGATAGGCTGCCCGGCGTGCCAGATTCGGTGTTGATCGCTAACAGGGGCGAGATCGCACGGCGGGTCATCAGGACGGTCAGGCGGCTCGGCATGAGGGCGATCGCGGTGTACTCCGAGGCGGACGCGGAGTTGCCGTTCGTCGCGGAGGCGGATGAGGCCGTGCTGATCGGGCCGGCCCCGGCGAAGCAGAGCTACCTCGACGTCGATGCGATTCTCGCGGCGGCGGCCGGCGCGGGGGCGGCGGCCATTCACCCTGGGTACGGGTTCCTCGCGGAGAACGCCGACTTCGCGGGGCGGGTCATCGATGCCGGGCTGATCTGGGTCGGCCCGTCGCCCGAGGCGATCGAGCAGATGGGTGACAAGATCCGCGCCCGCAACCTGATGGCGGCCGCCGGCGTGCCCGTCGCCGCGGGCGGCACCGAGCCGGTCGCCGATGCGGATGCGGCGGTGGCACTGGCGCGGGACATCGGCTATCCGGTCATGATCAAGGCCGCCGCTGGCGGCGGGGGCATCGGCATGAGCGTGGCCGCTGACGAGGCGCGACTGCGGAGCGGGTTCGAGACGGCGAGGTCGAGGGCGGAGAGGTTCTTCGCGAGCCCGGCCATTCTCCTTGAGCGGTACATCACCAGTGCCAGGCACGTCGAGGTCCAGATACTCGGGCTGGCCGACGGCCGGGTGATCGCGCTCGGCGAGCGTGACTGCTCGGTGCAGCGGCGACACCAGAAAGTCGCCGAGGAGACCCCGTCGCCGGGCGTCAGTGCGGCGCTCAGGCAGCGCATGTTCGCGGCGGCGGTGCGGGCCGGCGAGGCGGTCGGCTACCGGGGAGCCGGCACGGTCGAGTGCCTTGTCGATACGGTGACCGGCGAGTTCATGTTCCTGGAGATGAATACCAGGCTCCAGGTCGAGCATGCCGTCACCGAGATGGTCACCGGCATTGACCTCGTTGAGCAGCAGTTGCTTGTCGCGGCTGGTGCGGAGGTGAGCTTCGACCCGCAATCCGTTCAGCCTGAGGGTCATGCTCTTGAACTCCGGGTCTATGCCGAGGATCCAGTCCGCTTCCTGCCGAGCCCAGGCACGATCACGCAATGGCACGAGCCGTCCGGGCCGGGAGTGCGGGTCGACGCCGGGTACGTCGCGGGCAACGTCGTGACGCCGCACTACGATCCGCTCCTTGCCAAGCTCGTGCTGCACGGCGCCGACCGCGGCCGGGCGATCGCGCTGGCGCGCGAGGCCGTCGCCGAGTTCGCGGTGACCGGGCTCAAGACCAATTTGCCGTTCCATGCCGACCTGCTGAACAGCCAGGAATTCGGCAGTGGAGACTATGACACGTCCGTGGTGAGCCGGCTGCGCCCGTAATGCGGCGCAAGCGGCGATGATGGGTGTCTGATGGGGCAGCGAAGCCTGGGAGGTGCGCGTGGCTGAGATCCGCGCGGAAATGGTCGCCAACGTGTGGAAGGTCGTCGCCGCCGAGGGGGACGAGGTCGCCGACGGCGACACGCTGGTGATACTCGAATCGATGAAGATGGAGATCCCGGTGCTCGCCGAGGGCGCGGGCAAGCTCGCCAGGCTCGCCGTCAGCGAGGGTGACGTGATCCAGGAAGGCGACCTGATCGCGGTCATCGAGTGAGCGAGTTGCGGGTCGGGCTGCGCGCGTCGGTGACCGCCGAGGTGGCGGATGAGGACACCGCGCTGGCGCTGGGCAGCGGCGACCTTCCGGTGCTCGGCACGCCCCGGCTGCTCGCGCTGGCCGAGGCCGCCTGCGTGGCCGCGGTCGCGCCGGTGCTCGAGCCCGGGCAGACCACGGTCGGTTCCGCTGTCTCGCTCGAGCACCGCAGGCCAAGCCCGCTGGGTACCCCGATCGAAGTCCAGGCTGAGCTGACCGACTGTCGCGGGCGCAAGCTGTTCTTCATGTTCATCGCGTACGGGCCTGGCGGCGATGACGAGGCGGTGATCGGGGCCGGGACCGTTCAGCGGGTGCTTGTCGACGCCGAGCAGTTCATGAGCAAGGCCGGCGGGTCCTGAGCGGCGCGGCGACTCGCGGCTAGACGCCCGTCGTCGATCGCGGGTAGGCGATCTGGGGGTCGGTCGCGATGTTGACCAGGTAAGGGACGCCGGCGTCGAACGCGCGGCGCAGGGCGGGCGCGATGTCACCAGGCTGGGTCACCAGTTCGCCGGCGCCGCCGAGCGCGGTCACGATCTGGTCGTAGCGGCACTCGGGCTGCAGGTCGGCCGCCACGTCGTAGCCGTACAGGGCCTGCATCGGGTGCTTCTCGAGCCCCCAGATGCCGTTGTTGCCGCAGATCATCACGATCGGGAGGCGGTGCCGCACGCACGTGTCGACGTCCATCAGCGAAAAGCCGGCCGCGCCGTCCCCGAGCAGCAGCACGACCTGGGCCGCTGGCCTGGCCACGCGCGCGGCGATCGCGTAGCCGAGCCCGGTGCCCAGGCAGCCGTAGGGCCCGGGGTCCAGCCAGCCGCCGGGCTGAGCGGGCTCGACGTACTTGCCCGCGTAGCTGACGAAATCGCCGCCGTCGCCGATCACGACCGCGTCGCCGGCGAGCAGCGGCGCGAGCTCACCGTAGATCCGCATCGGGTGGATCGGGTACGCGTCGCTGGCCAGCAGGACCGCGTCGCCGCCGGCCGCCTTGTCGCGCGCGGCCGCCAGCCTCCGCAGCCAGTCGCCGGCCCAGGCGGGCTGGCCCGAGCTGGCCCCGCCGCCGGCCCGGCCGGCCGCTGCCGCGAGCCCGGTGAAGAACGCGGTCAGGTCACCGGCGGCCGACCCCGCGAGCCGCAAGTGGGTCGCCACCTGGCCAGGCGCGTCGGCCACGTGCACGACCTGGGCTGGCGGGGAGCCGTTCTTGCCGCCGAACTCACCGTATCCGAGCCGGAAATCCAGCGGCGTGCCGACGACGATCACCAGGTCAGCCTCGCCGAACGCGGTCGACCGGGCCCGGGTCATCAGCAGGTCATGGCCGGGCGGCAGGATGCCGCGGCCCTGGCCGTTCGCGATGACGGGGAGCCTGAGTGCCTCGGCGGCGGCGCGGGCGGCGGTCTCGGCGCCGTCGATCCAGACATCGGAGCCCAGGACGAGCACCGGCCGGGCGGCGGCGGCGAGCAGCGCGGCGATCCGGGCGACCTGGTCTTCGCCAGGGAGGTCTTCGCCAGGGAGGTCTCCGCCGGGCTGGTCTTCGCCGCCGTCTGGCCGGTGCTCGTCCTGGCCTGGCCCGGGCCGCGGCGGCGCGCCGAACAGCGCCTCAAGGCTCACGTCGAGGAACACTGGCCCCCGGTGCCTCGCCGCGGCTAGCTTGAAGGCGTCGGCGACTGACGGCCCGACGCGGGCCGGATCGTGCTCGGTCCAGGCGCGCTTGGTGACCGGCCGCAGCAGCGCCGGATGGTCGAACTCCTGCAGGCTGCCGGCACCCCAGCGGTAGTCAGGCGCCCGCCCGCCGAGTACGACGATGCCCGACCCGTTGAAGTGCGCCGTCGTGATGGCGCTGACGCCGTTGGTCACGCCCGGCCCGGCGGTCAGCACCGCGAATCCGGGCGTCCTGGTCAGGCGGGCAGTGGCCTCCGCGGCGAAGACGGCCGTCTGCTCGTGCCTGACGTCGATGATCGGCATCGGCGGCTCGGCCTTGACCGCGCCGTCGTAGACGGGAAAGACGTGCCCGCCCGACAGCGTGAACATCGTCCGCGCGCCATGTGCCCGCGCGGCCGCGACGGCCTGGGCGCCGCCGTGGAGAGGAGTCTCGGGAAGCGGATCGGCAACCATGGCGGCGACGTTACCAGGTAAGGTTACTGGTGAGTACGGTGCGATGATAACTGGATGCCCACCCTGAACGATCTTGCGCGCCGGGCATCCGTCGTCGCCGGAGACCTTGAGTGGCTCCATGCCCTGGTCTCGGACTGGGAACTGCTCGCGGACCTGTCGATCGCGGACCTGACCTTGTGGGCGCCGCTTCCTGGTGAGCCGTCCTGGATCGCGCTCGCGCAGGTCAGGCCGACGACGGGGCCGACTGCCTTTCCCGAGGACCGGGTCGGCACGGTGCTTGACGATACCGCGCAGCCACTGCTCGCGGCGGCGGTCAGAGAGGGCCGGATCTGCCGTGAGGGTGACCCCGAGTGGCGCCTCGGCGTCCCGGTGAGGCACGAGAGCATCCCGGTCTGCCGCGTCGGCCGGGTCGTCGCGGTCATCGAGCGGTCGACCAACCTGGAGTCGGCCAGGACGCCGAGCCGGATGGACCTGGCCTACCTGAAGTCGGCCGACGACCTGGCGCAGATGATCGCGGCCGGGCTGTTTCCCGGGCCGGCGAGTTCGCCCGCCCACGTGCAGTCGCCGCGGGTCAATGACGGCATGGTGCGGCTCGGCCGGTCAGGCAAGGTCAGCTACGCGAGCCCGAACGCGCTGTCCGCCTACCGCAGGCTCGGCCTGACCGCCGACCTGACCGGCCGCGACCTGGCCCCGCTGACCGCCCGCCTGTGCGCGAGCACGATGCCGCGCGACGACTCGCTGATGCTGGCCGCGAGCGGCCGGGCGCACATAGAGACCGAGATGGAGGCCAACGGGACCGTCGTCCAGATGCGGACAATCCCGCTGATCATCGACGGCCAGAGCGCCGGGGCCCTGATCCTGCTGCGTGACGTGACCGAACTGCGCCACAGGGAACGCGAGCTGATCACCAAGGACGCCACGATCAGGGAAATCCACCACCGGGTGAAGAACAACCTCCAGACCGTGGCCGCGCTGCTCCGGCTGCAGGCACGCCGCATGACGGTACCCGAAGCTTCGGCGGCGCTGGGCGAGGCGGTACGCCGGGTCGGCTCCATAGCGCTCGTGCACGAGACGTTGTCCCAGGCCAGCGGCGAGGTCGTTGAGTTCGACGACGTGGCCAGGCGGATCGCCACGATGGCCGGGGAACTGTCCGCGCCTGAGGCCGGGATCACGCCGGTTCTGGCAGGCCGGTTCGGGGCGCTGTCGGCCCAGGTGGCCACGCCGCTCGCGCTTGTCCTGACCGAATTGCTGCACAATGCGGTGCAGCACGGGCTCGCGCTACCCGGCGGTCACGCTAGGGGCACGCTGGAACTCAGTGTGGACAGGGCTCACGATCGCCTCTGGGTTGCCGTGGCTGACAACGGCGCAGGATTCCCCGATGACTTTGATCTGGATTCGGCAACGAGTCTTGGCCTGCAGATTGTCAGGACGCTCGTCGTGGGCGAGCTAGGCGGGACGCTCAGCATCTCGCCGCGCGCTGACGGCGGCACAACCGTGCGACTGGAACTGCCGCTGCCGCCAGCGGACCAGGTCACCTGACCGGCGCACGCGCTCAGGCGCTGACTCCCACGCGCGAGCCGCGGCGCTTGAGTGCCCTGCGCTCGTCCTCGCTGAGCCCGCCCCAGACGCCGGCGTCCTGGCCGCTGTCCAGAGCCCACCGCAGGCACGCCTCCGCGACCTTGCACCGTCCGCAGACCTGTTTCGCCTCATCGATCTGGAGCAGTGCTGGCCCAGTGTTGCCTATCGGGAAGAACAGTTCCGGGTCGACGTCACGACAGGCGGCGTAGTTACGCCAGTCCATGCGGTCCACTCCTCAATGAGTGCCAACAGGCCCGAGTCCCGGACCCGTCGCCTCCGTCGTGCTTGTGAACGAATTCACGAGCTATATCGTATGTCTGATCCGCCAAGGAAGCGAATCTATTCACGCAGTTTTCGGACCCTGCGCGCCGTGCTGGCTGCTAGACCACGCCCCCGTGGACAGTGCCACGAGCACAGTGCCGCAAACACAGTGCCGCAAGCACAGTGCCGCAGACACAGTGCCGCAGAACACTGCGTCGCAAAACACGTTGCCGCGCAGACATCACCTGGCCGGGCGTGCATACGTGCCTCTCGCCAGGAGCGTTACAACCCTCCCAAGTTATTCGATCAAGCGCAAGACCCTTAGGCAAAGGTTAGGCCGGATTTCAGTGTCACGTGAGTCACATGGCGGGCATGGTGCGTGCGCCGGGTTGCGGACTATGACCACCGTGAGTGGGGATTTGGGTGTTTCATGCCGAATATGGGAATTTAATGCATATTCGGAAAGCATCACCGCAATCACGCAACGTATTCAGTCACTACGGTATCGCGAGTCGCGGCGGCGAGGCCCTCCGTGCTGCCTGAGGATTGTGACGCACGTCTCAGGCAAGGACCCGCAGTGCCGACGGGACGGAAATGAGCCGGACGTGCTCGCGCTCGCCCACGTACTCGCCGTCGATCTGAAAGGCGGCCGGCCGATCGGCGCTCAGCGTGACGGACTGCTTGTCGTGCAGCGCGATGGTGTTCCGGCCGTGCAGCGGGCGTCCCTTCGTCGTGAGCATCTGGCCGATCGAACGGAACGCCCTCAATGAGGACATGCTGCGCAGCGCGAAAACGTCGAGTCCGGTGTCGAACCGCGCGTCAGGGTTGGCGTTGACCTCACGCTCGCCCAGGTAGGTCCAGGGCGCGGTGTTCGAGATGATGCCGAAGAAGACCGGCCCTTCGGCGGGGCCGTCCTCGGTGTCGATCCATACGGCCGGCTTGCCGCGGTCGGTCTGCCGGTAGAACTGCCGCAGCGCCAGCCTCACGTACAGCGAGGACGTGGCCTGCCTGCCGTGCGCGCGCAGGCCCTGGACCGCGCGCACAACCTCCGCGTCAAATCCGAAACCAGAATTAAAGGTGAAATACCGCCCGTCCGCGTTGCCCAGGCCTATTGTGCGCTCTCGCCCTTCGTCGATCGCCCGCAGTATCTGCCCGGTGGCGTCGACCGGATCGCGGGACAGGCCAAGCGCGCGGGCGAATACGTTGCCGCTGCCGCCTGGCAGCGGCGCGAGCGCTGGCACCTCGGACGCGTCCGGTATGTTCGGGTTGCCCGGCCCGGGGAGCGCGGGCGGCGGGCTGTCCGGCTCTGCCGGGCCGAGCATGCCGTTCACTGCCTCGTTGACCGTGCCGTCGCCGCCGAGCGTGAGCACGAGACCGTAGCCCTCGCTTCGGGCACTGGCCGCCAGGGCGGTGGCGTGCCCCCGGTAGCGTGTCTCTACGACTTCGAGCTTGACGGCGGACGCCAGGGCTGACGCGATGACATCCCGGCGCAGCCGGGTCGTGGAGGTAGCACGTGGGTTCACGATCAAAAGCGCGCGCACGCGCACAGGCTAACGTCACGCCCGCTGAGGCTGGCCACGGGCGTCCGTCTGGGCGTCCGACTGGGCGCCCGCCGACGATCACGGCGGCCGCCGTGATCGAGATGATCCAGGCGGTCGCCGTCCTGGTCGCCGCCGTGCTCGCCGGCGTGGCCACAGGAGAGGGCAAGTCCTATCAGAACGCCAGCGGCATCGCGATCACGATCATTGGCATCGGCGTTGCCCTGGGCCTCGGATACGTTGCATTCGGGCTGGCCAGGACGAGGCGCTGGAGCCGCACCCCGGCGTTGCTCACCCAGTTCTTCACCGGGGTAGTCGGCATTTACCTGGTGCAGGGCCAGCGTCTCGCCCTGGGCGTGCCGGCGCTGGCGCTGTCCGCGGCCGCCTTCGTGCTGCTCCTGCTGCCGCCAAGCACCAGGGCGCTCACCGACGAGGCGGACAAGCCGTCCTTGCCGGCCAAGTAGGTCAGTCCTCCCCGGTGAGCCCCTCGCGCAGCTGAGTCAGTGTCCGTGCGAGCAGCCTGGAGACGTGCATCTGCGAGATACCCAGCTCACTCGCGATCTGGGACTGCGTCATGTTGCCGAAGAACCGCAGCAGGAGGATCTTCTTTTCCCTGGGCGGCAGCCGCTCGAGCAGCGGCTTGAGTGACTCCCGGTACTCGACGCCCTCGAGCGCTTCGTCGACCATGCCGAGGGACTCGGCGACGGCCGGGGCGTCTTCGTCCCCTGAGTCAGGGGCGTCGAGCGAGACGGTCGAGTAGGCGTTGGCCGACTCCAGGCCCTCGAGCACGTCCTCTTCGCTCATGGACAGATGCGCCGCGAGCTCCGCGACCGTCGGGGCCCGGCCCAGCCGCTGGGCGAGGTCGCCGATGGCCTTGGTCAGCGCCAGCTTGAGCTCTTGCAGCCTGCGCGGTACCCGGACGGCCCAGCCCTTGTCCCTGAAGTGCCGCTTGATCTCGCCGACGATGGTCGGCGTCGCATACGTGGAAAACTCCACGCCGCGGCCGAGATCGAACCTGTCGATCGACTTGATCAGGCCGATCGTCGCCACCTGAGTCAGGTCGTCGAGCCACTCGCCCCTGTTCCTGAACCGCCTGGCCAGGTACTCGACCAACGGCAGGTGCAGCTCGACGAGCTCGCCCCTGATCCGCAGGCGCTCCGGGTCGCCCTCAGGCAGCTCATAGAGCCGCACGAAAAGCTCCCTGGCATGGCCTCGGTCGCGAACCGCGTGCTGGATCCTGATCGCGCCCGAGAGCTGCTCGGCGGAGTCTTCCTCGTCGATCTCCTGCTCGATCAGCCCGGAGACGGTCAGCACCTCTTCGGTTTCGCTGACAGCCTGCCCCCCCGCAGGATCAGCCGTCATCGTCTCGAACTCCTCGGTCAAGGTGACCTCAACTTCCCCCGTCATACCGACCTCGATGAGTCGCGGCTCTTGCGCAGCACTATCGTCAGCAGGTCACCAGGGCCAACCTGGGCGTCCACGCTGCCCGCGAGCGCGGAAAGCACGGTCCACGCGAACGTGTCCCCCGCGGGCACCCTGGGGGCCAGGCAGCGCACTGACACCGAGACCGTCATCTCGTCCTGTCCGAGAGAGAAGGCGCATTCCAGGTTGCTCCCAGGTATCGCCTGGTTGAGCAGCATCGCGCAAGCCTCATCCACCGCGATGCGCATGTCCTCGATCTCGTCGAGGGTGAAATCAAGCCGCGCGGCCAGCCCGGCGGTGGCCGTCCTCAATACGGACAGGTAAGCGCCATCGGCGGGCATCTTGACGGCTACCTGGTCGGCTGACTCCCTGCCAGCTGGAGCCGTCATGGTCCGCTGCGCCGCTGTCGCCACGCTTCGCCCGGTCTGCGGGCCATTGACCTGACTAACCTGATCGGGCTGATTCGCCGGATCATCAGTGATAATGTTCGCTTGCTCTATATGCGCTATATTATTTCTGTCAGTTGTAGGCGAAGTAGTGCCCTTTTCGGTCATGCCTGCCCCTTCAACAACGGCCGAATATCATCTCTCGTCACTGCAAGGCCCAACGTCTCCTTGCAACCTATCCTGATCCTGGAGCTTCTCAGCCGCCTGGCCAGGCGGCTTGCCGGCCGTCGCGTTCTGGCGGCAGGCCCGGGCGGCCGGCGGGCGCTGGCCCCTTAAGTCCGCTAACCATCCGGGGCTCGTTCGTCATCCAGGATGGGCAACTGATCGTCATCGGCCGCGTGCCCGCACCGGCGATGGGTCGCTAGCCTTGCTTGGTTTCGGTGAAGATCGTGGCGATCTCGTCGATCTTGGCGAGCAGGGCGTCGGCGGTGGCCGGGTCGGTGCTGCCCTTGGTGCCGCCGGCGCCGGCGAGCTTGGTGGCCTCGTTGACGAGCTGGTGGAGCTGGGGGTACTTGGCGAAGTGCGGTGGCTTGAAGTAGTCGGTCCACAGCACCCACAGGTGATGCTTGACGAGCTCGGACCGCTCTTCCTTGATCTGCAGGGCGCGGGCGCGGAATTCCGGGTCGGTGTTGCCCTGGTATTTCTCGCAGATTGCCTTGACTGACTCGGCTTCTATCCTGGCCTGGGCCGGGTTGTAGACGCCGCAGGGGAGGTCACAGTGCGCGAACGCGGTGGCCTTCGGCGTGAGGGCACGTGCGAACAACCTCATGATGTCCTTCTCTCGCGTCGGATCATTGGATCACGGAAACCGACAGTACAACGTGCGGCCGGCGAACTTCAGGGAGGGATCGCCGGGGAGCGGATTGATCAGATTTCGGCTCATGTGCCTGCGCCTTAACCGCATCCTGCGTCGGTGTTTCCTATTGCGCTCGTGATATATGGATTCCGGGCAGCTATCTGCTGGGGATGCCCGCTGGGGGACCGGCAGGGAACGGGGGATTCATGAACATGGCTTCGGCGCACGGCAAGATCGTCGTAGGGGTCGACGGGTCCGGTTACTCGGGCAATGCTCTGGCATGGGCCGTGGACGAGGGAAGGCTGCGCGGGCTCAGGCTCCAGGTGATCTACGCTTTTCCGGCTCTGCTCTCCCTGGCGGGGTCGACGGCGCACGAGTACTACCCGCAAGTAGAGCAAGAAGCACAGCATGTGCTCGACCAGGCACTGGCTGACCTGCCTGAGCATGAGGGCGTCGAGCTGGAGCGCATGCTGGTACCCGGCAGGCCGGCCAAGGTCCTCATCGACGCGAGCCGGGGAGCGAACATGCTCGTGCTCGGATCGCGGGGTCTCGGCGAGTTCCGCGGCATGCTGCTCGGGTCGGTGTCGAACCACTGCGTGCACCACGCGCACTGCCCGGTGGTCGTCGTCAGGTCATCGGACTGACACCGCCCGGCGCCGCGACTGATCACGCGACTCAGGTCAGCGGTGCGGAGAGCTCCACCGAAGCCTCGGCCTCGACGCCCTCGACGGCCTCCTGCACCTTGCGGCGCGACATGCCGCTGCTCACGGCCCAGTAGTAGATCGCGAGGCTGAAGATCGCGATGAGTCCCAGATCCCACCACTGGCCGATATTCAGCGTGGGATTGAGCGTCAGGCCGAATACCGTCGTCACGCTGCTGGTGTACTGGCCCTGCCAGGAGATGATCGCCAGGCCGGCCAGCCAGGGGATGATCCAGTAGGCGGACTTCCATTCGATGCTCGTCCGCCGGTGGCCGGGGATCGCGAGCTGGTAGGCGCCGAAGATCAGGAATCCCGCGACGATGAAAACGTACAGCCAGAAGATGTTGCTCCAGCCGGCGAAGTAGACGATGCAGTTGGCGAAGACGAACGCGAGCGGGCAGAGCACCTGGGCGAGCGGCAGCCGGTAGGAGCGCGGCCGCTCCGGGTCCTGCCGGCGCAGGCCAGCCAGCGCCAGCGGCGCCATCGCGTACATCATCACTGTCGCCGAGGTCACCAGCGCCACCAGGCCGGCCCAGCTGGGGAACGGCAGGAAGGTCAGCATGCCGACGATGAAGCAGATGATGATCGAGACGAGCGGCACGCCGCGCCGGCTGACCATGCTGATGCCCCTCGGGAAGTAGCCATTGCGGCCGAGCCCGTACGCCAGCCGCGACGAGGTGCCGATGTAGATCAGCCCGGTGTCGGCCGGCGACACCACCGAGTCGATGATCAGCAGCGTGGACAGCCAGCCAAGGCCGGCGGACGTGGCCAGCGTCGCGTACGGCCCGTAGGCCCCTACGCCATGGATCGGGTCGGCCCAGCCCCTGGCCAGGTCGGCCGGATTGAGCGCGCCGACGAAGGCCACCTCGAGCAGCAGGTAGATCGCGGTGCCGACGAGCATCGAGCCGATCACTGCCCGCGGAATGTTCCGCTGCGGATTCTCCGCCTCACCGCCGACCTGGATCGCCTGCTCGAATCCTTCAAGCGCGAAGACGATGCCGAGCGGCAAGGCGGAGAAGATCCCGTGGAATCCGAAGGGGACGAAGCCGCCGCCGGCGGTGAAGTTGGAGGTGTGGAAGACGGTAAAGAGCAGGGCGAAGATCGTGATGGTCGGGATCGCGATCTTCCAGTACGTGGCGATCGAGTTGCTCTCCGCCAGCCAGCGAACGCCAAGGATGTTGATGATCGTGAAGACCAGCATGAACCCGGCGCCGATCCCGATGCCCTTGCCGTCCAGGGTGCCGTTGGCATTGATCAGGTCAAGGCTCGGGTACTTGGAGTTGAGGTAGCCGAGAGTGGCCTCGACCTCGATCGGCGCGATCGTCACCGCCTGGATCCAGGCCATCCAGCCACCCGTGAATCCGCCCAGCGCTCCGAAGATCATGTAAGGGAATCTGGCGGTGCCTCCGGACACCGGGTAAGTGGATCCGAGTTCTGCGTGCACGAGCGCGAGCAGCGCCATCACCAGCCCGCCGATTACCCAGGAGACGAGCGAAGCCGCTCCGGCGACCTTGGCCGCGGTCAGAGCGCCGAGCAGCCAGCCCGAGCCGATGATCGACCCGAGCGAGATCATGGTGAGGCCGCGAAGGCCGATTGCCCTGTGCAGATGATTTTCGGTGCCTGGTGGCACGGTGTCAGGAACAGACGTGGCCATTACTTCCCCCTAAGTACTGACCTAGTGGTCTGCCAGAGCTATCCCCGTCTGGCCGCCACTTGTGGTGACGGTGCGGGCCACGTCAGGTGGCCCGCACCGGCGATGGGTCGCTAGCCTTGCTTGGTTTCGGTGAAGATCGTGGCGATCTCGTCGATCTTGGCGAGCAGGGCGTCGGCGGTGGCCGGGTCGGTGCTGCCCTTGGTGCCGCCGGCGCCGGCGAGCTTGGTGGCCTCGTTGACGAGCTGGTGGAGCTGGGGGTACTTGGCGAAGTGCGGTGGCTTGAAGTAGTCGGTCCACAGCACCCACAGGTGATGCTTGACGAGCTCGGACCGCTCTTCCTTGATCTGCAGGGCGCGGGCGCGGAATTCCGGGTCGGTGTTGCCCTGGTATTTCTCGCAGATTGCCTTGACTGACTCGGCTTCTATCCTGGCCTGGGCCGGGTTGTAGACGCCGCAGGGGAGGTCACAGTGCGCGAACGCGGTGGCCTTCGGCGTGAGGGCACGTGCGAACAACCTCATGATGTCCTTCTCTCGCGTCGGATCATTGGATCACGGAAACCGACAGTACAACTTCCTGTCATCGACAGTCCCGGAGGGGGAGCATGCACTGGCCTCTATGGCGAGTCGCCGTTGCCGAATGGTCGATGGAGCCCGCATTGCGGCCAGGTGACTGGCTGCTGACGTGGCGAGGTTTCGGGGTCGGCGGGCGATCGCCCGGGGACGTCCGGGTGCGCCGCCGCCCGCTCCGCGTGCGGCCCGGGCAGCTCGTGGTGGCCAGGCATCCGGATCAGCCTGACCTGCTCCTGGTGAAACGGGCCGCATGGGCTGAGCCTGAGGGCTGGTGGCTTGACTCAGACAACCCGCGCGCCGGCGCGGTCGACAGCGCGCGCTTTGGCCTGGTCAGGCCGGAGCTTATCGAGGGCCGGGTCCTGTGCCGTTACCGGCGGGCACGCTTATTCCGCGCGGCGTCGGCGCATCCCGGCAAGCGCGCATGCGAAAGGGCGGGCCGGATCAGGTGATCAGGCCCGCCCTTTCGGCAAATCAGCTGGCTAGCCGAGCAAGTTCGAGTCCAGCTCGATTGACGCCTCGGCTTCGACGTCCGCGACGGCCGCCTGGACCTTGTCGGTCGACATCGCCACGTGCGCCGCCCAGTAGTAGATCGCCAGGCTGAACACCGCGATGATGATCAGGTCATACCACTCGGACACGTGGGTCGGGTGCTTGCCTCCGATTCGGAGAGTCGGGTTCATCGTGATGCCGAAAACCTTGGTCACGGAGCTGGTGTACTGGCCCTGCCAGGAGATGATCCCCAAGCCTGCCAGCCACGGGACAATCCACTGCGCGGCCCGCCAGTCGATGACCGAACGGCGTTCCGCCGGGATCACGAGCTGGTACGCGCCGAAGAGCAGGAACCCGATGACGATGAGGACATAGAGCCAGAAGACGTTGCTCCAGCCGGCGAAGTACACGATGCAGTTGGCGAAGATGAACGACAGCGGGCAGAGCACTCCGGCGGCAGGCAGCTTGTAGGCCCTCGGCCGGTCAGGGTCAGACCGCCGCAGTCCGGCGAGCGCGAGCGGCGCCATCGCGTACATCAGCACGGTCGCCGCCGTCACGAGGGCGACAAGCCCGGCCCAGCTCGGGAACGGCAGGAACGTGAGCATGCCGATGACGAAGCAGATGACGATCGAGTTGAGCGGAACGCCCTGCTTGCTGATCTTGCTGATGAACTTCGGGAAGTAACCGTTGCGGCCAAGGCCGTAGGAGACCCGGGACGAGGTGCCGAGGTAGATAAGGCCCGTGCCCGCGGGCGAGACGACCGCGTCGATGATCAGCAGGGTGGCCAGCCAGCCGATGCCGGCCTGGGTGGCGAGCGTGGCGTAAGGTCCGAATGCCCCGGCGCCCGGGATCGGGTTGCCCCAGCCGTGGACGAGATTGGCCGGGTTCAGCGATCCGACGAACGCGATCTCGAGCAGCAGGTAGATCACCGTTCCGATGATCATCGCGTAGATGACGGCCCGCGGGATGTTCCGCTGCGGGTTCTCGGCCTCGCCGCCGACTTGGATGGCCTGTTCAAAGCCTTCGAGAGCGAAGATGATGCCGAGCGGCAGGGCCGCGAAGACGCCGTGGAAGCCGAACGGCATGAAGCCGCCGCCCGCGGTGAAGTTGCTTGAGTGGAAGACCGTGAACAGCAGCCCGAAGATGGTGATCGTCGGAATGAGGATCTTCCAGTACGTCGCGATCGCGTTGGTCTCGGCCAGCCAGCGCACGCCCAGGATGTTGAACACGGTGAAGACCAGCATGAACCCGGCGCCGACAAGGATGCCCTTGCTGTTGAGGTCACCCTTGAGCCCGCCGGTCGCGTAAATCCAGTGCAGATTCGGGTACTTGCTGTCGAGGTATCCGATGGAAGCTTCAACCTCGATCGGCGCGATGGTGACCGCCTGCAAGAACGCCATCCAGCCGCCGGTGAACCCGCCGAGCGCGCCGAAGACCATGTAGGGGAACCTGGCGGTGCCGCCGGAAACCGGATAGGTGGAGCCAAGCTCGGCGTGCACAAGGGCCAGCAGGGCGAGGACCAGCCCGCCGATCAGCCAGGATACGGACGAGGAGGCACCGGCCGTCTTAGCCGCGTTGAGGGCGCCGAGCAGCCACCCGGATCCGATGATCGAGCCGATCGAGATCATCGTGAGCGCGCGCAGACCGACCTTCCGGTGCAGGTGATACTCGGTCGCACCCGCAGGTGGCGCCGTGGCGCCAGTTGGAGTCGCAGTCATGACTTCCTCCAGTGAGTGAGGCGCCAGGCGGCTTTGGGGGGTTACTAAACGCGAACCTAACGCCCGTGAGTAGGCCTCATGGTAATGATCATTCGCTTATGTGAGAAGCAGCGACAAGGTGTCGGTTCGGTAACGCAAGTGATATCTTGTGAGCTAAGAGACTCGCCATCTGCCTGGCTAGCGGCCGATGGCGAGCGCTAGCTGGCGGCCGAAGTCATCGGGTCGCCCTGATCGGCCGGCTCAGCGTGCTGCTGTCCTCGCAGCGAGGTGACGTTGCCCCGCGCTGCCGAATGGTGCGCACAGTAGCGCCGCGATTTGTTACTGCTTCCGTCAATGAAGACCCGGTCACAGGACGCGATCGCGCAAGTACCCAGCCGATCGGTGCCAAGCTGGCTGAGCAGCAGCGCGAGGCTGACGACCGCGGCCGCCGCATAGCGGTCTGTCACCGACCCTGCCTCGCTGAGGTGCACGTGCCAAGGCTCGCCATCGTGCGCGGCCAGCACGGGATGCACCGGATGGATCATCATCAGCGCATTGAGGCGGTCGACCGCCGCGCGGTCGGCGCCTTCGACGGCATGGGCGAAGACGGCTGCGAGATCGGCACGGAGCAGCTTGAGCCGGTCTAGGTCATGTTGCGTCACCGGGACAGCAAGAAATGGACGGTCCGCTACGAAGTCGCGGAACGCCTCCCGCGTGCGCAATGGGTCAGCTTCGACATCACAAGCGGCCGAGTTGACCAGGCGCACAGCTAGATCGGCAAAGGCAGCCAGATTCACGCCGGTCCTTACAGGCGATTGGGGATCGGAACCAGCCTTTGCGGAGTATGCCACAGCTCGTGCCGTGCGCGAGCGCCTTCGCGGAACCTGGCGCTCTGGCAGACATCGGGGAGCGCTATGGTCGGCCCATGTTCGCAGTTACCGCAGCCCGGTTCAGTCCGGAAGATCCGATCTCAGCCCTCGAGGCAGGCGAGCACGCCGACCCGACACCGCCCGACGGCTGGGCAACGGTGCGGGTCAAGGCCACCTCGCTCAACCACCATGACCTGTGGACGCTGCGCGGTGTCGGCATCAGCGCCGAGCGACTGCCGATGGTGCTTGGCTGCGATGCGGCCGGGGTGGACGAGGACGGCAACGAAGTAGTCGTGCACAGCGTGATCAGCGACCCCGCGGCTGGCGCCGACGAGACCCTCGATCCGAGGAGGTCGCTGCTGTCGGAGCGATACGACGGGACTTTCGCTGAGCTGGTCGCCGTTCCGCGGCGAAACCTCGTGCCCAAGCCGGCCAGCATCTCCTTCGAGGCGGCCGCCTGCCTGCCGACCGCTTATCTCACCGCGTACCGGATGCTCTTCGACAAGTCCGGTCTCCAGCCGGGCAGCACTGTCCTAGTCCAGGGTGCGGGCGGCGGCGTGGCTACCGCGCTGATCTTGCTCGGCCGGGCAGCCGGGTACCGGATCTGGGTGACGAGCAGAAGCGAGGACAAGCGCGGGCGCGCGCTCGAACTCGGAGCTGACCAGGCTTTCCCTGACGGCGCCAGGCTGCCGGAGCGGGTCGACGCTGTCATGGAGACTGTCGGAGCGGCGACTTGGTCGCACTCGGTGAAGTCGCTTCGCCCGGGCGGCCGCATCGTGATCTCCGGCGCGACCAGCGGGCCGATGCCGCCCGCCGAGCTCACCAGGATCTTCTTCCTCCAGCTCTCCGTGGTCGGATCGACCATGGGCAGCCGCGACCAGCTCCACCGGCTGCTCAGCTTCTGCGACCAGACGGGCCTGCGGCCGATGATCGACCGCACCCTGCCCCTCAGCCAGGCCAGAGACGGCTTCACGGCGATGATCGACGGCAAGTTGTTCGGCAAAGTCGTATTCACGCTCTGACCACCACCGCGCACCCGCGCCGCCGCCCGAGGCAGCCCGCCCCTGACCAGATCCCCTGCCCCTGACGCATCACGCTGACCTGTGATCGAGGTCAGGGAGCCTTGTCGGCATCGTGCGGGAGAGTTCTCGCTGCTGGGAGCTGCCAGTGCGGGTGCGCCATGTGCGATGCTCCGTGATCAAGGACCCGGGCATGATCACGGAACATCGCCGGTGTCCTGACCTGGGTGATCTTCCGTGATCATGGTCTCGATCATGATCACGGAAACCAGCACGGGTCCCCGGGGCTGCCGCGCGGCTCGTGAGCAGGATCGGGGAGTCTTTTCTGGCATCGCGGGGAGAGTTCTCAGTCCGGGGGTGCTGTCAGTGCGGGTGCGCCATGTGCGATGCTCCGTGATCAAGGTCCTGCGCATGATCACGGAACATGACCGCTGTTCTGAAGGCTGTCGCGTGGTTCGTGATCGAGTCGGGGGAGCCTTTCGGACATCTTGCGGAATAGTCAGGCGGGAGCGCGCTCCGGCCCGGCGGCCCGGCAACCCCGGCGGCCCGGCAACCCCGGCGGCCCGGCAACCCCGGCGGCCCGGCAACCCCGGCGGCTGCGGCGGCCCGCGAAAGCATCAGGGTTCACGCCCGTCTCTGACAGCATCGTGGCCCTCCCTGTTGCTGTTGGTCACCGGTTTTAACAGCAACGTGGCCCTCCCTGATGTTGTCCCGACAGCAACGGGGAGGGCCACGTTGCTGTCAGGAAAGACCGCTAACAGCAACGGGGAGGGCCACGATGCTCACGCTGCGCCGGCGGCGCCCTGCCGTGGCGGCGGCGCCGTGCCGTGGCAGGGCGTACGTCCCGCCTGCACCATTCACGCGGCCGCGCCCAGGCACCTGAAGCCATATCAGGCACTGCTACCTCAGCTGCCACATAAGCACCAACGCCGACAACTTGCTAAGCCGCATTCCGGTGCGGCGTCAGTTCGAAGATTAACTTCGGGCTAGGTGGCATTGGATCAAGGACCCGGGCGTGATCACTGACCATCGCCGCTGCCTGGAGGCTGCCGGGTGACTCGCGCGGATGGCTTCTGCTCCACGCCGGCCCATCGGTGGCCCGAAGATGGCGCTCCCGCGGCATGGATGTCCCAAAGATGGGTCTACCGGCTGGCGATACAAACGCGCACCCGTCACACTTGGACACCCGGCCCGCGCCGGCCCGCGCAGTAACGGGGTGCGCGCCCGCGTCGACGTCATAACCGCGCCCCGGTGCCCTGCCCTGGCGGTGCCCTACCCTGGCCGCGGGTCGCTGTCGGTTTCGCCGGTTTCTGGCGGGGACGGCTTATCCGAACTCGGGTCGGGCTCGGGGAAGACTTCTGACCGGATCCGGTTCAGCGTGTCGGAGAGGACTCTCCCCAGGTTGCCCAGCGTGTCGTCGCTGACATTCTCGGCTTGCCTGGCGACACCCCGGATTTCCCTGGCGAACGCCGCTGCCAGGTTCTCAAGGGTGGCCATCAGGTCGGGTCCGGGATCGCGCCGGTCACGCGGCCTGCCGCCCTTGAGCCAATCAGGCCGGCCAGAGTCCGCCCAGTCGGCATGGCCCGCGCCCGCGGTCTTGGCTCGGTCTTTCCACTCCCGCCAGTCCTGGCGGCCTACCCACTCGCCCCAGTCCTGGCGCTTTGCCCACTCAGCGAACTCACGCCAGTCGGCGCGCTCGGCCCAGCCTGTCCACTCTCTCCAGTCCCGGCCACGGTGATCCTGCGAGCGGCCAGAGTCTGCGCCATCGCCCGGGTTCGCGCCGGAGTGGGCAGAGTCGGCGGAGTCGGGCGCCTGACTCGAACGCGTCGCCCGCGTCTCATTCGCCGCCGGTCCGGCCGCCCGCTCCCCGCCAGCCGCGCCGACGTCGCCCGGCCTCGCATCGCCCGGCCTAGCGTCGCCGGATCTCGCTTCGCCCGACCTCGCTTCGCCAAGCCCGGCATCGCCGGAAACCGTACTATGCGGCGCTTCCGCCGCTCGCGACGCGCCCAGGTCAGAACTAACATCATCCTCGGCAGTCGCCTCCTGCCAGGCGCCCGCACGCGAAGGGCCGCCCGAGCGGGAGCCTGCGCCCGCCCCCGACCCGGCGTCCGCCCCCGCACCCGACCCGGCTCCCGCACGCGACCCGGCTCCCGCACGCGACCCGGCTCCCGCACCCGACCCGGCTCCCGCACCCGACCCGGCTCCCGCACCCGACCCGGCACCCGACCCCGACCCGGCGCCCGCACGCGACCCTGCGCCCGCACGCGAACCGGCACCCGCGCTCTCGCCGGACCCACCGGACCCACCGGACCCACCGGACCTGGCAGACTCGCCGGTTCGCCCAGCCTCCCGAACGGCCCACGTCAGCTCGTCGCGCAGGTTCCTGACCGTCTCCCTGACATCTCTGCTGATTTCCTTGGCGATGTCGCGCACCGAGGCGGCGAGCTCGTCTTCGAGGTCGGCCAGGTCATCCAGCCTTCGGTCCAGCTCGGCGCGGCCCGCGTCAGTGATCCGGTAGATCTTCTTGCCGTCGACGGTCTCATGCGTGACCAGGCCTTCTTCTTCGAGCCTGGCCAAGCGCGGGTAAATCGTGCCGGGAGATGGCGAGTACACGCCGAGGAACTTGTCTTGCAGCAGCCGTATGACGTCATAGCCGTGCCGCGGCGCCTCATCGAGCAGCTTCAGCAGGTAAAGGCGCAGCCCTCCGTGTCTGAACACTGGGCTCATCGCTCAGTCCCCCTCTCCGCTCGTCTCGCTGGCTTCCGCGCCAGGGGCACCGCTGTCTTCTGCCCTCATGCTATATGAGATATATCTCGTCTGCCAGTCACTCACAGTCGCGATAGCCAGAAGCCATCGGCTGCCAACCGCTCACGCCGGCGTTGAGGCCAGGCAAGACTCCCCGGCGTCAGTCCTCGGGGTCGTCACTGCGCGCAAGCCAGACGGCCAGCCGGTCGATGGCCGGCTCGTGCTCGGGGTGCACGTCAACGAACTCGGTCAGCTTCTCGGCCAGCCAGCCGAGTGTCACCTCGTCGTCGCCCCGGCGCTCGGTCAGTTCCTCGATGCCGCGGTCGGTGAAGTACATCGCGATACCGCCTGGTCGTTACCCGAGCGCCGATGCGACGAGCGCGGCATGGTCGGCCGCGTGCGACTTCGCCGACCCGGACGCCGGCGCGGAGCTTTCCGGCAGCCCGACGACGCTGAACCCGCGTCCGAGCTGCTGCGGCAGGTGCATCGCCAGGTACGGCCAGGCACCCATGTTGACCGGCTCTTCCTGTACCCAGATGAGCTCAGTGACGTTCGGGTACAGCGCCAGCTGGGCCGCGATCTCGCTCGCCGGCATCGGGTACAGCCGTTCCAGCCTGATGATGGCGACATCGTCACGCTGGCCGGCTTGACGCTGGTCAGCGATGTCGTAGTAGATCTTCCCCGAGCACATCAGGAGCCGGCGCACTCGCGCGGGGTCGATTCCGCCCTGGCGGCCAGCGCCCGCGACGCCAGGATCAGCGAGCACCGGCAGGAACGAGTCCGACGTGAAGTCGGCAACAGCCGACACTGCCGTCTTGAGCCTCAGCATTGATTTAGGGGTGAAAATTACCAGCGGCTTGATCCGGCTGGAAAGCACCTGCCAGCGGAGCAGATGGAAATAGCTCGCCGGAGTGCTGGGCAGCGCGACCGTCATGTTGTCCTGGGCGCACAGCGACATGAACCGCTCGACCCTGGCCGAGGAGTGGTCGGGTCCCTGGCCCTCGTAGCCGTGCGGCAGCAGCAGCACGACGCCGGAGCGCTGGCCCCACTTCTGCTCACCCGAGGAAATGAACTCATCGACGATCGTCTGGGCGCCGTTGACGAAGTCGCCGAACTGCGCCTCCCAGCACACCAGGGCGTCCGGCCTGGCTACTGAGTAGCCGTATTCGAACCCGACGGCCGCGAACTCGGACAGCAGGGAGTCGTAGGCGTGGAACTTCGCGCTGCCGTTGTTGAGCTCGCGCAGGGGGGTGTATTCCTCCCCGGTGTTGCGATCGACGAGCCCGGCGTGACGCTGGCCGAACGTGCCGCGCCTGGTGTCCTGGCCGACAAGCCGCACGCCGTGGCCGTCGATCAGCGTGGCGCCGAAGGCCAGCAGCTCACCGGTCGCCCAGTCGATCTCGTCGTGCTCGACCATCGTGGCCCGGCGGGCGAGCTGCGGGGCGAGGCGCGGGTGCGGGTGGAACCCCTCGGGCAGGTTCAGCTGGGTGTCGATGATCCGCTTGATCGTCTCGCCGCTGATCGCCGTCGGCACCGACCCGTGGTCGATCGGGCTCGCCTGGGCCGGCGGCCGCGGCAGCACCGTCCCCGGCTCGGGCGGCTTGACCGACGCCTCCCGGGTCTCGGTGAAGGCCCGCTCCAGCTCAGCCTGGTACGCCCGCAGGATCTGCTCCGCCTCGTCCAGCGTGATGTCGCCGCGCCCGATCAGCGACTCGGTGTACAGCTTGCGCGCCGATCGCTTGGCATCGATGAGGTCGTACATCAGCGGCTGGGTGAACGAGGGGTTGTCCGCCTCGTTGTGCCCGCGCCGGCGGTAGCACACCATGTCGATCACGACATCCTTGGCGAACGTCTCGCGGTAGGCGAAGGCCAGCTTGCCCACCCGCACGACGGCTTCGGGGTCATCGCCGTTCACGTGGAAGATCGGCGCCTGGATCGTGCGGGCCACGTCCGTGCTGTAGACGCTCGAGCGCGAGGACGTCGGGTCGGTCGTGAAGCCGACCTGGTTGTTCACCACGATGTGCACCGAGCCGCCGGTGCGGTAACCGCGAAGCTGGGACAGCTCGAGCGTCTCGGCGACGACGCCCTGGCCCGCGAACGCGGCGTCGCCGTGAATCAGCACGGGCAGCACCGTGTAGCCGGGGGTGCCCATGTCGAGCAGGTCCTGCTTGGCCCTGACGACGCCTTCGAGTACCGGGTCGACGGCTTCCAGATGGCTCGGGTTCGCGACCAGGCTGACCGGGATCGTGGTGCCGTTGGCCGCCTTGAACTTGCCGTCGGCGCCCAGGTGGTACTTCACGTCGCCTGACCCGTGCGTGCTGCCCGGGTCGACGTAGCCCTCGAATTCGTTGAAGATCTGGCCGTAGGACTTGCCGACGATGTTCGCGAGCACGTTCAGCCGGGCCCGGTGCGCCATCCCGATGACGACCTCGTGCAGTTCGCGGATCGCGGCTTCGCCAAGGACGGCGTCAAGGAGCGGGATGAGCGACTCGGCGCCTTCCGCCGAGAACCTGCGCTGCCCGACGTACTTGGTCTGCAGGAACATCTCGAACGCCTCGGCGTCGTTGAGCCTGGACAAGATCCGCAGCTGCTCTTCGTGCTCGGCGGCCTGGTGCGGCCGCTCGACCCTGGCCTGCAGCCAGGCCCGTTCCTCCGGGTTCTGGATGTGCATGTACTCCAGGCCGACGGTGCGGCAGTAAGCGTCGCGGAGCACGCCGAGGATCTCGCGCAGCAGCATCCTCGGCTTGCCGCCGAAGCCGCCGGTCGCGAACTCGCGCTCGAGGTCCCAGAGCGTCAGCCCGTGCTGGTTGATGTCCAGGTCGGGATGCTTGCGCTGGGTGTACTGGAGCGGGTCAGTGTCGGCGAGCAGGTGACCGCGCACGCGGTAGGCGTGGATCAGCTCGTGAACCCTGGCGGCCTTGCTGATGTCATCATCGTGGCCCGCCGGGATGTCGCGCTCCCACCTGATCGGCTCGTACGGGATCCGGAGCGAGGTGAACACGTCGTCGTAGAATCCGGACTCGCCGAGCAGGAGCCCGCCCATGATGCGCAGCAGCTCACCTGATTGCGCGCCCTGGATGATCCGGTGGTCATAGGTCGAGGTCAGCGTGACGGTCTGGCTGATGGCGTCCCTGGCCAGCGTCTCGGCGGACGCGCCCTGGTAGGAGGCCGGGTACTCCATCGCCCCGACGCCGATGATGCAGCCCTGCCCGAGCATCAGCCTGGGGACCGAGTGCACGGTGCCGATCGTGCCCGGATTGGTGAGGCTGATCGTGGTGCCGGCGAAGTCGTCGACGGCGAGCTTGCCGCTCCTGGCCTTGCGCACGATGTCCTCGTACGCGAGCCAGAACTGGCGGAAGTCCATCCGCTCGGCCGCCTTGATGTTCGGCACCAGCAGCTGCCTGGAGCCGTCGTCCTTGCGGACGTCGATGGCGAGGCCGAGGTTGACGTGCCGCGGCGCCATCAGCGCCGGCTTGCCATCGACCTCGGCGTAGGAGTCGTTGAGCTCGGGCGCCACGGCCAGCGCCTTCACGAGCGCGTAGCCGATCAGGTGGGTGAATGACACCTTCCCGCCCCGGCCGCGGGCGAGGTGGTTGTTGATCACGATCCTGTTGTCGATCAGCAGCTTGGCGGGCACGGCGCGCACCGAGGTCGCGGTCGGCACGGCCAGGCTGGCTTCCATGTTGACGGCCGTGCGCGCCGCCGCGCCGCGCAGCCTGATCACGGCCGGGTCGGACGGCCCCGCGGCCGGGGCCGCCGATCCCGGGGCCATCTTGCCGTTGACGCCGCCCGGCGCGGCCGGCTGGGCGTTCGCGAGGCGGTCGGCGGCGGGCGCGGCCTGGTTCCGCGGCGGTGCCGCCTGCTCGCTGGCAGCCGTCGCGGCGCTGCCTGGCGCTGCCGCCGGCGCGGCCGGCGCGCCCGGCTGATCGGATGGCCGGGGCCGGTAGTCGGCGAAGAAGTTCCACCAGGCGCGATCGACCGAGCCCGGATCATTCTGGTACCGCTGGTAGAGCTCGTCTACCAGCCACTCATTGGCGCCGAAGTCGGTGCCCGCCGCGGCACGGCGCCGCGCACCGTCCTGGCCATCGCCGGCTTGGTCACCAGCGCCGCTTGGCTGACTCGATCGTGGCCCGGCCTGTGCGGGCGCATGCGAAAACTCGGCAGACACGGCCGACATCGCCTCTTCCGGAGCTTGATTTCCCTGTACGACCCCTGCGCTAAGGCTACCCGTCTCGCCCTAGCAGAAGATGCCAGAGCGGACAGTGGCAAGTGCGGACAGCGCGAGAGCAGACTGAGGGAGAACGCTACTATCGCCGGCCTCAGCCGGGGATCCTGGCCCGGCCGTGCGGCTCCGCCCAGTTAAGCTGAGGGCCAATAGGGACTATGCCGTATTTGTTGGGATCGCTCCATTCACTGGACTGGTAGTAGTGGCGCTTGATCTGGCCGATATCCGTGGTCTCGCCGAAACCCGGATGCGTGTACAGGTCCCTGGCGTAGGCCCACAGCTGCGGGTAGTCGCTGAGCCTGCGCAGGTTGCAGTTGAATTTCTGGTAGTACACGGCATCGAACCTGGCCAGCGTCGGGTAGAGCCTGATGTCCGCCTCGGTCAGCAGGTCCCCGAGCAGGAACCGGCGGCGGGCGAGCCGCTCCTCAAGCGCGTCCAGCGTCGTGAAAAGAGCCTCGACGGCCTGCTCGTAGCTGGCCTGGCTGGTGGCGAGGCCGGCCTTGTAGACGCCCGTGTTCACCGTGTGGAAGATGAGCGTCGCCAGCGACTCGATGTCACGGCGCCTGGCCGCCGGGTACAGGTCGGGTGCCCCCGGGCGGTGGAACGGCCTGAATTCGGTCTCGAGCATCACGGTGATCTGCGCGACGTCGTTGCTGACGATCCGCCGGCTCTTCATGTCCCAGATCAGCGGGACGCTGAACGGGCCCTGATAGCCCGGGTCGGTCGCCCGGTACAGGTCAGACAGCAGCCGCGCCCCAGTCAGCGGGTCACCGCCGGATTCCTCGCTGAACCTCCAGCCGCGCTCGTCTGCCACGGGGTCGGTCAGCGTCAGCCCGATGACCCGGTCGAGTCCGAGCAGGCGGCAGGCGATCAGGGCTCGCTGCGACCACGGGCAGGCCAGGGACGCGTACAACTGGTACCTGGCGGGCTCGGCGGGAAACCCGCTCGATCCGTCTCTGGTGACCCGGCCGGTGAACGACCCCTGGCGGCGCAGCAGCCCGCCGGTGATCGCTGGCAGGCTGGCCGTGTTCAGCGCGGAGTCGGCCGAGTAGCTTGCGGGAGCGGGGGGCGGTGCTGCCGTGCCCGGCTGTGCTGGCGTACCCGGCTGTGCGGGCGCGCGCGGCGGGCCGGCGCCCGGCCCGGGCCGCCCGGGCTCCGGGCTCCGGTCGCCCGCCCGCTCTTCGGACGGACGGCGCGCCGGTCGGCTGGGCGGCGGGCTGGCAGGTGGCGGGCTGCCAGGCGGGGGATTGCCTGGCGGGGGACTGCCTGGACCGACCGGCGGGGGATTGACCGGCGGCGGCTCGCTTGGCGGCCATGGCGGCACGTTCCTGGCGGGCGGCTCGTTAATCTCCCATGGTGGCGCGCCTCTGCCAGGCGGGTTGCTGACCTCCCACGGCGGTCCCGCCTTGCCGGACGGGTCGCTGAGTGCCCATGGCGGCGCTCCAGCTGCCGGTGCCCTGCCAGGCGGCGAGGACGGCTGGGAAATAGCTGGCATCGGCGTCTCCTCCCCGAAGCCGGGTGCTAGGACGCATTATGTCCAAACTAGATCACACCGGGGGACTGTATCTGGCAGGCAGGTCCCAGCCGAGGGCAGTGCTTCATACACGGAAGGCGATCAGATAGTGGCGAGTATCGTCGGCAGCATCTCCGCCGCGCTCGACCAGATGAATAGCTCGCTCGCGATCGGGCTGATCGCGGCGCTCGTGTTCGGCGAGACGGCGATCTTCCTGGGGTTCGTGCTGCCTGGCGAGGCGGCGGTGGTCGTGGGCGGCGTGCTCGCCAGCCGCGGTCACCTCTCGCTGCCCCTCCTGGTCACGGTCGTGGTGGTCGCGGCGGTCACCGGGCCGCTGATCGGCTACGAGATCGGCCGCCGGCTCGGTGCGAGGCTATTCGGCGTCCGCGCGCTGGCCCGCATGCCGGGAGCCGTGGACCGCGCCCGGGCGGCGCTGCGGGATCGTGGCGGCGTGGCAGTGCTAGGCGGCCGGTTCATCGCGGTGGCCAGGGCGCTCATGCCGGCCGCCGCGGGTGCTGTCGGCATGCCGTACCGGGTGTTCCTGATCGGCAACGTGGCGGGCGGCGTGGCCTGGGGCGTGGGCTACTGCCTGCTCGGCTACCTGGCTGGCTCGGCGTACGTGGCCGTGGAGCGGACCGTGGGCACCGGCATCGCGATCGCCGTCGCCGTGGTGGTGCTCGCGGCGATAGCCACCGTGGCCTGGCGCAGGCACCGCGCGGTACTGCTGCCTCCCGCTGAGCCCGCCGACGATCCCGAGCCCACGTAGCGGCCGCGCGGGCGGCCTAGCGGGCGGCCACGCTGACTGCGGCGTAGATATCGGGGCGGCGGTGCTCAAGGCACGGCAGGACGGACCTGACCTTGGTCGTGATGTCGGTGTCCACGATCCCGACGCTGACGCCCGCCGACGAGCCCAGATCGAGCCTGGCGGTGCCCATGGGATCGACCAGCAGGCTGCGGCCTATGCCGGTGGGTGCCTGGGTCGGGGCTTCTTGCTGGTCGGGGACCTGGCCGGCGGCTGCTACCCAGATCGTGTTCTCGATAGCGCGTGCGCGTACCAGCGTGACCCAGTGCTCTTCCTTGAAAAGGCCTGCCGCCCATCCCGAGGGAATGGCGATCAGGTCTGCGCCTTGGAGGGTCAGAGCGCGGGCAAGTTCGGGGAACCTCACGTCGTAGCAGGTGAGGATGCCGACCTTGAGTCCGGCAAGGTCGGCGACGACCAATTCGGATCCGGGAGCGATGGTCTGCGACTCCCGCTGTCCGAGTGCGTCAAATAGGTGGATCTTGCGGTAGGCGGCCACGAGCTGCCCGGTGGCGTCGATCGCGACTGTCGTGTTGTAGACGAGATCGCCAGGGGCGGTCTCGAACATCCCGGCGACCAGCGCCACTCCGGTGCTGCGGGCCGCCTTCGAGAGTCCTGTGCGGAACGGGCCGTCGAGCGGCTCTGCCGCCGACCTGAGGTCGGCGGAGAAGCGCACCTGGCTGCCCTCGGGGAAGACAGCAAGTTCAGACGCTTGCTCGCTGGCGGAAGTCAGCGCGGATTCGATCCGCTGGAGATTGACGTCGGGTTGAGAGCTTACCGGGATCTGGCACAGGGCGACGCGCATGAGGGAAGCCTACTTCGGTACCGCGCCGAGAGGATGGCGCGGTCTTCTCGGTGGGGGTGAACGAACCGACGTGCGCGGCGTGGAAACCGAGCACCCTGCGGGCCAGGCGCTCGCACGCGCCAGGGGCTTCGCCGGCGAGGCTGTGGGCGGCTTCTTCATGCAGACTGGCCAGGCTGACCACGACTACGGCCACGAAGGGGATGGCAACGGCGACGAGAGCGATTGCGCCGATCACGATCCAGATGTACGACATTGTACTCCGTTCCCTATCTGTAGTTCCTGTTTTCGCAGGTCAGCGGAGTTTCGCGGCTTCTCGCCCGGCGGTGGCCGGCCGGTTGGCCGATGGTCGCTCCTCTGTTTACGATCAATCTAATGTTCCTGCTCATCTAACTCATACCAAACAGTTGGGTGTTTCAAACGGTCTGTAAGGGTAGGATCTGTCTAACCACTTGGTGATAGTCGGCGGATCACACGAAGGGGGGCTGAGCATGGCTCAGGCCAAGTACCAGGAGATCGCAGACAGGCTTCGCGATCAGATAGACGCCGGAATCCTGAAGCCAGGTGAACGTCTCCCCAGCGAGCCCGACCTGGTCAAGATGTTCGACGCGTCACGCAACACGGTCCGGCTCGCGATCGCCCTGCTCACGAATCAGGGCCTGGTGGTGACCAGGCAGGGACTCGGCACCTTCGTGAATGAGCCCGCTGTTCCCTTCACCGCGCTGCTGTCTCGCATCCAGTCGCAGCCGGCCAGCCAGAGCCAGTCGACATTGCTGCCCGAGGTCAGCAACATCGATACCGAGCCGGAGACGTCCAGGCAGGTTGTCGAGAAGTCACCGGCCTCCGCGAGCGTGGCGGAGAAGCTGGAGATAGAGCCAGGGGAGCTGGTAGTAATCCGGCGCCGCCACGGCAGCATCGGCGGCATCCCCTGGATGATGATGGCGTCCTATTTCCCGCTCGACATCGCTAAGGGCACCCCGCTCGAGCAGGCTGGCGACATCTCTGTCGGCAGCATCAAGCTGCTCGCCGACCTGGGCTACCGGCAGCTCGGGTTCGTCGATGAGATCGGGGCGCGAATGCCCAACGCGCGCGAGTTCGCCTTCTTTGGCGTCTCGACGGGAACGCCGGTGCTCGTGGTCAACCGCACCGCTTATGCCAAGGACCGTCCGATCCGGCTGACCAGGTACACCTATCGCGGTGACCGGGTGCGGCTGACGCACGAGGTCGGCGACATCCCGTAGCGCTAGTGACGGGCCTTCCTGGCCAGCGCGACCAGTTCGGGGACGAACCATTTCGCGCTGACGGTGCCGATGCCCGAGCTGAGGTCGTATCCGGCGACGGCGTTCCAGCCCGGCACGGTTACTTCCTTGCCGCCCTGATCGACCCGCACCGTGTTGTTGCCGTTGGTGATGTCAACGATGCCGCGCTCGTGCCTGGCGGCCATCTGGTACAGGAAACCGTCGATCGGGCCGAGCGGATGACCGGCCTCCTGGTCCGCGAGCGCGATGATCCCGGCGAAGAGCGGCGTTGCCTCGCTGGTACCGCAGATCTCGTTCCACCCGGAGCCGTCGAAGCTCGCGTAGATGTCGACCGGATGACCGCACGACGCGCTCAGTGACACGTCGGGGATGCCCCGGTGACTGCCTACAACCTTGGCGACTCCATTCTGGAACGCGGGCCTGCTGAAGACAATCGACTGGCCGCCACCGCCCGCGCTCGGCGGCGGGCCTGGATCGTTCCACACCCGGTCGGGCGCCAGCCGCTGGCCTTTGGCATTCAGGGTCAGGTCGAGCCCGCCGACCCCGGTGACCAGCGGGTCGCTGGCGGGCCACGACGTGACCCGGCGCGGGTAGTACGACGACATACTGGTCCGCAGGTCGGTCGCGCCGCCGTCGCCTGACGCGCTGAGCACGGTCACGTTGTGGCCCGGCTGCGCGGCCTCGAGGTAGGCGCCGCGCAGCGGCCGGAGCGTGCCCTTGGGGAAGGTCTCCTCCGTCGCGCCGAAGCTCTGGCTGATCACGCCGCCCAGGTGATGCGCCATGACGTACTTCTCAGACTTGACGATCTGCGGGAACCCGCTCGTGCCCTCGTTTTCCGACACCGGGGTCTCGACCAGGACAATTTTCGCGGCCGGGGCCATGGCGTGTGCCCACTCGACGTCCAGGGAGGTTTCATCGGCCCAGGCGAGCCTCGTCTGGCTGGCGCTGAACTTAGGAATCGGCCCCGCCGGGTGGATGATCGTCAGCTTGGCGGCCTTGAGCTTGAACGCCCGGTCGAAGGTAACGAGATCCTTGCCGATCGTCGGTGACCCGAAACTGTCGACGATGACGATCGACGTGCCCCTGCCATCGATCCCCTTGCGCAGCAGCGGATTCTCGAAGTAGGCGGCCCGGAGCTGAGCCGGCGTATAACCGCCCACCGGCCCGATGGCCGGCCTCGTCCGGGGAATCTGGATCTGCGGAGTGATCAGGATACGCGCGGCGGCGGCAGCTGCGGCGGGCCGCGCCGATGACGCCGCTGTGCCGGCGGCCGCTGTGCCGCACAGCACGACCATCGCCGCAGCGCACGCGCCCGAAGACCCAATCTGACGAAGCAGCCGCATCGAAGCCTCCCTGAACGACAGCCGACCGCCCGCAACCATAGCGGCTGACCACCCACGCCACGCCGATATCGCGCCAGCGCCGCACGACAGCGCGACTCTGCGTCCCGCCAGCGCCGCAGGACGCGCAACTCCGCGTCCCGCCAGCGCCCCGATCAATTCCCCCCGCCGGGTCGCCCCCGGCCCGGGCTCAAGGTGGCCAGCGGCGAGTTGCCATCAGGGGAGCGGATTTCCGCTGGGTACTTCCGTGTCCCGGGGGAGGGTTGCCATGTTCCGCAAGGATCCAGCCGCGTCCGGGAGGGCTGACCGTGCTTTTTAAGGAGCGGTTTCGCCTGCGGGAGCGTTGTCGTCGGATAATCCGGCCAATCCTCCTTCATGCGACGATCCGCCTACCAGAGGGGCCGCGAACGCCAGGCAGCACCGGTACCTCGTCCTAGCCCGGGTCGGGGAGCCTTAGGGCACACCTTGCGGAACCGTCAGACGGGAGCACGCTCCGCCCCGGCGGCCCGGCGGCATCAGGACAGCCCAGGTTGCTGGTCATTCCCGCGTCTAACAGCATCGTGGCCCTTCCTGTTGCTGTCAGCCACTGGTTTTAACAGCAACGTGGCCCTCCCTGATGTTGTTCTGAGAGGCTGCTGAAAAACCCCGAAAAATCCATGATCGCGATCGAAGAACCGCAGGTCAGGGAGTCGGGTTCGCGACGAAAACGGGGTTTTTCAGCAGCCTCTTCTGACAGCAACGGGGAGGGCCACGTTGCTGTCAGAACGGACTGCTAACAGCAACAGGGAGGGCCACGATGCTCACCCTGCCCCGGCTGTACCGTGCCGGAGCACCGGGCACGTCCGCCCAGAAACGGAGATCACGCGCGGAGGCACTAGTTCAAAATCTCAAGGGAAAAACCTCCCTTTGACCCACCAGGCACCCGACTCTCCAAGATCCCGAGCCACCCGACCGCCTCCCTGAACTGGGCAATTTCCGTGATCACGGTCCCGGTAATGATCACGGAAAATGTCCCGCGTTCCCGAGGCTGCCGGGTGGCTCGGGATCTCGGAAAGTCAATCTCCGGCGGCTCCGCAGACGAGACTCTTCCCGGGTTCCCGGAGACTTCCCGCTTCGCGGAGCCTTCCCGGCCCTGCCGCGGAGCCTTCCCGGCTCTGGCGCGGAGAGTTGTCGTTGCGCGGAGCGTTGTCCGCACATAGAGCGGTCAACACTCCGTGCTGCGAGAAGTCTCCGCTGCAACGACGGAGAACGCTCCGCGATCATGCCGCGGCCCGGGAACACTCCGCGATCACCGGCGAGGCGATCACGTACTGCCGGAACCGAGCCCGGCTCTCTACGCAAGAACCGCACCGAATCACCTTGCAGGGGCGGGCCTTGCGGGCCAGGTCTGGATGGGGCGGGTCCCAGAGGCAATCTGCCTGATCATGAGTCACGCGACAGTCTTTTCCGGCACCAGGCAGTCCCGGCGCGGGCGGCGCGCGCGCCGTGCCCGCGTGACATTTGGGTCTGCCCGGGCCATCACGGGCCTTCGTCGTCACGTCCATGATGGCCGCCGGCCCGTCAATGTCTGCGCATGCTTCGCGCTCGGCCGGGTGCGGAGTTCGTGGGAGGCCCATGGATCGCTGCTGCGATGGCGGGAACACGCGGGGAGGTGGTCGCGCCTGCGCGCCGCATTTGTCCGGGCGGATCGGACACCTGGGAAGTTTCGATAACGTTTGGCCATGCTTGCGCTGGCCCTGGTCGCTGTATCCGTCGGGTTCTCCAACTTGGCGGCGTCGATCGGGATCGGTGTCGGGGGGGTCAGCGCCGCGACGAGAATCCGGGTGCTGCTGACTTTCGGGCTCTTCGAGGCAGGCATGCCGATCGTCGGGCTGGTCATCGGGCACAACCTGGCTTCTGACATCGGCAGGGACGCGAAGTGGATTGGTGCGTTGCTGCTCGTGGGCGTCGGGGTCTACGGCATCTACGGTTTCATCAGGGGCAACGACCTTGGCAACATCGGGCATCGGCGCCGAAAGCGTCGCAGGGCAGATGGCGACGAGCGGGGTGATGCCGCCGGGGGAGATGGCGACAGGCTGAGTGGTGCTGCCAAGGGAGATGGCGATCAGCCGGGTGGTGCTGGCGGGGTGGATGGCAAGGCCGCGGCAGTGCCCGTGCGGACGCCGCAGGCGGCGCGGCGCCGGGAGTTCATCAAGATCGCCATCAGCGGTTTCGCGCTCAGCCTCGACAATCTCATCGCCGGGTTCGCGCTCGGCGGCTACCAGGTCAATCTGATTACCGGCGCCTTGGTATTCGGCGTGGTCAGCATCGGCATGTCGCTGGCCGGGCTGGAGTTCGGATCGCGGCTTGGCGGCTGGGCCGGGGACAGCGGGGAACTGATCGGCGGGATCGTGCTCATCGGAGTTGGCATCGCGATAGGGTCCGGGGCGCTCGGCTGACGCAGCGCGCGGAAGTCCGCGAGGCCGACGCACGGAAGCCGCGAGGCTGACGTCCGGGGAGCCCGCTAGGCCCGAGGCCCGCGGGCCATGCGCAGGGCCGCCGCTACTCCTCCAGGCTCAGCGCCGCCTTGGGACATGAACGCACCGCGTGCCTGACAGAGTCGACAAGGCCGGCCGGGATCACATCGAGCTTGAGATGCAGCACGTCTTCGTCATCGACTTCGAAAACCTCGGGGACGAGCCCAGCGCAGATGGCGTTGGCCTCGCAGGCGTCACGATCGACAATGACCTTCATCGCGTTCCTCCGTTCACCCGGGGCACCCTTATGTTCACTTTAGTGTCGGTCGGCGGGTCGCGCGATCGGGGCGGTCGGCGGGTCGTGCGATCGGGGCGGCTAGCTCAGGCCGCGCACGGCACACTTGGGGCATGAACTTCGTCCTGTCCGATGAGCACCGCAGGTCAGCCGAGGCCGCGAAGGGCTTCATGCCGCCCGCCGAAGGCGAGGCGCTCTGCGCGGCCGTCGCCTCCTATGCCCAGGTCGGCCCGATCGTGGAGATCGGCACCTACTGCGGCAAGTCGACCATCTACCTGGCCGCCGCCGCCGCGCACGCCGGACAGTTGGTCATCACCGTCGATCATCATCGCGGCTCGGAGGAGAACCAGCCCGGCTGGGAATACCACGACACGAGCCTCGTCGATGCCGCGATCGGGCTGCTCGATACGCTGCCGGCGTTCCGTTCAAACTTGGCGGCAGCGGGGCTTGAGCGGCACGTGATCGCCGTAGTCGGCAGGTCGGCCGAGGTGGCGAGGCTCTGGCGGCAGCCGGTCGGCATGCTGTTCATCGACGGCGGGCACACCGACGCGGCGGCCGCCGCCGACTACGAGGGCTGGGCGCCGCGCATCGTGACCGGCGGCGCGCTTGCCATCCATGATGTGTTCCCGAATCCTGCTGACGGCGGTCAGCCGCCCTACCTGATCTACCTGCGGGCGCTGGCGTCGGGTGCCTTCAAGGAAGTCGGTGTCACCGGCTCGCTCCGGGTACTCGAGCGGACCGGCGACGGCATCGGCTGATCAGGACGCGATGAACTGCTTCTGCAGGGAGACCGAGGTGTTCGTCACCTTGAAGCCAAGCCGCTCATAGATCCCGACGGCGCCGGTCGGCGAGTCCGCGTCCACGTTGAGCGAGGCCGACTTGAAGCCGTCGGCCCTGGCCGCGCGGAGCGCCGCGACCAGCAGGGCCGTGCCGATGCCCCGCCTTCTGGCCGACCGCAGCGTCCCCACCGTCGAGATGTAGAGGTCGCGACCGCCGTTCGTGGCGTTGTACGCCTCGTATTCGTGCGCGATGAGGGCGCCGGCCGGCTCGCCGCCCAGGTAGCAGAGGTAGCTGTAGCCAGGGCGGAAGACGCCCAGGCCGACGAAGTGATCCCACTCCTGCTCGGTCTGCTCGGCAGTTCCCCAGTGATCACGGAACGCCTCGTTGACGATCAGGCGGGCGTCGGCTGACCGGGCTAGGCTGAATCCGGCGATCGTGACGTCGCCCGGCGGCTGGCCAAGATCGCCAGCCAGGTCAACCGCCGACAGGTCACACTCCATCAGCAGAAACCAGCGAACCGGCTCGTAGCCGCGGCTCGCGTACAGCTTCATAGCGCCCTTATTCCGCTGCAGGCACTCGCCGATCAGGGACAGTGGCTGGCCCCGGTGCGGACGCGAGTGCAGCGACATAGCCGACTGCTCGGACCAGGCAAGCAACTCTGACCCGAGCCCCCGCCCGCGATAGCCAGGATGCACGCCGCCCGACTGCCGGATCTCAGCTGTGTTCTCGCGAAACGTCAGCAGGTTCCAGCCGGCCATCACGTCGCCGTCGTACAGTGCGAGCGACCCGCGCGCGAAATCGCAGCGCGGATCGTCGAAGTCCTCAAGCAGGTCAGCTTCGCCGAACACTTCGTCGTCGCCGTCGGCCCTGGCGATCACCGCCAGCAGCCTGGCCCAGGCCCGCGCCTGATCAGGTGTCAGTGGGCGGCGTTCAAATCCGTCATCGGCTCCCATAGGGCGGATCTTCCCCGCTGCCGGCATCGGCTGGCAACGGAATATCAGTCGGCGGGGAGCAGGTCGCAGCCGCAGGCCGCATCGCCGGCCGAGAGCACGGCGGCCTGGTCGGCCGCCACCGAACTGAAGATCGAGCCGCCGGCGGTGGCACCGCACATGGTGTCGGCGGCGAGCACCATCGCGGCGCCGGTGTAGCTGCTCTGCTCGTTCGGGAAGTGCCGCTTGTTGATGTACTGCCAGCCGGTCCAGTAGGCGCCCGACGGGTCGCGCAGCAACTGAATCTGATCGAGCAGGTCAAGCGCCCGCGCCGCGTCGCCGATCGCCTCCAGGGCGATCGCCAGCTCGGCGGTCTCGGCGGCGGTGACCCAGGGCTCGTCGCGCACGCACCGGACGCCGAGCCCGGCCACGACATAGGTGTCCCAGCCCAGGGCGAGCCGGTCGGCCGCCGCTGAACCGCGCACCGGCCCGCCGAGCACCGGGTAATACCAGTCCATCGAGAACCGGCTCTTGTCGGCGAATGCCTCCGGGTGACTGGCGACGGCATGCCCGAGCTGCCCGGCGGCCAGTTCCCAGTCGGGCTGCGGCTCGGCCAGGTACTCGGCGAGCATGATCGCGCACCGCAGGCTCGTGTACATGCTGGCGTTGCCGGTCAGCAACGCGAACTTGCCCGGGCTTCCGTCGGTCTCGCGCCGCCAGATGATCTCGCCGCGCGGCGTCTGCAGTCCGATCGCGAAGTCGATCGCGGCCCTGACCGCGGGCCACATCCGCTCGACGAATCCCTCGTCCCGGCTGATCAGCAGCTCGTGCCACACGCCGACCGCGCAGTAGGCGGCGTGATTGGCCTCCGTGGTGAGGTCCTCCTGGCCAGGGGGCATCTGCTTGTACACCGAACCGTCCGGACGCTGCGTGCCCCTGAGCCATTCGTAGGCGCGGCGGCTGGCGTCGCGCAGCCCGCAGACGCTGAGCGCCATCGCGCATTCGACGTGGTTCCACGCGTCGACATGGCCGTCCGGCCAGCCGATCGACCCGTCTGGCTGCTGCACGGCCGCGATCGCGTGCCCGGTGTCGATGATCTGGCCGGCGGTGAGGATGCCGGCGACCTCGGGTACCCACGCCGCCCGCTGCCTCGGCGCGCTATCCGACTGGCGCATGCTTGTCCGCGTAGATGACGATGCTCTTGCCGAGCACAGGGTTCAGCGCCTGGTCAGCGAGGCGGGTGAGAGCTGGCTTGCGCATGATGTCCCAGACCAGCACCTTGTGATACGCGGCGGCGAGCGGGTGATCGTCGTTCTTCACGCCGACCGCGCACTTGAGCCACCAGTACGGGGAGTGCAGCCCGTGCGCGCGATGCTGGCCAGTCACCGACAGGCCCGACCGGCCTAGCTTGGTGACGAGTTCCCGCCTGGTGAAGATCCTGATATGCCCGCCGGGAGTGTTGTGGTAGTCGTCGGACAGCCGCCAGCAGACCCGTTCTGGCAGCCAGGCGGGTACGGTCACGGCGGCCATTCCGCCGGGGCGCAGAACCCTGGCGATCTCGTTCATGGCGGCCTGGTCGGCGGGGATGTGCTCGAGTACCTCGGCGGCGATCACCTTGTCGAAGCAGCCGTCGGGGAAAGGCAGCGACGTCGCGTCGCCGCTGACCGCCATGCCGCTGCCGCCTTCGGGGATCTCGCTGGCCTCCGCCATCGCCGCGAAGACGGCGGTCACCTGCTCGAGCTCGGACCGGTCCGCGTCGAGCGCGACCACCCGCGCCCCTCGCCGCGCCGCCTCGAACGCGTGCCTGCCGCCGCCGCAGCCCATGTCGAGCAGCCTGTCACCCGGCTGGACCGGCAGCAGGCCGAAGTCAATCGTCAGCACGAGCGGCTCCGGGTGAGTCAGCCAGGCCGAACTCGGCGATCGCGCGGCGGTACTCGGCCACGGTTGCCCCGGCCACCGCCGACCAGGTGAACCGCTCCTGCACCCGGGCCAGGGCGGCGGCCGACAGCCGTGCCCGCTCGGCCGGCGAATCCTGCAGGCGTGCGAGCGCGGCGGCGAGCTCTTCGGCGTCGCCGGGGGTGACCAGCATCGCCGCGTCGCCGGTGACCTCGGGAAGCGCGCCGGTCCTGCTCGCGATCAGGGGAGTGCCCGATGCCATGTGCTCGACGGCCGGCAGCGAGAACCCCTCGTAGAGGGACGGCACGACCGCGATCTCCGAGCTGGCGACCAGTTCGGCGAGCTCGAGGTCGCTGATCCCGGTGACGAACCGCACGCTGTCGCCGAGCGAGAGCTCGCCGATCAGCTTCTCGGTCGGGCCGCCCGGCGCCGGCTTGCCGACGACAGTCAGCACCGCGTTTTTTTCAGTCCTCAGCTTTGCGAAGGCTCGCAATAGCGTGGGAATGCCTTTGACGGGCGAGTCGGCACTCGCGACGGCGATAATGCTGCCCGGAATTCGCTCGACCGGCCTCGGGTAGAACAGCCTGGTGTCGACGCCGAGCGGAATCACCCTGACATTGGCCGGCGCCACCTTGAAATCGCGCAGGATGTCATCGCGCGAGGACTCCGAGCCGGTCATCACCGCGCCGACCCGGCGGGCGACCTTGGCCTGCATCCTGACAAAGGAGTACCAGCGCCGTTTGGTGATCCTCGAAAAGCCCCTGGCCTGGGCCAGCTCGATCCTGCGGTCCACGCTGATCGGGTGGTGGATGCTGGTGACCAGCGGCAGGCCGAGCTCGCTGATGCGGAGCATCCCGTAGGCGAGCACCTGATTGTCGTGCACGATGTCGAAGTCGTCACGGCGGGCGCGGAGGGCGCGCAGTGCCCTGATGCTGAACGTCAGCGGCTCAGGGAAAGCCGAGGTCCACATCATCGCGACCTCGAGCGCGTCGATCCAGTCCCTGTACTCCTTCAGGCCGGGCGTGCGGAAGGGATCGTCGTCGCGGTACAAATCTAGACTGGGCAGGGTCCGAAGGAGCGGTCCTGGCTCGAGGTCCGGATAGGGCTGCCCGGAGAACACCTCCACGTGGTGCCCGAGCGCCGCGAGTTCGCGTGAGACGTGGCGAAGGTATATTCCCTGGCCACCGCAATGCGGCTTGCTCCGGTACGACAGCAGCGCGACCCGGAGCGGCCGATCATCGGGTGGCGGCATCGGCATGGTCGTCACGCAGGTCTGCCTCCTCGAGAGCGAGCCGGCGCGTGATGGCTGTGCCGGGCCGAACTACGGTCCTTCCTGGCGGGAACATTATCACTGGCCATGTGAGCCCCCAGATGCCCCAGCAAGGACTTGAATTTCCGGTGACCGGGAGTTGTTATCGATCGGTGCGCCGGGGATGTCGCAGGAGGTGCGGCCGGGTGCCGATATGCTGCCGCGACGTGGGTAACGCAGCACAGTGGAGGCAGTTCTGAGCAGGCGAGCGCTGATAACCGGGATCACCGGCCAGGACGGTTCCTACCTTGCCGAGTACCTGACCTCGCAGGGGTACGAGGTGTGGGGCCTCGTCCGCGGCCAGCAGAACCCCCGAGTACGCCAGCTCCGCCAGTTGCTCCCGGACGTCAGGCTGGTGCGGGGCGACCTGCTCGACCAGGGCAGCCTGATCTCGGCGGTCGAGCGGGTGCAGCCCGATGAGGTCTATAACCTGGCGGCCATTTCCTATGTGCCGATGTCCTGGCAGCAGGCCGAGCTCACCGGCGAGGTGACCGGGCTCGGGGTGCTGCGCGTGCTCGAGGCGATCCGGGTGTGCAGCGGGATCAGCGCGTCCCGCAGCCCTAACCGCGGCCAGATCAGGTTCTACCAGGCGTCCTCGTCGGAGATGTTCGGCATGGTGCGGGAGTCTCCGCAGACCGAGCAGACCCCCTTCCACCCGCGCAGTCCATACGGGGTGGCGAAGGCCTACGGGCACTTCCTGACCCAGAATTACCGCGAGTCGTATGGGATGTTCGCGGTCTCCGGCATCCTGTTCAACCACGAGTCGCCGCGGCGGGGAGCCGAGTTCGTCACGCGCAAGGTTTCCCTGGGCGTGGCCAAGATAAAGCTTGAGTATGAAAGGCAGCTGAGGCTGGGCAACCTGTCGGCGCGCAGGGACTGGGGGTTCGCGGGTGATTACGTCCGGGCCATGCACCTCATGCTCGGCCAGGAGGAGCCGGCGGACTTCGTGATCGGGACTGGAGTGACCCATTCGGTGGCCGACCTGCTCGAAAAGGCGTTCAAGGTCGCCGGGCTCGACTGGCGGGACCATGTGGTGACCGACGCCGCCTTCATCAGGCCAGCCGAGGTCGACAAGCTGTGCGCGGACCCGGCGGCGGCGCGGGACCGGCTCGGCTGGGAACCCAAGATCGGCTTCGAGGAACTGGTCGGGCTGATGGTGCAGGCCGACCTCGCCCTGTTGTCGTCGGGCGGTCACGCCGAGGACAGCTTCGGCATCGACATCTGGTAGCGCGGCCGGTGACGGGGCGGCTGCCCCGTCAGTGGATGGCCGCGCCGACGGCCGAGCCGATGCCGTAGGTCAGGCCGGCCGCCACCCCGGCCAGCGCCAGCTGGCGGACCGCGCCGAAGAGGAACGACCTGTTGGTGATCCGCGAGACCAGCCCGCCGCCGCAGAACGCGGCGATGGCGGCGAGCACCAGCGCGGCTGGCAGCGACTTGAAGCCGAGCAGGTAGGGCAGCAGCGGGATCAGCGCTCCCGCCGCGAATGTGACCAGCGAGGCCGCGGCGGCCACGTAAGGCGAGGGCAGGTCGTGGTGATCGACCCCGAGTTCCTCCCTGACGTGCATGCGCAGCGCTTCCTCTGGCCTGGTGGACACCTGCCTGGCGATCCGGTCGGCCAGGTCAGCATCGACGCCCCGGTGCCTGAAGACAGCGGCGAGTTCGCGTAGCTCGGCGTCCGGATGGTGCTCGAGCTCGTGCCTCTCCTTGACGACCTCGGCCTGGATAAGCTCGTTCTGCGACGATACGGACACGTACTCGCCGGTAGCCATCGACAGCGCGCCGGCGGCGAGGCCAGCCAGGCCGGTCACCACGATGGCCTGTGCGTGCACGCCGGCGCCGCCGACTCCCGCGATCAGCGAGACATTCGTGACCAGCCCGTCCATGGCGCCGAAGACGGCCGGCCGCAGCCAGCCGCCGGAGACGTCCCTGTGATGGCTATGCGCCTCGCCGTTATGCAAGCGCCTGGCCTGGCCGGATGTCATCGATCGCCTTCCGTGCGGAAGGTTACAGGATATGTCGGCACGGGCTGGTCGCGCCGCTAGCCCGGGCGGAACCTGGGCCAGCAGCGCGGCTGCGGGCGATCAGGTCTTGGTCGCGTTGTAGAGGAAAAGGTGGCCGATCGCGGTCGGGTAGACCCCAGCGACATTCTTCGCCCAGGCGGACAGATAGTTATAGAAGTACCCGTAGATGATCGGTGTCTCGTTGAGCAGCAGCGTTCTCGATCTGGCCGGCGAGCTGCCGCTGGGTCGACAGGTCGTGGGCCGCGATGTACTGGGCGGCGAGCTTGTCGTACTGCGTGCTGCTGAAGTGCGCGGCGTTCCACGAGCCGGTGCCGGTCTTGGAGTTGATGGACTGCAGCGGGTTGGTCAGGAACGCGTTCGGCACGCCGCGGTGGCCGTAGTCGACCAGGCTCATCGTGGCGTCGAGCCAGTTCGAGTTGCCGAACGTGGCCTTGCCGTAGTAAGTCGCCGATGGCTGGGCGTGCACGGTGATGTTCACGCCGATGGCCTTCGCCGACTGCTGCACGATCTGGGCGTAGTTCGGGATCTCCTGCACCGCGTTCGCGTAGAGCTGAGTCGAGAAGCCGGACGGGTGGCCGGCCGCCTTGAGCAGCGCCTTGGCCTTGGCCAGGTCCTGTGCCCGCTGCGCGACGCTGGTGTCGGTGGACGGGAACACGGGCGCGAACGGGCTGTCGTTGCCCAGGTCGGCGAAGCCGTTGAAGAGCGACTTGACGATGGTCGGCCGGTCGAGCGTGAGGGCGATCGCCTGGCGCACCCTCGGGTCGTTGAATGGCGCCATGTCGGTGCGCATGGACAGCTCGCGGTGCGAGCTCGACTTCAGCTTGCTGACGTTGTACTGGCCGTTGAGCAGCTGCGGCCCGCCCGAGACGGAGAACTGCCCGAGCACGTCGATCGTGCCGCCGGTCAGCGCGAGCACGCCCGGGGTCTCGGTGCTGTAGAAGGTGAACTCGGTGGCGGCCGGCAGTGCCTTCTTGCCCCAGTACTTGTCGTTGCGCACGAACGAGGCGCCGACGTTCGGGGTGTAGCTCTTGAGCTTGAACGGACCGGTGCCGACGAACGTCTTCTGCCAGGCCTTCGGGTCCTGGCCATTCGGCAAGATGATCATGTTGTAGTTATCTGACGAGGTCAGATAGGGGAAGTTGCCGTTCGGCGCCTCAAGGTGGAAGGCGACGGTGAAGTCGTCGACCTTCCGCACGCCGTCGGGGACGAGCACGCCGGCCAGGGTCGCGTTCGGCGACTTGGGGTCGGTGAGCAGCTTGTAGGTGTAGACCACGTCGTCGGCGGTCAGCGGGTGGCCGTTGTGGAACTTGACGTTCTGGCGGATCTTGAACGTCCATACCGTGGACGTCGAGTCGGGTGTCCAGCCAGTGGCCAGCACGGGCTTGAGCGTGAGCGTCTGGCCGGACAGGCACAGGTACTCGCCGGTCTGCGCGAGCATGTCGAGGCCGCCCTGGTCGGCGACCGTCACCGGATTGATGTCACCGGTCGGGGTGATGATGCCGGCCCTGATCGTGGCATTCGCTCCCTGCGCGCTGCCGCCGCCTGACGGCGCGCTGGATGACGAACTGCTGCCGCAGGCAGCGAGCACGCTGCCGAGCACGGGCAGCGAGATCCCCGCGACCGCGCCGCGCCTGAGCAGGTCGCGGCGGCTGAGCCGGCCGGCGACGAATTCGTCAATGACGTGGTTGGCGATCTCACCTTCGCTCTCGCGCAGGGGATCAAGACTGGAATGATCAACGTTCACGGGTAGCCTCCGTGGTTGTTCTAACACGGTGTCGTTATAAATGCCGGCTGGTCAGCCGCCGGATACCAGATTTTCCTAACTAATCGGAGATTAAACGGCTGGGCAAACTTCCTTCAGTTCGGCGTGGCGTTTGCCTGCAGCCTTCTGAGCTGGTCAACCGGAATGTGGCAGCCGATGAGATGGCCCGTCTCGGCTTCGCTGAGCGGCGGCTCGACAGTCTCGCAGACGCCGGTTGACAGGCGCCTGGGACAGCGAGTGTGAAAGACGCATCCGGACGGCGGATCGGCAGCCGAAGGGATCTCGCCGGTCAGCTTGATCCGCTCGGTGCGCTGGCCGTCAAGGTCCGGCACCGCCGACAGCAACGCCTCGGTGTAGGGGTGACGCGGCCCGGCGAACACCTGCTCGGCGGGACCTACTTCGAGCAGGCGGCCGAGGTAGAGCACGGCGATCCGGTCGGAAAGGTACCGCACGACGCCGAGGTCGTGCGAGATGAAAACGTACGTCACCTGCTCTTTGGCCTGCAGGTCGGCGAGCAGGTTGAGTATCGCCGCCTGGACCGAGACATCGAGCGCCGACGTCGGCTCGTCGCACACCACGAGCCGGGCCCGCCGCCGAACGCCCTGGCGATCGCCACCCGCTGCTTGAGCCCGCCGGACAGCTGCCCTGGCCGCAGGCTGAGGTGGCGGTTCTCCATCCTGACCGACCTGATCAGGTCGGTCAGGCGCTCTTCCAGCGTGCTGCCGGTCAGCCCGGCCAGCCTGCGCAGCGGCTGGCTGATCAGCCAGCGAACCGAACGCCGCCGGTTCAGCGCCGAGTCCGGATTCTGGAAGACGATCTGCAGTTCCTTGAGCTGGTCGAGCGGCCGGCCGGCGAGGCCGGCGGACAGGGGCACGCCGTCGAATGCCAGCACCGAGCCAGGATCTGGCTCGGTCAGCCCGAGCAGCGCCCTGGCCAGCGTCGTCTTGCCGCTGCCCGACTCGCCGACCAGCCCGAGCGTCTCCCCGCGCATGACCTCGAGGCTGACGTTGTGCAGCGCGCGAACCGGGCTCCCGTCGCCGCGGTAGGTCTTGCTCACCGAGCGCAGGCTCACGATCGGATCCTCGAGGCCGACCCCGGGCGCGGGGCCGAGGGAGACCTCGGCCGGGGTAACCCTGGGCAGTTCGGCGGCATCAGAGTGCCGGTAGCAGCGCGCGGTGTGCACCCCGCCGGCCTCGCCGCTCCCGCCGACCTCGAACAGCGGCGGCGGCGCCGTGCGGCACTCGTCGACCGCCAGCGAGCAGCGATCGGCGAAGACGCAGCCAGCCGCGGTGCGCCCGGGCTGGGGCAGGAATCCGGGAATGGCGTCGAGCCTGCCGCTGTCCTTGCGCTGCCCGCGCCTGGGGATGCAGCGCAGCAGGCCCACCGTGTACGGATGCCTTGACGCCTTGAACACCTCGCCGCCGGCCCTCTTCGACGAGTTCACCCGCGTAGAGCACGCCGACCCGGTCGCACATCTTGGCCACGACCGCCAGGTTGTGGCTGATGAAGAGCACCGACGTCGCCATCTCCGCGCGCAGCCCGGCCACCAGGTCGAGGATCTCGGCTTCGACCGTGGCGTCGAGCGCGGTCGTCGGCTCATCCAGGATCAGCAGCGCCGGCTCGGCGGCCAGCGCCATCGCGATGACCACGCGCTGCGCCATGCCGCCGGACAGCTCGTGCGGATAGGCGTCCATGACCCGGGCCGGATCGGCGATCTGCACCTTGCGCAGCATGTCCCCGGCCCGGTCGAGCGCCGAGGCCCGGTCAAACCCGGCGATCTCGAACACCTCGGCGATCTGCCGGCCGGCCCTGATCGACGGGTTCAGCGCCCGGCCCGGCTCCTGGTAGACCATCGAGACGGTCCTGGCCCGCAGGTGACGCAGGCCGGCCGCCGACAGCGCCAGCGGGTCGAGCCCGTTGACGCGGATCGAGCCCGAGCTGACCCGCCCATTGCGCGCGAGGTACCTGGTCAGGGCGAGTGCCACGGTGGACTTGCCCGAGCCGGACTCGCCGACCAGCCCGTACGACTCGCGCTTGCCGACGGTGAACGACACGTCCCTGACCACCGGCCGGTCCTGGCCGCGCACCCGGTAGGTGACCTCCAGGCCCTCGACGGCGAGCGTCGGCCCCTCCTCCAGGCTGGGCCCCGTCCCGGATCGGTCACGACGAGATCACCTGCTCGATCGAATCGGTCACCAGATTCAGCGCCATGACCAGCGACGCGATCGCCAGCGCGGGGAAGAGCGTCTCCCACCAGTAGCCGGCGCCGAGCAGGCCGTAGCTCGCCGCGATGTCACCGCCCCAGTCCGGGGTCGGCTGCTGCACTCCGAAGCCGAGGAACGACAAGGTGGCGACCGCGAAGATGGCATAACCGAGCCGCACGGTGAACTCGACCACGATCACCGGGAGCACGTTCGGGAGGATCTCGGCGGCCATGATGAAGGCGGGCCGCTCGCCGAGCAGCCTGGCCGAGGCCAGGTAATCCTGCTGCCGCTCCACGAGCACGGCGGTGCGGACGGTCCGGGCGATCAGCGGGGTGAAGATGAAGCCCACGACCAGGATCAGCGTCAGGGACGACGGCCCGACCGCGACGATGAACAGGAATGCCACGATCACCACGGGCAGCGCCAGCACCGCTTCGACGACCCGCCCGAGCACGGTGTCGACGACCCCGCCGACGTACCCCATCACCAGCCCGATCGCGGTGCCGCAGACGGCGCCGAGCAGGGTCGCGAGCGGGGCGATGGTCAAGATGTCCCGCGCGCCCACGATCACGCGCGACAGGACGTCACGGCCGAGGTCATCGGTGCCGAACGGGTGCGCGCCCGAAGGCGCCGCGTTCTTGTCGAGCAGCAGCTGCGCGAGCGGGTCGGACGGCGCGATGAGATGGCCGAAGATCGCGCAGGCCAGCCAGAGCAGCAGCACCCCGGCGCCGATCAGGAACGCCGGCCTGCGCAGCAAGAGCCGCCACTGCCCTGGCGGCGCGGCGAAGGCGTGGGCGACCGCCACCTCGCCCGGCGCCGCCGTCGTCAGATCGGTCATCCGGCCGCTCCTACCCGCAGTCTCGGGTTTAGCACGGTATACAGCACATCGGCGATCAGCGTGGCGACCATGTAAACGACGCCGATAACGAGCACGCCCGCCTCCAGCATCGGGAAGTCCTTGGTGTTGGCGGCGTTGAGTATCAGCCGGCCGATGCCCTGGTAGTTGAACAATGTCTCGACGACAACGAGCCCGCCGATCAGGTACCCGGTCTGGGTGGCGATCACGGTGATCGTCGGCAGCAGCGCGTTGCGCAGGACGTGCCGCCTGATCACGACGCCGCGCCTCAGTCCCTTGAGCGTCGCGGTGCGCACGTAGTCCGAGTCGAGCGCCTCGACGGTACCCGCCCTGGCCATCCTGGCGATGTAGCCGAAGAGCACGAGCACGAGCGGGATCACCGGCAGGATCAGGTGATCGAGCTGATCGGGGATCGAGGCACCCGCGCTGGTCGCCGCCGTGGTCGGCAGCGCCTTCAGCGCGATGCTGAACACGATGATGAGCACGATCCCTGAGACGAATTCGGGAATGGTCGAGGCGGCGAGGCCAGTCAGGGAGATCACCCGGTCGACCGCGCGGCCAGAGTAGACAGCCGCCAGCACTCCGCCAGCGATGCCGAGCGGGATGATGATCACCAGTGCCAGCACCGCGAGCTTCGCCGAATTACCAAGAGCCGAGACGATGAAAGGCTCGACCGGGGACCTGAAGCTGTAAGACGTGCCCATGTTGCCGTGCAGCAACCCGCCGGCCCAGCTCAGGTACTGCACGATCAACGGCCGGTCAACGCCGAGCTGATGGTCGTAGGCCCTGACGGCGGCAGCGGAGGCGAATGGCCCGAGCACCGTGCGGCCGGGATCGCCGGGCAGCACCTGGCCGGCCAGGAACACGATCAGGCTCAGGATCCACAGCGTGATCACGGCCAGGCCAACTCGCTTGAGCAGGTAGCGCGTCACGCCGCCCTCCTGACGGTGCTGGCCGAAGGATGGCCCGGCGGATGCCCCGGATCGGCACAAACATGATCAGCCTAGTTCTGGCCGCTGACACCGGCAATCTCGGCTGTTACCTGCTGGCCTTGTCCGCGCTACCCGAGCGTGTTAGAACTACCCAGGAATATCAGGTTTTTTACGACCGGGCGGACTGCGGGGCGCGAAATGACGGGTCTACTGCGGCTTAAGCGACCGACGCTGGCTCTCGCTACCGCACTGGCGCTTCTGGCGGGAGGCGCCGGCCTGGCTAACGCCGCCGCAGCGCCCGGCTGGCGAGTGACTACGACCGTCGGAACGGCGTCGCAAATCACCAACAGCACCGCGCTGCTCGCCTTGGGACCAGGGGATGCCTTCGCGGTCTTCGCCGGTTGCGGCCCGCGGTGCCCGAGCGGCGGCACGTTCGTGGTGAGCCACTGGAATGGCAAGACCTGGCGGAGACTGCCCTTCCCGGCCTCGCTGCACGGTTACATATCCGCGGTCAACAGCGTGGACGCGATCGGCGCGAGCGGGCCTGGCAACCTGTGGGTCTTCAAGGAGAAGAACGGGAGACCCGGCGCGCTGCGGTGGAACGGACACAGGTGGAGCGTGCTCTCCATCCCGTCCTGGGTGTTCCGGTCAAATGGCGCGGGCACCACCGACATCACCGCGGTGCTCGCCGGACCGAGGTCGGGATGGGTGTTCAGCCAGGGCCTGAATCTGAGTCACACCCCGACGACCGCCGCCAGGCTGGTCGCCGGAAAGTGGGTCAAGGTCACGTTGCCACAGGTGCCCTGGGAGGTCAGCGCCCGCGGTGCCAACGACATCTGGGTCGTCGGGATCAAGCAGAAGGCACCCGCGACGAGCAACCGGTACGTGCTGATGCACTGGGACGGCCGCTCGTGGCGGACCATGCCCGCTCCGACCATCAGCAGGCCGCGCGACTCGCGGATGTTCGTTGGCGAGCCTGCGATAGTCGGGCCAAGGAATCTCTGGATCACGGTCGGCTACCAGACGAACGCCAAGAACTCGGCGCCGCGGGTCCTGCACTGGAACGGCAAGAGCTGGACGCGCGTCGCGGGCCCGACCGCGACTACGTTCCTCGGCAACCTCTCCCCGGATGGCCACGGCGGTCTCTGGGCGGCGGCGACCGGCCCGGCCCGAAGTTCCGCTGGTACTTCGCCCATTTCAGCAACGGCCGCTGGACCAGGCAGCTCGTGCCCGGCACAGGGACGGCGCGAGCCCTGCAGCTCCAGGCGCTCACGCAGGTGCCAGGCACCGCGACGATGCTCGCGAGCGGCCAGCTTCTCGTGCCCGACGCTGGCGACAACGGCCTGATCGCCGCCATCTGGCAGCACGGCTGACGCCCACCCGGCCCGTCGTTGTGGCAATGCCGGTGCTATCACGCGGTCGTTGCGGCAACGCTGGGCCTGCCAGGGGTTGGCTGCGGGGCTGGCGGTAAGTTGCGGCTATTGACTGAAAAACTCCCCGAAGCTAGAACTCTCCCCGGCGATGCCGGAAAAGGCTCCCCGATCCTGATCACGAGCCGCGCGGCAGCCGCCGGGACCGGAGCGATGTTCCGTGATCATGATCGAGACCATGATCACGGAAGATAACCCAGGTCAGGACACCAGTGATGTTCCGTGATCATGCCCGGGACCGTGATCACGGAACATCGCACCTGCCGCCCCCGCACCGAAAGCTCCGCGAAGCGAGAACTCTCCCCCACGATGACGGAAAAGACTCCCCGATCTCGATCACGAGCCACCCGACAGCCTCTCTGACCTGCGCAAGTTCCGTGATCATGATCACGGACCATTACTCGCGTTCCCGGGTGCCCGCGGAAGGAAGATGCTGTCGCGCCGCTTCCGGTGCTCGGGCCGCGGGCGGCCCTGCGCTCCGGGTCGGCTTGCCATTGGATGATTTGGGTGCTGGAGGCTCTGGCTGAGGTCGCCAGCTGGCGTGGTCCTGGGACTTGCGGGTCGTCGGCGCTTCCCTTCGTCGCTTGGGTGGTCACTGGCTTAGTGTCCGCCTACCTGGTGTTTCCCTTTGACTGCTTTCACGTCCGCGCAATGACAGGTCTCCGCGTTAAAGCCGAAAAGCGTCCGCGCACGATCATCCGCCGTGAGGCGCGGCGTGCCCCGGGGGCAGCGTGAGCATCGTGGCCATCCCTGTTGCTGTTAGGGCGGCTCGCCGTGAGCAACGTGGCCCTCCCTGTTGTCGTCCCCACAGCATCAGGGAGGGTCCCGATGCTGTGAACAGCGGAAACCAACAGCAACGTGGCCCTCCCTGATGCTGTTGGCGATGCGAGAGCGCGTCCAGCGCGCCCTGGGTGCGGCTCGTGTGGAGTGAGCCCGGGCCCGGTCGGCGCCGATGCGGGCTGGCCGCCTCGGTTCCCCGGGCGGTCCCGGCCCGGAACTTGATCATGGAGAGTTGTCCGCCTCTTCGCGGAGAATCTCCGCTGCCCGCGCTGGTGTGCTGCCCGCGCTGGTGTGCTGCCCGCGCTGGTGTGCTGCCCGCGCTGGTGTGCTGCCCGCGCTGGCGCGCTGGCCGGGCGCTGCGGGCGCTGGCGCGCTGGCCGGGCTGATCCGCGCGGTGTAGCCGCTTCGGGATGGGTGCGGGGGTGGCGGTAAGTTCGGGGGTGTGGCAGCTAATCCGATCAACGGGCGGCGGCCGCCGCGCGGCCGGCTGGTCGGCCTTACGCTCGTCGTCGTTGGCGCGGTCGTGCTCTCGACGCTTACTGTGCTCGGCTTGCACTGGGCGGTTGGCCCGCATGCGAAGCAGGCGGCGGGCAAGGGGCGGGTGCTCGGCTTTACCAAGCTGGACCAGAGCGCCCCGGCCGTTCTGTTGCCCAGCCTGAATGGCAGCGGCAACGTCAGCCTCGCCAAGCTGGCCGGCAAGCCCATCGTGATCAACTTCTGGTCGTCGACCTGCGGGCCCTGCAAGGCCGAGACCCCGGCCCTGGCCGGCGTCGACCGTGCCCTCGGCGGCAAGGTGCGGTTCGTCGGCATCGACTCGGTCGACCGGCGGACGCCCGCGCTGGCGTTCGCCGCCAGGTACAAGGTCCCCTACCCCATCGCGTTCGACGCCCGCGGCACGGCCGCCATCCGCTACGGCGTCGTGGGGCTGCCGGTCACGTTCTTCCTGTCACCTTCTGGAAAGACGATCCTGGGTGAGAACATCGGTGCACTGACTCCGGGCAAGCTCAAGGGCATCCTGCGCGAGCTCTACGGGACCGCCTAGCCGGGCAGTACCGGCGATGACAGTACCGGCGATGACAGGGGACCGGCGATGACAACCGCACAGACCGCTGGCCAGACGCCAGCCGGGCCGCGCCCGGTGCGCGCACCGCGCGGCGCTGACCTGAGCTGCAAGGGCTGGCCGCAAGAGGCCGCGATGCGGATGCTGATGAACAACCTCGACCCCGAGGTGGCCGAGCATCCTGATCAGCTCATCGTCTACGGCGGCTCGGGCCGGGCCGCCAGAAGCTGGGACGCGTTCGACGGGATAGTGGCCGCGCTCCGCGACCTCGAAGGCGACGAGACGCTGCTGGTCCAGTCGGGCAAGCCGGTCGGCGTGTTCCGCACCCACGAGTGGGCGCCGAGAGTGCTGATCGCGAACTCGAACCTGGTGCCCCAGTGGGCGAACTGGGATGAGTTCCGCCGCCTCGAAGCCCTGGGCCTGACCATGTACGGGCAGATGACCGCCGGCTCGTGGATCTACATCGGCACCCAGGGCATCTTGCAGGGCACCTACGAGACGTTCGCCGCCGTCGCCGCCAAGCGGTTCGGCGGCTCGCTCGCAGGCACGATCACGCTGACCGCCGGGCTCGGGGGAATGGGCGGCGCCCAGCCGCTCGCCGTCACGATGAACGGCGGCGTCGTGATCTGCATCGACTGCGACCCGGCCAGCATCACCCGCCGGATCAAGTTCGGCTATCTCGACGTCGCCGCCGACGACACCGACGACGCGATCAGGCGCGCGACCGCCGCCGCCCAGGCTGGCCAGCCCCTGTCGATCGGGCTACTCGGGAACGCGGCTGACCTGCTGCCGCAACTGCTCAAGGCGGGCGCACCGGTCAACATCGTGACCGACCAGACCTCGGCCCACGACCCGCTCACCTACCTGCCGAGCGGCGTCGCCTTCGAGGACATGGCGGCGCTGCGCGCCGAGGACCCGGCCGGGTTCACCAGGCGGGCGCGCGAATCGATGGCCGCCCACGTCGAGGCCATGGTCGGGTTCATGGACGCGGGCGCGGAGGTGTTCGACTACGGCAACTCGATCAGGGGCGAGGCCGAGCTAGCCGGCTACGAGCGCGCGTTCGCGTTCCCCGGCTTCGTGCCCGCCTACATCAGGCCGCTCTTCTGCGAGGGCAAGGGCCCGTTCCGCTGGGCCGCCCTGTCCGGTGACCCGGCCGACATCGCCGCGACCGACCGCGCGATCCTTGATCTGTTCCCCGACAACGAGCCGCTCGCCCGGTGGATCGCCATGGCGGGCCAGAAGGTGCGTTTCCAGGGCCTGCCGGCCAGGATCTGCTGGCTCGGCTACGGCGAGCGCGACAAGGCCGGCCTGCGCTTCAATGACCTGGTCGCGAAAGGCGAGGTCAGCGCCCCGATCGTGCTCGGCCGCGACCACCTGGACTGCGGCTCGGTCGCCTCGCCGTACCGGGAGACCGAGGGCATGGCCGACGGCTCGGACGCGATCGCCGACTGGCCGCTGCTCAACGCGATGCTCAACACCGCGTCGGGCGCCTCGTGGGTCTCGATTCACCACGGCGGCGGCGTCGGCATCGGCCGCTCGATCCACGCCGGCCAGGTCTGCGTCGCCGACGGCACCCCCCTGGCCGCCCAGAAGCTCGAGCGCGTCCTCACCAACGACCCGGGCACGGGCGTGATCCGCCACGCAGACGCCGGCTACGACCGCGCCGCCGAAATAGCCGCCGAGCGCCACGTCCGCATCCCCATGCGCGAGCGATCCCAATGACCGGCCAATGGCAGCATCCGCTTTGGCAATCGCTGCTGCCGCTCGGCCGTGACTCGGAGACAGGCGGCTACCGGCGTTACTCGTTCACCGAAGCGGACTCTGCTTGCCGGTCCTGGTTTTTCAAAGCAGCGGATGAAAGAAAGCTCCGTGCTTACTGTGACCGGAACGGGAATCTCTGGGCTTGGCTTGATGTGGAAGACCTGGCTGGGGGCTCGGCGGGCGGCACGACGTCAGCGCATGCTGATTTTGGAACGCATCGCGCCGACGCCATGCCGTCCGCCGCTGAAAGTCAGATCACGGGGAGTGCTGCTGGGCGTGGTGCTGAGCCGGTGCCATTGCCTGAGGGTGATCAGGCTGGGGGTGCCGCAGTCGGGACGCAAGCCGTTGCGCCAGCAGGCGGCGTCCCGACCGCGGCATCCTCAGCTGCCCCTGCAAGGTCTAACAGTCGTCCGGACGGCGCGATTGTCGCGGGGAGTCATCTTGATTCTGTGCCTGATGGTGGGGCGTTTGATGGGCCGCTTGGGGTTGTCTGCGCGTTTGCGGCTATTGACTTGCTGCGGGAACGCGGTGTCCGGCCGGTGCGGCCTATCGCTGTCGCGGCGTTCATGGAGGAGGAGGGAGCGCGGTTCGGGCTGGCCTGCCTGGGGAGCAAGCTGCTGACCGGGGCGGTGTCGCCGGAGACGGCTCGGGGGCTGGTCGATGGTGACGGGGTGACGTTTGCTGAGGCTATGGCTGGGGCTGGTCTTGATCCGGGAGGGATCGGGCTGGATGAGGAACTGCTTGGCGGGGTTGCCGCCGTTGTCGAGTTGCATGTGGAGCAGGGGAGTGCGCTCGATTGCCTGGGGGCTCAGGTCGGGGTAGGGGAGTCGATCTGGCCGCATGAGCGGCGGCGGATCGACTTCGCTGGGCGGGCCGACCATGCGGGGACGACCAGGCTCGGGGACCGGCGGGATCCGATGCTGCCGTTCGCGGCGACGGTGCTCGCGGCCCGGGAGGCCGCGACCCAGTGCGGTGCGGTGGCCACGATGAGCAAGGTCGTGCCGGTGCCCGGCGGGGCGAACGGCATCTGCTCGGCCGTGCACGCCTGGCTCGATGCCAGGGCGCCGGATGAAGAGACTCTCGAGCGGCTGGTCGGCCTGGTAATGGAGAGTGCGCGGGCCGCTGCCCAGAGTCACGGGGTGGGGGTGACCAGCCGACGCGAATCTTTCACCTCGGTCGTGGAATTTGATCTTGAACTTCGGGACCGGGTGGTGACGGCACTGGCCTCGCTGGGTAGACCTGCGCCCGTGCTGCCAACCGGGGCCGGGCATGATGCTGGCGTGCTTGCCGCCGTGCTGCCCGCTGCCATGCTGTTCGTGCGGAATAGGACCGGGGTGTCGCATTCTCCGGCCGAGCACGCTGAGCCCGGGGACTGCGAGGCCGGGGTGGCCGCGCTGGCCGCCGTGCTCACCGAGCTCGCCTGCCGATGAGCGCCGCCGGCTCGTCACGCGCCTGGCATGCCGAGCTTGCCTGGCTGCCGGGGGTCGGCGTGCTGCCCGACGTGCTCATCGAGGCCCATGGCGACCGGTTCACGAGCATCGCCGCCGGGGTCGGTGCCGGGTCGCTGCCTGCCGGGGCGGTCCGGCTGCCCGGGCTGACGTTGCCGTCGCTGGCGAACGCGCACTCGCACGCGTTCCACCGGGCGCTGCGCGGCGTCGCCCAGGGACCATCCGGCGGGGGTGCGGCGGGCTCGTTCTGGACGTGGCGGGAGCGGATGTACGAGGTAGCTGACCGGCTCGACCCTGACAGCTACCTGGCGCTCGCGCGCGCCGTGTACGCCGAGATGACGCTGGCGGGGATCGGGTGCGTCGGGGAGTTCCACTACCTGCACCACGCGCCCGGCGGGGTTCCTTACGCCGACCCGAACGCGATGGGCAAGGCGCTGGTCCAGGCCGCCGCCGAGGCCGGGCTGCGGATCACGCTGCTCGATACCTGCTATCTGTGCGGCGGGCTTGACGCGGACGGCGGCTCCGTGCCGCTCGCGGGCGCGCAGTTGCGGTTCGGCGACGCTTCGGCCGCCGCGTGGGTGAAGCGGGTCGGGCTGCTGCCTGCCGATGCGCACGGGATGCTGGGACCCGGGGCCAGGCTCGGCGCGGCCATCCACTCGGTGCGGGCGGTGCCGCCGGACGAGATGCAGGCGGTGGCCGCCTGGACCGGCCCTATGGGGGCGCCGCTGCACGTTCACCTGTCGGAGCAGGTGGCGGAGAATGAGGCGTGCCTGGCGGCGTACCGTTCGACGCCTGCGGCAGTGCTCTATGACGCCGGAGTGCTCGGGCCGCGCACGTCAGTGGTCCACGCCACGCACTTGACCAGCGCTGATGTGCGGCTGCTCGGCGGGACGGAGACGTTCGCCTGCGTCTGCCCGACGACGGAGGCTGACCTGGCGGACGGGATCGGCCCGTTCTCGGCGCTGGCGGCCGCCGGGTGCCGGCTGACGGTGGGGAGCGACAGCCAGGCGTTCATCGACTTGTTCGAGGAGACCAGGCGGATCGAGTTGTACGAGCGGCTGGCGAGTCGGGAGCGGGGCGTATTCGGGCCTGAGGCGCTTGGCACCGCGATGACATGGGATGGCCATGCCAGCCTTGGCTGGCCGGACGCGGGCGAGATCGCGCCTGGATCGCTGGCCGACCTGGTGACGGTGTCGCTCGACTCGACGCGGCTGGCCGGCGTGGTCGGCGCTGGCGGGGGTGTGGGCCGGGCTGGTGTTGGCGTGGCTGGTGTTGGCGGGGCTGGTGTTGGTGCGGGGCCGGCGGCCGGGCCGGACCTGGCGATCCTGGAGGCGGTGATCTTCGCCGCGACCGCCGCCGAGGTGCGGAACGTGGTCATCGGCGGGCGCGATGTGGTCGTCGACGGTCGTCATCTGCTCATCGACGATGTCCCGGGGGCGCTCGCCTCGGCCATCCGCGCGGTTACCGCCGGCGGCTAGTTCCGAGTTCCGGCCGACCGTTCTGCGGCGGCCTCGGAGCCGGCTTTGACGCCGCTGCGATGGCTGTCAGTCGCGGCGGCTAGCGTGAGAACGCGGACACGATGCTTGATGTAGTTACAGATTGTAGGTACATTGTGTTCAGTGGAGACAATTGGCCTGCGGGAGCTGAATCAGAATCCTTCAAGGGCCGTGGCCCGGGTTCGGGCTGGTGCCTCGCTCCTCGTGACAGACCGCGGCAGGCCCGTGCTGCGCATGATTCCCGAGGCGGAGCATCCTGGGACGCTTGCCCAGATGGTGGCCGCAGGCGAGGTGACGGCCCCGGCTGAGCTCGGGATGCCTGATCTGATCGAGGATCTTGCTCCCGATGTCAGCAGCCTGTCCGATCTGCTGATCTCAGAACGCGATCGCGAGCGGAATCGTTGATCTACTTCGACTCGTGCGCTCTGCTCAAGTTCATCAGGGCGGAGCGCGAGACCGCTGCGATCAGGAACTGGCGATCGGAGCTGCCCGAAGGCGTCGAGCTGCTGACAAGTGAGCTGGCTGAGCTCGAAGTGACACGGACGTTGTTCCGGGCCGGGATTGATCATGAGCGGATGCCCTTCCTGGCTGCTCAGGCCCTGCGGGGGATCTACCGTGTTGACTTGAGCAGTACGGTGCTGGCGCGGGCCAGGGCCTACCGGATACCAGGGCTGGGCACGCTTGACTCGATCCATCTCGCGAGCGCAGATCCTTTTCGCGTTGATCTGACCGCATTTGTTACTTACGACAGTGAGTTGGCTGCTGCTGCCGCGAACCTGGGCTTTCCGGTGATTGCTCCGAGCTAGCCCGGTCAGAGCTGGCCCTGCTGGTGGTAGCCAGCCCAGAGCTGGCCGCCGGCGCTGGCCAGCACCCGGTCGGCGAGCTGCGCCAGGTCGGCCGGGTGATCGTGGGCGGCGAGCAGGTCACGGGCCAGCGCGGGATCGGCCGCGCGCAGCTCGCGCAGCAGCCACTTGCCGGTGCCAAGCCAGGCGCCTGCGGTGAGAAGGGCGAGTTCGGTCGTGGCAACGAGAGTGTTCCAGCAGATGAATAGCGTCTCGCCTGGATCGGTGCTGCCCGCGAGATCGTCGAGCAGGTCAGTTAAGCCGTACCTGTGGTCGTCGAGCTCTTCCTGGGTGACAGGCGGCGGGCCGGCGGCGAGCACCGCCAGGGCCTGCTCGCGGACCGTCGCGCCGGTGCCGTCCACGTCGAGCAGCAACTCGCCGTCGGCGCACATCCTGGCCAGCGTCGGCCGCCGGCGGGCCACGTCCTTGGCGAACCAGGCGCCGATCACGCGCGCGTCCTGCACGAAGAGCTCGGCCGGCCAGTCGTGCCAGCGGAACGACTCGCGGTACGGTGCGGGCAGCCCGTCCATCAGCACGACCACGTCCAGGTCGGAGGTGACGGTCCGGCGCGCTGAGAGCACCCCGCCGCCGAGGAACGCCGCGCGTGCCTCGGGGAAGCGGTCAGCGACAAGGGCACGGGCGTCGGTCACAGGATCCATGCGTTGAATGATCTCGTATCCGCGGCGCGGGCAGTCGGGCGGGCGGGAGAGGCGGGATGCCGGGCGGCTGGCCGCGTGGCAGGATGCGGCCTGTGAGGGGAAACATGAGCACGCTGATCGCCAACATCGGCGAATTGATCACGAATGTGCCCGGCGACGGCGATGATCGCGGGCCGGCCGCGCTGGTAATCGACGGCGGGCACGTCGCGTGGACCGGGCCGGCCGCCAGGGCGCCAGCGGCGGACGAGGTAGTGGATGCGGGCGGCCGGGCTGTGCTGCCCGGGTTCGTTGACAGCCATGCCCATCTCGTGTTCGCGGGAGAGCGCGGCGCCGAGTTCGCGGCGCGGATGGCGGGCCTGCCGTACAGCGCCGGCGGTATCCGGAGCACGGTGGCGGCGACGAGGGCAGCGAGTGATGTTCAGCTCGCCGGGAATCTGAGGCGGCTGGCCGCCGAGATGCTCGCGCAGGGGATTACGACCTTCGAGTGCAAGTCCGGGTACGGGCTGACCGTTGCCGACGAAGCCCGGAGCCTCGCGCTCGCCGCGCAGTTCACCCCTGAGGTGACGTACCTCGGCGCGCATGTCGTGCCACCCGAGTTCGCGTCCGACCACGACGCCTACGTCGCCTTGGCCTGCGGGGCGATGCTCGCCGCGTGCGCGCCGCACGCTAAGTGGGTAGACGTGTTCTGCGAGGAGGGAGCCTTCAGCGCCGACGAGGCCCGCGCGGTGCTCGCGGCCGGCCGCGAGGCCGGGCTGCAACCCCGGGTGCACGCCAACCAGCTCGGGTACGGCCCGGGCGTGACCGTTGCCATCGAAGCCGGTGCCGCCTCTGCCGACCATTGCACTTACCTGACCGACTCCGACGTCGATGCCCTCGCAGCGTCCGGGACGGTCGCGACGCTGCTGCCCGGGGTGGAGTTCTCCACCAGGCAGCCGTACCCGGATGCCAGGAGATTGATCGACGCCGGAGCCGCGGTCGCGATTGCCACCGACTGCAACCCGGGGTCTTGCTTCACCTCGAGCATGCCGTTTTGCATCGCGCTCGCGGTCAGGGACATGCGGATGACTACGCGGGAAGCGGTGTGGGCGGCGACGGCGGGCGGCGCCCGCGCCTTGCGCAGGGACGACGTCGGCCACCTGGGCATCGGGGCGCGAGCGGACCTCATCATGCTCGACGCCCCATCCCATGCCTACCTCGCGTACCGGCCGGGGGTGCCGCAGATCGCCGGAGTCTGGCGGGCGGGCGAGCTAGGCATCGGCGGGCTCGGACGAGGCAGCTAACGGCGTGAAGTCGCCATTGTGATGTATCAGTGGTTTCCCGCCTTGCGTGTGCTTGGAGGCGATCACGCGTCCGATGATGATTGCGTGATCTCCGACCGGGATCTTGTTGGTGAGCGCGAGCACCAGCCAGGCGAGTACATCGTCAAGTACGGGCAGCCCGAACGCGTCCCGATGCCAGCGGGTCTGCGGTCCGAACCTCGGCCTGCAGTACTCGGAGGTGCTGCAGGAAGCAGCGTCGGCCTAGCCCGCGGTGCGCGCCCGGGCACCGGCGAGGCGCCAAGCCGATCAGGCATAGGGTCACGAGCATGACGGAAACGCTGCCGCTTTTCCCGCTCGGGACGGTGCTCTACCCGGGTCTGGTGCTGCCGCTGCACATTTTCGAGGAGCGGTACAGGCAACTCGTGCGCGACCTGCTCGACGCACCCGAGCCGCGCCGGTTCGGCGTCATCGCGATCAAGGAAGGCCGGGAGACCGGCGTCACCGGCGTGAGCGCCCTCTACGAGATCGGGTGCGCGGCCACCGTCCGCGAGGTGACCGAGCTGCCCGACGGCCGGTACGAGCTAGTCACCGTCGGTACCGAGAGATTCAGGCTGAATTCGACCAGCGAGTCGCGGCCGTACCTTACCGGCGACGTCGAGTTGCTCGATGAGCTTGCCGGTGACGAGGCCGACGCGAAGCTCGCGGCCGCGGCGGTGCGGCGCGGGTTCGGCACGTACCTCGACACGCTGGCCGCCAGAGGGCCGGCCACCATCACGGTGCCCGAGTTGCCCGACGAGCCGATCCTGCTGTCGTACCTGGTCGCCGCGTCGGTCATCGTCGACCTGCCCGATCGGCAGCGGCTGCTCGCCGAACCCGACGCGGTGAGCAGGCTGGCCGCCGAGCGGGTACTGCTCGCGCGGGAGATCGCGATGCTGCGCTCGCTGGGATCGACGCCAGCGCCCGACCTGCGTTCGTCCCCCTACAACCCCAACTGACATCCGGCGCGGTTGGCCGACGGCTCGCGGCGGTGCGGCGCAGCATCACTAGTCATATTTGAGTAGTCGTGTTTTACTGGTCGCATGAATCCGACCAGGCTGTTCGTGCTTGGCGCGCTGAGCAGGCGCGGGCCGATGTACGGACATCAGCTGCGCAGGAACGCGCGGGTGGACAGAGCCGACCTGTGGTCGGACGTACGCCCCGGCTCGCTTTACGGGGCACTGCATCGTCTCGCCGCCGAAGGGCTGATCGAGCCGCTCCGCACCGAGCAATCAGGCAACTTGCCGGCTCGCACCGTCTACGCGATCACCGGCGAAGGCGAGCGCGAACTGAAGGCACTGCGCGCGGAGGCACTCACGGAAGTAGGGCTGCGCCCCGACCCGGTCGACCTCGCTCTCGCCATGAGCCGTGACCTGGACGAGGACACCTTGCGCGGCTACATTGAAGACCGGCTCAAGGCACTGACGGCGCAGGCAGCGCAGTTCGGTCATCACAGGGACCGGGCGTGGCCGGACCAGACTGTCGCCGACGACCTGGTCGCCGAGCACGCACGGCTGCGCATCGACGCCGAGTTGCGCTGGCATCAACTGGTGCTCGACCGGCTCGGAAAGCTGACAGCAGAGGCCCCACCCCAGACCGGGGCGGTCTCATGAGCGTGCGCCCGCTCAGGCTGATCGGCGATCCGGTGCTGCGGACGCCCTGCGACCGGGTCGTACGCTTCGACGACGCACTGGCCAGGCTGGTCGCCGACCTGCTCGACACCGTCGCCGAACCAGGCCGGGCCGGCCTGGCCGCCAACCAGATCGGATCGAGCCTGGCGGTATTCAGCTACAACATCGACGGCGCTCTCGGATACGTGATCAACCCGGTGCTGGCGGAGGTCAGCGGCGAGCAGCGCGGGTGTGAAGCGTGCCTGTCGGTGCCTGGCGTCAGCGGCGAGCCGCCTCGGGCTGCCTACGCCGTCGTGACCGGCGTGGATCTTGACCAGCGGCCGGTGACCGTGGCCGGCGAGGGTGAGCAGGCCAGGGTCCTGCAGCACGAGACCGACCACCTGGCAGGCGAGTTCTACATCGACAAGCTGACCGGTCAGGAACGCTCGGCTGTGATGCGGGCGTTGCGCCGCCAGTCAGCACCGGCCTGACCAGGGCCTGACACTGAGGCCTGACCCCGGCCTACTCGATCCAGTTATGAGCCCGCCCTCACGCCGCAGGAACTCATTGAACTCGTGCCTGATCGAAGTCCGCCCGACGATCTCGCCGTCCACATCGGCCACGAGGAAGGTGCTCGGCACGAGATGATCGGGCACGTCACGCCCGGCGCGGTGATCGGCGAGCTTGCCAAGATAGCCGTCCCAGCGCATGCCGTCGCCCAAGCCGAGGCCGAAGGTGAAGTCATCGGTCCTGGCCAGCAACTCGTGCCCGGCGCGGAACGCCGCCTCGTCGCCTGATCGCAAGGGTCGCAGTCGCAGCACTCATGCAGGCTAGTCACGGGCCTCGTGCCCGCTCCACCCAATTTAGGCGCCGGCGAGCGGCCGGTACCTGCTCCTGAACCTGATCAGCGGGTCGCCGGTCTCAGCTAGGGACGGAACAAAAAGCACACGGGAAATGAGCAGCAGGTGGTCGCCTGCCGTTACTCGGCTGACGATCTCGCACTCCATCGCCGCGAGTCCATCGTCAAGGATCAGCGCGCCTGACGCGGTGCCCCGGTGATGCGGGACGTCATCGAGCAGCAACCTGGCCCCGGGCAGGCCAGACGCGGCGAAGCGCCCGGCGATGACGCGCTGGCTGGCCGACAGCACGGTCACGGCGAACCGGTCGATCCGGCCGAGCAGCTCAGCCGGATAAGAATCGCCGATCAGCGAGATCAGGACCAGCGGCGGCCGCATCGATACCGGGCAGAAGGCACTGACGGTCACCCCGACATCCTCCCGGTCGTCGGCGATCGTCACGAGGGAGACGCCACTGGCGATGGCGCCGAGCGCCGCCTCGAATCCGGTGCCGGTTTCGTCAGGAGAGCCGGCGACGCGAATTTGTTCCGTCAATGGAATGTCCAGCTGCCGGGCAGCAGCAGCGGGCCTGCGGCGGGCAACCCGAAGACGGCCGCCGCCTGCCACACAGGTCCCCAGCTTTCCGCGAGCACGCTGGCCCCGAGCGCGGTCGCGGCAAGCGCCTGATCGGCGGGCAGGAGGCCGGTGGCCAGCGCCGCCGCGAGGAGCGGGGCGCCGGTCAGTGCTCCGGCGAGGCCACCCTCGCTCCCGAGTCCGCCCGCGACCAGGCTGGCCTCGGCCGCCGCGCGGCGATCCTCGCTGTTGCTCGCCGGCCTGATCCGGTCGAGCGGCCCGAGCCTCGGGTAATGGACGAGCGGGGCCGTGTCTGGCAGGCCGGCCCTGCGGCGGGCGATAGCGGTCGCTTCCTCAATCCCGCCGAGTTCGTCGACCAGCCCGCTGTCCTTGGCGTCGGCACCGGTCCAGACCCGTCCCCTGGCCAGTTCGTGTACCCGGTCAGCGGACATGCCGCGCCCGGCGGCGACCTTGCCGGTGAAGTCGGCGTAGATCCGGTCGAGCCAGGTGTCGACGAGCTGCCACTCCTCGCTGGTGAAGGGGTGCGCGGTCGAGAACATCCCGGCGTGCTTGCCGAGCACGACCGAGTCGGTCGACACCCCGATCTTGCCATAGGCCTCGCTGAGCACCGGCTTGGCGGTGATCACGCCGATCGAGCCGGTGATCGTGCCAGGCTGGGCGACGATCGCGTCGGCGGCCATCGAGATGAAGTATCCGCCGGAAGCGGCGACGTCGCTCATGGACACGACGACCGGCTTGCCCGCGTTACGGGCCCTGACGACCTCGCGCCAGATCGAGTCTGAGGCGACGTAGGAGCCACCTGGGCTATTCACGCGGAGGACGATCGCCTTGATGTGCGGGTCCCTGGTCGCGGCCCGCAAGGTCGCGGTCATGCTGTCCGACCCCATTGCGGAGCCACGGGAGAGCGGGCCGCCGCGGCCGCTGCGACCGCGCCTGATCGCGCCGCTCGCCTGGATCAGCGCGACGGCCGGCTGACCGCCCGACTGGAGCCCGCGCTGTGACAGCTGCTTGAGCCGGTTGGTCATCTCCTTGTAGCGCTGGTACCTGGCGAGATAGAGCAGCCCGGTCTCCTCGGTCGCCTTGACCTTCTTGCGCACGGCGGAGTAGACCTCGTCCCGGTAGCCGAGGGCATCGACGAGACCGGCTTCGATGGCCTGTGCGGCGACGTACGGGCCGTTGTTGATCAGCGCGGTCGCCTCGTCGAGGCTGAGGTCCTTGCGCTGCGCGATCGCATCGGTCAGCTGGTCGGTCACCGACTCGGCCATCCGCCTGGTGGCCTCTCTGGCCGGCTCTGTGAAGCCGCGCTCGGTCAGCTGCTCGGCGGCGCTCTTGAACTCGTGCCGCGCGCCAACATCCATCGTGACACCGAGCTTGTCCAGTGCCCCGCGCAGGAACACCCGCTCGACCGCCAGCCCGGTCAGGCCGACATCGCCTGATGGCTGGAGGAAGATCGTGCCGAACGCGGTCGCGAGGTAGTAAGGCACGTTTCCGGCCGCGAACTCGCCGAAGGTCTCCGCCCACGCGAAGGTCGGCTTTCCCGACTCGCCGAAGCGTTTGATCGCCTGGCGCAGCTCCTGCACCACCCCGAGCCCGATAGGCCGGCCGCCAACCTTCACGACCAGGGCCTTGACTCGCTGGTCATCCCTGGCTAGCCGCAGGCCGGTGAGGATGTCGGTAACAGTCGGCTGATGCCTGCTCAGCACCGCCGATAGCGGGTCTGAGGGCTTGGTCTCGAGCAGGCCTTCGGTCAAGTCAAGCTCGAGTATGAGCGGCGCGGTGCGCTGCTTGGCTAGCTTCATGATCGAATCGGGAATGCCGGTAGGCGCCATGGTCCCAACCTAATCATGGCTGTGCACGACTAGTGGTAAGCGGGCGGCAGCGGGCGGCATTGCGGGCCGGGCTGGGGCGGCGGGCCGGGTGGGGCGGCGGCTGAGGGCTTGCCTGGCTGGGTTCTGGAAAGTTTGTCGTGCTGGCGGGGAGGGTTCCGCATGGCTGGAGGCTTTCGTCATGATCGTGGAGCTTCGTCGTGCTCCAACGTGGCCTTCGCCACGGCTCGGTGGCGTTCGCATTCTCGGTGGCGTTCGCATCCCGCCGCTAACAGCAGCGTGGCCCTCCCTGTTGCTGTCAGCCACTGGTTTTAACAGCAACGTGGCCCTCCCTGATGCTGTCCCGACAGCAACGGGGAGGGCCACCTTGCTGTCAAAACGGACCGCTGACAGCAACAGGGAGGGCCACGATGCTCACCCTGCCCCGGCGGCGCCGGACCGGGGCACAGCGCACGTCCGCCCAGAAGCAGAGATCACGCGCGAAGGCACTAGTTCAACAATCTCAAGGGGAAAGCCTCCCGCTGACCCACCAGGGCCTGACTCTCCAAGATCACCAGCCACCCGACTGCCTCTATCGCACGAAAGGCCTCCATCACACGAAACCGCTCCTCCAGGAACGCGAAGCGAGAGACCTGCCGCTACTGGTGTGACTCGTGTGACTGATCTCCGCCGGGAGGCCGTATAGTAGGCCACGTCAATTGGTGCAGATGTGGCGCGTGTCGTAAGTGATGCGAATGCCGGGTTCGCAGGTCAAGGTGGATCCACATGAATGACCCTGTTGGCTTATTGACTTCAGTGGCGGGGGTAGCCGCGCGGGGCCGGGTCGTGCGAGCGGGCGGGGTGCCCCAGGGGGGTGCGGGTGCGATGTTCCGTGATCATGATTAAGGGCATGATCACGGAAATTTACCCAGGTCAGGACACGTGCGATGTTCCGTGATCAAGCCCGCGACCATGATCACGGAAACTTGCCCCGGCCGGCCTCTGGCGGACAGGCGCCCCGCCCGGCAAACCCGCCCCACCCCGCCTCCACCGCCTCCACCGCCTCAGACTTACCCCGCAGCCTTGAATCTCCAATAAACCAACAGGGTCATGAATACGCGTATTGATGTGGGGAAATGGGTGTCGATTCCGCGTCGATGTTGTCAATGGGCACCAAGCGAAGGCAGGCGAACCCCGCACCCGTCATGGATGCGCGTCCGGTTGGCTACGGTGCGCCAGGCCGGCATCGTGGTCAGCCCGGAACCCCGGCTTCGCCGGAACCCCGGCTTCGCCGGAACCCCGGCAGGGCGTGCTGTCGGCTATCGTCGGCTGCGATGACGGTGCACGATGGGAACGGCTGGGCCCGGTGCGGCCGCGGCCATCGGCACTGGGGCCGGCATGGCGCGGCCGGGTTGCTCGTCACCGCGCCGGATTCGGCCGGCCAGCCGACCGTACTGCTGCAGCAACGGAGCTGGTGGGGCAGCCATGGGGGAGCGTGGGGGCCTCCGGGCGGTGCGCGGGACAGCCATGAATCCGAATTGCATGCCGCGCTCCGTGAGGCAGCGGAGGAGTGTGCGCTTGACCCGGCTAGTGTCACGGTGCATGGAGTGCTCACCGATGATCATGGTGGCTGGACCTACCAGACCGTACTCGCGAATGCTCCGCGCCTGGTCAGGGCGCTCGCGGTCAGCGAGGAAACCAAGGAGGTCGCCTGGGTGCCGGTCGGGGCTGTCAGCTCGCTCCGGCTCCACCCGGGGTTCGCTGAGCAGTGGAACGTGCTGCGGGCGGCACTCATGCCGCTGACGATCATCGTCGATGTCGCGAATGTCATGGGCTCACGCCCGGACGGCTGGTGGCGTGATCGCGCCGGAGCCGCTGAGCGGCTGACCGGCGAAGTGACCGCACTGGCCGAGCGCGGCGTGACGAGCCTGCCGGATTCGCTGGGTTTGGCGGGGCTTGAGCGGTGGTATCCGAAGTTCGTGATGGTGCTTGAGGGGGCTGCCTCTGCGGCTCGCGGCCAGGCCGCGGCCTCGGCGGTGGCTGAGCAGCCAGCACTCGAGGTCGTCAGGGCGCGAGGTTCGGGTGACGACGAGATCGCCAGGCTGGCAGCCGAGATTCCCGGCAACCGGCTGGTCGTGACCGCCGATCGCGAGCTCCGTGCTCGGTGCGAGGCGGCAGGCGCTTCGGTCACGGGTCCCCGCTGGCTGCTGGATTCGCTGCAGTAGCCTGACGGCACGCACGAGGCTTGACGGCACGGAGTGCCTGAGGCAGTCCCCGGGCACGCCCGCAGTGTCACAACGACGGGCCTGGTGCGGCCGGGCAGGCCCGGCGATGTCACAACGACGGCGTGACAACGCCCCCCAGGACATCACAGCCGGACCTCGGAAAGGTGCTGACCCGGCTCACTCGGAGAGGGGCCGGGAGAAACGGGCCGGGAGCGATCCCGGAACCGCGCTCTGGGCCGGCCCAATCACCCCGACGAGGGAGAACACGCAAGCGCTCGAACCCTCCGTCACGAGTCACCCGACAGCCTCATCCGTCGGCCGCGGCTCCGTCGTGGTGATCGTCGTGCACGAGCCACAGCGTTGCCAGCGGCGGAATGGTCAGCACAGCCGACGCCGGCCGCCCGTGCCACGGCTCCGCCACCGACGAAACCGACCCGTAGTTCCCGGCGCCGCTGCCCCCGTACACGCTGGCATCGGTATTGACTACCTCGCGCCAGAGGCCGGTTCGCGGCAGCCCGAGCCGGTAGTCGTAGTGCGGGTCGCCGGAGAAGTTGACCACGCAGGCTACCGCCTTCCCGCCACCGCCCAAGCCCGCACCACCGGCCCAGTCCCCGCCCAGGCCCCCGCCCCCGCCGAGCCGCAGGAACGAGATCACGTTCCCGAACGCGTCATTGGCGTCGATCCAGCTGAAGCCCGCCGGCTCGAAGTCCTCGCGCCAGAGCGCCGCCTGACCGCGATAGGCAACATTCAGGTCATCGACCAGCGTCCGCAACCCCACGTGCAGCGGACCGGAAAGCGCCGCCCAGTCCAGCCCGCGCTCCTGCGACCACTCGCCCCGCTGCCCGAACTCCGACCCCATGAACACCAGTTGCTTACCCGGATGCGCCCACATGTACCCAAACAGCGCCCGGAGCGTGGCGAACTTCTTCCAGTCATCGCCCGGCATCTTGCCGAGCAGCGAAGCCTTGCCGTGCACGACCTCGTCGTGTGACAACGGCAGCGCGAAATTCTCGCTGTAGGCGTACATCATCGAGAACGTCAGCTCGTTGTGGTGGTAGCGCCGGTACACCGGGTCGTGCGACAGGTAAGCGAGCGTGTCGTGCATCCAGCCCATGTTCCACTTGAGCCCGAAGCCGAGGCCGCCCAGGTGCACCGGCCTGGTCACGCCCGGCCACGCGGTCGACTCCTCGGCGATCATCACGATCCCGCCTGAGCGCTTGTACGCGGTGGCGTTGACTTCCTGGAGGAACGACACCGCGTCCAGGTTCTCCCGCCCGCCGAGCACATTAGGCGTCCACTGGCCGGGCTGGCGCGAGTAGTCCAGGTACAGCATCGAGGCGACGGCATCGACCCGCAGCCCGTCGATGTGGAACTCCTCGAGCCAGTACACGGCGTTGGCGACCAGGAAGTTGCGCACCTCGCGGCGGCCGTAGTCGAAGATCAGGGTGCCCCAGTCAGGATGCTCGCCGCGACGCGGGTCAGCGTGCTCATACAAGGTCGTGCCGTCGAACCTGGCCAGCGCCCAGGAGTCCCTGGGGAAGTGCGCCGGCACCCAGTCGACGAAAACCCCGATCCCGGCCTGGTGCAGCCGGTCGACGAGAAACCTGAAGTCATCAGGGTTGCCGAACCGCGCGGACGGCGCGTAATACGACGTGACCTGATACCCCCAGGAACCCCCGTACGGGTGCTCGGCCACCGGCATGAACTCGACATGGGTGAACCCTCGGTCAGTCACATATTGAACAAGTTCATCCGCGAGCTCCCGGTACGACAGGCCAGGGCGCCACGAGCCGATGTGGACCTCGTACACGCTCATCGCCTCGCGCAGCGGATCTCGCCCGCGCCGCGCCGCCATCCAGGAATCGTCGTCCCACTGATAGCGCGACTCGAACACCACCGAGGCCGTGGCCGGGGGAGTCTCGGCGCAGGAGGCCATCGGGTCCGCCTTGCGGTGCCAGCTGCCGTCAGGCCCGAGAATCTCGTACTTGTACCGCGCGCCGCTGGTCACGCCCGGCATGAAAAGCTCCCACACGCCGGCCGCGCCCAGCGAGCGCATCGGGTGCCCGCGGCCGTCCCAGTGGTTGAAGTCGCCAATGAGCCGGACACCGCGGGCGTTCGGCGCCCACACGGCGAAAGCCGTTCCGTCCAGCTCGGGCCTGACCCTGGCGCCGAGCGCGTGCCACAGCTCCTCGTGCCTTCCCTCGGCGATCAGGTGCAGATCGACCTCGCCTAGCGTGGGCAGCTGCCGGTACGGGTCGTCGGCGGTGAGCTCGGGCTGGTCAGGGCCGTAGCGCACCGCGATCCGGTAACCGCCGCCGTGGTCGCCGTTCACCGCCCCGGCGGGCAGCGTCACGGTAAACACGCCCTCATGCACATGCCGCATCCGGTACCTGGTGCCGTCGGCCAGCACCACGCTGACCGACCAGGCCAGCGGCCGCAGCGCCCTGATCGTGGTGCCCGAGGGTCCCTGGTGGGAGCCGAGCACGGAGTGCGGATCATGATGCCGGCCACCCAGGATGACCTCGATCTCGTCGTGACCGACCGGGTCATCGGCGACGACGCCGGTGAGCTCCTCGGTCTGGTTAGCCGGGTTCATGTACCTCCTCCATGTGCTGCCTCCGCGATCGCGCGCAGCGGGATGGGCAGCCAGCCCGGCCGGTGCCTGGTCTCGTAAACCGCCTCATAGACCGCCTTCTGCAAGGTCAGCGCCCGCAGCAGCGCGCCATCGGCCCGCGGGTCACGTCCTGACGCTGCCCCGTATCCGGCGCAAAACGCATCCTGGCAGCGATCTACCCAATCCGAGGCGGCTGCCTTCAGCCGCTGATCATCGGGGTCGGCCAGGGACTGGTACCGGCCGGCGTAGTCGAACGAGCGCAGCATGCCGGCCACGTCGCGCAGGGCCGGCGCGTACGCGCGCCGTTTCGCCAGCGGCACCGACGGCTCGCCCTCGAAGTCGAGCACCACCCAGCCGCTGTCGGTGCCGATCACCTGGGCAAGATGATAATCGCCGTGAATCCGCTGGATCGGCACCGCCGCCGTTAGCTCGCCTACTCGCGCGTAGCAGTCCGCGATCGCGCGGGCGTGCTCGGCCAGCGGGGGCACGACGGCCTTGGCCGCGGCGAACTCGGCGAGCATGCTCTGCCGCAGGTCAGCCAGCGCGTGCTGGGGGAGCATGGCGGTCCCGAACGCCTCAGCCAGTTCGCCGTGCAGCTCAGCGGTCGCCTGGCCGAGCAGCCGGGCCTGGCCGGCGAAGCTGTCCGGCCCGTCGTGCACGCTCGCGGTGGCGACCGACCACGCCTCGGTCGCGTTCGCGAAGAACTCGGACAAGATCGCGAGCGTGGTCGGCTCGTCGCGAGGAGCGTCCGGATCGTCGAGCTCGATCCAGCCGAGCGGCGCGGCGACGAGCCGCGAGCCTGCCCTCGCCAGCGTGGCCGGGATCTCGACGTCAGGATGGTGACCGGAGAACGGCCGCCGCAGCAGCTTCAATATGGCCTTGTCGCCGAACACGACGCCGGTGTTGCTGTGCAGCGCCGGCAGCGTCCGGCCGGGGGCACTCGCGTCAATCGCCGCCCCGGGCTCGGCGACGAACCGAAGCCCGTCTACCCGGCGCTGCTCCGCGATCCCGGCCAGCAGCAATGACGTCAGGCCGGGGTCGATGGCGCCGTCATAGGCCGTCCTGCCGTCGGCGAGCGTCCCGATCTCGGCCGCGCCGAGATCGGGCCTGAGCTCAGTGACCAGCGCGACCAGGACCTGATAGCTGACCGTCTCGGCGCCAACCGTCGCGGCTACGATCAAGTGCCGCAATTCGGGATCGCCGGCCGCGAGCTGGACCTCCGAGGTGATGGCGACCTCGCGGACGATCGCGCCGCTGCCCGCGAACCAGCGCTGAGCGGGCATCCAGGCGGACAGCAATTCAGCGAGTGCGCCATTGCTCATCGAATGAGTCAAGCATCCTGAGAGTCTGGGCCCGACTGCCGGGGTCCGCGTCGCTGACCCCCCGTGCGGGTGTGACGAGTGCGACGAATGTGACGTACGTGGTGATAGTCCGGACTCGGGGCTCCGGGCTCGGCCTCCGGCTCGGGGCTGACCCGCATGGATGACCTTGTTGGCTAAATCGGAGTTCCTGCTGCGGGGTGAGTATGAGGCGGTGGAGGCGGGTGGTGCGGGTTTGCCGCGTGGGGGGTGCTTGTCCGCCGGGGCCGACCGGGGTTAATGTCCGTGATCGTGGTCGTGATCATGTCCGTGATCATGGTCGCGGGCATGGTCGCGGGCCATCGCCGCTGTCCTGGAGGTTGTCGGGTGACTCGGGATGTTGGTGAGTCAGGCGCCGGGTTCGGGCGCAGGTGCGCCGTGCCCCGCCCCGGCGCCGCCGGGGCAGGGTGAGCATCGTGGCCCTCCCTGTTGCTGTCAGCGGCCCGTTCTGACAGCAGCGTGGCCCTCCCCGTTGCTGTCGGGACGACATCAGGGAGGGCCGCGTTGCTGTTAAAACCAGTGGCTGACAGCAACAGGGAGGGCCACGATGCTGTCAGAGGCAGGCGTGACCAGCAACCCGGCCGCCCCGACTCTGTCGCGGGCCGGGCCGCCGGGCCGGAGCGTGCTCCCGCCTGACTATCCCGCAAGGTGCCCGAAACGCTTCCCCGGACTCGATCACGAATCACGCGGCAGCCTCCCCGGGGGCCGTCGGGTGCCTGGTGATCAGGATCGGGGGAGCCTTTTCCGGCATCGTGGCGGAGAGTTCCCGGTCCGGGGTGCTGTGAGTGCGGGGGCGGCAGGTGCGATCCTCCGTGATCACGGTCCCGGGCATGATCACGGAACATCGCACCGGTCCTGACCTGGGTGATCTTCCGTGATCATGGTCTCGGTCATGATCACGGAATCCAGCACGGGTCGCGGGGGCTGCCGCGCGGCTCGTGATCAGGATCGGGGAGCTCTTCCGGCATCGCGGGGGAGAGTTGCCATGGATGCGTGAATCGACGCGGGAAAATTTGGTGTCAATCCGCGCAACGATGTTGGACGGGACAGCTCGGCTGACGTTACTCGCTAGTAGGATTAGCTTCCAGGACCGCGTTAATCCTATATATCAGACAATCCTCGGAGGGCGAGGACAGTGGGACCGCTGACCTGCTTATCGCGTCACTGGCGCGCGGCCGCGGCCGCGGCCGCTCTGGCGCTGCTCGGCGTGGTCGGCCTGCCCGGCTCCTCGGCAACGGCAGGCCTGCCAGGGACTATCCGCCCGCTCGCCGCGCTCGCACCGGCCGGGCGGGAGACCATCGGCACGGTGATCAAGCCGGGCGGCAGCAGCGTCCGTGCCATTGCGGTTGACCCGAAGACGCACACGGTCTGGGCAGGCGTCGCCACGACGGCGAAGTCCGATTTCGTCGGCAAGATCAGCGAGACTTCCGAGCGGGTACTCGCGAAGTTCACCGTCCCGCATGGCGTCAGCGCGATCGCCGTCGACCCGACCTCGGGAACTGTATGGGAGATCTCGAGCCCGTCCCTGGTAGTGACCGAGATCTCCGAGGGAACCTCGGCGACGCACTCGGTAAGCCTGGCCAAACGCGATTCCGGCATCGCGGCAATCACGGTCGATCCGGCAACCGGGCTGGTCTTTGTGTTTACCGTGAACGGGCTGATCATCAGGATTACCGAGGCAACCAGGGCTGTGCGCGAGATCGCGCTCGGCGCGAACTTCGACGGCAACAATGGCGCGATCGGGGTCGACCCGGCTCGCGGCGAGGTGTGGACCGCCGGATTCACGCCGACGACGCAGTCGACCCAACTGCTTGGCTTCTCCGAGGACGGCACGCAGATCGCCGGCCCGGTCACGCTGGGCAGCAGCCCCGTGGCCTCCATGGCCGTGGATCCGACAGCGGGCCGAGTGTGGGTGTCTGACCGTAGCGGCAACGGCAACCTCGAGGTCACCGAGATCGGCGAGCAGTCGGCCAGCATCCTGGCCGGCCCGCTCCTGAACTTCCAGCAGCCACTCGCGCTCGCTGCCGACCCGCCGGCCGGCGCGATCTGGGTGGCGGACCTCGTCGCGCGCACCGTCTCGCGCATCACCGAGAGCAAAGGCCGGGCCGGGATCGGCGGCCCGGTCGCGACCGGCAACTTCGCCTTCTCGGTGGCCGCCGATCCGGGCAACGGCAAGGTCTTCGTCGGCGGTTACCAGATCGGCGACGGGCGCAACGTTGGCACGGTGACCGCGTTCACCCCGGCGGCTCCCGCGTTTACCTCGCCATCCTCAGCGTGGTTCGCGGCCGGCGGCAAGCACGCCGAGACCTTCAGGGTGACCACGTCCGGGTTCCCTGCCCCGCAGTTCGCGATCTCCGGCCCGGCCCCGTCCTGGCTGACCATCAGCGGCCAGACCGGCGTCCTGAAGGTAACTCCAGGCCCGGGCGTCCGTCCGGGGAAAACCGTCAAGATCAAAATTACGGCGCGGAACGGTAGTGCCGCGCCGACCGCCCAGTCCTTCTCGGTGCACGTCGGCACGGGGCCGGTCTTCACCTCGCCCGCCAAGGTGAGCCTGCGAGCCGGTAAGCCGGCCAAGTTCACGATCAGGGCAACCGGGGTTCCGGCGCCTGTGCTCAAGGCAGGCAAGCACCTGCCCGGCGGTCTGCGGGTCAAGACCATCGGCCAGGGGAAGGCGGTGCTGAGCGGCACGCCGTTCCGCATCGACGCCGGGCACACCTTCCGGGTCACGATCACCGCGACGAACCCGGTCGGCCGGCCAGTGACCCAGACCCTCACGATCAAGGTCACCTGAGATGAGATCACCTGGCTTGCACTCACCATCCAGACTGGGCGCGCGGATCCTGGTCGCGGCGGCCCTGATGGTGGCTTCGGGCGCGGTCCTTGGCCCGGCGGCGACAAGCGATGCGACGGTGCCACCGGCCGGGCTGACCCCTGACGTCCTGCCGGTCGGCGGGGCGGTGCCAGCGGTCGGGATCGACCAGGGTGCGGGCCTGGTCTGGGCCGCGGTCGCCACCGGCGGCAGTCCGGATTCGGTCACCGAGTTCAGCGAGGCCAGCCAGTCGGTGACGGCTACTTTCACCGTGCCTGCCGTTGTCAACGGTCTGGCGGTAGATCAGCAGACCGGCACCGTCTGGGTCAGCTCAGCCGGCACCGGCAAGAACGCCCGCCAGGTCCTCACCGAGATCACCGAGAGCTCAGGCGCCACGACGTCGGTGGACCTGACGGCGGCGAGTGACGGCGGGCACCTGATCGGCGTCGCGGCCGATCCAAGCTCAGCCAAGATCTTCGCGCTGACCTCGAACGGCAGGCTGATCGAGGTACCGGAGGCGACGCCAGCGCATTTCACCGTCGTGAGCATGGCCACGGTCGCGCAGCCTGGTGCGTTCGCGGTCGATCCAGCCGACGGCCGGATCTGGATCACCAGCCTGGCCAGCGACTCTGTGTCGGCGTTTACGGAGACGGGCGCGCGGGCTGGAGGCCTGCCGTCAGCCATCGGTGTCGGCGCTCGTCCAGGCTCGATCGCCATCGATCAGGACGCCGGGCTCGTCTGGGTCGGCAACCTCGATGCGGGCACGCTGACCGAGATTCGCGAGTCGGACGCCGCGGTGCTGGCCCGGGCTATCAAGGTGGGCTCGGGCCTGTCAGCGGTCGCTGTCGCTCCTGACCAGGCGCACCCGGCCAAGGGCATCGTCTGGACGGCCGGGAATTTCCTGCCGTTTACGTTCGACGAGTTCAGCGAGGGCAGCACCCCGGTCCGGTTGACCGCCAGTGGTCCCGCCGACCCCGCCGGGTTGCCTGAAGCGATCGCGGTCGACCCGGCGAATGGCCAGCTCTACGAGGGCACGAGCGAGGGCTTGAGTCCGTTCCTTCCGTCCGTGCCGGCCCTTGATCCCTCTCAGCTCTCGTGGTGGACTAACGTCCCCAGCGTGGACGCTGGTCTTGCTCCGCCGACGATTTACTTCCCGCCGCCCACCTTCTCGATGTCGGGAGCACCGAGCTGGCTGCGGCTTGACCGAATCACCGGCAACCTGCACGGCCTGCCGCCGAAGACAGGCACATTCAGCTTTACTGTTACCGCGCGGAACACGCTTGGCCAGAACGGCAGCGCGCAGTTCACCATTACTGTCGGCACCGCGCCGGTATTCAAGTCGCCGACATCGGTGACCTTTATCGCCGGGATCAAATCCCGCTTCCACATGATCGCGACCGGCGTTCCGAAGCCGTTTTTGCAGCTGGGCGGACCGAGCACCTTGCCATCCGGACTGACCTTCGGCAGCTCGGGGTTGCTGTCGGGAATCCCGGCTGCGGGAACAGAGGGCAAATACTTCTTTTTCGCGAGCGCGACCAACGATCCGACCAACACGATTATCGTTATCCAGCAGTTCACGCTCACGGTCGCCAGGGGCCGTGCTCCGAGGTTTACCGCGCCATCGGCGAAGCGGGTTACGCTGCGGGCCGGTCATCACGCGGTCTTGACCATCAAGACCAGCGGGCTTCCTGTCGCCAAAGTCACGCTCAAGGGCAAGCTGCCGCGCGGGCTTTCGACCAGGAAATCGAGCCCAGGCACCGCTGTTATCGCCGGCATCCCCGCTCGAACTGCCGCCGGGCATACCTTCAGGGTCAAGGTGACCGCGGCGAACGGAGTGGGCCACGTTACCGAGACGCTGGCGATCACGATCAGTTAGCAGCGGGTCCTCCGCCAGCTAGGGAAGACGTTCAAGGAGGCGCGATGTTCCACCGCGACCCGCCACTCACGTTGTCCCGGCCTTCTGGCCGGTGGCGCTGGTTCGCGGTATTGCCCGCGGCCGGGCTGATCACGCTGGCCGCGCTGCCCCTGTTGCCGGCAGCGGATGCCCACGTCCCTCAGGCGAGGCGAGTGCCTGCGAACGTGGTGCGGCTGGCCTCAACGGCCGCCAGGCAAGCCGCGACCGGGACGCCTGGCTGGGAACAGCGGTTCCTGGCGAGCCTCCCGGCACGGCTCCGCGGTCGCGCCGCCGGAGTGTTCGCCGAGCGTCCTGGCTCGTCCGGATGCATCACGATCGCCGGCGCGGGCGAGAAGGGACAGGCGTGGGTCACGGGCTTCGCGAACGTGAACAAGCTGCACGGCGCCGCGCTCGTGGGCCCGGCATTTGCCGAGCTTGTGGCGCTCACCAAAGAGATCATCTGCCCGAAGTCAGTGGTCGAGGTCAGTACTGAAGTCCCCGACTTCCACGGCAAGCGTGAGTTCCCGCCCATGCGGGCAACCTTCCTGGCATTCGGCTTTGTCCCGGTCACCGCGACTATTCAGATCTCTCAGGTCGGCGTCGGAGTCATCAGGCTGACGCTGGTCGGTGGCGTGGCAGCGGTAGCACCGTATGTCGTTCAGGCAAAGGTGCGGTTGAACGTCAAAGTGCTGAAGGTCCGGGTCAACGGTGTCGCGCTGCCGGCTGGCGCACAGTGCGGGACGGCGAGCCCGGGCACCGCGATCCTCTCGAACGTGAATCCGACCGGCCAGCCAGGACCTAATTTCTGGGACCTTCCTACTGGTGGTCCGCTGGCCTGCCCGATCAATCTCCCGCACTTTTCCCGATGTGGTGTAAACGGCGATAACCTTGACGCGATCTTGGATGCCTCCATCTCTGGTACTGGAAATTTCGCCAAGCTAATCCAAGGCGTACCATGCCTATTTCCAAACCCGCTCAGCTCGGCCTGCCCTCCCCAGGTGCCGAAGCCCCGCCGGTAACGGCCGCTTCAACCTTCTGAGGCTGAACTTGTTCGGCACCTGCGCGGCAGGATGCGGGCGTGGCGGGAGACGCGCATTCGCACTCGCGAGACACCTGTGTCCATTGGCCTGCTCTCGTACGTGGCATCCCATCCGTCGGAGTATGCAGTGGCCGTGATGGTCCGTGTCGGCTCGACACGCTGAGGCAGCGAGGAAGTCGCCGTTTTTTCTCATGTCCGGATAAATTTTGTCATCGAAAATGTACGACTGCTACAAAATGTTGCATCTAACCGCGTAACTATTGTTTTGGGTCTTGCATGGGTCAAAGCCTAACATTAAGCTCCGCGATTAAGACCGCCTTAGATGGCGAGACGCGAGGAATCCTCGGAATGGAGAGGAGGCGGCATCGCGGAGCCTTGCTGGGCTCGGTTATCCGGAGGACATCCTGACTAGCCACTGCTCAGCGCAGCTCGCATCTTCGACAGACATAACACGAAATAGTTAATTTCAGTCGGAAAGGATTACAATGCGCAAGCAACTCATGAGGACGCTCTTAGTCGCGGGTACTGCCGCGGCGGCGGTAACCCTAGCGGTCCCAGCGGCGATGGCTGCCGGAACCTGGACCGTCACGGGCGGCCCGAACTTCACCTCGAGCGCGTCTACCGGGACGACGTTCACCCTGTCTGACACCACGAGCGGCCTGAGCTTCACCTGCACCGTGGGTACCGGCGCTGGTACCGTCACTGACCAGACCAGCAATGCGAACACTGCCATCGGCCACATCACCAGCTCTGGCTTCGGCAGTTCCACTAAAAAGTGCAATGGCCCGCTCAGCAGTACGGGCACCGACACCCAGAAGGCCGGCACCACGTCGGTACTCAACGCCGGGACTTTCAGCGGCGGTGTCACCACCGGCACGATTACCGCCGTCGACCATGTGCTGACCATCAGCAGCTTCCTTGGCACCTGCACGGCAGAGGTCAAGGGGACCGCTGGCGCCAAGTACACCAACAGCAGCCACCTGCTGCAGTTCATCACCACGGGTGACAGCCTGAAGGTCACGAGCGTCTCGGGCGCGTGCTCAGGCATCATCAGTGTCAACGACGTCGTGACCTTCGCCAGCGGCACGGGTGGCGAGACCGTCACTGGCACCACCAACACTGGTACCTCCAGCCCGATCACTGTCTCGCAACCGTAGTCGAGGCGGGCTTTCCCTAGCCCTTCCGCATGTGCTCCCCGGCCGGATCTCTTCGCGCCGGGGAGCATTCCGGTCTCCGGCAGAAAAGGATCACAGATGCGCAAGCAAATTGTCAGAGCATTCTTAGTCACGGGAACTGTCACCGCTGCGCTGACATTGTCGGTTCCCGCGGCGATGGCTACCGGGACCTGGACGGTCACGGGCGGCCCCAAATTCACGTCAGCCGCGGCGTCCGGGACCACCTTTACCCTCTCTGACACCACCAGTGGCCTGAGCTTCACCTGCACCGTGGGTACTGCAGCCGGTACAGTCACCGATCAGAGCATGAATGCGAACACTGTCATCGGCAGCATCACCAGCTCCACCTTCGGCAGTAATGGATCCGTCACTGCCGCTCACAAGTGCAACGGACCGCTCAGCAGCACGTTCACAAGCACCCAGAGGGCGATGACCACAGCGACGTTCAACGCCATCTCGTTCGGCGGCGGAGTCACCACGGGGTCGATTACCGGCTTCGACCAGATCATGACGATCAGCAGCTTCCTCGGCACCTGCACGGCCGAGATCAAGGGAACAGCTGGCTATAAGTACACCAACGGCTCCCACCTCCTGCAGTTCATCCCTTCGACTGGCACCTTAGCGGTCACGAATACCTCAGGTGCGTGCTCAGGCATCATCAAGCTCAACGATGTCGTGACTATCACAAGCGGTAGCGAAGGCCTAGTCGTCACTGGCACCACCGGCGGTGGCTTCTCCAGCCCGATTGCTGTCTCGCAGCCGTAGTCCGTCCTCGGCCAGACCTCGGGCTCCGCCTACGTCGGCCGCACACAGCACAATCAGAAGGGTTCACCAATGCGTCAGCAACTTGCCGGACCGCTCTTAGCCGCAGGCATTATCGCCGCCGCGCTGAGCCTGTCGGTTCCCGCGGCGATGGCCGCAGGAACCTCGACTGTCACGGGCGGTCCCAACTTCACCGCCGTCCAAGCGCCCGGGACCACCATCACGCTGACAGACAGCACCAGCGGCCTGACCTTCACCTGCACCGTAGCTACTGCCGCCGGCACTGTTACCGATCAGAGCATGAGCGCGAACACTGCCATAGGCAGTATCACCAGCCTCACCCTCGGCAGCGCCACCGCCAAGTGCCACGGCCCGCTCGGCAGCACCGGCACGCTTACTCTGAAGGCTGGCACCATGCCGAAAATCAACATCGCGTCCTTCAGCGGCGGTGTCACCACCGGCACGATCACCAACGTCGACCTGATTCTGACGGTGAACAGCGTCGTCGGGACCTGCACGGCAGAGATCAAGGGAACCATTGGCTTTAAATACACCAACAGCACCCATCTCCTGCAGCTCGTCACCGCAGGTGACAACCTGTCGGTCACGAGCACCTCGGGTGCCTGCTCAGGCATCATCAAGACCGGCGACGTGGTGACGATTACCACCGGCTCCGGTGGCTTTGTCCTCACTGGCAGCCCGGTCAACCCGATTCAGATTTCGGAGCCTTAGCGGAGGGCAGGGGGGCACCCTGCTGCCTCCGCAGCGGCATGAGGGTGCCCCGCCTGTGGGTCAGGTCCTGAGGTCGCGGTCAGGTGACCTTGATGGTCAGGGTTTGGGTGGCGTGCTTGCCTACGCCGTTCGTGGCGGTGATGGTGATCTTGGTGGTGTGACCCTTGTCGGAGGCGGCCGGGGTGCCGGAGATCGTGGCGGTGCCGGTCTTGCCTGCCTTGAACTTCAGGCCCTTGGGCAGCTTGCCCTTCTCCGTCAAAGTCGGTGTCGGAAAGCCGGTCGACTTGATCGTGAAGCTGCCGTGCTTGCCGTGCTTGAAGGCCACCTTGGCCGCGGAGGTGATCTTCGCGGCCTTGCCTGGCGCGAGCTTGATCGAGAAGACCGACTCAACTGACTGGCCGAAGGCAGCGGTCACCTTGTTGCTCGTCACTACGCCGAACTGCACGGGCGACTTGGTGCCTTTAGGCAGTGACCCTGACAGGACGCCGCTCTTGCTGAGGGTGAGACTCTTGGGAAGGCCAAGTGCCTGGAAGGTCGAGGCCGGGGTGGCCTTGGCCTTGATCTGGAAGGTGTTCTTGACGCCGATCGCGAAGGTCGCGGTGGACGAGATGCCGCTTGGATCGGTGCCCAGGTTCAGCGTGAACGCCTGGCTGGCGGCCTTGCCGATGCCGTTGGACGCCTTGATCGTGAACTTGAACGCCCCGAGCTTAGACTTCGTCGTCAGCTTGCCGGACAGGATCCCGGTCAGCTTGCCGATGCTCGCGAAGCCCGGTGCTCCGCTGACCGAGAACTGAGCAGGCGGGAATCCGCCAGTCAGGACCTGGAACGTCGCATGCGCCGGGTTGTTCGTGGCGAACCAGGTCGAGATCGGCGAGGTGATCGTGGCAGCAGATGGCACGAACGGGACGACGTTGTCGAAGCTGCCCTGGCTCGGGATCTGCTCGGCTGCCCACAGTTGCCCGGTTGTCGGGTCGGTGGCCAGCCCGTCGACCGCGCTTTTCAGCGTCAGGCTGCCGATCGCGGACGGCGGAGAGGTCTTCTCCGTGATCCCGACTACCGACCCGGACTCAGTTCCAGCCCAGATGACCCCCTTCGAAGAATCGGCGGTAATGGAGTCCGCGACGTTGCCGAGCGTGATCGAGTGAACAGTCCCCGGGCTGGATTCCGCGAACTCCGATACCGTGCCGTCAGTGGTGATGACCCATACGGTCTTTTTGGCAGTGTCGACAGCGATGCTGCCAGGGTTGCTGCCGACGGCAGCCGGGGAGCCGATCTGGACTCCGGTGGATTCGTTGAACGCGGACACCGAGTTGCCGGTCGAGTCCACCACCCAGATGGTCCCGGTGCCATGGTCAACGGCTATTCCATTCGCGGAGCCCAGCGACTCGTTCACCAGCTCGACTGGCGGGTTAGTCGGGTGAGCTTCATTAAAGGTAAAAACATCGCCGGTCTGGTCGAGCACGAAGACCGTGCCAGTCGTCGAGTCGATCGCCAGGCCCGTGAGGTCAGAGTCGGCGGCAACCGTGACGCTAGTAGCGTTGCCGGGTTCCTTGATGAAGGTCACCGTGCGGGTGCTGCCGTTGTTGCCTGTCGTCCAGACAATGCCCCTGGTCGGGTCGGCTGCGATTGCGTTGAGGCCTGAGGTCACGCTGAGCGTGGTGATCTTGTGGCCAGTCTCGGCGATCCGGTCGACGAGGTCATGTGACCCACCCAAGTTGGCTTCGGCCACCCAGAAGGTGTGCGTCGTCGGGTCGGCGGCGATGCCGACCGGCTGGCCGGCGACCTTAAGGTTTGGGCTGGCTGGTGACGCATGCCGCCCTGGCGCGGCGAGGGCAGGCGTGGCCAGGGCCGCGGCGGTCAGTCCACTGACCACGCATCCCGCCACCCCGAGCACCGCCATCGCTCGCGGGCGAATTTTTTGTTGCTTCTCGCGCATCTGCAGCTCCCGAAGCTGGATCGAAGGGCCGATTAGCGACCTTTGGGCCTCGAACAGTCATCGGCACCCGGAACCGGTTTGTCATTTGTTGACAAATAGCCAATCCCTTATGTCGACGATATTTGCATGTGATATCGGCCAGTACGCACCGATAATCGTCGATAGTGTCTAGCTACTTGCCAGTAACTGTCAACCCGCATGGCACTGTCGGCCCGCATGGCACTGTCGGCCGGCATGGCACTATCGGCCGGCATGGCGCTATCGGCCCGCATGGCGCTATCGGCCCGTACTGCAGCCAACTGCGCACATGTGCCAGTCGCACCTATGTGTGAGCTGCGCCAACCTGCCATGGAGGCTGTCAGGTGACTCGGGATCTTGAAAGGTCAAGCTCCGTCGGGTCAGCGGGGAGAATTTCCCCAAGTTATCGGGGAGACTTTGCACTTAGAGGAGCGTCTTCAAGCGGAAACCCTCCCCAAAGCGAAAAACTCCCCCACGATGCCGGAAAAGGCTCCCCGATCCTGATCACGAGCCGCGCGGCAGCCTCCGGGACCCGTGCTGGTTTCCGTGATCATGTTCGAGACCGTGATCACGGAAGATCGCCCAGGTCAGGACAGCGGCGATGTTCCGTGATCACGCCTGCGTCCATGATCACGGAAGATCGCCCAGGTCAGGGAGGCTGTCGGCTGACTCGGGATCTTGGCAAGTCAAGCTCCGGCGGCTCAGCGGCGAGACTCTTTCCCGGGTTCCCGGAGACTTCCCGCTTCGCGGAGACTTCCCGGCCCCGGCACCGAGCCTTTCCGGCCCCGGCACCGAGCCTTTCCGGCCCCGGCACCGAGCCTTTCCGGCCCCGGCACCGAGCCTTTCCGGCCCTGGCACGGAGACTTGTCGCTATGCGGAGTCTTTTCCGGCTCTGGCGCGGAGAGTTGTCGCTGCGCGGAGCGTTGTCCGCACATAGGACGGTCAACACTCCGTGCTGCGACAAGTCTCCGCGGTAACGACGGAGAACGCTCCGCGATCATGCCGCACACGACGGAGAACGCTCCGCGATCATGCTCCGGCGCGGGCTCCGCGGTCATGGCCGGGCGAGGCCGGGCGAGGCCGGGCGAGGCGAGGCGGGGCGGGGTCGCCGGCCCTGCGCGGCCTCACGGTAGCCCGGGCAAGCACCGCCCGCTACATCCGGTCGCCCGGGGGGTGCGGGGCGGGCTCGGCCAGTACCTGGCGGGCGGGGGGTTCGAGCACGAACCAGTAGAAGCCGTGCCCGGGGAGCGTCAGGAGGTAGCTCCACTCGCCGATCGGGGGGAACGCCACCCCTCCCATGCACTCGACCGGTGAGTAGCCGCTGTACTGGCGCAGGTCAAGCTCGACTGGCTGCGGGAACTTGGACAGGTTGTTGACGCACAGGATCGACCGGCTGCCAGCCTCCTCGGGCTGCTCGCCGTCGTAGGCCCGGACGAACGCCAGCACGCTCGGATTCGAGCTGTTGAGCTCGGTGCAGTGACCGAGCCCGAAGACGGGGTGCCGCTTGCGGATCTCGATCATGCGCCTGGTCCAGTGCAGCAGCGAGCCGGTGTTCCGCTCTTGCGCCTCGACGTTGAGTGCCTGGTACCCGTAGATCGGGTCTGTGTTGGGCTGCAGGTAGAGCCGCTGCGGGTCGCACAGCGAGAAGCCGCCGTTGCGGTCGGGAGTCCACTGCATCGGGGTGCGGACGCCATCACGGTCGCCGAGCCAGATGTTGTCGCCCATGCCGATCTCGTCGCCGTAGTACATGACCGGGGAGCCTGGCAGCGACAGCAGCAGGGCGGTGAAGAGTTCCAGTTGATTGCGATCATTGTCCAGGAGCGGCGCGAGCCGGCGCCTGATCCCGATATTGGCCTTCATCCTCGGGTCCTTGGCGTACTCGGCGTACATGTAGTCACGCTCGTCGTCGGTGACCATCTCGAGGGTCAGCTCGTCATGATTGCGCAGGAAGATGCCCCACTGGCAGCCCGACGGTATCCGCGGCGTCTGGGCCAGGATCTCTGAGATCGGGTAGCGCTGCTCACGCCGCACCGACATGAAGATCCTCGGCATGAGCGGGAAATGGAAGGCCATGTGGCACTCGTCGCCGCCCACGCTCGCGTCGCCGAAGTACTCCACGACGTCGGCTGGCCACTGGTTGGCCTCGGCGAGCAGCACCCGGTCCGGGTACAGCCGGTCGATCTCGGCCCTGACCCGCTTGAGGTACTCGTGGGTCTCCTTGAGGTTCTCGCAGTTGGTGCCCTCGCGCTCGTACAGGTACGGCACCGCGTCCAGGCGGAATCCGTCGATGCCGAGGTCGAGCCAGAACCTCAGCACCTCGATCATCGCCTCCTGGACCCTGGGGTTCTCGTAGTTCAGGTCCGGCTGGTGCGAGAAGAACCTGTGCCAGAAGTACTGGCCTCGCACCGCGTCGTAGGTCCAGTTGGACTGCTCGGTGTCGACGAAGATGATGCGCGCTTCCGGGTACCGGTCGTCAGCGTCTGACCAGACATAGAAATCGCCGAAAGGGCCATCCGGGTCGGTCCGGGAAGCCTGAAACCAGGGATGCTGGTCGCTGGTGTGATTCATCACCAGGTCAGCGATGACGCGAATGCCGCGGGCGTGCGCCGCCTCGACGAGTTCCACGAAGTCGCCGATGGTGCCGAACTCAGGCAGGATCGCCATGAAGTCGGCGATGTCGTAGCCGCCGTCCCGCAGCGGAGAGGCGTAGATCGGCAGCAGCCAGATGCAGTCGATGCCGAGCCACTCAAGGTAGTCGAGCCTCGAGATCAGGCCCCGGAGATCGCCGGTGCCGTCGCCGTTGGAATCATGGAAGCCTCGGACCAGCACCTCGTAGAACACCGCGTGCCTGAACCACTGCGGATCCCGGGGCTTGTCGAAGGAGAACGAGTTGGGGACGGGCTCGTTGGGGGCGGCCGAGCTCGCCCTGAAGGTGCGGCCGTAGGCTCCGGGGCTGACGGGAACCCCGTGGAGCACTGACTCTTGCGGTGTCGCCACTGCACTTCTCCTGAACTCCGACGTGCCAGCCTGGCGGGGGCGCTGGCTGGCTGCGACCTTGCTGGTTGCGAGGCTGCGCGGATCAGGCTCACCGGCTCGGCTAAGTTCGCGCCCGCCAGGCCGAAGGAGTCGGTCCGCTGCATAGTTATCGCCGTATTGTGCCCAATGCTCCGTTGCACTGGCCCAGGAGGCCGGCTTTCTCCTTGCCGCGCTGAACCCACCTGCTACCGCCCCCCGCCACCTGGCTGGTCGGCGGTGACCTTGAAGATGTGCGCGGGCGCGCTCGCGGGGTCCAGGCGAACGTAATTTGCCTCGCCCCAACGGTAAGACATACCGGTCAGTTCATCGGTTACGGTGAACCCCGCGCTGACGTCAATGCCGAGCGCGGGACCATCTAGCCAGACGGTGGTCTCATGCGGTACATGCGGGTCGAGGTTGACTACAACGAGAACCGTATCGCTGCCGGCGGTGCCGTCCGGCGCCTCCGCGCTCTTAGAGAAGCACAGAAACTCGGATCGGTCCGGGAAATGAAAGCGCAGGTTACGTAGCTGCGCCAGGGCAGGGTGGTTCCGCCTGATCGCGTTAAGCGCGGCGATGAAAGGTGTGATGCCCGTGCTCAGGCGCGCGGCAGCGGCCCAGTCCCTTGGCTTGTACTGGTATTTTTCCGAATCCAGGTACTCTTCGCTCCCCGGGCGCAGCGGAGTATTTTCGCAAAGTTCGTAACCCGCGTAGACGCCCCACGACGGCGACAGCATCGCGGCGAGCACCGCCCGCACCTTGAACGCCGATGGCGCCGCGTGCTGCAGATAGCCGCTCAGGATGTCGGGGGTGTTGACGAAGAAGTTGGGGCGCATGTACGCGGCCGCCGGCCCGGCGAGCTCGGTCAGGTACTCCGTCAGTTCGGCAGCGGTGTTACGCCAGGTGAAGTACGTGTAGGACTGATGGAAGCCGACCTCGGCGAGCGCCCGCATCATGGGCGGCCTGGTGAAGGCCTCAGCCAGGAAGAGAACATCCGGGTCGGTCGCGGCGATGTCGGCGAGCAGCCTTTCCCAGAACGGCAGCGGCTTGGTGTGCGGATTATCCACCCGGAAAATGGTGACGCCGTGGCTGATCCAGTACCGCACGATCCGGGCGACCTCCGCGTAGATGCCGTCCGGATCGTTATCAAAATTGAGCGGATAGATGTCCTGGTACTTCTTCGGCGGATTCTCCGCGTAGGCGATCGAGCCGTCGGCCCTGGTGGTGAACCACTCGGGATGCTTGCTCGCCCACGGGTGATCGGGTGAGGCCTGCAAGGCCAGGTCGATGGCGACCTCAAGGCCGAGTTCGCCCGCGCGGGAGACGAACGCGTCGAAATCCGCGATGGTACCGAGGTCGGCGTGAATCGCGTCGTGGCCGCCGGCCGGCGAGCCGATGGCCCACGGCGAGCCCGGATCGGACGGGCTGGGGGCCAGCGAGTTGTTCCTGCCCTTACGGGCGGTGGTGCCGATCGGGTGGATCGGCGGCAGGTACACGACGTCGAAGCCCATGGCCGCGACGGCGGCGAGCCGCCGCGAGGCCGTGCGGAGCGTGCCGGAGACCGGCGCGCGCTTGCCGAGCGGATCGACCTTCGCGCCCTCTGACCGGGGGAAAAACTCGTACCAGGAGCTGTAGAGCGCACGCTGCCTGTGCACGATCAGCGGGCACCACTGCGAGTGCGTCATCAGTTCCCTGACCGGGAATTCGGCTAGCGCCCTGGTCACTTCCTGCGTAAACGCGGCCCCCAGCCGGTCGATCGGCGCCTCGCCGCCGTCGCGCAGGGTCGCGGCCACCGAGGTGAAGAGCCTGCGCGCCGCCTTTACGGCAGCGGCATCCGCCTGCCTCGCGGGGGGTTTCGGGGGGTCGTCCCCCCGGGCCGGCACTGCGGGGGGTTTCGGGGGGTCGTCCCCCCGGGCTGGCACTGCGGGGGGTTTCGGGGGGTCGTCCCCCCGGGCCGGCACTGCGGGGGGTTTCGGGGTGTCGCCCCCGCGGGCCAGCAGGGCCGCCGCGCGATCGAACAGCCGCGCGCCCTCGGCCAGCATCAGGTCGACGTCCTGCCCGATCGGCACCTTGATCGCGCAGTCGTGCCGCCAGTGCGCCATCGGGTCGCCCCAGGCATCGACGCGGAAATGCCACAAGCCCTCGCGGTCAGGTCTGACCTCAGCGCCGTACCGGTCGGAGCCCGGTCCTAGCTCAGCCATGATGGCCGGCGGTGATACCACGCCGTCAGGATCCCGCAGCACGACGCCGGCGCCGAGCATCTCGTGTCCCTCGCGGAAGATGAGGGCCGACACGCCCACGGTCTCGCCGACAGTCGCCTTCGCCGGGCGGCGCCCGCAGTCGACCTGCGGCTGAATGTCGAGTACCGGAATCCTGCCTATCACCACGATGAGCTACCCGCAGCCACTCGGCACCATGCACGAACGATGGCGATTGTCAGCGGAAATGGCGGGTATGGCGGCGCAATCGCGGCCGAAGCGGCGCGCGGGTTGCCGGGCACTGTGATCAAGGCCATGCCTCCGCGGTCGGGGTTGAGGATGCCAGTGGTTCTATCACGCATTAGTGTCGCTCTGCGTGAGAGCAATCCGCCGGTTCACCATCCACCCTGCCCTGCCAGCCCCGCTGGCTCCACTGCGCACCCTGATGCTCAACTTGCGCTGGTCCTGGCACGCGCCGACGCGGGCGCTGTTCGCCGAGATTGACCAGGCGGCCTGGGACGCGAGCGGCCACGACCCGGTCGCCCTGCTCGCGCTCGTCTCGCCCCAGCGCCTGGCCGCACTAGCCGAAGACCAGGATTTCCTGCGGCGTCTCGTGGCCGCTGTCGATGAGCTCAACGGCTATCTCACCGGACCTCGCTGGTATCAGGCGTCCGGTCATCTCGCCGCCGGACCAGCCGCGATCGCATATTTCTCCCCAGAATTCGGGATCACGGCAGCGTTGCCGCAGTATTCAGGCGGCCTCGGCATCCTGGCCGGTGACCACCTGAAATCGGCGAGCGATCTCGGTGTGCCGCTGATCGGCGTCGGCCTGCTCTATCGCCACGGCTATTTCACCCAGTCGCTGTCGGCGGAGGGCTGGCAGGCCGAGCGCTATCCCGCCTCCGATCCGGCCATGCTGCCGATCGGGCTGCTGCGCGACGACGCGGGCGCTCCGGCGAAGGTGCTGGTCGGCCTGCCAGAAGGGACCCGGCTCGCCGCCCAGATCTGGGTCGCTGACGTCGGGCGGGTGCCGCTGCTGCTGCTCGACACCTACGTCGAGGACAACGACCCGCCGCAGCGGGAGATCACCGACCGCCTCTACGGCGGCGGCAGTGACCACAGGTTCAGCCAGGAACTGCTGCTCGGCATCGGCGGGGTGCGGGCCGTGCGGCTCTACTGCGACATCACCGGCCACCCGCAGCCCGAGGTCTTTCACACCAACGAGGGTCACGCGGGCTTCCTGGGGATCGAGCGGATCAGGGAGTACCTGGCCGCGGGCGCCTCCTTCGATGAGGCGGTGGAGCTGACGAGGGCTGGCACCGTCTTCACCACGCATACGCCCGTTCCTGCCGGGATCGACCGGTTCGCCACCGAGCTGATCGAGTCTGAGTTCGCTGCTGGAGGCGGTGAGCCGGGACTGCCGGCCGACCGGGTGCTCGCGTTCGGCGCCGAGACCTATGAGGGCGGCGACCCCGGCATCTTCAACATGGCCGTGATGGGCATGCGGCTCGCGCAGCGGGTCAACGGGGTGAGCAAGCTGCACGGGCAGGTGAGCCGGGAGATGTTCACCGGCCTGTGGCCCGGCTTCGACACCGCCGAGGTGCCGATCGGGTCGATCACGAACGGCGTGCACAGCCCCAGCTGGGTCGCCACCGAGATCCTCGATGTGGCCCGGCTCAATGGGGAGGCAGTATCGGCGCAGTGGCTCGCCGACGATGAGACGGCCTGGGACACCGTGGCAGGCGATCCGGTGCGGATCTTCGAGATCAGGCGGACGCTCCGCGCGCGGCTGGTGCGGCACGCCAGGAACAGGCTCCGCGCCTCGTGGCGGCAGCGTGGCGCCTCAGACGCCGAGCTGGCCTGGATCAGCTCGGCGCTCGATGAGAACATCCTGACGATCGGATTTGCTCGAAGAGTGCCGTCCTACAAGCGGCTGACGATGATGCTGCACGATCCTGAGCGGCTGACCCGGCTGCTGCTCGACCCTGACCGGCCGCTGCAGATCGTGATCGCCGGCAAGGCCCATCCGGCCGACGACCCCGGCAAGGCGCTGATCCAGCAGATGGTGCGGTTCGCTGACGATCCGGCGGTGCGGCACCGGATCGTGTTCCTGCCCGATTACGACATGGCGCTGGGGCGGATCCTGGTGCAGGGCTGCGACGTGTGGCTCAACAACCCGCTGCGGCCGCTCGAAGCCTGCGGCACCTCGGGCATGAAGGCGGCGCTCAACGGCGCGCTCAACGTGTCCATACTCGACGGCTGGTGGGACGAGTGGTTCGACGGCGAGAACGGCTGGGCGATCCCGTCCGCGGACTCGGTGACCGACCAGGGACGGCGCGATGCGGTCGAGGCCGCGGCGCTGTATGACCTGCTGGCACAGTCGGTCGCGCCGATGTTCTACGACGCGGGCGCCGACGGGCTGCCGCGGCGCTGGCTCGAGATGGTCGCGCACACCTTGCGCGGGCTCGGGCCCAAGACGCAGGCGACGCGGATGGTCAGGCAGTACACGACGGACCTCTACCTGCCTGCGGCCCAGGCGTCTCGGGCGCTGAGCGGGCCGGGCGCCGCCGCGCTGACGGAGTGGAAGCGGCGGGTCGAGCAGGCCTGGCCGCAGGTCAGGATCGAGCTAGTGGAGACCGACGACGGCGAGCCGTCGCCTGGCGCCAAGCTCACTGTCCGGGCCGGGGTCGCGCTTGGCGATCTCGGGCCAGATGACGTGACCGTCGAGGTCGTCTACGGCCGGGCGGGTAATGACGACGAGATCATCGATCCGGTGCATTCCGAACTGGTGCTTGAGGCCCATCCGGGACCCGAATCGGTCGCCTGGTATCGCGGTGAGGCGATTCTTGGGCAGCCGGGCCCGTTCGGGTACACGGTGCGGGTTCTGCCTAGGCATCCGCTGATTGCCACGCCGGCTGAGCTCGGCTTGGTGAGGTTGCCGGTAACGCCCGCGGGATTGGTCAGCGGCGACCTACGTTGACCACGCTTGTCCACTGCTGACCGAAATGACGTAATACCAGGTCAGAGCCGGTCTGAATGGTGCTGAGCTTGGCCATATCAGTGGCACCTATTGTGAGCATCGGGTTACTGTATGGGTAAACCGTCCTGCCTCCATTCACGTGCCTTCTCGCAAAGAACACCGGGCTTGCCCGCCGAAATTTGTTGCCTTGGCGGTGAGAACGCCAGCAAAAACGAGGGACATGTGACATCCTGTGATTCGACGACTTCAAGGAGTAGTGCCATCTGTGGTCACTGTCGGTCACGAGGCCATTACCCAAGTAGCAACGAGAGGATCTGCGAAGTGAGAACTCAGATCAAGCCGGACAACAGGCTCCTCACCCCAGCGGAGGTCGCGGCCATGCTCAGGGTCGACCCGAAGACTGTGACCCGGTGGGCACGTGGCGGCAAGCTGTCGTCGATCCGCACGCCTGGCGGCCACCGCCGCTACAGCGAGTCCGAGGTGCGCGGGTTCCTGAATAGCTGGCAGGGCATGAACCTGCCGCGCGCAGTCGGTGAGTAACACTGGTTCTGCCAGTCCGCCGCACGCGGACAGAGGGCCTGCCCGGCCGCGTTCCGGGCAGGCCCTCAGTTACCTCAGCCCAGCCCCCTCGGCCAGCGCCAGCGGCCCGTCGCGACCGCGAGGGCACACCCGGGGAGGGCTTCCCGGCGCCCGTCGACGTCCGGGGACGCGGGCAATGTTCCGTGATCATGACCGTGACCTTGATCACGGAAGATCACCCAGGTCAGGGCAGGTGCAAGATTCCGTGATCATGCCCTGGTTCATGATCACGGAACATCGCTCCTGTGCTTCGGAGCTGTCGGATGACTCGGGATCTTGGAAGGTCAAGCTCCGGCGGGTCAACGGGGAGACTTTTCCTGAGCTATCGGGGAGAATTTTCACTTAAGGGAGTCTTTTCAGTTCTATTGACTGAAAAGACTCCCCGGAACGAAAACTCTCCCCCAGGACGCCGGAAAAATCTCCCCGATCCTGATCACGAGCCGCGCGGCAGCCCCCGGGACCGGTACTGGTTTCCGTGATCATGCCCGCGGACGTGATCACGGAAGATCGCCCAGGTCAGGACAGCCGCAATGGTCCGTGATCATGCCCGAGTCCTTGATTACGGAGCATCGCACCTGGTGACCGCTCTCAGGCCAGCTCCGCAGGCCTGAGAACTCTCCCGCACGATGCCGGACAAGGCTCCCTGAACTTGATCCGATGCCGCTTAGAGCAGGATGCGCGGCCGCGCGGGCGATGCCCGGGACGCAATTGGGTGCGCAAGGCATCCAATTACGTGTCAGCCTTGAATCATGCGCTGACCCGCCAGCAACATGAGCACCAGCTCGGGCGACTCGCCAATCCAGCCCGCAACCCGGCGCGGCGCAACAGGTCCAAGATCAACTTCGGCTAAGCGGCACTGGATCTTGATACGAGTCAACCGACAGCCTCGCTTCGCGCCCGGGTTCTGGCGCGGCCATGCCGCACCACTGAACAGCCAAGGCTCACTCAGACGGAGCCGCACCCATGTCCGAACGATGGCTCGATCGGGAGCGGTGGCGCGCGGGAAGCGTGGTGCGGGACAGCGCTAGGATCGCCCGTGCGCGACGGGCGCGGCTGATTCGGCGGAGGTGCTGTGATGGGCGAGTTCATTCAGGTGAGCATCGATCAGGCGGTAGCGACGATCCGGCTGGCGCGGCCGCCGATGAACGCGCTCAACTCCGGCCTGGTGACCGAGCTCGCGGCGGCCGCCGCGCAGGTTGACCAGGACGATGAGGTCAGGGCGGTTGTCCTGCACGGCGGGGAGAAGGTGTTCGCCGCCGGGGCCGACATCAAGGAGATGGCGCAGGCCAGTTATGCGGAAATGTCGGTCATCAGCACTAGGCTGCAGGACTCGCTGACGGCAATCGCCCGGATAGGCAAGCCCGTCGTCGCGGCGATCACTGGTTACGCGCTGGGTGGCGGGCTCGAACTCGCGCTGTGCGCGGATTTCCGCGTCGCGGGCGAGAGTGCCCGGGTCGGGCAGCCAGAGATCTTGCTGGGAGTGATCCCCGGCGCGGGCGGCACGCAGCGGCTGCCGAGGCTGATCGGCCCGGCGCGGGCCAAGGACATGATCTTCACTGGACGGTTCGTTGGCGCGGCCGAGGCGCTCGCGATCGGCCTGGTAGATGCGGTCGTGCCGGACGCGGAGGTCTACAAGGCGGCGGCGGACCTGGTTGCCAGGTACGGTAACGGGCCGGCGCTGGCGTTGCGCGCGGCGAAGCGGGCGATCGACGACGGGCTTGAGGTCGATCTGGGCACCGGGCTCGAAATCGAGCGGCTGAAGTTCGCCGGCCTGTTCACGACGGAGGACCAGCGCACGGGCATGCGGAGTTTCATGGAGAATGGACCTGGTAAGGCGACGTTCGCAGGCCGGTAGCAGCACGGGCCGCTAAGCACGCACGCGTAGCTGGGAAGCAAGGATGACAGACGGTAGTGACGCGCAGGCAGACGATGGCCTGTCGCTTGAACTGGTGATGGCGGCGCTGCGCGCCGACTCGTCGGACCTCGCCATCTACGCCAAGGTGCTGACCGAGTCGCTCGGAGACTCGCTGCCTCCCGGCTGCGTCACGGTCGAGCGGGACAGGTCGATGTCCGACCGGGCGCGGAAGCGCCCAGGCACTGTGACGAAGGTCTCAGTCAAGCTGGGCGAGAAGAGCATGACCCTCGGGACGCACCGGGGGGCTCCGGTAGCGGAGATCTGCCGTGAGGTGCGCGGCATCGTGCTCTCGCGTAGCCAGGTGCCCATCGCCGAGTGGGCGGCCGAGCTGGCGAAAGGGCTGGTCGAACATGCCGAGCAGAATGCCCAGGCGGCGACGGCGCTGCGCAAGCTCGTCGCGGGCGGCTAGCGTATCGCCTGAGTAGAGTTTGCGGAACCATCTCGCATCGCCAGGAGCGCTCTTGCGGTTCCAAACCGTAAGCTGATGACATGAGGGTGCAGGACCGCACGCCCGAGCGGCTTGGGCCATACCGCGTCATCAGGCGGCTTGGCCAGGGCGGCATGGGGGTGGTGTACCTCGCCACCGACGACCCCGGTCAGCAAGTGGCTGTCAAGGCACTGCACCCGGGCATGGCGCAAGAGGAGAACGCGCGCCGTCGGCTCGCCCGCGAGGTCGAGACGATGCACCGGGTCCGCAGCCAGTACGTCGCGCAGGTGCTCGGGGCCGACCTGGACGGGGACCCGCCGTATATCGTCACCAGGTACGTGCCCGGCCTGACTCTCGACGCGGTGATTTCCGCCGGCGGGCCGATGACCGGGCAGGCGCTGTCCAGGCTTGCTTACGGGCTGGCCCAGGCGCTTGAGGCCGTGCACGCGGCGGGCGTGGTCCACCGTGATCTGAAGCCGGGCAACGTGATGATCTCCGACGGCGAGCCGGTCGTCATCGACTTCGGCATCGCCCAGCTCGCCGAGACTACCAGGCTGACGCTGACGGGCATGTTCATGGGCACGCCCGGCTATCTCGCGCCAGAGGTGATCGAGGGCAAGGACAGCGGCCCGGGCTCTGACGTTCACTCGTGGGGGGCGACGCTGGCATTTGCCGCTACCGGCAGGCCGCCGTTCGGCACCGGGACGTTCGAGGCCATCTTCTACCGGATCATGCACAGCCTGCCTGACCTGGACACGCTTCCGGCGCCGCTGCGCGACATGGTGATGCGCGCGCTGTCTCGCGACCCGGTGTACCGGCCGTCAGCGGCCGAGCTCACCCGGTGGGCAGCCGGCCTTGACCCGGTGGCGCTGATCCCGAGCCCGCCCGCGGCCGCCGGAGTCGGCCTGCCGGGGCTGCCGGGGACGCCGACGATCGCGGACCAGGCGCAGCCGCGGGCCTGGCCCGAGTCGACCCGGCCGCTCGCCAGCCATGCGCCAGATGACGTACGCGACCTGCTGCCGCCGGTCAATTACGGCGCCCTCCCCGGCCATCCGGATGCGGCAACCAGGGACGCCGCGCCCGGGCCGTACGGTGTCGGCCAGCACGGGGCCGGCCAGTATGGGGCCGGTCAGTACGGTCCGCTCGCGCTGCCCGCGGGCGCGATAGGTGCGGTCGGCCCGCAGCCCGGTGTCGGCCTGCCGCTGGCCAATGGCCATCAGCTTCAGGGCGCCGGTCAGCTGGTCCCGGCTGGCGCGCTCGCCGTGCCCGGTCAGTACCCGGCTGGGCGGGACTCTGGCGCCGCAAGGTCCGTGGCGGCGATCTCGCCGTGGAGCCCGCTTGTGATCGCCTCTGTGGCGATCGTGGCGGCCGTGAGCATCATGGCGCCGCTGGTCGGGACGGCGGTGGGGCTTGCGCTCTTCATCGCGTTGCGGGCGGTGGCGACGACGGGCAGGCTCCTGGCCAGGAGGATGCAAGGCGGCAGCGTGAGCATGTCGTTCGCTGCTCTCGTGCTGTTCCCCGTGTCCGTACTCCGCGCGCTGATCGGCCTGGTGCTGCTGGCTCCGGTGGCGCTGCTCGGCTGCTGCGTCGTGATCGCTGCCACGATCATCGCCGTACCCGTGCACCCGCTCCCGCAGGCGCTCGCGCTCGGCGCGGGGATGCTCATGCTCATCGTGGGCCTAGGGCCAGGTTCGTCAGGCAGCCGGGCGATGCTGGCCGCCATGTACAGCTCGGTGGCAAGGACGCCTGGCCGCCTCGCCGTTGCCTACCTCGGCGTGCTGAGCGTCTGCACCTGGGCCGGGATCACCGCCTGGTACCAGTCACCGGCGGCGGCGTACTGGCCGGTGATCGGGCTGCACTCCCAGCTTGAGCATCTCCCTACGCTCCGCCATGTGCTGACCGACGTCCGGCACAACCTGCTCAGGCTGGCCCGCCAGTTCGGCCTGTGACCCTGCGCCGGTCGCGCGCCGGGTCGCGATCCTGCTGGGCGGGGCGCGGCGGCCTGGCTGCCGCGGTGGTGTCTGCTGCTGCCGGAGACCACGTACCTTGCGCGCTCTGCGGGCTCTGCGGCGCGCCATGAGGCAAGCCGCGTGGCTCATCGGGCATCTGGGGCTTGGCCAGCCCCAGTGCGACCACTTCGTTGGCCAGGCGGATCCGGCGGTTCTGGCCTTCGGGAATCTTGAGCTTGGAGTAGAGCCGCAGCAGGTGCTGCTTGACCGCTGCCTCGGTGACCACGAGGTCGGCCGCGATCTCGCGCGCGGTGGCGGGGGCGACGAAGGCCTCATCGCACATCGCCGGGCGGCACAGCGAGGCGATGACGTCGAGTTCGCGCCTGGTCAGCTCAGGAGCCGCGGATCTCGGAAGTTCGGCTTCTGTGGTCTCGTCGGCGGTGACGCCAGCGATGCGGCATCGAGCCGAGCCGAAGGCCAGCGCGTCCCCGTCAGCCAGCAGCTTCCTCGCTACCAGCCTGCCATTCACCCGGGTGCCGTTCCGTGATAAACCCAGGTCGCAGACGTATACGTAAGGACCGCGCCGGACCATCTCAGCGTGCAGCACGGACACGCTCGGGTCGGTTAGCCTGACGTCCACATAGCTGCCGCGGCCGATCGTCGTCACGTCCGGCAGAAGCGGCACGGCGGCTCCGGTGCTCGCTATCTGGATGTGGGGCCCTTCCATGGCATAGCCTTCCGCGCCCGGAGGCAGGCGCTCCGCTTCACGATCCGTACCCTGCTCACCCGGCATCCAACCCGGGCAACTCGCAGGGACAGCCGCTCCCTGCGTCGCTACCGGATAGGACAGGAAAGTACACTTTCGAGCGGACCCCCGGCGAGCCGAAGGGCGCGGTACCGCCCGGACTGACGAGTGAGGAGCGGTGCGACGAGCGAGGAGGCAAGGCGGTACCTGGTAGCGCCCGGATGCGAGCGGGGATACAGGGCCGGGGTCCGCAGGCGAGTGGGGTCGAGATAGTGAGACACGCGGCGCCCGGGCGTCGGGCTGGCAAGCGCAGGGGCGGCGGCAAAGCGCCGCGCGGTACGGGTGCGGGCACGCGGCAGGCGAAGCAGCCCGTCAGGCTGGAGCAACTGCCTTACTGGCTGATTGTGGTCGGCGCTTGCGCCAGCCTTGTGACAATCCGGCTAGGTACGCACGATCTGAAGAGCGGTACGTTGGTACTGGCAGGAGTTCTGCTCATGGCCGCCCTAGCGAGACTGGTCCTGCCCGACCGGCGAGCAGGCATGTTGTCATCAAGGCGTCGGTTGCTCGACGTAGCGATCTTTGCCGCATTCGGCATCGGCCTGCTCGTGGCTGGACTAGGAGTTCAGGCACCCGTGGGCTAACTCGCGTGGCATGAGTCGGAAGGCGCGAGCAGGTACCCAGGTGAGCTAGCACGGCCCGGCTGACAGGTAGCGGGCTCGTAAGTCGTGAAGGGACTTATCGGCATGTCCAAGATCAAGGTGGCCAACCCCGTGGTAGAGCTCGACGGGGACGAGATGACGCGCATCATCTGGCAGTTCATCAAGGATGAGCTCATCCTGCCCTACCTGGATATCGAGCTTGACTATTACGACTTGTCGATCCAGAACCGCGACGCCACCGACGATCAGGTCACGATCGACTCAGCCAACGCCATCAGGCGCCTGGGCGTCGGCGTCAAGTGCGCGACGATCACCCCGGACGAGGCCAGGGTCACCGAGTTCGGGCTCAAGAAGATGTGGCGGTCGCCCAACGGCACCATCCGTAACATCCTCGGCGGCGTGGTCTTCCGCGAGCCGATCGTGATCGAGAGCATCCCGCGTTTCGTGCCCGGGTGGACCAAGCCGATCATCATCGGCAGGCATGCCCACGGCGACCAGTACCGTGCCTCGGACTTCGTGGTGCCAGGCGCCGGCACCGTGACGATCACCTACCAGCCGGACGATGGCTCGGCCGCCCAGCTGATCTCGATGGAAGTGGCGCGGTTCGCGGGCGGCGGCGTGGCCATGGGCATGTACAACTTCGACGACTCGATTCGTGATTTCGCCCGGGCGACGATGCGATACGCGCTCGACCGCGAGTATCCCCTGTATCTGTCCACCAAGAACACCATCCTCAAGGCCTATGACGGGCGCTTCAAGGACATCTTCGCGGAGACCTTCGAGTCAGAGTTCAAGAGCGAATTCGACACGGCTGGCCTGACCTACGAGCACCGGCTCATTGACGATATGGTGGCGCAGGTGATCAAGGGCGATGGCGGCATCGTCTGGGCCTGCAAGAACTATGACGGCGACGTCGAGTCGGACATCGTCGCTCAGGGGTTCGGGTCGCTCGGGCTGATGACGAGCGTGCTGATGACGCCGGACGGCTCCTGCATCGAGGCCGAGGCCGCGCACGGCACCGTGACCAGGCATTACCGCCAGCACCAGGCGGGCAGGCCGACGTCGACCAATCCGATCGCGTCGATCTTCGCCTGGACCAGGGGGCTCGCTTACCGCGGCAAGCTGGACAACACGCCTGCCGTCACCGAGTTCGCTGAGACCCTTGAGCGAGTATGCGTTGAGACGGTCGTCAGCGGCCTGATGACCAAGGACCTGGCGCTGCTGATCGGCGCCGACGCGCCCTACCTGACCACGGAAGAGTTTCTCGGCGCACTGCACAAGAACCTGCAGGCCGCTGTCGCGTAAAGGAGATGACGTTCATGGCCCGTTCAGGCAAGGTAACCGTGGTAGGAGCCGGGTTCTACGGCTCGACCACCGCGCAGCGGCTTGCCGAGTATGACATCTTCGACGAGGTCGTCCTCACTGACATCGTGGAAGGCAAGCCAGAGGGCATCGCGCTCGACATCAGCCAGGCACGGCCCATCGAGCGGTTCGAGACGAAGGTCACCGGTCAGACGACCGGTCAGTCCGGCGAAGGTTACGAGGCGATCGCCGGATCACGGATCGTCGTCGTGACGGCAGGTTTGGCCCGCAAGCCCGGCATGAGCCGGATGGACCTGATCGGCGTCAACGCCAAAATCGTCCGCAGCGTCGTCGAGCAGGTCGCCAAGCACGCACCCGACGCCGTGCTGATCGTCGTGTCGAACCCGCTGGACGAGATGACCGCTCTCGCCGCGAAGGTTTCGCAGTTCCCGCACCAGCGCGTCATCGGACAGGCGGGGATGCTCGACACGGCCAGGTTCAGCTACTTCGTCGCCGAACGGCTGGCTACGCCGGTCGGCGCGGTCAAGACTCTGACGCTCGGATCGCACGGCGACACGATGGTGCCGGTGCCGTCGGCCTGCTCGGTCAATGGCACCGCGCTCACCGACCTGCTCCCCGCCGATGAGATCAACGCGCTGGTCGACCGTACGAGAAACGGCGGCGCCGAGATCATCAGCCTGCTCAAGACCGGTTCGGCCTACTACGCCCCGTCCGCCGCGGCGGCCAGGATGGCCAGGGCAGTGGCGCTCGACGCGGGCGAGACCATGCCGGTGTGCACGTGGGTCGACGGAGAGTACGGCATCTCCGGCGTCTTCCTCGGCGTCGAGGCCGAGATCGGCGCGGCAGGCGTGCGCCGGGTCGTCGAGCGGGAGCTGACCGAGACCGAGCTGGCCGGCCTGCGCGAGGCCGCCGAGGCAGTCAGGTCCAAGCAGGCCGACGTCGCGAACCTGTAAGCCTGGCTCCCGAGCCAGGACCGCGTGGCGGCGTGAGCCAGCCACTGACCGGTGCGGGGCCTTCCGTGATCACGACCAGCATCGTGATCACGGAAGGCTGACGACGCGCGGGGCGTAAGTAACCCAGCGTGATCACGCTGCGGGCGGGACGGGAGACGCCCGCCTCTAAACAGCATCGTGGCCCTCCCTGTTGCTGTTGGTCACTGGTTTTGACAGCAACGTGGCCCTTCCTGATGTTGTCCTGACAGCAACGGGGAGGGTCACGTTGCTGTCAGAAAGGACCGCTAACAGCAACAGGGAGGGCCACGATGCTCACGCCGCTCCGGCGACCCCCGTACGATGCCGGGAAAAGCTCCCCGATCCCGATCACGAATGGTCTTTCTTCGTGCGGGTGACTTAACGGATTCCGCTTGACGGAATCACGGACGAAGTCGCCCGACAGCCTCATTGCTGCGGAGAGTTCTCGTATCACGGAGTCTTGACTGTGGCGTTTTCAGGGGGTCGTCGCAACGCGTTCGGCTTCTTGTGTGAGGAGTTTAGCGAGTTGTTCGCGGGGGGTGTGGTAGCCGTAGCGTTTGCGGGGGCGGTCGTTGAGTTCGTCGGCGATGTGCTGGAGGCCGGCGGCTGTGGTGGTGCTGAGGTCGGTGCCTTTGGGGAGGTATTCGCGGAGCAGTCCGTTGATGTTCTCGTTGCTGCCGCGCTGCCAGGGGGCGTGGGGGTCGGCGAAGTAGACGCTGATGCTGGTGGTGTCGGTGATGTGCTGGTGGCGGGCGAGTTCCTTGCCGCGGTCCCAGGTGAGGGTCTTCGCGAACCAGGCGGGCAGTTCGGTCATGCGGCCGATGATGGCGCCGGCGACGGATCCGGCGTCGTGGCCGTGCGGGAGGTGGAGCAGGGTGAGGTAGCCGGTGGTGCGCTCGACGATGGTGCCGACGGCGGAGTTGGATGCTTTGGAGCCCATGATCAGGTCGCCTTCGTGGTGGCCGGGCACGAGCCGTCCCTCGACTTCGGCGGGGCGCTCGCCGATGGGGACGGCGCCGATGATGCGGCCGCGTGTTTCGCTGCGGCCGCGGGGGCGGCGCAGCTGGCGGCCGCTGCGCAGGCAGGCTTTCAGCTCCCGCCGCAGCTCTCCGCGCGGGTAGACGTAGATCGACTGGTAGATGGTCTCGTGGCTGACCTGCATGTCCTCATCGCCGGGGTGGTCAATTTTCAGCCTCCCGCTGATCTGTTCGGGGGAGAACCGCCGGTCCAGGAGCTGCTGTACCCGCTGGCGGAGCTCCGGGTGCCGGGACAGCCTTGACGGCCTGGGCCGCCGCTGCCGTTCCCATGCCAGGTTGCCCGCCCGCACCGGCAGGTAATGCCCGGTCTTCGGGTCGGCGTTGCGCTTGAGCTCCCGGCACACCGTGGAGGCGTTCACGCCGGTCCGCGCGCCGATCGCCCGCAGCGACAAGCCGGTCTCGCGCAGCCGCGCGATCTCGTGCCGCTGCCCGTCGTCCAGGTACCGGTCGCTGTAAGTCGTTCCAGGGGGTCTGCACACTCCGCCGATCTTGTGGTACAGGCCGTACGCGAACGTCTTCGACACGCCGGCCAGCGGCCCGGCGCGGTTCGGATTCAGCCCCGCGGCGAGGTGCTCCAGCAGCACCCGCACCCGTTCCGGATCAACGCCGCGGCGGCCCGGCCGGGCCGCCCGCCGGGCCGCCGCCTCCCGCTTGACCGCCAGCCGGGACACCCCGCTCACCCGCCGGTCCAGCTCGTAAGCAAACGACTTCGACACCCCCGCCAAAGCCGCTGCCCGCATCGGATTCACACCCGAAGCCAGCAACTCCAGCGTCCTGGCCACCACCTGAGGATCCACACTGCGCCCCATCGCCCGCTCCCACCCAAATCAGAGCGTTGCGACAATCCCCTGAGCGAGCCTGTTCTATTTGCGGAAAACACTCCGCACAGCGACAAGTCTCCGCGCCGGAACTGAGAACCCTCCGCGTCAGCCCCGACAAACCTCCGCACAACGACAAGTCCCCATGCCGGAGCCGGGTCTCCCTGTCGGGAGCCGGGCCACCCCTGCCGGAGCCGGGCACCCGTCAGAGCCGGGCCACCCCTGCCGGAGCCGGGCACCCGTCAGAGCCGGGCCACCCCTGCCGGAGCCGGGCACCCGTCAGAGCCGGGTCAGCCTGCCGGAGCCGGGCCACCCCAGCCGGGCCAGCTCCGCCAGAGCCGGGCCACCCCTGCCGGAGCCGGGCCGGGCGTCGGCCGCGACCCGCAGCGGACTCCCTCTGCGGGCCGCGGCCGGCGTTCGCTAGCTGGCGGCCGCCTTGGCCAGGCGGCGGACGGCTAGTTCGGCGTAGAGGGTCACGCCGTCGGCGATGACGCCGTCGTCGAAGATCGCCTCAGCCGAGTGGTTGTACGGCATCGTCATCGGGTCGCGGCCGGCCGGGCAGGCTCCGATCATCGTGAACGTGCCCGGCACCTGCTCGAGCACGTAGGAGAAGTCCTCCGAACCAGTAAGCGGATTCGGTGCCGTCACGAACCTGTGGTCACCGAATACCTCGCCCACGGTCTTGTGCGTGAAGGTGAACTCGCCCGCGTCGTTGGTGGTCACCGGGTATCCGGAGACGAATTCCGCGTCGGCGGTGAGGCCGTGCGCGGTGGCGATGTCCTTCGCGAGTCGCACGGTCGCGTCGCTGATCAGGTCCCGGCTACGGGCGGAGAACGTGCGCACGGTCGCGATGAAGGAGGCATCGGCCGGTATCACGTTGTCCGCGGTGCCCGCGTGGAATGTCCCGACCGTGACGACGACCGGGTCAAAGACGTCGAACTTCCGCGTCACCATCGCCTGCAGCGCCATGACGATCTCGCAGGCGACGGGGACGGGGTCAGCGGCGTGGTGAGGCTGCGCGCCGTGCCCGCCCCGGCCGCGCACCGTGACGTGCAGCTGGTCGGCCGCCGCCATCGCGGGGCCAGGCTTGCTGGCGCTGACGCCCAGCGGCAGCAAGCCCGACGCGACGTGCAGCGCATAGGCGGCCACGGGCCGTTCGCCAGCCGCGTCAAGCACCCCTTCGTCGATCATCAGCCTGGCGCCGCCCGCGCCTTCCTCGCCTGGCTGGAACATGAAGATCACGTTTCCCGGCAGTTCCGCCTGCCGGGCGCTCAGCACCCGAGCCGCCCCGGCGAGCATGGCGGTGTGCAGGTCATGCCCGCAGGCATGCATGGCCCCTGAGATCGATGACTCGAACGGCACGCCGGTCTTCTCGGTGATCGGCAGCGCGTCCATGTCGCCGCGGATCAGGACCGTCTTGCCTGGCAGCCCGCCGCGCAGTACCGCGGTCACCGATGACAGCGCCTGCCCGGTGGAGATCTCAAGCGGCAGCCCGTCGAGCGCGGCCAGCACCTTCTGCTGGGTCTTGGGCAGGTCGAGCCCGATCTCAGGCTCCGCGTGGATGGCATGCCGCAGCTCGGCGACCTCACCGCTGATCTCCTTCGCGTCGGCCGCGATTCCTGCCGCCGTGCCATCTGCCGTGCCAGTCGCCATGAGGTACCTCCACCAAAGCGTGCTGCTTATCACCTTTGTCGCCTAGCAGCATCGCACAGTCATTCTTCCCAGGCCACCGGCCGCGAAGGGGTGGTAATAGCCGGCCAGGTGCCGTCAGGGAGCGGCAGCGCGCGGGCGCCGCTGGGTTCACCGGCCGGCCAGGACTGCTTAGACTGTTCGGACACCGCGCAACCGCGGGGTGCCTGTCATGGTCGGCGAGCCGGGGAACGCGGCGGCTCGCGGGGCAAGCCCCTAAGGCGAGCCCGTGTCGCAAACGCAATGCCGGCCAGGCTGACCGCCGAGATCAGGGACTGCGACGTGAGTAGCGTCGGCTGGGACATCATCATCGTCCTCGCCATCATTCTCATCGGCGGGTTTTTCGCTGCCGCCGAGATGGCGCTGGTGTCGCTGCGCGAGGGACAGGTCAAGGCGCTGTCCAAGCGCGGCAGGCGGGGCCAGCGCGCGGCCAGGCTCGCCCACGACCCGAATAGGTTCCTGTCGGCTGTCCAGATCGGCGTGACCGTGGCGACGCTGCTGTCAGGCGCTTTCGGCGCCGCGACGCTGGCAGCGGATCTCGATCACATCCTGTCCAGGCACGTCTCGGCACATCTCGCCTCGGTGCTCGCGTTCCTTATCGTGACACTGGCCATCGCGTTCTTTTCCCTCATACTCGGCGAGTTGGCGCCCAAGCGGATCGCCTTGCAGCGGCAGATCCCGATCGCGCTAGCCGCCGCTCCCGTGCTCGACTGGATGGCGGCGGCGGCCAGGCCGGTCGTCTGGCTGCTCAGCGTCAGCGTGAACCTCGTCGTCCGCGTGCTCGGCGGTGACCCTAAGGTCGGCCGGGGCGTGATGAGCAGCGACGAGCTCAGGGACCTGGTGACCGCCCATCAGACGCTGTCGGCCGACGAGCGGCACATCGTCAGCGAAGTGTTCGACGCGGGGAAACGGCAGCTTCGCGAAGTCCTCGTGCCCAGAACCGAGGTTGACTTCCTGCCGGCGTCCATGCCCCTGGCCCAGGCGGTCACGCTCGCCAGCCGCGCGACCCACTCCAGGTTCCCGGTCTTCGAAGACTCCTACGACGATGTCATCGGCTTCGTGCACGCCCGCGACCTGCTCGACCCCGCCCGGAACGGCACCGCCAGGGTCGGCGACATCGCCAGGCAGGTCAAGATGCTGCCGACGAGCAAGACCATCATGTCCGCGCTTTCTGAGATGCGAGCCGATCGCTCGCACCTGGCGATCGTCGTCGATGAATACGGCGGCACGGCCGGCATCGTCACGCTCGAAGACCTCGTCGAGGAACTGATCGGCGACATCCAGGACGAGTACGACGTCGAGGGCAGCCCGTCCCGCCGGCTCCGGACCGGCGAGATCGAAGTCGACGGCCTGATGAACCTCGACGACTTCGCCGAGCAGACCGGCATCGAGTTGCCCGACGGGCCGTACGAAACCGTCGCCGGCTACTTGCTCGCCGCCCTCGGCCACCTGCCGCAGGTCGGCGAGTCGGCCGAGCGGGGCGCCAGCAGGCTGACGGTCACCGAGCTCGACGGCCGCCGGATCGCCCAGGTCAAGGTCAGCGCGATCACCGTCCGCAAGTCCCAGGTCCCAGGCGGGCCACCGGAGGCAAGCGGGACGCCTGCCTCGGCGCCAGCGGCGCTTGGCCGCGGCGCGAGCGCCCGTCAGCCAGCCAAGTAGGCTGGCGCAATGCGCCACAGCGAGCCAGAACTGCACGATAACGGGCAGGTCGCGCAGCCGGATCAGGCTGCCGCGCCCTCTGCGACGACTCCGACCGGCCCGGTGCTGGTGCTCGACTTCGGTGCGCAGTACGCCCAGCTGATCGCCCGCCGCGTGCGGGAATGCCAGGTGTATTCCGAGATCATCCCGGCGACCACGCCAGTCGCCGACATTTTGGAACGCGAACCAGCGGCCATAATCTTGTCGGGTGGGCCGGCGTCCGTCTACGCGCCAGGTGCGCTGCCCGCGCCAGCCGGGCTGCTCAAGGCCGGCCTGCCGGTACTGGGCATCTGCTATGGCTTCCAGCTCATGGTCCGCGACCTCGGCGGCGAAGTGGCCCGCACCGGATCGGGTGAGTACGGCGCGGCGACCCTGGAACTCGTGCCCGGCGCCGCCACCAGTACTGACTCGGGTCCCGCCGCCGAGACCATGCTGGCTGGCCTGCCGTCGCACCAGCGAGTATGGATGTCGCACGGCGACACGGCCACCATCGCGCCGCCCGGATTCACGGTGACGGCCAGCACGCCCGGCACCCCCGTCGCGGCCGCGGAAGATCGCGGGCGGCGGTTGTTCGGCATGCAATTCCACCCCGAGGTCGCGCACACTGAGCACGGCATGGCGATGCTCAGGCACTTCCTCGCGGCGGCAGGCTGCCGCTTCGACTGGACGACCGAGAGCATCATCGACGAGCAGGTCGCGCGGATCAAGGCCAAGGTGGGTGCCGGTCACGCCATCTGCGGCCTGTCGGGCGGCGTGGACTCGGCGGTCGCGGCCGCGCTCGTCCAGCGGGCTATCGGGGCGCAGCTGACCTGCGTGTTCGTCGATCACGGCCTGTTGCGCAAGGGCGAGGCCGAGCAGGTGGAGCGCGACTTCGTGAACGCCACCGGCGTCGACCTCGTGGTGGTGAACGCCCAGGACGACTTCGCCGCCGCGCTGAGCGGCGTGACCGACCCTGAACGCAAGCGCAAGATCATCGGCCATGAATTCATCAGGACGTTCGAGCAGGCGGCCCGCAAGATCGCCGCTGACGCCGGCGTCGGTCCCGGCGCGAACGGCGAGACGGCCGGTGCCGAGTTCCTCGTGCAGGGCACGCTCTACCCGGACGTGGTCGAATCGGGTGGCGGCACGGGCACCGCCAACATCAAGTCGCACCACAATGTCGGCGGGTTGCCGGACGACCTCGGCTTCACGCTGATCGAGCCGTTGCGCGCTCTTTTCAAAGATGAGGTAAGAGCGATCGGCGCCGAGCTTGGCCTGCCATCGCAGATCGTCTGGCGGCAGCCGTTCCCCGGCGTCGGGCTCGCGATCAGGATCGTGGGCGAGGTGACCAGCGAGCGGCTCAGGATCGTCACGGACGCCGATGCGATCGCCCGCGAGGAGTTGACCGCCGCCGGGCTCGACCGGGAGATCTGGCAGTGCCCGGTGGTACTGCTCGCCGACGTCAGGTCAGTGGGCGTGCAGGGCGACGGCCGTACCTACGGGTACCCGATCGTGCTCAGGCCCGTCACCAGCGAAGATGCCATGACCGCGGACTGGGCGCGGGTGCCCGACCGCGTGCTCGCCAAGATCTCGACCCGGATCACCAACGAGGTGCCCGAGGTCAACCGGGTCGTGCTCGACATCACCAGCAAGCCCCCCGGCACGATCGAGTGGGAGTAGGGGGTGTGTTGACCCGGGGGTGTGCGGTCGGAATTGCGGAGGTATTCGGGTGCCTGGAGGAGGGTTCTCGCGTGCGGGAGCCGTTTCGGGGGATAGTCCGGACAATCCTCCTGGACCCGAAAAGCCTCCTCCGTGACCCTGAATATGCTCCTGCGTCAAGGTTCCTGGGAGCCGGGCAGCCTGGCATCCCGACCTCGTGCGGCCAGCCGACCGCCACCAGCAATCCGCGATGGCCGGCTGAACGGCACTAACGGCACATTGGTGCGCGGACCACTGCCCGCCTCCCCGGCGCCGCGCCCGGTTTATCAGGTCACGCGGGAGAACTCGGCTGGGAGTGCCGTGTAGGACTTGTCGGTGGCAATCTGCCTGAGCCGGTCGAGTGCGTCCCAGACGTCGGTGAACCTGGTGGTCACCGGGCCCGGACCCAGTCTGAGCCGGTCGGGCGTACGGTAGTCGCCGATGACGCCGGCCGCGATCAGGGCCTGGCTGATCCGCCACGCCTCGGGGTGGTACAGCGTCACGTGGTTGCCGCGGCGGGCGTCGGCCCGCGGGGAGGCCAGGGTGAACCCGTGCGGCGCCAGCCACTCGTCGGCCAGGTGAATGAGATAGCCAGTGAGCGCGACCGCTTTCTCGCGCAGGCGCTCGACGCCCGCCTCGGCGAGCAGCTTGGTGCCTTCCTCGACGGCGATGATGCCCAGGACCTGAGGCGTGCCGGTTGCGAAGTGCTCGACCCCGGGTGCCGGGTCATAGCCCGGTCCCATGGCGAACTGGTCGTTCTGGCCGAACCATCCCCAGATCGGCTGCCGCAGCTGGCCTTGCAGTGCCTCGCGGACGTACAGGAACGCCGGCGCTCCGGGTCCCGCGTTCATGTACTTGTAGGTGCAGCCGATGGCGAGATCCACGCCGCACGCGTCAAGCTCGATCGGGACCGCGCCTACCGAGTGGCACAGGTCCCAGAGCATGAGCGCCCCGCGGCTGTGCACCAGTTCGGTGACCGTGGCCATGTCGGCGAGCGTTCCGCTGCGGTAGGCCACGTGCGAGAGGCTGACCAGCGCTACGTCCGGGGTTAGTGCCGCCCGCAGCGCGTCCTCGCTGACGCCCGTGTCGAGATCTGTGTGGATCATGCGCAGCTCGCAACCACGTCGCGCGGCGATGCCCTGCAGCACGTACCTGTCAGTCGGGAAGTTGTCATCGTCGGTCACGATGACCGTGCGGCCGGGGCTGGCGTCGAGTGCGGCGGTGGCGAGCTTGTAGAGGTTCACCGTCGCGGAGTCGCTGATCAGTACTTGCCCTGGCCCGGCCCCGACGAGGTGCGCGCCAACCAGGTCGCCGACCTGGCGCGGCAGCCCTACCCAGCGCTGCCACGATCTGACCATGCCCAGACCCCACTCTTCGCTGATGACCTCGGCGAGCCGGGCCTGCGTCGATCGCGGCAGCGGGCCCAGCGAGTTCCCGTCCAGGTAAATCAGCGACTCGTCGGGCAGCACGAACTTGTGCCTGAGCCCCGTGAGCGGGTCACCTGCGTCGAGTTGTTCGGCATAGGTCCGGCTCAGCGGCAGGGCAGTAGTCATCACCCAAGCCTAGAGCCGGCAAGCGCCACCCCCAAGATCGCTGTGCTGGCCGCTCGCGGGGTGGCCGGTGGCTGTGCCGCCGCTCACTCGGCGTAGCGACCCGGTGCCTCAGCGGTCACGGGAAACTCCAGGCAGGCAGACACGAAGCAGTGATCACCCAATGCGATGAAGGGAAGCGCCGACGACCCGCAAGTTTCAGACCGCGCCAGCTGGCAGCCGCAGTCACAGCCTCCAGAAACTCAAGGTCATCCAGTGGCAAGCCGACCCGGAGCGCAGGGCCGCTTGCGGCCCGAGCACCGGCAGCGGCGCGGCAGCACCGGTCTTCTGGACAGGCGGACGGTCACAGTCGGCGTCGACTTGTCCGCAGACCGGGAATCGGACTGGCCGCCGGCCGGGAGGGCATGTCCGCGTACCTGGGTTTTTCTGGTGGCTGCTGTCAGGCGGACGTGCGCCGTGCCCCGGCAGGCGCCGCCGGGGGCAGGGTGAGCATCGTGGCCCTCCCCGTTGCTGTCAGCGGTCTTTTCTGACAGCAACCATCCGTGCCGGCGAGCCGGCGCTGGTGCATCGGTGTAAACGGGGACAAACCACCCCTGTTTACAGACCAACGTGGCCCTCCCCGTTGCTGTCAGGAGAGGCTGCTGAAAAACCCCGAAAAATCCATGATCGCGATCGAAGAACCGCAGGTCAGGGAGTCGGGTTCGCGACGAAAACGGGGTTTTTCAGCAGCCTCTCAGGACAGCATTAGGGAGGGCCGCGTTGCTGTTAAAACCAGTGATGAACAGCAACAGGGAGGGCCACGCTGCTGTCAGAGGCGGGCGTGACCAGCAACCTGGGCCGCCCTGATGCTGTCTCGGGCCGGGCTGCCGGGTCAGGGCGTTCTGCCACCCAAGTGTTCCGCAAGATGTCCGGAAGGGCTCGCCGACCCGATCGCGAGTCATGCGACAGCCTCCCTGACCAGGGCGATCTTCCGTGATCATGTTCGCGGGCATGATCACGGAACATCACCCTGTCCTGACCTGGGCGATCTTCCGTGATCACGGTCTCGAGCATGATCACGGAAACCAGTGCCGGTCCCGAAGGCTGGCGCGCTGCTCGTGATCAGGATCGGGGGAGCCTGTTCGGCGTCGTGGGGGAGAGTTTTCACTCTGAGGAGTTTTTCAGCCGTGGCAATAGAAACTCTCCTTTAAGTATCCCCGATAACTCAGGGAAAGTCTTCCCGCTGACCCGCCGTTGGCATGGTCGGCACACCAGTCACATGGGCAACAAGTGCAACACTTGCACCAGCCTGGTCATCCGCCTGGCCGCTAACAGCAACGTGGCCCGCGCTGATGTCGTTGGGACGTCCACGCAACAGCAACGTGGCCCTCCCTGATGCCATCCCAATAGCAACAAGAAGGGCCACGTTGCTCACGAGATCTGGCCTCTGCCAGCAGCGTGACCCTGTCTGCTGCTGTTCCTGCGCCGCGACGTCATTGGATGGCCCGCTCACGGCAATGTCGCGCCCGCGCCGCTATGGCGACAATTCAGGCGCGACGTTGCTGTCGCCAGGGCTCGGGCTAGCGGTTGCGGCGGCGCATCTTGCGGCGCAGGCCTATGTACAGGACGACGCTGACGCCAGCGATGACCGGGAGCGAGCGCTTGAGCACTGGCATGCCGGCCACCTTGATCAAGTTGATCGAGTCGGCCTCGGTCTGCGCGGCCGTGTGTGGCGCGGCGCGGTTCGGCGCGGCCGAGGCGGTCGCGCCGGTGCGCCCGCTGCCATTGGTCGAGGCCGCGCCTGAACCGGACCGGGCGGCGCCATTGGCGGCCGCGCCCGTTGCCCCGGTTGCTCCGGCTCGGCCGGCCCCGGCCCCGGCGCGGGCTCCTGATCCGGCTCCGCTGGCCCCTGCTCCGGTTCCGGCTGCTCCGGTTCCGGCTGCTCCTGCTCCGGGCGGGCTGGCGGCGGTCAAGCCAGCAAGCGGCTCGGCGGGCTGATCCGGCGTCGCGGTCGGAGCCGGGCCGGCGTCACCGGCCCGGGCTGGGCCGTCGGCCTGGGCGGCGCTATCGGCCTGGGCTGGGCCGCCCGTCTGGGCCGCGTCGCCGGCCGGGCGCCCAAGCGTCAGGCCTTGCTCGGCGAGCTTGGCCTTGATGTCCTCGAGCGACGCCGGGCCGATACCGTCGATGGCCAGCAGGTCGGCTTCGGACTTCGCCGTCAGCTGGCTGGCGCTCGCGATGCCGTCGCGGTTCAGGCTGGCGATCGCTCTGGCAGGCAGCTTGAGGTCCTCAAGCGACGCATTGCTCGCGTGTGCGGTCGCGGCGGCGCTTGCCGGGGCGGCGCTTGCCGGGGCTTCGGTCGCCGCGTCGGCGTTCCGCGGGCCGGCGGGCTCGGTCCCGCCGTCGGCATCGGTGTCGTCGGGCTGCGCTAGCATCGCCGCGAGATTCGTCGCGAAGATGTTCAGCAGCTTGCCGCTGACCTCGTTCATCACCCCCCGGCCAAACTGGGCCGGCTTGCCGGTCACGTTCAGCGTGGTGAGCACCTTGACGTGGGTCTGCGGACCCTGGTCCTCAAGCACCGAGCGGACCGAAGCCGACGCTGTGCCGGCGCCTCTGCTCTCCTTGCCGGAGGCGTCAAGCCTGACGATGCCGGCCTCTTCATCGCGCTCGACGATCTTGGCCTTGCCAACGTAGGTCATGCTGATCGGGCCGACCTTGACCTTGATCCTGCCCTTGATCTCGTCGCCGTCGACCGAGTCGAGGGTGGCGCCCGGCATGCAAGGCGCCACCTTCTCGACGTCGAGCAGCACATCCCAAGCCCGTTCCTTGGGGACCGGGACAGTGAATGAGTGCTCCAGTTCCATGTCCTTTAAGCTCCCGCTGCCGCTGCCAATGCTCGGCCGGTCAGCACCCGCGCGAGGTGACGCCGGTAATCGGGCGCACCGTGCAGGTCTGCCGGTGGTTCCGTCCCATCGGCCGCGCTGGCGGCGGCCGCGTTCAGCGCGGCGCGCGTTGCCTGCGCCCCTGAGGCGGCTGCCTCAGCGGCGGTGGCCCTGACCGGTACAGCGCCCATGTTCGTGAGCCCGATCCTGGCCTCCGCCACCTGCCCGTTCGATCGCCTGGCCAAAGCGGCCACCCCGACGATCGCCCAGGCCTGCGCGGTTCGGTGGAACTTCTCGTAACGATATCCCCAGTCCGGGCCGAGCTTGCGTACCTGTACCCCTGTCAGCAGTTCTCCCGGCTCAAGAGCGGTCGTCAGATAGTCGACGAAGAACTCAGAAGCCGGGATTTCCCTGCTGCCATTCGGCCCGCTCGCCAGCAGGGTCGCGTCCATGGCCAGCACGACGGCCGGCAGGTCGCCAGCCGGGTCGCCGTGCGCCAGCGCGCCGCCGAGCGTGCCGCGATGGCGGACGGCCGGGTCGGCGACGGTGCCCGCGGCCTGGGCGAGCAGACCCGCGTGCGCCGCGATCAGCGGATCGCGGGTCAGTTCGTAGTGCGTCGTGCGGGCACCGATCAGCAGCGACTCACCTTGATCAGTGACGCCGTGCAGCTCGTCGATGCCGCCCACGTCAACCAGGAGGCTCGGGTAGGCCAGCCGGAGCCGCAGCAGCGGCATCAGGCTCTGCCCGCCGGCGATGACCTTGGCGTCCTCGCCGCCATCGACGAGCGCCGACACTGCGTCGCCGACCGAGGCCGGCCTGGTGTAGTCGAACTTGGCCGGGATCATGCCGCACCTCCGTTGCTGTTCGCAGCGCTGTTCGCGGCACCGGCGATCGCGCGCCACACCCGCTCAGGCGAGCACGGCATCGTCACGTCCCTGACGCCCAACGGCCGCAGCGCGTCGACCACCGCGTTGACCACGGCAGGAGTCGAGGCGATCGTGCCGGCCTCGCCGACGCCCTTGACGCCGAGCCGGTTGTCCGCCGGGCTCGTGGTCCGGTCGGTGACATAGGACGGGAGGTCGGCCGCCGACGGGATCAGGTAGTCGGCCAGCGTCGTGGTGAGCAGGTTGCCCGCGTCGTCGTAGACGGCCTCCTCGTAGAGCGCCTGGCCGATGCCCTGGGCGATGCCGCCGTGCACCTGGCCGTCCACGATGAGCGGGTTCACGACCACGCCGATGTCGTCGACCGCCACGTAGGACCTGATCTTGACCATGCCGGTCTCGGTGTCCACCTCGACCGCGCACAGGTGCGTCCCGTGCGGGAACGAGAAGTTGTCCGGGTCATGCGTGTGATCCGAGTCGAGCGACGGCTCGACGCCTTCGGGCAGGTTGTGCGCGGCGAACGTGGCGAGCGCGACCTCCTGGATCGACACTTCCCTGCCGCCGCCGACGCTGAACTTGCCGTGCGCGAACTCGACCGACTCGGGCGGCGCTTCGAGCATCGCCGACGCGATCACCTTGGCCTTGGCGATCACCTTGTCGCAGGCCCCGACCAGGGCCATGCCGCCGACCGCCAGCGACCGTGACCCGTAGGTGTCCATGCCCTTGTGCGAGATGGCGGTGTCACCATGCAGCACCCGGATGTCCTCGAACGGCACGCCGAGCTGATCAGCCACGATCTGGCTCCACGCCGTCTCGTGGCCCTGCCCGTGCGCGCTCGATCCGGTGACGACTTCCACCTTGCCGGTCGGCAGCATCCTGATCGAGGCGTGCTCCCAGCCGCCGGCCCCGTAGGAGAGACTGCCAAGAACCCGGGACGGAGCCAGGCCGCACATCTCGGTGAAGGTGGACACACCCAGGCCCAGGCGCACTGAGTCGCCGCGGGCGATGCGTTCAGCCTGCTCTGCCCTGAGCGCGTCGTAATCGAACAGTTCCTTCGCGCGGGCGGTCGCCGCCTCGTAGTTCCCCGAGTCGTAGGTCAGGCCGCAGATCGTGGTGTACGGGAACTCCTCGTGCTTGATCCAGTTGCGCTCGCGCACCTCGATCGGGTCCAGGCCCAGCTCAGCCGCGAGCTCGTCCATGATCCGCTCGATCGCGAAGGTCGCCTCCGGGCGGCCGGCGCCCCGGTAGGCGTCCGTCGGCATCTTGGTGGTGAACACGCCGGTGCAGCGGAACGAGTACGCGTCCATCTTGTAGATGGCGGGGAACATGAAGGCCCCGAGCAACGGAACACCGGGAGTAACCAGCATCAGGTAGGCACCCATGTCCGCGAGCAGGTCGACGCTGAGTCCTCTGATCTTGCCGTCGCTGTCCGCCGCGATCTTGATCCGCTGCCACTGGTCGCGCCCGTGGTGAACCGTCATGTTGCCTTCGCTGCGCGACTCGGTCCACTTGACCGGCTTGCCGACCTTGCGGGAGATCAGGACCGCGAGCACTTCCTCGGCCGTGACCTGGAGCTTGGAGCCGAAGCCGCCGCCGACGTCCGGGGCGATCACCCGGATGTCCTGCTCTGGTATCCCGAAGAACGCCGCGATCGCGAACCTCAGCACGTGCGGGATCTGGGTCGCTGACCAGAGCGTGACCTGGTCGCCGTCCCAGGCCGAGACGACCGCCCGCGGTTCCATCGCGCAGGGGATCAGGCGCTGCTGGCGGTAGTCGCGCTCGATGACGACCGGGGCGCCGGCGAAGGCGGCGTCGACGTCGCCGTTGGCGAACACCCACTCGTAGCTCTTATTGCCCGCCTCGTGCACCTTGGGCGAGTCGTCTTGAAGGGCTTGCCTGATGTCCAGGACCGGCTCGAGCGGGTCGTAGCTGACGTCTACGAGGGCGAGTGCGTCGGCCGCGGTATAGCGGTCCCTGGCGACGACGGCGGCGACGGCCTCGCCGACGTAACGGACCTCGTCGACCGCCAGCGGCGGGTGGTTCGGGATCACGATGTCCTCGGTGACCGGCCAGGCGCACGGGAGACTGCCCTGCTCGGCGGCGAGGTCCTGGCCGGAGAAGACGGCGATCACGCCGGGGAGCCTGAGTGCCTCGCTCAGGTCGACGCCGGTGATCTTGGCGTGGGCGTACGGGCTGCGCACGAACGCCATGTGCAGCATGCCGGGCAGCGTCATGTTATCGGTCCAGCTGGTCTGGCCCGTGAGCAGCCTGGCGTCCTCTTTGCGGCGCCGTGCCCGGCCTAGCTCGGCGATGGGCTGTTCTGCTGTGGCTGTCATTGGCCTGCTCCTGCCTGCGAGGCGCGCTTGACTGCGCGGACGATGTGCTCGTAGCCGGTGCAGCGGCACAGGTTGCCTTCGAGCCCGTCGCGGATCTCGTCCTCGGTCGGGTTCGGGTTGTCCCTGAGCAGGTCGACCGACGCGAGGATCATGCCGGGAGTGCAGTAGCCGCACTGGAGGGCATGTTCCTCCTTGAAGGCCGTCTGCAGCGGGTGCCACTCGCCATTGGCCAGGCCCTCGATGGTGGTGACCTCCGCGCCGTCGGCCTGGACCGCCAGGACTGCGCAGCTCTTCACCGAAACCCCGTCCATCAGCACGGTGCATGCGCCGCAGTTGGAAGTGTCGCATCCGATGGGTGTACCGGTCTTCCCTAGGACATCCCTGAGGTAATGCACGAGTAGCAGCCTGGGCTCGACCTGGTCGACGTAGCTGACGCCGTCGACCGTCATCTTGATCTCAGTCATGAGGTTTGGCTCCTCCGGATAACGGCTGATACGCCTGATGCCAACTTAGAGCCGCCCAAGTGCACAGCACCAGTCCTTACCGGTACCAGACCGTCCGAGTTGGACGGCGGGTGGGGGGTGAGCGCAGGGCAAGGCTTAGGTGCGTATTTTGCGCGCTCCTCGGGGTCAGCCGAAGCGGCCGTTGACGTAGTCGGCGGTTCTGCTGTCGGACGGCGCGTTGAACATCTGGTCGGTCGGGCCGAACTCGACGATGTGCCCGGGGGTCTGGTCGATGGCGAGGAAGAACGCGCAGTTCTGGGACACCCGGGCGGCTTGCTGCATGTTGTGGGTCACGATCACGATCGTGATCTGGTCACGCAGCTCAGCTATCGTCTCCTCGACTCGCCTGGTCGAGGTCGGGTCAAGCGCCGAGCATGGCTCGTCCATCAGCAGGACGTCTGGCTTGACGGCCAGGGCCCTGGCGATGCACAGTCGCTGCTGCTGGCCGCCGGACAGCGATCCGCCGGGGGTGCGGAGCCGCTGGTGGACCTCGTTCCACAAGCCGGCCCGGCGCAGGCTCGTCTCGACGAGCTCATCCTTGTTGGGCGCCTTGATCCCGGCCAGCTTCAAGCCGCTCGCCACGTTCTCGTAGATGGACATCGCGGGAAACGGGTTGGGTTTCTGGAATACCATCCCGATTCGGCGCCTGACCTCGGTTGGCCGCTGGCCCGGATCGTAGATATCGACGTCGTCGAGCAGGACCTGCCCGGCCAGCGAGGCGCCGCGTACCAGCTCGTGCATCCGGTTGAGAATCCGCAGGAACGTGGACTTGCCGCAGCCCGAGGGGCCGATGAGGGCAGTGACGGTGCCTGCCTCCATCTCGAGTGAGACTCGCTCGAGCACCTTATGGTCACCGAACCACGCCGAGACGCCGTGCGCGGTCAGGGCCGCGAGCGGGCCGGACGAGACCGGAAACTGCTCAGTCATTGCCGTTGTCATCGACGTCACCAGCCCAATCAGCACGTGTTTGGTCAGTACAAGTTGGGCAGCAGCGCCGCCAGGTTCTGATACAGGTTCCACAACACGGCAAGCACGAGCGGTGTGGCCGCGAGGTATGCGAGCCAGGGGGACCATCGTGCCGCGGCCACTGTGCCGGCGGCCGAGACGATGACCAGGGCCAGCGCCCACAGCATGGTCAGCACGAGGACACCTGGATCGCCGGCGAGCGGTGCTTCTGCAGCGGTGATTCCCGGCCTGTCACCGGGGTCTTGCTGCGGTGTCGTGGTGAGATCGGCGTCGTAGTAGCAATACGTAGTTGGCACGGCCGCTGAGCAGGCGGTGACAAGCAGCAGCCGGTTGGGTGCGGGATCTTCGACGAGGTGAGTGCTGTCACCCTTCGCGACGACGGTGTAACCAGCCCTGCCCTGACCGGTGATCACCGTGATCTTGTCGCCATCTTTCAACTGGCTGAGGCGGCCGAATGGAGCGCCGAACGTCGCGCGCCGCCCGAAAATCTCGGCAACTCCGTACTCTCCGGGCAGTGGCGTGTCGCGCAAGTGACCGGGGCCGAGCGTCAGGTTCTCCGGCGAGGTTCCCTCGACGACGATCATCTTGTTGATGCCGATCGCCGGGACATTCAAGATCGCTACCGGGGCGCCTGGCGTTGTGGCCGCGAGCGGTGCGACCTGGTTGGCAAGCCGGAGCCTGAGCGTCGCGTAGAGCGTCACTTGCGCTCGTGCTTCACCGATTCCAGAGACACCGGACAAGTAGCCGACAAATCCGAGCAGGAAGACACCGAGCAACGTAAGGGCCGTACCGGCGATATAGAGCGGCGACCACTGTCCGGGACCGCCCGCCTGAGCGATCTTCGCCGGCCCGGCCTTCGCTGGCTCGGCTCTGGTTGGCTCGGCCCTGGCCGGCTCGGGTTCAGCCGGCTCGGGTTCAGCCGGCCTAGTCGTGGCTGAAGGCGATGCTACTGCCAGGACGTCCGCCTCTCGAACCCCGGTCACCTCGTCCCGGGTCACGTCGGTCATCACGGTGTCTGTCTTCTGCGCCGACGCAGCCATCCGCCGAGTACGGGCGGCATCACGACGGCGACGACTATCGCCACGGCCGTGAGCACGCTCAGCAGGGCTCTATTAGGAGTGCTGGCGGCGACGTTGACGACCTGCCCGCTGACCGCCACCGGCTTGCCGCCTGCCGATCCAGTTGAGCTAGACGACCCGGGGGCGACTGGGCCTGTCGACGGGTTCGGCCCGGTCGTTGGTCCTGTGGACGGCCCGGTGCTTGGCCCGGTCGATGGCGGAGCTGAGGAGTCGGCGCCCGGCTTCGTCGCCTTGCCGTTCACGACGACGCAGTCGAGCGGCTCGCCCACCTTGGAGCACGGCGACGGCTGCGGTGCGTTCGTCAGCAAAGTGAGCACGCCGTTGGTGAAGGTCGGGTTGTCGCAGCCCGCAAGAGTGGTCTGATCGGGCACAGGGACATGGCCGGGAATATGGGAATTTTGCAGCAGCCCGCCTTTGACCAGGTTAAGCGGAAGCGGCGAATACCCTAGCGCGCTTACTTGTTTCTGACCGGCGCAGAGGAAGTAATTGATGAACGTGCTCAGCGACTTGCCTTTTGTGTTGCTGAAGTTCGTCGGCTGGTTGGTACCTGATCTCGGGACAATCAGGTAGCTGTAGCTGGACAGAGGATATGACCGCGGGTCGGTATAGGTGTACACCGAGTCCAGGTTTTGCTGAAGGAAGTCCGGGCTTGACGCATCCTCATTGATCTCTGCCTTGGTCAGCGCGACCGCGACATTCGACGGCGTTGGCAGCACGTAGTAACCGGCCGGGTTGAGTATCGCGACCACGGGGTAGTGCGCGTTCAGTGCGTAGGCGTACTCGTCGTATCCGATCGCACCGTTGCCGTAGCTGGCCGTGATGTAGGTCGCGACATTGTTGGAGCCGTTCTCCGACTTGGCGTTTCCGAACAGCGGATAGAACTCTGTCTGCGGGCACGGCAACTGTATGCCTTGATGCACCCGGCGGCAGAAAGCGTTCCACTGAGTCGGGAACATGTGCGACATCCATCTGGTGAGGAAGTAAGTCGCACCCGACCCGTCTGATCTGATCACCGGCGTGATCGGCAGGTTGGGCAGCTGGGCACCATAGTCGTGAGTGATCCGAGGGTCATCCCAGTTCGTGATCGTACCGGTAAAGATGTCCATCAGAGTCTCGCCGGAAAGCCGCAGGTTGGTGATCAGATGGCCAGCCACCGTAATGTGATACATAAACGCGGTGCCGCCGGCGGTGTCAGGGACATAGGAATAACCCTGGCTTGGATGCTCCGCGCCGGTGCCGCCAAGCTCGTCGTGCCCATTACGAAACGGCGGGTCGGAAGCGGCGAAGTCGTCCTGATTGCCCATGTAGTCGCCGCGGCCAGCGGCTGACCCGTCAGGGTTGAAGTTGATGATCAGGCCACTCGGCCGAAGGTCTTGTGACCACTGGTCGAGCGCGACCGCGCTCCACGACGAGCCCGAGCCGCTGATAGCGACGTAGTTGGCAGCGTTCGCGGACGGTGCTATAGCCACGCTGCCGAGCAGCGCGGCACAGGCGGCCGTCGCCGCCCGCACCGCCAGTCGCGCGGAACGGGGGATCACTGCTTCCTCCGGGGCGTCAAGGCAACCCGGCGAACACGCCGCAATCGCTCGGTGATGGCCGCACCGGCGGAACTGACCATCAGCGATGACGCGCCGGCCAGGGTGGCGACGCCGCCGAAGATCAGCAGGACCGGCAGCGCATAGCGCAACATGCCCGCGGTCTGCGCGCTCTTGAGCGCGATAGTGACCACGCTGGGCGCGGCCGTGGGAGTCGCGGTGGGCTGCGGGGTGGGGCTCGCGCTGGCACTCGCACCGGGGCTGGGGCTGTTCTCGATCGGGCCGGTGCTCGGGCTAGCAGTCGGAGACGGATTCGGCGTCGGGCTATCGCCCGTCTGGTTCCCCACCAGCGTCGCCGCGTGCAGCGTCTCGTCCTTCAGCTGCGCCGTCAGCGGGACGAAGCCGGGCGGGAGTTCGCCGACATCCAGGCCAGGGTGCTGGCCCGGGCCGGCGACGAAGTCAAGGAATCGCGCGATGGCGGTCGCCTTCTTCGCCGACGTGCCGCTTGTCGGCACCATGGCGTAGATGATCATGGTGAGCGGGTACGCGTCGGCCTTCTGCTTGGCGAAGTTAACCTGCTGGGTGACGTGATTGGTGCCGGTGGCGACCATGGACGACAGCGCGGCGGTCATCGACTTGGTCGTCGGCGCGACGTAGCGCCCCTTGTCGTTCAGTATCTCGGCGACGGGGAAGCGGAAGGCCGCCGCGCTTCCTTCGTCGACGATAGCGAAGAGCGCACGCTCGCCAGGAGTCTCGATCGGATCCCTCGGGAAATTACCGGTCGTCGGGTCTACCTCCCAGTCCGTTCCGTTGTCCGTGTTCTCGGCCTGAAGCTGAACCACCGAGTTAAGCGGGAAATCAGGACTGTACCTATGCGCGATGACTGGGTAGTTATCTTGGCCAGTGAAAGAGTCCAGCGGGTATTTAAGACCCAGGTAGGCGGTATTCACGTGCATGCCCCACTGGTCGAACTGGCCTGTCATGAACCCAGCGGCGGGCTTGTTGTCGGCGATCCACCTGGTGAGCTGCCACGTCATGTCGCTGTGCCCTGATTCCACGGTCGGAATCTGAAAGGCTCCGCCGAAGGCCGCGGCAGGCTGCACATGCGGGTTGAGGCGCTTGAACTCAGGATCGGCGAAAAGGCTAATTGGATTCCCGTCGACCGCGCTGTCGCAGCCTATCCCGCCAGATCCCTGCCCGCGACCGCCGCATCCCTCATTCTGGAAGTTGTACGACTGGGTGATCAGCTTGGCGACAAGACGCGGGTCTAGCTTCAGTTTCGTGACCGGCTGCCCGGTGACCGGGCTGTCCACCCAGTACGCGATCGAGACGGCAGATATGGCGATCGGCGCATAGGTATATTGCCGGGTGCCGACTTGCGCCGGGCCAGGCGGCTGGTCAGCGCGATGTCGCCAAGGCCGGTCGGGAGATCACCGATCGCCTCGGGTTCGGTGATCGCCGGGTTATAGGTCATGGTCAGCGGAGGCGACTGGGCGCAAAGTTCGGCGATCCAGGACTCGATCGCCCGGTCGAGCATGGGGGAGCCGAGCGCGGTAAAGTCGGCGGTCTTGATCGCGCAGTTGTCCGCCGCTGGCTCGAAGTTCAGCGGAATGACGATCCTGGCCTTCCAGGAGCACTGGCCGTTCTGGCTGGTGAAGGCGAACTGCCCGACGTCGGTGCCGCCCTGGTCATCGAAATGATCTCTGCAGTTAATCGGGGAGTCGAGAGTATCGCCGCCCTGAGCAGGCACGATGACGAGCGAGCAGCGGTGGTGCAGGCCGCAGCCGAGCATCTGGTTCTGATCCGCGATCAGGATCTGGATGTCCGCTTGGCCAGTGCCGTTCGGTGCCGTTGTCGCGTAGGCCGTATTCTCGGGTCCGAAAGGTCCGAAGGAACCCTCGACGCCCTGATTGTTCGCGCCATAGCACTGGCTCCAGCGGGTGACCTTGACCGAGTCGCACTCCGCGATCAGCACCGGGTAGTCGGTGGTGTCCGGATCGTAGATCACGCTGCTGCTCGGGGTGAATCCGGTCCACGAGACGCTGATCATCTCATTGGTCAGATGAGCGGTCTGGTTGACCGTGATCGTGCTGTTCCTGGAGAACCTCCGGTTCTTCAGCGGGTTCCACATCTTGGGCCCGCTGACCGTGGTTCCCGGCTTCTTGTGGTGATGTTTCTGGCTTGAGTGCGTGACGGCGGCCGTTCCCTGGCTGACGGGCAGCAGCATGAAGCCGACCGCCGTGGCTGCCATGCCGATCAGCGCGGTCAGCATCCGCGGATGAGCGATCCTGTTCACGTTGCAGCAGCCTTTCTAGCCAGCTTGCGGCGTTGCCGTTTGGTGAGCTCACCCGGCGTCGAGCCGCCGATCCGGCGCGCGATCGCGAAGAGGGCAAGGACGACGACCACGAGGACGAAGCCCGCCCCGAAGCCACGCTCGACGTAGGCAGGCGTGCCGAAGATGTGCACCGCGTTGTAAATGAAAAGCGGCAAGCTCGTCTGCGGTCCGGCGAACGGATTCGCGTTCAGTTCCTTCGTGTAGCCGGCCACGAGCAGCACCGGAGCGGTCTCCCCGATGCCGCGCGCCATCGCCAGCACCACCGCGGTAGCCAGCCCGGATCGCGCCGTGGGCAGGATCACGTCTCGCACCGTGCGCCACTGACTCGCGCCTACCGCGTAGGCGCCCTCTCGCAGCGTGCCAGGCACGATCCTGAGCACCACCTCGGACGCTCGTGCGACGATCGGCATGATCGTGACCCCGATGGCCAGAGCGGCGCAGAACCCGCTTTTGCCGACCCCCAGGCTGAGGATCAGCGTCACGTAGATGAAGAGCCCGGCTACCAGGTCAGGCAGCGCCGTCATCGCCTCGACTATGGTGCGGACGGCGCGGGCCAGCCCGCCGCCGATCTCGACGAGGAACAACGCGGCGGCGATTCCGAGCGGCACGGCGAAGACCGTGGCGAGACCGATCTGCTCCACCGAGCCAAGGATCGCATGCACGACTCCGCCGACCGTCATAGCCGTGTCCGGGCCCGCGAAGGCCATCGACTGAGTCCAGAAGTTGACGTGCCCCACGGCGCTCGCCCCTCGGAAGAGCGAGTAGCCGACCTGATCCACCACGATGACGATGGCGAGCACGCCGCCCGTGCCGAAAGCGACAGCGGCCAGGCGGTTGCGCGCCTCGAGTTTGTCCCACTGCATCCGGGCCATGGCGTAGTAGATCGCCAGGAACAGTACGTACCAGCTGAGCCAGAAGCCGGACACCCCGCTGAAGGGCAGCACTCGCTCATAGATCAGCCAGATGAGGCCGAGCGCGGCGGCAGCGGCCCCGATGAACGTGGCGCTGTCCTGCGAGGTCGCGCCGCGCGTCCGCACCCTCAGTTCTACTGCGCTCGATTCCATCGGCTAGTCCGCGGCGGTCGCGGCGCCTGAGCGCGATCTGCTGATGACGATGGACGCCAGGCTGTTGACGATCAGGGTCGCGACGAAGAGCACGAGCCCGCAGGCCAGCAACGCAGCGACGCCCTTGGTGTCGAATTGCTGGTAGAAGTTGGCGATCTCGGCGGTGATGGAGTTGCCGCCGCCTTCGAGTATGTGAATGGTGGTGTGGAACGTCAGCGGCGTCAGCATGAAAGTGACCGCGATCGTCTCCCCGAGCGCACGGCCGAGGCCGAGCATGGCTGCCCCGATCACGCCCGCGCGGCCGAACGGCAGCACGACCGTGCGGACCATCCCCCACTTGGTCGAGCCGAGCGCGTAGGCGGCCTCGCGTTCACCCTGCGGCGCCTGGGAGTAGACCTGCCTGGACAGCGAGGTAATGATGGGGATCACCATCATCGACACGACGATGCTGGCGATGAAGGGTGATCCCACGAAGTACGGCAAGAAGAGCGGCCTGGTGAAGTGAAAGATCGGAATGAAGCCCAGGTGCCGTGAAAGCCACTCGCTGGTTCCGAGCATTCTCGGCATGAAGAAAAACAAGCCCCAGAGCGCGAAGATGATGCTCGGCACCGCCGCCATCAGATCGATCACCGCGATCATCACGCCCCGCATGGCCCTGGGCGCGTACTCCGAGATGTAGATTGCGATCGCCACTCCGATGGGCACGGCGATCGCGAGCGCGACGATGGCTATCTCGGCCGAGTCGGGGAGCAACGCGGCGATGCCGAAGGAGTCGCTGGTCTCTGGCTGGAAATTCGCGGTGGTGAAGAAGGAGAGGCCGGCCCGGTGGAACGCGCTCAAGGATCGCAGGACGAGGAAAAACAAGATCATCCCGGTGATGACCAGCACCGACACGCCAGCGGCGCGCAGCACGCCCCGAAAGATCCGGTCACCGCCCGAGGACCGCGCGACGATCGTGCGCGGGATGTCGTCGTGCTGATCAGCCCGTCCTTGCGCCGGATCGGACGTCAGCTTGACGGCCATGAAATCGTCCTCCCCGGGCTTTCCGAACCGGAATATATCGCGCCCCATAAGGCCGCACTGCTGCATCGTGCCTGAGTTTTCTGACACTCAGTCCATGTAATCGTGAACTAACGGTAAACAGAAAGCGTCGCGACGGTGTAATTGAACGGCCGCCCAGGCCGTTCCGCCCCGGCCGGGCATAGCAAAGTGCGGTGCCTGGACCACGTGGCCAGGCACCGCACTCAGGCTGCTACCTACCGCAGAATGGGGTGGGCAGGAAGCCGTAGTTCAGCAAGTCCGCGCGGGCGGCCTTGCTGGTGCAGGTCCAGCCGTGAGCGCCGAAGAGCGACTCAAGGTAGGAGGGGATGTTGTCCTTGGTCTTGGCCCAGCGAACCACGACGTAGACCGTACGGACGAACGCCGGGGTGAAGCTGCGGTTGACCGTGGTCTTCGATCCCGTGCCGACGGTCGGCGCGGTCTTGTTGATGCTGTGGAGCACCATGGTGCCGTGAGTGTCACAGCCGAACCGGTTCTTGCCCTTCGCTGTCTTGCAGATAACGCCCTTGACCGCGGTGCATGCCTTGTTGACGCACTTGGCTGAGTGGAAGACCTCGGCGATGTACTTGCCGATCGAGAAGGGGTAGATGGTGTTCTTGCCCGCGAGGAACTTGTTGACGCCCTCGTTCTCCTCGGGGAAGTTGCCGTCTGGATTCGCGGTGGTCGGGTGCTCGCCGTTGAGGCTGTTGACGCACTTGCCTGGCGTCTGGACGCCGATGGCGGTCAGGAAGAACTTTCGGGTACCGGACGCGACCTGGGGAAGCTGAGCGTTGATGATGCCGGACTTGCCGCCAAACTTCTGCCAGTTCCTGACCGTGCAGTTGTAGATCTTGTTGAGGTCCGCGGTCGTCAGGTTCTTCGGCGCGTCGGTGATGGCGTTGGTCGCGTAGGTAACCGCGTCCTTGCCCAGCGGCACGAAGGAGACGCCGCCTGGCCCGTTAGCCGGGTCACCAGTCGCCCGCGCGCGGGACGACCTGGCGAAGTCGGTGCAGAAGTGCTTCTTGTCCTTGGTCTTGGTGTTCGCGGACAGCGCCAGCGGACCGCCGGTAGCGGCGAGAATGCCGCCCGATGAGCCATTGGGCCGCAGAGCTACGGCGCAGCCGGACTTGCCCTTGATCTTGTCCGTCAGGCCGGTCGTCGGGTTCAGGGCATTCCAGCTGTACAGATGCGGTGCCGAGGCTTTCACGGAGTTGTTGAAGTCGATCGAGAACTGGTCAAACACGTCCTGGATGGTGTCTGACCCGACGCCGACGATGTCGGTCGCCCTGGGGGTGACCGCCCTGCCGGAGTTGGTGATCGGGTCGGCCATGGCCGGGACCACAGCCAGCGCCGCGACGGTTGCCGCTGCCGCGGCACCCGCCACCAGCTTTATGAGCGTGCGCATGATTACTGCCCCTCCTGCGTACGAGAACTGAGCGCGCCGGCGAAAGGCCCGCGTCCGCGGCCATTTAGGCCAACGGCCATAGCCTCGCGAGAGGGCAGCTTCGCGACAAGGGAACGGGTTCGGGCAGGTATCTAATATTTGGGTGAACGGGCGCTAAATTATTCATGAAGCCCCAGGTAGGAGGCCGTATCGGCGCCAGTTGCCGAGTTCAGGGGCAATGAATACAGCGCACTCCATAACCCTGAAGTCGACGGGCATTCGCGGTTCGTTCATTCCCCGGACTTACCCCGTTCGGGGGAATGTTGAAATTAGCCGGTGGCCAGTACCTGAAATGCCTCGGCCAGGTGGCCTTCGGGCAGGCCCGCCGCCTGCGCGGCCCGGCTCAGCCAGCCGCGCAGGAACTTCTCCAGGTCCTCCATGTTGCCGGTCTGGCTCTCGTGCGCCCGCAGCGCCGCCACCTTGTTGCTGAAGGTCGCCGTGATGTCCACGTAGTGCTCCGCCTGCGGGCTGGCCATCAGCCACACCTCTTTGACCGTCCAGGGCTCGAGTCCCTCGTCGGCCAGCAGCTCGGGGAAGGCGAACTGGTTGCGCGCGTCCGGGTAGACGGCATCGAGCGCCGCGCTGCCGACCGCCCGGTGGTCAGGGTGGCTGGCGCCGATCCTCGCGTAGTTACGGTCGGGCGACGGGCTGACCACGCGGCCGGGCCTGACTTGCCTGATCACCCTGGCCAGATCCTTGCGCAAGGCGATCGTCGGCTCGACCCGCCCGTCCGGGTACCCGAGGAACCGCAGGTCGTGGACCCCCACGCACTTAGCCGCCGCCGTCTGCTCGGCCCGGCGCAACAACGCCATGTCCGGCCGGCTGACCGAGGGGTCGCTGCCGCCGGCGTCGCCGTCGGTGACCAGGCAGTAGACGACCTCGATCCCGGCCGCTGTCCAGCCCGCCACGGTCCCGGCCGCCCCGAAATCAACATCATCCGGATGCGCGACTATGACCAGGACCCGTCCAACCTCAGCATCATCAAGCACAGCCCGATCCTACGCAGGTCGCAGGACAGTCCTGGCCGGGCGTCACCAGCGCGCTAGTCCAGCGCGGACATCACGTGCTTGACGCGGGTGTAGTCATCGAAGCCGTACATCGACAGGTCCTTGCCGTAGCCGGAGTGCTTGAAGCCGCCATGCGGCATCTCGGCGACCAGCGGGATGTGCGTGTTGATCCACACGCAGCCGAAGTCGAGCTGGCGCGCCATCCGCATCGCCCGGCCGTGGTCGGTGGTCCACACCGAGGACGCCAGCCCGTACTCGGTGCCGTTCGCCCACGCGAGCGCCTCGGCCTCGTCGCTGAACCGCTGGACGGTGATCACCGGTCCGAACACCTCGTTCTGGATGATCTCGTCTTTCTGCAGCAGCCCCGTGACCACGCTGGGCTCGAAGAAGAAGCCGCGCGGGCCGGTCTGCTTTCCTCCGGTGCGAATTTCCGCGTGACCAGGCAGCCTGGCGATGAAGCCGGACACCCGCTCGAGCTGGGCGGCGTTGTTCAGCGGCCCGAAGTCGGCCTCGACGTCGGGACCGCCGACCGTCTGCCCACGGGCCTGCTCGACGAGCGCCGCCACGAAGTCATCGTGCACGGAAGGCCCGGTCATCACCCTGGTAGCCGCCGTACAGTCTTGACCAGCGTTGAAATAACCCGCGATGGCGATCGCCTCAGCAGCCTTCGCCGGGTCCGCGTCATCGAAGACGATCACCGGGGCTTTGCCGCCAAGCTCCAGGTGCACCCGCTTGAGGCCTGCCGCGGCCTGCGCGGCGACCTCCTTGCCGGCCCGCACGCTGCCGGTGATGGAGACCATCTGGGGCGCGGGGTGGGAGACCAGCAGCCGCCCGGTGTCACGATCTCCGGTGATCACGTTGAACACCCCGGCCGGCAGATGCTCGGCCAGCAGCTCGGCCATCATCAGCGTGGTCACCGGAGTCGTGTCCGACGGCTTGAGCACGACGGTGTTGCCGGCCGCGATCGCGGGCGCCCACTTCCAGACCGCCATCATCATCGGGTAGTTCCAGGGCGTCACCTGGGCGCAGACGCCGACCGGCTCGCGCCTGACCATCGAGGTGAAGCCGCTCATGTACTCGCCGGCCGAGCGGCCCTCGAGCATCCGGGCAGCCGCGGCGAAGAAGCGGATCTGGTCCACCATCGGCGGGATCTCTTCTGACTTGGTCAGGCCGAGCGGCTTTCCGGTGTTCTCTGACTCGGCCGCGACGAACTCGTCGGCCATGGCTTCGAGCGAGTCGGCGATCCGCAGCAGGGCGAGGCTCCGCTCCCCGGGCGTCGCGTCCCGCCACGTCGGGGCCGCGTCGGAGGCGGCGCGGAACGCGGCATCCACGTCCGCCTGGCTCGAGACTGGCGCGGTCGCGAACGCCTCGCCGGTCGACGGGTTGATCAGCTCGGCGCGAGTGTCGCTGGCCGGCTCGGCCCACTTGCCGCCGATGAAGTTCCGCAGCTCCTTCATGGATGCCTCCTTATCTGGTGCCTACCCGCATCTGGTGCCCTACCCGGCCGGCGCGCGCTCGTCGCACGCCCACGGTGAGCCATAGTCGGTGAGCAGGTCAAGGAACGGCTGGGCTGGCAGCGCCTCTGGCCCGAGTACCCCCGAGCCCGACCAGGCTCCGGAGTCAATGAGCTCGAGCGCCACGACCGGGTTGACCGCCGTCTGCCAGACGACCGCCTGCGAGCCGTATTCGGCCATCGACCAGGCGTTGTCCACCACGTGGTACAGGTAAACCTCGCGCGGCTCGCCGTCCTTGCCGGTGCCGGTGACCCAGGTGCCCGCGCAGGTGAGCCCGGACATCTTGTCGCCTAGCTGGGCCGGGTCTGGCAGGCAGGCGGCGACGACGTCGCGCGGCGAGACCTGGCTGCCCCCGACCGTGACCGGCGTCGTGGCGTCAAGGCCGAGCTTGTGCAAGGTCTGGAGCACGCTGATGAACTCTTCGCCCAGGCCGTACTTGAAGGTGACGCGCTTTGCTTTCACCCATCGCGGTATGAGCAGCACTTCCTCGTGCTCTACGTTGACGCACTCGACCGGGCCGATGCCGGCCGGGAAGCTGAACGTCTCCGGCTCGCTGAATGGCGGCGTGGTGAACCAGCCCCGGCCGGCCTCCCAGATCACCGGCGGGTTGAGGCACTCCTCGATCGTGGTCCAGATCGAGAACGTCGGGGCGAAGTCATAGCCTTCGACGACCAGGCTGGCGCCGTCGCGCACGCCGATCTCGCCGATCTCGCTGAAGAGCTCGTCGGCCGCGTGCCGCGCGAAGACGTCGGACAGGCCCGGCTCGACGCCGATGCCGACGAGCGCCAGCTTGCCGCGCTCTGTCCAGGCATGGGCCAGTTCGAACTGTTCATCGCCGAGCTTGACACCTGTATGGCTATAAGGAGCATCCTGGTCGGGATGGGACAAGGACATCGCCATATCCAGATAATTCGTATCTGTCCGCAGCGCGGCGCGGTAGAGCGGCATGACGAACCTGGGATCAGTGGCGTTCATCAGCACGTCGGCGTTGTGCGCGCTCAGCAGCCCGGCGACGGCTTGCTCGTCGCGCGCGTCCAGCTGGACCGCGCTATAGCGGTCGCTGGCCTGCGCCGCGCGCTGCGCCCGTCCCAAGTCGTAGTCGGCGACGATCACCTCGGCGAACGCCCGCCTGGCGGCGATGCGCGCGAACGCGGTGCCAACCCCGCCGGCTCCGACAAGGAGTATTCGCATACGGGTGATCCTAGACCCAGACGGGTAGCTACCAACGAGACCGGTAGTGTTTCACGCATTTTGCCACTGAAACCGTTGCGTAGGTGGACAATGCATGCAGTATCGAGTGGTACGGGCCTGGCGTGACGCGGGCTGCCGTCGAGGAGGCGTACAGATATGGCCACCCTTCATGAGGCCCCAGGGCCGGCGGAGCAGACCCTGGATAAGGGCCTGAAGTCGGGAGCTCTTGGCCTCATCTCAACTACTGTCATCGCGACCGCTTCGGTCGCGCCCGCCTATAGCATCGCGGCCACGCTGGTCTTCGTCGTGCTGGCCGTCGGCTTGCAGTCTCCGGCAGTGGCCGTGCTCGCCTTTATCCCGATGCTCTTCTGCTCGATCGGCTATTCCGAGCTGAACAAGGCTGACCCCGACTGCGGTACCACGTTCACCTGGGCGACTCGCGCTTTCGGGCCCAAGACCGGCTGGGCGGGCGGCTGGGCCATCGTGGCCGCCGACATCCTGGTCATGGCCAGCCTGGCTCAGGTGGCTAGCCAGTACGCGTTCTTCCTGTTCAATGCCAAGGGCATCGGTCACGACCCGACGAACAGCTGGGTGCTTCTGGGCGGCGTCATCTGGATCGTCCTCATGACCGCCATCTGTTATGTCGGCATCGAGATCTCGGCGAATTTCCAGAAGGTACTGCTCTCTATTGAGCTGATCATGCTGGTGGTGCTCTCCGTGACCGCGCTCGTCAAGGTCAGCAACGGCTCCGCTCCGGCCGGGCACCTCACCCCGAGCATCTCCTGGCTTAACCCGTTCCACATCTCCAGCTTCAGCGCCCTCGCGAGCGGTGTCATCTTGATGGTCTTCATCTACTGGGGCTGGGACACTGCCGTCGCGGTCAACGAAGAGACCAAGAACAAGACGCGGACGCCTGGTCTGGCGGCCATCTTGTCCACCGTGATCTTGCTCTGCACCTACGCGCTGGTGATCTTCTCGATGCAGTCCTTCGCCGGAGTCAAGACCCACGGCAACGGCCTTGGCAACGAAGCGAATGCCGGTGACGTCCTGTCTGTCCAGGGCAACGCGATCTTCGGGACCCACGGTTTCGGGCCGGTCTTCTACCATCTGCTGCTGCTGATGGTGCTGTCCTCGGCGGCCGCGTCGACGCAGACCACGATCCTGCCCACCGCCAGGACGACGCTATCCATGGCCGCGTACAAGGCGCTGCCTGACTCCTTCGCGAAGATTCACCCGCGTTTCCTCACCCCGACCGTTTCCACCGTCGTGATGGGCGCCATCTCGATCGTGGTCTACGCTGGGATGAACTACTCGTCGAACGGCATCGGCGTCATCGCTGACGCGGTCATCGCGATCGGTCTGTACATCGCGTTCTACTACGGGCTGACCGGCTTCGCGTGCGCCTGGTACTACCGGCGCAACCTCACGAGCAGCGTCCGCAACCTGTTCATGCAGGGCATCATCCCGGTGCTGGGCGGCGTCATCCTGTGGTTCCTCGGCGGCTGGAGCGTCTGGCTTGACTACGACGTCGCCACCGAGAACGACTACACGGTCTGGCGAGTGCCATTCATCCACTGGGACATCGGCGGCGCCTTCGTGATCGCCGTCGCAGCGGCGCTGATCGGCCTGATCGTCTTCGTGTACTGCCGGTTCACAGCGCCGGCCTTCTTCAAGAAGAAGACGCTCACCCGGGCGACCCCGACGCTGGTCCCGGACACCGACTAGCTGCCCTGTGGTGCCGGCGCGTGGGCGCCGGCACCACAGTTCCGGATGCTGACGCACGGCGGCGGCCCCTCCCGGGTCCCGCCCGGCCCCGGCCCGCCCGTGAGGCGTGCGATGTTCCGTGATCATGTTCGCGGGCATGATCACGGAACATCACTGGTGTCCTGACCTGGGTGATCTTCCGTGATCACGGTCTTGATCATGATCACGGAAACCAGCACGGGTGCCGGGAGTTGCCGCGCGGTTCGTGATCAGGATCGGGGCGCCTTTCCGGCATCCACCGGGCTGGTAAGTCGAGGTGTGTCTTTCCACAAGCCGGAAATTGGTCGCACCCAACGTGGGCGGCGCTTGGCAGAGTGGCGGGCATGAACTTAAGGAGGCACCATGGTTGCCATGACCGCCGAGAAGCCGGGCCTGCTAGACCAGTTGCCGGCCGACCGGCCGCTCACCGTCGAGGATCTCGATCTGCTGCCGGACGATGGCAACAGATACGAGCTCGATGACGGGGTCCTTGTCGTGTCCCCGGCGCCTGTTGTCGGCCACCAGGTCGTTGTCCATCGCCTCTGCCTAGCGTTAAGCGCGGCATGCCCAGAAGATTTTTTCGTCCTGCCTGGTCCGGGTGTGGAGCAGAGCCCGAGTCAGTATCGAATACCGGACCTGGTGGCAGTCCGGGCCAGCTCCATCGGCTTCTATGACAAGTCGATCAGTCGTCCGCCGGCGTTGGTAGTCGAAGTCGGGTCTCCCTCGACGGCGGCGTATGACCGGAACCGGAAAAAAGATGTCTACGCCGGGTTTGGCATCGCGTCGTACTGGATCGTGAAGCCGGACGTGGGGAAGCCGAGCATCACCGCGTTCGAGCTGAGGAGGGGCGCGTACCGGCAGATCGCGGAGGCGACCGGTGATGAGGTCTTCAAGCCAATGCGCCCGTTTCCGTGCGAGATCGTGCCGTCTGCTCTGGTCGCGGGTCCCTGGCGGCGCCAGACCGATCGCGGGGTGCCTGACATCGGTCATCCACTGCCCTGACGGCTTGCTCGCGCTTATCCACAGGCCGGCTTTGGGCCGGGCCGGGTACTGGCGGCCTCTGGCAGGGTGGCAGGCATGTACTTAAGGAGGCACCATGGTTGCCATGACCGCCGAGAAGCCGGGCTTGCTAGACCAGTTGCCGGCCGACCGGCCGCTCACCGTCGAAGATCTCGGGCTGCTGCCGGACGATGGCAACAGATACGAACTCGATGACGGGATTCTTCTGGTGTCGCCGTCGCCGGTCGCCGGTCATCAGGCTGTTGTCATGATCCTGTCGAGCACGCTCCACATGGCTAGCCCGCCCGAATATAGGGTGCTGCCCGAGTTCGGCGTGACGATAAGCCAAATCCAGTATCGAATTCCAGACATCGTCGTAGTCAGGTCGGGGGATGTCCGGTTCGAAACGGCATCGGCGGCTAAGGCGCCGGCGCTTGTGGTCGAGGTCGCGTCTCCCTCGACGGCGGCGTATGACCGGAACCGGAAAAAGGATGTCTATGCCGGGTTTGGCATCGCGTCGTACTGGATCGTGAAGCCGGACGTGGCGAAGCCGAGCATCACCGCGTTCGAGCTGAGGAGGGGCGCGTACCGGCAGATCGCGGAGGCGACCGCTGATGAGGTCTTCAAGCCAATGCGCCCGTTTCCGTACGAGATCGTGCCGTCTGCTCTGGTCGCCGGTCCCTGGCAGCGCTAGGCGGAGCGAACCGGCGAGCGGAAACCAGTGGCGCGAACCAGAGGAGGGCGCCCCATGGTGTCGGTGCGAGAGCCTAGGGTGGGCGAGTGACGATGATGGCGGCCGATTCCCTCCTTGATGGACTTAACCCGCAGCAGCGGGCTGCCGTGCTGCATGAGGGCAGCCCGCTGCTGATCGTGGCGGGAGCAGGGTCCGGCAAGACGCGGGTGCTCACGCACCGGATCGCTTACCTGGTCGCCGAGCGTCAGGTCGCTCCGTCCGAGATCCTCGCGATTACCTTCACCAACAAGGCCGCGGGCGAGATGGCCGCCCGTGCCCGGATGCTCGCCGGCGCGCAGGCGCGCGGGATGTGGCTGCTCACCTTCCACTCGTCATGCGTCAGGATCTTGCGCCGGGAGGGTCACCGGTTCGGCTACCCGTCGTCGTTCACCATCTACGACTCGGCCGACTCGGAGCGGCTGATGGCCTTGGTCTGCCGTGAACTTGACCTCGACGTGAAGTACCACCCGCCCAAGGCGATGGCCCACCGGGTGTCCGCGCTCAAGAATGAGCTGACCGATTTCGAGAGCTTCGCGGCCGAGGCGACCGGCTACCGGGACAAGGCACTGGCCGAGGCCTACGGCGAGTACCAGCGCCGGCTGATCGCGGCCGGCGCGATGGACTTCGATGACCTGATCATGGTCACGGTCAACCTGCTTCAGGCGTTCCCCGACATGGCGACGTACTACCGGCAGCGGTTCCGCCATGTGCTTGTCGATGAGTACCAAGACACCAACCACGCGCAGTATGTGCTGATCAGGGAGCTTGTCGGCGGCGGTCAGGCCAGTCACCTCGGCGGCGACGACTACCTGCCGCCAGGCGAGCTGTGCGTCGTTGGCGACGCCGACCAGTCGATCTACGCCTTCCGGGGCGCGACGATCCGCAACATCACCGAGTTCGAGCGAGATTTCCCTGGCGCCACGGTCATCCTGCTCGAGCAGAACTACCGCTCCACGCAAAACATCCTGGCCGCCGCGAACGCCGTCGTCGCGCGCAACAGCGGCCGGATGCCCAAGAACCTCTGGTCGGACGCGGGTGACGGTCCGCTGATCGTCGGCTATGTCGCGGACAGCGAGCACGACGAGGCGGCGTTCGTCACCGAGGAGGTCGACAAGCTGACCGACGCCGGCGACGCCACTCCGGGCGATGTCGCCGTCTTCTACCGGACGAATGCCCAGTCCCGGGTCTTTGAAGAGGTCTTCATCAGGGCCGGGCTGCCGTACAAGGTGGTCGGGGGCGTGCGGTTCTACGAGCGGCGCGAGGTTCGCGACCTGCTCGCTTACCTGCGGCTGATCGCCAACCCGCAAGATGAGATCTCGCTGCGCCGGGTCATCAACGTGCCACGTCGCGGCATCGGCGACCGCGCGCTCGAGTACGTCACGTCACACGCGGTACGGCAAAGGATTAGTTTCTCCGAAGCATTGTCGCGACCGACCGAAGTCCACGAGCTGCCGACCAGATCGGGCAAGGCGATCGAGGGCTTCAATGACATGATCGCCGAGTTCAGAGAGGCGGCCCAGGAGGGCGCGCCCGTGGGCGATATCGCCGAGGCGATCCTGGACCGGACCGGCTATATCGGCGAGCTTGAGGCGTCGAGCGATCTGCAGGACGCCGGCCGGGCCGAGAATGTCAACGAACTGGTGTCGGTGGCGCGCGAGTTCGACAAGAACGTCGGCGGCGGCCTGGCCGCTTTCCTCGAGCAGGTCTCGCTCGTAGCCGACGCCGACGAGATCCCGGAGGGCACCGATCACGGCGGCATGGTCACGCTGATGACGCTGCATACCGCCAAGGGGCTTGAGTTCCCTGTCGTGTTCCTCACCGGCATGGAGGAGAATGTCTTCCCGCACGAGCGGTCGATCAACGACGAGCGGGAACTTGAGGAGGAGCGCCGGCTGGCCTATGTCGGCATCACCAGGGCCAGGCAGCGCCTCTACCTGACCCGGGCCGTGGCACGCGCGTGGTGGGGCCGCCCGGCTTACCACAAGCAGTCCAGGTTCCTGACCGAGATCCCCGCCGAGCTGATCGACTGGCGCCGCGACGCCTCGGCGGCGATGTCCATGACGTCGCCGGCATCGGAGCGGATGTCCAGGCGGCCAGGCGTGACGGCCGCCGGCAACCGGCCAGTGCCGTCCCTTAAGCCCGGCGACCTGGTCAACCATGACAGTTACGGGCTGGGGCGGGTGCTCTCGGTGGAGGGTCGCGGTGACGATCCCGAAGCCAAGGTCGACTTCGGTGATGAGTACGGCGTCAAGCACCTGCTGCTCCGCTACGCGCCGGTCGAAAAACTCTGACCTGCGCCGACAAGACGGCTAGACGATGCGGTTTTTGGAATCGCCGATGATCATGACTTGGCAATGCCGGCCGGGTACGCCTTCGAATTTCTCGTCCGTCGTGAGCAGCGTGGCACCAAGCGCCTCAGCGAGAGCAATGCAGGACGCGTCGTATGCTGTGGCGTTCGTTCTGAGGTCCCAGACACGTTCCAGCAGGTCGGTCATCGTGATGCGCTCAATGGGCATGTGAATGAGGTCTGCCAGCGCGGCTCGCGCCGCCACGACGTGGATCTTGTGCCCAAGGACGAGGCCTCGCATTGCGGAGACCACCTCAAGATCGACGACTGCGGGTGCGGTCAGTTCGTCGCTAGCCGGCAGGGTCAGCGCATCCGCGGCGCGCTGCCCGATGGGATCAGGATTGGTCAGCGCGTCGACAAGAAGCGACGCGTCCACCACATAGGACGTCAAAGATCAGCGCCATCCCCGCTGTTTTCGGCGCGCGCCTGCGCGATGGCGTCGATGACATCGGCGTGAGTGACGGCTGATCCCGAGGTCGCTAGCCTGCGTCGTGCCCTGTCCAGGATCTCCGCCATGGGCTGGTGCGCGGCATCCCTGATGAGCTTGTCGCGCATATATTTCTGCAGTGATTGCCCGGCCTGGGACGCTCGCCTCCGGTACTCCGCGGCAACTGTCTCCGGAACATCCTTGATCTGGATCATCGTCATGTATGTATTTTACATACGCGGCCCGGCGGCCTGGCGTCATGGCCGCCGGCCTGCCTGGACGTTTCAGAACGGCGGGAGCATGGGATCTTGTCAGCAATGCTCGGCCGCACCTCACCTCCACGAGGACGCCGGAGTACTCCGGACCATCCTCAGCTGGCCAGCAAGGGAAACGTCCTTGTAGCGCTGGCAACCGCAGGCAAGGCGGTCTGGGCGGCCGGAGCGGCCGCCACGACCCCTGGCCACATCGATAGCCTGATCGCGGCCTGGGGCAGGCTTTAGATGATCCAGCCGCGCTTGACGGCCTCGACGCCTGCCTGAAAGCGGCTGGTGGCGGCGAGCTGGTTCATGAGAGTAGCCACGTGCCGTCGTGCTGTGCGGAGCGATACGCCCAGGTGCCGGGCGGCGGTCTCGTCGGTCACACCCGCGGCGAGTAACTTGAGGAGTTCGAGTTCGGCATCAAGCAGTTCGTGGTGGCCATTGGGTGCGTACGGCTCAAGGTCCTGCGCCAACGGAGTCGCCGTGTTCCAGGTCTGATCGAACAAGGCGGTGAGAACCGAAATCGTCTCGGGCTGATCGGTCTTGAGTGAGTCAGCGACTAGTGCAGCCCCTCGCAAGTCCCTTACGGGCTCCCGGCAGCTTCGGCTGTTACTTTTCGTAGTCGGTGAGGTGGATGAGGGCGGCGGTGTCGTAGGCGTCGTTCGGGTGGCCAGTGCGGTGCCCGGTGGCCAGGACAGCGTCGGCGTGGGTCTCGGTGGCGGGGTCGTAGATCGCGAAGCCCCAGCCGGCGTCGTCGCCGAGGTACTCGATCCGGCACAGCGGGATCCGCTCGTCACTGTCGTCGCCTTCCCCGGCCCAGGCGTCCATGTAGCCGAACGAGCCGCGCCAGCGGATGGTGATTTCCTGCAGCTCAGGGTGAGGGTGAGTGAGGGAGGCATGGTGGTCGGCGGTTCCCCCGGCAAGTTCCTTGAGGCGCTTGGGCGGTACCGGCATGCGTTCAGTGCCGCCTGCGGCCCGGGGTGGCCGGGACGCGCGGCACGCCGGCCGGGATCCGCCGTCCCGTCCTGTTACGGGTGCGTTCTTCCGTGATTACCGTGACGCGGAAGGAGAGCCATGCCGGGGCAGGCCCGTGCGGTGCCGGCGCGGATGACGATCAAGCGGCGCCGGAAGCTGGAGCAGATCATCAGGGCGGGGACCAGCCCGCAGCGCCTGGTGCTGCGCGCGAGGATCGCGCTGGCCGCGGGGGAAGGGAGGGAGAACGCGCGCATCGCCCGTGACCTGGGCTGCGGCACCGCGACGGTGCGGACCTGGCGGGGCCGGCTCGCCGTGCACGGCATCCCCGGGATCTCCGGCAGGCCCAGGACGGGCAGGCCGGAGAGCCACGGGCCGGGCGCGCGGCTCGCGGTCGTCGCGACCGCCACGTCCGTCCCGCCGGACGGCGGATCAGCGTGGTCCCATTCGATGATCGCCCGTCACCTGCGCGAACGCGGCCTGGGCATCTCGCCGGCCACCGCAGGCCGGGTACTCGCCGGCGCGCACGTCCGGCCGCATAAGGTAAGAGGCTGGCTCAGCCGCGCCGATGACCCCGCCTTCCGGGCCAGGGCCGGCGCGGTCTGCCGCCTCTGCCTGGCCCCGCCGCCCGGCACTGTGCTGATCAGCATCGACGAGAAGACCGGCATCCAGGCGAAGTCCCGCACGCACCCGGAGATCCCCTGCCGGCCGGGAAGGGACGCCCGCCGCGAGTCCGGGTACGTCCGGCACGGCACCGTCTCCATCGTCGCTGCCATGAACGTGGCCGCCGGCGAGGTCATCGCCCAGCGGATACGCCGCAACGACTCCGTCACCTTCATCCGGTTCCCCGTCATGCTCAGCCAGTGCATCCCCCCGCACCTGCGCATCCACCTGATCATGGACGACGGCTCCGGCCACACCTCGAAAGCCACCAGGACATGGATCGCCGCGCACCCCCGGTTCGCCGTGACATACACCCCGAAGCACGCATCCTGGCTGAACATGATCGAGCAGTGGTTCAGCGTCCTGACCAGGAAACTGCTCCGCCGCGGCGACTTCGCCTCCCGCGACGACCTCGAGAACCAGATCACCGAATTCACCATCAAGCACAACAAGACCGCGCACCCGTACAAGTGGAGTTACGACGCCGACGCCGACCACGCCCGCTACCTCGAACGCCACCCCCGGCACGCAGACCTCACCCAGGCCGCCTGACCGCAACACACCGTGACCAGGAACCAGTAAAGGAACTATTGAGGGGCTGCACTAGGGCCTGGGAGTTGACGAAGACGATCGCTGACTGGCGGTCGCTGATCACCATATTGGGAATGCGAGAGGAGGTAGTCCTGACAAGTGCTCTCGCGCTGATCCTCAGCGCGGACGCGGCAAGCGCCGGGTCGTCGCGCAGGTCATCTCCGTGGTAGAGGATCTTCACAGTTGTCCCCGGCAGCAAAGCGCTCACAGCTAAGGCTGGCCAGCCAGGTTCGAGCGATTGTGGCGCTAGTCGTGAGATCAGGCACTCGCTGGTCGTCTGACTCGCGAGCGCCAGGCTGGCTTTCAGCGGATCAGGGTCTTCTAGTTCTGGGTAGTCATCTGCGGCTGAGTGCAACGTGATCTGGTCCAGCTCGCTCACGCTGACGTCTTGACGATCGCACTGCCACATTCTCGGTTACCCCCCAAGGCCAGGTCGCCCTCTCCGCTGTGATGCTATAGCAACTTAAAGGTCCTGATAAGTCTTAATGTTAGGCATCTCCCAGACTCTGTGGAGCTTCATGCGAGTGCGGATGTGCGCATTGAGCGCCTTGCTGTCAGCTGGTCAGCACTGTGGCGTGGGCCAAAATTGCCGGGAGCACACCACATTTGCGGGCCAGGGTCGTTGTGGTTCTCGGTTCCTGTCGCGCAGGACGTTAGGGCGGGCAGGGGACCGTGCTCGGCGGGGGTCGGTGTTGCTGGTTGTCCCGGTGGTAGGAGTCGGCTCGTATTTGGTCCCGGTGACGGCGGTGGCTGCTGGCGCCAGTGTCGTCGACCACGGCGGCGGTTCCGGCTGACATCTACACGCCGGATGGCATGCGCCTTGATACCGGGAAGGCTGGCCCGGCACTGCAGGCCGCGCTGAATTCCCCGGAAACGGTGTTTTCGAACTCGTCGGGTGTCTACATCGCCGAGACTTCGGCGAACGAGGTGTCGGAAATCCCGTTTGCGTCCGGGACGCAGTGGGGAATCGCGATGACGGCTGGCGATATCTACACGATCGCGGGCAGCCAGTTCGGTCAGGCAGGTAATTTGCCGAGCGGGACGGTAGCGGTCAATGCTCTGCTGAACGCGCCCCAAGGCGTTGCTGCTGATGCTGCCGGGAATCTGTATATCGCGGACTCGGGCAATAACCGGGTACTGGAACCGGGCGCAGCGGTATCCAGGCCCATGTGAAGCTCACCCTGCCCCGCAGCCAACCCTTGCCTCGCCGCCGCCTTCCTGCAGCTCCAGCTCCACGTCATCGTGAGCCGAGCCGATGTGCTCGATGCCCCGCGCCCCGCGATGGCAGGACCAGACGATCGGCACCGCCGCAGCGCCCGACGCAGTCCTGGCTGTCCGCACATACGGCACCGGGCCACTATACGACCCGGATTAGCGCGCAAACCCAAGCTACCGCAACCCAGAACGCTCAGGTCACATCTTCAAGCCAAAACAGAACCCGCAATCGTGAGCCAACTCAGGACCGGAACTGTTACTGAGGTGCCCCGAGGCTTCCGGACAGTCCGTCCATTAGGATGGATGTCTGGAAAGGTGAAGTAATTGCCTCGACCGAAGAAGAGCTTCTCTCCCGAATTCCGGGATGAGGCCGTCAAGATGGTGATCGAGACGTCGCGTCCGGTTGCCCGTGTGGCTAAGGAGCTCGGTATCAACGAAGGCACCCTCGGTAACTGGGTGAACGCCTATCGCCGTGAGCATGCTGGCGAGGAGCCGCCGCTGACTGTGAGCGAGCGTGCGCGGTTGCGCGAGCTCGAGCGGGAAACCAGGGAACTGAAGATGGAGAATGACTTCCTGAAAAAAGCCGCAGCGTACTTTGCCAGAGATCATCGGTGAGCGACAAGTACGAGTTCATCGACGCAGAGTACGCGGCTTACCAGGAATCGGGCGAGCGTTACGTGCCGTCGATCGTGAAAATGTGCATCTGGATGGCGGTCTCACGTTCCGGGTTCTATGAATGGCGGAACGCGCCGGAATCGGCAACGGCGAAAAGGCGCGGCATGCTTGCCCTGGTCGTGACGAAGTCGTTCGAGGAATCGGACGGGACGTACGGGTACCGGCGGGTCCGCGCGGACCTGGCGGCCTGGGGCGTGCCGGCCGGGCTGGAGTTGGTGCGGTCGGTCATGCGTGACCTGGGCCTGGAGCCCTGCCAGCCGAAGCCGTGGCGGCTCAGCCTCACCGAGGGCGACGGCCAGGAGCACGACATTCCCGACCTCGTGAACCGCGACTTCACCGCTGACGCGCCGGGCGAGAAAATGGTCGGTGACATCACGTACATTCCGACATGGCAGGGCTGGCTTTACTTGGCGACAGTAATCGACTGCTACTCGAAGGAAGTGATCGGCTGGGCTACTGACGACAACTACAAGACGCCGCTCATCGAGAAGGCCATCGAGATGGCCGCCCGCAATCACTCTCTCGCCGGGAATGCTATTTTCCATTCCGACCGCGGCAGCAATTACACTTCCCGGCAGTTCGCGGGGACGCTGAAGAAATATAACCTCCGGCATTCCTCCGGCCGCACCGGGATATGCTACGATAACGCAATGGCCGAGTCGTTCTTCGCCGCGCTGAAGAACGAGCGCGTCCACCGGACCCAGTATCCGACCCGCGAGCACGCGCGCCGGGATATTGTAAGGTACATCGAATTCTGGTACAATTCGAAGCGCAGGCATTCTGGACTTCAGTATCGGATCCCGCGACAGGTCCACGAGGAATACCTGGAACAGCAGTCCGCAGCGTGAATTGACCACAAATCCGCTGTCCGGAAAGCTCGGAGCAGATCACACCCTCTGGGCGAATGGGGATATTGGAGAGCCGCCCATGTTGGAGTCCAAGAAGGATGTTTGCGAGGTCAGGTCGATGAAAGAGCCAGTATATCGTTCAGCGGGCATTTCTGCGGGCGGCACGGTCAAGGGTGCGTGGTGTCGGGGCGACAAACGAACGGTGCTGCTAGCATTCGTGGTCCCTGCGGCTGCTTTGTCTGCAGCGGAAGTTCCACAATTGCTGCTTGAGGTGGTCGGCAGATCGCGCGGTGGCTTGGCCCCGGATCTGCTTGTGGCAATTGCGGTCTGCGCAGGCTTCGGGCTTGGGCGACAACTAGCGCTTCGCAACACCAGCGGAATTCGTAATCAGCCGGGCCTGAAATCGGGATCAATTATCGCGCTAATATTTACTATATTGATTGCGCCAGTTTTTCTGGGCGGACCTTTGCTTGTGCTTGGAGCCGCGATCTTCGTCGTTGGCCTATTCCAGCACAATATTGTACTGGCGGTATGGGCCGTCTTCGCGGGAGCCATAGGTATTTATGATACGGCTGGCCTCTATCCGCCTCTATCTGAAATATGGCTTCACTCTGCGTTGTCTTTGACGGTCGACCTACTTACCATAGCCTTGGGCTTGACGGTATCTCGTCGGCGCGTAACTGGATAGGTCCGGTTCTCTGAGGACGTTAGATTTCTGATATTCTGCTTAGGGCACGGAAATTGGCGTCCTGTCAGGCTTCCGGCTATCTCTATGGCGCTAATCAGAGTCAAATATGAAAATGGCATGTTGCCCGATTTGCTTTTTCTAACCGTATCACGAGGGTTCTGGATTCCATTGCCATCGAAAGCTCCTTCGAATGCGTAAAATGAATGCTGTCGCAATGACTACAGTATTGGAAAATGTAACTGATCAGGTATTGGCGTTAAGGGCGTGCGGGTTTGGGCGGTGAGGGCCGACACGCCGGTGCGGGTGGTTGCGGGCGTTAATGAATCTTGGCCGGTAGTGTCCGGGGATGCCCGCTGATCATGAGCCGCCGCCGTCTGCTGAGGGGCTGGGCAAGCGGCGCCGAAGTCGCTGCGGAAGAGGACCGGCCGCAGGCCGGGTGGGCAGGCTGGCCATGAGGGCTCGACTCTGGCTCAGGTGCCGAAGCCGGACCGGGAGGTCCGCCGTGAGCCGGTCCGGTGCGGGACCGGGCTGGCGGGCAGGCCGGTCACCGGGATCGACCGACGCCAGGTATTCGACCTGCTGCCGGTGAAGGTCAAGGTGACCGGGCATCAGCTGATCGAGCGGGAATGCGGCTCCGGCCAGCGTGAGAAAGGCGCGGCCCCGGCCGGCGCGGAGGCCCCGGCGGCGGCGTGACCACATGCTTCGCAGGTAACGTGCGTCTGTCGGTTGCTAGCCGGAGGGGCAGTTGCCGCGCTGGATGCAATGCCGTGCCTGGCAGCCTCGGAGACCACCAGTGCCCGTCGTGATTTGCGGATCTGGCTCCGGACAGGGGACAGACCGCACTTGCCAGAGGCAGATCGGGCTAGCCCATGGCTTCGCGCGACCGGCGACCCTGACACCAACCAGGCGATCGCCCCAGCCACCCAAAGCTGACCGACCTTGCCCGGCTGCTTCATCTCCGGCGGACGCCGGTAACCTGCGTGTGAGGAATCTGGCGGAGGGCGCAGCAACATGAGCAACATCCGGGTCATCATCGCGAAGCCTGGCCTGGACGGGCATGACCGCGGTGCCAAGGTCGTGGCCCGCGCCCTGCGCGACGCCGGCGTGGAGGTCATCTACACCGGCCTGCACCAGACCCCCGAGCAGATCGTGGCCGCCGCCTTGCAGGAGGACGCGGACGCGATCGGCCTGTCCATACTCTCCGGCGCTCACATGACCCAGTTCGCCAAGGTACTTGACCTCCTCAAGGCGCAGAACGCGGCCGACATCACCGTCTTCGGCGGCGGCATTATCCCCGATGCCGACATCGCCGAGCTCCAGAGCATGGGCGTGGCCAAGATCTTTACCCCAGGCGCCGCCACGCACGAGATCGTCGACTGGGTGCGCTCGAACCTCGCCGCGAAGGCGGAAAGCCGAACCGCCTGACTCAGCTGCAGCGATGCCGGAGCCTGTAGCAACGAGAAGCCGGGTGGACTCGCAGTGCGACTAGACCGCAGCAGTGATCGGCGTCGGCTCAGTGTGCGGTGGTCAACTGGGCGGGTCGCCCGGATCGGGGTGAGCGCGGCCGCTGTGCTGGCGATGCTCGCAGTGGCCTGGGCGGTTCTGGCGGCCACGTCAAGCAGGTCGGGCCCGCAGGTCATTAACGCCGGTCCAGGCCCGGACGCGCTGGCGATTACGCCAGATGGCCGGACGTTGTACGTTGCCAACGGAGGCGACACTGGCCAGGGCGACACGGTGACGCCGGTCACCCGTTGCGACGGGCGTGCGACGTCGCCCGATTCGGGTCGGCAAGTTCCAGTTGGTGGCGAGGCGATGAGGACCGCCTCAGCCGACCCCATCGATTCGCGCATTGACACCTGATTCGTATCATCAAGTCGCGCACCCATGGGCTTCGCAGCGCCGCGCCCTTCTGGGTCGCCAGCCTGGCCCTGGCCGCGATGGTGGCGACGACATGGCCTAGGAGATCCAGCCGCGCTTGACAGCTTCGACGCCGGCCTGAAATCGGCTGGTGGCGGCGAGCCGGTTCATGAGAGTAGCCATGTGCCGCCGTGCTGTGCGGAGCGAGACGCCCAGGTGCCGGGCGGCGGTCTCGTCGGTCACGCCTGCGGCGAGTAACTTGAGGAGTTCGAGTTCGGCTTCGAGCAGTTCGCGGTGGCCATTGGGTGCGTACGGCTCGACGTCCGGGGCCAGTGGCGTCGCCGTGTTCCAGATCTGATCGAACATGGCGGTGAGAACCGAAATGGCCTCGGGCTGGTCGGTCTTGAGTGAGTCCGCGACTAGGGCCTGGGAGTTGACGAAGACGATCGCTGACTGGCGGTCGCTGATGACCATATTGGGAATGCGGGAGTAGGTAGTCCTGACATGTGCTTCCGCGCTGATCCTCAGCGCGGACGCGGCGAGCGCCGGGTCGTCGCGCAGGTCATCTCCGTGGTAGAGGATCTTCACAGTTGTCCCCGGCAGCAAAGCGCTCATAGATAGGGCTGGCCAGCCAGGTTCGAGTGGTTGTGGCGTTAGTCGTGAGATCAGGCACTCGCTGGTCGTCTGACTCGCGAGCGCCAGGCTGGCTTTCAGCGGATCATGGTCTTCTAGTTCTGGGTAGTCATCTGCGGTTGAGTGCAACGTGATCTGGTCCAGCTCGCTCACGCTGACGTCCTGACGATCGCATCGCGACATTCTCGGCTGCCCCTAAGGCCAGGGCGCCCTCCTCCGGATGTGATGCTATTACAACTTAAATATTCTGATAAGTCCCAATGGCACCGGACACTCTTCTGCCAACCGAGCAGTGCGTGGCGTGGGCTGAGTTGTGGCGCACAGTGCGGCCTTATTGTCTAGTCGTGTGCGTGGCAGGTTGCTGCCACGGCTGGACCCTTGTCGGGTTGATCGACCTGTCGCACGCTCTGTGTGGCGTCGTGTGCTGCGGCTGGTCCTTCCTGACGCGCGGCACCGTGCCTTGTGTCGTCGATGATGAGGATGGGTCATGGGCTGGCTTCGATCGGTGACCGGATTAGCGAGCCAGAATTGCAGCGGCTCTCGGTTATTGCCGCGCAGAACGTTCGCGCGCGCTGGAGGGTGGGCGCGGTGCGGGTCCGTGCTGGTGGTTGTCCCGGTGGTGGGAGTCGGCTCCTATCTGGTGCCGGTGACGGCGGTGGCCGCTGGCGCGACGGCGATCACGGTCGTGAGCGCGGCGGTGGGCGCGGCTCCGGCGAAGGCGTCGGGGTCGGGAACGGTGCTGGTCTTGTCCACCTCTGTGAACGGGGGATCGGCCAGCGCGGAGGCGGCGGCAGCGACCGCGCTCGGCTACACGGTGACGGTGGATACCCCGGCGACGTGGGATGCGCTGACGACGACCGCGTTCAAGGCGTTTTCGGCCATCGTGATCGGGGACCCGAGCAACGGGACGTGTGCGTCGACAGTGCCTTCAGATGCGCTGTCAACAGCGGGCACGTGGGGACCGGCGGTGACGGGGAACGTCACGGTGCTGGGCACCGCGCCGGCACTGGCCGCCACGCCAGGCGCGAAATCGCTCATTTCAGATGGTATTTCTTATGCGGCGTCTGGTTCGGGCACCGGATTGTATGTGTCTTTGAACTGTGAGTACTCCACAGCCGCAGCGGGGACTCCGGTGCCGTTGCTTGCCTCGGTGGAAGGCGGCGGGTACACGGTGCAGGGCGAGTCGTCGTCGTGCTCGGCGGTGCCGGGGACGGTGAACTCCTGGGAGGCAGCGAACCTGTCTGCGTTCAACGGCCTCACCGACTCGAGCCTCAGCCTTTCCCAGTGGTCGTCGCCAGCCTGTGCGGTGCAGGAGACGTTCGACTCATGGCCGGCGACGTATGCGTCCCTGGCGATCCAGGTGACCACATCCGGTGCGGCTTCTCCGGCAGAAGTCACGGCATCTGCCGGGCTGAGTGGGCAGCCGTACGTGCTGGCCGGGTCGGCGGCACCTGTCCCGGCGGCGGCGGCGCCCGCGTCCGGCGGGGTTCCAGCGCCTGGATCGATGATCGGCGGACGGGGAAATGCGGCATCGCCCGGACTTTCGGCCGCGATAGCCTCTGCTGGTGATCCGGTGAATCCGGAGAACGGCGATTTCACCCAGTCATCGACGGATCTGAAGATCCCGACGTTCGGGCCACCCCTTGAATTCACCCGGACCTACGACGCGCAGCTGGCGCAACAGCAGACCGGAACGGCGACCCCCGGCGCGTTGGGGTATGGCTGGACAGACAACTGGGCTACGTCAGTGTCGTCGACCACGGCGGCGGTTCCGGCTGACATCTATACGCTGGACGGAATGCGGCAGAATACCGGGAATTTTGGCCCAGTACCGCAAGCCACGGTGAGTTCCCCCGGATCGGTGTTTTCGAACTCGTCCGGCGTCTACATCGCCGAAACGTCAGCGAACGAGATATCGGAGATCCCCTTTGCCTCCGGCTCGCAGTGGGGAATCACGATGACGGCCGACCATATCTACACGATCGCGGGCAGCCAGTTCGGTCAGGCAGGTAATTCACCGAGCGGGACGGTAGCGGTCAATGCTCTGCTGAACGCGCCTCAAGGTATCACTGCTGATGCTGCCGGGAATCTGTATATAGCGGACTCGGGCAACAACCGGGTGCTGGAAATCCCGGCAACCACTGGCGGCGGCATGACGGCCGACAACATCTATATCTTTGCAGGGCATGCGAGCGGTGCTTCTGGGCATTCGGGTGATGGTGGCGCGGCGACTCTGGCCTTCCTGGGCGACCCGGTAGGCCTGGCGATAGACAGCGCGTCAGATATCTATATAGCTGACGAGGGAAACAACCGGGTCCAGGAAGTTTTCGCGCTCGGTGGCGAATCCTGGGGTAACACTTTCACGGCCGGTGACATTTACACCGCGGTCGGTAATGCTGCGGGGACGTCTGGAATTTCCGCAAATGGCACGGCGCTGTCGTCGTCGCACTTGAGCGCGCCAGAGGGTATCGGGGTGGACTCGGGCGGAGACCTGTTTATCGCAGACACCGGCAATAACCGGGTCGCTGAGGTCCCAACGGCCGGCGGGACGCAATACGGCGTCGTGATGACCGCGAACGAGATCTTCGATGTCGCGGGGTCTGCGACAGGAACTTCCGGGCACACGAGCGGCATGGGGTCGACCTCGGCGCTGCTGTCCGGCCCGACCGGGGTTTTCCCGGATAACGGCAAGCAACTGTACGTTACCGACGCCGGGAACAACCGGATCGAAGAGGTCGCCAAGACGGGTCACACGGAGTGGGGCATCGTGATGACCCAGAACGACATCTACACGATCGCCGGGTCCGCGACCGGCGGCAGCGGGTTCTCCGGTGACGGCGGCTCGGCGATCTCGGCCAAGCTCACTGACCCGCTGGCAGTGGCGATGGACGGGTCGTTCAATATGTACGTCGCGGACTTCAGTAACAACCGGATCCGTGAGGTCACAGCCTCAAACGGGAACATCGCGACCTACGCCGGTACCGGCGCGGAGATCCCGCAGGAAGGCGACCAGGGACCCGCCGCGACCGCTGCTCTGAACTCCCCGCAGGGCGAGGCTTTCGACGCTGACGGCGACGTCTTCATTGCCGACTTCGCGAACAACCGGGTGCAGGAGATCGCCGCGTCCAACCAATTCACGTACGGGACCAACATGACCGCCGGCGACGTGTACACCGTCGCCGGCAACTCCGGCGGCCTGAGCGGCACAACCGGAAATGGTGCGATTGCCTCGGACGGCTTCCTGAGCGGGCCGACGGCTGTGGCGGTCGACTCGAGTGGGAACCTGTACATAGACGACTCGGGCAACAACCGGATCCAGGAAGTCGCCGCATCCAGCGGCTTCATGTCGACGGTGGCTGGCAACTCCTCAGGGACGGCCGGGTTCAGCGGCGACGGTGGCGTCGCGACGGCGGCGAAGCTCCAGGGGCCGGATTCGATCGCGCTCGACGTGCAGGGCGACATCTACATCGCCGACACTGGCAACCAGCGGATCAGAGAGGTATTCGCCTCGGGCGGCCAGACCTGGGGACGCGCCTCCTCGACCGCCGGCGACATCTACACGGTCGCGGGCAACGGCACCCCTGGGCACACCGGCGACGGCGGAGCTGCGACGTCAGCCGAGTTCTCCCAGCCGGTCGGTGTCGCTGTCGACAGCTCTGGAGACCTGTACATCGCTGATGCCGCCAACAATCGGATTCAGGAAGCGCCGGTCAGCACTGGTATCCAGCAGGGCCAGCAGATGACGAGGTACGACATGTACACCATCGCTGGCAGCGTCTCCGGCACCCAGGGAATCTCCGGCGACGGCGGCCCGGCGACGGCGGCGCTGCTCGCCAGCCCGGCTGGCGTGGCCGTCGACGCTTGGGGCAACGTCTACGTCGCCGACGGGCTCAACAACCGAATCCAGGAGATCCCCGCCTCGGCCGGCACTCAGTGGGGCCAGTCGATGCTGGCCAGCGACATGTACACCATCGCAGGCAGCCCGACCGGAGTCAGCGGTGACCATGGCGACGGCGGCGCCGCGGTCGGCGCGAAGATGAATTCGCCGGACGCGATGTCAGTCGATCCGTCCGGGGACCTTTACATCACCGATCTGAACAACAACAGGCTCCGTGAGGTAGTCGCCACCACGACCTCCACAATCCCCGCCGACCCGAGCTACGGCACCAGCGTCTTCTACCCGATACCGGGCAGCACGATCGCCGGAGTCACGTACCCGGGAGGAACCACCATCACCCAGCCCGGCGGCGCTCAGGTCACCTTCTGGCCCAAGAGCGGGAGCTGCCCGGCCCAGTACGTCGCAGCCGGAACCGCCTACTGCGTGCCATCCCAGGACGAGGGTGCCTCGCTGACCACCGTCACGGACATCAGCTACGCCTTCACACCCGCCCCTGGTGACATCAGCTACACCTATGACTGGACGACGGGCCACCTCCTTGAGGAGTCCGACACTGCCAGCGACGCACTCGTTGTCGCTTACAGCACTCCGGCTCCCGGAGTCGGAAGCTGCCCGTCCCTTGCCGCCTCCTGCGAGACGATTACCTCCGCGTCAGGCCGGACCCTCGTCCTGGGGTTCAACTCAGCAGGGCGAGTCACCTCGGTCACCGACCCCATGGGCCGCCGCTGGGCCTACACTTACACCGGCGCGCACCTGACCTCTGTGACCAAACCCGCGGTGGGCACGGCATCGCCGACGACCTCCTACACCTACGGGCAAGGATCCACCGGCAGCTCGCTGCAGAACAACGACCTGCTCACGATCACCGGCCCGAACGCCCAGCCCGGCGGCCCAGACGCCGGCGACGCCACCGTCAACGTCTACGACTCCCTAGGCCGGGTCACCACCCAGACCACTCCCGCCAGCTGGCAGACCACCTTCAACTACTGCTCCAACGCTGCCACCGGCGACTGCATGAACGACTCCACCGGCACCGGATACGTCACCGTCACTGACCCCGACAACAACGTCACCACCTACGGCTACACCGCCGGCGCACTGACCTCCCAGGCCGTGACCAGCGCCGCAACTGTCGTGTCCGAAACCGATCAGGGGCCCGATCTCACAGGCGGCACCCTGCTGCCCCAGTGGACTTCCGACGGCAACGGCAATGTCACGACATACCCCAGCTACAGCCCCAGCGGCCAGCCAACCAAGACCGTCGCACCCGCCGGACCCAGCACACCCGACGGCACCGCCACGACCACCACGTCCTATACCACCACCCTGGGCGACGACAGCTGCGACGGCACGGCTGAAGCCAGCGGGACAGGATGCCAGAGCCTGACCGGCCCGTCCCCGGTATCCGCTGGCGGCGTCATTACACCTCCATCGGTAGCGCCACCCGAAGGCGTTACTTACACCCTGAACGACACAGACGGCAACGTGCTGTACACCACCACCGGTGTCTACGAACCTGGCGCCAGCTCGGCAGCTTACAGCCAGACCAGCTACACCCTGTACGGCGGCAACAACGTCACCCTCTTCGGCCACAACATCACGTGCCAGGCAAGCCCTCCGTCAGCATCCCTGCCCTGCGCCACTATTAACGCCGACGGGGTCGTCACCCAGCTCGCTTACGACCTCTTCGGCGACCTGGCTTCCTCGTCTACTCCGGATGGCAATGGCACTGAGCTAGCCACCACCATGTACACCTACGATGGTGATGGCGAGCAAGCATCGGTTATTAGCCCCGACGGAAACCTGACGGGCGCCAACCCGGGCGACTACACCACGGTCACGGCCTACGACGCCGACGGTGAGGTCACCTCGGTCACCCAGGGCGGAGGAACCGGTCACTCCGTCACCCCCCGCGTCACCTCCTACGGTTACGACGCCGACGCTAACCAGACGACCGTCGAGGACGCCCGCAGCTTCACCACTAACACCGCCTACAATGCAGACGACCAGGCCACCCTCGTCACCGATCCGAACAACAACCAGATGCTGACCTGCTACGACGGAGACGGCAACGTCGTCCAGATCGTCCCCCCGACCGGAGTAGCCGCGAATACTCTGAGCCCGACCTCCTGCCCCACCAGTTACCCCGCTGGGTACAGTGACAGGCTAGCGTCAGACGCTACGGTCACCACCTACGACGGTATCGGTGACGAGACACAGGAGACCACCCCGGCTCCAGCGGGCCAGACTGGATTCGAGACGACCTCCCACGCATATGACGGTGACGGCAATGTCATCAGGACCGCGGCACCGCCGGCCTTGAGTAGCGGGCCAAATCAAGTGACCGTCGATACATACGACTCGGCTGGGAACCTGGCCAGCGAGACGACTGGTTTCGGCAGCTCGGCCGCTGCGACGACTAGCTACTGCTACGACCCGAACGGAGATCACACCTCTGTTGTCTATCCGGATGGCAACACCTCGGGTGTGGCTCAGTGCCAGTCGGCGTCGCCATGGACTGTCAATTCCACTGCGTTTTCGATGCAGGCGGGCTATCAGACGACGTTGTCTTACGACTCAGCCGCGGAACTGCTGGCGACCACGACGCCAGCTACGACCGTGGCGCCAACCGGTGCAACTACCACCGAGACCTACGACCCAGTCGGCAATACACTGACCCGCACCGACCCCAATGGCATCACCACTACTTGGTCTTACACGCCGCTTAACAAGGCCGCTACAGTCAGCTATTCCGCATCTTCCGCCCACTCCGTGACCTACGGGTACGATGCCAACGACAACAAGACGTCTATGACTGACGGTTCCGGGTCGTCAAGCTACAGCTACAACCCGTTCAATGAACTAACGTCGGCTACTAATGGTGCCAGTAAAGTTACTGGATACGGCTACGACGCCGACGGCGACGTTTCCTCAATCACTTATCCACTACCCCCCACAGCGACTTGGGCGACCACCAACACGGTGAGCTACGGCTATAATGCGCAAGACGTACTAAACTCGGTTACCGACTTCAACGGCGATCTCATCGCCATTACTAACAACGGCAATAGCATGCCGTCCTCGGAGACTCTTGGCTCCACTGGCGACACTATCAACTACACGTACGACCAGACCAGCGCTCCATCAGCAATCGCTCTCAAGACCAGCACAAGCACTCTACAATCCTTCACCTACAGCGACTCGCCCGGCGGTACCATTGTCGGAGAAACAGATCTACCGGCATCCTCTCAATCCCCCGCGTCCTATACCTATGACGCCAAGGGCCGCGTAACCTCCATGACTCCCGGCACGAACCCGACGTTCAACTACGGATTCGATGCCTCGTCCAACCTCGCTACCCTGCCTGCCGGCGCGGCGGGAACATATGACAAGGCGGGCGAACTGACGCAATCGGTCGCCAGTGGTGTTACTACGAATTATACATATGACGCGGACGGCGAGCAGCTTACGTCGGTACAGGGCTCCACAACAAAGTCCTTGGCAACATGGAACGGCGCCGGGCAGCTCACCAGTTACGACGACGGGTCGGCGAACATGACCGCCGTTACGTACGACGGCGAGGGAGTGCGTGCCTCCGACACAACAACATCAGGTACTCAGTCCTTTGTCTGGGATGACGAAAGTCCGCTACCTCAGTTGATCATGGACTCGAAAGACGCCTACATATACGGTCCGCCAGGCGCGCCGATAGAGCAGGTCAGCATATCGGCAGGAGCGGTAGATTATCTTGTTACGGATCTTCTCGGATCAGTGCGCGGCGCGGTTACCGCGACAGGCGGTCTCGCAGCAACTACATCATACGACGTTTGGGGTAACGCCGAGACTTCTGGCGGTCTAACAGGCGTCACCTCCTTTGGCTATGCGGGTGGTTACACCGATGCCACCGGTCTTATATATCTCCTTCACAGATATTATGATCCCTCGACTGGGCAGTTTATCTCGGTCGATCCCGGCGTCGACCAGACTATGGAGCCCTACGGATACGCCAGCGGGGACCCGGTGATTCTAAAGGATCCATCAGGCCTAAGTACGCCCCACCCCCATGGCCCCCCCGGTATTCCATGCGGCGAGAAGTGGCGCGTGATTTCAGACTTCGAAGGGACTTTTGAAGTCAGGTATCTATGCCACGATAATATCGCCGAGTGGGGTTTTACAATCGATCCTGTAATTCAACGCTGGATCGAAGGAGACGTTACGGAGTCTGGTCTTAGGTATCGGCGAAACGATGGTTCTTGGTATCAGGGATCGGGTCATGTGGTGGGGCCGGGATACCGTTTTCACGGAAAAATGCTGAAAGCCCGGCGATACACCATATTCGATTATACTGACTATTTCAATTTTGTTGTCGAGATAGACGGAAACGAGGGTTCTGGTTCCATTGCCATCGAGGGCTCCTTTGAATGCGTAAAATGAATGCTGTCGCAATGACAACTAGTATCGGAAAATAAGCATCTATGACTTCTCTTGGGTTTCGAAGGGCTGGTGGCCTTGATCTATCTGCCGTTCCCCGCTGACGAAACCGTCGGTATCGTCGCATGGCCCGGTTCTGAAATGGAAGGTCTCATACCGGCGAAAGGGAATGTAGCTGTCCCGCACGGCGCTGAGGTCTCGCTCCGAGTCATGATAATAGAGTCGATCGCGTCGGCTGATTCTCTTGAGGCCGGACATTGGATTCAGCGCGAAGGCAAGATCCGGTCGCCCGACTCTTGGTCTAGGGCGAGTGTCGGCGGGCGCTGGATCATTCACGGTAGCTCCCGACCAGTAGACCTGCGTTTTCTTCGCAATCTACCAAGTGCAAACATCAATGAGCTGCACCTGACTTCCCCTCTTATTCCGGAATCCTTTGATTCAATCGTGCATCTAGCTCCTGGCCTTCGTCGCCTTTACCTCGCTAGCACTGCGCTGACCGATGAGGCGCTCCAAAGCGTATCCAAGTTGCACAATCTGACCTACTTGCAAACATGGGGAAATCGGTTCACTGACGGTGGTGTACAACAACTTGTGGCACTGAGAAAAATGGAAAGCCTCTACCTTGAGGAGTCCTCACTCTCGGTCACGGCTTTTCGATTTGCTGTAGAGCTTCCGCAGTTGTCGAGGCTGGGTCTGCAGGATGTAGCCGTAAGCGCAGGCGGCTTGAAAAAGCTCCGGGCTCGCCTCCCTCATGCCAAGGTCGGATAACGCTTGTCGTTGCTGACCAGAGCTGGGAATCGGGGTCATCCAGTTCGGGGTCCGGAGCGGCGGCAGAGTGCCGCTCCGGCTGCTGACGACGTCTGGGAATACCATCCTGCCCGCCAAGCCAGCCCGTCATCTCTGGAGTCCGAGCTTCGGATTGGCGGCCGCAGTCTCGACCTGGCCGAGCTGACATTCGACCTTCATGTCGACAACGACCGGGACATGATCGACACCGTGGTCTTTCATCCCGTGTTCACGACGATGCCGTCCGAAGCACGGGCCGAGGTGGGTTTCCTGGCGCTCGACTGGGCCTTGGGCGAAAACGGCGTCACCCGGTGGATTGGAGCCTTTGAGACTTCTGCGGCCCGCCCGCCAAGCGGAGTCCCCGCTGACGGGCTGATCGAGACGGTCCAGGCGCTCGCAGAACGGACCGGAGAACCCGGCTGGCTCCTTATTCAGGGACAACGCAAGAACGGCCCTGTTGTCGCATCGCTGGCCGTCCCGGCCAAGTGGATCGACCACCCCCTAATGGACCTGCACATTGAAGTCACACTGCCTTTTGCTGACCAGACTCCGCAAGGCTTCCCGACCACCGAGTCACTTGATGAGCTGCGCGCAGTCGAAGAGAAGATCACAGCCGGGCTGGAGCCGCTGGCACTGCTGGTGGCGCACGAGACTTGCCGAGGCGTCCGGACGCTGCACCTATACGCCGACAGCGACGTATCCGAAGTCGCCGATCAGGTGCGAGACGCCGTAGGCGGATGGCCAGGCGCGGCAGTTAGTCCACACCTCGATCCCGGCTGGCGGGCGATCAGGGATCTGATGGGCTGATCAGGCTAATGACGGCAGGCATCGATGCGTGTCTCGCCAACAGCGGCACGATCATTGGCCGATCGGTACGAATTGGCTCGCTCACGGTCTCAAGGCCCAGAAAGCAGAAGACATCACCGTCTTCGGCGGGGCATCATCCCCGACGCCGGCATCGCCGAACTCCAGGGCTTGGGGGGTCGCCAAGATCTTCACCCCCGGGCGCATCGACCCATGAAATCGTGGCCTGGGTCCGCTCGAACCTTGGTGCGAAGGCCGAAAGACGAACCGCCTGACCGATCAGCTTCGGCCCGCCCGCTAGGCTCACCTCTGGCGGGCTAGCCGCGCAGTCGGCACCGCGCCTACCCCCTCGCGGCCCGCGAGCGCCACCGCGAGTACATCAGACCAGTCAGGAACGGACGCGGACGTGGATCTGTTCGAGCACGAAGCAAAAGAGCTCTTCGCCGAGTACGGCGTGCCGGTTCAGCCCGGCAAGGTCGCCTACACGGCGGACGAGGCCAGGGCCATCGCCGAGGAGTTCGCCAAGGCAGGCCACCCGATGGTGGTCGTCAAGGCCCAGGTCAAGGTCGGCGGCCGTGGCAAGGCCGGCGGCGTCAAGCTGGCCAAGAACGCCGGCGAGGCCTACGACAAGGCCAGCGCGATCCTCGGCATGGACATCAAGGGCCACACCGTGCATAAGGTCCTGATCGCTGAGGCCTACGACATCGCGCAGGAGTACTACCTGTCGTTCCTGGTCGACCGGGCCGGACGGCAGTTCATGTCGATCTGCTCCGTCGAAGGCGGCGTCGAGATCGAGGAAGTCGCCCACACCAACCCAGACGCCGTGGCGCGGATCGGCATCGACCCGCTCGAGGGCGTCGACCGGGCCAAGGCCGCCGAGATCATCGCCGCGGGCCGCATCCCGGCCGAGGCCGCCGAAGGCGCGATCGAACTGGCGACCCGCCTGTGGGCCGTGTTCACCGACGAGGACGCCACCCTGGTCGAGGTCAACCCGATGGCGCTGACCACCGACGGCCGCGTCGCCGCGCTCGACGGCAAGGTCAGCCTGGACGACAACGCCGCCTTCCGGCAGGAACACGCCCGCTTCGCCGATCCCACCGCCGCCGACCCGATCGAGGCGCGGGCGAAAGAGAAGCACCTCAACTACGTCAAGCTCGAAGGCGCGGTCGGCATCATCGGCAACGGCGCCGGCCTGGTCATGTCGACTCTTGACGTGGTCGCCTACGCGGGCGAGGAATTCGGCGGCGTGCGGCCGGCCAACTTCCTGGACATCGGCGGCGGCGCTTCGGCTGAGGTTATGACCAACGGGCTGGAAATAGTCTTGTCCGACCCTTCGGTCCGATCCGTCTTGGTGAACGTCTTCGGCGGCATTACCTCGTGCGATGCCGTGGCGAACGGCATCGTCACCGCGATCGGCATGCTGAGCGATCGCGGCGAGCCGGTGAACCGGCCGATCGTGGTCCGTCTCGATGGCAACAAGGCGGCCGAAGGCCGGCAGATCCTGACCGAGGCCAACATCAGTGTCGTCGAGCAGGTAGGAACGATGGACGACGCGGCCAGGCGGGCCGCCGAGCTGGCCAGCCTGGCCGCGACGGGAGCATGAGATGGCGATCTTCCTGACCAGCGACAGCAAGGTCATCGTCCAGGGCATCACCGGCTCTGAGGGCCGCAAGCACGGGGCGCGAATGATCGCGGCCGGCACCAAGGTGGTCGGCGGCACCAACCCGCGCAAGGCCGGCCAGACCGTGGACCTCGGCGGGACGAGCGTCCCTGTCTTCGGCACGGTCGGCGAGGCCATGGCGGAAACCGGCGCCGACGTCTCCGTGGTGTTCGTGCCGCCGGCCGGCACTAAGGACGCGGTGATCGAGGCCGTCGACGCGGCGATCCCGCTGGTGATCGTGATCACCGAGGGCATCCCGGTGCACGACAGCGCCGCGTTCTGGGCTTACGCCAGTGAAGGGGGCAGGGGAGGCGGGCGGGACGGCAACGCGACTCGTATTGTCGGCCCGAACTGCCCCGGCATCGCCTCACCAGGCAAATCCAACGCCGGCATCATCCCGGCCGACATCACCACGCAGGGACGAATCGGCCTTGTCTCCAAGTCAGGCACGCTGACTTATCAAATGATGTACGAACTCCGAGATATTGGTTTCTCCACTGCTGTAGGGATCGGCGGGGACCCCATCATCGGCACGACGCACATCGACTGCCTGCGGGCGTTCCAAGACGACGATGAGACCGACGCGATCGTGATGATCGGCGAAATCGGCGGCGACGCCGAAGAGCGGGCGGCGGCGTTCATCGATGCCAACGTGACCAAGCCGGTCGTGGCCTACGTAGCCGGGTTCACCGCGCCCGAGGGCAAGACGATGGGCCACGCCGGCGCCATCATCTCGGGCTCGGCCGGCACCGCCCAGGCGAAGAAGGAAGCGCTCGAGAAGGTCGGCGTCAAGGTGGGCCGGACGCCCAGCGGCACCGCTCAGCTCGTCCGGGAGCTCATGCGCGGCTGAGGCCCGGCCGTCTCCCCTTTCCCCCTTCTCCGGCTCGCGGGGTCCTCTGCGGCGCGCCTCCACGTGCGGGGGCGCCGGGGTTGCCAATGTGGAGTGTTGTGACGACTTCAGCCGTTCGCCCCAGGCCTCCCGGCCAGGACCAGCCTGGCCCGTCGGATGACGCGCGGGCCGGCCTGGCGGGGTCGCTTGCGTTCGCCGGTGCCCGGGCGGCCGGCGCCTCGGCCGGCGCGGGCCTGGCTGCCATGACCATGCTCGCGCTCGCCGGCTGGATCGCCGCGCCGCATCCGGGTCTCGGGCTTGGCGGCGTCCTGCGGACCGCTGGCGTGCTGTGGCTGGTCGGCCACCACGTCGCGGTCCAGGTCCAGGGCGCGGGGCGGATCGGCATGCTGCCGCTCGGGCTAGTGCTGCTGCCCGGCACTTTGCTCTTCTGGGCGGGCCGGGCAGTGGTGCGCGGTCAGCGGGCGAGCGGCGGCGGGCAGGTGGCAGCGGCGGCGCTGGCCGTCGCGGTGCCGTATTCGGTCATCGCCGGGGTGCTCGCGATTGTCAGCAGATCCGAACTGGCCAAGGCATCGTTCCCGCAGGCCGTGATGGCGGGCTTCGCCGTCGCCTTCATCGCGGCGTGGCTCGGTGCCGCCCGCGCTCTCGCGCCCTGGGCGAAGGTCGGAACGCTGATGTCGGACCGGGCCCGGTCGATCTTGCTCGGGGCCGCGGGCTCTTTCGCCGTGCTCGTCGCCGCGGGGATGCTGACGACGGCTGTCGCGCTGGCCAACCACGTGCACCAGTTCGGCGCGGTGTACGACCGGCTCGGCCCTGGCCTGGTCGGAAGCGTGCTGCTTCTCCTTGCCCAGCTCGCGTACCTCCCCAACGCTGTGCTGTGGGCAATCGCGTACATGGTGGGCCCGGGGTTCGCCGTGGGCGCGGGCACGATCGTCGCGCCGACCGGGTCGGTGCTCGGCGCCATGCCGGCGTTCCCCCTGCTGGCCGCGCTTCCTGGCGGACCGCATGACTCGGTGCCGGGCTGGCTAGCGGCCGTGCTGCTGTCGATTCCGTATCTGGCCGGCGTCACCGGCGGGCTGCTGATCGTGCGGCACGTCCCGCACGCGACGGTCGACGGCGTCGCGATCAGGGGATTCTGCGGCGGCGCGGCCTCCGGAGTCCTGATTGGCCTGCTGGCGGCCTTCGCCGGAGGCCCGCTCGGCGACGGCCGGCTGTCAGCCGTTGGCCCGTCCGCGTGGCAGGTCATGGTCGTGGCCGCGCTAGAACTCGGCATCGCCGCCGCCGTGAGCGCGGGCGCGGGCCAGTGGTGGTACCGACGTCGGCGGGCGTACCCGGATGCTGATGAGATCGGAGCGATCAGCGTTCAGGTGCCTGAGGCAGCGGCCACTCGCCAGGCTCCCGGCTGGTCAGCCGAGCCCGATGAGGGCGGGCACGTGATCTACCTCGACAGGTGGGCCGAAGACCAAGAGGCAGGCAACCGCCCGAAGCGCTCAAGAGGCCCCTCAGCCCTCCCGTAACCTCCGCGCCGCGCCGCCTGGCACTCACGCGGGTGCTTGTGCTGTTCCCTGTTCCCCGGTGCTTGTGCTGCCGGTGCCGGTGCCGGTGCCGGTGTTTGGTGTGCGGGTTCTTGGTGCTGGGTCTCCCGCGTGAGCATCGTGGCCTCCCCGTTGCTGTCAGCGGCCCGTTCTGACAGCAACGCGGCCCTCCCCGTTGCTGTCAGGAGAGGCTGCTGAAAAACCCCGTTTTCGTCGCGAACCCGACTCCCTGACCTGCGGTTCTTCGATCGCGATCATGGATTTTTCGGGGTTTTTCAGCAGCCTCTCAGGACAGCATGAGGGAGGGCCGCGTTGCTGTTAAAACCAGTGGCTGACAGCAACAGGGAGGGCCACGATGCTGTCACAGGCGGCCGTGACCAGCAACCCGAGCCGCCCCGATGCTGCCGCAGGCCGGGCCGCCCGGCCGCCGGGCCGCCGGAACGCCCGGACGCCGGGCCGCCGGGACGCAGTCCGGAGTGTGCTCCCGCCTGACGGTTCCGCAAGATGTCCGAAAGGCTCCTCCGACTCGATCACGAATCACGCGAGAGCCTCCAGGGCAGCGGCGATGTTCCGTGATCATGCCCTGGACCTTGATCACGGAACATCGCACCTGCCGCCCCCGCACCGACAGCTCCCCCGAAGTGAGAACTCTCCCCGCGATGCCGGAAAAGGCTCCCCGATCCTGATCACGAGCCGCGCGGCAGCCCCCGGGACCTGTGCTGGTTTCCGTGATCATGATCGAGACCATGATCACGGAAGATCACCCAGGTCAGGACAGCAGTGATGTTCCGTGATCATGCCCTGGACCTTGATCACGGAAGATCGCCCAGGTGCTGATTCGGCTCCCAGCCCGGCAGCCGCGATCCGGGGCGAGTCCACCCAGCCTGGCCAGGTCATCCAGGCGCGGCTGGCCTCCGCCGCCTGAACCCAACGCCGCCTGAACCCAACGCCGCCGCAACAGCAACAGGGAGGGCCATGCTGCTCACGCCCGGCCGCCGCGACGGCAACAGGGAGGGCCACGCTGCTCACCCTGCGCCTGGCAGCCCCCGACGGCAGCAGGAAGGGCCATGCCATCCTAGGTCTGCCATCCTCTGCGGGAACTCGCCGCGAGATGGCAGTTGCGCGGGCCGCTAATAGCGCTGGGGCAGGTCGCTGGGTGCCGCATGGCGGGCCAACGGTGCCGGGATCGAGGTCGGCGAGGCCGAGGCATCGAAGTGGATCGACTTGTAGAACTTGGTCATGCACGCCTGCTGATCGGCTGAGTTCTGCGCCTGGTGCAGGCAATTCACGTAGTTGTTGACCTGGGTCGGGAAGGCAAGGTAGGTCGCCAGGATGGGGACAGAGACCAGCGCGCCGAGCGCGCTGAATACGATGCCGCTGACGCTGAACCTCGGCCGGTAGCTGCCCGTCTTGCGAGCCTTGACCAGCGCCGTGATCCCGATGATGAAACCCGCGATGGCGACGGCCGCGCTGAAGATCAGCACGTAGACGCCTTTGCGCAGGTCGGTGCCGATCCCGAGCAACGCGATGAGGCTGAACGCGCCGAATACCAGCGACGCGACTGCCCGGTGCCTGAGCTCGCGATCCGGCGGGTTGGCCTGGCGCCGCTGCGGCTGCCGCGCCGGCCGCTGCGGTGGCCGGGCGCCGCCGGGCTGGGCCGGCGGCTGGCCGAGCTGACTACGGCCGTTGCTATCCGGCGCGTCGGGCTGGCCGTAGAGCGGCCGGCCAGACCCGGACTGGCCGTCCTGCGATCCAGGAGCCGGCTGCTGCCAGGATCCGGCGGGTTCAGCGGGTTCAGCGGGCTCATCGGCGAAAAACGGCCTCGGTCGGCCATCTGGCTCGTCGGCCAGCCTGTCACCGGCCGACGCCGTGTCCTGCGGGGATCCGCTCAGGTTGGCCGGCGCACCCGCACTGTCACGCTGACCGGCGCCGTCAGGGATTGCCGCGCTGCGGCGCTCGCCCGCGCTGCCCGGCGTGCCCGTGCTGCCCGGCCTGCCCGTGGAGTCTGCGCTGCCCGGCTCGCCCGTGGTGCCCGGCTCGCCCGTGGTGCCTGATGCGCCCGTGGTGGCAGGCTCGTCTCCGCCGGCGGGCTGGTCTTGCGGTCCCGGCGTGAACTGCTGGCTGGACTCGGCGGGCAGTGCCGTTCCTCCGGTTCGTGGTCACCGGGCCCGTGAGGCGGGGTTCCGGTAGCTGGTGGCTGCGTTCGGTTCTATTTCATCACCAATGCACAAGCGGCCTGTACCTGTAAGCTGCGCCGCCCGGCCCGGCAAGGGTACCGCTGTCCTGCGCGGAGGTGCCGGACCGGGCGGCTGCGGTGATCGCGGCCCTACTGGTGCGCGGACAGGGTCAGGGTCTGTGCGGGGGTGTGCACGCTCTTGGGGTGCTTGCCGGTAAAGATCACGGTCATCCGGCTGAAATACTGCCGGCCCGCGTGATGCGGCCACGCCAGCGCCTTCCAGGCGACGACTAGGACTCCGAACTTGAGCAGCTTGCCCTGAGCGCAGTTCGGGTTGCAGCTGTTGATGTCGAAGGTCCCGCTGCCGAAGGCGGTCGACTTCCAGCTTGTCCAGCTCAGATGCGAGAAGAATTCCTGCGACGGCATGCATCCCGGTTCGAAGAGCGCCGGCTTCACCTGCCCCGAATTGCAGTTCACCAGCACCACCTGGTGCGAACTGGCGGGCGCAGCGGGCTTGGCGGATGCCGGGGCGGCTACCACGACGGCGGTGGTCGCGGCTCCGGCGAGTACTACCAGGCTCGTCGTCAGGAACGACCGCGCGCGGGTCAGTCTCATGTAATGGGCTCCTTTCCAGGTGGATAGTTCGTCTACTATGACGCCGCAGAGGCCGGAACGGACAGAATCTTTCGCCGCTTCGGCCTTTCGCCGCTCCGGCCGCTTCGGCTATAGGCCTCCCAGATCCGAGCCGGAGCCGGGCTGGGACACTAGGTCGCATGTCTGATCCGGCGACAAGGATCGCCATCACCAGGGCCCTCGTCAGCGTCCACGACAAGTCCGGCCTCGCCGAGCTGGCGGCGGCGCTGCACGGGGCGGGAGTCGAGATCGTCTCTACCGGCAGCACGGCAGCGGCCATCACCGCCGCCGGAGTACCGGTCACCCCTGTCGAGTCGGTCACCGGCTTCCCCGAATGCCTCGGCGGCCGGGTCAAGACGCTGCATCCGGCCGTGCACGGCGGGCTGCTCGCTGACCTGCGCGACGCCGATCATGCCGCGCAGCTTGAGCAACTCGGCATCGAGCCATTCCAGCTGCTGGTCTCCAGCCTGTATCCGTTTGAGCAGACGATCGCGTCGGGCGCGACCGGCGAAGAGTCGATCGAGCAGATCGACATCGGCGGCCCGGCGATGGTCAGGGCAGCCGCGAAGAACCACGCCAACGTCGCCGTGATCACCAGTCCGCTCGGCTATGACGAGGTCTCCGAGGCGCTCGCGGCCGGAGGCTTCACGCTGGACCAGCGGCGGCGGCTTGCCGCGCAGGCCTTCGCGCGCACGGCGAGTTACGACGCGGCCGTCGCTTCCTGGTTCGCGGCCAGCTACGCGCCGGACGGGACCGCGATGGAAAGCGGATGGCCCGATCTCCTTGCCACCACCTGGTCACGCCGCCAGGTGCTCCGCTACGGCGAGAACCCGCACCAGCGCGCGGCCCTCTACCTTCCCGCCGGCCCAGCGCGGCAACTGGAAGGCGTCGCCGGCGCCGAGCAGTTGCACGGCAAGCCGATGTCCTACAACAACTACGTCGATGCCGACGCGGCCTGGCGGGCGGCAGGTGAGTTCACCGAGCCGTGCGTCGCGATCATGAAGCACTCGAATCCCTGCGGCATCGCGCTCGGCGCTGACATCGCTGAGGCGCACCGCAAGGCTCACGCCTGTGACCCGGTGTCCGCGTATGGCGGGGTGATCGCGGTCAACCGCCCGGTCTCGGCTGAGCTGGCGGCTCAGATAGCCGAGATCTTCACCGAGGTGATCGTCGCGCCCGGTTACGACCCGGCCGCCCTGGACATCCTGACCGCGAAGAAGAACCAGCGCGTCCTCCGCTGCGCGCCCGCCGCGCAGACCGCGGCCCAGACCGCCGCGCCCGCCGGAGCGCCCGCTGCCCGCCCGGCCGGCCCGGCACGCTCAGGAACCGAATGGCGGCAGGTTGGCGGCGGCCTGCTGGCCCAGACGACTGACCTGGCCGCCGAACCAGGTGACCGCTCCGCCGGCTGGCAGCTCGCGGCCGGGCCGCCCGCGGGTCCCGGTACGCTCGCCGACCTGGAGTTCGCCTGGCGTGCCTGCCGTTTCGTCAAGTCAAACGCGATCTTGCTGGCCAGCGGCCAGGCCTCGGTGGGAATCGGGATGGGCCAGGTCAATCGCGTCGACGCCGCCCGCCTCGCGGTGTCGAGGGCAGGGGACCGGGCGGTCGGCTCGGCCGGCGCGAGCGACGCGTTCTTCCCGTTCGCCGACGGCCTGAACGTGCTGGCCGGCGCGGGAGTGCGGGCCATCGCAGAGCCGGGCGGATCGGTCCGCGACGCTGAGGTGATCGAGGCCGCGGGCAGGGCGGGCGTCAGCTTGTACTTCACTGGCGTCCGGCACTTCTGGCATTGACCCAGCGGCCCGCCCCAGCGCCCCGCCCAGGGCAGGCCCGGGTGCGTGTCGCCGGCCGGCGCGGCCGGCGACAATAGCCCGGTGACTGCGATCAGCATGGACGGAAGGGCCACGGCGGCGCAGATCCGCGCTGAGCTTGTCGGCCGGGTCGCGGCGCTCGCGCTGCGCGGCATCGTCCCCGGCCTTGGCACGGTGCTGGTCGGCGATGACCCGGGCAGCGCCAGCTACGTCGCTGGCAACTACAGGGACAGTGCCCGGCTCGGCATCGCGAGCCTGCGCCGCGATCTGCCGGCGACGGCGAGCCAGCGCCAGGTTGAGGAGACAGTCGCGGAGCTGAACTCCGATCCGGCGTGCACCGGGTTCATCGTCCAGTTGCCGCTGCCCGCCGGCCTGGACGCCCAGGCCGTGCTCGAGCTGGTAGATCCGGCCAAGGACGCCGATGGCCTGCATCCGATGAACCTGGGCAGGCTCGTGCTCGGAGAGCCCGCGCCGCTGCCCTGCACCCCGCTGGGCATTGTCGAGCTCCTGCGCAGGTACGAGGTACCGATCGCTGGCGCGAACGTCACCGTGATCGGCCGCGGCATCACGGTCGGCAGGCCGCTCGGGCTCCTGCTGACCAGGCGGAGCGAGAACGCCACGGTGACCCTTTGCCATACCGGTACCACTGACTTGACAACCCATACGCTGAAAGCAGACATCGTGGTCGCTGCCGCTGGCAAGCCGGGTCTGGTCACCGCCGACATGATCAGGCCAGGTGCGACGGTGCTCGACGTGGGAATCACGAGCACGCCGGACGGGCTGGCCGGCGACGTGCACCCCGGCGTCGCGGACGTCGCGGGGTACCTGGCCGGGGTGCCGGGCGGGGTCGGGCCGATGACGAGGGCGATGCTGCTCTCGAACGTCGTGGCGCTGGCCGAGCGCCGCGCCTGACCGGCATGCCCCGCTGAGGCTAAAGCTACTTATGAGTAACATAGCTGCTGAGCCCGCGGCGGGGACCCGAGGTTCATCTCGTCGTAGCCATTTGGCAGGCTTGCACTTGCCGCAGGCTCTGGCAGGTCGGCGACGTGGGTGTGAGCGGCAAGTCGGGGTAGAAGCAGCAGGTGCGGGATGGCAGTGAAAAGGGAGGTCGGCGGCCGGTCATGAACATCGTCGTCTGCGTGAAGCAGGTGCCCGACACGTGGTCGGAACGCACGCTCAGGGCCTCGGACTCGACGCTCGATCGCGATGCCGCCGACGCCATCATCAACGAACTCGACGAGTACGCGATCGAAGAGGGGCTGCGGCTCGCTGAGGCGCACGGCGGTGAGGTCACGATCTTCTCGATGGGCCCGCAGCGGGCAGCCGAGTCGATCCGCAAGGCGCTCTCCATGGGCGCCGACAAGGCCGTGCACCTCGTCGATGACGCGCTCGCCGGTTCCGACGCGCTCGGAACGTCGGCGGCGATGGCGGCGGTTCTCCGTCAAGTCGGGTTCGACCTGGTGATACTCGGCTGCGAGTCGACGGACGCGCGGACCGGCGTTATCGCGGCCATGCTGGCGGAACGGCTTGGCGTGCCGCAGCTTTCCTACGCGAGCAAGGTCGAGATCGACGGGCCGGCGATCACCATCGACCGGCAGGCCGACTACGGCTATGACCGGGTGGAGGCCACGTTGCCAGCTGTCGTCAGCGTCGTCGAGAAGATCAACGAGCCGCGTTACCCCTCCTTCAAGGGCATCATGGCCGCCAAGAAAAAGCCGGTGCGGACGATGAGCCTGGCCGATGCCGGCATCGACGCCGCGGAAGTCGGCCTGGCGAACGCCGCCTGCGAAGTGGTCAGCTTCGCCAAGCGGCCGTCGCGGCAGGCAGGCACGGTCGTGTCCGACGATGGCGATGGCGGTACGAAGGCCGCCGAGTTCCTGGCGGGCAGGAAGTTCATCTGACCAGGCCGCGCGCGAACGCTGATCCGAGCAAGAGCTGAGAGGCTGAAAGGCTGCCGAGAATGGCTGAGATCCTGGTACTCGCCGAGCATGACGGCGAGGCTGTCAAGAAGGTCACGTTCGAGCTCGTGACGCTCGCGCGCAAGTTCGGTGAGCCAGCGGTTGTCTGGGCCGGGTCAGGCGCAGACGCGGCGCAGGGCAGGCTCGCGGAGTACGGCGCGGCCAAGATTTACGTGGCTGACGGGCCCGAGTACGACGACTATGTGGTCGCGCCGAAGGCCGAGTTGCTCGCCGAACTCGTGCGGCAGAAGTCACCGGCCGCCGTCCTGCTGCCGAGCACCGCCGAGGGCAAGGAAATCGGCGGCCGGCTGGCGGTCAAGACCGGCTCAGGCATCCTGACCGACGTCGTCGGCCTCAGCGATGACCTCGCGGCCGAGCAGCTGATCTTCGGCGGCGCGATCAACGTCAGCGCCAGGGTCAGGGCGGGCACGCCGATCATCGCCGTGCGGCCCAACGCGATCACGCCGGAGGCGGCGGCTGGCCAGGCGACCGTCGAGCAGGTCAGCGTGGCCATCAGCGACACCGCGAAGCAGGCGAAGGTACTCGAGCGGGTGGTGCAGCAGCGCGGCGCGCGGCCAGAGCTGACCGAGGCCTCGATCGTGGTGTCCGGCGGGCGCGGCGTCGGCTCCGCGGACAACATGGCCCTCATCGAGAAGCTCGCCGACTCGCTCGGCGCGGCCGTTGGCGCGTCCCGCGCGGTCACCGACGCCGGCTGGTATCCGCACCAGTTCCAGGTGGGGCAGACGGGCAAGACAGTGTCGCCCCAGCTCTACGTCGCTGTCGGCATCTCGGGAGCGATCCAGCACCGCGCTGGCATGCAGACCTCCAAGACGATCATGGTCGTCAACAAGGACCCGGAAGCACCGATCTTCGAGCTGGCGGACTACGGGGTGGTGGGCGACCTGTTCAAGGTCGTGCCGCAGCTGGTCGAGGAGATCGACAAGCACAAGAGCTAACCGGGCTCGCGCTAGACCAGGCGGGGGAGCGGGATGGCTTCCGGTGCGGGTGGTGTTGACTCCGCTGCCGGACCGACGCCCGATTGTGCCCGTTAGGCTGGTAGGACCATGGCGAACACTGACTCTGGCAGCGGCGGCCGGCTGGGTGCCGATGTCACCGAGCTTGACGATGCGCAGGAGCGGCTGCTCCGGGCGCGGCCCGATGCTGGGTCGCTGGTCTATCTCGACCACGCGGCGACCACGCCGATCCTGCCGGAAGCGCTCAAGGCCATGGTGGACGAGCTCGCCTATACCGGAAATCCCTCCTCGCTCCATAACGCCGGCCGCCGGGCGCGGCGGGTCATCGAGGAGTCGAGGGAGCAGATCGCCCAGACCTACGGCGCCCGTCCGAGCGAGGTGATCTTCACCAGCGGCGGCACCGAGGCTGACAACCTGGCGATCAAGGGCCTCTACTGGGCGCGCCGCGACGCGGCGGCTGGCGGTCAGCGCACGAGAATCCTCGCGGCCGCGACCGAGCATCATGCGGTGCTCGACTGCGTGCGCTGGCTGGGCGAGCACGAGGGCGCCGACGTCGAGTGGCTTGACGTGGACAGCCTCGGCGGGCTCAGCCCCGGCGCCCTGCGCGAGGCAATCGAGCGTGATCCTGACAGCGTCGCGCTGGTCAGCGTGATGTGGGCGAACAACGAGGTAGGCACGGTCCAGCCGGTCGCCGAGCTCGCCGCGGTGGTGGCGGAGTACCAGATCCCGTTCCACAGCGACGCCGTGCAAGCCGCTGGGCAGCTGCCGGTGAGCCTCAGCGCGAGCGGAGCGACCGCCCTGACGATCACCGCGCACAAGATCGGCGGCCCGGTCGGCGCCGGAGCGCTGCTGCTCGCCAGGGGCGAGGACCCTGTTCCCGTGCTGCACGGCGGCGGCCAGGAGCGCGACGTGCGGTCAGGGACGCTCGATACCGCCGCGATCGCCGGATTCGCCGCGGCCGCGCAGTGGGCGGCGAACTGCCAGGCCGAGCACGCCAAGCGAATCGGCCAGCTCCGCGCCAGCCTCATCGACGTGGTCAGGCAGGCCGTGCCCGATGCGGTGCTCAACGGCCCTGAGCCAGGGCCAGGCCGGCTCCCCGGCAACGCGCACTTCTCCTTCCCCGGCTGCGAAGGTGACGCGCTGCTGATGCTGCTCGATGCCAACGGCATCGCGTGCTCGACCGGCTCGGCCTGCACGGCAGGCATCGCCCAGCCCAGCCACGTCCTGCTCGCCATGGGCGCTGACCGGTCGCGGGCCAAGGGATCGCTGCGGTTCTCGCTTGGCCACACCAGCACCGCCGCTGACGTCGACGCGCTCGGCGCCGTGATCGGCGAGGTCACGGGCCGGGCCAGGCGAGCGGGCCGGTGACCGGCATGCGCGTGCTTGCCGCCATGTCAGGCGGCGTCGACTCGGCGGTGGCGGCGGCCAGGGCCGCGGCAGCCGGCCATGACGTGACCGGCGTGCACCTCGCCCTGTCGAGCAATCCAGCCTCGTATCGCACAGGCGCCCGTGGCTGCTGCACGCTAGAGGACGCGCGGGACGCCCGGAGGGCGGCCGACGTCATCGGCATACCTTTCTACATCTGGGATCTTGCCGAAAGATTCGCCGCCGACGTTGTCGACGACTTCGTGGCCGAGTACGCGCGCGGCAATACGCCCAATCCCTGCCTGCGGTGCAACGAGAAGATCAAGTTCGCCGCCGTCCTCGACCGGGCGGTCGCGCTGGGCTTCGACGCCGTCTGCACCGGTCATCACGCCGCGATCGAGCGCACCCCGGCCGGCCCGCGCCTGGTGCGCAGCGTCGACCCGGGCAAGGACCAGTCCTACGTGCTCGCGGTGCTGACGAGCGAGCAGCTGAGCCGGGCGATGTTCCCGCTCGGCGACAGCACCAAGGAGCAGGTGCGGGCCGAGGCGGCGCGGCGGGGCCTGGCGGTCGCCGACAAGCCGGACAGCCACGACGTCTGCTTCATCGCCGACGGCGACACCAGGGGCTTCCTGCGCCGCAGGCTCGGCTCGCAGCCGGGCCCGGTCGTCGACCGCGACGGGCAGGTCGTCGGCCAGCACGACGGCAGCTACGGGTTCACCGTCGGCCAGCGGCGCGGCCTGAACATCGGCGTGCCCGCCCCGGACGGCAGGCCGAGGTACGTGCTCGATATCGAGCCCGTCTCCGGCACCGTGCGGGTCGGGCCGGCCGAGGCGCTCGACGTGGACGAGATCACGGCGACCAGGCCAGTCTGGACTGGCCTGGCCGAGCCGCCCGCCGGGCCGGTCGAGACCGGGGTCCAGCTGCGCGCGCACGGCGAGACGTACCCGGCGACCTGCTATCCGGACGGGGACAATCTCGCGATCAAGCTCGGCGCGCCCGCCAGGGGAGTGGCGCGCGGGCAGGCGGCGGTGTTCTACGCCGGGGCGACGGTGCTCGGCTCGGCCACGATCACCTCGGCATCTCCGGCTGGGCAGGTCCCGGCTAACCAGGACTCGTAGGCCCGGAGTGGCGCCGGCCCGGGCTGCGGCAGGCCCCGCATTCTCGCGGGCGACCGTCGCTGAGCGGAGAGTTTCCGTCTCCCGGAGGATCTTCGGCATGTCCGCGGAGTGTTCTCGGCCTCCGGGCGGAGTGATCTCGCAGTACGGAGCGTTGCCGTCGTATAGGCCGGTCAACGCTCCGGGATACGACAAAGCTCCGGGTTCACCGCGGTCAACGCTCCTGCAGGAACCGGAAACCCTCCCCGATCATGACGAAAACCCTCCCCGGACACGACAAACCCTCCTGCAGGTACACGACAACCCTCCCGGACACGACAACCCTCCTGCAGTACACGACAACCCTCCCGGACACGACAACTGCAGGAACACGACAACCCTCCCGGATACGGCAGCACGCAGTTGGCTCACTCCGACGGAGCCGCACCCTTGTGACATTGCTGGGCCTGCCCGGGCCTGCCCGGGCCGCTGTCGCTTGGCCTGGGAACGGTCTGCGGCTGACCACTAGGATGTCGCGGGTGAACGCTGACGAGCGGCCCGCGGGGCAGCCAACTGAGCGGCGGGCGCCGTGGCCCGCGGGGAGCGCGACGGGCGTGGGCTCGATGCCGGGCACTGACCCGCGCGAGGCCATGGCGGTCATCGTCGGCGAGCTTCCTGACTTCCCGCACCTGGCGGAACTGCCGGCGCGCGGGCCTGGTGCCGACCTGATCGGGCGGACGGCCAGCCTGCTGGTCGACCTGCCCGTGCAGACGACGGCTGGCGGCTGGCGGCTGGCCGCGAGGCCAGGCCGTGACCTCGGCCGGGCCGCCGGCATGCTCTCGGCCGACCTCGACGCTATGGAAGAAGTCGCTGACGGCTTCGCCGGCACCTTCAAGATCCAGGTCTGCGGCCCCTGGACGCTCGCCGCCGCGCTCGAGCTCAGCCGCAGCATCGAGCCGGCGCTGACCGACGAGGGCGCGGTGGCCGATCTCGTCGGCTCGCTGGCCGAGGGCCTCGCCGCGCACGTGTCCGACGTGAGGCGGCGGCTGCCGGCCGCCGCGATCCGCGTCCAGATCGATGAGCCCGCGCTGCCGGGGGTGCTCGCCGGGTCCGTGCCGACGGCGAGCGGTTTCTCCCGGCTGCCGCCCGTGGAGGAGTCCGTGGCGGCCGACAACCTGCGCGTTGTGATCGAAGCGGCGACAGAACCGACTGTGGTGCATTGCTGTGCTCAGGAAATACCATTCAGGTGCATAACGGGATCTGGCGCGACTGCCGTGTCGTTCGATCTCAGCCTGCTGCGGCGAACTGACGAGGACGCCTTCGGCGAGGCCGTCGAAGCGGACCTCGGCATGTTCGTCGGGGCTGTTCCCGCGCTGCCCGCGACCAGGCCGGAGGCCGGGCCAGGGCAGCCGCGGCCGCGCCGTCACCAGCCAGAGCGGGGGGATGGGGCGGCCCGCGAGACGGCGGCGGCGGTGATCGAGCTGTGGCTGCGGATCGGGTTGCCTGCGGGGAGGCTGACCGGGCAGGTGGTCCTCACGCCAGCCTGCGGCCTGGCCGGGGCGTCGCCTGGTTACGCGCGAGCCGCGCTGGCCCGGTGCGCGCACGCGGCAAGGCTGATACCTGAGCTGATCGAGGAGGGCATCCGGTGAGCGAGCAAGCGGACCCCGAGGGCACCGACCCCGACGGTACCGACCCTGAGAGCACCGAGCCAGCGGGCGAGCCGCCCGCCGTCGCGCAGGCTGACGACGAGGCCAAGCACCGGCACGCCGACCTGGCCGAGCAGGTCGCTGAGCACAACCACAGGTATCACGTGCTCGACTCGCCGGTCATCTCCGACGCCGAGTACGACACGCTGATCCGCGAACTGCGCCAGCTCGAGGAGACCTATCCTGAGCTGCGCACCCCTGACTCGCCGACCCAGCAGGTCGGCGACGTCGTGGCGGCCGGCTTCGCGCCGGTGCGGCACCTGGAGCGGCTGTTCAGCCTGGACAACGCCTTCTCGGCGGAGGAACTCGACGGCTGGTTCGCCAGGGCGGAGCGGCTCGGCGGCGCCGGCCCGTTTCTGTGCGAGCTCAAGATCGACGGGCTCGCCGTCGACCTGGTGTATACGGACGGGAAGCTGACCCGCGCGGCGACGAGAGGCGACGGCGTCACCGGCGAGGACGTGACCGCCAACGTCAAGACGATCAAGGCAGCGCCGCTCAGGCTCGCCGGATCGGGCTGGCCTGGGACGCTTGAGGTGCGCGGCGAGGTGTTCCTGCCGGTGGCGGCGTTCCACGAGCTGAACGAGCGGCAGGCGCAAGCGGGCAAGCCGCCGTACGTGAATCCGCGCAACACCGCCGCCGGATCGCTTCGGCAGAAGGACCCGGCCGTCACCGCGACCAGGCCGCTCGGCCTGATCCTGCACGGCGTCGGCGCCATCGAGGGCGAGCGCGCCGAGCGGCCGGACAGCCAGTCGGCGTGGTACGACCAGCTCCGGGCGTGGGGCCTGCCGGTCAGCGAGCTGTACAAGGTGGTGCCCGACTTCGAGGGGGTGCGCGAGTACATCGCGCACTACGCCGAGCACAGGCACGACCCGCCGTACGAGATCGACGGCGTCGTGGTCAAGCTCGATCAGATCGCCGTGCAGGCCGCGCTCGGCTTCACCAGCCGCGCGCCGCGCTGGGCGATCGCCTACAAGTATCCGCCGGAAGAGGTCACGACCAGGCTGCTCGACATCCGCGTGAACGTCGGCCGTACCGGGCGGGTGACGCCGTTCGCCGTGATGACCCCCGTCAAGGTGAGCGGGTCGACCGTCGAGCGCGCCACCCTGCACAACCAGGACGAGGTGCTGCGCAAGGGCGTGCTGATCGGGGACACGGTCGTGCTCCGCAAGGCGGGCGACGTGATCCCGGAGGTCGTCGGCCCGGTGCTTGACCTGCGCGATGGTTCCGAGCGCGCCTTCGAGTTCCCCTCCGCCTGCCCGAGCTGCGGAACGACGCTGGCCCGCGAGGCGAGCGAGGTTGACTGGCGCTGCCCGAACACCAGGTCATGCCCGGCGCAGTTGCGCGAGCGCCTTTTTCATATCGCTAGCAGGGGAGCGTTCGACATCGAGGTGCTCGGCTATGAGGCCGCGTCGGCGCTGCTCGACGCCGGGCTTGTGAGTGACGAGGGCGACCTTTTCGGCCTCACGGCTGATGACCTGGCGCGCTGCCCGTTCTTCGTCACGATCGGCGGAGCGCTGACCGCGAACGCGGCGAGCCTGCTCAGGAACCTGGACGAGGCGCGCACCCGGCCGCTGTGGCGGGTGCTGGTCGCGCTGTCGATCAGGCATGTCGGTCCCACCGCCGCCCGCGCGCTCGCCAGCGCGTTCGGGTCGATCGACGCGATAGCCGCCGCGCCGGCCGACACGCTCACGCTGGTGGATGATGTCGGGCCGACCATCGCCGGGTCGATCATCGACTGGTTTGGCGTCGACTGGCACCGGGCGATCGTCGGGAAATGGCGGTCGGCAGGGGTCCAGCTCGCCGATCCGGAATTCACCGGTACCGGTCCGGTGCCAGGTGCGGGCGCCGGCGTGGCGTCCGGGCCGCTCTCCGGGGTGACGGTCGTGCTCACCGGCACGCTGAACGGTCAGACAAGGGAAGCGGCCGCCGAGGCCATTGCCGCCCGGGGCGGAAAGGTCTCGGGCTCGGTGTCCAAGAAGACGAGCTTCGTGGTGGCCGGCGAGAACCCTGGCTCGAAGCTGGACAAGGCCGAGTCGCTTGGCGTTCCCGTGCTCGACGAGGCAGGCCTGACCGTGCTGCTCGACTCCGGGCCTGAGGCGGCCGCGGCAGCGGCATCAGATGGCTAGCGGTGCTTGTGGTGCGCACGAGGTGGCACTAGTACGAGATCACAGTAGGTAGTCGGTTAACTACGACAAGGCGGCTAGTAACAGATAGTATGCGTTTGGCTGCGTCAAGTGTATTTCTCGGGTAGCCTGACCAGCAGTGAATCACGTACCGGCTCCCCCCGGTTACTCCGGCGGCTCGTGAGGACACCATGAAAGACGCAAACGACTCGCGGAATATCGGCCCGCGTTTCGGCTCCCCGCTGTGGACGTACATGGCGGCGGTATCGGCCGCCGGAATCGCCGTGCTCGGCTTTGCCATGTTCTTCCTGAGCCATTTGATCGATCAGCTGCGCATGCCCATGTTCTGGGTGGTCGCTGGCATGATCCTGGCCGGCGAGATCTGGCGGATCGCGACCCCTGGCCGGCCCGCGGGCTGGTCGGCGGCCGCGTCGCGCTCGATCACCCTGGGCGTGATGCTGTTCTGGGGCTTCCCGATCGCGGTCATGCTGCGGGCGATCGCCGTGGTGGTGGGCGGCGTCGCGCAGCGCCACGCCCCGCAGCGCATCATCTTCAACGCCGCGCAGCTCAGCCTCAGCCTGGGCGCGGCCGCACTGGTGCTGTTCGCGTTCGGCGACAGCCCGACCCCCCGCGATCCGTGGATGCCGCACGACGGGAGCGGGTCGGTGCTGCTGCTCGCGGCTCTCGCGTACTTCCTGCTCAACTTCGCGATGGTGGCCGTGGCGCAGTCGCTGCGCACCAGGTCGCCGATCAGGTCCGTGGTCGAGGCCAACCTGCGCTACCAGATCGCCGCGTCCGTGGTGCTCTTCGCGACGGCGCCGCTGGTCACGATCGCGATGGAGACCGACTCGCCCCTCATCGTGGCGCTCTTCGCTTTCCCGCTCGCCACGATCTACGTCAGCGCCGCCTTGTCGGTGCAGCGGGAGCATCAGGCCAACCACGACGAGCTCACCGGCCTGGTCAGCCGCAAGCTGCTCGCCAAGCGCGGGAATGAGGCGCTGGCCAGGGCCGCCGCCAGCGGTACCGGCGTCGGCTTCCTGCTCATCGACCTGGACAGGTCAACCGGGCTCAAGCAGGTCAATGACACGCTCGGGCACGCCGTCGGCGACCGGCTGCTGCAGATCGTGGCGCACCGGCTCATGGTCAGCTCGCGACCCGGCGACGTGGTCGCCCGGCTCGGCGGCGACGAGTTCGCCGTATTGCTGCCCTCGCTCAAGGAACCAGGGGCCGCCAGGGAAGTCGCGTCGCGCCTGCGCGCGGCGCTCGCGGAGCCGGTTCGCCTCGAGACGATCATCTTCGAGATCCAGGCGAGCGTCGGCATCGCCGTGTACCCGGACGACGCCGAGACCTTCGATCAGCTCATGCAGCGATCCGATGTCGCGATGTACGTGGCCAAGGAGCGGAGCAGCGGGATCGAGCGCTACGACGCCGAATACGACCGCAACTCCGCTGACCGGCTCGCGATGCTCGGCGACCTGCGCGGCACCATCCAGCGCCATGAGATCGAGGTGTATTTCCAGCCCAAGATCCGGCTGTCCGACGGTCACGTGATCGGGATGGAGGCGCTTGCCCGCTGGCCGCATCCGCGCCGCGGCGTGCTCTGCGCCGCCGACTTCGTCGGCCTGGCCGAGCAGTCGCACCTGATGAGCGAGCTGACCGAGCAGGTGATCGACAAGGCACTGTCCCAGACGGCCAGGTGGTGGCAGAGCGGGATGCCGATCCAGGTCTGCGTCAACCTGCCGGCCAGGGACCTGCTCGGCGGCCGCCTCGTCGATCTCATCCGCCAGGCGCTGCGCCGCCACGGCCTGCCGCCGGAGTCGCTCGCCCTTGACATCGACGAGCAGGTGCTGGCCGGCAAGGCAGCGCAGGCGGCGGTGACGATCCACGCGCTCGCCGACCTGGGCGTCGGGGTGAGCCTCGATGACTTCGGCACCGGCTACTCCTCGCTCGCGCAGCTCACCGGGCTCGGGGTCAGCGAGGTCAAGCTCGATCCCGCGCTCATCCGCGGCCTGCCGGATTCGGCTGACCACAGCGTCACCGTCAAATCCCTGGTGCGGCTGGCGGCTTCGCTCGGCATCCGGTCGATCGGCGAAGGCGTCGAATCGGACGCCGCCGCCTCCGCGCTCCGCCTGCTCGGCTGCGACGGCGCCCAGGGCTGGCACTTCGCCAGGCCGCTCAACGCCCTGATGGCCTCGGAGTGGCTGGCCGAGCACTACGTGCCAGAGCTTGCATCGACGCCGCCCTATGAGGCCGGCCGCCTGCCAGGACAGGACCCGGCCGGCGGCGCTCCGGCCGGCGGGGCTGAGCCGAAGGTACGTGATGTGGGAGCGCCGGCGGCGAACAAGCTCGCCGCCGCTGGCTCGGCCGCCGCCTCGGCCAGCCGCCCGCCGAGACCAGCCCGCACCGGCTAGTCAGGCGACAAGTCTCCCGCAGGGGCCCGATCTGAGTTCGGCGCTGGTGCCGCGCGGCCTCTAGGATGGCGGCTGTGTCCATTACCCGCGATGAGGTCGCGCATCTGGCGAAGCTGGCCAGGCTCGCGCTGACCGACGACGAGCTTGATCATTTCGCCGGGCAGCTTGATGTCATCATCGGCGCCGTGGCCAGGGTGCAGGAGGTCGCCGCCGCGGGCATTCCGCCCACGACGCACGCGGCCGAGCTGGTGAATGTGCTCCGCGATGATGTCGTCACCGCTCCGCTCGATGCCGGCGTGGTGCTCTCCCAGGCACCCGCCGCCGAGCTTGGCCGGTTCCGGGTGCCGCGCATCCTGGCGGAGGACTGACCCATGGCCCGAGCTACCGGCGCGACCGAACTGACCCAGCTGACAGCCGCCGAGATGGCGGCGCTGGTCGCCAGCGGCGAGGTCTCCGCCGTCGAACTGGCCGACGCGCACCTTGACCGGATCGCGCTCACCGACAGCCGCGTCCGCGCGTTCCTCCACGTCGCCGCTGAGCCGGCGCGAGCCGCCGCGCGCGCGGTTGACGAGCGGCGGGCCGCCGGGGAGCCCCTCGGCCCACTGGCGGGGGTGCCGCTGGCGCTCAAGGACGTGTTCACGACCACGGACATGCCGACCACGTGCGGTTCGAAGATCCTGGCCGGCTGGCAGCCGCCCTACGACGCGACGATCACCAGGCGGCTGCGAGACGCCGGGATCGTGATCCTCGGCAAGGCGAACATGGACGAGTTCGCGATGGGCTCGTCGACCGAGAACTCCGCCTTCGGGCCGTCGCGCAACCCGTGGGACCTGACCAGGGTGCCCGGCGGGTCCTCAGGCGGCTCATCCGCCGCCGTGGCCGCCTACCAGGCGCCGCTCGGCATCGGCACCGACACGGGCGGGTCCATCAGGCAGCCGGCCTCGGTGTGCGGGCTGGTCGGCAGCAAGCCAACCTACGGCGGCACGTCACGCTACGGGCTCGTGGCGTTCGCTTCCTCGCTCGACACGCCAGGCCCGCTGGCCAGGACCGTGCTCGACGCCGCGCTCCTGCACGAGGCGATGGCCGGCCACGACCCGTCCGACTCGACCTCGCTCGACGCGCGGGTGCCGCCCGTGGTCGCCGCCGCCCGCAAGGCCGACGTGGCCGGGCTGCGCATCGGCGTCGTGAGCGAACTGAGCGGCGACGGCTACGCGCCCGGCGTCCTCGCCAGGTTCAACGAGGCGGTCGAGCTGCTCGAGTCGCTGGGCGCGAAGATCAGCGAGGTGTCCTGCCCGCACTTCGGCTACGCGCTGCCCGCCTACTACCTCATCGCGCCGAGCGAGTGCTCGTCCAACCTGGCCCGGTTCGACGCCATGCGGTACGGGCTGCGGATCGGCGACGACGGCGGCGCCAGCGCCGAGGAAGTGATGAGCCTGACCAGGGAGGCCGGGTTCGGCGCCGAGGTCAAGCGCAGGATCATGCTCGGCGCCTACGCGCTGTCGAGCGGCTACTACGACGCGTATTACGGCAAGGCCCAGCAGGTGCGCACGCTGATCATCAGGGACTTCGTCACCGCCTTCGAGCAGGTGGACGTGCTTATCTCGCCGACCACGCCGACCACGGCGTTCCCGATCGGCGAGCGGGCCGACGACCCGCTGGCGATGTACCTGGCCGACCTGTGCACGATCCCCAGCAACCTGGCTGGCAACGCGGCGCTGTCCGTGCCGTGCGGGCTCGCGCCGGAGGACGGGCTGCCGGTCGGGCTGCAGATCATGGCGCCCGTGCTGGCCGACGACCGTACCTACCTGGTCGCCGCGGCCGTCGAGGCGGCGCTTGACCAGCGGCGCGGTTTTCCGCTGCTGACGCAGGCGCGCGGGCTGGCCGCGGCGGGAGAGAGCGCAGAGGCGGGACGATGACGACGCACGCAGCCACCAGGCTCGTTCCCTTCGACGAGGCTGTCGCCAGGTACGAGCCGGTGATCGGGCTCGAGACCCACGTCGAGCTCGGCACGGTGACGAAGATGTTCTGCGGCAGCCCGGTGACCTTCGGCGCCGAGCCCAACTCGGCGACCTGCCCGGTCTGCCTCGGGCTGCCCGGCTCCCTGCCCGTGATCAACAAGGTCGCGATCGAGTACACCATCAGGATCGGCCTCGCGCTGAACTGCTCGATCGCGACCTGGTGCCGGTTCGCGCGGAAAAACTACTTCTACCCCGACATGCCGAAGAACTTCCAGATCTCGCAGTACGACGAGCCGCTGTGCACCGACGGCTGGCTGAAGGTCGATGTCGGCGGGCAGGAATTCACGGTCGGGATCGAGCGGGTGCACCTCGAGGAGGACACCGGCAAGTCGCAGCACGTCGGCGGCGCCACCGGCCGGATTCACGGCGCCGACTACTCGCTCGTCGACTACAACAGGGCCGGCATTCCGCTGGTCGAGATCGTCACCAAGCCGATCCCGGGCACCGGCGCGCTCGCGCCGGCGGTGGCCAGGGCCTACGTCACCGAACTGCGTGACCTGCTCCGCTCGCTCGACGTGTCCGACGTCCGGATGGAGCAGGGCTCGCTGCGCTGCGACGTCAACACCTCGATCGCCCCGCCCGGAGCGCCGTGGGGCACCAGGACCGAGACCAAGAACGTGAACTCGCTGCGGTCGGTCGAGCGTTCGGTCAGGTCGGAGATCGAGCGCCAGGCTGGCGTGCTCGACGCGGGCGACCGGATCATCTTGGAGACCAGGCACTTTCACGAGGACGCCGGCACGACCACCTCGGGCCGCAGCAAGGAGGAAGCGCAGGACTACCGGTACTTCCCCGAGCCCGACCTGGTGCCGCTCGCCCCGGCGCCCGAGTGGGTGGCGGAGATCAGGGCAGCGCTGCCCGAGCTCCCGGCCGCCCGCAGGGCCAGGCTGCGGGCCCAGTGGGGACTGGCTGACCTGGACATGACGGCGATCCGCAACGCGGGCGCCCTCGACCTCGTCGAGGAGACCGTCGCGGCGGGAGCGACGCCCGAGCAGGCGCGCAACTGGTGGCTTGAGGAGCTGTCCAGGCGCGCTAACGACTCCGGCACCGAGCTCACCGCGCTCCCGATCACGCCCCCGCAGGTCGCGCGCGTCATCGCCCTCATCGGCGCGGGCGAGCTCAACAACAAGCTGGCCCGCCAGGTCATCGACGGCGTGCTCGCCGGAGAGGGCACCCCCGACGAGGTCGTGACCGCGCGCGGCCTCGCGGTCGTCACCGACACCGGCGTGCTCGCCGCGGCGGTCGACGAGGCCATCGCGGCCAACCCGGACATCGCGGCGAAGATCGCGGACGGCAAGGTCGCCGCGGCTGGCGCGCTGGTCGGCGTGGTCATGAAGGCGACCCGAGGCCAGGCCGACGCCGCCAGCGTGCGCGACCTGATCCTGCGGCGCTGCGGCGCTGGCAGCTGAGCCCGGCCATGCTGGTCTGGGTTCCGCTGCCGGCGGTCGGTGCCGCGCTCGACGGCATCGAGGGCATCACCGTCGCTGTCGTGGACCCCGATGACGGCGGCGAACTGCCGGCCTCGGCGGCGGAGGTCACGTTCTACGTGCCGCCGTTGTTCCCGCGCGAGCCGGCGGTCGCGGCGCTCGCCGCCATGCCGAGCCTGAAGGTCGTGCAGACGCTGACCGCCGGCATCGACCTGCTGCGCCCGCATGTGCCGCCCGGCGCCACCTTGTGCAACGCGCACGGCATGCACGACGCGAGCACCGCTGAGTGGGTGGTGACGGCTATTCTCGCCGCTGTCCGCAAGTTTCCCTTTTTCATAGCGGAACAAAGAGCGGGACGCTGGTCGCCTGCTTTTGCTCGCTCACTCGCCGGTCAGACCGTGCTGATCGTGGGCTACGGCTCGATCGGCCAGGCGGTAGAGCGGCGGCTTTCGGGATTCGACACCACGATCATCAAGGTCGCGAGGACCGCGCGGGAGGGCGTGCGCCCGACGAGCGAGCTGATGGAGTCGCTGCCGCGGGCCGATGTGGTGATCTTGCTCGCCCCGGTCACGAGCGCGACGGCCGGCATGGTGGACACGCGGTTCCTTGCTGCCATGAAGGACGGTGCCCTCCTGGTGAATGGCGCTCGCGGCACCCTCGTCCGCACCGATGACCTGTGCGCCGAGCTCGCCAGCGGTCGCCTGTACGCCGCGCTCGATGTCACCGACCCCGAGCCGCTGCCGCCCGGGCACCGGCTGTGGGGCCTTGAGAACGCGCTGATCACTCCGCACGCCGCCGCTACGACCTGGCTGTCGGCGAGCACGGTACTCGGATTCTTGCGCGAGCAGGTGCTGCGCTATGTGGGGCACACTCCTCTCGTAAACGTCATCAAGGGCGAATACTGAGCGGCTAGTCAGCAGTTTGTGGTCGCACCTACTTCTTTCCTCAATCGAAGCGTGACCTGGTGCACGTAGAGTCATGCCAGGTGGCTCACCGCATATCACTATCGGCGGACCGCGACGGTGCCGACTGCCGAAACCGATTGCTGGGCATACCGTCCAGGCCAGCGCATTTACGCGGCTGGACGGCCAGGCTGCTGGCCGCGATGCCTGGCACGCGGTTGAGTATCACGAACATTCTCCAGGAGGCACGGTGCGGGCGCAGGCGTACGGGGGTCATGGATGACGTCGGTCACGCTGATCTGGTCGGCAGCCTGGATAGTGCTGGCTGCCGCCGCTGGCGTGCGCCTGATCCGGGTGTCGAGCCCGGCACCGCCATTTGTTCATAATGGTTATAGATGGCTCGCTGGATCGGCGATATGCCTGGGAATTGGCGGCGCGCTGCAATACAGGCACGCCGGGCTTGCCGCGGGGATCTCGCCATTGCGGATCGCCGATCTGGTCAGCCTGGCTGGATTGCCCGCGCTGGTGATCGGCCTGGCAACGATCACCGCCGGACAGGGCGATGGCGGACAGGGCGATGGCGGGCGAGGCGATGGCGGGCGAGGCGATGGCGGGCGAGGCCGGGCCGAGGCCAGCCGCTGGCGGCCGTATCAATTCGCGCCAGCCGGCGCGCGGCAGGACGGCAGCATCGTGGTGGACAGCGCATTGCTGGTCGTGTCGCTGTTCGCGATCTGCCTGGTGGTGCTGTTCGGACCTGACTGGGCGCGAGCCGGCACGGGGGCGGGCGAGTTCGCGCTTGACCTGATCCGTCCGCTGGCCGACCTGGCGGCGCTCGGCTTGATCAGTCCTTTCATCCTGAGGAATCTCCGGCTGACCGCCATGCCCGTGCTCGCCCTGGTCGCCGTGACCGCCGGGGACGCGCTGGCCGTCGCGGGGCGCACCGCCGGAATCGACCCCGGCATCGCGCCCCGGCTCGCCCTCCTGGCGGGCCTCGCGCTGCTCGCCGCGACGCCCGGGCCGGTGCTGGCCAGCGGCGGCGAGCCCGAGGCCGGTCTTTCCGATCAGGTCGCGCCCGTGCGCTCGTCGCTGGCCGGCTCGCGGCTGGCCGGCGCGAGGCTTGTGCCGCCGGGCGCTGCCGTGGCGGCTGCCCTGGTGACCGCCGGGTATGCGGTGTTCGGCCATGTCAGCGCTGTCCCGGCGGTGGCGATCACGGCCGCGATCATGGTGCTGTTGCTGGTCGTGGAGATCGCCTGGTTCGCGAGCCGGGCCCTGACCGTCTCCGCGTCGGCGCAGGCGTCGGACGGCGTCTTCCACGCGCTCGCCGACTCGACCAGCGACACGGTGCTGATCTGTGACCTGTCGGGCACGATCGAGTACATCAGCCACGGCGGCGAGTTCGGCTACCCGCGCGGTGCGCTGCCCGGCACGCGGCTGGCGGACATCGTGCATCCCGAGGACCGCCCCGCCGGGGTCAGGGCCGCGGCGGCCGCGATGCGCGGGTCGTCGGGGCAGGCGGCTTTCAGCGGGCGGGTGCGGAGCGCCGACGGCTCGTGGCGGCAGGTCTCGGCCACCTTGTCATGCTACGGCCGGGCTGGTGAGCCGGCCAGGCTTCTGATCACCTGCCACGACGACAGCGAGATCGTCGCGCTGCGCCGCCAGCTCGCCCAGGTGACCTTCCACGACGGAGTGACCGGCCTGCCCAATCGGGCCTACCTCGAAGAGCGCGCCAAGGGGCTGCGGCAGCCTGGCGACGCGAGCGGCGCTGAGCCCGGAGCGACCGCCGCGGCGATCATGGTCGGCCTGGACGACGCGGCCATGCGCGAGATCGGCGGCCTCCAGTCAGAGAATCTGGTGCTGGCCCAGTCCGGGCGCCGGCTGCGCGGAGCGGCGCCGCCCGGAGCGATCGTAGGGCGCTGGAGCGACACCCAGTTCGCGGTGCTGATCGACGACATCGGGGCGGCTGGAACGGGATTCGCCGATGCCAGCCAGGTCACTGAGCTTGGCCACCGGCTCGCGCGCTCGCTCACGGCCGAGCCTTTCGCGCTCGCCGCGAGCGAGGCGTCCATCACGGCTAGCGTGGGCGTCGCCGTCAGCCGGGCCAGCCGGTGCGATCAGGTGCTCAGCCACGCGCAGGTCGCCATGTCGAAGGCCGCGGCGGCCGGCGGCGCGCGGGTCGAGGTATTCAGCCCCGACATCGACGCGGCGAGCAGGCGGCGGGCCGAACTGGGTGCCGCGCTCGGCGGCGCGCTCGCTGAGCATCGGCTGCGCATCGAGTACGAGCCGGTGGTCGAGCTGGGTTCGGCGCTGGTGACGGGCGTGGAGGCATTGCCGCGCTGGTGCCATGGCGCGGAGGCGGTCGAGGCGGCCGAGCTGCTCGGCGTGGCTGAGGACTTCGGCCTTGCCGGAAAGCTCTGGGACTGGCTGCTGCGCTCGGCGTGCGGCCAGGCCAGCGCCTGGCGGACGGCGGGCTCAGAGCTGAGCCTGGCGATCAGCTGCCCGCCGCGCCAGCTCGCCCTGCCAGGGTTCGCCACCTCCGTGCTCGCGGTCCTTGTCGATGCGCGGTTGCCGCCGCAGGCGCTGACCTTGCGGGTGACCGAGCGAGCGCTGACCGACGCCGCCGGGCCGGTGACCGCTGAGCTGGCCGGCTTGCGGGCTAGCGGCGTCCGGCTCGCGATTGACGACTTCGGCACCGGCTACGCGTCGCTCAGCTACCTGAGGAAGCTGGCGGTCGATCAGATCAAGATCGATGCGTCGTTCACCGCCGGGCTTGGCGATGACCCCACGCTGACCTTGCTGATGCCCGCTGTCCTCGCCCTCGGCCGCGACCTTGGCATCGAGATGATCGCCGCCGGCGTCGAGTCGGAGGAGCAGGCTGAGCTGCTCATGACCATGGCGTGCGACCGGGGCCAGGGCAGCTGGCTTGGGTCGCGCCTGCCGGCCAGCGCGGTTGACCCGGTGGCCGCGACGGCCGCGGCGTCCTGGATCAAGCCCGTTGTGCGTCTCCCCGTGGCGCCAGCGCAGGACCAGGCTGATGACCCGGCCTGCAGCACTGCGAGCTGACCGCTAAGATCCGCGCATGGGACATCCGCAGATCGCCGGGCGAGTATCCGGGTAAGCGTCGCGATTCGGGACAGACCGGGTAGCGACGTCAAGGCGGCTGCGGGCCGGTCCTGCTGCCGGGATGGCCAGCCGCCCCCATCAGTGGTCAAGATAGAAAGTGCGGGCCGTCAGCAGGGACGGAGCCGGAGCGGGCTATCGCAATGGGGCGCAGGCCGCACGAAGGAGGATCTGCGATGAGTGGCAGGCTGGCACCTGGGATCACATTCGATGTGCTGACGTCTGATCGGCGCGTACCTGAAGTCGTGCGCACCGCCATGCTCGAGTCGCCTGGCTTCGGCCAGGTATTCACCGACCACATGATCTCACTGCGCTATTCAGCCGACCGGGGCTGGCATGACGGCCGCCTGCGGCCGTACGGCCCCCTCGTGCTCGACCCGGCGACCGCGGTCCTGCACTACGGCCAGGAGATCTTCGAGGGCATGAAGGCCTACCGCCAGGAGTCAGGGCCGATAGTCATCTTCCGGCCTTACGCCAACGCGGCCAGGTTCCGCAGGTCCGCCGCTCGCATGGCGATGCCGGAACTGCCGGAGGACACGTTCGTGCAGGCCATCGAGCTGCTGGTCACCCAGGACAAGGAGTGGGTGCCCGCGAGCACGGCTCAGAGCCTGTACCTGCGGCCCTTCATGATCGCGACGTCGGCTGGCCTGGGAGTGGGCCGTCCGGCCAGCGCATTTCAGTTCATGGTCATCGCCTCGCCGTCAGGCAGCGTCTTCTCGGGCGGCGGGGTTCGGGCCGTGACGGTCTGGCTGGCGCAGGAGTACACCAGGGCGGCCCGTGGCGGCACCGGCGAGGCCAAGACTGGCGGCAACTACGCCGGGGCATTCGCGGCCCAGAAGCAGGCTCTGGACGAAGGCTGCGACCAGGTTGTCTGGCTTGACGCGACCGAGCACCGGTGGGTCGAGGAGATGGGCGGGATGAATCTCTTCTTCGTCTACGGCTCCGGCTCCAGCGCCCGGATTGTCACGCCCCCGCTCAGCGGATCGCTGCTCCCCGGCGTGACCAGGGATTCGCTGCTGACGCTCGCGCCTGATCTGGGCATCGGCGCGGCGCAGGCGCCGATGTCGGTTGACCAATGGCGAGAGGACTGCGAGTCCGGCGCCATGACCGAGGTATTCGCCTGCGGCACGGCCGCGGTGATCTCCCCGGTCGGCGCGGTCAAGGGCACGACGACGAGCTGGCAAGTCGGTGACGGCCAGCCCGGGCCGGTGACCAAGCGGCTGCGCGAGGAGTTGCTAGGCATTCAGTTCGGCCGCCTGCCCGACCCGCACGGCTGGATCCACAAGATCATCTAGAAGCAGTCGCCGGACAGTCGCCGGACTGGCGCTGGACAGGGTGCCGGGCAGTCGCGGGACAGGGTGCCGGGCAGTCGCGGACAGGCGTCGGAGAGTCGCAGGGGAGCCCCCGGCAGAAAGGACCCCGCGTCCGGCGCCGGTCCCCTTTCCCGGGTTTCCCGGGGTCCCGCGCTCGCAGTCGGGCGCGCATGGATGCGCGGATCCATGTTGGAAATCGGGTGTCGATCCGCGCATTGATGTTGTTGGGGTTCTCCGGCCACTGCCTCAAGAATGCGACATTACGGACGATAAAGTGCGATGGGCAGACGGAAGTCCGCCCATCGCACTCCGCAGGCGGCGGTCCGCTGGCTGCGGGTCGGGCTGGCAGGCTGCCCGGCTTCCAGGGACACTGATCCAGGAGCACATTCAGCGTCACGGAGGAGGCTCTTCGCGTCCAGGAGGATTGTCCGGACTATCCCACGAATAGGCTCCCGCACGCGAGAACCCTCCTCCAGGCACCCGAAATACCTCCGCGATCCCGATGCACACGCCCCCCGCGACTCGCTTCGGTGCCGTGAGCGGGCGTTGCGCGCGGACGACGGCGGCGGGCCGAGCCCGTTCTGCCGGGAAGATCACGCGACGCGCCCTTCACCGTCCGCAATCATCTCAAACGCTATGGACAGCCAGGAAAGACACGCCGATAGCCGGACCGCCCGTCCAGGGACACCGCAGGCGCTCCCGCGCGGCGCCGCCGGGTGGCCTGTCAGCTTTCGTGCGTCACGCGGTCGTGCAACTCGGTGACTGCCGACACGAGCATGTCGAGGCCGAACTCGAACTCCGCGTCGAAGTCGCGGTGCACGAGTTCGCCGACGAGACTGGTCAGCAGGGGGAACGTGGCCGGGTCGTGCGGTGTCACCGCCTCGCCGAGCTCCTCCGGAGTGCTGACATCAGGCGTGACGCCGACCTGGCGGAGCATGCTCCCCGTGATATAGGCGATGAATACGCGCACGATGCTCAGCGCCTGCGTGGCGTCGAACCCCGCTCCGATCAGCGTCGCTAGCGCGACTTCGAATGGGGCGATCGTGGCGGGCGAGTTGCTGGGCCTGCTTACCACGATCATCGTGCAGCGCGGATACGCGTTGGCGATCTGGCGAAGCGCTCTCGCCTGGGCGCGAACCTGATCTTGCCAGCTCGCGTCGGGCTCGACCTTGAGCACGATGCCCGTAAGCACGTACTCGACGACGCCATCGAGCAGGGCATCCTTGCTCGGCACGTGGTTGTACAAGGACATGACGGCGTAGCCGAGTTCCGACGCGACCTTGCGCATCGAGATCGCGGTGACGCCGTCGCGCTCGATCACGTCGACCGCGGCAGCGATGATGCGGTCCCGTGTCAGCGGCTGCTGCTGCATACGAGTCAAGTTACCCGCGCCGCGGATGACGTGCGGCGGGCCGGCGGCTCAGCGTGGCGGCGATCCGCCCGGTCTTAGAGTGTATGGATGGACGACAAAGAGGTTCTCGGGCATATCGACGAGCTCATCGCCACCGAGCACTCCCTGCGGGAGAAGCTGGCCGCTGGTGAGCTGAGTTCCGACGAGGAGCACGCAGCGCTCAAGTCGGCAGAGGCAGCACTCGATCAGTGCTGGGACCTGCTGCGGCAGCGCCGGGCGCGGCGGGAGTTCGGCGAAGATCCTGGCCTGGCGACGTCGCGGCCGACGTCCGAGGTCGAGGGGTACTGGCAGTAGCCCGCTCAAATCTCCCGATCGGTACGCTCTGACCATGCGGATCGCTAGGTTCTCCCACAACGGTCAAGTCAGCTATGGTCGGGTGCTTGGCGCCGATGCCTTGCCCGCTGAGGCGTCATCGCAGGCAGCCGCGGGCCCGGCGAACGGCAATGGCGCCGGTTCTGGTGGCGCTGGTTCTGGTGGCACCGCGGTCGGCGAGTCAGCTGACCAGCTGATCGTCGCCCAGCTGGACGGGCACCCGATCAGCGAGGGTGAGGTCAAGCTCAGCGGCGCGTACTACCGGCTCGCCGAGGTACGGCTGCTGCCGCCCATCGTGCCCACCAAGGTGATCTGCATCGGCAAGAACTACGCCGACCACGTCGAGGAGATGGGCGGCGGGAAGCCAGCCGAGCCGATCATCTTCCTCAAGCCGTCCACGGCCGTCTGCGGCCACGGCGATCCCATTCTCCGGCCGGTGGGGATCTCCGACCGGGTAGATCACGAGGGCGAGCTTGCCGTGGTGATCGGTCGCCTGGGACGCGACGTTCCCGCCGAGAGGGCGACTGAGGTGATCTTCGGTTACAGCATCGCCAACGACGTTACCGCGCGAGATCTCCAGGCCAGAGACGGCCAGTGGACCAGAGCAAAGGGATTCGATACTTTCTGCCCGCTGGGTCCTTGGATCGAGACCGAGCTGGACCCGGCCGACCTTGAGCTGACCACCAGGCTCAACGACGAAGTCAGGCAGCACTCGCGGACCTCGCTGCTGATGCACCACATCCCGGCGCTGATCGCTTTCGTCAGCCAGGTGATGACGCTGATCCCGGGCGACGTGCTGCTGACTGGCACGCCGGCAGGAGTCGGGCCGATGGACAAAGGCGATGAGGTCTCGGTCACGATCGAGGGCATCGGGACGCTGAGCAATCCGGTCAGCGACCGGAGCTGAGCCGGGTTGGAGGTGGCGCCTCAGTTCGGCTACACTGCACTGGCGTGACCGAGTCCGGCAGGACTCGTTCCGGTGGGGTATGGGGTAATTGGCAGCCCGACGGGTTCTGGCCCCGTTAGTCTAGGTTCGAGTCCTGGTACCCCAGCGACGTCAACCCGAGTGTGATCGCCAGGCCTGGCGGTCGCACTTGCTATGTGAGGTCGCCGGATGCGCTAGTCTGGCGTTCGGTTCGAGTATGTGAGTGTTGTACCTGGCCCCGTCGTCTAGCGGCCCAGGACGCCGCCCTCTCAAGGCGGTAGCGCCGGTTCAAATCCGGTCGGGGCTACGTCAGGTTGAGACAGGTCAAGAGCCTGATCGCTGGTGACAGCGGTCAGGCTCTTGACCTTTTGTGATTGGTTCGTCATCGGGCGCTGACGTCAGCTGTGAGCAAGATTTCCTTGTGGCGCTAGACTGCTGCACAGAGTGGCTCTCGGATTGGAGCAGCTATGGCGACGTCGGGGCCTGCCGCAGCGTACCGCAGCAAGGCCAAGGCGACTCAAGCCCGCGCGACAGCCGACTCCGACTTCCCGCTCAGACCGTCGCCTGCCCGCACTGCCGCGCCGCGAGCACGCGCGTCAGTTGCGCCTGGCCGTGGCGCCGCCAGCTCCGCCGCCGGATTGCGGCCGTCGCAGGTTCCCGCGGGTACGTTGGTCCAGCGCAAGTGCACCGACTGCGCGGCAGAGCAGTCGAACCCCGTCCTGCGAGCAAAGCTCGAGGTTGGTGCCGTCGACTGCCCTTTGGAGCGCGAGGCCGACGCGATCGCGGATTATGTCACGAGCATGCCGACGCCATCCGCAACCGGTATTGGGCCTGCCACTACGGGACAGCCAGGCACATTGCAACGGAAGTGCGCGCCCTGTGAGGACGAGGACAAGCTGCACCGTACACCAGCGCCGGGCGCGGTCAGCGAGACCATAGCGCCGCCGATCGTTCGCTCGGTGCTCGAGGCGCCAGGGCAGCCGCTCGATTCCCCTGCGCGTGCTTTCATGGAGCCACGGTTCGGGCACGACTTCAGCGGGGTGCGGATCCACGCTGACGCGCGAGCAGCCGCATCGGCGCGGGCGGTCGGCGCCTTAGCCTATACGGTCAATGAGCACGTCGTGCTCGCGGCGGATCGTGACGAATTTACTTCCTCGAAGGGCAGAAAGCTCCTCGCCCACGAACTTGCGCACGTTGTTCAACAGCGCGGGCGGACGGGCACGCTCCAGCGTCTAGCCGATCAGCCTGACAACGGTGAGACTAAGTCGGCTCAGCCTGACGACGGTGTGACTAAGCCGGCTCAGCCTGACGACGCCAAGCCCGAGTCGGCTAGCGCCGAGGCCGGGCCGCCTGAATTGTCCGCTCTCACAGCCAAGGTCGACGAACTCAAGGCGACGGTCGTCCGCATCACACGGGACCAGGATCCCCTGGCCTCGCCGGAGGGGCGCACCGAGATCGGGGGAGAGACAAGATGCGATCCAACGACTGGCCAGCCGCAGTGGGCGATCAATCGCAGCGTAGTTCCTAGTTGCCTGTGGCCATGCGCGGAGATTCATGAGCAGACGCACGCCGAGTTCATGCGGCTGCAGTGCGGAGAGGTCGGGATCGCATTCGGGCGAACTACTTTCTGGTTGCACGTCGCGGAGCAGTATCTCAGAGCGAACAATCCTAAAGAAGCAGACCGCGCGGCTCATGAGCTTGAAACCGCTGTCCGAGAAGCGAGCCAGGCCGTTGCGAGGTACCTCAGATACATGGAGCAAACGTGCCGGTACGACGAGGGCATGGCCTATGAGGCGGGTATCAATGCCTGCGATACCGATGAGGCGCGCAGCCGCTGCGCGGCTGCCGGCCAGAGTGACCAGTACCGTGTTCAGATGGCAGCTTGGCGGCGCTTCATGCAAAATCCCCCCAACTGCGCCGCTGTCGGGCGCCCGTAGCCGCGCCCCACAGACCCGGGTAGTCGCGGACGATGCCTTGGCGGTAGTCCAGGATCCGGCGGGCGAATGCCTGGGCCTGGCCGCGCGGCGGTGCGCCCAAGTTCCCGGTGCGGTCCTCGCGCCTGGAAGCAACGCTGACGAGCACGGTCAGGTACTTCAGCGAGAACCCGTCGCTGGGCAGCTTCACCCCCGGCACGCGGACGGTCAGGATGCTCGAAGCCCATCCTGACCTTGCCTCTCATAACTTCTTCGCCTGCTCATCGAGCACGGTGCGAGCCCGGCCAGGCGCTGAGCAGCCTCAAACCAACTTGACCTGCTCGACGATGCAGCCAATACCCGGCGCTTTGGCAAGCCTGGAATCTGCCGTCACCAGGGGCAGGGCCAGGCCCGCCGCGAGCGCGACATAGAGACCATTGTAGAAGCTCACGTTCTCTCGAAGCCGCCACGCCGATCTAGCTATCGCGGTCGTCATCTCGTGACGGTGATCTATCAGCGGCCAGCTCGACGACAACAGCTCGAAGGCATCGGTCGCGGCAAGCTCGCCGCGCAGGACATGGCGCCGAAGCACATTGCCAACCCCGGCGTCGATGAGATAGGGGGCATGGCATTCCTCTGCGCGAAGTCGACGGCGCAGCGCTCCGGCCGCCGACGCACGGCCGAGAAGGGCGACGATCATCGCTGACGCATCAATTACCAGGGCCATCAAGCCAGCTCATCAGCGTCGCTCAGCGGACAGATCAGCGATGATCGACGCGGCCGTCAGATTATCAGTCTCGGCTCGGTCCAGGATCTCCTCAATCCGGCTCAGCGCTTCGTCCTTCGTAGGCCGCGTGGCGAGGGCGAGCACCTGGTCACGCATGTAGGCCTGAAGAGACTGACCCGCGCGCCGGGCTCGACGCCGAAGCACGTCGTACGCGCCCTCGGGAATCTCACGGATTTGGATCGTTGCCATAGCGCTACTATAGCGCATTAGCGCTAGGCCAGAAGAGTACGAACAGTTTGGAACCAGGCACAATGGACTGGCTGGCGACTTGATAAAGGTGAGTCCGGTTCCAGTGAACGAGTTCGCGGCCACCGCGCGGTCGACTCAGCCTCGCCCGACGACCGCATTGGCCTGCTTTGGGAGGTGGCCGCGCCGGGCGGCCGGGCGCCGATGTGCTTGTGATGAGCGGACGGGGGCGGCCGGGGTTGTCCCGCAGCGAGTACTTGCGCCGCCGGCTGGCGCAGGGGTTGCGCCGGAGGAGGACGTGACGACGGCGGATCTGGCCCGGTTCGGCGAGGTATTCGCTGGCCTGGCCGACGGCGATGTGATGGATCAGGCATGGCGGTGACGGCATGGCTGGCCGATAAGTCCGCGCTGGTGCGGCTCGGGGTCAGTCCGGACGCGCCGCAATGGGCCTCGCGGATCGGGCGAGGACTGGTCCGCATCACCACCGTCGCCAGGCTGGAGGTCGGGTTCTCCGCCCGCTCCGGACCGGACTTTCGAGCCGGCCTGCGGCAGCCGCTATCGGCCATGCCCGTGGAGTACCTGACGCCGCTGATCGAGGACCGGGCGGTGGAAATCCAGGCGGTGCTCGCCGACCGCGGCCAGAGTGCGTACTTGAAGGTCATCAGGGTGCGGTCACGATGATGCTGAGCCGCTGGCGGGCCGGGTCGCTGCGCCACCGCGATTCACAGCACGCAAACTCGTTTCCTTCCGGATCCGCCATGATCACGTGGCCCGGAACGCCGTCTTGCACATCAGCTAGATCGGACAAAAGACAGCCAAGCCAGCTCGCCCAGCCCGACCGCTAAGTCGACCAACCGCTGTCCGACGGCATTATTGGCTGAAAGCACCTCACAGAGTTCATGTCGCGGGCTGCCGGATTATGCCAGCCGTGATCTGAGAGCCGGACCACGGACCGATCGCCGACCGCAGGAGGCCGGCCCGCGCGACACAATTAACTGATGCGACCTCGATAAACCCGGCAAGAGAATGGATGCGCGAGTTCTGATGCGGTTACGGTGGCGGCAGTTCCGCAGGTTGCTGCGATGGCACTCGGTGCTGTTCCCCCTGGTCGCGGCCGGCCTGGCCGACTTAGTCACCCTGCTGCGGTGGCAGAACGGCGGCAACCAATGGTGCGACAACAGCGGCTTCTCCTGCCTGTGAGGGCGAGACTCCGCATCTGGCGACAAACGGCGTGATGCGGATGAAATTAGTCTGATGCGCCTCGTTAAGACGATAAGCATAAATATCCCGTCGGCTGAACGCCGTCAGGATGCACCCCGTTAATAAAGGCATGGCAGTTTCGGACTGTGAGGACAACACGGGCGCGTGGCTGGCGGAGTATCAGGCGCCGCTGGTCGGGTTTGTGCTGCCGATCGTCAATGGCGATCGGCAGGCAGCTGAGGACGTGGTCCAGGAGACGATGCTGCGCGGCTGGCAGCACGCCGGGGACCTGCCCCGTGAGCACGCGGGATACTGGCTGCACAAGGTCGCCCGCAACATTGCTATCTCGACCTATCACCGTCGGCGCCGCACGAGGCCGCGTGAGGTTCCGCTAGATGAGAGCGCCGTGCCGGCAACCGGCGACGGAGTCGACGGCATGGTAGACGCCCTGCTTATAGCCTCAGCGCTGAACTCGCTGAGCGCTGACCACCGGCGCGTTGTTGTCGAGTTGTTCTACAACCAGCGATCGGCAACGGAGGTTGCCGCGATGCTGGCCATCCCGGAGGGAACGGTCAGGTCCAGGTGCTTTTATGGCTTGCGCGCCCTGCGCAGGGTGCTTGAGGAACATGGGGTTACGCCGACATGACCTGTCCGATTACTGTGCGCCTCGGGGTGTACGCGCTGGGCGCGGCCGACGCAGCCGAGCGCACGCGCATTGAATTTCACCTCGCTAGCTGCCAGGCGTGCCAGGATGAGTTCGCGCTCCTTAGACCGCTGCCAGGGCTGCTCGCGCGCGTCCCGGTGAGCCTGCTGCACGCCGATCCTCCGCCTGCCAGGCTGCGTGGACATGCGCTGACCGCGCGGATCTTCCGAGCCCGCAACGCCCGAGCCCGGAAGGCACGAGGCTGGGCCGGGCGCTGCCGAAGCGCAGCGGGCGTGGCGGCAGCCGCAGTGCTTGGCGCCGCCGGGGGATTCTGGCTCGCCCAGGCGGGCGCGGGCCAGCCGGCAAGGAATTCGCCGCCTGCAGCCATCACGCTGTCCGGCGCGAATCGGATCACGCACGTACGCGTGACCGTAACGCTGACCGGAACGTCATGGGGCACCAGCATCCGGCTGCTGGTCTGGGGCCTGCCGCTCAACCAGCCGTGCAGGCTGATCGTCCGCTCCCGCACCGGCGGAACCGAGATCGCTGGCACCTGGGATGCCTGGCGCGCCGGGCCGGTCAGCGTTCCCGCGAGCGCCGGGTGGCGGCCTGCCGACATCGCCAGCCTGCAGGTGGCGACCACGAGTACGAACTTGGTCACCGTCAGCGCCGTGCGGCCGGGCGGAGTTGTCCCGCCATCCCCTGCCCCGAACGGGCCAAGACAATGACACAAGGCAATGGTGGGCCAGTCGCGGCTAGCACGCTATCCCGCAACGCCCTTACACGCGCCCGCCAGGCTGGCTGACGGCTCTGCGGCGATTGCGTCCGTTGCCGGCACCCTGCTGTTCAGTATCCGGACGCATCTGCACCGAAGCAGCAGGTTCTCTCTTTCCCGATGAACGCGGCCGGGACCGTCGGCGTATCACCCTCGAGCCAGCAACATCGAAGGTGAAGGAGGACCATCGTCATGGCAAGCACTTACCGTCAGGCGGAGCCCCGTGTCAGCCCATCGCGGCCAGGCCGGGGTGAGCAGCGTGTACTCAGGGGCGCCGCTGCCCTGTCCGGCGTTGTCGCCGCGGCCATGCTCGTGGCAGCGTGCGGTTCGTCGGCCGGGCACACGGCCAGTTCGGGAGCCGGCCGGAACAGCAGGAACAACGGGAAGGTGGCGGCTGCGAACGGCGCCGTCTCGGCCCGCAAGCTCAGCGGCATCGGCACCGCCCTGGTGACCACCTCCGGGATGACGATCTACACCCCGAAAACGCCAGCGGAGGTGAACGGCAACATCAAGTGCACAGGCTCGTGCCTGAGCTTCTGGATCCCGGTCACCGCCAGCTCAGCCAACCGAGGCTCCAGCGGGCTGCCCGGCAAGCTCGGCACGACACGCCTCAGCGACGGCAAGACCCAGCTCACCTACAACGGCAGGCCGCTGTACACGTTCCGGCTGGACACCGCAGCCGGCCAGGCGCACGGCAACAACTTCCACGACAGCTTCAACGGCACCAACTTCACCTGGCAGGTCGTCACCGCCTCCGGTAAGCCAGCCGGAGCAGGTTCCCAAGCCCCGGCACACGGCTACAGCTACTAGGGCGGCTACTGAGCGAGTCTGCTATGCACGTAGGCCCTGGGAGAGAAGACAGATGAGCCGTTCATGCGTGCAGTGGCGCGGCGACATCGGCGCCTACGTCATCGGCGCCCTCGACGGCTGCGCACGCGACCAAGTTACCCGCCACCTCGCAGGCTGTGCCGGGTGCCGGGCTGACTACGCTGAACTCGTCCCCCTCCGGGCCTGGCTGAGCCTCCTGGCTCTCACGGCGGGCACGCTGGAACCTGGCCCTGCCGTGCAACCGCGGCGCCCGCCGCACAGTTCGCTCCCGCAGGGTCCGCTCCCGCAGGGTCCGCTCCCGCAGGGTCCGCTCCCCGCTGCCCGCTCCGACGACGCCCAGGTGCCATGAGCATGCCCTGGATCGGCACCCGGCAATTGGCAGAGCTAACGGGCAAGTTGCGAGCCATCCGGCCGCGAAAACTGCGATGGCTGCCGACGGCGGGCACCCCCGGTCGCCGCGGCAGCCACAGTTGCGGGGCTGGTGAGCCAGGTCGGGCACAGCTGGACGGCGGTGCGCTCCCTGGTAGATCAAGCTCGCATCACGCGGCAAACCATGGCCCGTCCCGCTCCGGGCGACATCCGGCTCTTCCTGCGGACATTCGGTGGCCAGCGCCAATCTCGGCATTGATCTGTGGGGCAGCTGCCCAGAAGCATCGAGTTCCGGGGCTGGATCAGTTCCTGCTCTGGGTTGATGGTTGCCGGTGACTGCTTGCTGGTGGCTTATGCCTTGAAACGCTCCGCTTCCTCAGATCCGCCGGTCGCATCGCCGGGCTTGTAGGAATGCGCGCCCACCCCGGCAAGCTTGCCGTCCTGGACAATCAGGTATTCCTCGCGGATCGGCCGGTTCTCAAACCAGCATTCGAGGATCTCGCGGGTGCCGGCGGCATAGCGTGCCTGCGCCGACAGCGAGGAGCCGGAGATGTGCGGGGTCATGCCGTGATGCGGCATCGTGCGCCACGGGTGATCCCTGGACGGAGGCTGGGGGAACCATACGTCTCCGGCGTACCCGGCTAGCTGGCCGTTCTCCAGTGCCCGGGCGATGGCGTCGCGGTCGCAGATCTTGCCGCGGGCGGTGTTGATGATGTAAGCGCCGCGCTTCATGGTCGAGATGAGCTTGTCGCCGAACAGGCCCTCGGTGCCGGGGTAGAGCGGCGCGTTGATCGTCACCACGTCGCAGTGCGGGACCATCTCGGCCGTGCTCTCATAGAAGGCCGCCCCCAGCTCGCTCTCGACTTCGGCGGGCAGCCGGTGCAGGTCGGTGTAGCACAGCTTCACATCGAACGGCTTGAGCCGGCGCAGCACCGCAGAGCCGATCCTCCCGGCCGCCACCGTGCCGACCGTCATGCCCTCCAGGTCATAGGAGCGCTGCACGCAGTCGGCGATGTTCCACCCGCCCTTAACCACCCACTGGTAGGACGGGATGTAGTTGCGCACCAGCGACAAGATCATCATCACCACGTGCTCGGAGACGCTGATGCTGTTGGAGTAGGTGATCTCCGCGATGGTCAGGCCAGCCTCACTAGCCGCCTGCAGGTCATAGTGATCTGATCCGATCCCGGCGGTGATGACAAGCTTGAGGTTCCTGGCCTTGGCGATCCGCTCCCTTGTCAGGTACGCGGGCCAGAACGGCTGGGAGATCACGATGTCCGCGTCGGCCAGCTCGCGCTCGAAGACCGAGTCCGGGCCGTCCTTGCTGGAGGTGACGACTAGGGTGTGACCGGCGTCCTCCAGGAACTTGCGCAGCCCTAGCTCGCCCGACACGCTGCCCAGCAGCTGGCCGGGGACGAAGTCGATGGCGCGCGGGGTCGGTGTGGTTTGCCCGCCCGGGTAAGCGGCGATCTGGGGTATCTCGTCACGGGCGTAAGACTTCGGGTATCCGTCGACCGGGTCGTCATACAGCACGCAGAGCACCTTGGCCATTGGTACCTCCTCGCTTTGCGGCCGATACCCGGATCCCGACCTGTCACTCTCTGTAGTAGCACACATTCATCCGGTACCTGACGCCGGGTTCCGAGCAGCCTGGCAGGTTGAGCTGAGCCAGCCCGGCGCGGTGCGGCGGGACCGGCCGCACCCCGGCGCGGGAACCTCCTGGCCGACGGCAACTACGGCGGTTAGCCGGAGGCCGGCGGGTACTGACCGCCTGGGTTCGGGACGAAACTGCAGGTTTTGGCGAGGTCCAGGCAGTAGTAGGTGAGGCTGTTCAGGTTGCCCGTGTTCGGATCGTCGTCGGGTACCAGGGGATCGCCGGACATGGTGCCCATGGAGGCGTCGAAATAGCCGGGCACCATGGTCGCGCCGCCCGGGCCACCCGAGTTATTGGGGGTCGGGTACGAGTTCTGGCCCTTCCAGCGGGACGGGAACTCACGCGGCAGAAGATCGGCAAGCCTGGCTTGCGGAGGTACGCACCCGCCGCTACTACATCATGATGCGATGATGATATGATGCTTGCTATGCGTACTACTGTTGATCTGCCTGAGGATCTCCACGCTATTGCGGTGTCGATCGCCCGGGACACGCACCAGTCGCTTAGCCAGACCATCACCGGCCTTATTCGCAAGGGCCTAAGTTCGGGTCGCGGCGGAGAAGTAGCCAGAAGCCCGCGGACGGGGCTGCCGGTCGCGCACCTTGGGAGGACCATCACGACCGAGGATGTCAGGCGACTGGAGGACGACGACCAGTGACCGTTCTGCTGGATGCGAACGTGCTGATCGCTCTCCTTGTCGATGATCACGTTCATCATGCGGCCGCCGAGAATTGGTTCGCCGGAATCAGCGAGAACTTCGCGACCTGTCCGATTACCCAGGGAAGCCTAATACGCCTGCTCATCCGCGAAGGACAGCCTCCTGTCGTGGCGCGGGCGATCCTCGAAGGTGCCAGCGCTGATCCGAGGCACGAATTCTGGGCTGATGACGTCAGGTATACGGATGTGCCCGTGGCCGGGATGATCGGACATCGACAGGTAGCAGACGCATACCTGGCCCAGCTTGCTCGAGCCCGAGATTCGCGGATTGCTACCTTCGACCAGGCGCTGGCCAAATTGCACCATGACGTGGCGGAACTCGTCCCGTATAAGTGACACGTGGACCTTGTGATCGGCTCCTGGCTAGCCCTGCGCGGACGTGGTCGGCCTGCGTACGCTGATTATTATGATTATGAAGTTATGATGTTGAAAGCGGCCTATCGGCGGGCCGCCTGTTTGAGAGGTATTCCCGTCATGAGCCATCGCCTACCGAGGTTATTATCCCTCACGTTAGCTGCATGCTTGCCTGCGATCGGGCTGTTAACGGTCGCCATTCCCGCGGCTAGCGCGGCAGGCCCAACGTCAAGGCACCCCACGACTAACACCCAGGAAACCGCGCGTGCGCTCAAGCCGCTCCGGCTCCTTTCCGTCGGCCAGCATGACACCGGCAACGCCGCCGGCCGACACGTCAGATCGATCACAACCGTGACCACGGTCCCGAGTTCCAGCGAAGCCGGTTACGCCGACGACAACACCGGCGGCCACACCTACACCGCGGTCAGCGGGAACTGGGTGGAACCGACCGGCACCTGCTCAGCCGCGGCGACTCTCACCGCATTCTGGGTCGGCATCGACGGCTTCAGCAGCGGCAGTGTCGAGCAGGACGGCACCGGCATCGAGTGCTCGGGCGGGACACCGATCTACTTCATCTGGTGGGAGATGTTCCCGGCCAACTCCGTCCAGGTCGTCAGCACGGCGCTTCGGCCCGGTGACAACGTCCACGCCTCGTTGACGAGGAACGGCACGAGTTACACGCTCGCCGTCACCGACTCGACCCACACCGCTGCCAGCTTCACCACCACCCAGACCTGCGCGAGTTGCGCCAACTCGAGCGCCGAATGGATCGCGCAGGTCAGCCAGCCGATTACCTTCACCCGCTGGAACCTCACGGGGGCCTCGGTCACGTCAGGCGGGGTCACCGGCGTTATCACAACCTTCCCGCACGAGGCGATCACGTCGAGCAATTCGTCTCTCGTGCTCGGTCCTCTGAATTCCGAAGGGAATGGCTTCACAGTCACCACGCGCATTACCTGATCATCGGCAGGGCGAGCGTGACGTGCCCTTGGGGGTGAGCAGATATTGGCCGAACGTGCCTTTGACCAGGCCTGTGACTGCGGCCCGCGCCTCCGCACACGGAGACGCGGCCACGCGGCCACGCGGCCAGGCGGCCAGGCGGCGAACCCTTAGCAATCCGAAGATGCTCGGCAGCGTACAGGAGTCCATACTGAAATATCTGACCGCTCGCCGCGTTCACGGGCCTGACTATCGGCCTGCTCTTGCTGAAGATGACATGCCAGCTCGCAGGCAATGTTCATGATTTAAGAAACGGAGCACACCAGCCCGCCGTTCATGTCGCCGTCAACCGGCCCTCGCCCGATGGTCAGCCACTCGGACCACGCGGCCAGCGAGTGCGCGTGCGCGCCGCACGAAATCGGCGGCGAGCAGCGGCGCAGAGACCGTTATATTTCTACGAACGGTCTTCGACGCGTCTCGTGGGGAACTACTGCGAACTGCTGTCACACGCGCGCAGAAACGATACCGTCGCTCAGATGCGGTGTCGTTTTCGCAGGCGAAGATGAGAATCGCCATTCTAGCCGACGAGATCATCGCGGGTCACTCATTTATTCCGGACTGGGCTTCCACGTAAACCCAGGACTATCACAAGGGAGAGTCGAAGTGTCGAGGTCAATTTACTGCTCTGGATCAATCATGAAGGGCACGTCGGACAAGGGGCGATTGTGCTGGACAGACCGGGAGCGGGAGCAAGTTCGGGTTGGCGCTGCGCCTGCAGAAGTTATATTTCTAAACCCCGATGACCCGATCACCGACGCGCGCAATACACTCGGTCAGTTCGGCCGGGATATGTTCCAGGTCATGACGGCGACGGCGGTGGTTGTCGATGCTCGGGAGCGTCGAGGCATCGGCATCGGTGTCGAGATGGCTGCGGCCGCGAGCCTGGGCACTCCTATAATCGTTGTGGCACCTCCGAACACTCAGTACCGGCAGGACAGTCTCCGGTACCGCGGGGCGATGGTGAATGACTATGTCCATCCGCACGTCGCCTGTCTCGCAACGTCGATCGTCGATGACTTCATAGAAGCTGGGAAGCTGGTTTCCAAACTTTCCGTGAATTATGACGCTCGACTTCCTCGCGCGCAGTGGCTGCGCTCAGCCATTGATGAATACAGAAACAACGTCCTGCCCGAGGATCCGCCGATGCTTAGCGCCCTGGCCATAATCGCCCATAGCGGTTCGAAGTCCCACATCTCGACTGCAAGATGAGAACGATCGTAAATGGCAGCCAACGCCCAGACTGTCGGCTTATATCAGTCCAGGACGGATGAAAATGGCAGATGGCGGTGAAAGTGAATCTGAATGTCGTGGTCATCGTGGACTGTAATTTTGCATCTGGTGAACTACACTTCCAAGATGGGAACAGCGCGACGGGTCTTCACCTTCCAGCAGCTCGAACCTGGCCAGGTTCAGACGCTCTTCTTCCACCCTTACGGCGATAACGAATTCGCGACCTTCGACATCCAGCCGTTTCCCGGGAACCATCCCGGATTCGAGCCCGTGGTGCAGTTGGAGGTGCTCGAGGTGCATGCTCACTTGGACGGAAGAGGTTATCTTCTCACATTCACCAACAAGTCGGTCGGCAATGGGAATCCGAGGCCAGGCGTGACCCTCGTCGAATTCGTCGAGACGGTGAGCTGATGTCAGGCGAACTGGTCGAGGTACACGTGTGGACTTCCGAGGACGGTGCCGTCACCGCCGTGGGGCGCCTGTTGTCGCCTGACCGGCGCGCCGAGCCGGTCGCGACCGGACGGCAGTCCGTCACGAAGGCGATGGTGAGATCGGACTTGCTCGACGCAAAGGTCGTCCTCAGGCTGAACCGCGAATCAGGAGAACTCGAAGCCGCCGAATGAGCGGCAAGCCCTGAGAAATCTGGCTTCGAACTTCTCAGATGAAATAATTCGCTGGCGGACTCCATCAGCCTGAGCCGCTCAGACCTTCTGCGCCGTCGATCTCGGGCACCAGCAGCTCTGAGAGGCTCGCTCGTTCCCGTCAACGGGGAGGAGCGTCCTGGGTCAGGGCCGCCCGCACTGCCGGGAAGATCGCGTCCGCGCGTCCGGCCAGCTCAGCGTCGGTCAGCAGCTGAACCGGATGCGGGATGTACAGCACGCGGCAGCCCGGCATGCCGAGCAGGCGCGCCTGCTGCACCGCCTCGTCAGCGAACGGGGCCGTGGCGATGCCGACCGCGGGGACGCCGCGGCTTTCCAGGTGAACGAGGTCGCACACACCGCACGACGTGCACGAGCCTCAATCGGCGAGGGCCAGCACGACCGCGTGCGAGTGGCGCGCGATGTCTCCCACGAGGTCGAGCGCGGCCGGCTTGGAGAAGATCTCCTTGACCGCGCGGGTCGTCGTCGCGCCCTCGGCCCGCAGATGCGTCTCGATCCGGTCCAGGAATTCCGCGCCCCGGTTCTTGCGGATGTCGAGCAGCGTGACGCGCAGGCCGGCCAGGGTGACCGGGCGCGGCGCGAGCGGCTGCTCGGGAGTAACCCTGTCGTCGAACGGGCTCACGTAGTCGGCGGCCACCGCGACTCCACCTTCCGGGAGACGATCCGGGAGCCCATGCCGGTGCACGGGCCGAGAACAGCAGAGTAGCGCCCGGCCTCGCCGCCTGCCACGATCAGGACGATGGCCTCGGGAGTCGCCCATTTCGGGACCATGGCGTCCGGATCGGCGGCGTGCACGAACGGAGTCGTCTCGCCGCGCCGCAGCTCACGGGCGGGTTTGCGGACCGCGTCGAACATGAACTCGCGCAGCCGCTGCTTGCTCCAATCGTGGGCACGGAACATCGCGGCGTGCTCAGGGCAGATGACGAACACCGACGGCTCGGCCAGCGGCCACCAGTTCGTGCTCCAGGCGCTCGCCGCCGCCCAGCCGAGAACGTAGGCCAGGTCTTCCGGCGTGCGGCTGCGGTGATCGGAGATCGACAGCGGCGCATCGCAGCCGATGAGAGTGACGACGCTGTCGCCCGGGCTGGAGCCGCCCTCGACGCTCAGCGGCTCCCACGGACTGACTTCCTCATCCTCGGCGACGCAGAAGCCGATCTTGCCCGGCTGCCCGAGGGTGGACCGGTCCATGCCGCCGGGCCTGCCGCCGCCGGTCAGCTCGACGAGCAGGCGCAGCGCCCGGCCGATCGTGAGGTTGGCGCGGTTGCCAGGCCCGAGCACACCCATGGCGCTGTTCATGCCGATCTGGTGCCGGACCGGGCCGTTGACGACGATGAGCTGCCCGGCCGGCTGCGTCGTGACCGCCTGCCCGTGCAGGTTGAAGGCGGGGTCCAGAGCCGCCCTGGCGGCCGCCACCACGACCGGGAAGTAGTCAGGACGGCAGCCGGCCAGCACCGCGCACGCGGCCAGCCGCCTGAGGGTCGCCTCGCCCATCGCCGGCGGGACCTCGCCGAGAGAGTAGTCGCCGTCGTGGCTGCCAAGCATCCGGGCGACCCGCGCCTGCGTCGGCGGGACGACGGGCAGTCCGTCGGTCCAGCCGCGCTCGAACATCTCCTCCAGCTCATCCGCGTTCCTCGCGGTTTCCATGGCGCGGGCGATCTCAGGATCGATGGCGGCCTTGGACGAGCACCCGGGCTTCCGCAGCGGGTGGACCTCCGCCGGCACCGCGAGGGCGCTGCCGGTGATCGCGGCGGCCCGCTGGAGCATGCTGGCGACCGCGGGCTGATCCCACCCGGTGACGCTGGCCTCGATCTGGCCCGCTTCGCTGACGAGGAACATGGAGGGCACGGACGTGAGCCCGTACGCGCGCGAGGATGCGTACGGCGGCGACTGCGCGGCGACGCGGCCGGCCCAGGAGCACTGGCGGGCGATCTTGATCGCCACCTCGAGCGGGTCCTCGAAGATCGCGGTGCTCGTCAGGCCGGCCTGCTCCCAGCCGCCGCAGAGCGGCCCCAGGCTGCGCATCGCCAGCGCCGAGGTCGGGCAGTCCTCATTCACGAACAGCAGCAGCGCCGGTCCCGCCGCCGTCAGCCTCTCGATCGTCACCGGCTCCGGATCGACCCCGCTGGCGTCCAGCGGCTTCGCCCTCAAGCCGGGACCGGCGAGACCGGACTGAAGTTCGGGCATAGTCCCGGCGTATCACAGCCCGCGGCCTCGAGTCACCTGAGCGCCCAACGGCAGCCAGGTATCCGGGCTGCCTGCCGGCACCGGTCCAGGTCATCGTGGTGGCGGCGGAGTGGTCTCGGCCAGCCGGGCCTCGCGGCAGGCGCCGCCGCCCACCGCCGAGGCTGGATCGGATAGACGACAGCCAGGCCGGATCTCCTATCCAGACGGCTAAGCCGACCCGCCAGTGCCTGACGATATTTTGGCTGAAAGCACTCCACCCGGTTCATGTCGCAGCCTGCCGGATCATGCCGCCCGGTGATCCGAACGCCGGATAATGCAGAAACCGCCCTCTCAAGGCGGTAGCGCCGGTTCATGTAAGGAGCTCGTGCCGCCGGAGCTGGTGAGCCCGACGACGCACGGAGAGGTGCTGATGGAACAGAATGACAGGCAGCTGGCGCGGGGGGCGCCTGGTGGGGATTGACCTGGGGATCGCCTCGCGGCATTCGGTGCGGGTGCTGGAGGCTGGCGGGCAGCCGGTGTGCCGGCGGCGCGCGGAGGGCAGTGACAGGGCGGCGAGGAGGCCCATCACGGCGACGGCGGTGCAGATCCAGAAGTCCGTCGTGAACGCATAGTCGGTGCTTCGAGCGGTCGGCGCTCCCGAGCCACTGATGTCCGCTACCGAAACCGAGCTCGCGATCCCGGTGCATGACCTGGTAACGGCGCTTCTGGCGCCGCGCGCGGACCGCTGATGGCGCGTCGCCGAACACGGTTCAGGGTTCTTGCCGGACCTGCCCGCGCGGGCTCATGATGGGGTCAGTCAGGACTCGCCGGTCAGCTGGACAAGAAAGCGCCACGCGTTGACGACACCGCCGGCGAGACTCGCCACGGCGGCGGGGATCAGCCAGTACAAGCCGCCACCGGCCTTCACCAGGAGAGTGAGCCCGGCAACGCCAACGAGCACGGTGGTGAGCGTGTTCGGGGAGAACCTCTCGATGTCGCGGGCCACCTCCTGATTGCTACCGTGACCAGCTCGCCGGTCCAAGATGAGCAGGAGCGTGCCTGACGCCACGGCCACTGCGATCAGCTCCGCACCCAGGGCTTCGGCGTTCGGCTACACCGAGTCTCAGCTCCGGTTCCACGAGGGGAACGCCTACACGCGTCTGCGGAAGATTCGCCCGGCGCTGCAGGCCCAAGACAGGGCACTGGAGTTGTGCCCGCCCGCCGACTACACCGACTGGGCAATGATCCGGCTGGACCGTGCCGCCTGCATGGCCCAGGGCGGTGACGCACCAGCCGCGGTGGCGTACGCGATCGAGACCCTGACCGGGCTCACCACCGAGCAGCGTCAGGGGATCATCGCAGGCCGCGGTCGCGAGCTAGTGCAGGCACTGCCGGGGGCATACCGGCCGGCGGCCGCCGGCCGCGAGTTCGAAGAGCTGCTGATGCGACCTGTCGGCGAGCCGAAGGAGATCTCGGGCCAGTGATCACTGTCTCACCCGCCATTCCGGCAGACGCGGCGGTCATGGCGGCGCTGCTAGCCTCCGCTATTCACGGGGCATTCCGATCTAGCTGATCTGGTTCGCTAATATATGCGAAAAGTATCTTTCGAACTGCGATAATCGGAATGTCGAGGTACCGTAATCGCAAGACCGGAAGGCACTTAACACGTGGATTCCATGGCGTGGTCGAGGGGACTGGTGATCCAGGCCGGCGGGCACGGTGTCGTGTCGCATGCGGGGTCGGCGGCGACGCGGATGCTCGCGGACCGGACGGGCCTGACCGGCGGGCTGTCGTGGGCGCTGGCGCGGCGCGGGTTCACGCCCCAGCATGACCGGGGCCGGGTTTTCTCGGACCTGGCGGTCGCGATCGCGGACGGGGCGACAGCGATCAGCGACATCGACACCCTGCGCCACCAGGAGGAGCTGCTCGGCCCCGTCGCCTCCGACACGACGGCGTGGCGGGCACTGGCCGGATGCGACAGCGCGGCGCTGGCCCGGATCGGCAAGGCCAGGGCGAGGACCCGCCGTCACGTCTGGGACCTGATCGCGGGGCGGCACGGCCAGATCCCGCCGGCCCGGGCCGCCGGGCGGGACCCGGGCGAGGTCATCGTGATCCGCCTGGACGCGACGATCGTGATCGCGCACAGTGACAAGGAGCAGGCCAGGGGCACGTTCAAGGGCACCTGGGGCTTCCACCCGCTGACGGCATGGCGTGACAACACCGGCGAGTCGCTCGCGGTCGAGCTCCGGCCCGGCAACGCAGGGAGCAATACTGCCGCGGACCACATCGCCCTGGTCGATGCGGCGATCGCGCAGATCCCGGCCCGGTACCGGCGCAGGATGCTGTTCACCTGCGACGGCGCCGGAGCGACCCACGCCCTGGTGAACCACATCAGCAAGCTCAGCACCCGCCGCGGATACCAGGTCCATTACCCGATCGGCCTCGACTTCGGCGAGCGGATCCGCGACGTGCTGCCGAAACTACCCGAATCAGCCTGGGTTCCGGCGCTGGACGCCGACGGCAAGGCCAGGGAAGACGCGCAGGTCGCGGAGCTGACCGGGCTGCTGCGCCATTCCGCCGGCGGGGACCGGTTCGCGAAATGGCCGCCGGACATGCGGATCCTGGTCCGCCGGGAGAACCCGCACCCCGGCGCGCAGCTGTCCCTGTTCGAGCAGCACGAGGGAAAGAGATACCAGGTCACCGGCACCAGCACCCCCGGCGGGCAAGCCCAGTTCCTCGAAGCACGCCACAGAACCCAGGCCAGAGTCGAGGACCGGATCCGCTGCGCCAAGGCCACCGGCCTGCGCCATCTGCCATCCAGGAACTACCAGGTCAATACTGCCTGGTGCCAGGCCGCGTCCATCGCCTGCGACCTGCTCGCCTGGCTCCGCCTCCTCGCCCTCGACGGCGACCTGGCAAAAGCCGAACCGAAAACCCTGCGCTACCGTTTCCTCCACGCAGCCGGGCGGATCGTCAAAGGCCAGCGGCGCCGCTACCTGCGCATCCCCGCCAAATGGCCCTGGACCCGCGACATCACCGAAGCCTTCACCAAGATCATGGCCCTGCCCCCGCCATAACCGGACCGCCCCGACCCAGCCACCCAGAAAGGAGAGAAAGCACAGCCGGCCGTGGAACCGGCGCCCACCCGACGCGACAGCCGGGCAGGCACCCCACGCCGCACACCCGAAACCAAGATCAACAACACCAGCCGGCCAGCCCGTCAGGCCAGGACATCACACCCGTGAAGGATTGAGGCTAGAGGAAATGGACCGCTTCTACGGGGCGGCAAAGACCGAGCTGATTGGTGACCAGGTGCGCCAGATCAACGAGGCGCTCTTTTCCAGCCCGCCTCTGGCCTACGCGCTGCTCGCACGAGACGGAGACGCTCTGGCGGGCATCGCCACGTACTCGTTCTTGTGGCCGGCTGCTGGCCTGACCCGGTCGCTATACCTCAAGGAGTTGTACGTCGCTGACGCCCACGGGCGCCAGGGCGTCGGCAACCTCCTTATGCAAGCCCTGGTGGAGGTAGCCGGCAAGCACCAATGCAGCAGGGTCGAATGGACTACCGACACCGACAACATTGGCGCACAAGCCTTCTACAAAACGCTCGAAGTTGCCCCGAGCTCCTCGAATGTCTTCTGCCGAGTAGAAGACCTTGGTTCCGGCCCACAGATCTCCAACTAGAATCCGTAGTCCAAACCGAGCCACTCTCGCAAGCATCTTGACGCGGCTGCTGAGCCAGTTCATGCAGCGTCGTCTTGCCCCATGATCATGATCAGTGCCGCCGTTGGCGGATTGCCTTTCCTATTCACCACAGCGACCGTGGTAGCCGCCGACTTCGCCTGCGGTCATGGCGGCGATCTGTCCAGGGGCTGGGGCTGGCGATAACTTGGCTGAGGCTCGGCAGCGAGGCGGTCTAGTTGCGCTTGGGAGCAGGAGGCCCCCGTGTCACAACAATACGGCCCTCTCGCGATCAACGTCCGCTATCCGGATGGTCACGAGCATAGATGACCCGAAGCGCTTGCACTAACAACTAATCTGGCGGGCAAGCCTAGCGGCCTGGCAATACAGCCCACTTATCCCGCTGTCATGCTTATAACCCAAATACGAGGTTTTCTACACACGACATCTGCAGTTATCCAACTTTATGCGGTATCAATACTTACCAGCAGGACATAAAACTGTACCTATTTCGGGATTGCCATATTGCCAAATGTTGTGTCCGATAGAAACGAGACTGCACGAATCGGATCCAGAGAACCAGCCCGACGGCCCAGCTAACTGGTTAGCCCGAAGCCAGGTTCCTTAGCGCAGCGGGAGATGCGAGTGACGCAAGAACCCAGTATCCATCCAACCGGTCGATTGGAACTCACCTGGACAAACAAGCATCTGCAGCTGCTGGCCAGAGAAGATGGAGGCTATGAGTGGACGCGGCCTGGGGGGCGGTCTCAATCGATCGAAGCAATTCAGGCCGGTGGCATCTCGGATTCCTGAAGCATTAGCTCCGCGAACACTTCGCTTGGCTTTCTGAATCCGAGTATAGCACGGGGACGGTCATTAAGAGAGTCAGCAACGGCCCACAGGTATTGCGTGTCGCCGGTGATCTCGGTGCCTTTCGGGAAGTATTCCCGGAGCAGCCCGTTGGTATTCTCGTTCGTGCCGCGCTCCCACGGCGAATGCGCATGAGCGAAATAGACCGGAAGGTCCGCGGTGAGGGTGAGCGCGGCGTGCCGGGCCATCTCGGTGCCCTGGTCCCAGGTCAGCGACTTGCGCAGGTGCGCGGGCAGGTCCTTGACCGCATCGAAAAGAGCGTCTTTGACCGAGTCCGCGTCGTGGCCGGCGGGCAGGGCGACCGGGCACAGGAACCGGCTGACCCGCTCCACCAGGGTGCCCATGGCCGATTTGCCGCCTTTGCCGATGATCAGGTCGCCTTCCCAGTGGCCTGGCACCTGCCGGCCCTCAGCCTCGGCCGGGCGGTCGTCAATCGGGCGCATGCCCACGATCTTCGCGCCCGGGGACTTCTTGCGTCCGCGCGGCTTCCGGTCCTCGCGGCCGGTGCGCAGGACAATCCCGCTTTTCTCCAGCTCGCCTTTCGGGTGCGCGTAGATCCAGGTGTAGATCGCTTCGTGCGATACCGACATATCCGTTTCCCCGCGTCCGCCTTCGTAACGTATCCTGCCCGCTATCTGCTCGGGCGACCAGCCTTTAGCCAGGTCGCCGGTGACCCTTTGATGCAATTCAGGGTCAGTGTCTATTTTGCGCTCCTTAGGGCGGCTCCGGGATTCCCGGGCTGCCGCGTCGGCCTTCCAGGCACGATACGCCGCCCGGCCGCCGTGCCGGGCTATTTCCCGTGACACGACCGATTCGTCCCGCCCGATCGAGGCAGCTATGTCCCTGTTTTCCAGTCCTTTCGCCAGTGCCCTGGAGATATCTTCCCGGTCTTCGGGAGTGAGCGGTTTCCGGCTGGACGCCACGTTTGTTTCCCCTGTCGTCTCGCGTGCCGCGCGAGTTTTTCACGACAGGAATGAATTTCCGGTTACCGCCCTGATCTGGATCGGTAACTTGAGCGTCGCCGGTAATGCCCGATTGCTAAGACCGGTTGTGATCAAGCCCCCCTTCTGCGGAGGTCGTGGCCGTCAACGTCTCGCAGTCGTGAACGGATTAGTAAATGAGGACGTCGTCCGGCTGCTTCTCGCGTGGTTGGCGGAGAACGAATTGCTAACCGTTTACGGGACTGCAATTGACCCTTGGTGCCAAACAATTCTGACAGCCGAACGGCGCGGCTCTACCATTAAGCAGATTCCCCAGTCTGTGCTGGATGAATACCTGCGGCAGGCCCGTCATAACGAAAACCTATGGACGATGCTTGTCACAGCACGTTTTGAGCGGGCTGTTTCAGGAGTTGAGTCATGACAGCTTTGACTCTTGACGGGTCGATCATCGACTGGCAGGTTCTTGAGAACATAAGTGCAATTCTTGATCTTCGCCAGCCAAACAAAGAGGCGGTCGAGTCCGTAGCCGCAGAGATCGCGCGCCATTTCGACCTTGAAAACCATTGCCCACCATTCGAGTGTGTCGTTGACTCGGCTACCGGTGTCGGCAAGACGTATATATTCGCTGGCGTGATGGAGTATCTTGCCCGTGCGCGCAATGTGCGGAATTTCGTTTTGATTGCGCCTTCACGCATAATTCTTGACAAGACGATCAATCAATTCACTCTGGGCAATGAGAAGGCTATTGTCGGCGATCTGAATATGCAGTTGACCGTGATCACTGCCGATAATTTTAACAACCCTAGTGTCGCGGCAGATATGGCGGACGATTCACGGATCAAGTTGTACGTGTTTACCGTCCAAGCGATTCTGCAACCGAAGAGCAGGGTCGACCGAAAGACGCATGAATTTCAAGAAGGTCTTGGTTGTGACTTCTACCAGCGGCTCAAAGAGATCCAAAATCTTGTTGTGTTCGCTGACGAGCACCACTCCTACTACGGAGCCCAGTTCAGCGCTGCCGTCCGCGATCTGGACCCTTGGGTGCTGATTGGCCTCACGGCCACGCCTCACCCCAAGACGCCTGAGGATATGATCATCTACCGGTATCCTCTTGCCGCTGCCATCGCGGACGAATACGTCAAGACACCGGTCATAGTTGGACGCAGGGATGACAAGAAGGATCCGCAAACGAAACTGCTTGATGGAATGACCTTACTGGAGGCAAAGCGGGCAATTGCCAAGAAGTACGCGCAAGTAAGTGGCAAATGGCGGGTTAACCCGATCATGCTTGTTGTCGCCCGTGACATCAACGAAGCAGAGTCGTGGGCAGAGGTCGTCCGTTCCGTCGACTTCAGGGGTGGAAGGTATGCCGACGCAGTTCTTGTTGTGCACTCTCAAGCCGTTAGGGCGGAAAACGAGGTACAAGAACTTCGCCGTTTGCAGGATGTGGAGCACGCCGACTCTCCGATCAGAGCCATCATAAGCGTCCAGATGTTGAAAGAAGGCTGGGACGTCAAGAACGTCTACGTCTTACTATCTACACAGCCGTCACTGTCGCACTTGCTCACTGAGCAAGTGCTCGGCCGTGGATTACGTCTGCCGTGGGGTGCGTACTCCGACATCCAGATGCTCGACACGCTTGAGGTAATTGCACATGACCGATTCGATGACCTTCTAAAGCGGAAAGGTGTGCTCACCGAGGAGTTTGTCGACTACCGAACCCGCTCCGTCGTGCGCAAAAATGCGATCGGTCAAGCTGTTGTTGTGCGCGAGTCAGTTAAAGTCCGGCCAGCAATTTTCGCGCCCACCGATCACCTTGCTACTACAAACCCAGTCACTGACACCAAGTCGAGCGACCAACCCATGGCGCAGGGCCTCAAGGGGAAGATCGCGTTCATTGACCAAGACAACCGGGCGTCTGCCGCTAAGGCCGAACAGACCTTTATGTCTTCCGGAGTGATTCCGAGTCGGCCCATCGACGTGCCGCTTGTTCGGCAAGAAGCATTAGAGAACCCGTTCTCACTGAGCGACATTACCGATCTCCAACCGTTCCGCGATCTTGGTCGCCGACTTCACGTAGACCCGGAAGATACTCTGCGCCGTACAGTTATAGGCGCAAAGGTAGTTACCGACGAGAGCGGAGTTAAACGGACCGAACTTGTTACTAGCCAAGCTGTGGATATGATTCAGGCGAGCGGTTTTACTCTTAGTTTGGACGAACTACGAAGCCTACTGACAGACGCCATATTGGGCTGCCCGATCGTCACGTCGAGGAAAGATGCGGACGGTTGCCAGCGGCGAGCTGTGAAACGCATCCTTGACAGTTTTCTTGACGGACTCGACGGCGATGCCGATGAACTCTTGTCTGCCTATCTCGAACGTGCTACCTCACGTCTCATCTCGCAGATCACTGCTGAATCTCGCCGGTTTTCCCAGGCACCGAAGTACCGGCAGACCGTCAAGTTGCACATCGTAGATAAAGTTCGCGCTAACTCCCGGTCGATCACTGAGAACCGCTACGGCACGTTTCAGCGGGGTCTGGCATACTCCGGTTGGAGGCGCAGTATCTATGCTATCGAGTGGTTCCACAGCAGCCCGGAGCGCGACTTAGCCAACCTGCTCGACGACGCGCACGATGTGACAGCGTGGCTTCGGCTACAAGTGGGTGAACTGCCGATCTTGTGGGCGGATAGAAACCGACAATACAATGCAGACTTCATCGCTCTCGAGATGGGAGGTGACCGATGGGTTCTCGAAGTCAAAGCTGATAGTCAAGTGAGCAATACAGAAGTTCTCGCGAAGCGTGAGGCTGCCAAGCGGTGGGTTAACGCTGTCAATGATTCCGGTCATGTGCGTGACACATGGCACTATCTGCTCGTCGCGGAACGTGATGTTCGCGATGCGAAGGGTTCATGGTCCGCGCTGCGTGGCCTGGGAACCTAGCACTAAACGACATTTTTCCTCACCCCGGTATTGATAGCACATCACAAATGCCGTCGGGCGGTAACGATACTATGCCCGGCTGGGACGACCGCCATAGACGCACTCGCCGACCCTGAGAGCGTCATCCAACAGGCGCGTAGCGAGGGATGGAGCGATCACAGCCTCGCTGCGTCCACTGTCGGGCGACCTGCATGGTGGTCGCTTACTCCGACGCCACGGAGCGATTTGCAGGCCATCCTCGCCGCAGTCCGAGAAGACTCAGGCCCTATCGAGATGTAAGCATTCAGGTCCCCTGGCCGCGTGTTGTGCCGCTGTGCCGACGCGTCCTGAGTGTCCCGAAGATCTCGGCTTGCCGGCCCAGCGTGTCTTGTTGCTTACGGGGGGCCGGCTCTGATGGAGTACTGGTGTGCCCGATACGCCCGAGACTCCCGGTGTGCCCGGTGATCCGGTGGCGCTGCGGGCGGAGAACGCCCGGCTCCGGGAGGCGGTTGAGCGGCTGCGGCTGCTGAACGAGGACAAGGACGGGGTCATCGCGGACCTGCGGGCACGGAACGAGGAGCTGGAGGAGCGGGTCGCCCGGCTGGAGCGGCTGATCTCCCGCAACAGCGGCAATTCCTCGATGCCGCCGGGCAGCGATGACCTGCCGGGGAAGAAGCCGCCGGAGCGCAAGCCGCGGCGCGGCGGCGGACAGCGCAAGCCGGGCAAGCAGCCCGGCGCGCCGGGCGCGTACCTGCGGTGGGACGATCACCCGGACAAGACGGTCCCGCATTTCCCGCAGGGTCCCTGCGCGTGCGGGAAAGACCTCGCGGAGGCCCGCGACCTGGGCGCGCGGTACTCCCATCAGGTCACTGACCTGCCCCAGGCCCGGGCGGAGACTACCCAGCACGACCGGCACGAGGTGGAGTGCCGCTGCGGCCGCCGACACGTCGCCGGCGCCCCGCCGGAGGCGGCCGGGGCGCCGGGCACGGTGACCTGCGGGCTGAATTTCCAGGCCTGGTGCGTGTTCTTGATGGTGATGCACCACGTCCCGGTCGAGCGGTGCGCGGACATCCTGGAGTCGATGACCGGGACCCGCCCGTCGGACGGGTGGGTGCACGCCCTGCCGGGCCGCGCCGCGCGGGCCGTGGCCGCGGCGAACAAGGCGGTCCGGGCGCTGATCATCCTGGCCCGCGTGGTCTGCGGCGACGAGACCCCGATCCGGTCCGGCCCCGGGCCGAAGGCGAGGAAGAAATACCTGCACGTCGCGTGCACGAACCTGCTCACCTATTATTTCCCCGGCGACCGGGACCTGGCCTCCTTCAGGGCCTTCGTCTACAGCGACCTGCACGGCACGGTCATCGTGCACGACAGGTACCAAAACTACGACAAGTTCGACGGCGTGCGGCACCAGCTCTGCGCAGCCCGCATCCTCAGGGATCTCGAAGACGCCGCCCAGGCCTGCCCGGACGCGATCTGGCCCGGCCAGGCCGCGGACGCCCTGCGCGCCCTCATCCACCAGGCGAACCTGGCCCGCGACCAGGGCCTGGACGCCGTCCCCGCAGACCGCGCCGCCAAAGACCTCAAGTTGTTCCGGAACGGCGTGAACGCCGGGCTGTCCGAGATCCGCCGCGTCCCCGGCGCGAACGAGAAGCAGCCCCCCGGCCGGCTGCTGCTGGAATGCCTCAAGCACCGCGAGGCCGACGTGCTGCGGTTCCTCGCCGACACCGCCATCCCCGCGACGAACAACCAGGCCGAACGCGACGCGCGGCCAGCGAAAACCCAGCAGAAGATCAGCGGCCGTCTCCGCTCGGAGCACGCCACCCGGCACCGGTACGCCATCCGCGGCTACGCCTCCACCGCCGCCAAGCACGGCCACCCCGTCTTCACCGCCATCCGCGACGCCCTCGCCGGGAACCCCTGGATACCACCCGTCCCCGCCGACACCTGAACCCCGCCCGAAACCCATCACGCACAGCGACTCAGGAGTAACTCAGCAACGCGGGCCGGGAGACCTGAATGCTTACATCGAGATGTGGCAAGCGACAGCAATGTGGGGCGCTAGCGCTCTTGCACTGGGGGTCCCTTCACGCATGGTCGTCCTTATTGCAGGCGTTTGCCTTGTCGATACCTTATCGCCAGGCCACGCCGCTAATTCTGTCGCGATGCTCAGCATCGGCTCAGATGTGGCTGCCCAGAGGAAAGCTCACCAGCCCGCTGACTCCTGGCTCAAGCAGGAGCTGAGCTTGCCGCCGCCGGCGTCCTCGCCGACCCGCAATCGTTCATCGCCGACGCTGCATCGCTTCGCACACGTCCGGAATTTTCGGTTTCGCGAGATTTCCGCTGAGCGTCTCTTCTGTTACCACGACGCCGTCATTGGCTCGGGCCAGTGCTATGACGAACGGGTCGGCGCCGCTGCGGCCGCTTCCGACGCCGACGAGCCGTTGGTGCTTACTCAGCACGTCTCGGACCTCTCGCTGGATGTCCGTGTTGAGCGGCAGGAACAGGCCCGGCTGGGCCTTCGCCCACTGGTGCACTTCGTCCTCGCGTTTAGACAGCTCATCACGCACTACGTCTACGCAGCGAATGTGCCCGTCTGCGATCATCGCCTCGATGTTGGCCCGCAGGCTCGGGAACGTAGCCGGGGGCAGCAGGTCCCGGCGGCCGTTCAGCAGCGAGCTGGTGTCAAAGGAGTAAAAAGCCATGGCCTACACCGCATTCCTCAACGCGGCTGCCTGCGCCAGGCGGCTGATCTGGCCAACCTTGACATTGAGGTAAGTCGCTGCGGTGTAGGAGTCGATGACCCGTCGCCGGTAAGCGTCAGACACGAGCCGGACGTAGCCTTTGCCCAGGTCACGTGCAGTGTTGCGGTACCAGTCTCCGCCGCCCTGCGATTTGGCTTCCTCGTCTTCGTACCGTGCTAGGTACTCTTCGCGGCGAGCACTGTAGAAACCCGGATCAACGCGGCCGAGATCCACGAGCCGACGCAGGAATGCCTCTGTACTGACGCCAAATGGCGCCGCAGCAGTGGCCAGCGAACTGTAGGTCCAACTCGCCCGGGCATTGACGCGCGCCTGGACCTCTGGCTGGGCTAGCACCGCATCGTGAGGCATCAGGATCGCGGCCGCGATGGCGTTGCACCGCGCTTCCAGTCCCCGATCCGGGCTGGTAGCGCCGGCGTCGGTGACGGTGTCGCACAGCCCGCCCGTGTGCAGCAGCAGGTGAGCGTACTCGTGGAGCAAGGAGAACAGGCGGCCGCGGGTAGCGTCGGCCCCGTTGACCACGATCACGGGAAGCACGTCGAAGTACAGGGAGAACGCGCGCATCTCTGAGGTTGGTACTCGGCCGCCTGAAGCCGCCAGCACCATCACTCTGGCCGTTTCGAGCGCCGCCACCCATGTATTGAGGTGCTGATACGCTGTCCCGCTGCCGCCCGGCAGGGGCAGCGGCGCACCCGCTAGCAGGCGCTGGCGGGCAGCCGAGGCCAGTGCATCGTCGGGGGACGGCAGCGGCGAAATCTGCCAGCCAGACGGAGGCTCGGCATCCTCCAGTTCGTAGAGTTCCAAGGCGAGATCGCGCTGGACATGGGCGCGACGGTAGTCCTCATGCAGACCTTGCGACCACGGACCAGCCGTAGCGCGGTCGTGGCGGCGGAAGTCGCGCAGGGTGTCGAACCCGGCCGGCGGCTCGGCCAGAAAGAATACGGCCAGCGACCGCTTGTAGACGTCAGCCGCCTTCCGCAGCTGGGCTATGGTCGGGACTTCCTCACCCGACTCCCACGCTGCCACGCGGTCATCAGGCACACCGATCTTCCGGGAGGCAGCAACAGGCGTGAGGTCGATCGACTCCCGCGCCCAGCGCAGCACTGACGGCTCGACGATCGCGGGAATGGAAGCGGGCACACCAACATCCTGCACCAAAAGACCGTCAGACGGCGTCAGCGAAACTGATGCCACGCAGAACGCCCTGGCCTGCCAGCGCAACCGTGCAACCGGAGAGATCGATCCGCCGTGAGGCGTGACTCCCGGAGGGCTCAGCGCCCCGAGGCTGCCAGCCATTCGACGATCACGGATTGTCACGGTCGAAGAACCCGGCAGGCCTACTGTGACGGCACGGATCGCCTAATCTGGCTCAGAGAAAGACTCCCACGGCGTAGTGGTGACCGCCGCGCTGAGTTGCTGTTGGCGATGTGTCGCCTAGCGACCAAGGATCGCTAGGTCGATGGTACTAGTGCCTGTTCTTCCGGTCCTGTGAGCACGGCGTAGATCCGCAGCGCGAGGGGGGCGACCTGAGAGTTTGCGGACTTTGGTTCATATTCGGTCGTGAAAGGTAATTCGCAGGTGTTCGGCTGCGAGGCATGAGCGAGTGAGGGCGCCTGGTGCCCCGTCACCACCGACGGCCGCAAGGACCCGGTCATCGTGCAAGACCCCGACGACGTCGATCTGCCGGGCTTCTACCGTGCCGCCGACTGGTTGCTGTCGTTAACGGACACGCGACACAGGCGCTCAGCTGCGGTCCCAGTCAAGCCGACCTGCCCGAGGCTACGTCAGTGTCCAGGGACGATAAGGCTCACGGCAGGCTGGCGTGGCGGGATGCGTACAAGTCCGCCAAGAACTCATCCAGTTCCTGATCGGACTCCCACACGCAGGGGAAGGCCAGCTCGTCAACCGAGGTGATCGGACGCACGCCCTGCCTGCGCGCCTGCTCCTCGGCCGGGACATGGCGCGCTGGCTCCGGCCATGCGTTTTGGGCATACTCTGCACTGCTCGACATCGCGATTACCTCTCCCGTCCAGTATCGCATCCCCGCAGCCGCTGTGCTCGCCGTGAGCGCTGCGGCCGTCCGGCCGCAGCAAGACGTGGCGCCCGACTGGGCTGGCTGCCGGGTGCCGGGGCTGCTCGGCGCCGGTTTCGTGCGGCGCGCACGCGGACTCGCTGGGCGCGTCGCTCTGGTGGCTGGCGACCAGGCGAGGCCCGTCAAAGGCGACATGATCGCCGGGCTGGTGTGTTCCTGCCCTGGAATCTTGAACGTTTCCAGTGAGCTGGTTCGGGACGATCTGCGGACGCGCAGGGGTAACCCGGCGACGGCCACGCTTGGCAGCCGCTCGCGATGGGTACCTTGTAGCCGCGCGCGGGGGTGCGCGAGCGCCCGGCGGCGCGGCTGTGACGGGGGGCGAGGGTGAACGCGATGACTCGTGCCGACGCGCGATGTCGCAGAAGTTCTGTCAGTGACATGGTCACGAGGTTGCTGACAGCGTGACCGTGTATGCCTTCCGTCTGTATGTCGCCGGGCAGGGCGAACGTTCCCAGGCTGCCGAGACGAATCTGCGCGGGCTATGCGAGTCGTTCCTGCCCGGCAGATATGAACTTGAGGTCGTCGATGCCGCCCGGCGACCCGGTCTGGCAGAGGAACAGCGGATCCTTGCCACGCCGACGGTGCTGCGGCTCGCTCCGCCGCCGCAGCGGCGCGTGATCGGGGACCTGTCCGACCATCGGCGGGCGGCTTCCGCTCTGGGCCTGTCCGCGGAGCCCGGTTCGGCGAGTGGCACCCGGGACGGAGGTCAGGCATGACCGAGGTCAGCCTCGTCGGGCGGCTTCAAACCGGGATCAACGGTTTCGACGACGTCGCCATGGGCGGACTGCCCGCGGGTCGTCCGACGCTTGTCTGCGGCACAACGGGCAGTGGCAAGACGTTGTTCGCCATCGAGTTCCTGGCCAGGGGAATTCTCCGTTCAGGCGAGCCTGGGGTCTTCGTCAGTTTCGAGGAGACGGCCGAGGCAATTCGGCGTAACTGCGCCTCGTTTGGCTTTCCCATCGGGCAGTGGGAGCAGGCTGGCCAATGGGCATTTATCGACGCCTCGGACAAGCCTGATGAGGAAGCGCCCGTTATCGGCGCGTATGACCTTGGCGCGCTGGTGGCGCGCATCGAGCACGCCGTCCGTCGTATCGGCGCCCGGCGCGTGTCCATCGACTCGCTCGGCGCGGTCTTCAGCCGCTTCGCGGGCGGCGCGATCGTCCGCCATGAAATGCACAGGATCGCCGCCGCCCTGGCGGAGCTAGGGGTCACCTCGATCATCACCGCGGAGCGGCCCGCGAATATGGCGGCCTGACCGATCGCGGCGTCGAGGAGTTCGTGCTCGATAACGTGATCGTCCTGCGCAACGCTCTCGTGCAAGAACAGCGACGACGGACCGTCGAGATCGTCAAGTTCCGCGGCGCCACGCACCGGACAGGGGAATGGCTCTTTACTATCGACCAGCGCGACGGTGTCGTCGTCATCCCGCTCGCTTTCCTGGGCTACCCGTCAGAACCCGCATCCGCTATCCGGGTTACCTCTGGCATCGCCGACCTGGACCAGATGTGCGACGGCGGCTTCTTCAAGGACGCGATCGTCTTGCTGACCGGGCCAAGCGGCGGCGGCAAGACGCTGACGGCCCTGAAGTTCCTTGCCGCCGGCATCGCGGCGGGCGAGCGCTGCCTCACGTTCGCCTTCGACGAAGGCCGGGAACAACTGCGGCGCAGCGCCTTGGGCTGGGGAGTGGACCTGCGAGCCTACGAGGCCTCAGGCCTGCTCCGCGCCGTGTGCGATTACCCAGAGGTAGCATCGCTTGAAGATCACTTCCTGAGGATCAGCCGCGCCATCGAGGAATTCGCGCCAGGCAGGCTCGTCATCGACACCCTGTCCGCCCTTGAGCGCATCGCCGCGCCTCGCGCCCTGCTCGACTTCGTGATCGCCCTGAGCGCGGTCGTACGCCAGCGCGGCATCACGACGTTGCTGACGTCCATGCCCGCCACTGCGCTCACTCCGCAACTGCGGCCGTCGATCGCGGGCGAACTCGCCAGCCTGACAGACGTGACGATAAGGCTTTCCTACTTCGAGAGCGGCGGCGAGGTCCAGCGCGCCATCGTCATCTTGCAGGCACGCGGCTCCGCGCATGATCACCGCGTGCGCCTGGTCACGGTCGGGGGCGATGGCATGCGAATCGGCGAGCAGATCACCGGAGCGACTGGCATTGTCCCCGGTGTCGCCGCCTTGTCCCTGCCTGACCTCCGGGCGGAGACGAGCGGATCGCAGGACGCGTAGTGCAATGGCCCACGATCCGGCCGGCAACCGCGAGCGCGCGACGGGCAACCAGAGCACCCCGAGCAACGACACCGCGGATGGCCTTAGCACCCTGATCGTCGCCGCTTCCGCTGACGGGATTGTCGCTGTTGATGACCAGGGAATCATCAAGCTCTGCAACCGGGCCGCCCAAGAACTGCTCGCCCGGTCGGCCACGGACCTGATCGGCACCCCTTTCGGCTTCCCCGTCGTTGCCGGAAGGGCGGCAGAGGTGGAGCTGAGGCTGCCCGGGGGAGGCGAGCGGGTGGTGGAGATGCGGGCCACGACGGCGATGCTCGAGGGCGAGCGCCTGCATATCGCGGCTCTGCGCGACGTGACGAGCCGGAAGCGGGCCGAGCGTGATCTCGAGGCGGCTCTTGAACAGCGAAGCGTCGTGCTCGCAGTCGCCGCTCACGAGCTCCACAGTCCGCTCGCGGCGATCGGAGTCCTCGCGCACGTGCTCGCGGACAAGCAGGCCGCCGAGGCGACGAAGCCGCCCGGGGAGGTAGCCGGGCTCATCGGCCGGATCATCGACTTGACCAGCCGCCTCCAGCTCCTCATGAACAGGCTGCTCACGGCTGCTCGCATTGACGCGGCGGGAGTCCGGCCGGACCCTGAGCCCTTTCCCGTGCTCGAGGTCATCATGGAGCAACTCGCCGACGTCGAGCCCACTCCCGGAGACATCCGCGTGTCATGTCACCCCGGCCTGACCGCTCTCGCCGACCGGGCCGAGTTCGCCATGATGCTCGCCAACTACCTGGACAACGCCGTCGCTTACGCCAGCCCGCCCATCGAGGTGCGGGCAGCGGAGCGAGACGGCTGGGCGGAAATCCGGGTGGCCGACCACGGTCCCGGCGTGCCGGGCACCTTCGTGCCTCACCTGTTCGAGCGATTTACCCGCGCGCCAGGAACGGGGCAGCAGGCGGAGGGCACCGGACTCGGCTTGTGGATCGTCCGCACCTTCGCCGAGGCGAACGGCGGCGCTGCCTGGTACGAGCCGGGCAGCGCTGGAGGAAGCTCATTTTGCCTGCACCTGCCGCTGGCCGGGGTTCCCGTCGCAGAAGAGGGCTAACGGCTCTCGACGGCTAGCCTGCTCGGTCGCCTCATTGGGTACAGGGTTTGCAAGGACCGGGGCGGGGGCAGCGGATGACTGGAGTCTTGATCGTCGAGGATCAGCAGGCGCTGGCCTCCGCCCTCGATGTCGCCATCGGCGCCCAGCCAGACCTGGAGTGCCTGGGCGTGGCCGGGACGGTCGATGACGCCCTTGAGCAGATAGCCAGGCATGTCCCCGATGTCGTGCTTATGGACATAGAACTGCCGGGCGATGATGGCATTGAAGGCACTCGGCGGATCAAGGCACGCTACCCCGACGTTCTTGTCCTCATACTCACCGCTGGCGCCAGCGCCAGCCGTCTCGCGGCGGCGGCGGCCGCCGGAGCCGCCGGCTTCCTCACCAAGGCCAGCTCGTTCACCGACATCCTGGCTGCCATCAGGAGTCCGGCCTCGGGCAAGATGGTGATCGAGGGCACCACGCTCAGGGCACTGCGCGATGAGTTGGGCTCGGCCGAACAGGAGCACGGCAACGGGCCGTCGGCCCGGGAGGCTCCCGAGGGCCGCGGGCCGGACTGGTCTCGGCTTACTGGCAGGGAGCGGGAGGTCCTGGCGCTGATGGGGGAAGGGCTGGACCCGAAGTCGATCGCGCAGCGGCTCGTCCTCAGCGTGCACACCGCCCGCGGCCATGTAAAGAACGTGATGATGAAGCTCGGCGCGCACAGCCAGCTTGAGGCGGTTGTGGTAGCGACGCGTCGCGGGCTGCTGCGCGGCGATGACTCCGCCTCGGCACGGCGGCTCCGCTAAGCCGCTGGCCTCCCGCCACATGGGGGGCGTGACCAGACCATCTGGGGGTCGATCCTGAGCCTGCGGCACCATAGCGTCGTTATGTGCGGAGGATCTGCACAAGGGCGTCTTCGCGGCACTGCGCGGGACCCGGGCTGGGGACCCGAGGTTCACGGTGACGCGGGAAAGACGGCCTATGAGGCAGGCCAGGAAGTGCCGCGACGCCTGTTCGCGACTCGCGCGGGGCATCGCGGCAGAACCCGGAGCAGTTCGGGGGGACGCCCGGGTCCTGGCCTGCCTGATCCGGATCACCGAGGATCTGATCCCTATAGATCCATGTATTTGCCAATTAATAGAACTAGAACGGGCATAAGTGACGGCGTGATCGGCGTCTAGCGCGTACATCCTGCGCAAATCGGATAGCAGGTATGCGAGAAGCGGATTGAGGTCAGTTCTCGAACCGGCCTACTCTGGCCACTTGAGCGGACTTGAACGGTTGCCAAGCACTTCACAAGCAGCGTAGAGCAAGCAGGGAGTTAGTGCTCGCGCCGCTGACGGCTGCCCATCTCAGTTATCCGAAGCCCTCGAAGAGGAAACGCTGATGACATCCAATTCCTCCGTAAACTCACGCCGCACTCTTGACCAGGCCGCGCTTGACAGTCACATCGAGGAATTCGCCAAGCAGACGGATCTCCTGGCGAAGTCGCAGCAATACCGTCGGGAGGGCTACACCAAGCTGCGCGGAATTGTGCCCGACAGTGTCCTCGCCCAGGTCACCGATGAGGTAAATAGCCTGCTCGACGAACACGCCATGCGGATCGACATCGAGCTCAGGGAGACTGGGAACTCACCGCGGAAAATGCGCACGGTCAGCGCTTCTGCCATATCCTCTGACTCGGAACTCATCCCGGCTATCTACAACTCAGCCAGTCTCATGGGCGTGCTCGGTCAGATTGCCAGGGCGCCGGTCGTGCCTTGCCCGTGGGAGGGCGAGAAGTACGTGATCATCCGGCAGGATCAGCCTGGCGACACTCATGGCTGGCACTGGGGAGATTTCAGCTTCACCCTCATCTGGATCATCCAGGCACCTGGCCCGGAGGTCGGCGGCATGCTGCAATGCGTGCCGCATACCAACTGGGACAAAGACAACCCGAGGGTGCACGAGTACCTGCAGCAGAACCCGATCCGCACCTACGCCAACGCCACCGGCGACTTGTACTTCCTGCGATCGGACACGACACTGCACCGCACCATTCCGCTTCGAACGGCAGCCACCCGCATCATCCTCAACACTTGCTGGGCGAGCGAGAGCGACGCCCAGAAGCCAGTCACGCACGAGACCATGGACGCGATGTTTTCCTAATTATTTCCATCTGGGAAAGGACGCGCAGTGAGTGCCATTCGTGATCATTACGCCGTCGATGACTTGCCTGGCCTGGTGAACGACCTGGTGAGCTGTCCTGACGTCGAGTCGCTTAACGCTCGCATAGGCGATGACAGGTACCGGCTGGCGGTCTGCGACGCATCCAGGACGCTGGCCAGGCAAGCGTTCACAGACCACGACGAAGACGCGACGCGGAAAGCTCACGCCATTTTGGCGGCACTTTACGAATGGTACTTCGGCCCGCCGCTCGTCGATGGATCAGATTCCCTGATGCAGGTGGTCGCGGACGACATACGGCGAGTGCTCGAGAACGCGATGCTGGATGACATCTACGGGCGGATCGACCTTGGCTCCCTCTCAGGAGTCCCGGAAGATCATGAATCCTTCTTGCCGTGGTACCGCCACTTCGTCGGCGTCCACCGGGCAAGTAATCATCCTTTTTACAGAGATTTCCTTGAAAACCGGGCGACGCCAGAGGACGTGAGGTTCTATCTCGCCCAGGAGACCATCCTCGATCCGCGATTCGACGACATCCTGGCCTTGCTGCTCATAGGCACCGGCGGATCGGAGAAGATGGAACTGGGGGGCAATCTCTGGGATGAGCTTGGCAATGGCGACCCGGCTGATGTCCACCCGACCGTTTTCGCGGAGACTCTCCGTGACGCTGGCGTCACGGAGTCGTTTGTCTCAGGCAGCATAATGCCGGAGTCGATCGCAAGCGGCAACGTATCTGCTGCCTTGTCCTTGTCTAAGCGCCACTATTACAAGGCCATTGGCTATTTCGGCGTGACGGAGTACCTGACGCCTCGCCGGTTCCGCTCGTTCGTACTCGGCTGCAAGCGACTCGATCTGCCCGAGGCGGGCTACCGCTATCACGACATGCATATCCAGGTCGATGCCAGGCACGGGCCGTCGTGGCTCAAGAACATCCTGGTGCCGGCTATCGCACGGGAGCCGCGGAGTGCCAGGGAAATCGTCTTCGGCACGCTCGTGCGAATGGAGACCTCAAGCTGGTATCTCGACGCTCTTCAGCGGGTACTCGATGTCGACCGATCAGCGGCAACCGCGTGAGCTCAGCCCCGAGTTCGGGCGGCGCACCGCTCGTGATCATGATCCAGCGCCGCCTGACTAATCGATCATGTGCTGACCCGCACGTTCCGGCCCGGGCTGAATTGCCCGGGCACGCCCCGGCCCGCAGCAGCACCGGGACGGCCCAGGTTGCTGGTCACGCCCGCCTCTGACAGCATCGTGGCCCTCCCTGTTGCTGTTGGTCACTGGTTTTAACAGCAACCATCCGTGCCGGCGGGCCGGCGCTGGTGCATCGGTGTAAACGGGGACAAACCACCCCTGTTTACAGACCAACGCGGCACTCCCGGCCCGCACCAGACATCGGGAGGGAGTGCCACGTTGCTGTCAGAAAGGACCGCTGACAGCAACAGGGGGGGCCACGATGCTCACGCTGCCCCGGCGGCACCGGTCCGGGGCGCAGCGCATCGTCCGCCCGGAAACACAGATTACGCGCCGGGGCACTAGTTCAAGAACCTGAAGGGGGAAAGCCCTCCCGCTGACCCCGCCAGGAGCCTGACTCTCCGAGATCCCGAGCCACCCGGCAGCCTTGAGACGCCGGCGCCCTTCCGCGATCTAGAAAACAGGTCACGGGCAGCGGTGATCACGGAAAACTGCCGTCAGCCAGCGCGCCGCCGGCCCCTGGAGCAGCTCCAGTCGCGGTGCCGTCCGGGTTCACCCGTCTGGGCTCGTCTTCCGCGCCAGTCCGTCTGATCTCCCCGTCCACGCCAGCCCGTCTCGTCGAGATCGACCCAGCCGACGGCACCTAGAACCCCCTACTCAGCGGGCTTCTGGCGGTTTGCTGAGGTCCCTGGCGAATAGGCGTGTGCCGGTGGCCGGGAGCTGGGTGAAGCCGAGGTGCTGGTAGAAGCTGGCGGCACGCTGGTTGCCGAGACTGACGTGCAGGTGCACTCCCCTGGAACCGCGGTCGCGCAGGGCCGTGGTGAAGGCTTCGATCAGCCGGCGGCCGTAGCCGCGGGCCTGCAGGCGCGGCAGCAGGTTGATGTGCGGGTGTGACGGGTAGCGCGCTGCCAGGTCGTCGGAGGTGCGGAAAGGATGGTGGATGATGTGCGCCAGACGCTGGTCGGGCGTCCGCTGCTGGGCGCGTCGATGAGAGAAAGGCAATCGTTCGGGTCCGGAACGTCATCGGGCGGTTGCCGCGCCCTTGTCGCCAGCCATGATCCGGTGTGTTTGCACGCGGCCCGATGCCGGACTCACGATGCTCGTGACCCGGGCCGACGGGTCCGAAGACAGCCTGACCTGCTGCGACCGGAGTCTTGCGGCCAGGCGGATCCGGGCCATTGGAAGGATAGTAATACGGACTTCGGCGGATGAAGTTCTGACTGCCAGCGGAGGGCCGCCGTCGTGGCGGCCGCAAAATTTCTCGTCCGCGGCGATGTGCTGGAAAGGACTTTTGCGCGAGCGGGAGATATTATCGCATTATCACGCCGGCGAATCCCTGGCCCAAGATGTAGTGCGCATTGATGGATTTACTCAGGAAATCCGGGAAGTTCGATAAGTGCTCTAGCATCGGCCGTAAATGGCTATACGCCCGCTTGAGCGCCGCGCTGATCGGGTTGACGTGGTCGCAGATCGTGATCTAACCTGCGTAGAGGCCTTCACGCGACCTATCCAGCAGATATTGACCCGGCGGACCTTTGGGCTAGGCTCTGAAGGAGAATGCCGACTGAAAATAACAGCACAGCCAGTTCAAGGGCGGCTCTGGGAAAGAAGGAACGGATGACATCCTTGCTGTCGTCGATTCGAGGGCCACGAGACCTCGATAAGATCCGCATGACGCAATTGGTAACGCTGGCTACGGAGATTCGCGATTGCCTTATCATCGGTATCCGCGCACTGGCGCGCAACTCAGGCCGAATTGCGGGAGTCGTCGCTGATACCGCATTTCGCTCTGAGTGCTGACAGATGCTCACTATCGGGGGGAGGCGAGATGGCCTCGGACCCGCGGCGGCAATCCCCCTGGAACGTTACCGGATAATTCATACGAGGAATCGTCTTCGAGCACATAGCCTCCTCGAGGACGTGCTAGGACCACATGAGCTGTCTATCGAGAACAATAACCAGATCGAGATCCGGCTGCACTCCTATAAGCTGGGGTCGCTGCTAGTCAGCTATCTGTCTTTCGGCGCAAAGTCGCGCTTGCGGCTCAGTGGCTTTCAGCCGCGCTATCTAGTGCAAATCCCGTTGTCTGGCAGCGCCATCGTGAACAGCGGCGACGAGCGTTTGATCGTAAAACCGGGGGACGGCGCCGTGTGCTCACCCGGCGAGCCAGTCGGCATTGTTTGCTCGGCGGACTGCGGGCAACTGGTAGTGGGACTGGACAGCAATCTGCTCCAAGCGCACACGCGGAGTTTGCTGCATCCCCGGCCGACTACTCCATTGAGATTCGAGATCCCAATGGACCTCTCCTCCGGCAGTGCCCGGGACTGGTATGAAATGCTGATCTCCTTAGTCCAGCTAGCCGATAACCAGATACGCCTGCTGGATCATCCCCTTGTCGTAGCTGACCTGGAACGAGCGCTGATGACCGGCCTGGTCGTAGCGCAACCCAATACTTATACGCAACTCCTTGACGACCGCGGCAGTTCCGAGAAACACGGCTCCATTGAGACGGCAATTTTGCTAATAAATACCGATCCGGGACGCAACCACACCGTCGCCAGCCTGGCGCGTGCGGCCGGAGTGAGCGTCCGGACTCTGGAGAAACAGTTTCAGCGGCGCCTGGGCGTTCCGCCATACCGCTACCTCCGCCACGTGCGGCTAGAAAGAACGAGGGCGGAGCTAACGGCAACGACGGACAAGGAGATCAGCGTCAGCGAAGTCGCCGCACGATGGGGTTTTAATCATTTCGGGAGATTCGCGCAAGATTATTACATCTTGTATAACGAGAAACCGTCGGAGACCTTGCGGCGCAGGAGAATGTTATGCCGCCCGTAAGTTTATTGGCGGCGTTCGCTTCCGCGCTTCCGCTGGATTCATCCGCGCCAGCGGATTTCTAGCGGTGGCCGGCTGGTATGCGCGGGGCTGAGTACTCGGTGGGTGGCTGGTGGCGTTCGGTCTCTGGCCAGACGCCCTCGGACCGGAAGTCCACGATCCGGCGGGCGAGTGCCTGAGCCTGGCCGGGTGGCGGCGCGGACAGGCTCCACGTGCGGTCCTCGCGCGTGGAGGCCACGCTTACGATAATGGTCAGGAAGATCGGCACGGCGCAAACCGCTGCGGCGATCAGGAGCACGACGATGGCCATCTCGCCCGCCTTCCCGCGGTGCCCGGCGGGCTCCGCTGGTAGCTAGCCGGCCACTGGGCGGGCCGGCAGTTCTGACGCTAGGCATCGCGGAGCGACATCTCCATGAAGAAAGCCCACAGGAGAACCCACAGCTTCCCCCAGTCCGGTTCTCCTCATCTGGTTCTCCCCTCCTGAAGGTAATCCCCGGCTGGGCTTAGGATCGGCACCGTGCGGCGCGAGTCTTCGACTGTAGTGGTCCTTGTCGGGCGGGCGGACGACCGGTTGCTCGCCGAGATCGCCCGATCGCCTAACGTGGCGGTGGCCCGCCCGCCTGAGGCAATGCCAGCTAGCGCGCCGGCGGATCCGGAAGTCCCGCCCGCGCCGGCCTGGGAACCAGGAGCGCTCGCCCTGCGCGAGGCGGCGCGGCGGAGCTCGACCTACGTGATCGTGCCGGATGATCCGCTGGCCGGCGTGGCCGCGCACTGGCGGGCCATGTGGGACGTGCCTGGCGGGTCACCTGGAGCCGCCGGCTTCGAGGCATCCGCGGCCGACGTAGTCGCCGCCTGGCGCGGCAAGCAGTTCGAACTGCCCGACTACTACCTGGTCATCGCGCCGCCCGAGCACGCTGTGACCGGCCCTGACCTCTATCTCGGCCCGCTGCACGCGGCCCGGCCGCGGCGCGTGATCGTGGCCGGCCGGGCCGACGGGCCAGAGCAGGCGACGATCGTGGTGAACACGCTCAGGTTCCTCGAGCACGGACCGTGGTGGCCGCCGCTCGATGAACTGCTCGACACCGTCCGCCGGTTCTACCCGGGTGGACTCGGCGCGCAGGCGTGATGGCCCGCGCGCAGGCGCCCCCTTACGACGGGGAAGGCGCCTTCGCGCTGTGGCACTTCAGCGAGGACTCGTCGCTGCGCGCGTTCACGCCCCGCCCGGCCGCCGCCGGCGCGCCAGCGGTCGTCTGGGCCGTCGACACCCGGCACGCGCCGCTGTACTGGTTTCCGCGTGACTGCCCGCGAGGATGCGTCTGGCCGGGTCCGGGAACGACCGCGCAGGACCGCGAGCGGTTCTTCGGGCAAAGCGCCGCGACCAGGATTCACGTCATCGAGTCTGGCTGGCTCGAGGCCATGCGCGCCTGCCGCCTGTTCGCCTACCGGATGCCGGCCGAGTCGTTCACGCCGCATGAAGTCGGCGGCTATTGGATTTCGGATGAAAGAATCGTCGCGGTCGAGCAGGTCGCCTTCGGCGACCTCCTCGCCATGCACGCGCGAGCCGGATTCGAGTTCCGGGTGACTCCCTCGATCTGGCCCTTCTGGCATCAGGTCGCGGAGTCGACACTCGAATTCAGCGGCTGCCGGCTGCGCAATTCGGCGCACCCGCCTCCCTGAAATGTCTCGATCGCACGCCGGTCAGGGCCTAAACTGAGGCCGAGGCGCTGGAGGGCGCCGCCGGGTCCGCGGGCAGGACGGAGTCCACCTCTCATCGACTGCCTGGCTGGCGGATAGCTGCGAGCTTCCTGACCGGCCCGGAACGCGGACCCCGGGCGGTGAGGGAGACGTCGTGCCAGTACTTCCGGTTCAGCCCAACATTGACCATCTGCGCCGGCAGGCCAGGGATCTCCTGCGGGCCGCGCGTTCCGGCGACGCGGCCGCCGCCGAACGCCTGCAGGTCGTCGCGGCGACCCTGACCCTTGCCGGCGCGCAACTGGCGCTCGCGCGCGAGTACGGGTTCGCGAGCTGGGCATCGCTCAAGGCAGAGGTCGAGGTGCGGTCGAGCGAGCTAGGCCGCGTCACCGAGCAGTTCTGCCGTGCCAGCATCGGCGACTGGACCGGCCGGGCAGTGAGATTGCTCGAAGCTCATCCTGACGTCGCTTCGTACAGTTTCTTCGCCGCCGTGGTGCTCGGCGAAGCCGCCATGGTCAGGCAGGCGCTGGCCGCCGACCGGGGAATGGCGACCCGGCCCGATCCCGCGACAGGATGGTCGCCGCTGCACGTGGCGTGCGCGTCGCGCTGGCACCGGCTTGACGCCGCCCGCGCGGACGGCCTTTCCGCCGTCGCCCGGATGCTCCTGGAAGCGGGTGCCGCCGTCGAGGTCAGGGCCAGGACCGGGGCCGATGGCGGCTGGAGCCCGCTGCGCTGCGCGGTAGCCGGCGAGGCGAACCCGGAGATCGCCGAGCTGCTGCTCGATCGCGGGGCGGTGCCCGACGACCATGATCTCTACCTGGCCGGATTCGCCGGCGACGATCACCGTTGCGTGGAACTGCTGCTCGCGCACGTGCCGAACGTCCGCGAGATCGCGCGCATGGCGCTCGCCGCGCCGATCAGCGGCAACGACGTCACCGGCGTGCGGCTGCTGCTCGAAGCCGGTGCCGACCCTGGCCGGTACCTATCCGACAACGATGATGACGACGAACGGACGTCGGTGGTGCGCGCGGCGGTCAGGTCGGGCTGCGCGGCCGAGCTGGTCGAGTCGCTGCTGATTCACGGTGCCGATCCCGATCTGCCAGGATCGGACGGGCGGTCGCCCTACGCCCTGGCTGTCGGTCTCGGGCGGACCGACCTCGCGGCGTTGCTGCTGCGCTACGGAGCGCGAGACGACGCTTCCGGTACCGACCGGTTCCAGCAGGCCTGCCTGCTGGCCGACGCTGACGGGGCCGCCAGGCAGCTGGCACTCGAGCCTGACCTGCTGCGCGGCCTCGGCGAGCCCGGGCAGGCTGGCACGCTCATCCAGGCCGCCGAGACCGGCAACGTGGCGGCCGTCCGCCTGATGCTCGATCTCGGGTTCGCGATCAACGCCAGGAGCTCTGACGATGGCGGCACGGCGCTGCACGCGGCCGCGTTCGCGGGCAGCGCCGAGGTGATCAGGCTGCTGCTCGAGCGCGGAGCGGATCTCACCGCGCTCGACTCGCGCTGGGGCAGCCAGCCCGTGGTCTGGGCCGTCATCGGGAGCGGGGCGCGGCCCGGCGACAATCCGGGCGCCGACTGGCTGGCCGCGGTCGGGGTCCTGATCGGCGCGGGCGCCGACGTCAGCGAGATCACGCTCAGCGCTGACGACCCCAAGCCGCCGAGCCCGGCGGTCGCGGAACTGCTGATCGCGCATGGTGCGAGCCTGGATGACTCGGCTGCCCCGTGACACCCGGGCCAGGCCACTGACACAATGGCAGGCTCGCGGCGGCAGGCTGGCGGTGCGGAGGTGAGTCCGGTTCCGGTGAACGAGTTCGAGCTGGTGATCAAGGGCGGCACGGTAGTGACCGCGGGCAGTTCGGCCGAGTGCGATCTCGGGATCAGCCACGGCAAGATTGCCCAGCTCGGCGGCGAGCCTCGCGGTCGCCGGTCCCTCGACGCGTCCGGCGCCCTGGTGCTGCCAGGCGGGATCGACATGCACGTGCATCTCTCCGTGCCGGAGCCGCCCGCGCCTGGAGAGCCCGCCTGGGCTGACGACTTCGGCAGCGGCTCCGCGGCGGCCATCGCGGGCGGGATCACGACCATCGGCAACATGACGTTCCCCGCCAGCGGCGATACGCTGCGGCAGTCACTGGCCCGCGACCTGGCGCGGGCTGAGGCCACCGCAATGGTGGACTACGTCCTGCACCAGGTCATGTACGGCGAGGTTCCCGATGTGCTCGCGGAGATCCCCTTGCTTGCCCAGGCAGGGCACATGAGCCTCAAGCTCTTCATGACCCCGCCGGATTTCGACACCCGCGCCGACCTCATGATCGAGGCCGTCAGGATCGCCGGGCAGCACAAGATGCTGACGCTGATCCACTGCGAAGACGGCGCGCTGGTCAGGTACGCGAACAACGAGTTGCTCGCGGCGGGCCGGGGCAGCCTGGAGGACTGGGCCGCCAGCCGTCCCGTCGCGGCCGAGCGGGCGGCGGTGGAGCGGGCGGTCGCCATCTGCGAGCTCACCGGCTCGCCGATCTACATCGTGCACCTGTCGTCGCAGGCCGCGCTCCAGGCCGCCCGCGACGGCCGCGCGCGCGGCCTGCCCGTCTACGTGGAGACCCGGCCGCTCTATCTCTACCTGACCAGCGCCGCGCTAGCCGGGCCGCAAGGCGGCAAGTACATAGGCGCCCCGCCGCTGCGCGAGGGAACCGACGTCGCCGCGCTCTGGGCCGGGCTAGCCGACGGCTCGATCGACACCCTGGGCAGCGACCACGCACCCTGGGAACTCGCGCACAAGGTCGACCCGTCCCTGGACGTGACCACGGCGCGGCAGGGCGTGGCCGACCTGGAGACGATGCTGCCGATGCTGTTCTCCGCCGGCGTGCGCACCGGCAGGATCTCGCTAGCCAGGTTTGTCGAGCTGACCTCGGCGAACCCGGCCAGGCTGTTCGGGCTCTACCCGCGCAAGGGCACGATCTCCGTCGGCAGCGACGCCGACCTGGTGATCATCGACCCGCGCTCACACCGGGTCGTAGACGGCAGCAAGATGCGGTCAAGGGCCGGTTACTCGGCGTATGACGGTTTCGATGTGTACGGCTGGCCAAGGTTCACCGTGAGCCGGGGCGAGGTCGTGCTCGAAGACGGGCAGGTAGTAGCCCAGCCCGGCCGAGGCACCTGGCTCAGCCGAAACCCGACAACCGCCCCATGACCGCACGCGCCGCACGCGCCGCACGCGCCGCACGCGCCGCACGCCACACCGCTCCCGCACTAGCGCGAGTCCCGGGTCAGTCCCGTCCGTACCCAGTTCGGCCGGCAACAACAGTAAGTCGGGCCACGCTCCTGTAAACGGCCGCAAGGGCAACAGCAACGTGGCCCTTCCTGATGCTATTGGGACGACAACAGGGAGGGCCACGTTGCTGTCAGAAAGGACCGCTAACAGCAACAGGGAGGGCCACGATGCTCATGCTCCCCCGGCCGCGCCGTTGCGGAGCACAGCGCACGTCCGCCCAGAAACAGAGATCACGCGCCAAGGCACTAATGCAAAATTCTAAAGGGCAAGAACCTCCCGCTCACCCACCAGGCACCTGACTCTCCAAGATCCCGAGTCACCCGACAGCCTCCCTGACCTGGGCGGTGATCTTCCGTGATCATGGTCGCGGGCGTGATCACGGAACATCACTGGTGTCCTGACCTGGGTGATCTTCCGTGATCACGGTCTCGATCATGATCACGGAATCCGGCACGGGTGCCGGGGGCTGCCGTGCGGCTTGTGATCAGGATCGGGGAGCCTTTCCGGCGTCGCGGGGGAGAGTTCTCGCCTCGGGGAGTTTTTCAGTCAATAGCACACGGGAAACTCTCCCCTTAAGTGAAGAGTCTCCCCGATAACTTAGCGAAAATCTCCTCGCTGGCCCGCCGGAGCTGGACCTTTTAAGATCCCGTGTCACCCGACAGCCGCTATTTGCGGAAATCTCGGCACAACGGGAAGTCTCGGCGCCAGAGCCGAAAAGACTCCGCCAACCGGCCCGGAGTCCGGGCGATCAACCAGGCCGGCGCCGGTGTTCGGGCGATCAACCGGGCCGGCGCCGGTGTTCGGGCGATCAACCGGGCCGGCGCCGGTGTTCGGGCGATCAACCGGGCCGGCGCCGGTGTTCGGGCGATCAACCGGGCCGGCGCCGGTGTTCGGGCGATCAACCAGGCCGGCGCCGGTGTTCGGGCGATCAACCGGGCCGGCGCCGGTGTTCGGGTGATGTTCTTGGCCGGCCCGGAGACCGGGGGCGACCACTTCGGCCGGGCCGGAGTCCGGGCGGCCAATCCGGCAGGCCTGGGCGGGGCTACGAGTGCGGCGTGAACGAGGTCTGGCAGGTGCCCGAACGATGCGGCCAGCGGACGGTGACGTCTACGACGACGCGGAATCCGGGTGTCGCGCCGCTGATGAAGTAGGCGATGCCGGCCCGGCCGTGGCGGTTAGCCCGGCTATGGTGCTGGCGGTTCACGGTGCGGTAGTGGGCGACGGTCGTCACGCGCGCCTCGGCGACGGTCTTCACGCGCACGGTTGTCGTCGTGAAATCGGCTGGATGGGTCGCGCTCATGCTCGCGTGGCACGGCAGCGGCCTGGACCGGGCAGTAGCCGCCGACGCGGATGCCGTGGCCATAAAGAGAGAACTAAATACCAGGACCCCGGTCCCCGCTATGGCTCCTGTTACTTGTGCGATCGTGCGCATATCACTCCAATTTTCTGCCTGATCGGTTTGCCGGTTTCTCGCTTCTTCATCACTAGCAGATATTGGCTGGAATATGAGGCGAAAGGCCAAGTGGTGATGAGGAATGATGAATTTCCCTGGTTGACATTCGCCTAGTCGGCCACGTATAAGAGCGATAACACTATTTTCACCTATAAAGGTTGGTTATGATTTTTGGGGCTCAAGTGAGGGGCCGCTGGGTACAAGGGCCAGCAGGACTGGCCGGAGCGGGAGGCAAATAGTGAGCGCGGCTGATGATTCGCGGGATGCGTGGGCGGCCCAGATGTCGGGGTTCATCGAGCCGCTGCGGGTGGCGCCTGGCCTCGCCGTGAACATGGCCGACTTCGACCCCGCCTACAAGGCCGGGATTCTGCGCAAGAAGGACGGCGAGGAGTTGCTGAGGCACGGGGTCGACTTGCTCGCCGAGTACCAGGCGCGGCTGGCCGCGCAGGAGACCTACGGGCTGCTCGTGGTCTTTCAGGCGCTCGACGCGGGCGGCAAGGACGGCACGATCAGGCATGTCATGAGCGGGGTCAACCCGCAGGGGGTCTCGGTGCGCGGATTCAAGGTGCCGTCGGCGGTCGAGTTGAGCCACGACTACCTGTGGCGTTACGCCAGGCAGGCGCCGGCGCGGGGTGAGATCGGGATCTTCAACCGGTCGCATTACGAGGAGGTGCTGGTCGTGCGCGTGCATCCGGAGAACCTGGACAGGCAGCGGCTGCCGGCGGAGGCGCGCGGCGACGGGATCTGGTACCGGCGGTACCGGGAGATCAACGACTGGGAGCGGTATTTGTCGGACAACGGGTTCCGCGTGGTGAAGATGCTGCTCAATGTCTCGAAGGATGAACAGCGGCGCCGGTTCCTGAAGCGGCTTGACGTGCCCGAGAAGAACTGGAAGTTTTCCGCCGCTGACGCGGCTGAGCGGCGGTACTTCGATCAGTACCAGCAGGCGTTCGGGGAGATGCTGAGCCATACCAGCACGCCCTGGGCGCCGTGGTACGTGGTCCCCGCCGATCACAAGTGGTTCGCTAGGCTCTGCGCGTCGGCGATCATCGCGCACACGCTGATCGACCTCGACCCGCGGTACCCGACGGTGAGCAAGAGCGCCCGGCGCGAACTGGCCGCCGCCAGGAAATTGCTCGAGGCTGAGGCTCCTGGCTGAGGCTCGAGGCTGAGTGACCCGGGCGGGCTGGCGGCCTCCCTGCCCGCAGGCATCCTGATGGGTGAAATATCGCGTATTCTGCTTATGTGACTGTTGACGATCTCTCTGTTTGCCTGCCGGCGCCACCTGATCCTGCTCGCGCGACGCTCGTGATGTCCGCGCCGGCGCCGGCCGGGGGCGTGGGCGGGCTCGCCAAGCGCGATCAGCGTCGACGGCGAGATCTTCCTCGCCTACCGGCTGCGGACGCCCTCGCGGCGCGGCTACGCGGTGGAGATCGCGAGGTCGTCGGACGGCGTGACGTTCAAGCGGCTGGCCACGATCGGCCAGGAGCACCTGAATGCCGAGTCGCTCGAGCGGCCAGCGCTGGCGGTGACCGCCGGCGGTCGCTGGCGGCTGTACCTGAGCTGCGCGACGCATGGCACCAAGCACTGGCGGGTCGAGCTGATCGAGGCCGCCGCCCCCGATGCCTTCGAGCCGCGGCAGAGCCAGGTCGTGCTGCCTGGCGACGTGGCGAACGCGGTCAAGGACCCGGTGGTCGCCTACCGGGAAGGCAGCTGGCACCTGTGGGCATCCGTTCACCCGCTGACCGATCCGGATCATACGGACCGGATGACGACCGAGTACGCCACGAGCGCGGACGGCGCCGACTGGACCTGGGAGGGCACCGCGCTGGCACCCAGGCCCGGCGAGTGGGACGCGCGGGGCGTGCGAGTCGCCGCGGTGAGGTTCACCGCCGGGGGGGTCATGGCGTACTACGACGGCCGGGCCACCGCCGCCGAGAATTGCGAGGAGCGCACCGGGCTAGCTTCTGGCCCGCTGCCCGGCGCGCTGCGAGCCACTGGCCGCGCGCCCGTCGCGCAGTCGCCGCACCCGGGCCTCGGGCTGCGGTACGTGACCTCGGTCGACCTCGCCGACGGCCGCGAGCGCATCTACTACGAGCTCACCAACGCGAACGGCTCGCACGACCTGGTGACCGAGGTACGGCCAGGCTGAGCCTGCGGCGCGCTGGTCGCGGCTCAATATTCGCGCGGGCGGCCATTGCGTGCCTGACGCTGCCCCGACGGCCGGGCGCCGACCAGGCCGCCGGAGTCGCCGCGCGGCATCAGCCAGTCGCTGAAGTCCCAGCCGGTGACGGTCTCGAGCAGCCTCACGTCGGATTCGAAGCGCGGTAGCAAGGCCTTGCGCTGCTCCCAGGTGAGCGGTCGTCGCGGCGCGGCGTCTTGCTGGAGCAGGTGCTCGAGCTTGTCGTTCAGGCCCGCGCCGAGGTGGCCCGGCAGCAGGGCCGAGCCTGTCGCCGTTGCCCGCCGGGCCGCGGCGACCGCCCGGTACCTGACCGACGGGCTCGGATGAGCGGTCACGTTCTCCCGGGGCAGTTCGGTCAGCAGGCCGGTCCGCACGCCGAGGAAGGCGCAGGCGGTGTCCAGCGTGTGCACCGGGTCGGTGATCAGCGCGCGGTACCTGAGGATCAGTACCTGCTCGCTCGGAAACAGCCCGTACAAGTACACAAGCTGTTCGCCGTACTTGCCGAGCTCCGTATACCTCCAGAAATCCGCCCATCCCGCCGCGGCCCGGCGCTCCTCTCGCTCGCAGGCCTCGACGAAGTCAGCGCACGGGTCGAGCCCGGCCGACCACATGTGCGCCCAGTTGGAATGCGCGCGCTCGACCGGATCGCGCAGCGCGATGATGAGCTTCGCTCCCGGGATCAGCGCCCTGATCCGGCGCTGTGCCTCGCGGCTGTACAGGTAGAAGGGAGTCGATTCACCCTTGAGCGCGCCCTCCGGGGCCTGGTCGAACAGCGCTTCGTACCCGGTTCGCTGCCAGATGTGCTCCCGGTACGTCTTGGCGTCCCCGGGTCCTCCTTCGGCCGGCGGAGGTCCGTCGGTCAGGAAGTACTTGGGCTCTTTCACCGGCGACAAGTGCAGCGCCGGATGCCTGGCTAGGGCCGAATGCAGGGCCGTGGTGCCCGCCTTCGGCACGCCCGCGATGAAGAAGTCTGGCAGAGCCACGGAGTTTCCACCTCCAGGGACTTGCCGCCGAGGTTCTCTATCCGAACTGGCTTGAGGGCATGGGAGTTGCTGTACCCCTGAACTTGATGTCTAGCCCTGATCGGAACGCGACTCAGGTCACATTGGCGGGCGCGGCCCGGCACGTAGTACCCAGATGCTCGCGTTGCGGGGTCCCAGGCCGCATCTGCTAGGAATACTTGCCAGATCGGGGCAAATCAGTCAGTCGGCCATTGATCACGGGTTGGCGGGATTGTCGGCAGGCTGTTGTTAAATGGCAGAGTGGTAGCCATTGCCGAGCACGCTCTTACCGAGGCCGATCTGCTAGCCGCGGCGGGCCAGCGCTCGTTTGAGCGTGGTCTCGCTTACACCGATGCTGTCGTCGGCTTGGTGGCTGTCGGCAAGCAGATCACGGCGACCGTTCACGGCACGGACGAGTATTTCGTGATGGTGGCGCTTCGCGGCCAGGACGGGGTGACCGGCGCCTGCAACTGCCCCTATGGACGAGAGGGGTTCTTCTGCAAGCACTGCGTCGCGGTCGGCCTTGTCTATCTCGATTCGCAGCGCCAAGCCCCGGCCGGGGTCGCCGGGGCTGATGGTGCCGCCGGGGCTGATGGTGCCGATCACGCCGACAGTGACGACACCAGCGCGGCTGGCGGCCTGACTTCCTGGCTGAGGGCGCTGAGCCGGGAGGAGTTGCTGCTCCTCGTCCTCGAGGAGGTAGTCGACAACGCCGACTGGCTCGACCGCCTGACCTTCCGGGCGGCGACAGCGGCGGATGACCCGGCCGTCATGACGAGTCACCTGACCTCGCTGCTCGATATAGGCGACTTCGGTGCCTACGGTTACGTCGAGGAGGGGGAGTCGCAGCGGTACGCCAGGCGGGTCACCACCGTCGTGGAGGTGCTCGATGACTTCGCCGGCGCTGGCAACCCGGGCCTGGCCAGGACGCTGGCCGAGTTCGCCCTGGGCCTGGTGACGGACGCCTGCCGCGACGCGACCGACCCGGCGGGCGTGATCTGGGACGCCGTCGCCTGCCTGGGAGAGGTGCACCTTGACGCCTGCCTGGCCGATCCGCCTGACCGGCTGGAGCTTGCCGACTTCATCGCCAGGCGGCTGCTGACCCCTGACGTGCCATCGATCTCGATCACGGACTACCGCGACCTCCTTGGCGATGAGGGCTTCGCCCGGCTGCGGGCGCTGCTCACGGGCGCCGTCGCGGACGACCCGGGCCACTGGCTCGCGGGGGCGGCACTCGAGGCCTTGCTCCGGGCCGCCGGAGACACCGACGCTCTTGTCGAGCGGCTGTCAGCCAATCTGGCTTCCAGCGGCCTCGGTCACCTGAAAGTCGCCGCCGAGCTTGCCGCGGCCGGCCGGACCGGCGAGGCGGTCACCTGGGCTGAGGATGGCCTGCGCGTGAGCAGCCACCGCCAGCCGGGAATCGCCGACTTCCTGGTGCGGCAGTACCTCGGGCTCGGCCGGATCGATGACGCGCTGCGGGTGCGCCGGGAGGTGTTCGCAGCCGCGCCTGATCTAGCCTCCTTCCAGCGACTGCGCGAGGTGGCCGAAGGGGCCAGGACCTGGCCGGACACCCGTGACTGGGCGCTCGGCCTGCTGCGCGCAAGCGCCGAGAGGACGCGGTCGCGCCAGCGTGGCGCGGTGCTCGCGCCGATGCCCGCGCCGCTCGTCGACATCCTGATCGCCGAGGGCGACACCGATGCGGCCTGGGACGCGGCGGCCGGGATTGCCACCGAGGCCCAGTGGCTCCAGCTAGCCGACCTGGTCGCCGATACCCGCCCGGCCGACGCGCTCGCGGTCTATCTGCGGCAGGTCGATCAGCTCAAGGGCGAGACGGGCGACCGCGCCTACGAAAGGATCGCGCGGCTGCTCACCGGGGCGCGCGCGTGTCACCGCGGGCTCGATACCGAGGCGACGTTCCGCTCGTACCTGAGGTCTTTCCGGCTGGCGCACAAGCGGAAGCGAAAGCTCATGACCGTCCTCGACGCGCATCACCTCTGACCGCCCGCCTCGACCTCGCCTCGACCCGCCCGCCTCAACCGCCCGACGCTCATATTTCGACGGTCGCCATTCGGGCCTGTGTTATTTCAACCCCATCAGTTATAACGGGCCGTCCGGCCGCATCAAGGTCCGCGTCAAGCGCGCTCATCGGAGTATCCTTCCATTCGGGATCAAAGCCCTGGGGATTAGTTTCAAAGAAAAGGTTGCAGTTTTTGGGGTATTAGTGGCGTTACCGGCGTGGGCGAGCCGTTGCGAGCTACGCCGACGGTAGCCGATCGGAACCTGATCGGCCGTGCCGGACATAAGGGAGTGTGGGAATCGATTGGCGCATGGCGGGCGATCAGGAGCTCTGGTCGCAGGCCGCAGGCGAGTATGCCAGTCCCGCGTTCGGCGAGCTGTTCGAGCGGCATGCCGACCGGGTGTACGCGCATTGCTTTAGCCGCACGGGGTCCTGGTCGATGGCTGAGGACCTGACCTCCGCGACTTTCCTCGAAGCGTGGCGGCGGCGGAATCAGGTCAGATTCAGCGGGGACTCGGCGCTGCCCTGGCTGCTGGGAGTGGCCAACAACGTGACCAGAAACGCTCAGCGCACGCTGCGCAGGTACCGGCTGTTGCTGGCGAAGCTGCCGCGACCAGACGACGAGGCCGACTTCGCCTCAGACGCCGTCGCGCGCGTCGATCAGGAGCGGCTCGCCCAGCATTTACTGTGCGCGATGGCCGGGCTCCGTGACGTGGAGCGAGATGTGCTCGCTCTGTGTGACTGGGCCGGGCTGAGTTATGCGCAGGCCGCCGTCGCGCTGGGGGTGCCTGAGGGAACAGTGCGGTCACGGCTGTTTCGCGCGAGGAAGCGACTTCGTGATCTCGTGAACAACCCGGATCCGTCATGTCCTCCGCTGACTGATCCGCAGCACGCTTGAGCAGGAGTGGAGATCCGCGATGCCTTATTTTTCCCCGGAGCGAATGCCGACGCTTCGCACTTCGCGGCGGGAGGCGGCAAGACTCCAGCTTGAGCAGTTAATCGCCCGTTCCGGGCGACGCCGCCGACTGGTTTTCAGGGGACGCGGGCTGCGGGTGGTGATCTGCGTGGGAGTGGCAGTCGCCTTTCTCGGGCCGGCGCGGCGACGATCGCGGTCGTCAGCTACCAGCCCGTAACCAACACGGCAATGGCGAAGTGCTATACGAAGGCCGATCTGGGCGGGGTCTCAGCGACGGTCTCTGCCTCGGGCAACGCCGGATCGCGCAAGCTCGCGCATAATGCGCTGGCCGTCTGCAAGGCGCTGTACCGCCAGGGGTGGCTGCGGCGCGGGGCCGGGAAGATCACCAGGCCGGTCAATGGCGAGGGAGGGCACCCGGTGCCCAGGCTCGTGGTGTGCGCCATCGCCGGGGGACAGGCCGCGGTGTTTCCGGGCGGTCCGCAGGTGTGCTCGAAACTCGGCTTGCGCTCGATGCTCGGCGGCCCGGAGGTGTAAGCCCGGGGTGATGCGGTGGCTCCCGGCCCCTAGGAGGAGCGTTGTCGCATAAAGGGAGGACTGTCCGTTCTATCGGCTCACTCTCAGAGAGTTATGCTCACTTTTCCTGAGTTACCGATGCGAAAACTCTCCCCCGCGATGCCGAAAAGCTCCCCGACCCTGATCGCGAGCCGCGCGGCAGCCGCCGGGACCGGTGCTGGTTTCCGTGCGCATGCTCGCGGGCGTGATCACGGCAGATCGCCCAGGTCAGGGAGGCTGTCGGGTGGCTCGTGAGCTACCCGTGCTTCCTCCGCGAGAGCCGTGCTCAGATGTGGGCGCTCAGGCGCGCCGGGACCGGAAGCGCGTTGTGTATCGCCTGCCGATAGACCCATCTTTGGGACATCCACGGCGCTGGGGCGCGCCGTCGTTGTGACATTGACGGGCCAGCGGCAGCCTGCTCCGGGAGTAGTCAGCCGCGGGGGCGGCAGGTGCGATGTTCCGTGATCAAGGTCCCGGGCATGATCACGGAAATTGTTGCTGTCCTGACCTGGGCGATCTTCCGTGATCACGCCCACGAACATGATCACGGAAACCAGCACGGATCCCGGCGGCTGCCGCGCGGCTCGCGATCAGGATCGGGGAGCCTTTTCGGCATCGCGGGGGCGAGTTTTCACTCCGGGGAGTTTTTTCAGTTAATAGAACTGAAAACTCTCCCTTAAGTGAAAAGTCTCCCCGGTAACTCAGGGAAAGTCTCCCCGTTGACTCGCCGGAGCTTGACCTTCCAAGATCCCGAGTCACCCGACAGCCTCCAGGACAGCAGCAATGTTCCGTGATCAAGCCCGCGACCATGATCACGGAACATCGCCCGTGCCGCTGCCGTGCCGCCGCCTGCGCCCACCGGCCCGCGCCCGCCCGGTCTTTCGTGTACCGACCGGATTCTGGCATCCGCGCAGTGCCGAGCGCGGCGCGGTCAGCGGTCAGGAGGTCAGCATGGGAGGCCTGGACACCATGCTTGTGAGGATGCTTCGTCGTTGAAGGATCCGAGTGAGCCGGCCGAGGCGTTCCTCTTGACGCCGAACGTGGTGCCGGTGAAATTGTTGTTCTGGTAAAGAGTGGACGCGCAGCCGCTGGAGTTGGCCACGGACGAGATTACGTCGTTCCAGCCACTCGGCATGCTGGGGGTTTCGAAATCGCCGCAGCCCGACGACTCGGTCCAGAAGAGCGTGTTACCTCCGAAATTGGCGTTCTGGTAATCGACGCTGAGCACGAAGGTCGCGTCCGGGCTGCCCGGCGCCGGGTTAATCTCATCCGGCGTAACCGAGCCTGGCCCGGCTGAGGCCGGCAGGCGAACGCGCCCGTTAGTGATCGTTCTCACCGCGTCCGCGAACGTCGCGTAGCACGTGATCTTGGCGGCAGCACTGCTACCCGGGGGCGCGGCCTTGGCGACGCAGTCGCGGTGCGTGGCTGGTCGCGTGGTGGTGGCTGATGTGGCGGTTGATGCGAAAGCTGCCGATGTGGTGGCCGCGGTTGCGGGGGTCGCGGCTGTTGATGCGGCCATGCTGCCGTATAGCACAAGCGTCGCGATGGACATGACAGTTATCAAGCGTCGACTCATGACAGAGTTCCTTCCGGTCGCGGAGCTGAATGCCGCGCCACGCGGGCGCCAGATATGGAAGAAACGAGTCCGGCCGATGCCAGAAGCGCCATCTTGGACGTTGCTGACCGACCCGCATCAGTAGCGCGGCGTTGGTCGCAGGGGCGTTAGAGAAGATATTGAAATATCTAGGTATGTGTCTATAACCTACATAATAATAAAGTCAGTCTATTAGGTCAGATGTCGCTTACCAATGAGTAAGCAAGCTAGCGGGTTTGGCGTGATCGGGTCACTATGGAAGCCGGGTCCGGTCCGGGCCTATCCCTGCCGAAGCTCTGTGATCATGGTCGCGGGCGTGTGATCACGGAAGATCACCCAGGTCAGGCAGCCTGTCGGGTGACTCGTGATCTTGGGGAGGCAGGCGCCTGGTGGGTCAACGGGATGCTTCCCTTGAGATTTTTGAACTAGTGCCTCCGCGCATGACCTTTCCTTCTCGGCGGACGTGCGCTGTGCTCCGGAACGGCGCCGCTGGAGGAAGCGTGAGCATCGTGGCCCTCCCCGTTGCTGTCGCGGGGGTGGGAACTCAGCCGCCGCCGTCAGCCGACTAGGGTCTTGACTGAGGCGGCCAGTTCGGCGAGGCCTTTCTTGGCGTCGGCGAAGAACATCGACGTTTTCGGGTTGGTGTACAGCTCGTTGTCGATTCCGGCGTAGCCGTGACCCATGGACCGCTTGATCACGATGATCGATTTCGCCGCGTCGACGTCGAGGATGGGCATCCCCGAGATTGCCGTGCCCGGGCGGCGGGCGGCGGGGTTGGTGACGTCGTTCGCGCCGATGACGAGAGCGACGTCGGTGCGGGCGAACTCCGGGTTGATCTCGTCCATCTCCTTGAGCAGCGGGTATGGCACGTTGGCCTCGGCGAGCAGGACGTTCATGTGGCCGGGCATGCGGCCAGCTACCGGGTGGATCGCGTAGCTCACGTCCACGCCGCGCGACTCGAGCAGGTCAGCCAGTGCGGCGACCTCGTGCTGCGCCTGGGCCGCGGCCAGGCCGTAGCCGGGGACGATGATCACTTTCGACGCGTACGCGAGCTGGATGGCGGCGTCGTCGGCGGCGATCGGCTGGACGCCGGCGCTGGCCGGGCCGGCGATCGCGGCGACGGTGTCGCCTGAGCCGAAGCCGCCGAGCATGATGTTGGGGATCGAGCGGTTCATGGCGTCGGCCATCAGCTTGGTCAAGATGCCGCCCGAGGCGCCGACGAGCGCGCCGGCGATGATCAGCCCGGTGTTGTTGATCACGAATCCGGCCATCGCCACGGCCGTGCCGGTGAACGCGTTGAGCAGCGAGATCACCACCGGCATGTCAGCGCCGCCGATCGGCATGACCATCGACACGCCGAAAATGAGCGCGGCGGCGATGACCACGCCAAGGCCGATCAGGCCCGGGGCGGCGATCAGGTAGCCTCCGATGCCGGCGGCGACCAGGGCGAGCAGGATGTTGATGATCCGGGCGCCTGGGAACGTCACCGGCGCCGAGGTGATCAGGCCTTGCAGCTTGCCGGCGGCGATGATCGACCCGGAGAACGTCACCGATCCGATGATCACGTCGAGCAGCGTGGTCACCGAGGTCGCGGCCGCGACATGCGCGCCAAGCTCGGAGTACTCGCGGATCGCGACCAGCGCGGCCGCGCCGCCGCCGACCGCGTTGAACACGCTGACCAGTTGCGGCATCGCGGTCATCTTGACCGTCCTGGCCGTGTACAGGCCGAGGCCGCCGCCGACACCGATGCCGGCGATGATCACGATCCAGCCCGTCGCGGTGATCACGCCGAGGTGAATGACCAGCGCGCCGGTGGCGACGATGGCCGCGACCATCCCGGTCACGGAGACCTGGTTGCCGCGCCGTGCGGTGGCCGGGTTGTTCATCAGGTGCAGGCCGAGCACGAAGCAGGACGCCGCGGCGAGGTAGATCAGCTGGATGATGGTGTTGAAGGTGCCGCTCATGCCGATGCCCCGTGGTTCGCGGCACGGCCCTTCGCGGCGCTGCCGTTCGGGCTCGGCTCGATCGCGGCGCCCCCCGCGCCTCCGGCGACCGCGACCGCCGGAGCCGCCCTGCGCTTGAACATCTTCAGCATCCGGCCGGTCACGACGTAGCCGCCCACTACATTCATGGCGGCGAACGCGATGGCGATGAACGCGAGGATGTAACCGACGACGTTGTGCGCGGTCGCGGCGATCACGATGCCGCCTGCCAGCACGATTCCGTGAATGGAGTTCGCCGCCGACATCAGCGGCGTGTGCAGCGTGGCCGGCACCTTGCTGATGACCTCGAAGCCCACCCACAGGCTCAGGACGAAGATGATGAAGTCCGTTAGGAGCATGAACGGTTACCTCCAGGTCAGTCGGCCGGCGGCGTTGCCGTGCCGTCATCTGGCGCGTTCTCGGGCCGCGCCGTCTCATCCGGCGCCTTGGTCAGCGCCGGATGGACCACCTTGCCGCCGTGCGCGATGACGACGCCCGCGACCAGTTCGTCATCGAAATCCACGGTGAAAGCGCCGTCTTTGATCATGTAAGTCAGCAGCGAGCTGATGTTCCGCGCGTACATCGCGGATGCCGCGGCGGCCATCGTCGACGGCAGGCTGTCGGCTCCGACGATTGTCACGCCGCCGTCGGTCACGATGGTCTCTCCAGGGACCGAGCCTTCGACGTTGCCGCCCAGGGCGCTCGCTCCCATGTCCACCAGGACGGACCCCGCGGACATCTCCTTCAGCGCGGCATCGGTTACCAGCAGCGGCGGCCGCCTGCCCGGTACCTGCGCCGTCGTGATCACGACATCGTGCCGCGAGATGTGGTCCGCTAGCTCGGCCTGCTGGGACGCGCGCTCGGCGTCCGTCAGCGCCCTGGCGTAGCCGCCGGTGCCGCTGGCCGGGCCCACCGAGGTCAGCTCGATGAAAGTCCCGCCGAGCGACTCGACCTCGGTCCGGGTCTCCGGGCGCACGTCATAAGCGCTGACTACCGCACCGAGCCGCCTGGCCGTGCCGATGGCCTGCAGTCCGGCCACGCCGGTGCCGAGGATCAGCACCTTGGCCGGCCGCGCGGTGCCCGCCGCCGTGATCAGCAGCGGGAAGAACCGGCCGAACGTCGTCGCGGCCAGCAGCGCGGCCTTATATCCGGCGATGTTGGCCTGGGACGTCAGGGCGTCCATCGGCTGGGCCCGCGATAGCGTGCGCGGGATCAGGTCCAGGCTGATCACCGTGGCGCCCGTCGCGGCCATCCGTGACACCAGCTCAGGGTCGGTCAGCGGCGCGAACAGCCCGAGCACCGCCTGCCCTGCCCGCAGCCGCCCGAGTTGCCCGGCGTCAGGGCGGCCGACCATCAGGACCGCGTCCGCGTCCGCGAGCTGATCCGCGCCGACGACGCTGGCACCGACGCCAGAGAACGTTTCGTCAGGGAAGAAGGCCGCCTCGCCAGCACCTCGTTCAACCAGAATTTCATGACCGGCTGATCTCAGCTTCGAGATCGCTTCTGGAACGAGCGCAACCCGGCGCTCGGATGGCCCGGTCTCCTTGACCACGGCTACCTTCATCGGGGGCGACCTCACTCCGGCGGTTCGTGCTGCGCCGCGGCCCTGCCACAGTTTCGGGTTCGGTCAGGCCGGCCACGGCTTCCCAAGTATGGACCATACCGCTTACCGCTCAGGTGCCGGATGGGCCGGACCACCTTTAGGGTTCGGTGCCGCGGGGACGCTCTGACCGGGCTTGTTGGGCGGCATCGCGCCGCTGCTCCGAAGGGGCGCCGCAATAGCGCCGGGCATGCCCGGTATCGCCCGCAACTGCCCAGGTACCAGTACGACAGGTCCTGAACAAGCGCATACGGGGCGGCGTACCGGGTACCGGGACGGCAACGTCCTGGGCCTCGATTCGCCGCCTCGATGTCGGGCAGCGCGCGGGGCTTTGGGAGAGTGGGATGGATGAGCGAGCCAGAGCCTGGCCTGCCCGGCCGACCTGATGGACAAGGCCAATTGGGGCAGCCGGCCGATGTCATCTCCGGCGACGAGCTCGCGGCGCGGCTGCTCGCGGTCCAGCAGGCGATCGCGATGCTCGATGCCGATTCCGGCGTGCGAAAGCGATTGAATCTACGGTTCATGTCGATATGTACCTCGCTCAAATTGCCCGGAGCGAGCGCGGACCGGGGCCTGCGGCGGCTTGATCAGCTCATGACCGACGCTGAACGCGCATGTCACGAGGTCGGCAAGGAGGTTTGATGAAACAGCGCGCGGGTAGACGTTGCGCGACAAAGAGGGCCGGTGACGCGAGGCATGCTGAGGCACTTCACGAACAGGGAAGACAGCTAGACAACGAGTCCAGCGGGCGTTGGCGCACGGATTTTCATTCGCATGACGACTGGTCCACTTTTAATACTGAATGGTACCTACTTTCAGTAACGACACGCCTCGTTTATTGCGGAGATGATTGTGCGGCGCCGCTGCATCGCCTAATTTCAGGCAGGTCAGAAGTCGCGGACCAGGCCGCGAAATACGCCTGGCTCGCGGACTTCCCGTTGGGGGACCCGCAGGAGTGAGGAAATGAACAAGCGTGACCTGATCGATGCGATTTCGGGCAGGTTGGGGGACAAGAAAACCGCAACTGAGGCCGTTAACGCTCTTCTCGACACCATCCAGCACGCTGTCGCCAAGGGCGACAAAGTGGCAATCACTGGATTCGGCGTATTCGAAAAGACCGACCGGCCGGCCCGAACCGCGCGGAATCCAGCCACTGGCGCGTCCATCAAGGTTCCCAAGTCCTCGGTGCCTAAGTTCCGGGCCGGAGCCGACTTCAAGGCCCTGGTCAATGGCGACAAGAAGAAGGCCGCGGCCGGGCGGAAGTAGGTGCGAGCGGGGCACGCCCAGGCGGATGCGTGCGGCACGACTGACGGCGGGCGGCCCGCGGGCCGTCCGCCGTCACCGCTGCCAGGCCGGTGCCAGGCCGGCGGCACCGCCCGCGCGGCTAGCGCAAGCCCGTGCCCCGGGCCAGTGCCGTCTGCAGCAGCCGGTCGATCACCTGCGGGAACTGCAGCCCGCTCGACTCCCACATCTTCTGGAAGTACGACGTCGGGGACATGCCAGGGAACGTGTTGATCTCATTGAGAAGAACCTGGCCATCCGGAAGGTAGAAAAAGTCCACCCTGGCCAGCCCCTCGGCCGAGACAGCATCAAACGCGGCCGCCGCCAGGCTCCGGATCCGGTCGATGTCGCCGGACGGAATAGGGGCGGGAATGAGCATGTCGCTTGACGCGTCCAGGTACTTTGCCTCGAAGTCGTAGAACTCCTCGCCGCCGTCGAGCCGCAATTCGCCGGGCAGGCTCGTGTCAGGTGGCGCGCCGTCGAGCCCCTGCAGCACGGCGACTTCGATTTCCCGCCCGGTCACGGCGGCCTCGACCAGCACCTTCGGGTCGAACTGGCGGGCCAGCGCGATCGCGCCGGCCAGTTCACCGAGGTCAAATGCCTTAGAGGTGCCGAGGCTTGACCCGCCCCGCGCGGGCTTGACGAACAGCGGCCACCCGAGCGCCTCAAGCGCGGCGGCGACCCCCCGCTGCCCGGCGGTCGGCTCCGCGCCAGACGGCCAGTCGCGTTCGCGCACGACGACGTGCGGCCCGACCGGCAGCCCGCGCGCGGCGAAGATCAGCTTCATGTACTCCTTGTCCATGCTGACCGCGCTCGCCAGCACGCCCGCGCCGACATACGGCACCCCGGCCAGTTCGAGCAGTCCCTGCATGGTCCCGTCTTCCCCGAACGGCCCGTGCAGCACTGGCAGCACCACATCCACCTCGCCAAGCGCGTGCGGGATGTGCCCGGGCGCGCTCGCCACGATCGCCGAGTCGCCCTGGTAGGCCCACGGCACCACGTGCGCGTCGGGCTTGGCGACCGCCTCGACGCTGGGCAGCTGGCCGGCGGTGATGGCGAGCTTGTCCGGCTCGTCGCTCACCTCGAGCCAGTTGCCGTCGCTGGTGATGCCGATCGGGACGACCTCGTACCTGTTTCTGTCGATGGCCCGCAGCACATTGCCGCCGCCCAGGCACGAGACCGCGTGCTCGGGTCCCCTGCCGCCGAACACGACCGCGACTCTGATCTTGCGCTCACCCTCCACAGCTCCTCCTGAGTTCCCCGTGCTCCGTGCCCAGTGATGGCGGCTACCTGAATACGTTAGTTATCCCGAATGCCCGATTAAAGATCTATGCTGAACTAATCCCCGCTCACGACTCGCCCGATCTGGGTTACCCGCCTGATCCGATCTCGCCAGTTACCTTCTCCCCAGCGAGTCAAGCGCCGCCATGGCGTCGGCCAGCAGATCTTCACCGTCCTCCAGGCCGACCGAGAAGCGGACCGAACCAGGATCGATCCCGGCGGCAGTCAGAGCCGCCGGGTCGAGCTGACGATGTGTCGTCGAGGCGACGTGGCTCACCTTGGTGTGCGTGCCGCCGATCGAGGCGGCCAGCTGAGCCAGCCTCAGCCGGTCGGCGAACGCCAGGCCGGCCTCGATTCCGCCGTACGGCGCCACGGTGACGACCGCCCCGAACCTCGTGCCCTCCGGTCCGGCGTCGAACTGCCTTCGCGCCAGCTCATGGCCCGCATGCGCGGTCAGTCCCGGGTAGTAGACCGTGCTCACGGCCGGGTGCCTGACCAGCCCGGCAGCGAGCACCTGGGCGGTCGCGCACTGCCGCCGCACGCGCAGCGGCAGCGTCTCGAGCCCGCGCCGCAGCACGTAGGCATCGTCAGGCGCGAGTGATCCGCCAGTGTCGATGCGGAGCTGGCGCAGCGGCCTGATCAGGTCAGGACGGCCAGTGACCACGCCGCCGGTGACGTCCGAATGCCCGCCGAAGTACGAGGTGGCTGAATGCAGCACCAGGTCAGCACCCAACTCCAGCGGCCGGCAGATCACGGGCGGGGCGAGAGTCGAGTCGACGACGAGCATCGCGCCGGCGCTGCGCGCGAGCCCGGCCAGGCTGCGCAGGTCGGCCACGGCGACGGTCGGGTTCGCCAGCGTTTCCGCGTAGAGGATCGCCGTCCCCGGCCGCAGCGCGGCCTGGACCTGGCCGAGATCGGTCATGTCGACGAAGTCGGTGCGGACGCCGAAGTTGGCCGCGATGTTGCGCAGGAAACTGTACGTGCCCCCGTACACCGCGGCCGGGGCCACGACATGGGCGCCAGCCTTGGTGAAAGCCCAGAAGATGCTCGAGACCGCCGCCATGCCCGAGGCGAATGCCTGTGCCGCCGCCTCGTAGCCGAGGTTGACGCTCTCGAGCGCGGCGACCGCCGTGCCGAACGCTTCGACGGTCGGGTTGTCGATCCTGCTGTAGCCGAAACCCGGCGCGGTGTCGCCGAGCACGGCCGCGTGCTCGGTCCCCGAGCCGAAAGCGAACGTCGAGGTCCGGTAGATCGGAGTCGTGAGCGGCCGTTGCGCGGGAACGGGCGGGAGCGGCAGGTGCACGGAACGGGTGTTCTCGCCCAGGCGGCGAGCGGCTTGCGGAGCTCGCTCGTCCGTGCGAGGCGCCTCGATCGCCAGGAGCTTGCTCGCGGGTCGCGCGGGCGGGCCGGCTGCCGGGCGCTGGCCACTCAGATCCCACGGCGGGACTTGCGTGCCTGGCGCGCCGGGCGGAGCGAGCGGGCCAGGCGGGGTGAACGAGCCCGGCGGGGCAAATGAGCCGGGCGGGGCAAATGAGCCGGGCGGGGCAAATGAGCCGGGCGAGGTGAATGGGTTCGGGGCGGCATGCTGAGCTGAGGCAGGCGCCGGAATAGCCCCGGGCTGGCCTTGGGCCCCGGGCTGGCCCATCATGCCAGGGTGGCTCATCAGGCCGGGCTGGCCCATCGCGCCGGGCGGAGCTGGCGGCCTAGGCTGACCCAGCGCGCCGGGCAATCCCGCCGGCCCGGGCAGGCCGCCCGGCCCAGCCAGCTCGGCAGCTCCCGGCTGGCCTGCCGCGCTCGGACCTGGCGACCCGTGCGGACCTGACGTCCCAGCCCCTGGCAATGAACCGTGCGGGTCGCCGCTCATCCGCGGCTCGCCGGTCATTCGCGGGTCAGTCGTCAGCCTCGGGTCGGTCGTCAGCCTAGGGTCAGTCATCCTCGGGTCGGTCATCGAAGGCTCGGCTACCCTGGCGTCGGCCAGCCGGGGGTCGTTCCTGAGCCTGGGGTCAGCTTGCCTGGGATCAGAGGCCAGCCTGGGATCAGCTTGCCTGGGATCAGAGGCGAGCCTGGGATCGGGGCCCGTCCTCGGATCAGACGCCAGCCTCGGGTCTCCCCCCGACCGTGACTCGGGCGCGGGCCACGAGTCTGGCGCGGGCCTGATCCGGGGGTCCGCCGGGCGCGGAGCGCTGTACCTGGGCACGAGACGCTGCTGGCTGGCCGCTGGAGCGCCGAAGGCCGCGTCAGTATCGAGCGGATGAACCGGCGGCGCCGCGGGCGGCATCATCAACTGCGCCTCGCGGTAGCGCTGGGCAGGACCACCTAGCGCCGGCTCGCCACCAGCGTGAGCCTGCCGCTGACCGCGCGCAGCGGGCTCGGTGAAGCCGAACCTGGGGACGCTGTGACTTCTGGCTGACGGCTGCCAGTCGGGCGCTTCATCGTCGGGCCCGCTGGTTGGCGGCCAGCCTGCGGCGGGCCATGCGGTTGGCGGCGCGTCGCCGCGCAGTCCGCCGGCAGGCGCCTGATCATCGGTCTCGGGATAATCTCCGGCCCCGTATCTCGGGGCACCGTAGTCGGGTGCACGGTAGTCCGGTGGACCGTAGCCGGGTGCACGGTAGTCAGGTGCACGGTAGCCGGGCGCACGGTAGTCAGGTGCACGGTAGTCGGGCGCACCGTAATCCGGTGATCCCTGGTCCTGCGCCCCCTGGGCGCGCTCCTTGTTGCTCTGCGCCCGGGAGCCCGCCTCGTACCCCGAAGTCTCGTACCCCGGAGTCTCGTATCCCGGAGTCTCGTATCCCGGAGTCTCGTATCCCGGAGTCTCGTAGCCCGGAGCCCTGGAGCCTCGCCTCCGGTAGCCCGGGTCCCCGTAGCCGACATCGATTTCGCCGGCCCACCGGTCACCCGGCTGCCCGTCATCGTCATGCCGGCCGTCATCTCGTCGGCCGCTATCTCCTCGGCCGTCATCTCGCCGGCCGTCATCTCGTCGGCCCTGATCCATCCGGCCCTGATCCATCCGGCCCTGATCCATCCGACCTTCATCCATCCGGCTCTGATCCCGCCGGCCGAGGTCCCGCGCGCCGTCATCGCGAGCGCTCGCGTCCGGTCGCCTGTCCCGCCCGGCATCAAGGCGTCCCGGGGGACGGCCAGAGGGAACCGCCGCCTGGCGAGGCAGCCTGCCAGGCGAGCGCGGGTCGCCGTCGCGGTCATCGCCAGGCCAGGGCACCTCATCGGCCGGCGGCGGGGCGCCGCGCAGAACGCGGCCGCCTGTCCGCGGCTGGTCACGGTAGGACCCGCGATCATCGCGATACCGCTGGCTAGCACCCGGCCGCGGCCACTGGTCAGACGCCATAGCGCTCTGATTTCGCTGAGCGGCTGGCAAGCATCAGTGCTGCCTGCCCGACGTCAAGACCTTCATACACAACGGCGGCGACAACTTCGGTGATCGGCATTTCCACGCAGTGCGCCTGGGCAAGCTCAAGTACGGATTTCGATGATTTCACGCCTTCGACGACCTGTTTCGTGCTCGCTACGATCTCGGCCAGCGGGATACCGCGGCCGAGCTTCTCGCCGAAGGTCCGGTTACGTGACAGCGGCGATGAACACGTCGTGACCAGATCACCCATCCCCGCCAGCCCGGCGAACGTGTGCTGGTCGGCGCCCAGCGCGGCTCCGAGGCGGGCGATCTCGGCCAGCCCGCGCGTGATCAGCATGGCCCGCGTGTTGTCGCCAAGACCCATGCCGACCGCGATCCCGACCGCGAGGGCGATCACGTTCTTGACCGCGCCGCCCAGCTCGCAGCCGATCACGTCCGGGTTGGTGTACGGCCGGAAATAGCCGGTGTGGCAGGCCTTCTGCAGGTTTTCCGCCGTCTGCTGGTCGCTGCAGGCCACGACCGTCGCCGCGTACTGGCGCTGGGCGATCTCGTAGGCGAGATTCGGACCCGAGACGACCGCGATCTGCCCCATGGGCCAGCCGGTCACCTCCGCGATGACCTCCGTCATCCGCTTGTGAGTCTCGAGCTCGATACCTTTCATCAAACTGACGAGGATCGCTCCGGACGGGATGAATGCTGCCCAGCCCGCGAGGTTGTGCCTGAGCGTCTGCGAGGTCACGGCGAGCACCACGACGTCGGCATCAGCCAGTGCGTCGGCCGGGTCGGCAGTCGCCCGGAGCGCGTCTGGCAGCGTCACGTCAGGCAGGTAATCCTGATTGCACCGGGTCGCGTTGATCATCTCGGCCAGTTCCGGCCTGCGGCACCACAGTACTGTCGGCGTGCCCGCGTCGCAGAGCACCTGGGCGAAAGTCGTTCCCCAGTTGCCCGAGCCCATCACAGCCGCTGTCACGAGCCGGGAACCTCGCTGGCGGGCTCGTCCTCGTCGGATTCGGCGGTTTGCTCGGCCGCTTGCCCGGCCTCTCCGGTCGCCAGCTTGCGAAGCTCCGCCCGGGCCTGACGGCGGGCAATGGCCGGGTGGTAGGGCTCGGCCGGCGGGTCCTCGCCGCGCAGCTTGCCCAGCAGCGCGGTGACGTCAGTCATGATCTTGTCGGTGGCGGCCCGCATCGTCTTGCTGTCGATCGGCAGCCCGGCGAACTCAGACAGGTCGACCGGCGGCCCGGCCAGGATCCGAACGGTCCTGCGCGGGAACACGTGCGGCCTGATGCTGCCGTAGGGCAGGACGTGCTGCGCGCCCCAGTGCGCGACCGGGATCACCGGCGCCCCGGTGGCCAGCGCCAGCCTGGCGACGCCGGTCTTGGCTACCATGGGCCACGAATCCGGGTCGCGGGTCACCGTCGACTCCGGGTAAAAGAGCACGCACGCGCCGTCCTTGACCCCCTGCTCAGCGTCGCGCAGCACCAGGGCCGCGTCGGACTGGCCCCGGTAGACGGGCAACTGGCCGAGCCTGGCCAGGATCGGCCCGAGTATCTTGATCTTGAACAGGCTGGATTTGGCCAGGAAGGTCGGGTAACGGCCCGCCTGGTCGCAGAAGAGCGCGACCGCGAGCACATCAGCGTAGGAGAGGTGGTTGGCAGCGACGATCGTCCCGCCAGCGGCAGGGATGTTCTCCTGACCTTGCCAGTCGTGCTTCATCAGAGCCCGAATGGTCGGCCGCAGGATCATCTTGGACACCCCGCGCCAGGCGGTGGAGTAACTACCGTCCGCACGTCTGCTCATCGATGCACTCTCCCGCACCCCATGGTGCCAGTCTTCCCGTTACCGCGACCCCAAGTCGAGCCAAGATCGGATGCTATGGCAGTTGAGACTCCGCTGACCTGGTCAGTGGTGATCCCCGTCAAAGTACTAGCCCTGGCCAAGAGCAGGCTGGCTGGCTTGCCCGATGCCGACCGGCGCGCTCTCGCTCTCGCCATGGCGGCCGACACGACAGCGGCGGCCCTGGCCAGTCCGGTAGTGGGCGCGGTGGTGGTAGTCAGCGACGATCCTGCCGTGGCGGCGCAGGCGGCCGCCCTCGGAGCGGAGCCGCTACCCGACACTGGTGGGGCTGGCTTGAATAAGGCATTGATCGCCGGGGCTGAGCACATGCGAGAGCGCTGGCCAGGCCGCGGCGTGGCGGCGCTGCTCGCTGATCTGCCGGCGCTGCGCGCTAGCGACCTCACCGCCGCTTTGTCCGCTGCTTCGGGGGGAACGCATGCGTTCGTCGCCGATGCCGCTGGCGTAGGCACGACGTTGTACGCGGCAGCGCCGGGGACTCCGTTCAGGCCGATGTTCGGCGAGCGGTCGCGAGCGCTGCACAGGCAAGCCGGGGCCGCCGAACTCGACCTGCCCGGCATCGCCGGGCTCAGGCAGGACGTCGACACGCTTGCCGACTTGCGGCTAGCCGCGGAACTCGGGCTGGGCCCGCGCTCGGCGGCGCTTGCGCTAGCGATGGCACAGTGCGACTAACGGCACAATGTGACTAAGGGCCACAGTGCGGCTAAATGTGTACGATCGGGCAGGTCAGCGTCCTGGTAATGCCTGGCACGCCCTGGATCTGGGCGACAACGAGGCGCCCAAGGTCATCGACGTTGTCGGCCTCGGCGCGGACAATCACGTCGTAGGGGCCGGTGACGTCGTCGGCCTGGGTTACGCCGGTGATCCCCCCGATGGCGGATGCCACGTCGGCGGCTTTGCCGACCTCGGTCTGGACGAGGATATAAGCCTGGACCATTTAGGCCTCCGGGTCATAAGTGTGGTCGCCACGTTATCGCAGCGGAGCCAGCCGGGAGCCCACGGGCTGCTCCAGGGGAAAGGGCACAGTCATCACCATCGAGGAACTCGGCGAGTTCGGCCTGATCGATGCCATCACAGCGGCGATGGCCCAGGTGTCGGGCACTGACCACGCCAGCGTCGCCGTGGGCCCCGGCGATGACGCGGCGGTGGTGCGCGCGCCCGACGGCCTGGTCGTCGCGACGACGGACATGATGATCGAGGACAGGCACTTCCGGGTTGACTGGTCATCGGCTGCCGATGTCGGCCACAAGGCCGCCGCGAGGAACCTCGCCGACGTCGCCGCTATGGGCGCCGCGCCAACCGCCTTGCTCGTCTCGTTCGCCGGACCCGGCCGGGTCGAGGTCTCGTGGGTGACCGACCTGGCGGCGGGCATCGCGCGGGAGAGCGCCGCCGCCGGGGCGAGCGTCGCCGGCGGCGACACGAGCGGCGCCGACAAGATAGTGATCTCGATCACGGCGCTTGGCGACCTGGCAGGCAGGCCCCCAGTCAGGAGAAGCGGCGCGAAGCCAGGCGATGTCGTCGCCGTCGCCGGCAGGCTAGGCAGCGCGGCGGCAGGCTATGCCCTGCTTGCTGCAGGCATCGGTGTCGCGGCGCCCGACTCCGGTCCTGCCTCGCTGGCCGTCAGCTCCGATGTCGCGGGGGGCGCGGATGTGGCGGGGGCCGCGGATGTGGCCGGGGGCGCGGATGTGGCGGGGGGCGCCGATGTCGTGGCGGGCGCGAGCCGGCTGGCTGCCCTCATCGGCGCGCACCGACGGCCCCGGCCTCCATATCACGCTGGACCCGAGGCAGCCCTGCTCGGCGCCACCTCAATGATCGACGTCAGCGACGGACTCATCGCCGACCTCAGCCATGTGGCCGACGCGAGTGGCGTCCGCATCCAACTCGACTCTGCCCCGCTTCGCGCCGCGCCCGTCGCCGACGCCGCCGCGTTGCGGCAAGCCGCCGCCGTCCTCGGCAAGCCTGACTGGCTGCCGTGGGTGCTGACCGGAGGCGATGAGCACGCTCTGGTCGCGACCTTCCCGGCCCGGGCAGTGCTTCTGTCATCGTGGACGGTGATCGGAACGGTGGCGACAGGCCGTGCGGTAGCGGTCGATGGCAGCGATTGGAGCGACCGGGGCGGCTGGGAGCATTTCCGATCGTAGCTGCTCTTAGCGATTGATCGAATTCTCAATGTTACGTGCATGGCCGGGCAATCGCTTGATATAACCGCACTGATGCCGGGTCACTGGGCGCATAGCCGTCCTCGACATAGGGTGCGGCAACGGGGGGAATCGCCCTGTTGGCGCATCCGATTTAGCGCTGCTGCGACAGCCGCTGGCCGTATGACCTTGGCCGCCCTGCTATTTATCGGCGGTCATTCCGGGTATCGCCGGGCGGTAAGGGGCGCGTTCTTGTCGCCATGGTTCGCGGTAAGCCTGGGCATAATCGTCGCGGCCTCGCTGTCGATGGCCGCTCCACGGGCAGCGCTGACCTTCCCGCCGAGCAAGGCAGGCCGGTGCGTCCCCGCAGGCTGCGCGAACACCAGGCACAGTTCCGGCTCGAACCAGCCCTCGCCGCCCGTCCGGCCCGCCCGCAGGCACCGGCGGCTTCTCGGGCGGCCACTCGGGAGGCCTCATGGGCGGCCACTCGGGAGGACTCATGGGCGGCCACTCGGGAGGCCTCATGGGCGGACTCTCGGGCGGCCCCGCCTGCCGCACTCGCCGGCTACCCTCGCACTCGCCCGCCGCATCGCGTCCGGCCCGCCCAAACACGATATTGTCCTGCGGTACGGGCTGCTCCACTCCGATCGCCGCGGTTTCATGGCAATGATCGCGATCACCGGCCGCAAGCCGCTTGGCAAATGGGCGCTCAGGTTCGCAATGCCCGGTGCGCGGATCAAGATAGTGATGTGGGCAAGGTGGGCGATTGAGACGTCAGGTGAATTCGTCGCAGTCGGCGATCCATCACCGTGGCCCAGATCAGCCCCTGACCAGGCGAGAATCGTGATTCTCGGCACTGGCAGGCCGCAACGGCCCAAAGACTGTCACTTCGACGGCTCAACGTGCACGTTGGCGTCACTCCGCCAGCCACTTGACAACATCAATGATCCTGATATGTGAATGGCCTCAGCTGGGTCACGTGCGCACCGCCATTCTCATCCACGGGAGCGCACAGCGCGCATCGAAATCTGTTGGCTTTTGGGTTCGGGTGGCGGGGGGTGAACAGCGCCGGGGTGACCAGGCCGGGTCGTTCGAACTGACCTGCGCTAGTTTCCGTGATCATGACCCTGGGCATGATCACGGAAACTTACGCAGATCAGGGCATAGGCATTGCTCCGTGATCATGCCCGCGGCCATGATCACGGAAACTAGCCCCTGCCGGCCTCCGGCGGACAACCAGCCCACCCAGCACAACCCGCACCACCCGCCTCCGCTGTCTCAAATTTACCCCGCCAGCCCAACCTCCAATAAGCCAAACAGGATCATCAATACGCGGATCGACACCCGATTTACCGCATCAACCCCCGCAGTCATGCGCGCTCGGCCCGAACCTTAAACCGGACACCCCCCACCCGCCGCGCTCGTCCCGCCGTGCCCGCCGCCATGTCGGCCGCCACTGGTCGCGGAGAGTTTCCGTCGTTTCAAGGGAGACTTCTCGCTTCGTGGGAAGCTTTTCAGTGCTATTTGCGGAAAAATATCCGCGTGATGATAAGTCTCCGCGTTGAAGCCGAAAAGCGTCCGCGCACGATCAGTCGTCCTGAGGCGAGGCGTGCCCGGGGGCAGCGTGAGCATCGTGGCCCTTCCTGTTGCTGTTACGGCGGCCCGCCGTGAGCAACGTGGCCCTCCCTGTTGTCGTCCCCACAGCATCAGGGAGGGCCACGTTGCTGTTGGTTTCCGCTGTTCACAGCATCGTGGCCATCCCTGTTGCTGTTGGCGATGCGAGAGCGCCGCTAGCGCGACCGGGTGCTTCTCTGTTTGGGGTGAGCCGGGCCGGTCCGGTGCTGGTGTCGGCTGGGGGAGCAGTCGCTGGGGCGGGCAGGTTGGTGTTCGGCTTAGCCTTGCGCGTATGAACACAACTCCACCGCGGGTGCTGGCGATCGCCGGATCGGACTCGGGCGGTGGCGCGGGTATCCAGGCTGACCTCAAGACGATGCTGGCGCTTGGCGTACACGGCATGACGGTGGTTAGCGCGGTCACTGCCCAGAACTCGGTCGGCGTGCAGGGCTACTGGGAACTGCCGCCGGAGGCCGTGCAGGCACAACTCGACTCGGTGCTCGGCGACATCGGCGTGCAGGCCATCAAGACAGGCATGCTTGCCTCGGCCGAGGTCGTGCGCATCGTCGCGAGGACGCTGGCGACGGTTGGCGCTCCGGTCGTCGTCGATCCGGTCGCGGTGTCGAAGCATGGTGACAGCCTGCTGTCGCCTGGGACGCTCGACGCGCTCAAGGCCGAACTGCTGCCGCTGGCGACCATTGTGACGCCGAATTTGCATGAGGCCGAGTTGATCTGCGGCAGGCCGATCGAGGACGAGGCGGGCATGCTGGCGGCGGCCAGGCAGATCGCGCTGCTCGGGCCTGCCTGGGTGCTGGTGAAGGGCGGGCATCTGCCTGGCAACCCGGTGGATGTGCTCTTCGGCGCGGGTGCGGGCGGATCAGTTGCCCGATACCCGGGCCGCAGGATCGCCAGCAGGCACACCCACGGCACAGGATGCACGCTGGCGTCGGCAATCGCCTCGTACCTCGCCATGGGAGCGGCGATGCCCCAGGCCGTCGAGTCGGCCAAGGACTACGTGACCGGCGCGATCGACGGCGGATTCCCGCTTGGCGCGGGAATCGGGCCTGTCGATCATGCGTGGCGAATTCGCCAGCCGGTCAGCGGGTGAAGCCGGCCTCAGCGGGGGGAGCCAGCCTCAGTGATTGAGCCGGCCTCAGCGGGTAACTTTGCCCGCCTTGATGCAGGACGTGCAGACATTCAGCCGTTTGCGTGTGCCCCCGACCATGGCGCGCACGCGCTGAATATTCGGGTTCCAGCGGCGCGGGGTGCGGCGGTGCGAGTGCGACACGTTGTTGCCGAAGCCCGGCCCCTTGCCGCACACATCGCAGACGGAAGCCACGGGATCGCTCCAGTTGAGGTAGTCAGATGGGTCATCGAGCCAGTCACAAACTGACTCGGCCGACTCAGGATATCTGACGGCGTGCCGCGGCGCGACCTGGCGGCCTTGGCTAGCCTGGCGGAGGTATGTCAGACCCGCTCGACAAGCTAAGCCTAGACGCACACGAAGAGACGCTGGCGAAGCAGACACTGACTGAGCAGACACTGACTGAGCAGACACTGGCGAAGCAGACACTGGCGAAAACGGTGAGGTGACGCGGAGCAGATGGCGAAGCTGACCGACGGGTTGCGCTCCGTCGTGGGCGACAAGGCCGCGAAGCGGCTCGCGGTGCTCGGTCCGGCAGGATTGCGCACGGTCGGTGACCTGCTGACCTACTACCCGCGCCGGTACGAGACCAGGGGGCAGCTCACGGACCTGGCATCGCTGCGTGACGGCGAGCATGTGACCGTGCAGGCCATGATCGCGTCCACCTCGGTGCGCCCGATGCGGAACCGGGGCGGGTCGATCTTCGAGGCCGTCGTGACCGACGGTCACGGCAAGCTGACGCTGACCTTCTTCGGCAAGGGCCGCCAGGACTGGCGGGAGCGGGAACTGGCGCCGGGACGCAGCGGCCTGTTCTCCGGGCAGGTCTCCTCGTTTCGCGGCAAGAGGCAGCTGTCCCACCCGGAGTTCGAGATGCTCAAGTCGGACGACTCCGGCGACGCCCGGGCTGCTGAGTTCGCCTCCGAGCTGATTCCGATCTATCCGGCCAGCAAGGACATCTCGTCCTGGCAGATCGCGGACTCGGTACGGCTCGCGCTCGCTGCCGCGGACATCGACGACGACCCATTGCCCTCGCCGATCAGGGCGCGGCACGGGCTGTATGGCTACGAGCGTGCGCTCCGGGCCATTCACCAGCCGGTTGATGAGAAAGACCGGTGGAGGGCTACCAAGCGGCTCAAGTGGGACGAAGCTTTCATGCTCCAGGTCGTGCTGGCTCAGCGTCGCAGGGCCTCCGCCGAGCGCGTCACCCAGCCACGCCCGGCGGTGCCGGACGGATTGCTGGCGGAGTTCGACCAGCGACTGCCCTTTCAGCTGACCTCTGGGCAGCTCAAGGCCAGCGAGGTGATCGCCGCCGACCTGGCCTGCGACCATCCGATGCACCGGCTGCTGCAAGGCGAGGTCGGCTCGGGCAAGACCATCGTCGCGCTGAGGGCGATGCTTCAGGTAATCGACGCGGCCGGGCAGGCGGCGCTCCTGGCGCCCACCGAGGTGCTCGCGCAGCAGCACCACAGGTCGATATCCCAGATGCTCGGTCCGCTCGGGATGGCAGGTCAGCTTGGCGGAGCCGACCATGCCACGACCATCACCCTGCTGACTGGCTCCCAGGGCACCGCCGCGCGGCGGCGGGCGTTGCTTGAGGCCGCCTCCGGATCAGCCGGGATCGTCATCGGCACGCACGCGCTCCTCGAAGACCAGGTGCAGTTCGCTGATCTCGGGCTGATCGTGATCGACGAGCAGCACAGGTTCGGCGTCGAGCAACGTGAGGCGCTGCGCGCCAAGGCGGTCAGCGGCAGGCCGCATGTCCTGGTGATGACGGCGACCCCCATCCCGCGCACGGTAGCGATCACCGTGTTCGGCGATCTGGAGGTCAGCGAGCTGCGGGAGCTGCCCGCCGGGCGTTCGCCGATCGCGACGCACGTGGTACCCGTCGACGAGAAGCCGCACTACCTGGCACGCACCTGGGAGCGGGTCAAGGAGGAGGTCGCGGCCGGGCGTCAGGTCTACGTCGTCTGCCCGAGGATCGGCGGGAGCGAGAGCGACGGCCAGGACGGCATCGCCTCGGGGGAGTCGGCCAAGGCCGCGCGACCAGCTCCCAGGAGCGGCGGCTCCGTAGGTGCGAGCGGGCCTGGTGCGGGCGGGCCTGGGGGTGCGGGTGAGTCTGGGTCCGGGGATGCGGGCGGGGGCGGTGCCGCTGGTGGGGCACGGGAGCTGGCTGGGGACAGGCTGGCAGCTGATGGCGGGTTCGACTTTGACGAGCTTGGGTATTCGGGCGGCGCCGAGTACGCCGGCGAAGGCTACGAGGACGCCGAGACCGAGCGCAGGCCGGCGATCGCGGTGCTCGACACGGCCGCCGAACTGGCCGCCGGGCCGCTCGCCGACCTCAGGCTGGGCATCCTCCACGGCAGGCTGGCGCCCGACGAGAAAGACACGACCATGCTCGCCTTCGCCGACGGCAAGATCGACGTGCTCGTCACGACGACGGTCGTGGAGGTCGGCGTCGACGTGCCCAACGCGACCACGATGGTGATCATGGACGCCGACCGGTTCGGCGTCTCGCAACTGCACCAGCTGCGCGGCCGGGTCGGCCGTGGTGGTCACGCCGGGCTGTGCCTGCTGGTCACGGCCGCGTCGGCGGGGCCGGCCAGGGAGCGGCTTGACGCGGTCGCCGCGACGACCGACGGATTCGAGCTGTCACGGCTCGATTTGCAGCAGCGCAAGGAAGGCGACGTGCTCGGATCGGTTCAGGCCGGGCGGCGCTCCCACCTCAAGCTGCTGACGTTGCTGGGGGACGAGGACCTGATCGTGGAGGCCAGGCACGAGGCGACCGAGCTCGTGGGCGATGACCCCGCGCTTGCCGGTCAGCCCGCTCTGGCGTCAGCGATCAGCGCGATGCTCGACGTCGAGCGCGCTGAGTTCCTCGAGAAGGCCTGACCAGGTCCGGGCATCCGGGGAGTCGCTATGACGAGGATCATCGCGGGGGAGGCTGGCGGGCTCCGGCTCGTCGTTCCGCGGGGAAGGGCGACCAGGCCTACCAGCGACATGGCGCGGGAAGGTCTGCTTTCCTCCGTGATCGCGAAGTTCGGGACACTGGCGGGCGCGACAGTTCTTGACCTGTACGCGGGTTCGGGCGCGGTCGGGCTTGAGGCGCTGTCCAGGGGCGCGGCCGACGTCTTGCTGGTCGAGTCGGACGCGGCCGCCATCGCGGCCATCAAGCGCAACATCACGGTCGTCGGGCTGCCTGGCGCGCGGCCGGCCTTCGACCGGGTGGAGCGGCTGCTGCGGCGCGGGCCGGGCAAGCTGGCCAGGCGCGACTTCGTCTTCGCCGACCCGCCGTACGCGGCCGGGCAGGATGAGGTCACCCGGATGCTCGCGCTGCTGGCCGGCCAGGGCTGGCTCGCGCCCGGCGCGCTCGTGGTCGTGGAGCGGGACTCCAGGTCAGGGCCGCCGGACTGGCCTGCGGAGTACCGGCAGGACCTGTCCCGCCGCTACGGCGAAACCACCCTCTGGTACGGTCGCGCCTGCGGCGATATGGCCGAGGCTTAAGGCTCAACGACGGGAGCGTGAGTCCGCGTGATGCGCGTGGTCTGCCCAGGGTCCTTCGACCCCGTCACCAATGGTCATCTGGACATCATCAGCCGCGCCGCGAGGCTGCATGACGAGCTCATCGTCGCGGTGCTCCGCAATCCGTCGAAATCGTCGCTGTTCACCGCCGACGAGCGGGTGGAGATGATGTGCGAGGTCACCAAGGACCTCGCGAACGTGAGGGTGGCCAAGTTCTCAGGCCTGACCGTCGACTTCTGCAAGGCCAACGACGTCTCGGCGATCGTCAAGGGCCTGCGGGCCGTCAGCGACTTCGACTACGAGATGCAGATGGCCCAGATGAACTACAACCAGGCCGGGGTCGAGACTCTCTTCATGACGACGAACCCGCTCTACGCGTTCTTGTCGTCCAGCTTGGTGAAGGAATTCGCCAGGTTCGGCGGTGACGTGACCGGCCTGGCTCCCGAGCCGGTCGTGCGCCGGCTCTCCGAGCGGCTCGTCGCTGAATGAACGCCGGAGCGCGCCAGGCCGGTCGCGAACCCCGCCAGGCGAGCCGGCAAGTTGGGGATTCGGGGGCTCGCCAGGTAAGCTATCCGCCCAGTATCAATCGACTCCTGCGCTCGCCATGCCACACGCGAAACTTAAGAGATCCCGCAAGCTAGATCCGCGCGGTCCGCTGGTCTTTGACATCAGGACCCTCGGGTCGGCGTCAGCACGCGTTGAGCAGCGAGTCGTGCCCGCTCCGAGTGATCTCGGCGCCGGTTTGGTACATGTGCCAACCGGAGCCGAGGTGCGACTCGAAGTGCGGCTTGAGGACGTCAGCGACGGCGTGCTCGTCACGGCCAGGGCGGTAGCGCCGCTGGCGGGCGAGTGTGCTCGCTGCCTGGATGAGTTCACGTCGAGTATCGAGGTTGACTTTCAGGAGCTGTACTCCGCCCAGGCCGATGAGTCCGGGGAGGACAGCTACGTTCTCGATGGTGATCTGCTTGACCTTGAGCCTGCGCTCCGGGATGCGCTGGTTCTAGAGTTGCCGCTGTCACCGCTATGCGCGGATGATTGCGCCGGGCTGTGCAGCATCTGCGGCGTCCGGCTGGCCGACGCGGAGCCAGATCACGCGCACGAGGGCGACGGCGGAGTGTGGGCGGTGCTGAAGAATTTGTTTCCGGCCGACGGGGCCGGGGCAAGCGACGCAGGGACGAGTGGTCCCGCGGGTTCGGTGAACGCTGGGACAAGCGGTCCCGAAGATTCTATAAACGCTGGGACAAGCGGTCCCGAAGATTTTAGGGAGGACTGAGGTGGCAGTACCGAAGAGGAAGATGTCGCGCAGTAACACCAGGTCGCGGCGGGCGCAGTGGAAGACGTCCGCGCCGAACCTGGTGGCGTGCTCTCAGTGCCACGAGCTCAAGCTCCCGCACACGGCTTGCCCGACCTGTGGCACCTACAACCGGCGTCAGGTCATCACCCCCTCCTGAGGCTGCCGATCGCGGAACACCCGTGATCGCGGGAAGGAGGAACGGTGAGCACCCCAGCTGACGGCCGGGCGCCAGACGCTGATACCGCGGTCCTACTCCGCGAGCTCCAGGCTCAGGTCAGCGACGAGTTGATCGACCGTGCGCTGACGCACAGGTCTTTCGCGTACGAGAACGGCGGGCTGCCGACGAACGAGCGGCTCGAGTTCCTCGGCGACTCGGTGCTCGGGCTCATCGTGACGGACACGCTGTTCACGCGGCATCCTGACCTGCCTGAAGGGAACCTGGCCAAGCTCCGCGCGGCGGTCGTCAACAGCCGCGCGCTCGCGGGTGTCGCGCGCGGCCTCAACCTCGGCGGCTACATCAGGCTCGGCAAGGGCGAAGAGGCCACGGGAGGCCGCGACAAGTCGTCGATCCTTGCCGACACCCTGGAAGCGGTGATCGGCGCTGTCTACCTTGAGGGCGGTCTCGGCGCGGCCGATTCACTTGTGCACCGGCTCTTCGACCCAGTGATCACCAGGTCGGCCCGGCTCGGCGCCGGGCTCGACTGGAAGACTTCGCTCCAGGAACTGACTGCCGCTGAGGATCTCGGGGGACCCGAGTATCTCGTCGAAGAGAGCGGGCCCGACCACCAGAAGTCGTTCAGGGCGGTGGCTCGCATCAGCGGCCAGATCTATGGTGAGGGCGAGGGCAGGTCCAAGAAGGAGGCCGAGCAGCAGGCCGCCGAGCTGGCCTGGACCGCGATCAGCGAGGCCTTGAGCGCCGGAGCGGCCGGGCGATCAGGCCAGGCGAGGATCAGCCGGGCCGGCGCCAATGGGGCCGATGGCGCGGGGGCGGGCGTCGCTGGGGCGGGCGTCGCTGGCGGCGAGGATGCCGAGGGCGACCTGACCGAGTCTGGCGAGACCGCCTGCGGCGGGCAGCAGCGGACCCAGTGAGAGCGCTGAGCAGACGACGGTGCCAGAACTGCCTGAGGTCGAGAGCGTCAGAAGCGGCCTGCAGAACTATGTCAGCGGCCGGACCTTCGCCAAGGTGCGAGTGCTCCACCCGCGGGCCGCGCGGCGCCACCTAGCCGGACCGGAGGATCTCGCCGCAGCCCTCACCGGCGGCAAGATCGGCGGCGTGCGCAGGCGAGGAAAATACTTGTGGCTCACCGTGGGCGAGGATGCGCTCCTCGCCCATCTGGGCATGAGCGGTCAGTTGCTGGTCGGCGATCCGGATGCGCCGCTGGGGCCGCATGTCAGGGCTACGTTCGAATTCAGCGACGGCGGCATGGACTTGCGTTTCGTGGATCAGCGGACGTTCGGGCACCTGATGTTCTCACCCGGAGGGGCCGAGTTGCCAGGTCCCATCGCGCACATCGCCCCTGACCCGCTTGAGCCCGCCTTCGACGACGAGCGCTTCGCGGCCCGGCTGCGGGCGCGGCGGACCGGCGTCAAGCGAGCGCTGCTCGACCAGTCGCTGATCAGCGGAGTGGGCAACATCTACGCGGACGAAGCCCTCTGGCGGGCCGAGTTGCACTGGGCGCGGGGTACCGACGCGCTCAGGCGGGGCGACGTCGCGCGGGTGCTGGAAGCCGTACGGCAGGTGTTCGCCGAGGCGATTCACGCGGGCGGTACATCCTTTGACAGCCTCTACGTCCGGGTGAATGGCGAGAGCGGCTACTTCGACCGGTCCCTGGCGGTTTACGGCAGGGAAGGCGAGCCGTGTCCCAGATGCGGTACACCGGTCAAGCGGGAAAAGTTCATGAACCGGTCGTCCTATAGCTGCCCGACGTGTCAGCGGCGACCTCGGCAGGGTCGCTGGTGACCAGGGCGGGCGACGGCGGCTATGGCCGCGAGGAGTGGCTGGCCGATGATGGCGTGCCGTTTGACGACCGCGATGAGGAGTGGCTGCTTGCCCACTTCGGTGATGACAACTGGCAGCAGGCCGACGAGCAACCGCAGTCCGCTGTGCCGGCGCCCGGCGCTCACGAGATCGGCGGCGCGTTCGCCGGCGGGCTCGGCAAGCACGCCAGGCTGACCGCATGGGTGCGCGGCCGGGTCCAGGGTGTGGGTTTCCGCTGGTGGGTCCGCCGAAATGCGCTCGAACTCGGTCTCGTCGGCGTCGCCGAGAACCTGGTCGACGGGAGGGTCAAGGTAGTCGCGGAGGGCGATCAGGGCAATCTGGCCGAACTTCTCAGCAGGCTCGAATCCCCTGGCACTCCCGGCCATGTTGCCCAGGTGACGTACCGCTGGGACCAGCCTCGCGGCGGCCTGGCCGGTTTCGTGGAACGCTAATCGCCTCGCGATGGCGGATTTAGTGTGACGTTATGTACATATTGTGGCGATCGGCGTGCATCTGTCGGCCGGTCGAGTGGGCTGGTGGAGTGGCGTTGCATCCTAATGAGCGGGAATGACCTGTCTTCCGCAGGCCCTGAACCGCCGCTCATCTGACTCAACGTGGTTTAACGGCCCCTGAACTGCGGAAACGTCAACTTGACCGGATGGCACTCGAGATGGGACCATGGAACAGTTACCTGCGCGCAGCCTGACGCGTTTTCTGCGATTCCACGCGCGCGCCCACTCTGGTCACTCAGTGTGGAGGACCTCAAGCAATGGCGAAAGCTCTGCTTGGCCATGTTGGCGGACCTGATCCCCGCATGGCCACTGAAGTACGTCGGCTACAGCGGCGTGTACGTGATCTTGAAGCTGAGCTTGCCCGGCTTCAAGAAGTCAATGACGTACTCGCTGCCGGAGTCGGTCATGAAATGCTGCTCGAAGATCGCGAGCCAGCCCTGACTTGACGCACTGGCGTAGTGCCTGTGCATCTGTCGTAAGACAGGGTTCGTCGCGCATCTGATCGATTCCGGGTACGGATGGTCTCGTAGATGGGGCCTAGGCCGCAATACTGGCTACTCGTGAATCGCTTGGCCGGTGGTCTGACGACCTCCGAGCACGGGCGATCGCGCGGGGAAGTCGGGCGATTCCGGATCGGGTGGCACTGCAGCACGGCTGTTCGCGCGCGCATCTGCGCGGGCGACGGCCGTGGTAGTGGCATTTCATGACAGACGGCAACTATTGGCGTCAGACGTCAAGGGTCGTCGTCCGGTGAGGCGTGCCTGCGTTGGGCGCGCTGTCAAGCCGGGTACCTTCCTGCGGTTATTGGCCTGCCCGACCTTGCCGGGCCGGACTCGGGTAGTGGCCGGACTCGGGTAGTGGCTGGCCAGTACCGGTCTGGTGTTCATGAATGCGGGCTTTGATGTTCCGGATCGGGCGTCGTTTCGCGCACCCATGTTGTCGGGCCTCAGTGCCGCGCGGGCGACTACCTGAGGGCTTTAGCCCGGGCCGGAACACGCAGGTCAGTGCATGATCAAATCAGCTAAGCGGCGCTGGACCATGATCGTCGCGCTCTTCCTGAGGCGGTCGGGTGACTTGTGATCGGGTCGGGGAGCCCTTCGGGCACCTTTGCGGAACCGTTAGGCGGGAGCGGCCCGGCGCCCCGGCGCCCCGGCGCCCCGGCGGCCCGGCGCCCCGGCGGCCCGGCGCCCCGGCGGCCCGGCGCCCCGGCGGCCCGGTCCGCGGCAGCATCAGGGCGGCCCGGGTTGCTGGTCACGCCTGCCTCTGACAGCATCGCGGCCCTCCCTGTTGCTGTTGGTCACTGGTTTTGATAGCAACGTGGCCCTCCCTGATGTTGTCCTGAGAGGCTGCTGAAAAACCCCGTTTTCGTCGCGAACCCGACTCCCTGACCTGCGGTTCTTCGATCGCGATCATGGATTTTTCGGGGTTTTTCAGCAGCCTCTCCTGACAGCAACGGGGAGGGCCACGTTGCTGTCAGAAACGACCGCTGACAGCAACAGGGAGGGCCACGATGCTCACGCTTCCCCGGCGGCGCCGTTCCGGAGCACAGCGCACGTCCGCCCAGGAACATAGATCAACCGCGAAGGCACTAGTTTCAACCGCGAAGGCAGTTCAACAATCTCAAGGGGGAAAGCCTCCCGCTGACCCCGCCAGACGCCTGACTCTCCTCGATCCCGAGTCACCCGACAGCCTCCAGGACACCGGCGATGTTCCGTGATCAAGGTTCGGGGCATGATCACGGAACACCGCCGCTGTCCTGACCTGGGTGATCTTCCGTGATCACGGTCACGATCATGATCACGGAACATCGCGCCGGTCCCGGAGGCTGGCGCGCGGCTGGTGATCAGGATCGGGGAGCTATTCCGGCATAGGGGAGAGTCTTCGCTTCGGGGATCCGGCCTCCGCCCGCCCGGCCCGGTCAGATCGCCCTTGCTATCGGACGATCCGGCGATTAGCTTCCGCCCGCAGGGTAAGGTGCGGTGAAACCTAGCGCGGACTGGTGAGGAGCAGCAGGCGGTGTACCTGAAGACCCTCACCTTGCGCGGGTTCAAATCGTTCGCCTCGGCCACCACCTTGCGGTTCGAACCGGGGATTACCTGTGTCGTCGGGCCGAACGGGTCAGGCAAGTCCAACGTCGTAGACGCTTTCACCTGGGTGATGGGGCAGCAGGGCGTCAAGCAGTTGCGTGGCGGCAAGATGGAGGACGTCGTCTTCGCCGGCACCGCTGCGCGGCCCGCGCTCGGGCGGGCCGAGGTCACGCTGACCATCGACAATAGCGATGGCGCGCTGCCGATCGACTATGCCGAGGTGACGATCAGCCGGCTGCTGTTCCGCACCGGGCAAAGCGAGTACGCGATCAACGGCAGCCAGTGCCGGCTCCTCGACGTGCAGGAACTCCTCTCCGACACCGGTCTGGGCCGCGAGATGCACGTCATCGTCGGGCAAGGCCACCTCGACGACATACTCAACTCAGGGCCAGAAGCGCGCCGCGCGCTGATCGAGGAAGCCGCGGGCGTGCTCAAGCACCGCAGGCGCAAGGAAAAAGCGCTGCGCAAGCTCGACGCGATGCAGGCCAACCTGACCAGGCTGGTTGACCTCACCACCGAGCTCGGCCGCCAGCTCAAGCCGCTCGGCCGCCAGGCCCAGCTGGCGCGCAAGGCCGCCGTCATCCAGGCTGACCTGCGCGACGCCAGGCTCAGGCTGCTCGCCGACGACTACATCGCGCTGTCCACCAATCTCGCCCGCGACGAGGCGGACGAGAGCGCCGCCAGCGCGTTGCGCGCCGAGCTCGAGAGCACGCTCGCAGCGGCCAGGGCCTCGGAGGAGGAACTCGAGGCGGCCGAGCACCAGCACGCCCCGAGGCTCGCCGCCGCCCAGGAGACCTACTTCGCGCTTGGCGGCCTCGCTGAGCGGATGCGCGCCGTCGCTGACCTCGCCGCCGAGCGCTTCAGGCACCTGTCAGCGCCGCCAGAGCAGGCAAGGACAGGACGGGACCCGGACGAGCTCGACGCCGAGGCGGCCGTGCTCCGCGCCCAGGAAGGCGCGCTGAGCGCGAGGCTGTCCGACGCCAGGGAGCAGCTATCGGTGTCGGTCTCAGCCAGGAACGCGGCCGAGGCCGCGCTCGCCGAGACCGAGCGCAAGATCGCCGCCGATGCCAGGGACGCCGCCGCCCGCGCCGAACGCCTCGCCCGGCTTCGCGGCCAGGCAGGCGCTGCCCGCAGCAAGCTGACCGCGGCCGAGGAAGAGGCTGGCCGGCTGGCCACGGCGCTCGCCGCCGCCAGGACCCGGGCCGAGCAGGCCCAGCAGCAGTACGCCGAACTGCAAGATCACTTCGGCGGCCGGGACGAGGACCGGGCCACGCTGACCTCCGAGATCGAGCAGGCGTCCGCCCGGCTGGCCGCTGCCTCGGCGAACGTCAAGCGACTGCGCAAGGCCGAGCACAGCAGCAGCGACCAGCGCGCCGGCCTGCGGGCACGGGTCACCACGCTGGAGGAAGCCGTTCGGCGCGGTGCTGACGCGTCGGCGGTGCTGCTGGGGGGAGGCGAGGCGTTCCCAGGGGTGCTCGGGCCGCTTGCCGAGCTGATCACCGTCGCCGACGGCGCTACCGAGGCCATCGCCGCCGCGCTGGGCGCCTCCGCGTCCGCCGTCGCGGTGCGCGATGTCGAGTCGGCCGCCGACATCCTGCGCAAGCTGCGCGACCAGCAAGCCGGGCGCGCCGAGCTGGTGATCGCCGATAGCTCGCGAGCCGAAGGGCCGGTGGCGGGGGCGGGCGGCCCGGGGGGTTCCCCGGACGGCGCTGGCGGACGGCAGGGGGCCGGCCTGGATCAGGCCGGCCTTGGTCAGGCTGGGCGGCAGACCGGCATTGCCGGGGGCGAGTGGGATGCACGAACCGTTCAACCTGCTCTTGATCTTGTGAAGGCTCCCGGGGAGCTGACTGCCGCTCTCGGACGGCTGCTGGCCGGGATACTGGTCGCCCCCGACCTCGCCGCGGGGCTCGAGCTTGTCAGGGCCGACCCGTCCGTGGCCGTCGTGACGGCGGACGGCGATCTGCTCGGGGCGCACTGGGCGCGGGGCGGGTCGGCGAGCGGGCAGAGCCTGCTCGGGCTGCGGGCGGCGGCCCAGCAGGCGGCCGACGAGCTCGCCGAGGCCGAGGTCGCGGCCCAGCGGGCCGAGCGCGAGCTGGCCGAGGCGATCGACTACGAGGAAAGCGCACGCGAGGCGCTCGCCGGGGCGCAGTCGGGCATGTCCGAAGTCGACGCGGCGGCCGCCGAGATCTCAGGCCGGCTCGGGTCGCTCGCCGGGGCCGCGCGGGCGGCCCAGGATGAGGCTGGCCGGCTGGCGGCGGCGATCGCGGCGGCGGACCGTTCGGCCGAGAAGAGCCGTGCGCAACTCGGGGACATCGAGGCGAGAATCGGCGCCGAGTCCGGCCACGAGCCAGTGTCGGCCGACGGCACTGGCCAGCTCGCGGCCGATGACGAGCAAACCTCAGGTGTGAACGGGATGCCCGGGCAGCCTGGCCTTCCCGAGCAGGCCGGCCTGCCGGGCGGCGGTGCCGGGGACGGCGCCGGGGCGGGCCGCCAGAAGGAGGCGCCGCCGCAGCGCCCGGCGGTCTCGGCCGCGGCCAAGCAGGCGCTGGCCGACAGCGCGGCAGCCGCCCGTAATGCCGAGATGGAAGCCCGCCTCGAAGTGCGCACCGTCGAAGAGCGGCTGCGCGCCATCAGCGGACGCGCCGATTCGCTGGCGTCGGCGGCTCAAGCCGAGCGCCAGGCCGCCGCCCGCGCGGCCGAAAGCGCCAGGCGCCGCGCCCTCCACGCGGGCGTGGCCGAAGCCGTCGCGACTGGCGCGAACGAGGCGCTCGCGGCGATCGAGCGGTCGCTCAGGCTCGCCGACGCGCAGCGGCAGCAGGCCGAGATCGACCATCAGCGGCGTGAAACCGAGCTCAAGGCGGTCAGGAACCGCATCAGGGAAGCCTCAGGCCAGCTCGACAAGGTCGTCAGCGCGGCCCACGGCGCCGAGGTGTCGAGGGCGAGCCGGCGGATGAAGCTCGACCAGATCGAGGCCAGGGCGACCGAGGAATTCGCGATCGAGCTCGATGTCCTGGTCGCCGAGTACGGGCCCGACGTGCCGGTGCCGGCGGCCGAGGAGGACCAGCCCGCCGTTCCCTACGACAGGGACGTGCAGCGCAAGCGCGCCGACACGGCCCAGCGGCAGCTTGACGAGCTCGGGAAGGTCAACCCGCTGGCGCTGGAGGAGTTCGCCGCCCTGGAAGAGCGGCACGCGTTCCTTCAGACCCAGCTCGAGGATCTCAGGAAGACCAGGCGGGACCTGCTCACCGTCGTCAAGGAGGTCGACGACCGGGTGCAGCAGGTGTTCGCCGACGCCTTCGCCGACACCGCGCGTGAGTTCGAGCAGATCTTCTCGCGGGTGTTCCCCGGCGGCGAGGGCAAGCTCATACTCACCGAGCCTGACGACATGCTGGTGACCGGGATCGAGTTCGAGGCGAGGCCGCCAGGCAAGAAGGTCAAGCGGCTGTCGCTGCTGTCCGGCGGGGAGCGGTCGCTGACGGCGATCGCGTTCCTCGTGTCGATCTTCAAGGCGCGGCCGTCGCCGTTCTACGTGATGGACGAGGTCGAGGCGGCGCTCGACGACACCAACGTGGGGCGGCTGCTCGATATCTTCGACGAGCTGAGAGCCAGCTCTCAGCTGATCATCATCACGCACCAGAAGCGGACGATGGAGATCGCCGACTCGCTGTACGGGGTCAGCATGCGGGCCGATGGCGTTTCGGCGGTGATCAGCCAGAGGCTCAGGGAGCCTGAGCCGGCCTGAGGCGGGTGTTTCCCGGCCCGGGGCGGGTCGTTAGGCGGCCTGAGCCGGGTCTGGCCGCGACTCGGCCGTTGGCCGTTGGCCGTTGGCCCATCAACGCCACAACGACGGGCCACAGGGAGGTCCGGCTGGCCCGACAATGTCACTTAGTCCGCGCCCTGGCACCGTCTAGGTCACATCGACGGGCCACTGTCGCGGCACCGGTTCGCTCCGGTCGGCCTCCGGCTGGCTCGGCTGGTCGGCCGCCGGTCGCCCCGGCTGGCTCGGCTGGTCGGCCGCCGGTCGCCCCCGGTTGGCTCGGCTGGTCGCGCGCTTCTGTCAGACTGGGGCCGTCATGGAAACGTTGCTCATCATTCTCGGGATCGTGATCGTCGCCCTCGTTGCCGGCGGTGCCGCACTGCTCGCGCCGCGTCGGCGTAGGCGCGGCCCTAAGGCCGGCGGCGCGGCAGGGGTCGACGGCTCAGGCGGTACGGGGACGATCGCGCCCCCGGTCTCGCATGGGGCGACCGCCGACGCGAGCGTCGCCGAAGCGCCTGCGCCTCCCGCGCCGCTCGAGCCTGTGGTGGCCGAGCCTGCCGCACCGCCCGCGCCCGCGATCGAGAAGCCGCCGCCGTCGGCCGGCCGGATGGTCAGGCTGCGCGGGCGGCTCGCCCGGTCTCAGACCGCGTTCGGCTCGGCGCTGCTCAGCCTGCTGTCGTCGGGCAAGCTCGACGACGACACCTGGGACGAGATCGAAGAGATCCTGATCACCGCCGACATGGGCGCCGGGCCGGCGGCGCAGATCATCTCGGAGCTGCGGACCGAGGTCAAGGTGGCCGCGGCCCGCGATGTCGCGTCGGTCAGGGCCATGCTCAAGTCGGACCTGCTGGCGCAGGTCAACCCGGACCTTGACCGTACCCTGCACACCAAGCCGCACGGTGACAGTCCTTCGGTGCTGCTCATCGTCGGCGTGAACGGCACCGGCAAGACCACGACCTGCGGCAAGCTCGCCCGGGTGCTGATCGGCGACGGCCAGACCGTGCTGCTCGGCGCGGCTGACACGTTCCGGGCGGCCGCTGCCGACCAGCTGGAGACCTGGGGCTCGCGGGTCGGGGCCAGCGTGGTCAGGGCCGACCGGGAAGGCGCCGATCCGGCCAGCGTCGCGTTCGAGGCCGTCAGCGCCGGCATCAGCAGCGGCGTCGACACGGTGATCGTGGACACGGCCGGCCGCCTGCACACCAAGACCGGCCTCATGGATGAGCTCGGCAAGATCAAGCGAGTGATCTCCAGGCAGGCCGCCGTCGATGAAGTGTTGCTGGTGCTCGACGCCACGACCGGGCAGAACGGCCTGCGCCAGGCCCGCGTCTTCGCCGAGGTCGTCGACATCACCGGGATCGTGCTGACCAAGCTCGACGGCACGGCCAAGGGCGGCATCGTGATCGCCGTGCAGCGCGAGCTTGGCGTGCCCGTCAAGCTGGTCGGCCTTGGCGAAGGGCCTGACGATCTCGCGCCATTCGAGCCCGAGGCGTTCGTCGATGCGCTGCTCGGGTAGCCGGATGCGGATATCCTGCGAGAAGGGGTTTATTACAGGTGTTCGAGACTCTATCTGACCGGCTGACTCAGGTCTTCTCCTCGCTGCGCGGGCGCGGCAGGCTCTCGCCTGCCGACATCGACGCGACTACCCGCGAGATCAGGATCGCGCTGCTCGAAGCGGACGTCGCGCTTCCTGTCGTCCGCACCTTCATCGGAAAGGTGAAGGAACGCGCCCTTGGCGCCGATGTCATGCAGGCGCTCAACCCGGCGCAGCAGGTCATCAAGATCGTCAACGAAGAGCTGATCGAGATCCTGGGCGGCGAGGCGCGGCGGCTGCGGTTCGCCAAGGTGCCGCCGACCGTGATCATGCTGGCTGGCCTGCAGGGCTCAGGCAAGACGACGCTGGCGGGCAAGCTCGCGCTCTGGCTGCGCGGGCAGGGCAATACGCCGCTGCTCGTCGCGGCCGACCTGCAGCGGCCCAACGCGGTGCTGCAACTCCAGGTGCTTGGCGAGCAGGCTTCCGTGCCCGTGTATGCGCCGTCGCCAGGCAACGGGGTCGGCGATCCGATCGCGGTGGCGCGTGACTCCATTGAGGAGGCCCGGCGCCGGCTGCACAACATCGTGATCATCGACACCGCCGGCCGGCTCGGCGTGGATGCCGAGATGATGGCGCAGGCGGCGGCGATCAGGGACGCGGTCGACCCGGACGAGATCTTGTTCGTCGTCGACTCGATGATCGGCCAGGACGCGGTGACCACGGCGCAGTCGTTCCTCGACGGGGTCGGGTTCGACGGGGTCGTGCTGACCAAGCTGGACGGCGATGCCCGGGGTGGCGCCGCGCTGTCGATCGCGCAGGTGACCGGGCGGCCGGTCATGTTCGCGTCGGCGGGCGAGAAGCTTTCCGACTTCGACTTGTTCCACCCGGACCGGATGGCGTCGCGCATCCTCGACCTCGGCGACATCCTGACGCTGATCGAGCAGGCCGAGCGGACCTTTGACCAGCAGCAGGCCGCCGAGATGGCTGGGAAGCTGGTCTCGGCCGAGGGATTCACGCTCGAGGACTTCGTCGAGCAGCTCGCGATGGTGCGCAAGCTCGGGCCGATCGGCAACCTGCTCGGCATGCTGCCCGGCGCGGCACAGAACCGGGAGCTGCTCAGCCAGATCAGCGACAAGGACCTGGACCGCGCCGCAGCGATCGTCAACTCGATGACCCCGGAGGAGCGCAAGAACCCGAAGGTACTGAACGGCTCGCGTCGCTTGCGTATCGCTAACGGTGCCGGGGTGACTGTCGGCGAGGTCAATTCACTGGTCGTGCGGTTCCTCGAGGGCCAGAAGATGATGCGCCAGATGATGGGCGGCATGCGCGGCATGCCGGGCATGCCGGGCATGCCGCCGATGCCGGGCATGGGCGGCGGCCGGCGTGGCGGCTCCAAGGCCAAGGGCAAAAAGAAGGGCAAGGGCGGCGGCCGTCCTGCCGGCGCCCGGCCAAGCGGCGGGCGTCAGGGTCAAGCCGCCGGCCAGGCTGGCGGTCTTGCGGGGCTCGCCGGTCTTGCCGGTCTTGCCGGGGATGCCGCAGGTGACGGCACTGGCGGTGGTGCTGCTGGTGGTGCTGCTGGTGGTGCTGGCGGGCCTGGCGGGTTCGATCTGTCCAACCTGGATATGTCGCAGTTGCAGCGAGCAGGCATGAACCTGCCCGCCGGCCTGCGCCGCCCGGGTTCCGGGCCGCTGACCCGGGCTCTGCGGGCGGGGGCTCGGCTGGCCCGGGCTCGGCTGGCGCGGGTCGCAGGGACGACGACCAGAAACTGCCGCCCGGCTTGCGCGGCCGGAACAGAAAGGGCCGCTAGAGTCAGGATTCCCGCCTGTGAATAGATTTTCAGTTTTTGTGCTGTATCAAATCGCGTGACCTGAGGCGCCGCACCTCGCACCCCGCACTGTGCTCCAGTTACGCGGCGAACTCCCCGCTTCGCGGCGAACTCCCCGCTTCGCGCGGGCGTCCCCAGTTGGCGTCGCGTCCCGGTATCGTCCCGGCCGCCGAACCAACTAGCATTGATGCCCACGTATGACCGCAATGCTGTATATGTGCCCAGGTGGCGGGGAAGATCCGCCAACATCGAGGACCTCATTGGCTAATTGGAAGTAACCGTCAGTCGGGAGCACGGCCCCGGCGGCCCAGCGGCATCAGGGCGGCCCGGGTTGCTGGTCACGCCTGCCTCTGACAGCATCGTGGCCCTCCCTGTTGCTGTTGGTCACCGGTTTTAACAGCAACGCGGCCCTCCCTGATGTCGTCCTGACAGCAACGGGGAGGGCCACGTTGCTGTCAAAAACGACCGCTGACAGCAACAGGGAGGGCCACGATGCTCACGCTCCCCCGGGGTGCTGATACGTGATTGGCCCCGACTGGGCCACGTGCACACCGGGCATGACAGCGGAGCGTCCTCTGCGCTGCGGGCTTGATCGCGGAGCGTTATCCGTCTTTGGTGCGGAGAGTTCTCGTAGCACGGAGTGTTGACCGTCCTATTTGCGGAAAACCGTCCGCGCAGCGAGAACTCTCCGCACCAGAGCAGGAAAATCCTCCGCACAGCGAGAAGTCTCCGCACCAGAGCAGGAAAACCCTCCGCGCAGCGAGAACTCTCCGCGCCAGAGCAGGGGAGCCCTCCGCACAACGGGAAGCCTCCGTACCGGAGCCGGGAACCTTCGCGTACGAGCGGGCCGAGGGCTGTTTCGCTGCTCGCTGCGATGGCGTCGGTGCGGGGCGGCCGGATTCGAGGGGTGGAGGGCTCGGATGCGGCTTGATCCCGGGGGCGGGGGAGGCTTCTGGGCGACTGTTGGCTTTGGCGGGCGCGGAGTCTGGCAGAATGTGAACGCAACCATCGGCTCCGCGAGGCCCTCTCTAACTCGTTGTCGCCGTTTACCTGAGTCGGGTAGCAAGTCCGGATCCTCACGCCGGGGAACGCTAGCCGCGCATAAATCCGCTGGGAGAAGACCACAGCCGTGGCTGTCAAGATCAAGCTAAAGCGCATGGGGAAGATCCGCGAGCCCTACTACCGGATCATCGTCGCGGACGCCCGCACCAAGCGGGACGGCCGGGCGATCGAAGAGATCGGCAAGTACCACCCGAAGGCAGATCCCTCGTTCATCGAGGTCAACTCCGACCGGGCGCAGCACTGGCTGTCCGTCGGTGCTCAGCCCACCGACCCGGTGCGGAAGATTCTGGAGGTGACCGGCGACTGGCAGCGATTCAAGGGCCTGCCGGGTGCCGAAGGGACGCTCAGGACCGCGGCCGACCGCACTGACAAGAAAGAGATCTTCGCTGCGGCGCTCGCGGAGACCCTGGCTGACAGTGCCGCCGCGCCGAAGGGCAGGACGAGGTCCGGTGCCAGGTCTGGCGACGCGAGGACTAGCGACGCGAAGTCCGGCGACGCGAAGTCCGGCGACGGCAAGGCGGACAGGCCAGCCAGGTCCAGCAGGCCCAAGGGCGGCAAGGCTGGTGACTCGGCCGCTGCGGCCGCCGCGACCGCTGAGTCGGCCGCTGCAGCCGCTGACTCGGCCGCTGCGGCCCCCGCGACCGCTGAGTCGGCCGCTGCCACCGCTTCGACAGCGGATGCGGCGGCGGCGGGCGAGAGTGCCGAAGTGAAGACCGAGGCTGCCGACAAGGCAACTGCGGACGCCGGCAGTGACGGCGCGGCCGCGGAGCCAGGTAGCGGAGATTGAGGTGCTCGAAGAGGCCCTCGAGCATCTCGTGAGGGGCATTGTCGACTTCCCCGACGATGTCCGGGTCTCCAGCCGCAACCTGCGCAGGGGGCGGGTGCTTCAGGTACGCGTCCATCCCGATGACCTAGGCAAGGTCATCGGGCGCGGAGGACGCACGGCGCGGGCGCTCAGGACCATCCTCGGCTCGCTGGCGGGCGACTCCTACGTGCGCGTCGATCTGCTCGACGCTGACGAGGTCCGCTGAGCGCATGCGGCTCGTTGTTGGCCGGATCGGCCGACCGCACGGCCTGCGCGGCGAGGTCACGATCGAGGTGCGGACCGACGACCCGGCCTTGCGTTTCGCGCCCGGATCGGTGCTGGTCACCGATCCGGCCGAACGCGGGCCGCTGACAGTCCTGGCGGCCCGCTTGCACTCGGGCAGGCTGATCGTAGCGTTCGACGGTGTTGACGACAGAGATGACGCCGAGGAACTCCGCGGCACGCTCCTCGAGATCGACTCCGCTGATCTCAAGCCGCTCACCGACCCGGAGGAGTTCTACGATCACGACCTGATCGGGCTGGCTGTCGTGACTGTCCAGGGCGACCACGTCGGCCTCGTCGCCGACGTGCTCCACCACGGGCAGGATCTGCTCGTCGTCGATGCCGCGGGCGATCGGACCGGCGGCGAGATCCTGATCCCGTTCGTGGCCGCGCTTGTCCCTGAGGTCGACGTCGCGGGCGGGCGCCTGGTGGTCGACCCGCCGGAGGGACTGCTGAACCCCGACGCGGCGCTCTAGGAGTTCGTCCGCGTTCGCGGGATCGTCCGGTCGGCGGCAGTCTTCGCTGATCATGGGAAGGCGGTTCAGCGGTGCGCGAGTTGACGCGGGAGGCAAGATGTGCGAATCGATATAATTACTATATTTCCAGAGTATTTTACCCCGCTGCGAGTGTCGCTGATAGGCAAGGCGGTGCAGCGAGGAGACATCTCCGTATCCGTGCATGACCTGCGCTCGTGGACCCGCGATCCGCACCGGACTGTGGATGACTCGCCGTTCGGCGGCGGACCGGGGATGGTCATGAAGCCTGAGCCGTGGGGCGAGGCGCTCGACGCCGTCGCGGAGCAGGCGGCGGGAGCCGAGAAGCCGCAGCTGGTCGTGCCGACTCCGGCCGGCGCGCTCTTCGAGCAGGCTACGGCCGCCGAGCTGGCGCGTGCCGGGCATCTCGTCTTCGCCTGCGGCAGGTACGAGGGCATTGACGAGCGAGTCGTGGATGACGCGAGGCGGCGGATGACGGTTCGCGAGCTGTCGGTGGGCGATTACGTGCTCGCCGGGGGCGAACCCGCTGTGCTGGTCATGATCGAGGCGATCTGCCGGCTGGTCCCTGGCGTTCTGGGCAACGCTCTGTCCGCGCCCGATGACTCGTTTGGCGCCGGGGAGGCGCCGATGAGCGGCCTGGTCGAGGGACCGGCTTACACCAGGCCGAGGACCTGGCGTGACCTCGAGGTTCCCGAGGTGCTGTTGTCCGGAGACCACGGCGCGATCGCGCGGTGGCGCCGCGATCAGGCGCTCGGCCGCACGATCAGGAACCGGCCCGATCTCGCGGCCAGGCTGGCCGGCCTGCCCCTGGACGCACGCGATCGGCAGGTCCTATCCGAGGCCGGTTTCGCGATCACAGGTAAAGATGTGGCACACTGAAAGCCGCTGCCCCGACGCGGCCTCTCGTCGCGCGGGCAGATGTCGCATGCCTTCGCGTGCGACCAGACCACTTGAGCGCGTTCGCAGGCGTGCGCGTGATGACACTTGAGGACTTTGAGCGATGCACACCGCGATTGCCGAGCTAGAGCAAGCACAGATCCGGTCAGACATCCCGGCCTTCCGGCCCGGCGACACCCTCAAGGTGCACGTCAGGGTTACCGAGGGCAACAGGTCCAGGATCCAGATCTTCCAGGGCATCGTGATTCGCCGGCAGGGCGGCGGCGCCCGCGAGACTTTCACCGTCAGGAAGATCAGCTACGGCGTCGGCGTCGAGCGGACGTTCCCCGTGCACACCCCGGCGATCGAGCAGATCGAGGTCGTGACTCGCGGTCAGGTACGTCGCGCCAAGCTGTACTACCTGCGGTCACTGCGCGGCAAGGCAGCGCGGATCAAGGAGCGCAGGGAGCCGGCTGGCTAAAGCCGGCCGCTGTCGGGGACCGGGCGGCGTGCCCGTGCCCTGCGCTGTGACGCGGCTGTCCTCTTTCTTCCGTGCGGGCATGTCGTTGCCGGGCCGCTGTGAGTGCTGCTTACCGGCCCGCTGGCGGTTAGGCTTAGTGGCAATGACGAACGACAATATCGACACGGCAGATCCGCCAGAGGCTGATGACGAGCAAGCCGATGAGGACCAGCCAGAGGAAACAAGGCGCAGGCGCTGGTCATTCCTGACGGAGATGGTCGTGCTATTCGCGGTCGCGCTGACGATCGCGCTGCTGATCAAGACTTTCGTGGTGCAGCCATTTTTCATCCCGTCGCAGTCGATGGAGAACACGCTGCTCGTTGGCGACAAGGTGCTGGTCAACAAGCTCGTGTATCACCTGCGGCCGGTCGAGCGCGGCGACGTTGTCGTGTTCAACGGCGCTGGCTCCTGGGACCCGCCGGCCCCGGCCTCGACCGTCTCGCGCAACCTGGCGGTGCGCGTGTATGACGACACGCTCAGGGCGCTGTTCCGCTCGATCGCCGGCCTCTTCGGGACGCCGACCGAGCAGTCCGGCTACGTCCAGACCGACTACATCAAGCGGGTCATCGGGGTGCCTGGTGATCATGTGATGTGCTGCGATGCCCGGGGCCAGCTGGAGGTCAACGGCGTGCCGCTGTCGGAGAAGTCTTACATCTTTCCTGGCGCCCGGCCTTCTCAGGATCCTTTCAGCGTGGTGGTGCCGCCGGGCCGGCTCTGGGTGATGGGCGATAACCGGGAAGAGTCCGCCGACTCGCGTTTCCACGACTGCGCGTACTCAGTTCCTGGCGTGGAGTGCCGGCCGGATGACCGGGACGGCACTATTCCCGTGAGCAGAGTGATCGGACGGGCGTTCATGATCGTCTGGCCGCCCGGCCGGATCAGGATCTTGCCGATTCCGTCGACGTTCGACCAGGCCAGCCTCGCGGGTACCGGTAGCCGGGGCGCGAGGCCAGCGCCGTCCGCGAAGTCAGGAGCCGCGTCGGAACGCCTGCTGCCCGCCGCCGGATCGATTCCGCTCCGGCCGTCGGCGCCTTACCTGCCGCTCGGTCTCGGTTTTGCCGGAGCCGTGCCCGTGACGCTCGCCGAGTGGCGGCTCCGGATTCGGATTCGCCGCCGCAGAGCGTCTATGACCAGGATGAACGCGTCTCGCTGAGTACAGACAGGACACTGACGCCCCCTTGTCGCCGAGTCGGCGGCGGACTTGGTCGGATTCGGCTGGAGCTAGAGGTAGGCTGCCATCGCGCAGTCGGACTGAGCTTGCGTTACTGCCGCGAATGTATCCCGCGTATCGGGCGCGGGGATATCCTGCCCGGCCGCCGCTAGGCCGCTGGACCGGTCGGTTGGCCGTTAGGCTGGATGGTGATGATGAACGACGATCAGCGCATGCACGAAGAGGTGCTGGCCGGGCCAAGCGGAACTGGCGAGGCGGATACCTCGGCGGCCGATGACGAGATGGCGGTCTATGAGGAGCCGGAGGAATCAAGCCGCGGGCGCCGGTCATTCCTGACCGAGATGGTCGTTCTGTTCGCGGTCGCGCTGACGATCGCGCTGCTGATCAAGACATTCGTGGTGCAGCCGTTTTTCATTCCGTCCGGATCGATGGAGGATACGCTGCTCATCGGCGACAAGGTGCTGGTGAACAAGCTCGTCTACCACCTGCGGCCGGTGGAGCGCGGTGACATTGTGGTGTTCAACGGCGCCGGCTCGTGGGACCCGCCCGTTCCGGCCGCGGCGGCCACGCGCAACCCCGTGGTGCGCGCGTATGATGACACGCTCGGAGCGCTCTTTCATTCAGTCGCCGGCCTGTTCGGCACGCCGCCCGACCAGACCGACTACATCAAGCGCGTCATCGGAGTGCCCGGTGATCACGTGATGTGCTGCAATGCCCGGGGCCAGATGGAGGTCAACGGCGCGCCCCTGTCGGAAAAGTCGTATGTTTTCCCTGGTGACAGCCCATCTCAGGATCCTTTCACCGTGGTAGTGCCGCCAGGCCGGCTGTGGGTGATGGGTGACAACCGGGGTGAGTCGGCGGATTCCCGCCTGCACGACTGCGCGTATACCGATCCCGAAGTAACGTGCTATCCATACGACCGGGACGGCACTATTCCCGAGCACAAGGTGATCGGACGGGCGTTCATGATCGTCTGGCCGCCCAGCCGGATCAGGAGCTTGCCGATACCGTCCACCTTCAAGCAGGCCAGGCTTGCCTCGGCGGCCGCCGGGCTGAAGCCATCGTCAGCGCACGCGGTGGCCTCGATGCTGAGCCCCGCTGGATCGATACCACTCCGGCCGTCGGCGCCTTACCTGCCGCTCGGGCTTGGCTTCGCGGGCGCGCTGCCGCTGACGCTGGCCGAGCGCTCGCTCCGGCTGCGGCTCAGGCGGCGCGGGAAGACCAAGGCTGGCGTCACGCGCGGCGGATCGCGGCGAAGGTGAGCCGTGCGGGGATCGTCAGCGCGAGCGGGGAGCAGCAGGGCGGCTAGCAGCAGGGCGGCGCCCAGGGCATCAGCGGCATCGAAGGCGGGGGCCCGGCGGGCCAAGCCGGGCTCGCAGGGTGCCAGGAAGCCTGCCAGGCCGGTCCAGGGACCGGTGCTGCCGCCAGTGGAGCGTCCGGTCGGCTACACGCCCCGGCGAGGCAACGGGCTCACCGGATACGAGCGCGTGCTCATGCGCGCCGGGTTCGGTCCCGTGGCGGGCATTGACGAGGCGGGCCGCGGCGCCTGCGCGGGACCGCTGGTCGTGGCCGCCGTCGCCCTGGATCGCCTCGGCAGCGGGCGCTGGGCGGATATCGCCGATTCCAAGTCCCTGACAGCCAGGGCCAGGGAGGCCGCCTACCACCAGATCGTGCGGTCCGCGCTCGCCTGGAACGTCGTCGTGATCGAGCCGGGCGAGATCGACCGGCTGGGCCTGCACGTGTGCAATGTCGCCGGAATGCGGCGTGCGCTCGCTGGCCTGACGGCCAGCCCCGGCTACGTGCTGACGGACGGTTTCGCTGTTCCCGGGCTCGCCGTGCCTGCGCTGGCGATGTGGAAGGGTGACCAGGTCGCGGTCTGCGTCGCGGCCGCCTCGATCGTCGCCAAGGTGACCAGGGACAAGATCATGTCGGGGTTGCACGGGCAGTACCCTGAATACGGGTTCACGCGGCACAAGGGATACTCGACGCCCAGCCACATGGCCGCGCTCGACGCTCATGGCCCGAGCCCGGTGCACCGCCGGTCGTTCGTGAATGTCTCCAGCAGGCTCGGAGCGCTGCTGGAAGAGAACGGCCTGGCCGAGCCGGGCGGCCTGGCCGACGGGGAGCTTCAGCCGGGTGATCTCGCCGGCGACGGGTCCGTGGCTCTGGACTCAGGACATGATGGTCCTATCGTTGAGTTGATCGCGGGTTCGCGCGGTGCTGAACCCCAGGACCTGGCTGAGATGCGCTCCAGGGCGCCCGCCTCATCGGAGGGGAGAACATGAGCGCGGAGGATCTTGAGAAGTACGAGACCGAGATGGAGCTGCAGCTCTACCGCGAGTACCGCGATGTCGTCGGGCTTTTTTCGCATGTGGTAGAGACCGAGCGCAGGTTCTATCTGACCAACGACGTCGACCTCAAGGTCCGCACGGCCGACAACGGCGAGGTGTTCTTCGAGGTCACCATGCATGATGCGTGGGTGTGGGACATGTACCGGCCGGCGAGGTTCGTGAGGAACGTCAGGGTCGTCACCTTCAAGGACGTGAACATCGAGGAACTTGCCAAGAGCGAGCTCCAGCTTCCCGAGGAGTCCTGAGCCGCCCGGTCGCCGGGATTCACGCGATCCGGGCGGCTCAGCCTGATAGCCGCATGCTGACGCCTGGACCGGCGCATCCGCCGCCCCCGGGTGGACTTGACCGCTGAGGCGCTGGCTAGCGCCCGCAGGCTATCGGGTTACCTGCGCGAATGGCAGGCGTGGCGGGACCCGCGCCATTGCCAGCCGGTTATCCACAGCGGCCGGCGCCTGGCCCCGGTCATGTCCACCAGTCCGCGTTCCCCGCTCGCCCGCCAGCCCGGTCTCCGGCACTGTCGGGGATCGGAGGAGGTGGTGCTATGCATCGCAAGGACGTGCTGGGCAGGCAGGGCGAGCAGTTGGCCGCGGAGTATCTGCAGCGAGCGGGGTTCCGCGTGCTCGAGCGGAACTACCGCTGCTCCGAGGGCGAGCTGGACATCGTCGCGGCGGATCGCCGGGTCCTCGTGGCCTGCGAGGTCAAGACCAGATCGAGCGCCTCGTTCGGGCTCCCGATCGAGGCGATTACCGCGGAAAAGGTCAGGCGCCTGCGGCGGCTCGCGGTCCGCTGGGTGATGACGCACGGCACGTTCTTCGACGAACTGCGCGTCGATGCGGTCGGCGTGCTGAGAACTTCCTCAGGCGAATTCACTATCGAGCATGTTCGCGGGGTGGGGTAATGGGACTTGCCCGCGCGCACGCCATCGCTCTCGTCGGAGTCCAGGGGCATCCGGTCGAAATTGAGGCGGATATCGAGAATGGGCTCGTCGCGCTGCTGCTTGTCGGCTTGCCTGACACCGCCTTGCGCGAGGCGCGCGACCGGATCAGGTCGGCGATCGTCAATAGCGGCGAGACCTGGCCCAGCCGCAGGATCACGGTCGGCCTGTCACCAGCGAGCCTCCCCAAGCGCGGCTCGGGATTCGACATCGGCATCGCGACGGCCATCCTGGCGGCCTCGGAGGCCGTGCCGGCAGCCGGCCTGCGCGGCCTCGTCCTGATCGGCGAGCTTGGCCTCGACGGGCGGGTGCGCCCGGTGCCCGGCGTACTGCCAGCAGCAGCGGCGGCTGCGTCCGCCGGATTCGACACCATCGTGGTCGCTACCGAGAACGCGGCCGAGGCCTCCTTGGTGACCGATTTGCGAGTAGTCGCCGCCCCGCGGCTCTCCGCGATCACGTCCTGGCTGCGCGGCGGCAAGCATCCGAAGCACACGGGCGTCAGGGTGCTCGAGCCGGGCCGGGACAGCCAGGGCTCACTCGACCTGGAACACGCGGCAAGCGCCGTCCCTGGAGCGGTGCCCGGTCACGGCGGGCTGGCCTCGCCAGGGTCAGGCGCCGCGCAGGCGGTGCGGAAGGACCTGGCCGACCTGGTGGGCCAGCCGGTCGCCAGGCGAGCGGCCGAGATCTGCGCGGCAGGCGGTCATCACCTGATGCTGCTCGGGCCGCCGGGAGTGGGGAAGACAATGCTGGCAGAGCGCATCCCCACCGTCCTTCCGAGGCTTGAGCCGGCCGAGGCGCTTGAGGTCAGCGCCATTCACTCAGTCGCGGGCACGCTGCCACCTGGCAGGCCGCTGGTCACCGAGCCGCCATTCTGCGCGCCGCACCACACGGCCACGAGAGCAGCGATCGTCGGCGGCGGCAGCGGCATCGTCAGGCCCGGAGCGGCATCCCTGGCTCACCACGGCTGTCTCTTCCTCGACGAGGCCCCCGAGTTCGCGCGTGATGTCCTGGACGGGCTGCGGCAGCCGCTTGAGTCCGGCGAGGTGGTGATCGCGAGAGCGGCGGTCACGGCGCGGTTCCCGGCGAAGTTCACGCTGATCCTGGCCGCCAACCCGTGTCCGTGCGCTAGCGCGACGCTCACGGGCGGAGCGTGCACGTGCACGCCGATGGTGCGCAGGCGCTATCTGTCACGGCTGTCTGGCCCGCTGCTTGACCGGGTGGACGCGAAGATCGAATTTCTCCCGGTCAGCCGCGCGGAGTTGCTGAGCGACCGTGCGTTCACCGAGCCGAGCGCCGCGGTGGCGGAGCGGGTCAGGCTAGCGAGGGAGCGGGCCGCGGCACGGCTGGCCGGGACCCCGTGGCGGCTCAACGCGCAAGTCCCTGGCAGCGAGCTGAGGCGCAGATTCTCCCCGCCCGGAGGCGCGCTCGCGCCGCTTGAGCGCGCCATGGATCTCGGCCGCGTCAGCGCCAGGGGCGCTGACCGGGTCATCAGGCTGTCATGGACGCTGGCGGATCTGGCCGGGAGCCGGGAGCCGGGACTCGCCGAGGTCGGCTACGCGCTCGGGCTGTGGTCGGGGACGCCGCAATGACGCCGCATGCCAGGAAAGGGTGGACTGCCGACGAACGGCGGGCCAGGGCCGCGCTCAGCTTCCTCGCTGACCCGGGTGATCCCGTGATCGGCGGCCTGCTGCGATCCATGCCGGCGGCGGAGCTTCTCGAGATCGCGGACTCGCCCTGCGACGGCGGCCTGCCGAGGGCCGCCGGTGATCCGATACTGGCAGGAGCCGGGCAGCAGGCTGCGCCACTCGAGCTAGCGGCCCGGCGCTCGATCGAGCGGATGCGCTCAAGGCTCGCGCAGCTGCCGCCGCCTGCCTCTCTCGACGCCTGGGAGCGCACTGGGTTCAGGCTGACGTGCCCTGGTGACCCTGAGTGGCCCACGCAGCTGGACGATCTTGGTGACGCGAGCCCGGTCGTGCTGTGGCTGCGCGGGTCGGCTGATCTGCGGTTCGCCTGCCTGCGATCGGTCTCCGTCGTGGGCTCCCGCGCCGCGACGTCCTATGGCAGCGTGGTGGGCACCGAACTGGCAGCGAACCTCTCCGAGCGCCGCGTCACCGTGATCTCGGGAGGCGCCTACGGCATCGACGCCAGCGCTCACCGAGGCGCGCTCGCGGTGGCCGGCAGTACCGTCGCCGTGCTGGCGAGCGGGCTGAGCTTCGGCTATCCCAAAGGGCACTACGAGCTCTTCGAGGTGATCGCCGCGACCGGCCTGATGGTCAGCGAGCGGCCGCCGGACCTGGCGCCCACCAGACCCGGGTTCCTGGTGCGGAATCGGCTGATAGCCGCGCTGAGCCGCGGCACGGTCGTGGTCGAGGCCGCGCTTCGCAGCGGCGCGCTCAACACCGCCCGGCACGCCCTGGAGCTGAACCGGGCAGTGATGGCCGTGCCCGGCCCGGTTACCTCGGCGCAGTCCGCCGGCTGCCACGAACTGATCAGGGAGTGGGGCGCGGTCTGCGTCACGAGCGCCGCCGACGTCATGGAGCTGATCGCGCCGCTCGGCGACGACTCAGACCCGCCGGGCAGCGACGCGGCCGTGCCGGCCGAGGTGCTTGATCCAGTGACCGCGTCGGTCCTGCGCACCCTGGGCACCCGGGCCGGGCGCGGCCCGGCCACGATCGCGACGCTAGCCAAAGTGGACCTGGACACGGCACTGCGCTGCCTGGGCTTGCTCGCGGCCGCGGGCTACGCCGAGCGCTGCGACCAAGGCTGGCGGGCAAGACGCGCCAAGGAGGGAAAGACGAAGTGACGTCTGCTGCTCGGCGAGCTGTTCCCTGAACTGGTCGCTTCGGGTCTTCGGGTCCTGGGCTACAACACCGGCCGTGGTCGCACGAATGCGGGTATTGGTCTGTAAATAGAGACCCGGCGGCCCCCCTCGGCGCGCTGGCCTGGTTTGACGGGCTGCGGAAGCGCGCCCGACTACACCCCGGCACCAGCGGCGGTCACGCCGGCACAGCGGTTGTGTCGGGTAACTCGGGATCTTGGAGAGTCGGACGCCTGGTGGGTCGGCGGGAGGCTTTTCCTCTGAGATTTTGAACTAGTGCCTCCGCGCGTGATCTCTGCTTCTGGGCGGACGTGCGCTGTGCTCCGGCACGGTGCCGCCTGGGCAGGGGTGAGCATCGTGGCCCTCCCTGTTGCTGTCAGCGGTCCGTTTTGACAGCAACCATCCGTGCCGGCGGGCCGGCGCTGGTGCATCGGTGTAAACGGGGACAAACCACCCCCTGTTTACAGACCAACGTGGCCCTCCCCGTTGCTGTCAGGACGACATCAGGTAGGGCCGCGTTGCTGTTAAAACCAGTGGCTGACAGCAACAGGGAGGGCCACGATGCTGTTAGAGAGCATCTGATCCCATGGTGATCCGGTGTGCCGGGATGCGAATGATCCCATGGTGATCCGGTGTGCCGGGATGCGAAGAAATTTTGCCATCGCGGTTCGGGACTTATGGCTGATCAGTTGCTATAGATCAGTGTCGTGGCCGGCCGGCGTGCATATCTCACTGATCTGTCTGATGCCCGGTGGGCGCTGATCGAGCCGGTGCTGTCGGCGTGGCGGGCCGAGCGCGCTGCAGCGGGCCTGGGACTGGCCGGGCCGGTGCATGACCTGCGCGAAATCGTGAACGCGATCTTGTACGTGAACCGTGCCGGGTGCGCCTGGCACCTGCTGCCGCACGACTTCCCGCCGTACAAGACGGTGTTCGATTACTACGCCAAGTGGGAAAAGGACGGCACCGCACAGCAGCTCCGCGACCTGCTCCGCCGCCGGGTCCGCGAGCAGGCCGGCCGGGACGGCGAGCCGACTGCGGCGATCATCGACGCCCAGTCGGTCAAGACATCCGGTAACGTGCCGGAGGCCAGCCAGGGCATCGACGCGGGCAAGAAGATCAAGGGCCGCAAGCGGCACATCGCCACCGACACCCTCGGCCTGCTGCTGGCCATCGTGGTCACCGCCGCCTCCGTGCAGGACACCAACGGCGGCAAGGACGTCGCGACCCGGCTCGCTGCCAGTTGCCCGGCGGTGACCGCGGGCTGGGCGGACAGCGGATACAAGAACGGCTTCCTGGCGCACGCGGCCACCTGCGGCATCACCTTCGAGGTCGTCGCCAAGCCGGACGGCCAGAAGGGATTCGCCCCGCTGCCACGACCGGCGGGCGGTCGAGCGCACGCTCGGCTGGCTCATGCTGCACCGCCGGCTTGCCCGAGATTACGAAACCCTCCCGGAACGTTCCGTCACCATGATCCACTGGGCGATGATCGACCTGATGAGCCGGCGGCTCACCGGCGAATCCACCCCAACCTGGCGAGATGACCGAGCCGAAACCGGCGAACCATCGCCGACCTAAATCAGATGCCCTCTTAGAGGCGGGCGTGACTAGCAACCTGGGCCGCCCTGATGCTGTCTCGGGGCCGCGGGGCCGCCGGGCCGGAGCGTGTTTCCGGTTGACGGTTCCGCAAAGGGATGCCTGCCGTGGAGGTGAGCTTGCGTCACCAGTCGGCCATGCTTCGAGCGGTGTGCTCAGGGCGTGGCTCGCGACGCAGCATGGCGCTTGAGTGGGGAGGCTATACGAACGTCCCTCTTGAACGAGTGCCGTTCAATCAGCATATCTACAACCGACTAGAGGACGCCCTAAACGGCCCGCGAAGCGGGCGTTGCGGTACGTATATGCCGCCTCTCGCTTAAACACAGCGATCCAATTGACCAAGCAGATCACCGATATGGCGAGGCCAGAATAGCTGAGATGCTGACCGAACTGCAGGCGAGCCCTGGCTAGCCTGGACAGCGGACCTCGGCAGTCCAGTTACGAGGGTGGAAAATGAGGACACGAACGATGCGCGTGAGGCAGTTGCCGTTAGCGCTGGCGGCCTGTGTGCCGGTGCTGGCATTAGCCCTCGGGGGGTGCAATAGCGGCGGCAGCAGCCTAGTCGCTGAGGGTCCGCTGAGCAGCGGCAACAACATTCATGATCCAGGCCCGCCAGGTTCGGTCTGCGCGCCCGGTGGTCAGCCGTGGGCATTCGGCCTTGATCAATTTACCAACTACGGCCACACCACGGTGGTCCTCGACCGTGTTGTCCTGCTCCATTCTCACAACGAGCACCTGGTTGGCTCCTACGCGGTGCCAGGAGACAGGGTCGTGGGCGTAGTACGCTGGCCGCCCAAAAACCCCCAAACGCAGCCCGCCTGGAAGGGCCGCCAGCCCGTGCGCGGTTTCCGGCTGGCGCCAGGCAAGTCTTTTAACATGATCCTTGGTGTCGCGGCCATCACTGGGGACCGTCGCGCGACCTCGCAGGGCATGCTGGTCTATTACCACGATTCCTCGGGCACCTACGTGGCCAGGGACGACGACGCTAGCATCATCGCGATCAATACCCACACCTGCGCATAGCGCCAGGGCCGTGCGGCTTGACATGGAATGGCTTTGGCTACCTGACCAACCGAGTCTGGCCGCCTCTGCCTCCCACGACCAGTTGCGCGGCTTTACGGGGAATATGGCTGGGACCGCAGATCCACCCGGTATGCCCGAATTGAACCATCTGGTCGTTGGTGTCATAGCAGGTTTGCGCTGTACTGCCGAAGCTGGCCTTCGCCGTCACTCCGTCAATATTGTCTGATGCGCCAATCTCGAACCGCTTGACCACTGAACGGCCTTCTGGTTAGAGGTTTTGAACTAGTGCCTCCGCGCGTGATCTCTGCTTCTGGGCGGACGTGCGCTGTGCTCCGGCACGGTACAGCCGGGGCAGGGTGAGCATCGTGGCCCTCCCTGTTGCTGTCAGCGGTCCGTTTTGACAGCAACAGGGAGGGCCACGATGCTGTTAGCGGCGGGCGTGACCAGCAACCTGGGCCGCCCTGATGCTGTCTCGGGGCCGCGGGGCCGCCGGGCCGGAGCGTGTTTCCGGTTGACGGTTCCGCAAGGTGCCCGAAGGGCTCCCCGACCCGATCACGAGTCACGCGACACCCCTGAAATTCAGCGGATCGGACCGGCGTGGTGAGACGTGATTGACCGCCCGCTCACGCACACTGAGTATGCGGCGCGCAACAGGCGGCGCGGGGATGCTTGCCGTGGAGGTGAGCTTGCGTCACCAGTCGGCCATGCCGTCGCGGCCGCAGCCTGAAGCGGAGCCGCTGTCGTCGCCTGGGCCTCTGCTCCCGCCCCAGCTTGAGGAGCCGCTCGCTGAGTTCGAGCGGCATCTGGCGCTTGAGAGGGGACTGTCCGGGCACACGGTCCGCGCATACGCAGGCGATGTCAGGCGCCTGCTCGAGCATCTGGTGCGGTGCGGGATCTATGACATCAGCGAACTGGACATCGCGGTGCTCAGGGCGTGGCTCGCGACGCAGCACGGCGCTGGCCAGGCACGGGCGTCCATCGCCCGGCGGGCGGCCGCGGCTCGGGCCTTCACGGCGTTCGGGTACGCGCGCGGCCTGCTCTGCGACGACCCGGGGGCGCAGCTTAGGGCTCCGAAGGTCATGCGCAAACTTCCGGAGATACTTGCCGCCGACGAGATGCGGGCAGTGCTCGAGCGCAGGCCGGGCAGCCAGGCCGCCGAGGCGACGGCCGGTGACGGGCCGGCTGGCGACCCGCTCAGATTGCGTGACTCGGCGATCATGGAGTTGCTGTACGCGACCGGGATCCGGGTCAGCGAGCTATGCGGACTGGACATAGACGACATCGACGACTCCAGGCGGACGATCCGCGTGCTCGGCAAGGGGGCTAAGGAACGGGTCGTTCCGGTCGGAATCCCCGCCGAACGGGCCGTAGACCGCTGGCGCCGTGCTGGCCGGGCGCAGCTGATCACTCCAGAGTCGGGGCCGGCGCTTTTCGTCGGCGCGAGAGGCGGACGCCTCGATCCGAGAACGGCGCGGCGGGTAGTGCACCGGGAGATCGCCGCGATCGGCTCCGCGGCCGACCTCGGGCCGCACGGGGTGCGCCACACGGCGGCGACGCACATGCTCGATGGCGGCGCGGACCTGCGCAGCGTCCAGGAGATGCTTGGCCACGCATCACTGGCCACCACGCAGATCTACACCCACGTGTCGGTGGACCGGCTTGTGGCCGCCTACCGTCAGGCGCACCCGCGTGCCTGATGCGGCCGCGCGTCTCGCCTGAGGCGGCCGCGCATCTCGCAAGGCGGGTGCGGCAGATCTGGCTAGATGTAGACTTCTTACGAGGCCGAGGGGCCGCAGGCTCACGCCTGCGCGCTCAAAGGCCAATTCGCGCGTCCGCCAGCCACTCGGGATCTTGGCTAGGTCCCCATTGGGACGCATCTGGTCGGTCCGCGGGATTGCCCCGCGGCGAGGTGCGTACGGACGCCAGGACTAACCGATCCGCGCCCAGAAGCCTCTGGCGGGCGCACGACAGGAAAGGACACCGGCATGGCTCCGGTCGTCACTATGCGGCAGCTGCTCGAAAGCGGCGTTCACTTCGGGCACCAGACTCGGCGCTGGAACCCGAAGATGAAGCGGTTCATCTTTACCGAGCGCAATGGCATTTACATCATCGATCTTCAGCAGTCCCTGCAATTCATCGACCGCGCCTACGAGTTCATCAAGGAGACCGTCGCGCATGGCGGCTCGGTCCTCTACGTAGGCACCAAGAAGCAGGCGCAGGAGGCGATCGCCGAGCAGGCGCGCCGGGTAGGCATGCCGTTCGTCAACCAGCGCTGGCTTGGCGGGATGCTCACCAACTTCTCCACGGTCTACAAGCGCCTGCAGCGGCTCAAGGAGCTTGAGGAACTCGACTTCGATGACGTGTCGGGCTCCAACATGACCAAGAAGGAACTACTCCAGCTTCGTCGCGAGCGCGACAAGCTTGAGCGCTCGCTCGGCGGTATCAGGGACATGGCCAGGGTGCCGAGCGCGATCTGGGTAGTCGACACCAAGAAAGAGCACATCGCGATCAGCGAGGCACGCAAGCTCGGCATCCCGGTGATCGCCATTCTCGACACGAACTGTGACCCGGATGAGGTCAACTACCCGATCCCAGGCAACGACGACGCGATCCGCAGCGTCGCGCTGCTGACCAGGGTCATTGCCGACGCGGTGGCCGAGGGACTGATCGCGCGGGCCGGCCGGGCGGCCGGGGAGGAGAAGCCGCAGGGCGACGGGCTGCTCGGTGCTGAGGAACCGCTGGCCGAGTGGGAGCGTGACCTCCTTGAGGGCAGGGCGGTCAACGGTGGCCGTGCGGCCAACGGCAGTGCCCCGGTAGCCAACGGCAGTGCCCCGGTGGCCGACGCCAGTGCTCCGGTGGCCGACGCCAGTGCTCCGGTGGCCGACGCCAGTGTTCGGGTGGCCGACGCCAGCGCTGCGGTGGCCGACGCCAGCGCTGCGGCGGTCGAGGTGCCGGCTGGCGCGACCGGCGCGACGGGCGTGCACGCTGCTGCCGCCTCACAGGCAGACGCTGAGGAAGCTGAGAAGACGGAAGTAGGTGCGGAATTGGACGCTGCGAGCACCGCTGACGGCGAAACCGCCGCTGACCAGAGCTAAGCCTCTGACCAGGGCTTAGCCTCTGACCAGGGCTTAGCCGTCCGCGGGTCGGCTGACCGGAAGCCAGCCCGGCGGCCGGGCCAGTCCGGAGCGGCAGGCCAAAGTCGGCGGTCAGGTCAGCCCAGGCCAGGCCGGTGGCCAACCAGACGGGCGCAGGCCAGGTCAGCCCAGGCCGGCGGCAACCAGGACTGCCGGGAAGCGGGTCCGCCCGGAAGCGGGACTGGCGCCCGAAGCGGGACTGGCGGCCGGACAGTTGGCTGGCGGCCGGGGCTGTCTGCGCCAGTTGGTCGGCGCCCGGGCTGCCGGCGGCCAGCTTGCCGCCGGCCAGCCTGCCGGCTGCCGAATACTCGGCAGCCGGCCGACCGCCCAGGCCCGCTCCCGACGCAGGCGAAGGTACGCAGACCCGGGAGGCGAAAGCCAAGCCCGCCACGAGGCCGCACCGCCCCGAGCACCACGAGCACCGAGCACCACGAGCACCAAGCACCACGAGATAGAGAACTGCGAGAGATGAGGACATGGCGAACTACAGCGCCGCGGATGTGAAGCGGCTTCGCGACCTTACCGGGGCCGGCATGCTTGACTGCAAGAACGCCCTGGTGGAAGCCGATGGCGACGTAGAGGCCGCGGTTGAGGCCCTGCGGATCAAGGGCGCCAAGGATGTCGGCAAGCGGGCCGGCCGGACAGCGGCGAACGGGCTGGTCACGGCCGCCATGGCCGACAACTCGGCTGGCGTCCTTGTCGAGCTCAACTGCGAGACCGACTTCGTGGCCAAGACCGACATGTTCCAGCAGGTAGCAGCCGACATCGCAGCCGCGGCGCTCAAGGCCGGTGTCACCGACAGGCTCGAAGTGCTCGGACTGGTGGTACGGGACTCCCAGACCGCCGCCGAACTGATCGAGGAGGCGAGCGCCGCCCTCAAGGAGAAGCTCGAACTCGGCCGGTTCGCCGCCTTCGGCGACGGTTATATCGTCAGCTACCTGCACAAGTCGGACCCGGGCTTGCCGCCTACCCTGGGCGTGCTCGTCGACGTCGACGCGGCCGGGGCGGAGATCGCCCTTGACGTCGCGCACCAGGTGGCCGCGATGCGGCCCCAGTACGTTACCAGGGACGAGGTGCCCGAGGACGTCGTCGCGAATGAGCGGCGCATCGCCGAGCAGGTCACCCGCGACGAGGGCAAGCCCGAGCAGGCGATACCCAAGATCGTCGAGGGCAGGCTGAACGCCTTCTTCAAGGACGTGGTGCTGACCGAGCAGGCGACCGTCCGTGACCCCAAGAAGACCGTGAAGCAGGTGCTCGCGGGCTCGGGTGCCACGGTGCGCGGCTTTGCCCGGTTCCAGATAGGGCAGGCTAGCTGAGTGCAGGCTAACCGCAGGCAGGCTAATTGACTGCGAGGCCGCCGGCCTTCATGGCCGGCGGCGGCATCAGGTGAGGGGAGCCCGCTTTGCCAGATAGCACCTTTCCGCGGGACGGTGCCGTGATGAGCGTCGTCGACCAGGCTGATGACCTCGACCAGGCCGGGCAGACCGAGCAGTCCGGCCAGGTTGAGCAGATCGAGCAGATCGAGCAGGCCGACCAGCTTGAGGCCGACGATGACGGCGACGAGCAGCGGCTGTTCTGGCATCGCGTCGTGCTGAAGCTCTCCGGCCAGGCGTTCGCGGGTGGCGCGGGCCTTGGCATCGATCCTGACGTGGTGCTGCACTGTGCCCGCGAGATCAGGGATGCGCTGCGGCTCGGGGTGCAGGTGGCCGTCGTCGTCGGCGGCGGCAACATGTTCAGGGGAGGCGAGCTCAGCAAGCGCGGCATCGACCGGGCGCGGGCCGACTACATGGGCATGCTCGGCACCGTCATCAACTGCCTGGCGCTGCAGGATGTCCTTGAGAAGCTGGGCGTGGAGACGCGCGTGCAGACGGCCATCACGATGGGCCAGGTCGCCGAGCCTTACATACCGAGGCGGGCGATCAGGCACCTGGAGAAGGGCCGGATCGTCATCTTCGGTGCCGGGCTCGGCGCGCCGTTCTTCTCCACCGACACCTGCGCGGCCCAGCGAGCGCTGGAAATCGGCGCGGAGGCGGTGCTCAAGGGAACCCAGGTCGATGGCGTCTACGACGCCGATCCGCGCAAGAGCCCCGACGCCAGCCTGTTCCACTGGCTCGACTACAGCGATGTGCTGCGCCGTGAACTGAAGTTCATGGACGCGACGGCGGTTAGCCTATGCATGGACAACGATCTGCCTATCGTCGTCTTTGACCTGATGGGCAAGGGCAACGTAGTTCGCGCGGTTCGCGGCGAGCGGATCGGCACACTGGTAGGCAGGAACGGGTACGGCCGGGATCGGCACTGAGCGCACGACAGGAGCCGCAATGATTGACGACACGCTTCTCGAAGCCGAAGAGAAGATGGAGAAGGCGGTCGCGGTCGCCAAAGAGGACTTCGCGAACATCAGGACGGGCCGCGCCCATCCATCCATGTTCAGCAAGATCACGGTTGAGTACTACGGCACCCAGACCCCGGTGAACCAGCTGGCGTCATTCCACATGCCGGAGCCGAGGATGGTGGTCATCCAGCCGTTCGACAAGAGCTCGCTCGCGGCGATCGACCGGGCGATCCGCAACAGCGACCTGGGCGTCAACCCCAACAACGACGGCGTCATCATCAGGGTTGTCTTCCCCGAGCTTTCCGAGGAACGGCGCAAGGAGTACATCAAGGTCGCGCGCCACAAGGCCGAGGACAGCAGGGTATCGATCAGGAATATCCGCCGGCACGCCAAGGACGCGATCGACAAGCTGGTCAAGAACGGCGACGCCGGCGAAGACGACGGGCGGCGCGGTGAGGCTGAGCTGGAGAAGGTGACCCACACCTACGTCGCCCAAGTCGACGAACTGCTCAAGCACAAGGAAGCCGAGTTGCTGGAGGTATAGCTCCGCTCACGGTATAACTTTGCCTCTCATACACCGATCATCCCGCCACCCGGCGATCGCGGGACGGCTGCCGTAGGGAAGGCAAGGCTACGTGAGCGAACGCAAGACGATCCAGACAGGCCGTAACCTCCCGGTCGCCGTCGCGGTGGGGGTCGGCCTCGGCGCGGTCGCCCTGGCGCTGCTGCTGTTCGCTCAGGTCGGGTTCCTGGTGTTCGTGGCGCTGCTGGTCGGGGTGGCGTTCTGGGAAATCAGCCACGTGCTCGCGACCAACCAGCTCAAGCTGCCAGTCGTGCCGATCGCCGTCGGCGGCGCCGCTATCTACGCGCTCGCGTACTGGCGCGGGCCGCTGTGGGAGGCGGGCGCGTTCGGGCTGTCGTTCATCGCGGTGCTTGCCTGGCGGCTGCCGGGCGGGCCGGCCGGATACCTGCGCGACGTCGCCGCCGGCGTTTTCGTGCTCAGCTACCTGCCGGTCATGGCGGCGTTCGTCGCTCTGATGCTCGCGCAGCACAACGGCTCGCACCGGGTGCTCGTATTCGTTCTTCTCGCGGTCTGCAGCGACACGGGCGCGTACTTCGCCGGGATCTTGTTCGGCCGTCACTTCATGGCGCCCGGGATCAGCCCCAAGAAGACCTGGGAGGGGCTGGCCGGGTCAGTCATAGCGTGCCTCGCCGCCGGCGCGCTCGGGATGGTCTACCTGCTCCACGGCAAGGTCTGGTACGGTCTCGTGCTCGGCGCGGCGGCCGTCGCCGCGGCGACCCTCGGCGACCTGGTCGAGTCGACGATCAAGCGAGATCTCGACACCAAGGACATGTCCTCGATACTGCCCGGGCACGGCGGAGTGCTCGACCGCATCGACGCCATGCTGATCGTCGCGCCCGTAGCGTGGCTGCTGATGACGATCTTCTTGCATGGCAGGTGATCGAGCACACACCGGCTACCGCGAATAATTCAGAGGAAATAATTCTCTTCCGCTGATCACGGCTGGCTAGCTGACCACCCAGCTGCGAGATTGCGAGGCTAGCTGGTTGATCAGGCTGGATGAGCCGCGTCCCTGCGCGAGCAGCCGCTCGCGGTTGCTGATCGGGATCAGCCACAGCCACCTGACCGGCTCGCCCGCCACAGTGAACCCGGACAGGTTCGGCACGTCAGGCCCGAGCAGCAGCGCGGGATTGTCGAGAAACAGCACGGCCTCGTTGCCGTGGCCAAGCGGGAACGACGACGGCTCGTGGTACCAGCGGATCGTCTGGCCGCTGCCGAGCCAGCTGATGTCGCGCCACGGGTACTGCGCCAGCCACAGGAAGATCCGCGCCGCCTCATTGCTCGGCAGCGAGGTCGCGACCGCCAGCTCGATCCTGGTCTTCGCGGCCGCGCCCTGGCCGGTCTGCTCCACGACCGGCATCCGCTGGCAGCTCATGCCCACGGTGGTGAGCACGGTGTAGGAGCGGCGGCCGGCCGGCGGGCGTTCCGAGACGCCGACGACCGGCGGCTTGTTGGCTGAGACGTCCCAGTAGCGGGCGCCCGGCCCGAGGCGGTCGAGCAGATGCCCGAGCATGCCCTGCTGGAACTGCGCCCAGGCCTGCGAGTCGAGCCGCCAGCGCCAGAAATCCGACGCCTCGCTGACACGGGGGCCGAGCCCCTCGAAGGCGTCGTCGAGCGACCAGCCGAACGGGGTCTGCCCGATCACGTCCCTGCTATAGCCGGGCATCCCCTTGGACATGTCCGACCAGCCCGGGATCACGGCGAGCAGTTCGCTGCCCTCGAAGATCGCGACGCCGTCGCCCTCCTCGAACCACACCGCGCGCAGCGAAGCCTGGTTCAGCGGCGGCCTGCCGTCGGGGTGCTTGGTGTAGCCCTCGGGCATCTCGGGCGCGTGACCGGCGTCAAGCAGCCCGAGGTCGATGCCGGCCGGCGCCCTGCGATGATTGGCCAGCCAGGTCGCGGCGATCGGGTCCGATCTGTCGTGCATGTAGGCGGCAGTGGTCCAGCCGTCGTACTCGACGACCACCCGTCTGCTCCCGTAGGGGCTTTCGCTATCAAGCAGCACGACGGGCCTCCCTGGTTCGGCGGATATCCTGGTCTGGCCGGCTCGAGAGCGCGTGTTCTGCATAGCAAAGAAATCTATCTACATTCCGCTGATCACGTGGCAACTGCCCGGATACTGTGAGGGGGTTTGCTTGGAGACTGTACTGGCCCGGGGGGACGACCCCCCGGAGCCCCCCGAAGGCCGGGGCGCTTCTGGGCGCTGCCTTCCCTCCTCGCCACAATTCGGCTCGTCAGTCCAGGCAGCGCCGCGCCCCGGCGTGCTAGCCCGGGGGGACGACCCCCCGGAGCCCCCCGAAGGCCGGGGCGCTTCTGGGCGCTGCCTTCCCTCCTCGCCACAATTCGGCTCGTCAGTCCAGGCGGCGCCGCGCCTCGGCGTGCTGGCCCGGGGGGACGAGCCCCCGGAGCCCCCCGAGGGCCGGGGGGTTGCAGGCTCGGCAGCCCGGGCTGGAAGGCAACGGCATCTGTCCGATCTTGATGTTGACGGGCGGCGGGCCGCGGTGGCCGAGCTTGGCCTTCCCGGGTTCCGGGCTGACCAGCTGTCCCGGCATTATTTCGGCCGGCTGACCGATTCGCCGGACGAGATGACCGACTTGCCCGAGGGGCTGAGGTCCTCGCTGGGGGCGGCGCTGCTGCCGCGCCTGCTCTCGGTTGCCCGCGAGCAGGCCTGTGATCAGGGGACGACCCGCAAGACGCTGTGGCGGGCGGCCGACGGCGCCTTCGTGGAGTCCGTGCTGATGAGGTACCCGTCGCGGGTGACAATCTGCGTGTCCTCGCAGGCAGGCTGCGGCATGGCCTGCCCGTTTTGCGCGACCGGCCAGGCGGGCCTGACGCGCAACTTGTCGACCGGCGAGATCATCGCGCAGGTCTTCAGCGGAGCGCGGGACGTGGCTGGGGGGCGGCTGGCTGGCGGCGGGCGTATCTCGAACGTGGTGTTCATGGGGATGGGCGAGCCGCTGGCGAATTACGCGGCCGTGGTGCGCGCCGTACGGCGCATCAGCGAGCCGGTGCCGTCAGGGTTCGGGATCTCGCAGCGTGCCATCACGGTGTCGACGGTCGGCCTGGTGCCCGCGATGCTTCGTCTCGCGGATGAGGGGCTGTCGTGCCGGCTGGCCGTCTCGCTGCACGCGCCGGACGATGAGCTGCGGGATTCGCTCGTACCTGTGAACCAGCGGTTTCCCGTCGCCTCGGTACTTGAGGCCGCGTGGTCGTACGCCGCTGCCTCCGGCCGGCGGGTGTCGATCGAGTACGCGATGATCCGCGAGGTGAACGACCAGCCCTGGCGGGCCGATGCGCTTGCCTCGCTGCTCGCCGGGCGACTGGCGCACGTGAACCTGATCCCGCTGAATCCGACGCCCGGATCTCGATGGACGGCGTCCGACCCTGAAGTAGCCGCCGAATTCGAGGCGCGGCTGGCGCGCCGGGGGATTCCGGTCACGGTGCGGGACACCAGGGGCCGCGAGATCGACGGCGCCTGCGGCCAGCTAGCCGCGGCAAGCCGCGATCTGCCGCTGGCGCCAGCCGCCGCGAACCGGGAGCTACCGCTCGCCTGACCTGGGCCTGGCTCCCGCTTCCTCTGCGCCACTGATGACTCGTGATGAGGATCGGGGAGCCTTTTCCGGCATCATGCGGAGAGTTCTCAGTCCGGGGGAGCTGTCAGTGCGGGGCGGCAGGTGCGATGTTCCGTGATCATGTTCGAGGGCATGATCACGGAACATCACCGGCGTCCTGACCTGGGTGATCTTCCGTGATCATGGTCTCGATCATGATCACGGAAACCAGTACGGGTTCCGGCGGCCGCCGCGCGGTTCGTGATCTGGATCGGGGAGCTTCTCCGGCATCGCGAGGGAGCGTTCTCGCTCCAAGGAGATTTTTCAGTCAATGGAACTGAAAACCATCCCCGGAGTGACCAGTCTCCCCGATAACTCAGTGAAAGGCTCGCCGCTGACCAGCCAGAGCTTGACCTTCCAAGACCCCGAGTCACCCGACAGCCTCGGACACGGGAACTGGTTTCCGTGATCATGATCCAGGCCGTGATCACGGAACATAGCACCTGCCATGACCTGGGCAAACTTCCGTGATCACGGTCGCAAGCCATGATCACGGAAGATCGCACCTGCCCCGTCCCGCTCGCCGTCACCCGTCACCCGGCCGGACCCGCCGCCGGTCTTCTCATCAGCCGCTCACTCCAGAAGAGCTACACCGACGTCCCAAGGGGTGCAACTCTTTCGGGTGAGCCGCTGTGCAGCACGCGGGCGGCGTGCGTCGCGCCCCGGCGTGGCGCCGCCGGGGCAGCGTAAGCATCGTGGCCCTCCCTGTTGCTGTTAGCGGCCCGGCCTGACAGCAAGGTGGCCTCCCCGTTGCTGTCGGGAGAGCATCAGGGAGGGCCACCTAGCTGTCAAAACCAGTGACCAACAGCAACAGGGAGGGCCACGATGCTGTTAATCCAGTGGCTAACAGCAACAGGGAGGGCCACGTCGCTGTCAGAGCCGGCCGCCGTGAACAGCGACCTGGGCCGAGGCGAGGGGACCCTTGGGTCTGGGCCGAGGCGAGGGGACCCTTTGGGGCGCCGCCCGCAGCCATGCCTGGCAATTCTCCGTGATGTCACGGGCACGCACCACGATCACCGGCCCGGTGATCCCGCGCCACCCGAACCGAGCCCAGTTCGCTCCCGAGAGGCCGCACCTGCGTGCCATCGGCGCGGGCAAGCGCGCGCGGCGGGCCAGGATGACGATACTGTTGCGGTCGATGTCTGGAATGCCGTCATTGCGCAGGTGGCGCAGGCGAGTCGCCGCCGGGCTAGTGCATGCCTTGTGGCGGTGGTTCAAAAATGCGGGCGTGATCAACGGGGATACCGCCGTAGGCCGGCGGTTCGCATCGTTCGGCTTCGGGTCGCTGATCGCGTTCCCGGCTGGATCTGTCTACGGCGAGCAGTGGATCAAGATCGGCTCCGGCACCATGATCGCCGAGCTGGCCTCGATCTGCGCGGGCATGATGCCGGGCCATGACCTGGGGCCGGAGCCGATACTCACGATCGGGGACCGCTGCATCATCGGCCGCGGCAGCCACATCGTGGCTCACAGTTCGATAGAGATCGGCGACGATGTTTACACCGGGCCCTACGTCTACATCACCGACCAGAACCACAGCTACGCCGACCCTGACATGCCCATCGGACGGCAGTGGCCGGTGAACGCGCCCGTCCGCATCGGCCCGGGCGCCTGGCTCGGCACCGGCGTCGTCGTGCTGCCAGGTTCGGTGATCGGCCGCAACGTCGTGGTCGCGGCCGGCTCGGTCGTCAGGGGCGAGATCCCCGACTTGTGCGTGATCGCGGGGGTGCCCGCCCGAGTGGTCAAGCGCTTCAGCCCCGAAGAAGGCTGGACGAGAAACCCCGCCAGCCCCGATCCGGTCCCCGCGCGGCCCGCGCCGCCCGAGCAGGTAACCGCGCCGTCCGAGCCCCCGGCTGTGCTCACCGATCTCCCGGATGCGCTCCCCGAGCAACCGGCCGCGCTCGCCTAGCCGGCGCTAGTCCTAGCAGAGCCCTCGGCGGGCCGCGCCGGACCCGGGCACCGAGCGGGCCGCGCCGGACCCGGGCACCGAGCGGGCTCCGCCCCCTGCCTGGCGGATGAACACCTCGCCGTGCAGCGCCCGTTCGATCAGGTCGGCCGCCTGGGCGGCAGCCGCCAGTCGCCTGCCCTCATTGCGGTACGCGGTGAGCACAGCCTCGATCGCGCCCGGCGGCAGGTGCGGGCCGAGTTCGGTCCTGGCCGTCCGGTAGCCATCCCTGGCACCGTCGACGCACGCCCCGAGGTGGTGCCTGGCCAGCGTTGCCAGCGCGATCGGATGGCGCTTGAGCACGCCGTGCAGGAGGTAGTCGGCCGGGACGACGTCGAGCAGCCAGGCGATGGCTGAACGTTCGAACTCCTCGCTACCCGGCGGATGGACGCCGCCGGCCAGCCTGGAGGCACATAGGCTGTCACAACCTCATCATAAGCCAGAATCGAACAAATGTTCTAGTGGCCGGATGAAGGTTCGCTCCTCTGTCAGTACTACCTGTGGCGCGGTTCGCCATCAAGTGCTTGGGTGAAGCAAAGCGCCCCGCTGACGGAGTTGCCATGAACCAGTCGCCCTTGAGGACCCGCCGGACTGGCCGCCCGAGAGCGGTGGTCACGATGGCCGCGTTCGGCGCGGCGCTGATCACGCTGGGAGGCAGCGCCGGCCTTCCGGCCGCCACGGCGGCGCCGGCCGCCTACCACGGCTCGGCGGAAGGGCTCATCGCGTTCGTGCGGGGCGGGAACGTCTTCACGATCAAGCCGGACGGCACCGGGCTCAGGCAACTGACGACCGACGGCCGGAGCGGCGGGCCGCGCTGGTCGCCGGACGGGACCAGGCTCGCGTACGTGGACCGGGGCAATCTGTGGATCATGAACGCGAATGGCAGCCACAAGACCCAGGTCAGCTCAGCGGCGCCGGCGTTCACTGACGCCAGGCCATCCTGGTCGCCGAACGGCCGTTACCTCGCCTTCGTCAAGACCAAACAGCATCACGCCAGCGGTCTTCTGACCAGGTACGACACGAGGCGGCACGCGTTCGCCTCGTTCACCACGAGCTTCAGCGGGCGGGTCATCGGCATCTCCGCGCTGCCCGCGGCAGTGGCCTGGACGTGGGCGATCCGGCCTGCCGGCGACGCCGGCTCCTTCATCGTCTACGAAGGCGCCGGGCCATTGTGCGCATCGCCGTTCAAGTACTGCCTGAGCTTGCTGGGGTTCGCCCATCAGGGACAGTTCGCCCACGGCTTCCCGAGTCTGGAGTTCGGCCACAAGAACAGGGTGCGGATGTCTGACCCGGACTGGTTCCCGTTCAATGTGGACTTCGCGACCAGCCTTCTGACTACCGTCAAGAACTGCGCGCATCTGCCCTGCACGCACCTGGGCCTGCTGCTCACGATCCCGGTACCGCCGGCCAACCCGACCCCGGCACCGGCCGGCGCCCACGAGGGCGTGTACTCGCCGACCGGCCAGCACATCGCCTTCGTCCTCAGCGTCCGCGGCGCCCAGCGCGTCTACACCCTGGCGCTCGACGCGCCAGCACGGTCGGCACCGGTGCTGTTGACCCAGGGCACGGAGCCCGACTGGCAGCCGCTCAACCCGCCGCACGCCGGCTAGGCGCGGGTGGCGCGCGTGCGAGTAGCTGATCATCGCTTTCACTAGGCGGCAGCCATCGACCTTGCGCGGTGCATACGTATTGCGACGCGCGTGTACAGCGGTCGTTGGGCAATCCAGCCGGGGCAGCGGATGGGGATGTCAGAGAGACTGAGCCGAGCAACCGCAGGTGGGCCGTTTCGGTTACAGTTTTAGTTACACTCACCGCTAGCAGAGAACGATGACAGCCGAAGGTCATGAGGCATATCCATGCCCGCCTGTGGCGTTGGTCACCGCAGAAATCACGTACCCAGGAGAGATCGGCGCTCCCATACCGTCGAGAGTGCAGCACGCGGTAAGTGATGCATTGGGTGATGAGTGGGTGATTGATCCGGTGATGATCCCGCAGTCGAGCCTCGCGGTCCAGGTGGGTGGCATGCCCGTCATGAGACAGTCTTCGGGCTTCGCTGCGCCAGCCTTGCTTCGGTTCGCCGATCGCCGAAGGGGGGCCGCAGTGGCATTCACTGGCGGCAGCATATCGGTAGAAACCACCCAATATCGGAACTGGCCAGCCTTTCGCTCGACGCTGGAAGTCACGGTTCGGGTGGCCGAAAAGCTTTTGCGGCCTTCGGGGATCACGCGCACAGGCCTTCAAGACTGGCGAGGACCACAGCCTTGTCTTGCGCTATGGGCCTCAGGGCGCTCAGCCGGGCTTCGTGGTCAACCCGGATGGCCCGTTGCGAAGACCTGACCCACGTCCAGTGGGTCCGTTCTTCCTTCTCGATTTCGACGCCTCATGGCAGCCGAAGAGTGTTCCCCGATGGGACAGCGAACTCTTGCTGGAGACCTACGATGAGTTGCGACGTCCTATCCGGAAGCTCTTCGATGAGCTTGTGACCGATCGCCTCGAATCGGAGGTGTTCAGGAGGGGGTCTTCTTGATGGCGGACACACTGAGCCAGAGCCAGAGCCAGAGCCAGACCTCGGTCGAGGCCGCGGCGCCATCTGACGTCCCAGCTTCGAGAACCCTGACGATCGAGGAACGGGTCCGCGAGATCGCTGCGCGAGCAGGACATGTCAGGAATTCAAGCTCGCTGGTCAACACCGACGCAACCGAACTCCAGCACGAAGCCACCTACATTCAACTCGACATCCGTACGGCCCGTCTAGCCCGACAGGAGCCTGCCACGCTGCTAGAGCAACTCTCCGACATGGGATTCGCCTGGCGTGACATTGCTCGTATGGTCGGCGTATCGGTTCCCGCTCTGAGGCGATGGCGGGCCGGCGACCTTCCGAGCGGGGAGCATCGTCGAGGGATCGCCCAACTCCTCGCATTCGCTGAAACCATCCGCGATGAGCATATGATCTTTGAACCAGCATCGTGGATGGAAATTCCGATAAGTCGTCAGGCCCCGACAACCCCAATCGACCTATATGCTGCGGGCCACCTTGATGCGGCTTTTGACCTAGCATCTGAGCACCTCACGCCGGAGGGAGTTCTGGATCAAACAGAACCTGGATGGCGCGACAAATACCGGTCTGACTGGGAAGTTGATACCGCTGACGACGGACAGTGTGGAGCAAATCGGCAAACAGGGTGCGCGTGCATGGACAAGAATGTTTTCCGATCGGATGCCGCTCACGGACCTGGAGGATGAGAGTAGCTACTGGGCTGCGCACCTCGACAAGGCGGGTCGCGCTCGCAGCAGCGACCTCCTGGAGACCGAGCGCTTGGCGAGCCTGTCCGCATTCGGCGTTAATATGCTCCAGCAACGGCTCACTTATCATTTAACTAGGGCGGAAATCCCTACAAGGATTTTTAATGAAGCATTCGGCCACACGTACGATGAGGCGGAACTCCTTGAGGAATGGACCGATACGCTCCTCGATGCCGGGCAAACCTTACGGAATGCTGCCATGGAGTTCGAGGCTTTTATTCGCGGAGGTAATCCGAGTCTCCAGGACAAACTCCGCGACCCCAGCATCGATCCGCAGTGCGGCGCGCCTGCCGATTGAAGGCTTCAGAACTCGCAAAAGGCTCTATCTGGACCATCTGAGACCGGCCTTGGCCGATGCTTGCGTGGCCATTCGAGCGCTATCGCGTCGCCAAAGCCCGCTTGGCGGTCGATAGCCTGATCGGGCCGTTGACCGTATCAGCGACTCGGGTGACCCATGGCGCGAGGACGTCGTCGAGCCGGCCGAGGTCGGCCTCTAGCACCGCGAGTCCTGGCGCCGGGACCGTCGCGCCTAGCTCGATCAGCAGGGGCCGCAGGTGCACGTCGACGGCGAGCGCGTGCTGCGGCGCCTTCATGACGAGCAGCGGCAGCGCGCACGACCCTCGCAGCCCGCGATAAGGCAGCTTGTCGAGGAACACCTTGAGCAAGCCCGTGTATGTGCCCTTGAACGTCGGACTGGCGACCAGCAGCAGATCGGCGCCGAGCACGAGGTCGGCGGCGTCCTCCACCGCCGCCGACGGCTCGGGCAGCAGCAACCGCCTGGCCAGCGCGGACAAATCGATGAGCTGGTAGCCGGCCGCCAGTCTCAGTGTGTCGGCGACGGCCTGCCCCGCCGCGCTCGCGACCGTGAGCGTGCGCGAGCAGGGCTTGGGGTTGCCGACGATGACGACGAAGCGCACAGGTACTCCTGGGGTGAGGTCCGGTCTGGTTACGCGCTCGCCAGCAACTCGCCCAGGTCGGCCGGTGCCTGGAAGAGGCGGCGCCGGCGAAGTTCCGGCAGCACGCCTTCACCGAACCAGTACGCCTCCTCCAGGTGCGGGTAGCCGGAGAAGATGAACTCCTCGATGCCCAGGGCGGCGTACTCCTCGATCCGGTCGGCCACCTGGCTGTGGCTGCCGACCAGTGCCGTGCCCGCGCCGCCGCGCACGAGGCCGACGCCGGCCCAGAGATTCGGGTAGATCTCCAGGTCCGTGGCCGTGCCGCCAGCGCGGTAGGAGGAGTGAAGCGCGACCATGCGTTCCTGGCCGACGGACACCGACCTGGCCAGCGCCTTCTGGGCCGTGTTGATGTCGGCCAGGCTGAGCTCGGCAAGCATCCGGTTCGCCTCGGCCCACGCCTCTTTGGCGCTGTCGCGGCTGATCGTGTGCAGCCTGATGCCGAACCGCAGCGTTCGCCCGGCTTCCCCCGCGAGCTCGCGCATCCACTTGAGCTTGCGCGCCACCTGAGCGGGCGGCTCGCCCCAGGTGAGGTAGACGTCGGCGTACCTGGCCGCCACCGGCCCGGCCGGGGCCGATGACCCGCCGAAGTACACGTCAGGTACCGGGTCGGGCTTGCCGAGCACGGTCGCGCCGGAAACCTGGTAGTGCTCGCCCGCGAAGTCGTAAGGCCTGCCGCCCCAGGCGCCGCGGATGACATCGAGGAACTCGCCAGTGCGCGCGTAACGCTGGTCATGGGTCAGGTGATCGCCGAACCGCCGCTGCTCGGCATCGTCGCCGCCAGTGACCACGTTCAGCAGCAGCCGGCCACGCGAGATCCGCTGATACGTGGCGGCCATCTGCGCCGCGAGCGTAGGCGAGCTGAGCCCCGGCCTGAAAGCGACGAGGAACTTAAGCCGCTGCGTCTGGCTGATCAGCGCCGCGGTGACCAGCCACGCGTCCTCGCACCAGGTCCCGGTCGGAGTCAGCACCCCGGAAAACCCAACCTGCTCAGCAGCCCGAGCCACCTGAGCCAGGTAATCAATGTCCGGCGGCCTGGTGCTAGCCCGTACTCCTCCGCCGCCCACGATGCCGCGGCCGTCGCCGGAGGTGGGCAGGAACCAGTGGAAGACCAGGCTCATGACTCGCCTTTCATGATGTTGTCGTATGTGGTGACGGCGAAGAGGGAGAAGTCGATTCGGGCCGGGATCAGGCCGGCCGAGGTGAACGCGTTGGCGACCGCTTGCTCGGAGGCGACGACTCCTGGGGTGATCGGCTCGGGCGTGGTCAGCGAGTCCTTGACCGCTGCCTGCATGACGCTCGCCGGCAGTCCTGATGCCCTGGCCCAGGTCGCCGCCCAGGCCGGCTCGTGCGTTGCCGCCCAGCGGTACGCCTGGTCGAGCAGCTTCAGGTAGTCGCGGATGGCCTGCGCGGTCCGGGGGTTGGCTAGCGCCGTGCGAGCCGCGACGACGAAGGAGTACGTCGGTCCGAGGCCGGTCCCTGTGGCGATCACCCGGGCGTGGTCCTGGATGATGGCCTGCTCGATGAAGGGCGACCAGATGTCCCAGGCGTCGACCTGATGAGCCGAGAAGGCGGCCTGCGCCTCCGGCGGCTGCAGATAGTCGACGGTGACGTCGCGGATCGTCAGCCCGGCTCGCTTCAAGACGGTGAGCAGGTGGTAATGCGACGCGCTGCCCTGGGTCACCGCGATCCGCTTCCCCCGCAGCTGGGCCAGCGTGCGGACCGGCGAGTTCGCCGGCACCACGATCGCGACGCCGTGCGGGTTCGCCTGGAGCGCGCTGATGACCGCGAGCTGACTGCCGCCGGCGGCGGCGAACACGGGCGGCGCGTCGCCCACCGAGCCGACGTCCACCGCGCCGGCGCTCATGGCCTGCAGCATCGGCGGCCCTGACGTGAAGTCCGACCAGGCCACCTTGAATGGCAGCTTGCCGATCAGCCCGGCGGCAGTGAGCAGCGCCTGCGCGCCGGCCCCCGCCTGGTCGCCGACGTGGAGGGTGACGTCGGCGAGACTGGCTGGCTCGGCGGCTGGCGTGCCTGCCTGGACCGGCGCGGGAGCTTGCTTTCCTCCTGAGGTTGCTCTTGCTGGTGAGCAGGCCGTGGCGGCAGTTCCTGCGAGTAGCAGGCCAGCGGCGAGCAAGATCGCGCGGCGCGGCCGCGCGGCGCGGGCGGGCGGGGGTGCCGGTGCCGGTGCCGGGATGCTCATGCGGTTCCTTCCGTCGGGGCGCCGAGTTCGGCGAGCAGGCGAGCGCGGAGGCGGGCGAGTTCGGGCACCGCCCGGTCACGTGGGCGCGGCGCGTTGACCGCGGCCGAGTAGCTGATCAGCCCCGAGCGGAGCACGAGCGCGCGGTCCGCGAGCGCGAGCGCCTCGTCGACGTCGTGGGTGACCAGCAGTACCGCCGGCTTGTGCCGCTGCCAGAGGCTCGTGACCAGCCCGTGCATCGAGATGCGGGTGAGGGCGTCGAGGGCGCTGAAGGGTTCGTCGAGAAGCAGCAGTCGCGGCTCGCGGACGAGAGCCCGCGCCAGCGAGGCTCGTTGCGCCTCGCCGCCTGACAGGGTGAGCGGCCAGGCCGTGGCGCGCTCCGACAGGCCGACCTCGGCGAGGGCAGCGGCAGCGTCGGCACGCGGGTCTTCGGTGCGAAGGCCCAGGCAGATGTTCTGCTCCAGGCGCCTCCACGGGACGAGGCGCGGTTCCTGGAACGAGATCGCCACCGGACCATGGACGCGGAGGTCGCCTTGGAGGTCGCCGTCGAGCCCGGCGAGCGCCCGGAGCAGCGTGGACTTGCCCGAGCCGCTCCGGCCGAGCAGCGCGACGAATTCGCCCGGGGCGATGTCCAGGTCGAGTCCGTCGATGACCCGGTCGCTGCCGAAGGCCCTGGCGAGTCCGCGGGCACGGACGACTGGCTGCGACGCGAGGGCCTGCGCCGGCCCTTCCGGGGCTAGGGTGCTACGAAACTCGCGCGCCACCGCAGCGCCCTCCTTTCGAGCAGGCGCACCAGCGCGTCGGTCAGCAGCCCGAGCCCGCAGTACACGAGCAGCGCGACGATGATCACGTCATTGCGCAAGAACTGCGTTGCCTGGCTGATCATGAACCCCAGCCCGGCGTTGGCGTTGACCTGCTCGGCCACGACCAGCGCGAGCCAGGCCACGCCGAGGCTCTGCCGCAGCCCGACGAGCATCTGCGGCAGCGCGCCCGGCAGCACGATCTGCGTCAGGAGCTCGGACTTGCGCAGGTTCAGCACCTGGCCGAGTTCGGCCAGCTTCGCGTCGACCGACCTGATGCCCGCGAACGTATTCAGGTACAGCGGGATCGCGGCGCCGATGGCGATCAGCAGGATCTTGGGTGCCTCGCCGATGCCGAACCAGACGATGAACACCGGGATGAGCCCGAACAGGGGGAGGGTCCTGAGCATCTGCATGAGGGGATCGAGTGCGTTCTCGCCGAGACGGCTGAGGCCGGCGGCGATCGCGAGCACGATCCCGGCGGCCGCGCCGAGACCGAACCCGAGCGCGACCCGCTCCAGCGAGGTAGCCATAGCTCCCTGCAGGGTGCCGTAGGCGCCTGAGCTGGTCGTGACCAGCGAGACGGCCGTTGACCAGACCTCGGTCGGCGGCGGGAGTTTCTGCGCCGGGACCAGGCCCGACTGGCTGGCCAGCTGCCAGAGAGCGAGCGCGGTGAGCGGGCTGATCAGCCTGAGCAGGCCGCGGGCGCGTGCGGGCTTGCGGGTCCGGCCGCTTGGGGCTGATGGGTTGACTGGGGTTAGCGGGTTCGGGCGGGACGCAATCGTCTCGGGAGCGGTTGTCGGGCGGGATGTTTCGGTGCGGGCGGTTCCGGTGCGGGCAGTGGCGACGGTGAAGGGGCTATGACCAGGCACGTGTCGATGCTCATCGAGATTGTCTATAATGTCAAGCGGAAAACTAGATTTCTCGTACGGACCAGGCCACGAAAACCCTCCTTCGCGGGAGAACCCTCCTCCAGGGACCCCGGGAATCCTCCCGGCAGCGTGAACCCTCCTCCAGAGGCCGGGTCCGCCCGCCGGTGCGAGGCTCGGCTCTGACCAGGCCGGGGTGCGGGTAAGCTAGAAAAGCCGCCTCAGGCGTTTTCCCAAGTTCCCGCATCGGAGTTTCTCGCATGCCCGCCAGCCAAGCTGACCTCGTGACCAAGGTCGCGACCCGCGATGATCTGCGCAATGTCGCCATCGTCGCGCACGTTGACCATGGCAAGACGACGCTGGTGGACGCGATGCTCTGGCAATCGGGCGCGTTCCGCGCTAACGCCCAGGTGGCCGAGCGGGTCATGGACTCCGGCGACCTGGAGCGCGAAAAGGGCATCACGATCCTCGCCAAGAACACCGCCGTCACCCACGGCGGCCTGACCATCAACATCATCGACACGCCTGGTCACGCGGACTTCGGCGGCGAGGTCGAGCGCGGCCTGTCCATGGTGGATGGCGTGCTGCTGCTCGTGGACGCCAGCGAGGGGCCGCTGCCGCAGACCAGGTTCGTGCTGCGCAAGGCGCTCGAGGCCCGGCTGCCCGTGATCTTGGTGATCAACAAGGTGGACAGGCCGGACGCGCGGATCGCCGAGGTGGTCGATGCGTGCTACGAACTGTTCCTGGACCTGGACGCGACCGAGGACCAGATCGAGTTCCCCATCGTGTACGCGTCGGCCCGGGCCGGCCGCGCATCGCTCAGCCGGCCGGACGATGGCACGCTGCCAGACTCCGCCGACCTGGAGCCGCTCTTCGACGTGATCGCCAAGCACGTGCCCGCGCCGTCCTACGACCCGCACGCGCCGCTGCGCGCGCACGTGACTAACCTCGACGCTTCGGCCTACCTGGGCAGGATCGCCCTGTGCCGGGTGATTTCAGGCGAGATCACTCGTGGTCAGCAGGCGGCGTGGTGCCGTCGCGACGGGTCGATCGTGCGAGTAAAGATCTCAGAACTATTTAGAACGCAAGCTCTCGACCGGGTGCCCGCCGCAAGCGCGAGTGCCGGGGACATCATCGCGGTGGCCGGGATCGGCGAGATCATGATCGGCGAGACGCTGGCCGATCCCGAGGACCCCAGGCCGCTGCCGCTCATCACGGTGGACGAGCCCGCGATCTCGATGACGATCGGGGTGAACACGTCCCCGTTTGTCGGCAAGGGCGGTTTCTCGACCGGCGCGGCAGGTTCCACGGCGAAGCTTGCCGGCAAGGGCCACACGAAGGTCACCGCGCGGATGGTGCTCGACCGGCTCAATTCCGAGCTTGTCGGCAACGTGTCCATCCGGGTGATGCCGACCGAGCGCCCTGACACCTGGGAGGTCCAGGGCCGGGGCGAGCTCGCGCTGGCTGTGCTGGTCGAGATGATGCGGCGCGAGGGTTACGAGCTGACCGTAGGCCGCCCGACCGTGGTGACCAGGGAAATCGACGGCACGCTGCACGAGCCGGTCGAGCGGCTGACCATAGACGTGCCCGAGGAGTACCTGGGCGTGGTCACCACGCTGCTCGCGCTGCGCAAGGGCAGGCTCGAGCAGATGACCAACCACGGCACGGGCTGGATCAGGCTGGACTTCATCGTGCCGGCTCGCGGGCTGATCGGGTTCCGCACCCAGTTCCTCACCGATACCAGGGGTACCGGGATCGCGCATCACGTGTTCGAGCGTTACGAGCCGTGGGCGGGCGCGATGCGGATGCGGGCCTCGGGCTCGCTGGTCGCAGACCGCACGGGCAGGGCCACGGCGTATGCGATGTTCTCGCTGCAAGAGCGCGGCTCGTTGTTCATTGAGCCCGGCACCGAGGTCTACGAGGGCATGATCGTCGGCGAGAACTCGCGGTCCGACGACATGGACGTGAACATCGCCAGGGAACGCAAGCTCACTAACGTGCGGCAGTCCACGGCCGAGGAGCTCGAGCGGTTGATCCCGCCTCGGCTGCTCAGCCTGGAGCAGGCGCTCGAATTCTGCGCCGATGGCGAGTGCGTTGAGGTGACGCCGACGGTCGTCCGGCTGCGCAAGACCGTGCTCGACGCCAAGGAGCGCGGCCGGATGCGCGCGCGGAGCAGCCGGGACTAGGCCTCGTCCTGCGACGCGGCTCCGCAGTTCTCGACGAGCTGGCAGATAGCGGCAAGGCGCATGGACTCGGCATCCAGCGGCTGATCGGCCGACCCCGGTCGCCAGCCGCCAGCGATCGCGGCATCGATGAAACCGCTCGCGTACCTGACGAGCGCGGTCAGCATCTCGGCAGGCGGGATATCGCCGGGTCCCAAGATCGGGATCATGGCCTCGGAAACCGCAGCTATGTGCTGGTCGAGCACCGGATGCGCGGATCGGCCGAGCTGATGCAGGCCCGCCTGTCCGAGCTGGCCGGCCAGGTACAGTGCGATCTCGGATGTGTTCACGTTGCTCTTATATGACCGACCCCGCATTGCACCGCCATCCTAGGACGTAGGACTTGCCGGATATTTCCGACAGTCTAAGTGACCTGCGGCGGGTCGAGAGTCCGGTTCAGTGGCGGAGGTGAGCCACGGCATGTGTCCCGCCTGAACGTCGGCGATCATGATCCGGGCGTGATCACGGGCGGTCAAGCAGGTCATGGGGTACTGGACAGTCGTCTGGAGTGGTGACGGCGTTGCCGTGGAGCGTTGTCCGCGTTTTAACGGGGAGTGTTGTCGGAGCGCGGAGTGCTGACCGGCCTATACGACGGAAAGACTCCGTCTTCGGAGAACGCTCCCCGTTAAACGCGGGAAAGTCTCCGGGATCACGCGCCGGTGCCCGTGATCAGGAGTCGCCCGCCCGCGGCCCGCCGCCTTCAGCCTCATCCGCCTCAACCCTCCCGCGCAGCCACCCCTGAATCTTCAACGGGATCACCGATGGGCTGGCGACCAGCACCGGGCACGGGCGGTTACTTCGCGGTCAGGTAGATCAGGCTGGCGAGTCCGGCGATCACGCAGTAGATCGCGAACGGGGTCAGCGTGCGGGTGCGGAAGTACTTCATCAGGAACCGCACCGACACGTAGGCGCCGATGCCAGAGACGATGCTTCCGGCAATGATCTGCGGCCTGATGCCATTGCCGAGGTGGCCGAGAAGGTCGGGGACCTTGAGTACCCCGGCGGCAAGAATGACCGGAGTCGCAAGGAGGAAAGCGAAGCGAGCGGCATCTTCCCTCGAAAGCCCGCGGAACATGCCAGCCGACATCGCGACGCCATCCCGGCTGATGCCGGCCAGCAGCGCGAGGATCTGCGCCGTGCCGATGATGAGAGCCTGCCCGTACCCGAAGGCGGTGATCCGCCGGTCAGCCTGGATCGCCGTGACCACTTCCTCGTGCCGCTCGGCGCGGTGCCCGGCGGCGTGCGCGCCGCCACCGCCCGCGCCGACCAGTTCGGGCTCACGGGTGCGGTCATGCTCGAGGTCGCGCTCTCGCTCGGCCAGCACCTCGGCGTCGGCCGCCCGCGACCTCTTCGTGCGGAACCGCTCAGCTGAGAACAGGATCAGCCCATTCAGCACGAGGAAAATGGCCGCACGGCTCGGGACGCCGAACAGCACGCGGAAGTCGTGCTCGAAGATCACGCCGACGAGGCCGACCGGGATCGTGGCGAAGATGATCATCCAGGCGAGTTTCTGGTCGGTGGTCTCGATCTCCATCCGCCGCAGCGAGCTGAAGAAACCGCCGATGATCCGCACCCAGTCACGCCAGAAGTACACGGTGAGGCCGATGGCCGTCGCGACGTGCAGGCCGACGATAAAGGCCAGGTAGGGCGATTCTTGTTTGCTGACGTTCAGGTCGTTGGCCCAGCTGCCGCCGACGAGCGCCGGGAGCAACACGTTGTGGCCGAGGCTGGAGACAGGGAAGAGCTCGGTGACGCCCTGGATTAGGCCAACGACAATGGCCTCGGCATAGGTCAGGTGTGACATGACAGCCTCTCGCTCGGCGCGGCTCGCCTAAGCACCCGCGCGAGCCAAGGATATTCACCCGCGTCGGCTCAGGCGGTCAACTCACGGCACCGCAGACCAATCGGTTGCGGCGTCCATGAGAATCGCGCCGCGTCGAACGCACGAGCCCGGAAGCGGCCGACCAGGACATCCTATGTCCGAGCGCTGGCCGGTATCCTCGCGCGGTACCAGGCCGTTACCTGAGATTTCCGCATCGATGACCGCTCCGGGCCCGTGGCAGGCCGAGGGCGTCATCTTGCGTTACCGTGCCGGCTGATCTTCCGGCGCTTGAGCGGCGACGCCTGACAGCTCGCGGCGGAGCAGCGCCGCCTCGTCGCTGGCCTCCCGTGCTTGCTGATGCCGCCCCGCGCGGGCGTAGCAGGACCCCAGCCGGGCCAGCGCGGCGGCAAGGCTAGGCAGGTACCTGCTTGGGCTGACGACGGCCACGGCGCGGTAGATCAGCGCGGCTTCCTCGATCGCGCTGATCGCCTCCGTGACGCGGCCAAGGCCGGCTAGCTGGTGGCCGAGATTGCCCAGCGAGTGCGCAAGGCTGGACAGATGGCGGTCAGGGTCAGCGCCGGCGAGTTCCCGGCGGCTGGCCACGGCCTGCTGGGTGCGGCTGACAGCCTCCGCCCGGCGGCCCGCCTGCCATTCGCGGGCGCCGAGGCTGGTGAGCCAGTAGGCGCGCGCTGCCGGATCAGCGGTTGCCCCGAACTGATCGGCAATGCGACCGCAGAGGGCGGCCCCGGCTTTACTCCATGCCGCCGCTGGATTGGGCAGGGCGTTGAGCACGGCGACGAGAGCCGGCACCGGCGCGTCCAGATCTTCGAGTTCGCCGGCGAGCATCGCGGTCGCGGCATCGAGCGGCGGCGGCGGGTCGTCCGCGCCCAGCCGCGCCAATGCGGCCGCGGCCCGCGCTGCCTGCGCGGCCTCGATCTCCCTGAAGCAGTGCTTGGCGAACTCGGGAGCGGCGGCGAGTTCGGCGGCGGCGAGCCAATCCGCCACCCGCGTCGGCAAGCCCCGCGCGGCGCGATCAGCATCGGCGCTCGCCGACGCGAGCAGGTACTCAGCCGCGACCCGTTGACGCGCGGTCAGCTCACCAAACCCCAGTTCATCGAGCTCCGCCGCACTCGCCCCGGCGGCCCCGGTCCCCGCCCCGGCCCATCCCGGCCCCGCCTCCGCCGTCTCAGGACCCGACTCGGTCAGGATCCAGAGCCGCTCCTCGTGGCTGACCAATTCCCCGGTTGCCGACCTTGCATCGGCGAGAACGCCCGCCAGGTCACCTCTCTCACGCATCGCTGCCAGCAACGCCGCGATGTGCAGGTCGAGGATCGGCCACCTGGTTGTGTCGGCGGTCGCGAAGACTGGTCGGGCGGGCCTGGTCAGCCCAAGCTCGGCCGCGAAACAGCCGGCGGCCGCTTCGGCGATCTCGCGATCGGTCACGTCGTTACGGACCGCGAGAGGCAGCAGCATCAGCTCCGACCTGGCGGCGCTGATCAGCGCGTAGTTGATCCGCCCGTACAGCTCAAGCTGATCACACCAGGCACCCGCGCTGCGGGCGAGCAGCAGGAGCCGCGCCTGCGGTTCCTGCGCTGTCAGCCTGACGAGCAATTCGTCAAGATCCTGGCGCTCGTCCGCATGATCGACGATCAGCAGAACCTTACGATGAGACATCGTCAGTGCGGCATGCCCATCGCTGCCGGCGTCGACCCAGCTGGTCCGCCAGCCACGCGCTCGCATCTGGCGTGCCAGCTCGACAGCCAGCCGGGTCTTACCGACCCCGGACGGCCCGACAACGAGCCGCAACGGCGCATCCTGCCCGTCCGCGCACCAGCCGAGCAGCTCCGCGATCTCACCATCGCGCCCGGCGAAGTCCACGACCTCTCGATGCGGGTCAAGCAACCCGGCGACAGACTCCTGAGACCGATCCGGCCCGGCCACCCCGGACCCGGCCACCTCCGAGATATCAGGCACCGAGACTCCGCGGGACGGTCGTCAGCCAGCCGTTAGGCATCCATTCACGCATGCCGCAATATTCGCATAAACCCCACCGGAGCAGACGCCACCTCGGATAACAGCCCACGGTGAAATGGCGCGATCCGCCGCGTCCGACCGGCCCGGCACGCGCATCAACAACAGCAGATCGGGCCACATCGCCTGGTCACGGCCGCATCCCAACAGCAACGTGGCCCTCCCCGTTGCTGTTGGGAGAGGCTGCTGAAAAACCCCGTTTTCGTCGCGAACCCGACTCCCTGACCTGCGGTTCTTCGATCGCGATCATGGATTTTTCGGGGTTTTTCAGCAGCCTCTTGGGATGACATCAGGGAGGGCCACGTTGCTGTTGCCGGAACGCTCCAACAGCAACAGGAAGGGCCGCGTTGCTCACATTGCGAGGTATCTCACAGTGGCCGGCTTCCCCGCGCTCGCCAAGTCGCTGCCCGCAGTCGCGAGCCCGCCGACCGGAGCGTCGGCTGGGAGGTCCACCTCTTCAACGCGAAGGACGTCGAGGCCCAGGCGACCAGAATCCTCGGCGAGCGAGCCGCCGATGTGCTCCGCGGTCCCCGGGCAGCCTTGGGACCGCCGTGGACCAAGGACCACCGGATCGCGCTCGCCGCCACCGTAGTCGCCGCCTGAGCCTTCAGACCCGCGGGTTCGCGTGCTTCGCGCCCGCCGCCCCCGGCAAGGCCTAGCGCGAGTCCTGCTTGCCAGGCACCTTGGGCGTGTCCTTGGGCACTCGCCGCGTGATCTTGTTGCCCAGCCATACCAGCGGGTCGTACTTGCGCCCGACCACCCGCTCCTTCAAGGGGATCAGCGCGTTGTCGGTGATCTTGATGCCCTCGGGGCAGACCTCGGTGCAGCACTTAGTGATGTTGCACATGCCGAGCCCGAACTCGTCCTGGGCGATCTCGCGCCGGTCGGCCACGTCCGCCGGGTGCATCTCGAGCTCCGCGATCCGCATCAGGAAGCGCGGACCCGCGTACGACGGCAGGTTTTCCTCGTGGTCACGGAGCACGTGGCAGACGTTCTGGCACAGGAAGCACTCGATGCACTTGCGGAACTCCTGCGACCGCTGGACATCGACCTGCCGCATCCGGAACTCGCCGAGCCCGGCCGAGGGATCCGGCGTGAACGACGGGATCTGCCTGGCCTTCTCGTAGTTGAACGAGACGTCCGTTACTAGATCACGGATGACAGGGAACGTCCGCATCGGGGTGACCGTCAGCGGCTCGGCCGGGTCGAAGAGCGACATCCGGGTCATGCACGCGAGTCGCGGCTGGCCGTTGATCTCGACCGAGCACGACCCGCACTTGCCGGCCTTGCAGTTCCACCGGACGGCGAGGTCGCCGGCCTGGGTCGCCTGGAGCCGGTGCAGGACGTCGAGCACGACCTCGCCCTCGTTGGCCTCAACCTCGTAGTCGACCAGGTCGCCCTGGCCGGCGTCGCCGCGCCAGACCTTCAGCTTGACTTTCGTGCCCATTACAGTCCTTCCTTGCGCGACTCCGTCACGACGCCTTCTCCTCGCTCGCGGAGGCGTCGGTTACGGCGGGAAGCTCGTCTTCGGTCACGTACTTCGACAGCTCGCCCCGATCGAACAGCGCCAGCAGGTCCTCCCGCATCGGGACCATGGCCTGCCGGGTCAGGGCGATCTTGTCGCCGTCCAGCGAGCAGATCAGGTTGACCTTGCGCCACTCCGGGTCCATCACGGGGAAGTCGTCGCGGGTGTGCCCGCCGCGGCTCTCCTGGCGCTCGAGCGCGGCCTGGGCGACGCACTCGGCGATCAGCATGATGTTGCGCAGGTCAAGTGACAGGTGCCAGCCCGGGTTGTACGCCGGCCCGCCCTCGGCGCGGACGACAGCGGCCCGCTCCCGCAGCTTGCCGAGCTCGGAGATGGCAGTCTTGATCTCGGCCTCGGTCCTGATAATTCCCACCAGGTCGAACATGGTGTTCTGGACTTCGGCGTGGACGGAGTAGGGGTTTTCGCCCACGGCGCGCTCGAAGGGTTCCATCGCCTCGGCGCGCGCGGCCGCGATCTCGCCCTCGCTCGGGGTCGGCCGCTTCTCGCCCAGGCCGTTCAGGTACTCAGCTGCGCCCAGGCCTGCCCGGCGGCCGAAGACCAGCAGGTCAGACAGCGAGTTGCCGCCGAGGCGGTTGGAGCCGTGCATCCCGCCGGAGACCTCGCCGGCGGCGAACAGGCCAGCCACGCAGGACTCGCCGGTGTCGGGATCGACCTCGACGCCGCCCATCACGTAGTGCTGGGCAGGCCCGACCTCCATCAGCTCCTTGGTGATATCGACGTCGGCGAGTTCCTTGTACTGGTGGTACATCGACGGTAGCCGCCGCAGGATCTCTTCGGCCGGCAGCCGGGACGCGATGTCCAGGAACACGCCGCCGTGCGGTGACCCGCGCCCGGCCTTGACCTCGGCGTTGTTGGCGCGCGCGACCTCGTCGCGCGGCAGCAGCTCAGGCGGGCGCCGGTTGTGGTCGGGGTCGGTGTACCAGCGGTCGGCCTCTTCCTCGGTCTCGGCGTACTTGTCGCGGAACACATCGGGCACGTAGTTGAACATGAATCGCTTGCCCTCGGAGTTCTTCAGCACCCCGCCGTCGCCGCGCACTGACTCGGTGACCAGCAGCCCGCGCACGGACAGCGGCCAGACCATGTGAGTCGGGTGGAACTGCACGAACTCCATGTTGAGCAGCTTGGCGCCGGCGAGCAGGGCCAGCGCGTGCCCGTCGCCGGTGTACTCCCACGAGTTCGAGGTGACCTTGAACGTCTTGCCGATCCCGCCGGTGGCCAGGATGATCGCCGGTGCCTCGAACACAACGAACTGCCCGTTCTCGCGGATGTAGCCGAAGGCGCCGGCCACCCGAGCTGTGCCGGCCCGGGGACAACCCCCCGGAACCCCCCGCCTCCCCGTCGAGGATCAGCCGCGTGATCGTCGTCTCGGCGTAGACCTTGATCATCGCCTCGGCGTCGCCCAGGTCGATCGCGTCCTGCTGCTGCAGCGCGACTACCCGCTGCTGCAGGGTGCGGATCATCTCCAGGCCGGTGCGGTCGCCGACGTGGGCCAGCCTGGCGTACTCGTGCCCGCCGAAGTTGCGCTGGCTGATCCGGCCGTCCTTGGTGCGGTCGAAGAGCGCGCCCCAGGCCTCGAGCTCGTAGACCCGGTCCGGTGCCTCCTTGGCGTGCAGCTCGGCCATCCGCCAGTTGTTCAGGAACTTGCCGCCGCGCATGGTGTCGCGGAAGTGCACCATCCAGTTGTCGTTCGGGTTGGAGTTGCCCATCGCGGCGGCGCAGCCGCCTTCGGCCATCACCGTGTGCGCCTTGCCGAACAGCGACTTGGAGATGATCGCCGTCCTCAGCCCGGCCTGCCTGGCCTCGATCGCCGCCCGCAGGCCCGAGCCGCCGGCGCCGATCACTACCACGTCGTAGGGGAGTCGCTCGATGTCAGTCATGACTGGTTGGACACCTTCTAGAAGAACCTTGGGTCAGCGAAGACTCCGCTGGCTACCAGCCGGATGTACAGGTCGGTGAAGCACACGAACCCGAGGGAGATCCACGCGTACTGCATGTGCCTGGCGTTCAGCTTCGACACGAAGGTCCACGCCTTGTACCGCAGCGGGTGCTTGGAGAAGTGCTTCAGCCGCCCGCCGGTCACGTGCCTGCAGGCGTGGCAAGACAGCGAGTACAGCCACAGCAGCGCCGCGTTGACGATCAGCACCAGCGTGCCCAGCCCCATGTGCCCCCACGCGCCGGCCGCGTTCCTGAACGCGAACACCGCGTCGATGCTCAGGATCACGTTGAAGATCAGCGCCACGTAGAAGAAGTAGCGGTGCGCGTTCTGCAGGATCAGCGGCACCCTGGTCTCGCCGGTGTACTTGGCGTGCGGTTCCCGCACGGCGCAGGCCGTCGGGGACTGCCAGAACGCCCGGTAATACGCCTTGCGGTAGTAGTAGCAGGTGAACCGGAAGCCCATCGGGCCCCAGATGATCAAGATCGCGGGAGTCAGGCCCGCCACCCAGGGAATCCAGGAGAAGCCGGCGCCTGCCACGCACTTCGTCGCCAGGCACGGTGAGTACAGCGGCGAGATGTACGGCGCCGCGTAGTAGTCCCTGTTGACCACTGATGCCCAGGTGAGGTAGATCACGGCGATCCCGAGGAAGATCGCGTTGATGGTCGGCGACCGCCACCAGTCGTCCTTGCGCAGCGTCTTGGCTGCGATCTGCGCCCTTGTCCTAGCTGGCGCCTGAGTTACCTGCGTCATTAGCCGTCTCCGCACTGAAACGAATGGCTGACCGCCGCGCGCCGCCGCGCGGTGTTTCGCGCGCTGCGCGCCTGGGCGCTCGGCCGAGATCCGGTGGCGCCGCTAGCCTCGCGTCGCGTTGCCCACTGAACCTTATTCCAACGGTAATCTGCCTGCCGACCTGGGTAACGCATCGGCCGATGTGACGCTCGTTACATAGGTGCTCAAACCACGCCGAGCGCCTGCTTGAGGAAGTCGACCTGAAGTAGCAGCAGATTCTCGGCGACCTCTTCCTGAGCCGCCATGTGGGTGACCCCGGACAGCGGCAGCACGGAGTGCGGCCGGCCGGCCGCGAGCAGCGCGGACGACAGCCGGAGCGAGTGGGCCACCACGACGTTGTCGTCGGCGAGCCCGTGGATGATCATCAGCGGCCGTGACAGCTTAGCCGCGTCGGTGATGAGCGAGCTCCGGTCGTAGGCGTCCCCGGTCACGGCCGGGTCGCCGAGGTACCGCTCGGTGTAGAACGTGTCATAGAGCCGCCAGTCCGTGACCGGAGCCCCGGCGACGCCCGCGTGGAACACGTCGGGCCTGCGCAGCACGGCGAGCGCGGACAGGTAGCCGCCGTAGGACCAGCCCCTGATGCCCACCTTCGTCAGGTCAAGGTCGGCGATCCGCTGGCTGGCGCAGAGCTCGGCGACCGCCGCGAGCGCGTCGACCTGGTCCTCGAGCGCGAAGCTGGCCAGGTCGCCCGCGACGGCCCGGTCCCAGGCCGGGCCGCGGCCGGGCGTGCCGCGCCCGTCGGCGATGATGACGGCGAAGCCCTGATCGGCGAACCACTGCGGGGTCAGGAATATCCCGGCGGTGGCGAGCACCCGCTGGGAATGCGGGCCGCCGTACGGGTCCATCAGGACCGGCAGCGGCGCCGACCCCTTCTCGTAAGCCGAGGGCAGCACGAGCGCGGTCCGCAGGTCGCGCTGGCCGGCGCGCAGCATGGTGACGCGGGGATCGCCGATCAGGGGGCGCTGCGCCACGGAGGCGATGGACGCGACCGGCGCGGGCCCGGCCCGGCCGCCGCTCGCGGGCTGGCCGCGCAGCACCGTCGTGGTCACGCCAGGCTCTGCCATCGACTGGTGCGTCAGCACGGTGGTGCCGCCTGCCCTGATGCCGCCGTCGACGCCGGCCCCGCCGGCGCCGATGGCGGCGACCCGGGCGAGCCCGTCGGGGCCGTAGCTCCAGACGCCGATCGCGGCTGGCTCCCCGTCCGAGGCGCTGAACAGCACCGTGCCGCCGTCGACCGAGAGGATTTCCCGAACCTGCAAGCCCGGCGGCGTGACCGCCGCCGCGCTGCCGTCGGCGAGCTCGCCGGGCTCGGCTACGAGCAGCCGCCGGGTGTCGTCGCTGGTCGCCGTCCAGACGATCCGCCCGTCGGAGGTCCGCGCTGGCAGGCCCTGGACGATGTCCAGCCAAGTCGCGTCGGTGTCTTCCCGCAGCACCTGCGTTCCCCCTGTTTCGGGGTTGACTGTCAGCAGCCGCATCAGGCGCTGATCACGCGACTGCACGACGACCAGCGGGCCGCCGGCGTCCCAGTCCGCTGCCGCCAGGTAGGGGCAGGCCTCGCTGTCCCAGCTCACAGGCACGGCGGCGGTGCCGTCGAGGCGCGCGATCAGCAGCGATACCAGCGCGTTCGGCGTCCCGGCCGACGGGTACCTGACCGCCGCCGGCGGCTCCCCCGGGTTCGACGGGTCGGCGATGTACCAGCGCTGGACGGGGGAGTTGTCGGCCCGCGCGACCAGGATGGCCGAGCCGTCGGGCGCCCACCAGTAGCCCCGGTACCTGCCCATTTCCTCGGCGGCGACGAACTCGGCCAGCCCGTAGGTGACGTCGGCATCGACGTCGGCCGCGCTCGGCCCGATCAGCTCGGTGTCGGCGCCTGTGGCTGGGTCGATGACCCGCAGCGCGCCCTCGCAGACATAGGCGACGCGCTCGCCGGCCGGGTCAGGGCGCGGGTCGATGGCCGGCGCCTTGGCGTTCACCTTGCGCGGGCCGGTACCGCCTGGCGTGAGCTGCGTCGTGTACACCTGGCCGGCGATCGCGAACGCCGCCAGGTCGCAGGCGGTATCAGCGGCGTAAGCGACGACCCCGCCCGCCGACTCGCGTGAGCGCTCGCGGCGGGCACGCTCCTCCCCGGGCTCGTCGGCCAGGTCGGCGAACGCCGCCGGGTCAGCCACGAGCCGCTCGGCCGCCGCCCCGCCGCCGGCGAGATCGAGCGCCCACAGGCAGGTGATCGGGTCGGTGCCGGTCTTGCCGCGCAGGAACAGCACCCGGGTGCCGTCCGGGCTGACCTGGAACGAGCGTGGCACGCCCAGAGCGAATCGCTTGGTCCTGGCGTGCTGGCGGGGAAAAGTGTCACTCATGACCTAGATCCTGCCAGCATGCCCTGGCCTCGGCGTTAGCTATCCTCGCGGCATGGACCAGCGCGCGGATGACAGGCGGCTGCTGCTTGTGCACGCCCACCCGGACGACGAGTCGATCGGCACCGGCGCCACGATGGCCAAGTACGCGGCGGAGGGCGCCGGCGTGACTCTCGTCACGTGCACGCTGGGCGAGCTCGGCGAGATCATCCCGCCCGAGCTGGCCGACCTGGCCTCCGACAAGCAGGACAAGCTGGGCGAGTACCGGATCGGCGAACTGGCCGCCGCGTGCGCCGCCCTGGGCGTCACCGACCACCGGTTCCTTGGCGGGCCCGGCCGCTGGCACGACTCCGGCATGATGGGCACCCCGTCGAACGACTGGGACGGCGTGTTCTGGAAGGCGGACGTGGACGAGGCGGCCGGCGTGCTGCTCGAGATCATCCGCGAGGTCCGGCCTGGCGTGCTGGTGACGTACGACTCGAATGGGTTCTACGGGCATCCCGATCACATTCAGGCGCACCGGGTCGCGTGGCGGGCCTTCGAACTGGCCGACGGGCTGGTCAGCAAGTTCTACGCGACCGCCGTCCCGAAGTCGGTCCTTTTCGAAGGCATAAAAGCCATGCGGGCTGAAAGGGATGCGGCGGGCGCGGCCGGGCCTGATCAGGCCGGCGGTGGCCCGGGGGCGCGGTTTTCTGCCGTGTCATCCGTTGACGACCTGCCGTTCGGCGTGCCTGACGACCAGGTGACGACGGAGATCGACGCCGGGGACTACCTGGACGCCAAGCTGGCCGCCATGCGGGCGCACGCGAGCCAGATCGCGGTCGACAGCCCCTTTTTCGCGCTGTCGGACGGGGTAGGGCGGCGGGCGTTCGGGGTGGAGCACTACACGCTCCTGGCCGGCGCGCGCGGGCCCGGTGGCGGGTCGCGCGGCTGGGAGCAGGATCTGTTCGCGGGTATTAGCTAGCCTTGCTGAGGTGAGCCGTATCGTGCCGAACACTCCGGTGAACCGTGTCGGGGGTCCTGGCGGCGCCCCTGATGGCGCCGGCGCCGGGCCGCCAGCGGGGCCTGGCGCAGACACCTGGCTGACCGTGCTCACCTTCGTGATGCTGGTGTTGTTCGGGGTCATCCAGGGACTGCTCGGCAGTTTCTTCTACGGAGTCGGGCCCGCGCCAGTGGCCGCCCTGCTGTTCGACCTGGCGATCCTCGTGACCTGCGTGCTGGGCAGCTGGGGGCTGCGCCGCGCCTCGGGCGGGTTGGCTCCGGCCGCTGGCTGGCTGGTGGTGGTATTCGTGCTGGCGAGCGGGACACCGGGCGGCAGCGTCGTGATCACCGCGTCGGCGGCTGGCGAGTGGTTCCTGTTCGGCGGCGCGGCCAGCGCGACGGCGGGAGTGATCGCGGCTTTCACCTTGTGGTCGCGCGCGGGCCTGGCCCGGTCGCGCGGCGGCCGGGCTGGCTAGCGGGCCGAGCCGATGGCGAACTGCTCGGCCAGGTGCTCGGTGAGGCGCTCGACGGCCGTCCGCAGGCGGCGGAAGTAGGCGGCGCGGCTCAGCAGGAGCTTGCTCGCCGCTTCCTCATGGCTGCGCATCGGCTCCAGGTAGCCCGCGATGAGGACGCTGCGCAGCAGTTTCTCGGTCTCGCTGTCGCCGAACGCGCCGCGGGCGGCCTCGTTGATGAGCCTGCGCACTGATTCGGCGCGCTCGGCGACGGTGTCGCCGATGGCGAGCGGGTTCCTGGCCAGGTCACGTGGCACCCGGAAGTTCTTGAGCGCGTCCCGGACTATCTGGATGTCGACCACGACCGTTCCGGAGTTCGGCTTCGTCGTATGCGCCCGGGGGATCTGCGCGGCCGGCACGAACCTGGGAACGCGGACGGGTGATCCAGGCCGCAGGTCAGGCGTCACCGGCGCCGCCTGCCCGAGCGATCCAGGCGGTCCCGGCGGTCTCAGTGGCGCGGCGGGTATCGTCGTCGCTGCCTCGTCGATCGCCAGGACGGGCGCCGGCGGCGCGGGCTGGATCGGCGCGGGCTGGATCGGCGCGAGCCCGGCCGGTGCGGTGGGCAGCAGAACTGACCCCGAGTCCGGCTTGGGCAGGCCGATCTCGGCGTAGACCTGGGCCCGGATGAACGCTGTGATGCCGCCGGGGCCGTAGTCGAGCCGATGGCACTCGACCAGCATGCCGCCGACCTCGGCGTCAAGCTCGGCGAGGTGCTCAGCCCCGATCGCCTGGGCGAACGCGAGAGCGCCCGGATAGCTGGTGTCGATCGGCAGGTAAGCGAACCGAGGGTTAACCGCGCCGCAGCGCAGCACGCCGGCCACGCCGAGCATGGCCTGCACCTTGCCCTCCCCCGTGAGGTCCACCGCCGCGTGCCACAGCACGGACTCGCCCTCATCCTTGTGCCTGCGGGCGTGCGCGAGCCAGGGGCCGATCAGCGGGTCAGTCCAGGCGAAACCCGGCGCGGTCGCGACGCTCATGCACGCCATGTAGCCGCGGATGTTGTCCTTGACGTCGCGGACGACGGCGACCCGGTCGGGCGAGTCGGTGAAGAACCGGCTGGTCAGATGCCACCAGTCGACGTTCTGGCTGACTTTCAGCTCGCGTTCGAGCCGGGCGACGTCGTAGTCCCTGGCCGAGTCCACCCTGTACCCGACGTCTCCCTCCCAGCCGAATCCCCATTTCATGAGCGGGTCTTCGACCAGGTGCGCCATGTCGATGATCAGCAGCGGCTGATCGTCGGCGGCGAGCACGTACAAGTAGTCGATGATCCGCCTGCGCAGGAACCGCTCGAACTCCTGATTGCGCAGCCGCAGGTCAGCGAGGAGCGCCTTGCGGACGAGTTCGTGCAGCGTCACGCCGTCGCCGAGCGGCTCGGCCACGGTCAGCTCGCAGAGTTGCGCGTACGCCGATTCGCCCTCGCCGCGCGGCAGCGCCGCGCTGAGCAGCCGGGGCGTCGTGGTCCTGGCGATGGCGGCGACGCACAGCGCGGACATCCTGACATCGCGCAACTCCGCGTGCGCCAGGCGGTGAATCAGCGACCTGAGCACCTCGGGCCGCTGCAGGTCGGTGTCGGCATTCCAGTCGGCGTCCGCGCTCGCGGTCTCGGCGGCCAGCGAGAGCGCCAGCGGCGAGCCGCCTGCCCAGTCGATGATCGCGGGCACCCGTTCGTCGCTCAGGCCGTGGGCCGAAAGCAGGCGAAGCGCCTCATGCTTGTCAAGCCCGTGCAGTTCGAGCCGCGCGGTCACGCCCTCCCAGCCGCCGGAGAACCAGCCCGGATCGGGCTCGCCGCGCCCGGCGATCAGCACGAGCGCCCGGTCGGGCAGCGTCGGCAGCAGGTCTCGCCGCAGGTAGCCGTCGAGTGAGGAGATCCGCTCGTAGGAGTCGAGCACGATGAGCGGCCCGCCGCCGCGGATTCCCCTGCGCATCCGCCCGGCCTTGCGCACCACGCCTTCGAGCACGCTGGACGCCGGGCCGAGTTCCCGGCCGTCGACCGAGACGACTTCCCACCCGATCGCCCTCGCCCGCCGGGCCGCCGCCCTCAGCAGCGCGCTCTTGCCGATGCCGCCGGGACCGCAGATGTGCACGACACTGGCCGGGGGATCGGCTTCCATGCAGCGGTCGAGGAAGGCGAGTTCGGCTTCACGCCCCGCGAACCGGCCGCGATCGCGGTCTTCGAGCCTGGCTGCGAGCGTCCGGCGGGGCAAGTCGTAAGCCATATGGCCCACCCCCGCCCCCGGGCATACCCGTCAGTCACGTGAGCGGCTCGACTAGCCGCGGCACGCTCAGCGTACCAAAACGAGACTCAACTGATATTGCGCTCGAAGATGCCCTACCGGATGGTGAAGCACGGCATGCCGCGTATTTCAGGCGGCCTGACCAGCGATTAGCTAGGAGACCCGGTATGGGAATGATGAAGCGGATGAAGGACATGCGGGACATGGCGAACGCCGCTCCCGGCATGGTGCAACAGGCGCAGCAGCTCGGCGCGCAGGCGCAGCAGATGGCCGCCGCGCAGCAGGCAGCCATGCAGGCCCAGTACGGGCAGGCTCAGGCGGGCGGCGGTTTCGGGGCGCCGGGAGCCGCCCCGGTCGGCCCCGATTTCGAGCCGGTCGCCGGCGTGTCGCTTGAGCAGTTCGCGGCGATCAGCAAGGGCGTCGCCGCGTTCAACTACGACCAGTCGAAGCTGCCCGAGATCGCGGAATCCAAGGGTGTCCCGGCTGCTACGTGGGAGGAAGCCTCGCGCGGCTGGAACGACCGCATCAAGGCCAACCCGGCCGTCGCCCAGCGCTTCAACCTCCTTTACCGGGCGGCATGACATGGGCGTCTTCAAGAACATGAGGGACCTGCAGAAGATGGGCAGGGACATGGAGCGCAACATGCCTCCGGCCGCTGACCGGATGGCAGCGGCCCAGGCCAAGATGGCCAACGCCGCTCAGATGATGGCGAACCAGACCGCCGCGGCCAATGCCGCAGCCGCGGCCGCGCAGGGGCTGGCCGACGGCACTGCCATCAAGCGCACGGTCGTGATCAACTCGATGAAGCAGGTCGGCATGATCAACTTCGACCTGATGGTGGCGTTCGACCTGACGGTCATGCAGGACGGCATGCCGCCGTACCCGGCCACGACCCAGCAGACGGTCAGCCAGATGCAGATCGGCGGCATCCGCCCTGGCATGACAGTCGACGGAGCGGTAGACCCGTCGAATCCATCCGCGATCTGGCTTGACCTCTCAACCGCCCGGTGACAGCCCGGCGCCGCGCCGTCCGGCGCCGCGCCGTCCGGCGGCGACCCGTACGTCATTGCCCGGCACGGAGGAAGTGCCCGGGCGATGACGTACGCGGACGGCGCTCCGACCAAGTCGAGCAAGGCCACCACGCTGCACCCCCAGCGCCAGCAAGGCCACCCCGCCCAGCCTCGCGCCCGGCTGGCCTCGCGCCCCCGCCGCCCCCGCGCCCGGCGGTCTCCCGCCCGCTGGTCTCGCGCCCCCGCCGGCCGCGCCCCCCGGCGGTCTCCCGCCCGCTGGTCTCGCGCCCCCGGCGGCCGCAGGCCCCCGGCCGGCCGCAGGCCCCGCTGTGCCCCGGCAGGGCGCCGCCGGGGCAGGGTGAGCATCGTGGCCCTCCCTGTTGCTGTCAGCGGTCCGTTTTGACAGCAAGGTGGCCCTCCCCGTTGCTGTCAGGACAACATCAGGGAGGGCCACGTTGCTGTTAAAACCAGTGATCAACAGCAACAGGGAGGGCCACGATGCTGTCAGCGGCGGACGTGAGCGGCAACCGGGGCCACCCCGATGCTGCCGCCGGGGCGCCGGGGCGCCGGGGCGGAGCGTGCTCCTGTCTGGCGGCTCCGCGAGATGTCCGAAGGGCTCCCCGACCCGATCACGAGTCCCGCGACAAGTCCCTGACCTGGGTGATCTTCCGTGATCACGCCCGCGAACATGATCACGGAAACCAGCAGCGGTCCCGGCGGCTGCCGCGCGGCTCGTGACCAGGATTGGGGAGCCTTTCCGGCATCATGCTGGAGGGTTTTCGCTCCGGGGAGCTGTCAGTGCCCCGGGGGCAGGTGCGATGGTCCGTGATCATGGACCAGGGCATGATCACGGAACATCGCCGGTGTCCTGACCTGGGTTATCTTCCGTGATCATGGTCTTGATCATGATCACGGAGACTAGCACGTGTACCGGAGGCTGCCGCCTGGCCTGTGATTAGGATCAGGGAGCTTTTTCCGGCATTGTGGAGGAGAGTCTGGGAGACTTCCCGGTAACTCCGGGAAGTCTCCCAGCAGCGCGTGGGATGCGCGCGGGTGTGCGCTGGGTGTCCTAGGCGCTCTCGCTGAGCTGGGGTTCTAGGAAGCTTTCGGGGATGTCGGCGGGAGCGGCGCGTAGTTCTTCGCCGAGTGACTTGGCCTGGGGGTCAAGCCTCGTACTCGCGGCTACGCCCCGGCCGAGCAGGCCGGTGATCACGAAGTTCAGGGCGAGCAGGTTGGGCAGGACGTACCGCTCGATCGGCAGCCCCGCGACCGAAGGCACCAGCTCAGCGAGTCGTTCCACCGTGAGGTACTGCTCCAGCCACCCAAACTCAGCCCGCGTCCGCACCCAGACCCCGAGGTTGGCGTTGCCGCCCTTATCCCCGGACCGCGCCCCGGCGATCATCCCCAGAGGTACCCGCCTAAGGCCGCGCGGGGGAGCCGGGGCGTGCGGGGGAGCCGGGGCGTGCGGGGCGTGCGGGGAAAGCGGGGCGTGCGCGGGAGGCGGGGTGGCCGGGAGGACTGGGGGCGCGGTTGGCTGGACGCGGGCGGGGCCGGTCCACACCGGGGCGCCGTCGATCACGACCTGCGTGGTCACCAGGTCGGCGGGCACCAGCGTCGGCCAGAACACGCCGTAAGCCGAGGCGTCGCCCGGCGGGGTCAGCGCGTAGAACCCCGGATAGCTTGCCAGCCCGGTTTCTACGACCGCGGCCGAGAACGCCCGTCCCGCCTTCGCCTTGTCCCCGTCAAGTACCGAGATCCGTAGAAACGCGGGATCGGCGCCCACCAAGTCGACGTCGACAGCATCGAAACTCGCCTTACCGCCAGCTATCCGGGCCCAGACCGTCTCCTCGGCGAGCCGGGCCTTGCCAGGAGCGTCGAGCCCTTCGAGCACCAGCACCATCGAATTCCGGTAACCGCCCGCGTAGTTCAGCGCGACCTTCAGGTCCGCCGGCGGCGGCTCGCCTTTCGTCCCGGCGATCAGAACCCGGTCAGGCCCGGCCTGGGAAACTTCGATCGTGTGGAAAGCAGCTATGACGTCGGGATTGACGTATCTAGGCGAGCCGATTTCGTAGAGCAGTTGCGCAATTACGGTTCCGGCGCTGACCAGGCCGCCGGTACCCGGGTGCTTCGTAATGACTGCCGAGCCGTCGGCGGCCAGCTCGGCCAGCGGGAAGCCGGCGTGCGCCAGGTCGGGGACCTCACTGAAGAACGAGTAGTTGCCCCCGGTCGCCTGGCAGCCGCACTCGATGACGTGGCCGGCCACGACGGCGCCAGCCAGCGCGTCCAGGTCATCGCCCGTCCAGCCGAACCGCCACATCCCCGGCCCGACCACCAAGGCCGCGTCAGTGACCCGGCCGGTGATCACTATGTCGGCACCTGCTTCGAGTGCTTTGGCGATCGGCAGGCCGCCGAGGTAGGCGTGCGCCGTGAGCGGTGTCACGCCGAGATCGGCCAGCCGCTCGCCGGTGTCGAGGTTGGCCAGCGGGTGGCCGTCGGCGAGCAATTCGGGGAGCCTGGGCAGCAGGTCATCGCCCGTCACGTGCGCGATGACCGGAGCGATGCCCGCCCGCCTGGCGATCTCGGATACCGCGGCGGCGCAGCCGGCCGGATCGAGGCCGCCGGCGTTGGCCACGACCTTGATGCCGCGCTCCAGGCAGGCCGGGAGCACTTGCTCCATCTGCGTCAGGAACGTCCTGGCGTACCCGGGCCGGCCGCTGAGCACCGCCTTGCCGAGCAGCAGCATGGTCAGTTCGGCGAGCCAGTCCCCGGTGAGGACGTCGATCGGGCCGCCTTCGACCATCTCGCGGGCCGCCGACAGCCGGTCACCGTAGAACCCGCTGCAGTTCGCGATCCGCAGCACTTCGCTCATAGGCGCCGTCGGCATCGGTCAGTTCCCCGGCGAGGCGGCGGCGACCCAGGACGGGTCGCGTTTCTCCGCGAAGGCGGTCATGCCCTCACGGGCCTCGTCCGAACCGAAGAACGTGCCTGACAGCTTGGCCATCTTCGCCAGCCCGTCGGTCACGCTGTCCGCCAGGACGTCACGCAGCACGTTCTTGGTGCCTGCCAGCGCGCCGGGAGCCGCGCGCAGCAGCGACCCGGCGTACCGGTCGGTCTCGGCGTCCAGAGCCTCCGCCGCCACCGCCTTCGTCAGCAAGCCGATCTCGACGCCGCGGCGAGCCTGGAAGACCTCGCCGGTCAGGAAGTACTCGGCGGCCGCCCTGGACGGCATCCGGCGCAGGCAGGGCACCGAGATGATCGCGGGCACCACGCCGATCCGCACCTCGGAGAACGCGAACGTGGCCTGCTCGGCGGCGATCGCGATGTCGCAGGCCGCGATCAGGCCGATCCCGCCTGCCCGCGCGGCGCCGTTGACCCGGCAGATGACAGGCTTCGAACTGTCCCACAGTCGCTGGATGATCCCCGCCATCTGCGGCGTGGCGGCGGTGGGATTGGTGCGCGCCTCGCTCAGGTCGGCGCCGGCGCAGAACACCCGCCCTGCCCCGGTGAGCACTAGCACCCGGACGCCCGGGTCAGCCATCGCGTCGTCGAGCGCCGCGCGCAACTGGGTCAGCAGCCTGGTGGACAGCGCGTTGGCGTTGCGCGGCGAGTCGAGCGTGATCGTCCGCACGCTGTTCGCGGTGTCGGCGCGGACGAGTTCGGCCTGATCGTCGGTCACGGTCACTCCCGGCAGGTCGTCGTGCGGCTAGGTATCGCGGGGCTAGGTATCGCGGGGCTGGGTATCGCGGGGCTGGGTGTCGTCAGTTCGCACGATCGCGAGCACGTCACCGGCTCTGACCTGGGCTCCCTGGCTGACTCGCAGCTCGGTCAGGACGCCGCTGGCAGGCGCGCTGATCTGATGCTCCATCTTCATCGCCTCGACGACGAGAACGACCTGGCCGGCGGCGATCGTGTCGCCGGCAGCGGCGGCGATCTTGGTCACGCTGCCCGGCATCGGGGCGATGAGCGAGCCGGGGTCGGCGGTCAGCCCCGGCGCCGGAAGCCGGTCGAGCAACGTGAGCCTGACCGACCCGACCGCCGACCCGACCCAGATCTCATTGCCCGCCCGGGTGACGGTATAGCGGCTCCGCACGCCCGCGACGTCAAGCTCAACGTGATCATCGGTGGCGCCGATCACGGTGGCGAGCGGCCCGGCGCCGGGCGCGCCGCTGATGACGATCCCGTGCCGGTGCCAGCCGTAGCTGACGTCGATGCGGCCGCGCGGGCCGGTGAAGGAGGTGCGCTGCGGCTGGCTCGGCACGTTCCTGAAGCCGCCAGGCACCCCGGCCGCGATCCGGGCGTCACGCCGGTTCGCCGTCGCGGCGGCGGCGGTCGCGGCGGCGGCGGCGAGCTGGCAGGCTCGCTCGCCTGGGATGAGGCTCTCGTAATCGTAGCCATCGAGCAGCGAAGTATCTGCGCCCTGAGCGGTGAACGCCGGATTGCGGAGCACGCTCACCAGGAGGTCGCGGTTGGTCGAAGGACCCGCGATAGTGGCGCGGGCGAGGCTCGCAGCGAGCCGCCGGATCGCGGCTGGCCGGTCAGGCGCCCAGGCGATCACCTTGGCCAGCATCGCGTCGTAATGGGGGCTGACGTCGGTGCCCGCCACGACGCCGGCGTCGAGCCGGAGCAGCGGCCCGCGCGGCGGCCAGGGCGGCAGCCCGAATTCGCCGTCGACGCCCGGCACGGCGAAGGCGTGCACCAGGCCCGCCGACGGCCTGAAGCCCTCGGCGGGGTCTTCCGCGTACAGCCTCGCCTCGATCGCGTGCCCGGCCGCCGGGGGCGGGTCCGCTGGCAGCGGACGGCCTTCGGCGATCGCGAGCTGAAGCGCCACCAGGTCAAGGCCGTGCACGCACTCGGTGACCGGGTGCTCCACCTGGAGCCTGGTGTTGAACTCCAGGAAGTAGAACTCGTCCTGCCGCCCGGAGCCCGACCCGCCGACGAGGAACTCCACTGTCCCCGCCCCCGCGTAACCCACGGCCTTGGCGAGCGCGGTCGCGGCGGCGAGCAGCCGCGAGCGCAGATCCGCGCCGACAGCGGGAGACGGGGTCTCCTCGATTACCTTGGCGTAACGGCGCTGGGTGGAGCAGTCGCGTTCGGTGAGCGCCCAGACCGTGCCATGGCTGTCGGCCACCACCTGCACCTCGATGTGCCTGGCCCCGGTCAGCAGCGGCTCGCAGAACACGGTGCCGTCGCCGAAGGCCGACAGCGCCTCCCGGCTGGCCGACTCGACCGCCGCGTCAAGCTCGGCCGCGCTGTGCACCGCCCGCATGCCGCGGCCGCCGCCGCCCGCGGATGCCTTCACCAGGACGGGGAACTCGGTGATCGACCCGGGATCGAGTTCGCTGAGAACGGGGAGCCCGGCCTCGGCAGCCCGTTCCCTCGCCTGAATCTTGAGCGCCATCGCTGACATCGCCTCGGGCGGCGGCCCCACCCAGAGCAAGCCGGCCGCCAGCACCCGCCGGGCGAATCCGGGGTCCTCGGAGAGGAACCCGTAGCCGGGGTGCACGGCATCGGCGCCTGCCGCTCGCGCCGCCGCGATCAGGGCCTCGGCGTTCAGGTAGGTCGCGGCGGAGGCCGCGCCGGGCAGGCGCACGGCGAGGTCGGCCTCGGCCACATGCGGCGAGCCGGCGTCGGGGTCGGAGTAGACGGCAACCGTGCCGATGCCGAGCTGGCGGCAGGTGCGGAAGACCCGCCGGGCGATTTCGCCCCGGTTGGCCACCAGCAGCTGTGTTAGCCCCGCTCGCCTCCGGGCTCCTTGAAGGTGCCGCCTTCCCTCGTCGCTCGTCACTTCGTTCCTCCCTCCTCAGTCCAGGCGGCACCGAGCCCTTTGGCTCGCGGGTTGGTTACATCCTGAATATGCCGAAATGGCTCGCGCCCGCTGGTCCCGCCGCGATCACCGGCGTTGCTCCGGGGCTGGCCGGGCCGCCTGGTGCCGAGGTGATCGCCGCCAGGCACAGGCCGAGCACCGCCCGGGTGTCGCGCGGGTCGATCACGCCGTCGTCATACAGCCGCCCCGACAAGATGAACGGATGTGACTCTGACTCGATCTGCTCTTCGACCGTGATCCGCATGGCCGCGTCCGCTGCCTCGTCGAAGGGCTCGCCCCTGGCGGCGGCCGACTGGCGGCTGACGATGGACAGCACGCCGGCGAGCTGGGCCGGGCCCATCACCGCCGACTTGGCGCTCGGCCAGCTGAAGAGGAACCTCGGGTCATAGGCACGGCCGCACATGCCATAGTTCCCGGCGCCGTAGGAGGCGCCCATGATGATGGTCAGGTGTGGTACACGGCTGTTGGAGACCGCGTTGATCATCATCGCGCCGTGCTTGATGATGCCCTGCTGCTCGTAGCTGGCGCCGACCATGTACCCGGTCGTGTTCTGCAGAAAGAGCAGCGGCGTGCCGATCTGGTTGGCCAGCTGGATGAACTGGGCGGCCTTCTGCGACTCCGCGCTGAAGAGGATGCCGCGGGCGTTGGCGAGTATGCCGACCGGATGGCCGTGCACCGCCGCCCAGCCGGTGACCAGGCTGGCGCCGTAGAGCGGCTTGAACTCGTCGAAGTCTGACCCGTCGGCGATCCTGGCGATGACCTCGCGCGGGTCGAACGGGATCTTGAGGTCCTCGGGGACGATGCCGAGCAGTTCCTCTTCGTCGAAGCGGGGGCCGGAGGGCGGCGGCGGCCTGTCCTGGCGGCGGTGCCAGTGCAGCCTGGCGATGATGGACCGGCCGATGCGCAGCGCGTCGTGCTCATCTTCGGCGAGGAAGTCAGCGAGGCCCGACTGCCGCGCGTGCATGCCGGCGCCGCCGAGCGACTCGTCGTCGGACTCCTCGCCGGTCGCCATCTTGACCAGCGGCGGACCGGCCAGGAAGACCTTGGACCTTCCGTCGATCATCACGACGTAGTCGCTCATGCCCGGCACGTAGGCGCCGCCGGCGGTCGAGTTGCCGAAGACGATCGCGATCGTCGGGATGCCGGCCGCCGACATCCGGGTCAGGTCGCGGAAGATCTGCCCGCCGGGGATGAAGATCTCCTTCTGCGTCGGCAGGTCGGCGCCGCCGGACTCGACGAGGTTGACCAGGGGCAGGCGGTTCTCGACGGCGATCCGCATCGCCCTCATCGACTTGCGCAGCGACCACGGGTTCGTCGATCCGCCCCGCACCGTCGGGTCGCTGGCGCTGATCACGCAGGCGGTGCCCTCGATGATGCCGATCGCGGTGACCCCGCTGCCGCCGACGGGAAAACCGGTGCCGTAACCGGCGAGGGCGGACAGCTCGAGCAGCGGCGAATCGGGGTCGACCAGCAGTTCGACCCGCTCGCGGACGGTGAGCTTGCCCCGGTCGCGGTGCCGCTTGACGTACTTGGGACCGCCGCCCGCTATGGCCTTGGCGTGCTCCTGCCGGAGCTCATCCAGCCTGGCCAGCATCGCCGCGCGGCGCGCCTGATACTGGGCGCTGCCGGTGTCCAGCACGCTGGCGAGAACGGTCACATCCGGAACCATATGCGCCTGGGCGGCGGCCGCACTAGCCGCGGTCCGTTGTCCGCTTGCCAGCCCGGCCTAGCCCGCAGCAACCTCGTCCTCCTGGTCGTCGGGCTCATAGTCCGGCCACTCGCGGGCGGCCTGGTCGAGCAGTTCCTGCGGCACTGGGCCATAGATCGCCTCGTACTCGGCAATCAGCTCGCCAAGGAGCTCTAGTCTTAACCTCTTTGCGACAGCGGACGAAACGTACTCGCTGAATCGGTTGACTCCGGCGTATTCGCGTACCGCTGTTATCAGCTCTTCTGGCATCGATACGCGGACCCGCGTGCAGGTGCATTCATACACGTAGGATCAGGATCCTCTCCCTAGCAGGTCTTTCTGGTTCCGCTGTCAGTTTGGCCATATCGGCGGTGTCGCTGGTGAGCAGCACGATTGGTCTCGGCTGCACCAGGGCGACGGTGGCCAGCAGCGCATCCAGCGCGCAACGATGACCAGAAAGCCCGCTGCGACCCAAGAGCTCTCCAGCTTTGCGTGCTTGCGCGGTGTCGATGGAGACGACGGTGACCTTGTTCAGGATGCGGTGGATAGTCGCATCCCTCGGACCGCCACGCAGCACCTCGGTCAAGGTTGTCGCGGCAGTGACGACGTGTCCGTGCTGTCTGCGGATGGCCTCGAAGGGAGTTGAGGCGATCTTGTGGCCAGACGCTAGCTTGATAAGGCCCTCAGCGTCGAGGACCAGGGATCCGGCTATGACTCCTCCTCGCGGTCGGTCCAAAGGCGCATGGCCTGCATGACCTCAGCCTCATCAAACGGCCCGAACTCGGCCTGCAACTCAGTTGATAGGTCGTCGAGCAGATTGAGCCTGATCTGTTCCTGAACAGCATCCGTTACGTAGCGGCTGAAGCCGCCGGAGCCGGTGCGGGCTCTGACTGCTTCGGCCAGCTCCTCGGGCATGGAGACGCTCACCTTGCGCACCCGGCCGCCGTGGAGGCGGGCGCTTTCGTCGATGAAGACGGTCGCTGGGAGTACTGACATGACGCACTTCACCACCTGGTCGCGGGGAACCGATTCGAGTGCCTGCCTCAGTGCCTGCTCAAGCACGCTGAGCTCGGGCGTCGCGTGTGCCTGGTCGCCTGGTTCGGTGTTCTTCGCAGCCACGTGACTATGCTACCAGTGGTGGCAACACATTTTAAGGGACGGCCTGAATCGCTAAATTCCGGGGTCTCGGCGTCAAATTTCCGATATCGATGACCTTGTTGGCTAAGTCGGAGGTTCAGGCTGCGGGATGAGTCTGAGGCGGTGGAGACGGGTGGTGCGGGCTTGCCGGGTGAGGTACTTGCCGGCCGGGCGCCGGCCGAGGCGATCTTCCGTGATCATGTTTCCGGGCATGATCACGGAACATCGCCGCTGTCCTGACCTGGGCTATCTTCCGTGATCAGGATCGGGGGAGCTTTCCGGTATCGCGGGGGAGAGTTTTTCGCTTCGGGGAGTTTTTCAGTCAATAGCACTGGTCAGTTCGAACAGCCCGGCCTGGTCACCCCCCCGGCACCGCCAACCCGCCTGGACCCGGGCCAACCCGCTTGGACCCGGGCCGCCTGGACCGGGCCGCCTGGACCTCTCATAAGCCGACAAAGTCATCGATTCGCACATTCATGACCTTGTTGGCTTAATCGGAGTTCATGCTGCGGGGTGAGTATGAGGCGGTGGACGCGAGTGGTGCGGGTGGTCCTGGAGGTTGGCGGGTGACTCGGGATCGTGGAGAGTCAGGCGCCGGGTGGGGGCGGACGTGCGCTGGGCTCCGGAATGGCAACCGCCGGGGCAGGGTGAGCATCGTGGCCCTCCCTGTTGCTGTCAGCGGTCCGTTTTGACAGCAACGTGGCCCTCCCCGTTGCTGTCAGGACAACATCAGGGCGGGCCACGTTGCTGTTAAATCCAGTGGCTGACAGCAACAGGGAGGGCCACGATGCTGTTAGAGGCGGGCGTGACCAGCAACCCGGGCCGCCCTGATGCTGTCGCGGGCCGGGCGCCGGGCTGCGGGGCTGCGGGGCTGCGGGGCGTGCTCCGGCCTGATCATTCCGCCAGATGTCCGAAAGGCTTCCCCCGACTCGATCACTAATCACGTGGCAGCCTCCCTGGAGGCCGTCGGGTGACTGGTGATCAGGATCGGGGGAGCCTTTTCCGGCATCGTGGCGGAGAGTTCCCGCTCCTGGGAGCTGCCAGTGCGGGGGCGGCAGGTGCGATCCTCCGTGATCATGGTCCCGGGCGTGATCACGGAACATCGCACCGGTCCTGACCTGGGTGATCTTCCGTGATCATGGTCTCGATCATGATCACGGAAACCAGCACGGGTCCCGGGGGCTGCCGCGCGGCTCGTGATCAGGATCGGGAGCTTTTACGGCATCGTGGGGGGAGAGTTTTCGCTTCGGGGAGCTTTTTCAGTCAATAGCACTGGGCAGTTCGAACAGCCGGCCTGGCCACCCCCGGCACCGCTAACCCGCCAGGCCCGCCTGAACTCGGCCCGGGCCGCCTGGACCCGGGCCTCCTGGACCCGGGCCTCCGGGACCCGGGCCTCCGGGACCCGGGCCTCCGGGACCTCTCATAAGCCGACAAGGTCATCGATTCGCGCATTCATGCGCGGCAGTCTGTTCTGACCGACCTCACAGTCGTGCCTCCGGCCGCAACAGTCGTGCCTCGGTTGGCGGCTCTTCGGCTGCCTACCTGATGACGGATTCGAGCTGGTCTACCGCCCAGTCCAGGTCTGCCTTGCTGATCACGAGCGGCGGAGCGAGCCTGATGGTGCTTTCGTGGGTCTCCTTGGCGAGTACGCCGGCTGCCATCAGCCGCTCGGTGACCTCGCGGCCGTTGAGTTCGGTGAACTCGACTCCGGCCCACAGGCCGCGGCCTCGGACTTCGCGGACGACGCTGGCGGGCAGCGCGTTGAGCCGGTCGTGCAGGTGAGTGCCGAGCTTGCCTGACTGCTCCTGGAACTCGCCTGTCTTGAGCATCGCGATGACCTCGCGGGCGACCGCGCACGCGAGGGGGTTGCCGCCGAAAGTCGAGCCGTGCTGACCAGGCTTGAACACGCCGAGGATCGCCGAGGATGACACCACAGCGGAGATCGGGACAATGCCGCCGCCGAGTGCCTTGCCCAGGATGTACAAGTCGGGCACGACTTCCTCGTGCTCGCAGGCGAACGTCGTCCCGGTCCTGCCGAGGCCGGACTGGATCTCGTCGGCGAGCATCAGCGCGCCGTGCTCGGTGCACAGCTCGCGTACCCGGCGCAGGAACCCGGCAGGCGGCACGACGACCCCGGCCTCTCCCTGGATCGGCTCGACGAGTACGCCGACGACCCGCTCATCCATCGCGGCGGCGAGCGCGTCGGCGTCGCCGTAGGGAACGATGCGGAAGCCCGGCGTGTACGGCCCGTAGGAGTCCCTGGCATCCGGGTCGGTCGAGAAGCTCACGATCGTGACCGTGCGGCCGTGGAAGTTGCCGTCGAAAGCGATGATCACCGCTTCGTTGGACGGGACGCCCTTGACTTCGTAACCCCACTTGCGGGCCGTCTTGATGGCGGTCTCGATGGCCTCGGCGCCGGTATTCATCGGCAGGACCATCTCCATGCCTGCCAGCGCGGCGAGCTCGGCGCAGAACGGGCCGAACTGGTCATGCTCGAACGCGCGGCTCACCAGCGTGACCCGCTCGAGTTGCCGCTGGGCGGCGGCGATGAGCCGCGGATGCCTGTGGCCGAAGTTGATCGCTGAGTAGGCGGCGAGCAGGTCAAGGTAGCGTCGGCCCTCGACGTCAGTGACCCAGGAGCCCTCGGCTGACTCGATGACGACGGGCAACGGGTGATAATTGTGCGCGCTGTGCACTGCCGCCTGGGCACTGAGCTGCGCTGATGTCATGTGGTTGGCCGTCACGGCGCTACCTCCGGGTTACCTGAGTTCCAGCGTGCAGCATTTGGCCCGCCGCCCGATTTCCTGAATTCGGACAGGTCGACTGGCACGACGTTGAATCCCGCTGCGGTGATGCGCTGGGCGAGACTGTGAGCCTGCGCTGGCAGCACGACATTCTTGCCGTCGCTTAGGCCGTTGAGGCCGAGTACCTCGGCGTCTTCGTCCTTGGCCTCGATCAGCTCGGTGAAATGGGCCGCCAGGGCATCTTGCGAGGCCTCATCGAAGGCGGCCGGGTAAAAAGCGGCGGTGTCGTCATCAAGCACGACCATGGCGGTGTCCAGGTGGTAAAACCTCGGGTCGATCAGCCGGACGCTGATCACTGGCAGGCCGAACAGAGCCTCAGCCTCGGTCTTCGTCTCCGCATCGGTACGGAACCCGTGCCCGGAGATGATGACCTTGCCGGCGAAGACAATGTCACCCTCGCCCTCGTTGACCCCGACCGGCTCGGTCACCGGGTAGCCCTGCTCCCGGAACCAGTCCATGTAGGCAGCGCTCTCCTTGAGCCGCTCGGAGTGCTTGAACTTGGCACCGAGCACCTTGCCGCCGATGACGGTCGCGCCGTTCGCCGCGAACACCATGTCGGGCAGGCCTGGCACCGGATCGATAGTGCGCACCGTGTGTCCGAGGCTTTCGTAGATTTCCCTGAGCCGCTGCCACTGCCGCCCGGCCAGCTCGAGGTCAACCGGCTCGTCTGGATTCATCCACGGGTTGATGGCGTACTCGACCGTGAAGTAGTCAGGCGAGCACATCAGGTATGTCCTGGTGTGCGTCGACTCGCCTAGCTGCGTGCCGATCGGCGTCATCAAACCTCCAGGTAGCGCGGATCAGCTCAAGCCTAGAATCGCGCCGGCGCAATTGGCCCACCTGGCTCATGCGCAACAACGGCGATTCGTTGCGCAGATCGAGCTGTCTCCGGCTATATGTTGCGCAGAATCCGGGTTGAGGTTGCGCTGGGGGCGGTCGTGGGCGTATTCACGCAAGTTTGCGCCGGTGACGGCGGGTGGCGGGTGACTGCTGGCGGGTGGAGGGGTGGCGGGTGAGTGGTGAGGGGTGGCGGGTGAGTGGTGAGGGGTGGCGGGTGAGTGGTGATCAAGATCGGGGAGCCCTTCGCACATCTTGCGGAAGCGTCGGCGGGAGCACGCTCCGGCCCGGCGGCCCGGCGGCCCGGCGGCCCGGCGGCCCGGCGGCCCGGCGGCATCAGGGCGGCCCGGGTTGCTGGTCGCGCCCGCATCCGACAGCATCGTGGCCCTCCCTGATGCTGTTGGTCACTGGTTTTAACAGCAACGTGGCCCTCCCTGATGTTGTCCTGAGAGGCTGCTGAAAAACCCCGAAAAATCCATGATCGCGATCGAAGAACCGCAGGTCAGGGAGTCGGGTTCGCGACGAAAACGGGGTTTTTCAGCAGCCTCTCCTGACAGCATCAGGGAGGGCCACGTTGCTGTCAGAAAGGACCGCTGACAGCAACAGGGAGGGTCACGATGCTCACGCTTCCCCGGCGGCGCGGGCCGGAGCACAGCGCACGTCCGCCCAGAATGGGCTTCCCGCACCCCCGGAGTCGCCGGTCGCTCTGCCTGTCGGGTCGGGGCCCGCCCGCTGAGTTGCTGCTAGGTCAGCTCACCGAGCCTGGCTGCGGCCGCGGCTATCCGCTCGTCCGTGGCTGTCATGGCGATGCGGACGTGCTGGCTGCCAGCCAGGCCGTAGAAGGCGCCCGGCGAGACCAGGATGCCGATCTCTGCCAGCACGCGCACCGACTCCCAGCAGTTCCGGCCCGGGTAACTGGCCCACAGGTACAGCCCGGCTTCAGAGTGGCTCACCACCCAGCCTGCCGCCTCCAGGGCCGGTCGAACAAGCTGGCGCCGCCGCGCGTACCTGGCGTGCTGCGCCTCGGCGTGCGCGTCGTCGCCGAGCGCGGCAGTCAGCGCGGCTTGCACAGGCGCCGGGACGATCATCCCCGCGTGCTTGCGCACCTCAAGCAGTTCGGCCACCAGGCCGGCGTCCCCGGCCACGAAGCCGGCTCGGTAGCCGGCCAGGTTGGACCGCTTGGAAAGCGAGTACACGCCGAGCACTCCGTCATGCGATTGCCCGCAGACGTCGGGATGCAGTGCGGACACCGGGGTCGTGTCGAACCCCAGGTCGATGTAGCACTCGTCGCTCGCCATCACCGCCCCGTGAGCGCGGGCCCAGCTGACGAGCTCGCGCAGCCGGGCGGCCGGGAGTACCCGTCCGGTCGGATTGGACGGCGAGTTGATCCACGCCAGCCTGATTCCGGCTGCCTCGCCCGCACCGGCCGCCTCGCCCGCACCGGCCGCCTCGCCCGCACCGGCCGCCTCACCTGCACCGGCTGCCTGGCTGCCCTCGCCCACCCCGCCAGCTGGGGTGGCCCAGGCGCCGGCCCCGGCCCCTGGATCGGCCCCGGCCCCGGCCCCGGCACCGGCCCCGGGATCGAGCCCGTCGGGCCGGTCGGTCGACAGCGAGCGAGCGCCGGCTAGCCGCGCGCCGATGTCGTAGGTCGGGTACGCGAGTTCAGGAAAGCTGATCGTGTCGCCCGGTCCGCAGCCGAGCAGCGTCGGCAGCCAGGCGATTAGCTCCTTGGTGCCGATCACGGGCAGCACGGCATCCGGGCTGACCTCCACGCCATGGCGGCGGGCGAGCCAGCCGGCCGCTGCGGTGCGCAACTGGGCTGTGCCCCTGGTCTGCGGGTAGCCAGGCGAGTTGGCCGCGTCGGCCAGAGCCTGGCGGATCAGCTGAGGTACCGGATCTACGGGCGTGCCGATGGAGAGGTCCACGATCCCGCCTGGATGCCTGGCTGCCGCGGCCGCCGACGGCGCCAGCACATCCCAGGGGAAGTCAGGAAGCCTGGCCGCCAGCGATCGCGCTCCGCCAGCCCGCACGCCGCCAGCGCGCGTCCCGGCAGTCGGCATGCCGTCGGCCCGCGCCCCGTCGGCCCGCGCCCCGTCAGCCCGCACGCCGCCGACCGACCCCTCGCCGGCCGTAGCCGAGGGCTCGGTCGCGGTGTGCCGGGTCTGCGCGGCAGACATCGCGCTGCCGGTCAGTGCTCGGTTTCCTGCGGTGGCAGCGACGCGACGGTCGGGTGGTCCTTGCCGATCTTGCCGGTCTTGGAGGCGCCACCCGGTGAGCCAAGGTCATCGAAGAAGTCCACATTGACCTTGTAGTAGTCCTTCCACTGCGCAGGCACGTCGTCCTCGTAGTAGATGGCTTCAACCGGACAGACAGGCTCGCACGCGCCGCAGTCAACGCATTCGTCAGGATGGATGTAGAGCATGCGCTCGCCCTCGTAGATGCAATCGACGGGGCACTCCTCGATGCACGCCCGGTCGAGTACGTCGACGCATGGCAGGGCGATGATGTACGTCACTCCGAACTCCTCTTAGAACCACGGTCGGGTACTAGTACGCACCTGACTCAGTATCCCGGATCGGATTAGTATTCCGTAGCCGACCCGGCGTAGTAACAAAACGGTGAGCCCGCAGGGAACGCAGGGTATCAGCCGAACGCGACGGTCAGCTTGCCCGCTGGCCAGTGGCGATCAGGGCGGTCTTTCCGCCAGCCTCGCTGGCCGCGGGCGGCCGTCCACTCGTATCCGGCGAATCGGACCGTGCGGAGGTGATAGTCGCCTGCGTGCGTCACCAGCCAGGCGGCCACGGCCCAGCCAGCCTCGCGGTTCCGGACCTTCACAGCCACGACCGGGTCGCCCACGTGCCTGATCCGCAGCCGGCCGAACGCCCTGGCCAGCCCATGGTCCGCCGTCGCGAGCTCGCCGCGGCCAGACACCCCCGCTCCGTACCAGCACCACACGGATCTGGCCTGGCTGCCCGCGAATCCGAGCGCCATGGCCGCTCCTTCGGACGCGTACTGGTCGTAGGCGGAGCCGTCGGCGCTGCGCTGCACGTCCTGCGCCGCCCGGTAGACAGGGAGCCGCCGGTAGTCGGGGATCGCGGCGAGAGCGGCGAAGAACCGCGCGCTCGCGTACACCGGGTCGAGCAGCTCAGCCCTCGTGCCCCAGCCTTGTGACGGCCGCTGCTGGAACACGCCGACCGAGTCCCTGTCGCCATAGGGCAGGTTCTCCAGGTCAGACTCCTGGAGCGCGGTCGCGTAGGCGATGGTCACCGCGCGGACGGGCATCGCCCTTGAGCTGGCTACGCCGGCGATGGTCGAGGCGATGCCCGCCTGCCCCGTGCTCAGCGGCACGTCGAAGCCGGCACCGCGGACGAGGCATCCGGTCCCGATCCCGGGCACGCCGGTTGTCCGCTCGGACCGGCTGATCGCGAGCGCGACGACGATCACCGCGATGAGGAGAACCGCTCCGGCCCCGACCTTGCCAGAGCGAGATGCTGCTGCCACGCCTCAGAAGGTACCTGTTGCCTGGAAATCCGCCGGCAATCCCCATGCCAGCGGGCCTGGCTCGGAGTCGCTAGGCTCCCTGGCTATGGATAATGGTCCCGCCGCTGCAGCCGCCGGCCCGGCCGGCATCGCCACCACGGTGCCCGCGCAGATAGACGAGCTCTGGGAACGCCGGACTGACCTGACGCCAGACGACACGGCGGCCAGAAAGCTGATTACCGACGCTGTCGACCTGATCGACTCGGGCGAGGCCCGGGTGGCGTGGATTGACCGGCACACCGACAAGGTGCTCGTCGACGAGCGCGCCAAGCGGGCTATCTTGCTGGCTTTCCGCGTCATGCCCATGGTGGAGTCGCGGGTCGGAGATTTCCGGTACCACGACAGGGTGCCGCTGACGTCGCACCTGGAGGGCGTGCGATCCGTCGCGGGCGCCATCGTGCGCTGGGGTGCCTATGTCGCGCCCGGCGCCGTGCTAATGCCTTCTTTTGTGAACATAGGTGCTTACGTAGACTCTGGCACGATGGTGGATACCTGGGCCACGGTGGGCTCAGGGGCCCAGATAGGGAAGAATGTCCATCTTTCCGGGGGAGTAGGCATCGGCGGCGTGCTCGAGCCGCCCAACGCGGTACCCGTCGTCATCGAGGACGAGGTCACCGTCGGGTCGCGCTCCATGGTCGTCATGGGCGCCAGGATCAGGACGGGTGCCGTTCTCGGCGCCGGCACGATCTTGACGCCGACCACCCACGTCATCGATGTCGAGTCAGGCGAGGAACTCCCGCAGGGCGAGGTCCCGCCGTGGTCAGTCTCCGTCAGCGGCATCCGCCCAAGGAAATATTCCGGCGGCGAGTTCGGAATGCAGTGCGTGCTTGTTCTCAAGCGGCTCATCGAGGGCGAAAGGCACGACAAGTCCATGCTCAACGACGTGCTGCGCGACCACGGCATCGACGCCTGATCGGCCCCATTGCCGCACGCGAGTGCGGGGATGAGCCGGATCATGGCACGATTCACAGTGTGTACCTGGTGCTTTTGCTCGCTGCCGGGGCGATACTCGGCGGCGTCGTAGTCGTCGCGATGGGACGAGGCGGCGAGATGGCGTTGTTCCGGCGTGATCTCCCTGCCGTCACCTTGGACCTCCGGTCGCCCGCTGACGTGGCGATGCTGCGGCTGCCGCTGGGGCCGCTCGGTTACCAGGTGCAGGCGACCTCGGAAGCGCTGGCCGCTGCCGCTCACCTGCTCGCGGCCCGAGATGCGGAGATCGCGGCGTTGCGCGGTGAGTTGACCCGGCTCGGGCCGGGCGGCGAGGGGCAGAAGGCCGACACGATGCGAGGTGATGGCGATGAGCGAGCCTAGGGGCGCGCTGCCCGGTGCTGACGGCCGGCTCCGCTGTCCCTGGGGACTGGCCCGCCCGACAACGTGGTCTACCACGACGAGGAGTGGGGACGGCCGGTCAAAGATGACATCGGCATCTTCGAGCGGCTCTGCCTCGAAGGCTTCCAGTCGGGCCTGTCCTGGCTGACCATCTTGCGGAAGCGGGAGAACTTCCGTGCCGCTTTCAGCGGCTTCGACCCCGCGGTGGTCGCCGGATTCGGCGCCGGGGACGTCGACAGGCTGCTCGCCGACAAGGGAATCGTCAGGAACCGGGCGAAGATCGAGGCGACGATCAGCAACGCGAGGGCGGCACTCGAATTGCCCGCCGGACTGGCCGCCGCGATCTGGGGTTACGCAGCCGATGGCGTGCCCGCGCCGCGCACGACCGCTGACGTCCCGTCCTGGTCCCCGGCGTCCAAGGCGCTCTCCGTGCATCTGCGCAAGCACGGGTTTCGCTTCACCGGCCCCGTCACCGCCTACGCGGCGATGCAGGCGTGCGGGATTGTCGATGATCATCTCGCTGACTGCTTCTGCCGGATCGATCACGCCAAGTAATATTTCAACCCTATATTGTGATCGGCAGTGGGCCAGGCGCGATCAGCGGTCTCACCAGGCGGAACGGCAGGCCGCCGGGCCGCTGCTTGGCAGCGACAAAGGCGGCGCCGCTATTTCTCGCAGAGTCGTTGCACACGATGCTAATAGACTCGTAATCTGTCCATACCAGCTGCGACGCGGGAAGGCGGGGCCAGAATGTTTCTGACACCCGCCGACGGCGACCCGGATGGAGTACCCGGCGGGTCACCAGCCAGGAACGCGGCCGCCGGGCATACCGGGCCGCAACAGAGATGGATGGCGGCCCCGTTGGCCGAAGGCCCCTCGTTCCCGCCGCCGGTCGGACGGCTCGCCCGTGCGCACTCGGTGGCCGGCACCGTCATCGACGACCGGGTTCCCAAGGTGGGGATGGCGCAGGCGAGCGTCCGCGCGGGCGGCTGTTTCGTCCGGCCGCTCCCGCTCGACAGCACGTGCGCCAGCGCCGCGCGGAGTTTCTTCCGCGAGTCGGTGGCCGGGGTTGGCCTGCCTGGCGACCTGATCCATGACGGCGTGACCATGGCGAGCGAACTCGCGGCCAACACCTTGAACGCTCACAGCAACATCGAATACGGCGGCCACGGCCACCGCCCCGTGAGCGGAATACCGGAATTTTGGCTTTATGTTAGGTCTTGCACGATTGGTCCAATTGGTCGGGAAATTGTCTGCAAGATCTTTGACTCTGATCCTGGCTGGGACGCTGGCGAGCCGGTTCCGATTGGCGCGGCCGTGCCGGCAGGTCCCGACTCGGTACGCGGTCGCGGGCTGCAGATGGTCGCGGGCTTGTCAGCCGGGATGTGGGGCCATCACCTGAGCCGCGGGCGGCTTGGCGTCTGGAAGGTGCCGGGCAAGGCCGTCTGGTTCGCGCTGCGGGTGCCGGCCACGAGCGAACTCGCCAGAAGCGAGCGGCTGGCGCCGCGCGGCCGCGAGGCGATCGAGGAACTGGCGGCGGCCTTGACCGACAGGGGGCTCGGCACCGGCCTGGTTCCGGTGACCGAGCCGGGCGGGGACCTGGCGGTGCTGTCGATCAGCCACAAGCTGACCGTCTGGTGTCAGGGCCAGGCCATCTGGTGGCGGGAGCCCGACGGAAGCTATGACCGGCTCGCGGTCAGCGACCTGGTCGAGGCGACGGAGCGAATCGTGGCGGCCCATGAGGAGCTGGCCGCTTACCGCAAGGCAGCTCAGGCCGGCGGTGACGCGGAATCCGGCGGCGACCGGCGTGGCGATTCCGAAGCCGGTTACCTTGGTCAGGGCACCTCTGCGTGACGGCGCCTTCCGTTGGCCGTGGCAAGCGTGCGGTCGACGAAGCGCGCGGCCGCCGGCATCAGCCGGTCTGCTTCAGCGTGAAATAGCTCTGCGGCAGCGGCGCCCGGCCAGCCGGGCGGCAGCAGTTCACCCGGCAGGCCAGGGTCGACGAAGAGGAACTTGCGCCACTCGTGCACCAGTTCGCTCCGCACGGCGAAAATCGCCTCATCTGGCTGCCCGTCGCCGGCCTTGGTGATGATGTCGCCGGCGATCGCGATCCAGCGCTCGTAGGCGTGCGCCATGCCATCGAGGTCCCACGCCCTGGCCGCGAGCCCGCGCGGGTCCCCGTCGTAGCTGGCGAGGAAGCGCTCGGCCCTGACCTGCTCGGCTGAGATCACCGGATCAAGCTCGTCGGCTGGCCTCGGGCTGATCCAGGTCGAGCCGTCAAGGCAAGCATAGCCGAGGTAACCCAGCGCCGATCTGAGCCGGTCGCGCCTGGCCCGGTCCGTGACGCGGTCGATGACGACGACGTGCCATCTGCCATCCCACGGCGGCGCGTCGCGCCGGTAGATCCGGTCGGCGGCCTGGGTAAGCCGTCGCGCGGCCCGGGCAGTCAGCTGGTAACCGGCACCGTCAGGCAGCCTGACTGGGGTCAGCCACCCTTGCCTCGCCATGCGGGAGACCGCGGTCCGCACCGCCGGGGGAGAGATCGCCGCCGGGCTGAGCAGCCTGACAAGCGCCGCCACGGGCGCCTGGCCGCCCCGCGGCAGCAGATGATCACCGTACAGATCAAAGAGGGCCGATCGCGCGTTCACGCTTCCTAAGTGTGCCTGGCGAACCGCCAGCGATCGTCGGAACGCTGATCGATGCCACCAAGGCCAAGGAACTGACCGATAATAGAGGTACTGATTGATGTCGATGTGGCTTGACGGCACTGGGTGGCAGAAGGCGACTGGCCGGGCGGCGCGGCTGGCTCGGGTCTGATGCCCGGTGCACTGACGTGTACGAGTGAGATGGGGAGGCAGGATGGCGGCGATGAAGCCCCGGACTGGTGACGGTCCGCTTGAGGTCACCAAGGAGGGCCGCGGCATCGTGATGCGCGTGCCGCTCGAAGGCGGTGGCCGGCTTGTCGTGGAATTGACGCCCGACGAGGCGAAGGCGCTGAGCAACGCGCTCGAAACCGCTGTCGGCTAGGGCGGCTACGGTAGATGCCTGTTATATGTGAGGTCGCGGTCGCGGGTCCGGATGAGCCAAGGTCCGCCGGCGCCTACCTGCTCGCCAGGAGCAAGGGCGCTCAGGAACCGGCGGATCTGCTGGTAGTCGCGGTCGGTCAGGGCGGCGAGGTCGCGGCCGATGAGGCGCTGGATTCCGTGCTCGGAGCCAGCGCCGCTGACGTGGTCACGACGCTGCAGCTGACCGGCAGGGCCGGGCAGACCGCCAGCGCGGTCGCCAGGCATGACGGCGCGCTCGCCCGTGTCGTCTTCCTGGGACTTGGCAACAGGTCGGCGGCCGCCCTGCGCAAGGCAGGCGGCGAGCTCGGCCGGCTGCTTCGGCCGGGTGAGGCGGCGATCGCCGATGTGCTCGCCGGCCTCGCGCCGGCGCAGGTGCAGGCATTCGCCGAGGGCGTGCTGCTCGGGTCTTACCGGTTCTCTGAGAAGTCGGCGGACGCTGGCGTCACGCCGCGCAAGTCTGTCGTGCGACTCGTCGTTCCGGCCGGCGCGGCATCGGATGAGCTGGCTGAGGCGGCGGGCCAGGCGGCTACGATCGCCGCTGCCGTGGCGCTGACCAGGGACCTGGCTAATACCCCGTCGCTGCGGAAAACGCCGGACTGGCTGGCCCAGGCGGCGGCAGAGGTGGCGGTGAGCACCGGGCTGACCATCAGGGTGCGAGCCGAGCAGGAGCTGGCGGCCGAGGGCTTCGGCGGCATCACGGCAGTGGGATCAGGGTCAGCACGGCCGCCGAGGCTCATCGAGCTGTCCTATGCGCCGCCGGGCGCGGCCCGGCACGTGGTTCTGGTCGGCAAGGGCATCACCTTCGACAGCGGCGGGCTCTCGCTGAAGCCGAATGACGGCATGAAGGCCATGAAGACCGACATGGCGGGCGGTGCCGCCGTCATCGCCGCCATGTCGGCTCTGGCCAAGCTCGGCGTGCCTGACCGGGTCACCGGCCTGGTCGCGGCCGCGGAGAACCTGCCGTCTGGCTCGGCGTTCCGGCCCGGCGACGTGATCACTCACTTCGGCGGCCGCACGGTGGAAGTGCTCAACACCGACGCCGAAGGCCGGCTCGTGCTCGCCGACGCGATCGCGTATGCCGTCGCTGAGCTCGCTCCGGATCAGATCGTCGACCTGGCCACGCTGACCGGCGCGGCCAGGATCGCGCTCGGCGGCAGCAGGGCGGCGTTGTACTCGACCAGCGATGAGCTTGCCGCGGCGCTGACGGGTGCCGGAGAGCGCAGCGGAGACCGGTTGTGGCGGATGCCGCTGCATGACGAGTACCTCGCCATGCTGGAGTCGCCGGTCGCCGACCTGTCGAATGTCGCGTCCAGGGAAGGCGGTGCGGGCTCTATCACCGCGGCGCTGTTCCTGCGCGAGTTCACCGGCGGGCTTCCCTGGGCGCACCTGGACATCGCAGGAGCGGCGAGGAGCGTCTCCGACGATGGCGACGTAACCGCGGGTGCGACCGGATTCGGCACCAGGCTGCTGCTCTGCTGGCTAGCCGGCTAGCTGGCCTGCTTGACCGCTGTCAGCAGTCCGCAGCCGATCGGCAGCAGCAGCGGCACCAGGCTCTCGTCCGCGCTGACCTGCTCGCGCAGTTCGCTGATGGCGGCGGTGTCCGGGTCGCTGTGCGCCACGTTCGCGGCCTGATCGGGCCAGAGGGCGTTGTCGAACGCGATGATGCCGCCAGGCCGCAGCAGGCGCAGCGCTGCCGTCAGGTACTCCGGGTACTCCCGCTTGTCGGCGTCGCAGAACACCAGGTCATAAGCGCCGTCGGCGAGCCTCGGGAGAACCTCGAGCGCGCGGCCGCTGATCAGCCGGTACCGGCTGGACGGGAAGCCGGCCGCGGCGAAGACGGCACGCGCCTTCGCGTGATGCTGCGGCTCGGGGTCGACGCTGGTCAGGACCGAGCCCGCCCGCATGCCCCTGAGCAGCCAGATCCCGGAAGTGCCATAGCCGGTGCCGATCTCCACGACGGCCCTGGCCCCGATCGCGGTGGCGAGGAAACGCAGCGCGGCCCCGGTCGCCGCTGAGATCGGCACCGCACCGCCCATTTGCTCGGCGTTGCTGCGAGCCAGCAGCAGGAACTCGTCCTCCGGCACGAAGTCGTCGAGGATTTCGGTGACATCTGAGCGGAAGATGATGGCCTCCGGGATCGTTGGTGAATATCCTCGCGCCGCAGCCTAGCGTCAGCCGGCAGGAGGCGGGAACAGGCTGGGCTTCCCGCACGTTGACCGGTTGCGGCCAGGTGGCGGATCGACACGGTCCGAACTGACGACAAGGGGAGGCCGATGCAGACTGAGTCGGTTGACGCGGCCGGTTCGGCTGGCGAGCGGGCCGCCCAATGGACGCCGCCGTCCTGGGAAGAGGTGGTCAGAGACCATTCGGCCCGGGTGTACAGGCTAGCGTTCCGGCTGACTGGCAACAGCCACGACGCCGAGGACCTTACCCAGGAAGTTTTTGTCCGCGTCTTCAGGTCGCTGCCGAGCTACACGCCGGGAACGTTTGAAGGCTGGCTGCACCGGATCACCACGAATCTGTTCCTTGACATGACCAGGCGGCGGCAGCGGATCAGGTTCGAGGGCCTCGGCGAGGAGACAGCGGCCAGGCTCCGCGGCGCCGAGCCGACGCCATCGCAGGCATTCGATGACCGGCACCTCGACGTCGACATCGCGGCAGCGCTCGCCGACCTGCCGCCGGAGTACCGCGCCGCGGTCGTGCTCTGCGACATCGAGGGCCTGAGCTATGAGGAGATCGCCGACGTCCTCGGCGTCAAGCTCGGCACGGTGCGCTCGCGCATCCACCGCGGCCGGCCCAGTTGCGGGCGGCGCTCGAGCATCGCAGGCCGCGCCGCAATACGGCGGTCCCTGCCCGCGCTGCCGCCGCTGTTTCCCCAGTGACCGCCGCTCAGGTCGCCGCCGCGCCGGTCGCTGTTGCTCAGGTCGCCGCCGCGCCGGTTGCCGTTGCTCCGCTGACCGGCACTCGCGTCCCGGGCACGTCCGCTGCCAGCACCTCCCGGCCCGGCCCGGCGCTGCTTGGCGAGGTGAGCTAGACATGAGTCATCTCGGGCGGTGGCTGTCGGCTCAGGTTGACGGCGAACTCGACGGCGTGGAGCGCGACCGGGTACTCAACCACATAGCCGGCTGTGACGCGTGCCGGCAGGAGGCCAATGCGCTCCGGGTGCTCAAGCGCCGGATGACCGCGCTCGGCGATACGGCTTCAGACAATGCCATCGTCGGCCGCCTGATCGAGCGCGCCAGGTCAGATCAGGAGCTGATCGCGCTCTCGGCTGACCGGCTGCCGTGGCCGGCGCCTTCGCGGCCGGCCGCGGGGTTCAGGGCGCGCCGGTCCTGGCTGACCTGGCCGGTCGCGGCCGGCTCGACGGGCACGGCGCTTGCCGCGATCGGCATGCTGGCCTTCATGCTTGGCGGAGCGTCCGCCGACCATCCCGCGCCCAGGGTGTCGCCGGCCGTCGATGCCTACTGGACGCAGCACAGCTACGACGCCGGACAGATGCCGACGACGGGCGCGCGGGCGCGCAAGCCGGCCGCCCCCGCGCCGGTCGTGCCTGGTGCGGTCCGGCCTGGGGGCTTCACCGCGCTGATGCGCCTGGACACGCCGTAGCCGCCGATGCTCTGGTTCTACTGGCGTCGCGCGCGGTTCGGTGTCCTGGTGGGCGGGATCGCGCTCATGGCGGTCTCGGCGCTCGTCCTGATCACCGGCTCGATCAGCCCGGCGTCGTCCCGCGCCGGTGCCGGGCCGGGTTCCGTCGCGACCCGGGCTGGCGACCAGCTCAAGCGAGCCGCGCCGTACCCGGTCAGCATGACGAGGATCCGCCGGGGCCTGATGATAATGAACGCGGCCGTCTCGGCGTGCCGCAGCGTGTCCTACGCCGGCGCGCAGATCGTGGCGTGGTGGGGAGCCGGCCAGTCGACCGCCTATCTCATCCAGGTCTGGCACCAGTCCGGCGGGCCAGAGGTCGCTGACAACGCCGGCGCCGACAACGACGGAATACCCGGATCGATTACCCGGCCGGGCGTCGCCGCGTCTGATCACGCGGCCGCCGGCGTGCTCAGCGTTTCATCCTGGATGCTCAAGCTCCTCCGCGCCAACTACCTGATCGAGTACGCCGGGCCCGGGGCGGCCGACGGCCGGCCGGCGCAGCTGGTGACGGTGCGCAGGCGCGACGGGACGCTGGCGGCGCGCTACTGGCTTGACCTTGCGACCAGCCTGCCCTTGCGCCGGGAGATGTTCAACGCGAGCGGGCAGCTCGTGAACGAGGCAGCGTTCGTCGACCTGGACTTCGGCTCGCGCGCGCTCACCCAGGTGCCCGGCCGCGTCACGGAGGCGTGGCGCGCGCAGTCCACCAAATCTGATCTGCCCAGGCTGCGCAGGCAAGGCTGGCCGGTGCCGGTGACGCTGGCGGGGAACATGGCGCTGGTGAGCGTCAGCCGCGCGGTCACGAGAACTGGCGCCGTCGTCGACGCCTCCTACTCTGATGGCCTGTCCGTCGTATCGGTATTCATGCAGCATGGCGAGCTGGCCGGGGCGTTGCCTGGCTGGCGGCGGGCGCGGGTGCACGGCACGCTCGTGTATTCCAATGAGCCGGATCAGCGCAGCCTCGCCTGGTCGGCCGACGATGTGGTCTACACGGTGATCTCCGATGCGCCCCAGGGCACGGTGGACCTCATCGTCGCCCAGTTGCCGCATGATCACGATGCCGGTCTCTGGCAGCGAGTTGACCGGGGATTGCACCGTATGGGCTCCTGGTTCGACCCCTTCGGCTAACCCGAATGACGGGAGCCGTTAGGCCACGACGGGCTCTGCGGTTACTCTGGAACTCGCGGACCTGTACCGGTGAGGTCACTAGCCTAGGATCGCGAGGCCAGCTTGTTTGACTTGTCCATCACCAAGCTCTTGATACTTGGCGTCATCGGCCTGATGATCTTCGGCCCTGACCAGTTGCCGAAGATGGCGGCCCAGGCTGGTAAAGCGCTGCGTGACCTGCGCAGGCTTGCCGAGTCGGCTAAATCTGACCTTACCGACAGCCTCGGGCCCGAATTCCGCGACTTCGACTTTACCGATCTCAACCCCAAGAGCTTCGTCCGCAAGCACCTGCTTGACGATTTCGACGACGAGGACTTCAGCTGGGCGGGGCCGAGCGGCGCGATGACCGCCGACTCTCTGGATCCCGCGTCGCCGGACGCGGGTAACGGCCATCATGATCACACGTCATCCCTGCTGGTCCACGACTCGCCCCCGTTTGACGCCGAAGCCACCTGATCGCGGACCAGGGGACCTCGCCTGCCTGCCAGCGGCTGGCCCGGTCCGACCGGAGTGACGGGTCAGTCAGACCGGGGTGACTCCCAGCTGGCGGCCTATCAGGCTGCGTGACCTGCGGGCGAGCTGCGCCGCGATCGAGGCGAGCGCTTGCGCCGCCGGGGCCTCGGGCGCGGAGAGCACGAGCGGCGTTCCCTCGTCACCTGCCTCCCGCAACCGCAGGTCGATCGGTATCTCGCCGAGCATCGGCACCGTCGCGCCAGTCAGCCTGGACAGCGCGTCAGCGACGGCCAGGCCGCCGCCCTTGCCGAATACCTCGATCCGCTCATCGCAGTGCGGGCAGGGCAGGTAGGCCATGTTCTCAATGATGCCCACGACCCGCTGGTGCAGCTGAGTAGCCAGCGAGCCGGCCCGCTCGGCGACCTCGGCCGCCGCCACCTGCGGGGTAGTCACGACGATCAGCTCGGCCCCGGGCACCAGGTGCCCGGCGGAGATCGCGACGTCGCCGGTGCCCGGCGGGAGGTCAAGCAGGAGCACGTCGAGATCGCCCCAGTACACGTCGGCGAGGAACTGCTGCAGCAGCCGGTGCAGGATCGGCCCGCGCAGCGGCAGCGGCTCGTTGCCCTTCTTGAGCATGCCGCTCGAGATCGCCTTCACGCCATGGGCCACTGGCGGCATGATCATCTGCTCGACCTGAGTCGGGCGGCCGGTGACGCCGAGCATGCGCGGCACCGAATGCCCGTAGATGTCGGCGTCGAGCAGTCCGACCTTCTGGCCCGATGCCGCCAGCGCGGCCGCCAGGTTCACGGTGACCGACGACTTGCCCACGCCGCCCTTGCCGCTCGCGATCGCGTACACCTTGGTCAGCGACGCGGGATTGGCGAACGGGATCTCCCGCTCAGGCTTGCCGCCGCGCAGCTTGCCCTGCAGCTCCTTGCGCTGGTCATCGCTCATGACGTCGAGTTCGACCGAGATGGCCCGCACGCCTTCGAGCTTCCCGACGGCGCCGCGCACCTCGCGGGTGATCGTGTCGCGCATCGGGCAGCCTGACACCGTCAGGTAGACCTCGACAAGGACGGCGCCGTCGGCCCCGACCTCGACATTCTTGACCATGCCGAGCTCGGTGATGGGACGGCGGATCTCCGGGTCGAGCACGCCTGCCAGCGCCTGCGTGACCCGCTCGACGGTCAGGACGCCGGATCCGGCGCTTGGCACTGAGGTGGTGGACATGCGCCCATGCTAGAAGCACTCGCCGACGGAGTCGAACGGCGCGGCATAGGATCATCGGTCCATGGAAAGCGCCGAGCGGCCAAGGAGATCGTGCCTGACAGTGCCAGGCAGCAGCGATCGGTTCATCGCCAAGGCCAGGGAACTGCCCGCCGACCAGGTCATCCTGGACCTGGAGGACGCGGTCGCGCCGGCGGCAAAGGACGAGGCCAGGCGCCTGGTCGCGGCGGCACTGCCGGCCGGCGAGTGGGCCGCCAAGGTCCGCGCCGTCCGCATCAACGACGCTGTCAGCCCGTGGGCCTACCGTGACGTCATCGAGGTCGTCGAGCGGGCCGGCGGCCGGCTCGATTCGATTGTCCTGCCCAAGGTCAGCTCGCCGGCCCAGGTGACCTGGCTTGACCTGCTGCTCGGCCAGATCGAGCAGCATGCGGGCCTGCCCGCCGGAGCGATCGCCATCGAGGCGCAGATCGAGGACGCGGCCGGCCTGGCGGCCGTCGACCAGATCGCGGCGGCGTCGCCGCGGCTGGCCGCGCTGATCTTCGGCCCGGCTGACTTCATGGCCAGCCTGGGCATGCGGTCGCTGCGGATGGGCGTGCCGCCGCCGGGGTACGCGGGCGGCGATGCCTTCCACTACGCGCACCTGCGGATTCTGGTCGCCGCGCGGGCAGCGGGCCTGCAGGCCATAGACGGCCCGTACGCGGCCATCGCCGACACGGAGGGCCTGGCCGCGATGGCCGCCAGCGTCGCCGCGCTCGGCTATGACGGCAAATGGGTGGTGCATCCCGATCAGATAGCTCCGGTCAACGACGCTTTCGCCCCCGATCAGGACAGCTATGACCGCGCCGAGCTGATCCTGGACGCCTGCCGCCACGCCGCGGCCGTGCGGCACAAGGGCGCCGTGATGCTGGGCGAGGAAATGATCGACGAGGCGTCGAGGAAACTCGCCCTGGTAGCCGCCGCCCGCGGCCGGGCTGCCGGCCTCACCAGGACCACCAGGAACTAAAACCATGCCCTCAGCGTGAGCCTGCGTTTACGGGACATGCGCGCAGAGCATCGTACCTGGAGTGAGACGGTAGCGACCGGCGCAAGGATACGGGCGTGAGACGAATGGGCCTTTCCTGCCCTAGGTGCGGGTGCGCCGCGATACCGCCTGATGCTTGGTCGAGCAGCTGGCGGTGCGCGGTGCACGGCGAGATCTACCCTCTCAGACAGGTGCAGAGCCTGTCACCCGAAGGGCTGGCAGGCCTGCTGCGCCAGACGGACGTCCCGGTCATGCTGCCGTGGCCGCTGCCTGGCGGCTGGCTGGTCACCGGGTTCGCGGCGGTCGGCGATGACCGGAGCGGAACGCGGGCCTGCGCGGTCGCGCTCTCCGGGCCTAATCCGCTGGGCGGCCCGGCCGAGATGCTGCTGATCTGCGAGGAAGTCGGCGTGGGCCTCGGCGCCCATTGCGCCGGGCTCGCGGGCCCCGACCCGGGCGCCGGCTTCGCCGCTACCTCGCCGCACGCCCAGGTCACCGTTGGCCATCACGACTTCCCGCTGTGGCACATCGACTCGCCCGGTCGCGCCGCGTTCGCCGGCGAGCTGATGGGCGGCTGGCTGTGGGTACTGCTCTGGCCGGATACGGCGGGCACCCTGCTCGTCGAATCCCTGCCGCTGCGCGACCTGCGCGACCGGAGCCAGGATCTCGACTTGCCGTTCGGCGCCCGATCGCCCCGGCTGCCTGGCTGAGTGCGAGCCGGCCAGACCGGCTAGAGTCAGCGCGTGCGCGCCGATTTGCACAGTCATAGCACGGCCTCAGACGGCACCAGGCCCCCGGGCGAGATGATGCGCCGGGCCGCGGCGGCCGGCCTCGACGCGGTCGCGCTGACCGACCATGACACGGTGGCCGGGATCGGGCCGGCGACGCGGGAACTGCCCGCCGGGCTCATCCTCGTCCCTGGCATGGAGCTGTCCTGCCGCCGCGACGGGCACAGCGTGCACATGCTCGCCTACCTCTTCGATCCCGGGCATGCCGAGCTCGCCGCCCAGTGCGCCGCGATCAGGCAAAGCCGCGTCACCCGCGCTCAGCAGATGGTCGCCAAGCTGGCCGAGCTGGGCACCGGGGTGACCTGGGAGCAAGTCAGCGATATCGCGGGCGACGGCGTCGTCGGCCGGCCGCACGTCGCTCGTGCGATGCTGCGGGCCGGGGTGATCGGTTCCTTCGACGAGGCGTTCACCAGCGACTGGATCGCCCCAGGCGGCCGCGCTCACGTGGCCAGGTACGCCCTCGACCCGGTGGACGCGATCGAGCTCGTGCGCGCGGCCGGCGGCGTCTGCGTGCTCGCCCACCCGCTAGCCGGGACTCGAGGCTGGCGGGTCCCCGATGACCTGATCACGGAGCTGGCCGCCGCCGGGCTGGCCGGCGTCGAGGTGGCGCATCCCAATCACGATCCAGATGAAAGGGTCGCGCTCGCCGAGCTGGCCGCCAGGCTGGATCTTGTGGCCACAGGCGGCAGTGACGACCACGGCGAGCTCACCGGCGACCGGATCGGCTCGGAAGCAACCGGAGGCGAGGCCTTCGGGCGGCTCATCGGCGGAGCGGCGGGCGCGCCCGTGACCGGCCGGTGAGGCGGCTGCCGCCCGGGTGGCGCGTCAGCGCCGCGCATGGCGTGCCGGTGATCAGCGCGTGACGAGCCTGCTGTCCGACGTCAAGTTCTTCTGGGAAGCGTTCGTCACGCTGGTCGTCATTACCGATCCGCCGGGCGTGGTGCCGGTCTTCCTCGGCATGACGTCGAGCAGGCCAGCGAGTGAGAGGAACCGCCTCGCCTGGCAGGCGGCCGTGGTCGCGCTCGGCGTCATCGTCGCGTTCGCGCTCTTCGGCCGCTCCATACTCGCCTACCTCGGCGTCGAACTGCCCTCGCTGCAGGCGGCCGGCGGCCTGCTGCTTCTCCTGGTCGCACTTGAACTGCTCACCGGGCGCGCGGCCGAGCCAGCCGACCTCGAGCACGCGCAGGCCAACGTGGCCTTCGTTCCGCTCGGCACCCCGCTGCTCGCCGGCCCGGGCGCGATCGTGGCCACGATGCTCTTCGTCCAGCGAATCGGGTCCGCAGGCTCGGCCATAGCCTTCGCCGCCGCCATCGTGGCCGTCGTCGTGCTGCTCTGGCTGGCGATGCGGTTCTCGGGGGTCGTGCTCAGGGTCCTCAAGAGCTCGGGCGTCGAGCTGCTCACCAGGATCGCCGGCCTGCTGCTGTCGGCCATAGCCGTTCAGCTCATAGTCGACGCGGTCCGTGCGCTAATCCGGACCGGCCTGCATTAGCCCAGCGACCCCGCCGGGACTGAGCCCCGATAACATCAACGCGCGAAACGACACCCGGTCCGCCACATCAATGACCTTGTTGGCTGAATCGCAGTTCCTGCTGCGGGGTGAGTATGAGGCGGTGGAGGCGGGTGGTGCGGGTTTGCCGGGTGGGGGGTGCTTGTCCGCCGGGGCCGACCGGGGTTAATGTCCGTGATCATGGTCGCGGGCATGATCACGGGCCATCGCCGCTGTCCTGGAGGTTGTCGGGTGACTCGGGATCTTGGTGAGTCAGGCGCCGGGTTCGGGGGGATGTGCGCCGTGTCCTGCCCCGGCGCCGCCGGGGCAGGGTGAGCATCGTGGCCTCCCTGTTGCTGTCAGCGCCCCTTTCTGACAGCAGCGTGGCCCTCCCCGTTGCTGTCAGGAGAGGCTGCTGAAAAACCCCGTTTTCGTCGCGAACCCGACTCCCTGACCTGCGGTTCTTCGATCGCGATCATGGATTTTTCGGGGTTTTTCAGCAGCCTCTCAGGACAGCATCAGGGAGGGCCACGATGCTGCCAAAACCAGTGGCTGACAGCAACAGGGAGGGCCACGATGCTGTCAGAGGCGGGCGTGACCAGCAACCCGGGCCGCCCCGACTCTGTCGCGGGCCGGGCCGCCGGGCCGGGCCGCCGGGCCGGAGCGTGCTCCCGCCTGACTATCCCGCAAGGTGCCCGAAACGCTTCCCCGACTCGATCACGAATCACGCGGCAGCCTCCCTCGAGGCCGTCGGGTGACTGGTGATCAGGATCGGGGGAGCCTTTTCCGGCATCGTGGGGGAGAGTTCCCGGTCCGGGGTGCTGTGAGTGCGGGGGCGGCAGGTGCGATCCTCCGTGATCACGGTCCCGGGCATGATCACGGAACATCGCACCGGTCCTGACCTGGGTGATCTTCCGTGATCATGGTCTCGGTCATGATCACGGAAGCCAGCACGGGTCCCGGCTGGCTGGCGAGGGCGCCATCGTGTCCATTCACGATCCGGTCGCGCTGCCCAACGCGGCCCGGGCCCACCCCGCGCTGCGGTGCGCGCAGACGGTGCGCGACGCGGCCCGCGATGCCGATGTTGTCCTGCACCTCACGGAATGGCCCGACTACCGCGCGGTCGATCCCGAGCTCCTCGGCACGATCGTCAGCGGGCGGGTCATGATCGATGCCAGGTGCACCCTCGACGCCGCGTCCTGGCGGCCGGCAGGCTGGGACGTCTGCGTGCTTGGCCGGCCGTGAGCACCGATTTCATCACCGAACTGCCGCGGCTCGCGCCGGCGGCCCGGCGGCTGGGAGTAGCGCGCTGATGGACATCTTGAAGTGGCTCGCGGTTGTGGCCGGATGTGCCCTGGCGGCAGCGGCGTGCGCGGGTCCCGCGCACCACTACGGATCGGCGGCTCGCCCGCCGGTCGTTCCCGGCGCGGTGACGGCGGGTCCTGACCTGGCCGGAGTGCAGCTGCCGAACTTCATCATGCCCGTCATCACCGGGAGCGTCTCGGCGCCGAAGCGGTCGCTCGCTCCTGGCGCGGTCACGATCACCAACACCACGACAGTGTGCAACCTGCCGCCCGCCGCGCAGGTAGTGACGATCCCGATCCCGGTGCAGGCCGAAGTATTCAGCGAATACGGATACACCAATCCTGCCGTGCATAACCGGTACATCCTGGACCTGCTGGTGCCCAGGTCGCTTGGCGGTGCGATCACGGCCGCGAATATCTGGCCCGCTGCCGTCAAGGGAACGGGCTTCTTCGAGAAAGTCCAGCTTGATCACATCTTGAAAGGCCTGGTCTGCCGCAGGTTCCTTACCCTGCGCCAGGCCCAGCGGGCGCTGGAGACCAACTGGTACGCGGCGTGGCTCAAGTACGTGGTGGCGACGGGTCACATCTGACGGCCGCGACCGCGGCGTCCCCGGGACCCGGCGGCATGCCTCTACGATGGACGAGATAAACGCTGCCGGCTGAGGTCCGCAAATCGTCGTGCCAGCCGGCGGTTTCCGGCTTCGGCCAACACCACGCACCGGGAAAGGCAGGCTGGCATGCAGGCGCGGATCGATCGGGTGACCGGCACCGTCAATACGTGGATTGTCGGCGATGACGGGGAGGTGATCGTCATCGACCCAGGCGAGTCGGCCGCCGCCGTGCTCGACGCGGTCGGCGATCGCGAGGTCGTCGCCGTGATCTGCACGCACGGGCACGCCAGGCACGTGGCAAGCGCCTTCGAGGTCGCCAAGCGCGACGAGGCGCCGGTCGCCCTGCACCCGGGTGACAGGCTTCCCTGGCGCGAGGCCCACGGGCAGGCGAAGCCTGATATCGACATGGAGGACGGCGGCGTGTTCGAGGTCGCCGACGTCACGCTCGAGGTCATTTTCACGCCTGGCCACTCCTCAGGCTCGGTGAGCCTGTACTGCGAAGAGCTTGACGCCGTGTTCACCGGAGATGCCGTCACCGCGGACGGGCCGGTGCCGCACGAGGACTACTTCACGGACTTCGCCCGCCAGCTGAGCTCGATCGGCGCCGGCGTGCTCACCCTGGACGGGAAGACCAAGGTCATGCCTGGCCATGGTGACGAGACCACGGTGGCGTTCATCGAGCGCAAGTTTGACTCCTGGGTCTCCGCCGGGCCCGAGGGGCTGCTCGAAACCGCGGACGGCGAGGCCGAATAGCCGGGATGGGGCAGCAACTCGGCTTTGACGGGATGCCCAGGCGGCTCTATCCGTGCACTCCGCCCGGCTCCGTACCTGGCTGGACTGCCCGCGCCGGTATCGGATGACGTACCTGGACCGGCCCTCGCCGCCCAAGGGGCCGCCGTGGGCGATCAACAGTTTCGGAGCCAGCGTGCACAACGCGCTGGCAGGCTGGTGGCGGCTGCCGCTAGGCGAGCGCTCAGCGGACGCGGCCGGGCAGTTGCTCGAGCGAGGCTGGATCTCGGAGGGCTATGCCGACGAAACCCAGTCGGCCAGGCAGCTGAGCCGGGCCAGGGCCATGGTCGACAAGTACGTCGCCAAGCTCGATCCATCGGCCGAGCAGGCCGGCGTCGAGCGCGTCGTCGCCACGAAGACCGACCTCATCGCGGTCTCCGGCCGGATCGACAGGCTCGACGACCGGCCGTCTGAGGCCGCCGCGGCGGACCGCCTGGCGCCAGACGTAGCGCAGCCTGGTGTCCGCGGGCATGACCGCGATCTGGTCGTCGTCGACTTCAAGACCGGCAGGACGCCGCCCGAGACCTCCGACGTGCGGTCGTCGCTGGCGCTTGCCCTGTACGCGCTGGCGGCCGGGCGGGTGTTGCGCAGGCGCTGCGCCAAGGTCGAGTTGCATCATCTGCCGACCGACCAGGTGGTGGGCTGGGAGCACACGAGGGAATCGCTTGACCGGCACTTGCGCCGGGCAGAAGACATCGCCGGCGAGTGCGCCGACGCCGACGGGCGATTCCGGTCCGAGGAGGCCGCGCAGCGAGGAGATGAAGTCTTCCCGCCGCAGCCGGGCATATGGTGCGGGTGGTGCGACTTCCGTGCGCACTGCCCGGAAGGCCGTCAGGCCGCCCCGGCCCGCCGGCCCTGGGACGGCCTGACCGAGGATGGCTGACCGCGCGGTCGCTGTCTAGCCGCCGCTGCCGTGGCGCGCCGACTCGGCGAGATTCCAGAACGAGGTGAGCATCGCTGCCGTTGTCTCCGGCGCCTCAACTGCCGGCGAGTGCGCCGCTCCGGGTATGCAGACCCGCTCGGCGCCAAGTCGCTTGGCCATCAGGTCCTGCACGTCAGGAGGCCAGGCGTCGTCGTTCTCGCCGTAGCTGACCAGCATCGGGAATTTCGCGGCGACGGCCAGCTCGGCCGTCGTGTCCGGGCAGCTCAGCAGCAATTCGGCCATCACCGCCAGGCCGAGCGGGCAGGTGCGCACCGCCCGCTTCCGCAAGAACTCGATGATGTCAGGCGGCGTGCCCTCTGACTCGGCCTGCGGTCCCAGCTGACTGTCCCAGAGCTCGACGATCATGGTGCCGAGCACGGCGACGTCATCGCCGGCGGGCTTGAGGTAGCCGAGCACATCGCGCAGCACCTGGGCGCGCATGCCGCCGATGGCGCTCGGGCCTGAGCCGAGCAGCGTCAGCGACAGGTACGCGCCCGGTTCCCGCAGCACGGCCGCGCGGGCGACGAGCCCGCCGAACGAGTGGCCGAGCAGGTGCACCCGCCCGGAGTCGCTCGCGACGGCGCTGGCAACGGCGCCGATGTCCCTGGCCAGCTGATCGAGCTGATAGCCGTCTCGGCCGGCGGCGGGACCGGACTCATACTGACCGCGCATGTCAATCGCGACCACGGTCCGGCCGGCCGCGGCCAGCGACTCCAGCACGGTGAGGAAGTCCTCTTTGCTCCCGGTATACCCGGGTACGAGCAAGGCCGGCTGGCGCTCACCGACTCCGCCCGCTGGATCTGCGTACAACGCCGCGAACTGACCGCGCGCCGTGCGGATGGACGTCTGCTTGATGCGGTGGGACATCTGCAGCGATCGGGGAGTGCTCACGGCTTGGCAGCCTACCCAGCGAGGTGGGCCAATACCGCACCAGCACCGGTGAGAACTACGACGCACCGCAGGTCGGCATGGCCGCTCACCCTGACAGATCCGCCCGATTCAACCCGCGATGCGTGCCTCCGGCGGGAAGGCGGCGGAAGCACGCCAACATCAAGGCGCGGATCAATACCCATTTTCCAACACCAATCCGCGCATTCATGCGGCTAGGTCGCGGCCCGGGTTCCCGGGTCCGCGCCGGTCTAGGCTGGGGCTTTCGTTAAGGCTGGGCTTTCGTTAAGGCCGGGGCTTTCGTTAAGTCGCCGGCGATGTCGCGCAGTTCCGCATGACTCGCTGGCCTGGTCGAACCGTGCTGGCCATCCGCCGCGTGGTCGGCGGCGGGACTCCGGGACGCGCCGTGCTTGGTCCGCTTGCGGCGACGGGCCGAATCGGGCTTGGCGTCCCTCGCCGGCGCTGGCGTGATCACATCGGATGGCGCGAGCGCCTCGCCCGAAGCGTCCGCCGCGCCCTCGCCGGCGGGTCCGTCGGCGAGCTGAACGGGCGCGCCGCCCCTTGTCCGCCGCCTCGAGCGCTTGGCGCCGCCCGAGTTGCCCGCCTCGCCGGCTTTGGTGCCGTGCCCGTCGGATGGCGTGCGCTCCGCGCGCTGGCCAGCCGTCTTCGGATTGTGCGACGAGCCGTGCCCCCGCTTGGGCGGTCGCTGGCGCGTCCGGCTACGGCCGGTCTCGCCGATATCTTCCAGGTCCTCTGCCTCGAGGCCGGCCCGGCCGCGTCCGACAGCGGGCAGCGCTCCTGTGACGCCCGGCGGTATCGCCAGCGACGTGAAGAGATGCTCGGAGGTCGAGTAAGTTTCAAGCGGCTCGGGGTGGCCCAGGTTGAGCGCGGCGTCAATCAGCTTCCAGCGCGCCATGTCCTGCCAGTCGACGAAGGTGACGGCGGCACCCGTACGGCCAGCGCGGCCAGTGCGGCCAATGCGGTGCAGGTACGCCTTCTCGTCTTCTGGGCACTCATAGTTGACCACGTGCGTCACATCGTCGACGTCGAGGCCGCGAGCCGCGACATCCGTGGCGACAAGCACGTCGATCTTGCCGCCGCGGAAGGCGCGCAGCGCGCGCTCGCGCTGGCTCTGGCCGAGGTCGCCGTGGACGGCGGCGGCAGCGAAGCCGCGTTCGGCCAGCGTGGCAGTCACCTGGTCGCAAGCACGCCGCGTCCGGCAGAACACGATGGTCAGCCCCCGGCCCTCCGCTTGCAGGACGCGGGCGAGCACCTCGATCTTGTCCATCTGGTGAGCGCGGAAGACATGCTGATCCGTCGTCGGCACGTGCGCCGGCTCGTCATGCTGCTCGGCCCGGATGTGGGTGGGCCGGTACAGATGCCTCTTGGCCAGCGTGACGACCTCGGACGGCATGGTCGCCGAGAACAGCATGGTCTGCCGGTTGGCCGGCGTCAGCCGCAGGATTGCCTCGACATCGGGCAGGAACCCGAGGTCGAGCATCCGGTCGGCTTCGTCGAGAACCAGGACGTCCACGTCCGACAGGTCGAGCTGGCGCTGCCTGGACAGGTCGAGCAGCCGGCCTGGAGTGCCGACCACGATGTCAACCGTGGCCAGTGCCTCGATTTGCGGCTCGTACGCGCGGCCGCCGTAGAGCGTGACGACGTTCACGTCGCTTCGCGCGGCGGCACTGCGGAGATCGTCAGCGACCTGAATGGCCAGTTCCCTGGTAGGAACGATGATCAGGCTGCGTGGCGCGGACGGCTTACCGCGTCCAGTGGTGACGATGTGCTGCAGGATCGGTATGCCGAACGCGAAGGTCTTGCCGGTGCCGGTTCGCGCCTGGCCGATCACGTCGTGTCCGTCGAGCGCGATCGGCAGGGTCAGTGCCTGGATCGGGAATGCCTTCGTGATCCCGGCCGCCCGCAATGCCGTGCAGATTGATTCGGCGACGCCAAAGTCATCGAAGGCGGCTGCCTCGACGCTGGCGCGGCTCACAGTCGCCTCTGCCGCATCAAGCTCGCCCGCCGCGACCGGGACTGCCTCGGAGGTCTCGGCGAGAAACTGCGTTGCCGCCGGCCCAGTCGCGATGATGAATGACTCGATTGATTCGTTCGGCGCCTGCTGGTCTTGTGTATTTGTCGTGAGGTCTTGCGTAGTCAGGGCTTTCGCCTCCATCAATGTCCTGCGGCCCGCCGGTCGCTTGGGGCGGCCAGTCTGGTTACCGCAGGAAGCAGCTGACCCATCCGGGGAGGGGACGCTTGGCATGAGGCGCGCTCAGCGGCCTGTGCCTGGCCGGGTTAGCTGGCCGGCACGGCCTGCCGATCACGCTTGGTCACATGTCGAGCAGTCACGTGGACGAGTCGAGCGCAGTGCTGGTTGCCAGGATGCAACCCCCGGCAGCCACCGCGCCATACCCTGCAACGCGTCATGGGGGTGGTCGCATTCCAAGGCCAAGTCGCAACTCAGTGTAGCAAGCACATGCTCGCTAAGGCGAGGTCAGGCTCCGCGAAACGCATGTGTCGTCCGGGAGCGCCGAATGTTGAGTTTTCGCGGCGGCTTGGCTGGCGCGTGAGCAGGTTGCCGGGCGGGCTGGTTCAGGCGGGCCGGCTGCGGGCGAGCCGGCCGGATGCCGCGTTACGCTGCCGCTGTGACCGAGGATTCATCACAGGCTGGCGGCGTTGCCGCGGACGAGGGCGTCATCGACTTGCTCGGGCTGCTGGCCTACGCGTCGCTTGTAGCGTTCTTCAGGCTCGCTGATGACGCGGCGCTGGCGATGTCGCTGCCTGACAAGGCCGATCTCGCGGGAATGGCGGTTACCCAGTTCGGCCACTTCCAGCTGTTGCGGCAGCGGATTTCCGGGCTTGGCGCCGATCCGCAGCAAGCTATGGGGCCGTTCGTTGAGCCGATCGATGCGTTCCACGCCAGAACGGCGCCTGCTGACTGGCTCGAAGGGCTGGTCAAGGCGTACGTGGGTGACGGCATCGCGGCTGACTTCTACCGGGTGGTCGCGCAACTGCTCGATGCTACGAACAAGTCGCTCGTGCTTGAAGTCCTCGCCGACACGGGGCACGCCCAGTTCGTGATCACCAAGGTCCGCGAGGCCATCAGCGCTGACCCGGCCGTCGCAGGCAGGCTGGCGCTCTGGGCGCGGCGCCTGCTCGGCGAGGCGCTCGGCCAGGCCCAGCGCGTCGCCGCCGACCGTGAGCCGCTGGCACGCCTGCTGGCGGGAGGCACTACCGCGCAGCTGGGCGAGATTGGCCGGATGTTCGCTGACCTGACCGATGCCCACGCTGAGCGAATGGCCGCGCTCGGGCTGGGCGAGTAGGGCCGGCTGTTTTCGCGGGGCGGTCTTGGGGCCGGGGCCGGGGCCGGGGCCGGGGTGGTCAGCGGCTGCCGAAGCCGATCGGGCGCTGCTCGGCCATGCTGAGCTCCACGTATGCGATCTTTCCCGCGGGCACGAGGACCGTTTTGCCATTGCTGTCGTTGAGCGCGAACACTCTGCCGTCCGCGAGAGCGTCTGCCAGAGCTTGCTCGATCTCCTCAGCAGTCATTGAGGTTTCGACCGTGAGCTCGCGAGGAGCCATCTGAATGCCGACCTTGACTTCCATGGCCATCCTCCGCCCAGCGCAAGCCTGCGGTAACGGCCCCGCAGCCACTGCCCGTCAGGGTAGCCGGACCCGCGCTGGCTGAGAGCCGCTGACCGCTACGCCCGCAGCGAAAGCGCCTAGCCGGTGCTGGGTTCGGTGGTCAACCACGTCTGTGACCAAGATCTGGGCTGCCCCGCCGTGCTGGCACCTTGCCCGGGTTGCCCGGGTTGCCCGGGTGGTTTCGGGTCTCCTTGGAAGGAGGGAAGTCGCATGAAGGAGAGTTGTCCGGCCTATTGAGGCTGTCGGGTAACTCGTCGACCTGGCGCGGCGACGGGCGGACCCGGCTTGAGCGGGCCAGGCCGGGCCGGGCGGGGCAGGCCGGGCCGGGCCGGGCCGGGGCGGGACAGCCCGGGGCGGGACAGCCCGGGGCGGGACAGCCCGGGCCGGGACAGCCCGGGCCGGGACAGCATCAGGTCGGCCTTGTTGCTGTTGCGGGTCGTCTGTAACAGCAAGGTGGCCCTTCCTCTTGCTGTCAGGAGAGGGTGATGAAAAACCCCGAAAAATCCATGATCGCGATCGAAGAACCGCAGGTCAGGGAGTCGGGTTCGCGACGAAAACGGGGTTTTTCAGCAGCCTCTCAGGACGACAACAGGGAGGGCCGCGTTGCTCACGCCGGACCGCCGGGACAGCATCAGGGAGGGCCGCGTTGCTCACGCCGGCCCGGCACGCAGGGCCGGGTAGCCCAATCTGCTGGACGAGCCGCGCTGCAGTCTTTATAGAGGCTGCCGGGCGGCTCGTGATCAGGATCGGGGAGCCTTTCCGGCATCGTCCGGGAGAGTTTTCAGTCCGGGGGACTGTCAGTGCGGGTGCGGCATGTGCGATGTTCCGTGATCAAGGTCCCGGGCATGATCACGGAACATCGTCGCTGTCCTGACCTGGGTGATCTTCCGTGATCATGGTCTCGAACATGATCACGGAAGATCGCACCGGTCCGGGCGGCTGCCGGGCGGCTCGTGATCAGGATCGGGGAGCCGTTTCCGGCATTACGGGGGAGGGTTCTCGCTCCGGGGAGTTTTTTCAGTCAATAGAACTGAAAAAACTCCCTTAAGCGAAAGGTCTCCCCCGATAACTCAGGGAATGTCTCCCTGCTGACTCGCCGGGGCTTGACCTTCCAAGATCTCGAGTCACCCGACAGCCTCCCTGACCTGGGCGATCTTCCGTGATCACGGTCCCGGGCATGATCACGGAACCGCCCCTGGGCCTGACGAGGCTGTCGGGTGACTCTGGACGGAGGGTTCGAGCGCTATGCGTGCTCCTCGTCGGGGTGAGTGGGCCGGGAGCGCGGTTCCGGGATTTGCTCCCGGCCCGTTTCTTCCGGCCCGTTTCTTCCGGCCCGTTTCTTCCGGCCCCTCTCCGAGTGAGCCGGGTCAGCACCTTTCCGAGGTCCAGCTGTGATGTCCTGGGGGCGTTATCACGCAGTCGTTGTAACAACGCCGGGGGTGGCCGGGCGCGCCGCGCGCCGTCGTTGTGGCAACGCTGGCGCTATGCGGGCTGTTGCAGAATCACTTCAGACCGAAAATGATCTCCACTTGAAGGTCAAACAGGGCCAGATTCGAGCTTGCTTGCTCCACTTCAGGGCCAAAAAACTTGCTCGTTCCCCACTTGGGCCTATCGGAACCCGATTCTGCAACGGCCCGTATGACGCCGTCGTTGCGACAACGCCGGGCCTGCCCGGGCCGCACCAGGCCCGCCGTTGCGACACCGCGGGCGTGCCCGGGGGACTGCCTCAGGCACGCCGTGCCGGGTAGCGGAATCCGCTTGACGAAATCAAGGAAGAAGTCATCCGACAGCCTTTATTCGACGGCAACGCTCCGGGAGGCGAAATCGCTCCTCACAAGGCGGGCGCTCGAAGCCTCCGGGATGACCGCTGCGACTCACTGAGGTTACTCGTGCGCGGGGTCGGCCAAAGGCCAGCCGCTGATGCCGCGCCAGGCGAGCTTGGCGAGGAGATCTTCCGCATTCTCCTGACCGATCGTTCGGTCGGTGCTGAGCCAATAGCGGGCGCTGACCTGGGCCATTCCCACCAAGGCCATGCCGAGCAAGTCAGCTTCGTGGTCGGAGACGCCGGCGTCTTCGCGGATGAACTCCGCTACCATCTCGGCGCATTCGGAGATCGCACGCTCAAGCCGGGCGCGCACGGCCGGCTCGTTACTCAGGTCCGACTCGAATACCAGCCGGAAGGCCTCTCCGGCGCCGCTCACGTAGTCGAAGAAGGCGCGGAACGTGGCGGGCACCCGCTCCTTGTTGTCGGTTGTCGACTCCAGCGCGGCAGAGACCGCGCCGACCAGCTCGGCTACGCTCTCGTCGAGCAAAGCCAGGTACAGATCAAGTTTGCCCGGGAAGTGCTGGTAGAGCACAGGCTTGCTGACCCCGGCTCGCTCAGCGATCTCGTCCATCGCGGCCGCGTGGTAACCCTGAGCGACGAACACCTCGCGGGCGGCTCCGAGCAGCTGCTTGCGCCTTGCTGGGCGAGGCAGGCGGGTACTGGCCGGGCTGGCCTGGTCGGCTCGACTAGCCTGCCCGGCTAGCCGGGCAGGCTTGGCTTGCTTGGCCTGCGAGGTGGAAATCACTAGCGTCTCCGGATGCTCATCAGGCGGCGGTCGGATCGAAGTCGGGCGGTTCGCGGTCGGGCGGTTCGCGGTCGGGCGGTCCGGTTCGGATGGAGCTCGACTGTCATCCTACGGCCGGGTAAAGAGAACCGCGATTGCTCGCGGTGTGCCGGTGGTGACGCGCAGCGCTTGCTAGCGGTACTCATCCTCGTCGAGCTCGACCACCCGAGCCTGCTCGGCGGCATCAGCTACGTCCGCCTCCAGCGGGAGCTTGGCCGGCAGGTGTACCCCGACGGCTTCGGGCTCGTCCGTCTCCGGGATGACTGGCTGGTTTTGCTCGACCTCCGGGATGACTGGCTGGTTTTGCTCGACTACGTCGGCTAGTGGCTCGTCGCGGGTGTTTTCGGACATTCTGCCGACCCCCTTCGGGTGCATGTTCGAGGATACTGAGGTGAGCATTCTCGCACGTTCGAACATATTGCCGAATCGCTACAGTGGGGCAACGCTTGTGGTGTCAGCTGTATCAGCACTCGATCCATCTGGGTAAGGACAAGCCATGCGCAGCATGTGGAAGGGCGCGATCTCCTTCGGCCTGGTCATGATCCCCGTGCGACTCTACGCCGCGACTGAGCAGAAGGACATCTCGTTTCGTCAGGTGCACAGAGAAGACGGCGGCAGGATCAGATTCCGGAGATTCTGCTCGATCGACGAACAAGAAGTCCCTTATGAGGACATCGCCAAAGGCTACGAGCTACCGACCGGCGAGATGGTTGTCCTCAGCGACGAGGACATGTCTGACCTGCCGCTTCCGACCACCAAGGCCATCGAGGTGCTGCAGTTCGCTCCGGCCGCACAGGTGGACCCGATGCTGTTCAACCGCAGCTACTACGTCGAGCCCGAGACGGCCGGCGCGCGTGCTTACGTGCTGTTGCGAAACGCGCTTGAGCAGTCCGGGCGGGTCGCCGTGGCGCAGGTAGCACTGCGGCAGCGGGAGTCTCTCGCGACGCTCAGGGTCAAGGAAGGCGTGCTTGTCCTCGAGACGCTGCTGTGGCCAGATGAGATCCGGCCACCGGAGTTCCCGTTCCTAGAGCAGGACATCGAGGTCAGGCCGCAGGAACTGACGATGGCGGCGTCGCTGATCGACTCGATGACCGGCGACTTCGACTCCGATGCCTTCCATGACAACTACCGTGAAGCGCTCATCGAGCTTGTCGAAGCCAAGGTCGAGGGCAGGGAGCTGCTGCAACCGGGCACGCTGGAGATTGCCGCGAGCCCAGCGGCCAGCTTGACTGACGCTCTGAAGGCCAGCCTTGAGGCCCACCGCGCCGGCCAAGGCGAGAAGGGCGAGGAGAAGGCCATCGGCTCGGGCCGCGGTTCGGCGCGCGACGGCGACCGCGATGGCGAGGCAGCCGGTGCGGCCGAGTCGGGCGGCAAGTCCGGGACCTCCAGATCGCGTACTGCGAAGGCCAGTCCGGCGAAGGCCAGTCCGGCGAAGGCCAGCCCGGCGAAGGCCGGCACAAGGAAGGCAAGCGACGACAAGTCCGCGCCAGGCAAGGCGGGCTCGGCAAGGTCGACATCGAAGTCCGGCACCACGAAACCGGCCAGCTGACACGGCGGCGCCAAGGCGGCGTGAGTCCCGCCAGGCCCCTGCGGGTCCCGACAGGTCCCGACGGGTCTGTGCGTGCTGCCGTGCTACTGGGGGTAGGCATGTAACGATGATGGGAGCAGCCGGCGATCGTGGCTGACGAGATCCGCTCGTTCCTCGGCTGGGCAAGGAAGGCGAGCGATGTGCCCGATCATGGTGCGACTAAGGTTGACCGGCTCCCGGGACGTACTTCCCGGATGGATAAGTACCCTAAATGGCGTAATGCCGCTAAATGAGGAGAATTAGTCAAATCGGGCGACATGCTATGAAGCGAGTGCGATGCTAGCCACATGCTGATCGCGGCTGCTCGGATCATAACGGCCAGCGGTAGATACTCCGGCACGAATGCGGTCCTGGCTCCGGGCTACCTCACCTGCGCCGACGGCAAGATCGTAGCGGTCAGCGCTGGCCTGCCGCCCAGCAGGCCGGACGTGCAGCTGAGCGAAGGGTTCCTGCTGCCGGGGTTCATCGACCTTCAGGTCAACGGCTATTTCGGAGTCGAACTCGCGGCCGCCGACGCTGACGGGTTCGCAAAGGTCGCTCGCCGGATGCCCGCGACCGGCACGACAACGTTCCTGCCGACCTTCATCACGAGTCCGATCGAGGACCTTGCTGCCGCGCTCCGCCGCAGTGCCGCCCTGCTGCCCGAACTCGCGAGCGACTCCAGACTCGCTCGGATGCTCGGGATACACCTCGAGGGTCCGTTCATCTCGGCAAGGCGAGCGGGCGCGCACAACCCGGCCTGGATCGCCAGCCCGGATCCAGCGGCGGTAGAGACCCTGATCGAGGCCGGGGCCGGCGTCGTCAAACTGGTCACCATGGCGCCAGAACTCGACGGCGCCATGGCCGCCATCAAGCAGTTGACCGCCGCCGGGGTACTGGTCAGCGTAGGCCACTCGGATGCGACGGCGCAGCAGGTCAGCAGCGCGGCCATGTGCGGCGCGACCATGGTCACCCATTTGTTTAACGCACAGCGTCCGATGCATCACCGCGAGCCGGGCGTGGTTGGGCAGGCGTTGGCCGACAATCGCCTGACCAGCAGCCTTATCGCTGATCTGCATCATGTCACCGGTCAGGTCGCCGCTATCGCGTTCGCCGCCGCGCCCGGCCGGATCTGCCTGGTCACCGATGCTGCCGCGTGCGCGGGCATGCCCCCGGGCACCTACATGCTCGGAGGCGAGCCGATCGAACTCCCCGGCGGCGATGGCGCGCCGCCGGTCCGTGCCGACGGCACGTTCGCCGGATCCGCGCTCCGGATGGACTCGGCCGTGGCGAACATAGTGGCCACCGGCATCGGGCTCGCCGACGCGGTGGCCGCGGCCACCAGAATCCCGGCCGACTTGATCGGCCGGCCGGACCTGGGCCGGATCGCGCCCGGGGCGACGGCCGACCTGACCTGGCTACGCGACGACCTGCGCACGGCCGCGACCTGGATCGGCGGTCAGCAGGTCTACGGCCCCCACTTCACCTAGCAGAGGCAGTCGCAGCGGGAGGCGGCGCCGCAGCTGGAAATGGCATTTGGATCATGGCCGCAGACGTGATCACGGAACCTACACCGGCCATGGAGGCGGCCGGATCACCCGTGCTCAAGATCGGGGAGCCTTTTCCGGCATCGTGCGGGGAGTTCTCGCTCCGGGGAGCCCTCAGCGACGAAGCGACCGGTGGGATCTTCCGTGATCAAGGACCCGAGCATGATCACGGAACATCGCCCCTGTCCTGACCTGGGCGATCTTCCGTGATCATGTCCCGAACCATGATCACGGAACCTTACTCGGGACGGTTCCCTGGTCCCATCGCCAACTAAGGGGCACAGGCCCGTCGGGCGCTAGCGCGGCGACTTTGACGGGTCTCCGGGCGCGACGACGGCGCCGGGCGGGCGACGGTTACGCTGGTTAGTGCGACACATGGCGCAATCAATAGCCGAGCGGCATCGAGCGGCACCGAGCGGTACGAACTAGGGCGGGACTGTGGCGGATTCGGGGACTGTGGCAGGCACGCCAGCGCAGGCGAGTCCAAGCCTGACGCACATGCGGGCTGAGATCGGAGCGCAGCCAGCCGCGCTGGCCGCGACGATCGAGGCGCTGCTGCCCCGCACCGGCGAGATCGCGAAGCTGGCTCAGGTCACCAGGCAGGTGCTGTTCTTCGCGCGCGGCACTTCCGACAACGCCGCCGTCTACGGCAGCTACCTGATCCAGACCAGGGCCGGGCGGCTGGCCAGCCTCGGTTCGCCGTCCGTCGCGACCACCTATCACAGCAGACTTGACCTGGCCGGAACGCTTGCGGTTGGGCTCTCGCAGTCAGGCCGCACCCAAGAGATCATCGACACTCTCCTCTGGGCGCGCGATTGCGGCGCCAGGACCGTCGCGATCACGAACTCGGCGGGCTCGCCGCTCACCGAACTCGCGGATGTCGCGCTGGTGACCGAGGCGGGGGTGGAGCGAGCTGTGCCTGCCACCAAGACCTTCACCTGCCAGCTGGCCGCGCTCGCGGTGCTGTCGATCGGCCTGGGCGCCGACTTGGACATCACCGAGCTGCGGCGGCTGCCCGATTCGATCGACGAGCTCCTCGGCCGCACGACCGGCCAGCGCATCGACGAGATCGCCGGCGAACTCGCCGACGTTGATGGCCTGGTCGTGTCAGCGCGCGGGCTTGCCTACTCCGCCGCGCTAGAACTCGCGCTCAAGATCAAGGAAGCCTGCTACCTGCACGCGATGGGAATTTCCTACGCTGATCTGCAGCACGGGCCGATCGCGGTCGTCGATGACAGGACCCCGGCGATCGTCATGGCCGCCAACGGCGGGCCGACGCTTGACGCGGCCGTTGGCCTAGCCGAGAGGGTGACCGCCGCTGGCGCCAAGGCCTACGCGATCGGCGGCGGCCAGGCCCTGGCAGCCGTCGCCAGCAGGGCATTGGCTGGCCCGGACCTGCCTGAGTGGCTGGCCCCGATTGGCCTGATCGTGCCTGGTCAGCTGCTGACCGAGGCGTTGTCCAGGCGGCTCGGGATCGACCCTGACAACCCGCGCGGCCTGTCCAAGGTCACCCAGACCGCCTGATACCGACCGGCCGGCCAAAGCGCGGCTCGCCAAGCGCGGCTCACCGGGCTCGCCGGAGCTCACTCCCGCACGCGATGAACCTTGTGCTGCGCTGCCTGTGCACGCGGCCGCAGCACCATCAGGTCGACGTTGAAATGCGATGGCCTGGTGACCGCCCAGGCCACGGCTTCGGCGATGTCATCGGCGGTCAGCGGCTCGGCCACCCCCGCATACACGGCGGCCGCTTTGGCGGCGTCGCCACGGTACCTATTCAGCGCGAACTCGTCAGTCCTGACCATGCCGGGGGCGATCTCGATGACCCTGATCGGATCGCCGCACAGTTCGAGCCGCAGCGTGGCCGCGATCGCGTGCGTGCCGTGCTTGGCCGCGACATAACCCCCGCCGCCTTCATAAGCGGACAGTCCGGCGGTCGACGACATCAGCACGATCGTGCCGTCGCCGCTGGCGATCAGCTTGGGCAGCAGCGCCTGCACCAGATGCAAGGTGCCGAGCACGTTGGACTGGTACATGGTCAGCCAGTCGGTGGGATCGCTGTTCGCGACCGTCTCGGCGCCGAGAGCGCCACCGGCGTTGGCCACCAGCACGTCGCACGATGACAGCCCGGCCGCGAGCGCATCGACCTGAGCCCGGTCGGTCACGTCGAGCACGCTGACCTGCGCCGAGCCGCCGGCCTCCGCGATCCGCGCCGCCACGGCCGCCAGCCGGTCAGCCCGCCTCGCCGCGAGCACCACGTGATAGCCGGACTCGGCGAGCTTGCGCGCTGTCGCTGCCCCGATCCCGCTGCTGGCCCCAGTCACCACTGCCGTCCGCTGCATAGGAGGAATTCTGCCGTGCTAGCTACCCCCGCTCGCCTCCGGGTGCTTTCAGGTGCCGTCTTCCCTCCTCGCCAAAACCCGGCTCGTCAGTCCAGACGGCACCGCACCCTTCGGCTCGCGGGGACCCGTGCTAGCTACCCCCGCTCGCCTCCGGGTGCTTTCAGGTGCCGTCTTCCCTCCTCGCCAAAACCCGGCTCGTCAGTCCAGACGGCACCGCACCCTTCGGCTCGCGGGGACCCGTGCTAGCTACCCCCGCTCGCCTCCGGGTGCTTTTACGGCCTTCGGCGCGGGTGACCTAGCATCGGGTTCGTGGCGGAACTCGCAGTGATACCTGAACTGTCCTCGTCTGTCCGGGGCGTCATCTTCGACTGGGGCGGGGTGATCACTACCCCGATCGTCGACACCGTGATGGCGTGGCTCGACGCGGACCGGATTGACAGGGACAGCTATACGGCGGCCATGCGGCCCTGGGTGCGGCAGGCGTACGGGCCGGTCCAGTCGGAGTCGCCGATCCACGCGCTCGAACGCGGCGAGATCAGTGACGCCGAGTTCGAGCGGACCCTGGCCGCCGCGCTCATCGGTCTCGATGGCGGCCCGGTATCCGCCGACGGCCTGCTCAAACGGATGTTCGCTCGCTCCTCGGTGCAGCGGGAGATGCTCGATCTCATCGCTGAACTGCGCCAGCGCGGGCTGCGCACCGGCCTGCTCTCCAACTCCTGGGGCACGCGCGTCAGCTATCCGTACCAGATGCTGGACGAGCTCTTCGATGACGCGGTCATTTCCGGTGAGGTCGGAATGCGCAAACCGGAGGAAAGGATCTTCCGCCTCGCTGCCGAGCGTCTGGGCGTGTCACCCGCCGAGTTGATCTTCATCGACGATGTCGAGGGCAACATCACGGCCGCGAAGGCGCTGGGCTTCGGCGTGGTGCATCACACCGATCCGGCCAGCACGAGAGCGCTGCTGGCTGAGTTGCTGTCAGGAACCCCGGCGGTCTGAGAGCGGCCCGCACTAGCCTTGCGCTATGCCGGAAGAGTCCGCGCTGGCGATCGCCAAGCCACTCGCCAAGCCACTCGCTCAGCCATCCGCCGCGCCGCGCCCTTACCCGCTGCCGTCGAGTCCCGGACGGTCGGCCAACATGAAGGCCAACCGCCGCACCGACACCAAGCCGGAACTGGCGCTGCGGCGCGCGCTGCACGCGCTCGGCTACCGGTATCGCAAGGACCTGCGGCTCGATCTCGCCGCGGGTGTTCGAGTACGGCCCGACATCGTCTTTACCGCGCGGCGGGTAGCGGTGTTCGTGGACGGCTGCTTCTGGCACTGCTGCCCCGAGCACGGGAGCCAGCCCGCATCCAACACCTGGTACTGGGAGCCGAAGCTGCGCCGCAACGTTGAGCGTGATCGCGCCGCCGACGTAGCGCTCGGGGTGGCCGGCTGGACGGTCGTGCGGCTGTGGGAGCATGAGTCGCTCGATGACGCGGTCGCCGCCGTGGTCGGCGCGGTGCCCAGCCCGCGCGCGCCTGGCCAAGGAGCGGAACCCGGCCAGCGCCAGGATGGGTCGCCTGATTCGCCGGTCGCGGCTGGCTGATCGCTGGCAGACTCGTGGGGAACCCCCGGAGTGCTAGCCCTAGGGGACGATCCCAGGGACCCCCCGCCATCGGTGCCCTAGTCCGGTGTCCGCACGGTCCGGGGCCGCAGCCACCTACGCGGGCAGTCAGTGGAGTCCTATGCGCGTCTACCTGCCAAGCACCCTGGCGGACCTGGCATCGGCGCTCGTCGCCGGCGAGATCTGCCCGGCGCCGGTGCTTGGCTACGCGGTGACCCCCGCGCTGCGCGAGTGGTACGCGAGCGGCGATCTCGAGGAGCTTGAGTACGTCGCGATGATGGAAGCGGCCCGGGCGTCGCTGCGGATGCTGCACGAGCAGACCAAGGTGCCCCGCCGGCGCGTGGTGCTCGCCGCCGAGCTTCCCGAGTCCGACGTGCTCGTCAAGAACGGGCCCGACAAGCCGGGCCGGGTCGAGGTCATGCTGCCTGTCCAGCTGGCCGATGTGGTGTCCGGGCACGTAGACGACATCGAGGCGATCACCGACATCGAGGCGGCCGCGGCCGCGCTGCCGGCCGCCGACGCCGGGGACGGTGACGCGAAGTTCGTCGTCGATAGCGCGGAAGGGCACGAGTTGCTCTGGTATGCCACGCAGGAGCTGATCTATCTCATCGGCTAGCGTGGGGCTAGCGTTGGAGTTGGCAACGCGTCGAGGCCAACGGAGGCCAGCGAGAGCCAGCGACAGGAGCAGCCGTGTTCGATGCCGTCACCAGCGTCCCGGTTCCAGCCAACGAGCCGGTGAAGACGTACGCGCCAGGCAGCGCTGAGCGAGCCGCGCTCGAGACCAAGCTCAAGGACCTCGCCAGGGAGCCAGTCGATCTCACAATGACCGTGGGCGGCGTCCAGCGAATGGGCGGCGGCGACTGGCTGGATGTGGTGCAGCCGCATAACCACGCGCACAAGCTCGGCCGGCTCGGCGAGGCGACCGACGAGGACGTAGCGGCCGCGATCGAGGCGGCGAGCCTGGCGGCGCCCGGGTGGCGCGAGCTGTCATTCGACGACCGGGCGGCGATCTTCCTGCGCGCCGCCGACCTGCTGGCAGGCCCGTGGCGGTCGACCATCAACGCGTCGACGATGCTCGGGCAGTCCAAGTCGGTGTACCAGGCCGAGATCGACGCGGCCTGCGAGCTGATCGACTTCTGGCGCTACAACGTCCACTACGCCAGGCGGCTGCTCGCCGAGCAGCCAGCCTCGGCGCCCGGCACGTGGAACCGGCTCGAATACCGCCCGCTCGAGGGCTTCGTGCTCGCGATCACGCCATTCAACTTCACCTCGATCGCGGCGAACCTGCCGACCGCGCCCGCGCTGCTCGGCAACGTGGCGATCTGGAAGCCGTCGCCGACCCAGCAGTTCTCGGCGCACTTCCTGATGCGGCTGCTCGAGGCGGCCGGGCTGCCGCCAGGCGTCATCAACGTGGTGACCGGCTCGGGTCAGGCGGCGTCGCGGATCGCCGTGCCGCACCCGGACCTGGCCGGGATTCACTTCACCGGCTCCACCGGCACGTTCCAGCGGCTCTGGCAGGCGGTCGGCGAGAACATCTCCGGGTACCGCGGCTACCCGCGGCTGGTCGGCGAGACCGGCGGCAAGGACTTCGTCATCGCGCACCCGAGCGCTGATCCCGGGGTGCTGGCCACGGCGCTGCTCAGGGGCGCTTTCGAGTACCAGGGCCAGAAGTGCTCGGCCGCCTCCCGCGCCTACATCCCGCGCAGCGTGTGGGGGCGGATGCGGGATGGCTTCCTCTCCACGGTCGAGTCGCTGACCATGGGCGACGTCACCAGTGACCTTTCGCTGTTCATGGGCGCGGTCATCGACGAGCGCGCGTTCGCCAAGCATGCCGGCGCGATCGAGCGGGCTCGCTCGCGGGCGTCGGTGCAGGTGCTGGCGGGCGGCACGACGGACGATTCGGCCGGGTACTTCGTCAGCCCGACCGTATTCGAGTGCTCGGACCCGGCCGATGAGGTGTTCACCACCGAGTACTTCGGGCCGATACTCGCCGTGCACGTCTTCGATGACGGCCAGTACGACGCCGTGGTCGATCAGGCGGCCGGCGTCGCCGCCTACGCGCTGACCGGCTCGATCGTCGCCACCGACCGCGCGGCGATCGCCGCCGCCACCGGCAAGCTGCGGTTCTCGGCCGGCAACTTCTACATCAACGACAAGCCGACCGGCGCCGTCGTCGGGCAGCAGCCATTCGGCGGCGCTCGCGCCAGCGGCACGAACGACAAGGCCGGCTCGATCTACAACCTGATCCGCTGGGTCAACGCCAGGACGATCAAGGAGACGTTCGCCCCGCCGACCGACTACCGCTATCCGCATATGGGATGAATTCAGCGCCGTTTGGAGTACGTGTGTTCGCGACACCGCGGCTGATCATGTGGAACATCGACCTGACCCTCGTCGACGTGGCCAGGGTCTCCCGCGATGCCTACGCCGAGGCGTTCAAGCGGGCGACCGGGCGGCGGCTTGTCGCCTTGCCGCAGCTTGCCGGGGCTAGTGACTCGGAGATCTTCTTTGAGTCACTAGCGCTCAACGACGCGGCGCCCGGATCAGGTCAGGCCGATGAGACTGGCATGCTCGCCAGCTATCACAACGAACTCGCGGCCGCCTTCGGCGCGCGGAGCGGGCTGCTGCCCCGCCATGGCCGGGCGCTGCCCGGCGCCCGCGAGGCCCTCGACGCCGTGGCCAGGCAGCCCGGCGTCATCCAGACCGTGCTGACCGGAACGATCAAGGCCAACGCCGGGCACAAGCTGCGGGCGTTCGGCCTCGAAAGTTACCTGGACCCGGACATCGGCGGGTTCGGCTCCGACGTGTACCCGAAAGGCACCCAGATCGTGCGGTCGCTCGACCTGGCCAACGAGAAGTTCGGGCTGCGGCTGACGCCGTCCGACGTGGTCTACGTCGCCGACTCGGTCAGGGACGTCGCCGCCGCCAAGGTCGCCCGGGTCCGCTGCGTCGGAGTCGCCAGCGGCCGCTCGACCTCGGCCGAGCTCCGCGAGGCGGGCGCCGACCCGGTACTGGACGATCTAGCCGACACCGAGCTCGTGGTCGCGGCGATCTGCCGATAGCAGCAGGTAGCAGCGATTTTCGTACTGGTATAAACGGTCAAGTCAACGATGACGGACCAGCGTGGGGCGGGGATAGTTCATGCGGCAGGGGCAAGGTTCGGCCTTCGGACGCGGATACGGGGCCACGTTGTCGACGCCGTCCGCGGCGGCTATGCGGCAGGCGAGGATCACCGGCTACGCGCGCTGGCTGGCCGCGCAGCGCGGCGTGCGTACCGACGGCGGCTACGCCAGCCTGTGGCAGTGGTCAGTAGCCAGCCCGGCCGAGTTCTGGGCGTCGATCTGGGACTACTTCGAGGTACTCGGCAGCCGTGGCTCCGGGCCAGTCCTGACCGGCGAGCACATGCCCGCCATCAGCTGGTTTTCCGGATCGACATTGAATTATGCGCGCAACGCACTCAAGGCAGCGCACGCAGACCCGGCGCGGACGGCCCTGATCTACCGGTCAGAGGCCGGCCACCAGGGCAGCCTCAGCTACGCCGAGCTTGACACCCGGGTCGCGGCCGTCCAGGCGGCCCTGGTCAAGCTCGGGGTAACAGCCGGCGACCGCGTCGCCGCCTACCTGCCGAACTCGCCGCAGGCGCTGATCGGCCTGCTCGCGACCGCGAGCCTCGGCGCGATCTGGACGTCGTGCTCGCCCGACTTCGGGGCGCCGGCGGTCGTGGACAGGTTCGCCCAGGTCGCGCCCAAGGTCCTGATCGCGGTTGACGGCTACGTCTACAACGGCAAGCGGTACGACCGGCGGCCGGAGGTCGCGGCGATCGCCGCCGAACTGCCCGGCTTGTCGGCGATGATCACCGTGGACTACGCCGGCACCGGCTGGGACGGTGACGGGCCGGGCCTGCCAGTCCGGGCGCTCGCGTGGGAAGCGCTTGGCTCCGGGGCGAGCCAGGCCGCGGGCACTGAGTTCGTGGACGTCCCTTTCGACCATCCGCTTTGGGTTTTGTATTCATCGGGTACCACGGGGTTGCCCAAGCCGATCGTGCATGGTCACGGCGGCATCGTGCTCGAGCACCTCAAGGCGCTCAGCCTGCATCAGGACATCGGCCCGGGCGATGTGTTCTTCTGGTATACGACCACGGGCTGGATGATGTGGAACTACCTGGCGGGGGCGCTGCTGGCCGGCGCGACCGCGGTCGCCTACGACGGCAGCGCCACCCATCCGGGTACCGACGAGCTCTGGCGGCTGGCCGCGGAGACCGGGGTGACGTACTTCGGTACCGGCGCGCCGTACCTGGTCGCCTGCATGAAGGCCGGCCTGCGGCCCGCCGCCGCCCACGACCTGTCGCGGCTGCGCGGCGTGGGCTCGACCGGCTCGCCGCTGCCGCCCGAGGGCTTCGACTGGGTGTACGCGGCGGTCGCGCCGGTCGCGGCGGTCGCGCCGGAAGCCGGGTCGCCCTCGGGGCCGGACCCTGCCGCGCACCAAAGTGCCGTTGGTGTCGCTGGAACGACACCAACGGCACAGCGGGTCTCGTTCTCCCTCGGATCGTTCTCGGGCGGGACGGACCTGTGCACTGGATTTGTCGGACCAAATCCGCTTTTGCCGGTGCGGAGCGGGATCATCGCCGGAGCGTGCCTCGGCGCGAAGGTTGAGGCCTTCAACGAGGCGGGCGAGTCTGTCGTCGGCGAGGTTGGCGAGCTGGTGCTGACCGTTCCCATGCCGTCGATGCCGGTCGGGTTCTGGGGCGATGAGTCGGGCGAGCGGTACCGGGCGAGCTACTACGCGGACTTTCCCGGCGTGTGGCGGCACGGTGACTGGATCATGTTCCTGCCGGACGGCGGGTGCGTCATCTACGGCCGGTCCGACGCGACCCTGAACCGCGGCGGCGTGCGGATGGGGACAGCCGAGTTCTACCGAGTCGTCGAGGAACTGCCCGAGGTGACCGACAGCCTGGTAATCGACACAGGCACGCTCGGCACCGAGGGCAGGCTCGTGCTTTACCTGGTGCTGGCGCCGGGCGCTTCGCTCGACGGCGACCTGATCGCGCGGATCAAGTCCGCGCTGCGCTCGGCGCTGTCGCCGAGGCACGTGCCCGACGAGGTCTTTTCGGTGCCCGGCGTACCGAGGACGCTGTCGGGCAAGAAGCTGGAGATCCCGGTGCGCAAGATCCTGACCGGCACGCCGGTCGGCGAGGCCGCCGATCCGGCCTCGCTCGCCAACCCCGAGGTGCTCGCCCACTACGTGCCCGCGGCCCGCGGCGAAGGTGGCGGAGAACCTCGCCGGACGGACCGCGGGTCATGACCGGGCGGGCCGGCCGGGCCGGGCGCAGCTTCGGCGAGGAGGGCGGGCGGCTGACGTACGGGACGTACCTCAGGCTGCCTGATCTGCTCGCGCAGCAGATGCCGCTGGTCGACCCGCCCGCGCACGACGAGTTGCTCTTCATCATCGTTCACCAGGCGTACGAGCTGTGGTTCAAGCAGTTGCTGCATGAGCTGACGGGGGCCAGGGACGCGCTGGACGCCGATCAGATATGGCTGGCCGGGCACCTGCTGCGGCGGGCCCATGTGATCGAGCGGCTGCTGGTCAGCCAGGTCGACGTGATCGAGACCATGACGCCGCAGGATTTCCTTGAGTTCCGCTCGGCGCTCGCACCTGCCAGCGGCATCCAGTCCGTGCAGTTCAGGGAGCTCGAGTTCCTGTCCGGGGCCAAGGACGAACGGTTTGTGGGGCGGTTCCGCGACCTCACCGATGACGAGCGCGAGCGGCTGGCGCGGCGGCTCGCCGAGCCGTCGCTGTGGGATGCCTTCCTGGGGCTGCTTGCCCGCCGCGGCCTCGATGTGAGCGCGGACGAGCAGATATGGGAGTCTTTGCTCCTCATCGCCACCGATCGGGCAAGCTATGACGATCTGTGGCAGCTCGCCGAGAGCTTGCTCACGCATGACGAGATCTGCGCGCTGTGGCGGGCCAGGCACGTCCAGATGGTCGAGCGGCAGATCGGAACAAAGTCAGGAACAGGCGGCTCGACCGGTGCCCCCTATTTGCACCGTCGCGTGCCATTGCGTTATTACCCATTTCTTTGGGAACTTCGGGACAGGCTTTAAATCCGCTAGGGAGTGGGACGGATGTCCGAGCACCAGAGTGCTGCCAAGCAGGAACTACTCGCCGAGGTGGCAGCGGAGGTCAGCGCGGAGCACATCGGTGATCGGCTGAACTACGTTCGCAGCTATTACCGGCACGTGGACCTGTCCGACCTGATCCAGGCGGGGGTGAAGCGGGCCGCGACGGCGGCGGCGCTGCACGCGGAACTGGCGAGTCACCGCCCGCAAGGCCGCGCCCTGGTGCAGGTCAGATCAGGTGCCGAGGAGACGCTGCTGCCGAGCCGCGACGTGATCGACGTGGTGACCGACGACATGCCGTTCCTCGTTGACACGATCACGATGACGCTGGCCAGGCACGATGTCGCGGCCGAGCTTGTCGTCCATCCCCAGCTCATGGTCCGCAGGGACGTGTCGGGTGTCTTGCACGAGGTGCTCAGGCCCATCGAGGGCCCGGGCCGCATCGACAAGCTGAAGGGGCCTGGCACTCGCGGCGAGCCCGATCAGATCGCCGAGTCGTGGTCGCACATCGAGGTCGCCAGGCTGTCCGCGGCCAAGGCCGCCGCCATCGCGGCTGACCTGGAGCACGGCCTGACGGACGTGCGGATGGCGGTCGAGGACTATCCGAAGATGCGGGCCATGGCCGTGCGGCTGGCCGATCAGCTGGAGGCCGAGCTTGGCGGCGGCGCGGGGGCTGAGCCGGTCGGGGCCGAGTCGGTCGCCGAGATCGAGAACTTCCTGCGCTGGCTCGTCGATGCCCACTTCACGTTCCTCGGCTACCGCGAGTATGACCTGGTCAGCGAGGCGGACGGGCTGGCGCTGCGCGGCGTGCCCGGCACCGGGCTCGGCATCTTGCGGCACGACAAGCAGGGCGCGAGCCCGCTTCCCAAGCAGGCGACCGACCTCGCGACCGACCCGGACCGCCGGCTGATCATGACCAAGGCGAACACCAGGGCGACGGTGCACCGGCCGAGCTACCTGGACTACATCGGCCTCAAGCGGCTCTCGGCTGAGGGCAAGGTGATCGGGGAGTGCAGGTTCCTCGGGCTGTACACGCACATGGCGTACACCGAGAGCATCACCAGGATTCCGGTGCTCCGCCGCAAGCTGGATGAGGTCTTCGCGGCGAGCGGAATCTCCGCCGACAGCCATGACGGCCGGGACGTGGCCGACTTCATGGAGGTCTACCCGCGCGAGGAGCTGTTCCAGACCACGGTCAGCGAATTGGCCGACGTCGCCGCCGAGGTCCTGCGGCTGCGCGAGCGCATGCAGACCAGGCTGTTCTTGCGCAAGGATGTCTACGGCAAGTACGTCTCGTGCCTGATCTACCTGTCCAGGGACAGGTACAACACCAAGAGCAGGCTGGCCGTGCAGGAGATACTCGGCCGGGCGCTCGGCGGCTCTCAGGTCGACTACAGCGCCATCGTGGACGAGACGCCGATCGCGCGGCTGCACGTCGTGGTCAGGGCCGAGGCGGGCGAGAAGCTGGTCGACGTCGAGCTGAGCAAGCTTGAGCGGGAGATCGCCGCCGCCGTCCGGTCCTGGGATGACGACCTGGTCAGGGAGGCCGTCAGCCAGCTCGGCGAGGGACCAGGCCGGGCTCTGCTCGCCGAGTTCGCCGGCAAGATCTCCGAGACCTACAAGGCGGACGTGCCGGCCGCCGCCGCCGTGTCGGACCTGGCCAAGATCCTGCACCTGCGCGACACCGGGCAGGACATCTCGTTCGAGATGTGGGAATCGGCCGGCTACGTCGGCGGCATCCCGGTGGAGTACGACGACCAGGCACAGGACAAGCGCGGCGTCTGGCGGCTCACCATTCACCGCAATGGCCCCCCGATTACCCTCACCGACGTGCTGCCGAGGCTGCAGCACATGGGTGTGGAGGTCGTCGACGAGCATCCGTACCAGTTCGGCGATGCCGGCGAGCCGTTCTGGATCTACGACTTCGGGCTGCGGAGGGACTCGGCGGCTCCCGGCGGGCGGGCGCGGCCCGGGCCCGAGCTCGGCGTCGCCGCGGTCGGCGAGCAGCTCGAGGGTGCGCTCGCGGCGCTCTGGCGCGGCGAGATCGAGGACGACGACTTCAACGCACTCGTGCTGGACGCCGCGCTTACCTGGCGCCAGGTCGTGGTCCTGCGCGCCTACGCGAAGTACCTGCGGCAGGCCGGCACCACCTTCAGCCAGGACTACATCTCGCACGTGCTGCGGCACAACCCGGTCATCGCCAGGCAGCTGATCCGGTTGTTCGGGTCCAGGTTCGACCCCGACAAGCAGTCGGGCCAGGCCGAGCGGAGCGAGGCCCTGGTCGAGGAGATCGCCGGCGAGCTCGACGACGTCGCCAGCCTGGACGAGGACCGGATCTTGCGCGCCTACCTGGGCCTGATCCTCGCCACCGTGCGCACGAACTACTTCTGCGCCGGGGCCGGGTCCGGCGCTCGCCCCGCCTACCTGGTATTCAAGCTGGACGACGAGCTGGTGCCCGACCTGCCCGCACCGAGGCCCAAGCACGAGATGTTCGTGTACTCGCCCAGGTTCGAGGGCGTGCACCTGCGGTTCGCGGGCGTCGCGCGCGGCGGGTTGCGCTGGTCGGACCGGCGCGAGGACTTCAGGACCGAGGTGCTCGGCCTCGCCAAGGCCCAGGAGGTCAAGAACTCGGTCATCGTCCCGTCCGGCGCCAAGGGCGGTTTCGTCTGCAAGCAGTTGCCTGATCCGGCCAATCGCGAGGCGTACGGCGCCGAAGTTCGTGCCTGCTATCAGATGTTCGTCACCGCGATGCTCGAAGTGACCGACAACCTCCGGTCGGGTGCGGTCATACCGCCGGAGCGAGTCGCGCGCCTGGATGGCGATGACCCGTACCTGGTCGTTGCCGCCGACAAGGGTACCGCCACGTTCTCCGACACCGCGAACGAGATCTCGCTGCGCCGGGGCTTCTGGCTGGGTGACGCCTTCGCCTCGGGCGGATCGGCTGGCTACGACCACAAGAAGATGGGCATCACCTCACGCGGTGCCTGGGAGTCGGTCAAGTTCCACTTCGCTTCGCTTGGCATCGACGTCGCGACGACAGACTTCGCCGTGGTCGGGATCGGCGACATGTCAGGCGACGTGTTCGGCAACGGAATGCTGCTGTCGGGCCACATCAAGCTGATCGCGGCCTTCGACCACCGGCATGTCTTCATCGATCCGGCGCCAGATCCGGCCGCCAGCTTCACCGAGCGGCGGCGGCTCTTCGAGCTGCCCAGGTCTTCGTGGGCCGACTACGACGCCGGCCTCATCTCGGCCGGAGGCGGGGTCTGGCCGAGATCGGCCAAGTCGGTGCCGATCTCGCCGCAGGCGGCAACCGTGCTCGGGGTCGAGCCGAACGTGACCGGGATGTCGCCAGATCAGCTGATCTCGGCGGTACTGACGGCACCGGTCGACCTGCTCTGGAATGGCGGCATCGGCACCTACGTCAAGGCGACGGCCCAGTCGCACGCCGATGTCGGCGACCGCTCGAACGACGCGGTCAGGGTGGACGCATCGGCCCTGCGGGTCAAAGTGATCGGCGAGGGCGGCAACCTGGGCCTGACCCAGGAGGCCAGAATCGAGTTCGCGCTGGCCGGCGGCCTGGTCAACACCGACTTCATTGACAACTCGGCGGGAGTCGATACCTCGGACCACGAGGTCAACATCAAGATCCTGCTCGACGAGGTCGTGCGCGACGGCGAGCTCACCACGCCCGGCCGGGACGAACTCATGGCGACGATGACCGACGAGGTCGGCCATCTGGTGCTGGCGCACAACTATCACCAGAACCGGGCGCTCGCCGCGGCCAAGGCCCAGGCCTCGTCGATGCTGCACGTGCACGCACGGTACATCAGGAAGCTCGAGCGCGAAGGCCGCATCAAGCGGCGCCTCGACGTGCTGCCAGGCGACAAGGAAATTGCCGAGCGCCGGTCGGCTCGCTCGGGGCTCATGCTGCCCGAGTTCTCGGTGCTGCTCGCGCACACGAAGATCGCCGCGGCGCAGGAAGTGCTGGCATCGGAAGTGCCAGACGATCCGTACCTCACCGGCGTGCTGACCAGGTACTTCCCCGCGCCATTGCGCGAGCGGTTCGCTGGCCGGATGCTCGCCCACCGGCTGCACCGCGAGATCATCACGACGTCCGTGGTCAACGACATGGTCGACCGGGCCGGCATTACGTTCGCCTTCCGGCTCAACGAGGAGACCGGCGCCTCGGTACCTGACATCACCGAGGCCTGGCTCGTGGCCAGGCACGTCTTCGACATGGCGCGCTTCTGGTCCGAGATGTCCGAACTCGACGGCGAGGTCGAGATCTCCGCGCAGATCCTGGCGATGCTCGAAGGGCGCAAGCTGACCGAGCGGGCGGCCAGGTGGCTGCTGCACTTCAGGCGGCCGCCGTTCGACATCCAGGCCACCATCGACTACTTCGCCGAGGGCGTGCTGGCTGTCGCCGGCGGCTTCCCCAGGCTGCTGACCGGGCTGGATCAGCTCGGGTTCGAGGAGCGCCGCGGTACCTTCGCCGGGCTCGGGTTCCCTGAGGAACTGGCCCACTGGATCGCGGCCATGGTGCCCGCGTACTCGGCCTTCGACATCGTCGAGATCGCCTCGCAGCTCGGCCGGGAGATCGAGGAGACGGCGGAGGTCTACTTCGACCTGGCCGATCGTCTTCAGATCAGCAGGCTGCGCGACCGGATCACCGCGCTGCCGCGCGAGGACCGGTGGAACACGATGGCCCGCGGCGCGCTGAGGGACGACCTCTACACGGCTCACGCGGCGCTCGCCAAGGACGTGCTGACCGTCACGACGTCGGGCACGCCGGAGGAGCGTCTCGCGGCCTGGGTGGCCAGGAACGAGGCAACGGTCGCCAGGGCCAACCAGACGCTGGTCGAGATCTGGGAGAGCGACTCCTTTACGGTGGCGACCCTGTCAGTGGCTGTCCGGGCAATCAGGACACTGGTGTCAACTAGCAGCCTGCCTGCCCAGTGAGCCGGCGGTAACGGGATGGACCTGCGCAAACGCGTTATCGGCAGATCGAGTTTGGGCTGTCTGGTTGGTGCTGAAGCCAGATCTGACGGCAGGTTCGCGTAGGCTTCCGGCATGGCAATCGACCCTGCGGGCGAGATATCGGACCTATCGGCCAAATTGGTCAGTATTGAAGCCGTCCTCGATCCGGACACCATGCGGAAGGAAGCCGACGAACTTCGCGAGCGCTCGGCTGACCCCGCGCTGTGGGAGGACCAGGAAAACGCGCAGTCTGTGACCAGGCGGCTGTCGTACCTGGACGCCGAGCTCTCCAGGCTGTCGAGCCTGCGCAGCAGGCTCGACGACCTCGAGGTGATGTTCGAGCTGCTGGAGAGCGAGGTTGACGAGGCGAGCCGGATTGAGGCGTTCGCTGAGCTTGCGACCATTCGCACCCAGATCGACCAGCTTGAGATCAGGACGCTGCTGTCGGGCGAATACGACTCGCGCGACGCCCTGATCTCGATCACCGCGCAGGCGGGCGGCGCGGACGCCGCTGACTGGGCTGAGGGCCTGCAGCGCATCTACCTGCGCTGGGCCGAGCGGCACGGCTACTCGACCGAGGTGTACGACACGTCCTACGCCGAAGAGGCCGGCCTCAAGTCCACGACGTTCGCGGTCAAGGCTCCCTACGCCTACGGGACGCTGCGCGGCGAGCACGGCACGCACCGGATGGTCAGGATCTCCAAGTACGACAACCAGGGACGCAGGCAGACCTCGTTCGCCGGCGTCGACGTCATCCCGGTCGTGCAGCAGGCCGACCACATCGACATCCCTGACGACGAGCTGAGGATCGACGTCTACCGGTCAAGCGGGCCGGGCGGCCAGGGCGTCAACACCACCGACTCGGCCGTGCGGATCACGCATCTGCCGACCGGAATCGTGGTGACCTGCCAAAATGAGCGGAGCCAGATCCAGAACAGGGCCAGCGCGATGGCGGTCCTGCAGGCCAAGCTCCTTGAGCGCAAGCGGGAAGAGCAGGCGGCCAAGCTCAGCGAACTACGCGGCGAGTCACGCCGGAGCTGGGGCACCCAGATCCGCAACTACGTTCTGCACCCGTACCAGAACATCAAGGACCTGCGCACCGGCTACGAGACCGGCAACACGGCAGCGGTCATGGACGGCGAGATCGACGAGTTCATCGAAGCCGAGATCCGCTGGCTAAGGACCCAGGGCCTGTAACCGCCGCCCGCCCCGCCCGGTCCGCCCGCCCGCCCGCCCCGTCCGTCCCGTCCGCCCCGTCCCGTCCGCCCCGTCCCGTCCGCCCCGTCCCGTCCGCCCCGCCCTGCTGGCCGGGCGCGGGGACGCCGTGGCCGCCTTTGTATCGCCAGCCGATAGACCCATCTTTGGGACATCCATGGCGCGGGAGCGCCATCTTTGGGTGATCCATGGGCCGGCGAGGAGCGGAAACCCTCCGGCCCGAGTCAGCCGACAGACTCCGGGGCAGCCGCGATCTTGCGTGATCACGATCGAGTCCAATTTCCAGTGTCACTGAGCCCTGAGCCCTGAGCCTAAGTTTGATGCCCTGAGCCCTGAGCCTAAGTTGATCTTGGAAGCAGGTTCGGGCTGCGGAATGAATCTGAGGCGGTGGAGGCGGGTGGTGCGGGTTCGCCGGGTGGGGTGCTTGCTGGCCAGGGACCTGCAGTGGTTAATTTCCGTGATCATGATCGCGGGCATGATCACGGAACACAGCCCTGCTCTGACCTGGGCGATCTTCCGTGATCACGGTCTAGATCATGATCACGGAAACCGGCACGGGTCCCGGAGGCTGCCGCGCGGCTCGTGATCAGGTTCAGGGAGCCTTCTCCGGCATCGCGGGGAGAGTTCTCACTTCGGGGGAGCTGCCAGTGCGGGTCGGCAGGTGCGATGCTCCGTGATCAAGGTCCAGGGCATGATCACGGGACATCGCCGCTGCCCGGAGACTGTCGCGTGATTCGTGATCGAGTCGGGGGAGCCTTCGGGCATCTCGCGGAATAGTCAGGCGGGAGCCCGCTCCGCCCCAGCGGCCCGGTTGCCTAGTGGCCCCGGCGGCGTGGCGGCGCGGCCCGCCACATCAGGGCACCCAGGTTGCCGCTCACGTCCGCCGCTGACAGCATCGCGGCCCTCCCTGTTGCTGTCAGAAGGACCGCTAACAGCAACAGGGAGGGCCACGATGCTCACGCTGTCCGGCGGCGCCGTACCGGGGGCACGGCCCACGTCCGTTTCCACTTGGCGCTTGGCTCTCCAAGATCCGAGTCACCCGACAGCCTCCCTGATCTGCGTAAATTTCCGTTATCGCGCCTCGGAACATGACTTCGAAAAAAGTGGCGCAGGTCAGTTCGAACAGCCCGGCCTGGTCACCGGTGGGGATGGCGGGGGATTGCCCTGGTCGGGGTGGGCGCGGTGTTCGGTGAGGTGGCGGGGCGGGGATGGCGGATGATCGCCAGGTGCTCATTTGGTGTCGTGAAACAGCGAAAGCTCACGCGCCGCACTGGCTTGGCTCAGTAGCGCGTGACCTGCCAAGCCCTAGCTGCTAGCTCTGGCTGCTAGCGTCGCGGCGTGAGCCGTCAGTGCGTCAGGTGCTGTATTGCCACTATGACGGCGATCGCCAGTAGCAGCAGCGCTAGCGCATAAGGAACGCTGAAGCCGTGGCCGTGCCTGTGCAAGTCCGACTTGGCGGCTCGGCATACCGAGCATCTGCCCTCTGCTACCGGCCCGGCACAGTGTGCACAGATCAGGTGTTCGCAGCTCATCTGTCTGCCTCCCCTGGACGTGCCGTCCGCCCTCTTCGACAATGTTGGACGTTCCAGCCCAGTTTCCCCCCTAGACTATCCCGTGATCAAACCGGGGCCGCGACGCTTCCGGTACGTGTCACTATCTAGCGCTACGGCGGGCCTGTGATCCACTTCGAAAACGTCACCAAGACGTACCCGAATCAGAGCCGTCCAGCCCTCGAAAGCGTCAACCTTGACGTGGAGAAGGGCGAGTTCGTCTTTCTCGTCGGACCGTCCGGGTCGGGCAAGTCGACGTTCCTCCGCCTGATCTTGAGGGAGGAACGTCCGAGCGAAGGCCGGATCTACGTGGCCGGCCGGGATCTTGCCCGGCTTACCAACTGGAAGGTGCCCCAGCTTCGCAGGCGGATCGGCTGCGTCTTCCAGGACTTCAGGCTGCTGCCGGCCAAGAACGTCTACCAGAACATCGCGTTCGCTCTTGAGGTGATCGGCAAGCCGCGCCGCTTCATCCGGAAGGTCGTGCCCGAGGTGATCGATCTCGTCGGCCTTGAAGGCAAGGGCGAGCGGATGCCCGACGAGTTGTCAGGTGGCGAGCAGCAGCGCGTGGCGATGGCCCGCGCCTTCGTCAACCGACCGATGATCTTGCTGGCCGACGAGCCGACCGGGAACATCGACCCGGCAACCTCGATCGGCATCATGAAAGTACTTGACCGGATCAACAGGACGGGCACCACGGTCGTGATGGCAACTCATGATGCCGCGATCGTGGACTCCATGCGTAAGCGCGTCATTGAGCTTGAGTACGGCAAAATCGTGCGAGACCAGTCGCGCGGCGTGTACGGCCAGGCTTACTGAAGCCGGGCCCGCGAGCCGTCGGTAACCGGCCGGCACAGACAACCGAAGGATCAGCTACATGCGTGCGCAGTTTGTTTTCGGCGAGGTATGGGTGGGCCTCCGGCGCAACATCACCATGACGGTGGCGTTGATCGTCGTGGTGGCGATCAGCCTGTCCTTGCTCGGAACTGGCCTGCTCTTTGTCAAGCAGGTCGATCACACCAGAGCGCTCTGGCAGAGCAGGCTCGAACTGTCCGTCTACCTCTGCTCAGCGGTCAACCCGGACACCAACTGCGCCAAGAACGGCCCGGTCACCGCAGGTGAGCGGGCTCAGATCGCGCACACGCTGAATAGCCTGCCGCAGGTCGTGAGCGTTTCCTACCTGACTCAGAAGCAGGCGTTCGAGCAGGCCCAGCGGCTATTCCAGAACGAGCCTGTGATGCTGAACTTCGTGCAGCCAGGAGACCTGCCGGCGTCCTTCCAGGTGAAGATGAAGAACGCGCAGACGGACGCGGGGCCTGTCACCCAGGCGCTGCTCGGCCGGCCGGGGGTCGACTCGGTCGGCGACGACGCGGCGATCTTGACGAAGTTCTACCAGCTTCTCAACGGCGCGAGGAACGCGGTGATCGTCGTCGCGATCATCCTGATCATCGCGGCCATCTTGCTGGTCGCGAACACAATCAGGCTGTCGGCCTTCAACCGGCGCAGGGAGACGGCCATTATGCGGCTTGTCGGCGCATCCAACTTCTACGTGCAACTGCCCTTCCTGGTGGAGGGAATGATCGCGGGGCTGTTCGGCTGGCTGATCGCGGTCGGCCTGCTCACAGGTGCCCGCGTCGGGCTCGACGGCCTGCAGCAGTACTTCCCCTTCCCCGTCCAGCTATCGACCACTGACCTGGTTGAGATCGTGCTCGTCACGATGCTGATCGGCCTGGCGCTGTGCGGATCGACTTCGTTCCTCACGCTCAGGCGTTATCTGCGCGTCTAAGGGAATCAGACCTACGGTGGCGCCAGAGCAAGGCAAGAAGATCATTGCGAGCAACCGGCGGGCCAGACATGACTACGAGGTACTCGAAGTGGTCGAGGCTGGCCTGATGCTAACTGGGACGGAGGTCAAGTCGCTGCGAGCAGGCCGGGCTTCGCTGACCGACGGCTATGCCATGATCAATGACGGTGAGATCTGGCTGTACGGCGTGCACATCCCTGAGTACACGCTCGGCACGTGGACCAACCACGAGCCGAGGCGGATCAGGAAGCTGCTGCTGCACCGCAAGGAGATCGACAAGCTCGCGCGCGCGACGTCGGAGGGCGGCCTGACCCTCGTCCCGCTGTCGCTGTATTTCCTCGACGGAAAGGCGAAGATTGAGTTGGCGCTGGCACGCGGTCGGCGCACTTACGACAAGCGGCACGTACTAGCACGCAGGGACGCGGAGCGCGAGGTTGAGCGTGCCTTGCGGCGCCGCAGGTAGCACAATGGCATGTGATGGCCGGCATGGCTAGGCGCGGTACCCATTCAGCACGGCATCGAGCTGGACGATCCAAGCCCGATGCCGGCAGGCCTGATTCAACGCAGTCGGATGCGGGCGGGCCTGACTTTAGCGATCCCGGGACCAACGGGCACGATGCTTTCAGGCCGGGCATGCCTGCGCATGGTTCGCCCGGACCCGGCTTTCCGGGGCCTGGTGCGCTCGGCTCCGACTGGCCGCGGCCTGACCTGCCCACGCCTGGCGTGCCCGGGCCTGGCGTGCCCGGGCCTGGGGTAGGCGCGCCGCGACGGGTTGGCCCGGATCTATTCAGGCCAGAGCCGGGCAGGCCGCCGGACTTCGGGCAAGCCGAAGGCGGACCTGAGTCCCCTGGATTCGACCTGCCTCGGCCTGATTGGCCGTCGTCGCCGTCATCGGCGCTGCCTGGACCGCATGGACCGTCCGGACCGCCTGGACCGCCTGGAGCGTGGTCTGATGCCGGATACCGGCCGGGAAGGCCGGACCAGTCTGCGCGCGGGCCAGTTCCCTTTGCCTCGCCGGAGGCAAACTACGACCTGTGGGTGCCCGGGAGAGGACCTGAGGGCCGGCCGCCGCCCCCCGGGCCAGCCGCCGCGCCGACCCAGATGCCGCCGCCGACCCAGATGCCGCCGCCGACCCAGGCGCCGCCGCCATCGCGGGTGCCGCCGCACTGGGCAGGCGTCGCAGCGATACGCGCGGAGGCAGGGACTCTCAATCTGGATGAGCCGTGGACGGCTGGGCCGGCGGCCGCGGGGCCGCGCGCGGGCGGGTCCGCTGCGCTGCCGTTCGCCGGGACGCCTGCCACGGCGATGCCGGGCGCCTCGCCCGTGTCCTCGCCGCCAGTCCCGGATGGAACGGCGCCAGGCCGGCCAGCGCCGCCACGCCGCCCGGGGCGGCCGGCCGGCGGCGCGAAGGCCGGCGGCCGCAGGTCCCGGCGAAAGCTGATCCGTGCCGCCGCGCTGCTCAGCGGGGCGTGCCTGGTTGTCATCATCGGAGTGACCGGCATCGGCCCGGAAGGCCCGTCGGTGACGGCCACGGTCAGAAACTTCCTGCTCGACTGGGAACAGGGCGACTACACCGCCGCCGCCACGATGACGAATGGAAACCCGGCCACGGTCGCCAGCGGCCTGAACTCGGTGTACCGGCAGCTTGGCGCCGAGGACGTGGGTCTGGCGATGGGCAGGGTCAGCGTGCACGGAGATCAGGCTCAGGCGTCGTTCTTCGCTTCGTTCGACCTTGGCCGAGGCGGGCTGTCCTGGAATTACACCGGGAGCTTCACCCTCCAGCGCGGCCCGACGGGCTGGCGCGTGGTCTGGTCGCCGTCCGTGATCGTGCCGGGTCTGCGGGCTGGCAACAGGCTGGCGGTGCTCACGACGATGCCCCGCCGGGCGGTGCTCCTAGACACCCAGGGTCGGTCCCTGATCAGTCGTTCACCTGTTATAGAAGTTGGCGTAATCCCGGGCAAGGTGAAGCATCCGCTGCGGACCGCGCAGAAACTCGCCAAGGTCACTGGCCTGGCTCAGTCGGACGCTGACGAGATGAGCGGCCAGATCGAGGCATGGCCGCCGAAGAAGTTCCTCGAACTCGTGCAGCTGAGCCCGGCCAGTTACCGGCAGTTGCGACACGGGCTGGGGAAGGTGCCTGACCTGCGGCACCGGCGGGTCGTGAAGCGGCTGTTCGAGAGTGCGGCGCCGGTGGTGACCGGCGAGGTCGCGACCGAGACAGCCAGGACGCTCATCGTGGACGGCGAGCCGTACCGCCCGGGCACGACGGTGGGGCTGACCGGCTTGCAGCAGGCGTTCCAGACGAGACTGGCCGGCAAGCCGACTACTGAAGTCGTGGTGCAAAATGCCGCCGGCAAGCAGTTGCGGATCCTGCACAAGTGGCTCGGCGGCGGCGGCTCTGACATCCGGACGACGATCAGCGGGGCGGTACAGCAGGCGGCACAGGCGGCCATGACCGGCGTCACGGCACCAGCCGCGATCGTGGCCGTGCGCGCCGGGGGCGGGGAGATCCTGGGGGTGGTCCGGCATACGGCCCCGGGCATGCCGATCGTGAGCCCGCTTGACGGACATTACCGGCCGGGGCAGACATTCACGATCGTCTCGTCCGCCGCGCTGCTCGCCGCGAAATCGGTGACCCCCAAGACGCAGGTGAAGTGCTACAAGAGAAATCCTGTCGGCCAGCCCTTCGCGAACATTCCGGCCGAGCCCAACCTGGGGACGCAGCCGAGCTTCAGCTCCGTGTTCGCGCATGCGTGCAGTACGGCGTTCGCCGGGCTTTCGCTGCGCCTGAACGCGCGTGAGCTGACTGGCGCCGCCCAGTCCCTCGGCATCGGGGGCACCGCGTGGAAGCTCCCCATCCCGGCGTTCCCCGGCGCGATGACCAGCCCGGGGAACAACCCGGGCAAGCTCGCGGCGGACACGGTCGGCGACGGCAGCGTCCGCGTCAGCCCGCTCGACATGGCGCTGGTGGCCGGCGCGGTCGACGCGGGCAGGTGGCGAGCCCCCGTCGTGCTCAAGCAGCCCGTCGCGGCGCAGCCTGCACGGCCCGGGCTCAGCCCTGCTGTGGTCAGCCAGCTGCGGGAACTGATGTGGGCGACGGTCAAGTCCGGAGCGGCCAAGGCCGCCAGCCAGCGAGGTGTGCCGCTGTATGGGCAGGTGGGGACCTCGCCGCTGTCAGGTCATCCTCGGTTGCGGGCGATCTGGTTCGTCGGGTTCAGCGGGAACGTCGCGTTCGCGGTGCTGGTGTTTTCCCGGTCGCCATCGTTCGACCCCGCGGTTCAGATCGCTGGCAAGTTCGCTGCGGGCCTGCCAGGAGGGTCCTAAGGCCGGTCGGTCGTAGCGTTTTGTTCGGGTTCGGGTGTTGTTCGGGTCTTGGTCGGGGGCGGCTGTGGGGGACAGCTCCTGCCCGGGGTCGATCTAGATTTTTTGCAACTCAGGGCAACCAGATGGTTACTCTATGACGTCTTACCTAGTGACGCTGGTCTGCCGCTTGGGGGGTTGCGGCCCAGCAGTCGTGATGAGAACCGGGCCTCATCTCGGGGGAGGCCCGGGCCATTAGGACCGGCCCCGACCCTGCCGGTCGAGCCCCTGCGGGTGCGTCTTCGGCCACCGCCAGCACCCGCAGGGGCCTCTCACTGCCCTTGTTCTCCGGACCCGGGATCACGGGCGATCATGCAGGTCATGGGGGTGCTGCGCAGTCGTCTGGAGTGGTGACGGCGTTGCCGGGGAGCGTTGTCCGCGTTTAACGGGGAGTGTTCTCGGAGCGCGGAGTGCTGACCGGCCTATACGACGGAAACACTCCGTCATCGGAGAACGCTCCCCGTTAAACGCGGGAAAGTCTCCGGGATCACGCGGCGGTGCCCGTGATCAGGAGCCGCAGGCCCGCCGCCGGCCCGCCGCGCCGCCGCCTTCAGCCTCATCCGCCTCAACCCTCCCGGCGCAGCCCCTGAATCTTCAGCCAACGGGAAGGATCATTGATGTTGGGAATTGGGTATCGATTCGCGCATCGATGTGGTCGCGAGGGAGCCGATCCGGTCCGTTAGACAAGGGCGATTCGGGGTAATTAAGATGATTTATACGGTATGGGAGCGAGAGGAATAGGCGGCGGGGGACGAGGGTTGTTCCCTCCGATCGGGTTGCCGGGTTTGCTGATGCTCGTCTGGTGAGTACGATCAGCTAAAACTGCATAGGGGGTGACTGGCTTCGACTTCGGTAGTTGATCCAGGGGAAGCGGGCCGAGGGTTGCGGTGGTGACCTCGTTAATCCTGTTGCCGCAATGAATAAGTGCCAATACACAGCGCACTAGTCTCGCCCTCGCTGCCTAAGCGAGCATCGAGACCGTCAGTCCGGGAGTTCCTCCGGCCCGATCGCTGGCGTCAGCTAGGAGGATCCACCGCTTAGTCCGGTCGCGGGACTAAACGGGACATCAAACAGCGACTGAGCCCGTCGGCGGCTTGTCTGCGTGACCGCCGGGGCTGAGAAACTCATAGCAGACTGCGCCCGGAGAAGCCCTGGTGAGGTACTGAAGGACGCGGGTTCGATTCCCGCCACCTCCACGCTGTGCTCTACAGATGTGCTCTGTTGAGACGCGCTCTGCAGAGATGTCGGAAATGACCCCGGACCCGCGACTAGGGTTCGGGGTCATTCGATGCCGGGGTGCGCCGGGCGAGCGGTAGCCGCCTGCACCATACTGGCGGCGTGACCGGGCTAGCTGACGAGACTCCGTGCGCCTTCTGCGAGATCATCGCCGGGCGGCTGAAGTCAAGCTTCGTTTATGACGACGAGCATGTCGTGGCCTTCATGGACATCAGGCCGGTAACCCCGGGCCATCTGCTTGTCGTCCCGCGGACGCACGCGCACGGCTTGCGGGCCCTCGATGAGGAGCTAGGCACCCACGTTTTCCGTGTGGCCCATCATCTGGCGAAGGCACTCTACAGCTCCGGCCTGCCTTGCGAGGGAGTGAACCTGTTCCTGGCAGATGGCGCGGCGGCGAGCCAAGAGGTATTCCACGTCCACCTTCATGTGTTCCCGCGCGCTGAGGACGACGGGTTCCGCGTCGAGGCGGACTGGCGACGTCCCGAGCGAGAGGACCTTGACGTCACCGCGGCGCAGGTCCGTCGCGCCCTCGATGCGCTGCCCGCACCAGGCGGCTGAACGGGCGCTGGACGGGTGTTGGACGCCACCGCCGCACACTCGGATCGCTCGGCGGCGGCAGCGCCGTCACCCTCAGCCCAGATTCACCGGCGTGGGCTACAGGTGCCGTAGCGCCCAACACCACGATCTTCTACCGGACGACAGATGGCTTCTTCTTCGTGAACGGCCAGAACGAGACGGCGTTCAACGCTTGGAGTCGCAGTTGCCCTCGGCCTGACCGCCCAGGGCTCCGTGAGCGACGGCCGCCCGAACACGCTGACCCAGTACGTCCACTCGTTGAGGATCTTCGGTGTCCTCGACGATTTCGCCCAAGTGCTCATTCGCCGCGTCACGTCCCTGATCAGCGAGAACCCGGCGGCGCTGAGCGAGGCGCGCAGCAGGTTTCGAACGCGCTGGACCGCCAGGCGGGGGGCATAGCTTCTGCTCCAGCCGTGCTGGAGGCGCAGCCGGGTGCAGGCGTCAGTGTCCAGCGTGACCGATTCCGGGCCGGTGAACAGCGCGCGGCGGCGTGCGCAGTCGATGGGGCTGCGCTTTCCGGGCGCCGGGTGCGACATTCCGTGATCAAGGTCCCGGGCATGATCACGGACATTGTCGCTGGCGGTTCCGCCGAGAACTGTCGGGTGAGTCGGGATCTTGGAGAGCCAGGTGCCTGGCGGGTCAGCGGGAGGATTTTCCCCTTGAGATTTGAAATAGTGCCTCGGCGCGTGATCTCTGCTTCTGGGCGGACGTGCGCTCGCTGTGCTCCGGCACGGTGCCGCCGGGCAGAGTGAGCATCGTGGCCCTCCCTGTTGCTGTTAGCGGTCCGTTTTGACAGCAAGGTGGCACTCCCTCCCGACGTCTGGTGCGGGCCGGGAGTGCCGCGTTGCTGTTAAAACCAGTGACCAGCAGCAACAGGGAGGGCCACGTTGCTGTTAGAGGAGGCCGTGACCAGCAACCCGGGTCGCCCTGATGCTGTCGCGGCCCGCCGGGCGCCGGGGCGCCGGGCGCCGGGCGGGAGCGTGCTCCCGCTGACGGTTCCGCAAGATGTCCGAAGGGCTCCCCGACCCCGATCACGAGTCACGCGACAGCCTCCCTGACCTGGGTGATCTTCCGTGATCACGGTCTCGATCATGATCACGGAAACCATCGCGGGTCCCGGGGGCTGCCGCACGGCTCGTGATCAGGATCGGGGAGCTTTCCCGGCATCGTTGGGGAGAGTTCTCGCTTCGGGGGGAGTTTTCAGTCAATCGCCGGGTCGGCGCAGCTAGTCAGCCCGCAGGCCCGCGGTACAGGCCTCGCGGGAGCTTGACGTCGCTGCGGCTTGACCCAGTTCTACTCGGATGCCCAGTCAATTCGTCCCTAAGCAGTCTATTATGTACTTAACGACGTGACGTGGCGCAAGGCTGCTCCCTCTGGTTCAAGAAGGTACTGAGCTTTCGACTGGCCACGGGCTCCTTGTCACCTGCGTTACTCCGCTGGGCAGTCCGGATCAAGGAGGCTCCGATGGCCGCGCACTCCACGTTCTCGCAGCAGTTAATCGAGGCAGTCAAGCTCCCCTCAGCCGAGACAGACCTGCTCGCCGAGGCAGGACGTCTCGAGAGCAAGGTCGTGCCGTTAGTTCATGAGCTGCAGGGCTACCAGCGCACTGACGGCTCGGTCGAGCCGGCGCACTGTGGAGTCGCGGCGACGGCGCTGTCCGCTTTGCGCGCTGAGCTGTGCGCGAGCGAGCTATTTCCCGTGCCATCCAGGGAAGCGTTCGACCATGATCTTGGCCAATGGCGTGCGGCCGGGCTGGAGTCCTTGCCGTGCTTTGATGCCTCCCGCGATGTCGTTGAAGGGCCCGACGACAAGGAGCTCACTTTATTCGCCGGGCCCGCGTTCATGCCCAACAGCGATACCCGCTCACCGTTGTTCCAGCTTGTCCTCGTCATGCGCGACGAGCCGGACTCGCTGAGCAGCGTCCGGCAGGACTATCCGCTCACCGATACCGTGTGCCAGGCGACTCGGGTGCTGACCGGGTCACGCCATGCCAGGGATGGCCAGTGCGTGGTGCTGTTCCCGGAGAACATTCTGGCGTCGACCAAGGTCACCAGGCAGAAGTTCGCCTGGTTCTTCATGAACAAGCACATCCCGACCTACCAGTGGGCACTGGCCCAGATCCGCGAGCGCTGTGGCGACAGCCTGTTCGCTGAGGGAAAGCCCCTGACATCGCCGCGGCTCGACGCCGAGGGGATCTACGACACCCGGTGCTGCTGGGCGTACCTGCACGAGCATCACCATCAGGTCGGGCCGCGCCCGCTCGCCGGCAACCTCGCACTCAAGACGCAGTGGTACGCCGGGCTGCTCGAAGAGCTCAAGGTGGACTGCCAGTCCCTGCAGGCGTGCCTTCGCGATGACGGGATGCCGTATCGCTGGGAGGTCTTCGAGTTCGTGCTTTTCGACCGGCTATTCCGGTACCCGACGGCCGGAGACGCCCTAGCGAACAGCGATGCGGGCGCTGGCGTCCTCCTAGGCACCTGGCTGCTGCGGCACAAAGCGCTAAGGACCACCACGACCGGGGTGCGGCTCGTATCACGGGCCGAGACCGTGCGCGCCGTCGACTCGTTGGTCGGCGAGATCCTGGCCCTGGAGGAACTCGACGACGCCGCCTATGCGAAAGCGGCGGAGAGCTTCGCCCTGTCGGTGCTCGATCCCCCCGCACAGGCCGGTGATCAGTACGCTAAGCCGCCGGACTGGCTCTCGTCGGTCTTCGCGGGTGCGTCAGGCAGCGGAGGGAGCGGGCAATGACTAACCCGGGGTTCCTGGACGAAATCTCCGTCATTCATACGCTCGGGCCATCGGGCACGAACCTCGAGATGGCCGCGTACCACTGGTTCAGCGCTCGAAGCCGGTCCGCTGACGTGCGCCTGCACGCCAGCCTGGAATCCGCGGTACCAGGCCTGTCAGCTGACGGCCACGAAGCACTGCTGGCCTGCGCCGTCTATCCGGAGCTGCATTCCCTGGTCTTCGAGAACCTCGGGCGGCTCGCGATGGTGGACAGCTTCATCCTGCCCACCTACGACATGGTCTTCGCCACCCGCGCGGAAACCGGGGACGTCGCCACCGTCGTATCCCATCCCGCGCCGCAGTCCCTGGTGCGGAGGGTGAACCCCGGCTGCGCGCTCACCCTCGTCCTGAGCAATTCGCAGGCGGCCAGGGACTGCGCGGGGGGTGCCGCCGACGGGTGCGTCACCACGAGCAAGGCCGCGGCCGACCACGGGCTGGTCATCAGGCGGAGCTTCGGTCCGGTGCCGATGGTCTACACGTTGCATCAGGCGGGTGGTTCGTGGGCAGGCGGCACGGAGCCCGCGACATGACATACCGGGTAGCCCTGCTAGCGCAGAATCCCGGCCTGCCCTTTGTCTTCGAGGCGGCGGGCCGGGCCGGCGTTCTGCTCACTCTTGGCGTCCTGCCCGGCGTCCAGATTCCCGCCGGCCTGCCCAACGTCGAGAACGCGGTGGAGCTGGACATCTTCGGCGATCCGGCGGGCGCGCGGGAGTGGCTGGAGCGGCAGCACGCAAGCCGGCCGTTCGACGCGGTCCTTACTCTCTACGACGCCGCCGGGCCGTTCACCGCCGGGATGGCCGCGCGGCTAGGGCTGCGCGGGGTTCGCCCTGAGGTTGCCCAGATCTGCCGTGACAAGTACCAGCAGCGTGAGGCCATGCGCCAGGCGGGCCTCGACGCGCCAGGTTACCGGCTCGTCGATCCGGTGGCGGACCTCGGCAGCCAGGTCGAGGCCTTGCGTTTCCCGGTTGTCGTCAAACCGGTCAACGGGATGGCGAGCCTGGGGGTGACCAGGGCCGACAATCTCGCGGACCTGAAGGTCGCGGTCGACCTGGTGCAGAGCATCAACTCCGAGCAGCTCGACTCCATCGCGGCCAGCAGCTCCGGCGGACGGACGGGCGTGCTCGTCGAGGAATTCATCGACGGCCCTGAGTATTGCGTCGAGGCGATCTCCGGCCCTCAGGGAACGACCGTGCTCACCATCACCGACAAGGGCAACCTGCGGGGACCGTACTTCGAAGAACGGACGTTCATCACCCCCGCACCGCTCGATCCGGCTATCTCCGCGCGGATCAGCGGCGCCGTGCTCGCGTCCCACCGCCAGATCGGGATCGATTTCGGCGCGAGTCACACCGAGCTCAGGTTGCGCGCTGACGGCACCCCGGTGCTGCTGGAGATCGGTGCCCGGATGGGCGGCTCGGGCACCGTTCACTACCTGGTCGAGACGGCTGCCGGCATTGATTTCCTGGGCGCTGTGCTTCATCAGGCCATTCATGGTGAGTTGCCCGAGCTGCATCCAGCTCACCGCAGCTTCGCGGCCGACTGGATCATGCCGGTCACCGGCTCGGGCGCGTACGCGGGGCTTACCGGTACCGATCAGGTACGGCGGCATCCGGACACCCGCATGCTGCTCGAGCTGATGCGTCCGGGCACTGTGGTCCCGGCCTGGCCGAGGTGGGCCGGCTATCCGGCCTTCGTGCTCTCCGAGCACGCGAGCTACGAGGACTGCAAGGCCTATCACATCTGGCTAGAGGACACGATCAGGATCGCATGGGACGACACCGCCGCTTAGGCCGGTTCTCTCCGGCCGGTCGGCTGGCGGCGCTGCCCGCCGGGCCGGCCGGGCGGCTGGTGCTGGCTACTTTCATCGACTGGAGCGGGACCGGGGTGTGGCTTACCACGTCGACGGTCCTCCTGGTCCGGGTGGTGCACCTGGCACCCACGCAGGTCGGTCTCGGCCTCACGGCGGGAGGCCTGCTCGGGCTGGCCGCAGTCTGGCCGGTCACGACTGCCACCCGGCGGCTGGGAGCGCGCCGGGTGGCAATGACCGTGCAGGTGCTGCGTGGCTTGTTCGCGCTCAGCTTCCTCGCCGTGCACTCCGCCGTCGCCTACTACCTGGCCGCGGCGCTGGTGGCGATCGTCGACAGGCCGGCTACGAGCGTCAACCAGATTCTGGTAAGCCGCTATGTGCCACAGGAACAGCGAGCGGGGACCCTTGCCGTGATGCACGTTGCCAGCAACGCGGGGATGACGATCGGGGCGCTCCTCGCGTCGTCGGCGCTGCTGCTGCCCAGCCGGGCGAGCCTGGACGCCGTGGTGGTGGCGAACAGCCTGTCCTTCTTCGTGGCCGCCTGGCAGGTCGGGCGAGCCGCGGCCGGCCAGGACAAGGGGACGCGGAACGCCGGCCACCCGGGCACCGCAGAGCCGGGGCCGAGCCCGAAATGGCTCAACTGGCGTTTCGTGCTCGTCACCTTCGGCTGCGCCGCGCTTGCCCTGCTGTTCCCGCTGTTCAACGTCGAGATTCCGCTTTGGCTCACCACCCGCACGACGGCGCCGGCGGTGACGGTGAGCGCGCTGTTCTTGCTCAACACCGTCCTGGTGGTCGCGTTCCAGTCACGGGTGACCCGGTGGGCCACCGGCATACGCAACGGGGCGCGAGCTGGCGCGCTGGCCGGAGCGTGTGTCATGTGCGCCTGCGGAGTGCTCGCGGCTCTGCCTGGCCTGGCCACCTGGGTCGCCACCGCGGGATTCGTGCTGGCAGCGCTGTTGCTGGCGGTGGGCGAGATGAATCAAGGATCCGCTGCCTGGACGCTGTCGTTCGGGCTCAGCCCGCCGGAGGACACGACCCGCTCTCTGGCCTTGTTCAACACCGGTCAGGCAGCGGCCTTCGTGCTGGGCCCCGCGCTCTGCACGTCCGCCGTTGCCTGGGCCGGGCGGGCCGGATTCGCTATCCTGGCCGCCATCGTGGCGATCGGGACCGGTGCTGTCCTCATCGGTGCGCGCAGCCGGACCGTGCCGGAAACGACCGGATGGGCGGCGCTCAAGTCATCCGCGGTGACCTAGCTCTCACCAGCCGACTTCGCGGCCCATGGCCGGGGCCGCCACCTCGACGGCGCTCTCGGTGACAGGGTCAAGCGCCCGCACCCACAAGTCCACGGCAGTGAGGTCGAAGCCGCGGAGCGACTTGCCCTGCCAGGCGCCGATGCCCAGGTCGATGGTCCGCGCGCCGTCATCGATGGCGTCGGCGATGGGCGTGTAAATGAGGTGGTCGAAGTACGCGCCCCTGGTCTGCGGCGTCGCGTAAGTTCCGGTGTAGCCGGCGTACCAGCTATCCCGCCAGACCGCGAAGAGCGAAAAGCCGATGACGACGCCGTCGAGGAATGAGCAGTACACGCGTATCCGGTCGGCCCCGAAGCAGGAGACCAGCTTCTGCACGTTCGCCGTCTCGGCGTCCCGGTCAGCCTTCTGCCCGTAGCGCTCGACGAGGTCGCACCGCAGTGCGAGCAGGTCCGCCCGGACGTCCTCGAACGCGCAGCGCTTTGTCGAGATGCCGGCCTCGGCCACCCGCCGCCGGTCCTTGATCACCTCGGAGCGCCTTTTACTCCGCAAGGACGCGAGGTACTCATCGAAGCTGCTCTTGAGCGTCAGCCTGGAGCGGAACGTCAGCGGGACCGCAAGGAAGCCGCGCTCAGCGAGCACTCCGGGCAGGAGGGTGTCCGAGCGCACGTAGGGGAACGAGACCGCCTTCATCCCGTGCTCCCGCGCCCAATCGAGCACGGCATCGACCAGTGCCGCCGCGAGCGCTGGTGTCGGTCCGCCGCTAGCCGCCACGAAGCTGTCGAACCCCGGATAGAGCACTGCCAGGTGCGGAAGCCAGTCCTGCACCGGCGGCACCTGAGCACGCAAGCCGCCGCGGGCCGCGACGCTGGCGGCGGGGAACTTCCACACCTTAGGGTCGGCGAGCAGCATCCGGTACAGGTTGATCATCTCGCCTGTTGCCGGGTTGTCGATCACCGTCGCCTGCAGGCCGCCGCCGCGGCCGTCCTCGGTTGCCAGGAAGGTGAGCCGGCCGCTGGTCAGCCGGTTTAAGGTCGCGTTGATCCACGGCCCGCTCGCGAGAATGGGCACATCGTATCCGACGTGCTCTGACCACTCCTGCGTCACGTCTTCCGTCACGCCGTTCAGGACCCGCACGGACATAGATCCATACTTCCGCATCGATGATCCTTTTTCCAGCGTCAACCCGGCTACAGACCGCTTGGCCAGGTGACCGAGACCGGGGCGATGAGCGGGGTGCCTATCTCAAGCTGGATCTGAGCGTGCGCGTTCAGCGGGATGTCGCGCGGGTTGCCCCGGTAGACCTGGTCGTTGTAGATCGCGGTGACGTGGCCGGCGGCCGGCCCGACCTGGCCGGGCCGAGTGGCTGGCCCCATTCGTCGAAGAAGTCGCCGAGCGTGTAGGTGCGGTGCACGGGCGATTCGATGTGAATGATGCCGTCGGCGGCATGGGTGTGCAACCAGTAGAAGCACGTCCCCGATGCGATGAACGGGCCCTGCGGAGTGTTCTGGGCCTTGGCGCCCGGGATGCCGATGCCCGCCGGGATCTGGCGCGGGGAGCCGTTAGTGAACACAGTCAAATGCGCATGAATATGAAAGATTGTCTGCTCGCTGGTCTGGCAGCCGATGCCGTCGACGGTCTGGCCGGTGGTCTTGGCCGCCGTGCTTGCCAGCGGGGCGGCGCCCGGAATCGGCACGCCCTCGGGGCCGGCCCCGCCGACGGCGCGGGCTTGAGCGTGCCGAGCGTCGACAGCGGCGCGAGCTTGAGATGGGGGGTGCTGTCGCTGCCGTTGCTGGCCTGTGCCCCGCCGCCGCTGACCGCCAGCCTGATGCCAGTGGCCGCGGCGGCCAGCACGACGACCGCGGCGGCGATCGTCATCATCAGCCGTCGGCGTTTGCGTCGTGCCTCCAGGGCTCTGGCCTGGGCGATCTTCTCCTGAGCGCGCTGCCGGTTCCTGTTTGCCTTGGACATGGCGCACCCTTCTCCTACTATCTACGTACGTAGATAGTAGCATTGCGCGGGCGGGGAGGGCGCGGCCGGCGACTCGTATCCTGGCTGTCAGTACCTAGGAGGTAGCGTGCGCGGTTTCGGCGACCTGGAAGCGCTGATCATGGGGCTGGTGTGGGATCACGGCGCGCCGGTGACCGTAAGGGAGGTGCTTGGCGAGCTGAGGCAGGACCGGGACATCGCCTATACCACCGTCATGAGCACGATGGACAACCTGCACCGCAAGGGCTGGCTGGCCAGAACCAAGGATGGCAAGGCGTACCGTTACGTCGCCACGGCCAGCCGGGCCGAGTACAGCGCGCGGCTGATGGCCGAGGCGCTCGCTGGCGGCGGTAATGCCGAGGCCGTGCTGAGTCACTTCGTGGCGCAGATCGACGGCGAGGACTCCGAAGTGCTGAGCGAGGTCGTGCGCCGGCTGGCCGATCGGCCCGGTCAATGATCGCGGCGCTGCTGGTACTCGCCTACGCGATCGTGGTCGCTGTGTGGATACCGCCCGTGCTCCGGCGGCTGACGGCCGCCGGGATCAGCGCCCGGCTCGGGCTGACGGCGTGGCTCACCGCGATGGCGAGCGTGCTGGCCTGCGCGGTCACCGCGCTGCGGTTCCTGGTCAATGCGGCGATAACGGGCTGGCCCGGCCTGGCCGAGGCGGTCTGCCGTTCCGTCACGGGCCGGGCGTGCGCGCCGTCGGTGTACCGCGGCGCGGCCTTCGAACTGACCCTGGCGGTCGTCGCGATGCTCGCGGCAACGGCGGCCGCGGTGACGGCATGGCGCTACGGGCTGCGGGTGCGACGGGCCCAGCGGCAGACTCGCGCGCACGCCGAGGCGGCCCGGATAGCGGGCCGCAGGATGCCTGGTGCCGGTCCGGCCGTCGTCCTCGATGATCCGCTGCCGGCCGCCTACTGCGTTCCGGGCCGCCCCGCCACCATCGTCCTGACGAGCGGCGCGCTCGCGGTGCTCGACCCCGCCCAACTCGACGCGGTCCTCGCGCACGAACGGGCCCACCTGGCTGGCCGCCACCACCTCCTGATCACCCTGACCAGGGCGCTGTCCGTCATCTTCCCCGCCGTGCCGCTCTTCGCGGCCGGATCCGCCGAGGTAGCACGCCTGGCCGAGATGTCCGCCGACGATTCGGCGGCCCGGGGCAGCGGCCGTCACGTCCTGCTGGCGGCGCTGCTGACCATGGGCACGGGCCGGCCCGTGCCCGCCCCCGCCCTGGCGGCCACGGCCGGGGCGATCACGGCCCGGGTGCAGCGGCTACTCGACCCCCCGCAGCACTTCATGCGGGCGCGCAACGGGGCGGTCCTGGCAGCGGTGACAGTCCTGCTGACGGCGGCGACGGCGCTGGCGGCGCTCTATGCCGGCCCGCTAGCCGCCCACCTCGCCGCCCTGGCCTGAGCCGGCCAAGCTGGTGCGCGGATTCGGCGTCGAGCCAGCAAGCCGGGTCCTGAGGTGACTTCAGTCGGTCCGGGCAACTCCGGCACTCAAGTGACGTGCCTTCCTGCAGGAGGCTTTTCGCGTACTGGAGCTTTGACCGGACTATGCCACGAAGAAACTCCTCCACGCGAAAACGCTCCTCCAGGGAGAGGCTGTCGGGTGGCTCGAGAGCTGTCGGGTGGCTCGTGACCAGGATCGGGGAGCTTTTCCGGCATCATGCGGGAGAGTTCTCAGTCCGGGGACCTTTCAGTGCGGGGCAGGCAGGTGCGATGTTCCGTGATCATGTTCGCGGGCATGATCACGGAAACGAGTACGGGTCGTGGGGGCTGCCGCGCGGCGCGTGATCAGGATCGGGGAGCCTTTTCGGCATCCTGGGGGAGAATTTTCAGTCCGGGGAGCCGTCAGTTCAGTCCGGGGAGCTGTCAGCGCTGGGGCGACAGGGGGCGAACTTGTCCCTGAGGCTGCACTACCACCTGCGCAGTGGCATGACACCGCCGGAGGCCCTGCGGCACGCTCAGCTTGACCTGCTCAGGCCGGCGCCCGGCATCCGCGAATCGCTCGGACCTCACCTCGCGGCCGTACCGGCGGCGCGCTTGCGCCACCCGGCTTCCTGGGCCGGCACGTCCACCACGGAGCCGGCACCCGCGCAGAGGAGGGACCTGAGGCCGCCTGGTCCCGCGCAGGACGGACCTGAGGCCGCCGGGACGGCCGTGATGATCGCGCCATAAGACCATCACGATGCCTCGAATACTCATGACGCGCACCACTATTTATTCGCCGTTAATAAATAAGTCCTTTCAGGAAACTTGCGAACGCTACCCGCCTCATCGGCATGAAATGATGGCGAATCATGCTGCTGACCATCACGACGACCTCCGGGCAGGCCACTGCCGGAGACCGGCCTGCTACCGACCTCGGGTACCTGCTGCACAAGAACCCAGGCCGGCCGCAGTCCTTCGAGGTATCGGTCGGCGAGGCGCACGTCTTTTATCCGGAGGCGACAGGCACGACGTGCACGGCGGCACTGCTGCTCGAAGTCGATCCGGTCGGGCTGGTCAGGGGACGGCACGGACCCAAGTCAGAGGCGTTCAGCCTCGGGCAGTACGTCAATGACCGCCCGTACGCCGCGTCGAGCATGCTCGCCGTCGCGCTCGCGCGGGTGTTCAAGACCGCGATGGCCGGCCGCTGCGACGCCAGGCCGGACCTGGCCGCGAGCCCGATCCCGCTCACGATCGGCGTCCCTGTGCTGCCGTGCCGGGGCGGCTGCGAGCTCGCCGGCGCGCTGTTCGAGCCGCTCGGCTGGAGCGTGCGGGCCGTGCCGATCGCCCTGGACGAGACGATCCCCGCGTGGGGCGACTCCCGTTACATCGACTTGCGCCTCACCGGTGAACTCAGGCTGGCCGACGCGCTCAACCATCTTTACGTGATGCTGCCGGTGCTCGATGACGCCAAGCACTACTGGGTAAGCCCAGATGAGGTGGACAAGCTCATCAGGGCCGGAGGCGGTTGGCTGGCCGGGCATCCGTGCAAGACGCTGATCACCCGGCGCTACCTCGCGCACCGGTCCGGGTTGTACAAGTCGGCGCTGGCCCGGCTGGCCGAGGTCGACGACACCGAGCCCGAGTCGTTCGACAACGCGATCGCGGTGCCAGGGCAGCCCGACCCGCAGGCCCAGGTGGTACCGAGGTTCTCGCTGGGAGAGCAGCGCCGCGAGGCGGTGCTCGCGGCTTTCCGCGCGGCCGGGGCTCAGCGCGTCGCCGACCTCGGGTGCGGTGAGGGAGCGCTGACCGGAGCGCTGCTCGCCGACCCGTCGTTCACCGAGGTAGTGGCCGCCGACGTGTCAGCGCGCGCGCTCGACGTGGCCGAACGCAGGCTCCGCCTCGACCGGATGCCCGCTCACCAGCGTGGCCGGCTCAAGCTCATCCAGTCGTCGCTGACCTACCGCGACGCACGGCTCGCGGGACTCGATGCCGTCGCGCTCGTCGAGGTCGTCGAGCACATCGACCAGCCGCGCCTTCGCGCGGTCGAGCGGACTGTCTTCACCGACGCCGCGCCCGGGCTGGTCGTGGTGACCACGCCGAACGCCGAGTACAACGTCAGGTACGAGTTCGCTGACGGCGGCGCGTTCCGGCACCGCGACCATCGCTTCGAGTGGACGAGGGCGCAGTTCGCCTGCTGGGCGCGGCGGGTAGCGGCCGAGCGCGGCTACGAGGTCGCGATCGCCCCGGTCGGGCCCGTCGATCCCGAGGTCGGCTCGCCGACCCAGATGGCTGTCTTCACGAAGGCAGGGCAGGTCCGTGAGGCTGGCGCCGGGAGGTCAGCGGGCCACGACGCGAGCCTGGACTACGCTCGGGCGGTGACGCCGTGACCGACGTGATCCGCAGGGCTGACGTGCTCGGCGAGGGCGTCCTCGGCGAGGGCGGCCCCGGCGCCGCCGGCCTGACGGTCGATGTGCCCGAACTGAGCCTGGTCGTGCTGATCGGCGCGAGCGGATCGGGCAAATCGACCTTCGCGGCCAGGCATTTCAAGCCGACGGAGGTGATCTCGAGCGACTTCTGCCGCGGCCTCGTGGCCGACGACGAGAACGACCAGTCCGCCAGCCGCGACGCCTTCGACGTGCTGCACTACATCGCCAGCAAGCGGCTCGCCGCCGGCCGCCTCACCGTGGTCGACGCGACGAATGTCCAGCCCGACAGCCGCAGGCACCTGATCAGCCTCGCCAAGGAGCACGACGTGCTTCCCGTCGCGATCGTGCTCGACCTGCCCGAGCGAGTGTGCCTCGCGAGGAACGCCAAGCGCGCGGATCGCACGTTCGGATCGCACGTCATCGGCCGCCAGCGCGACCAGCTCAGGCGCGGGCTGCGCGGCCTTCCGAAGGAGGGCTTCCGCCGGGTCCACGCCCTGCGCTCCGAGCAGGCGGTCGACGCGGCCCGGGTGGTGCGCACCAGGCTCTACAGCGACCTGCGGGACCGGTCAGGGCCGTTCGACGTGATCGGCGACGTGCACGGCTGCCTGGCCGAGCTCGAATCGCTGCTGACCGAGCTCGGCTACCAGTCGCGCCGCGACGATCAGCAGCGGCCGACGGGCGGGCGCCATCCGGCCGGCCGCACCGCCGTGTTCGTCGGCGACCTGGTGGACCGAGGCCCCGCCACGCCAGGAGTGCTGCGGCTGGTCATGGGCATGGTGGCCGACGGCGACGCGCTCTGCGTGACTGGCAACCACGAGAGCAAGCTGCTGAGAGCGCTGCGCGGACGCAAGGTGCAGGTCAGCCATGGCCTCGCCGAGTCGCTTGAGCAGCTGGCGGCGGAGCCGGATGAGTTCCGCGCGGAGGTCGAGTCGTTCCTGGACCGGCTCATCTCGCACTACGTACTCGACGGCGGCAAGCTGGTCGTCAGCCACGCCGGGCTGAGCGAGCGGCTGCAGGGCCGGGCGTCGGCCCGCGTCAGGGCGTTTTGCCTGTACGGCGAGACGACCGGCGAGACTGACGAGTTCGGGCTGCCGGTCAGGTATCCGTGGGCGAACGACTATCGCGGCCGCGCCATGGTGCTCTACGGCCACACTCCTGTCCAGGCAACCGAATGGGTGAACGGTACCCTCTGCCTGGACACCGGTTGCGTATTCGGCGGTCGCCTTTCCGCACTCCGCTATCCCGAGCGCGAGCTGGTCTCGGTGCCGGCTACCCGGGTCTACTACGAGCCGGCCAGGCCGTTCCCCGCCAACCCCGATGCGGTCACCGCAGGCGACCAGCCAGCGGAAGCGGCCCGGCCCGACCGCCCTGACCAGCCGGAGCCCGCCGAGCCGGACGGCGTGCCCGGGCTAGGTCGCCGCGATCCTGACGTACTTGACCTCGCGGACGTGACCGGCAAGCGGGCGGTGGAGACCGCTTACCACGGCCGGATCACGATCGAGCGGGAGAACGCGGCCGCCGCACTCGAAGTGATGAGCAGGTTCGCGGCTGACCCCAGGTGGCTCCTGTACTTGCCGCCCACCATGAGCCCGGTCGCGACCTCGCGGCTGCCCGGCCTGCTGGAGCATCCAGGGCAGGCGTTCGAGGCCTACCGGTCAGAAGGCGTGGACCGGGTGGTCTGCGAGGAGAAGCACATGGGCTCGAGGGCGGTCGCGCTGGTCTGTGACGGCGCTGACACCGCGACGGATCGGTTCGGTGCCCCGGGCGGCGCCAGCGGTGCGGTATGGACGAGGACGGGGAGATCATTTTTCACACCGAAGCTCACCGAGGACCTGCTGGCACGACTGCGATCGGCGGCGCGATCGGCCGGCCTGTTCGACGAGCTGAGCACCGGGTGGCTGCTGCTTGACGCCGAATTGCTGCCCTGGAGCGCCAAGGCGGAAGAGCTGCTCCGCTCGCAGTACGCATCGGTCGGGGCAGCGGCCGGGCACGCGCTCCCGGCCGCGCTCGGCGCGCTCGAGCAGGCGGCGGCGAGCGGCCTCGACGTCGGGGAGCTGCTCGAGCGCACCAGGTCGCGCGCGGCCAACGGCGAGGCGTTCCGTGCCGCCTACCGCAGGTACTGCTGGCCCACGGACGGGCTCGACGGCATCCGGCTCGCCCCGTTCGGCCTGCTGGCGAGCGAGGGCGCGAGCTACGCCGGCCGGCCGCATGAGTGGCATCTCGAGGTGGCCGACCGGCTGGCCGCGGCCGATCCCGGCCTGATCGCGCCCACCAACCGGATCTATGCCGACACCGGCGATCCCGCGTCGACCGGCGCCGCGACGCTGTGGTGGGAGCGGCTGACCGCCGTCGGCGGGGAGGGCATGGTGGTCAAGCCGGCCGCGAACCTCACCCGCGGCAAGCGCGGGCTCGTGCAGCCGGGGCTCAAGGTGCGCGGCGCTGAGTACCTGCGGATCATCTACGGGCCCGACTATACCGAGCCGGCCAACCTGGACCGGCTGCGCCAGCGGGGGCTCGGCCACAAGCGTTCGCTGGCTTCGCGCGAGTACGCTCTCGGCCTCGAAGCCCTCGACCGGGTGGCGCGAGGTGAGCCGCTGTGGCGAGTGCACGAGTGCGTGTTCGCCGTGCTGGCGCTCGAGTCGGAGCCGGTAGACCCGCGCCTGTAGGCTGCCCATTTTTGTGGTCTCAGAGACCCGGGCTACGGAACATTGAGTGCGATGGTCCGTGATCATGTTCGCGGGCATGATCACGGAACACCGGGGGGTCCTGGAGGCTGTCGGGCGGCTCGGGATCTTGGAAAGTCAAGCTCCGGCGGCTCAGCTTACGAGACTCTGCCCGGGTTCCCGGAGACTTCCCGCTTCGCGGAGCCTTCCCGGCTCTGGCGCGGAGCCGTGTCGTTGCGCGGAGCATTGTCGGGCTTCGGCGCGGAGACTTGTCGTTGCGCGGAGGGTTTTCCGCATATAGAGCGGTAAAGACTCCGTGCTGCGAGAAGTCTCCGACGGTACCGACGGAGAACGCTCCGCGATCATGCCGCAATCGACGGAGAACGCTCCGCGATCATGCTCCGGCGCGCGAACTCTCCGCGATCATGCCGCAGAACGGGAACTCACCGCGATCACCGGCGAGGCGCCCGTACCGCCGGAACTAGCGGCCCAGGTACGCGCGCTTCAGGTCTTCGCTGCGCAGCAACTCGGCGGCGGTGCCCTGGAGCACGATCTCGCCGGTGGACAGGACGTAGCCGCGGTCAGCGACGGACAGGGCCATGGTCGCGTTCTGCTCGACCATCAGCACCGCCATCCCTGATTTGTGGACTTCCTTGATGATCTCGAAGTTCTGCTGCACGAGCGCGGGGGACAGGCCCATCGACGGCTCGTCCATCAGCAGCAGCCTGGGCCGTGACATCAGCGCCCGGCCAACGGCGACCATCTGCTGCTCGCCTCCTGACAGCGTGCCGGCGAGCTGATGGCGGCGCTCCAGCAGGCGCGGGAACAGTTCGTGGATCCGGGCGAAGTCGTCGTCGAGCTTGTCGCGGCCGCGCAGCACCGCGCCGAGCTCGAGGTTCTCCCGCACGGTCATCTGCCCGAACAGCCGGCGGTTCTCCGGCACGATGGCCAGCCCCTGGCCGATGCGCTGCGGCGTCGGCCACTGCGTGACGTCCCGGCCGTCGAGCAGCACCTGGCCGGCCCTTGGCCGCACGATGCCGAGGATGGTCTTGAGCGTGGTCGACTTGCCCGAGGCGTTGCCGCCCAGCAGGCACACCAGCTCGCCCGCGTCAACGGAGAGCGAAATGCCCTCGAGAATCCGCATCTGGCCGTAGTAGGTGGTGACGCTTTCGAGCTTGAGCAGGGGTGTGGTCATCAGGAGTCCGCCAGTGCTTCTGGGTCGCGGCCCAGGTAGGCCTCGACGACCGCCGGGTCGTTGGCCACCTCGTCGAAGCCGCCCTCGGCGACCTTGACGCCGTGATCGAGCGCGACTATCCGGTCCGAGCAGCCAGCGACGACGTGCATATCGTGCTCGATCACGCAGATCGCCACGCCCCGCTCGTCCCTGAGCCTGCTGATCAGCTCGGTGACCTCATGGGTCTCCGCGGGATTCATGCCTGCCGCCGGCTCGTCGAGCAGGAGAAGTTGCGGGTTGGTCGCGAGCGCCCGGGCGATCTCCAGGCGCCTGCGGTTCGCGTACGAGAGCGAGTACGCCGGCTGGTCCCAGCGATAGCCCGCCAGCCGCTGGCCGAAGAACGACAGCACGTCTTCGGCGATGGCACGTACCTCACGCTCTTCGCGCCTGGCTCTGGGCATCCGCAGGATCGACTCCCACGGCATCGCCCTGGTGCCGCCGTAGGTCGCGGCCATCACGTTCTCGATCACCGACATGTTCAGGAACAGGCGCAGGCTCTGGAACGTCCGGGCGATCCCCAGCCTGGCGATCCGGTGCGGTGCCTGGCCGGCGATCGACTGGCCGCCGAGGCTGACGTCACCCGAGGACGGCTGGTACACGCCGGTGATCACGTTGAATACGGTGGTCTTGCCTGCCCCGTTGGGACCGATCAGGCTGACGATCTCGCGGTCGCCGACCTGAAGGTCAAGCCCTGACAGGGCCTCGAGGCCGCCGAACGCGAGCGACACCTTGTCGAGCGCGAGCAGCGCCCCGGCGGCCGGCAGCGGATCGGGGGCGGGCAGCGGCGCGGCCGCGGGCTGCTGGTCGCTCATGTCAGGGTCTCCACTCGTCGTGCCCCGAGCAGCCCCTGCGGCCTGGCGTTCATCATCACGATCAAGATCGCGCCGATCATGAGCTGCCTGGTGATCGAAGGCTCGGCGGCCAGGCGAGTCTCCCACACGAATGACGCCAGGTAGATCGCGGGCACCAGCAGGATCGTCCGCCACCGGTCCTTGACCTGGACCAGCGCTAGCAGCATCACCACCAGGAGCACGAACCCGAAGTTCCCGGCGACCTGCGGGTTCGACGGGACGATCACCCAGTCGCGCAGCGCGGCGGCGATCCAGCCGCCGGACTGCGGGGCGCCGGCGACCGCCTGGGCGGAAATCGCGCCCGCGATGGCGTGCGCCGCCACTCCGAAGACCGCCGTTGCCGCGATGACCAGGCCGAGCCGCCGCCATGGGCGCAGCTTGACCGCCAGGGTCAGCAAGATCAGGCCGTAGAAGAGGTAGGCGGAGTCAGCGGGGCTGCGCAGCAGCCCGTCGTACACGATCATGACGACCAGGGCGCCGGTCACCGCGCCCCCGATGCTGCCGGCGCCGCCCAGGATGAGCCCGGCGTAGACCAGGATCAGGATCGGCGTGTCGAAGTCGGTCGGGAACACGCTGATCTGCTGAGCGGCGAAGATCGTGCCGGCCAGCGCGGCCACCATCGCGCCGAACGCGAAGGCCATCAGCTTGACCCGGTTGACCGGGATCGTCATCGCTGCCGCGGCGAGCGAGTCTTCCCTGACGGCCCGCCAGGCCCTGCCGGTGCGGGAGGTGTCGAGCAGCCGCAGCACCGCCATGGTCGCCACCAGCAGGACCACGAGCAGGTAGTAGTAGCTCTCGTTGGCGGTGAGCTGGTGGCCGAACGAGCCGATGGGGTCAATGCCGACGATGCCGTTCGGGCCGCCGAGCTTGCTCGGCGCCACGTTGTTGGTGAACTCGACGAACGCCTCGCCGAAAAACAGGGTCACGATCGCCAGGTAGTCGCCGAACAGGCGCCGCGAGGGCCAGCCGACGATCAGGCCGAGCACCGCCGCGACGATCATCACGATCGGCAGCGAGGCGATCGCGGGCAGGTGGATGCCGTTGCTGCCGATCTGGCCAGATGACAGCAGGGCGAAGCCATACGCCCCGAATCCGAAGAAGGCGACGTAGCCGAGGTCGAGCAGCCCGGCCCAGCCGACCACGATGTTCAGCCCGACCGCGAGCAGCGCGATCACCAGCGCGTCGATCCCGACCTGAAGCTGGAAGCCGCCAAGGCCGACTAGCGGCAGCACCAGTCCGGCTACGCCGGCGACCGCGAGCCTTGGCCACCAGCCGACCTGCTCGCCGGCCCGCTGCGCCTGGCCGAGCCAGCCAGGCAGGTACTCGCGCCTGCCCTGCGACCTGGAAACCCACTCGTCGGCTCCGACCAGCGGGCCGCGCGGGCCGCCAGGGTCTCCGGGGCTGGCCGGGCTGGGGGGCGGGGGCGGTGAATCGAGGCTCACGGCGTCCTCAGACCTTCTGCAGCTGGACCTGGCCGAGCAGTCCGCTCGGCCTGACCAGCATGACGACGATCAGGAGCACGAACACAAGCAAATTGGTGAACGTCGAGGAGATGTAACCGGTGATGAAGGACTCCGCTATGCCGATCAGCAGGCCGCCGAGCATCGCCCCAGGCAGCGAGCCGATGCCGCCGACGACGGCCGCGGTGAACGCCTTGAGGCCGACGATGAAGCCGATCGTGTTGGTCACCTGGTTGAACAGCAGTCCTGCCATCACCCCGGCGATGCCGGCGAGCGCCGAGCCGAGGAAGAAGGTCGCGGCGATCGTGAAGTTCACGTTGATCCCGAGCATCTCGGCGGCCTCGGTGTCGGCGGCGACCGCGCGCATCTGCTTGCCGAGCTTGGTGCGCACCACAAGCTGGCGCAGTCCGACCATGAGCGCCAGCCCGAGCACGATGACCATGATCTGCACGGCGTCGATGCTCACCGGGCCGATGCTGAAGCCGGAGGAGAACGAGATGAAGTCCGGCGTGTTATAGACCCTGAACTGGCCGCCGAACAGCAGCAGCGCGGCGTTCTCCAGGAAAAAGGAGATGCCGATCGCGGTGATCAGCGGCGCGATCCTCGGCGCGTGGCGGAGCGGCCGGTACGCGAACCGCTCGATCGTGACGCCGAGACCGCCGGTCAGGAGGGCGGCCAGCACGAACATGATGATCAGAAGCAGCGGCACCGGGATCGACAGCGCGCTCGGCCCGCCGAACCACTGAATCACGAAATAGCCAGCAAAGGCCCCGACCATGTACAGGTCTCCGTGTGCGAAGTTCAGCAGCTTCAGCACCCCGTACACCATCGAGAATCCGAGCGCGACCAGCGAGTAGAGCGCTCCGACGGTGATGCCGTTCACCAGTTCCTGGAAAAAGAAGCCCATCAGGCGTGAGTCCCGTCCACCACACATGCCGCCCGCAGGCGCGCCGGCCAGCGGGCCGGCGCGCCTGGGCTGCTATCGCGAGTTCAGCCGATCAACCCGGGATCAGCTGGTACTTGCCTGCCGAGTCGATCTTGAAGAGGAAGAACTTGCCATTGGTCAGGTCCCCGTTGGAATCGAAGCTGATCGCCTGCCCGAGGATCGAGGTCGGCTCGTTCGTCTTCTTGATCGCTGCCATCACGTTCGCGCGGCTCGGCGTCTGGCCTGCCTTGCACACCGACGCGATCGCCTCGTCAATCACGTGCGTCGCCGCGAAGACCGGCGGACCGAACGTGCCGAACGCCCCGTACTTCGCCTTCGCCGCCGATGCGATGGACGCGTCAGCGGGGATGGCCGTGATGTCCGGGCCGAACGACGACACGTAGGAGCCGGGGATCGTGAACGCGCTCGGCGAGTACAGGCCGTCCGTTCCGAAGATCACTGCCTTCTTGTGCTCCTGGGCGAGGTCACGGCCGAACTGCTGAGCGTTGGCCGCCACCTGCCACGGCAGCACCACGACCGACGTGCTCGGCGTCACCTTGGCCACCAGCGAGGAGAAGTCGGTCACCTTCTGCGAGACCGACTCGTGGTCGACCTTGATCCCGGCCTTCTTGAAAATCGGCAGCATCGCGGCGACCAGGCCGGTCGAGTAGGCCTCCTGGTCATCGACGATCATCAGCGACTTCGGGTGCAGGTTGCTGATGATGTAGTTGGCGTCCTGCGGGCCCTGCACGCTGTCCTTCGAGACGACGCGGAAGAACGTCGGGTACGTGCCCGTGGTGAGCGCGGCCGCGGTCGCCGACCCGGACATGAACGCGACGCCTGCCCTGGCGAACAGCGGGCCGACCGCCTCGACCTCCTGGCTGCCGGCCGGGCCGACCACGGCCAGGATCTTGGAGTTCGAGGCGAACTGCTGGGTGACGGTCGTCGCCTGCGCCGGGTTCAGCTGGGTGTCGCCCTGCACCAGGGTGATCTTCGTCTTGTTGGCGGTGTTGTCCATGCTCAAGGCGAGCTGGGCGAAGTGCAGCTGCTCCTGGCCGAGCACGGCCACCGGGCCGGTGATCGGCGCCTCGATCCCGATCGAGGCCACGCAGCTCTTGCTGCCTCCCGCCGCGGCGGTGCCGCCGCTGCCGCTACTGCCGCAGCCGGCGACGGCTAGCGTGCCAAGCGCGGCCACCGTGATGATCCTGCGTCCTTTCATGGGCGCTCCCTCCAGTTCCGGCAAGATAATTTCTCGGGCTTAACGGCGGTTGGCGACGAATCAGCCGCTTAACGTCCACCGGCGCCGGTGTACCGCATCCAGTGCGCTGTGGTGGATGTCAGCCAGCCGCAAGGTTCGCCTCAACCGTGCCCGGCAGCATGAAGAGCCTGGACTCAGCGGTGCCGGGCAGCTCGCGGGCGCGACAGCTGATGCGGAAAATCGCCATGCGCCCCCTCCCCGGCTTCGCATTTGTTCCGCTGATCAAACCATCGCCTTGCACATAGGTGCAAGGGGTGCAATTCGGGATTGGGTAACAGTTATGAGTCGGTGGGGTATCCACGGCATCTATCCGGTCGCACCCTGCAGGATCCCGGCCAGCTTGGCCAGGTTGATGTTGCCGCCGGAGACGACGCAGACGATTTTCCCGCCGCCTGCCCGGCCGGACAGGGCGGCGGCGGGCGCGAGCGCCCCCGCGCCTTCCGCGATCACCCGCGCGCGTTCAGCAAGCACCCGCACCGCCTGCGCGACCTCGGCGACCGGGATGTCCAGCGCCCGGTCGACGAGCGGCGCGGCCAGCGGCCACACGCTGTCCAGGACCCGGCGGCCGCCTGCTCCGTCGACAAACGACGGGCTGTAGGCGGCGTCGACCGGATGACCCGCGGCCTTGGCGGCGGCCATCCCGGCCGCGGTGGCGGGCTCGGCGGTCACGATCATCGTCCGCGGTCGCAGCGCCTTGATCGCGCTGGCTATGCCGACGGTCAGGCCGCCCCCGCCGTAGGGGATGACGACCGCGTCCGGATCCGGCAGGTCCTCGAGGATCTCCAGGCCGATCGTGCCGTTGCCCGCCATGACGTCGCGATCGGCGGCCGGGTGCACGAACATGCCGTCAAGACCGTCGGCCTTGCTGGTGACCAGCACGTTCCACCAGTCGTCGTAGGGCAGTTTCAGCACCCGGCCGCCGAGGCGCTCGATCGCGTCCAGCTTCGCCTGCGGCGCGCTGTCGGGCACGACGATCGTGGCGGGCAGGCCCAGCGAGCGGGCCGCCCAGGCCACGCCCTGGGCCATATTGCCCGCGCTGGCGGTGACCAGGCCTTTCGCGCGCTCGCTCGCGGCCGCGAGCAGGACCGCGTTCATGGCGCCGCGGATCTTGAACGAGTGGATCGGCTGCAGGTTCTCGAGCTTGAGGTAGATCTGCGCGGGGGCATCGTCCACCTGCAGGCGTACCAGCGGAGTCCGGACCGCCGCGCCGGCGATCCTGCTCCTGGCCGCCTCGATCCTGGCGAGCTCGATCACGCGAATATCCCTTCGATCTCGGCCCGCTCCCCTTCGGTGACCGGCCGCGCGAGCGCCTCCCTGACCGGCCGCAGATGCTCTGGCCGGCCCGGGCCGATCACGATCTGGGTGATCCGCTCATCGGCGAGCAGCCAGCCAAGCGCCAGTCCCGCCATCGAGATCCGCAGGCGCGCGGCCATTGCCTCGAGCCGGCCGAGCGCGCCGAACGTCTGGTCAGCCAGATATCCCTGGTATGGCTCGGGGCGCTGCGTCATCCGGGATCCAAGGGGAAATGGCTCGCCGCGGCGATACTTGCCGGTAAGCCAGCCGCCAGCCAGCGGGCCGAAGGCCAGGTAAGCGACGTTCCGTTGCTCGCAAAGCGGAATCAGTTCCCGCTCATCGGCCCGGCTGAGCAGCGAGTAGCCGTTCTGGATCGCCTGCGGGTTTCCTGCCGCCAGCGCCTGCGCGAGCTGCCCCGCATCGAAGTTGCTGACCCCGTAGGCGCGGATCGCGCCGCCGGCGGCCGCCGTCTCGAACGCGCCGGTCGTCTCCCCGATCGGCACGCTGGCGTCCGGCTCGTGGGCCAGGTACAGGTCGACCTGGTCGACGCCAAGGCGGTCGAGGCTCGCCCCGAGCTGCCGCGCGATCCGCTCGGGCCGAAGGCCGCTGTCGCCTCCGGCTTCCATCGGGTTGAACGTCTTGGTGGTGAGCAGCGGCCTGACGCCGCGCGCCCGGATCCAGTGACCGATCGCCTGCTCGCTGCGGCCGCCGCCGTACGCGTCGGCGGTGTCGAAGTGGGTGATGCCCAGCTCCCAGGCGGCGTCCATCAGCTCAAGCGCCTGATCCCGGCTCAGGCCCTGACCGAAGAACTCAGGCGCCGAGCCGACTCCGCCGAAGTTGCCGCAGCCGAGCGCGATCGGAGGAATCTCCAGCCCGGAACCGCCGACCGGGCGAGTGACTGAGAGCCGCGAGCTCACCGGCTCAGCGGATGGTGGAGTGGATCACGACTGGCGCGGTGTCGTGCCCGTTGACGCTGTCGAAGATGCCGGGGGCGTTCTGGAACGCCCCGCTGTGGTTGCGTACCAGCGTGGAGTTCTCGATCTTCAGCGTCCCGCCGCCGGCATCGACCACGAAGAAGATGGCCCCGCCGCCCTCTGGCGCCTTGTTGCCGCTCATGGCCGTGCCGTCGATGGTCAGGTTGTAGTGGTTGCCGTCGGTGTAGATCGCGCCGCCGCTGCCGCCTCCCGGGGTGCCATGAGCCGCGGGGTTCGCGCCGTTGCCGGTCGCCTTGTTGCCGGTCATGAGGCTGTTGATGACGACGAAGTTCGCGTAGAGGCCGCTCAGCGCCGCGCCGTTGGAGCAGCTATTGCCCCGGAAGGTGTCGTGCGTGATGTAGACGGGGGCGCGCATGAACATGCCCAGGGCGCGGACGGCCGCGCCGCCGAGGTCCGGGCCGGTCTTGTAGCACCGGTTGTTGATGAACGCCGAGTTGACGACCTTGAGCTGGCCGCCCTGATCGAAGATGGCGCCTCCGCCGTAGCTCGACGTCTTCGTCTGCCGGACGGCCGAGTAGGCGTTACGGAACGTCAGGTTCTGGACGATGAGCTTCGGCCACTGCTGCTCCCAGCAGTCGTCGGTGGTGAATTTCTGCTTCGGATCACAGGTGTTCATGTACAGGATCCGGATCTTACCGCCGCCGCTCAGCGTGACCTTGCCGCCGCCATCCAGCACGATCCGGTGGCTGGTGTTGACCACCTTGGCCGTGGCGGTCATCGTGATCGTGACCGGCTTGGAGCCGCAGTTGAACGTGATGACGCCGCCCTTGGAGACTGCCCTGACCACGGCGGCCGAGGTGCAGCCGGCGGGCGTGCCGCGGCCGATGACGTGGTTCGGGTGACTGGTGCTGACGGCGCGGGCGGCCGGCGGTACCTTCGCGTGCCCGGCCGGGTTGCCGACACCAGGAATGACGACGCGTGCCGACGCCCCGGTCATGGTCAGAACTGCCAGGCCGGCCGCACTCACGGTCAGGAGCCCGCCGACGTACATGCCGAATCCGCGCATCTTTCGCATGGCGCCTCATGCTAGACCCGGCAGATGCGATCAGGCCGCCAATATCACTGTAAGAGGGCATGAAATCCGTGCTCCGGCTGTCCGCTGACGCGCGCCTGTAAGATGCTTCGCATCCAGGCTGGGATACCCCCGAATCGGAGCAGTCGCCATGAAAGCGGACCTGACCACGCGGGAAGGCTACCTACCCTTCGCCGGGCACCGGACCTGGTACCAGATCACCGGGACCGGCGAGGAGCCCGGGAAGTACCCGCTGCTCTGCCTGCACGGCGGGCCAGGCGCGAGCTGGCACCACATGGCGCCCTACACCGAGCTGGCCGTGGGCCGCCGGGTGATCTGCTACGACCAGGTCGGCTGCGGCAACTCCGCGATCGAGGAGCCGCACGACGTCTCGATGTTCACCACGCGGCTTTACGTGGACGAGGTCAACGCGGTGCGGGAGGCGCTGGGCCTTTCCGAGTGCCACGTGCTCGGTCACTCCTGGGGCGGCATGCTCGGCATGGCCTACGCGATCACCAGGCCCGCCGGGCTGATCAGCCTGCTGGTCGAATCGTCGCCAGCCTCGGTGCCGTTCTGGCTGTCCGAGCTTGACCGGCTTCGGGCCGACCTGCCCGCCGAGGTGGAAGCCACGCTGCGGCGGCACGAGGCGGCCGGCACAACCGGCAGCGACGAATACAACGAGACCATGGTGGTGTTCTACGACCGGCACGTGTGCCGGCTCCGGCCGTACCCGGACTGGGTCGAGGCGACGTTCGCCGCGATCGCCACCAATCCCGAGGTCTACTACACGATGAACGGCCCGAGCGAGTTCCACGTCATCGGCCCGCTCAAGGACTTCGACCTCGTCGCCGAACTCGGGCAGATCGAGGTACCCACGCTGCTCTTCTGCGGTGAGTTCGACGAGGTCACCCCGGCGACCGTGCGGCAGGCGCACGAGGCGATCCCGGGCTCGCGGTTCACCGTGCTCGAAGGCTGCTCGCACATGTCCCAGGCCGAGCGCCCCGACCTGGCGCTCGGCCTGGTGCGCGGCTGGCTCGCCGGCGTGGAAGCCTCCCGCCCCTGATCGCGGCCGCCGAGCGCGCCCGGGCCGGCGCTGCGGGGGCAGGGTGAGCAGCGTAGCCCTCCCTGTTGCTGTCAGCGGTCCTTTCTTGCAGCGACGTGGCACTCCCTCCCGACGTCTGGTGCGGGCCGGGAGTGCCGCCTTTGTCGATAAACAGGGATGGTTTGTCCCCGTTTACACGGATGCACCAGCGTCGGCCCGCCGGCACGGATGGTTGCTGTTAAAGCCAGTGACCAACGGCAACACGGAGGGCCACGATGCCGCATCGCACCTTCTGCCGTTCCCGCACTGACGGCCCCCCGAAATGAGAACTGTCCCCGCGATGCCAGAAAAGACTCCCCGGTCCTGATCACGAGCCGCGAGGCAGCCTCCGGGGACCCGTGCTGGTTTCCGTGATCATGATCGAGACCATGATCACGGAAGATCACCCAGGTCAGGACAGGGCGATCTTCCGTGATCATGCCCTGGACCTTGATCACGGAAGATCGTACCTGCCGCCCCGCGCTCTCAGCTCCCCCGGACTGAGAACTCTCCCCGCGATGCCAGAAAAGCTCCCCGATCCTGATCACTCGTGATCTTGAAGAGTCAGGCGGCGGGTGGAGACGGACGTGCGCCGTGCCTCGCCCACGGCGCCGTTGCTGTCAGGACGACATCAGGGAGTGCCACGTTGCTGTTAAAACCAGTGACCAACAGCAACAGGGAGGGCCACGCTGCTGTTGGAGGCGGTCAGGATGCGGCACGAGCCGGGCATAACGCGCAGGCGGGCGATGTTGTGCGGGTTGGCGCGGAGCCGGAACCGGAGCCGGACGCGGAGCGCGCCATCTTAACCGACAGCAGATCCTCGGAGGTTGAGCTACGTGACCTTGCAAGACATTGACCTGGAGACCCTGGCCGGGAAGCCGGCCAAGCTTGGCGACTTCGCCGGCCAATCGATCCTGGTGGTGAACGTCGCGTCGAAGTGCGGCCTGACCCCGCAGTACACCGGGCTGCAGCGGCTGTATGACCGGTTCGCGGAGCAGGGCTTCACGGTGGCAGGGTTCCCGTGCAACCAGTTCGGCGAGCAGGAGCCTGGCAGCGCGGATGAGATCACCGAGTTCTGCTCGGTCAACTACGGGGTGACCTTCCCCATGTTCGGCAAGATCGACGTGAACGGCGACAACCGGCACCCGCTCTACACCGAACTGACCGCGTTCGCCGACAGCGAGGGCAACGCGGGCGATATCCAGTGGAACTTCGAGAAGTTCCTGGTCGGCAAGGACGGCAAGATCCTCGCCAGATTCCGCCCGCTGACCGACCCAGAGGCCGCGGAGGTCGTGGACGCGATCGAGGCGAGCCTGGCCGGCTAGCCGCGTATCAAGCTCCAGCTTTCTGCCAACGGCCGCCCGAAGCGGGCGGCCGTTGGCATTTTCACGAAACGGGCTGATCGCGCCGGTAATGATCGCGCTGCCACCGGACATAGGCAGGTGTCAGGCAAGTGATTGGCGAAAGGCAGGCAGGCGTGAATGTCGAGGAACGGTTCACCGCGCTGTACCAGGCTCACCACGCCGCGATCCTGCGATACGCCGCTCGCCGCACCGATCCTGACACCGCCAGAGACGTGGTCGCTGAGACGTTCCTGATCGCATGGCGCAGGCTGGCCGCGGTGCCCGCTGACCCGAGCCAGGTCGAGCCCTGGCTGTACGCGGTGGCGCGGCGCGTGCTCGCCAACGCCGAGCGATCACGACGAAGATCGCAGCGAGTGGCCGCGCGGGTGTGGCACGAGGGCCACGACGAGCAGGTGCCAGATCCGGCCGCCGCCATTTCCGAGCGGCACCGCATCGCCCAGGCGCTTGAGCAGCTGAGCGAAGGCGACCGCGAGGCGCTGCGCCTGATCGGCTGGGAGGAACTCGACATAGCCGGCGCTGCCCTCGTGATGGGCTGCTCGCGCTCGGCGATGGCGGTCAGGCTGTACCGCGCGAGGCGCAGGCTTGACCGGGCGCTGACCGCGATCGACGGGGCCGAGCGGCCCTCCCTGGCGGTTGAGAAGCAGGTAGTAAGCCAGGATTCGCGATGAGCGACGCGCGATGAGCAACGGAGGCAAGATGATCAACCAGCGCACTCTCATACATCACGTTCACGCTGTCATGGCGCCCGGGAACCCCGTTCCGCGTACCGCCTGTCAGTCCGAGGAAGCCGGCGTCCCCCGAGTCAGCGAATTGCTGGCCTTCGACGAGGCCGAGCCGCAGCCAGCGAGCGTGGGCATCAGAAGCGGCGGTGGCCGTGAGCGCGCCGCGAGGGGCGGTGTCACCTGGCGGGTGCTTGCTCCCGCTCTGTCAGGCGCAGCGGTGATCGCGGTGGTCGCGGGCCTCGCGCTGGCGAATGTGACATCGGCCCATCCAGGGCCGGGCGGCGCTAGTTCGGCCTCGGCTGGAGTGCCTGCGATGTATCTCACGATCAACGGGCGGCCAGGACACAGCGGAGCGATCGTTCACAATTCGCTCACCGGCGCTACCATCGCCTCGTTCAAGGAGCCGTATCTGAAGGGCACCGTGCCGGTTGTCACCGCAGTCCAGCATGGCGCGCAAGAGCAATTCCTCATCTTGCGCTGGATCGAGGTATCCGGTAAGCCAACCGCTCAGACGCAAGCAGTCGCGATCTCGCACGGGAAACTCAGGGTGCTAACTATCGATGCGCTTACCGGCTTTGGCCCTCAGGTGAAAATCGAGGGAATCGCGCGGTGCCGCGCCGGTTTCGTGATGGCGCTTGGGGTTCCCCGGCAAGGTGGTGGTTTCACCCCGCAGATCCGGCTGGTCGCCGCCCAGCTGCGCACCTGGGCGGCGCCGGGAACGGCGGCCATCCCTTCCGATCTCAGCTGTGTCGGGACAGACCGCGTATCGTTTGTCCTCACCGACGGCAGGACCGCGCGTGGTCAGGTGCGCGAGCTTGACCGCACCGCGCCGGGTCACAGCCTGCTGGCTTCCCGCGTCGTCGCCCGGTCAGGAGGCAAGCAGGGCACCATCCTCACGGCCTTCGCAAGCCCGCGAGGCGGACCGATCGTCGCGACTACGTTCGGCAAGAGCGGCCGCGGTCACGATTCAAGGCTGAGGGTAGTCCGGCTGGTGGCAATCTCGCCTCGCACCGGCAAAGTCATCAAGGTCTTCGAGACGATCTTCGAGGTCCATCGTGGCGGCGGCACCGGAGTTCTCGCGGCAAAGCGTAGCTGCCAGGTCCTGTCGCTCGACAGCACCGGGCACCACGCGCTGGTGAACTGCGGAGGACTGCACCGCCTGGACAACGGCAAGTTCAGCAACCTTCCCGGCCAGAGCGGCAAGTTCGGAAGCCTGATTGTCGCCGCGGCCTGGTAAGCCGGGCACGGCCGGCAAGCGCGGGTCAGGCCAGGCGGCCCGGCCCGCGCTTGACCATCTGGTCGGCGATGATCGAGCGCTGGACCTCGCTGGTGCCCTCCCAGATGCGTTCCACCCGAAGCTCGCGGTAGAACCGCTCGGCCGCGTACTCCCGCATGTAGCCGCGACCCCCGAACACCTGGACCGCCCGGTCCGCGACCCGGTTCGCCATCTCGGCCGCGTAGAGCTTGGCCATCGAGCACTGCGCGTGCTGCACCTTCACGTCGATCCCGGCGTCCACGCCGCGCGCCGTCTCATAGGTGAGCGACCGGGCCGCGAACAGCTCGGTCAGGCTGTCGGCGAGCATCGCCTGCACGGCGCCGAACGACGCGATCGGCTTGCCCCGCACCACGCGCTCGGAAGCGAACGACGTCATCTCCGCGACCAGTCGCTCGGCCGCGCCGAGGCAGCGGGCCGCGACCATCAGCCGCTCGAACCTGAACCACTCGTAGGCGAAGCTCATGCCGTCACCTTCGGCGCCCACGAGGTTGGCCGCCGGAACCCGCACATCGCTGAAAGCAACGATCGGGTGCTGATGCGCGTGACCCAGCGTATGCGTGTAGGCGGGAGTCCTGACGATTTCAACGCCGGGGCTGGGCAGGTCGACGAGAAACATGGCGTGCTCCCCGGCATGGCCGCCTCCGGCGAGCTTGCACTGGAAGAACGCGTAGCTGGCGCCGTTGTAGGAGGTCACGTGCCACTTGACGCCGTTCAGAACATAGTCGTCGCCGTCCCGCCGCGCCGTCGCCTCGATCGCGTCCACGTCGGAGCCCGCGCCTTCCTCGGTGATCGCGTAGCATTCGTCGCGCTCACCCCGCGCGGCCGGGCGAACGTACCGCTCGAGCTGGTCATCGGTGGCGACCTGCGGCAGCCAGGACGGCGGCGTCGCGACTACCCAGGCCAGGGCGTTGGTCACGCGGCCGACCTGCTCCTGGATCAGCACCTGCTGCAGCGAGGTGCACCCAGAGCCGCCGACCTCCCTGGGCAGGTTCGCCGCGTACAGGCCTAGCTCGATCGCGCGCTTCTTGTGCGCGGCCGGGGCGTCGGCGGGCAGTTCGCCGCCCGCCAGTTCGACCTCGGCTTCGAGCGGTATGAGCTCGTCGGCGAAGGCCCGCGCCCTGGCCTGAATCTCAAGATCCTGCTCTGACAGGCTGTACATCGGGTCCCTCCGGGCGGGCCTGCGGAAGCGTAGAGCTAGCCGGACGAATTACTTTCATCCTGAAGATCGTTGTTCTTGACTGAACGTTCAGTCTATGCCAGCATCAGCCTCATGCCAATGGTGTCCGACGCGGTCGTGGTGGGCGGCGGGACGGTCGGCGCGTGGTGCGCGCACTTTCTCCGCGAGGCCGGCCTCGAGCACGTCGTGCTGCTGGAGCGCGACACGCTCGGCCAGGGCGCCAGCAGCCGGGCGGCCGGCGTGGTGCGGACCCAGGGCGGCACGCCGTGGGCGGTCAGGCTGGGCGAGTGGTCGCGGCGGTTCTACCTGGCGCAGCGGGACACGCTCGGCTTCGACTCGGGGTTCACGCCGCACGGGTACGTGCTGCCGTGCTTCTCGCCGCCGGAGGTCGCCGCCGCCCGCGAGCGGATGAGCATGCAGAACTCACTCGGGCTCGACGTGCGCTGGCTCGGGCCCGATGAGGTCGACGCGCTGTGCCCGGCCATGGCGCCGGGCAAGACCCTGGGCGGGACGTACTGCGCGGAGGACGGCTACCTGCACCCGCCGCGCAACGTGCTGGCTTACGCGGTGGCGCTGGCGCGCGGCGGGGTGCGCGTGCTCGAGCGGACCAGCTTCACCGGCCTGCGCACCGACGCCGGCGCCGTGACCGGCGTCGAGACCAGCGGCGGGCCGATCGCCGCGCCGCTCGTGGTGCTGACCGGCGGGCCTGGGCTTGCCTCGGTCGGCGCCCTGGCCGGCATCCGGATTCCGGCCGGCGGCGTGCGGCATCAGGTGGCTGTCACCGAGCCGCACCCGGAACTGGCACCGGACCGGCTGCCGATGGTGTTCGACCTGCCGGCCGGGTTGTACTGGCGGCCAGAGGAGGGCGGCATGCTCTTCGGCATGTCCAACCCGGCCGAGCCTCCCGGCGAGGTCGTCAGCGTCGACGTCGGCTACCTGGAGCAGATGAGGGCGCGCCTCGCCGAGCTGGTGCCGATCACCGGCAAACTCGGGCTGCGGCGCGTCTGGGCGGCCACGATCGATTACACGCCCGACCATCTCCCGATCATCGGCCCGGCGATCGCCTCCGGCCAGAAGGTGAAAGGGGCCACCGTGGCCAGTGCCGGCGGCGCGGGCATGATGTGGGGTCCAGGAGTCGCCAGGGCCGCCGCCGACGTAGCGCTGACGGGAAGCTCAGCCGTCGTCGACGTCAGCCAGCTCGGGCTTGACCGGTTCGACGAGGCCGGCCGGAGCAAGCTGGCGACCGACCCGATCGCACTGCCGTTCCCCGAGCACACTGTCGTTTCCTGAGCACACTGTCGTTTCCTGAGCACACTGTCGTTTCCTGAGCACGCTGCCGTTCCCCTGACCGAGAGGACCTTCGATGACTGACATCACGACGCTGACCCCTTACCTCGCCGGGGCGGGCGACGCCGAGCTCGAGGACTGGGGCCCGCTCGAGGAGGCCACGGGCGACGAGATGACCACGAGCGGGCTGACGCTCTGGCAGGACGGCGACCAGGAGGTCGGCGTCTGGCAGTGCACGCCGGGCCCGTCGCACTGGACGCTGGAGACCCACGAGTTCGTCCAGATCGTGTCCGGGCGGATGACGTGCACCCCGGACGGCGGCCGGGCGACGGAGATCGGCCCGGGGACGTGGCCGTGTTCCCGCGCGGCTGGTCGGGCACGTGGCAGATCCACGAGACGATCCGCAAGGTCTACGTGATCTTCGACTAAGCCTGCCGACGGCAGGTCTGTTGACATCGCGGGCGGGCTCAGCGGTGCAGGATGACGTTGATGCCGGTGACACCGGTGTCGGAGGTCGCGGTGATCACCGTTGCCGTGGCCGCCGACTTGGCGTTGTTCCACCATTGGGTCGCGAAGCCGGAGTCACCGCAGCCGGCCGAGAATTCGACCTTGTACTTTCCCGGCTGCAGGCCAGAGAGCCTGAAGCTGCCCGAGGTCGCGCTGATCGCGATCTCGCGCGGCGGCGCTACGCCGGTAGACGGATCGATCGGCTCGCGGAATGGCACCGCGGTGACGCACTCCCCGGGGACGACTTGGTGCGAGCTGTCTGTCACCGTGCCGGTGATGGACGCCAGCGAATGCAGGGTCGCGCCGACAGCGCTCAGCGTGTGACCAGCCGTGACCGTGATGAAGTGAGCGGTGGCCCGGGTGGGCTGGCCGCTGAACCACTGCGCCGCGAAGGGGTCGATTCCGCTGAGGTCGCCGATGCCGCAGAGCTGGTCGCCGAAGTTCACCTGGTATTTGCCAGGCGCGAGCTGGCCGATGCGGTAACGGCCATGCACGCCGGCGACGGCGAACCCCGTGCTGCCGTTCGGATTGGCGGGCACGATCAGCGCGCAGACCTGGAGCGGCGGCGTGCCGGGCGTGCCGCCTAGCACCGTGCCAGTAACCTGCCCTGCTTGCTGGAGCTTGATGTCGGCGTCCTTGGTCGCGCGCGGAGCCGTCACCCGCACCAGGCCCGGCTTGTCCGCCACTGCCAGGCTTGACACCTGCTTCCCGCACGGATCGAATCGCAGGACGTACAGGCCGGTTGCCAGACCCTGGAGGGTATAGCCGCCGGCGGTGCCGGTCACGCTGAACCCGAAGGCCGACGACGACGCATCGAAGGCGTCGACGCAGACTCCGGCCGCCGGCTTGCCCGCCGGGGTCCTGACCACGCCGCTGATCGTCCCGCCGGGTGTCATCGTGGCGTTGATGCCGCTCGTGGTGCGGCCGCTCGTCACCCTGACCGGCGTCGCGGACTTGAAGGTCTGCTTGCCCTTGTAGAGCTGGGAGCCGAACCTGGGATGCACCGAGCAATCCTGGAACTGCACGAAATAACGGCCCGGCGCAAGACCGGTGAACTTGTAACGGCCGCCGCGGCTTGTGACCCGCCCGAATTCTTCGCCGGTCGCCGGCTCTACATCACTGACCGCGTCGCCGGCATGGACAGCACGGACGCATGCGAACTCGCGCGGCCGCCCGGCTAGGCCAGACACCTTGCCTGAGATGGACCCGGCCGGGCTCACCTTCGCGTTGACGGCCGTCGTGACGCCTGAATCGACGGCGATGAGATCGGCGGACTCGGAGTCAGGCTTCGATTTGAACCACTGGCTGGCCCACCGGCCGCGTGAGCAGCTGAAGTCCAGCCCGTAGGCGCCCGGCGCGAGGTCCTTGATGGAATACCGGCCCGCCCTGGTGAACGTAACGGCGAGGAAGAAGTCCGGTATCTGAGCTTGCGCAGGGGTCGCGACTCCGACGCAGACTCCGTTCAGGCGGTGGCCGCCATGATCGGTTACGACTCCTGAGAGCGTTCCGCCCGGACGCATGGTGGCGTCGATGTTGGCGATGACGATGCCTGCCTTGAGCTTCACCGCTGTCGCCGTCGCGGCATCCGGCTGGTCGTTGTAGAACTGCGGAGCCAGGCTGGCCCGGCTGCCGCAGCCGCCGGAAAACCCGACGGTGGTGCTGAAAGGAAATTCCCCGGTCAGGCTGTACCGGCCCCTCTGGCCGGTGATGGTCATGTCGCCGTCCGAGAGCGCTACGCACACGCCGGCGAGCGGGCGCCCGTTGACGTCTGTTACCAGTCCTGCGACGCCGGCCGCGGGCTGCAGGAAACCGTCGAACGCCGAGACCGTCCGGCCCGCCACGATGTGCAGTCGCCGCTGGGTGCCGAGGAAGTTCGAGCTCTGGCTACCGGAGCAGGTCGGGTCGAACTGGACCTGATACGAGCCGGTGGCCAGGCCGGCCAGCCTGAAGCTGCCAGTTTTCGAGGTGAAGTCGTCGGCGTCGTCAAAGCCGTCCCGGCCCGTTGCGCTGACGCAGACGCCTGTGATCGGCTTGCCCGCCGCGTTCGTATCCTTGACGACCCCGTCGACGGCGGCGCCTGGCAGGAGCGTGGCGTCGATGCTGGCGAAGACGCGGGGCCTGGTGATCCGGATGGTGCTGGCCCTGGGCTCCGAGGTCTGGTCGCGCCACCACTGGAAGGCGAAGTCGCTATGCGAACCGCAGCCGATGGAGAACTCGACCTGGTACTTGCCCGGGAACACGCCGTGCAGCGCGTACCGGCCCGACTTGGTCGTCGCCGGCTCGAAAAGGGCGCCGGTGTTCTGGTGGGTAAGCGAGCCGTTGATCAGCACGCAGATGCCGCGCAACGCCTTGCCCGACCTGGCGCGCACGACGCCGCTGATCTGGCTGCCCAATTCGAGCTTCCCGTCGATGCGGGCGACATCCTTGCCTGCCCGCACCCTGATGGCCTTCTGCCGGCCGTTCGGGAGCAACCTGTTGATCAACGGATACCACTGATCCAGCCAGTTCCCGGCAGTCTTGGGGCAGGACTCTCGGTCGGCGGAGAACTCGACGTAGTACCGGCCGGGCTTGATGCCCTTGATCCGATACTTGCCCGACTTACCCGTCATCGACTTGAACTCCAAGCCGAAGCCCACTGGTATCGCCGTCGCGCAGATACCGCGCAGCGCGCGGCCGCGACCGGTGACCGTGCCGGAAATGCTGCCAGTCCTGGCGCTGGCGCCGGCCGGCAGCGGCGCGCTGTGCTGCCTCAGGGCGAGCGCGCCCGTACTCCAGACCGTGGCCGCGGGCAGCGTCCTGAGCTTGCCCGCCTGGACGATGACCGTGCCCGGCAGGCCCGACCAGATTGTCCGGCTCGCCTGGCGGACCGCGAGCCCGGTGCTGGCGCAGTCGCTCACGCGGAGCGCGTAGCGACCCGGGCGCAGGCCGCTCAGCAGGTACCTGCCGTCGCTGTCGCTACTGGCTGAGGCGTGCGCGGACTGGCCGGTCGCGGACACGCAGGCACCGCCGAGCGGCTGGCCGGCAATGCCGCGCAGGACGCCGGTGATCACCCCGGCCCTGGGCGACCGTCCCTGGCTCGCGATGCCCATGTCCTGGATCGTGCCGCTTGATCCGGTGATCGCCAGGCCAGGTGCTGGCCGAAGGCGCACGCGGAAATCCGGTGTCGGGCGGCCGTGCGGCGTCGATGCCTGGCTGGCTGGCGCTAACGCTGCCAGCAATCCAGACGCGAGCGTCAGGCCCGCGATCACGGAAAGCAATGTACGTACCGAAGGCACGCCAACGCTTGCTGGCATTTGCCGCATTCCTGGCTCCTTTTCCGGGGGGCTCGGGCGCTGACAGCTCCTGGTCAGCGGACCGCGACCAACCAGGAGCATAGGTGCCGGAGATATATAAGTCAGGCGGATGGCGCTGTATTAGCTAATAGGATGCGCCCGTGAGCCAGGCTGAGGTTGAGGGAGGGACGCGGGCCGGCGCTGGACAGGTAACGAACCACCGGGCGGCCAGGCGCCCGCCGGGTGCGGGCAGGCCGGCCTTCGCGCGCCGGCGCTCGGTCCTGATCGTCGCTCTGGTCCTGATCGTCGCGCAGCTGGCATGGAAGGCTCATCTTCTCAGCGGCCAGTACTTCCGGGCGGACGACTTCCGCGACCTCGACCTGGCGATCGAGCATCCACTCAACTGGGCCTACCTCAGCTACAACTGGGCCGGTCACCTCATCATCGGGCCGCGCGCGGCGGCCTGGATCCTGGTCAGGACGTCGCTGTACAACTGGGGCCTGGCCAGCGCTTTCACGCTGGCGTTCACCCTCGCCGCCGACCTGGCGTGCTACCGCGCGCTGCGGGTGCTCTTCGGAGAAGGCCCGCGGATCCTGATCCCGCTGACCTTCTACCTGCTTACCCCGCTGGCCGCTGCCGACTTGGGCTGGTGGTCGGCGGCGATGGAGGCGGTGCCGCTGCAGCTGGCTATCTTCATGGCGGTCACCGCGCACGTGCACTACGTGCGGGCCGGGCGCCGACGGCACCTGGCAGCCGCGGGCTTCTGGCTGGGCTTCGGGCTGATCTTCTCCGCGAAGGCGCTGGTCCTGCCGGTGATTCTGTTCGTGCTCACGGCCGGATTCCTGATCGAGCGCCGGTCATCGCGTGCCGGCGCGGCAACCGCGCTCAAGGGCTTCTGGCGTGCCTGGGTGGTCTACGCCGGGCTGGCGGCCTGCTACGCCGTGATCTTGGCATCCGCGCTCCGTACCGCGGTCCCGCTGCCGAGGGCACCGCTGCCGAGCGGCGGGGTGCCCGCGTTCGCGGGCAATGTGCTCAAGGAGTCATTGCTGCCCAGCGTGTTCGGCGGGCCCTGGCTGTGGCATCAGCTACCTGGCAGCTCACTCGCGGTAGCCGCGCCGCCGCCCTTCCTCGCGTGGCTCTGCGTGGTGCTCGCTGTCGTCATAGCCGCGCTGATGGTCATCATGCGCCGGGCCGCGCTGCTGGCCTGGCTGGCACTGGCCATCTGGGTCTTCGCGGCGGACTTCGTGCCGCTGTTCCTGGGCCGGATCGTCTCGATCTCGCCGGCGCTGCTCGGGCTCGACCCCGGATACGCCGCTGATGTCGCCGCGGTCCTGGTTATCTGCGTCGGCCTGGCGTGCTGGCCGGTCGTCGCCGGACATCCGGCGGCCAGGCAACCGCAGCGCCGCGTCCTGGCCACGTTCCCCCGGCCGGTACGGAGGGTCATAGCTGGGCTGGCCGCGGTGGTCGTCGTCAGCTCAGTCTGGTCGGTGCGGCAACTGGAAAGCACTATCGGCGGAACGACGGCGAGAAGCTATATCGCGAACGCGACCGAAGCCATGCGACTGGCACCGCGCGGAACGCTGGTCTACGACAGGCCGGTGCCGGCCGCCCTGGTGCCACGTGCTTTCGGCCCGTACTCGCGCACCGCCAAGGTCATCGGAGATCTGGCCATCGGCAAGATGCACTGGATCAGCAAGCTGTCCGGCAACATCGACAAGGTCTACTGGGTTGGTGCCGATGGCCAGTTGCACCAGGTCTGGGTCGGTCCGACGTCCAGTCTGACGCGCCCGAAGGCAGCCGGGTGCTGGCCGGAGCGGCGTGGCCAGGTCGTGGTCAGGTTCCCTGCTGCCACGCCCAGTTCCACCTCGATTATCCGGATCGGCTACCTGGCCGGGGCGTCGAGCCCGGCAGCGGTCACGGTCATCTATGGTGCCTCGGCCAGGCCGCTTCGTATCCTGCCTGGGCTGCATTCCGCCTTCCTGCCGGAAAGCGGGGGCCGCGTCAACAGCATCAAGCTTGCCGGGCTCGGCGCCAGCCACATCTGCGTGGGCGACGCCGAGGCAGGCCAAGTCGAGTCATCCCCGTTTGCCGAGCCGATTCAGTGAGCCGTGATTTCGATGAGTGAGACTGGGAGTTGGCTGAGCCAGCCTGCTGGCACGGGCAATGCGCCCGCGCGGCCCGATGATCTCGACCAGTACCGGTCGGAGTTTGATTTCGCGGGGGCCGCCGCCTGGGTCAAGAGCAACTACGTGCTGGTCATAGGGCTGCTGCTAGTGCTGGCCGAGGTCATCTGGAAAGCTCAGTTCCTGAGTCATATGTTTTTCACTCAGGATGACTATGTCAATCTGGATATCGCGATCACCTCGCCGTTTAGCTGGCATTATCTGACCCTGATCGGAGCTGGCCACTTCTTTCCCGGGGTCCGCGCGGTCGCCTGGGTGCTGGCCAGGGCGTCGCTGTATGACTGGGGTCTTGACGCTGGCCTAGTGCTGCTGCTCGCGGCGGCGGCGGGGCTGGCGGCGCTGCGGCTGCTCCGGACCCTCTTCGGGGACCGGCCGGCCATCTTGATCCCGCTCGCCATCTATGCGCTGACGCCGCTCACCATTCCAGACCTTGGCTGGTGGTGGTGCGCGATCGAGTCCCTCCCGCTTCAGCTGGCGATCTTCATGGGCCTGCACTCCCACGTGCTGTATGTGCGCACCCGCCGCGTACGTCATCTGGCCGCTGCCGCCGCCTGGCTGGTCGTGGGCATGCTCTTCTTCGAGAAGGCGATAGTTCTCGCTCCCTTGCTGTTCGCGTTCACCGCGGCCTTCTTGATGGGACCCGGTTCCTGGCTGGCCGGGGCCTTCGCTACGCTGCGGCAGCACATCTGGGCCTGGCTGGTGTACGGCGTGCTCATGATCGGCTACGTGGTTCTGTTCATAATCGCGTTCAGCGACTCAGGCCAGCAGGCAACCGGTCCAGCTTCGCTGTCGGCCGCCTGGACTTTCGCGCTGACGATGGTCAAAGACACGCTGATGACCGGGGCGCTCGGCGGGCCCTGGCACTGGCTGCCAATTCAGAATGGCTTTTACGGCCTGGCGGCACCACCTGGCATCCTGGTATTCCTCGCCGGAGTCTCTGTCGTCGCGGTGCTCATCGCGAGCATCATGCTCAGGCCTGTCGCCTGGCGTGCCTGGGCAATCCTGATCGGCTGGGTCGTGTGCGCTGACATGCTGCCAATCGTTTTCGGCCGGCTGTACCCGGGCCTTCAGAACATTCTTGGCCTGGAGACCAGATACGTGGCGGACGCCGCGTGCGTGCTGGCGATCTGCGTTGGCCTGGCCTTCCTGCCGGTCATCGGTTCTGCCCAGGCCGAGCCAGCAGCGGACGGCGGCAGGACGCCGATGAGCAGCCGGCGGCTTCTCGTCGCGGTTGTTGGCGAGCACCGGCTGCGGTATGTGGCGGCTGGGCTGGTGGCCGCTTTCCTGGTCGGCTCGATCTGGTCGGTTCGGGCGTATCAATCCATCACCCCGGGCCCTGCGGTGGTGCGCGCCTACGTCGCCAACTTCAAGAAGGCCGTGCGGCTAGCGCCGCCCGGCACCAAGGTGCTCGACCAGTACATGCCGCAGCAGCTAGTCGAGGGCGCCCTGTTCGGAAAGAAGGACTCAGCGGCGTCGGCTGTCATCGGCGACCTGGCGCGGGGGAAACTCGCAGGCAGGCTGACCTGGATCGCCAACCCGGTCGGCACCATCGACGGCCTGCGGATGTTCGGAAGCGACGGGCGGCTCTACCCAGCGGTGATATCGGGCGTGTACTCGATCCACCGGCCAGGAACTGGACTGACGGCGTGCTGGCCAGAACGGCACGGCCGGGTCGTCATCAAGCTCCAGCATCGAACGTCGATCTTCGACTACACCCTCCGGATCAGCTACATCTGGGCGGGCGCGCCACGATCGGTGACGGTGCACTACGGCGACAGCGCTCTACTGCTCGCGGTCACCAAGGGCGTGCACAGCGCGTACCTGCCGGTGCACGGAAACGTGACCACCTTTGCTATCTCCGGGCTCGGCGGCCACGGCATGTGCGTGGGCGGCTCTGAGGCTGGGCGGCTAGTACCTTACGGACCGCCGATCCAGTAGCTGAAGCGGCGCGTGCGGCGACAACGACCGTCAGCCCAGAAGGCATCACCGGCCCGCGCGGGGGCGCCACCGGCCGCGCGATGGTACCACCGGCCCGGGCGGGGGCAGCACCGGCCCGGGCGGGGGCACCACCGGCCCGCGCGGGAGCACCACCGGCCCGCGCGGGGGCACCACCGGCCCGGGCGGGGGCGCCACCGGCCCGCGCGGGGGCACCACCGGCCCGGGCGGGGGCGCCACCGGCCCGGGCGGGGGCGCCACCGGCCCGCGCGGGAGATTTGTCAGAGTCCTGAAGGAGGCTTGTCGCATGGAGGAGGATCTTCCGCGTCCTGGCCCGACAACACTCCTCCATGCGAAAACCCTCCTAAAGGGAGGCTTTCCGGCTCTTTGCGCGGAGAGTTTCCGCCGTCGGCGCCGGTGCTGCGGGACTGGCAGGTACCGGGGACGCAGGTAATGTTCCGTGATCATGACCGAGACCATGATCACGGAAATCTGCGCAGGTCAGAGAGACTTTCGGGGGCCTCGTTATCAGGATCGGGGAGCCTTTTCGGCATCGTGGGGGAGAGTTCTCAGTTCGGGGGAGTTGTCAGTGCGGGGGCGGCAGGTGCGATGTTCCGTGATCATGTTCGCGGGCATGATCACGGAACATTACTGGTGTCCTGACCTGGGTGATCTTCCGTGATCATGGTCTCGTTCATGATCACGGAAACCAGCATGGGTCCCGGGGCTGCCGCGCGGGTTGTGATCGGGATCGGGGAGCCTTTGGGGTTGCCGTGCGGCTCGTGATCGGGATCGGGGAGCCTTTGGGGTTGCCGTGCGGCTCGTGATCAGGATCGGGGAGCTTTTCCGGCATCGCGGGGAAGCCCGGATCCTGGCGCCGAACTTCGATCTTCGACTACACCCTCCAGGTCAGCTATATCTGGGGAGCCGCGCCGAGATCGGTGATGGTGCAATACGGCGACAGCGCTCAGCGGCTCTTGATCACTAAGGGCGTACACAGCGCTTACCTGCCGGTCCACGGAAACGTGACTACCTTTGCCATCTCTGGGCTCGGCGGCCACGGCATCTGCGTAGGCGTACGCTTCTGGGCTAGACCAAAGTGCGGAACCGGTGCTGGGCTAACGTCTCCCCATCGCGAACCGGATGAGTTCCGTGGCGTGACACGCTAGGCAGTTATGCCGAGCGCGGCTTGCAGCCCATCGTCGATTCGCTTCATGGTCGCCGGCGAAAGCGCCCCAAGGTATTCCTGGATTTCGGCCTCGGCCATCCATGTGATGTCGTCGCAGCATGCGCGGCCCGCGAATGGATCGGGCGGGACGAGTTCAACGATCGAGCGCAACGGTGGCTTCCTCGTGGTGGTGAGGCGGACCACTAGAACGTCATCGAGAGCGGCATTGCGGCGGTTGTTCGACACCACCAGGTAGTACTTCGGCTCTGAGTTGCCGAGTTTTGCCCTGTATACCTGCCCGCGCAGCAAGGATGTCGACATATGCCCTAACTCAATCTTCGTCTGCTCGCGGTGACCGCCGCTCAGAGATCAGGCGACGATCGACGGATTCTCCCGACTCCTCCTCCTGCGCAGCCAGCTGGGCGTAACCGCGTGCCTCCGCTGCCTCCCGCACGGCCCTGAGGCCCGCGGTAAAGATCGCATGGATCAGCAGAGCCTCGCTCGCCTCGTCGGCTAGTGAGACGTCCGCGAGATCGCTGAGGGCCTCGCGTTCGGGGCTGGGCATCCTGAGACGGGCCAGATCCGCGACGTCACGGGCTGTCAGCGGCAGAGGAGACCGGCGTTCCGTGGCCTGGTTGAGCCTTGATTGCATGAAACACATTATGCCACACACTTTGATACACGGAGGCGACCGTCTGCGAGCCGGTTAGCCGGGTCGGCTGGTTTGCCGCATACCGCGCTGCGTCTGGGAGGCTGGTGGTGGAGAATTGATGGGAAATGTCGCCCGAGGTCGGGCCTGCGGCTGGAGCGGTTCGGGCGGCGGGTCCGAGGCGATCGGGCTGGTGGCGGCCTGGGACGGGGCGAGGTGGCGCCGGTTGCACCTTGCCATCCCGGCCAGTGCTGCCCTCCATGGCGTGTCGTGCGAGGCGGGCCTGTGCCTGATCGTCGGGGATCGGAACGCGGGGCGGGACCGAGTCCGGCCGCTCGCGCTGTTGCGCCGCCGCGCGGGGTCGTGATCGGGATCGGGGAGCCTTTTCCGGCATCGTACGGGTCGCTGGGGGAGCGTGAGCATCGTGGCCCTCCCCTGTTGCTGTTAGCGGTCCGTTCTGACAGCAACGTGGCACTTCCTCCGGATGTCTGATGCGGGCCGGGAGTGCACGGATGGTTGCTGTTAAAACGAGTGACCAACAGCAACAGGGAGGGCCACGATGCTGTCAGAGGCGGGTGCCGGGCGGTGCGTGGCGGGGGCGAGGCGGTGCGAGAGGTCAGAACCAGGCTGGGCGGCCTGGCTGGGCTTTGGAACGCGTCGGCAGGCACTAGGGCGGGCCGTGCTGTCGAGTTGTGCGGCTTGGCGCTCGGCTAGCGGGGGATGACCAGGGCGTCGGCGGCTGTGGCTGTTGTCGGGCCGCAGATGAGGGGGTTGATGTCGAGGGCCTCCAACTGGTCGCTGAGCTCGCTTGCGAGCTCAGCGACGGCCACGATGGCGGTGGCTATGGCGTCCAGGCTGGCCGGGGCGGCGCCCCGGACGCCCGCCAGGAGCTTGGTCACCTTGAGGGTGCTCAGCATGGCCCGTGCCTGGGTCGGGGTGAGCGGCGGGAGCGCGACGGCGCGGTCGGCGATGAGCTCGACGAGGGTGCCGCCGGCGCCGACGACGATCAGCGCGCCGAGGTCGGGGTCGGTGACCACGCCGAGCGCCAGCTCGACACCGGGCGGCACGGACTCGCAGACCAGGGCAGCGGGGCCGAGGCGGGCGGCGAGGTCCGCGTAGGCGGCGGTCAGCGCGGGCTCGTCCGCGATGCCCAGTACGACGCCGCCGACGTCGGATTTATGGGCAATTGCCGGGTCGTCGGTTTTCAAGACCACTGGGTAACCAATTCCCTCGGCGACGGTGAGGGCTTGCCTGAGGTCGGTCACGCGCTCGGCGCGCGCTGTCCTGATGCCGTATTCACTGAGCAGCTCAAGCTGCGTAAGCCCGGTCTCGGCGGTGCGGGCGAGGAGGGTTTCGGCGCGGCGTAGCCGCGCTGGGTCCGGGTTGGGCGACTGGCTTTCCGGCACTGACCGGCCGCGCAGGTGATCCAGCAGGTGGCCAAGCGCTCGCATGCCGGTGCGCATCCCTTCGAGCACCGGGATGTCGTGGGAGCGCAGCAGCTGAGCTGCCCCGGAGTCGATCGCGCTCGGGACGTTGGTCAGCACCGCGAGCGGCTTGTCGGTGCGCCCGGCCACGTCGAGGATGGCCTGCTGGTAGGAGTCGTCGCCGTCGAGCTCGGTCACGAGGTCGACGGCGAGGGCGACGGCGTCCGCGGCGGGGTCGTCGGCGAGTGCCGTCAGGCACTCGCCGAACAGTTCCCGCGTGCTCGCTCCGGTTCCCCAGACGTCGAGCGGGTTCGCCGGGATCAGGCCGGGGTCGAGCAGGCCGGCGAGGCGGGTCTTGGTCGCGGGCGAGATCTCGGCGTAGGGCACGCCGGCCTCGTGGGCGGCATCGGCGGCGTGGGCGCGTTCGAGCCCTGAGTCGTGGACGGTGGCTATGCCTCGGCGGGCCGTGGCATTGCCACCGTGAGAAGGCTGCGCGGCCGCAGGCCGGCTGCGGGAGGTCGCGGGTGGTCGCCCCCCAGCGCTGGCGCGACGGCGAGTCGCCAGCACGAACAGTTCCAGTGTGTCGGACAGTTCGGCTAGGTCGGCGACCCGGTGCACGCCGTAGGCGCGGCACAGCGCCTCCCAGCCGGCGTCAGATCCGGCGAGGGCACCTGAGTGGGCGGCGACCATGGCCCGGCCGCTTGGCGAGTTGCCCGCGGTGAGGAGGATGACGGGCAGCCCGCGTTCGGCGGCGGTAGCGAGTACGTGGCGCAGGGCGGCTGGCTGGCGGATCGCCTCGAGCACGAGGGCGAGCACCTTGGTCTCCGGCTGGGCAAGCGCGTACCGCAGGTAGGACGGCGCGGCCGTCACGAGTTCCTGGCCGGAGGAGACGGCCAGCGTGAAGCCGAACGCGCGCCTGGAGCGCAGCAGCGCGGAGAACACCGAGCCTGAGTGCGTCACCAGCGCGACCGGGCCGGCCGGCAGAGGATCGGGTTCGACGTAGCCCATGGCGCGCAGGCCGCGGGTCACGTTGGCGAAGCCCATGCAGCCTGCCCCGCACAGCTCCATGCCAGCCGACCTGGCTGTCGTGGCGAGTCGCTCCCGCAACGAGAGCTGCCCGTGGGCTTGGGCGGTGGGTGGAGGGCGCAGCGGGTGGCGGTCCCGCAACGAGAGTTGCCCGTCGGCCGGGCGGTGGGCGGGGGGCGCGGCGGGCGGCACCCGCTCCCGCGGCTCGTGGGCGTTGCCGAAGATGACGGCTGACCGGGCGCTGACCTCGGCGGCCAGGGTGAGCTGCGTTTCGAGTGCCGCGTCAGGGACGCCGAGCAGCACGAGGTCGGGCGCCACAGGCAGGTCGGCAAGGGAGGGGTAGCAGGGGCGGCCGTCGATGCCGGGGTAGCGGGGGTTCACCGGGTAGATGACCGGCTTCGATGCGGACTTGGCTACCTCGGCGAGCATCCGGCAGCCGAACGAGCCAGGCCGGGCTGACGCGCCGACGATTGCCACCGACCTCGCTTCGAGCATCCCGAGCAAGGCCGGCCTAATGGCAGCATCAGCTGGCGCGGCACCCCTTTCAGACTGAAGGTTTTCGGTCATCTCGCGGAGCGAGATCGCTTTTTGTCGGCGATCGCCGCCCGGGCGGCCTGCCAGCCGGGAATGCCGCAGACACCGCCGCCGGCGTGAGTCGCCGAGCTGCCGTAGTACAGCCCGGCGATCGGCGTGCGGTAATCGGAGAAACCCGGCGCCGGCCGCATGTGGAATAGCTGCTCGAGCGACAGCTCGCCGTGGAAGATGTTGCCGCCGACCAGGCCGTATTCCTGCTCCATCTGGTAAGGCCCGACGACGTCGCGGTGCAGGATCGACGCCTTGAAATTGGGGGCGACCTCGTCGTAAAGCTCGATCGTCCGATCGGCGTAAGCCTCAAGTTCGGACTGGTGCGGCTCGAGGTTCCAGTCGGCAGGCACCCACTGGGTAAAGAGCGACATGATGTGCGTGCCCTCAGGCGACAATGTCTTGTCGAACGCGGTCGGGATCACGCCGTCGCTGAACGGCCGCAGCGCCGGCTTGCCGTCCCTGGCGTCTTGGAACGCCCGCTCGATGAACTCCATCGACGGCGCCATCTCGACCGAGCCGGTGTGGTGCTCGGCCAGGTCAGTCCCCGGGTCGGCGGTGAAGTTCGGCAGCTCGGACAGCGCCAGGTTGATCTTGACGACGCCGCTCCTGGTCTTCCAGATCCTGATGTCCCTGGCGAAGTCCGGCGGCAGGTTCGCCTCGCCGACCTGGTCGAGGAAAGCCGTACGCGGATGCAGGGTCGACACGATTGTGCTGGCCCGGAGCACGTCGCCATTGTCCAGGGCGACCCCGACGGCGCGGCCGTTCTCGGTCAGCACCCGGCTGACGGCCGCGCTGAGCCTGACCTCGGCGCCGAAGCCGCGGGCGGCCGCCTCGATCGCGTCGGAGACCGCGCCCATGCCGCCCTCGGCGAAGCCCCAGTTGCCGAGATGACCGTCGCCGACGTCGCCGATCGAGTGGTGCGCCATCACGTAGGCGGTACCTGGCTCGTAGGGACCGGCCCAGGTGCCGATGACGCCGTTCACGGCCAGGGCTCCCTTGACCTGGGAGGACTCGAACCAGTCGTCGAGCAGGTCGGCGATCGACATCGTCATCAGCCGGGTGACGTCGCCGACCGTCCGGACGTCGAGCCCCTTGCTGCGCCAGGCGAGCTTCAGTAGCCCGCGCAGGTCACGGGGCTTGCGCGAGCCGATGTTCGGCGGGACGGTGAGCAGCAGCGGGCCGAGGATCTCGGCCAGGCCGGCGAGCCAGGCGTCCCATTTCGGCATCGCCTCGGCATCCTTCTTCGACCACTTCGCGACGGACTCGTAGTTGCGCTCGGCATCGTCCGCGAAGAGCTTGATCGAGCCGCCTTCAGGAAATGCCTGGTAATACGGGCCCATCGGATAGATCTTGTATCCGTGCCTGGCAAGCTTGAGGTCGTTGATAATAGTTGGCGGCATCAGGCTCATGACGTAGGAAAGCCTGGTCACCTTGAACTCAGGAGCTTCGGGCCATGGCGATTCGGTCGTCGCCGCGCCACCGGTCTTGTGGCGGCTTTCGAGTACTACGGTGCGGGCTCCGGCTCGGGCCAGATAGGCGGCGGCCACTAGGCCGTTATGCCCCCCGCCGATGACGATGGCATCGTATGTTGCGGCCATGACTGTGGCTTCCTTTCCGGGCCTTCCGTACCGTTGCGGGTCAGATTGTCCCCATGCCGCCTAGCGGCGGGCGGCTGCCTGGCGGCTGGCGGCTGGCGCGGGCCAGGCCCGGGAGGTGGTCGCGGCTAGGGACTTACCCGTCCAGAGTGGTCCGGGCGAGTACTGACTGAATGTTCAGTCTAAAATTTTGCTACGGTTACGACAAGTGCTGCGGAGGAAGTACACGATGAGACAGCAGGTTGCGGCGGGGCTCGGCACCACCGAGCTGCCGTCGGCACGAAGCGGAGTGCCAGGTACCGGTAGCTCCGGCATGTCCGGGCCGGCGCCGGGCATCGCGGACCAGCGGCGCGGGCAGATGCTGACCGCCGCCCTCGAGGTGATTTCCGAGCGCGGCTTCGCCGACACGCGGATCGCCGACATCGCCGAGCGGATCGGGATCAGCCCCGCGCTGGTCATCTACTACTTCAAGACCAAGGATCAGCTCCTGACCGAGGCGATCAGGTACTACGAAGACAGCTGGTATGCCGAGGGCCAGCGGCGGATGGACGCGCTTCCGACGGCCGCCGAGCGGATCGAAGAGTTCGTGGCCATGAACCTGCTGCCCGACAGCAAGCCCGACGACCCCGCGATGGCGAGCAACTGGCAGCTCTGGCTCGACTTCTGGGTCCAGGCGACCCGCAACTCCGACGTCGCGGTGCTGCGGCGCAAGTCGGACGAGCGCTGGCGCGAGGCGATCGTCATGCTGGTACGTTCTGGCCAGGCGGCAGGGGAGTTCGCTAACATCGATCCCCATCGGTTTTCGATCTTCATCTCGGCGTTGCTCGACGGGCTGACGGTGCAGATCGCGCTCGATGATCCTGTAGTTGATCCAGTGAGTGCATTCGAGCTGAGTATGCGGTATATAGCGGATCATCTGAGTTTCGAGTGGGCGCCGAGCGGGCGATCCCACGGCGATGTCCCAGCCGACCGGGCCAGCACCGCGCAGCGGGCGGGCGCGAGGGCGGGGGCAGGAGGGTAGGCGGCGTATGTCCGGGTCTGGTGGGCAGATCGACCTCGTGTCGCTGTGCAAGCGGTTCGTCGAGGTCGCGGTCGACTGTGTGGACCTGACCGTGTCGAGCGGGGAGTTCTTCTCGCTGCTCGGGCCGTCTGGGTGCGGCAAGACAACCACCTTGCGGCTGATCGCCGGGTTCGAGCAGCCCACCTCGGGCAAGGTGCTGCTCGACGGCGTGGACGTGACGAACGTCGCGCCGCACAAGCGCCACGTCAACACGGTGTTCCAGAGCTACGCGCTGTTCCCGTTCCTGAACGTCTACGAGAACGTGGCGTTCGGGCTGCGCAACGCCAAGATCGACAAGGCGGCGATCAAGCCCAAAGTGCAGGCGATGCTCGAGCTCGTCGGCCTCACCGCCTACGAGAAGCGCCGCCCCGGTCAGTTGTCCGGCGGCCAGCAGCAGCGGGTCGCGCTGGCTCGGGCGCTGGTGCTGGACCCGGCCGTGCTGCTCCTGGACGAGCCGCTCGGCGCCCTGGACGCGAAGCTGCGCCGGTCGCTCAAGGTCGAGCTGAAGGCGCTGCAGGAGCGGGTCGGCATCACGTTCCTGTACGTGACGCATGACCAGGAAGAGGCGCTCACCATGTCCGACCGGCTCGCGGTCATGCGATCAGGCAAGATCGTGCAGCTGGGCGGGCCGCACGAGATCTACGACGAGCCGGCCGACACCTACGTCGCTGACTTCCTCGGCGTTTCCAACCTGATGGCGGTGAACGTCATCGAGCGCGGTCCAGGCCCGAAGTGCGTGATCCAGCTCGGCGAGTCGCGGCTGGCCGCTGACTTCGGCGGCCAGCAAGCCCCTGACAAGGCGCATGCGGTGATCAGGCCCGAGCGGGTCAGGATCGAGGAGTACGGGTCATCCGGCCCCAACCGCGTGCCGGGCATGGTCGAGCGGCTCGTCTACCTCGGGTCCACGACTCAGGTCATGGTCAGGCTGGCGCCCGGGATGGCCGTGCAGGCCCTCGTGAAAAACGACGGCAGCGCCTCGGCCCTGGCGCAGGGCACCCCGGTCAGCGTCCACCTGGCGCCGGACGCGCTGCGGGTGCTGACCGGCGATGACCGGGCGGACAGCGAGGACGAGTTCGAGATCGCCCCGGCAGCGAGCTAGGCCTTCCGCCAGACCGCCCGCGGCCTCCTTGCGGCCGGCGCGTCACTCGTCGTCGAGCGGCAGCAGCCGGAAGGCGGCAAAGCGCCTGCTGAGCGGAGTCAGAGTGCGGAAGTGCCGCTGGTCTGTGGTGAGGATCTCGTTCGTGTCGAAGCGGTCAGCGAGGACCGCGTTGACTGCGTCAGTCAAGCCAATCTTCAGGTCCCGATACCTGGCTACAAGCTGGCGCGCTCCCCGCAGGTCATCGACGTCTATGTCTGGAATCTCATACGCGCCACCGGTCAGATCGTCGATGACATCGATTTCGCGGCTCACGCCAGCCCTGTCGAGCACCATGTAATCAATCTCCGCGATCACGAGCGGTGAGACGATCGGCGGCTGATCGGCGCTGGCGAGGATGTCGAGCACCTGCTTGCGTGCGGGATGCCCGGCTATGGAGCCAACGAGATATCCCGATGTGTCAATGATCAGCCGGGTCACCAGGCACCCTCGAGCCCGTCGCGGCCAAAGCCCGCTGAAAGATGGCGGTCGACGTTGTCAGCGACGGCCGGATCGATGTCCAGTTCCGGCGGGTTTGGTCGCGGGCGTTGCGGTTCCTCGGCGAGCAGCATGTCGACAGCATGCCGGATCAGCTCGGCTTCGCTGCGGTGGCGGCGGCGAGCGGCGACAGACAGGCGCCGCTTCGCGTCCTCGGACAGGTAGACCGTTGTCCTGGTCATGCTCATGCCATATATGGTAACAGCATATGTCGATGGCGTTCACCGGCGCGGCCTGACTATCGGGCTAGCTGTTGAGGTAGGCGAGCACCGCTAGCACGCGGCGGTTGTCGTCATCGGATGGTTCCAGGCCCAGCTTGATGAAGATGCTCGTGCTGTGCTTGCTGACGGCCTTCTCCGAGACGTAAAGCCGCTGCGCGATGGCGCTGTTGGACCGGCCCTGCGCCATCAGCTCGAGCACCTCGCGCTCCCGCCCCGACAGCGCGGCGATGGGCTCGTCGGCTGACCTCCTGCGCAGGAGCTTGCCGATCACGTCGGGATCGAGCACGGTGCCGCCCGCGGCGACGGTCCGCAGGGCATCGACGAACGCCTCGTCGCTGAACACCCTGTCCTTCAGCAGGTAGCCCACCCCGCCGGCGTGGTCGGCCAGCAGCTCCCGGGCGTAGAGCTGCTCGACGTACTGCGAGAGCACGAGGACCGGCAGGCCGGGGATCCGCCGCCGGGCTTCGAGCGCGACCCGCAGCCCCTCATCGGTGAAGGTCGGCGGCAGCCTGACGTCGATGACGGCCACATCGGGCGGTTCCGGCTGTCCGGCGAGCGCGCTGAGCAGCTCGGGCCCGCTTCCGACGGCCGCCGTCACCTCGACGTCGTGCGCTCGGAGCAGCCTGGTCAGGCCGTCCCTGAGCAGGAACAGGTCTTCGGCAATGACGACGCGCATCTCGCGAATGAGGCTTCCGGAGCTGGGGCTTGGGAGAAGGCTCGGGACGGGGCTGGAGACAGGGCTGAGGGCGAGGCTGGGGACGGGGCTTGGGGCAATCATGACTGACCGGCCGCCGCTCGCGCGCGGACATTCCGGTGGGCGTCCCCCTTGATCGCGCATGGCACCTCGATCGCGATGATGGTCGGGCCGCCAATCGGGCTGTTCACCGCGAGGACGCCGTCGAACATTCCCAGTCTGCGCTCCAGGCCGACCAGCCCGGTCCCGCGCCGCGGGTCTGCTCCCCCTGTGCCGTCATCGACGACGGTGATCTTCAGGGTTCCGTCCGCATGCCAGATCCTGATCTGGGCCGATCGTGCACCCGAGTGCTTGACCGTGTTCGCCAGGACTTCGGCGACAGCGAAGTAGCAGGCCGTCTCGACCGTCAGCGGCGCCCTGCCGGGCAGGTCGACGGTTACCTCTGTGTGCAGCGGGGCGTCAAGCGCCAGTGCGCGGACCGCGTCTGGCAGGCCGCGGTCGGCCAGCACCGGCGGGCAGATCCCGCGAACCAGCCCGCGCAGCTCGTCAAGCACTTTGGCCGAACTCTCGCGCGCCTCGGTGACCAGGGCCGCCGCCGCCCGCTGGTCGGTGTAGATCAGCCGCTCGACAGCGCGCAGGCTCATTCCCAGCGCGACCAGCCGGGCCTGGGCCCCGTCGTGCAAGTCGCGTTCCAGCCGGCGAAGCTGCATCGTCGCGGTGTCAACCGCGTCCTCCCTGGTCCTGGTCAGCCGCACCACCCGGCCCGCCAGCTCGGCGTCGGCCGCGGACCTGAACAGCGCCCTGGTGCGGCTGTCAAGCGCGCGCGGCGTCAGCCACAGCCCGAGACCGATCAGCCCGAGCCCCTGCACGCCTGCCGCCAGTGCCCAACTGCGGCTGGTCACCAGGATCGCCCCGTACCTGACATAGCTCGTGTAGGGGGAGGGCAGCGGAACGTGGGTCGGCCAGAAAACCCCGAGAGCAACCCCGTAGAGGCCGAAAAGGACAAGGCCAGCTAGTGCCAGATCCCCAGCGATCGCGGGATAGCGGGCGGTCACGAACAACGCCGCGAGCGCGACCACGGCCGTCTGGGTCAGCGTCCACCACCGAGTGTCCAGCCAGAACGTCCAGCCCAGCATCTCGATCCCCAGGGCGACCACGACCGGCAGCAGCAGGCCCCACCTCGGTCGCCCGGGCCGGCCAGGTACCAGGCTAGGTTCTCTGAGCAGCAGCCTGGTCGCGCGGGACTGGGGGTTCATTGACCGGATTGTCAGCCACAGCCCCATCGCGATGAACGATACGGCCTGCAAGAGTATGTAGTCCGGATGATCCCGCCCGATGAAGGTCGAGAATCCGTAGTGCTGCGGCCAGGCGCCGCCGCGGGCGGTGTCCCTGACGATGTCCAGGCCTTCCACCCCGACGGCCACGAGCGCGAGCGGCAGGGCCTTAGTCGTGACGTAGCGCGGCGCGAAGGTCCAGAGGGCAAGCGCGACGGCCGGGGTCAGCAAGGCGAGCGCTGATGTGGTCTCGCTGCGGGCGTCGGCGAGGTACGCGGCCAAAGGAAGCAGCAAGACGCCGAGCCCCAGCGATCGCAGTCTGTCGGCCATGGGCCGGCCGCGCGGCTGACCGCGCAGCCGGGGCCGCAGCACCAGGACGAACCAGGCCAGGTAGCTCGCGAACAGCACCAGAACGGTGACCGTGCCTACTGTCCAGCTCATCGCCTCTCCCATTCGGCCTCACCGCACGAACCTGCCCGCGGTGATTTCATGCTGCCGGATGGTGCGGCTTCAGGTAATGGTCCGCGGCCTACACCTGGGGTGGGTCTAGGCCTACTAGAGGCCGGGCTAGCCGTCAGACGCTGGCATGCCAGCCGTCGTAGCTGGCGCCGGGAACGCGCTCGGCGACTCCCTGGAAGAATTCGCGCGTCCGGCGCACCAGGGCGGCTGAGATCACGACCCCGGACTGGCTCGCAAGGACGCACCAGTCCTTGCCGCGGCGATTGGTGGTGATCTCGACATCGAAGCCAACGTCAGCCGCGATCTGGCCGACGACCCTGGCCGCGGATTCAGTGGCGCACGGCAGGAGGTGCGTCCATTCGCGCGGCTGGTCAAGCCTGCTCTTGCGCGCGATTGTCCTGAGCACCTGATCGTCCTCGGGATCGCCGGTCGAGAATTCAGGATCGTCATTCTGCCCGGCTAGCTGCTGCTCGGTCAGGCTCTGCTCGACCCGCGCGATCTTCCAGCCCCGCCCGAACATTCCCATGGCATCCTTAGACCAGCGACTTGAGCGCGCACTGCACCTCAATCGCGACAATAGTAGGGCGCCTGGCTGCCTACTGACCGCGAGGACGCCACCAAACCTCGCCAGTTCGCGGAGCGTTGTCCGTCGTTTGCGGCGTGATCGCGGAGCGTTCTCCGTCGTTAGCGCGGAGACTTCGCGCAGCACGGAGTGTTGACCGCCCTATGTGCCGAAAAGCCTCCGTGCAGCGAGAAGTCTCCGCGCTGGAGCCGGGAATCCTTCGCTTACAAGCTGCTCGCGCGACGCCCCGCTGCTCGCTGCGATGGGGGCACTTCGGTCTGTCATGGGAGTTGCCCGCCGGGGAGTCCCGGCGCGGCCGACCCAATAAGCCAACAGGATCATGAATGACCCTGTTGGTTTATTGGAGATTCAAGGCTGCGGGGTAAGTCTGAGGCGGTGGAGGCGGGTGGGGCGGGTTTGCCGGGCGGGGCGCCTGTCCGCCAGAGGCCGGCCGGGGCAAGTTTCCGTGATCATGGTCGCGGGCTTGATCACGGAACATCGCACGTGTCCTGACCTGGGTAAATTTCCGTGATCATGCCCTTAATCATGATCACGGAATATCGCACCCGCACCCCCCTGGGGCACCCCGCCCGCTCGCACGACCCGGCCCCGCGCGGCTACCCCCGCCACTGAAGTCAATAAGCCAACAGGGTCATCAATGTGTGAATCGACACCCGATCCACAACATCGGCGCGCGAATCCATGCGGCGCGGCACTCGGCGCGGAGACCGCCTGCTCGTAATAAATCGGGTATTTCCTATGCGCCCGGATTCCTCGCGATGCTAGAGGCCTGGCTAAAAGCCTCATAACGGACGCGGCTGGCATGGCTGCTGCGAGCGGTCCTCGCACCAGAGTGCCATCGGTCACTGCTAGACCGACCCCGATGGCACTTTGCGGGACAGCATCAGGGCGGGCCGGGTTGCTGGTCACGCCCGCCTGTAACAGCAGCGTGGCCCTCCCTGTTGCTGTTGGTCACGGGTTTTAACAGCAACCATCCGTGCCGGCGGGCCGGCGCTGGTGCATCGGTGTAAACGGGGACAAACCACCCCTGTTTACAGACCAACGTGGCCCTGCCTGATGTTGTCCTGAGAGGCTGCTGAAAAACCCCGAAAAATCCATGATCGCGATCGAAGAACCGCAGGTCAGGGAGTCGGGTTCGCGACGAAAACGGGGTTTTTCAGCAGCCTCTCCTGACAGCAACGGGGAGGGCCACGTTGCTGTCAAAAACGACCGCTGACAGCATCAGGGAGGGCCACGATGCTCACCGGCCCGGCCCGGCCCGGCCCGGCCCGGCCCGGCTAAGGCGCGGGGCGGGCTAAGGCTAGGGCTAGGGCTCGGGGCGGGGCGGGCGGGTTAGGGCTCGGCGAGGATGCGGAGGCGCTGGGGGTCGTAGAAGGGGGCGAGCTGGAGTCTGGCTGGCCACTGCGCCGGGTCGCCGCGCACCGTGAAGCTGCCTGACTTGAGCCACTCGGCGGTGACGCCGTCTGGGCAGGTCACCTGGGCCAGCGCGACCGGCCCGCCGAGCGAATAGCCGTAGGCGGCGGCGCGCACGTAGCCGACCCGGTCACCGGCCAGGGACACCGGCTCGTTCCCGAACAGGTCAGCCTCAGGCGAGTCCACCAGCAGGCCGACCACCCGCGTCCGGGGCGGCCCGGCAGCCCGCGCGGCCAGCAGTGCGTCCCTGCCGATGAAGCCGCCTGGCTTGTCCCAGGCCACGGCGAAGCCGAGGCCGGCCGATAGCGGGTCGTCGGTGTTGTCGATGTCGATGCCCATGTCGCGGTAGCCCTTTTCCAGCCGGAGGCTCGACATCGCGGACAGGCCGACCGGCCGGACGCCGAGGTCAGCCCCGGCCGACATGAGGTCGTCGTAGACACCGGCCGCGTACTCCGCCGGCACGTGCAGCTCCCAGCCAAGCTCGCCGACGTACGTCACGCGCAACGCCAGGACCGGCGCGTAGCCGACAAAAAGCTCTCGTGCCGACAGGTAGGGGAAAGCTCTATTTCCCAGATCAGCATCAGTGAGCCTGGAGATGAGCTCACGTGATGCCGGGCCCTGCACCGTCAGCAGCGTCGTTCCCGAGGTCACATCCGTCACCACGACGACCTCGCCGTCCCGGGTGGCCCGGCGGATCAGCGGCTCGACCCGGCGGTGGATGATGTCGCTGGCCACGACGAGGAAGCGCGAGTCGCCGAGCCTGGTGACGGTGAGGTCGGCGATGATGCCGGCTGAGGGGTTCAGCCACTGGGTGTAGACGATGCGGCCGGTCTCGCGGGCCACGTCGTTCGCCGACAGGCGGCTGAGCACGGCGGCGGCGGACGGTCCCGCCACAATGAACTTCGCCATCAGGCTCATGTCGATCACGCCGACCGCCTCGCGGATCGCGGCGTGCTCCAGGCCCACCAGGTCGTGCGAGGCCGGCCGTGCGAAATCCATCACCGGCTCAGGCAGCGCGGACCGCGCGGACCGCGCGGGCGGCTCGGACTGGGCGGCCCGCGCGGGCGGCTCCGGCTGGGCGGCCCGCGCGGGCGCGGGCGGCGCGGGCGGGGTGCCGGGGATCCCGGCCTCGGGGCCGGCGAACCATTCGGCGAACTCCCAGCCGGCCGACACCCCGAAGTGCGCGCCCGCGGCCGCCAGCCGGTCGTGCAGCACCGACCGGCGCACGTTCCGCGCGCTGCGCGGCTGCCAGGCCGGCCAGACCGCGTCCCCGAACAGCACGCCAAGCTGCTCGACGGTCCTCTCGGCGCGGAAGCGCCGCGAGACCTCATGCAGCGCGGTCCGGTCAAGCGCGACCGGAGTCGCGTCGACCGGCGGCACCCCGTCGACGATCCACTGCGCCATCATCGACCCGACGCCGCCGCCCGACAGGATGCCGAGCGAGTTCAGGCCGGCCGCGACCCAGTAGCCGTCCAGCTCAGGCGCCGGCCCGAGCAGCGGCCGGACGTCGGACGTAAACGACTCGGGCCCGCAGAAGAACGTGCGCACCCCGACATCGGCCAGCGACGGAATCCGTTCCATCGCCCGGGCGAGGTAGGGCTCCATCCGCTCCCAGTCCGGCGGCAGCTTCCCGAACGAGAACCCCGGTGGCACCCCGTCCACCGACCACGGCGCGCCCGCCGGCTCGAATAGGCCCACCAGCATCCCGTCGCCCTCAGGCCGGTAATAGCCGTAGCTCTCCGGGTCCTCGATCACGGGCAGGTCAGGGTCCATCCTGGGCACCGTGCCGGTCAGCAGGTAGTAGTGCTCGGCCGCCTGCAGCGGCACGTGCACCCCGGCCAGCTCGCCGAACTCGCGCGCCCACATCCCGGCCGCGTTCACCATGATCTCGGTCTCGATCTCGCCGGTCCGCGTCAGCACCGCCGCGACGCGCCGCGCACCGGACGGCCCGGACACGGTACGCACTCCGACAGCCGCCGTGCCCTCGACGACGCGCGCCCCAAGCTGCCGCGCTCCCTTGGCGAGCGAGGTCGCCACGCCGACCGGGTCGGCCCTGCCTTCGTCGGCCACGTAGAACGCGGAGAGCACGTCGCTGGTCTTGGCCAGCGGCCACAGCCCGGCCATTTCGCTGGCCGAGATTTCCGTGTCCTCGACGCCGAACCCGTGCATCCACGCCGCCTCGCGCCGCAGCGCCCGCTGCCTGGCCGGCGTCGTGGCCACGGACAGATGCCCCACGGCCCGGAACCCGGTCGAATGGCCGGTCTCGGCCTCCAGCCGCGCGTACAGGTCACGCGAATACCGGCTGAAGAACAGCGCGGTCTCGTCGGTCATCCCGGCCGACGTGATCAGCCCCGCCGCGTGCCACGTCGTGCCCGCCGTCAGCTGGTGCCGCTCGAGCAGCACGATGTCGGTCCAGCCGAGGTGCGCCAGGTGGTAGGCGATCGAGCAGCCGATCACCCCGCCCCCGACGATGACGACCCGGGCCCGGCCGGGCAGCGCGCCGGCGATCTCGGTGCTCGTCATCTGGTCAGGTGCCGGCGATCGTGACGAGCGTCTCCGCGCCGCCGCCGCGCTCACCGCGAGTCATCGCCCGGTAGGCGAAGTAGCCGATGATCGCGATGAGGAAGGACATCACGAGCATGATCGTGCCGAGCGCGTTCAGGGCCGGGCCGCCGTTGCCGCCGCGCTGCGTGCCGTAGATGTAGACCGACATCGGCGTGTTGGCCGCGCTGTTGCTGAGCAGGTCGACGATCACGAAGTCATCGATGACCGACGAGAACACCAGGATCGCGCTCGCCAGGATGGCCGGTGAGAGCAGCCGCAACCATACTCGACGCATCGTTTGGAAAGGTGTGCAGCCCAGATCCGCCGCCGCTTCTGAGTAGGAGTTGCCGATGGTAGCCAGGCGCGCCTGCACGATGATTGCCGGCCAGGAGACGTTCCACGTCACCAGGGCGAGGGTCTCGGCCAGCGTGCCGAGGCCGATGCCGTTGAACAGCGAGGTGAACACGAAGAACATCGCCACGCCGAAGATCAGCTCGGGGATCACGAACGACAGCAGCATGACGAAGTTGAACGAGGCCGCCGTCCTGGTCCGCCAGCGGTGGATGCCCAGCGCGAACAGCACGCCGAGCGGCACTGAGATGAGCGTGGTATAGGCGGAGAGCTTGATCGTCTGCAAGACGGCGAGCTGAAGCACGTTGCTGTGCGCGACCGACAGCACGGGGTCGGTGAGGTACCACCGCAGCGAGAAACCCTGCCACACGGCCTGCGACTTGCCGCTGTTGAAGGAGAACAGCACGGCGAGGGCGATCGGCACCAGCGACCAGATCAGGTAAAGCCAGGTGAAGCTCTCCAGGAACCAGGGGTGGCCCCACGGGTTGCGCCTCGGCCAGCGCGGTCCTGGCCTGGTCGCGGCCCGCGCGCCCGCCGCCTGCCGGGTGGTCGCCGCGGTCGTCATGACGCCTCCCTTGCCGAGCGCGCCGTTTCGCGCACGTAGTAGACCATCGGGATGACCAGCACGGCGAGCACCAGCAGCGAGAGCACGGCGCCCTGGCCCTGGAACCCGTTCGTGCCCAGCTGGTTCTGGATCACGTTGCCGATCATCGCGGTGCGCGGCGTGCCGGACAGCAGCTGGTTGGTGTAGTAATCGCCGAGCATCGGCAGCACGGTGATCAGCAGCCCGGTGAGGATCGGCTGCCGGGACAGCGGCAGCGTCACCTTGAGGAATGTCCCGGCCCGGCCCAGGCCGAGGTCGCGCCCGGCTTCGAGCAGCGAGCCGTCGATCCGGTCAAGCCCGGCGTAGAGCACCAGGATGATGTACGGGATGTAGCCGTAGACAAGCCCGAGCACCACGGTGTACCAGTGGCCGCCCAGCCAGTTGATGGTGTCGGGAAGCCCGATGGCGCCGAGCGCCTTATTCAAATATCCGTTTGTCTGCAGCAGCCCGATCCACGCCAGCATCCGCATCATGTAGCTGATCCAGAACGGCGCGATGAGCAGCACGAGGAAGAGCGCCTTGCGCCGCCCGGCGAACCTTGCCACGAAGTACGCGGCCGGGTAGCCGATCAGCAGGCACAGTCCGGAGGCCACGGCGGTGTACCAGATGGTGCGCCAGATGATCGGGAGCTGGAAGGCGGTGGGGCCGAAGATGCCGTTCCAGGTCTGGACCAGGTTCGCGTGCGACCAGTTGAGCGGGTTGTACACGGCGACCGGAGACCCGGTGAGGAAGTCGAGCCGCCCGCCCGCGATGGCGAAGACGTCGTAGAAGGGCACGATGAACAAGATGGTGAGCCAGATGATGCCGGGCGCCGCGAGGAGCATGTAGAAGAACCGGCTGTGCTGCCTGGCCTCGGCTCGGCTGGCCCGGCCCGCGCTGGCGCCGCGCTGCCCGCCGGGTCGCAGAACGCTTGGTCCCGCCATCGCCGCCTCCTCAGATCCCCAGGCTCACGGTTTGCCAGACTTGCTGCCACGCCAGGTCGGACTCGACCGGCAACTGGAGCTCCCACAGGCCACGGGTGAGGTTCTCCGGGTGCACGACCGTCGAGGTCAGGGCCTTGGGCAAGATTCCCTCGCGTACCAGCCGGTCCTCGGTGACGCCGTAGACCGGCTGCATGTAGCCGTTGTAGCTGATGTTGGTCAGGGCGTTGTCCAGGTCCTGCAGGTAGTTCAGGAACAGGTGGGCGAGCACCGGGTTCTGGGCCCCGCGCAGGATCGTGTTGGTGTCGTTGGCCACCGGGCCCTTGCCGTCTTCGGGGAACCAGTACCCGACGACGTCGACGGGCACGCCCTTGGGCATGTAGCTGGCCGCCGCGGCCATGTCGCCTGACCAGGCGTGGTGGATCCACATCTGGCCGGACGGGATCTCGGTGTAGTCGTTGTTGTCGATGTGCACGTTGGTCGTCTTCACCAGGTCCTGCAGCGAGTGCTGCGCTATCGCGAGCTTGCTGCGCGAGGTGGTGTTGACGTCGTAGATGCCGTTCTTCATCAGCGCCAGGGTCGGTGATTCCCGGTAGTCGTCGAGGATCGCGATCTTGCCCGCGTACTTGGGCTGCCAGGGGAACGCGTAGCCGTTCGGCCAGTCGGCCGGGCTGTCGGGGATGTGATCCTTGCGCCAGGCGATGCCGGTCGTGTAGATCGTGTACGGCACCGTGTAGCGCCAGTGCTGGTCGTAGAACGGGTTCTGGTACTGGCGCCAGGCCTGGTGGACGACATTCGGCAGGTAGCTGTGGTTCAGCGGCTGGATGAGCTTCTGCGCCACGGCCTTGCCGATGACGTCGGCGGTGACGCCCATGAAGACATCGAAGTCCAGCTGCCCGCTGTTCAGCTTGGACAGCGCCTCGGTCATGGTGTTGAACGTGGTGACCTCGACCTCGCAGTTGTACTTCTTGGCGAAGTTCTTGACGCTCTGCGGGTTGACGTAGGCGACCCAGTTGAAGACCTTGAGCGTGGCGCCGCGCTCGGGCAGCATGCCGCTCTTGATCGGCGGGTTGTCGGCATAGAGCGGCCTGGTCACCGGGTTGTCGGGGCGGGCCAGCGGCAGCGGCTTGCCGCTCGGGCCGGTCGCGAGCGCGCCGCTGCACGCGGCGAGCACGGAGCCGGCGCCGCTGGCGCCCAGCGCGGCGAGCGCCCCGGCACCGGCGCCGCGCCGCAGGAAGCCCCGGCGCGACACTCCGGGCGCGGCTCCTGGCGTAGCTCGCGGCACGCCTGGGATCGGCGGTCGGCCTGCCTGCCATCCTTCCTTCGGATGCATGATGCGCCACCCTTCGCTCGCCCGCCGGCGGTGATCAGCGCGCGCGGGCTGAACAGCCCTTCAATTACTACACCTCATTACTACTACTGCCTGGCCGAGGCAAGATCCCCCGGGTCGCGATTGATCTTTGACCGGCTGCTGGTCAGGCTGTCCCCGGTAACTTCATTGCCGTCACCACACTCTGCCATGCCTGCTGCCACAGAGCGTCCGCGCCGACCTGAAGCTGCAGTTCCTTGAGGCCGCGATAGAAGTCGTTCTCCAGCACGGCGGTGGCGATCAGGCTGTGGGGCAGTGCGCCGAGGTGGACCATTCGGGCTGGGTTCATCCAGGTCAGCGGCTGCATGTAGCCCGTGCCCATCACATTGTTGAGCGCGTTGGGCTGGTCGAGCATGAAGTTCAGGAACAGGTGCGCGAGCACGGGACTCCGCGCGCTGGCCGGGATGGTGATCGTGTCGTTCGCGACCGGGCCTGACCCGTTCGGCGGGAACCAGTACCCGATCGCCTCGACGGGCACCCCGGGCGGCAGCCGCCTGGCCGCCGCCGCCACCTGGCCCGACCAGGCGTGCTGGATGGCGACGTGACCGGAGGACAGCCCGAGGAACGCCTGGTTGCTGCGCCGGGGCCGGACCAGTTTCACCAGGTCGAGCAGTGACTCCCTGGCGGCATCGATGAGCCGGGGATCGGCGGTCGCCAGGTCGGTCTCGTCGTTCCTCAGCAAGCCGAGGCTGATCGCCTCCCGGTAGTCGTTGAGGATCGCGACCTTGCCCTCCAGCTTGGCCTGCCACAGCATGCCCCACCCGTTGACTGAGGCATAAGGGTCGAGATCCACCAGGTCCCTGCGCCAGCCGATCCCGGTCGTGTAGATCGTGTACGGGACGGTGTACTGCCAGTTCTCGTCATAGAACGGGTCGGTGAACTGCTGCCACACCTCGCCGATATTCGGGATGTAGCTGTGGTTGAGCGGCTGGATCAGCTTGCCGTCGACCAGGCTGGCGAGCACGTCGATGGTGACGCCGAGGAAGATGTCGAATCTGGCTCCCGGCCTGCCGATCGCGGCGAGCGCCTCAGGCATCGAGTTGAAGGTGGTCAGCTCGACGTGGCAGCCGTACTTCTTCTCGAAGTCGCGCAGGCACCGCCGCGCTACCCGATCCGCCCAGGCGAGTACCCTGAGCGTCCCGTCCGGGGTGAACAGCTGCCCGGACGCGATCGGCTGGTTGTCCGCGTACACCGGCCAGGTCACCGGGTGAAATGGCGCTGGCGGCTTGCTCTGGCTGACCAGGTACGCGCTGAGCCCGCCGGAGTCACACCCGGCAATGGCGCCCAGGCCGGCGGCCGCCAGGCCGGCTGCCGTGGTGCCGGCCAGGAAGCCGCGCCTGCTCAGTGCTCTCCCGGCTGCTGTCCCGGCCGCTGTCCCGGCGGCACCGCGATGTTCCTTCGCGCTGGTCGCGCGTCTGCCAGCCCTCACCCGGCGGAATCTAGCACCTCGCCAGCTTCTGCGATGCTTGCCGCGAATCTCGCAACGTTACCGTTAAACCGGTCGATGTCAGCCGCGTCATGCTGGACCGAGATCAGCCACTGCTCGGCCTTGCCCCACGGTGGCAGGAACACGCCGCCGTTGTGCTGGAAGAGCCAGTGCGCGTGGCTGTACGCGTCCTTGACCGCGAGGAACTCGCGGAAGTCGCGTACCGGCTGGCCGGTGAAGACGATGCATCCCTTGGCGCCGACCGACACGACGTGCGCGGCGAGCCCGTACCTGGCGATCGCCTGCTCAGCGCCGTCGACCGCGCGCTGGCGCAGCCTCTCGATTCGCTGGTAGGCCTCGGGCGTGGCGACTTCGTGCAGCATCGCCCTGGTCGCGGCCATCGCGAGCGGGTTGCCGTTGAAGGTGCCGACCATTTCGTAGTCGCCGTTGGCGACGTGCCCCATGACCTCCGCGCTGCCGCCGATCGCCGCCACGGACAAGCCGCCGCCGATGGCCTTGGCCAGGCAGATGATGTCGGGCGTGACGCCCGTGACGCCTGTCGCCCCTGACGGTCCGGCCGTGAGCCCGGTCTTGACCTCGTCGAAGGCCAGCAGCGACCCGTGTTCATGCAGGAGTTCCCTGAGCCCGGCCAGGTATCCGGGCTCGGGGATGATGATGCCCGCGTTCATCATGATGGGCTCGATGATCATGCCAGCGACCTGGCCCGGGTGCTCTCTGAGCACCCGGTCGACCGCCGGCAGGTCATTGAAGCCGACAATCAGCGTGAGGTCGGTCAGCGCGCGGGGGATGCCGGTGCTTGCCGGCGCGCTGGCCGGCCGGTCTGGCTGGCCCATCTCGTCCGGGTCTGGATAGACAGAGACCTGGACCGAGTCGTGGTGGCCGTGGTAACAGCCTTCAACCTTGATGATCAGATCGCGGCCGGTGATCGCCCGCATCAGGTGCACGGCATCCATCGTGGCCTCGGTGCCCGAGTTGGCGAACCGCCACTGCGGCAGGCCGAACCTCCGGGACAACTCGGTCGCGACCGCGATCGCGTCGCGCGTCGGCTGGGCGAAGTGCGTGCCGTTGGCGACCTGGCGCCGCACCGCCGCCACGATGGCCGGATGCGCGTGGCCAGCGAGCGACACCCCGTAGCCGCCATGCAAGTCGACGTACTCGTTGCCATCGACGTCGTACAGCTTCGAACCGCTCGCGTGGCTCAGCCAGACCGGCTGCGGCCTGGAAATCTGCCAACTCGACGTCACCCCGCCGGCCAGCGCCGCGCGGGCTTCCCTGGCCAGCCGACCGGACTCGGGCTGCCGGCTGATGAAGATGCGCTCCTGCTCGGCGATGATCCCGTCGAGGGTCGGCCGCTGTTGCTGCGCCGGCCGGGTCGCGCCGCGCGGCGTCACCGGGCGGCCCGGGTTCGGCGGGGTGGCAGGACGCCAGCCCAGGCCCGGCCCGGGACCCTGAGGTGCGGGGTTCCCGGGGGCGGGGCTCTGAGGTGCGGGGTTCCCGGGGGCGGGGCTCTGAGGTGCGGGGCTCTGAGGTGCGGGGCTCTGAGGTGCGGGGCTCTGAGGTGCGGGGCTCTGAGAGTGAGCCGCGGTGGTGGCTGACGGTGCCTCGGCGGCGGCAGTGCGGTGCTGGGCTTGGTCTGCGGTGGTGCGATGGTGAGCTTGGTCTGCGGTGGTGCGATGGTGAGCTGGGCTTTCGCTGGACGGGGCCTGTTTAGCGGCCATGACGTACTCCCCTAACGGAGTTGACTGAATGTTCAGTCTAAGAGGTGAGACACAAGAGTCGCAAGGCAGCGGCGCTCTTTCAGGCTTAGCGTCGTGGGTTATGCTCCGGGCTCATGCGCCGGTTGCTCGTGGTCCACCACACGCCGTCCCCGACGATGCAGGCGATGTTCGAGTCAGTGCTCAAAGGAGCGCGGACCGATGAGATCGAAGGCGTCGAGGTCGTAGCAGCGCCCGCTCTCACGGCCAGCGCAGTCGATGTGCTCAACGCGGACGGTTACCTGCTGGGCACGCCCGCCAACATCGGTTACATGTCCGGAGCGCTCAAGCACTTCTTCGACAGCATTTACTACCCGTGCCTGGAGGCCACCCAGCGGCGTCCCTTTGGCCTCTACGTCCATGGCGCCAGCGACACGACCGGCGCGGTCAGGGGAGTCGAGTCGATCACGACGGGTCTCGGCTGGCGCCAGGCCCGCCCCCCGGTACTGGTCATAGGCCAGCCAGAGCCCGCCGACCTGGAAGCATGCTGGGAACTTGGCGCTGTCCTGGCCGCCGAGCTCGCCGACAGCTCCTGACACCTCCAGTGCGCTCTACGCCGGATCCCGAGTTTCGGCCGGTTTCGGCAATGATGCGCGTTCCGCTCCGTGTCCCGACGTCCGGCCGGGGTTAACGTCCGTGACCATGGTCGCGGGCATGATCACGGACCATCGCCGCTGTCCTGGAGGCTGTCGGGTGACTCGCGATCTTGGAGAGCCAGGCGCGGGGTGGAGGAGGACGTGCGCCGTGCCCCTGCCCCGGCACGGCGCCGCCGTGCCACGGGAGGGCGCCGCCGGGGCAGGGTGTTGAGCATCGTGGCCCTCCCTGTTGCTGTTAGCGGTCCTTCCTGACAGCAACGTGGCCCTCCCCCTTGCTGTCGGGACAGCATCAGGCAGGGCCACGTTGTTGTTAAAACCAGTGACCAACAGCAACAGGGAGGGCCACGCTGCTGTTAAACCAGTGATGAACAGCAACAGGGAGGGCCGCGCTGCTGTTGGAGGCGGGCGTGGCCAGCAAACGGGGCCGCCCTCGGGGCTGTCGCGGGCCGGCCCGCCGCCGCCGGCCCGCCAGCCGCCGGCCGTGCTCCCGCCTGACTATTCCGCAAGATGTCCGAAAGGCTTCCCCCGACTCGATCACGTATTACGCGGCAGCCTCCCTGGGGGCCGCCGCCGGGTGACTCGTGATCAGGATCGGGGAGCTTTCCGGCATCGTGGGGGAGAGTTCTCGCTCCGGGGGGCTGTGAGTGCGGGGGCGGCAGGTGCGATGTTCCGTGATCAAGGTCCCGGGCATGATCACGGAACATCACCTCTGTCCTGATCTGGGCGATCTTCCGTGATCATGGTCCGGGGCATGATCACGGAAACCAGCACGGGTCGCGGGGCCGCCGCGCGGCTCGTGATCAGGATCGGGGAGTCTTTTCCGGCATCGTGGGGGAGAGTTCTCGCTTCGGGGAGTCTTTTCCGGCTCCGGTTCCGGCTCCGGCACCTTGGGCCGAGCTACGAGGTGAACTGCTCGCTGATCCACTGCGCGGTGTGTCCGCCAGTGCCCACCGCCTCGCCGTGAGCGGCTTGCTTGAGCAGCCGGAGATGGTCTTCCTCGCTGGTCGGCTCGGCCCGGTCGGCGAGCATGACCGGGTAGCCGTCAGCTAGCCGGTAGACGCGGCGCAGCCTGGGGTTGTACAAGATCAAGTCGCCGGCGAAAAACAGCAGCGCCTGCTTATCGATCGGGCAGGCAAGGATGTCAAGCAACGGCTGCTCGATCAGCATGTTCGCGTCCGCCTCGTCATCAGGGCCGCCGGCCATCGTGCTGATTTCCACGTCCCCTTCACCCGCCCTGGCCGGTCGCGCTGACGATACCCCAGACCACACCCAGCGACGGCTCGCCATCCTCGGAACCACCGCCACCCGCGCCGGCAACCTCGCCAGCACCAGCACCAGCACCAGCACCAGCACCAGCACCAACGACAGCACCAACGACAGCACCAGCACCAGCACCAGCACCAACGCCAACGACAGCACCAACGACAGCACCAACGACAGCACCGGAGCCAGCACCATCGGCAAAGGCAGCAGCAGCACCGGCATTCGCAGTAGCAGCGCTTTCCTGGCCAGCAGGCTGCCTGGCGAGCACCACCACCGCGACCCCGGCGGCCACGATCCCGCCCAGCCGCAGGATCAGTCCGCCCGCGTTGGACGGCAATCGCTCGCCGAAGAGCCAGGTCCCCGCCACCAGGAAGAACACGCTTCCCGTGATATTCGACACCGGCCCCACGATCGAGACCCGGCAGCGCTGCAACCCGGTCTGGAAGATGAGCAGCGCGACGGCAGAGCAGGCGACCGTGAGGTACGGATACGGCGAGCCAAGCACGGCAAGCACCAGCCCCAAGAACCCGCCCGCGTGGCCGAACACCGCCCCCGACAGCGCCTTGAGCCACAGCGTCGCCACGCCGTACAGCAACCCGGCGGCCAGGCCGTACGAGACCCCGACGGCGGGCAGGCGGTGCTTGCCCTGCGGCGCCGGCCGCAGGGCGTTGCCGCCGACCGCCAGGGCCACCAGGCAGGCAGGGATCGCCACCGCAACGATGACCAGCGCATTCCCGTGATGCCCGACCTCGCCGGCTGAGCCCGACGCTGACAGCGCAATGGCCGCGATCGCCACCGCCACCGCCACGACGCAGCCGAACTCAAGCCGGCGCAGGCGCTCGCGCAGCACCAGCCGGGAAAGCACCACGAGGATGACCACGCCAGAACCGAGCACCGGTTGCACGACGCTGACCGGCGCCAGCATCAGCGCCACCACCTGGAGGCCGAATCCGCAGGCCATCATCGCGAACCCGATCAGCCACGCCGAGTCGAGCAGCACCGTGCGCAGCAAGACGACCGCGTGCCTGGCGTCGATGGCCGGGAGCCGTCCCAGCGCCCGTTTCTCGAAGATCAACCCGACGTTGTAGCTGGTCGTGGCCAGCGCGGCGACCACGATGCCGAGGCCAGGTCCGGCCGTCACAATCTCTCCAGCCTGGCCGCCGGCCGCGCGTCGCAGCGCCCGGTGAGCCGGTCGAGTACCTCACGGTAACGTTCAGCGAAATCGGCGGCAGCGGCGTCGGCCAGCAGCGCGCGCCGGTATCTCCAGGTCAGCCGCAGTTCGCCTGCGCACGTCAGCACCCCGAGCGACAGCCCGCGCGGCATGTGCGCAGATGTCGAAAACCACAGGTCCGACGCCGCCGCAGCGCCGAAAGCGAGCGGTTCGACGACGCCGAGGTTAGAGACAAGACACGTATCAGCGAGAAAGGTTCCGGCGGCGCGCAGCCCGATGCGAATCAGCGAGCGTTTCACGGCCACTGGCAGTGGCGCCCTGGCAACGGCGGCGATGCCGGAACCGACTTGCGGCCCCGGGTGCTCCTTGGCGTGCCTGGTCTGCGCGGCTACCTCGCTGAGCAAGGCGGACTCGGGCTGCAGGCAGCGTAGCCGGGTGGCGACCGTAGTCAGCCGTGACCGGTTCGCCCACTGGCCGGCCGAGCCTGCCTGGTCGCGTCCCCCTACCGGCATCGTGATCTTGATCAGCCCGCATCGGGCACCGTGGGCGGCGTTCCACTCGCTGATCGTGATCATCAGGGCCGCGATCAGCAGGTCGTTGACGCTCTGGCCGCCGGCTCGCAGCGCGCCAGCCGAGGCAAGCCCGCCCCAGCTTGACTCGTGGACGCCGTACCCGGCGCGACAGCCACGCGGACCGCGCTCAGGCCGCCGCGCGATCTTGGTCACTCGTCCGAATGCCGCGGCCCTCCGGCCCGGCTCACGCCGCGCGTCCCGCCCCGGCCCGCCCGGCCCCGGCCCGCCCGGCCCCGGCCCGCCCGGCCCGGACCCGCCCGGCCCCGGCCCGGCCAGCCCTGAACCACGACCCGCCTCCGGGGCAGGACGCTGGGCGGCCCGCTCGGAGTATTCGCCGGCCCGGTCGGAGTATTCGCCGGCCACTGACCGCAGCAGCCTGAGGCAAGACAGCCCGTCGAGCAGCGCGTGATGTGCGTTGAGCAGCAGCACGTCGCCATCCGGGCCGGATGCCAGCAGCAGCTCGAACGGCGGCGTGACCTCCAGCCCAGGCGATCGCGAGATCAGCGCCGAACGCAGCCCGCCAAGCTCGCCCTCATCGGCGTAACTGGCGACGCGAACCGGATCGGCGGCGGGAGCCGCAGTGTGCTCCCAGAAGTAGCGATGGCGCCACCACTGCGCCCTGGCGCGCCGCACCCGCAATGCCGCCTCGGCGTCGAGCACCGCCCGCACTGCCGTCCGGAGCGCGGCCTCGTCCAGGCGGCCAGTCAGGCGGGCTTCAAGATGCACGTTGGCCGGCTCGACGGGCCGGTCGAAATAGCAGGTCAGCTCGTCCGCGACCGCGAACGCCCTGCGCGCCGCCCGGTCCAGGGCAGGCGCGGCCGTCCGCTCGGCCGCCGCCCGGCGGGTCACGGCCCGGGCTATCACCGCTCGCCCGCCCGGCGACCAGGCAGCTTGCTGAAAAGCCGGCGCCGCGACGGGCCCGCGCCGCGACGGGGCAGCTCAAGCCCGGCCGGGATCAGCACGGCCGCGAGCGCCACCAGCGCACACGCCTGGGCCGGCCCGCCGAACGCGCCCGAACCGGTCGCGGCCGGATTCGCCGCCATCGCCGCCAGCACCCCAGAGATGATCATGCAGCCGAAGGCGAGGACGCCGTACCTGTTCGGCCACCGGGCAGCGAGCAAAACCAGCACGGGCACCGCCACGAGCGCCGGCCAGCCGACCGCCACGAGCAGCGCGCACAGCGCCGCCAGCCCAGCCCACGCAGCCAGCCGCGACGAGTCAGCCGGTGCGGCGGCAGCAGGAGAGGCGGCAACAGGCGGTGCGGCAGCAGGAGAGGCGGCAGCAGGCGGTGCGGCTAGGACCATGGCCTCGGGCACTCTCCTACGCCATCGGCGCGCCGATGCGATCACAAGAAGGCCAATTGCACCGATCGCGGAAAGGATAATCCACGCATGATAGAACTTAACCGGTCCGAACGTCAGCGTTATCGTCCCGCCAGACCCGGCCGGAACAACGAATGCCTGCTGCCAGCCGTCCAGCGTGACCGCTGTCAGCGTCATCGGTTTCTGGGCTGTCGAAGCCCGGCCCCGCTCGGTCAGCGTCGCCACCCAGCCCGGATTGGCGTTTTGGTGCAGCTCCAGATATGACCGCGCCCCGGCGCCAATCGTGACCAGGCGCGTGTCGGCGCCCCAGTCAAGTACCCGCACGTCCCGTACCCGTGCCAGCCCGGCCACCACGGCCACCCCGGTCGGCCCGGCGTGCGGCCCAAGGCTCACCAGGCTGAGGTTCGTCACGGTGAACGGCCCTGGCCTGGCCGCCTGCCGCAGCCGGTGCTGGCCAGCCCCGAGAACAAGCTCAGACCCCGCCGAGCAGAGCCTGACCCGCACCTGATGGAACTGCGTCAGGTCGCCGATCGTCCCGGCCACCTTGGTCGGGTACTTGCGCCCGTCAATGGCGAGCCTCGGCCCGCTCCCGCACCCGAGCGAGAACTTGCTCCCGGCGGCCGGCGTCCTCGCCCGCAGCCCGTTCAGCGCCGGGATGGACAGCTTGGACAGCCCGACCGGCAGCTGCACGGGCTGCCCGGACGCCTGCTGCGTCGTCCCCGTGAACTGCACGACGGGGAAGCTGATCGTCATCTGATGCGTGGTCAGCGGCGGCACGATCTCGGTGAACCCGTCGAGGCCGATGCTCGCGAACCGAGTGCCGTCCGGACTGACGATCTTGATCGACTCCGGTACCGCGCTGAACCCGGGCACGGGCAAGATCACCATCCGCCTGATCGTCCGCATGCCCTGCCAGCCGAGCCGCAGCACAGGATCGGGCGCCCCGGCGATCCAGGACCCGCTCTGCCCGGGCCGGAACAAGTTCTGCGGCTCCAAGTCAGGCAACGACCCGAGGCTCGAACTCGCGGTCACCTCGAGCGTGTGCCTCAGCGACGGCGTCAGGCTGGCGAGCAGCCCGTCCAGCTTCTTGCCGGGAATCGCGATCGCGGTCGCGCTGAACCTGAACGTCCCCACCCGCGTCGTCGCGAACGTCCGCGCGAGCGGCGGGTACTGCGTCAGGTCGGCGAGCCCGGCCGGGGACGGCAGTTGCCGGCGGAACGAGAACGCGATCGCCCTGGCCTGCTGCCCGGCCGGCGACTGCGGGGGCGCCGAGAAGCTGGTCACGGTCACCCCGGGGACGTCGACATCGGTGAACCCGGCCCCAGGGCCGCCCGGTATCTGCCCGCTGGCAGCGGCGATGGTGATCCGCAGCGTCCTGGTCGGGCCGGGCGGCACCGGCAGCGACTGCGGCGTGCTCGTGCGCCGCACCGGGCTGGTCAGCGACCCGGCCGCCGTGGTCACCGTCAGCCGGGTAGCGACCGGCCGGAGCGAGCTGTCGACGAGCAGCCTGATCCCGATCGACCCGAGCAAGTCGGCCCGATGATCGAGGTCGATCTGGATCCACTGGCCGACTGGGGTGTCCGGGCTAGCCTCAGCCCAGAAAGTCCCAGGATTATGGTCGAACGCATTGACCGGGGAGATCTGCGGCGTCTCGGCCAGCCAGAATCCGGCTGATGACGCGGTGACGCTCCTGGCACCCGTCAGCACGGCAACCGTCTGATGCCCGGCGCCGGTCACGGGAAGAAGCTGGCGCGGCGGGCCGCTGCCACCGCCGAGCGGATCATCGGGCGGATTGGTCTCTTTCGCCGTGTAGGTATAAGAAGGCGTCGAGTTGATACCGCCGAACGCGTGATCGGCCCTGGGCAGGGAATCGGTCACGGCCCACAATGCAGGCTTGGCGACGAACTTGTCACCGGCGATCACCGCCGGCTGCCAGCTGAGGATGTGCTGCTCGGTCAGCTGCAGCAGCGCGTCAGGACCGCCGTTGACCAGCACCGTGCCGCGCACCGGCAGCACCACCGCCGGTGCCGCCGCGAGCGCGGCGATCGCCGGGCTCGCCTGCCAGACCTCGACCGCCGGGTACGAGGGCAGCGCGTACTGGATCTGGGGCGAGGCCGGGTTGGTCTGCCCACCGGTGATGAGCGGGCCGAACGCGGCCACCCGGCGGAAGCCGGAACTGGCCAGGGCCTGGTGCACGACCTGGGGATCGGTGTAGCCGAGCTCGCCCGGGTTGAGGTCGTTGCGCACCACGATGTACCTGATGCCCGAGCGGGCCAAGGTGGCGGCCAGGCCCGGCGTCCGCTCCCCAGAGGCGATCGCGCCTTCCACCGAGTCGAGCAGCAACTGCGACCCGGCCCCGCCGTAAGGCACGAGTCCCTGCGCGACCCAGGGCGAGGTGGCGAGCGGTTCCAGCGTGTCGTCCACGGTCTGGCCCCACAGGTACGCGCCGTGCGCGGCGGCCGGCGCCACCAGCACCGGCGTGTCCGGGGCGTGCCGCCTGATGTAGCCGGAGACCTGGTACCAGTATCCGGGCACGGACGTGAACGAGCCGGGATTGAGCACCTTCCCCGACACGTAAGGGAACGCGAGCCCGAGCAACACGAGCCCGATGGCCGGGGAGGCCACCAGGTGCCACAAGATCCGGTTCGAGGGATCGGTGATGATGGCGGCCCGCCTGGCCCGCAAGACGAGCGCGTGCGCGATGCCGAGCGCCAGCACGGCCGCGGCCGCCGGCTCCACTTTGTAGACGCTGCGCAAGGGCGCCAGGGCCGCGTCAAGCAGCTGATCGACCTGCGCGTGGAAGAGCCCGCCAAGCGGCCCCGAATAGCCGGCCAGCGCTACCAGTGCGGCCGCGCCCAGGCACAGCCGCAGCCACCCGCCGCACGGCAGATCCCGGCGCGCGAGGCCGAGCAGACCGGTGCCGGCGGCGATCGCGCCGGCGATGATCGCGAGCGGGTTGGTCACGATGAACCAGCCCGCGCTGAGCACCGGCTGTCCGAGGCTGAGGTAGGCGGTCCAGTTGCCCGCCCCGCGCAGGAGCGTGGCCGCTGACATCGTGCCGGTCGTGGTAGCCGACTGCTCGATGTAGGGCAGGAAGTTGAACGAGTACTTCGCCTGGATCAGGAGCGGCACGACCCACCAGCTGGTCGCGAGGGCGACCGCGCCCGCCCAGCAGGCGGTCAGCTTGACCAGCTGCCGGCCTCGGGCCTGGGTGACGATGAACAGGGCGGGCAAGATCAGCGCGTCGAGCGTCGACGTGGCGTTGACGCCGCCCATGCACAGCACGGCCACGCCTGACTGCGCGGCGGCGCGCACGACCGGGCCGCCGCGAGCCGCCTTGACCAGCGGGAGCACCGCCCACGGCGCGAGCAGTCCTGGCAGCAGCCCGGCCGAAGTCGACCCGATCACGATCGTAATCGTCGGCCACAACACGAAGGCCAGCCCGGCGACCGCCGTCGACCGCCCGGTGCCGATCCCCAGCTCGCGCGCCAGCTTGACCAGGCCGGCGAAGCCGACCGCGACGAGCACCGACAGCCAGAGCCGCTCGGTGACCCAGACCGGCACCTGAAGCAACCTGGCGCCCAGGTAGAAAGGCCCCATCGGGAACCCGTAGCCGATGTACTGGTCTTGCAGCGTGCCGAACCACTCGTTCGGGTTCCACAGCTGCCACAGCCTGGCGAAGAAGGTGACAGGGTCGATGTCGACGCCGAGCTTGGTGTCGAAGAAGATCCGTCCAGGCTGGTTCGCGAGCAAGATCACCAGCGTGACCAGCCAGACAACCGCGACCAGGCGCCACAGCCGCGGCTCGGTCCTGCGCCGGGCCGGTACCTCGTCTGCCTCGGCGACGGCGGTGCTAGCCCGGGGGGACGACCCCCCGTGGCCCCCTGCGACGGAGGCCACTGTCATCCGGTCCGCCGCAAGATCAGCAGCAGGTTCCAGGTCACGACCTCGCGCAAGAGCGGCACGTGCAGCAGAAGCCGGCACCAGGCCGGGTAGTAGCGCGGCCGGGCCGACAAGACCTCGACGTCGGCGCGCTCGCGCATCATCTTGAGCACCGGCCCGACGTGGACGCGAAAGAGGCTGCTGCCCACCTTGTGCTTGGGCAGCTTGCCGTGCTTGCGCACGTACCGGCGTTCGGCCGTGCCCGCGCCGAGGTAGTGCCAGGGCGACATCTCGTGCCCGCCCCAGGGCGAGTACCAGTTCGTGAACGACAGGTAGATCACGCCGCCAGGCTTGGTCGCGCGCACCATCTCCTCGATGAGGCCGCGCGGGTCCCTGACGTGCTCGAGCACGTTCGACGAAATGCAGACGTCCGCACCGCCATCGCAGACCGGGAGCCAGTAGCCGTCGGCGAGCACCGCGCCCGCGGGCGCCTCGCCCCGGCTGAGCATTTCGGTGGTGTCGAGTTCGAGCAGGTAACAGTGAGCGCCCTGGGACCGGAACTCAGATGTGACGTACCCGGCGCCGCCGCCGATGTCGAGCACGGTCCGCCCGGCGATCGGCGCGAACCGCTCGAGCTGGCTGGCCGCGTCCTTAGCCAGCGCGGTATAGAAGCCGTCTGGGTCGCTCTGCTCGGTCAGGAACAGCCGGAACAGGCGGACGGACCTCATCATGCGCCGACTCCTCGATCTGACAGCTGCGCGCCTGCGGCCGCGATGTCCATATAACCGACATCGCCTCAGCACGACGTTCGCACATGCTACTTTTCGGTAGCAAGTGGCTGACAGACTAACGATCCGTGTCATCGTGTCGGGCCGAGTCCAGCGAACGAGGGCCCAAGAGAAACGGTGCTCCCATGACCCCTGGCCGGCGCATTGTATTCATCGCCTGGCGGGACCTGGCGAATGAGAACGCGGGCGGGTCTGAGATCCTCGTTGACCGGCTGGCGCAGGGCCTGCACGCGCGCGGCGACCAGGTGACCTTGCTGTGCGGCGGCCGCGTCGGGGAACGCCCCTACGAGGTCAGGCGCAGCGGCGGCACCTACAGCCAGTTCGTGCGGGCGCCGGTCGCCTTCCTGCGTCACCTGCGAGACTGCGACCTCGTTGTCGAGGTCTGCAACGGCATGCCGTACCTCGCGCCGCTCTGGACCAGGCGCCCGGTCATCTGCCTGGTCAACCACGTGCATACCGAACTCTGGGCGCTGAGGTTCCCGCCGCCGGTGTCGATCGCCGGCCGGCTCACCGAGTCGAAGGTGATGCCGTGGGTGCACCGCGAGAACCTGTTCGTGACCGTGTCCGCGTCGACGTCCGCGGCGCTCACCCAGATCGGGGTCGGCACCGACCGCCTGCGCTTGATCTGCAACGGCGTCGAGCCCGGCCCGCCGCCGGCCCCGAGGTCGCCTGAGCCGCTCTTCCTTGCCCTTGGCAGGCTGGCCGACTACAAGCGGATCGACGTGCTGCTGCGCCTGTGGGATCGGGTCAGGCAGGTGGTAGGCGGCAGGCTGGTCATCGCCGGCGACGGCCCCGAACGGGAGCGGCTCACCGCGCTCGCCGGGCCTGACGTGACCTTCACCGGGCGGGTCTCAGAAGAAGAGAAGCACCGCCTGCTCTCCGCCGCGTGGATGCTGCTGCACCCGGCCAGCATCGAAGGCTGGGGCATCGTCGTGGCCGAGGCAGCGGTGCGGGGCACCCCGGCCATCGGCTTCAGCGTGCCGGGCCTGCGGGACTCAGTGGTGCACAACGAGACCGGCGTGCTCGTGCGGACCGAAGGCGAGTTCGCCTCGGCGTGGGCGGCGCTGGCCATCGACGACCGCAGGCGGCACGCCATGGGCCGGGCCGCCCGTGACCGCGCGCTGCGGCTGCACTGGTCAGCGGCGGTCGACGGCTTTTCCGAAGCCGCCGACGAAGCCATCGCCCGAGCCAGCCAGCCAGTCCCCGCCGACTCAGCGAGCCTGCTGCCTCAGTACACCGCTGACCCCGCGCCGAGCCTGCTGCCCCAGCCGTCCAGCCCAGTTCCGCCCGAGCCCGCGCGATGACGCAGGCCCGCACCCCGGCGAACCCGCTGCGCGCGTTTTACGAGGACCCGGCGGTGCCGGCCAGTTCGGGGCCCGACCGGGCGCGGCGGCAGGCCGACATGCTCGCCGAGGTGCTCGCCGGGGTTCAGGCACCGGCCCGGATCATCGACGTCGGCTGCGGCGACGGGTTCGCCACGCACGTCGCGGCGCAGCGCAACGCCGGGCATTACTTCGCCGGGCTCGACTGGGCGGCAGGGTCGCTCGCGACCGCGCGGCAGCGCGGGCTCGCCGTGATCAGGGCCGGGATCGACTTCCCCGCTCTTCCGATCAAGCCGGGCAGCGTCGACGTGGTCGTGCTGAGCGAGGTGATCGAGCACCTTGTGGACACCGATTCGGCGGTCGAGGCCATTCACCGGGTGCTGCGGCCTGGCGGATCGCTGCTGCTGTCCACGCCGAACCTGGCCGCCTGGTACAACCGGGCGCTGCTGGCGGCCGGAGTCCAGCCGGTCTTCTCCGAAGTGAGCTTGCGGTCGGTGTTCGGCCGGCCGGGCAGTCAGGTTGCCGGGCACCTGCACATGTTCACGCGCCGGGCACTGGTCGAGTTCCTGACCGCCTGCGGCTTCACCGTCGAACGGGTCGCCGGAGCCACGTACCACGACGTGCCTGCCGCGCTGAAGCCCGTCGACCGGTTGCTGTGCCACTGGCCGTCGGCGGCCTCGATCCTGCTCGTGCACGCACGCAAGACGTGATGCGGACCGGCCCGGTTAAGCGGCTAGCACGCCGGGGGACTGGTCCGCCCTGGCAGGCACAATGGGGGGCTGCGGGGGGTGGTCCCCCCGGGCTGGCACAACGGGGGGCTGCGGGGGGTGGTCCCCCCGGGCTGGCACAGCATGCCTGGCCCGCGGCCGCGGGCCTGGTGCTCGGGTTGCTGGCGCTCGGTCCCGCGCTCGGCCGCGGCTTCGTGCTCACCTACGACATGGTCTTCGTTCCCGATCCGCCGATCAGCCTGGCGGATCTCGGCTTCAGCGGCGGCCCGGCCCGGGCAGTTCCCAGCGACCTTGTCGTCGCCCTGATGGCGAGAGTTCTCCCTGCGCAATTTGTTCAAAAACTGATCTTGATCGCCATTTTCGTGCTCGCGTGCGCTGGGGCAGCGGCACTGCTCGCGCAGGGCTGGCGGCGCGGCGCCGAGGCTGCCGACGCGCAGGCTCGCCTGCCGGTGCTGGCCGGCCTGGCCGCCGGGGTGCTGTACGCGTGGAATCCGTTCGTCGCCGAGCGGCTGATCATGGGGCAGTGGGCCATGCTGCTCGGCTACGCCGGGCTGCCGTGGGTGCTGCGCGAGTTGTGCCGCCGGGACGGCGAGCTCCGCTGGTGGCGGCTCGCGGTGGCTATCGTGCCCGCGGCGGTTGGCGGGTTCGCGGCGATGTCGATCACGGTTATCGCGGCGCTGCCTGTGGCTGTGTGCGCGGGGCGCGCCGGCTGGAACTGGGCAGAGCGGGGGGTTTGGGCACAGCGCGGCCGACGGCTCGGGGTGACGCTCGCCGTCCTGGGCATCGCGAGCCTGCCGTTCGTGATTCCGTCGCTGGTGGTCCCGGTGCACGCCGATCCGGGCGGGGCGGCGGCGTTCGCGGCTCGGGCCGATACTCCGTTCGGCGCGATCGGGAGTCTGCTGATGCTGGGCGGGATCTGGAACGCGCAGGCCGTTCCGGCTGGCTACGGCGGCCTGGTCTCGGTGTGCTGGCTGCTCGTCGTGGTCGTGGCTGTCGCCGGCTACGTCGTCTCGGCCTTGCCCAGGCGGGTATGCCCGGGTCTCGGGGTGGCGGCGGTCATCGGGTTCTGCCTCGCCGCGCTCGGGACCTGGTCGCCCACGCTGGCGGCGCTGCGGAACGCGATCTCGTTCTGGCCGGGGTTCGCGCTGCTCCGCGACGGCCAGCAGTTCGTGGCGCCGCTCGCGCTCGCCGAGGCGGCGGGGCTGGGCGCAGGCGTGGCGGCGCTTGCGCTGAGAGTTGAGGCCCAGGCTCGCGCGGGGCCTGATCGCGCGCGGCCTGGCCGTGAGGCGCGGGATGGCGCCGGGCGGGATCGCGCGCGGGCTGGCCGTGAGGCGCGGGAGGCGGCCGGGGTCGTTGCGGTGATCGGGGTGCTCGCGCTGCTCGCTCCCGTCGTGCTGCTGCCCGGACTTGCCTGGGGTGCCGCCGGCAGGCTCAAGCCCGTCCAGTATCCGGCCGACTGGCTGGCGGCGCGGTCGGCGATCCAGGCCAGCAGCCAGCGCGGCTCGGTCTTGCTGCTCCCGTGGGCGCAGTACCGGAGGTACCCGTGGAATGGCGGGGAAGCCGTGTTCGACCCATGGCCGAGATTGCTGGCCCGGTCGATGATCTGGAACGACGCCCTCACCGTCGGCCGGACGACCGTGGCCGCCGAGAGCCCGTCCGCCCTTCGGCTGAGCCCGGCGATCACCTCCCGCCGTCCGCTTACCAGGCTCTTGCGCGCGGCCGGAGTGCGTTACGTGATCATCGACGCCGGCCGGCTGCTCGACCGGCCGCTGCCGCGCCTGCCCGCACTTGCCAGGATCGCGAGGCTGGTCAGGCTGGTGCGACTGGCCCGCCTGGTGAGACTGGCGCGGCTGCCGGGTGCGCGGGTGGTGCTGGCGAGTCGTGATCTGATCGTGTTCAGGCTGCCTGGCTGATGTTGGCGGCGATGGTTACTCTTTGGTATCGCTATAGTGATCTGCTGAGCAGAGTCACTACGCTTGTGTCCGCGTTGGAATAGCTCGCCCGAGGAGGAGCCGTCGTGTCACGACTGTGGCTGCTGGTAATTGCCGTAGTAGCCGGTGGCGCTCTCGCCTTCGGCCTGACCTTCGGGATCACGAGCGTGCTGGCGAGCTCCAATGAGAGCCCGGTCAACCAGCAACTCTTCAACTACGGCCAAAGGTAAGCCCGAGCGCGCCCTAGCCGCCCGCGCTGCCGCGCGTTCGCGTTCGCGAGTCACGCCCCCGGCTGGTATCGGGGCGACGTGTCCGGCTGCTCAGGGACGAGACCGCTTCCCGGGTTCCCGGAGACTTCCGCGCTTCGCGGAGCCTTCCCGGCTCTGGCGCGGAGCCTTGTCGCTGTGCGGAGTGTTCTCCGCACATAGGACGGCAAAGACTCCGTACAGCGACAACTCTCCGCGGCAACGACGCAGAACGCTCCGCGATCATGCCGCAAACGACGGGAACGCTCCGCGATTATGGTCCGGCACGGCCTTCTGTGTCAGGATCACGCTGCCGGGTGACCAGAGGCCACCGCACGCTCGAGCCCTACTTGGTGATCTTGAGCGTCTTCTTGGCTGACCTCGAGGACAGGAAGTCGGCGTTGCCGAGGTAGCTGGCTGTGACGCGGTAGGTGCCGACGGCCAGGCTGCGGGCTTTGAGACGGCAGTTGCCAGCGCCGGATGACAGCGTGATCGTGCAGATTACTTTCGCCTTGCCCTTCGCCGGGGTGGCGGTGATGGTGACGCGGCCGGCTGGCAGGCCGGTGAACTGGCCGCGTACCGAGACGCTGAGCTTCTCCGCAGTCTCCCCCTTATGGGCGATCGTCGCTCTCGAGAGCGTCAGGGCTGTGGTCGAGGCGGCCTTGGTGATCGTCAGGGTCTTGGCCGGCGAGACCGAGCCCGACACGGCCACGCTGCCGTTGTAGGTGGCAGTCAGCTTGTAGGTGCCCACGCCAAGCGCGGTGGCGGCCGGGAAGCAGGAGCCCGTGCCGGCCGAGAGGGTGATCTTGCACAGCGTGACGTGCTTGCCCGATGCGGACAGGGCGCCGATCGAGACCGTCCCGGTTGCCGACGCCGGGGCCACGGTAGCCGTGAAGCCGTCAGCCTGTCGCTTCCCGAAGACGACCGTGGGCGAGGACAGGGTCAGCGTCGTCGTCGACGAAGGCACCCGGCTGATCACGAAGACCTGATTCAGGCCCTGGGCGTCTGTGTAGAAGCCGCCCGCTTCGCAGTTGCCTGATGCCACGCACGAGACAGCTCCGGTGGCCGCACCGCCGCCAGCGTTGAGCGCGGCCGTGCCAGGAGTCTCGATAGCGCTCTGCCAGACTCCCTGCACCTCGCCGGCGACCAGCGACTGAGAATGTGCTGACGCGTCGTGGTAATCGCCGACCGCGGCGCAGTTGCCGGGCGTGGTGCACGAGACAGAGCTGATCGCCCCGATACCGCCGGAATTGAGCGTGCCGCTGCCCGGCACCTCCTGCGCATCGCCCCAGACCCCGTTGACCTCGCTGGCGACGAGCGCCTGGAAGGCAACCGGTCCGTCCGAGTACGACCCGCCCGCTGAGCAGTTGCCTGCCGTGGTACACGACACGGAATCGACGGCGGCGTTGCCGCCGCTGTTGAGAGTGCCGCTGCCGGGCAGCTCATGCGCGGTGCCCCAGGTTCCGCTGACTTCGTCGGCGACAAAGGCCTGGGAGTTAGCCGAGGAGTCAAGGTAGCTGCCGCCAGCCGAGCAGTCGCCCGGGGCGGAGCAGGACACCGAGTCGACGGCGGCGAATCCGCCGGCGTTGAGCGTCTCGCTGCCTGGAATCAGCTCTGCCGTACCCCAGGCGCCCTTGACCTGATTGACGACGAACGCCTGATGGCCGGAGCTGTCACTAAGCACGCCGCCGGCGGAGCAGGCGCCAGCGGCGCTGCACGAGACCGATTCGATGGCTCCGACGGCACCTGGATCGATCATGCCGATGCCGGGCGCCTCCAGCGCATCGCTCCAGTCGCCGTGTGCCTGCGTGGCTACGAACGGCTCCTGGTTGCCAGAACCGTCGAGGTAGAACCCGCCGGCGGAGCAGTTGCCGCTTGACGCGCACGAGACGGAAAGAGCGCTGGCGAAATGGCCGGCGCTGAGCGTGGCCGTGCCAGGGAACTCGACCGCCTGCTGCCAGGCGCCGTTCACCTGGTCGACGACGAACGCCTGCTCGTCGGCTGAGCCGTCGCTGTAGAAGCCGACTGCCGAGCAATTGCCGGCCGAGCCGCAGGAGACCGCGTTGACCTGGCTGTCGTCGGCCTCATTGAGCTGGAAGATGCCGGGCACCGCGATCGCCTTGCCCCAGGCACCGCCGACCTCGCTGGCGACGAACGGAAACCTGTCGGCCCGCCCGTCGCTGTAGAACCCGCCTGCGGAGCAGTTGCCCGCGGAGGAACAGGAGATCGACGCGATATCCGCTCTCCCCATGTTCAGGGTGGCGATCCCGGGAAGCTCCAGAGCCTTACCCCAGATACCGCCCGAGTCGGCAGCCGGGGACGTACGGGGCGCCGTGCTGCCGGATGCGGCGGTGCCTGAGGTGGTGGCGCGGGGCGCGGCCAGGGCCGGACCAGCGCCGACGAGCCCGGTCGAGCCCGCTGCCGATAGGACGATCGCGGCTGCTACCGCGCCCGCGCTCGGCCCATGCCGCATTTTCCAGCCCATGCGTGCTTCCCCCCGCCCGGCAGTATCCATTACGGACACCAGGGCTACTGGCCACTGAGAATCCGTTAACAACGCCATTAGTCTAGACACGCACAACCATCGGCGAGCTGGCGGGATTGGCCGCTAGCGTGCTTGCCAGCCCTTAGCGCGGCTGGCGCGGGGAGGCCGGCGGCGCTTCGTGCTGAGCCTGGCCAGCGACAACGCGACGGGCTGTCCGGCGCGGGGTGCACTTCACGGTGCTTCCGCATCGGACAGCGCTGACGAAACTGAGTCGGCGGTCATCTAGTGCTCACCTGTTACCTAGATCTTGGCCGGCCGGCGAGGCCGCCCGCCAGCGGTACGCCACCCGCGCCAGCATCGCCTGGTCACCGCTTGACCCGCTCCACCGATGGCTCTGCTGACACCCGCCCGGCCAGCACCCCCGCTCGTGCCGCCGGCCCGGAGACGGCTGCCTGCTGCGGGGTGCCCGGGCGTGCGCGCCCGGAGTTCCCTATGCGGTGGCTCAGGAAAGGCCGGCCCCTTCCCCAGGAAGCTGGCCAGCGCCTTCAACCCGCGCAGGGAGCCAGGCGGCGTGACTCGGCGCGGGGAGCCAGGCGGCGTGACTCGGCGCGGACAGCCGGGCGATGCGACTCAGCGCGGACCGCAAGGCTGGCCGACCGCCCAACGGGGCCGCGAACGCGGGAGGCCGGAACCTCAGCGAGGCCGCAACCTCGCCGCAGCATGAGACCTCGCGTCCCCCGTAGGCGTTTTATCATGCTATGCAGTGATAAGTAACACCATCGGGTCGTTATGATCACGTGTCCTAGGCCTAGTGACACCACTAACAGCGCTCAGTATCATACGTCAAACCCTTAATATCCCAACTAGGCCGCCAGATCTGACAGCCAATCCCCAGGAGGGTCCATGCGCCGCGTCGTCTGGTCCGTGCTGACTGGGCTGGGAGTCTTCTTCATCGTCCTCGCGATTCTGTCGAAGTTTTACGTCCCGGGTCAGGCCGTTAAGTTCCCGCTGAATGAGTACGGCGTCAACACGCTCGTCGCTAACAACGCCGAATGGTTCAGCCCGAAGAACGTCAGCGAGCTGCAGGGAGTCACTCTCCAGGTCACGAGCACCGTCAAGGGCAACGTGAGCCAGGCCGACCAGCTGGGCAGCTCCAAGACCGCTGTCTGGCAGAGCTTCGCCGCGACCGAGGACGTCACAGACCACCAGCAGGTGAGCATCCCGGCCGCCGCCGACGTGTTCGCGTTCGACCGCGAGACCGGCGTGCTCGTCCCGTGGAGCGGCAACTCCGTTGACGGCAAGCACGTCTCGGTCAGCGGTCAGGGATTCGTCTGGCCGCTCGGCGCCAAGAAGCAGGACTACCAGGTCTTTGACACCACGCTGCTGAAGCCGGTCACCTTCAAGTACGAGGGCACCGCGACGACCAGCGGCATCGCGACCTACAAGTACGTCGCGAACATCCCGAGCCAGCAGGTCGGCACGCAGACGCTGCCTGGCTCCCTGGTGGGCCTGAGCGCCGCTACGGTCACGCTGCCCGAGTTCTACAGCTCGCAGGAGACGTACTTCGTCGATCCGATCACCGGAGCGCCGCTGTCGGTGGTGCGCAACACGCACGAAGTGCTGCAGGACAATACCGGTACGACGCGCCTGGTACTGATCAGCGCGGACTTCAAGACGACGCCGGATAGCGTCGCCTCCGCGGTCAAGAGCGACAATAAGTACCGGACCGAGATCATCCTCGCGACGGCGATCGTGCCGGTCATTGCCCTGGTGCTCGGTCTCATCTTGCTGGTAATCGGTCTGGTGCTCAGCCGGATGAGGCCCGAAGATGAGGAGTACGAAGAGGAGGACGAGCCGATCAGCTCGCCCGTGTAAGTACTTGTGAGGCTTGGCCGAGGTTGTGGTGCGCCGTGGCGGCCCGGCCCAGGATCGGAGGCTGCTGGTGGGATTCTGGGCACGAGCGCAGGAGAACCCGGGTTGGGTCGCCGTCGTCGAGCCGGACGGGACCGAGCACAAAGCGGGTGACCTGCTCGGGCGGGCGAATCAGCTCGTGCACGCGCTGCGAGCGCGCGGCCTGGCCGCCGGCGATGGCATCGCGGCCCTGATCCCCAATGGCATAGCGCCCAGCGAGCTGTGGCTCGCCGCGTTCCAGGCTGGCTGGTACCTCACGCCCATCAACTGGCATTTCACTGCTCCCGAGATCGCTTACATTGTGCGCGATACCGGCGCGAAGGCGTTTTTCGTGCACGAACGCTTCGCGGCGGCCGGAGTGGCAGCAGCCGACGAGGCTGGCGTTCCAGCCGATGCCAGGTTCAGTTACGGCACAGTGCCAGGTTTCATGCCGGTGGAGGAACTGCGGGCCGGTCAGCCTACCGCCCTGCCCGATGACCGCACCGCCGGCAACCCGATGCACTACACCTCGGGCACGACCGGGCGTCCCAAGGGCGTTCGCCGGCCCCTGAGCGGGCTCGATCCCGATGTCGCGGCTGACCTGCTCACCGGCTTGCTCCAGTTCTTCGGCATCACCGAGGGCGAGCCGAACGTGCACCTGGTGACCTCGCCGAACTATCACACGGCCGTGACCATGTTCGGCGGCTGCGCGCTGCAGTTCGGTCACACGCTGGTGACCATGGATTCGTGGGATGCCGAGCGCGCTCTCCAGCTCGTGGAACGGCACAAGGTCACCAACACGCACATGGTGCCGACCCAGTTCAAGCGAATGCTCACGCTGGCCGCCGACGTGCGCTCGCGGTATGACGTGTCATCGATGCGCTGGCTGATCCACGCGGCGGCGCCGTGCCCTGTGCCAATCAAGCGAGACATGCTCGACTGGTGGGGTCCGTGCGTCTACGAGTATTACGCCGCAACCGAGGGCGGCGGCACGCTCGTGACGCCGCAGGAGTGGCTGACCAAGCCAGGAACTGTCGGCAAGGCCTGGCCGACCAGCGAGATCCTGATCGCCGACGACGATGGCAACGAGTGCGAGACCGGCGTGCCGGGCACCGTCTACATGAAGATGGGCGCGGTCTCGTTCGAGTACAAAGACGACCCGGACAAGACGGCGGCCAACCGGCTTCGCGACTTCTTTACCGTCGGTGACATCGGCTACCTGGACGAGGACGGCTTCCTGTTCCTCTGCGACCGCAAGTCCGACATGATCATCTCTGGCGGCGCCAACATCTACCCGGCGGAGATCGAGGCGGAGATCATCACGCATTCCAAGGTGGCCGATGTCGCGGTGTTCGGCATCCCCGATGAGGAGTGGGGCGAGCAGGTCAAGGCGGTCGTGCAGCCCGCCGAGGGAGTGGATCCCTCCGACGAGCTCGCCGCCGAGATCCTCGCGTCGCTCGATGGTCGCCTCGCCAAGATGAAATGGCCCAAGTCGATCGACTTCGTCGCCGAACTGCCCCGCGACCCGAGCGGCAAGCTAGTCAAGCGCCGCCTCCGCGACCCGTACTGGGCCGACCGCTCGACCGCGATCTGACGCGCGCCGCTGTGCAATCGGTGCTGCCAAGGACGACACCAACGGCACGGCGGTGCGAGCTGCCGGACGGCAGTGCTCCCCGATCCTGATCACGAGCCGCGCGGCAACCGCCGGGACCAGTGCTGGTTTCCGTGATCATGATCGAGATCTTGATCACGGAAGATCGTCCAGGTCAGGACAGCGGCGATGTTCCGTGATCACGCCCTGGTCCTTGATCACGGAATATCGTATCTGTCGCTCCCGCACTAGACAGCACCCCGGACTGAGAACTCTCCCCCACGATGCCGGAAAAGGCTCCCTGATCCTGATCACTAGTCACCCGACGGCCTCCAGGGAGCTGTCGCGTAACTCGTGATCGAGTCGGGGAAGCCTTTCGGACATCTTGCGGAATAGTCAGGCGGCGGCCCGGCGGCCCGGCGGCCCGGCGGCCCGGCGGCCCGGCGGCCCGGCCCGCGGCAGCAGTCAGGGCGACTCGGGTTGCTGGCACGACCGCCCTAACAGCAGCGTGGCCCTCCCTGTTGCTGTTGGTCGCTCGTTTTAGCAGCAACGTGGCCCTCCCTGATGCTGTCCCGATAGCAACGGGGAGGGCCACGTTGCTGTCAGGAAAGGCCGCTGACAGCAACAGGGAGGGCCACGATGCTCACGCCGCCCCGGCGGCGCCGTGCCGGGGCACGGCGCACGTCAGCCGCCGCCCCGGCGCCTGACTCTCCAAGATCCCGAGTCACCCGACAGCCTGACGTGGTCAAGAACGACTACCTACCCCGGCACATGATCACGGAAAGCTGCCGACATCACGACCTGGCCGAACTCCCACCTTAGCCCCGCAAAACGGTCAAACCTAGCACCCCGCCGGGTCGCGAGCATCGCTATAGTCGCCGCTATGGCCAGCCCCGCCATCCGCGCGCCAGGCACCCCCGCCCTTACGCCCGCGTTCCGCGCGCCCACTGCCCCCACGCCCGGCACCCGCGAGCCCGGCACCCGCGAGCCCGGCCTCCGCACGCCGACTGCCCGCACGCCCGCTGCCCGCACACCCGCCCGCACGCCCGCTGCCCGCACGCCGCCGGCCCGCACGCCGCCGGCGCGCACGCCTGATATCCGGGCGTTGCGCATGGTTCGTCAGGCGCGCGACCGGATTGATCGCGACTACGCGGACAACCTGCCGATGGCCAAGCTCGCGGCGGAGGCCGGGTACTCAATCGGCCAGTTCATCAGGGTGTTCGAGGCCGCTTACGGGGAGACTCCCGGCCGCTACCGCAGTCGCCGTCGCGTCGAACGCGCCTGCGAGCTACTCAGGTCCGTCAACCTCTCCGTCACCGAGGTCTGCATGGCTGTCGGCTTCGCCAGCCTCGGCACGTTCAGCCGGCGGTTCAGCGAAATGGTCGGGCGATCGCCCTCGGCCTACCAGCGTGCCGCCGCAAGCCTTGGCGGCCCGGCCCCCATCCCCGGCTGTTTCGCGCTGATGTGGCACGCGGGGCTGCCAGCCGACCACCGCCCCGCTGCCGACGCCACCGCTCCCGACGCCATCGAGCCCGACGCCGCCGAGCCGACCTGAAGATCGGCATTCCGGAGAAGCCCCCGTCCGAACGGCCGGCGTACTGTCGTCCGGCAAGCCCATCGGGAACCCGGCAGGAGGCCATCGTGATCACTGGAATCTCAATCGTGTCAGTCTGGGTCCTTGACCAGGACGCGGCCAAGGAGTTTTACACCAAGCAACTCGGCTTCGAGCTCACCACCGACATCAGTTTGGAGAACGGTATGCGCTGGCTGACAGTGCGGCCTCCAGGTAGCTCGAACCAGGACTTGCTGCTGATGGACCCGTCCCACTCGATGCTCGACCCGCAAACCGCTGAGCAGGTCAGGGCGCTGGTCGCCAAGGGCGCCCTGAGCCCGGGCGTCATGGCGACCACGGACTGCCGCGGTGACCATGCGGTGCTTGCCGAGCGCGGAGTTGAATTCACCCAGGAGCCGGCCGACCGCCCCTACGGCGTCGAGGCGGTCATGCGGGACGACTCAGGCAACTGGTTCAGTTTCACTCAGCGTAAGGCCGAGGCGTTCTAGGCAACCGGAAGTCACCTGGCATCGGCTTGCGGCTCGCCAGCAGGTACGTCCCCGTGACGACGGTCCAGCTGAGCAGCGGATAGAGCGCGGCTCTTTCCATTCCGCCATAGCCGAGGATTGGCGTGCGGTGGCTGAACATCAGCCAGGTCGCGGTCACCATGATGGTGGCGAGCGGCAGTGTGAGCGCACGGAGCCTGCCGAGCGGGCTATCCCGCCGGATCAGCCCGGCAAGGACGAAGCCGGTGCTGCCAGCCCCGAAGAGCAGGAACGCGCCGAGCACGTGCTGGTTCAAGTCGACATCTTCAGGCTTGAGGCCGGCCAGGACCAGGCCGGCCCGGCTGCGGCGAGGAAGGCCCGGCCTGTTCGTGACGCGACGCCGGGGCCCCAAGCCGGGCTGGTCAGGACGGCGCCGCTGGCGAGGAGCAGGCCGAGCGTGATGGCCGAGGTATTCAGGAGGGCGTGCAGCGGGGAGCAAACATAGCGGGGCGGCGGATTGGCGGTGCCAGTGCTCTGGCAGTGGACGGCGCCGAGGTCGCTGATCGCGTTCGCCGCCCAGCTGTACGGGGTGCGCCACGCGGACTGTGCGACAAGCTCGGCGATACAGAACTGGACGGTGCCCGTGATCCACGCGACAGCACCCACCTTCACCGCCCACGACTTTGGTGACGTCATGAATGCGCTTCCTTTCTGCTGGCTGACAGGGTCCGGCCAGCACACCAGCCGGCGGCGTGACGATCACTACGCCCAGGTGGCCAATGGAAGGTAGGGCCAGGCATAGCCGGGAACTATGGCCAGCGTGATCGGCACGGCTGGCCTGGTTGGATACCGTGGCGATATGCGCGCCGAGGAACCGCAAACCGCTCTGGGTTCGGTCGTATGGCGCCGGTTCCTTGTGAGCGCCTGGCCGTGGCGGTCGACGGCCTACCTGCTGAGCACCGCACTTGTGATCATGGCCGGGCTGCCCGCCCTGCTGCTGCTCACGCCGTGGATAGCTGCTGCCGGTCAGGTCCGCGCCGGGGATGCCAGCCTGATCAAGCTGGTCGCTCTCGTGCTGGCAGGCGGGGTCATGCTTGCGGGAGCCGGGCCGCTGGTGGCGGCGCCGGTCGCGGTAGTGGAGCGGTGGCGCCTGCGGCTGGTGGACGAGCGGCCGCTGGCCTCTGACGGCAGTGACGCGCGCTTCGGGGCGTGGCGGTGGCTGCGCAGCCGCTATACCGAGCCGGCTGCCTGGCGTGAGCTGGGCTACGCCATCTTGGTGGTGACCGTCGTCCCGGCGGCGTATGCGGTGGTGGCCGCGGTTGCCCTGCTAGTTGCCGTCCTCGTCGCGAGCCCGCTGCTGGCCGCCGGTGGTCACGGGCCGGTGTCGCTGGGAGTCGGCCAGGTAACCTCGGCCGGGCAGGCGGTGCCGTACGCGCTGGCCGGGCTCGTGCTGCTGCCGGCGGTTCCCTGGCTGCTGGCCGTGCTGGCCGGTGCCCACGGGGCGCTGGCTCGCGCGCTGGCCGCCGGAGACGCTGGTGCGCGCCTGCACGCTGAGCTGACCGAAGTGAGAAAGTCACGGGCACGGCTGGCTGACGCCTTCGAGGCCGAGCGCCGGCGCATCGAGCGTGACCTGCACGACGGGGCCCAGCAACGACTGGTCGCCGTGACCATGCAGCTGGGCCTCGCCCGGCTCGACCTGCCGCCCGGATCGCCGGCTGCCGAGGCCGTGGCCGACGCGCACAAGCAGGCTAAGCAGCTCATGGCCGAACTACGGGAACTCATCCAGGGCATTCATCCCCGCGTCCTCGCCGACCGCGGGCTGCCCGCCGCGCTTGATGAGCTCGCTGACCGGTGCCCGATACCGGTCACCGTGCACGCGGCGGTCTCCGGGCGGCTGCCCGACGACGTCGAGGCAACCGCCTATTTCGCTGTCGCCGAAGCGCTGACCAACATCGCCAAGCACAGCGAGGCGGGCCAGGCGAGCGTTACCGCGCGCCACCGGAACAGCACGCTCACCATAGACGTCAGAGATGACGGCAACGGCGGCGCGGACCCGGGCCGCGGCAGCGGCCTTACCGGACTGGCGGACCGGGTGGCGGCAATCAACGGCAAGGTGTCGCTGTCCAGCCCGCCCGGCGGGCCGACCCTGCTGCGCCTGGAACTCCCGTGCCACAGCAACCGGTAATCCGGGTGGTTCTCGCCGAAGATGGCGTTCTGCTGCGAGAAGGGCTCGCCGGGCTGCTCACCAGATTCGGGTTCGAGGTGACCGTCGCGGTCGGGGACGCCAGCGCCCTCATCGACGCCGTGGCCGAGCACAAGCCAGACCTGGTTGTCACCGATATCCGGATGCCGCCGGGATTCACCGATGAAGGATTGCGCGCGGCAGCAGAGCTTCGCACGACCTATCCCGGGCTGGCGGTAGTCGCGCTCAGCCAGTACGTGGAGCTAAGCTACGCCGCCGACCTGCTTGACTCTGGCGACGGCCGTCGCGTCGGCTACCTGCTCAAAGACCGGGTAGCCGATGTTGAGGAGTTCGTCAGGACACTGCGCCAGGTCGCGGGGGGCGGCACAGTCGTGGACCCGCAGATCGTGCGCCAGCTGATGCGCCGGCGCACCGACCCGCTGGCCTGCCTGACCACAAGGGAACGGCAAGTGCTCGCCCTCATCGCCGAAGGACACTCCAACTCCGCCGTCGCCAGGCAACTAGTCATCACCGAGGCGGCCGTCGGCAAGCACGTCGGCAATATCTTCGCCAAGCTTCGCCTCCCTTTGACCGACGACACCAACCGCAGGGTCCTGGCAGTCCTCACTTATCTGCGATCAACCTGAAACTTGGTGACGATCGATCGGCGCGCTGCACCAGAGCGTCGGATGCGGCCGCACCCGTCGTTCTGATGACCTTCACGAAACGCGCCACCGCGGGCGACGCTTCGGTGCCCGGATAGGTGATCGCGATGGTCTGGCGGCAGACGCCTGGTAGTCGCACCGCTTCGGTGCCGGGCTGCCGGACCACACGCAACGCCAGCGCGGGCAACATGGCCACGCCCATGCCGGCCGCGACCAGCGCCTGGGCGGCGACGTTGTCGGCGGTCCTGATCGCGACCTCTGGCATGATCCCGGCGTCACGGCACAGGTCATCCAGCAGCTCATCGCACCGCTCACCTCCGCAGACCCAGCGCATGCGGCCGGAGCCCGCGAGGATCGCGATTCTGGCCGCCCGGTCGGTGAAGGCCTGGTCGTCGGCCCTGGCGCCGGAATCGCCGGAATCGCCGGAATCTTCGGAATCGCCTGCGGGACCGCCGTCGGTCGCTGTGCTTGCCCAGCCTGCCGGCCTGAGCAGGTAAATCGGCTCGTCCAGCACGAACTGGGCGTCTTCGAGCCCCCTGCCGGGTGACCCGTTCGCGGCCGAGGCGAGCGCGTCAGGATCGACCCCGTCGCGCAGGTACTTGTAGACGAGGGCCACGTCAGTCTCGCCTGCCCGCAGCATGCGCAGCGCCTCGGCCGGGTCGGCCTGCGTCACGCTGATCCCGGCGTCCGCCTTGCTGGCGTGCAGTTCCGCGCAGGCCGCGGCGACCAGCGTGCTGATCGCGGTGCCGAACGCCGCCAGCCGCACCCGGTCCCGAGCCAGCCCGACGTGGGCAGCCAGTTCGGCTTCGGCGGCGTCCAGCCTGCCGAGAATCTCCTCGGCCCGGTCGGCGAGCAACTGGCCGGCCGGCGTGAGCCTGATGCCGCGCCCGGCTCGTTCCATGAGCTTGGCGCCGGTCTCGGCTTCGAGCCTGGCGATGTGATGGCTGATCGAGGGCTGGGCATAGTTCAGCGCGTGCGCCGCAGCAGTGACCGAACCGTACCTGGCGACCGCTACCAGCACCCGGAGCCTGGTCGCGTCCAGCATGACCTTAACTATAGATCCGGCTGAATTCCGGCCGGGCAATCATCAACATTGCCGCGAGTCGGACGTGATGTCGCTGTTGCCCTCCGGGCCCGTGCGGCGTTGCCCTCCGGGCCCGTGCGGCGTTGCCCTCCGGGCCCGTGCGGCCGGTCTAGCCGGGTGAGCCAGCCGCCGTTCCGCCGCGACCGCGCAGCAGCGGCCACTCCGGGGCTCGCGGCGGCTCGCCGGCCGCTGCCTGGCGCCGCCGCCAGGCGATCCCGGACAGCGCCTCGAGCACGACCCGGTTGGCCAGGTACGCGGTGACCTCGGCATGGTCGTACGGCGGCGCGACCTCGACCACGTCCATGCCGGCGACGGGCAATTCGATCGCGATCCTGCGCACGGCATCGAGCAGCTGCCTGCTTGATAGCCCGCCGGGCTCGGGAGTGCCAGTCCCCGGTGCCAGGCCCGGGTCCACGACATCGACATCCACCGACAGGAACACAGCGTCGCAGCCATCGGTGGCGATGCCGAATGCCTCGGTCAGGCACTCATCCAGGCCCCGCGCCACGATCTCGGTCATCTCATAGCTGCGCATCCGCTGGTCGGCCATCCAGTCGAGCACGTCGGGAGGCGGCCAGTACCCGCGCAGGCCCACCTGCAAGAACCTGTCTCCCCGCACGGCTCCGGACTCGATCAGCCTGCGCATCGGGGTGCCATGCCCGTAGAGCGAGCCGAACTGGATATCGCCGGTATCAGCGTGCGCGTCGAAGTGGATCATCGACAGCTTGCCCCAGCCGACGTGCCGGGCGAGCCCGGTCGCGTCCGGGTAGGTGACCGTGTGGTCACCGCCGATTATCACCGGAATCGCGCCGGCCGCGGCCGCCGCATGGACCGCGTCCTCGAGCCGGTGCAGCGACAACTCGGTCTCCCCTGACGGCATCTCGACATCGCCGGCGTCGCGCACCCGGAGCTCGGCGAGCGGGTCGACTCCGAGCGCCAGGTGCGGTCGCGAGCCGTCGTGCGGCAGGTAGTCGGTGAACCTGATCGCCTGCGGCCCGAACCGCGCGCCGGGCCGGTGTGACGTGCCGCCGTCGAACGGCGCGCCGATGATCACTACATCCGTGCCGGCCAGTGACTGCGGATCGGCGAGGTCAGCCTCCGGCACGCCGAGGAACGTCGCGTCCGGGCCGTACATGTTCCCGATCCGAGTCACTGTGCCTCCTATTGAGCAGGCTCTGACCTTAGCTTGCGAGGAAGCACGGCGAGCGGCAACGGCAGCCACCAGTGCGCCTTGCCGAGCCCCGGAGCCCCCCGATGTGCTGGCCGTCGGGTCTCGCATAGCCCATGGTCCCGCGTGCCTGAGCGGACTCGTCCGGCATGCTGAGCTTCATGCCAAGAGCAGGCAGGGCAAGAACGCAGATGACGAGCGCGGACCCGACCGCCAGCAACGCGATCGAGGGCAGGTAGCTTGACGCGATCGAAGCGACCCCCTGCCTGGTCGTGACCAGCGCGAGCACGACGCCGAGCGTCATGTAACCGGCCGGTATGACGGTCGCCCAGGCCAGGTAGCCTGCTGTCGCGGCGTCATAGAGCGGGAACGCCGGCACGGAGTAGAAGATCAAGAGCAACAGCGAGCACGCGAGCAGCACGCCGAGCGGCCGTCGCCTGCGCGGGAGGATGGGAATGGCAGACGACAACCCTGACGTCAATCCGGCGAGTGACCTGATCCGCGTCATGACCGCGATCGCGGTCAACGGGCGGCGCGTCCCCGTTGGCGGGACGCTGAACTTCCGTGACATCGGCGGGTACCCGGTGCGGGGCGGCGGGCGGACGGCCTGGGGCACCCTGCACCGCTCCGACGCGCTGCATCGCCTGGATCACCCGGGCCTGGCCGCGCTCGCCGGACTAGGCCTGAAGAGCGTTCTCGACCTGCGCATCGCCGAGGAAGTGCGGATCGCGCCGAGCCCGCTCGATGAGTTCGCCAGCTGGGGAACGGCGCATACGCACCTGTCGCTCGTCGGCAAGGATTTCAGCCAGCTCCCGCCGGAACTCGACGGCGTGTATTCCTTTATCGTTGACAAGCGCTCCGCTGCCGTCGGTGCTGCCATAAAGTCCCTGGCCAGGCCGGGCATGCTGCCCGGTCTCGTGCATTGCACGGCTGGCAAGGACAGAACGGGCATCGTGATAGCGTTCACCTTGGCGGCGATCGGAGTTCCTGACGACTTCATCGCCGCCGACTACGCGCTCAGCAGCATGTACACCGACGCCGACCAGACGCCGGTGATCGGGCGGATCGCGGCCGACTCTGGTCTCGGTGACCAGCTGACTGAGGCGCTGATGGCCAGCCCGCCTGAGCTGATACTCGCCGTACTCGACCGGGCCAGGGCGCAGGCCGGGAGCATCGGAGGATACCTCGCGCGCAACGGCGTGACGCGGTCCGACGTGGCCGCGCTCAGGGCCGCGCTTGTAGTAGCCGACTAACGACGGTGAGGCGATGACAGCCATTTTCGATAGTGAGCGATGCTCTTATGTCGTATGACGAGCTCGACCGGCGGATCTTGCATGCGCTAGTGCAAGACGCGCGGGCCAGTTATGCGGAGATCGGCTCGCTTGTCGGCCTTTCGGCGCCAGCCGTGAAACGGCGAGTCGACCGGCTCCGCGCGGCCGGGGCGATCACCGGGTTCTCGGCCAGGCTGAGCCCGGCCGAGCTTGGCTGGACTACCGAGGCGTACGTGGAGCTATTCTGCCGGGGCAAGACCTCGCCTACCGAGATCGGCGTCGCCGCCAGCAAGCATCCCGAGGTGGTCAGCGCGTGCACCGTCACCGGCGAGGCGGATGCGCTGCTGCTGATCAGGGCGGCCGATATCCGGCATTTCGAACAGGTCGTCGAGCGGATCGGGGCTGAGCCGTTCGTCGTCAGGACCAGGAGCTCGATCGTGCTGTCCCGGCTGGTCGAGCGACCGGACTCACTGCCCGAGTTGAGTGACTTAGCCGGCGATCTGCGCTGATCAAGCGCTCGGGTAGGACGCATTCAGCTACAGTCGTATCATGTCCGAGCGAGACGACCGATATGTCGGTAATAACGTGCCGAGCAGCACGGGCGAGTTTCGTGCTGCGCCGGACGTTTCAGCGAGCACTGCCGAGTTCCGCGCATTTGCCGCTGGCCAGGGTGCCCAGTCCGCGCAGGTGACCGATAGCGGCTCCTGGCCTGAGCAGCCGTGGGCTGGTGAGTCGCCGCGCACCGGCCAGGGCCGGACGGTCGGGCTGCTGGTCGGGATCGTCGTCGCGGTCGCGGTCGTCGTCACCATAGTCCTGCTTCTCGTGTAGAGAGTCGTGACGGTCGTCCTGCTCGCCGGTGTCAGAAGCCGGTTCCGACTTCGGACCAGGGTGACCAGCCGGTGCCGGTGTTGCTCGATACGGTGAGTCCCCGGTTCTGGTCGATCACGGCCACGCTGACGGCACCCGCTGAGTTGAGCCAGCCAACAGGGCTGCTCAGGGCTTTGCCGCCGGTCACTCTGGCGATCGGGGACCAGGCAGTCCACGCCGATGCCCCGGAGATGCCGGCCTGCCTGATGAACTCGGGCTGGCCGGTCGCGAGCGTCGCGAAGACGACCACCTGGCCGACCGGCCAGGTGGCAGCCGAGGGCGACCCCGAGATCGGCCCGCCTATGGTCGCGCTGGCGAGCGGCTCACCCCACGTCCAGCGGCCGCCGGTGCCGTTCTGCCAGGCACTGGCCAGGCCGTGCGCGATCGTCGCCGCGAAAAGCTCAGCCTGTCCCGAGCCGTTGAGCACGACGGCGGGGACACCGGTGAGGTTCGACGGCGAGCCACCTAGAGTGCTCCATGTGCCCCACGCCGATCCGTTCCAGCTAATGGTTGCCGCTGACCTGGCCGTGGTGACGCAGTAGACGTCGACATCATGACCGGCGTCGGTGATGGCAACGGGAGTGCTCGCGCAACTGCCGCCGAGGTCTTGCCACCGCGTCCAGCGGCGGTTGTCGTTGGGCTGGCGCTGGCGGATCGCGCTGACGTGGCCGTTGCTGGCTGTCTGGAGCACTTCGACCTGGCCCGATGGCAGCAGCAGCGATGCGGGGTCGGTGCCGGCCCTGGCCGGGCTTGCGGGGCCCGGCAGCGGCTTGCCCCACTCCCAGCCGTTGGGGAACCCTGCCTGCTGCCACGCGTGCACGATGCTGCCCGCCGACGTCCGGGCGAAGACCGTGAGAGCGCCGTCGGCCTGCTGGGCGGCCGCGGGGTTGCTCACGATCCCGCGGGCTGACCGGCCGACCGTGTGCATCGCCGACCAGGTCAGGCTGCCGACCGGCTGCTGCCAGGAATGGGAGAGCAGGCTGCGGGCTGAACGGGCGAACCACTCGGCGGTGCCGTTCGTGTTGGTGATGACCGAGATCCGGGTGGCGGACCGCGCCGCCGGAACCGGTGGCGTGACAGGCGCGCCGGTGAGGTTCGCGTCGAGTCGGTCGCTGTCAATATCGATGGTCACGCCGCCGTGCGTCTCGAGGTGGCCGCCCTGATACTGGTGCACCCGCTGGTGGCTGGTCCACATCGAGGCCGGCATGTAGGAACTGTTAGTCGTCGCGATGCCGTCCCAGTCGGCGTAGTAGATCACCTGCGGTTCGGTGATCGTCGTCGCCGCCGACACCAGCGCGCCCACGTTGGTGAAAGACTCGTAGACCCCCGAGGTGTAGCCGCGCGCCTCGACCTGCTTGTCCCAGGCTGAGAGGAAGGCCGTCACCTGCCCGTCGCAGCCTGGGCCGTACGCCTCCATGTCGTAGATCAGCGGCGCGCCCTGGGGGATGCCCAGGCTGGCCGCCTGGCTGACGGCGTCGTTGGCGGCTGCCTTGCCTTCGGGACCTGCCTGGCTGGTGGTGATGGTGGCGTCGCCCGATGCCTGGACGCAGCTTGATTGCAGCCCTGGATAGATCGCGAAATAGTGCCAGCCTTGGCTGACGATGCCGTTCAGCCAGGACGGCGTCAGGCTTGCCTGGGCACACGCGCGGTTGGCGCCGCCGATGTAGATGCCGACGGCGCGGAAGCCGGAGCTGAGCCACTTGGTCATGGCGCCCGCGCTCGGGGCCGCACAGGAGTCGAATCCGGAGCCGGTGAAGATTCCTGCCGGGGTTCTGGGGGTCGCCGGGGTCTTGGCGGGGGTTGGGGTCTTGGGGGTGGCCGGGGCCTGTGGGGTGGCCGGGGTCTTGGCGGGGGCCGGGGGCTGGTGGCCGCTGCGGTGTGCGAACTCAGAGTGCTCGAGCAGTTCAAGGCGCTCGGTGAGTTCGACGGTGCCCGGCCGCGCCGACGCTTTAGCCGACGCTCTGGCCGGAGCTCCGGCTGTGCGGGTGCCCTGGCTGGTCGGGTCGGCGAACCTGACCGTTGACTGAATCATCTGCGCTAGTGACCGGTCGGTGCCGTAGGAGATGGCGACCTTGATTCCAGGTCCTGCCAGGACGTCGGTCATGGTCCTGCTGACAGCCGAGTCCTGCTGGGTGACCGGCTTCCGGACGACGGCGCTTGCCCCGTCTGTCATGCGCTTGCTTCTGGTCACATGCTGGCTGGCGGTCGCGTGGGGGCTGGCCTTGGCGTGGGGGCTGGCCTTGGCGTGGTGACTGGCAGGTGCGTGGTGGCGGGCGGTCCGCGCTGCCCTGCTTGCCCGCGCCGGCCCGACCATGACCGCCTCGGTCTTGCCGACCAGCCCGGCCGGGCAGATCGGGTTGGGGCCGGGCGTGCCAAGGTAGACGGCGTGCACGTCGAGCCGGGGGCAAGCCAGCGGATGCCGGGCGAACCTGATCACCGGCCACGAGGCAGGCACGCTGAATCGGACACCGTCGTAGGTTACGTTCCGCCACCGATATGAGGTGGCCACGGAGGAGTCCGCCGACGAGGGCGCAACCAAGATCGCTCCGAGTCCGAGCAGGACAGCTACAGGGATTCGAAAACTCATGAACCTGATCGTTGCGCCTTACGCGGCAAACGGCTGTTAGTTTTCGATAACTGTGAGTAGTCAAGATCAATTCTTTGATGATCAGAGCACCGGCTCAGCTACCGTGCCGTGCTTTGCCCTGGCCCCTGACCCGCCGAGGATACGAAATCCGGGCGTCGTGGCGGAGAGTTCTCGTTCCGGGGGAGCTGTCAGTGTCCGGGGCGGCGGGTGCGATGTTCCGTGATCAAGGTCCCGGGCGTGATCACGGAACATCGCGCCTGTCCTGACCTGGGCGATCTTCCGTGATCACGCCCGCGGGCATGATCACGGAAACCAGCACCGGTCCGGGCGGCTGCCGCGTGGCTCGTGATCAGGATCGGGGAGCCTTTTCCGGCATCGTGAGGGAGAGTTCTCGCCCGCGGGCATGGCTCCTGGTGCGGGAGGGGCCGCACCTGGCTGACGCGCCTGATTGGCGCGCCCCGGGGCCGGCGCGAGGCCCGTCGTTGTGACTTTGCCGGGCTTGCCCGGGCTTCGCGCAGGCCCGTCGTTGTGACCTTGCTGGCGCTATAGCGCGGGCGTTGTGACATCGCTGGGGCTGCCGGCGCAGTTCCAGGCCCGTCGTTGTGACAATGCCGGGCCTGGCGCGGCCGGGCCCGGCAGCGCCGGGCAGTGCGGCGCGGCCATCGGGGGTGCCGGAACCCATGGGGCGCCGGAGCTCCGGGGAGTTTTTCAGCCGGTAACATCGAAAATCGTCCTTTAAGCGAAAAGCTCCTCGATGACTCAGGGAAGGGAAAGTCTCCCCGCTGACCCGCCGGAGCCTGGCCTTCCACGATCCCGGGTCACCCGACAGCCTCGATAGTCCGGGCAACTCTCCTTCATGCGACAACCCTCCTTCCAAGAGGACCAGGAACCACCCGGGCAAGCCCGGGCCTCGTGTCAGACCCCGGCGGACTGCTCTCGCGTATCCGCCCAGATACTTAGTTACTCGCAAGTAGCTACTGCCAGCTCCCCGCTGCGGGATCGGTGGCGTTGAGGTGATCGGATACCCGGGCGAGATGGGCGCGCATCGCGCTGACCGCGACGCCGGCGTCACGGGCCTTGATGGCGGCGACAATCTGATGATGATCGGCCTGGTACATCCGCATGCGCTCGCCTGACGCGCTGCGGCGCTTGAGATCCCCCCACATGTGACCGTGCCTGGCTACCTCGATCGAGGAGTACAGCGTGCCGAGCAACGGGCTGTGCGTGGCAGCCATGATGCCGCGGTGCAGCGCCATGTCCCAGAACTCGAACTCGTCGTAGTTCCCGGCATCGTCGCCGCCGGCCAGGCAGCGGTCCAGTTCGTCAAAGTCAGCGGCGGTGGCCCAGGCGACGGCGAGCGGCATCGCCTGAGGCTCGAGCAGTCGCCTGACCATCATCACGTCCGCCGGGGCGAACGCGGCCCGCGGGTGCGGCTGCGGGGCCCTGGACTGCCTGGGCACGGACGGGCCGAGTTCTCGCGGGTCGGCGAGCGTGGCAGGGGAACGCAGGTACGTGCCGCGGCCGACCTCACGCGAGATCTGGCCAGCCGCCTCCATGATGGCGAGCGCGTACCTGACCGATGACCTGGTCACGCCAAGATCCTGTGCCAGCTGACGCTCGGTGGGCAGGCGGCCACCTGGCCCGAGTCCGGCTCGCAGCGCATGCGCCAGGATCAGTTCCGCCAGCGCGCCCCCGCGCTCGGCAGGGGCGCCCGTTCCGTCCGGCGCGGCGGATTCACCCGGCGCAGCGAGCTGCCTGGACCCACTCATAGCGGAGTTCCGCCTTCCCCGATCCTTCAACCAATCAGACCAATTCTACCAGGGACCTCAGGAGCGCGGCCATCGCGTGCCGATCACCAACCTCTTGACCACGTTTGACCATCGGATTTATGCTCAACCAATCACTCGATGCTCAACCAATCCCCTAAGTACAACCAAATTGGCTGTGAGTTACATCCCGAACACTGGAGGCTACGCGTGCGGCTTGCGACCATCATGACGTCCCGCGGGCTCCGCCTGCACGTGGCCTGCGCAGGGGGCTACGTGGATGTGGCCGACGCCACCGGGCATCCCGAACTGGCAGCGCTGGCAAGCGTGCTCGGCGCCGGCGAGTCCGTGCATGACCTGATCCGCGCGGCGAGCGAGCAGGATGGCACCGAGTTCGCTCCCGCCGACTTCGGGCCGGCCGTTCCGGAGCCCAAGCGGATCTTGTGCCTCGGCGTCAACTACAGCGAGCACGCGATCGAGGGCGGCCGGGTCGTGCCCACCTGGCCTGAGGCCTTCGTTCGTGGCGCCGGCAGCGTCATCGGCCCGTACGCCGATCTGGTCAAGCCCGCCCTGACCAGCCGGTTCGACTACGAGGGCGAGCTTGGCGTGGTGATCGGCACTGGCGGGCGGTATATCAGGGCGAAGGAGGCCATGGCAGCGATCGCCGGATTCGTCGTGCTGAACGACGCGACGGCGCGCGAGTGGCAGCGTAAGGCCACGCAGTGGACTCCGGGCAAGAACTTCGAAGGCACCATGCCCGTCGGCCCGGAGCTTGTCACCGCCGACGAGGTCGACACGTCCGACGTGGCCCTTTTGACCACGCTCAATGGCCAGGTCATGCAGTCGGCGAGGACGTCGCAGATGATCGTCGACATCCCCAGCGCGATCGAGTTCTTTTCGTCATTCACAAGGCTCAGGCCCGGCGACGTTATCGCGACTGGCACGCCAGGCGGGGTCGGCTTCGCCAGGAAGCCACCGGTCTGGCTGCTGCCAGGCGACGTGATCGAAGTGACTGTCGAGGGTGTCGGCACGATCCGCAACCACGTGGTCGCTGAGGATGTCGATCTCGGCGACTGGCCGTGGCAGCCGGGCGAGCCGACGTCTGCAGGGTTCTGACCCCATTTCGCAGGTAAGACGCGCAGGCATTGAGGTGACACCACATGCTCGAATTCGACAGGCGGCGCCTGGCGGCAGCGGCGGCCGCCGCTGCCGCGATCGCGCTGACCGCCGCGCTGGCGGCGTGCGGCGGCGGCAGCGGTCAAGCCGCACGCCACGCCACGCTCACCTTCGCTGATGTCGCACCGTTCAGCGGCGCCGACGCGGCGCTTGGCCCGATCTATCTCGTCTCCTGCGATGGCGCCGCCAATGCCATCAATCAGGCGGGCGGCATCCTCGGCCACAAGGTGACCTGCACCACGGCGGACACTCGCGGCGAGCCGGCCGATGCCGTGCCAGCCGTGGGCAACCTCTTCTCCACCGCGAAGAACCTGGAACTGGTCATCGGCTGCACCTCCGATGAGGCCGCCTCGGTCGTGCCGGTGATCAACCAGCACAAGACCGTGATGTTCTGCATGACCGGCCAGTCTGAGTTCGATCACGTCGCGTACTCCTACTTCTACCGGCTGGTGCCGCCTGACCTGGCCGAGTCCTACGCGATGACGGTGATCGCGCAGAGCCTGCACTACAGCAAGATCGCGCTGGCGTTCGGCAATGACATCGGGTCGCAGACCTTTGTCCAGCCGGCCGTCGCGGCCATCGCCAAGGCGGGCCTGAAGGTGGTCGCCAACGAGACGCTTGACCTGAACGCCACGACCTTCAGGACCGAGGCGGAAAAGATCGTGGCCGCGCATCCCGACGCGATCATGACCGAGGCGCTGGGGTCGGCCGACCCGACGCTGTTCGCCGAGATCAAGCAGCTCAACGGCGGCAAGATGATCCCGGTCATCGGCACGTCGGCCGCTATCTCGCCGGCGTTCTACTCCGCCTGCGCCAAGGCGGTCGGCGCCGCCGACTTCGCGGCGAACTTCCACGCCGACAACCTGGTCACCGCGACCAGCGGACCCGCCTACGACGCCTTCACCAAGGCCCTGCTCGCGGTCAAGGGCAAGGTCAGCGGCGCCCAGACCGGCAATTTCAGCACCTACTTCACCGCGCCAGGCGCCGTGCACCTGTATGACGGCATGAATCTGGCCGCCCTGGCGATGGTCGCCGCGAAGAGCACCGACGTCGCGAAATGGAAGCCGTGGATCAGCGCGATCGGCGACGGCGTGCCAGGTGCGGTGACGGTCAACTCCTTCGCTGCCGGGGTCGCGGCGCTCAAGGCGGGCAAGAAGATCCGCTATGTCGGTCCCGGCGGGCCGACCAGCTTCGACGCCTTCCACGACTCGCCAGGCATCTTCCAGATCGACAGCTACAGCGCTACCGGTGCGGTCGTCGTGTCAGGCAACATCACCGCCGCCCAGCTGCGGGCGGTCCAACCGTGAGCTTGCTGCTCGCCTCTGTCGGGTTCGGCCTGATCACCTCGGCCGTCCTGGCGATCGCAGCGGTCGGCTTCACCTTGCAGTTCGCCGTGACCGATGTGCTCAACCTGGCATTCGCGGCGGTGATGACGGCGGGCGCGTTCACCGCCTACCTGGTCAACCAGGCCGGAGCGTCGATCTGGCTCGGCCTGGTCGCGGCCATGGCGGCGGGCGCGCTGCTGTCCGCGGCACTGAATTACCTCGTCTACACGCCGTTTCAGCGCCGCGGCTCGGCCCCGATCACCCTGGTGATCGTCTCGCTCGGCATGGCGCTGATCGTGGAGTTCGGCATCGCCGCGCTCGCGGGCGGCATCGACGTGTCGTACGCGATGAGCCAGGGCAGCACCTTCAAGCTCGGCGGGCTTGTCTTCACGACCGTGCAGCTGATCATCGCCGCGATCAGCCTGCTCGTGATGGCGGGCGTATACGCGCTGCTCCGTTACACCAAGCTCGGCAAGGCGATGCGGGCCACCGCGGCGAACCGGATGCTCGCCCGCAACTGCGGCATCAGGGCCGGCCGGGTGATCGCGAGCACCTGGGCGCTGACCGGAGCGCTGTGCGGCCTGGCCGGCACGGTCTTCGCGATCGACGTCGGCAGCTTCAACTCGGCGAGCACTGACATTTTCCTGATCCTGATCCTTGCCGCCGTCTTCCTCGGCGGACCGGGCAACGCCTACGGCGCGATGCTCGGAGCCCTGGTGATAGGGCTGGCCACCGAGGTCAGCGCCGCCTACCTGGCTGCCGACTACAAGTACGTCGTGGCTTTCGTGATCTTGCTCGCCATGCTGGCGGTACGGCCGGCGGGCCTGCTGGGGACCGCGGCATGAGGGACAGCGACGTCATGCGCGAGGCGGGATGCCGATGTACTACCTGATCATCCTGCTCGTGTACGCGGCGGTGGACGCGATCGCCTGCCTTGGCCTCAGCCAGCAATTCGGCGTGGCCGGCGTCACCAACTTCGGGTTCATCATCTTCCAGGCGGCCGGCGCGTACGCGGCAGCCGTGCTGGCGCTGCCCAGGGACACCGCCGACGGCGGATTCCAGGCCTACATAGGCGGGCTCGGCCTGCATTTCCCGCTGCCGTGGATCGGCGCGGCCGTGGCTGGCGGGCTGTTCGCGCTGCCGTTCACGTTCCTGGTCGGCAGGCGGCTGCGCGGTGACTTCGCCGCGGTCGGCCTGCTCGTCACCGCGGTGTTGCTGAACTTGCTCGTGATGAACTACCGGCCATTGTTTAACGGGGACGCCGGGGTATCTCTGGTGCCAGCCCCGCTGTCGCAGGGGATGTTCGTCAGCACGTCGAACGGCTATCAGTATGGCTTCGCGATTGCCGGTCTTGTCCTTGTTATCGCCGTGTTCTGGTTCGTCAGGCGGATCACCGAGTCGCCCTACGGGCGCACGCTGCGCGCCATGCGGGACAACGACAAGGTCGCCGACTCGCTCGGCAAGAACCTGCTCGCGCTCCGCAGCGGCGCCCTGGTGACGGGCGGGGCGATCGCCGGGCTGTCGGGGGCGATGCTGGTCAGCTTCATCGGCGTCTGGTCGCCGGCCGCGTGGAGCTACGCGGAGACGATCGTGCTGTTTACCGCGGTGATCATCGGCGGTGCCGGGAACCATCTCGGTGCCGTGCTCGGCGCGGTGCTTGTGCCGGTCGGGTTCGAGGAGATCACCAGGTTCATCTCGAACAACAACCCGAGCCTGCCCCCGAACCTGCTGCCCTCGCTGCAGTGGGTGGCGATCGGGCTGCTGATCGTCATCTTCTTGTGGCTGCGGCCGCAGGGCGTGCTGCCGGAGCGAAGACGCGTGATCAGGCCGCTGCCCGCCGGGAGCGACCCGGAGCAGCCGGCCCGGATGGCGGCGCGGCGGCCAGTCTCCGGCCCGGCTGGCGGCGCGATCCTCACGGTGACCGGCGTCAGCAAGGACTTCGGGGGCGTGCACGCGGTGGCTGGAGTGTCGCTTTCGGTTGGGCGCGGTTCGCTGACCGGGCTGATCGGGCCGAACGGCGCCGGCAAGTCCACGCTGCTGTCGATGCTGGCAGGCACCGAGAAGGTGTCGGCCGGGCGGATCAGCTATCAGGGCACTGACATTACCGCGTTGCCCGCCTACCGCAGGGCAAGGATCGGCCTGGTCAGGACGTTCCAGCTGGCGAGCGAGTTCAAGCGGCTGACCGTGATGGAAAACCTGCTGTCCGCCGTGCCTGGCAACCGGGGTGATTCCTTCCTCGGAGCGCTGGCCGGACGCTGGTACTGGCGGGCCGACGAGGTGGCCGCGATCGCCAGGGCGGAGCGGCTGATCGCCAGTTTCGGCCTGACCGACAAGGCCAATGACTACGCCGGTGACCTGAGCGGCGGCCAGCGCAGGCTGGTGGAGATCATGCGCGCGCTGATGACCGAGCCCGACCTGGTGCTGCTCGACGAGCCGATGGCCGGGGTGCACCCCGAACTCGCCAGGCGGATCGGCGCGGCGCTGCAAGAGTTGTGCCGCCAGGGCATGACGGTCTTGATGGTGGAGCACGAGCTCGCGATGATGGATGAGTTCTGCGACCCGGTGATCGTGATGGCGCAGGGTCAGGTACTGGCCCAGGGCACGATGTCCGAGCTGCGGGATCGCAGCGAGGTCGTGGAGGCCTACCTTGTCGGCTGACCTGCCCGGCGCCTTGGTCGCGACCGGCGTGACCGCCGGCTACGGCGGCGACCCGGTGATCAGGAACGTGAGCGTGCGGGCCGCGTCCGGCGAGGTGATCTCGGTGGTCGGGCCGAACGGATCTGGCAAGAGCACCTTGCTGAAGGCCATCGTCGGCGTGCTGCGGATGTCCGCTGGCCAGGTCAGCGTCGGCGGGCGCGATGTGACGAGCGCCGTTCCTGAGGATATGGCCAGGGCCGGGGTCGGCTACGTGCCCCAGGTCGACGATGTGTTCGGGCCGCTGACCGTCAGGGAGAACCTGGAGATGGGCGGCTACCTGCTGCCGCGCGGCGACGTAGCGGGGCGGATCGACCAGGTCCTCGCCGTGTTCCCCAGGCTCGGCTCGATGCTGCGGCGGCCAGCGGGAAAGCTCAGCGGCGGCGAGCGCAAGATGCTGGCGATGGGCCGGGTGCTGATGCTGTCGCCGTCGGTGTTCCTGCTTGATGAGCCGACGGCGAACCTGGCCCCGGCGATCGCCCGCTCGCTGCTCGAGCAGCAGGTCGCGGCGCTGGCCCAGTCGGGGGCGGCGGTGCTGATCGTCGAGCAGCGGGCTAGGGCGGTGCTCGCCATCTCCGATTTCACCTATGTCATGGGCGGCGGCGAGCTGCGCATGACCGGCACCCCAGCCGAACTCGGCGCCGACCCCGCCTTCGTCGCATCCTTCCTCGGCGGCCACCATGACCCGGCAGGATCAGCCGGACAGCTCGGGCCAGCAGGGCCGGCCGAGGCTGCCGGCGGCTAGACCACACGCCGCCGGCCGCACCTGACGCACTTGGTACCTGCGGGGCAGCCAAGCGCTGGCGGGAGCCACATCAGCGGGCCGCGCCCTGCTAGTGAATCTGGCCGTCTGGGTTATGCTCAGGCTCTGGTGAGCCGGGAAGCCTGGTCGGCGTTGTGTCGGGTGTCGGAGCCGATCTAACCGGGAGCCAGTCATGACGACGGGAACGTCCCCAGTTGCCGCACCTAGTCGCGTCTGCAGTGGGTTGCGCTGCGCTAGCTCGCGTCGTCGCGGTGAGCCTGGCCGGCCAAGCCGGCCGCGCGTTCATCGCTTCCGCGACGGCGGAGCCAGGGCGCTGATCGCTTCATGACGGTGGGACCCGATGTGGCGACGTTCACGATCGGCGCTGCGGTGAGCCTGGCCACGAGTTGGCTGCTGGTGTCAAAGCTGGAACGGGTCGGTGAGCGTCTTGGCTTGTCAGAGGCGCTGCTGGGCATTGTCGCGGCGCTGGCGGCAGACGCGCCAGAGATCACCGCGGCCGTTAGCGCGATGGCCAGTCATCAGCAGCGGCTGGGTGCGGGGGTGGTGATCGGCTCGAACGTGTTCAATCTGGCCGCTCTGCTTGGCCTCGGAGCCGTCGTCGCGGGTCTGATCTCCCTGCACCGAAAGGTGGTGGTGCTAGGCGGAACTGTCGCGATGTGCATCGCAGCGATCTGCCTGGCGGTCGTGCTGGGAATCATGCCGCCCGTTGCTGGCTGCGCGCTCGGCTTGTTCCTCGTGGCCGGATACACGGCGCTACTCGGCGCTTCGGGAGCACGGCTGGCGCGACTGCGGCTGCCAGCGTCGTGGATCAGCTGGCTGCGGTCCGCGGTGGCTGAAGAGGAGACCGAACTGGAGTCCGCGATTCGCCCGGTGCCGGCGCGGCGGGCGGACGTTGCCGTGGCGGCCTTGTCGCTGGCTGTTGTAGTCGCCGCCAGCGTGACCATGGAGAGGGCGGCATCAGCACTCGGGAGCCAGCTGAAAGTGCCCGAAATCGTCATCGGCGGACTGCTGCTCGCGGCGGTGACCAGCCTGCCGAATGCCGTCGCAGCGGTCTACCTGGCCAGCCGCGGGCGCGGCGCGGCGACCTTGAGCACGGCCCTCAACAGCAACACGCTCAACGTGGTCATTGGCCTGATGATCCCCGCGACCGTACTCGGCCTTGGCCGGCCGTCGGCTCAGACGGTTCTCATCGTCGGCTGGTATGCCGGACTGACGGTCGTGGTTCTCGCGTTCGCCTGGCGTGACCGGGGAGTCCGACGGAGCACGGGTGCCGCGGTGATCGCCGCTTACCTCGTCTTCGCCGTGCTGACGCTCAGCATCGCCTACTCCGTGCCTGCCGAGGCAAGCTCCGTGGCGAGCCTGACTAGCCTGGTGATCGCCGTCGGCTTCGCGGCCTGGCTGATATCGGGACGCAAGGCGCTATCGGGCAACAGCCAAACCAGATCTGCCGGCTTCGGGGCGCGATGGTCTTCGCTCACAGGACAATCTGTCGCGAGGACCTTGCTCGCAGGTCTGGGGATCTGCTTCGCGGTGGCGATCGCCGATGCGGCACTCGGCAGCCGCGTCATTCTCATCGGCCTGCTCATCGTAGGGCCGTGCTGGGCGCTGCTGACCGGTCGCTGGGTGCCGACCGCGCTCACCAGCCTGTGTGCGGTCGGGCTCGCCATGGCAGTCGCGGTTCCTGACGGCATCTGGGGAACTGCCAGCTTCTTCACCTGGCTGGCCGCCGTGGTCGCGGTCGCATCGGCGACCACGATCGCCGCCGCCGTCATCCAGGCACGAGCGCAGGCGTCCTGAGGTCAGCGGGCGTCGGGCTGGAAGCGGTAACCCATGCCCGGTTCGGTGAGCAGCCAGCGAGGCCTGGCTGGGTCTGGCTCGAGTTTGCGGCGCAACTGCGCCATGTAGAGGCGGAGGTTGCCGCTCGCGTCGGCGTAGCCTGGTCCCCACACCTCTTGCAGGAGCTGCCGCTGGCTCATCAGCTTGCCCGGGTGGCGGAGCAGGACCTCGAGCAGGTGCCATTCGGTCGGGGTCAGCCTGATGCCGGCTGGGTCGCCCGCGTCGCTGGTCCTGATCACCCGCTTGGCCGCCAGGTCGACGATGAGATCACCGAACTTGATCCGCGGCTCGCTGATCTCGGGCGTGCTGCGGCGGACGGCCGCCCGCATGCGGGCGAGGAGCTCGTCCATGCCGAATGGCTTTGTGACGTAGTCATCGGCGCCCGAGTCGAGTGCCTCGACCTTGTCTGAGCTGTCTGCGCGTCCTGAGAGCACGATGATGGGCGCGTCGGTCCAGCCCCGCAGCCCGGCTATGACGTCGACGCCGTCCATGTCAGGCAGGCCGAGGTCAAGGATGACCAGGTCAGGAGGGTGCTGCGCGGCCTGGTGCAAGGCTTGCGCGCCGGTCAGCGCCGTGTCGACCTCGTACTGCCTGGCGCGCAGGTTGATGCGGAGGGCGCGGATGATCTGCGGTTCATCGTCGATGACTAGTACTCGCGTCATGCCGACCGCCTCGCGCCGCCCGACTGGGGTTCGGTGTGGGGGGGTCCGGCAGGTGCCGGATCGGGCTGGGGTGCCGGATCGGGCTGGGGTGCCCGATCGAGTCGCGGTGCCGGAGCGGGGAGCTGCCTGGCGGGGGTCACCACCGCAGGCAGCGACAAGGCCATGGTGAGCCCGCCGCCTGGGGTTTCCTCAGGTTCCAAGGTGCCATCCATCGCTTCGGTCAGACCACGGGACAGAGCCAGCCCCAGCCCGATCCCGGTCGTGTTGTCGGTGTCGCCCATCCGCTGGAACGGCACGAACACCTTGCTCGCATCCGCGGCAGGGATACCGGGACCACGGTCGATGATCCGCAGCTCGACCCGGTCACCCAGCGCGCTCGCGGTCAGCAACGGCGGCGAACCAGCCGGGGAGTACCGCAGCGCATTGGCGACGAGGTTGGAGATGACTCGCTCAAGTATCCCAGGATCGACGTACACCTCAGGCAGTTCAGCGGGAATCTCGACTAGCACGGATCGGCCGGGCGCGCCGAGATCATCAAGCGACCTGGCGACGACCTCGCCGAGGTCGGCCGGGCGCGGGAACACCGACATGGCGCCGGCCTGGAGCCTGCTCATGTCGAGCAGGTTCTCCACGAGGCGGGTGAGCTTGTCGAGTGACTCATCGGCCGTAGCGAGCAATTCCTCATAGTCCTCAGGAGCCCACTGGACATCGTCGGACCTGAGGCTGGTGACCGCTGCCTTCGCCGAGGCGAGGGGAGTGCGCAGATCATGGCTCACGGCGGCCAGCAGCGCGGCCCGCATCCGGTCGGCCTCGGCGATCGGCCGTGCCGCCTCGGCGGCCGTGGTCAGCCGCTGCTGCTCGAGCGCCGCCGCCGCGTACGTCGCGAACGCGCTGAGCACGCGGCGGTCGGCGGCGGGCAGGGCGCGACCGCGCGCGGCCAGGCAGAGAGTGTCGTCAATCGGCATCGCTACGTCGGCGTCTTCCGGGCTGTGCACAGGCGGCTTGTCCGAGACCGGCTCTCCTGAGGAGGCGACGGAGTGCCAGCCGCCCCCGGGAACCGGCTCGCCGTCGGCACCGGTCTCGCGTTCGAGCATGGTGACCGTGTCCATGCCGAACGCCTCGCGCACCCGGTCGACCACTGCCTGGAGCGGCTGCTCTCCGAGCAGGACGCTGCCAGCGGTCGTCACGAGCAGGTCGGATTCGGCGCCGGCCCGCGCCGCCTGTTTCGACCGCCGGGCCGCGTCGTCCACGATCGACGCGACCACGGCGGCCACGACGAGAAAGACGGCGATCGCCAGCGCGTTGTTCGGGTCGTTGATCGTGAAGGCATACAGGGGCGGCGTGAAGTAGTAGTTCAGGAACAGCGAGCCCGCCAGGCCGGCGATGACCGCTGGCACCAGCCCGCCGACGAGCGCGACGGCGACGACCCCGACGAGGAACAGCAGCACGTCGCTGGTCAGGTTCACGTCAGCCCGCAGGTTGGAGAGCAGCAGCGTGAGCAGCGGCGCTAGCAGCGCGGCCAGCGCGTAACCGGCTACCTTGCGCGGCAGCGGCAAACCGCCGCGCTGCGTCGGCAACCTCCGGCCCTGGCCCATCTGGGCATGGGTCACGATGTGGACATCGATGTCGCCTGAGTCGCGGATCGTGCGCCAGCTCACGCCCGGGCCGGTGAGCAACGTCGTCATCCAGTTGCGGCGGCTGGCGCCGAGCACGAGCTGGGTGGCGTTCTCGGCCCTGGCGAATGCCAGCAGCGCCTCGGACACGTTGTCGCCGACGACTTGGTGGTAGCTGCCGCCGAGCGACTCGGCGAGCCGCCGCTGCGCGGAGAGCGCTCCCTGGTCGGCTCCGGTCAGGCCGTCTGACCTGGTCACATAGACCGCGAGCAGGTCACCGCCGCCACCGGAGCGAGCCGCGATGCGCGCCGCGCGGCGGATCAGCGTATCGCCTTCCGGCCCGCCGGTCAGGGCGACGACTACCCGCTCCCTGGCCTCCCAGGTGGTCTGGATGTCGTGGGCTTCACGGTACCTTTTGAGCCCTTCGTCGACCTTGTCGGCCAGCCACAAGAGCGCGAGCTCCCGGAGCGCGGCCAGGTTCCCCGGCCGGAAGTAGTGGTTGAGGGCCGCGTCGATCTTCTCGGCCGGGTAGACGTTGCCGTGCGCCATCCGGCGCCGCAGCGCCTCGGGCGTCATGTCGACCAGCTCGACCTGATCGGCGGCCCGCACGATAGCGTCGGGCACCGTCTCGCGCTGCGGCACCCCGGTGATCTTCTGTACGACGTCGTTGAGCGATTCGAGGTGCTGGATGTTCAGGGTCGTAATGACCTCAATGCCGGCCTTGAGCAGCTCCTCGATGTCCTGCCAGCGCTTGGAGTTGCGTGAGCCCGGCACGTTGGTGTGCGCCATCTCGTCGATGAGCGCGATCTGCGGACGCCGGGCCAGCACCGCGTCGACGTCCATTTCCTCGAACACCGTGCCCCGGTACTCGATCCGCGCGCGGGGCACGACCTCAAGCCCGGCGAGCTGCTCGGCAGTGCGGCGCCGGCCGTGAGTCTCGACGAAGCCGACCACCACGTCGGTGCCGCGCGAGGCGCGCCGGTGGCCTTCGCCGAGCATGGCGAAGGTCTTGCCGACCCCGGCCGCGGCTCCCAGGTAGATCCTGAGCTGGCCGCGGCGCGGGGTGCTGGCAAGACCCGTCGGAGCAGCGCGGGTTTCAGTCATCGTAATTTCACGGTAGCGGGTACCGCTGATCGAGCGCGCTGTTGAGCAGCAGCACGTTGACCGCCGGCTCGCCCAGGATCCCGAGTTCACGGCCGCTGGTGTACTTGGCCGCGAGCGCCCGGACGGCGGCCGGGCTCACGTGCCTGGCAGCCGCGACCCTGGCCACCTGGATGGCCGCGTTGGCAGGCGAGATGTCGGGGTCGAGGCCGGAGGCCGACGCGGTGACCGCGTCCGGCGGTACGGCCGACGCCGGCACATGGTCGAGCAGGGCGATCGCCTTCTGCCGCTGCTTGATCAGCGTGACCAGCGCAGGGTTGTTTGGCCCCAGGTTGGACGCCGCCGAGAACAGCGGGTCGCAGCCGAAGTCGCCGGTGTCGCCGCTCGTCGCGGCCGACGGCCTGGGCTGGAAATATTGCGGCAGCGGATTGCCCTTGGCGTCTAGGAACTCCTGGCACAGCAAACTCGAGCCGACGACCTTGCCGTTGACCTTGACCAGCGACCCGTTGGCATGGTTGTGGAACGCCACCTGGCCGATGCCGAACACCACGAGCGGGTAGGCCAGCCCGCAGATCACCGTAAAGATGATCCAGCCTCGGATTGCCGCGATCAGCTGCCTGATCGAGCCGGGTAGATGATTCATCTGACGATCACCTGAATCCTGGGATGAACTGAATAATGAGGTCGATGACCTTGATCCAGATGAACGGGATGATCAGCCCGCCGACACCGTAGATCCACAGGTTCCGGCGCAGCATCGAGCTAGCCGATGACGGCCGGTACCTGACGCCGCGCAGCGCGAGCGGGATCAGCGCGACGATGATCAGCGCGTTGAAGATGATCGCCGAGGTGATCGCCGACTGCGGGCTGTGCAGGTGCAGGATGTTGAGCTTGCCAAGCGCCGGGATCACGGTGGAGAACATCGCGGGGATGATCGCGAAATACTTCGCCACGTCGTTGGCGATGGAGAAGGTGGTCAGCGCGCCGCGCGTGATCAGCAACTGCTTGCCGATCTCCACGATCTCGATGAGCTTGGTGGGGTTGGAGTCGAGGTCCACCATGTTCCCCGCCTCCTTGGCGGCGGAGGTACCGGTGTTCATGGCCACGCCGACGTCGGCCTGGGCGAGCGCGGGCGCGTCGTTGGTGCCGTCGCCGGTCATCGCGACGAGCTTGCCGCCCTCCTGCTCCTTGCGGATCAGCGCCATCTTGTCCTCGGGCGTTGCCTCGGCGAGGAAGTCGTCCACGCCGGACTCGTCCGCGATGGCCTTCGCGGTCAGCGGGTTGTCGCCGGTGATCATGACGGTCCTGATGCCCATCTTGCGCATCTCGGCGAACCGCTCGGCGATCCCGGGCTTGACGATGTCCTTGAGGTAGATCACCCCGAGCGCCTTCGCCGTGCTCCCTCGTCCCGCCCCGCCCGGCCCTGCCGCCCCGCCCGGCCCTGCCGCCCCGCCCGGCCCTGCCGCCCCGCCCGGCCCGCGCTCCGCGACCACCAGCGGCGTGCCGCCGGCCCCGGAGATGCCGTCGACCATCTGGCCAAGCTCCTCCGGCGGGATGCCGCCGCCTTGCCTGATCCACTCGCGCACGGCACTGGACGCGCCCTTGCGCACCTGCCGTCCGTCGGCCAGGTCGATGCCGCTCATCCTGGTCTGCGCCGTGAACTCGACGAACTCGGCGCCGCCGAGCTCGCCCTCGGCCCGCTCGCGCAGGCCGTACCGCTCCTTGGCGAGCACCACGATCGACCGCCCCTCGGGCGTATAGTCGGCCATCGACGAGAGCTGTGCCGCGTCGGCGAGTTCCCCGGCGCTGACCCCATTCACGGGCAGGAACTCGCTGGCCTGCCGGTTGCCGATGGTGATCGTGCCGGTCTTGTCCAGCAGCAGCGTGTTCACGTCACCCGCCGCCTCGACCGCGCGGCCTGACATGGCGAGCACGTTGCGCTGCACCAGCCGGTCCATGCCGGCGATGCCGATCGCGGACAGCAGCGCGCCGATCGTCGTCGGGATCAGCGCCACCAGCAGCGCGACGAGGATCACCAGGCTCTGCGGCGCTCCTGAGTAGAACGCCATCGGCTGGAGCGTGATCACGGCCAGCATGAAGATGATGGTCAGCGACGCGAGCAGGATGTTGAGCGCGAGCTCGTTCGGCGTCTTCTGCCGCTGCGCGCCCTCGACCAGGGCGATCATCCGGTCGATGAAGGTTTCTCCCGGCTTGGAGGTGATCTTCACGACAATCCGGTCTGAAAGGACCTTGGTGCCGCCGGTGACCGCGGAGCGGTCACCGCCCGATTCCCTGATCACCGGCGCCGATTCCCCGGTGATCGCCGATTCGTCCACCGAGGCGACGCCTTCGACGACGTCACCGTCGCCGGGGATGATCTGACCGGCTTCGACGATGACGAAGTCGCCGAGGGTGAGTTGGGTGCCGGGTATTTCCTCCTCGCTTATCTCGGACTGCCCGGGACGCCAGTCGGTCAGGCGGCGGGCCATCGTCTCGCGCTTGGTCTTGCGTAGCGTCTCGGCCTGCGCCTTGCCGCGGCCTTCGGCGACAGCCTCGGCCAGGTTGGCGAAGACCACGGTCAGCCAGAGCCAGACCACGATCGTCCAGTTGAAGATCGACGATTCCCTGATCGCCGTGTAGGTGGTCAGCGCGGCGCCGGCCTCCACCACGAACATGACAGGGTTCTTGAGCTGGACGCGCGGGTCCAGCTTCTTGAAGGCGTCGGGGGTTGATTTCCACAGCATCTTCGGGTCAAGGAGCCCGCCTCCTACCCGGCGCTGCTCGTCCGGGCTCGCTGGCGGTCGCTCGGTGACCGGAGCCGTTTCGGCTGTAGTCACGGACATTTCAGTGCTGCTCATTTCAGTGAAGGCCTTCTGCGAACGGGCCGAGCGCGAGGGCGGGGAAGTAGGTCAGGCCGACCAGGACCAAGATCACGGCCACGAGCATGCCGACGAACAACGGTTTCCTTGTGTCGAGCGTGCCGACGCTTTCTGGCGTCTTTCCTTGCCTGGCCAGAGAGCCGGCGAGGCCGAGGGCGAAGATCTCCGGCGCGAACCGGCCGACGAGCATCACGATGCCGCCGATCGTGTTGTACCAGATCGTGTCGGTCGTGAGGCCCGCGAAGGCGGAGCCGTTGTTATTCGCCATCGACGCGAACGCGTACATGATCTCGGTCAGCCCGTGGGGGCCATGATTGAGAATCGAGGACAGCGGCGACGTGGTCGGGGACGGCCAGTTCCGCAGGCCGAGCGACATCCCGGCCGCGCTCAAGATGACTAGCGGCAGCGTGAGGAAGTACAACGCCGCGTACTTCATCTCGACGGGCCTGATCTTCTTGCCGACGTACTCGGGGGTCCTGCCTACCATCAGCCCGCCAACGAAGACGGTCACGATGGCGAGGACCAGGATCCCGTACATGCCGGCCCCGATGCCGCCTGGCGCGATCTCGCCGAGCGAGATGTCGAACAGCGCGATGCCGCCGCCGAACGGTGTCAGCGAGTCGTGGAAGCAGTTGACCGAACCGGTCGAGGTCACCGTGGTAGACGCGGCGAATAGCGAGCACGCGGGTCGGCCGAACCGGGTTTCCACGCCTTCCATGGCACCGTGCGCGAGGTGGGTCGCCGTGCCGGCACCCTGCATCTCGAAGAAGGAGATACCGCCGACCGCCACGAGCCAGATGATCACCATGACGGCGACCAGCGCGTAGCCCTGGCGATTGTCGCCCACCATTTTTCCGAATGTTCTCGGGGTGGCGAACGGGATCAGCAGCAGCAGGAAGATCTCGAAGATGTTGCTGAACGCGTTCGGGCTCTCGAACGGGTGCGACGAGTTCGCGTTGAAGAACCCGCCGCCGTTGTTGCCCATGTCCTTGATGGACTCTTGCGAGGCGACCGGGCCGCCCGGGATGACCTGGTGGCCGCCGGCCAGCGTGGTGAGCGTGTGGTAGTGCGCGAAGTTGTCGATCGCGCCCGTGGCGAGCAGGACGATCGCGCCAAGCACCGACAGCGGCAGCAGCAGCCGGAAGACGGCCCTGGTCACGTCTACCCAGAAGTTGCCGAGCTTGTCGGTGTTCCTCCTGACGAAGCCCCTGATCAGGGCGATCGCGATCACCAGGCCCACGGCGGCCGACATGAAGTTCTGCACGGCGAGGCCGGCCATCTGGGTCAGGTAGCTCATGGTGGATTCACCTGAGTAGTTCTGCCAGTTGGTGTTGGTCACGAACGACACGGCGGTGTTCCACGCGACGGCCGGGGGGACGTTCGGCAGATGGAAGACGTTGAGCAGCAGGTAGTGCTGCAGGCGCTCGATGCCGTACAGGAAGATCACGCTGATCACCGAGAACGACAGCATGCTGCGCAAGTAAGCCGACCATTTCTGGTCGGCCTGCGGGTCAACCCCGATCAGCTTGTAGACACCGCGCTCGACTCGCCAGTGCTTCTCACTAGTGCTGCTGCTGGCCTGGGGGGACGACCCCCCTGACCCCCCGCTGCTGCTGGCCTGGGGGGACGACCCCCCTGACCCCCCGCTGCTGCTGGCCTGGGGGGACGACCCCCCTGACCCCCCGAATATCCGTGCCATGTAATTGCCGAGCGGCACGTAGCAGGCTGCGAGCGCGGCGACGAGAAGCGCGACCTGCAGCCAGCCAGCGACAGTGCTATTCATGCGTGCCTCCGGCACGACCCAGAGTTCATCAGAATCTCTCAGGGAGGATGAGGGCTAGGAAGAGGTAGACGGTGAGGGCGATGCCAGCGATGAGCCCGACCCAGTTGTCAGCGCTCAAAGCGCTCGACCCCCTTTACCAGCAGGAATAGGCCAGCGAAAACGACTATCGTGAGCCCGATGTAGAGGAAATCGGACATGGTGCCTCCTTAGGCGCGTCCACGAGGACCGCATCAGTTAACAGGTGTGATCTGCCGGAATACCGTCTCCATGCGAGCTTCATGCGGCCAGGTACCGGTTCCTAACGAACTCCATGCACTGCGCTGGCGCTGCCCTTGCGCGCCCGGGCTCGGCCCGGGCTCGGGCTCGGTCAAGGGCTGGCCCGCATCGTCCCCAGGTGGGTTCATGACTTGCTTCAGGCCGTGAACCTGCGGTCAGCGTGGGAATAACGCACCGGTCTGCGCTGCCGGCGAGTGAGACGAGCACTGGACGGGGGAGTCGAGCATGCGGGAATTCCGGTCATTCGCCGCTCTGGGTGACAGCTTCACCGAGGGCGTGGGTGATCCCGGCGCCGATGGCATCGGCTGCCGGGGTTGGGCCGACCGGTTCGCCGAGGAACTCGACAGCCAGCATCCCGGCCTGCGCTACGCGAACCTCGCGATTCGCGGCAAGCTGGTCGGCGAAGTGCTCGATGAGCAGGTGCCGCTGGCCATCGCTATGCGGCCTGACCTGGTCAGCCTGGCGGCTGGCGGGAACGACATGCTCAGGCTCCGCGCCAATCCGGACGCGCTTGCCGTGACCTTCGAGACCGCGGTCGCCAGGCTGACGGCGGCCGGCTGCGAGGTCATGGCGTTCACCGGGTTCGATCCCAAGGCATTTCCCGTGCTCAGGCTTATCCGCGGTAAAGCCGCGGTGTTCAGCATGCATGTGCGCGAGATCGCGGCCAAGTACGACTGCCTGCTCGCCGACCTGTGGCCGATGCGGGTGCTGACCGACCGCCGGCTCTGGTCACCGGACCGGCTGCACTTGTCGGCGGACGGGCACCGCAGGGTGGCGCTGCTCGCGAGCGAGGTGGCCGGGCTCAGGGTGGCCGGCGACTGGCGCGCGCCACTGGATGCCGCGTCGGCCACGCCGGGCTTCCAGGGCTCGGCGAACTCCTGGCTGACCGCGAGGTGGAGCGACCTGGAGTGGGTCACCGAGCACGCCGCGCCCTACGTCAGCCGGAGGCTGCACGGGGTATCAACCGGCGACGGACTGATGCCCAAGCGACCGGAACTTGCCATGCTGCGGGCCTGTGCGACAGCGTCGTTCGGCGCGGTCGCGGCCGCTGCCGCGCAGGAGGCACCGGGCGCTCCGGCCGAGCCCGCTCCGGCCTGAGTCGGCCAGCCAGTGCGCTGACGCGACCGAAGGGCACCAGAGCCGAAGCCCGAGGTTATTGCCAGACATGGCCCACTTGCGCCAGATTATTCGGCCTGGGCAAGCAGCAGATAATCTTTCGGCTGTTCTTCCGCCGAAGCCGAAAGATTATCCTGCTTGTCAGCCAACACGATCGTGCTTACCATAGCCTGACCATGCCAGCGAAGAATCTGGACATTGCCGCGCTCGGTATCGGCAGTACGCCAATGATCAACCTGTCGCATCTGGTCAGGACGGGTGCGCTGTCGATGAAGGCTGAGTTCAGCAACCCCTTTAGCGGCGCCAAGGATCGCGCCGCTGTATATCTCCTTAACTGGGCATATTCAATTCCAGGTTGCCGAAAGCACCTCAGGAAAACCTGGGGTTCGCCCTACGAGTCTCAGGCTGGCCGACCGCGACAAACCAGCTGGCTGAAGGTGATGGGCACATGAAACTACCGATGCCAAGGGGGCCGCTGAGCACCGCGCTATTCCCGCTGCTGACGGAAGGGCCGCAGGATCTGCCCGAGCAGGTCAGGCACCTGGCACAGGCCGGGGCGGAGGCCGGCGCACGGGCGGGCGCGCAGGCCAGACCCTATGCCGATGAGGACGTCCAGATCACCCTGTTCGCCTGCTACGCGCTGCACTACGAGGGCTTCGCCGATGTCAGCAACGAGTGGGAGTGGCACCCTCCGCTGCTCGCGCTGCGGGCCGGGCTCGAAGCGCGCTTCGAGGATTCGCTGCGCAGGCTGGCAGACTATCCAGCGGGGATGACGGCACGGGAGCTGCCGAGGTGGCTGCTGCGCCTCGGCGCGCCGTCGGCCAACAACGCGCTGGCCAGGCACCTGAAGGAGCAGGCCTCGCTCGGCCAGTACCGCGAGTTCGCCATCCACCGCTCGCCCTACAACGTCATCGAGGCCGATCCGCACAGCTGGGCGCTGCCCAGGGTGCAGGGTCCGGCGAAGTACGCGCTGGTGGAGATCCAGGCCGACGAGTACGGCAACGGTCTGCCTGGCCGCATGCACAGCGAGCTGTTCCAGCGGATGATGGTCGAGCTTGACCTGGACCCGTCTTACGGCGGCCACATCGAGCAGATCCCGGCGGTCTCGCTCGCGCCCATGAACGCCTTGTCGATGTTCGGGCTGCACGGCCTGCTGCGCGGAGCGCTGCTCGGCAACCTCGCGATGATCGAGATCGGCTCGTCTTACGTCAACCGCTGCTTCAGCGACGGCCTAGTGCGGCTCGGGGCGAGCGACGCGGCCAGGTGGTTCTTCGACGAGCACATCGCCGCCGACGCGGTGCACGAGCAAATCGCCGCCTACAACCTGTGCGGCTCGTTCGCCGAGCAGTTCCCGGCCGAGTCCGACCAGGTGCCGTTCGGCGCCGACGTGACTGTGCGGCTAGCCCAGCTATCGAACACCGCCATGGTGCGCAGCTGGGCCGCGGGCCGCAGTTCACTGCGCCAGCCAACAGCCCGCCAGCCAGGAGCCCGCCAGCCAGGAGCCCGCCAGCCAGGTGCCCGCCAGCCAGCCGAAGGAGGCACGCATGCCCAGGTTTGACCAGGATCCGGCGGTCACCATCTCGGTCTGCGAAGACGGCCCGTTCCTGATCCGCGGCAACTTCGAGTTGCGGAATATCGCGGACGGCGAGCGCATCGACCCTCATCGCACGGTCATCGCGCTGTGCCGCTGCGGCCGGTCCAGGATCAAGCCATTCTGCGACGGCTCGCACACCACGCCAAAGCGCAGCGCCTGAGTCCCTGACCCCGACCAGGTCCGGCGGGCGGCGGCGGGCGCGCCCAGGCAGGTGCCCGCCCGAGCGGTCCCAACCCTCAACAACATCAATGATCCTGTTGGTTTATTGGGTTCGGGTGGCGGGAGTGAGCGGCGCCGGGGTGATCAGGCCGGGCCGTTCGAACTGACCGGTGCGATGTTCCGTGATCATGACCCGGGGCATGATCACGGAAATTTACGCAGGTCAGGGCATGGGCAGTGCTCCGTGATCATGCGCGCGGCCATGATCACGGAAACTAGCCTTGCCGGCCTCCGGCGGACAACCAGCCCACCCGGCACAACCCGCCTCCACTGTCTCAGATTTGCCCGCCAGCCCAACCTCCAATTGACCAACAACATCAATCAATGCGCGAACCGACACCCAATCCGAGTGTGTTGCAAAAGTATCGCCGGGCGGGCCTCGCAGGTGGGGCACCCTGCTGCTGCGCAGACGACAGCAGGGTGCCCCACCTGCGGCCGGCCCGCGATCCACCCCGAGCCAGGCTTCTGCAACACGCCCATCCGGAACATCAATTCCCGCATTCATGCAGCTACTTCAGCGCACCATCCCCCACGCCAGGCACCGTCGCCCCATCTGCAACAAGAGCACCAGCGCGGACGACTCGCGAGACCGCACTCTAGCCATGAGCTGCCCGCGCGGTGATCAACTGGCCACTCTGCAGCTGGACCCTTGTGACATGAGTGCAACTCTTCTGGAGTGAGCGGCTGATGAGAATCCGAGTGGCGGATATGATCTTCCGTGATCGTTATTGCGACCGTGACCACGGAGGTTTGGCTAGGTCAGGGAGGCTCTAGGGCGACTCGGGATCTTGGAAGGTCAAGCTCCGGCGGGTCAGCGGGGAGATTTCTCCTGAATTATCAGGGAGACTTTTCGCTTTGGGGAGAGTTTTCAGTGCTATTAACTGAAAAGACTCCCCGGAGTGAAAATCCCCACAATGCCGGAAAAGGGCTCCCCGATCCTGATCACGAGCCTGCGCGGCAGCCTCGGGACCGGTACTAGTTTCCGTGATCATGTTCGTGGGCGTGATCACGGAAAATGGCTCTGGCGCGAATTCCGTGATGTGGCTTACCCGGGGTGGAGGATGACGCGCGTGCGGAGCAGGTCGAAGCGGGCGCGGCCGTACATCTGGCGTTTGATCATCTTGATCTTGTTGACGTTGCCTTCGACTTTGCCTGAGCTATGGGGGAGGGTGAGGCCGTTGGTGACGGCGTCCTGGTCGCGGCGGATGCCGGCGGCGAAGGAGTGCAGGAAGGGCTGGTCGTCGGCTTCGACGGCGTCGAGCCAGGCGGGGAGGTCGCGGTCGCCGGTGCGGTTCGTCATCATCTGGGCGAAGGCGGTGACGTGGCCGGCGAGGGCGTCGAGGTGGGGGCAGCGGCCGCGGAGGGCGGTGAGCTGGTCCTGGTCGGCGGGCTGGAGGTGGTCGGGGCGGGTCAGGAGCCAGCGGGTGATCTGGCGGGCCTTGGGGATGGCGGGGGCTGGGGGCGGGGCGGCGGGGAGCTGGCGGAAGGGGCGGACGTAGCGGCGGACGGCCTGGGCGCTGCCGGCCCAGCCGCGGGCCTGCAGTTCGGCGTGGAGGGCGGCGGCGTCGGTGAGGCCCTCGTTCCACCGCTGGCGGATCCAGGGCTTGAACGGGTCCAGTTTGGTGTCGCGGCTGGTGGCCCCGGCCAGGAGCGGGGTGACGTCGGGTTCGCGGGCGAATTTCCGCACGGTGCCGGGGTCCAGGCCGAGGGCGCGGGTGATGGCGCGCTGGGAGTGCCCGGCTGCCAGGAGTTCCCAGATGGCGGCGTGGCGTTCGCGGGTCCGCGTGACCAGGGCCCGTTCGCGGCCGTGCACGTCACGCAGCCCGTCCGGCTCGGCCGCGGGCGCGGCGGGCTGTCCCCCGGCCGGGCCGGGCGGCGTGCCCGGCCCGGCGGCGGCCGGTTCGGTGTCGTCTTCGGTGAGGCAGGCGCGGTGCGCCACGACTGTCTTGCCGGCGTATTCGGCCAGCTTGTGCCACAGGTGCCAGCGGTCGGCGACCTGGGTCGCGTCCGGGGCGCCGTCCTGGGCGCCCTGCGCGTAGGCGCCGGCCCGGTCCCGGCAGATCACCCGCGCGCCCGGATGCGCCCTGAGCCAGTCTTCCAGGGTGCCGGCTTCCCGGTCGGGCAGCAGGTCGATCGCCGCGCCGGTGGCCATGTCCACCAGGACGGTCCCGTAGACATGACCCCGCCGCAGCGCGAAATCATCGACGCCGAGGATCTCCGGCGCGGCGCCGATCCCGGGCTCGGGCAGGGCGGCGACCAGGCGCAGCAGCGTGGTCCGGTGCACCCCGGCGCCCAGGGCCGCGGCGAGCCGGGCCCGGCCCGGCCGGCCAGCTCCAGCGCGATCCGGGCCAGCAATCCCAGCAGCGGCAGGCTCCGCCGCAGGTACCGGCCGGTCAGCCCCTCAACCTGCTCGGCGAACGTCACCGCCGGGCACGCCGGGTCGCCGCAGAAGAACCGCCGGACCGACAGCCGGATCAGCACCGCACCGCCGCCGGCCGGGCCGTCCTTGACCCGGCGGACATAACCGCTGTGCACCCGCGAGGACCACCCGCCGCACGCCCGGCACCCCGCCCCCGCCGCCCGGGACCGGCCCGCGATCACCACCCCGCCCGCCACCCGCTCGACCCGCTCCACCCGCAACCCGCCCAGGTGCGGAAACAGCCACCCGAGCACCTCATCATGACCGCAGACGGCAGCAGCCGGGAACTCGCAACTGGCAGACGGCAACGCCACCATGGCAGACTGGGACATCAGCGAGGCTCCTCAGACGCGGGTGATCTTGGTCGATTCCCACATCTAGCGGAGCCTCGCTGCCTGCCCGCCGCGACACACCGCACCCAGCCCGAACCGTGATCATCAGCACCCCAGCGGCCAGAACCCCAGCCCAGCCCGGCCTGCCGCCAGCTTCACCCAGCTCCGCAAGCGCGTCATCCTTCACCCAGCTAACCCAGATCACGGAATTCGCGCCAGAGCCCGGAAAATCGCGCAGGTCAGGACAGCGGCAATGTTCCGCGATCATGCCCGCGTCCTTGATCACGGAACATCGTACCTGCCGCCCCCGCACTGATAGTTCCCCAGAGTGAGAATAGCCCCCGGAGTGAGAGACTATCGCGCACAATGCCGGAAAAGGCTCCCTGATCCTGATCACGAGTCACCTGGCAGCATCCATGGCAGGTGTGATGTTCCGTGATCACGGCCTGGATCATGACTACGAAAACCAGCTTCCGTGTCCCGGCCCGCCCGGCCGCCTGGCCCGCCCGGCCGCCTGGCCCGCGCGGCCCGCCTGGCCCGCGCGGCCCGCCTGGCCCGCGCGGCCCGCCTGGCCCGCGCGGCCCGCGCGGCCCGCGCGGCCCGCGCGGCAACTGTGACGGCGCTGGGTCTAGCCGACCTCGAGGGAGCCGGCTTCGTGGCTGATCAGCTCGCGGCGGATACGGGCGATCAGGTCCTTGGACTCTGGCACGTCCTCGGCGCGCGCGGCGACCTCCAGCGTCTCGATGACCTTAGCCCTGTCGATGTCCTTGACCTGGTCAAGGAGCTGCAACGCGAACCAGCGGGCCACGCCGTCCCTGGGGTTGAGCGCCTCGGCGCAAAATCTGGTCGTCACGGTCTTGAGCTGGGCTGCCGGCAGGATCAGCAGGTTGGGGAACCGGTCGCCGTTCTGCTCGGTCGCCAGCCGCGCGGCGGAGTCCCACTTGATCTCCAGGACCCTGAACAGGACCGCGGTCAGGTACAGATGCCTGACCGGCCGGTCGCGGCTGACTGCTCCGATGATCCGGCCGATGAGGCTCGCGTCGCCCGTCTTGGCCAGGATGCCGGCCGCGTTGACCCGGAGCACGGTCTCCTCGCCTGAGTCCATCCAGCGCAGCAGCGTCTGCAGGAACGCCGGCTCGCGCACCAGCATGTCCTTGATGAACTGATCGGTCTCGTGCGAGGTCTGGGCGGCCTTCAGCCTGCTGTCGTTGTCTTCGGTGATGTCCGCGAAGATGCGCTGAGCTATGAAAAATTCCATAAAAGACTTATGGGCGAAACTATAATATCCGGCGCCATCTCGCTGCAAAAATGACTGAACCCGGACGTCGTGCTCATAGTGTCGCAACAGGGGGGAGCCGGCGAATTCAAGGCTGTCCTGGATGGCCCTCGGCAATTCCGAGTAATGGACCGATGTGGTCTCGCGCTCGACCATCTCCCAGGCCAGGTCCTGCATGAGCCGCCGCTTGTCGGCCGAGCCGAGAATGGTCCGCTGCTCTACCAGGTTCTTGTGCATCCACTCGTCGGTGTACGCCTCGTAAAGGGCGGCCGGCGAGATCCGCCGCTGATTCACGAAACCCGAGAGCGTGGCCGCGATCATCGCCAGCAGCATCGGCCGGTGGCCCAGGTCGGCGAGATCGTAGATTCGCTGCATCTGCTCGTAATACTGCTCCGCCCGGTCGCCGACCCGCAGGCGGAGCGCGAGCTTGATGCGCTCGTCGTTGAATGGCAGCAGCCTCAGGATCTCGAAATTGGGCCGCTCGCTCAGGCTGATCCGCTGCAGGCCCTCGCCGGCGAGGATCTCGCGCTCCTCAAGGTCGGTGCGGAAATATCCGGAACGGCAGGTGAGGATGGCCTTGCAGTTAGCCTCAGGCTCGACGACCTTGGCGAGCTCGTCGAAGTTCCTGACGACCCCGAGGTCGTCCATCCGGATCTGCATCTCGTCGAATCCGTCGAAGATCAGGATCAGGCTGTCGTGCCGGTTCAGGAACTGGAAGGTCTGGTATCCGCCGGGCAGATGCACCTCGTAGTCGTTGACCAGGGTGCTGGTGATCAGCTCCTGGAGGTTGACGACGTCGCCCCGGGAGCGGTCGCGCAGCGAGATGACGAACGGCACCCGGTTGTGCTCCGGGTCCTGAAGGTAGCGCTGCGCCAGCTTGGCCGCGTAATGCCGGCAGAGCCAGGACTTGCCCGTTCCGAAATCGCCGAGTATGGAGATGTGATTGCGCCCGGGGGTGTCCAGCCAGACGTCGAGGAAGCTCTCCACGCTGTCGAACGTGTCGGTGGCCTGCGGCATCGGCCTGAATCGCTGATCGTATTGCGGCACCTCGCAGGCCAGGTCGACCCACATGGTCTCGATCCCGGCACCCTCGTATTCGGCGAGCATCCGGCTCAGGTAGATGTCCAGGTTGAGCATCGTCTTGTAGAACTCGGCGATGGACATCGCGCGTGCACCGGGTGCCTGCTCGAGGCGACTCCGCGCCTGAGTGGTGAAGATCCCGCTGCGATAGGCGATGACCCAGACCTCAGCGGCCTGATCGTCGTCCTCGCGCAGTGCGAGCGCCCCCTCGACCTGGGCTGAGCCGACGCTCCCTTCGACGCAGCGCACCCAGCGGCGCAGGTCGGCGCCCTCGCTGCGCTTGATCGCCCTGAAGTCCACCGCGTGCGGGCTCCGCTGGATCCGCGTCAGGGCGTAACCCGTGGAGCTGAAAAGGCCCATCACCTCATCGGCCAGGCGGGTGCCCGTGCTCTCCGCCTTCGACTGCTCGGCCGCTCTCGCGGCCGGCTCGAACTGCCGTACCTTTTCCTTGAAATCAGACAGCCAGGCCACGAGCGCCTCCGCTGGCTGGCGGCCGTTCAGCTTCAGGTTGATGACCCGGACACCCCGCCGCTCGATGTCGCGCACAGCGAGCGACGGGGCGTCGAACTGGATCGAGTACAGGTTGCGGCCGTAGTCGCCGGTCTCATGGCGCAGGTGGGTCAGCATCGCCCGCAGGTCGGGGTCGGTGAGGCTGTAGCCGACGAACAGCACCGTCCTGGTCTGCAAGGTCGCCCCGAGCAGCCGGATCAGGGCAGCCCGGTCGACTTCCAGCCGCTCGAAGTCATTGGCCGTGATCACGATCGACTCGGGGAAGGCCAGATCGCCGTGGATCTTGACGATCTGCGTGCGATCGCTCGACCAGAAGCTCGCGTCGAGCGATCGCGTCACCGTGCTGAAGGCGCGCTGCTCAAGCCGGAAGGTCTGCTCGAGCAGGTCGTCGAAGTTGGTGGTGACGATCAGCGAAACCGGGATCTCGCACAGCGTCCGGTGCGCCACGGTCGGCTTGAGATGGAGCGTATCCAGCTTCTCTCTTAACCTGTGCACGAGGCGATTACGGCCGAATTCCAGCTCGTAGTACGACGCTATGTCGAGATAAGAAGCTTCGTCCGGGCAATCGGGAATTTCGGACTTTAGGTCGCCGACTAGCTGTCTCCAGTCAGCAAGTCCCGCATTCCTGGACAGGCCCGCGCCCACGAAGATCACCCCGTTGCCGCGGCCGAACTGCTCGGCGAGCTCTATAGGCACGTCGTTCTGAGCAGCCATTGCCCTAACCCCCTTGAGTACTTCGCGCGCAGTGAGCCGGCCTGGCCGGCCTGCGGTATCAGACTAATTGACGTGCCGTTGCCGTGCCCAAGCCAATGGCCAGTCAGAGGGACTGAGTCAGGCCGGCCAGCCGGAGTTGCCTGGCATGCCGGCCTGGCCTGTGCGAGGGCTTCAGTTCTGGCAAGATTCGGGTGGGTTAATGGTTCGGGCGTGCCAGGAAGGCCGGTGACAGGTGATGCTGATGGTGGAGATAGCCAAGGGCGAGGAGTTGATTGAGCGCCTCACTGACGAGCTCGCGAAGGCTGAGATCAGCAGCGGGGCGATAGTGTCGGTAATCGGCGCGATCGACGAGTGCGTCGTCAGCACCATGCCGAAAGACGATGCTACGCAGGACATACTGCGAAATTATTCTGAGCCTTTTGAGATGTTCGGCACGGGCGAAGTCCGGGACGGCAAGCCGCACATCCACGCCGTGTTCGGGCAGGAGGACGGCACGGCGCTCAGCGGCCATCTGCACTCAGCGACCGTACGCACCTGGTTCGCCCGGGTGTTCGTCCAGCCATCCTGACCTGCCCGGGTTGGGGAGGGAGGTCGCTAGGTCCGAGCGCCGATTCCCGATATCATCGCGAAGTAGCGGGTGCTGCGGGCTGCGCGCGGCAGGAGGCGCGGTGATGAGGCAGCGGTGATAAGGCAGGAGCGCGGCTCTTGGACTCGACGGGCGTACGGCACCTTATCTCGCTGCAGGGCGCCGGTCGCGACGTCATCGACTGGATTGTCCGCCAGACACTGTCGCAGGCGAGCGGGACAGCGGCCCAGCATTCGCTCGCGGACAAGATAGTCGGGCTCTATTTCACGCTGACCTCGACCAGGACGCGCACGGCTTTCGCTGCCGCGGCGATGCGATTAGGCGCCAGCGTCATCAGCTACGGCCCTGGCGACCTTCAGCTGAATACCGGCGAGACGTTGTCTGACACGGCTCGGGTGCTGTCAGGGATGCTCGACGCGCTGGTAATCCGCAGTGCGCGGCCGTCCGGGGAACTGGCATCGCTCGCCAGTCAGGCTGAGATGGCCGTCGTCAACGGGATGAGCCTTGACGAGCACCCCACCCAGGCGCTCGCTGACCTGGCCACGATGTCACAGCAATTTGGCGGCATCGACGGCATTCGCGTCCTGTACCTGGGCGAGGGCAACAGCACCGCGACCGCCCTCACCCTGGCGTTGTCGCGGTATGACGGCACCGAGCTCGACTTGCGCACGCCGCCCGGGTACGGCGTCCGCTCCGCTGTGCTGGCGGCGGTCGCTGGCGAGCGGCGGCCGGGCCGGATCAGGCAGCGGCACGACCTTGATGACCTGCCGGATGAGGTGGACGTCATCTACACCACTCAGTGGGTGACAACCGGCACGGCGAAGCGCACGGAGGACTGGCGTGAGCTGTTCACGCCCTTCCGGGTGGACCAGAAGCTGCTTGACCGCTACCCGTCAGCGGTGTTCATGCACGACCTGCCCGCTCATCGCGGCGATGAGGTCGAGGCTGAGGTGATCGACGGCCCGAGGAGCATCGTCTTCCGCCAGGCGGCGACCAAGCTTCACGGGGCCATGGCGGTGCTCGAATGGTGCTTGCTGTGAGCCCTGGCCAGCCCGGCCGGGCCGCGCGGCTATGCTCCGACGATGGATCTCGATCTTTCCGTTAACGTGGGCGGCCTGGCGGCGCGACTTGTGGATATCGAGTCGGTAAGCGGGGCCGAGCAGACCCTGGCCGACGCCATTGAGACCGCCCTGCGGTCGTTGCCGCACCTGAACCTGCACCGGGACGGCAACGCGATCGTGGCCAGGACCGAGCTTGGCCGGCCACGGCGCGTGGCGCTGGCCGGTCATATCGACACCGTCCCCGTCGCGGCCAACCTGCCGTCAAAGGTCAGGGACGGCATGCTCTACGGATGCGGCAGCGCGGACATGAAGGCTGGCGTAGCCGTGCAGCTCGCGCTGGCGGCGACAGTGACCGAGCCGGTCATGGACGTGACCTATGTGTTCTATGACTGCGAGGAAGTCGAGTCAGAGCGCAACGGCCTGCTGCGGCTGAGCAGGCGCAGCCCTGACCAGCTCGCGGCTGACTTCGCCATCTTGCTCGAGCCGACCGGCGGCGTCGTCGAGGGAGGCTGCCAGGGCACGCTCAGAGCCGAGATCAGGGCGGCGGGGGAGCGTGCGCACAGCGCCAGGTCGTGGCTTGGCCGCAACGCGATCCACGAGTCCGGTGGCATCATCGACGCGCTGCGCGGATACCAGGCGCGGCAGCCCGATGTTGACGGCCTGCGCTACCGGGAGGGACTCAACGCCGTGGGGATCCGAGGCGGAGTCGCCGGGAACGTGATCCCCGATGAGTGCGTCGTCACGGTCAATTACCGGTTCGCCCCCGACCGGTCGGCGGAGGAGGCGGCTGATCACGTGCGGGAAGTGTTCAGCGACTGGGATGTCGCGGTCGTGGACGTGGCCGGCGGCGCGCGGCCCGGTCTGGGCGACGAGGCGGCCGCCTCGTTCGTCAGCGCGATGGGCGGTGAGCCGAGAGCCAAGCTCGGCTGGACCGACGTCGCGAGGTTCGACGCGCTGAGCATTCCCGCGGTCAACTTCGGCCCTGGTGATCCGTCCCAGGCGCACACCAAGGGCGAGCACGTCTCCCTGGCGGCGATCGGCGACTGCGCGGACAAGATGACGGCCTGGCTCCGCGGGTAGCTAGATGCCGGGCGGAGTCAGGCCGTCATTTTTCAGCCTGCTGGTTGTGAATTTAGTGCGGCGGCGCCTCGATCAGCGTCATCGAGGTGTGATGCGTGGAGCCGTTGAGCGCTATCCAGGTGACCTGCACGGAGTCGCCGGGCTTGTAGGTCAGCATCACCTTGGTCAGATCCTCGGGCGAGGTCACCTTGTCGCGCCCGACCGCCGTGATGACATCTCCGGCAATGATGCCGACCTTGTCAGCCGGAGTGCCGCAGAGCTCGCCGATGATGAGCGCGCCGCTGCTGACCGGGGCCACGCTGCCCGGCACGCCGGCGGTGAGGTCATTGGCCAGGCACGCGGGGGTGGACGGCTGCACGGGGAAGCCCGAGTCGTTCTCGTCTTGCTGCAGCTGGCGCTTACGCTGCTGGCGCGGGTCGTTCGACTGGCTGGCCTGGCCGGCCGGAACAAGCACGCCCATGAAGCCGCTGGAGCCGATCTTGATCGTCTTGTTCCCCTGGCCGTGGATGATCTTGTCGGCGATCCCGAGTGCCTTGTTAATGGGGATGGCGAAGCCGATGTTCTCCGCGCCGAAGTTGCCTGTCGCGGCGGCGGTGTTCATCCCGATCACGTGGCCGGTCGTGTCCGCGAGCGCGCCGCCCGAGTCGCCTGGCACGATGCCGGCGTTGGTTTCTACCATCCCGTGCAGCGTCTCGCTGGTCGCCTCGCCGCTGTCACTCGCGGTAATCGTGCGGTTCAGGCCGGTGATGGTACCCGGGGCGGGCCGCACGCCGCCGGCCCCGTCCGCGTTGCCCATGGCGACGACGCCGGCGCCGACCTTGAGCGAGGACGAGTCGCCGAGCGGCACGGTCTTGAGGTTATGGGCGTTGTTCAGCTTGATCACGGCCACGTCGTCGGTGGCGTCGTAGCCGAGCCAGGTCGCCGAGTAGCGCTGGCCGGTCGACACCACCGTGGCGAAGAGTTGCGTGGTGTCGGTGATCACATGATTGTTGGTGAGCACGAGCCCGTCGCTGCTGATCACCATGCCGGTAGCGGCTGCCTGGCTGCCCTGGTACTGCAAGTTGCTCGAGATGTCGACCAGGCCCGGCCTGACTCTGCTGATCACGGCCCGCTCGGTCGAGCTGGGGACGCCGGAACCCTGGCTTCCGCCTGGATTCTGATTGGGCACGTTGGGGAAGGCAGGGAAGCCGCCGCCACCGTTGCCTGTGCCGCCATTCCCCGTCCCGCCGTTGGCCGGGCCGCTGGCAGAGGTGTTCGACGGGCTATTTCCGACGAAGGTGGCCGTGACGCCCGCCCCTGCGGCCGCGGCTACGACGGCGACGATGATGTAGGTCAGCGCGTTCCGACGCCGGCGCGCGGCTGAACTCGGCGGGGGCAGATACCCGCCGGGTTGTCCGTAAGCCGGGTAGCCGAACGGGGCAGTCTGGTGGAAGGCCGGGTTGCCGTATCCGGGCTGGCCGGGCTGCGGCTGGCCGGGCTGGGACTGGCCGGGCTGCGGCTGGCCGGGCTGGGACTGGCTCGGGTGGCCGGGGGCGCCGGGGTGGCCGAAGGCGGCGGAATGGCCTGTGGAGTAACCAGGATGCCCTGGGCCGTATCCGGGCTGGCCATAGGCGGGCTGGCCGTATCCGGGCTGGCCGTAGGTGGGCTGGCCTGGATAGCCGTCCTGGCCGGTTGGGTAGCTGGCCTGGGGAGGCTGCCCCGGCGGACCGTAGGTCGGCTGACCCGGCTGCCCGTAAGCGGGTTGCCCTGGCTGACCGTAGGCCGGCTGGCTCGCCTGTCCGTAGGCGGGTTGCCCTGGCTGACCGTAGGCCGGCTGGCCGGCCTGTGGCTGACCTGGAGGCGCGAATGGCGCCTGGCCGAAGGACGGCTGGCTGAATCCCGGCTGGCTGAAACCAGGGTGACCCGGTGCCTGATCGGCGCTTGGCTGCCCGGCGTCCTGCTGGCTCGCGTCTGGCTGGCCCGCGCCGGGCTGACTCACCTGCGGGTGCTGGTCGCCGGGCGTCTGCGAGGAGGCGCCTCCGGAGATGTCAGGTGCTCCGAACCCGGGAACGGCCTCATGAGACTCGCCGGGCTGATCGGGACTATTGCCATATCCATCCGATCCAGCGTCGCTCTGCTCCGGGTCGGATCCCTCAGGTCGCTGGCCGCTGCCGTTGCCCTGATCGTCCTGCATCTCCACCACCTTCGCTCGGTGCCAGCGTACTTGGTTTCCGCGGCCAGAACCGATCCGGACCTACTTCGCCAACGAGCCCGGCAAACCAGCCCGCGACATGGCTAGCGAGCTGCGGGCCGCGTGGCACGTGTGGCCTGATTTCGCCAAGGCCACTCCTACAGTAAGCGTCAGCCGGCTGGAAGTTAGCTGAGGGCAGGCTGAGGATCGTCTCCGTTGCGAAAATGTGAGCGCACATCTCTGGCCATTTTGACAGTCAGGTCGCTACGCCACCACAGATCGAAGTTATATTTCCCGGACCGGCCGAAGTCATGTCGCCGCGTGCGTCACCAGAGCCACAACAGCAGCGTGGCCTTCCCTCGGCCCTCCCTTGCGTGGAGAGTCTTCCGTGTTCGGGGCAGGGTTGTCAGGTCGGGAGCGTTCTCGTCCTGATCGTGGAGCGTTTGACCGTGGTCCTGGAGGAGCGGCGTCGCGTTTGGGAGCGTTGACCGTGGTCCTGGAGGAGCGGTTTCGCATGACGGAGAGTTGCCGTCGAATAGGCCGGACAACGCTCCGTCATGCGACAACCCTCCTCCCGGGACCCCGGAACACGCGCCAGCCCGGGCCTCGTCCCGGTTCGGGCCTCGTCCTGGCTCCGGGCACCCCGGCGTGCTCGGTGTTGCTGTTGCCGCGCGGCCCGCAACAACAACAAGGCCCGACTTGCTGCTGTTGCGAGACGAGACGAGACGAGACGGGTTCGGCTGGCGGTGGTTCCCGGGCCCTGAGCGGACGTCACGGCGCTGCGGAGTTGCCGCCCGCCTGAGGTCCGGGCGCGGACGGCCATGGGGATGGCTGCGAGTTGCCGGAGGGTCTCCGCGCCCTGGCAGATCACCGTGCAGTCCGGCAGCCCACTGGGGGACTGTCGCCTGATTGGTGATCAGGATCGGGGAGTCCTTTCCGGCATCGCGTAGGGAGGATTCTCACTCTGGGGAGCTGTCGGTATGCCTGCCTGGAGGCTGTCGGGTGGATCGGGATCCTGGTGAGTCAGGCGCCGGGTGGCGGCGGATGTGCGCCGTGCCTCGGCCCGGCGCCGGCGCCGGCGGGGGAGTGTGAGCATCGTGGCCCTCCCTGTTGCTGTTAGCGGTCTTTTCTGACAGCAACGTGGCCCTCCCCGTTGCTATCGGGACGACATCAGGGAGGGCCACGTTGCTGTTAAAACCAGTGACCAACAGCAACAGGGAGGGCCACGATGCTGTTAGACGCGGGCGTGACCAGCAACGCTGTTACACGCGGGCGTGACCAGCAACCCGGGCCGCCGGGCCGCCGGGCCGCCCAGGCCGCCCGGGCCGCCCGGGCCGCCCGGGCCGCCCGGGACATCCCCGTACCTGCGCGAACACCCGGTTCCGCGCATGAGCGCTCTTCCGCGCTGGCCCGCCTCGCCGAGATCAGCCCGCCTGGCAGCACTGAAAACCCTCCGGCGCCGCGATGTCGCCGCCATCGACCTCGTCCCCCGGCATGCGGCGCAGCCGGCTCTTCGATATGCCCGGCAGGCTCATTAAATGCGCGTCCTCGCGCCAGCCTCGATCAAGCCTGTACTCGTATTACTTGTAGTAAAAGTATCAAGTTGTGAGTGACGCCAGACCGAGAGCCTGTCGCTTATATGTTTAATTAGGACAATTGACTTGCTAGCCACTTCAGAGTCCGGTCTTTGATGAAAGGAATATCACGTTGGGCTCTGGTGCAATAGCGCAGCGTGCACCATGATGCGCTGTAACGTCATTGCCGGTGCGCGCTAGCGGACGTGCGGCGGTACCGGGAGGGAAGGGATTCGCTTGGGCTGGCCGCTTCGCCGTGCACTGCTTGTCCCGGGTTCGATCAGCACAGGCCATCAGACGGCGGCGATCGCGTGCGCGGCAACGCTGGAAGCTCTTGGCTGGACGACCCACACTCTGGACGCGACCTGGCTCACCGGGCAGGGCTGGGGACCGGCCGCCGAAACGACCTTCCGCACCGCGATGGCGATACCGGGGCTTTACGACGCCTTTCATTACACGGCCTTGCGGACGGGCAGCAGGCTGGCGCTGCACGCGGACGCGGTCGGCCGGTTCAAGCTGGTGCCCAGGCTCCGCGACTACCTGGACCGCCATCCGGTCCAGCTTGTCATGTCGATCAGCCCGACCGGAGCGTCGGCGGTGAGCACGGTGGCCGCGCGGTACCCGTCGATGCGGCACGTGGTGTTCTGCACGGACGCGCTGCCGCATCGGCTGTGGATTCATCCGAACGTCGATCTTTACCTGGTCACGTCCGTGGCGGCGGAACCGGCGGTGCACAGGTTCCAGCCCGACGCGCGGGTCATCGTGATCCCGCCGGCGGTCAGGCCGGAGTTCTACCGGCCGCCTACGCAACGTTCGGCCCGGATCGGGCTCGGGGTCACCGAGCAAGACCGGTGCGTGCTGCTGATCGCGGGCAGCCGGGGACTCGGGCCGCTCGCCGAGATCGCGGACGCGCTGGCCAACGCGAGGCTCGCGGTGCTGGCGGTCGCCGGGTACAACCCGCGCCTTGAGCGCAAGCTGACCGCGGTGGCGCAGCGCCGGTCCAAGCTGCAGGTGTTCGGCTTCACCGACCGGATGCCCGAGTTGATGGCCGCGTCTGACCTGGTGATCACGAGCCCGGGCGGCACGTGCATGGAGGCGCGGACGGTGGGCCGGCCGCTGCTGCTGCTTGACCTGGTCCAAGGGCACGGCCGGGACAACCTGCAGCACGAGCTGCAATTCGGCGATGCGGCCGTGACGTCCAAGCGCCCCACGGACGTGGTGCGGGCGGCGCTCGCGTACCTGCAGCGGATAAAGCCTCCCGCCGTGGAACCGACGAGATCGCTGGCCGACTGGGAAGAGCGATTCAGGTTCGCGCTCGAGTCGATCGCGATCTGAGAGTAAAGCTGTCGCAGGCATGTCCCCAAAAGCCTGGGGCACGGATCACGATGCCGGGCTTGCTGGGGCATGCTTGAAACATGAGCCGTACTGAGGGTTTCTCGCGGCGTTCGTTTCTTACCACGACGGCGGGCGCCGCGGCAGCAATTCCGGCAGCGGGGGCGGCGGCGACCCTAGCGGGATGCGGCCCCCATTCCTCGCCTAACAGCAGGACAGCCGGGAAAAATTCGCCGCGTGCTGTGGTTCCAGAGAACTCACTGCCCGGCGACAAAGACTGGTGGATCAAGCACGTCGGCGCCCCGGACGCGATCATGGGATACGCCGGTCAAGCTAGCGTCCTGCCGGGCGAACCTATTCATCTCTACGTATCCACGACTGATCGGGAGTTTACGGTCAGGGCTTTTCGCATGGGCTGGTACCGGGGCGACCTGGCCCGAAAGGTCTGGGAGTCAGGGCCGGTGCGCGGTCACCGGCAGCGGGCAGCGGAGAAGGCTGCCGGGACGAACACGGTGCGCGCCCACTGGGGCCGGTCGATCGCTGTGCCGACGGACGACTGGCCGGCCTCTTACCTGCTGCGACTCGACGCGCACGGCGGCCAGCGGTACGTGCCCATGACGGTGCGCTCGGCGAGCACGGCGGGCAAGGTCGTGCTCAAGAACGGCGTCTCGACCTGGCAGGCCTACAACAACTGGGGCGGCTACGACCTCTATCTCGGATCGCACGGCTATGGAAACCGGGCGCTCGCGGTGAGCCTTGACCGCCCTTACGATCGTTCGGGCGCCTACCTGTTCGAGGTCTACGAGCGCAAGCTGATCAATCTCGCCGAGCGGATGGGCCTGCCGCTCGCCTACCTGACCAGCATCGACATCGCCAGGGACGCCAGCCTGCTCGATGGCGCGAGCGCCCTGGTGTCGCCGGGGCACGACGAGTACTGGACGCCGCAGGAGCGCTGGCATGTCACGGCGGCGCGGGATCGCGGCTGCAACCTCGCGTTCCTGGGCGCGAACGCGATGTTCAGGCGGATCAGGCTCGAGCCGAGCGCGCTCGGCGCCGACCGTGTCGTCATCTGCTACAGAACCGACTACACGCATGATCCGTTGTTCGGCAAAGACAACGCCCTGGTCACTAATGACTTCAGGGAGCCGCCAGATCCTGATCCCGAGTCATCGGTGACCGGCACTTTGTACGAAAGCTACCCCACCGTCGCCGACTACGTGGTCGCCACGCCTGACGCATGGATGTTCGCCGGAACCGGCGCGCGGAAAGGCACGAAGTTCAAGGCCCTCATCGGTATCGAGTACGACAGGGTCAATCCCGGCTATCCGCTCGCGCGGCCGATTCAGATCCTGTCGCATTCGCCGCTCACGTGTCACGGTGTCAACAGCTATGCCGATTCGGCCTATTACACCCACAGCAGTGGCGCGGGCGTCTTCAACGCCGGCACGATGCGATGGGTCGAGTCGTTCGCGCCGCCGCTTTACGGCTGGGGCATCACCCGCGAATGCGGCCGGTTCACCAGGCGGGTCACGGCCAACGTGCTGCGAGCCTTCGCCGACGGGCCCGCGGCCCGCGAGCACCCGGCAGAGGACAACGTCAAGGCGCTCAAGGCGTGGCCTGGCAACCCGATCGCATCCGGCCGCGATCTGTGGCCGCCGGTAGTGCTGTAATCGGCCGGCCCGCTAGATCGCCATTTGCATTGCGCTGCCTGGGTATGCTTCGGATAGGCAAGCCGTCCCGTATGGCGGCTCGAGGTCGCACCCAGAGGCGGCAGCGATCTTCGTGGTCGACCGCCCGAGGAGGTTCGCAATGACGCTGCGAAAGTTCTTCAGCAGCAAAGTCTCCTGGATGTCGGCGGGTGCTGTCGTCGTCGTGGCTGGCGTGCTCACGGCCACGACACTGGCGAACGCCGCCGCTCCGCCGCTCCCCAAGCGCACCCCGGCGCAGTTGCTGGTGGCCATGCGTGACGCCAAGTTCCCGGCCGGGTTCTCGGGCGTGATCACCGAGTCCGCCAATCTGGGCTTCCCCGCGATCCCGAACATCGCGGGACTGTCCTCGCCCGCGCTGAACGCCGCGTCGCTGCTCACCGGCACCCATACGGTCGACGTCTGGTACGCGGGTCCCGCCCGCGTGCGCATCGCGCTGCCGGTGTCGTTCGGCGAGACCGACCTCCGGGTGAATGGCAACCAGGTCTGGCTCTGGGAAAGCCACAGCCAGACCGCGACCCACTACGTGCTGCCGGCTCTGCCAACGCCCGCGCAGATCAGGTCGGCCAAGAGCGCCCGCCTGCGGATGCTGCACGTACCGGCGCTGCGGCCGAAGAAGGCCGAAGCGCCCATCGCGCGCTGGAACAACATGCCGCTCACGCCGCAGCAGGCCGTCAGCAAGCTGCTCAAGGCGATCGGCCCGACGACGAAGGTCACCGTCAATGGCTCGGCGGACGTCGCTGGCCGCGCTGCCTACCAGCTTCAGATCGCGCCGCGCAGCACTCAGTCGCTGATCGACAGGATCGTGGTAGCGGTCGACGCGAAGACCAGCGTGCCGCTGCGACTTCAGGTCTTCGCGCGGGGCACGGCCAGCCCGGCGCTGCAGATCGGGTTCACGTCGCTGAGCCTGGCCACGCCGGCCATGTCGAACTTCACCTTCACGCCGCCGGCCGGCGCGCACGTGAAGACTGAGCACGTGCCGGGCCTGGGCGGCCTGGCTGGCCTGGGCGGCCTCCACGGCTTCCCCGGAGTTGGCGGCCCCGGCTGGCACCCGACTCCGGGCATCCGGCCAATCCCGCAGCCCGTGAGCCCGGGCCAGCACCCCGCGGGCCAACAGCCCGCGAGTCACAATGCCGGCGGCTACCCGCAGCCACCGGGCTTGCGCTCGCCCCGGCTCTTCCCGCCGACCTTCCCGGGCGGAGTCCTTCCGGGCGGATTCCTGCCCGGCATGCCATCACTGGGCGGGTTCCCCTTCGGGCTCGGGGCGCAGGGCGGGCAGATGCTTGGCAGCGGCTGGCTGTCGGTCGCCGTCTTCCAGGCCGGTCCGATGCTGCCCGTGCTCGGCGGCACGAGTGGCTGGAGCACGCATGCTCAAGTGAAGATGCGGGTGGTCAAGGTCTCAGCCCACCACCCGGGTGTCATCATGGTCCGTCCGGCCACCGGCTCGGTCGTGATCATGCGGGCTTACAACGGGCCAGGACCGCAGGCGAATGAGTTCGTCGCGCTGATCCGGGTGCTGCTCAACGCCGCCACGCCGGTGCACGGCAGCTGGGGCTCTGGCAAGCTGCTGCGCACTAGCCTGTTCTCGGCTCTGATGACCAGCAACGGCAAGGTGCTGATCGGCGCGGTCACTCCGGCCGTGCTGTATGCCGACGCGGCGAAGGTGAAGTGACCTCGACGGACTCGAACACCAGCCTGCCGAGCGCTGCCGACCGCGCTCGCCAGGCCGAGATCGACCGCATCCGCTCGGACCCGACCCTGGCCATCGCCACGGCGGGCCTGTCGATGCGGTTCCGCAGCGGCCAGCTAGCCGTGGACGACCTCTACCTGGCTGTGCCGCCCGGCAGCGTCTACGGGTTCCTCGGGCCGAACGGGTCAGGCAAGACCACCACCATCCGCATGCTGCTCGGCCTCGTGCATCCCACGAGCGGCACCTTCCGGCTGCTCGGTACCGACCTGAGCGCGGGTCTTGACGGGGCGCTGTCCAAGGTGGGCGCCCTGGTGGAGGGCCCGGCGTTCTACCCGTTCCTGTCCGGGAGGGAGAACCTCGCCAGGTGCGACGCCGCCGACCGGTCAGCCGACCCGGCCACCGCCAAGACGAGGATCGACCGGGCGCTCGACCAGGTTGGATTGCTGGCTGCCGCCGGCAAGCGCTACCGCATCTACTCGCTCGGCATGAAGCAGCGCCTCGGCATCGCCGCCGGCCTGCTCCAGCCGCGCGACCTGATGATCTTGGACGAGCCGACGAACGGCCTCGACCCGCAGGGCACGCGCGAGATCAGGACCCTGATCAAGCAGATCGCCGCCGGTGGCACGACCGTCTTCGTGTCCTCGCACCTGCTCGCCGAGGTCGAGCAGATCTGCTCGCACGTCGGCGTGATGAGCACGGGCAAGCTCGTCTTCCAGGGTCCGCTGAGCGAGCTGCGCAGCCGGGGCGAGCCGAGAATCCTGATCCGCACGACCGACCCCGCGTCAGCCGTCCAGCACCTCAAGAAACTCGGGCTGGCCGACATCGCGCAGGCTGACGATAGCGTCAGCGCGCAACTCGGCGAGCACGAACCCGAGGTGATCAACGCCGAACTCGTCACCGCCGGCATCGGCGTCCGAGGGCTGGAAACCGTGCGGCCGAGCCTTGAGGACCTGTTCGTCCAGCTGACCGGTGAGGGGTTCGATGTCAACGGTTAGCACGGATCGCCTGGCTAGCACGGGCGAGGCGGCGACGGCCGGCCCGCTGCCCGAGCGACCCAGTCACCTACGGCACTGGCTGCGGCTATTTCGTTCAGAAATAAGAATTGTCTACCTTCGTCCGCGCAACCTTGCCGTTCTCGCGTTGCTCGCCGCCGCGCCGATCTTCCTCGGTATCGTGCTGCGGATCAACCAGCCGCCGCCGGGCGCCGGCGGGCCGTCCGGGGCCGGCCAGTTCATCGGGCAGGTGACGGAGAACGGCGTGTTCCTGTCGCTGCTGGCGATCTTCGTCTTGCTGACCCTGGTCCTGCCGCTGGCGGTCGCCGTGGTGTCCGGCGACAGCGTGGCCGGCGAGGCTGGCCTTGGCACCCTGCGCACCATGCTCACCGTCCCGGTCGGGCGGGTCAGGCTGCTGGTCACCAAGTACCTGATGATCGTGGTGTTCTGCTTTACCGCGTGCCTGACCGTGGCGGGCGCGGGGCTGCTGATGGGGGCGCTGCTCTTTCCCATCGGGCCGGTGACGCTGCTGTCCGGCGAGACCGTGTCGCTGATCGACGCGCTCGGCCGGCTCGCGCTGATCGTGCTGTACGTGACCGTCGGGCTCGCCGCGCTCGGCGCGATCGGGATCGCGCTGTCCACGTTCACGCAGCACTCGATCGCGGTGATGGCGGCGATCCTGGTCGTGGCCATGGTGAGCGAGATCCTGGATGCCATTGCCCAGGTCTCGGTCATCCACCCGTACCTGCCGACGCACTACTGGCTGAGCTTCGATGCCCTGCTGCGGACGCCGATCACCTGGGTGGACATCTGGCACGGGCTGGCCTCGTTCGCCGTGTACATCGTGATCTTCGGCGGGATCGCCCTGGCCAGGATCAGGCGGGCGGACATTACCTGCTGAGCTTCCTGGTGAAGGCGCGGCACGCCGGCCGGACGCGGCGCGAATGGCCCTGGCGCGAGGTACGTTTTCACACATGTCCCCTTCCGCTGATCCCGTGAGCGCAGAGCCCGTGAAAGCAGAGCCCGTGAGCGCGGGTCCCGCTGCCGATGTCGCCGGCCTGCTCACGGCGGCCGTGGCCGGGATCGGAGGATCGGAGCGACCAGGGCAAGTGACGATGGCCCGCGCCGTGCAGCAGGCGATCGAGACCGGCGAGCACCTCGCCGTTCAGGCCGGAACGGGCACCGGCAAGTCGCTCGCCTACCTCGTGCCCGCCGCCAGGCACGCCATCAGCGAGCACGCCACCGTCGTGGTCTCCACCGCCACGATCGCGCTGCAGCGCCAGCTAGTCGACCGGGACCTGCCCAGGCTGGCCGCCGCGCTCAAGCCAGCGCTCGGCCGGGTGCCCGAGTTCGCGATACTCAAGGGCCGCCGCAACTACCTCTGCCTCCAGCGGCTGCGCGGCGGGCCGGAGGACGAGTCAGGGGAGACGCTCTTTGACCCCAGCGCGATCTCGGCGATCGGGCGCCAGGTGCAGCGGCTGCACGAATGGGCCGAGGGCACCAAGACCGGTGACCGCGACGAGCTGGTGCCCGGCGTCGGCGAGCAGGCCTGGCGCCAGGTCTCGGTTAGCGCCAGGGAGTGCGTCGGGGTGCAGCGCTGCCCGTTCGGCAGCCAGTGCTTCGCCGAGCTCGCCCGCGAGGAAGCCGGCAAGGCCGACATCGTGGTGACCAACCACGCGCTGCTGGCGATCGACGCGCTCGAGGACTACGACATCTTCCCCGAGCACGACGTGGTGATCATCGACGAGGCGCACGACCTCACCGACCGGGTCACCTCGGTCGCCACCGACGAGCTTTCAGCCCCGGCCATCGAGTTCGCCGCCCGCCGGTGCGGCAAGATGATCGACGAGACGTGGATCACCCGGCTGCACGACGCCGCCAAGGGGGCCGAACTGGCCCTGGCCGACATCCCCGCCGGGCGCATCGACCTGCTGGACGACATGCTGGAAATGACGCTCGGGTCGGTCAGGGACGCGGCGGCCGGCTGCGCCGCCGAGTTCCGCACCAGCGTGAAGATCAACGACGATGAGCCGGAACGGAATGTTGCCAGGCGGGCCGCCCTCGCAGCTCTCGGCGAGATCGGGGACGCTGCCGAGCGCATGCTCGGGGCGTACGGAGCCGCGATAGCCGACCGTACCGACGTGGTCTGGATGGACCGCCCGTCGGCTGAGGAGTCCGGCCTGCCGCCGACGTTGCGGGTGGCGCCGCTTGAGGTCGGCGGCTTGCTGGCGAGCCGGCTGTTTGCCCAGCGGACTGTCGTGCTGACGTCGGCCACGCTGGCTCTCGGAGGGTCGTTCGAGCCGCTCGCCAGGCAGTGGGGGCTGGCGCGGTCGCCCGAGGCCGGTGCTGCCCCGGGGAGCTCCGGGGGCTCGGGAGGCTCAGGGCGCTCGCGAGGCTCGGGGGGGCCGGTCGGCTCCGCCGATTCGGACGAGTCCGACGACCTGGACGATTTCGATCTGCTCGGGGATTCTCATTCTCTGGCGTGGACGGGGATTGACGTGGGGTCGCCGTTCGACCACCCGCGCAGTGCGATCTTGTACGTGGCCAAGCATCTGCCGCCACCGGGCCGGGACGGCCTCGCGAGTTCGTACCTCGACGAGATCGCCGAGCTGATCGAGGCCGCCGGCGGGCGCACGCTCGGGCTGTTCTCGTCGATGCGCGCGGCTAAGCAGGCGACCGAGGAACTGCGCGGGCGGATCGGGTTCCCGCTGCTCTGCCAGGGCGACGACCAGACGTCGCAGCTAGTGACTCAGTTCACCGCCTCGGAGCCGACCTGCCTGTTCGGGACGCTGTCGTTGTGGCAGGGCGTTGACGTGCCCGGATCATCGCTGCAACTGGTGATCATCGACCGCATCCCGTTCCCGCGGCCTGATGATCCGCTGGCGTCGGCCCGGCAGCGGGCGGTGGCCGCGCACGGCGGGAACGGCTTCATGTCCGTGTCGGCGACCCAGGCGGCACTGTTGCTGGCCCAGGGCACCGGCCGACTGCTCCGCACGATGACCGATCGCGGCGTGGTCGCCGTCCTCGATCCGCGCCTGAGCACGGCGCGCTACGCGAGCTTCCTGCGCGCGTCCTTGCCCCCGTACTGGACAACAACCGATCCTGCCGTAGCGCGAGGGGCGTTGCGCCGGCTGTCGGCCGCCGCGTCGGCGTCTGAGGACCCGGGGAAGTCCGGGGGCGCGGAGGTGGATGCCGGGTGAGTGACCAGCTAATCGAACAAGTGGCGCATAACTCGTTCCCCCGGGCACTAGCGATGGGGTTGTCGCATTACCCGTGCAGGTTTCCGTGATCATGTCCGCAGGCATGATCACGGAAGATCGCCCAGGTCAGGACAGTGGCAATGTTCCGTGATCATGCCCGGGACCATGATCACGGAACATCGCACCTGCCGCACCGCGACTGTGACCGCGACGACGACGTTCGAGGTACGGCCGATCGAGCCTGGCGTGGTGTGCCAGTTGCAGGTGCTCGACGATGCCGGACGCGCGCCGCGGTACATCATCGACGACGAAGGCGGCAAGCCGCTGCGGTGCTGCCTGCGGCTGAGCGAGCCGGGCGAGCAGATCGCGCTCGTCTCGTATGCGCCGCTGCGGCGCTGGGCGCTGCACCTCGGCATCGATCCAGGTGCCTACGATGAGCTCGGGCCGGTCTTCATTCACTCTGGGATCTGTGACGGTACGCGGGGGGACGGGTTCCCGGCCGACTTCACCGGCGCCGAGCGGATGTTTCGCGCGTATGGCAGCAACGGCGGGATCCTCTTCGGGCGGCTGGCCGGGCCAGCGGAGCTGGCAGACCAGGCCGGGGCCGAGCGCGTGCTCGAGGAGATCTTCGCTGACCCGGGCGTCGCCGCCGTGCATGCCCGCGCCGTCGGATTCGGCTGCTTCACCTTCGAGATCCGCCGGTCAGGCGGAACGCCGGCCTGAACCGCTCAGCCGGCCTCGCACCGCTGTGCCGTTAGTGTCGTTGGCGCAGCGCCAACGGCACAGCGGTGCGAGCCGCGGAGCCCCGAGCCCGCTGGGCCGGAGTCGGCGGAGTTGCCTCCCTAGCGCTGGCCGTGCCGGCGGTCGGAGCGGGGGCGGATCAGCTTGAAGGTCTCGAACTCGGTGTAGTCGGCGGTCGGGGCACCCGGCTCGCCGGTGGTCGGGTTGACCGGGTCGGCTCCCGGAGCGTGGAAGTACCGCACCGTGATGCTGGTGTGGTCACCGTGGCGGTCGCCCGGGTCGACGTCGAAGACGGCGACTCCGTAGCCGGTCGACGTGTCGCGCTTGGCCGACCAGCTGGCGTCCTCCCGGGCGTCGGCGCCCGCGCGGGCGAACACGCCTGGCGTCGACGTGGCTGCCGGCCGGTTCGCCTTGGTGAAGACCTTGGCCTGCCGCAGCCCGTCGGCCGTGTCAACGCCGTACTCGTCGAGGTTGGCGCTGGTGCCGCCGCCGCCGAGCACAAGATGCACAGTCCCGCGACTGGTGTCGAACACGCCGTCGTCGTCGGTCGTCACCGCGTGCGGGCGGAGGGTCTGCACGGGGGCGCCGGTCGCGGCGTCGGTGCCGGCCATGCTGTCGAAGCCCCGCACCGGGAACGACCGCTCGTAGTCGTGGTCGTGCCCGTTGAGCACCAAGTCGACCTCATACCGGTCAAAGAGCGGCAGCCACGCCGAGCGAATACCGAGGTCGGAGCCGTTTCCGGTAGACGAGGACGAGCAGGCGAGCTGGTGCGCCTGGACGATGATCCAGTCGATCGACCGGTCCGACCTCGCCGCCGCGAGCGTGCGCTCGAGCCAGGCGGTCTGCGCGCCGCCGGAGTAGCCGCTGATATAAAGCGAGGTACCGGGCTCGATCGGCGGGTTCCCGGTCGAGGCGACCGGCACTAGCGGGGCAGGTCCGCCCACGAACGCACCGGCGTCCTGGAAGACAACATCGTCGGCGTCGAGCGAGATGAAAAGCGCGTTGGCGACGCGGAACGAGTACCACCGGCCGCGGAATGCCGGAATGCCGTTGTCCGGCAGCGTGTACCTGGTCAGGTACGAAGTGAACCCCTGCGGGCCATTGTTGAACTCGGTCTCGTGATTGCCCAGGCACGGCATCCACGCGCGGAACGCGGCCGACTTCTGATTGTTGTTACCGAAGTCGCGCCAGACCTCGGGCTGGACCGTCGGGTTGAGGTCGGCGTAGCAGAGGTCCCCGTTGAGCAGGTGAAAGAGCGGCTGGAACGACTCGACCGCGTCAACCGCGAACGCGCTCTGCCCGTAGGACAGCACCCAGGCGGTGTTGGGCGTCGCGAGGTCGCCGAAACTGGTGAACCGGAATGGCGCCCGGCCGGCGGGTGCCGTCCGGAACTTGCCGCTAAAGGGCGACGCCGAATTGTCGTTCTCGGCGGTGACCGTGTAGGAATACGCCGAATCGGGCTGCAGCCTGGTCAGCTCCGCATGACAGGTGAAAATTGTCTCGCCGTTGATGCCGTCCGCATAGACACGCTGCTGGGCGAAGATCGTCCTGGTCCAGCCGTCGTGGCGGGTCACCAGGACCCTGGCGCCTTCGGCCTGGCCCGGCGCGGCCCAGGACACGACCATGCTGGTGGCCGGGTCCTGGCCCCAGGTCAGGTGGATCTGCTCGGGCGTCCCGTCCTGCCCGCCGGCGTCGCCTTCGCCGTGGCCGCCCCCGGTGGCGGCCCTGGCCGGGCGAGGGTGGAGGCTAACTGTCGCCGTGAGCAGGCCAACCCCGCCCGCGCCCGCGAGAAGCTGGCGGCGAGACGGCGTGACCCCGTCGCGCTGCTGCTCGGGCGGCTCAGTTCCTGGCTCTACCTCGGTGTCGTTGTCGTGATCGCTGGCGTTCGGCCGGTCGTGGGGGTGAGAGTCCATTTACCAAAGGTTATGGCCCGTCATGAACCGCCGATGGCCGCCAGTGATTTCTCGCGCCAACTCGCCGTTAAGACTGTATTTGCTAACCCCCCGGCTACAGGACATCATGCCCTGGGTGAGGCTCGGCCGGGATCGTGCCGAGCCGGCCTGCCTGGTAGTCCTCGAACGCCTTGACCAGCTCGGCCCTGGTGTTCATCACGAACGGGCCGTAAGCGGCCACCGGCTCCCTGATCGGCTGGCCGCCGAGCACGAGCAGTTCCATGCCCTCGCTCGGGCCGCTGGCGCGGCTGCTCGCCGCGAAGGTGAGCACGTCACCAGGTCCGAAGGCGGCCAGCTGGCCGGTGCGGATCGGCCTGCCGTCGGCGCCCACGGTGCCTGATCCCGCCATCACGTAACCGAGCGCGTTGAAGCCGGCCCGCCACGGCAGGCGCAATTGCGCGCCTGGCTCCAGGCTCGCGTGCAGCAGGCTGATCGGCGTGTGCGTGACGCCGGGCCCGGCATGGCCGTCGACCTCGCCGGCGATGACGCGGATCAGAGTGCCCCCGTCCGGGGAAGTGAGCAGCGCTACCTGGCCGGCCCTGATGTCCTGGTACCTGGGCGGAGACATTTTCAGCGTCTTGGGCAGGTTTACCCAGAGCTGGAAGCCGTGGAAGAGGCCGCCGCTGATGACGAGCTCCTCGGGCGGTTCCTCGATGTGCAAGATGCCGCCGCCGGCGGTCATCCACTGGGTGTCGCCGTTGGTGATCAGCCCGCCGCCGCCGTTGCTGTCCTGGTGCCTGAAGGTGCCGTCGATGATGTAGGTGACAGTCTCGAAGCCCCGGTGCGGATGCCACGACGTGCCCTTGGGCTCACCGGGCGCGTAGTTAACCTCGCCCATCTGGTCCATGTGAATGAACGGGTCGAGCGCCTTGAGGTCGACTCCCGCGAAGGCGCGCCTGACCGGGAAGCCCTCGCCCTCGAGCGCGGAGGGGGCGGTCGTCACGGCGAGCACCTCGCGGTCCCTGGCGACGGCCTGGTCGGGCTCTGAGATCCGCGGCAGTAGCAAGATGTCATCGACAGTAACTGCTGGCATCGTCTTATCCTCTCACCTGCGAAGACGACACCTTCCGGCGCCGTCCGCCCGGCGCTTTCGCCGATACCAATCGGAACATTAGTTGAACGTGCAACATTCCCGGGTTACAGCGGCAGGCCGGCCTCAAGCTGCGCCAGCGCGGCGTCGACCCGGTCGAACATGTCCATCGCGGAACCCGACTCGCTCGCCCACTCGGTCCACGGCATGGTGGCGGCCATGATCACGCCCACGATCGCGCCGGCGGCGATCCGCACCGCGAAGTCGTCGGGATCGCGGCCAGATCGGGCGGCGGCGGCCTCGGCGATGGCGGCGATCGTCCCCGAGTACTCGTCCATCGCCCGGGCCCGCAGTTCGGGAACGGTCAGGATCAGCCCGGAGGTTTCTCGCATGGTGGCGAGCTCCTCGGGGCTCAGCGAGGCGAACGCCTGCCGCGCCGCGGCACGGAAGGCGGAAACGACCGGCAGGTCGGCGGGCTGTTCGTAGAACGAGCCAAGTGCCAGCACATCGACGTCGTCCTGCAGTACGACGTCCTCTTTGGTGGGGAAGTACCGGAAGAACGTGCTTGGCGACACGTCGGCGGCCTCGGCGATCTGGTCAACGGTCGTCGCGCCGTAGCCCTGCTCGCGGAAGAGGCGAAGCGCCTGCTCCCTGATGGAAGCGCGGGTTCTTGCCTTCTTGCGTTCGCGCAGCCCGGGCCGCTGATCGTTCATCTCGCTAATTTTGCTCCTATCGCGCGACCGTCGCGACGTCTGGATCACTTGCGTGATCGCCGTCCGCCGGCTGAGCCGCCGGCGTGACCGCCGAGTTCGGCAGGAAGATCAGCCCTAGCACGGCCGAGGTGATCGCGATGCCCGCGCACACCCAGAGCATGACGTCGAGTCCGTGCACGTAGGCGATCCGCACCGTGTCGAGCAGCGATCGCGATCCCGACGCCTTCGCGGCGGCGACCCCGGCGGCGACGCTGTCCCTGATCGTGCTCGTCGTGTGCGCGGGCAGTGCGGGCAGGCGCAACCTGCTCTGGTAGACGGTCGACAGCACGGTGCCGAGCACCGCCACCCCGATCGTGCCGCCCACCTGCCGCAGCGCGGTCATCAGCGCCGAGCCAGAGCCGCTTCTCGCCGGGGACAGCGCGCTGAGCGCGACGTTGAGCGAGGTGGGCATGGCGAGCCCAAGGCCGAGCCCGGATACGGCGAACCACGACGCGGCGAAGGCGGTGCCGCTCGCGATCGTCGTGCCCGCGCCCACTGCCAGCGCCCCGGCCATGATCGTGAACCCGACGGCGGTCAGGTACTTGGGCCGTACCGGCGCTGTGGCGCTCCTGGGCCGCTGGCCCTTGGCCTTGCGCGGAGTCTGCAGTCGCTGCCCGACGAACAGCCCGATCCCCAGCCCGCCCATCAGCGGCAGCATGCGCGCGCCGGCGCCGAGCGAGTCGAGGCCGCGCACGTCGAGGAAGTACTGCGGCATCGCGAACACCAGCCCGAACAGCGCGAACGTGACCAGCGTGGCCAGCAGCGTCCCCCACGTGAACCCGGCCGACCTGAACAAGCCGAGATCCACGAGCGGCTGCGGTCGTGGTCGGTCGGCCGTGCTGGCCAGGCTCAGCCTGCCGACCCTGGCCTCCCAGACCGTGAACAGCGCGAGTACCACGACGCCGCCGGCCATCGTCGCGATGGCGGTCACGTTGCTCCAGCCGTTGTCACCGGCCTTGATCAGTCCGTAGGTGGCCAGGGCGAGCCCGGCACTGGAGATCGCGATGCCGGCCGTGTCGACCCGGACGCTGGCCTCGCCGCGCGACTCTGGCATCAAGGTGGCAAAGGCCACGATCGCGATGATCACGACCGGGACGTTGATGAGGAAGACCGAGCCCCACCAGAAGTGATCGAGCAGCCAGCCGCCGACGAGCGGCCCGATCGGATACCCGAGGAAGGTGGCGCCGCCGACAGCCGCGATCGCCCGCGGCCGCTCGGCGGGGGTGAAGAGCACGGGCAGCACGGCCAGGGACATCGGCAAGATCACCGCCGCGGCGAGTCCGAGTACGGCCCGGGCGGCGATCAACTCCCCGGCCGATTTCGAGTAGGCGCAGGCGAGCGACGCGATGCCGAACAGCACGAGCGCGAAGATCATGATCCGCTTGCGGCCGATCCTGTCGGCGAACAGCCCGGCGGGCAGCAGCGCCGCTGCCAGCACCAGGCTGTACGAATCGACAAACCACTGCAGGTCGCTTGACGAGGCATGCAGGCTGGCCGACAGCGTCGGGAGCGCGAGGCTCAGCACGAACAGGTCGAGCGCGACCACGAGCACGCTGAGCGCGAGGGCGGCCAGCGCCGACCACCTGCGAGCTTCGGTCTTAGGCATGACAGAGACCTTCTTCCAGAAGCAAGCGTCAAGCTGAGGTTACTAGCTAATGAAAGTAACTGTCAATTTAACGGGACACGCAGCCGGGGTCGCGAGCCGAACCGGGCAAACTGCTGCGACACTGGGAAGTGCAAACGATCGGCACAGGAGGCAGTCATGCCAGAGCCAGCAGGCAAAGAACTTGAGGAGATCCGTGCCCGCCGCGAGGTGCTTCGCGAGAAGTACCTGCGGCCCGAGCCCAGCCGGTCCCACACGACCGTGCAGGGCGTCCACCATCTCGCGCTGATCTGCCGCGATACGGAGGAGACGATCAAGTTCTACCAGGAGTTCCTCGGCTTCCCGCTGGTCGAGCTGGTCGAGAACCGCGACTACAAGGGCTCGAACCACTTCTTCTTTGACATCGGCAATCACAACTTGCTCGGGTTCTTCGACTTCCCTGGTCACGAGCATCCGGCGTGGATGGAGACCGTCGGCGGGGTGCAGCACCTCGCGATCTCGATCTCGCAGGACCAGTTCGACGCGGCGAAGAAGAAGCTCGACGAGGCCGGAGTCGACTACCTCGGGCCGGACCGCGGCGTCATGGACAGCATGTACTTCCGTGACCCCAATGGCGTCGGGCTCGAGTTGTACAGGGAAGAGCTCGGCATCTTCAACGGGCAGCGCATCCTGCCGTAGCACCGGGGCCAGCGCGAGCATGGACGTCGGCAACATCGCCGAGCTGAATACCTTGCTCGTCCTCGATGCCGTCCGCAGCCACGGCCAGGCCACGAGGAGATTCGCCCGCGCAGGCGCAAGCCCGCCGCATGGATTCGCCCGCGCAAGCCCGCCGCATGGATTCGCGCACCCATGTTGTCAATTGGGTGTCGATCCGCCCATTGATGACCCTGTTGGCTTATTGACTTCAGTGGCGGGGGTAGCCGCGCGGGGCCGGGTCGTGCGAGCGGGCGGGGTGCCCCAGGGGGGTGCGGGTGCGATGTTCCGTGATCATGATTAAGGGCATGATCACGGAAATTTACCCAGGTCAGGACACGTGCGATGTTCCGTGATCAAGCCCGCGACCATGATCACGGGTCATCGCCGCTGTCCTGGAGGTTGTCGGGTGACTCGGGATCTTGGTGAGTCAGGCGCCGGGTTCGGGCGCAGGTGCGCCGTGCCCCGCCCCGGCGCCGCCGGGGCAGGGTGAGCATCGTGGCCCTCCCTGTTGCTGTCAGCGGTCCGTTCTGACAGCAACGTGGCCCTCCCCGTTGCTGTCGGGACGACATCAGGGGGGCCGCGTTGCTGTTAAAACCAGTGGCTGACAGCAACAGGGAGGGCCACGATGCTGTCAGAGGCGGGCGTGATCAGCAACCCGGGCCGCCCCGACTCTGTCGCGGGCCGGGCCGCCGGGCCGGAGCGTGCTCCCGCCTGACTATCCCGCAAGGTACCCGAAATGCTTCCCCGGACTCGATCACGAATAGGGCTAGCGGAGTTCGCGGCGGATGACCAGGCGGAGGCCGGTCCAGGTCTGGTCGATCGCGCACACCTTGTTGTCGACCAGGCCGGTGGGCAATGCGATCTCGCGGACGATGTGTTCGGTCATGTCGGTCGGCACCTTGGAGGCACGCTTAGGCCAGGCGATCCATAGGCCGCACGCTGGCGCCATGCGTGCCCGGAATAGGTCGAGACCCGCTTCCAGCTCAGCTCGCCTGGTCACGAATACCACGATAACGTCGAAAAGCGGCGCCGCCCCGAGGTCGGAGTGCAGCACGGCCTTGCCGTCAAGCTGGGCGGTGAGCAGGTCGGTGATGCCTTCGGCCGCGCCGATGATAGCAACCTCATCGTCCTCGCCGATGCCGAGCTTGCGCGCGAGTGGCGTACCCGAGTAGCCAGCCTGCCCGGCCCCGCCTTCGCGCCGCCCGGCCCCTGGCCGCCCGGCCTCTTGGCGCCCGGCCCCTGGCCGCCCGGCCTCCGCCCCGCGCGGCTCAGTCAAAGCCGAAGCCGCCCGGGCGCTCATTCCGGTCAGCGATAAGGCCGGCCAGCGTCGAGATCGCGATCTCGGCCGGGGTGCGGGAACCTATGTTGAGGCCGATCGGGCGGTGCACCCTGGCCACTTCGTCGGGCGGAACTCCCAGCAGCGCCAGTGCCTGCACATGCGGTCCCTCATGCCGGGGGTTTCCCATGATGCCCACCCACCTGGCCGGCGTGGCCAGCGCGTCCCTGAGCATGACGCCGAGTTCCTCGCGGTGGTGGTCGGTCACCACGACGTCGGTTGCCGAGTCCGGCAGCGAGCCGATGTCCGTCCGTACCTCGAATTCAGAAGGGCTGCCGGCAGCGACGCGCACGGCGTCAGGTTCCACGAGGACTGGCTTGTACCCGGCATCGGCGGCGTACCGGAGCAGGTACTCGGCAACTGGCGTCGCGAAGACGGCGACAAGCACCCGGCCATCCGATGGGGCTGGCGCCAGGCCGTGCGCGACATCACAGGCAACGCCATCGTGGAAGTGCGTCATGGTCAAGAGCTTGCCATGCCAGGACAAGCCGCGCGACCCCCGGTGACCCCAGCCCCGACCCCGCGTGACCCTCCCGTGTCCCGATCCCCGCGCTCGTGACGGTGGCGCTCAATGATCCTTTTTGGCTGAGCGGGATTCAGGGGGTGCACCGAAGGGGCGAGAGCGATGGGAGTTCCAGCGAATGAGGCTGTTCGGGGTGACTCGGGTCCTGGCAAGTCGAGTTGCGGTGGGTCAGCGGGAAACTTTCCATGAGTTATCGGGGGAGTTTTCGCTTCGAGGAGAGCTTTCAGCGCTGAAAAGACTCCCCAAAACGAAAACTCTCCCGCACGATGCGGAAAAGGCTCCCCGGTCCTGGTGCCAGCCGCGCGGCAGCCTCCGGATGCCGGTGCGATCTTCCGTGATCATGATCGAGACCATGATCACGGAAGATCGCCCAGGTCAGGACAGATGTGACGTTCCGTGATCATGCTCTGGACCTTGATCACGGAGCATCGCACCTGTCGGCCCCGCACTGACAGTTCCCCGGACCGAGAACTCTCCGCCACGATGCCGGAAAGGCTCCCCGATCCTGATCGCGAGTCACCCGACGGCCTCCGGGGAACTGCCGCATGATTCGTGATCGAGTCGGGGGAAGCCTTTCGGACAACTTGCGGAATAGTCAGCCCGGAGCACGCGCCGGCCCGGCGGGCGGGAAGGCCGGGCGGGCAGGCCGGCGGGCGGGCAGGCCGGCGGGCGGGAAGGCCGGCGGGCGGCCCGGCGGGCGGGCAGGCCGCCCGGGACAGCATCGGGACGGCGCAGGTTGCTGATCATGCCTGCCGCTAACAGCATCGTGGCCCTCCCTGATGCTGTCCCGAGAGGCTGCTGAAAAACCCCGAAAAATCCATGATCGCGATCGAATAACCGCAGGTCAGGGAGTCGGGTTCGCGACGAAAACGGGGTTTTTCAGCAGCCTCTCCCGACAGCATCAGGGAGGGCCCTGTTGCTGTCAGAAAGGACCGCTGACAGCAACAGGGAGGGCCACGATGCTCACGCTCCTCCCGGCGGCGCCCTGCCGTGGCATGGCGGCGCCGTGGCGGGGCACGGCGCACCTCCGACTCCATCCGGCGCCTCGCTTTCCAAGATCCCGAGTCACCCGACGACCTCCAGGACACGTGCAATGATCCGTGATCACGCCCGCGACCGTGATCACGGAGGATCGTTCAGGTCAGGACACGTGCAATGATCCGTGATCACGCCGGCGACCGTGATCACGGAGGATTGTGCAGGTCAGGACAGCGGCGATGGTCCGTGATCATGCCAGCGACCGTGATCACGGAGGATTGTCCAGGTCAGGACAGCGGCGATGGTCCGTGATCATGACCCCGACCATGATCACGGAGGATCGCAGGCCGCACGGAGTCCCGGCGACCCCGGTCCAGGGACCCCAGGCGGTGACCTCAGCCTTCGAGCAGATCCCTGACCGCGTCGCGGAGCGGGTCCATCCTCGCCTTCGCGGCGCGGCGCGCCTCGGTGAGCCGGCCGGCGATCACCGGCTCGACGACCTCCAGGTAGGCCTTGATCTTCGGCTCGGTGCCGCTTGGCCTGATGACGACCCGGGCGCCGCGCAGCCAGTACCGGAGCACGTCGGCCGATGGCAGGTCGGCCGTGCCGCCGGTCAGGTCGGAAGCGGACAGGACGGCCCCGCCGCCCAAGTCAGCCGGGGCGGCGGCCCGCAGCCGGGCCATCACGTGCACCGGAGCGGCGGTCTGGACCGTGAGCTGGCCGGTCAGGTGCACGCCGTGCGCGACCTCGAGCGCGTCGTAGGCCTCGAGCAGCGACTCGCCGTTCGACCGCGCCTCCGCTGCCAGGCTGAGCACGGCGAGGGCTGCGCCCAGGCCATCTTTGTCCCTGACCGTAGTGCCGATCGAGTACCCGAGAGCTTCTTCATACCCGAAGATGAAATAGGTCCCGTGCCGCAAATCGCCCGCTCTTGCGATCCACTTGAAGCCAGTGAGTGTCTCGGCGTAGCTGGCGCCTGCCGCTGCCGCGATCTTGGACAGCAGCGTGCTCGACACGATCGTGGCCACGACGAGCGGCACGTCATGGCCTGAGCCGCCCTGCGGTGCCAGGTCAGGCTGGTGCGCCGGGGCGATTCGGGCGGGCGCGGCGTGCGCGCCCCGCGGCTTCGAGGCGGCCTTGTGGCCGAGCAGGTAGGCACCGAGGAGCGCGCCGACCTGGTCGCCCGTCAGCATGCGCCAGCCGCCGACCGCCGCGTCGTCGGGAATGGCCACGGCGAGCCGGTCGCCGTCGGGATCGTTGGCGAGCACCAGGTCGGCGCCTGATCTGCGGGCTTGCGCGAGCGCCAGGTCGAGCGCGCCCGGTTCTTCCGGGTTGGGGAACGCTACTGTCCTGAAGTCAGGGTCAGGACGAGCCTGCGCCTCGACAACATCGGGCGGCGGGAAACCCGCCTGGTCGAAGGCCCGCATCGCCAGAGCGCAGGCGACGCCGTGCAGCGGCGTGTAGATGTACCGCAGCCAGGCGGCGCCGCGCGGAGCGGGGGAGAGCTCGCAGATCGCGTCGAGGTAGCTGACGGCGATCTCGTCGCCGTGCTGCTCGATCAGCGGGTCGCCGGGATCGGCGAGCGGTACCTGCGACAGCGGCCCGAGCGACCTGATCGCCGCCTCGATCTCCAGGTCAGCTGGCGGCACGATCTGCGCGCCGTCATTGAGGTAGAGCTTGTAGCCGTTGTCGGCCGGCGGGTTGTGGCTCGCGGTGATCATGATTCCCGCCGCCGCGCCCAAGTGCGTCACCGCATAGGCGAGCAGCGGTGTCGGCTGCTGCCGCGGCAGCAGGTGCACTCTGATCCCGGCGCCTGCCAGCACGGCGGCGGCCTCGGCCGCGAAGTCATCGGACCGGTGCCTGGCATCGCACCCGATCACGACGCCGGTGTCGGCGGCGGTCGGGTCGACGTAGAGCAGCCAGCCAGCGAGAGCGGCGGTCGTGCCGCGGACGACCGCCCGGTTCATCCGGTTGGGGCCGGCGCCGACCGTGCCGCGCAGTCCCGCCGTGCCGAAATCCAGCGTCCCGCTGAACCGGTCGGCCAGTTCCTGCGCCGCGAGCTTGGTCCCGTCGATCTCGTCGGGACCTGACGCCTCGTTGAGCAGCGCGGCGAGCTCGGCCCGGTCGCGCTGGTCCGGGTCCTGCGCCATCCACGCTGTTACCTGCGCATGCAGGTCATGGGTGATCATGTGCCCCCCGCTCCCCGACTACGAGTCCTGCGCGCCGAGCGCGCCCGGCAGGATCTGGCCGAGCAGCCCGCCGACTCGCGCCGCCGACGCCCGCCCGGCGGCGACGACCTCGCCGTGATCGAGCCGGTCGCTCGACAGGCCCGCGGCCGGATTGGTGATCAGCGAGATCCCGAGCACCTCGATCCCCAGGTGCCTGGCCGCGATCGTCTCGAGCGCGGTCGACATGCCCACCATGTCAGCGCCGGCCGCGCGCAGCATCCTGATTTCGGCGGGGGTCTCGTAGTGCGGGCCGGGCAGGGCCGCGTACACGCCTTCGACGAGGCTGGGATCGGCCTGCCTGGCCAGCGCCCGCAGCCTCGCCGAGTAGGCGCCGGTCAGGTCGACGAACCTGGAGCCGTAGCCGGCCGGCGGCTCAGGTCCGGCCAGCGGCGACCGCCCGGTGAGGTTGATGTGATCGCTCAGCAGTACCGGCTGGCCGACGCCGTAGCTGGCGTTGATGCCGCCAGAGGCGTTCGTCAGCACCAGTACCCGGCAGCCGGCCGCCGCTGCGGTGCGGACGCCGTGCACGACCGCATCGACGTGATGACCTTCGTACAGGTGCGTCCGGCCGAGGTAGACCAGTACCCGGACCGGCCCGCATCGCAGCGACCTGGCCACCGGCAGGTGCCCGGGCACGGTCGGCTCGGGGAAGCCGCCGAGTTCGCCGAGCGGGAACTCGGCGTCCGCGGCGGCGATCGCGTCGGCGGCGGGCGCCCAGCCGGAGCCGAGCACGACCGCCACGTCGTGGGTCTGCTGCCCAGTCAGCAGCGCGAGGTTGGCAGCGCTAGCCTGCGCTGCTGCGTAAGCATCTGTACTCATCGGGTCACCACGGTATGCAGCGTAACGTGCGTCACGGGACGACTAGGACTTCACGTACGGCTGTCCGTCGGCGGCGGGCGCCCGTACCTTGCCGACCAGCCCGGCTACCGCGATGATCGTTGCCACGTACGGCAGCATGTTCATGATCGGCGGCGGCAGCGCGGAGTTAACCGTCGGCAGCACGAGCGCCAGTTCCAGCGAGACTCCGAACAGCAGCGCGGCAGCGACCGAGCCGAGCGGCGTCCAGCGTCCGAAGATCAGGGCGGCGAGCGCGATGTAGCCGAAGCCCGAGCTGATGTTCGGGTTGAAGCTGCCGACGTGGCCGACGGTCAGGTAAGCGCCGCCGATCCCCGCGATGAGGCCGCCCAGGACCACGTTGCGGTACCGGGTCCACAGCACCGGGATGCCGACGGTGTCGGCGGCGGTGGGATGCTCGCCGACCGCCCTGACCCGCAGCCCCCACCGGGTCATGAACAGGCCTACCTGGACAACGATGATCATCAGGTACGTGATGTACAGGAAGACCGTCGAGTTGAAGAAGACCGGGCCGATGATCGGGATCTGCGACAGGCCGGGGATCTTGAGCGCGCTGAACGAGACGCCCGTGTTGTAGTTCGGGTTCTGCGCCATCAGCCGGTCGTACAGGTAGTTGGTCATGCCGAGCGCCAGCACGTTGAGCACGACGCCCAGGATGATCTGGTCCATCAGGAACGTGATGGCGAACACCGCGAGCAGCAGGCCGACCAGGCCGCCGGCCAGCGAGCCGGCCACCAGCCCGACCCAGAGCCCGCCGAAGGCGCTGGCCACGATCGCCGCGGTGAACGCGCCGAACAGCAACTGGCCCTCGATCGCGATGTTGATCACGCCGGACCGCTCGCACATGCAGCCAGCGAGCGCGCCGAGGATGAGCGGGATAGACGACGCGATCGCGCCCTGGCCGATGTTGATGATGTCCAGCGGGATCGCGCCCGCGTCGGCCCAGCACAGCAGCGAGATCAGGAAGAACACCAGCACGGCGCCGATCGCCAGCCGCCTGTTCAGCCTGGTCAGCTCCAGCGTGCCCCGCACGGCGCCGATCCCGATCGACAGCGCGCCGAGTACGAAGCACACCGGCGTCGCTGGCACGCGGATGACCGGAATCTGCACGCCCGACCCCGACTGGGACAGCGCGAAGCTGGCGTCGCCCTTGTGCGCGAGCAGCCCGAATACCACGATGTCGATGACGCCGAACACCGCGAAGGTGACGGCGGCCAGGTACCGGCGGTCCGCGGTCAGCGGTGCCCGTGCCGTTGCGGTGAGCGTCGTCACCCGTTCCACCCCTTAGCAACTGCTTCCAAGCCGGTGCCGCTGTCCGAGCGGAGCCTGAAGACCGCGCGGATGAGCGCGGGCGCCGCGACGAACAGCACGATCAGGCCTTCGAGCACCTGCACGATGTCGGCGGGTACCTGGCCGAGGGTGGCGCCCTCGACGTAGGTGCCGCCCACGTGCAGGGCGCCGAAAAGCAGCCCGGCGAAGACCACGCCCATCGGCTTGGCCCGCCCGAGCAGCGCCACGGTGATGCCGTCAGGCCCGTAGGTGCCGTAACTGTTGAACGTGAGCGGAGTGTTGGTGCCCAGGATCACCGAAGCGGCCGAGAGTCCGGCCAGCCCGCCCGCGAGCAGCATGACCAGGACCCAGGACCGCTCGACGTTGATGCCGGCGCTCCGGGCGGCGCTCGGGCTGGCGCCGACGGTGCGGAACTGGAAGCCGGTCGTGCTCCTGGACAGCAGCCAGGCACAGGCGATCGCGGCGGCGACGCCGATCAGGAAGCCGACGCCAACCTGCGGCGCTGGCCCGCCGACGTGCGGCAGGTTCGCGTTGTTCGCGATGACCGGCGCGATCTGGTTGGTCTGATGCGGCGCCTGCAGCATGCCCGGATGCGACAGCAGGTAGCTGAGCAGGTCGTACATCACGTAGTTGAGCATGATCGTGACGATGACCTCGTGCGCGCCCGTCCTGGCCTTGAGCAGGCCGACGAACCAGCCGATCACCGCGCCGCCGACGAACCCGCCGATCACGCAGACCACGACGTGGATGACCAGCGGGAGGCTGACGCCGAAGCCCAGCCAGGTCGCCACGATCGCGCCGCCCACCCACTGGCCGGCCGCGCCGATGTTGAACAGGCCGGCGCGGAAGGCGATCGCGACCGAAAGGCCAGTCAGCACCAGCGGGGTCGCCTGCGCGGCCGTCGCGGACAGCGGGTAGAAGATGGCGGCGACCGAGCCGCCGTGGAACGCCGTGCTGACCGTGGACGGGTTGAGGATCGCGCCCTCGAACATCTGGCTGTAGGCGAACGACACCGCGTCCCAGGTCTGGCCGAGCGCGTTCAGCGGCGCGTGGAAGAAATCGCTCCAGGCGCTCGTGACGACCGGGTCGCTGAAGACGATGAGCACGCCGCCGACGACCAGGGCGAGGAAGATCGCGAGTACCGTCATCACGGTCGAGCTGCCCTGGGTCACGGCCTCGATCAGGGCGCTGGTCGTGAGCCTGACCCGGCGCCGCACCGGGCTTTCCTGCTGGCCCGGCCCGGGGGCGGCTGGCGCCGCGGTCAGCGAGTCGGCGGGCGGCGGCTGGTCACTCACGGCGATGGCTCCTGCTCATGCGGCTCGCTGGTGTCCTGGCCAGCCTCGGCGCCGGCCATCAGCAAGCCGAGGTCGGCCTCATCGATGTCGGGGTCGCGGAAGCCGACGATCCTGCCTTCGTACATGACCGCGATCCGGTCGGACAGGGCGTAGATCTCGTCGATCTCGGACGAGACGATCACGACCGCGACACCGCGGTCGCGCTGCGCCACGATCTGCTTGTGCACGAACTCGATCGAGCCGACGTCCAGGCCCCGGGTCGGCTGGCTGGCCAGCAGCATCTTGATGTCGCGGCTCAGCTCGCGGGCCACGATGACCTTCTGCTGGTTGCCGCCTGACAGCGTCCCGACCGGGGTCTGCACCGAGGTCGTGCGCACGTCGTACTCGGAGACCAGGCGGTTCGCCGCCGCGGCGATCGTGTCGAGCTTGAGCGCGATGCCCGAGGCGTACGGCGGCCGGTCATAGACGTCGAGCACCAGGTTGTCGGCCACGGAGAACGCGCCGACCAGGCCGTCCTCCTGCCTGTCCTCGGGCACGTAGCCGATGCCAGCGCGGAGCCTGTCCCTGGTCGACGCGGCGCTCAGCTCCGCCCCGTCGAGCTGGACCGAGCCGGTGGCCGGCCGCAGGCCGAGCAGCGCCTCGCACAGCTCGGTCTGGCCGTTGCCCTGCACGCCGGCGATGCCGAGGACCTCGCCGCCGCGTACCTCGAATGAGACGCCGTGCACCGCCATCCCGCCGCGCTCGTCCGGCACGGTCAGGTCCTTGACGGTCAGCCGCACCCCGGCTGGCCTGGCCGGTTCCTTGCTGACCCGCAGCTGCACCGACCGGCCGACCATCAGCGCGGCGAGCTCGGCCCCGGTCGTGCTCGGCGGCCGCTCGCCCACCACCGCGCCCCGCCTGATCACCGTGATGGTGTCGGCGATCGCCTGGACTTCCTTGAGCTTGTGGGAGATGAAGATGATCGAGCGGCCGCCTTCGCGCAGCTCCCGCATGATCCGGAACAGGTCTTCGGTCTCGCCAGGGGTGAGCACGGCCGTCGGCTCGTCGAGCACCAGGACGCTCGCGTCGCGCAGCAGCGCCTTGATGATCTCGACCCGCTGCTGGATGCCGACCGGGAGGTCCTCGACATAGGCGTCGGGATCGACCTTCAGCCCGAACCGCTCAGACAGCTCGAGCACGTCCTTGCGGGTGCGCCTGCGGTCGAGCAGCCCGAACCCGCGTACTCGCTCGACGCCGAGCGTGACGTTCTCCGCCACCGTGAAGACGGGCACTAGCATGAAGTGCTGGTGCACCATGCCGATACCTGAGCTGATGGCATCCTTGGGAGAGCGTATGTGCACGGGATTGCCGTCGATGACGATCTCGCCATCGTCGGGCTGGATGAGCCCGTAGAGCACGTTCATCAGCGTCGTCTTGCCCGCGCCGTTCTCGCCGAGCAGCGCCCTGATCTCGCCCGGCTGAACTACCAGGTCAATGTGGTCGTTGGCCACGAGACCGCCGAAGCGCTTGGTGATCCCGCGCAGCTCGAGCTTCACCGGCAGCCTCCTTTCACGCCTGTGCCGCCCGCGCTGGCCGGCCGCTCGCCGGGGGAGCGAGCGCCGGCCAGCCGGGCGGCTGTGCCGAACGGATGAGGCGGACCTAGACCGGGCTCTTGGTGGCCGGGACGATCTTGCCGCTCTCGATCTGCGACATGAGCGACTTGATCTCGGCCTGGACCGAGGCCGGGATCTTGCTGGCGAAGTCGTGGTACGGCGACAGCACCGCACCGCCATTGGACAGCGTGCCGACGTAGGTACCGCCCTTGAAGGTGCCGTTGGCGGCGTTCAGCACCGCGGTCTTGACCGCCGTGACGATGCCCTTGGTCACCGAGGTGAGGAAAAGGCTGCAGTACTGCGGTGCGTTGCTGCAGCCGTCGGTGTCGACCCACTCGATGCTGACGTGCTTGCCGCCGGCGTCCGCGGTCTGCACGGCCTTGGCCGTGCCGAGGCCAACGCCGCCGGCGACCGGGAAGATGACGTCGGCGTTGTCGCCGATAAAGGTGTTGCTCAGGTTCTGGCCAGCGCCCAGATCGGTGAAGTTGCCGATGAAGTTGCCCTTCTGGGTCGTCTCGTCCCAGCCGAGGACCTTGACGTTGGCGTGGTGCTGCTTGTTGAAGTACTGCACGCCGTCCCAGAAGCCGTCCTCGTAAATGGTCACGGTGCCGAAGTTCTCGCCGCCGTAGGTCGCCACGACGTGGGTCTTGCTGACCGCGGCCGCGAGATAACCGCCGAGGAAGCCGTCCTGCACGGTGTTGAACACCAGCTGGTCGATGTTCGGCTCCTTGGCACCGGTCAGGCACTCGGACGCGTACGAGCAGTCCACGATCGCGAACTTCTGCGTCGGGTTGGCCTTCGCGGCCGCCTCGGTCGCCGCGGCCATGAGGAATCCGACCGTGACGATGATCCCGCATTTCTGCGCGATGAACGTGCTGATGTTGGAGGCATAGTCAGCCGTCGTCGTGGACGGCAGGTAAGTAATGGCGATGTTCGGGTCCGCGGTCTTCGCGGCCTGCAGGCCCTGGTAGGACGACTGGTTGAACGACTTGTCGTCGATGCCGCCAGTGTCGGTGACCATGCACGCCTTGAACGGGGCGGCTACCGCCGATGAGCTCGAGCCAGTTCCGCCCGATCCTCCCGGGCTGCTCGAGCCGCTACTGCTGCCGCAGGCAGCGGTAACTACGGCCAGCACGCTGAGCGCGGCGGCGATCTTGAGTGACCCTCTCACGGTTCCTCCTATGCGGGGGGCGGCATGCCGCGACATAAAACACCGGCCTGATGGAACCCGGCCCGGCCGGCGAGGCTGTAGAGAACCCGGGAGTCCCCCCCGGGATGATCGAGAATCTATTACCGTCACGAGTGATGTGGAAGCGGGATATGACGGCGGCAACGGGGCCGTTGTGAAATCGAGACTCTTACATTATGGTGCATAACAGGATAATACTACCATAACAAGTCGAAGCGTGCTCGTAGCCGAGCGTGGGAAGCGGGCCGGGCGGCGGTGTGAGAGCATGCCAGCCGCGCCGGACGCGCCTGGTGCCCGGCGGAGGTGACGCGGAGATGACGGAGCGGACTTGGCCGGCGGAACAGCACAGACGAGCATCGACTGGCCCGCGCTGCGGGCGGCCGCGATCGTGGCGGCGGCTAACGCCTATGCCCCCTACTCGCGGCTCAGAGTGGGTGCCGCCGGGCTGGCGGCCAATGGCGCCGTGGTGACCGGCTGCAACGTGGAAAACGCCTCCTTCGGCCTGACCTTGTGCGCCGAATGCGGCCTCGTCAGCGCGCTGCACGCGGCCGGCGCCGTCCGGCTGATCGCGGTCAGCGTGGTCGCGCATGACGGCGCGCCGCTTGTCCCGTGCGGCCGCTGCAGGCAGTTGCTGCTCGAGGCCGGCGGCCCTGGCCTGCTGCTCGACAGCGACGGCGGCCCGCGCCAGCTAGGCACCCTCCTCCCCGACGCCTTCACCGGCACCGACCTGGCCGAGCGCCGTGACCGTTAGCTCCCGGGGGGGCGACCCCCCGTACCCCCCGCGTGTCGGGGCGCTTTGGATGCGCCCCGACGTGGCCGCGCCGTGACAAGCGCGCCCGAACTCATCCGGGCTAAGCGGGATGGGCTGGAGCTGTCTGCTGCCGAGATCGGGTGGCTGATCGACGCTTATACCAAGGGAGTTGTCGCTGACGAGCAGATGTCGGCGATGGCGATGGCGATCTACTTCCGGGGGCTGGGGCCTGCGGAGCTGCGGGCCTGGACCGACGCGATGATCGGGACCGGGCGGCGGCTTGACCTGTCCCGCGTGCCGGTGCCGACCGTGGACAAGCACTCGACCGGCGGGGTGGGCGACAAGGTCTCGCTGATACTGGCGCCGCTGGTGGCGAGTTGCGGCGCGGCCGTGCCCCAGCTCTCGGGCCGGGGACTCGGCCACACGGGCGGCACCCTCGACAAGCTGGAGAGCGTGCCAGGCTGGAGGGCTCAGGTCTCCGGCGAGCAATTCGTTCACCTTCTTTCTACCGTCGGGTGCGTGATCGCGGCAGCCGGGGACGACCTCGCGCCGGCCGACCGCAAGCTTTATGCCCTTCGGGACGTCACCGGGACGGTCGAGTCGATACCGCTGATCGCCAGCTCGATCATGTCGAAGAAGATCGCGGAGGGAACGCAGTCGCTCGTGCTGGATGTGAAGGTGGGCAGCGGCGCGTTCATGCGGGAAGTCGAGCCGGCCAGGGAACTGGCGCGAACCATGGTGGCTCTGGGTACTGAGTCAGGGGTCAGGACGGTCGCGCTGCTGACCTCGATGGACATGCCGCTCGGCCGGGCGGTGGGCAACTCCGTCGAGGTGGCCGAGTCGATCAACACGCTGCGCGGGGCCGGGCCGGCCGACCTGACCGAGGTGACGCTGGCGCTGGCGCGCGAGATGCTGGCCCTGGCCGGGATCCCGGCCGATCCCGCCGCGGCGCTGGCGGACGGGCGGGCGCTGGCCAAGTACCGGCAGATGATCGCCGGGCAGGGCGGCGACCCGGACGCGCCGCTGCCGGCCGCGCCGTGCTCGCAGGTCGTGCTGGCGGAGTCGGGTGGCTGGCTGCGGCGGCTCGACGCGCTCGCAGTCGGCACGGCCGGGTGGCGGCTCGGGGCCGGGCGGGCGCGCAAGGAGGACGCGGTGAGCGCCGGGGCCGGCGTGATCTGCCTGGCCAAGCCGGGGGAGCGGGTGGAAGCCGGGCAGCCGCTGCTCGAGCTGCGGGCCGATGACCCGGCGCGATTCGGGGCGGCGCGGCAGGCGCTGGCCGGGGGCATCGAGATCGGGCCGGATGAGCCGGTTATCGGGCCTGCCGTCATCGAGCGCATCGCCTAGGCGACAATGGACGGCGTGTCCGTCTCGCTTGAGCAGATTTGCCACGTCCCCAAGGTGCTGCTCCATGACCATCTTGATGGTGGGCTCCGGCCCGCCACCATCGTGGAACTCGCCCGCCAGAGCGGCTACCGGGGCCTGCCCACTCATGATCCGGCCGAGCTTGGCCTGTGGATGACCAGTGCCGCCGAGCGGGGGCAGCTCGAGCTGTACCTGGAGGCGTTCCAGCACACGGTCGGGGTCATGCAGACGCGCGACGCGCTGGTGCGGGTGGCGGCCGAGTGCGCCGAGGATCTCGCGGCTGACGGCGTGGCGTACGCGGAGGTGCGGTTCGCTCCTGAACTGCATGTCACCGCCGGGCTCACGCTCGACCAGGTGGTCGAGGCGGTGCTCTCGGGGTTCGCCCTGGGAAGCGCGGGCCGGGGGATCCGGGTGTACGCGCTGCTCACCGCCATGCGGACGGCGGCTCGGTCGCTGGAGATCGCCGAGCTTGCCGTGCGGCATCGTGATGCCGGGGTTGTCGGGTTCGACATTGCCGGGGCCGAGGCTGGCTCGCCGCCTTCGCGGCACCTGGACGCCTTCCAGTACGTGGCGCGGGAGAACTTCCACATCACGATTCACGCCGGCGAGGGCTTCGGGCTGCCGTCCATCTGGGAAGCCGTGCAGTGGTGCGGTGCCGAGCGGCTCGGCCACGGCGTGCGGATCATCGACGACATCACCGTCTTGCCTGACGGCGCGGCGCGACTGGGCCGCCTGGCGAGTTTCGTGCGCGACCGGCGGATTCCGCTGGAGATGTGCCCCACGTCGAACGTGCACACGGGTGCCGCTAAGTCCGTGAGGGAGCACCCGATCGGGCTGCTGCGGCCGCTGTCGTTCCGTGTCACCGTCAATACCGACAACCGGCTGATGAGCGACGTGACGCTGTCATCGGAGTTCGCCGCCCTGGTCGAGGCGTTCGGGTACGGCTGGTCCGACATCCAGTGGCTCACGATTAACGCGATGAAGAGCGCCTTCGCGCCGTTCGACGAGCGGCTCGAGCTGATCAACACGGTGATCAAGCCCGGCTTCGCCGCGGCCATGGCCCCGCAGGTAGCGCCGAGGCCCTGAGCGCTGCCCGCGGCGCGGATTGGCCCGGACCCCGGCCGGGTCCCTCGCACCGCTGTGCCGTTGGTGCTGTGTGAGCGACACTAACGGCACATTGGTGCGCGCGGTAGCATCGCGGACATGGCGGGTGCGCAGGTTTTGCAGTCTCAGATGGTGATGTCGCAGGCCAGGGAGTGGCTGGCCGACGCGGATGGCGTGACCTCGGACGTGGCGCTGCGCCAGATGCTGCACGGACTGCCGGGGGTCGACCAGATCGGCGCGGAGGCGCGGGTTGCCGGGCTGGCGACCAGGTCGATCAAGAAAGGCGCCAAGCTCGACGCGCTCTCGCTCGCCGTCGCCATGGTGGACCTCACCACGCTCGAAGGCGCGGATACGCCTGGCAAGGTGCGCGGGCTGTGCGCCAAGGCGGTCAGGCCCGACCCGGCCGATCCGGCCGTGCCGTCCGTGGCCGCCGTCTGCGTCTACCCGGACCTCGTCGGCGTCGCGAAGGCCGCGCTAGCCGAGTCCGGGCTCGCCGGCTCGCGGGTGGTTGTGGCGTCGGTGGCGACGGCGTTCCCGTCCGGGCGCGCGTCACTCGCGGTCAAGCTGGCCGATGTGGCCGACGCCGTGGCGGCCGGGGCGGACGAGATCGACATGGTGATCGACCGCGGCGCGTTCCTGGCCGGCCGGTACGGCCAGGTCTACGACGAGGTCCGCGCGGTCAAGCAAGCCTGCGGGGCGGCGCACCTCAAGGTGATCCTGGAGACCGGCGAGCTTGCCACGCTCGACAACGTCTCCCGGGCGTCCTGGCTGGCGATGCTGGCCGGAGCCGACTTCATCAAGACCTCGACCGGCAAGGTCAGCCCGGCCTCCACGCCGCCCGTCGCGCTCGTGATGCTCGCCGCCGTTCGCGACTTCGAGCAGGCCTCGGGGCGCAGGGTCGGGGTCAAGGTCGCCGGCGGCATCAGGACCGCCAAGGACGCGATCAGGTACCTGGTGCTCGTCAACGAGACGGCGGGCCGGGCGTGGCTGACGCCCGGCCTGTTCAGGATCGGCGCTTCCAGCCTGCTCAACGACCTGCTCATGCAGCGCCGCAAGCAGCTGACCGGGATGTACTCGGGCCCGGACTACTTCACCGTCGACTAGCCTTGAGCTGACAATCCGCGGGAGGGCCTGGCTTGGCTGACAAAAAGCACACGGCGGCGGTGACATCGGCCGCCGTCGCCGAGCTCGCGGCCGGGCTCGACTGGCAGTACGCGCCCGCGCCCGAGTCACGCGAGATCGTGTCGATCGCGCCCGAGTACGGGCTGTTCGTGGACGGCGAGTTCGGGCCAGCGGCGAGCGGACGCGCCTTCGCGACGATCAACCCGGCCACCGAGGAGCCGCTCGCCCAGATCGCCGAGGCCGGCGCGGCCGACGTGGACCGGGCGGTCGCCGCCGCGAGGACAGCGTTCGACCGGGTCTGGGGGCCGATGCCGGGCGCCGAGCGGGCCAAGTACCTTTACCGCATCGCGCGGATCCTGCAGGAGCGGTCCCGTGAGTTCGCCGTGCTCGAGTCGATTGACAACGGCAAGCCGATCAAGGAGACCAGGGACGTCGACATCCCGCTGGCGGCCGCGCACTTCTTTTACTACGCGGGCTGGGCGGACAAGCTCGACTACGCCGGATTCGGTCACTCGCCGGCGCCGCTCGGGGTCGCGGGCCAGGTGATCCCGTGGAACTTCCCGCTGCTCATGGCGGCCTGGAAGCTGGCCCCGGCGCTGGCCGCGGGCAACACGTGCGTGCTCAAGCCGGCCGAGACCACGCCGCTGAGCGCGCTCCTGCTCGCGCAGGTGTGCCAGCAGGCCGAGCTGCCGCCAGGCGTCGTCAACGTGGTGACCGGCGCGGGCGAGACCGGCGCTGCCTTGGTGGCCCACCCGGGTGTGGGCAAGGTCGCGTTCACCGGGTCGACCGAAGTCGGCATCGCGATCAGCCAGGCCATCGCGGGCACCGGCAAGAAGCTCACGCTGGAGCTCGGCGGCAAGGCGGCCAACGTGGTCTTCGACGACGCGCCGATCGACCAGGCGATCGAGGGCATCGTCAACGGCATCTTCTTTAACCAGGGGCACGTCTGCTGCGCCGGATCGAGGCTGCTCGTGCAGGAGTCGGTGGCCGAGCACGTGGTCGAACGGCTCGAGCGGCGGCTGACGACCCTGCGGCTCGGCGACCCGCTCGACAAGAACACCGACATCGGCGCGATCAACTCCCGCCAGCAACTCGACAAGATCACCGAGCTGACCGCCGCCGGGGAAGCCGAGGGCGCCCGCCGCTGGTCGCCCGCGTGCGAGCTGCCGAAGAAGGGCTTCTGGTTCGCGCCGACGGTGTTCACCGGGGTGAGTCAGTCGCACCGGATCGCGCGCGAGGAGATCTTCGGGCCGGTGCTTTCGGTGCTGACGTTCCGGACGCCGGACGAGGCCGTGACCAAGGCGAATAACACGCCATACGGGCTATCTGCCGGGGTGTGGACCGAGAAAGGCAGCCGGATCTTGTGGATGGCGCAGCGAATGCGGGCCGGCGTGGTCTGGGCTAACACGTACAACAGGTTCGACCCGGCCAGTCCGTTCGGCGGGTACCGGGAGTCCGGGTTCGGACGGGAGGGCGGCCGGCACGGGCTGGCTGCGTATTTGGATGTCTGAGGTTAAAAGATCTAAGACCCGGCTTGACGGGAAGCCGTCAGCTAACGACTCATCGGCCGTGACTGAACGCACTGCCGATGAGCCGTCAGCCGACGGCGCCTTGCCAGAGGCTTCGCCTAAGTCCGGGGCGAGTGCGAAGACTGGCTCGAAGGGCTCTAAGAGCGCGGCTCGCGCTGCGGTGACCGACCCAAGGCGCTCTGAGGCTGGCCCCGGGCGCTCTGACGTCAGCCCGGGGCGCTCTGACGTCAGCCCTGGGGGCTCTGACGTCAGCCCTGGGGGCTCTGATCTCAGCGGCCTGCGGGTTGGGGTGCGGAAGACCTACAAGCTTTATTTGGGTGGGGGGTTTCCTCGGTCTGAGTCTGGGCGGTCTTATTCGGTGCGGGCCGCCAAGGGCGGGGAGTTGCTTGCGTACGCGGCGCTCGCTTCTCGGAAGGACGTGCGGGACGCTGTTGTGGCGGCTCGGGCGGCGGTGGGGAAGTGGTCTGGGGCTACGGCCTATAACCGGGGGCAAGTGCTTTATCGAGTCGCTGAGATGATTGAGGGTCGGGCTGGGCAGTTCGCCGAGGGAATTATTCAAGCTGAAGGGGCTTCCGCGGGAGTAGCGCGACGGACAGTTGCTGACGCGATTGACCGGTGGGTCTGGTATGCGGGCTGGCCGGACAAGGTCGCGCAGGTGACCGGCGGGGCCAACCAGGTCGCCGGGCCGTACTTCAACTTCAGCGTGCCCGAGCCGACTGGCGTGGTCGCGGTGCTCGCGCCGGCGGAGTCGAGCCTGCTCGGGCTGGTGAGCGTCATCGCGCCGGTGATCGCGACCGGGAACACGGCCGTGGTGGTCGCCAGCGAGGAGCGTCCGCTGCCCGCGATCACGCTTTCCGAGGTGCTCGCCACTTCGGACGTGCCCGGCGGCGTCGTCAACGTGCTGACCGGCCGGATGGCCGAGCTCGCACCTGTGCTCGCAGGTCATTTCGATGTGAACGCGATCGACCTCACCGGTGCCGTTGCCTCTAGCCGGGCCGAGCTTGAGCGGCTCGCGGCGGCCAGCGTGAAGCGGGTGTTCTGCCGGGAAGAGGACTGGGCCGCGGCGCCGACGCCGAGGCGGATGCTGGCGTTCCTCGAGACGAAGACGGTCTGGCACCCGGTCGGGATCTGACCGTCGGCCAGGCATCGGTCCCGGCCAACATCACTGCGGGGATCGACACCCGATTTCCCCCAGCAGTCCGCGTATTCATGATCCTGTTGGTTTATTGGGTTCGGGTGGCGGGAGTGAGCGGCGCCGGGGTGATCAGGCCGGGCCGTTCGAACTGACCGGTGCGATGTTCCGTGATCATGACCCGGGGCATGATCACGGAAATTTACGCAGGTCAGGGCATGGGCAATGCTCCGTGATCATGCGCGCGGCCATGATCACGGAAACTAGCCTTGCCGGCCTCCGGCGGACAACCAGCCCACCCGGCACAACCCGCCTCCACTGTCTCAGATTGCCCGCCAGCCCAACCTCCAATTAACCAACAAGGTCATTCATGTGGACTCGCGCAGCCGTTCGGACGGGTGGTACTGCGGCAAACCGGGCACCCGTCACTCCTGTCACTGGCGCGCGCGTATCTGAGGACTGCGTGCCGCCGCGAGGGACCTATCGGCGGCCGCGCGGGCAAGAACAGGCGTGACAATGAGATCTGGTGCTCCCCCAGCGCCGCCCTCGCCAGCCACCGCTCGATGCGCCGACCGGGACATCATTGAGCGGTCGAGGGCCGAGCCTGAGCTATTCGCCGTCATCTTCCAGCGGCACGCCGCCGAGATCGGCCGGTACGTGACCCGCCGGCTGGGGCGCGACCTCGCGGAAGATGTCGTCGCCGACACGTTCCTCGCGGCGTTCCGGCAGCGCGATGACTACGACCTGAGCCGGGCCGATGCCCGGCCGTGGCTGCACGGCATCGCCGCGAACCTGATCCGCCGCCGCCACCGCGACGAGGAACGCCAGCTCAAGGCGCTGGAGCGGACCGGCGTCGACCCGGTGGCCGAGTCAGCGGCAGACCTGGCCGAGGCCAGGCTCGCCGCCGGTGAGACCAGCCGCGCCGTCGCCGGCGCGCTCGCCCAGCTAAATCCAGGTCAGCGCGATGTGGTTCTGCTCGTCACGTGGGCCGAGCTGACCTACGACCAGGTCGCCGAGGCGCTCGGGGTGCCCGAAGGCACGGTCAGGTCCCGGATGAATCGCGCCAGATCCAGGCTCAGGACCGCGCTCGCCGGCAGCGGCGAGGCAGCGAACGAGGGAAAGGACGACGATGGCAATGAAGCAAGCTGACGAACTAGACGCGGTAGCCGGACTGCGAGCGCACGTGCGGTGCGCCGAGTTCGCCAAGGCCGAGCAGGTACTCACGGAGGCGTTCAGCGCCGGCCCGGTCACGTCGAGGCGGGCGCCTGGGCGGGCACCCGGCCGGGCGCCGGGGCGGCGCCTGCTCGTGGCCGGCATCGGCGCGACTGTCGTTTCGGTTGCCGCTGCCGCGCTGATCGTCGTGCCGTCGCTGACGCGGACCCCGGGTTCAGGCCCGATTCCGGCGCAGTCGGTGCTGAGCGTGGGTGTCGCCAGGACGGAGGCGCAGCTTGTGGCCTACTCCACGAAAGTCGCGCAGGCACAGCACACCCTGCCCGGGCCGCACGAATGGTCGTACATGAAGACCCTGCTGCGCCTGGGCGGGAAGGGGTCCGAGATCTGGGTCAGGCTCGATCGTCGCGAAATGACGTTCACCAACAACGGCCGCCTGTATACCGAGGACGGCGGCTATGGCATCGGCGGGTGGCGCAGCTGGACGTACAGCTACCTGGCCTCGCTGCCCGCTAACCCGGCCAAGGTCAAGGCGCTGATCTTGAGCGTCATCGACAGTCCGTCGCAGTCGCGCATCATGGATTCGGGAGACCAGGGCATCTTCGAGGCCATCGAAGGCCTCATGAAAAACACCGTGCTGCCACCGCGGTTGCTCGCCACCTTCTACAAGATCCTGGTTGGCCTGCCGTCGGTGCATTTCGACCGGTCGGCCACCGACTTCCTCGGGCGGCGCGGCATCGGCCTGTCCATGACGATCGAGGGGTTCAATCGTACTGAGCTGGTCATCAACCCTCGCACCTACCAGCTCCTTGGTTTCCAGGACGTGTTCGTGGCGAACAAGACGATCGTCGGCACGGACGTGACCAGGCACTACAGGAAGGGCGAGGGCGGCGGCCACTGGGCGCTGATCAGCAGCGGCATCGTGCGGCACTCGGGCCAGCGGCCAAACTGAGCGGGGTCGGCCAGACGCCGGCCAGACGCCGGCCGACCGCCTAAATCGTGCCGAAGAGGCGGTCGCCGGCGTCGCCTAGGCCGGGGACGATGTAACCGCGCTCGTTGAGGCGCTCGTCCAGGCCGGCGGTGACCACCTTGACCGGGATAGGGAAGTCATCGGGAAACGCCTCGTGAACCCGCGCGATGCCCTCGGGCGCCGCCAGCAGGCAGATCGCCGTAAGTGACGCGGCCCCGCGGGAGGCCAGCATCCCGAACACGGTCTCCAGCGTGCCGCCGGTAGCGAGCATCGGGTCGAGCACGAACGTGTCGCGTCCCGTCAGGTCCGCGGGCAGCCTGGTCGCGTACGTAGAGGCGACGAGGGTTTCCTCGTCCCTGGCCAGGCCGACGAAGCCGACATCGGCCTTGGGCAGCAGCCTTGCCATGCCGTCGAGCATGCCGATCCCGGCCCGCAGGACGGGAATCACGAGCGGGATCGGCCTGGCCAGTTTGGCCCCTTCCGCCGACGCCACCGGGGTGTGCACGGTGACGTGCTCGACCTTGACGTCGCGCGTCGCCTCGTAGGCGAGCAGGGTGACAAGCTCGTCGGTCAGGCTGCGGAACACCGGCGTCTCGGTGTGCACGTCACGGAGCGCGGTGAGCTTGTGCGCGATGAGCGGATGATCGGCGACCAGCGTTTGCATGATCGGTAGTCTGACAGGCCCGCCTGATGGTCGCACTCAGGGCCGCCCGTCGGCGTCGTTCTGGCGGCGCGCGCTCTCCCTCGCTGAACGGGGAAGACCGGCGGAGACTAGCCGTCGCTACGCCAATTCATTTAGTAACATCGGCATTACGTTTTGTAATCATCGGAGGTGAGCGGCGTGCTCGTACTGCCTTTCTGCGCGCCCTTCGCCAGGAACGACAGGACGGTACTCATGACATTCCGATCCCGGCTCATGGGCCTCGCGGCTGCTGCCGCGCTGGTTATTCCGGCGACCGCACTGATCGCGGCCGTGCCCGCCACCGCCGCGCAGGCGGCGACAACGTGTGACGAGAATCAGGCCACGATCACCTTCATCGACGGCTCGACCGGGTGCCAGAGCGCCGGAACCGTGCTCTACGACGGCCAAACGCCCGGCACGGTCATCACGCGGATCTGCGCCAATGCGGTGATAGTGGAGGCGATGGACGGGCTGCCTTTCCCCCTCTTCCCTGGGCAATGTCGGCCCGTCCAGCCGAACTTCGGCTTCCCAGCCGAGGTAAGAGTCGTGCCGCTTGGGTGAATGACCCGCGCTTATGCGCCCGGTGAAGGCCCGGCCCGATCCCGGCCGGGCCTTCACCGGGCCGGCTCCCTGCGGCAAACTGACTTGCCCGCACAAACCGCGCCCCGTTGATGCCGGCCCCGTTGATGCCGGCTCAGCTTGATGCCGGCTCAGCTGGTCGCGGCCAGCCGTGCCTGGGCTGATACCACGTCGCAGTGCAGCCGTGCGTGCCGCAGCGCACGCACTGATGGCCGCGTCCTGGGTGCGTCAGTGCTCCTGGGCAGTCGCACGGTGACCAGCTCACGATCACCCGGCCTGGCCCCCACTGATGGCCAGACGGGCACTGCTCCGGATACGGCCACCACTCCGGGCGGGTCTCCACACACTCATCCACAAACTAGAACATGTATTCGAACGCTAGCTTAGCTGAGGGCTGACTCAAGCAACAGCCCTGACCTGCGCTGATGGACCTCCTGCTCGTGCGCGGCGAGCTACTGTTCCTGGATGGCGAGGGATCTTGGTGAGTCAGGCGCCGGGTGGAGGCGAACGTGCGCAGTGCCCGGCACGGCGCCGCCGTGCCCCGGCACGGCGTAGCCGGGGCAGCGTGAGCATCGTGGCCCTCCCTGTTGCTGTCAGCGGTCTTTTTTGACAGCAACCATCCGTGCCGGCGGGCCGGCGCTGGTGCATCGGTGTAAACGGGGACAAACCACCCCTGTTTACAGACCAACGTGGCACTCCCTCCAGATGTCTGGTGCGGGCCGGGAGCGCCGCGTTGCTGTTAAAACCGGTGTCCAACAGCAACAGGGAGGGCCACGATGCTGTTAGAGGCAGCGTGACCAGTAGCCTGGGCCGTCCTGATGCCGCCGTGCCGCCGGGCCGGCTCCGCCTGATTCCGCAAAGATGTCCGAAAGGCTTCCACGACTCGGTCAGAAATCACGCGACAGCCACCAGGGCAGCGGTGATGTTCCATGATCATGCGAAGGTCCTTGATCACGGAGCATCGCACCTGCCGCCCCCGTACCGATAGCTCCCCGGACTGAGAACTCTCCCCGCGATGCCGGAAAAGACTCCCCGATCCCGCGCACGAGCCGCGCAGCCGCCTCCGGGACCCGTGCTGGTTTCCGTGATCATGATCGAGACCGTGATCACGGAAGATCGCCCAGGTCAGGACAGGGACGATGTTCCGTGATCACGCCCGGGTCCTGGATCACGGAGCATCGCACCTGCCGCCCCCGCACCGGCAGCTCCCCGGACTGAGAACTCTCCCCCACGATGCCGGAAAGGCTCCCCGATCCTGATCACGAGTCACCAGATAGCCTCTATAGCCGTAATTTCTCTCGTTTATGCTAAAGGACTCCTCCGGGAACGCGAAAACTCTCCTGGATCATGAAGAAAAGTCTCATCCAGCCGAGAACTCTCCTCCGGGAACCAACGCCACATAGACTAACTGATCTTGGAAAGCCTGGCCCGGAGGAACTGGACGTCCGTGATCAGGAAACAATGCCCGGCAGGCCTGAGTGAGCACGTCGGCCCGGACTGAACCAGACACGGCATGAACGGCATGAATGCGCATGTGCGAATATGACCGAGATGAGCCTGGTGGCGCTGCCTCGCTTACGCGCCCGAGTACAAGATGCCGAGGATCGCAGAGGCCAGCAGGCAGATGATCCAGGCAAATTTCATGAGAACCCGGCGGTTCCTCGGCACGGCCAGGCCGATGATCAGCAGCACGAACGAGATAAGGCCGAAGACAAGTTCGGCTAAGCCGAGCACCCCTTCCCCGTTCGGGGAATTGAACCAATTGGTGTAGCCCGTGCAGGTGTCAAAGCAGCTGAACAGAGATGACACCAGCCCGCTGAGCGCGCCAAGCGCTGCCGCCGGCAAGGCCAGCACGCAAGGTATGACGACCAGCCACCAGCGAGGCGGATCGACGTTCGCGTCCAGCACTATCGTTCCGCCGCTTCCGTCGCCCCGGCCGGCCCGCTCGTCAGTATCGCTATTCATGGGTCCAGTATCCGGCCGGGACTAGCCCGAATGCCTGAGTAAAACTACTCAGTCGCAGCGCGAGTATTCCCAGTCATCTAGCCGCTGCAGTCAGGAGCATAACGGTCGCATAGCACCAGACGTATCCGAGAACGACAAGGATAGCGATAACGCGCTCGGCCTGCCCAGCTAGCTCGGCCTGCATAGAGGTCGGCGAATACGCGACCTCATCTGGCGACCAATTACTGCTCTTGCGCGGCGGCGCGAGCACGCTGGGCGGTCAGCTCGCGCTCTCGCTCGTTCCCGGCCAGCGCACTCGCCCGCTCGAACTCCGACTGGGCCTCCCGAACCCGGCCCAGCTTCAGCAGCAGGTCGCCGCGCACGCTCGGCAGCAGGTGGTACCCGCGCAACGCCGGCTCGGCGGCCAGTTGGTCAACCAGAGCGAGCCCAGCCTCCGGCCCGAACGCCATCGACAGCGCCACCGCCCTGTTCAGCTCCACCACCGGCGACGGCATGATCTCGGCGAGCACCTCGTACAGCGAAGCGATCAGCGCCCAGTCGGTGTCCTCGGCGTGGAACGCCCGTGCATGGCACGCCGCGATCGACGCCTGCAGCACGTAAGGCCCGCGCTCGCCGCCGAGCGCCACGGCCCGGTCAATCGCCGCGAGCCCGCGCCCGATCAGCAACTGGTCCCAGCGCGAGCGGTCCTGGTCGAGCAGCAGCACCGGCTCGCCCGATGGCCCGGCGCGAGCCGCCAGCCTGGAAGCCTGGATCTCCATCAGCGCGGCGAGCCCGTGCACTTCGGGCTCGTCCGGCGACAGCGCCGCGAGCAGCCGTCCCAGCCGCAGGGCTTCGTGGCACAGTTGCGGCCGCATCCAGTCCTCGCCGGCGGTGGCCGAATAGCCCTCGTTAAAGATGAGATAGACAACTTCGAGCACGGACGCCAGCCGCGCGGGCCGCGCCGCGCTGTCCGGCGTCTCGAACGGGACCTGGGCGCTGGCCAGCGTCTTCTTAGCCCGGACGATCCGCTGGGCGATCGTCGGCTCGCCGACCAGGTAGGCGCGGGCGATCTCGGCCGTGGTCAGCCCGCCGAGCAGCCGGAGCGTGAGCGCCACGCGAGCCTGCACGGACAGCACTGGGTGGCAGGCGGTGAAGATCAGCCGCAGCAGGTCATCGTCGATACCGTCGGCCACGGCCCGGTCAAGCGCGTCCGTGCCGCCGGCGTCGCAAGCCGCCAGCGTGCGCCCGATCTGAGCGTACTTGCGCTCCAGCTCCCGACTCCGCCGGAACTGGTCGACCGCCCGCCTCTTAGCCACCGTCATCAGCCAGGCACCGGGATTTGCCGGAACCCCGTCGGCGGGCCACTGCTCGAGCGCGGCGACGACGGCGTCCTGGGCCAGTTCCTCGGCGAGACCGAGGTCGCCGCCCGCGTACCTGGCCAGCCCTGCGATCAGCCGGGCCGACTCGAGCCTGATGACGGTCTCGATCGCCCCGGCCACCTCGTGATCGTGCGGGCCGCCCACCTGACCATAATGCCCGGGGGGACGACCCCCCGGAGCCCCCGATGGGAGGGAGGGGCGCCTTAGGCGCCGCCTTCCCTCCTCGCAACTTCGCTCGTCAGTCCAGGCGGCACCGCGCCCCTCCTTGCCCGGGGGGAACTACATGACCTCGCGCAGGGTTGACGCGCCTTCGCCGGCGATCGCCAGGAATCGCTTGGTCCACTCGATCGCTTCGGCCTTGTCGCGGACCTCCATGAAGGCCCAGCCGCCGATCAGTTCCTTCGCCTCGGCGAACGGACCGTCGATCACGGTGAACTCGCCCCCGCTGTACTTGACCCTGGTTGCCTGGTCAGGCGGGGTGAGCCCGCCGGTAGCCAGCAGCACGCCGGCCTTGGTGGCCTCGGCGACGAACTCGCCCATCCTGGCGTAGAGCTCGGGGCCAGGCTCGGGCATCGGCGTGTTCGGGTCTGCCAGCGTGTATCCGAGGAATCGCATCGCGTTGTGCTCCTTCGTGGTCGGCCGGGTGCCGACGGCGACCGGTCCCGGCTGTTTCAGGCGGCGGTCCGCGACCACCGCGTTCCCTTCGTTCGCCCACGCGTCGAACGCCAGCGTCCCAGATCGACATCATCGACAAGATTTTTTGAAGATGAAAGGTTGGCGTCCCCTCCATGCCGTCCCAGCCCTTGCTCGCGCCCGTGGCCAGCCAGCGGGCCCGGCGGGGCGGGCGCGTTTTGCGGTGAGCCGCGCCATGCAGCAAGATCGCATAAGTGAACTTCGCGGTGGCCGCAACGACGTTCGGGCTTGTCTTCCCCGCCGAATTGCCGGATAAGACGGCGCTTGCCAGTCTCATGCTCAGCAGTCGCTACCGGCCGATTTATGTCTATATAGGCGTTGCCGCGGCATTCGCGGTGCATGTGCTGCTCGCCCTCATCGCCGGGAGCCTGCTCTCGCTCCTGCCCCACCGCGTGCTCTCGGTCATCGTTGCCGTGCTGTTCGGCGCCGGGGCTGTCGTGCTGGCCCGCGGGAGGCACGACGACGACGATGTCAAAGAGGACAAGGACACCCCGCCGACGTTCTGGCGAGTGGCCGCGACAAGCTTCCTGGTCATCCTCGTGGCCGAGTTCGGCGACCTGACCCAGATCGTCATCGTCAACCTGGCCGCCAAGTACCAGGACCCGCTGGCCGTCGGCCTGGGCGGCCTGCTCGCGCTCTGGGCAGTGGCCGGGATCGCCATCGCAGGCGGACGCGGCCTGCTGCGGCTGATCCCGGCCCGGACGATCACCCTGATCGGCGCCGCCGCAATGGCGGTGCTCGCCGTCATCAGCCTCATCAGCGCAATCCGCGCCTAGCCGCCGGCAGCGGTCATGATCGCGGAGCATTCTCCGGCCCGCCGCCCGCCGGCTCGGAGGCCTGCGACCGCAACAGCGCGGCCCCGGCGGCGCGGCCCTGGCGGCGCGGCCCTGGCGGCGCGGCCCTGGCGGCGCGGCCCTGGCGGCGCGGCCCTGGCGGCGCGGCCCTGGCGGCGCGGCCCTGGCGGCGCGGCCCTGGCGGCGCGGCCCTGGCGGCGCGGCCCTGGCGGCGCGGCCCTGCCGGCGCGGCCCTGCCGGCGCGGCCCTGCCGGCGCGGCCCCGGCGGCCCGCGACAGCATCAGGGCGGCCCGGGTTGCTGGTCACGCCCGCGTCTCACAGCATCGTGGCCCTCCCTGTTGCTGTTGGTCACCGGTTTTAACAGCATCGTGGCCCTCCCTGATGTTGTCCTGACAGCAACGGGGAGGGCCACGTTGCTGTCAGGAAGGACCGCTGACAGCAACAGGGAGGGCCACGTTGCTCACGCTGTCCCGGCGGCGCCTTGCCGGGGCAGGCGGGTGCGGTCGGGTTGAGGTGGTCCGGCGGGAATCGTTGCGAGGCGGGTCGGTGCTGGGGCGACTGGGTTCGCGGGGCTGCGGCAGGGGCGCGGGTCAGGGTGACCGGATTGCGGCGAATTTGTGGGGGGTCGACTCGAATCGCTCGCAACAGCGGTCTGAGCAGAACCAGTAACTCATGCCGCCAGCCGACGTCGACTGGCGGGGCGCCGCGGACTTCTCGACCTGCATGCCGCACACGGGGTCGATCGCGTAGCCGTTGCCGCCGCCGAGCTTGTCCCTGCTCCGGTAGAGGTAGTAGAGCAGCGCGAAGATCACGCCGAAAATGATGTTCAGGATCGTGGTGTAGTTCCAGGCGAAGTGCTCCGGCACAATCTGCGTCGGCCGGCGGGTCGGGATCAGGCCGGCCGCGTTGAAGATCAGCTCCGTGACCAGTCCAGCGGCCGCCATCACGGCCCAGAACACCGCGAGCATCCGCAGCGCGAGCCGCCCGCCGTAGAACTTGCGGTAGATCAGCACCAGGGGGAGCGCGATCAGGTCGGCGAAGATGAAGCTGACCACGCCGCCGAAGCTGATACCGCCCTTCCACAGGGCAGCGGCGAGGGGGACATTGCCGATTGAGCAGACAAAGCTGATCAAGGCGATGAAGGGTCCCACGATCACGTTCTCGAGGCTCGTCCAGAATCCGTGCCCGGTGATGAAGAACGCGTGCCAGAAGCCGAGCGGCACGAGCACAGCCAGGAACCCGGCCACGACGTACCCGATGAGCATTTCCCGGCGGAGCATGGTCAGGTCGGAGATCGTGTAGGTGGCCGCGTCGGCCCAGCCTGTCTTGGTGCGGATCGCCTTGCGCCACGGCGGGGTGGATTGGTCTGGGGTGGGTTCGTGGGGGGCGGGCTCGCTTCCCGGGTGCTCGTGGTCGTGGTCGGCGGCTTGCTCGTGGCCGGTCTTGTGCACGTGCCCGGTGCCGTGTTCGTGCTCGGCATCGAGCTTGGCCTTGGCCGCCTCGACTCCGCGCCCGGCCAGGAACACCCCGCCAACCAGCGCGAGCAGCGAGATCATGATGATGCCCCCGACGTACTCGGCGGCGACGAACTCCCAGCCGATCAGCACGACGAGCACGATGCCAAGCTCGACTACCAGGTTGGTCGACGCGAACATGAAGATCATCGACGTGACGAAGTCGGCGCCCTTGGCGAACAGCGACTTGGCCATCGCCGAGGCGGCGTATGAGCATGACGAGGACAGCGCTCCCACCACCGATGCCCTGGTCACGGCGGTCGGCCGGTGATTGCCGAGCTTCGCGCGGAGCGCGTCACGCGGCACGAACGCCTGCACTGCTCCTGACAAGCCGAAGCCGATCACCAGGGCCCAGAGCGTCTCCCAGAACATGAAGAACGCCTCGCGCAGCGACGAGCCGATGCCGCCAAGCACGGGGCCAGGATTGGCCGCGAGCACCTGCTGCGCTAGATCGGTCATGTAGCGTTCCGGTCCCCTCCATCGCGCCTGGCGGTAGCGACCTACCCCGGCAGCGTTGTTCAGCATACCCCCCAGTGGTATATCGATTTAAAGAAAGCCAGGACAGCTGGGCAACTGCCGGCGTCGGCTGTTCGTCATGAGGTGGCGACGAAGGGAACGTCGCATGGCGAACCGTCTGAACGGACACGACCTTGAGCGATTGCTCCAGGATCGGGGCGATTACCTCATGCGAGCCGCGGTCGCGCTGTCCGGCAGCAAGCAGGCCGGCGAGGATCTGCTGCAGGCCGCACTCGAGCGGGTGCTCGCCAGCTCGCGTCACGCCGTGGGCGACACGGAGCGCTACGTGCGGCGAACGCTCTACAACCTCGCCGCCGACGGCTGGCGCCGGCGAGGCCGATGGCGGGAGCGCGTGCCGCTGCTGCACTCACCGGCGCCCGCCGCCGACGCGGTCGCGGTCGTGGACTTGCGCGACGCGCTGGCCAGGATCGTGGTCCAGCTTCCGCCCAGCCAGAGGGCTGTCATCGTGCTGCGCTACTGGGAGCAGCTCACAGAGCCGGAGGCCGCCGAGCTGCTCGGCTGCTCGGTCGGCACGGTCAAGTCCAACACCTCGAAAGGGCTGCGCAGGCTGCGCGAGCTCGCCGCCGAGTGGGACATCGAAGAGCCGCGACTAACGAAGGAACGCCAATGAATTCCGACATCACAGAGCTGGTGCGCGACGGTCTTGACCGGCTGACGGACGGTGCGCGCGTCCCTGACGGGCTGGCGAGCCGCGCCGAGCGGCACTACCGGAGCAGGCAGCGCAAGCTCAGGGCAGGGGCCGCGGTGGCGTCTGGCACGGCTGTCGTCGCCGTCGCAAGTGTGCTCGTGGCTGCGCTTGGCGCGGCACCAGCGCGGCCAGCCGCCGGGCACGAGCCGCGGATCCTGACGGTCGCCTACGTCACCGGCCGGGTCGAGCGGGCGATCGCCGCGGCGACGGCGGCGAATCGCGTCGAGCAGGTGAGCGTCGGCGGCAACGGCGTCAGCTTCCCGTTCTTTACGCCGGGATCGGCATCGGGGCCTGGCAGCTACTTCTACACCCCGCGCGCCAGGTTCTGGTACTACCGCCGGCAGTTCAGGGTGCAGGGTCTCACCGGGGCCGGGGTGCCGCGAGCGGACATCTGGACCCAGGCGGCCACGGGCGGCTCGCCGGAGGACCTGAACGGCTTCGGCCTGGACTACCGTGCGAAGACGTGGTGGCCGCAGGGCGTGAGCCTGCCGCCGGCGCAGAAGGCAGACACCAAGTGCGATGGCTCGCTGTCCGTAGGAGGCTTGCTGGCAGTGCCCGGCAACTGGGCGGCCGGGATCAGGGCCGCGCTCAGGTGCGGCGCCTACAACGTGGGGCGGCAGCGGGTAGATGGCGTCAACGCGATCAGGCTGACTGCCGTGCGGCCGGGCAACGATGTCGGCTTCCGGCAGACTCTCTGGGTCGATTCCTCGACCTATCTGCCAGTTCGGGTGCGGTGGACGTGGCCGCGTGACTCCGGCCGGCCCGGCCGCATGGTCGCGGACTTCACCTGGCAGAAGCCGACCGCCGCGAACCGGGCACTGCTGCGGGCCGTTGTGCCGTCTGGCTATCAGAAGGTGACGCTGACCTCGCAGGCGCCTGATTTGGGAATTCTGATGAAGGACCGCTAAGAAACGGCATGCTTATGGCCGGGACGCGTGTCCGCGTCCCGGCCATAAGCACCCTATGGGATTAGTTCCTTATTAGCGGTGCACGTGCGAGAGCGGACCCTTGTGAATCGGGAAGTTCGCGGTGTTCAGCGCCTGAATGCCTGCGTGCTGCTCGCCATTGAACGGAGTCACGATCGGAGACGTTGCGGGACCCTCACAGCCGATGTTGAACGGGGTGCGCGGGTTGTTGAACCACAGGCCCAGGTGCAGTTGATGTGTCGGCGCGAAGGTCGTCTTGCCGCCGGGGGAGACCGAGAAGGTCTCGGAGTCGAAGATGCCGCGCACGGTGGCCGATCCGATGCCCTTCCTGCCAGTCTGGACGTCGGACTGGTACCAGGAAACGCCGAATGGCTTGTTCGGCATCTGGATCACGAACAGGTCGAAGCCGCTGTGCGGAGGCATGCCGCTCACGGAGACGGTCATGGTGTCGTTGAGGTCACCCGGAGTGATCGTGACCTTGCCGGCAGCGTGCGGCAGGCAGGCCTTGATGCCGGGGGAGGGCACGAGCTTGAAGCTGAAGGAGTGCTCCTTGGCCGGTGAAGCGCCGGCCGCGGTGAGTCCGATGGAGAGCGCGGCGGCGCCAGCCAGGCTGACAGCCCCGAGAGCGATCGCGGACCTGGCCCACAAGCGCTTGCCGGATGACTGGATGAGGCTCATGATCGGTAGGCTCCTGTCTTTGTTGCGGCGGTTCTGGCGCCGCAGCTTGTGTTCCCGGGCCCGGGGTTGACGGACAGGGGTACGCAGCGGCTTGAGGGCATGGTTCAGTGCCGGTCGATGATTTTTTCTGGGAGTTCCCTTGGAGTTTCCTGGGATCTCTTGCGAGGGCTCATCCGCATTTCCGCTTCAAGCTGCTAAAACGTGAACTATCCCATTCGCTGAACGCGGGGTTCGGACTCCGTGCAATGCATTGCAGGCTTTCCTGGCATTGCCCATCACGGTGCCTGTCGACCGCGGGGCTTTGTCGCGATACGATCCCAGCAATCAAGCCGGGACCGGGCGGGGACGGGAGTTGTTCCATGACGATTCCCGCAGCCGGGCGAGGTACCGGCAAGCGCGTCGCGAGCTGGGTCGCGAGCGCCTTCGGAGGCGACGCCGGGGACGACGACCGGCTTGCCGTCGACCTCTACCGCCAGTACTGGTCGCCGCTGATGGCCTTCGTGCTGAGGCTCACGGCGGGTGACCGGCAGCACGCGGAGGACATCGTCCAGGAGACGATGGTGCGGGCCTGGCGGCAGGGTAGCCAATTCGACCCGGACGCGCCTTCCCTCATGCCTTGGCTGGCGACCGTGGCCAGGCGTATCGTGATCGACGAGCAGCGCAGAAAGAGCGCGCGGCCGCCTGAGGCGGGGGAGGACAAGCTGGATAAGGCGTCGGTCACCGACTTGACCGACGACGTGCTGCGCAGTGTCATCGTCGCGGATGCCTTGCGGGCTCTGTCGCCAGCTCACCGGCAAGTGCTCAACGCGACAATCCTGAGCGACCGGACCGTCAATGAGGCAGCTGATGTGCTCGGGATTCCGGTAGGCACCGTCAAATCGCGGGTCTACTACGCGCTTCGCGCGCTGAAGCTTGTCCTGGCCGAACGAGGGGTGTCGCTATGAGCGTCAAGCACACCGATGTCGCGGCCTATTCGCTCGGCCTGCTCGGGCCGGCGGACAGACTTGACTTCGAGGCCCATCTGGCGCAGTGCGACTCCTGCGCGGCTGAGCTCGCCGAGTTCTCCGCAATGACCGATCTCTTCGCTGGCATCGGCGAGATTGAACTCGCCGATGATGAAAAAGTTGACGCGGCGATAGCCGACCTCGCCAGCAGCCGGTCCCTCGCGCGGCGTCGGAGGACCAGGCAGCGGGCGGTGCTCGCCCTCGCCGCATGCCTGGTGCTGGTCGCGGTCGGCATTGCCGCCGGTGCCTTCGCGTTGCCGCGATCGTCGCCGCCAGTGGCCTCCGGCCCGCTGCTGACCGGCGTTCTGCATAAGGCAACGAATCCGGTTACCGGCATCACGGGCACCGTCGGCCTGGTTTCCAAGCCATGGGGCACTCAGGTCACGCTCCAGCTCGGGCGCGTGAAAGGCCCGCTCGATTGCGAGCTCATCGCCGTGTCCAAGACAGGCGAGCAGCGGGTGACGATGGGATGGCTTGTCCCGGCAGCTGGCTACGGCGTTCCCGGCCATCCGGCCGATCTGCTGATCGAGGGCGGCACTTCGATCAACGTCAACGACCTGGCCACGATCAAGATCGATGTCGTGCCCGGCCGCACGCTGCTGACTATTCCCATCTGATCGGGGCCACGCGCGGGGTGCATGGAGCGGCGACCATGCAGCGGATCAGTTCCTGGCGATCCTGGCGGGGTGCCCGGGAGTTACCGTGAGCGATCGTGGTGGCGATGATGGCGTCGCGAGAGGCGCGCGCGCTGCCCGAGGGCTCGCGCGATAAGTCCATGGTGGCGCCTACGCCAGCCGCGACTACGCCGACGACCTGGTTGACGAACTGCTCGTTCAGCGGCCGATGGCCATGCAGCAGCCGGTAGTAGCACGCGCCGAACACCAGGTCGAGCACGACTCCGGCATCGGTCAGAGCCGGGATCTCACCGCGGTTGATCGCCCGGTCGAGCATGATCGAGTACTGGGCCCGCAGCGGCGCGATGACCTGATCCTGCCACGCCGCCGCCAGGCTCCGGTCCTGCTGGATCTCGGCGATGAGGCCGACGAGCAGCTTGCCGGCGCTGGTTCCCGACACCGCGCTCACCCACGAGCTGAGCGCCGCCTTGAGGTCTCCGGCGAAGCTTCCGGTATCAGGCAGCGCCTGCTGACCTTCGAATTCGGCAAGAAAGGCGTCGAGCGCCAGGGTTCCCCGTGACGACCAGCGCCGGTAGATGGTGGTCTTGCCTACTCCTGCCCGGGCCGCGACTTCCTCGATGGACAGCCCGCCCATGCCCTTCTCGGCGAGGACATCGAGGGTCGCGAGCAAGATGTCGCGATCGGCGCGCTCGCTGCGCGGCCGGCCCCGCCTCGGGCGTGTGCCCCTGCTGGTGCCTCGCTTGGGCGGCAGTGTCTGGTCCGGGTCACTGCGGGGGACCTTGACGCTGGCCGGGTCGCTGTCCCTGGCGCTGCTCCGCTGGCGGACCTCGCGGGCATCCGTCTCGTCGGCATCCGTCTCGTCGGCATCCGCCTCGTCGGCTAGATCTCCCGCGGCCCCGTAATAGCTCACGGGCGAGAGAGCGGCGTCTGTCGGCCGGCAGTGGCTCCCTGCGGCAGGGCTGGGGCTCGCCTGTCCTACCAGCACCGGCTGGGGCCGCTCATGCTGGCTGGAGCCTGAGCCGGCGACGGACGCAATCTTCCTTAGCCGCGCCGGAATCCCAGGGGTTCCCATGAATCCTCAGCCTACCTCAGATCTTTAAAAACGGATCGTATCGTATTGTTATGTGAAAAGACGTTAGCGCTCGGCGTTGTCGGTATTGTAGATCAAGTATTCGCAAGTCGGACTGAAAGTAAAGCGCAAACCAGCGGGTTGTCGCATCCGGCCTGCCTAGGAAAGCGTCGTGGCGGCCCGGACAACGTGCCGCTCAACTCAGTCCTATCGAACAACCGGCGGTTCGCAAAGGGCCCGGCCGTGCCTGGCCGGGCCCTTTGCTCAATTTCCGGCTAACTCCGGGTGCTGCCCGAGGTCACCTGGTCCCGGGAGGCGGACGCTGAACCGCTGTCCCCGTCCCGGCTGTCAGATTTGTCGCGGCTCGCCCTGCGGATCATGGTGGCCACCGGGGTCCTCCTCGGTCCGCCGGCCGCCGGAGTCGGCACGGTTTCGGTGTCGGTGTCGGCGGGCAGCGAAGTCACGTCACCCGTGTCGGCTCCGGCCCTGGCCGCCTCGCGCTCGGCTCGGGCTGCCCGCTCGGCCGTGCGGGTATCGCGAGCCGAGATGATCGACAAGCGGCCGAGCGCGATCGTCCCCACGAAGATGAGCACTGCTCCGAGACCGGTAAAGAACCCGAAATGCTCGAGCGCCCGCGCCACTGACCCGCCTACCGCAGTCCCCGGCACCGGCGAATTTTTCATCAGCAGATTGGTGATCGCGGTTCCGAACGCGAACCAGGCGCCGCTCGCTACCGCCAGCGACGCGCCAAGCATCGCCGACGGGCGCAACTTACTGGCCACGACCATGGCCCCGCCGACGATGGCGGCCGCGGCGGGCAGGAACTCGAGCCAGATCCGGCCCGAGGTAATGGTCCAGGGCTTGTCAGGGGTGTAGGCGTAGTGCAGATACGGTCCGACCAGCGGGACCAGCCCGCCCCAGAGACCGAGCAGGATGAGCAGCACTCCGCTGAAAGCACCACGGCTCCTGCTGACATGGAGCGTTCCAGTCATCTCAATCACTCCTTCGCTAACGGCCAGGCAGGCGCTGTCAGGCACACGCTGCCTGTGAGGACGCAAGCTACCCGTGCTCGCGTCGACTATGCGAGGTTCCTGAGCAGACATCAGGTGACGGCACCGCCTGCCCTGATCAGCCGCCGACCAGGTAAGGTCAGGCATGCGCGGATACAGCCAGGACAAGGATGCCTACCGCAAGCGCTTGCGCCGCATCGAGGGGCAAGTACGCGGGTTGCAGCGCATGGTCGACGAGGATGTCTACTGCATCGACATCCTCACCCAGGTATCAGCAGTCACCCGGGCGCTGCAGTCTGTCGCTCTCGGCCTGCTTGAAGATCACCTCAGCCACTGCGTAACCGAGGCCGTCGCCCAAGGCGGACCCGAAGGCGCGCAGAAGGTAAGGGAAGCGGCCGAGGCCGTCTCCCGCCTGGTCAAGTCCTAGCAGCCGCTCGGGGTGCCCTAGCAGCGGCAGTCTCCTGGCCGCGGCCCGGCGGGCTTGCTGCCGTGGGCTGCGGCGATCGCTGGCCGTGGCGAGTCGGCAGCAACGCCTCCATGTCGTTATTTCGGATAAATAAGTCTTGCGTAGTCCCGGCCTTGGCCGTGTTCAGCAGAATTTTTGCCCGAAGCGGGTTGATTTTGCTTTATCGGGTGACATAGCGCTCGGTTGCATGGCGCAGCGAGATCGGAGCAACGTCCGTGAACAAGCGAATATCGATCAGCCTTGTCGGGCTGATCTACATCGTGGTGGGCATCATTGTCGCGGTCAGTCGTCACTACATCACTATTGGCTGGCTGAAGGTCGTTGGCTCCGGGCTGCTGGCGGTCTTCCTGTGGTGGCTGCTGTTGCTGGGGGTGAACCTGCATCTGCGCTGACGGCTACCGGCATGTAGCCACCCCCGGCAGGGGGCTCGGCTGCTGCTGACGGCAGGATTACGTCGTGACGGCGGTTAGCGCCGTGGCGCGTGCTGTTGTGCTGCTTTGCGATGGGAGATGCCGTTCGCATGCATGTCGGATTGCAGGTTCCTGACTTCAACTGGCCCGGTGGCCCGGCCCGGCCCGGCTCGGCGCGGAGCTGGCCGCCGTTGCCCGGGCGGCTGACGATGCTGGTTTCGAGTACGTCAGCGTGATGGATCACTTCTTTCAGATACCGGTAGCCGGGCCAGTCGAAAACGACATGCTCGAGGCGTACACCACGCTGGGCTACCTGGCCGCGTGCACGTCGCGAGCGAAGCTGCTGACCCTGGTGACCGGGGCGATCTACCGTCATCCTGGCGTGCTCGCGAAGATCATCACCACGCTGGACGTGCTGTCAGGCGGGCGGGCCTGGCTTGGCATCGGCGCGGCCTGGAACGAGGAGGAATCCAAAGGACTTGGCATACCATTTCCTCCCGTCGCGGAGCGTTTTGAGCGGCTTGAGGAGACGTTGCGGATCTGCCTGCAGATGTGGCGGGACGACGATTCGCCGTTCCGCGGGCAGCACTATGAGCTGGACAGGCCGCTCAACCACCCGCAGCCGCTGTCCACACCGCATCCGCCGATCATGATCGGCGGCGGAGGCGAGCGGAAGACGCTTCGGTTCGTGGCGCGCTACGCCCAGGCGTGCAACCTCTTCCCCGGATCAGATCTCGCGCGCAAGCTGGACGTGCTCCGCGAGCACTGTGACGCGGAAGGGCGCGTCTACGACGAGATCCGCAAGTCCTGCTACTTCATCTTCGATACCGGCCGGAACGGCGAGAAGGCAAACGAGATCGTGGACCAGCTCGGCTCGCTCGCGGAGCTCGGCTTCGACACGGCTATTGGCGCGGTCGCCAATGTCTGGGACATCAGTCCGCTTGAGATCATCGGCGACAGGGTGATTCCTGCGGTCGCCAACCTGTAACCAGCCAGAAGATGGTTCCCCTGGCTGGCCCGGCGGCACCGGCTGGCCCGGCGGCACCGGCTGGCCCGGCGGCACCGGCTGGCCCGGCGGCACCGGCTGGCCCGGCGGCACCGGCTGGCCCGGGGACCAGCCGGCCCAGCGGTCGACTCTGACGACGATGACCGGGCCGGCTGGCCGCTGCTTCGCGTACTGCGGGTACCGGGCGACCAGCAGGTCGACGGGCCGGGTCATGCCCAGCTCGTCCTCAATGACTGACGCGTGCCCGTCGGCGCGCACCCACCACAGCGCTGACCAGTCCTCCTCATAGTGGTCGGCCAGCATCGCCACGCGCGGATTCGCCCTGATGTTGCGCAGCCGCCGCAAGTTGGTCGTCGACTTCGGCTTGTGGTCCACGGCGGTATAGATGAGGTCGCTGTCCACCGCGAAGATGCACGGCACAACGTGCGGCCGGCCCTGCGCCGACACTGTCGCGAGCCGAGCAACGCGCGCGGACGCGAATAGTCGCCGTGCCTCCTGTGTTTCCGCTGCCTTCACCCCTGCCTGGTCGCGCCGACACGTCGTTTGATTGCAATGTCGCGTTTCCCGTCCGATGGGTTGTGTATCGCCTGCCGATAGACCCATCTTTGGGACATCCATGGCGCTGGAGCGCCGTCGTTGTGACATTGACGGGCCAGCGGCAGGCTACTCCGGGAGCTGTCAGCCCGAGGCGGCAGGTGCGATGTTCCGTGATCAAGGTCCCGGGCATGATCACGGAATATTGTCGCTGTTCTGGAGGCTGTCGGGTGACTCGTGATCGGGTCGGGGAGCCCTTCGGACACCCTGCGGAACAGTCAGGCGGGAGCACACCCCGGCGCCCCGGCGGCCCGCGTTGGCATCAGGGCGGCCCGGGTTGCTGGTCACGCCCGCCTCTGACAGCATCGTGGCCCTCCCTGTTGCTGTCAGCCACTGGTTTTAACAGCAACCATCCGTGCCGGCGGGCCGGCGCTGGTGCATTGGTGTAAACGGGGACAAACCACCCCTGTTTACAGACCAACGCGGCCCTGCCTGATGTCGTCCTGACAGCAACGGGGAGGGCCACGATGCTCACGCCGCCCCGGCGGCGCTGTTCCGGAGCACAGCGCACGTCCGCCCGGGAACGCAGATCAGCCGCGAAGGCACTAGTTCAACAATCTCAAGGGGGAAAAGCCACACAGCTGACCCCGCCAGGCGCCTGGCTCTTCACGATCCCGGGTCACCCGGCAGCCTCTCCCGGCACGGGCGATCGTCCGTGATCATGTTCGCGGGCATGATCACGGAACATCGCCGCTGTCCTGACCTGGGCGATCGTCCGTGATCACGGTCCCGGGCATGATCACGGAGCGTCGCGGCTGTCCTGGAGACTGCCGCGTGACTCATGATCAGGCAGGTTGCCTCCCGGGGCGCCCGCCTCGTGCCGGCCTGGCCCGCCAAGGCCCGGCCCCTGCGAGGTTCGGTGCGGTTCTCGCGGAGCGGGCCGGGCCCGGTTCCGGCGGCACGGGACCGCCGCGCCGGTGATCGCCGCGTGTTCCCGCGCCGGAGCATGATCGCGGAGCGCTCTCCGTCATCTGCGGCAAGACCGCGAGCGTTCTCCGACGTTACCGCGGAGACTTCTTCTCGCAGCACGGAGTGCTGACCGGCGTTGCCGCGGAGAGTTCTCGCAGCACGGAGCGTTGACCGGCGTTGCCGCGGAGAGTTCTCGCAGCACGGAGCGCTGACCGCTCTATGTGCCGGAAAGCCTCCGTACAGCGATAAGTCTCCGCGGCAGAGCCGGAAAACGCTCCGCGAAGCGGGAAGTCTCCGGGAACCCGGGAAGAGTCTCGTCTGCTGAGCCCCCGGAGCTTGACATGCCAAGATCCCGAGTCACCCGACAGCCTCCCTGACCTGGGCGATCTTCCGTGATCACGCCCACGAACATGATCACGGAAACCAGCACGGGTCCGAGCGGCCGCCGCGCGGCTCGTGATCAGGATCGGGGAGCCTTTCCGGCATCGCGGGGGAGAGTTTTCGCATCGGAGAGTCAATACAAGCACGCGGCCAGCGGGGAAGGGCGGCAGGGCCGGGGCGCCGGCGCGCGACACGCCGTTGGCTGGCAATGGCGGGGGAAAGACGATCTAGCCCGGCATGATGAAAGGCGGCAGCGGCACCCCGGCGGGCCACAACACGAGAGCCGCACACCGATGAGACTGATCCATACCTCGGACTGGCACCTAGGCCGCACCCTGCACGGCGCGGACCTGCTCGCTCACCAGGCCGAGTTCCTCGACTGGCTGCTGGCCGCCTCGGTCAGCCACGAGGCCGACGCGGTCGTGGTGGCCGGCGACATCTATGACCGGGCCGTGCCGCCGACCGACGCCGTGGCGGTGCTTGATCACGCGCTCCGCGGTTTCGCCGCGGCCGGGATCCCGGTGGTGCTGACCAGCGGCAACCACGACTCGGCGATCCGGCTCGGCTTCGGCTCCAGCCTGAGCGAGCACGCCGGGATCCACTTCCGCACCAGCCTCGCCGACCTCGCCAGGCCGGTCGTGCTCGCCGACAGCCATGGCGAGGTCGCCGTCTACGGCATCCCCTACCTGCTGCCCGACGCGGTCGCGGATGACCTCCGCGCGGATCGCTCGCACGGCTCGGTCCTGGCCGCGGCGGCGGACCTGATCCGCGCCGATGCGGCGGAGCGCGGGATCGGGCGGGTCGTCGTGGCGGCGCACGCGTTCGTCACGGGTGCCATGACCTCCGATTCTGAAAGGGACATCCGGGTTGGTGGAATCGGCGACATCCCGGCGTCCGTTTTCGCCGGCCTGAGTTGCGTCGCGCTCGGGCATCTGCACGGCCAGCAGAATGTGGCCTCGCCCGATGCCAGGACCCACCTGGCGTACAGCGGCTCGCCGCTCGCGTTCTCCTTTTCCGAGCGCCACCAGCACAAGTCGGTGACGCTCGCCGACATCGACGCGGCGGGCGCGGTCACCACGACCCTGCTGCCCGCTCCCGTGCCGCGCAAGCTCAGGCAAGTGCGGGGCAAGCTCGATGACCTGCTCGCGACCGACGATCGCGACCTCGCCGGCGCCTGGGTCAAGGTCGTGCTGACCGACACGGTACGGCCGGCCTCGCCGATGGAGCGGCTGCGCGAGCGCTGGCCGCATACGCTCGTGCTCGACTTCGTCCCCGAGGGCGAGCAGGCTACGGCGGCGGCCGACCTCCGGCGGGTGGCGCGGACGGCCGATCCGGCTGAGATCTGCGCCATGTTCGTCGAGTTCACCAGCGGCGGGCAGCCAGACGCCGAGCAACGGGCCGTGCTCGCCGACGTCATCGACGCCGTGAAGGCAGCCGAGGACGGCTCGGTCGATGCCGCCGGCACCAGGGTCGCCGGCACTGGGACCGCGGAGATCGGGAGCGACGAGACCGAGTGGGAAGACGCCGAGGCGGCGGCCTGAATGCGGCTGCACAGCCTGGAACTTCAGGCGTTCGGGCCGTACGCGACGCCGCAGCAGCTCGACTTCGACCGGCTCACCAGCGGCGGGCTGTTCCTGCTTGAAGGCCCGACCGGCGCGGGAAAGTCGACCATTCTCGATGCCATTACGTTCGCGCTGTACGGGGGGCTGGCCGGAGCGGAGTCGGCCGACGACCGGCTGCATTCGGACTTCGCCGGCCCGGACGTCGAGCCGCGGGTACGGCTCGAGTTCTCGCTGGACGGGGTGCGCTACCTGCTGACCAGGGTGCCCGAGCACCAGCGGCTGAAGCGGCGCGGCCATGGCTACACGACCGAGCCGATGCGCGTCCATCTGCAGCGGATGCGGGGCGGCCGCTGGGTCAGCCTGTCCAGCAACAAGGCGGAGGTCGGCGAGGCGATCACCACGGCGATCGGCCTCAACCTGGCTCAGTTCACCCAGGTCATGCTGCTGCCGCAAGGGGAGTTCGCCAGGTTCCTGCGCTCCGATGACGACACCAGGCGGGCGCTGCTCACCAAGCTGTTCGGCACGCAGCTCTACGACGCGATCACCGCCGAGCTCGATCGCCGCCGGGCCGAGGCGATCCGCGCGCGCCAGCGTGCCGAGGCCGACGTCAGCACGGCGGTCTCGGCCGCCGCCGAGGCGGCCGGCCTTGACGGCGACATGCGCGGCGAGCTGCTCGTGCTGCCCGCGGCCGATCGCGCCGTCCGGCTCAAGCAGGCCGGCGACGAGCTGGCCGCGCGGCTCGCGATCACCGAGAGCGCGCTCGAGCTGGCCGCCGGTCAGGTGACGAGGGCTCAGGAGGCCGAGCAGGCGGCAACGGCGCGGGCCGCGCTGCTCGCACGGCTCGCCGACGCGCACGCGCGGCTAGGCAAGCACGAGGCCACCAGGCAACGGCACGACGAACGGGCCGCCGTGCTCGACGCCGCACGCCGGGCTGAACCGGTCAGGCCGCTGATCGCCGTTCTGGCTGATGCCGAGAGCTCGGTCTCGGCGGCGAGGCGGAAGCTGCGCGGGCTGCTGTCCGCGACCGGCGGGCAGGCTGATGATCGGCGAGCGGACTGGCGCGACCAGGACACGGTTCCGGCGGCGCTGGCTGATGGCGGCACGGACAGCGTGGCCGCGGGGAAGGCGGCCAAGCGGACAGCGGCCCGTGCTCAGGCTGGCCAGGAGGAGGCGGCCAGCCTGAGAGAGCTTGTTCAAGCTGAATCGGCGATGTCCCGGAGAGAGACCGAAGCTGCCGGGTACGGCCGGGCCGCCGCGCGGGCGGCACTTCGAGTCGCTGAGCTTGAGGAAGCCAGGCAGGAACTGCCAGGCCGGATCGAGGCCATCGAGGCCCGGCTGGGCGAGTTGCGCCCGGTGGCCGCTGCCCTGGATTCGGCGCGGCAGCGGCAGGCTGAGCTTGACCGGCTCGCCGGGGCCGCGCGGCGGCTGGCCGAGCTCGGGCCGGCGCTCGAGCGCACGGCGGCGGCGGCGCGGGCGGCGGTGGACGCGCACCAGCGGGCGGTCGACGAGCATCAGCGGGCAATGGACGGCAGGCTCGCCGGAATCGCTGCCGAGCTCGCGGCCGGCCTGGCCGACGGGGCCGCCTGCCCGGTGTGCGGGTCGGCCGAGCATCCCGGGCCGGCCCTGGCCCTGGCAGGCGCCGAGCCGGTATCCGCCGAGGTGGTCGACGCGGCCAGGCGGCGGCGGGAGGCGGCGGAGGCCGGCCGGGAGCTAGCCGAGCGGGAGCACGCGGAGGTCGATCGCGAGGCAGCCGGGCTGGGGGCGGTAGTCAGCGGCCGGACCCTGGCCGAGCTGACAGGCGCGGCGGCTGAGATCGGCGAGCAGGTGGACGCCGCGGTGCTGGCCGCCGCCGGGGTCGAGCGGCTGCAGGGAGAACTGGGCGGCATGCGCGCCGAGCTGGGACGGCTCGGTGATCAGCTCGTGGCGGCGGCTGCCGGGCAGGCGGCCGCGGCTAAGGATGCCGAACGGGCGCAAGCGGACCTGGCGCAGGTGCGGACCGCCGTCGGGAAGGCCGCGTCGCCCTATCCGTCGGTGGCGGCCAGGCAGGCGGCGCTGGAGGCCGGCGCCGTGCGGGATCTGTCGCTCGCGGCCGCGCTGGGCGATCTCGCCGGCGCCCTCCACGCCGTCGGGCGAGCTCGCCGCGTCGCCGAGGACGAGTCGCTGGCCAGCGGGTTCGGGCCTTCGTGGGTGACCGCGGGTGCGACGCCGGGCGAGTCACAGCTCGATCTCGGCGGCGGAGCTGAGGCGCTTGACCAGGCGCTGGCGGCGGTTCGGGTCCCGGCGGAGCAGGCCCGGCTCAATGACCAGGTCGAGGACTGGACGCGGACCCTCGCCGAGCTGCGGTCGGCCGCGTGCGCACCCGAGCTGGCCCGGCTCGATCCCGCGGAAGCCGGGGCGGCCGGGGAAGCGGCGGGACTGGCTGCCGCCGCGCTTGACCGGGCGCGCGAGGCCGAGCAGGAAGCGCGATCGGCCCGCGACGCGCACGTGGCCAGGACCGCCCGGCTGGGCTCCCGGCTGGCGGAAGTCGCGGCGGCCGAAGGCGCCGCCGGGGAGCTCGCCGCCGGCACGGCGCCCGTGATCTACCTGGCCGGGCTGGCCAAGGGCATGGACGGGCATCGCCGGGTGGCGCTCACGACGTATGTACTGCGGCACTGGTTCGAGCAGGTGGTGGCGGCGGCCAACGTGCGGCTCGCCGCGATGTCGTCTGGCCGGTACGAGCTGCGGCGTAGCGACGAGACGCGGTCACGGCGGCAGCGAGCCGGGCTGACCCTGTCGGTCATCGACAGGTACACCGGCGAGGAACGCAGCCCCAGGTCGCTGTCGGGCGGCGAGACCTTTTACACCTCGCTCGCGCTCGCCCTCGGGCTGGCCGACGTCGTGAAGGCCGAGGCGGGCGGCGTCGACCTGCAGACACTGTTCATCGACGAAGGGTTCGGCTCGCTTGATGAGCACACTTTGGACCAGGTGCTCGGCGTCATCGACGAATTGCGGGACAGCGGCCGGGCGGTCGGCATCGTGAGCCACGTCACCGAGCTGAAGGAGCGGGTGACCGAGCGGCTCGAGGTGCGCCGGCTTCCTGACGGCTCGTCGCAGGCGAAGGTGGTGGCGTGAGCGCGCCGGTTCCGGGGTCGTCCCGCGGCCATACGGCGATCGTGACCGGGGCGAACCATGGCATCGGCGCGGCGACCGCGCTGGCGCTGGGGCGGGCTGGCTGCTCTGTGCTGTGCACGTACCTGCGAGTGCACGACGAGGTGGATCCCGCGGTCCCGCCTGCCTACCGGGCCAACCGCTCTGGAAGCTGCGACGCGGTCCTGGCCGAGATCGTGGGCGCGGGCGGGCTCGCATTCGCTGCGGAGGCCGACCTGCTCGACGCGGCCACCCCGCCGATGCTCTTTGACCTGGCGGAGGAGCAGTTCGGGCCGGTCGACATCCTGATCAACAATGCCACCGGCTGGGTGCAGGACAGCTTCTTGTCCGCGAGGACGGACAGGCTCGGACGGTCGCTGCGGCCGGTAACGGAGGCCACGTGGCGCCAGCAGTTCGGCGTGGACGCGATGGCGGCGGCGCTGCTGATCGCCGAGTTCGGGCGCCGGCACATCGAGCGGGGCGGGACGTGGGGGAGGATCGTAGGGCTGACTTCGGGCGGCGATCTCGGATTCCCGGAAGAGGTCTCCTACGGCGCGGCCAAGGCCGCCCAGGTCAACTACACGATGTCAGCGGCTATGGAACTGGCCGGCCACGGCGTCACCGCCAACATGGTGCATCCGCCGGTCACCGACACTGGCTGGGTCTCCGACGCGGTCCGCGTCGCGGTGCGGGAGAGCGCGACGCTGGTCCACATCGCGAGCCCCGATCAGGTCGCCGAGGTCATCGCCTACCTGGCCTCGGACGCGGCCGGGCTGATCACCGGCAACGTGATCACCTTGCGCTGAGCCGAAGGCCGCACCCCGCTCCCGCGCCCGCCGTTCCCGCCCCGCGCCCGCCTCCCGATAGGGTGCTGGCGTGCTGTCACTCGTGTTGCCCAAGGGCTCCCTGGAACGCGCCACGCTCGACCTTTTTGACGCCGCCGACCTGACCGTGCGGCGCGGATCTGAGCGCGACTACCATGCGTCGATCGAGGACCCGAGGATCGACCGGGTGCGGTTCTTGCGGCCGCAGGAGATTCCGGCCTATGTCACCGAGGGTCTTTTCGACATCGGCATCACCGGCCGGGACTGGATCACCGAGACCGGAGCCGAGGTTGCCTCCCTGGGCGAACTCGCGTACTCGAAGGCGACGAGCGACCCGGTCCGCGTCGTGCTGGCCGTCCCGATCGGCTCAAGCTGGCAGTCGATCGATGACCTGCCCGCAGGGATCAGGATCTCGACCGAGTTCCCCGCGCTGACCAGGCGGTTCCTTGCGGAACACGGCATCAGGGCGGTGGTCACGCCGTCCTACGGCGCGACCGAGGCCAAGGTGCCCGACATCGTCGACGCGATCGTGGATCTCACCGAGACCGGGTCGTCGCTCCGCCGCAACGGGCTGCGCATCTTGCACACCCTCCTGACCAGCTATACCGAACTGATCGCGAACCAGGAGTCGTTCGCCGACGAAGCCAAGCGGTCAGCGATGGAGGACATCATGCTGCTGCTGCGCGGCGCGATCCTGGCTCGCGGCAATGTGCTCGTGAAACTGAACGTCTCCGCCGCGCAACTCGGCGCGGTCGCCGACATGCTGCCCGCCATGTCGTCTCCCACCATTACCTCACTGGCCCGGGGCGACATGCACGCGGTGGAGGCCGTGGTCCCGAAGCGAGGCGTGAACACGCTGATCCCCGCGCTGCGCGCGGCCGGCGCCCGCGACATCCTGGAACTCCCCATCTCCAAGATCATCGAGTAACCGGGGGACCCGAACGAGGCTGTCGGGTGACTCGGGATCCTGGAAGGGTCAGGCTCCGGCGGGTCAGCGGGGAGACTTCCTTGAGTTACCGGGGAGTTTTTTCACTTGTGGAGTTCTTTAGTGGCGCGGGTAACTGAAAAAGCTCCCGGGAGCGAGAACTCTCCCGCGCGATGCCGGAAAGGCTCCCCGATCCTGGTCACGAGCCGCGCGGCAGCCTCCGGGACAGGTGCTGGTTTCCGTGATCACGCCCGGGACCTTGATCACGGAAGATCGCCCAGGTCAGGACAGCGGTGATGTTCCGTGATCACGCCCTGGTTCTTGATCACGGAACATCGCACCTGCCGCCCCCGCACTGACAGCTCCCCGGAGCGAGAACTCTCCCCACCGATGCCGGAAAAGGCTCCACGGATCCTGATCACGAGTCACCCGACGGCCTCGAACAGCAACAGGGAGGGCCGCGTTGCTGTTGGCGGGACCCCTGACAGCAAGGGGGAGGGCCGCGTTGCTGTTGGGCGGACCGCTGACAGCAAGAACAAGGCCGCGCTGTCGTTGGTGTGTTCGGTGTGGCCGGTGTGTTCGGTGTGGCCGGTGTGGCCGGGGTGGCTGGGCCTTAGGCGGGTGGCTTGGTGATCGAGGCGGGCGGGGGGATCTTGCCCGGGCCGGTGACGTCGCACTTCAGCGTCGAGACCGGGTGAGCTGTGAGCAGCGGCTTGGCCAGGGCCGGCGGCTTCGCGAACGCTGGCTTGCTCAGGTCGAGCATGTCGAGCATCGCGTTGGCGTTGGCATCGCGGTAGGTCATCGCCGGGAGGTTCCACTTGGCCTCGACCAGCGCGCACACGCTGGCGTGATCAAAGACCTGGTGCGAGACGTAGTTCGGCCGGGCGAACGGTGACACTACGGCGCACGGCACCCTGAACCCGTACCTGGTAAATCCGTCGTACCTGGACTGGCCCTTCGGCACATCGGGCGCGATGTCGTCAGGCGCGATCGCGCGCGGCGGCGGCACGTGGTCGTAGTAGCCGCCGTGCTCGTCATAGGTCCAGATCAGCAAGGTGCGCGGCCAGCCGGGACCTTTCATCACCGCGTCGATCACCCGCGCCGCGAAGTGCTCGCCTGCCGCGATGTTCTGCGGGTCCTCTTCTGAATCGGTGACGAAGTCCGGGTCGACCAGCGAGAACCCGGGCAGCTTGCCATTCGCCGCGTCCGAGAAGAAGTGCTTGATGTTGACGATCTTGTGCCCGAGGTTGCCCAGGTAGAGCTTCGGGTAAAGGGCCGTGGTCGCGACCGTCGAGTAGTAGTTCCGCCAGCTGATGCCCGCGTCGTCCAGGTGGTCGAAGATCGTGCCGTTCTGCGGGTAAGCCGCGGGGTCGGGCACGCCGTCATTTACCATGCCGAGCGACGTGGCCGAGATCAGGAACCGCCGGTTCGGGAAGGTCTGGCCAAGCAGCGAACAGAAGTACCGGTCGGCGATGGGGAAAACCCGGGCCAGCGAATAGTAGAACGGCTGGTCCGCCCACTGCCAGTAGCCCATGGCCACAGCTCCGCTGGCGGATTTCACGAATCCGTCGTTTCGGCCCGATGCGAACGAGATATGGCTGTCCTTCCAGGTCTGGCTCGGCTTGCCTGATATCTGGCAGGTAGTCGGCATCCGGAAGGCGTGCTGCAGATCGCCGTTGGCATACGGATTGGTCGCCGTTGGCTTGCCGTGCGCGCCAATCCTGAACCCGTCCGCTCCCGGCCGGTTCAGCAGCCCGAGCTTGTTGTCGTAGGAGTGGTTCTCCATCATCAGCACGACGATGTGGTCGATCTTGGGAATCGTGTCCGTGCCTGGAGCGAGGTCCGGATAGGGCAGCGAACCGGGCTTGCGCAGGTGGCTGCGAGACTGCTGCGCCTGCCCCTGCGCCGTTTCTGAATCGGCCGCCGGCCGCCAGCCGCCCACGCCGACCGCCGCGCTGGCGATGAGCCCTGCCTTGAGCAAGCCGCGCCTGCTGGTATTCGGATCGGCCTCCTCGGCGCCACCGCCGGCGGGAATGCCTTCCTGATCGGCCACGATGCCTCCAAACTGACCAGACCACATCTTCAGTAAGAAGCATGCCGACAGGAACCTGCCATGTATAGGACATAAAAATGAAACCTTTGAGCTATTAGCGGACTTCCGACCCATCGATGGGCCAAAGATGGCGCTCCCGCGCCATGGATGCCCCAAAGACGGGTCTATCGGATGGCGATACAAACGTGGCGGATCACCGAGATTGAGTCCTGGGTAGCCGGAGCGCCACTGGGGCAGGCGATGCGAGCGGCTAGGCTTGCTGGGTGCTCACGAGGGTTGATCTTCGCGGAAAGGCAGGCGCTGAGCTCGTCGGCCGTCGGCTGGCGGGGCTGCTGCCGCGCGCTGAGCTTGACGTCGCCGCCGCGGTAGCAGCGGTCCGGCCGATCTGCGATGACGTACGCGACCGGGGCGCGGCGGCGGTGCGCGAGCATACGGCCAGGTTCGACGGGGTCGACCTGCCGACGACCCGGGTGCCGCGCGAGGCGCTGACGGCGGCGCTGGCCGGGCTCGATCCAGCCGTGCGGGCGGCCCTGGGCGAGGCGATCAGGCGGGCGAGGCTCGTGCACGAGGCCCAGGTGCCGGGGCGGACGGTGACTCAGGTCGCGGACGGCAGCACGGTGACTGAGCGCTACGTGCCGGTCGCCAGGGCAGGGGTCTACGTGCCTGGCGGCCTTGTCGCTTACCCGTCGTCGGTCGTGATGAACGTCGTCCCGGCCCAGGTCGCCGGGGTCGGCCAGATCGCCGTCGCTTCGCCGCCGAACTTCGCCGCCGCCGCCGCCGTCGGCGCCGAAGGCGGCACCGGCACCGGCGGCTTGCCGCATCCGGCGATCCTTGCTGCCTGCGAACTGCTGGGCATCACCGAGGTGCACGCGGCCGGCGGTGCGCAGGCGATCGCGATGCTCGGCTATGGCACCGAGGACTGCGCGCCCGCTGACACGATCACCGGTCCTGGCAACGTCTACGTCGCGGCGGCGAAACGGCTGCTTCAGGGCACCGTCGGCACCGATGCCGAAGCGGGTCCCACCGAGGTCGCGATCGTCGCTGACGATACCGCCGATCCGGTGTTCGTCGCCGCGGACCTGATCGCGCAGGCCGAGCACGACTCGCTCGCCGCCTGCCTGCTGATCACGACCGATGCCAGCCTCGCCGACCGGGTCGACGCCGAGCTCGCCTGGCAGCTCAGGACGGCCAGGCACGCGGGCCGGATCAAGGAGGCACTGAGCGGCCAGTCGGCCTGCGTGCTCGTCGATGATCCCGGCGCGGCCATCGCGGTGGCCGACGCCTGGGCCCCTGAGCACCTGGAGATCCAGGCCAGGGACGCCTCCGGGCTCGCGGAACGCGTCCGCAACGCGGGAGCGATCTTCGTCGGGCCGTACGCACCCGTGTCGCTCGGCGACTACCTGGCCGGCTCCAACCACGTCCTGCCGACTGGCGGAACGGCGCGGCACTCGGGCGGCTTGTCCGTGCTCACGTTCCTTCGGGGCATCCACGTCGTGGAGTGCACGCGGCCCGCGCTCGCGAACGTGGCGTCACACATCGGCGCGCTTGGCGGGGCTGAGGACCTGGCGGCGCACGTCAAGGCGGTCACGGTGCGGGTCTCGGCCGCGCCCGCGAACCACGCGGAGGGACACGGCATTGACAGCGGCGGAGACAGCGGCAGAGGCGGCGCAGATGCAAGATGATCACGACGCCGCCGCCCAGGCCGGTCCGCCGCCGCTGCGCGCGGACCTGCTCGGCCGCACGCCCTACGGCGCGCCCCAGGTCGAGGCCGGGGCCAGGCTCAACACCAACGAGAACCCGTACCCGCCGTCGCCGGCCCTGGTCCGGGCCATCACGCAGGCCGCGGCCGCGGCGGCCACGGGGCTGAACAGGTACCCGGATCGCGACGCCGTCGCCCTGCGCGAAGACCTGGCCGCTTACCTCGGCCACGACCTGACCGCCGCCCAGGTCTGGGTCGCCAACGGGTCGAACGAGATCATCCAGCAGCTGTTCCAGGCCTATGGCGGGCCGGGGCGCGGCGCGCTCGGATTCGAGCCGTCCTACTCCATGCACCCGATCATCGCCAAGACGACGTGCACCGAGTGGCTGCCGGCCGCCCGCGCCGAGAACTTCGGCGTGGACGCCGAGCGAGCGACGGCCGCGGTCAAGGAACTCAGCCCCGACCTGGTCTTCCTCACCTCCCCGAACAACCCGACCGGTACGGCCATGTCGCTCGACGTGATCGAGGAGGTCTGCGAGATCGCGCCGGGCATCGTCGTGGTCGACGAGGCCTACGCCGAGTTCTCCAGGGACCCGCGCGGCACGGCGCTGACGCTGCTCCCGCGCTACCCGAGGCTGGTCGTCGTCCGCACGATGTCGAAGGCCTTCGCCATGGCCGGCGCCCGCATCGGCTACCTGGCGGCGGATCGCGCCCTGGTAGACGGGCTGCAAGTGGTGCGGCTGCCGTACCACATGTCCGCGACGACGCAGGCCGTGGCGCGAGCCGCCCTCGCCCACAGGGAAGAACTGCTCGCCAAGGTCACCGTGATCAGCCAGGCCCGCGACGACCTCGTCGCCTGGCTGCGCGGGCGCGGGCTCAGTGTCGCCGACTCCGACACGAACTTCGTGCTGTTCGGCGTGTTCGACGACCGGCACGCGGTCTGGCAGGCGCTGCTCGACCGCGGCGTGCTGATCAGGGAAGTCGGCCCGGCGGGCTGGCTGCGGGTCACGATCGGCACCGACGGGGAAATGGCCGCGTTCCGCGAGGCGCTCGACGCGGTCCTGGCGTGACCGGGCCGGCGTGAGGACACGATGAGCACACGGCAGGCCAGCGTCACGCGGGCGACCAAGGAGACCCAGGTCGAAGTTGACCTCGACCTGGACGGCACTGGCACGACCGACATCGAGACCGGAGTGCCGTTCTTCGATCACATGCTGAGCCAGCTCGGCAAGCACGGTTCCCTTGACCTGCGCGTCAAGGCGGCCGGGGACATCCACATCGACGCGCACCACACCGTCGAGGACACCGCGATCACGCTCGGCGAGGCGCTGCGCCAGGCGCTCGGCGACAAGGCGGGCATCACCAGGTTCGGCGATGCCCTGGTACCGCTTGACGAGACCCTCGTGCGGGCCGCGGTCGATCTCGCCGGGCGCCCTTACGTGGTGCACGCCGAGCCAGACGGCCTGGCGCCGCTGATCGGCACCTACGACACGACCCTGACCAGGCACTTCTTCGAGACCCTCGGCGCGACCGCGGCGATCTGCGTGCACGTCGCCGTCTTGTACGGCCGCAACCCGCATCACATCGTCGAAGCCCAGTTCAAGGCGTTCGCGCGGGCCTTGCGCACCGCCGCGGCAGCCGATCCCCGTAACCCGGGCGTGCCCAGTACCAAGGGCGTGCTGTGAGCCTGGGCAAGCCGCGCATTGCCGTGCTCGACTACGGCTCGGGCAATCTGCGTTCCGCCATGCGGGCGATGCAACGGGCCGGAGCCGACACGGTCGTGACCGCCGACGCGCGGACCGCGCTCGATTCTGATGGTCTTGTGGTCCCCGGCGTGGGCGCGTTCGCTGCCTGCATGGCCGGGCTCAGCGCGATCCGGGGCTGCGAGATCATCGCCGAGCGGCTCGCCGCCAGGCCTGTGCTCGGCATCTGCGTCGGCATGCAGGTGCTGTTCGCGCAGGGCCGCGAGCACGGCGAGACTACCCAGGGCTGCGGCGCGTGGCCGGGCGTCGTCGGCCGGCTCGACGCGCCGGTACTCCCGCACATGGGCTGGAACACGCTCTGCCCGCCCGACGGCACCAGCCTGCTCGCGGGCATCGGTGCTGATCAGCGGTTTTACTTCGTGCACTCGTACGCCGTGACAGCCTGGCCGGCCCGGACCGGCGCGCTGGTCACCTGGGCGACGCACGGCCAGCGGTTCGTCGCGGCCGTCGAAGACGGCCCGCTGTGCGCGACCCAGTTCCACCCGGAAAAGTCCGGCGACGCCGGTGCCGCCCTGCTCGCCAACTGGCTGGAGATGATCAGGTGACCGCCCGCCTCACGCTGCTGCCCGCCGTGGACGTGGCCGCCGGCCAGGCCGTCCGCCTTGTGCAGGGCGCCGCCGGAACGGAGACTTCGTACGGCGATCCCCTTGACGCCGCGCTGGCGTGGCAGCGGGCCGGGGCGGAATGGCTCCACCTGGTGGACCTCGACGCTGCTTTCGGGCGGGGAACGAATGGTGACCTGCTCGCCGATGTCATCAAGTGCGTGGACGTCGCGGTTGAACTCTCCGGCGGCATCCGCGACGACGAGTCGCTGCGGCGAGCGCTGGCCACTGGCTGCCAGCGCGTCATCATCGGCACCGCCGCGCTCGAGCGCCCCGACTGGGTGAGCGCCGTCGTGGCCGAGCACGGCCCCCGCGTCGCCGTGGGCCTTGACGTGCGCGGTACCCGGCTCGCCGCCCGCGGCTGGACCACCCTCGGCGGCGAGTGGCAGGACGTGCTGGCCAGGCTGGAGGCGGACGGCTGCCAGGGCTACGTGGTGACCGACGTGGCCAGGGACGGCATGCTGACCGGCGCCAACCTCTCGCTGCTGGCCGCCGTGTGCGAACTGACCGGCAAGCCGGTGATCGCCAGCGGCGGCGTGTCCTCGCTTGACGACGTGCGGGCGATCGCCGGGCTCGTGCCGTCCGGGGTGACTGGCGCGATCATCGGCAAGGCGCTGTATGCCGGGAAATTCACGCTTGAAGACGCTCTGCGCGCGGTGCCGTGATGGGCGAGGCTGTTGCCGCTGGTGTCGCGGTGCGGGTGATTCCGTGCCTGGATGTCGATGCCGGGCGGGTCGTCAAGGGCGTCAACTTCCGCGGCCTGCGCGACGCGGGCGATCCCGTGGAACTGGCCGCCGCGTATGACGCCGACGGTGCCGACGAGCTGGTGTTCCTGGATATCACCGCGTCCGCGCAGGGCCGCGAGACCATGTACGACGTGCTCGAGCGCACCGCCGACCAGGTGTTCATCCCGCTGACCGTCGGCGGCGGGGTGCGATCGGCTGGCGACGTGGACCGGCTGCTGCGCGCCGGCGCCGACAAGGTCGCGATGAATACCGCCGCGATCGCGAGGCCGGAACTGCTGGCGGAGGTCAGCGCCCGGTTCGGAGCGCAGTGCGTAGTGGTGTCGGTCGATGCCCGCCGGGCTGGCACGGGTTTCGAGGTGACCACCCACGGCGGCCGGCGGGGTACCGGCATCGACGCGGTTTCCTGGGCTTCGCGCGCGGCCGAGCTGGGAGCGGGCGAGATCCTGCTGAACTCGATGGACGCCGACGGCACGAAAGCCGGTTTCGACCTGCCGATGATCGAGGCGGTCCGCGCTCGCGTGAGCGTGCCCGTGGTCGCCAGCGGCGGCGCGGGCAGGGCTGGCGATTTCGCCGCTGCCGTGTCCGCCGGCGCGGACGCCGTGCTGGCTGCGAGCTTGTTTCACTTCGGCGAGCTGGGCATCGGCGAGGTCAAGGAATCGCTGCGAGCCGCGGGCCACCGGGTCCGCCTGACCGAACAGGGAGAGTCATGACGACGCCGCCGGACGGGAGCCCGCAGGGCGGAAGTCTTGACCCGAAGATCGCGGCCAGGCTCAAGCGGGACGCGGCCGGGCTGTTCCCGGCCATCGCGCAGCAGTACGACACCGGTGAAGTGCTGATGCTGGGCTACATGGACGACGAGGCGCTGCACCGCACGCTGACCACCGGGCGCTGCACGTACTGGTCGCGCAGCCGCGGTGAGTACTGGGTCAAGGGCGAGACCTCCGGCCACCCGCAGTTCGTCAAGTCGGTCGCGCTCGACTGCGACGGCGACACGGTGCTGGTCGGCGTCGACCAGGTCGGCGTCGCCTGCCACACGGGCGACCGGACCTGCTTCGACGCGGATGTGCTGCTGCCGGCCGGGTAACCCCGCGATTGCCCGCTCCACAGGTTTTGCACAGTGCGGTCACCAGGTCTGCACGGATCTCGGGTTACGTGTCGAGATGAAGCCTCGTACTATGCCGGCGAGCCTTCGCAGGTGCTCCCCCTGCCGCGGGCCGAGTCAGCCGGCGAGCCCTCGGGGGGCAGTTGCGGGAGTGCCGGCCAGTCCTTCGCGGCCGGGCCAGATAGGGGATGGCAAAGCCGGTTGTATTCGGAATCGGCCGGCTGGGTCTGCGACTCGCTGCCGCCTTCCTCGGAGTCGCACTCGCGGCGATCATCACCTTGTCCTGGCTCACCGAGATCAGCACCGGTGACAACATCGCTGACCTCGCCAGGCAGCAGGAACGGGCGCTGACCAAGGCCGTGGCAGTGGCCGCTGGATCCGTGTATGAACAACGCCCGGTTGGCTGGCAAACTGGCAACTTTGCCCCAGTGCTCGAACTCGTCTCCTCGGAAGGCGCGGTCGCCCAGATCCGCGATGCGCAGGACAAGCCAGTCCAGGCGACGCCAGGATTCGCCAGTTTCAATGCGGATGCCCGGTTCGGGACGCCAGTGACAGTCCATGGCCGGGAGGTTGGCTATGTCGAGGTCAGGTTCGACGGCGGTGGCCTCGGCTCCGTAGTCAGCACGTTCCAGAGCGAGCGGACGCGTGCCAGCGTGGGCGCCGCGGCCATCGTCGCGCTGATCGCCCTGGTGGTGTCGCTGATTGTCTCCAGGCAGATCACGCTTCCGCTCGAACGCGTGCTCGCCATCATCCGAGCGCGCGGTGAGGGCGACAGATCGGTACGAGTCGGCGACGCCAAGGGCACGGGCGTCATCCACGAGCTGTCGGTAGCGCTCAACGAGGCGAGTGATGCCATCGACCACCGAGACCGCCTCCAGAAGAACCTGGTCGCGAACATCGCGCACGAACTGCGCACGCCCGTGGCGATCCTCCAGGCGAGCCACGAGGCCATGCTTGACGGCGTCACCCAGCCGACGACGGAGAACCTGGGGTCGCTGCGCGACGAGGTGCTCCGGCTGGCGCGCATGATCGAGGATCTGCAACGCCTGGCGGCGGCCGAGGCCGCCGCGCTGCAGCTCAAGCTTGTGCCGCAGGACCTGTCCGAAATCGCCGACGATGCCGCGGCGAGCCTGGCCGACTCCTTCGGCGCGGCCGAGATCAGCCTGGATGCCAGGCTCGGCAGCGTCTGGGTGCTGTGTGACCCGGACCGGATGCGCGAGGTGATCGTCAACCTGCTCACCAACGCGCTCAAGTTCACCCGGGCCGGCGGCATGGTCGTGCTGGAGACCGGGACCGGCGGTGACGGCACGGGCAAGCTGTCGGTCACCGACACCGGCATCGGCATCCCGGCCGACGAACTGCCGCGCGTGACCGAGCGCTTCTTCCGCGGCCAGCGGTCGGCGCAGATGGCGACAGGCAGCGGGATCGGCCTCACCATCGTCGCCGAGCTAGTGCGGGCGCAGCATGGCCGCCTCGTCATCACCAGCGAGCAGGGGAAGGGCACGCAGGCCACGATCAGGGTGCCGCTGGCGAAGAAGCCGCCGCCCGAGCCTGGCAGCCGCTGGCCGGTACGGATTACCGAGGCGCCACGGCTACCGCAGGGTTCGGCTGCTTGGGGCTAGCTGGTCGTGGGCATGATCAGCTTACTGAGCAGTCGGGCGGCACTGCTCGGTCGGTGAGTCCTGGCGGGGGGAACGTCGGGTAAATATGACGGCGACAGTGCTGCTCGTCGAGGACGAGCGCAAGCTCAGGGAACTGGTGCGTTCCTATCTGGAGCGGGCCGGGTTCGCCGTGCTGTCGACCGACTCCGGCGCCGAGGCCATCAGCGTCATGGCGTCGGCCAAGCCAGACCTGATCGTGCTCGATCTCGGCCTGCCGGATGTGCCAGGCGAGGCGGTAGCCAGGGAGGTCCAGGCAGTCAGCCCGACCCCGATCCTGATGCTGACCGCCAAGACCAGCGAGCAGGATCGCATCGCCGGGCTCGAGCTCGGTGCCGACGACTACGTGACCAAGCCTTTCAGCCCCCGGGAGCTGGTGCTCAGGGTCCAGGCGATCCTGCGGCGCAACGCGCCGGCGACGGCGGACCACTCGGTGACCAGCTTCGGCGGCGGCGCGCTGACCATCGACGAGCCGAGGCGGATCGTCCAGGTCAGGGACCACGAGGTCGAGCTGACGCCCACCGAGTGGGGCATCCTGGTAGCGCTCGCGACCGTCCCTGGCCGGGTGTACTCGCGGTTCGAGCTGATCAACCGGGTCCGCGGGTACGACTTCGAGGGATACGAGCGCACGATCGACTCGCACGTGAAAAACCTGCGGCGGAAGATCGAGGAAGATCCGGCCAATCCCGCGATCGTGCAGACCGTGCTCGGCGGCGGCTACCGGCTTGGCCTCAGCAAGGATGTATAGGCCGACGGGCAGCTGGATCAGGCGGCTGGGCCCGCAGCTCACCTTCGCCTTCGTCGGCGTGGCCCTCGCCGCGGTCGTGGCGTCGGTCGTGATCGCCTCGGTGACGATCGGCGGCTCCTTCAACCGGCTCATCAAGGACCACGAGTCCGACCTGGCCAGGTCAGCGGCCGTGGCCGCCGGCGTGGCCTATCGCCGCTCCGGCTGGGCGCACGCTGACCTGAGGCCCGTCGTCGCGTTTATCGCCCGCAGCGGGGCCGGCGTCCAGATCCGCGCGCCTGACGGCAAGCCGGTACGGTCCTCTCGCGGCTATGCCGCCATCGCCGCCACGGGCCCGAAGGTCACCGACCGGGTGATGGCGAACGGCCATGTCGTCGGCCTGGCCACCGTCGCCTACGGCCACGGAACGCTCTCACGCGCGATCGCGATCTTCACCTCATCCCGATGGCGATCCAGGCTGTTCGCGGCCGCCTGCGCGATCCTGATCGCCGTTCTGGTGGCGGTCCCGCTGTCCCGGCTGATCGCCAGGCCTGTAGATCGGCTGACCTGGGCCGCGCGCGCCCGCAGCGGCGGCGACGCGGAAGCCCGGGTCGGCGAGGTGCGCGGCCTCGGCAAGCTGCACGAGCTCTCCGTGGCATTCGACCAGATGGCCGACGCGAAGGAAGAGCAAGACCAGGTCAGGCGCAACCTGGTCGCGGACGTCGCGCACGAGCTCCGGACTCCGATCGCCGTCTTGCAAGCCGGTCACGAGGCCATGCTCGACGGCGTAACCGAGCCAGACCAAGAGCACATCACCTCCCTGCGCGACGAAGTGCTCCGGCTGGCCAGGATGGCCGATGACCTGCAGCGGCTCGCGTCGGCCGAGGCCGCCGCGCCGCAGCTGACGCTGGTGCGCCGCGATCTCGCGGCCGTGGCGGCGACCGCGGCGACGAGCCTGGTCGACTCCTTTGAGTCGGCGAGCGTGACCTTGGTCGAGCGCCTGTCCAAGGTGGAGGTCATGTGCGACCCGCTGCGCATGCACGAGGTCGTGGTGAACCTGCTGACCAACGCGCTGAAATTCACCCCGGCGGACGGTCAGGTCACGGTCGAGACCAGCCAGGAGGCCGACTCCGGCCGGCTGCGGGTCACCGACACCGGCGTCGGCATCGCGGCCGACGACCTGCCGCACATCACCGAGCGGTTCTACCGGAGCCAGCGCTCATCGGACATCGCCGGCAGCGGCATCGGCCTGACGATCGTCTCCGAGCTGATCAGGGCGCACCAGGGCACACTCGAAATCGAGAGCGAGCAAGGCCGCGGCACGTCGGTCAGCGTGACCTTGCCGCTGGTAAGCCCGAACTGGCCGGTCGAGCGCAGGCCGCACCAGGTGCAACGACCGCCCGGGCCGGGATCGAAGCGCCGTCACGCCGGCATCATCAGTAAGTACAAGGACTCCACCTGAGCCGCTGCCCGCCCCGCTCCCGCGCAAAGAGAACTGCCAGGCGCATCGCCTGGCAGTTTCATAGTGATGCGCCGGCGTGCCCGGATATGCCCCCGCGATATCCGGACAGCGCCGACGCCTTAGACGTGGTCGCTCAGCGAGATGGCGGCACCAGAACTGGTCTGCCAGCTCATCCCGTTCCCCCTTGATCGCCCCAACGTCCGAATCACTACACCTGCATATAACTGAGCGGCTGTGACATGACCGCGCACTCCAAGTGGAGATGACGTGGAGATAGAAGACAGCATCGCGGCGGAGAGTTCTCAGTCCCGCGGAGCTGGCCAGTGAGGGGCGCCAGAACCATGTTCCGTGATCATGGACGCGGGCATGATCACGGAACATCGCACTTGTCCTGACCTGGGCGATCTTCCGTGATCACGGTCTCGACCATGATCACGGAAGCCAGCACGGGTCCCCAAGGCTGCCGCGCGGCTCGGGATCAGGATCGCCCAGGTCAGCTAGCTGGTGCCAGCCGTCTCGAGGTCGGCCGCGTCGAGTTCGGCGTCCAGGTCCCTTGGCCGCATCCGGCGCGGCAGCGCGAACAGGCCTGCGAAGAAGATCACCAGGATCCCGACCGGGTACCACAGGCTCAGGCTGAAGGCCCTGACGAAGCCAGGCGTGCTGTGCGAACTCCCGAGATAGGTGAAAAAGACAATTCCGGCGATCGCCACGCCAACCGCCATGCCGAACTCCTGAATCGCGCTGAGCAGCCCCGAGGCGGCTCCGGCATCGCCCACCGGGACGTCCGTGAGGATCAGGTCGATGATCGGCGCGATCACCAGGCCGAACCCGGCGCCGGCGACGGCCAGCGGTGCGACCATCTGCCATGAGCCGATGGCCGCGCCGTAGTGACTGACCAGCAGGGAGTACCCGGCGAACCCCGCCGCGTTCGCCAGTGCCCCTGCCATCAGGACGCGCCGCCCGAACCTGGGCGTGAGCACCGCGGCCGAGACTCCCGAGCCGACCGTGGCGGCCAGGGCGAACGAGACTCCCGTCAGTCCGGCGTGCTCGGGAGTCCAGCCCAGGCCCACTTGCAGGTAGAGGGTCCAGATGAAGAAGAAGCCGGCGAACGAGATCGCGAAGATGACAAGCAGCGCGATGCCCGAGCTGAACGTCCTGGCCCGGAACAGCCCGAGCGCGACCAGCGGAGACCCGGCGGCCGCCGTGCGGCGCCGTTCGTAGCCGACGAGCACCGCGATCAGCACCACGGCACCGGCCAGCAGCGCGAATGTCCACCCCGGCCAGCCGAGCGCGCGGCCCTCGGTCAGCGGATAGAGCACCATCACCGTCGCCGCCATGGACAGGACGGCGCCGATCAGGTCGAGCCTGGGCGGTGCCTGCGACCTGGTGTCGCGGATGACGTACCAGCCGGCGATCAGCGCCGCGACCCCGAGCGGCACGTTGACCAGGAATACCGGTCGCCAGGTGAGCCCCAGCACGTCCCACTGCACGAGCAGCCCGCCGACGACCATGCCGGCCGCTGACGCGCAGCCCACGACCGCCCCGAAGAGGCCGTAGGCGCTGCCGCGCTCGTGCGCGGGAAAGTTCGCCCGGATGATCGACAGGATCTGCGGCACCATCGTGCCGGCCATCGCGCCCTGCAGCAGCCTCGTCCCGATCAGCATGCCGGGGCTGACCGCGACGCCGCAGAGCGCCGAAGCGACCGTGAATCCGGCCATTCCCGCCATGAAGACCCGCTTGCGCCCGAAGATGTCGCCGAGCCTCCCGGCGATGATCAGTACGGCAGAAAACCCCAGCGCATAACCGGCGACTACCCATTCTGCCGCCGCGAAGCTAGCATGCAGATCTCGTAAGATGCTCGGGATCGTGACATTCACGATCGTCAGGTCGAGCAGGTCCATGAATCCTGCGAAGAGCATGACGGTAAGCGCCAGCCAGCGCTGCGGGTCGGCCTGCGCCTGCTCCTGCGCCGCCTTTTCATCGATCATCTCAGTTGCCTGTCCTCAGTTGTTTTCCTGCCCGCCGGCCGTCCTACACTGGCCGCATGAAAGCATTAGTACTTTCCGGTGGCTCCGGCACGCGCATGCGGCCGATGACGCATACCTCAGCTAAGCAGTTACTTCCGGTCGGTAACAAGCCGGTGCTTTTCTTCGCATTAGAATCGATTGCGGCCGCCGGGCTCAAGGACGTCGGGATCGTGACCGGCGACACCGCGCCGCAGGTGATGGGGGCGGTCGGCGACGGATCGGCGTTCGGCCTCAGCGTCACCTACCTGCCGCAGTCAGAGCCGCGCGGCCTGGCTCATGCCGTCCAGGTCGCCAGGGACTGGCTCGGCGACGACGACTTCCTCATGTACCTCGGTGACAACTTCCTGAGCGGCGGCATCTCCCGGTTCGTCAGCGATTTCCAGGCGGGCAGGCCGGACGCCCACGTCCTGCTGACCCGCGTCGCTGACCCCAGGAGCTTCGGCGTGGCCGAGCTCGACGCCAGCGGGGCCATCACGGCGCTGGTCGAGAAGCCGCGGTTCCCCAAGAGCGACCTCGCGCTCGCCGGGGTGTACCTCTTCACGCCGGTCATTCACGAGGCGGTGAGCCGCATCTGCCCGTCCTGGCGGGGCGAGCTCGAGATCACCGACGCCGTGCAGTGGCTCGTCGACGCGGGCTACAAGGTCGGCCATCAGGTCGTGACCGGGGACTGGAAGGACACCGGCAGCGTCACCGACATGCTGGCGGTCAACCGGATCGTGCTCGATGACGTCGCGGCCAGGATCGACGGGCACGTCGACGCGGCGAGCGAGATCCGGGGCCGCGTCGAGATCACGGCAGGGGCCAGGGTCAGGAACTCGACGATCATCGGGCCCGCGATCATCGCGTCGGACGCCGAGATCTCCGGGTCCTGCGTGGGCCCGTTCACCTCGATCGGGGCGAACTGCCAGATCAGCGGCAGCCAGATCGAGGGCTCGATCATCCTTCCCGACACCCGGATCGACGGCGTGCTGCGGGTGGCGGACTCATTTATCGGCCGTGACGTCGAAATCACCGGGTCGGCGGCAGCGCCCGGCATCTACCAGCTTGTCCTCGGTGATCACTGCCGGATGCGGCTTGGCTAGTCGTTTTCCATTGCCCCTGGGAATCGTTCAACTGTGATATGGGCGCGGTTGAACGGCCTGGCGGCCTGATCAGCGGGCGCCCCTTTTCAATACGATCGAATTTCTGTGAAAATGGGCAGTCGTTAATCAAGCTGAGAAGCAGCGAGTCGTTTGCCGTACGTACGGAGGTACCGTGAAGATCCTGGTAACCGGAGGTGCCGGTTTTATCGGATCAGAATTCGTGCGATTGAGCCTGCAAGGCGAGTTGCCGTATTCTTCGGGGACGAAGATCACCGTTCTCGATAAGCTAACTTATTCAAGCAACCTGGCGAATCTGGCGCCGGTCGCTGATTTACCTGGTTACCGGTTCGTCCGGGGTGACACGTGTGATGCCGGGCTCGTCGACGAGGTGCTCGCCGGGCACGACGCCGTCGTGCACTTCGCCGCCGAGACTCATGTCGACCGTTCGCTCATGGCGCCGGCCGAGTTCGTCAGGACGAACGTGCTCGGCACTCAGGTGCTGCTCGACGCGGCCCTGCGGCATGGCGTCCGCAGGTTCGTGCACGTCTCGACCGACGAGGTGTACGGCTCCATCGACGAAGGCTCGTGGACCGAATCGTCGCCGGTCGCGCCCAACATGCCCTACGCGGCCGCCAAGGCGGCCTCGGACCTGCTGGCGCTCGCCTATCACCACGCGTTCGGCCTGGACGTCAGCGTCACCCGGTGCACGAACAATTACGGCTGGTACCAGTTCCCTGAGAAGGTCATCCCGCTGTTCGTGACCAACTTGCTCGACGGGCTGCGCGTCCCGCTGTACGGCGATGGCGCGAACCGGCGTGACTGGCTTCATGTCTCCGACCATTGCCGGGCGCTGCAGCTCGTGCTGCACCGCGGCCGCGCTGGCCAGGTGTACCACATCGGCGGCGGCACTGAGCTGACCAACTCCGAGCTCACCGGGCGGCTGCTCGATGCGTGCGGGGCCGACTGGGACATGGTCGAGTTCGTCACCGACCGCCAGGGCCACGATCGGCGGTACTCGCTCGATATCTCCAAGACCCGCCGCGAACTTGGCTACGAGCCTCAGGTCAAGTTCGACGAGGGCCTGGCCATGACCGTGCAGTGGTACCGCGACAACCGCTCGTGGTGGGAGCCGCTGCGACAGCGGGCCGCACTGCCCCGCCCCGAGCATTCCCTGGCCCGCCGGTAGGCACGTTTACCCCTGGAGATCGCAACATGAACACCGTTCAGGACGCCGTCACGCGCGTGGATACCTGCCGGGTCTGCGGCAAGCGTGACTGGCTCGACGTCATCTCATTCGGACCGGTGGAGCTGGCCAACGGCTTCCTCGACGCGGGCGGGCCGTACCCGCCCGAGCCGAAGTACCCGCTGGACGTCGTGGCCTGCCGCAACTGCTGGCTGATGTGCCTGCGCCACATCGTGGACCCTGAAGTGCTCTTCGCCGACTACGTCTACGTGTCGCAGGCATCGGCCGGGCTGACCAGGCATATGGGGCACATCGTCGACTGGTGCACCGCGACGGCCGGGCTGTCGCCCGGAGACCTGGTCGTGGAGCTCGGCAGCAACATCGGCGCCCAGCTCGCGCTGTTCGCCGAGCGCGGCATGGCCGTGGTCGGCGTGGACCCGGCCCGTAATCTCGCGCAGGTCGCGAACGACAACGGGATCGAGACCATCGCGGACTTCTTCGGCCGGCGGTGTCAGGGCCGATCGCGCGGGAGAAGGGCAAGGCGTCGCTGGTGCTCGGGCGGCAGTGCTTCGCCCACATCAACGACGTGCACAACGTGCTCGACGGCGTCGAGGCCGTGCTCGCCGACGACGGCGTGCTGGTCATCGAGGTCCCGTACCTGGTCGACCTGCTCGAGCAGAACCAGTTCGACACGATCTTCCACGAGCATCTGTCGTACTACTCGCTCGGCACGCTGAGCGTCCTGTTCCAGTCGCATGGCCTGCGGGTTGTCGACATCCGGCGGGCCAACGTGCACGGCGGCTCGATCGTCGTGTTCGCCGCGCGGGAGGCGGCCGGGCGGTCGCCGGAGCCGGTGGTCGCCGAGTTGCTCGCCGCCGAGGAAGAGCGCGGCCTGCGCACCGAGCGGGCGTACACCGAATTCGCCGAGCGCACGCGGAGGGTCACCGGCGAGGTGCGGCAGCTAGTGCGCGACCTGGTCGCGCAGGGCAAGCGGGTGGCCGGCTACGGCGCTCCGTCCAAAGGCTGCACGCTGCTCCAGCTGTGCGGGCTCGGCTCCGCTGACCTCGAATTCTGCAGCGACACGACGCCGGGCAAGCAGGGCAGGGTGCTGCCAGGGACCCACATTCCCGTGTGGTCACCGGAGCGCGCCGGGCAGCTGCCGCCTGACTACTACCTGCTGCTGGCGTGGAACTACGCCGAGGACATCATCCGCAACGAGCAGGACTTCCTCGATCGGGGCGGGCGCTTCATCGTTCCCATCCCTGAGCCGCGCGTCGTCAGCGCGCAAAAGGCGGCGGTCGCCTCATGATCGCCCAGGTAGCCGCAGGCGGCGCGGCGACCAGGACCTGCGATCGCGCCGCCGCGCCCGGGCACCGGCTGGTCGACCTGCGGCGGTATGCCGACCCCCGGGGGAGCCTGGCGGTCATCGAGAGCGGCCGGGAGATCGGGTTTCTCACGCGCCGGGTGTATTTCATGTACGGCGCCGGCGCGGGATCGGCGAGGGGCGCTCACGCGCACCGTCAGCTCGAGCAGCTCATCGTGGCCATCCAGGGCTCGGTCGACATCACGCTGGACAACGGCCGGGGCGAGTGCACGCACCGGCTCGACTCGCCGGCCCGGGCGCTGTACCTGGGACCGATGGTGTGGCGGGACATGAGGAACTTCACCGCCGACTCGCTGTGCTTCGTGCTGGCGTCCGAGCTCTATGACGACGCCGACTACATCAGGGACTACGACGAATTCGTCAGTGAATTGCGAGGTTAAGGCATGTTAGTACCTTTTCTGGACCTATCGGCCGGCTATGCGGAGCTCAGCGGCGAGCTGGACGCTGCCTGCCAGAGGGTCGCGGCATCCGGCTGGTACCTCATGGGGGCCGAGCTCGAGGCGTTCGAGTCCGAGTTCGCGCGGTACTGCGGCGCGCGGGAATGCGCGGGCGTCGGAAGCGGGCTTGACGCCCTGGTTCTCATCTTGCGCGCGCTGGGAGTGGGACCTGGTGACGAGGTCATCGTCCCCTCGCACACCTTCATCGCTACGTGGCTCGCGGTCTCGGCCGTCGGTGCCGTCCCGTGCCAGTCGAATGTGACGAGCTGACAGCGAACATCGACCCGGCGGCGGCAGAGGCGGCAGTCACGCCCCGTACCGTCGCCATCATCCCGGTGCACCTGTACGGGCAGCCCGCTGACATGGACGCCATCGGCGAACTCGCCGCCCGCCGCGGTCTCGCGGTCGTCGAGGACGCGTCGCAGGCGCACGGGGCCGAGTACCGCGGGCGCAGGGTCGGCACATTCTCCGCGGCGGCGGCTTTCAGCCTGAACCCGGTCAAGAATCTTGGAGCGTGGGGCAACGCAGGTGCGGTCATCACCGGTGACGCCGCGCTGGCCGAGAAGATCCGGCTGCTGCGCAACTACGGTTACCGTATCAAGTACCAGCACGAGATCATGGGCACCAACTCCAGGCTCGACGAGATCCAGGCCGCGATCCTGCGCGTGAAACTCAGCCATCTCGACGAGTGGACCGCCCGGCGCCAGGCCCTGGCCGCCCGCTACCTGGCCGCCCTCGCCGGCGCGGCCGCCGAGACCGGGCTGGTGCTGCCTTACGTGCCTGACTGGGCCTCGCCGGTCTGGCATCAGTTCGTCATCAGGCACCCGGCGAGGCAGGCGATTCAGGATCACCTCGCGTCGGCAGGGATCGACACGCTGATCCACTATCCGGTCCCGATCCACCTGACGCCCGCCTACCGCGAGGCTGGCTGGGGCGAAGGCGACTTCCCCGTAGCCGAGCGCCTGGCCGCCCAGGTGCTGAGCCTGCCGGTAAGCCCGCACCACTCGCCCGGGGCGATCGACCAGGTAGCGGCAGCGGTCGTCGCCGCATGCCACCAGCAACTAGTCCCCGTCGGCGCGCCGGGCCGCACCTAGCCCAGACGGGAACATCGGGTCCCGCGGCCGTGCTCAAGTTCCGGGGCCGGGACCGACTCGGATACCGAGGCGGCAACACTCCAAGGAGCTCGACCCAGGTCACAAGGTGCAGCTCTTGAGGCGTGATGTTCCTCGTGCTGGGAGAGCCGGCGGTCCAGGAGGAGGATTTTCGCGTGAAGGAGGAATGACCGGGCTATCCGACGGCAACTCTCCTACACGCGAAAATCCTCCCGCAGGCACCCGACAGGTCTCCTAAATCACGACGAGATCCCTCCCGGGCAACGCTGGAGGCCGTTCGGGTAACTCGTGATCAGGATCGGGGAGCCTTTCCGGCATTGTGGGGGAGAGTTTTCGCTCCGGGGAGACTTTCCAGCCAATAGAACTGAAAACTCTCCCTGGAGTGAAAAGACTCCCCGGTAACTCAGGGAAAGTCTCCCCGTTGACTCGCCGGAGCTTGACTTTCCAAGGTCCCGAGTCACCTGACAGCCTCCCTGATCTAGGTGATCTTCTGTAGTAATAGGACGAGCGCTATAGATGCCCGTTTCCCCCCTGGTTGTGGTGGTGACGTACGTCCTCCTGGTGCGATAGTGCGGGCTTGGTGTCCCAGGCGCGAACACAGGAGGATGTCCTATGGGCAAGGGCAGTAGCAGCGGGCTGACGCGGGGCGATGTGCGGCGTAACGCCTGCGCCCGGCCGAGTCCCGCGCGCACCAATGTGCCGTTGGTGTCGCTCACGCGGCACCAACGGCACAGCGGTGCGAAGGCAGCCTCGGGCTGGCGTTGGCTTGGGGGCCGGTTGGGTTAGCGGACTAGAGCTTGCAGGGCGTCTACCAGGTCTAGCGGACCTGGCTGCCTGAGGTTCTCCGCGGCGACTTCCTTGGCCGTCTGCTGGTACTTCGGGGTGTCGAGCAGGGCGGTTACCGCTGCCTTGACTGACTCAGGCGAGACCTCGCCGGCGGGGATCGCCAGGCCTACGCCTCGCTCGGAGACCTGCTGAGCACGACGGATGTCGTCACCGTAGTGGGGGATGCAGAGCTGGGGCAGGCCGGCGACGATGGTGGTCATCGACGATCCGGCGCCGCCGTGATTGATCACAAGGTCGCAAGTCGGCACGAGGGCGCTGAGCGGGAACCTGCCGACGCCGCGCACCGAGGCGGGCTGGCCGTCCCACTTGTCGGGCCAGCGGACTTCGTCCGGATTCGGAACGGCGATCACCATCTCAACTGGCAGCTCATCCAGCGTGGCGATCATGAGATCGAGCAGCGACCAGGAGCCGGGGGCCTGCGGCAGGTTTGTCCCGAGCGTCACGCAGACCCGCTTGGTCTCGCCTTTGGCCAGCATCCAGTCGGCCATGACGCCCGGGCCGTTGTAAGGCACGTAACGGGTGACGTAACCGGACGGCACGTCGTCGAGCTGGAAGCTCGGCGGGCAGTTGTCGATGATCATGGCTGGCTCTGGCAGGCCGCCGCTCAGTTCCTCGGCCGCTAGCTTCCGCATCAGGCCGGGCAGCGCCGGACCTGGCCGGTGCTCGGCGAACGGAACTCCGTGCCTGGCAGCGGCGATCGGGGCGGCGAAGGCCGTCGATTCGGCGATGATGAGGTCCGGACGCCAGGCTCCGATCAGCTCGGCGGTGTCATCGACGGTTCGCTCCGCGACCATCGCGAATCCGCGGGCAGCCGCCCGGACCTGGTCTTCGAAGGTCATCTCGGTTGGGCGCAGTTCGCCACCTGAGCCGCTCGTCATGATCTCCAGCAGGTTGACTGGCTTGCTGGCGGCCGCGGCTGGCAGGCCAATGCGGGTGATCTTCGGGATGAAGTCCTCTGTCGCTGCGACGAGCACGTCGTGACCGCCAACATGCAGCGCCCACGCCAAGGGGACCATCGGGTAAAGCTGCCCCTCACCGGGATTGGTGATGAATAGGACGCGCATATTAATCTCTCCCATCAGTTCGGTCGGGTTGGCGGTCGGGTGAGCCCGGGTTAGCCGTATCTGGCGGGCAGTGTCTGGCGGGCAGTGTCTGGCGGGCTGGTTAGGGGCGAGCTGGTTGGAGGCGGGCTGATTTAGGCGGCCCGGTCTGGGTGACCTGGATTTCGGCCGGATTGCTATTTCGGTTTGAGGATACGACTAGGTGACAGGCGCAGAAAAGTGCACACAGGGCGGGCACAGCGATCCTCTAGCCGGGCTCTAGGTCGGGCGGTAAGGCTGCTTCGGAGAACTGGAGCGGCGGAGGTAGCGCGATGTTTTGTCCGATGGAATACTGGAATCTAGGTAATCCTGATGGCCGGAATATAAGGCGGTACCGGCTGCGCCGCGCGGCTGCCGAACTACTGTGCTCGCTATCGGTGCTGTCCTGGCTTGGCCACATGATCGTCATCCCGCCCGACCCATCGGTACTCGACGATGAGGTCGGTGCCACGTCTGCGAGCGGGCCTTTGACCGGACCGGCCGGCGCCCCGCCGCCTGGTCACCCTGAGCGGGTGATGGGCGGCCGGCCGCTGACCGACGCCGAGCGTGAGTTCTGGACTCATCTTGAAGGACTCGACTGGCGGTAACTTCCTAGGCTTCCGCCGGCTCCGCCTGCCGCGCCGGCTCCGCCCGCCGCGCCCGCTCCGCCGATTGCGCGGCCAGCGGCAATGCTGCTACGAGCGGGTGATCCTGGCCGACTCTGCCCAGGCTCGCGGCGCCGCCGGGAGATCCGAGGTCGCCGAAGAACTCAGTATTGACCGCGTGGAAGTCCTGCAACTCGCCCGGCAGGTCTGCCTCATAGTAAATGGCTTCGACTGGGCACACTGGCTCGCACGCGCCGCAGTCCACGCATTCGTCGGGATGGATATACAGCATCCGGTCGCCCTCGTAAATACAGTCAACAGGGCACTCTTCGATGCAGCCCTTATCGAGCACATCGATGCAAGCCTCGGTAATGACGTAGGTCATCGGCCGGCTCCTGTCCTTGTAGCCATGCGTCTCGGTTATAAGACTCAGCTGGGCTAGGCAAAGTCAAAGCGCCGGGAGGCTAGTTCAACTGCGCTGGTTCAACTGGTCAATTTCCACGGTTGAACGCCCGTGAACTCGCCTTGAACGGTGACTATCCCGCCTTAGCTGACCGTGCCTATCATCGGTGCGGCCGGAAAATATTAATTCAGGAGGAATCATGTCCGCATCGGCGCCGGTGAGGGATCAGTCGGCCGCATTCGCATTGCTCGACCTGATCCAGGGATCGGTCATCACCCAGGCTCTTTATGCCGTGACCCAGCTCGGCATCGCCGACATCCTGAGCCATGGCCCGCTGAGCCCAGACGAGATAGCGACCAGGGCGGAGGCCGACCCCGACGCCGTCTACCGCGTGCTGCGCATGCTCTCCGGCTACGGGGTCTTCGCCGAGCGCGGCGACGGCAAGTACGAGCTCACGCCCATGGCCGAGGCCCTGCGCGCCGACGCCCCCGACTCGATGCGCGGCATCGCGCTGCTCATGGGCCACCCGCTGTTCTGGGAGGACTGGGGTCACCTGCTGGACTCGGTGCGGACCGGTGAAGCCAGCCTGCCCGGGCACCGGGGCATGAGCGCCTATGAGTACCTGGGCGCGAACCCGGAGTTCGCCATGACGTTCTTCCAGGGGATGGGCAGCATGTCGGCGCCCGAGACCGACACCGTGATCGCGGCCCATGACTTCTCGCGGTACAGCACGATCGTCGACGTCGGCGGCGGGCGCGGAGCCCTGCTCGCCGGGATACTCGACCGCGCCGGCGCCTCGCGGGGGGTGCTCTTCGACGCGCCGCACAACTGCGCCGAGGCGGCCGGCGTGCTGGCGGCGGCGGGCGTCGCCGACCGGGCCACGATCGAGCACGGCTCGTATTTCGAGTCAGTCCCGGCTGGCGGCGACGCGTACCTGCTCAAGCACACGCTGCATGACTTCAGCGAGGACCAGTGCCTGGCGGTGCTGAAGAACATCCGCGACGCGATCAAGCCCGATGGCGCTGTGTACGTCATCGAGTACGTGCTGCCCGGGCAGAACAAGCGCCATATCGGCAACATGATCGACCTGTGGCTCATGCTGCTGCTCGGTGCCAAGGAGCGCACCGCCGAGCAATATGCCGAGCTGTTCGCTGCAGCGGGATTCAAGCTGAACAAGGTGATCCCGACTAGCTCACCGGTATCCATCATCGAGGCAATACCTGCCTGACCGGCGCGGCCATCGCGGCTGCTACTTGAACGAAGGTGAAATGATGGATGCGGATGTAATCATCGTAGGGGCCGGTCCGGTAGGGCTGATGCTCGCGGGCGAACTACGGCTCGGCGGAGCCGACGTAATCGTCCTGGAAAAGAATGTCTCGCGCGGCCGTGAGTCACGTGGCGTCGGATTCACCGCGCGCGCGACCGAGGTATTCCACCAGCGCGGGCTGCTCGCCCGGTTCGACAATCCGGAGATCAGCCGCCTCGGCCACTTCGGCGGCATTCCGATGGACTTCGGGGTGCTCGAAGGGTCGCATTTCGGGGTGCGCGGAATACCGCAGTACAAGATCGAGGAAATGCTCGAGGACTGGGCACTTGAACTGGGCGTCTCTCTGCGGCGCGGTCATGCCGTCACCGACCTGCACCAAGACGCCGACGGCGTCGTGGCGGTCGTCGACGGCCCCGACGGCCGGTCGGAGCACTCCGCCCAGTACCTCGTCGGCTGTGACGGCGGGCGCAGCACCGTCAGGCAACTCGGCGGGTTCGACTTCCCCGGCTCGGACGCGACCCGCGAGATGTACCTGGCCGACGTCGCCGGGTGCGAGATCCGCCCCCGCATGATCGGCGAGCGGCTGCCCGGCGGCATGGTGATGGCCGGCCCGCTGGAGGCCGACGTCTACCGCATCATCATCTGCGAGAACGCCAAATCCAGCGAGCACCGTAAGCCCAGCGAGAACCGCAATCCCAGCTTCGCCGAGGTGGCCGACGCCTGGCAGCGCCTGACCGGCGAGTCGATTCACGACGGCCGCGCCCTGTGGGTCAGCAGCTTCACCGACGCGACCAGGCAGGCGGAGCAGTACCGCCGGGGCCGCGTGCTGCTGGCCGGGGACGCCGCGCACATCCACCTCCCGGCCGGCGGCCAGGGGCTGAGCGTCGGCGTGCAGGACGCGGCCAACCTGGGCTGGAAGCTCGCCGCCACCGTCACGGGCTGGGCGCCGGATGGCCTGCTCGACAGCTACCACGACGAGAGGCACCCGGTCGGCGCGAGGGTGCTGCGCAACACCAGGGCTCAGGGCATCTTGAACCTGAGCGGCCAGGAAATCGAGCCGCTCAGGACGGTCATGACCGAGCTGATCGCGATCCCGGTGGTGGCGCGTCACCTGTCCGGAATGGTCAGCGGCCTCGACATCACCTATGAGATGGGGGAAAAGGGACACCCGCTGGTCGGTGCCCGGATGCCTGATCGCCCGCTGGAACTGGCCGACGGCGGCCAGATGTCGATCGCGGACCTCTTGCACCAGGCGCGCGGCGTCCTGATCACGACCGCCGGTGCCGCCGACCCGGCCAGCCTCGCCGGCGCCTGGCCGGATCGCGTCGACGTGGTGACAGTGACCAGCTTCCCCGAGGGTCCCGAGGACAGCGGAGCCGGGACCCGGTCCGTCCTGCTGCGTCCCGACGGTCACGTCGCCTGGGCCGCGCCCGGTGACGGCGATCTCGCCACGGCGCTGGAGCGCTGGTTCGGGCCGGCCGCGGGTGTGCGGGAAAACTCGCGGCGCCAGCCCGTCGCGTCAGTGCGCTAGGAGAGGCTAGGAGAGCACAGTGACGACGAGCACCATCCGCAATGTGGAACACGAGATAACGATCGGCGCTCCCGCCGCCCAGGTTTACGACCTGGTGGCCGATGTCGAGAAGTGGCCGGAAATCTTCCCGCCGACGGTTCATGCTCTCCAGGCCGAATCGGACGGCCGGTCTGAGCTGATCCGGATCTGGGCGACCGCCAACGGAACGGCGAGAAGCTGGACCTCGAAACGGGAGCACGACCCGGGAAAGCGCACCATTGCCTTCAGGCAGGCAAAGTCGGTTTCCCCCGTCGGCGGAATGGGGGGCAAGTGGATCGTCGAGCCTGTTTCCGGCGAACAGTGCCACGTGCGCTTACTTCACGATTATTTCGCTAGTACCGACAATCCGGCCGACCTGGAGTGGATCGGGCAGGCGGTCGACCGCAATAGCACGGCCGAATTGCGCGCGCTCAAGGAGCGCGCTGAGCTCAACGGGACCGGGCAGCTCATTTCCTTCGCCGACACGGTCGAGGTCGACGGACGGGCGCGGGACGTCTACGACTTCCTCAATGAGGCCCAGTTCTGGCAGGAGCGGCTGCCGCACGTCAGCAGGGTCTGGCTCGAGGAAGAGACCCCCGGGCTGCAGATCCTGGAGATGGACACGTGCGCCAAGGACGGGTCGGTGCACACAACCCGGTCGGTGCGAGTGTGCCAGCCGTGCGAGACCATCATCTACAAGCAGATCATCCTGCCGCCGCTGATGCTCTTGCACACCGGGCGCTGGCTCATCGAGCCGGGTCCTGGCGGCGGCGTAGCCGTCACCTCCCGGCACACGGTGCGGATCAACCCTGACCGCATCGCGCAGGTGCTGGGCGATGGCGCGGACCTGGCGACGGCGCAGGCCGGGGTCAGGGCCGCGCTGAGCGCGAACAGCCTGGCCACGCTCAGGCTGGCCAAGGCCTACGCCGAGGAAGCCGGCAGCCGGGTCGCGCCATCGCGAACAGGATCGGCGTGACTGCCAGGCCGGTGCGCTCGCTCACGACCGAGGTGGTCATCGCCGGCGCCGGGCCGGTAGGGCTGCTGCTGGCCTGCGAACTCCGGCGGGCGGGCGTGCCCGTGGTGATCATCGAGCGGCTGGCGAGCCCGATGACGGAGTCGCGCGCGAGCCAGCTCAGCACGCTGAGCGCTGAGTTACTGCACGAGCGCGGGTTCGATTCGCTGCTCGATGAGGCCGAGCCTGAGCCGCGGGCGCACTTCGGCGGGCTGACGTTCGACCTTTCTGCCGTGGCCAGCGAGTACGCCGGGAACTGGAAGGTGCCGCAGTACCGCACCGAGTCCGCGCTTGGCGCCCGCGCCGACTCGCTTGGCGCGACCGTCGTGCGTGCGTTCGAGGTCACCGACGTCACCGTCGCCGGCGATCGCGTGACCTGCGCCGCTCGCGGTGCCGGTGCTGGTGCTGGTGCTGGTGAGTCGCTGAGGGTCAGCGGCCGGTTCCTGGTCGGCTGTGACGGCGCGCGGAGCGCGGTGCGGCGGCTCTGCGGGTTTACCGCGTCGGTCACCGGAGCGACGAAGGAACTGCTGCGGGCCGACATCCGGGGCATCGACATCCGTGACCGCCGGTTCGAGCGGCTCGACGGTGGTTTCGCGGCGGCCTCCACGCGCGGCGGGATCACCAGGGTGATGGTGCACGCGAAGGGCCACCGGGTGGCCGGGCGCACCGGGCCGCCCGAGTTCGGCGAGATCGCGCGGCTGTGGCGGCAGGTCACGGGCGAGGACATCGCCGGCGGCGAGGCCGTGTGGCTCGATGCCTTCGACAACTCGGTCGGCCAGGCCGACCAGTACCGGCGCGGGCCGGTGTTCCTGGCGGGCGACGCGGCTCACTGGCACATGCCGATCGGCGGGCAGGCGCTGAACATCGGGCTCGCCGACGCGGTCAACCTGGGATGGAAACTGGCCGCGGCCGTGAATGGCCGGGCGGCACCCGCTCTGCTCGACACCTACCACGACGAGCGGCACCCGGTCGCCGAGCGCGCGATGCGCTACGTCCGCGCGCAGGAGATCGTGCTGCTCGGCGGACCGGAGATCGAGCCGCTTCGCGCGGTGCTCGCCGAGCTGATCAGCCTCGGCGACGCGCGCGACCACCTGGCCACGGTGGTCAGCGGCCTCGATGACAGCTCGCGGCGCGGGCTCGTGAATTTGTTTGCCTGAAAGGAGCCAAGGATGGACTCATTTGACGCCGACGTGCTCATCGCCGGAGCGGGCCCGACCGGGCTGATGCTCGCCGGCGAGCTTCGCCTCGCGGGGATCGAGGTGCTCGTCGTCGACCGGCTGACCGAGCCGACCGCGCAGTCACGCGCGCTCGGGTTTTCCGCCAGGACCATCGAGGAGTTCGGCCAGCGCGGATTGTTGCCGAGGTTCGGGGACATCCAGACCATCCCGATCGGTCATTTCGGCGGGCTGCCCGTCGACTACCGGGTACTTCCCGCCGGCTCGTACGGCGCTCGCGGGGTACCGCAGTCGGTGACCGAAACCGTGCTGGCCGGCTGGGCGTCCGAGCTCGGTGCCGTCGTGCGCCGGGGCGTGGAGGTCACCGGGCTGACCGCCGACGACGATGGTGTCAGCGTGACGGCGACCACGGCCGCCGGGTGCCAGACATTCCGCGCGCGCTTCCTGGCGGGGTGCGACGGAGGCAGGAGCACCGTCCGCAAGCTGGCAGGCATCGACTTCCCCGGCACCGATCCGGCGATCGAGATGTGGTTCGCCGACGTGGCGGGCTGCGACCTGCGGCCCCGGTTTTCCGGCGAGCGCGTGCCCGGCGGCAACGTCATGGTCCTGCCGATGGGCGAACGCGTGAACCGCGTCATCTTGCACGAGCGCGCCGGCATGGACCGGGGCGGGCCTGGCGCGCCTTCGTTCGCCGACATCGCCGCCGCCTGGCAGCGGCTCACCGGCGAGGACATCGGCGGCGGGACGCCGCTGTGGACAAGCTGGGTCACCGACTCGAGCCGCCAGGCGGCGCAGTACCGCAAGGGACGCGTCTTCCTGCTTGGCGACGCCGCCCACGTGCACCTGCCGATCGGCGCCCAGGGCATGAGCGCCGGGGTAGGGGACGCGGTGAACCTCGGGTGGAAGCTCGCCGCCGCCCTGCGCGGCCACGCCCCGGCCGGCCTGCTCGACACCTACCACGCCGAGCGCCATCCGGTGGCCGCCCGGATCCTGGCGAACACGCTCGCCCAGCGGTTCCTGTACCTGGGCGGGGACGAGATGGACCCGATGCGCGAGGTGCTGGGCGAACTGGTGGCGCATGTGGAGGTGCAGCGGCATCTCGCTGGCATGGTCACCGGACTCGACATCAGGTACGAGGTCGGCGGGGGCGAGGTCGGCGGGGGCGAGCATCCGCTGCTCGGCCGCCGGCTGCCCAACGTCGAACTGACCGGAGGCAACCGCGCGTTCGAGCTGCTCCATGGAGGCCGCGGCATCGTGCTCGACCTGGCCGATGATGACGAGGTGCGGGCGGCGGCGGCGCCGTGGGCCGATCGGGTCGAGATCGTCACGACAGCGGCCGTGCCTGCCGGCGCGCTCGCTGACGTCGCCGCGGCTCTGGTCCGCCCTGACGGCTACCTCGCCTGGATCGGCACCGGCGCGGTCGCTGGCCTGGCTGACGCGCTGACGCGCTGGATCGGCCAGCCAGGCGCGGCCGCGCACTACGCCACCTCGGCCTCGGCAAGCTCAAATGCCCAGGCACCCAACCACGGCAACGCAAGGATGTGAGGAGAACATGCCATTCATTTCCCCTGAGCTCGGATACCTGACGGTGATCAACCTGTTCAGGACCGACACCCCACTCAAGCAGGACCGCCTGGTGGAAGAGATGCGGGCGATCGTCGACACCGCGGCCTTCCCCGGCTGGATCTCGAGCACCGTGCACCGCGGCCAGGAACGGCTGGGCACGGCGAATTTCATCCAGTGGCGGGGCCTGGAAGATCTGGAGGCCCGTTACGCGGGCAACGTGTTCAAGCACAGCACCATGCCCGTTTTCCTCGAGATCGCGACGTCGGCCAGGCTGCTGCAGACCGAGGTTGAATTCAGCAAGAGCCATCCCTGCCTCGACTACACCGAGATCTCGCCCGATCGCGACGACTACACCGTGCTCGAGGTCATCGACATCGACCCCAAGGAGCAGGACGCCGCGGTGGACGTCATCAGGTCCACGCACGAGTGGCTGATCGACGCTCCCGGCTACCGCTCGCGTACCGTCTTGCGCGGCATCCGGGCGCGCGGCCCGGCCGGCGGGACCGAAGGCAACCTGAAGCTGCTCGGCGAGGACAACTCGTTCGTCGTCGTCTACTCGCAGTGGGAGAGCAAGGAGACCTACGACAAGTTCTGCCAGGTACCGCAGGACGAGCGGCTAGCGGTCCGGCAGAAGGCCGAGGCAAGGCTGGACTCGCTTACCCTAGCCCGCGAGTGGAACACCTACCGCGTCGTCCACACCAGGTCGGCGCCCGAGGTCGCGATGGCGCACTGACTGAGTGGCCAGTCGGAGCGGCAGCGGGCGAGTCTCCCGGGGGAAGTCCCCGGGAGACTCGCCCGTTCCAGCTCCCCGGTCGGGCGGCCGGGCGGCCGGCAGGTTGGCCGGGCGGGCGGGTTGGCCGGACGAGCGGGCGGCCGGCCAGGCGGGCGGCAAGACCCACGTCCATGATCAGGGAGCTTAGGCCCCGGGTCCGCGACCGTTCGCCTGGTCAGGAAGGTGCTGCCGCGCCGCTTCCGGCGCTCGGGCCGCGGGCGGCCCTGCGCTCCGGGTCGGCTTGCCATTGGAAGGTCTTGGGTTCTGGAGGCTGTGGCCGAGGTTGGCAGCTGGGGTGGTCCTGGAACTTGCGGGTTGTCGGCGCTTCCCTTCGTCGCCTGGGGTGATCACTGGTTTTAACAGCATCGTGGCCCTCCCTGTTGCTGTTGATCACTGGTTTTAACAGCAACGTGGCCCTTCCTGATGTTGTCCTGACAGCAACGGGGAGGGCCGCGTTGCTGTCAGAACGGACCGCTGACAGCAACAGGGAGGGCCACGATGCTCACACTGTCCCAGGCTTACACTGCCCCAGCGGCGCCGTGCCGGGGGCACGGCGCAAGTCCCGCCTCCACCGGGCGCCTGAGTCTCCGAGATCCCGCGTCACCTGACAGCCTCCCTGACCTGGGTGATCTTCCGTGATCACGGTCTCGGTCATGATCACGGAAACCAGCGCGGGTGCCGGGGGTTGCCGCGCGGTTCGTGATCAGGATCGGGGAGCGTTTTCGGCATCGTGGGGGAGAGTTCTCAGTCCGGGGAGTTGTCAGTGCGGCGGGGGGCAGGTGCGATGATCCGTGATCAAGGACGCGGGCATGATCACGGAACATCACTGGTGTCCTGACCTGGGTGATCTTCCGTGATCACGGTCTCGGTCATGATCACGGAAACCAGCGCGGGTGCCGGGGGCTGGCGCGCGGCTCGTGATCAGGATCGGGGAGCCCTTTCCCCCACGATGCCGGAAAGGCTCCCCGATCCTGATTGACAGTTGCGCGGCGTCAGGTCTCGACTGGGGCGGGCGTTAGTGGACGGTCGGCGGCTAGTTCTTCGGCGGTGATGTCCTCGAGCCGCCGTTGCCTGGTTTCGGGGCCGAAGGCGGCGAGCGCGATCACGGCGAGCAGCAGGGGCACGGCGGCGAAAGCGGCGGTGAGCCTGATTGACGGCGCGGCGAACGCGATGACCGCCAGGGTCAGGATCAGGACGCCGCCCGCCTTGGTCGACCCAGCCGACATGCCGCTGCCCCGGGCGCGGATCACGGTCGGATAGACCTCGGCCGTATAGGCGGCGAGGACCGCGTTCAGGATGTTGACTCCCCAGACCGGCACGATGAGCAGCACGTAGAGCGCGGTTCGGTGGGCCGCTGCGGCGTTGCCGAGCAGCACGAAGGCGCCGAGGGCCGCGCCGATGATCACGGTGATGCACAGGGCCGTCTTCTTGCTGCCCCACAGGTGATAGAGCAGGGCGACCGGCAGCGTCAGGGGGAAGCCGAAGATGGCGGCATTGCGCAGCAGCTGGCTTGAGCTGAGCGCGGAGAAGCCGAGAAGCACGAGGTTGGACGGCATCCATTGCTGGAACCCGTACTGGGTGGCGCCGATGCCGAGCGCGAGCAGCACGATGGCCGCCGTCAGGCCGAGGAAGGGCCTGCTGAAGAGCTGCTTCGAGCCTGCCAGCCCGGCCGCCGAGGCCACCGCCGCCGGGGCCGGCTCCTGCTCGACGATGACAGCGCCGTAGCGGCACATCACGGCCCGTGCCTCGTCGTCGCGCCCCTGGCTGAGCAGGAATCGCGGCGACTCAGGTATCCACCGGTTGAGCCCGATGAGCAGCACTCCTGTCGGCAGGCTGACCAGCCAGAGCAGCCGCCAGCCGAAGTGGGCGGGCGAGGCCCAGGTCGAGGCCAGCCAGCTCACCAGGATGTAGGCAGTGACGATGTTGCTGCCGATCACCACCATCATCCAGCCCCTGTGCCGCCTGGGCACCGTCTCGGACAGCAGCGAGAAGCCAATGGGCAGCATGCCGCCCGCGGCCAGGCCCATGACGAAGCAGCAGACCAGGTTCATCCAGTACTGGGGCATGGTCCCGCAGGTCGAGCTGGCGATGAAGAGGATCGCGGCCAGCAGGATCGAGGCCCGGCGCCCGATCCGGTCGCCGAGCAGTCCCCAGACGAATGAGCCGGTCATCGTGCCGACGATGCCCGACAGCGGGTAGAGCCCGACGGGCAGTGCGTGCGCGGTCGGGTTCAGCGGCCCGCGCAGGCCGTACTCAAGCTCGGCGCCCGGCACGACGAAGGCGAGCGCGGCCGGCTTCATGCCGTCGATCGTGACGGCGAGCGCCATGACGACGAGCAGGGCGACATGCGCTGGCCTGATCCTGGCGTCGTCCAGCGGGGTGATGCTGACCCGGCTGAACTCCGGCCTGGCCGGCCGCGACCTCGGGAACAGGCTGTAAGCGGTGACGCCCAGGCCCGCGAACATGATCGCCATGCCGGCGAGCATCTCGCTGGTCACCGGCATGCCGGCGATCCGGTAATGCATGTGCCGCGCCATGTAGAACATCGGCAGTTGCATGACCACACCCGCCGTGGTCATGGCCACGCCGAGCCAGAAGGCCACCGGATGCTCGTAAGACACCCCGTTGAGTCGCTTGCGGAATGCGGCCATGTACGTGCCCCCAGCTAATAGGCGATCTTGGCCCAGTGCCATTGAGAGTCAAAGGAGGTGATCTCGACCTGCTCGCCGTCGGCGGCGAGCAGGGCGGCCGCGGTCGTAGCTCTTGCGATGAAGGCTGACGTGCGGTGGGCGGCGAGCAGGTCCTGCTCGCCGAATGGCCGGCCGGCGCAGCGGAGCAGCCGCAGATCGACAAAGCCGTTGAATGGCCGGCCGAGCACGTCGACGGCCTGCGGGCTCCTGATGCTGAAGCGCACCTTGGCGGCTACGTGGCCGTGGTGGTGCTGGTCCGAGTAATAAGCGACGTCGGGGATGGTCGGAGGCACGAAGTAGTCGCGAGCGGCAACCTGCGGGGTCTTGGGCAGGTTGCCGGCCAGGAAATGCCAGGAGTTGTACTGCATACGGGACGAGATCGCCCAGGCCGTGTCGGCGAGCTGGGCGGCCGACCCGCCGAAGTGACTGAGCGCCTGCGGAGCTGGCACGACGCAGCAGTAGAAATGCGGCAGATCCCACTTGACGAGCTGGGCCCACTCTTCCGCGCGCAGCCCGGCGACCAGGGCAGTCAGCGACCGAAGGCCGCGGCTCATCGCGAAGTCGCAGTCAAAGGCCGATGTCGACGCGCGCACGGTCTCGTAGATCAGCGACTCATATCCGGTCCGGAATTCACCGTGCGGCCTGGCGAGCCAGGCAGGCGATCCGGTCAGGGCAAGGCCGAGCCCGTCCAGCGTGGTTCCGGTCACCGGGAGCCGCTCGCTCAGCAGGGCGCAGAGCCTGGTCTCCCGCTGCCTGGCCGCCGGGCCGGCGGGCGCGGCCACGCGCTCGATCTTGTGCATCAGCGGGCCGTGGATCTCGCGGTAGAGCTGGACCGATGCCGAGATCTCGCGGCGCTTGGCGCTCAGCGCCCCGGCCAGGTCCGCCAGCGCCGCCACCGCTGCCGAACCGGCCGGGGGCACCTCGCCGCAGCGCGTGACCTTGTTGTACTTCAGGCGGGTCTGCTCAAGCAGGTGCGCGACGTGGTCGATTGTCAGCTGGGTGCCGTTGACCTCCTCGATCCGCGCGAATCCGGCCGACCTGACCAGCAGCGTCAGGCATACCACCATGACGGCGTCGCCGTCTGACCACAGCTCGAGCGGCACCGCGGCCAGGCTGCTCAGCGCGCAGTCCGGGTGGCCTGGCCACAAGGTCTTGCCGGTCAGCGTGTTCCGCTCACGGAAGTTGGTGTAGCGCTTGTCCTCCTGGTAGAGGACGAATGGCGCGGTACGCAGGGCCGCTTCCTTGAGGTTCTCGAGAATGCCGTGCCGGCCTTGCGGGCCAGCCTGCGCTAGCCATTGCCTGCAGTCAGCCGCGGCCGCGGTGGCCCGCGCGGACAGGCGCGTCAGCTCGGCCTGATAGCAGAGCAGGTCCTGCCGCGACCACGGCACCCGGAGCACGCCGCCGACCAGGTCATCTTCACTGGACAGCGGGCCGCGCGACGGAACGCGCACCACCATCCGCCCGCCCGTGGTCAGCCCGATCTCGCCGACGAAGGCAGGCCGCTCCCCTGAACTTCGGTGCCGCTGCCGGCTGTCCGGCCGCGCCGCCGGGACCTGGCCTGCCTCTCGCCACGACCGGCCGCACAGCACCCGCAGCGCGCACTCGTCGACCATGCGCAGGGCGCGCAGCTGGATGTCGGCCGGGACGTGCCCGCCCAGCGTCAGCAAGGTGTCAACCGCCGACGGCAGGTCGGGGGCGGCCGCCGCCAGATCGACGGCCTGGCTGAGCAGGCCGGGGAACCCGGCGTCGCCGGCGAGCACGTAGTCCGGTTCTTTCGCCGTACCGGCAGTCGTGCCGAGCCGGCTTGGCCGCCGGCTCTGCCTGGCCTGGGCCAGCGTGGCCCTGCGTGAGGTGGCGGCGTTCCGCTCGATGGGCAGGGTCATCGCTTGGCCTCGCTGGTGAGCTCAATATGGTTCCACAGGCCGGGCTCGGTGTTATCCCACTCTTCGTCGACATAGATGCAGTCGACCGGGCATACCATGACGCATACCGGGCATCCGGAGCACAGCTCGGGTATTATGACGACGTCGAGCCCGTTATCGAAAATCGCGCCGAATTCCGGCGGGCAGTTCCGCAGGCACGTGTCGCAGGTAATGCATTCCGACGGCTCGATGCGACGTGGTGGCTTTTTCCACGCCTCGTTCCGGGCGCGCCGGGCGATACGCTCAGAGCGGCCCGTCGCTGCTGCTGGCTGAGCATCCTTGGCCCAGGGCATTGTCTACTCCGATCGCATTTTTCACATGCATGATGGTTTTATGTCCTTGCCGGGGAACTGCGTTGCTCAGAAGACACCGAAGTACTCGCGGTGCTCCCATTCGGTGACCTCGTCCGAGGGAGGCCGCTCGGTCTCGCACCAGGCCCCGAATCTGGCCGCCTCGCTTTCCTTCAGCTTGCGCAGGCACGCCTTGAGCGGCGCTCCCAGCAGCCGCTCGGCATGGTCGCTGGCGCTGAACGCGTCCAGCGCCTCGCGCAGTGACCTGGGCAGTGCCGGATAAGAGGCAGCCGGGGACGCGCCCGCGGCTTCGGCGGCGGCCGCCTCGGTGGTGAGGCTGGCCAGGCCGTCAAGGCCAGCCGACAACTGCGAGGCGATCGCGAGATAGGGGTTCGCGCAGGGTTCGCCGATCCGGTTCTCCACGTGCGTCGAACTGCCGCCGCTGAGCACCCTGACCATGACGCTGCGGTCTTCGAACCGCCAGTTCGCCAGCGTGGGGGACAGCGTGAACTCAGGGCCAAGGCGGCGATAGCCGTTGACAGTCGGCACTGAGAGCAGGCAGAACTCGCGGGCACGGGCGAGGAGCCCGTCGATGTAGGTCTGTCCCTGGGCGGATACGGCACCGTGCGGCCCGGCGTCGCCGGCGAATATGTTGTCATTCGTCTTGGTGCTCACGACCGACTGGTGCAGATGCCAGCCGCTGGGGTCGAAGCTGGGCAGGCGCGGCAGCGTCATGAACGACGCGTGATATCCGCGCCGTGTGCAGAACTGCTTGACCTGCGTGCGGAAGAGCAGCATCGCGTCGGCGGCGTCCATCGCCAGCATCGGGCTGAAGGTGGTCTCGAGCTGGCCAGGACCCGACTCGTGCTCCATGGTCCGCAACGGCAGGCCAAGCGCGATGAGCCGCTCGGCCAGGGGATCGGCGAGAGGAGCGACGGAGTCGTAGTGACTGTCCAGGTTGAACTGATAGCCGCTGTTGACCGCCTCGACGATCGGCGCGGCCCCTTGCAGGCCGAAGCCGTTGCCCGCGTTCCCTGGCGGTCCGCCGAGCAGGCGGGTGAGATACCACTCGACTTCGAGCCCGATGACGGGGGCGAGGTCCCGCCAGGCGTACTCGGCGCAGATCCGGCGTAGCACCGCGCGGCCGGCCAGCGGGTGCGGGGTGCCGTCGCGCAGGTACTCGTCTCCCAGTACCCAGGCTGTCCTCGGGCTGGTGCCGGGGAGCACCTGGAACGTCCGGGGGTCGGGCACGAGCACGAAGTCGCCGGCCCCGGCGATCTCGCTGACGCCCACTCCGGGATCGGCCAGGAAGTCGACCGCCACGGCGTGGCCGGTGTCGAAGAGGAACGGCCCGGCACTGAAGTCCATTCCGTTGCGCAGAACCGTCGCGAAGATGTCCGCCGTGACCGTTTTCGACCTGGCCAGCCCGTGCGGGTCGCAGAATGCCACGCGGACCAGATCGACCTCACCGAGCGCGGCCTCGACCTGCTCGGCGATCGCGGCCTGCTGGGCATCCCACAGGCCGAACTGGGCTACGAACGAGGGAGAGCCGACGCTCCCTTCCCTGCTGCGCAGGGACCATGGCCGGGAGTACATGATCAGCGGCCTTTCGAGTCGAAAGCTACAGGTGTCAGGTGTGGCCCGAGGTCAGCCTCGATCCGGCTAGCCGCGGCGAGAAGCAGTCCGTCCCCTCCGGCGGGCCCGACGAGCTGCAGGCCTACTGGCAGGCCCGCGCTCGTCAGGCCGACGGGGATCGAGACGGCCGGATGTCCGGTCAGGTTGAAGGGGTAAGTGGCAGGCGTCCAGGCGAGCCACAGCAGGTCAGCGGGATCGGCCGCCCAAGGCGGGGCGATCGCGTCGGCGGCGAAGGGCTCCACGGGAACCGTGGCCATCGCCAGCAGGTCGTAGCGGTCCATGACCGAGCCCAGCCGGGCGCGCAGTGCCATCCGGGTTTCCTCGGCTCGCATCACCGCGGCGCCGCTGATCGTGGCACCGTGGCGCGCGATCGCGAGCCGGCCGGGGTCGCATCGGGCCTCGTCAGGCGGCATGGCCGAGGCGGCCTCGGACGCGGCCAGGATGTCCACGACGGCGCCGTACGGGTCGTCGAAAGGCACGTCGATTCGCTCGACCTGGTGGCCCTGCCTGGCGAGCACCGGGCAGGCAAGCTCGCTGACCTCGCGTACCTGCGCGCTGGTGCGAGGGAACTCGATCCAGCCGATGGTGAGCGGCCACGGCACGGGCTCGCGGGCGGCGGCGGGCGGGGCGGTGCCTGAGTCCGGGTCGCCGCGGTGCGGCCCGGCGAGTACCGATGCGACGCCGGCCGCGTCGGCCACGCATCGGGTGATCGGGCCGACGTGCGCCAGCCGGTCGGCGCAGGGCGGGACGTAGGGGACCCGCGCGAACGACGGCTTGTAGCCGACGACGCCGCAGAAGGCAGCCGGGATGCGGATCGATCCCGCGCCGTCGGTGCCGAGCGCGACATCGCAGAGGCCGGCGGCCACGGCGGCGGCCGACCCGCCGCTCGACCCGCCCGCCGAGCGGTCGCCGGCCCAGGGATTCCTGGCCGGCCCGGCCAGCCTGCTGACGGTGCTGGCGCACCAGCCGTACTCCGAGGTCGTGGTCTTGCCGACGACGATCGCCCCGGCCGCCCGCAGCCGGGCGACGGCCGGCGCGTCCCGCGCGGGCCTCGGGTTGGGCAGCAATGACCCGCGGCGGGTCGGCAGGTCCCCGGTCTGGATGAGGTCCTTGACGCCGACGGTCACTCCCAGCAGCGGCAGGCCCTCCCAGGCCGTCTCGCCGAGCGTCTCGATGAGACGGTCGGCCGCCCGGGCCTGGTCGAGGGCCTCATCGCCGGCGACGCACACGAACGCGCCGAGCCTGCCGTCGGTCTCCTCGATCGCCGCGAGGGTCAGCCCGACATGGTCGGTGACGGTGAAATGGCCGGAACGCAATAGCGCGCGCAGGTCGGTGACACTGCGGCACGCCGGGCGAGCGTCCGACCCGATTCGCGCGGCGATGAAGGCTGGCACACGGCTACTAAATGTCAGCAGCTGAATGTCACGCAAGTAATCGCTACGGCGCGCAATCGGGTTGCCGCCGAGCAGTTCAACTGCTGACGATTCACGCTCGAACACTTGCTCCGCTTGGGTGCGGAGGCTCTTATTTAAAGAGCGCTCAGCGTCTGCTAGCTGTTATTCGCGTCACCGCATGAGAGCCGAGATATGATAAGTCGTTACGCGCGCCCAGAAATGGCTGATCTATGGTCCGATCAGAACCGCTACGCCACGTGGGTCAAGGTAGAAGTACTCGCCAGCCAGGCGCAGTCAGTGCTCGGCCGGGTGCCCATGTGCGCGCTCGCCGACATCGAGCGTGCCCGGGTGCCGCTCGCCGCCCGGGTCGCTGAGCTCGAGCAAGAGCGGGACCACGAGATCCTGTCGTTCCTGGCTGCCTTCTGCGAGGACATCCCCGCCGACTCGGCCAGGTACGTTCATCTGGGGATGACCAGCTACGACCTGGTGGACACCGCCTTCGGAGTCAGCCTGGCCAAGGCAGCCGATCTGCTGCTCGACGCGGTGGCATGGCTCCGCCGGGTGCTGACCGAGCAGGCGGTGAAGCACTGGGGCACGGTCTGCATCGGGCGCACCCACGGGATTCATGCCGAGCCGACTACCTTCGGGCACAAGCTGGCCGGCTTCGCCTTCGCGATCGATCGCTCGGCGCGGCGGCTCGCCGACGCGCGGGAGGCCGTCGCCGTCGGCACGATCTCGGGGTCGGTCGGCACCTACGCGCTGATCGACCCGTTCGTCGAGCAGCACGTGTGCGCCGAGCTCGGCCTCGGCGTCGAGTCGGCTCCGAGCCAGGTCGTGGCCCGTGACCGGCACGCGCAGCTCGTGCAGGCGGTCGCGACGCTCGGCGCCTGCGTCGAGCAGATCGCGCTGGAGTTCCGGCTGCTTCAGCGCACCGAGGTGCGCGAGGTCGAAGAGCGCAGGACCACCGCCTATCAGGGCTCGAGCGCGATGCCGCACAAGCGGAATCCGACGACGAGCGAACGGCTGTGCGGACTGGCGAGGATCCTGCGCGGCTACGCGAGCATGATGCTCGAGAACGTGGCGCTCTGGCACGAGCGGGACCTGTCTCACTCCAGCGTCGAGCGGGTCGTGATACCGGACTCCCTGACCGCCGCGCACTACCAGGTGACCGCCGCGGCCGAGCTGGTGGAGAGCCTGGAGATCTTCCCCGACCGCATGCGAGCGGCCATCGACCAGACGAACGGGCTGGTCTATAGTTCCGCGGTGCTCGCCGACCTGCTGGAAAGCGGCGTCGAGCGGGAGCAGGCCTACCGGGCCATTCAGGCGGCCGCTAACCGGACCATCGAATCCGGCGATGATTTCGGCACGGCACTGAATGACGAGGGAATCCCGGCCGGCCCGGCGCTGGCTGGCCCGGTGCCGGCTAGCTCACTGCGCCCGGAGCGCTTTCTGTCCAACCATGATGTCATCCTGAGTCGATTGGAAGCCCTGTCATGATCTGGGATATCAGCCGCGTAGACGGCGCCGACCTTGATATCAGCGAGGTTCTCGAGGTGTATAAGTCCTCCGGGCTTGGCGAGCGCAGGCCGATCGCTGATACAGGCCGGCTTACCGCCATGGTGCGCAACGCCAATCTCATTCTCACCTGCCGTATCGGCGGCGTGCTCGTGGGCATCGCCAGGTGCGTGTCCGACTTCTCCTACGTGACCTACCTGTCCGACATCGCGGTCAGCCTGCCGCACCAGCGCTCCGGCGTCGGCCGGGCGCTGATCGATGCCACCAGGAAGGAGGCGCCGCAGGCCAAGATCGTGCTCCTGTCGGCGCCGGCGGCCACGGAGTACTACCCGCACATCGGGTTCTCCAGGCACAACTCCGCCTGGGTGCTCAATCCCTGATCCCGGCGCACGAGGTCCGGCGCGCGAGCGAAGAGGCCCGGCGGCCTGTGCCGCCGGGCCCTTTCGCGGGTACCGCCGCGCCGGGTCAGCCGATCCCGGTGATCCGCAGGACCTCACCGGCACCTGCCGGCGCGTTGCCGTTGATCGCCACGTACACGGCGCCATCGGGGGCAACGGCGATCCCGGTCGGCTGGGCGAGCCCGCTCACCGGGAGCGTGGTGACGTTCCCGGCGTGGTCGATCTCGACCAGGGCGCCGGGCGTGGAGTCCGGTGCCAGCCCGCCGCCCGAGTTGAATTCGACCGCGAGCAGCCGGCCCTGGTCGAAGGCCAGGCCGCTGACCTCGGTCAGGCCTGTCGCCATCGCCACGGGCGCCTGACCGGGCACCAGCCGGTAGATGCTCGCCGCGCCGGCGTCGGCCGGGAACCCGGGCAGCGTGCCCGCGTACAGCGCGCCGTCAGGGCCCACTGCCAGCGAGGTCGGCACGGCCTGGCCATCGATGGTCACCGGGGTCGGTCCGAAGACTCCGGCGGGAACGGTCTCCGGCACGGTCGGCAGCCGGTCTATCACCGAGAGGCTGCCGCCCGGGCTCAGCCACAGCACGTCGTTGGCCGCGGCGTCAGCGATCGCGTAACCGCCTCGGTAAGGCACGATCGCGTAGGGGTCGGAGTCGTAGGCAGCCTCCTCTCCTGGCGGCCCGCCGAGGGTCGCCGGGTCCTGCGGGTGGGCGGCCGCGAAGGCGGCCAGGTCAGCGGCCGGCTGCCAGTCCTGCGAACTGGAGAACGGCCTCGCGAACACCAGCTTGCCGAAGGCCTGCGCCCCCGGGCCCCGCACCGCCGTGGTGCCGTCCGGGTTCAGCGCGTCGTCCTGGAACAGGACGGCAAGCTTGCCCCCGATGAAGGTGACATCGGCTGGCCCGTGCGTCCCTTCGCTTGGATCGGTCACGGACGGCAGCGCCGGCAGCACCATCCGGAGCCCGGACGGGCCGAGCAGCGCTACCGACCCGCTGTCGCCCTCGCAGAGCGTCGTCCCGTTGCCGGGGACGCACGAGCTCCCGCCTGACCCCGACTCGACGATGTACAGCCCGCCGGGCCCGAACCTGATGTTCTTGGGATCGTTCAGCCCGCTCGCCGCGACCGTGACCGAGGGAGCCGCTTGGTGGCGGACCGCCGCGGCAGCCTGACCGGCCGCCGGCAGCGACGCCATGGCCAGCCCCGCGGCAACGACCGGCAATGCGGCCAGGGATCGATGTGATCTTTTCATTCATCCGCCTTTCTCTTGGACATAGCGCAACACGGTGACGTTGTCGCATGGCGGTGAAGGGATACTCGACGCCGCCTTGAGCCGGCCTGGAAAGAGGCTGTTTTCGACCGTGATCCCATCGAGGCTCCAGCCCAGCGCTAGCGGCCGGTGACAGCGTGAGTGAGCATTGATCAGCTTTAAGGGCCGAGAGGATGAAAGAATGCGCCGCCGTGCTGTCATTACCGGAGCAGGTACGGTCGCTCCGGGTGCCATTGGCACTAAGGAGTACTGGGATCTGCTAGCAGCAGGCAGAACGGCGACCCGCCGGATAACGCTGTTCGACCCGGCCAGGTACCGCTCGCAAATCGCCGCCGAATGCGACTTCGACCCCGTGCACGCGGGTCTGAGCCCGCAGGAGATCAGGCGGCTTGACCGGGCCGCGCAGTTCGCTGTCGTGGCTGCCCGCGAGGCCATGGACGACTCGGGCCTGGAATTCGAGCGCGTTGACCCTGGCCGGACCGCCGTGGCCTTCGGCAGCGCGGTCGGGTGCACGACCACCCTGGAGCGCGAGTTCATCGTCAGCAGCGATGGCGGCAGCAAGTGGCTGGTCGATCCCGAGTACGCCTGGCCGCACCTGTACGACGCCTTCGTCCCCAGCTCGATGGCCGCCGAGCTCGCCGGGCTCGTCGGGGCGGAAGGCCCGGCGAGCGTCGTCTCGACCGGCTGCACCTCCGGGATCGACGCCGTCGGGTACGCGGCCGACCTCATCGCCGACGGGTCGGCCGACATCGTCGTATCGGGTGCCAGCGACGCGCCGCTCTCGCCGATCACCGTCGTGTGCTTCGACGTCATCCGCGCCAGCTCGCGCCGCAACGACGACCCGGCGCACGCGTGCCGCCCGTTCGACGCGACCCGGGACGGGCTGGTGCTCGGCGAGGGCGCCGCCGTGCTGATCGTCGAGGAGCTCGAGCACGCCAGGCGCCGGGGCGCCCGCATCTACGGCGAGGTCGCGGGCTTCGCCTCCCGGTGCAACGGCTACCACATGACGGGCCTGAAACCAGACGGCAGGGAGATGGCCGAGGCCATCACCGTCGCGCTCGACCAGGCCAGATGTGACCCGACGGCGGTCGATTACATCAACGCCCACGGCTCAGGCACCAAGCAGAACGACCGGCACGAGACAGCGGCATTCAAGCGCAGCCTGGGCTCGCACGCTTACGAGACGCCGATTAGCGCCTTCAAGTCGATGATCGGGCACTCACTCGGGGCGATCGGCTCGCTGGAGATCGTCGGCTGCCTGCTCGCGCTGACCGAGGGCGTGATCGCCCCGACGGCGAACCTGCACGAACCTGACCCGGAGTGCGACCTGGACTACGTGCCGCTGGTGGCCAGGGAACAGCCGGTGCGGACCGCGCTCACCGTGGGCAGCGGATTCGGCGGCTTCCAGAGCGCCATGGTGCTGACCCGGCCGGGAGACCCGCGATGACCGCGCTCGTGACCGGGATCGGCGTCGCCTCGCCCATCGGACTCGGGATCGAGGAGTACTGGAAGCGCACGCTGAACGGCGACCTCGGGATCGCCCCCATCACCCGGTTCGACCCGGCCAAGTACCGCGTGCGGCTGGCGGGTGAGGTCCGCGGCTTCTCTGCCGGGGACCACCTGTCCGAGCGGCTGCTGCTGCAGACCGACCACATGACGCGGATGTCGCTCGCGGCTACCGACTGGGCGCTCGCCGACGCCCAGGTCCGGCCGGCCGAGCTCGGCGAGTACGAGATGGCCGTGGTCACCGGGGCCACCGCCGGCGGCTATGAGTTCGGTCAGCGTGAGCTGCAGAAGCTGTGGCAGCAAGGGCCAGACCACGTCAGCACCTACCAGTCGTTCGCGTGGTTCTACGCGGTGAATACCGGCCAGATCTCGATCAGGAACGGCATGCGCGGCCCCGGCGCCGTCATTGTCACCGACCAGGCGAGCGGGCTCGACGCGGTCGGCCATGCCCGCCGGCAACTGCGCAAGGGCAGCCGGCTGGCCGTGACCGGCGGAATCGACAGCTCGCTGTGCCCGTGGGCGTGGGTCGCTCACCAGGTCGCCGGCTCGCTGAGCGAATGCGGTGACCCCGAGCGCGCGTTCCTGCCGTTCGACGAGGCCGCCAGCGGGCACGTGCCGGGGGAGGGCGGCGCCATTCTCGTGATCGAGACCGCCGACTCGGCCGCGGCGCGGGGGATTACCCGGCCGTACGGGGAGATCGCCGGCTATGCCGCGACCTTCGACTCCCGCAGGCCAGGTGCGACGGCCGGCCTGCGCCGCGCGGCCGCCCTCGCGCTCGCCGACGCCGGCCTGAGCGCGGCGGACATCGACGTCGTCTTCGCCGACGCGGCCGGCTTGCCCTCGCTCGACCAGGTCGAGGCCGGCGTGATCCGCGACCTGTTCGGGCCGCGCGGCGTGCCGGTCACGGCGCCCAAGACGATGACAGGCCGCCTGTACGCCGGCGGCGGCTCGCTCGACCTGGCCGCGGCCCTGCTGTCGATCGCGGGCAACGTCATCCCGCCGACGGTGAACGTGCGCGACGTGCCGGACGAGTACGGCCTCGACCTAGTCCGCGAGCCGAGGCAGGCGCCCGTCAGGTCCGCCCTCGTCCTGAGCCGGGGCCGCGGCGGCTTCAACTCAGCCGTCGTCGCCCGCGAATACGAGCCGGCGGCCGCCTGACACCTGACGCCTGGCTTCGCGGAGACTCCCAGGCCCTGGCCCGGAGCCTTCCCGGCTCTGGCACGGAGAGTTGTCGCCGCGCGGAGCGTTGTCCGCACATAGGACGGTCAACGCTCCGTGCTGCGAGAAGTCTCCGCGGTAACGACGCAGAACGCTCCGCGATCATGGCGCAGCCTGATCATGAGCCACGCGACAGTCTCCAGGGCAGGAGTGATCATCCGTGATCAAGTTCCGAAAGATGATCACGGTACTTAACTAGGATCCTGGCGTGAGCGTTGGCTCGGAGCACACTGCGCTGATCGTCTTGCGCGGCAATTCAGGCGCCGGCAAGAGCACCGTGGCAGCCTCGCTGCGCGACGCGTACGGGCGGGGCCTGGCCTGGGTGCCCCAGGATCTGATTCGCCGGGTCATCTTGAGGGAAAGGGACCGGCCGGGCGGGGTCAACATCGGCCTTATCGAGCAGACCGCGCGGTACTGCCTGGACCACGGGTACCACGTCGTCCTGGACGGCATCTTGTACGCCGATCGCTACGAGTCCATGCTGGCCGCCCTCAACCGCGATCACGTGGGCCGTTCGCACTTCTACTATCTCGACGTGGCGCTTGAAGAAACCATCAGGCGTCACTCGACACGCCCGCAGTCCGCCGAGTTCGGGCCCGATGACATGCGCGGCTGGTACCGACCGAGGGACTTCCTCACCTCAATCCGCGAGCGCGTCATCGAGGAAACCAGCACGCTCGCCCAGACCATAGACCTGATCCTCGCCGAAACAGCCCTGCTCATCGCCGCCCGTACCTGCGCGACGCCAGAGCCAGCCGCAGAGTAACGAGCCGGCGGCAGAGTAACGAGCCGGCGGCGGTCGCGGTGCGCCGTGCCCCGGCAGGGCGCCGCCGCCGGGGCAGGGGTGAGCATCGTGGCCCTCCCTGTTGCTGTCAGCGGTCCTTTCTGACAGCAACGTGGCCCTCCCCGTTGCTGTCAGGACGACATCAGGGAGGGCCACGTTGCTGTTAAAACCAGTGCCCAACAGCAACAGGGAGGGCCACGATGCTGTCAGCGGCGGGCACGGCCGGCAACCTAGACCGCCCCGACGCCGTTGCGGGCCGCGCCGCCGGCCTGCGGGGGCTGCCGCGCTGCCGGCCCGCCGCGCTGCCGGCCCGCCGCGCTGCCGCGCTGCCGGGCTGCGGACCCATCTTTGGGACATCCATGGCGCGGGAGCGCCATCTTTGGGACATCGATGGGCCGACGGGGAGCAGATTAGCCGGGCCGCGGCCAGGTGATGATGTCTAGTACCGCGGCCGACCAGCTGAATCCCGCGCCTACGCCTAGCATGAGGCAGCGCTGGCCGGGGAGCAGGTGGCCGGTGGTGCCCAGGTGGTGGAGGCCGGCGAACTCGTCGCCGGCGCCGAGGTGGCCGACCTGCCTGGCCCAGGGCCAGTTCGTGCGCTCGCGGTCGATGCCGAGCAGGTTCAGGAAGTGCGCCTTGATCCGGCCCGCGCCAAGGCTGGGCAGCACGAACCAGTCGATCTCGGGCAGCTTGGCGTCGCCGTCGCGCAGTGCCTGGTCGACGACCTCGCGCTGACCCGCGTCGATGTGCTCCATGACGTAGTCCAGGCCGACTTCGGCGACGAAATCGGCCCGGTGCGTGTCGAGGTCGACCTGCTGGCGCACGCTGAACGGGGCCAGGCCGAAAGGATCGTGACCCCGGCTCATCTGCTCGAGGCCGGAGTCGCACACCGTGACCATGCTGCGCACCCTGGCCAGCCCGCCTGCCGTCGACAGCACGGCCGCCGTGCCGCCGTCACCGCAGATCGTGCCCGGGTCGCTGCGCCAGCGGTCGAATCCGGGCAGGCAGAACCGGTCACCCGTGGTGATCAGGGCGTTGCGCCGCGAGGGGTCGGCTGCCAGGTACGAGGCGGCCAGCTCCATCGCCGCCATGCCGCCGTTGGACATCTGCCTGATCTCCATCGCGGGGCAGTGGTTGCCGAGCACGGAGCGCTGGACGTAGGCAGCGGCCGGCCACAGGTCATGGCCCTGGTAATAGGCGCCGGCGTGCAGCACCAGGTCGATGTCGGCCGGCTCGCATCCGGCCTGCGCCAGGGCGGGCCTGGCCGCCATGGCCGCCATCTCGGGCGGCGACTCGCCGCCGGCGACGCACACTGAGGCGATCTCGGTGCGCCAGATCAGCTTCCGGTCGCAGAGTCCTGCCTGCTCGGCCGCCTCTACCGTCATCGGCTCGGGCAGCCAGGTACCGCACCCGGCAATGAAAAGACTGTCGAACTGCATGTAACCGGCCCCTGGGATGTCGAACTCCGGTCGAGCGCTTGGCCTCACCGTCCGGCCGACCGCTCGCGGGCCGCTCAGGGCCTGGTGGAGCCGGGCCGCGGCTGGCGGAGCCGGGCGGGCTCGTCGAGCCCGATTCAACCGGGGATAGAGCGGCCGTGCGTTAGCTGAGCCCATGCCGATCACAACGCGGCCTGGCGGCGGACGCCAGGTAGCTCTCATGTTCCCAGGCCAGGGAGCCCAGCAGCCGAGGATGGCGGCGGGACTCTACGGCTCAAGCGACATCTTCACCGGGGTGATGGACACGGCGTTCTGGCTGCTCGGCAGCGAAGGCGACGAGGTCCGCGCGGCGTGGCTGGAGTCAGGCACGCCTGAGTCGCTTGACGACGTCTCGCGCGCGCAGCCGCTGCTCTACGCGGTCGGGTGCGCGCTCGGCAGGCTCGTGGAGAGCTGGGGAGTCGAGCCAGCGGCGCTGCTCGGTCACAGCGTCGGCGAGATGGTGGCCGCGACCTTGGCCGGGATCATCGACTTCGCCGACGGGATGCGGCTGATCAAGGATCGCATGCGGATCTTCGCCGATACCCCGCCTGGCGGGATGCTGGCTGTCGCGGCATCGCCAGCGCAACTCGCCGGCTACGTATCGGGGCAGGTCGCCATCGCGGCCGTCAACGGCCCGAGGCAGGTGCTGCTGGCCGGCCCCGCCGACGAACTGGACGCGGTCCAGAGGAGGCTGCGCGCCGACGATGTCACGTGCAGGCGCAGCCGCGCGAGGCAGGCCTTCCACAGCCCGGTCGTTGCCGGAGCGGTAGCGCGGTCGGCGGGTGGCTGGGAGGCGACGCCGCTAGGGGCGCCGCAACGCCGGCTGTACTCGGCCTACCTGGGGGACGTGCTGCCCGATGACGTGGCTCGCGATCCGAGCTTCTGGGCCGATCAGCCCGCGCGGACAGTGCTGTTCGGCCCGACCCTTGACCTGCTGCTGAGCCGGGGCGACTTCCTGCTGATCGAGGCCGGGCCTGGTCAGGGCCTGAGTGCCCTGGCCCGCAGGCATCCGGCGGTCACGTCGGGCGCCAGCGCGGTCATCTCGCTGCTGCCCGCCCGGTCCGGCGACCGCCGCCAAGACCTGCTCGCCGTGCGCGGCGCGGCGGAACGGCTCAGGGCGGATGGCTATGCGATCGCCGATGACGGCGATTCCCGCACGCTGCTCGATCACAAGATTGAACGGTTCGCACATGGCTGATTGGGATTACTCGCAGATGGCTGAAGCTCTCGACTGCCCGGCCGGTCCGGCCGGCGACAGTCCGATCGCGATCGTCGGCATGGCCTGCCGCTTCCCGAAGGCGCCCGGCCCGGGTGCCTTCTGGCGGCTGCTGCGCTCCGGTGCCGACGCGGTCACCGACGCACCGCCAAGCAGATGGCCGGACAACGTCCTGTACGAGCCTGGCTCGCGGCGCGACGCCGCCGGCACGGCCCGCCGGGCCGGGTTCCTCGACCAGGTCGATGAGTTCGACGCCGACTTCTTCGGCATCTCCCCCCGCGAGGCGCGGGAGCTTGACCCGCAGCAGCGCCTGATGCTCGAGCTCGCCTGGGAGGCATTCGAGGACGCGCGGACCGTGCCCGGCCCGGCGGCCGGCGGCCCGGTGGGCGTCTACGTCGGCGCGATCGCCGACGACTATGCCGCCTTGGTGCACGAGCGCGGACTGGACTCGGTGACCGGCCACACGATGACCGGGCTGCACCGCAGCTTTATCGCCAACCGGGTCTCCTATGCGCTGGGACTGCGCGGGCCCAGCCTGACCGTGGACACCGGCCAGTCCTCCTCGCTGGTCGCCGTCCACCTGGCGTGCGCGAGCCTGCGCCGCGGCGAAGCCGCCATGGCCGTGGCCGGAGGCGTGCACCTCAACATCGCGGCCCACAGCACCATGCAGGCGATCAGGCTCGGCGCGCTGTCGCCCGACGGCATCTGCGCGGTCTTCGATGAGCGCGCCGCTGGCTTCGTCCGCGGCGAGGGAGCAGGAGCCGTCCTGCTCAAGCCGCTGGCGACGGCACTCGCCGATGGCGACAGGGTCTACTGCGTCATTCGCGGCAGCGCCGTCAACAACGACGGCGACACCTCGGGCAGCCTGGCCGCGCCGGGTGAGGCCGCGCAGCGCGAGGTGCTGCGCGCCGCCTACCGGCGGGCCGGAGTCTCGCCGGCCCGGGTGCGATACGTCGAGCTGCACGGCACGGGCACCAGGGCCGGCGATCCCGTCGAGGCGGCGGCGCTGGCCGCGGTCTGCGGCGACGGCCGGCCGGCGGCGGCTCCGCTGCTTGTCGGCTCGGTCAAGACGAACATCGGTCACCTGGAGGGCGCGGCCGGCATCGCCGGCCTGATCAAGACGGTGCTGAGCATCTCGCACCGGGAGATTCCCGCCAGCCTCCATTTCCGCTCGCCGAATCCCGCCATTCCGCTGGACCAGTATCACCTCCGGGTGCAGCAGGACCTCGGGCCGTGGCCGGACGACGACGCGGAACCGCTGGCCGGCGTATCGTCCTTCGGGCTTGGCGGCACCAACTGCCACGTCGTGCTCGCGGCACTGCCCGAGGCTGACCAGGCCGCCGGCGGGCGCGGCCCCGGCCGGACCTCAAGTGCCGGCCCGGATGAGCCGGGCTTCGTCCCGGCGGCGGTGCCGCTCGTGATCTCAGGCCGGACGGACGACGCGCTCCGGGCTCAGGCCGCCGGGCTGGCCGCCTGGGTCCGCGGCGAGCCCGGCGCCGAACTGGGCGACCTCGCCTTTTCCCTGGCCACCACGAGGACCGCGTTCGGGCGGCGCGCCGCGATCGTCACGGCCAGCCACGAGGCCTTGCTGAGCGGGCTTGAGGCGGTCGCCGAAGGCGGCCGGGTCGCCCACGTGCTGCGCGGGGCTGCCGGAAATGACCGGCTAGGCTTCCTTTTCCCAGGTCAGGGTTTCCAGAGGCCGCTGATGGGCGAGCGGCTCTGCCGCACCTTCCCGGCATTTGAGCAGGCGCTCGACGCCGCCTGCGGCGAGCTTGACCGCTATCTTGACCTGCCAATTTTGAAAATTGTCTGGCCCGGCCTGGCACGCCAGAGGCTGCTCTGCTCGACCAGACGAGATACACCCAGCCGGCACTGTTCGCGATCGAGGTGGCGCTGTACCGGCTGCTTGAGTCGTTCGGGCTCCGTCCCGACCTCGTCGCCGGCCACTCCGTCGGCGAGTTCGCCGCCGCCCACGCGGCCGGCGTGCTCAGCCTGGCGGACGCGGCCAGGCTCGTCGCGGTCCGGGGGCGGCTGATGCAGGCGCTGCCGGGGGGCGGGGCGATGATCGCGGTCCAGGCTTCGGCGGATGAGGTGGCTCCGATCCTGCGCGGGCACGAGCACCAGGTCGCGATTGCCGCGATCAACGGGCCGTCGGCGCTGGTGATCTCGGGCGAGGCCGAGGCGGCCGGGCAGGTCGCGTCCGCCATCGCGGCCAAGGGGCGCAAGACCAGGAAGCTGAAGGTCAGCCACGCGTTCCACTCGCCGCTGATGGAGCCCGTGCTCGGCGAGCTCGAGGCGGTCGCGCGCAGCCTCACTTTCCGGCCGGGGAACGGCCCGCGGTTCGTCTCTGCCGTCACCGGCCGGCTCGCCGGCCGAGGACCTCGGCCGGCCCGGCTACTGGGCCGGGCATGCGCGGGGTACCGTGCGGTTCGCGAGCGCGCTTGAGGCGATCGAGGCGGCCGGCGCCAGGCTGTGCATCGAAGTCGGCCCGGGCAACGGCCTCACCGGGATGGGCAAGGCGGCCATGGCCGGGCGCGGGATGACCTTCCTGGCGAGCATGCACGGCGCCGACGAGGCGGAGGCGGTCGGCGCGGCCGTGGCTGGCCTGCATGTGCGCGGCGTGCCAGTCGGCTGGCGGGAGTTCTTCGGCTCGCCGGCGCGGCGCGTCGACCTGCCGACCTATCAGTTCCAGCGGCGCAGATACTGGCTGGGGGCCGGTCTGGCGAGTGCCGGGCCGCCCGCGCGGCCGAGTGCCGGGCCGGCGCTGCCGCCGGCGGTCGGCGGTGACCTGCACGCGCTCGTGACCGAGGCCGTGAGCGCGGTGCTCGGGCAGGACGAGCCGGCCAGGATCGACCTGACCAGGCCCTTCAATGATCTCGGCTTCGACTCGGCGATGACGGTCGAACTCGCTGCCCGCCTCAGCGAGGCGACCGGCCTCGACCTGCAGCCGGCTGTCCTTTACAGCGCTCCGGCGCCGGCCGCGCTCGTCGGGCACCTGCGTGAGCTTCTCGCGGAACAGGATCAGCGGCCAGCCGCCCCGCGGGCACCGGCGCCGAGCCAGGAGCCGGCGCCGGGCCAGGAGCCGATCGCGATCGTCGCGATGAGCTGCCGCTACCCGGGAGGCGTCACTAGCCCCGATGACCTGTGGGATCTCGTGGCCGAAGGCAGGGACGCGATCACTGAGTTCCCGGTCAACCGAGGCTGGGACCTGGATGGCCTGCATGACCCGGAGCCCGGACGGGCCGGGCGCAGCTACGTCCGCCAGGGCGGTTTCCTGCACGACGCTGACCAGTTCGACGCCGCGTTCTTCGGTATCAGCCCGCGCGAGGCCACGGCCATGGACCCGCAGCAGCGCATCTTGCTCGAGACCTGCTGGGAGGCGCTGGAGCGCGCCGGGCTGGCCCCTGGCGCCCTGCGCGGCGAGCAGGTCGGCGTGTTCGTCGGCGCGACGTCGGCCGAGTACGGGCCGAGGCTGCACGAGGCCAGCGACGACTCGGCCGGGCACCTGCTGACCGGCAGCACGCCGAGCGTGCTGTCCGGGCGGGTCGCCTACACCCTGGGGCTGCGCGGGCCGGCCATCACGGTCGACACCGCCTGCTCCTCGTCCCTGGTTGCCCTGCACCTGGCCGGGCAGGCGCTCAGGAACGGCGATTGCCAGCTCGCCCTGGCCTGCGGGGTCACGGTCATGGCGGCACCAGGCATGTTCGTGGCCTTCAGCATGCAGCGGGGACTCGCCCCGGACGGCCGTTGCAAGCCCTTCGCGGCCGGCGCCGACGGGACCGCCTGGGCCGAGGGCGCCGGTGTCCTGGTGCTTGAACGGCTCGCCGATGCCCGGCGGCACGGGCATCGGGTGCTCGCGGTGATCAGGGGCAGCGCGACCAACCAGGACGGCGCGAGCAACGGGCTCACCGCGCCGAACGGCACGTCCCAGGAGCGGGTCATCAGGCAGGCGCTCGCGAGCGCCGGACTGGGCTCGCACGACATCGATGCGGTCGAGGCGCACGGCACGGGCACGGCGCTCGGCGACCCCATCGAGGCCACGGCACTGCTCGCCACCTACGGCCAGCGGCCGCCGCGGGCCGAGCCGGTGTACGTCGGCGCCCTGAAGTCCAATATCGGCCACGCTCAGGCGGCCGCCGGGGTCGGCGGCGTCATCAAGATGGTGGCGGCGATGCGGCACGGCCTGCTGCCGGGAACGCTGCACATCGACGCTCCGTCCCCGCATGTGGACTGGTCGGCCGGGCACCTGTCGCTGCTGACTGAGGCAAGGCCGTGGCCGGCTCTGAGGCTGGCCGGCCCCGCCGTGCGGCGGTGTCGTCCTTCGGCATCAGCGGGACGAATGCCCACGTCATCCTCGAGCAGCCGGCCGGGCCGGGCCGGCCGGGCCGGGGCCGGCCGGGCCGGGGCCGGCCGAGGCGGAGCCGGGCGGCGGCGCTGGGAGGAGGGCGGCTCCCGGCCTCGTGCCGTGGGTGCTGTCAGGCTCATCCGCGCAGGCGCTGGCGGCACAGGCCGGTGAGCTGCACGACCATGTCACCAGGCATCCGGAGCTGGGTGCCGGTGACCTCGGGTTCTCGCTTGGCACGACGCGATCGCAGCTACGACACCGCGCGGCCGTGCTCGGGGCCACCCGCGACGAACTCCGCGCCGGCCTGCGGGCGCTCGCCCGAGGCGAGCCGGCGCCCGCCGTCATCCGCGGCACCGCCGTCACCGGCACCACCGCCTTCGTCTTCCCCGGCCAGGGGTCGCAATGGCCAGGAATGGCCCTCGACCTGCTCGAGTCCCTGCCCGTCTTCCGTGCGCGGATGGCCGACTGCGCCGACGCGCTCGCGCCGTTCACCGACTGGGGACTGCTGCCGGTGCTGCGCGGCGAACCAGGCACGCCGCCGCTGGCCAGGGTCGACGTCGTCCAGCCCGCGCTGTTCGCGATCATGGTGTCGCTCGCCGCCGCCTGGCAGGCGGCCGGGGTCGAGCCAGGCGCCGTCGTCGGCCACTCGCAAGGCGAGATCGCCGCCGCTTGCGTGGCCGGCGGCCTGTCACTCGACGACGCGGCCAAGATCGTCGCGCTCCGCAGTCTCGCGCTCGGCGAGCTGGCAGGCACCGGGGCGATGGCATCGGTGCCGCTGCCCGCTGACGAGGTGCGGCAGCGGCTCGACGACAGCGCGGACGGCTCGATCGAGATAGCGGCGGTCAACGGAACGCGGTCGACCACGGTCGCGGGCCGCGGCCCGCGGTGCGCGAGTTCGTGACCCGCTGCGAGGCGGCAGAGATCAGGGCGCGGGAGGTGGACGTCGACTACGCGTCGCACTCCACTCACGTCGAGGCCCTGCGCGAGACCCTGCTCGACACGCTGGCCGGCGTCGCGCCCAGGGCGTCGGGCATTCCCTTCTTCTCCACCGTCACGGGCGAGCGGCTGGACACGGCCAGCCTCGACGCCGGGTACTGGTACCGGAACCTGCGGAGCACGGTGCGGCTCGAAGCCGCTACCCGCGCCCTGCTGCGGGCGGGGCACACCAGGTTCGTCGAGGTCAGCCCGCACCCGATTCTCGCCGTGCCGATCACCGACACCGCGCAGGACGCCGACGTGGCAGCGGCCGTCATCGGCACCTTGCGCCGGGATCGCGGCGGGCACGACCAGTTCGTGACGTCGCTGGCGCAGGCCCACGTGGCTGGCGCGCCGGTGCGGTGGGATTCGCTGCTGCCGGGAGCTCGCCAGGTGCCGCTGCCGACTTACCGCTTCCAGCGCCAGAGGTTCTGGCTCGCGGCGCGAGCGGACACCGGCGCTGGTGCCGGCGCTGCCGGCGCTGCGGACGGGACGCTGGGCGCCGCGGGGCTGGATGCGGCGGGGCATCCGCTGCTCGGTGCCAGCACGGAACTGCCCGGCAGCGGCGACCTCATGTTCACCGGCAGCTTGTCAGCGGCCGCTCAGCCATGGCTGGCCGACCACCGGGTCGGCGGGACCGTCGTCGTGTCCGCGACCACGCTGCTCGACCTGGCCCTGCATGCGGGCGGCGAGGCTGCTGGCGGCGGCGAGGCGGACAGCGGCGGCAAGGCGGGCTGGGGGCAGGTCGACGAGCTGACCATGCAGGCTCCGCTCGTCGTGCCCGAGCAGGGCTCGGTTCAGCTCCGGGTAGTTCTCGGGCAGCCGGACTCGCGGGCTGGCCGTCCGCTCGTGATCTACTCCCGGACGGCGGCGCGGGCGGGCGATCCGTGGCTGGTGCATGCCTCTGGCGTGCTGCGTCCCGCTGGCGATGCCGCGCCGGCATCGGGACCCGATGGCGCGTGGCCTCCGGCCGGAGCCATCCCGGTCCCGCTGGGCGGCAGCTACCAGGAGCTGGCTGACCGGGGCTACGGCTACGGGCCGCGCTTCCAGGGCCTGCGCGCGGCCTGGCGGCGAGGCGCCGAGGTCTTCGCCGAGGTCGGCGTCCCGGAGCCGCCCGGCACCGGGGCCGACCGGCAGTTCATCCTGCATCCCGTGCTGCTGGACAGCGCGCTGCACGCGCTGCTGCACCTTCGGGTACTGGGCGGCGACGGCATGCTGCTGCCGTTCTCCTGGAATTCGGTCCGCGTCCATGAGGCCGGAGCCAGGACCTTGCGGGTCAGGCTGGCGCCGGACGGCGCCGACACGGTGTCGATGGTCGCGACCGACTCCGGCGGGAGGCTGGTAGCGGCAGTAGGCGGACTCGCGTTCCGGCCGTTGCGGGCGGAGGCCCTAGCCGGCGCTCCGGCGCCCGCGTCCGCGCCGGCGCTCGCGTCGACCGGCGCGCCCGCCGCCGGTCCAGCCCCGGCCGGGTCGCTGCTGCGGCTGGAGTGGGTGCACCTGACCGACGTGAGCGACCTGCCAGCACCTCCGAGGTGCGCGGTGCTGCGAGCCCGCGATCGGTGTCCAGGCGATCCGGCCCTGGCGCTTCCCGGCACCAGGTACGCCGGCCTTGACCAGCTCAGCGGCGAACTGGAACGCGGCGCGCCGCCGCCCGACCTGGTCTTCGCTGCCTGCCCGCCCGGGCCGGGGCCTGCCGGGCCGGGGCAGGCCGGGCCGGGGCAGGCCGGCGCCATGCCAGAAGCCGTGCACCGTGCTGCCGCTAGCGCGCTCGAGCTGGTCAGGTCGTGGCTCGCCGCCGACCGCCTGGCCGGCGCGTGCCTCGTCGTCGTGACTGACCGGGCCTTCGCCGTCGGCGATGACGCCGGCGAGAGTCCGGCTGCCGTGGCGCAGGCAGCGGTCTGGGGACTGCTGCGGTCCGCGCAGTCGGAAAATCCGGGCAGGCTCATCCTGGCCGACATCGCCGGTCAGGACCTCGCGTCCCTCCGTGCCCTGCCAGCCGCGGCCGTGCTCGGCGAGCCGCAGTTCGCGCTCAGGGACGGCCGGGTCTTCGTGCCCAGGCTGCGCGAGCGCACGGCGGCCGGCGGCCTGCTCACCCTTCCGGCCGCGACCCCGTGGTGCCTGGATACGCGCGGGGGAGGCACGCTCGATGACCTGGCGCCGGTACCGGCCACGCGGGCAGCCGCGCCGCTCTCGCCCGGCCAGGTCAGGATCTCCGTCCGCGCCGCCGGGCTCAACTTCCGTGACATCACCGTGGCGATCGGCTTGCTGCCCGGCGAGCGATCCATCGGGATCGAAGGCGCGGGCGTTGTCACCGAAGTAGGCCAGGACGTGGCGGGCATCGCGCCGGGCGACCGGGTGATGGGGCTGTTCGACGGCGCCTTCGGCCCCGTTGCCGTGGCTGACCACAGGGCCATCGCCGCCATTCCCGCCGGCTGGTCGTTCGCCGAGGCCGCGTCGGTGCCGGTCGCGTTCGTCACCGCGTACCAGTGCCTGCGCGAGGTCGCTGACCTGCGGCCGGGGGAGCGAGTGGTCGTGCACGCGGGCACGGGCGGCGTCGGGTTCGCGGCGGTTCGGCTGGCCAGGCACCTGGGTGCCGAGGTCTTCGCGACCGCGAGCCCGGGCAAGTGGCCGCACCTGCGGGCGATGGGCCTGGGCAAAGATCACATCGCCTCCTCGCGCACCATCGAGTTCGCCGGGCAGTTCCGCGCGGCCATGGGCGGGCAGGGCGCCGATGTGGTGCTGAACGCCCTCGCCGGGGAATTCACCGACGCGTCGCTCGGCCTGCTCGCGCCGGGTGGCAGGTTCGTCGAGATGGGCAAGACCGACCTTCGGGACCCGGTGCGGGTCGCGGCGCGCTGGCCGGGGGTGTCGTATCACGTATACAACCTGCGCGACGTGCCCGCCGCCGACGCTGGCCTGGCCCTGGCCAGGGTGCTCGCCCTGTTCGCGAACGGCCGCCTGGCGCACCCGCCCATCACCGGCTACGACGTCCGCGACGCACGCGACGCCTTCACCTTGATGAACAGGGCGCGGCACGTCGGCAAGATCGTGCTGACCATGCCAGGGCCGCTCGACCGGGCCGGGACAGTCCTGGTGACCGGCGGCACGGGAACCCTCGGCGGCCTGCTGGCAAGGCACCTGGTCACGACGCACGGCATCCGCCATCTGCTGCTGGCCAGCAGGCGCGGCGCGAACGCCGCCGGCGCCGCCGAGCTGATGGCCGAGCTCAGCGGGCTTGGCGCCGAAGTCACCGTCGTGACCTGCGACGTCGCCGACCGCGAAGCCCTGGAGCGTGCCATCGCCTCCGTGCCCGCCAGCCGCCCGCTCACCGCCGTCGTGCACGCCGCCGGGATGCTCGATGACGCGACCGTGGAGTCGCTCACGGCCGAGCGCCTCGCGGCTGTGCTGGCGGCCAAGTCGGACGGTGCCTGGCACTTGCACGAGCTCACCAGGCACCTCGACCTGGCGGCCTTCGTGCTCTTCTCGTCGGTGGTCGGAGTCCTTGGCGAGGCCGGGCAGGCCAACTACGCCGCCGCGAACGCCGTGCTCGACGCCCTCGCGCGACTGCGCCGTGCCAGCGGGCTGCCCGCCATAGCGCTCGACTGGGGGGTATGGGCAGAGCGCAGCGGCATGACCGGGCATCTGTCCGACGGCGATCTCACCCGGCTGCGGCGCGGCGGCATCGCTCCGCTGCCAACCGGCGACGCGCTTCGCCTGTTCGATGCCGCCCTTGGCGCCTGCGAGCCCGTCCTCGTGCCGGTGCTGCTTGACCGGACGGCGCTCGGCGGGCGAGACGACCCGCCGCTGCTGCGCGGGCTGGCCATGGCGGCGGTGCCCGGGCCCGCCGGTCAGGGCAACGGCCACCCGCTCGCCAGCGGGCTCGCCGGGCTGACCATCGCGGAGCGAGACGAGGCCCTGCTCAAGCTCGTCTGCGCCGAAGCCGCGACGGTGCTCGGCCAGGCCGCGGCCGCGCTCACGCCGGACAGCACGTTCCGCGAGCTTGGCGTCGACTCGCTGACCGGGCTCGAGCTGCGCAACCGGCTCAGCAACTCCACTGGACTGCGCCTGCGCGCGAGCCTGACGACGGATAATCCCACGCCGGGCGCGCTGGCGAGGTTCCTGGGCAGCGCGCTGGCAGCCGGCGAGAACGGCAAGGGCAAAACGGGCTCCACCGTCTCTTGAGCACCTTTGGACGGGCGTCAGGAAGCGTGGAAACGAACGGCTACCAGGGAGGACTCGATGCTGAACGGTGAAAGAAAAGCTGCCATCGTGACCGGTGCGACAAGCGGGATCGGCCTTGCCGTGACCAGGGTGCTCGCCGGTCAGGGATGCGCCGTGTACGTCTGCGCGAGGAACGCGGACAATGTCGCGGCAGTCGTGAAAGACCTGCAGAATGACGGGCTCGACGTGGCCGGCACGCGCTGCGACGTGACGTCGGGCGACGACGTGCGGGCAATGGTCGCCGCCGCTGTCGGCACGTTCGGCCCGGTGAGCATCCTGGTGAACAACGCCGGGCGCAACGGCGGCGGCGTCACCGCCGAGATTGAGGACAGTCTGTGGTACGAGGTCATCGAGACCAATCTCACCAGCGTCTTCCGGGTCACGCGCGAAGTCCTGGCCAGGGGCGGAATGCTGGAGGCCGGATGGGGCCGCATCGTCAGCATCGCGTCCACGGCCGGCAAGCAGGGCGTCGTGCTCGGCGCGCCTTACTCAGCATCCAAGCACGGTGTCGTCGGCTTCACCAAGGCGCTTGGCCTCGAACTGGCCCAGACCGGCATCACGGTCAACGCCGTGTGCCCCGGGTACGTCGAGACCCCCATGGCTCAGCGCGTCAGGCAGGGTTATGCCGCGCACTGGGGGATCACCGAGGCCGCGGTCCTGGGCAAGTTCGAGGCCAAGATCCCGCTCGGCCGCTACGGAACGCCAGAAGAGGTGGCCTCGATGGTCGGCTACCTCACCGGCGACGGCGCTGCCCCGGTCACCGCGCAGGCCATCAATGTCTGCGGCGGCCTAGGAAACTTCTGATCACCCCTGTTCTGATCACCGCGATTTGGAGGACCGACATGCCCGGATTCACTATTGACGATCTCAAGCAGGCGCTGCGGACGGCAGCCGGCGAGGACGAGTCCGTCGACCTCGATAGCGACATTCTTGACACGGAATTCGCCGAGCTCGGTTACGACTCGCTCGCCATCCTGGAAACGGCCAGTCACGTGGAGCGCGGCTTCGGCGTCCAGCTGCCTGAGGATGAGGTCGGTGACAAGCAGACCCCGCGCGCGTTCATCGAGTTCGTGAACTCGATACTCGGCGCGAAGGTCTGACCTCGGGATTACCGGGCCTCAGGCTCGCGCGCCGTGACCGGCACCGGCACCGCGCAGGTCATGCCCTCGCTGAAGCCGGCCGCGCCGATGCCGAACGCCAGGTTGAAGCGGCCGCGCAGGTTCTCGAGCGCGATCACGTGGGTGAGCTCAAGCAGCTGCTTCTCGTCGAAGTGGGCCCGCAGGCTCGCGAAAAGCTCGTCGGGCACCTCGACCGGGGTCCTGGTCATGGCGACCGCGTAGTCGAGCACGAGCTTGTCTACCTCGGAGAAGAGCGGGCTGGCCTGGTAGGCGGGCAGGGCCAGCAGCTCTTCGTCGGTCAGCCCCCACTGGCGCGAGATCTGCGAGCCCATGTCGATGCAGTACTCGCACTGCACGACCGTCGCCGCCTTCAGCTCGGCGAGTGCCCGCACTCGCTTGCTGAGCCGGCTGAGCTTCGCCGTGGCCTGCTCGAGACCGGCGTAGCCGCGCAGCAGGCCAGGCTCGTGCGCGTAGATCTCCAGGGGCTCGAGCATGCCGTCAGGCGAGCGCCCGGTCAGTTTCGTGAGGCCGCGACGGGTGAAGTAGTACACCATCTTGGCGTACGGGGCTGCCTGCCGGGCAGGCACTCCGGGGATGCGGGCCATGTGGCTGCTCCTTCCAGTGCTCAGAGCGGAACGCTCACTTAGGTAAGACACCTGCCAGCGCCGGAACGTGACATGCGCGCCCTCGCTTAACGGTAATCCATTCTGTTCAACCGGCTTTGGCTGCGCAGTTGAACGCGCGCATTGGCGTGTATTTAGTGACCAGGCACGCGGGCTTGTGCCCGGGTGCGCGGCCGCGAGAAATTATCTAATAACGCGGGCAATGCGAAATGGCGCGGCGCGCGGGAAGCGCACTGCACGAAGGAGAGGGAACCCAATGGCTGAGACTCATGACCGCGACTTCGACGCGATCGTGATCGGCGGCGGGCCAGGAGGCTCCGCTTATGCGCTCACGCTGGCGCGCAGCGGATACTCGGTGCTCGTCCTCGAGCGGGAGAAATTCCCGAGGTTCCACATCGGTGAGTCGCTTGTGCCGTTCACGACCGAGATGCTGATCCAGCTCGGCCTCATTGACCGGGTGAACGCCGGCGGCTTCGCGCTCAAGACCGGCCTTGAGCTCTGCCTGGGCAATAAATTCTCACATCGGATCGCGATGGCGAATGCCGGGGAGCCCTACCGTACCTGGGCGCCATCGGTGGAGCGCTCCGCCTTCGACAAGATCCTGCTCGACGCGGCCGGCGAGGAACCCAGCGCCACGGTCATCCAGGAGGCCAAGGTCACCGAGCTGATCTTCGCGGGTGAGCGGATCTCGGGCGTCCGCTACAGCCGCCGGGGGGAGCAGTGCTCGGCCACCGCGAGGTTCGTCATCGACGCCAGCGGACGGGCCGGCGTCATCGCGCGCGCGCTCAAATTGCGCAGGACCGACAACCACCTGCAGATGGGCGCGATTTTCAAGCACTTCAGCGGCCTCGACGAGCGGTACAACCCAGGCGTGGAGGGCGATACCCAGATCGGAGTTCAGGCGGAAGGGTGGATCTGGGCGATCCCCGTCCGCAAGGACGTGATCAGCGTCGGCGCGGTCGCCCCGAGAGCGCTGCTGCGCAAGTCGCGCCCGGCCGACGTCTTCAATGCCTACCTCGACGCCCAGCCTCGCATCAGGGACCGGATCACCGGCACTGAGATACATAAGGACCTGGCGGGCGAGCAGGACTTCGAATATCACTCCGATACTCTCGCCGGCCCCGGCTATTTCATGATCGGCGACTCGGGATGCTTCACTGACCCGGTCTTCTCCGCCGGCGTCTTCCTGGCCCTGGTGACCGGGCGCCAGGCGGCCGAGGCGACGATCCGGTGCCTGCGGGACGAGGTGCCCGAGGCCGAGGCCCGGCAGCGCTACGAGAATTTCTACAAGACCGGTTACGAGACCTACTTCCGGCTGATCCGCGCCCACTACGACCGCCGCCGTCCGGTACTCGGGCAGTACCTCAAGGAGCTCTTCGACTCGACTGGCGCTGACGAGAAGTACCGGGTTCTTGCCCTCGGCGGGGACTTCTTCTCCGAGACCAACCCGATGGTGAACCGCCTGCGGCGGGAAACGCAGTGGGCCGTCTTCTCGCCATTCGAGCCCGCCTACGGCTGCCCCGTCTACGGCGAGGAGCGAATGGCGTCGGTGGCTAGCTGAAAGTTGGATGCCGTGATGAAGCAATCCGGACGGCCGCTGATCGGGATCGGCGCCAACCTGGTCCGCGCCAGGTGGGGGCCATGGGACCGGCCAGCCGCGCTGATGGCCCAGACCTACATCGACATGATGGCGGCGGCGGGCTGCGTGCCCGTGCTGCTGCCACCGCACGCCGGGATCGAGGAAGTCGCCGGCCGGCTGGACGGCCTGCTGCTGCCGGGAGGCGGCGACCTGGACCCCGCGCTGTACGGGGCGTCGCCCCATCCGCGTACCGGGTGGCTGAGCCCGAGGCGAGACGAGGCCGAGGTGGCGCTCGCGGGCGCGGCGATCGAGGCCAGGCTGCCGGTACTCGGCATCTGCCGGGGGCTGCAGATCCTCAACGTCTTCCTCGGCGGCACGCTGCACCAGCACGTGCCGGACATCGTCGGGCACGCGGGTCACGAGCCCGAGCCCGGCGTGTTCGGCTCGCAGCGGGTGCGACTTGAGGCCGGCAGCCAGATCGCGAAGATCATGGGTACCGACGGCACTGCCGTGCCCTGCCATCATCACCAGGCGATCGACAGGCTCGGCACCGGCCTCGCCGTGACCGGCAGGTCAGACGATGGCGTGATCGAGGCCGTCGAGCTCGCCGGTCATCCTTTCGCCGTCGCGGTGCAGTGGCATGCCGAGGAACCGGGAGGAATGGCCGACAGGCTATTCGGCGCCCTGGTCGAGGCCGCCAGGGCACGCCGGCACGCCAGCGGCGGCGCTGCCGCCTGACCGCCGGGACAGCTGACCGCGCGGCCGATCCCCCGGGGGTCCGCCGCGCGGTCGGCATGGTACATCGCCAGGTTCAACCCGGCGATATCCGCGGTCGAACGCGATCCCTCCCCGACCTGAATGCGGGGATTGACGCTGGTATTAGGGTCGGTTCGTGCATTCATGTTGTCGCGGGGCGCGTCGCTGGAAAATGGGCTTTACCGGAGGCATCCTCGAATAAGGCTAACCACGGAATGGTTAACCGCAGGCGTGTAGATAATCGTTGATGAGGACGCGATATGAGCAGTGAATCTGCGCAACTAAGCATCGGGCTGCTTGGCCCGCTATCGGCGATACTGAACGGAAGTCAAGTCACGCCGAGTGCCCCTAAGCAGCGGCAGGTGTTAGCTCTGCTCGCGCTTAATGCGGGCCGGGTCGTGACCGTGTCCACCCTTATCGAGGAATTGTGGGGTGACAACCCGCCGCGCAGCTACGCGACGACACTGCAGACGTATATCTTCCAGTTGCGGAATGCGCTGGAGTCGGCTGTTCCCGACAGCGCCGCCGGACGGGAGATCCTCGGTACCCGGCATTCTGGCTACCTGCTGGAAGACGCGGTCACCGATGTCGATGGCTTCAGTTCGCTCACGCAGGAGGGGCGCGTGGCGGCCGAGGCTGGTGACCACCGGATCGCCTCGGAGCGGCTAGCCGCGGCACTGGAGACGTGGCGCGGGCCTGCCATGGTCGACGTGCGGATGGGGCGGGTACTGGAACTCGAGGCGGCTTCGCTGGAGGAGACCAGGCTGGGCGTGCTCAACCGGCGGATCGACGCGGACCTGGCGCTTGGCAGGCACGACGACATGCTGGGCGAGCTGACGCTGGCGGCGGCCAGGAACCCCATGAACGAGATCCTCTGCGGATTCCTCATGATCGCGCTGTACCGGTCAGGTCACGTGGCGCGCTCGCTCGCGGCCTTTCACCGGCTCAGGTCCGTCCTGAACGAGGAACTGGGCGTGGAGCCGTGCCCTAGGATGCAGCGCCTGCATTCGGCGATCTTGTCGGGAGACCCGGCGCTCGAATCGCCGTCGTGGTCGACGACGCAACTCCATGCCGACCTGTTTTCCGGGACTTAGGTCTCTCCGGGACCGCAGGTCCACTCGCTCTCGACCGATGCCTCAGCCGGTGCTGAAAGGCTTGCAGCGAAAGCCAATCGGCGAGAAGGCGAGATTGCGCAATGCTCAGTACCCTCATCATCGGGCGGATGGAGCCGCAGGCCGCTACGGATGTCGCTCAGCTGTTCGACGCATTCGACCAGACGGACATGCCCTATCGGATGGGCACCAGGCGGCGGGAGCTTTTCAACTACCGGGACCTGTACGTTCATCTGCAGGATTTCGATGGCGACTCTGGCAGCAGCAGCATCCTGGACGCGCGCTCAGATCCGCTGTTCATTAAGATCAGCGCTGATCTCAAGGCGCACCTTTGGGCCTACGACCCTCCGAACTGGCATTCACCTGCCGACGCGATGGCCGCTCGCTTCTATCACTGGGAAGCGTCGAGATAGCAGGAAAACGGCCCGTCCCGGTTGACGATCCGGGACGGGCCGTTCTGCGCGCCTGGCGCGATCAGCCGGGCTGCCAGGGCCGCAGCCTTGGCAGCCAGGCCCGCACCGCGCCGCGGTACGCCTGGTAATCCGCGCCGAACTTGCGGGCAAGGACAGGTTCCTCGTAGAAGCGCACGGCGGCCGCTCCGACCAGCCAGGCGATCACGGTGTACTCGAGCATTCCCGGCGATCCGAAGAACAGGGTCTGCCCTAAGAGGACCACCAGGAAGCCGACATAGATGGGGTTACGTACATAACGGTAGAAACCGGTGACCACCAGTCGCGGTGGCGACGCCACCGGCACGGGCGTGCCGCCGGCCTTGAAGAACTCGACGAACGAGTCGACGAGCGGAACGAGGCCGGCGCAGATCAGCAGCACTCCCGCGGCCCTGGCGATCGCCCAGTAGGGCAGCGGCTGGTGCAGGTGCCAGTCATTCAGCAGGTACGGGAGCAGCACCCCGAAGGCGCCGCCGATGACGACGAACCAGGCGAGGCTGGCTGCCGCAGCCGCTGACCTGCTCATGACTGGCTCCTTCACCTTGGTCATCCGGGCTCAGTTGTCGCTGCGGCCGGGCCTGAGCACGTACAGGTTCAGGCCGTAGCAGAGCAGGGCGACGCCGGTCATCACCGCCATGGCCATCGAGTCGGCGACGTCTCCGGTGCTGACGAAAGTCGTGCCCGCGAGCGAGGCGAACACCATCGCGAAGACGCCGACCACGGACAAGATCACGATCGCCCACTTACGGGCGATGACGGCCTGCACGAGCACCGCCAGCGCGCCGAGCGCGAGCAGCAGCCCAAGCACGGCATGGACGCTGATCGTCACCGGGCCGTTCGAGATCGCGGTGCCGATGCTGCCGCCATGGTCTGATTTAGGCACGCCAACATACAAGTTGACGTACATGCCAATGCCGTACTCGATCAGGACGAGTATGAGAACGGCCAGATTGACGAAGCGTAGCCTGCCCAGCCCGGCCGGGCTGACGGTGCGGACCTGCCTGGCGGAGGATTGTGTCTCCACACTCATTACCTGCTCACCTCATTGTTCGTTGGGGTTATTCGTAGGATCGCTTGCCTGCTGAACTTCTGCCAGCGGTAATGTCGGCGGACGCGGAGTCCGCGGTTGAACCGCGGCCGATGCCCTTCCGGTCGTCGTCGAGCCATTTTTATCGCGCTCTTCCCTGGGCGGGTAAAGATAAACACCCCGTAGTCCATGGAGCGGCATAAAGGAATGCGAAGGTTATAAGCGGCACTCGGCTAGTAATCACCCAGGTTGCCGGCAAGCCCCAGCCGGCCGCGAGCCGGGCCCCTGACGCGATAGGCCGAGCATGGCCGAGCCTCCCTTGCCCTGCTTGCCGTAGGCGGTAATGCTAGGTGTAGCGTCACTACCTATTGACTGTAGAGTAGCATGGCTACGTATGAGGAGGGAAACATGAGGGCTCGCACATGAGGGCGGAGACGCTGAAGGGCCACCTGGACGGGATCTTGCTCGCGGTGCTCGAGCCGGGACCGCGTCATGGCTACGCGATCATGGAAGCGCTGCGGGTCCGCAGCGACGGACAGGTGAACCTGCCGACGGGCACCCTCTATCCCGCTCTCCACCGGCTTGAGCGAGCAGGCCTGGTCCAGGCGACCTGGTCAGAAGCTGGCGGCCGGCGCCGTCGCGTCTACGAGCTCACCACGGCGGGCAGGCAAGCGCTGGATTCCGAGCGCAGCACCTGGCGGGACTTCTCGGCCGTTGTCTCGGTCCTGCTTCAGCCACCTCCGCTCGGGGTGAGTCCGTTATGACCGAGCTGGCTGGATCGGCGCCGGTGGCTGGACTGGCCGGGCTGGCGGTGGAGCACTACCTGGACGAGGTCGCGGCTCGCCTGCCCGGGCCGCGCAGATCGCATTCCGGCATCGTGGCCGAGCTCCGCTCGGGTCTGCTCGATGCCGCCGACTGCCATGAAAACCGCGGGCTGCCGCCCGCCGAGGCGGCGCAGGCCGCTATCGCCGAGTTCGGTGACCCGGAGCAAGTAGCCGACGGCTTCGTCGCGGAGATCGCCGCGAGCCAGGCCCGCCGCGTCGCGGTGATCTTGCTGGTGACCGGCCCGCTGGTCGGGCTGCTATGGGTGGGGACTGCCGCCGCCAGCCACATTGTCATCCACCTCGCCTCGCTCTGGCATCTGTCTGGCATGCACGGAGTCTTCGGACTGGGCATCCAGCTCGTGGCCGTCGCGGTCGCGGTCACCGGCTGGGCCGCCGTGCTGGGCATCGCCGCCACCGGTCGCCTGACCCGGTGGCTGCCGGTCAGGCCCCGGCGGGCGCCGACGGTGGCGGCCGTCGCCGGCATCGGGGCTATCGGTGCCGATGCCCTGGGCCTGGCGCTGCTCGCGGCCGAGCTGGCGACGGCTCCCGGGCAGCTTGCCGTGGTGCCTGCCGCCATTGCCGCCGTCGCCAGCCTTGGCCGGCTCCTGCTCGCCAGGCGTTCCGCCAGCCGCTGCCTGGCGTTGCGCGCCCGCCTGGCGTAGCTGGCCGGCCGGGCGGCGCCCGGTCAGGATTGGCGTGGGCTCAGGCAGCCCTCGAGGTGACGGGCTCGGTGAGCCAGCGGGTCAGTAATTCAGCAATGACGAAATGAGGAAGCAGCATGGACACGGTAGAGACGGACGGATCGGCGCAGAAGGCACTGCGCGACGGCAAGCTCGCCGGCTCGTGGACTCTCGACCCTGCCAGGTCCGAGGTCAGGCTCCGGTCCAAGGCCATGTGGGGCCTGGCCCCGGTACGCGGTGTCTTCCATCAGGTGAGCGGCGATGGGATTGTCACCCCGGACGGTGAGGTCAGCGGCAGGCTCATGGTGACCGCCAGTTCGATCGACACCAAGAGTCGCCAGCGCGACAAGCACCTGCGCTCGGCCACCTTCTTTGATGTTGAGAAATATCCGTACATAACGTTCGCAGTCGACAATGTCAGCCTGGCCGGCGAGGCCATCACGGTGGCGGGAACTCTCAAGGTTCGCGATCAGGCCAAGGCGACGTCATTTGAGGCGGCGGCCTCGCTGCCTGGTCCTGACGAACTGTGCCTCGAAGGCGAGATCGAAGTGAACCGGGCCGCCGACTTCGGCCTGAACTGGAACTGGCTAGGCATGGGCTCGATGGACAACACGATCACCGTGCGGGCCGTCTTCACCAGGTCGTAGTCCGGCCGTCACCGGGCAGGAGCACGTGGCCGGGGCGTTCAACTGTGGCAGCCTTCTCATTGAACGCCCTTGGCCACGCTGCCGGTGATGCGTCGAAAGTTGTATGAGGCGTACCGCCTGGCATGCTTCCTTCTACTCACCATGGCTCCATGGGCAATTCCTTTGGCTTTAGGCCGTTGCCAGACCGGGAAAGTCCGGGCTAACGTGCCCTTATTGCTAAGTAACTAGTCAGTAATATCGGTGCCTATAAGCGCTGATATACGAATCAGCGAGGCTGTCATGTGGTCAGAAGTTAGCCCGAGGCTTACTCGCGGAGCTAACGAGGGAAGTAAGCAAGGTAAGACCGGCGATCGAAGGATGCCATTCCAGCGTTACCGGCCGGCGGCGCCTGTCCGCCTGGCGGACAGAACGTGGCCTGATAAGCGCATCGAGCGCGCGCCGCGCTGGCTCTCGACCGACCTCAGAGATGGTAACCAGGCGCTGCCTGAGCCAATGACTCCTCAGCGCAAGCTGAGGATGTTCAACTTACTGGTAAATATGGGTTACAAAGAGATCGAAGTCGGCTACCCGGCGGCAAGCAGGGATGATTATGACTTCGTCCGGCTGCTCATCGACCAGGATCTGATTCCGCTTGGCGTCCAGATTTCGGTGATGACCCCGGCGCGTGACGACCTGATCGATCTCACGGTTCAGTCGCTAATCGGCGCGCGAAACGCTACCGTCCACCTCTACAACGCGACGGCGCCATTCTTCCGGCGCGTGGTCTATGGCATCGACCGTGATGCCTGCCGCGAGCTCGCGACCCGGGGAACTAGGCGCGTCATCCGAGCCGCGGAGTCGTTCCTGGGCGATTGCGAGCTGGGCTTCCAGTACTCGCCTGAGGTATTTACCGAGACAGAGCTTGAGTTTGCGCTGGAAATCTGCTCCGAGGTATCGGAGGTATGGAATCCAGGTCCAGGACGGGAGATCATCCTGAACTTCCCGGCGACGGTAGAACGGGCTACCCCTAATGTCTTCGCCGATCAGGTTGAGTGGCTTGACCGTCACCTGCCCAGGCGGGCGCACACCTGCCTGTCGATTCACCCGCACAACGACCGCGGCACAGGCGTCGCCGCCGCCGAGCTGGCCATGATGGCCGGCGCTCAGAGAATTGAGGGATGCCTGTTCGGGCAGGGCGAGCGGTGCGGCAACGTATGCCTGGTAACGCTCGGGATGAACCTGTTCAGTCACGGCGTCGATCCGGAGATCGACTTCACTGACCTGCAAGAGGCACGGCGCACGGTAGAGGCCTGCACGCGCATGGGCGTCCATGATCGGCACCCCTACGCAGGTGAACTGGTCTACACGGCCTTCTCAGGGGCACATCAAGACGCCATCAAAAAAGGCTTCGATGAAATGGCGGAAGCGGCGGCGGCGGCTGGCTCCGAGGCAGCCGAAATGCCCTGGCAGATGCCGTATCTGCCAATCGACCCCAAGGACGTGGGCCGATCCTACGACGCGATGATCCGGGTCAACAGCCAGTCGGGCAAGGGCGGCGTCGGTTACATCATGCGAGCGGTGCACGGATTTGACCTGCCACGCGGCCTGCAGATCGAATTCTCCCGCATAGTTCAGTCGCACGCGGAGGACTCGACTAGCGAGGTCACCAGCGATCAGCTGCTGCACCTATTCAATCGCGAATACCGGACGCCTGATCATCTGAACGCGTTACTGACCAGGTGCGCCGCGCAGCATCCCGGGCTGAGCGTCGGCAACCTGACGGTGAAGGTGCGCGACCTCAGGAGGCAGATCCCGGCAGCGGCCGACGGCAACGTAACCGAGGAAATCGCCAGGCAGATCAGCGCCCTTGGCGTCACAGTCACGGTGGCGGAGACGCGATCATCGGACGCGCCTGAGGAAGGTGTCGTCATTTATGCGCGATGCGTGACCGGTACTTCGCGATGGGGCGTCGGCGTAGCACGCAATGTGAGGGACGCATCACTCATGGCGGTGCTGTCCGCTGTTACTCGCAGTCAGCAAGTAGGGAGCGAGAAAGGAAATTATGCTAGCTGTCGGACTTCGGGCGTCGATATCGCCCGGCAAATGCCAGCCGAGCCATACCCTGCCGCATCCTAGTACGCGGAATGATTGAGCCGACGGATCTGCTATGGACGTGACACGGGTCGGCCAGGCTGGTCTTGTTTCCTCGGTAATCGGACTCGGCACGGCCGCATTCGCTGGGTTGTACGGGACCGTGAGCAGGCGCGAGTGCGTCAGGGTTGTCGACGTCGCCCTTCACAGCGGGATCACGATGTTCGATACAGCCGATTTCTATGCTCGCGGTGACGCTGAGCGGCTGCTGGGCGAATTGCTCGGCATAAGACGAAACAGCGTGCTGATAGCGACGCACGGCGGCGCGCGCACTAGTTCCGGCGGAGCGCCGACCGTGATCGACGGGCGCCCCTCGTATCTCGGCGCGGCCTGCGACGCCTCGCTGCGCCGCCTGAATACCGACTACATCGACCTTTACTACCTCACCCGGGTCGATCCGCGGGTTCCCGTAGAAGAAAGCGTAGGCAAGCTCGCCGAGCTGGTAGCCGAAGGCAAGATTCGCTACGTCGGGCTGTGCGAGGCGTCGGCTGACGAACTCCGCCGTGCCCAGGCCGTCCATCCCGTCAGTGCGCTAGCTGTCGAGTACTCGCTGCGTGACCGGTCCGCCGAGACAGAAGTGATCTCGACGGCGCATGAGCTGGGAACCGGGATCATCGCGTACTGCCCGCTGGCCAAGGGCCTGCTCGCCGGCGCAGTGCCGCCCGCGACGCCTCAGGAGCGCAACGGCCTGCGTGCTATCGAGGCAGAGGCGGCCGCCCTGGACATCGGGATGGCGCGGCTGGCCCTGGCCTGGTTGTCGGCTTGCCGGCAGGTAATCCCTGTCCCGAGCAGCCGCAGCCCGGCCCATCTGGAGATGAATGCCTCCGCGATCGGCATCAGGCTGTCCCCGCAGACCTGCGCCCGCCTTGAGACGGTATTTCCGCCTGACCGGCTGCGGTGACCTCCCGGGCGCGGGTGTGCATGCCTTCTAGCCTCGTAATACTGCCATTGATGACGCTGATCCTCCGTGATCATGGTCGTGACCGTGATCACGGACTATCCCCCAGTCAGGGAGGCTTTCGGGTGTCTCGTGATCATGATCCAGTGCCACTGACCCAAGTTGATCTTTAGAGCCGCCGCGTCGCGCCGGCTTGCGGGCTGGATCGCGGCCTGGCGAGTCGCCCGGGCTGGTACTTATGTTTCTGGTGAGGTGGTGGTGCCTGGCATGACTTCTGGTGCCCGGGCGTGCCCGCATGAATGACCCTGTTGGCTTATTGACTTCAGTGGCGGGGGTAGCCGCGCGGGGCCGGGTCGTGCGAGCGGGCGGGGTGCCCCAGGGGGGTGCGGGTGCGATGTTCCGTGATCATGATTAAGGGCATGATCACGGAGATTTACCCAGGTCAGGACGCGTGCGATGTTCCGTGATCAGGCCCGCGACCATGATCACGGAACCTTGCCCCGGCCGGCCTCTGGCGGACAGGCGCCCCGCCCGGCAAACCCGCCCCACCCGCCTCCACCGCCTCCACCGCCTCCACCGCCTCCACCGCCTCCACCGCCTCAGACTTACCCCGCAGCCTTGAATCTCCAATAAACCAACAGGGTCATGAATACGGGCATTGATGTTCCGGATCGGGCGCCGGGTGGAGGCGGGGCTTGCGCCGTGCCCCGCCCCGGCGCCGCCGGGCGCAGGGTGAGCAACGTGGCCCTCCCCGTTGCTGTCAGGAGAGGCTGCTGAAAAACCCCGAAAAATCCATGATCGCGATCGAAGAACCGCAGGTCAGGGAGTCGGGTTCGCGACGAAAACGGGGTTTTTCAGCAGCCTCTCAGGACAACATCAGGGAGGCCACGATGCTGTCAAAACCAGTGGCTGACAGCAACAGGGAGGGCCACGTTGCTGTCAGCGGCGGGCGTGACCAGCAACCTGGGCTGCCCTGATGCTGTCGCGGCCCAGACAGGGCTGCGGGCCGGGCCGCCGGTCCTGAGCGTGCTCCCGCCTGACTATTCCGCAAGAAGTCCGAAAGGCTCCCCGACTCGATCAGCAATCACGCGACAGCCTCCAGGACAGCGGCGATGCTCCGTGATCACGCCCGGAACAGCTGATCACGGTCGCAACATGATCACACCCGCCGCCGCCAGGCCGGACCCCGGCGCGGCCGGGTCCCCACCTGGCCGGGCCCCGACCCGGCCGGACCCGCGAGCCCGGCCAGGTGAGCCTGGCTGGCTGAACCCCGGCGCGGCGCATCAGTGGCAAGATCAACTTTGGCTCAGCGGCCTTGGAGTTGATCACGGGTTCCGGCGCGGCCGCCCTTTCGGAGATCCATGCAGCGGCACGACGAGCTCCACCTGAGTGCCCTGGCCTGGCGCACTCGAGACGGAGAGCTTGCCGCCGACGAGAGCCGCCCGTTCCCGCATGGTGGCGATCCCGGCGGAGACCCTGGTGCGCGCGGCCTGGGGGTCAAAGCCTGTTCCGTCGTCCTCGACCCAGGCGCGCAGTTCGTGCGGGGCCAGATCGGCGCCGACGAGCACGAGTTGAGGAGATGCGTGGGCGAGGGCGTTGCGGAGCGCCTCCCTGATGATCAGGAAAACCTCGTCGATGACGGTCGGCGGAGCCCAGCTCTCGTCACCGCTGATGCGCAGGCGCACATCGACATCGGTCGCGGTCGAGTTCACGTAGTCGCCAAGGGCTTTTTCCAAGCTGGTCACGGAGTCCCGGCGCAAATCCAGAATCACCAGCCTGAGCCTGTCCATGGCCTCGGTGAGCGCGCCTTTGGCGAGGCTCGTGTGCAGCCTTGGCTCGATGGGCTGCTCGGTCTCGACAAGTTCGTGCAACTCAAGCTGGCGCAGCGCGCCGCTGACGCCCTCGCCGAGGCGGTCGTGAAGCTCCCTGGCGATACGGTGCCGCTCGTCGAGGTGCGCCCGGTGAATCCGGTCGAGCAGGTACCCGGTATAGGCGATATTGGCTTCTCTGATGCGGCGGTTGATGCTCTCGTTTAGTGCGGTAACCGCGAGTGCGAAAGATGACAACAGGCGGGTGTCGTCTTGCACATAGCAGATCATGGCGCTGACTGTGACGTTGAAGAAAATTACCGCAGCCCTGAGCGAGTCCGCCGGGCTCAGCTCGCTGACGGCGCGGGTCTGGCCGATCGTCCAGGCGATTCGCTTATAACTTTCGTCGATCCGGATGCGGTGTGACTGTACGCTTTCGACAACGTCAGTAAGAATCTCCGAGCCGTTGACAAGCGCTTGCTCCCTAGATCGCGGATCGGCTAAGAGCGGGCTCTGCGATTGCGCTAAGCTCTGCTCATAAGATGCCAATATTGGCGCGCGATCGCCTTGCAACAAGACAGCGAATCGCTCGCCGTGCCCGGCGGGTTGGCTAGGCGAGCCGGGTTGGCCAGGCGAGCTCCGAGCGTCGTGGGTCGAGCCGTCGTGGGTCGAGCCTTCGGCCACTTATTCCCCTAGTCGGCGGGTGCTTATAGCTGCTTGCTTTCTCCAAACGTAGCGCCGGCGACTGATGTTAAGGATCCTCTGGCCGTGCGCGTCGCTTTCGGTCACATGCCTAAAAGTTAAGTTTGCCTAAACAGAATCCGATGCTCGTACCCAGGCAAGACCGGGCAGTCCGGTGAGCGTGCAGCCTGGCGCCCCGCCATGGATAGTGACAGCCAGCCTAGATTCTTACGTCAAGTTTGTCTCAAATATACCGATGCGGTCAATACGAACGACCGATCATGCGGGGTAACGTTTGGATCTCAACTGCGGCCAGCCCGCTCGGCTGGGACGTCAGCGGAGTCAATGCGCCAGCACAGCGGCGAGCAGGCAGGCGTTCGTGACGTACTGGGTGAGCATGAAGACGCGGTAGGGAAGCCGGCGGCGCGCGCGGCTCCCGATCGAGACCGGGTGAAGGCTGATGAACGAGATCGCGGCGGCCCCGGTCGCTAAGGCGACGGCCGGGCTGTCGAGGAACTCCGAGCCGCGGGCGGCGGCCACAGCGAACGCGATCGCGATGATGACCGCCGCACCAGCGATAACGTGCCGGGTCGGGCGCTCGCCCCACAGCACGGGGAGAGTGCGTCGTCCGGCGGCGGCGTCCCCGGGGACATCGGACAGGTCCTTGGCGGGCGCGCCGACAAAGGCCATCCAGGCTGACATGGCGATCGCGAAGGTCACCGCCCCTGGCGCTATCACCATCGAGACAGCGTCGGCCTGACTGCTGAAGCCGGTGACATACGCGAGGAATCCCATGGACGCGCCGGCCACCGCGGTGCCTGCTGGTCGTCGCTTCAGGAGCCCGGGCCTGGCCGAGTACTGCCAGCCTATGACGAGGACCGCTGCTACGGTCGCCGTCGTTGCCGCGCCGGTAACGGCGGCGGCGGCCAGCGACAGCAGTGCCGCGAACGCGGCGACGCAGGTGGCGGTTCGCCTGGAGAGGGCTCCGGTCGCGATCGGCCGTCTGGAGCCGTTGACGCGATCTTCGTGGATGTCCATGACCCCGTTGAACAGGTAGACGGCGAAGATCGCCATTTCCCATGCCGCCGCGTCGATCCCCGCGGCGGCGGTCATTAGGTGCCCTGTGATCCGGGCGGCTAGCGCTACTCCTGCGGCGAAGCGGATCACGTGGATGCCCAGCACGGCGGGGCGTGCCTCTATCGCGCACTTAGATAAAACGGCAGGGAGTGACTGGATTCTGACGTCGGAAGGCCTGAACTGAACGAGCGATGAAGTCATAATAGACTTAGCTTAACAACTCCCGTCGATATCTAATGGACCACGGCCAGGTATCGATAGGAGCAATAGGCATGCTACTTTGGCGGCTCGTGGCCGGCCGGCGCAGCGTAGTGGCATCATAGCGGGTGCAAGGACGTAGCGCGACGTCTCTAAAGTGACATGCGGCTTGCCTCTACCTGCGCCGTCGATAATGCAATGGCTAAGACCGGGGTAACTTTGGGCGGAATCGTATTGTCCGGATTTAAGGGCGCGCTTAGGCTCAGGTACAGCTGTTGCTGCCAGGTGAGTGGCGCGGCCATTTCAAATCGCAAGATTGTGAGGTCGGTAATGGCCGAGATCGAGGCGGGCATCGCGATAAACCCGACAGGTCAGGATCAGCTCAGTGCCGTTGATCGCGACGGCTCAGATCCTATGAGCGCGCTTGAGCATGTCCCGGAGACCGACGTCGCCGTGCGTTCGCTGGTGCCGGGTTTCTACCTGCGTCAGGCCGGCACTGACGTGACGCACATCCGCCTCCTGGCGGATGCGGCGGGGAGCGTGAAGTTACCTCCGATCCTGGTCCAGCGCGACGGCTGGCGGATCATCGACGGAATGCACCGGGTGGCCGCCGCGAAGCTCAGGGGAGAGCACACCATCGCGGCGCGCGTGATCGACTGCTCGGACGGCGAGGCGCTGGTGCTCGCGATCAAGTCCAATGTGCTGCACGGCCTGCCGCTCTCGAAGGCGGATCGGATCTCCGGGGCCAAGAGAGTGCTGGCCGCCCACCAGGACTGGTCGGATCGGGCTGTCGCTGAGGTTGCCGGGCTCAGCGCGAAGACCATCGCCTCGCTCCGCAACAGATCGACCGCCCAGGTCCAGTTCCAGGGCAAGCGCCTGGGCCGAGATGGCAAGAGGCGGCCCTTGTCGGCTGCCGACGGCAGGCGCCGTGCTGCTGAGTACATCGGAGCGCACCCCGATGCCTCCCTCAGGGAGGTCGCGCGAGAAGCTGACGTCTCCCTGGGCACCGTGCACGACGTGCGTTCGAGGATCCGCCGCGGCTCCGACCCGGTATCGTCTGCTCACCCGTGCCATGCGGCGGAGTCCAAGGCCGGGCCGGCTGTGCCGGCGAGCCCGAGTGCGCTGCCGACGAGCGCGATCTGCGCTCGGGCCGAGCGGAATGCCCAGCATCTCGCCTGGCCGGCGATCGCGACCAAGCTCGCGAGTGACCCGGCGCTGAAATACACCGACGGCGGCAAGGCATTCCTGAGGTGGATGGCTACGCATTCGGCCCAGGCGGACGACTGGCGCGAATTCATCGATGCGGTTCCGGCGCACTGGGTCAGGGACGTCAGCCGGATAGCCGAAATCGTGAGCGCGGAGTGGCGCGAGTTTGCCGAACGGCTGAGGAACAAGCAGGCGGCGGTCTGAGCACCGGCGGGAAGGCCGGGCGCGTCGCTCCCGCGACCGCCATGCGGAACGCGAGGGCTCCTGGTCGCCGGCGGCCAGGAGCGTGGGGATCAGAAGAGGTCGCCGGTATCGGCTGACAGTTCCACGTCAGTCCTGCGCATAGTCCGCACGGTCGGCTGCTGTGGCTGCATGGCCTTGTTGACCGCGTCCATTCGCGAGACCGCACCCAGCTTGACGAAGATATTCCTCAGGTGCCGCTTGACGGTGGCCTCGGTCAGGGACAGCCGGCTGGCGATCTGGCGGTTGCTCAGCGCTCCGGCGGCGAGGGCCAGTACTTCACGCTCGCGCGCTGACAGGCTCTCTCCCGCCGACCTGTGCTGCACCGGCCGGAGGCTCTCGCGGGAAACTCCGAGAATGATCCGGTCATTGTCGGCCACGACGGCGCGAATCGCGCTCACGAGTTCCTGCCAGTGAATGCTCTTGAGCAGGTAGCCGCTGATGCCGGCGGTCAGCAGGGCGTCAACCAGCTCGGGCCCCTCGTACATGCTGAGGATGATGACGCGAGAGGCCGGTGAGCAATCGAGGATCTTGCGAACAGTGGTAGCCGCGTCGCCGCCAGGTATCTCGATGTCGAGCAGGACGACGTCAGGCTGCTTATCGGCGGTGGCCACCAGAGTGCTCGCGCTATCGCAGGCCTGGCCGACCACGCAAATGTCGTCCTGCTTCTCCAGAATGCCGCGGAGGCCATCGCAGACCAGTGCGTGGTCATCGACCAGCAGTACCGTTGTCGGCGCCGCTGCCCCGGTCATAGCATGACCTTGGATCGGCCTGGTAAATCGCTGCCTGAATGGGCGGGAGTTGCCGGAGTCGGGCCGCCGGGATCGAGCCACTCGCGTGCGGCTACAGCGTCTGTCAAAGCCACGGCATCTCCCTGGAACGCGTTACGTGGGCTCGCTCCCGCTGGCGAATCGCCGGCCGTGAAGTAGGCGAGCAACCGCGACCCTTGTCACGAGTCGCAGCGTCTCGCTCATGGCTCGATTATCGCACGACGGAGACTTGACGCAAGTGTATCGGCACGTCAGCGGCCATCACCTGGAACTGGCCGGGGTTCGGACGGCAGCGGCTCGCTCGTGCTTACCGGCGCGATGCGGGGACGGATCAATCTCAGCATGGGAGCGGTCATCAGCGTGGTCAGCACTGCCATCGAGACCAGCACGGTGAAGAGCCGATCGCTGATCAGGCCGGCGTCGAGCCCGATGTTGAGCGCGATCAATTCGGTGAGGCCCCTGGTATTGACCAGGGCCGCCACGGTGGCCGAGTCCTTGCGGTCATGGCCGCCGAGGCGCGAGCCGAGGTAGCCAGGGACGATCTTGCCGAGGCAGGCGATGGCGGTAAGCAGCACGATAAACATGACCGCCGTGCCGTCGAGGGCACCGAGGTCCACCGAAAGGCCGGTCACGACGAAGAAGAGCGGCAGCAGGAGACCGCTGGCCGAGTCCAGCGCGCGGAGCACATCCGGATCGGGATTGCCATCCTTGCGCGGCATCGTGAAGCCCGCCAGCAGGCCTCCGAAGACCGGGTGCAAGCCAAGCGATGCCGTCACCCAGGCACTGGCGAGCGTAAGCGCCAGCGCGACCGGCACCTGGTTGGCCAGCACCGAGCCCGGCCTGCGGATCCACCAGCCAATGGCCGGGCGGACGCCGAGCAGCATGACCAGGGCGAACACGCTGACTAGCAAGAGCGTCACTGGCCACGGCCGGCCGGGCTTCGCCGTGGTACCGACCAGTGCGGCGGCGAGGACGATCCAGGCGGCGACATCCATGAGCCCGGCCGCCATCGTGGCTGTCGCGCCGGCGACGGTCCCTGAGATGCCGCGCTCGCGCATGATGGCGGCGAGTACCGGCAGTGCCGTGATCGAGGTAGCCACTCCCATGAACAAGATGAAGGAATGGCTGAAGTCCGACTGCCCGAGCCCGGCGTAGCCAGACCGCAGGAGAGGTACTGACCCGGCGCCAAGCGCCATGGGCACGACGAGCGCGGCGACGGCTATGAGCAGCGCGGGCTTGTAGTTCTCGCGGAACGACCTCATATGGAGCTCATAGCCGACGCCGAACATGAAGATGGCGACGGCTACCTGCGCTATCACCGACAGGTATGGCAGCACCGTGGCAGGAAAGAACCGGCTGGTCAGGTCTCCGGGCAAGTGGCCAAGTACACTGGGTCCGAGTGCGATGCCCGCGATTATCTGCCCGATCACCGCTGGCTGCCCGAGACGCCGGGCGATCCAGCCGAAGATCGATGACAATACCAAGACTAAAGCTATGTCGCCTATCACATCGGCGATCAGAGTGTCCATCTGACACCATTCCCCTGAAACGAGAATCCTAGGCAAGCCAAGAGTCGCCCCTCGGGTTAATTCTAAAGAAAATGGCGGTCCGGTAAAATGCCCATAATGGCGCAGTCTGGCTACAACTCCCGATACTAGCTGCCTACCTCCGAGGTGCCTAGATGGTATTCGGGCAGCCTTGCTCAGCCGGCCGGCCAGGCGGCCTGGCCGGGGAGCAGGATGAGCGAGGAGAGTCCGTGAAGCTCGTGCCTGATCACGGGCGATCACGCAGGTCATGAGGTACTGCGCAGTCGTCTGGAGCGGTGACGGCGTTGCCGGGGGTGCCCGCGTTTAACGCGGAGCGTTCTCGGAGCGCGGAGTGCTGACCGGCCTATACGACGGAAACACTCCGTCATCGGAGAACACTCCCCGTTAAACACGGGAAAGCTCCGGGATCACGCGCCGGTGCCCCGTGATCAGAAAGCCGCCAGCGTGCCCGCCGCCGGCCCGCCGCAAGCGAGCCGGAGCAGAACGTAACCGAAGGTAGGCAGGCGAGTGCGATGGGTGGCCCGCGCCGCCTCGGCGGGCCGCGCTCTACCTTGAGCGGGTTCGGCCTGGCCGTGCGACAGCCTCCTTGGCCGTGCGACAGCCTCCTTGGCCGTGCGAGAGCCTCAGGAGGGGCCGCACTTGGCGCACTGGTTGGCGCGCCCCAGGTCGGCGCGAGGCCCGTCGTTGTGACTTTGCTGGGCCTGCCCGGGGCTTCGCATAGGCCCGTCGTTGTGACTTTGCTGGCGCTATGGCGCGGGCGTTGTGACATTGATGGGGCTCCTGGCGCCGTTCCAGGCCCGTCGTTGTGACATTGCGGGGCCTGGCGTGGCCGGACCCGGCAGCGCCAGGCAGTGCGGTGCGGCCATCGGGGGTGCCGGAACCCATGGAGGCGCCGGAGCTCCGGGGAGTTTTTCATCCGATAACATCGAAAATCATCCTTTAAGTAAAAACTCCCCCATGACTCGGGGAAGGGAACGTCTCCCCGGCTGACCCGCCGGGGCTTGACCTTCCAAGATCCCGACAGCCTCCACAGCACGACTGATGCTCCGTGATCACGCCCGGCTTCATGAACACGGAGACTTGCCGCGCCTCTGCGCCGGCGGGCGGCTGCGGCCAAAGTGCCCGGGCATCTTGACAGTGATGTCGCGCTCTGCGTAGTTTCCTACTTACTTTCTAAGCTTACTTAAGTTAGTGGGCGCAGCGGGCCAGGCCACAGACGGCACGGCGAGGCATAGAGGGCACGGAGGCGGCGGATGGCGCAGGGAACGGGCGACCTGCCGGGTCAGCGGGGATCGCGGGCCTTGCTGCGGGATCTCAACGTCAACCTGCTCATCGAGCTGGTCCGCCAGGGCGGCCCGATCTCGCGCGCCGACCTCGCCAGGCAGAGCGAGCTCAGCGCGCCGACGGTGTCTGCCATTGTCGCTGAGCTGCTCAGACGCGGCATCTTCTCCGAGGTCGCGCTCGCGCCGTCGAGCGGCGGGCGGCCGCCGGTGCTGCTGCGACTCGACCCCAAAGCCGGCTACGTGGTCGGCATCAAGCTGCGCGGCGACGGGCTCACCACCGTCGTCTGCGACCTCGAAGCGAACGTGGCCGCGAGCGCCGAGCGCGACGGGCAGTTCATCGCGGACCCTGATGCGGCGCTCGCGGCGATCGAACAGGCCACCCGGCAGGTATTGCGGGAAGGAAAGATCGCCAAGTCCAAGGTGCTCGGGATCGGCATCGGCCTGTCCGGGCTGATCGACTCGGCGCGCGGCACCTGCCGGTTCTCGCACCTGCTCGACTGGTCGGACGTGCCGATCGCTGAACCGCTGTGGCGGAGGCTGCGCCTGCCGGTGTGGGTCGACAACGACGTCAACACCCTCGCAGTGGCCGAGAAATGGTCGGGCGAGGGCATCGCCGCGCGGAACTTCATCACGCTGAGCGTCGGCCGCGGCATCGGCGTCGGCATTGTCGTTGACCGGGCGCTCTACCGGGGCGCGCTCGGCGCGGCCGGCGAGTTCGGCCACATGATCGTCGACCCGGCCGGGCCGCGGTGCGAGTGCGGGCGAGCGGGCTGCCTCGAGGCGCTGGTCGGTGAGGCCGCCCTGGTCAGGCAGGCCGGCGAGCAGCTCGGACGCACGGTCACGACGCAAGAACTGCTCGCGCTCGCCGGCGAAGGCGACCTGGCAGTCACCCGGGTACTCAGAGCGGCGGGCGCGCGGCTCGGCCTGGCGGTATCGAACCTGGTCACCCTGCTGAACCCCGAGCTGCTCATCGTCTGCGGCGAGGGCACCGCGCTCGGAGCGGCGTTCTTCGACCCGATGGCCGAGGCGGTTCGCACCGCGACCTTCGGCGGCCTGGGCCGCGAGCTGGCGATCAAGATCCAGCAATGGGGCAACGAGGCGTGGGCCATCGGCGCGGCCACGCTCGTGCTGCGCGAGCTCTTCAGCCTGCCGACCGGGGACGAACGCGGCCGGGCCATCTGGCACCGGCTAGGCGCATAACCAACCAACATAAACACGGATAAAGGTACAAGGGTGGTGGCGATGGCAACAAAGCGCGCACGGCTCCGATGGCTCGCGCCCGGCGTGATGCTGGGTATCGGAAGCCTGCTCCTGTCGGCCTGCAGTTCGGGCGGCGGATCGGGCTCAGCTCACTCAAGCGGCTCGTCGCCGCAGATCGTGCTCCAGTTCTGGAACACCTACAACCAGACCGACGCCGAGGCCAGCACTATCGCGAAGGTGATCATCCCGGCCTTCGAGAAGATCCATCCGGGCATCAAGGTCGTTTCCGATGTCTATCCGACGACCGAGACAGAGATGTACTCCAAGATGCTTGCCTCCATCAGCGCGGGCAACCCGCCGGACATCGTCCGGGCCGACATCTCCTGGGTGCCCGGCCTGGCCCAGGAGGGCGCGCTCGCGCCGCTGAGCAAGGACATGCCCGGCTTTTCCACCGTGGCGGCCTCGGTGTACCCGGGCACGCTGGCCCCGGTCAACTGGAAAGGCACGGACTACGGCCTGCCGCTCGACACCAACACCCAGTGCCTGTACTGGAGCAAGGCTGACTTCAAGGCGGCGGGCATCTCCGGGCCGCCGACCACGATGGCCGAGCTGCTCGCCGATGCCAAGAAGCTGACCAACCCGGCTAAAAAGCAGTGGGGCCTCGGCGTCGACGGCACCGACCTGTGGAACTTGCTGCCCTACGTCTGGAGCGCGGGCGGCCAGATCACCAGCAGTTCCTACAGCACCGCGAGCGGATTCCTGAACGGCCCGGCCACGGTCGGCGAGCTGACCACGATCAGCAAGCTGTTCAGCACTGGCGAGGTCGGCTCCGACATCCTGGGCGGCAGCGGCGTCGTCTCCGGCGAGGAGGGATTCCCGACCGGCAAGTACGCGATGTACATCGACGGCCCCTGGGCCGTGAGCACCTTCAGCGGCGGCACCCCTGCCCTGACCTACGGCAAGGACTACGGGATCGCCCAGATGCCGGCCGGCCCGGGCGGGTCCGTCTCGGTGGTCGGCGGCGAGGACCTGATCGTGCCGTCGGGCAGCAAGCACACCGCCGCGGCCGAGGAATTCGTCAAGTTCATGCTGTCGGCGACCGCGCAGCAGGACATGGCCAAGGTCGGCCAGATGTCGGTGCTGAAGGACGCGGGGACGTTCGAGACCAAGCTGGCCAGCTTCTACGCGCCGTTCGCCGAGCAGCTCGGCCAGGCGCAGGCCAGGCCGCCCGTGCCGAACTACGCCAAGATCGACTCCGCCATCTCGAACGCCATCTCCGCCGCCCTGCACGGCAAGGGGTCGATGAAGGCCGAACTCGACGCGGTGACGCCGCAGGTCAACCAGCTGCTCGCCGGCTCCTAGGGACTGCGGGGACGACGAGTTGACGACAAGGACGCAGGGCGTGACACAGGCCTTGCTCGGCGGACGCCGACCTGCGCTCGCCCGCGTGCGCGGGGCGCTGGCCTTTGGCCGGCGCCCCGCCCTGCCGTACCTTTTCATCTTGCCGGGTCTTGCCTTTTACCTGATCTTCACGATCTATCCGGTGCTCCGCCAGGGCGAGATGAGCCTCCAGCACTGGCAGCCAGTGCCCGGCACCCCGACTCCGTTCGTGGGCCTGGCCAACTACGCGCGGGCGCTGCGCGACCCCGTCGTGCACACGGCCGCGATCAACTCGGTGCTGTACACGGTGGTGACCGTGCCGACGCAGATGCTGCTCGGGCTCACGGCCGCGAACCTGCTGCACAAGCACCTGCCGGCGCGCGGGCTCTGGCGGACGCTGATCTACCTGCCGGTGGTCACGTCCTGGGTGATCGCGAGCTATGTGTTCGCTTACCTGTTCAATACCAATGAAGGGCTGGTCAACGCGGTGCTCGGGCAGTTCGCCGGGCACACGGTCAGCGTCGGTTGGCTGCAGGACACGTGGACGTCGCTCGGCGTGATCTGGCTGCTCGCGGTGTGGAAGGGCATCGGCTGGTCCATGGTCATGTTCCTGGCCGGGCTGACCGCGCTCGACCGCGGCGTCGTGGAGTCCGGGCAGGTCGACGGCGCGCACGGCTGGCGGCTGTGGTGGCACGTGATCTTGCCGGGCATCAGGTCAACGACGATCTTCGTCTTCGTCATGCTCGTGATCGGCTCGCTGCAGGCGTTCCTGTCGATCTTCCTGCTTACCTCGGGCGGCCCGTACAACAGCACGCAGGTCCTGCTGGTGTACACCTACCAGACCGCGTTCAGCTTCTTCGACTTCGGCTATGCGGCGGCCCTGGCCACCATGCTGGGCATCGCGCTCTTCCTGCTCAGCGCGGCCGAGATCAAGCTGCTGCGGGAACGGCGGCCGGCATGATGGGTGAAAGCAGAGCGCTCCACGTCACGGTGTGGCGAGGTGGCGCTCGCGGCAGGCTGGCCGCCATCGCGATCTTGGCGCTGATCTGCTCGTTCCCGCTGGCCTACATGCTGTCACTGTCCTTCAGCCGCCTTGGCGGGGTGCTCGCGCCCGGCCTGTCGGTGCTGCCGCAGCATCCGACCCTGAGCAACTACGCGGCGGCCTGGACCGAGAACGACTTCTCCGGCTACTTCGTGAACAGCGTCTTCGTCGCCGCCGGTACCGTTCTCGGGACGCTCGCGTTGTCGTCGCTGACCGCCTACGGGTTCGCGCGGTACCGGTTCCGGGGCCGGGAGGCGCTGTTCTACCTGATGCTGGCCAGCCTGGCGATCCCGGCCACGCTGCTCGTGCTGCCCCAGTACGTGCTGATGCGCGACCTGGGCTTGCTCGACTCCCGGTTCGGGCTGGTCATGCTGTACATCAGCTCGAACCTGCCATTCAGCGTGTTCTTGCTGCGCGGTTTCTTCGAGGGCATCCCGCGCGAGCTGACCGAGGCGATGCGGCTCGACGGGGTGTCCGAGCTTGGCATCTTGATCAAGCTGATCCTGCCGCTGTCGCGAGCCGCGCTGGCGACCGTCGGGCTCTTCACCTTCAATGGCGCGTGGGATGAGTTCGTCCTCGCGCTGACCATGATCAACACACCATCGAAGCGGACAATGCCGATCGCCATCGCACTGTTTCAGCAGACGCACTCAAGCGCCTGGGGGCCGTTCTTCGCCGCGTCGGTGATCGCCACGGCGCCGACCGTCATCGTATTCGCCGTCGCGCAGCGGTGGTTCCAGCAGGGGCTGTCGCTCGGGGCACTGCGGTGAGCGCGGTCTTGCGAGCACGCAGCCTTGAGGTGCTGCGGGAGGCGCAGGCCGATAGCGGGGCGATCATCGCCAGCCGGGCGTTCAGCCAGTACGACTATTGCTGGTTCAGGGACAGTGCCTTCGCGGCGCATGCGCTGCTCGTGTGCGGCGAGCATGAGCGGGCCGGCCGCTTCCATCGCTGGGCGGCTGACGTGGTAGCGCGCGAGGCTGACACGATCTCGCGGGCGATCGCCGATGCGCGGGCGGGACGGCCCGTTGACGGGGGCGACATCCTGGACGCGCGATTTCGCGCGGACGGCACGCGGGGTGACGAGCCGTGGCCGAACTTCCAGCTCGACGGGCTCGGGGCATGGCTGTGGTCGCTGCGGGAGTGGGTGTCCGCCGGTCTCGGGGACGCCGCCGGTCCGCTGGCCGGCTCGCTGGCCGGCTCAGCGCGGCTGGCGGGGGAGTACCTGGCGGCCCTCTGGGACCAGCCGAGTTTCGACTGCTGGGAGGAGAACGGCGGCGAGATCCACGTCAGCACGCTCGCCGCTGTGTATGCCGGGCTGGTCGCGGCCGAGGACCTGGCCGGCGGCCTTGAGGCTGGCTGGCAGGCCGTGGCCGGGCGGGTGCGGGACCTGGCGCTCGGGGCCGGGACGGTAGGCGCCGGGCCGTCCGGAGCCGGGGCGCTCGGGGCCGGGCCGTCCGGAGCCGGGGCGTCCGGGGCCGGGGCGTCCGGAGCCGGGCCGTCCGCGCCGGGGAGCGCTGGCGGCAGGCTGCGCAAGCACCTGGGCAGCGAACTTGTTGACGGCAGCCTGATCTGGGCCGGGGTGCCGTTCTCGCTGCTGAAGCCCGACGACCCGGTGATGATCGCGACCGCCGAGGCGATTGCCGCCGACCTGACCGGCCCGACCGGCGGGATCTACCGGTACCTGGGCGATACGTACTACGGTGGCGGCGAGTGGATTCCGCTCGCGGCGCACCTCGGCTGGTTCTGGGTCAGGGCCGGGCGGCCCGAGGCGGCGCGGGAGCTGCTGAGCTGGGTGGAGTCGGCGGCGACCCTGGATGGCCTGCTGCCCGAGCAGACCCTTGACGCCGTGCAGCGCCCGCCGTACGTGGAGACCTGGACCAGGCGCTGGGGCCGCGTCGCGACGCCGCTGACCTGGTCGCACGCGGCCTACCTGATCCTTGACCACGAACTGCGCAGCTGCCAGCCGGGGTCGTCGTGACCGTGCGGGTCGTTTCGGTCGTGCCCGAGCGGGCGTTCTTCGGGCCGGGCGAGCCGTGGCGGCTGCGCGTGACGGTGCGCGCGGAGGCGGCGACCGACGCGATCGTGCGGATCACCCCCACCAGCCCCGCCACCTCCACCTCCACCTCCACCTCCACCAGGGCCACCCTCGCCAGCGCCACCCCCGCCACCTGTGTGCGGGCTCGGCTCGTCCGTGGGACGACCGAGGTTACGTGCGAAATCGAACGGCCGCCCGGGCTGGAATGCGGTTACCTGGTGGAAGCGGTGATCGAGACGCCGGATGGCGTGGCGAGCGGGCGGGGTGCCGTCGATGTGCTGGCCGACTGGCGCGACGACCCGCGCTACGGGTTCTTGTCCGAGTTCGGGCCGGGCGATACTGGCCAGCCGGAACGGGCCGCCGTGATGGCCGGGCTGCACCTGAACTGCGCTCAGTTCTACGACTGGATGTACCGGCACGACGCGCTGCTGCCTCCCGCAGACGAGTACCGCGACCCGATCGGCCGGAGCCTGTCCCTGGCCAGCGTGCGGCGCAGCATCGAGGCGTGCCGGGAGCGGCACATCGCGCCGCTCGGCTATGCCGCGCTCTACGCCAGCCTGCCCGACTTCACCGCCGAGCACCGTTCATGGCAGCTCGCCGACGGGGCTGGGCGGCCGGAGCACCTGGCCGAGCTGTTCTATCTCATGAACGCGGCTGATCCCGGCTGGCAGCGGCACCTGCTCGGCCAGCTCGGGGAGGCGCTGGACGCGCTCGACTTCGCCGGCTTCCATCTCGACCAGTACGGCTACCCCCGAATGGCCTGGTCATCAGGCGGCAGGCGGCTTGACGTCAGCGCCGGCCTCGCAGACCTGGCCGGCGCGGCCTCCGCGCTGGTCGCCGGGCGCCGGCAGGCTGGCGGCGTCATCGCGAACGCGGTGGGAGCGTGGCCGCTCGACGACTTCGCCGCCGTCCCGCAAGCCGCCAGCTACATCGAGGTCTGGCCGCCCTACACCAGGTACGAGGACCTGGCGTCGCTGACCGAGCGAGCTCGCCGGCTGGCTGACCGGCCGGTGCAGCTCGCCGCCTATCCCTCGTTCCTCGCGAGCGACCCCAGGCCCGCGCCGGGCCGGGCCGCGTCCGGGCTCGGCTACCTGCTGGCCGTCACGCTCGCTTCCGGGGCGTGGCCGCTACTCGCGGGCGAGGGCGAACGGGTGCTCGTCGATCCCTACTACCCGAATCACCTTTCGCCGCCCGCGCCAGCCAAGGCGATGCTGCGGCAACTGCTGGACTTCGGCGTCGCGTTCCGAGACTGGCTGCGTGGTCCGGGGCCGCGGCCGGTCGAGCCGGCTTTCATCGTGGGCCCGGCCGCCGAGTGGCGGTTCAGCCTGCCGCATTCGGCTCGTCCTGAAGCAGGCCGGATCTGGGCGCGGGCCAGTGTTCAACCAGGCTGGACGGTGCTCTCCCTGGTCAACCTGCTCCGGATCGCGGGCGCCTCCTGGGACCGCCCGCAGCCGCCTGCCAGGGCCGTCGCCGTTACGGTCACCCTGCCCCGGCATCTGAAGCATCCCGCCTGCTGGGCCGCCAGCCCAGATGCCGGCCTTGAGCGCCTGCGGGTCTCCGACTCCGCCGACGGCGCGCAGGTGACCGTCCCGCTGCGGCTATGGTCCTTGCTCGGAATCTCTGATGCTGCCAGCGCGTGATCTGCATGTTATTGCCAGCCGACTCGCCCGCATAGGTCGCTGCGGCAGTGCCATCAGCCGATGAGCTCGGCCGGCACTAGCAGGTCGTCGTGGGCATAAAGGCCGGCTAGCGCGGCAGGGTCGTCAGTGGCGCACACTGCGGCGACCTCATCGAGCAGTTCGTCGTAGTCCTCGCCGGTCTCGTTGTTGTAGGCAGCGATCATGCGCCCCCACACATCCCATGGGAGCATCTCGACCTTGTTCAGCGCGGCCAGATCCTTGACCGCGTTGCCTCGGATCTCGGCCGGCACCAGTTCTCCGTCCCGTAGACGCCGAAGCTCGCGGCGTCGATCTGGCCGCGCCTGAACGCCGCCCACGCCTCGCCGCCGCTCAGGAACTCCCCGGGACGCAGTTCCTCGGGATGATCCAGGACCGTGCCGCCGAGGATCTCCGAGTCAATCCTGACCCAGCGGCCGTCCTCGTCCCGGTACTCAGTTATCCAGTGGTCCAGGCCCTGGCCAGCCTGGAAGTAGGTGGCAAACCCGCAGCGGACACGCGCCGCGATTCCCCGGTAGCGCAAGAAAGCGCAGCTCAGCAGGGCGAAATGCCGGCAAGTGCCGACCACGCGCTTCCCGGCAGGCCGGCCGACCAGAACCGGGGCCGGGTCCAGCGCCACCAGCGCGCCGAGAATCAGGGCCGCGGGACGGATATTGCTCTCACCGAGCCGGGCTTCGCCGACGCCGAGATCCTTAGCATCGCGAGGCTGGATGACCAGCAGGTGCGCGGGCATGCACGCCTGTACCGGGTCGCTCCCAATGCCCGTTAAGACTTCCGGGTCCAGTCCCTCTAGCCCGGTCAACGGCCCGGGCTCCGCATAGTCGATCACCGGCTCCACAAGATCTACCGTAGCGGGTCAACCCCGCCCTGCAAGGCTCATCCGCCAGGCGGGAGCATGCTCCGGCCCGGCGGCCCGGCGGCCCGGCGGCCCGGCGGCCCGGCGGCCCGGCGGCCCGGCGGCCCGGCGGCCCGGCGGCCCGGCGGCCCGGCGGCCCGGCGGCCCGGCGGCCCGGCGGCCCGGCGGCCCGGCGGCCCGCGACAGCATCGGGGCGGCCCAGGTTGCGGTCATGCCCGCCTCTAACAGCATCGTGGCCCTCCCTGTTGCTGTCAGCCACTGGTTATGACAGCAACAGGGCCCTCCCTGATGTCGTCCCGACAGCAACGGGGAGGGCCACGTTGCTGTCAGAAAGGACCGCTGACAGCAACAGGGAGGGCCACGATGCTCACGCTGCCCCGGCGGCGCAATGCCGGGGCACGGCGCACGTCCCGTCTCCACCGCCTCAGACTCACCCCGCAGCCTGAACCTCCGATTTAGCCAACAAAGGTCATCCATGTGGCCAGGCACCGGCACGGTGAGCGCTCTCGTGCCCGTCGCGGGGACGCAGCGGAGCGCGGACCGAACTTTCCGGCTAAAACCGGGCGGGTCGCGCCCGCCGGTCGGGCTCAGCCGGGCGGACCGCGCCCGCCGGTCGGCTTCAGCCGGCGCGGGGACCGCGCTGCCGGCCGGGCTCAGCCGGCGCCGATGGCGGCGGCGAGTACTCGGCGGAACTCCACGGAGACCCGGTCGGCCCTGGTGTGCAGTTCGGCGGCGGGATCGAGCGGGAATTCCAAGCCGGAGAGCGCCCGGCGCTGGAGTTCCAGGTCCTCGTCGAAGATCGACATCTCGTACTTGGCGGCGCTCTCGGCCTGGTACGGGTCGGCCAGGCCGGGGCCGGTCACACTCTGGTAGACCCGGCAAGTGCTCGCATCCTCCGGCGTGACGACGAACGTCAGGAACTGCCAGCCTTCCGCGTCGAGATACTCGAGCAGCAGCGTCGCCGTCAGCGGGGCCTGATACCGGTAGGTCATCCTCCGCCGCTGCACCGCAGGCCTGCTGCCATCGCGGACCGCCGGGTCGGTGAGGTTGGTGAAGGTGTGCTCGCGCACGGCCGTGAATGACAGCCCTTGCCGCTCGATCTCGGCCCTCGGGATGACTTCGGGACCCGCGCCTCCGATCGTGGCCGCGTGCACGAACGGCAGGTGCGCCTCGTCGAGGAAGTTGTCGATGAGCATCGCCGCGTTGGCTTCCACCGTCAGCACGGGCAGGCGCACGGTCGCGATGCCATCGCCGGTCAGCGGCACGCCTGGGTCCAGGTCGGGCACGGGAGCGCGCGGTGTCACCGGGGCAAGCCACACCAGGCCGTCTCGCTCGGCGACTTCTGCCGGACGACGCAGCGTGGCCCGCTCAGGGATCTGCGCTCCTTCCTCGAGCGCAGGAATGAGAGCGCACTTGCCCTCGGTGGTAAATCGCCACCCGTGGTAGGGGCATTGCAGCATGCCGTCGGTGACCAGCCCGGCCGACAGCCGGGCTCGGCGGTGCGGGCACTCGTCAGCGAACGCTTTGATATCGCCGCGCTCCCCGCGCTCCCCGCACTCGTCGGCGAAGCGGATGAGCGCCCAGCCCTGACCAGCGAGCCGGACGCCGAAGGGTCCGCCGGCGACTTCGTCGGACAGCGCTACTGGATGCCAGAACTCCGCGAGGGCCGGATGGGCGTTGGTGAATTCCCCGTGCGTCATGTCCCAATCATCGCGTACGAGCCCGTGCCTGGCCAAACCCGACATAGTCGCTGACCTGCTTATTCGGCGCTCCCGGTGGGCCGACCGGCGCGGTGATTCCGTACGCACGGTGAATAACCTCCGCGGCGCTGTCCCCCTGGCGATCAGTGACGGTCGCGCGCAGCGAGACGAAGCCGCTGGGCGGGTCGGTGATGCGGGCCAGCCAGTAGGTCGGCTGCCTGGTCAGCATGACCGGCCGGCACGTGGACCCATTGTCAAAGGAGACGGCGAAGTGCGGCACTCGCTGCTGAAGACAGGGAGAAATAAGATGTCGGCTACTGTGACTTCCGCAGCTTCGACTCGGCGGGCGCCAGCCGCCAGGCCGACCGCGCCGCGGCAGCTCTGCCTGACCGAGCTGAAGCTCTCCATGCGGGACAAGACCAGCCCTATCTGGGCGCTCGCCTTCCCGATGGTGCTGCTGATCATCTTTGGCAGCATCCCGTCGTTCCAGAAGCCGAACTGCGGAGAGTTGTCGTTGCGCGGAGTCTTTCCGGCTCTGGCGCGGAGAGTTCTCGTTGCGCGGAGCGTTGTCCGCACATAGGACGGCTAACACTCCGTGCTGCGAGAAGTCTCCTCGGTAACGACGGAGAACGCTCCGCGATCATGCTCCGGCGCGGTCCGCGATCATGCCGCAGAACGGGGGCCGCCCCGGCCCGCCCCGCCCCGCCCCGCCCCGGCCCGCCCCGGCCCGGCCCGGCCCGCCCCGCCCCGGCCCGCCCCGGCCCGGCCCGGCCCGCCCCGCCCCGGCCCGGCCCGCCCCGCCCCGCCCCGGCCCGGCCCGCCCCGCCCCGCCCCGGCCCGCCCCGGCCCCGTCCGGCCTCAGTCTGAGCACCCCGGATTGCCTGGCCCAGGCGGGGTGGCGAGCGCACGCATGACGTGCTGGAGGTAGGCCTCCCTGTCCGCCCGGCCAAGAGGCAGCGCACCCGGCGCTGACCTGGCCAGTTCGGTGTGACCGAGGTGGGCGCTGTAGGCGAGCAGTGACCGGTAGCGGGCTTCGCGGTCAGGGAACCCGATGTCGCGGAACAGCCCGGCAATGTAGTCCAGGCGTTGCTGCGTGATCCGGACGAGGACAGGGGCGACGGCGGGGTGGTCGGCGGTGGAGATGAGCGCCACGTAGACCGAGTCGGTCTCGGCGAGTCTGGTCACTCGCCTGATCAGCATTCGCAGTCGTTGCACCGGATCCGTGGCGGTGCGCGTGTTCTCCGAGGTAACGGCCGCCGTGTACTGCTCTTCCCAGTGCGCCAGCGCGGCGGTGAGCAGCGCGTCCCTGTTCTCGAAGTGCCAGTAGAAGCTGCCCTTAGTGGTCCCGAGCCGCTGGGCCAGGCGCTCGACGGCAACGGCGGCCAGTCCGCCCTCGGCGATCGCGGCAAGCGCGGCTGCAACCCAGTCCAACCTGGATAGCCGTCGCTTGGCGCTTGCGCTAGTGCTGGCCATGGACATACGCTACCGTACGGAAAACCATACGGCGCCGTATGGAAGTCGAATCAGGACCGTCACCAGAATCAGAGGAGACTCTCGTGCCTCGTTACGACTGGAAGGGCAGCAATGCCTCCATCGAAGAACTCAAGGCGGCCGTAGCGCCTATCCGGCGCCGGGTCATCAGCCATCCCATGTACCGCCGGCTCGACAGCATGAATTCGGTCACGACCTTCATGGAGCACCACGCGTTCGCCGTCTGGGACTTCATGTCCCTGCTGAAGACGCTGCAGCGCAACCTGACCTGCGTCGAGGTGCCGTGGGTGCCATCTGGTCCCGCCACGAGCCGCCGGCTGATCAACGACATCGTGCTCGTCGAGGAAAGCGACGAGCTTGGCGATGAGTTCATCAGCCATTTCGAGCTCTACCTGGAGGGCATGAGGCAGGCCGGCGCCGACACCGGCCCCATCGACGGGTTCATCGGCCTGCTCAGGGACGGCCGCGCCGTCATGCCCGCGCTCAAGGAGGCGGGGGCACCGGAGGCCTCGGCTGAGTTCGTCGCCACGACCTGGGAAATCATCGAGCACAAGCCGCTGCACTGCCAGGCCGCTGCCTTCGCCTTCGGCCGCGAGGACCTGATCCCCGACATGTTCGACCAGGTCGCAGCCCTGAACGGAGAGCAGGGCGGGCTCTCCCACTTCGTCGACTACCTCAGGCGGCACATCCAGGTCGACGCCGAGGAGCACACGCCGATGGCGATGCAGATGCTCGCCGACCTCTGCCGAGACGACAGCACCCGCTGGGCCGAGTGCGAGGAGACGATCAACGTCGCGCTCGCCGCGAGAATCCGGCTCTGGGACGGCATTGTCGCGAAGATGGCCGAGTCCGCCGGCTAACCGCCAGCGCAGGTGCTCCTGCGATGGCAGTTGACGCCGATCCTTGCCCGTTCCCGCCCCGGAGCGAGGCGGGCAGGGATCGCCGCCTTCGCCGATGACGAACTGATCGTTCATCCAGGCTCGGTATCACTACGACTACTGATGGCGCCCGCCCCGGATATGCGCCCGCGCTCGTCCTCGTAATAGGAGTGCACGGCGGGCTGGCCCGTGTAGTTGGCGCCGGCCCGGTCATCGGCGCCCAGATAGCGGTAGGGCAGCCTGACGACAGGGCCGCCGCCGGTCCCGCCGACCTGATGCCGGCGCGCATCATAGCTGAGTCCGGCCGCGCGCAACTGTGCTGCCAGCCGCCGGCCAGCGGGCCGTCCATCGGCCAGCCGGATGCTCGACAAGTCCAGATGCGCTGCCAGCCTGCCGCCGTCGCTCAGCCAACTCGCGGCCCTGGCAAGCACGCCGAGCTTGTCGCCGACATAGTGCAGCCCGTGCACGCAGGTAATCAGGTCGAAGGCCATGGACGGGGTCCACGAGTGCACAGACGCGCAGACCAGGTCAACAGCCGGCGGCGCGGCGTCGAAGACCCCAGCGAGATCGACTCCCGTCAGCACTGCCCGCCCGGCCAGTCCCGCCTGCTCGAGCCGGGCCGCGGCGTGGATCAGGGCCCGGCCCGTCCCGCAGCACAGATCCAGCCAGGAGCACTGGCCGCCCCCGGCCCTGGCGCGAGACCCGATCACCTCAAGCGGGTCGAACCCAAGCTCGCGACCATAGCTGTTGACCCCGGTCAGTTGCCGTTCCCGGTTCATGATGCGGTTGGCCACTACCGCCGATGCCTCAAGCGCGGCGTCGTCGAGCAGCCCGGCCGGCGTCCCCATTGCCAGAGCATCCCACGGCAAAACCTTTCAAACAGGTTGAAAGGGTCTTGTTCGCGATGCTGTGGCCGACTAGCGAAACCTCAGTCCCCGCCAGCTCCTATCGGCGCCCCGGCCATGATCGCGGAAACCGGCGCCGGCACTCGCCGCGGACGGTGCAAAATAGAGCAATCACGCGGTTAACCGGCACAGCTACGGAGGCGGCACATGGCCAGGACGGTCCTGAGCGGCGGGCGGGTCTTTGACGGCACGGGCAGCGCCATCGCCGACGCGGACGTCGTGATCGACGACGGGAAGATAGCCGATGTAGGCGCGGGGCTTGACGGGGACGAGCAGGTCGACATCCGCGGCCTGACGGTGCTGCCCGGGTTCTTCGACTGCCACGTGCACGTGATGGTGTCAGGCGTCGACCTGGTGCGGCGGCTGCAGCGCCCGTTCTCCTATCCCTTCTTCCAGGCCGCGCGCAATCTCGAGGCGACGCTAGATTGCGGCATCACGACTGTGCGGGACGCGGGCGGTGCGGACCTCGGCGTGCAGCGGGCCGTCGAAGACGGCCTCATCGACGGCCCGAGGATGCAGATCGCGATCACCGCGCTGAGCCAGACCGGCGGTCACGGTGATGGCTGGCTGCCATCGGGGATGACGACATTCCTGCTGTCGTCGCATCCCGGGCGCCCGCCGGGCCTGGTCGACGGGCCGCAGGAGATGCGCAAGCGGGTGCGCGAGATCATCCGCGCGGGCGCCAACGTCATCAAGGTGCACACCTCGGGCGGCGTGCTGTCGCCGCGCGACAACCCGAAGCATGCTCAATTCCGGCCGGATGAACTGGACGCGCTGATGGCCGAGGCTGCCGCCGCCGGCTTGCCGGTGATGGCGCACGCGCAAGCCACCGACGGAATCAAGAACGCGCTCCGCGCCGGAGTCAGGTCGATCGAGCACGGAATCTATCTCGACGACGAGGCCATCGACATGATGCTCCGCAACGAGGCCTGGCTCGTCCCGACCCTGATAGCTCCGCATGCCGTGCTGAACGCGGCCGGCGCTGGCAGCCAGCTGCCCGACGGCGTCGTAGCGAAGGCCCGGGACGTGATCGCCGCGCACGCGAGTGCCTTCGCGCGCGCGGCGGAGGCCGGGGTCAAGATCGCCATGGGCACCGACAGCGGGGTCGGGCCGCACGGCACCAACCTTGACGAGCTGCCGCTGATGGCCGCCGGCGGGATGACCCCGGCGCAGGTGCTGACCGCGACGACCAAGTCGGCCGCCGAACTCCTGCGCGTTGGCGACGAGACAGGCACGATCATGCCAGGCAAGCGCGCGGACCTGGTCGTGCTGGCCGGCGATCCGTTCGACCTCGCGAACCTCAAGCCGAACATCCGCGCTGTTTACGCGGCCGGCCGGAAAGTGCGCGGTTAATAGCGGTTGAGCCGGACCCGGGACGTGGAGTCCGGGTCCGGCTCGCGTGACCAGGGGTCGCGGCGGCGGTCAGGAAAGTGGGCTAGTTGTCCACTGAGATGCTAGGGCTGGTCCCCGACATCACAGCCACGCCCGAGTCACCGTTGTTGTACGTTCCGTGCGTCCAGAGGTCGCCGTTGGAGTCCTGGAACGCGACCTCATAGCCGCCGCCATTGGCTAGCGCGGCTGGCGCGGCCGCGAATGCTGCTGCGGCGGCCAGCCCTGCGGCGCACAGTCCGCCGATCGTTATCCGCCCGATGCGGTTTCCCGCTCGTTTGGGCATGCTGAATAAACCCCGTGACATGATGTTTGATCCTCTGATATTTCACTAAGCTATTTTCCGGCTGACCGAAGCCGCCATTCCCCGCTTCCGATGCCCTCGGCACTATCGCGGCAGCGGGAATCCCTCGCTTTTCGGACGCCTGCCGCACCAAAGCGGTTGACGCCGTAGCTCAGTAACTTGGCGCCGCGCGCCGCATCGCACGCCGCATGCGGTCAGCGCGCCCGAGTAATCTGCGGTTTAGTTCACTAATAAGCTAGTCCGGTTAGTGTTGGTCGGGTTTGGCGTCCGCACCAATGTGCCGGCTGGTGCTGTCTTTCAACGACACCAACGGCGGACCGGGAGTTTTTTCCGGCATCGTGGGGCAGAGTTCTCAGTCCGGGGGTTCTCAGTCCGGGGGGGTTCTCAGTCCGGGGGGAGCCGTCAGCGCGAAGGCGACAGGGGCGATGTTCCGTGATCATCTTCGCGGGCATGATCACGGAACATTACCGGTGTCCTGACCTGGGCGATCTTCCGTGATCACGGTCTCGATCATGATCACGGAAACCAGCACTGGTCCCGGCGGCTGCCGCGCGGCGTGTGATCAGGGTCGGGGAGCATTTTTCCGGCATCGTGGGGGAGAGTTTTCGCTCCGGGGAGTTTTTTCAGTGTCTCGCGAACTGAAAACTCTCCCTTAAGTCGCCTGATACTCGGGAAATGTCTCCCCGCTGACCCGCCGGAGCTAGACCTTCCAAGGTTCCGAGTCACCCGACAGCCTCAGGAACAGGCGCGATGTTCCGTGATCATGAACCACGGCGTGATCACGGAATCTTGCACCTGCCCTGACCTGGGTGAACTTCCGTGATCACGGTCCCGGTCGTGATCACGGAACATCACCAGCGTCACCGGCACCCGCCAGCCCCGGCGGGACGCCCCGCCAGCGTGCTGATCAGCTCGGACCGGCAGACCGGGCCGACTGGGTCCGGGGTGGGCCGCAGTACTGCGTGGGAGCGAACTTCCGGGGCCTGCGGTTGACCTTGGCCCCGGAAGCGCGACAGTTCGGCTAGCCGGTGACGATTTGCTTAGTTGAGGGCAGGCACAGCCAGGTTGTCCTGCCGATCGAGACGACCGAGGTGCCGAACTGGTTTTCGTCCCAGACCGGGTTCCTGATCGGGGTCTGACTCACGGGGAAGCAGAGCAAGTGCATGGTTGGATTGATAATCGGAAAGTCGACGCCGGCCACGATCTTTTCAGTCGGCAGGCACAGTTCCGTCGGGATCGGGCTGACCTGGGCTGACACCGGCGTGGTGGCGAACTCATCCTGCAGCATGACTGGCGGCGGGTTGTAGGACCCCGACCGCACCTGCACCGGATAGCAGGTGAAGTGGTTCAAGCCGGGGGGCTGGTTTGGGCTCTGGCCCGGAGGGCCCGTCAGGCTTTTCCATGAGGGCAGGCAGAGCAGGTTGGGCTGGCCGGGGACGAGCGTTGCCGAGCCAAACTGGTTGGTGACCTGCACGGTCGGGGTGGGCTGCGTCGGCGTGGTGATGGCGAAGCAAGCCAGGTGCGCATTCGGATTTGTAATCGGGAAAACTTGCCCGGTTGGCACCGTCTTTTGCACGGGATTGCAGTGGAATGCCAGGCTGCCGATCACGGGAGAGAAGCCGTTGGGGCTGAACTGATTCCTCAGCACAACGCCCCCAGGGATCTTGAAGCCGCTGGCCGAGGCCGAATAGCAGAGCTGATGATCAACTGGAGGCGGCGCCGCCGCAGGCCGGGCCGGTGCGGCAGTGGCGATACCTGCGACGGTGCCGCAGATCACCGCGGCAACGGCAGCAACGGCTATCGTTACCTTTGTCGCGGTAAATCGTAGGGCAGTGGATAACCGTGACGATAGGGATAATCGTCGTGCTGGAAACATAAGAGGCCTCCTTGATGCTGGCGGGCGGTTTGTCCGGCCGAACTCGCTAATTGAGCGATCGGCCCGCACAACCACAGCATCAAGCTCGGCGCAGCCTATGTCTAGGCCCTTTGACAATTGCCCGAGTATAACCCTTTCGGAAAGAAACGCCGGCCGAAGTGCTTGCGCGACCTGTTACAAACTCATGCCCTCTTTGTTGCCAGATCCTATTGCGCCTTATGCGGCATTTATCTTGTTAGCTGCTGGCGGAGTAACGGCCGTTTTTTCGGGCACGGGTGTCACGGCTGTCTACGCGCTGCCCGCAGCCCATTGGCCTGGCCGGTAGTCGCCGCCTTCGTTCCGGCAGATGACGTTCAGCCGGTTGTACGTGTTGATCACGGCGATGGTGCACACCAGCGCGGCGAGTTGGTCGGTGGTGTAGTGCTTGGCCGCGTTCGCCCAGGCCTCGTCCGTGACGCCACCCGCGCCGTCGGCGATCCTGGTGCCCTGTTCGGTGAGCTCGAGCGCGGCCCGCTCAGCGTCGGTGAAGACCTTCGCGTCTCGCCACGCCGCCACCAGGTTGAGCCGCACCGGGGCCTCCCCGGCGTGCGCCGCGTCCTTGGTGTGCATGTCGACGCAGACCGCGCAGCCATTGATCTGGCTGGCCCGGGTCAGTACCAGGTTCTGAGTAGCGAGGGGCAGCGTCCCCTGCGGCGCGGATGTAGCAGCGGCGGTGAGGTGCTTCACGAACTTCTGCAGGATCTCGGAGCTGCCGAAGTCGAGACGTACGTCCACGATGATCCTCCCATGTCTTGCTTTCGGTGTACACGCATCAAGACACAGCAGCCCCGGCCGTTGTGACACGGGTACGGCTCTCGCGGACAAGCCAAAGAGGTATCGGCCTTCGCAGGCCGTGACGTCAAACTCGGCGCGGAGAAGGGCCGCCAGCAGAGCCCGGCTCGTCTCGCAACAGCAACAAGTCGGCCCTTGCTATTGTTGCGAGCCGCCCGTCAACAGCAACGCGGCCCTCCCCGTTGCTGTCCCGACACAAATGCCACTTGGCCTAAGTTGATCTTGGAAATGACGTGCCGCGTCGCTTGCGGGCCGGAGCACGGGCTGGCAATTCGCCGGCGCTGGTGCCCATGTCGCGGGTGAGGTCGCAGTGCCTGGCATGACGGATGGTGCCCGGGCGCGATCGCATGAATGACCCTGATACGTGAATGGCCCCAGGCTGGGCCACGTGCACACCGCCATTCTCTGCCACGGAGCGCGCAACGCGCATCGAAGTCTGCTGGTTATCGGAGGTCGGGGCTGGCAGGGTGAATTTGAGGCAGCGAAGGCGGGCGGTGCGGGTTGTGCCGGGTAGAGTGGCTGTCCGCCGGGGGCCGGCTCGGGCCATTCACGTATCAGGACCATGAATGCGGGAATCGATGTTCCGGATCGGGTGCCGGTTCGCGCACCCATGTTGCCGGGCCTCAGCCCGCCCAGGCGGGCCGTGGAGGCGCAGCCGACCACCACGGCGCACCCATGAGGGTCCTCGCACGGCAGGGGCGCCTCAGCCGGCGAGCGAATACCACTGGTCGCCCCACGACCATGTCCTCGATCCCTGTGGCATCGCAGTAGCTGATCAGGTCCGACATGCGGTTGATAAACCCGCGCCGGCTGAGATTCAGCGAGGTGTTGCACAGCACTCCGAGCCCGGTCTGCGCGGCAAAGGCGCTCAGCAGGCTGTAGAGCCGCGGGTTGCTTGCGGCGGTGACGCTTTGCACTCGAGCCGAGCCGTCTACGTGGGTGACCGCGCGCAAGCGGGGTGATCGCACCCGGCGGAAGTACAGCATGTACGGATCGCGGAAGCACTCGACGAACGCGTCGCGAGGTCTTCTTCCCGGCAGCACGGCGCGATCGGCCGGTAGTCCTCTCGCTGCTTGATGTGGTTGAGCCGGTCCCTGCTGGAGGATGAGTACGGCTCGGCCAGCAATGAGCGATTCCCTAGCGCGCGCGGGCCGATCTCCCATCGACCCTGCACCCAGGCGACCACCCGGCCCTGTGCGACAGTCGCCGCTACTGCCCCGTCATCTCGCGGTCGGCGGTGCCAGCGTGACGGGTCGGGCTCGGCGTCGTGAACAAACTCAAGGCCGCCGTACACATCCCCGCTCAGCGGCTCGATGTGGCGCGGATTATTCTCGGCGGGCGGGCCGTGCCGATGGAAATCCGGCCTGGCCTTTCCGAGGTACGATGCGGGGATTACTTTGAGGGCGGGGCAGCGGGCGACTATGTCAGCTGGACCTCGAGTCAAGGGTTATTCATGGTGCCGCCCGGCACGGGCGGTGATTGCCTCGCCGAGACGCTGATGCGTTATCACGATGAATTCATGCTCATCGCCGCCCGGCCAGAGCGGACCGGGCTGCCTTTTCCCGCCGCCCGGCCCGCCGAGCCGCACCTGTTTGAAGTGCGGAAACTCACGGCAGGACTGCGGCGAGTCAAGTCGCAGGTGGCTGAGGTCGCGATGCGGGACGAGTCTGGCCGCGACTGGGCCGCGGGCAGGGGACTGGCCGACTCCGCTAGCCGGCGTGAAGGGCTCGGCGGCATTGCGCGGTAAACACAAGGACTGAGCGGCGCGCCGGCGTGGTTATCATGTCGCGGTGATGCGAACTGCGACTGAGGACGTGGCCTCCGCGCTGGCGGCGTGGCCCGTGGCGGTCAGGTCGATTACGCCGATGAGCGGCGGGTGGAATTCCACCACCTGGCTGATCGAGGCGCAGGCGGAGCGCTATGTGGCCAAGCTGGTCGATCATCTTGACGCGCAGAGCCTTGTCGCCGGCCTGCGGCTGGCCGAGTTCGCCTCGGCCCGCGGCCTGGCCTGCGGCGCCCCGGTCAGGACAGCACGGGGCGAGTACACGGCTCCGTTCGCCGACGGCGTGCTCGCGCTGCTCAGCTTCGTGCCTGGCACACACCCCGATGTGTCGGTAGCTGAGGAGATCAGGCGGTCCGGGCAGGTGCTCGGCAGGGCGCACCAGGTCCTGGCCGACTACCCGGCGCCAGATGATCCGCGTTACCGCTGGCCGTGGGAGTGGGTGCCGCGATGCCTGGACACGGTCCCCATGCCGGCCGAGGTCAACGCGGCCGCGCGCACCGCCTGGAAAGAGATCGTGCGGACCGCTGCCGAGCAGGAGCTGTCGATCTCGCTGATCCATGCGGATCCCGGGCCTGAGGCCTTCCTGCTCAGCGCGAACGGCACTGAGCAGGACGCGATCATCGACTGGACCACCACGCTGCGCGGGCCGCTGCTGTATGACCTGGCGAGTTTCGCGGTCGTCACCAAGGAGGCCGGGCCGCAGGCAGCGGACTGGCTGACCGAGGGATACCTGCGCGAGCAGCCGCGACTCGCGGCCGAGCTGCCGTATCTGGGCACCATGATCAGGGCGCGCTGGCTTGCCAACGCCGTCTATTTCGCGTCGCGGATTGATCGGGGCATCACCCGGGGCTCGGATTCTCCGACCGCCAACGACGATGGGCTGGCGACCGCCTTCGAGGGTCTCAGCGCGACGGGGTGACCTGAGTCGCCGACGCCAAGCTACCTTCTCCGATTTCCGGATCTATGGTTATATCAAGCGCGGAGCTCTCATCAACTCTTCGGATAGGAGCACCCGTGATGCAACAGGATGGCCAGGCCTTATTCCAGAACGTCATGTCCTCTCTCTCCGATTCGGCTCTTGACAGCTCGGAAAGCTGACAGTCGGCTTGAGCTGGGTAACAGGGTGCGACTGTGGCGCGCGCTGACCGGCCAGCCTGACTATGACATCGGCAGGTGGCTGACCAGGCTGGAATCTGTGCCCCGAGGGCCGGAGTAGGCGCAAATTGTGCGACGCCACGATGAATGGCGGTAGATATGATTCGCGGGTGTCTTATTTGACGTCACCGGGGTACTCAACCTGCCCGATGCCAACTGGGTCGCGCTCAGGCTCCGCGCCAACGGCGTTCCGGTAACCGATCCGAGCGCGCTCGACCGGGCGTACTACCTGGGCACCGCTGCTTATGACGCGCAGAAGAGCCAGCTCACCCGGCGACCGGGCGAGACCACTACGGCTGGACCGGTCCCCGACCTCACCTTCGGCGCGGCCTACGCGCTTGGCGCCGGACCGGCTGCCAGCTACGCATCGCAAGTCGAGCAGGTGCTGCTGCATCAGCCCGTCCCCATCGATCAGCGGCTTCCCGTCGCCGGAGCGGCGGCAGCACTGCGGCGGCTGTCGGCGGCCGGCTTCAGGCTAGGCCTCGTCGCCAACAGCGCCGATGGCCGGACGGCCGCCTGGCTGGCCCTCTGGGCCGCGCGATCGCAGGCGCCCGTGTCTGCGCTGACCGTCATCGACTCCGCGGCCGTCGGCTTGCGCAAGCCCGATCCTCGTATCTACAACGCCGCGTTGTCCGCGCTTGGCCTTGCCCCGGCCCACGTCCTGCATGTAGGCGACAGCCCGCATCTCGACGTGCTCGGCGCGCGCTGCCGGGTTGTCCAGCCTGCACTTCGATCCGTTCGCAGTGTGCGGGCAGGCCGGCCATCCGCACGCCGCGAGCCATGCGGACGTCCTAGGCCATCTCCAGGCGGGCAAGCAGCACCCTGGCGCGCCGCCAGATGGGCGGCACAGCACCTGCGCACCCGCCTGGCCCGCGGGTTCCGCCGTGCCCGGTGCCGGTGATGGTGTTGCGAGCGAGGCAGTTGCTGCCGAGAGCGGCCCCCGCGAGCTTCACGCGGGCGGGGCGAGCGCGCGCTGATGATCTGATCCTCTTCTCGCCCGGCGATGTCACGACGATGCTCCTGGTGCGGCTCTTCTGGAGTGAACCGGCCCGGCTTTCGGTGGACAGCGGTGGCATGATCGCGGAACGTCTTCGTCGTATCCGCCGGCGACTCTCACCTCAGGGAGACTTACGCGCGGGATGGCGGCTCGCTTCGAGGAGAGTTCTCGTTGCTAGGAGATTTCCCGGGCTCGCGGAGGAAAGTTTTCGGTCGCTGGCGGGCTTTCCGCCATGATCATGGAGCTTTTGCCGTGCTCCTCAAGCCTTCGGGTGACTCGTGATCAAGATCGGGTCAGGCGAGAGCACGCTCCGGCCCGGCGGCCCGGCCCGCGACAGCACCGGGCGGCCCGGGTTGCTGGTCACGCCCGCGCCTAACAGCATCGTGGCCCTCCCTGTTGCTGTTAGTCACTGGTTTTAACAGCAACGTGGCCCTCCCTGATGTTGTCCTGACAGCAACGGGGAGGGCCACGTTGCTGTCAGAAACGGCCGCTAACAGCAACAGGGAGGGCCACGATGCTCACGCCCCTCAGCGATGCCGCCGTTTCCGGCATTGTGGAGGGGAAGGTTCTCGTTTCGGGGAGTTTTTGTGAGTCTCCGCGGTAACTCAGCGAAAGTCTCTCCGCTGATCCGCTGGAGCTTGTCTTCCAAGATCCCAGTCGTCCGACAGTCTCCTGAAGGAGCGATTTCGCATGCAGGACGATCGTCGTCTGATAACCCGGTTTAGGCTCCTGCATGCGAAAAGGCTCCTCCAGGAGTGCTTGCGGCTCGGGGCGAGAGTGCCATGTAACAAGAGGTGAGGAGTTGTTCGGCACCGTTATCCTGATTGACTTGCGCGGCTGGGGCGAGAGCACCATCCTGAAAAATTTTGACCAGTTTATCGCGTCGTCCGCTTGTCGTGGCTAGTGAGGATGATCCGGGGCAGCCCGCCACAGCCAGGTCTGCGAGCAGCCTGGCGCGCGGATTCCGGCGCGGTCGCCTCGGCCTCGAACACGTGCAGCCCGGCAAGCTCGAGCCCGGCTATCCGCTGGAACATGTCAAGCGGCATGTTCCAGGCGGGATTGTACTTCTCGCCGAAGCGGCACATCGGGCAGCTGAGGTCGCAGTTCTGGGTGAGCTCCAGGAAAATGGCTAGCGGCCGGCTGGCCAGTCTCATGGCCCGCCGGTCGTACTCGGCGTAGTCGATTTCGCTCAGGAAACCGCGTTTCGCGTGCGAGTTGCTTTCATATTCTCCTGCTGTTGGTCAATGCGAAACCCGGAACTCGCGGTGCGATATTAATGTGGCTCAGGCTGAAGTCGCCAGCCGCCGGCGGGGCGCGAGCCGCCGCGCGCCTGACGGCCGCCAGATCAGGAATCAAGAAGCGCCCGCCGCCTCACTGTCGTCATACTCTCCTGACGTGACCTACGACGTCAGGAGCGAGTCATGACCAGCTCGGCCGCCCGGGCCGCCGACGGCAGCCACGACCTCATCCGGGTGCACGGCGCGCGCGAGAACAACCTCAAGGACGTCAGCGTCGAGATCCCGAAGCGGCGGCTGACGGTGTTCACCGGCGTCTCGGGTTCTGGCAAGAGCTCGCTGGTGTTCGACACGATCGCCGCGGAGTCGCAGCGGCTGATCAACGAGACGTACAGCGCCTTCGTGCAGGGCTTCATGCCGACGCTGGCGCGGCCGGAGGTCGACGTGCTCGAAGGGCTGACGACCGCGATCATCGTTGATCAGCAGCGGATTGGCGCCGACCCTCGCTCGACGGTCGGCACCGTCACCGACGCCAACGCGATGCTGCGCATCCTGTTCAGCAGGCTCGGGCAGCCGCACGTCGGCTCGCCCAACGCGTACTCATTCAACGTGCCGTCGGTCAGGGCGAGCGGCGCGATCACGGTCGAGCGTGGCAACCGCAAGACCGTGCGGGCGACGTTCAACCGCACCGGCGGCATGTGCCCGCGCTGCGAAGGCCGGGGCACGGTCTCCGACATCGACCTCGCGCAGCTCTTCGACGACTCCAAGTCGCTCAACGAGGGCGCGATCACCATCCCCGGCTATACCGGGGGCGGCTGGAACTCCCGGCTCTACAGCGAGTCGGGCTTCGTCGACCCGGGCAAGCCGATCCGCGACTACACCAAGACCGAGCTGCATGACTTCCTGCATCACGAGCCGGTCAGGATGAAGATCGCGGGCATCAACATGACCTACGAGGGGCTGGTCCCGCGCATCCAGAAATCGATGCTGTCCAAGGAACCCGACGCGATGCAGTCCCATGTCCGGGCGTTCGTGGACCGGGCGGTCACCTTCACGACCTGTCCCGAGTGCGACGGCACCCGGCTCAGCGAAGCGGCCAGGTCGTCACGGATCAAGGGGACGAACATCGCCGATGCGTGCGCGATGCAGATCACCGACCTGGCGCGATGGGTGCGCGGCCTGGCCGAGCCGTCGGTGGCGCCGCTGCTGACGGCGCTGCGGCACGTTCTCGACTCGTTCGCGGAGATCGGGCTTGGCTACCTCTCGCTCGACCGGCCGTCGGGCACGCTGTCCGGCGGCGAGGCGCAGCGCGTCAAGATGATCCGCCACCTCGGCTCCTCGCTGACCGACGTCACCTACGTCTTCGACGAGCCCACCGCCGGCCTGCATCCGCATGACATCCAGCGGATGAACGACCTGCTGCTGCGACTGCGCGACAAGGGCAACACCGTGCTCGTCGTCGAGCACGAGCCGGAGACGATCGCGATCGCCGACCACGTCGTCGACCTCGGCGCGGCGCCGGCATCGCGGGCGGCACGGTCTGCTTCGAGGGAACGGTCGGCGGGCTGCGGGGCAGCGGCACGCTCACCGGCCGCCATCTCGGCGACAAGGCCGCGCTCAGGGACAAGGCGCGGACGCCGTCAGGCACGCTGGAGATCCGCGGCGCGACGGCGCACAACCTGCGCGACATCGACGTCGACATCCCGCTCGGGGTGCTTGTCGTGGTGACCGGCGTCGCGGGGTCAGGCAAGAGCTCGCTGGTGTTCGGGTCGATCCCCGCCGGCGCCGGCGTGGTGTCGGTCGACCAGAGCGCGATCCGGGGCTCGCGGCGGAGCAACCCGGCCACTTACACCGGGCTGCTCGACCCGATCCGCAAGGCGTTCGCGAAGGCCAACGGCGTGCAGCCGGCCCTGTTCAGCGCCAATTCCGAGGGCGCCTGCCCCGTCTGCAACGGCATCGGCGTCATTTACACCGACCTGGCGATGATGGCCGGCGTCGCCACGACCTGCGAGGAATGCGAGGGAAGGCGGTTCGACACCTCGGTGCTCGACTATCACCTGGGCGGCCGCGACATCAGCGAGGTGCTCGCGATGCCGGTCACGGCTGCCCAGGAGTTCTTCGGCGAGGGCGAAGCGCGCACGCCAGCCGCGCGCGCCATCCTTGACCGGCTCGCCGACGTCGGGCTCGGCTACCTCAGCCTCGGCCAGCCGCTCACCACGCTGTCCGGCGGCGAGCGGCAGCGGCTCAAGCTGGCCACCCACATGGCCGGCAAGGGCGGCATCTACGTACTCGACGAGCCGACCACCGGCCTCCACCTCGCCGATGTCGAGCAGTTGCTCGGCCTGCTCGACCGGCTCGTCGACTCCGGCAAGTCGGTCATCGTCATCGAGCACCACCAGGGGGTCATGGCCCACGCCGACTGGATCATCGACCTCGGCCCTGGCGCCGGCCACGACGGCGGCCTGATCGTCTTCGAAGGGACCCCCGCCGACCTGGTCGCCGCGCGCTCGACGCTCACCGGCGAGCACCTCGCGGCCTATGTAGGCGCCTGATCACCGCCCGGCAATGTGCGGGCGGCCCCGATGATGTGCTGCTCCAGGGCCGCGCCGATGACGCTCGGGTCACGGGTTCGCAGCGCGCTGAGCAGTTCCCGGTGCTCGGCGGGGATCTCCTGGAGCGTCCGGTGCCTGGGCGCTGACCGGTAGATGTGCACGCGGATGCGGGGGAGCACGCTCCGCCATAGCTGCGTGGCGTGCACCGAGCCCGAGGCTGTCACGGTCAGTTCATGAAATCGCAGGTCGGCTTCGTTGACGGTCGCGGGGCTGCCTTGCCGCGCGCCGTCGTCCATGACCCGCACGAGCCGGTCAAGCCCGGCGAAGTCGTCCTCGGTGAGCCGTGCCGCCGCCCGGCTGACCGCGTACCGCTCGAGAACGAGCCGTACTGGCAGCAGGACGCCGAACAGTTCCTCGGCCGAGACCTCGGTGACGAAGACACCCTGATTGGGGTGGAGCGCGACCAGTCCTTCGCTCTCGAGCTGCCGCATGGCCTCCCGGAGCGGCCCGGGGCTGACCCCGAGCTCCTGGCCGAGCTGGTCCTGCTTGAGCTGCTCCCCGGCGGCCAGCGCCCCTGAAACGATCGCCTCGCGTAGCAGGTCAGCGACCTGCTGTCGGCGGGATGTCGGCGGTATGGCGCCGAGATTCCGCGGGGCAGGCGAGCCTGCTGACGTCATCGGGCGCTCCTAGCGTGCTGCGCGTTCATAGATTATAAATAATCTACAGTCCGGCGATTGCCGGACGGGCCAGTGCCGGTCCGGCGGCCGCCGGACGGGCCAGGGTCGGGTCGGAGGGAGAGGCCGATGAGTGCCGAGACGTCCGCGGGTACTGCCCGGTTACGGCGCAACGCCGTCTCGCTGCCAAGCGCGATCGCCATGGGCACCGCGCTGATCGCACCGGCCGCGGGCATGGCGTTCGTGCCGCAGATCGTGGCCGGATCTAGCGGCTCGACAGTCCCGTTCTCGTACCTGCTGGCCACCGTCGGAGCATTCTGCGTGGCGTTCGCGGTCGGGTCTTTCGCGAGCAGGTTCTCCAGCGCCGGCTCCTTTTATACGTTCAACTCCATCGGCCTGGGGAAGCCGGCCGGGTTCATGTCCGGCTGGCTCCTCTTCGCCGCCTACGCGGTGTTCTTTCCGCAGAACATGGATTCCTTCGGCTTCGTCTTCCATGACATCCTGAAGGTCCATGCCGGAATATCGGTGCCCTGGTACGTATTCTCTGTCGCTGCCGGGCTGCTCATCCTGGTACTCGCCGGGATCGGCATCGCTACCTCGATGCGCCTGGACTTGATCATCATCGCCGCTGAGGTGCTGGTGATCCTGGCGCTGGCGATCGTCATCGTGGCTGCCGGCGGTCACAGCGGCAATACTTACGAGGTATTCAACCCGGCCAACGCGCCGAAGGGCTTCAGCGGGACGGCCTTCGGGCTGATCTTCGCGCTGGAGACAATTACCGGATTCGAGGCATCGGCGACTATCGCCGAAGAGTGCAAGAACGCTCAGCGGAACATCCCGCGCGCCGTCATCGGCTCCGTCATCGCGGCCGGCGTCTTCTTTGTCTTCGTCACCTATGCCCTCACCATCGGCTTCGGGCCTGGTCACGCTGGCCGGTTCGCGGCCACCGGACTCCCGCTTGACGTGCTGGCCAGCCATTACATCGGAGGCGACTACTCGATCGTGGTCGACGTGGTGGTCATGCTCAGTTCCTTCGCCGTCTCCGTCGCGGCCGGGAACGGCGCCGTGCGGGTCGTGTACGCCATGGCACGGGAGGGCGCGCTGCCTCGCCCGCTCAGCCGGCTCAACCGGACCCGCAACACTCCGGTCACGTCGATAGCCGCGGTTGGCGTCATCACGTTCGCCCTCTTCCTCGGCCTCGGCCTGACCGTCGGCCCGTACCCGCAGGGCTTCAGTTACCTGGGTGCCTTCGGCGGGCTGCTCATTTCGATCGTGTATATCAGCGTCTGCGTGTCGCTCATCGCGTATTTCGTGCTGCGCCACGGCACCGGATTCCGGCCGGTGCGGGATACCGTAATTCCCGGGGTGGGGATTATTATCGCCGCGCTCCCGATCTACGGATCTTTGCACCCGCTGCCCACCGGCGCTTACCTCGTGGTGGATATCCTGCTTGCCTGCTACATAGTCCTGGGACTGCTGATCGTCACATTCCTGGCGGCCAGGAAACCAGCGGTCATGGAGGCGATCGGCCGGACCATGGCCACGGCGAGCTGACCGGCTCGTGAATCCGAGCCGCACGGCCTGAGGTCAGGAAGTGAATTCCGTGAGCGATATCAAGATCACAAATGTCGAGGGCCTGTACCTGCGGCTCCCGCAGATCCGCGAGCGCACCGACAGCTCACAGGACGCGCTGATCGTGCGGGTGACCACCGACGCGGGGATCACCGGCTACGGCGAGGTGGACGGCTGCCCGTCGGTGGCCAAGGCGGTGATCGACGCGCCTTTGTCGCACAGCCGCGTCCGGGGCCTGCGGGAGATCCTGGTCGGGGAAGACCCGGTCGACACCGGGCGGCTGTGGGACCTGATGCACGAGTCCACCCTCTACTTCGGGCGGGAGGGCGCGGTGATCCAGGCCATGGCCGGCGTGGACCTCGCCCTGTGGGACATCAAGGGGCAACTACTCGGCCAGCCCGTCCATGCCCTCCTCGGCGGCGCGCATCGCAAGCGAATGCGGGCCTACGCCAGCCACATGTTCGACTTCGACCCGCAGGTCACGGCCCGCCGCGCGGGCGAAGCGCGCGATGCCGGCTTCACCGCCGTGAAATTCGGCTGGGAGCCCATGGGACCTGATCCCGATCTTGATGTGCGGCTGGTGTCCGGCATCCGGCAGGCGGTCGGCGATTCGGTGGACGTGTGCATCGACGCCGGCCTGGCCTGGGACGCCAAGACCGCGATCGGCCGGTGCCGCCTCTTCGAGCCGTACGACCTGTTCTGGCTGGAGGAACCCTTGCATCCCGACAACCTGCCCGGCTATCAGCGGCTGACCTCGGCCGTAGCGACACCGATCGCGGCTGGCGAGGAGGAATGCACGGCGCCAGGATTCCTGCGGCTGATGGACAAGGGCGGCATCGACGTGGTGCAGATCGACGTGACCAGGGTCGGGCTCACTCAGGCCATGAGGATCGCGTGGCTGGCCCAGCAGCGCGGGCTGCGATGCTGCAATCACAACTTCACCACGGACATCAATGTGGCCGCGTCGCTGCACTTCCTGTGCGCCATACCGAACGCCCTGATGCTTGAGTACTGCGTCGAGCCAAGCCCGCTCCGCACGGGCGTGACGCGCGACCCGATCCAGGTCATCGACGGCTACGCCGCGGTTCCCGATGCGCCGGGCCTGGGCATCGAAGTCGATCTTGCCAAGGTCGAATCGTTCATCGTCGGCCCGTGATGCCCGGCCTGGCCCCTGACAGGTGAATGGCCCCAGCTGGGCCACCTGCGCACCACCATTCTCGCGGAGCCGACCCGGCAGGGCCGGCCTGCGGATGGTGCTCGCTGGCCGGCCCTGCCGGTCACTGCGGCTCGGCGACCGGGCGCCGTGTCGGATCAGCCGCAGCCGACGCCGCCTGGATCTGCCGTCGCCCGGTCGGTCAGGAGGCGCCGGTGGTCTGGATCACCCAGAAGTCTGACGCCAGCGAACCGGAGGTGACGTACTGATAGGGGATTTCGAAGTACCCGTTCTGACCCCACTCCGGTCCCCACGAATTCCTGACCCGGAATCTGTCTACCGCATCGTCGTAGCCAACCAGCATCACCGCGTGGCCGCCGAGCACCTTGTCGCTTGGCGACGGCATGGGAACGATGCCGGTCTGCGCGACCTGCTGAGACTCGAAAGCGCTGTAGACAGTGAACCCGAAAACGATCGGCGTACCGCCGGCTGAGGACGCTCTTCAGCGGCCAGAGCACCTGGGGCGGTGCCTGGTAGGTCAGTGCCCGGTCTTGCAGTGCGGCAGTGTAGTCCTGCTGCGGCGGGGCCTGGGCGAAGGTCGAGATGACGTAAGGCCAGTCTGACTCCGGGCAGACCCCAAGTTGAGCGACCGACTTGACGCCGTCACGGATCTGGCCGCCGCTATCCTGGGCGACCGTTCCTTCAATCAGCCGTTCCTGGTAGTAGATCCAGAGCCGGCTGGGATCCAGGAACTTGCTGGTCTGCCGGTGATTGTCGAAGTCAACGGCTGCCGCAATGGCATTGCCGGTGCAACTGCCCAATTGCCCTTGATCGTATACGGCCGGCATATGCGGTGAGGTGGACAAATCGGCCGAGCTCGGCAGTGACGTAATCGCCGCTACCTCAAGCCGGGCGTCTCGCAGGTCAGGCAGATCGCGTATCCAGCCATACCGTGAGATTTTTCGTTGTGCAGGCATTTGGGGCTCCTTCGCGGCCAGCCCTGCGTCAGTGTCGAATCGACACTAGCCTGCGCCCGGCCGGTCAGCGGAAGGAATTACCGGAATCGGCATAGTTGTTCTCGGGAAACGGCTCGCAGGCCGTTCCGGATCTCGGTCGCCGAGGCTCTCGCCCCCGATGGCCAGCCAGATCCCAGGCTTGTATCTTCGGGCAGGCGCCATGCGCGAAATGGCAGCATTTCACGCCACTGCGCCGATTTAGGGACGGCGTCTGGACAGGGCCTGGGCTCCGGCGCTCTGATAAGGCAAGGAGAGCCGGCCGGATTCGACTCGGGCCAGGTCAGGCCGACTCTGGTCGACGAAGGCCCGGGTCAGGGGGCAGGTCAGGGGCGGGGCGTGGCTGGCAGTGGGCTGGCGGCTTAGCGGCCTTGCCCGGTTCTGCGAGCCGGGCAGGTCTCAGGAGGGAGCGGGCGATGCCGGAAGTGGACCTGGTGTTCCCCCGGGAATGGCTGGATATTCCCGATCAAGTCGGGCTGCGGCGGGTTTACCGCTGTGACCTGACGTGGCTAACGTCGCGCTGGAATTGCATCTACGGCAACGGCTGCCCGGGGACCCGACGCCAGCATCAAGGGTGCTGCACCGTCGGCGCCCACTGGTCGGACAGCGCGGACCGGCAGAGGGTGGAAGAGTGCGCGCGGAGACTGCCGGGCGAACTCTGGCAGTTCCGCGAGACCGGCCGGGCCGATGGAATCACCGAATCCGATGACGGCCACGGCCGCACCAGGACCGTGGCCGGAGCCTGCGTCTTCTTGAACAGGAGCGATTTCGCGGCCGGCCCCGGATGCGCTCTGCATCTCCTGGCGCTCGCCGAAGGCAGGCAACCGCTGGAGACAAAGCCCGACGTGTGCTGGCAGGTACCCATGCGGGTCAGCTACGAGTGGCAGGTCGTGGCCGGGGCCGACACCCTGATCATGACCATCGGCGAGTACGACCGCGCGGCCTGGGGCCCCGGCGGCGCTTACATGAACTGGTGGTGCAGCAGCAACACCGAAGCCCACACCGCCGTCCGGCCGCTCTACCAGAGCTACGCCGCCGAACTGACTGCCCTGATCGGACCCGAGAATTACCGCCAGCTCGCCCGGATCTGCGACCAGCGCTCCCAGACTGCCGGATCTTGAGAGTCAGGGAGCCCGGGTGGTCGGCGGGAGATTTTTTCCCCTTGAGATTGTTGAAATAGTGTCTCTGCGCGTGATCTGTGTTTCTGGGCGGACGCGCGTTGTGCTCCGGCACGGTGCCGCTGGGGGAGCGTGAGCATCGTGGCACTCCCTGTTGCTGTTAGCGGTCCTTTCTGACAGCACCTCACCCGTTTCAACCCTGCCGGGCAAATACCCCTGAATCGCTAATAAGCCAATAGCAGCACCAGTGCCGGAAATGAGGCGCTAATCCGCGCATCGATGCTGACGCGGCGCCCACCAGCACCTGGCTTATGCTCGCCGTATGGCTGATCTCTCCTGCGCACATCGTGATCGGCGGGGCAAAGGCCCGAAATTATTGGACGTGGAGCGATTCGCGGAGCAGATCGCCAGGACCCAGCGGTTTTCCCTTGGCGTTCCGCATGGTTTCGTGCTGGCTCCTGACGGGGGCCGGGTGATGTTCCTGCGCACGCGCGGCGGGGAGGATCGCGTGAGCTGCCTGTGGGTGCTCGAGGGTGACTCTGAGCGTCTGCTTGCCGCGCCTGAGTGGCTGGGCGAGACCGGGGTGGTGCCAGAGGCTGAACGGGTGCGCCGCGAGCGGGCGCGTGAGCGGCATACGGGCCTGGTCGCCTTCGCCGCTGACGCTTCGGCGCGCGTCGCGGTGTTCGCGCTGAACGGCTGCCTGTGGACGGTCGGCCTGGAGGGCGTTCCGCGCCGGGTGCGGACGGCTGGCCCGGTGACCGATCCGCGGCCGGACCCTGCCGGCAGCCGGGTGGCTTACGTGACGGCCGGGGCGCTGCACGTGGTCGAGCTAGCTGACGGACTGGACCGCTGCGTGGCGGCGCCGGAGAGTGCCGAGGTGACGTGGGGCCTGGCTGAGCATGTCGGGGCCGAGTCCATGCACAGGAACCGGGGTTACTGGTGGTCACCTTGCGGCACGCGCCTGCTGGCGGCCAGGGTTGACACGGCCCGGGTGCAGCGGTGGTGGGTCGGTGACCCTGCGGAGCCGTCGAGGCTGCCCCGCTCGATCGCGTACCCGGCGGCTGGCACGGCCAACGCCGAGGTCTCGCTGCATGTCCTCGATCTCGACGGCGGCTCGGTAGCGCTGGACTGGGACCGGGCGGCCTTTGAGTACGTCGCCACTGCCGGCTGGGACGCGCATGGCCCGCTTGTCAGCGTGCAGAGCCGGGATCAGCGTACGGTGCGAGTGCTGGCGGCCGACCCGGACACAGGCGGGGTGACGCTGCTGGATGAGCAGCGCGACCAGGCCTGGGTGGAGTTGATCGCTGGCGTGCCTGCCAGGACGGCATCGGGCGCGCTGATCAGCACTGGTGATAGCAGCGGCACCCGCCGTCTGCTGGCTGACGGCCGGCCTGTGACGCCGGCGGGCCTTCAGGTCCGGGAGATCCTGGCCGTGACAGGCGAATCCGTGCTGTTCACGGCGAGCGACGAGCCCACCGAGCAGCATGTGTGGTCTTACCGGGCCGGGCGCGGGCTGGTTCGCCACAGCGCTGGCCAGGGCTGGCATACCGGGTCCGCGGCTGGAGGCGCGATGCTGGTCGCGGCGCAGACCGAAGAGGGACGCCATTTCCGGGTGGTGCGGGACGGGCGCGCGGATGCCGCCATCGCCACCTTGGATTCCGAGCCGTTGTTCTGCCCGCGCGTCACCTGGCTGCGGCTGGGCGAGCGGGGCATACGGACCGCGCTGCTGCTGCCGTCCTGGTACCAGCCTGGCAGCCGCCGGCTTCCCGTGCTGATGGCCTCGTACGGGGGGCCGGCCCTGCAGCTCGTCACGCGGGCAAGGAACGGATGGCTGTGCGAGGCCCAGTGGTTCGCCGAGGCTGGTTTCGCCGTGGTGGTGGCGGACGGACGCGGTACTCCTGGCCGCGGGCCGGCCTGGGAGAAGGCGGTCCACCGCGACATTCTCACCGCCCCCCTGGAAGATCAGGTGGTGGCGCTGCGCGGGGCCGCCGGGCACTGTGCCGATCTCGACTTGGACCGGGTCGGCATCCGGGGGTGGAGCTATGGCGGAACCCTCGCGCTCGCGGCAGTGCTCAGGATGCCGGAGATCTTTCACGCGGCCATCGCGGGAGCGGCCCCTACCGACCAGCGGCTGTACGACACCCACTGGAAGGAGCGGTTTCTCGGGCATCCCGCCGAGGAACCCGCAAACTACGACCGCTCATCGCTGATCGGCGAGGCGGTCACGCTTCGCCGGCCGTTGCTGCTGGTGCACGGCTTGCCCGACGACAACGTCGTGGCCGCGCACACGCTCCGCATGTCGGCCGCGCTGCTGGCGGCCGGGCGCCCGCACCAGGTGGTCCTGCTGCCGGAGACCCACCTCCCGACCTCGCAGGCGGGCGTGGCGGGACTGCTACGGCATCAGCTTGAGTTCCTCCGCGAGGCGCTGCCCGGCCCTCCGCCCGGCCGGGCTGATGCTGGAGCGGCTGGGGGTCAGTAGCGCAGGAGGGTGAGGGAGTCGTCGAGTGCGGTGATGATCTGGTCGGTGTCGTCGGCGGTGGTGATGAGGGGGGGCATGAGGGTGATGGCGGGCCAGGAGGCGAGGGTGGAGACCAGGACGCCGTGTTGTTCCATGGCCAGGCGCAGGGTGTTGGCTGAGGGGGGGATGGGGGTGGTGCCGGGCGGGGGGGCGAGTTCGACGGCGTACATGAGGCCGGTGCCGCGGATGGCGGTGACGGCGGGGTGGCGGGCGGCGATGTCGGTGAGGCCGGCGCGGAGCCTGGTGCCGGCGGTGGTGACGTTGTCGAGGATGTCGGTGGTGGTGAGGATGTCGATGACGGCGAGGGAGGCGGCGAGGGCGAGGGGGTGGCCGTCGTTGGTGGAGCCGGTGAACAGGGGCTTGTCGTAGGGGAGGTCGAGGATCTGCTGGTAGATGTCGTCGGACAGGGCGATGGCGGACAGGGGGGAGTAGCCGGCGGACAGGCCTTTGCCGAGGGTGAGGATGTCGGGGCGCAGGCCGGTCTGCTCGCTGCGGGTGATGGCGCCGGTTCTGCCCATGCCGGTGGTGATCTCGTCGGCGATGAGGTGGATGCCGTGGTGGTTGCAGTAGTGCTGGAGGGAGTGCAGGTAGGCGTCGGGCAGGACGTGGCCGCCCTCGCCGACGATGGGCTCGATGATGACGGCGGCGACGCGGCCGGGGCCGTGGTCGGTGATGCGGCGCTCGAGGTCGCTGCCGTGGTCGCCGGGGATGGGCTGGAAGGGGCCGCGGGCGTGCTGGACTCCGGGGAGCAGGAGGCCGCACTGGTGGTGGACGTAGGGCAGCCCGGTCAGCGCCCCGGCCCCCGCGCCCAGGCCATAGTGGCCGTGCCACAGGGCGAAGACGGTGTCGCGCTCGGGGGCGCCGGCGGCGCGGTGCAGGAAGCGGGACAGCAGCACGGCGGTCTCGGTGGCCTGGGAGCCGTTGCCGCAGTAGCGGACCTTGTTCAGGTGCGGGGGCAGGTGCCGTACCAGTGCCTCGGCGGCCTGGGCCGAGATCGCGCTCGGCCTGCCGTAGCCGATCATGTTGGCGTACGGCAGCAGGTCAAGCTGGTCCTTGATCGCCTTGATCACCCGCTGATCATCGTAGCCAAGCAGCACGTTGCCCACGCCCGACCGGGCGTCGAGGAACCACCGCCCTGACACGTCGCGGATCCGGACGCCGCGGCCCTCGACCATCATGCCCTCGGGATCGAAGGTCTTGTGGAAGATCCTCGCGACGGCGCTGTTCCACAGCGGGTAGCCGTCCGGCTTGATCACTGTCCGCTCCGCGCCCGGCTCACCGCGGGCCCGGCCGCCTGATCGGGATGGATCCCTCCTGCGCGCATGCACCTATGGCAAAGCAGTGGCAGCACCCGGAAACTCCAGCCAGACGTTTTGCCCTTCTATCTCTCCCGCAGCCTAAGACTCGATCCGCCGCATGAATAGGCTGTGCCTGGGCGCGCCGATCCGGAAGGACCGAGCGGAGCAGTGCTGCGCGACGCCCGTACCGGCACGACCGCCCGTGCTGGCGCACTGACGGTGAAGATGAACCAATATGTCTGGACTTGATCGGACCTTGGACTTACTCTAGCGGGTGGCGGGGGATACAGGAGCAGTCCAGCGGCAGTCCAGTTGCCATGCTCTGGTACGCGTGGCGTCTGTGGTTCTGGTTATTTGAACGAGGGATACCCGGTTATGCGGTAATGCAATAGTCATGCGCTGCTAAGGAGAATGTCCGTCCGGAAGCCATAAGCATACGGAAGGAACGAACTTGACAGTTTTGCTACCGGATCGGCGGAAAACTGAGAATATAACGGCGGAGATTTCTTACCAGGATACTCCCGAACCGGACTGCGGGATATTCGGCGCTAATCTCGAGCTGTTTCCAGTAGTGAAGGTGCCGATCGCCGAGATATCTGCCGGAGTCACGCTGCGGCGCTCTGGCCCAAGCCTGCAGCATGCCCGGGCCCTGGCCGAATCCGATGAGCCGCTTCCCCCCATATTAGTCCAGCGCACGACCATGAACGTTATCGACGGGGCGCATCGCCTGCTAGCCGCCAGCATGCGCGGCCAGGAGGAAATAGATGCCCGGCTTTTCGACGGCGACCAGGCGAGTTGTTTCGTCATGGCGGTCCGGGCGAATGTCACCCACGGGCTTCCGCTCACGTTAGCTGATCGCAAAGCCGCCGCGAGGCACATCATCCGTTTTTATCCGAACTGGTCGGACCGGATGATTGGCTCGGTGAGCGGACTGGCGGCGAGGACCGTGGCAGGACTGCGCCGCCATCCAGGTGCGGAACTTAACCAGTTGGACGCCCGGGTCGGCCGCGATGGACGCGTGCGCCCGATGAACCCGGCGGAGCGGCGCAGAATGGCCGCCGACATCATCGCGGAACACCCGGAAGCGTCGCTGCGCGAGATCGCCCAGCAAGCCGGAATTTCTCCGGAGACCGCACGAAAGGTCAGGTTGCGGTTGCGCGACGGCCAGAGCAAGCCGGCCAGTCCGGCGCGCAGGGACACCGCCGAGTCGTCCGCGCTGCGGGCGCTGGGGAGAGATCCCGCGCTCCGCTCCAGGGAGCAGGGCCGCTTGCTGCTGAGGATGCTGAGCGCCCTCGATGTGCTGGAAGATCACGGCGAGGAGATCCTCCGCGATATTCCGCTGCACGACATGATCAGGGTCGCTGAGGCTGCCAGAGCGTGCTCTCGTGCCTGGGAGAGGTTCGCGGACCTCGCCGAGCGCCAGAACGTGGCCGCCTAGGGCGACAACCGGGCGCCGGTGAGGACAGTGGCGGCCTTGCCGTCAGGGATGTCATGTCCGATCATGGCAGCCAGCCCCGCGGCCGCGGACGGCTCGATCAGGAGGCCGAGCGTTTCGGCGGCCAGGCGCATTCCGGCCTCCAGGGCCGCGTCGGTGACGAGCACCATGTCGTCGATCACGGCCCGCATCCGGGCGACGACCTCCGGCGCGGGCTCCACCATTGCCAGGCCGTCGGCGATGGTGCCCGGGGGATCTATCCGGACGGGGCGGCCGGCCCGCCAGCTTTCCGCCATGCTGGGCGCGCCCGCCGGGCACACGCCGATGACCCTGGTGCGCGGTGACTTGTCCTTGACCCACCGGGCCACGCCCGTGGCCAGTGAACCGCCGCCAACCGGCAGCACCACGACGTCGACCGGCCCCGCGCTCAGGAGCTCGACCCCGATCGTGGCCGCTCCCTCGGCCAGCGCGGGGTGGCTGTCGATGAGCAGGTCACCCGGGTGCGCCTCCGCGTGGGAGCGGGCCGCGGCGGCAGGGTCGGCGCCGACCACGGTTACCTGGGCGCCGTACTCTCTCATCGCGGCCAGCTTGGCCGGGTTGATGCTCGCCCGCACGTACACGTGCACGCCCATGTCGTGCCCGCGTCCCGCGTAGGCGAGCGCCAGGCCGAGGTTGCCGCTCGAGGCGCAGACGACGCTGCTGTGCGGGGCGAGCGAGCACATCAGGAAATCGGCCCCCCGGCCCTTGAAGCTTCCGAGCGGGTTGAGCGTTTCCACCTTGACGAGCACCTGCCGGCGGAGCCTGTCGCACAGCGGCGCGCTGATGAACTGAGGGCTGCCCAGGAAGGCGGGGTCGACTGTCCGTGCTGCCACCTCGATCCGGCCCAGGTCGACATCGATTTCGCTCATCCGGCCCGCCCCATTCCAGCCGTTAGCCCGCGGACTTAGGACCGCCCGTGGCGTAGATCACTTCCCCGGTGATGAAGCCAGCGTCCTCGCTGGCGAGGAACGCGATGATGTGCGCGATGTCCTCGGGCTGGCCCACGCGGCGTACCGGGATCTGCGTGGCCATGATCTCCTGGACCTTCTCAAATGGCAGCCCCCACCCCGCGGCGCTCGCCTGCGTCATGCCCGTGACGATGTAGCCAGGCGCGACCGCGTTCACCGTGATCCCGTCCGCGCCAAGTTCGATGGCGAGGGTCTTGGTCAGGGCCTGCAGGCCCGCCTTGGCCGCGCCGTAGTTCGCCTGATTCCGTTCTCCGGTCGCGGCCATGCTCGACACGTTGACGATGCGGCCCCAGCCAAGATCCCGCATGAGCGGGTATACCGCCTTGCACGTCAGGAACGCCGAGCGCAAGTTCACCTTGATGACCGCGTCCCAGTCCTCTATCGTCATCTCACTGAATGGACGATTGCGCAGGATGCCCGCGTTGTTGACAAGTACGGAAGGTGTCCCGAGCTCGGCGGTGACATGCTTGACAGCTTGCTCGACCTCATCTTGCGCAGAAACATCGGTCCGCACCGCAATGGCGGTACCGCCGCCCGCTTGAATGTCGTGAACAGTTTTCCTGGCGCCCTCTTCCGCCACGTCCAGCACGGCGACAGCCATTCCGTCGGCGGCCAGCCGGAGCGCCGTAGCGGCACCGATGCCGCTCGCCGCGCCCGTGACGATCGCGATCCGGCCACTCTGTTTCGGCATGTCGTCTCCAGCGGTGCGTAATGGCAGCAACGTAGGTCGAGCATAAGCCGCCAGGCCAGGGGCGCGTAATGCGGAACTAAGACGCGCCTACTGGTCTAGAGCCCGGCATGATTAGATTGCCGCGAGATGTCCCCAGGGTGATAAGGGGTAGTTGATGGCGGCAGACCCCGGGAACCTCATTTCGCCAGCGGAGATGCTGGCAGAAAGGCGTACCTCCTTTTTCGCCCGGCTGCGCGCATTAGCACAAGAGGAACCGGCGGTACAGCCGTCAATTGACATCGCGAGCGGGCCGCCGACGTCGTTCCCCCGAGCCACCGCCACCGGATCGGCTCCCGCGAGCAGGCGCGTGCGCCAGCAGGTGGAGCTGACTTCCGCGACAGCGGATTCCGTCCGCGCGTTCGCGGCCGCGCGGCAGTGTTCCCCGCATACGGTGCTGGGGGCGGCACTGCTGGCGGCGCTGCGCGCGTATACCGGGGCAAGCCAGCTCCGGATCGGCTTTCAGCAAGCCGGCCCGCGCCTGCTGACGATCGATATCGACAGCGATGATGGCTTCGACCCGCTGGTACGCCGGCTGCGCCTGGCGGCTGCCGCCCCCGGTGTCCCTGCGGGCCGCATGCCGGTCGTGCTGGCGCAGGACGCCGAGCTAGGCGCCGCGCCGGCCACCGCGCCGCACGGCGACCTGGTCATCGGAGCGCCGCCTTCCGTGCGCGCCCTGGTGGCCGAATCCGACCCGGATCGCCACGAAACCACCCTGGTCAGCGGCCTGCTGCGGTACGCGGACAGGATTCTCCGGGAGGGCCTGGCGGCCCCGCTATCGCCGCTGTGGTCTCTCGCGCCGCTGGACGAGGACGAACGGCGGCGCGTGCTGGTCGATCCCAACCAGACGAGCAGGCCCCATGCCCCGGCGACCCTCACGACGCAATTCGCCGCGGCTCTCAGCCGGTACCCGGCCCGGCTCGCCATCAGCGAAGACGGCGGCGGTTCCGGGCTGAGCTACCGGGAGCTGGCGCAGGCCGCCGGACGCCTGGCGAATGAACTGCGCGCTCGCGGGGTGCGACGCGGCGACCGGGTCGCGGTCCTCGTCTCGCGCGGCGACTCGCGCTGGGTGATCGCCTGCCTCAGCGTCGCTTACGCGGGAGCCGCGTGGGTTCCGCTTGATCCGGATACGCCCGCGCGGCGGGTCGCCGCCTTGCTGCGGCAGGCGGACGTGGCCGCCGTGGTCACGGACGAACGTCTCGGCAAGCGGCTGCCCGACCGTGCCCCGGCGGTGGTGAACCTGGACACGGACGCGGCCGGCATCGCGGCGCGCTCCCGCGCGCTCCCTGCCTGCCCGCTGAGCCCGCGCGACGCGGCTTACTGCATCTTCACTTCCGGCTCCAGCGGGACGCCCCGCGTTGTCGTGGTCGAGCACGGCGCCGTCACGAACTTCGTCCGTTCCATCCAGGAGCTCTTCGGCGTGACGCCGGACGATCGCTTCCTGCAGTATGCCTCGCCCGGTTTCGACGTCTCCGTCTTCGAGATCTTCGTGCCGCTGCTCTCCGGTGCCTCCCTGGCCGTGGCGGGAGACGAGGAACGGCTCTCGGTGGAGGCGCTGTCCCGGATACTCGTCCGCCAGCGCATCACCGTCGCCGAGCTCCCGCCGGCGCTGATGGACATGATGGACCCCGAGCGGTTTCCCGACCTGAGGGTGGCCTCGGTCGGCGGTGAGCCCTTCGCCGGCTCGCTGGTCACGCGGTGGTCGCGGTACTGCCGGGTGGTGAACGGCTACGGCCCGACGGAAGCCACCATCGGGCTCATCTACAAGGAGTGCGGAGGCGAGATGCGCTCGCCGCCGCCCATCGGCCGCCCGGTCGACAATCACCGGGTCTATGTCCTCGACAGCAGAATGCGGCCGGTGCCCTACGGCGCGGTCGGCGAGCTCTACCTCGCAGGGGCAGGGCTGGCTCGCGGCTATCTCCGTGACCCCGCGCTGACGGCCGACCGCTTCACGCCCGATCCTTTCTCCTCTTCCGGGCAGCGGCTGCTGCGCACCGGCGATGTCGTGCGGTTTGATGCCGGCGGCGATCTCGTCTTCCTCGGGCGGAGCGACCGGCAGGTCAAGGTCCGCGGTCAGCGGATGGAGCTGGGCGAGCTCGAGTCGCTGCTCGCGGCGCTGCCCGGGATCCGCAGCGCCGTGGCTGACGTCCTGAGCGGACCGGAGCGCCAGCTCGTCTGCTACGTGGTCGCCGAGCCGGGATGCGCGCTTGATCCAGGGAAAACGCGCGAGAACCTCATGGCCCGGCTGCCCGCCTACATGGTGCCCGCCCGGCTCATCGAGGTCACGGAGATCCCGGTGAATTCCAGCGGCAAGGTAGACCTCCGGGCCCTGGCGGCCATGGCCGCGACGCTGCCCGCCCCGGCCGCGGCGCGAGCGGGCGAGCTGGCCGGCCTGCGGCGCGAGGTCTACGAGCAATGCGTCGTCCGTGCCCTGCCCGAGGCGCCGCGGGAGCCCGACGCCGATCTCTTCGCAGCCGGGATGACCAGCCTGCAGCTGATGCGGTTGCTCGGGCTGGTGCGCAAGACGTTCCGCGCCGACGTGCCGGGCACGGCGTTCATGCGCCAGCCGACGATCGCCACGCTGGCCGGGCTGATCGAGCAAGCGCTGGCCACCGCGCCGGAAGGTCAGCGGCTGGCGCCGCTCCCGCGCGCGCCGCTTGACGCCGAGCTGCCGCTGTCCCCTGGCCAGCACAGCCTGTGGTTCATGAACGACCTGATCACGAACCGCGCGGCCTACCACGTCGTGGAAGCGCACCGGCTGCGCGGCCCGCTCGACGCCGGTGACCTGCGCCGGGCGCTGCGGGAACTGGTCGGCCGGCATGAAGCGCTGCGGACGCGCATCCGAGTGCGCGATGGCGTCCCCTACCAGGTGGTGGAGCCCCGGCCGAGCCTGGCGTGGGAGGACGCCGACCTGACCGGGGCCCAGGACCCGGCGGGGGCGGCCACCGAACTCGCCTCCATGCGGTCCGCCGAGCCGTTCGACCTGTCCACGGGGCCGCTGCTCCGGGTGACGCTGATCACCCTCGGCCCGGCCGATCACGTCTTCGCGCTGACCATGCACCACATAGTCTCCGACGGACGGTCGACCGAGGTGCTGTTCACGGAGCTGAGCCAGCTCTACGGAGCCTTCCGCGACGGCCGCCCCGCCGCCCTGAGCCCGCTGCCCGCGCGGTACGCCGACTTCGCGTGGTGGCAGCGCGAGCTGCTCACCGGAGATGGGGCAGCCAGGGAGCTGGCCCGCTGGCGCGGCCAGCTGGCCGGCGCGCCAGCCGACGCCGACCTGCCATTCGACCGGCCCAGGCCCGCGGTGCACGGCCATCGCGGCGCGACGCTGCGATTCGAGCTGCCCGGCGAGACAGCCGCCGCGGTGCGGCAGCTAGGCCGGTCGCGCGGCGCGACGCTGTTCATGGTCTTGCTGGCCGGGTTCACCGCGCTGCTCGCCAGGTACTCCCGCGCACGGGACGTCGTCATCGGCACGCCGACGGCCAACCGGAGCCGCGAGGAGCTGCACGACCTGATCGGCTTCCTGTCCAACATGGTCGTGCTGCGCATCGGCTGCTCGGATGACCCCGCGTTCGGCACGCTCGTGACGAGGGTGAAAAATACGCTGCTCCGGGCCACCCAGGACGGGGGAGTGGCATTTGAGCGACTCGTCAGCGAGGTGGCCCCGGATCGGGATCTCAGCCGTCATCCCTTGTTCCAGGTGACTTTCCAGGCCTACGACGCGCCGGGCAGCTTCCTGCGGCTGCCCGGCATAGCCGCCGAGCCGCTGCGCCTGGACGACCGGACGTGCCGGTTCGATCTGTCCCTGGCGATCAAGGCCGGCGCCGACGGTCACCTGCACGGCGCTCTCAACTACAACGTCGAGCTGCTCGACGAGGGCACGGCAGGGCGGATCATCGGCCACTACGGCCGGCTGCTTGCCTGCGCGCTGGCGGATCCCGCGCGCCCCCTGTCGCGGCTCGCCCTGCTCGGGGACGGCGAAAGGCAGGCCATTATGGCCCAGTCGGCCTCGCCCGCGCCCGCACCGGTCCAGACGATTTCAGAGATGTTCGAGCGCCAGCTCGCCGCCGGCCCGGAGCGGGTCGCGGTCTCCTCCGGTGCGGGCGGCATGACCTACCGCGAACTGGGCGCGGCTGCGGGCCGGATCGCCAGGCTGCTCAGGTCACGCGGTATCGGCCCCGAGGACCTGGCAGCGGTCTGCCTGGAGCGCGGCCCGATGCTGGTGACCGCGATCCTCGGCATCGCGGCGGCGGGTGCCGCTTACCTGCCGGTCGATCCCGGCCACCCGGCCGAGCGGGTGCGGTCCCTCCTCGCCGACAGCGGCGCGCGGATCATGCTGACGCAGCGGTCGCTGGCTGCCCGCCTGCCCTCGGCCGGCGAGCTCGTCGTCCTCGATGACCCCGCCGGGCAGGCGGCAAGGGAGCCGGCGGCAGCCCCGGCGGCCGCGCCCCGGCCGGGCAGCCTGGCGTACGTGATGTACACGTCGGGCTCAACCGGGCAGCCCAAGGGCGTGGCCGTCCCGCAGCACGCGGTGGTCAGGCTGGCCCTGGGCATGCCCGGGCTGGAGATCACGCCCGCGGACACCTTCCTGCTCATGGCGCCTGCCGCCTTCGACGCGTCCACGTTCGAGCTCTGGACGCCGCTCGCCCACGGCGCCCGGCTGGCCATCTACCCGCCGGGCCGGCGGGCCCGCGTGAGCTCGGCGCGGTGCTGAGGGCCGAGCACGTCACCGTCCTCTGGCTGACCGCGCAGCTCACGAACTTCGTGGTGGACACCGACCCGGATCTCCTGCGTCCCCTGCGCGTCCTGGTGACCGGGGGCGAGGCACTGTCGCCGCCGCACATGAGGCGGCTGCGGCAGGCGGTGCCAGGGCTCACGGTCGTGAACGGCTACGGCCCGACCGAGACGACCACCTTCGCGGCCACCTACCAGCTCCCGCGGCAGCTTTCCCCCGGTTCGGTGCCGATCGGGCACCCGATCGGCGGTACCCGCACGCTGGTGCTTGACGCGGACCTGAACCTCGTCCCGGTCGGCGTGACCGGTGAGCTGTACATCGGCGGGCAGGGGACCGCGCGCGGCTACCTGGGTCGTCCCGGCCTGACCGCCGTCCGGTTCGTGCCCGACCCGGCCGGGCGGCCTGGCGAGCGGCTGTACCGGACGGGGGACCTCGCGCGCTGGCTTTCCTCGGGCGCGCTGGAATTCGCCGGGCGCACCGACGACCAGGTCAAGCTGCGCGGCTTCCGCATCGAGCCCGGCGAGGTGGCGGCCACCTTGAAGGGGCACCCCGAGGTGCGGGACGCCTTCGTCGCGCCGCGCGGGCAAGGGCTCGGCGCCGAGCTGGTCGCGTATGTCGTGACCGAGCGCGAGCTGGGCGCGCAGCTGCGTGCTTACGCGGGAGAACGGCTCCCTGGCCCGATGGTGCCGGCCCATTTCGTGTCAGTCGGCGAGCTTCCCCTGACCGCCAACGGCAAGGTCGACCGGGCGGCGCTGCCTGAGCCTGACCCGGAGCGGGGCTCGCGCGGCCGGGTCATGCCGGCGACGAGCCTGGAGGCATCCGTGGCCGGCGAGTGGGCGGGCGTGCTCGGCGTGCGGGACGTGCGAGCCGATGACAATTTCTTCCTGCTCGGCGGGAACTCCCTCACCGCCACCCGCGCCGTTTCGCGCCTGGCCGCCCGGTCCGGCATCGCTCTCCCGCTCAGCTCGATTTTCCTGCACCCGACCGTCGCCGAGCTGGCCGCGGAGATGACCCGGCTGGGCGCGGCCGGCGCGCGGGACGGCGGCGAGGGGCCGCGGCGGCCCGCTGCCGCTGACCCCAGGGCAGCAGCGGCTGTGGTTCCTCGATCAGCTCCGGCCCGGCGATCCGGCGTACAACGTCGGGTTCGGGATGCGGCTGCGCGGCCCGCTCGACCGCGATGCCCTGCGCAGCGCCATGTCCGCGGTCGTGGCCAGGCACCAGGTGCTTCGTTCCCGCTTCCAGCTCGGTGACGACAGGCAGCCGGTGCAGGTCCCCGTGGCACCGGATGCTTTCATGCTGGTCGAGGACGAGATCCCGGGGGGCGACGCCGCCGAGGCGCTCGCCGCCTCGGAGCGGGACGCCGGGCAGCCGTTCGACCTGGCGAAGGGGCCGCTCATCCGCGCCCGGCTCAGCCGGCTCGGCCCGGGGACCACATTCTCGGCCTGACGGTTCACCACGCCGCCGTCGACGGCTGGTCCGTCGAGGTGCTGCTGTCGGATATCGGCAGGCTCTACGCGGGGTACACCGCCGGGCACCCGCCCGTGCTGCCGCCGGTCGACGCGGCGTACCGGCATGAGGTGACGCGCCTGCGCGCGCGGTCCGGCGATCCTGGCCAGGGAACGCACCTGGCGTACTGGCGCCAGCACCTGGCCGGGCTGCCGAAACTGGAACTCCCGGCCGACCGGCGAAGGCCAAGGAGGGCAACCGGGCAAGGCGCGCAGCACCAGTTCACCCTGCTGCCACGCGCGCGCGGGCCGCTGCTGGGCAGCGTCTGCGACACAGCGCGCGTCACTGCCTACACCGTGCTCCTGAGCGCGTTCGCGCTGACGCTCGCCCGGGTGACCGGCCAGGCGGACATAGTCGTCGGCACGCCGTCCTCAGGCCGCGAACATGCCGGTGCCGAGGGGCTCGTCGGCTTCTTCGCCAACACGCTGGTCCTGCGTACGGACCTGTCGGGCGCGACCCGCTTTTCCGAGGTTATCGCCCGCTCGCAGGCGACCATGCTCGGGGCGCTGTCGCATCAGGATGTGCCCTTCGGGACGCTCGTGGAGATGATCAATCCGAAGCGAGAAAAACTCGTTTCGCCGCTAGTCCAGGTGATGTTCTCCGTGCAAGATGAAAAGCAGCGGGAAATAATTCTCCCAGGACTGTCGGCAGAGGTCTTCGACATCTACAACGGAACCGCGAAATTCGACCTGGACGTTACCGTAACCCGGCGGTCCGGCGGTCTCCTGCTGGGGATCATTGAATATAACACCGATATTTTTTCGGCCGGCACCATCGAAGGGCTCGCCGCCCGGTACCAGGAGACGCTCGAAACCTGCATCGCCGATCCAGAGCGGGATCTCGACGCAGCGCAGAAATACTGGATAGCAGAAAGGAAGACCAAGTAATGGCCGCAGAATCGGTGGAGTTGAGCCCGGAAACCTCCGAGGCCCTTCAGACGGAAACGCAGCGCGTCGTGGCCGCCATCTGGGCCGACGTGCTCAAGAAAGGCTCCTTCGAGCTGGACGATGACTTCTTCGAGATCGGCGGGAATTCCATGACCGCCACGCTTGTCACCTATGGCCTGCGGGACAAGTTCGGCGTCGAGTTCCCGCTCATGCTCATCTTCGAGAACGCCACGGTGGTCGAACTGGCCGAGGCGATCGACGAGTCTCGCGCGGACGGAGCGGGACAATGATGAAGCCAGCGGACTACCCGCTGTGGAACAGCCCGGTAGCGGGAGCGTTTCTCAAGACGCTGAATCCCGATGAAATGATGGTCGAGGGGCGCGGCGTCCGGATCCGCGACGTGTCAGGGCGGTGGTTCCTCGATGCCCGCTCAGGGCTGTGGAACATGACGCTCGGCTACGATGATCAGCGGGTGATCAAGGCGATCAAGGACCAGCTTGACCTGCTGCCGTACGCCAACATGATCGGCTACGGCAGGCCGAGCGCGATCTCGGCCCAGGCCGCCGAGGCACTGGTACGGCACCTGCCCCCGCACCTGAACAAGGTCCGCTACTGCGGCAACGGCTCCCAGGCCACCGAGACCGCCGTGCTGCTGTCCCGCTTCCTGCACCGCGCCGCCGGCGCCCCCGAGCGCGACACCGTCTTCGCCTTGTGGAATGGATTTCACGGCCTGGGCGCGGGGGCGGGGGCGCTGACCGGGCTGCCCTACGTCCACCACCAGTGCGGCCCCCTGCTCCCCGGAGTCCAGCACGCCCGCGGCCCCTTCGAGCCCATCCCCGGCGACCACGGCAGCGACCTCGAGCGCCGCATCACCGACCACGGCCCCGGCCGCGTCGCCGCCGTCATCATCGAGCCCATCGTCGGCGAGGGCGGCCACGTCCTGCCCGACGCCTACCTGCACTCCCTCCAGCACTACTGCAACCACCACGGCATCCACCTCATCGCCGACGAGATCACCACCGGCATGGGCAGAACCGGCGCCATCACCCGCAGCGAGCAGACCGGCCTGCGCCCCGACATCCTCACCCTCGGCAAGGGCCTGTCCGCCGGCTACTCCCCCCTGTCCGCCATCGCCCTGTCCGACGACATCTACCAGCAGATCCTCGACCTCCCCTACGACAAGCCCCTGTTCACCGGCTCCACCAACGACGGCCACCCCCTCGCCCTCGCCGCCTCCCTCGCCGTCATCGACATCCTCACCACCACCGACATCCTCGACAACGTCACCACCGCCGGCACCAGGCTCCGCGCCGGCCTCACCGACATCGCCGCCCGCCACCCCGCTGTCACCGCCATCCGCGGCACCGGCCTCATGTACGCCGTCGAACTCGCCCCCCCGCCCGGCACCACCCCCATCCCCCCCTCAGCCAACACCCTGCGCCTGGCCATGGAACAACACGGCGTCCTGGTCTCCACCCTCGCCTCCTGGCCCGCCATCACCCTCATGCCCCCCCTCATCACCACCGCCGACGACACCGACCAGATCATCACCGCACTCGACGACTCCCTCACCCTCCTGCGCTACTGACCCCCAGCCGCTCCAGCATCAGCCCGGCCATGGCGGGACCTTGCTCGTCGAGGTAGAAGTGGTGGCCCGGCAGCCAGCGCGTGACGCAGTCGGCCCGGGTTACCCGGGCCCAGTCGGCGAGATCGTAGTCGCGGAGATAGGGATCATCGCGGCCGGCGAGCACGGTCACCGGGGCGTCGAGCAACTCGCCGCCGAGCGGCGCGCTGTACAGCAGCCGCATGTCGGCGCGGAGCACGGGCAGGAAGATGGCCCGCAGCTCACTGGAGGTGAGCCGGTCCGCCAGGCCGGGGTCAAGCGCGGTCAGGGCGGACATCAAGGTGGCGTCGCTCGCTTCCGGCGGGACGGCGAACGGGACTTCAGGCCGGCTCCGGTAGAGCCTCGGCGTCACCGGAGGCGCCTCGTGCCCGGAGACGAAGAGATGGGCCGCCTTGATCCCGGCCTGCTCGATGGCCTCGCACACCTTGACCGCGATGACCGCGCCCATGCTGTGGCCGAACAGCGCGACCTGCCGGAAGTCGGCCTTGAGCAGCACCTCGGCGACTTCGTTCACCAGGATTCGCATGTCGGTGACGAAGGGCTCGCGGATGCGGTTCTCCCGCCCGGGCAGCTGCACGGGGATAACGTCGGCGAACGGCGACAACTCCGCGAGCCACTCGCGGTAGGTCGAGGCGCAGCCACCCGAATGGGGGAAGCAGACCAGTTGTATCTCGTGACGGAGCGCAGCCGTATCCGCGAGAAACCACTTGCCTAGTCCGTCACGAGCTCTTGTCACGGCCACTCACAATCCTTCACGCCGGCGCTGCCGGCCTGCCTTTTGCGTGCGCTGCGGGTGCGTAATTCCGCTAATCGTTTATGATAAGGCAGAGAAGGCTCGCGCGCCGAGGTCGAGAGGGCTTGCCTGGGAATGGACTTCGGTTACACGCCTGACGAGGAGGAGTTCCGCGCCCGCGTCCGGGCGCTGTTCGCCGCCCCGCCGCTATCGGATGAGATTGCCCGGGTGCGCGAATCGGCAACGGAGCCCGATGAGCGGGCGCTGTACCACGCGCTCGGGGAGGCGGGGCTGCTTGGCGTTAACTGGCCAGCCGAATATGGCGGGCACGGGCATTCGGCCGTTGAACTGCTGACGGTGACGGAGGAACTGCTGAGGGCGGGCATTCCCGACACCCTTTACGTCAACACTATCCTCACCGCGGGAAATCTGATCTTGAGCGCGGGGAGCGGAGACCTGAAACGCCGCCTGCTCCCGGGAATGGCACGTGGCGAGCTGTTCGCGAGCATCCTGTATTCGGAGCCGGACGCCGGCTCGGATCTCGGCGCGCTGACGACCTCCGCGACGGCCGGCGACGACGGATGCTTCAGCATTAACGGCACCAAGCTCTTCAATCTCAAAAGCGCGATCACGGACATCGGGCTCTGCGCGGCAAGAACGTCCGCGGGCGGCTCCAAATACAGCGGCATCACGCTTTTTATCATTGACATGCGGGCACCGGGGGTTTCGGTGCGGCCGCTGCCGGCCATGCCGGCCGAGCAGTTCTCTATCGTGGAGCTGACCGATGTCGCGGTACGCCGCGATGACGCCGTCGGAGACATCGGCGCTGGCTGGGACGTCATCAACCAGGGCCTGCCGCTCGAGCGGACCGGGCTCGATTTCGCGCTCCGCGCGGAGCAGTGGTACCGGCTCGGCGCCGAAGGCCCGGCTGAGCCTGACCGGGCCGAGCGCATCGGCCGCTACGGCGCCCGCGTGGAGGCGGCACTCCTCCTTTCGTGGCGGTCGGCCCTGGACGTCGTCGACGGGCGGATCGATCACGTGCGCACGGCGGCGGCCAAGTGGTACGCGAGTGAGCTCGCCGCCGAGCTGGCGGCCTGGGCGGTCAGGGAGCACGGACCGCATGCCGCCCCCGGCCTCGCGGACGCCATCGACCGCGCCTACCGCGAGGCGCCCGGTCTCACCCTCGCCGGGGGCACGTCGGAGATGATGCTCCAGCTGCTGGCCAGCCACTTGCCCGACGCACTCGGCGAGCCGGCCTGACATGCGGCTCAGCCTGGACGCCGACGAGCGTGACCTGTGCCTTGGGCTGCGCCGCGGGCTCAGCGCCGAGGCCGATCTCGACAGCACGGCCGCCCGGCAGGTGCTGGCCGGGCTCGGAGTGTTCGCGCTCGAGCTGCCGGCCAGCGCGGGCGGGCTCGAGCTGGGCCTCGCCAGCGGCGCGATCGTCTGCGAGGAACTGGGCCGTCAGGCCGCGCGGGACCCTTACCGGGCCAGCGCGCTGCTCGGCGACCTGCTCGCGGGCGAGCCAGGGCTGGCCGGCCTGGCGGGGAAGGTCGCGGCGGGCGACGTCCTGGCGGTGGCGGCGGGCTGGGACGCGCCGGTGAGCGTCCGCCGGGCAGCCGGACGGATCGAGCTGACCGGGCGCTGCCGTGCCACCGAGGCCGCCCCGGCCGATTTTCTGCTGATACCGGCGAGTGACGGGGACGGGCGGGTCATCGCGGCGGTGGCCGTCGACAGCGCCGGGGTGCGGGTCATTCAGGGCCGGGTCGCCGAGATCCGCCTCGAAGACGCGGGGGCCATTGCCGTGTCGGCGCTGGCCGGAGGCGGCCGGAGCATCCTGGCGCGCGCCCGGGTCCGCCAGGCCGCCTACCTTCTTGGCCTGGCCGCCGGCGCGCTGCGGCTGGCCGTGGCCAGGGCCGGCGGCCGGCGGCAGTTCGGCAGGCCGATCGGCGACAACCAGGCCCTGTCATTCCCGCTGGCCAGGCAGTTCGCCGAGGCCGAGGCCGTGCGCCTGCTGCTGCACAAGGCTGCCTGGCTCGATGACCAGCGCGCGGACGCCGCGCTCGCCGCGGCGCGGGCGCTGGCTTACGCGGCCGAGCTTGCTCTTGATGCCACCGCCCGGGCGGTTCACGTGCACGGGGCCGCCGGGCTCACCCTGCGGGAGCGAGTTCACCGGTACTACCTGCTGGCCGCGGGCGAAGCCGTGCGCTGGGGGACCCCGCGGGCGCTCTGGCAGGAGGCTACCGGCGCCGCACCGAGGTCGGCAGCGACTTGAAGCCACGCGAATCGGCCTTGATCTCGGGAACGACGCCGCTGGCGTCGATGTCATAGTCGGCGATCCTGGCCACGAGCTCCTCGAGCACGATCCGGGCCTGCAGCGTGAGCAGGTGCTGGCCGAGGCAGAGATGCCGGCCGTTCCCGAAGCTGACGAGCTGGCTGGTATCACGGGTCAGGTCGTAGCGGTCCGGGTCGGGAAAGACCTCCGGGTCCCGGTTGGCCGACCCCAGCAGCAGCAGCACCCGCGCGTCCGCCGGGATTACCAGGTCACAAAGCTCGATATCGGCGGCCGCGACGCGGGCCAGCACCTGCGTCGGCGTGTCGTAGCGGAGCGATTCCCTGATCCATTCGGAAATCTGGCCCCCGAAGGCCATGCGCTTTTGGTCAGGATTGCGCCAGGCCCAGTACCACGCGTTGCCGAGCAACTGGGCGGGGGAGTCGTTTCCGGCGGAGGTCAGCAGGAAGAAGAACGCGACGATCTCCTCGGGCGTGAGAACATCGCGATCGGACGCCTCGAGCAGAAGGGAAATGAGATCGTCACGCCGGTCATGATCCCTCCGCGTGACAAGGGCGCGGTAATAGTGCTGCAGCTCGACAATGGCGCCAATTGCCCTGCGGGGCAGGTCGTGATCGTTTTCCGTGCGCAGGACCAGCAGTTCCGAGAGATGGCGGATCATGTCCGTATCGCCCGCTGGCGCTCCCATGATCGCGCAGAGGATTTCCATCGGCAGTTGTTCCGCGAAATCACCGATGAAATCAAAGCTGTCCGCGCGCAGCGCGACATCCAGCCGGGCTCGCGTGAGGGTTCGTATATCCGCCTCCAGCCTCGCTATGCTCCTGCGGCTGAAGAAACCGGCGACCAGCTGGCGGATGCGGACATGTTCCGGCGGGTCCATTGCGACAATGGATGCGAGGCGGTGGGCGTCGGGCCCGGCGGCGCTTGGCTCGATGCTGATGCCTCGTGAGTTGGAGAACCGCTGGTAGTCCCTTAAAGCCTCGCGTACGTCAGCATGCCGGGAGATCGCCCAGAAGCCGAGCTTCTCGTTATGGTAGACTGGCGCGTGCTCTCGGAGCAGCGAATACGCGGCATAGGGGTCGGCTTCGACATAGTCATAAGGATCGTAGCTAACGTCCATCAGGAACTCCAAACTTGCCATGGTTCGGCTGCTCCTGCCGCGCGCAGCGTCCTGGCGGCTACGGGCAATCATGCTATGCGGTCACCGCGAGCGCAATTCCGCTGCTACGTTAGTCTCCTGGTACGTTAGACTCGTTTTATAATCCCGAGACCGTTCGCTATGATTGGCTGGGTCGTGTTAGCTAAGACCGTGGGAGAGCCCGTGCGACGGAGCCGTGGTGACATTCTTCCGTACTTACCGGCTGCTTCTCTCCCAGCCTGAGGCCGCCTGGCTGGCCGTGTCGTCGGTAGCCACCAGGCTCCCGACGCCATTGCTGAGCCTCGGATTCCTGATCACCGTTTCCGAGCGCACCGGTTCGTACGCCGACGCGGGACTTCTCTGGACCGCTTACGCGGCGGGCTATGCCATCGTCACGCCCATCACCGGGCGGCTGGTCGACCGCAAGGGACCCAGGCCGGTCTTGCTTGGCTGCCTGGCGGGCTACGCGCCCGCGCTCGCGGCCATCGTGGTGGCCCTGTTCGCGCGGGCTCCTTCGGCCGCGCTCATCCCGGCCGCGGCCGTCCTCGGCGCGTTCAACCCGCCGGCCGGGCCGCTCATCCGCGGCAGCTGGCCCTCGGTGGTCCCGGCCGACCGGCTGCAGAGCGCCTTCGCCCTTGACGCGGTCATCACCGAGAGCGCGCTGATCGCCGGCCCGCTGCTGGCCAGCCTGCTGATCACCGTCACGGTCCCCATCGCCGCGGTCATCGTCGGCGGGCTGTCCATGATCGGCGGGACCGTCCAGCTCCTCTTCGCGCCTTCGGTGAAGGCGTGGCGCCCTCATGGTGATCCCGCCCGGCGCCGGGGCGCGCGCGGGCTGCGGGCCTCCGGGCTTCCCGCGCTGTTCGTCATCGCGTTCTTCGACATCGTGGCCTATGGCTGCCTCATCGTGGGGGTCACCGCGATCGCCACTCATCACCACGCCCGCGGCGCGTCCGGCGTCCTGCTCAGCCTGCTCTCCATCGGCGTGGTGGCCGGCGGCCTGGTGTACGGGAGCCGGGAGTGGCGCGGCAGCGCGCGGGCGCAGCTGAGCATCCTGTACGCCATCGGCGCGCTGATCCTGGCGATCGCCGGATGGCTTGAGCTTGGCCTGGTGCTCCTCGGCGCCCTGTTCGTGGTGTCCGGGATCTTCGGCGGCCCGCGCGACACCCTGCTCCAGCTGGTGCTCGGCCGGCGCGCGACACCGGAGCAGAGGACCGCGGTGTTCGCCTGGTACGGCACGATTACCTGGGCGAGCTACGGGCTCGGAACGGCCCTGGGCGGCCAGCTGGTGGCCCTGGGCCATGGCACCGGCTACCTCGCCCTTCTCGCGGCGGGCCTGGGCGACGGCTGCGCGGCCGTCGTGGCCCTGCGGCTGCGCCCGGCGAAGGAGCCCGCGGCGGAAGCGGCCGGCGAAGCGGCCGAGCGGCCGGCCGCCGCGATAGCCGCGGCTGGCCTGCCGGAATCCGATGCGTGAGCCGAAGGGAAAGAACGGATGCCAACGACCATGCCACCGGGTCCGCTCGCCGGCCGCAACGCGCTGGTGACCGGGGGCGCGCGAGGTATCGGAAAGGCGGTGGTGGAACGGCTCGCCTGGGACGGTGCCGCCGTGGCGTTCAGCTACCGCGACAGCCAGGACCAGGCCAAGCGGCTCGTCGCCGACTTATCAGAAACCGGGAGCCAGGTCCACGCGCTGCGAGCCGACCTGGGCCGGCTCGCCGATGTGCGGTCGCTGTTCGAGCAGGCCGAGTCGCTGCTCGGCGACCGCGTCGACATCCTGGTCAACAACGCCGGCCAGACACTGGTGGCGCCGGTCGCTGACACCTCGGAGGAGGACTATGACCGGCTGATGGCGATCAACGCCAAGGCCCCCTTCTTCACCATGCAGCAGGCGGCTCGCCGGCTGCGCGACGGCGGCCGCGTGATCAACATCTCGACGGCCAACACGCGCATGCGCGTTCCCGGCGTCGCCGTCTACGCGGCCACCAAGGCCGCCGTCGAGCAGTTCACGCTGGTCGCCTCCAGGGAACTGGCGCTCCGCAAGATCACCGTCAACACCGTGTCGCCAGGACCTGTCGACACGGACATGCTCAGGGCATCGCAGCCAAAGCAGGCACTCGACCTGGCGGCCGCCATGACGCCGCTGCGGCGGCTAGGTGAGCCGGACGACATCGCGGACGTCGTCGCGTTCCTCGCCAGTGACCGCGCGCGCTGGGTGACCGGCCAGAACATCGTGGCCGCTGGCGGCCTTGCCTGACCGCCGCGGCCAGGTCCCGAGAACCGAAATCGGCAATGCAGAGAAGGTGGGAACGTTGACGGAATCGCGCAAGGTCGCCATTGTCACCGGAGCCGGCCGAGGAATCGGCGCGGCGACCGCGGCCCGCTTCGCCGAGGCGGGCACGGCGGTCGGCGTGCTCGACCTCACCGCCGACGCCTGCGAGCAGACCGTCGGGAAGATCACCGCCTCAGGGGGGACGGCGCTCGCCGCGCCGGCCGACGTCACCGATGACGCCCAGGTCAGGGCGGCGGTAGCCCGCGTGGCCGCCGAACTCGGACCGCCCACGGTACTGGTCAACAACGCGGGCGTGGTGCGTGACCGGCTGTTCGAGGACATGACGGACGAGGACTGGAATATCGTGCTCGACGTGAACCTGCGCGGCGCGTTCCTGACGTGCCGCGCGGTCAGGCAGCACATGGTGAGCGCCGGCTGGGGCCGGATCATCAACATGTCGAGCGCCTCGGCGGACGGCAACAGGGAGCAGGTCAACTACTCTTCCGCGAAGGCGGGAATCCTCGGGATGACCAGGGCGCTGGCACTGGAACTCGGCCCTGCGGCATCACCGTGAACGCGATCGCCCCCGGGTACATCGTCACCGACATGACCAGGGCCACCGCGGCCCGCATGGGTGCCAACTTCGAGAAGCTGCAGCGGACCGTGGCCCGCCGGACGCCCGTCCGCCGCGTGGGCTACCCCGAGGACATCGCCAGCGCGGTAACCTTCCTGGCCAGCGAGGGTTCAGGCTTCATCACCGGCCAGGTGCTCTACGTGACTGGCGGCCTGGTCTTGTAGCTCCGGCCAGCCTGGCGGGCGCCCGGCCGCCTAGACGGCGGCCGGGCGCGCCAGGTCCTGCCGCGCGTCGGCCGGCGTCCACTCCGCCAGGAGCTCGCGCAAGTGCAAGGTCATTCCCTGGCAGTAGGAGAAATTCTCGGCCGGGGCCGCGTCCGCCCGGAACGGGAGCTTGCGCCGCATCGGGTGCCGGAGCAGCAGGTCAGTACCCAGCCGGCGCCCGGCCAGGTCAAGATCAGACAGGAGCTCACTCACCGCCGGCGGGACAGTGACCTCCATGGTGCGCCGGTCTCGCTGCGCGGCCCGGAGCCGGCCGAAGGGATAGCCGGGCAGCCGCGGGTACTCACGGTAAATGTAGGGCCGGGCCAGCAAGTCCAGCTCGAACATGGCCTGCGCGTCCGGGTCCCGCCAGAAAGGCTGCGCGGTGACGAATTCGGTCAGGAACTCATCAAATTGCGCGCGGTCCGCGTGCATGATCAGGTGGGCCATTTCGCCAGCATTGACCAGGTAATAAACGCCGAGACCCCGGACCGACCTGGCGATGAACTCCGATATCGGCAGATCCTGACGGCCGCGGAGGAAATCGGCCGCTTTCGCGAAGAGATCCCCGAAATTTATCTGGCCCGTTCTGTCCAGGTAGTTCGCGAGATAATAAAGACCCCGCAAATTATACAGGCACTGGTGGGCGTAATAGAGCCATAGCCCGGTCTCGTAGTCGTCCGGCGTGACCCAGTTCGTGGCCACGACGACCTCTGCCTCGGCCGCGTCGTCCGGAACCTGGCGGACTTCGATGCCGAACCGGTCGCGATTTTCGTAGATCGGGGTATTGTGCAGCAGGAGCTGCGGGTAGAGCAGGATCGTGTCGGCCTGCGACCGGCACAGTTCGGTGATCCCCTTGCGGAAAGTGACGAGGGTCTCGCCGGGCAGCGGCCAGATCATCTCGATATACGAGCTGATCTGCTGTTCGCGCAGGTTGCGCTGCAGGCTGGTATACGTCTCGGGGCGGATATTGCTCCGGTTGATCAGGTCAAGCACACCCTCGTCGGTGGACTGCAGCGAGATGGGCTGGCTCGTGAGCAGGCCCCCCTGGACGAGAATCTTCGTAATCTCGGTGACCCGGTCGGGCTTATTCTTGGCGGAATTCATCGAGACCATCAGCGGATAGCCCGTCCTTTCCCGGCACGCGACCATATGCTGGGTCAGCTCGACGTCCCGGGGAGCCAGGCCCCAGTTGGCGTCGGCCAGGAAGAACGTCCCGAAGCCGTTCTCGCTCATCCAGGTGATGTCATCGAGGACGCGGGCAGTGCTAAAGCGATTCACCTTGGAATTCGTGGCGGCGCCCCAGAAGCAGAATCCGCAGTTGTACGGGCAGCCGCGGTTCGTCTCCAGGATCCCGAAGCTGTACTTGCCGGGCTCGAAGAGGCCGCCGGTGAACGGCGAGGGGATGTCGTCCAGGTCGGCAAGGCGCGGCGGGCGCTCGGTCGTCACCAGGCTCTCGTCCCGCCAGAAGCTCAGGCCTGGGACCACCGAAAGGTCGGGCTCATCGCTCCCCAGCTGCCGCAGGTACTCGCTGAAGGTGATCTCGCCCTCTCCGTTGCAGACGGCCACGTTCGACTGAGCGGAGCTGAGGTAATGCCCCGCGTGGTTCATGACCTGCGGACCGCCGAGAATGATCTCTGCCTGCGGAAAGTCCGAGGTGAGCCGGTCCAGCAGCCAGCGCACCAGGCCCATGTTCCACAGGTAGCAGCTCAGCCCGTAGACATCGCTGGGATCACGCCTGAGCTCATCCAGGATGGCGCCGCGGTCCGCGGTGACCGGTGCGTCATAGATGCGGATGCTGAAGTTCTCCCTGATTTCGTGATCCCGGGTGGCGTAGCACTTCAGGTAAGCAGAAGCCAGCGGAATGATCTTCTCGAATGCGGTCAGCTCCACTAGGGTGACTTTTTTCATGCTGATCAAACACTCCCACCTGTCGCGGGCGCCTGCGTTATCACCGAATCAGCCGCTGCTGTGACTGTCAAGATTTCACGCTGGCGCCGGGCAGGTGCGCCCGCGCGGCTGGCCGGCGGTTGCGACCGGCTGGGTTACCGGCGATCATGGCTATGGCAATTGACCAGCCCTTGGCCTAATGCGTAGGGGGCCATATTTCGATGGCATGCTCCGAAGAGGTCGGAATGCTCCGCCGGATGGTCGAGATTCCGTCCGCCACGGGCGCGGAACAGCGTCTCGCTGCTTACCTGGTCGCCGAAATGCGCAAGCTCGGGTTCAGCTCGCATCAAGATGACATCGGTAATGTCATCGGCGAGATCGGCGACAGGCGACGGGGCCCGACGGTGATGCTCCTGGGACACATGGATACCGTTCCCGGTTTTCTTCCTGTCGAAATTAACGGTGATGAGCTGAGCGGGCGGGGCACCGTCGATGCCAAGGGAGCACTGGCCACCATGATCTGGGCGGCGGCGCGCGCCGCCGGAGTGACGGCCGGCCGAATCGTCGTCGCCGGCGCCGTGGGGGAAGAGGGCACCTCGCCAGGCGCTCGCCATCTCCTTTCCGGAGAGAAGCCCGACGCGGTGGTCATCGGCGAGCCCAGCGGCGCCCGCACCGTGGTGCTCGGCTACAAGGGGATCATGCGCATCTCCCTCGACGTGACGCGCAAGTCCGCGCATACCAGCGGGCCGGCGGAAAAGGCGGTCGAGGTCGCCGCCGGCTTCTGGCACGACATACAGGATCACGTCAACGTGAAATGGGCGCAAGCGCGGCCTTTCGAGCGCCCTTTAGCCACGCTGGTCGGCTTGCGCGGCGATATCACGGCGGCGCGGGCGGAGATCTGGTGCCGGACGCCCATCGGATTTGACGCCGGGGATTTCCGGTCCTGGCTCGAGTCCAGGGCCGATGGTGACAACCTGACGATCTACGAGGAAGTGCCGGCCGTTCGGTCGCGTCAGGTCGACCCCGTCGTTTCGTGCCTGCGCTCCGCGATTCGCGAGCACGGGACCCCCGCCGGGCTGAAGCTCAAGCTCGGCACCTCCGACATGAACGTGGTCGGCCCGGTCTGGTCGGTGCCCATCGCCGCCTACGGCCCGGGCGACTCGAGACTGTGCCACAGCGATGACGAGCGCATCAGCCTGGCGGAGTACCTGCTGGCGATCGATGTGCTCAGCGCCGCGATCCCGCGGATAGCCGGCCGGTTGCCCGGCGCGGCACGGAAGGATCCTCGATGAGCGCGGGAACGGCCGGCAAACTGGCCATGTTCGGGGGACAGCGCACGGTAGGCAAGGACCTGGCTGCGAGCCGATGCGTCCGGTGGCCCGTCGTCACCGACGCCGAGCGCGACGAGGTCCGGCGGATCCTGGAAAGCGGCGGATTCAGCTCGGTGGGAGCCGGCGGCCGGGAGGTCGAGCGGCTCGAGGCGGAATGGGCGGAGTTCACCGGGGTTCCGCACTGCGCCGGGGTCGCGACCGGCACCGCGGCCATCGAGCTGGCGCTGGCGGCGCTCGGGGTCGAGCCGGGCGCGGAGTGCGTCGTCCCCGCGCTGACCTTCATCGGCAGCGCGGTCGCGCCCGTTCAGCGCCTCATCGTCCCGGTGTTCGCCGATATCGACCCGCAGACATTCACCATCGATCCGGCCGCCGTCGAGGCCGGGATCACTGCTCGCACCCAGGCGATCCTGGCTGTTCACCTGCACGGGCTGCCGTGCGACATGGACCGGCTGCGCGGCATCGCCAGCCGGCACGGCCTGCTGCTGATCGAGGACGCGGCCCAGGCCCACGGGGCGAAATGGGGAGAGCGCCGGGTCGGTACCCTCGGCGACGCCGCGGCCTTCAGCCTCAACTCCTCGAAGAACCTGCCCACCTGCGGCGAGGGCGGGCTCGTCACCACGCCAGACGCCGGGGTGCACGAACGCGTGGTCCTGCGACGCCAGTTCGGCGAGGAACTCAGCGGCGAGCGCGACTACCTTTCCCACGTCCTCGCCGGCAATGCCAAGCTGAGCACGATCAATGCCGCGTTCACGCGCTGCCAGTTGCGGCGGCTGGCCGAGTATGACGCGATTCGCGAGCGGAACGTGCTCGAGTTCTTCTCGCGCCTGAGCGAATTGCCCGGGATGGTCCTCCCGAAGCGGCAGGCCGGCCGTACCCATGCCTGGCATATTCTCCGGTTGCGTTTCGACCCGGTCGCCATGGGCTATCCGGAAATACGCCCGGCGGCGCTGAGGGCAATCATCCAGCGTGCCATGCGGGCCGAGGGAGTTCCCCTGAAGCAGTACCAGAGCATGCCGTTGCCCGCGCAGCCCGCCTTCCGGTCCGGTGACGGATACGGCGGCTATCCCTGGCGGCTATCCGGCGCGCGGCGCCGCGAATACCGCGCGGGCGATTATCCCGCCACGGTGGCGGTGATCGAGGATTCACTGACCCTGCAGCGGTGGCACCTCAACCCGGAAAGCGGCCCGGTACTGCGCCGGTGCGCGGACGCTTTCGAGAAGGCCTGGCAGCACCTGGACACGCTGGCAAGCTGCGCGCGCGCGACCGGCGACCTGGCCAGGAACCCATGACGGACATCACCGAGCTTGCCGCCCGGGCCAGGCGCGGCCGCGCCGCTGTCCTGGACATGGGCGCCACGGAGCACGGCGCCCATGTCGGCGGCAGCCTGTCGGCGGTGGACATCCTGACCGTCCTGTATTCCGAGGTACTGCGGGTCAGGCCTGACGAACCGGCCTGGAGCGACCGGGACTGGTTCATTCTGAGCAAGGGACACGCCGCCGCGGCGCTGTACGCCGTCCTCGCCGAGCATGGCTTCTTCCCCAGGGAAGAGTGCGCCAGCTACGGTGCCAGCGGCGGCCGACTGGCCGGGCATCCGCTGGGCAGGCTGCCGGGTGTCGAGTTTCCGACCGGCTCGCTCGGCCACGGACTGCCGCTCGCGGCGGGGGTGGCGCTGGCGTCCCGCCGGGCGGGGCACGCCAGGCGAGTGTTCGTGCTGCTCGGTGACGGCGAGCTTCAGGAGGGGACGAACTGGGAAGCGATGATGTTCGCCGCTCAGTCCGGGCTGGACAACCTCACCGCCATCGTAGACCGTAACGGCTGGCAGATCAGCGGGCGAACCGAGCAATGCGTCGGACTGGAGCCGCTCGCGCAGCGCTGGCAGAGCTTCGGCTGGGGGTGCCGCGAAGTGGATGGTCACGACCTGGCCGCGCTGCGCGGCGCCCTCAGCGAGCCGCCGCTTACTCCGGGGCGGCCCACGGCGATCATCGCGCGCACCGTGAAAGGTCGCGGGGTCCCGATTTTCGAAAACAAGAAGCAAAGTCATTATGTGAAACTTAACGATCAGCTGTATCGGCGCGCCGTCGCCGGGATGCGCGCCAGGGAAAGGAAGGAGCCGGGATAGTGAGAACTCCCGTCCTCCCGCTGAGCGTGCCAGACGAGGATTGGGCAACCTCGTATTCTGGTACCACTCGCGAGGTCTACCGCAGTACGCTGCTCGCGATTGCCCGGGCCGACGCGCGAATTATCTGCGTGGATTCTGACATGGGTGGCCTTGAGGATGGATTCGGCGCGGAATTGCCCGGCCAGTACGTCAATGTCGGCATCGCCGAGGCAAATATGATCGGAGTCTCGGCCGGCCTGGCGGCTACGGGATTGATACCTTTCGCCAATACGATGAGCAGCTTCGCCAGCGCGCGGGCCTGCGAGCAGGTGAAGCTTGATGTCGCCGTCAATAACCTTCCGGTCCGCATCGTCGGGACCCATGCGGGATTCTCGGCCGGGCACTACGGGCCGACGCACCATGCGCTCAATGACCTGGCGATCATGCGGTCCATGCCGAACATGACGGTGATCGCTCCGGCCGATACCGTGGAAACGGCCGGCGCCGTCCGTGCCGCCGCCGGCTGGCCCGGCCCGTGTTCATCCGGCTGGGCCGCGGCGAGACGCCGCTGATCTATCAGCGGCCGTACGACTTTGAGATCGGCCGCGCGGTGACCTTGATGCCGGGCAGCGACGTGACGATCATCGCGACGGGTCCGCTGCCGGTCTCGTTCGCCCTCGCCGCCGGCCGGCTACTGGCGCGCCGGAGGGTGAGCGCCCGCGTCATCAACATGCACACGGTGAAGCCGATCGACCAGGAGGTCATCCGCCTGGCGGCCAGCCAGACGGCGGGGATAGTGACCGTCGAGGATCACCTGATCACCGGGGGGCTCGGCGGTGCCGTCTGCGAGATCGTGTGCGCCGGCCGCCCGCGTCCGGTCCGTCGCGTCGGCGTTCAGGACGGCCGGGCCGACTCCGTCGGCAATGAGCGGGAACTGCTCGCGGAGGCGGGCGTGACGCCGGGCCGCGTCGCCTCGGCCGCCCTGGCGGTCATCGACGATGGGCACCGGTCATGACTGGCTGGCCCCGGCGTCCCTGGCGTCCCCGTCAGCCCCGGCGAGGGTGACGCGGGTGGCCGCGCCCGATAGCGCGTCGCGGACGGGGTGAGGCGCGCGGCCGTCGGCGATCAGCACGGTCGGCACCCCGGCCATCCGTCGTCGGCCAGTACGGGCGGCGACAGCACGGGCAGGAACCCGGCGTTCATCAGGCAATCAAGCAGCTTGGTGCTCACGCCGGTGATCCGCCCGCTGTGATCACCGCGGGTAATGACCTTGCGGCCGTCAGTGACCGTCCGCTGAGGGCCGCGGCGGCGCGCCGTCAGCAGCGCGCCGTCGACTCCGGTAAGCCCCACGGCCGGCACCCCGGCCGCGAGGCAGGCGACGTCGGCGCAGACTCCGGACGGGTCGCCGGCGACACTGCCGCCGCATTTGACTACGACTATTCCGCGCTCGGGCACGCCGGGTACCTCAGTTCGGATGCAGGCCGGGGAATTCGAGGCCCAGGCGCTCAGGCCAGCCGAACCGGATGTTCAGGCATTGCACGGCATTGCCCGCGCCCCCCTTGACCAGGTTGTCGAGCGCCGCGATGGCCGTTACCTGGGCGGTGCCCTGATCGACCGCGAAACCGACGTCACAGAAGTTCGACCCGAGCAGTATCTTCGGCTCCGGGTAGCGATACGTCCCCCGCCGCTGGGCGACTATCCGCACGAATGGCTCCTCGCGATAGGCCTGCCGGTAGGCGGCCCTGATGACGGCTTCATCGGCACCATCGGCCAGCGTTGCCCGGCACACGACCTGGACGCCGCGGACCGCTTCGACCCCGGTTGCCGACATCCGGACCGCGAGCCCGGTCGCCTGCGTGATCTCGGCCTCGTGCCGATGCGACGTCGGCGCGAAGACGCGCAGTGCGCCGCTGCGCTCTGAGTGCAGGTTGGCCGGCCCGGCGGTAGCGCCGGCGCCGCTGGAGCCGCAGCGCGCGTCGACGTACACGGTGTCGCGCAGCAGGCCGGCCAGCGGCTTGAGCGCGAGGATCCCGGCGGTTGCCATGCACCCGGGAACGCTGATCCGGTCGGCGTCGCGAAGTTCGTCGCGGTGCAGTTCCGGCAGCCCGGTAACGAAGGACCCGAGCAGCTCGGGCGCAGTGTGCTCGACCTCGTAATAGCGAGCGTAGGTCGCGGCGTCGCGCAGCCGGAAATCGCCCGACAGGTCGATGACCCGCTCGGCGCTGGCGAGCAGTTCGGGCATGCGCGCCATCGTTTTCCGGTGCGACCCGGCCACGAGCAAGACGTCCGGATCGCGAAAGTCGCCGGCCCCGGTGAACCTCAGCTCGGTCAGGCCGCGCAGGTTGGGGTTTGCTCCGTCCACCCGCCGGCCCGCGAGGTGCTCCGAGGTGACGGCCACGAGTTCCGCGTGCGGGTGAGCGAGAAGCAGCCTGACCAGCTCTCCGCCGATATAGCCGGAACCACCGGCAATGGCAACCCTCACCATTGAGCCGCTCTCGCCTCCACGTAGCTGACGATCCTGTCGGCCACATCGACCTCGTCTCCCAGGGCCAGCTGAAGCCCGGAGAACTCGGCGCGGTGATTGACCTCGATGACTAAGAGCTCGCCGGTCGGGTCCTCGACGATATCGACCGCGGCGATATCCGCGGAAACGGCTGCCGCGGCCGCGATCGCCAGCCGGCGGATCTCGGCCGTTTCCGGGCACCGCCGCGTCCTGGCGCCACGCGCGACGTTGGTCCGCATGTCCGCCGACAGCCGGTAGGCCGCGCCGATCAGCTCATCGCCGATCACCAGGGCACGGATATCGCGAGCTGGTTTCGCGATCAGTTCCTGCACGTAAACCAGGTGAGATTGCGGCCCGGGCAGCGCCTTGACGTACTCGAATACATCCTCCGCCATGGCCCGGTCGGCCAGGGTCGCGATCAGCCTCCCGTGCGATCCCACGAGCGGCTTGAGCACGGCCGGATACCCGATCTCCTCCAGCGCGTCCAGCGCGGCCTCGGGCGTGAGGCCAAGCGCGGTGCGCGGCGTCGGGACATCGGCGGCTGTCAGCGCGAGCGAGGTTTGCCATTTGTCTCCGCACACGCCGATAGCCGCCGCGCGATTCACCACCGGAATGCCGAGCGACTCCAGCATTTGCGCGGAGTATAAGGCGCGTACCTGGCTGATCTCGCGGTTAAGTACCCCGCGCCACCAGGTGGCCTTCCCGCCGGCTGTGCTCCACAGGACCCGGGTGTCGGCCAGTTCGTAGCGGAGACCACGCCGGTCCATCGCGGCTAGCAGCCGCTTCTCGTCCGCCCGTACCTGGGAAGCGAGCATCGCGATGGGAGCGGCACCAGTCCGGCCGGTCACTCGCCCCAGTCCTCCTCGACCTCTGGGGCCAGGGCCAGCATCATCGGATCGATCGTGACGACCTCAAGCTCGCCGCCGCAGTCGGCGCATTCCATGATCTCGCTGATCCGCGACTCGGCCGGTACGTCGACCGAGGCGTCGCAGACAGGGCAGGCAGTCATCCCACGCTCCTCCGGGTCGCCCAGCGGCTGGCCCATGAAGCTATTGAATCCAGCAAAACGCGATACGGGAACGGCTCCAATAGAGGCGATCTCAGAGAATTCCTGGCGGCTTACCTGAATTCAGGGGTGTCGCCAGCAAGCCGGGCCCGCGTCGGCCTGCACCACTGACTCCCAGCCGTTGATATGCAGCGTGAAGTCGCACAACTGGCTCAGGATGTCCGTCGCTGCTTCTGCCGCCGGCCTCCCGGCAGGGTCCGCGATGGCGTAGCTGCTGAAGTCGTTGACGAGGGCTGAGCCGGGGAGCGTCGCAAGGCCCCGGAGGTCGATCAGCTCATCCAGGGAACGCGGCGCGTGCAGCCAGATGCCGAACTGGGCTGGCGGTTCGGCCGTGGTCGCGAGGTCCAAGGTCGCGCTGAGGAACTTAGCCAGTGCGGCTGGCAGCGCCAGGACCTGGGCGAAGCGGTCGCGCCAGCCGGGGAGAGGCACTGGCGGTATCGGGGTACGGTCCAGGCCACGCGGCTCGACGTGCAGGACGAACTCGGCATGGCGGGAGTCGCGGCCGAAACGGGATCGCCCTGGGTCGGGCAGGAGCAGCATGGCCGAGGCGACCGGAGCCTGTTCCTGTTCCTGTTCCTGTTCCTGTTCCTGCTCTTGGCCGATGGTCAGCAGGGCAGCTTCGAGCAGCAGGCGCCCCTTGCCCGCCAGGTGAGTCCAGCGTGCCTGGCTGTCGATACGGCTGAGCCCGGACACGACCTCCAGCGGCGGCGGTGACGCCAGGAAGGCGCGGAATCGTGACCGCAAGTCCGACGCCGTCGGCGATGGGCCGAGTGGGTCGCACGCGAGCAGGACTCCGATCCGGACCGACGCCGGACGGTCGGGGCGTGCCAGGAGGCTGCCATGGCGGGAGAACGCCCTGTGCGCGATCCGCGCCAGCGAGGGCACTTCGGCGCCGTCGGCGGCGTGCCGCCACCGGTCAGTCAGCGCCGGCTCAGGCCGCGGGCGGCCCCGCAGGTTCTTGACGCTAACGCCTCTGCTGAGAGCGAATCCCCAGATGCCGCGGCCGTAGTCCGCGCCTTCGAAGCGGCGCGCCCTCGGCGTCGGTATCCCGTAGTGCGCGGTGAACGCCTGCGCGCCCACCAGGTACGACTGTGCTGGCTGCTGCTTGCGGACCCGGTAGGCGTTCGGATGGGTCATCGCCGACTTGCGCAGCGCGACGATGTGCTCATCCGCGTCGTAGAGCAGCGTCACCGCTTCCGGCTCGCCGAGCGCCATGAACGCCGCATGATTGAGCGACAGCAAGCCGCGGGCCTGAAGCGTGAACATCGGAAGCTCGCGCCCGCTGCCGCGCCCAGCGTCCCGTGCGAACTCCTCGAAGTTAGGCACCGCCCGCCCTTCTCCCGCCAGCGCCACCTGCGGGCACCCCATAGCTCACCACTACAGATGGCCAATAGACGCTTAACCGCAGCCTATACCCTTACTTATAGAGTACTTCCTAGAGTACTGCCAGCCGACAGACCCATCTGTGGGACATCCATGGGGTCGCTTCAGGACCACGCCAGCTGCCAACCTCAGCCGGAGCCTCCAGAACCCGAAGTCATCCAATGGCAAGCCGACCGGGAGCGCAGCACCGCCCGCGGCCCGAGCACCGGAAGCGGCACGGCAGCACCTCTCTTCTGAACAAGCGGCCGGTCACAGTCCGCACCGACTTGCCCGCAGACCGGGGAGTCGAACTGGCCGCCGGCCGGGAAGGCCTGTCCACGTACCAGGATTTTCTGGTGGCCGCTGTCAGTCGCAGGCGTGCGCCGTGCCCCGCAGGGCGCCGCCCGGGGCAGCGTGAGCATCGTGGCCCTCCCTGTTGGTCTGTAAACAGGGGTGGTTTGTCCCCGTTTACACCGATGCACCAGCGCCAGCCCGCCGGCACGGATGGTTGCTGTCAGCCGCCCGTTTTGACAGCAAGGCGGCCCTCCCCGTTGCTGTCAGGACAACATCAGAGAGGGCCACGATGCTGTTAAATCCAGTGACCAACAGCAACAGGGAGGGCCACGACGCTGTTAGAGGCGGGCGCGACCAGCAAGACTGTCGCGTGACTCATGATCAGGCAGGTTGCCTCCCGGGGCACCCGCCTCGTTTCAGGCCCGGCCCGCCAAGGCCCGGCCCGCCAAGGCCCGGCCCGCCAAGGCCCGGCCCGCCAAGGCCCGGCCCGCCAAGGCCCGGCCCGCCAAGGCCCGGCCCGCCAAGGCCCGGCCCGCCAAGGCCCGGCCCGCCAAGGCCCGGCCCCTGCAAGGTGAGGCCCCTGCAAGGTGACTCGGTGCGGTTCTCGCGGAGCGAGCCGGGTCGGTTCCGGCGGTACGGGATCGCCACGCCGGTGATCGCCGCGTGTTGCCGTTCTGCGACGTGATCGCGGAGAGTTCCCGCGCCGGAGCATGATCGCGGAGCGTTCTCCGTCGTTACCGCGGAGACTTCTCGCAGCACGGAGTGTTGACCGCTCTATGTGCGGAAAGCACTCCGCGCAGCGACAAGTCTCCGTGCTAAGGGCGGAAAAGGCTCCGCGAAACGGCAAGTCTCCGTGCCAGGGCCGGACAAGGCTCCGCGCAGCGACAAGTCTCCGTGCCAAGGGCGGAAAAGGCTCCGCGCAGCGGCAAGTCTCCGTGCCAAGGGCGGAAAAGGCTCCGCGCAGCGGCAAGTCTCCGTGCCAAGGGCGGAAAAGGCTCCGCGCAGCGGCAAGTCTCCGTGCCAAGGGCGGAAAAGGCTCCGCGCAGCGGCAAGTCTCCGTGCCAAGGGCGGAAAAGGCTCCGCGCAGCGGCAAGTCTCCGTGTCAGGACCGGGTGGTCAGGACCGGGACCTGGATTCTGCCAGGGCTCGGGTGGTCAGGACGCGGGCCAGGTGCTCGCGGTAGGCGCGGGGGCCGTTGAGGTCGTCGGACGGGGTCGTGCCTTCGGCGGCGTGGGCGGCCGCTTCCTCGACAGAGGCTCCGCCGGCCAGTGCCTGCTCGACGGCGGTTGCCCGCAGCGGTGTGCCGCCCATGTTGACCAGTGCCACCTGGTCGCCCTGGGCGGCGACGCCGACGATCGCCCAGTCGATGGCGCGCTTGGTGAATTTCTGGAACGACCAGCCACGGGCGGCTGGCCGCGGGATGCGCACCTCGGTTAGCAGTTCTCCTGGTTGCAGGGCAGTCTCGAAGAGGCCGAGGAAGAAGTCGGCCGTGGCGATCTCGCGGCTGCCGGACGGGCCTCGTGTCACGAGCGCGGCGTCGAGCGCCAGCATGACCGCGGGCAGGTCAGCGGCCGGGTCGCCATGGGCCAGCGAGCCGCCGATCGTGCCGCAGTGCCTGACCTGCGGGTCACCGATCTGGCCGGCGGCGTGGGCGAGCAGCGGCAGCTCACCGGCCAGCAGCCGGGATCTGGCGATCTCGTCATACCTGGTCAGCGCGCCGATCGCGAGGTGACCGTCATCCTGGCGGACATAGCTCAGCTCGCTGATCCGGCTGACGTCTATGAGGACCTGCGGATCGGCCAGGCGCAGCTTCATCAGCGGCAGCAGGGAGTGGCCGCCGGCCAGGAACTTGGCGTCCTCGCCGCCGTCGGCAGCAAGCTGGAGTGCCGCATCGACGGAAGCGGCCCTTTCATACTTAAAAGCTCCCGGGATCATGCCTGTGGCCTTTCGCTTGCCGCGCCTTCACTGGCCGCGCCTTCACTGGCCGCGGCCAGGACCGCGCGGACGATGTTGTGGTAGCCGGTGCACCGGCACAGGTTCCCCTCGAGCGCGGTCCTGACCTCGTCCTCGGTGGGCGCCGGGTTCTCCGCGAGCAGGGAGACGCTGGCCATGACCATTCCGGGGGTGCAGAAGCCGCATTGCAGTCCGTGCTCGGCGTGGAACGCCAGTTGCACCGGGTGCATCTCACCGGAACTACCGGTCAACCCCTCGACCGTCGTGACCTCGCGGCCGTCGGCCTGGGCGGCTAGCACCGTGCATGACTTCACCGACCGGCCGTCGAGCAGCACCGTGCACGCGCCGCAGGAGCTGGTGTCGCAGCCTACGTTGGTGGCGGTCAGGCCGGCTACGTCCCGAATGAAATGCACGAGCAGCGTGCGGTCCTCGACCTCGGCGGTCACCTGCTTGCCGTTCACGGTCACCGTGACGTCCATCGTTTACTGCCTCGCTTCCATGATGGCGGCCCATACCCTGGCAGGCGTGGCTGGCATGTCGACATGCCTGACGCCGAGGTGGGCGAGCGCGTCGATGACCGCGTTCTGAGTGGCGGGCGTCGCGCCGATGGTGCCTGCCTCGCCGATGCCCTTGACGCCGAGCGGGTTGATCGTCGCCGGCGTCTCGCTGGCCAGCAGCTCGAAGCTCGGCAGCTCGGCGGCCGTGACGATGGCGTAGTCGATCAGGCTGCCGGTGACCGGGTTGCCGTCGGCGTCGTACACCATTTCCTCGAACAATGCCTGCGCGATGCCCTGGGCGATGCCGCCGTGCCGCTGTCCCTCGGCCAGCACCGGGTTGACCACGGTGCCCGCGTCATCGACGGTGACGTGCCGCAGCAGCCGCACCTTGCCGGTCTCGGTGTCGACCTCCACCAGCGCGAGGTGGGTGCCGAACGGGAAGGTGGGCTGGCCTTCGGTGTAGTTCACGTCGGCGGTCAGGCCCGCCTCGCCCGCGTGCACGGCTACCCGCGCCCAGGTCGTCGCCGACTCCGGGTCGCCCCGCACCTGCCACAGGCCGCGGTCGGTGTCGAGCTCGAGGTCGTCCGCGCTGGCCTCGAGCAGGTCGGCCGCGAGCTGCCTGGCCTGCTCCTTGACGTCAATGGCGGCCCGGTGCACCGCGATGCCGCCTACCTGCAGCGACCGGGACCCGTAGGTGCCGATGCCCTCGGGCACCAGATCGGTGTCGCCGTGCAGCACGGTCACGTCGGACATCGGGATGCCGAGCTCGCTTTCGACGAGCATCGCCCACGCCGTGTGATGGCCCTGCCCGTGCGCCGAACTGCCCGTATAGACCGTCGCGGTGCCGTCACCGCTGACGATCAGCTTGGCCGTCTCGCCTCCGTTGGCGTCGGCGGCTGTGATCTCCACGTAGCTGGCGAGCCCGATGCCGAGCTGCAGCGTGTCGCCGCGCTCGCGCCGGCGCGCCTGCTCGGCTCGCAGCTCCGCGTAGCCGGCGCCGTCGAGCACCTGGGCGAGCGCGGCGGCGTACTCGCCCGTGTCGTAGACGGCACCGCAGGGCGAGGAGTAGGGAAATTTGTCCGGCGGGATCAGGTTGATCTCGCGCACCTGCGCCGGGTCCTTGCCGATCTCGGCCGCGAACAGGTCAACCGCGCGCTCAATGGCGGCCGTGGCCTCGGGACGGCCGGCGCCGCGGTAGGCGCTGATCGGCGTCGTGTTCGTGACGACCACCTGGTACGCGGTCTCCACGTGGGCGATGTCGTACGGGCCGGTCGCCATCAGGCTGGTGAGGAACGGCAGGAAGCCGCCCATCCTCGGGTAGGCGCCGGTGTCCTGCACGATCTCGAGCCGGTAGGCCTGGATGCGGCCCTCTCTGGACCCGCCGACCTTGACCACGTGCCGCTGTGCCCGCCCGTGCGTCATGCCCACCAGGTTCTCGCTGCGGGTCTCGGCCCAGCGCAGTGCCCGCCCGAGGTGCTTGGCCGCCCACACGACCAGCAGCGAATCCCTGTCGATGCCGACCTTGGCGCCGAACCCGCCTCCGACGTCGGGCGCGACGACGCGGATCGATTCCGGGCCGAGCCCGAGTGCGCCAGCCAGGATGAGCCGGGCGATCTGCGCGTTCTGCGTGCTCGTCCAGACAGTCAGCTTGCCGTCCTGCCAGGCGGCCGCGGTGGCTCGGCCTTCCAACGGGACCGGCGCTAGCCGCTGGTTCACGATGGTGTGCTCGACGACCACCTCGCAGGCATCGAAGGCCTCGGATTCCGCCAGGGGACCGGTGGACACCGCGATGTTCGACCCCGCATCGGGAAACAGGAGCGCCCCGTCGGCCAGCGCCGTGTCGAACCCGATCACCGCCGGCAGCGGTTCGTAATCCACGCTGACCAGCTCGGCGGCGTCCTCGCCCTGGTAGCGGTGGTCCGTGATCACCAGCGCCACGGGCTCGCCCACGAACCGCACCCGGTCGACCGCGAGCAGCGGTTCCTGCCAGACGCCGCCAAGCGGCAGCGGCGCGCCCTCGGTCCCGGTCATGCCGCTGTCCGGCGGCGGTGGCGGGAGGTCGTTGAGATCGGCGACCGTCAGCACCGCGACCACGCCGGGGGCCTCCAGCGCGGCGGACGCGTCGATGCCGGTGATAGCGGCGTGGCCGATCGGGCTGCGCACGAACGTCACCCGTGCCGCTCCCGTGAGCTCGGGCTCGTCGAGATCATCGACATACAGTCCGCCGTCGGTCAGCAGCCGCGGATCCTCGGTCCGCTTCACTCTCGTGCCAAGGATGCTCACGCCGCTCCCCTTTGCCGATCGCCAGATGCCGAATAAGAAGTCCTGATCGCGCACAGTATCGCGGGATATGCCAGGAGGGCGCAATAAATGTTTACCCCGTGCCGGACTTGATCGCGGCGGGAATCAGATTTCGCTGCCGGTCTGGCTCCGCCGGGTTACGCCTGGCTGCTCGAGAGCGAGCCGCTCAAGGGCGAGTCGGGCGGCGGCGATTCCGACCTCGGCGAGCAGTCCGGGCGCGGCGGACTGGTCCGTGGCCACGGCGAGGCTGTCGCAGCGGCTGATGGCTGGACGGTCGTGCCACGTCGTCCCTGGCAGGTCTATGGCCCCGGTGCAGTGCGTGCGCATGGCGCCGCGCTGCCAGCGCACCGCCGCGCGCCAGCCGGGCCAGGACTGGTCAAGAAGACGCCGCACGCGGCGTTCGGCGTCGGTCTTTCGCTCGCCGGGGGCGCACGCGGCGGAGATCTGGATGAGTTCATGCCCGGGCGGGGCCAGGGTGTGGTCGGCGAGGCTGTAGCGGGCGGCATAGATCCGGTCGTCGGTGTCTAGTACCCGGAACCAGCCCGGGCCGCTGTCGGCCCGCAAGCCGAGGTCGAAGGTCGCGGTCCGGGCGCTTGGCCAGGTCAGCGATCCGTTGCCGGTCAGCTGGCGCGCCGCGGCGAGACTGGTGGCCAGGATCGCCGGGCCCGCGGGCACTGCGGGTACCCGGGTCTGGGTGCTGATCCGCGCGCCGAGGGCGGCCGCTCGCCCGGCAAGGATGCCGACCAGGGTGGACCACCCGCCGGCCACGTACCGGGCGCCCCCGGCAAGACCCCGCCGCAGGTGCTGGCGGGCGAACGCGGCCGAAAGCCGCCCGGGATCGTGGTCGAAGGTGAAGATGAAAGCGACTCCGATGATGGTCTCAGCCGTCTTGGCGTCGACATGCCGGAGCAGCCATGCGCGGAACGGCTCCCCGGCGGGCGCCTCGGCGGGCAGCGCGGCGATGGCCTTGCCGAGCTCGGCTGGCCACGGTCCGAGCCGGCCCGCGGCCCGGAGGAGGCTGGCCTCGCGCGGCGCCGCCACGACGGGCGGCGTGAGGCCGCGGCGCTCCAGCCATTCCCACCATGGCCCGTCCACGTAGATCGCGTGCGAACCAGCATTGGCGAGGAAGGGAGCCGTCAGCGAGCGCGCTCGCCCGCCTGGCCGGGAATGTGCCTCGGCGACGGTCACCCGCCAGCCACGCTCGGCCGCCTCGATGGCGGCGGTGAGCCCGGTGACGCCGGCGCCGACGATTGTCAGGTCTGGTTCCAACATCTGGCCTTTCTGCGTGGTGTCCCCTTAGCTGGAAAGTGGCGGGGAATGCGCAGAAGGTTCCGGCTAATCTTCGGTTCGTGGACCCGGATACTGTCACGGCTGCTCAGCAGGGGGACGCGCTCGCGCTGGACCGGCTTATTGACGAACTGGCCCCGTACGTCCGCCGATTGTGCGGACGGATCGCCCCGGCGGCGGCCGACGACGCTGCCCAGGAGGCCCTGCTTGAGGTCTTCCGCGGCGTGCCTTCGCTACGCGCCCCTGAGGCGATCATGACCTGGGCACGGTCGGTCACTGTCCGGACGGCGACCCGCGTCGCCCGCCAGCATGACCTTGAGGTCGCCGCGGCGGGAACGCTCACGAGCCGCCGCTGCGCCGCCGCCTCGTCCTCACTCGAAGGGCTGGTCGACATCGATGACGCCATGGCACGCCTGCCGGTCTCCCAGCGCGTCGTGCTGGTCTTGCGTACCCGCGAGGGCCTCAGCGAGCAGGAGATCGCCGCCACTTTGGGTATCCCGGCGGGAACCGTGAAGTCCCGGCTGCATCGAGCCAGGGCCGCGTTCCGGGAGGTGTGGGAATCGTGACCGATCCCGTGGCGCTCCCCGATATCGACCCGATCGACCGCCTCGCCGTGCTCGCGGCGGCGTTGCCGGGTGCCGCCGTCCGGCAACGGCGCATCGCCGCCCCCTTCGACGCTGTCTGGCAGGTCATCGCGGACCTGGAACACGCCACCCCCCGCTACGAACCCGGCGTCGTCCGCGTGCGTGTCATCGAACGGCGCGGCGAGTACCTGCGCCTGCTGGTGCAGGACACCGCTGGCCGCGAGGACGCGATGGACGCCAGGCTCCGCCCGGGCTGGTGCCTGATGCAATCCGCGACACTCGTCGTTGCCTTCGCCGCCCGCGGCCGGGAAGGCGAGACCCTGCTGGCGCATCTGGAACACCGGCGCGTGCCCGGCGGAAGCGCCTCCCCCGACCGCGCCGCGGCCCATGCGAAGATCGACCGCGAACTCCAGGCGATCGAAAGGCTCGCTGCCCGCTATGGGCACTGAGTATCGGGAGCTTTGCGCTGGATCGGATTCTGGGTGACTGTCCGCGGGGGCGGTCACCGGGCCGGGAAGCTCGCGTGCCGCCGCCCCGGAATGCCTGCGGTGACTTCAGTCGCGGCCGGCCAGAACTCGGGATCGACCGGCCCGGTCGCCGCCGGGCCGTAAGAGCTGTCAGGGTCGGTGTCCCGTCCCAGGAAGTGCAGGTAGCCGATCGCCGCGTCGATGCCCCGCCCGGCCCGTTCCTCGGTCATGCCGTGCTGGTCGCGGAGCCGGGCGGTCCAGGTGTCCCACGCCCTGGCGACCATGTCAGCCGCGACGTCAGGCGGAGCGGCTGCCTCGCTGATCAGGTACCCGATCATGGCGTCGCGGTTCGGGTCGAACAGCTTGCCCTTGTAGAACAGTCCCATCAGGTGCTCCTTTCGTAACGCGGGTGCCTTGCGCACCCGCGGTCCGGGTCGGCCGGGGAAGACGGCCGGAGGCAGATGCCTGCGGGGTTGTCCGGGTCGTCCGCGAGGCAGAAGCGGTCCTCCCGGGCAGCCCTGGCCTGCCTGATCCCCTCGGCCAGGTCAGCGTTGTAGGGCTCGCCGGGGTCGAAGTCAGGCCGGTTCCGCATCGTGCCTCCCGCCGGTGTCTTCTATGAGCGGCCGGCTACTGGCCGGCTGCCGCGCTGAACCTGCCGGACTCCCCCTTGCGGACGCCGTTTAGCCCCCGTCTTCTTCGACGGCCCGGTAGAGCCGGGCCAGCAGGTCGCTGGTGAGCTTGCGGTGCCGGGCGGCCAGCTCGGCGTGCATGGCGCGCAGCGCGGCCAGTTCGGCCCGGAGCCGGGCCAGCTCGGCCCGCTCGCCCTCCCCGAGCGGGGGCGGCGGGTCGCTGGCGGGGGCGGGGCGGACAGGCACGCGGCCGAACTCGGAGAGCGGGATCTTGAACGCCCGGCAGAAGTGACTGCGGTACCGCTCCGACACCCCGCCGTCGTCTTTCTCCCAGCGGCGGATCATCACGCCCAGGCTCCCGTTGCCGGGAAGCGTCTCGCCGGCTTGCCTGGCCGATTCCCGGAGGCGGCGGATCGTCTCCGGCACGCTCCATCCCCTGGCCTGGCGCTGCAAGCGCAGCCACTGCCCGCGCGACAGGGCCGGCCCGGGGGGCGGGTCAGCGCCGGGGGCGGGTTCCCGGGCGGTGACCGGCACCCGGCCGAACCCGGCGAGCGGGACGTTGAGTGCCCGGCAGTAGTGCAGTCGGTACCGCTCGGAGATGCCCTCTCCGGCTTCCCAGGCGCGGATCATGCGGACGACCGTGTCGTCCTGCGGCAGCACGTCGCCGGCCTGTGCGGCTGCCGCGCGGAGGCGGGCCTGCATGTCAGTCCTGCTCCACGCCCTGAACTCCCGGTGGCCGCGCAGCCACTGCCCGAGTGCCAGCGCGGGCCCGGGGGGCGAATCAGCGTCGGAGGCGGTCATTGACTGGCATTGCCTTTCACCGGGATCTTGACCTGGACCCGGCCCGCGCGCCGTGTGACCACGAGACGAGTGCGGGGGCAGCGCGCGGGCCGGGGGCTTGAGGGCTGGCATTTACGGGGAAGCCCGGTCCGCGGGCCATCGCAGCGGCGGTCCCGGTGTCCGCGCCGGCCATGAGCCTCGCCGGGCACGACGGCAGCGGGCGCGGCTCGCCGGTCACCGCTCGTCCGTCGCGGTGCGCGGGCCGGCTATCGCGATGAACGTGCGCCCGCCGCTGTCCCCGTAGACGGCCCACGCGGCGGCGAGCCCTTGCACGATCTCCAGGCCGCGTCCCGATTCGCCGTCGGGCCCGGCGTCCGCCGTCCCGGGCTCGCTTGTGCCGCCCTGGTCGGTGACGACGACGGCGACGTGACGGCCTGTGACGGTCACCTGAACCTGGAACCTGCCGCCCTCGCGCCCGCTGGCGGTGTGGGTGATCGCGTTGGTCGCGAGCTCGGAGGCGAACAGGATGGCATCGTCAGCGGCGGGATGGCCGCCCGTCACCGTGCCCGCGAACTGGCGCACGGCCCCGACCTGGGAAGGCAGCCCCCTGAATGCCCGCCACGTCCCGCGTGAGCGGGACAGGTAGGCGTTGCCGTCGCTGTGATGGCGGACCACGGCGGCCAGCAGGGACCGCGCGAGAGCGCCCGCCATCTCGGACCGCGCCGGCACTTCCGCCATCTCGCGCGGTTCGGGGACTGCCAGGCGCTGGTCAAGCTGGGCGGCGGTGCCGGGCATTGACGCTCTCCTTCGCGCGCCCGCGCCCCTCCACCGGGTGCGGGCTGTCTTCTTCTTTTGCGGCCTGAGATGAGGCGGTCAGTGCGGCCTGAGATGAGGCGGTCAGAGACCCGGCTCGGCCAGCATCGCGGCGAACTCCTCCAGCGTCGGCACCGGGCGGGCCTGGCCTTCCCTCAGCCCTATCTCCCGGTCCGCGTCATCGGGGTCCGCGACCCGGAAACGCGACGGCCCCCGCACGCAGATCAGGTCAAGGCCGTCCGGCTCGATCGACCACCCCGGGCGCTTCTCCCGGACCTCCGCCAGCGTCATGAACCCTCCCCTCCCCAGCCCGGCCAGCGGATCGCTCGCGGTGGCGTCCGGCCCGACCTGCTCGCCGGGCCACGCGGCGGCGCGGTCGTGGCCCGCCTCCGCGGCGTCTGCACGTTGGTCAGTTGCGGGCAGCAGAAATTATCTGACGCGAGCTCGCGGACATCGAACCCGTGCGAGGTAAGGCCGTCAGCGATAGCTTCGCCGATCTCGTCGGCAACGCTGATGTCATACGTGTCTGTCTTGGTTGCGGAGGCCATCAGACTGTCCTTCCTCGGGCCATGATGTTGGGGGATTTGGTGAACGGCAATGTGTCGTAACCTTTCGCGGCCGCCTCACAGAGATGGCCGCTCACATACGGCCTGTTCCAGGCGCGCTGTACTGGGCGCTGGATGCGCCCGCTATTTCCCCGCGTGATCAGGCGTAGCAACGGCATGGCGAAGGTCATGTGACCGAGAATGGCGGGCAGTGCGGGCTGCGGCGATCCCCTGGCGGGTATATCACGGTGAGATATATGGTGCGGGCATGGTGACTGCTGGTGCCGGCATGATTGAGATTCCGCCCTGGGCGTGGCAGGGCGCGGAGGCGCGCGAGGCGCTGCGCCGTCGCGATGTCGGGGCGCTGTTCCGGTTTGCGCAGGCGCACAGTGGGGTGAGCCAGGCGGGGCTTGCTTTCGCGATAGGCATAAGCCAGGGACGTGTGAACGAGATCGTCAATGGGCGGCGGGGGGTTAGTGCCCTTGAGGTTTTCGAGCGGGTCGCAGATGGCCTGGGGATGCCCGACGATGCGCGGCAGTTGCTTGGGATCGCATCGCGTGACGGGGGGCGGCGGTCGAGCCTGGCGACGTATGAGGAGATAAGCCGGATCTTCGGTGGGCAGGGGACGGCGACCGAGGAGATCCGGGATGTTGCGGCGCAGTGCCGGAAGATAGATGTTCTGGCGGTGCGCGGGTTGGGCTTGCTAGCGCTGAACGATTCGTTGTTGTGGAGTGCGCTTGCCTCTGGCTCTCGCCAAGTCCGGGTTCTGCTGCTGGACCCTGACTGCGCTGCGGCACGGCTGCGCGGGGGCGAGATCGGTGAGGCTGCCGGGGCGTTCACCGGCGGTATCCGGCTTGCTATCGAGCGGCTTGGGCAGATCGCGGACGAGCCAGGAGCAGACGTGTCTGTCTACGTCTATGACTCGAAGCCGGTTTGGCGGATAATTGCGCTTGATGACACTTTGTACGTTTCCGGGTTCGGTTCGTGGGAAGGGCATTCGTCCACGATGTACAAGCTAGTTCCGACGAATGGCGGTGCGCTGCATTACGGGTTCTGCCGCATGCTGAACGACCTGGCGGCTAGTAGTAAGCGGGTGGTGTGAGCTTGTCATGATCGAAGTGGAGATAAAAGCACGCGTGCGGGACGCTGAGCAGCTCAAGCAGAGGCTGCGGGCGCGTGCGGCGGAAAGGGCTAGTGTCTACCAGGACACGTACTACGACAGGCCGGACGGCACGTTTTTGGCTGCGGGCAAGGAATTGCGGTTGCGTATTGTTGATGATGGCCGGGAACGCTGCTGCCTGCTGACTTATAAAGGTTCAGTCGTGGAGCCGGAGACAGGCTCGAAGCCGGAAACCGAGCTTACAGTGAGCGATGATCGCGTTGCTGATGAGTTGCTGTTGGCACTGGGGTTTGGGCGTGTCCTGAGTTTTGAGAAACACTGCACGAACTTCGCTTTCCACTCAGACGGTCGGGATATGTTGGTAAGCGTCGTCACTGTTCCGGAGCTTGATGGGACGTTTGTCGAGGTTGAGACATTGGCAACGGAAGATGACGTGGCATCGGCGCTGACGTTGGTGCGCAGGGTCGTTGCTGACCTTGGTATCGCGGAGGCTGACTTGACGACCGAGCTTTACACCGATGCCGTAACTCGGCGACGCGAAACTGGATGTGCTTGAAGCTGTAGCCAGGTGTGTTGGTCGGCAACTGACGAGTTGAGCGGTTCATGTTCGAAGAACATGAACCGCGTGCATCAGGGTGGCGGGGTTCACGGCGCGGGGTGTGCGCCGTTTGCGGGGTGCGGGCGCTTGCGCCCCGCGGGCGGGGGTTCCGGGGATGAGCGCCCGGAGGGCTCCGAATATTGGTATTGGTGCGCGGGCCTGTGGTGCGTGACGGCCTCGGCCGGCGCGGGCGGCCCACGCGGCGGCGAGCCCTTGCACGATCTCCAGGCCGCGCCCCGATTCGCCGTCCGTCCCGGCGTCCGCCGTCCCGGGCTCGCTTCTGCCGCCTCGTGGTACTCTCCATCGCATATGGCCGTGGTCCGCTTGGTGTCGCCGAATAAGCAATCCCGACCCGTCTGACGAGAGGCTCCGACGTCGTTATTTGTGACTTCGAAGTGAAACATGCCGACGTAGTCGGCTACATAACCTGAAAGATTCGTACCTCTCGCACGCCAGGAAAATTTGCTGGAAACGCTGAGCGCGGAGTCAGAGGACGGGAAGTCCAGAGGCCGCATTGGCGTGGACTTCGGTTCTGTCGGTCTCTGTCACGTCGCAGCCGGATTTTCTGACGCGATGTTCGAGACGGCAAAGGTTTCGCGATTTGGGACCTTTCTCCCGGTCATTATGTCCTCCACGCGGCTGGCGGCGCTGTTATCGATCTGAGCGGAGTCCCGATCTCGTTGGACTACCGGCTCAACTCGCTGGCGATGATACGTGAGGCTATGGGCAAGCGACAGAAGTTCATCGCGGCAGCCCACCTGCCCCTCGCACTTGAAATCTTGCGGACCCTAAGCCGGTAGCCGCTTTTGTTCACGTGCGTAACGGAAGACCGCGATAGTCACAGTGAGCCGGGCTCCCTCCACCCGATGGGACTCCAAATGTTGCGGGGCGATGGGTCGGTGAGCCGCGTTCCTTTCTCAGCCGTCGCACGGACGTTCACGTCGCGACTCTATGAGAACTGGCGGCCTGACGACGACCAGATCAGTGCCAGCGAAGCCGACCTCCGGGACTTACGTCTTTACCTGAACAATCAATGGGAACTTCAGGCTTTGCGCTTCACCGCAGGTCAAGGCACCTGTACGTACCGGGCGCGTCGACTGCGGCTGACGGCTACAAGCATCAACGAGGAGAACCCGGGCGGTCCGTTCGATGCTAGATGTCCTGGATTCGGCGGGCGAAGGCACAGGTCATGACGCACCGCAGCTCGCCGACTAGGGCATTTCGCCCAAATCTTCGCCCGCAGCGCTGGCTGCTGATGGCTCTGACCTGCGATGACGTTCTATTAGCTCAGTCAACAGGCAGTTTTCGGAAGAATTGACGATGGTGAGGGTGTAGTCGGCTGGGTCGCTGATCCATTTCTGTCGTTCGGCGGCGGTGCGTCCGGAGGTCCGCTGGCGGTTTGCGCGTCCGGCGGGAGGGCGAGAGATGTAAGCGTACAACTCATTAACGTACTAGTAGTAAGTACGTTCACCTATGCTGAACGCATGGTTGAGTTCGCAAAGCCTGACTGGGTGTTCGATCGCGATTTTGAGTGGGCCGCGCTATCGCGATTCGCCGCGGCGCCGAGCCCGAAGGTCCGGCTGGGGATCGTCAGCGGCCGGCGCAGGCAGGGCAAGACCTTCCTGCTGCGAGCGCTGGCCGAAGCCTCCGGCGCGTTCTATTTCGTGGCCGCCGAGGCGACGTCAGCGGACTCGCTGCGCGAGTTCGGCGCGGCTGTGGCCGCTCATGCGGGCGGGCGGGCGCCCTATTCGCTCGCAGGGTGGGATGACGCACTGCGAGTGCTTTACGAAACCGTGCCCGGCGGGCTGGCGATCATTGACGAGTTCCCGTACCTGGTCAGGGCCGAGCCCGCCCTGCCGTCGCTTATCCAGCGGATGGTCGACCGCCGGGCATGGGGGGAGCAGGAGGGCGGGACGCGACTGCTGCTGTGCGGCTCGGCGATGTCGGTGATGGGCGGCCTGCTCGCGGGTTCCGCGCCGCTGCGGGGCAGGGCGAGCCTGGAGTTGCTGGTCCAGCCGTTCGGCTACCGGACCGCCGCGGAGTTCTGGGGGATCGCCGACCACAAGCTGGCGGTGCTGGTGCACTCGATCGTCGGCGGTACGCCTGCGTACCGGCATGAGTTCGTCGCTGATGACGTGCCCGATTCGCTGGCGGACCTGAACGACTGGGTGGTGCGCACGGTGCTCAGCCCCGTGGTTCCGCTGTTCCGGGAGGCTCGCTACCTGCTCGCTGAAGAGACCGGGATCCGTGAGCCCGCACTCTACAACTCAGTGCTTGCCGCCATCGCGGCCGGGAACTCGACCCGTGGCGGGATAGCGAACTTCGTCGGCCGGAAGTCCGCTGAGCTCGTGCACCCGCTTAACGTCCTCGAGGACAGCGGCCTGATCGCCCGGCAGGCCGATCCGTTCCACGGGCGCCGGTCGGTCTTCCGGATCACCGAGCCGGTGATCACGTTCTACGAGGCGGTGATGCGCGGCACGTGGGGTCAGCTTGAGCAGCGGCAGGCCGCCGCGGTGTGGCGGCGCCAGCAGGCTACGTTCGGCTCGAAGGTGGTTGGCCCGCACTTTGAGTCACTGTGCCGGGCGTGGGCGGCCGAGGCGGGCGAGGAGGTTTTCGGGGACCTGCCGGCCGAGGTGTCATCCGGGACCGTCACGGACCCGGGCGGTCGCCGGCAGATCGAGGTCGACGTGGTCGTACTGGGGCCTGGCGTACCCGGTGAGCCGCGGCGAGTGCTCTCGCTAGGCGAGGCGAAGTGGGGTGACGTCATGGACGACCGGCACCTGGAACGGCTTCGCCGCGCCCGTGACCTGCTGTCCGTGAAGGGGTACGACACGACCGCCACCATAGTGGCCTGCTACAGCGGCGTCGGCTTCAGCGACGGACTCAAGTCGCTGGCAGCCGCCGACCCGCGCGTCCTGCTCGTCGGCCTGGACCGTCTCTACGAGTGCTGAAGCGCAATTTCGGGTGCCTGGAGGAGGGTTCTCGCGCGTAGGAGCCGTCTCGGGGGATAGTCCGGACAATCCTCCTGGACGCGAAAAGCATACTCCGCGGCCCTGACTATGCTCCTGGATCAAGGAGCCCGGCAGCCCGGCAGCCTCAGCGGTACTCGGCGATACGCTCGGTCAGCCCCCGGGCGCATCCCGCGGCCATCAGCAGCGACGCGATGACCATCCCGGCGGTCAGGCCGCCAAGCGCGCCGTCGCCCCGGGTCGCTGAGGCCGTGAACGAGGCGTGGTCCGCGTCGATCCCCGCGGTCAGGTCCGCTTCCACCTCGCCGAACGCCTCCGCCGAGGTGGCGGGATGGCCAGGCCCGGCCTGCTCAGCCAGGATCGCTTCCTGCTGCCGGATCACGGCCGCCGAGGCGGCCGGGCCAGATCCGATCGCCAGGTAGACGGCGTCGGGGTAGTCGCCGCCGTCATCCAGGGCACGCACCGCGCGGTGAACGGCGTACTAGGCCGTCGCCGCGTTCCCGGCCGCCTTGGCCCGGCGGAAGCCGGGGCTGCCCGCGTTCGCGGCCCGCGCCCTGGACAGGAGCGACCCGGTACCCGGGCCTAGCTGCTTCTCGGCCTGCTTGAAGTCTGCCTCGCTCGCGTCGTCGCCGCTGCGGTTGATCAGCGTCAGGCTCTCATCGGCGTGCGCACGGAGCGCGGTGATCTCGGCCTGGACGAGATGCTGAGCCGCCGCCCCGTGCTCGTGGGCGGCGACCATGCCGGCCCGGGCCGAGAAGAGACGCGCCGCAGTACAGCGGTGCCGGCGGGCCGGGGATTCGCGGCTGGATCCGGGTGCCGATGTAGCGGGCGTACAGGCGCTTCCACTCGCCGTCCGTTCGCAGCCGCTCGAGCACGGCGTTGACGAACCGCACCAGGTCCCTGGCGCTCTTTGACATGCCAAGTCCCTGTTCTCGGTGCCGAAGATCGCCTTCGCGACCTGCCGCGCCATCGCCACGTTGAAGCCGTCGATCAGGCCGGTAGCCGGATCCCGGTATCTGAGCAGCGGGTGCTCTGGTCGACGCCGACGATGAGGTAACCGCGCTTGTAGATCGCCGCCATGGTCGACCCGGCCGGCATGTGACCGGGCGCCGGCAGCGGGCCTTACGGCCGCAGGCTCGCCACGCAGGCACGGCTCGCGTCGACGACGCTGCTCCCCTTGAGCGCGGCCCGGCCGGTCGTGACGCCCGGGGGCAGCGGCACCGCGCCGCTGGCCGTGGTGATGGAGGCCGGCGGCGCGGCCGTGCCGCACCCGGCGATGAGAAACGCCAGCAGTAAAAGGGCCGCCCAGCGCACGTCATCTCCTTTACCTGGCGCAAGGTCCGGCCTAGAAGCAAGGCAAGCGCTGGGGCAATTTTTCACCATTTATTATTTTTGAAAATTGCCGTGGGCGTAATCATCGCGGGTGGCCTGGGGGAGACCCGGGCCACCCGCAATGGGCCGGCTGGCAGTTACTGCCGTGCCGGATTACTGATGGAAGGCGGCCGTGCCGTTGAGGGTGCCGAGGCCGGTCGGACCGTCGTAGGCCGCTTAATATCAGCGCCCGTGAACTTGCCGCACGCGTAAGGCTCGATATGCGCGCCTGCGGTTGCTGCCATAACGGCGTTGTGCTGGCTGCAGATCGCGGTGATGGCATGCCGGGCCTCGGTCAGGATGCGGCCTGACCACAGCGGCCGGTACAGGCCCTTCTCCGCGATGCGCAGCAGGGTGTCGGCCAGCGCCACGGGGACGAGCACACACGCGTCCAGGACTGCCGCGTAACGCGGCATCTCAGGATTGGTCCGGCGGGGCGGCCCGCTTGCGGGCCTTCTTCAGAGCACCCGCGTAGTCTTCCATCCGGGCGCCGTAGAGCCCGGCCTCGCCGGCGTCCTCGGTCATCCGGTCCAGGGCAGAGCGGCGGTGCTGCCGCTGCCGGCCAGCGTAGGCAAGCAGGTCCGGGAACAAGACCCGCCGGTGCCGGCCGGGCTGGTCGTAGGGGATCTTCCCGTCCTCGAGGAGCTTGACCAGCGTCGGACGGCTGATGCCCAGGAAATCGGCGGCCTCCTGCGTGGTAAGCCGCTGCGTGCGGGGCACGACAGTCACGACCTTGCCCTCGCGCATCGCCTCCACGACGCTGACCAGGACCTGGTAGACCTCCTCCGGCAGCGGCACCTGCTCCCCGTCCGGGCCGAGCAGGAGCGCCGGCTCCGCGTGCAGGTCCAGGAACCGCCCCAGGTCCAGCAGGACACTCAGGTCTTGCGGCGGGAAGACCACATCCCCCGCTGCCACGCCAGAAGGCCAAGAGCGCACGGCCGGGACCCCGACCGGACACTGGATGCCGCTGACGAGCATCAGAACGGGTAGTCCTGCGCTCGCCAGCGAGGAATGAGGTGCTGTGGGTGGCCCTGGCCTGAGGCCTGGGCCACCCACATGGGCGGATTGGTTGTTACTGCCGTGCCGGGTTACTGGTGGAAGGCGGCCGTGCCGTTGGGGGTGCCGAGGCCGGTCGGACCGTCGTAGCCGGCTCCCGCGGTGCAGAGGTAGGCCGGGCTGCACGTGCCGTTCGAGCCCGACGTGACGTCGTTCAGGTTGGCGGTGTGGCTGTAGGGATAGGAGGACGGGTAGGTGCCCGCCGTGGGGGTGCCGGCCAGGGCGAAGACCGACGCGATGATCGGCGATGCGACCGAGGTGCCGCCGAAGACCTCGAAGCCATTGTCGGTACTGCCCTGAGTGTCATAGACCGCGACGCCGGTGTTCGGGTTGGCGACGGCTGATACGTCGGCGATCGTGCGCCTGGTGCAGCCGGTGTCGTGCTGCCACGTGGGCTTGGCCTCGAAGCTGCTGCAGCCTGAGCCCGCGCCGCTCCAGGTTGTCTCGGTCCAGCCGCGGGCGTTGGATGCCCGGGTCAGGCTCGTGCCGCCCACCGCGGTGACGAACTGGGACGCCGCCGGGTACTGGGGGCCGAAGCCGCTGTCACCTGAGGACGCGGTCACCGCGACACCTGGGTGGTTGTAGAACGATGAGTCCGTGCTGGCCTCGGTCGAGGTCTCGCCGCCGCCGTAGCTGTTCGACACGAACTTGGCGCCGAGGCTGACCGCTTCGTTGACGGCCGTGCCCAGGTTGTTGGTCGTCGCGCTCGTTGCCTCGACCAGGATGATGTGGCAGAGCGGGCAGATCGCCGAGACCATGTCGACGTCGAGTGATTCCTCTTCGGCCCAGCCGTTGTTGGTCCTGGGGAGGCTGGTGCCGCCGGTCTGGTTGACCTGCCTGAAGCACCCGCTGGCGACTGTGCACGCCGGGAGGCCGAATTGCGAACGGTAGACGGCGAGGTCGGCCGCTGCCGCAGGATCGTTGAAGGCGTCGACGACCGCCACCGTCTGCCCGGAGCCCGCCGTGGCCGAGGGCAGCGCGTAGGCGGACTGCAGGTCACTGGGGCCGTAACCGGAGGGGGTCGCGTCGGGCATGAGGCCAACGTGACCTGGCACGTTCGTGCGGATCACCGCCAGGCACGCGAGCTGCCCGGCCTTGGGCGCGGCGCACGCGTGGCGCACGTCGCTCGCCGGGTGGGGGCTTAGCGTGCTCGCTGCGGAAGCGGCTAGCGCCGCACTTGGCCCGATGGTGAGAGCGGCTGAGGCAAGCAGCGTCATGCCTGCCAGCATTGCCCGCCGTCCTAAGGGCGCGGAGAGGGGGAGTTTCATCGTGCTCCTTACCACGATCAGCACATCACGATCGGTGATGCACCCGGAGAATGACATGGCCTGGAGCGACGGTCAATATGGAACTACGGTGCGTTACCTACTTTAACTGAGCCGAGCTAGCCGGGAGCTTGCCGGTGGATGATCGTCAGCGGTCCGGTGCGCGCCTGCTCGCCGAGAAAGGTGAACGCGGCGTCCCATGTGCCGAATGATGACCGTGTTACATGTCGTCCGGAAGCAACTGAAATGCCGGGTGCGAGGTAAGCGGACGGATCGCGCGGAAATCACGACGATCCAGAGTGAGCACGGAACATGTACGGTATTCAGCCGCCAGTGCGACATTAACCGCGTCAGCTAGATCAAGGTTGAGTCCCGCGTACTTCCGCTGGACCTGGCGCGCTGTCTCTAGCAGGCCGACAGCGATGTGCGGGATAAGGAACCGATCGCGCCGCACCTGGAACACGATGAAATCGATGAGGGCGGAACGTGCCTTGCCGCCAAACCGCGCCAGGGAGAGATGATCTACCTCTGCCAGCACGAGAGGAGACAGCACCACGGTCCCGGCGTCCGCTAGCGCGACCTGACAGCCAGATGACTCTGCGGCCTTGCTGTCGGAGGCTGCGATGATCCCTGAAGTGTCAGCGATGAGGATCACGACTCGGTGAGCCGCTGCGCGACGGTTCTGGTCACCTCGTCGCTCAGAGCTGGAGAACCGGGTCCGTCGAATGTCGGCCAGTCAAGGGATTCACTCCACACGCGGCTGGACATCGCGGCCAGGTGGATCCCCTCCCTGATGATCTCGGCTTCAGGCACGCCTCTTCGGGCCGCAGCTTCCTTTATGAGCAAGAGATCCGCAGCGTCCGCGTAGACGTTGGTTCTTCTCAGAGGCATGTACCAAGCGTAGTACATACCTCTGACCGGCGAAACGGGCTAGGGTTCCGCGCCGAGATTTCGGGCGCGAGCCTGCTCGCCGGCCGGCCGGCTGTCGGGGTCGCGTAGCTCGTCGTCCAGGTCGCGCAGATGCTGGAGCGCCGGGATCGCGGCGGCCAGGGCGGCGGCTTCGCCGGGCGGCAGCTTGCCGATGAGCCGTGCGAGCGCGCCGGTGCCGGCGCGTCGCCGGCTTCGCAGGTAGTCCGAGCCGTCGGCGGTGATGGCGACCAGCGTGACGCGCCCGTCGGCCGGGTCGCTGTGCCGTGCCACCAGGCCCCTGCGTTCCAGGGCGGTGACGAGCACCGTCATCGACGGCTGGGTGATGCCCTCGATGGCGGCCAGGTCGGTGATCCGCCGGGGGCCGGTGCGGTTCAGGGTGGACAGCGTCGCCAGCGAGGTGAGGCTCAGGTCGCGTGGTGCCCGCCGCAGCAGCGTGGCGAGCATCCCGTACAGCGCCCCGGCAGGGTCGGCGGAGCTGTCGACGCGCTGATCGCCCATGCCCGGAGCTTAGCGGTCGGCCCAGTTGTATTGGCAGATTATATAAATCGTCTATATAGTGACGGCTTGGCGACACGACATCGACAGGAGACGCCTCATGAGCCTCACCCATGCCGGCCATCAGCGGAACGCGGACTCGCCGAGCCCGTTCCGCCAGCCCAAGGCGGTCTGGGCGGTGGCGTTCGCCTGCGTGATCTCGTTCATGGGCATCGGGCTGGTTGATCCGATCCTGCCTGCGCTGGCCAGCAAGCTGCAGGCCAGCCGCAGCCAGGTGGAGCTGCTGTTCACCAGCTACCTCGTGGTCACGGCGGTGGCGATGCTGGTCACCGGCTGGGTCTCCAGCCGGCTCGGGGCCAAGCGGACGCTCGTCGCTGGCCTCGTCCTGATCGTGGTCTTCTCGGCCATCGCGGGCAGCAGCGGCAGCATCGGCGAGATCGTGGGTTTCCGGGCCGGCTGGGGGCTGGGGAACGCGCTGTTCATCGCCACGTCGCTGGCGGTGATCGTCGGCTCGGCCAGCGGCGGCTTCAGCGGCGCGATCGTGCTGTACGAGACCGCGCTCGGCGTGGGCATCGCCTGCGGGCCGCTGCTCGGCGGCCTGCTGGGCAACATCAGCTGGCGCGGGCCGTTCTTCGGCGTATCCGTCCTCATGCTGGTCGCGCTCGTCGCCACCGCGGCGCTGGTCTCGCCGACCCCGCGCCCGGATCGGCGATCGTCGATCACCGAGCCGCTCAGGGCGCTGCGGCACCGCAGCCTCGCCACGACCAGCCTCACCGGCCTGCTGTACAACTGGGGCTTCTTCACGATCCTGGGCTACGCCCCGTTCCTGATGGACCTGTCGCCGCTGAAGCTCGGCGGGGTGTTCTGCGCGTGGGGGGTGCTGGTCGCCCTGTTCGCCGTCTTCGGCGCCCCGGCGTTCAAGACGCGCTTCGGAACGCCCCGCACGCTGTACGGAAGCCTGGCCGTGATGGCGTGTATCTCGCTGGCGATCGGCTTGTGGCCTGACCACCGCTGGGTCGTCATCGGCGCCACCGTTGCCTCCGGCATCTGCATCGGCCTCAACAACACCCTGGTGACCACCGCGGTCATGAGCATCGCGCCGGTACCGCGCCCGGTCGCCTCGGCGACCTACGGATTCGTGCGGTTCATCGGCGGCGGGCTTGCTCCTTACGTGGCCGGCAAGCTGGTCGAGCACTACAACGCGCACGTCCCGTTCATCCTGGGCGCGGTCACCGTCGTCGCCAGCGCCCTGGTGCTGAGCACCGTGCACGCCGCGCTGACCGCCGCCGATGCCGAGGAAGCCCAGCCCGGGCCATCGCACGAGCGCAGCGACGCCGAAGGTGCCGTCTTCGAGGTCCCGGGCTTGGAGGAGGAGGCCGTGATCGCCGACCTGGCCCTGCGCGAGGACCGTGCCCGCGGCAACCTGCGCCTCGAGATCACCGAAGATTGAGAATGGCCAGCTGGCTAGGATGTGCCTATGTCCAGGACAAAGATGGTCATTGGCGTCATCGGAGCGACTACGGCGATCGGGGGCATGCTCGTCGCCGTCGGAAGCGGGCCTGTCGCGGCATTTACCCGGCCGCCGGTGACGGCGCTCGCGGGCAGCGCGGCGCCATTCACGAGCCATGCCAGGGCAATCGGCGAGGTCGCCGGGTCGGCCGAGCTGTCGATCCAGGTGTGGCTGAGGCCGCGGCTGACAGCGGCGCAGAGCTTCGCTATGGCGGTCAGCACCCCGGGCAGCCGTCAGTTCCGCCGCTACCTGAGCCCCCGGGGATACTCGGCACGCTACGGACCTGGCCTGGGCGAGGCGAGCAGGGTCGAGTCGTGGCTGCGCGCCGAGGGCTTCACCAGTGTTCACGCGGCCCCGGGGCGGTCCTACGTGCGGGCTACCGCGACGGTCGCGAAGATCGATGCGGCGTTCGGCGTGCGGATGAAGCTGTACAAGGCGTCGGCGAGCGTCAACGCCGGAGCGCACCCGCTGCGTGCGAACGACCGGCCCGTGTCCATTCCCGGCTCGCTCGCCGGCAGCGTGCTCGGCGTTACCGGCCTTGACAACGCCGCGCCAATCTTTCCCCTCGCACGGCCTGGCGGGTTGCCCGCCCGCAGCTTGGCGCGACGGTCGGCCGCGGCACCTGGCGGCAGTCCGCAGTGCTCTAATTATTACGGCCAGTTCGAAGCTTCGGGATTGCCTGAGCAGTTCGGGGTGACGGCATTTCCGACCGAGCAGTGCGGGTATACAGCCAGGCAGCTGAGAGCGGTCTATGGCGCCAACGCCAGCAACACCGGTACGGGCCAGACGATCGCCCTGGTGGAGCTCGGCCTGACCCCGGACATGCTGCTGACGCTGCAGGACTACGCGAAGGTCATGGACATTCCCGCTCCCTCGGCCAGCCGCTACGCGGAGCTGTCGATCGGCCGGGGAAATGCCTGCGGCGACCCGGCTAACATCGAAGAGCAGCTCGACGTCGAGTCGTCTTACGACATGGCCACGTCGGCGAACCAGCTTGTGGTCGGCGGTGACAGTTGCGATAACGGTGACTTCGGGCTGCAAGGACTATTCGACGCCGACCAGGCGATTCTCGATGGCGCCGGCAACCACCCGCTGGCCTCGGTCGCCTCCAACTCGTGGGATGGCGGGGGCGAAGCCCAGCCCGCCGCGCTGACCATGATCGAGCACGCGTTCCTGGTGCAGGCGGCCGCCGAGGGAGTAGGCATGTATTTCTCCTCCGGCGATAGCTCTGGCACGCAGACCCCGTCGAACGACCCGTTCGCCATCGCGGTCGGGGGCACCACGCTCGGGATCGGCCAGCAGGACAACCGCTTGTTCGAGACCGGCTGGTCCACCGGGCTGTCCTTGCTGCAGGCCAGCCAGTGGGCCTTCCAGGGTGAGCAGGGTGCCAGCGGCGGCGGTCCCAGCGTGGTCTGGCCCGAGCCTGACTATCAGAAGGCAGTGGTGCCGTCGGCCCTGACCCTGAGCCCGGGCGGGAGCTTCCACGGCCGCGTGGTGCCCGATATCAGCGCCGACGCCGACTCGTTCACCGCGTTCGGCACCGGGCTGCTGACCTTCGATCCCAGCGATCCCAGCGCCCCGCCCACCTTCGGCCTGGCTCCCATCGGCGGGACCAGCCTGGCCACGCCGCTGGTGGGCGGGATGGTGACCGCCGCCCAGCAGGGCCAGCCCAGGCCGTTCGGGCTGATCAACCCGGCTATCTACCGTATGGCCGGGACCAGCGCCGTGCGTGACGTCCTGCCGCTGACCGCGGGAACTCCCGCGCTATTTCGCGGGGTAGCGTGTCTCGACGCCCTGTGCGGCGGCCAGCAGCTCCTGACCACTTTCGATGACCAGGATCCCGCCATGGCCGGCTACACCGGGCAGGTCGCACTGAAGGGCTACGACAACATGACCGGCGTGGGGACGCCCAACGGCCAGAACTTCATCAAAGCCCTGCGCGACCTGGAGAAGTAGCGGCGGCGCGGCCCCCGGCGGGCACCCGCCGGTGTCAGCGGACTTGCCGGGCGCTCTAGCCCGGACGGTACGGGTCGTCGGCCGGCAGCCACGAGGCGCGGTTGTCGAAGGCGAGTCCATCTCGGTCGTCGGTCAGCGCGGACGCGGCCGCCAGCACGGACGGCTGGCTCTCGGTCCGGCGCCAGACCAGGGACCAGGTCCAGTACGGTGCGGGCGCCACGATCGGCCGCTGCACCAGGTCGGGCGGAATCGGAGTCGTCTGTCCCTTGGGCGAGTTGACCAGGGGGCGGCGAAGCTGTCGTACGTGGTCGAAGAACGCCGGGCCGGTGACGCCGCCGTCGTCGATGGGAATGCGGGTGGCGCCGGTGTCGGCCAGGAACTCCTCCGCGTACTTGTTCCACGACAGCCAGCTCGTTTCGTCGGCGTCGACCAGCACCGCCGTGTCCCGGGCGCGCACTGGCGAGGTGTCCCGCCCGGGGGCGACCGCGTAGAGCCGGTCGGCGCCGAGCAGCCTGGCTTCGAGGCCGTGGGCGGCCAGGTCCGCGGCCTGGACCCAGCAGATCGCCAGGTCGATGCTTCCGTCGGCGACCCGGGTGGCCTGGGTGTGGGAGGGCAGCACCCAGGTGTCGACGAGCAGCTGGGCTACGCCGGTGGTCCGGCTGGTGAGGTCGGCCGGGCACCAGTTGACGTAGCCGAGGCGGACGGGTTCGTGAGCCGACAGGCCGGCGGCCGCCCGGCGCAGCTCGTCGGCCTGCTCGAGCAGCGCCCGGGTACGCGGGAGGAGCGCCTGCCCAGCCGGGGTGAGCGTGACGGTGCGGCGGTCCCGGTCGAACAGGCGCGTGCCGAGGGCGCGTTCCAGGGCCTTGATCTGCTGCGACAACGATGGCCCGGCGATGCGCAGCCGCGCGGCGGCCCGGCCGAAGTTGAGTTCCTCGGCGACGGCCACGAAGTACCGCAGCTGCCGGAGCTCCACGAAAGCGATCGTAGCGCAGTGGGAGGTCCGGCCTACCAGTAGGGAGAATGCTGGTCGTGGCGGTGCCGGGGGTCGCTGGGCCATGGTGGATACATGACCGAGACGACAACAGCGAGCACAGTCATGTCATCCGCGCAGAAGGTCGCGATTATCACGGGCGCGTCCCAGGGCATCGGCGCCGGCGCCGTGGAGGCCTACCGCAAGCTCGGGTACGCGGTGGTCGCGAATTCGCGGCACATCACTTCCTCCTCCGACCCCGGCGTGCTCACCGTGCCGGGCGATATCGCCGACCCCGAGACCGGCGCGCGCCTGGTCGACCGGGCGGTCGGGCATTTCGGCCGGGTGGACACGCTGGTGAACAACGCCGGCGTGTTCGTGGCCGGGCCGTTCACGGACTACACCGATGCAGACTTTGACCTGGTGACCGGCGTCAACCTGCGCGGATTCTTCAACGTCACGCGGCCGGCCATCGCGGCCATGCTGCGCAACGACGGTCCGCGCCGCGGACACGTGGTCAACATTTCCACCAGCCTCGTCGACCATGCCAGCACCGCTGTCCCGTCCGCGCTCGCGTCGCTGACCAAGGGCGGCCTCAACGCGGTTACCCGGTCGCTGGCCATCGAGTACGCGGCTCGCGGCGTGCGCGTCAACACGGTGGCGCCCGGCATCATCCGCACTCCGATGCATCCCGAGGAGACCCACGACACGCTCGCGGCGCTGCATCCGGTCGGCCGGATGGGCGATGTCGGCGACATTGTCGAAGCGATCGCCTATCTGGAGACCGCCGAGTTCGTGACCGGCGAGATCCTGCACGTCGACGGCGGCCAGAGCGCCGGCCACTGACCGGCCGCCCAGCGAGAAGATGACTATGACCGAGCTGCCCGCCTCGCGGCAACCCCCGCCGCGGCAACCCCCGCCGCGGCTCCCCCAGCCGCGGCTCCCCCCGCCGCGGCCGGGACATCCGGCGGCCCTGGACTTTCACCGGGCCAGGGCCGCCGGGATCGTCCTGCCGGCGGCAGCGGCCATGGCGGTCGGGATGGGCGTGGGCCGGTTCGTCTACACGCCCATCCTGCCGCTGATGACCGCCGGGGCCGGGCTTTCGCCGCGATGGGGGGCCGCGATCGCGATCGCCAACTACGCCGGTTACCTGGCCGGCGCGCTGGCCGGAGTCGCCGCGCCCGCGCTGCTGCGGTCCAGGCCGGTGTACCGGGCGTCATTGATCGTCGTGGTCGCCACGCTAGCGCTGATGCCGGTGCTGAGCAGCGACCCATGGTGGGCGGCACTGCGGTTCGCCGCCGGGTGCGCGAGCGCGCTGGTATTCATGGTCGCGGCGAGCACGCTGCTCACCGGGCTGCGCAGCCGGGGCCAGCAGCTGGTCGGGCACGGATTCGGCGGCGTCGGCACCGGAATCGCCGCCTCAGGCGTCCTTGTGCTGCTACTTCGCCACGGCGCGTGGCAGGATTCCTGGTGGTCGGCCGCAGTGCTCGCCGTGGCGCTGAGCGCGGCCGCCTGGCCGCTGCGGCCGTCAGCGGCGGGCGACGACGGGACAGCTCGCGGGGCCGGGCCAGGCCGCCGATGGTTCACGTTGCTGCTGCTGGCGTACACGCTGGAAGGCGTCGGCTACATCATCGCCGGCACGTTCGGTGTCGCCGCCATCGACCAGACCGCCTCGGCCACGCTCGGCGGCAGCGCCTGGATCATCGTCGGCGTGGCCGCCGTGCCCTCGGCGGCGCTCTGGGCCGGGCTGAGCCGCATCTGGAGCCGTCCGGCGTTGCTGGCCGTCGCGCTGGGCCTCCAGGCGATCGGCATCGCGCTCCCGGCTCTGGCCGGCGGCACCGCCGCCGCCCTCATCTTCGCCGTGCTGTTCGGCGCCACGTTCCTGGGCGTCGGCACTGTCGCCCTGGCAACCGGCGCACACCTGCGGGCGCCTCGGGCCGTCGCCATCTTGACCACCGGGTACAGTGCCGGGCAGATCGCCGGGCCGCTACTGATCACGCCGACTCTTCAGCACAGCTACCAGCCGGCGCTGCTGGCCGGCGCCGCGATCGTGTCGGTCGCCGCCGTGGCCGCGCTGATGCTGCGGCACGGATTTCCGCATCACCTCGGGCCCGTGCCTAGCCGGGTCCTGGCCGGTACCGGCCGGTACCGGCCGCCAGATAGCCGAAGGAGCTGACGATGGAATTCCTGGTCGACATGGTGACCACGGTGCCGGACGGCACCACTGACGCCGAGGTCGACGCGATGCGGGCCCGGGAGGCGGCACGAGCTCGCGAGCTGGCCGCGCAAGGGCACCTGTTGCGGCTGTGGCGCCCGCCGCTGGCCGCCGGCGAGTGGCGTACCTGGGGCCTGTTCCAGGCCGCTGACCCGACCGAACTGGAGAACGTGCTGTCGTCGATGCCGCTGCGCGTCTGGCGGCACGACACGGTGACGCCCCTGACCGCGCACCCCAGCGACCCGGGCCCGGGCAGCGGCGACGGCCTCAGCGATGAGGCAACCGCCTCCGACCCGGTCGCGCTGGACTCGGTACTCGCCCGGTGGAAGGCGGCGGTCGACACCCGTCGGCCGGACGACGTCGCCGCGTTGTTCACTGGGGACGCGATCTTTCAGGGGCTCCATCCCTACACCGTGGGGCCGGCGGGCGTCGCCGAGTACTACGCCGCCCAGCCGGCGGGCCTGACCGCGGCGTACACGGTCCGCGAAACCCGCGCGCTGGCCGATGGCCTGGTGCTCGGCTACCTCACCGTTGACTTCGGATTCAGCGACCGCGCCACCATCACCGTGTACCTCAGCGTCATCATCCGCCAGGTTCCCGACGGCTGGCGGATCGTCCACTACCAGGTGTCGCGCCTCGACTGAGAGCGGCGCAGCGGAGCGATCGTTCCACGAACAAGATCCAATCCCGCCGAGCCTAAGTTGATCTTGGTACTGATATGACGCACCGGAAATGCGGCCTGGCAAGTCCCCCCGCTGGTGCTCATGTTGCGAGTGAGCTGGCAGTGGTGCCTTGGTGTGGCTTCTGGTGCCCGGGCGGCCGCATGGATGCGGCCATTGATGTTCCGGATGTAATTGTCCCGAATTAAGGTTAATTTTCGGTGTGTCGCGCGGCAGGATTGTGGGAGCGGCGTGAGCCGGGAAGCTGTGAACCTGACGGGACCGCGGCTGGAACTGTTCCCGGGGCCGGCCGCGCGGTGGCTGACGGCAGTCTTCCGCGATCACCGCTGCCCGTGACCTGTTTTCTTCATCACGGAAGGCTGCCGGCGTATATACGGCTGTCGGGTGACCCGGGATCGTGGAAGGCCAGGCTCCGGCGGGTCAGCGGGGAGACTTCCCTTCCCCGAGTCATCGAGGAGCTTTTTTACTTAAAGAAGGATTTTCGATAAAAACTCCCCGGAGCTTCCGGCGCCCCATGGGTTCCGGCACCCCCGATGGCCGCGCCGCACTGCCCGGCGCTGCCGGGCCCGGCCGCGCCAGGCCCGGCAATGTCACAACGACGGGCCTGGAACGGCGCCTGCAGGCCCAGCGATGTCACAACGCCCGCGCTATAGCGCCAGCAAGGTCACAACGACGGGCCTGCGCGAAGCCCGGGCAAGCCCGGCAAAGTCACAACGACGGGCCTCGCGCCGGCCCCGGGGCGCGCCAGCCAGGCGCGCCAGCCAGGCGCGGCCCCTCCCGCACCAGGAGCCATGCCCGCGGGCGAGAACTCTCCCTCACGATGCCGGAAAAGGCTCCCCGATCCTGATCACGAGCCACGCGGCAGCCGCCGGGACCGGCGCTGGTTTCCGTGATCATGCCCGCGGGCGTGATCACGGAAGATCGCCCAGGTCAGGACAGGCGCGATGTTCCGTGATCACGCCCGGGACCTTGATCACGGAACATCGCACCCGCCGCCCCGGCACTGACAACTCCCCCGGAACGAGAACTCTCCGCCACGACGCCCGGAAAGGCTCCCCGATCCTGATCACGAGTCACCCGACAGTCTCATATCGCGGTCAGATTGACGTGATCAAGGAAAACCGCGCGCCTGCCGCGTGATCACGCAAGGCCGCCGGCACCACGAGCCCGCCGGACCCCTGCCCAGGTGCCGCACGACGACCGGAACCCGGCAGTTAGCACAAGCCAACCCCGCGACACACCGAAAACACACCCTACTTTGGGATGTCTACGATCGAGTGTCGTTTCGCGCACCCATGTTGTCGGGGCTCAGCCGCGCCCGGGCGGGCGCCTGCATGAGCGCTTCAGCCCGGGCCGTAACATGCTGGTCGGCGCATGATCAAATAAGCTGAGTGACATTGGATCAGGATCGGGGAGCCTTTTCCGGCATCGTGGGGGAGACTTGTCGTTGCACGGAGAGTTTTTCGGCTCCGCCGCGGAGACTTGTCGTTGCACGGAGGGTTCTCCGCACATAGGCCGGTCAAGAGTCCGTGATGCGAGAACTCTCCGCGGCGGAGCCGGGAACGCTCCGCGATAATGGCACGGCACGGGAACCCGCACTGCCCGTTCCGGTCCTGCCGGGCCTGGCGAGTACCGGGGACGCGGGTCATTTTCCGTGATCATGACCGGGACCATGATCACGGAAATTACCCAGGTCAGGACAGGTGCGATGTTCCGTGATCATGGCGTGGTTCATGATCACGGAAAATGACCCGCGTGCTGGCGATCGGGCGCGCCGTGCGCGTGAGTGCGTTGCGGCGGGACGCGCCGTCAGGCTGGCTCGATGAACCGGACGGGCGCGGTGAGGAGATTTGTCCCGGCTTCTCCGTGACCAGCGCGCCGCGAAGAAACCCGGAAGCGAACGTTAGCGAGGTAGTGGTCGAAGTTATGGCACCCGACGACGGAGAATGAGCGCGCAAGGGCGCGACCCTGAGCGACAAGACGGCTCTCAAGGAGTACAGCCTCGCTCAAGATGAGATCTATGCGGCGATCAGGGCCGGCAAGCTGCAGTACCGGCGCAACGAGATGCACGGGAACCCGTGGCTGCGGTTGCTCCGCCGCGAGGTCGAGGAGCTCGCCAGGACCCTGCATGGCGAGCGCCACCTGCTAGAACAGCAGACGCGGACTGAGCTGGCCCGGGTCAACCGTGAGCAGAAACGGCTGTCTGCTCAGCTCGCCGATCTTGAGAAAAGGCGGGCCGAGCTCATGTCCGAGCTGGGCGAGTAGCGGCTGTTACGTGGCGACGCTGCTGCCGGGCGGCGGCGCGGGCCGGGCGCCGAGTTCGGCAAGGGCCTTGGCCACGGCTTCAGCTCGGGGAGCGCCGATCCGCTCATAGATCTCCAGCGCCTGCGATAGAGCGGCAGCCCCGGGGCGGCCGGTCCGCAGGTCGCACAGGCTGGTTCCCTCCAAGGCCCTGGCCTGCCCGAGCGGGGAGGCGATCTCGATCGCGATCGCGTGCGCTTGCTCGAAGAAGTCCCTGGCCTCGGCGGGCCGCCCGGATTCCAGCGTGATCTCGGCCAGGCGGACGAGCGCGTCGGACTCGCCGGTTCGGTCACGGAGCTGGCGGTACAGCCCCAGTGCCGCCCGCTGGCTGTCGCCCGCGGCATCGCTGTCGCCGGTGGCCTGCTGGACCGCGCCGAGCTGGTGCAGCACGTTCGCCTTGCCCAGCCGGTCGTCAAGTGCGTTGTAGAGCTCAAGCGCATCGGTCAGGCCGGCCAGGGCGGCGGCGTAGTCGCCCGTCGCCTGCTGGACGTTGCCGAGGTCGAGCAGCGCGTTCGCCTCGCCCAGGCGGTCGCCGAGTTCCCTGTAGAGGTCAAGCGCGCGCGCGAGGTCGGCGGTCGCCTGGCGGTAATTCCCGGTCGCCTGCCTGACGGCGCCGAGGTCGTTCAGCGCGTAGGCTTCCCCGAGGCGGTCTCCCAGGTGCCGGTAGAGCTCGAAGGCCTTGCTGAGGCCAGCCCCGGCGGCCAGGTAGTCACCGGTCACGATCTGCACGCTGCCGAGCCTGCTGAGCGCGAGCGCTTCCCCCGGCAGGTCGCCAAGATCGCGGTACAGCTCAAGCGCGCGCCCGAGGTGCTCAGCCGCCATCTGGTTGTCGCCGGTGAGGTACAGCGCCGCGCCGAGCTGGGTAAGCGCGGCCGCCTCGCCTGGCCGGTCGCCGAGGTTGCGGCAGGCCTGCATCGCCTTGCTCAGGCTGGTCGCGGCGACGGGGTAGTCGCGCGCCGCCATCTGCACGTCACCGAGGTTCGTCAGCGCCCTCGCCTCGGCCTGCTCGTCTCCCATCGCGGCTGCCGCTTCCATGGCGATCCTGTGCAGCTCGAGCGCGTGATCCCAGTGGCCGTGGAACCGCAGGAAGGCGTGCATCGCGGCGGCCAGCTCAACCGCGAACGCGGGCCGGTCACGCTGGATGGCCGCCATGATCAGCGCATCGACATTCAGCCGCTCGCGCTCCATCCACTCGGTGGCCGCATCGCGCGTGGCGAAGCCGGGGACCGCGCGCTCCGCCGGGCCGTGCTCCGCCTGGCCGTGCTCCGCCGGGCCGCGCTCTGCCGGGCCGGGCGCCGGCGAGAGCCGGCCGGGCCGGCCGCGCCTGGCCAGGTGCACGTCGGCGGCGCGGGCCGCCCGCAGGTAGTAGCTCATCAGCCGCTCGAAGGCCGCGTCGCGCTCGGCCGCCGGGTCAGCGGCCGCGAGGCCGCGGGCGTGCTCGCGCATGAGGTCGTGGAGCAGATAGCGGCCCGCGGCGTGCTCGCCGATCAGGTGCTGGTCGTACAAGGTCTCCAGGCGCGCGCGGGTCGTGCCGACGTCGGCGTCATCGAGTGCCGCCGCCGCGTAGACGTCGATGTCGGCGCCGCCGTGCAGGGCAAGACGGCGGAACAGCCGCTGCTGCGCGGGCACCAGGTCCTGGTAGGACAAGTCGAACGCGGCCGCGACCGACAGGTCTTCCGTGCGCATGAGCTCGAGCCGGTCGCGCGCTGACGCGAGTTCGGCGGCCAGGTCCGACACGGACCACGCCGGGTGGTGCCGCAGCCGGCCGGCCATCATCCCGATGGCGAGCGGCAGGTAGCCGCACAGCCTGGTGATCTCGCCGACCGCGGGCACCGCGGCGGCCAGGCCCGGCCGGCCGGAAAGCCGGATGAGAAGCGCGGCCGCCTCGTCGGGCGGCATGGTGTCGAGGCTGATCGAGCAGGCATCATCGAGCGCGGTGAGGTGCCGGCGGCTCGTGATGAGCACGAGGCTGCCCGCGGCACCGGGCAGCAGCGGCTTGACCTGCTCATACCCGGCGACGTCGTCGAGCAGCAGCAGGACCTGCCTGCCCGCGAGGTGGTCACGCCACAGCCGGCTTCGCTCTTCGATGCCGGCCGGGATCTGGCTGGAGTCGACTCCGGCGGTGATCAGCAGGCTGGCCAGCGCGCTGGCCGGCTCCACCGGCCGCTGCCCTGGGGTGTGGGCGTGCAGGCTCATGAAGATCTGGCCGTCGGGGAACCTCGGCGCGAGCTGGTGGGCGGCATGGATGGCGAACGCCGTCTTCCCGATTCCGGCCATGCCGCCGATCGCGCAGATCCCGACGACCCCGCCCGATTTACGGGCGCTGCCGGCCAGGCGGACCACCGCGTGCAGCTCCGCCTGACGGCCGGTGAACGCGCCGATGTCCCTCGGCAGGGTGCGTGTCGCCGTCGCCGCGCCCGCGGCCGGGAGTGCCTGGTCGGGGGTCAGCCCGCGAGCCGCGGCCTGAAATCCGGTCCGCGCGGCACCGGTCAGGTTCAGCGCATCGGCCAGCAGCCGCACGGTCTCCATGCGGGCCGTCAGGTTGACGCCCCGCTCCAGGTCGCTGATCGAGCGAGGGCTCAGGCCGGCTGCCGCGGCGAGCTGTTCCTGAGTCAGGCCGGCCGTGATCCGCAATTGCCTCAGCAGCCCGGCCAGCGTACTGCCATGCGGCTCGCGCGCGGGCCGAGGACCCATTCCCGCCTCACCTATCGCCGGCTGTTTCTACACTAGGTTAAAGCCGACGGAGATTCGGGGGTGGCGATGCCATCAGCCAGGAAGTCAGCCATGAACGCACTATCTCGTGCCGCATTCCCGGCCGCCTGCGTTCTGGCTGCCGCATGCCTTTCCTGGCAGGGGCCGGCCGCCTCGGCGACCGCCGGCCCGGCAGCGCCGCGCGGGCCGGGGGCGCCGCTGGCCGCGCCGGTGAAGTGGTCGCCAGAACTCGGGCCGGTCCCGGCCGCGAAAACGAATACGGCCCCGGCTCTGGCTAACGTCAGCCAGGGGAAGAACAGATCGAACCTGCTCCTTTTCTGGACCGGACCTAGTGATCCATCCGGATTCGAGATCTCCTACCAGAGGTCGATCAGCCTGCGGAAGGACACCTGGTCGCCGCCGGCCCAGGTTCTCTTCGGCAAGGCGCGGACCCGCAGCCGCCCGGCGGCGGCGCCGATCGGCACCCAGTCATCTGGCCAGCTCATCGTGGTGTGGAAGGACGCGGCGAATTCGCGGCTCCTTTACTCGACCGGGCAGGAGGACAAGGGCGGCGTCGTGCGCTGGCAGGGCGTACAGTCCGTGCCAGGAGCCGCTGCCTCGGCCGGCCCGTCGGTGCTCCAGCCGCTGCACTCCAACATCATCGTCGTCACCTGGAAGGCGGCGTCCACCGGCGCGGTCGACTACATCGTGGGATTCCCCGGCCCTTCAGGCGCGGTGAGGTGGGGGCGGGTCCTCGCCGTCCCTGACGCGACGACCGCGGGCACTCCGGCCATCGCCGAAGCCAGCACGAGCAGCCAGAATGGTGACGTCTACGTCCTGTGGCGGGTACCGGGCAGTACCGGGCGGATCGACTTCGCGGTCGCGCTGGAGCCGTCGCGCGGGATAGCGAAATGGAGCGCGCCCCGCGTTCTGCCGTCCTCGGTCAGGACGGGGGCTCCGCCGTCGGCGCAGGCGATCGGCCAGGGCTCGACGTTCCCGCTGCTTGTCGTGTTCCGCGCGCGGCACGGTTCCGCGCTGTCCTACGTCACCCTGGGCAGGGACGGCAAGGCGACCAGCCCGCTGAGCGTCCCGCACATCCGCGCTTTCAACGGCACGGGGATCAGCCCTGGCCTGCTCGCGGCGCAGTCCCCTGACCCGGGCCAGGTGTTCTACGAGCCGTTCGTCCGTGCCTGCGCGGGCTGCTGAACGAGGCAGTCCGGGCCGGCGGACCCAGTCTGAGCTGGCCTTTCGCGGTCCAGCCCGGCCGCGGTACGCACAGTTCTTATGTGAGCATCCTGTGGGCGATGACGCATGGCCGGCGCCTGCCCGGCCGGCGCACATTGGTGCCTAAGCGCAGCGTCATGCGGCGCCGCCAGCCACGCGAGCCGGTTCGGACGGCAATGGCTGGCCAATGCCAGAGGAGAGCTACATGCATCGATCACGGTTCCTTGCCAGAATGCGGGGAAAAGCCCTAGGGAGAAAAATTCTCGGGGCGATAGCCATCGCAGGCATCGTGACGACGCTCGGGGCATCGTCGGGGGCCATCGCGAGCGGCCGGTCAGAGCCGGGCCGGACAGCGAAATGGCAGCAGGCCATAGAAAAGCTCAGGGTACCGGGCAAGGGCTGCTTCACCGCGAAGTTTCCCAAGGTCGAGTGGGTCAAGCACGCCTGCAAGAAGGCGCCACGTCACCCCTACCCGCCCGCGCGCGGGCATCATCCGCAGATCGTCGGGAACGGCACCGACTACTCCGCTGAGGTCACCGGCCACCTGTCCAGCGTGACCGGCTCCTTCGACGCGGTGAGCCCGTCACTCACCGAGACCGGCCAGCAGAACGGCGCCGGCCCGCAGGTCGCCAACACCTACTCGCTGCAGATCAACGCGAAGCCGTTTACCACGTCGGTCTGCGCGGGAGCGGGAAACCCGGCCGTGTGCAAGGGCTGGCAGCAATTCGTCTACTCGACTACGTACGACGAAGTGTTCATCCAGTACTGGCTGCTGACGTACAACGCGGCGTGCCCGGGCGGGTGGAATACCTACGTCATCGGGGTCGACACGGACTGCTACAAGAACTCGGCCTCTGGCGCGCTGAGCGGGGGCATCCCGGCGGTGTCGAGCCTGGGCAGCGTCACGCTGACCGGCAACGCCGCGCCGGGCGGCAATGACTCGGTCGTCATGACCACCGGCACGGGCAACGCCACCGCGACCGCCTTCGACAGCGTGCTGCACCTGGCGAGCGGCTGGAACGGCGTGGAATTCGCCATCGTCGGCGACTGCTGCGGCTCCCAGGCGAACTTCAGCTCGGGAGCGGCACTGACGGTCAGGACGACCGTGCACAACGGAACCACGCTGGCGCCGACCTGCGTGATGGAAGGGTTCACCGGCGAGACCAACAACCTGCACCTGTCGACCACCGCGGCGATCGGCAGCTCGCCCGCGCCGGCCATCGTCTCCCACCAGACCTTCGTGCCGGGCACGGCTTCGTGCGACGCCTCCAGCGGCACCGGAGACACCCACCTGGTCACGTTCCGCAACCTGCTGTATGACTTCCAGGCGTACGGTGACTTCGAGCTCGCGACCACCGGGCCGAAGTTCATCGTGGAGAACAGGCAGATCTCAGGCGCGCCGAGCTGGCCCAACGCCGCTGTCAACGAAGCGGTCGCGACGCATATCGGCAAGTCCGACGTCGCGGTGTGCGTCGCGCCTGAGTCCGTCACCGGCGCGCCGGAAGCCAGGCTGGTCATCAATCACAAGGACGTGAACCTCGCGGTCGGCGCCCAGCGCAATCTGGCCGATGGCGGCGACGTCTCGCTGAGCCTGAACCAAAACGGCGAGAAGGCGTACCTGATCAGGGGCGCGAGCGGGGACTCGGTGACCGCGGTGATCGCCCCTGGGGCGCCTAACCACATCGACGCGTCGGTGGGCCTGGGCCGCTGGCCAGAGAAGGTGCACGGCCTGCTCGCCAATGCCGGCACCGACGTCTCTGCCCTCGCCTCGCGCACCGGCGCGGTGTTCCACGCGCCATTCGCCTTCAACACGTTCTATTCCAAGTACGGCGCCAGCTGGCGCGTCCCTGTCAAGGCTTCGCTGCTGAACGACTGCGGCCGCAAGGTCGCGACCGGCAACCCGACCAACCTCATGTACGCCGGCAATCTCGATCCCAAGCTCGCGAGAGTCGCACAGGCGACCTGCGCCCAGGCTGGCGTGAAGGTGCCCGCGCTCCTGGACGCCTGCACCGTCGATGTCGCGGTGCTCGGCACCAAGGCCGCGACGCAGATCTTCCTCCACCTGCCGACCAGGGTCACCTGGGGCAAGATCACCCTGCCGCCGTTCGGCCCGGCCGGGCACTGATACCCAGCGGTGCGGCCGTCGCTCTCGCGGCGGCCGCACCTTCCGGCGCGGTCATGAGCGGGAAGGCGCGGGGGACTCACGGGAAGCGGCCAGTGTCTCCTCGAGCACCGAGCACAAACGCGCCAGCTCCTCGGCGGAATTGTAGTAGTGCACCGAGATCCGCAGCAGGCTGCGCAGCCCTCGCGTCTGCATGTCCAGGCACGCGGCGTTGTCCAGGCAGACCCAGGTATTGATGCCCGCCCGCCGCAGTTCCGCCCTGACCCAGTGGGCGTCATGGCCTTCGAACGTCAGGGCGATAATCCCGCATCGCTCCTGACCTCGGTCTTCCACGCGAACGCCAGGAATGCCGGCGAGATCCTCGCGCAGGCCGTCGGCGAGCTGCCTGAGCCTCCGCCAGGTGCTTTCTACCCCCCAGTCAAGGGCGTAGCCGATGGCCGCTCCGAGCCCGATGCGCGCGGCGCAGTTCATCTCCCAGGTCTCGAACCGGCGCGCTCCCGACGCGATGCGGTACGTGCCGGACAGCCACTCAACGCCGTCGAGGCCCAGCACGGCGGGAGTCAGCTTGGGCGCGATGTCCTGGCGGACATACAAGAAGCCGGTGCCGCGGGGACCACGCAGGAACTTGCGGCCAGAGCCCACCAGCAGGTCGCACCCGATCGCGGCGACATCCACCGGAAGCTGGCCGACCGACTGGCAGGCATCGACCATGTAGGGGATGCCGTGCCTGCGCGCCACCTTGCCCAGCTCCGCGACCGGGTTGACCAGGCCATCATGCATCGGCACGTGCGGCATGGAGATGAGCCGCACCCGCTCGTCCAGCCGGCTCTCCAGTTCCGCGACGTCCGCCAGGCCGTTCGCGTCCGCCGGCAGCACCTCGACCGACACTCCCAGCCGCCTGGAGAGGTGGAGTAAGGAAATGTAATTGCTCCCGTATTCCATGGCCGAGATGATGATCCTGTCGCCGGCCCGCAGCGGCATGCTGTGCAAGGCCATCGCCCAGGCGCGGGACGCGCTGTCGAGGATCGCCAGTTCCCTCGGGCCGCAGTTGATCAATCTCGCGATCGCCTCGTGGGCGTAATCGAGCTTCTCCGAAGAGCGCTCGGCCGCCTCATAGGCCCCCATCTGGCTCTCCAGCCGCAGGTAGTCCATCGTCGCATCGGTCACCGCCTGCGGCATGAGAGCGGCACCGGCGTTATTGAGGTGCACCACGTGGCCGGCCCCCGGCGTCTCCGCGCGTGCCCGCGCGAGATCAAACCGGTCGTCTGACATGATTCCACCGCCGACGACAGGCGGCATCTGGCCTAGGCATACGAGAACGCCACGGTGCGGTGCCCGTAGATTCCGACGACATCACGCTCGCCAGGCGGCAGATAGCGCACCATGCAGCCGCCCGGCCGGTCGCCGAACAAGAACGGGCTGAAGACCGGGAACACCTCCGCCTCGAAAGTGCTGACGCCGTCTTCGGTGAACTCCATCAGGTACGGCACTGGCTCCACGTATTCCTGGACGACGTGATCTTGCGCCGTCGCGGCCTGTTCCACCGTGTGCCGCCAGAGCCGCGGGTCGCAATAGCGGCCGACGAGTACGTTCTGCGCGCGCAGGCCGATGGCGGGCTTGAGCACGAAGTGCTCCGGCTGCTCGAGCAGCAGCGCGGGCAGCGGCCAGTGACTGTCCCGCCAGCACACGGAGCGGTCGCCGACCACGCGGGTCCAGGGCAGGTAGCGGCTGACCGTGCGGCGGTCCCGCTCGGTCATCCACGGAAGGCCCTCGGAGATCCATCCGAGTACCTTCTTGTTGGCGATCAGATAGGCCGTCTGCGACGCGATGAGCGTGCATCCCGCGTCAAGCGCGGCGCGAACGGGCGCCAGGTCGATCCCGTATTCGCGCCACTCCTGAACGGTGAAATGGCGCAAGCCGACCTTGTATCGCGGCGCGGCCAGGTCGCCGAGCCCTTCGAGAAGGTCCTCAGGCTCGAAAAACTCCGCCCGCAGCCCTCGCTTTCGCAGGGACGCCAACTGGAGGTCGAAGTAGTGGGCGGGATCGCGGCCCTTGAGGTCGCGGGTCGTGCCGACGATCGCGACGGCGGGATCGACGCCGAGATCACGGACGGCGTCAAGGAACAGCTCGTCCCTGACCGACAGCGCGTCGGGCCCGGTAAAGGGCGCCCTGGCCGGGCCGCCGAACGCCGCCGTCCAGGCCACCGAATTCAGCGAGGTGTCCACCACGCCGCCGATGCCGGCACCGATATTGAATTCCATGAACTTGGGGCCGGTGGCATCGATCATGACATCGGGGCGCGCGACGCAGGTCGCGTAGGTTTCCTCGGCCGGCCGGTCCATGACGAGCGGGTACATACCGGGATCGGCCCGGAGCGCGGCGATGCGCCCCGCGGCGCTGGGAGCGGTCTCAAGTAATGCTCTGCGCAGCAGCCCGAGCAGCGCCGTGGCGGCCCCGAACAGCTCGCGGAAGGACTCAGGCCCGATCACGACCGGGCACGTCGGCGCGGCCGACGAGGGAGCGTAGTGGCTGAACCCCACCTCATCCATGGCCTCGGTGACAAGGCCGAGCACCTCCGGCAGCGGAAGCCTCGAGGCCAGCGGAAGCGGGCCGCCGTACCACGGCGCGCTCATGAGATCGTGCTCACAGCATCTCGCCAAACTTTTTCTTGATCCACAGGAAAAATCCCTCCGCCACCTTAGTTCGGGCCGGCTCAGGCAGAATAGTGAAGCCGCCGTAGGCCGTGCACCATTCATTCAGCACGGGTCCTGATGAGGTCATCAGCCAGTCTATGCAAATCCACTCCGCCTCCAGTCCCTGCGCGATCCGCTGGCAGGATTTCGTGACTTCCAGGTGATCATCAGTAATGTCGAGAGAAGCCCCGTGGCTGATATTGGCAAGATAGCCTCCGGGGGCCGGCCGCCGGGTCATGGATGCCAGGATTTCTCCGTCGGCGACGAAGACCCGCATATCGCCGGTGTTTTCGAGTAGCGGCTGCACAATGTAGCCGCTGCCAGTCTGGGACGTGATGTCAATAGCCGCGGAAAGCTGCTGGGCGGAGTCCACTCGCAAGACGCCGATGCCCATGGCCATGTCCCGCGGCTTCACGATGTAAGGGGCCGGTCCCAGGTCACGCTCGATGTTGTCGAGTACGCTCCGCGCGTACCGGCCGAAAGGAACGGCGACCGTCCTCGCCGTCGCGATGCCCAGGCCCGCCGCGTACTGCAGGATCGCGAGCTTGTCTCGCTCGAGGAAGTCGGGACCCTTGATCGCGCGGTTCAGCAGGACGCGGCCACTGGCGTGGATCGTACGGTAGATCGCCCGCAGTGCCTGCACCGCCTGCGGGTCCTTGCTCATGTCTTCCACGATGAAACACTGCGGGCGGCTGAGCAGATCCTCGCCCCGGTACCACAGGACGGGCTTCCCGAGGCAGGCCGGGATGATTTCCCCGGCGCGGATGATCCGGAAGTCCAGGCCGTACGGGGCCGCGAAGACCCGGTAGCGCTCTGTGATGCCGTTCTCGAAGCTCTGGCTCGCCGCCGGGTCCATGTCGTCGGCCTGGTAGATCCAGGTGATCAGGCCAGTCACGGCGCCGGCCTTTTCGCGGCGCTGACCGGAACGGAGGCCAGGAACCCGTCGAGGTCTACCAGCCGGGTGCGCTCGACCCCGGGTGATTTCGCCGAGTAATCCAGCCGGGCGGGCCGGCCCTCATCGTGGAAATAGACGGCCTCCAAAGTTCCGTCGGCGGACTCGGCGAGGATCGGGTTGGCGGTAAGGAAATCCCGCACCGCGGCCGTGTCCTGGCGCACGTGGAACCAAAGGCGCTTAGCGCCGAAGTGGTTCGGGGGGAGGATCACGCGCGTCCCGAGACGCCGTTTCCACTGATAGGTGCCCTTACTCAGGAAAGGCTCCGTGCCCTGCAGATCGAATTCCCGTACGTCATTGTCGGCGGCCCAGTCGATCAGGAAATGGTAAACCGCCTTGAGTGCGCCCCGGTCGAAGTAGTCCTTGGACCCGTCGAGCACGCCGAGAAGCCGCAGTGTCAGTACGCGGGACGCGCTGTTCCAGTGGCACAGGGCACCGGCTATTCGCTCCCCGTTCTCGCAGAGAGCGAATAGCCGCCCGGTACGGAACAGGCATTCATACGATGAGTCCTTGCCCTCCGTCCTCTCCCGGGGGCCGTGGCGCTCGGACATGGTGGGCCGGTACATGCGGTCGTAGAAGAAGTCGAACCAGGCCGGATCGTCTATCAGGGTCCAGGCCCAGCCGTACCGCCGGACGTTGCGGGAGAACTGCCAGCGCTCCCGTTCGGAGATCCGGCCGCGAAGTCGCTGCGCGTCACCGTCGATGTCCACCAAGAAATGGACGCGCATGGGCACGACGAGAGACGCGGCGGCCGGCAGGCGCCGGGCCTGGCCGGCGCTGGTGCCGACGATGACGATGTCGGCCTCAGGCAGCGCGGCCGCCAGCGACCTGAGCTCCCGCCCCGTGATCGTCGCGGAGGTTCGCTCGGGCTGCTCACCCGCGTGCTCGCGGCGCAGTTCGGTGAACTCGAGCGTGTAGGCCAGCCCTTCGGGCAGCCCGGTGTAAGAAACGGACATGCCGCCCTGCTCGGACCGCAGCGAGGGCAGGACCCTGCCGCCGCGCACGTCCCAGGCCAGTCGCAGCCGTACCAGGACCGGGCTTCCGCTATTGCGCCAGTGATAGGCGGCCCGCAGGCGCGCGCGCTCGGGGAGCGGCTGCCGGGCCGGTGCCAGTGATCGGAGCATTGTGCCTACTCCTAGGAGAGTTGCCGGGGTGCGGCGGCTGCGGCTGTCACGGCACCGCTGCCTCGAGGACCAGTCGCTGGAAGGCCGCGACGTCGTCGGCTCGGGGGAGATCCCGGGCGGGCATCACCTCGAAGTCGGCCGCGGAGTAGCTGCCGGAGCCGTGGATGACGATGTCGCTCTCTGGCACGAGGTCCCGGTCGATGGCGTTCAAGGCCCCCACCACGGCCATGATCGACGACCACTCCCTGACCTCCGTCGGGTTGGCAGGAATCGCGATGCCCGCTTCAAGGAGCAATGACCGCGCCTGTCCGTAGCGCTTGAGGCACTCGGCGAGGGAGACGACGAGCCCGCCGCCGCCCTGCTCGCGAATCAGTTCGTTCATCCGGGCCGACGTGGGAGGGTTCCTCGTGTAGAACGTCGAGTCAAGGGTCTCCTGCGGATCGAAGGTGACTTCAGGAAAGTGCCTGTTGGCTTCCTGCGTGTACAACCCGCGGTCCGGCTGATAGGCGTATTCGGGTATCTTCCCGGCGGGCTGGCCGCGGTAGAGGCTTTCCACCATGTCCGGCGCGCCGAGGTGCTGGACCAGGAAGTAGCCGGCCGCCGCCGCTCCCGTCGTCGTGCGGAAGAGGCTCTGGCCGCAGGCATGGCCGAGCAGGCCGAAGGCGCTGGAGACCGCGTGGACGTGCAGGCGGTGCCTGTCCGCGCGCGGAGCGAAGAACTCTGCCTCCGCCAGTGCCCGGATGACGTCGGCGGCTACATAGTTTTCCAGTTGCAGGGTGTACCAGAGCTTGGCCTGGCCCTTGTCCTCCAGCAGGTTCCCGTGCTCTTCGACGGTGCCCCTGGCGATCAGTTTCACGTCGCCAGGCACGTCTCCGTGGTATAGCGCCACCGGATTCCGGGCGCGCAGGGCCGGGTCGGTGAACAATTCCGAACTGCGCAATTTGGCGGCGGAGCCGGCCGGGACGATGGCCACGATATTGAGCTGGTCCGGCCGCGCTAGTCCCGAGGTGATTGCGCGCAAGACGGCATCGCGGAGCCCGGTGGCCTTGTTCGCGGAAGACGGGGTTATTATCGTGACCCGCTCACCGGAATCCTGGATATAGCGTACCGCGCGGGCCACGATGATCAGGGAAGGGAAGGTCTTGGTGGTCATCGTCGCAGGATTTCGGGCGAGGTCGAGCAGCGAGAGTTCTTTGCCCCGGTAATCCCTTAAGACTGTGTGGGCCAGACCTGACGCCGACAGGTAGTCGCGCACGGGAGCCGTCAGCTCAGGCAACTCAGGACCAGGGTTGAAGTCGAAGCCGCGCCCGCCGCCGGGACCTGGGAATAATTGCCGCAGGGCTAGCTGAACTCGGTCGTAATAGTAAGCAAGAGCATTCTCAAGAAGCATGCCTTTCCCTTTCGGCGGTTCACTCAGCTTCGACGAATTCTCAGCCTCATCAAGGAGACAATAACCACGGCCGCGCCTATGGATATCACGGCTGTAGACATTCCCGCACGTATACCGAATTGGACAGTCAGCGTGCTCGCGACCAGCGCGCCCAGCGGCACGCCAATGCCGGAGGAGAGCGCCCGCCGGGTTGTATTCACCCGGCCTTGGAGCTCAGCCGGGGTGACTTCCTGCGAGTAAGACATCGTGTTAACCAGGACGACGAGATAAGCCGTGCCCCAGGCGGCGATCGCGACTAGCGCGACGAGCCAATTTGTGCTCAGCACAACAACCAGGCCGAGTGCGGTGCCGGCGATCAGCGCGCCCAGCAGCACGCCGAAGGCGCTGAACCGGCGCAGCAATCTGGGGAGGAGCACCGAACCGCCAATTCCGCCGGCGCTCCACGCCGTGTAGAGAAAGCCGATTCGGGGATCTGATCCATGGATGCCAAGCTGCCGGCTGGCGAAGACGACCAGTTGCCCGATGATGGCGCCGCCCGAGACAGACTGCAGCGTCCCGGCCACCGTCATGAGGCGCAGCATGGGGTGGCTGAAGAGGAAGCGGAGCCCGTCGGCCACGGCCTGCCGTAGCGGCAAGCGGGCGGCTTCCGTCCCCGGGCGCGCCGCGGGGCGATGGCTGACGGCAGCGATGAAGAGAGCGGAGGCGGCGAACGACAGGGCGTCCGCGGTCAGCGTCCCGGCCGGCTGCACGATGGCGATCAGCCCCCCGGCCACGGCGGTGCCAGCGATGCGGACCGTCGCCTCAGTCCCGTAGATCGCGCTGTTCGCCTTGGCGATGCTGGCTCTTCCGACGACCTCGGGAAGCAGTCCGTACACCCCGGAGTCGAACAGCATGGCAAGCGTCGAGGACACCAGGGCGACCGCGATGATCTGCGCGGACGTCAACCCCCCCAGGGCGGATGCCGCCGGTATGCTGCCCAGGCAGAAGGCATTGAGCACATCGGCGACGATCATCAGCCGGCGACGATCGACCCTGTCAGCCAGCGCCCCCGCCAGCAGGCCCAGCGCCAGGTAAGGGACGGTCTCGGCCGCCGCGACCAGGGAAACGAGCACCGGCGAGCCGGTGAGCTCGAAGGTCAGCACCGGCAGGGCCACCATGGTGATGGCAGATCCCAGGCCCGATACCGCCCTGGACAGCCAGAAGTAGCGGAAGCCGCGGAGCTTGCGAAGCGAGACCTGCTGGGGCTCGCTCACGGCTGAGCGACATTCCTGATGCTGAGTGCCTGCCAATCTACGGTTGCCCCTCTCGGTGTGTCCATGCCGCCGAACATCCCCGCGGTCGCCTCGTCCAGTGTCCTTTATTCCCGTGTTTCCTGTGTTTTGCGGAGCACAGCATCAGGCCACCACTGCCTCCAAAAGGGAGAAATGGGAATTAGGGATGCCGTGCACTGAGGCAAGCGACAGCCCGGCCTCGTGGAGAAGCTTGTCGAATTCTGACCTCGACCGCTCGCGCCCGCCGGTCAGCACCATCATTCCGATGTCGCTCCACTTGCTCGGATGCCACTGCGGGCCATCGGGAACAAGCATCTCCACGATCAGCAGGCGACCGCCCGGGGGCAGTGCCATCCTGCTGTTACCCAGTATGACCACGGCCTGGTCGTCGGGCCAGTCATGGAGAACGCTGCACATGAGGTGCGTGTCCGCGCCCCCCGGAATACTGTCAAAAAAGTCTCCGGCCACCATTTGGCAGCGCTCGCCGACGCTCGCGAGACACCCGCTGGCGATCGCCGACTCGATGACGGTCGGCCGGTCAAACAATACTCCGGAGAGATGCGGTGCGCTTCGCAATAAACATTCGAGTACATGACCATCGTTGCCCCCGATATCCATGACGGTCTTGACTCCGCTCCAGTCCGCGGCCAAAGCGAAGTCGTGATAACAGTTGCGGGCGCGCTCGCGCATTCGTGCCGCGAATCCCTGCTGCGCCTGCCGGTCGATGTCCTTGTGACTGAAGAATGACGCGCCGAAGACACTGTCGAATACAGCATTACCCGATGCCAGCGCGCCCGTAGCGTGGGTCCAGGCTACCGCCGATTCCCTGTTGCCGATCGACCATCGCGAACTCGCTGGCGAGTTGGCCCGCAGTCGCTGGCCAAGCGGGCTGAGGCGAAAGTACCGTGACCTGGCCTCTTCGACGACGCCAACGGTTGCCAGGGCCCGAAGCAGCCGATAGAGGGCTAAACTGTCCACTCGAACCGCAGTCGCCAGGTCCTCCACATTCATAGTGGAATCGCCGAGCTGATCTGCTATCCCGAGTTGCGCCGTCGCTCTCAGCGCATGAGGCAGAATCGTAATACAGCTATCATCTGTCATGTCAAAGAGATTATTTAGCAGAAGCTCTAATGGAGCTTCACCCGCTAGTCCGTCCCCAAGACTCATGGGTACACTCTACGTGATAGCCGGGCGAGCCGGATGCCACCCGGGGGGCGGCCCGCCAGACCGTTCCTGGCACACCGTGATCGGCGTGCGCAAATGACCTGGATAATGGCCGCCGAGCACGCAGCAGATCACCCGGAACGGCGTTTTCCTGCGCGTTCCGCGTGCTTTCGCGCGGGGCTCGCCCCCGGCTGGTGCCTAGCCGGGCAGTCGCCTGGCGGGCTGGACGGCGATCTCGGAAATGCTCAGCTCGATGGGCTGAGTGATCGCGAACATCACCGCCCTGGCCACGTCGTCGGGGTGGGCCATGATCGGGCCCGCGGCGGCCGCGATCTGGTCAAGCGCATCCTCGGGAAACAGGCCGTCGCGGGCCGGGCCGATCTCCTCGCCGAGAGACGCGGCCAGCCTGCGCACCAGGTCAGGCTGGTGGCGGGCGAGGTTGGTCGCCGTCACGCCGGGGATCACGTTGACGACCCGGATCGTGTCGTTTTCCAGTTCCCGCCGGGGAGGGGCAGCAGGTGCGATGCTCCGTGATCAAGGTCCAGGCCATGATCACGGAACATCGCAGGTGTCCTGACCTGCGTGATCTTCCGTGATCATGGTCGCGAGCATGATCACGGAAACCAGCACGGGTTCCCGGGGGCTCCCGCGCGGCTTGTGATCAGGATCAGGGAGCTTTTTCCGGCATCGCGGGGGAGAGTTCTCGCTCCGGGGAGCTGTCAGTGCGGGGCGGCAGGTGCGATGCTCCGTGATCAAGGTCCAGGGCATGATCACGCAACATCGCCACTGCCCTGGAGGCCCGCCGCGTGATGCGTGATCGAGCCGGGAGAGCCTTTCGGACATCTTGCGGAATAGTTCAGCCGCGAGCACGCCCCGGCCCGGCGGCCCGCGGCACGGCGGCCCGCGGCCCGGCGGCCCCGGCCCGTGGCAGCAGCTTGGCGGCCCAGGTTGCTGGTCACGGCCGCCGCTAACAGCATCGTGGCCCTCCCTGTTGCTGTCAGCCACTGGTTTTAACAGCAACGTGGCCCTGCCTGATGTCGTCCCGATAGCAACGGGGAGGGCCACGTTGCTGTCAGGAAGGGCGGCTGACAGCAACAGGGAGGGCCACGATGCTCACCCTGCCCCAGCGGCGCCGGGCCGGGGCACGGCGCAGGTCCGCATCTACCCGGCGCCTGACTCTCCAAGATCCAGAGTCACCCGGCAGCCTCCAGAACGGCGGTGATGTTCGGTGATCATGCACGGGACCTTGATTACTACGGAACATCGCACCCTGCGCGGGCTGTCTCGGGTGTTATGCCTCGGCCTCGGGGATCGGCGGGCCGACGATGCGGAGTCCGTAGCGCGGGCTGAGCTCGAGCCAGCGGGCGATGTCGGCGTCCGACACGCCTGCGTCGGGCAGGCGCCGTTCGTCGGCCGGGACGCCGACCTCGTCGTAGATGCCGAGCAGTCCGCCCGGCAGGGTCAGGGCCAGGAACCGGACGGGCACGGTGCCGGTGGTGCGGAACGCGTGCGGCACATCCTGCGGCAGGTAGATAAAGTCGCCGGCGGTCATCCGGATCAGCCGCTCACCGGCGCGGTACGTCATCGCGCCGTCGAGCAGGTACCAGGCCTCGGCCTCCCGGGTGTGCACGTGCATCGGGCTGGCCTGGCCCGGTGGCTGGGTCACTACCGAGGCGCCCAGCAGGCCGGCGGTCTCCTCGGCTCCGGCCAGGCGCTCAAACAGCATCCCCATGGCCCAGGTGGCCGGTCCGGTGCCGCCGGCGCGGCTGACTACCGCGCCAGTTGCGGATCCGGGCGTGCCCGGGGGCAGATTCGTCATGACAGCTCCAGAAAATTAAACCGATTAGACTTAGGATGAATCTAGCATGATACGAGCCATGTGCCGTGTCAAGCAGGTTCGGGCAGCTTGACACGGCCGCGATATCCGTCCTACAGTCGCACTGGTCATCCGAACTATCTTCGGATCAAAATCTAGGAGGACCAGATGCCCGCCATCAGCCAGACTCGCTCGGCCGCTTACGCGGTGATGCGGCGGATGTTCGACGAGGGCTTCGCGGCCGGCGACGGCTCAGTCGCCGACGAACTCTGCTCGCCCGACCTTCTCGACCACCAGTTCGGCACGGCCGGCCGCGGCGCGGAGGCGGTTGCCCATGTCAGGGACGCCATGCGGGATGTGCACCAGGCCTTTCCTGACATCAGGTTCACGATCGAGGACGCTGTGGAGTCGGGGGACACGATCTGGGTTCGCGTGCGGGGCCAGGGGACGGCGACCGGGCCGTTCTTCGGGCCGCCCAGCGGCCGGCCTGTGGACTTCACCGTGATCGACGTGTGCCGTGTCGTGGACGGCCGCATCGCCGAGCACTGGGGAGTGCCGGACCGTTTCGCGGTGCTCGCCCAGACCGGGGTGCTCGACCGCCTGGCGGCCTGACCGGCGCGCCCGGCCCGCCGGCCTGATGGCCGGCGGGCCCGTTTGCCCCGGTGCGCGCCCGCGACCACAATGGCCCGTGGCGGCTTCGGATCAACCGGCGGAGGAGGGCCAGTCATGGCACCGGACCAGGCGCGGCAGCGCAAGCCGTACAACTCGCCACGCCGGGCCGAGCAGGCCATCGCCACCCGGCGGGCAGTGCTGGAGGCCGCCCGCGAACTTTTCATCGAGCAGGGGTACGCGGTCACCACGGTCGCGGACATCGCCCGCCGCGCCCGGGTCGCGGTGGACACGGTGTACGCGGCCGTCGGCCGCAAGCCCGCCCTGCTGCGCGAAGTCCTCGAGACCGCGATCTCCGGAAGTGATCACGCCGTCCCCGCCCTGCAGCGCGACTACGTGGCGCGGGTCCGGGCCGCCCAGGGCGCCCGGAAGAAAATCGAAGCCTACGTCGCGGCCCTGGTCGAGATCCAGCCCCGCCTCGCCCCGGTATACCTGGCCCTGCGCGACGCCGCCGCGACCGACCCCGACTCCGGGGCGACCTGGCGCGAGATCAGCGAACGGCGAGCCCGGAACATGCGCGCGTTCGCCGCCGACCTCCGCGCCACCGGCGAACTGCGCTCGGACCTGTCCGATGACGAGATCGCCGACATCGTCTGGAGCATGAACGGCCCCGAGTACTGGACCCTGCTCGTCAGCGACCGCGGCTGGTCATCCCAGCAATTCGGCAATCACCTCACCGACGCCTGGCAACGGCTGTTCCTCGCAAGCCCGCCGCGAAACCGGTCGCCGCTGGCGGGCAGTTAAGTAGTCCGGATCGGCGAATCCGCACATCGATCGAGTGCAGGCCGGTCACGTCAGGTTGAATTGAAATCCCTCCTATCTGGAGGATGGCGCCGTGCACCTCTCCCAGGGCCACTATGGTGCCCTTAATGCCGTCGCTGGAGGTGATGTTACTGTCATGCTCCACGGAACTGGCCGCAGTCAGGTACTGAACCCGGTACGGGCAACGACGGCAATGGGGCGGCTGTCGCCACCCCCTGAAATGGTGACTTTTCGACCTGTCCGGGAGCGGGCTGTCCTGGCCGCATGAACGGCCGGCCAGGCCGCCAGCGGGAGCGGGACGGAGGAAACGGTGAGGGGACGCCGTGATCAGGACTCTTGTCGCAATGCGGCTCACCTTGACGCGCGCAGGGGTGGTATCCCTGCTCTCGTGCGCGAACGATATAGAGATCGTGGCTGAGGTAGCCCACGGCGACGAGGTCGTGCGGGTTGCGCGGGAGTTGGTACCGACGTGGCCGTGATCGGGGCCGCGCTCCCGGGTACCGACGGGTTCGATGTTGCCTCACGCTGCACGAGGCGGTGCCATCTTGTCATTCGCTGATCATCGGCGAGCGGCGCGATCCCTCGGTGGTGCGGCGAGCGGTCGCCGCCCCGGCGACCGGGTTCGTGGTCCAAGTTCCGCGACGGCCCGCTTGCCTTGCACATACGGAACGCCAAGTACGCACCGCGCGAGTCGAGCGGCAAGCTACCTGCGGGCCGTATATTCTCAGCGATCTCCGGTACGGCGACGGGCCGCTGTACGCCCGCTACGGAGCATTTACCAAACGGCACTGCCGCAACGGCGAAGATGAGCTGGTCCCGGCGATAACGGATGCCTCCGGCAAGCTGGTCCCGGATGTGCGGCAGCCCGTTTTCAGCGTCCCGCCGTGGGTCACGTTGCCCGCGTTCCTGACCCCGCACCTGATCCTCGTGCTGGCGGATGCGCCGTCGCTGGTGCGGCACGGCGTGAGCGCCGGGCAGATCGTCGGCGCCGTGTCCTACATCGGCGGCGCGCTCCAGACCGCGCTCTACACGCTCACCCGCGGCATCGGCGGCAGCGGGATCAGGCTGGCCACCACGCTCCAGCGGATCACCGAAGCCAGCGGTGCCGCGCCGGGCCTGCCTCCCCGCGACGAGCCTGGCGCCCCGCCAGGCGCGCTCCGCGCCGCCCCGGCGGCCGGCCAGATCCGGCTGGCCGGCCGGCCGCTGCCCGAGGTACCCGCCGCCGAGCTGCCGCGATACCGGGTCCTGATCCCGCAGCAGGCCTACGTGTTCGCGGGCACGCTCGGCGAGAACCTGGCCTACCTGGCCCCGGACGCGCGGCGCGCGGACATCGCCGCGTCGGCCGAAGCCGTCGGCCTCGAGCCGCTGGTCGCCCGGCTCGGCGGATACGGCGCCGACGTCAGCCCGGCGGCGCTGTCGGCGGGGGAGCGCCAGCTCATCGCGCTGGCCCGGGCCCACCTGTCGGCGGCCAAGCTCGCCATCCTGGACGAGGCGACCTGCCACCTGCACGCGGCCGCGGCGGAGCGGGCCGAGCGGGCGTTCGCCGACCGGCCAGGCACGCTCATCGTCATCGCCCACCGGATGAGTTCGGCACTGCGCGCCGACAGGGTCCTCGTGCTGGACGGCACCCGCCCGCAGTTCGGCGAGCACGAGGCACTGCTCGCGTCCAGCCCGCTGTACCAGGACCTGGTCGGCCAGTGGCATGGGAACGGCCTGGCACTGAACGACGCATGCGGATCGACGCTCCTGGGCGACTAGTCGCCTGCTTGCCCCGATGTTGCCGGCGCACAGGGCCGATACCCGGGTTCGCGCGGGCCGGACCAGGGAAGCCAGCCGGGAAGCCGATACCGTTGCCAGATTGGGAAAGAAGGCGGGTATCACGATCACGTGGGGAGTGCGGTGGTCGTTTACGGCGGCCAGGGCGATATGCGTCGTTCCATGGCCCTGCTATGGCGTGCCGGAAGTGCCCAGGTCACGCGGACCGGCCCGGGTCCCAGGCCGGGGCTGGGCGTCGATGAGATCGTGGATGCCGCGATCGCCATCGCGGATGCCTCCGGTATCGCCGCGGTGTCGATGCGCGAGGTGGGCAAGCGACTCGGCCGCACGGGCATGGCCCTCTATACCTACGTGCCCAGCAAGAGCGAGCTAGTTGACCTGATGTATGACCAGGCCCTGTCCGAATTGCCGGGCGGCTACGACCTCGGCCTGGGCTGGCAGGCCGCCCTGGCGGCGTGGGCCCGGGACTACTGGGCGTTCTTCCTGCGGCATCCCTGGATCCTGCGGGTATCCCAGGCCAGGCCCGTGCTCGGGCCTAACGAGTACACGGCGCTGGAGACTCTGGTCAGTATCCTCTTCGAGACCGGGCTGAAGGCCGACGTGCTCCGGCGCATAGTCGGCGCGCTGATCCAGTATGTCCGCGGCGTCGCGCAGACGGTGGTGGACTCGCGGCATGCCGCTTCTGCGGCGGGAGTGTCCGACGACGAGTGGTGGGTCGTCCGCTCAGCCATCTTCGCGGAGGTCGCGACCGGGTTCGCGGAGCGGTTCCCGATGGTTGCCCGCCTGGAGACAGAGGCAGCGACCGTGCCGCCGGACGGGACGACGCCCTATCTCGAGCGGGAGGCGAAGGCGACCTTCGACGTCGGGCTGACGATCCTGCTGGAAGGAATCGAGGCAGCCATCCGCGATGGCGCCGTTCCGGGATCCTTCCCGTCCTGATTCGGCCCGGCACCGCGCCCAGGTCAGCTACCAGCCTTGCCCTGCCTCAGCGAGCTTCTCCTGAGCGTCGGACATGTCCTCGTCAGTCGGCGCGTCATCCTGGGTCAGCTTGTAGCGCCAGTAGCCCTCGAAGTCGATCGACCGCTTGTCCATGCCGCGGTCGCCGACGAGGTGACGGCGGATCGTCCGCACAGCGCCCGCCTCGCCCGCTATCCATGCGAACGGGGAGCCAGACGGGAATTGGGCGTCGCGTACCGCGCTGAGCAGCAGGTCGCTGGTCCCTGCCTGGGTGCCGCCCCTGTGCAGCCAGTGCGTGGTCAGGTCGCCGCGGGTGCCGAGCACCTGCTCCTCGCCCTGGTCGCGGACCTCGATGTAGGCCACCGCCTTGCTGCCCTCGGGCAGCCACTCGATCACGGTGCTCATCGCCGGCAGGGCCGTCTCGTCGCCGGCCAGCAGCAGCCAGTCCGCATTCCTGACCGACTGGCTCAGCGGCACCCGCCGCGCGAACGTCGCCGACGGGCCGTATACGCCGATCGTGTCGCCGTCGACCGCCGACAGCGCCCACTTGACAGCGGGGCCGGGATCATCATGCAGGACGAAGTCGATGTCTATGGTGGCGCGCTCTGGGTCGTGGCCGCGGATGGTGAAGCCGCGCATCCACGGGCGCTCGTCCTCAGGGATCGCGGTGTACGCCTCGTACCACCGCATGACGTCGTCATCGTGCGGCTTCGGCAGGATCGGCACGAGCTGGCCCGGTTTCGGGAAGTACAGCTTCACCTGCTGGTCAGGCTCATCGTTCCGGTACGCGGCCAGATCCTCGCCGGCGAAAGTGATACGACGTATCTTCGGAGTTACCTGAATTGACCGAGCCACCTGAACGAACCAGACCGGGAGTGCCGCCACCTTTCCTCCTGAGGTAATTTTATCTTGTAAAGTGTTACCAAGATATGTTACCGCGGATGTCCCCGATGACAGTTGAGGCCAGGAGAGCGATCCGCTGGGGAAAGCGGTCAACGATCACCCCGCCCAGCAAGCTGAACAGGACGGCTGGCACGAGACGAGCAGTCGGCGTGGTCGCGGAGAGTTCCCGCGCCGGAGCATGATCGCGGAGCGTTCTCCGTCATTGCCGCGGAGACTTCTCGCAGCACGGAGTGTTGACCGTTTTATGTGCGGAAAACGCTCCGCGCAACGACAACTCTCCGTGCCAGAGCCGGGAAGACTCCGCGCAACGACAAGTCTCCGTGCAAGGGCCGGGAGGGCTCCGTGCCAGGGCCGGGGATGCTCCGCGAAGCGGGAAGGCTCCGGGAACCCGGGAAAGAGTCTCGCCCTGATCCAGGAGCAGGAATATCGCCGCGTCAGGAACGGGTAGAGACTCCGCAGGTACCTGGTGCGCCACCGAGTCCGGGAGGTTCACGGCCATGAGCGCCCATCACCTAGACCAAGCGGTCTTCAGGCCGGTCTTGCCCGACGCGGCCAGATCGCGGCGGCCCGCCAGCCCGAGGCGCGATCCCCGGCAACCACAGCGCACGCCTAGGAGGAGTGATGACTACCTCGACGACCGATCCCGCCGGACGCGCACCCGCGCTACCTGGGCAGACCGTCGTCGTGATCGGCGGAAGCTCGGGCATCGGGCTTGAGACGGCGCGCAAGGCACGCGCCGAGGGCGCCGATGTCATGCTGACGGGCCGGAACCCCGATCGCCTGAAGCAGGCCGTCAGCGAAATCGGCGCGCGAGGCTCGGCCGCGTTCGACGCCACCGACCCGGCCGCGCTTGGCCATTTCTTCGGCGAGCTGCCAGGGACGGTCGACCACGTGATGGTGACCGGCCCCGGTCCGTACTACGCGCCTCTCGCCGACCTGGACCGCGAGCGGTCGCACCGCGACTTCGACGTGCACATATGGCTGCCCGTCGCCGTCGCGCAGCTCGCCGTCGGCCGGGTGCGGTCCGGTGGCACGCTGATCTTCATGGGCGGCACCGGCGGCCGGTCCCGAGGACCGCAGCTGTCTCTCATCGCGGCGCTCACCGCCGCGCAGCCCGCCCTGATCGCCAACCTGGCTGTCGAGGTCGCGCCGATCCGGGTCAACCTGATAGCCGCCGGCTTCGTCGACACCGCCCTGTCCGCCTCGCTGCTTGGCGACGACCTTGAAAGGCGCCGCGACCAGCTGCGCGCCACGCTGCCCATCCGGCGCGTGGTCGGACCGGCCGACATCGCCGCCCTCGCCGTGCACCTCATGACCAACACGGCGCTGACCGGCGCGACCTACGACATCGACGGCGGGCAGCAGCTGGTCCAGGTACCTGGCTGAGGAAGGCTGGGGCAGCATGAAGATCAGCGAGGGAGCCGCAACCGCGGACCCTGCCTCGCAAGGGCAGCGCGGGGCGCCAGTGCTGCTGTCGGTCAATGTCGGGATGCCTAAGGACGTGCCGTGGCACGGCAAGACCGTGCACACAGGCGTCTGGAAGGAACCGGTCGCCGGCCAACGGATGGTGCGCCGTCTCAACATCGACGGAGACGGCCAGGGCGACACCCAGGGCCACGGCGGCGAGCAGCGGGCCGTGCTCGTCTACCAGGTCCAGTCCCCCCGCGTCACCTGCTACCGGGTCGGCATGCGATGTGGCGAGCCTGAGCTGCCCGCGCTGCTGGTAAGCCATCACCGTCCCGGCTTCTACATGCGCGTCATCGCCGAAGGACGGATCCAGGCAGGCGACCCTATCGTCAAGACAGGGACCGGCCCCGGTGCCTGTCGGTGGCAGACACCGACGCCCTGCTCTACCTCCCTGGCCGCGATCAGGCGAAGCTGCGCCTCGCCCTGCGGATCCCTGCCCTCAGTCCAGGCTGGCAAGGCTCCTTCCGCGACCTGCTGGCCGAGGCCGAAGATGACGGCACCGCCGCGTCCGCTCAAGCGGAGCCGGCCTGGCCGGGCTTCCGGTTGGTTCAAGTGGAGCATGATCGCGGAGCGTTCTCCGTCTTTACCGCGGAGACTTCTCGCAGCACGGAGTGTTTACCGTTCTATGTGCGGACAACGCTCCGCGCAACGACAACTCTCCGTGCCAGGGGCCGGGAAGGCTCCGCGAAGCGGGAAGTCTCCGGGAACCAGGGAAGAATCTCCCCGCTGAGCCGCCGGAACTCGGCTTTCCAAGATCCCGAGTCAGCCGACAGCTTCCAGAGCAGGTGCACGATTCCGTGATCACGCCCCGGCCGTACTACGGAAAATCGTCACTCGTCGTGGTCAGGTTTTCTCCCCACGCCGACCAGTGCGATCCGCGGCACGGTGATCTGCCAGCCGCCGGGCACCGGCTCGAGAGTCGTCTCCTGGTCGCCTGGATAGCGGAAGATCTGCCGCGCCTGCTCAGCGGCCCAGGTGGCCGCTCGCTCCGCGCCGAACTCCGCGTACGCCTTTGTCAGCCCGTACATGCTCAGCAGGTACTCGCCGAGGCTGCGCTCGGCCGCCTCGGGAGTCTCCCCCCAGGCACAGTACGGATCAACCAGCTCGATCAGCCTGCGGTCGGTGAATCCGGCCGTGGCGAGGTACTCCTGGACCGAATCGGCGGTGTAGTGCGTGTAGCGGTGCCCGGTGTTCGACCAGGGATCGACGATCGTCGTGAACCAGGTGTCTACCGGCGAGCCCACCGCGAAGTCGTGCAGTACGAACGTGCCGTTCGCGGCCAGCACCCGGTAGGACTCCGCGACAACCGTGCTGCGCAGGTCCGGCGGTACGTGATGGCTGCCATACGCCAGTAACACCCCATCCAGGGTCCCGGTGGCGAACAGGTGCCGCTCCGCGCGCTGCAGCAGCGCCGGACCGGATAGCTCCAGGGCGATCCGCACCATGAACGGCGAGGCGTCACAGGTCACGATCTCCAGATCGGTCAGCCCGGCGGCATGGCCGACGCGGCGGACCAGTCCGTCGCCGCCGAGGAGGTCGGCGATCGTAGCCGGGCCCCGGTTACTCGCCTCGGTGCCCGCCCCAGCCGGACCGTTCCGCATCAGCTCTAGCAGTGAGGCGATGCCAATCTTCCGGGCACGCTCGTTCGAGACCTGCGCCTCCGCGTAGCTCTTCCCGCGTCCGGAGGGCCCGAAGTCATCTCGGTCAAGCGGAGGGTTCGTGGTGAGGTAGGTCTGCCATTCCGCGACCAGTCCCGAGTCAAGCTTGCTATGCACGGCCGGGTAATTCTGCCGGAGTTCATCTATCTGTTTTGAGAAGTCTTCTGCAAGTGTCATGTTATGAAGATATCCACTTATCTGGTTACCGGTCCGGGCATCAGGAACGCCGCCTATTCCAGCGCGGCGGACGCGGCCGCGCCGCACGCGGTACCGTCAGGTAACTGTCGGCCTTCGGGTCCCATTGGCGGTGCAGGGGGTCATGGATCAGGGTTATCAGCCAGCCCAGCGGCGTGATCACCAGGAAATAGAGGGGATACAGTGCGATTCGGCGCATGACCAGGACCCTTGTCGAGAGGTTTCTGTCCAGTAGAGATCGTCCATTCCTGGAGGCGGCGTCGCGCGGGCCAGTCCGGCCGGTGCGAGGTGGTCAGTCAAGCGGGATGGCCGCACGCCAGTCGCCTGCCTCGCGGAATTCTGGCTGCTCGGCCTTATCGAGGAGGTATCCGCCCAGCGCGAGGTAATCAATCTGTGTTCGCATAAAGCATGCGTACGCCTCCTCGGGTGTACAGACGATGGGCTCCCCGCGCACGTTGAACGACGTGTTCACCAGCACCGGGCATCCGGTGAGGAACTGGAACTCGCGCAAGAGCCGGTGGAAGACGGGCGACTGGTGCTCCGACACGGTCTGCACCCTGGCGGAGTAGTCGACGTGGGTGACCGCCGGCACAGTCGTGCGCGGCAGCTTCAGCAGGTCCAGGCCGGTCAGCGGTCGCCCGTCAGTAACCCGTGCCTCCAGGACACCGATCCGCTGCTTCTCGGCGACTGGCGCCACGAACTGCATGTAGGCGCTTGGCTGCCGGAGGTCGAAGTAGTCGCCCGCGGCCTCTTCTAGCACCGCGGGGGCGAACGGCCGGAATGACTCGCGGAACTTGATCTTCAGGTTCATCCTCGACTGCATCGTCGGGTCGCGCGGATCACCCACGATCGAGCGGGCGCCCAGCGCCCGCGGCCCGAACTCCATACGTCCCTGGAACCACCCCACCACGGAGCCCTGGGCCAGTCGCGCAGCCACCTCCCGCGCCACGGCGTCGGGACGGAGATGCCGGTGCGGGGCACCGCATGCCCGCAGGAACGCCCCGATCTCCTCGTCGCTGTACTCCGGGCCCAGCAGTGCTCCCGACATGCAATCCTGGCCGGCCTCGACGTGCGGTCGGCTGGCGCCATGCTCCATCGCCGTCGCCATCGCCGCTCCCAGCGCGCACCCGGCGTCACCGGCCGCGGGCTGCACCCACAGCTCGTCGTAGATGCCGGCCTCGGACAGCGCGCCGTTCCCCACGCAATTCAGCGCCACCCCGCCGGCCAGGCACAGCCGGGATTCCCCGGTTAGCTCGCGGGCGGTGCGGGCCAGCCGGAGCATGACCTCCTGGGTCACCTGCTGCACCGATGCGGCGAGATCGAACTCGCGCTCGGTCAGCGGCGCCTCCGGCTCGCGCCGGCGGCCGTCAAATAGCCGCTCGAAACCGGCACCGGTCATGACCTGCCCGCGAAGGAACTCGAACCAGCGCAGATCCAGCCGCAGCGAGCCGTCCGGCTTCACATCCACCAGCCGCTCCCGGATCAGGTCCGCGTATCGCGGTACCCCGTACGGGGCCAGGCCCATCAGCTTGTACTCGCCGGAATCGACCTTGAATCCGCAGAAGTGCGTGAACGCCGAGTACAGCATGCCGAGGGAATGCGGAAAGCGAAGCTCCGCCAGCGGCTTGAGCGTCGTCCCCTGGCCGTGCCAGATCGATGTGGTGGCCCATTCTCCGACGCCATCGATGCACAGCACCGCGGCGCTGGGGAACGGGCTCGGATAAAACGCGGAGGCGGCGTGCGACTCATGATGACGCCGGGTCGCCACCTTCGGCGCCGGGCCCAGTCCGAGGGCCGTCAGCTCCCGCCGCACCCGCGCACCGACCCGCAGCTTCCAGCCGAGCCACCCCGGCAGGGTCGCGTGGAATACCGGATAGGCGGTCGGCGCGGCACCGAGGTAACTGGCCAGCACCCGCCCGAACTTGCTCACCGGATCTTCATGGAATACGACGGCGGTCAGGTCGGTCAGGCCGGCGCCCGCTTCCGCGAGCACGTACCGGATCGCGTCCGCGGGGAACGACGGGTCGTGCCGGCGGCGGCTGAACCGCTCCTGCTGCGCGGCACCCACCGGCACCCCGTCGGCCACCAGCGCGGCCGCGCTGTCGTGATAGAACGCTGAAATACCCAGCACCAGGTCAGTCATATGATCGCCACGCCAGCCGACGCCGGGCTGTGCTGGCGGCTGGCACTTGGCCGTGCGCCGCGGAGCCGCCGCCGCGTGCCCCGCCGCGGCACAGCGAGTGAGTGGAAGCCGACCCGCACGCGTGACCACGCCTGTTCCTGTGCCGCCGTGCCATGCGATCGCCCAATTTCCGCCAGGTAGGCGTTAATGGCATCTGCCGCCCAAGCCGAGTGGCCGGTCGCGACGTTGTCGATGGTGTTGTGTATATCGACGAAACGGGTGCTGAACCCGTATGCCCGCAATGCCCCGGCGGCTTTGCGGTATCCGCCGCCCACTCCGGACAGCTCCATTGCCAGGTTGAGCCCCAGCGTCTCAGCGAGCAGCGTCCGCGGCAGGCAGCCGAGGCTCAGCCAGAACACCGGCAGCTCGAACGACGTTTCCCGGAATCCGGGCCATTCGGCGAACTGCGCCGAGGCGGTCGGCGGCAGCCGCACGCCCATCTCGTCCAGCAGCTGCCGGTAGATTAGCGGATGGTTCAGGTCCGCCAGCCCGTTGCCAAGCTCATCCCAGTACGTGGCGAACAGGGAATAGCCCACATCGGTCGATGCGTGGCTGTAATCGGTGAACCCGCGCAGCCAGCTGCCGTCGAGCAGGATAAGCGGCGCGAGCTGCACGGTGCTGTCTATCAGCTGGTCCCGCTCCGGCAGCTCCGCCGGCGCCGCGTCGAGTTCCGAGGCATGCCGTTCGTGCTGCGCGGCCAGCCAGTCCCGCAGGCCCCTGGTGCTCCACCGCCGCGGCGGCAAGACGTTCGCCCGGTCCAGCTCCCGCGCGGCGGCGTCCAGCCAGTCCCTGGCGTACGCCCGGGCAAAGGCGCGCACCCGCGGCCCCTGCGTTCGCGGCTGCAGCACCCGGTACGCGTCGCGCAGCCCGGATGGCCGCTGATCGGGCTGCGCCGGCTCGCCGAGCGCCGCGTCAAGCGCTGCCGCGGCGCCGCGGGCATTGCCCTGGACATCTGTCGCGGCGGACGTCCTGGCCGCACCCGCCCCTTCCGGGGGCAGGGACGTGATCCACCGGCGGATCACCGCTATGTCATGCGGTGAAAAGACGCGGAACATCGGCCCGCCGTCCGAGATCAGGCTCTCCAGCAGCGGGCTCCGGTCCGGGCGGCCCGGCCGGACCAGGCGGCTGGATGCCAGCGCGCTCAGCAACGGCTCGGGGTCCGTGCATCCTTCGGTCAGCAGATCGGCCAGCGACCGGCCGCCAAGGCGGAACTCACGGTGGTACAGGCGGGCCTGGCGGCCGCGGAGCCGGATCAGTTCGGCCATCTCGTGCGCCGGGTCAGCGGACGCGGCCAGTTCACCGCGCAGGCGGCAACTCCATGTTTCCAGCGCCTGGAGCGCCCAGCGGAACCCGGCCGCGACCCGCGGCTCATCTGCCGCCGGGTACTGGACGGGCGGCGCGGCTGAGCTGCCCGGGTCGGGTGCGGGCAGCCGCGTGCGGGACAAGTCCAGCGCCGGCCAGTCCACGAGCCCCGGCATCACGTCCCGCACCAGGCGCAGGGCGGGCAGCAGGCCGACTGTGCGCAGGCACTCGTCCGCGCCGAGCAACTCCGCCCTGAAGATGTCGGGGCGCCGGCCCATGGCGATCAGCACGGCGGGGATGCGGAACGCGTGGTCTGCCATGAAGTCCTCAGCCGCGAGCCGCTCGACCGGCGTGGCGTACTCCGCGAGGTCCAGTTCGCGCATCGCGGACAGGAACACATCGCCACGCGACTGCCGGGGCCTGCCCACGCCCACGTCAGAGGCGTAGGCGGCCAGGATCGCCAGCACCGCCGGATCATCGGCGTCGGCGGGACTGCTCAGCCATTGCAGCCACGCACCGGATCGCACGGCGAGCGGCGCGCAGCCGAGCATGGCTCTGCGGGCAGCCGCCAGCCGCGCGTCGTCGCCGGACATCTCGCCCAGCACCGACCGGTACCGGTCCGCCTCCTTCGCCGTCCAGGTCACTGCCTGGTACCGCAAGCGCGGCAGGTCCGTCTCCGGGTCCTGATCCGCTTCGGGAGGCATGGCGCTGCGCAGTTCCTCGTGCAGCGCCGCGACCATCAGCGCGCCGAGAGCAAGGCACTCGGCATCAGCCATCTCGGTGAACAGCCGGCGGTAGGTCGTGAACCTCGTGCCGTCAGCGTCAGAACATCGGGTAGATCGTGCTGTCATTCTTCTTCTTACGCTTGTGCCGGAAAATCTTGCGCATCAGAGCGCGGAGCCGCGACATTTTTCTGCTATCTCCCTTGCGCCTTCCCATCACAACTTGAGCGCGTCCGTCAGCAGTGCTGCCGCGATATCGTGCCCGAGATCGGTGAAGTGAATGCGGTCGACGAACACCCAGTCCCGGGGGTCCACCGCCGCCGCCAGCAGCGGCGCGAAGTCCACGAATGACACGTCGATCGCCGCGCACCGCCGCGCCAGGGCCGCCGCGTAGTCGCCCGCCACAGCCCGGTTCGCTATGTCGCCGTAGACACCGCTGAAGTCCGCGATCGTGTCCAGGTCCTCGAATAGCCGCCGTTCCTGCGGCGCCGGCTCATCCCGGATCCAGGTGGCGAGCGGCTGCAGGACGAACGTGAGCCGGGCGCCGGCCGCCTCGGCGAGCGCCTTCCACGCCGCCAGGTGGCGTGCCGTCAGGTCGGCGGCCAGGTCGATCTGGTCGCTGAGCGCCGGCACCGGCTCCGCCGCGCCGCCGCCGCGCCGCAGGGGGCCGCGGCGCCTGCCACCGTCCATCCGGCCGAAGAAATCCGCGCTGTTGAAGAAGCCGCCATGGTCACCGCGCAGCGACGCGGGCAGGCGGGCCAGCCCGAGGTCGTTGAAACCAGAGAACAGGACGACCTGGTCGATGTCCGGCAGCAAGTGACGGTACAGGGCGAACAAGATCAGCTCCTGAGCCGAGTTGAAGCTGCGCCCGCCGAAGTTCAGCCAGGGAAGCGATGGCGCGTGCTTGCTCCACAGCCGCGAGGACAACGTCGCCGCGTCGCTGGATGCCCCGATGCCGAACACCGTGGAACTCCCGGCCATGATCCGCACGGGACCGCTGACCGTCAGGTCGCCGGCTGCCGCGCGCGATCCCTGCGGCCCGTGGCTGTAGCGGAACCCGAGCCGATCCGTATTGACTACCTCAGACCGGTGGTTCGCCGGATGGAAGTACATCAGGTACGGCAACCAGCGGATATCACCGTGATCGTCAAACTTGTCCGCGTACTGCTGCATATGCGGCGTGAGTTCGCTCCGAGCGGAACACATGCGTCAACTCCTGGAGAACTGTTCTCGCACCACGTCAGCGAACCGGTCGGCGATGACGTCGATGTCCGCGGACGAGCAGATGAACGGCGGAGCGAGCAGCACGTGATCTCCGAGCACTCCGTCGATCGTGCCCGGCAGGGGATAGATCATCAGGTCTCGTCGCATCGCGCGCTGCTTGAGCCCGGCCGGGGTGTGCTCGCCGGGCTGAAGCGGCGCTTTCGTCGCCCGGTCGGCGACGAACTCGACTCCGACGAACAGGCCGCGGCCCCGGATGTCGCCGACATGCGGATGGTCGCCGAGCAGTTCGGTCAGCCGGCCGCGCAGCTGTGCCCCTCGCTCGCGGACGTTCAGCAGCAGGTTCTCGTCCTCGATGGTCCGCTGCACTTCCAGCGCGGCCGCGCAGGCCAGCGGATGGTTCACGAAGGTCTGCCCGTTACGGAGCACCCCGGAGCCCGTGCTGATCGCCTCGTAGACGCCAGGCGAGACGAGCATGGCCGAGATCGGCACGTAACCGGCTCCCAGCCCCTTGCCCAGCGCGACGATGTCCGGGGATACGCCGTCCTCCGCGCACGCGAACAGATGCCCGGTACGGCCCATGCCGGCCATTACCTCGTCCAGTATCAGCAGGACCCCGTACTTCTCGCACACCGCGCGCACGGCCTGGAAGTAGCCGGCGACCGGCGGCACCGCCCCCGATGTCGAGCCGACGACGGTTTCGGCCACGAACGCCGCGACCGTGTCCGGCCCGAGTTCGATGAGCGCCGCTTCCAGTTCCGCCGCCAGCCGGGCACCGTACCCGGCGTCGCTCTCGCCGTCCCGGCGTCCTCGGTAGGCATAACACGGGGACACGTGATAGCAGGACTGGAGCAGCGGCTCGAAGATGGACCGGCGTAGCTGATTGCCGGTGATGGCAAGCGTGGCCATGGTGCTGCCGTGGTAGTTCTGCCGCCGCGCTATGAACCGGGTGCGCCGCGGCTGGCCGTTCTCGACGTGGTACTGGTACGCCGTCCGAAGGCACAGCTCGACGATTCTCAGACCCGCCGGACAGAAAGTAGGCGTGGCTCAGGCCGGGAGAGCGCTGGACGAGAAACTCGGCCAGGTCCTCGGCCGGTGACGTCGTGAACGAGCCCGCGTGCGCGTAGCTCAGCTCCGCGGCCTGTTTCGTGATCGCCGCGATCACCCTGGGATGGCCGTGGCCCAGGTTGCTGACGGCCACGCCGCAGCACGCGTCGAGGTACCGTCGTCCGTCCTTCCCGATCAGGTAGATGCCCTCCCCGCCGACCAGCACCGCGGGTTCGGCCCGCAGGTCGCGGTACAGCACGCTTGTCATCTGGGATCCAGAGGATGCCGCGGTAGGCGCGCGTCGCGGGTGCGACCCGCCGGTAACCAGCGCCCGCGAGCTCGTGGCCCGGTCATTGGCCGTAGTCCTCGAGGATCCCCCGCCTGCGGATGTCCAGGGACACGCAGTGAAAGCCTCCGGACAGATCCCGGGCGTGCCGCATCGGCAGCGGCGCGACCGTGATCCCGCGCTTGTCGAACTCCCGTATCAGCTCGTGCTGCTGGTCCCCGATGACGGCCAGGTCCGGGTTGATCATGATGAAGTTCATGCCCTGCCAGATCGAGGCGCGCGGGTACGACCAGCTGTATCCGGTGTCCACCATGTCCGGGCACCAGATCACGTCCCACCCCTTGAAGACCGGGGGGAGCTGATCCGGCCGGATCCGTTCCGGGCAGAGCACCACCAGGCCCGGGCGCACGAGCCCGATCGTGGTATCCAGGTGCGTGCCCTCGTAGACGCCCGCCACGGGGTGCACGCGGTAGTGGTCTCCGATCACGCGCCGGAGCCAGGCCAGGCCCTTCCAGTTCCCGCTGCAGGACACCTGGTACAGGATGTCCCGGCCAACCCGCAGCACGTTCGCCGCGTCGAAGATCGGCTCGAGATCGTTCAGCACCGGCCCGTGCTCCGGCCGGACGTTGTACGTCTCGTCCGGCAGCCGCGGCTTCGGCGCCGAAAGCCAGTTTGCCCCGCTCTCGAAGTACTCAAGTAGGATGTCCCGGTATGCCAGCGGTTCGAAAAACCGCGTGCGGAGCGCCATCGGCGTCTCGATTATCGTCTGCCCGATCGCCAGGAGAACGTCGCGAGGGCAGTAGTTGTACTCGCCGTCAACAGCCCAGTCCGGGGAGCCGAAGCGCCTCGCGTGGTCGGTCAGGGCCGGCCTTCGCACCGTGACCCCCTCGCCCCTCAGCAGCTCGGAGAACCGCTCGAGATCCTCCGTCGCCTCGTCGATGACCCGGGAGCTGTAGGGTCCGGTCGGAATGTCCGCGGGCGTCTCCACATTGGCGCAGTAGTCGAGTGCGAACAATCCTCGGTCAGGCGACGGGACACGGGCGCCGCCGGCGATGCCGACGATCATTTCCTCCAGCGGGTCCCACTCGTTGTGCACGTGGACCAGCGGCCCGGATCGGATGTTATCTACTGACACAAAACCCTCCGGCCTTAATCATCTGTACGACATCAGCAGGCGGAAGATTTGTCAAGCCCCCGTAACGTCGGTTAATTTCTGCATTAACTGTGCGCGTATTTTACCTTGAGGCTGATGTGACCTGGGTTGGCCGGTGATGCCTGGTGCGACTCCCCGGACGCACCTGCTCTGATCTTGGAATGATATATGCGGCATTCTTTACTTAAAGTGCTAACTAATGACATGATGGGGATCCTGGGCCATAGTGCCCAGCCGGCATGCGGACGCGGTGGTCGCCCGCCGGCCGGGGCGCGGCATCTGGTCCCGCGGATGCTCGCCCCGGCTCCGGCCCCGGCTCCGGCGCCCGGCCGGCTGCGCCGGGATCCGAGGCCGCGGAAGAGTCCTGACAGGGCACGGAGATTGATTTTACTGAGTAAGGAACGCATGATGGCCCTGCAGATTGGAGTGTAGGATTTCGGCACTATGGTGAGTAAACTGCGCAGGCTGTTTGCTGGGAGCCTTGTTCCGCCCACACCGTTTGGTCGGCGGTTAGCCATTGCGGCTCTGGTCGACTCGCTCGGAAACGGGATGTTCCTGACTTTGTCCGCCGTCTATTTCACGCGGATCGGCGGCCTGTCCCCGACCCAAGTCGGCGTGGGACTGTCAACTGGCGGCCTGGTCGGGCTGGTGGGCCTGGTGCCCCTCGGTGCGCTGGCCGACCGCTTCGGGCCGGGCCGGATCTACATCATCTTGGAGCTATGGCAAGGCATCGGCTACGGAGCCTACGCGTTCAGCTCCGGCTTCCTTAGCTACCTCGTCATCAGCGCCGGCGTCGGGCTGGCGAAAGGCGCTGTCGTCGCCATCAACCAGGCCATGGTCGGCGCCGCGGTGCCGATCGCGGACCGGCTTGACACCCTGGCGAAGATAAGGGCGGTACGCAATGTCGGCAACAGCCTGGGCAGCGTGTTCGCCATCGCGACACTGGCCCAGGATTCGAAAATTGCCTTTCAGCTGATAATCCTTGCCAACGCGGTATCGTTTTTCGGCTGCGCCGCGCTGCTGCGGCGCCCTGGCATCAGCCGATCCCCGGCCATTTCAACGGCGAAACAGCCGTTCCGGCTCGTGAGGGACCGGCGCTATCTGGCAGCGGCGCTCCTCAGCGGAGTGTTGTCAGTACACCAGGTGCTGCTCCTGGTCACCATTCCATTGTGGATCTCTACCCGCACGAAAGTGCCGGTTGTCATGGTGGGGGTGCTGATCGCGATCAATAACGTCATGTGCGTGGCCGGGCAAGCTCGCTTCTCAACCGGCTCCAGGACCTTGCGCGGAGGCGTCCGCGCCATGGCCATGGCCGGGCTCGCCCTGGGATCCGGTGCCATGGTTCTGTTCGCGATGGGGCTGGTACGGAGCACGCCAGTCGGGATCATCTTGGTCATCGCGACGTCTCTGCTGCTGACTACCGGGGAGCTCTGGCAGTCCGCGGCCGCTTGGGCCATCGCCTACGGGCTGGCCCCGCTCCGGCGGCAGGCTCAGTACCTCACCACCTTCCAGCTCGGCACCTCGCTCCAGTCACTAGTGGGGCCCACGCTGGTCACCGGCCTGGTATTTTCCACCCGGGCCGGCTGGCCTGTTCTGGCGGTGGTCCTGGGTGTATCGGGATGGCTGCTGACCCTGGTAGTACCCCGATCACCGGCCGTCGCCGAGGTTGACCATTCTGATCAGGCGGACCATCCGATGTCCCGAGAGGGAGAGTCACTTGGAAAATAAACGCCGATTGCTGCTCGTGGACTCGCCCTTCGGCGGCCCGCCGCCGGACTTTTTCGCCCCGCGACTGGCCGAACGAGTCCAGGTCCGCGTCCTCGTCGTCGCCGTGACCGGTCCCGAGGTCGCGGCCCGCCGGGCGCAGGTCTTGAGCCGGTGGTTCCCGGCGGAGGTGGTCGCCAACGACGGCGACCTCGAGTCCGCGATCGTCCAGGCGGCAACGCAGTGGGATGCCGAGGGGATAGCGGCCTTCAGCGAACTCGTCGTCCATGCGGCTGCCGCGGCCGCTCGCAAGCTCGGGCTGCCCAGCAATCCGGAGTCGGCTCAGCTCGCCTTGCAGGACAAACTCGTTCAGCGGAGGGCGTTGCGGCAAGCCGGCGTGGAGGTGCCCGCGTTCTATCCGGTGTCCGCGCCGTCCGACCTGAAGCACGCGCTCGACGAGGTTGGCCTGCCCGCGGTGCTGAAGCCAGCGAAAGGGATGGGCAGCCTCGCGGTGTTCGATGTCGGATCCGCGGCCGAACTGGCCGCCGCGTACCGGGAGGGGATGGAACGGTACAAGTCCGACAAGCGCGTGGCGAACTATCAGCCTGTCTTCATTCTCGAACGCGCGCTGATCGGCACCCGGTGGCATCCTGATCCGCGCATCGGGGACTACAACTCCGTGGAGACGGTAGTGGGCGCCGGCAAGATAGTGCACCTCCACGTCGAGGACAAGCTGCCACTGGCCGAGCCGTTCCGTGAAAGCGGGCACCTGATCCCGTCAACGCTCCCCGAAGCACATCAGCGAGAGCTGCTCGACATGGTCGAGCGCGGCGTGCGGGCGCTGGGGATCACGACCGCGGCACTCCAGACGGAGATCAAGTGCACCGCCGATGGCCCCCGCATCCTGGAGATCAACGGCCGGTGCGGAGGTGGGTCGCCGACCATCTTGGGGGCCGGCGGCGCGAGTGACGAGGTTGCCATCATGGCCGCGATCGCTCTCGGCGAGCCGCCGCCCGACCCGGCGCCTTTCAAGCGGCATGTCGCCTGGCTTACCCCGCAGGCACCCGCGTACAGCGTCAAGATCACGCGTGTGCCGAGCGTCGAGGAGATCTTGCGCCTGCCGGGCGTCGTCACCGCTGAGGTCGTTGCCTCTGTGGGCCTGGAACCGGACTGGAGACGCGGTACGACCTCCGGATTCGCCCGGGTACTGGCCGCGAGCCAGTCGCGTGACGAGCTCATCGACCTCGCGCAGCGGCTGGGCGGAAACGAATTCTTCGAGTACACGAAAGTGAAGCCTGGCCTGGCCGCGGAGTGAGGGCCAGGACGTCGCTATCCGTGGCCGCGCCCGGCCGCTGACCAGGCTAGGAGATCGTAACCGGCTATCGGGACGCGTCGAGGATGAAGTCGCGGCGCAGGTCCAGCAGGACATGGTCGGCGGTAAGCAGCCGAAGCCCCGCGCGGGATGCTTGCGCGACGATGAGGCGGTCGAATGGATCGTGCCGGATGAGTTCGGGGAATTCGCGGATGGCCTCGGCGTGCTCGGCGGTGACCCTGAGCAGTTCCAGGCCCTGCTCGGGGAGCCTCTTGCCGAGGTCATTCGGCACGGTCAGCTTGCCGAGCATGGTCTTGATCGTCAGCTCCCACACGGTCGCCGCCGAGACGTGCACGCCCTGCGCGGATGTTATGGCCCGCCGTGCCTGCGGTCCGAGCCGCGGGTTGTCGTCCAGCAGCCACAGCAGGGCCTGGCTGTCAAGAAGCAGCATCGCCGTAGAACATCTCCTGGATGTCCGGATCGACGCCGAACGCGTCGTCGGTGTAGGCGACCTCGCCCATGAGGCCGCCGAACGTCACGGTCGCCGCCTGGTGGGGCACGAGGTCCGCGACTGGCGTGCCGGCCTTGGAGATCACCACGCGTTCACCGGCGGCGACCTGCTCTAGGAGCCGGGACAGGTGCGTCTTCGCCTCGTGGATATTCACAGTCGTAGCCATGTATTCATCGTACAGACTAAACTAAGTCTAGTCTAGATCAACGGGTTGAGCGCAGCATCGACGAAGTTCGTCACGATGACCACGAAAATGATCGCGCGAACCACTGGGATGCGGCCAACGATGGAAAGCCCCGCCCTGAGATTGGCCCAAAGCCGGAACCTGTTGCCTGCGACGACGTCGCGGCCCGCCGGAGCGGGCTGGAGTTCGGCCTGGCGAACGGTCCGGGCTGGTGCTTATGTTGCGGGTGAGGCGGCTGTGCCTGACGTGAGGGCTGGTGCCCGGGCGTGCCCGCATTGATGACCCTGTTGGCTTATTGACTTCAGTGGCGGGGGTAGCCGCGCGGGGCCGGGTCGTGCGAGCGGGCGGGGTGCCCCAGGGGGGGTGCGGGTGCGATGTTCCGTGATCATGATTAAGGGCATGATCACGGAAATTTACCCAGGTCAGGACAGGTGCGATGTTCCGTGATCAAGCCCGCGACCATGATCACGGAACCTTGCCCCGGCCGGCCTCTGGCGGACAGGCGCCCCGCCCGGCAAACCCGCCCCACCCGCCTCCACCGCCTCCACCGCCTCCACCGCCTCAGACTTACCCCGCAGCCTTGAATCTCCAATAAACCAACAGGGTCATGGATGCGGGAATTGACGTTCCGGATGAGTGTGTTGCAAAAAAGTATCGCCAGGCGGGTCCTCGCAGGTGGGGATGCCCCGTTCCTGGCGACGCGGATGCGGCGAGCGTGACGGCCGCCCGGTTCGCGAACTCCGCTAGGGCCCGGACATCACGGCGCTGGAGGCAATGCCCGTCGGCCCGCGATCCACCCCGAGCCAGGCTTCCGCAACACGCCCGGATCGGGTGTCGTTTCGCGCATTGATGTTGCCGGGCTCGGCATCGCTCGGGCGGGCGGCCGCCTGACCAATTCAGCCCGGACAGGAACATGCAGGTCAGTGCATGATCAACTTGAGCTAAGCCAGCCGATCTGACCACGGCTGGGCGCCGCGAGCGTGGCCGGGAACTCCCCCGCCGCTTGCGCCGCGATGCACCCGCAATCCGCGCTTCGGAGAAACGCATGCTGTCGTATTGCCAGTGCGGGCTGCCAGCAGCCGCAGCGAAGGGCCGGACGTCAGGTCAAGCGGTTCGCCGGCGTGGGAACGGACTGCTCTGGCCATTAAGTCGTCGCGGCGCTCTGGCTGCACGTCGCGCAGGTCGGTTGCTGTGAACCCGGGCAGAAGCCGGCGGCGTCCGGACCGACCGGCGGCACGCGGCTATCTGGATCATCTCCGGTCGCGGCCGCGGGTTCTATCTGCACAGCAATTCTTTGCAATGGTTTAGGGGGATGGGTAGGGGTGCACCGATTTCTCCGTCACCGGTACCGTGATGATTTGACATAGAGATCGTATTCATCCGTTACGACCAGCGGAAGTAGCTCGGCGAGATACGTCCGAGATACGTCGAAGAGGGAGATAGTCCTTATGTCAGTGACCGCGCCGAACCTCAGCTTTCCTGCTTGGCCGCAGTACGGAGACCAGGAGCGGACCAATCTCATGCGTGCCCTGGACCAAGGGCAGTGGTGGCGTATCGGAGGCACTGAAGTCGATCACTTCGAGCAAGAGTTCGCGGACTACCACGGTGCTCCCTTCGCCCTGGCGGTAACCAACGGGACCCACGCGCTGGAGCTCGCGCTTGACGTGCTCGGAGTGCGGGCGGGCGACGAGGTCATCGTCCCCGACTTCACATTCGTATCCTCCGCGCATGCCGCCCAGCGGCTGGGAGCGGTGCCCATTCCGGTGGATATTGACCCGGACACTTATAACCTTGACGTAGCCGCGACGGCAGCGGCGATCAGCCCGCGGACTCGCGCGATCATGCCGGTCCACATGGCTGGTCTGGTGTGCGACATGGACGCGCTTGACAAGCTCGCCGCCGATCGCGGTATCCCTCTGGTCCAGGACGCGGCACACGCACATGGTGCCCGTTGGGGCGGCAAGCGCGTCGGTGAGTTCGGATCGATCGCGGCCTTTAGCTTCCAGAATGGCAAGCTGATGACGGCTGGCGAGGGAGGGGCCGTCCTTTTCCCGGACGAGGTCTCCTATGAAGAGGGATTCCTGCGGCACAGCTGCGGTCGTCCACGTACCGATCGCTGGTATCTGCACAAGACTTTTGGCTCCAACTTCCGTCTCAACGAATTCTCCGCGAGTGTCCTGCGTGCCCAGCTGACCCGCCTGGACGCGCAGATCGACACCAGGGAGGAGCGCTGGCGGGTGCTCGCTGGCCTGCTAGCTGAGGTGCCAGAGATCGTTCCGCAGCAGCGGGACGACCGGTGCGACCGCAACCCGCACTACATGGCGATGTTCCGGATTCCCGGAATCAGCGAGGCAGACCGCAACGCCTTCGTGGAGGAACTGAATCGCCGCGGATTGCCCGCCTTCGTGGGTTTCCGGGCGCTGCATCGGACCGAGGGTTTCTGGGAGCGCTGCGCGCCATCTGAGACTCCCGAGGCGATCGCGGATCGCTGCCCGATCGCCGAGGCCATTCACCGTGACTGCTTCTGGCTGCATCATCGCACCCTGCTCGGAACGCAGGAGCAGATGCGCGGTATCCGTGACATCCTCGCCGATGCCCTGGCGAGCCGGTGACGCGATGCGGTTGACACGAGTCGCCGTTGTCGGGGGCGGCTGGGCGGCGAGGTCCATCTGGCTGAGCCGCCTGCGAGCTCTGCCTGAGTACACCGTGATCGCCGTCGCGGACCCCGACCCGGCGGCTCGCGAGCGCGTCCGGGCAGAAGGTTTCGACGGACGCACGGTCGCGTCGGCCGGCGAAATCGATCCGGGCACTGTCGATCTCGCCGTGATCGCCGCGCCTAACCACCTCCACTGCACGCTCGCGTGCTCGATGCTCGAGCGAGGCGTCTCGGTCTTCGTTGAGAAACCGGTGTGCCTGAGCACAGCAGAAGCGCGTCGGCTGGCGGACGCGGAGCGATCGGGGGGAGCCCTGCTCCTCGCGGGGAGCGCCGCCCGGTACCGCGCCGATGTGAGGTCCCTCTGCGACGCGATGAGCGAGGCCGGATCGATCCGCCACATCGAGGCGTCCTGGGTGCGGGCGCGCGGTATCCCTTCAGTCGGCGGCTGGTTCACCCGTCGCGAGTCGTCTGGCGGTGGCGCGCTTGTCGACCTGGGGTGGCATCTGCTTGACGTGATCCATCGGCTGCTGGGATCGCTTTCCTTTGATCAGGTAGCGGCGGTGACCACCGCTGACTTCCTCGCCGACGGCCCTGCCGCCACGTGGCGAGACGACGCGGGCGGCTCCAACCCGGTCACCCGGAACGTGGAAGACACCGCGCGGGGCTTCTTCGTGACCCCAGACGGGGCATCGGTCGGCTTGCACGTCGGCTGGATCTCTCACGAACCGCGCGACGTCACGTCTATCGAAGTGGAGGGCACCAAGGCCACGGCGCGACTGCGGTGCACGTTCGGCTTCAGCCCTCAGCGGGTGGACAGGTCGACCCTCTCCCTGACACGCGAGGGGCGGACCGAGGCCATCTCCGTGCCGACGGCGCCGGTCGGGCAGGAGTACGACCGCCAGTTCGACGCGATCCGCGCGCAACTCGCCGATCCGGACAAGAGCAGGGGTCAGGCGATCACGGATGCGACGTCAACTGTGAGCCTTATGGAACGCCTTTATGACTCGGCGCATCACCGCCAAGACTTCGCCGCCGCGCCCTGACTCATGCTCGCGGCGGACTTTTCTCACCTGTTACCGGCTTCATCAGGAGGACCAAGATGCCTGCCACCCGCCCGAGGACGGACATTGGCCAGGTTCGCGCAGTCATCTTCGACATGGATGGAGTGCTGGTCAACAGCTTCGAAGTGATGCGCGAGGCCTTCAGCGTCGCATATCGGGAGGCCGTCGGCGACGGTGACCCGCCCTTCGATGAGTACACCAGGCACATGGGCCGCTATTTCCCCGACATTCTCCAGGAAATGGGCCTGCCCCTCGCCATGGAGGAGCCTTTCGTGAGGGAGAGCCTCAGGCGGTCACACCGGGTTCCGTTCTACAAAGGAGTGAGGGAACTGGTGGTGGCGCTGCGAGCTCAGGGACTCAGGCTGGCGGTCGCGACGGGCAAAGCCAGGCCGCGCGCACGGTCACTGCTGGCCCAGTTGGGAGCGCTTCACCTGTTCGACCAGGTCGTCGGCTCCGACCAGGTGTCTCAGTCAAAGCCAGCACCAGACATCGTGTTGCGTGCACTTGACCTTCTCGGCGTGCGGTGCGACCAGGCGGTGATGGTCGGAGACGCGGTCACTGACCTGCAGAGCGCCAGGGCAGCCGGGGTTCCCGCCATCGCGGCTGTCTGGGGCACGCTCGACGAGGCTGCTCTGCTCGCTGCCGGGCCTGACGCGGTAGTGCGCACTCCCGCGGACCTGCTTGCCGTGGTCGAGACCTGCGATGCCGCACCGGTCGCGTAAGCGGCCTTAGGCCGGGCAGCCCCTATGCGGCCTCCATGTGCGGGTCCTCGTTGCGCAAGGCCGCCGGCAGATCCGGAAGACCGGTCGCAGCGGCTGACAGCGCCGACCGCAGGGCCTGCGCGGCGGTGACTTCCGCCTCGACGGGAATCGCGAGCCTGTTGTGGGTGAGGTGGGCGTGCTCGAATAGCGTGTAAGGGCGCGGCGTTTCATCCTTTGATACGTACTCTGCCCAGCGCGCATGCAGGGCACGCGCGTGCCAGCCCCACAGGGAGCTAAGGCCCGAGGCTGTCGCCAGGCGGGCCGTGTCCTGGAGAATGGCGGGCGCGATTTCGTCCGCCTGCTTGCCCAGGTCCACTCGTACGGACGGCGTGAGCGAACGTCCCCAATGCTGCCAGCCCTGGAACAGGAAGGCGAGCCGGTTCTCAGGCGGCATGAGCTCGATGAGAAGGCGCAGGTACAGCGCTGCCACATGGACGTGCTCCTCGGTGTCGAGGGCACCGATGGCGAGCAGTTCGAGAGCCAGGTCACTGGAGAGCACGGACAGCGCCTCCGCCAGCTTTGTCTCAGCGTGACTGACACCTGTCGCCGGCCACCATGGGGCGCCTGAGCTGTCCCAGTCCCGCTCGCACAACTGCCATCCCCGCGCGGCGCAATGTCGCCGCAATGAGGCCTCTACCGTGGCGATGGTCGCGGGGTGTGAGCGGAAGCACAGCTCAAGCGAGGCCTGCGGATCGGAGATATACCGAAAGTGCCAGCCGGCGTCCGCGTCCATCGAGCGGAGCCGGCAGACCAGTGCGGGCGCGAACTCTGCGATGCGCCGCCCAGGCTGTGCGTGGTGTCCCGTTCCAGGCGGCGCGAGCAGACGCACGCGAAGCAGTGCTGAAGACATCCTTCATCGCCCTCTCTGTGCGGGAATCGTCTACTTGCGGGGAAAACGGGTGTGCTCGTCCCTGCGGCGCATGAGTTCGCTCGCCAGCAGGGTGATCTCCGCCGCTTGCCGGCCGTTGAGGCGCGGATCGCAAGCGGTTTCATACCGGCGGGGCAGATCCTCGTCGGTCAGTCCTCGGCTCCCGCCGAGGCACTCAGTCACGTCCTCGCCCGTGGCCTCGAGATGAATGCCGCCGGGCCGGGTGCCGAGCCAGCGGTGGACCTCGCAGAATCCCCGTAGCTCAGCTTTGATGTCATCGAGATGGCGGGTCTTATAGCCCCTAGGGGACTCCCGGGTGTTGCCGTGCATCGGATCGCACAGCCAGATGACCGGGTTCCCCGTGGCCGTCACTCGCTCGACGATCGGGGGGAGCACGTCGCGTACGCGACCGCTGCCCATCCTGCAGATGAGCGTGACGCCGCCCGGCCGCAGGCCCGGATTGAGCCGCCGGGCGTACTCTGCCGCCTGTTCCGGTGTGGTGGTCGGGCCGATCTTCACGCCGATCGGGTTGGCCATGAGCTCCGCCAGGGCGAGATGGGCACCGTCAAGCTGCCGGGTGCGTTCGCCGATCCACAGGAAATGCGCCGATCCGCTGTAAAGACGCGGGGAGGCGGCTGAGCGGGCTACCCGGAGGAGACTGCGTTCGTAGTCGAGAACGAGTGCCTCATGGCTGGTGAAGATCTCCAGGTCGCGCGTGCTTGCCGCCCGGATGAGGTCCATCGCGGCCCTGGCCGCGGAATACGCTTGCATCATCCGGTCTGGGTCAGGTGCGCGGGCGGCGGGGTCGGGCTCCGGGGAGTTGATGATGTCGCCGCGATACGCGGGAAGGCCGAGCGTGTCCACGGCCGACGAACGGGGCTTACCGAACTGCCCGGCCATCCTGGAGACGTTGACGACAGGCCGCTCGGAGCTACGGGCGAGCAGCGCCGCGAGGTCTCGGACGAACGCGATGCTGGAGCGGAGTCGCTCCGCGCGGACGTCTGCGAACGTTTCCGCGCAGGCGCCACTTTGCAGCAGCAGCGCCTCGCCCCGTGCGACCTCACAGAGGCGGTTCCGCAGCCGGTCCACCTCATGGGACGGCACAATCGGCGGCGCCTGACACAGGCGCTCACTCGCAAGACGGGCTCGCTCCAGGTCAGGCCAGCGTGGCTGCTGCGCCGCCGGCCTGCGCAAGGCCATCGTGACTCGCGCGTCGAAGTTCGGGTACGACGCTATGGGATTCCCCGCTGCGCACCCGCGGTCCGCTGCCGTTGCCACCAACTCGGCTCCTCGCATCTGGTCGTTGTCGTCTGCCCCGCTCTCTCCGATGCTGGTCGGCCGGCCACCACGATCGATACCCCCGATACCCCCCTACGGGCGGTTTCCTCGATGCGGCCGCACTCGCGCGGTCTCCGTCACCGATGTCGGCCGCGTCATTGGCTCGCCACGTATCGCGAGGTCAGCGGGGAGTTCGCGGCGATGGGAGATATTCAATTTCCGGTAGACCCTGGTGAGATGTTGCTCCACCGTGCTGGGGGTGATGTAGAGCTTTCCCGCGATCTCGCGGTTCGTGTACCCCAGGGCCGCCAGCGCCGCGACCCTCTGCTCGGACTCGGAGAGTTCGGCGAGCTTGTCGTTCGACTCGATTGTCGATGGTGCCTCACCGAGCATCTCGCCGATCGAGAGCAGATTCCAGTACAGCGGGTTGGCCCCGCAGATCCCGGCCATGTACAGGCCTCGCCTGAATACCATCCGCGCCCGCCTGTTATCGTTCAGCGCCTGGTACGCCTCGCAGAGGCTGGTAAGCGTACGTGCCTGCTCGAACTGGTCCCCGCAGCTCTCGAACAGCTCCAGTGCTTCCATCATCATCTGGGGACGTTGCCCCGCCGGGCTGGTCATCGCCAGCATGCGCAGCGCCCGTGCCCGGCTCCTCGGAGTGCCGTTACCGGGTTGCGCGAGATGCTCGCCTGCCAGTCGCCGGGCTCTTTCCTTGTCGCCGAGCCCCAGGTAGGCCTCGGCGGCACTGGACCGCCAGGGGACCAGACGTGCGCCATCCAGTCCCCAGGTGCGGACGAGCTCACCGCATGACAAGAAGTCGGCCAGCGCCGCGTGGTGGTGGCCGGTCGTCAGGTGATAATGCCCGCGTTCATGAAGGTAGTAGAGGCCATACCGGCTCTGGAACATCGCTTCCGGTACGGGATACGCGAGTTCCGTCCCCGTCTTGTCCAGCCGCCCCATGCGGGTGTTGGCGGCAATGAGCATGCTGCGTGGCAGTCCGATCGCTACGCCCCACCCGGTGGGCGGCAACTCGGCCACCGCGCGCTCGGCGTCCTGCGCCGCGGCCTCGAGATTTCCCCGCCCCAGCGCGATCTCGGCCTGAGTCGCTGCCAGGATCGCCTGCCAAATCGGAGAGGAACCGCCGTCACAGTGACCGATCAGTTGTTCGCAGCACTCCGCGGCGTCATGTAACCGGTCGGCCCCGATGAGCATCGGCAACGCGGCCAGCAGCCATTCGTCCGTCCAGCCGGTGCGGCGCCCGATGCTCAGGTCCCGCACTACGTGCAAGGCGCGGTTCTCGGCGGGACCGTACCGGCCGCGGCCTAGGAGCCTGACCAGTGCGGCAGTTGCTCGCAGGCAACGATCCGCCAACGGCGCCAGAGCCCTCACGTCGCCGGATCCGGAGACGCTCCCGGCGCTCTTGCGCACCCGCGCGAGTCCAGGATGAGTATAGGCCAGCCAGAGCTCCAGATCCTCGCTCTCCACGGTCGCTTCGGGCGGTGCCCCTGCCGCGTTCCGCGCGAGATCCAGCACCTCGGACGCCTCATGCGTTCGGCCATACCAGAGCAGGAGCCGGACCAGCGTGAGGCCGTCCCACCTGCTGAGGTGCCGGGTCTTGAACGCGGTCATCAGCGGGCTCAGATGCCGGACCGCCGAGACCGGATCCAGGGTCCATTCGATCTGGGCGAGCCTGATGCGCAAGGCCGCCTCTTCGGCCGCGTCGCCGGCTCCCCGCATGGCGAGCTCAAGGTACTGCGAGGCACGGCAGGGCTCCTGGTCCGCGACCATCTGGCTGGCAGCGTCTCGCAAGACTGCGACTCCCCACGGCGGCGGCGGCGATCCCGCCGATGCGAGATGGCGGGCCACCGCGGAAGCCGGGGCACCCGCTTTGGCCAGTGCGTCCGCCGCCCGGCGGTGCAGCGTCGTGCGCTCTCGCGCGGTCAGCCGTTCCAAGACCGCCTCATCGGCCACCGGGTGCCGGAACGTGCTGTTCTCGATTAATCCGGCGGCCGCCAGCCTGTCCAGAGCCCAGTCGATGGCTGTCTGGTCGGCGTCGATGAGCGCATTGAGCGGCACGTCTCGCGCCTCTTCGCCGAGGACAGCCAGCGGGCGCGCGATCTCCGGCAACAGCGGATCGTAGCGGTTGAGGCAGTCGAGAAAGGCCATCCCGTAAGGATTGTGCTCGTCTTCGTGCCCCACGCTTTCGATGAGCGCCTGCACGAGGACTGGATTCCCGCCGGTCATGCCGTAGAACTTCGCGGCGAGCCGGTCCGCTTCCGCCTCTGAGTGCCTGCGCGTAAGGAGCGCATGGACTCCCTCCCTGGAGAGCGGCGTCAGGATAATGAGGCGCGCGTGCGGGAGGAGATGAAACCCAGCGGGGAGCACAGGCCGCTGGAAGAAGTCGCGGATGCACCTGGTGAGAGCGACCATGATGCGTGCCATTGGCAACCGCGGGATCAGCCGCTGCAGGAAGCAGAGGGAAACCTTGTCGGCGAAGGCGGCATCATCGACCGCGATCAGGAGGGGGCGCTCCGCGGCTAGCTCACGTAACCGCAGGCACAGATCGTGAAACAGCCGCGTCAGTTCGGCATCAGGCATGGTGTCTGAGGCGAACTCCGCGGTGTGCCGGACAATCGCGGTCACGAGTTCCCTTATCTGGGAGCCCCCTGGGCTGGGCAGTTGCGGGGCGTCGAGCAGCTGGCTGAGAACGCCGCCGGGAAGTGCTCGCTCCTGCAAGGAGCAGGACGCGGCCAAAAGGATCATGTCGTGCCGGGACGCGGCTCTTTCCGTGAATGCCTCGAGGAGGCTGGTACATCCCGTGGTGGGCGCTCCGCAGATGAGAGCCAGCTGCCCCCTTCCACCACACGAGGCCGCAGCCTGCTCGTCGAGCCTCGCGATCTGGTCGTCGCGCTCGATGAGGTTTATGGTGCTCACCACCGATCTTTTTGTGCTCGGCACGGCCAGGCCCCCGCCAGGGGCCATGGCCGCGTTATCTCGCTCAATCTATGAGCTGGCTTTGATTGATCATTTCGGTTTCCTGCTCGCAATCCGGGGGCTTCCCTTTCAAAACTACGTTACACGTGCGTGATATGAGGCCGGCCCTCGGCGGGCATGCGAAATGCCATGCACATGGGGCGGCTGGCATGGCTGCGACACGTGTGATCTCTGCGCGTGGTTGCGGACTTTTGGGAGGACTCACCATAATAAGAGCGGTTGCTGCCGGCTTTTCTGATCCGGTAGTCCCTGGTGTCTTTGTATCCTGCCTTGCCGTTTCCCGCTATTGCCCCTGCGATGCCTGATGGCTGGAGCGGACCGCGCTGACGGTACAGGGCGCGGCGAGGATCCACGCCGGCGAGGTGGTGGTGTTCTGCAAGCCCGTGATCATTCAGGATGCAAAGCAGGGCGAAAGAAGATAACTATAGAATGACTAGAAATATAGCGCGCGACGGGGTGCCGTAGGCAGGGCCGGTCAGGGAAGGCGTGCGTGTGTGATGGGTTTCCTGGGAATTGACATTGGCGGTAGCAAAGTCGCGTTGCGTGCTGAGTGTGAGGACGGTGCGGTGGTCTATGAGCAAGCGTTCCGCTGGCCGGCACCAGGGGCTCTCGAAGCGGATCTCCAAGCACTGGCGGAGCAACTTGCCGCGCTGCGCGCAGGCTGGACAGGACCAATCACCGCGGCCGGGGTCGCCATGCCGGGGAGGGTTGACCTCTCCGGTCGAGTCGTGGCGTGGCCAGGCAGGCCCACCTGGGCGGGCCTGAATTTCCGGGAGGTCCTGAGCTCCTTGCTCGCTGACACGCCGGTGTCCTGGGCCGACGACGGAGATCTCGCCGCGCTTGCCGAAGCTGCCGAGACTGGGGAGCGCGACGTCGTCTATCTGGGAGTCGGCACCGGCGTGGGCGGCGGCATCGTTCTTGATGGCAAGCTATTTCCGGGACCGGACCGGGGGTCGTGCGAGGTGGGGCACATGATCGTAAATCGCGACGGCCCTTTGTGCGATTGCGGGCGCCGCGGGTGCCTTCAGGCTGTCGCGTCCGGACCCGCGACATTGCGCCGTGCGAGTGAGGCATACGGGGGCACGGTGACGTTCCCTGCCCTGCGGCAGGCGTTACGCGACGAGCGGCCGTGGGCGCTGGCCGCTGTCGGGGAGACCTGTTCAGCACTGGCAGCGGCCGTTGTGTCACTGGGAGAGCTCGTCCGGCCGTCGCTGGCCGTGATAGGCGGGGGATTCACCGCGGGCATGCCTGGCACGGTGGCCAGTGTCTCCGGGAAAGTAAGTGACTTGCGCCGGCCGGGATACCCGGTGCCGAGGGTCAGGGCCGCCGTGCTGGAGGGTTTGTCCTCGCTGCGGGGTGCGGTACTTCTGGCTCGTGATCTGGCAGCGGGCTCAGGTTCCGGGGGCTCAGGTTCCGGCCATCGCGACAAGCGCGCGGGCGGCTAGGCGGTAACCGAGGGTGCCGAGTCCGACGATGACGCCGCTGGCCAGAGGAGCGATCACCGACTCGTGCCGGAACTGCTCGCGGGCCCAGACATTGGAGATATGCACCTCAAGCCACGGCCGGGGATAGGCGGCCAGGGCGTCGCGCAGACTCCAGCCAGCGATCATGAGCGCCCCTGGGTTGATGATCGCGCCGACCGTGTCGTGGTGGGAGTGAATGGCCTTGACCAGGGCGCCCTCGCAATCATCCTGGAGCGCGACCAGTTGCCAGCCGGGCTCCGCCACTTCCTGCGCGACGGCTCTCTCAATGTCGGCGACAGTATCGGTTCCGTACACCTCGGGTTCGCGGTGGCCGAGAATGCCCAGATTGGGACCGTTCAGCAAGAGCAGTTGTGTCATTGGATCCTCCACGTGGCGGCTTCACGGCATCTCGGACAAAGTGGCTGCGACGACGTGCTCTGGTACGTCGCTGACAAGTTCCGGCCCAGCCGGCCCGTCGAGCACGAAAGAAAGACCACCGGCTGCCTTCTTGTCCCGCCGCATCAGCCGCATGAGCTCGCCGGCATCGGCCTGGCGCGGCAGGGCAGTGGGAAGGCTGTAGGATCGCACCACCTCGTCATGCTCGGCCACCCGCGCGGGGGGGATACGTCCTAGCGCGCCGGCGAGCATCCCGGCGAAGACGGTGCCGATGGCTACTGCCTCGCCGTGGCGCACCCCGAAGTGACTTGCTAGTTCCAGTGCGTGTCCTAGGGTGTGGCCGTAGTTGAGCAGGTACCGCCGTCCGGTGTCGTGCTCGTCCGAGGCCACGATCCGTGCTTTCAGCGCCACGCTCGCCGCGATCTGCTCTGGCACTCGCCGACCACGCAGATCCCCGGCGCCGATGAAGTGGCACCGGGCAATCTCACCGTATCCGTTGATCAGCTCGCGGCGAGGAAGCGTGCGAAGGAAGTCGGTGTCGCACAGCACGGCCTGAGGCTGCCAGTAGCTTCCCAGCAGATTCTTGCCCTCGGGCAGGTTCACCGCCGTCTTTCCGCCCACACTCGCGTCCACTTGCGCCAGTAATGACGTCGGCAGGTGTATCACCGGGACGCCGCGATGATAGAGCGACGCGGCGAGCCCCGCCAGGTCGCTCGTTGATCCGCCGCCGACGCAGACAACCGCGTCCGCCCGGGAGAGGCCGTATCTCGCGAACCTCCGGCAGAGCGCCTCCACGTCAGTCAGCCTCTTATGCCGTTCGCCGTCCCGCACAGGCATGAATTCGCTCGGTACTCCCGGATCGGGCACCCAGTCACGCGGTCGGGCCGACACAACGGCAACCTTTCCCGCGCCAGCTTTGGCGACGACCTCCGGGAGCATGTGCCGGACCCCAGGCCCGATCATGACCGGATAGGTTCGATCGCCAAGCGCTACATCGACGTGCTGAACCGGTGACATCGCTTCCCCTTCCCGCGTTCTCTAAGTTGCTCGTGCTGGCGCCGTTTCGCGAACGCCGGGCCAGGAATCAGGGGGGACATAGGGGACGGTCAGGGGACCCGGGGCGCGGCATTGCGAGGCCAGACTCTCACTGAGCGCCGGAAGGCTCGCGAACAGAGGAGATCACATGCTGCGCGCCGACCTGATCCGGCCTGTACCAGAATTGCTGCTGGCCAACGCCCGCCGGTTCGGCCAGAAGGTCGCGTTCCGCGACGCGCATCGACGTGTCACGTACGCCGAGCTTGAATCTCGGACCCGTCGGCTCGCGGGCCATCTCGCTGACCAGCGGCTGCGGCCAGGTGACCGCGCGGCTATTTGCATGGGAAATCGGGTCGAGACAGTAGAAAGCTATCTGGCCGTCACCCGGGCCGCTGGCATTGGGGTGCCAGTCAATCCGCAATCGACGGAATCCGAGCTAGCGTATGTGCTGGACGATAGCGGAGCGCGGCTGATCATCGCCGACCTCTCGCGTACCGAGCAGGTTCGGGCCCTGGTGCAGGAGCGGCCTTACCTGAGGGTCGTCATAGCTGATGGCGAGGCGGAGACCGCGGCACTGCCGCTCGGGGCACTGTCCTACACCGCGCTGACTGACGCGGAGCCACCCGCGCCTTGCCGCGATGACCTCGGCCTGGACGACCTGGCGTGGATGCTCTACACGTCCGGGACCACGGGCAGGCCAAAGGGAGTCCTGTCCACGCAGCGCAACTGCCTGTGGTCAGTCGCAGCCTGCTACGTGCCCATTCCCGGCTTATCGCAAGATGACCGGGTCGTGTGGCCCCTGCCGCTCTGCCATAGCCTCGCGCACATCGTCTGCGTGCTCGGCGTGACCGCGGTGGGGGCCACGGCCCGTATCGTCGATGACCTGTCAGGGACGGAGGTGCTCCGTGCCATCGAGGAAGAGTCGGCCACCTTCGTGGCCGGCGTGCCCACGCTCTACCACTATCTTGTCCAGGCTGCCCGGGAGCGCGGTTTCCAGGCGCCCAGCCTGCGGATGAGCCTCACGGGCGGCGCGGTCATCACCGCGGAGTGCAGGCGCGGCTTTGAGGACACGTTCGGGGTCCCGCTGCTGGACGCCTATGGCTGCACGGAGACTTGCGGCGCGATCGCTATCACATGGCCGACGGGGTCCCGCCCGGAAGGGTCCTGCGGCCTGCCGGTTCCCGGACTCGGCGTGCGCCTGGTCGACCCGGACGCCAGAACGGATGTGCCCGACGGTCAGGAAGGTGAGGTGTGGGTGCGCGGGCCGAGCGTCATGGCCGGTTATTACGGCCAGCCTGAGGCCACTGCTGAGGCGATGTGCGACGGCTGGTACCGGAGCGGGGATCTGGCCCGGCGCGACGAAGCCGGTTTCCTGACGGTCACGGGACGCATCAAGGAACTCATCATCCGGGGCGGAGAGAACATACACCCCGTAGAAGTCGAAGACGTGGTGCGGTCAGTGCCCGGAGTCGCCGACGCCGCCGTCGTAGGGAAACGGCACGAAGTCCTCGGGGAGGTTCCGGTAGCCTTCGTGGTCCCCGGGCCGGACGGCTTCGATCCGCGGCGGGTACTCCAGGCCTGCCATGAACGCCTGTCTGCCTTCAAGATCCCGGAGGAGCTCTACGAGATAGCGCGGATCCCCCGAGCGGAATCCGCGAAGATCATGCGGCAAGCACTGCTCAGGCTGCCCGCCCGGCTTCGCGCGGCCGGCAGCGGAGAATACGAGTCGCTGTTGCGCTGGGAGTGGCTTCCGGTGCCGTCGGTCACGACCGTGCGGCCGCCAGAGGGCAGCTGGGCCGTCGTGGGCGCGGGCGGCGACGATATCGCGGCCGGGCTTGCCGCCGACGGTGCGGACACGGCCATCTATCGCGATCTGCCCGCGTTGCGTGACGGCATCGCGGCAGGACAGGCCACCCCCGCCGTCGTCATCTGCGTTCCGGGATCAGCCGTCCCTGATGGGGATGGGCCGGATCTGGCGGAATCGGCGTGGCGGGAAGTCCGCGACGTGCTGGACCAGGCCGGGAGCTGGCTGGATGAGAGCGCGTCGGGTGAGTCCACGCTGGCATTGGTGACTCGCGGGGCGGTTGCCGCGGGCGCGCGGGACAGCGCCCCGAATCTGGCGCACGCGTCCCTGTGGGGCTGGGGGCGCGGGGTACATCGCCAGTATGCGGGCCGCCTGACGACTATCGATATCGATGCCGATTCCGAGATCAACCTGGCCGCCACCATGCGGCTGCTGCTCGCCTCGGGGGAGCCCCAGGCAGCCGTGCGCCTGGGTGTGGCGCTTGTCCCGAGACTCGCGCGAGTCTCCTACAGCGATCAGCCGGCCGCCCCATTCGCGGACCGGGGACAGACTGTCGTGATCACGGGTGCCGACGGACCAGCCGCAGCCGCTATAGCCCGCCACCTTGTAGCGGAGTACCGGATCCGGCGCCTGTTGCTCCTTAGCCCGCGGGGCAGGGCGGACCACTGCGCGGCTTCCTTGCGAGCCGAACTGGCCGCGGCGGGTGCGCAGGTAAGACTCTCTTCCTGCGACCTGGGCAATCGGACCTCATTGAGACAGGCGCTGGCGCGAGCCTGCCGCTCCATCGGTGCGGTCGTCCACTGCTGTGGCACGCCGGGCCAGCCGGTGCCCGGTGGCCGGCGAGCGGTGATGGACGCCGGAGTCCACCTGGATGAGCTAACGCGCGGTTCAGTCCTGCGTAATTTCCTTCTCGTCTTTCCGGCGACGGAGGTGGTCGGCTGCTCCGGCTCAGGCGGCGCGGCCGCGGAGGCCGGCTTCCTTGAGGGCCTGGCCGCCCGCCGACGTGCGCGCGGAGTACCTGGACTCGCACTGGCGTGGGAGCCGGAAGGAATGCTCACCGAGCGTGAGGTGCTGGCGATGTTCGATGCCGCGCAGCTCACGGATGAGGCTTTTCTCGCAGCTATGCGGGTAGACCCGGGCGCATGGCCAACTGGACTCGTGCCCTCGGTCTTGCGCGGGCTACTTGACTCGCAGTGCCATGCCCGCGATGACGCGGGAGAGGACAGGCGGGCCGAGCCGCCGGGTCAGCCGAGGTGGGCCGCGTCGTAATCCGCGCGGGAGGTCATGATCTCGCCACGATTACGCTCTGCCCAGTCAGTCAGCGACAGCAGCAATTGATGCAGGTCACGAGCGATATCGGTGAGCTGGTATTCCACCCGGGGCGGCACGGTGGCATACACCGTTCTGGTGAGCAATCCGTCGCGCTCGAGGTTGCGCAATGTGAGCGTCAGCATCCGGCGGCTGATGCCCTCGATGGAGCGTTCCAGCTCGGTGAAGCGCACGGGACCATTCGCGGCGGTGATGATAACCAGAATGCTCCACTTGCCCGCTACGCGGTCCAGTACCTCCCGGATTGGGCATGCTTCGTGCAGCACCTCCGCGGCCGCGCTGGTGCTGGGAGGAGGCACTGTACGGGTTCGGCCCATGCCTCTAGCGTATCTCGCGCCTGGCCCCGTGCCCGCCGGTTGCCTCGGCCGGCCGCGGCGGCTGCTTGCGTGACCGGCGCCCGGAACCCCTGCCAACAGTAGGGAGGGTGCTGGGGTTCCCTTAGGGGATCCGCGGCGCTCTGCTAGCGGCACTGTATCTGAGGGAGCGCCAATTCAGCTGGCGATCTCCTGCGACGTGGGGATGCCGGCCACGCGCGATTGAGGAGTAAAGAGGATGCCGCGCACCGAGTTGATCAGGCCGTTACCAGAACTTCTCCGCCAGCACGCTGAACGTCTCGGGGACAAGGTGGCCTTCCGGGACAGCCGGAGAAGCGTCAGCTATGCCGAGCTCGAGGCGCGAACCAGGCGGCTCGCTGGTCACCTTGCCGGCCGCTGGCTCCAGCCGGGCGACCCGGCTGCCATCTACCTTGGCAACAGGGTCGAGACGGTGGAGAGTTACCTGGCCATCGCCCGGGCCAGCGGGATCGGAGTGCCGCTCAACCCGAATTCCACCGATACCGAACTCGCCTACCTGCTCGGCGACAGCGGTGCCCGTGTGGTCATCACCGACCGAGCGCGCGTCGACCAAGTCATGCGAGCACGGCCCGACGGGGCAGAGGTACGGGCACTTGTCGTGGACGACGACGAACCCGGCGGCGTGGCCCAACCCGGTGTCATGTCGTTCGCCACCCTGGCCGCCACCGATCCTTCTGGCCCGGCCCCGGACGACCTTGGGCTTGATGACGTCGCGTGGTGCCTGTATACGTCGGGTACCACGGGGATGCCCAAGGGGGTGCTCTCCACCCAGCGCAACTGCCTGTGGTCGGTCGCCGCATGCTACGTGCCGGTGCCAGGACTCTCCGCTGACGACCGCGTTGTGTGGCCGTTGCCCTTGTTCCACAGCCTGTCGCACATCGCGTGCGTCCTGGGCGTGACGGCAGTCGGCGCCTCGGCGCGGATAGTCGATGGCTTCGCGGCCGATGAGATCCTGCAGGCGATCCAGGAAGAGTCAGCTACCTTCCTGGCCGGCGTGCCATCGATGTATCACTACCTTGTACGCGCCGCCGGCGAGACCGGTTTCCGCGCGCCGAGCTTGCGCATGTGCCTTGTCGGAGGCGCGATCACGACGGCATCGCTGCGTGAATCCTTTGGGAGAACCTTCCAGGCGCCGCTGCTCGATGCCTACGGATCCACGGAGACCTGCGGCTCGATCACGATCAGCCGGCCGGACGGTGCCCGCGGCGAAGGTTCGAGCGGCCTGCCGGTCCCAGGGCTGGAAGTGCGCCTCGCCGACCCAGAGACCGGCCGGCAGGTCGGTGCCGGCGAGGAAGGCGAAGTATGGGTCAAAGGCCCCAACGTCATGATCGGCTATCACAACAAGCCGCGGGAGACGGCGGCGGTCCTGCGAGATGGCTGGTACCGGACCGGAGACCTGGCCCGTCGCGACAGGTCCGGCTATGTCACCATCAGCGGCCGGATCAAGGAACTGATCATCCGCGGCGGGGAGAACATCCATCCTGGTGAGGTCGAGGAACTCCTGCGCGGCGCACCGGGAGTTCTTGACGCTGCCGTCGCCGGCAAGGCACACGAGGTGCTCGGTGAGGTACCGGTCGCGTTCCTGGTACGCGGGCAGGAACGCCTGGATCCGCAAAGCTTGCTCGCTCTGTGCCGCGAGCGTCTGTCAACCTTCAAGATCCCCGAGGAGCTCTTCGAGATCGCCGAGGTCCCGCGCACTCAATCCGGCAAGATCAAGCGGCACGCCCTTTTCGACCAGCCCAGTCGGCTGCTCGCCGTAAGTAACGGTCACTATGAGTCCTTGCTGCGGTGGGACTGGACGCCCGTTCCGGCCGGCTCCGCCCCGGCGGTTCCCGCCCGCCGGTGGGCTGTGGCGGGACCTGCGGCTGCAGGACTGCTGGACGGCCTTGGCGCCATGGGCGTCGACGCGCGGCCGTATCCCGGCACGGATGCCATGCGGCAGGCCATCGCGCACGAGCCGCCGCCGGACGTGGTCGCTGTCGCCGTCCCCGGAACTGGGGACAGTCATGAGCGAACAGGCTTCCCGGACGGCGCTGCCACGCGCGCGGCGGCGGATGCACTATCGCAGGAGTGCGCGTCATGGCTGGCGAATGGACGTCTCGCCACGGCGCGCCTGATTGTGCTGACCCAGCGCGCGATGGGCACCGGGTCGGCGGGGGATGTACCGGATATCACGCAGAGCGTGCTGGGCGAGGCGGTTCGCCGCCTGCAGGCCAGCCATCCCGGGCGCCTGGCGCTCATTGACCTGGACGCCGCGGATCCGGCCGCCGGTGCCGCCGTGGCCGCGGCGGCGTCGCTGAACGAACCGCTACTCGCCGTTCGCTCCGGCGTCGTGCTGCGGCCCGCGCTGGCGCGAGTGCCGGCCACCGTCGTACCGGATCCGCGGACGGGGTTCGATCCCGAGCGCACTGTGGTGATCGCCGGGGCGGACAACGCCGCGGCAGGCGTGGTGGCACATCACCTGGTGTCGGCGTACGGCGCGCGACGCCTGCTGTTGATCAGCGGCCGGGGAGAGGCAGACGAGGCGGTGGCCGGGCTGGCCTCCGGCCTGCGGCAGGAGGGCATCAGCGTGACGGTGGCCGCATGTGACGTGGCGGACCGCCAGGCACTGGCAGAAGCGCTCGATGGGGCGCATCGCCCGTTCGCCGCCATGGTGCACATGCCCGGGCGCCTCGGAGACGGCTCGCCGGAACTGGCCACGTCGACTGCTGACGGTGCCGTGAACCTGAGCGAACTGACCGATGACGATGCCGTCCCGCCAGTTCCGATCTTTTTCTCGTCATTTCCCGCCTCGGCGGTCGGCGAGCCGGAGCCCGCTCCCCATGGCGGTGACATCGGCGCGGCCGCCGCCGCGGCCGTCGTGGCTGCCCTGGCGCAACAGCGGCATGCTCAGGGGCGTCAGGCTCTATCCCTGGCCTGGGGCCCGTGGGAGGCGTGGCAATGGACTGGCGCCGATTCGGATCGCCGGTCCTGGCTCGGAATGCTTGGCACCCAGCAGGGCCTGGCCGCGTTCGACGCGGCGCTCCTCGCGGGCGGCCCAGTGCTCGCGGCGGTCAAGCTGGACCTCCTGGCGCCAGACCGGCCCTGCGTCCCGGCCATGCTGAGCGGGCTAGTCGATGCCGTCTCGACCGCGCGGACCACCGACCGCGATCGTGCCGTGGAGCTGCGCGACGTGCTCCGTGGCCGCACCGATAACGACCAGCTCCATACATTGCTCGGGATCGTCCTCGCCGAAGCGGGGAAGGTCCGCGATCTAGGCGGGCGCGGCATGGCAGCGTCCGAACTCGCGTTCAGGGACCTCGGTTTCACCTCGGCAGACGCCATTGAGCTGCGCAACCGGGTGAGCTCGTCCACAGGATTGGAGCTATCGGCCGCGCTCTCCTTCGACTATCCGACGCCGGCCCTGCTCGCGCGCCACCTGCTGAGGCAGCTGACCGGTTCCGGTCGTGAGCCTGCCGTGCCCGCGGGGCCGATCACGGCATCTGCCCGGGATGCCGGGCTGTCCGCCAGGGAGGTCGCGGCCCGGGAGCCGGTGGCGATTGTGGGGGCGGGGTGCCGGCTGCCGGGGGGCGTGGTGTCGCCTGAGGGCTTGTGGGAGCTGGTGTCGGGGGGCGTGGACGCGGTGGGGGAGTTCCCGGGGGACCGGGGGTGGGATCTGGACGCGATCTATGACCCGGATCCTGACCGGCCGGGAAAGACCTACGTCCGGGCCGGGGGGTTCCTGGCCGGGGCGGCGGGTTTTGACGCGGGGTTCTTCGGGGTGTCGCCGCGGGAGGCGCTGGCGATGGACCCGCAGCAGCGGCTGCTGCTGGAGCTGGCGTGGGAGTCCTTCGAGCGGGCGGGGATCGATCCGGGCTCGGCGCGGGGGAGCAGGACCGGGGTGTACGCGGGGCTGATGCATCACGACTATGGCATCAGCCTGAGCCGGGGACCGATGGAGACCATCGGCTACCGGGACACGGGAAACGCCGGGAGCGTGGCGACGGGGCGGGTGTCGTACGTGCTGGGGCTGGAGGGCCCGGCGGTGACGGTGGACACGGCGTGCTCGTCGTCGCTGGTGGCGATGCACCTGGCGGTGCAGGCGCTGCGGTCGGGGGAGGTGGACATGGCGCTGGCGGGGGGTGTGACGGTGATGGCGACGCCGGGGGTGTTCGTGGAGTTCTCGCAGCAGCGGGCGCTGGCGCCGGATGGGCGGTGCAAGGCGTTCGCGGCGGGGGCGGACGGGACGGGGTGGTCGGAGGGTGCGGGGCTGGTTTTGCTGGAGCGGCTGTCGGATGCGCGGGCGGCGGGGCACCGGGTGTGGGGGCTGGTGGTGGGGAGCGCGGTGAATCAGGACGGGGCGTCGAACGGGCTGACGGCGCCGAACGGGCCGTCGCAGGAGCGGGTGATCGGTGCGGCGCTGGCGGCGGCGGGGGTGGGGGCGGGGGATGTGGACGCGGTGGAGGCGCACGGGACGGGGACGCGGCTGGGGGATCCGATCGAGGCGCTGGCGCTGGCGGCGGCGTACGGGCGGCGGCGGGGTGGCGGGGAGCCGTTGTGGGTGGGGTCGCTGAAGTCGAATATCGGTCATGCGCAGGCGGCGGCGGGGGTGGCGGGGGTGATCAAGATGGTGATGGCGCTGCGGCGGGGGGTGCTGCCGGCGACGCTGCACGTGGACCGGCCGACGCCGGAGGTGGAGTGGGAGGGCAGCGGGCTGGGGCTGCTGACGGGGCCGCGGCCGTGGCCGGGGGGCGGGCGGCCGCGGCGGGCGGGGGTGTCGTCGTTCGGGGTGTCGGGGACGAACGCGCACCTGATCGTGGAGGAGGCGCCGCCGGACCTGGCCGCCGGCCCGGACGGCGCGGGCAGGGCGGACGGCGCGGATGGCGCGGACGCCGCTGGCGGGGCTGGCGGGCTGCCGGGCGGGCTGCCGGGCGGGGTGGTGCCGTTGGTGGTGTCGGCGAAGTCGGCGGGGGCGCTGGCGGAGCTGGCGGGGCGGCTGGCGGGGCATGTGGGCGGGGGCGGGGGGCTGGCTGATGCGGGGTACTCGCTGGCGGTGGCGCGGGCGCGGCTGGCGGAGCGGGCGGTGGTGATCGCCGGCGGGGCGGGGGAGGCGCGTGCGGGGCTGGCGGCGGTGGCGGCCGGGGACCCGGCGGGGCGGGCGGTGACCGGGACCGCCCGGGGGGCGGGCAAGACCGCGTTCGTCTTCCCCGGGCAGGGCTCGCAGTGGGCCGGGATGGGACGCGGCCTGCTGGCGTGGTCGCCGGTGTTCGCGGAGGCGATAGCGGAGTGCGAGCGGGCGCTGGCGCCGCACGTGGACTGGTCGCTGGCCGCCGTGCTGGGCCAGGAGGCCGGCGCGCCGTCGCTGGACCGCGTCGATGTGGTGCAGCCGGTGACGTTCGCGGTGATGGCGGCCCTGGCCCGGTTGTGGGAGCACTACGGGGTACGGCCCGATGCGGTGATCGGGCACTCGCAGGGGGAGATCGCGGCCGCGTACGTGGCCGGCGCGCTGACGCTGGAGGACGCGGCGGCGGTGGCGGCGCTGCGCAGCCAGGCGATCGCGGCGACGCTGGCCGGCCATGGCGGGATGGTGTCGGTCGGGCTGCCGCTGGCGCGGGTGCGGGCGCTGCTGGATGAGCTGCCCGGGGACCTGGAGGTCGCGGCGGTCAACAGCCCCGCCTCGGTGGTCGTGGCCGGCGAGCCGGGGCCGCTGGAGGAGCTGGCGGCGCGGTGCCAGGCCGGCCAGGCGCACGTCCGGCAGGTCAAGGTCGACTACGCCTCGCATTCCGCGCAGGTCGAGCGGATCCGCGAGGACCTGGCGGCCGTGCTGGGGCAGCTGCGCCCGGGCCGGCCGCGGATACCGATGTTCTCCACCGTGGACGCGGCCTGGGTCACGGACACGGCGCTGGACGGGCGGTACTGGTACCGCAACCTGCGGCAGGCCGTGCGGTTCGCCGACGGGGTCCGGGCACTGGCCGGCGAGGGATACCGCGTCCTGATCGAGGTCAGCCCGCACCCGGTTCTGGCCGCGGCGGTCGAGGAGACCCTTGACCACCACGACGTCGATGCCGTGGTCGCGGGCACCTTGCGCCGCGGCGAGGATTCGCCGCGGCGGGTGGCGGTGGCGCTGGCGGAGGTGTTCGTCCGGGGGGCGGGGGTGGACTGGGGGGCGTGGTTCGCGGGGTCTGGTGCCCGGGTGGGCGATCTGCCGACGTACCCGTTCCAGCGTGACCGGTACTGGCTGGCGGGGGGCGGGGGCGGGGGTGATGTCGGCTCGGCGGGGCTGGCGGCGGCGGGGCATCCGCTGCTGGGGGCGGTGGCGGACCTGGCCGGGGGCCGGGAGCGGGTGTTCTTCGGGCGGCTGTCGGCGGCGGCCCAGCCGTGGCTGGCCGATCACCGGGTGGCGGGCACGATGGTCGTCCCCGGATCCGCGCTGGCGGACATGCTCGGCCACATCGGTGCCCAGGTGCGGTGTCCCGAGATTGAGGAGCTGATCTGCTCCAGCCCGATCATCGTCCCCGGCAATGGAATCGATCTGCAGTTCGAGGTGAGCGCTCCGGCTGCCGGCGGGCATCGTGAGGTCGGCATCTACGCGCGAACCGGCACGGACGAACCGTGGGCTGAGCACGCGAGTAGTCACCTGCGTCCGTCGAACGAGTCGGCGCCCGCCGCGGCCGGGCTCCCGTCGTGGCCGCCAGCCGGAGCCGACCCCGTCGACCTGGAAGGTTTCTACGAACGGCTCAACCCCGACTATGGCCCGGCCTTCCACGCTGTCCGCGCTGTCTGGACGGGCCAGGACGAGGTCTTCGCGGAGGTCAGCCTGCCTGACGATGTTCTCGGCCTGGACGCCGACCGGTACGGAGTCCACCCCATCCTCATGGATGCGGCCCTGCACCCGCTCGCGCTAGCGGGGTTCTTCCCCGATCCGGGTCAGCGGCGGATGGCGTTTTCGTGGACGGGAGTGCGGCTGTACGCGACGGGTGCCCGGTCATTGCGAGTACGGCTTTCCCCAGCCGGGCCCGACGCGGTCAGCCTTGAGCTGGCCGACGACAGCGGCGCACCCGTACTGACCATCGAGAGCCTTGTCGTGCGCCCGGTCGACGCTGACAAGTTGCGTGCGGCGGACGCGGTCAACCGGACCTCGCTCTACGAGGTGGGATGGCGTCCCGCGCCTTCGCGGCCCGTTCCGGCACAGGAATGGGCGCGCCTTGGCGGCCTGGGCGATGGCCCGGTGCCCGCGATGGTCGTCTACGAGCCAGATAGCGATGATCCCGGTCAGGCGGTTCCCCAGGCCGCGCACGCTGTTGGCCTGCGCACGCTGCGGATCTTGCGGGACTGGCTGTCGGACTCATCGACGGCGGACTCACTGCTGGCCGTGGTCACCAGGTCTGGCGACCTCGCGCACGGGGCGGTCCAAGGGCTCGTCCGTGCCGCCCAGACGGAGAACCCGGGACGATTCGTGCTGCTGGAAATCGATGAGCCCGGCTCCCGCGGCATCAGCACCGGACTGGCCGCGAGCACGGGATCGGATGAGCCGGAGGTCATGGTCAGGAACGGCCAGCCCTACATCCGCCGGCTGGACCGGGGCCGTGCGGCCGCCGGTGCCGCGGGACCGGAACTCGCGGGGGGCACTGTACTCATCACCGGAGCGACCGGAGGCCTGGGCCGCCTGGTGACCGAGCACCTGGTGCTTGCCCATGGCGTCACCGACCTCGTACTCGTGTCCCGATCGGGAACGGAAGACCGGTGGGAGGAGGAACTGTCAAGCCTCGGCGCGTCGGTGCGCATGGTCCGCGCCGATGTGGCGGATCGGGCAGCCATGGCTGACCTGGTGTCGGGGATCAAGGATCGCCTCGTCGCCGTCATCCACGCGGCAGGCATCGTCGATGACGGTGTCGTCACCGACTTGACGACCGGGCAGTGGGACGCGGTCCTTCGCCCCAAGGTAGACGGTGCGTGGCATCTCCATGAGCTCACCGCGGAGCTCGATCTCAAGGCGTTCGTCCTCTTCTCATCGGCCTCCGCCGCCTTCGGCGGCGCCGGCCAGGGAAACTACGCGGCGGGCAACGCGTTCCTCGATGCGCTCGCCAGGCACCGTGACGAGCACGGGCTGCCGGCGACGTCCCTGTCATTCGGGATGTGGGGGGAAAGCTCCGGTATGGGCGGGAGGCTTAGTGAAACAGACATCGCCCGGATGGGACGCTATGGCACCGTGCCATTGTCGGCGGACCAAGGACTCGCGCTTTTCGACGCCGCGTTGACGACAGGCCGGCCCGCGGTCGTTCCCATCCAGCTGGATCTCGCCAAACTGCGCGCGGCGGAAGAAGTGCCGGCGCTCATGCGCGATCTCGTGCCGTCCCCCGCCAGAAGAGCGGTGAACCGGGCGGGCGGACAGCCGGACACCACGCGGTCCGGGCTTGCCCGGCGCCTCGCGGGGCTACCCGAAGCCGAACGGGGCAAGGTTCTGGCCGATCTTGTGCGCGGCACCGCCACCGCGGTACTCGGGCACGCCGGCACCGGCCGGGTCGACGCCGGGAAGACGTTCAAGGACCTGGGCTTCGACTCGCTCACTGGCGTGGAGTTGCGCAACAAGCTGGCCGAAGCTACCGGTCTCCGGCTGCCGGCCGGGCTGGTCTTCAACTACCCGACGCCGCAGGAACTCACCGAGTACCTGCGCACCGAACTGGCGCAGCGCCCGGAGGCGAGTCCGCCGCCAAACGCGCAGGCGAGGACATCAGGCACGGCAGAACCGATTGCCATCGTCGCGATGAGCTGCCGTCTCCCCGGAGGCCTTGACTCGCCGGAGGAGCTGTGGCAATTCGTCGCCTCCGGCGGCGACGCGATAACAGGCTTCCCCTCAGATCGTGGCTGGGATCTGGACGCGATCTATGACCCGGATCCTGACCGGCCGGGAAAGACCTACGTCCGGGCCGGCGGGTTCCTGGCCGGGGCGGCGGGTTTTGACGCGGGGTTCTTCGGGGTGTCGCCGCGGGAGGCGCTGGCGATGGACCCGCAGCAGCGGCTGCTGCTGGAGCTGGCGTGGGAGGCCCTCGAGCGGGGAGGCGTGGACCCAACCGCGGTCAAGGGGACCCCGACCGGCGTTTTCGTCGGGACGCACGGACAGGACTACGGCAGGAACCCTGACCGGGTAAAGGCGGACGAAGGGTATCTCGTGATCGGCACGGCCGCCAGCGTCCTTTCCGGGCGCGTGGCCCACGTGCTGGGGCTGGAGGGCCCGGCGGTGACGGTGGACACGGCGTGCTCGTCGTCGCTGGTGGCGATGCACCTGGCGGCGCAGGCGCTGCGGTCGGGAGAGGTGGACATGGCGCTGGCCGGGGGGATCTCGATCATGTCATCCCCGGACGGCCTGATCGGATTCAGCAGGCAGCGGGCGCTGGCGCCGGATGGGCGGTGCAAGGCGTTCGCGGCTGCCGCGGACGGGTTCGGCATGTCGGAGGGTGCGGGGCTGGTTTTGCTGGAGCGGCTGTCGGATGCGCGGGCGGCGGGGCACCGGGTGTGGGGGCTGGTGGTGGGGAGCGCGGTGAATCAGGACGGGGCGTCGAACGGGCTGACGGCGCCGAACGGGCCGTCGCAGGAGCGGGTGATCGGTGCGGCGCTGGCGGCGGCGGGGGTGGGGGCGGGGGATGTGGACGCGGTGGAGGCGCACGGGACGGGGACGCGGCTGGGGGATCCGATCGAGGCGCTGGCGCTGGCGGCGGCGTACGGGCGGCGGCGGGGTGGCGGGGAGCCGTTGTGGGTGGGGTCGCTGAAGTCGAATATCGGTCATGCGCAGGCGGCGGCGGGGGTGGCGGGGGTGATCAAGATGGTGATGGCGCTGCGGCGGGGGGTGCTGCCGGCGACGCTGCACGTGGACCGGCCGACGCCGGAGGTGGAGTGGGAGGGCAGCGGGCTGGGGCTGCTGACGGGGCCGCGGCCGTGGCCGGGGGGCGGGCGGCCGCGGCGGGCGGGGGTGTCGTCGTTCGGGGTGTCGGGGACGAACGCGCACCTGATCGTGGAGGAGGCGCCGCCGGAGCTCGCGGGCGGGGCGGACGGCGCGGGCAGGGCGGACGGCGCGGATGGCGCGGACGCCGCTGGCGGGGCTGGCGGGCTGCCGGGCGGGGTGGTGCCGTTGGTGGTGTCGGCGAAGTCGGCGGGGGCGCTGGCGGAGCTGGCGGGGCGGCTGGCGGGGCATGTGGGCGGGGGCGGGGGGCTGGCTGATGCGGGGTACTCGCTGGCGGTGGCGCGGGCGCGGCTGGCGGAGCGGGCGGTGGTGATCGCCGGCGGGGCGGGGGAGGCGCGTGCGGGGCTGGCGGCGGTGGCGGCCGGGGACCCGGCGGGGCGGGCGGTGACCGGGACCGCCCGGGGGGCGGGCAAGACCGCGTTCGTCTTCCCCGGGCAGGGCTCGCAGTGGGCCGGGATGGGACGCGGCCTGCTGGCGTGGTCGCCGGTGTTCGCGGAGGCGATAGCGGAGTGCGAGCGGGCGCTGGCGCCGCACGTGGACTGGTCGCTGGCCGCCGTGCTGGGCCAGGAGGCCGGCGCGCCGTCGCTGGACCGCGTCGATGTGGTGCAGCCGGTGACGTTCGCGGTGATGGCGGCCCTGGCCCGGTTGTGGGAGCACTACGGGGTACGGCCCGATGCGGTGATCGGGCACTCGCAGGGGGAGATCGCGGCCGCGTACGTGGCCGGCGCGCTGACGCTGGAGGACGCGGCGGCGGTGGCGGCGCTGCGCAGCCAGGCGATCGCGGCGACGCTGGCCGGCCATGGCGGGATGGTGTCGGTCGGGCTGCCGCTGGCGCGGGTGCGGGCGCTGCTGGATGAGCTGCCCGGGGACCTGGAGGTCGCGGCGGTCAACAGCCCCGCCTCGGTGGTCGTGGCCGGCGAGCCGGGGCCGCTGGAGGAGCTGGCGGCGCGGTGCCAGGCCGGCCAGGCGCACGTCCGGCAGGTCAAGGTCGACTACGCCTCGCATTCCGCGCAGGTCGAGCGGATCCGCGAGGACCTGGCGGCCGTGCTGGGGCAGCTGCGCCCGGGCCGGCCCGCGGATACCGATGTTCTCCACCGTGGACGCGGCCTGGGTCACGGACACGGCGCTGGACGGGCGGTACTGGTACCGCAACCTGCGGCAGGCCGTGCGGTTCGCCGACGGGGTCCGGGCACTGGCCGGCGAGGGATACCGCGTCCTGATCGAGGTCAGCCCGCACCCGGTTCTGGCCGCGGCGGTCGAGGAGACCCTTGACCACCACGACGTCGATGCCGTGGTCGCGGGCACCTTGCGCCGCGGCGAGGATTCGCCGCGGCGGGTGGCGGTGGCGCTGGCGGAGGTGTTCGTCCGGGGGGCGGGGGTGGACTGGGGGGCGTGGTTCGCGGGGTCTGGTGCCCGGGTGGGCGATCTGCCGACGTACCCGTTCCAGCGTGACCGGTACTGGCTGGCGGGGGGCGGGGGCGGGGGTGATGTCGGCTCGGCGGGGCTGGCGGCGGCGGGGCATCCGCTGCTGGGGGCGGTGGCGGACCTGGCCGGGGGCCGGGAGCGGGTGTTCTTCGGGCGGCTGTCGGCGGCGGCCCAGCCGTGGCTGGCTGATCACCGGGTGGCGGGCACGGTGGTGGTCCCGGGGTCCGCGCTGGCGGAGGTGGTGCTGCGGGCTGGTGATGAGGCGGGGCTGGGGGTGGCGGAGGAGCTGGTGATCGAGTCTCCGCTGGTGGTGCCGGCGGAGGGGGCGGTGCGGATCCAGGTGCCGGTGGGGGAGCGCGATGGTTTCGGGCGGTGCCCGGTGGGCGTGTATTCCTGTCGTGGCGAGGGGGCGGGTGCGGAGTGGAAGCGGCATGTCAGCGGCGTGCTGGGCCCGGCCGGGGAGGAGCCGGGGTTTGATTTCAGCTCGTGGCCGCCGCGGGACGCGGTCGCGGTGGACGCCGGCGGGTTCTATGAGCGGCTGGCGGCGGCGGGGTTTGATTACGGCCCGGCTTTCCGCGGGCTCGGGCGGGTGTGGACGCGGGGCGAGGAGGTCTTCGCCGAGGTGGCGCTGCCCGCGGGGCAGGAGGGTGAGGCGGGGCGGTTCGGCTTGCATCCGGCGTTGCTGGACGCCGCGCTGCAGGCGGCGCATTTCGGGGCGTTGCCTGAGGCCGCCGATGGCGAGCTTTTGCTGCCGTTCGCGTGGAACGGCGTTGCCCTGCATGCCAGCGGCGCGGTGGCGCTGCGGGTGCGCGCGGTGCCGTCCGGGGACGGCATGGCGGTTCAGGCGGCTGATCCGGCTGGCGCCCCGGTGGCGTCGGTCGGGTCGGTTGTGCTGCGCCCGGTCCGGGCGGGCGAGCTGAGCTCGGCGCGGCGGCGGCCGGCGAGGCGTTGTTCACGGTGGGGTGGAGGGAGCTGGCCGGGCGGGAGCCGGCGCGGGGGGAGGGCCTGCCGGTGCTCGGGCAGGACGCGGATGTCGGGTCGCTGGCGGCGCGGGCGGCGCGCGGCGAGCCGGTGCCGGGCGCGGTGGCTGCCCTGGTGCCCGCTGCCGGCGGTGCGGGCGCTGACCGGGCGCGTGAGCTGGTAGGCGCGGTGCTGGGGACGGTCCAGTCGTGGCTGGGGGCGGATCTGCCGTCGCGGCTTGTGCTGGTGACCCGGGACGCGGTGGATGCCGGCGGCGGGGCGGTGGACCCGGCGGCGGCGGCGGTGTGGGGGCTGGTCCGCAGCGCGCAGTCGGAGAATCCGGGACGGCTGGTGCTGGTGGACGCCGGCGAGCCGGAAGACGCGGGGCTGCTGGCGGCGGCGGCGGCCGCGGGCGAGCCGCAGGCGGCGATCCGGCGGGGCCGGGTGCTGGTGCCCCGGCTGGCCAGGGCGGCCGGGGCGGCCGGGGCGGCGGCGGGCGGGCCCGGGCCGCCGCTGGGCCAGGGCGCGGTGCTGGTGACCGGCGGGACGGGGGTGCTGGGGAGGCTGCTGGCCCGGCACCTGGTGACCCGTCACGGGGTGCGGGACCTGGTGCTGGCCAGCCGGCGCGGGCCGCGGGCCGCGGGTGCCGGGGAGCTGCGGGCGGAGCTGGCGGGCCTGGGCGCGGACGCGCAGGTGGTGTCCTGCGACGTGGCCGACCGGGGCGCGGTAGCCGGCCTGGTGGCCGGGATCACGCGGGGCCGCCGGCTGTCCGCGGTGATCCACGCCGCCGGGGTGCTGGATGACGGCGTGGTGACCGCGCTGACCGGGGAACGGGTCGGGAAGGTCTTCGCGCCCAAGGCGGACGCGGCCTGGCACCTGCATGAGGCCACCAGGGACCTGGACCTGTCGGCGTTCGTGCTGTTCTCCTCGGGCGCTGGCGTGTTCGGCAGCGCCGGGCAGGGCAACTACGCCGCGGCGAACGGCTTCCTGGACGGCCTGGCCGCCTGGCGGCAGGCCCGCGGCCTGCCCGCGGTGTCGCTGGCCTGGGGGCTGTGGGCACCCGCCAGCGGGATGACCGGTCACCTGGCCGGGACCGATATCGTGCGGGCCAGGCGCGGCGGCATGCTGGCCCTGCAGCCCGACGAGGCACTGGCCCTGTTCGACGCCGCGCTGGGCTGCGCCGGCCCCGGCCTTGTCCTGGCCAAGCTGGACCTGGCCGGGCTGAGCCGGGCGCCGGCCGGGGACGTCCCGCCGCTGCTGGGCGCGCTGGTGCCCGCCCGGCGGACGGCCGCCGCGGCGCCGGCGCCGCCCCCCGGGCAGGACCTGGCCGCCCGGCTCGCCCAGCTCCCCCCCGACCAGCAGGAACAGGAACTGCTCGACCTCGTCCGCGGCCAGGCCGCCACCATCCTCGGGCACCCCGGCCCCGCCACCATCGACCCCGGCCAGCCATTCAAGGACATCGGATTCGACTCACTCACCGCGGTCGAGCTCCGCAACCGGCTCACCACCGCCACCGGCATCCGGCTGCCCGCCACCCTCATCTTCGACCACCCCACCCCCCACCACATCGCACGCCACCTGGGCACGCTGAACGGCGCCTGGACCGTAACGGTGCCGATCTTGCGCTGGGTGCGCTAGGAGGCTGAGAAGCCGTAGTCGCTTGCTCGGTCCCATGGATACGCCGGCCAGGCGCAGGTAAGGCCAGGCTGTAAAGACCCTGCTCCGGCTGGCAGACCGGATACCGTGAGGCGAGCGCGACGAAATTCGGATCTCGAGCCGGGCCGCGGACGAGCAGAAGCAGTCGCCGAGAAGGAGCCGGCCAGCTCGTGAGTCGAGCGCTCGGTGAGGCCGACACTGACACAGACACTGACACAGAAACAGGAAGAAACCAGACTTTAGGTGAGACGCTGTCCAGATGCGTGATAACTTGAGGAGGCGCTTCGCGCTCCTGCAGGAGAACGAAGCGCCTCAAGCAGCAGAAAGCCAGCTCAACGAGGCCGCTCAGGAGCCGGTGGCGATTGTGGGGGCGGGGTGCCGGCTGCCGGGGGGCGTGGTGTCGCCGGAGGGCTTGTGGGAGCTGGTGTCGGGGGGCGTGGACGCGGTGGGGGAGTTCCCGGGGGACCGGGGGTGGGATGTGGCGGGGTTGTATCGATCCGGAGCCTGACCGGCCGGGGAAGATCGTATGTCCGGGCCGGGGGGGTTCCTGGCCGGGGCGGCGGGTTTTGACGCGGGGTTCTTCGGGGTGTCGCCGCGGGAGGCGCTGGCGATGGACCCGCAGCAGCGGCTGCTGCTGGAGCTGGCGTGGGAGTCCTTCGAGCGGGCGGGGATCGATCCGGGCTCGGCGCGGGGGAGCAGGACCGGGGTGTACGCGGGGCTGATGTATCACGATTACGCGTCGGATCTGGGAGGGGTCCCGGCCGATCTTCAGGGGTACTTCGGCATCGGCAATTCGGGGAGCGTGGCGACGGGGCGGGTGTCGTACGTGCTGGGGCTGGAGGGCCCGGCGGTGACGGTGGACACGGCGTGCTCGTCGTCGCTGGTGGCGATGCACCTGGCGGTGCAGGCGCTGCGGTCGGGGGAGGTGGACATGGCGCTGGCCGGGGGGTGTGACGGTGATGGCGACGCCGGGTATGTTCGTGGAGTTCTCGCAGCAGCGGGCGCTGGCGCCGGATGGGCGGTGCAAGGCGTTCGCGGCGGGGGCGGACGGGACGGGGTGGTCGGAGGGTGCGGGGCTGGTTTTGCTGGAGCGGCTGTCGGATGCGCGGGCGGCGGGGCACCGGGTGTGGGGGCTGGTGGTGGGGAGCGCGGTGAATCAGGACGGGGCGTCGAACGGGCTGACGGCGCCGAACGGGCCGTCGCAGGAGCGGGTGATCGGTGCGGCGCTGGCGGCGGCGGGGGTGGGGGCGGGGGATGTGGACGCGGTGGAGGCGCACGGGACGGGGACGCGGCTGGGGGATCCGATCGAGGCGCTGGCGCTGGCGGCGGCGTACGGGCGGCGGCGGGGTGGCGGGGAGCCGTTGTGGGTGGGGTCGCTGAAGTCGAATATCGGTCATGCGCAGGCGGCGGCGGGGGTGGCGGGGGTGATCAAGATGGTGATGGCGCTGCGGCGGGGGGTGCTGCCGGCGACGCTGCACGTGGACCGGCCGACGCCGGAGGTGGAGTGGGAGGGCAGCGGGCTGGGGCTGCTGACGGGGCCGCGGCCGTGGCCGGGGGGCGGGCGGCCGCGGCGGGCGGGGGTGTCGTCGTTCGGGGTGTCGGGGACGAACGCGCACCTGATCGTGGAGGAGGCGCCGCCGGAGCTCGCGGGCGGGGCGGACGGCGCGGGCAGGGCGGACGGCGCGGATGGCGCGGACGCCGCTGGCGGGGCTGGGGGGGGCGGGCTGCCGGGCGGGGTGGTGCCGTTGGTGGTGTCGGCGAAGTCGGCGGGGGCGCTGGCGGAGCTGGCGGGGCGGCTGGCGGGGCATGTGGGCGGGGGCGGGGGGCTGGCTGATGCGGGGTACTCGCTGGCGGTGGCGCGGGCGCGGCTGGCGGAGCGGGCGGTGGTGATCGCCGGCGGGGCGGGGGAGGCGCGTGCGGGGCTGGCGGCGGTGGCGGCCGGGGACCCGGCGGGGCGGGCGGTGACCGGGACCGCCCGGGGGGCGGGCAAGACCGCGTTCGTCTTCCCCGGGCAGGGCTCGCAGTGGGCCGGGATGGGACGCGGCCTGCACGCGGCTTACCCGGCGTTCCGCGACGCGTTCGACGAGGCCTGCCAGGAGCTGGACCGGCACCTGGCCGGGCCCGCCGGTCACCCGGTGGCGGAGGTGGTGTTCGCCGATCCGGGGACCAGCCTGGCCGGGCTGCTCGACGCGACGGTGTTCACCCAGGCCGGGCTGTTCGCGCTGGGGGTGGCGCTGTTCCGGCTGATGCGGTCGTGGGGAGTGCGCCCCGATGTGGTGGCCGGCCATTCGATCGGCGAGCTGACAGCGGCTCAGGTCGCGGGAGCGTGGTCGCTGCCGGACGCCGCGGCGCTGGTCGCCGCCCGCGGCAAGCTGATGCAGGCGCTGCCCGCGGGCGGTGCCATGGCGGCGGCCGCGGCACCGGAAGACGAGGTGGCCCCGCTGCTGGCCCGGCACCAGGGCCGGGCCGCGATAGCCGCCGTCAACGGGCCCGAGTCCGTGGTGATCTCCGGTGACCGGGACGCGGTGCGGGACATCACCGCGCGGCTGCGCGGCCAGGGACGCAAGACCAGGCCGCTGACGGTCTCCCATGCCTTCCACTCCGCGCGCATGGACCCGATGCTGGACGAGCTGCGGCAGGCCGCCGCGCGGCTGCCCGCGGCCGAGCCCGCCATCCCGGTGATGTCCAACGTGACCGGCGGCCTGGCCGGCCCGGGCCTGCACGGCGACCCCGGCTACTGGGCGCGGCACGCGCGCGGCACCGTCCGGTTCGCCGACATGATCAGCGGCCTGCACCAGCACGGCGTCACCACCTTCGTCGAGCTCGGCCCCGGCGGGACGCTCACCGCCATGGGACGGGACTGCCTGGCAGGCCCCGCCCCCCGCGCCGCGTTCATCCCCCTCATGCCCCGCCGCGGCGAGGATTCGCCGCGGCGGGTGGCGGTGGCGCTGGCGGAGGTGTTCGTCCGGGGGGCGGGGGTGGACTGGGGGGCGTGGTTCGCGGGGTCTGGTGCCCGGGTGGGCGATCTGCCGACGTACCCGTTCCAGCGTGACCGGTACTGGCTGGCCGCGGCCCGTCGCCGTCCGGAGCCCGATGAGCCGGCCGAGCCGCAAGCAGGTGAATCCGAGACGGAATCAGGCGCGTCTGAGGCCGCGCCGGAGCAATCACTGGCCGAGCGCCTGGCGCCGTTGCCGGAACAGGAGCGCGCGGATGCCTTGCTGGATCTCGTCCGCGCCAAGGCCGCGGCCGTTCTCGGTCACAGTGATGCGGACAGCGTCGACGAGGAGCTGCCCCTCTTCGAGGCGGGCTTCAACTCGCTGATGGCCATCGAGCTGCGCGACCACCTCTCGAAGGCAGCCGGCCTGAACTTGCCCCCGACATTCCTCTTCGACTACCCGGCCCCGGTCGACGTGGCCGACTTCCTCGAGGAGGAACTCTTCTCATAGACGCCCGGGATGACATAAGCGGGAAGGAGCGGCCAGCATGTTGGCCATTGACTCATATCTATCACGCCTAGGCCATTCCGGTACGGCCGAGCCTACTCTCCAAACTCTGCGCTCTCTCCACAAGAGGCATCTGTGCCGGATCCCGTACGATAGCTCGCTCAACGCAGATAGAGATATATCTCTATGGAATAAGGACGGTGTCCTGGCTGGCCTCTGGCGTGACGATCCAGATGACCTGGATCGAGTTTTCCGCAGCATAGTTCTCGAGGGTCGTGGCGGAGTTTGCTACGAGCTATGCGGTCTATTCAGGAAGCTGCTGCGGGAACTCGGGTTCGACCCGGTGACGTACTCGGCCGGGGTACGGAAGATGGACGGGAGCTTCGGGCCGGACCTGGAGCACACTTTCCTGTGCGTTGACCTCGGCGGCGCGCGCTGGCTAACAGACGTTGGCCTCGCCGGGCCTTCCTTCATCGAGCCGTTGCGCCTGACTGAGGAGATACAAGAGCAGTACGGCTGCCAGTACCGCCTTGAACCGGCGGGAGAGTACTTCATACTCCAGCGCCGACCGAAGAATGGGGGCTGGCAGTCCGTTTACCGCTTCACCACGCAGCAGCGCGACTTCGCGGACTGGCATGGCCCGCATCCCAGCATGGTTGACCTCGCACGGGAAATCGTGACGGTGAAGACGGTCATCCGCGGTCGCGCCTTCGGCACGGGCCAGGTGGTGCTGATGGGCAGGCGCCTGCTCCGCGTGGACAGCGGGGTGGAGTCCGTTCGGGTGCTGCGCCGAGCCGAGTTCGATGGCGTCCTGAATCAATTGCTTGATGGTGAAGACGGAAGCCTGAGCGATAGTAGGTGACCCGGGATGAGAAACGGAAGCGACCAGATCCAGACCGACGTGGTGATTGTCGGCTATGGCCCCGTGGGGCAGGCGCTGGCAATCTTGCTGGCCCAGAACGGCCACCTCGTAACTGTGATAGAACGACAGCTGAAACCGTTTCCGATGCCGCGCGCGGTTTCGTTTGACGGTGAATCGGCTCGCGTCCTCTCCGCCGCTGGCGTGGGCAGTCACATCATGTCCTTCGGTGAGCCGTCGCGCGATTACACCTGGCAGAACGCGCAGGGAGAATCGCTTATCCACATCGATATCGCTGATCCTGGGCTGTGCGGCTGGCCTGACTCCGTGTCGATGTATCAGCCGGGGCTCGAGGAGGCACTCGCCGCCCGCGCCCGCACACTGCCTGGCCTGCGGCTCTACCGGGGATACGAGGCCGTTGCGCTCGCTGACGAGGGAGAAGGGGCGGTCCTCCAGGCGCAGGGCAGAGCAGGCGAGTGCCTGGAGATCTCCGCGCGCTGGGTGGTGGGCTGTGACGGTGCCAACAGCTTCATCCGGAGCACCTTCAAGCCCGATATCACCGACTGGAACTTCACCAGTGACTGGCTCACCTGTGACATCGTCCTGAACGAGCCGCGCGATTTCTCGCCGAATAACCTCCAGGTGTGCGATCCAGCCAGGCCGACGACGGTGGTGTCGGCAGGCCCCGGGCACCGGCGCTGGGAGTTCATGAGGATGCCAGGCGAGACGATCGAGGAACTGGACTCCTCTGAGGTCGTCTGGCGCCTCCTCGCGCCCCACGATGTCACGCCGCGGAACGCGGTCCTGGAACGGCGCGCCGTGTATACCTTCCGAGCGCGGTGCGCGGACCAATGGCGCTCGGGACGCGTCTTGCTCGCCGGCGATGCCGCCCACCTGATGCCTCCATTCGCGGGGCAGGGGATGTGTTCCGGATTCCGGGACGCGGCCAATCTCGCCTGGAAACTCGACCTTGTGATGGCAGGCAAATGCCGTCCGGAGCTTCTGGACACCTACACCATCGAACGCCGCGCGCACGTGGAGCACGCGATAAGGATGTCGGTCGACCTCGGCAAGGTCATCTGCCAGGTGGACTCCAGCGCCGCGGCCGACCGGGACGCGGCGATGGTTGCCGCGAAGGAACGCGGCATTGAGGCCAGTGGCCCGAAGTCGGTCTTCTACCCGCTGACCAAGGGCCTTCTCCAACTCGGCAGGCGCGATCGGCCCAAACCGCCTGCCGGCACCCTCATGCCCCAGGGTCACGTGGCATGCGAAGCGGCCCAGGGCCTTTTCGATGATGTCGTGGGCCGAGGTTTCGTCATCATGACCACCGGCGATCCCCGCGCCGTGCTCGACGAGGGACAGCGGACCTTCCTCAGCGAACTGGGCGTCCATCTCGTGTGGCTGACATCCGGCAACCAGGACACTGGCCGGCACCCGGGGTTCGTCATCGTGGCGGACACCGATGACGTCTACATTCCGTACCTGACGCGGTTCAAGGCGACCGTGCTGATGCAGCGCCCCGACTTCTACGTCTTCGGCGCGGCCCGCGACAAGGATGAGGTCACTGCCCTTGTCGATGACCTGCGGTGCCAGATGCTCTCCTGAGCACCAGGCAACCCCCGGACCGACCGGCATGCACCAGGCCGGTCCGGGGGCGCCTTACCGCGTTAGCGGGACTTCGGGCTCAGTCGCTCTCCGGCGCCGCGGAGCGCCGCGGGCTCCTCCGCCTCGGCGGCTCCTTCCTGACCGGGCGCCTGCGCGGCTCCTTCTTGACCGGGGTCTTGGCTGGGCAGCATGGCGAGCGCGAGCACGAATGCCGCGCTGACGACGCCCGCGGCGATCAAGAACGCTAGCCGGTATCCGCTGGTCAGCGCGGTCGCCGCGGACTGGCCATTGCTGATCAGGCTGGTCGAGCGTTCCGAGGCGAGCGACACCAGGATGGCGATGCCAACCGCGCCGCCCATTTGCTGCGTGGTATTGACCAGGCCTGAGGCCAGTCCAGCGTCCTCAGGCGCGGCGTCAGACATCGCCAGGCCCGTGACCGCCGGGAGAGCCAGGCCAGCGCCCCCGCCCAGCAGCAGCATGGCCGGCAGCACGTCGGTGAGGTAGTGACCGTCGACGGGCAGCCTGACGAGCCATGCGAGCGCCGCCGCCGTCAGGATCAGCCCCGCGAGCAGGACGCCGCGGCCGCCGAAGCGCATGATGAGGGGTCGCGAGAAGCCCAGGGACAGTACCGCGATCACAATCGGTGTCGGCAGGTACGCCAGGCCGGTCTGCAAGGGCGTGTAGGCGAGCACCCTTTCCAGGTAGAGCGCGCCGATGAGCTGGAAACCGAACATGCCGGTCACCATGGGGATCTGCACGAGGTTGGCACCTGACAGCTGCCGCGACCGGAAGATCCGCAGGGGCAGCACGGGAGTCCTGGCGTTGGCCTGCCGCAGGACGAACAGGACGAGCAGGACGATCGTCAGCGCCAGAAGGCCGAGCGTCCGGAGTGATCCCCAGCCAACCGTGGCCGTTTCACTCACCGTGTACACCAGGAGCATCAAGCCGGCGGTCACGAGGAAGGCGCCGATGAGGTCGGCGCCCTTGCGCACGCCGAGCCCGCGGTCATCCTTCAGCAGGTACATGCCCAGCGCCGCCGTGATCGCGCCGATCGGCACGTTGACCAGGAAGATCCAGTGCCAGCTCAGGCCCTGGGTGATGATGCCGCCGGCGAGCAGGCCGATCGAGGCCCCGGACGCGCCGACGAAGGCGAACACGCCGATGGCCTTCGTGCGTTCGCGACCATCAGTGAAGAGCGCCACGATGATGCCCAGGATCACCGCGGAGTAGATGGCCGCGCCCACGCCCTGCACGAAACGGGACACGACGAGCATGGCCTGGCTCGTGGAAAGACCGCAGGACAAAGACGCCAGGATGAAGACGCCGAGGCCGATGACGAACATGCGCTTACGGCCGATCAGGTCACCGAGCCGTCCAGCCAGCAGCAGCAGGCTGCCGAACGCGATCATGTAGACGTTCACGACCCACGCGAGGTTCGACTGCGCGAATCCGAGATCACGCCGGATAACGGGCAGGGCGACATTAACGATGGTGCCGTCCAGGATTATCATCAGCTGCCCGATGCATAGGACGACAAGCGCTACCCAGCGAGAGCCTCTTCCGAGCTGTTCGACGTTGTTCATGATTGAACTCCCGAGAACCTGCTTCCAGATATTACCTATGATTCATGGCCGAGGTGGCTCACGCAAGAAGGCACATTAACGTTCCGCTGTAACATTTATGTAGCTGTGCAGCTGGCCATCCCGTCCGGCTTCGTGATGGTCGCCGGGCTCGCGAGGCGACCTTCCTGATCTGCCAGGTGGTATGCCCGGTACCGTGGTTATTCAGCGATCCGCGTGCTGCCGGTCCAGCAGAACACCTGGCGGTCAGCCCCGGCCTCGGGCCGCGCGTCCGCTTGCTGGTAATGCTCATAGCCGTTCCGGAAGGGAACCTTGACCTTCTCCGTCTGGGGGGGTACTTCGCATATCCTTAATTCTTCGGGAAGGTCGGCCGGCCCGCCAACCAGGATTGCCGGTACTGTCCCGCTATAGCTCATGTCGCCGCTCAGCCCTTCTGTGGTGATGCTCTCCCGAGAATAAGCGGCGAAACCTCATCGGCGACCCTTATCCATCCCCCTATGCGCGCCTACGCCGCGCGCACGGCTGTGTCAGTGACCGGCTGCGAAGACCTCCCGCACCTCCCGGGCCGCGTAAAAGACCAGCACGTACCCGGCGGCGGGGTCGGCCTGCCACCAGCCCAGCGCCGCGTTCAGCGTCAGGCCGAGCAGAACGGCAGTCGCGAGGATCCCGTCGACCAGGGTGACCCGCCCCTCGGTGGCCAGCACCGGGTTGCCCAGCGCCCGGCCGGTGCGGGCCTTGCCGGCGGCCAGCGCGAACATCACCGCCGCGGTCACCGCCGTCCAGGCGATGCCCAGCACCGAGTGCCGCGGCCGGTACCCGGCGGCCAGCACCACCGTGGACTGCACCAGCAGATAGATCGCCAGGACAGCGAACGCGTACCCGATCAGCCGCAGCGCCCGCCGCTGCCGCTGCTGGCCGGTCCCGGACAGCTCCCAGATCACCACGACCGACGCGCCGATCTCGATCAGCGAGTCCAGGCCGAACCCGGCCAGCGCCACCGACCGGGCCGTGATGGCCGCGACGGCCAGGACCACGATCCCAGCCACGTTCCAGCCCAGCGTCACGTATTCCAGTGCGAAACCCCGGCGCAGCAGCGCTTCCCGGGTGCTGTCCTCCGAGAGGGTCATGGCCCTGAGTCTGCCAGCCACCCGGGGCCGGCGGCCCGCCTGGGTTTACCAGACGCGGTCGTCCGGGTAACGTGAGGCCGTGTTAGCAGACGTGATCGTCTGGATAATAGCTGTTGGGACGGAGGCCGGACGTGGCACGCAACGGGCCGGTTCAGGCCGGCGGGCCTGGGCCGGACGGGGACGCGGCGAGGTTCGGCCGGCCGGGGCGGGGCCGCCCGCGGGATCCGCGCGTGGACGCCGCGATCCGGTCGGCGACGGTGGACCTGCTGAGCAAGGCCGGGTATGCGCGGCTGACGATGGACCAGGTCGCGGCATGGGCGGGGGTGAGCAAGGACAGCTTGTACCGGCGCTGGCCGAACAAGGTGGCGCTGGTCGCCGACGCGCTGCAGCACCGTGCCCGCCCGGTGCCCGAGGTGCCCGACACCGGCACCCTGCCCGGCGACATGCGGGCGTTCCTGCGGGCGATGCTGCGATCCCGCAACCAGGCGTCCCGGGCGCTGGCGGCGGTCAGCGGCGAGATCGCCACCAACCCCGAACTGCGCCGCGCGTGGCACCGCGGCGTCGCGGGGATGCTCACCGGCTGCCTGCGCACGATCGTCACCCGGGCCGCCGGCCGCGGCGAGCTGCCCGAGGGCAGCGACATCGAACTGTTGTCCCAGATGCCGCTGTCGGTGCTGCAGAACTGGCGGCTGGAGCACGACCAGAACCCCGACGACGCCGTCGTCGAGCGGATCGTCCGCCAGTTCTACACCCCCAGCCCGCCGCCCGCGGCCGATAGGCGCGAGGAGGAGCCCGCAGCCCGGTGTGCGGGGGACGGGGAGGAGGGAGCCTCATGATCCAGGCGCGTGGCCTGACCAAGCGGTACGGCCCGGCGGTCGCGGTGGACGGTCTGACCTTCGAGGTCACGGCGGGCCGGGTGACCGGGTTCCTCGGCCCGAACGGGGCGGGCAAGTCGACCACGATGCGGCTGATCCTCGGGCTGGACACGCCGACCAGCGGGACGGTAACGGTCGGCGGGCGGTGCTACCGGTCGGTGCGGCGGCCGCTGCACGAGGTCGGCTCGCTGCTGGAGTCGGCCGCGATCCACCCCGGCCGCAGCGCCCGCGCTCACCTGCTGGCGCTGGCCGCCGCCAACCGGATCGGGCGCCGCCGAGTCGATCAGGTGCTCGCCATCACGGGGCTGGACGCCGTGGCCGACCGGCGGGCCGGGGGGTTCTCCCTCGGTATGACGCAGCGGCTCGGGATGGCCGCCGCGCTGCTCGGCGACCCGCCGGTGCTGCTGCTCGACGAGCCGGTCAACGGGCTGGACCCGGACGGCGTCGCGTGGATCCGCGGGCTGCTGAAGGCGATGGCGGCCGAGGGGCGGGCCATATTCGTGTCATCGCACCTGATGAGCGAGATGGAGAACACCGCCGACCACTTGATCGTCATCGGCCGCGGGCGGCTGATAGCCGATGCGCCGCTGGCCGAGTTCACTCGGGCCGCGGCGGCGGCCCATGTCCAGGTCCGCTCGCCGCGGCAGGACCGGCTGGAGTGGTTGCTGCACGAGGGCGGCGCCACGACCGGGCCCGGTCCCGGCGGCAGCGTGCTGGTGACCGGGGCCTCGGCCGCCCAGGTCGGGGACCTGGCGGCCCGGCACGGCATCGCGCTGCACGAGCTGCTGACCAGGAAGCCATCACTGGAGGAAGCGTTCATGAAGCTGACCCGGGACGCGGTCGAGTACCGCCCGCACGAGCAGGCCATGCCATGACCACGGCCTCCGCGTCGCCCCGCACGGGACAGGCCAGGCCGCTGATCGGGGACCTGGCCCGGTCGGAGTGGATCAAGCTGCGCACCCTGCGGTCCACCGGGTGGACGCTGCTGGCCGCCGTCATCGCCATGACCGGGTTCGGCGGGCTGCTGTCGGCCGCCTACGCCCGGCACCTGACCCCCGCCAGCCGGGCCTCGCTTGATCCGGCGTCCTACAGCCTGAGTGGGTTCTTCCTGGCCCAGCTCGCCATCGGCGTGCTCGGCGTGCTGGTGATCACCGGCGAGTACGCCACCGGCTCGATCCGCTCCACCCTGGCCGCCGCGCCGCAGCGGCTGACCATGCTCGCCGCCAAAGCCGGCGTGCTCGCCGCCGTCGCATTCGCCACCGGGCTCGCCTCGTCGCTCGCCGCGTTCTTCCTCAGCCAGGCGATCTTCGCCGGCAAGGGTATCCAGGCGCACCTGGGCGACCCAGGGACCCTACGTCCGGTATTCGGCGCCGCCTTGTACCTGGCGGTCTTCGGCCTGCTGGCCCTCGGCATCGGCGCGCTGGCCCGCCGTACCGCCGGCGGCATCGCCGCGCTGATCGCCCTGACCATCTTCGTGCCCGTCGCCGCCGCAGCCCTCCCCGCCTCCTGGCAGCACAGCCTCATCCGGTACCTGCCCTCGGCCGCCGGGCAGGCGATCATCGGCCCCACCAAATTCACCCCACCGGACCCGCTGCTGTCCCCATGGGCCGGCTTCGGGGTGTTCTGCGGCTACGCCGCCGCCGCGCTGCTCGCCGCCGCGATCACGCTGCACCGGCGGGATGCCTGACCCCGCTGCTGCCCGCACCGCGGATCACCGTCCAGGCACCAGGACAGATCCCCGGGCACCCTGCAGGCCGTGTACCTGCGGGCCCAGACGGTGCCCTCCGACCGCGGCTGCGCGATCAGCTGGTGCCGGTCTCGCGTTCACGGCCTGGGGCGGGCGGGGCTGGTTCATGTCTCCTGGCTGGTCCGCGAGGCGGGTTCGGCTGCCTGGCGCGCAGGATCGCGCGTGCGATGACCGGCGCGCCGATCGCGGAGGGCAGCAGCCAGAACGCGAGTGTCGGCAGGCGGTCCCACAGCGGCAGGTGGGGGCCGTTGTCGACGTAGAACGCGGTGAGCATGGCCACGTAGGCGGTGCCCATGCCGGCGATGTGGCCGGTGTCTCCAGGCCGGTGTTGGCGGCGGTGCCGGTAGCCGATGGTCGCGGTGGTGAACGCGACGGCGCCGATGACGAGCAGGTAGTAGTCCTGCCGCCAGCGCATCGCGGCCAGGACTGCCGCGGTGGCGAAGACCACGCTGATAGCCCGGTAGTACCCACGGCCGGCCCGGATGTGCCGGCGGCTGCCCTTGCGTGCCACCGCGGCGGCGGCGCCGGTGATCACGGCGGTGAGCCCGGCGATGACGTGGACGGCCAGAAAGGCCAGGAACACCGGCGCAGTCGAGCCCACGTGGTCGCCCAGGATGCTGGCGGCGGCCGGCATTGCCTCCTGCCTCCCTGCCCGCGCAGCGGGCCGCGATCTATAGATAGTAACACTACCTATGCGGGGCGGGGAGCTAAAAGGGCACCTGGACGCGCTGCCGCCGGCGTCAGTCGTCGAGGAGCTTGGCCGACGGTCTGGATCAAACCTGCCAGCGGTACCTGAACCAGGGATTGCCACCCGCTGCCGCAGCCTGGCAGGCAACGCTGAGGCAGTGGAGCAGAGTCACCTGCTGAGGAGTTCGCGTGCACTCACCGGGAGCGGCAATCTCGGGAGACAGCGCCTGCAGATCGTGGCAGATGCAGGCAGCCAGCACCGGGACGGCATCCGAGGTCCACTGGTGCCGTTCCCACAGCAGGTTGAGGGGGTGCTCTGGGCGGTAGAGGGCGCGTTCGCCCTTGCGGGCGAAGATGCCTGCGAGGATCTGGAGCGGGGGGCTGACGCCCGGGGAACTAGGGGGATGAGCCTGAGTCCGGGCCCGCCTGGAAGCCTGCCTTCGACGGCGGCATGGGCGGCTGCGCTGGTTGAGATGAGTGCGCCGTGGACCAGGCGCGAGCGCAGCAGTGCCATGCCGTAGTAGATGCTGTCGATCTCGGCGGTGATCTGCAGCCGGGTTCGGAAGTCGTGGCCGTACCGGCGGCGGAGGAAGTCGGCGATCAGGCCGGCCGCGGGCGCGAGGAGCGGGATGGCGGGGAGCTGGTCCTGGGTGACGCTGTCGACGGGCAGTTCCCTGACCTGGAGGTTGGTGACGAGGGCGAGGGCGAGGTCTTCGCGCTGCCACTCGATGACGTCGTAGGGATCGAGTGCGGGGTCGGGGCCGGGGGTGGTGGGGATGCTGCCGCAGACCAGGTCGACGTTCTTGGCCTCCAGCTGGGTCCAGAAGCGAACAGATTCCTCGCCCTGCGCACCGCCTAGCCACCGGAGCAGCCATGACATCACCCGGCATATCTTCGCTGACCTTCACCATCGGCAACCCCTCGCCCGAACGCGCCCAGCGGCAGCTGGCCTGGCTCGCCAGCCGCGACGAGCAGGTCCTCATCCTCACCGAGACCAAGGCCCAGCGCCGGCTGCAAGCTCCTCGCCGACGCCTTCGCCAGCGCAGGGTACACAGTCTGCTTCCCCCAGCCCGGCCCCGGCGAGTACGGCACCATGATCGTCACACGGGTCGCCGCCACCCCGGACCCGTTCAGCGACGCGATCGGCTACCTCGCTATTCGCGCCGCGGCCGTCACCCTCCCCGCTCCGGACGGGCCGCTGCGGGTCATCGGCATGTACGTGCCGTCACGCGACGCCAGCCCGGACGTTACCGAGATCCTTACCTCGCTGTGCGCGCGGCTGCACGGGCGCCGGGCGGCGGCGGACCGCGCGGGCCGCGCGGTCGCCCAGATCACCGGGGATGCTCGGTGATGGTCACGCAGGCGTACAGGTTCGCCCTGGACCCTGCGCTAGCTCAGGAACGTGCGCTGCGCTCTCATGCGGGTGCCTCGCGGTTCGCGTGGAACTGGGCCCTGGCGAAGTGCGATGAGCGGTACGCCGCCGAGCGCAAGTGGTACTCGGCCATGGATCTGCACAAGCTGTGGAACGCGGAGAAGAAGGCCGATCCGGCGCTGGCGTGGTGGGGCGAGAACTCCAAGTGCGCCTACCAGGAGGCATTCCGCGACCTCGACCGCGCCCTGCGGGACTTCGTCAAGTCCGGGAAAGGCGAGCGAAACGGCAGGCGGCTCGGGTATCCCAGGTTCAAGAGGCGCGGGAAGTGCCGCGACTCGTTCCGGTTCGGCGCGGGGGTCATGCGCTGCGAGGGGACCGCGGTTACGCTGCCCCGGCTCGGGACCATCCGCACGCACGAGTCCACGCGCAAGCTGGCCCGCAGGCTGGAGACCGGCACCGCGCGGATCCTGTCGGCCACCGTCAGCAGGACCGCTCAGCGCTGGTTCGTGTCGTTCAGCTGCGAGGCAGAGCGCGCCATCCCGGCCTGCCCGCCCGGCCCGGCTCGGCTATCGGCATTGACCTGGGGGTTAAGGTCCTGCTGACGGGCATAGACGACGCTGGGAAGGTCCTGACTGTCAGCGGCCCGAAGCCGCTTCGGGCTTCGCTGCGGAAGCTGCGGCGGGCCAGCCGCGCGCATTCCCGTAAGGCGCGCGGCTCGGCTAACCGCCGTAAGCATGCCGCTGCCCTCGCCCGCATCCACGCTCGCGTGGCGAACGTCCGGGCTGATGCGCTGCACAAGGCCACCAGCGAACTGGCGGCCCGGTACCAGACGGTTGCCGCCGAGGACCTGAACGTGGCAGGGATGACCCGGAACCGGCGGCTTGCCCGCGCCATCGCCGATCAGGGCTTCGGCGAGGCCCGGCGGATGCTGGCCTACAAGACCGGATGGAACGGCGGCCGGCTGATCCTGGCTGACCGCTGGTTCCCCTCCAGCAAGACGTGCTCGGGATGCGGAGCGGTGAAAGCCAAGCTGCTCCTGTCCGAGCGGACGTATGCATGCACCGCGTGCGGCCTGGTCACCGGCCGGGACGTGAACGCGGCGCGGAATCTGCTCCAACTCGCCGTCAGTGGGACGAAGAGCCAAAACGCCTGCGGAGGGACTGTAAGACCCGGCCTCGCCGGGCTCGTCCCGGTGAACCAGGAACCCGGCACCGCGCTTGCGGGTCAGACCGGGACCGCCGCCGGGCAACTGGCGGCTGCGGTATGAGCGCCCCAGAGCACTCACCCGCAACGGGACCTCAACATCCTCGAACCCGGGCACAAGCCCCGGTACCCGTTCTTCGCCCCGTTCGAGTACGACTTCTACAGGGCTCTCGCCGACGCGCACGGTCTTACCGACGCGTTCCGGGGCCTTCACCCTGAAGCTGCCGAGTACAGCTGGGTCGGCCGGACCGGCGACGGGTACCGCTACGACCATGCCTTCCGCTCCCGGCAGCTAGCCGGACTCGTCACGTCCTGCGAGTACGTCCACCAGCCTCGCGCAGACAAGCTCTCCGACCATTCCGCACTTGCCCTGCACCTTGACCTGGCAGCCCCGCAGGCACTGGCCGTGACTGACCCGACGGCCGTCGGCGAGCCAGACACGCTTTTCTAGGTGCGTGCGCCGCGGGCTGTCGGCCGCACCTTCCTCCCTCATTCATAACGGAACCGTCACGGCCGGCGCGTCGGGCTGCGCTGTTCGCCTGGCCGCTGCAAGGTTGACCACGCTTGCGAGCGGGGAGGCAGCCTGGTGCGTGAGATTGAGGTCAAGTACCGAGTCGATGACCTGGAAGGCGTTCTTACGGCCTTGAAGTCCCGGGGCATCGAGGTGGGTGACCCTGTTCACCAGGACGACCAGGCATACGCCCCGACCGGGTGGCAGTTCGGCGACAGCAAGCTCGGGGTCTCGTTCCTCCGCCTGCGCACCGTCGCGGGGCGGCACTACTTCACCCTCAAGCAGCCCGCGGACAACGACCAGGCATGCCTGGAGTACGAGACGGAAGTCACCGACCGCGAGGCCATGCACCACGCCGCGCTGCACATGGGCTACCGGCCCACGGTCCGCATCATCAAGGAACGGCGGACAGCCAGCATCGGCGGCTGCTCACTGTGTATCGACGACCTTGAAGGAGTCGGCGGCTTTATCGAAGCCGAGCGCATGGTGCCCGACTGCGCCGACGCCCAGGCAGTACAGGCCGAACTCGCCGCGCTCATCGAGTCCCTGGGCACCGCGGCGGCCCGCACCACCGAGACGTATGACTCCCTCGTGCACGCGGCCCAGGCTCCGCCTAATCAGACCCTTTAAGTGTGCGAACGGGGGCCTGGGAAGCGTTCTTGCTACCACAGGTCGAGCAGCCCCCGCCCGGGCCCGACCGCGAGATCGCTCATCCGCCAGGTCACCAGACGCTGAGTTGCTGGTGCTGCGCGAGACGTGGCGGTGGTGCGGCGGCAGAGCGCGGGACCGGAGCCGTACTTGGCGGGCCGGGCATTCCCCGCCGGGCTGCCCGGCGCCGCGCTGTCCAGGCGGGGCTGGTGCGCCGTTACGGCGAGGACCACTTCGTGGTGCGCAGTCCCGCGCTGCTCGGCCTGGTGGCAGACTGGGTTCAGGCCGGCGTCCCGGCGCTTGAGGACATCAGCGTGGGCGCGGTCGCGGACTCGGCGGGCACGATCCACCGGCGAGGAGACCAGTAGATGAGCATCGCGAACACCGAGCAGGCCGAGCACTGGAATACCGGCGAGGGCGTCGCCCACTGGATCAGCAACCATGCACGCTACGAGCGCATGCACGCGCCGTTCACGGCCATGATCCTGGGCGCGGCCGGCCTGCGGCCCGGCGGGAACGTGCTCGACGTGGGCTGCGGCTGCGGCGGCACCACCCTGGCCGCCGCGCGGCTGGTCGCGCCTGGCCAGGCGGCCGGCCTGGACCTGTCCGCGCCGATGCTCGCCCGAGCCCGGGCTGACGCCGAGGCAGCCGGCCTGGACAATGCCGTGTTCCTGCAGGGCGACGCGCAGGTGCACCAGCTTGAGCCAGCCCGGTTCGACGCTGTGCTGTCCCGGTTCGGGGTGATGTTCTTCGACGATCCGGTCGCCGCCTTCGCGAACATCCGGTCCGCGACCCGGCCCGCCGGGCACCTGGTCTTCGTGTGCTGGCAGCCGCTGGACGCCAACCAGTGGCTGCTGGTGCCCGGTGCCGCGCTGGCCGAGCACGTGCCGGTGGATGGCTTCGGGGCCGGTGACGGGCCGGGCATGTTCGCGTTCGCCGACCCGGACCGCATTCGCCAGATCCTGGCCACGGCGGGCTGGCGGGACATCGAGATCACGGGGGAGCACGCACTGGTCCTGGTCGGCGGCGGCGGGGGCGTCGACGACGCAGTGGAGTTCCTGCGCACAGGGTCGATCGGCCGGACGATCCTCGCCGGAGCCGACCACCGCACGGCGGACCGCGCGATCGCGTCGGTGCGCGTCGCGCTCACCCCGTACGCGGACGCCGAGGGCGTGCGCCTGGGTGCTGCGGTCTGGCTCGTCCGGGCCACCGCGCAGGAACTGGCTGGCTGGTGACGACGCCACCACCACATCAATGAGTGACCCGCCGACATGGATCTCAAGCACGAGACGGCCGCCGGAACCGCCAGCAAGGCGCATCGACCACGGTGTACCTGACAGGTGCAGCCATTCAGGACCGTTCACCGTACCGAGTCCGAGATCCAGACGGCCCTGGGCAGCGGAGCGAAGATCGCGTTGTTGCCGGAGCGTCGATGGTCCGCCGCCGCTGCTCATGCTGGTGTCCGGGCTACGTGTCGGGGCGATGCGAGGCGCTGCGGCTACGGTCCCGCCCCAGGACGGCTCCAGCATGGTGAGCCCGTGATCAGCGAGACGACATGAGCCGATCCTGGCACCCCGCGCCGCCAGAACACCGGAGAGTTGAGGACTGATAACCCTCGAACTCTCCGGGATGATGCTCGCCGGAGGGCCGTCAGTTGATGTCGAACTCGTTGCCCTCAGGGTCCCTCAGCGCGACCGCGTAGTGGTCAAGGCCCTCCTCAAGTTCCTCGCTCAGGTCGCTGAGCAGCGTGGCGCCGAGGTCGCACAGCCGCCTGGCCTCGGCGTCCACGCGCTTCTTGCGGGTCTCGATCGGGAGGTCCCGCCCGCCGCTGGCGTGGATGTCGAGGTGGAGGCGGTTGCTGACAGTCTTGCGGTCGGGCACGACCTGGATCCAGATGCGAGGTCCGGCGCCATCCGGATCGATGATGCAGTCCGTGCCCCGGCCGAGCCAGGACTCGGGCAGCCCGACGCCGCGCCGCCAGTCGTCCCAGGTGACGAATCCGGCTGGCGGCGGCTCCAGCACGTAGCCCAGGGCCTCGGCCCAGAAGCGGGCCAGCGACTCGGGGTGGCCGATGCAGTTGATGACGAGCTGGTATCGGACAGCCATGGGTCTCCTCTAGTCAGGCCGCGGCCTCTCCCGACGGCCCGGCAAGTATGCCGGGGCCCACGACAGTCCGGCGCGACCCGAGCGGGCCGGCGCAGAAGAGGGTGGGCGGGCCGCCCGCGCTCCCACCGGCGGTAGTCTCCCGACGCCGCCTTTGCCACTCGCCGCTGATGCCGAGCTCAGCTAGATCCGCGTTGAAGCTGAGGCGCACATTTACCCAGCTAGGCGGCGCTCGTGGCCCGCTGCGCTTCTGCGCCCCGACTACTCCGGGGAACACTGGTCACCAACAGGGCAGGCTCTGCCTTGAACGCTAACGGCTAGCGGACCAACGGAAGGTCGTCGGCCCGGTCACCTGCGGCAGCCCATGCTTCGGCTGAAACATGAAATGTATTAAGCATCCGCGTTTAGGTCGACCGCGAATAAGGGGAAAGAGGCATGAATAAGGAAAACTAAGCCCAGTAGGGATCATGGGCGGCTATCCGAAGGAGCTGGAGAGATCACGGAAGTAGTTGTGTGTCCCAGAACTTACGGTCGCCGAGAGCTTGCGGGCGGGCGGAGAGATTGGTGAACGGCCGGCCGGGTACCGGCGACGGCGCAATCGTCCTTGATCACAGCACGCGCGCCGGGGAATAGCGGGCTGAAAGGCTCTCTCATCAACCTCGCCGCCAGCGCCTCGGAATATGGGCGGCCCAGGTCCGTTGGTCCGCCGTGGCGGCTGAGCACCTGCCGCGCCGTGGTCCTGCTGTCCTCCACGCGGCACGAGCCGCCGTCGCGGTCGGGGCTGGTGAGGTGAAACCGATGCCGTGATCAGCCGCGGCAGCCGCGTTCTCGGGTTCACGCAGGCTCTCTTCGACGATTCCGGGGACCTTGGGCCGGAGGCGGCCGACACGTCAGGAGTCCCAGATCGGGCCGAACGTCGGCACGCCAAGCTGCTCCAGGCCGTGTACCAGGCTCCGGGTTTCGGTCTTGTTGCTGACCACCAGGACCGCCTCGGCGGCGAACTGGCGGCACGCGTCGTGAGTCATCGGCAGCAGGTCGGGCTTGCCTCGCTCGGTGGTGTCCCAGATGACCGCGTCGGGGTGTGCGGTGAGCACGTCGTCGACGAGCGCGTCACCGTAGGTTGCGCGCGGGCGGCGAGCGGGCCAGATCAGCGCGGCGGGCCCGCAGGCGCGGCGGCGGGTCGTCGATGAACCGCGATGTCCGGTCGCCGGCCCGGGAGACCAGGAGCCGGTGCCCGGGTCGGCCGGGGATGGTCACCGTCGCGAAGGCGTGCCACTCCCGGAGCGGGCTTCGGCTGATGCCGGCCGCTGGGACATGCGCCGGGGTGATGCCGTAGTCCAGGTGCGCGATCGCGGCATGGGAGGACAGGCGCTGCACGGTTACCGGCACGCGGCGCAGCCTCAGCCACGGCCAGATGATGCTCGCGGTGATCAGCGCGAGCAGCCAGATCTGCCACGCGAGCGGGCCGCGTGCTCCAGGTGCAGGGTCAGGGCCCAGCGGCCGATGCCCGCCCGCCGAAGCGATGGGCCAGCTCGAATACGTTGTGAGCCCGTGCGCGGGCCGGCGGTAACGCGCCGGGCACGACGATGATCAGCACCGTGGTCAGGCTCATGGCCAGCGCGGAGGTCGTCAGATCCGCGGCCGCGGCCGGCGGGCGCGGGCGATCGCGGCGATCACGGTGAAGGCGCACAGCCAGGCCGTGCCCGCCGCCGCCGCGCCCGCGTGCGGGCCGCCGATGTGGCTGACCTTCGAGATGATCCAGCGCAGTCGCAGCGGCCAGTGGCTCGAGCCGCGGCCGGTACACGTTGGCTATATCGACGGCCGGGGTAACGAGGTAGCACTGGCCGACGTAGCCATAATCCCGGCTGACCCGCCCCAGGGGTAGCCCTGCGGGCCGCCTCCCAGTTGCGAGAGATGCTGCACTATCTAAGGAAGAGAAAGCAGGCCTGGCTGGTGCTGAGGGATATTTACGGCAGATGATGCCGGATGCACAGGTGACTCCCGGCGCCCTGTTCTCGCTGACGGGCTATTACTAGGCCTTGCCGGGGACGGAAGCTCCCGCATGCCGGGCTATAGGAGCGTGTATCCCGCGGTGCATCTCATTACAGCGGGGAAGAGGGACTGCGGGAGGCGGCCAGTTTGTCGATCCTGTGGGCTGGCGGACTCGTCCGGGGCCAGGCCCGGTGCCTCAGGTAGTTCGGGGTCGAGATCGGCTTCGTCCTCCAGGGCGGCCCCGGCGATGATGCCGAGCGCAGAGGCCAGGTCTGTTTCAGTTGCGCTGCTTGTGACCTGGTCACCAGCGCCGGGCAGGCCGCAGTGCCAGGCAGCAGCGGGTGGACCTGCTCCGCCGAATAGGCGTTATCAAGCACGACCAGCATCCGCCGCCCGGCCAGCAGGCTGCGGTACCGGGCGGCACGCTCGTCCTCTTGCGCGGGGATGTCCTGGCCGGGGACGCCGAGGGCGCGAAGGAAGCCGGCCATTACGTCAGCGGCCGTCAGCGGCTGGCCGCTGTCATAGCCGTGCAGGTTGACGTACAGCTGCCCATCGGGGAACTGATCTGAGACCTGATGCGCCCAGTGCACGGCCAGCGCGGTCTTGCCGACCCCGGCGGTGCCGGCGATCGCCAAGATCACCGCCGCGGTCGCCTGCGTCGGGCGAGCGGCCGTCCGGGCTGCCTGGCTCGTTCCTGCTGCCGTGCTGATCGCGGCGGGGGCAAGTAGCTTGTCGAGTTCGCTCAGCTCTGCTGTCCGGCCAGTGAACGAAGGAACATCTGCGGGAAGCTGCCGGGGCACCGGCCTGGCGCGGCTATGGCTGGTGGTCGCGGGCGTCGTCAGTGCTGGGTCTGCCCCCAGGATCTGCAGGTGCAGCGACTGTAACTGCGGTCCGGGATCGGCGCCGTAGTCTTCGGCCAGCCGCCGCCGGGTCTGCTCGAACCACTGGAGGGCTTCGGCCTGCCGGCCGGACCGGTATAACGCCAGCATCAACTGCCCGATCAGTCGCTCATCGGCCGGATAGGTCCCCGCTTCTTCAGCCAGACTGGTGATCAGCGCGGCGTGCTGGCCTTGCCGCAGTTTGATGTCACCCAGGCTGTCATGCGCGACCTAACTTGCCGGGACCTGGCTCTGGGTCCCCGGGCGGCTAGCCGCCTGCTTGCATGACCGTGAGCATATTGGCACAGTGGCTCGTGTGGAGATATTCTCACAGCGAGGGATGTGCAGATATCCTCACGTCACTATCAGGGGTGGTCATGACTCGCAGGACGGTCGAGGTGCGAAAGGCGCGTGACATCGGTGATGCGATCCGCGCCGTGCGCGAGGCGCGGGGCATCTCGCAGGAGGAGCTCGCGCGGGCGAACGCCTATGACCGGTTCTACCTCAACGGCCTGGAGTCCGGCCGGGGGACTTTGTACGTGACTCGGCTGCTGCGCACGCTGAGGTCGCTGGGCATCACGCTCAGCGTGACATTCGATGCTGGCCAGCCGGCTGACGGCAAGGGCCGGGCAGATGGCTGATCAGCTTGAAGTGCGGTTGCACGGTGAGCTGGTTGGCTGGATTACTCGTGGCTCCCGGCCCGAGCGTATCGAGTTCGGGTGGATCGACGGTTACTCGCCGGGTCCTGTCACGCTGACCGAGGCGTTCGGGTCTGTCCGGCCGAGGGCGTCGTCGCCGGCGGCGAGCAGCTTCTTCGGGGGATATGCGCTGGAGGGCCTGCAACGCGAGCGGCTCACGCTGCGCCGGGGCATCAGCGACCCGACGGACCTGTACTCGATGCTCCGCGAGTTCGGCGGCTCGATCGCGGGTGCCCTGACGATTACGGACCCGGAAGCGGCGAGAAGGACTGTGCCGCGCTACGAGCCGGTCAGTGACGGCGAGATCATCCTGCGCCTGCGCCGGGCCGCATCAGAAGGTGACCTCGGCTCGGATGATCAGAGTCGCTCGATGCTGGCCGGCCTCCAGCCGAAACTGCTGCTCGCCCGGTTCGGCGGCCAGTGGTATCTGCCACGGGGCCGCGCGCATTCGACCCACATCCTCAAGCCGCGGCTGTCCGCGCGCCCGGACGGGCTCGCCCGGGAGCACTACGGGCACTCGCTGGCCGTCGAGCTCGGGCTCGCGCACTACGACACGGAGCTCGTCGGCAATGGCGCCCGCCAGTACCTCGTCATCGAGCGCTACGACCGGGTTGTCCACGACGAGACGGTCACGCTGATCCACCAGGAGGACGCCGCCCAGGCACTCGGCCTCGACTGGGTCAACGACCATGCGAAGTTTCAGGACCCAGCCGCGCCGCGTGACTCCCGCCGCCCGAGCGCGTACGGGATCGCCGAGCTCCTCGGCTCGCTCCAGGGGCAGGAGCGGCCGGTTGCCGACTTCCTGCGCAGGCTCACGTTCACTGTGCTTCTCGGCGATAACGACGCCCACGCGAAGAATCTCGCCATCTTGCACCTGCCCGGCCGCAGTGTGCTCGCCGACGTCTACGACGCCATACCGAACCTCTTCCAGGAAGGCAGGATCGACTACCACCTCGCGCTCGCTATCGGCGGCAGCTTCGACCACCGGCGCATCAGCGCCTGGCATCTGGTCCGCGAAGCGGAGCGGTGGAACGCGCTCGGCGCCGGCGATGCAGAGCGGATCGTCACCGCGACCCTGGCCGACTTCGCGGCGGCGCTCGACCGCGTGATGGTTCCGCGAGGCGTCCCGGCCGCTGCGGTGGCGCAGCTTGCGTGGAACGTCGAGCGCTTGCGGGCGGGCGGAGAGATTGGTGAACGGCCGGCCGGGTACCGGCGGCGGCGCAATCGTCCTTGATCACAGCACGCGCGCCGGGGAATAGCGGGCTGAAAGGCTCTCTCATCAACCTCGCCGCCAGCGCCTCGGAATATGGGCGGCCCAGGTCCGTTGGTCCGCCGTGGCGGCTGAGCACCTGCCGCGCCGTGGTCCTGCTGTCCTCCACGCGGCACGAGCCGCCGTCGCGGTCGGGGCTGGTGAGGTGAAACCGATGCCGTGATCAGCCGCGGCAGCCGCGTTCTCGGGTTCACGCAGGCTCTCTTCGACGATTCCGGGGACCTTGGGCCGGAGGCGGCCGACACGTCAGGAGTCCCAGATCGGGCCGAACGCGGGCACGCCAAGCTGCTCCAGGCCGTGTACCAGGCTCCGGGTTTCGGTCTTGTTGCTGACCACCAGCACCGCCCCGGCGGCGAACTGGCGGCACGCGTCGTGAGTCATCGGCAGAACAGTGCGACCGATGCCCATCCGCCGAAGCCATGGGTCAGCTCGAATACGTTGTGAACGCGTGCGCCAGGCCGCCGATGTGGCTGACCTTCGAGATGATCCAGCGCAGTCGCAGCGGCCAGTGACTCGAGCTGCGGCCGGCCGCGCCGAAGATCGCGTTGAGCACGTGCTGCTGGCGGATCAGCACCGCGATCGCGAAGTTCACCACGATCAGGTCCGCCAGACCTGACAGCGCGCTCCCGCCGGCGACATGCCAGTCCCCGCGTGCCAGGTGCCGCGCCAGCAGCGCGGCATTGACGAGCACGACAAGGGCTATCAGCCGGTTGTAATGCATGAACCGAGGATGTTTGAACGCGCGAACGAATTGGTCGGCGAGCAGGTCCAAGACCTGTTCTTCGAACTGCTCGTCCCGCAGCCGGGCCGTTACTTCACCGACCCGATCGGCGTCGATGACGTTACCACCCTGGAGGTGCCGGCCGGGTACGTCCTCAGCGAGGACGACCAGGTCCTTGCCCGGCCGGGTACCGAGTTCGCCGCCCGGATCGGCCTGACCCCGGTGATGGTGCCTGGCGGCCACGAGTCGATGCTGACCCGCCCGGACGAGGTCACCAGGGCGCTGCTCATGATCTGAGCCGCGTGAGGATGCCTTGCAGACGACCCTGCTGCTCAGGTCATTCCGGAGGCGCTGAGCGGGTTGTATCCGGGTGTCTGGAACAGGTCCTGGAGCTGGCGGCGGCGGATGCCGGTGTTGCTGCCCTCGATGAGCTGGGCGCCTTGGCCCTCGGCGCCCAGGATGTTGGACCGGGGAACGCGCAGGTCGTGCAGGCGGATCCGCGAGGTCATGCAGCCTCGCAGGTCGGCGAGGTCGTAGTGCTCTTTCACCTCGATGTGGCCGGCCAGGTGCTCGCGTTCGGCGACGATCACGGACACCCCGCCGGGGGTGCGGCAGACGATCGTCATCACGTCGGGGCCGTCGCCGTCCCAGCCGGCCAGGTGGGAGGCCCACGCCTTGCGGCCGTTGATGACCCACCAGTCGCCGTCGGGCACCGCGGTCGTGCGCAGGCCCTCGGCCGGCGGTGGCGCGGCGAAGTTGGCTGTGCCCTCTGGTCCGCTGAACGCCATGGCGGCGACCGGGGAACCGCGGCCGGCCAGGAACGGTGCGACGAAGCGCCGGATCTGCTCCGGCGTGCCGGCCTCGTAGACGGGCGCGAGCGCGAGGAGCGGTCCCGCCATCGAGATCACGAAGTCAGGGCTGTGGCAGGCCCACTCCTCGATGAGGATGGCGGCCTCGATCCCGCCGGCGGCCGCTCCGCCGAACGGCGCCGGGATGAGTCCCTTGAGGAATCCCGCGGCGACCGCTCTTTCGAGCACCGGGCGCGCCAGCAGGGCGCGCCTGAGCGGGTCGGGCTCCTTGCGGACCTCGGCGGCCAGCGGACGCAGGTGCTCCTCGGCGAACTGGCGGGCGCCGAGCTTTAACTGCTCCTGCTCCGGGCTGAGATGAAACGAGACGGTCATGAAAGGCTCCTGTCGTTCGTCCTGGCTAGGCCACCAGGGGGTTCCGCATCGGCACATCTCCCTGAGTAGGGTTTCACGACTTAGCATAGCTGAGTAGGAAATGACAATGCAGGGGTAAGGTGAAGGCATGGGGAAGGTTCCGGACTCTGACTGCTCGATCGCGCGCAGCCTTGGCGTGCTCGGCGAACGGTGGACCTTCCTCATCCTGCGCGAGGCGTTCCTGGGCGCGACGAAGTTCGCGGAGTTCCGTGACCGGCTGGGCGTCGCCCCGGACATGCTGTCGAACCGGCTGTCGACGCTAGTGGAGCACGGGGTGATGGAACGCGAGCCCTACCAGGAGCCCGGCGCGCGGCCGCGGTTCTCCTACCGGCTCACCCCGGCCGGAACGGAACTGCGGGTGGTCCTCAGCGCCCTGCAACAGTGGGGCGACAAGTACCTGCCGATCCCCGAAGGGCCCAGCGTGCTGCGCCGGATCCGCGGCACCGACCTGCCGGTACACGTTGGCTATATCGACGGCCGGGGTAACGAGGTAGCACTGGCCGACGTAGCCATAATCCCGGCTGACCCGCCCCAGGGGTAGCCCTGCGGGCCGCCTCCCAGTTGCGAGAGATGCTGCACTATCTAAGGAAGAGAAAGCAGGCCTGGCTGGTGCTGAGGGATATTTACGGCAGATGATGCCGGATGCACAGGTGACTCCCGGCGCCCTGTTCTCGCTGACGGGCTATTACTAGGCCTTGCCGGGGACGGAAGCTCCCGCATGCCGGGCTATAGGAGCGTGTATCCCGCGGTGCATCTCATTACAGCGGGGAAGAGGGACTGCGGGAGGCGGCCAGTTTGTCGATCCTGTGGGCTGGCGGACTCGTCCGGGGCCAGGCCCGGTGCCTCAGGTAGTTCGGGGTCGAGATCGGCTTCGTCCTCCAGGGCGGCCCCGGCGATGATGCCGAGCGCAGAGGCCAGGTCTGTTTCAGTTGCGCTGCTTGTGACCGCTCCCGTCGCGTCAGCGTCGTCCTCGGCTTCTTCGTCTTTTCCCCGGCCCGGGGGGGCAGTACGTAGGCCTGGGCCAGGCTGGCGAGGAGCATGGGCAGCGGCGTCGCCAGGGTGTCCAGGTAGTCGGGGGCCTGGCGCAGCTGGTGCACGGCCAGGGCGAGGGCCTCGGGCTCGTCACCGGATTCGGGGTGGCAGCCTAGGACGGCGATCTCGACCAGGCCCGGATTCCACGGTGTAGGGCGCAGGTCCAGGTTGGACAGGTGAATGCCGGGCATGGGCGCTGGGTCGATTGCCGCCAGTGGACGCTGGCGAGGCTGTTCAGGGCAATTGCCTCGCCGATGCGGTCGCCGATCTTGCGGGCTGCGGCGCGGGCCTTGGGTGTGGATGGTGAGCGCCTCTGGCTAATGACCACCGCAGTCGAGATAGCGGAACATGATCGTTGCCAGCCGGGTCGCGTGAGCCGGCCAGCCGTCGCCGGCGGTGAACCTGGCGATCGCGACGAAGCTTGCCCGCTCGGTGTCTAGCCAGGCCCGCGCCGCGACGGGGTTGGTCAGCGGCGGGATGGGGGTCGCGGGCCGGGCGATGCGGGGCCGTCGCTGGTGGTCGGCGGGGAACAGGATCTCCATCGCCGTGGCGGCGGTGTAGAGGTAGTAGTCGAACAGGCGTGACAGCGCCTCGTGCTGCTCGCTCTCACCCTCGCAGCTGGCGGCGAGTTCGCGGGCGTAGGCGCCTAACAGGTCATGCATGCGGTATCTGCCTGACATCGTCGGCTGGATCAGGTGCGCGCGGGTCAGCGTGCGCAGTGTCCGGCGGGCCTGCATCGAGGTCGTGCCGAAGAGAGCAGCGGCGGCATACCAGTCAAGGTCGGGGCCGGGATGCAGGCCAGCTAGCCGGAACGCGCCTGCGGCAGTCGCGTCCAGGTGCCGGTAGGACCACGAGAACACCGGGCGCACTGCCGTGCGGGCGTCCCCTGCGGCATCCAGCAGGTTCAGCCGCTGCTGCTGGTCAGCCAGCTCATCCACGAGATCGGCCAGCGGGACATCGTGGCGGGCGGTAGCGAACTCGGCCGCCACCCGCATTGCCAATGGCAGCCGGCAGCACCGGCCGGCCAGTGCCCAGGCCGCTTCGGGCTCGGCGTCGACCTGCCGGCCTATCAGCGCGCGCAGCAAGCTGACCGCGTCATCCAGCGGCAGCAAGTCCAGATCCAGGCGCGCGGCGCCGTGCCTGGCGACAAGGCCAGCCAGCGAATCGCGGCTGGTCACCAGCGCCGGGCAGGCCGCAGTGCCAGGCAGCAGCGGGTGGACCTGCTCCGCCGAATAGGCGTTATCAAGCACGACCAGCATCCGCCGCCCGGCCAGCAGGCTGCGGTACCGGGCGGCACGCTCGTCCTCTTGCGCGGGGATGTCCTGGCCGGGGACGCCGAGGGCGCGAAGGAAGCCGGCCATTACGTCAGCGGCCGTCAGCGGCTGGCCGCTGTCATAGCCGTGCAGGTTGACGTACAGCTGCCCATCGGGGAACTGATCTGAGACCTGATGCGCCCAGTGCACGGCCAGCGCGGTCTTGCCGACCCCGGCGGTGCCGGCGATCGCCAAGATCACCGCCGCGGTCGCCTGCGTCGGGCGAGCGGCCGTCCGGGCTGCCTGGCTCGTTCCTGCTGCCGTGCTGATCGCGGCGGGGGCAAGTAGCTTGTCGAGTTCGCTCAGCTCTGCTGTCCGGCCAGTGAACGAAGGAACATCTGCGGGAAGCTGCCGGGGCACCGGCCTGGCGCGGCTATGGCTGGTGGTCGCGGGCGTCGTCAGTGCTGGGTCTGCCCCCAGGATCTGCAGGTGCAGCGACTGTAACTGCGGTCCGGGATCGGCGCCGTAGTCTTCGGCCAGCCGCCGCCGGGTCTGCTCGAACCACTGGAGGGCTTCGGCCTGCCAGGCCGGACCGGTATAACGCCAGCATCAACTGCCCGATCAGTCGCTCATCGGCCGGATAGGTCCCCGCTTCTTCAGCCAGACTGGTGATCAGCGCGGCGTGCTGGCCTTGCCGCAGTTTGATGTCACCCAGGTCGAGAACGGCCGTTCTCCGCTGCAGCTCCAGAGACTCACGCATCCCGTTCAGCCAGGGGCTGTCCACTTCGGCCACCGCCGGCCCGCGCCACAGCGTCAGCGCGCTTGCCAGCAGGGCTCCTGCCCGCTGGTCATCCCCGGCTGCGGCGGCAGCATCCGCGAGCAGCCGGCGGAACCGGTGCAAATCGACCTGATCCCCGTCGGCTTCCAGCCGATAGCCACCTGGCTGCCTGGACAGCGTGACACCGGGATCCCCGACTCTGGCGATCGCGGCCCTGAGCCTGGCAATATACCCGTAAATAACATTACGTGCCGAAACCGGTGGGTCATCGCCCCACACCCGGTCAATAAGCTGGTTCGCTGGCACTACCCGGTCTAAATCAAATAGCAGGACAGCGAGCACCGCCCGCTGCCTGGCATGCCCGATATCCACCTGCCTGCCTGCAACCCGTACCTCAAGATCCCCGAGAACCCGGAACTCCATCAGCGCCTCCCGACGCCCCCCGTACATGGACCAACCGCTTGGTCGTCCCTCCTTCCACGCTGCTCGGAATTCTAGCCGCGGGCGTTGTTCCTGAACCCGCCGACGCTTCTTTCCACATTTATCCAAGATTTGTTGCACATTCTTTCATGCCCCTGCGGCGCACAGTGGAATCGCCGTCGGCGCGAGCTGCCGGCTAGCCAGCGTCATGCGTCCTGCGTGCCGTACCTCTGTGCGGGCCGGCCAGACGGACGTTTCGTTACGGGTGGATCTGCCCGGTGTTCCCGGGCCGTAGTGAGGAGCGCGGGATGCGCGGATTCAGGGGCAGTCAGGGCAGGCTCCGGATGCTGAGGGCGGCGCGCCGGCGGTGGCGGCTGGCCGTCACTTTGGCGTGCGCGGTCTCGATGGCCGCCGCGGTCGTGATCATCGTGCTGCCCCGCGGCAGCGGGCCTGTTCCGAATGCCGGGATCCTGGCGCCGGGTTCGCAAGGGTCGCAGTCGCAGGGCCCGCCGTGGTGGGATCCGCGTGGCTGGTTCTCCTCGGATGCGCATGGTCCGGCCTCGACGGTGGTGCCGGGTACGGAGTCTGCGCTGCCGTCACGGCCTGACGTCGTGCGGCAGGCGGTGGCGCCGCGGGCGCGGCGGGTGCGGGAGCTGACTTCGAAGCGGTCGGAGTACTCGCGGACGTTCCTGTTGTCGGACGGGCGGCGGCAGGCGGTGATCTCCGCGGGGCCGGTGAATTACCGGGACGCTGCCGGGCGGTGGGAGCCGGTCAGCACCACCGTCACAAGATCGCCGCGTGCGGGGTGGTCGTTTGAGAACACCACGAATGTGTTCGGGTCGTTCTTCAGCAGTGACCCGGCCCGGCTGGTGCGGTTCAGGTTGCCGGCGGGCGGGTGGCTGCAGACGGGCCTGCCCGGGGCGCGGCGGGTGGCGCCGCGGGTGTCCGGGAGCACGGTGTGGTATCGGGGGATCCTTCCCGGGGTGACGCTGGAGTACGCGGTGTCGCCGACGGGCCTGAAAGAGCGGATCGTGCTGGCGTCGGCGTCGGCGGATGTCGCTGGCCTGCGGTTCACGGTGACGGCGGGAGGCGGCCTGGCGCCGCGGGCGATGCCGGGCGGGGCGACGGGCTGGTATTCGCATGGTGTGCTGGCGCTGGTGTCCCCGGCGCCGTTCATGACCGATGCGCGGGCGGACAGGTCGACGCCGCTGGGGCATCCGTGGTCGCCGGTCGCGCAGCGCACGCGGTGGGACGCGTCCTCGCGGGTGCTGACTGACGCGCTGGCGCCGGGCCGGGGGTGGCTTTCTGCTGTGGGGCGGGCGTGGCCGGTGACGGTGGACCCGACGATCACGATCGCGCCGGTCCCGTGCCAGAGTTTGAACCCGGATAACCCGGCCGGCTGCGCGCATAACGTGATGATCTCCTCCGATGCGCCGGCGACGAATTTCAACGCGTCGATGAGCTGGCCGCTGCCGGTGGGGACCACGTCCACGGGGGTGGACCGGGGGCTGATCCAGTTCCCGCTTGGGGCGATCCCGTCGGGGTCGCAGATCGACTCCGCGGACCTGAACCTGTACTGGGATGACTCGTTCTACCCGGGGACCGCCTCGACTCAGCCGCCGCAGACGGTGCAGGCGTATCAGTCGCTGACGGCGTGGAATCCGGCGACGGTGACGTGGAACTCCAATATCGCGCTGGGCGCCGAGGGCATGAACCAGGTGACGGTGACCTCCACCGATGCGGGGACGTCGGCGAAGGGGGCGTGGCCGTCGCAGGCGTCGACGGCGGCGGCGAACGGATCGAGTTACCGGTATGACCAGGACACGACGGCGGGGGACACGTTCACGTTCGTGCCGCAGCTGACCGAGGCCGGCACTTACCAGGTCCAGGAACACTACGTCGCGTCTTCTTCCGCGTCGGCTGCCGCGCCGGTGACGGTGAACTACCAGGGCGGGTCGAAGGCGTTCACGGTGAACCAGCAGTCCGGCACCGGAGGTGTGTGGACGACGCTGGGCAGTGAGCCGTTCGCGGCCGGGACGGCCGGGTCCGCCGTGGTGGGCGACGGCCCCGCCTCCGCTACCGTGCGGGTGGAGGCGGACGGGGTGCGGTTCACCAAGTTCGCGCAGGTCACTGATGCCTCAGCGCCGCCTGGTCAGGGGCTGGAAGGTAACCGGTGGGACTCGTTCGCTGTCCGGAACATCGTGCAGAACTGGGCGTCGGGAGCGGCGAACGACGGGTTCGTGCTGAAGGCCGCCAATGAGTCGGCGCTTGGCGTCGGGGGGCCGGAGTATGAGCGGTCGGGGTTCTACTACAACGGGGAGACGGCGGTCTACCCGCAGCTGGTGGTCACCTACGGGCAGCTGACGTCGGTGGCGTTTAAGCCGATCACGGTGATCAGGGACAACGGCGCGAACCTGTCGTGGACCCCGTATGTGAACAGCACAGGGAACCCGGGCAAGAACCTCGCCGAATACCAGGTGCACCGCAGCGTCTTCCAGTCGTTCACACCCTCGGCCTCCACTTTGGTGGCGCCGGTGGCGGCCGGGACGACGAGCTTCAATGACACCACGGCGGCGCCGGCGCCGCCGGGCGCGACCCTGGGGAACGCGTTCTACTACATGATCGCGGTCAAGACCGCCGACGGGACCATCGTGCCGGGCCCGGTGCAGCTGGTGCGGCTGCCGCTCGGGGGGCAGACCACGCTGATCATCCCCGCCAGCGGCGCGGCCACCCTGTCCTCGGGGCAGCCGACCGTGAACCTGCAGTCGCTGTTCGGGTTCCCGTGGCTGGAGACCGGCAACAACTCCGGGACCTACGGGGTGACCCGGTCGGTGTTCACGTTCCCGTCGGCCGCCTCGCTGATCCCGGCCGGGGTGCACGTCCTGGACTCGGAGCTGAAGCTGTGGGGCGTCGCCAACAGCCCCGGCGGCGCCCCGTCGGCGGCGAACTACCAGGCGCATAACGTCACCCAGGCTTTCACGCCGTCGCAGGTCACCTGGAACAGCGCCGCGACCGGGACCGCGTGGACGACGGCAGGCGGGGCGTTCGGATCGGCCACCGACACCGGCGTGTCCGGCCTGACCAACGACCCGAACCGGCAGGAGTTCACCGTCACCTCCGCCGTCCAGTCCTGGCTGACCACCCCGTCCAGCCAGCACGGCCTGATGATCAAGCTCCAGAATGAGGCCAGCACCGGCCCGCAGGACCAGGAACTGTGGCTCAGCCCCGGGGCGGCCGAGCCGGCGCTGGCCCCGGAACTGGTGGTCACCTACACCGACCCTGCCTCCCAGACCTACGAGGCCCCCGCCACCCCGAAGGTGTCGGCCGCCAAGTCCACCTACACCACCGCGGTCACGGTCACCAATCCCACCGCGGCGGCGTGGGGGACCAACTGGCAGCTCGGCTACCACTGGGTCGCCAACGACGGCACCACCCTGGTCTCCACCCCGACCGCCCCGGTGTACACGGCGCTGCCGGCCACCCTGAACCCCGGGTCGCAGGCCACGCTGACCGAGACGGTCGCCACCCCGGACACCGTCACCGGCGCCGCCGGCACCCGGTCGGGGTACCAGCTGGTCTGGGACATGTTCAACTCCACGGCCGGGACGTGGCTGTCATCGGGCACGGCCACCCCGAACGTGGCCGACACCGCCGCCACCGCCACCATGGATCCGCCGGCGGGGCAGGTCACCTCGGTCGCCGAGACCGCCGAGACCCTGGGGCTGGAGAAGTACTTCCAGTATTCGGGCATGGCGACGGGGTCAGGGTCGGAGCTGGACAACAACGACGCGAACGGGAACGTGGTGTGGAACTACAGCCCGTTCTCCAACCCGTCCAACGGGTTCCGCACCTTCGTCCGGCTGGATTACAACTCGATGGACACCACCGAGTCCTCGATGGGGTTCGGCTGGTCGCTGCAGGCCTCTACCCTGACCCGGCTGGGGACGCCGCTGGACTTCCATCCCCCCGGCAACCCCACCTCCGTGACCTTGACCGACGCCAACGGCGGCAGTCATGTGTTCACCCTCAACACCACCGTCACCCCGAACGTGTGGACGTCGCCGCCGGGGTTCCATTACTACCTGCAGCAGCTGGCCTCCTGCGATCCGACCGGGCAGGCCAAGAACAATCCCGCCCAGGCCTGGCAGATCACCGCGCCGGACAACACCCGGTTCCTGTTCGACTGCTCTGGCTACCAGCAGGCGGTCATCGACAAGAACGGCAACGAGGCCGACTTCACCTACAGCCAGCGCAAGTCGGCCAACACCCCGACCGAGTTCCTGGACTACATCACCGACCCCGCGCACCGGCAGACCCTGACCCTGACCTACTACACCAAGGGCCAGAACTACAGCTTCATCAACGACAGCACCTTCCCCCCGACGGTCGCCACGGGCACCAACCTGACCAACCCCGACATCGTCGACCAGGTCGCTTCCATCACCGATGTCTCCGGCCGCAAGATCAGCTTCCTGTATGACGACAAGGGCCTGATGGCGCAGATGACCGACGGCCCCAACACCGACGCGTCCGCCGGCCCGGTCTGGTCCGGCCCCGCCAGCACAGCCAAGATCTTCCGGTTCGGCTACGACCCCACCCAGGGCAACAAGAACGTCAAGCTCGTCTCGGTCACCGACCCCAGGAACAACACCACCTGCCTGTACTACTACCCGCCCTCAGCGTCGTTCAAGTGGTCGCTGCAGGCCATCACCAGCCGCCGCGCCGACCCCGCCACCAGCACTGGCACCCCCGTCGCCTGCTCCGCGACCCCGGCACCGGCGTTCGAGACCCAGTTCGCCTATACCGCCCTGGCCGCGGGCGCGAACCCGCTGCTGCCGAACGGAGGCGTGCAAACCAGCGTCACCGACCCGCTCGGACATGTAACCAGCTACCTGACCGACACGGCTGACCGGCCGGTCCAGGTCACCGACCCGGTCGGCCGCAAGACCACCCTGGCGTTCGACAGCGACAACAACCTCACCACCCAGACCGAGAACAACGGCGCGGTCACCAAACGGACGTGGGACCCGAACACCGGCTACCCGCTGACCATGCAAGACGCCGCCAACCAGGCCGCCGGCAAGCAGTACAGCTACAGCTACCAGACCAGCCTGAGCGGGCACGTCGCGTTCCTGACCTCGGTGACCAGCCCGCTGGGCAACATCACCACCTACGGGCACGACGCGTTCGGCAACGTGACGTCGGTGACCGCGCCCGACGGGAACGTGCCCGGCGCGGCGGCGGGCTCCTTCACCACCAGCTCCACCTACAACAGCGACGGGACGCTGGCCACCGTCAAGGACCCGGACGGGAACATCACCAGGTACCCGGCCTACGACCCGACAGGCCTGCCGACCAAGGTCACCGACCCGCGCGGCAACACCGTCACCAATACGTACTCCCCGACAGGGGAGGTCACCTCGAACACCGACGCCTTCGGCCACACCATCACCACGACGCAATACGACGTGTTCGGCAGGCCCGGGCTGGTGACCATCCGCAAGTCCGCCACCCAGAACGTCACGGTCGCCGCGACGGTCTATGACGGCAACGACAACGTGACCACCTCCTTCGCCCCGTCCTACAGCGCCACGACGGCGGGCGCGGCGACCACGCACGTGTACAGCGCCGATGACCAGGCGACTTCCAGCACCACCCCGCCTGACTCTGGCACCGGCACCGGGCCCACGACGACCCGGACCTACAACAACGACGACACGCTCGCCTCCGTCACCCGGCCCAATGGGAACGCTTCCGGGGCCAACCCGGCCCAGTACACCACCACGTACGCCTACTACCCGGACCAGAAGGTGCAGACCGTCACCGACGGGCTCGGGAACCAGACCGGCTACACCTACGACAACGCGGGCAACGTCCACCAGGTCACCGACCCCGACACGAACACCACCACCTACGGCTACGACCTCGACCATCGCGTGCAGCAGGTGACCGACCCGAACGGGAACTTCACCCAGACCACCCGGGACGCTGACGGGCGGGTCACCCAGTCCCGGGATAAGAACGGCAACGTCACCCTGGCCAACTACGACGCTAGCGGACAGTTGATCCAGCAGCAGGTCCCGGTCCAGGCCCCCGGCCAGCCCGTCAGCTACGCGACCACTCAGTACGCCTATGACCAGGCGGGGAACCGGACCCAGGTGCTGACCCCGCTGGCCGTCCGGAACGGCAGCAGCCTGTTCTCCAGCCCCCCGTCCGCGTGCACCACCACCCCCGCGACCAGCCCGTGCCCGTTCACGTGGGTGACGACTTACAACCCTGACAACCAGCCCGCGACGCAGCAGACCCCGGCCGGGGGTGACGGCGCGTACTCCGCGCCGCAGGTCACCAGCTACGGCTATGACGCCGACGGCCGGCAGAGTCAGGTGACCGTCCCGCCGTCCAACGGTGACCTGCCCGCCACGGGGCTGAACACCACCGGCTACACCTACTGGGACAACGGCTGGTCGGCCACCTCCACTGACCCGCGCGGGGTCGTCACCAGCTACGACTACGCACCCGACGGGCAGCAATCCTCCCGCGTCCTGACCTCGGCCGACGGCGGCATGACCCGGGGGATGAGCTGGAGCTATTTCCCGGACGGGAAACTCCAGCAGGTCACCGACAACGGCGTTCCCACCGGCTCCTACACCGAGATGGTCGACTCCGGCGACGCCGCCGCCACCGCGACCGGCGGCAGCAACTGGGCCACCGGCACCTGCCCGACCGCCCCCGCCCAGCCGCTCCCGCAATCGGGCACCCCGCCGGTGCAGCCGGCGTGCGGCGGCCCGACCTACCGCACTCACCCGATCGCCGCGGCCGGCGGCACGACCGACGCGTTCACCTGGCACCTGAACGTCCCTGTCGACGGCCAGTACGCCATCTACGTCAAGTACCCCGCCCTGCCGGCCGGGACCACCGCGGCGACCGGCGCGAACTACACCATCACCACTAACGGCACCAGCAGCGGCGGCGGCACGCCGGTCACCGTCACCGGGATCGACCAGACCCAGCACGCCGGCACCAGCAGCGGCGGGACCTGGGTCAAACTCGGCGAATGGCAGTTCAACCATGCCGTCGCCGGGCAGCAGGTCACCCTCAGCCCGGCCGGCAGCACCGGCGCCGCCGGGTCGGTCGTGGTCGCCAGTGCCGTCGAGGCCGTCCGCGACACGACGGGGATCACCAACACCGCCGTCCACGGCAACAGCTACACCTACGACCCGGACGGCAACACCACCGGCATCACCGGCACCGCCGGGACCGGCACCAGCAACACTGCGGTCACCCTCGCCATCACCCCGGACGTGCTGGACCGCACCACCAGCATTACCGAGACGTGGGCGAACGGCGGCCCGGTCAACACGACCAGCTACACCTACGACGCCGCCTCCAACATCAAGACCCTGACCCACGCCATCACCGCGGGCGGCACCACCACAACCGACCAGAACGCCGCCTACACCTGGAACAACCTGAACCAGCTGCAGAACGAGACCGACGGGCCGGTCACCGGCGACACCACGCAGAAGACCACCGCGTTCACCTACACCCCCGCCGGGCAGGTCCAGACCCAGACCCAGCCCAACGGCAACCAGGTCACCGACCAGTACACCGCCGCCGGGCAGGTCTACGCACAGGCCGAGTGCACGAACACGACCGCCCCGGTCATCCCCGCCTTCCCGATCACCTCCCCGACCGCCATCACCTGCGGCACCGGCGGGCAGTTGGTCGCCGCCGACGCCTACACCTACGACGTCAACAGCGAGCAGACCCAGGACCTGTCCACCCTGATGTCCGCCGCCTCGGCCGGCACGTACCTGTCGCACGCGTGGAACGACACCTACAACCCGGCCGGGCAGCTCACCCAGGTCAGCGACGGCAGCACCCAGACCGAGGCCTACCAGCACGACCCCCAAGGCGACATCATCTCCCAGACCATCGGGAACACCGCCGCCCCCGCCACCACCTACACCTACTCCCGGGGCCTGCTGCAAACCTCGGCCACCAGCGGGCAGGCCAGCACCTACAACTACGACCCGCTCGGCCGGCTCGACACCGTCACCGGCCCCGGCGGCGCCACCGAGCAATCCAGCACCTACGACGGGTTCGACAACCTCATCGCCAACACCACCGGCAGCGGCAGCGGCGCGACCACCACCAAGTACAACTACGACCCGCTCAACCGGGTCACCTCCCAGACCACCGGCACCGGCACCACCAGCTACAGCTACCTCGGCATGACCAGCCAGGTCAGCAGCGAGACCGACCCCGGCAACATCACCAAGATCTACGGCTACACCCCCGACGGCACCCGCCTGTTCCAGGCCACCGCCGGCAACCCCACCCCCAGCCTGAACGGCACCGCCTACTACAGCTACAACAACCACAGCGACGTCGAAGCCCTCACCGGCCCGTCCGGCACCCCCACCGCCACCTACGGCTACACCGCCTACGGCTCCCCGGTCACCTCCATGTTCACCGGCGCCGACGCCGGCAACGCCACCCCCGGCCCGAACGTCGTCCCCTACAACAGCAACCGGTTCAACGCCATGCCATGGGACCCCGGCAGCGGCCAGTACAACATGGGCTTCCGCAACTACCAGCCCGGCCTCGGCTCCTTCGACTCAAAGGACATGTACAACGCCGCCGCCGCCGACATGGCCCTGACCAGCGACCCGTTCACCGGCGGCGCCTACGCCTTCGGTGACGCCAACCCCATCAGCAACATCGAAATCGACGGCCACTGCTGGCTTCCGGTCGGCTGCGGCGTCATCACCAGCGCCTACCACTCGGTAGTGAACGCCGGCTCCGGCCTGCTCAAAGGCTCCATTGATCTCGGACGTGCCGTCATTGGCGGGACCCTCAGGTTCGGCATCGACTCTCTGACCTGGATCGTGGCGCACCACTCCCAGATCGCCAGCATCGCCAGCGCGGTCGGCCACGCCGCCGCTGTCGTCGGCGGACTGGCCATGGCAGCCGCCGGGGCCGGGCTCGACATAGGCGGCGGCGGCCTGTGCCTCACCGGTGTCGGCTGCATTGCCGGCGCGCCAGCGATCGCCGCGGGCACTGCGGTGATCGCGACAGGCATCGCAGCGGCCGCATGGGGCGCAGCCGGACTCGGCAACGACCTCGGCACCATGACCCAGTCGAGCGGTGGCTCGTGCGGCGGGGAAAGCTTCACCGCCGGCACCCGGGTGCTGCTCGCCTCCGGCAAGACCGCCGCGATCGCCAGCCTCAAACCCGGCGATAAGGTCCTCGCCACCAACACCAGGACCGGCAAGACCCAGGCCGAGACGGTCACCGCGGTCTTGGTCCGCCACGACACCGACCTGTACGACCTGACCGTCAAGACCGCCCACGGCACCGCCGTCATCCACACCACCAGCAACCACCTGCTCTGGGACCCTTATCTGGACCAGTGGGTTCCCACGAACAAACTATCGAAAGGTGAGCGCCTCAAGACCCCCGACGGCACCGCCGCCACCGTCCTCGGCGGGACCGTCCCCGTCCGGCACGACGGGTGGATGTGGGACCTTACCGTCCCCGGCAACAACGACCACGACTTCTACGTAGCTTCGGCCAGTAATAACCAAAACAACAATCGTCTTCCCTACGGGTCAGTGGGTACTACATTTGTCCTTGTCCACAACGATGACGGGTGCCTGCCCGGAGTCGGGGATATTCCCCGGAAGGTTGTTAACAGCAACATGGGGCACATCGACGAAGAGAGGGCGGCGAGGGCAGGCTTTGATACCGTGCAATCAGCGCAGGCCTCGATTCGGCAGCTAGGTGAATCAATCGGAACGGACGGGTTTCCGGAGGGAACCATCCCCGATACAGCCCATAGCGATCGGGTGCTGGTCCCATTTGGGGAAAACGGATATGCGGTATACCAGATCGCCAAGAACGGGAACGCTGTCTTCAAAACAATCCTTACTGGGAGGTGAGATGGAATCAGAGTACGGGCGTCGGTTCTGGGCTATCGAAACGCTGGAGGAAGGGCAAACGGTAGCAAGGCTGCTCCGGCGTCGATTCCCGCAGGTATTCGAAAGCCTTTCAGAGATATTCGAGCAGGCAGATCCTCTTGATGTCGTTTACCCGGGAAACCCGAACGAATATAGCGATGTTATCCGGGAGATCATCGTCCTCCTGGCTCCCGTGGAGGGAAAGATCGGTCTTCTAACGCCCGGCCAGGTCGAAGAGCTAGTAAAGGAGGGGCTAGGCCGATGCTTTGATGACGAGCCGATTGAAAGAAGGGTTCAGGATGTGGTGCGCATGATTACCGCGAGGTTCAAGGCTTTACTGTATAAGCCGGAGAATCTTAATGAATCGGACGGCACGGCAGGGCTGCAAGCGGAGTAGTTCCAGCTGCTCACGGGCTGGTGCAGCTATTGATGTCCGCTGTTCTCGGATCGTTTTCCGGCTGCGTGCCTGATCGCGAAGAGGAGGCGGGCGGTGTTCAGGGCGACTGCAAAGTTAGTTGATCATGTGGTTATCGCTGTCGGTAGTCATGTTCTGGCTGGTCAGCCGGTTTGGGGGCGAGAATGGTGCCCGGGGTCGCTGCCGCCGGCGGTCACGTTCTGGCTGCGGTGGTGTTTCGGTACGGTCGCGCTGCTGGATCGTCGTCACGGTGAGTGGCCGCGCCGGCGGGCCGGGCCACGCCCCGAAAACCCTATCCGTCCAGCATCACCCGAGACCGTCAACCATGGCCCGACAACAAACTGTCAAGCAAGTCGTGAGACCTCATACGACAGCTGCAATCCTGCACCACGGGCGGGCAGGCCAGCACCTACAACTACGACCCGCTCGGCCAGGGATTCGTCAAAGTCGTGAGGTGCGTTTAGCCTGGCCGGAGGTCTAGTAGCTGGAGCGGGCGGTGTGGGTTCTGGGCGTTGCGGCGTGTTTCGCCGGTGATTTTGGTTACTCCTTGTAGCCGGAATAGGGTGATGATGAGGTTGGTGAGGGCGGACATCACCTGGGGTGCGTTTCCGGTGCGGAGGGTGGATTTGTCCTCTTGCCAGACAGTGTCGCGGAGCCAGTGCAGGTGCTCTGTCGTCCAGTGGCCGCGGATGAGGGCGAGCAGGTCGGCGGGGGTTGCCTGGCTGGTGTCCAGGCTGGTGATGTACAGGACGGCCTCGCAGTTGCGCATGGCCCGGCGGCCGTTCTTCTTGATGGTGACGTAGCGTTCGATGAGGATGGCCCCGCTGGCGTGCGGGAAGCCCGGTCCGGCCGGGGCGGGCAGGACGCGGATCGTGCGGGTCTCGATACGGCCGCGGTTGATCTCGCTGGTGGCGGCCGCGACGGGGGTGCTCTCCCAGGGCAGCGCGCCGGGCGCGGCGTACGTGCCCGGCTGGTTGCCGAGCACCGGGAGCAGGTACTGCGCGTGCTTGTCCTCCACGGTCCAGCGGGCGTTCTCCCTGGTGGTTTGCATCGCGTCGGCGGTGATGACCACGTCGGCCAGGGGCAGGGGCTCCAGCAGCGGCTTGAAGTGCGTGATCTCGTTCGCCTTGCCGGCCTGGCGACCTTGTCCTGGCCGATCACCAGCCCGGTGCCGTGGGTGATGGCCGCCAGGAGGTGCACTTTCTTCTGCCCGCCGGCCTTGGCGAGCCTGCGTTCCTTGCCATCCACGCCCACTGCGGGCCGGTCCGGGCGGTGAGCCGGGTCGCCTGTCACGGCAGGGTCCAGCCACGGGTGGCCGGGCGCGGCGCGGAACCAGCCGTCCGCCCGCACCTCGCGCAGCGCCTCGCCGGCCGGCGGCCTGCGGCGCCGTTTCGTCCCGCCGCCGGCCTTCGCGCCCGCCGCGCGCGCGGCGATCCGGGCCGTCAGCTGCGGGTCCAGCGCCGCCGGGGCCAGCCAGGCGGTCAGCCCGGCCTCAAGCTCGACGGCGTCCAGCAGGGCTGGCAGCCGGTCCAGCGTGGACGCCGACGGCGGCTCGAACATGCCGGTCCGCGGGTTACGGCGGATCCCGTGCGCGGCCAGCACCTCCTGATCCCAGCCCGCCGCCGCCCCGGCGATCGCCAGAGGGCTGGAGTACCCGCACGCCACCCCAGCGACCAGCACCGACATCAACGACCCCAGCGAGTGCCGGATCCCTCGCGGCTTGCGCGGATCGGTCAGCCGGGCCGCCAGCACCTCACGCAGCGACCCCGGCGGCGGCGCGCCCGCCGCCCCCAGATGGCAGCGGACAACCTCGATCAGCGATGATGCATCCACGGGGCACGGTTCCTTCTGGTGATCATTCGGACTCAGACACCCAAATGATCAGCAAGGGCCGTGCCCCCCGATCAAGCACATCCGCTCAAGCGAAACCCGTGTCGCGGGCAGCCCGCCGCCCTGAACTACGAGGCCTTCGATCACCCACAGTCACACTGACTTTGACGAGTCCCTGCCCGCTCGGCCGGCTCGACACCGTCACCGGCCCCGGCGGCGCCACCGAGCAGTCCAGCACCTACGACGGGTTCGACAACCTCATCTCCAGCACCACCGGCAGCAGCGCGACCACCACCAGCTACAACTACGACCCGCTCAACCGGCTCACGCCCTCGATGAGATTCTGACAAATCCGGGCACGGTCATCCGGGGCATATGGAAGGGCAACTTCGCGGGAGGTCAATATTTCATCGGTCCCAATAGCATCGGTGCGGCATTCGATGCCGGTGGTGTGTTCCAGTACTTCGGGGCGATGACCCCATGAAGTCACCCCCGGTACAGGAACTTCCGGAGGGGATTGAGCTGACCGGGGTTTGCTACGAGCTGCTTCGCTGGGAAGCTGGACCGTCACCAGGCGCACTGGTTGATGCTTCGATGTCCGTTATTCTCCGGCTCGGGAAGACGGTAAATATAAGATTTCACTGGGCGGCGGGAAACGGCTCCGAGCGGTTGACTATAGCCAGGTGGAATGAAGGTGACTACCTACCGCAAACAAGAATGGAAGACGTAAGCGAGCGGTGGCCACTGATAATGGGAGCCCGGGTGTCGGGTCAGCAGCTCTCGCTCCAGGAGACTGAGTGGGGAACCGAGCCGTGGGCGTGTCGTGTTGACTTCGATAACGAAAGCCATCTAGTGATCGCACTGGGAGAGCTGACCAGAGACGGCGAGATCGTTTATATTCCAGACAGCTTGGTTATTACGGGACCAGAGGCTGCAGCCCGCAGCTACCGTCCGCCGGCGGCCAGTTCGGCGGCTTGGGCAGAGTAGGGGCAATCGGGGACCGTGAGGCGTACCGGCTCGTAGTGGTCCTTGTGCCGCTTTTGCCGCAGAAGACGCAGGGCTGACCGGTGCGCGAGGATTGGCATCAGGTGTAGCTCGTCGGCCCAGATGTGGGCGCGCTGCCCGGCCCTTTGCGGGCCCCTCCGGATCCGCTGCACCTGACCGCCGAGAACCTCGCCGAACTCCGGATGCGCGGCGCCAGCCCCGCCAGCACGGCGGTCACCGTCGCGGTCACCCCGGACGTGCTGGACCGCACCACCAGCATCAGCGAGACGTGGGCGAACGGCGGCCCGGTCAACACGACCAGCTACACCTACGACGCCGCCTCCAACATCAAGACCCTGACCCACGCCATCACCGCGGGCGGCACCACCACAACCGACCAGAACGCCGCCTACACCTGGAACAACCTGAACCAGCTGCAGAACGAGACCGACGGGCCGGTCACCGGCGACACCACGCAGAAGACCACCGCGTTCACCTACACCCCCGCCGGGCAGGTCCAGACCCAGACCCAGCCCAACGGCAACCAGGTCACCGACCAGTACACCGCCGCCGGGCAGGTCTACGCACAGGCCGAGTGCACGAACACGACCGCCCCGGTCATCCCCGCCTTCCCGATCACCTCCCCGACCGCCATCACCTGCGGCACCGGCGGGCAGTTGGTCGCCGCCGACGCCTACACCTACGACGTCAACAGCGAGCAGACCCAGGACCTGTCCACCCTGATGTCCGCCGCCTCGGCCGGCACGTACCTGTCGCACGCGTGGAACGACACCTACAACCCGGCCGGGCAGCTCACCCAGGTCAGCGACGGCAGCACCCAGACCGAGGCCTACCAGCACGACCCCCAAGGCGACATCATCTCCCAGACCATCGGGAACACCGCCGCCCCCGCCACCACCTACACCTACTCCCGGGGCCTGCTGCAAACCTCGGCCACCAGCGGGCAGGCCAGCACCTACAACTACGACCCGCTCGGCCGGCTCGACACCGTCACCGGCCCCGGCGGCGCCACCGAGCAATCCAGCACCTACGACGGGTTCGACAACCTCATCGCCAACACCACCGGCAGCGGCAGCGGCGCGACCACCACCAGCTACAACTACGACCCGCTCAACCGGCTCACCTCCCAGACCACCGGCACCGGCACCACCAGCTACAGCTACCTCGGCATGACCAGCCAGGTCAGCACCGAGACCGACCCCGGCAACATCACCAAGACCTACGGCTACACCCCCGACGGCACCCGCCTGTTCCAGGCCACCGCCGGCGACCCCGTCCCGAGCCTGAACGGCACCGCCTACTACAGCTACAACAACCACAGCGACGTCCAGGCCCTGACCGGATCCGCCGGCACCCCCACCGCCACCTACGGCTACACCGCCTACGGCTCCCCGGTCACCGCCATGTTCACCGGCGCCGACGCCGGCAACGCCACCCCCGGCCCGAACGTGGTGCCCTACAACAGCAACCGGTTCAACGCCATGCCCTGGGACCCCGGCAGCGGCCAGTACAACATGGGCGCCCGGAACTACCAGCCCGGCACCGGCTCCTTCACCACCGCCGACATGTACGCCGGCGCCGGCGCCGACATGGCGATGACCAGCGACCCGTTCTCCGGCGGCGCCTACGCCTTCGGCGACGCCAACCCGATCAGTAACATCGAGCTGGACGGCCACTGCTGGCTTCCGGTCGGCTGCGGCGTCGTCGACGACGTCACCAGCGCCGTCGCCAGCGGATACCACGACGTCACCGGCGCTGTCTCCAGCGGCTACCACGACTTCATCAACGCCGCCCGCAGCGCCGGGCACGTCATCGCCGCCGGCGCCAAGGTCGTCGGGCACGCCGTCGTCGCCGGCGCCAAGGTCGTCGGCAGCGCCACCGGCATCACCGACGCCATCAACTGCGTCCGCAACCCCACCCTGGTCGGATGCCTGACCGCCGTCGGCAAGCTCGCCCTCACCGCCTCCGCCTTCGCCGACGGCGGCGCCAGCCTCGGCCTGGAAGCCGAACTCGAAGGCGGCGAACTCGTCGCAGAAGAAGGACTATCCGTCGCAGCCGATGAAGCAGGCTCAGTCGCAGCCGACGAAGGCGGAGGTCTCGCCGAGGACGCGGCAGAATCCTGCGGTCTGAGCTTCACCGCATCAACCAGGGTTCTGCTGGCCGGCGGCAAGACCGTCCCGATCAGCCAGCTCAAGCCAGGAGACAAGGTCCGCGCCACGAACACCAGGACCGGGACGACCCAGCCCGAGACGGTCGCGGCGGTGCTGGTCAACCACGACACCGACCTGTACAACCTCACCATCAAGGCCGGGACCAGGACCGCGGTCATCCACACCACCAGCAACCACCCGTTCTGGATCCCCGCCGCCAGTGGCAACGGCGGCCGGTGGGTCAAAGCCGGTGCACTCCGCTACGGCACCCGCCTGCGCACTTCCGCGCGCAGCACCGCCACCGTCCTCAGTGGCCAGACCCCGAAGGTCACCACCGGCTGGATGTGGGACCTCACCGTACCCGGCAACAACGACCACGACTTCTACATAGCCACGGGTTCCGCAGACGTTCTCGTCCACAACTGCCCCTCGGGGGGTGGGCCACGATCCTCCGGGCGGGTTCTCCAGCCGGGACAAGCCAACGACCTAGCGAAGTGGCTCGGCTACCGGCCGACGAATATGATCTCTGCAGGTAGTACCCGGATCTGGCAAGCTGCCAGGGGCGTCACCGGACCGAAATTTATAGCCGAGGATATTCGTGGAGATATCGGAGGTATATTTAAAGGTGCCGGCAACGCTAATGCGCTATTCAGTACAGGTAACATCCTGCGTCAAGGGACATATGATATCGGCGACATCGGAGACGGACTCTTCGGACTTACCCAAATAGGAGTATAGGCGTGACCAAAGTCACTATAATTGGTCCGCGTCCCGATCGAGGGGAAAAAGGTGTCCAGGTAGCCCACGTCACCACCTGGGGCAGGCTTGATTCGGTCGCGAGACCGTCCGACCTAGATGTCTCTGGACTGCGCGTCTATCGCGAAAAGGAGGACGCGTATGTAGGTCTGCTGCGAGATATCTGTAATGAATTTAGTATGGACCAGCTAGTAGTCGCCGATCCGGTTCTTCTCAAGCCGCCGGAGCCTTATCTCGGAGAGTTTCGTAACGGCAGTCTCGTTAGCCTGAGTGTGGGCAGCCGACTAGTGCGGTCTATGCTACGCGGGGGCGGAAACTTTGGCTGTGCCTTCGTAGTGCCCGATAGCAACCTGCGGATTGCCATGGGGCCAGGAGACTCAGTCCTTATCGAAGCCGAGGACGAGCTAATTGCTCTTATAAAAAGCAAGCTGCCCGCGTCGCTGTCTGTAACGGGCCAGGCAGAGCTGCCTGATGAGTATATTTCTGTGCCTGTTAACGATGAATTTTGGGATGCGGTCATGCGAGACGGCACCGATCGAGGGAAATCGGTATGGATTCAGGAGCGATGGGCTCAAGGTAAATATGGGGAGCGCTGGTTTCTGGCGGACCCTTCAACAATTCAGGACGTAAAGCGCGCGGTTCACGGTAACTCGGCGATTTGTGCAGGGGCAGTAGATGTTCCCATGGAGGTAGTTACACTGGCGGAGATCTTCGATGAAGTGACCGTCGATTCGGCTGATGAACTGGATCTGCTAGTCCTGTCCGAATATATGAGATCAGGCCCAGATCTCGGCGCTTTGCCGCTGGATGCCAAACTTCTTATGTCCGAGGCCATTTCCGTTAATGATCCCGTACGAGTCATCTATCCGGGAAAATTTCGCGTGGGCGGTCAGCTGGAGCTGGGTGAGTGCCTGCGGGAAGGGGTGTCTCTTGATCCGGAGGGGAGGCTGTGGGCTCGATGGCTGGGACTAGCGATCCCTGGAACGTAGCGGGCCTGAGGCGATCTTCACCCCCGCCGGCGGTGGCCCTGTGATGTCTGACATCAGGCGGCTGCTTTCAGACCTGGAGGCCGAGTGCGACCAAGGTGAGTTCAAGCGTGCTTCCGGAGATGCTCTTGAATCCCTTAATCGCCTTGCTGAGCTTGTTTATGATGCCCTGGGAACTGGCGGGACTTCCGGTTTATCTCGGGCCGAAGAGTCTTTTGATTTCAGGAGCGGAGGTCGACCTCGACACCGGTGACGACGCCGGAAGGGGAGTCTTGCACCGCTCGAATGCTCGACTTAGTGGCTGACCTGCGCTTTTGGCAGCGCGCTGGGCGTGGTGATGGTTGGCTTGGCCGTGCTGCTCAAGATCGTCTACGTGCTTACGTGCCGTGTGGTCGGCTTGGCCGTCCTGGTGTTCCGCAGTGACCTGGCGAAGGATGCTGAGCTGCTGGTGCTCCGGCATGAGAACGCGGTACTGCGGCGGCATATCGGCCGGGTGCGGTATGAGCCGGTCGACCGGGCGTGGTTCGCGGCGCTGGCGCGGCTTGTCCCGCGCAGGCGCTGAGCCCGGTGCTCTTCCCCGGTGGCGCCAGCAACGCTGCTGGCCTGGCACCGCAGGCTGGCGGCGAGGAAGTACGACACGAGTAAGCGGTGCAAGCCGGGCCGCCCGCGTCAGCTCCGGGCATCGCCCGTCTTGTCGTCCGCCTGGCAAAGGAGAATCCCTCTGTCGACACCACCGGATCCACGGCGAGCTCATGAAGCTCGGCGTGAGAGTCGCGCCGCCCAGGGGTGCTCTGGTGCCCCGCGGTCGGCCTCCGGTCCGGCGGTAGGCCCGGACCAGTGGTTCTGCGGCCTGCCGGAGGTGTTCAGAGCATGCGTGGCTGTCGCGGACGAAGGCCCGCGCCCAGGGTGATTTGGGCACGCGGCAGGCGCCGGTTGCCAGCGCGTCGATGAGCGGGGCGAGAGCTTCGCGCAGGTTCGGGGTGGTCAGGACGGTGTCGGCGGCGTGCAGCAGGGCTGCGCAGGCGGCGGCTTCCAAGGGCAGGGAGAGGCGGACGGCCGGTCCGCGCTGCCCGGGCGGACCAGTTCGCTTGCGGTCCAGGTATTGCTGTGCGGCGCCGGCGAGGCCGGCTGGGACGAGGTCGCCGGAGCGCGGCCAGGACGCGCGGATCAGCGCGGTGACCACCTGGAGGTCGGTGAAATGCTGAGCTGCTGGTCCTGCGGGGCAGCCCGGGTCGAGCAGGTCGGTCAGGCGCGTCTGGAACTCCAGCAGTTGGGTGCTGGGAACCAGGTCCTGGCCGGGGGCGCCGGTGCTGCCGAGGCGATGCGCGCACGCCGGCCCGCAGCACCTGCCCGGGCCGGCGTGCGGCGAGACCCGGCATTGCGCGGGATGCAGGCTGGAGTCGGCCGGCCGGAGCAGTAGCCGGCCGACTCCGGAGGTGTCGCCTTGCGGCTGCCGGCATACCGGGCAGTGGTGGTGCAGGAAGACCTGATGCTGGGGGCAGATGAACACGGCGGGAAGTCGCCAGGACCTCTTCCATGCGCCACCGAGCTGGTCTTGGATCGGTGAGCCGTCGCCGGCCAGGCAGGCCGGGCAGTAACGGCTGGCGGAGGTGAACAGCCAGGAGCCTGCTGGCAATCGGGCTGGCTGCGCGGGCACCGCGATCGGCGGATAGTGCAGCCGCAGCGGTGCCAGGGTGAGCCCGGTGACCTCCTCGGCGTCCAGCCGGGTGGCCTGGGCGAACGCGGCCGCTGCGAGCGGGGCCAGATGCAGCAGATGCCGTGCGCCCAGGAAGCCGCTGCCGCCGGCGGTCAGGCCGGTCCGCTGGGCCAGGTAGCCGGGCGGCAGCTTCAGCCGGTGCGACAAGCGGAGCAGGTAGCCGGGCAGGGATTCGTCTGTCAGCGGGTCCAGGCTGCGGGGCAGCGGAGCCGGGCCGATCGTGCGTTCATGCCAGGGTTTCACCGGCCTGGCCGTTGTCGTCGAAGGCGGTGTTGCGGCCGCGCCTGCGCTTGCCCTTGCCGGGAGGCTCCTCCGGCTGGTCGGGCTGCGCTGTGCTGCGGGGGCTGTTGCCTGCGGCGGTGTCGTTGCCGGCGGCGTTGAGCACGACGCCGTCCAGTAGCGTCTGGGTGAGGCGTTCGACGCCGGCTGCGATGGCATGACCGCAGCCGTCCCCGACGAGGCGTTCCAGCAGGCCGACGACGCCATTGGTGCGGCGGAACAGGTATTCGGGCATGGTCGCGGCGGTGAGCATGCCGGGTGCGGCGTTCATCAGCCGCAGCTGCGTTCCGATGCCGGCCAGGTGCTGGGTCCAGGCGGTGATCTGCGCCGGGGTGTCGTAGCGGAACGGGCCGAGTTCGATCAGGTCGAAGCGGCGCTGGGTCTGGGTGGCTTCCAGGCCGCGGACCTGGGCGGGCGGGAGGCCCGGCAGGAGCCGCTGCCCGAGGTGGCCTCCGGGGCGGCCTTCGTGCAGCAGTCCGGAGCCGGGGACATCGACGCCGATGAGCACAAGCGTGACGTGCATGCTCATGAACGCCCGTAGCAGGTCCAGGACGTCCTGGTCGTCGGCGCGGTGCATCCGCAGCCGGCTGATGTCGTCCAGGATCAGCACCTTGGTGCCGTGGTCGGTCAGGGACGCCGCGACCTGGGCGACCAGGTCGGGCAGGTCCATGCCCTTAGTCGGGGCGCCGTAGAAGTTCAGGATCGCCTTGCACAGTGATTTGGGTTTGGCGGTGACGGGTGTCTGCGCGTAAGCGACCGGCGCCCACCGGTCGCGGACACCGGCGAGGGCACCGGGGTGGACGTGGGCGTGCAGCATCCGCCAGTCGGTTTCGAAGGCCGCGGCGATCGCGCAGACGGTCTCGGTTTTGCCCTGGTTGCCGCCGCCGGTGACGATCACTCCGGCGCGGGTGGTCGGTTTGCGCTTGAGGGCGTTGCTGTCGATCCGGCCGCGCACCAGCGTGGCGACGGCCTGGCTCATCGGGGTTTCCTGCAGCGGCAGGTTGGCGTGGGTGGCGGCCCGGTGCAGATACCCTCCGGCACACCGCCGCGATGAAGCTGCTGCAGGCTGGCGTGGACATAGCGACGATCGCGCTTTGGCTCGGTCACGAAGACCTTCGCGCGGCCCAGGCCTACCTCCACGCCGATCTCTCCCTCAAAGAACGGGCACTCGCGCGGACAGCCCAGCCCGCAGGGAAGCCAGCGCGCTACCGGCCACCCGACACACTCCTGGCGTTCCTCGAAAGCCTGTAATTATGCGGAACAGGCGACAGCACACCAGGTCACCAAGCCCACCCCGCCAGCCAGCGCAGCCACCCGGAGGCACCGGTTCCGCATAACCCCCGGTTCCGCATAATGCGCGTTATGAGGAATTCCGCATAAGGTTCACCTGCTCCGCGATCTCAAGGGCCTGCACGACTTCGAGCCGGCGCAGCAGGAATGGGCGTCCCCGATGGCGGGCCTGCTGATCGAGGCCCGCGACGCCGCAGGGGCCGCGCGCCGCGTCGGCCAGTCCGTCCTGGACGCCGCCGTGCTCGATGACCTGGTCAGCCGCTACCGGGCACTGGCCACCGCCGGGCTGGCCGCCAACCTCTACCGGCGCACCGCCACCTCGAAGGACGCCCGCCGCCTGGCCCGCCGGTTCCTGTCCTTCGAGGACCTGATCCTGCGGTTCGCCACCCGCCCTGACCTGGACATCTTCACTGACAACGAAGTCGAAAGGACAATCCGGCCCGTCAAAGTCCAGCAACGCGGATCCGGCGGCTGCTGGCGGACCCTCGAAGGACTCGCCGACTTCGCCCTCGTCCAGTCTTACCTGTCCACCGCCGCGAAATGGGGCATCAGCACGCTCGACGCCCTCCGCGACCTCTTCGGCGGCCACGCCTGGCTACCACCCGGCCTCGAACCTCCCGGATAAACCAGGAACACCTGACCAGCCATCACGTCACTGACGCTTCCTGAATAGCTACGTGAACAGTGCCGTCGGATGTTATGCAACGGTGGATGGACACGATTTCGGGTCAGGCGAGATGAACATCTTTGTCGAGACCGACCAGCCAGCCAACGAATGGTGCCGCAAGAAAACGGCGTAGCAACCTCTGATGGCCCAGCGAGTCGATTCACTAGCAGAACCGCCGAGTTACACCACCGTTATCTGTCCGACCGCTGTCGACCGTGGCCTGCTGATTCAGTTGCTTGACCCAGGTAGCGGATCACATCTTGATCCGCTGGCGCAAGGGCATTACCATACTGGGTCGATCGATGTGGTTCGGATGCGATCGCTGGATGCCGTGCAGCCGCAGTGCCCGACTTGCGCTGCCAGCCAGGGTTGGTGGCTGTCGCAGCTCTCGCAGGCTATGCGAAAGGGTACTGGGACTCTGATGGCTATCTCGGTAACGGCAGAGCAGGCTGCCGTCTGCGCTCGGTTCTGGGTTGAGCCGTCAGGAGTCTTGCCTGAACAAAAAATTGGTATTGCAAGGAATGTCCTCGATGGTCTTATGCCGGTGAACGGTCTGCGCCATAAGCCGGAGGGCGACACGCAGGTTGGTACATCTGGGCCGGGGAGCAGTTGTCCGATGATCCAGATTTCTTCGTTCCGCTGCACGCAGAGCACCTTGCGGAGTAGTGCCCTGCGGCTATCCCTTACCTGGCGCTGCCTCCGGGGTGGCGCTTCCTGGTCGCTCCCGGCTACGAGGATGTCTGGCCTGACCAGTCATTGCCGCAGGTCTGAACTGGCTCGGCTCGCGTCAGCGTCCGGCCGAGCCCGGCGCGGGCACGGTGTGGCGCGCCGCTCGTGCGTGCTGATGGCTGCGCGGGTCTGCGCGGCGGATTCGTGTGTGCCGTTCGCCCGTCTAATGAGGCGCACCAGGCCGGTCACCGAAGCCCTGGCCTGGATCGCGGGCCTGCTCATCGTCACCGTCCTCGCCGCCGTCAGCCGGTACCGCCGCGCGACGTCCATGTGAAGCGATGCTCTCGCCTGCACGTCATGGTTTCTGCCGCCTTCCCCGCCGTCGTCGCGGCACCATTCGACGCGCGCCGAGAGGGCTGGCGATCTCCAGGGAAGTACACTCAAGGCCAGTCGATTCGTGATCCTGCGTCGCAGTGGTATCACGAGATGCTCAGCAATGACGAGCTTTTGGACAGCATCAACAACGCCGATGAAGGAGAGGGGATTGTCGCCTCTCAGGAGGGCTTCGGCCACGTCCGCCAGGTCGAGTCGGGCCAGGGAACGTCAGCGTTCAGTGCCACGCGCCGGCGACCTGCTTCGTCGTGGCGTACCGCCGAGCGGTAGATCCTCAGCAGACCTGGAACCTTCTACTCGATGGCGGTCTCAACCGATCGAAGCAATTCAGGCCGGGGCGATCTCGGTTTCCTGAAATAGCAGCTCCGCGAATGCTTCCATCAATCCAGCACCTACGACGGGTTCGACAACCTCATCGCCAGCACCCAGGGCAGCGGCGCCAGCGCGACCACCACCAGCTACAGCTACGACCCGCTCAACCGGCTCACCTCCCAGACCACCGGCACAAACACCACCAGCTACAGCTACCTCGGCATGACCAGCCAGGTCAGCACCGAGACCGACCCCGGCCACATCACCAAGACCTACGGCTACACCCCCGGCGGCACCCGCCTGTTCCAGGCCACCACCGGCGACCCGGTCCCCAGCCTGGACGGCACCGCCTACTACAGCTACAACAACCACGGCGACGTCCAGGCCCTCACCGGGCCGTCCGGCACCCCCACCGCCACCTACGGCTACACCGCCTACGGCTCCCCGGTCACCGCCATGTTCACCGGCGCCGACGCCGGCAACGCCACCCCCGGACCCAACGTCGTCCCCTACAACAGCAACCGGTTCAACGCCATGCCATGGGACCCCGGCAGCGGCCAGTACAACATGGGCGCCCGGAACTACCAGCCCGGCACCGGCTCCTTCACCACCGCCGACATGTACGCCGGCGCCAGCGCCGACATGGCCCTGACCAGCGACCCGTTCACCGGCGGCGCGTACGCCTTCGGCGACGCCAACCCCATCAACAACATCGAGATCGACGGCCACTGCGGCGGCCTGTTCGGCTTCGTCTGCAGCACCGTCAGCGCCGTCGTCTCCGGCTACCACGACGTCACCAGCGCCGTCTCCGCCGGCTACCACGACCTCGCCAGCGCCGCCCGCAGCGCCGGGCACGTCATCGCCGCCGCCGCCAAGGTCGTCGGACACGGCATCGCCGCCGCCAAGGTCGTCGGCAGTGCCACCGGCATCACCGACGCCATCAACTGCGTCCGCAACCCCACCCTCGTGGGGTGCCTGACCGCCGTCGGCAAGCTCGCCCTCACCGCCTCCGCCTTCGCCGACGGCGGCGCCAGCCTGGGCCTGGAAGCAGAACTCGAAGGCGGCGAACTCGTCGCAGAAGAAGGACTGTCGGTAGCAGCCGACGAGGCAGGCTCCGCCGCAGCCGACGAGAGCGGCACCATAACCGAGGATGCCGGGGGGGTTGCCAAGGGCGGCTGCTCATTCACGGCTGGCACCAAGGTGCTGCTCGCCTCCGGCAGGGCCATCCCCATCAGCGCCATCAAGATCGGGGACAAGGTCCTTGCCACCAACACCAGGACCGGGAGAGTCCAGCCCGAGACAGTCACCGCGGTCATGGTCAATCACGACACCGACCTGTATGACCTGAAGATCAGGGCCGGGAACAAATCAGCGCTCATTCACACCACCAGCAACCACCCGTTCTGGCTCCCCGCCGCCCGCGGGAACGGCGGGCACTGGGCCGAGGCCGGGACACTGCGCTACGAGACCCGCCTCCGCATCCCCAGCGGCGGCACCGTTACAGTCACCGGCGGCTGGGCGCCCAAGATCACAACCGGGTGGATGTGGGACATCACCGTCCCAGGCAACAACGACCACGACTTCTACATCGACACCACCGCCGCAGACGTCCTCGTCCACAACTGCGATTGGACGAGTGAAGCCAGTTTGGCCAGTCATTACGGCGAACATGGTGCGGACCTCGGCCATTACACTCAGGAGGACTATGCGCAAGGAGCCAGGGATCTGATGTGCAGTACCTGCCGGGAAGGTGCCCTTGAGAAGACTAGCATGGTTGAAGGGAAGGTTTATCGTTGGGATCCATCAACCAACGAGTTTGGAATAGCGGACAGAATAACACGAAACATCATTAGTTACTTTGACATTTCTGATGCGGCGGGTGGGCCTGCAGCCTATTGGGCAAGACAGCCTGGGTTATAGCCCTCGACTTCGACGCACGTGAGATTCCGTTCAGCCCGCGATAAGGAGCTGTTTCAATTAGTGACAAGCGGGCCATTTCGTAACGTTGTGAGGCAGGCCAAGCCTGGGGTTAGGTACGCTTGCCCCTGCTGCAAATACCTCACTCTGACCACTCGTGGCTGGTACGAAATCTGCCCTGTGTGCGGGTGGGAGGACGATGGCCAGGACGATCACGATGCTGAAGAGCTTCGAGGCGGACCAAACAAGGTGTCATTGCAGAAGGCGCGCTCTAACTATCTAGCTTTTGGGGCATCCGAGGAGCGGCGAAGGTCGCGGGTCCGGAGACCGAATGAAGACGAGTATCCGGGAGAATCCAGGTAAGCGACTATGGGGTCGCTGCTGTTACGACACGCGGATGACGGTGCACAAGTGGTGGCGGCGGTTCGCCGAAGAGAGCCTGGCGGCGCTGGCTGATCATGACCGGCCGGGCCGCCTGGTGGCTGAGCTGGTGCTGACCGACGCGGAGCGGATCAACGCGGCTGACATGGCGGGCGTCGCTGCCGATTTTCTCGGCGAGCTCGGCCTGGGACAGGCCTTGCTCGGCGCGCAGCTCGGGGAGCGGTCGGGGAGGAACGGGCTGGGCATGTGGTGCCTTCCGTGGTCGTCACGTGAGGTCCATTGTGCTGCGCTGATGACGGTCGTGCCTGCCTCCGGTGGCGTGGTTGCTTGCCATGAAGTGCATCTCATGGCATAGCACGTTGCCACCTGATGATAGTTCCATGATTTTCTGAAGGGCGGCGTGGCGCGCATTCCCGACGATCTGGTGGAGCGGCTGAAGGCGGAGGCGTCGCTGGTCTCGCTGGCGGAGGTGGCCGGGGTGACGCTGCGCAGGACCGGGGCGGACTTCAGCGGGTGCTGCCCGTTCCATGAGGACGGCACGCCGTCGCTGGTGATCTCCGCGTAGCGGAACCTGTGGCACTGCCTGGGCGCGTGCCAGGCCGGCGGGTCGGTGACCGACTGGGTGATGCGGGCCGAGGGCGTGAGCTTCCGGCACGCGGTGGAGCTGCTGCGCGACGGGATGCCCGCCATCTCCCCGGCGGGCCGGGCGCCGGGCCGCTCCACGGTCCGCAAGCTCGCCTCACCGCTGGAATGATCTGCTCCGAGCTTTCCGGACAGCGGATTTGTGGTCAATTCACGCTGCGGACTGCTGTTCCAGGTATTCCTCGTGGACCTGTCGCGGGATCCGATACTGAAGTCCAGAGTGCCTGCGCTTCGAATTGTACCAGAATTCGATGTACCTTACAATATCCCGGCGCGCGTGCTCGCGGGTCGGATACTGGGTCCGGTGGACGCGCTCGTTCTTCAGCGCCGCGAAGAACGACTCAGCCATTGCGTTATCATAGCATATCCCGGTGCGGCCCGAGGAATGCCGGAGGTTATATTTCTTCAGCGTCCCGGCGAACTGCCGGGAAGTGTAATTGCTGCCGCGGTCGGAATGAAAAATAGCATTCCCGGCGAGAGAGTGATTGCGGGCGGCCATCTCGATGGCCTTCTCGATGAGCGGCGTCTTGTAATTGTCGTCAGTCGCCCAGCCGATCACTTCCTTCGAGTAGCAGTCGATAACCGTCGCCAGGTAAAGCCATCCCTGCCATGTCGGAATGTACGTGATGCCACCGACCATTTTCTCGCCCGGCGCGTCAGCGGTGAAATCGCGGTTCACGAGGTCGGGAATGTCGTGCTCCTGGCCGTCGCCCTCGGTGAGGCTGTGCCGCCACGGCTTCGGCTGGCGCGCCGACGCTGCCCAACTCGTTCTGGGCTCGCTATGGCCGTTACCGGTTCAACGCGATGCCGTGGGATCCCGGCAGCGGCCAGTACAACATGGGCGGGCCATAGGGGCTGGGTGCGAGCAGCCAGCCGCGCATCATGCTCCGGGGGGCGGCTATGTAGCCTGCCAAGCTCTGGTGGCGGGGTCCCAGGCGCGCCCGCGCGCGGCGCCGGTTGCGAGGGGGTCGGCGAAGGCGGTGACGGTGGCGACGAGGTCGGCGAAGGTTGCGGGCTGGTTCTCGGCTGCCTGGCGTTGGCGTCGTCGCCATGCGGTGTAGGGGGCTTGGCGCCGGGTGGGCAGGTCGGAGATTGCTTCGCTGAGCGGACGTAGTCGGATGCCGCGGTGGTTGGCGGTGTTGTGCAGTGCGGCGGCGAGCTCGTCGCCGTCGAGGTGGTGGCGGGCGATGAGTTGGTGGAGGTCGGCGTAGTCGCGGTCGCGGGTGTTGAGGTCGCCGAGGGCGATGGCGGTAGAGAGTTTCTCGGCGATGACGGTGGCGATGGGGTAGCCGTAGAGGGTGAAGGTCTCATCGGTGAGGTACTGGCGGTATTCGACGGGCGCGGGGGCGGGGGTGACGGGGTCGCCGAAGCTGACGTCGAGTTGCAGTTTCAGGCGTGCGCGGCTGAGGGTGGCGTTCATGGCCAGGCGCAGGCCGTGGTATTCGTCGTCTTGGCGGATGGGCACGGTGGTGAGGGTGTCAGGTTCGAAGGTGACGCCGTCATCGATGGCTGTGGCGGCGATCTGGGTGATGCGGCGGATGATCTCTTGCTCGTCACCTGGGAATGCCCGGCCGAGGATGTCGATGTCGCGGGTGACGCGGCGCGCGCCGAACTGGCCGAGCAGGAGTCCGCCCTTGAGGACGAAGTGCGGCCGAGTGGGTGGATGCTGACGCGGTAGAGGAAGCGTTCGAGCAGGTACTCGAGCATGACCTGGTCGGTGTGGGGCGGGCGAGGTTACGCAGGTCGTTGTAAATTCGGCCGGCGGCCGTGTCGCGGGTGGGGTTGGGCATCAGGCGAGCACCGCTTCGATGGCCGGACGGATGGCAGGCATTCCGCCGAGTTCGCGCGCCGCCCGTTGCAGGTCGGCGACGCCTTGCTGGCCGGTGCTGCGCAGGTACCGGTTAAGTGCGGACAGGGCGAGGCTGCGTCCTTCCGCTCGGCCCAGGCGCATGGCGTCGACGACCGCTCGAGCCGCGCTGTAGACCGGTACCGTCTCGCCGGGTGGCACCTCGAAGCGTTCGACCGCGAAATCGAAGGTGCCGGCGGCGTATTGGGAGACTTTCGTCGGCGGATAGCTGATGGAGGGGCGGTGGGAGCCGCGGGGCACGGCGATGTGCACCTCGTGGGGGATGTCGTCGATCAGTTCGTGCAGGCTCAGGGCGGATTCTCCGCACACCACCGCATGGGGCGCCCTCGTGCAGGCGGCGAGCAGATCGAGGTGCGCGGTGGGCTCGGAGTCGGCGCGCCGGTAGACGCCGCGCGAGAGTTCGTCGATCTCGCCCGCCTCCCGGAGCATCGCCAGGTCGCGCGGGGAAAGTGCGGCGGCGGACGCCGCGCGTGCGGTGAACGTCGGCGGAAGGTGCGAGAGCCGCCCGGACAGGCGCTCCTCAAGACCAGCCATGTATGAAATCCTACCCACTAGAGCTAAGCCTGGGTAGTTTTAAATGCACATCAGGTCGAGTTCGCCGCGGGGTGTCGATCTATGTGATATGCCACGGCCAGTGATGCTCGCGCTCTCGGGCATGCGACGAGACTAGCGGCCCGAGGGGCTGCGGCAGACCGGGGTTTCCTACTGCGCGTCAGATTGTTCGCAGGTCTTAGGATGCCACGTCTCGCGGAGCGCGTATTGCTCATGGCCTCCAGCTCTCCTCGTACCACGTCCACTCCGGGCACTCATCCGCCAGCGGCGGCAACGACAGGTGCAGTGGCCTCACCTTCTTGTACACAGTGCGCGCGAGGTCGTCTGCGGCGCCGGGCAGGCCCATCCGGACAAGGAGCATGTCCCAGTCGGTATCCTCGCGGCATTCGTACAGCCCGAGCATCACGGCGGCTGCGGTATCGGCGGCCGCTCGCCGGGCGCCGCGCTCCTTCCGCCAGGTGAGATCATCGATGTATGGCTGGAGGACTTCCAGGACCCGTCCCCGGCCCGCATCGACGGACACCGGACCGCGCGGACGCGGCGTTCGCAGCCTGGTCGTGACCTCGTCGATGAGTTCCTGATCGTCCACGACGAGCAGCGCGGAGGTGGTCTCTTCCGCCTCGGCGGCAAGTTCAGGATGCCGGAGGAGCAACTCGGACAGCAGAACAGACCGCTCGTCATCAGACAGCCGCCGCTTCCAGGAACCCATGGCACCATAGTGACACCAACACCCGGCCCGGGATGCGGCCTGCCGCGGATCGCCAGCATCGGCGACGTCACCGCGAGAACATGCCACCTGGCCATTAACGCCGCTGGCGACACCTCCCTCGTCTCCTGTGAGTTCACCTACGCCGACAAGCCGGGCGCGGTTCCGACCTGTAGGGTCACCGGCCTGGGAAGGGCGGGAACGTACACGACGGCACGCCGCCGGAGCCGGAGATGTTCGATACCGTCACATCGGTGCCAGACGGGGTGAAGTTGGTGTCGAAGACGCCGATGCTCGCGAACTCGGAGCTGGTGCTTGCGGCGTCCAGGCTGACGTTCTCCAGCGTCAGCCCCAGCGGTTTCGCGGCGTTGAAGCCTTCCAGCACCGACTGGGCGCTGGACTCCGAGCTCACCGCCTTGAGGCCGAGGACCACGATGTCGGTGTAGAACGGCGTGGTCGACCCGTTACCGCTGGCGTAGAACGGGTTGAACTCGATGGCGTGCTTGGTCTGGGTCACACACGTGTTCTCGTAGGTGACCTGCTTCACAGTGCCGCCGACGCTGGAATCGGTCTTGATCCGGATGCCGTTGTCGTCGCCGCTCACGTTGCCGCTGCTGTCAACGCCGGCGACGGTGTTATTGGCGAACAGGATGTTGGTGACGCCGAAGTTGGTCTCGCTGCCGATGGACATCCCGTGAGTGCCGTAGAAGTGGCTGTTGGACACTGTCATGTTCGACGCTGGGCCGGAGTTCGTCTTGATGGCGATGCCGTCGTCCCCGTCCTGGATGTAGGAGTTGTTAACCGTCACGTTGGTGGCGCTGTCGGCGTCGATGCCGTCGGTGTTGCGGGCGGTGGCCGGAGTGTCGATTCTGGTGCCCCACACCGTGAGCCCGTTGCCCCCCTCAAAGTAGAGATGGAAGATCGGGGCGTTGATGAGGTCCACGTCGTAGAGCGTGAGGTTGTTGACGTTGTGGGCCTCGATCAGGCGCGGGTTGTTCTGCTTGCCGCCGTGGCTCTTGGCCTGCTGGGCAAGGTCCCACCAGGTCGTGGACGTGCCGAGGACGTCCTGGTCGCCGCGGCCGTCGATGGCGCCCTGCCCGCTGGGGCCCTGAGTGCCCATGATCGCCGCGTTGGAGCCGGTCACGGTGATGAACGGCTGGCAGCCGCCGTCGCTGGAAGCCACGGTGCCGCAGGCCGTTTTGCCTGAGACCTGGTAGCTTGCCGGGTTCCTCGACGCGTACAGCGTCACGCCGCTGTCGATCACCATGGTGACGCCGCCGGGCAGCGAGAGCGGCCCGGACAGGAATGCGTTGTTGCTGCCGCTGGCGGCGAGCACGACGGCCTTGTTCGAGCCCGCGCAGCCGCTCAGCGCGGACTGCAGGCGTGAGGTGTCCGGCGGGGACTGCTCGGCGGAGCTGCTGAACTGCTCGTTGCTGGTGGCAAGCTGCGCGCTCAGCGTGGTGCAGGTGGCCGGGATCAATGGCTGGCTGACCTGGCGACTGTCGCCGGTGGCCAGCGTAACGCCCGGCGGTAGGGCGGCGGCGGCCATGGAAACCGTGAGCGGGACCGCCGCGAGCGCCGCGCCCGCCAGCGCCGCGGCGGCCACCAGCGATAGCAGGTCACGCTTGCGCGGAGTTTCCGCGGTGCGCGGCGCCTTCCTGAACGGTCGGCCGTGCCCTGGTAAGAAAGTCATGGTTGATCACCTGAATTCAGGAGCGATCGGGTGTGCGTGAATCACTGATCGGGGCGGATCGGTTCGCTCCCCATACAGGCAGCCAGCCGCGACCCGGTCAAGGGCCGCCCGGCTCCGGCCTCCGTGCCCGGCCTGCCCGCGCCGGACTGCGCGGCTTCAAGCTGCCGCTCACCTGCCCGGATGTGTCGTGCGCGGGCGCACCGACAGGCCGCGCCGCTGGCGTCTTCCGTGGACTTTCTTGGAACTTTCATCGGGCGCTCGGATCAGCACGCGGCATGACGTCAGGATCGAGCACAGTGAGCACTGGTTCGAAGAGTTCATGCAGCACGAACGAGAGCCGGGTGCCCGCGGCGAGTCGCGGGCACCCGGTCAGGATTACTTGCGAGACGTGCGGAGTCGCTTTCGGCACGACGTAGTTGACTGACGTGCCCCAGTTGGCCCTGCCGTCCCTGGTCCCGCCGCAGGTACTCAGCGTCAGCGTGAAGGCAGCGCCGGTGCAGTTCGGGAACTGGATGTAGGTCCTGGAGCTGGCGGCGGATGCCGGTGTTGCTGCCCTCGATGACCGGGTAGGCGAGGGCCTGGGAAAGGTAGGTCATGAGCGGGAAGTTGCTGTCGTAAGCCTGGGCGCCGATGACGTTCATGAGCCGGTTGATGACCTCGACTCCCATCTCGGAGCCGAAGATCTTCGCGTGCAGGGCTAGTTCGGGGCCCGCCGGGTCCTGCGCGATCACGGCGTCGAGCGCGCGCCAGGCGAGGAGCCTGACTGCCTCGATCCGGCGACGCCTGCCGCATCGCGGCGACGGCGAAGATGCCGATCGACGCGCCGCTGGCCCAGAACGCGTTCCAGGTGAGCTGGGCGCCTTCGCCCTCGGCGCCGAGGATGTTGGACCGGGGAACGCGCACGTCGTGCAGGCGGATCCGCGAGGTCATGCCGCCCCGCAGGCCGGGCGAGGTCATAGTGCTCCTCCACCCCGATGTGGCCGGCCAGGTGCTCGCGTTCGGCGACGATCACGGACACCCCGCCGGGGGGTGCGGCAGACGATCGTCATCACGTCGGGGCCGTCGCCGTCCCAGCCGGCCAGATGGGAGGCCCACGCCTTGCGGCCGTTGATGACCCACCAGTTGCCGTCGGGCACCGCGGTCGTGCGCAGGCCCTCGGCCGGCGGTGGCGCGGCGAAGTTGGCTGTGCCCTCTGGTCCGCTGAACGCCATGGCGGCGACCGGGGAACCGCGGCCGGCCAGGAACGGTGCGACGAAGCGCCGGATCTGCTCCGGCGTGCCCGCCTCGCGCGCCAGCAGGGCGCGCCTGAGCGGGTCGGGCTCAACGCGGACCTCGGCGGCCAGCGGACGCAGGTGCTTCTCGGCGAACTGGCGGGCGCCGAACTTTAACTGCTCCTGCTCCGGGCTGAGATGAAACGAGACGGTCATGAAAGGCTCCTGTCGTTCGTCCTGGCTAGGCCACCTGGGGGTAGAGACCGGGCACGCCGGCCGAGAGCTTGGCGAGGACCTGCCCGGTGAATTCGTCTGCGACGATCTCGGCGTCGCCGGCCTCGATGCCGTCGATGGCCAGCTTGGCGATGTCGGCCGGGCTGGACTTGGGAACATCGAGGTGCCGGGTCATGTCGGTGTCCATGTACCCGACGTGCAGTGCACTGACCCGGGTGCCCTCGGGGGCCAGTTCGAGGCGGAGGGCGTTGGTCAGCGACCATTCGGCCGATTTTGCGGCGCAGTAGGCGGGATCCGAATACCGGTCAAGAACGTCATAGGAGCGACAACATATGCGCATGACAGGCCAGCCCGAAGACGCTCCGCCCGCTCGCGCGCGGCGCGATCCCCGAGGTCACGCAGCGCGGATACCGGGCCTGCCCGCTGGCCGACCACGTCGCCCACAAGGTCGCCGCCACATACGAACGGCACGGGGCCACGAATGCTCCGTCCACACCCGTGGACAAGCCCCGCGGAAACAGCCGGCCTTCGCATCAGCCAGGAGGCAGGGCCTGGTCCCGCTGGCGGGCTCCAAGATCGAGAAGGTCTGCCGGTAGGCCGATGGAGTCGTGCCCAGGACGCGCTGAAAATGCAGCCGCATGTTGGTGCCCGTGCCAAGCCCGGCCCGTGAGGCTACCTGCTCGATGCTCAGATCCGTTGCCTCGAGCAGTTCCCGCGCAAGGTCCACCCGGGCGCTCAGCAGCCATTGCAGCGGCGTGCAGCCGGTGTCCTCGACGAAGCGGCGGGAGAACGTGCGGTAGGAAACCCGGGCGTGCTCGGCCAGGTCGCGCACGGTGATGTCGTCCTGCACGCGCGCTAGTGCCCACGCGCGGGTGCGGGCGAATGCCTCGCCATCGCTCTCCGGCAGGGTCCTCGGCACGTACTGAGCCTGCCCGCCGCTGCGGTATGGCGCCGCGACGATAGTCCGCGCGATCTGGTTAGCCACGTGCACGCCGTGGTCGCGGCGGATGATGTGCAGGCACAGGTCAATGCCGGCCGCGACGCCGGCCGAGGTGAGGATCTGCCCTTCATCCACGAACAGGACGTTACGGTCCACCTCAACCAGCGGGTAGCGCCGGGCAAGCTCGTCCGCCGCCTCCCAGTGCGTGGTGGCCCTGAGCCCGTCTAGCAACCCGGCGGCGGCCAGGGCGAAAGCGCCGGTGCAGATCGACGCGATGCGAGCGCCACGGTCGCGCGCGGCCCGCAGCGCTTCGGCGACCCCGGGCTCCAGGGCGCGCCGGGTATCCTCATACCCGGGCACGATGATCGTCTCGGCAGCGGCGAATCCCTCCAGGCCATGCTCCACCGCGAAGCGGAACCCGCCGCTGGCCCGGACGCCGCCGGCCGCCGGGCCAGCCATGATCAGCCGGTAAGGCAACCCGTCGCGCTCACGCAGGATCTGGGCGGGAATCCCCACGTCCATCGGCAGGGCACCGTCCAGCACCAGCACAACGATCCGATGAGGGCGCAGGGCAATCACCTTTCCGCGTTCCGGCCGGCCAGCTGGCTGGCTCAAATCTTGCGGGCATTGTCATTTCAGCACATTGCGGGCCGCATGGCCAGCTGCCACGATCGTGGCCATGGCCGACACCATGCCTCCGGTTCTGCGGCACCTGAGCGCCGCCCAGGCCCTGTATGTCGGCGGCACTACGGTCGATCTGACGCTGACCGGCATCGTGGGGTCGAAGCTGGCGCCGACAATGGCGCTCGCGACGATCCCGTTCACGCTTATCTACATCGCCGCGGCCTTCAGCACCTTCTTCATCTCCCGTGCGATCAGCCGCTTCGGATACCGCGCGGCCTTCACCGGGTTCTCCTGCATCGCCGCGGTCTCCGGCTGCGTCTCCGCGGCCGCGATCCAGCTCGACATGTTCTGGCTGTTCTGCGTGGGCACCGCACTGATCGGCGTCTATGGCGCCGGGTGCGGCTACTACCGCTATCTCGCCGCGGACTCCATGCCCCAGGCGCGGGGCCGTGCTGTCACTACGGTGCTTGCCGCCGGGCTGGTCGCCGCGCTCGTCGGACCTTTCATCGCCACCGCGCTCACCAACGTCACTTCGACGCCCTACGTCGCTTCCTACCTGCTGGTGGGCGTGCTCGGCGCGGCGGCGGCGCTGTGGAATCGCCGGCTCGTCGTCCCGGCGCCCGCAGCGGACACGACGTCGGAACAGGAGGGGGATGAGGCGCCGCCGCGCCCGCCCGCGGTGCTCTGGCGGCAGCCGACGCTACTGCTTGGCGTCGCGTGCGCCGTCCTAGCCGCGAGCACCATGCTGGCCATGATGACCGCCGGCCCGATCATGGGCATGAACGTCGGTCACACCCCCACCGAGGCGGCTCTCGCGATCCAGTTGCACCTGGTCGGCATGTACGCGCCTGGCTTCGTCATCGCCCGGCTCATCGCCCGGGTAGGGGAACGGCAGATGGCCCTGGCTGGCGCCGCCGTGATCATCCTCGCCGGGCTGGCGTGCGCGGGGAGCACAGGGCTGCCCGCCTTCCTGTTCGCCATGTTCGCCATCGGGATCGGCTGGAATATGGCTTACAGCAGCGGCAGCGCCCTGATCAGTGCCTCTTACCGGCCCGCCGAGCGGGGACGCGTCCAGCCGGTAGCCGAGGCGCTCATCATCACTAGCCAAGTCACGGGAGCCCTGTCCGCGGCCGCGTTCACCAGTGCGGCCGGCTGGCACGCGCTGGGGTTGGGATGCGTCGGGCTGGCAGCCGTGGTGGCGGTTGTACTTGGCCTGAGCCGGCTCCGCATCCGCCGCCTGGCCAGAGCGGCGGAGACCCAATAAGACCTGGTCAGGCGTCGGCGCGCGCCAGTTCCCACGCCATGCTGCGGTTGAAGTAGACCAGCGGCTCACCCGGCTTCGTCACGATGTCGAAGACCCCGCCGATGACCGCGGTGTGGTCGGCGTGCGAGAAGTGCGCGCTCCTGGTGCAGACCATGCGGACCAGGCAGCCGTCGAGCACCGGGACTCCATGGTGGCGACGCCAGGCCAGGCCAGCGAACTTGTCGTCGCTGCGGGAGGCGAAGACCCGCGCGATGCCTTGCTGGCCCCGCGCGAGAAGGTGCACGCCAAAGGAGGCGCCGCGGATGATCGCGGGATACGACCGCGCCTGCTGGCTGACCGAGACCAGGATGGACGCGGGATCAGTGCTGAATGAGATTACCGAGGTCGCGAGGAGCCCGCACGGGGTACCGTCCTGCCGGAGCGCGGTGACCACGGCCACGGCCGACGGCATCATGGCCATCGAGTCGAGGAACGCGGCGCCCGGGACGGCCGCGCCCGCGAGCGCGGCCGTCCCGAGCAGCCCTGTCCCGCGCTCGCTGATCACCCGGCGGTCCCAGGCTCCTGGGCTGACCCGGCGGCGGCCCCTGACTGCGCTTCGCGCAGGCTGAGCAGTTCGTACAGGACGCTGCTCACCGCCGTCGGCGTTCCTGACCTGACGCCGAGGCGCACGACGGCGCCGGTCCAGGACTCAAGCTCGGAGTGCTGGCCGGCCGCGATGTCCCGCTGCAGCGAGGACGTAGCCGCGGCGGGCAGTCCGTCGGTGAAAGCCATCGCCGCCTCGATGGCGTCGTCGGGCAGCTTGATGCTCAGCGCCGTGGCGATAGCACGGATCTCGTGCATGCCAGCGAGGATCAGCTCCCGGGTCCCAGGGCGGGAGCGCAGCACGCCGACGGGCGCTCCGGTGGCCGCGCCGACTCCGCCGAACGGGACTACGAACAGGAACTTCGCCCACAGCTCCGCCCAGATATCCGAGGATGCCTCGGCAGGCACCGCGGATTTGCTGAAGGCGTCCGCGAGCCGCTCCGCCCGGTTCGTCGGGCGGCTGTCCCACTCCGCGAAGACCAGCGACGCGGGGCCGCCGAAGTGGCTGACCCGGCCCGGCCTTTCCAGCCTGGAGAAGATCCTCGCCGCGCCGGGGAGCACCGAGTCCCGGCCGACCGCCGCCGCGACGGACTCAGGGATGTCGACGCCATTCTGCAGCGTCACCACTGCCGTGCCCGCGCCGATGAGCGGTCGCAGTTGGGTGATGGCCGCGGGCACCTGCCAGGTCTTTGTGCACAGTAAGACGAAATCGACCTCGCCGATCTCCTCCGTATCGGCGGCCGCCCGCGCCGGCGTTACCGTGAAGTCCCCGGCGATGCTCTCCACCGTCAGGCCGTCCCGCCGCAGCGCGGCCAGATTGTCGCCTCGGGCGACGAACCATACGTCGTGGCCGCCTTGCGCGAGGCGGCCGCCGAAGTAGCCGCCAATCCCGCCGGCCCCGATCACTGCGAACTTCATCCGAGTCCTCGATCCGTTGCTGTACCAATTTCTTCCCTGTCTACAGCAATTCCCGCTCGATCGATCGCATGCAGTCGTAGGCCTTCTCAATCTCGGCGGGATCCTCGTGGATCAGGAAAACGACACCTGGCGAGCTGTTGAGGTCGACAGTGCGCCGCATTACCGCCCCGTCAGCCACCCGGAAGCGCGCGTCGTGGAACGCGGGCAACTGCTCAAGCGCGCCCAAGATGGCGCGGGCAGGCAGCGGGATCTCGCGGCGCGCGATGAGGTTCACGCAGCGGGCCATCGCCTTGCGCTGATAAATGACGGGCCGATCCGCGAGCCGGGATCCGCCGCCCAGGTAGCAGTCGAGCGTCAGGCTCACCTGGTTGGCCCCGGTAGCCCGGTCCAGGGCGACGGGGTTCGCCAGCCCGGAGATCCTGGCCGCCGTCTCCAGGAGGCGCGGTCCGGCCCCGGTCAGGACCAGCTCCGTGTGAGCCGGTCCCTCGCGGATGCCAAGCGCGTCCAGGACATCCGCGACATAGGAAAGGACTTGCGCGAGCCGATCGTCGCCCGGGTCAAGCAGATCCTCGTAGTCGTAGATCTTGCGGCCTTCCGCGAGCGCGGCCTTGCCGCCCACCCAGGCGTCGGTGAACCAGTGCCGTCCGGCGCGGCTGACGGTGTTGACTATGTACTCATCGCCGTCCAGGTACTCCTGGATCAAGGCGGCGTCGTTCATCCGCAGCATCAGGTTCTTCTTGCCAAGCACCCGGGCAGCGGCGGCGGTCACCTCCTGGTCGGAGTCGCACACGTAGACGTCATCGGACCCGGCGCTGTCCAGCGGCTTGACGACGACGCGGCCGATGCCTTCCGCCTCGCGCCAGCGCAGCAGATCCGTTGCGTCGCAGCCGCGGTGCTGTCTGGGGGTGGGCACGCCGGCGGCGGCTACCGCCTCGAGCATGCGGGACTTGTCGCGCCGCGCGGCCGACTGCGCGGGATCGTTGCCGCGCAGCCCGAGCGCGGCGGCGATCTCGTCGGCGGCCTCGACGCCGAACTCGCTGCCGCAGATGACTCCGACCGGGCAGTACAGCGCTAGCCTGGCCAGGACGCGCTCGGCGGCGCCTGGGAAGCTCAGGTCCTCAGCGAAATGCTGGGCCGGCAGGCTTGCGGCGAAGGTCGGCGACAGGTCCAGGCGCGAGCGCACGTGGACGAGCCGGTAGTCCGGCGCCGCCTCCCGCACGAGCAGGGCGCCGGTGGAGAAGGCGTCCACGAAGACCACGGTCCGCCTCGGGTCGGGAGGCGGGGGGGTGCCGGGATCCGGCATCCGCACGGTCTCGATGCGAAAGTCGGCGATAGCGCGGCGGATGTCCGCCTCGACGACGGCCTCGTCGTCGTGCAGGAAGATGTACCGCCCGCTGTGCAGGGCGTCATAGCTCCCGCCGGACTGGAAGATCTCGCCTGGCCGCGGGATGAGCTCGCGCCAGATGGTCGGGATGGCGGCTGCCATGGACGTCACGCTGACCACTCGCGACTGAGCCTTCGGCTTGGGGATCGTCAGCCATCCTCCGGACGGGTCCGCGGACTTGGCCGGTATCGCCAGCGCGGTCCCGGTGAGGGCACGCAGCCACTGCTCGTACAGGTTGACGCCGAACAGGCGGTCAAGCAGGTACGGTACCTCGGCGCCGCCCACCCGGCCGCCGATCTCCAGGAAGACCAGCTCGCCGTCCGGCGTCACGAAGAGCTCCAGGTGGAACGGCATCGTCCGCATGTCCAGGACGAGCAGGCACCGGCGGGTGAAGTCCTCGATCCGCTCACGCAGTGGCGAGGACCGCACCACGACCGAGCCAAGGGCGGTGCCCGACTCAAAGGCCAGGCAGTCGTTGACGTACCGCGACACGACCTGGAACTGGACCTCGGCTAGGGCCCTGAAAACCCGTCGACGTGGTAAATGGCCCCCGTGACGAACTCCTCGATCTCGTGCCTTGCCAGGTCAAGTGAGGGCAGTATCTCCGCGAGCTCGGCCTCGTCCGCCGCCCGGCGCACGCCGATGCTCGCCGCGCCGTCCACGGGCTTGACAATCACCGGGTAGCCGCATCGCGCGGCGAAGGCCGCCGCGTGCGCAGGGCTCTCGCAGGCCGCGAAGCGGGGCACTGGCACGCCGGCCGCCGCCAGCACCTCCTTCATCCGCACCTTGTCGCGGTAGACCGCCACCTCGGCCGGCCTCGGGCCGGGGATGCCCAGGCTTTCGCGTACCCGCGCGACGACGCCGAGCGTGAATTCGGACAGGGCGATCAGCTGGTCGACCGGCCCGACCTTCTCGGTGATCGACGCGACGGCCGCGAGCAGGGAATCGTAGCTGTTCACGTCGTCTACCTCGACCAGCGCCGCGATCAGCTCGCTGGCTGTCAGGACGCCGGCCGCGCCGCGGCCGTCGACGACGTAACTGACCTGATTCCGCTCGTGGTCGAGGAACTCCTCGTACCTGGTCAGCTCATTGTCCCACCGCGCCCCGTCGTCGAATCGGGGCCAGCGGTTCACGATGACGATGTGCACTGCGGGGCTCCTGCCTGTGCGGGACGGATCATGAGGTGGCGACGCCGGCGTGCGCGGCCGGCGCCGGGCCGGGGCTGTCCTCGCGCTCTTCCAGCTGGCGGATCAGCGGCAGGACGCGGGTGTAGAAGATCCGCATCTCGTCCCGGGTCGGCCAGCCGGAAAAGATGAACTCGCTGACTCCGGAGGCCTTGTAGCGGTACAAGTACTCCGCCACCTCCGCGTAGCTCCCGACCACGCACAGGGCCGGTCCGCCGCGATAGGGCACCGCGCCCGACCAGAGCATCGGCGACAGCCAGTCGTCCTTGGCCTTCTCAGCCAGCCGGAACGAGCTGTTAACCGCTTCGGAATCTAGGGTGGCGACGAACTTGGCCACCCAGGCGCGGTGCTCCTCGTCGGGGTCGCGCATCATCTCATCGACCCGCTCAAGCGCCTCGTCGCGAGTCTCGCGGGCGAGCAGATGCATCCGGATGCCGGCCGCGCGACCCTGGGCGAGAACCGGCGCGGCGGCCTCGGCGATGCCCTCGGGCGTGTCGCCGTAGCGGAGCCAGCAGTCCCCGTATCTGATGGCGGTCTGCTGCGCGGCCCCTGAGGCCCCGCTGATGTAGATGCGCGGCCGGCCGCCATCCTTGAAGCCGAGTGCGATCTGCGACTCCTCCAGGTGGTAGTGGTCGCCGTGGTGGGTCAGCGGCGTCTCGCCGCGCCAGAAACGGTGCAGCAGGTCGAGATATTCATTGGATCGGGAGTACCGCTCGTCGTGCTTGAGGAAGTCTCCGTAGTAGCCCTGCTCCGTCGGCGAGATGCCCGCCACGAGGTTCAGCTCGATCCGCCGGTCGGACATCCACGAGACGGTGTTGACGACCTGCGCGAATAGCGCGGGGGGTAAAAGCCCGGGCCGGTACGCCAGCATGAACTTCACCCGCTGGGTCTCGCGGACCAAGGCGCCGATCATCGGCAGCGGGTCGGGCATGTGGTAGCTGATCCCCATGAGCAGTGACGGCACCCCGAGCTCGTCCGCCTCGCGGGCGAAGTCGACGATCCCGTCGAAGTCGAGGGCGTCGGTGTGGTACTTGTCCGAGGCCTTCTGCTGCCCGCTGTCCAGCGGGGAACACCAGTTGAATCTCAGGGCATTCATCAGTGCCGTCCTAGCTGGGAATTGAAAGGCTTTGCATAGCACTCCTTGGCGATGGCCGGAACGGCCCCGGTTACATCGCGGTGCGCGTGGCCAACCCCGGGGCCGGGCCACGCGTTTCTCATGGTGCACGGCGCAAGAACTTCAATCGAGACACCTGGCCCGCCGGTTAACCGCATTGCGCACATGCGAGGGGTGTAACCCGCGGGCAATCCGGATTCTGGACTGCCACGGTGATGCGACCTGCACGGTTTCGATCCCTGAGAGCGTATTTGCGCACTAAATCGAAGAGCGTCCGGATTGGGAAGGCCGAACGCTTCCGGGCCAGGACCCGTCATATCGCCGCATTGCGCAAATACGGGGGGATCCTCCTAGTTGCGTCGGTTCACCATTATCGAAGCTCCCAAGACACCCGGCAGCCCCTGCAGTTGCCAGCGGCGTCGGACCGTCGGCAGCACTTCGCCTACGCAGTTACGAGGGATGGTGTACAGTGACCGATCAGAGCATCGACAGCATTGCGGACACCGAGTACGGGGATATCGCCTCGGAGGACGACGACCTGCAGCGGATCTACATTTACGCGCTCGAGCAGGTCTCGCCGCCAAGCACGGAGCGCGCCCGGCTGGCAACGGGGCTCGACTATTCCGCATTCGACAAGGCCGTGGCCGGCCTGGTCAGCCTCAGGTTGGTGAACACGGACCGGCTCGCGGCCGGCGAATTAGTCCCTGTGGCCCCTGACTCCGCGCGACTGAGCCTCCTGATGCCGATCACGCGGGCTCTTGAGCAGCACCAGCGCAAAGTTGACGCGATCCGGGGGATCTACGCGAGGCTGATTCCCCTGTACCAGGAATCCGCTGTGCACAGAAACCTGGGGATGTCCGTCGTCACGGAGGCTTCTGACATCGCGGATCTTATCGCGCAGCTGTCCAGCGCGTGCACGAGCGAGATACTGGCCAGCCGGCCCGGCGGCGCCGGGAGCAGGACGGTGCTGGTCGGTCCGCTGGAGAACCCGGGCAGCCTGCTGGACCGGGGCGTGCGGATCCGGGCGCTGTACCAGCACGCCGGCCGCTATGATTCCGCGACGGTCGCCCAAGTCGCCCGGCTGGCCAATCTGGGCGTCAGAGTGTGCACGACGAGCGACAAGCACGTTCGGGCGCTGATATTCGACCGCGACGCGGTCGTGCTTGAGCGCCAGGCGCCGCTGCGCGGCGCAGTGCTGATCCGTGACTGCAGCGTGGTGCACGCCTTCAGGGAGTCGTTCGATCACGTGTGGAGCGAGGCGGTCGCGTTCGGCCAGGAATACGATCGAGCCACCGTCCACCGACTGTCCGAGGACGTCAAGACCATGATCGTCGGGCTCCTGATCGAGGGTGTCGAGGACAAGATCATCGCCCGGCGGCTCGGCATGTCGCTGCGTACCTGCCAGCGGCATATCTACGAGATCATGAACCGGCTGGGAGCCAGGAACCGGCTGCAAGCCGGTTACCTGATCCGGCAGCACGGCTACGACCAGGCTGTCCGCTCCGCACCATCGAACGGGGCTTCGCCCCAGCCCTGCGAGGCGTGCCGGTGACTGGCTGAGGTGAGCGGAAGAGCTCCGGCCGGGCGGCGAAATGGCCGAGCCCTCCGGCCGGAGGCTCTTATGACGCGACCCCCGCGCATCTGCGCCACGCATGGATGCGAGCGCTGCGCGGTATTCCGCCGCCAATGACCGGCGGACATCCTGGCTACGTGGTTCTCACACCGGCTGCTACCGCGCAGCCTTCCGGTACCTGGAGGCACAGTGAGCAGTAAGCCGCTGTGGCCCGATCTCGTCGCCCTGCGGCGCGCTATCCACCGCGAGCCCGAGGCGGGGCTCTGCCTGCCGCTGACCCAGCGCAAGATCCTGGAGGCGCTGTCAGGCCTTCCGCTCGATATCACGCCCGGCCGGCAGCTGTCCTCGGTGACTGCCGTGCTGCGCGGCGCGCATCCAGGACCTGCCGTGCTGCTGCGCGCTGACATGGACGCGCTGCCAGGTCGCGAGACCTCCGGCGAGCCATTCTCAGCCAGCGACGCGAACTGCGTCCACTCCTGCGGACACGACCTGCACGCCTCGGCGCTGGTCGGCGCGGCCAGGTTGCTGGCCCGCCGCCGGGAGAGGCTGCACGGCGACGTCGTGTTCATGTTCCAGCCCGGCGAGGAGGGGTACGGCGGGGCCGCGCTCATGGTGAGCGAGGGCGTGCTGGACGCGGCCGGCTCGCGCGTCGTCGCCGCCTACGCGCTGCACGTGCTTTCTGCCGTCCTGCCTCAGGGCGTGATCGCCACGCGCCGTGGCCCGCTCCTGGCCGCGGCCGACCTGGTGCGCGTGACGGTGCACGGGCGCAGCGGGCACGGATCGCAGCCGCACCTGGCGCGGGACCCGGTGGTCGGCGCCGCGGCCATGGTGCTCGCCCTGCAGTCGCTCGTCACCCGCGAGTTCGACGTCTTCGACCCCGTCGTCCTGAACGTGGGCGTCTTCGACGCTGGCACGCATCACAACGCGGTGCCGGACCGCGCGACCTTCGAGATCTCGGTCAGGTCCCTCAGCGAAGCCGCCCGTGACCGGGTCCTGTCCGGGATCCGCCGGACCGTTGCCGGGCTCGCGAGCGGCTACGGGCTGCACGCCGAGATCGAGCCAGAGGAACTCTTCCCTGTCACGGTCACCGATCCCGTCGAGACGGCGCTCGCCCTGCGGGCCGCGCGGAGCGTGGCCAGCCCGGATCGGGTCGTGGAGCTGCCGAATCCCGTCACCGCGTCGGAGGACTTCTCGCTTGTGCTGCGGGAGGTCCCTGGCGCCTTCGTCTTCCTCGGCGCCAGCCCGGCCGGGGTTGATCCGGCGAAGGCCCCGGCGAACCACGCCAGCGACGCGGCCTTCGACGACGCCGTCCTGCCGCAGGCCGCCACGCTGCTGGCCGAAATGGCGGAACGGCGACTAAGCGGGCCGTGACCCGCACCGATTTCCCGCAGCGCAACCCCCGATTCGATGGAGGAGTGTCCTGGTGGACGTGCTTGATGCCGTGGGAGCCACACCCGTAGTACGGCTGGACCGGCTCACGGGCGACAGCCCGGGCGAGCTGTACGCCAAATGGGAGGGCCTGAACCCGGGCGGCAGTGTCAAGGACCGGCCCGCGCGTTTCATCATCGGGCAGGCCCGCCAGCTTGGCCTGCTCAGGCCGGGAGGGGTGATCATCGAATCCACCAGCGGCAATTTCGGCGTAGCCCTGGCGATGATAGGCGCCGTCGCCGATTACCGGGTGATCATCGTGGTGGATCCGAAGGTCCCGCCGGCGCACCGGCGCGTCATGGAGGCCTACGGCGCGGAATTGGTCGAGGCCAGTGAGCCGGACGAGTCCGGCGGCTATTTCAAGCCCCGGCTCGAGCTGGCCAACAGGCTGGCTCGCGAGATCGACGGCGCGTTCCGGCCCGACCAGCATTTCAGCCTCATGAACGCGGCCACGCACTTCCGGGAGACCGGCCCCGAGATTCTCGCCCAGATGGACGGGGCGGTCGACTACCTGGTGGTCGCCGTCAGCACTGCCGGGCAGCTGCGGGGCCTGGCGGAGTACTTTCACTCCCGTGCGCGCGGCACGAAGATCATCGGAGTGGACGCCGTCGGGTCCGGCGTGTTCGGCGGACCGACGCACGCCTACCTCCAGTCCGGCATCGGGCTGGCATGGCCGCCGTCGAACCTGGACATCAGCCTGCTCGACCGGGCGTACAAGGTCGCTGACGACGACGCGATCTCAGCCACCCGGCTGCTCGCCCGCACTGAAGGACTGCTGGCAGGCCCGTCGAGCGGCGCGGTCGCCTTCGTGGGCACGCATCTCGCGGAGTGCGCTGAGCCAGGGACCCGGATTGTCTGCGTGCTCAGCGACACTGGCCAGCGCTACCTCGAGACCATCTACGACGACGACTGGCTCGCGGAGCAGGGCGTCAAGGTCTGCACCGACCTCACCGACCTGCGTGCTCGCGCGGCCAGGCTCGAGGCAATGTCCCGCGAGAGCCTGACTGCCGGGGTCGGCAGCGCCGAGGGCTTCGTGCCGCCGCACGCCCCGGCGAGCACCGCGCTGCTCAACGAGATTGCCAGGGACCTGATGGCCTGATGACGCCAGTACTGACGACCGCGAGAAGGAGGAGATCATGTACAAATACGTGTGGTTAAGCGCCACCGGCAGCACATCGGAAAGCGGGCTGCGGGACATCGGGCAGGTCGTGGACCTGGTGGTGCAGGTCTCACAGTCCGATCCCTACGTCGGCCTGCCCCCGGAAAGCTCGGCTGCTGACGTCGAGGCGCTCCGCGCGCGCCTGTCGTCCGTGCTCGCGTCCGGCCACGCCCATGTGCTCATCATCAGGGACGAGCAGGAAGAGGCGATCGGCTGCGCGGTGCTGGCCCGCAGCGCAACACAGAACCAGCGGCACATCGCCGAGCTCACCACCGGCGTGATTCACCCCGCGCACCGGGGCCGGGGCGTCGCGACCCAGGCGTTCACCGAGATCGGAGAGCGGTGCCGGCAGCTGGGGGTCGAACTGCTGCGGCTTGACGTGCGCGCGGGAATACCGGCCGAGCGGGTCTGGCGCCAGTACGGCTTCCAGGAGTACGGGCGGCTGGCGGACTACGGGCGCATTGACGGCACCCGGTACCCAGGTGTCTTCATGGCTCAGCCCGTCGAGGAACTCATCGCCCGCCTATCGAAACCATCATCGACCGTGAGCCAGGAGGCGTAACAAAATGCTGAGCCGCGAAGACTTCCGCGACGAGCTCTACCTCGTACTTGAGGAAGGCACGTCAGTCAGCCACCCGCTGGTTGCCGAGCTAGTCAGGCCGGAGGCGAACTGGGACCTGCTGCAGGCACTGACCCTGCAGGGATACCAGCTGACCAAGAACTTCCTCACCTATATCGAGAATCTCTTCTTCTACTGCCCGCTGCCGAAGCACAAGCGGGCGCTGCTGGTCAACATGTACGAGGAGGAGACCGGCCGGCTGTCAGGCACCAAGAACCACGTGCGCCTGATGGAGGACTTCATCAGGGCGATCAGGGTGGACGACGCGACCCGCGACGCGGCCGCCGCCTATCCGCAGACTCAGGAGCTGATCGACTACCGCATGGAGCTGGTGAAGGATCCCGCGCGCTATCACCTCGGCGCTGCCGCGGTAGCGGTGGCGAGCGAGGGCCAGAACCTGGAGGACACCGCCAGCCAGAACCGCGACGCGCTGCTCGGCAAGGTTTACGGTCTCACCGACCGGGACACGCTGTTCTTCTCCGTGCACGCCAAGGAGGACGTCGGTCACGTACGCGAAGGCGTGGCCCTGGTCGTCGACATGTGCGCCGATGCCCAGATGCAGCGCGACGCGATCGACACCGTCAGGCACACTTGCGCCCTGTTCAACGGCATGTACGACGGCGTCGCCGAGCGTCACCTGGCGTAGTGGGCCGCAGGTCGCGGGCGTAGGCGAGCACGGCGTCGCTGTCGAGATCGGCGAGCGGGGCGGCGGGCCGGGCGACGGCGAGCTCGGCTGCCACCCGCAGCGCCCCTTGGCGTCAGCCGGCAGCACCGCAGCTCAGCACCAGGCGAAGACAGGTTGAGCGCGATGGCCGCCGAGATGAGCCGCGACTACCGAGGTCAGTCATACGTACTTGGGCACACGTATACCTTCAGGATTCGTTCGGGTCGAAAGCCGATGTGATGAGTCGGACTGGGTGGCCTCTTCAGCTCGGGCAATACCGGCCGGGCGCGAGGATCCCGTCGGGGTCGAGCGCCAGCTTGATCAGCCCGATCGCGCCCCACGGAGCGGTGTCGCGCTCCGTCAGATAGCGCATGTTCTCGATGTCGGCGCGATAGAAGCGGAAGCCGTCCTCATAGAGCCGCCGGTGCAGATCGCCGTTGCAGGCGTGCGCGGTCTCGGCCCGCAGCCGGTCGCGGCGGTCGAAGTAGAGGTTCACCACCGTCTCCAGGTAGTCGGGCCCGGTCGGGTTGACCGCGATCGCCGGGACCAGTCCGTACTTCGCGCAGGTCCGCTCGATCCGCTCGACCAGTTCGACCACGGTCGGGCCGTCCACCGCGACGACCGGCATGCAGGCGAGGTAGCCCAGGTCCGAGTCGTCCAGGTCGTCGAGGTCCGCGGGGGCCGCGATGCCCGGCACGGTCTGGTACATCCCCTCAAGGAAGACCGTGGACGGCTCGCCCGAGTGCACCGCGAACAGGCCGGCGATCAGCGGGTCGACACCCGGCGCGGTGGCCGCGGCCCGGTCGATCGCGGTCAGCTGCGCGCCTCCCGGCACCTCAAGCGCCCGGCGCACCTCCTCGACCGCGAGCGCGACCTGCGCCTTCGTCCCGTCCACGGCCACCACGCCGGTCCAGGTGGCGACCTGCGGGCTACGGGTCATGGTGAGGATCCGCTTGTCGTTGAAGATGTGCACGATGGAGCGCAGGGTGCCCTGAACGAACAGCTCCCGTACCCGGTCGACCACCCCGGCCAGGGCTCCGTCCGGGAAGCTGAACATCAGCAGCCTGAAGTCCTCCTGGCGGGGGACCAGGTCGATCACGGCGGCCGTGACGACGCCCAGGTTCGACTGGGTGAACAGCGTGTCGAGCCCGGGGCCGAAGCCCGTGCGGTAGTGGTGCGACTGCCGTGACCCCTCGCCGGCCCATAGCCCGGTGCGAACCAGCTCCCCGGTACCAAGCACCACTTCCAGTCCGCGGACCTCGTGCACCCGGTGGCGGCGGAAGCCGGTGCCGCGCTCGAGCAGGTTGCCCAGAACCGAGGACGCGGGCGAAGAGCCGGTGACGTTGGCGACGGTGCCGGGAGCGTGCGCGGCCAGGTGCGCGGCGAGTGCGGCCTGCGTGACTCCGGGTTCGACGATGGCGTAGCGGGCCTGCTCGTCGACCTCGCGGATTCGGTCGAGCCTGGACAGGTCGAGCAGTGCGCAGCCGCCGTACACCGGCTGACGGGAGCCGAGTCCCCAGTTGCGGCCGGTGCTGGTCGGATACAGGGGCACGCCCTGCTCGCGTGCGACCCGTACGAGCCGCGCCACCTGCTCGCTGTCGGCCGGGCACAGCACCGCCACGATCTCGCGCGGCGCGAACGCGGAGGCGTTGGGGGCCACGGCGTCCAGGGCAGCGAGGTCGTCGGCAAGGTAGGCGTCGCCGACGATCTCCCGCCACAGGCTCTTCGCCTTTTCTGTGCTCATTGCGCCCCTCCCTCGACCAGGACGACGCCCGCTCGCAGCAGCTGCCGCAGCACGCTGAGCGTCGCCTCGGCCACCCCGTCCACCAGCTGCCCGTAGGCGATCGGGCCGTCCTCCAGCAGCTTCCACAGCCGGGCCGAGCCGTCCCGCTCGTCGATCCCGGTCACGTGCTCTTCGGCAGGCGCGCCCTCGAGGTAGAACCGCTGGCAGGGGATCGGCCGCCCGTGCGGATTGGGCGCCGAGCCGCCGCAGGCGATCACGCTTCGCCAGTACCCCGAGATGGCCTGCTTGGCCTCCTCCGGCAGATCGAACGGCGGCGGCGGGATGAAGGCCTTGAACCCGGGCACGTCCAGCGCCACCGAAGCGCGCACCCGCGCCGTCGGCGCCAGGCGGAGCGTCTGCTCCGGGGCGATCGCCCCGGGATCGGCCAGGATCTCGGCGCGGCGGAAATTGCCCTCGTCGTCCAGGTCGGAGCGGCGCCGGGTACCGCGCGTCATCACCTGCAGCAGGTCGGGGGTGAAGGCGGTGTTGAGCAAGGCCTGGAACGAGCGCTCGCGCAGGTCCAGATCGACCACGGTGCCTCGGGAGCGCCAGTAGATGCCGTCCGGGTGGTGCTTGGCGATGTCGTGGTACCACTGGTCGATGGAGAGCGCGTAGGTCTCGGCCATGCCGTGCCAGCCGCGGTCGTAGTCCAGCCACAGGTCACGCAGATCGGGCTCTGGCAGGTCGCTCGCCAGAGTGCTCTCGATCACCAGGGCCGAGGCAGAGGCCTGGGCGGCGGCAAAGGCCACACCGGAGGAGAAGAGCGGATCGACGAAGTAGGCGCTGTCGCCAACGAGCATCCACCGCCCGTCGTAGTCCGCGAAGCGGTCATTGATCATTGAGTAGTTGGTCGCGGTCAGCATCTTGTCGCGGACTGGCTTCGCGTTCCGCGCGAGGTCGCCGAGCAGCGGGATCTCGCGGATGGTGCGCAGGAAGACCTCGGGCTCGGTGTAATCGGTCTCCTTGAGGATCTCGGGGTTGGTGACGATGCCAATGGAGTGCACGGTGCGGCGCTGGCCGTCAATCATTTTGCGGATCGGAATGTACCAGCACCAGCCGTCCTTGAACGCGAAGCAGCCGATGGCCGAGATGTTCGAGTCGTGGAAAACATTCCACGGCTCCTCGATCGACTGGACTGTCGCGCAGCCGGTGTAGTGCTGCCAGATCGCGAGGTTGCGGTAGCTTGAGAGCCAGGCGCGCTTGCCGCCGGTGGTGATCGGGTTGCGCCGGCCCGAGGCGTCTGCGAAGAAGCGGGCAGTGACAGTGCGCCCGTCCTTGAGCGTGATGGTGCTCAGCTCCGGGCCCGCTGCGAAGGCCTCAACGGTGCTCTGCTCGAACACCTCGGCGCCGCGCTCGGCCGCGTGGCGCAGCAGGATGTCGTCGAACTCGGCCCGGTCCACGTGCATCGCCCAGCGGTGCACGCCGTCGCCGAGCCAGTTGGCGTGGTCGAAGAACGCGGTGGACGGGCTGGCCGCGTCCCACCTGAAGATGCCGCCGTACTTCTTCACCCAGCAGTCGCTCGCAAGCACCTTCGCCAGGGCGCCGCTCTCCTCGAGCACGGGGATGAGCGGGTGGGCGAACGACTCGCCGATGTGCTCGCGGGGGAACTGCTCCTTCTCGAAGACGGCGACCCTGCGGCTGTGCTTGCCCGCCAGCAACGCTGCGAGGGTCGAGCCGGCCGGGCCTCCGCCCATGATGACGACGTCGTAGTCGGGCTGTGAGTCCGCGCTCACCGCGGACCTCCTTCCGGTCGGGACGAGGGCAGGGAGCTTGTGCGTCACAAGATGTGGATGCGTTGGAGCTGCCGCGGAGAGTCCGAGGCGAAGGCCTGCCGACCGTGCAGGACGGCGTGGTTGTCGACCAGCACGAAGTCGTCGTCGGCCCACTCGTGCGCGTAGAGGACCTCCGGGGCGTAGAGCCGCTGCCGCACGTCGGCGATCAGCTCGTCCTGCGCGGCTGGGGCGAGCCCGGCGATCTCGACGAAGACCGGATTCTTGTACTCGGCCGGGTCGAGCGGCTCGGCGAAGCGCAGCACCGGCCGGCGGGTGATCGGGTGCCGGGAGGTCAGCGGCACGCGCACCGATCCGCCGTAGTGCGCGACCTTCTCGGTGATGTAGGCGACCTCGGTCGCGTCCCAGCGGGCGACGACCGCCGCCGGGGTCTGCTCGATCACCCGCGCGGTATCGCAGAAGGTCGTGGCCCCGCCGCTGCCGGCGCTCGGCGCCTGGCGGCACTGGAAGAACATGTAGGAGGGCACCTGCGCGGCGAACGCGCCGTCCCAGTGGAACGGCACCGGACCAGGGGTGAACAGGTAGTTGTCCGGGTCCTCGTGCACCTGGAGGTCCAGGACGTAGCCGAAGGGCCACTCGAGCAACGGTCCCCAGGACTGGGCGAAGCCGAGGAAGGACTCCTTGTCCAGGCTGGGGAATCCGCGCAGGACCAGGACCTTCGCCTCCCCGGCCCAGCGGGCCAGTACGGTCGGCGGGATCTCGGCCACGGACACGCCCGGCGCGTTCGGCCGCACGAGCAGGCCGAACGGGCGGAGCGGCGTGACGTCCAGCTTCTCGAAGATTGGCAGCGGAGCGCTCATGAAGGGACTCCCTCCAGGGTCAGGTGCGGGGCGATGTAGTGGCTTGGGCGGTTGTGCCGCCAGACGAGGTGCGCCTTGGCCTGCTCCGCCTGGAAGCGCTTGACCAGGATCACGCCGTCCGAGGACTCCACGGCCACGCCGTGCCAGGGGGTGAGCCAGTTGTCCCGGGTCTTGAGCAGGTGGAAGCCGAGCTTCTCCGCGTGCGCGGGCTGCGGGTGGATGGAGAGCCGGACCGCCGCCGGGAAGCGCTCCTCGACCAGCCGGCTCCAGGCGTTGCTGCGCCGGATCACCGCGTAGGCCTGATGCTTGGCCTCCTCGCGCACCCGGTTCCTGGACAGCTCGGGCCGCATGGCCGCACGGTCCTCGAACAGGAACCGGTGGATGCCGTTGAACAGTTGCCGGGCGGTCTCATCCTCGAGTATCCGCTTCCTGATCAGCTCGAGCGGCTCGGCGTAGTGCAGTTCCAGTTCCTCGCGCATGCGCGGATAGGGCATCGGGTCGCACGCGTCGATGAGCGAGAAGAAGTCGATCGACCCGGCGCCCTGGGCGGCGACGATCGCCTCCATCTCCGCGTGGTAGGCAGTGGCCGCGTCATCGGTGATACCCACCGTCTCGGCGAACACGTGCCCGTCGGAGCAGATCGTGATCCGGGCCCCGGGCGAGTAGTAGTAGCTGAGCTCGTCGCAGAAGGACTGGAGAAAGTCGAGGGCGGTCCACTCGGCCAGGTCGGGTAGCGGGCCCAGCACCTTGGTGGTGTTGGGAGACTTCGAGGGGAAGGCCAGGATGACGAAGTGGATCGGCTCCCGGCGTTCCACGAATCCCTGCGTCCGGGCGAGGTGCGGCGCGAAGCACCGCTCGCAGGGCTCGCCCAGGCACGGCGTGGCAGGGTCGAGCAGTCGCCGGTGGCGGAAGGTCAGCGCCAAGACCTCCCTGGCCTTAGCGATGCTGTCCACGGATCGCGCCTCCGTTCAGATTCACGTCCGGAATGATTCATCGGCTGTCCCGTCTTCCTTGCGATTACGGAGTTTGGCCCCGCGGGCAGGAAGCACGCATCCCAAGAAATTGCTATCTCATCCAGAAGATCGGCAAGCGGCCATGGCGGGTAAGCGCTTGGCATACCTGCGACAAGGAAAGGTAAGCGGAGCTCATTGACGTCAGGTATTTCACGGCGTACTGTGTGTCTAATTCATGAGTTCACGTCATTTAACAGGACAATGTGATGTCAGATTGTTGTGGTTTTACGAAAGGCGAGGCCGTCACTGAGCGTCAGGTGGAAATTCTCTGCCTGCTTTCTATTGGACTGACAAGCCGGGCCGTCGCGGAGCGACTTGTTATTAGCGAGCACACGGTCATCCGCCATATCTCCAATATGATGAGCTGCTCTGGCGCACAAAACCGTTTAGAGCTTCTGGCCTTGGCTATAGCTTGCGGAATCGTGGATTGCACTCATTGGCCACCCCGTCCGACAGGCTCATTGACCCTGCGGCATGCGAGAACCTGACCTTCTCGCCGCTCACGACGCTGTTATCTGCGATCTCGACGGCGTGGTGTACCGCGGAACGGAACCTATCCCGCACGCGGTCGATGCCTTGGCCGCGGTAATGAAACGCGGCATGCCCGTCATGTTCGCCACGAACAACGACACGCGCACAGATCGGGAGATCGCCGCACGGCTCACGGCCATGGGCCTGACCACCGAAGCGAACCAGGTCGTCACGGCACCGCAAGTCGTCGCGGACCTAATCGCCCGGCATCACCTAGCCGGCACGAAGGTAGCAGCCTTCGGCAGCCCGGCTCTATCGGCCGCGTTGCACTCGGCTGGCCTGCTGGTATGCCGTCCCGGCGAAGGAGCAGGCATCCTGGCCCAGGGTCTCATGCCATCAACCACACCGGCGGACCTGACGAGCCTGGCCGATGCCATCGGCGCAGCCCATCACTGGTTCGTCACCAACACCGATCGCATGGTCGTCCGTGAATCAGGACCCATGCCAGGCAACGGAACGATCCTCCAATCGCTGCGGAAACTCACGCGGAGATCACCAGTCCTCGCAGGGAAGCCGGCTCCGCATCTTCTGCACATGGCGGCAGCCAGGATCCGCGCTACCCGGCCGCTAGTGATCGGCGATCAACTAGATACCGACATAGCAGCGGCACACAGGGCCGGCATGGCAAGCCTGCTCGTCATGACCGGGCTCTGCGACCAGGCCAGCCTCGATAGCGCACCTGCACAGGCCCGCCCCACATACCACGCGGACAACTTGAGCGTGCTGAACCGTAAGCGAGATCAGAACCAGCACAAGGACGCATCCCGGACACCCCGGCAACCATAGACCGATAGAGTGGTGCTGTTTTGTCCGCGACTCCGCCATTCCGCTGCCGCTTAATACCCGGGCACTGTTAAATGGTAACGCGACAGCTGAGCAAACATGGAGCAACATGGCGACGGTCACGCGCCCAAGCGGCAGATACGTTCCGTAATAACCCCTGCTAGCGTGCCTGCAAGCTAGACGCCTCTTTGCGCCCGGGACTGCGCGGCCGTGATCGCCTATGACGAGGTGGCGGAGACCGTCGAGGCCAGCCTGGACCGCGAACGGGTGCGCCGTTGCCTGGGGTCGCTGACCGAACTGCAGCGCGAGGCCGTCGCGCTCGCTTATTACGGTGGCCGCACCTACCCGACTGGGCCCGGTTCGAACGGCACCTGGCCCGGTGCCAGCAGTGCGCCCAGGAGATCGGCGGCCTGCGCGAGGCCACCGCCCGGCTTGCCACCGCGGCGGCCGCCGAACCACCGCCCGGGCTGACCGAACGAGCGCTCGCCGCCGCACGGACCCGGCAACTTCCCCCGGGCCGTCCCGGGCAACACCGCGCCCTCACCGGTCCGGCACCCGTCCAGGACCAGACCAGTCGGCTCCCGATCCCGCGCAGGGGCATTGCCCGGGCGAGCCCGGACGCCTCGGCTGGCGCTGGCTGCGGCCGTGGCCGTGGCGGATTCTTTGGGGTGGCCGCCCCACACCGCGGCGCACCGGCTCGGCGGCCAGCAGCTACGCGCTCACGCGATCGCGGCTGTGCTAACGGCCCCAGACGTGACCATGCTCAGCGCGCGGGTAACCACCGGCGGCACCGCCACCATCGTGATGTCCCTCCGCCACCGCGAGCTAGTGTTCGCCGCGCCCGGGCTGCGCGTGCTGCCCTCATCCGAATGCTACGAATTGTGGCTGATGGGACCAGGCGGAGATAGGCCAGTCGGCATGCTGCCCGAGCCCCGGCAGGGCATGACCGGCCAGGTGATCGCCTCCGGCCTGGCCGCCGGGGACCACCTGGGCCTCACCATCGAGCCCGCCGGCGGGGCACCCCACCCCAGCACCACGATGATCTTGGCAGTCGCCCTGTAATTTCAGCGATCTAACGATGCGAGGTGCTGGCAGCGGGGCAGTCAGCGGGTGGGGTGTCCCAGGTGCCGACGGCCCGATCACGGCGTGTGCCGTCGAGTTCGATGGCACACCAGTGGCCGTCGAGGTTGCCGTTTGCCGATGCGTGCCCGTACTCGCTGGGTGAGGGGCTCGAGCCGTCGGCTGGGGATGGTCATGGTTTGCTGCCTGCGAAGGTGCGGGCTTCGTCGATCAGCTCGGCCCATCTTGCCTGGTCGCGGCCGTCTACCAGGATCCATTCGCGGAAGGTTCTGCCCGAGGGGGCGAACGGCTTGCCCGCGCCGCGGTGAAATACAGGGTGGCGGGCCGGTCATCGACCACGAGCTGGAACTGGCCATCGGCGAGTGCCTGGATGCCGGCGACGTAGGTGACATCGAAGCTCTGTTGCGCCGAGCCGTCGGCAGTGGGGTCGGCCAGGAAGCCCGCCCCCCACCGCCGCAGCGCACTCAGCGCCTCCTCCAGCTCCTGGCCGCGTGCGGTCAGCGCGTACACGACGCCGGCGCCGACCGCGCCCGGCTCCCGGGCCACCACCCCGCCCGTTCCAGGCGCCGGAGCCGGTCAGCGAGCACGCTGGTGCTGATGCCGGGAAGCCGGTCAAGCAGCGCACCGTACTGGCTCAGCAGGCTGCCCCTGGCTGAGGTAGCTGGGAACCAGCACAGCGCCTCGAACTCCGGGCAGAGGCCGGCTCGTGGGCGGCCAGGACGATGCCCTCGGGGCGGTGTCCCCGGTGCGGGGCGGAAGGTCCTGGTGGCGTCAGTGGTGCTGGTCGCTGAGCCGGGCGGCCTCCAGATCGAGGCCGCGCTGTAGCCGCTGGCGGGATGCTGCGCTGATGGTGCCGTCTTCGTAAAGCCGGGCGAGCTCGGCGTTCTCCGCGCCGATGAGATCGCGGCGCAGTTCCCGCTCGGTCAGACCGCCCGGCTCCGGCGCTGGGATGCCGTCCATGTCGGCACGGGCATGGCCGATGCGGGCCTGCAGGCCGGCCCGAACCCGGTCGATCACGGCGTCCGGGGCGGCGTCACTGCCCGCCAGCTCGTCGAGCCGGGCCAGGGCCGTCTCGGCTAGGCGCAGCCGGGCAACGGTTTCCTTGCGCCGCGTCGCGGTGGCCGGCCGGGTGATCCCGGCGAACCGGGCCAGCGGCTCCAGGGTGAGCCCCTGCACGATGAGCGAGACCACAATGACCGCAGTGGCGAGCACCAGAACGAGGTCACGCTGCGGCAGCGGAGCCCCGCTGGCTGACGTCAGGGGAATGGACAAAGCCGCGGCCAGCGGCACGACCCCGCGGGTGCCCGCCCAGGACACCACGGTGGGCACCGGCCAGGACGGGCGCCGCGCGCCGGCGCGCCGCTGCAGGACGGCCGACAGCGGGAAAACCCACAAGATCCGGGTCGCGATCAGCGTGCCAGTGACCGCAAGCGCTTCGGCCGGCCATGCCCCGGCCTGGGACAGGTCCCGGATCAGGGCGGGCAACTGCAGGCCGATGAGGCTGAACACCACGCTTTCCAGCAGGAAGATCACCGTCTGGTACACCGAGTGCAGCTGCAGCCGGGTCTGCGCGGTGGTGATCCGCGCCCGCCGCGCGCCGATGATCAGGCCCGCGACGATCACCGCCATCACGGGCGAGACGTGCAGTGCCCCGCCGAGCTCGTACGCCGCATACGGGGTGACGAGCGCCAGCACGGTTTCCAGCACCGGATCGGTGACATGCCGGCGCACGGCGATTACCCCGGCCGCGACCACGCCCCCCGCTGCCGCGCCGCCGGCCGCCAGGACCGCGAACTGCCCGGCGCCGTGCAGCAGCATCCCGCTCGCCGCGGTCCCGGCTGTTCCGGCGACCGCTATTGAGACCGCGATCTGGAACAGCACCAGGCTGGTCGCGTCGTTGAACAGGCTCTCCGCCTGCACCAGCGCCTGCACCTTCGGCGGCAGCGACAGCCGCCGCCCGAGCGCGCTGACCGCGACCGGGTCCGTGCTGGCCAGCACCGCCCCGAGGACGAACGCCATGCTCGCCGGAACGGCAGCCACCGCCCCCGACACTGCGGCGACCGCAGCCGCTGACGCGAGCACCAGGCCCACCGCCAGCACGATCACCGGGCGCCACACCGCGCGTAGGTCCCGCCAGGGCAGTTCCTCACTGGCCGCATACAGCAAAGGCGGCAGCACGACCAGGCTGACCACATCAGGTGCCACCCGGACCGGGGGCACGCCCGGCAGCAGGCCGGCCACCAGCCCCGCGATCACCAGCAGCGAGGGAGCCGGGATCCTCAGCCGCCCGGCGAAAGCCGCGACCACCGTGCCCAGCACGACGAGGAAGAGAACAGTCTCCACGCTGCGCATGCCGCTGACCTCGCCCGCTCGACCCACGGATGGTTGCCGACCAGACTTCCCGGCGCGCCACCACCACCCTACCGGGCGCCGGCTCCGGCACCAGGACGGCCGGGCCTGAGCATTGAGGCCCGGACTCTTCCCGCGCCAGGAACACGGCCGACGGAGATTGACCAGCTACGGAACAATCGTTTAGTATGCTGTATATGCGTTCAGTCCGAGATGACCGGACGGCACGGGCGATCATCCGCGACGAGGCACTGCGGCTGTTCGCGGCGCGCGGGCCGGACGCGGTGACGGTGCGGCAGATCGCCGCCGCAGCGGGGGTGTCCCCGGCGCTGGTCGTGCATCACTTCGGCTCGAAGGAGGGGCTGCGGGAGGTGGTCGATCAGCACGTGCTGGGCCTGTTCGAGGCGATGGTCGGCGAGATGACCGGCGACGGCGCCCCGGACTTGTACGATCCGGCGGCGAGCGGGTCGCTGGCCGAGGCGATAATGGCTCACCTGCCGCCGGGCTCGCCGGTGCCGGCGTACCTGCGCCGGCTGCTGCTCGCGGACGGGGATGCCGGCCGGCAGTTGTTCCGGCGCATGTACGAGATCAGCACCATGCTGGTCGGCTCCCTTGTCAAGGCCGGGCTGGCGGCCCCGGGTGCGGATCCTCCGGTGCGGGTGGCCTTCCTTTTGGCCAACGACCTGGCCATGCTGCTGCTGCGGGAGCATCTCGCCGACGTGCTCGGAGTCGACCCGCTGTCCAGGGAGGGCATGGCGCGCTGGGCGCGCGAAGTGCTGGCGATCTACGCCGCCGGGCTGCCCGCCGCGCCCGGGGATGCGCAGCCATGAACGCGCTCGGTCCGGCCAGCGCCACGGTGCAAGGTCCCCGGTGCGCGCGACGGCCGTGGGCGCCCAGACCAGTTTCCCTGATCACAGGCGGGCGATGCGCCCAGCCGGGAAGGAGATGGAGGAGATGACGCCGGTGTTCGGTCATCATGCAAGTGCTGCCGGGGCGATGCCCGGCGGGACGTCAGCGCCTGGCGTGCTGCTGGAGGCCAGGGACGTGTGCAAGGCCTATGGCAGGCATGAGGTGCTCCGCGGCGTGGACCTGGCGGCCGGGCCGGGGCAGCTGGTCGCGGTGGTGGGGGAGAACGGCGCCGGGAAGTCCACCCTGCTGAAAATCCTGGCCGGCACCCTGGCCGCCGACCGCGGCAGCGTCCAGCTCACCGGGACGCTGGGCTACTGCCCGCAAGACCCGGTGGTCAACGACAACCTTACCGTTGACCAGCACCTGCGCTACTTCGCCGCCGCCCGCCGGCTCCCGGCGCTGGACCGGGCTGAGGAGCTGGTCCGCCAGTTCGGGTACGCCCCGCTGCGGCGGGAAGCGGCCGGGACGCTGTCCGGCGGCACCCGGCAGAAGCTGAACCTCACTCTCGCCCTGATGCACGACCCCGACGTGCTCCTGCTCGACGAGCCGTACCAGGGCTTCGACTGGGAAACCTACTTGCGGTTCTGGGATCTGGTCACGGACCTGCGCGCCCGCCGCAAGGCCATCGTGATCATCACCCACCTGGTCTTCGAGCAGGAACGCTTCGACCTGCTCACCGACCTGTCCGGCGGCCGGCTCACCCGCCGCGCGCCGTCGCGGAAGGACAGCCATGCGAGCCGCTGATCTTGCCGGCGCTCCCGCCGTCCCCCCGGCGGCCAGGCAGGCGCCGGCGTTCGCCCAGTTCCCGACCGCGTGGCGGTTCGCGCTGCGGAACCAGACCCGCAACCGGCTCGCCGGGCTGCTGCTCGTAGCGTTCGTCCCAGCCTGGTATCTGCTGATGGGCGCGCTGACCGGGCGCCAGCCGCTGACCTTCCGCCTGTTTTCCACCGGCCAGGTCCTGGCGGTGGACGGCCGCCACCTGACCCTGATCAGCGCCGGGCTGAGCTCGCTGACCCTCATCACCGGCTTCGCCGTGTTCGCCGCGATACGCAAGACACTGGCCTTCGATAAGCGGCTCGTCTTCGCCGGCTACCGGCAATCCACCCTGATCGCCGCCAAGACCCTGGCCATCGCCGTCGTGGCCGCCGGCGTGGCCGGCTACACCGCGACTGTCCTGCTGCTTTTCTGGCGCCCGGGCCTGGCGGGCTGGCTGGCCATCCTGGCCGCCTACGCCGTTATCGCCCTCACCTACGGGGCTCTCGGCCTGCTGCTGGGCGTCCTGGTCAAAGGCGACCTGGAAGGCTTCTTCCTGATCATCATGGGCTCGCTGATGGACACGTTGCTGCAGAACCCGCTCGGCAACCCCGTCGCCAACAAGCCGATCCTGGAATGGTTCCCCTCCTTCGGGCCCATGCAGTTCGCGGTCGGCGGAGCGTTCGGCCATGCTGCCCTGTGGCGCTGCCTGGCCCTCGGCCTCGCCTGGGCCGCCGCCTTCGCCATCGCCGGGCTGGTCATCTTCCGGTTCAGGACCCGCAGCCGCAGGCACCCGCTTCAGCCGGTCCGGGCCGCCGGCGGCGGGCCAGGCGGATGTTGAGGAAGCTGCTGACGTGATCGGGGTCGCGCGGCGGCTCTAGCGTTACCGTCGGCTTGTCATCGGTGGGCGGCCCTCACACACCGCAAACACCACGCCTAGCCAAGCCGCAAGCTCAACTCAAGGCAAGCGCAAGACTGTCAGACCCAAACGTGAAAATAGGCCCTAGTGAAATGTGAAGACCTCCGGGTGCGCCGCCAGGGACTTGAACCCCGAACCCGCAGATTAAGAGTCTGCTGCTCTGCCAATTGAGCTAGCGGCGCCTGCGTCAGGCCCAGCCTCATCGGCTGGAACCCAGTGATCGTACCAGTGCGGCGGCTCGCTACGCGAACCGGTAAGCCAGCGAGGCTCGCCCGAAACGAGGCCAGGTCAGCCGCCGAGGAACCGGCCCGCCACCTCAGCCGCCCGTGAAGGCTGACCGGTCCGCGCCTCGGCGGCATCCGCCCAGGTCATGGTCCGCAGGCCGGCGTTGATGCCGAGCCAGCGCAGCGGCTCGGGCTCCCACGAACGCGACCGGTGACCCACCCACGGCAACTGCGTCAGCGCACTGTCGCGCCCCAGGACCAGGTCGCGAAGCGTCCGCCCGGCCAGGTTCGTCGTCGACAGCCCGTCTCCGACATATCCCCCGGCCCAGCCGATGCCGGTCGGGCCGTCCAGGCCCACCGACGCGCACCAGTCCCGCGCGATCCCGATCGGCCCGCCCCACGTATGCGTGACAGCGACATCGGCCAGCGCGGGGAACAACTCGACCAGCGTCGACCGCAGTGCCGTGAACACGGCAGGCTCCCGGTCGAACGACGGCCGCACCGCCGAGCCGAAGTGGTACGGCGCGCCGCGCCCGCCGAAGATGAGCCGGCCGTCGGCCGTCCGCTGCCCGTAGATGATCAGGTGCCGCAGGTCGGCGAACGTCGGCCGCAGGTCGAGGCCGATCTGCTTCCACACCTGGTCAGGCACCGGCGCGGTCGCGATGACGAGTGAGTAGACCGGCACGATCGCCCGCTCCGAGCCGGGCAGGCCGGGCGTGTAGCCTTCGGTGGCCCTGATCACGTAGCGGGCCTTGACGGTTCCCGTGGCGGTGATCACCTTGCCCGGCTCGATTCGCAGCACGGGCGTCTGCTCGTAGATGCTGACATCGCGCCCGGCGAGCAGCGCGGCCAGCCCGCGCACCAGCCGGGCCGGGTGGATCGCCGCGCAGTGCGGCGTGTAGACGCCGCCGAGCACCTGCGAGGCGCCGCCGAGGTCGGCGGCTTCCTCGGCGGACAGCAGCCTGAGGTCGCCGGCGTCGAACCCGTACAGCCTGGCCTCGTCGACCTCTTCCCTGGCCCGCCGCAGCTGCGCCGGCGAACGGGCGAACGTCACGGTGCCGCCCTTGGCCCAGTGGCAGTCGATGCCTTCCCTGATCGTGACGCCGCAGATCTCGTCCACCGTCTGCTGCATCGCCCGGTACATGGCGATCGCCTGCTCGCGGCCGGCCATCCGGTCGAGCTTGGCCAGCGAGGCGGGGAAGAGGGCCGAGCACCACCCGCCGTTGCGCCCCGACGCGCCGTAGCCCGCGATCTCGCTTTCGCACACGACGATCGACAGCCGCGGGTCGGCCTCCTTGAGGTAGTACGCCGTCCACAGGCCGGTCAGCCCGCCGCCCACGATCGCGACGTCAGCATCCACATCGTGAGTCAGGCCTGGGCGCGGTTCGAGCGAGCCGGGTACCGTGTCATGCCAGAAGGACAACTGGCGGTAGGGGCCTTCGGCGCTGCAAGCGCTCATCTATCTACCGTCCCACGTGTGCGGTCAGTCCGGCTGGCCGGCCATCCTGGTGTCATGCCCGCTGATCGTCCCGCCCTGGTACAGGCACCAGCTCCGAGGAATTCGTTCAAGATATATGAGATTTGCGTGGTTTGCCTGGGGAACATTTGCCGTTCCCCGATGGCAGAGAGCCTGATCAGGGCGCAGCTGGACAGTTCCGGGCTGGCCGGCCGGGTCAGCGTGCAAAGTGCCGGGACGGGGGACTGGCACCTCGGCGAGCGGATGGATCGCGGTGCGCTGGCCGAGCTGCGGCGGCGCGGTTTCGACGGCAGCGCGCATCGTGCCAGGCAGATCGGCCCTGACTGGCTGGGCCGGTTCGACCTGCTGGTGGCGATGGACGCCAGCAACCTGCGCAACCTGCGGCTGATGGCGGCCGGGCGGCCCGAGCTCGGGGACCGGATCAGACTGCTGCGCTCGTTTGACCCGCGGGCGGAGGCCGGCGCTGAGGTACCCGACCCCTACGGCGGCGGGCCGAGGAGTTCGCCCGCGTCTTCGACCTGATCGAGGCGGCGGCGCGTGGTCTCGTCGACGCGCTGGCGCGGACGCTCGCGGAGCAGGGGAGTGCCTGAGCCCGGGGTCGCCGGCGAGCTCGAGCGCGGCATCGGGCTGCCCGTGCGCGAGCTGCGCGCGGCGGGCGGCGGCCACGGGGCGCGGCACTACAGGGCCGTGCTCGCCGACGGGCGTGAACTCTTCGTCAAATCAGCCGCCGGCCCCTCCGCCGGCGCCGCCGCCGCTGCCCTGGAGGCCGAGGCGCGCGGGCTGCGCTGGCTCGGCGAGGCTGGTGCCGTCGCCGTACCCGAGATTATTTTCAGCAGGAAAGGGTTGCTGGCGCTGGCCTACGTCCCGCAGGCCAGTGCTGGCCGGGGCGGGGCCGGCCTGGCGGCCGCCGACCGGTTCGGGCGGGAACTGGCCGGAATGCACGGCGCCGGCGCGCGGAAGTTCGGGGCGCCGTGGCCCGGGTTCATCGCGAGCCTGCCGCTGCCGAACGAGGAGGCGAGCGCCTGGCCGGCCTGGTTCGCGCAGGCGCGGCTGCTGCCGTACTGCCGGATCGCCCGCGACGCGGGGACGCTGTCAGGCGCCGACGTTACCCTGATTGAGTCTGTGGCCGGGCGGATCGATGAGCTGGCGGGGCCGGGGGAGCCGGCGAGCAGGATTCACGGCGATTGCTGGTCGGGGAACGTGCTGTGGTCCGGCGGGCGCGGGTGGCTGATCGACCCGGCCGCGCACGGCGGGCACCGGGAGAGCGACCTGGCCATGCTGGCGTTGTTCGGGGCACCGCACCTGGAGCGGATTATCGCTTCCTATGCCGAGGCGGCGCCGCTGGCGGACGGGTGGCGGGCGCGGGTGCCGCTGCACCAGCTCCATCCGCTGCTCGTGCACGTCTGCCTGTTCGGCGGCGGTTACCACGATGCCGCCGTGGCCGCGGCGCGCGCGGCGCTGGCCGGCTAGGCGGAACTGTGCTCGGCGGCTGACAGTCGCGCCTCAGGCGCGAGCGGCAGCGCGAAGCCGAAGGTGGCGCCGCTGCCCGGGGCAGAGTCCACCCAGACCCGGCCGTGGTGGGCCTTGACCATGGAGGCGACGATGGCGAGGCCGAGGCCGGTGCCGCCCGCCGCCCGGCTCCGCGACCTGTCCGTGCGGTAGAACCGCTCGAACACGTGCTCCTTCTGGTCGTCCGACAAGCCGGGTCCCTGGTCGGCCACTTCGAGAATGACCGCGGGCTCCCCGGGGCCGGCCCCCGCCCGTTGCCGGGCTTGCCGACCCTGATCATGATGTCGACCGGGGTGCCGCCCGGGGTGTGCGTCATCGCGTTATTCATCAGGTTGCCGACGACCTGGCGCAGGCCGACCTCGTCGCCGAGCACGAGCGGCGGGTCGGGAAAGCCGACGGTGAGGCGGATCTCGCGGTCGGGCGCGATGACCCGGGCGTCGTGCATGGCGTCGGCGGCGATGGCGAGCACGTCGACCGTGCGGAACTCCAGCGGCCGCTGCTGGTCGAGGCGCGCGAGCAGCAGCAAGTCGTCGACGAGCACGCCCATGCGCTTGGCTTCCTGCTCGACGCGCTTGATGAGATGGTCGAGGTCGCCTCTGCTCAGGCCGCCTGCCTGCTCGCCGGCGAAGGAGTCGCGCGAGCCGTTGGAGGTGCCGTTAGCGGCGGCGGCCTGGGCGGCGGCCGCGGCGCCGCCGCGCTGCCGGTAGTACTCCGCGTAGCCCCTGATGGCGGTCAGCGGGGTGCGCAGTTCGTGGCTCGCGTCGGCGACGAAGCGCCGCATCCTGTCCTCCGACCTGCTGGCGGTCAGCGCGGAATAGCGCGCCGCCTCCTCTGACCTGCGCGCCGCTTCCTCCGAGGCGGTCCTTGCCCGGAACGAGCTCTCGATGTGCGCCAGCATGATGTTGAGCGACCGGCCCAGCTTGCCCACCTCGGTGTGCGGGTCATTCTCGGGCACGCGGCGGCCGAGGTCGCCCGCCGCGATCGCCTCGGCGGTCTGCTCGATGTCGTTGAGCGGCCGCAGGCTCGAGCGGATCACGGTGATGCCCAGGAGCGCGAGCACGATCAGCAAGAACCCGCTGATGATCAGGTCGATGATCGTCAGCTCGTTGATCGTCTTGTACACGTTCGTGACGTCGAGGCCGAGAATGATGGTGCCGTTGACGGGTCCCTGTCCCGGCACGATGGTCAGCGAGACGGCAGCGCTGACCACTCGCCACCTGGTGTCTCCGGACATGGCGCGCACGGTGACCGGATTGTCGATGCCCTTGTTGAGCCAGCTTGAGCCCTGCCGGGCGTCGGGCCCGGGCACCGGGTGGGTCGGCTGGCCGTTGCGCAGGCCGGCATACTCGGTCGCGACCATCTGCGCCTTGCCTGACTCTGGCAGCCAGACGATCGACAGGCCGGAATTCGCCTGCGCCTGGATGCCTTTCGCCAGATAGCCGACCACGAAGTCCGGGATGTCGTCGTGGTGGGCGGCGTGAATCAGCTTCGCGTCGGCCTGGCCGAGCAGGTAGCCGCGCAAGACGAACACGCCAGCGACGCTGATGACCGCCAGGGCGACCGTCACCAGGGCGAGCATGGCGGCGATCAGCTTGACCCGCAGCGGCGTCCGGCTCGACAGCGCCCCGAGCCGCTGCCGTATCCTCGCCCGCGCCGCCGGCTGGTTCATGCTGCCTGTTCCCTGACTAGGCAGCCGGCAGCCGCATGACGTAGCCGACGCCGCGCAGGGTGTGCAGCAGGTGCGGCTCGGCGGTGTCGATCTTGCGGCGCAGGACGGAGACGTACGACTCGACGATGCCGGTGTCGCCGCGGAAGTCGTAGTCCCATACGTGGTCGAGGATCTGCATCTTGGACAGGACACGGCCCGAGTTGCGCATGAAATACCTGAGCAGCTTGAACTCAGTCGGCGAGAGCTGCACCTGAGTGCCATTGCGCCACACCTCGTGGCTGTCCTCGTCGAGTTCGAGGTCAGCGAAGGCCAGCCGCGGTGACGCCTCGACGCTGCCGCCTCTCGTGCGCCGCAGCACAGCCTCGATCCTGGCGATGACCTCTTCGAGGCTGAACGGCTTGGTGACGTAATCGTCGCCGCCGAGCGTGAGGCCGCGCACCTTGTCCTCGGTGGAGTCGCGCGCGGTCAGGAAGAGGACCGGAGTCCTGGTACCGCCGCCGCGCAGCCGGTGCAGCACCTCGAAGCCGTCCATGTCGGGCAGCATCACGTCAAGCACGATCAGGTCGGGCCGGTGCCGCTGGGCGGCCTGGACGGCGTCCGTGCCGGCCGCCGCCGTGACGACTTCGAACCCGGCGTAACGCAGGCTCGCCGCGAGCAGTTCGAGGATGTTCGGCTCATCCTCGACAACCAGCAGCTTCGCTGTCGTCTGCACACGCTCAGTGGCAGCAGTACTCATCCAGCTATTATCGGCGGCCTGCCTGAGTGTTACCTGAAGCAGTGCTGAAACAGCGCTGAGGCACTCCCACGGGTTATCCCGCCGGCTTGGGGGTCATCCCCCCAGCTTCGAGCCGGACAGGACGCCCTTCGGGATCGGCTGGCCGTCGTTGAGCGCGGTGGTGAGCTCCTTGAGCTTGGTCGTGTCGATCAAGATCGAATCGCCCGCCGAGGTCACGTAGTTCGAGTTCGCGATCGGGACCGTCGTGGTGAGCGGGTGCTTGAGCGCGAACGCGGCCTCCACGAGCTGATAGAGCCCGGTGCCCTTGTCGACGGTGAGCGATCCGGTCATGTTGCTGGCGGCCGGTATCCCCTCGAACGGGTTGATGATCACGCCGGTGCTGGTCAGCTTGCGCAGCAGGGCGCTGAGGAAGAGGCGCTGATTCTGGATGCGCTGCAGGTCCTGGGTGGCGTAGGTGTGCCTGCTGCGCACGAATCCGAGCGCCTCGGCGCCGCTCAGCACCTGGCAGCCGGCCTTCAGGTGCAGCCCGGCGCTCGGGTCGGTCAGCGGCTGCTTGAGGCAGATCCTGACGCCGCCGATGGCGTCCACTACGCGCACGAATCCGCCGAAGCCGATTCCCATGTAGTGGTCGATGCGCAGGCCGGTGAGGTTCTGGACGGTCTCCGCCAGCAGCGCCGGGCCGCCGAACGCGTAGGCGGCGTTGATCTTGTTCTGCCCGAATCCTGGAATGGAGACATAGGAGTCACGCGGAATGCTGATCAGCACCGGATGCCCGCCGCCGGAGGGAATGTGCAGCACCATGATGGTGTCCGAGCGCTGGCCGCCGATGTCGAAGCCGGTGGACAGTTTCCTGATCTGCTTGTCAGTCAGGCCCTGGCGGCTGTCTGACCCGGTGATGAGCCAGTTGTTGCCCTGGCCCTGGACCGGCCTGCCCGAGTAATTCACCAGGACGTTCTTCTTGACCAGGTTGGAGTCCAGGTAGAAGTACATGCCAACGGTGCCGATGACGGCCAGCGACACGATCACGGCAAGGGCGAGCGCGATCGGGCGCGGCCTCAGCCAGCGGCGCCCTCCGGTCCTGGCCGGGGATGGCGGCCACCCTGGGCCGCCCGGGCCGCCGGGCCCGCCCGGGCCGCCCGGCGGGGGGACGCGGCGCGGGCGCGCCGTGCGGATAGCGGGCTGGTCTGGCCAGGCGGCCTGGCCGCCTGGGCCGGCCGGCCCTCCTGGTCCCCGGGCGCCGCCTGGCCCGCGGGCACCGGCCCTGGCCGCTGGGCCGCCTCTGCGGACGGCGCCTGGCTGGGTCAGGTCGTCGGCGCCGGAACGGCCCGCCGGAGAGGTCGCCCCGCCCCGGCTTGCCATGTTCACGGTGGCGTCGCCACCGCCTCCTGCGTGCGGGCGGCCGAAGCCGGGTGCGCCGCCCGCCGTCGGCGATCCTGAGCCCGCCCCTGGCTGCCGTGAGCCTGCTCCACCCGCTTCACGGAACCAGTCTTCTGGCCAGTCGGTCATGAGCGCTGCCTCACCCTCGGGTCACACTGATTTATCGTCTCTACAACATGACGCCCCGGCAGCCAAATCGGCTGGCCCGTCATGACCTAAATCTTGTCCGCCGCCCCTCCACCATATGGTCAGAACTTCCCTGCCTGACGAGCCAAGGTCAGCCGGCCTGGCCGGATCAACGCCGGCTTCGACCAGCGCGGCTTCCACATCGCCCGCTCGCTCGGGCGGCAGGCAGAGCCTGCGCCTGGTCACGTCGACGAGCTCGGCCATGCTGGGATAGTCGGACCCGCCGGGGCGGCGCCAGGTCTGCGACCGGCTTTCGATGCCCATCGCCGCCAGGATCGCCAGGAGATCAGCGCCCGCCGGGCCCTGGGGCCTGACCAGGCCATGGAACGTGCGCCACAGATCGTTCAGCGAGACAAGCGGATGAACGATCGTCGTCTCGACCACGACCAGCCGGCGGGCGCGCTCGGTCAGCGCGGTCACGAACGGCTCGATGTCGGGGATGTTGTAGAGCACGTGATGGCAGGTGACCACGTCGGCGACGGGCACCTCGCCGCTGGCCAGCGGCCAGGTGCCCCGCACCCGTCGCAGCGGGAGGCCGCGCGCGGCGGCCCGCTGCGCCAGCAGGTCAAGCATCGGCTCGCTCGGGTCGACGGCCGTCAGCCCGGTCGTGCGGGGCGCGAGCGGCAGGCTCGCGGCGCCAGGCCCAGAGCCGACATCCAGGACGCTGCCAGGGGGATCGAGCGCGGCCCAGGCCCGCTCGAACGAGACTCCGGCGGGCTGCGAGCTCACCTGATCGGCCCGCCTCGCGAAGACCTGAGTCGGCAGCACCCAGGGTGACTCGGTGACGGCGGCGGTGATGTGCGCGGGGATGGCCCAGGCGGCCAGGTCGTCGCGCCAGCGGCGGGTAAGCCCGGCGAGCCGGCTGGCGCTGCCCTGGTCCGGTGTCACTGTGCTGAGCTCAATGAGTCGGCAGCTTCACGACGGAGACGAAGAACTCGTCAATCTGGCGCACCACGCCGAGGAACCGCTCGAAATCCACCGGCTTGGTGACGTACGCGTTCGCGTGCAGGTCGTAGCTGCGCAGGACGTCTTCCTCAGCATCCGATGTGGTGAGGACGACGACCGGAATGCGCTGCAGATCGGCGTCCGACTTGATCTTCTCGAGCACCTCGTGGCCGTCCATTCTCGGCAGGTTCAGGTCGAGCAAGATGAGGTCGGGCCTTGGCGCGTCGGCGTACCCGTCCTCGCGGCGCAGGAACGCCAGCGCGTTGACTCCGTCGCTCACCACGCTGAGCTGGTTGCGGACCTTGTTCTCAGCGAAGGCTTCCCTGGTGATCAGCACGTCACCGGGGTCGTCCTCGATGAGCAGTACGTTGATCATGAGCCCAGCCCTGTCATTCTCCATCGGTCAGGCCCTGGCGCGTGGTGGTGGTCGGCAGCGTCCATCTGATCGTGGTGCCGGCCACGCCGGGCGGCCGGTCGTCGATCCAGATCTTGCCGCCGTGGAAGTCCACGATCTTCCTGCAGAGTGCGAGCCCGATGCCGGTGCCAGGATACGCGTCGCGCGGGTGCAGGCGCTGGAAGATCACGAACACCCGCTCCCGGTAGGCGGGCTCGATCCCGATGCCATTGTCCTGGCAGGTGAATTCCCACATGCCATTCGTCAGCTCCGATGTGATCGTGATAACCGGCGGCGTGTCGACCCGCCGGAACTTGATGGAGTTGCCGAGCAGGTTCGCGAACAGCTGGATCAGCAGGGTCCTGTCGCCTGTGACCGTCGGCAGCCGGTCCACGGTGATCGTCGCGTCGCTGTCCTCGACCGCCGCTTCCAGCTCGGACACCGCCTGCCCGGTGACCTCGTTGAGGTCCACCGGCCGGAAGTCAGCTCCCGGCTGGCCCACCCTGGAGAATGCCAGCAGGTCGTTGATCAGGCCCTGCATGCGCTTGGCGCCATCCACCGCGTACGCGATGTACTGCTTGGCGCGCTCGTCGAGCTGATCGGCGTACCTGGCCTCGAGCATCTGGCAGAAGCTCGCCACCTTGCGAAGAGGCTCTTGCAGGTCGTGTGACGCGACGTACGCGAACTGCTCCAGTTCCCGGTTGGAGCGCTGCAGCTCCGAGGCTTTGAACGACAGGTCGTCCAGGCTGTAGATCAGCTGCTGCCGCATGGCCTCGACGTCGACGGCGAGTTCCATGATCTCACGCGGTCCGGTGATGGCGACCCGGTGGTTCAGGTCGCCCGAGGCGACGGTCTGGGCCTCCGTCCTGACGGACTCGAGCGGTCTCCTGACCCAGGCGGCAAGGCCTGCCCAGCTCGCGAGGGCCGTCAGTATGAGAAGCGCGCCAAGCGCGATGGCCTCGGCGATGGTCGCGGTGGTGGCCGCGTGCAGGCGGCCGAGCGCGTCGGCCCGTTCGGAGTTGGCCTCGTTGTTGAAGCGCCTGACGGCGTCGCGCAGCGCGTCGAAGTCCCGCTTGCCGGCGTCCTCGGCCGTCGGGGAGACCTGCTGGCCGTGCTCGACGGCGCTGATCGCGGGCAGCGCGTAGTCGTTCCGCCAGCGGCCGGCCTGATCGAGTATGTCGACCAGCCTGGCTCGCAGCCGGGGATACGAGTCCACCAGGCGGTGCAGCGTCGCAGCGTCGACCGGAGCGTGAGCCGTGCCGGCCGTGTAGGGCTGCAGGAAGGAATTCTGCTTGGTGAGCGCGTAGCCTCGGACGCCGGTCTCCTCGTTGATCAGCGCGTTGTACAGGTAGCTGCTGTACCTGACGGCCGGGTCGAGGCGGTTCACCTGCACGTTCACGGTGCTGATCATGTTGGCCAGGCCCATGCCGAACGCTACGCCGCCGAGGACGAACACCAGGCCGGCGACCGCGAAGGCATAGCCGAGCCTGCGCTTGAGCGACCAGGTACTCGGGCTCTCCCTCGGCGGAGCGCTGGCCTTGCCGGCCGCGCTGGTCCCGGCGCTGGCCGCGCTGGTCCCGGCGCTGGCCGCGCTGGTCCCGGCGCTGGCCGCGCTGGTCCCGGCCTGGCCGTTGGCCTCGGCGGGTTCCTCGACGGGCGAGCGCGTCTCGGTCACTGACGCCGTCCGACCACCAGCACGGCGATATCGTCGGCAAGCGCCTGGCCGTTGAGCCGCTCCACCTGCTTGACCAGCGTGTCGGGCAGCGACTCTGGGTACCCGGGCAGGTCCGGGTCGCCGGCCGACTCGGCGATCAGCTCGACGAGCCCGTCGCAGCCGAGGATCTCGTGACCAAGCTCCGGCTTGCCGCGACCTTCGATAAGGCCATCGGTATAAAGCATGAGCGACCACGCCGGGCCCAGCGACACGGGGATTGGCTCCCACTCGACGTCAAAGATGCCGAGGGGCGGACCAGGGCGCTCGTCCGTGAGCAGGCGCGGGTTCTTGCCGAGCACCACGGGGGGCGGGTGGCCGGCGAGCCGCAGGCTGCCCGTTCCGGTCGCCGCCTCCAGGCTGAGCATGGCGACGGTGGCGAATACCTCTCGTCGGTGCCTTTCACGTTCGAGCACCTCCTGCAAGCAGGCGAGCGTCTGCTCTGGCCCGCGGCCAGACAGCACGAGCGTGCGCCAGGCGACTCGCAGGCATACCCCGAGCGCCGCCTCGTCGGGTCCGTGACCGGCCACGTCGCCGATGAGAGCGTGCAGCGTGCCGTCGTTAAGCTCGATCAGGTCGTAGAAGTCACCCCCGAGCAGGGCCTGATCACGGCCAGGCCGGTAGCTCAGCGCGTGGTACAGGCCGGGGTCGTTCAGTATCGGCACGGGCAGCAGCCCGCGCTCCAGGCGCGCGTACTCGGCCTGACGGATCGCGGCCTCATGCAACTGGCGCGCTGATTCATCGGCGCGCTTCCGCTCGATCGCGTACCTGATGCACCGCCCGAGCATGGTGCCGTCGACCTGGCCCTTGACCAGGTAGTCCTGAGCACCCGCGGTGACCGCGCTGACGCCGAGCGACTCGTCGTCGGCACCGGTCAGGACGAGGACCGCCGCGTCAGGGGCCAGCTCAAGCACCCGGCGCAGTCCGTCGAATCCCTCGGAGTCCGGCAGTCCCAGATCGAGAAGCACGCACGAGGGCGCCTGAGCCAGTTCGGGCACGGCGGCGCCGATGCTCTGCTGCCAGGTCAGCGAGATCCGCAGACCCGTATCATGCAGAAGCTCCCTGGTCAGCAGCGAGTCAGCCTCGTCGTCTTCGATCAGGAGCACGGAGACGGCCGGCGCGGCCGTCCCGTCCGAGGTTCCAATGCGGAACATTCTGTTAATTCCTCGCACGCTCTCACAGATCAATCCAACGAGCCGGAGCATACTCGCGGATGACGAGAAAGCGGTTAGTTCACCTGGGAACGGGGCGCGCCACAGTCCCGGAATCAATCCGCCTGTCGTGCGCGCGCATCCGGTCACTGCTCGATGTATTCCTCGATCGTCACCTGCGGGCCGGGAGAAGCAGAGTGTCCAGCAGATGACGCGGGCGGCTGCGGGGCGGGCGGCTGCGGGGCGCCAGTAGCTGGGTCGGCGAGTCGCTCGAACGGCTGTGTCGATGGCTCATCCGATGGCCGCCTGCTGTGCGGCACGCCCGCGCCCGCGCCCGCCGCCGGCTCTGTGCCGCCCGCTTGCTCGGACGCGGACGGATCGGCATGCTCGGGCGGAGCTTGATGGGTGGAGGGCTGGGTGGGCGGTGCCTGGGTGGGCGGTGCCTGGGTCCGCCGGGCGGGGGACCGGGTGCGCTGCCGGAATGACCGACCGGTACGCGTGCTGCCGCTAGGCGCTCCGCGGATGATAATCGTGCGCCGCAGCCAGTTCTGGCCGCGAGGCGTCAGGGCGATGCCGCACGCGCCAGTCAGCATGAGTATCCAGCCCACCTTGTTCAGATCGAGGAAGGTCGGGCTGGCGGTGACGGCGAACGCGAGGATCGCGCCGATGGCGATAACGGTCAGGCTGGAGGCTGTCTTCATCGATATCCGATCCTCTTCGTGTGCTCGTCAGCCGTGATCGTGCTGCCCGCTGCGACCTGCGAACAGTTCGCTGAGCGGAACTCGGGCGGCGTCATCTCTGGCTAGGTCTGCTGTGAATGCCTCGAAGGATTCCGTGCCGCGGACGACGGCCGTCTTAGCCGGCCGACGCAGCGAGCCCTGCGCTTGGCGCCAATGCCAAGCCACAGGCCGGTTGCGCCCCGGATGATCAGGATCAGGCCGACGATCTGGAGGTTCAGGAAGAAGGGATGGCCGGTGATCGCGAAAAGTAACACGCAGCCGCAGGCCATCCACCCACATGCCTGGACAGGGGTCACCAGTATCACCAGTCTGTTCTATTCGCGAGCAGACCCGCGGCGGCTATTCCGGCGATGGGCCGGTCTGCTCTTTTGGTTCGGGTCTGGCGTGACACTGCCCGCAAAACTGTCGTTAAACCTGTTATCAGGCCTGCCATGCGGAGCAAGCGCCGGTCAGCCGCGCTGACCGCGCCTTCTTCGGACCAGCGGGATGGCAAACCAGACGCAGCCGAACAGGCACGCCAAGAGCACCCCGATCACGGCCCCGGTAGTGCCCGCATCGACAAAGCTGGTTACTAGGAGCACTGCCACGACGATCGCCAGGCCAACAGCCACCAGCCCGGCCAGCGCCATCGCGTTGGCCGCGCGCACGAGGGGTTCCTTCATCCGCTGCCGGAACACCAGCCTGTGATAGGCCACCGGCGCCACGAGCAACGCCGTGGCAATTGCCGCGAGCAGCAGGTCGGCCAGATAGAGCTGGCGCTGCGCGTCGCTGAGCTCGGTGAACCGCATCGTGAACGGCAACGACAGCAAGAACCCGAATAGCACCTGCACGCCAAGACCCGCCACCCGCAGCTCTTGCAGCAACTCCATCAGGTTGCGGTCATCGCGCTGCGCGGTGGACTCCTCCCTGCCGTCGAACTCAGGAGCATCGTTCGGCGAGCCCATGTTTCTCGTGTGCCCCAATGACGCCGTCGTATCCCTGCTGCCCCGTGCCAGCCCGCCGGATGTGCTCGCCGCTGTCAGAGGCTGTCGAGTGACTCGGGATCTTGGAGGGTCAAGCTCTGGCGGGTCAGCGGGGAGACTTTCCCTGAGTTATCGGGGAGACTTTCGCTTAAGGGAGAGTTTCCAGTGCTATTGACACTGAAAAAACTCCCAGGAGTGAAAACTCTCCCCCGCGATGCCGAAAAGGCTCCCCGATCCTGATCACGAGCCGCGCGGCAGCCTCCGGCACCCGTGCTGGTTTCCGTGATCATGATCGAGACCATGATCACGGAAGATCGCCCAGGTCAGAACAGCAGTGATCTTCCGTGATCATGCCCGCGAACATGATCACGGAACATCGCACCTGCCGGCCCCGCACTGACAGCTCCCTGGACTGAGAACTCTCCCCCACGATGCCGGAAAAGCTCCCCGATCCTGATCACGAGTCACCCGACAGCCTCGTCAGCCTCGGCGTTTCCGCTTGCGGGGTGAGCCCGCCGGGCGCGGGTCATTTGATCTGAGCCCGGGGCACGTGATGTGCGGGATGCATGCACCTCGTTGTGGCGAAGCTGGCGACTCCCAACCCGTAACGCCCGTTGGCCGCCGGGCATCTGGCGGACGCCGACGAAGCGAAGCTGAACGCGATCACCACAGATACCATAGCGATAAGTACGAATGGAACAAATCCAATCATAGCGATATTCGCTAGTCTCGCGCGCAAGGTGCCGCCAGAGCATGGACGGAGCGCTCGGCGCCGGGCAGCGGCCTTCACCCGCGATCGTGCCGACCAGGTAAGCAAGTCCCACCAGCGCGCGGTGATCATCTCGAAGTGCGGCAGCACCTCGTCCTGGGTGAGGCGGGTAAAAATGGCGAACTTGGACGTCAGCGCAGGCTCGCGAGCACGAAGCCGCCTCTCGATCGATTCGAGTGCCCGGCGCTGACTCGCGGGCAGCCCCATCGGCGTCCTCCCGGTCGCTGATCAGCCGGGCCGGTCTCCTGACCGGCTGACAGCGGTCGTAGGCTGCCGCACATCAGCTGACCAGGAATTGCCCGTTCAAACTAACGATCGTTATCCGATCCGCCTCCTCGTTCCGTGCGGCGGGTCACCTTGCCCGTGCGAGGGTGAGCTCGGCGGTGCCGAGGGCGAGCCTGCCCGTGCGGAGGGCCAACTCGGCCACTGAGGACTGCCGAACAACCGATGTTGATCATGAGCCAACTCGATGACCTGCGGCTTCTCCGAGGCGTTCACCGAAAATGGGCTTTTAAGCAGTCTCTTGGAACGACGACGGGGAGGCCGCGTTGCTTCTCGATCCCCGCTTGCGATAGCAGAAGGGAGGACCGCGCTGCTGTAAACGGCCGCCGACGTCGGTCTCTCAGGTGTGGCGACCGGCCTCGGGTTCCGGTGCTGGTCTCGGGGTCCGGGGGGCTGGTCTCGGATTCTGGCGGCTGACCTCAGGTAACGAGGCTTGCTGACGCGCAGATGACTGCGTTTATCCGGTGCTTCTGGGGTAGTTGGTACGTCGGCCGCGCGACACCGGCAGCGAGTCTGACGCAGCGGTCCAGGCGGTCCAGGCGGTCATAGCGACCGTCCTTTGAGAACCGGAGGATTTCCATGCGCATTGGTGCGGTTTTGTTGATCATTTGGCTAATCATTGGCGTCATCGCGGGTGCGCAGCGGGGCTACTACAGCGGAAACGTTTCCTGCGCCAGAGCAGGCACCATCCTTGTTACCATCGCCGCCGGCCCGCTGAACTACGTGGGCGTGAACCCCAAGATCCATTGCACTGTTCCCGAGCCGAGCAAGTAGGTCGCGCCCGCCCAACTGCCAGCCGACCCGAGTTGCCACCCGTCTCAGCGGCCAGTCGACCAGCTGGCCGCCCTTGCGAGCAAGGCCGGTGCCGTCCCATCCCGGCACCGGCCTTGCTCATCTGCCCTTGCTCATCTGCCCTTGCTCATCTGCGCGGTGGATGCGCCTCGGAGTCACGCCTCGGAGTCACGCCTCGGGAACGGCCATCTCGCCGAGCAGCGACCAGTCGTCTTGCGGCACGGTCATGTTGACGATCCGCGGCGTCGCCGCCAGGTGGGGCGGGAGCGTTTGCCGAGCCTTCTTGAAATGCTCGGACTGTACGTGGGCAGCGCCAGCGTCCCCATCACGAAACGCCTCGACCAGGACGTACTCACTAGGATCGGCCACGCTTCTCGACCAGTCGAACCATAGGCATCCGGGCTCAGCCCTTGTTGCCTCGGTGAACTCGGAGGCGATCGCGGGCCATTGGTCGGCGTACTCAGGCCGCACAGCAAACTTAGCGGTGATGAAGATCATCGGTCTCTCTGCTTCTGTCGTGTCGGAACGAGTCAAGGCGCATCGCCACGATAACCATGCCAGCAAAGCTGCCACCCGCCGGGCGAAAGTATTTCCCAGTGACCCGTCGGCAGTATTTCCCAGTGACCCGTCGGCGAGTCGAGCCGGGAAGACCGCCCAGGGCGAAGCTTCGTGATCATGGTCGTCGGTGTGATCAAGCGGCGCTACATCGCCCTAACGCCGCTTACTCATTTGATCATGCGCTGACCTGCGCGTTCCGGCCCGGGCTGACTTTCTCAGACAGGCGCCCGCCCGAGCGGTCCCGAGCCCCGACAACGTCAATGACCTTGTTGGCTTATTGGAGGTCCAGGCCGCCGGGCGAGTCTGAGCCGGCGGAGGCCGGTGGTGCGGATTTGCCGGGTGGGGTTCATGCCGGCCAGGGACCCGCCGGGGCTAATTTCCGTGATCATGGTCGAGGGTATGATCACGGAACATTGTTACTGCCCTGACCTGCGTAAATTTCCGTGATCACGCCTCGGAACATGATCACGGAAACTAGGGCAGGGGCTGTTCGAGCCGGCCCGGCCTGGTCACCCCGGCACCGCTGACCCTGCCTCCTGAACCCACGCCGCCTCAGCCTCCAATAAGCCAACAAGATCATCAATACGCGGATCGACACCCGGTCCGGACCATCAATGTCCGCATTCATGCGGCCACGCCAGGACACTGGCTATCACGCCGGCCACTACCACCTCACACGCAACATGAGCACCGGCACGGACGCCCCGCCAGGCCGCACTCCAGGCCAGGTAACCCAATCCGCTGGACGAGCCGCCCCGGCAGCCTCCGAAGAGGCTGCCGGGGCGGCTCGTGATCAGGATCGGGGAGCCTTCGGACATCTTCCGGAACCCTAAGGCGGAGCGCGCTCCGGCCCGGCGGCCCGGCGGCCCGGCGGCCCGGCGGCCCGGCGGCCCGGCGGCCCGCGACAGCATCAGGACGACCTAGGTTGCGGTCACGCCCGCCGCTAACAGCATCGTGGCCCTCCCTGTTGCTGTTGGTCACCGGTTTTAACAGCAACGTGGCCCTCCCTGATGTTGTCCTGACAGCAACGGGGAGGCCACGTTGCTGTCAAAAAGGACCGCTAACAGCAACAGGGAGGGCCACGATGCTCACCCTGCCCCTACGGCACCGTGCCGGAGCACAACGCACGTCCGCCCAGAAACGAGATCACGCGCGAAGGCACTATTTCAAAAAATCTAAAGGGGAAAGCCTCCCGCTGACCGCCACGCGCCTGACTCTCCAAGATCCCGAGTCACCCGACAGCCTTTAAAGAGCGGACAATCCTCCGTGATTTGGCCCCGGCCGGCTCGTGCGGCCCCGGCTGGCTCGTGCGGCCCGGCCGGCTCGTCTGGCCCCGGCAGGCTCGTGCGGTCCCGGCAGGCTCGTGCGGTCCCGGCCGGCTCGTGCGGGCGGCCGCACGGGCGGCGTTTATCGGGCTAGGGGGCAGTCTCCGCATAGTCCGCCGTCTTCTACCTGGTAGTACAGGCAGCAGCTGCGCCGGACGAAAGCTGGCTCCCCCTGCAGCAGCGTGCCGCACCCTTGTAGCCGGGGGTGAGCCAGGACGTGCTCCGCGAGCGAGCGCCAGCCGCCGTGGAGTTGCGCGTCGAGCAAGCGGATGGCGCCGATCAGGGCGGAGGCCATGTTGTCGTGGAGAAGCTCGGCGGAGATCCGCACCCGTGCCTTGATGGCGGCGATCAGCGGCGTGACATGCTCATCGAGCGTCTGGCTGATGACGAGGTCCATGAGCACCTGATCGGATGCTCGCCACCCGGGTCCGGCCTCCAGGGCCAGTTCGATCATCTCGCTGCGTGGTCGCCGCCAGTAGAGCCGACTCGCCGGAATAGCCGGAACGCAGCCGGCCAGGACCAGGCAGCCGACCTGCGGAGTGACCAGGCGCGCGGAATACCCGGTGAGAAATAGCGAAGCAGCCACCCGACGCTCGCAGTCGCCTAGCTTGCGGATGACTTCGTCGATGATGGCGTCAAGCGGGCTTTCGTCGGTCGAGTACAGCGCGCTGGCCGGATGCCAGTCTCCGCTGCCAGCGGGGTCGGCGAGCCCGAAAAACATGCCGAGTCTGGACGCTTTGGCGCGCGCGGAGTTGAGCATTGTTTCCGTCGCCGGCCAGAAACGCCGTTGGAGCTCGTCTTCGCCGCTCACGAGGCGACCTTACGTGAGCCATCTCGTGAATAGCTTCCTACCAGGCAGAACAGGAAGGAATAACGGGGAGTTTACGCGCGACCACGCCCCGACACCGGCCCGCCCCGACACCGGCCCGCCCCGACCGGCACCGGCCCGCCCCGACACCGGCCTGCTAGTGACCGTACCGGCACTGTAGGTCATCAGCCTTGACAGGCGCTTACTCCACGTCTTGAATCAAGGTTTGAAGTTAGTTTTAGTTGCCTGAGCGACTGCCTGACCAGGCCCTTGTCGCCTTAATGCGTGCAACGGCAGCACCTCAAGCAGCGCCAGACCGGCCGCGGCCGGCGGTCCTGCGATCGGCTGCGGCTACCGAATCGATCCCCGAGATCGAGGTAGGAGGCTCATCCGATGTCAGACCCGATGTCAGGCATCAGTCAGACGATCAAGAGCAGCGTGGCTGGCCGCCGGCGACGGATAGTCGCGGCGGCGGCGGCGGCGCTGACGGCGGCGTTATCCGGGTCCATGGTCGCGGCGGTCGTGATGACCCAGCCGGCGTCCGCGACGACCGTGCCCGCGCCGCCAGCGGGGTTCAGCACCGTCTTCAGCGACAGCTTCGCCGGAGCGGCGGGCTCGCCGGTGAGCTCGGCTAACTGGAAGTACGACACCGGCCCCGGCTCCAGCTTCGGCACTGGCGAGATCGAGACGATGACGAACTCGACGAGCAACGTGTTCCTCGACGGCAGCGGTCACCTCGTCATCAAGGCGATCAACTCCGGCGGGGCATGGACCTCGGGCCGGATCCAGACGCCCACCGCTAACGTGGGCGCCCCCGCAGGTGGCGAGCTCGAGGTCACCGCCTCGATCGAGCAGCCGAACCCGGCGAGCGGCCTCGGCTACTGGCCGGCGTTCTGGATGCTCGGCCCCGGCACCTGGCCCATGACCGGCGAGATCGACATCCTGGAGGACGTCAACGCCCTGTCCGACCACTCAGGCACCTTCCACTGCGGCGTCGACCCAGGCGGGCCGTGCAATGAGACGACGGGCATCGGCAGCGGGCTGCTCAGCTGCGCCGGCTGCCAGACCGCGTTCCACACCTACACCGTCATCGTGAACCGGACCAACACCTCCGCGGAGTCCATTACCTGGTTCGTAGACGGCGCCCAGGTCTTCCAGGTGAACGAGAGCCAGGTGCCAGTCGCCACCTGGCAAGCCGCGATCGACCACAACTTCTCTGTCATCTTTGACCTCGCGATGGGCGGCGGCTTCCCGAACGGGGTCTGCGGCTGCACCACCCCGACGAGTTCCACCACCTCGGGCGCGACGATGACGGTCGCCTACGTCGCCGCGTACGAAAAGGGCGCCAGCAGCAGCCCGTCGCCGAGCCCGAGCCCCACGCCCACACCGTCCCCGACCTCACCGCCGCCAGGCGGCAAGTCGTGCACCAGCACCGCCACGTCCAACATCTCGGCCGACTGCTTCTCAGCGAGCCAGGGCACGATCTCGGTCACCGCGGCGACCGGGGACACCAACCCGTCCGGAGTTGACGGCAACCAGGCCTCCCAGCTAAAGAACGGAGAGTATCTCGAATACCCGAATGTCAATTTCGGCACGACGGGCTCAAGCCAATTCGACGCCCGGGTAGCCTCGGGCGCGACAGGCGGGGTGAGCGGCCTAGTCGAAGTGGTGATCGACAATCCAACCAACGCCCCAATCGGCTCGTTTGCCGTAGGTAATACCGGCGGCTGGAGCACGTGGAAAACCGTTCCGGCGAACATTACCAAGGTGACAGGTACGCACAATGTGTACCTGGAGTTCTCCTCGGGTGCCGGAGGTAATCCGCCTTACGTCAGCCTGCATTACTTCAACTTCCCACCGGCGTAACGGCTCGCCCGGGCTGGTGCCGCCGCCTCCACCAGCGTGGTGGCGGCGGCACCTGGCGTCGTCGGAGCCTGCACGCATCGGCTAGCGTCTGACACAACATCCGGATCGCCGGAAATACCAGCCGATGGGAGTGATGTCATGACCGGGGACTGGCCGGTGCGAGATGGCGTGCTCGAGCTTGGCGACCTGCCGGCCGAGCGCGGCGGCACCATCGCCGGAGCACGGCTGGCATGGCAGTCGCACGGCACCCTGAACGCGGCCCGCGACAACGTCATCATCTATCCGTGCAGCTACACCGCGACTCACGAGGACCTGGCCTGGCTGATCGGGCCTGACAAGATCCTCGACCCCGCGCGGTGGTTCATCGTGATCCCCGACATGTTTTCCAACGGCCTGTCATCAGGAGCCGCCGACACGCCTGGCTACCCGGCCGTCGTGACCATGGCGGACAACGTCAGGGCCCAGCACCGGCTGCTGACCGAGCATTTCGGCGTGACCAGGGTGGCGGCCGCGTACGGCTTCTCGATGGGAGCCGGCCAGTCCTATCACTGGGCCGCCCTCTACCCGGGATTCGTCGAGCGGGCGATCGTCGTCTGCGGCAGCGCGAAGACGTCGCCGCACAACAAGGTGTTCCTGTCCGGCCTGCTGCGCACCCTCGAGGCGGCGCCCGAATACGAGGGCAACGGCCGCTTCAGCGCCGAGCCCAAGGCCGCGTTGCGCGCCTTCGGTCACATCTACGCTGGCTGGGGCCTGTCCCAGGACTTCTACCGGGAGCGGCTGTTCGAGACGGCGCTCGGCCATCCCGATCTTGAGACGTTCCTGCGAGCCGAATGGGAGGAATCCTTCGGCGCGTACAAGGCGGCCAATGTCTACGCCCAGGCGGTCACCTGGCAGGAGGCCGACATCAGCGCGAACGACCTGTACGGCGGGGACCTGCCGGCGGCGCTCGCCGCGATCGAGGCCCGCGTGCTGCTCATCCCCAGCGAGACCGACCTGTACTTCCGCGTTGCCGACAACGAGGCCGAGCTCGCTCATCTGCGGCACGGCGAGCTGGCCGTGATCCCCAGCATCTGGGGTCACCGGGCCGGCGCCCCCGACGGCATCGGTGACGAGCTGGAATTCCTCACCACTCACGTGCGCGACTGGCTGGACAACTAGAAATCCCCGCGGCCGGACCTGGCTGGAACGCCGGACCGGGCCAGAACTGATCGGAGGAGCGTTCCATGAAGGTCTGCGTGACCGGAGCAAGCGGACGGGCCGGACGGGCCGTCGTCGCCGACCTGCTCGCTCATCGGCACGAGGTCATCGCCACCGATCTGGTGTCACCGGCGCCCGGAGCGCTGGGCGACGCCGAGTTCGTGCGCGCCGACCTGACCGACTACGGCCAGGCGGCCGAGATCTTCGAAGACGCCATCGCGGTGGTCCACCTGGCTAACATCCCGGCCCCTTTCATGCGCACGCCGGCGGTCACGTTCAACCAGAACATGACGATGAACTTCAACGTCTTCCACGCGGCGGCTCAGGCCAAGCTAGCCCGGGTCGTGTGGGCGTCGAGCGAGACCACGATTGGCCTGCCCTTCGACACCCCGCCCAGGTACGCGCCGATCGACGAGGATCACTATCCGTTCCCGACCTCGACCTACGCGCTCTCCAAGGTGGCGAGCGAGACGATCGCCGCCCAGATCGCCGGCTGGTCAGGCATGCCGTTCGTGGCACTGCGGTTCTCCAACATCCTCGGTCCCGCCGAGTACGCGGACTTCCCGTCGGTCTGGGATCACCCGGAGAAGCGGAAGTGGAACCTGTGGGGCTACATCGACGAGCGCGATGCCGCCGCCGCGTGCCGGCTGGCGCTCGAAGCCGACCTGACCGGCAGCCCGAGTTTCATCATCGCGGCCGCCGACACGGTCATGACGCGCCCGTCCGAGGAACTCCTGCGCGAGGTCTTCCCCGGCGTGCCGCTGACCGCCCCGGTGCCCGGCACCGCGACCTTGCTGTCCATTGACCGCGCACGGCAAGCACTCGGCTTCGAGCCAGCCCACTCCTGGCGCGACCACGTGACCCCGGCGTAGCTGAAAGAACTCCTCCGCCCCCGCCGCGCCCACCCTCTGGCCGCCGCCCCCGCCTCCGCCGCCCCCGATATAGTTACGGATAGCGCGCGCATCAAAGTCTCCGGGGGGTCAGCGGGGAGACTTTCCCTGAGTTACCGGGGAGACTTTTCACTCAAGGGAGAGTTTTCAGTTCTATTGACTGAAAAAACTCCCCGGAGCGAGAACTCTCCCCCACGATGCCGGAAAAGACTCCCCGATCCTGAATCACGAGCCGCGCGGCAGCCCCTGGGACCGGTGCTGGACTCCGTGATCATGTTCGAGACCGTGATCACGGAAGATCGCCCAGGTCAGGACATCGGCGATGTTCCGTGATCATGCCGGCGAACATGATCACGGAACATCGCACCTGCCGCCCTCGCACTGGCAGTTCCCCCGGACTGAGAACTCTCCCGCATGATGCCGGTGAAGGCTCCCCGATCATGATCACGAGTCACCCGGCAGCCTCTCTACGCCGGCCGCCTTCCGTGATCAAGAAAACAGGTCACAGGCAGCGGTGATCACGGAAGACTGCCGCTGTGAGAACATCGCTTTATGGGGTTGATTGGGGCGTTCGGGCCGATTTGGATTCTGACCGCTACCGGATACCTCGCTCGCCGCCAGCGACTGTTCTCGCAGAGCGCCGCGCTCGCGCTCGGCCAGTTCGTGTTCCACCTGGCGATCCCGGCCGACCTCTTCCTGACTCTGGCCAGGACGCCGCTCTCCGGCTACGCCATTCGCCCGATCGGCGCCTTCGCGGTGACGACGGCGCTGGTCATCGGCGCCGGCTGGGTCATCGCCCGCCGCTGGTTCGGTCACAAGCCGGGCGGGCAGGCGATCTGGGGAATGGCCGCCGGGTACGTGAATTCCGCGAACCTCGGAATCCCCATCGCGATGCAGGTGCTTGGCAAAGTCTCTTTCATCATCGAAGTGCTGTTGCTGCAGACCCTGGTCGTGACGCCGATCATTCTCATCGTCCTTGACCGGCACGACGACGCCGCGGGCGGGCCGAGATTCAAGCGCCTCGCCACCTTGCCGCTGCGCAACCCCGTGATCCTGGCCTCCGCCTTCGGGGTCATCGCCGCCGCGACCGGCTTCCGTGCGCCCTCGCTGATCGAGACCACCCTCACCCTGCTCGGCGGCGCGGCGGTGCCGACCGCGCTGATCGCGCTCGGCATGTCGCTGTACCGCCCGTCCGCGTCGCCGGAGCCGGGCGACGAGGCTGCTGCCACGGTCGTGCCCGCCGAGCCCGGAGCCGCCGAGATCAGCATGATCACGGTGCTGAAGCTCGTCGTGCAGCCGGCCATCGGCTTCCTGATCGGCGCGTTCGTGTTCCGGCTGCCGCATCCCGAACTGATCGCCGTCGTCGTCTGCGCGGGCCTGCCGACCGCCCAGAACACCTTCGTCTACGCGCAGCGCTATCAGAGCGCGGCAGCGCTCGCGACCAAGTCCGTGCTGGTCACGACCACGCTGTCGCTGGGCACGGTGCTGGCTACGGCCGCGCTACTCGGCCGCTAGCCCGCCTGCCCGGCTAGCCCGCCCGCCTGACCCGCCTCGCCCAGATCCCAGAACAGGCCCGCCATGAGCTGCAAAGCCTGCCGCGCGACCGGCGCGAGCAGGTGCTCGTCCGGCGCGTGCTGCGCACACGCGGGATAGGAGTGCGGGATCCAGATCGTCGGCAACCCGAGATCGTCGGTGAACACGTCATTCGGCAAGCTGCCGCCCAGATTCGGCAGCAGCGCGGGCTCGTCGCCGGCGGTGCGCGCGAGGGAGTCGAGCGTGAAGCGCACCCACGGGTCGTCCGGATCGGTGCGCGAGGCGTACATGATCTGGCCGGGCTCGACCTCGACCATCGGGTAACCGTGCCGGTCCAGGTGCTCGCGCACCGCGTCGAACGCCCCGTCAATATCAGTGCCCACCACGAACCTGAGCTGGCAATGGGCATGCGCGGAGCCGGGGATGGCGTTGATCGGGACGTCCGGGTTGCCTGCCGCTAGCGACAGGACCTCGAGTGAGTTCCAGCCGACCAGGCGCTCCGCCGGGGTCAGGCCGGGCTCGCCCCAGTCCAGGTCGATGTCGGGGTCGCCCGGGCTGCCGCCCACCTCGATCGCGCGCAGCGCCGCGCGGACGTTGGCGGGAATGGCAGGCGGGCGCAGGCCCGGTACCAGGATGCGGCCGCGGCCATCGACCAGGCAGGAGAGCGCGTTCACCAGGGTGGTCGCCGGGTTGCGCAGCAACCCGCCCCAGTTGCCCGAGTGATACGAACGCTCGCGCAGCGGCACTCGGAGCGTGAACGCCGCCGCCCCGCGGGTCCCGAGGAACACGGTGGGCCGTTCCGCCGCGACGCGCGGGCCGTCCGAGCCGATCAGCAGGTCAGCGGCCAGTTCGTCACGGTGGGCCGAGCAGAACTCGCTGAGGCCGGGCGAGCTCGCCTCCTCGCTCGTCTCGATCAGCACCTTCACGTTGAAGCCAAGCCGGCCGTCCCGCGCCCGCAGGACGTGCTCGAGCGCGGCCAGGTTGATCGTGTGCTGGCCCTTGTTGTCCGCCGTGCCCCGGCCGTACCAGCGATCGCCTTCGACGGTGACGCGCCAGGGGTCAAGGCCAGCGCGCCACCTTTTTTCCTCCCCTAGCACGACATCGGCGTGGCCATAGGTCAGCACCGTGGGCAGGTGATCGGCCTCGTGCCGGTGCGCGATGAGCAGCGGGCCGGCGCCGGGGTCAGGATTGTCGAGCACTCGCGCGCTGGCCCCGAGCCGGGCGGCGGCCGGCACCATTTCCTGCTCGAGATAGGCGCGGCAGTCGTCCCGGCGTCCGGGGTCCTGGCTCTCCGTCCGGAAGGCGACTCTGCGCGTGAGGTCGGCCAGGAAATTCCCTGAGTCGAAATAATCGCTGGCGTACTCGATGGCGGCAGACCGGGTCACTCGTCCAGTCGATCACGATTCGGCCCGGCGATCGAGCCGAACCGGCCAGAGTTCCGTACTCGCCTCAGCCCGCGTGAACGGTGAGCACGGTCCACGCGCCCAGGCAGATCCGGTCGCCTTCGTGCAGGGCGACGGGCACGCCCGCGATGAGCTCGTCGCCGTTGACCTGCGTGCCGTTCGCCGATCCCCGGTCTTCGACCGACCAGGTGCCATCATCGTGCGCCACGAGCACGGCGTGCAGGTGCGAGATCCCCGGATCGAGCGGCGGCCCGGTCAGGTCGATCTCGGGCGAGAGCCCCCGGGAAACACTGCGGCGGCCGATCCACATCGCGGACCCGGACAACTCAAACCGCCGGGGCGGGCAGTGCGCGGGGAACTCGATCGCCGAGGCCTCGACATGCCCGTCGGAGATCACGCTGTCGAAGTAGTCCCGGTCAGCGGTAACAACAGCCGTCCAGGCCGGTCCAACGCCCGCCGGCCGCCCGCCGGCCTGCGACCACCCGCCGGCCTCTGCCGCGCCGCTTCGTGCGGGTCCGCCGCCGGCCGCCGGGCGTCCGCCGGCCGCCGGGCGTCCGCCGGCCGCGACGGGCTCCTGCCTGGCGCGATGCCGCCCCGGTGCTTGCTGGCGGCCCTGGCCGCCCTGGCTCTGGCCAACGTTGTCCGGCGGGCTGTGGAGGTCGGGGTCAGCCACGGTCGGCGCCGGTGCGCCCGGCTCGCGCCCTGGGCCGGGCGTGGCCCGCGGCCAGACTGGCCTGGGACCCGCTTCGCGCCGGGGTCCCTGAACCTCCAGCGGAGCTGAAGCCGTCTCCGTCGACGCGGGCAGCGTGCCCACCTCAGGCCCTGCCGCGAACCGGGCCGTGGCCGATGGGCTGAAGGCGGGAGCAGGCGGGTCTTCCTCGGTCAGCCCGAGCGCGAGCGCGATCTCGCTCACCACCCAGTCGCACGCCTCGGGCGCGAACATGGTCGCATCCGCGAATGACGATGCCACCAGCCGCGATGCCGTGTGCGGGTCCATGCCAATCGAGGTGTGCTCGCGCAGATCCTCGGCGATCCGGTCCTGGGCCGCTGCCACCAGGAGCCTGGCGATCCTCGGCGCGTCGGGAAGCAGATCGGCCAGCAGATTGGACAGGGTACGGGGATTGGACAGCGTACTAGGACCATGCTCGGCCACGATTGTACGCAGCGCAAGCCGAGCTTGCTCTGCGTGTTCAACCGGCGCAGCGGCCATCTAATCCCTCCACAAGCCTCCGCCCCCAACTGTGGTCGAAGTACCACGCCACCGCAAACCCGCTGACACATAGGTAAACAAAAGATGTCGAGGTGATGAGAACTGAGAATACGGCTGCCACCACCTCGCCGCCGGCGTCCGACACCCGTAGTAATCCTAGTTACCGCTTTCCGCTGCCCAGGTGAACTCCCGCCGGGGCCGGGGCTGTTGGGGGCGAATTTGCTGGTTGCAGTATGGTTCTGCGGTATCGGGTGGTGTTGTGTTACTTCGGGCGGATCAGTTCACGACCGGCGGCAACGGAGTGCTGAGGTGTCAATGACGAGGGACCTGACCGGCAAGACCGCGGTGGTCACCGGGACGGCGCACGGGATCGGCACGGCGATCGCCGGGGCTCTCGCGGCGGACGGCGCGACCGTGCACAGCGTGGACAAGGACACCGCCGACCTCACCGACGCTGGCGCGGTACTCGAGTTCTTCGCGGGCGTCGGCGCCATCGATATCCTGGTCAACAACGCCGGCGGGGTCTGCGGGCAGGTTGGCCGGCCGCTGGAAGAGGTCAGCGACGACGACTGGCACGCGGTGGTGAACGCTAATCTCACCACGGCCTTCCACTGCACGCGGGCGGCCGTGCCGGGAATGAAAGAGCGCCGCTGGGGCCGGATCGTCAACATCTCGTCCGCCGCCGGCCTCGGCGTCAGCAAGACCGGCATCCAGGCCTACGCCAGCGCGAAGGCCGCGCAGATCGCCTTTACCCGGCAGATGGCACTCGAACTCGGCCGGTTCGGCATCACGGTGAACTGCATCGCCCCCGGATTCATTCTCTCCAACCCCACGACACTCAGGCAGTGGGACAGTTACGGCCCGGACGGCCAGCGCGACCTGATCAAGGGAATCGCCACCGGCCGGCTCGGCGATCCCGCCGACATCGCCAACGGCGTGCGGTTCTTCACCGCCGAGGCCTCCTCGTGGGTGACCGGGCAGACGATCGCGATTGATGGCGGCAGTGCTTTCCTTTAACAGCGATGATTCCGCTTACCTCGCCGAGCTGAGCGAGTTCGTCGCCATCCCGAGCGTGAGCCGGGACGCCGACGCGCCGACCATGCTGGCAGCGGCGCACTGGCTCGCCGGCCAGCTTAGGTTCGCGAACGCGCGAGTGCTCCCGACGGCAGGTCACCCGGTCGTCCGCGCAGACTGGCAGCACCCCGAGCCAGGCGCGCCCACCATCTTGGTCTACGGCCACTACGACGTGCAGCCGACCGGCGACCTCGCCGAGTGGGTCACCCCGCCGTTCGAGCCGACGGTCGACGGCGATGTGATCCGGGGGCGCGGCACCACCGACGACAAAGGTCCCATCTACATCGTCCTGAAGACCGCCCAGGCGTTCATGAGCGCCGACGGCGGGCTGCCGCTGAACGTGAAGTTCCTGTTCGAGGGCGAGGAGGAAATCGGCAGCCCGAACCTGCCCGGCTACGTCCGCGAGCACGCCGCCGACCTGGCCGCCGACCTGGTGATCTCCGCCGACGGCGCGATGTGGCGGCCGACCGAGCCGTCGGTCTCGCTCGCCTCCAAGGGCCTGGTCTCGCTCGACATCATCGTCGAAGGCGCCAGCACCGACCTGCATTCCGGCCGGTACGGCGGCACGGTCGCGAACCCCCTGCACGCGCTGGCCGAGATCCTCGCGAGCTTGCACGACAGCGACGGCACGGTCGCCGCGGACGGCTTCTACGACGGGATCCCGCCGCTTAGTGCCAGTCGGCGTGCCGAGATTGCCGGTATTAAATTTTCAGCTGAAAAATTCCTTGCCGAACTCGGGCTCACGCAGGCCCATGGGGAGCGGGGATACTCCACGCTCGAACGCTTGTGGGAGCGCCCCACGCTCGAGGTCAATGGCGTGCGCGGCGGCGGCAAGTACACGGTCATCCCTCATGTGGCCGTCGCGCACGTGTCGTGCCGGCTCGTGCCGGGCCAGGACCCGGACGCGGTGCTCGCGGCCATCGAGGCGCACATCGCCGCACGGCCGGCGCCCGGAGTGCGGGTGAGCGTGCGGGCCGACGAGGCGAGGGTTCCGGCGTACACCATCCCGGCCAGTCACCCGGCGATCCGCGCCGCGACCGCCGCGCTCGAGGCGGTCTACCCGGGCCAGCACGTCCTGCAGGCGTCCGTGCCCGGCACTCTCCCAGCGACCGCGCTGTTCGAGGACGCGCTCGGCGTCAAGACGTTGTTCTTCTCCTTCTCGACGGCCGACGAGAAGCTGCACGCGCCGAACGAGTTTCTCCGCATCCGCCGGCTCCGCGAAGGCATGGCCGCCTGGGAGCAGCTGTGGCGGCTCCTGGCCGACGGGCCGCACCGGCTGGAGCCGGCAGGCGGAGCGGGTGCGGCGCGATGACGGCTGAGGCGGGCCCGGCAGGGGCGGCGGGCGCGGCGGCGGCCGCCGCCGAGTTGCGGGCGCTGGGCGAATCGTATTTCGATGTCGTGCACTCGGCCGATCCCTTTGGCGCGACGCAGCTAGGCGTGACCGGCTTTGACGCGCTGGTGCCCGATCCGAGCAGGGAAGGCTCGGCCGCGGTCGTCAGGCAGCTCGCCGACGTCGAGCGGCGGCTCGGGCTGATCGACGTGGACCTGCTCGACGACGCGGGACGTACCGATCATGCGGTGCTGGCTCATCTGGCCTGGGCGGCGCGCTCTGACCGGGAACACTGCCTGTGGGAGGCGGGCATCTCGGCGGAGGGCTATGCGTCGCCGCAGGCCGCCGTCTACATGTCGGTGCCGACGGCGCTTGTTGCCGACCCCGGCGCGGCGAACGGCTATCTGGGCAGGCTGGGACAGCTAGGCGGGTTCTTCGACGCGCTGACTCGCCGGTACGAGCTGGCGCTGGCCGAGGGGCGGATTCCGGCTCAGGTCGGAGTAAGGCAGGCGATCGAGCAGCTAGCCGGCTACCTCTCCCGGGATGTCCTGGCTGACCGGCTGGTCACGGTGCCGGTGCGGGGCGAGATCGACCAGGAGGCCTTCAGGGCCGGGGCCGCTTCGCTGGTCGCGGATGTCGTGCGCCCGGCGGCAGCCCGCCTGATCACCTATCTCGAGGCGGAGGTGCTGCCGGTCGCGAGGCCGGACGAGCAGGTCGGCATCGGCTCGGTGCCGGGCGGGTCAGAAGGCTACCTGGCGGCGGTGCGGCGCCATACGACGACCGACCTGTCGCCCGAGGAGATCCACCAGGTCGGGCTCGACGTCCTGGCCTCGCTCGAGTCCGAGTGGGCCGAGCTCGGCGGCCGGGTGCTCGGCACTTCCGGGCGCGGCGAGATCCTCGGCCGGCTGCGGAACGACCCCGCGCTGCGGTTCGCCAGTTCCGCCCAGATCGTGTCGGTGGTGGGTGACGCGCTGGCGCGGGCCGAGGAGGCGCGGGACGGCTGGTTCCCGCCGATGGCGATCGCCGATTGCGTGATCGAGGAGATCGACCCGGTCGAAGCCGGCAACTCGGCGCTGGCGTACTACCGGCCCCCAGCGGCGGGAGGCTCGCGGCCCGGAGCGCACTGCGTGCTGACGACCGATCCTTCTGAGCGCTTTGCCTACGAGTACGAGGCGCTGGCGTTCCACGAGAGCACGCCCGGCCATCACCTGCAGATCGCGTACGCGCAGACGCTGGACGGCCTGCCGCGGTACCGGCGCTTCCTTGACGCCGAGGTCTGCGGGTTCGTCGAGGGCTGGGGGCTGTACTGCGAGCGGCTGGCCGACGAGATGGGGCTCTACACCTCGGACCTGGCCCGGCTCGGCATGCTGTCGTTCGACGCGCTGCGCGCCTGCCGGCTCGTCGTCGATACGGGGATTCACTACTACGGCTGGTCACGGGCAGCGGCGATCGACTTCATGTGGTCGCGCACGGCGACGACGCGGGCCAACGTGGTCAACGAGATCGACCGCTACATCGGCTGGCCTGGGCAGGCGCTCGCCTACATGGTCGGGCGCCGGGAGATCCAGCGACTGCGTTCTGAGGCCGCGCGGGCGCTGGGGCCAGGGTTTGACGTGCGGGCGTTTCACGGGGTAGTGCTCGGGGACGGCGCCGTGCCGCTCGGCGTGCTCGGGCAGCTGACGGGCCGGTGGGTCGAGCGGAATCTGGGCCGGCCGGAGTCCGAGTCGGGCGGACTGGCCGGCTGACATGGACCGCGTGCAGGTGTGGTCCGGCGCTTACGGCGACCCGGAGCCGTTGTTCGGCCCGCTGCCGGGTATCCGCCACGGGAACGCCATCGCCTACGAGTTCGCCCTCCCTGAGCGGTTCGAGCCCAAGCCGGGCCGGACCAGGCTGGAGCGCGTCTTCATCCTGGCCGACTTCGGCGTCAGCATGGCGCAACCGTGCTGGCGCCGTGAGGTGCGAGCCGACGGCACTGTGGTGCGGGGTCTCGATGGTGACCGGCGCTGGCAGCGGTTCCTGGATTCATGCCTGCACCGCGACCGCGACCCGTCAGGTACCTGGCCGGACTTCCCGCCCAGGGCGATCAAGGACCTGGCCGCGCTCCCGGGCCCGCTCGGCCCGGTCGTCACGTTCGGGGGCTAGACCGCGGGGGCGGCCGCGGCGTCGATGGCTAGGCCGCGGCGTCGATGGCCTGGCGGAGCAGGCGGGCGGCGTCGGGGACGCCGGTCGTGGCCGGCACGAACGGGTCCTCGTGCTCGATGGAGATGACGCGGGCGTGCGAGCCGGACATGGTGGCGGCCAGCGCGGTCCACCAGGCGACGTCGTGCCCCTTCCCGGGCACGGCGAACGTCCACGGCATCTGCTCGGCCGGCCGCGGCCACCTGGCGTCGAGCAGCCCGTTCAGCGCGAGGTTGTCCGGGTGGAACACGGTGTCCTTGCCGTGCGCGTGCCCGACCCGCTCTCCAAGCGCCGCTGTAACTTTGAGTCCGTCCATGCCCATCCAGAAGAAATGGCTGGGATCGAGGTTGGCGTCGATCGCCGGGCCAAGCGCGGCGACCCGGCTGAACGTCTCCACATTGAACACCGCGGTACCCGGATGCAGCTCCAGGCAGACTCGCAGTTCGGTGTTCTCGGCGGCGGCGAACTCGGCAAGCTCGGTCCAGTACGGGGCGACGTGGTCGGCCCACTGCCGTTCGTACACGCCTTCGAGGTAAGGCAGCCAGCCGCCGGCACCGAAATGCGGCGCGCGGTCTCCGTGCACGGCGGCCGGGCAGCCCGCCATGGCGACGACGCGGTCGGCGCCGAGCATGGTGGCCAGCCGGATGGCGTTGCGCAGGGCTTCGTCATGCTCCCTGGCGATATCGGGGTCAGGATGCAGCGGATTGCCCCAGGCGTTCAGCGCGTCGAGCCTGATGCCGTGCCGGGCGAGCAGGTCGAGCCAGTCTTGCCGTGCCTGCGGGCTGGCGAGCAGCTCGTCGACGTCGCAGTGCGGGTGCGGGGCGTAGCCGCCGGCCCCCACCTCAACGGCGGTCACCTCGGGTGCGGACTCCCTGAGCCAGGGCAGCACCTTGTCGAGCGGCCAGTCAAGAAAGGCCTCGAGCACGACGCCGATCTCGAGCTTGTCTCCCTGAGCGTCAGTCATTGCCCCCGCCTTCCGCCCGTCGTGTACGCCTGTGCCGCTGAAGGCGCTGATTGACCAGTTTCGTATGGTTAACGGCACCGGGTCAAGGAGGGGTTCGGGCGCTCCGTGACCCGGTCGAGGAGCGCCGGGCGGTCGACGGCGCCAGCCGCCAACATGAATGATCCTGTTGGCTTATGTTTGCCCGGCTGGGTTGCGGGCGGGGAGGTTCGCGGCGGCGGCGGTGCGCGTGGCACGGCAACGATCTTCCGTGATCATGGCCGCGGGCATGATCACGGAAGTTTGGCCAGGTCATAGCGCATGTACCTTTCCGTGATCATGCCCTGGACCATGATCACGGAACATTGCCGCTGCCCTGGAGACTGCCGGGTGACCCGGGATCGTGGCGAGTCAGGCGCCGTGCCCCGGGCACGGCGCCGCCGGGGGCATCGTGCTGTTAGATGCGGGCGTGACCAGCAACCCGAGCCGCCCCGATCCTGCTCACGAGCCGGGCGGCAGCCTCCGGGACGCGTGCTGGTTTCCGTGATCATGATCGAGACCGTGATCACGGAAGATCGCCCAGGTCAGGACAGGTACGATCTTTCGTGATCATGCTCGGCGCCTTGATCACGGAGCATCGTACCTGCCGCTCCTGTACTGACAGCTCCCCGGACTGAGAACTCTCCCCGCGATGCCGGAAAAGGCTCCCCGATCCTGATCACGAGTCACCCGACAGGCTCTGATACGCCGGCCGCCTTCCGTGATCAAGAAAAAGGTCACGGGCAGCGGTGAGCTGGTCGGCCTGACCCGCTTGGTGCCGGTCTGTGGCAGGCTTGCCGGGTGACGATGCGGCAAGGCTGGGAGTCGGAGGCGGCGAACTGGGCGGCCTTCGCCCGGACCCCTGGCTACGACCGGGCGCACGAGAACATCAACTTGCCGCGGCTGCTCGAGTCGCTGCCCGCACCGGGGGCGCGGACCCTTGACCTCGCCTGCGGTGAAGGCCGGCTCAGCCGGCTGCTGCGATCGCTTGGCCATCAGGTCGTCGGGGTTGACGCGGCTCCCTCGATGATCAGGCTCGCGGCCACGCACGAGGACGCCGCGATGGCCGTCCAGGGAGACGGGACGCTGCTGCCATTCGCTAGCGGAGCTTTCGACCTGGTCCTGGCCTACATGTGCTTGCAGGACTTCGATGAGATGCCGCCCGCCGTGGCCGAGATCGGCCGGGTGCTCGCACCGGGCGGCCGGGTCCTCATCGCCATCCCGCACCCGGTCAACACGGCCGGGACATTCCAGGACAAGGACAAGGACGCGCCGTTCGTGATCTCGGGCTCCTATATGGACCCGGCGCCGCTGCGCGATACGGTCGACCGCGAGGACGTCCGGCTTACGTTCTACGGCGAGCACCGGCCCTTCGAGGCCTATGCCCGTGCCATCGAGGCCGCTGGCCTGCTGATCGAAAGGGTCAGGGAAATAGCCTCGTCAGGCGACCCGATCCCGAGCAAGTGGCAGCGCATCCCGCTGTTCCTGCACCTGCGTGCCGTCAAGCCATGAGTCCCGGCCAAAGCACGCCCGCGCATGCTGGCCCCAGCGGCCCGGAGGCGCGGCGGCGCGGCGGCGCGGCGGCGCGGCGGCGCGGCGGCGCGGCGGCCCCCGGCGGCCCCCGGCGGCCGGCGGCGCGGCCCGCCGCAGCATCAGGGCGGCCATGTTGCTGGTCCGCTCGCCTCTAACAGCAGCGTGGCCCTCCCTGTTGCTGTCAGCCACCGGTTTTAACAGCAACGCGGCCCTCCCTGATGCTGTCCTGACAGCAACGGGGAGGCCACGTTGCTGTCAAAACGGACCGCTGACAGCAACAGGGAGGGCCACGATGCTCACGCTAATCCCCGACCCAGCGCTTAGGGTGCTGCGTGCTCGCCCCGCTCGTGGGGCATCGCGAGCGGCCAGCCGCCTCCGGCGAGCCGGGCCCTGACCCGCGCGATGTCGGCATCGAGTGGCTTGCCGGCGCTGACCGCCTGGACCGCGTTCCTGATGGCCTGCGCGGACGCTGAATCGGTCGAGCTTTCGAGTTCGCCGGCGATCGCAGCGATGTCATCGTCGGTCAGATGGCTGCCGAGCAAGGCGAACAGCGGGATGTAGTCGCGCTCAGGAACGCCCTCCGGATAGCCGGCTCGGAGCCAGCCGATAATCGACTTCAGGACTTCAGGCACGGCCATGTTCGCGAGACCTCTCAGTGTCCGGCTTCGTAGATCGCCCAGATGCCCCAGCCGATCGCGGCGAGAACAACCAGGAAGCACAGGCCCCCGGCGATCATGCCGACCGTGCTGCCGCCGATGAGCCGGCCGGAGCTGCCCTCAGCTGTCTGGGTGCGCCCGCCGGGCAAAGCCAGCGCGCGCAGGCCAACCGCGAACAACGCGGGGAGCCCGGCTCCCGCGATCAGGGCAAGGACCACGATCTGCCACAGGGCGCTGACATTGACCCAGGGCGGGGGCGGCGTCGGAGGGGCTGCCATTGACCTACTCTCCAGATTCGGTTCTCGGGCCGCCGTTCAGGCGGCAAGCCGCGGGCCGCGGGCCGCGGTTCCCGCCAAGCGTGACGCCCAGGGCCACGCGAACGCTCATGCGGCGGCTGCCGCGACGGCGGTCTTGGCCGGAACCGGAGGCGCGACCATGCCTGTCCAGTCCGCGTTGACGTTGTCGGGGTTGACGGTTGTCTTGCGCGACCGCCAGTAGATCGAGGCGCCGATCGCGATCAGCAGCACGGTGTCCACCACGACGCCAGCGGTGCCGCCGATCGCGTTCGCGAGCGCGTAGGCGCCCGCGCCGACGACGCCGGCCGCCGGGAGCGTGAACACCCAGGCTGTCGCCATCCGCCCGGCCACGTGCCACCGGACCTCGGCGCCCTTCTTGCCCAGGCCGGTGCCGATGATCGAGCCCGTGGCCACGTGCGTCGTGGACAGCGAGTAACCGAAGTGGCTCGACAGCAAGATGACGGCGGCTGACGCGGACTCAGCGGCCATGCCCTGCGGCGGCTCGATCTCCACCAGGCCCTTGCCGAGCGTCCTGATGACCCGCCAGCCGCCGGCGAAGGTGCCGAGCGCGATCGCGAGCCCGCAGGACAGGATCACCCAGAACGGCGCACCGGCGGTGCTCGGCAGGGTGTGGTTGACGATCAGGGCCAGCGTGATCACGCCCATCGTCTTCTGCGCGTCGTTCGTGCCGTGCGCCAGCGAGACCATCGACGCCGAGCCGATCTGCCCGATCCGAAAGCCGTTCGTGCGCGCGCCTTCGGTCAGGCTCCGGCTGATCCGGTACAGCATGTAGGTGCCGCTCGCCGCGACCAGTGCGGCGACGATCGGCGACAGCCCGGCCGGGATGATTACCTTGGCGAAAAGATTGTGCCACTGAACGGCGTGACCGCCAGCCGCCGCGATTGTCGAGCCGATCACCCCGCCGATCAGGGCGTGCGAGGAACTCGACGGGATGCCGAAGAACCAGGTGACCAGATTCCAGATGATGCCGCCCGCGAGCCCGGCCGCAACCACGGTCAAAGTCACCAGGCCCGTATCCACGAGCCCGCTCGCGATCGTGGCCGCGACGGTCAGCGACAGGAACGCGCCGACCAGGTTCAGGACGGCCGAGAGGCTGACCGCGACCCGGGGGCTCAGCGCCTTCGTCGCGATCGACGTCGCCATCGCGTTGCCTGTGTCGTGGAAGCCGTTCGTGAAGTCGAACGACAGTGCGGTGATCACTACCAGAACAAGTAGAAAGTCGTTCACGCTGCCAGGATCAGGGCAGACCGGCGAGATATGAAGTAGACGGGCCAAATATCCCTAGACATGTCGGTTGCTTGTAACTCGATGTTTACCGGAAGTTCGCTTAACCTGACAGGGCGTGCGGTCACGGGACTCTGAGGACGTTAGCGGCACACCGTGATGTCAGGTACGGTCTTGTGCACTCGTAGCCTGCGGCGCAGCCGTCGGGACTTTGCCTAGATGGGGGTTTCGAGAGAGATGTCGGCGATGCCTGGCAGCACCTACACCTGCCCGTACTGCCGCCTGCCAAGCGACGGTTCAGGGCGTTCCTGCCCTAACTGCGGTGCCCCTGTCGATGTCCGGCTGCGCGTGTCCAAGTCGGGCTGGATCAAGCAGCCGCCGATCGAGGACATGGCCAGGATCAGGTTCAACCGGTCGACCTGCCAGGTCAGCGGCACCTACGTCCCGGTCGCCGAGATGGCGCTGCACCCCGAGGACTGGGTCTACTTCCACCACCACGTGCTGCTGCATACTGATCCGCAGGTGCGGCTCGAGTCGATCAAGATGGCCGGTGGCTATAACCGCAGGCTGGCGGGCATCCCGCTGATCATGATGAAGGCGCAGGGTCCCGGCTATATCGCGTTCAGCGCCGATCATCCGGGCGAGACGCTGGCGATCCCGCTGCGGCAAAACCAGTCCGTGGACGTGGTCGAGCACCGCTTCCTGCTCGCCACGGGCAACATCGGCTACCAATGGCTCAAATCCGGCATCTGGTACACCACCAAGAGCGGGGACGACACCGAGTGGCACTACCCGATCGGGCGGATGATCGACAGGTTCACCGCGTTCGGCATGCCAGGGCTCCTGCTGCTGCATGCTCCGGGCAACTCCTTCATCCGAGACCTCGCCCGCGGTGAGAGCCTGCTAGTCCAGCCGGGCGGGCTCATCTGGAAGGACCCGGAAGTCCAGATGTCTCTGCACTACGAGTACCCGCGCGCGTTCGCCGCGGCGCGGCGGCAGACCAAGTGCGCCTGGCTCACCCTGCAGGGCCCGGGCCGGATCGCCATCCAGTCGGTCTTCGCCCGCCCCGAGTACGTCGGCTACGTCCGCAGCAGTTCGCGGTCCACCTCGTACCGGTGGTAGCCGCCGCTAGGCCACGGTGACCGGCAGCTGGTCGAACCCGCGCAGCACCAGCGTGTCCCGCCTGACGGGCTCGCCCGCGGCGGCGATGTCAGGGAAGCTCCGCATCAGACGCGGGAATGACACCGAGCCCTCGAGCCTGGCCAGCGCGGCGCCGATGCAGAAGTGGGCTCCGCCGCCAAAGCTGAGCGGTCCGGCATCGGCCCTGCCGGGATCGAAGACACCCGGATGGCTGAACCGCCGGGGGTCCCTATTGCCCGCTCCAAGCAACGTGGTCACTCCCATCCCGCTGGTCACCTCGACGCCGCCGAGCTCGGTCTGGTAGCCGATCCTGCTGGTCAGCTGGACGGGCGAGTCGAACCGGAGCACTTCTTCGACGAATGCGGCCGGAGAGACAGAGCCGTCGCTGGCCGCGGCGCGCGCTTGCTGGTCGTGCAGGATGATGTGCATGCCATTCCCCAGCAGGTTCGTGGTCGTCTCGAAGCCGGCCACGAGCAGCAGGGTGAGGTTGTGCAGCAGTTCGGCATCGGCCAGCCTGCCGTCGCCAGAGTCGGCGATCGCGAGCAGGTCGGATAGCAGGTCGTCCCTGGGGTCGGCGCGGCGGCTGGCGGCGAGGCCGGTGAAGTAGCCGAGCAGCTCGACGGCAGCGGCATCGATCGGTGGCAACGTCTCCACGCCGTGGAACTCGAACACGCCGGCTACTTCCCTGGCGACCGGCCTGAATCCCTCCCGGTCCGACTCGGGTATCCCGATCAGCTCGCAGATCACGGTGACCGGCAGGAGATAGGCGAAATCGTGCATGAACTCGACGGGCGAGCCCCCAGATCCGCGATCAGCCATCGCGTCGATTAGTTCATCTGCCATCTTTGCGATGGCTGGCTCGAGGCCGGAGATGCGCCTAGCGGTGAACGCCCGCGCGATCAGGCTCCTGATCCGCGAATGGCGAGGCGCGTTCAGATTCAAGATCCAGTCCGCGCCCTGGACGAGGACCGGGTGGTTCCGCCAGCCAGGGATGCTCTTCTCGAAGGAGGCTTGGTCGGAGACGCCGAACCGGGGATCGCGCAGCACCGAATTGATGAGGTCGTAGCCGACTACGATCAGCTCCTGGCCCTCGATCGAGACGACCTCGCCGAGCTCGCGCAGATCTTCATAGAGAGGGTACGGGTCCGCCCGGCCTTCCGGCGTGATGAGGGCGGTCAGGATCTCTGTTGCGTCCAAGGTGCTGCTCCCAGGCTCCCGAAACACGCCAGCCGTCAGGACAAGCCAACTGGGGAAACAATAAGTACTATCGCGTTTAGATGCAAGCTATATCGCGACTTGCCAGGCTTGGGGAGGGCGATTCGGCTGGCGCGGGTCCGGGACCCTCGGGCAGCTAAATAACTTTGAGCCAGTTTTCAGCTAGCCCTAAGGTTGCTTTCATTTGCGCCTGATAATCTTATCGATTCTGCCTCGGAAAATAATTCCTGCCTTGGGTCAATGGGACCTCATGGCAGATCAAAGATTGCGCCCGGACAGTCGCTCAGATTCCTCTCGCGCTGATCTCGCAAGCGTGCCCAGGGTAGTTCTCGCAGGGTGAATGCCCTGCTCAGAGGCTTAAACGAGCGGCCGGACCGGAAAGTTTCAGGTAGCGAAAAATTACACTCGAACCAGGCTGAGGGTAAACATGCCACGAATAATGTCAATGCGTTCGGGTACCACCATGAACCTGCTGTAGCATCGGCGCCTATGCCGTTAGTCCCGGTCCTGCCCTGGCAGCCGATCGCGGATATGAACTTGATCATTCATCGTACGAAGGAGCGCCATGTCAGCAGCGGACCGAAGCGAGACCCCTCGCGAGCCAGGCTCACAGGCAGGGGGCAACCGCTCGGACGGTGACTGCACGGGGATCGACAGCCTAGACGCTTCGCTGTGGGACGCTGACCTCGCCGCGGGCAGGCCGGTGCTATGCACGCCGGCGGTCGCTGTCCCCGAGCATGTCATTACCCAGGCCGAGACCCTTGATCTCGCCAGGCGGCTGCACGCCGATCACCCCCAGGTACGCCTGGTCCTCAGGCTGATCGAGAACACCGGGGTGGCCAAGCGGCACCTGATCAGGCCGATCGAGGAGACTCTCGTCCATACCGGGTTCGGGCACCGCAACCAGGTCTTCGAGGCCGAGGCGAAGAAGCGCATCCCGGCCGTGGTCGACGACGCGCTGGCCAACGCCGGCCTGACTCACAGCGACATCGGCGCGATCGTGCTCGTGTCGTGCACTGGCTTCATGATGCCGTCGCTCACCGCCTGGATGATCAACGAGCTCGGGTTCCGCGCCGACACCGCCCAGCTGCCGATCGCGCAGCTCGGCTGCGCCGCCGGCACCGCCGCGATCAACCGGGCGTCCGACTTCTGCGTCGCTCACCCGGGAGCCAATGCCCTGATCGTCGCCTGCGAGTTCTGCTCGCTGTGCTACCAGCCTGACGACCTCGATGTCGGCAGCCTGCTGTCGAACGGCCTGTTCGGCGACGCGATCGCCGCCGCGGTCGTCCGCGGTGACGGCCGGGGCACCGGGGTCCGCCTGCAGGCTCAGACCTCGCACGTCATGCCGGGCACCGATACCTGGATCGCCTACGAGGTCAAGGAGACCGGATTCCACTTCCGGCTGAACAAGGGCGTCCCGGGCACCATGCAGCAGGTGATGCCCGAGCTGGTGCGGTTCGTCCGCGACCAGGGTCATGAACTGGCGAAGCTCGACTTCCACGTCATCCACACGGGCGGCCCGCGAGTTCTCGATGCACTGCGCTCACCAGGCGGGGTGCCCGCCGAGGCGCTGGGAGACAGCTGGGAGACGCTGGCAAATCATGGCAACATCGCGTCGGCGGCCGTGTTCGACGTGCTGAGGCGGGTCGCCGAGAAGTCCCCGGCCGAGTCGGCCACGGGTATCATCGCCGGGTTCGGACCTGGCATCACCATGGAACTCGCGCTCGGCAGCTGGGTCATCGACCCGGCCGATGCCGCGCTGGCGTCGGCCGGGGGAGCCAGCGGAAAGGACAGGGTCGCGCATGGGGTTCGGTAGGTCTTTCGAGGAGTTCGAGGTCGGCGACGTCTACAAGCACTGGCCGGGCAAGACGATCACTGAGTACGACCATCACCTGTTCTCGCTGCTGACGATGGTCAGGCATCCGCTGCACATCGACGCGAACTACGCCAAGACGGCGACGAAGTACCAGCAGCCGCTGGTGATCGGAAGCTACATCTTCTCGCTGCTGCTCGGCCTGTCCGAGGCCGACGTGGCCGGAAAGGCGATCACGCACAAGGGCTTCGAGAAGATCGATCACTTCGCCCCGATGATGCACGGCGACACGCTCTACGGCGAGAGCGAGATCATCGCGAAGTCGCCGGTAGAAGGCCGGCCAGAGCGCGGCTTGGTCGAGGTCGAGACCAGGGGCAGGAATCAGGACGGCACCCTGATCATGAGCTTCCGCCGCAAGCTGGTCGTGCCGGTGACGTCTGCGGACGAGCGGACCGCGCACCCCGAGCAGGCACACCCCGAGCAGGCACTGCCCGAGCCGGCACTGCAGCAGTCCGGGATGTAGCGGCGGCGGACGAGACGGGGGAGCCCGGCGCCATTGGTCGCCGGGCTGTCCCGCACATTTTCGACCTGGCTTTCCCGCTCGGCGCCGGCTGATCTGCGCGTGACCCACACGTCTGGCTATTGTGGTGTCTATGTCGGGAACTGGCGTGTTTGCGGAGCCTTCCCGGCTCTGGCACGGAGAGTTGTCGCTGCGCGGAGCCTTTTCCGGCTCTGGCACGGAGAGTTGTCGCTGCGCGGAGCGTTGTCCGCACATAGAGCGGTCAACACTCCGTGCTGCGAGAAGTCTCCGCGGTAACGACGGAGAACGCTCCGCGATCATGCTCCCGCGCGGGAACTCTCCGCGATAACGCCGCAGAACGGCAACGCACCGCGATCACCGGCGAGGCGATCCGTACCGCCGGAACCGAGCCCGGCTCGCTCCGCAAGAACCGCACCGTATCACCTTGCAGGGGCCGGGCCTTGCGGGCCAGGCCGAAACGGGGCGATGCCCGGGACGCGACCTGCCTGATCACGAGTCATCCGACAGCCTCCCTGACCTGGGCGATCTTCCGTGATCAAAGCCGCGAACATGATCGCGGAACCGGCACCGGGTCCCGGCGGCTGCCGCGCGGCTCGTGACCAGGATCGGGGAGCCTTTTCCGGCATCGTGGGGAACGGCCAGAGAACCCGGCCAGACAACCCCCGGGCCGGGAAGCCTGGCGGGGCCTCCCTGCCCGGGGCGACGCCCGTTCCCGACTCGGGCCGGGACTTCCCGACTCGGGCCGGGACTTCCGGGCTCAGGGCGGGGAGATCTTGGGTGGCTTGCCCTTGCCGAAGGCCCAGCCTTCGACTGAACCGGCCTTCGGGTGGTAACTGCCTGCGCCCAGCGTGCTGTACTTCCACTTGCCGTGCCGGGTGGCGTGCCAGTACGACCAGTACGCGGTCGTCGGGGCTCCGTTGCACTTCTTGGGCTTGTGGTCGATCGTGCAGACAAAGCCAGGCTGCCTGGGGACGAACGTATAGCTGAATCCCGCCCGCTTCAGCGCCGCCAGGCCGCTGGCCGGCTTCTTGTGATCGCAGCCGATCTTGACCTTGCCGTGCAGCTTGCTGAAGTCCACGACCACAGTGATGCCGGTCTTGCCTGCGCAGGAGGCAGCGAACGCCGGCGTCGCCCGGGTCACGCCGACGAGGAAAGCGGCCGCCAGCAGCAACGACATCACAACCGCTCGCCCGCCAGGCCGAACCGCCCGCGCAGCGCCCGCCGCCCGCGCCGCGCCAACCGCCCGCGCCGCGCCCGCCGCCCGCGCAGCGCTCACGACGCGCACGCCAAGGTCGGGGCGCCGGGATGCTCGCCGTGCGCGCTCACTACGGCGAGGCCGACGTCGGCGATGCCGAGCAGGCCCTGTGCGGTCGCGCTCACGGCCGTGGTGTGCGCGAAGCCGGTGTGGTCAAAGGTGATCGCGCCGCGCCTGCCGGTCCGGCCCGAGCAGCCGACCTGCAGGCCGAGCAGGAATTTCCTGGCCAGGGCAGCCCGTGCCGTCCACTTGCCCGCCGCGAACGCGTCACCGGCCAGGCCGGTGCTGTTGGCATTGGGCGCGGCGCCGGCCTCCGAGATGAAGCCGCCGTCGGGCCGCTGTGCCCGCGCCAGCCAGTGCAAGCCGCGCTGAGCCGCGAGCTTGCGGCCGGCGGCAAGCAGGGCCTGGACGTCCATGGCAGTCGAGTCGGGGTCGCTCACGCACTTCTTCTGGGCGAAGTCCAGCGGGAACCCGCCGTTCTTGCACTCGGTCGAGACGAGGAAACCGACGGCGCTGGCCGGAGCGTGGCCATGACGGCTGACCGCGAGGATCGCCAGCGACTGGCTGAACGCGTTGCTGAAGTCGCCGAAGCTCGAGCGGTCGGAGTAGCGCCCTGACTTGGTGAGCAGCGCGGCGAGCCTGGCGAGCAGGTTGACGCTGCCGAACTTCGCCGGATCGATGCCCTGCACCTCGGCGGCCAGTGCCGCCTTGGCGGTCGCCCCGGCGAATGAACTGGTCTTTCCGTCGCCGATGTATCCGGAAAGGATCTTGGGCTGCTTGAGCCAGGCCGTCGCCCGGGCTCCGAAGTCCTTCGCCGCACCGGTCGCCGCGAACGCGAAGATCGCGTCGATGGTACGGCCCTGATCGACAAAGGTCTTGCCGCCGAAGACGTCGACGAAATGGCTGCGGCCCGTCATCTGCCGCGCCAGCCAGCCCGCTGCCGCCTGGCCACTCGTCGGGGGCCTGGCGGCTGGCGCCGCCATGGCCGGAACGGCAGCGGTCATCACCGCGAAAGCACTGGTAAGAACTGTGAACGAGAGCGCCGCGATGGGTGCCCTGGAACGGGTCATCAAAGGGGCCTTTCCGGTCCGGCGACCGCCGGGACCAGGCCCGCCCGGAGCCCGGACTCCGGCCTGCGGACCACGACAGGTAGGGAGCATAGACGCGAGCGGGCAGGTAATCGGGCTCGGCGGCGAACCAGTGCGCCGCTCTACCGTTGCGGGTCAGCGCCGGAATTTCACCGGACTTCCCCCGCCATCTCGCCTGTTCAGTTCTGGCATGAATGCCTGACGTCACTGTCCCGCACCCCTGCGGGCGTGTCAACGCCGGGGACCGGTACGCGAATGGCCGGCGCACCAAAAGCCGACCCAGGGCCGGCCCGGCGCCTGGCCCGGAGCCGGGCCGGCGTTGACCGCGGTGAGCGGGTGTGTTCAGATAGGTTCGCAGCGCATGCAGGGGAAGCCGGTGAGAATCCGGCACTGGCCCGCAGCCGTGTGCCCGCGTCGCGGGCAAGTCGGAACACCTGGCGCCGTGCTAGATCGTCTTAGCGTCGTCGCGGACCACGACGCGGAACGTTCAGGTTCCCGGGGCGGGCCGGGCGGATCTGGGGTTTCGCTGATCTGTGCCGCCGGTTTCGGGAGAGTTCATGCCGCGCGTGTCAGCCAGCAGGCTGCTCTGCCCCCTGTCCGCCGCAGTCATCGTGCTCACGGCAGTGCTGCTAACGGCGGTGCTGCTAACGGCGGTGCTGCTCACGACTGTGCTGCTCACGACTGGCCTGGCCGCCCCGGTCGCGTTGGCCGCGCCGCGCGGGCCAGTCGCGCCCGCAGGCACCGGCCCTGACCTGGCGAAAGGCGTCGCCTACCTGGCCTCGCCGCGCAACCTGATCGACGGGCACTACTACCAGTCGCTACCGCGCACGGCGGATTTCGGGCTGACAATTGACGGTGCTCTTGCCTTGGCCGCGACTGGGGACAATACCCGGGCTTTGAAAAAAATCCTCGCGTTCATCGCCAGCGCAGGCAAGGACCCGTCGGGGAAGAGTGTCAATTACTGGACCGGGGTCGGAACAAAGTTCGCCAGCGGCGGCTCCATCGCCAAGGAAGCCCTCCTTGCCGAAGTCGTAGCCGCCAACCCGCGAGATTTCGGCGGCCATGACCTGATCGGCGCGCTCGACGCCACGATCTGCCGCCGAGCCCCGGCGAGCCACACCGGGGCATGCCCGTACGTCGGCGCCTTCCGCAACTCGGCCTCGGTGTTCGACCAGGCGCTCGGCATCATCGCCTTGGTCAGGGCCGGGCAGCTACGGAAGGCGCTGAGGCCGATCGGCTACCTGGAGAGCCTGCAGAGCCCGGAGGACGGCTCGTTCCCCAGCCTGATCCCGAGCAACTTCGACTCCGACGTCGACAGCACCGCGATGGCGGCGATGGCGCTCAAGCTCGTGCCCGGCCACATAACGCAGGCCGACGCCAGCAGCGGCCTGGCCTGGATCGCGCGCCAGCAGGCGAGCAGCGGGGGATTCCAGGGCGTAGGGGCGATCTCGATCAACTCCACGGGACTTGCCATTCAGGCGCTCTCGCTCGAGCGGGCAAAGTACGGCCGGGCGATCGGCGCGGCCCGCGCGTTCCTCGGCAGGGAGCAGAACGCGGACGGCGGCTTCAACCCCGATTCCGGACGCCGGACAGGCTCGGACCTCAGGGCGTCGGCGCAGGCGCTGAGCGGCGACACGGGAATCTCGTTCGGCGTGCTGACCCGCGACCTGAACCTGCCTAGCGCCCCGCGGCGTCCCGCGGGCGGGGGCTCGGGCTGGATCTGGGTCATCGCGGGTGTCATCGCCGCGGGGGTGCTCGCGTCCGGGGCTTGGCTGGTGCTGCGCCGGCGGAAGGCGGCGCAGCACCAGTCGCGGAAACAGTCCGCTCCGGACGTACCCGACCGGGTCGGGTCGTGACCGGCGCCAGCCGGCTCGCAGCCCTGACCTTCGCGTTCGGCGTCATCGCTGCGAGCACGGTTTTCGGCGTGACGTCGGCGGTGTCGGCGCTGGCGGCGGCCAGGCCGGTGAGCGCCTGTGCTGGCCAGCACCGTGCTGGGCAACACCGTGCTGGCCAACACCGTGCTGGGCGGCCGGGCGTGACCGTGGTCGTCGACTTCCGTCACTGGGGCGGTCCGCTCCTGCGGGCGTGCGGCTCGACGCCGACGACGGGCTTCGCCTTGCTGAACCAGGGGGGCTGGCGCACGGCCGGCACCCAGCATGACGGGCCTGGGTTCGTCTGCCGGATCGGGTACGCGGGGTTCAGGCACGGCACGCAGTACCCGACGCAGGCGCAGGAGCCCTGCGTGAATACCCCGCCGGCCAGCGCGTACTGGACGTACTGGGTAGCCGGCCCCGGCCAGGACACCTGGAGCTACAGCGAGATCGGGGCGATGAACTTCAGCCCCGAGCCGGGAAGCGTCGACCTGTGGGAGTTCGGCGGCACCAACCTTGCGGGCACGTCGGGCTCGGCCGTGCCGGCGATCAGCCCGGACAGCGTCCGCGTGGCGACGGCCAGCACCGCCTCGGCGCCCGGGAGGCCAGCGATCATCAACGCGCCGCCGATGGCCGAACGCGCGGCCGGCGGCGGCGGTTCGGCCATGCCGGCGGTCATCACGCTGGTGATCGTCGCGGCGCTGGCCGCGGCCGGGATCATCGCCGCGCGGCGGCGTCGCGAGCGGCTGACCGCGTGACCGGGCGAGCGGCCCGGAGGCGAGCGGGGAAAGCGCCGTCCGGCGAGCCGGAGGGCTGCGGTGCCGTCTGGACTGAGGAGCGACGTAGGAGCGACGAGGGAAGGCGGCGCCTGAGAGCAGTCCGGAGGCGAGCGGGGAAAGCGCCGTCCCGCGAGCCGGAGGGCTGCGGTGCCGTCTGGACTGAGGAGCGACGTAGGAGCGACGAGGGAAGGCGGCGCCTGAGAGCAGTCCGGAGGCGAGCGGGGAAAGCACTGCCCCGGGCACTTCACCCTGTGGCCTGGTGGGCGTGGGCGGTCGGGCTGGCGACGGCGGCCAGCCGGACCGACAATCCGTTGCTCCTGCTGCTGATTGTCGCGGTTCTCGGCCTCGTCGTCGCTATGCGGCGTCCTGAGGTTCCCTGGGCGCGCGGTTACCGCTTTTACCTTCAGCTGGCTCTGCTGGTCATCGTCATCAGGATCGCGTTCCGGGTGATCTTTGCTAGTGGCGGCACGGCGGGCGACCACATACTGTTCACCCTTCCGGTTGTTCCGATGCCCGCGTGGTACTCGGGCGTCCATGTTGGCGGGCCGGTGTCGGCTGAGGCGATCGTGTCGGCCGCCGTGGACGGCGCGCGGCTGGCGTGCCTGCTGTGCTGCATCGGCGCGGCGAATACGCTGGCCAACCCCAAGCGGGCGCTGCGACTGCTGCCTGGCGCGCTGTACGAGCTCGGGGTCGCGGTCACGGTCGCGCTGTCCGTGGCGCCGCAGCTGGTCGAGAGCGCGATACGGGTGCGGAACGCGCGGCGGCTGCGCGGCGGAGGTGCTGGCAGGCGGCGGTTTGGCGGGCGGCGGTTTGGCGGGCCGGTGGCTGGCGGGCGGCCGGCTGGGTGGCGCGGGCTGGTCTCGATGCGGGCGGTGGCGATCCCGGTCCTGCATGACGCGCTCGACCGGTCACTGCGGCTCGCCGCCGCCATGGACTCGCGCGGCTACGGGCGGACCGGCGGGGTCACCCGGGCTGGCCGGCTGCTGACCTCGGCGCTGATGCTGACCGGGCTGGCGGCTCTCTGCCTCGGCGGGTACGGCCTGCTCGATCCGACCGTGCCGCGCGCGGTGGGCACGGGCGGGTTCGCGGCGGGCGCGGTGCTGTGCGTGGCCGGCCTCGTGCTCGGCGGGCGCCGGGTCTCGCGCACTCACTACCGGCCAGACCCCTGGCGCTGGCCCGAATGGGTGGTGGCGGGCGGCGGCGTTGGGTGCGCGGCTGTGTTCTGCCTGGATGTCGGTTACAACCCGGCCGCGCTGAACCTCGCCTTCAGCGCGCTGGAGTGGCCGGCGCTGCCGGTGCTGCCCGCTGTCGCGATCGTGGTGGCGGGGCTCGCGGCGTTGGCCGCGCCGCCGCTGTCGCTGCCCGCGCAGGCCGGCTACCGGCCCGCTGGCGCTCGGGTAGCGGGAGCGAGCCGGTGATTGAATTCGACCGGGTGAGCATCACCTATGACGGGGCGGTCGCGCCCGTGCTCGCCAACGCGAGCCTGCGGCTTGACGAAGGCGAGCTCTGCCTGGTCATCGGGGGTACCGGTAGCGGTAAGTCGACGTTGCTTGGGGCGATCAACGGCCTTGTGCCGCACTTCACCGGGGGGACGGTGAGCGGGCGGGTCGCGGTTGACGGGCGGTCGACCGCCGAGTTCAGGCCCCGTGAGCTGGCCGACGTGGTGGGGCTGGTCGGGCAGGATCCCCTGGCCGGGTTCGTGACCGACACGGTCGAAGAAGAACTCGCCTACACGATGGAACAGCTCGCCGTCGATCCGGCCGCCATGCGCGCTCGCCTGGAGGAGACGCTCGACCTGCTCGGCATCGCCGACCTGCGGGACCGGGCGCTGCGGACCTTGTCCGGCGGACAGCAGCAGCGCGTCGCGATCGGCGCGGCGCTGACCGCGCACCCGCGAGTGCTCGTACTCGACGAGCCCACGTCGGCCCTTGACCCGGCGAGCGCGGAGGACGTGCTCGCGGCGATCACCAGGCTCGTGCACGATCTCGGTATCACGGTGGTGCTGGCCGAGCACCGGCTCGAACGCGTCCTGCCCTACGCCGACACCGTCATCTACCTGGCCGGGGACGGCTCGGTCGTGGCCGGTGATGCCGCGAGCGTGCTGCGGGACGTGGGGTCTGGTGCGGGCGGGCGTGGTGGGGGCGGGGCTGGTGCGGGCGGGGCTGGCGGGGGTGGGGACGGCTGGATCGGGCCGCCCGTGGTGGAGCTAGGGCGGCTGGCCGGCTGGGAGCCGCTGCCGCTGTCGGTCCGCGATGCCCGGCGCCGGGCCGGGGAGCTGCGGAGCCGGCTGCCCGAACGGCCCGCCTCGCCCGAGCCGCCCGCGTCGCCTGCGTCCGGTGCGCGGGTCGTGCTCGAGGCGCGGGGGATCGTGGTGCGCTACGGGTCGCTGATCGCCGTGCGCGGTGCCGGGCTGTCGCTGCGAGCGGGTGAGATCACGGCGCTGATGGGGCGCAACGGGTCGGGCAAGTCTTCGCTGCTGTGGGCAATCGCCGGCGCGGGCAGGCGCGACGCGGGCTCGGTGCGCGCGGGCTCGGTGGGTGCGGGCTCGGTGGGTGCGGGCGCGGGGGATCGGGGCGCCGATCCGGCGAAGCTGCCGCCTGCGGCGGCGCGGGGGCTGGTCGGCCTGGTGCCACAGACCCCGGCTGACCTGCTGTATCTCGACTCGGTGGCGGCCGAGCTCGCCCAGGCCGATCGTGACGCGAGCGCCGCCAGGGCGCATGCCGGCGTTGGCGGTGGTTTCGGCGCGCGCGAGATCCTTGACGCGATCGCACCGGGCATCGGCGGGGCGACGCACCCGCGCGATCTGTCCGCCGGGCAGCAACTAGCGCTCGTCCTCGCCATCCAGCTCACCGCGACGCCGGGCGTGGTGCTGCTCGACGAGCCGACTCGCGGGCTTGACTACCGGGCCAAGGCAGCGCTGACCGGCGTGCTCGACAAGCTTGCCGGCGCGGGTCACGCGGTCGTCGTCGCCACCCACGACGTGGAGTTCGCTGCCCGCGCCTGCGACCGCGTCATGGTCATGGCCGAGGGCGAGATCGTCACGGACGGCCCGGCCGGGACGGTGCTGACCGCGTCGCCGACCTTTGCGCCGCAGGTGGCCAAGATTCTGGCGCCGCTGCCGTTCCTGACGGTGCCGCAGGTCGCTGCCGCGCTCGACCGGGTCGGCACGTGGTGAGCGAGCGGATGGGCGCGCGGTGAGCGAGCGGGCGGGTGCGCGGTGAGCGAGCGGGCGGCGATCGTGGTCAGGCCTCGTTCGGCGGTGACGATCGGGCTGGCGTCGTTCCTCGGGGTGATCGCGTTCGGCTGGCCGTTCGCTGTCGCGCCCGGGGCTATCTCATCGGCGCAGACCGCGCCGGTCATGTTCGGCGTGCTGCTCGCCCTGGTGCTGGCCGTGGTGTTCGCCGAGGTCGCCGAGGGCGGGTTCGACGCGAAGGCGATCGCCATGCTCGGTGTCCTGGCCGCGATCAATGCCGCGCTCCGGCCCCTGGGCGGTGGCGTTGCCGGAGTCGAGACCGTCTTTTTCATCCTGGTGCTGGCCGGCCGGGTGTTCGGGCCTGGGTTCGGGTTCGCGCTCGGCTGCACGTCGCTGTTCGCCTCCGCCTTGCTGACCGGCGGGGTCGGGCCGTGGATGCCCTATCAGATGTTCGGCTGCGCGTGGATCGGGATGTTCGCCGGCCTGCTGCCGCCGCTTCGGGGCAAAGCCGAACTGGCGATGCTGGCTGGGTACGGGGCTGTCGCGGGGTACCTGTTCGGGTTCTTGCTGAACTTGTCTTTCTGGCCGTTCTCCGTCGATCCTGGCAGCTCGATCGCCTACCGGCCGGGATTGTCCTTTGCCGCCGAGTTGCATCGGTACCTGATCTTTGACGCGACTACGTCGCTCGGCTGGGACACCGGACGAGCGCTGACGAACGCGCTGGCGATCGTGATCGTGGGCCCGGTTGCCCTGGCCGCGTTCCGCCGGGCGGCCAGGCGCGCGAACTTCCAGCCGGCCGTGGTCTTCGAGCCCGCGCCGCCCGAGCCGCCCGCGCCGCCCGAGCCGCCCGAGCCGCCCGAGCCTGCCGACCACATTGGGTTCGGGCGGCGGGGGAGGCTCTCGCGTGATGCGTGATGCGTGATGCGTGATGCGTGATGCGTGATGCGTCCGGGCCGCGACAGCATCGGGGCAGCCCGGGTTGCTGGACACGCCCGCCTCTAACAGCATCGTGGCCCTCCCTGTTGCTGTCAGCGGTCCGTTTTGACAGCAACGTGGCCCTCCCCGTTGCTGTCAGGACAACATCAGGGAGGGCCACGATGCTGTTAAAACCGGCGACCAACAGCAACAGGGAGGGCCACGATGCTCACGCTTCCCCGGTGGCGTCGTGCCCAGGGCACGGCGCACGTCCGCCTCCACCCGGCGCCGGGGAGTTCAGTGTGACGGCCGATGAGGTCAGGCCAGGCGTAAGTCGGCGAAGTCGAAGCCCGGCGCCATCAGGCATTTGTCGTGTTTGTGTCGAGTGACCGAATTGTAGAAGCCGGGAAGCGTGCGTTCCAGGCCGACCCGGCTTCCGGCGTAGCCGGTGCCGGAAGCCGGGTGCCTGGCACGACTTGGTCAGCGTAGGCTTCCTCGTATGGTTGCGGAACCGGTCGAGATTGAGGATCCGAACGACCCGGAAGTCATCCTCAGAGACCTGCCAGGCAGAGAGCGCGCTGAGTTCCTTCGCCAGTACCACCATGCCGTGGACGCTGCCCATGATCTGGCCGGTTACCGTCAACTCCGACGACTCTTGCACGCCTGGCGGCTGACCGCTGTCGCGGTCAGTCGCCCTGGGTACTACGAGGAACTTGAAGCAGTACGTAACGGTACGGTGCGGACTGTACCCGCCGACGAGGCAATACCGGGCTGGGAGCAGCAAATTGCCGCGGCGCGGGCGCGCCGCCGATGACCTACCGCGCTATTTTAAGCCGGCGTGTACTTGGACAGCTGGCTGGCTTTCCGGTCAAGGCCTTTGATGCTCTGATCGCGACGATGGCTGACGTGATCGAGTATCCAGAAGACCCGATGCGCACTTTTCCAACCGATGATCCCTACCTCCGTCGTGCTGAATTCGGAGAGCTTGGTTTGGTGACGTACTTAATCAGCGATGCTCGCCAGACAGTGACGCTGACGGATGTGACTTGGACGGGCTAACGCAGCGAGTTCAGTGGCCGGCCGATGAGGTCAGGCCAGCCGGAAGTCGGCGAAGTCGAAGCCCGGCGCCACCACGCAGCTGACCAGGACCGGCTCGTCGCCCGCCGGGGCGGCGGCCTGCCAGGTGCCTCCCGGTACCAGGGCCTGGGGCCGCTGCCCGGCGGCCAGGTCGCTGCCGAGCAGCATGGCGGTTGCCTCGCCGGGCTCCGCACCCGAACCGCCGAGACTGAGTTCAAGCGGGCCGCCGCTGTGCCAGAGCCACAGTTCGTCGGACCGGACCAGGTGCCAGCGCGAGCGTTCCCCCGGATGGAGCAGGAAGTAGATCGCGGTCGCCGCGCTGCGCTCACCTGGATATCCGTCGGGCACGATGGTGACCGGTGACTGCCACGTCTGGCGGAACCAGCCGCCTTCCGGATGCGGCCGCAAGTCCAACTGCTCGGCCAGTGGCGGGCGCATATGCCGGGGTCCTCGCCTTCCTGCGGACAGGCTTACGGTGCTGGCGGCGGCGACTGGGTCGGGCCGAGCTTCAAGCTGACATCGGCATAGTAGTCCGCCGACACGAGCACGCTTGGATAGTCGTTGTAGGCGACGGTCTTGTCGATGTATGGCGGGTGGCCGCCGGTCGCCACGCGGATGACCTTGGTCTTGCGCACCCACTGATAGCTACGCGACGCCAGCGGCGAGTTGGCCGGGCCGATGTCGACGTTGTTGTAATACACCTGCCCCGCGACAGGCATGGCGGTCACCGGGTCGTGCGCGCGGATCGTGATGCTGGTCGGCGTCTGCATCGGCACGGGATAGGGGCTGCACGAGACGGCCATTTCAGCCGGGTCGACGGGAGCCGCCGTGACGCTCCAGTTCAGCAGGTAATGCGGTGCCCTGCCGGTGCCCGGACTGGGCTGCGGGCCGGTGAAATCGTCGGTATGACTGCCGAGCGCGGCGGCGAAAGCCAGCGTATTGCCGATCATGCCGCCGAGGCCGACCATGCCGTCGTCGTCCTGGTCGAGCACATTGTAGGCGTCCTGCGTGACAGCGATCAGCCCGACGACGGCCACCAGGCCGAGCACGGCCAGGCCGAAGGTGGCGGCTCCGGACGCGATGCCAGCCTTGATCGCCGTCACGGCGTCGTCGAATAGCTCGGATTCGGAGTTGTCGATCAGGATCTTCGCGGCGCTTTCCAGCGTCTGGCTGGCTAGTGACTGATTGCCGGTGTTCACGATCTGCAACGCCATGACGATGCGCGTGGCCGGGTCAGGCACCAAGATGGGGCCGATCGACAGGCTGATGTCCTGCGCCGCCGAATTGGACCCGACATTGACCGGCTGCGGCGTGCGCTGCGTGAACCGCGACCCGCCGACCTGGACGTCGAGTTCCGCGGTATCGGTGTCATCGCCGCCGATTCCCAGGTGCGGCTCTGACCGGGTGGTATCGCAGGTATAGCTGATGAAAGTAAAGCTCAGCGGTACACCGGAGAAGGCCAGCCGCGGCATGGCGCTGCCGGCTGCCAGCAGTTCGCCGATCGCCTGGATCGGCTCGGCGGGCATGCCGCTCGCGTACCAGCCGGTCGGCGACAAGATCACCCAGCCGCCCGTCGGGGCGAAGACGATGTCGGTGATCTTGTACCCGCTGGCCTTCAGTTCGTTCATCTTCGCGGCGGCGTCCTGCTGGAAATCGCCGTGGAACGTGTAGCTGCCGTCGGTGCAAATCAGGCACCAGCTGTTAGGCACGGGAGAGAAGACGATCTTGGACGGCTCCAGGTGCCGGTTCTCCACGGCGTCGGCGATCGAGTCGATGACCGGCTGATCGAGCGTGGGGGAGTAGGCGTAATGGCTGCCGGTGCCGAGCACGATCCAGTCTCCCGACGGGCTGAGCCTGAAGTCCGCGATGTCGATGCCCTGCGACTTGAACGTCCCGATCTGGGTAAAGGCGTCCTGCGGTATGCCGCTCGCCCACCACTGCCCGTCGTCGTAGAACTGCGCCCAGCCGCCGTCGACGATGAAGTAAGAGTCGATGAGCTTCAAGCGCGCGCCGGTTCGCTGCCGCAGGCCGCTCAGGAAGCTGGCCGGCAAGCCGGAATGACGGATCGCGCCATTGTCGCCAGTAGCGATAAATCCCGAGTCCATGATCAAGCACCCCGTCCCTCCGCGTGGTCCCTCGGCTCCCTCAGCCGATCACGAACCTCCACAATAAGCCCCAATGCCGCCAGCTCGTGGCCTGACAACATCAATGCGCGAATTGACACCAAATCTGCCACATCGATTCGCATATTCATGCGGTGACCTACTGGGCGGGGTGAACTCCGCCGGGCGGTGGCCGGGCCAGGTGAACCCCGCCGGGCGGTGGCCGGGCCGTTCTAATTCAAGCCCTGTGCTAGTTTCCGTGATCATGACCCGGGGCATGATCACGGAAATTTACGCAGGTCAGGGCATGGGCAATGGTCCGTGATCATGCTCGCGGCCATGATCACGGAAACGAGCCCCTGCCGTCCCCCGGCGGACAACCACCCCACCACGAGAAGTCTCCGCGGCAGAGCCGAAAAGGCTCCGTGCACGCCTCACCGGGCAGCTGAGCCGCTGCTCACTCCAATGCGGCCGCACCATATCCCATGGATACGCCTCTGATCCGTCCCGCAACAGCAGCAGGACGGCTCCTGCTGTTGTCGCCGGCCGCGCGGCAACAACCCATCGCATCAGGTTTTTCCGTCACCTGCCGCGGGTTCGTTACTCAATCGGGCATGAATTCCAGAATCTGGTGCCTGATTGCGCCCGAATTCGCCACGAGCTCCGGCCATGCCTGCATAAGAAATGAGTAATCCGCGACGCCCTTCCGGATATCGGCATTAACCAGCGCGCTGGCTTGGGCGCTCGCCGTCGCGACGGCCCGCAGCCTCGCCGCGAGGTCAGCGGCCGCGCCGTCCGCCGCGGCGGCGTAAATCTCGCTGTACCGGTGCGGGACGTCGCGCAGGTCTGGTGCGTGCTGGTGATAGACCGCCTCCAGTTGGGAGGCCAGGCGGTCCGGGCGGAGGCGGCCGGCATTATCGGTGAAATAGTCTGGCCGGTTCTTGACCTCCTGACATAGCCCGCTCCTTATCGGGAGGAACATCACATTCCGCAAGTCCCGCAGCGCGTAGGCCGTCACTGCCGTGATGTCGGAATTCCGCGCCCGGACAGGCTCATATGCGTGCCGCATCTTCCTCGAATGGAATACCACCGGGTACCCGAGCGCCCCGAGCAGGCTTTTCTGGAAATAGTCTGACCCGAGCATGTTCTCGATGGGCATCTCGGGAAGCTCACGGAAGATGTCCTTAACGCACGACACTCCCACCGAAACCCGGGCGCCTTCATCGCTATTCCAGTAATCATTTTCGAGCCTGAGCTCGGGCTCCGCCACGAACTTCCAGTGAACGGCCGCCCTTGCTTCGCCGAGCGTGAGAGCCGGCCTGGAGAGCCGTTCAAGCGCCACGACGTGTTCCTCGCCCGAGGCGAGCAGGTCGCGTCGGTCGTGCCCGGCATCTCCGAAGACGCTGGAGCCGGCGTACCGTACGGTTGCGCGCTCCGCCGGCGTTCCGCCCGGGCCGGAGCCGGCCCCGGGCACGTCGGTGATCGCCTTCCCCACGACCGCTGCCTCCAGCACGCCAGGGAACGCCTTTGCCCCGTCCCTGATGTCGGCGACCTGGTCGGAGTCACGCCGGTGGATCACGGAGACGCCGAGCGCCGCCGCCACCAGAAAGCACTTGTTGGGCCCGCCGCTGTACGCGACGGCCGCGGGAGACAGCAGCCGCCGCGTCCGCTCGCGCCCAGGCGCGCTCAGGGAACACGCGCCGAGCAGCGCGGCGAGCACGGCGTTCCATCTGTCCAGGGTGAGATGGAGATACCGGATGTCGGCGCCGGCAAGCTTCCGCAGCGCTTCCCCGTGCGCTCGCTCGTACCTCCGGCCGTGTTCGATCAGCATGAAGAGACAGCTGTCGCCGGCCGACTGCTGGAGGAACCGTGACTCTTCGATGCCGTCCCGGATCGAATCTTCGCCCGGGCGGTCAGACGGCATGTAAATGACTCTCAAGCGCATCCCTTCCTCTGGAGGCGTCTCAGGCGGCGGCCAGGCCAGGTTGCCCGGGCCATCATGAGGGGCCCTTCGCTCGGGGATCCTCATCATGAGCCAGAGGCCGGCGAGCCCGAGCGCGCAGAGAACACTCGCCACCAGGAAGACAGCGCGGTTCCCGAAATACTGGCCGTAACCGACGACCGGCCCCGCGATCATGGTGCTGATCCGGATGATGTTGATGTACCAGGCTGTCGCGGAACCACCGCGCCTCGGGTTGATGTCCTGGAACATCCCGATCCCGAGTCCCATCACCGCTGACACGAACAGCGCACTCAGGATCTGAGCCGTCACGACCTGCCATACCTCAGCGGCTTCGCCGACGATGGCGTAATAGGCGGCCCCGGCCGCCGCGCCGATGCACAGCAGCACTTGCGGCGAGATCCACTGGGTCGCCCGGCCCGCCGCCAGCATCAGCGGGATCTCCAGGGCGGCGGCTATGCCGACGGTGACGCCGACGACCGTGGTGCTGGCCCGGAGGTCGCGGGTGATGAGCAGCGGCAGGGCCAGCACGCCGATGCCGCTCGCGGTCTGCAGGGCCAGGAAAATGGCGGACATGGCAATCACCCGCCATAGCCCGACGGAGGCACCGCCTGCCGCCTGTGCCGACTGCGGGGTCGGCGTGCCGGTCAGGCTCACGCACATCACGAGAACCACGGCGAAGGTCAGGGCGAGGGCGGCGAAGAGGCCGCGGAATCCCCAGGCCGCCAGCATCGCCGCGCCCGCGACCGGCCCGACCGCCCATGCCGCCGAGAACTGCGCCCTGAGCGCCGCCAGCTTGTACCGCACACCCGGTGCCCCTGATGCCCCGAGCAGCCTGCGGGCGGCAGCGAAAATCTGCGGCACGAGGCTTGACCCGCAGGCGGCCAGCGTTGCCGTCACCACCAGCAGCAGCGGGTAACTTCGCGAGACCGCGAAAACCAGCGCCCCGGCAAGGCCGGCCAGAGATGCCGTGATCAGCAGCCGCCGCTGCGAGACGCCGCGGTCACTCGCCAGGCCGCAGGCGATATTGACCAGGACCGCGGCCGCGGCTGTGACGAAGAGGAACGTCGCCAGTTCCGACGGCGTCGCGTGCAGTGACCGGGTCACGAAAATCGGGATGAACGGCGTGGTCAGGGACGTCGTCATCCCGATCAGAACAGCGAGGATCAGCAATCGGCCAAACCGCGAGTTCCCGGCTTCCGGCGGGCTGCCTGACGATCGGCCGGCCAGTGCCGAGCGTCCCTTTTCCGCAATCCTCGAAGGCGCGCCGCGAGCCTGCGTCACCGCTGTATACGCTCGTACCAGGCATTGCCGACAACCATGTCGGCGATGCCTCGCGATTCGCAGTACTCAGTCAGGTGCGACATGCGGTTGATAAAGCCGTGACCGTTGAAGTTCAGGCTGGTATTGCACAGTACCCCGACGCCGCTGTCGCTGGCGAACGCCGTGAGGAGGTCATGCAGCGGCCGGTTCGACTCCGAGGTGACGGTCTGCGCCCGTGCGGACCCGTCGACATGGGTTACCGCCTCCAGCCGGGAATCCTTGACCCGGCGGAAGTACAGCATGTAAGGGTCCTCGAAGTCGTCGACGAAGATGCTGGACAGGTCCTCGACGCGGGCCACCGGCGCGATCGGCCGGTACCCCTCGCGCTGCTTGATCTCATTGAGCCGGTCGCGGGTGGCCGCGCGGAATGGCTCGGCCAGGAGCGAGCGGTTGCCGAGCGCGCGCGGCCCGATCTCCCAGCGGCCCTGCACCCAGGCGACGACGGCACCCAGCCGCAGCCTGGCGGCCAGGTCCGCGTTGTGCAGCGGCCGGCGGTGCCATGCGGACGGGTCGGGCGTGGTGTCGCTGGCGAATCCAAGCCCGCTGTAGACACTCCAGTCGATGTAGGGGTCACCGGAAAACGCGGTCGCCGCGTCGATCGCCGTCCCGATCGCCGAGCCGGAATCATTAGGGCAGGGCGGTACGAAGACGTCGCTGAAATGACCCAGCTCAAGCCACTGGTAATTCCAGTCGCAATTCAGGCCGCAGCCGCCGGAAATACGCAGCGGTATGCCCGCGGGAATCTCGCGCCTGGCCACGTCAGCGAAAATGCGGAAGATGCGATCGGTGAGCAGGGCGGCGGCCGACTTGCACAGATCCGACTCAACTCCGCAATTATACAGGGGCGAATCGGCGAACTCCGATTTGGGCACCGGGAAAACGTTCGGAGCCGATATGATGCGCTCCACGACATCGGCCGCTTCCGGGCCGGCCTGGCCCGGGTCCGCGAACGCGGCCAGGGCCATCTGCTTGCCCGCGTCACCAAGGCGCACGAAACTGCCCGTGGCGGGAAAGCTAGGATCGCAGATGGAGAAAAGCGCCGCGAAGCGCCCGCCAGGCTGGCTGAGCACCGGAATCGTGCGCACCACCTGGTAGGAGCCGTCTACCAGGTAGAAACTGCCGGTGATTCCCTCCCAGACAAGCACCGCCTGGAGCGGGTGGCTGCCGCGAGGGGCGAGGCCGATGGCGCCGAAGATGTGCGAACGCTCATGCGAGGAGGTGAAATAGCGCACGGGCTTGCCGAAGAAGCTCGAGTCTCGCGATTCCAGGGCATTCTCGCCGAAGTACCCGGCTCCGAAGATGCTGCGCACCCTGAACGCCTCCCGGCGGCCCTCCACCTTCGACTGCCAGCCTCCGATCGCGACGACGTCGGGCAGGCGGCCAAGCTGGGCGGCGAATTTCAGGATGATGTCGGGACTGAGTACCGAGTAGCGCGCGAACGAGTCCTTCTCCGCCTCCAGCGAGCAAATCAGCCGGCCATCTTCGATCGCGGCGATCGTGCCGTCGTGGCCGGGCTTCATTGCGACGATGAGCATGAGGTCTCCTTTTCTGGTGGCCACCGCCGGGCAGTGTCGGCGAGCACCCGCGCCGCGGTCGAGACCTCGGCGCTGTCCCGGCCGAGCGCCACCCGCAGCATCCGGCGGCCCTCCTCGGGCCGTGCCCAGTGAAACGGGCCGCATGGAAGTGTGTGCAGCCCGAGCGATTCAAGCTCGTCATACAGGTCAGCGGCGTCAGGACCCCGGTCGTCCCAGGCAACCCGGGCGACGCTGATCTTCGAGCCCGGGTCGGCCACGGTGAGCGGGCCGCCGGCGAGGCCGTCCGTCAGCAGCGCCCGGTTGGTGGCGAGCAGCCGGTGAAGGTCCCGGTAGCCGCCGCTGGCGCCGTCTTCGGCGAGTCGCTGGATCAGCAGGAGTATGAGCGGCGACATGGTGAGCAGCACGTCGCTGAACGCGTCGGACAGCGCCAGATCGGTACGCTCGCCCCAGGCGAGGAAGCCGGCCTTCAGCTCGAGCATCGGCCACACCTTGCCGGTGTCCTCGATCACCACCCACTCCGCGCCGGACTCATCCAGGATGCCGTAGGTGTCGTACTGGGCACGAGGGTCGTGCGCACGGAAGCAGGTATCAAGCGCGAGCACCCGGCCGGTGCGCGCGCACAATTCCGCCACCCTGGCCAGCCCCTCAGCCGGCAAGACCCAGCCCGTCGGATTGTTCGGGGTCGTGATGAACACGGCGCCTGAACTGGCGGGCAGCCGGGGAGCCGCATCGCCGTCAAGCTCGTGCTCGGCGACTGGATGCAGCGTCAGCCCGCGGCCCTTGAGCAGGTCGGGAATGTTGTCGAATGTGGGGTGGATCAGGGCGACCGCCGAGGTGCGATCGGCCAGCGTGCGCGCCAGGATGTCCATCGCGGTGGACGATGAGTAGCAGCTGACGAGCCGGCCGGTGCCGATCGGCGCCCGGAGCTGGCCGATTCCGTGCAGGAACGCCCGGTGCGCTCGCTCTTCGACCTCCTCGAAAGGAAGCTCCCTCGCCTCGTTGAACAACTGGGGCAGGTCCGCGACGATCTGGAGCTGCGCCTCGCTGAGCGGCATCCGCGGATGGCCGTCAGAAAGGTTGAGCCCGTTCCTGAGCGCCTTGCTCTCGAGGTGCGTCAGTGTATTCCGGTATGCGCTCAGCACGCGCGGCCCTTCCGAAGCTTGCTTGCCGCCACCTGACCGAGCAGCTCGAAGGCCATGACGGCGGCGGCATGGCTGGTGATGTCGCCGTGGTCGTAGGGCGGTGCGACCTCGACCAGGTCAATGCTGCGGTAGTCCAGCGGGCCGAGCGCCCTGATGAGCTGAATCGCCTGATAGGTCGTGGGTCCTCCGACCTCGGGCGTCCCGGTGCCAGGGGCGTAGGCGGGGTCGAGGAAATCGATGTCGAACGACACCATGACGGGGTGGTCGCCGACGCGGTCGCGTACCCGGCGGCCGAATTCGGCAGGCGGCATATCCGCCAGTTCCGGCCACCACACCACGTCGTAACCCAGTGCTTCGCCGGCCCTGGTGTCATCGGGATGCACCGAGCCCCGCATGCCGGCCTGGATGCTGTGCGCCGGATCCACCAGCCCTTCCTCGACGGCGCGGCGGAACATCGTGCCATGAAAGTGCTTGACCCCGTAGTAGTCGTCGAGCACATCGCCATGTGCGTCTAAATGGATCACGGCGATGGGCCGGCGGCGCTGGCCAGGGCGCGCATCTCGGCCATCGACAGGCTGTGATCACCGCCGAGCAGCAGCGGCACGATGCCAGCCTGGTAGACGGGGGTCAGGTGCTGCTGAAGCCGCTCCAGGGTCAGTTCGTGGTAGCCGGGGACAACGGGAGCGTCGCCGGCGTCCACCATCGACAGGACCGAGGTGATGTCGATGCCGGTCGCCGGGTTGTGATCACGGAGCAGGATGCTGGCGGCGCGAATCGCCTCGGGACCGAACCGGGCACCTGAGCGATAGGACACCGCCGAATCCGTCGGGACGCCGATCGCCGCGACGTCGACATCGGCGGCGTTCGCGGTCAAGTCCTCGACGACGGGCAACCGCATGAAGGAACGCGGCCCGCTGGCGATCCTCGGCTTGGTCATGCTGTCGCGGGGGCGGTAGTGAGTCATCAGTGCCGCCTCAGCAGCCAGCCGATCTCGAAGCCAGTGGAGTCCATCGACGGATCCGTTGTGCCCGACTCGACCACCTTGAGGCCGCAATCGGCGTAAAGCTCCTCCCACCAGAGCCGCGGCATCAGCCGCTGGCGGGTGAATGGATGGAGCAGGAAGTAAGCGTTGTAGTAATTGCGCGCGAGCGGATGCGCCATGGCGGACTGGTCGTCCGAGCGCAGATCGATGTCTATTACCACCAGGTCAAGGTCCGGCGCGGCATCGAACAAGCCAGTGAGCAGCTTGCGAACGCCGGTCTCGCCCTCCTGGCCGAGAACTTCGTGAATCACGAATGCCAAAATGGCGAGGTCGGGCTGCTCGGCCGCACGTTCAACCCACTCCAGGGCGCCGGCCTGCTCGACGCGCACCCGGTCACTGCCAGGCTGGCCGCTGACCCACAGCCTTGCGGCTTGCACCGCGTCCGCGTCGGGCTCGATGCCGACCGCCCGCATCCGCGGGAACTGGGCGCACAGTTCGGTCAGGTAGACACCGCTGCCGCAGCCCAGGTCAATCAGCGCGCGGTAGTCGCGGCCGGACGCGGCCAGCAGGCGGCGCAGCAAGGGAACCGAGTCGTGGAGGCTGATGCCGCAGCTTCCGCTGCCGACATAGCCGCCGACTCGAGGCGCCGCTGAAGTACCCGCGCCGAGGTGATCGGCGAGCGAAAGGAACGTGACGCCGTAACCGCCGACCATCATTTCGTACCATGCGCCCGCTTCACGGTAGGCGTGCGCGAGTTCGGTCAGCCTGAAGCTGTCACCATCGAGCGTTACCACGTCGGCCGCGCGCAGGTAATCCAGCAGCGCGACCAGCCGCTCGCGGTCGCGCGGGCCGTTGCCGGCCAGTTGATCGATGCTCGCCCCGTCGGCCAGTTCTTGCTCGAGCCCGCTCTTCTGTATGGCATAAATGGCCGTGCTCAGAACGAATCCCCTGAAGGGTTCCAGCGCTGCTACTAGCGTATTCTCCCCGATTGGCACAGAGTTTCCTTTCAGCTATAGCTGCTTGCCTTGGTTTCCGCTCTATTTCGCTTCTATTTCGCTTCCATGAGGAGGCGCAGCATCTCGTCATCGCCGCGTCCCGCATGGTCATAGATGTCGTAGAACTTCGCGCGGAACGCGTCCGGCGGACCGACGAATACCCGCTCATAGAGCACCTGGCGGGCGCCGAACTTGTCGAGCGCGAGCTCAGCCGCGGCGCGGAGCAGGCGGCCGTGCTCGGAAGCGGTGACGCCGTCCCCCGCGAAGTACCTTCCGAAGAAGTCATGCGAATGCGCCGCCGGATCCTCGTCGGCGGCTAGCGGGTGCATGATCAGGCCGCTGCTGGAGACGAGCTGCAGCAGTTCGACGGCGCGCGGGTAGAGGTTCGAGTTGATCATCGCTGCCGCGGCCAGCGGCGCGTGGTCGCATACGTAGTAGCCCCTGCTGTCTTGGCGGGCGCCGTTCTCGGCGCTGGCGACCAGGGCGCGCAGCGTTTCCGCGATGCCTGCCAGCTCGCCTAGCTGCTGGCGGGTCGCGTCCTGGGCCTTGCGGCCGCCGGCGTCGGCACAGGCTTGCGCGAGGGCGAAAATCAGCGCGGCCTTGATCCACGCGCGAACCGAGGACTGGTGCCACGCGTAGGCTGTCATGCCGGTGTTCTCACGGAGACGGTTAGCCGCGGTGGTATCACGGCAGATGAACACGCGCTCCCATGGCACGAGGACGTTGTCGAACACGCAGATCGCGTCTAGCTCGTCGAACCGCCCGGCGAAGGGGTGGTCAAGTACGCTCCCGGTCGCCAGCGATGGCCGGCAGAAGAGCGTAAGTCCCTCAGCGGCGACCGGGATCGCGAAGCAGAGCGCGAGGTCGGCCTCAGTTTCACGCAGCGGCCGGTATGGGTAGATGAGCAGCTCGTTCGCGAACGGCGCCAGGGTGGCGAGCATCTTCGCGCCGCTGACGATGATGCCTGCGCTTTGCTCACCGACGAGTCGTAACGTCTGGGGTACAGCTGCCGGGGTTGCCGCTGGGGCCTGGGCGGCCTGGGCGGTCTGGGCGGCCGGCAGGTAGCGATCGCCCGGCGGGTCGCTGATGGCATGAGTCAGCACCGTATTCTCGGCGCGGCATCGTGCCCAGTACCGAGTTACGTTCTCCGCGTATTCGCCGAACGAATCGGCCGCGGCTGCCCAGGCGGTCAGGATAGTGCCGAGGAAGTCAGGGCTGCGCCCTAGCAGGCCCCCGCTCATCCTGGCGATAGCTTCGAAAGCCCGGCCGCGCGATGCTACGTCGGAGTACGTGAGCGCTGGGGAGTAGGCCCAGGGCAAGCCATTGCTGTCGAGTAGCCGCCGGTCGTCGTGGTGCGCGTCAAGCAGCTCGCCGATGGATGCGGCCATCGCGCCGGTGGCGGGATAACTGGCAATATCGTCAATTACTTCGTTGGCAAGAATTACCTTGCGGCCATCGTTTAGCGACGATAAGTAATCTCTGCCCGAATTCAGTCTTGCGGTATGGTCGTCCAAGAGCCCCTCCTGAACTGGTTTTGGCCCGCCGCGCGGGCAGAAACGCCGTGTCGAAGGAAACGCTGTGTCGAAGGAACGCTGAATCGAGGCAGGGACGCTGAATCGAACTTGTCGTGGCTCGGAGTGCTTTATGGCCTAGAGTAGCATATATGGCAAGAATACCCCTCCTGGTCCACTGTGCCATACCCGAGCGGCTGGTAGAGCCGGTCGCCGCCAGGCTGTCGGCCCAGCTCGGACGCCAGGTTGCCATGGTCGCGTGGGAGGAGAGCGCGCCGGGCGCTGACGTGCTGCTGATGGCACCGCACGAGTTTCCGGAGCGCGAGCGCAAGGCTGCCCTCAGCGCCCGGCAATGGTCCTGGGTCCACCTGACCTCGGCCGGCCTGGATTTCGTCGACGTGGAGAGCTGGAGTCCGACGGTACTCCTCACGCGGAGCTGGGAGTGTTACGCGGCGCCGCTGGCCGAGTACGCCGTGCATGCCGTGCTGAGCCATGAATGGCGCGGGCAGGTTCGGTGGGAACGCGACGAGGTGGCAGGCCCGGAGCCGGCGCCGGCGGGCCTGTGGCGCGCGCGGATCGGGGTAGCGGGCTGGGGGGCGGTCGGGCAGCGAGTGGCCGAGGTCACGAATGCGCTTGGCGCATCGGTTCAGGTGCTGAGCCGGACATCGAAGCGCACTGATCGCGCGGGCATTACTCACACGACCCGGCTGGCAGATGTGCTCGATGTTGACCATCTGGTAGTCGCCTTGCCGCTGACGCCATCGACGCACGGCCTGCTTGACCGAGATGCGCTGGCCACCGCGCGAACCGGGCTGCACCTGGTCAATGTCTCACGGGCGCAGATAGTCGACCAGGCGGCACTCTACGCGCTGTGCGCCTCGGGCCGGATGTCGGCGACCCTGGATGTCGCAGACCCGGAACCGCTGCCAGGGGACCACCCGCTGCGGCGCCTGCCCTCGGTGAGAGTGTCGGACCACGTCGCATGGCGCAGCCGGGACAGCGATCTTGCTTTCATCGACGACTTCGCGGCGATCTGGCGAGCACTGGCCAGCGGAGCGGCTGTGATTCCGGGAGCGGCAAATGGCCAGACGGCGGGCAGATTCGCGCGAGAGCGACTCAGGAACCTGGCCGTCGGGTGACCCGTGACCAGGATCAGGGAGCCTCTTCGGCATCGTGGGGGAGGGTTCTCAGTCCTGTGTGATGTCGGTGCGGGGGCGGCAGGCGCGATGTTCCGTGATCATGCCCGCGGGCATGATCACGGAACATCGCCGGTGTCCTGGAGGCTGTCGCGTGACTCATGATCAGGCAGGATGCCGCCCGGGCCCCGCCCCGTTTCGACCTGGCCCGCCAAGGCCCGGTCCCCCGAGGTGATACGGTGCGGATCTTGCGGAGCGAGCCGGGCCCGGTTCCGGCGGTACGCGATCGCCGCGCCGGTGATCGCGGCGAGTTCCGTTCTGCGGGATGATCGCGGAGAGTTCCCGCGCCGGAGCATGATCGCGGAGCGTTTTCCGTCGTTTGCAGCATGATCGCGGAGCGTTCTCCGTCGTTACCGCGGAGACTTCTCGCAGCACGGAGTGTTGACCGCTCTATTTGCGGACAACGCTCCGCGCAGCGACAACTCTCCGCGCCAGAGCCGGGAAACGCTCCGCGCAGCGACAACTCTCCGCGCCAGAGCCGGGAAACGCTCCGCGCAGCGACAACTCTCCGCGCCAGAGGCGGGGAGGTTCCGTGAAGCGGGAAGTCTCCGGAACCCGGGGTAGAGTCTCGCCGCTGAGCCGCCGGAGCTACTTTCCAAGATCCCGAGCCACCCGAAATACTCCCTGACCTGGTGATCTTCCGTGATCACGGTCTCGATCATGATCACGGAAACCAGCACGGGTCCCGGGGGCTGCCGCGCGGCTGGTGATCAGGATCGGGGAGCCTTTTGCGGCATCGTGGGGGAGAGTTCTCGTTCCGGGGCGCTCTGGGGCGCTCCGGGGAGTTTTCAGTCAATAGAACTGAAAAACTCCGCACCGGCCGGAACCAGGTCCCGTGCCCGCTCGCCGCCGGTGGCCCCCGGGCTGGTGACGGGGTGCCGGGGCGGGGCGTGCCGGGGCGTGGCAGGGCGGGGCGTGCCGGGGCGGGGCGGGGCGGGTGACGGCCTACTGGTAGCTGTGTTCGGTTCCGGGGAACACGCCCCTGGCTACCTCGTCCACGTAGCTTGCCACCGCCTCGGTCAGGGTTGTGCGTAGCTGCGCGTACTGCTTGACGAACTTCGGGATGTGGCCACCGGTCAGGCCGGCGAAGTCCTGCCAGACGAGGATCTGGGCATCACAGCTCGGGCCGGCGCCGATTCCCACGGTCGGGATCCTGAGTTCCTCCGATACCCTGGCCGCGAGGTCAGCCGGAACCGCCTCGAGTACCACCGCGAACGCCCCCGCGTTCTCGAGGGCGCGGGCATCCTCGAGCAGCTTGTCTCCCGCGTCACCGCGACCCTGCACGCGGTAGCCGCCGAGTGCGTGCACGCTCTGTGGGGTGAGCCCGAGATGGCCCATGCAGGGAATCCCCGCGCCAGCCACGGCCGCGACCTGCGGGACAACCGCCGCGCCGCCCTCCAGCTTGACGGCGTGCGCGCCACCCTCCTTGAGGTGGCGGGTCGCGCTCTCCACTGCCTGCTGAGGCGAGGACTGATAGGCGCCCATCGGCAGGTCACCTACGACAAGCGCCGTCCTGGTCCCGCGAACCACTGCCTGGACGAGGGGAACGAGGTGATCCATGGTCGCCGGGACCGTCGTCTCGTGGCCGTAGACGGTGACCGCCGCCGTGTCGCCGACGAGTACGGCCCGGACGCCAGCCTGCTCGAAGATGCCGGCGGTCATGGTGTCGTAGCTGGTCAGCATTGCCCAGCGCTCGCCGCGGTCGGTCGCCGCCTGCAAGTCCCGGATCGTGATGCGCCGGTCCGCTGGCCAGCCGGGATGCTGCGCCGGGTCCATTATCCAGCCACCTCCTGCTCGCATCGGCATACGCCGCAAAACGGTAACACACAACCGCGGCCGTCTCCTTCGCCGCGATTTCCGGCTCAGCCGGGCCGGCGAGATCGGACGGGGCCGGCCCGTCCCATCGCGGCGGCGAATCGCCGGAAGATCTGATTGGCGGGCAATTCTGAGGTCGCCCGGAGCGGCGCGGGCCCAGGCGCCACGCCGGTCGGCACGACGACCATGTGCGGTCCGCGGGCACCCAGCGCGGCCGTCATCGCGGCGACCACGTCGCCCACGTCGGCGGCCCGGCAAGCCGTCCGGTATCCGCAGGCCAGCGCGACTTGCTCGAGGGCGGTGCTTGACGAGGTCGTCAGCTGGGCTCCGGTCGACTCGTAGCAGCCGTTGTCAAAGACGACGTGCACGACATCGACCGGGGCGGCGGCCCCGATCGTGGACGTCGTGCCCAGGTGCATCAGCAGCGCGCCATCACCGTCGAGCACTACCACCGGGCCTGGCCTGCGGAGGGCCAGCCCGAGCGCGAAGGCCGGCGCATGTCCCATCGAGCCTTGCATATAGAAGACCTCGTCCGCGTCGGCGATGGCGAAGAGTTCCCTGGCGGTGTATCCGGTGGTGGCCACGACGGGAAGACCGGCCAGCAGCGGGCTTATCGCCTTCAGCACGTCCGGGCGGGCCATCGGGGCGGCTGACGGGACGGGCGGCGCGGGCGGGGCTGGCAGGTGGCCAGCGGGGCCCACGAAACCCTTGCCCATCAGCAGGAAAGCAGGACGGCCGCGATCAAGCTCGCCAGCCGCGCCATCAAGAGCCTCATGGAAATCCTGCGGGGACGCGTCACGGCCCAAAGTCCACGCCGCCAGGCCGAGAACGGCGATCAGGCCGGCGCTTGCGGGTCCCATGACGCTGTGCTGGGGTTCGTCGGCCGCCGGGTCCGGCCATCCGCGCATGCTGATCAGGCACAGGACGGGAATGCCGTAGGGCATGGCCAGCGAGGTCAGCGGGTTGATCAGATTCCCCAGGCCTGAGTTCTGGGACATCACCGCTGACCGGCGCCCGGCGGCCGCCGCGCCGGCCGCCATCGCCAGCGCGGCACCCTCGTTCGCCGCCGCGACATAGCGCCCGTGACTGGTGAGCAGGGCCACGGGACCGGCCAGGCCGGAGCAGGGCACGCCTGCCACGAAATCTACGTCGCGCGCCGCGAGCGCCGCGCAGAACGTTCCCGCCGCGATAATTTCGGTACCTCCTGCCGCTCAGGCAGGCTGGTGGACGCGGTATCTCGTTTCATTGTGCCTGCGCTCCGATGCGAGCTGTCGGCTAAGCGACTCGGCCAAACACTGGCGGCTGCCCGGTGGTCAGCACCTGGCGGATTCCTTGCGCCACCCTGCGGCGCACGCTGACCTCCGATTCGGCGGACAGGAATGCGCGATGAGCGGACACTATGACGTCTGGCCTTCGGAGCAGTTCCTGTCCGGCCGCGCTGTCGTTGGGATCCTCCGGCGAGAAGACATCAGAGGCGAAGCCGCCCAGGCGGCCGGAGCCGAGCGCGTCGAGCACGGCCGCGAGGTCTACCAGCCCGCCGCGCGCGACATTCACCAGCAGCGCCCCTGGCTTGCAGCCCGACAGCGCGGACGCGCCGACGAGGCCAGCGGTCCGCGCCGTCAGCTCCGCGTGCAAGACCACCAGGTCGCACTGGCTGAAAAGCTCGTTGATGCGCTGGCATTCGGCCACGCCGTGGCTGGCCATCAGGTCGCCGGGAACGTAGGGGTCAAAGGCCATCACGCGGCCGTAGAACGCGCCGAGCTTCCGGCTGGTCGCGCGGCCGATGCGACCGAAGCCGACGATGCCTGCCGTCAGGCTCGCCGTCCGGCGCGGCAGGCGGCCGCCATGGATCGACCACGCGCCGGAGCGAATCAGCTGATCTTGAACGCACACTCCCCGCTCGAGCGCCAGCGCCAGCGCCAGGGCGTGCGTGCTCACCTCGTCGCCGCAGTAGTCAGGGACGTGGAAGCCCCAGATCCGGGCGGCGAGCAGCGCGGGCACGTTGAGGTTGTCCAGGCCCACGCCTTGCCTGGCCACCACCTTGCACTCTGGCCCGATCGCCGTCAGCAGCTCTGGCGTGACCTGGCACCGGTAGACCACGACGGCATCGGCCCCGCTGACGTACGCGTCGAGTTCGGGGCCGTGCACGACGAATCGCCCGTCGCGCCTGATGCCGAGGTCGAAGCCGATGTCATCGCCGAAGGTCTCCGCCTCGATGCTGGCCAGGCCGCGATCGATGACGCCGTCAGGGCCGACCGCCCAAGCGGGATCGGTGAAGGCGACGCGCATCAGCCGCTCCCGTCCGCGGTGACGTCGTAGCCCCACGTCTCCTGGTCACGGCGCCCCCTGGCCAGGGTCGACCGTGCCTCGAAGGTGCCCGAGAGGGCTAGCTGGTCGAGATGCCCGAGGTGGTTGCCGCTGGCCATGCGGGCCAGCGAGCCTTCTCCGCCGAATCCGTGCTCGACGAAGGGACCCACCCAGATGCTGTCGTCCGCGAAGAGCCGCTCCGTGCGGACCGATCCGTCAGCCTCCCGCCACGACAGGGCGAGGCCGTCGGTGCCGACGAGGTAGTGCGTCTCGCCGTGCCCGGTCAGGTCAAGCCCGGGCCCGCCGGGCCCGCGCGGCACGCGCATGAAGAGGCCGACCATGTCAGGCAGGTGCGGCGCCGAGGCCATGGACGCCACGACATAGCGCTTGAACTCCCGCATCGTCTGACGGCTCTGCCCGATCGAGCAGTACGTCTTGCCGACGGCGTCGCGCTTGTGCGGCGCGGGAAGGATCACCCGGTAGTCAAAACCCAGGGCCTGGCCGATGGACCGGGCGTCATCGAGGCTGAGCCTCCCCCGGCCCGCGGCGGCCGCTTCGAGCACGTCAGGGTCGACGCGGCTGGCGGCCGCGGCCTGAGCCACGCTGTAGGCGCGCCGGTCGAGAAGCAGGCGCAGCCAGGACGCCGGGCCCGCGTCGCCGACCCGGTCGAGCAGCACGTCGAACGCGGGCGATGACCACTGGTTGCTCTCCTCCACGAGCGCGCCGATGGCCGGGGAGCAGGTATACGAGATGATCCGGGCCGGCCGCTCGCTGGCCAGAGAGTAGCTGTGCGGGCAGTACGACGGCTCGATGTAGGAGTCGCCGACGATCCAGCTGTCATCGCCGGAATTGCTCTGGAGTACCTGCCAGGTGTCGGGACTCAGATCGGCTCGCCATCGCCCGTTGATCGGCCCGGGTCCTATGTTGACGGTAATCGCGGGCTCGAGATGGCCGTTGTTCAGCGCCGGCAGGCGGCCGTCCGGGCACAGGATGTCGAGAATGACCGGCGCCACCCGCCCCTTCGGGGCGGCCATGGAGTAGTAGTTGTAGAAGTGAATGCCATCGCGCCGGATAGCGCGCCGGGTCGCTCGCATCCGCGCCGCTCGCATGAGGATCACGCATTGCTCGCGCTGCCCCGCGGGCGTGATCGCGGCGATGTCCACGGCGAGTTCGTCAGCGAGCTTGCCGCATACCTCGGTGTCGACGTCTGACACTTCGCGGCGCAGGATCGCTTCCAGCGCGGCGACATCCAAGCCCGCGGCGGAAGCCAGGTCGGCGGCTGTTATCTTGCGGACGTTCATCCACCGTCGGAGCCGGATCGTGTCCACCTGCGGCAATGTCGCTTCCTTTCTTCAGGCGTCGTGAAGCGCTGAGGAAAATCGCGCGTCAGCGTGCCCGCTTCACCGAGAGAATCCGGTCGCCGGGCTTGCCCGGCATGGCGATGTGCGCGAGCCGCAACTCCCGGTCCTGCTCGTCGCCGACCTCGTCGACCAGGGCGTCGAGCTCGCCTGGGCGAAGCCGGTGCTCGCGCCCGCGGGCCGCGTAGAACCGCGCCACGGTCTGGCGCGGGAGACTGCCGTGGGCGGGAAGCACGTCTTTCAGCCAGTCCCCCGCGCCCGAGTAGTCGACGTCGAATGCTGCTTCGTCGAAGACGTCGGCCAGGCAGCCGCGCTGCCGTGCGTGCTCGAGCACCAGAAGGTCCCGGTCATAAAGGCCGAGGCGATAACTCAGCCGGGCCTCGCCGCCAGCCCGCAGCGCGCCGAGCAGCGTCCGCAGCGCCGCTCGCAGTTCTGCCTCGGTGAAGCGGTTGAGCAGCCGGTCAGCCACCACGGCGCGGAACCGGCCGGACGGCAGCGACCCAGGCCGGCAGACGTCAGCCAGGACGTAGTCCGCGCGCTGCCCGAGCACGTCGCGAAGGTCCGACAGCATCACCGGCGAGAAGTCACATACGGTCAGGGCGGCGCCCAGGTCGGCGGCGGCGAAGGCCAGCCGGGCCGTGCTCGCTCCCGCCAGCAGGAGCGGGTCGCCGGCTGCCACGCCGGCGAGGTACAGGTCGCAGTCGGCTGGCGAGGGGCCGCCGTCATAGTCGCGGTTCCAGTAGGACGCGCCGACCAGGTCCCACGCCACGGCCTTGGCGCTGCCGCCGGCTGGCGGGAAGGCTTGACCACGCACTGCTGACTCCCTTCCGTACACCGGCTCCGCGCCGTCCGGGGGTGCCGCCGCACCGCGGCCGGCGCGGCGGGGATAACCAGACAATGGTCTTGAGGCGGGTCATCTCCGCTATGGCATAGCGCGCGCCCTCGCGGCCGAGCCCGCTGCTCTTCACGCCGCCGAAGGGTATGTTCGGCGCCTCGAACTGCGGCCCGCCGTTGATGATCACGGCGCCGACCTCCAGCTCGGCCGCGGCCCGCCAGGCCGACGCCAGGTCGCTCGTGAAGATTCCGGTCTGCAGTCCGTAGGGGGTGTCGTTCACGCATTTCAGGGCGTCGTCCAGGTCGCGGACCCTGATCACCGGAGCGCACGGGCCGAACGTCTCCGCCTGCACCAGCTCGCTGTCCCTGGGCGTCCTGTCCAGCACGGTCGGCCAGTACTGGGCACCCTCGCGACGGCCGCCGCAGACCAGGAGCGCGCCGGCCGCGATCGCGCCGCGGACCCGCTCGTCCACTCCGGCGGCGGCGTCGGGGTCGATCAGCGTGCCGATGTCGGTGCCGGGATCGCGCGGGTCGCCCACCTTGAGCGCGCCGGTCGCGGCCGCCAGCCGCTCGACGAAAGCGTCGGCAACCGGCTCCTGGACGACTATCCGCTTGACGCCGCGGCACGACTGGCCCGACGTCGCGAAGGCGCCGGTGACAGCGGCCGCGACCGCCTGGTCGAGATCGGCGTCGGCCAGCACCACGAGCGCGCCGCTGTCGCCGAGCTCGAGCGTCACCCGGATCATGCCGGCGTCCCCGGCCAGCTTCTTGCCCACCGAGCTGCTGCCGGTGAAGGTCAGCATGTCGATGTGGCCGCTGCCGAGCACGGCCGCCACGATGTCCGCCGGCTGCCCGGTGACCATGGCGATCATTCCGGCGGGCAGCCCCGCGCCGAGCAGCCGTTCCATGAGCAGCGTCGCGGTGAGCGGCGTCTTTTCCGACGGCTTGAGCAGCACTCTGTTGTTGGCGGCGATGGCAGGCGCGATCTTCGTGACGACCTGGTTGAGCGGCCGGTTGAATGGCGTGATCGCCGCCACCGCGCCGATCGGCTCCCGTAACGTGACGGCGAGCCGGCGCTGGCTCTGCGCCGTGACATCGGTCCTGATGGCTTCGCCCGTGATGCGCTTGGCCTCCTCGCCGCAGTAGCGCAGAAAGGCCGCCGCCCGGTCGACTTCGCGCTGGCAGTCCTTCCACGCCAGTCCCGACTCGGCGCAGATCGACTCGGCGAACACGTCGCGGCCGGACGCGAGCGCCCCGGCGGCGCGTTCGAGTATCTCGCCGCGCTCATGGCCGGACAGCGATGACCGGTAGGCGCCGACCGCGCGGGCCGCGGCCACGGCCTGATCCGGGGTGGCCTGGCCGACCTCGCCGACGACGGCTGACGTGTACGGGTTGACGACCTCGACCGTTTCCCGGCAGCGAACCCACTCGCCCTCGATCAGCACGCCCTTCACGGGTCCGGCAGCCATGCACGCGCTCCTTCGGTCGGGGAGAATCAGCTACGGCAAAGGGCGATTTATCAGCCATTTAAACATAAATAGCCAGTACTGTCAGCTCCCAGGCCAGCCTGCCCCGGGCAGCCATGGTCAGTCGCGCGGCGGGTCAGGCGGCTGCCGCGCGCGGTCTTCGGCGTAGCTCGCCAGGTCGCCAAGGACCGGGTGGCCGAGCAAGTCGGTGAGCGAGATCAGAACTCCGCATTCGCGCAGGCGGTCAATCATCGTGATCGCCAGGATGCTATCGCCGCCGAGGTCAAAGAAATCGTCAAGCACGCTGATATCGCTGACCTCAAGCACATCCTCCCAGATGCGCGTCAGCGTCTGCGTGATAGCGGCGGCCGCGGGAATTTCCCCGAGATTCTCGCTCATGTGAGTGCCCGGTACACGAGGTCCTTGAACCATTCCTGGTAATGGCGAGCTTGCCAGTACCGCTGGGTCATCAGCACGCCGATGAGTTCCTGGCGGGCATCCACGAAGAAGCTGGTCGCCGCCCGGCCAAGCCACCAGGCGTCGTGCGCGCCCTGGCCGGGAAGGCCGACTGCCATCCCGAGTCCGAACGTGTAGCCAGCGCCCGGGATGTAGTCAGGTCCCGTGCCCGCCAGCGGCCCGATCTGGTCGGTCATCATCAGGTCAAGCGACTTCCGCGTCACCGCCGTCCGGCGTCCCGCGTCCTGACCGGCGCCTTCCCCCCCGCTGAGCAGCATGCGCGCGAAGCGCAGGTAGTCAGCGGCCGTGCTGTAGCAGCCGCTGCCGCCCGACCTGAAGCTGGGCACCTGAGTGAAGGTCACCAGCTCCGCGCCCTCCCTGAACGGGGTCAGCGGCTGGACGACGCGGTCCGCGTGCTCAGGCGGGACGAAGAGCCCGGTGTCGCGCAGCCCGAGTGGCCGGCACACCCGCTCCCGCAGGATCACGTCGAGCGGCTGCCCGGCGGCCACCTCGAGCAACCTGCCGAGCACCTCGCCTGAGCAGCCGTACTCCCAGGTCGTGCCGGGCTGGTGCGCGAGAGGCACGGTCGCCAGGGCGGACACGAGATCCTCCGATGAGTACTCCCGCGCCATCTGGCCGGTGTGATCGAAAGAGGCGATTCCCGCCTGCTGGTACGCCGCGCTCACCCGGGGCGAGCCGCGGTGACTGCCCGCGAACCCCGACGTGTGCCTGAGCAGGTCGAGCACGGTGACAGCGCGCTCGGCCGGCACGGTTGCCACGCCGCCGGAGCCGTTGCTGAGCACCTCAAGGCCGGCCAGCTCAGGCAGCCAGCGCCCGATGGGGTCGCCGAGGCCGATCAGCCCTTCCCCGGCCAGGGCCGCGGCGGCCACGCTGGTGAGGGGCTTGGTCATCGAGTAGATGCGGAAGATGCTCTCGGCAGTGACGTCTCCCACCTCCGCCGCCCACGCCACCTGCCCGGCTCGCTGCACGATAGCGACCGCCCCGGGGATCTCGCCGCTGGCCAGCTTCTCGTCCAGCCCGGACCTGATTCGTTCCAGCGCCGCCAGGCTCAGGCCGACATCGCGCGGCTCGGCGGAAACGCATGCTCGCGTACTCTCGCTCATCTGACCTCCAGGGGCCTGCGGTCAGGCTCGGTCACGCCGGGGATCAGCAGGACCGCCCCGGTCGAAGCGGCCATCAGCCCGCCGATGATCAGCGTCAGCCGTGCTCCCGCCAGCGTGGCAACGGCACCTCCCGCCACCGTGCCGAGCGGGGCCAGCCCCAGCGAGAGCATCCAGTCCACCGATGCCGCCCGGCCGAGGAGTTCTGGCGGCACTTCCTGCTGCATCAGCGGGAACCACAAGATGTTGCCGTAGGTGACCGCGCCCCAGGTGAGGGCGGCGAAGACGACAGCCAGCCAGAGCCACGGGGCCACGCCAAGCACCACGGCGGCGAGGCCGGCCCCCGCCCATGCCGCCCAGATCACCCGGACCCGCCGCCGGGGCGCCGGGCGGCGGGCGGCGATCAGGGCCGCGAGCGTTCCGCCGACGCCGCTGGCCGCGTACATGATCCCGAGCGCGACCGGCCCGGCATGAAAGGCGTTCCGGACGAGCAGCGGCTCGAGAATGATAAAGGGCACGTAACAGACGAGATTGGCGATGCCGACGGCCAGCATGCTCCACCACAGCCACGGCTGCGACCGGCAGTACCTCAGCCCTTCCCTGATGCCCTCGAGCATCCGCGCGGATTGTCCGCCCCGGCCCGTGGTCGGGCGCATGGCGAGAAGGCATCCGGCGCTGACGGCGAAGCTGATCGCGTCAAGGCCGAACGCCCAGGCGCCGCCCGTCAGGGCGACGATGACGCCGCCGGCCAGCGGGCCGATCAGGTACTGCGCCAGGGACTGGCTGAGCGCGTTGAGCGAGCTGGCGGACACCAGCAGCCCGGACGGCAGGATCTCGGGGGTGATGGCCGTCGAGGCGGGCTTGAAGAAGGCGTTGGCCACCCCGAAGAACGTCGTGAGCGCGGCCAGTTCCCACAGCCGGGCCCTGCCCGCGGCGATCAGCACCGCCACCAGCGACACCGATAGGGCGCACGCGCTGTCTGACGTGAGCATCACCAGGCGCCTGGACATGCGGTCGACGACCGTGCCGCCGGCGAGCAGCAGCAGGACCGAGGGGATGGTGCGGGCGGCGACGATCAGCGCGAGGTCGATGGCGCTGCCGGTGAGCCTGAACACCTCGAGCGGGAGGGCGACGGTGAAGATGCCGTTGCCTGCCAGGGAGATCGTCTGGCCGCTCCACAGCAGCGCGAATTCGCGGTGCCGCAGGGCGCTTCTGGCGGGCGCTGGCGTCACTGCAGTCATGGGCGGCCAGCGAGGCGAACGCGGTCGACCTTGCCCGCGGTTGTCTTCGGCAGCGAGGGCTCGATGAAGATCCGGCCTGGCCGCACGCCCGCCGGCAGCCGCTCGGCCAGCCAGCCGCGCAGGTCGCGGACCGTCACGCCGCCGCCGGCGAAGGCGTCGTCGATCACCACGTAAGCGGCGATGTGGGCGCGCTCAGGCCGGTCGGCGTCACGCAGGAGGGCGGCGGTCTCGAGCACCGCGGGGTGGGTTTCGAGCACGGCCTCGAGCTCGCCGAGCTCGATTCTGTTCCCGCGCAGCTTCACCTGGCCGTCCAGCCGCCCGAGAAAGGCCAGCGTGCCGTCGGCGCCGAGCCGCGCCCGGTCGCCGGTCAGGTAGCACAGCCTCCGCCCCTCGGGGGTGCGGCGCACGCAGAACCGGGCGGCGGTGAGCTCGGGCTGATTCAGGTACCCGGCGGCGAGCCCGGCGCCGTACAGCACGATCTCGCCGGCCTCGCCCGGTGCCGCGATCGGCTCGCCGCGGTCATCGGCGAGGAACTGCCCGCTTCCCGGCAGCGGCGCCCCCAGGCCGATGGCCTCCGCCGACTCGACTCGCGCGGCGCAGGCCCAGATGGTGGCCTCGGTCGGCCCGTACAGGTTCCACAGCTCCGCGCACGCCGGCAGCAGCCCGGCGGCCAGCCTGGGGGTGAGGGCCTCCCCGCCGCACCAGATACGGCTGCCGGGCAGCCCTTGCCACCCCGACGCCAGCGCCAGCCGCCAGAAGCTCGGCGTCGCCTGGATCACCGCGGGCCTGTGCTCCTCGGCGAACCTGGCGAATATCGCCGGATCGAGGCGGGCGGCCGGCGGGGCGGCGACCAGGCATCCGCCCACCGCGAGCGGCAGCAGCAGCTCGGCGACGGACACGTCGAACGACAGGGCGGTCATCGCCAGGATCGAGTCCCGCGAGCCGAATCCCGGCACGCGGGCCAGTCCGGCCAGCCGCTCGAGCAGGGCCTGGTGCGACACCATGACGCCCTTGGGCCGCCCCGTCGATCCCGAGGTGTGCATGATGTACGCGATGTCGCGCATCGCGGCCGGCTCGGCCCCCGCGCCCCGGGCAGCCGCGGTACCGGCGGCACCGGCGGTCAGGCCATCCCGCGTCTCGGTCAGGATCAGCGCCGGGCGCCCGTTCTCCAGCACGGCCGCGCGGTGCAGCGGCGGGCTCTGCGGGTTCAGCGGCATGACCGGGCACCCGGACCGCGCGGCCGCCAGGAAGGCGACCGCTCCCGCGCCGGGCCCGCTGGCATCCAGGGCCACGACAGCCCCGGGCGCCGCGCGCGCGCGAATGAGCCCGCCGGCCTCGCCGGCTCGCTCGGCAAGCTCGGCGTAGGAGCAGTCCCGGCCCGCGCCCCTGATGGCCACCGCGGCCGGAGTGCGCTCCGCCTGCTCGGCGAACGCGTCCCAGATCGTCCTCACGCCGTCGCCCGGGCGATCAGCTCGGACATCCCCGCGGCCGTGGGCGCGTGAATCATGTCGATGAGCGGTATCCGGATCCCGCAGCGTTCCTCCACCGCGGCGAGCACCTCGAGCGCGAGGATCGAGTTGCCGCCCACGTCGAAGAAGTTGTCATCGACGGCGATGTCATCGTCGTCCAGGAGGCCCTGGATCAGAGCGGCCAGTTCGGATGGTGTCACGCGGGCCCTCCCGTCAGCGTCGGCGCCGAGATCCGCTCCAGCCACGAGTCCTCCCTGACGCCCGCGCCGGCCTCATCGCTGAAGCCGAACTCGTCGGTGAGGAACACGGCCAGGTCAATGAGACGGGCGTGCAGCTCGCCGTGGCTGTCGGCCGCGAGCCACACCTTGGCGACCGACCGGTTCGTGCCGTCCCGCCAGTCCACGAGGGCGTTCTCGGCGGCCAGGTCGTCCACGGCCAGGACGCCGGGCCGGCGGGTGATGACGCGGCGCGACGGCACCCTGGTGACCCGGCGCGCGAGCGCGGGTGGCTGAAAGAACAGCATCAGCGCGCATCTTTCCCAGTTCAAGGTCAGGCCGGCGGCATGGCCGAGCGCGCAGGACAGCGCGACGCGCCCGAGGTCGCCGCCGGTCGCGTAGCGGAAGAGGCGAGGGACAAAGCCGCCGAGCCGCCCGTTCACCTCGATAACTTCCGGTCGCGGCCGCGTGAGCTTCATTTCGACATGGAAAGCTCCGCGGCCGGCTCCGAGCGCGTCTATGGCATCGTTGGCGGCCTCGGTCACCATCCGCTGCGCGGCCGGGTCCAGCACCGAAGGCAGCACGACGCCGGCCTCCCGCAGCGGCCAGACCGGAGGCAGCCGGTCCGTGACGAACGAGCTCACCAGCGCACCGGGCCTGAAAACCTCGACGGACACATAGTCGGCGAGGTACGGCGCCGGCGGCAGGCCGGCGATGAACCGCTCGGCGAACATCCCGCCCTGCTGGCGTGCGCCGCCCAGCCCGCCGCTGCCGACCAGCTCACGGACGTCGCGCTCGCCTCGCAGCAGCCAGGCGTCACGGCTGGCGACTCCGTCGGCCGGCTTGACGACGACAGGAAACCCGGTGGCGGCCAGGAAAGCGCGCAGCGACTCCTCGTCAGGCACCGGTGCCGACGAGACCGCGGAGACGCCGGCGGCCACGAACATCGCGCGCTGCACGTCCTTCCTGCCCCAGGGCGGACCGGGCGCCGTGTCACCCTTGATCAGCCGGTCCAGCCGGGCCGCCGCCGGGCAGAGCACGTCCACGAAGGTGGTCACCGCGCTGACCTGCCTGCCGCGGAGCACGTCAAGGCAGGCGCCAGGGTCGCCGAAGTCGACCACCTCGGTATCGGCGAGGGCTTCGGCGACGGCGCGCAGGCCAGGCTCGACGCTGCCGCCCGAGTCGAGCAGGAAGCAGATATCGGCGAGCTCCGATCCTGACCTGATGATCTCGGCGGGCGGCAGCGAGCCTTCCGGCCCGAGCAGGACGGCAAGCCGCTGCCGGTCAGTGCCGGTCAACGGCCAGCTTCCTTACCTCGCCGGCGCTCAGCACCCCGCCAGAGAGCTCGGTAAAGAGCGCGCCGCGCGAGGACTTCGGCACCTCCGCCGCCAGGCCGGCCCTGATGGTACGCAGGCCGCGACGGACGGCAAGGTCACGCGGCTGGTGAAAGAGCAGGCTCAGGTAGGCGGCCAGCCGCTCGCGCCCTTTTTCACCCGAAAGCCCTATTTCATACAATTCTAGCTCGTCTTTCCAGGCGAGCGCGGTCAGGAAGCCGCTGATCCCCGGCAAGCTGACGGCGAAGGCCAGGAGGTCCACGCCCGCGCACCGGCTCCACTCCTCGTGGCGCAGGCGCACGAACTCGGGATGATCGTGCTGGCCCTGGCGCACGTTATGGCTGGCGATCAGCTCGCTGGCCTTGTCCGCCACGGCGTGCCAGCCGGTGACCGAAGTGGTGAGGTCGCAGGTCGCCATCACGCGCCGGTCGTGACGCAGGACCCCGCGCACGCGGGAGGGCAGGCGGCTCTCCCAGTCGGCCTCGTGCGCGCCGGCATAGCGCGCTTCCCTGGCGAGCGGCGCCCACGTGATGCCGCCGCGCGAAGCCGCCGTCAGCGCCATCCTGGCGGCGGGGTCGAAGTAGGGGAAGATCAGGCACCGCTGCCGCGCCGCGGCGAACGTCGCGATCGCGGCGAGGATCGCGCGCAGCCGCGGACCTTGCCGGGCGGAGTCGTCGACGTGCAGCGCGGAGCGAAGGTCGCCGAAACCGCCGACCAGGAGGCAGTCACCGGGGGAGCGCTCTGCTTCCGCGCCTGGCGGCAGGCCCCAGCCGGCCGGGTCATACGCCGGGTCGGGCCAGGACCGGCCGCGGCACGCGTACACGGGAACGGCCGCCGCCAGCCTGCCGTCGTCAAAGCAGCACAGGTGACTGGCCTGCCACCGGCCGTCAGCCTGGCGCTGCCGCACGCGCCCGTAACATCCGGCGGCGCCGGCCGCCCGGTCGAGTGCGTCGAATTCCGCTGGCGCTAACTCGTCGACGCTGTCGCGCCAGCCCATGTCCAGCGGGTCGTGCCCGTGACTCCGCCCCGCCCGGGGGCGTCCCGGCCCCGCCTGGGGGCGTCCCGTTCGACCGACGGAGGTCAAGCGCGCACCTTCCTAGCTGGGTGGTATGTGCGGATACGCCCTGCCGACATTGCCCGCGAACTGGCTTTTGCCCTATTCCAGCGTAACAGTCGCGCCGGCTGGCCCGTGTCGCAGCCGGTGCTGCAGCCAGGCCAGGACCTCAGCGGCGCCGGCCTTGAGCAGAAAGTGCCCGCCGGGCACGCGGGTCATCGTGAACGGCCCGGTCGTCAGCTCTGACCAGGCCGCCACGTCCGGCAGCTCGAGCTGGTCGTCGTCGGACCCGTGAAAGGCGGCCAGTTCGCATCCGAGCCTGCGCTCAAGCCCGGCCGAGTACGTCTCGAGCGCCTGGTAGTCGGCGCGCAATGCCGGCTCGACCGTGATCCAGACCTCGTCCCTGTCCAGGACGACCGGGTCGGTGCCGCCCAGCGAGCGAAGGATCTCCCTGAGCTCGGGCGCCGGGCGGGCATGGATCGGCGCCATGGTCGCGGGCACCTGGGGGGCGACCTGCGAGCAGACGGCCAGCACGGACGGCGGCCTGCGCCGCTCGGTCATGCGCCTGGCCACCTCCAGCGCGGCGTAGGCGCCAGCGCAGTAACCGAAAAGGCCGGTCGGAAGAGCGCGGTCATCCCGCGCCAGGATGTCGCCGAGCGATCGGCCGATCACCCGCAGGTCAGCGACTAACGGCTGGCCGAACAGGCTCTCCCGGCCTGGAAGCCGCAGGGCGACGAGCTCGACGTCGTCCCTGACCTGCTTCCGCCACCGGCCGAACGCGCCCGAGCCCGCGCCTGCCTGCGGGAAGCAGACCAGGCGCGCTCTCGGTGATTCCGGGCGGGTCAGCCGGACCAGATTCTGCTCCGTCAGCATGCGGTCTCCGTCGTCAGCCTTCGTGCGCCACTTTGGCGATCGAGCGCAGGAGATCCTGCATCGTGCCCTCGTCGGTAGCGGGTGACATGATCGAAGCGCGCAGATAGGTTACCCCGGCCAGCCGCGTCGATGACAGGTAGAAGCGCCCCTCCTGCCGCAGCCGGTCCTTGATCCGCAGCTGCCTGTCCGGGAACTCGGCGTAGCGGAAGCACAGGATGTTGCTTTCCGGCCGGTACGGCACTTCGAAGCCGTCGCTCTCGCGCAGCATCCGCCAGAGGGTCTCGGCCTTGGCGTACTGCGACTCAACGTAGGCGCCGAGCTCGGCTTCGCCGGCCCACGCGAGGTTCAGGAAGAGCTTCAGACCCAGCGGCGCCTTGGAGGTCTCGAAAGTCCGCTGGCCCATGTCGAGCGCCGCCGCGTCCTCCTGGAACAGATAGGAGGCGTCCTGCCGGAACAGCCCGTCGAACCGGCCCGCCTCGCGGAAGAGCACGCCCGTGCAGAGCGCGGACGTGCGCAGCATCTTGTGCGCGTCCCACACGAGCGAATCGGCTCGCTCCAGCCCGTCGAGCCGGCCCCGCAGCCGCTGCGACAGCAGGGCCGACGCGCCGTGCGCCCCGTCGACGTGCAGCCAGAGGCCCTGCGCGGCGCAGATCTCGCCGATCTCGCCGATCGGGTCGTGCAGGCCGGTCGCCGTGGCGCACGCGGCCGCGACGACCGCGATCGGCTGGCCGCCGCCGTCACGGACAGCGGCGATCCGGTCCGGCAGCCTGCTGGCATCGGCCCGGCCCAGCGAGTCGACATCAAGCTCGGCGACGTTCGCGGTCCCCAGCCCCATGACCGCCGCCGCCTTGCGGACGGAGTAGTGGCTCGTCCGCGGCGCCAGGATGACGAGATTGCCTGCGGCGCCGGTCTCCCAGCTTCGCGGTGCGGCATGCGCCCTGGCCGCGAGCAGCGCCGTGAGATTGCCGAGCGAGCCGCCGTTGGTGAGGGTGCCGGTGCCGGTTCCGCCCCAGCCCGCCTTCGCCGCCATCCACCGGTAGACCTCCTGGTCGATCACCGTGCCGGGCGGAGCCAGCTCATAGGTGATGTCGATGTTGTTGGTCACGGCCTGCATGAAGTCCGCCATGACCGCGGGCAGCGCGGGCGGTGCGATCTGGTGGGCGAGGTTGCCCGGGTGGTGGTTGCTCGCCGCCAGTTCGCCGTAGGTGCGCACGAAGGACAGCAGTTCCCGCTGTCCCATGCCGCCTTCGGCCAGCCAGCGGCGCACGCCGAGCCGCTCGGCGGTGTCGGCCGCCGGCAAGAAGCCGACCGCCCGCCCGGCTCCGCTTTCGGCCTCGTCAAGCTGGCGCGCGAGTTCCCTGACGACCGCGCGCGCGACCGCCTCGAATCCCTCCACCGGTCAGCCGCGCTCGGATGGGGCGCAGCCGCGGCCGCCGGGCGACGCGCCGCCGATCGGCATCGTCTCGCCGTCGAGCTTCCTGAGCATGATGGCGTCGATGTCGTGCTCCGCCACCGAGAAGTCCCGCACGAAGATCTCCTCCATCAGCAAGATGCTCAGCGCCTGCAGGTAGGTGTGCCCCACCGGGTACGGCAGCGACCGGCCGCCCGCGGCGGTCACGGCGTCGACGAGCTTCCTGACTGCCCTGGGGTCAAGCACCTGTGATGCGCGCAACGACCGCGGCGACAAGATCGCTTCCACCCAGTCGTCGGGCCCGCCGGGAAGCAGCGCGGTCGGGCCGGGTATTCGCATGCCGAACTTCGGCCGGTCCACCACCCCGGCGGGCACCACGTCGCGGAACGCCTCGCGCAGGATGTGCTTCTCGCGCACGGCCTCGTGCAGCTTCCACGAGACGGGGAACTTCGCCGCCAGGGTGACGAGCGCGGGATCGAGGAACGGAAAGCGCGTCTCGACACCGCAGCCCGTGCCAGGCCGGTCACCGTGGCACGTCATCCCGTAGCCGATCAGCAGCGTGTGAATGTCGAGCCACTGCGCCTTGCCGACCTGGCTCCACTGACGGAAATCCGGCGCCTGCGTCTGGATCCAGGCCATCAGCCGGGCGTCGGCCTGATCCCGGCCCCGGGCGCCGACGAGCAGGTCGTCGAGCCGCTCCGCGTCGAACCGGCGGATATGCGGGCCGAGCAGCGGGCCGCTCGCCCCGTCGCCGCGCTCGTAGTAGCTCAGGATTTCCGCGCCGTCGATGTCCATGCTGTGCCGCATGTCGGTCGAGGCCGCCTCCAGGCGGGCCATGCTCTCCCCGGCCGGCGCGCCGCCCAGGAAGTCGTCGATCGCGAGCGCCTCCTTGGCGATGTCGTAGCCGAGGAACAGCTCGTCGGCGCCCTCTCCGCCGAGCACGATGCGCACGCCGGCCTCGCCGGCCAGCTCGGCGAGCATGCCGCACCCGACGGCCGCCACGCGGTGCAGCGGTACCTCGCACTGCTCGATCACCTTGGGGAACCTGGCGCGCACGTCACGGTCACGGACCAGCACGGAGGTGTGGTCGAGCCCGAGGGCGGCCACCACCTTGTCCTGATGCTCTGACTCGTCGACCTGCGGCGAGTCGACCCGGACGGAGAACGTCCGCACCGGGGTATCGAGAAGGTCAGTCATGATCGCGGCGACGATGGCGGAGTCGACGCCGCCGCTGACAAAGGCGCCGAGCGGGTAATCGCCGCGCAGGCGCAGCCGCACGGACTCCGCCAGAGCGTGCCTGAGCTGCTCCTTGCCCTCGTCGAAGGTGAGGCCGGCCTGCCCGGTGCCCTCGGGGCCCGGCTCGAAGCCGGAGTAGTACTTCGTCACCTTGACCTGCCCCTGGGCCGCGGACAGGTAGTGACCCTGCGGCAGGCACTCGACGCCGGCGAAGCAGGTCTCGTTCGCGATGGGGGCCAGAGCCGGCTGGCGGCCAGGACCCGATCGGGGTCGAGCACCCGGGCGATGCGCGGGAAGGAGAAGATCCCCTTGACCTCTGAGGCGAAGTAGAAGGCGCCGTCGTGGCTGGTGTAATACATCGGGCGCTGGCCGAACGGGTCGCGTCCGAGCACGAGGCGCTTGTCCAGGCGGTCGTAGAACGCGAACCCGAACTGGCCGTTGAGCCTGGGCAGCGCTTCATCGACTCCCCAGTAGGCCAGGCTCTGGAGCAGGGCTTCGGTGTCCGACCGGGTGCTGAACCGGACCCCGCGTTCTTCAAGCTCGGCCCGCAGCTCGACGAAGTTGAATATCTCGCCGTTGAACCCGACGATGAAGCGCCCGTCCCGCGTCATCATCGGCTGCTTGCCCATCAGCGGGTCCACGACCGACAGCCGCACCGTTCCGAGCGACAGCGCGGAATCCACGTAGTACCCGACCTCTTCCGGGCCCCGGTGCAAGATGGCCCGTATACCCCGGCGGACAGCGTCGATCTGCCCGTCTCTTGTCGCGAATCCGCCGTAGCAGCCGACGACTCCGCACATGCGCGCCTCCATCTCCCGGCCGCGCCTGGCGACTGGCCGGTGCCATCATTCAGATCGCTTCGAGGTAACGGGCCCTCTCCCAGTCGGCCACCTGCGAACGCGCTACCTCCGCCTCCCGCTCCAGCACCGTGACGAGCGCCTGAACCGCGAGCTCGCCGAGCACGCTGATCGCGAACTCGCTGCCCGCGAGCAGCCTGGCCGCGTGAGCCGGATCGGCGGGCAGCAGGCCATTGCCCGCCTGCAGGTAGCTGTCCGTCGTCGCCTCCGGCTGGAGCGGCAGCTTCTCGCGCACGCCGCTGAGCCCGGCCATCAGCAGCAGGGCGGTCAGCAGGTACGGGTTGGCGTCCGAGGCGGCGCTGCGAGCTTCAAGCCTGGTGCCGCGCCGCCCCCGCACCAGCGCCCTGACCGCGGTCGCGCGGTTGTCAGGCCCCCAGGTCACGGTGGTGGGCGCGAACGAATGCCCGCTGATCCGCTTGTATCCGTTCGGCGTCGGTACCGCGACAGCCTGTATCTGCGGCAGGTACCGGAGCAGGCCGGCCGCGTACGAGCACGCGGTCTCGCTCAGGTCGGCGCCTGCCTCGTCCCAGAAGACGCTGACCCCGCTGGCGTCGTCGAGGCTCTGGTGCACGTGCAGCCCGCTGCCTGATGACTCCCCGAATGGCTTCGGCATGAAGGTCGCCAGCAGCTGATGGCGGGCGGCGATCTGCTTGACCGCGTACCTGAAAAACAGCAGGTCGTCGGCGGCGCCGAGCGGATCACAGTAGCGAAGATTGATCTCCACCTGGCCCGCGCCGTACTCGGCGCCTGACGCCTCCACCTCGATTCCCGCCGCCTCGAGGCTCTGGCGCACCTCAGCCAGCATGGGTTCCAGGTGCGAGTCGTCGTGCAGGCTGTAGCAGGGAATGCGGCTGGTGCGCGGCTGTCCGCTGGCCGCGTCGAGCACATAGAACTCGGTCTCGAGCCCCACGTTCGCCTCGTAGCCCGCCGCGGCCAATTCGCCGATGGCCTGCCGCAGGATGTGCCGGGGCGACACCTCGACCGGGCGCCCGGCCTCGTCCACCACATCGCAGCTCACGAACGCGGTGCCAGGGCGCCACGCCACGAGGCGCAACGTATCGAGGTCGGGCCGGAGGAACACGTCCGGGTAGCCGTTGGCCCAGTTGTACCGGTCGTTCGTGAATACCTCGGCCCCGTAGTCCCAGGCGAATAGCGCGGAGGAAAAGCCGACCTCGCCATCCAGCCCGCCGGACCTGAACGCCCGCACGGGGAGCCGCTTGCCTCGCAGGGCGCCGGTCAAGTCGACGAGCGACATCTCGACGGTCTTGATCTCATGCTCGTCGAGGAACTCGCTTACCGCGTTCATCCCGATCCCTCATCACGCTCATCCGCCAACGTGGTCACCGCGACAGCCTTAGTCGCGCAGCGCGAGAAAGCTCGACCGCACGATGCGCGCGGCATCCGCGACTTCGCAGTTCCTCGGGTTGTTGCCCGCGCGGTCATAGCTCACCGACTCCTGCGCCACTACCCGCGGCGAAGGCACGTCCCAGGAATCAGCGTAAAGCCGCGCCGACTGGCGGACTATCCCGCCAATTACCCGCGCCGCGTCGCTCACCGATGGCTGGCCTATCGCCGATGCCAGTCCGTCAAGCGCGGCGCGAACGGCCGAGGTCCCGCTCGGGTGCGCGCACGACTCGTCCTCTACCGCCGCGTTGAACGCCATGACGTCGGCCAGCGTTACCGCGCACGCCAGCCCGTGCGGTATGCCGTAACTCGAGGTCAGCGGGTAGGACAGCGCATGGCACAAGGTGGTGCGGGTCCTGGCGATCGCCATGCCGGCCAGCATGCTCGCCCGGCCGATCTCCAGCAGCGCCGAGTCCGGTGCCGGCCATCCGGGGGCGCGCCGCATGGCAGCGACCAGCGTCGCGACGGCGTCAAGGGCGCAGCAGGCGGACTCGCGCACGGCGGCTACTGCCCAGGCCGACTCCATCGCCTGTGCCAGCGCGTCGAGCGCGGCGCTCGCCTGCACCTCGGGCGGCGCCGACGCCGACAGGCACGGGTCGACGACCGACAGCGACGGCGCCATCGCCGCGTGCGCGATCGAGAGCTTGCGTCTGGCCTGCCAGTCCCACACCGTCGCCGTGCTGGTCATCTCGGCGCCGCTGCCCGAAGTTGTCGGAACGGCGACTAAGGCGACCGGGTCCGGATCGGGCGGCAGACCCGAAATCGCCTGCGATGCCGAGAGCGAGCTTCGCGCGAGCAGGGCGACCACCTTGGCCGTGTCGATGACACTGCCGCCGCCGACGGCCACGATCGTTCCCGGTGACAACGCGCGCGCGACGGCTAAGGCGGCGTCGATCGCATCGCAGGTCGGATAGGCCGCGACAGGGTGGAGCCGCACCGGGTTCCCGGCTCCGCGCACGCTCTGGAGCACATCGCCGAGCCACGGTTTCGGCGAGACGCCCGCGCATACGAGCACAGGACCGGGTCCGGCCGGCAACCCGTGCTCCGCCATGACCTGACCGATGCGCCGCGCCAGGCCAGCGCCGAAATGGACGGACACTCCGAGATAGGACGGTGTTCGCACATGCGTCCCTTTGCCCATCACGCCACCCGGGCAGCAGGACCGGACGGGACCGGACAGACTCTCATCGTCATCCAATCCGTCTCTGCGGTTGCCGGCAATCCGCGTCATCTTATACGCCAATCAGGTCCTTCTTAGGGCAGATCATAACATGCTAATCTTCATTGGGTTATATAGTAACGATCGGCCACAGGAGGGATTAGCTCCATGCCTGACCCGGTGGACGCACAGGGCCTGCCGCGAACAGCGCGGCGCCGGGTGGGGGTGATCGGCGTCGGCCGCGCCGGGGTGGCCATGGCGACGGCGCTGGCGCGAGCCGGCCATGGAACAGTGGCGGCGTGCGCGGTGTCCGAATCGTCGCGGCTGCGGGCGAGGCAGTTACTGCCAGGCGTTCCCGTCATGTCCGCGCCGGCCGTGCTCGCGGAGGCCGATCTCGTCCTGCTGACGGTCCGCGATGACGCGCTAGCCGGGGTAGTAACGCGGCTCGCTGCCGCTGGCGCCGCCTTTTCCGGCCGGATACTCGCGCACGCGAGCGGCTATCACGGTCTGCGGGTGCTCGACGAGGCGACCAGGCGCGGCGCGCTGCCGCTGGCCATGCACCCGGTGATGACCTTCACCGGCCGGCCAGAGGACGTCGACAAGATGGCCGGGATCTGCTTCGGCGTCACGGCGCCCGAGGACCTCAAGCCTGTCGCGCAGGCCCTGGTGACCGCGATGGGCGGCAAGCCGGTGTTCATCGACGAGCCGAATCGCGCGCTGTACCACGCGGCGATCGCGGGCGCGGCCAACCACCTCGTGACCCTCACCGCCCAGGCGGCCGAGCTGCTCGGCAAGGCCGGAGTGCCAGATCCGAACCCGATGCTCAGGCCGATACTCTCCGAGGCGCTCGACAACGCGCTGCGGCTCGGCGACCTCGGCCTGACCGGGCCGGTCGCGCGCGGCGACGCGGAGACCATCGCAGGCCACATCGACGCGCTAGGCCAGGTATCGGCGCCTGCGCTGCTCGCCTACCTGGCGCTGGCCAAGCTCACGGCCGACCGGGCGCTGGCGGTCGGCATCTTGGCCCAGCCCGGCGCCCAGCACGTGCTTGACATGCTCGCCGGGGCGCAGCGGTGATCGCGGTCGCGCGCACCAGGGCCGAACTCGCCGCCGCCCGGCGGTCGCTGGGCACCCCGGTCGTGCTGGTCCCGACCATGGGCGCGCTGCACCAGGGGCACGCTGCGCTGCTCCGCCGCGCGGCCGAGCTCGCCGGGCCGCGCGGCAGCGTCGTGGTCACCATCTTCGTCAATCCGATGCAGTTCGGGGCCGGAGAGGACTTCGACCGCTATCCGCGCACCCTCGACGCTGACGTGGCGCTCTGCGAGCAGGAGGGGGCAACCCTGGCGTTCGCGCCTGAAGGCCCGGAGGTCTACCGGAGAGAGCAGCTGATCACCGTCAGCCCGGGCCCGATGGGCGAGGTGCTCGAAGGCGCGTCCAGGCCCGGCTTCTTCACTGGCGTGCTGACGGTCATCTTGAAGCTGTTCCAGCTCACGCGACCCGCGATCGCCGTATTCGGGGAAAAGGACGCACAGCAACTCGCCCTCGTCAGGAGAATGAGCGAGGATCTGGACCTCGGCATCGATGTCGTCGGCGAACCCACCTTCCGCGACGCCGACGGCCTCGCCACCTCAAGCCGCAATGTCTACCTGTCCGCCCCGGAACGGGCCACGGCCCTGGCACTGCCCGCCGCCCTGAGGGCCGGACTGGCGGCCAGGAGGCAGGGCCCGGCCGCGGTGCTCGCCGCCGCGGCGGGCGTGCTCGATGACGCCTCCCGCCTGCGCCCCCCGCTCGCCGCCGACTACCTCGCCCTCGTCGATCCGGCGACGTTCAGGCCTGTCACGGGCGCCTTCGAGGGCGAGGCCGTGCTGCTAGCGGCAGCCAAGGTCGGCGCCGTCAGGCTCATCGACAACCTGCCGGTGCCATTCGCTGGCGGGCCAGAACCGGGCTGAGATTCCGCGATCTGCGCCGGGTCCCGCCCGTAAGGGCGATCCCTACGGCGACCCGAAGCCTTGATCACGGACGATCGCCGCTGTCCTGACCTGGGCGATTTTCCGAGATCAAGGTCCAGGGCATGATCACGGAACATTGCGGCTGTCCTGGAGGCTGTCGGGTGGCTCGGGATCTTGGAAAGTCAAGCTCCGGCGGCTCAACGGCGAGACTCCACCCCGGGTTCCCGGAGACTTCCCGCTTCACGGAACCTTCCCGCCTCTGGCGGGGAGAGTTGTCGTTGCGCGGAGTCTTTTCCGGCTCTGGCGGGGAGAGTTGTCGTTGCGGGGAGTCTTTTCCGGCTCTGGCGCGGAGGGTTGTCGTTGCGCGGAGCGTTGTCGGGTTCTGGCGCGGAGGGTTGTCGTTGCGCGGAGTGTTGTCCGCACATAGAGCGGTCAACACTCCGTGCTGCGAGAAGACTCCGCGGTAACGACGGAGAACGCTCCGCGATCATGCCGCGAGCGACGGAGAACGCTCCGCGATCATGCTCCGGCGCGGGAACTCTCCGCGATCATGCCGCAGAACGGGACTCGCCGCGATCACCGGCGCGGCGATCCCGTACCGCCGGAACCGGGCCCGGCTCGCTCCGCAAGATCCGAACCGTATCACCTCGGGAGACCGGGCCTTGGCGGGCCAGGTCGAGCCGGGCGGGGACCCGGGAGGCAACCTGCCTGATCATGAGTCACGCGACTACCTCCGGGACCTGGGCGATCATCCGTGATCAAGGATCCGGGCATGATCACGGAAGATTGCTGGCGTCCTGACCTGGGCGATCTTCCGTGATCACGGTCTCGAACATGATCACGGAAGATCGCGCAGGTCCTGGGAGTTGCCCTGCGGCTCCTGATCAGGATCACGGAGGATCTCGCCGGTCCTGGGGGTTGCCGTGCGGCTCGTGGTCAGGATCGGGGAGACTTTTCCTGAGTTACCGGGGAGTTTTTTCGCTGCGGGGAGGGGTTTTCAGTTCTATTCACTGAAAAGACTCCCCGGAGCGGCAACTCTCCTCCGCCATGCCGGAAAGGCTCCCTGACCTTGATCGCCGTGACTGCTGGTGCCCGGGCGCGGCCGCACTAATGCGGGCATTGATGTTCCCGATCGGGTGTCGTTTCGCGCACCCATGTTGTCGGGGGTCCAGCATGGCTCGGGGGCAATGGCCTTGCGTTAAGGTCTGGGGTGGTATCGTTACTGTTTCGTGGCTCATGATGGTTCTGAGGGGTTGTCCGCGGACGGCTGGCTGCCGGACCGGATCTCGGTCGGGGTTCTGACGAGGGTTTTCACGCCGGAGCTGGTGGACGCGGCGGTGGAGGAGGCCGGGGCGCGGGAGCAGCGGCGCCGGCTGCTGCCGGCGCGGCTGGTGATGTACTTCGTGCTGGCGCTGTGGCTGTTCCGGGGCCGGAACTGCGGGTACGGGCAGGTGATGACCAAGCTCGCCGACGGGCTGTACCACCAGCGGCGTGCCGGTGACCTGCTGGAGGAGCAGCTGGACCCGGACGGCTGGGTTGACGCGGGCGGCGGGCGGCGGTGGAAGCCGCCGAACATCTCGTCGCTGTCGCGGGGCCGCGGCAAGCTCGGCCCGGCACCGGTCCGGTTCTTGTTCGAGCAGGTCGCGGGGCCGATCGGGGACGCGGGGACACCGGGGGTGTTCTGCTGCGGGCTGCGGGTCGTCTCGATCGACGGGTCGACCTCCGACGTGCCGGACAGCGATGCCAATGACGGGCACTTCGGCCGCCCGTCCAACCAGACCCGTGACGGGGCGTTCCCCCAGGTCAGGTGGCTGGCGGCGGCGGAGTCCGGGACCGGGAGCCTGCTCGGGGCATCGATGGGCCCGTACCGGGACTCCGAGCAGGCGCTGGCCCGCGACCTGCTGGACCAGGGCTGCTTCGGGCCCGGGATGCTGGTGCTGGCCGACCGCAAGTTCCTGTCCTGGGCGCTGGCGCGGGAGTTCCTGGCCACCGGGGCGCACATCTTGTGGCGCGCCTCGGCGTCCTTCACCCTCAAGCCGGTGAAGGTCCTGGCCGACGGCACCTACCTGGCGGAACTGAAGCCGCCCCGCAAGAAAGACGGCCCGCCGCTGACCGTCCGGGTCATCGAGTACACCGTGCGCACGGCGCCGGAAGACGGCGGGGACGACCAGGCATCCGAGCTGTTCTGCCTGGTGACCGACCTGCTGGACCCGGAGGAGTACCCGGTGCTGGACCTGGCGTGCTGCTACCCGCGGCGGTGGGGATGCGAGACCGTCATCGGTCACCACAAGACGGACATGGGCGAGGGCCAGCCGGTGCTGCGCAGCAAGGACCCGGCCGGAGTCGAGCAGGAAATGTGGGCGCTGTTCGCGGTCTACCAGGCGATCTGCAAGATCATCGGGATCGGGGCAGCCGCCGCGGGCGTGCCCCCGGACAAGATCAGCTTCCCGCACGCCCTGGCCGCCGCGACGGACACCGTCGCGGCCTTTTCCCCCTGAGCAGGCCGATCTCCGCGTTCGCCACGTTCCTGCTGAAGATCCTCGCCCCCGCCGCCTTCACCCGCGACCGCCCCGACCGGGCCAGTCCCCGCAAGACCAAGAAATCCGGCGACTTCCCCGCCCGCAAGCCCGGCGAGCCCAGCGTCACCAACGTCATCCGGAAAATCGAGTTTCACCTGCTCAGCCCCCACATGATTACTTAAAGCAAGGCCATTGGGCTCGGGGGCGGGCGCTTGCCTGAGCACTTCAAGCCCTGCCGACGTGCGCAAGACCGTGTCGCCTAAGCTGCGGTGAGATTGCGCGCGAGGCATGCGGCCAGCGCGCGGACCATTGACTCCGAGATGACATCCCGGCGGTACGCGATGGTCGAGTAGAGCTGACCCTGGTCTTCCTCAAGCCAGAGATTAAGCCCATTCGTGTAGAACTCATAGGGATCATCGAAGTCCCCGAGCGCGGAGTCGGGGTACCGGCGAGCCGCGGTCCCGGCGAATGAGATCTCCTTGCCCCACGTCGAGTCATAGGAGAAAACAATTTCCGACATGGCCGAGTATCTCTCGGTGCCGGGCAGGTCGGGCCAGACATGCTCGCGTATCTCTCGATGGCTGGTCACCGAGTTTCTCGCCGACCAGAAGATCGAGCTGCCGAGAGCGGCGATCCGCTCGTGGAAGTCAGGTCGCCATCCCTGAGGCAGCGCGATCACGCCATTATGCGCGAAATATCCCACCAGCCTGAGCGTCCCGGCCTGAGCACGGTTATGGAAACCTGTGATAACCGAGCTCAGCTCGTGGCCGCAGACTTCGCGGACCGCGCACGCCAGAGCATCAAGAGCCAGGGCAAAGGGCGTGCTCGAGGCGGCCCGAGCCTGCGCGCGGATTTGTCCCGCATCTACCAGGTGCGGCCGGAGAACCGCAGCGGAGTTCTCCGTGCTCGCTTCGGGATCTCGCCTCAGCCAGCTGTTGCGCATTTCCTCTGGCGGCGGGAGAATCTCGCGCCAGCTATCGAGGACGTGAACGTACTCGGGCGACAAGCGCCGCTGCCTGTCCCACAGCGCCCAGTCGTAGTAATCGAGCCGCGTGGCACGCAGCGGCTGCCCGTTGTACGCCTGGGCCAGGTCGCTCAGGAGAATGCCGGAAGAGCGGCCATCCGAGAAGAGATGGTCGACTACCAGCAGCAGGACGTGATACGCGACTCCGTCGGTGACGAGACGCAATCGGGGCAAGAATTGCCCTGGCTTGCCGATCGCGTCCGCTCGGCAATTGCTGATCTCAGCTTTGAGCCAATTGTTAAGCCACTCCGGATTCTGTACTGAATCGTCCGTCACGACGCTCAGGCCGACGCGGTCATCAGCGAGAAGGGGCTCCATCGCGCGGAGTTCGTCGCCAGCCAGATTCAGCGGCGCCAGCAAGACCGCGTGATGAGAGAGAACATCTGCCCACGCTCGCCGCAATCGATCTACTTCTAGTGCGCCGTTCATGGTGTAGATATCGCTAATCTGAGGATGATCCCCGTACTTCACTGATGCCGAGAACATTCGCCGCTGATTAGCGGAGGCTTCTGCGGGCCACTTATGCGCTCGGGGCAGCACGTCAGGAGTCACGGTTTGCTGCCCCTGCCAGCTGAACGGGTCTTTTCAGGTAGACAATGGTACATGATAGCAGTCACGAGATCGGATGAGATGACAAGGAGCGTGCATACCGTGGACCAGGAGAACGTGAGCGCCACCCTGACTGTGGCCGTACCCGCCGCGAGCGTGTTCGCGGTGCTGGCGGACCCCGCGGCCCATTCTGCGATCGATGGCACCGGCTGGGTAAAGGAATCTGTCGACCGGGCGCCGCTGACCGAGGTTGGGCAGATTTTCCGGATGGACATGTATCACGCCGGCCACCCGGACGGTGACTACCAGGTGGTCAACAAGGTCGAGGTGATCGACCCGCCGCGCGCCATCGGCTGGCTGACGGGGACGGACAAGGGCGACGGCCAGCTGGAGTTCGGCGGCTGGATCTGGCGTTACGACCTCGCGCCGCTCGGTCAGTCCGGGACCGAGGTCACGCTGACCTATGACTGGTCGGCGGTGCCGCAGTTCAGACGGGAGTACATCCAGTTCCCGCCGTTCGGCCCTGAGCATCTCGCCAACTCGCTGCACCACCTGGCCGAGCTTGTCGCACCGCCGTCCCGGCCGAGCTGAGGTCGTCAGTAGCTCAGCTGCTCGTCCCAATTGGCTCCGCGCCCTTCGGGGGTGAGGTCGAACAGGTTCCAGACCGGCTCGATGGTGCCGACATGGCGGGGATCTTGCCCGGGGTCCTCCGGGGCGTAGAACAGCTCCGAGCCCCAGAAGTGGCGGATCGTGTCGCCGTCGCGGTGGAACACGTTCAGCATGGGCTGCTGCTCGCCGTCCGGCGTCTCGGCCAGGTAGTCGCGGTTATATGTGGTCCCGGCCGAGGACAGCAGGCGCAGCCGCCGCCAGCCGCGTTCGGCGGCGAAGGTGAGGATGCGCCCAATCGGGGCCTTTCCGGCGACCGCGAGATTGACGTGCTGGGAGGCGTGCTCAGCCGCGCCGTCAAGCTGATCGAGCAACGCGGTGCAGGAAGGGCACGGACTCTCCGCGAGCGGCGGGCTGAGGGGCTTCCTGCGGGCGATCCGCCGGCACGGCTGGGACGGCACGCCGCCGGCCACCACGGCGATCTACCCTGAGGAATTCCCCGCCCGCGGGGCGCGGCTTCCCCGCGGGCTCGCCGCCCACGTCATGGCCCAGGTCGAGCGGCGACCACGAGCGGGAGCGCGACGCGATCACCGGCGTTCCCGCGAAGGGCGCGGGAGCAGGCAGTCGATGGCCGGGGCGAGGTGCGGGAACGCCGCGCTGACGGCGCGTGCGCCCTTCGCGGCTGCGGCCACCGGTGGTGCTGGGCCGGGAAAGCCCACGTCGCCGAGCTCACCGCCCTGCTCTGCCGGGGACGCGGCGGCGACCAGATCGCCGCGTGGCTGGAGTCAATGCGGGTGTTCGCCCGCCGGGAACGGCCTCACCCCGGCGCGCAGCTGTCCTTGCTCGAGACCCGGGACGGCTGGCGGTACACCCTGTGGGTCATTGACCTGCCCGGGGCTGGCGATCCCAGCTCCCCTATATCGACGCCGCCCACAGGGTTCACGCCCGGGTCGAGGACCGCATCCGCACGGTCAAAGACTGCGGGATCGGTCATTTCCCGTCCAGATCGCTCGCCATCAACACAGCATGGCTGACCGCATCGCTGCTCGCCGCAACGCTCCTGGCCTGGCTGCGGCACCTGGCCCCTGGACGGCGACCGGGCCAGAGCCGAGCCGAAGGCACTCCGCCGCGTCCTGCACGCCGCCGCCCGGCTCGTCCGCAGCGTGCGCCGCCAGCTCCGGATCCCGCAGACCTGGCCCTGGGCACCAGTTGACCATCATCAGCTGACCAGGAAGGACACCATCCAGGGGCCAGTGGAACCCCGGGCAACCGGCCCGCCAGCCGGACAGCCGACATACGCAGGGCACCCGAAAAAGGGCTAGGAAGCTTGCGCAATTCTCCTTTGCCAGAGCGACACGGCATCAGGTCGCATTCGGAATATGCGCGAACTCCCAGCGGCTGCCGTCAGGGTCTTCGACGAAGACAGCATAGTAGCCCTCGGCATAGTCCGGGTAAAGTTTCGGAGCGAATACCACGGTCCAGTCGCCAGCGACAGCCGCGTCGTGCACTGCCTCAACGGCCTGCTGGTCAGCCACTTCGACTGCGATGTGCTGCAAACCGGGGCGGCCTTTACGGTGCGGGCAAGTGTGGTTGTCTTCAACTGCGTAAAGCAGCAATTCCGGGTGCTGTTCACCCCACACACAGAGCCGCTCGCCCGTATAGGTGCGCCGGTAGCCGATGGATCCGAGTACAGCGTCGTAGAACTCTGCGGTCTTCGGCAAATCGGCTGCGGTCAGTGCGAGATGGTGAAGTCGGGAAGTCATGCCGTCGCGTCCTTACATCTTCGGGCGGAAGTCGCTTTAGTCTAAAGGCCCAGGCCTCGCGCCTCGAGCGCCCAGGCGCTTCGGTCAACGTTGATGCGAAGGCGGGCGGCAAGTTGTTCGCCGCGCTTGCGAACGTTGTCGAGGATGTCGTCGCGGCGGATGACGTCTACGGCCGCGGCGCCCGCGGCGAACGCGAGGTGGTTACCGCGGAAGGTGCCGATGTGCTCCAGGATCCCGGACGTCGAGGGATTTGTCGTACAGGAGGATTGCGCATGTGATGTCGATTCCGGACAGGGCCTTGGATACAACCAGATGCGCTGGAGGAAGTCGCGCATTGCCGGGATCCCTCCGCTCTAGCCCTGGACGGCTTCCACGAGCACGGCGGCCGGTTAGGCGACGCCCGCGCTGGGATCGGCCAGGGCGCGTTTGAGGTAGGCCGCACAGTTGGTGGTGCACGGGTCCGGGGTCAGGCCGAGCGGGCAGCGCGCGCAGCAGGAACAGGGGAAGAAATAGTCCCCGGGCAGGCATTTGGGGACGAGGGTTGTCGTCAACGTCCTCGACCAGGGTGCCGAACGCCCGTCTGATCGCGATGGGCAGGCGTCGGGGGTGTCACCCGCGGGCAGATGGTTCGAACTGGTGTTGGCGGGCGAGGTACTGGCGGCTGATGGGGCCGGGAACCTCGGTCGTCACCCGGGGGAGAGTGAGTTCGGGCATGGCCGTCCTGCCGGGGTGAAGAGGGGGACGGTCCCGGGTCAAGTTGGCGGTGCGCGTCATCAGGAGGAGAAGCCGTGCGGGGAGATCAGGTCGGCGAGCCGTTCAAGCGCGCGGGTTGTAGTGGGTGCGCCGACGCCGAGGGATAGGCCGGCGTCGGAGGTGAAGAGTGCATCGCGTGAGCAGGCGGCGGATACGTGCCAGCCGATCACGCACGGGTCGGCGCTCAGGAGTCCGGCGAACGCGCCCAGGCGGGAGAGCGAGAGGCCTCTTACGGCTGCTTCGGTGGCGTAGCAGCAGGCGATGGCGGTCGCCTGGAATCGCGGCGCGGCGGCCGCAGGGTCAGGGAACGGCAGGTCAAGGCAGGCAAGCAGTTGCAGCAGGTGTGGGTCCTGACCGGTCAGAGCGTGGACCGAGTGCGATACCAGGCCCCCGCCGGGGCGCACACCGACGTCCAGGACGTGCCAGACTCCGTCGTCGAGCCGCAGTTCGGCGTGCACGACACCGCGGTCCAGTTCCATCGCGGCGACCAGCCTGGCTAGGGCGTCATCGAGGGAAGGGCGGGCCGCGAGAATGGCCGGGCGGGTTGGCGGGGAGGTCATGATGCGGTCGAGGAATGGAGGGGCGTGCGTGGCTGATCCCTTCGCGTGCACGACGGTGCCCACGCAGGTGCCTGCGTCCACGACGATCTCGGCGCTGACTTCGAGAGCGTCGGGTCCGCCGACGTACCGCATCGCGATGGTGGGCGTGCCCGAGTCGATCTGCGCCAGGCGCAGGGTGATCCGGTAGTGTTCGAGGTTCTCCGCTACGGACAGATCTTCGCGGTAGCGCACGACGCCGCTGGAGCCGGTGCCTGTGGCCGGTTTCAGGATCGGACACGGCCCGAGGCTGCTGGTCGCCTCGGCCAGCAGCGCCTGGGTGAGCGGGCCGATCAGGAAGTCGGGGACGGTCACCGCGCGCTCGCGCAGCCGCGTGTAGAGGGCGCCCTTGTCAACAGCCAGCGCCCGCGGGTCGGCCAGCGGGAACCCGGCGGGGTTCAGCACGGCCAGGGCGCGGTTCCAGAGGTCGTCGAGCGAGGTGGCACCGGCCAGGGGTCGTCGGTCCAGAGCACGCACTGCCCGGATGGCCTCGCGGCGCAGCACCAGACTGCCGGTTTCCAGTGCCACCAGCAGGTCGAACGGGACCCGGCGGAGCGCTGAGCCGAGCGCGGCAAGTGTTGAGACCGCAGGGTCGATCTCGCCGAAGACCGCGTAGACCGGGCTTCCGGCGTCCGGCCGGTCCGCGGTCATGTGCAGGCTGGTTCCCGCCATGGAGTGCCTCCCTGGGTGAGGGCTCGAAGTCCCGTAGATTGGGCTGGTGGACACCGACGACACCGGGCTCGCGCTTGCGCAGGGGATCGCCGACCGGCTGCGCGTTCTGGCCGACCGGTCGCTGGTCGACGGGATCGTCGAGTCGCGCCGCCCGGGAAAGCCGGTGCTGGGCATCCGCATTCCGCCCCTGCGCGCCGCAGTGCGTGACGCGCTCAAAGCCCACCTCGACGCAGCCGGGGACCCGGCCTGCGCAGCGGAGCGATTGTGGTTCGCCCAGTTCCACGAGGAGGAACTGGCCGCCTGCATGATGCTGCGGCTGGCCCGGGCGTCGTGTGATGCCGGCCTGGTGGCGCGCTGGGCAGTGAACCTGGACAACTGGCTGAGCGTGGACGAACTCGGCGGCTGGGTGGGCGTGGCCGTGGCCGCCGGCCAGGTGGCCCCGCAGCAGCTGGCGCCGCTCGCGGGCGCGGATTCGCCGTGGCAGCGCCGCCTGTACGTGGTCTCGTTTATCACGGTACTGCAAGGTGATCTCGACCCGGCCACCGTCCCCGAACTGGTCGAGTTGTTCCACGACAGCGACAGGCCCGTGCGGATGGCGGTGGTGTGGCTGGTCAAGAGCGTGCTCAAGGGACGCCCTCAGGCCTCCGGGCTGTTCCTGGGCGCCTCGGACCGGCAGTTCCCAGCCCCTGTGCGCCGCCTGCTGGAGCGCGTCCCGGCGTGACGGTGAGCTTAGGGCGCGCAAGATTCCTGCCCTTGGCATTACAGCCTGCCGAGGCGGCTGATCGCCGCATCGATGACGTCGAGCGGTTGGGCCGTGCACACTCGAACGCTGGAGGAGCCGGCATCAAAGAGCCCCCCGGGCAGGCCTACGAGGCCGACTTGCTTGAGAAGTAACCAGGCGTCGCCGCCGCTACAGGAGGTCAGCAGCAAATGTGTCCCACCGCGGGCCACAGCTGCTGTGAACGTTGAGGTCTGCTGCACCGCCGCGAGCACGCAGTCTCGCGCCAGCGTCATCTGCGTGTGGCGCTGGCCAATTTCGTAGCGGGCCTGCGCGCTGGCTAGCACCTCTCGGGCAAGAGCCTGGCTCAGGTAACTGGTCGACATAGACAGGTGTGTCTTGGCCGCCACGATCCGTGCACTTAGCTTTGGTGAGCCGCAGACCGCGAAGCCGACTCGCGCCCCGGGAAGCCTTAGAAGCTTGGACAGGCTGAACACCACTGTTTCGTGTTCAGCCAGGCCGGTTCGGAAGCCCTGCGTCGCGTCCTCGAACAAGTCGGCATGCGAGACATCCCAGATAAGCCACGTCCCGGACCGGTCCGGGACATCGGCCCGTCCGGTGGTCAGGCCTGTCGGGTTGTGCGGGGTGCACACCAGCACTGCCCGGGTCTCGGATACCAGCGCCGGCTGCGGCGGAGTGATCGTGGCGTCGTAATAGACGGCACGGATATCCATCATCCGTGCCAGCTGCCGGTATCCGGGAAATGCAGGCTTTGGCAGCGCGATGGTATTGCCGGGGTCGGCGAGAGCATATAGGAGGAGCATCAGGGCTTCGCTCGCGCCGTTGGTGACGACGATGTGGGCGCTTGGCATGGAGAACACAGCTGCGATGGTGTCTCGAAGGGCTTCGTCGCCCTGGACGGTTCCGTAGCCGGCCAGGTGGTCCGGGTGCGCGAGGGACTTGTCCAGTAAGTGCGTCAGGACGTCTAGCGGGGCCGAGTTGTCTCCCCGCAGGTCAAGGTCGCCGTGGTCGACCGGGAAGTCCGCATATCGGAACGCGACGATGTCGTCGGCGCGCCTGCTGGTAGCTGGCATCGCTAGGGCGCCAGCGCCGTCAGCTGCGACCACGTGGCGGACAGATCATCGTCCCGCAGGGAATCGACCTGTCCGTAAACCGTCATGAGCCAGAGCGCTGCCTCGGTCGGCGCGATGCCATTCTGATCGGCAAATGAGTGTAGCGCCGCTTCCTCGACCGGAGTCAGGTTCAGCGCGCCGCACGCGAGCGCGACCAGGTCCGGCAGGGGCCGGTGCGCGATCTCAGCGAGCTGGCCGCGGCACACCTGCAGAGCCGCGAGTGCGGGTATGCCGACACCGGCACCGAGGCGGTGGCTGGCCAGCATGACCTCGCTCTGCAGGTTGCCGCCACCGCGGCCGAGGCCAAGAACAGAGCAGTCCACGTAGGAAACCCCCTCATCGACGGCGGCCAGGGCGTTCGCGTAGGCGAGGGTCAGGAAGTCGTGGGCGTGGAATCCGAGGGGCACGTCGAGTGCTATGCGCAGCGCCGCACAGGTGCGGCGCGCGCGGTCCGGGGTAAATGAGCCGCAGGTATCGGCGATATACAGGACATCGGGCACGGCGCGCTCGCAAACCCGGCGGGCGTGATCTATCAGGTCGCCCAGTTCGTAGCGGGAGGCGAGCGCGATGTTGACCGTGACTCTGAGGCCGGTGGCGCGGGCGAGCGCGGCGATGCGGCCGATGTCGCCGAACCAGTCCGGGTGGTAGACGAGCCGGACCATGCCGAGGCCAGCCGCGCGGTAGGAGTGCAGGTCGATCTCGCCGCGCAGCGCCGTCGGGTGGATCATCGCGGCGAGCTCCGGTCCGGTGCCAGCCGCGTCAGCCACCATGGCACATGTCAGATGAGCGCCGATACCGGGGGTGCCCATGCCGTGCTCCGACGGCACACCGCCGATATAACCGATCTCGACAATGTCCACGCCAACCGGACCAAGTGCGCGGGGCACCGCCCCGAACATCTCCGGCGGCCAGTGGAAGCCGACCTCGAAGCCGCCGTCGCGCAGGGTCACATCTACCAGCGTCGCCAGGTGGGACTGCGGGGGGCGGGCGGGGGGTGAGAAGTGGTCGAACATCATCGTTCCTTCAAGGTCGCGACGATCGCGCGCGCCGCCGCAGCCGCATCGAGCCCAGCTCGGGCCGTGCAGATGCGCACATGGTTGGGGGCTCCGAAACCCGCGCCCTCGGCCAGGACCGCGCGATCTGGCGACTCGGCAGCAACCAGATCGGCGCTGTCAGGTAGCGCGCACCACAGGTATATCCCGCCGTGTGACTCGACTTTGACCCCGGCTTCGGCGAGGTGGTCCGCTACCGCCTGCCGGTCGTCGGCCACCTGGGCGCGGACGGCGGCCAGCCACGCATCCGCAGTCCGTCCGGAGATCAGCGATGCCGCGGCCCTCTGCGTCACCACGCTGGTGCACGAGGCGTAGGACGAGCGGTAGAGCACAAGATCGGCGACAGTGCGCGATCCGGCGATCAGGAACCCGACCCGCAGGCCCGCCGCAGCCAGCCACTTCGAACAGGAGTCGACGGCGGTGTCCTTGGCCGGATCGAACGCGGGCGCCAGCAAGGCCGAGGCAGGGGCGGGAGCGAACGCCCGGTAAACCTCGTCCGACAGGACCGCGATCCCCAGCTCAGTGGCGATGGCCAGCAGTTGGTCGTAGCGGTCCTGGTCCATCCATGCGCCAGTCGGGTTGTGCGGGTAGTTGATGATCAAGATCCCGAGTGCGGCGCCGGCCCGGGCGATCTCCTTGAGGTGTCCGGGGTCGGCGGCCAGCAAAAGTGGATCGTAGGCCGTGATCGGGCACGCTGCGGCGCGAAGCCACAGGCTGTAGGGCTCCCAGCCCGGCCGGGGTACCGCTGCCCGGCTGACGCCACGCACGTGCAGGGCGTAGCTGACCGCCAGCCAGGCGGCCTCCTTTCCGCCGGCGGTGACGATTACGTCGACCTCCGCCGCAGTCTCGGGCCGTCTGACCTGGTCCAGGTAGGCGGCGCGCAAGTCGGCCTCGCCCTGCGGCGAGGAGTACCAGGGGCGCTCAATGGCACAGAGCCTTTCGGCCAGTTCGCGGCGGACCTGTTCGGGCAGCGGGAATCTCGCCTCGCCGATGTTCAAATCCAGCGCGGGCGACCCGGCGAGACGCCGTGCATAGCCGGAGGACGGATCACGCAGCTGCTGGATCGTCCTGGCGAACACGGACTCCGTGCCGTTCATCCGGCCACCGCGGGCACGCGCGCAGCCGGTGCCGGGCCCATGGCGTTGAACGCGCCCATACGGCGCACCCGCTGTGCCCCGGCCGTCCACTCCTCCTCGTCGATGATCCCGACCTCACCGCGCAGCCGCTGGCACATCCGGTCGTAGATGCGCCGCTGCGCGTCGGACATGAAGTGCACCATCAGTTCGCTGTAGACGGGATGACCCGCCTCAGTCAGCCTCAGGGTGTCTCCGTCGACCACGGCCAGGCCCTTGTCGACCACGCTGGCGATCCGGTCCGCATAGACCTCCGTGAGGCCCAGCTCATCAAGGTCGTGCATGTCGAACGTGAGCCGCTTGGGGAAGAACACCAGGCCCTTCTCGTAGGCGTGCCCTGGGGAGGACTGCACGATCGGCAGGGCGCCAGCCCGGGCCTTCTTAACGTAGACGCGTTCCCTGGCCTCGTTGTAGTAGGCCAGTCCCCGGATGAACGAGTAGGCGCCCGAGCCGACGCCAACACATTCGTCGTGGTAGCCGCCGTAGAGAGTGGAGAACATATAGCGCGTCGCCGGTGCCCGGGGAACGCCAAAGCAGTACATGTTCTGCTCGGACATGTGCCGCAGCAACTCCCCCTTTGCCTGGTGGAACATCGCAGAACGCTCAGCGAGCGGCGCCGGCCGGGGCAGGTCTCCGGCCCGGATGCGGTCCAGCCAGGCCGGCAGCGTCATCACGTAGTCCACCGGGTAGATCGAGACGCTTCCGATGCCGGATGTTGCCGCGAGGGTGGCGTCCTTGAGCGCGTCATCGATGGTCTGGCCGGGGAAGCCGACCATCATGTCGAGGTTGGTATTGGCGAAGTGCTTCACCGACGCGGCGATGGCGGCGTAGACGTGGTCGAGCGACGCGGTGATGTTGATCATCTCGCGGGTCGCCGGATCGAAGGTCTGCACCCCGAAACTCACCCGGGTGACGCCGAGCTGCGCCAGTACCTGCAGCTTCTCCTCGTCGATGCTCTTGGCCTCGAACTCAAACGAGATCTCTGCGTCGGTCTTGATGCGGAAATTGGCGCGGATCGAACCGAAGAGCGTTTCCATCTGCTCGACGCTCAGCACCGAGGGCGTGCCTCCGCCGATATAGACCGCGTCCAGTTCCCACGCGCCCAGACGCCGGGCGGCCCCGACGGTGCGAAGCTCGGCCGCGAGCGCATCGAGATACGCGTCGACCCGCTCAGCGCTGCCGACCGACTTCACGAACGGGCAAAAACTACAGATCGTGTCGCAGAACGGGATGTGGACGTACAAGCCCTTCATCCCCTTCTTTACCGGATCCTCGGTGGAGTGGAACGCGGCGACCAGAGCCGCATGATCGGGCTGGTAGCTGAAGTCGAAAAACGGATAGGAGAACGATTCGAACGGGATCATGATGGGTGCCTTTACTTCGTCGGACATGACGGCCTGACAGGACAGCCGCGCGCCGGGACCGGCAGCCCCGGCGCGCAGCGAACTGGCCTAGGCGCCGCCAGCGACCCACTTGCGGGCGCCACCGGCGACCCACTTGCTCGACGTCTCGGGAGTGTTCATTCCTGTCCTCCTTTCTCCTGCGATCAGCTCCCTACCAGTCAACGATTAGTCAGCCGCAGGCGGCTATGTTCTAAGGTGTCCCAGAGCGTTTAATTGGTTTAACCAGGCGGGATTTCCGATGCCGACAGCACCTGATCAGCGCTCTCCCAATCACCGCCTGCGAGAGATGATTGCCGCGTGCGGCATGAGCTATGACGGCGTGGCACGCGCCCTGGTGCGCATCGCGGCGGAGAACGGAGAGGCACTGCGGACCAACAAATCGGCCGTCGCGCACTGGGTCGCGGGCGTCGAGCCCAGCGAGAGAACCGCCGTCTACCTGGCCGAGGCCCTGTCCAGGCGCGCCGGACGGGCCGTGGCGCTAGCAGAGCTCGGGCTTGCCGTCGGCTCAGGACCTGAACTGATCGGCACGCAGCCCATCGAAACGGCGACGCTCCTCGGCCGGGCCGACATCGAGCACCGTGGCTTCCTGGCCGCCGCCGTGTACACGGCCGCCGATATGACCATGCCATTGGAGTACGACCACGAGCCAGTGGCCAGGCTACTGCGGGCACGCACTGGACAAGCGCTAGTCGGCGCACGGGAGATCGCGGTGGTCCTTCAGGTCACCAGGGCCTTCGGCGCGGCCGATGAAGTGCTCGGCGGAGGGCACGGCTTATCCACAGTCGCGGCCTACCTTGCCGACACCGTCGCCCCCATGCTGTCTGGCCGGTTTGCCAGCAACAAGACCCGCTGCGGCGCCTTCGCCGCAGCGGCGGAGCTGTCGTGGCTGATGGGCTGGAAACACCACGACCTCGGCCAGGAAGGCGCAGCCCAGCGGTACTATCTGCTCGGCTTCCAGTTCGCAGTCGAGGCGGACCCGCACGCACACGCCGCGTGGATGATGCGCGCCGTCGCACACCAGGCCCTGAGCCTCAGACAGCCCCGCCGCAGCCTCAACCTCATCCAAGGTGCGCTGGATCGCGCCGAAGGCTACGCCGACAGCGCAACCGAGGCGCTTCTGCACATCACGCACGCTAGGGCCCAGGCAGCCCTCGGCGAGAATCCTCAGGCCGCACGCGCGCTGTTAGCCGCAGAAGACGCCCTCGGCCGGGACCGCGAAATGCAGCCCACGTACTCACTGCTGATGGGACCGGCCGCCGGTACCCTGGACTCCCACACCGCCAGAACGCTGACCGAAATCGGAGACCACTCGGGCACCGAAGCGCGGCACCGAGCAGCCTTCAGCTCCTGGGATCCTGTCGCCTTTCCGCGCGTCCACCTGCTCACCCATATGGACCTCGGAGACTGCCTCGCCGCACAGGCACGTGCCGATGAGGCGGTAGCGGCCTGGGGCCGAGCCCTAGACCTGGCCGAGGGAATGGCATCAGCGCGAAGCAGGTCGGCGCTGACGTCAGTCCGGTCCGCCCTCACCGTCTACAGGCGCCGCGGTGTTCCCGGCGCAGCGCTGCTGGAGCGCCGGATCCGGCAAGCGGCCTTCTGAGAGAATCGACCCGTGACCGACACCGCCCTGCCCCCGGCGCTCGACTCCCACACCCTGCTCGTCGCCGCCGTTATCGTCCACGACAAGGCAGCGGGCCAGGTTCTGCTGATCCAGCGCGCGGCCGAAGCCAAGTTCGCCCCGCGGCACTGGGACCTGCCCGCTGGCAAAGCAAACAAAGGCGAGGTCATCACAGCAACCGCCGTCCGGGAACTGAAGGAGGAGACAGGCCTGGTCGTGGATCCGGCCGAGCTGACGGTCGCGGGCATCATCCATGGCGCGTGGGGCGTCGAGGCCCCAAACGGATTCCTGACTGTCGTCTTCGCAGCGCAGACCTGGACCGGCGAGCCGGTAAATGCCGAGCCGCACAAGCACTCTCAGGTGAGGTGGTTCCCCATCGAGCAGGTGCCATCGGAGTTTGTGTCTACCACGCTTGCAGGACTGGTGAACTATCTCTGCCACGGACCGATGGTGTCCGCCGACGGCTTCTGACTGGCCACGGGGATCAAGATGCCCGTGCGCACCCGCTGCGGCGCGGTAACCATGACCACGGCGGCCAGGAACCAAGGTCTGCTCGAGTGCCTCTTCCAGGCCATCGAGTACCGCGACAACGGCCACCAGGACTGGCACAACACAGTCATGAGTTCTGGCTCCGGTCGCAGTTCAGGCTGGCGGCGATCGAGGCTAGGCGGGACCGCCCCTCCTGGCCGAACTCGGCCGCCTGTGACATGGTGCCGAAGAGGCGGACATAAGTTGCGACGTCCTGCGGGTCGGTGACCGTCACCACCGCATGCTCAAGCTCGATTCTGGCCAACCGGTCGTCGAGGATCTGGTATCCGTGCAGCGGGATCTCGTCGACGGGCGCCCCGAGGGAAATGAGCCCGACCCTGACGTTCGTCAAGGTGGCGAGGGAGGAGAGATGGCTTGCCTGTGCCGCCATGACGTCAGCGGGGCAGAGGCCCCAGCGCAGGGCCGCCTCGGTGATGATGAAACTGAACGTCTTGGCGGTGTCATAGAGAATCTGCTGGCGTTGCTGCCTGGCCGCGATGGTGCGGGCGAGTTCGCTTCCGGACAGTTCGAGCGAGAACACGCGCCGCATGTATTCAGCTGTCTGAAGCAGGCCGGGGAGCACGACGGGCGAGAAGTACCGCAGGCTGGTGGCCTCGTGTTCAAGCTCGCTGAGCCTAGCCTGCCGATAGGCCGCGCCGCGTCGCAGGATGGTTCGGTTGCTCTCGGTGGTGGCATGGAGCCTGCCGGCGATCTTGAGCAGTTCGTCGCGCGCAGCCCGGTCGGCTTGGTACAACGACAAGAGCGCCTGCAGATCGGTCATCGAGGGCAGCAGACGGCCGGTTTCCAGCTTGGAGATCTTGGGCTGAGACATGCGCGCCCGGCGGGCGGCTTCCACTCCGGTCAGCCCCGCGCCCTGGCGCAAGTCCCGCAGCGCGGTAGCGAGCCGCTCGCGATCAATGACGTATCGTTCCGGGTCCATTCACCCCCGGATTCTAGGACGGCGTGTGATCATGTCCGCACTCGCAGCCAGTTCTCGTGATCGGCGGACAGGGCCGCGCGCCGGAGGCCGGGCGGTGAGCGGCGATCTGAGCGTGCCGCTGGAAGCCTCGATGCAGGCACGGGACCTCCCGGATGTGCCAGCGGCCTGCGATGCAGCGCACACGGCCACCAGCTGGGGTCTCATGGAAATGAACGCGGTTCCGTTAACTGACTGCCAGGGGCTCGCCGGCGCGGTTCCGTGGCTGCGGGTATTTCCCGGCGAGGCACGCCAGCTCAGGGTCGTGCGGCAGTGGCTGGCCGCTCTGCTGCCGCATTGCCCGGCCCGCGAAGACATAGTCAGCGTTGCCACCGAGCTGAGCAGCAACGCTGTCCGGCACACTGAGAGCGGGCGGGGCGGCTCGTTCGCGGTCGAGGTCACTCCTCATCCGCTGGCAATCCGGATAGCGGTTGCCGACGGCGGCTCGCCGGGGGAGCCGCAAATTATCAACTGCCCGGATGGCGAGAACGGCAGAGGCCTGCTGCTGGTCCGCGGCCTCGCCGTCCGCGTCGGGGCACTCGGCGATCGTCACGGCCGCCTAATATGGGCGGACATTCACTGGGACCAAGCCGAGCCCGCGCTGCCCGAGAGCCTAAGCCCGGTAGCTGCCCACGAAGGGTGACACCGAGGAGTTCCAGATCTGTCCCGGTACCGCCGCGCAGCAGGACGTCACGTACGGGGCAGGGGACCACGCACTACGACGGCTGCGCGACGACGGCATCATCTGACCCGAGCCCACGTCCAGGTAGTCATCGGTTCGGAATGCGACGCCAGGTTATGAGTTGGTCGTTCCAGCGGTCGCAGGTAGCTGCGTGTCCTTGTTCCTGCTGCGGCGCGTCACGCCATGGGCCGGCTGAGGACGGCCATGCTGCCGGCTGCGCCAGGCTTGAAGCCGCGACGGCGGAATGGGACGCGCAGCGGAAGGCTGGGGAGCGAGCGCGCAGGTGGCGATAGATTTGGCTACCTTGGTTGCGGAAGCAACGGCATCTGACGGCCGTTGCTTCCGCGACCGTGCCTGCCGGCATGGCCTGGGAGTATGTGACATCTCCGGCGATTGGGGTGAGCTAACGGTCTGCCGGGTCCACCTGGGATGGCTGACTGAGTCCCTGCTTGCGCGCTCTGGTGGGTGAGTGCCTTGGGTCGTGTGCGGTATTCGCAGATGGCGCTGTTCGTGGCGCGAGGGCGGCTGTGTTAGTGGTCCGCCGGTCGTCTTCGCGTAGCGGGCTGGGCTGCGGGAGGGGGAGCGGTGCGAGGAGCATGCGCAGGACTCTGCGGGCGTCGGCCCGCCTGCGCGGGTCGCTAGACGCCAGTGCGACTAGGACGGCGGCGAGGATGCCGGTAAGGTAGAGCACGCCGAGCAAGGCGGTGAACAGCATGTACATCACATGTGCGCCGTTCTGGGAAGGATTTCGGATAGCGATCTGGCGGCGTGCTGCTCATGCGACCAGGAGGGGCTGGAGGGTGCGGCGGGCAATTTCCAGGCCGGCGTAGATGCGGGTTTCGTCGCCGCTCCATACGGGGTCTTCGTGCTCGATGGCGATAGGGCCGTCATAGCCGCTCTCGTAGAGCGCGTCGATGACGCCGCGCCAGTTGACGTCGCCGAGGCCAGGCATCCGGTAACGCCACCAGCCGGAGTCCCAGGGGTTGCCGCGGTCCAGCGCGCGGCCAAAGACGCCGTAGCGGTCGCGCCCGATGGGGTCGATGACGGTGTCTTTCGCCTGTACGTGCTGGATGCGGTCGGCATTTGTCTTGAGTGCGCGTATCGCGGTTACGGGATCGATTCCGAGCCACAGCAGGTGGGATGGGTCGTAGTTGAGGTACAGGCCGAGGGAGAACATCCAGTCCCACAGTTCGGGTGAGTACGCGAGGTTGCCGGGGTAGCCGTCTGGATGCCAGCCTTCCATCGGGCAGTTCTCCACGACGAGTTTCACCCCGCGCTCGCCGGCGAAGCTGACCAGCGGCGGGAAGGTGCTCTCGGCCAGTGCCTGGTTCTGCGCGACTGTCCGCCCAGGGTCCCGGCCTATGAAGGTGCCGACGCAAGGCACGTCCAGCGTCGCGGCGGCCTGGATGCAGGCGCGCAGGTGGTCGTGGATCTCCGCTCGCCGGGCCTCGTCGGGATGGAGGTTGTTGTCGTAATAGCTGATCGCTGTCAATGCCAGGCCATGCCGTGCGAGCAGTTCTCGGATAGCCTCTGCCTCGGCGGCGCCAAGGCTGCGGACGTCGATGTGAGCGGCCGTGTGATCGCGGGACTGTGACGGCCAGGCCGCCACTTCCAGCACGGAGAACCCGCCCTTTGCTGCCTGCTGAGCAACCGACTCGAGATCGCTATGCGGCAGGCATGCGGTGAAGATTCCAAGTTGCACGGTGACCACCTTTCGGGACGTGATGACGTTGATTGAGGGATCCGAGTCGCTCGACTTCAACCATAAGATTGGCCATTCATGCTTGTCAATGGACTAACTTTGTTCGATTTAAAGCATAACTTTGAGGTCTTCTGTTAAACTGCCGGTGTGCTTCGACGAGATCGCTTGCCCGCGCCGGTAGATGCCGTCACTCCGGATCCCGCAGTCCTGAGCCCATTGCTTCGGCACATCGCGCTGGGAACCGCTACGACCCGTGCCGACCTGGCCCGCGTCACGAGGCTGTCCCGCTCATCGGTCTCGCAACGAGTAGACATGCTGCTGGGGGCAGGCCTAGTCGTAGAGCAGGGAACTACGCCCTCGGCCGGAGGGCGCCCTGCCCAGCGGCTCCGGATCAACGCCGGGACCGGCCTGATCCTCACCGCCGACCTGGGCGCGACCTCGGCGCGGCTCGCGGTCAGCGACCTGGCGGGGGCCGAGCTGTTCAACAGTACAGAGGCATTTGAGATCGACCAGGTGCCCGAAAGGGCGCTCGCCTGGACCGACGGGCGCTTTCAGGCGCTGCTGGCCAAGAGCGGCCGCCAGGCGCGGGACGTGCGCGCGATAGTGGTCGGCCTGCCCGCACCCGTGGAGTTCGCTACCGGTGCCGCCGTCAAACCGCCGCTCATGCCCCGCTGGGACCGATACCCGGTGCCCGGCTATTTCGCCGAGCGCTACCCAGCCCGCACCCTTGTCGACAACGACGTCAACCTGATGGCCCTCGGCGAGCACCGGGCGAGATACGCCGACCTGAAACACTTTCTCTTCATCAAGGCCGGGACAGGAATCGGATGCGGCATCATCCTTAACGGCGAACTGCACCGCGGCGCCGACGGCGCCGCCGGCGATGTCGGCCACATCCGCGTTCCCGACTGCGACGCCCCATGCCGATGCGGCAACGCCGGATGCCTCGAAGCCGTGGCCGGCGGCCAGGCACTGGCAAATCGTCTCGCCGCAAGGGGAGCAGCCACCGCGACCGCCCGCGACGTAGTCCGGCTCGCAACTGAAGGCGACACGCAAGCCCGGCAGGAAGTACGCACAGCTGCCCAGCACATCGGCGAGGTACTCGCCGCCATCGTCAGCTTCGCCAACCCCTCGGCAATCGTGGTCGGCGGATCAATGGCCCAGCTCGACGACGTGCTGCTCTCGGGTATCCGCAGCGGCATCTACGGCCGGGCGCTACCGCTCGCGACGAGGTCGCTCCGCATAGAAGCCAGCACCCTCAACGAACGAGCCGGCACGGTCGGCGCGATCGCGCTCGGCCAGAAACACGTCCTGTCAGAAAAGGGAGTTGCAAGCCTTCTCCGCATGCGCGGATCCGAGCACCCGCCATCATCCTGACGACACCTTTCCGCTTAAAGATCTTTCTCCGAAGATTTCTTGTTGATCTTGCTGTCTGCACACTTCCCTGCTCGCTGTCATGCTCGATTTACCCGCCATGACCTGAACAGACCATTGCCTTACTAAATGATCGTGGTCAATTCAGCGGCGAGGCAACGTCATAGGCAAGCAGCGCGGAGGCCTAATCGAATGGCTGTAGTCGTGACGGCCGTGCGCCGCCTGATCAACTCGTACCGCATCCGCCAAGTCGGCTAGCGCGACTCAGCTCAGCGCATCCCGCAGCTCACTCACTGCATCAGATAGCGCCTTCGGCTTCGACTTGGCCCCCACGCATCAAACGCATCCACCACATGCCGCGCCGCCGTCGCAAGATCGGTACCACCCTGACCGCCATCAGCCGGAGGCGCCAAGACAAACGTCCCCACCCCAGGTCGGTGCTCGATCAGCCCGAGCGAGATGCCGCTGCCGCCGCAGCTCGTTCGCGCTGCCGTTCGGCGGTCATGGTCTCGTCGAGTTCTTCCGCAGCGCGTTGGTATGCCTCGATCAGGACCAGGTCCACGGCGTGGTCATCACACCGACCGTCGGCTGTGTCATCCTGGCAGTCCGCGCAACGCGCGGCTAGGCGGGCGGTGCGGTAGTCGATCGCGTCTTCGAGGGCTTGCAAGTGCTGGAACGCTGCCCGGTCGACGGCGATCTTTGCTTCGCCGGGCGGGTCCGCAGTGATGTCCCGGTTGCGCTGGGCCAGTGCGGTCATGGTGTCCTCCTCAGACGGCGAGTGTGTGACTGAGCTTGGTCAGGTAGTCGCGTGTGGCTTCGGCAGGCAGGGCGGCTTTGCGGATGCGTGCGAAAGTGTCCCGGTAGGCGCGGACTTCGGCGGCCCGGGTGACCTCGGTGATTCCGGTGTCGTTCTCGAGATAGACCACGCTGGGGTCGGCGTTGCCTGGGAAGTCGAAGATGTCGATGAGGCTGGACATGCCTGGGTGCGGCCCGTCGGCCAGCCGCAGCAGCCGCAGTTCAACACCAGGCCGCTCGCTCATCTCGATGAGGTGGCCGACCTGCTCTGCTCGTTCCGCTCCGGTGCCCCACCGGTAGAGCAGGCAGGCCTCGGTGACTACTGCGACGAGTTCCGGTGCCGTGCCGTCGGCGCGGTCCAGGATCTGCTGCCGGCGGAGCCTGGCGGTCATTGCCCGCTCCCGCCAAGCCTGCGGCCATGGTCCAACTGCCAGCAGGGCGTCCATGTAGGCCCTGCTCTGGAGCAGGCCCGGCAGGACAAGCGGCATGTAGACGCTGATCCGCGCTGCGTCGTTCTCGAAGCCGGCGAACTCGTTGGAGAAGACCTTGTCCTGCTCCTTCTCTGGCTCGTGCCACCACATGCGGCCGCGGGCTCTGGCGACTAGCCGTTCTAATTCCTCGGACTCTTCGGCGGTCGCTGAGTAGATGCGGGCGAGGTCGCGGACGTGGCTCGGGTCGGGCTGCCGCCATTGGTTGGCTTCGAACCTGTTAAGCCGGCCCCTGCTCCAGCCGAGCTTGTCGCTTGCCTCGTTGAGGCTCATCCCGGCGCGTAGTCGCAGGGCTACCAGGCGGCCGGACAGTCGTCGCTTGGCCACCGTAGCGCCGTAGGCTGCGTCACCACTCACAGCCGCACCTCCTCAGTTCCTCCAATCTAAGTTATCCAATCACAGAATTCGTGTAGCACGAATTCAAGACCGGCTTCTGGCTTCAGGTGGTCGTCGCTCTCGGGGCGGATCGTCCGGTGGACGGCTAGCTTCCCTCCCCGCTACGAGCGAATCTGTGCCTCACAGATTCTTACGCTGGTAAACTCCGCGCGAGACTCTGTCAAGGAGGCACCCAGTCGTGGCCGATGACGCCTACGGCTCGACCGTGGCGAAACGGCGGCTGGCCAGCCGCGTGTCGGCGATGCGGCTGCGGACCGGGCTGAGCCTGAACGACGTCAGCGACAAGCTCGGCTGGAGCAGAGGCCGGCTTGACCGCTACGAGCGCAATGAATGGCGGCTCCCCGACGCCAGCCACGTCCGCGATCTCGCCCGCATCTACTCGGCCGACGATGACGAGCGGGCTGAGCTTGAAGAACTCGGCAGGCTCGCACGCGAGCGGGTCTGGTGGCGGTCGTATGAGGACGTGTTCGGCAAGGGCGAGGAGTTCGCGGGATTCGAGAATGACGCCGCCCGGATCAGCGTCTACATGCCTCTCGTCCTGCCTGGCCTGCTGCAGACCAGAGGGTACATGCGGGCGCTGCTCGCCGTAGGGCCATGGTCATCGGCCTGGCAGGAGCGGGCAATGGCGGCACGGCTGCGGCGCCAGAACATCCTGGAGCGTGACGACGGGACGGCGCCGACGCTGACTGCGGTGATCACCGAGGCCAGCCTGCTCTACCAATGGGGCATGGCGGCCGAACGGGCGGCGCAGGTGCAGCGCCTGGTGCGCATGAGCAAGCGGTCAAGCGTGGAGTTGCGGCTGCTGAGGTTCGCCGACGGGCCACATCCGGCGATGAGCAGCCTGATCGACATCTTCGAGTTCCCCGGTGACGCGGACCCGAGCATGGTGTACCTGGAAAACGACACGGAGCTGACCGAGGTCACCAAGCCAGAAGAGATCCGCGCTTACAAGGACACCTTCGCACGGGTCAGGGACGCCGCGCTCAGCCCGGCCGGCACCCGGACGTATCTGACCAAGCTCAGCCAGAGCCAGGAGTGAACATCATGACTGACCTTTTCCGCGCGAAGTGGCAGAAGGCAACCCGCAGCACCTCCGGTAATGGCGGCTGCGTAGAGATCGCCGGCAACCTGCCGGGCATCGTGGCCGTCCGCGACTCCACCCGCCCAGACGACGGCGCGCACGTGATCGACCGGGCAGCCTTCGCCGCTTTCCTCGCCGACGTCAAGGCCGGCCGCTACGACGGCTAGGTCGTTGCCCGGAAGTCCAGGTTGAGAGCAGGTTTCGTCAATGGCATGTCGTATCAGTGAACTCTGCGCATCGACGTCAATGCCACCGACCGCGATCAGGCCGCCGAGCCGGCGCTTGGACCTGAATCTGAACCTGTTGCTGAGTCCGAAGGTCGGTCCGGTTCGGCAGCGGTGACAGGGGCACCTTGGCTGGGTTTTCGCCCACGGGGCACTCGATTGCTTGCTGAATCAGGCTCCGGCGCCGCATAAGCTCCCGACGGTGGCCGTGCAGCGCATGAAGCTCACGGAGCGCCTCGCTCCAGGCTGAGCTTCTTGACCCCGCGCGATCGCAGTCGTCGATGAACTGCGCGAGCACTGAGCAGCGAGCTTCGGTCTCCTTTAGAGCTTGTCCCGCCAGTTCATCGGCCAGGCGCAGCGCCTCTTCCTGGGTCATCTCGCTCATGATCGCACCTCCTGCGGTGCGCGCAGAGACGTCTCGGCGTGCACGACCTGAGGCTAACCTGAGCCCCGCCTCCGCTGCCAGGCTTGCACCTCCTTAGCTCCACTGTGTACCCTCCGTCATAATTCGTGCTACACAGATTTGCAGGTTATGGAAACTGGAGGACAGATGATGGCTTGTGCGGGGCACGGTATCGAGCAAGAAGCGGCATTGTTACTCTGTGTCCTCCCTGTCGCCGATGCGCCCGCCTGGCTGAGGATATTTCCTGGTGAACCGCCCCAGCTTCGTGTCATGCGGCAATGGCTGGCGTCGCTCCTTGGCGATTCGGCATCGGGGGACGACGTGGCGCTGATCGCGGTCGAGTTGGCCAGCAACGCGATCAAGCACACGGCGAGCGGCAAGGGCGGCGCGTTCGCTGTCGAGGTGACCCGGCATCAGGTGATCATCCGCGTTGCCGTCGCCGACGGGGAAGCGGCCGGTGAGCCTGTGCTGCTCGACCAGCCCGAGGCTGACAGCGGCCGAGGGCTGCAGCTGGTCCGGGGACTTGCCATCGCCACAGGCGTGCGCGGTGACCGGCAGGGCCGACTCGTCTGGGCCGACGTGCTGGACCGCTGCCTGATCCCATGCCCCGCTGGGCAGGGAGGACCGGCCGACGGCACCGCGTACGGCCCAGGGGAGCGAGCGCTGCGGCAGCTGCTTGATGAGGGCATCATCTAGCCGTATCGCGCTGGCGTTCATGACCGACCCGGCGCTGGCGCAGTCAGTGCTCCCCGCCCCGGGCACGAACCGTTTCGACATCGAGATGTTCCTCCGCCAGTGCGGCACGCTGTACATGATCGCCGCGAGCGAATACGACAACAACCCGATCGCGCCGCTGTTCGCAGTGATGGCCGGAGAAATCCATCACGTCGCCGCGCAGCTCGGCCAGGCCTCTGCGGGCTCGCGTCTTGATCCCCCCTTGCTAATGGCCTTAGACGAAATCGTGCAAACCTGCCCTATACCGCTCCCGGCCTGGCTCGCAGATTCTGGCGGCAAGGGCATCCAACTCGTCCCGGTCGCGCATGGCGAGGCGCAGCTGCGCACCCGCTGGCAGGCCGACGGCGCGCGGGTCGTGCTGGACACCTGCGGAGTCAAGGTGCTGCTACCGGGCATTTCCGACCCGGACACGCTGCACATGGCGGCCGACCTGTGCGGTCAGGCGGCGTTCAAAGAACACGGCCTCGACTACCACGCCAGGTACGACGTCGTGACGCCGGACATGATCCGCCAGCTACCAGCCGGCCACGCGCTGATCGTGCGCGGCGGCAACTCTCCCGTCTTAGTCAAGCTCGGCGCGGCCTGGCGCGACCCGGCCTACAAGAACGCCAGGCAGCGCGGCCTGGCAGCGGCGGCGCTGAGAGCACCGGCGTCGGCTGAATCCGAGGCCGCCCCACCACGGTGACCGCCCATGACCGCCTCGCCGTTTCCCCGTGCTGGTCGTCCACCAGGCCGGTCATCGGCAAGACCTTCAGCTGGAACGAATGCTCGCCCCCGCACCCGCCGTCCCAGTCCCGGCGGTCGACCAGGCTCTGTCATATGCGCGGCACGGCTGGCTTGTGTTCCCGTGCACGCCTTGCACCAAGGAGCCGGCGACCAGGCACGACTGAGCAACCGAACTCGAAGAACGCGAAGGCGAGCCATGACCATCGATCGGGCAGTGCCTGGTGCTCTCGTCCACAGGTCTGGCTAGTCAGGTGCCCGTGGTCCACAGACCGCGCCATCAATTCTGCTCAGAGGCCGCGAAGCTGGCGACGCGAGTTGTGCGCCCGTTTCGGAATGGCAGAGTCCCGATGACTAGCCGCTCCACTTTCGGCGACTTCGCGCGGGCGGCTGCCAGGCACCTGGAAGCCATGGCTCGGCCCCGCATGTCGCCGCCGGGGTTACAGCATGGATGGGGTGGACGATGGGACTTGAACCCACGACATCCAGGACCACAACAACGACCCACGTGAAGGTGAGGCCCCGTTGTAGGGCCTGTCTGCGCAGGTCAGCCCCGAACGTCATGCGCGAGGAAGCCGTGTCTGAGCGCCAGATGAGCCAGTGCGGGAGCACATCGTCGCTCCCACTTCGCTCCCAAGAACCAGGGGCATCCTGGCCATTCCCTCGTCTCCAGGTGTGCCTGTAGCCGCCCGTTGCGGCGCGAACGTCGGCTCTCGCTGTCCGAAGTCGAAGGTATCCTCCACCGTTATGGCAAGAGACTGGGAAGCCACGCTTCGATCGTGGGTCAAGCCCCCTAGCGACAACGAAGACTCTAAGCGGGATAGAACTGAATCCGAAATCAAAGCTGCACTTAAGGCATCTTCGATCCTCAGCAACGTGAACTATAGGGTTTACGCTAAAGGTTCGTACGCAAATAACACTAACGTGCGCCTGGATTACGACGTAGACATAGCCGTTGAATGCCACGATTTCTATTATTACGATAAAGACGGCGTCGGTTCCGATGTTCGCAAGACCGCAGCGGTGGAGAGAGCATTTATTCCATATAAAGGAATATATACTCACGATAAATTTAAAGCCGACGTCGAGAGCGCTCTCGTGAACTATTATGGTCGCGATGCGATCACTCGTGGTAATATGGCCATGAGGGTTCGAGAAAAGAAGACCACTCTTCCTGCGGACGTAGTTCCGTGTTTCGAGTATCATTACGTGTACGATGTAGACGCTAACGGCAACCCAATATATTTCGAAGGAACGCGCGTATACAAGGACAAGGGTGGATACGTACACAACTGGCCGGTTCAGCAAAAGGCAAAGGGTATCGAGAAGAATAATGTCACGGCGTTGCGGTATAAGCGAATGGTCCGGGCGCTCAAACGCCTGGAAAATGAGTTGGTCAGGTACGAAAAAATAAACGACCTCCCTTCGTTTTTGATGGAATGCCTAGTTTACAACGTCCCCAACTCGGCCTTCAATCACTCGGCCTACCTAGACGACATGAGGGATGTTTTAGCGGCGATATTCAATAACACTATCGATGCCGCGAGTTGCAATGAATGGCTAGAGGTAAGTGAGCGAAAGTATTTGTTTCGACCGGCTCAGTCTTGGAAATATAGCGAAGCGCATGATCTAGCCTCAGCGGCTTGGGACTACATTGGCTTCAAATGATATGCTCCGGGCCGGAATGAGCCTCTAGGCGCGCCTCATCACTAGAACAGTCCAGCGGCGTTAGCGTAATCGTCGGCCAACCTTGGGTGTTTATCCCTGAACTCTAGTTCGCCCTTCGTGTCACGGTCCGTCCAATAACGTCCTCTCATCCGACTGGCCGGAGATCCAGATATATCCAGTGCTGCCGATCCGTGATGCATACGACTGTGACTCTCGACCGCTATTTCAGGTCTGTTGAGATAGAGATAAACAAGAGTCAGAGAGCCGTCCAAGTCGTGTATCTCGGCCATAGTTGACGACGATTGGGACTGGTCGGTAAAAAGCTTGACGGACACGACGCTAAAGTTTTGCCGAACTACAAGATAGATAGTCTTCGGTGTAGGTCTGATTCCGGTCGATGGATCGATCCAAAAGGAAGTAAGCGTTCCGCGCCAGGTGCCCCGGATGCATCGAGGGACTCCAGGGATTCGCTGAACTATGTCGATGCGCCAGAGAATCGAGTCCCATGCGGCGAGCGCAAGGCCCGCGAGGAACACCGCAGTTGAGTAGTACTTAAGCCAACCCAGGTCGAACTGACGGTTCTTAAGCCACGTTTCGACCACGAAAACTATTACTACTATTCCGGCGACGATCTGGATTATCTGCTTCCGTGTCATTATTCGTCAACGCCTCTCACCATTGGCGACCGAGCGCCCCATAACTCACTGTCCCTAACGATAGCGATAGCCGGACCAGGGTCAGCGCTCGTGAGCACTCACCAGTTCTCATGACTCCCTTGACCCCGCCGTACGAGCTTCCGTACAGCAAGGACTCCGGCAGTGAACACCATCACCACGACCGCCGATGGCGGGGCCGACCTGACGATCCACCTGACTGCCGCCGAGCTGGCGTCGATCGGGGCAGTGGACGCGGGCCGCCTGGGGCGAGTGGATCGACACCGCGCTAACGGCGCTGGCCGCGCTGCGGTCCGGCGATGAAGTCAACTGGTACGCGGTCGTCAGCGACCTAGACACCCGGGGGTGCCCCGTTTGCCGTTCGTCATGCCCCTGCTTCGCGTCCGTGCCCGCGTTCTAGACTGGTGGGCACCAAGGTGACCGACCCGACCCTGCCTCTCCTGCCCCAAGGTGTCGTCGGCCCTGGAGAAGACAGAACAGGTCGAACGGTCCATCCGCGAGATTGTTAAAACTGACCTGGGGTCGAATGGGCAGCTTCCGTCAGAGCGTGATCTAGTCACGCGGCTTGGCGCTGGACGTACGACAATACGACTGGTCTTGATGAAGCTTGCTGCTGAGGGGCTTATCCGAGCGAGCACGGTCGGGGGTATTTCGCGATCGACCCAAAAGGCTCGGCAAGCCAGTGACCGACGAAACCGGAACCCTGGCAAATTCACGGTGAACGACTGGTCTACGACAATCCGTGGGTCCGGCTTGCGCTAGTCGATGTTGAACCCAAAGATGGCACGCGATTTGAGCATCACGTTGTGCGGTTGTCTCAGGTATCCGTAGCCGCCATCATTGATAGTCGCGTGCTAATGATGTGGCGTTACCGGTTCCTTCCTAACCGTTTCGGGTGGGAGCTGCCTGGCGGAATAGTCGAGCGGGGAGAGAGCGCTGCCGATGCTGCAGGGCGCAAGGTAGAAGAAGAAAACCGGCTGGCGGCCGGTAGGTCCGCTCCAGCAGCTGCTGACATTTCAGCCGATGGTGGGCATGGTGGACTCACCTCACGCGCTATACATAGGTCATGGTGCTAGGAAAGTGTCGGAACCGCGAGGGGATGCCGAAGAAGCAGCGCGCATCGCCTGGATTCCGCTTGACAAAGTTAGCGGAATGATCGGATGTGACGAATTGCTAGGTGCAGGTACGCTGGTAGACCTACTCCACACCATTGCCTTTACTGGGATAGCTGACCGGTATTTCGATCGATCTGCCTAAGGTGCCGAACTGACCCGGTCCGGTTTGCCAGCAAGCGGCCAATGCCAGTTTCCCGCGTAGCCAACGAGAGCGCTAACTACTGTGGGCAGCGCGACCCGGATGTCCGTACTCGTGTTGATTGCCGGGAACGCAGGGAACAGGATTTCGTTCTTCGCGCGCGGCCTGCCGCGGCTCGCCTGCTCTTACCAACTGGAGATCCAGTTCGTAACCCATTGCCAGAAGATACTCGGCCAGTGTGCTTATGCGCACGTTTCCGTCACCACGGAAGATCTGATTAACCGCTGGTCGCCGCACCTTTAGATTGCGCGCTACATCACTTGAGAAAGACCTGAAGCTTCTAGTGCCTTGAACAAGAGTCCAAGAACCTCATAGCGAAGCCTGGCCGATGCCAAAGCCAGCCGACCTCGATCGCTATCAGCGACCTGTTCGTAAAGGTTACTCACAACGAGTCCTCCGTTCTGACCAAGTTGGCTTTGTCAAGCTCTTTTCTCGGCGTCCGGTCGGTTCGCTTGAGGAATCCATTTGTAATGCGTGCGACCTGACCATGATCGGGCAAGGTCACTTCGTAGAATAGTAGCCGGACATCTCCGGCCTTTATTCCCGAGAGGCCAGTCCGTAGGTCCAGGCGAAGCTCTCGCGGCACCTTCAGCGACCCGGTGCGACTGAAGTCCTCAAACCGGACCAGGACGTCGGCGAGCCGTCGGCGATCTCTGTCAGCAGTCTTGCTGTTGCCCTGCGCGTAGGGAGGGAGTCGGCAGAGGTACTCCCCGGCGTTGGGTGGGTGTGCGTCGGAGGGTGCCCTGGCCGAGTGATGCCCGCAGGTGGCGAGGATGACTCCAGGAGTCCTGCGTGCGGGGGTTCAGGGCGCGGGGATCGCTTGCTGGGCGGTGTGGGGGTGTTTGGTGTCAGGCTGCGGCGAGTGGGTGGGCGCGTGCCTGTTCGTAGAGCGGCTCGGGTGCCAGGTCGATGCCGTTGGGCCATGCGATGGTTCCGGCTTCGGGATCGACTGTTACCTGGGCGAAGTACGCTTGGTCGTTGAGCGGTTCCAGGACGCCGGTCCACCGCTGCGCCGAGAAGTCGACGTCGCCTGCGGTGCCGTCGGTGAAAAGCAGCCGCAGCGCGTGGCTTCCGACCACGGCGACGCCTGCGACGACCGGCAGGTACTTCTCGCTCATGGTGACCATGCTACGGCAGCGATGGCATGACGGGCATGCTATGGCAGCGGTGGTATGGCGAGCGGGCTCGTTCCGCCGGGCGCGTTCCCAGTTTGCCAGCAGGTCGGCGCGCTGAAGCTTGGCCCATTCCCGGAGAAGGCAAGCGCCCGGGGTTCCAGGCTGCCGGCCAGCAAGGTTCCGTCGATGGACACTGAGGCGCGCCGCCCCGCGTGGTAGGCGTGGAAATGCGCGATGGGCCGCGACGGCCAGCCCATGGACGACATATGGCCGACGCGCTCCACCGTGCCTGGCAGGCCCAATCGCAGCAGCGTGAACTTGAGCAACGCGAACTCGAAGACTGGCGAAGCCGAGCCGTGACCGTCGATCGGCGCAATGCGCGGTGCCGTTATCCACAGGGCGAGCCAGTCCGGTGCCCATGGTCCACAGCCCATGCCATCAATGCTGCTCAGGGGCCGCGTAGCTTGCGACGCTCGGCAGGCCAACCCGGGCGAAAGGACTCTCGGCGTGAACCGAATGGCTACAGCGAAACGACGGATCGACTCCGCTGGCGAACTGACCCAGATTCTAGACGCCGCCTACGTCGGTTTCATGACCATGCTGGCCGGTATCGAGGATCAGCAGGATCCGGCCAGCCCCTATTTCGTGACCTTCGTCATGGCCGGACCGCCGGCGGCTGCGGGCCGGTTCGCGGTCTTAGCGGCGCCGTCCTTGAGCCCGGCGATCCGTTCGATCGGCTTCCTCAAGGACGCAACGCCTTTGGCCTCACCCGAGGAGGCCGCAGCGGCTATCGCTCAGCTCAGCCAGGCAATCGCCACCCGGCTCCACGACGTCGCCCTGGTGGCCGCCGATGCCGACGATCGGATGGCGTGCGCCAAAGGCGCCTGGCACGCCCGCGAACTGTGCGCCCGTTTCGGCCTGGCAGAGCCTCCATGAGCTTCCCCACGTCAGCCGACCAAGTTACCAGGTTGGTCGAGCGACCGGGCTTCGCGCTGCGCTGGATCAGAGCAGCTTCCGGCTCCCGCTTCAAGAAGCTCCCAGATCGCTCCCAAGATCGGACACCGGCCAAGCAGAAAGCCCGGTCGCATCGGCCGACCGGGCTCGTCTACGTGGGGTTACAGCATGGGGTGGACGATGGGACTTGAACCCACGACATCCAGGACCACAACCTGGCGCTCTACCAGCTGAGCTACGCCCACCATGGCTGCCCGGATCACGCGGCAGCATCAGGAATCATACAGGTCCGAGGTCACTGAGCAGAACTCGATTCCGTCACAGGGTTCTCCGGTTCGGAAGGCGGCGGCCCCGAAGTCTGCGGCCCCGGAGCTCGCGACGCTGTCCTGGCGGCGATGTCGCGCGCCGTGGCCGTATCCGGCCCTGGCATCGGGACGAACACAGCTTCCCGGTAATACCTCAGCTCCGCGATGCTCTCCCTGATGTCGGCGAGCGCGCGGTGCCCGCCTACCTTGACCGGGCTGGCGAAGTAGGCACGCGGATACCAGCGCCTGGCCAGCTCCTTGATCGACGACACATCGATCATCCGGTAGTGCAGGTAGTCATCGAGCCTGGGCAGGTCGCGGGCGATGAACGACCGGTCCGTGGAGATCGAGTTCCCGCACAGTGGTGCCTTGCGCGCCTCGGGCACATGTCCCTTGATGTAGCCGAGCACCTGGTCCTGGGCCTCGGCCAGGGTGATGCCGCTGGCCAGTTCGGTCAGCAGGCCCGAGCTCGTGTGCATCTGCCTGACGAGTTCAGGCATGTGGTCAAGAGCCTCGGCTGGGGGCTTGATGATGACGTCGAGCCCGGCGTCAAGCTCGGTCAGTTCGCCGTCTGTGACTACGCAGGCGACCTCCACCAGCGCGTCGCTAGCGATATTCAGGCCGGTCATCTCGCAGTCAATCCAGACCAGTCGGTCAGTCACTGTCCCAGCCTAGGCCAGTTCTGTCCGCGGAGCGCACTGACCGGTGAGCTGCTGTTCAAGATCGGCGATGTGCCGGGGCACGGGGATGCCCGGCCGCAGCCGCGGATCGGGCTCGGCCACCCCGATCGCCTGGGTGATCGGCAGCACGCCGGCCCAGTTACCGAGCTCGTAGTCCTCGTCTTCGTCGTGGGGACCGCCGGCGCGGATCTTCACCGACGCCTCGTCGAGCGGCAGCGCGATCACCGAGGTCGCCGCGAGTTCCTTCTTGGTGGGCTGCCGCGAGTTGTCCCAGCTGCCGGGTATCAGATGATCCGAGATCGCGCGGAGCGAGGCCAGGCGCTCGTCCTCGTCGGTGACCAGCCTCGCCGTTCCGAAGATCACGGCGCTGCGGTAATTCATCGAGTTGTTGAACACCGACCTAGCGCAGACCAGACCATCGAGCAAGGTTACCGTTACACAAATGTCTTGGTCTTGACCCGAGCGAAGCGACCGGTTGCCTGATGAGCCGTGCAGGTACAATATGTCGCCGATCCGCCCATATCCGGTCGGCAGCACCACTGGTGAACCGTCGATGATCACGCCAAGATGGCAGATCAGGCCCGCGTCGAGCACGGCGTGCAGCGCAGACCTGTCCGTCGCGCCGCGTTCTCGTAGCCGGTGCAGAGTTGATCGTTCCGTGGCCGAAAGCGCGCGAGAGGGGTTCATATGCCCTACGGTATCGAGGTGCCCAGCGTCCCAGGAATCGCCGATCCGGCCAGGCTCGACGCGTGGATCAGCGCGAACGCGGCCGGCGGGGAGTTGCGGGGCGTCGGGCAGCCTGGCGGCGCGGGGGAGGGCGCGGGCGGGCACCTCACCGGAGCGTCGCTGATCTCGGGCGGCAGGTCCAACCTCACGTACCGGCTCGACTTCGGCGACATCGCCCTGGTGCTGCGCCGCCCGCCGCTCGGGCATGTGCTGCCGACCGCGCATGACATGAGCCGCGAGTACCGGGTGCTCTCCGCGCTGGCCGGCACGGACATCCCGGTCCCCGTGCCGGTCGCGTTCTGCGAGGACACGGAGATCGTGGGCGCGCCGTTCTACCTGATGCGGTATGTGCCCGGGCGGGTGATGCGCACCAGGGAACACGCCGCCGACGTCACTCCCGAGCAGGCACGCGAACTGTCCGAGCAACTGGTCGACATGCTCGCCGCGATCCACGGGGTGGACATCGAGGCCGTCGGGCTGACCGGGTTCGGCCGGCCTGAGGGGTACATGACCAGGCAGCTCGCGCGGTGGCAGCGGCAGTGGGAGCTGTCGAACTCGCGGGAGGTCGCCGGCTACGACGACCTGGTGCGGCGGCTGTCCGACGGCCTGCCGCGATCGGCCGACGGCACGCTGGTGCACGGTGACCTGCGGCTGGACAACATGCTGGTCGTCACCGAGCCGTCGCCGACCGTCGCCGCCGTGGTCGACTGGGAGATGTCTACCCTCGGCGATCCGCTCGCCGACCTCGGCCTGACGCTGATGTACTGGACCGACCCGGGGGATGAGGACTGGCTGCGCGTATCCGAGGGCGGCTCGGTCACGACGATTCCCGGGTTCCTGCGCCGGGCGGAGGCCGCTGCCAGATATGCGGAGCTCACCGGACGCGACATTTCCGGTATCGGGTACTACATGGCTTTCGGGTGCTTCAAGCTCGCGGTAGTACTCGAAGGTATACATGCACGATTTTTGCTGAATAAAACCGTGGGGGAAGGCTTTGAGCGCGAAGGCCCGGCCGTGCCGCGGCTGATCGAGCGGGCCCATGCGCTGCTGGATGCCGCCTAGGGGGCAGGTCAGTGGCGGGTCAGGGGGCGAGGCAACTCGGGTCGCAGAGGCGCTGGGCGAGCGCCTGGTAGAAGACCTCATCGACCTGGGCCGGCTTGGTGATCTGGTAGGCCTGGCCGCCGGTTGCCGCGGCGATCTGCTCGAGCTGAGGGTAGTTCGGCGGCTCGCCGAACACGATGAGGATGATGACTACCTTGCGGGCCGGGCTGCTGAGCTTGGTCAGCTGCTTGATCAGGGATTCGGCTGTGATGTCGTTCGGGTCGCTCTCAACTCCGGACCCGAGCACAACCTCGGCGTTGAAGTACTTGGGCTGATACGTCCTCCGCAGGTACTTGTAGCCAGCGAGGATCGAGCCGTAGAGCGCGACATCGGAGTTCGCGGTCGGTGTCAGGTTAGAGGCGATGTGCGTGAGTTCGGTCCTCCTGGACAGGACGCCGATCTGGCTTGGCAGCGGGCCGATCGAGACCAGCTGCTTGTAGGGGCGCGACCCGTTCAGATCGGAGGAGAACTCCCACAGCCCGAGGTTTGACGTATCGGCGAACAACTGCAGGCCAAGAGCCGCGGCCTGGCTGAGCTGCTGCATGTAGGTCGGACCGCCTGCGAGCGACGACCTGGCCATGTTGGCTGAGACGTCGACCATGGTCAGGTCGCGCGAGCCGGTGGAGAGCTTGTTCCAGGATTGCAGGGCCGTCGGCGCTTCGATGGTGGTCGCGGGGGTCGCGACCTGGAGCAGCTGGCGGTCCAGGCCATCGGAGTGAGCGAAGTTGTCCGGGCGGCCCGGAGCATGGCCGCCCGACCTGAACCCGGCGAACCTGATCACGTTCGCGGCGTATCGGGTGCGCAGCATCTGGCCGAACACGGCCGCGGCCGCCACCTGCGCCGTGGTCGACGTTGTCAGCAGGACGTACGGGTAGTCGAACTCGGGGCTCCCGAGCGCGACGTTCTTACCGGACGGATAAGCGGCCGCGAGCGGCTGATGCGGATTGGCCGCGTCGTAGGCCAGCACGGCCTGCTCCGTGGTGACGGTCACGGGATCGCCGTTGAGCGGAGCCGCCGCGAGGCTGACGAATGACGTGAGCGAGGCCGGGTCATCGAAGTAGGAGGTCACGGTTGAGGCGTGGGCGAATTTCGTGAACGCCAGCCGCGCCCCTTTGCTGGGCCCGAGCAGCCTGCTCACCTCGATGAGCGTGGCCAGCCCGGCGGCCGACTGCGACGGGTCGGGCAGGTCGACTCGCAGATCGGCTGGCGAGGCCGGGCCGCCGGCGACGTGCGGCAGCAGGAGTCGCCAGCCGTCTTTGGCGAACGCGGGCGTCCTCGCCGCCGCCGAGGCGGGCATGACGATCATCAGGGGCGATCTGGCTACGCTGAATCCGGCTGGGTTGACAGCCTGGGCGCCGGTAGCGACGTCCCGCACCTCGTCCACCCACAGGCTCGAGTCGGGAATCCATGCATTGATCACGGGCTGATTGGGGCTGCGATGCTGGCCGTCGATCTGCTCAGCCGCCTGCGCCGGAGAGCCCGCGTCCACCTCCACGGCGATGCACCGGCCACCGCTCTGGTGCTGCTGGCTGTTGAACACGCCCGCGATCTCATCGATCGCCGGGGCGATGTCGGTGCTGACGGCGACATTGATCACGAGCGGCTGGTTCGCGCAGTCGAGCAGACCGACTACCTGCGCAGTGCCGCGCCCGATCATCAGCGCGAGGCACGAGATGACCGCGATGAACACCAGTGACCTGGTCCGCAGCCGGCTCTTGCGGCGCCTGGCCGCCTTGGTCCGGCCCAGCTGGCCGTAGGCCGATTCTGGGTTTGGGTCCGGGGCTGGGGCTGGGGCTGGGCCTGGGCCTGGCGCTGGGGTTGGGCCTGGACCTGGGCCTGGGCCTGGGCGACTCGGGGGGCCAGCGGGCGGGAAGGTCACGGCTTCCTTCGATCATGAGTAATGCTCGACAAGGCGGGCGCTTGGCACCAAACTTTACCGAATTACGCGTCTTTGACGCCGCTATCTGCCCATTCACCCGTAGCGGAGGTCGTCGCGTTCTCGGGAGCAGTCATCGCGGTCTGGGGTCGGGTCGCGGATCTTGGTGAGTCAGGCGCCGGGTGGCGGCGGACGTGCGCCGTGCCCCGGCACGGCGCCGCCGGGGCAGGGTGAGCATCGTGGCCCTCCCTGTTGCTGTCAGCGGTCCTTTCTGACAGCAAGGTGGCCCTCCCCGTTGCTGTCAGGACGACATCAGGGAGGGCCACGTTGCTGTCAAAACCAGTGGCTGACAGCAACAGGGAGGGCCACGATGCTGTTAGCGGAGGGCGTGACCAGCAACCCGGGCCGCCCTGGTGCCGTCGCGGGCAGACGGGCAGACGGGCAGACGGGCTCAGGCTAGGGCGAATTCGTGGCGCAGGCGGGTCATCGCGCTTACGGGGGCGCCGATGCGGTCCAGGCCGAGCAATGCGGCGCCGGCGACCGGGGCGGCTTCGATCACGCGGACTGTACAGGCGGGGGCAACGGCGGTGATCCGGCTGGTGATCTCGTCGATCAGCAGCGGATTGCGGGCCGCGAGCACTCCGCCGCCCAGGACGACGGGCACAGCGGCGCCGGTGAGGCTGAGCCGGTTGATCACCGCGATCGCCATCAGGCTGACCTCGTTGGCGAGGCGGATGACGATCGCGCGCGCGACCTGGTCGCCGCCGTCGGCCACCTTGAGCACCAGCGGCGCGAGTTCGCCGAGCCGGTACTCACTGATCTTGCCGAGGTGGATGGCGACGGCGACGTCGGTCGGCGTGGCGAGCCCGAAGTAGGCAGGCACGAGTTCGCGGAGCGCGGTGTGCGGGCCGCGTCCGTCCTCCGCCCTGATGGCCGCGAATTGAGCCTCGGTACCGAGGCTGCCGCCGCCGCCCCAGTCACCCGTGACCGGGCCGAGGGCCAGGAATCCGGTGGTCGTGCCGTCCGGCGCCACGCCCGCGCAGTTGATGCCGGCGCCGCACGTGACCCCGACGCCCCAGCGCAGGTCAGCGCCGGCCACCGGGACATCGTCGAGCCCGGCCCGCAGCACCGCGAACGTGTCGTTCGCGACTCTGGTCGACGTGGTCCAGCCTTGGGCGGCGAGCATGTGCTGGAGCTGGCGTTCATCCTCGGGCAGGTCCACGTTGGCGACGCAGGCGACGGTGTCGGTGGCGATCCCGGCGAGCGAAGGCCCGCCCGCCCCACCAGCCCCGGCCCCACCAGCCCCAGCGGTGATCACGGCTGACCGCAGCAGGTCGGCGATCACCTGGACGGTCTTGTCCGAGAGCCGTCCGGGCATCCCTGGCCCGCGGGCCGAGGCGAGCACGGTGCCATCGGCGGCTACGAGGGCGAGGTCGGTTTTGCTGTTGCCGCCGTCGACGGCGATGATCGCCGGATTACGGGGGCTCACCGGCCTAGGGCAGGTGCGGCTTCGCCGCCCGCCCAGGGCAGGAACTTAGCGTTCTCCGCGATCAGCCGGTCAGCCAGCTGGGTTGCCAGGTCGAACTGACCGACAATCGGGTTGGCCAGCAGCGCGGCCACGACCCGGTCCCGGCCACCGCGCAGGGCGGCCTCGACCGCCAGTTCCTCATAGGCCGACGCATGCGCGACCAGCCCGCGCAGCAGCGGGCTGAGCGGCTCGATAGGCACGGGCACCGGCCCGGCCCGGCCGATCACGGCTGGCACTTCGATCACGGCGTCGTCGTCGAGGAACGGCATCGTGCCGTTGTTGCGCACGTTCACCACCTGGGTGTCGCCCGTGTCGTTGACCAGCGAGGCGAGCAACGCCACGGCAGCCTCAGAATAAAATGCCCCCCCGCGCCCCTCAAGCAGGGCAGGCTTGCGGTCAAGCGCCGGGTCCGCGTACATCTCGAGCAGCTCGCGCTCCATCCCGGCGACGACCTGAGCCCGCGTGGGCCTGCCGCGCAGCTCGGATACGACGACATCGTGCGCGTAGTAATAGCGCAGGTAATACGACGGCACCGTGCCGCCCGTCAGGTAGAGCGCCTCCTCGGGCAGCTCGATCCGCGCCGCCAGCTCGGCACCGTGCTCGGCCAGGATCTCGGGCAGCCGGTCGGTGCCGTCCACGACGGCGGCCCGCTCCCAGGTCAGGTGATTCAGCCCCACGTGGTCAAGCTGAACCTGGCCAGGAGAGACGTCCAGCCACCGGGCGAACGTGCGCTGGAACCCGATCGCCACGTTGCACAGCCCGACCGCCCGGTGCCCGGCGTCGAGCAGCGCCCTGGTCACGATCCCGACCGGGTTGGTGAAGTCGATGATCCACGCATCGGCCGCGGCCCGCGCCCGCGCCCGCTCCGCGATGTCCAGCACGACCGGCACGGTGCGCAGCGCCTTCGCCAGCCCGCCGGCCCCGGTCGTCTCCTGGCCCACGCAGCCGCAGTCGAGCGGCCAGGTCTCGTCACGATCCCGGGCGGCCTGCCCGCCCACGCGCAGCTGCAGCAGCACCGCGCCCGCGCCGTCGAGCCCGTCGTCGGTGTCAGTTGTCCACCTGACCTGCGCCGGGTGCCCGTAGGAGCGCATGATCCGCGCCGAGAACGGGCCGACCACCGACAGCCGAGACTCATCCGGGTCGACCAGCACGAGCTCGGTGACCTTGACCTGGCCGGCGAGCCTGGCGATCCCGTCGACCAGCTCAGGGGTGTAGGTGGAGCCTCCGCCGATGACAGCGAGTTTCATCCGAATGCCTTCACTTCCGCGCCCGACTGGGCGACGTGGCAGGCGACCTCATGGCCGTCCGCGATCGGGTTAGGTGTGGGCGTGACGGTGTGGCAGATGTCGATCGCGAGCGGGCAGCGCCACCTGAACCGGCAGCCCGGGGTCGGGTCGATCACCCTGGGCGGCTCGCCGCGGTCGGTTTCGGCCCCCACGTTGAGCTCGGCACGCGGATCGGGTGCCGCGGACAGCAGCAGCTGCGTGTAGGGATGCCTGGGGCTCGCCAGGACGTCCTCGACCGGCCCGGTCTCGGCGATCTGCCCCGCGTACATGACGATGAGCCGGTCGGCGACGTACCTGGCGCTGGCCAGGTCGTGCGTGATGAACAGGATCGACACGTCCTGCGTGTCGCGCAGCGTCACCATCAGGTTCAGCAAGCCGATGCGGATCGACACGTCGAGCATCGACACCGGCTCGTCGGCCAGGATCAGCCTGGGCCGCATCGCCAGGGCCTGGGCGAAGCCGACGCGCTGCCGCTGCCCGCCGCTCAGCTCGTGCGGGTAGCGCTCGAGCACGTCGGCCGCCGGCGACAGCCCGACCACGTCGAAGACCCGCCTGGCCTCATCGTACCTCTCGGCCACTGACATCTCGGGCCGGTGCAGCTTGAGCCCGCGCATGACACCATGCGACACGCGGAACACCGGGTTAATGGAGGCGAACGGGTCCTGGAACACCATCGGCACCTGACCCGAGTACCTGAGCCGCTCAGGACGCGACCTGATCGCCGACAATTTTTTGCCCTGAAAGTAAATTTCCCCGCTGGTCGGCTTGTAAATGCGCGCGAGCAGCCTGGCAATCGTGGATTTGCCGCTGCCGCTCTCCCCGGCCAGTGCCACGATCTCACGCTCGCCGATTTCCACGCTGACGTCGTCGACCGCGTGCAGGGTGCGCCGCGACAGCGCATTGCCGATCTTGAAGGTCTTGGCCAGCCCGTCCGTGCGCAGGATCGGCTCGGCTTCTCCGGTCATGACGCGCCTTCCTGGTCGGGCGCGGCCGCCGCGCCGGCGTCGTAGAGGAAGCAGCGCACGTCCGTGCCCTCGACCGGGTACAGCGGCGGCCGCTCGCCCTGGCACCGGTCGAACACCTTCGGGCAGCGCGGCGCGAACCAGCAGCCTTCGGCCCGCCGCGCCAGGTTGGGCGGGCTGCCGGGGATCCCGCTGAGCGGGAGCTTCGGCCCCTTGATCGAGGGGAACGCATCCATCAGCCCTGATGTATAAGGGTGTCTAGGCGAGTCGAACAGCTGCCTGGTCGAGCCGGCCTCGGCTACCTGGCCGGCGTACATCACCAGAAGCCGGTCGGAGAAGTGGCTGACCAGCGACATGTCGTGGGTGACGAACACGACGGCGAAGCCGAACTGGTCCTGCAGCTCAGAGATCTGGACCATGAGCGAGCGCTGCGCCACGACGTCGAGCGCCGACGTCGGCTCGTCCATGATCACCAGCTCGGGGGTGAACAGCAGCGCCATGGCGATCATGGCCCGCTGCCGCATGCCGCCGGACAGCTGGTGCGGATAGCTCTGCAGGTGCACCGGGTCGATGCCGACCATCTTGAGCACCTCGGCCGACCGGGTGGCGATCTCCTGCCTGGACGTGACGCTGTGCGCCCGCATCGCGTCCTTGAACTGGGCGCCGATCGACTTCACCGGGTTGAGCGCGTTCATCGCGCTCTGCATGACGACCGACAGGTCACGCCACCTGATCGCCGTGAGCGTGTCGTCGGTCAGGCCGACCAGGTTCCTGCCCTTGAACATCACGCTGCCGGCGGTGATCTCGGCCGGGGGCGACAGCAGTTGCGCGATCGCGTACAGCATCGTCGACTTCCCGCAGCCGGACTCGCCGACGACGGCGACGAACTCGCCCCGCCCGAGCGAGAAGCTGACGTTGTCAACGGCGAGTACGCTGCCGCTATCGGTGACATATTCGACGGACAGATCGCGGACGTCGAGTATCGGTTCACCTGGCACGCTGCCTCCTGATGGGCCTGAGCGCGGGATTGCCGATCTCGTCGAAGGCGTAGTTGAGCAGGGCAAAGGCGGCGCCGAGCGCGACGATGCACAGGCCTGGGGCGATGATCCACAGCGACTGGCCGGTCTGGAATGCCTCGTTGTTCTCGGCGGCGCGCAGCATCGATCCCCAGCTCACGGCGGTCGGGTCGCCGAGCCCGATGAACTGCAGGCTGGTCGAGAACAGCACCCCGTACAGCGCGTTGGTCAGGAAGCTGGCCACGATCAGCGACGTCATCGTCGGGATGATCTCGACCACGATGATGTACAGCGACCGCTCGCCGCGCACCCGCGCGGCCTCCAGGTAGTCGCGCTTGCGCAGCGACAGCGCCTGGGCCCTGAGCTGCCTGGCCGTGTACGACCAGCCGGTGAGCGTGATCACCGCGATCATTACCCCCGTGCCGCTGCCGTGCAGGTAGCCGGCGATGACGATCAGCAGCGGGAACAGAGGGATGACCAGCAGCACGTCGGTCAGCAGGTTGAGCACCGCGTCCCAGAACCCGCCCAGGTAGGCCGCCGCGACCCCGATGATCACCGCGATCGCGGTGGACGCGATGCCGACGCCGAAGGCGATCTCGAGCACCGGCCTGGCACCCCAGATGACCTGGGCCCACATGTCCTGCCCGAGGCCGGTCGTGCCGAGCAGGTGCGCCAGCGACGGTCCCTTGCTGACCTTGTAGACGAGCGCGCTCGGGTTGTCGCGCGCGATCACCCCGGGGAAGAGGGAGACCAGCACGAAGAGCAGCAGGAGGCCCGCGCCCCAGGTCGCCTTGCGGTTCGACCTGATGGCCCTGCCCATGCGCTGGAGCGCCCGCAGCGCGGGAGATCGGCTTGCGCCGCGCTGGCCTTCGGCGACGAGTTCAGCGAGTTCACCCGGAGCAGGGACACCGGGCTCGGCCGCGCCTTGCGGCATACCGATCATGGCCATGGCTAACCTGCGTCCCTCGTCCGCGGATCGAGCAGGGCGGTCGCGATATCGGAGATCAGGATGGCCACGAGCACGGCCAATGTGATGAGCAGGAACAGTGCCTGCATGAGCGGATAGTCCTCGTTGTTGACGGCTGCGAGCAGCCAGTAGCCGACGCCCTGGTAGTTGAAGACGAACTCGATCAAGATCGCGCCGCCGAGCACGAAGCCCAGCGACATCGCGAAGCCGGTGAGGTTCGGCAGGATCGCGTTGCGCGCGGCGTAGTCCAGCATGATCCGCCGCCCTGACAGGCCCTTGGCCCTGGCCATCCTGACGTAGTCCTCGGCCAGCGTGGTGATCATCGTGTTGCGCATGGTCAGGATCCAGGTGCCGATCGTGGTGATCAGCAGCGTGGCGGCCGGCAAGATAGCGTGCTCGATCACGTTCCAGATGAAGGTCACCGAGAACGACGGCTGCAGCGTGTAGTCATGGGAGAAGAAATAGGGCAGCCAGTGCAGCTTGACCCCGAAGATCAAGATGAGCACCAGGCCGAGCCAGAAGTACGGGATCACCGAGGTGATCACGAACAGCGGCGGCATGATGCTGTCGAGCCGGCCGCCCCGGCGCCAGGCGCCGACGATGCCGATGAGGGTGCCGAGGATGAACGACAAGATCGTGACCACGCCAACCAGGCCGAGCGTCCACCAGATGGCGTTGCCGATGATCTGACCCACAGAAGCGGGATACTGGGAGAGCGATGTGCCGAAGTTGCCGGTCGCCAGGTTGCCCAGGTAGCTGAAGTACTGGCCGGCTAGCGGCTTGTGGCTGTTGACGCCGAACTGCACTTCGAGCACGTGCAGCGCCTGCGGCGACACCCCGCCCCTGAACTTGGCGATCATCGCCACGGCCGGGTTGCCCGGCATCAGCCTCGGCAGCACGAAGTTAAGCGTGACCGCCGCCCACAGCGTTAGCACGAAGAAGGCCAGGCGGCGCAGCGCGAATCTCATCTCCTGTCCTTCCCAGTCCTATCTTGGGCCGTTCAGGCACCGGAAGCCATCCGGGCGGGGAGGCGACGCTTTCCCGCCGCCGGTGGGGCACCCCGCTGTCGCCTTAGCAGCAGCAGGGTGCCCCACCTGTCCGGCTTGCACGCCGGGCAGCTACTTCTTGGCCGGCGTCAGGTGCAGCATCACCTGCGCCCAGTCCGGGTAGTTGTAGGCGGCTGGCTGCGCGTACTGGTTGGACGGGGTCGGCCAGCCCGAGAAGGTGGCGGTGTCGTACTGGAACCAGTCGACGGCCTCGGTCACCGGGATCACCGGGATGTCGGCGAGCATGACCTTCTCGAGCCCGCTGACGATCTCCTGCTGCTTGGCCGGGCTCGTGGTGCCCGGGTAGGCGTTGATCAGCGCGTCGGTCGCCTGGCTGCTGTACCGCTCGAAGTTGGAGCCGGCCGGCGTGCCGATCGGAGCCGAGTTCGCCGAGTACAGCCACTGCCGCAGCTCGAAGTACGGGCTCGGGCCGCCGGTCTCGGCGCCGTAAGCGAGCTGGAACTGGCCGGCGAAGAGCTTGTCCTGGTACGAGCTCTGGGACAGGCCCTGCTGCGTCGCGGCGATGCCGATCGCCTTGAGGTCGGAGACGATCACGTTGACGGCGTTGACCCAGTCGGAGAAGCCGCCGTTGTTGATGATCGTGAAGGACAGCTTCTGGCCGTTCTTCGCGAAGATGCCGTCCGAGCCCTTCTTGTAGCCGGCCTTGGTGAGGATCGACTCGGCCTTGGCCGCGTCAAAGGCGTAGTTGTTGCCGAACTGCGCCGCCTGCGAGCTGTCGAGCCAGCTGGAGAACGTCGGCGTGACGATGCCGGTCTGGTTAGACGGGGGTTCTTCGCCGAACTCGCCTAGCTGCGATGCCTTCGACCGGTTGATCGCGTACGCCATTGCCTGCCTGACCGCGAGATCCTTGAGCTGGGGATTGGTCAGGTTGATGAACAGCGAGACATTCGCCACCGGCGGGAACCAGTGCTTGATGGCCGGCTGGCCGGAGAGGAACTTGTCGATGTCAGGGATGAACTGGCTGCCCCACTGAGCCTGGCCGTTGGCCAGGAACGTGTTGGCGGTGTCGTTGGTCAGGAACGCCGGGTAGTTGACGGTCCCGACCTTGGGCTCGCCCTTCTGCCAGTAGTTCGGGTTCGCCTTGTACTGGATGTTCTGCGGGGTGCAGGTCTTGGAGCTGACCTCGTAAGGCCCGGTGCCGATCGGGTCCGTGTCCGGGAACTTGACCGGGTCGGAGATCTTGGACCAGACCTTCTGCGACACGATGCCGACCTGGTCGGCGATGTAGTAGAAGTACGTGACCGCCGGCGCCTTGAACTGCATGACCACCTGGTCGGAGCCCTGCTGGGTGACGCTGCTCAGCACCGACCAGATCGCGTTGATGTCGAGGGTCTTGTTGGCCTTGAGCAGGTTAAAGGTGTACACCACGTCGGCCGCGGTCATCGGATTGCCGTTGGTGAACTTCACGCCATTGCGGATGGTGAAGGTAAGCGTCTTGTTCCCGTTGCCCCAAGCGAAGCTGGAGGCGAGCCACGGGGTGGTCTTGGAGTTCTGCAGCGTGTTCACGAACATCAGCGGCTCGTAAACCGTGCCGAGCGAGAACGAGATGTCGGACAGGTTGAACGGGTTGAAGTCACACGTCCAGTTGCCGCCGCTCTCGTTGTCGATGGTCAGGACACCGCTGGCGGAGGACGTCCCCTTGCCGCCGCTGCCACCGCCGCTGCTGCTAGAGCAGGCAGCCGCCGCCAGGCAGCATGACGCGATGACGACCCCGCAGGAAATAAGGCGTCTCATTGCTTAGCCCTTCGGTTGCGCTGCGCGCCGCACTGACGATCCCCCGCACCGGCTCGCGCGCTGGCGCCGGGCGGTCTTGAGAGCCGGGGAGTCTCCGGCGGTCGGGGTGCCGACGGTCGTACCGTTGGCGATTGTGCCAGTTATCACCATGAATGTCGCGAACATCAGGAGGTTAGCGGATGTTACTAATTTTGGGCTCACGCGCCACTAATGATGCGTGGTCACGCTAATCTGTGAGATTGTTAGGACAGTATCCTAACTATCCGGACGGTAACAGAGTTTGTGGCCGAACCGTGACCTCGCGCGTGAAGCCTGGATAAGACCCACGCGCCGGGCCGGCCCGGGACTTGGCAGGCAGTCGGTGCGCAAGCGCGGCAGCGGGCTACGGAGGCTGTTTCGTGGACATGATCTCGTTCGGCAAGGTCTTCCTTGAGCTGGTCTTCGGCCACCTCGACCGGCTGCCAGGGCCGGGCGAGGAGGTCTTCACCGACGAGTTCGCCATCTCCTGCGGCGGCGCGATCACCAGTGCCACGGCGGCCGCGGCCGGCGGAGCCAAGGCGGGCGTGTGCACCAGGCTCGGCGATGACGTCGGCTCGCAGGTGGCGATCGAGCACTGCGCGGCCGTCGGCATCGATGTGTCGGCTTCGGCCCGGGTCGCCGGGCCCGCCGCAGGCATCACGGTCGTGCTCAACTTCGCCGGGGACCGGGGCTTCGTGACCCACGTGCCGCCGGCGGCCCCTGGCTCACCGCGCGAGGTCGACCGCTGGCTCGGGGTCCTGCGAGCCGAACGGCCTGCCTGGTGCTATCTGCACGCTGGCCATGGGATCCCCGCGTTCATGCGGGAAGCACGGGCACTCGGCTGCGAGGTGATGCTTGATATCTCGCTTGGTGATGAGCGCGAGGGCGAGATCATTACTGAGTGCATCAGGCTGGCAGATTTGTTCGTGCCAAATTCTGACGAGCTGCTGCGGCTGACCGGCGCTGCGACGATCGAGCAGGCGGTGGCGGCCGCATCGGCATGGGGCACTCAGCTCGTGGTGACCCGGGGAGCCGCGGGCGCCCTGGTGACCCATGCCGACGGCTCGTTCACTGAGGTCACCGCAGGCGTCCGTCAGGTCAAGGTGCGGGACCTGACCGGAGCGGGCGATAACTTCGCCGGAGCGCTGATCGCCGGGCTGCTGTCCGGAGCCCCGGTCACCGATGCGGTCGTGGCCGCCAACGCGGCAGGCTCGGCGGCCGTTGAACAGTTGGGCGCGATCGGCGAGGTTGGTGCCGGGACCAGCGCCGGGTGGCCGTTGCAGCCAATGATCTTGCGGCAGATAGCCACGGCGACGTCAGCTACTACGGGAGCGTGACCGATGAAGTTGTCGATACTCGGCGGCGGGGGCGTCCGGATGCCGGCCTTCGTCCGCTCGGTCCTGGCCGGCCTGCCGGGGGTCTTTGACGAGATCTGCCTGTTCGAGCCCGACGCCCTGCGGCGCGCTACGACCGCCCGCCTGGCGAGTGAGGTCGGCGCCGTGCTCGGCCACCCGGGCGTGGTGACGGTGACGGCCGACGCGGCGCAGGCGTTCACGGGCGCGGACTACGTGTTCTCCGCGATCAGGGTCGGCGGTGACCGGGGCCGGGTCATCGACGAGCAGGTCGCGCTGCGGCGCGGCATCGTGGGCCAGGAGACGACCGGCCCTGGCGGCGGCGCGATGGCGCTGCGGACGATCCCGGTGGTGCTCTCGTACTGCGAGTTGCTGAGCCGGTGCTCGCCCGGGGCCGTGCTGATCAATTTCACGAACCCGGCCGGGCTGATCACCCAGGCGATCGCCGCCCAGGGCCTGGTGACCGCCGTCGGGGTGTGCGACACGCCATCGGGGACGATCGCCGAGCTGACAGGTTTTGTCGGAGCCGAGCCTGCCCAGGTCAGCGCCGGGTACAGCGGGCTCAATCACCTCGGATGGGTGACCTCGCTGCGGGTCGACGGCGATGAGCTGCTGCCTGAGCTGGTCGGGAAGTTCGCCGAGCTGCAGCGGTCTTCGCGGCACTTCGCCGGGTTCGACGCCGACCTGGTCAAGTCGGTCGGCGCGCTGCCGACCGAGTACGTGTACTACTACTACGACCCGCGCCGCTACATCGACGGGGTGGCCCGCGCTGGCAACAGCCGCGGCCAGGACATCCTCGCGCTTAACGAGGAGTTGCTCGCCGCGATCGGGAAGGCGTTCGCCGACGGCGACACCCATGCCGCCTGGTCCGCCTACGCTCACCTGCTCGGGGTGCGGCGTGACACCTACATGCGCACCGATACTCAAGGGAACAGCGGGCAGGCAGCGGCTCGGGAAAGGCGGGCGGCGCGGGGGACCGTTCCGATCGAAGCGCAGGAGATCGGCGGGTACGAGGGGCTCGCGCTCCGGGTCATCGACGGGTTGTCGGGACGGCAGCCAGGCACGGTGATCGTGAACGTGCGCAACGGCGAGGCCCTGCCGTTCCTTGAGCCTGACGACATCGTGGAGGTTCCTTGCTCGGTGTCGGCCGAGGGGCTGGTGCCTGGGTCTGGTGGCGGGCCGGGGTCTGGTGGCGGGCCGGGGTCTGGTGGCGGGCCGGTGGCTGAGCTGCCCAGGTCGGCCAGGGCGCTTGTCGAGGCGGTCAAGGAGTACGAGCGCGGGATCGTGACGGCCGCCCTCACCGGCGACGCCGCGGCTGCCGCCGTCGCCTTTGCCCAGCATCCGCTGGTGCCCGGCAGCACGGCGGCCAGGGAACTGCTCGCCGACTACATTGACCTGCACGGCGAGCACCTCGCCTACCTCGCGCCTGCCTCAGCTAGATGAATGACTACGACCAGCCAGTCGTCATCGCCGGGACGGGGACCGGGGCCGGGGCCGGGGCCGGTCAGGCGGCCAGGCCGCAGCTGATCAGGGCGATGAACGAGCAATTGCTGCTCAGCCAGATCCGCCAGCTCGGCATCTGCTCGCGTGCTGACCTCGCCCGGCTGTCGGGCCTGTCGAAGCCGACCGTGTCGCTGGCGCTCGCCAACGTCGAGCGGTCGGGCCTGGTCAGGATCGCCGGGCAGCGCACCGGCGTTCCGGGTCGTTCCGCCGTGCTGTACGAGATCAGGCCAGAGGCCGGCTACGTGCTCGGGCTCGACATCGGCCATGAATACCTGCGCGGCGCCATCGCCGACCTGACCGGCGAGGTCAGGGCGAAGGCTGAGGCACGCAGCCCGGCCGGAAGCGTGAGCAAGCGGGTGGGCGAGCTGATCAGGCTAGCCGACGGCATCTGCAAGGCGGCTGGCGTCAGCCGTGCCGACGTCACCCAGACCGTGCTCGGCAGCCCGGGCGTCTACGACCCGAGCCGCGATGTGATCGCGCTGGCCGGCGGGCTCGCCGGCTGGGACAAGCGAGCCGTGCTCGCCCGGCTCAGGGAGGCGTTCGGCCCGAATTTCGTGGTCGAGAACGACACGGACGCAGCGGCGCTGGCCGAGCGTGAGCACGGGCACGGCCGGGAGTTCGCCAGCTTCGCGTTCGTGTCGATCGGCAGTGGCATCGGGATGGGCCTGGTGCTCGACGGCCAACTGCACCGGGGCGCGCACGGCGTGGCCGGCGAGATCGCGTTCCTGCCGATCACAGAGGGTCCAGCCGGGTTCCCCGGCGCCGGTTCTGCCGGGGCCGGTTCTGCCGGGGTCGGTTCTGCCGGGGTCGCTGGCGCCGGGAGGGTCGGTTCTGGCGGGGTCGCCGGGGTCGGGCCTGCCGGGGTCGTCGGCGCCGGGAGGGCAGGGTCTGCCGGGGGAACCGGGCGCGGCGGGCCTGCCGTGCCTGTCGGGCCTCCCGACCAGGAGGTGCGCAGGCGCGGCGCACTCGAAGCCGCCGGCTCGTCGTCGGCCATCGTGCGGTCGGCACGTCAGGCCGGCCTGCGCGCGACTTCGGCCCGCCAGGTGTTCGCCGCTGCGGCAGCGGGTGACGACCGGGCGGTCATGGTGGTCGCGACAGAGGCCCGGCTAGTCGCCAAGGCCATCTGCGCGATCATCACGGTGATCGACCCGGGGCTCGTCGTGCTCGGCGGCGGCATCGGGCAGGCGCCAGGGTTCGCCGCCGCGGTCAGTGCCGAACTGGCGAAGATAGCCCCGGTGATGCCAGAAATCAGGGTCAGCGCCCTAGGCACGAGCGCGGTCGTGGACGGCTGCCTCGCTAGCGGCGCCGACATGGCCTGGGGCCGGCTGACCGCCCAGCTAGCCCAAGCCCAGCCCGAAGCCGACGCCGGGGTGACCCCCCTCCCAGCCGCATCCCGCTAGCGACCGTCTGAGGCGGTCCCGCTGAGGCGGTCCCGCGAAACTGGCCCTGAGCCGACATCGGGCCATCCGACTTCGATGATCGGGGAGAGTTTTCGGCGCGCCACTACTGATCGGGGAGAGTTTTCGGCGCGACACCAGTGATCGGGGAGAGTTTCCACGACACCAGTGATCGGGCGATGCCACTTAGCCGAAGTTGATCTTGGAAGTGATGTGCCGCGTCGGTTTGCCGGCCTGGAATGAGGCCTCGCAAGCCCCAGCGCTGGTGCTCATGTTGCGGATGAGATGACGGTGCCTGGCGTGGTTTCTGGCTCCCGGGCGTGATCACATGAATGCGGGTATTGATGATCTTGTTGGCTCATTGGAGGTCAGGCTGCGGGAGTGAGTCTGAGGCGGTGGAGGCGGGTGGTGCGGGTTTGCCGCGTGGGGCGCTTGCCGGCCAGAGGTCGGCCCTGGTTATGTTCCGTGATCATGGTCGCGGGCATGATCACGGAACATCGCTAATGCCCTGGAAGCTGTCGCGTGACTCATGACCGCCCGAGCACCCACTCATCCCGGCCTGGCCCGCAAGGCCCGGTCCCGCAAGGTGATACGGTGCGGGTCTTGCGGAGCGGGCCGGGCTCGGTTCCGGCGGTACGGGTTGTCTCGCCGGTGTTCGCGGTTGGTTCCCGTTCTGCGGCATGATCGCGGAGAGTTCCCGCGCCGGAGCATGATCGCGGAGCGTTCTCTGTCATTTGCGGCATGATCGCGGAGCGTTCTCCGTCGTTACCGCGGAGACTTCTCGCAGCACGGAGTGTTGACCGTCCTATGTGCGGACAACGCTCCGCGCAACGACAACTCTCCGCGCCGGAGCCGACAATTCTCCGTGCCAGGGCGGGGAAGGCTCCGCGTAGCGGGAAGTCTCCGGGAACCTGGGGAGAGTCTCGCCGCTAAGCCGCCGGAGCTTGACCTTCCAAGATCCCCGAGCCACCCGACAGCCTCCCCGACCTGCGTAAATTTCCGTGATCAAGCCCCTGACCATGATCACGGAAACTAGCGCAGGGGCAAGAGGCTGCCGGGTGACTCGGGATCTTGGAGAGTCAGGCGCCTGGTGGGTCGGCGGGAGGTTTTTCCCTTTAGATTTTTGAACTAGTGTCTCCGCGCATGATCTCTGCTTCTGGGCGGACGTGCGCTGTGCTCCGCAACGGCGCCGCCGGGGGGGGTGTGCTGTGAGAGGCCGACGTGACCAGCAACCTGGGCCGCCCAGTCGCTTCGCGACGCTAACCCCGATGGTGATGCCGCGCGCCGTAGGCGTCGGCCGGGATGTATTTGAGTAGCCAGACCTCCTCGAGTTCCCGGCCGCCGCAGATCGTGCCCGGCTGCGAGGGCACGAGGCAGGCAAGATGCACGCGGCGGAACCCGAGTCGCCGGAGGTACGCTTCCACCTTCCCGAGTCGCTGCCTCGGGTGGTTGGACCGCCACAGGTTGGTCCATTCGATCGCCCAGCCGATGTTGAGCGTCTTGAGGTCGGCCGCTGCCGCCTTTAGCTCGTGCCGTTTCGGATACGATGTCGCATTCTGGTACTTGAGCAAGTAGTGGTAGAACGGGTGCTTCGTGATCGCCTGCACGGTCGGCAGCGGCACCCACGCCGTATAGGACACCGAGCGCGGATGCCCGTCGCTGGTGGCGAGCAGCATGGCGCGCTCGGAGATACCCGACCCGACCAGCCGCAGGCCGCCGCGCAGCCCGAATGGGACGTCGAGCACGGCCTTGTCCGAGTGGTCCGCCTTCAGCATTGAGTCGAACCCCGGCATCGTGGTGGGCATCGTCTCGGTCGGGGTGACGGGCGGGCCGCTCGTGCCGCCCGCCCAGCCGGCCTCGAAGACGCAGGCGGCCGTCACGAGGGCGATGAGCGGCACCGAAAGCCACCACCGGCGCTTGCTGATCCATTGCACCAGGATCCCAGCGAGCAGCGCCACGCCGATCATGCCAACCAGGGCGAACCGGTCAGCCTCCCGCAGGCCGGAGAGCGGCGGGAAGCGCACCAGCCAGGTGTACGGCATGAGGTTCGATACCTTGACCTGCTCCCAGGCATCAACCCCGATGTGATGGACGTAGACATAGTGGATGTGGCTGAGGAACGGGACGTACTGCTGGCAGGCCTTGCCGTAGACCTGTCCCGGGTTGGCCTGGTTGACCACGCAGGCGCTGCCGATGATCAGGCTCGTTCCGAGCGCCAGGATCGCGCAGCCGAGCCAGAGCAGCACGAACCACCAGGTGGTGCGCTTGCGCCAGGCGATCAGCGCGCCAAGTCCGGCGAGCACGCTGGCCGCCAGCCCGAATCCGGGCAGCCCTTCCTGCGGCTGCACCGAGGTGCCGAACTGCGGCGTCGTGTTGAACGCCCAGCCGGTAGGCACCACGTGACCAAGGCCGTAGTACGAGATCCTCGGCGAGGCCGCGAAGAGGGTCTGCAGCGGCACCCCGAACTGGGTGTAGTTCATGGCGAGGGTGCCAGGCGGGGTAGTCGCCCCGCCGGAGGCGATCTGCTGCAGCATCGCGATCAGCTGCGGGCTCGCGACCACGAACGCCACGAGGGCACCGATCCCGAGCGGGATCAGGGCCTTGCGCAGCGTCTCCCTGTCGTTGATCAGTTTCCCGGCGATCCACGGGATCAAGATCACGGCCACCAGAAGCAGCGCGATGGCGGCGCCCTCCTGGCTGGTCATGACCGACGCGCCGAGCGCGAGCCCGAGCCAGATGGCCGGGGCGATCTTCTGGGTGCGGCGCAGCCGGACGGCGGCTTCGATGACCAGCGGCAGGAAGATCAGGCCGACCGCGATGTTGATGTGGTACCAGACCTGCCAAAGCACCATCGACGACAAGCCGTAAATGGCTCCGGCCGCGATGGAACCCGGCTGATTCAGCCACAGCCTGGCCGCCCGGTACATGGCGTAGCACAGGAGGCCGGGGGTGATGAGCGTGAGCGCGGTGAATGCGGCCGAAGGACCCCACAGCAGCGTGACCGGCATCATCACCAGGCCCGCCAGCGGCATCAGCGTGCTGAAACCGAGCTGGATGCCGACGGGGGCGGCCATGAGTTTGGTGAAGAAAGGGTTGCCCAGGTGCGTCACCTGGTGGGCCACCCACCAGAAGCCCCAGACGAAACTCGCGACATCCGTCGTCCGGGGCAGCTTGCCATCGGCCAGGTAGGTGAATCTCGGCCAGGTGGCCGCGATCCCGGCGCCGACGTAAATCAGCAGGAGCACCACGTGCCTGACCCAGGCCGGCCGCCAGATGCGCTGGAAGAAGCGCCCGATCGCGCCGAACAGCGACCTGATCGGCCCCGTCCGCGCGCTGCCGGCCCGGCTGGCGCCGCTGGGCTGGCTCGCATCGCCTGGCTGGCTCGCATCGCCCGGCTCGGCCGCCTTGTCCGGGCCGGGCACGGCCGTCGCGATCGCGGTTTCCGCCCGTGTTGATTCTGAGGACGCAGGCTTGCCGTCGTGGCTGCCGCCTGCTGCACTCATCGAACCATCCTGTCTACGCTCGTTTCGACCGATCCATGTCTACCTTGCGGGCACGAGGTATGTCGCATGATCGGGCAACACCGGCCCTACCACGCCATCGGCCAAGTACACGCCGAGTGTGAGGACTATCGCGGTAGCCGGCGGGGCATCTGCGGCAGATTGCCGTCACCGGCACAAGCTAGAGTCCTTCAGTGGCACTCAGGGAAACTAGCGTACGCCCGCTATCCCCATCGCTGATCCGCTGGGAGATCTTCGCGGTATTCGCCGTGTCCCTTGGCGCGAGTGCGCTCAATGCTTTGCTCTCCCTGATCAGGTCGCTCCTCGCGCCGCAGCCGCTCTCGGGCCAGCAAGCGTTGATCGTCGGCTCCCAGGCTGCCAATCACTGGCTCGATCTGGCGCTGCAACTCGCCATCATCGCCGAGAATCTCGCGCCTGTTGTCCTCGTGCTCTACCTGCTGGTCAGGTCGGACGAGTCGCCAGCGGTGATCGGCCTCGACCGCACGCAGCCCGCCAGGGACGGCGCCAGGGGCGCGGTGCTCGCGGCGATCATCGGCGGTGCTGGCCTCGGGCTGTACGTGGTCGCCTTCAACCTGGGCGTCAGCCTGAACGTCGTCGCGGAAAGCCTGCCCCCGGTCTGGTGGCGCATACCGGTACTCGCCCTGTACGCGTTCCAGAACGGCATGCTCGAAGAGACTCTCGTTCTCGGCTATCTGCTCACCAGGCTCGACCAGTTGGGAGTCAAGCCGTGGAAAGCGGTCGCGATTAGCGCCATCCTCCGCGGTTCATACCACCTCTATCAGGGATTCGGCGGATTCCTTGGCAATGCCACCATGGGCGTGATCTTCGGTGTGCTATTCCGCCGCTGGCGCCGGGTGACGCCGATGATCATCGCGCATACGCTGATCGACGCCGGGGCATTCATCGGCTACGCGGCATTGCACGGCAAGGTCTCCTGGCTACCCTGACGCTCTGCCCGGCCGCTCAGCGACCCGCACCTCAGCGGCCCAGTCCCTCAACCACCACGGCGCCTGGCAGCGCGGCGAGGGTCTGCCCGGTTAGCGCGAGCTTGGACCTGCGCACGCCGCTGCCGATGACGACCGCCGCCGAAACCGCCACGGCCGAGTCGATCAAGATGGGCCAGCCCGCGGGCAAGCCGATCGGCGTGATGCCGCCGTACTCCATGGCGGTTTCCGCGACCGCGACGTCGGTCGGCGCGAACGATGCCTTGCGCACATCGAGTGCCCGCCTGGCGACGTTGTTGACGTCGGCCCTCGTAGCGGCCAGCACAACGCACGCCGCGAACCGGGTCTCGCCCTCGCGCTTGCCCGAGATGACCACGCAGTTGGCTGAGTCGGCGAGCGAGACGTCGTAGCGCTCGCAGAATGCCGCCGTGTCGGCGAGGTCGGGGTCGATCTCCGCGACTCCGACGGCGTCCGCCGGGTGCGGCCACTGCGGGCTCGTGATGGCGGCGGCGACCGGCGTGGCGAGCAGCTCAGGGAAGCTGGCGGCCGGCTCGAAGTCCAGTTTGCCGATGTTGAAGGTCATGCCGGCAGTCTAGGCAGTCTCCAGCTCGGCTCGGACCAGCTCCGGCGGCACGGTGCCGGTGGCACGGCGACGGCGTAATCCAACATCGGTCATGGCGCGTCTACATCCGTGCGCGCCGAGTTCGCGCGGCTCACAAGAGCGCTCAGAGAGCGCCCGGAGAAAGGGGGAGTCTGGTGAAGTTCAGAAAGCGTCAGCGCTGCCCGTTGCCCAGGCTGCCGAGTTTCACGCGAACTTGCCTCTGCTTGCCGTCCGGCAGCCTGACCTGCACCTGGACTACCTGCCCAGGGCGGTAGCCGATCAGGAGGTTCTCGAGCTGGGACAGCGTCGTCGTCTTGTAGCCGTCAACGGCCACGATGACGTCGCCGGGCCTGATGCCGGCCAGTTCCGCCGCCCCGTCGGGCGCCGTCGTGGTGACGGCCACGCCGGCGGCGAGGCCGCTAGTCTCTGCCGTATTGCCCTTGAACTGCAGCGACGCCCGGTCCGACCGCGTCACGTGCCCGGTATTGATGAGCTGGTCCGCGATGTGCCGCACCGTGTTGGACGGGATCGCGAAACCGATGCCGCTAGCTGCCCCGCCGAGTTCGGGATCGCGCGCGGCCAGCGTTGGTATGCCGAGCACCGCGCCTGACAGCGCCACCAGCGCGCCGCCGCTATTGCCCGGGTTGATCGCGGCGCTTGTCTGCAAAGCGTTCGTGAGCACCGTGGGCGGCTGGCCGGCGATCGGCGGGCCGGTCACGGTCCTGCCGGTGGCCGAGATGATGCCCTGGGTCACGCTGTCGACCAGCCCGTACGGGCTGCCCATCGCGAGCACGATCTGGCCCACCTGCGCCCGCGCTGAGTCGGCCCACCGGACCGGCCGCAGCTCGGAGCCCCGTGCGACCTGGATCACCGCGATGTCATCCGGGGTGAATAGGCCGACGAGCCGCGCCCGAAGCGGCTTGGCGGCCGCGGACAATATGACGTGTATGTTCGTTGAGTCCCCGAGCACGTGCGCATTGGTCACGATGTCATCGCGCGAGTTGAAGACCACCCCGGAGCCAGTGAGATTCCCGGCCTGGATCTCCACCACAGAAGGCAGCACGTGCCTGATGACCCGCTCGTACTCGCCTTCGCCCGAACCAGCCGGCGCGCTCTGGCCATCGCCGCCCGAAGCGCACCCGGCGATCAATGCCGGCAGCGCGGCCAGCGCCGCCAGCATCACGGCCCGCGCCCGGCCACGCTTGCGCCAAGAGGTCATCTGTCCCTGCCCCCGATGCCCTGCCCCCGATGCCCTGCTCCCCGCCCGCCGCGTCCCCGCCCGGCTCTCCTAGTCTTCCACCATGTCGATTGAACAATCCCGCGGCGAATCCTTCAGGGAAGCCATCGCCAGTTCCGGCCTGGACACGGCGTCGGTCACGGTCGCCGGGCTGCGCGAGGCCATCATGGCCGGACGGCTCACGGCGGCCGGGCTCACCAGCTTCTACCTCAGCAGGATCGAACGCCTGAATGATGCACTCGGGGCCGTCACATCGGTCAGCGCCGACGCCGCCGAGCAGGCGGCCGCGATCGACGCGGTCGGCACGGGGCAGGGGGCGCTGGCCGGCATCCCCGTCCTGATCAAGGACAACATCTCCGCGCAGGGATCGCCGGCGACAGCGGGCTCGCCCGCGCTGGCGAACGCTGAGGCGAAAGACGCGTTCATCGTCGGCAGACTGCGCGCCGCCGGCGCGATCATACTGGGGAAGGCCAATCTGTCCGAATGGGCCAACTTCCGGTCGACCCACTCGACGAGCGGCTGGTCCACGCTCGGCGGCCAGGCGGTGAACCCGCACGGCGCCGGCCGTAACCCGTCAGGCTCGAGCTCAGGCTCGGGCGTGGCGATGGCCGCCGGCCTCGCGCCGCTGACGATCGGCACCGAGACCGACGGCTCTGTCATCAGCCCGTCAAGCAACTGCGGCGTCGTCGGGATCAAGCCGACGCTCGGCCTGGTCAGCAGGACCGGCATCGTGCCGATTTCGTCCGCGCAGGACACCGCCGGGCCGATGACCAGGTGCGTGGCCGATGCGGCGGCCCTGCTCGGCGCGATCGCGGGCCTCGACCCCGACGACCCGGCCTCCGAGGACACCCCCGGCGGCCAGTCCGCACCGGGCTCGATCCACGCCGACTACACGCGGTTCCTCGACCCGGGCGCGCTGGCCGGCGCGCGGATCGGCATCTGGCGCGCGGGCTCGCCCGACGCGGTCCCCGGCGCGGCGGCGGTGCTCGACCGGGTGGTAGCCCTGCTTCGCGAGCACGGCGCGATCATCGCTGACCCGGTCGACCTCGCCGGCGCCGAGGGCATTAGCAAGCCCGAGTTCACCGCGCTCGGCTGTGAGTTCAAGGACGACCTGAACGCCTACCTGGCCGGGCTCGGCGGCGACCACCCGATGTCACTGGAAGAACTCATTGAATTCAACAGTGTGAATAATGCGCGGGTGCTGGCCAGGTTCGGTCAGGAAATCTTCATCCAGGCCCAGCAGACCGGCGGCCGGGCGGACCCGGCCTGGAAGCCAGCCAGGGACGAGGCGCGGAATCTGGCCAGGGGAGCGCTCGACGGAGCGCTGGCCGAGCACGGACTCGATGCCGTGGTCGCGCTCAGCGGCAACCCGGCCTGGCTTACCGACTACGTGCTCGGCGATCACGTCACGGTCGGGACGACCTCGCCGGCGGCGGTGAGTGGTTATCCGTCGATCACGGTGCCAGCGGGTCTCGTCGCCGGCCTGCCGGTGGGCGTCTCGTTCACTGGCCCGGCCTGGAGCGAGCCCCGGCTGCTCGCACTCGCCTACGCGTTCGAACAGGTACGCTCCCTCCGATAGCACGCAACCCGAGCGATAATCTTGCCGCCATGGACTCCTGGCCTGCTCCGAGCGTGCCCGAGCTGCCCGGGCGGGCACCCGAGACCCGCGTATGGGACACATCGACAAGCACGCTTGCGGACGCGGCGCAGGGCCAGCTCGCAACGATCTATGCGTGCGGGATCACGCCCTACGATGCGACGCACCTTGGCCATGCGGCGACTTACATTGCCTGGGACCTGCTCTACCGAAGCTGGCTCGATTCCGGGCATGAAGTGCGTTATGCCCAAAACGTCACTGACGTGGATGACCCGTTGCTCGAGCGCGCGGCGAGAGACGCCCAGGACTGGCGCGAACTGGCAGAGCGCGAAACGCAACGCTACCGATCGGACATGACCGCGCTGCGGGTATTGCCGCCCGACCATTTGATCGGCGCGGTCGAGGCGCTCGACCTGATCGGCGAGTTCAGCGCCCTGCTTGCCGCTCAGGATTCGCTTTACGATCTTAATGGCGATATATACGGTTTTAAGTCGGCTGATCCGCTCTTCGGCTCGGTATCAGGTTACGACGTCAAGACGATGCTGGAGCTGTCCGCCGAGCGCGGCGGTGACCCGGGCCGCCGGGGCAAGAAGGATCCGCTCGACCCGCTGGTCTGGCTCGCCGAACGGCCAGGTGAGCCGCACTGGGAGTCCAGGTTCGGACCAGGCCGCCCCGGCTGGCACGTGGAGTGCGCCGCGATCGCCTCGACGTACCTCGGGGTCAGTTTCGATGTGCAGGCCGGCGGTTCCGACCTGATCTTCCCGCACCATGAGATGAGTGCCTCGCACGCTCGCGTCGCGTTCTCCGGCTCCGGCTCCGGCTCCGGCTCCGGCTCCGGCTCCGGCTCCGACGTGAATCTTGGCCGCGGGATCTTCGCGCGCCACTACGTGCACGCCGGGATGGTGCGCTATCAGGGCACCAAGATGTCCAAGTCGCTCGGCAACCTCGTCTTCGTGTCCAGGCTGCGCGAGTCAGGCATCGATCCGATGGCGATCAGGCTGGCGATCCTCGCTCACCACTACCGCACCGACTGGGACTGGAGCGACGAAGTGCTCACCGCCGCCATGGACCGGCTCACACGGTGGCGATCGGCCGTCGCCGACGCGGCGGACAGGTCGCTGGCGCCTTCGGCCGAGCTTGTGCTCGCCCAGGTCAGGGAAAGAATGGCAGACGACCTTGACGCCCCCGGAGCCCTGTCGGTCATCGACGCCTGGGCCGACGAGGTACTGAAGGGCGGGTCCACGCCGGGCAGGTCCACGCCGGGCAGGTCCACGCCGGGCAGGTCCACGCCGGGCAGGTCCACGCCGGGCAGGTCCACGCCGGGCAGGTCCACGGCAGGCACGGTGGGGCCAGGCGGGACGCTGCCTGGCGCGGCGCTGCCAGGCGAAGGCGGACCTGTTCAGCAGGGCGCCGCGGCGGCGTCCCTGGTCAGCGACGTCGCCGACGCCCTGCTCGGAATCCGTCTGTAAGGCCCCGGCGATGGGCAGGGCACCGCTATCGCGGGCTTTGTCCACAACAGAGCGGCCCGCCGCGGCGCCGCTGTCAACAGCCCCAGAATCCGCGTCGCCCGTTCCGTGCGCCGCAGGCGAGTCTGGCTGCATGAACGCATCCCACCCTCACGAAAACTGCCCGGAACGCAACGAGCACGCCCAGCGAGACGATCACGCCGGCTCCCGTAAGCCCGGCAACTGCGGGCCGGCCGGTCCTGCCGGACGAGCGCCAAGCCGCGCCAAGCTGCCCAGGCCAGCCGCGCAGGACAGCGACAGAACCCAGGCTGGCAGCCGCTGCAAAGTCAAGATCGGCTCGGCTGACGGCGTCCTCGCCGTCGTACCGCACCTGCTGGGCTTTCACCCCGAGAACAGCCTGGTCGTGCTGGGGATCGGCGGCCCGCACGCCAGGATCAGGCTCGCGTTCCGTTATGACCTGCCAGACCCTGTCGACCAGGGGCTGAGCGAAGACATAGCGGCGCACGCGGGCGTCGTGCTCGCCCGCGAGCAGCTCACGACGGCGATCCTGGTCGGCTACGGCGACGGCGTCCCGGTGACGTCGGTGGTCGATGTCGTCGCGCCCGCGCTGCGCGAAGACGGCATCGTCATCCACGACGCGCTGCGGGTTCACGACGGGCGCTACTGGTCCTACCTGTGCCCGGACCCGGCCTGCTGCCCGCCGGACGGACGCCCCTACAACCCGGACAGCCATCCGGCGGCTGCCGTGCTCGCCGCTGCCGGGCTGAAGGTGCGCAATGACAGGTCCGCCCTCGTCGGCACGCTGGCGAGGGACGCAAGCTCGATCGAGCCCATGACCGCCGCCATCGAGCGAGCCCGGCAGCGCGGCGGACGGCTCATCGAGGAGAAGCTCACCATGCGTGACGGCGCCGACCTGCTGCAGCCCATCGCAGACGCGGGCCGCCGCTCAGTGCGCCGTGCCGTGACTGCCTGCCGGCGTGGCGCCGAGGTCACCGATCTTGATGAGATCGCGTGGCTCGGGTTCGCGCTGTCGGACATGCGAGTCAGGGATGACGCGTGGGCGCGCATGGACCCGCAGTTCAACGAGGCACACCAGCGCCTGTGGACGCGGTTGGTGCGCATGCTCCCAGCCGAGTTCATACCGGCGCCCGCGGCCCTTCTCGCGTTCACAGCCTGGCAGTCGGGCGACGGCGCGCTCGCGAGCATCGCCGTCGAGCGCGCACTCGACGCGGACCCGTCGTACTCAATGGCCCTGCTGATCGCCGACGCGCTCCAAGCGGGCCTGCCCCCATCGGCAGCGCGACTGTCCATGACGCCCAAGCAGGTCGCGGCCAGCTACGCCAAGCATCGCCGCCCAGCATCATCGAAGCCGCCCCGCCGGCCAAGCAAATCAGCCGGCCCAACCTAGCCCGGGTCCCTGCTCCTGCTCCTGCTCCCGGTCCCGGTCCCGGTCCCGGTCCCGGTCCCTAACCCCCGGACCCTTGCTCCGGCTCCCCGCTCCCTAGCTCCAGCTATCTGCTCCCTAATCCCTGATCCCGACCCTTCCCCGGCCCTGCCCACTGACTCCAGCCCCGACCCCGACCGTGCCCGCGCCTGCGAGACCGCGATTCCTGCCGTGGGGTCGCGGCCGGCGTCAAGCTGAGCGAGTTCCCTGCCCTGGCGGTACGACAGCGCGGTCGGCGGCAGTGCTCCGGGCAGGCCGCTGAGCAGGACGGTCAGCGTGCCGGCCTGGGCTTCGTCCTGGGTGGCGTCCAGGTCGTGACCGGCTCGGGTGGCTCGCCTGAGCGCCTGGGCGGCAACGGCTGTCGCCGAGCCGAAGAGGATGGCGTTCGGGATGGCGGCACTGATCTGATCGGCGGCGAGTTCGTACTCAGTGCAGCCGAGCACGATTGCGCCGCAGCTACCGGGCGTCCGCTCCGCTGCGTGCGCGATCGCGCTGGCAATGGCTGCCCGGTCGCCGGCATCGATGGCGGTGGCCAGGCCCGGGCAGGGCACGGGGGTCACCTCGGCCCCGCCGCCGAAGTCGCTGATCAGCTTTGCCAGATAGGCGCTTTCGCTAGTGGCGACGGTCGACCAGACGGCGACCGAGCTGGCGGCGGCGGCCGCTGGCTTGATCGCCGGAACCGTCCCCACGACCGGGATACGCGGCTCGAACACCGCGCGCAGTACATCAAGCGCGTGAACCGACCCTGTGTTGCAGGCCATGACGATCACGTCGGGCTCGTAGCTCGCTGCCGCTTCGGCGGCTGCCATCGACCGCTCGGCGATATCGTCCGGGCTGCGCGGACCCCAGGGCATGCCATCAGGGTCCATGGCGATCAGCAGGTCAGCATCCGGGCGCAGCTTGTGCAGTTCGCTGGCCGTGGCGAGCAGCCCGATCCCGGAGTTGATCAGCGCGAATCGCATGCGCCCAACGATAAGAGACGCCGCGTATGTCCATGGCCAAAGTCCGGTATCAGCTGCATCAGCTCCGCGCAGCGACCCTGCCCGGCCCGGCCCCGGCCCCTTTCCCGCCTCATCGCCTATCGCGCCGGGTGGGCCGGCTGGTTTCGGGCTCCTGCCCGCCTGCGCTAGGTCGGCGGCTGGGTTTGTTTCGGGCATCCGTCCGTCTGCGCGCCAGGTCGTCGGCTGGCCTGCGTCGGGTTTCCGCCCGCCCGCAGCCGGGTTCACGCCCGCAGCCGGAGTCCGTTGACCCACCCGCTTGCCGACGGTTAGCTGAGTGCGGGCAGTCCGTCGATGCTTACGCTGTTGTGCTTGATGCGATAGTCGACGAGTTCGTCGGCTGAACGGCGTTCGGCCCATTGAGAGAGCAGGTCGCGTTCCTCGACTAGCTCCATGATCGGGACGGCGTAGCCACACGAGTCGGAGATGCGGTCGATCGATACCACGACGATGGCGCGCCGGTTGCCGCGGTCCATTCCGGTTCCGTATCCGCGTGCGCCTCCGGGAAGGGCGCAGCCATCATCGTCAGCGGGGAAGCAGGCCGAATAGACCGTCCAGCCCGGCTCATCCGGCACGATGACCTGCCCTGTGCCATAGAGCCTCAGGATCTTCGGAGCGCGGTCGAACGAGCAGAACATGATCGTGATGCGGCCGTTCTGGCGCAGGTGGGCGACCGTCTCGGCACCGCTTCCTGTGAGGTCCAGGTAAGCGACGGTCAGCGGATCGAGGATCGTGAAAGTGTCGCGGTAGCCCTTGGGCGAGACATTGACATGTCCGCCGGCGCCGGACTCGTCCGGGCAGGGAGCCGTCGCCACGAAGAACATCGGCTGGCTGGTTATGAACTTGATTAGCTTCTCGTCGAGTTCGGAGTAGAGCGTAGCCATGGGTTCCTCCCGTCAGCATTCTCTGTCACTGCCGAACTCAGCGCAGCGAGCGGGGTGACTCGGGTCGTTGGCGGCGCCAACATCCATGCGCGCATCGAGACCCGATCCGGAACATCAACCGCTGTGCCGGCGTGACGGCCGCTGGTGCCAGGGTGTAAATGGAGGCTACCTACAGACCAATGCCCGCATTCATGTGACAGCGCGAACTGGGCAGCTGCAACATCTACACCCGCCCGGTTCCTGGCGGTGGAAGGAGCGTTTTCGCCTGGAGGAGGATCGTCCGGACCAGGGCACGAAAATCCTCCGTTGTGCGAAGAATCTCCGCCTGAACCCCGGAATCCCTCCCCGATAATCACGAAAAACCTCCAGCAGACGGAAAACGTCCCTGAAGATCCTCCCGGGACCCTGAAGATCCTGCCCGCGGTCGTCCATGCCGCCTGGGCGGCGCGTGAGCGGGGGTGAGCTGGGGGGTGAGCTGCGGCTTCCGTAGGCTTGAGGCAAGTTTCGGCTACCGGTCGGGGGGCGGTGGTCCTGGAGTGAGCAGAATGTCGCCTGGCGTGCTCGCGCCGCCGCATGAAGTCTTCACGCCGGAGGAGTGGCGGATGCAGGGGCGCGCGAAGCGTGCCCAGGTGCCTAGGTCGAGTCATGCCGAGTGGGCGGAATCGCCCGACCGGCCGGACCCGATCACGGTACTTGAACGGCAAGCAGGGGAGCGGGTCCCCGACCTGGTCCCGATCAGGTACGGGCGCATGGTCGAGTCGCCGTTCGCCTACTTCCGGGGGGCGGCCGCGCCGATGGCGTGGGATCTGGGGCATACTCCGGCGACGGACATCAGCGTCCAGTGCTGCGGCGATGCGCACCTGATGAACTTTGGCATGTTCGCCGCCCCTGACCGGCGGCTGGTCTTCGACGTGAACGACTTCGACGAGACGCTGCCTGGCCCCTTCGACTGGGACGTGAAGCGGCTTGCCGCCAGCTTCGCCGTCGCGGCGGATGACAATGGCTTCAAGCAGAGTCTTGGCGCGACGGCCGCCAGGAACTGCGCCCGCAGTTACCGGCTTGAGATGGCGAATTTCGCCACGATGCGTTTCCTCGATGTCTGGTACGCCAGGATCGATGTCGAGCGCATCCAGGCGATCTTCGACGCGTTGCAGCCGAGGAAAGCGGTACGGCGCAGGCAGCGTGACATCGACAAGGCCAGGCACCGGACCAGCCGCAAGGCGTTCCTCAAGCTCTGCCAGCTAGTCGACGGGGAGTACAAGATCAAGCCGGACTACCCGATGGTCGTGAGGTACCCGGTCGACCTGGATCCGGGCATCTTCGACCAGCTGCACGGCGCGGTGGCCGAGTACCAGCAGACTCTCAAGGCCGACGCTCGCGAGGTGCTCAGCAGGTACTACTTCGGCGACTTCGCCCGCAAGGTGGTGGGCGTCGGCTCGGTCGGCACCGAGGCTTTCATCTTGCTGCTCATGGGCGACCGCCCGGACGAGCCGCTGTTCTTGCAGCTCAAGGAGGCACAGGAGTCCGTGCTCGCGCCGTTCGCCGGACCGAGCGACTACAAGCACCAAGGCGAGCGCGTCGTGCGCGGCCAGCGGGTCACCCAGGCCGCGTCCGATCCGTTCCTGGGCTGGACCAATGGCGTCCCGGCCGACGGCACCGAGCCCCGCGACTACTACGTCAGGCAGCTCCGTGACATGAAGGGCAACATGGACGTGCCTGTCATGGACGCCGACCAGCTGAAGTTCTACGCGCGGCTGTGCGGCTGGGCACTGGCCAGGGCGCACGCGCGCACCGGGCGGGCCAGCATGATCTCGGGGTACCTCGGCTCGAGCGACGTCTTCGACCACGCGATCGCCGACTTCTCCATCGCCTACGCGACGCAGAACGCGCGCGATCACCAGCGGCTGGTCAACGCCGTAGCATCCGGCCGGGTACACGCCATGACAGGCGTCTGAGCCAGCGAGGGCAGGCCCGCCAAGCCCGTCTCGTCTCATCTCGCAACAGCAGCAGGTCGGGCCTTGCTGTTGCTCCGGGCCGCGCGGCAACAGCAACGCGGCCCTTCCTGTTGTCGTCCCGAGAGGCTGCTGAAACCACGGAAATCCATGACCGCGATCGAAGAACCGCAGGTCAGAGCGTCGGGCTCGCGACGAAAACAGGGTTTTTCAGAAGCTTCTCCCGACAGCCATAGAAGATCGCCACGTTGGTCTGTAAACAGCGATACTTGTGCGGTTTAGTACCTTTTACGCCGTCGCACCAGCGCCGGCCAGCCGGCGCGGACGGTTGCTGTTGCCGCGCGGCCGTGAATAGCGACATGGCCCGACCTGATGCTGTTGCCGACCGGTGCGCCCGAACCCAGGCGGCCGGTGGTTCCGCCGGGTCGTCGCGTCAGCTTTTGCAGGCCGGTGATGTCAGCTCGGCGCGGAGGACGGCCGCCAGCCGGCCCGGCCCAGCCCGGCCCGGCCCGGCCCGCAACAGCAGCAGGGCGGGCCACGCTGCTGTTACTGCCTCCGGCACGCCGCGCCAGGCAACGGAACCCGCTTGACGGAACCTGAGGAGTGGTCACCCGACAGCCTCTATTGACTGAAAAAACTCCCCGGAGTGAAAACTCTCCGGCATGATGCCGGAAAAGGCACCCCGATCCTGATCACGAGCCGGGCGGCAGCCTCCGGGACCAGTGCGATGTTCCGTGATCATGATCGAGACCGTGATCACGGAAGATCGCCCAGGTCAGGACAGGTGTGATATTCCGTGATCATGCCCGGGACCTTGATCACGGAACATCGCACCTGCGCCCCCGCACTGGCAGCTCCCCCGAGTGAGAACTCTCCCCCCACGATGCCGGAAAAGGCTCCCCGATCCTGATCACGAGTCACCGAGGGCCTCGATTACGGTACCCGTTGCCCGTTGCCCGTTGCCGGGTGCCGGGTGCCGGGTGCCGGGTGCCGGGTGCCGGGAGCGCGGTGCCGGGAGCCGGGAGCGCGGTGCCGGGAGCGCGGTGCCGGGAGCCGGGAGCGCGGAGCGCGGAGGCATTGAGCGCGGTGTCCGGGTTCGCGTGGCAGGGACGTGGTCGGGCTTGCGCGAAGGGCGGCCGGCGGCGCCGCTGGCTGCTGGGCGCGGGTCGTCACGACCTAAACCTGACCGGTGCTTGACGTGCACCTTAAGGGGCGGACTACTGAACGGTAAGATAGGCGGGTGCAAACACCGGCGCCGCGAACGCGAGATGGCCTGCCAGGGCAGGGACCAGCAGTTGCCAGCCCTCAGCTAGCCAGCAGGCACGCCGCCGCGGCAAGGCTCAGGCACCAGTACGCGGCTATCCCCAAGGGCGCCCACGTCAGGCTGGCGAAGTCCACGTCGAACCTCTTCCGGTTCCGTGATGCCGCCGCCGACCTGATCACGCTGGACGTCTCGGCTTTCTCCAGCGTGCTGCACGTCGATCCGCAGGCGCGAACGGCGATCGTCGGCGGTATGACGACCTACGAAGACCTCGTTGACGCCACCTTGCCGCACGGCCTGATGCCGCTCGTCGTCCCGCAGCTCAAGACGATCACCCTGGGCGGCGCGGTCTCCGGCCTCGGCATCGAGTCAACCTCCCTGCGCAACGGCCTGCCTCACGAATCCGTGCTCGACATGGAGATCCTGACCGGCGACGGCCGCGTCGTCACCGCCGCGCCCGGTTCCAAGCACGACGACCTGTACTGGGGGTTTCCCAACTCCTACGGCACGCTCGGCTACGCGCTCTGGCTGACGATCGAGCTCGAGCCGGTCGCGCCCTACGTGCACCTGCGCCACTTCAGGTTCGCCCACGCGGCCGGCGCGATGGCGGCGATCGAGGCCATCGCGCGGGACGGCAGCTACTCCGGGCACAAGGCCGACTTCCTCGACGGCACCGCCTTCAGCCCGGACGAGATCTACCTGACCGTCGGCGCGTTCAGCGAGGTGGCGCCCTGGGTCAGCGACTACACCGGCCAGCAGATCTACTACGAGTCCCTCCGAGGCCCGGCCGAGGACTTTCTCACCATCGGTGATTATCTGTGGCGGTGGGACACCGACTGGTTCTGGTGCTCCCGGGCCTTCGGCGTGCAGCGCCCGCTGGTCCGCCACCTCTGGCCGCGCCGGTACAGGCGGTCAGATGTCTACCGCAAGCTGGTGGCGTTCGATAAGAAACATGGCCTGACCAGCGCCATCGGTGCCCGAGCAGGCAAGCCAGCGCAGGAGTCGGTCATCCAGGACGTGGAGATACCGGTCGAGCGGTCGGCGGACTTCCTCGACTTTTTCGCGGCCGAGGTCGGGATGAGCCCCGTCTGGCTGTGCCCGCTGCGGCTGCGGGGTGACCGTGCGTGGCCGCTCTATCCGCTGGCGCCGGGCCGGGTCTACGTGAACTTCGGGTTCTGGGGCAATGTATCGCTGCCCGCCGGTGCCGCTGACGGCTATTTCAACCGGCGGATCGAGGATAAGGTCACCGAGCTTGAGGGCCACAAGGGGCTGTACTCGACCTCGTTCTACTCGCCGCAGGAGTTCAGGCGGCTCTACAACGGGGCCGCGTACGACGAGCTCAAGCGCGAGTACGACGCGGGCGGGCGGCTCGCCAATCTCTACGACAAGTGCGTGCGCGGCAGGTAGCCGAAGGCGGGAGTTCAAGGCAAGGAGGACGCATGACGCTGGCCAGGGTATTCGAGAAAGTGGCTGGCCCCGATGCGCCGGTGGAGTTCCGTGCTTACGACGGCAGCAGGGCAGGACAGCCAGGTACGCCGCCGGTCAGCGTGACCGTGCGCGACGAGACCGCGGTGAAGTACCTCGCGCAGGCGCCGGGGGCGATTGGCCTCGTCCGGGCCTACGTCTCGGGTCACCTCGACGTGGACGGCGACATGTACACGGCGCTGCGACGGCTGGACGCGGCTCAGGAGCTGAATCTGGGCACGGGCGAGAAACTCAGGATTCTTCGCGGCCTCGGCGGCCCGAAGCTGCTCTTCCCCCGGGTGCCGCCGCCGCCGCAGGAGGTCCGCGTTCACCGCAGCTGGCTGGGCGGACGACGGCATTCACGCGGCCGGGACGCGAGCGCTATCTCCCATCATTACGACGTATCCAATACGTTCTACGAATGGGTCCTCGGCCCCTCGATGGCCTATACGTGTGCCTGCTATCCACGCGATGATGCCACCCTGGAGCAGGCCCAGGAGCACAAGTTCGACCTGGTCGCGCGCAAGATCGCGCTCAAGCCCGGGATGCGGCTGCTCGATGTCGGCTGCGGCTGGGGCGGCATGGTGATGCACGCCGCCCGGCACTACGGGGTCAAGGCGCTCGGCGTGACGCTGTCCGAGCAGCAGGCGCTGTGGGCGAGCAAGGCGATCAAGGAGGCCGGGCTCGAAGACCTCGCCGAGGTGCGCCACCTGGACTACCGCGAGGTCACCGAGACCGGCTTCGACGCGGTCAGCTCGATCGGCCTGACCGAGCACGTCGGCAAGGCCAACGTCCCCGGCTACTTCGCCTTCCTGGCCGGCAAGCTCAGGCCAGGCGGGCGGATGCTGAATCACTGCATCACCAGGCCTGACGACAGGGGCAGGGCGAGCGTGGAGGGCGGGTTCATCTTCAGGTACGTGTTCCCTGACGGAGAGCTCGAAGGCCCCGGCTACATCGTCTCGGCGATGCACGACAACGGCTTCGAGGTCAGGCACTCAGAGAACCTGCGCGAGCACTACGCGAAGACGCTGGCAGCCTGGTGCGCCAACCTGGACGAGCGCTGGGACCAGGCGGTGGCCGAGGTAGGCGAGCCGATCGCGCGGGTCTGGCGGCTGTACATGGCCGGCTCGCGGCTCGGGTTCGAGCGCAACGCGATCCAGTTGCACCAGGTGCTCGGAGTCAAGGTCGCCGACGGCGGTGCCTCGGCCATGCCCCTGCGCCCCGACTGGGAACCGTCGGCGGCAGCCGCTGGCTAGCCCGATGTTGCCAGCAGGCTCGGGGCGGCGAGCAGCACGAGACCCGCGGCGATCAGGACAGCGCCGAGTGCGGTGCCGATGGCCTGGCCGCGGCTGCTGACCTTCTCCAAGGCGACGGCCGCCGCGATAGCTCCCATCCAGACCAGGCTCATCGCACCCGCCGCGAGCAGTACCACGAGCAGCGCCCAGCAACATCCGAGGCAGTAGGCGCCATGCTCTAGCCCGGCTCGCAGGGCTCCGAGCCTGCTCCGCGTTGCCCGCTGCCCGTGACGCATGACAAGGAAGAGCGGAGAGCGGCACTGCCGCAGGCAGACCCGCTTGAGCGGAGTGAACTGGTACACGCCGGCCGCGAGAAGTATGACCGCCCCCACCCGGACAGCCAGTTCAGTGGGCCGCTCGCTCAGCATTTGCAAGCTCTTCAGGGCCGGGTACGCCAGGACGCCTGTCACGGCCCAGAGGAGGAAATAAGCCGACGTCATGGCGATAGTGCTGCCTTTGGCCGCCCCGCGCAGGCGCATCAGCCTCGTCACGCCAACCGTGAACGGCACGATGCTAGGCAGCATCATCGCGGCCATCATCACCATCCACGTGACGAGGAACAGCCCGGCTTCGACCAGCCACGGCCGCATGGAGGCACCCATCGGCTGGGCTCCGGTAAGGATCCCGGCCCGCATGTCGGACGTGGCTAGCAGATCAGAGACCAGCCACCCGACCCCGGCGAGGGCAAGCAGCAGACCAGCGAGCACGAGTTCGGCTTGCGACCAGCGACGTAGCGGCGGGATGCCAAGTGCCCGCTCGCGGGCAGCGGCCGGCGCGCTCACGGCAACCCGAGCGACGCGCGTCTGGCTCATTCGTCTGGGCCGCTCCAGTCGAACGGGAAATACTTGCTTGAGTTGCCGCTGCGTTCCCACTGGAAGCCGTAGCTGTCGGCGCGGTCCGACGTGGCACGTCCCCACGTAGCCACCTGACCGGGGCCTACCTCCGCACCGGGCGGGTTGTGCACCTGGACGCGAGCGCCTTCGGGCGTGGTAGGTCCCGCGAGCGCCTCCACGCTCGCGGAGGCCTTGCCCGGGATGTCAACGCTCCAGGTGGCGAGGTTGTCATCGAATGAGGCGTTGATGGGCGCGAACTCCATACCGCTGACCTCCAGAGCGCCCGTGAGCTGGGCGAACGTGGCGGGCCAGCCTCCGACCTGCCCTCCGAAGATTGTCTGCAGTGCCTCCCGCTGCCTCTCATCGGCTCGCTCGTCGAAGAAGAACGCCGCCCGAGCGTCATGGGCTTCACCCGCCCAGATGTTCCCGACAAAGTACGCGAGCATCACGACGTTCAAGCCGTCCAGTGCGGTATCGCCGTAGTTGCCCTCCCGGACGTGCCACAGCAGAACGCCGTCGCAATCCCCGTAGGTCGGTGGCTGCGCGAAGGTGCACGGACATGGAACCTTGCATTTGCACGAATCGAACCAATCACCCCGCAGGTGCCACTTCTCAACTGCCGCAGCTGTCATGGCTCCCCCCGATATCCCGGTCAGTTGCCGCACAAGTCCGGTACCGGCGCTGCTCAGATTCCCCAATCCCATTCTAACTCGCGCCGGGGAAGGCCGGTCAGGGGCGGCGGTAGCTTTCGGCGACCGTGAAGGCCAGGTCGAGGGCCTGGCTGCGGTTCAGGCGCGGGTCGCAGGCGGTCTCGTAGCGCTGGTGCAGGTCATCGACGGCTAGCTGGTAACTGCCGCCGGTGCACTCGGTCACGTTGTCGCCGGTGAACTCGATGTGGATGCCGCCTGGGTGGGTGCCGGCCTTGCTGTGCACGCCGAAGAAGCTGGTCAGCTCGTCGAGCACGTCGTCGAAGTGCCTGGTCTTGACCCCTGACGGCGCTTCGAACGTGTTGCCGTGCATGGGGTCGCACACCCAGGCGACCGGGGTGCCGTCACGGCTGACCGCGTCGACGAGCGGCGGCAGCGACTCGCGGATCCGGCCCGCTCCCATCCTCGTGATCAGCGTGAGGCGGCCGGGCTTGCCGTCGGGGTTGAGCTTGCGGATCAGGCCGAGCAGGTCGGCGGGCCTGGTGTCCGGCCCGATCTTGACGCCGACGGGGTTGGTGATCGCGCTCGCGAACTCGACGTGCGCGCCGTCGAGCGCCCGCGTCCGCTCGCCGATCCAGACCAGGTGGGCTGAGGTGTCGTAAATGTGCCCGGTGCGCGAATCGACTCTGGCCAGCGCGTGCTCGTAGTCGAGCAGAAGGGCCTCGTGGCTTGAGTAGAACTCGACCGTGCGCAGTTCGTCCGGGTCGGCGCCGCACGCGCGCATGAAGCTGATCGCCCGGTCGATTTCCCCGGCGAGCCGCTCGTAGCGCTGGCCCGAGGGGCTGCCGGCCACGAAGTCCTGGTTCCAGGTGTGCACCTGTCGCAGGTCGGCGTAACCGCCGGTGGTGAAGGCACGGCAGAGATTCAGCGTGACGGCCGAGCTGTGGTAGGCGCGGAGCAGCCGGCCCGGATCCGGGGTCCTGGACGCCGCCGTGAAGTCGAGCCCGTTGACGGCGTCGCCCCGGTAGGCCGGAAGCTCCGTGCCGTCCCTGACCTCGGTCGGCTTGGACCTTGGCTTGGCGAACTGGCCGGCCAGGCGGCCGATCTTGACAATCGGCACGCTCCCGCCGTAGGTCAGTACCACGGCCATTTGCAGCAGCGTTCGCAGCTTGGCCCGCACGGCGTTGGCCGTGGAGCCGGCGAAGGTCTCGGCGCAGTCGCCGCCCTGCAGGACGAACGCCTCGCCTCTGGTGACGGCCGCCAGCCGGTCGGTCAGCAGGTCACACTCGCCCGCGAAGACCAGGGGCGGCAGCTTGGCGAGCTCGGCGGTGACCGCCTCCACGTGGGCGCGGTCAGGCCAGTCGACCTGCTGTGCTTGCGGACGCTCCCGCCAGCCGTCGAGCAGCAGGCGCTGGCTCGGGCCGGTGAGATCGGTGAGCTCGGCGACTAGGCCAAGGCTGTCTCTGGGCGATGTGCTCGCAGTCATCTCGGCTTCAGTCAGCAGTCAGCGGTCAGGGGAAGCGGTTGCCTGTCACGGAGTCTAGCTAAGCTCAGCAACATGCACCCATCCTCTGCCGGCTCGGCTGGCGATGCGCGAGATGTAGTCGTGCTCGGCTCGACCGGGTCGATCGGCACGCAGGCGGCCGATATCGTCCGGCGTAATCCGGGCAAGTTCCGGCTCGTCGCGCTGGCCGCGGGCGGCGGCAACCCCGGCCTGCTCGCCAGCCAGGCGCTGGAATTCGGCGTGGAGGTAGTCGCGGTGGCGAACGCCTCGGCCGCGGCCGACGTCGAGGCCGCGCTGCGGGCGGCGCCCTCGGCGGGCGCGGCCGGGCCGCCCGGGCGGCTGCCCAGGGTGCTCGGCGGGCCTGACAGCGTCGCCGAGCTGGCTGCCTGGCCCGCTGACATCGTGCTCAACGCGGTGACCGGCGCGGTCGGGCTGGCGGCGACGCTGTCGGCGCTGGACGCCGGGCGCACGCTCGCGCTGGCCAACAAGGAGTCGCTGATCATGGGCGGCGAGCTGGTCACCAGCCGGGCCGCGCCCGGTCAGATCGTCCCCGTGGACTCCGAGCACTCGGCTATCGCCCAGTGCCTGCGCAGCGGCCAGGCCGACGAGGTGCGCAGGCTGGTGCTGACCGCGAGCGGCGGGCCGTTCCTGCACTGGAGCACTGAGCAGATGGTCGGCGTCACCCCGCAGCAGGCGCTGGCCCACCCCACGTGGAACATGGGGCCGGTCATCACGATCAACTCGGCGACCCTGGTCAACAAGGGACTCGAGGTCATCGAGGCGCACCTGCTGTTCGGCATCCCGTTCGACCGGCTGGCCGTCGTGGTGCACCGCCAGTCGGTGATCCACTCGATGGTGGAGTTCACCGACGGCTCGACGATCGCCCAGGCCAGCCCGCCCGACATGCGCATCCCGATCGCGCTGAGCCTGGCCTGGCCGCGGCGGGTGCCCGATGCCGCGAGCCCGGTCGACTGGACATCGGCGCACACCTGGACCTTCGAGCCGCTCGATGAGAGCGCCTTCCCGGCCGTGCCGCTCGCGCGCGAGGTCGGCATGGCCGGCGGTACCGCGCCCGCCGCGTATAACGCGGCCAACGAGGAATGCGTCGCCGCTTTCATGGCCGGCGCCATTCCCTTCACTGGGATCGTGCGGACAGTGGCCCAGGTAATCTCAGAACATGGCGGCTCCCGTGGGCCGGCGAGCGGGATAGACGAGATCCTTGCTGCCGACGTCTGTGCCGGTCCCGGGCTCGCGAGCTGACGAAGGCGCAACAGGCTGAGGAGAGCTAGCGCAGATGAGCTATCTGCTTGGCGTGCTGATCTTCGTGGTGGCATTGCTGATCTCGATCATGCTGCACGAGTTCGGGCACCTGCTGACGGCGAAGGCCTTCGGCATGAAGGCGACCAAGTTCTTCGTCGGCTTCGGCAACACGCTGTGGTCCATGGTCAGGGGCGAGACCGAGTACGGCATCAAGGCGCTGCCGCTCGGCGGCTTCGTCGACATCACCGGGATGAGCAACCTGGACGAGGTCGACCTCGCCGACGAGCCTCGCACGTTCCGCGCCAAGCCGCCGTGGCAGCGCTGCGTCGTCCTGCTCGCCGGGTCGTTCATGCACTTCGTGATCGGCTTCGTGCTGCTGTTCGGGGTGGCTGCCGGGCTGGGCATCCAGAACACCACCGTCATCACCCTGGACAAGTGCGTCCCGGCTACCAGGACGCAGATCAAGTGCCCCGCCGGGGCGGCCTCGTCGCCCGCGGCGATGGCCGGCCTGCGCTCGGGCGACAAGATCGTCGCCGTGGACGGCAAGCCGGTGAGCACCTGGGATCAGCTCACGAGCAAGATCGTCAAGCACAACGGCGGTACCTCGGTGAGCTTCACGATCTCGCGCGACGGCAGGCAGTTCACCAGGAATGTCACGCTGGCCACGCTCACCTGGCGCAAGGGCGCGACGGCCTGGCGCGAGAGCGGGTTCCTCGGCGTCGGGGAAGTTCCGTTCGTGCGTGTCAGCCCGCTCTCGGCGGTCAGCGACTCCGGCTCGCAGTTCGGCTCGGTGGTGACGAGTTCCGTGGCGGGCCTCGGCAAGCTGCCGAGCGAGATTCCCAAGCTGTTCTCGGCGAACCGGGCGAAGTCCGGCGGGGGAGTCTCGAGCGTGGTCGGGGTCAGCGAGGCGACCGGTCAGGTCGTCAGCGCCAGCGGCGTGAGCTGGCAGGAAAAGAGCGCCTTCGTGCTGCTCGTGGTCGCCTCGGTCAACATTTTCGTCGGGCTCTTCAACCTCCTGCCCTTCCTGCCGCTCGACGGCGGCAAGCTCGCGGTCGTCCTCTTCGAGTGGATCAGGTCCTGGTTTGCCAGGCTGCTCCGCAGGCCCGATCCTGGACCAGTAGACATGCAACGCCTGATTCCGCTTAGCGTTGGTTTCCTGTTCGTGTTCATCTGCCTCGGCGTACTGCTGATCGCGGCGGACATCTTCAACCCGATCCAACTTCAGTAAGGCGATAAACATGACTGTCAACCTCGGCATGCCCGAAGTGGCTCAGGCGCCGCTCGCGCCGCGCCGCATGTCCCGCCAGATCATGGTGGGCAAGGGCCAGCACGCGGTGGCCGTCGGCGGGGGCGCGCCTGTCTCTGTGCAATCGATGACGACGACGCTGACCGCGGACGTGAACTCCACGCTCCAGCAGATCGCTGAGCTCACCGCGGCAGGCTGCCAGATTGTGCGGGTGGCCGTCCCGTCGCAGGACGATGCCGACGCGCTCCCGGCTATAGCCAGCAAGTCGCAAATACCGGTCATCGCCGACATCCATTTTCAGCCTAAATATGTTTTTGCCGCGATCGACGCCGGGTGTGCCGCCGTCCGGGTCAACCCCGGCAATATCAAGGCATTCGACGACAAGGTGGGCGAGATAGCTCGCGCCGCGGCCGATGCCCAGGTCCCGATCAGGATCGGGGTCAACGCGGGCTCGCTGGACAAGCGGCTGCTCGCCAAGTACGGCAAGGCGACGCCGGAGGCGCTGACCGAGTCGGCGCTGTGGGAGTGCTCGCTGTTCGAGGAGCACGGCTTCAGTGACATCAAGATCTCGGTCAAGCATCATGACCCGGTGGTGATGATCCAGGCGTACCGGATGCTCGCCGCCGCTTGCGACTACCCGCTGCACCTCGGGGTGACCGAGGCCGGGCCGGCGTTCCAGGGGACGATCAAGTCGTCCGTGGCGTTCGGGGCCCTGCTCGCCGAGGGCATCGGCGACACGATCCGGGTCTCGCTGTCGGCACCGCCGGTCGAGGAGGTCAAGGTCGGCGCCGCGATCCTGGAGTCCCTTGGCCTGCGTGACCGCGGGCTCGAGATCGTCTCCTGCCCCTCGTGCGGACGGGCCCAGGTCGATGTCTACAAGCTCGCCGACGAGGTCACCGCGGCGCTCGAGGGCATGGACGTGCCGCTGCGGGTCGCGGTGATGGGCTGCGTGGTGAATGGCCCCGGCGAGGCCAGGGAAGCCGACCTCGGCGTCGCGTCGGGCAACGGCAAGGGCCAGATCTTCGTGCGCGGAGAGGTGATCGCGACAGTGCCTGAGTCGCAGATCGTGGAGCGCCTGATCGAGGAGGCCATGAAGCTGGCCGAAAACATGTCGGCCACCGATGCCTAAGCTCGTGCCCGGGACCAGGACATGGCAGGGAGCATGGCCTGGCAGGCGCACCAGTCTCCTGCGGGTCGCGGCCATCGGCGCCGTGACGCTGCTCGGCATCGCCGGCTGTACCCACGTGACGACGTTCGGCGGGCCGGGGGGCGGGACGTCAGGTTCCGGTGCCTCCGGGGGGAACGGGCCCGCTTCGGGTGCCTCGGCCGCGCTGCACTGGCGCGCCTGCTCGGCGGGCGACCCGCAGCAGCGCTGCGGGCGCATTCAGGTGCCGCTCAACTACGCTGACCCCGGCGGCAGGAAGATCACGCTGGCTTTGACCGAGGTGCCGGCCACGGCGCCGGCCAGCCAGCAGAAGGGCATCTTGCTGGTCAACCCGGGCGGTCCTGGCGGCAGCGGCCTGTCCCTGGCCGGCTTCGTCGCCCAGGGACTCGACCCGCGGGTCGCCGCGGAATACGACATCATCGGCTTTGACCCGCGCGGCGTCGGCTCATCGGAACCCGCGCTGCACTGCGACCCGTCGTTCTTCGGCGTGGCCAGGCCCAACTACATCCCGGCCGGGGCGGCCGCGGAGAAGGTGCTGGAGAACCGGGCGAAGCTGTACGCGGCCGACTGCGAGAAGCGGTTCGGCTGGATGCTGCCCTACATGACGACCGTCAACGTCGCCAGAGACATGGACCAGATCAGGGCGGCGCTGGGCCAGGGCAAGCTCAGCTACCTGGGTTACTCGTACGGTACCTACATCGGCCAGGTCTACGCGACGCTGTTCCCCCAGCGCGTGCAGCGCCTGGTGCTCGACAGCACGGTCGATCCGACCGGAGTCTGGTACAACGACAACATCGCCCAGGATTACGCCTTCCAGGGCCGGCAGAACGCCTTCCTGTCCTGGATGGCCAAGTATGACCAGGCCTACCACATGGGCAGCACGCTGACGGCCGTGCGCAGGTCCTGGTACGAGGCGCGGTCAAGGCTCGCGGCTCATCCGATCCCAGGGCCCTCTGGCGCGCCGCTGATCGGCGCGGACGAGTATGACGACACCATGCTGGTCGGCGGCTACGACGACGGTTACTGGCCCGGCCTGGCCTCGGCATTGTCCTCGTACCTGCAGACCGGCGCGACCTCGCAGCTGGTCAGCATGTACAACCAGATCGGCAAGCAGAGCGAGAACGAGTTCGCCGTCTACAACGCGGTGGAGTGCGCCGACATCGGCTGGCCGCGCACCTGGTCCAAGTGGGACGCCGATGCCAGGAAGGTCTACTCGACGGCACCGGTCGAAGCGTGGGACAACCTGTGGTTCAACGCTTCCTGCGCGTTCTGGCCGGTGCAAGGGCCGGCCAGGCCGTTCAAGGTCGGCGCGCCAGGGCTCCCCGGCATCTTGATGCTGCAGGGCACGCTCGACGCGGCGACGCCGTACAAGGGCGCGCAGGACGCGCACCGGCTGCTGCCGACGGCCAGGATGGTCGTGGTGCGAGGCGGCGGCAACCACGGCCAGTCACTCGCGGTGCCGCCGAACAGCTGCGTGGACGGGTACCTGAACAGGTACCTGGCTACCGGGGCGCTGCCGTCGGCGCCCGGGCTCGTCAACGCCACCTGCCCGGCTCTTCCCGCGCCAACGCCTAACGGCTGAGCGCCAGTTAGTCTGAAGACGTGTTGCGCACCAGGGCCGGGCGCTCCTCGGCGCTTCGGCTGCTAGTCGACCGCGATCGCGACGAGGCGCTCGCGTTGTGCGACCGCGACCCGGTCACGAACGTGTTCGTGGCGGCCAGGATCAGGTCAGGCGGATTCGACCCGGTCAGCCTGGGCGCCCAGATCTGGGGTTACTACGAGGCGGGCAAGCTCGTGTCGGCCTGCTACGCGGGAGCCAACCTGGTGCCCGTGGAGGCGGTCCCGGCCGCGATCGGGGCGTTCGCCGAGCGGGCCAGGCTGCAAGGGCGCCGCTGCAGTTCGATCGCCGGGCAGGCTGACGCGGTGCGCGACCTGTGGGAGCACCTGGCGCCGTACTGGGACAGGCCGCGCGAGATCAGGCCCAGCCAGCCGCTGATGGCGATCTCCGGTCCGCCGCTGGTGGCTCCCGATCCGCTCGTCAGGCATGTGCGCAGGGAAGAGATTGGCGTGCTGCTGCCCGCCAGCATCGCGATGTTCATCGAGGAGGTCGGCGTCTCGCCGGTCGGCGCCGACGGCGGAGCCATGTACCGCGCGCGGGTCACCGAGCTCGTCGCCACCGGCCGGTCGTTCGCCAGGATCGAGAACGGCAAGGTCGTCTTCAAGGCCGAGGTGGGCGCGGTGACTCCGGCCGCGTGCCAGGTGCAGGGCGTCTGGGTGCCGCCTGAGCTGCGTAATCGCGGCCATGCCGCGCACGGCATGGCCGCAGTGGTGCAGATGGCCCGCCGCACGCTGGCTCCGGTGGTCAGCTTGTACGTGAACGACTTCAACGCCCCTGCGAGGGCCGCCTACCAGCGGGTCGGCTTCGCCCAGGTAGGCACGTTCATGTCGGTGCTGTTCTGAGCGCGGGCCCGCGGGTCCGGCCAGGTCGCGAGGTGCCCGCGCGTTAGCGTTTGGTGGCGCGTTGGCGGTTGGCGGCGCGGTCGTCGGCGGCTTGCCGCTGGCCTGGCACTGTCGGGTCAGGCTCAGGCTCAGGCCCCTCGCGTACGTCCGCGCGCGCCGGTACGGTTGCCGCGGGCTCTGACGGCAACGGGCCTGACTCGGGTGGTTCCCGGCGGTCGGGCACGACCTGCCGGCCGCCGTCCCTTGCCACGAACGCGCCGCCGAGTACCTCACGGCGCAGCGGCCGGGTCTCGCCGGATGAATATCCGTGCGGGTGCTTGTCAGCTCGGAGCACGAGCCAGATCCAGACCGCCATGGCCGCGGCGAACGCCGCTGCCATGATGCCCAGCCAGTAGTTGTGAATTGCCGGAACCATAGCGCCCTCCCCTGTTTAGCATTACCGCTGGTCACAGGCGGTAAGCCTGCATGCGCCGAGTTCCGGGCCAGATAGCCGGCCGGGCTGTCGGGAGGAAATTCAGATGACAGGCGCCTGGGGCGTTGCTACGCTCCTGTGCCCTTGTGCCGACCCTGGAACGCTACTCAAGGAGTTAGCCATGGCCGCTGCTACGGAGGACGATACCGGGACAGATCAGGTGCTGGCAGTCGAACGCGAGCACCTGGCTCAATCACGTGAATTTCTCAATCTCATGCGGCAGGACGTGCTGTCGCTGCCCGCGCTGGCGGGCGACCGGGTGTCGCAGGAGTATCTCAAGGCCGACCTGCACCGGCGGGCCGAGTCGCTGCGTGACCTCCCCGACACGCCGCTATTCTTCGGCAGGCTCGACTATGCGAGGACGCCGGACGAGGATCTTCGCGCCGAGGACTTCCACATAGGCAGGCGCCACGTTCACGATCCGGATGGTCATCCGGTCGTGATCGACTGGCGCGCTCCCATCTCCATGCCCTTCTACCGTGCCAGCCAGGCCGACCCGATGGAAGTCGCCAGAAGGCGGCGGTTCGGCTTCAGCGGCGGCCAGCTCACCGCGTACGAAGACGAGATCTTCGCCGCGAACCAGGCCGCGCCGGCCGCATCGGCGCAGGAGCCGGCCGGCGGCACCGCTGACGGCCAGCCACTGAGCCGGATCATGATCGAGGAGATCGAGCGGCCCCGATCAGGCGCGATGCGCGACATCGTCGCCACCATCCAGCCCGAGCAGGACGACATCGTCAGGGCGGACGCCACGCTCTCGGTCTGCGTCCAGGGAGCGCCTGGCACCGGCAAGACAGCCGTCGGCCTGCACCGGATCGCGTTCTTGCTCTACGCCTACCGGGAACGCATGACCCGGGGCGGCGTGCTCGTCATCGGTCCGAACCGCGCGTTCCTGACCTACATCCGCAATGTGCTGCCGGCCCTCGGCGAGTTCGACGCCACCCAGACTTCTGTGACCGAGTTGCTCGCGACCGTGCCGATCCGCGGCACCGACTCCGAGAGCGCGGCCCGCATCAAGGGCGACGCCAAGATGGCGACCGTCCTGCGGCGAGCGCTATGGGAGCGCACCAGGCCGCCCGCCGAATCAATCATGCTGGCGCGCGGCTCGCGCCGCTGGCGGGTGTCCGCCGACCGGCTGGCGAGCCTGGTCACCGAGCTGCGCGAACGCGGGGTCAGGTACGGCACGGGCCGTGACATGCTGTCCCACCGGATCGCGCACGTGATCTTGACCCAGATGGAGGGCGCGGGCGAGACCTGCGACGACCGGACGCATGAGGCGGTGCGCAGGACCAGCGTGGTCAAGTCGGCCGTCAACTCGATGTGGCCCAAGACCGACGCGGCGCGAGTCGTCTTCGAGCTGCTCTCCGATCGGGAGGCGATCACCCGGTGTGCCGACGGGGTGCTGACCATGGGGGAGCAGGAGGCGATCGCCTGGGCCAAGCCGCCCCGGAGCCCGGCATCGGCCCGCTGGTCTGCGGCCGACGCCGTGCTCATCGACGAGGTTGCTGACCTGATCGAGCGGACGGCGAGCCTGGCTCACATCGTCGTGGACGAGGCGCAGGATCTCTCGGCGATGGCGTGCCGCGCGATCGGCCGCCGGTGCGCCACGGGGTCGGTGACCGTGCTCGGCGACATAGCCCAGGGCACGACGGCGTGGGCGGCGACGAGCTGGGAGCAGATGCTCAGCGACCTCGGCAAGCCAGAGGCGGCGCTCGAGGTACTCGACACCGGCTACCGGGTCCCGCGCCAGATCCTCGACTTCGCGAGCAGGCTGCTGACCGACATCGCGCCTGATCTCTCCCCGGCCAGGTCCATCCGCCAGGACCCGGGCTCGCTCACGATCAGGCAGGCACGACCGGCTGACCTCGAGGACGAGCTAGTCAGCATCTGCGCTGATGCCCTGACCCAGCCTGGCTCGATCGCCGTGATCACCACCGACCACGAGGCCGGGAGCGCGGCTGCCACCCTGAGCGCGGCAGGCCTGCCGCACGCCATCCTCGACGGCGAAGCCGAGTCCAGCCAGCTGACCGTCGTGCCGGTTGGCCTGGCCAAGGGCCTTGAGTTCGACCACGTGATCGTCGTCGAGCCCGCCAGCATCGCCGCCGCCGAGGCCCGCGGCCTGCAGCGGCTGTACGTCGCCCTCACCCGCGCCGTGTCCAGGCTCACCGTCCTGCACACCGCCCCGCTCCCAGCCCGCCTCAGCTCCCCGGCCGGCTCGTAACGACCCGCCTTCGCGCGCCGGCCTGCAGCGACCCGGCCGGGCGGTCCGGCGCCGGGAACTCTCCGCGGCCACGACGGAGAACGCTCCGCGATCAGGCCACTGTGCGAGAACTCTCCGCCATCACCGGCACGGCAGCCCCGCACCGCCGCGCCATATGCTCGGGCACGCCAGCGCGTGTCTATCGCCAGCCGATAGACCCGTCGTTGTGAGCCTGACGGTGCTATAGCGCGGACGTTGTGACATGGGTGCAGCTCTTTCTGAGTGAGCCTTGGTTATCTGGTGGTGCGGGCGAGCTTCGCCGGTGACCCCGGAGCCTGGCCCGCAACACGGGCAGCACACGCACGGGAGCTGGTTTCCGTGATCATGGACCATGCCGTGATCACGGATTTCGCGCCTGTCCTGACCTGGGTGATCTTCCGTGATCACGGTCACGGTCATGATCACGGAACATTGCCCGCATCCCCGGCACCAGCCTGTCCCGGCCGGACTGGCGCGGCTTGCCGCCCGGTGCCGCCGGAAAGAGGCTGTCGCGTGACTCGTGATCAGGGTCGGGGAGCCCTTCGGGCACCGTGCGGAACCGTCAGGCGGGAGCACGCCCCGGCGGCCCGGCGCCCGGCGGCCCGGCGCCCGGCGGCCCGGCGCCCGGCGGCCCGGCGCCCGGCGGCCCGGCGCCCGGCGGCCCGGCGCCCGGCGGCCCGGCGGCCCGCGGCCCGCGACGGCATCAGGGCGGCCCGGGTTGCTGGTCACGCCCGCCTCTGACAGCATCGTGGCCCTCCCTGTTGCTGTCAGCCACTGGTTTTGACAGCAACGTGGCCCTCCCTGATGTTGTTCTGAGAGGCTGCTGAAAAACCCCGTTTTCGTCGCGAACCCGACTCCCTGACCTGCGGTTCTTCGATCGCGATCATGGATTTTTCGGGGTTTTTCAGCAGCCTCTTCTGACAGCAACGGGGAGGGCCACGTTGCTGTCAAATCGGGCCGCTGACAGCAACAGGGAGGGCCACGATGCTCACGCTCCTCCGGCGGCGCCGTTCCGGAGCACAGCGCACGTCCGCCCAGGGACACAGATCACGCGCGGAGGCACTAGTTCAAAATCTCACGGGGAGAACCCTGCCGCTGACCCCGCCAGACGCCTGACTCTCCACGATTCCGAGTCACCCGACAGCCTCCAGGGCAGCGGCGACCTTCCGTAGCCTGGGTCCTTGATCACGGAAGATCGTCCAGGTCAGAAAGAAGCGGAAACTCTCCATGATCAAGCTCCAGGGCCGGGAACCGTCCCCGAATGGCTAGCAGTCGCCCGCTACGGGCTTGGCACCGGGGCGGGCGGCCTTGATGTGCAAGGTGGTGAAGAGGTACTGGTACTGCCAGGCTTTCTGGCCTTGCGTGGTGTAGGCAATCTTGATCCTGTTGATGTAGTAATGACCGGGTTTGGCGATAGTGAAGCCGATGATGAAGAACCAGTCCGACAGGTGGTGCGGCGGGATAACCGCATCGGTGACCGGGTAAGGCCGCATGTAACGCCGGCACGGCCCTTTCAGCAGGTTCCCGTCGGTGACGGCTATCCCGCCTTGGCCTGCGTAACGGTAGGCCACGACGCTGTCCATCTTGAGTGCCTTGGGCGGGTTGACCAGGCTCAGCGACCGGATCCGGACGATGTGAGTGCTGGTGTTCTGAAGTTCGGTGACGCCCAGGTCGACTTCGTCGATGTTCCTCTCGTGGTCAGTCTGCTGGAAGCCGCCGTTGAGCGCGAAGACGACGCGTTCCGCGCCGTCCGGACCTGGCGGCAGGGATGAGCATCCAGCCGCTAGAGCCAAGGCCAGGATCGCGATGGGTAGTCGCTGTTTCACGGTCACGGTCTCGCTAGTAGTTGTAGAAGACTGAAGGTCCAGGGATGTTGGTGAGCTTGTGGTTGAATCCCCAGACCTCATGGAGATTGGTGTGCTTGTTGCGGACCAAGTCGAGCCGGCGGCCGCGCTCGAAGGAGATGCTCTGGGCAGCATCGGTGCTGTGGTCGGTTTCCGACTCGATGCTGACTGTGATCGGACCTAGGCCGACGCTTGCGCCATATTTGTAGTCGACACCGTGACCTGTGGTCACGGTGATGGTGCTGCCCGGTTTGAAGCCATTCCAGTACTTGTCGATGGCGTCTTCTTCGAATGCGAGGTAGCCGTCGTACTTATGGACGTTGGCGCCGAGCTTGATGAACACCCATCCGTTGCCGGGGTTGCGCAGACCGGTTTCCTCGACCCAGTAATGCGCGGCGCAGATGACGTTCGGATAACAAGTGGTAGTTCCCGGATTCTTGCACGGGAAGTCGATCCTGGCCTTCTCCCGGTAATTGACCGACATGACGACTTGGTGGGAGTCATACGGCCCTTTGTCTACGCCAAGTGTGTCGGAAGAGTCGTTGTGGTAGGTCTTGCTGTGGTCGGCATGGAAGTGGAGCCCGTCGGCGCTGACTTCGACCGAGATGCTGGTATTGGCGCCGATGGTGTACTCGAAGCCGCCGGTGGCCTTCCAGTTGGTGTGGTACTCGCCCATCTTCGTCCACGCCCAGCCTTTGTGGACGGTCTTGACCCTCACCTTCCAGTCACCGTCATCGGTACGGCACTTCTTGGGTAGCCGGCGGGAGACACCGGCCGCCACCGGAACGCTGGCCAGATTGACGCCGCCAGGGGCGACATACGGGCTGTAGCCGGGCTCAGGGTCGGGGCTGACGGCGGACTGGTACCCGTACTTATCCGTCGGAGGCTTTGCGTAGGCTTCGGCGGTGCTCATGATGCTGGCGCGGCCTGCCCAGGTCCCAGCGGCGCCCCTGGCGCTCGCCATGGACGAGATGTCTTTCTGATCGGGAGCCATGATCATGGTCAGGGCGCCGGGTGCGGCGGTCCCGGCCGGCGGGACGGACGAGGCTTTGGTCCCGGTCCAGACCGCGGTCACCCCGTCCGCTTCCTCCTCGAAGCTGCCCGCGACCCCGAACGCCGAGGCGATTACATTGAGCCAGCCGCCGTTGCCGTTTGCCGCGGCCTGCGAATCGACGGGAAGTCCCGCCCAAGCCGGGACCGCGAACGACCACTTGCCCTGTGCGTTCGTTCTCGCGCTGCCGATGATCATCGGGTATGAAACATCCGCGGGAGAGTCCGCTGGGTAGAGGAAGACCCTATCGCTGCCGACCGGCCTGCCGTCGGGCGACAGCACCGTGCCGCTCACTAAAGTCAGGCGCCGGCTGTTGACAGTACCGCTGGCCGCCTGGGCTGTTCCGAGACCGGCAGTGCTCAATGCGGCGGCCAAAGAGAGGGCCGCTGACAGTCTCGCCACGGCGGCTAATCGGATTTTGTGCTGGATACGCGTCATGTTGAACTCCCCGTTGACCTTCCCCGTTGACTGCTAAGGTCCGGGCCCGCATTGCATCGCGCCCGTGGACCGATCCAATTACTGGACACTGCGTACCGTAACACGGAGCCATTCTCTGCGTCCTCTGCCAATGCGGGCGCATCTGCTGTATAACCGGACCTAAGCGACGCGCGGCCAAAGCCGCGCCGCGACCGAGGGGAGCGGGCGGATGAGCCTCATCAGCAGGTTCATGGGCAAGGCGATGGATCTCCCCGCGGCGCAGTCCCGCGCGATCAAGGTGGAGCGCAATCTCAAGATCCCGATGGACGACGGCGTCGTGCTGCTCGCCGACCGCTACGTCCCCGCGAGCGGGAACGGCCCGCTGGTGCTGGTCAGGTCGCCATACGGCCGCAAGAACATGTTCGGCACGCTTTTCGGCACCCTTTTCGCCGAACGCGGGCTGCAGGCTCTCGTCCAGAGTTGCCGCGGCACGTTCGGGTCGGGGGGCGAGTTCGATGCGTTCGCCGAACGCGACGACGGCCTCGCGACCGTCGCCTGGATGCGCAAGCAAGAGTGGTACCCGGGTGAGTTCGCGACCGCTGGCCCGAGCTACCTCGGCATCGTGCAGTGGGCCATCGCCAGCGAGGCCGGCCCAGAACTCAAGGCGATGTCGGCGCTCGTGACTAGTTCAGATGTGTACAGGTCTTTGTTCGAAGGCGGGTCCTTCTCCCTGCAGACGTGCCTGACCTGGATCAACCTCGTAGCGGGCCAGGAGAAGCGCTTCGCGCTGATCAGGCAGGGACCGGCGAGCCGCCGCCTCGGGCCGCTGTACGGCAAGCTGCCGCTCGGTGACCTGGATAGCCTCGCGACCGGCGGCAAGGTGCGTGAATGGCAGGACTGGCTGACTCATCCAGCTGGCGATGAGCCGTACTGGGCGGGGCGGCGGTTCGACGGCGGCCGTGATCAGGTCAGCGCGCCAGTGAGCTTCATCGGCGGGTGGTACGACATTTTCCTGCCCGGCCAGCTCCGCGATTACGCGGCGCTGCGCGCGGCCGGCCAGGAGCCGTTCCTGCTGATCGGCCCGTGGCAGCACACCGATACCGACGGAATGGGGGCCTCGATCAAGGAGTCGGTGGCCTGGCTGCGCGCGCGACTGCTTGACGACGCGAGCCAGTTGCGTACGGCGCCGGTGCGGATCTTCGTCGGCGGTCTCGGTGAATGGCGCGACCTGCCGAGCTGGCCGCCGCAGGCCGAAGATCAGCGCTGGCATCTGCAAGCGGGCGGCGGCCTGGCGCAGGACGTGCCCGTCGCGGCCGGCCCGGACGGGTACGCCTACAATCCGGCCGACCCGACGCCGAGCGTCGGGGGGCCCGTGCTCTCGGCCAGCGCGAGGCGGTCACAGGCTCCGCCTGACAACCGCGAGCTCGAGGCCCGCCCTGATGTGCTGACCTACACCACTGCGCCGCTCGAACGCGACCTTGAGGTTATCGGGCAGGTCAGCGCGGACTTGTTCGTGCGTTCCAGCCTTGAGCACACCGACTTCTTCGCCCGGCTCTGCGACGTGGACCCGACCGGCCGGTCGACCGGAGTCTGCGATGCGCTGCGCCGCCTGGCCCCTGGCGCGATCGCCGCCGGGCCGGATGGCACGACCCGGGTGGGGATCGACTTGTGGCCGGCGGCCCATGTGTTCAAGGCCGGGCACCGGGTCAGGCTGCAGGTTTCGAGCGGCGCCCATCCCAGGTACGCGCGCAATACCGGCTCGGGCGAGCCGCTGCGGACGGCGACTACCTTGAAGACCGCTGACCAGCAGGTCTATCACGACCCTGAGCACCCCTCAGCGCTGGTTCTGCCGGTGACGGCCGCGCCCGCGCCGTAGCGCCCCGCTCGCGCCCGCCCCGGCGGCCGACATTCCGGGCCTGGCGGCCTGGTACGGGTCAATAGAACCGCCACCAGCAACGACTTCAGCGACAGAACTTGCACCTGGCCTCGTGCGCGGAGCATTCTTTGACCTACGCATTACTCGTCGCGTCCGGTCAATTACTCTAAGTTACAGGTGACATGGGTGGCATGGGCAGCTGGTCAACTCGGAGGCGGGTCAGGCACGACGCCGCGACCGCACCTCTACCTCGGCCCTCTCGAAGGACTAGCCGGGGAACTAGCGAAGCGCGGCCTGCGCGCGACCGTGATGAGTCCGGCTGGCCGCGTTCCCAGCTTGCACGTGGTGAACCCGTCCGCCACCAGACTGGCCGAAGACGTCTATGTCGGCCGCAGTCAGGACGGCCTGTGGTGGTACTGGTGGCCCTGGGCGGAACGGATCGCGCCAAGCGACGACATCGCCGAAGCCGCGGCGGTCATCGCCAGGGTGCTCGACGCCAGCTACTGACGGCACCGCCTAGGGCTTGGCCGCCAGCCCCGGGAAGGACAGCCGCGCTCCGCCCCAGCGAGCAGCGCGGGCAGCGGCGCCCTGCATGCGCGTCGCGGCGAGCCGCCGCAGGGCGGTGTCGGGGACCGCGACCAGGCTCAGGTATCCGGCCGCCACGCCGTTTTCGAGGTCAGCGGCCAGCTTCGCGGCTTCGCGGGCCGTCTTCACGGCGATCGGCATCCGGTACGCGATGGCGGCTGGCCTGGGCGTGACGCCGAGCGCCATGATCATCGCGGCGAGGCTGTCCCGCGCGCGCTCATGGGTGACGCAGTCGGCCGCGGCCTGGGTGAATGCCCGGCCGGCGAGATGCGCTCCGACCACGCCGTAGCCATAGCTAGCGGCCTGCTCGGCGGCGAGCGCGGCTTGCAGCGCGGCGACCCTGGCGCTGCCGGCGGTCTCGGCGCTCAAGCCGGCTCACCCCTGTGCAAGAACACCACGTGCGCCGCCTCCGATGCGCTAATGCTGGCGAGCAGCTGAGCGAGCGGCCCTGGCGCATCGAGCAGCTGCCCGGTCAGCCGGGCGGCGGCGGCTCGCTCGGCAGCCGCGAGGGTCATGAGCAGCCGCTTGCGGTCAGCGGGCAGGCTGGGCGCCCTGGCGGGCTTGGGCGGCAGCCTGGTCCTGGCATGGCCGGGCGGCAGGATCAGCCGGGTCCTGAGCTGAGTCAGGTGCGCCTGATGCTCGGCCCCGATGGCGGCGATCATGGCAGCCGCCGGACCCGCCACCGCGGCCGAACGCCCCGCGTTCGCATACGTCAGCACCAGAGCTTCCTCGGCTTCGATCGCGTGCTCGAGCGTCAGCACATCGGGCCCGATCGCCGGGACGGGGCCGAGCGCGGTGAGGCCATTGCAGCCCGTCAGGGTCAGGCCCAGCGAGCCCGCGAGCGCGGTCGCGAGCATGGCCCGGCGTGTTGATTCGGCCGCCACCTCGCCGCGCCCTCCCGTCTGTCACCTGCGTGTGCTCGCGTTCATCGATGCGCGGGCACAAGCATGCCACGTCGTTCGTTGGTCAGGTGTCATCCCGGCGCCGGCTCCGCGCGTCGGTACCGCATGAGGTCACGTTCGGCGGTCATCCGCTAGCTGAGCGCGACTTGACGCTGGATGGAAGCGAAGAGCAACAGCTCAGAACGTTAAGTGGCGGTCCCGGATAGGCTAGTGCCCTGGCTAGGCGCCGCGGCGGAGCCACCAGGCGCGGAGCGGCCGGCAGCAGGGTTCACCAACAGCAGGGTTCACCAACAGCGCAGCAGCAGACAACAGCAACAGTTCGCTGGCGAGGAGGCGTGATGGGCGAGGATTCCCGTCGCGGTGCGCCGCGGTCGTCGCCGTCAGGGCGGCCGGACCGGCCGGAGCGGCCGGCGGGTTCGGCACGGCCGGCGCGTTCGCCAGGCCGGGCCGCCTCACGGCGTGACCCGTACCCGCCGCGACCCGGCGGGCAGCCCGGCGGCGGCCAGGGCAAGGGCGGCGACAGGGCCGGCGCCCAGCGGAGCACGGCGAGCACGGCCAGGCTGACGAGCGTGATCGAGCCCGTGCTGCGGGCGATGGAGATCGACCTTGAGGCCGTCAAGGTCTCCTCGGCCGGCCGCCGGGCCGTGCTGCGCGTGGTCGTGGACGCCGACGGCGGCGTCAGCCTCGACGACATCGCCGAGGTGAGCAGGGAACTGTCGGCCAGCCTTGATGCCAAGAACGTCATGGGCGACGCGCCTTACACGCTCGAGGTGACATCGCCTGGCGTGGACCGGCCGCTGACGCAGCCGCGGCACTGGCGGCGCGCGGCCGGAAGGCTGGTCGTCGTCCAGCCGCTCAATCAAGATCAAGATGTTGAACGGGATGCTCCCGGTGCTCGTGTTGAGTATGCGGGACGAGTAGTCGGCGCTGATCACGACCACGTCACCCTGGAGATCGACGGCGCGCGGCGGACTTTTGGCTATGACGAGCTCGGCCCTGGCCGGGTTCAGGTGGAATTCGGGCGCCTCGACGAGATTGATGACGTGGACGGCGCTGACTTTGACGCGATTGACGTTGCCGATGACTCCTGGCAGGGCGAGGACATTGCCGACGGCGGTGGCCCGGACGAGGAGGAACCCGATGGACATTGACGTCTCGGCGCTAAAGAGCCTGGAGGCCGAGAAGGACATCTCGATGGACCTGGTCATCAAGGCCATCGAGGATGCCTTGCTGGTCGCGTATCACAAGTCGGAAGGCGCGGCCGCGTCGGCGCGAGTGGAGGTAGACCGCCGTACCGGCCACGTGACGGTGTGGGCGGCGCAGACCGATGAGAACGGCGCCGTGCTCACCGAGTATGACGACACGCCGGCCGGTTTCGGCCGGATCGCCGCCACCACGGCCGGGCAGGTCATCCTGCAGCGCCTGCGGGACGCCGAGGACGAGTTGACCTTCGGCGAGTTCGCCGGGCAGGAGGGCAACATCGTCGCCGGCGTCATTCAGCAGGGCAAGGACCCGAAGGCGGTACTTGTCGACCTGGGCCGGATCGAGGCGATCTTGCCGCCGACCGAGCAGGTGCCAGGCGAGCGCTATGTCCATGGCGAGCGACTCAAGTGCTACGTCCTGCACGTCAGGAAGGGGTTCCGCGGCCCGTCGGTCACGCTGTCGCGCACTCACCCGAATCTGGTGCGCAAGCTCTTTGCCCTCGAGGTTCCCGAGATCGCCTCCGGGGCGGTCGAGATCGCCGCCATCGCGCGCGAGGCCGGGCACCGCACCAAGATCGCCGTGATCGCGCGGGAGCCCGGAGTCAACGCCAAGGGCTCCTGCATCGGCCCGATGGGCAGCCGGGTCAGGAACGTGATGGCCGAGCTGCACGGCGAGAAGATCGACATCGTCGACTACTCCGAAGATCCGGGTGAGTTCGTCGGGCACGCGCTCTCGCCCGCCCGGGTGTCTCAGGTGCGGATCCTCGACGAGGCCAGCCGGGTCGCCCAGGTGATCGTGCCCGACTACCAGTTGTCGCTGGCGATCGGCAAAGAGGGGCAGAATGTCAGGCTCGCGGCCCGCCTGACCGGCTGGCGGATCGATATCCAGCCCGATAACCAGGCCGGAGAGCAGTCTGACGGCGTCCGGGCGAGCGCGCCGGCTGCCGCCGAAAGGGCTGGCCGGGCCGATCGGGCCGGCCGCGGCGACCGGGCAGGCAAGGTGCCTGGTGCCGCGGACGCGCCGGCCCTGTAAGCTGTTAGTCAGGCGGCAATGCGGTCTTCGTCTCCCGTAGCGTCCGGATCGGTGATCCGCACGTGCGTGGGATGCAGAACCCGTGCCGCTAAGTCGGACTTGCTTCGCGTTGTGGCGGTTAACGGCGAGATCGTCGCTGACCCCGCGGCGCGTAGCCCTGGCCGGGGGGCGTACTTGCACCCCGGCGAGGATTGCTTTGAGCAAGCCAGGCGTCGCAAGGCGTTTCCGAGAGCGTTGCGCGTGACGGGCACACTTGCCGACGACAGGCTTGCCAGATACCTGTCGCAGGCGTGACTAACGTCGGTGTCCGGTTTCACGGGGCGCCCCCGAGGGAGTGACCCTGATGGAGCAGCACCGACGGAGCGGCATGGCGGGCAGGTACGAGCGGCGAAGTACTCGCCGGAGAGACAGGCTGTGATTGTGATGAGCGCTCGATGAGCAAGCGGCGATGAACAGCAGGTACTGACGCCGGACGGAGCATGCGCTGCCCCGGACCGGCTGACTGGCCCGGACAACCCGGGCCGAGGCAGGGAGCGTAGTGGCGAAAGTCCGGGTGTACGAGCTCGCGAAGGAGTTCGGCGTAGAGAGCAAGGCCGTCATGGCCAAGCTCGGTGAGATGGGCGAATTCGTTCGATCAGCGTCATCGACTATCGAGGCGCCGGTCGTCCGCAGGCTCAAAGAAGCGTTCGCTGGTCAAGCAGCGGCAGCGAAGTCGTCCGCAGTTAAAGGTGACGGTGGCAGGCAGGCCTCCAACGGCCGCGCTGCCGCGGCGGCACGCGCCGCCGAGAGTGCTGGTTCAGCTGATACCGCGGCTGCGGCCGCGCCCAGCGCTCCGGCCAGTCCCCCCGAGCCAGCCGTAGTCGAGCAGCCCCGGCCCGTGGCCGAGGCTCCGCCTAGCCCTGGCGAGACAGTCGATTCCCCGCGCGGTGGTGACGACGGTCCCGGCGTGTCCTCTGGCGTGCCGCAGGTGCCGTTCAGCGAGCCCGAGCAGCCGCAGCCTCAGCCTCGGCAAGCTGGCGGGGATGCGCAAGCTGACCGCGGCCGGGTACCGAGCCCGGGCCAGGGTGTCACGCCTCGTGCCGTTCCAGGTCCAGGCCCGGCACGTCCAGCGCCTGCCACAGGGCCTGGCCCAGCACCTGCCACAGGGCCTGCCCCTGGCGCGGCGCGGCCAGGTCCGCCTGGCGGCCCGACTCCAGGACCGCGCCCAGGTGCGCCGCGTCCTGGCCCGCGTCCTGGCAATAACCCGTTCAGCTCGACATCCACGGGCATGGGCTCGGCCGGGCGCGGACCGCGCCCTGGCCCGGCGAGTCAGGGCGGCCCGGCTGGCACCGCCAGCCCTGGTGCTCCCAGCCAGGGCGGTGGCCGGCCAGGCGGGCCAAGCTCAGGCGGCGGGCCGGCCGGCTGGCCCGCGCCCGATGGGCAGGCCAGGGCCGGGTGGTCCCGGCGACGCCGGCAGGCCGGGCGGGCCTCGCCCGGGCGGGCCGCGTCCCAGCCCGAGCAGCATGCCGCCGCGGCCCTTCGCCGCCCGCGGCGGTCCTGGCGGCGGCGGTCCTGGCGGCGGTGCGGGTGCTGGCACCCGGCCGGGCGGCGGCCGCGGCGGCCCTGGGGCCGGTCGCGGCGGTCCTGGCGGCGGCGCGGGCGCGCCACGTACCGGCGCGGGTCCCGCGAGGCCGGGCGCTGGCGGTCGCGGCCGCAGCGGCACCCAGGGCGCGTTCGGGCGTCCCGGCGGGCGGCCGTCTCGCGGCCGGAAGTCGAAGAAGCAGCGGCGTCAAGAGTTCGACAACATGCAGGCGCCCTCGATCGGCGGCGTGTCAGTACCGCGCGGCAAGGGCGAGACGATCAGGCTGTCGCGAGGTGCGTCGCTGAGCGACTTCGCCGACAAGATCGGCGTCAACCCGGCTTCGCTCGTCCAGGTGCTCTTCCACCTCGGCGAGATGGTGACGGCCACTCAGTCGGTCAACGACGAGACTCTGCAGCTCCTGGGCGCCGAGCTGAACTTCAACGTCCAGGTCGTGTCGCCCGAAGAGGAAGACCGCGAGCTGCTCGAGACGTTCAGCATCGAGTTCGGCGAGGACGAGGGCGGCGAGGAAGACCTGCAGCCCAGGCCGCCGGTGGTGACCGTGATGGGTCACGTCGACCACGGCAAGACCAAGCTGCTCGACGCGATCAGGCACACCAACATGGTGGCGCACAAGGCCGGCGGCATCACCCAGCACATCGGCGCCTACCAGGTCACGACCGAAGTGGACGGCAATGACCGGACCATCACCTTCATCGACACCCCCGGTCACGAGGCGTTTACGGCGATGCGGGCGCGCGGCGCCGAGACCACCGACCTGGTGATCCTGGTCGTCGCCGCCGACGATGGCGTGAAGCCGCAGACCACCGAGGCGCTGAACCACGCCCAGGCGGCCGGCGTGCCGATCGTCGTCGCGGTCAACAAGGTCGACAAGGAGGGCGCCGACCCGGCGCGAGTGCGGGCACAGCTCACCGAGTACGGCCTGATCGCCGAGGAGTTCGGCGGTCAGTCGCTGTTCGTCGATGTCTCCGCGCGCAACGGCACCGGGATCGCCGAGTTGCTCGAAGCCGTGGTGCTGACCGCTGACGCCGAGCTCGACCTGCGGGCGAATCCGCATCAGCCGGCTCAGGGCGTCGCGATCGAGGCGAACCTGGACAAGGGCCGCGGGCCGGTGGCGACCGTGCTCGTGCAGCGCGGGACGCTCAAGGTCGGCGACTCGATCGTCACAGGCGAGGCCTACGGCCGCGTCAGGGCGATGCTCGACGAGAACGGCGACCAGGTGGCGCAGGCGCCCCCGTCCCGTCCGGTGCTGGTACTCGGCCTCACGGCCGTGCCGGACGCGGGCGACAGCTTCCTGGCCGTCGCCGATGACCGGGTGGCCAGGCAGATCGCCGAGCGCCGCGAGGCGAGGGAGCGCACCGCGCAGTTCGCGCAGCGCAGGCCCCGGGTCACGCTCGAGGATCTGGAGTCCGCGCTCAAGTCTGGTGCCCGCGAGGAATTGCTGCTCATCATCAAGGGCGACGTATCCGGGTCGGTCGAGGCACTCGAAGACGCGCTGCTCAAGATCGATGTCGGCGAGGACGTCGTGCTCCGCGTGATCGGCCGCGGCGTCGGCGCGATCACCCAGGACGACGTCAACCTGGCGATCGCCTCCGAGGCGGTGATCATCGGCTTCAACGTCAGGCCGGCTGGCCGGGCAGGCGAACTCGCGCAGCGCGAGGGCGTGGACATCAGGTACTACTCGATCATCTACCAGGCGATCGAGGAGATCGAGGCCGCGCTCAAGGGCTTGCTCAAGCCGGAGTTCGAAGAGGCACAGCTCGGCACGGCCGAGGTCAGGGAAGTGTTCCGGGTGCCGAGGATCGGCAACGTGGCCGGATGCATCGTCCGGTCCGGCACGATCACGAGGAACTCGCGGGCACGCCTGATCAGGGACGGCGTCGTCGTCTCGGAGAACCTCAGCATCGAGTCGCTGCGGCGGTTCAAGGACGATGCCACCGAGGTCAGGGAAGGCTTCGAGTGCGGCATCGGCGTCGGTTACGGCGACATCAAGATCGGCGACGTGGTCGAGACCTTCGAGATGCGGGAGAAGCCACGCGCCTGAGCCGGCAGGCAACCCCCAGCTCTATCTGAACCAGTGCCGCCCGGAATGTCCAATCCGGGCGGCACTGGTTCAGAGGTCGGTACAGGCCGGGAATCCCGCCCGCGCCGGGCACGAACCCGCGCCGGGACATAGGTGAACCGAAAGCAGCCGGGTAGTGAAACCCGGCTGATAGCCGGGCGGAGGGGCAGAGTGTGTATGTGGGAGCGCTGACCCTGGACCTGCTGCTCGGTGACGTGCGGTCGCTGAAGCAGAAGCGGTCCGCGGTCAGGCCGCTGATCGCTGAGGTGCACAGGAAGTTTCCGGGACTCGCCGTTGCTGAGACCGGGTACCTGGACTTGCACCGCAGGACGGAGATCGGAGTGGCAGTGGTGGCCTCGACAGCCTCGCACGCCGTCGAAGTGCTTGAGGCGTGCGAAAGATTCGTCGCTGCGCGTCCGGATGTCGAATTGCTGTCGGCACGGCAGCGCTTGTTTAATGATGAGGGGGAGTGAGCGATGGATCCGGCGAGAGCGCGACGCCTAGGTGAGCGGATCACGCAGATCGTCGCCGAGATGCTCGAGCGGCGGATCAAGGATCCGCGTCTCGGATTCGTCACGATCACCGATACCAGGGTGACCGGCGACCTGCGTGATGCCACCGTGTTCTACACCGTGTACGGCTCCGAAGCCGAAGCCGAGGCCACCGCAGTGGCGCTGGCCAGCGCTACCGGCGTGATTCGCTCCGAGGTCGGCAAGCAGACCGGGATCAAGCACACCCCGTCAATCACATTCAAGCGGGATACGCTGCCCGAGGGCGCCAAGTCCATTGAGGACCTGGTAGCCAGGGCAATGCAGGCCGACGCGGAGCTCGCGGCCAGCCGGACCGGCGCCGTGCACGCCGGAGATAGCAATCCATATCGCACGGCGGAAGTGCCGGACGAAGGTGAGGACTCGTGACTACCTACGCAATTCCCAGCCCCACTAGCAATAGCGGCTTAGTGCCACAGTCCGGGCTGGTGATTGTCGCTAAACCGGGCGGGATGACGTCACACGACGTCGTGGCCCGGATGCGGAAACTGGCCGGGACCCGCCGCGTCGGTCACGCCGGGACGCTCGACCCGATGGCCACCGGCGTCCTCGTTATCGGAATCGAGAAGGCCACGAGACTTCTCGGTCACCTCACCCTGACCGAGAAGGAGTACGCCGCGACGATCAGGCTCGGCCAGTCGACTGTCACCGATGACGCCGAAGGCGACATCCTGTCGCCCGAAGAGGGCGCGCTGCCGGCGAGTTCGGTCACCCGCGAGGCACTGCTGGCCGCGCTCGCTGACCTGACGGGCGAGATCCAGCAAGTCCCGCCCAAGGTCAGCGCGATCAAGGTCAAGGGCCAGCGCGCGTACCACCTGACCCGGTCAGGAGCCGCGCCCGAACTGCACCCGCGTCCGGTCACGATCTGGCGACTTGACCTGGTCGCGATCCGGCAGGCCGGTGATCTGCTCGACATCGATGTCGAGGTGACGTGCTCAAGCGGCACCTACATCAGGGCCATCGCCAGGGACCTGGGCGCCGCCTTGCACACCGGCGGTCACCTCACGGCACTGCGCCGGACCAGAGTCGGCCCGTACCGTATCGACGAGGCGCGAACGCTTGAGCAGCTGGCTGAGCGGGTCGACATCATCCCGCTGGCAAGGGCGGCCGCCGAGGCGTTCCCGAGCGTGCAGCTCAACGAGACGGAGACCAGGCTCCTCTCGCACGGAGTCAGGCTGGCCGCCCCAGCTACGGCCATGACGAGCCGCGTAGTCGCCCCCATGCCCGTCGCCGCGGGCACCGTGGCCCACTCAAGCGAGGCCGGGGCACACTCCATCGCGGCAGGACAGCCAATCGCAGCATTCGGCCCCGACGGCACCCTGATCGCCCTGGTAACCGAACGCGACGCCGAGCTGCAGCCGCTAGCGGTCTTCGTCCCCTAGCCGCCACCCACCTCACCCGCCCGCCCCCGCGCCAGCCCGCGCCCCGCGCCAGCCCGCCCGCGCCAGCCCGCGCCCGCGCCCCGTCTCACCCCGCGCCAGCCCGCGCCAGCCCGCGCCCGCGCCCCGTCTCACCTCGCACCCGCGCCCGCGCCAGCCCGCGCCCGCGCCCCGTCTCACCCCGCGCCAGCCCGCGCCAGCCCGCGCCAGCCCGCGCCCGCGCCCCGTCTCACCTCGCACCCGCGCCCGCGCCCGGCTCCTGCTCCAGCCCGCGCCCGCGCGCCAGCACTCTTCTCCCCCGATCCCGATCACGAGCCGCGCGGCAGTCGCCGGGACCGGTGCTGGTTTCCGTGATCATGCCCGGGACCGTGATCACGGAAGATCGCCCAGGTCAGGGAGGCTGTCGGGTGACTCGAGATCTTGGAAGGTCAAGCCCCGGCGAGTCAGCAGGGAGACATTCCCTGAGTTATCGGGGGAGACCTTTCGCTTAAGGGAGTTTTTTCAGTTCTATTGACTGAAAAAACTCCCCGGAGCGAGAACCCTCCCCCGTAATGCCGGAAACGGCTCCCCGATCCTGATCACGAGCCGCCCGGCAGCCGCCCGGACCGGTGCGATCTTCCGTGATCATGTTCGAGACCATGATCACGGAAGATCACCCAGGTCAGGACAGCGACGATGTTCCGTGATCATGCCCGGGACCTTGATCACGGAACATCGCACATGCCGCACCCGCACTGACAGTCCCCCGGACTGAAAACTCTCCCGGACGATGCCGGAAAGGCTCCCCGATCCTGATCACGAGCCGCCCGGCAGCCTCTATAAAGACTGCAGCGCGGCTCGTCCAGCAGATTGGGCTACCCGGCCCTGCGTGCCGGGCCGGCGTGAGCAACGCGGCCCTCCCTGTTGTCGTCCTGACAGCAAGAGGAAGGGCCACCTTGCTGTTACAGACGACCCGCAACAGCAACAAGGCCGACCTGATGCTGTCCCGGCCCGGGCTGTCCCGGCCCGGGCTGTCCCGGCCCGGGCTGTCCCCCGCGCAGCAGCAACTGACCCGCCGGAGCTCGGCCGACAGTGGCGGCCGAGGGCTGTTTGGGGTGCGGCTAGTGGGTGGTCGTCGCGGTCGGCGTGTTTCGCTGAGATCGTCTCACCGAATGTCGTGCAAACTAGTGAAACGTTGCCTCCGGGTGCCTGGGTCCCGCCGTGGCTCGCGCCGCAGTGCCGTAGGTGTCGTTCAGGCGGCACCGATGGCACCTTGGTGCCAGCCTGCTCACAGCAGGTGCCGCCGCCATGGCAGGCTTGGAGTGCAGGGGGAAGGCGGTTGGTCGAATGGCGGCCTGCCATCGGCGCTCTGGTGAAGGGAAGCTAACCGTGTACCGCTGGAACGGCCTGCATGACGTGCCTGCGGCTTGGGGCCGGTGCGTCGTGACCATCGGGGTCTTTGACGGCGTCCATCGAGGCCATCAGGCCATCATCGGCAGGGCTGCCCAGATTGGTTCAGAACTGGGCCTGCCGCTGGTCGTCGTCACGTTCGATCCGCATCCCGATGAAGTGATCAGGCCCGGGTCTCATCCCCCGATGCTGTGCACGACCAGGTTCCGCACCGAACTGCTTGGCCGGCACGGTGCCGACGCTGTGTGCGTGGTGCCGTTCACTTACGAGCTGTCGCAGCAGTCGGCTGAGGATTTCGTCCGGTTGGTCCTGGTCGACAGCCTGCACGCCGCGGCCGTTGTCATCGGCGAGGATTTCCGGTTCGGCCACCGGGCGGCTGGCAACGTAGCGCTGCTCGGCCAACTCGGGGAGAAGTACGACTTCGTCGCTGAGGGGGTGCCGCTCCTGACCGACCAGGGCGTGACCGTGTCATCAAGCTGGATCAGGCAACTCCTGGCTGATGGCGAGGTCGCCGCGGCCGCGACCGAGTTGTCCCGCCCGCATCGGGTGGAAGGCACGGTGATCAGGGGCAGGCAGCGCGGCCGGGCGCTTGGCTTTCCTACCGCCAACATCGAGCACCCGCCCAACATGGCCGTTCCCTGCGACGGCGTGTATGCGGGCTGGCTGGCCAGCCTCGAACCCGATGGCGCAGAGTCTGAGCGGTGGTGGGCCGCGATCTCCGTCGGCACGAACCCGACCTTCGACGGTGCGGAGCGTACCGTCGAGGCCTATGCCCTGGATCGTGATGACCTCGATCTATACGGGGTGCACGCGGCCGCTGAGTTTGCCGCGCGGCTTCGCGGCCAGGTCAGGTTCACGTCGGCGGACGAACTGGTCACCCAGATGCGCGCCGATGTCGCGGCCGCTGCTCAGGTCCTGGCCGCCCGGTATTAAGCGCCTGCGACTGACGCCTGCGCGCGGACTCGGCTCGGCCCGGACTCAGGTAAGCCCGGACTCAGGTAAGCCCGGACTCAGGTAAGCGCTGTATCGTCTGCGTTACTTGCGTGGTACCGTGACTCTGGCCATAGTTTCTGGCCCGGTCATGCTGCGCCCTCATGCGGCTGGCCAATCTGGATGCCGGGCAGGTGTGCCTTGCATCCTTCTCGCGATCTGGCGTGACGGCTTGCCGTCGTTGCCAGGCCTACTGATAGCTCACGAACAAGAGGAATGCAACGTTGCCGCTCGATACGCAGGTCAAGAAGGAGATCATCACCGCGCACGCGACCAGTGAGGGTGACACCGGCTCGCCGGAGGTCCAGGTCGCGCTGCTGACGAAGCGCATCAATGGTCTCACCGAGCACCTGAAGGTGCACAAGCACGACCACCACAGTCGCCGCGGGCTCTTGCTGCTCGTCGGCCGCCGCCGTCGGCTGCTCAAGTACCTCTCCCGCGAGGACATCACCAGGTACCGGGCGCTGATCGAGAAGCTCGGCTTGCGCCGCTAGCTCGGCCCAGGTCGCGTCGCCAGCTCGCGCCGCGACTCGTTGAGGCGGGACGTCTCACTGTCCGTCGGCTGCTAGCGCTACATTAGTGGTCGGGGTGGGTTCTGCCGCCCGCACGCAAACTGAATATGCCTAGCTGAGGGCTTCTGGTGCGCCAGGAACCCTGTTGTATCGGGAATACTGGATAGTGATATCCGCGATCTGCGGTACGCCGGGGTTTCCAGCTGCCAGAAGACCAAAGCAGGAAATACCGACGTACTAGCAGGAAACGTCCCGCGGTCCCGGCCCGGAGCGCCCAGCATGAGGGCCGGTCCTCGGTAGTGGTTCTCGGATTTAGCCCAGCCGCGCTTTGCCGCGCGGGTCCCTGGGGAACCGAGGGCTTCGATCGAAGACCGGTCGGCAGTCATCGTCCAGCACACCGCTGGACGTCCATGGCGCTTCGCTGGCGGCGGGCAGACGCGGGACCTCATTGGAGGAGGTCTCACCCGATGGAGGGTGTGCATACCGCAGAAGCCATCATCGACAATGGCTCATTTGGGCAACACAGAATTCGATTCGAGAACAGGCAGGCTGGCTAGGCAGGCATCTGGTTCGGCGGTCGTCTACCTTGACGACGAGACCATGGTGCTCTCGGCCACTACAGTCTCCAAGTCTCCCAGGGACAACCTGGACTTCTTCCCGCTCACGGTGGACGTGGAAGAGCGGATGTACGCGGCGGGCCGGATCCCCGGCTCGTTCTTCCGCCGCGAGGGACGGCCGTCAGAAGACGCGATCTTGACCTGCCGGCTGATCGACCGTCCGCTCCGGCCGTCGTTCGTCAAGGGACTGCGCAACGAGGTGCAGATCGTCGAGACGATCATGGCGCTTCATCCAGAGCATCTGTATGACGTGGTCGCGATCAACGCGGCTTCGCTGTCCACCCAGATTTCCGGGCTGCCCTTCTCCGGGCCCATCGGAGGCGTCAGGGTCGCCCTGATCAAGGGCCAGTGGGTCGGCTTCCCGACCCACCCGCAACTCGAAGACGCCACCTTCGACATGGTCGTCGCGGGCCGCGTACTTGAGGACGGCGACGTCGCGATCATGATGGTAGAGGCCGAGTCCACGCCGAGCACGCTCAAGTTGCTCGCCGATGCTTCGTCGGGCGCCGTGGCGCCTGACGAGGATGTCGTGGCTGAGGGTCTCGAGGCGGCCAAGCCGTTCATCAAGACGCTGTGCGAGGCCCAGTCGCAGATCGCCGCGGCCGCCGCGAAGGAGACCGGGACGTTCCCGATCTTCGCCGACTACGGCCAGGATCTCTACGACGCCCTGTCCGCCGAGGCTTCGGCCGATCTGGCCGCGGCGCTGACGATCGCCGCCAAGCAAGAGCGCAACAACGAGACCGATCGCATCCAGGCCGGCGTGACCGAGCGGCTCGCCGCGAAGTTCGAAGGCAGAGAAACTGAGATCGCGGCCGCGTTCCGCTCCTTGACCAAGAAGCTGGTCAGGGAGCGAATTATTGCCGATGGCCTGCGGATCGACGGGCGCGGCCTCGCGGACATCAGGCAGTTGTCCGCGGAGACCGGCATCATCCCGCGGGTACACGGCTCGGCGCTGTTCGAGCGCGGCGAGACTCAGATCCTGGGCGTCACGACGCTGAACATGCTCCGGATGGAGCAGATGATCGACACCCTCAACCCCGAGCGCACCAAGCGCTACATGCACAACTACAACATGCCGCCTTACTCGACCGGCGAGACCGGCCGGGTCGGCTCGCCTAAGCGCCGGGAGATCGGTCACGGCGCGCTCGCCGAGCGGGCACTGGTCCCGGTGCTGCCGACCCGCGAGGAATTCCCCTACGCGATCAGGCAGGTGTCCGAGGCGGTCGGGTCGAACGGGTCGACGTCGATGGGCTCGGTCTGCGCTTCCACGATGGCGCTGCTCGACGCCGGCGTGCCGCTGAAGGCGATGGTGGCCGGTATCGCCATGGGCCTGATCCACGAGGGCGGCACCTACGTCACGCTGACCGACATCCTTGGTGCCGAGGACGCCTTCGGCGACATGGACTTCAAGGTCGCCGGCACCAAGGACGTCATCACCGCGCTGCAGCTCGACACCAAGCTCGACGGCATCCCGGCGTCGGTGCTGGCCGCCGCGCTCAAGCAGGCGCGGGACGCCAGGCTGACGATCCTGGGAGTGATGGCCGAGGCCATCAGCGCGCCCGCTGACATGAGCGAGAACGCGCCCCGCATCATCACGGTGAAGGTGCCAGTCGACAAGATCGGTGAGGTCATCGGGCCGAAGGGCAAGATGATCAACTCGATCCAGGAGGACACCGGCGCTGAGATCACCATCGAGGATGACGGCACGATCTACATCGGGGCCACCGACGGGACCTCGGCCGAGGCCGCCAAGTCCGCCATCAACGCGATCGCCAACCCGCACGTGCCCGAGGTGGGAGAGCGGTTCCTCGGCACGGTCGTGAAGACAACCACGTTCGGCGCGTTCGTGTCGCTCCTGCCTGGCAAGGATGGCCTGCTGCACATCACCCAGATCCGCAAGCTGCACGGCGGCGTTCGGATCGAGAACGTCGATGACGTGATCAAGGTCGGGGACAAGATCCAGGTCGAGATCCGCGAGGTCGACGACCGGGGCAAGCTGTCGCTCGTGCCGGTCGAGGTGGTCGAGCGTGAGGCCGCCGGCGAAGACCTCGGCGGCGGCAGGGACGACGGCCCGCGCGACCGCGGCGAGCGAGGTGACCGCCAGCGTGATCGCGGTGACCGGAGCCGCGGCGACCGCAGGGGCGGCGACCGCGGCAGCGGGGAGGATCGCGGCGCCGGCGGCGATCACTTCAGGACCCGCCATCGCGACCGCGAATCCGGCAACTCATGACCGCTGACGGGCAGCGACCGGATCGTTCGGCTGAGCTTGTCACCGATGACCTGAGCGATGGCGACAGCACTGTCAGGCGCACCGTACTGCCTGGTGGGCTGAGGGTCATCACCGAGTCGCTGCCAGCGGTCAGGTCGGCGTCATTCGGCATCTGGGCTGGCGTTGGGTCCCGCGATGAGGACACAGCGCACGCCGGGGCGACGCACTACCTCGAGCACTTGCTCTTCAAGGGCACGGGCAAGCGATCGGCGATGGACATCTCGGCTTCGATTGACGCCGTTGGCGGTGAACTGAACGCGTTCACTACCAAGGAGTACACGTGCTACTACGCGCGCGTGCTCGACGACGACCTGCCCCTGGCGATCGACGTGCTGGCGGACATGATGACCGGCTCGCTGATCGATCCAGCGGAGATCGAGTCCGAGCGCGCGGTCATACTCGAAGAGATCGCCATGACTGAGGACGAACCCTCCGACGTCGCCGTCGAGGCCTTCACCTGGCAGCTCTTCGGCGACACCCCGCTTGGCAGGCCCGTACTCGGCACGGTCGAGTCGATCGAGGCGATCTCGCGCGAGCAGATCGCCGAGCATTACGCGGCCGAGTACACCGCGGACAACCTTGTCGTGGCCGCCGCCGGCCGGCTGGACCACGACGAGGTTGTCGAGCTCACCCGGCAGTCATTCGGCGCCACTCTCGACAGCCAGGCGACCCCGGCAGCCCCCAGGCTGCCCGGGCTCGCCGGGCCTGAGGTGGGGTCGGGAACTGGCGTCCGGCTGATCTCGCGGGCAATCGAGCAGGCCAACCTGGTGCTCGGCTGCGCCGGGCTGGCACGGACAGACGAACGCCGCTATGCGCTCGGGGTGCTGAACGCCGCGCTCGGCGGCGGCATGTCATCGCGCTTGTTCCAGGAGATCAGGGAGAAGCGCGGGCTCGCCTACTCGGTCTACAGCTTCACCTCCCAGCACGCCGACATCGGGGTGTGGGGCATCTACGCGGGCTGCCTGCCAGCCAAGGCGGCAGATGTGCTGACGATCTGCACCGAAGAGATCGCCAGGGTCTGCGACGATGGACTGACGGACGAGGAACTCGCCCGGGGTAAGGGCCAGTTGCGCGGCTCTATGGTGCTCGGCTTCGAAGATCCGGCGTCGAGGATGACGAGGCTCGGCAAGTCTGAGCTGGTCTACCCGCGGCTTGAGCCGCTCGATGAGATACTCGGCCGCATCGAGGCTGTGACGCTCGACGAGGTTCGCGAGGTCGCGAAGACCATCTTGAGCCGTCCGAAGGCTCTGGCCGTCGTCGGGCCGTACGATGACGCGGATTCGTTCGCGCAGGCCATCGTGAGCTGACGAGCGGCGTGGCGGCAGGCGGAGGACCTGATGATCAAGGTCGGAGTACTCGGCGCCAAAGGGCGCATGGGAGCGCTGGTATGCCAGACGGTCCGGTCGGCCGATGACCTCGAGCTCGTCGCCGAAGTCGACATCGGCGACGAGCTCGGCTCCCTGAGCGGCTGTGATGTCGTGATCGACTTCACGGCACCGGGTGCCGTGATGAGCAACCTGCGGTGGTGCGCGGAGCACGGCAAGAGCGTCGTGGTCGGGACGTCGGGTTTTGACGTTGCCAGGCTGGTCGAGGTCGAGGCCCTCCTCGCTGAGCTGGCTGGCGAGAGTACGCGGGGTGCGGCACCGGCGCCGACAATTTTCATCGTGCCGAATTTCTCGGTGGGCGCCGTGCTCATGATGAAGTTCGCCGAGCAGGCCGCCCGGTTCTTCGACTCAGCCGAGATCATCGAACTGCATCACGCCGGCAAGGTCGATGCGCCGTCGGGCACGGCCGCGCGGACCGCCGCCATGATCAGGGCCGCGCGGGCCGCCGCCGGGCTCGGGCGTAGTCCGGACGCCACGACCACGCAGGCGCCGGGCGCGCGCGGGGCGGACATCGACGAGGTGCGGGTGCACTCGGTCCGGCTCGCTGGCCTGGTCGCGCATCAGGAGGTACTGCTCGGCGCCGCCGGGGAGACACTCACGATCAGGCACGACTCGCTCGACCGGGCGTCATTCATGCCCGGGGTACTGCGTGCCGTGCGCGGGATCGGGTCGCTGCCGGCCGGGCTTACGGTGGGGCTGGAGTCCTTGCTCGGTCTCTAGGCTTTGTGCCGCAGCGGTGCGGGCAGCGTTGTGTGAGGTTGGCTGGTTCGGGGCATGGGTCCGCATGTCAGCGGGGTACGAGCGATCGTGAGCTAAAGGGGGCATGGCGGAATGCGAGCGATACTCAACGTGGTGTGGCTCGTGCTCTGCGGCTTCTGGCTGGCGATCGCGTACGCACTGGCGGGGCTGGTCGCGTTCGTGCTGATCATCACGATTCCGTTTGGCATCGCGTCGTTCCGGATCGCGAACTACGTGCTCTGGCCGTTCGGCCGCACGATCGCGCCGCGCGAGAGTGCCGGGGTCGGGTCGATGATCGGCAACATCGTGTGGATCATCCTGTTTGGCTGGTGGCTAGCCATTGGTCATTTGCTGACCGGAATCGCGCTCTGCATTACGATTATTGGCATTCCGCTGGGCATCGCGAACTTCAAGCTGATCCCGATCTCACTGCTGCCGCTCGGCGTCCGCATCGTGCCATCGGACCAGGTCAGCACCTACGCTTTCTAGCCGATCCGGGCGCTGGGCGCATGGCCGCCCGGGTTGCTGGTCACGCCTCCGTTGACCCGGATGTTTAGTGATATGAGCTATCAAGCATTGGATTCTTTTGTTCGTGATGATTTATGGTGAGTGCTGAGGCGCCGGGTCGGGCGCCATTGGCGATCGAAAGGGCATCATGAGATCCTCACGGGCTTGCATGAGGCTGGGCAGCCGCGTGGTTGCCGTGCTGGCGGTTGCCGGCGCGACGCTGGCGGCTGGGGTCGTACCAAGTCAGGCGGCGGCGCCGCTGCCGGTGAAGACCTCGTCAGGGACCAACCACGACACCCCTGATCCCGGCGTGCTGCTCTACAACGGCAACTTCTACGCGTTCTCGACCGGGACCGGGCTGCAGGAGTCGACGTCGGCCATCGCGGCCGGGCCGTGGTCCACGCCGGCCAACGCGCTGGACATGAGCACCATCCCGAGCTGGGTCGACAAGTCCAAGGCGATGTGGGCGCCTGACATGATCAGGACGACGTCGGGCACGTTCGTCGTCTACTTCGCGGCCGCCCTCGCCGGCGTCTCGGGAGGCGCGGGCAGCGATGCCAGCCCGGCTAGCGGCGCACGCTGCATCGGGACGGCGCAGAGTTCCTCGCCGACGGGCCCGTTCACGATGAACGCCGCGCCGCTCACCTGCTTCTCCCAGTACGGGCCGGCCGATGACATGACCGCCGACCCGGCCAACCGGGTCAAGGGCGAGGGCGTGATCGATCCTTCGCCCGCCTTTCTCACGATCAGCGGCGCGCAGGAACTGTTCCTGGTCTACAAGACCCAGGGCGACCCGGGCAGCGGGCAGATCGTCACGATCCGCATGGTCAGGCTGTCGGACACCGACGGCACGACCGTGCTGGGCGACAGCCACCAGCTGCTCTTCTCGAGCACAGGGTCGTTCGCCGACACGATCGAGGCGCCGTCGCTGATCCAGAACGGCAGCTGGTTCATTCTCTTCGTCGCCCACGGCAACTTTGACACGTGCGATTACTCGACCGAGTGGTTCAAGTCGCAGCACCAGTGGGCGTGGACGAACACCGGCGGCACCACGCTGATGGACAGCTCAAGCAACGGGCTGTGCGGCCCCGGCAGCGCCGACGTCAGCGCGTCTGAGGTAGCCGGGCAGGAGCGGATCTTTTTCCACGGCTGGGTCAAGGAGAGCAACGGCGTGATCTCGACGACGCCGCTGCCCTCGACCACCACGCCCGACGAGAACGTCAATGCCGCTCGCGTCATGTACGCGGCGGTGCTGACCTTCGGCTCCGACGGGGTCACTCCCATCGTCGGCGCCTTCCAGGGGCAGTAGTGGGCACGGGACGGCGCGGGCTCGCGGCGCTGACAGCAGCTGGGGTGGCGCTGGCGGTCGTGGCCAGCGCCGTCCCCAGCCAGGCGGCTGGTCACCCGCTTCCGGTCGAGCGGTCTTCCGGCAAGAACTACGACACTGCCGACCCGGGCGTGCTGCTCTTCAACGGCAGTTTCTACGCGTTCTCGACCGGCGGCGGGCTGCGCGAGTCGTCGTCGGCCACCGCCGCCGGGCCTTGGACCACGCCCGCCAACAGGCTCGCCGGAGCGCTGCCCAGCTGGGCTGACGGCTCCAAGGGCATCTGGCCCCTGACATGATCAAGACGACGTCGGGCAAATTCGTCGTGTACTTCTCGGCCGCGCTCAAGGGCACGGCGGGCCACGGGCCGGGCAATGACCGCAGGCCCGCGAGCGGCGCGCGGTGCATCGGCACGGCCGAGAGCGCATCCGCGATCGGGAAGTTCACCGCTGACGGCAAGCCGCTGGTGTGCTTCAAGCAGTTCAGCCCGGCCGACAACATGGACGGTGCCCCTGGCCAGCGCGAGCGCGGCGAGGGAGTCATCGACGCGTCGCCGGTGTTCGCGTCGATCGGCGGGCACTCCGAGCTGTTCCTGGTGTACAAGACGCAGGGTGATCCGGGTGCCGGGCAGCACGCCACGATCCGGATGGTCAGGCTGGCGGACGCGGACGGCCGTACGGTGCTCGGCGAGAGCCATCAGTTGCTGGCCTCGGGCACTGGCTCGTTTGCCGACACCATCGAGGCGCCGTCGCTGATCCAGCACGGCAAGTGGTTCATCCTCTTTGTCAGCCGCGGCAACTTCGGCTCGTGCGACTACTCGACCGAGTGGTTCAGGTCCGAGCACATCTGGTCGTGGTCTAACGGCGGCGGCACGACGCTGCTCAGCAGCGCGCGCACGAGCGGCCTGTGCGGCCCGGGCAGCGCCGACGTCACGGGCTCGCGGATCGCCGGCCAGGACCGCATCTTCTTCCATGCGTGGGTGAAGGAGCGCAAGGGCGTCATCTCCACGACGCCGCTGCCGGCCAAAGTCGCCCCGCACGAGAATTCCAACGCCGCCCGGGTCATGTACGCGGCGGTGCTGACGTTCGCTGGAGACGGATTCACCCCGGTGCTAGGGGCCTTCCAGGGCCAGTAAGGATCACGACGGCCAGGACGCTACCCGGGCCAGCAGCGCGCTACCTGCGTGCTACCTGGCCCCAGCACACTCAGATCTGGTGAGGCTCAAGGCAAGCAACGCCTGGAACACGCCAATTGGCGCGGTTACTCACCTGGTGCGTCGTATTGATCCAAGGAAACGGAAGGCACTGAATGAGACTCTGGGCCAAACTGACCGGCCGGGCACTAGCCCTGGTCACGGTCACCAGTGCGGTGGTCATAGGCGGCGCGTTGCCTGGCGAGGCGGTCACGGCGCCGTCGCCGGTCAATACAGGCACCGCGGCGAACATTAATATCCCCGATCCAGGCGCGTTCCTCGGGAATAACCACTTTTTCGTTTTCGCGACCGGAGCCGGCCTGAAAGAATACGACGCGCCCGAGGCCTCCGGACCGTGGCAAGCCGACGGTCAGACCCTGTCCGGAGGGCTTCCCAGCTGGGCGGCTACCGACGCGGGTATCTGGGCCCCTCGATGATCAAGACGACGTCCGGCACGTATGTCGTTTACTTCTCCGCGTCAATCCCGGGCACCGCGGGCAATCCGCCGGGCGCGGATCTTGAGCCCGCGGCCGGGTCCAAGTGCATCGGCACGGCGGAAGGCACGTCGCCGACCGGGCCATTCACCGCCGACAACACGCCGCTGGTGTGCTTCCAGCAGTTCCAGCCGGTCGACAACATGGACGTCAATCCCGGCGACCGTACGCGTGGCGAGGGTGCCATCGGCCCCGCGCCGGTCATGGTCACGATCAACGGGCAGCAAGAACTGTTCCTGCTCTACAAGACGCAGGCCGACCCGGGTAACGGCGAGCCGACGACGATCCGGATGGTCCAGCTGGACCCGTCCGACGGGGTCACGAAGATAGGCCAGAGCCAGCAACTGCTGAAGTCCACGACTGGCTCATTCTCCGACACGATCGAGGCACCGTCGCTCATTCAGCACGGCGGCGACTTCATCCTGTTCGTGGCGCACGGCAACTTCGACTCATGCGGCTACCACACGGACTATTACAAGTCGACGAACATCTGGAGCTGGACCGGCTCTGCCACGACCTTCCTCGACAATTCGACCAGCAACTCTGACCCTGCGGCCACCGGCCTGTGCGGGCCAGGGACAGCCAGCGTCACCGACTCCGAAGTCGCTGGCCAGAGCCGGATTTTCTTCAACGGCTGGGTCAATCAGTCAGCGAATGGCACCATCACCTGCACGCCCTACAACGGCAGCACCCCGCCCGATGAGACAAACAATGCCGACCGGGTCATGTACTCGGCGGTCATCAACTGGAGCGCGAGCAATTCTCCCCAGCTCGGCGAGTTCCTGCCCACGCCCGACACCGAGACAAACTGCTGACCGATCGCTGCTGAGGATCGCCGCTGCCGTGGTGCGAACTAGAGCACCCGGCAGCGGTGATCTAGCTCACTGCCCGCCCCGCGCGGTCGTCCACCTAGCGGCCGGTGCCGGAAAACGGCCGGGAAAATTTGACGAGTTTCGTAATCCGAAATAGCCGTATTCACGTCAGTAAAGTCGGAAGACACCATGCCAACGAGAGCGAAAGGCGCTTGATGAGATTCTGGACGAAGCTGACCGGCCAGGCAGCGGCCCTGGCCACGGTCACGGGCGTGCTGGTGACGGTCGGCGCGCTGCCGGGTGAGGCGGCCAACCCAACGCTGCCTGTCGAGACCGCCTCAGGCACGAACTACGATACGGCCGATCCCGGCGTGCTGCTCGACGGCGGCCACTTCTACGCCTTCTCGACTGGCGCGGGACTGCGCGAGTTCAACGCGCCAGAGGCAGGCGGCCCGTGGACCGCTCCGGTCCAGACGCTGAGCGGGGCGCTGCCGAGCTGGGCCGATTCCTCCAAGGCGCTCTGGGATCCGGACATGATCAAGACGACGTCCGGCGCCTACGTGGTGTACTTCGCGGCGGCGCTCACCGGCACCGCGGGCAACCCGGCGGGCAACGACGCGGCGCCGGCGAGCGGCTCGCGGTGCATCGGCACCGCTGTCGGCACCTCGCCCACCGGGCCATTCACCGCCGCCGCCAAGCCGCTCGTGTGCTTCGCGCAGTACAGCCCCGCCGACAACATGGACGGCGACCCCGGCAACCGGGTACGCGGGGAAGGCGTCATCGGCGTCTCGCCGGTATTCGTGACTATCGACAGCCAGGTGCGCCTGTACGTGCTGTACAAGACGCAGGCCGATCCGGGAGCAGGCGAGCCGTCCACGATCAGGATGGTCCGCGTCTCCGATTCTGACGGCACCTCGGTCCTGGGTGACAGCCACCAGCTCATGGAATCGAACACAGGCTCCTTCGCCGACACGATCGAGGCGCCGTCGCTGATCCAGAATGGCAGTTGGTTCGTGCTCTTCGTCGCGCACGGCAACTTCGACTCGTGCGGCTACTCCACGGAGTGGTTCAAGTCCCAGAACATCTGGGGCTGGGCGGGCTCGACCGCAAGCACGTTCCTTGACTCGGCGCAGGCCGGAATCTGCGGACCAGGAACCGCCGACGTCACAAACGCCGAGGTCGCCGGCCAGAGCCGGATCTTCTTCAATGGCTGGGTGAACGAGGCGAATGGCACGATTACCAGCACGCCGTATTCAGGCAGCGGCTCGCCCGTCGAGGGCACGAACGCCGCGAGGGTTATGTACTCGGCTGTGATCAACTGGGGCAGCGACGGGACTCCGGCGCTGGGGGAGTACCTGAACTGACAGCCGGGTTCACCGCTGCCGGCACGCGAAGGCCAGCGCCTACAGCATGCCGACGGCGGTGACCCAGATCACCGCCTCGCCGGCCTCGTCCGACCCGGCCAGATCAACCTCGGCCGAGAACCCCCAGTCATGATCGCCTGAAGGATCGTCGAAGATCTGCCGCAGCCGCCACACGTCAGGGTCGCTGTCATCGATGATCAGCATCGCCGGGCCGCGCGCGTTGGCCGCCGTGCTGATCTCGTCGTGCTGCTCGAAGTACGGTGCCAGCGCGTCGGCCCAGGCGTCGGCGCCGAAGCCGGATTCCTCGTCGAGTTCCCCCAGCTCGTCCCACTTGCGCAGGGCGGCCAGCTCGACGCGGCGGAACATGGCATTGCGGACAAGCACCCGGAATGCCCGCTTGTTGCCCGTCACCGCGGGCGGCCGCTCGTCCAGCTCCGTGCCAGGCCCGCCTAGTCCGGCCGGGTCGTCAGGGTTAGCCAGCCGTTCCCACTCGTCGAGCAGACTTGAGTCGACCTGCCTGACCAGCTCTCCCAGCCACTCGATCAGGTCGGTCAGCTCTTCGGTTTTCGCCTCGTCGGGCACCGTCTGGCGCAGTGCCTTGTAGGTGTCGGCGAGGTAGCGCAGCAGCAGGCCCTCGGATCGCGCGAGGCCTAGCCAGCTCACGTACTCGGTGAACGTCATGGCCCGTTCGAACATGTCGCGCGCGACCGACTTGGGCGCCAGCTCGTAGTCGGCGACCCACGGGTGCCCGCGCGCGTACAGCGAGTAGGCGGCCTCGAGCAGGTCGGCGAGCGGCTGCGCGTAGGAGACTTCGTCGAGCAGCTGAAGCCGGGTCTCGTAGTCGACGCCCTCGGCCTTCATCTCCGCCACGGCCTCGCCCCGCGCCTTGAATAGCTGCGCCGACAGCGCCGCCCTCGGGTTGTCGAGCGTCGACTCGATCACCGACAGCACGTCGAGCGGGTACTCGGGACTTTCGACGTCCAGCAGCTCGATGGCGGCCAGCGCGAGCGGCGACAGCGCCTGGTTGAGCGCGAAGTCCTGCTGCAGGTCGACGGTCAGCCGCACCTGCCGCCCCTGGTCGTCGGGCTCCGCGAGCCGCTCCACCACGCCGCCGGCGAGCAGCGCCCGGTAGATCGCGATGGCGCGGTGGATGTGCCGCCGCTGGGCTGGCCGGTCTTCGTGGTTGTCGGTCAGCAGGTGGCGCATTGACGTGAACGCGTCGCCCGGACGGCTGATCACGTTCAGCAACATCGCATGTGACACGGTGAAAGAGGAGCGCAGCGGTTCAGGTTCGGCGGCGACTAGCCGGTCGAACGTGGGCTGACCCCAGGAGACCATGCCGGGCGGCGGCTTCTTGCGGACGAACTTGCGCCGCTTCTTGGGGTCGTCGCCGATCTTGGCGAGTGATTTCTCGTTCGCGATGACGTGCTCGGGCGCCTGGACGACGACCGCGCCCGTGTCGTCGTAGCCCGCCCGGCCGGCCCGGCCGGCGATCTGGTGGAACTCCCTGGCCTGGAGCAGCCTGGTCACGTTGCCGTCGTACTTGCTCAGCGAGGTGAAGAGCACGGTGCGGATCGGCACGTTGATGCCTACGCCGAGGGTGTCGGTGCCGCAGATGACCTTGAGCAGGCCGGCCTGGGCGAGCGTCTCCACGAGGCGGCGGTAGCGCGGCAGCATCCCGGCGTGGTGCACCCCGATGCCATGCCGTACCAGCCTGGACAGCGTCTTGCCGAACCCGGCCGTGAACCTGAACCGCCCGATCAGGTCGGCGATGGCGTCCTTTTCCGCCCGGGTGCAGACGTTGACGCTCATCAGCGCCTGGGCCTGGTCAATGGCGGCCGCCTGGGTGAAGTGCACGATGTAGATGGGCGCCTGCCTGGTGGCGAGCAGCTCCTCGATGGTCTCGTGCAGCGGCTCGACGACGTACCTGAAGATGAGCGGAACCGGGCGCTCGGCTGACTTGATCACGGCGGTTGGCCGGCCCGTGCGCCTGGTCAGGTCCTCCTCGAACCTGATGACGTCGCCGAGGGTGGCCGACATCAGCAGGAACTGCGCTCGCGGCAGCTCAAGGATGGGCACCTGCCACGCCCAGCCTCGCTCCGGGTCGGCGTAGTAGTGGAACTCGTCCATGATCACGAGGCTGACGTCGGTGGCGGCACCGTCCCTGAGTGCCTGGTTGGCGAGCACCTCGGCGGTACAGCAGATGATCGGGGCGTCGCCGTTCACGCTGCCGTCGCCGGTCATCATTCCGACGCTGGCCGGCCCGAAGACGTCGCAGAGCGCGAAGAACTTCTCCGAGACCAGCGCCTTGATCGGGGCGGTGTAGAAGCTGCGCTCGCCGTTCGCCAGCGCGACGAAGTGGGCTGCGACCGCGACGAGGCTCTTGCCAGACCCGGTCGGCGTCGACAAGATCACGTTGGCGCCGGAGAGGATTTCGATCAGGGCATCGTCCTGGTGCGGGTACAGCGTGAGTCCCTGCTCCTCGGCCCAGCCCGAGAAGGCCGCGTAGAGCGCATCGGGGTCCGCCGATTCCGGCAACAGGTCTGTAAGCGTCATGACGTATCCATGGTGCCAGTTCCGCGCCGTGCTCCGTCCCGCGCCGTGCTCTGCGGGCTGGCCTCCGGCGCCCGGTGGCTGGCCCGTCAATGGGACATCGAGGGGGCTGGGGCGCCGCCTTTGGGACATTGCCGGGCCTGAGGCTGGGCTAGGTTGGAGGCATGTGCCGCAGCATCAAGACATTGCGTGAACCGTACACCGAGCAGGTCACCGACGCCGACGTCAAGGCGGCCGCCCTGCAGTATGTCCGCAAGATCAGCGGATTCAGGGCGCCGGCCGCGCACAATGCCGAGGCGTTCAACGAAGCGGTCGAGACGATCGCCCGCGCGACCGGGGAGTTGCTCGACAAGCTGGAGATCCGCAGCGCGCCGGCGGCCCGGCCGGCCTCCTAGGCTCCGCCGAGCGACGACTGGTTCCTGGGGGAGGGTTCTCGTTGCCCGGAGGCTTTCCGGGTTCCCGCAGGAGGGTTTACGGCTGCAGGATGCTTGTCGGGTTTCCTCAGGAGGGTTGTCGGGTGCCGGAGGTTATTCGTGGTCATCGGGGAGACTTTCCGGGGTTCTGGAGGAGGATTTTCACGTAAGGGAGAGTTTTCGTGCCCTGATCCGGACGATCCTCCTACGTGCGAAGACTCTCCCTGCAGAACCCCGGATACCCTCCAGGAAACCCAGTCAGGAACCCTTCAGGCAACCGGCTTGAGTCAGCCCGGTCATTGCCGGCATTTCTGCTTGCCCCTAGCGACTCTTATTCGCCCATTCGGCGGAATCCTAGATCTCGCTGATGATCCGCTCGCGCTGAGTGTCATACTCCGACTGGGTGAGCACGCCCTCGGAGAGCAGTTGATCGAGCTTGGCGAGCCGCTCCTTGACCGTGCCTGACCCGCCTGCCTGCCCGCCCGGGTCACTGTGAGCAATGCCGTGAGCGGTGCCGTCCTTGCCGCCGCTGATCGTGCTCGCCTGCCCTAGAGCCGCCGACCGCATCTGGTGGAATCGCTCGATCGCCGCCTTGCGAGCAGCCGGGTCACCGGATTTCATGACATGTGCCAGTTCGCTGAGTTCGGCGCGGTTGACTTCGACCTGGATGCCGTCGGGCCCGATCATCTGGATCGATGCGCCCGAGCTGTCCGCCATCGCGGCGCTCAGCGTCGCGGCGAGGCCGCCAGTGGCCAGGCCGCCCGCGGCGAGTTGGTCTCCATCCGCGCCAGTGCTCGTGCTGCTGGACACGAACGTGATGCTGCCCTCGCCGCGAAGAACGTTCAGCGAGCCGAAGCCGGGCTTGCTCGCCGAGTCAAATTTGGGGCCGCCAGGGGACTTGGCGAAGGTCGCCGACGCCTCCGCGATCTGGTCGGACAGGTCCATCGTGCTGACGATGGCGGCCTCGCCCGGCAGGCTGGGGTCGAACCTGACCTCGCTGCCGTCCGAGATCTGCACCTTGACCTTGGTGCCGACGTCGTAGGGCGGGAAGGTCTTGTACTTGACGACCCGCCTGATCAGCGGGCCGTCCCACTTCCTGACCTCGATCGTGTACTTCTGCTCGTGGTGGCCGAACGCGCTCTCGACATCAACAATCATGCCCTCGGTGGGCCACCACTGATTCTTGGCCATGTCAGGCTGTCCTCGTCTCGCTGGCGGCCCGCAAGCCAAGCTCGCCAATGGAAGTTTCCCGCATCTTAAACTTCTGCACCTTGCCGGTCACCGTCATCGGGAACCCGTCCGAGAAGCGGACGTACCGGGGGATCTTGAAGTGCGCGATCTTGCCCCGGCAGTACTCCTTGACGTCGTCCTCGGTCAGCTCCGCGCCAGGGCGCAGCTTCACCCAGGCGCACAGTTCCTCGCCGTATTTCAGGTCGGGTACGCCGACAACCTGCACGTCCTCGATCGAGGGATGGCTGTACAGGAACTCTTCGACCTCGCGCGGGTACACGTTCTCGCCGCCCCTGATCACCATGTCCTTGATCCGGCCTACGATGTTGAGGTAACCGGCCTGGTCCATCTCGGCCAGGTCGCCGGTGTGCATCCACCGGGCCGGGTCGATCGCCTCGGCGGTCTTCTCCGGCTCGTTCCAGTAGCCGAGCATGACCGAGTAGCCCCGTGTGCACAATTCCCCGGCGGCGCCGCGCGGCAGCACCCGACCGGTCTCGGGGTCGATGACCTTGACCTCGACGTGCGGGTGCACCCGGCCGACCGTGGCTACCCGGCGCTCCATGTCGTCATCGGCGGTCGTCTGGGTGGAGACCGGCGACGTCTCGGTCATCCCGTAGCAGATCGTGACCTCGGTCATGTGCATCTCGCTGACAACCCGCTTCATGACCTCGACCGGGCATGGCGAGCCGGCCATGATGCCGGTCCGCAGCGTCGACAGGTCATAGCCGGCGAAGTCAGGCAGTGCCAGTTCGGCGATGAACATCGTCGGCACCCCGTACAGCGACGTGCACCGCTCGGCCTGCACCGTGCGCAGTGTCTGGGCCGCGTCGAATCCCGGGGCCGGGATCACGATGCAGGCACCGTGAGTGGTGCATGCCAAATTTCCAAGAACCATTCCAAAGCAGTGATAGAAAGGAACCGGTATGCAAACTCGATCAATCTGGGTGTATCGACATCCTTCGCCAATGAAGAGGGCGTTATTCAGGATGTTGTGGTGCGAAAGCGTCGCGCCCTTGGGGAACCCGGTCGTGCCGCTCGTGTACTGGATGTTGATCGGGTCGTCGAAGGACAGGCCGGCCTCGCGCTCCGCCAGCGGGTCTTGCGCGGCATCGCCGGCGCTGCCCGAGGTACGCGAGAGCGCGTCCCACCGCGGCGAGCCCAGGTAGACCACGTCCTCGAGCGCGGGCAGCTCGGGCCTGACCTGGTCAACTATGGCGTGGTAGTCGCTGGTCTTGAAGCTCTCCGCGCTGACCAGCAGCCGCACGCCCGACTGCCGCAGCGCGTAGGCCAGCTCGTGGCCGCGGTAGGCGGGGTTGATGTTCACGAGGATGATCCCGGCCTTGGCGGTGGCGTACTGCAGCAGCACCCACTCGGCGCAGTTCGGCGCCCAGATGCCGACCCGGTCGCCGGCCGCGATTCCGGCGGCGATGAGGCCGCGCGCGAGCGTATCGGTCTCGGCGTCGAACCGTGCGTACGTCCACCGCTTTCCCGTAGGCGCGTCAACGAGCACTTCGGCGTCTGGGCAGGCGGCGGCTATGCGCCGCAGGTTGGCGCCGATGGTCTCGCCCAGAAGCTCGGTGCTCGAAGCGCCGTGGCTGTAGGACAGGGCTGGCAGCACGGTGCGGGCTTGCGATGGCATGACACCCATCGTGCCCGGTTTGCCGCCAGGTGTGAAGCTGACCGCGTGTGCTGGCCGGCCGCGCACCCGGCCTTAGTGCGTTATCAGTACCTGCCGTGGAATAGTGTGGTGATCGCAGGATTCGATCCGTCAAAGTCGGAGCGACCAGTGCACCTGTGGGTGATCTGGATTATTGCCGCCGCCGTTCTGGGCGTCGCGGAGTTGCTGACGACTACCTTCGCCCTTGTCCTTATCGCCGTCGGTGCGCTGGCCGCCGCGCTCGCCAGTGCGCTTGGCGGCGATGTCGGCATTCAGCTCGGGGCGTTCATCGTCGTGTCCCTGGCCGGGATGGTGGTGATCAGGCCTCTCGGCCTGCGAAGACTACACGGCGCCCCGCAGTTGCGGACAGGCACGGCGGCGCTCGTCGGCCGGACAGGTTACGTGCTCGCCGATGTCACGCCGCATGAGGGCCGCATCAGGATCGGCGGCGAGGAATGGTCAGCTCGGCCCTATGACGAGCTATCGGTCATTCCGGCTGGATCGACGGTCGACATCTTGCAGATCAAGGGCGCGACCGCCCTAGTGCACCCGAGGGAGTAAAGATGTCGGGAGCGGCCATAGCCATCCTGGTGGTGGCGATTTTCGCGATCGTGATGATTGTCTTGTTCATCAGCCGGTCCATCTGGCTGGTGCCGCCCGCGAGGGCGCGCAACGTCGAGCGGCTTGGCCAGTTCCACAAGACCATGCAGCCCGGGCTGAATCTGGTCCTGCCGATGATCGACAAGGTCAAGGACCTGATCGACCTGCGCGAGCAGGTCGTGTCCTTCACCGGCCAGCGCGTGATCACCGAGGACAACGTCGTCGTCAGCATCGACACGGTGTTGTTCTTCCAGGTCACCGACCCGAGGGCGGCGGACTACGAGATCGTCAACTACATCCAGGCGATCGAGCAGCTCGCCGCGACGATGCTGCGCAGCGTGATCGGCAGCATGGACCTCGAGCAGACGCTGACCTCCCGCGACAAGATCAACACCTTGCTGCGGGGCGTGCTCGATGACGCCTCGGGCAAGTGGGGCATCCGCGTCACGCGAGTCGAGATCCGCTCGATCGACCCGTCGCAGACGATCAAGGACGCGATGGAGAAGCAGCTCAAGGCCGAGCGGGAGAAGCGGGCCGCGATCTTGCACGCCGAGGGCCTGCAGCAGTCCCAGATCCTGACCGCCGAGGGCGACAAGCGCGGCGCGATCCTGCGGGCCGAGGGCGAGAAGCAGGCGGCCATCCTGCGCTCCGAGGGCCAGGCTCAGGCGATCTCGACCGTCTTCCAGTCCATCCACGACGGCGATCCCGATCCCAAGCTGCTCGCCTATCAGTACCTGCAGACGCTGCCGCAGCTCGCGCAGGGCGAGGGCAACACCGTCTGGATGATCCCGAGTGAGCTGACCGGCGCGCTCAAGATGCTCAGCTCCGCCTTCGGCGGCGGCGACTCGGCCGGAGCCCAGCCCCAGCCCGAGCCCGAGCCCGTTCCCGTGCGGCGTCAGCCGGCTAAGCAGGCTGTGCCGCAAGCGGATGTGCCGCCCCGGCTGCTGCCGCAGTCGCCGCGGCCGCCGACCTTGCAGCCGCCAGGCCCGGTGCTCGGCGTCGACCTGCAGGATTCGCGAACCATGCCGAGGCCGGACGAGCTCGGGCAGGCGATGGTGTCAGATGTGGATGGCCAGGCCGGCGGTTAGCAGCACGCCGAACGCCAGTTGCAGCCGGCCGGTCTGACCGAGCACGGTAATCAGCCCGCGGCCGGTAGTTCCGGCCAGGACTTGCCTGGCCGGAACCACCGCGAGCGGCACGGCGGCCAGGGCCAGCAAGGCGAACGGCGCTTCCGGCGCTATCGCGATCGCCGCCAGGAATGGCAGCAGCACGCACCCGGCGTACAGCGCCCGCGTCCGCCGGTCGCCCATCACCACGGCCAGCGTCCGCTTCCCCGCCGTTTCGTCGGTCGGGATGTCGCGCAGGTTGTTGATCACCAGGAGCGCGCAGGCCAGCAGTCCAATGGGAATAGCCGCCCCGAGCGCGATCCAGCTGAGCCTGTCCATCTGCACGTAGGCGGTGCCGAGCACGGCCGCGAGCCCGAAGAACACGAAGACCGACACCTCGCCGAGCGCCCGGTACCCGTAGGGACGGCTGCCCCCGGTGTAAAACCAGGCCGCCGCGATCGCCGCCGCCCCCAGCGCTATCAGCCACCAGGAGACGGCGATGGCGAGCGCCAGCCCGGCGAAGCCGGCGATCAGAAAGCAGCCGAGCGCGGCGGCGAGCACGCGCCTCGGCGTAGCGAGGCCGGAGCCGACCAGCCGCACCGGACCGACCCGCTGCTCGTCCGTGCCCTTGACCCCGTCGCTGTAGTCGTTCGCGTAATTGACGCCCACCTGCAGCGCCAGCGCGACAACAAGCGCGAGCACCGCCCGCCAGCCGATGAAAGCGCCACAGCCGGCCGCGACGCCAGAGCCCACCGCCACGGGCACGACAGCCGCGGGTAGCGTCCGAGGCCGTGTCCCGGCCACCCAGTCCTTCGCCGCTGTCACGACCCTTGCCCCATCTGCCGCCACCGCCGTCCGACGCCGGCCGCCACAACCAGCGCGGGCCGTGACATCGATTCTCATCCGCCGAAGAGGGTCACAGATTAGCGCGTGCCCGCCCTTGCCCCGACCGCGCCCGTCGCGCTGAGGCCAGGGAGAGTTGTCGCATGAAGGAGGGATTCCCGGACTATCGAGGTTGCCGGATGGCTCGGGACCTTGGAAAGTCGAGTTCCGGCGACTGAGCGGCGAGACTCCTCCCGGGTTCCGGAGACTTTCCGCTTCGCGGAGTCTTTCCGGCTCTGGCGCGGGGTCTTCCCGGCTCTGGCGCGGGGTCTTCCCGGCTCTGGCGCGGAGAGTTGTCGTTGCGCGGAGCGTTTTCCGGCTCTGGCGCGGAGAGTTGTCGTTGCGCGGAGCGTTGTCCGCACATAGAGCGGCAAAGACTCCGTGCTGCGAGAAATCTCCGCGGTAACCACGGAGAACGCTCCGCGATCATGCTCCCGCGCGGGAACTCTCCGCGATCACGCCGCAGAACGGCAACTCACCGCGATCACCGGCGAGGCGATCCCGTACCGCCGAACCGAGCCGGCCCGCTCCGCAAGAACCGCACCGAGTCACCTTGCAGGGGCCGGGCCTTGCGGGCCCAGGTCGAAACGAGACGGTGCGCGGGAGGCAACCCTGCCTGATCACCGAAGCGAGAACTCTCCCCCACAATGCCGGCGAAAGCTCCCGATCCTGATCACGAGCCGCGCGAAAGCCTCCGGGACCAGCACTGGTTTCCGCGATCATGTTCGAGACCGTGATCACGGAAGATCGCCCAGGTCAGGACACCGGCGATGTTCCGTGATCACGCCCGGGACCGTGATCACGGAACATCGGACCTGCCGCCCCCCGCACCGACAGCACCCCGGACTGGAAAGGAGAGCGGCCGGTCAGTCGAGGGCGGGGAGGGCGTGGGCGGCGGCGGAGAAGACCAGGGCTACCTGGGCGCTGTCCAGGTGATGACCGGCCGTGGCCTTCGACTGGCGGCGGAAGTATGAGCTCACGTGCTTGCCGTCGAACACGTCGACGCCCTTGAGCCGCATGATGACCCAGGGCACGCTGGGGCCGTAGACGACCATGGTGGGCCGTACCCGCACGCGCTGGCCGAGCTCGGCGCCGATGAGCGCCGCTGCCTGCTGCGCCTCGTACCGGGCATGGTCGATCTTCTGGGTCTGCGGGTTCGGGCCGTGGAACAGCATGCCGCCGATGGCCCTTACCGGCAGCCGGGTGTCCATTCGCTGCGAGTCGACGATGAATACCCCGCTCGGCCCGATGACGATGTGGTCGATGACCGATTCTGTGCCAGGAATCCTCCGGGCGTGCAGCGCCATGTAGCCGGCGGCCTTCAGCACCTGCAGCCGGCGACCGGTGGCCCGCTGGGCGGCGGCGACCCGGGCGGCAGCCGGGGTGATGCTGGTGGTCCTTGACCGCAAAATGGTGTCGGCGACAGCCACGATCGCGGTGGCCGAGATGCCGAATCGCCAGTCTTTCCAGATGCTGACCGCGATGAAGACGACCAGGCAGATGAGCAGCCTGCTGATCCAGACGCGCAGCCGCGGGTCGGACCGTAGCCGGGGGTTGATCAGCGGCCGGCTGACGAGCGGTGCGCGCGGGCGCGCCGGGCGCGCCGTCCTGCGCCTGAAGGCGGCCAGCCGGGCCGGCCGCCGCCGGCCTGCTCCGGCCAGTCATCGCCGCCGGCCGAGCCCGCCGATCCGGCCGAGCTAACTGACCCGGCCGAGCCCGCCGATCCGGCCGAGCTAACTGACCCGGCCGAGCCCGCCGATCCGGCCGAGCTAACTGACCCGGCTGAGTCATCGTCGTCCAACTCAGCGTCGTCATCCGCGCCGTCAAAGGCGGCATCAGCGGATGCGTCCTCATCAGCAGTGACCTGAGCGTCGTTTTTGCGGAACCAGGAGCGCCAGCCCTGCTGCCTGTCACTGGGGGAGGTCAGCTCATCCCGCGCTGGGGGCTGCTCGGCGTGCTCGGCCGCGTTCCGAACCTCGGCGTCCACAATCTTGAGCGTAACCCATTCTGTCCTGCCAGAACATGGTCGCGCTGGCACCGCCCGCCCTAGACGCTCTGAGCGGGTGCGAATACTGTTCGGTAGCGTGACAGAAATACATGACCTGACCGCGCTGGAGCTTGCTGCCTCGATCAGGCGAGGTGAGCTGTCTCCCGTCGAGATCACCGACCACTACCTCGACCGGATCGGCCGGCTCAATGAGCAGACCGGCGCGTTCTACACGGTCACCGCCGACCTTGCGAAGGAGCAGGCCGCCGCCGCTGAGCAGGCCGCCGCCGACAGCCGCAAGGCGGGCACCGAGTCGCAGTTGCCGCTACTGACCGGGGTGCCAATTCCGATCAAGGATCTCAACCTGGTCAAAGGCGTCCGCGCGACGTTCGGGTCGACGATACTGGCCGACAACGTGGCCGATCAAGACGACTACGTCGTTGCCGAACTGCGCAAGGCCGGGATCGTCATTACCGGCAAGACCGCGACCCCCGAGTTCGGCCTGCCGTGCTACACCGAGACGAAGATCGGGCCGCCGGCCCGGACGCCGTGGGACCTGACCAGGTCAGCGGGGGGATCGAGCGGCGGCGCGGGTGCCGCCGTGGCAGCGGGCCTCGCCCCCGCCGCTCAGGGCAGCGACGGCGGCGGCTCGATCCGCATCCCCGCCAGCTTGTGCGGCCTGTACGGGATCAAGCCGAGCCGCGGCCGGATCTCCGGCGGCCCGCTGATGCCCGACCTCTTCGGATTGTCCGCCAACGGCCCGCTGGCCCGCACCGTTGCCGACGCGGCTGCCCTGCTCGACGCGATGACCTGCAGTTATCCGGGCGATCTGTACTCCGTGCCGCCGCCCTCAGACGGTGAGAGCTTCCTCGGCTATGCCGGCCTCGAGCCAGGCAAGCTGCGGATCGGCCGCTCGGCGAAGACCGTCGTCCCTGGCGCCGCCGTGCACGACGACTGCATGGCCGCCTACGAGGACGCGAGCACGCTGCTCGCCAGCCTGGGCCACGAGATCGAAGACGTCGAGCTGCCGTTCGGCGACGACGCCGTCCCGATGTTCGAGTACCTCTGGTACACGATGGCGACGCTGGCCCCGATCAGCCCCGAGCAGGAGGACCAGCTGCTGCCGCTCACCAGGTACCTGCGCGGCCGCGGGCTCAAGGTGCGGGCCAGCGAGCTGATCTTCGCCCAGGCTTACCTGCAGGCCATCACGAGGAACGCGATCAGCGTATTCAACAACTACGACGCCTTCCTGAGCCCGACCCTCGCCTCGCCGCCGGTTCCCGTCGGCTACTTCGACGAGGTCGATCCCGCCGAGAACTTCGAGCGGCAGAAGCGATTCACGCCTTACACCGCGCTGTACAACATCTCCGGCCAGCCCGCCGTAAACCTGCCGTTGTACTGGAATGCCGATGGCCTGCCAATCGGGGTCATGCTGGCCGGCCGGATCGGCGACGAGGGCACGCTGATCTCGCTGTCAGCGCAGGTAGAGGCCGCCAGGCCGTGGAAAGACAAGCACCCGGCTATCTGGTAGATCGAGAGGCCAGGGCACTTGGCACAGTGACCCCGCGCGCCCGATGGTGCGCGGGGTCACCGCCATGCCGCTCCTGCGGGCATACGATCGGCAGGTGGCTTTTCCGAGCCGGTCATAGAAAGGCTTGGAGGACGGACGGCGGAGACCGGAGGTGTCTGGAGGGTGCTCAGCCATCCGCTGTGGCGGCTGGTCAGGCAGGTTGGCAACGTCGTGGCCGCGACGTGCGCGGCCCTTGCTGTCCTGGTGCTGTGCGCGGCCGGATTCCGATCGGTGCCAGCGCTCGGCCGCGCGCTCGACCCAGGCCGCGGCGCCTGGACGTCCGCCGCGGGCGGCCTGCTGCCGAAATCCCAGACGCTGCGGCTGCGGGGCCTGACCCGCCCGGTGACCGTCTCCTTCGACAGCCACGGCATCGCCTCGATCGGCGCCGCCAGCGAGACCGACGCCATGCTCGCGCTCGGCTACGTGCACGCCACCTTCCGGCTCACCCAGATGGACCTTGAACGGCGCCAGGCCGAAGGCACCCTCGCCCAGCTCGCCGGGCCGCGGGCGATCGCCTCTGACGAGTTCGAGCTCAGGCTAGGCCTGCTGCGCACGGCGGAACGCGAATGGGCGCGGATGCCCAAGAACAGCGTCGCGGCGCGACTGCTCGTGAGCTACTCGCAAGGCGTCAACGACTATCTCAGCCAGTCGCATGAAACAAAGCGCTGGCCGGCTGTCTTTTCGCTGGCCGGCGTCTACCCGGCGTACTGGACTCCGGTCGACAGCCTCGTCGTTCAAGGCGATCTCACCCAGGAACTCGATTACACCGACGCGCCGCTGGACTACGCGGTGCTCGCGCGGTCGCTCGGGCTCGCGCGGACGATGGCGTGGTTCCCCGTGCGGCCGGTCGGCACGCAGAGCCCGTACGACCCGGGCCCATACCGCTTCCGCGGCATCGCCCCGCTCGCGACCGCGATGACGAAGGCGCCCGCCCGGCATCGCGACGCGGGCAGCAAGCCCGTCGCGAAGCCAGCGGCCAGCCGGTCGGGGGAGTTGCCGTCAGCGTCGATCGCGCAGGCGGCCGCCTCCATGCTGAGCGCTGCGAGCGCGCTGCCGGCGGGCCAGCTGCACGGCTATCCGGATAGCAACGCCTGGGCCGCCAGCGGGCCGAAGGTCTTCGGCGGCGGAGCCATGCTGGCCGGCGATCCGCACCTGCCGCAGACTCTCCCGTCGGTCTGGTACGAGGTCGGGATGTCGGCACCGGGCTACGACGTGACCGGGGTCAGCGTGCCCGGGCTCCCCGGCGTGCTGCTCGGGCATAACAAGCACATCGCCTGGTCGCTCACCGACACGCAGAACCAGGCCGCCCTGTTCTACGTCGAGAAGACCAGCAAGTCGCGGCCGGGGCAGTATTTCTGGCGCGGCCGATGGCGCCCGGTACGCGAGGTCCGCTACACGATCGGGGTGCGCGGGCAGCCGGCCAGGCACCTGACGGTCGGCCTGACCGTGCACGGCCCGATCATGACGCAAGTCGGGCAGACCGTCTCGGTCGACTGGATGGGCAACATGCCCTCAGCTGACATCGCTGTCCTGCAGGAGATCAGCACCGCGCGGGATTTTACCCAGTTCCGCGCCGCGCTCGCCGGCTGGCATGCCCCGACGCAGAACTTCGTCTATGCCGATGATCGCGGCAACATCGGGGCGATCTCGGCTGGCTACTACCCGGTCGTGAAGCACGGCTCGCCGTGGCTGCCGATGCCGGGCACAGGCGCCGACGACGTCGCCGGCGTCATCCCGTATGCCGCCGTGCCGCAGAGCTATGACCCGCCTGGCCACGTCATCGCGACCGCCAACCAGCGGCCGGTCACCCCGGCCTATCCGTATTACATCGGCACGACGGCGAACTTCTTCGACGCCAGCTACCGGGCGAGCCGTGAGTACGCGTTCCTGGGGCGGAGGTCGGCGATGAAGATGTCGAGCTTCGCCTTGCTGCAGTCCAGTGACGTCGACGAGCTTGCCGCCCAGGTGATGCCGGCGATCAGCGCCATGCTCAAGGGCGCGCCGCTGACGCCGCCGCAGCGGCGGGCGGCCGACCTGCTCGCCAGGTGGAACGACTCCATGGACGCGAACTCGCCCGCCGCCGCCATCTGGTGGACGCTGTGGAGCGACTACCTGACCGCCACCTTCGAGCCGTGGTGGAAGGCAGGCAAGGTACCCGTCGGCCTTGACCCCGATTCGCTGTCGGTCTCGGCCGGCCAGGTCAGCCTTGTCCAGGTACTCGAGCAGTGGACGCTGGCCGATCAGGGCAATCCGGCGTTCAGCCCGCCGGGCGAGTCGCGCGGGACGGCGGTGACCGTGCTGCGCGGCGCTTTCGCCAAGGCGGTGTCGGAGCTGCGCGCTAAGCTCGGCGGCGGGCCGTCAAGCTGGACCTGGGGCAAGCTGCACAGCAGGCAGTTCCCGTCGCTGACCCGGTCGCCGCGGCTTGGCTACGGCCCGAGGGCGGCGGGCGGCGACCCCTGGACGGTAGACGCGGCCGACGGCGTCCCGGTGGCGACGGCAGGCCCGAGCTGGCGCATGATCGTGGCTTGGCGGGGCTCTCGCGGCCTAGGTCACGTGAGCGCTGAGGGCATCTATCCGGGCGGCCAGAGCGAGAACCCGGCCTCGCCCTGGTACGAGGACCTGATCGCGCCCTGGTGGAGCGGCACGTACCTGCCGCTGCCACAAGGAGTGACCGCCTCCGCGCCGGCCAGCCACGGCGGTGGCTCGGGCGCCGGGTCGGGATCGGGCGCCGGGTCGGGATCGGGCGCCGGTTCGGGATCGGGTGCCGGTTCGGGGCCGGGCTCGCTGATTCGCTGGGAGCTGGTGCCATGACCAAGCCGGTGAGCAGGTCCGAGCTTGGCAGGCTCGGCAAGCGCGGGTCCTACCGCCTTGGGCTGCTCGCGCCGCAGGGCGTCGGGCGGCCGGGGCCGACGAAGCAGTTCACGCCGTCGTTCAGCCGGTCGTCGCGGGCCACGCCGGCCTGGACGCCGATAGCGGCCGTGCTGGTCGGCGCTGGCCTGATCGCACTGGGTGCGAGCGCCGGACTATGGTTCATCCCCATGGTTGCGGGGGTGATCACGGGGATCGCGGTGCGGTGGGCAGGGTGGCGGCTCAGCTCGGCCGCTCTTGTCGTGATCGCGATGAGCGCGCTCGGGTGGGGCGCCGCGCTGGCCCGGATGGCGTTCGACGGGCTGCCGGCCGGGGCGACCGCCAGGACGATCGCCGGGGTCGCCGGGCTGCCCGCGTACGCGGTGACGGGCGTCGCGGTGACGCTCGCGGTCGCCGTGCTGCAGGGCCTGGCGGGGCTGTGGCTAGGCCGCGCGGTCACCCCCCGGGGCTAGAGTTCTTGCGCGAGGGTGTCGGGAACGGCGGCGGCCGCCGGCCTCCTGGTCGTGGCCAGGCTGGCGGCCAGCGCGCCGCAGCAGGTCAGGGCGGCGCCGAAGATCTGGAGCAGGGTGGGCCGCTCGTTGATGACGGCGGCGGCGATGACCAGCGAGGCGGCCGGCTGCAGCACGAGCATCAGCGACGAGATCGTGGCCGGCAGCTTCGGCAGCGACGAGGTGATGAGCAGCCAGCCCGCGACCTGGCTGACCAGTCCGAGCACGATCAGCCAGCCGAGCGACGGCCACAGCGGATGCAGCCCGAGCCCGCCGAGCGCCAGCCCGGCGACCAGCGACGCCGCCGTCGCCCCGGCGGTGGAGTCAGCGACCGGGCCGGCGACATGGGAGGAGTCGGCCGAGGACCGGCGCAAGATCATCAGGAATCCGGAGTAGGCGACCGCCGTGCCAAGGCCGTAGATGACGCCGGCGAGCGGATGCTGGCCGGTGGCCGGCTTGCCGACCAGACCGGAGACGAGCACCACCCCGGCCATGACCACGGGTATGGCGATGATGACGGCGCGGCTGGGCCGTTCGTGCCAGATCAGCCAGCTGATCCCGGCCACGATCAGCACCTGCAAGTTCCCCAGCACGGTCGCCACGCCGGCGCCGATATCAGCGATCGAGTGCGTCCACAAGATCAGGTCAACGGCGAGGAACACGCCGGCCGTGCCTGCCGTCAGCCGCTGCCTGAGCGACCGCCGGCCGTGCTTGCGCTGCTCGAGGGCAGCAAGGGCGAGCAGCACCGGCAGCGCGATCGCCGACCGGTAAAACGCGGTGCTCACCGCGCTCGCACCCGACAGCACCACGAGCACAGGCGATGACGAGATCGTCGCCGCACCCAGGCCGGCCAGCAATAGCGGCTGCCTTTCGAGCAACCCGCGCGCGCCCGTTTTCGAGCCGGATGCCGCCGTTGGCGCGTCACTGCTAGTAATGACCGTAGACCTGTTTGGTGCTGTCATGGCATCAGCATACGGCCTTGGCCTGGCCGTTCGCATTCGGGTATCTAACGGCTGAACAGCGCGGAGACCGCCGCCCGGCGCAGTCTGGCGGCCGAGGCCGCATCGGTGTTGTCGATGAACTGGTCCACCGCCCCGACTGGCGGCAACGACCGGATCTCATCGGCGGCGATTGACGTCATAGCTGCGTGAACAAAGCGCCCGGCGTCGATCACCTGGTATGGCCGGTCGTAAAACGGCCTGGTCATCGCGTCGATTGGCTCAGTCAGGCCGAGCGAGTTGTGCATGCGCCCCAGCTCGCTCAGCGCCGCGCTGAACGCCCGCTCGCGGTCCTGCCATTCGGTCGCTGACACCGCGTCGAGCAGTGCCTGGTGCAGCACGCCGATGCCGGGCATCGCGGCGAAGGCGGTGCCGAGCCACTTGCTGTAGGGCGGGTAGCGGCGGCGCATCAGCATGGCCAGCCTGATCGCGTCCCTGGCTAGCCGGGCCGTGATGAGGGCCGAGCCGAGTTCATCGCCGGATTCGGCGCAGCGTCCCGGGAACGCCTCTTCCTGGCTGATCCGCTGCCACTGGCAGGCGAGCAGATACCGCCAGACATCGCCCGGATACCAGGCCAGCGCGGCACGCGCGGCGCTGAGCCCGCCGGGTCCGGTCGGGTCGCCGGGGCGGGCCTGGTCGCCGAGGCCGTCGTGGAAGACTGCGCCCGCCGTGAGCTCAGCCAGCAACTGCGTCGGCGTCGCCAGCCAGTCGGCCAGGCTCACCCCCGCCCTCGGATCGAACCCGAGTTGGCCAGTCAGCCAGGCGCCGAGGGCGGCAACGTCGACCCAGTGCCTGGGCGGCTCTTTTTCCTGCGTCGCGTCGGGAAACCTGACCGGCCAGCCCAGGAACGTCTCCGGCAGCTTGCTGGCCAATGTCGCGCTGATCTCCGCCACCTTGGCCGCGTCCCGCGGCCCGACAAAGATCTGGCAGCGCGGCCCCCAGTTGTGGTCGGTCGACCGGGCCGAGTCGTAGCCGAGCACGTCCGAGCCCCAGCCGAGCAGCGCCGCCGAGTGACGCAGCCCGGGCGCCCGCCGCCCGAGCAGCGGCCCTACCACCTCGTGGTAGTAACGCCTGGCGAGCTCGATTCCCGGCAGAAAAGCGGCAGTCACGCCCGTCATGCTCGCACGCCGACGGTGTCCGACGTTCCTGCGGTGCTCTCTCCCGCAGAACCTGGCGCACCGCGCAGGAACGTCGATGAGAATTCGTTCGCGAATGGACACCTCGGGCTGCGACAGGCCCCGCGTTGTGACATCGCTGGGCCTCCGCCCCCGGCCCCAGCCGGGTCAAGCCGGGACTGAGGTGATCAGCGAGGCCTGGTCGGGCTGGGTGGGGCCGGCGACTGGGCGGCGGCCGGCGGAGCAGCCTGATCGCGACCAGGATCGGGCCGGCGACGCTGGCGATCAGCACGGTGATTACCAAGATGATGCCCAGCCATGGTGGCAGCAAGGCGCCGCCGGAGCACTGGGTGACGGCGACGTGGCTGGAGCCGGCGGCTGGCCCGCCGAGCGGCGCGGGCTGCGCCGAGCTTGCTGTCGAGCATACGGTTCCGACCGTGGTTGCGCCCAGGATGGCGAGCACGAGCAGCGGCGCGAGCAGGCCGCCCGGCCAGACCAGCGTGCCGAGCAGCTTGTCGCGCGTCCGCCAGTCGTTCGACACCCACAGCAGCACTACGCCGACGAGCCAGCCGACGACGGGGATGATCAGCCCGCCGACGAGCAGCAGCACGACCGCGATGATTTCGAGCGTGCCGGGGCGGCCGGCGGAACCGCCGACGGTCGCGGTCGCGGGGGCCGTGCCGGCGGCCAGGACGATGTCCTCTGGCGAGCCAAGCTGATCGAGCACGGTACGCACGCCGCCAGGCTGAGCTGGATCGGCGGCCCTCGCCTCGGCGATGTGCGCGGAGATCTCGTCGATCAGCTCGCGCCGCCGGTCGGCTGGCAGGCCGCTGGCCGCGGCCTCGAGCCGTCGCAGGTACTCGCTGACAAGTTCGTCGTCGCTGTCGGTCACTGCGTTCGCTCCTTGGGGGGTCGAGCCAATCATCGAGCTAGGCCGTGCTCGGGCCGGAATCCGGGAGAGCCGTGCCTAGCAGGGCGTGGACGGTGCCGCTGAGGATCTGCCAGGACTGGGAGAACTCATCAAGCGCGTCCTTGCCATCGGATGAGAGCCGGTAGTAGCGGCGCGGCGGTCCGGCCTCGGATTCGCGCCAGCTCGTCTCGACCAGACCCTGCCGCCGCAGCCGCGCCAGCAACGGGTAGATCGTCCCCTCGCCCGTCACCAGGCCGTACGTGGTGCCGAGTGAGTGCACGAGCTCGAAGCCGTAGCGCTCCTTGTCGCGCAGCATGGCGAGCACGCAGTAGGGGAGTACGCCGCGCCGCATCTGCGCCATCAGGTTCCCGGCTTCACCAGCTACCATGCACCACATAGTAGCTGACTTTGCCCAGCCGTCAATGCCCAGCCGTCAATGCCCAGCCGTCAAAAGGGAGTGCCGGGGCGGATACGGGCAAAACTGGAAGCGCCGCCGCGCGCGTCTTGGGTATCTCGTGAGGTCACGGGGGTCGCGCCGCGATCATAGGTGGATGACCGATGCCGACCTGATCAGGAAAGCCGAGGCCGCCGGGATCTGCGTGAGCTACCAGGACTGGCGCCAGCAACGGGTCCAGGTGCCCGAGCAGACGCTTGCCGCCATCCTGGATGCGCTCAAGGCACCGGCTGGCGGGGACCGGCCGGGTCCCAGCGCCACTGCGGCCAGCCCGTCGCGCACCGGCGCTACCCGGGCCGCCTCAGCCGATCCGGCTGCGTTGCCGAGGCTGCCGCACCAGCGCACCTGGGGTTTCGCCGTGCAGCTTTACTCGGTGCGGTCACGCCAGTCCTGGGGACACGGCGACTTCCGCGATCTCGCGGATCTCGCGCAGTGGTCGGCGCGGGCGCTGGGAGCCGGGTTTATCCTGGTGAACCCGTTGCACGCGGCCGAGCCGGCGCCGCCGCTCAGCAACTCTCCCTACCTGCCGATGACAAGGCGTTACCTCAGCCCGCTGTACATCAGGGTCGAGGACGTACCCGAATACCAGCGGCTCACCAGGCAGCAGCGGCAGCAGGTCACTGAGCAGGCCGGCCCGCTGCGGGCGGCGAGCCGGACTCCGGACCTCATCGACCGGGACCGGGTGTGGGCGGCTAAGCGCCACGCGCTCGAGCTGATCTTCGCGACCGGGCTGACCGGCGCCCGCGCGAGTTCCTACCAGGAGTTCGTCGCCGGCGAAGGCGAAGCGCTGGGGGACTGGGCGACGTGGTGCGCGCTCGCCGAGATCCATGGCTCCGACTGGCGGCGATGGCCTGCCGGGCTCGCTGACCCGCGCCGGGCGGCAGCGGCCCAGACAGCGACTGAATTTGCCGAGCGGATCGCTTTCCACGCCTGGTTGCAGTGGATAGCCGACGCTCAGCTCGCGCATGCCCAGGCAACGGCGGTCGCCGCTGGCATGTCCGCTGGGCTGATCGCCGACCTGGCCGTCGGCGTGCATCCTGGCGGCGCGGATGCGTGGGCGCATCAGGACTTGCTGGTGCGCGGCGTCAGCGTGGGCGCGCCGCCAGATGAGTTCAATCAGCTGGGGCAGGACTGGGCACAGCCTCCGCTCAGCCCGGCGCGGCTGGCGAGTACCGGGGCCGGCCGTTCGCCGAGTTGCTGCGGGCGGCGTTCCGGCACGCCGGCGGGCTGCGGATGGATCATGTGATGGGCCTGACGCGGCTATGGTGGATTCCGGACGGCATGCCGCCCGAGCACGGCGCGTACGTGACCTATGACCATGAGCTGATGGTCGGCACGCTGGCCGCCGAGGCGGTGCGGGCGGGGGCGCTGGCGATCGGCGAGGACCTCGGGACGGTCGAGCCATGGCTGAGCCGCTACCTGGCCCGCCAGCACATCCTGGGCACGGAGATGGCGTGGTTCGCCCGGCAGCCCGATGGCTCCCTCACGCCGCCTTCGGCGTGGCGGCGGTGGTGCATGGCCACTGTCGGCACCCACGACGTGCCGCCCGTCGCCGGGTTCGTCGCCGGTGATCAGGTGACTGTACGTGAGCGGCTTGGCCTGCTTGCAAACCCCGAGGATGAACGCAGAGCCCTCGAGCAATCACTCGCCGGCTGGCGCGACGCCCTGGCGCGGCTCCGGCTCTTGCCGGCCGGGCGTGAGCCGACGACGCAGGAGATGACGGTCGCGCTGTACGGGTACCTCGCGCTGACGCCTGCCGTGCTGGTCGGGGTCGCGCTGGCCGACGCGGTCGGCGACCGGCGCACGCAGAACATCCCCGGCACCATCGACGAGTACCCCAACTGGCGCATTCCGCTGTGCAACGGCGATGGCGAGGCGGTGCTGATCGAGGACCTCGGCGAGCTGCCGCTGGTGCGGAGCGTGGTCAGGGCCGCTGCTGACTGGCCGGCCTGACTCCGGCGTTGGCTGGCCCGGCGTCGCGTTCGCGGCAGCGCAGCGCGCGCACGACGTCATCGCGGCCCTCGCTGACCAGTCTCCGCAGTGCCGGGGCCAGGTCAGGGTCCTCGAGGAAGGCGGCGGCGGCGTCGGCCGCCTGCTGGGTGACGACGGCCGATGGATAGCCGTGCTGCGCGAAGTGCACGGCCATGTCGGCACCCCACGTCTCCCACTTGTCCGCTACCACGCCGAAGTACCTTGGCGCGAACGGCGCCAGCAGCTCGTCCTGGTCGGGGGACTGAAAGCCGCTGAGCACGGCGCGGAACGCCGCGTTGGGCAGGTCGCCGGACGTGATGGCTGCCCACGCGGCCTCTTTAGACGCCGGGGCGGGAATGGCCGCCATGGCCGCGAGAGCATACCTGTGGCCTTCGTCGGTATGGTCCGTGCGCCGTTCGGCGTCGATCGCGGCCTGGCCCGCGGCGCCGCGGCTGACCAGCCGGAGCAGGAAGCGCCAGCGCAGGTCGGTGTCCACGTCCAGCCCGGTGACCTCGGCCGAGCCTGCCAGCAAGCCGGCCAGCAGCCCGAGGTCGGATCGTGACGTCGCGACCGAGGCGAACACCTGCGCGTAGGTGAGCTGCTCGTCGGAGCCCGGCGGCGCGCTCGTCATCAAGTCCCGCAGCGCGGCAGCCAGCTGCCCGAGGCCGGCCTGGCGCCAGGCCGGGTCGCCGAACTGGCGCACGGCCGACGTGGCCTGGCCAAGGATCGTGCGCAGCACGGCGATCTCGGTGACCGCCGCCGCGGCGGCGAGCACGAGCGCGACGTAGTCCCTGGCCCGCAGTTCACCGTCCCGGCACATGTCCCAGGCCGCCGCGAGGCAGAGCGCGGCCGGGAGCGGCTCGGCGAAGTCGGCGATCGAGCCGGTCAGGGTGCGCAGCGACCGTTCGTCGAGCCTGATCTTGGCGAAGGTGAGATCGTCGTCGTTGACGAGCACCAGGTCGGGCACGGCGACGCCGATGAGCTCAGGTACGTCGGTGCGCTCGCCTGCCACGTCGAGCTCGATCCGGCGGCGCCTGCGCAGCTTGCCGCCGGTGCCGTCGGTTTCGCCGGCTCCGCCGGTCCTGTCGTAGAGGCCGATGGCGATGCGGTGCGGCCGCAGCAGCGGGTGGGCGTCCGGAGCCTGCTGCAGCACGGCGAACTCGCTGAAGGTGCCGTCCGCAGCCGTCGCGTAGGCCGGGCGCAGCGTGTTGACGCCCGCGGTTTCCAGCCAGTCCCGCGACCACGGCGTGAGCTGCCGCCCTGACGCCCGGTCGAGCGACTCGAGCAGGTCGGCGAGGGTCGCGTTGTCCCACTCGTGCCTGGCGAAGTAGGCCCGCAGCGCCGCGAGGAAGTTCTCCTGGCCGGTGAAGGCGACCAGTTGCCTCAGCACCGCCGCGCCCTTGGCGTAGGTGATGCCGTCGAAGTACACCTCGGCGGTTTCTATGTCGGGCATGTCGGCGACGATCGGATGGGTCGACGGCAGCTGGTCCTGCCGGTACGCCCACGCCTTGAGATCCTGGCTGAACGTCGTCCAGGCGGTTCGCCAGCGGGTGTTTTCCGTCATCGCCACGAGGCTGGCCCAGGTGGCGAAGGACTCCTTCAGCCACAGATCGTCCCACCAGGTCATCGTGACCAGGTCACCGAACCACATGTGCGCCATTTCGTGGAGCAGCGTCTCGGCCCTGGCCTCGCGGCGCGACTCGGTCACTCGCGACCTGAAGATGAAGTCTTCGGTGACGGTCACGGCGGCGGCGTTTTCCTCGGCTCCGAAGTTGAACTCAGGCACGAAGAGCTGGTCGTATTTGCCGAACGGGTACCGGCGGCCGAACGCGGCCTGGAAGTAGTCAAGGCCGCGTTCGGTCAGCTCGAAGATCTCGTCCGGGTCGAGCGCGCTGGCCAGTGACTGCCTGCAGTAGATGCCGAGCGGGATGCCGTCGTGCTCGCGGCTGACCACGTGATAGGGCCCGGCGGCCACGGCCGTGACATAGGTCGGCAATGGCGGCGTCGGCGGGAAATGCCAGCTCTCCAGGCCGGGCGCCGCCGGGCGCGCGGCCACGTCCGGCGCTGTGTTCGCCACGACTAGCCAGCCGGCCGGGCAGCGGACGGTGAACTCGAAGGCACCCTTGAGATCGGGCTGGTCGAAGCACGGAAAGACCAGATGCGCGCACCAGGTCTCGAAGTTGGTGTACAGGTACACGCGGTCATCGACCGGGTCGGTGAACTTGTGCAGGCCCTCGCCCGTGCGCGAGTACGCGCACTCGGCGCTGACCGTCAGCTCGTTGGCGCTGGCCAGGTCAGGCAGCGTGATGCGGTGCCCGTCGAAGGCCGTGGCCGGCAACTCGCGGCCGTTCAGGGTCATCGACGTGACCGCGTCCGCGGTCAGGTCGATGAACGACTCAGCACCCGGTTCGCGGCAGTCGAACCGCACAGTCGTCAGCGACGTGAACATGTCGGCGAGCGCGTCGCCGGCCTCGCCCGGGTGCAGGCCGAGTTCGATCTGATACGACCCGACCCGCAGCAGCCTGGAGCGCTCCGCTGCCTCGGCGCGGGTCAGGTTGTCTGTCACGATAGGCATGATGTCACGCCCGGCGGACATGCGCGCTGAGAGAGGAATGCCAGGCCGGCGCGTCAGGTTGTGGTGTTTAGGTAATGGTAGGCGTCGATTGATGGCATCGAATGATCTCGTCGGTTGATCTCGTCGACGTGGTCGCATCGAAGGAGATGGCATGACCGAGCAGGCCCCCACGAAGGTTGATTTCTGGTTCGATCCGCTCTGCCCGTGGGCGTGGATCACCTCGCGCTGGATCGTCGAGGTCACGCAGGTGCGCCCGGTCGAAGTGCAGTGGCACGTCATGAGCCTGGCGGTGCTCAACGAGAAGGCCGAGAACCTGCCGGACAACTACAAGCAGCGGATGGCGCAGGCGTGGGGGCCGGTCAGGGCGTGCGTCGCCGCTGAGCAGAAGTACGGCAACGACTACGTGGGGCCGCTGTACACGGCGATCGGCACCAGGTTCCACGACGAGAAGGCCGACCGCGACCGCGCCACGATCGAGGCAGCGCTAGTCGAGGCCGGCCTCCCGGCCGACCTGGCCGACGCGATGGAGTCGACCGAGTACGACGAGGCGGTGCGCGCGTCGCACGCCGAGGGCATCGACCGGGTCGGCTACGAGGTCGGCACCCCGGTGATCTCGATCAATGGCGCGTCGATCTTCGGCCCTGTGGTATCCCCGATCCCGCGCGGCGAAGCCGCCGCCAGGCTGTGGGACGGCGTCCTGCTTGTCATGGGCACCGACGGGTTCTTTGAGCTCAAGCGGAGCCGGACCAGGGACCCGATCTTCGACTGAGCCGTGCGAGTGCCCGTGAACTGCCGGGTCCTGGGAGTGACAGCGGGCCGGCGAGCGGCGGGCGGAGTCGGGCGTGGGCTGGTCAGGCCAAGCTCCTGACGGCCTTGATGCGCGGAGCGCGCCATGCCGTGAGCCGATCCGTCGCGATTGTTCGCGGATGGAGAAGCGAGCGGCATGGTCGCGCAAGCAGCCAAATGCCCAGGCAATTCCCTGGCCTCGTCGCCTCGTTGCTTGAAGCCGGGAGTGCCGATGTCCCGCTAGGCGATGTTAGCGCCATTGCGGAGCCGGCACCCATTTTCGGGGTCGGCCGAGTCATCGGAACCGTGTGCGCTGCCAGCCTTTCCGTTCTCTCTGCCGGTGCCGTGATGCTTGCCGACGGAGCCCGGATGCTTGCCGGGGGAGCCGGGTTGCCTGCGGGCGCCGGAGCCTCCGCGGGAGACAGGATGCTTGCCGGAGCCCCGGCCTCTGCGGGCGCCGGAGCCGACCGGGGCGCCGGGTTTCACGTGACCTCGCTGTTTGCCCGTGCTCACCGCCTTGCCGTGGTTGCCGTGACCAGGCGGGCCGCCCGAACTGGGCGCGGCGCCCGCGTTATGCGGGTTGGCTGGACTCCCGCGAGTCCCAGAGCCTGGGCCGCTGGAAACGCCGGGGACCGTCGTGCTCTCCGGGCCACTGCTGCTGGCGCTGCCGCTGGCGCTGGCGCTGGCGCTGGCCTGGCCGTCGCCTGAGCCTCCGTAGCTGCTGTGGCCGCCCGGCGGCCCGGTGCCCGGATACGTGGAACTGAAGCGCGGCGAAGGCGTCGGGGAGTCCGTCGCCGTCACGTTCGCTTCTGTCCCGCTGAGCGTCACCACCAGCACGACCATGGCGAGCACGACGGAGAACCCGACGCCAGCCAGGCCGACGACGATCGCCAGCCGAAGCGCCCGGTACCTGGTCGCCAGCCCGACGCGCTGTCCAACGGAGACTCCGACGAAGCTGTTGGGCTGAGCGCGGTCCCCGGTACGGTCAGCTAAGTGGGTCCACCGGCCTATTTCGCTGAGCAATGATCGCCGGGCTGGGGAATGCCGCATAAGGCTCTCCCGTCGAATAGGTCTCTCAATGGATTGGATAAATGCTTGCGATACGCGCTGACATCAGGCCTTAATATCATTAACGGCCTGAAATAGTCGCTACGAGCGGCCGTCTTGTCCGCGCATATCGAGAGCGTTGTATCACGGATCGCTTTCCTGTTCGCGGATAATGAAAATTCTGTCTGGTCAGCTTTGTCTTGACGCCCGGCTCGGGACGGGCGACCTCCGGTAAATCTGGCACTAATTGGAATAGGCGAAATCGGTAAGCCGTCTACAGAACCGGACGTAACGTGCCAGCAGTCGCCTGCCGCGCCACCGCGGCAGCAGCTGAAGCGGATGCGACAATGCAACCATGCGCAAGAACTACATGAACGGCACCTGGACAGCGTCGGCGGACTCCGGCGGTATCGATGTGGTCAACCCTGCCACTTCAGCTGTCATCGACCGGGTGCCCGCCGGTCATGAGGACGACGTCGACACTGCGGTGCGTGCGGCCCGGGCCGCGTTCGCGTCCTGGTCGGCCACGACACCGCAGCGGCGCGCCGAGCGCCTGGAAGCCGCCAGGCTTCTGCTCACCGAGCGCGCCGGCCAGGTCGCGGCGGCGATCAGCGCCGACATGGGCTCGCCGATCTCGTTCGCGCGCAAGGTGCAGGTCGGCACCCCGCTGGCGGTGCTGGCGAGTTATGTGGACCTGCTCTCCGGCTACGACTTCGGCGGCACCCGGATCGGCAACGCGCTCGTAGTGCGCGAGCCGGTCGGCGTGATCGGCGCGATCACGCCGTGGAACTACCCGCTGCACCAGATCGTCGCGAAGGTTGCTGCCGCGCTGGCAGCGGGGTGCACCGTGGTGCTGAAACCGAGCGAAGTGGCGCCGCTCGCGGCATATGAGCTAGCCGACATCTTCCACGAGACCGGCCTGCCAGCGGGTGTGTTCAACCTGGTCAGCGGCACCGGCAAAGTTACCGGCGAGGCCATCGCCGCCCACCAGGACGTGGACGCGGTGTCGTTCACCGGATCGGTGCAGGCGGGCAAGCGCGTCGCGGAGGTCGCGGCGGCGACGGTCAAGCGGGTGACGCTCGAACTCGGCGGCAAGTCCGCGAACGTCATCTTGCCCGACGCCGACCTCGCGACGGCGGTCAAGGTTGGCGTGGCTAAGGCGTTCGTCAACGCGGGCCAGACATGCAACGCGCTGACGAGGATGCTCGTCCCGGCGGCCAGCTACGAGGAGGCAGTCGAGCTGGCGGTCGCGAACGCCGCCCGGTATACGGTCGGCGATCCCCTTGACGAGGGCACCAGGCTCGGCCCGCTCGCCTCGGCGGCTCAGCTTGAGCGGGTGCGGAACTACATCGAGCGCGGCATCTCGGAAGGTGCGAGGCTCGCTGCGGGCGGAGCCGATCCGCTGCCAGGGCTGGAAGCGGGAAGCTATGTGCGGCCGACGGTCTTCGCTGACGTTACGCCGGACATGAGCATCGCCAGGGAGGAGATCTTCGGGCCAGTGCTGTGCGTGCTGCGCTATGAGACCGAGGACGAGGCCGTGGCGATCGCGAACGGCACCCCGTACGGCCTGGCGGCCGCGGTCTGGTCCGCCGACCAGGAGCACGCCGTCCGGGTCGCGAGGCAGCTACGGGCTGGCCAGGTCGAGATCAACGGCGGGGCATTCAACGTGGCGGCGCCGTTCGGCGGGTTCGGTCAGTCCGGCTACGGCAGGGAGCTGGGCATCCACGGACTCGAGGAGTTCCTGGAAGTCAAAGCCCTGCTCTTTTAACCCCCAGCCGCTCAGTCCTCCAGTCCGCTCAGTCCTCCAGTCCGCTCAGTCCTCCAGCCGGACCTGAACAACATCGATGCGAGAATCGACACCCGATTTCCCATATCGATGATCCTGTTGGTTATTGGAGGTCGGGGCTGGCGGGGTGAATTTGAGACAGTAGAGGCGGGTGGTGCAGGTCATGCCGATTGCGGTGGTTGTCCGCCGTGGGACGGCAGGGGCTAGTTTCCGTGATCATGGTCGCGGGCATGATCACGGAACATTGCCAGTGCCCTGACCTGCGTAAATTTCCGTGATCATGACCCGGGTCATGATCACGGAAATTTACGCAGGTCAGTTCGAACGGCCCGGCCTGATCATCTCGGCGCTGCTCACCCCCTCCATCCGAACCCAGAGCGCAGGGCCGCCTGCGGCCCGAGCGCCGGAAGCGGCGCGGCGGCATTTTCTTCTGGAGAGGCGAACGGTCACAGTCCGCAACTACTTGTCCGCAGATCGGGAATCGAACTCGCCGCCATTGATCATGATCGCGGATGTGATCACGGAGGATCGCTGCCTCCCTGGAGGCTGTCCGTGACTCGTGATCGGATCGGCCGGGCCCGCGACAGCATCAGTTCGGCCCAGGTTGCTGTTCACGCCCGCCTCTAACAGCATCGTGGCCCTCCCTGTTGCTGTTGGTCACTGGTTTTAACAGCAACGCGGCCCTCCCTGATGCTGTCTCAAGAGGCTGCTGAAAAACCCCGTTTTCGTCGCGAACCCGACTCCCTGACCTGCGGTTCTTCGATCGCGATCATGGATTTTTCGGGGTTTTTCATCACCCTCTCTCAACAGCATCAGGGAGGGTCCTGTTGCTGTTGAATTGGACCGCTGACAGCAACAGGGAGGGCCACGATGCTGACGCTGCCGCGGCGGCGCCGTGCCGGGGCGCGGCGCAGGTCCGGCTCCACCTGGCGCCTGACCATCCAAGATCCCGAGTCAGCCGATAGCCTCCTTGGCCTGCGCGATCTTCTATGATCACGCCCACGAACATGATCACGAAAAGAAGCACCACCGCCAGCCCGGCCCCGCCCCGGCCCGTCCCGCCCCGCCCCGCCCCGGCCCGCCCCGCCCCGCCCCGGCCCGTCCCGCCCCGCCCCGGCCCGGCCCGTCCCGGCCCCGCCTGGGTTGGTGGCTAGGCCGCTCGTGGCCGGGGGCTAGAACGAGGTGGCGGCCCAGGGGGCCGGGTCCCACCACATCGCGGCCGACAGGGTCGCTACCGCGCCTTGGCGGTGCTCGGTGATGATGCGGGCCTCGGCCAGGCTGCCTAGCCTGGTCCCGCCCAGGTAGGCCGCGCCGAGCGCCGTGATGGGGACGGTCAGGTCCGGGTCAGCGGTTGTCAGCTCGCAGCTTGGCTTGGCTAGCTCGGCGCGGCCTCCGGCCTGGAGCCGCCAGCGGCCCGCGTTCGCCGGGAGCCGGTCGTCGGTCACCTCGATGACCAAGTCGACCGGGCAGGAATACTGCCGCTGGATGAGGGCAGCCGGCAGGTCGACCAGCCTGATCCACAATCCGTCCTGATAGCGGGGACGCGCTCGGCGGGGGTCGGCCAGCAGGTGCAGGAGCGTATCGTCGACCGGCCGCGATCTGACATTCACCTCGGCGACCAGGTCGCGCGAGAACATGTCGGCCCACAGGGCCGTGGTCGCGTCGAGGTCAAGACCGAACAGCTCGTAGACGTCGAGGACCTGAGCGGGGAGACCGTCATTTGCCCACTTCGGCCGGGCGGAGTACAGGGCGTAGCCCCGGACACCGGATTCGTCCTCGGCCAGCACGCACCGTGAGGCGGTAGAGCCGTCCCTCGCGAACTCAGGGTCGGCGACCACGACGTCCCAGTACGCCTTGCTCCTGGTCAGCATGCCTGGCCTGGTCAGCCGGATCGCGTCGTGGACCTCGGCCATCCGGGCGACCGCGTCCTTCGGCTCGGCCAGCCGCAGCGGGACCGGCCTTGAAGTCGAGGGCAGCAGGGCCTCGCCGCGCTTGACCGTAAGGCTGAAGCGGCCGGTCGCGGCGGCGTAGCCGTACCTGCCGTAGATCACCGCCTCGGACGCGAAGAGCGCCGCTACGGGCTCGGTGCCTGCGGCGATGTCGGCTAGTTGCCTGGCCATCATCGAGGAGAGCACGCCGCGGCGGCGGTGTGACGGCAGGACGCCCACGCCGGTGACGCCGGCGCAGCCGACCTGTCCGCCGCCCGGGACGGTCAGCTCGAAGGACATGATGTCCGTGGTTCCGATGATCTCGTCGCCGTCAAAGACGGCCAGGCTGCGCTCAGGCTCGAAGACCTTCTGCTCCCACTCGCGCCACCCAGCCGATGGCCAGGTTGAGTTGAAAGCGTGCTCGCCAACACGTATGTATCGCGGCAATTCCGACATGGCTATCGGCCGGATCGGGTAACTGGCGTCCATGGTGGCCTTCGTACCCCATGCCGGCCAGTTATGGCGAGTTCTTTTCCCGGGTGAGCGGTCAGATGCTACGGCGACCCGATTTGGGGCCTAGCGGTCGGCGCCAGAACAGGTACAGTTTCGCCATCATGGTTTCGGGTTCTGGGCATCGGCTCTGGTCGGCGGCGTATGCCGCGGCATTGTCGTTTCGTGGCCTCGTCAGGCGGCAGTTCATCACCCAGAACAGGCGGCTGGCGTTCGTGCTCGCGCTTGCCGTGGTGGGCATCGGCATCGCGGCGGTACGGGTCTCGGCGTCGTGGTTCTCGCCCGGGCTGATGATCTTGCCGATCCTGGCCGGCGGATTGCTGCTCTGGCCGCGTGCCCTGCGGATCCTGTTCCTGATCGTCGCCGTCATGCTCGGCTACGACATCGCTGAGGCCGGGCAGCGTACCGGTTTCGGCATCGTCGCCACGATCGTGATCATCGCCATCTTCGCTGACGTGCTGGCGCGCGCCCGGGCCAAGCTCGGGCTGCAGGGCTTGCGCGGCGACCAGATGCTGATGGAGTTGCGGGACCGGATCAAGGTGCAGAGCGCCCTGCCGAAACTGCCTGAAGGCTGGGCGTGCGAGTCCGTGCTGCGGCCAGCGGGCGGTGTGCTCTTCGGCGGTGACTTCGTCGTCTCGGTATGCGACGGCAAGACACTCGAGGTCGCCGTGGTGGACGTGTCGGGCAAGGGCATCGACGCGGGCACCAGGGCGCTGTTGCTCTCCGGGGCATTCGGCGGCCTGCTCGGCTCGGTGCCGGCCTCGGAATTCCTCCCTGTGTGCAACGCCTACCTCAGGCGTACCGAGCCGTCTGAGGGATTTGTTACAGCTGTTCATCTTTGCCTTGATCTGACGACCGGCAATTACGTGATCGGATCGGCTGGGCATCCGCCGGCCGCGCATTTCGAATCTGGCAGCGGAGCCTGGCGGCTGACCAATGCGCGCGGCATCGTCCTGGGCGTGGTGCCCGATCTGCGGGATATGCCCGAGTGCGGCACGCTTCGCCCCGGCGATGCCCTGCTGCTCTACACCGACGGGCTGATCGAGCAGCCAGGGGTCGACATTGACGTCGGGATCGACCGGCTGCTCGGCGCGGCCGACCGGCTTGTAGTGCAGGGATTCGCCGGCGGCGCGGTGAGTCTCTTCCAGGCGCTGCAGGACAACGCCGGCGGCATGGATGACCGGGGCCTGGTGCTCATCTGGCGGAAGTGACGTGCAGGCCGCTGATCCGCGCGACCGCGTGCTCCACCAGCGAGACGAGCACGTCCCGGCTCGACTCCCGGTGCCGCGCGTCGCACAGCACGAGCGGGACGTCAGGGGTGAGGTTGAGCGCGGCGCGCATCGTGTCGAGCGGATACCTTCGAGCGTCGTCGAAGCAGTTCACCGCCACGACGAACGGCATGCCGCGGCGCTCGAAATAATCGATAGAAGGAAAGCAGTCCGCTAGCCGCCTGGTGTCCGCTAGAACGACGGCTCCGACTGCTCCGTAGGAAAGCTCGTCCCACATGAACCAGAATCTCTTCTGCCCTGGCGTGCCGAACAGGTAGACAACCAGGTCCTCGCTGATGGAAATGCGGCCGAAATCCATGGCGACGGTCGTCGTGGTCTTGCGTTCCACCCCGTCAAGCTGGTCGACTACTACGCTCGGCTCGCTCAGGGCCTCCTCGGTCCGCAGCGGGCGCACCTCGCTGACGGCGCTGACAAGTGTCGTCTTGCCAACTCCGAACCCGCCCGCGATCAGGATCTTGATCGCGACCGGAGCGCGAGTGCGGTCAGCCACAGCTTCAGAGTTTCCGTAGGGCATCGGCGACTTCCTTGAGTATCGCTACGTCGTTGAATCCCGAAGGCGCGGGCTGGCGGACGTTCACCAGTCCGTGCTCGCGCAAGTCGGCGATCAGGATGCGGACAACACCCACCGGCAGGTCGAGGTCTGAGGCCAGGTCAGCCACCGCGATGGGCAGCTTGCACGAGGTCAGCAGCCGCAAGTGCTCTGGCCCGAGCTTGGACTCCTGCTCGGGTTCCAGGTCGGCCACCGTCGTGCTGCGGACCGCTGAGACCAGGGCGACCATGTCGATCGCCGCGCCAGTTGGCTTGGTACGGCCCGAAGTGACTGCGTAGGGCCTGACAACCGGGCCTCGGCTGTCACGGTTCCCGCGATCTCGCCTCGGGGTCATGCGAACTTCACGGCACCTACGAGCTGACCTGGGCTGGTCGCGGCCTGACTCCCAGATGCTGCCCGACCCGCTTGACGAGCAGCGCCATCTCGTAGGCGATCAGCCCCGCGTCCGCACCGAGGCTTGCTAGCACGGCCAGGCAACTGCCGTCGCCCGCCGCGGTCACGAACAGGAACGCCGACTCAAGTTCGACGATGGTCTGGCGCGGGCTGCCGCAGGTGAAATGCTGGCCGAATCCCCTGGCCAGGCTCTGGAATCCGGCCGCGACAGCCGCGAGGTGCTCCGCGTCCTCGCGGAGCAGGCCTGACGAGGCCCCGATCGCGAGCCCGTCCCTGGACAAGATCACTGACTTCTCCACGTTCGCGACCCTGGCGACCAGGTCGTCGAGCAGCCAGTCCAAGCTGCCACCGGTGTTCATTGCGCTCCTCCTGCTGCCATCGGCTGCCCGGGTATCACGACTGCTCTCCGTCTGACTCTTCTGTTATCTGCTCGGCCATGGAGCGACCGCGCTCCCAGCCTCGTTGCAAGGCGGACATGAAGTTTCTGGCGGCCTCGGGGGAGGGGTCGCCGACTGGCGGATTGGGCGGTACAGACACCGCGGACTGCTGTGCCGCGGCAGCGGAGTCACCTGGCATCTCTGGCGCTGCGACGAACTGCTGAGCGCTCGAGTGGCTGGCCGCGCTGGCCGACTCCCGCAGCTGGGGCGCGAGGTTGGCCTGGCGGACGCGGACCGGCAGGCCGTCGAGCTCGGCCGCGGCAGGCTGCTCAGGTTCGGGCAGCGGGTCGGGCCCGGACGGCTGCCGGCGCTGGCTGGCCGCGAACGGCGAGGTAAAGCTGCCAGTGTCGGTGTCGTCATCGCCGAACGACAGGCTCGGCGTCCTCGGCTGGCGCTTGGGCAGGAACGGCCCGAGGCCAGCAGCCGGCTCCCCGGCCAGGGCTGCTGAGTCACCGGACGCGGACGCTGGCTGGGCGGTCAGGTCGCCGTACCCGCTAGGTCCGCCGGGTCCGCCGGCGGAACTCGGGGCATCGGTGAAGCTCGGGGTAGAGCTGCCGGGAAGGTTAAGCCAGCCCTGCGCGGCCGGCGAGCCGTCGGGCCAGCCAGCCGGGCCGCCCATGGAGCGGTCGCTACCTGGAGCGGCGTGGGCGCCGCCGTTGCCGGTCTCGGGGGCCGAGCGGGCGGTCAGCGGCCAGCCGGCCGGAGGGTCGGCCGCTGGCCGGCCGAGCCCGGCGTCGATCTCCGCCGCCCACTCGGGGCGTCCGATGTCATTGGCCGGGCCGTAGTCCGTGACCGGTCCGAAGTCGGTCACCGGCCGGGGGCCGGGAGCTGGCTCGGACGGGGGGTCCACCAGGCCGAACTCGGCTGCGGGACCCGACGGATCGGCCACGGGCCCAAGTACCAGCATCGGCGGCTCGGAGTTGTAGCTCGCCGGGTTGTAGTCAGCGAGGTACTCCGCCTGAGCGTAGTCGGACCCGGAGCCGTCAGCGGCGCCTCGGTCCTCTGGGCTCGCGCCGCCGCGGTCAGACGCACCGTTGCCGCTGGAACCTGCCAGAAGGTCGGAAAGCGGGTCGTCGGCGGAGGTGTCGCGGCCGCGGTACACGGCACCAACCTGGGTGGCGGTAGTCGTGACCGCCGTTGCGGCGGACTCCAGGTCGACGAGGTAACCGGTGCCCGGGCCGTAGCCGGTATCGCCAGTGCCGGCCATGGCGGCCAAGCCGTCGTCCGGGGCTTGCCGGGAAGGCCCAGGAAGCTGGGGAACCGGGCGCCCGCCGAGCTCGCGAATGCCGATCGCGGTCAGCGGCTCTGCGTAACCGGAGTCCATCACCAGCGGGCTCGGGATCAGCACGACGGCAGCGATGCCGCCGTAGGCCGAGCCGCGCATCGTGATCCTGACATCGTGTCGTTTGGCGAGCTGGCCGGCGATGAAGAGCCCGAGCTGCTCGCTACCCGACAGGTCGAGGGTCGGCGGATCGCTGAGCTTGGAGTTAAGCTCAGCGAGCTGAGTCTCGCTCATGCCGAGGCCGCGGTCCTCGATCTCCACGATCAGGCCCTTGGCGACGCTGTCCGCCTCGATCCGCACGGGCGTGTTCGCCGGCGAGAACGTGGTGGCGTTCTCGACGATCTCCGCGAGCAGGTGAATGATGTCGGCCACGGCGTGCCCGGCCACCGAGGCGGTTGTCCGCGAGGTCACCCTGATCCTGGTGTAGTCCTCGATCTCGGCGACGGCGGCGCGCATGACGTCCATGATCGGCACCGGGTCGCGCCAGACCCGCCCGGACGAGCCTCCGGCGACGATCAGCAGGCCCTCGGCATGCCGCCGCATCCGGGTCGTCAGGTGGTCGACCCTGAACAGGTCGGCGAGTTCCTCTGGATCGTGTACCCGCCGCTCCATCGCGTCGAGCAGCTCAAGCTGCCTGGTGAGCAGCGACTGATTGCGCCTCGCCAGGTTCCTGAATACGTCGTTGACGCCGCGCCGCAGCGCGACCTCGTCAATGGCGGCGCCGATGGCCGTCCTGGCGGTGACGTTGATGGCCTCCTGCAGCTGCCCGATCTCGCTCGGGCCGGCCTCGAGCTGAGGCGTGTCCGCGCCAACATCGATTTCCTCGCCCGCCCGCAGCCGGGCCAGGATGGCTGGCAGGCGCTGCGATGACAAGCTGAGCGCGGACTGCCGCAGCTCACTGAGCTGCTGCAGCAGCGTGCGGCTGACGATGACCGCGATCGCGACCGCTGTCAGGATGGCGAGAAGGCCGACGCCGCCGACCAGGATCAGCCTGAGCAGCAATCCCCGGGCCTTGCTGATCGTGAGGTTTTCCACCGACCTGGCTCCGCTGTCAAGCGCCTTGCGGAACGCGAGATCGTAGGCGGCGTTAGTGGCGACCCAGGCCGGGGGCGACACTCGCAGCGCATTGTGCGGGCCGCTGGTGATCTGATCTTCGAGGTTGCTCAGCGTGGACGAAGTGCTCGCCGGAATGTCGTTCTTGAAATAATTCTGATAAGCGCTGTTAAGGCCGGTCATTCCCTCATCGAGCAATTGACGGCGCTGCACGATCAGTTGAATGAGCAGGTGCTGATCAGCGGCCGGATAGGACCTGGCGGTCAGGTCCGCGCTGAACAGATCGCTTTCCTCCGCCACGGACTGCAACGACTCGTCAAGCGTGACCAGGTCGTTGGCCTGCACCACGCCTGGAGTGTCAAGGAGCGGGTAGAGCGCCTGGTTGATGACGTTGTTGCCGCCTGTGACGAGCACGGAGTACGAGGCAGCGGCAGCGGCCCGGCTGAGCCCGAGGCTCACGACCGTCGTGCGCAACTCGTGCAAGATCGCCAGGTCATTGGCCCATGCCCGCATAGCGCGAAGTTCGCCTGCCCCGGCGTGCCGTTGCGCGGCAGCCTTGGCTGTCAGGTACGCCCTGACGGCGGCGTCGGATCTTGGCTCCTGCCCGAGCAGTTTTGCCAGCCTGGTGTGGCTGGGATCGGCGAGGTACTGCAATGCCAGCGCGCGTTCCGCGCCAACCTGAATCTGGACATTCGATACGGGGGTCGTGACTTCGCTGCCGACTCTCGAGCCCTGCTGGAACGAGAACAGCGAGCCGAGCGTTAGCGATAGCACAACGCCGTACAGGCCAATCAGCGCGACCAATGGGACAAGCACGAGCACCACGATCCGCAAGCGGACTGATCGGCGACGCAGCATAGCTGTTTGGTCCTCAAGGGATCGAGCCAGCGCTCGGCTGACGTTGTTACCCGCGATCTGAGCACAGATAACGGATCTTACTCGCCTATTGGAGACGCTACGGTGCCATCTGGCAGGCCTGCGGCTAGTTTTCGAAGGCCGTTCCGATATCTGGACTCTCTGTAATCGATCCGCGACTTGCAGTAGTTATTGCAGCGTCACGGTCAGGTCGTGACTACGCGGTGATTACTCTGCGACCACGTCCTGGCCACACGGCGGCTGTATCGTGACGTTTCCGTGCCCGGCTTCGGCGGCTGGGCACGGCCTGGCCGCCGACGGGCAAACCGAGCGGGAGCAGCGCGGCCCGGACAGCTAGGCGCTAGTTGGCATGAGCGCGACGGCGCGTGGCTACGATTGGGTCGCTGGCCTAATGCGACGCTCAGCCTAGTGCGTGCTCAAGGGACCCTGATACTTCGATACTTCGTTACCTGCCCGGTTGACTCCGGAGGTTGAGACATCATGACTTCACCCAGCGGGTCATCGGCGTTGGGACAGGCGGCCGACAACGACGCTGCCAGGTCGGCCGGCGCGACTCAGCGGCCCGCAGCGGCCGATCAGAACGGGGCCGCCACGCACGCCGCGGGGGCTGACGCCCCGGCCGCGGGGGCTGACGCTCCGGCCGCGGAGTCGCGGGTACCGGAGTCCCAGGTCGCGACGCCTGGCAAGCCGTACGATCACGGGCCGGTATGGGCGCTGCTTGTGCCGCCGCTCGCCGCGCTCGCGCTGGCGCTGTGGGGCATCACGACCCCGTCCTACTGGCGGGACGAGGCGGCGACGATCTCCGCGGTGTCGCGTCCGTTCGGCGACCTGATCAGCATGCTCGGCAACGTCGACGCCGTGCACGCCGCGTACTACATGATGATGTGGCCAGTGGCGCACGCACTCGGCACTGGCGAGTTCGTGATGCGGCTGCCATCCGCGCTGGCCGCCGCCGTAGCCGCCGCGTTCGTCGCGGCCATCGGGCGGCGAATGGCCTCTGCCTGGGTCGGCCTGGCGGCCGGACTGCTGTTCGCCGTGCTGCCCGTCGCTACCAGGTACGGCCAGGAAGCCCGTTCGTACGAGATGGTGGTGGGCGTCGCGTGCATCGCCAGCTACCTGCTTGTCCGCGTGCTCGGCGCGGAGCCGGCCGTACGCAGGCGGTGGCTGATCGGCTACGGCGCGAGCCTGGCCGTCCTCGGCATCTTGAACATCTTCGGGCTCCTGCTGATCCCGGCGCACGCCATCACGGTGGCGTTGCACTGGCGGCGCCGGGGCGGTGACCAGGACGCCCGCCGGCTCGCCGCGGGCTGGCTGGCCGCGGCACTTGCCGGCGTGGTGCTGTCGAGCCCGCTGCTGCTGCTCGGCTGGGACCAGCGCGGTCAGGTGGCCTGGATCGCGAACAACCAGTCGTCATCAGGCCTGTCTACGCTGCTGACGCTCAGCGGCTCGGCGCTGGTCACGGTCGTGATCGCCGGCATCATCGCCATCGCGCTCATCCTCAGCTCCGAGGCGACGGGCACGCGGCGGGCCGCGTGGCGCTGGGAGCTGACCGAGCTGAGCGTGCCGTGGATGCTGGTGCCGCCCGCGCTGCTGCTCGGGGCTTCGGTGATCTCGCCGATCTACACTTCGCGGTACGTCCTGATGTGCGTCCCTGCCGGCGCGCTGCTCGGCGGCATGGCCCTGGTGGCGCTCGGCCGGATCGTCGGCCCGGTCGCGCTGGTGGTCGTCGTGCTCGCGGGGTTCACCGCTCAGGTCGCCCAGCGCCAGCCCTACGGGCACTATGACAACGTCAGGGCGCTTGACCAGATCGTCGCTGCCAACGCGCGCCCAGGCGACGTCGTGCTCTACACCAATCCGAATGCCGAGAGCTTCGGCGCCGCCTACAGCTACGGCCTGCGCAAGCTGCCCAACATCGCCACCAAGCAGGCCGCGATTCCGTCCGGCACCCTGGGCGGCACCTCGGTGCCGCTCCCGGAGCTTAGGTCCAGGCTCAGTCACGCGAGCAGGGTCTGGGTGGTCGAGATCAACCACTGCGTCTCCAACCCGGCCACGCTGTCGCTCAGCGGCGTGCAGCAGGGACCCGCGATCGCCGGCCTCCCGCTGGCGTTCACCAAGGTCTGGCACGAGCGCGGCGACTGGCTCCTGCTCTACACCCATGGTGCCGGGGACCAGCAGCTCACCACCGCCTGCACGCACGCGCCGTAACGCGGAGACGTACAGCAAACCCGGTCGGGACGGGCGCTGCCGGGTGCCTCGGGATCTTGGAAAGTCAGGCTCGGGCGGGTCAGCGGGGAGACTTTCCTGAGCTATCGGGGAGAGATTTCAGTGCACCTGACTGAAAACCTTCCCCGGAGCGAGAACTCTCCTTCACGATGCCGAAAAGGCTCCCCGATCCTGATCACGAGCCGCGAGGCAGCCTCCGGGACCGGTGCGATGTTCCGTGATCATGTTCGAGACCATGATCACGGAAGATCACCTTGCCCTGACCGGTGCGATGTTCCGTGATCATGCCCTGGTCCTTGATCACGGAACATCGCACCTGCCGCCCAGGCACTGACAGCTTCCCGGAGCGAGAACTCTCCTTCACGATGCCGAAAAGGCTCCCCGATCCTGATCACGAGCCACGCGGCAGCCTCCGGGACCGGTGCGATGTTCCGTGATCATGTTCGAGACCATGATCACGGAAGATCACCCAGGTCAGGACGGCGGTGATGTTCCGTGATCAAGCCCCCGAGCATGATCACGGACTTTGGCGCGCGTGATGCCGGCAACGTGGCCCGTCGTCCTGCGGCGCGGCCCCGTCCGCTCGGCGCGCCCCCGCTCGATCCGTCCGCTCGGCCCCGTTCGCTGGCTATGCGGCGAAAGCGGCAACGACAGCATGGCCCTCCCTGCTGTCGTCCTGATAGCAACGAGACCGACTTGATGCTGGTGTCGCGGCGGCGTCGACCCGCCAGCTGACAAGGATCGTGGCCGTTGCGCTAGCCATTCGTTACGGTGAGTGACGAAAGGCTAGCGCAACGGCCCCTTGCTTACTGGCGGCAAGTGCCTTGGCTAAACCCGTCTGGCCGATGTGCTCGCTGGCCGAAACGGGTCCGCGTTATGGCCGAGCGGACCCGCTGATCTGGTCGAGCAATGCTCTGACCTCAGCTTCTGGGTACCTGCGATGACCCCCAAGCGTACGTACCGAGGTGAGCTTGCCATCTTTGGCCCATCTCGTCACTGTCTTGGGGTCCACACGGAACATGGCTGCGACTTCAGCTGGGGTCAGCAACCTGGTGAACTCTGGTGACTGTCGGCTAGTGCTCATATTGTTCGATTCCTCCCCATGATCGAACACGGACTAGGCAGATCCAGCGAACGATCATAATCTCTCTTATTGAAGCATAAACCAGACGAGTTGAGAAGACACTACAAGTACGTCGTTTTGGAGCGGTTGAACGGCAGTCTGTGACGTTCTGCCTGCTAGATGAGGTTCGGCCGGGCCCGATGCGCCGCCGCGAGTTTCCGATCGGCCGTCGGCTCGCGCCGACGTGGTTTGGCTGCCGAGTCGGTCGCCGCCTCAGCGGCGGGTGCCGGGTCAGCCCCAGCGTCCTCGGCCACAGCCCCGGCCCCGGCCCCGGCCACCGCCCCGGCCCCGGCCTCGTCCGATGGCTGCGCCTCAGCAGGCTTGTGCGGCGCGGTCGCCGAGGTTTCCCTGGCCGTCGTGGCCGGTCCGGCGGTATCGGAACGGGCCTCGCTTAGGTCGGCTTGCGAAACCCTGGCCGTTGGCGGAATGGCGAGCTCGCACCAGACGACCTTGCCTGTGCCGGCGCGCCGGGTGCCCCAGCGGTGCGCTAGCTGGCTGACCACGGCGAGTCCCCGGCCGCGCTCGTCCTCATCGTCGGCGTGGCGCAGTCTCGGCACCGCCGCCGAACTGTCGAACACCTCGATGAACAGCCCGCCTTCGAACACGAGCCGCAGCCGAATCGGCCCCTGGGCGTACCGGACGGCGTTGGTGACCAGCTCGGAGACCACTAGCTCGCCGAGCGGTATCAGGTCGGACATGCCCCACCGGCGCATCGGGCCGCGGATCAGGGAACGTGCCCGGCGGGCGGCTGTCAGCTTGGCGGCGAGTTTCCACGAGACGTGCCTGTCCCGGCTGATCCTGCTCAGCCTGGCAACCAGGAGCGCGATGTCGTCGCGCTGGTGGTCGTCGTAGACGTCGGCGAGCGCTGCGCGGCACAGTTCCTCGAGCGACTGGGCGGGCGAGTCCGAGTTGAAGATCATGCGCAGCCGCTGAAGTCCCAGGTCGATGTCCTCAGTCCTGCGCTCGACGAGGCCGTCGGTGTACATGACGAGGAGGCTGCCGTCCTCGATGGTCAGGGTGCGGCTCACGATCGGGCTGGCCCCGATGCCGAGCGGCGGCGCGGGCGAGACGTCCAGGAACTCGTTGGTGCCGTCCGGGTGGACGAGCAGGGGCGGCAGGTGGCCTGCCGAGGCCACCTCGCAGGTCCCCTCCACGGAGTCGTAGACCGCGTATACGCAGGTGGCGAAGTGCGGCTCGAACACGCCGAGTTCGTGCATCAGGTCATCGAGGCGCTGCAGGGTCTCCGCGGGCGGCAGTTCGAGCATCGTCAGCGTCTTGATCGCGGTCCTGAGCCTGCCCATCGTCACCGCGGCTCGCACGCCGTGCCCGGCCACGTCACCGACAACCAGCGCGACCCGGCCTCCCGGCAGCGCGATCGACTCGTACCAGTCGCCGCCGACTTCGATCAGCTTGCTGCCCGGCAGGTAGCGATGCCTGACCTCGACGCAGGATGGGTGCGACAGCCCGGTCGGCAGCATGCTGCGCTGCAGCGTGAGCGCGGTGGCGCGTTCACGGCTGTAGCGGCGCGCGCCGTCGACGAACAGGGCGGCCCGGCTGGCGAACTCCATCCCGATCTCGGTGTCGTACGCGTCGAACCGGTGGAACCCCGGCTGCCTGACGCACACGAAGAAGCCGAGCAGGGCGTTCTGGGCCAGGATGGGCAGCGCCAGCATCGACGTGCCTGAGATGAGCCTGGCCACCGGGGTGCGCCGCCAGGCGGAGGCCAGCTCCAGCGCGGCCTCCGGCGTCATGACCGCGCTGACTGGCGCGCTGGTGTCCAGGCATCGGGTGTAGATGCTGTCTGGCGGGTAGCGCAGGATCTCGCCGACCGGGAAGGCGGCGTGCCATCCCGCGTCGCCGTCGTCATAGGCCAGGGCGAGCCTGCGGACGAACTGGGTGCCGCCGCGCGCCGTTTCCTCGTAGTCGCTGTCGCCGAGGAGGCTCTCGAGGATCATCAGGCCAGCTGAGTTGCAGAAGTGGGGGACGAGGATATTCACCAGCTCAGGGGCGAGCTGGTCGATATCGAGAGCGCCGCCAATCCTGCGCACGGCTCCGTCGAGCAGCGCGTGCCGCATCAGGGCCGGGTCGATGAAGCGCTCGGCCGCCGGTGCCGGGATGCGCATCGTCACCTGGGCGAATAGCTCGGGATCGGTCGACCGGATCGGCTCGAACGTGACCACGGCATCGACCAGCGACCTGTTGGCGGTGCGCAGCGTCAGCACCGTCGTGCTCTGCCGGTCGGTCCTGGTCGCGTCGATCAGGCCGGCCAGCGTGCGCGAAGGATCGCCGGGCCCGGTGATCAGGCCGCACAGATCAGTGCCGAGCAGCGACCCGGTCGGGTTGGCCAGGATGTCGCCGGCGCTGCGGTCGTGCTGGCGGATCAGGCCAGCTTCATCGATGCCGAGCGTCAGCGTTCTGGCCGAGGCATTGGCGATCGCCGCCGATACCTCGGTCGCTATCGCGGACGCCACCAGGCCGCTCCCATCCAGCGCGAGTTCGAGCTACCTAGATCAGTCTAGGGAAGAATGCCTCGCCAAATGAGAGTGAAAGATGAATCGCCGGTGCTGTCCGCTGATATGGCCAGCCGGACAGCGCCCGCTCACGTATCCTTCGCAGGCTCACCGTGCCCGGCATTGGCGCGACCGCGACCCCAGTACGCCTTCGGCGAGATCTGGTCGGCCACGATCCCCCGTCCGGCGAGGACCTCGCGCAGTTTCAGCACGACAGAGGCCTCGCCGAACAGGTAGACATGGCCGGCGCCCGGTCGCAGTTCCACCTCGGCGGCCTCGGCGGCAAGCAATGCCGGGTCCCCTGGCAGCCGTCCGAGCCGGTGCAGCCAAGTCGCCCTGGTCCGAGCGGGGGCAATTATTTCCTGCTCATCATCGGGATCCGGCACCTCGATGACCAGCGTCGCCTCCGCTTCGTCCGGCAGTGACTCGGTCATCGCGAGTATGGCCGCCATGGCTGACTCGTCGCCCATGAACAGGTGCCAGTCGGCCGAAGGCGACGCCGTGATCTTCCCGCGCGGCCCGATGCCCTCGATGGTGTCGCCCGGGCGGGCCGTGCTCAGCCAGTGCTCGCCAGGGCCCTGGCCGTGCCGGACGACGTTGAGAGTGAGCAGCGACGCCTCCGGGTCCAGGGTCCTGATCGTGTAGCGGCGCCTGATCGGCCGGCGGCCCTCGGCCGCGACAAGCAGCATCACGTCCTGGCCGGGCGAGTAGGTGAAGTCGGCCAGTTCCGGTGCTGCGAGCGTGATGCGCTGCATGCTGACCGACATCCGCTCGTTGCTGACCACTTCGAAGCGCAGTTTCCTGGTGCCGGCCATCGGCTCAGCGAGCGGATCGTCGAGTTCCTTGCGCAGGTGCTGCGGCAGGGCGTCGGTCACGCTGACCTCTCTCGTGCTAGGCGAACTGTCCGGCCGCCCTCGTCGGGCTGCTCGTCGGGCTGCACTCACATTAAGCGAGACCGCACGGCCGCTGACGAGGCCGGTACTTTGATTACTTTTAGTAGTCATGTTACTAGGCTCGGCTGGTCCTGGCTTTGAGGGCGTTCTGGACTGCCTCAAGTGCGTCAAAAGGGTTGGCTGCCCGACTGTGCCATGCTTATTTTCCCTGGTTAAAGGCTAGGTACAACTAGTTTGCGTCTTTCGATCGCTGCCAAATCGTGATCTAAATCGACGGCAGCTTTGATTACAGTCAGCGACTCAGTGATAACGTCAAGTAATGAACTGGCAGGGCGGGGATTACTGAGAGCAACCGTTGCCAGGAATACCTTTCGCCGCGGACCGGCCGGTCTCGACCGCCCGAGCGCCCGGGACGCGACAGCGGAACCATAGGAAGGAACCACATATGCGCAAGCGCTTTACCAGGGCGTTCTACGCGGTATCGGCGGCGGCGGTGATCACGGCCGGCATTGGTCTGTCCGCCGGCGTCGCGTCCGCGTCGACCCAGAGCCCGAAGGACACCGTGGCGTGCGGCTCGAACTGCGTCAGCCTGTTCAGCGACCAGCTCGGCTCTGGTACCACGATGAACGCCTTCATCAACGGCGACACTGGTGTCGGTGGCCACGTCGGCACGCCGGTCAACATGCATGTCGCGGGTAACTTCCGGCCGAACGGCGACTTCACGCCGTCGCTGTCCGGATTCGTGTTCCAGTTCTGCGGCTTCCTGGCGAATGACTTCTTCTCGCCGACGTCGTTCGTCTGCACGCACTACCCGCTGTTCGCTGTCATCGAGCTGAACTGGTCGCCGTTCGGCAACCAGTCAGGTCTGTGCGCGGGCGTCTCGCGGGCGACCGCGGGCCGTCAGGTCACGCTCCAGCCATGTGGCACCACGGCCAGGACCGTGTGGATCGCCGACCGCATCCACAGCACCCAGGGCACGAACTGCCTGCTCCCGGCCTCGCCGCCAGTATCGCCAGGCGACCCGTCGGTGAACTTCTGCCCGCTGATCAACGGTGGCGACAGCAACTTCAGCCAGCCGTTGGTGCTCACCCTGGACACCGGCACGAACCGCCCGTCGAACCAGCTCTCGCTTGAGCGCGAGCTGCTCGTCGGCAGCGAGGCCCGGTCCAACCAGCAGTTCGCCTACTTCTTCGGCCCAGTCAGCTGAGCTTTGAAGCGCAGGCTTGGCGGCCCGCTCCCCGGCACGTGCGGGGGAGCGGGCCGCCGCGTACGGACGGAGGCGGCCCGGCCGCGCGAGAGCAGGCAACGGCAGCTCGCGGATCCTGCGGCCGGCCGGGTGATCACAACCGCGCCTGGAATAATCAGGAGCTAGCGTTCTTCAGAACCCGCCCGCCTGACCGTGCCGGAGGATTCTCGGCTCCTCCTGGACAGATCATGGACCCAGGCAGTGGAGCGGCCCGGGCCGCGATGCCACAATCGGCGGCATGACCGCGCATCCGTATTGGCCGTTGCCTGAGTTGCGGTTGCATACCGGCAGGCTCGAGCTCAGGCTGCCCGATGAGGCTGACTTGACGGCGCTGGCCAGGCTGGCCGAGGCGGGAGTGCATGACCCGGGGGTGCAGCCATTCACCGTCCCGTGGACCGACGCCGCCCCGGTTGACCGGGCGCTGGCAACTATGCGTTATCACTGGTCCTGCTGGGGTTCGTGGAAGCCGGCCAACTGGACGCTGAACCTGGTCGCGCTCGCGGCCGGCCAGGTGATCGGGACGATGGGGCTATCGGCGAGTAACTTCGCGATCCTGCGCGAGGTCGGCACCGGGTCGTGGCTTGGCCAGGCCCATCAAGGTCGAGGTTTCGGCACCGAGATGCGGGCCGCCGTGCTCGCGCTGGCCTTCGACGGGCTCGGAGCTCGATTCGCCACATCAGCAGCGTTCACCGACAACGCTGCCTCGCTCGGCGTGTCGCGCAAGCTCGGCTACGTGGGGGACGGCCGGGAGCGGTGCCTGACCCGCGGCAAGCCCGCCGAACTCGCACGGCTTCGAATTGACCGGGAATCGTGGCTGGCGCACCGGGAAATTGAGGTAACCATATCGGGTCTTGAGCCCTGTTTGCCATTCTTTGGCTTCGGCTAGGGTACGGCTAGCTTTTCTGCATCTTCGTCGGCTGCGGCTGGGAAGCTGCACCTCGCGCGGCAAGCTGCCGATGCTGGCGGGCCGGATCAAGCGGCTGGTGACGACCTGGCACACGAAGACGCGGGCTCGGGGGACGTGGAGTGCTGGCTACGACATCTGGTTTGACCGGCGGCCGAGCCGGTCAGGCCAGAGCAGCGGCGCCGAGCTGATGATCTGGCTGAACGCTCGCGACTTTCCGGTCGGTGCCTGGCCGGTGGTGATCATCGGGCACGTGCCGTATTACCTGGAGCACTGGGTCACCCATGGCCACGGCAAGCACCGGAACTACATTCAGTTCCGGCGAGTGCGCCCGACCGACACGGTCACGAACCCGAGCCTCAGGCCGTTCGTCGTCGCGGCGGAGCGCGATCACCTCATCGAGCGCTCGTGGTGGCTGGCCAGCGTGATGGCGGGATTCGAGATCTGGCGCGGCGGCGTCGGCCTGCGAGCCACGCAGTACATGGTGCGGATCTGACCAGCCAGGAAGCCCGGCGGGCCAGGAAGGTCCCGGCCGGCCGGTGCTACGACAGGTGCTTGCGGTAGCGGAGCTGGTCGATCCGGAACCCGCTGATGTCGTCGAACTTGGCTGCACCGTCGGGCGCCCAGCCGTTCTTCTCGTAAAAGTGCCTGGCCCTAGTGTTGGTCGCGAGCGCCCACAGCGTCGCCTGGGCGTACCCGGCCGAGGCGAGCCTGAGCAGCGCGGTGGACATCAGCCGCTGCCCGAATCCCTTGCCCCATGCTTCGGGCAGCAAGTAGATCTGCCTGATCTCCCCGACAGCGCCGCCGCTCTTGTCCTCGTCCGCGTCCCTGGACGGCCCGAACCCCGCGAACCCCAGTACCTCGGGGCCTGGCACGGCGACGACTACGCCGCCCTTGGACCAGTCGGTCTCGCCCAGCGCGCGCTGCCAGCTTTCGGTTCGCCGGGCGATGTCGAGCGTGTCGAGATAGTCCTGCGGAACCAGGCCACGGTAGGCGGCCTGCCACGAACGGATATGAACCGTCGCAATGTAGGCGGCGTCCTTGATCGTAGCGGCCCGGACCGAAGGACGCGGGACGGCAGTCATGGACCTCTCCTAGATTCGAGGCGTGCAGCAGCCCAGGGCCACCCGTCACCTATTGTGACCGATGGGACCGCTAAAATCTAGACCCTTGAGGCTATTTCGGGGCTAGTCGGTTGAGGCCGGGCGCAATGTACCAGTTCGGTCGTTGAGCACGGCTATCGCGCAGGTCAGGCCTGTTCTCAAGTGATCACTCCGAGTGGTCAGGCCGTCATGCTGAGGCTTGGCTCGAGCACGGGCCTTCGGCCGGGTCAGTCGCCCGCGCGGCGGGCGGAAGCGCCCGCGCGGCAGGCGGAAGTGGTCGCCCCTGCAGGCCGGAGTGGGTGCCGGGTGGGGTGCTTGCCGGCTGGGGGCCGACCGGGATTAATTTCCGTGATCATGGCCGCGGGCATGATCACGGAACATTCTGCTGCCCTGACCTGGGCGATCTTCCGTGATCACGCCCATGACCATGATCACGGAACATCGCACCGGCCACTGAGGCTGCCGCGCGGCTCGTGACCAGGATCGGGGAGCCTTTTCAGCATCGCGGGGGAGAGTTTTCGCATCGGGGAGTCTTTTCAGTCAATAGAACTGACAACACTCCCCGAAGCGACAAGTCTCCCGGTAACTCAGGAAAACTCTCCCCGCTGACTCGCCGGAGCTTGACCTTCCAAGATCCGAGTCACCCGACAGCCTCCCTGACCTGCGTAAATTTCCGTGATCACGCCTCGGAGCATGATCACGGACCTAGCGCCCAGGTTAGTACGAATAGGCCCGGCCCGGTCACCCCCGCGCCTGGTGACAACCGTCAGCGGCGGATTCAAGGGTCATCGCGAGCAGTTCACGGTCAGGTGGCCTACGGTCCTTTCTCCTGTGGCCGGCCATAGCCGCAGACGACTGCCTTTTCCCGCCGGGGTGAAGCCGCGTCCTGAGTATGACCGCGTCTCGATATGAGTACGCGGGCTCAAGAGAGATCCCGGCGCTGCTGACAGCGTGGCTAGAGAACCCGCATCTGCCCAGTAAAAGGATCAGCGACAATGAACTCACCTCGACCCGCAACATTCCGCGTGCCGGCCGCGCCGGCCCAGGCGGCCGCCGCGGCCGCGCTGGCCGTCGCGGCAATCACGACTCAGGCCCTGGCCCCAGCCCCGGCAGCCCAGGCTCAGGCAACCACCGCTCACGCAACCACCGCCCAGGCAACCCCGGCCCAGGCAGCCCCGGGCCCGGCTCAGGCATCCGGACGGGCCGGGCACGCCGGGACAGGCGGCTGGCGGGCGTTCGCGATGCTTTCGGTGCCAGGCCGATTCGCAGTCCCCGGCAACGTCGACGCTGTCAGCGCGGCGGACGCCTGGGTGTCCGGCACTCTCGGGTCCCGTGACGGTGCACCCGAAGGGCCGCTGATCGCGCACTGGAACGGCGAGGCGTGGCGTCGGGTCAAGCTGCCCGCCCGGGCCGCCAGGCATTTCGGAAAGGGCAATTTCTTAACGCTGATCGGAGCATCGTCGAGCCGCAACGCCTGGGCGTTCAGCCTGAGGGGCAGCTACCTGAGGCTGAACGGCACCACGTGGACCTCAGGCAGGCTGCCGGCCATGGGGCGACCCGCGCATGCTCATACCTTCATCCTCCAGGTCAGGGTGTTCAGCCCGGCCGACGTGTGGGTCTTCGGCGGTGTCGAGCACGGGCGGGTCAACTCGGAGAAATTCACCCCGCTCGCGGCGCGGTTCAACGGCACCAGGTGGACGCGGGTCCCGGTGCCAGGCAAGAACCTGATCGGCTCGGTCAGCGCGATCTCCGCCTCGGACATGTGGGCACTATCCGGCGGCTCGATCCCTGACACCGGCCTGAGCTCCAAGCCAGTCATCTCGCACTGGAACGGCTCGCGCTGGCAGGAGGCGAGAACCCAGCCGAAGCTCGCACGGAACGCGACCCTGGCGACCATCCTGGCGAGGTCTGACACCGACGTCTGGATCGGCGGCAGCGTCGCGAACCGGAAATCAGGCTCGTCAGAGCTGGCACGACACTGGAACGGCCGGGCCTGGACGGCAGCGGCCGCCCGCGGTGCCAAGCCAGGAAGATTTTTACGTCGCGAGTTTCGCAACGAATGGGAGACAGGGACTCTGGCTTCTTGGCGACGACTACCTCGGAGGAGGGGACCGGCTCTGGCACCGCACGGGCCGGTCCTGGTCAGCGTCAATTAGCTCGCCCGGGACGCTGTCCCAGCTCGCCGCCGTGCCGCACACCACCTCGATCTGGGCACTCGGCACCGACTCCAGGGGCAATGCCCTGATCGTGCTACATGGCCCCGTGCCGCGCTAGCGATGGCCAGCGCTCGGCCGGCCGCAGGAAGAACCGCAGGTTCCGCCAGGACTCCTCGGTATCGGCGGTCAGGCCGTGCGGCGCGCGGAACAGTCTCAGATAGCCCCCGATCTCAATGAGGTCGTACCACATCCGGTACAGCGCCAGGGCGTCCCGGTCGATCTGCGCCCCGGTCGCCGCGACGTACCTGGCTAGGAGCGACTCGTCGCGCTCGGCCCACTGCCAGAGATCGCGTTCCGGAGCCGCGCGCCGTGCGCTTTCCCAGTCGACCAAGGACAGGCCGGCCTGCGTGACGACGACGTTCCCGGCGTGCGGCTCGCCGTGAGTGATCACCATCCGTTCTGGCCGCCCGGCCACCCGGGCGGCCAGAACGCCGTACGCATCGATGAGCAACTCCAGTTCGCCGGCGCGGCCCGCAAGAGCTCACTGGCCCGTTCCCCGAACGGCCCGGTGTCCCAGCCGCCGCCGGCCTGGCTCATCATGTTCAGCAGGAAGTCCAGATTCGGCACCACGAAGTCCTCAGGCTCGGCAGCGGATACAGGCGCCTGGTGAATCTTCACGAGCATGTCGATCATGGTCAGGCGGTCGGCGTCGCTGGTGAACTCGCCGTCCTCGCCCGCATGAGTTCCGTCAAGCAACGGGTGCGCGACTAGCGAGTACCTGCCGGTGAGCCGGCCGAGCACGCGCCCGTCCGCCGCCGGTATCGGCGCGACGACAAACCCGAGGCCGCCCTCATGCCGAAGGGACCACGCGGTCGCGAACGCGGCGGTCAGCTGCCTGAACGCGAAGTCGGTATCTTCGTGCGCTGTCCGGGTCTTCGCCGCGAGATCGTCGACGGTGACAAACCGGTGGCTGCCGCTATCGTCGGTCGCCAGCCAGTGATGGCTGCCGAACCCGACAGGCTGGTACTCAAGCGAAACGGCCGCGAATCCCCAGCCCTCGCGCAGTCCTGCGGCGATGGCCTGGTCCGATAGGTCGTCCGGCTTTGTGCGCACGCGGCACTATAGCCCTGCGGAACTCGCGCAGCGAAGCGAATATCGGCACGCGGCGCGGCACGCGGCAGGCAGATGCGACTTCGATCTCGCCTGGAAATCAGGTCGCCGACCGCCTGATCCCCGCCACTGACTCCCGCAGCAGCGCCGGCCGCCCGTCGTCCGCCGCGTACTCGGCGAGGCCGGCCGCGAGCGGCAGCGCGCACGTCCTGGCGGCTAGCTCCCTGGCCGCGCCGACCGGCCTTCGATAGGCGGCCAGCAGCTCGTCACGGGCGGGGTCAGCGAACGCCAGGTAGGCGATGCTGAGATCGATCGCCGGATCACCCAGGCACAGGTCACCCCAGTCGATGACGCCCGTCACCGAGCCGCTTTCGGTCACCAGCAGGTGGCGCAGGTGCAAGTCGCCGTGGCAGATGCCAGGAGCCTGCGCCTCAGCCGGCAAGGGACCGGCTTGCTCGGGCGCGGCCACGCTGGGAAACTGCTGCCTGATCAACTCGGCCGCGAGGTCAGGGGTGACGTCCACCTCCGCCGTCCACTGCGAACTCGGAGAATAACCAAGAGGCCCTGAAGTCATCGATCCGCTTTGGTGGCATAGACGACACAGCCGCGCATGGTCAGCGTCATCGGGAGGCTGAGCCCGGCCGCCGCCCGCGCCGCCGCGCCTTCGGTCAGCTGGTGCAGCCGCAGGAAGGCGGCGGCATGTCCGGCCGCCTCCAGGGTGACCAGCGGCCCGTCCCACCGGTCGACCTCCACGAGGTCACCGGGAGCGCTGAACACGCTGGCCACGATGCCGGGAGCGTCCTCGCCGTCGAAGGTCGACGGCTCACCCCAATGAGGGAGAACGGCTGCTAGCTCGGCACTGCTGTCGCGATTAGGCGCACAGGCCGCGAGCAAGCCGCCAGGTCGTAGTACCCGGAGAGCCTCCCGGAGCGGGACCAGCGGGTCTTCATAGTGGTACAGCGTGTAAAGCGCGGCCACCGCGTCGGCGCAGCCGCCCCGCACCGGCAAGCGCGCACCGTCGGCCCGCACGGCCGGCCTGGGCGCGAGCTCGAGCATCGTGGGGGACAGGTCGACGAGCAGGCATCGCATCGACAGGCCGGGCAGCAGCGTGGCCAGCTTCCCCGAACCGCCGCCAACGTCGATCACCAGCCGTGCCCCGGCCCGGGCGAAGCGCTCGGCGACATAGGGATGGACGTCGTCGTGCGGATACTTGGCCGAGGCAAGGTACCGCTCAGGGTCGCTGTCGTAGTCGCTGGTGAACACTGTCATGGCGGTCGAAGCCCGATCGATACTCAGCTGCGGATTCCCGGTACGAAATCCAATGCTGGCCGCTGGTGACGTCAAAGGTCCAGTTCATTTTCCTGCGCCCAGCTTGTCCAGGCCCCCATTCTTTGGGACATGGGTGCAGCTCTTCGAGCGTGAGCGGCTGATGAGAATCCGGGCAGCAGGTCCGGCCGGGTATCGGGTCCCGGCGGGCGGGAGGCGGGGCAGGCTTGGGTCCGTGATCATGATGGGGACCGTGATCACGGAAGTTGGCTCTGGTCATCGAAGCTGTCGCGTCAAGATCACGTCAGGTCGGCTCTCGGGCGCCCGGCCCGGCCTGGCCCGGTGCGGTGCGGCTTTGCGGAGTGAGCCGGGCTCAGCTTCGGCGGTGCGGGGTTGCCCGGGCCGGTGCTCGCGGTGAGTTCCCGCGCCGCAGCATGATCGCGGATCGTTTGCGGCATGATCGCGGAACGTTCCCGCGCCGCAGCATGATCGCGGAGTGTTGTCCGTCGTTACTGCGGAGAGTTCTCGCAGCACGGAGCGTTGACCGTTCTATGTGCGGAAAACGCTCCGCGCAACGACAACTCTCCGCGCCAGAGCCGGGAAAGACTCCGCGAAGCGGGAAGTCTCCGGGAACCCGGGCAGAGTCTCGTAAGATGAGCCGCCGGAGCTTGACTTTCCAAGGACCCGAGCCACCCGACAGCCTCCCTGACCTGGGGATCTTCCGTGATCACGGTCTGGACCATGATCACGGAACCGGCACGCGTTCCGGAGGCTGCCGCGCGGTTAGCGATCAGGATCGGGGAGCCTTTTCCGGCATCATGCGGGAGAGTTCTCAGTCCGGGGAGCTGGCCGTGCCGGTGGCGGCAGGTGCGATGTTCCGTGATCATGATCGCGGGCATGATCACGGAACATCACCGGTGTCCTGACCTGGGCGATGTTCCGTGATCACGGTCTCGTTCATGATCACGGAAACCAGTACCGGTCCCGAGGGCTGCCGCGGCTCATGATCAGGATCGGGGAGCCTTCTCCGGCATCGTGGGGGAGAGTTCTCGCTTCGGGGAGTTTTTTAAGTCAATAGCACTAAAGACTCTCTCCCTTATGCGAAAAATCTCCCCGACAACTCACGGAAAGTCTCCCCGCTGACCCGCCAGAGCTTGACCTTCCAAGATCCCCGATGCCGCCAGACCGCCGGGCCACCGAGCGTGCTTTCGCCTAAAATTCCGCCTCGACCGGGGCTGGTGACGGAGGGGTTTCGCGTCGCCGAGGGTTGAACCTCTTGGCGCCAATTCTGATGTTGCTGACAGTGCGCTGGCCCGGCAAATGGCCAATCGCATGGATGTGCGTCTCGATGTGGGAAATTGGGTGTCGATTCGCGCACCCATGTTGTCTGGGGGCCTGTGCGCACCCAGTACGGCTCACCGGGTGGTCATTGGGCTCGATGATCCGGTGACGGCGGCGTCGGGGTTGCCCGACCGGCGTCGGGGAAGCGCCATGAGAAGCCGGTCTCGTTCTCTGCTGACGCGACGCCGCCCAGCGAACGGTAGAGCGCCTTCGCCGGGTTGTTGCTTTCGCCTGTGAACAGGTAGACGCCCGCATGGCCGCCACGCCGGCCGATGTCCAGGAAGGCCGCGAGCAGCGCCCGGCCGATGCCCTGGCGGCGTTCCGGCTCCGCGACCTCGATCTCGTACAGCATGAGCTGCGAGTATCCGCAGACGTGGCGCTCCGCGTGACCCCAGGCCCAGCCGAGTACGTCGTCGCCCTCCAGTGCCGCCAGCGCGACGGCGGCGGGGTCGCGCAGGAACGGCTGGTGGTCGACATCGGCTAGGCCGCGAAACCGCATGACAGCGCGATCCAGGAGAACATGCTCGTGCTCGGTCAACTCCACGATCCGCATGAGCCAATGGTCTCGTGGTTTCTTGCCGATAATGTCGTGCCTTATGGTCAAGGCGATGGGCGAACCCAGAACCGAACAGGCACGCAACCTTGACGTCGTGTACCGCTACCTGAGGGTCTTCGTGACCAGGGACCTGACCGAGCTCGCCGAGGTCATGGCCGGCGATGTCGAGATCTACGGCGCCGGGCAGCACGTCCAGGGCAGGCACAACGTCGAGGCAGCCATCTGCGCCCCCGGCTTGACGGTGACAAGCCAGCGGCTCATTGAAGTGTTCGCGGCGCGGGATCGCGTCATTGTCGTGATCGAGCAGGCCTACTGCCAGGGCAGCACCGGGAAGACGGCCGTGCAATCCGCCTGCAAGATGTATCAGCTGCGGGACGGCAAGATCGTCAGGTTCTGGGGCGAGGCCGACTCGTTCGGCTTGCTGCGCGGCCTGGACCTGCTGCCCGCCGGCGAGATCGACCTCACGAGCGGCGGCCCGGCGAGCGGCTCTGGCTAGTTAGCGCAGCGCCAGCACGTGCCTGACCAGCGTCCGGCCGTGCGGGTCGCGCCACCGCTCGGCCTCGACGGCGGCCACGGCGCGGGCGACCCGCAACGAGGCGGCATTGTCCGCGTCGATGATGAAATGCGCCGACCGGGCGCCGGTGTGGTCGCGCAGGAACCGCGTCAGAAGGCGGACGGACCTGCTGACATTGCCCTGCTCGCGGTGCGCCGGATGCCCGGCGTAGGAGATGTTCGCCTCGCCGGGCGGGACGTGCCTATTGGCCAGGTCAGCGTCCGCATAGGCGACATAGCTCGCATCGGAACGGTCAGCCGAGAAGCACCACTTCGGCCCCGCGCCGAAGCTTTCCTGACTGCCGCGCAGGTGCGCCCGATTATGCTCGCGCCGCTGGTCCGGGGTCAGGGCTTCCCATTGCTGCCGGTCACCCGGCTCCCAGAGCCAGTCGATCTGCGCGTCATCGATGGCTTCCAGATGCCGGTCGAGGTCGCTCGTCCGCTGGCGGCGGATGGTGACCGTGCCGTCGGTGTACGTCACCGGCGGCACCGGCCGGGCAAGCACGATGTCGCCGTCGACCCCGCGCCGTCGCGAGAACCCGGCCGCCTGCGCGACCGCCAGCGAGCGCGCGTCATCCGGCGTGACGGCCAGCAAGGCCGTCAGGCCCGTGGTGGTCACGGCCAGGTGGTGCATCAGCAACTGGACGGCGCGCAGCGCGCAGTCGCTCTGGCGCGGGATCGGCTGGAGGCGGTAGCGCAGCAGCACCTCGTCGGCCTGGACCCAGCCTGGCGCCTGATCGCAGGCCACCCAGCCCACGGCATCGTCCGGTCCGCCTCCGTGGCGGCTCTGACCCGGGACCGCGACGATGCCGAGTCCGTAGTCCGCGTCGCCTGCCTCGGCGAGCAGTGGCCCGGCATCGTGCATTTGCGGCGGCCGAATGGAGATTCGCCCGTCGGTCACCGAGATCAGCTCACCCAAATTTTTCCGCCTGTCTTGTAGTCGGCACCGGCTCCCGCGTCGACGCGCGTAAGGTCAGTCCTGACCGCGGCTGAGCCTCCGAATCTTGGTTGAAAGATACCCCCAGCTACTCGACTTACCACTACGAACTGTCGTCCCCGCGCTTGGACCTGCCCTGTACGGGGCTGGGCCGCGACTCAGATGACGGCGCCGTTCATCAGGTCGTAGATCTTCTGCACGAGCGGCACGCGGAAGTCGCCGGGGCCGACGAAACTGCAGTTGGCCGTGCCGTCACTGTGATCGAAGAGCAGGATGTCGCCGCAGCCCTTCCCGGCTGACTTGCGGGCAGTGAAGAGGTTGTAGACCGCGTTGAAGTAGTTCGTGATCATCGCCTGGGACTGGTCGGCCGGATTGCCGTTGAACTCCCAGAGCGCGTAGGGCAAGCCGTTGCCGTCGGCCAGGCCAGTGAACTCGGTGAGGATGGCGGAGTTCTTGACCCAGGCCGGGCAGTACGTATCGCTGGAGATCAGGTTGAACGAGCCTGGCGCGCAGGCATCGAAGTACTCCGAGACCGTGATCGTGCCGTTGGCGATCGCCGAACTGGCCTGGCAGTGGGCGAGCCAGTAGTCGTACTTCTGCACGGTCGGGCCGTAGTAGGCGATCATGTTCGCGTACTGCGCGGTCGAGAGCCCCTGGGGGAACGGCTCGTGCCACAGGGCCACCGTCGCCCGCAGGCCGGCGGTCTTGGCCTGCGAAAGGAAACTATCGAGCGCGGCGCGGTCGGTCGAGCTCACCGGGTTGTAGGCCGGCTTGAAGCTCATCGTCACCCGCCGCCCGGCCGCGATGTCGGCTTGCAGGTCGGCTCCGATGGAGGCGGGGAACTCCCCGGGCTGGTAGTACTGCCGCCTGGCTCTGGTCATCCGGCCGAAATACGTGGTCGACGACCAGTCCGCGCAGGCCGCGTCGTCGGTCGTCTCGCCGAAGTCCGACGGCAGGACGTACGAGCCGACCCAGCTAGTCGTCATGGTCGTCGACGGTGCCGCCTGAGCGGGGAAAGCCCCAGCCAGGGCGCCGAACGCGCCGCCGATCATGGTTCCGGCGGCTGCCGCCCCGGCGGCGGTTGCCCCGGCGGCAGCCAGGCCGGCGAGCAATGTCCTTCTGCTGAGATCGTGGTCGTCCAACAGGATCCTGCCTTCCCGCGCCGTTGCGCGGCGTCTTGACGGAGGCTGGCCGAGCCATCCCCGTTGGAAAAGTAGACGCCTGAGTCGCGCAACGGGATTACGCCTGGCGGGGCCCTGGCGGCGCGGCGGCGGGCTTGGCGGTCTGGTGCTGAGAGTTTCGCCTTGCCCTGCGCCCGCGGCTTACGTACGCGATCGCGCCGATCAGGACCAGCAGACCCGGGCCAGCATGGACGGCGAAGACGCCCGCCAGGCTCGGACCGCCCCAGGCGCTGCGATAGCTGGCCGGGTCGTTGTAATTGACGATAAAGAATTCGGCGATGCCGCGTATCACTAGGTAGAGGCCTACTAGTACGCCTAACGTCCAGGCGCCGATCTTGAGAATCGGGCGCCTGCGCCGGGGCGACGCAATTGCGACAATCGCCAGGATGATGAGGAAGATGATGAGCGCCAGCACGGCGTAACCGGCCAGGTGCCCGCCCGAGTGTTTCATCGTGAGGTTTCCTCTCGCGTCAAACTCACGTTCCGCGCCTTACCTGACATTTTATCAGTGCCCTAAACCAGGTTTACCAGGCGGCGAACCGTCGCATCCCGTAAAGGAGCGGCGGATGCGCCGGGTGCGGGTCGCTCACGGCGTGCACGACCTCGCCGAAAACCACCGCATGGTCACCAACTGCAGAAATGGCGATCACCCGGGATTCGGCGAACGCGCAAGCGTCGTTTTCCAACTTTTCCGGCATCGTGGGGGAGAGTTCTCCGTCGTTACCGCGGAGATTTCTCGCAGCACGGAGTGTTTGACCGCTCTATGTGCGGAAAACGCTCCGCGCAACGACAACTCTCCGCGCCGGAGCCGGGAAGGCTCCGCGAAGCGGGAAGTCTCCGGGAAACCTGGGGTAGAGTCTCGCTGCTGAGCCGCCGGAGCTTGACTTCCAAGATCCCGAACCCTCCTTTACGCGACAACGCTCCCGCACCCAGCCGACAACCTCTCGTCGAAGTGGGTCTCCTGCCAGGCCGGTCGGTGATCTGCGGGGCATGCGGGGAACATGGCGGTTATGGCTGATTGATGTCAAGGTGGTGCTACGGAGTCGCCGGGAGGATGAGTGAAGATCGAGCCCTATCAGGCCATCGGCCTGGTGCCGACCATGCGTGGCATTCGGCACCGTTCGGAGATTCAGGTCAACCTCGAGCACTTGTCGCACCTGATCAAGGCGGCGTCATGGCTGTCGAGCCTGGACCTGCCGGTCCGGCTGATCGCGGTGCCAGAGGGCGCGCTGCAGGGATTCAATGATGAGGTGCTTGACCTCGATCATGAGGAGTTCGCGCGCGAGTGCGCGATCGACATCCCGGGGCCGGAGACCGACTATCTGGGCGGGCTGGCCCGGCAGTGGAACGCGTTCATCATGGGCCAGGCGAAGGCCAGGCATCCAGAGTTCCCCGGACGATTTTTCAACGTGGGCTTTGCGCTTGACCCGGACGGGGAGATCATCTTGCGGCATCACAAGGTGGTGCCGCTGCTTCCGGTCGAGCACTCCGTCACGCCGCATAACGTCTGGGACAAATGGGTCGAGTTGTACGGGCGGAACCTGGACGCGTTCTACCCGGTGGCTGACACGGCCATCGGCAGGCTCGGTTTCCTGATGGCGAATGAAGGATCGTATCCGGAAAACGCGCGCGGGCTGGCCATGAACGGAGCCGAAGTCTTGTACCGGGGCCCGTATCCGCATCCGCATGTCGGCAACGGGCTGTTCGAGGTGCAGAACAGGGCGCGGGCGCTGGACAACAACCTGTACCTGATCGCGTGCAACGTCGGCACCTACTACCTCAACGCGGAGTCTGACGTGCCGATCGACACGTTCGGCGGCGGCTCGGCGGTCATCGACTACCGGGGTCAGATCGTCGGGCGGCACGACTACGGCGGCGGGTCGTCGTGGGTGGCGGGGACGATCGACATCGAGGCGCTCCGCTCGTTCCGCGCGAGCGCGCAGTGGGACAACTGGATGAAGGACCTGACGACCGAGCAGTACCAGCTCATCTACGAGCAGCCGGTCTACCCCAAGAACCTCTACCTCGACCGCGAGCCGTACGGCCACGCCGACTACCGCCGCGAGGTGATCGACCGGCAGATCCGGCTCATGCACGAGCGCGGCATCTGGGTCCCGCCGGCCTAACCCCGGCTGGGTCCCTCATGCCTGGTGGTAGCGTCGTGCCATGACCCCGCAGGAGCTTGAGAACCTCGCGCACCTGCGCCGGGCTCGGGATCTGATCGACCGGGAGTACGCGCTTCCGCTCGACGTGCCGACCATGGCCCGGCGCGCGCTGATGTCGCCGGCGCACTTCTCGCGGCAGTTCCGTGCGGCCTACGGCGAGACGCCGTACACCTACCTCATGACCCGCAGGATCGAGCGCGCTATGGCGCTGCTCCGGGCCGGCATGAGCGTGACCGACGCGTGCATGACGGTTGGCTGTACCTCACTCGGGTCGTTCAGCTCGCGCTTCACCGAGGTCGTCGGGGAGACGCCGAGCGCGTATCGCAGCCGGGGGCATGATGCCGTAGCCGCGATGCCCGCGTGCGTGGCGAAGGTACGCACCCGGCCGGCCAGGCACAGGCCGAGCGGGATTCGAGAAGCGGCTCCCGGCGCCGCCTCCTAGGGTTGACCACATGAACATCGCACTCCAGTACTGTCACATCACTGTCAGCGACGTGGACGAGGCGCTCGGCTTCTACCGGGACGCGCTCGGCCTAGAGCTGCGCAACGACGTCGGTTCCGGCGGATTCCGGTGGGTCACTGTCGGCAGCCCTGATCAGCCTGGTCTCGGGATCGTGCTCTCGGAGCCGCACGCCGGCCGTTCCCAGGCCGACGGCGACGCCCTGCAGGAGTTGCTCACCAAGGGCGTACTGCCGATGACCATCTTCGAGGTCGACGATCTCGACGCTGTCTTCGAGAAGATCCGGGCATCGGGCGCCGAGGTGATGCAGGAGCCCATCGACCAGCCCTGGGGCCCGCGCGACTGCGCCTTCCGCGATCCCTCGGGCAACACGGTGCGGATCTCGCAGGCACCCAAAGCCACTGGCTAGCCAGTCTCTAGTCTCGGAAGACCTCGTTGGTGAACCACTTCCAGGTTCTGGGGATCCCGACTTCGCGGGTGACCGACGGAGCGTAGCCGAGCATCTTGCTCGCCAGGTCGTAGGAGGCGAAGTTGCGCTCCACCTCGCCGGCTCGCCTGGGCCGGTACTCAATCGGGTGGTCGGGAACCCCCGCGGCCTGGCGGCACAGGTCGGCCAGGTCCCTGACCGCCGTCTCGACCCCCGAGGCGGCATGCAGCACGGTGCCGCCGGGGACGTCCTTTTCCAGCGCGAGCTGGAGGGCGCTTGAGATGTCGTCTACGTGCACGTAGTCGCGAGAGGCGGACCCGTCGCCGTAGATGGTCATGGGCACGCCGGAGTGGATCGACTCGAAGAAGACGTTGATCACGCCGCGCTTGCGAGCGCACCATGGCCCGTACACGTTGCCGAACCGGATCGCGACGGTGCGAAGCCCGTAGGTCTTGGCAAAGGCGTGCGCGTAACCCTCGCCCGCCAGCTTGCTCGCCCCGTAGGGCGAGAGCGGCTTGGGCAGTGACCGCTCGCTGACCGGCGGCGTGGCGTCTCCGATCAGCGCCCCGCCGGTCGACGCCTGCACCACGCGCTCGACCCCCGCCCGGCGCGCCGCGTCGAGGACGCGGAATGTGCCGAGCACGTTGACCTCGAAGTTCGTCTCCGGATCCTGCACGGAGCCGATCACGGAGCCAGCGGCGGCGAGGTGGACGACGGCCCTCATGCCGCCGAGCGCGTCGTCCAGGGCGGCCGCGTCGCGGATGTCGCCCTTGACCAGTTCGGCGTCCACGTCGGCCAGGTGCGCGGCGTCGCCGGTGCTCAGGTTGTCGAGCACCCGGACCCGGTAACCGGCCGCTGCCAGCCGCCTCACCAGCGTGGCACCAACGAACCCGGCACCGCCGGTCACCAAGATTGCGTCTGTAGCAGTCACAAGACGGGGAGTGTAGCGTTCACCGGCCGGTCAGTCGGCCAACTCCGGGCCATACCGCCGGATCGCGCGCTCGTGGCGCCGCGCATCCACCGCGGGGGAGAGTTCTCAGTCCGGGGTGCTGTCAGTGCGGGGGCGGCAGGTGCGATGCTCCGTGATCAAGGACCAGGGCATGATCACGGAACATCGCACCTGCCCTGACCTGGGCTATCTTCCGTGATCATGGTCTCGAACATGATCACGGAAACGGGCACAGGTCCCTGAGGCTGCCGCCGGCGCGTCCTTGGCCGCGAGATTTGCGGCTGAGCGCTTCCTGAGCGCGAGGTGGGCGGCCGTGATCGCGATCCAGGCTAGTTCGGCGCCGAGGAAGATCCGCTCGTACAGGCCGCCGGGCGCGTGCCTATGGTTAGGCATGGCCGAGCAGCAGGTCAGCGCCGCCGCCGCCCTGCGGCTGCTGCGGCGCGGACCCGCCCCGATCGGCAAGCTCGGCGCCGCGGACAGCGCCCGCGGCCGGGCCGCCCGCCTGCCTGAGCCGCCAGACGGCGGCAGGAAGGTCGTCAAGGTAGCCTTGACTCGCGATCAACGTCAGGGCTACCTTGACGACATGACAGATCCTCGTGTTGCGCCGCTAGGCGCCGGCAGGCTGCAGACTCTGTGCTGCTCCTTCTGCAGCAAGGACAAGGACGCGGTCGCCCAGCTCATCGCCGGGCCGGGCGTGCATATCTGCGACGAGTGCGTGGCCAGCTGCAATCGGATTCTTGCCGATAAGCCCGACCCCGAATTCGGAGCCTGGGCTGAGCGGCCGGACGACGAGATGCTGGTGAGCCTGGCCCGGATTCAGGGCGTGGTCTCGCAAGTCGATGCCGCCGTGCATGATCACGTGGCCATGCTGCGCGATCGCGGCATTAGCTGGACCCGCATCGGCGAGGCGCTCGGCGTATCCAAGCAGGCAGCGTGGGAGCGGTTCTCGGGCGAAGACTGAGCTACCAGGCTTCGTCGTTAGCGGCATTGCCGTCGGCCGGAGTCAGCCGTACGAGCTTTCCGTGATCGATCCAGCCGTTCAGCCGGGCGTCGCCCGCGCCAGCGTCGAGTATCAGGTACCGAACCGACGGATCAGCGCTGAAGAACCGCAGGAACACTCCCCCGAACGGGGTGCCGGTGCGCGTCCGGTACAGCACGCGGACCACGCGCCCGGTGATGACCGAGACCTGGGCCACGGACAGCGTGCAGGTGCCGCGCTTGGGGCAGCTGATCCGCGTCCCGGTCAGCGTTGAGCCGTCCGGGCTGATGAACGCGTTGTCGAGCGAGGTTCCCGCGGGCTTGGGGCCGGTCTCGTCGAGCAGGAGACGGCCCTTTTCCAGTGAACCGCCGCCCGCTGCCGGGCTGTAGGCCCGCATCTGGGTGTCGTCATGGCCAGGGCAGTTGTCCTGCGATTGATTCCGGTGGCAGCGCGCTTCCGTCAGCACCAGTTCTTTTCCGTCCCCGGTGAACGACATGGCCAAGGCGCCGGCGTACTGGTTCGTGCCCGGCACGTACGGCCCGCTATGCCAGAAGGCCTTGCCGCCGGTCGCGGTATTGATGACGAAGATTCCGGCCGGGACCGTGTTGGTGTAGAGCAGGCCGCCAGTGGGCCGCATCACCTCGACGGCGACCTCGGACCCGTCGGGCGCGGCCGCGAGTTTGCTCGCGAACTCGCCCTTAAGCGCACTGCCCTTGACGAGCGAGTAATTTATGACGCGGCCCGTTCGTGTGACCTGGAAACGGTAGACAAACGTCTCCAGGAAAGCGATCCCTACTATCCTCCTAGTGTTTTTTGGTTTATTGCTGCGCCAGATCTGGCATGTCATGAAGAAGGTCTGGTGACCGGCGGCGGCGAGGTTTCCGCCGCAGTCCAGCGCGTTCACCGGATCTCGTACTATGGCCGTGACGCGGCCGGTGGCCGTTGCCCGCACGACGACGGCCTCGTGCGGAGCCTTCGGATTGGAAGCCTGGGCGATGTAGTAGCGCGGCGGACTGGTCGGCTGGTGCGTGCCGCTCGTGCTAGACGGGCCGATCCGGATCGCTCCGGCGGACAAGGTAGCGCCGAGCCCGAGCACGGCAGCCAGCCCGACGACGCCCGCCTGCGTCACCCGGCGCCTGACCGCGCGCCGGCGGATCGCTTCGGTGCTCAGCCACCGCGGCGGCTCGTCGACCGCGAGTTCTAGCAGCTCACGCAGGTTCAAGTCCATCTGACTCACGGTAGGTCCGTCCTTGTCTGGTTCTCTCGTTCCGGCAAGTCGGCAAGGCGGCGGTCGGCGCGCAGCTTGGCCAGCGCTTGCGACATGGTGCTCTTGACGGTGCCGACGGCGCAGCCGAGAACCGCCGCCGTCTGTGCCTCGGTCAGGTCGTCGAAGACCCGGAGCACGAGCACCGCGCGCTGGCGGCTGGTGAGCGATCGCAGCGCGCTTCGCACCGCGATCCGCGCGACCGCCTCGCTCGCCAGATCGCCGGGTGCCGGTCCGTCAGGAAGTTCATACGCGGGACGTTCGCCGCGCCATTTGCGGCGGCTCCAGTTCACCCACGTGCTCACGATCACGCGGCGCACGTAGATCTCCGGATCGTCCCGGCGCGTGATCCGCTCCCAGCGCAGCCAGGTTCTGGCCAGCGCCGCCTGGACCAGGTCCTCGGCCAGCGCCCAGTCGCCCGTCAGCAGCCAGGCACTCCGCAGCAGCGCGCGCTGCCGCTGGTCAACAAATGCGGCGAAGTCCTCGCCATCAGCACTCACCGTTCCTCCGGGTAGCTCGCGGTTCGTTCGCGTGCGTCACCAGATGGACAGCATGAACGAGCAGAAAGGTTCAGTGAGTAATTCTCAGCAGGTTCACGACCCTGACAGCGCCGCCGCGGCCAGCGCCTCGATCGGGGGACGGGCCGCCGCGAGGACGTCAGCATCAGCGGCGGCAGCGGTGCCTCGGTAGGCGCTGAGCGCGGCCCGGATGGCAGGGCCGTGCTCCGCGGGCAAGTGCTCGAGCGCCCAGGCCGCAGAGCCGAATTTGGACTGGACCACGTTCTCTTCCGCAAGGCTGCGCAGGATCCGGCAGGCATTAAGGACCGCGTAGGCATTGTCCTGCGCCGGGACCCCGCGCAGGAACACCAGTTCGGCTTCGAGTCCGGCCCGCTGCTCGGCCCAGGCCGGCGCGGCCACGATGGCGGCCGGATCCGGGCCGTGCAGGACGACGCAGCGACCGGCCAGCCAGTGCGCCCGGTGCAGCGCCCAGGCCTGATCCCGCAGCGGCTGCAGCAGGTGCGGCGGCGGCTCGCTGCCTTGCGCCTGGTCCAGCGAGATCACCCAGCCGTCGAGGTCGCCGCCGCCGGGCACGCCCGCGAGACGATCGCGGGCCGACTGGTACGCCGCCCGCACCGGGCCGGGCACAGGTCCCGACATGATCGCGTGATAGTCGAGGTCGCCGCCGTCAGAGTCGGGGAAGGTGACGGAGCCATACAGGTACAGGGCGCGCAGCCCGCCGCCGAGGGCGGCGGTTAGCTCCGACCCGAGCGCGGCGGCCGCCGCACGCACGGGGACGGCCAGGTCATCAATGGTGAGCGGGGGTGACACGGAGCAAGACTGGCAGGACGACGTCCCGGATTTCAAGCACTTTCTGCCGGGCTGCGCCGTGCTACCGGGCCGCGCCGTGCGGTGACCAGCGCCGCGACCGTGCTAGCGCGGATGGGCCGCCCCAATCGCTGGTAAATGGCCTCGTATTCACGATCGAGGGCCTGGCGCTGGCCTGGTGAAAGCCGCGCGTAGTAGGACATTGTGCGAATGAGAGCGCTAACTTCTGCGGCGGTGTGCTCCACGAGTTTTGGCATCACTGCCACCCGAACATCACCAAACAAGCGCCCGGCGCAATCCTGCGCCAGGTCGTAGCTGCCGAACCAGGACCATACCTCGGAGACGTTGTCACGACGCTGCTCCATCCCGCCGAGCGTGCCGTCGAGATCCCGGTAGACAGGCCAGCTATCGGCAAGGTCAGGGGCGACCCTTCTTATCGCGGCGAGTGCCGCGTCCTGATCTGGCTTGCTGCGCGGCTCCTCAAGCCCGCAGTACTGCACCAGGGCGAGCGTGCCACCGGGAACGAGCACGTCAGCGGACTTCTGCCAGCTCACCATGGGGTCAATCCAGTGAAAGGCGGACGCGGAGAACACGGCCCTGAACTGCTCGCGGGGGAGCAGTGCGTCCTCAAACTGAACGTTCACGAATTCCACCTCGCCCGCGCCTTCGAGGTTCTGCCTGGCCAGGGCTATGAGGCTCGGGCCGGGCTCGAGTGCCGTGACCCGCAGGCCACGCGCGACCAGGCCGCGCGTGAGCTGGCCGCTTCCGCACCCGAGCTCGAGTACCTGATCACCGCTCCCGATCCCCGCGATGTGACAGGCCTGGTCGATGAGCTCGTCAGGATAGGCCGGGCGGTGGCGGTCGTACTCAGCGGCGACCTCGTCAAAGACCTTGCCGTAGCTGCGCGCGCCAGATTCTGGCAGCCGTGTCATTCGCTGGCCTCCGTTCATTCACGCCTGCTGCGATGACCGCTAATCCGGCCGGGTCGGGCGGCAAGATACCGTTCCCCTTAATATCTGTGAACGCTAGCGTCCGGGCCCGCAAAGCCTTCCCGGCTACGTCGCGGCATTCCGCCACGACGCTGGCCAGGCCGGGTACCTCGGCGGTGCCGTCCAGCAACGCCGGAACTATCGGAGCTAGAAGTGCGGGAGCAGCCAGTCGTGGATCTCGCCGATCCGGCTGAGCAGGCTCAGATGGCCGTCGCGGTCGCTGAACTCAGCCTCCGCGCCGGGGACGGTCGCGGCCAGCCACTGGCCGTGCTGGACGGGAACGAACCGGTCCTGATGGCCATGCCAGATCTTGACGGGCACACCGATGTCGCTGAGATCGAATCCCCAGTCAGTCAGGTGCGACACTCCGTCATCCCACCAGCCCTGGTCCCCCGGAGCCAGGCCGTCCCGGTGGCCGCTGGCAAGCCATTCGGCTAGCTCCCTGGTCAGGGCTTTGGTATCCGGGGGCGAGAGAAGGCTCTTGAGGTGCTCGGCGAGCGTTTCCGGCGTCGCCATGACCGCCACCTCCCAGTCCTCGCGACTGATGCGGCGAGACGCTTCCGGGTCGGAGAAGAAGAGCTTCATGTCCTCGACATTGAGCTCGCCCATCCCGGCGAAGTAGTCGAAGCCCTCGATGCCGTAGGGCGCCGGGGATGCCAGTGATGCGACGGCGACGGCCAGGTCCGGCAGCAGGGCCGCGCACGCCAGGGCGTACGGGCCGCCACCGGATATGCCCCAGATGCCGAGCCGGTCGTGCCCGAGCGCCTCGGCGATGGCGCGGACATCCGCCGCTCCCGACGCGACGGTGTGGCCCGGGTACGCGGTCGAGCCGCCGTAGCCAGGGCGGTCATAGCTGATCAGGCGGATGCCCTTCTTGTTCGCGTCAGCGATCCACGGGTCGTGCAGGTGGCGCGAGTTCGGCGTGCCGATGTGGACCAGGATCGGCTTTCCATGGGGATCACCGGCCGTTTCCACGCAAAGTTCACGCCCGTCGCCGGCCGGTATGGTGCTGGTCTCGACCCCATCAGACACTGATAACGCCTCCTGTCGTCTCACCAGACCGTGAGCCGGGCCGGGGCTTGCGGCCTGTGGCCTGCCGCGGATGTCGCGGATGCCGCGGCCCATGACTGGCGATTGTCGGTGCCGGGAGGCTCATGCCGCCACTGGTTTTCCGGGTCCCTGGCAGGACCCTACGCCGCCGCAAAACGCGCGAGCGCGCCGATGATCGCGGCGGTGAAGTTGCCGCCGCCGCCGTGGCCTTCCTCATCGATGATCTGGAGCTCGCTGGTGGACCAGTTCCGTGACAGGCGCCAGGCTGTTTCGAGCGGGCTGCTGACGTCGTAGCGACCGTGAATAAGCATGCCGGGTATGCCGTTCAGTGTTGCCGCGTCGCGGAGGAGCTGGCCGTCCTCGAGGAAGGCGGCGTGTCGCCAGTAGTGCGTGACCAGGCGGGCGAACCGCAGGCGGAATTCCGGATCCTCGTAGCGCTCGCTGGGCACGTGGCCGGGCTGGAGGGAGATGTGCGCATCTTCCCAGGCGCACCACTCCCGCGCCGCGTGCTCGCGTACGGCAGGGTCCGGGTCGAAGAGCAGCGTGGCATAGGCGTCGACCAGCGGCATGTGCCGCAGTGCCTCGGGGACGGCCGCGGCGAACCTGTCCCACTCCCGGGGAAAGACGCGGCCGACGTCGCGAGTCAGCCACTCGACCTCGCGGCGGGAGTCAGTGCCTATCGAAGCCAGCACTAGCGCCTTGACCCGCTGCGGGTGCGCCTGGGCGTAGGCCAGCCCGAGGGTGCTTCCCCAGGAGAAGCCAAGGACTGTCCACTTGTCGACTCCGGCGAACTGGCGCAGCAGTTCGATGTCGGCGATCAGGTGGGCGGTGGTGTTGGTGCTCAGATCGGCGTCAGGCTGGCTGGCCAGCGGCCGGCTGCGTCCCGATCCGCGCTGGTCGAATAGCACGACCCGGTAGGCGTCCGGATCGAAGTAACGCCGCGCGCCCGGCGTCGAGCCTGAGCCAGGCCCGCCGTGCAGGTAGACCGCGGGCTGGCCAGCCGGATTCCCGCAGGTCTCCCAGTACACCCGGTGCCCGTCACCGACGTCGAGCATTCCGCTGTCGTATGGATCAGCCCTTGGGAACATGACCGTCATCGGCAAGGCCTTCCGCATGGGAACCGCGTTCGCGTCCGCATCCGACCGGACAGCTTACATCGGCTGGCGAGTGCGCGGACATCAGCGAAGTCCTGCGGCTCGGCCCGGCCGAACAGGGCGAGGGTTTTGCGCGCTGCCAGGACGTGGGCACCAAGACTCGCAGTAACTTATAGGTCGACTCTCTAGCCAGGATCATGAACCTAAACGTTTAAAAAAATACCATCGATGATAACCTATAGGTATGCGTCCGTCTGAACGATCAGCTCAAGCCCGGCGTGAGCTAGACCGAAAGTTCAACCAAGCCGACCTGGCACCGATCCGGGCCATCCCCCGGCTGGGCTGGATCCGGGCTGTCCGGGGAGCCCTGGGGATGAGCCAGGCTGTGCTGGCTGGTCGACTCGGCGTGTCTGCCGCAGCGGTCAACAAGCTGGAACGGGCCGAGCGACACGGAGGGATTACCGTCCGAAAGCTGGCGGAAGTAGCAGCGGCTCTGGATTGCACTCTCGTATACGCCCTCGTGCCGCGTTCCACACTCGAACAGACCGTCATGACCCAAGCGCACGATGTTGCGGCCGAGATGCTCGGATATGTCGCCAGAACCATGGTCCTTGAGTCGCAAGGCATCGGTGACGAACGCGAGCGCGAGGCCATCGACCGGTACGCGCGGCAACTCACTGCCAGCGGCAACGTCTGGCGCGCTGGCCTAGAAGGACCGGGAGTCGGTGTATGACTGATGTCCGGCGAGACGAACCGCGTCCGGGTTTCAGCCTGCGCGCCATCGGCCCGGAACCGTCAGGGGCTACGCCTCTGGAGCCAGAGGACCTTGAGGGGCTGATTCCCGATTTTGTCGCGACCCGGGCCGACCTAAATGCCGTCGAGTTCGAGAACATTACGAAGGCCTTGCCGTGGGCGCTCCGGCAAGCGCGCTCGCTCGGGGCTGGAGGCGTCCTAGCTTTCGGGCTCATGATGGAACTTCACCGTCGCATGTTCGGAGATGTCTGGACCTGGGCAGGGACTTTGCGACGACGTGAGACCAACATCGGCGTCGCGCCGCAACTGGTCGCATCCCAGTCCATGCAGATGCTCGATGATGCCAAGTACTGGCACGCTGAGAAGGTGTTCGACCCTGCTGATCTCGCGGCCAGGATCCACTGCCGCCTGGTCAGCGTTCATCCCTTTGTCAATGGCAACGGCAGGTGCACCCGACTCATGGCCGATTTGTACCTAACCTCGACTGGGGCAAGCCCTTTCAGCTGGGGCGGGACAAACCTCGACCGAGATGGATCAGGCCGGGCAGATTATATTGCCGCACTCGTCAAGGCCGCCGACACGGATGACTATGCGGATCTCATACAGTTCGCGCGTGGTTAGGCGGCCAGGGCCGCGCCTAGGGCGAGGGCACAGGTTGGGTTTTAGCTGCTGGTCGTGAGGATCTCGGCAAGGGTGTCGAGTGCTTTCGGCACGATGGCGTAGTAAGCCCATTTACTGCGCTGGCTGCGGGTGAGGATCCCGGCGTCGACCAGGATTTTCAGGTGGTGGGAGATGGTCGGCTGGGTGAGGCCGAGCGGGTCGGTCAGTTCGCAGACGCAGGCCTCGCCCTTGTGGTGGGCGGCGACCATGGAGACGAGCCGGAGACGGGTGGGGTCGGCGAGTGCTTTCAGGACGTGGGCGAGGTCGGCGGCCTGGCTTGCCGAGAGGGGCTCGCGGACCAGTGACGTGCAGCATCCGCCGACCTGGGCCGCCGGTGCCGGGCCGGTCAGCGCGGTCTTGGTCATGCTTCCAGTATGCGGCACGCATTGACAGTCGTCTATTGATCACCGACACTGGTTGCATCGATGACGGTCTATGCATAGGAGGGTTGCCGTGACTGACCAGAGCACCGCTGACCTGCGCGAGCTGGTCCGCTCCAAGTACGGGCAGGCCGCCCGGTCGGTGCTGGCACCCGATGCGGGGGCGTCGGCTGGGTGCTGCGGAAGCGGGGCCGCCGATCCGTGCTGCGGGGGTTCGGCGACGGCCGAGAATGACAACTGCTTCGGCGGCCCGCTGTACGGGGAAGGCGAGACCGATGGTCTGCCAGCCGAGGCGGTGCTGGCGAGCCTCGGCTGCGGTAACCCGCTGGCGGTGGCTGACCTGCACGAGGGCGAGCGGGTACTGGACCTGGGATCGGGCGGCGGTATCGATGTGCTGCTGTCGGCGCGGCGGGTCGGCGCGTCCGGGTTCGCCTACGGCGTTGACATGACCGATGACATGCTAGCGCTGGCCAGGGCTAATGCCGCGAATGCCGGTGCGGTCAATGTCGAGTTCCTGAAGGGCGAGATCGAGGCAGTGCCGCTGCCGGACGCCGCGGTCGACGTGGTGATCTCCAACTGCGTCATCAACCTGTCGACCGACAAGCCCGCCGTGCTGGCCGAGATGTTCCGGGTGCTGGTGCCCGGCGGGCGGATCGGCATCTCCGATGTGGTCGCCGAGGATCACCTGACCGCCGGTGACCGCGTCGCGGCTGGTTCCTATGTCGGCTGCGTTGCCGGGGCGCTGTCCCGGTCGGAGTACCTTGACGGCCTGGCCGCTGCCGGGTTCGCTGATGCGTCGGTGACGTTCACGAACCAGGCCGCGCCGGGCCTGCACTCGGCCATCATCCGCGCCGTGAAGCCCGCGTGAATCCCGCGAAAGGACACGCTGTGACAGACACCCCAGAAGTGCTGTTCGTCTGCATCCACAACGCAGGCCGGTCCCAGATGGCCGCCGCCCTGCTCGACCACGAAGCCGCCGGACGCGTCCGGGTCAGCTCCGCCGGATCGCAGCCCGCCAGCCAGCTCAACCCCGCCGTCGTCCAGGCCATGACCGAGATCGGCCTCGACATCACCCGCCGGTTCCCCAGACGCCTGACCACCAGTCACGTCCAGGCAGCAGACATCGTGATCACCATGGGCTGCGGCGATTCATGCCCCGTCTACCCCGGCAAGCGCTACCTAGACTGGGACCTGCCCGACCCCGCAGGCCTCGATCTGCCCGCCATCCGCCCCATCCGCGACGAGATCCGCCGCCGTGTCACCGCCCTGATCGCCGAAATCACCTGAGCATCACTGAGTAGTGCCCGATGATGTGCGTCGTCGTCTCGTGCATGAGCGGTCGTGCCCCTCACCGAGGTCGAGCTAGCCGCCCGCCCTGCTGGTCTCGCGATCGCGACCGTGTCAGGGTGTCGAGTCGATCGCCTGGAGAGTGATCCGCAAGCATGTGACGTGCGGTTTCTGATCGGAGCGGGCGAAGGGCATCGAACCCTCATGACCAGCTTGGAAGGCCGCGGACGCCAGCCCCCTGAACTGCTACGGTCCAGGTCAGGCGGTATTTGACAGTCGCCGTGAGCCCCCTAACCCTGGCTGACTGCCCTATATCTGGCAATGTCCTCGGCGGTTCCCTCGCGCATGACGATCTCATACACGCGTGCGCGTTGCTGACGGTTTGCGAGGTCAAATTCCCGGTCCGACTGGGACCAGTTCAGGTGCAGCGGGAGGCGGACACGATTAAAGGCGCGCTCCAAGGGCAACCGGGACAAGACGGTCGGTACATACGCGGCCCGGCCGTTAGCAACTGGAACTTCGCGAAACGTGGGGTGGGGAGCGAGAGCTAGATCGAATCCCGCTGCCCTGGCTATGCGCTCAGCTGTCGCTAGGGTGGGATTCTTCGTCCCTGCCGCGTAGGCCGCGAGGGTTGGGCGTGAGGTGGCCGCTCTCCGTGCCAGTTCGGCTCTGGACAGGCCTGCCACTACTCGTGAAGCACCGTCGCTGACCGCTCCGCCGGGCACGCAGCGGGCACGGCGATGCGTGATCTTTCTGCGGGCTGGGCGCGCTCGGAGGACATCCTGCGTACGAATTCGGCCGGTCAGCCTTGGACGGTGGCTTCGTAGCGGAAGTGAGGGCCCGGCCAGAGACCGGCCCAGGATGACAGGCGGGAGTGCCGCGGTGTACGCCATGAGCGGTCCTGGCGCGGCATGGCGGTTCATCACCGGGCAAGCCACCACCCCCATGTGCGAACTAGGCTGGAAATCCCTGGGGGTGCTCGAGCTCACAGCGCTGCCCAGCATCGATGAAGATCGACAGGTATGTTGTCGGGAAGCCCGGGCCAGGCCCGGGATACCCATCCCACTGTCCAGCCGAGTCCCGCTGTGTCTCATTCTTCGCCGCGCCGCGCTCACCACCGATCCCGGCAATCCACTGCGCCGACATCACGGCCGCACGCTGCCGCGCCCGCTTGAAACGGTCACACTTTGGGAATCCGGTTGCCCGCCGTTACAGTGCGTTCTTCGCGCGGCCGCTGCCGGCGCGCGAACAGGCGCATCACCTGGGGCCAGGCAGCGAGCTGACCACCCCGGCCCCCCGCGTAGGATGCCGGTCAGCTCAGTGACGCAGGCTTCTCCGGTCCGGGCGGACCTTCCCAGCCAGCCGGCTCGACAGTTGTGCATACATTATGCATAATGAATGCATGGCTTTGATCCAGATCAGGGATGTCCCCGAACCGGTCAGGGACGAGCTTGCCAGGAAGGCCGCCGCAGTCGGCCAGTCAATGCAGGCGTACCTGCTAGATGAGCTGAGCAAGCTGGCCCAGCGACCGAACATGGCCGAGATCGTCAGGCGAGCGCAGGCCCGTGCCAAAGCCACCGGATCCACTGTGACGATGGACGACGCCGTCGCTGCGGTGCGCGAGGCGCGAGATCATCGGCAGGACCCGTGAGCGGCGGATATGTTCTGGACGCATCCGTCGCCGTGACGGCACTGGCCGAGCCGGGGAGCCCAGCGGCCGACCTGCTGTCCTCAGGTGACGCGGTCTTCCAGGTTCCGTCGATTTTCGACGCCGAAGTACTCAGCGCCCTTCGCGGCCTAGTCCGCGGCCGGAAGTTCGACGACGCCGCGGCATCTGACCTGATCGCCGACTTGATAGTGCTCCCCGTAGACCGATGGCACATGTCGCCCTTGCTTCCCCGCATGTGGGAACTGCGCGCCAACCTCACTCCGTACGACGCGGCCTACGTAGCTCTGGCGGAACTGACCGGGACAGTCCTGGTCACGGGCGACGAGCGGATCACGTCCGCACCCGGGACGAACTGCCAGATCCAGATCATCAAGTAGGCCGGGCGGTTGTCGTGGTCCGCGAAGCAAGCACTGCGGCCCTGCAGGTTTGAGGATGCGGCGCTGACGACTTATGGTGGATGATCTAGAAATAGCCCGCTGAAATACAGCAAGCGTCCCGGCCTGGCGGCCGGTGCCGCCCGTGATGGCATGTCAATGACTCCGGCGCCCTTGACCGGCACTTCCAGCGCGGCGGTCAGGCCACTGTCGGTTAGCGGCCCGGGTCCCATCGCCGCCGGCACCGGCGCATGCGAGGCGCACTCGCTCACCGCGACCATCCGGACCCTGGGGTACGCCGCCTCGCCGCCCCCGGCCACATGGAGGCCGAACGCCTCCCGGTTCGCCGCCATGTCCGGGACGTCCCACTCCATCCCGTCGATGCTCATCAGCCGCCACGGCCCCAGGAACGCCCCGGCCGTGTCCAGGCCCGCGACCGGCGACGCCACCTGCGAGAACAGCTCTTCCAAAGGCTCGTGCCCGAGCCGCTGCCCGGCCTGGGTATCCCGCCCGAAGTCGCGCCCGGTCCCACGCCTCCTCCCAGTCGCCCAGCGTCCCGGCCAGCCGGGCCGCGACCTCCTCGTAATCCTCGTCAGCGAACAGCGCCATCGCCATCGCGAAATATGCAATCACCCGCGGCGGCAGCTTCCCGCCCCGCCGCCTCGCCGACTTGCCCGCCGCCTCGACCGCGTCATCGACCGCGTCCGCCGGCACCCACGACGTCAGCACCCCCAGCGAAATCCAGTCCGTCAGCCAGGACAGTCGCGGGACCTTGACCTGGCGCTGGAGGATGGCGACCTGATGACCTGTCGATGTCGCTGGACGGGTTCGTCGGTAGCGACCGTGAACACCCCGGGGTCGCGGTCTCGGACGCTGAGCTGAAGCAGTGGAAGCTGGACCGGATAAGCAAGGCCGGTGCCCACCTCATGGGGCGCGTCACGTACCAGGAGATGTCGTCGTACTGGCCGCAGTCCGACGACCCGTACGCGGCACACCGATGAACGACATCCCCAAGGTGGTGTTCTCGAAGACGCTCAGCGACGCAGAGGCCACCTGGCCCGAGACCCGGGTCGCGCGGGGCGACCTCACGACCGAGATCGCCGCCATCAAGGCCGAGCCCGGCCCGGACGTGATCGTCTGGGGTGCCAGCCCACTGGCCGGCGCGCTGGCCGCCGCGGACCTGATCGACGAATACCGCATCCTTGTCCAGCCGCTGGTCCTGGGCCGCGGACAGGCCCTAATCGACCAGTTGCCGGAGTCACGGCACCTGGACCTCGTCGAGGCCACACCGTTCCCCAGCGGCATCGTCGTGCAGTCTACCGACCGCAGCACACCTGAGAGGAGACCCGTGGGCACCGTGCAAGCGCAGGCGATCATGTCTCTCGACGGGTACGTCGCCAAGCAGGACAACCAAGCAGGACAACACCGTCGGCCGGTTGTTCGACTGGCTGCAGAACGGCGAGGTCGCGATCCCGACCCCCGCTGGGGACTTCACCGTCCACCTCACCCCGCCAGGACCGCATCCTGGAAGAGGCCGCCGCCGCCGCGCGCGGCCCGATGCACGTCGCCACGATGTTCGGGCTGCACCCTAACACCGCCCAGCGTTACGTCGATGCCGCCCACGGGCGCCACGACCCGGCGCCCCGACCGTCGCGGCAGGTACGGCCGGCCAGACGAGGCCCTGCGCCCCCAATACCCGCCAGTATTCGAGCTCGTGAGAAACGGCGGCCCGTAACGTTGCAGTCATGAGCCAGCGTCCGTTCGAGATCATCTGCGAGATCGAGCCGCCCACCCGGCCGGACCTCAAGCATGTCCGTCATCAGATCGGCGTGCTCAGTCCCGTCGCCGACGCCTTCTTGATCCCCGACAACCACCTCGGCCGCGCGACGGTCTCCAGCGTCGCGGTTGCTCATGAGGTCGAGGCGATGGGCGGGCGCAGCATCGCATGCCTGAATTCTCGCGATCGCAACCTGCTGGGGTTTCGCCGTGACCTGCTCACTGCCGCCGCCTACGGCGTTGACCAGTTCCTGTTCGTTCACGGCGACAAGCCCGCGACCGGGGGGAGGACCAGCGAGCTGACGGTCCGCTCGATGATCGAGGAGGCACGTGGCTGCGCCGGGGAGCCTGCCTTCGGGACCGCCCCGCGCTGGCGGATAGGCGTGGCCGCAGGACCGCGTTCCCTGCCGCAGTGGAAGCTGGCCGCGGACTTCGTATTCGTGCAGGTCAGCTATTCGGTAGAGACCATCCTGCGGTGGCGGGACGCCAACCCGGCCGACATCCCGTCTACGCGGGCGTCATGGTTCTCGCGAGCCAGGCAATGGCCCGCCGCATCGCAGCCGCCGTCCCCGATATCGAGATCCCCCGCTGGCTGGAGGAAAAGATCGCTACCGACCCAGCGGCCGGAGTCGATGCGGCATGCGAGCAGATCCAGCAACTGCAAGACAGCGGCGCCTTCGCCGGCGTGCACCTCGTACCCGTGAGCCGCTACCGGCAGATCGCTGCCCGCCTCGAAGCACAGCACCAGAACCGCCAAAGCTAGACCCCAGCCCTCGCACTCTCCGGCCACCGCAGGCGGGAACCCGGAGTCACCCTCGGCACCCCGCTGGGCACACGCCCAGCCCAGGCCGTATCCACGGTGACTGTCTCTTCCCGCGCGGCCACCTCAGCGCCGTCCGCGGACAGCAATTCCTGATCGCCGTACCCGTGAGCTGCTCGAACATGAGGAGCAACCATCACGGCGAACTGCTCAACCGCCCCGAGAACGGCTGAACTTGTGGACTTTGGTTGGGACGTGCGGGTAGCGGGCGGCCAGCACGGCGGCGGCGTGCCGGTCGGGCTCGGCGCACCAGGCCAGCCGGGCGCCCAGGACGGCAGCAGTGGCCAGGTCCAGGCCGCCATAGCTGGTGCACAGGCTCCCGGATCGCAGCCCCGCGGCCGGCGGGCGGCCCGACCCCCGGCGCGAGCAGCACGCCGGGTGAGACGTCGCCGCCCGCGACGATGGCGGTCTCGATGTAGCGCACGGGCAATGGGTCGCCCTGCTGACCCCCAATGCTTGCCGGGATTGGGCTGGCCGACCAGGTTGGCCCACCGATTCCAAGGACCCGGTCCATGCCGCTATCTTGCCGGGGCTGGTGATCCGGCGGCCTGGGACCACACCTTCGCCGGCCCGCCACGGCTCACAGGGTGGCTAGACGCTCGGCGGTCGTAAGCATCTGCCGTCCCAGCGGCTGCATGCCGATCCGGGTGCAATGCAGCCCGCTGGCCACCCGCTCCAGGACCCCCCACTCCCAGATCGCCGTGACGTCCAGCCCGCAGCGCTGCGCCAGCCAGCGCGCCCTGGCCCAGGGGTCGCCGTCGAGCAGTTCCACGGGGTCGTTCCGCATCATGACGCCCAGGTCGCATTCGGCCTCGGCGACCAGCCCGACGGGGTCGACGAGCTTGAACGTAGCTTGGCCGGGGACTTGAAGGGCGTTCAGCTGGTGAACGTCCCCGTGCACCAGCACGGCCCGCTCGTCGTCGTGGGCGGCGATGCGCTGTGCCGCGCAGGCCAGGGCGTGCTCGACGGCCGCATCGGTGCACGGATGGCCCAGCTCCTCCCATTGGGTGGTGACGAAATCGGCGAGCCGGCGTACTTTGCCTACTCCAGTAGGCAAGCCGGAACCTGCTGCGGGCCGCCACACCGCGGCGACCGTCGCCACAAGTATCTCCAGCCGCTGGGCGAGCGGGCGGCCCAGCTCGTAGAGGGAAGGCCCTAGGCGCTCCAGAAGCAGCGCACCCCGGGCAGTGTCGTCCCGCAGCAGGCCGGCGCAGCCCCGGCCCCCGGCCAGCCGCAACATTGTGATCTCATGACGAGCAGCCGCGCCGTCCTGCGGAATCAGCAGTTTCAGCACAGCTGGCGTGCCGTCGCCGAGACTGGTCTCGGCCACGAAGGCCTCGGTGGCGTGCGGGTAGGGCCGTTCCACCGAGACTGACCACTCAGCCTCGAGGTCGGCGACCAGGCGCGGGAGGTCGCGCAGCCACCAGCCGGCTCCGCAGGCTTCCGCAGCGTTGGCCACCACATCGGGGACGCGCAGTGTCATTTCCCCAGGTTCGCACAAGGGGCCGCGCTTCATCTGGCCTATCTCGTCGCCGGGGATGCTCGCACATCTGCGCGCCTTCGAGACCTCTATCCGCACAAGTAAGACCGCCATTGTGCCGTGAGCAGCGCCACGCAGAATCTGGCCCGCAGGCGTAGGCAACGCTCACAGCCACTCCACGGAATCCCAGCGCACCCAGTCATCGCCTATCGGCTTCGCTCGGGCGTGACGTCGCTCCGCGCCGATTGCGCCTCCGCCTAGCCCTTCTGGCTTGGCATGACAGCTCATTCGCTCAGGAGGCCTTGCAGCAAGCCGAGGTAGGACGGATCAGCGAAACGCAGCCCGGCAAGCTGCTCGCGGCGGAACCATCCGATGGCGTCGTGCTCCTCTGGCTGCATGTTCGTGACATTTCCGCGCCAGTGGCGCGACACCCAGACAGTGAGGTCCAGGCCAGTATCGGGAACGAAACGGTGCAGCACCGGGGCGCCGTCAACGCCTTCGAGCTCGACCCCCAGTTCCTCCAGTATCTCCCGCCGGAGCGCTTCCTCCGGCCGCTCCTCCCGTTCGACATGCCCGCCTGCGAAGTCCCACACGTCTGGAAACCACCGCCGCGTCGGCGCCCGGTGACACAACAGCAGCCGATCTGCCCGCCGCAAGATCACGGCCACGACGTGATGGTGTGTCATGCGGCAATTATGACAGTCAGGCCTGACACGTACCGGCTCGCAAGCGACAGTGGCCCCGTCCCCGATAGCTGCCATGACCGGCGACTCTCGTCCGGGTTCAGCCGAGGGTGGCCGCAGGCCATCGCGTAGCGACGCGGAGCGCTCTCGACGGGTCCCGGGTTCGACGGGCCAGTCGCCGGGTGCCCTTGATGATCTGCTCGACGCTGCGGCCGTGGGTGAGCTGTGAACTGACCTAAAATTGGCTTCGACGCGGTCCGGACCGGGGGATATTGCCTTCGCGGTGGTCGTGGTCAGGCTCGGATGCTGTCTGGCGCGGAAGGTTGGAAATGGTCGGCCAGTCCCAGGTCCAGTTCGGGGCGGTGCTACGGCGGCTGCGGCTTGGTGCGGGCCTGACGCAGGAGGATCTGGCTGAGAAGTCAGGGTTGAGCGCGCGGTCTATCAGTGACCTGGAGCGCGGGGTTAACCTGACGGCGCGGCGTGATACTGCCAGGATGCTGGCGGATGCTTAGGCCTGGCCGGGGAGGCGCGCGCCGATTTCGAGGCCGTGGCGCGGCGGGGATCCGGCTCTGGCACGGAACTTGTGACCCCGCGGCTTGCGGGCGGTATTGCGGCGGCGACCAGGACGCTTCCGCGCGATCTCAGCTCGTTTACTGGCCGCGACCGCGAGCTTGCCTGGCTGATTGAGGAAGTGTCGGTGGCCGGCGGCCCGGGCGTCGCCGGGATTTACGCGATCGGCGGGATGGCCGGCATCGGGAAGACTTCTTTCGCCGTCCGTGCCGCTCACCTGCTGGCCTCAGGGTTCCCGGACGGCCAGGTGTTCCTGCCCTTGCACGGGCATACGCCGGGGTTGTCCCCGGTCGAGCCGGAAGAGGCGCTGGCAAGCTTGCTGCAGACTGTCGGCGTGGCAGCCGAGCAGGTCCCGCACGGCCTGGAGGCGCGGGCCGGGCTGTGGCGCGACTGCCTGGCCGGCAAGCGGCTGCTGATCGTCTTGGACGATGCGCTCGGCCACGAGCAAGTCCGGCCGCTGCTGCCGGGCGCGGGCGCAAGCCTGGTGCTGATCACCAGCCGCCGGCATCTGGCCGCGCTCGACGACGTCCGCTCGCTGAGCCTGGACACGCTGTCCCCTTCGGAGGCTGCGAGCTTGCTCACCAGGCTGTCCGGCCGGGCCGCGCTGGACGACCAGGACCCTTCGGCCGAGGTGATTGCCCGGCTCTGCGGGTACCTGCCGCTGGCGGTGGGAATGATAGCGCGTCAGCTCCATCATCACCCGGCCTGGACACCGGGGGGGCTGGCGGCCGAGTTGTCGGCTGCGCGGGACCGGCTGGAACTGATGCACGCCGAGAACCTCTCGGTCGCCGCCGCGTTCGACCTGTCCTACCGGGACCTGTCAGCTGGGCAGCAGCGGCTGTTCCGCCGCCTGGGCCTGCACCCGGGCGACGACATTGAGACCTGGGCCGCGGCCAGCCTCGCCGGAACTGACGTCGCTGAGGCCCGCCGGGACCTCGCGGCGCTGTACGACCAGCACCTCTTGTCCGAGCACGCGCCGGGACGCTATCGCCTCCATGACCTGATCCGCGAGCACGCCCGGTCCCGTGCCAGCGAAGACGCCGCCCCCGAGCCGGCGCAGGCCATCGGCAGGCTCCTGGACTACTACGCGCACGCCGCCGCCGCGAGCCGCCTGATCATCCGCAGGCCGCCTGCCGGAGAACGGCCCGTCCCGGGGACCCCGCCGCAGTACGCCCCCGATCTTCCTACTCGCGAGGCCGCCGCCGCATGGATGGAGGCCGAACGGCTCAATCTGCAAGCCGCCGCCCAGCATGATGTGCCGCACTATGCGGCGTCCATCGCCGCCTCGATGCACGGATTCCTGCGCACCAGGAACTACTGGGACCAGGCACTGGCACTGCACCAGAACGCGCTCGCCGCGGCGAGGAACACCAGGGACCGGGCCGCCGAGGCTCGCGCCCTCGCCGACCTCGGCGACACCCTCTACCTCTGCGTGGACTACCCGCACGCAGCCAGCGCCCTCACCCACGCCCGCCGCCTCTACCACGAACTCGGCGATCGGACCGGCGAAGCCAGCGTCCTCAGCACCCTCGGCGTCGTGCACGACTTCGCGGGAGATGCCGCCGCCGCGACCGCGAACCAGGAACAATCTCTAGCCCTGTACAAGGAAATCGGCGACCCGCTCGGTCAGGCAACCGCCCTCAACCGGCTCGGCTGGCTGACATCCGCCGCCGGGGACTACCAGGCCGCCGCCGCGCTCCAGCAGGAAGCATTCACCCTCTTCCGAGGTGCGGCAGATCCTCTCGGGGAAGCCAACGCCCTCGCGAGCCTCGGCCGCACGCACCTGCGGACAGGCGACCAGTCAGCCGCCACGACCGAGCTCCGCGAATCCCTCGACCTGTTCCACAGCATCGGCAGCCGGGTCGGCACCGCCAACACGCTCCTGGCAATCAGCACCCTGCACCAAGACTCAGGCAAGCACGCAGACGCGGTCGGCGCGGCCCTCCAGGCACTGGACCTCTACCGTGAAGTCGGCAGCCGGCTAGGCGAAGTATGGGCCCTGACCAAGCTCGCCGCCCTCCACAATGAAGGAGGCAACGGCCAAGCCGCCGACCAGGCCCTCACACTCGCCCACGAACTCGGCAAAGACCTCCGCCACCAACCCGGCCAACCAGAAGTCAGATGAGACCCGCTGCCCTGCGCGACCGTCGACCGCATCCCCGCACGGCGCGACAACCCGTCGAACGCCACCGACGGCGCAGACGCTCCGCTGCTATCGTCATGCCGCAATCGCCCTAGGCGCTCCCGCTCCGACTCCAGGTCATCAGCAAGATCCGGCGCAGCTCAGCTGTAGGGCAGGAAGCAGATGCCGGATGTGGACACGCCACCGCAGTACTGGGTGTCGTCAAAGTTGTCGCTGGCAATCCACAGTCCGGCGCCGGTGACCAGCATTTCGTCGGCCCCGAGCCCGCGATCGTGGCTGTAGTAGCCGGCGGTGCCCGCCGAGTTGAGGTACAGGGCGCCGTTAGCCGGGTCCAGTCCCTCCATTCCCGGTGCGGTATATGCGCCGACGCCTTCCCCGTCGCAGTCCTCGGGATTCATCGACCATCGCTCGTGCCCGCCGAAATAGGCGGCCTTGGCGTCCGCAGCCGCCGCGTACAGGGAGTCGCAGCCGGTGTAATTAGTCCACAGGGCGGTCACCGCGGTCTGCGTGGTCGGGAAGGCCAGCGCGGCGTCACATGGCCCGGTTCGCGGAGTGGCGCCGGTCGGCAGGCCGTTCGGGTGGAAGCCGGTGGTACCGAAGTAGACGGCGGAACCATCAGGACTCCAGGCGCCGTCCTGCACGTAGAACGGCTCGACCGTAGCGCAGTTTGTGTTGAACTCGGGGACATTCCAGCCCGTCACCGTGGCCGACGTGCCGCTCACGTTAAGCATGAAGGCCTGCTGGCGGGCCTGGCCGCCGACGGAGGTGAAGTCGCCCTCCACCAGGTCCAGGGTGTTATCGGGGCTGATTTGCTGGTTGTACACGTGCGTGGCGTTTGACGACGATCCGGGGAACTGGTAGTTGCCTGAGATGTTCAGGTGCAGGAAGCCGTCGCTCTGGCCAGTCGCGGGGCTCAGGCTAGTCAGGTACGGGTCGGTGGCGTCGCCATTGATGCTGGTGAAGCGACCGCCTACCAGCAGGTGATTACCTGCGGCAAGGATGGTCTCCACTATGCCCGCCGCGTTCGACTTGAACGCGGTGACCACGTTGCCAGTGGTCGTGCTGATCTCGGCGATGTTTTTCACAGCCGTGCCATTGACCGATGAGAAGTGGCCGCCGATGTAGGCGTCCGCGCAGTTACCGCCTGCGAAGGCGATCGTGTTCAGCGTGTCGCTGGCGTTGGATGTCGTCCCGTAGGTCCCGACGATGTCCGGTGCCCAGCTAGTCACCTGGAACGGCGAGGTGGCGCTAAAGCTGAAGACGTTGTTGCGGGTATAGGTGGTGCTGTTGCGCCTGATTGTGGTGAAGCTGCCCACCGCGTACATCGTGCCGCCGCACTGCACGAGCTGGCGGACCTGCTCGACCTGGCTTGTAGTGACCGGCAGGTGCGGCAAGTTGGCGGCCGGCGTGGGCGCCACTACGCCGACCGGTGGTGGCTCACCGCCCGTTCCCGCCTGTGCCGCCGGGATTGCGAATGCCAGCAGCGCGGCAGCGGCAGCGGGCACGACCAGATACCTCTTCACGACTCTGTCCCGTCCGGCGGCCACGTCCGCCGTCGATGCTCCTGATCCGGAAAATTCCGGATCGTTAACCAGACGCGCCGGCTCACCCGAAGGTTGGCAAAGCGCTTAAATCCCCAGCGATTACGATGCGTAACCGAGGCGACCGAATATGTCATTCGACCATATCTGCTTCTGGTTTCGGCTGGGAAGCCTCGCGATGCAGACCGCTGGGCGCCGCACCCTATCGCATGCGGATCGCACGCCTGCGTGATCGAAGTCCAGCCGCCATACCCCGCATCGCTGGCCAGCATGAACGTCATGAGGACGCTCTGGCCAGGGCGGTCAGGTTTAGCTGTCGGTGCATGAGGGCCAGTGGTCTGCTGCCCATTCCGGCCAGCTCGGCCATCCCGCTGGCGGACCGGGGATTTCGCCGCCGTCGAGTTCGGCGTCGTCGGGGACTTGGAACTGCTTCTGCCATTGGTCTATGTCGGCCTCGTTCATCGGGAACGTCTGATGCGGTGCCGTTGCCTGGCGGTGCGCGATCCGGGCGAGCTGGACGTCCTTGTCTACGAACAGGTAGATCACCTGGCAGGCTGCCCCGGCTGATCGCGCCAGCCAGCGCAGTGCCGACCGTTCATCGCGGCCCCAGAGCCCGAAGTCGAGCACGACGCTGGTTCCCAGCCGCAGCGCCTGGAGGGCAACCGAGATGAGCCGCCCTTCAAGCACGAACCGCTTGCCGTCGGCAATCGGCTCGCCGAACAGCGCGATCATCCAGTGATCCGGGGTCAGCCGCAGCGCCCGGCTCGCCGCGGCGAGTTCTTTGGCCTGAGTGGTTTTCCCGGCTCCGGGGAGCCCGACCATCAGGAACATCGTGGCGGCGCGTGGGTCCTGCGCCAATTCTTTGTACCGGGAATCGAATCGCTGCGGCTGAGACATGGCTCCCCTGATCAGGCAGGACGGCCCGGCAGCACAGGAACAAGCAAGTGGCTGCCGGCAGGACACTGATCCGGCGGTACGCCCTGGCACTGACCCCAGCAGGGGCAGGCAATGAGGCCGCAGTTACGGCAACCGAGGTACCGCCGCTAAGCGGCGGTCCGGGTGAGCATGGCAGCGAAGCAACCCATGCCCCCCACCATAGCCAACAGCGGCGGATTACGGCGGGAGCATATCGACCTGAAGGCATGCGAAGTGGCGCATAGTCGAAACGATCGCTGACCGCGCCTTACGTGTGAGTCACGCGGCCATGGGTGTCTCGACTAATATCTTCGTTTCCACTATATTAGTCGATGTGGCAGGCGCGGGACTGATCGAACCGGACCGGGAGGAAGCACACGACGGGCGGTTGCGCCGCTATTAACGGCTCAACCGGGACGGTCACATATGTTCAGCAGCCCGCCGCGAACCAGCGGCCCGTCCCGCTGAAGGAACAGCAGCGGCGGATGCGCAGGGACCGGTTTCTCATCCGCGTCGGGACCGTACTCCTGGCGTTTACGGCCGCGGAGGAAAGAAAGGCGGGCGGCTGGTCCGGCCCAGAAGCGACCGTTCGGCCAGAAGAATCGAATGCTATTTGCTGGCTTCCAGGACGAAGAACAACCAGGCGACGAAGGATCCCGTGGGGTTGTCGTCGGTGATGAAGTTGGAGAGCAGCTCGCGGGGGGTGTCCGGTGCGGGGGACGGCTCGCTGATGACGGTTATCCGGAAACTGGCCGCGATGAACGCGTCGGTCATCGCGTGCAGTGGCCGGTCCCAGAAGGTCACCTGGCCGCTGTGGCCGCCGTAAGTCCATTCCTCGGTGCGGCTGCGGGTCTTGAAATAGGGGGCCTTGACTCCCTGCAGGTGGTACATGAACTCGATTGCGAAGGGGTGCTCGACGGCCGCGATCAGCCGGCCGCTGGGCTTCAGCACGCGCCGCAGCTCGGCCAGCGGCCCGGTCCAGTCCTGCAGGTAGTGCAGCACCGAGGACGCGATAACGTCATCGAACGTGTCGTCGGGGAAGGGCAGCGGGTCGGCCAGGTCGGCCAGGTGCAGGTCTGCCTCCGGGCCGATCCGTCGCCGGGCCAGCTCCAGCATCCCGGCGCTTGAGTCGAAGCCGGTCACGGTGGCGCCACGGTCGCGCAGAGCCGCGGCGATGGGCCCGGAACCGCAGCCCGCGTCGAGGATCCGCCGCCCGGCCACGTCCCCGGCCAGGTTCAAGATCGCCGGCCGCCCGTAGTACCCGTTGATCAGGTTCGCCTCGTTCTCGGCGGCGTATCCCTCGGCGAAGCTGTCATAGCCGTTGGGCACAACCTGGTCTGCGGACCCGGCCGAACTCTCCGAAACAGAAGACATGCACCCAGATTAGTGCTGGCAAGACATCCGTGGCTCAAGGAACCCGATCGGTCGCACATCAAGCGGAGCCGATTCGTCGCATGGGAGCCAGCCTCACGGAGTTGATGGCACGCCTCGGGCAGGCATCCGAGCAGGTCAGAGCCGAATTCGATCTGCCCGTGAGTGACTATCGAGTACGTCCGAACGGTGGGCTGGCCCGGCCAGGATCCAGGTCAGCACGGCCGCCAGCACCAGCCACGCGGCACAGATCTTCAGCTCTCCCCAGCTCGCCACGGCAGGACTGCCAATTCTGCGGCTGCCTATCTGAAGGGAGTCCAGGTACATGAGAGCGAAGCCCGCAATCCACGCACCTGCCCACGCAGCCGCGCGGGTCCAATTGTCCGGCCGCCAGCCGCGAAGCCTGATGAACCCGGCAATCAGCACTGGAATAGTCAGAGCCAGCCATCCGGCAGTCGCCAGAAATACGGCGATCTTGACCGCCTCGGGATCTGCGCTCCATCCCGGGATCCCGAGGTTCACCTCAGCCCAGGTGTACGGCTTGGTGGTGACGTAAAAGTAGTAGCCAGCGTCGACGGCTCCTGCCGCCACCCACAGCATCGACAGCGACCAGGCCCAGCCGCGGACGCGCAGGCCCCCGGCGATCAGTGCCCGCGCGTCGCGGAAGGAAGGCTATTTCCTGCCGGGCAGGCGGGCCTCCTCCGCCATCCGCGCCGCCTCGGCCCGCAGCGCCCCGGCACCAGGCGGCGTCAGCCCGCAGGAGCGCCGTACCCGGCCGTTGACGATCTCCTCGCGCACCAGCTCCACACGGCCCTCAGGGGTGAGGCGGTCCAGCGCCGCGTACAACGTCCCGGTCGCCATCCGGACCCGGCCGCCAGTCAGTTCCCCGGTGCGCTGCATGATGGCGTAACCATGCAGTGGCCCATCCAGCAAGGACGCCAGGACGAAGTATGTCGGCTCCTGCATCAGGCCCCTCACCTTACTCACATAACCATGATAAGTAGATGAACGACACGTTGCAAGGTGAGCGATCAGCCCGCTAGATGATCGGATACCTGCGCCTCCCCGTTCATAGGCCTAGGGGAGTGGTCTTCATCGCGCGTTCCCGCCGTTGCAAAACCCGTTCCGCTACTAGGAGATGGCTGGCGGCCGACAGCCTTGACTCTCACCTTGGGGGAGCCCGCACACTCACCTTGCCGGGTCGGATAGGCCCGGTGACGAGGGAGTCAGCGTGGAAGAAGTCAGCATCGGAGAGTTCGCACGACGGTCCCGCCTTTCACTGAAGGCACTCCGCCTCTACGACGAGATCGGGGTGCTGGTGCCTTCGCGTGTCGATCAAGTGTCTGGCTATCGCTACTACGACACGGCCCAGCTCGACGAGGCACGCCTTGTCGTGATGCTGCGCCAGTTGCAGTTGCCGCTCGCGGAGATCAGGGAGCTGCTCGCGTGCGATCGGGCTGATGCGGCGGCGCGCATCGCTGAGCATTGGCGCGGCGCCGAAGCGGCACACGACGCGCGACGCGAGCTGGCCGACTACCTCGTCAGCCGATTGAGCGGAATGAGGCCTGTCATGTACGAAGTCGCTACGCGAGCGATGCCCGAGCGGAGCTTGCTCTGTCTCAAGCGCAACGTCGACGAGCAGGGCGCGTGGGCGCTCGGCAAGGAGTTCATCGCGATCCTGCGAGAGCGCCCGCTCCCGAAGATGAACGGGCGAGAAGGCGCGATGTTCACTATCTATTGGGGTGAGGTGAGCGCCGACAGCGACGGCCCAGTTGAAATGTGCAAGCCGGTCCCGGAGTCGGACGCGCCGGCTCTGGCATCGCATTACCCGGAGTTGAGCTTGCGGACCGAACCCGCACATCGCGAGGCGTACGTCGCGCTACCGAACGACGCGCTACCAGCTGGCCCGGGAGGGAACCCGGCAGTGCAGTGGCAGCTCGCTGCCGAGTCACTGCGCGCTTGGGCGCGGGAGCAGGGCATCGAGGATGAGCGTCTTACCCTCAAGCCCGAAGACCTCGGCCTGCGCATCACCTATCTCGCGACCGGACCCGTCACCGAGACGAGCGACCCCTACTGCGACTTCGCCATCCCGTTCGCATAAAGCGATGATCGAAGCCCGCAACCTGGTCAAGCGCTACGGCTCCACCATGGCCCTCAACGACCACGCTTTCTCCGTCCGGCCCGGCATGGTCACCGGTTTCCTCGGCCCGAACGGCGCCGGGAAGACCACCACCATGCGGATGATCCTGGGTCTCGACGCGCCGACGCAGGGCTCGGTAACCGTAGGCGGCCGCAGCTACCGCGACCTGCCGGCGCCCATGCGCGAGGTGGGCGCCCTCCTCGACGCCAAGGCGCTGCACGGTGGCCGCCGGGTCCGCGACCACCTGCTATGCCTGGTTCAGGGTAACGGCATCCCCCGCAGCCGGGTGGACGGGGTGCTCCGCATTGTCGGTCTCGATGGCGTGGCCAGGCGTCGGGCGAAGGGCTTCTCGCTGGGCATGGGCCAGCGGCTCGGCATCGCCTGGGCGCTTTCGGGGGCCCGGCGGTGCTCATCTTCGACGAACCGGTGAACGGCCTCGACCGACGGCATCCATTGGGTCCGGACCCTCATGCGGGCGCTAGCCGCCGAGGGCCGCACCGTGATGGTCTCCAGCCACCTGATGAGCGAGATGGCCCTGACCGCCGACCACCTGCTGGTAATCGGCAAGGGCCGGCTGATCGCCGATACCAGCATGGACGAGTTCGTGCGGTCCAGTTCCCGGCAAGTCGGTACACGTCCGCAGCCCGTAGGCGGCCGAGCTGGCCGCCCGCTGCCGCGAGGCCGGTGCCACCGTCCGGGCCGGGAGCGCCTCCGGGGTGGCGGCCGCACCCGTGGCCGGCACGGACGCCGGGACCGACCCGACGTCATCGAGATCACCGGGTTGGACAGCGCCGAGGTGGGAAGGCTGGCCGCCGCCCACAGCTACGCCAAGTTCAGCGTCTCCGAAAGGCTGAGCTGGGACCCGACCGGGGTCAGCGGGGCGGGGATGGCCATCGCCCAACTGGCCATCGCCGTGCTCGGGGTGCTCTGCATCAGCTCCGAGTACTCGTCCGCGATGATCCGCACCAGCCTGATCGCCGTCCCGAAGCGAGGCCGGGTTCTGGCAGCCAAGTCGCTGGTCTTCGCTGGGGTGACCTTCGTCGTAGGCGAGGTCACCAGCTTTGCCGCGTTCTTCGTGGGCCAGGCCCTTATCAGCGGCCATGCCTCCCACGCGGCGCTCGGCGATCCGGGGGTAGCCCGGGCGGTGGTGGGAGGATGGCTGTACCCGGCCGCCTGGCGGTGCTCAGCGTCGCCGCGGGGACCTTGCTCCGGCACCCGGCCGCCGCGATCGCCTGCATGATGGCCGTCGTGCTCGTCCTCCCCTTGATCGCCCAGGCGCTGCCGGACTCGTGGCGGAACCCGGTCACCGAGTTCTGGCCGACTCAGGCCGGGAGCCAGCTCGCTAGCGTCTACCACTCCGCCCACACCCTCCAGCCCTGGCCCGGCTTCGGCGTGATGTGGTTGTTCGTCGCCATCGTGTACGCCATCGCCTGGACGCTGCCGGACCGCCGGGACGCATGATGGCGGTCAGGGCGCGTCGCGTGGCATCGCTGTTGCACGTGTGGCACGAAACGGACAGTAGCTCCCTATTCGGGGCTGCCAGGGAAGGAACGCAAGTCCGTGACCTGGCCTTTCGCATCGGAGTGGGCGAAGGGAACCGAACCCTCATGACGAGCTTGGAAGGCTGCGGACCACAGGATTCTGAACTGCTGCGACCCAGATGAGGGCATGTTTTCCAGTTACCACGAGAACCCTCAGATACCGTCGATGACCGTCCGATCGGGCACGGTCACGTGCGACTCTTGCCAGGCCCCGTGATCGTAGACTTGTTGCATGACCGTAGCGCGCGAAGGGGCCGCCGATGCTTCGGTGATCGCGGTCGCGGAGCGATTGAAGCTAACGGAGGTGGCGACGTTGGACAGGAGGCACTTCACGGTAGTGAGGCCCAGTCACGTGAACGCGTTCACGCTCCTGCCGTAGCCCGCGCGTAAACTGCGCGGCTCCGATGGCACGTTTGTGGCGCGAAACTGGTCTGTGCTGCTCATCGGAGTGACGCGATGTCGGCCTGTGAGCTGCAGGTTCCGATCGGAGCGGGCGAAGGAAATCGAACCCTCATGGCCAGCTTGGAAGATCGGTAGCACGCCACGCCAGGTGACCAGCAGGAACGTCGGCGCAGGTCAGGCAGTTGCTCTGCCCGCGAGACACCATGACTGACCGCTGGTCACCATGACGTGTGGCACGTATGTGGCATGTGCTGTTGCGCTCAGCAGGTTCCGTCCCGCGCGGATACGGCCTGCGGAGCAGGCATGCCCGCGACGCCGAAGTAGCTTCCTGTCGGGATATTCGCACAGGACGCGATGTGGAGATGTTCTCACAGGAAGTGATGTGTGGATTTCCTCACAGTGAGTCGGGGGTTGCTATGGCCAGCAGGACAGTCGAGGTGCGCAAGCCGCGTGATATAGGTGATGCGATTCGCGCTGTGCGCGAGGCGCGTGGTATCTCGCAGGAGGAACTCGCGCAGGCCAATGCCTACGACCGCTTTTATCTCAATGGCCTGGAAGCAGGCAGGAGCGCGATGTACGTAACCCGCCTTCTGTGCACGCTGAAGTCGCTTGGGATCACGATGCACATCACCTGGGCTTGCAGCGTCCCCGCGCTCAGCTCTGAGGCTCGTGTTTCGCGATGGTTACAGAAGCGTCCGCCGTGCGCTTGGCGCTACGGGCCTGCACGCCGACGATGGCATCCCCGGTATCGCGCGACCTGCTCCGACTTCTCCCTGAGGTTCCCGAAGCTGAGCCCGATGTCGTCGGCGACCCCTCGAATCCGCGAGGTATCCGACCCGACTCCATCCGGTGCCGGAGTGGGCACCGCTGGCTCAGCGAGTGGCGGCGCTGCTGTCACTAACACTGCTGTCAGCTCGGGTCTGTGGACCGGACAGTATCCAGGTCATAGCACCTCCGAGCGCCAGCCACGCGGCGCAGATGGCCAGCTCTCCGACGCTCAGAACGCCGCGGGTGCCACCCTCCCCGGCAACCGCCCACTCTGCGGCCTGGTTCATAGGTGTCAAGCCCGCCACCCACGAACCAGCCCAGCCAGCTACCCGGAGCCAATTGCGCGGCCGCCAGCCACGGAGCCGGACGAGCCCGGCAACCAGCACTGGAACTGACAGCAGCACCCATACCACTTCTGTTATCACGCCCACATCGATAATCACCTGTGGCTCCCCGGGCCATTGAATCGTCGGAGGGATGAGCAAGCCCTCGCCGTAGCCAATGTGAGTGAACGTGACAGTGGCATAGATAGCTCCGCCAGCTCCTATCACCACCCACAGCATCGACAGCAGCCAGGTCCAGCCGCGGACCCGCAGGCCCCCGATAGCCAGGGCCCGCGCGTCGCGGAATGAAGGCCACCTCGCACCAGGCGGGCTGGCCTCCAGCAAGGTGCCGAGCATTTCCCCGCCCCGGTCACGCCGGTACCAGGCGGGATAGGCGCGCAGCAGCCACCGGCAGCGCCGCTCCAGGGGAGTCACGCCGGACTCACCTTCCGCGCACTGCGAACTGTCTTCGGGCTCTGGCCCGGTCCGTCACCAGGCTGGCCGCCGCCGCCATCCGCTCCGCCTCGGCCCGCAGCGCACCGGCACCAGGCGGCGTCAGACCGTAAGAGCGGCGGGCCCGGCCGTTAACGATCTCACCAGCTCCACGAAGCCCTCAGCGGTGAGGCGGTCCAGCGCCGTGTACAAGGTTCCGGTCGCCAGCCGGACCCGGCCGCCCGACAGGTGCTCCGCGCGCTGGATGATCGCATAACCGTGCAGGGACCCGTCCAGCAAGGACGCCAGGACGAAATAGGTTGGCTCTCTCATCTGAGTTCTCGGCTGGCGCACCAGGCCATGATAAGTAGTTACCGACATATAGCAAGTCCGTTACTCCGCCGCTGGCGCAAAGAGCGGCTGGACACCGCCAAAAAGGCTAAGCGGCCATTCGGACCTGTTACCGTCGCGAAGGCATACAGGTTGCCGCATGCGATCTTCGCCACCGCCGAGGAGGACCGCATCGTCCGCCGTAATCTGTGCTATATCGAGGGTGCGGGCAAGGAAGATTCCGCTGAACGCGAGACGGTGCCGCTTCCTGCCGTCTTCGCCATCGCCAAAGCCGTTCCGGTGCGCTATCGCATGCTTGTGCTGCTGGCCACCTTCGCCGACTTGCGGTGGGGAGAGCTGGCAGGTCTGCGACGTGAGCACATCGACCTGGACGGGTGCGAGGTACGCATTGTCGAGACGCTGGCCGAGATGGATAAGGGCGACTTGCTGCCGGAGACACCGAAGTCGACGGCCGGGCGCCGCACGCCGCACGGTCGCCCTTCCCGCTGAGCTGGTGCCGGAGCTGCGCTGGCATCTTGACCGTTTCGCCGAGCCCGGGCCTAGGGGAGTGGTCTTCATCGGGCCGAAGGGAGGTCGGCGGCGGCGGTCCAACTTCTGCAAGATCTGGCACAAGGCGCGGACGGAAGTCGGGCTGCCAGGTCTGCATTTCCATGATCTGCGCCATACGGGCGGCACGCTGTCAGCGGCGACGGGAGCCAGCCTCAAAGAGCTGATGGCACGCCTCGGGCACTCCAGCGTGCGCGCGGCGATGATCTACCAGCACGCCACCAAAGACCGCGACCGGGCAATCGCAAGGCGCTTGGCGGCTTCATCCGCGAGGTGCAGGGCGAGCCCGAGTCGGTGGCCGACGAGCTGCCAGAAAGCGAGGTGGGCGGGGCAGGACGCACGGCCGTGTGGCCCAAAACGGGTCTGTGGTACTCATCGCCGCGAGTGGCGACTCGTTTGCGAGGCTGTGACCTGCGTGTTCTGGTCGGAGCGGGCGAAGGGAATCGAACCCTCATGACCAGCTTGGAAGGCTGGGGCTCTACCATTGAGCTACGCCCGCGCAGCGGCTGTGCGCTATCCCGTAGCGTACCGGGTCTGCGGCCTGGAGACGACGCGGACCGCGCCGCGGCCACGCCCGGTCACGGTATAGGCTTCGGATGCCAACGGGATGTGGCGCAGCTTGGTTAGCGCGCCTGCTTTGGGAGCAGGAGGCCGCGGGTTCGAATCCCGCCATCCCGACCCACGTGAGAACTCTTGTTTGGCCGGGTCGCAGATCTGATGAGGTGCGGCCATCCGACGCGGAGCGTGGTTGGTTTCCCGGGGGTTGGGAGGAATTTGGGTTGCAGATGTAAACCTGGCTGAGCGGCCTGGCGTCTTTAGAGGTGATCCGGGCGAATCCTACGAGCACCCCGAGAGCTGGTTTGTCGGCCGGCCGCGAGTCCGGCCCCGCGACTGGCTCACGCAGACCATTACCCGGACCGCGCAGGCGGCCAGGCCCAACCGGTTCGTCCTCCGCGAGGGATGCGACCTGTGGACAGCGGCACCGCAGGTACGCGCCGCCTGGCTGGAACTCATCGACATAGCCACGACCAAGATCGCTGGGCTGGCTGATGCAGCGCTACATGCAGAGGTTCATGCGGAAGGTGCATGAGCTGATCGTCAGCGCGACTCGGATCGGACGGCGGAGCCCCGAGTAGGACTACCTCCGCCATCTGGGTTCGACTACGGCTATCACGATCTCGACGCCCAGAACGAGATCTCATCGACGCATGCGCCCGGCCACACCGATTGGAAGATCCCGCAGCTGATCAATGCGGTCCGGGCCGACCACGAGTTCTAATTCGACTCGGGTGAGCCAGATCCACAGGCCCACCTTGCCATCGCGGCCGGGTCGCGCTGGTGGGCGAGGCCGGGTACTGCGCCACGCGGACGAGTCGCGAGACTAGATGGTTCCAGTCACTTGCAGGCGTGCACTCCACAGCCGGACGCACTCACTGCGGAGGCCGCAGAGGCGGCAGCGGCCGTCGTCAGGCCCAAGCTGATGCCTGTAGCCATGATGCCGGTGACGATGAATCGGCCGAGTCTGCTACGCATAGTTCCTCCTCGCGTTCGCCGACGAGGATACCGCGGTCAACGTCGATGACAGTCGCCCTGGCCTTTTGGCGGCACAGGCCTATATCATGACCAGGCATTATGCAGGCAAGCGAGGGGTTCTGCGCTCTGCACCCGGGTCCCACTAGCGTCGCGACATGCCTTCTTGTAAACGGCAGGCCGCATCGTCATCGACGCAAACTGCTGACGTTGCAGATGGTTTGCACTGGTTGCGCTGGTAAGCGTACGGGGGTGCAAGTCCGGAGAGCTAGCGGTCGGCATGCCTATATTCCCAAGCGGAAGTCCTCGATCTTTTGGCGCATGAGATCTGCAGGGTTCCCCCCGGCCGATTTGATGCTTACCATCTGAGACACATCGTAATCATCCAGCCCCACAATAAGCTTGTCATGCAGCACCCATTGCTCGCGACGTATCCATCGGCCAGTGTTATCGAGGTCCACTCGGCCAGTCCTTCGAGGGTTCGCCAGTAGCCCCGCCGCAAGATGGCCGCCTGCTTGCGCCGCCTCTGGTCACCATCTTGTTTGTGCTCGCGGGCTGGTGGGAGCACGGGCGGCTTGCAGAAGTCACCGCTGGGCGGGCCCTGTCTATCTTGAGTCCGGTTGCATCTGTCAACGGCGGGGATCGCCGGCTGGCCGGGCCGGTGGGAAGGCGGATGGCCCGGCCAGCCGGGGTCAGGCGGGCAGCGGGCTCCAGCCGTCGCGGTAGCGCAGGCCGCCGGGCCGGAGCCGGATCTCTTGGTGCAGCGTGCCGGGGACCGGCTGGGCGCGGGCGTGTTCGGGCCGGTCGGTGACGACGCACTGGACTTCGCCTGGCCACCACCAGCCGCAGGAGCGGGTCACGGCGGCCCAGTGATCGAGGTGGTCCAGGTCGTCAGGTCTGTACCTGCCGAGTCCGAGCCGGCGCAGGACGTCGTAATAGGCGATCCAGTTAGCGTCCTGCTGGCCGTACCAGCAGACCGGTATCGGGCCTGCGCTGGCCAGCGCGTCGCGGACCGGCTGGCGGAATCCCCGGGCGAGGCTTCGGTGCAGTGCCGCGTGGATGTCCTGGTGCAGCACGACACCCAGAGGCACGCCCGCCCTGAGGGCGTCCAGCGGCGCCATCTCGGGCCGGGGCTCGCCGTGCCTGCCTTTGCGCGCCGGAGATAGTTCAGGGTCGGTGTGGGTCAGCCCCGCGCTCAGTGCCCCTCGCAGCCGCGACACCATCATCGCCAGATCGCTGGCCAGTGGCGGTTTCTCCGGCGGGCGCGGGTCGCGAACCCACCCGTGAAGCTGGTCAAGGGTGGGCCAGCCCGCGACCAGCGCAATTGCTTCGGCGGGAGAGGCGGCCCATGCGAACTGCGGTCGCGGGCGAGAGAGCCTAGCGTAGATCGCGGTCAGATTCCGTTCCGCGGTCTGCCGGTCTGCCTGCTGTGTGGAGAGGCCGTGACCCAGCCACTCATCTCGGATTTTGGCTGCCCTTCGCCATTGGTCGTGAGCTGCGTCGGCGCGAAGGGGAACCGGGGTTATCGCGGCGTCATAGCGCCGCGCGGGCGCGGTCAACGCGCCAGGGCGTCAACGCCCTTCCGGAAGGAAATCATGTGCCCATAATGACGCGCGCTGCCAGCCACGCGCAACCGGGCCAGGCAACGCCCAAAGAGCCGCGCCGAAGAACCCCAGACATTCAATGCCCTGCTCCGACCCACCTGGCGAGCCCAAAGGCCGATAATCCGCTGAAACTGCCGCAGGAGCGGAACGCCAAAGCCCGGCTGGCCCGACCAGGTCCCTGGGGAGGTCTTCCGGCTGCGCGGGCTGCTGTCCTTCTGGCCGGCTGCTACGGAGCTGGAGCCGGGCACGTTGATGACGCTGTCGCGGTTCGCCGAGGAGATAGCACAGCTGCCCGTCGCGGAGATCACGCGGAGCCGTCAGCTGCCCGGATTCCCCAAACCGGTCCGTGAGGTCTACAGGCTCGGTGACCTGCTCGGTTACTGGCCATCGCGGCCGGGCCATCGCGGACGGGCAAGCGCGGACGGGCCAGGGACAGCAGCGACAGCCCCGGCCCGCTTCTATAACCATCATCATCATGATGGTTATAGAAGCGCTAGCGCGGGCCTAGATCGCGAGCTTTCTGGCGGATCTCGTCGGCGCCGGGGAGCTGGGCGTAGTCGATCACTGAGACGGCTTGCTCCCAGATGGCGCGGGCGGCGTCGCGATCGCCGGTGGCCAGGTAGGTGTCGCCGAGGTGGTCTAAGGGAAACGCCGTCAGCCAGGTTTCCCCGATGCTGTGCAGGATGCTCAGTGCCTGCCGGTAGCTGGCGATCGCTTCGTGGTGCCGGCCGAGGTAGTGGTACGCGAGGCCCATGCTGTCCAGGGCATCTGCCCGGACGAACAAGATGAACGGGTCGTCGATGCCGGACGCGACTTCGAGCGCCTGCTCGCAGGCCGCCAGGCCGCGCTGGCCTTGCCCGAGCGCGGCGTAGGCCCGGCCCATCTGCTCCAGGGCGGCGGCCTGCCAGGTGCTATCCCCATGAGTCCGGCTCAGCCGCAGGGCGTGCCAGCCGCGGGCGAGCGACCTGGTCGGCTCGTTGAGTATCAGCAGGCTTAGCGCGAGTGCGATCTCGGTCTCAGCCTGGTTGGCCTGATCACCGAGGCGGCAGAAGATGACTTGCGCCTTCTGCAAGTGGTCTCGGGCTTGCTGGGGGTGGCCGCCGACCGTCAGGGACCGGCCCAGGTGACGGTGGGCGTAAGCCTGGCCGGCGGTGTCCCGCGCTTGCCTGGCGGCCGTCAGCGCGATCTCGCCGTGGGCCACCCGCTCCTGCCACCGCCGCCACTGGTCGGGGATTGCCTCGATCGCCCACGCCAGCTGCCAGGCGTGGGCGGCGAATCCGGCGTTCGCGGCGCAGCTCACGGCGGCGGAGAGCACGGGTAGCTCGGCGTGGCACCACGAACGGGCCTCGTCAGCGTCGCGCAGCCGCACTTCCGCGACTCCCGCCGCCAGTGCAGGCGGTCGCGGTCGCACCATGCGGGGAGAGAGGAGACGAGCCGCGGCGAGGGCGCCGCGCAGGTAGTGATCGAGAACCCGGCGCAGGGCTGAATGCCGCCCGTCCGCGCCGTCCTTGGCCTGCGCTTGCCCGGCGGCGTAGGCCCGCAGCAGATCGTGCTGCCGGTAGCGGCCCGGCAACTGCTCGGTGACCAGGTTCGCGCGGGTCAGCTCGTCCAGCGCGCGGCGAGCCTGGCCGGCGGGCAGGGCGGCGAGGCTGGCCGCGGCCTGCAGGCTGACATCGGGACCTGGATGGGTTCCGAGCAGGCGGAATAGCCGGGCCGCCGGCGGGCTGACCGAGTCATAGGACGCGGAAAATACCGCGCTGAGGTCAGCGTGACCGGGCTCGGCGGACAGCAGTTCCAGGCGCTGGCGCGCATCGCGCAGCCTGTCGCACAGCGCGCGCAGCGACAGGGCGGGATGGGTGACGGCATGGGCGGCGGCGATGTTCAGCGCCAGCGGCAGCCGCGCGCAGAGCGCGATCAGCTCGGCGGCTTCCTGCGGCTCACGGGCGATGCGGCTGGCACCGAACCGCAGTGCCAGCAGGTCGTAGGCGCCCTGTTCGGTGAGCAACTCGACCGGAACAGGCAAGGCGCCGTCCAGCGCGATCAGGCCGGCCAGCAGGTTGCGGCTGGTGACCAGGACAGGGCAGCCGGCCGTGCCGGACACCAGCGGCCTGACCTGGTCGCTGTCGCGGGCGTTGTCCAGCACGATCAGCATCCGCTTGCCGGCCAGCATGCTTCGGTACAAGCCGATCTGGCCGTCCGCTTCCGCCGGGATGCGCGGTGACGGCACGCCGAGGCCAGCCAGGAGGCGGCGCAGCACCGTTGCGGTGTCCTCGGGCCGCCCCGCCGGGTCGAACCCGCGAAGGTCTGCGTATAGCTGACCATCGGGGAAGCGGCCGGCGTGCTGGCGCGCCCAGTGCACCGCCAGCGCGGTCTTGCCCACTCCGGCGGTTCCGGTGATGGCCAGGATCACCTGTGCGTCGTTGCCGGGGAACTGCGACCTTTCCAGCGCTGCGGTGAGAAGCTCCAGCTCGGCCTTCCGGCCGGTGAAATGCCAGATCCCGGCGGGCAGCTGGCGCGGTGCGGCCAAGACCTCGCTCGGCACCAGCACCGACGGGGCGGCCGGACCGGACCCGGTCTCTCCGGCGGCGAGGACCGGATCGGCGACCAGCATCCGCTGGTGCAGGTCACGCAGGTCCGGTCCGGGCTCGACGCCAAGCTCGGCGACCAGGACATCGCGGGCGTGCTGGTAGGCGGCCAGCGCCTCCGCCTGCCGCCCGCACCGGTACAGGGCCAGCATGAGCTGGCCGTGGAATCGCTCTCGCAGCGGGTGGCGCGCCGTCAGGTCCCGCAGCTCGGGGACAAGCTGCTCGTGGCCGCCGACGCGCAGGTCTGCCTCGATCCGCCAGCCCAGCGCCTGCAGCTGCAGCTGATCCAGATGCGGCAGCCACCGGTCCCGCAGAAACTGCGACGGGATGTCCGTCAGCGCCGCGCCGCGCCATAATCCCAGTGCCTCCGAAGCTGTCCGCGCGGCCCGCGCCCACTGGCCGGCTCGGACCGCTTCACCCGCTCGCCTGGTCAGGGCCTCGAACTGGGAGGCGTCCAGCTCGTCGTCGGAGATCTCGATCAGGTAGCCGGGAGCTCGCGTCACGATCCTGGCCGCCGCCCGCGGATCCAGCTGCCGCCGAAGCCGCATGACGAGGACGCGAGTCGCATCCGGCGCCCCGCGAGGAGGCGCGCCGTCCCATACCAGCTCGGCTAGCTCGTCGGCCGGAACCGGCTGGCCCGCCCGCCACAACAGCACCGCCAGAAAGGCCCGCAGCCGGGCCGCGGAAATGGCGCTGGCCTCACTCCCATCACCGGAATCACCGGCGATTACCTGCAGAGGCCCCAGCACCCCGAACTTCAAGGCGTCTCCCGATGTGACACCAGTCCGGATAAGTCCGGCTCTAGGAGACTTTATCACGGGCTGGCCATGCGCTCTTGCGCGCCTTTCGCGTCGCCGATGACGAAATTCGGACGGCGAGGCTGATATGCGGTTGACCGGACGGCGCGAGGAACCGTGCGGCGAAGTTCTCGCTATGGCCAGGTGTGGCTGGCTACTATCCGGCGGTCTCAGCCCGCTCGGCATGAGCCCCCCGTCACCGGCACTCCAGGCACCGGAGCAGCTCGCACGCGCGGCAAGCAAGCCCTGGCACCCGTCCGGTGAGGCAATTCAGGAGCAGGACGCGCCAGCCTGCCGTGCCACCCGGCCCGGGTCCTCACCGCCGCCGCTTTCCTCGGCTCATGCTGCCTGGAGTGGGACGGGTCAGCCTCGAGGACCTGGGCCGGTTCGTGGCCTGGCTGCGGCTGGGAGGGGATGCCCGCGATGGCCAGGGTCTCGCGCATCAGCGGGATACCAAGAGACGTCGCCGACGCGTGTATCTGTCGTATCCCCGGCTACTCGCGCACGCCGGGCGTCCGGTGACGGGTGATGTGGCTTGACGGGATCGGCTTCCGCTGGCATAGTCAACCGTATCGTTGATAAAACACTAGGTTGATAAAGATGCCGGTTGACAAGATGGACGATGAGCGGCTCGACCGGGCGTTCACCGCGCTGGGCGACCCGGTGCGGCGGGCCATGGTCGCGCGGCTGTCGCGCGGCGAGGCGACGGTCAACGAGCTTGCTGAGCCGTTCCCGATCACCAAGCAGGCCGTGTCGCGGCACATCCAGGTGCTGGAGGCGGCCGGGCTGATCACCAGGAGCCGGGACGGCCAGCGGCGGCCGTGTCGCCTGGACCCGGCGGCGCTCGAGGCGCTGACGAGCTGGATCGACACCTACAGGCTGGCGGTCGAGGCGCAGTACCGGCGCCTCGACGACGTCCTCGGCACGTTGAAGGAGCAGCAGGGATGAACCCGACGACGATCACCGCCCAGCCTGGCACCCCCTTCATCGATGTCGCGCGCGAGTTCGACGCTCCGCCGGAGCTGGTGTTCCGCGCGCACACCGGCCCGGAGCTGGTGGCGCGCTGGCTCGGCCCGCGCGGGATGCAGATGGAGGTACTGGAACATGACGCGCGGACCGGCGGCGGCTACCGCTACGTGCACCGCGGCCGGGAGGGCGAATTCCGGTTCCGCGGCGTGTTCCACACGGTCGTGGCGGACAAGCTGATCGTGCAGACCTTCGAGTACGAGGGCATGCCGGAGCAAGTCAGCCTGGAAACGGCGCGGTTCGAGGGCACCGGCGGCCGGACCCGGCTGACGGCGCGCCGCGTGTTCGGCTCGGTCGAGGAGCGCGATGAGATGGTCGCGGCCGGCATGGAGAACGGCGTGCGCGACTCGATGGAACGCTGGCCGAGGTGCTGCGGCCGGGGCGGGTGGTCGTGGACATCACGATGTCGCTCGACGGGTACGTGACCGCGCCAGGGGCGGACCTCGAGCACGGCCTCGGCGTCGGCGGCGAGGCACTGCACGCGTGGGTGTTCAGCCAGGCGCCGCGCGAGCAGGCGATCCTGGCCACGACGTTCAAGGAGACCGGCGCGGTGGTCATGGGCCGGCGGCTGTTCGACATCGTCGACGGCCCGCACGGCTGGTCAGACGAGGTGGGGTACGGCGCACGCCAAGACCAGTCAGCGGCACCGCCGGCGTTCGTGCTGACCCGCGAGGCGCCCGAGAAGGTCCGGCTCGCCGGACGCTTCCGCTTCGTGACCGACGGCCCGGCCAGCGCCATCCGGCAGGCGAAGGCCGCCGCGGACGGCAAGGACGTGGTCATCATGGGCGGCGGGAGCACGTGTTACGAGTTCCTGCAAGCCGGTCTCGCCGACGTGATGACCATCCACGTGGCGCCCCTCATCCTCGGTGGCGGCACTCCGCTCTTCCCGGGCGACGCGACGGTGCGCCTGGAGCTGCTCGAATCCGAGATGACAGCGTGCGCGCAGCACCTCACCTACCGCGTCCTGGCCGGTAACTGAGGACACCCGGCCCAGGCCCGCTCAGTAACGAAAACCAGCACGAGCACCGAGAGGCATTCATGCGAGACGTCATCCTGTACATGTCGATGTCGCTGGACGGATTCGTCGGCAGCGACCGCGAGCACCCGGGGGCCGCGGTCCCCGAAGGCGCTGAGCTGAAGCAGCGGAAGCTCGACCGCATCAGCCGGGCCGGTGCCCACCTCATGGGCCGCACCACCTACCAGGAGATGGCGTCTTACTGGCCGCGGTCCGGCGACCCGTACGCGTCGCCGATGAACGACATCCCCAAGGTCGTGTTCTCGAAAACGCTCAGCGACGCCGGGGCCAGCTGGCCGCAAACCCGGGTCGCGCGGGGCGAGCTCACGACCGAGATCGCCGCCATCAAGGCCGAGCCCGGCCCGGACGTGATCGTCTGGGGCGGCGGCCGGCTGGCCAGCGCGCTCGCCGCGGCCGACCTGATCGACGAGTACCGCCTGCTGGTCCAGCCGCTGGCCCTGGGCCGCGGACAGGCCCTGTTCGGCCAGCTGCCGGAATCGCGGCATCTGGACCTCGTCGAGACCACGCCGTTCCCCAGCGGTGTCGTCGTCCACGTCTACCGACCCCAGCACTCTTGAGGAGGGAAACCCCCGTGGGCACAGTGCAGGCGCAGGCGATCATGTCTCTCGACGGGTACGTCGCCAAGCAGGACAACACCATCGGCCGGCTGTTCGACTGGCTGCAGAACGGCGAGGTCGCGATCCCGACCCCCGCCGGAGACTTCACCGTCCACCTCACCCCGCCGAGTTCGGGGCACTGGCGGCGGTGGGTACCCTCGCCGGGCGCGCTCGTCCGCGGCCGGACGCTGTTCGACGTGGCGCACGGCTGGCAGGGCCGGCACACCATGGACGTCCCTGTTGTCGTGGTGACGCACCGGATCCCCGAGGACTGGATCGCCGCCCACCCCGACGCGCCGTTCTACTTCGCGACCGACGGGGTCCAGGCCGCGATCGCACGGGCCCGGGAACTCGCCGGCGACGCGGTCGTCGCCGTCACCGGGGGAACCATCGCCCGGCGGATCGGGCCGGCCAGGGCGACCTCGCCGCCCTGCGGGCCGGTGACGGTCACCGTGCTCGCCTTCGGTCCCTGATGCCCGGCGAAGTCCCAGATCGCCTCGAGCAGCTGATCCGGCGCCTCGAGCTGGGGCAGGTGCCCGGCCTGCGGGATGACCACGAGCCGGGCGCCGGGGATCGCGCTGGCGTAGGCGAGCCCGTGCTCGGGCGAGACGATTCCGTCGGCCTCGCCCCAGATCGCGAGGACGGGCACCGTGATCGCTGGCAGGCGGCCGAGCAGCCCTGGGTCGGACATGGCCGTTCCGCCGTAGGCGAGCAGCGCGGCCCTGTTGCCGGCCATCGTCTTCTTCTGCTGGTCAGGCAGGCTGTCCAGGTCAAGCCGGAAGGCGTCGGGCCGGTAGTAGCTGAGGTCGGCCACCTGATCCATGGTGAGGGAGAAGAAGTCAGCCACCGGTGCGGCGTCGATCCTGAGCCCGACGGCGTCGACCAGCACGACGTCGCTGACCCTCGGGCTGCCGAGCAGCGCGAGCTCCGCCGCGATCCAGCCGCCGATCGAGTTGCCGGCCACCGTCACGTCGCGCAGGTCGAGGTCGTCGAGCAGGCGCGCGTAGACGCGGGCAAGAGCCTTGATGCTGGCGAGCCCCTCAGGCCTGGGAGTGCCGCTGAATCCAGGATGAACGGGCGCCAGCACCCGCGCGGCCCCGGAACTGGCCAGCAGCCCGGCGAAACTGTCGACGGACTGCGGACCGGCCCCGCCGTGCAGGAGGAGGAACGGCCGCCCTGCGCCGCGCTCGGTCAGGGTGACCGGCACCGGGCCGATGCCGCTGGCTGTCACCGTGCGGATCGAGGTGCTCGTCGTGGCTGCCATCTGCGCCGCTCCTTCGTAAGGGTGCACTCTCACGATCAGCTTAACGCTGGCCGGTCTCATAATGCAAGTAGACTCTCATAATGACTGTTGACTTGACTAATGTGACCAAGATCCCTCACGATGAAAAAATGGCACCACGGACTGGCCGCAGTGACTCGCCGGGCGATAGCGAGGGTGACTCCCCGCGACCTGGCGCCGGGCGCGCCAACCAGAAGGCACGCACCAGGGCGGCTATCGTCGCGGCGGCGCGGGAGCTGGCGCGATCCGGGGCCGAGATCACGATGCCGTCCGTGGCCAGCGCCGCGCTCGTCTCCGAGGCCACCGCCTACCGGTACTTCCCTGACCTGGTGTCCCTGCTCCGCGAGGCCGACTCGGGGATCTGGCCGAGCCCGGCGGAGTCACTCGAGCCGGTCAGCGCCACCGGCGATCCCGTCGAGCGCGTCGGCTATGCCACCGAGGTGCTGCTGCACGGCGTGCTCGCCTGCCAGGGCGCTGTCAGGGCGATGATCGCCGGCTCCATCACCAGGCCCGGCGTCGCGGCCGGGCGGCCAGGACACCGGTTCGGACTCATCGATCACGCCCTCGCGCCGTTCGCCGCCCTGGCCACCACCGAGCAGGAACGCCTGGCCCAGCTCAAGCGCGACCTGGCGGTCGTCATGAGCGCGGAGGCCCTCTTCATCCTCACCGACCTGTGCGGCCTTTCCCCTGATGACGCGATCGCCAGCGCCGTCCGCACAGCGCGCACCCTCACCGAGCAGGCAACCAGGACCCGCCACCGGCCGGGACACCAGCGCCCGGCCTGAAGGCGGCCTGAAGGTCAGGTGCCGGGCAGCTGTTCGCTGGCTGAGAGGATGGCCGTCATCGCGGGGTCGCGGTTCTGGCTGAATGACTCGAACGTGGGCGGTGCGTAGAGCTGGGGGGCGATCCAGGGGCGGTGGTCCATCGGGTGCCCGGTCTGCCAGTACAGGTCAGCGACGTTGACAAGCAGTTTGCTGACTGGCAGCTCGAACGGGATGCTCTCGCCGATGAAGTTAGGCCGTGACCCGGTCGGCTCGCCGACGAAGGTCGCCTGGGTGTGCTCTTCCACGGCAGTGGCGATGTTCTGCGCGGCGGAGAAGGTCAGCCGGCCGATGATCACGAACAGCGCGCCGCGCCGGTTGACGGCCGGGCAGGCGATGAGGTGATGCAGGAGCGGCTGGCCGAGGAAGGAGTTGCCGCCGCCGTTCCAGCGCATGTCGATGACCAGCCTGCCGGGCCTGCGGGCCGTGATGAAGCCGAACAGCCGGTCGCAGAACTTGCCGAACGGCTCCTCAGGGTGATCAGTGACGCCGTTGAACTGGAAGTACACGAGATCCTCGGCGGGCAGGTACTCGAACCAGTACCGACGGCAGCCGCAGCCAGCCCGGCGCCGAGAACCGGACCTGCTGGTCGTTGTCCCGGCTCAGGATGCCGCCCAGCGCATCGAGCACGGCGGCGGTGTCATGCTCGCCCACCCGGTCGATCCGGGCGCCCAGAATGTCGCGGTGCTGCGCCGCGGCCGCGGTGACGAACACACCCTCGTCGAACAGGTAGACATCCAGCGGGAGGGCCGGGAACTGCTCCTGGTCGGCCTTTGCCGGAAAGACGAACGCGTGACCGTCGCCGAGCTGGCGCACCAGCCCCACCATGATCTGCAAGTCCGTCAAGTGCGGAATCTGATTGTTCAGCTCGGCGACCTGCTGGCTGAAGCTCTCCCGCGTAATCTGGGCGAACGGCGCGTAGGCCCGGCGAATGACCTCGCGGGCGAAGAACGCCAGGTCGGCTTGCCAGCCCTTGTCCCGGGACATTCCCGCGGCATCAACGATCCCGAGCATGCCGGCGACCCGCTGGTCGGCCAGCAGCGGCTTCCAGTGCTCGTCGGACCGCGCACGGTCAAGATCGCGGAAGCCCTTGTCCAGCGCTGTTCCGAGCGCCCCGATGGCCCTGTCGGAATCACCCAGCCGGGCATGGCAGCAGGCGATGCTGTAGGCGACCTCACCGGGGATCAGGTAGGGCATGTCGCCGGGAAACATCTCGTGTTGCCGCTCGGCGGGCCGGACGCCAAGGTCCAGCACCCGGCGGTAGGCATCTGCCGCGCTAAGGTAGTCAGCCGCCGCGAACCGGGCCGCTGCCAGGCTCGCCCAGTAGCTCCCGTTGACCGGGTTGACCGCGACGACCTGCTCCCACAACTGCGCGGCCTCAGCCCAGTCGCCCGCGCCGGACCTGACCTGCGCCAGCGCCAGCGACCGCCGGAAGCTAACCACCTCGTTCACCATGGCCCCGCCCTCCTAGCCCTTGCCTGTCCCGCCCGAATTGTTCCACGCCTGCGGGCTGCAACCTGGCGTGAGCCGGGAACCAGACCCTGAACCGCGCGGTTACAGATTCCGCTTCGCGCGCGATCCGCAGCGCCGCCTGGCGGTCCGGCACCCGATACGAGACCATCGGCCAGCAGGAACGACCCAATGCGACACCCAAGCGAACTGTTCGGCCCGGGCGCGTCCGACTCGACGGCGTGGCGGGCGCTGTCAGAGTGTAATGGCCGAGGGCTGGCGCGGGACCTGCTGGTCAGATTCGTGTTGTGCCTGAGGATCCTATATTCGCAGGAGATCCATTAGCATTCGGATCTCGTTCTTGTCTGCCTCTGGTGCTGCCGCAAGGTCATGTAGATCTTCGATGGCTTCGCGCGCCCAGTTCTCGTTGGGCTGAGTATCCAGCGCTATGAGGAACTGTCTCTTCGCTTGCGCGTACTCCCCTTGCGCCGCTAGATAAATCGCTAGGTTGTATAGATCAGTTGAAGGGCTTGCCGATGATCGGATGCTTGCGCGGACCAGGCGAATCGCAGCCTCCAAACGTTCGGCGGCGTTAGCTGCCAGTCCGCATCTCTGACAAGCTAGCGAGCATTGATAATGCCACCGGTCATTATCGGGGTCGAGCTCAATTGCATGGTTCAGGTCGGCCAGGGCCTCCTTGTACCTGCCTGTGAGCCGGTAGATCTTGCCGCGGTAGCCGATGGCCAATGCGTCTTGGGGTTCAAGCTCGATCGCGCGGTCGAGATCGGCCAGGGCTTCTTCATGCCTTCCGAGACGCTCGTATGTCTGGCCGCGGCGGCCGATGGCCAATCCGTGACTGGGATCAATCTCGATCGCGCGGTTGAAATCGGCGAGCGCTTCTTCATTCCTGCATGCCAGCCGGTAGATCTCGCCTCGGTAGGCGACAGCCTCAAGGAACGTGGTGTCATGGGCGGGCTGGCTTTCGGCGACGACGTGATTGAGGATATCGATGGCGTCATCCAGCCTTCCCTCCAGGGCATAGGCGAGGCCGAGTTCAGTGCGCGCGTCCAGGGCGTCGGAGTGGCCGGTGCCATGCCGCCGCTCCTGGTCGGCGGCGACCTGCTCAAGCAGGGTGATCGCGTGGGCGTGCCGGCCCGCGAGCATGTAGGCGGTGGCGAGGCAGGAGCCAGAGTGCAGGGTAACGGGGTCGTCGGTGCCGTGGGCGTTCTGGCCTCGCGCGGCGGCGCGTTCGAGGACGTCGATGGCGTGGTCTAGCCTGCCCGCGCTGAGATAGGCGAGGCCTAGTCGGCAGAGGGCCAGCAGGGTGCCGGGGAAGGCTGCGCCGTGGGTGCGCTCGCGGTCAGCGGCGGTCTGCTCATATAGGGCGATCGCGTCGGCGTGCCGCCCCGCGGCCTGGTGGGCGGCGGCGAGGTTATCGCGAGCGGTCCAGGTCGCTTCGAGGCTGGATACGGGTTCTGCGTCTCGGGAGAGTGCGGGTGCGGGCCGGGGTGCGGGCTTTGTGCCGGCGAGGCGGTCTTGCAGGAGGGCGTGGCGGAACTGGTAGACCGGTCCTGCGGTGCGCAGGACGTTCCTGCTGCGGGCATCTTCGAGGAACCTGATCAGGCGGACGGGGGTGCGCCAGGTCATGGCCATCTGTATTTCGGTGACGAACACGGGCCACACCAGACACACCGAGAGCGTGAGCCCGATACCGTAGCCGAGCCCGGAAAAGGGCGCGATTTTCCCCTGGCCGGGCCAGTCCGCGAGCCCGACTCCGACCGCGACCACGAGCCCGACCACGATCCCGTATTTCAGCGCGTCGCGCCAGGAAGCGACCGGGGTCCGGGAACTGGTGCCGTGCTGATCATCGGCCAGCACGCCCCTGATATCGCCGGCGAACGTGGCACCCAGTCCGGCCCCGTCTCCGGTCACAGCTGCCCCGATTCCGCCGCCGGACAGAAAGCTGCCCAGCGCGAATGCGAGCACGTAGCCGAGGGAGCCCAGGAAAGCGCCCGACTTCAGCATTTTGCGGGGCCGCGGCCTGCCCAGCCGCGGGGGCTGCCTGTCGCCCTTACCGCCAGCCAGGACCGTCACCAGCCCCACCCCGCCAAAGAGGAAGCCGAGGGCCCCGGGGGGTCCGAGCAGCAGGACGAGCACGATGCCGGGCACGATCGCGAATGCCAGGCAGGCGCCCAGGGCGCGCGGGGCGCGAGGTTTCCAGGCCAGGATGCGCCACCACTCCAGGTCGCGGGTGCCGTCTTCGTTCATGCAGGCGGCGACCTTGGCGAGGGCCTACGAGCGGCGGGAAGATCGTAGGCAGGTGGCGGCTGGCCGGGCCGGTGCGCGTAGGCGGCGGGCAGGATGCGGTCCAGGAGGTGGCCGGTGATCTGCTCGGCGGCCTCCTGGCCGGGGAGGCCGTGCAGGGTGCCGCAGAACCGCAGCAGCTCGCCGGCGTCGTCCCCGGCCTGGTAGGTATCGCGGACCAGCGTCAGGGCGAGCGGGCTGCCCAGCGCGGCGCTCAGCGGCCCTGCCGCATCAGCTCCGACGAGCTCAACCAGGCCGGCCCACCCGGCGGGCGGGGGCGCGAGCTGGGCACGTTCCAGGTAGCTGGCCGCCTCGGCGGCGCTGACAGGGCGAAGCTCAACGGCGGCAGCACCGTGCAAGATGCCCTGCTGCGAGGCAGCCGACGCCATCTCAGCGGTCCGCGACAGCACCACGACCCGGAAGCTGGCCTGCTGGCTGAGCGCCTGCAACGCGGCTGGCCGCAGTTCCGCGGCGACCTCGTCGAGCCCGTCGAGTACCAAGGCGATCTTGCCCGCATCGATCAGCGCGCGCGCGGCGGCGCTGCCAGCCGCTCCCGTGAACAGCGGGTAGGTTTCCTGCAGCCGTCCCGCAAGCCAGCCGGCGACCGGCTGCAGTCGCGGATCCCAGCCGTGCGCGGTGACCAGGACCGGTACCGGGACCTTCGCCCTGTCATCCGCCGATGCCCGTGCCCGGTGCCGCAGCGCCGCCAGGATCAGCAGCACCGCCGCGCCGCTCTTTCCCGAACCCGGCGGGCCGGCGACGATCAGCCGCCCCGATCCGAGCCCTCCATAGACGGCATGCAGATCACTGACGTACCCCGCCTCTAACCTGGCCTCGCTCACCGGCGCCAGCCCGGGCAGCGGATCAAACACCCGGGAAGCGGCCGCAGCGGCCAGCGGCCCGGCCAGGGGCAGCGACGGCCTGCCCCACATCACCTCGACCGGGTCAGGCCCGGCCAGCCCCCGACCCGCCGCCGCCGCTTCCCACTGCGCCCGCACAGCGACCGCTAACCGGTCCGCGACACGCTCCACGACACCGATGTCAACCGCCGCGCCCGCCGCCGCCGCGCCCGTCCTGGCCCGCTGCCAGACCCACCTGACCACGCCCGCAGCAAGCACCACCAGCGCCAAAGCAAAAGCACCATAAGTCGACAGATCATCACGATGCGACGGCACTGTCCGCCCCACCACGTACAACACCCCGCCCGCAGCCACTACCACAATGGCGGCCGCGCAAAACCACCAGCCGCGCAGCCGATTTCCCCGCATGCCTAACTTTATCGCAGCAGCAACAATGCGGCAGGCCGGTCAGCGCCGCTCACGCCACTCCATTCACAGCCGGCCGGGCTCACCGAAATAGAACATCCCTCAGCTATCACCCCATCATGCGCGCGCGGCCGCACGTCCCGCCGGCGCTTGACGAGAAGAAATCACTCCGTGCCCCAGCACGCCGAGCCGTCTTCCCCCGGGCTGGCCGCTGCCACAACTCGCCAGGACGACCTTGACGAGGCGCAACGAATACAGCTATTCTCGCCGGCTCCGTGACCGGCGCCCGGCCTTCGACCTCGCCTAAAACCCCCGCCCTCAAAGCAAGACCAGCCCACCCAGTCCAGCCGGACCACAGGTCAGGAGTGGCGCTCCATTCAGAATAAAGTTCTGAGCGCTGATCACTGACGCCCTATCGCTCCCTCGAACAGTACAGATCGAGCCGCCTGCGCGCGCGATCATCTTTAGCGCCCTTACTCGACGCGACCGTCCTTGGGGCACCGCAAGGCGTGGCCAGCCCCTGATGGGTGGTCTCGTGGTGGTCCAGGGGGAGCGATTGGCGGTACCGGCGCCGTCCGCGGCTGGCCGGCTGCCTCGGTGGCGTTGGCGGGTTGTGGCGACGGCGAGTAGCAGGGCGAGGGCGGCCAGGGTGAGGAGTTCGGGGTAGCGGTTGTATCCGGTGTAGCGGAATGTGATGTGGTGGGTGCCTGGCGGTGCGGCGACGCCGGTGAGGGCGGGGCTGAGGATCTGGGTGGCGGCCGGGCGTCCGTCTACGGTGGCGGTCCATCCTGGGTCGTAGGAGGCACTGAGCACCACGACGGCACGCCGACGCAGTCGCACCACGGCGCTGGCGGTGCCGTGGGCCAGGTCGGCGCGGGAAGTCAGCACGGTTCCTGCCCGCCCTGCGGCATGGGTGCCAGGGGGCAGGGTGAGCGGGGCCGCGCGGCCGCTTGCGTAAGCGATGGTGCGGTACCGGTCCTGGCCGGGCAGCGGCGACTGGAGGTAGGGGACGGTCTGGCTGCCGACGTCGGCGCGCCCGGCGGTGATGATGCCGGTGGTGTCAGCGGCGCCGAAGTAGGAAACGGCGGGGAGTTCGTAGACCAGGAACAGGTGGTTGGCCAGGATCATAAGTGCGCCGGGCGGCGCGGATACGGCTGGCGCGGCCGTCGTGGCGGGCAGGACGAGGTACCGGACGGCGAACAGGCCGCTTAGGCCAGGTCTGGCGGGGTCGAAGTAGTACTCGGGCTGGCTCATCAGCGACGCGGTCCGCAGCGTGTAGCCGACCTCGTCGATGTCCAGGCTGTCCAGGTACTGGTACATCGGCACGCTCCCCACCGTGAACTGCTGGCCCCAGTTAGCCGGGGAGCCCGCATAGGCCCGGCCGCCGCCGTGCCGGCGGATCGCCGCGGCCAGGGCCGTGAGTTCGGGCGCGTCACGGGACTGGGCGGCCCGCTGGGCGGCGATAGCGGCCGCGTTGGCCGCGTCGTAGGCGTCCAGGTACCGCCACGCGGGCACCAGCCAGGTGACCGAGGCCAGCGTGAGCACCGCGGCTGGTGCCCAGCTCAGCCCGGCTAGCCGCCGGATCCTGGTGAGATAGCCGGCGCACGTGGCGGCGAGCCGCTCGCCCCGCCTGATAGCTTCCGCGGCGCCAAGCCCGGCCAGGTAGATCGCCGCCAGCTGCCCGCCCATCAGGAACCGGCGGAAGAACAGGTCGCCGTGGCCGGGAATGACGGCGATCAGGCCGCCGAAGGTGGTGCGGCCGAAGGACAGCAGCAGGCACGCGCAGCCCAGCGCTATCAGCGCGCGCTCCGGCCCGGCCCGCCGCCACCCGGCCGCGGCCGCCGCCAGCCCTGCCGCCGCGAGCAGGCTGATCACAGGCAGGCGCCCGTTGTCGAGCAGTCTCCCGGTCATCAGCCAGCCCAGGGTGACCCGCGCCCCGTAGCCGTTCGCCGACGGGCCGGCAGCCAGTACCTGATTGACGGCGGCCCACCGGGCGTACTTCAGCAGCGGGACGATCACCCACGCACTGGCAAGCAGGGAGACCGCCAGCAGCGCTCCGGCCCGCGCCAGCCGCGCCCGCAGCCCCGTGCGGACCAGCAAAGGCATGATCACGACAGCGCCGAACGCCAGGTACCCGGTCTCGTAGTGAAACGCCGCCGTCAGCGCCACCAGGCCTGCCGCCGGGGCGATGAACCGCCGGTCCGCCGCCGCCCGCCAGGAAAGCGCCCACGCGAACGGCAGTGCCCAGGACCCCCACAACTGAGTCCACACCCCGAACCCCGTCCACATGTACGCGTTCTGCTCGTACCCGATCCCCGGCACGCTGTGCAGTAACGGCGCCACCACCGCCGCCCCGGCCGCCGCCACCCGGCCAAGCCCGAATACCCGCGCCGAGGCATAGATCGCCGCCGGCCACAGGCACCACAGCAGGTACAACGACCACCGGAATGCCGTATCAGGCCCCGCCGCCAGCCCGGCCAGGCCGGTCAGGAGCGCCGGGGTGCTCTGATAGTGCAAGAACTGCGGCGACCCTAATCCCAGGTAGGGAAACCAGGACGTCAGCGGGTCATGCCCGGCGCGCAGCAGCGCAGACGCGGACCGTACCATCTGCTCGTGCAGCGCGCTGTCATCCCGGTACCGCACCGCCAGGACCGTCGCCCGCAGCTCCCACAAGCTCCACGCTATTGTCACCGCGACCGCCGCCCACGGCCACGCCCCCGCACCAGCCCCCCGGCCGCTGCGCTGCCCGGACCCCTCTGGCGACGGCGCCAGCCCGGTCTCCTCGGCCCGCCGGCTCCGCTGCGATACCCGCACGCTGCTCATCGCGAGATTCCACCTCCTGATACCCGGTCGCCGGCCCGCGGCCGCCAGCGGTACGGACCCGCTGGCGGCCGCGGCGTGTTCTGGCCAGAACGGAGAAACTAGCTAGTTCCAGCTGGTGCCGTTCCAGTGCGATTTCAGGGTGTGGGCGTAGTCGGTGGAGCCCACCGCCCACGCGTCGCCGGGGGACAGCGCGACGACGGCGAGGAAGGCGTTCAGGTATCCGCTTGGCGGGTTCGGACTGGGCTTGACGGTCCACATGCAGCCGTCCCAGTGCAAGATCAGGGTCTGGCACTTAGAACTGCAGCCAGTGGTGGTGAGGTCGGTGGTGCCGACCGCCCAGGCGTCGTCAGGGCCGGTCGCCGTCACGGCACTAAGAGCGGAGCCGCCGGCCGGGCTCGGCACCACGGACCAGGTGCTGCCGTTCCAGTGCTCGGTCAGCGTTTTGGGGCTACCGGACACGGTGCTGCCGCCGACCGCCCAGGCATTCGACGGCGAGACGGCCGTCACTCCATGCAGATAGGGGTTCGATCCAGAGACCGCCGGGCTTGACGCCACGGACCAGGTGCTGCCGTTCCAGTGCTCGATCAGGGTTTTCTGGCCGCCGCCCCCGCTGGAGGTGTAGTACTGCCCGACCGCCCAGGCGTTGCTGGCCGAGGTCGCGGTCACGGCGTCGAGTTCACCGCCGTGCGCGAGCACAGGGATCGTCTGCACGGACCAGTGGCTGCCATTCCAGTGCTCGATCAGCGGGGTGGTGGCCGACGAAGCGATCCCGTTGCCGCCGGGGGCGGTGGTGCCGACCGCCCAGGCGTTGAAGGCCGACGTGGCCGCCACGCCGGTGAGGTAGCCGCCCTCTCCCGGGCTCGGACTGGGTACGTGGCTCCAGGACGTGCCGTTCCAGTGCTCGGTCAGGGTCTGGCACGGCGAGAACCAGTTGGTGCCGCCGACCGCCCACACGTTGGTCGCCGACGGGGCGGACACGGCGAGGAAATATCCCACGGGCTTTTTGAACGACACCGCCCACGACGTGCCGTTCCAGTGCTCGATCAGCGACGCGTTCCCCAGGCCCACCGCCCAGACATTGCTTGGCGAGACGGCGTCCACCCCGTACAACCGGTCGTACACCCCGCCGCCTTCGCCGCTGCCACCGCCGCCGCTGCCGCCGCTGCCGCCGCTGCCGCCGCTGCCGCCGCTGCTGCCAGAACCGCAGGAGGTGCTATCCGCAGCGGACGCCGCGATCCCGGCGAATACTGCCACGGCCAGGGTCGCCGGTATCATCACGGCTGCCACTAAAGTTCGTTTCAAGGTGATTCCCTCTCCAGGTTGGGCCGCGAATGATGATGAGCGAGAACAGCGACCGCGGCGGGTATTGCGTATATGACGTGCGGCGCGGCTTGAGGGTTGACAGCCTTTCAGGCCGAATTAGATTCGTAGGACAAATAGATATTTCGTGCGTCAATGACTACAGATAACCGCAGTTCAGCGCTCGCCCCATATTCGGCGTAGTTATACCTAACCGTCCGTACAATTCGGCAATCTCGCGGAGGCAGGATCAAGAACGCTGGCGATGACCGCGCGAATAGCCAGAGCGCGGACCGGGCACTACGGAAGGCAGGTCTTCACAAACGCACTGTCGACGGCGCGGGGGCGCGGAGTGGCGATGCTTGTCACTGTGGAACCGTTCCAGAGGTTCCGTCCGGGGGGAGAGTGACGATGCCGGCTTCACGTTCGGCGACGGTCGCGGATGTCGCCGCGGACCTCCGGCGTTCGATGGCAGTGCCGCACCTGACCAGGCCGTCGGCGGTGGGGATTCGTTGGCTGGGGGGATCGGGATGGTCAACAGCGGTACGGCGAGCAGTTCAGCGCGTCGCGCTCGGGCGCGGGACAGGACACGGCTCTGCCGCTGGAGACTGGCCGCGGGCCTGGCGACTGTCGCCGTGGCCGGGTCAGGACTCGCCGCGTGCGGCACGAGCGGCGCCAGTACCGGCCCGGTTACGCTCAACTACTACGCCTACCCGGACCATTCCGGAGCGGTACAGAAGGCCGTCACGACCTGCAGCAAGCAGAGCCACGGGAAGTACAGGATCGTGTACAACCAGCTGCCGCTCGCCGCCGACGGCCAGCGGCAGCAGCTGGTGCGGCGCCTGGCCGCCGGTGATCCGTCCATGGACATTCTCGGGCTCGACGTCACCTGGGAGGCCGAGTTCGCGGAGGCGGGCTGGATCCTGCCGTGGACCGGTGCCAACAAGGCTCGGGCCGTGGCCGGGACCCTCAGGCCGGCCCTGGACACCGGCATCTGGCACGACAAGCTCTACGCGGTCCCGTACAACACCAACACCCAGCTGCTCTGGTACCGGTCCGACCTGGTCAAGACCCCGCCCAAGACCTGGGCGGAGATGTTCGCCGACGCCAGGCGGCTGGCGCGGGAGGGCAAACCGCACCTGATCGAGGTACAGGGCGCGCAGTACGAGGGCGTCGTCGCGTGGTTCAACACGCTGCTGACTAGTGCCGGGGGGTCCGTGCTGACCCCGAATGCGCAGAACGTCTCCCTGGGCGCGCCCGCGGTCAAGGCGCTGAGCGTCATGCGCCGGCTCGCCACGTCCCCGTTCGCGGACCCCTCGCTGTCGGTGCAGATGGAGGACCAGAACCGGCTGGCGATGGAGGCCGGAACGGCGGCGTTCGAGCTCAACTACCCGTTCGTCTATCCGTCGATGAAGGCCGACAACCCGAAGCTCTTCAAGTCCTTCAGGTGGGCGCCGTACCCGCGGCTGGATCCCCGAACGCCGGCCCGTGTCACGATCGGCGGCATCGACCTGGCGATCAGCCGCTACTCGAGATACCCGAACCTGGCCTTCCAGGCGGCGCTGTGCATCCGCAACCGCCCGAACCAGCTGATCAACGCCACGCTCGGCGGTGTCCCGCCGACGCTGACCAGCCTTTACAGAGATCCCAAGCTGATCGCCGCTTACCCCTTCGCTGACGAGATCCTGCGTGGCCTGCAGAACGCCGCCGTCCGGCCGAAGACGCCGGCCTACCAGATCGTGTCGATCGCGATCTCGCACTCGGTGTCGCCGCCTTCATCCATCATCCCGGAGAGCACCGAGCGGTCCATGGCCGGCGAGATCAAGAACGCCCTGCAGTCCAAGGGGCTGGTCCCGTGAGCGCCCGGCCGGCTGAGCGCCGCGCACGCAGCGAGGAAGGAAGGGGCCGATGAGCACTGCCGCCGAGACGATCGCCGAGCGGGACCGGGCTGCCGCGCCCGGCAGGCGCCGCAAGCAGCTTTCCGAGGGCGCGCGGGCCGAGCGCAGGCTTGGCTGGATGCTGTGCGCTCCGGCGGTCATCGTCATGCTCGCCGTGACTGGCTACCCGATCGGGTACGCGATCTACCTGTCGCTGCAGCGATACAACCTGGCCCTTCCCGGCCTCACCAAGTTCGTCGGGCTGGACAACTACGGCGCGGTGCTCAGCTCCCCGTTCTGGTGGCACGCGCTGTCCGTCACGGTGGTGATCACCGTGGTATCGGTCGCGATCGAGCTGGTGCTCGGCATGCTGCTGGCCCTGCTCATGTACCGGACGCTGTTCGGCCGGGGCACCGTTCGCACCACGATCCTGATCCCCTACGGGATCGTCACCGTCGTCGCCGCCTACAGCTGGCAGTACGCGTGGACGCCAAGCCAGGGCTACCTGTCGGCGGCGTTCGGTCACGGCGCCCCGCTGACGAACACGGTCCCGGCGATCGCGGTGATCATCTTGGCCGAAGTCTGGAAGACCACGCCGTTCATGGCGCTGCTGCTGATGGCAGGCCTGTCGCTGGTCCCGGAGGACCTGCAGAACGCGGCGAAGGTCGACGGGGCAACCGCGTGGCAGCGCTTCTTCAGGATCACCCTGCCGCTCATCAAGCCGGCCATCCTGGTCGCGCTGCTGTTCCGGATGCTCGATGCGTTCCGGATCTTCGACAACATCTTCATTCTTACCGCCGGAGCTAATGGCACCGGCTCGGTATCGGTCCTCACCTACGACAACCTGATCACCGCGCTGAACCTGGGCATCGGCTCGGCGCTCTCGGTACTGATCCTCATCTGCGTCGCGATCATCGCGGTCATCTTCATCCTTGGATTCGGTACCGCCGCTCCGGGAAGGGACGTGAGACGCTGATGGCTACCGTCACCACGACCGCGAGGCAGAAGTTCGGCTGGGGAACCGCGAACACCGTTGTGGTGGTGCTGACGCTGATCCCGGTGGCGTGGATCCTGTCGCTGTCGTTCAAGGCCCCCTCGGCGATCACCGACCCGACCTTCTTCCCCACGAAGTGGACCTGGTCGAACTACAAGGGCATCCTGACCACCTCGGCGTTCATCCGGCCGCTGATCAACTCGATCGGCATCGGGCTGATCTCGACCTTCATCGCCGTGGTGCTGGGGTCGATGGCCGCTTACGCGGTGGCAAGGCTCGCCTTCCCCGGCAAGCGGCTGCTGATCGGCATGTCGCTGCTGATCGCGATGTTCCCGGCAGTCGCGCTGGCCACGCCCCTGTTCAACATCGAGCGGATCCTCGGCCTGTTCGACACCTGGCCCGGCCTGATCATCCCGTACGTCGCCACCGGCCTGCCGCTGGCCATCTACACGCTGTCGGCATTCTTCCGCGAGATACCGTGGGAGCTCGAGAAGGCGGCCAAGATTGACGGCGCCACGCCGTCCCAGGCCTTCACCAAGGTCATCGCGCCGCTGGCGGCGCCGGGCATGGTCACCACCGCGATCTTGGTGTTCCTGTTCTGCTGGAACGAGTTCCTGCTCGCGATCACGCTGACCTCGACGACCGCGGCGCGCACGGCGCCGGCCGCCATCGGGTTCTTCAGCGGCAGCTCGCAGTTCGCCGTGCCCACCGGATCCATATCCGCCGCCGCAGTCGTCATCACCATCCCGATCATCGTGTTCGTGCTGTTCTTCCAGCGCCGCATCGTCGCCGGGCTCACCTCGGGCGCCGTCAAGGGCTGAGCGGGATAAGGGCACAGAAGGAGCAGACAGTGGCCGAAATCATTCTGGATAACATCACCAAGCGCTTCCCCGACGGCGCGCTGGCGGTCGACAAGATGAGCCTCGATATCGCCGACGGCGAGTTCGTCATCCTCGTCGGCCCGTCGGGCTGCGGGAAGTCGACGACGCTCAACATGATCGCCGGCCTGGAGGACATTACCGAGGGCGAGCTGCGCATCGGCGGCAAGGTGGTGAACAACGCGGCCCCGAAGGACCGCGACATCGCGATGGTCTTCCAGAGCTACGCCCTCTACCCGCACATGACCGTCAGGGAGAACATGGGCTTCGCGCTGAAGCTGGCCAAGACCCCGAAGGCCATCATCGACGAGAAGGTCAATGAGGCCGCCAGGGTCCTGGACCTGACCCAGCACCTGGACCGCAAGCCGGCGAACCTGTCCGGCGGCCAGCGCCAGCGCGTGGCGATGGGCCGGGCGATCGTGCGCGATCCGGCGGCGTTCCTGATGGACGAGCCCTTGTCGAACCTGGACGCCAAGCTGCGAGTGCAGATGCGCACCGAGGTGTCCCGGATCCAGCGGCGCCTGGGCACGACCACCGTGTACGTCACGCACGACCAGACCGAGGCCATGACGCTCGGCGACCGGGTCGCGGTCATGCGCTCCGGCCTGCTGCAGCAGGTGGGCTCCCCGAAGGAGCTCTACGACCGGCCCGTCAACCTGTTCGTGGCCGGTTTCATCGGGTCGCCGGCCATGAACTTCATGTCCGGCCGGCTCGACCGGCGCCGCGCTGAGCACCCCGCTGGGCACGTTCGAGCTCAGCGACCTGCTGCGGCGCGAAATCGAGCGTTCCGGGACCGGGCGCGACGTCATCGTGGGCCTGCGCCCGGAGAACTTCGAGGATGCGGCGCTGGTGTCCGCGGCCAACCGGCCGCACGGGATCACGTTCCATACCAGCATCGACGTCCTGGAGTCCATGGGCTCCGATGTGTACGTCTACTTCACGCAGGGCCGGGAGCAGGGCGTGACCGCCGCCGAGCTCGAGGAACTGGCCCGGGACTCGGGACGCGCGGACACCGGCGGCCAGGGCGACACCGTCGTGGCCCGGCTCGACGCCGCTACCCGCGTCCGCGAGGGTCAGGACACCGAGCTCTGGGTGGATGCCCGGGCCATGCACGTGTTCGACCCCGCCACCGGCCGTAATCTCTCGCTCGGCGACCCGGGCAGGCAGGCCACCCCGGCCGGCCCGGCCCCCTCCGGCACCGCCCCGGCTGACCGGGCCCCGGCCTCCTCTGACGTGGCCCCGGCTCCGGCCGAGGCGGGACCTGGCGAGGAGGGGGCATCGCGATGATTCAGCGGGCGGCCGTGGCCCGGACGTCCAGCCCGCGCTGCCGCAGCGCGGCCTCGACCCGGTAGATCTCGGCCAGCGGAGCCCGGTCGCCGCCCTGCGGCGGGCTGACGTCCAGCCGCTGGCAAGCCGAGCTCAGCGCGTCAAGGTAGGCGCCGCGCAGCACCTGGATGCGGTGGTTCTTGGCCGTCAGGCGCGACCGGGTCTCGGTGTCCTCGAGCTCGGCGCGCAGCCGGCGCAGGCTGGTCTCCAGCCGCTCGATCGGATCCGGCAGCGGCTCCTTGCGCCGCGCCTCGGCCAGCCGCCTGGACCCCCGGACCAGGCCCACGACCGCGAAACCGGCGGCGGTCGGCAGCACACAGGCGAGCACCAGCTCGGCGACCCAGGTCACGGCATCCAGTCTCGGCCAGTGCGCCAGGTGAAATCAAGCGCACACCCGGCGCCCATCGCTCCCGGCTCATTCTTGTGCGGGACCAGCCGGGCTGAGCGCGGCGCGCTGGCTGTCGAGGAAGGCGTGGAAACGCCAGGTCTGCCCGGGGCGGATGCTCCCCGGGCAGACCTGGCGCTGCCGGACCCCGGCCGCCTCGGCCGGAGGCTCTAGGTCAGGCCCCGTCGCTCAGGAACCTCTTGGTGTACTCCAGCGCTGTCGTGCCGGAAACCGAGTTGCAGGTGGGGGACGCGAACGTCTGGGCCGTGGGGCAGGGCGTGTCCCGGTCCAGTGACCAGATGTGCAGTCCGGCCAGGCCGTTGGCGGTCGCGTAGCTGGTCAGCGTGTCCACGTCGGCGGGAGTGAAGGTCTCGGTGGAGGAGTCGTTCATGCCGACCATCGGGGTGACGGCGATCTTGCCCGCCGGGATCCCGTAGGTGTGCTCGAGGTTTTTCACCGCCTGGATGGCCGACTGCGCCATCTCGCAGCTGCCGGAGACAACGACGCAGACGCTGCTGGAAGCGCTGCTCCCGTAGTCCATGGTCATCAGGTTGATGACGTAGTTTTTCAGGCTGGAGCCGAGCACTGCCTCGACGACCTCGTTGCCGAGGGAGTTCACTCCGCCGAAGCTGCCATCGGATGCCCCCAGCGTGGCGATGGTGAACGAGAACTGCAGGTTCGGGTACTGCGACTGCGCACCGGCCGCCGAACTGACCAGATTCTGAATGTCCGACTGGCTCTGGCCGCCTTCGATGTCGAAGTCAATGCCGACCAGGTGCGGGCTGGCGTAGCGAGCGATGAACGATTCCATGCCAGCCGTCGACGCGCAGGTAAAAGTCCCGGCCGCGCCGCCGGTCGAGACAACGTAATTCAGGCCAGCGTTCTGGAGTTGCGGAACGTTCTCGGCAGCCCAGGCGGATCCCGAGAAGCCGCCCCAGGTCTCGCTGCCGCAGGCGCCGGTAGCGAACGCGAGCGTGATCGCGGGCAGCTTCGGGATGTCCTGCGACACCAGGCTGCCGGCGCCCACCACCGGCAGGTCGGACCCTTCCACGGCCGACTGCATCTGGCCGGTGTTCCAGTTCATGTTGATGGTGACGTCCTTGTACGGGCTGAAGAGCAGGCCGCTGACCGAGCCGGTCCCTGTACCTGTCCCGGTCCCCGTCCCCGTCCCTGAGCCCGAGCCGCCGGTGCAAGCGCCGTTGGATGTCCACGGCTGCCCCGAGCCGCTTCCGCCGTTGTTGGTGGCCGGGTCGTTGCCCTGAGTCCACCAGTTGGCGGTGTAGTTGATTCCGTTCTCGCTGGCCTGGAGGCCGGCGGTGTAGACAGCCGTGGAACTCCACGCCGCAGCGCACGCGGTGGCTGCCTGCGCGGCGGACCCGGAGGCCAGCGCGAGGACTGAGCCGACGGTTGTTAATCCGAGCGCCGAGCCGGCGATGAGAGCTGTGCGCAGAATCCGTCTTCCGACCTGCATGGACCCTCCAGAGGGCAAGAGAAGCTGAGGTGATCTGGCCCCCGCATCAGCCGGCGAACCGGTGACTTGCTCACTTTGTACGTCCGGAGAGCCGGGGCCGTCAAGGTTTACTGATAGGAAAGTTTCTTGTTAATTTGGTGGCACGACTGAAAATCCGGAACAAGCAAGTCGTGGTCTCACCGGGCACCGGCGCATCAACAAGCACGGCAGTCACGGCAGTCACGGCAATCACGCCAGTCACCCAAGGCGTCCTCGGCGAACTCCCGGGAGCCGGTGTCGGATCGGGGCCGCCTGCGCTCCGCCATTCTCATCCGCGGGAGCGCGCAGCGCGCATCGAGATCTGTTGGCTCACCGGGTTCGGGTGGCGGGGGTGAGCGGCGCCGGGGTGATCAGGCCGGGCCGTTCTAGGTCAAGCCGTGCTGGTTTCCGTGATCATGACCCGGGGCATGGTCACGGAAATATACGCAGGTCAGAGCGCGGGCAATGGTCCGTGATCATGCCCGCGGCCATGATCACGGAAACCAGCCCCTGCCGGTCCCCGGCGGACAGCCACCCCACCCGGCACAACCCGCACCACCCGCCTCCGCTGCCTCAGATTCACCCCGCCAGCCCCGGCCTCCGATAAACCGGCAGATCTCGATGCGCGCTGCGCGCTCCCGCGGAGGAGAATGGCGGTGTGCACGCGGCCCCGGCTGGGGCCATTCACGTATCAGGGTCATTCATCCGATCACGCCCCGGCACCAGCCGTCACGCCAGGCACCGCGACCTCACCCGCAACATGAGCGCCAGCGCCGGCGAATTGCCAGCCCGCGCTCCGGCCCGCAAGCGACGCGGCACATCATTCCCAAGATCAACTTAGGCCAGGTGGCATTGGACCATGGTCGCGGGCGTGGCCACGGAACATCGCACCTCCCGAGATTGTCGCGTGACTCGTGACCAGGCAGGCTGCCTCCCAGTCACCCGCCCCGTCCCGACCTGGCCGGCCAAGGCCCGGTCTCACAAGGTGATACGGTGCCGTTCTTGCGGCGCGGGCCGGGTCCGGTTCTCGCGGTTCGGGATCGCCTCGCCGGTGTTCGCGGTGAGTTCCCGCGCCGGAGCATGATCGCGGAGCGTTCCCGCGCCGGAGCATGATCGCGGAGCGTTCTCCGTCGTTTGCGGCATGATCGCGGAGCGTTCTCCGTCGTTACCGCGGAGACTTCTCGCAGCACGGAGTGTTTGCCGTCCTATGTGCGGACAACGCTCCGCGCAGCGACAACTCTCCGCGCCAGAGCCGGAAAAGACTCCGCGCAGCGACAACTCTCCGCGCCAGAGCCGGAAAAGACTCCGCGCAGCGACAACTCTCCGCGCCAGAGCCGGAAAAGACTCCGCGCAGCGACAACTCTCCGCGCCAGAGCTGGAAAAGACTCCGCGCAGCGACAACTCTCCGCGCCAGAGCCGGAAAAGACTCCGCGCAGCGACAACTCTCCGCGCCAGAGCCGGAAAGACTCCGTGCCAGAGCCGGGAAGGCTCCGCGAAGCGGGAAGTCACTTGGGCAAAGTGGCATTTGGATCATGGACGCTGGCGGGCTGAGCGATCCGGGCGTCGGCTGAGGCTTATCCCTGCACCGCTTCCTGGGCAGAGCCGGAGACTATGTCGGCGATGGCCGTGACCCATGGTGCCTGCAGGAACTGGAAGTGGTCGGCGTCGAAGTGAATGACCGAGAGCGGGCTGGTGTGTGCCTGCCAGGTGGTGATGGCGTGCTGGGCGGACTGCTCGTCTTGGTCGGTTGAAAGGATAAGGCGGGCTGGTCCGTGGAACCGTCTGGGCTGGTGTCGTGCCAGGCTGGTCAGCATGTGCTGCCAGAAGCGCATGAGGGCGGCGGCGGTGCCGGCGTCGAGTCCGCCGAAATCGGCCTGGCCGACGCCGAGTGCGGCGAGGAAGCGGTCTGCTCCGGGTTCGGCGAGCAGGCGGCCCGGCCCGTCGGCGAGGACTCCGGGCCGCAGCCGGTCCAGGGCGTCGTCGTCCTCGGGGCCGTCGTCGGGCGGGCTGGTGTCGATGAGGATGAGCTGGCTGACGGGGATATCCGCGTCGCGGAGTTGCACGGCGAGTTCGTGGGCGATGATGCCGCCTGCCGACCAGCCGGCGATGACGGGCTCGCGGCCGCCGAGGAGCGGGGTGAGGTGGCTGGCGTAGCCGGCGGCGCGTTCGGTGAGGGTGGCGGGCTGGATGCCGCTGAGGGAGTCGGCGTGGATGCCGAGTACGTGGTAGCGGGTGCTGAGGGCGGCGGCCAGTTCGTGGTAGCGGGTCAGGGCGCCGCCGATGGGGTGGACCAGGATCAGCGGCGGCAGGCCGGGCGACCCGGCCAGATGAGTGACAGGCGAAGCCGGGTGGTCTGGTCCTGCGCTGTCGGCGTAGGCGGCCTGCCCGGCGATGGTCGGGCTTGTGAAGACCTGGTGTAGGGGGATGTGGGTGCCGAGGTCGGCGGTCAGGCGCAGGGCGAGGCGGGCGGCGAGCAGTGAGTGGCCGCCGAGGGCGAAGAAGTCGTCGTGGATGCCGAGGCTGTCCGGTTCGCGGCCGAGCAGCTCGGCCCAGATGGCGGTGATCTGGTGCTCGGCGGGGGTCTGCGGCGGGGTGATGGCGCGGTCGGAGCCGAGCCGGGCGGCTTGGGCGGCGAGGGTCTTGCGGTCGATCTTGCCGCTGGGGGTCATGGGGAAGCTGGTGACAAAGCGCGTGCCCGTCGGGATGGCGGCGGCGGGCAGCCGCTGGGAGAGCCAGGTCCGCAGCGTGCCCGGATCGGGGCTGGTGCCGTCGGCGGCGGCGAGGTGGGCGGTGAGCTGGATGCCGGCCGGGGTGCGGTGCGGGGTGACCACGGCGGCGGCGATGCCGGGGTGGGCGCGCAGGACGGTCTCGATTTCCCCGGGCTCGACGCGCTGGCCGAGGATCTTGATCTGCAGGTCGTTGCGGCCGAGGTACTCAAGCTGCCCGTCGCGGGTGTACCGGGCGAGGTCGCCCGTGCGGTACTGGCGGCTGCCTGGCGGCCCGCCGGGATCGGGGATGAAGACGGCGGCGGTCTGTGCCGGGCGGCCGAGATAGCCGTAGCCGACGCCGGGCCCGGCGATGCACAGCTCGCCGGCCGTCCCGGGCGGCACGGGCCGCTGGTGCTCGTCGAGTAGCTGGATGCGGGTGTTGCCGTAGGCCCGCCCGATCGACGGCGCCGGGCTGTCCGCGACGTTGATCTGCGTGGCGTCCATCATGGTCTCGGCTGGCCCGTACGCATTCACCGAGACGATGGCCGGGTAGCCGCGCAGCTTGGCCCACAGGTCGGGCGGGCAGGCCTCGCCGGCGAACATCGCGATCCTGGGCGGGTGCGGGGCACTCAGGAGACCGGCTTCAACAAGGAGCTGAAGCTGGGAAGTCGTGCACTCCAGGGCCGTGACGGCGCGGTCAGGGTCGGCGGCCAGGCCGACGAGGTAGCGGGGGTCCTGGCGCTGGTCGCGGGAAAGCAGGACAAGGGTGTGGCCGCCGGCCAGGGCGACGAGCTGGGCAATGAAGAAGTCGGAAATAAACGCCGAGGTACCCGCCGCCAGCCGGAGCGCGGTGTCGCCCGCGCGGGAACGCAAGCGGGGCAGCATCTGCGCGGCCGTGTAGTTGGACAGTGCCCCGTGGTGGATCATGACGGCCTTGGGCTGGCCGGTGGACCCTGAGGTGGAGATCAGGAAGGCGACCTGGTGCGGGCTGACCACCGGGAGCCCCGGCGCTGGCCCGGCCGGGTCGCCGGCGAGGGCGGCGGGGTCAAGATCCAGGTGCGGGTGGGTGGTCGGGGTGGCGGTCAGGACGCGGGCGGGCCGGGCGTCGTCGATCATCGCGGCGATGCGAGCGGGCGGGAGGTCGGGGTCGAGCGGCAGGAACGCGGCTCCGGCTTTCCAGATGGCGAGGATCGCGGTGATCGCGGTAGCCGCCGGGGGCAGGTGGAGCGCGACGATGTCGCCTGGCTGCGTGCCGCTCGCGACGAGGTGGCGGGCCAGCCTGGCAGCGGCGGTGTCGAGCTGCCGGTAGGTCAGGGCGGTGTCTGGCGCCTCGACCGCGATGGCGTCCGGGGTCGCGGCGGCCTGAATGGTGATGAGGTCGTGCAGCGGGGTGGCGGTGGTCGGCGTGGTGGTGGCGTTCCAGCCCTGGAGCCGCGCGGTCTCGCGGGGGGTCGGCTGGAGTAGCTGGCGGACGGGCGTCTCGGGGTGGGCGGTGAGGGTGGCGAGGAGGTCGGTGAGGGCGTCGGTGTAGCCGCTGATGGTGGCGGGCTCGTACAGGGCGGTGCTGTACTCAAGGCCGAGGACGAGGCCGTCGGGGGTGCGGGCGGTGTTCAGGGTGAGGTCGAAATGGCTGCCGCCGGGCCGCCGGCGGGGCGGGGGGTGAGGGTGAGGCCGGGGGGTGCCGGGCGGGTGGCGGCCGTGCCGGGGTTGTGGGCGTAGCTGGTGGTGAAGAGCGGGTTGCTGGCGGCGCTGCGATGCGGGGCGACGGCGCGGACGACGTGCTCGAAGGGGATTTCCTGGTGGGCGAAGGCGTCAAGGACGACCTGCCGGACGCGGGCGACGTGGCCGGGGAATGTCAGGGCGGGGTCGATGCGGATGCGCAGGGCCAGCGTGTTGACGCAGAATCCGACCAGGCCGGCGGTGTCGGGGTGGTCGCGGCCTGAGACGGGGGTGCCGATGGTGAGGTCGCGCCGGCCGGCGTGCCGGGCCAGGAAGATGCTGTACAGGGCGAGCAGGACGACGAAGTCGGTGGTCGCCGCCGTGGTGCGGGTGGCGTCGAGCCAGGCGCGGGCGTCAGGGCCGGCGGTGATGACGAGGCTGTCGCCGGAGAAGTCGGTGCGGTCAGGTGCCGCGTGGTCAGGGACCGGGCTGGCGGGCTCGGCGCCGTCGAGGGCATCCCTCCACCAGGCCAGGTCGTGCTCACCCCGGGCGGCGATCAGCTCGCGGTGCCAGGCGGCGTAGTCGCCGTACTGGATAGCTGGTGCTGCCTGGAGGTCCGGCTCAGGCAGCGCCGGTGCGGCCGGGTCGCCCGCGGCCGGGTACAGCGCCCACAGTTCCCGCTCGAAGATCTCCGATGACCATTCGTCGATGACGACGTGGTGGGCGGTGAACAGCAGCAGGTGGGTGTCCGGCCCGGTAGCCCAGGCCCGTACCCGCAGCAGCGGCCCCGTCGACAGGTCGAACAGCTCGGCGGCGGCGGCATCGGCGGCCGCGGCCGCCTCGGCGGGAGTGGCCGGGACGGCGGCGAGGCCGCAACGCCAGGGCGGGCCGATGCGCTGGACGATCTGGCCGTCGTGGTCGTGGAGCGTGGTGCGGAAGATCTCGTGCCGGCTGATCATCGCGTCGACGGCCGTGGCCAGCCGGCCGATGTCCAGGCCGGTGGCCTGGTAGGCCCAGGGCACGTGGTAGGTCGGGCTGCCGGGGGCGAGCTGCCACAAGAACCACATTCGCTCCTGGGCGAACGATGCCGGGACCACGGCGCCGGTCTTCCTGGCCTGGCGGGGGATCGGCGCGGCGGCCGGGGTGCCTGCGTGCTCGCTGATCCAGGTGGCCTGCCCGGCGATGGTGGGGTGGGCGAAGACCTGGTGCAGCGGCATGTCGGTGATGAGGTCGGCGGACAGGCGCAGGGCGAGGCGGGCAGCGGCGAGCGAGTGGCCGCCGAGTGCGAAGAAGTCATCATGGACGCCGAAGCCGTCGCGGCCGAGCAGGCCGGCCCAGATGCCGGCGATCTGAAGTTCGACAGGAGTGCTGGGCGCGGCGGCAGGAGCGCGGACGGAGTCGGGGTCGGCCGCCTCGGCGGCGAGCGACTCGCGGTCGAGCTTGCCGCCGGCCGTGAACGGGAAGCTGCCGGTGACACGGTAGCTGGCCGGAATCGCGGGCGCGGGCAGCCGCTTCGCCACCCAGGCCCGGAGGGACTCCGGGTCGGGCACGTCGCCGGACGCGGCTATCAGGTGCGCGGTGAGCCGGACGCCGGCCGGGCCGCTGCGGGCGGTCACGGCGGCGGCGGCGATGCCGGGACAGGCGCGCAGCACCGCCTCGATTTCCTCGGGTTCGACGCGCTGGCCCAGGATCTTGATCTGGAGGTCGGTGCGGCCGCGGAATTCGAGCAGGCCGTCGCGGGTAAAGCGGCCGAGGTCGCCGGTCCGGTACAGGCGGCTACCTGGCGGGCCGCCGGTGTCAGGGATGAACACGGCGGCGGTCTGGGCGGGCTGGCCGAGGTAACCGTAGCCGACACCCGGGCCGGCGATGCACAGCTCGCCCGGCGTGCCCGGCGGAACCGGCCGCTGGCCGTCATCCAGGATGCGGACGACAGCGTTGCCGAAAGGCCGGCCGATCAGCGGCACCGGGCTATCGGAGGCGCGGGCGATGGTGGCCTCGACGGTGGCCTCGGCCGGGCCGTAGGAGTTGACCGCGGTCAGGGCCGGATAGGTCCGCAGCGTTGTCCACAGGTCAGGCGGGCAGGCCTCGCCGCCGAAGGTGATCAGGCGCGGCGGGTGCGGGGCGTCGAGCAGGCCGGCTTCGACAAGGAGCTGGAGCTGGGAAGTGGTGCAGTCCACGGCGGTGACCGCGCGGCCGGTGTCAGCGGCGAGGCCCGCCAGGTAGCGGGGGTCCTGCCGCTGGTCGCGGGTCAGCACGACCAGGGTGTGCCCGCCGGCCAGGGTGGCGAGCTGGGAGATGAAGAAATCCGCGATGAACGCCGAGGTGCCGGCGGCGATGCGCATCGGGTCTGGTCCGGTGCGCGGCAGCCCTTGCGCGGTGGCGTGGTTGGACAGGGCCTGGTGGTGGATCATGACGGCCTTGGGCTGGCCCGTCGATCCGGAGGTGTACATCAGGTAGGCCAGGTGATCAGGCATTACCTGCGGCAGCTCCTGGTCGCTTTTTTCCTCTTCTTGCTTGTCGTGGCAGTCGGGGGCGGTGACGGGGAAGTCGAGGCCGGGGCGGGGGCTGGGGGTGGCGGTGATCAGGAGCGCGGGGCGGGCGTCGTCGATCATGACCAGGATGCGGGCAGCGGGCAGCTCGGGATCGAGCGGCAGGAACGCGGCGCCGGCTTTCCAGATGGCCAAGATGGCGGTGATCGCGGTCCCGGTCGGGGGGAGGTGGACGCCGATGATGTCGCCGTCGCGGATGCCGGCTCGGCGGAGCCGGCGGGCGAGGGTGGCGGCGGCGGCGTCCAGTTCCCGGTAGGTCAGGCGGGTGTCCGCGGCTTCGATGGCGGTGGCGTCGGGGGTGGCGGCGGCCTGGGCGGCGATGAGGTCGTGGAGCGGGACCGCCCCGGCGGGGGCAGCGCCGGCGTTGTTCCAGCCGGTCAGTTGCTCCTGCTCGCGGGGCGTGGGTCCCAGCAGGGTGTGCAGGGGTGCGGCGGGCCGGGTGGTGAGGGCGGCCATCAGGTCGGTGAGTGAGGTGAGGTAGGCAGTGATGGTGGCGGGGTGGTAGAGGTCGGTGCTGTAGGCCAGGTTGAGTGCGAGGCCGTCGGGGGTCCGGGCGGTGATGAGGGACAGGTCGAAGTGGCTGCCGCTGTCGCGGGCGGGGACGGGGGTGAGGGTGAGGCCGGCGGGCAGGGCGCGGCTCGGCTGGCCCTTGGCCGGGTCGTGGGAGTAGCTGGTGGTGAACAGGGGGTTGCGGGCGGCGGCGCGGTGGGGGGTGACGGCGCGGACGATGTGGTCGAAGGGGATTTCCTGGTGGGCGAAGGCGTCCAGGACGACCTGCCTGACGCGGGCGAGGTGGTCGGGGAAGGGCAGGGCGGGGTCGATGCGGATGCGCAGGGCCAGGGTGTTGACGAGGAATCCGATCAGGGGTGCGGTGTCGGGGTGGTCGCGCCCTGAGACCAGGGTGCCGACGGTCAGGTCGCGGCGGCCGGAATGGCGGGCCAGGAAGAGGCACCACACGGCGAGCAGGACGACGAAGTCGGTAGTAGCCGCCGCCGTGCGCGTCGCGTCGAGCCAGGCGACAGTCTCAGGGCCGGCGGTGGCCGCGGCCTGGTCGCCGGAGAAGTCAGTGTGGTCAGGCGCCGCGTGGTCAGGGACGGGACTGGCCGGCTCGGCGCCGTCGAGAGTATCGGTCCACCAGGCCAGCTCGTCGTCGGTGGTCCTGGCGGTCAGCTCGCGGTGCCAGGCGGCGTAATCGGCGTACTGGACGGCGGGGTCAGTCAGCCCGGCGGCAGCCGCGTCGCCGCCGGCGGCGTACAGCGCCCAGAGTTCCTGCTCGAAGATCTCCGACGACCATTCATCGGTGACGATGTGGTGAGCGGTGAACAGGAGCAGGTGGGTGCCGGGCCCGGTGGCCCAGGCGCGGACGCGCAGCAGCGGACCGGCCGACAGGTCGAACAGCTCGCCGGCGGCGGCATCGGCGGCGGCGGCCGCCTCTTCGGGGGTGGCGGTGGTGGCGGTCAGGCCGCACCGCCAGGCCGGGCCGATGCGCTGGACGATCTGCCCGTCGTGGTCGTGCAGGGTGGTGCGGAAGACCTCGTGCCGGCTGATCATCGCATCGACGGCGGCGGCCAGCGCGGCGATGTTCAGGCCGGTGGTCTGGTAGGCCCAGGGGACGTGGTAAGTGGGGCTGTCGGGGGCGAGCTGCCACAGGAACCACATTCGTTCCTGGGCGAACGACGCCGGCAGCTCAGCTCCGGTGACTCGCGGCAGGCGGGGGATCGGCGCGGCTGCGGGGGTGCCCGCGTGCTCGCTGATCCAGGTGGCCTGCCCGGCGATGGTGGGGTGGGTGAAGACCTGGTGCAGCGAGATGTCGGTGCCCTGTTCGGCGGACAGGCGCAGGGCGAGGCGGGCAGCGGCGAGCGAGTGGCCGCCGAGCGCGAAGAAGTCGTCGTGGATGCCGAGGCTGCCGGGGTCGTGGCCGAGGAGATCGGCCCAGATGCCGGCGATCTGGTGCTCGGCCGGGGTCGACGGCGGTGTCACGGGAGCCAGGGCGGAGCCGGGTTCGGCGGCCTGGGCGGTGAGGGTCTTGCGGTCGAGCTTGCCGCTGAGGGTCATGGGGAAGCTGGCGGTAAAACGGTAGTTAGCCGGGATCGCGGGCGCGGGCAGGCGCTGGGTGAGCCAGGTGCGGATGGCCGCGGGGTCGGGGGTGGTGCCGTCGGCGGGGATGAGGTGGGCGGTGAGCTGGATGCCGCTGGTCGTGCCGCGGTGGGTGACGGCGGCGGCGGTGATGCCGGGGCAGGCGCGGAGCGCGGCTTCGGCTTCTCCGGGTTCGACGCGCTGGCCGTGGATCTTGATCTGGTGGTCGTTGCGGCCGCGGAATTCGAGCATGCCGTCGCGGGTATGGCGGCCGACGTCGCCGGTGCGGTACTGGCGGCTGCCGGGCGGGCCTTCGGGGTCGGGGATGAACGCGGCGGCGGTCTGGGCGGGCCGGTTCAGGTAGCCGTAGCCGACGCCGGGGCCGGCGATGCACAGTTCGCCTGGGGTGCCGGGCGGGACGGGCCGCTGCCGGTCGTCGAGTACGCGGATGATGGTGTTGCCGTAGGGGCGGCCGATGAGCACGTCCGGGGTCTGGGCCAGGTCGATCTGGGTGGCATCCACCATCGTCTCGGAGGGCCCGTAGATGTTGATGGTGACGGTGGCCGGGTGGCGGCGCAATGTGGCCCACAGGTCGGGCGGGCATACCTCGCCGCCGATGATGGCGATCCGGGGCGGGTGGGGGGCGTCGACCAGGCCGGCTTCGACCAGGAGCTGAAACTGGGACGTCGCGCACATCACCGCCGTGGCGGCGCGTTCGGGGTCGGCGGCGAGGCCGACCAGGTAGCGGGGGTCGTGCCGCTGCTCGCGGGACAGGACCAGGAGGGTGTGGCCGCCGGCGAGGGTGATGATCTGGCCAATGAAGAAGTCGGAGATCAACGCCGAGGTCCCGGCCGGCACGCGTAGCGGAGTATCGCCGGCGAGGTCGCGCAGCCTTGGGAGCATCTGCGCGGCGGTGTAGTTGGCCAGGGCCCCGTGGTGCATCATGATCGCCTTGGGCTCGCCGGTCGATCCTGAGGTGTAGATCAAGAACGCGAGGTGATAGGGGAGGACCTCGGGCAGGGGTCCCTCAGGCAGGGTCCCCTCAGGCTGGAGCACTGCGGGCGGGTCGCCGGCCAGGGCGGCGGGGTTGAGGTCGAGGTGGGGGTGGGTGGTCGGGGTGGTGGTGAGGATGCCGGCAGGCCGGGCGCCGTCGATCATGGCCGCGATGCGGGCTCGGGGGAGGTCCGGGTCGAGCGGGAGGAACGCGGCGCCGGCTTTCCAGATGGCCAAGATGGCGGTGATGGCGGTCGCGGTCGGGGGGAGGTGGACGCCGATGATGTCGCCGGTGCTCATCCCCCTGGCGATAAGGTGGCGGGCCAAAGTGGTGGCGGCCGTGTCGAGCTGGGCGTAGGTCAGCGTCGTGCCGGCGGCTTCGACCGCGACGGCGTCCGGGGTGGCGGCGGCCTGCGCGGTGATCAGGTCGTGCAGCGGCGTTGCCGCGGCCGGGGTCACGGTGTCGTTCCATTCCCGCAGCCGGGCCGCCTCCCGCGCCGTGGGCTCGAGCAGCCGGCCGACGCGGGTGCCTGGATCAGCGGCCAGCACCGCCAGCAGGTCAGTCAGCGAATCCAGGTAGCCATCGACCGTGGCCGGCTCGTAGAGGGCTGTGCTGTAGTCAAGCTGGAGGACCAGGCTGTCGGCTACTCGGGCGGTGGACAGCGAGAGGTCGAACTGGGTGCCGCCCTTGTCGCCGGCGGGGCGGGGGGTGAGGGTGAGGCCGCCGGGGAGGGTCCGGGTGGCGGTAGTAAGGATGTCGTGGTCGTAGAGGCTGGTGAAGAGAGGGTTGCGGGCGGCGGTGCGCTGGGGCGCGGCGGCGCGGACCACTTGCTCGAAGGGGAATTCCTGGTGGGCGAAGGCGTCCAGGACGACCTGCCGAACGTAAGCGATGTGGTCGGGGAACGTCAGAGCGGTATCGACCCGGACGCGCAAGGCCAGCGTGTTGACGAGGAAGCCGATCAGGCCCGCGGTATCGGGGTGATTGCGGCCGGAGACCAAAGTTCCGACGGTCAGGTCACGGCGCCCGGAGTGGCGGGCGAGGAAAACGCAGTAAAGGGCCAGCAGGACGACGAAGTCCGTAGTGCCCGCGGTCGTGCGTGCGGCGGCGAGCCAGGCGAGGGCCCCGGGGTCGGCGGTGGCGATGGCATGGTCACCGGCGAAATCAGTACGGTCGGGCGCCGGGTGGTCGGGGACCGGGCTGGTCGGGGTGGCGCCGTCGAGGGTTTCTGTCCACCAGGTGATGTCGTCGCCCGCGGTCGTGGCGGTGAGTTCGCGGTGCCAGCCGGAGTAGTCGGCGTACTGGATGGCGGGGTCGGTCAGGCCCGCGGCGGCGGCGTCGCCGCGAGTGGCGTACAGGGCCCATAGTTCTCGTTCGAAGACTTCCAGCGACCATCCGTCGATGACGACGTGGTGGGCGGTGAACTGGAGCAGGTGCGTGTCCGGGCCGGTGTGCCAGGCCCGGACTCGCAGGAGAGGACCCTGGGACAGGTTGAACAGTTCCGCGGCCGCGGCATAGGAGGCGGCGGCGGCCTGGGCGGGGCTGGCGGGGGTGACGTTGAGGTGGCAGTGCCAGGGCGGCCTGATGTGCTGGATGATCTGGCCGTCGTGGTCGTGCAGGGTGGTGCGGAAGACTTCGTGGCGTTCGATCATGACGTCGACGGCGGCGGCGAGGCCGGTGACATCAAGGCCGGTGGTCTCGTAGGCCCAGGAGACGTGGTAGCTGGGGATGTGGGGGGCGAGCTGCCACAAGAACCACAGTCGTTCCTGGCCGTACGACGCCGGGACCTCGGTGCGGCTTGCCCCGCCCGCCGCGTTCGTCCCGCCCCTCCCGCCCTTTCGTGCCCGGCGGGGGATGGGCGGTGCGGCGGGGGTGTCGGGGTGGTCGCCGATCCAGGTGGCCTGGCCGCTGATAGTGGGGTTGGTGAAGACCTGGCGCAGCGGGACGTCGGTGTTGAGCTCGGCGGACAGGCGCAGGGCGAGGCGGGCGGCCAGGAGCGAGTGGCCGCCGAGTGCGAAGAAGTCATCGTGGACGCCGATGGCGCCGGGGTCGAGGCCGAGGAGGGCGGCCCAGATAGCGGCGATCGCGTGCTCGGCGGGGGTGGCGGGCGGTGCGGCGGGGGCCCGGGAGCTGCCGGGGTCATGGGCCAGGCTGGTCAGTGCCTTGCGGTCGAGCTTGCCGCCGGTGGCGAAGGGGAAGCTGGTGGTGAAACGGTAGCTGGCCGGGATCGCGGGCGCCGGGAGGCGCTGGGCGAGCCAGGTGCGGATGGCCGCGGGGTCGGGGGTGGTGCCGTCGGCGGGGATGAGGTGGGCGGTGAGCTGGATGCCGCCGGGGGTGCTGTGGTGGGTAACGGCGGCGGCGGCGATGGCGGGGCAGGCGCGCAGGACGGCCTCGATTTCCCCTGGTTCGACGCGCTGGCCGTGGATCTTGATCTGGTGGTCGTTGCGGCCGCGGAATTCGAGCATGCCGTCGCGGGTGTAGCGGGCGAGGTCGCCGGTGCGGTACTGGCGGCTGCCGGGCGGGCCTTCGGGGTCGGGGATGAACGCGGCGGCGGTCTGGGCGGGCCGGTTCAGGTAGCCGTAGCCGACGCCGGGGCCGGCGATGCACAGTTCGCCCGGGGTGCCGGGCGGGACGGGCCTTTGCCGGTCGTCCAGGACGCGGATCCGGGCGTTGCCGAAGGGCCGGCCGATCAGGGGCACGGGGCAGTCGGCGATGGCGCCGATGGTGGCCTCGACGGTGGTCTCGGCCGGGCCGTAGGAGTTGAAGGACGCGGTGGCGGGGCGGGCGCACAGGGCGGCCCGCAGGTCGGGAGGGCAGGTTTCGCCGCCGAAGGCGATCAGGCGCGGCGGGCAGGGCGCGTCGAGCAGCCCGGCCTCGACCAGGAGCTGGAGCTGGGAGGTGGTGCACTCGAGGGCGGTGACCGCGCGGGCGGGGTCGGCGGCCAGGCCCGCCAGGTAGCGGGGGTCCTGCCGCTGGGCGGGGGTGAGCACGACGAGGGTGTGGCCGCCGGCCAGGGTAGCGAGCTGGATGATGAAGAAGTCGGCGATGAACGCTGACGTGCCGGTCGCGACCCGCAGCTTTGCCGCGGCGTCCCCGGCGGCCATCGTGGTCCAGGGCAGCACCTGGGCGGTGGCGTGGTTAGACAGCGCCCCGTGGTGGATCATGACGGCCTTGGGCTGGCCCGTCGACCCGGAGGTGTACATCAGGTACGCCAGGTGATCCGGCCTGACCGCCGGCAGTTCGCCCGGGTCCTTTTCATCCTGATCGTGATCGTGATCGTGATCGTGGTCCGGGCCGGACGGGAGCCCGGTCAGGAGATAGTCCAGCTCGGGGCGGGGCGTGGGGGAGTCGGTGATCAGCAGGGCCGGGCGGGCGTCGTCGATCAGGGCGGTGACGCGGGCGGGGGGCAGGCCCGGGTCCAGGGGCAAGAACGCGGCGCCGGCTTTCCAGATGGCCAGGACGGCGGCGATGGCGCAGGCGGCGGGCGGCAGGCAGATGCCCACGATGTCGCCCTCGCGGACCCCGGCCCGGCGGAGCCGGCGCGCCAGGCGGCCTGCCGCGGCTTCCAGCTCGCGGTACGTCAGGCACGTGTCCTGCGCCTCGATGGCGACGGCCCCGGGGGTGGCGGCGGCCTGGGCGGCGATCAGGTCGTGCAGCGGCACCGCGGAGGCCGGGGCGCCCGCGGCGTCGTTCCAGGAGGCGAGCAGCTGCCGTTCGCGGGGCGTCGGCTCGAGTAAGGCGTGCAGGCGGGCACCCGGGTCGTGGCTCACGGCGGCGATGAGGCTGGCGAGTGAGCTGAGGTAGCCGTCGATCGTGACCCGGTCGTAGAGGTCGGTGTTGTACTTGAGGCGGAGGAGGAGGCCGTCGGGGGTGCGGGTGGAGGTGAGGGTGAGGTCGAGAAGGCTGCCGCCGGCGTCGACTGGCAACGCGGTGAGCGTGAGGCCGTTGGCCAGGGTCCGGATGTGCCAGCCGGCGTCTTCGGCCGGGGTGTAGGCGAACAGCGTGGTGTAGAGGGGGTTGCTGGCGGCGGCACGGCGGGGGGCGACGGCGCGGACGATGTGGTCGAAGGGGATTTCCTGGTGGGCTAAAGCGTCCACCACGGCGGCGCGGACGGCGCGGAGGTAGCCGGGAAAGTCGGTGCCAGGGTCGACGCGGACGCGCAGGGCCAGGGTATTGACTAAGCAGCCGATGAGGGCGGCGGTGTCGGAGTGGGAGCGGCCGGAAACGGGGGTGCCGACGGTGAGGTCGCGCTGGCCGGAGTGGCGGGCCAGGAACAGGCACCAGATGGCGAGTAGGGCGACGAAGTCGGTGCCGGCGGCGGTGCGGGTGGTGGCAAGCCAGTCCAGTTCGCTGGCCGGCACGGTCACGGCGGCTTCGGCACCGGACAAGTCGGTGCGGTCGGCGGCGGTGCGGTCGGGTGCGGGGGAGGCGGGGGCGGCGCCGTCGAGTGCCGTGCGCCAGTAGTCCAGGTCGGCGTCGGCCTGGCCGGCGACGAGGTCGCGGTGCCAGGAGGCGTAGTCGGCGTACTGGACCGCTACCGCGGGCAGGGCCGCGCCGGCCGTGTCACCGCCGGCGTCGTACAGCGCCCATAGCTCGCGTTCGAAGATGTCGAGTGACCAGCCGTCCATGATGGCGTGGTGGGTGGTGAACCCCACGACGTGCCGGTCGGGCGCGAGTTCCCAGGCCCGCGCGCGGAGCAGGGGCCCGGCGGACAGGTCGAATAGCTCCCGCGCGGCCGCCGTGGCCAGTTCGAAGGCCTGCTCGCCGCTGGCCGCCGGGACCGCCGTCAGGCCGCACCGCCAGGGCGGGCCGACCCGCTGCACGATCTGCCCGTCCTGCTCGTCCAAGGTGGTGCGCAGCGCTTCGTGCCGCTCGATCAGCGCGTCGACCGCCGCGGCCAGCCGGCCGGTATCCAGGCCGCCGGCCACCTCGTAGCACCAGGTCACGTGGTATGACGTGCTGTCCGGCGCCAGCTGCCATAAGAACCAGAGCCGGTCCTGGCTGAAGGACGCGGGCGACGCGCCGCCGGCGGCCCGGTCGAGCCGGGGAATGGAGTCGCTGCCCGTTCCGCGCTGCCGGATTCGTTCAAGCACGGCGCGACGCTGCTCAGGTGACAGTCCGATCAGCTGGCTCAGCGGCTGCGTGGTCACCGCCGTCCGTCCGTCGCTCTTGCTGAATGATCTCGATGCGCACCGATAACGTCCAGCTCCCTTTGACCGCGTTGTCGGATTCGTTCAGGGCCAATTCCTAGGTTTCCGCGCGGGGAGCATTCCGAGAAAGACGTACTTTGGGACTAGCACTTTCATGCGGCGATCGCGGGCGCGTCAGGCCGTGACCCAACTCGTGCGGGACCTGGAAGTGGTCGGCGTCGGAGTGGTGACTGATAGCGGGCTGGTGTGCGCCTGCCAGGTGGTGCCGGCTTGCCGCGCGGCCCCCCTGCCGGCCGGGGGCCGGCAGGGGGGCCGGGGCCGGCCGGGGCTAACTTCCGTGATCATGGTCGCGGGCATGATCACGGAACATCGCCGGTGTCCTGACCTGGGTGATCTTCCGTGATCACGGTCTCGATCATGATCACGGAAACTAGCACGGGTTCCCGGAGGCTGCCGCGCGGCTCGTGATCAGGATCGGGGAGCTTTTCCGGCATTATGCGGGAGAGTTCTCACTCCGGGGGCTGTCAGTGCCGGGGGAGGCTGTCGGGTGACGCGGGATCTTGGAGAGTCAGGCGCCTGGTGGGTCATCGGGAGGCTCTTCCCCTTGAGATTTTTGAACTAGTGCCTCCGCGCATGATCTCTGTTTCTGGGCGGACGTGCGCTGTTCCCCGGACCGGTGCCGCCGGCCAGCGTGAGCAACGTGGCCCTCGGCCACTTGGATGCGTCCTCAGGTTCAGGGACCGATGTGGATATAGGGCGCCCAGTGCAGGGGGTACGCGGGCGCGGCCCGGCGCAGGGAGCCGACGGCCTGGTGGAGGGCTTCCGCGGCTAGTCTGGCGTCGGGTTCGCCGGAGTTGGTCTCGGCAGCTTCAGCGAGGGAAGCGTAGACACGATCCGCGACCCGGGAAGCCGCCGCGTCGCCAATGTGCCACATGGTTGCCAGGACATGGCGGTAGCCGAGGTAGTGGAAGGCGGCGGCGATATGGAGGGCCTCGTCGGGATGCGAGGGGCTGCCAGCGGCGGTCTGGCACGCCGACAGGTACGCCAGTTCCCGGCGCTGATCGGGCTGCGCGGCCAGGTGGGCCAGCGTCAGTGGCCCATCCCAGAGCACGATGGCGCTGCTGTCCGGGTCGTCGTGCTGCTGGCCCGCGTGGCAAGCCAGATGGGCCCAGGTGCAAGTGCCCAGGGCAGTCGTGACGGCGGCGCGGGTGGCGCGCTCGTCGGCGAGCAGGGTGCTGCGTGGTCCAGGCGGAAAGTAGCGGGCAAGTACGGCTAGCTCGGCCGGCACCGCGGGCAGCGGCGGCTGGCCGGGGGCGTCGCTGACGCCGACCGCCAGATGGAGGACCGGGCCGGGCGGCAGGGGCAGCCGAGCGCGAGCAAGCGCGGTCAGTGTCGGGGTGTACGACGAGATGACCCGGTCTGGCACGCTGTCGCATCCGGTGCCGCCGTGGCGGCCGGCGGCGTGGAGCGGGAGCAGGGTCAGTGGTCCGGTCGGGCACCACCAGATCCGCGGCCACGGCTCGCCCTGGCAGGGTGTGCCGGCGTGGCCCAGCGCGGCAAGTACCGGCTCGGCTACCGCGTCCCAGAGCCAGTCCAGAATTTCGAGCACGGTACGGCAGCCCTGGTCTTCGTCCCCGTCGGCCAGGGCTTCCAGCATCGCGGCGGCCTGCCTGGCCGCGGCGTCAGCGGTCAGGCTGGGCAGGCCGAGGACGCGCGGGCCGCTGCCGGCGGCGTCGATGATCAGGGCGTGGCAGCCATGGGAGCTGGCGTTGACGATTACCACTGGCCCGGCGGTCGCGGCGACCGCCAGGTCGGAGTAAGGCACCGCCCTCAGGAAGTGCTCGAACCCGTCCATGGACCGGACCTGATCGAGGATCTCATCCCACTCCCTGGCCATGCGCCCGCGCAGGTCCGAGGCCGCTTGCCGGTGGCGAGCCGGCCCCGGCGACGCGCCTTCGCCGGGCTGCGCGGCGGCGGGCGAATTCAGGTCCCGGACCGGAGAATCGAGAATCGCGCGGACCTCATCGAGCCGCCGGGCCAGGTCAGGCGCAGCCGATTCGAGCCGGCTCAGGTCACCGCGCAGGCTCAGCGCCTGCGTCCAGAGCACCGACCGGCCCTGCTCGAGCAACTCGACCGCACGGCCTGGATGCCCGTCTAGCACGGCCCACGCCGCAGCGTCAGCGGCCGTGCCGGCCAACTGGGCGAGCTGGTCCTGCCGGGTGCCGCGGTTCAGGCCGTGCCACGCTACCTGCGGCAGCAGCCCGACCGCGGCCGCGTGACCCTGCGCGGCCTCATGCGGGAGCCCGGCCGCCGCCGCTGCCTCGCCCCATTTCCGCGCCGCGGCCAGTCGCACGGACGGCACTCCCGAAGGCACGTCGCTCGCGCCGCGCCAGCAGGCGATGGCCTCAGCCAGATCCTCGTCCCGGCAAGAATCCTGAAACCGGATCCGCAGGGCGCCCCCGAGGTTGTGCAAGCACAGAGCCCGTCCGGGATGATCAGGCGAGGTGAGAGCGACGGCTTTCCTCGCGCGATCAATGGCCTCGTCCAGGATCGTGCCGTCGCCTTCCGCCTCGAACCTCCTCACCAGGAAGTTCCCGCAGTTCGTCAGGTAGGAGGCCAGGTGAGGATCGCCAGGCGGAGCAAGGCCCGCGGCTTGCCGGGTCACGCTGATGGCCTCATCCAGGTCCGCGATGTCTCCTGCCAGCTCGAACCGGTCGAATAGGCGATTCCCTAGATTCGATAGCGCTTTCGGCAGGCTCGGATCACCGGGCCCGCTGAGTGCCGTAGATCGCCGCAAGGCCCTGAACGCCGCTTCCAGGTCGGCGGCCTGGCCGTTTCGCTGGAACCGGACGCCCATGGAGATCCCGAGATTCACCAGCATCCCCGGCAGATTGCCGTGACCAGGCGAGGCGAGGTCGACAGCGCGCTGGCTGGCGCTGATCGCGTCATCCAGATCCGCGCTGTCACCTCGCAGCTCGTACCGGCTGAGCAACGAGTTCCCAAGGTTCGTCCACAACAGAGCGGACTCAGAATGACCTGCCGGGGCAAGATCCACAGCCTGCCGCCCGGCATCAATCGCGTCGTCCAGGTCCTCTCCGGCACCTGCCAGCTCAAACCGCGTGACCAGGAAGCCGCCGAGGTTAGAGATCATCGGGGCACGGCTGGGATGGCCGGGCGATGCGAGATCCAGGGCCCGCCGCACGGCGTCGATCGCGTCATCCAGGTCGGTGCTGCGCCCGGCCAGAGCGAAACGCTGGAAGAAGGAAGTCCCGAGATTCGAGAGGAAAGCAGGCAGACCGGGCTGGTCGGCTGGCGTAGCGTCGACCACCATCAGGTCGGCGTCGATGGCCTCGGCAAGGTCGGCGACGTCTCCAAGCCGCAGGAACCTGGCCCGCAAGCAAACCGAGAGGTTCGACAGCACCTTCGCGCGCCCGGGCTGACCGGCTTCGGTGAGGTCCGCCGCTCGCCGGCCTTGATCGAGGTTTCCAGGTCCGCGCTTTCGCCGTTCGCTTGATAGCGCCTGAGCAAGGCCATTCCGAGGTTCGACAGTATGGCCGGGCGATTGGCGTAGCCGGGCGGGGCCTGGTCGGCGGCTTGCCGGCCGGCGTCGGTCGCGGCGTCCAGGTCGTTGTTGTCGCCGGCGAGTTCGAACCGGCTTCGCAGGCACATCGCGAGGTTCGACAGCGCCGATGCGTGCTCGGGGTCGCCAGGCGTGATGAGGGCCAGCGCTTGCCGGCCGGCGTCGGTCGCGGCGTCCAGGTCCGCGTCCTCCCCCTTCGTTTCATAGCGCCTGAACAGGGATGTTCCGAGGTTCGACAGTATGGCCGGGCGGCTGGGGTGGCCGGGCGGGGCCTGGTCGGCGGCTTGCCGCCCGGCGTCGATCGCGGCGTCAAGGTCGTTGTTGTCGCCGGCGAGTTCGAACCGGCTTCGCAGGCACATCGCGAGGTTCGACAGCGCCGATGCGTGTCCGGGGCTGCCGGGCGTGATGAGGGCCAGCGCTTGCCGGCCGGCGTCGGTCGCGGCGTCCAGATCCGCCTCGTCCCCCTTCATCTCATAGCGCCTGATCAGCGACAGGACGAGATTTGACAGTATGGCCGGGTGATCGGCGTGGCCGGGCGGGGCCAGGCCGGCGGCCTGCTGGCCGGCGTCGATCGCGGCGTCCAGGTCCGCCTCGGCGCCCGTGTGCTCGAACCGTGCGAGCAGCGCGAGCCCTAGGTTCGAATAACGTCCGCCCAGATCGTCCTGCCGGCCCGATGCCGAGCTGACCGCCAGCTGGAACGCCCTGACCGCGTCATCTAATCTGCCGAGATCACCGGATTGCCGGTACTCCATGATCGCGTCTCGTCCGAGCGACGTCGAGAAGGAGTTCAGCACGGCCCGGCTGAGCCGTGCCCTCAACGCGAGGCGCGGAAGATGAGCCACGTGCCCTTCCTGATGCGTGACCGCGGTTGCCGACAGCCAATCATCGCTTCCCCGCCTACCGCTCTGATACCGGGCGCCGGCCGAGTCGGCGGCTGGCGGCAACCGAATGGGTGCCCGCGCGCATTTACCAGTTGTGAGGCAGCCGATGGAAGCGGGCGGTGCGTGATGCGCGCGGGCCGCGACGAGGAGTTCACCGAGTACGTGGCGGCGAGGCTGACGGCGCTGCGGCGGGTCGCCTACCTGCTGTGCTGGGACTGGGATCGTGCCGATGACCTCGTGCAGGGCGCGATCACCAAGATGTACGTGCACTGGGGCAGGGTACGGGCGGTCGATCACGCCGACTCCTACGCGAAGGCCATCTTGGTCCGCGAGTTCCTCAGCGAGCGGCGGTCTGGCTGGGCGCGGCGGGTCGTCGTGGGTGCTGAAGTCCCCGACGCGCCGGCCGTGGCCTCGGATCACGACTCGGCGCTTGATGTGCGCTCGGCGCTGGCCGGGCTGCCGCCCGGGCAGCGGGCGACACTCGTGCTCCGGTTCTACTGCGACCTGAATGTCGATCAGTCGGCACGGATACTCGGCTGCTCGGCCGGGACGGTCAAGAGCCAGACGGCCAAAGGTCTCGACTCGCTGCGGCGAGCGCTCGAGCCAGGCAGCTGGCCCGGCGCGAGGACGCGGAAATGATCAGGAAGGGCTCTGCTGTGGACGAGGAAGAGGCACGTGCGCTGATCGAGCTAGCGGCGGAAGGGCAGGCGCCGCCGTCGCGGGTGGACATCGAGCTGGCGCGCAGCCGGGGACGCACGAGATTGCGGTGGCGCCGGGCCTGCATGGCTGGTGCCCCCGTGCTGCTCGCCGTGGCCGTGATCCTGCCAGCGGCGGTCCCGTTCGGGCACGGCGGGCAGGCCGTCAGCCGGACGCCGGCTAAGGCCGCGCCGAGCCAGGTGGTGGTGCCGCCGCGGCAGTTCAACCCGCTGATTCCGTATGTGGCCTTCGGCTGGCTGCCGCGCGGCGAGTCCCTCGACGGCGGCCAGCTCGGGTCCGCGAGCGCGTATCTCACCGCCGGGCCCTCGAGCGCGTGGGCCCTGACGGTCTATGCCGCTGGCCGCTGCGACCCGACAAGCCGGCAGGTGCTCAGGCAGCTTCGTCAGCACAACAAGCCAGTGCTGAGCTGCACCGTGAGTTCCTCCGCGGGCTCGAATGCCAGCGTGGTGAGCGTGGCGCCGCCGGTTGACGGGCATCTTGCCTTCTGGACCACGACCCGCGGTTCGCTGGTGTGGGAGTACGCGCGCGGCAGCTGGGCGACGCTGGCCCGCCCGCCCGGTCGCACCGCGATCCGCGACGCGGTGAAGGTCGCGGACCACGTCAGGTACGCGGTCGCGACCAGGCCATCGATCGAGTTCCCGGTCCAGCTGACCGGACTGCCGTCAGCCTGGCGGGTGGCCGCCATGTACTTCGTGTCAGACGCCGGGGCGCTGCGCGCCGCCCAGTACTCGCTGGCCGGCGCCGGCTCGAGCGCGCCGAACTTCACTACTGGCCTGGCCACTTCGCGCGGGTCCTGTTACTTCTACCGCGGCGAGTCAGCATTGCGGACCATCAATGGCTACCGGGTCACCGTCAACCACCTCAGGGCCGAGCGCGGGAATCCGCCGGTGCAGCAGGTATGCGCACCCCACGCGGACGGCCTGAACATCTTCATCTCCACCTATGGTGCGCACGCGGCGCCGGACGCCATCGCCATCTTCGCCCGCCACTTGCGCCTGCTTGGCGCCAGCCCGGCCGGCTGGACCACCAAGCCACTCGGCTGACCCGCTCACGAGCAGAGCCCGGCAACATCGATGATCCTGTTGGCTTATGTTTGCCCGGCTGGGTTGCGGGCGGGAGAGGTTCGCGGCGGCGGCGGCGGTGCGCGTGGCACGGCAACGATCTTCCGTGATCATGATCGAGACCGTGATCACGGAAGATCGCCCAGGTCAGGACAATAGCAATATTCCGTGATCACGCCCGGGACCTTGATCACGGAACATCGCACCTGCCGCCCCCGCGGCTGACAACTCCCGGGGCAGGCTGCCGCTGGCCCGTCAATGTCACAACGACGGCGCTCCAGCGCCATGGATGTCCCGAAGATGGGTCTATCGGCAGGCGATACACAAAGCGATTTCGGTCCCGGCGCGCCGGCATCTGAGCGCGGCTCTCGCGGAGGGAGCACGGGTAGTTCACGAGTCACCCGACAGCCTCCATAGCACGTGCACGTTTCCGTGATCATGGCCCGGGGCGTGATCACGGAATTTACGCAGGTCAGGGCAGTTACGATGTTCCGTGATCATGCCCGCGCCCATGATCACGGAAGGTCGTCCCGGCCGGCCTCTGGCCGACAAGCACTCCGCGCGGCAACCCGCACCACCCGCCTCCACCGCCTCAGACTCGCCCCGCAGCCTGCCGAGCAAAGGCGTCTTGCCGGCTTGCTTAGGCTTGCCGGGAGGACTCTTCGGTCACCGGAGTGCCGGCGCTGGCGTCGTCGCCCGCGGCGTCGTCGTCGGCGGCGTGGCGATGGCTCCGCACGAGTGCGGTGACCTCTTCCGCGATGCCGATTGAAGGTCCGCCGATCAGTTCCCAAGCGCGGGCGACCCCGATCAGGAAGCAGGCGACTACCAGGATCGCGATGGTGTTGACCGCGCCCGCATTGGCCGGATGAATGATTACGCTAGCCGCCTCAATCAGCTGAACCACAAACGCGGCAACCAGCCCGATCAGGAAGAGGGCATCGCGGAAGGAATTCCGCAGTGCCTGGCGCAGCCGGACCAGCGACAGCAAGGCCGCCAGCACGAACACGAGCCCGGCGATCGCGACAACAAGGGCGGCTGGCCCGATCTTCTGCCCGGGGATCAGCGCGAACAGTGACACCGCCAGCGCGTTGGTAAAGGCCGTGAACGCCGCCCCCGCGCGAATGCGGTGGATCTGCGCGCTGGTCTCATGCCTGGAAAGCCGCTCGGACGCCACGGAGATGGCCACGAACAGCAATCCGACCAGCGCGGCAGCCGCGCCGCCGCTCGCCAGGAAGAAATCATGGATGCTCTCAGGTACCACCAGATAATCCTCGCAGTTCACCTCGGCCGCCGCGTGCCGCGCCCTGGTCTCCCGCAAAATTACCTGGTCAAACCGCTCGGACGGACCACCGGGACACAGCGAGCCTAAGACCCCGATCACTTCGCCGCGCCGCACCTGCGCGAAGCGGCCTTACGCCAGCGACCTGGGTCTGGCTTCACGGGTAGGTGGCGACGCTGCCTTGAAGGCCGAACGAGAGCATCGCCGAACGGCCATCGGCCTTCACCGCGTCGAACACCCGCCTGGCGATCGCGCGCTCGCGTTCTTCGTCTCTCGCCGAGTCCTCGACGCTGACCCAGTACCGGTACCGCGATACGGGGAAGTCAACATCATCCTCGAATGCGTGACTGTCGTGGAAGAACACCTTCGTGGTGCCGATCGCCAGCGCCGGAACCGGCTCAGGGTCCTGGCTCGGCTGAAAGGCGACGCCCAGCGCCGACTCGATGTCCGCGCGCACAGCTTCAGCCGGGCACTCGGTCGCTACGAATACGTCATGCTGAGTCATTTGCGCGGCTCCCTGGAATTAGTGGCCTCGACTACGTAGCCGTCGCCGAGAACAAGGATGGACTCGTAGCGGCCTTCTGCCCACGGCGAGCCCTGGAAACGGCGCACGCCGAGCTCGGCGGCCGCCTCATCAAGGCCACTGCCGCGCGCGTCGACCACGATGTTGGGCGCCTGGCCCTTGGCGGCCAGCAGCTGGTTCTTTATGGTGGCGTCGGTCGCGCCAGGACGAACGCTCTTGAACTCAGTGACCTGGCCATCCACCAGCGCATCCGGCTGCCGCTGACGCAGGCTATGGTCCTCGGGGAGAGCCTCAACCGCGGCTCCCCGCGACGCGAGCGCCTCGGCGATCGCCCGCTCACTCGGCTGGAAGACCCGGGCACGCTCATCGATCGACCCTTCCCCGTGCTGCTCTACCGCCGGAGTGTTGGCAGGACCCGGAGGAGCATCGGGGGTATCCGGGGTCGCGTCGGCAGTTGTCTGCGTTGCCTGATCTGGCACTACCGCTTTGGTGTCCGCCGCCTCCGAACCTGGCGCTGGATCAACCACCTGCTCAGACTGAGCGGTCGGCTGTCCTAGCTGGTCCGCGACCTCTCCGGTCGTAGGCTCGCCAGGGGGTGGCGGTTCGTTCAGCTCACCCGGTTCCCTCGCATCACCCGGCTCCCCCACATCACCCGGCTTCGCCACATCACCCGGCTTCGCCGCCTCGCCCGGCTCCGTCACATCGCCTGGCTGGGGTACTTCGCTGGGTTCTCCCGTCGCCTCACCTGGCTCGCGCTCGCCCGGTTCCGCTGACTCTGCTATGCGTCCATCGGGGCTGTCTGCCAGTTCGATGTTGCCGATTTGATACTCGGCTTCGCTCGCGTCATCGCCTGCGGACTCGCCGGAGGTAGAACCCTTCGACGCGGCGGTCTCTGCGGCAGTCGCTCCGGCGGCCGGCTCGCTCTCGCCGGCCTCGGTGGTCGCCACGCCGCCCCGGGACCCCGCACCCGACTCCGCCGAGGCTTCCTGATTGCCGCTGCTGGTTGACTCGGCGCCGCCGGCGGCCGTGCCAGCATCGCCTCCTCCCTGGCCACCCATTTCGCTCATGCTGACCGTCCATTGGCTTGAGGATCGCCAAGATGCTCAGCCAGGAAACTGCTGACTGCTGACGCAGCGACCCATCTTGGCAGATCTTGCCATGCCAATAGTCGCCGGACAAACAAGCTTTGCCTGCCGCCACGATTCGCAGCGTATGTCATGATAATTGCCATGGCAACGTATCGCCCGGCAACAGCCGCGAGCTTCCGGCTATTGACGCAATAACCCATCAGATGGAAAGTTGTTGCTGTACGACAGCCACTACGCTAAGCCGCTCATGATTGAGGTGATTTGACCTCAGGCACTGGAGCATGCGCAGATTAGCGTGGTGATCGGCGTGGCGCCGAGCGACCTGGGGACGGGGTTAGCTGCGAACGGGAGGGTGAGTTCGGTGGGGGGAATGTGCGGGACTTGTGGATCGCCCATGGCTATGGGGGAGGCTTTCTGCGGTAATTGCGGCCGCTCGGCGGCGGCCGTGTCCGCGACGGCCGTTCCTGAGCGCGTGCCGTGGCCTGCTGGTGACAACGGGCAGGTTATGGCTGATGCCGCGCTGGGGCAGGCGACGCCGAATGCCCATTATCTGGGCTCCCGGCTGTTGTATAAGGACGTGCCGGAAGGGTCTTTCGATCCGCTGGGCAACCCCAAGCTGCTCACGCAGTTCGCCGCGCACCTGCTGCTGTACTGGGTTGTCTATGCGATCGGCGCGGTCATTGCGGCGATCGTGCTGCTGATCTTCGGCCTGATCATTCGCGACTTCGCGGTAGCCGCTGTGCTCTGGTGCGTCGCCGCGGCGATCTTCGGGCTGGCTTTCTCGTGCTTGTACTGGCTGGTCCCGGTGCCTGCCCAGCTGTCGGAGTGGAAGTTCTTCGTCGACGGCAAGGCGTCGGTCGCGCCGGTGACGTTCGACCATATCGCCTGGGTACTCCAGCAGCGGCAGACGCCGCTGGACTCCGTGCAGGTACGGCGGTTGAAGCTGGCCGGGGGCGAGGATCGTGACTACCTGGAGATCCGGCGCGGCTTGTTCAGCGGCCTGATCTGCAGTTTCGCGTACGGACGGGACTTGTACGTGGGCTGGACTTTCTGGCTCAGGATCTCGCCGGCTCGCTACCTGATGATGGTCATCGCGAGGCTCGGGCAGACCCTGATGCGGCGGGGCACTGACTTGTACGTGTCGCTGCGCTACGACTATGCCCGGGCGATGCGGGAAGCGATGCACAGCGCGGCCAGGGAGGGCGTCGACGTGGCCGTCGGCCAGGAGCGCCCGCAAGGCCAGGGCATCGGGACGTCGCTCCAGGTTGCCGTTGCTGATATCACCGCCTGACCTGCGACATGGCAGCGCTGCTGACCATGCCCGGCCCGCCGCCAGGGCTGCAGGCCCGCGCCCACCGGCCGGACGCCGCCAACGCTTATTTCGCGATCGCGATCGACGCGGCGGTGGACCTGCTGGAAGCCAGGGAGTATCAGGGGCTGCAGCGGGCCGACCGGCTCGCCAAGGCACTCGGCGAGCAGCAGGGTTTCCTGAACGGCTTCTTCGATCCTGACCTGAGGGCGGCGCTGGACCTGCGCGTGATCGTCAGCCAGCAAGCAGCGGTCCCGATCACGGCGGGCCTCCTGGGCCGGGTGTGGGGCGAGGACACCGCTGAGGTCACCGCGCGGGCGCACCGGCTGTGCGCGCAACTGCACGCCTCCCTGCCAAGGCACGTGGCAGGCACTCCGGTGCGAGACGAGACCGCCGTGCGGGCGATGCTGATGCCGTTCGGAGACGGCGCCGCGGAGTCAGCGGTGATCACCCGCCATGAACTGCTCGGGCGGCCGTCGCGGCCCGATGCGCAGGTGGCCTATTACTTCTCCGCGGTCCCGTTCAACTGGACCGACAGCGACTGGTCGGCGGTGTACTCGGCGCTGGCCGCCGCGACGGTCCCGCTGGTGGTATCGGCGGCGGTGCTGCCGGTGCGGGTGCCAGCCGCCTTCGGCCAGCAACTGCACGCCCTGGCGACCTTCTACGGCCGGCTGGCCAGGGAAGACCAGCAAGAAGGCGGACTGTACTTCGGCCGGCAGAAACTTGCTCCCGACGCGTTCGCCGTAGATGCCGAGCGGGCGTTCCGCGACTTCTCCCGGCGCCTGAGCCAGAAGGCGTTCGCGCTGCGGATTCAGGTAACGGCCGCCGGCCGCTGCTGGCCGGCATCGTAGAAGCGGTCGCGGCCGCCATCTCCCCGGCCGACCCGGGCCGCGGCAGCCACCTGGAGCACGAGCGCGCCGTGTCCGCTTACGAGGTCCGCAGGCCGGCGAACCCCGCGGAGCGCGAGCTAACGGACCGCAACCTGGCCACCCTGGACTTCGGGCTGCTGCCCGGCAGGCCGGAGATCTGGGCTCGCCCCGACCCGCCGGACCCGCAACTCCAGTTGCTCAGCGTGCTCGGTGACGCCCGCGACGCGAGCTGCGCATTCCGGCTGCCGATAGCCGTCGACGGGATCGTGCCGGGATTCCGGGTCCGGCGCGGCCAGTTCGGGCACGCTGAGGCCTACCAGTCTGACGGTCCCTCGGTCCGGATCGGCCAGCTCGCCGGATCGGACCGCGCGGTCACCCTGCCGCTGCGGAGCCTCACCAAGCACGTCCTGCTGGCCGGCAGCACTGGCAGCGGGAAGACCACGACTGCCATGGAGATCTTGCGGCAGCTTTGGCTGGACCACCGCATACCGTTCCTGGTCATCGAGCCGGTCAACTCCGACGCGGACGACTACCGCAGGCTCGCCGCCGAGCCCGGGTTCAGCGAGCTAGAGGTACTCACCGTCGGAGATGAGGACAGCCGGCCGCTGCGGTTCAACCCGTTCGAGGTCCCCGCCGGGGTACTGGTCGGCGAGCACCTGTCCAACCTGCTGGCCTGCTTCAAGGCAGCCTTCGGGCTGTGGGAGCCGCTGCCGTCGATCTACTCCGACGCGCTCAGTCTCACGTACCTGCGCGCCGGGTTCCTGGCATCAGAGCGCCCGGCCGGGCACCGGAACTGGCCGACCGTGGTGGAATTCATGCGCGCCATGCGCGAAGCCACCGCCGATCTCGGCTACGCGGGCGAGGTACGGGCCAACATCGAGGCCGCCTCGCTGCGCCGCGCCCAGCAGCTCGTCCGCGGCGTCACAGCGTCAGCGTTCCTGACCAGTCGCCCCAACGACATCGGCGGCCTGCTCGATCATCCGGTCATACTCGAGCTCAAGTCGCTCGGATCAGGAGACGAGCAGGCCCTGATGATGGCGCTGCTGCTCAACGCCGTCACCGAGCACTACCAGGCCGCCCGCGGAGCCTCCCCTGACCTGGTCCACGTCACCCTGGTGGAAGAAGCGCACCGGCTGCTGGCCAGGCCCCAGGGCGCCAGGGCCGCCGAGGACGCCCAGGCCAAGGAAAAGGCAGCCGAAGCATTCGCGAACACCCTTGCCGAGAACCGCAAATACGGCGAAGGGGTCATCATTGCCGAGCAGCTGCCCACCAAGCTCGTCCAGGACGCGGTCAAGAACACCAACCTCAAGATCATGCACCGGCTGACCGCCGAAGACGACCGGCGCTACCTGGGCCAGACCATGGGCCTGGACGAAGCGCAACTGCGGTTCGCCGCCAGGCTGCGGACCGGCGAGGCCCTGGTCTACAGCGACGAGTTCGCCGAGGCGGCCCACGTCACCATCACCCCCGTGCTGCGGCCGTCCAGGCCGGGTGCCGTCGATCCGGCGGCCGCGCCCCCGTTCAAGGCCTGCGACAGGTGCAGGTCCCAGTGCAGGTACCGCGGCGCAGGGCTCGCCATGGTCCGCGACCCGGTCATCGTCAGCCGGCTCAGGAACGACGTCGCCGCACTGGAAAAGCCCGGCCAGAGCGCCGAGGACATCGAGAGCGGCTGGACCACGCTCCTGCGCCGCCTCCAGGCCCACGTCACGACGTTCGCCGCGATGCCATCCGCCGGCCCGGACCTAGCCGACGCCGCATACTGCCTATTCCTCCACGCCCTGTCCATCCGCACCATGCGCTACCGGCCCGCCTGGCCCGCCAACGTCGCAGACCGTCTCGGCATCCCGGACCGGCCGGCCGGGCTCTGGGCAAAGACAGGAAACGCATGAACTTCTGCACTACCTGCGGACGCGGGAAAGCCGGGTCAGAACGGTACTGCACCACGTGCGGCACGCCATATCCCGAAGCGGGCTCCCCGCCTGATCCCGGTCCTGGTCTTCTCCCGGAGACCGTGGCCCGGGCCAAGGTGCCCCCGCACCACCCGCCGCCTGGCAGCACCGGTCCCGGCGGCACCGGTCCTGGCGGCACCGACCGACAGCAACCCGCCCGATCCTGGGGCAAGAAGACCGCCGCCGTGGTCGCTACGCTCGCCATCGCAATAGTGGCCGCCGGCGTCGGCGTGGCCATAGTCTATTCCCGCGATCACAAAGGCACCCCGGCAAGCTTGCCCTTGATCACCTCCTCAAGCTCGGCCCCGCCGGCCACGCCTCCGGCGTCGTCCTCCCCGTCAGTGCCGTCAGTGCCGCTGGTGTCGTCCTCGCCTTCGGCCCAAGCGACGACCGCCACCACGGCACAAGGTCAGGCCGGCGCCGTCAGTACCCTGCTGAGCAGCAGCGCCCAGAGCAGGCTCGCCTGGAACAGCGCCGCATTGATTACCGACGTCGGCCAGTGCGTCAACCTCGCCAATGACATACAACAGATTCGCCAGATCGCCGCCGAGCGGATGAGCGAATACAACCAGGCTCAGAACCTGCAGACTGACGCCATCCAGAACGGCACAGAACTCAAGACCGAGCTGACCAGGGTCCTGCTCATCTCGCTGAACATCGACAGAGAATTCCTGAAATGGGCTCGGCAGCAGCAAAGCTCAGGCTGCACCGCCGGAACCAGCTCGCCCTATTACCAGGAAGCGAATACGTCCGACACGACGGCGAACAATGACAAGGCGACCTTCGTTAGCACGTGGAATCCTGTCGCCCGGCAGTACGGCCTGCAGCAGTTTACCGCAGACCAGATATAGCAGGCCGATCGCGGCAGAAACCCAGGAATGGCACGACAAACCATAAGCACAGATGAGGAAATTATCCGGCCACGCGACCCGACCTTTCTAGGCAGCTCAGCTCCGCAAGGCACCCAATTACGTGTCAGCCTAAGTTGATCTCGGAGCTGATGTGCCGCACCGGAAGCGCGCTGGCAAGTCGCCCGCGCTGGTGCTCATGTTGCGAGTGAGGTGGCAGTGCCTGGCGTGGCTTCTGGTGCCCGGCGCGGCCGCATGAATGCGGCCATTGATGGTCCGGATCGGGTGTCGTTTCGCGCATTGATGACCCTGTTGGTTTATTGGGTTCGGGCAGCGTAGGCCAGCCTCGCCTGGATGACCTGGCCGGGCTGGGTGGACTGGCCCCGGACCGCGGCCGGCTTGCAGGGAGCCGAATCAGCACCTGGTCAGGACAGCGGCAATGTTCCGTGATCATGGTCCAGGGCATGACCGCGGAAACTAGCACAGGGCAAGTTCGAACGGCCCCGGCCTGGTGCGGAGGGTTTCCGTCTTCGGGACGGAGACTTCTCGTTGTGCGGAGCGTTTTCCGCACATAGAACGGTCAACACTCCGTGCTGCGAGAAGTCTCCGCTGCAACGACGGACAACGCTCCGCGATGATGCCGCAAACGACGGAGAACGCTCCGCGATCAGGCCGCGGTGCGGGAACTCACCGCGATCACCGCAGCGGTGCTCCCCGACATGCCGGAACCGGGTCCGGGCTAACTCCGCAAGAGCCGCACCGTGTCACCGGGCCGGGCCGCCCCGGCCAGACTGCCCCAGCCCGAGGCGAGGCCCGAGAGGCAGCCGGGGCCCGCCATTTCAGCGGCTGCTCAGGGATTTCATCAGCTCGGCATGAGTACGCAGGGCCTGGAGCGGGTCGGTGCCTTCCCGCTGGCGGATGCGGTAGCGGGCCGCCGTGCGAGCCTGGACGGCGACGATGAGGTGCGGAAGCGCCTGCCGCTCGGCACCGGACAAATTCAAGGTTCGCTGAAAAATGGCGGCAGAGCCAGCCCCCCTGCCGGAGCGCGAGTCGCCCGGCGGGCAGAACTTGGCGCTCGCGTACGCGATGTCCTCAACCCGGTACCCGTGGTGCACGACGTCGAAGTCGAGCACCGCCTGAACCTTGCCGCCGTCGAAGAGGAGATTGCGCGGATGGAAGTCGCCGTGCAGCCACGCGCGGGGCAACTGGTCAAGAGCCCGCAGGGGAAGGTCGCGCATCAGCGCCGCGTGCCACTGTTCAAGGAAGCCGAGTTCCGAGCTGGCGCCCCGGCCGGCGAAGAACTCGCGGAGCTCGGAGAGTTGCTCCTCGCCGTGCGTCCATCAGCCGCGCAGATCGGGGATAGTGCGGTCGTGAACCGCGGCGGCGGCGTGAACCGCAGCGGCGGTGAAAGTCGCGCCGGCCGCGTGCAGGTCGGCCAGGCACCTGGCCGCCGCCAGCAGTTCAGCCCGGTCGTCAGCTCTGCTCACGTAATGGTGACCGCCGGCGAATCGGGATAGCACCCACAGCGAGCCGGGTCCGGTCTCGACACAGCGCTCGCCGGCCAGGCTGGCGATGATCTCAGGGACGGGTACGCCGCGGCCGCGGAGGTGCTCCTGGAAGCTGAGCTGGAAGGTGATCCGGTCGCGGCTCGGATTGCGGCGGCAGCCTCGGAGCACGTATCGCGAGCCGGCCGCGTCCTCGACGAGCACGCTGACATTCCGCCTGCCGCCGTTGAGCGGGCCGACCGCGCGCGGCCGTCGCAAGGGCCACAGCTCAAGCGGCGGCAGCCCGCCGTCGTCCAGGCTCACCTGACCCAGCAAAGGCCACGGCGGCCTCCCGTGTCCAACGGCATTGCCGCCACGCCGGCGCCGCTTTCCGCTGGTGATCTCCTTAGTAGTAGTAGGGGAACTGGCTCCACTCCGGGGCGCGCTTTTCCAGGAAAGCGTCCCGGCCTTCGACAGCCTCGTCGGTCATGTAGGCCAGCCTGGTCGCCTCGGTGGAGAACACCTGCTGCCCGACGAGGCCGTCGTCGATGAGATTGAAGGCGAACTTGAGCATGCGCTGCGAGGTCGGGCTCTTCCCGTTGATCTTCGCTGCCCATTCGAGGCCAGCCCGTTCGAGGTCGGCGTGCGGCACCACGGCGTTGACCATGCCCATCCGGTGCGCCGCCTCCGCGTCGTAGGTGTCGCCGAGAAAGAAGATCTCCCGCGCGAACTTCTGCCCTACCTGGCGAGCGAGGTACGCCGAGCCGAAGCCGCCGTCGAAGCTGCCCACGTCCGCGTCTGTCTGCTTGAACCGGGCGTGCTCGCGGCTCGCGATCGTCAGATCGCACACGACGTGCAGGCTGTGACCGCCGCCAGCGGCCCAGCCGGGCACCAGGCAGACGACAACCTTCGGCATGAACCTGATCATCCGGTGCACCTCCATCACGTGCAGCCGGCCACTGCGCGCCCGAGCGCCAGGCGAGGCACCGTCGTCGGGCGCGTACTGGTACCCGTCGCGTCCGCGAATCCGCTGGTCACCGCCCGAGCAGAAGGCCCACCCGCCGTCCTTGGGCGACGGCCCGTTGCCGGTCAGGAGCACGCATCCGACGTCGCTGGACATCCGGGCGTGATCGAGCGCGTCGTAAAGCTCGTCGACGGTGTGCGGCCGGAAGGCGTTACGCACCTCGGGCCGGTCAAAGGCGATGCGGACGGTGCCCGAGTCCACGGCGCGATGGTAGGTGATGTCGGTGAACGAGAATCCCGCGACGGCTGTCCACCGCTCGGGATCGAAGATCTCAGAGACCATCGCCCTATCTTGTCGGACCGCCCCAGAGCGCGTCACAGTCGGAGCAGCGCCTGCTCCACGACCTCGCTCAGGGCCGGGTGGATGTAGAGGACGTGCGAGGCGACCTCGTCGGCGGTGTTGCCCAGGCACATCGCCTGGACCAGCGGCTGGATGAGGGTCGAGGCCTGCGGGCCGATGATGTGGGCGCCGAGCAGCATCCGGGTAGCCGGGTCGGCCAGTACCTTGACGAACCCGGTCGTGTCCTGCAGCGCCCAGCCGAAGGCGGTGCGGCTGTAGTCACGGACTGCCGCGACGTAAGACCGGCCCCGGGCCCGCAACTCCTGTTCCGTGGCGCCCGCCGAGGCGACCTGCGGCTCAGCGAACACCGCCGCCGGCACGACGGGGAACGATGCCCGCCTCGGCTCATCCGGATGCAGCACGTTGTAGCCGACCAGCCTGGCCTCGGCGTTCGCCATGTGCTTGAGCTGGAAATGGTTCGCCAGGTCGCCGAACGCCCAGATGCCCGGCACGCTGGTGGCGTAGGTGTCGTCGGTCTTGACGTGCCCGTGCTCGTCGACGCTCAGCCCGGCCGCCGCGACATCTAGCACGTCGCTGTTGGGCACCCTTCCCGTCGCGACCAGGAGCACCTCACCCTCGGCGGTCTGGCGGCCAGCGGAGGTCGTCAGCTCAGCCCTGACCCCGGTGCTCGTCGCGGCGACCTGATCGACTGTCACGCCGAGCTTGACGCTGAAACGACCCTGATAAATTTCGGTGAATCGCTCGCTGATGGCAGCGTCGTGCTTGGACAGGAGCCGTTCACCGCGGGTCACGATCGTGACTTCGGTGCCGAGCGAGCCGAAGATATGGCTGATCTCAGCGGCGATGTAGCCACCGCCAAGCACAAGCATGGACTTGGGCAGCGCATCGAGCCGCATCACGTTGTCGGAGGTGAGATAAGGCACGCCGGCGAGCCCGGGGATGTCGGGGATAGCCGGGCGCGACCCGGTGGCGAGCACGAACCTGGGCGAGCGGAGCAGGTCGCTGCCGACAAGGAGAGTGCCAGGCCCGGTGAGCCTGGCCTCGCCGCCAAACACGTCAACTCCGCCGGCGCGGCGATGGGCGACGGCCCGGTCGGGCTGCGGGTCGATCCGGCCGAACACGCGGTCCCTGATGGCGGGCCAGTCCACCCCGGTCAGCTCAGCCTGGAGCCCGAACTTGCCGGCCTCCCGCACCACGCGGGCGACATCGGCGGTATACACGAGCATCTTCGACGGGATGCAGCCCCGGTTCAGGCAGGTGCCGCCGAACCTGCCGCTCTCGACGATGGCAACCCGCCAGCCCTGGTAGGCCTCGGCCGGCAGCATGTTCCCGCTGCCTGCGCCGACGATCACGAGGTCATAGTCGTACTCGGCCACGACGCTCTCCTCCCGTGCCACCCTGCACCAACCGGCTACGCCACATCATGCACGCAAACGGCGCTCCCAGTCCGAGCGGGTATGCGGGCCGGCCGGGTAGGCGGGCCGGGGTAGGCGGGCCGGGCGGGCACCCGGGCGGGGCGGGCACCCGGGCGGGGCGGGTCGGCGGGGGCACGATGTTCCGTGATCATGAACCAGGGCGTGATGATCACGGAACATCGCACATGTCCTGGAGGCTGTCGAGTGACTTGCGGATCTTGGTGAGTCGGGCGCCTGGTGGAGGCGGACGTGCGCCGTGCCCCTGCCCGGCCTGGCGCCGGGGGAGCGTGAGCATCGTGGCCCTCCCTGTTGCTGTCAGCGGCCCTTTTTGACAGCAACGTGGCCCTCCCCGTTGCTGTCAGGACGACATCAGGGAGGCCACGTTGGTCTGTAAACAGGGGTGGTTTGTCCCCGTTTACGCCGATGCACCAGCGCCGGCCCGCCGGCACGGATGGTTGCTGTTAAAACCAGTGACCAACAGCAACAGGGACGGCCACGATGCTGTTAGAGGCAGGCGTGACCGGCAACCTGGGCCCGCCCGGTGCTGTCGCGGGCCGGCCCGCCGGGTGTGCTCCCGTCTGACGGTTCCGCAAGATGCCCGAAGGCATCCCCCGACTACGCGGCAGCCTCCCCGGAGGCTTCGGGTGACTCGCGATCAGGATCGGGGAGCCTTTCCGGCATCGTGCGGGGAGAGTTCTCAGTCCGGGGAGCTGCCAGTGCAGGGGGCGGCGGGGGCAATAGTCCGTGATCATGTTCCCGGGCGTGATCACGGAATATTGCTATTGTCCTGACCTGGGCGATCTTCCGTGATCACGGTCTCGATCATGATCACGGAAACCAGCACGGGTCCCGGCGGCTGCCGCGCGGCTCGTGATCAGGATCGGGGAGCCTTTTCGGCATCGTGAGGGAGAGTTGTCGCATCTGGGAGTTTTTCCGCAAATTAGAACTGGCAACACTCCCTGAAGCGATAAGTCTCCCCAGTAACTCAGTGAAAGTCTCCCCGTTGACCCGCCGGAGCTTGACCTTCCAACATCCCGAGTCACCCGACAGCCTCCCTGACCTGGGTGATGTTCCGTGATCACGCCCACGAACATGATCACGGAAGCCTGCACCTGTCATGGAGGCTGTCGGATCGCCTTGTCGGGCTGGTGCGGCGACGAGACCGGCTCGGGTCCGGCCGGGAGAGCATCGGGTGGGGCCATGATGCTGTTACGGCCGCGCGGCAACAGCAACGCGGCCCGCCCTCATGCTGTCGGGACGACGACAGGGATGGCCGCGTTGCTCGCGCCGACTGCGCTGATCAAGGCCACGGCCGTGGCCAGGGGCTCAGTCCGCTAGCTCAGGGATCACCTTGCTCGCGAACAAGCCGATGCTGCTGCGGTCGTAGGCCGCGTCCACGAAGTAGGTGATGGCGTAGGTCATCCCGAGGTCGCGGGCTTGCGTGAGCTTCTCGATGATCTGCTCGGGAGTGCCGGCCAGGCCGTCCTGATACATGCTCTGATAGCGCTCGACGACCTCGGCGCCAATGAGCGGCTCGTAGTGCGCGCGGACCCAGGCCAGCTTGTCGGCGACATCTTTCTCGGTTTCGCCGATGATCACGTTGAAATTGGCTGACCTGACGATGGAGCCGAAATCGGTGCCGACGTCCTTGCAGTGCCCGGCGAGGACCTCGGACTTGTGCCGGAACACCTCTGGGGTCCAGTCGAAGTTCGTGTACTTCGCGTACTTCGCGGCGATCCTGAGCGTCTTCTTTTCGCCGCCGCCGGCGATCCACAGCGGGATGCCGCCATCCTGCAGCGGCAAAGGCCGGCCGATAGCGCCGTCTACCTGGTAGTACTTGCCTGCCAGGGTGGCGGTGCCCGTCGTCCAGAGCTGGTGCATGATCTGCACGCCCTCGTCGAGCATGCCGAGCCTGTCGCCAGCGCCGGGGAACCCGTAGCCATAGGCTCGCCATTCGTGCTCGTACCAGCCGCCGCCAATGCCCATCTCGACCCGGCCGCCCGACACCACGTCGATAGTGGCCGCGACCTTCGCGAGGTATGCAGGGTTGCGGTAGCCCATGCACGTGCACATCTGACCGAGCCGCACCCGGCTGGTCGAGGCGGCGAACGCCGCCATCAAGGCCCAGGCCTCGTGCGTCGCCTCGTCCGTTGGCAGCGGGACGGTGTGGAAGTGGTCGTACACCCAGATCGACTCGAACGGCCCGGCGTCGGCGGCCTCAGCCAGCCCGCGCATCGTTGCCCACTGCTCGGCCGCCGGCACGCCGACGAGATCGAGACGCCACCCCTGAGGTACAAACACTCCGAATCGCATAGCTCTACTTTATTAGCTGACAATCCGGCAGCAGCGGCCGGCCCGGCGGCCCGGCCCGGCGGCCCGGCCCGGCCCGGCCCGGCGGCCCGGCCCGGCCCGGCCCGGCCCGGCCCGCGGCAGCATCGGGGCGGCCCAGGTTGCTGGTCGCGCCCGCCTCTGACAGCATCGTGGCCCTCCCTGTTGCTGTCAGCCACTGGTTTTAACAGCATCGTGGCCCTGCCTGATGTTGTCCTGACAGCAACGGGGAGGGTCACGTTGCTGTCAGAAAGGACCGCTGACAGCAACAGGGAGGGCCACGATGCTCACGCCGCCCCACAGGCGCCGTGCCGGGGCACGGCGCTGTGTCCGCGTCCACCCGGCGGCTGACTCTTCAAGATCCCGAGTCACCCGAAAGCCGCTATGACCTGGGCGAACTTCCGTGATCATGCCCGCGAACATGACCACGGAGGATCGCTCCCGCGCCAGGCCGTATCCGCGTGCCAGGCCGTATCCGCGCGCCGATGACGGTCAGGGCCGCAGGCGCCAGTAGGTGATGGTCGCGTCGTCCCTGATCTTGTATCGCGGCCAGCGCTCACCCTCGGGGTCGGAAGCCTCGACCGCGCGAAGTCGGCGAATCACCTCGGCCGGGCCGTGCTTGGCGAGGATGGCGCCTATCTCGGGCCAGCTGGCCTGGCCGTAGCGGTCAGCTAGCCTGCCGACGCCGTCGCTGACCAGAGCGACCGCGTCCAGGTCGGCCAGGTGGGTCGCGCCGGTCAGGGCCTGCGCAGCGGCAGCGGGATCGGCCGCGGCGACCCAGTACCCGCCCGGTCGGTTGCGGTGCTCATCGACCTGCGCGATGTAGTGCTGCCTGGCCGCCTCGCGTTCGGGGCTATCTGGCGGAAGATCGCTGTAGCTCGGGCGGAGCGCGGCGAGGGTCTGCTCCAGCCGGGGGTCAGTCACAGCCCGCGACTCGGCGCCGGGCGGCTGGAACAGCATGATCGAGTCAGTCAGGATCAGGTACTCAAGCACATCACCGTGCTCGCGGGCGATGAGCACGGTGGCCGATGGCGTGCTGGGATTGCCCAGATCGCAGGTATCGGAGTGCATGTCGGCTACCTGCTGGATCGCCGCCGCGAGGGCGTCGGGCAGGCTGATGCCGAGATCGCAGGCCCTGGCCAGCAGCACGCCGCCCGCCGTGCGGGCGTACCAGGCGACGCCGTGCACGCAGCCGGTGTCCTTGCCGCCGGGGGTGCCAGCGCCGTCGAGCAGCACGGCGACACCGGGCGCGACCGCCGCGAAGTCCTCGTTGGGCCAGTCGGGCGTGCTCGGGTCGGTGCTGAGCTCTACCTGCACGTCACGCTCCTCAAGGTATGTCAGTCGCCAGCGTGGGGGATGCCGCCAGCGGCAAGGATAGGGGCGTGGAGATCTTGAGCAGCCGGATTCTGGTGCGGCCAGCGGACTTCGACCGCACCCTGCATTTCTATCGCGACGTGCTTGGCCTGGCCATCTACCGGGAGTTCGGCTCGGCCGAGCATCCAGGCACCGTGTTCTTCCTCGGTCAGGGATTTCTCGAGGTCTCCGGGTCGTCGGGACCGCCGGAGCTGCTGGCGGCGACTGCACCAGTGGTGATCTGGCTCCAGGTGCGCGACGTGCGGGCGGAGCACCGGCGGCTAGCGGCGGCGGGGGTCGGCATCATCCGTGCCCCTGTCACCGAGCCATGGGGACTGATCGAGCTGTGGATCGAGGACCCTGACGGCAGGCAGCTCGTCCTGGTCGAGATCCCCGCCGATCACCCGCTCCGTCGCGACGCCCGCTCCTGACCAGACATCAGAACCGGAGATCAGAACCGGAGATCGGAACCAGTCAGCCCGCAGCTTTCAGTGGGCCAGCTTTGCCGCCGGACTGTCCGCCGGGTGGAACACGCCCAGCACCCGCATCGACGTTGCCCCCGTATTCTCCAGGCAGTGCGGCAGCCCCGGCGGCAAATGCGTGCATGTACCTGGCGACAGCGGATGACTGCCGCCGTCAATGTGCACGACGCCCTCGCCGGCCAGGACGAGTACGGTCTCGTCGTAGGGGTGCTTGTGGTCAGGGGCGCGGCCAGGCGGAATCTCGCCGACGAACTGGGTGGCGACCGAGCAGCCGAGGCCAGGGCCGTACACGACCCGGAACTGCCGGTCGCCGGTCGTCTCGACGGCGCACTCGGCAATGTCCCGGATCAGGACATCCGCCGAGAGGCCTGGCCTCAAGCCGGTCTCACTCCCCGCGTCGGCGGCGTCGCCCGGCAGGGCGACCACGTCGAGCCTCAGCCCGCTCGCGCCGTCAGCGTGCACCACGGTCCGGGCACCCGGCGGCATCCAGAGCCCGCGGTCGGGTTCGAGCGGCATATCGGCTCCGCCGCCGGCCTCCAGCTTGCCGCTGCCGCTGATCACGAACCAGAGTTCGCCGCCCGGGCCCGCCTCTCGCGCGAGCTGTGATCCCGCCGGAACATCGACGAGGTGACGGACGAGCCCGTCGCCGCCTGATCCGGCATCAAACAGCGTCCGAATGCCGACGCCCGTCGCGTCCTCGCGGGAAGTGATGTCAGCCGCCTGCACGACAGAGCCTCGCATGATCCGCAGTCTAAGTCCGCGTACCTGCCCGGCAAAGACCTAGCTGGGGGGAAAGCGGTGCGAGCCCGACATCAGGCATACGGCATGATGAGCCCATGGCCGAGCTGACCTTCGCCGACAAGCCGACGCTCCACGGCGAGCTAGTGACGCTCAGGCCCGTCGCCGTGGCTGACGTGCCGGCGCTCGCCACGATCAGCGCGGAATCCCTCAGGCTGACCGGCACGCACGCTACCTTCACGGCCGAAACGCAGATCGACTGGTACGCGACCCGCGCCGATCACGCCGACCGCATCGATCTGTCGATCATCGAGCGTGCTACCGGCGCCTGGGCCGGCGAAGTCGTGCTGAACGAACTTGACCCCGCCAACCAGTCGTGCGGATTCCGGATCATCCTGGCCAACGAGTCGTTCTATGGCCGCGGGCTCGGAACGGAGGCGACCTCGCTGGTCCTCGCCCACGCCTTCGACACGGTCGGGGTCAATCGGATCGAGCTTGAGGCCTACTCATTCAACCCGCGCGCACGCCACGTCTACGAGAAGGCGGGCTTCGTGCTCGAGGGCACCGAGCGCCAGGCGCTCAACTGGCGCGGCGAGTGGATCGACGCCCACCTCATGGCCATGCTCGCCAGCGACTGGCGCAACCGCCCGTCGCGCGCGCCAGCGGACGAGGCGGAGGAAACCGGGGACATCAGGTGACCAGGGGCGAGCCTGCCCGCAGGCCAGACGCGGCCTCCTTGCTCGACTGGCGCCGCCAGGTAGCCACCCTGTACTCGCAGGTCAGGGCTGCGGCCGATGCGCAGCAAGCGCACCGGCTCTGGCGCGAAGGCCGCGACCGGCTGCTCGCCACCCACCGGCAGTCACCGATCCCCGCCGCCGAGCGCGGCAGCTTCACCGGAGTGCCCGTCGCGAGCTACGACCCGGCGCTCAGGTTCATCGCCGCGATCGACGCCGACGTCGCCCCCAAGCGGATGGAGTCGGTCACGGGCACCGACGGCGTCGTCCCCTTCGAGCGCGCGGGCGTCGTGCACCTGCCCGGCGTCGGCAGCCTGGACGTGTGGTGGCTGGCCAGTTACGGCGGCGGCATCTTCGTCCCGATCAAGGACGCCAGCGGCCTGACCTACGGCGGCGGGCGCTACGTGCTCGACACGGTCAAGGGCGCGGACCTGGGCGGCACCGGCGGCAACCTGGTGATCGACCTGAACTTCGCCTACAACCCCTCCTGCGCCTACGACGCGGCCTGGGCATGCCCGCTCGCCCCGCCGGGCAATACCGTACAGATCGCGGTGAACGCAGGTGAGCTGCTGAGATCCCGCCCGGATTAGCGCACTCAGGCCGGGCGGACCCGGCGTCACCATGCCGCCGGCTGGTCCTCCCCTTGCTGTGGCGCGGCTGCTATGGGCGCGGGAAATTCGATGGCTCAGGTGCTTGTCGTGGCGAAATAATCGGATCGCATGAGCCTTGACGGCGATCCGCCGGTGCCCGGCGATGCGTTCGGGATGGCGCTGCTCGCCATGGTCACGGGCTCGGCCGATGCTGTCATCATCGAACGCGACGACGGCTGGGCCGACGTCGACGCCGCGGACTACCTGAACGGGCTGTCCGAGCCGGACGCGTGGGCGCTGACCAGGGCTCGCGGCCGGGTGCTCGACGTCGGCGCCGGGTCAGGCCGCATCTCGCTGATGCTGCAAGACCGGGGCCATGAGGTAACGGCGCTCGAAGTGTCGCCCGGCGCGAGCGAGGCCTGTCGCCTGCGCGGAATCCGCGACGTCTACCTCGGCTCGGTGCAGGAGGCCGCAGCGGGAGGGTTGGCCGGGAATTTCGACACCGCGGTTTTGCTAGGCAACAATTTCAGGTGCTGAGCAGGACGGACATCACTAGCTGACAGGGAGCTGAGTGATAAATGCTCATGGACGACGGGCTGACCGCGACCTTCACTGGCCGCCTGGCGATTGGACGACGGCATGAACGCGGCTAGCTTCGAAGATGTCAGGCCCGACGACTACCTGATGCGAATCGCGGCGTCCGGGCTCGGGCAGGCTTACAAGAGCCTGGCGACGGCCGAGCTCGGGATCGGCGCCGGCGACGTGGTCATCGACCTCGGATGCGGCCCGGGCGCCGATCTCACCGCCTTCGCCGGGGCTGCGGGGGAGCGCGGCCTGGTCATCGGCGTGGACAGCGATCCGGCCGCGGTGCGCGAGGCGGCCAGCCGGGTCGGGCGACTGCCGAGGGTGCGGGTCGTGCACGGCGACATCCACGCCATTGCGCTGCCCGAGGCGAGCGCGGACCGGGTGCACACCGACCGGGTGCTGCAGCACGTGGCCGATCCGGCGGGCGTGCTAGGCGAGGTCCGGCGGGTGCTGCGGCCGGGCGGCAGCGCGGTGTTCGCCGAGCCTGACTGGGACACGCTGGTGATCGACTACCCGGATCTGGCCGTGCCGCGCGCTTACACCAGGTTCGTCGCCGACCGGGTAGTTCGCAACTCGTGCATCGGACGGCAGCTCGTGCGGCTTGCTGACGAAGCCGGGCTCGCCGTGAGCAACGTCGTGCCGATCACGGCCGAGTTTCGTGATGCGCGAGCCGCCGACAAGATACTCGGCTTCAGGCGGGTCAGCGAGCGGGCCGTGCGGGCCGGGTATCTCACCGCCGACTCGGCCGGGCTGTTCCTCGAGCATCTGGGGACGCGGCCGTTCTTCGCGTCGATGACCTTGTTTATCGTGGTGGCCCGGCCTGGCTTACAGGCGCGGCGCGCGGTGGCGGGCGGCGGCGTCGGCCCAGGCGGCGAGCGTCTCGTCGGCGGCGATCAGGTCCTCGAACTTCTTGCGCGCTTCGGCGCGCTTGGCCGGGATGTACTCGGTCGGCCAGAGGCCGGGGTGCGGCTCATAGCCCTTGAGCACGTTGCGGGCCACGGTGACCTTGTGCACCTCGTCCACGCCGTCGGCGATGGCCATCGTCGGGGCGTTCGCCCACATGGCCTGGATGGGAGTCAGATCTGTGGTGCCGAGTGAGCCCAGGATGTGCAGGGCGCGGTAACTGACCTCGCGCAGTACCTTCGCGCAGGTGTATTTGCAGGTCGCGATCTGGGTGCGGGCCTCGCGGGTAGTGGAGTTGTCGATCGTCCAGGCCGTCCACAGGACGAGCAGGCGCAGCATGTTGATCTCGGCGTAGGAGTCGGCGATCATCTCCTGGACCATCTGGTGCTCGGCGATGACCTTGCCGTGACTCTGCCTGGACAAGGCCCGCTCGCACATGATGTCGAAGGCCAGCTTGACTTGCGCCACCGTGCGCATGGCGTGATGAATGCGGCCGCCGCCCAGGCGACGCTGCGCTAGCACCTTAGCCCCGTCCTGCGGACCTAGAAGGTGGTCGGCGGGGACGCGCACATTTTCATACCTGATGTGATTGTGGAGTGCCGGGTACGGCATGATCTCGACGCCAGGCGTCTCGCGCGGCACTACGAACATCCCGTTGGTGCACATCACGAAGATGATGTCCGCGCGGGCGCCCGCGCTGGTGAACCATTTTTCCCCGGTGATGACCCACTCGTCGCCGTCTCGCGTCGCGTGGGTCCTGAACAGGCTCGGGTCCGACCCGCCCTGCGGCTCCGTCATCGAGTAGGCGGAGAAGATCTCCTGGTTCATCAGCGGCTTGAGCCAGCGCTCTTTCTGCTCGTCAGTGCCATAGGCGGCGAGCATCTCCATGTTGCCGGTGTCCGGCGCGGCCGTGCCGAAGATGACCGGCGCCGAGCGGTAGCGTCCGAGTACCTCGTTGAGCAGGGCCAGCTTGAGCTGGCCGAAGCCTGGTCCGCCCAGGTCCTTGTCCAGGAAGAGCGCCCACAGGCCGCGGTCCTTGACCTGCTGCTTGAGCGCGTCGGCGAGGGCCTTGACCTTGGGCTCGCGCGTCCAGGCGGCGAAGGGGAAGACAAGGTCGAGCGGCTCGACCTCGGTGCGGCAGAACTCCTCGACCCAGTCGAGCTGCTCCTGGAATTCGGGCTCGGTCGAGAAGTCCCACGCCACAGCAGCCTCCCGAGTCAAGGTCCGGGGTCACACGCGCCGGCCGCAGGCCGGCACGAGCAGCATACTAGAACCCAATTCTAAAAGCTGATTCCACCCCGCCACGCCCGGCAGGCCCATCGAAGTCACAACGACCGCGCCAGGGCGCCGTCAAACTCACAACGACGGGCCAGCCGCGAGGGCTAGTCGCTTGGCTCGGCCTGGGTGGCTGAGAGGTCCCACCGCTGCTCGATCTTGCCGAACCGCCAGATCGCCAGCGAGATCGCCCACGTGACGACGAAGACGCCGACGATGACGTAGCCGGCCTTGTTGATGTTGAACCCGCCGATGAACCGCCAGAACCCGCCGCCCAGGCTGAATTCCTGCCCGAGCAGGCCGAGCAGCTCCACGGTGCCGACGAAGAAGGCGACGAAGACCGACAGGCCGGTGATCGTGAGGTTGTAGTACACCTTGCGGATCGGCCGCGCGAACGCCCAGTCGTAGGCGAAGTTCATGAAGCAGCCGTCGGCGGTATCGAACAGGCACATGCCGCCGGCGAACAGGATCGGCAGCGACAAGATCGCGTAGAACGGCAGGCCGCTGGCGACGGCGGTGCCGGCGAGGACCAGGAGCGCGATCTCGGTAGCGGTGTCGAACCCGAGGCCGAACAGCACCCCGATGGGATAGATCTTCCAGGGCGTGTCGATCTTGCGGGCCAGCGGGCCGAGGACCCTATTCATCAGGCCGCGCTTGTCGAGCTGGGCTTCGAGCTGGGCGTCGTCGTAGCGCCCGGTGCGCATGTCGCGGAACACCCGCACGATGCCGATGAGGATCACGATGTTCAGCGCGGCCAGGATATAGAGGAACCCTCCCGACACCGACGTCCCGATGACGCCGGTCACCTGATGCAGGCTCGAGCCGCCGTTCCTGACCTGGTTGTCCAGGGCCGAATGCCGAAGTTCAGCAGGACGGCCAGCACGAAGACGATCGTCGAGTGCCCGAGCGAGAAAAAGAAGCCCACCGACAGCGGCCGCTTGCCGTCGTTGACCAGCTTGCGCGTGGTGTTGTCGATGGCCGCGATGTGATCGGCGTCGAACGCGTGCCTCATCCCCAGCGTGTACGCCAAGATGCCAGTCCCGAAACCGAAGATCTCGGTCGAGCTGATGTGGTAGTGACCGGCCACCGCGGCGGCGAGCAGCCCCCACCCGGCCACGTGCAGGGCGACGATCACGCCGGCCATGCCGCCGACCCTGGCCCACTCGCCAGGGCTCAGGGCATCACGGACCTTCGCGAGACGCCCCGAGGCATCGGCCATCAGCAAGCTGTCCTCCCCAACCGCGCCGTGCCGTCAGTCTAGGGAATGCTGCGAATAACTTGCAATAGCACTTCTCAGGCAACTACAGGGCACTCGCCCGAAACTGCGAGCCCAACGGGCCGCTCTTGGCCCTGAGCTGGGCCATGGTGAGCGGCCGGCCGAAGCAGAACCAGTACCAGCGCAGGTACCTGGGAATCCAGCGGACGATCTCCGAGCCTGACACCCCGGCGAGGTGGTCCACGCCGATCGTGGGGATCTCCGCGATCGGCAGCCGGAGCCGCCGCGCCTTGGCGGTGAGCTCGATCCCCACCCCGAACCCATCCGGCGAGTCGATCCCCGCCCGCCGCGCGAACGCCGCCGAGCACGCCTTGAACGAGTTCGTCGCATCGCTGGTGCCGATCCGCGTGAACAGCCGCAGCGACCGGCAGGCGCCGCGCGACACGAAGCTGCGCATCCGGGGCGCGCCAGCGAGCTGCCCGCCGCGAGAGTAGCGGGAGGCGGCGGCGACGGCGCAGCCGCGTTCGACCAGGCGGGCGAGGTCGTCGATCTGAGCGGGATCATCGCGGCCATCGGGCATGGTCACCACGATGACGTCGGCGCGAGCGGCCGTCATGGCTGACCTGATGGCGTTCCCCGAACCGGGACCGCACCTGCTGACGTGGCAGCGCAGCCGCGACTCCCGCTCGGCGTAGTCGAGGACGACCGGCAGGGTCGGATCGCCGCTATCGTCGACGACGAGAATGACCTCGCACGAGAGCGTAACCGCCTCGAACAGCCGGTCGAGCACCCCGACGATGGTCTTCGCCTGACCGCTCGCCGGAATGACGATCGTAACCCGCGGGTCGCCCGCCGAGGCGAGCATGCACTCGTGCCCGCTACCTTCGAAAACACCGTGAACGTTGAAATAGCTCGTGCGGCGTACATCTGGCACCACCGGGGGCCTCCAGCTCATCCTCGTCATGCCGCCTCGTCGTCGGCGAATCATTCGTCAGACAGCCTGGCGCGCCAGTGACACTAGCAACTTTCCGTGGTTGAACGCATGCGTTGAGTAGTCAGCACGGCGTGTCGCGAACCCGGAACCCACAAGAGCCGCACTCACGTCCCCCCGGCGGCGCCTTCGTGCCGCCGCGCCGCCAACAGCAGGGAGGCCCACGCCATTGTGAACGGCCGCAACGCAACAGCAACCATCCGTGCCGGCGGGCCGGCGCTGGTGCATCGGTGTAAACGGGGACAAACCACCCCTGTTTACACACCAACGTGGCCCTCCCTCCCGACGCCGACGAGGGCCGGGAGTGCCGCGCTGCTCACCGCAAGATCAAGGAGCCTTCCCCGGCATCATGCGGGAGGCGTTCTCGCCCCGGGAAGCTTTCAGTGCATGGCCGCTGCCCCGACCTGGGCGATCTTCCGTGATCACGGACCCGGGCATGATCACGGAGCATCGCAGCTGTCCTGGAGGCTGTCGGGTGACTCGGGATCTTGAGAGTCAGGTGCCCGGGTTGGTCGGTGGTTCCCCTTTAGATTGTGAACTGGTGCCTGCGCTCATGATCTCTGTCTCGCCAGTGATCACCCAAAGCGATGAAGGGAAGCGCCGATGACCCGCAAGTTTCAGGGCCAAACCAGCTGGCAACCACAACCACAGCCTCCAGAACCCAAGGTCATCCAGTGGCAAGCCGACCAGGAGCGCACGGCCGCCCGCGGCCCGAGCACAGGAAGCGGCGCGGCAGCATCCTCCTTCTGAACAGGCGGACGGTCACAGTCCGCAACCACTTGTCCGCAGACCGGGAATCGCACTGGCCGCCAGCCGGGGAGGCATGTCCACCTACCTGGATTTTCTGGTGGCCGCGGGCGTGCGCCGTGCCCCGGCACGACATGCTGGGGCGGGGTGAGCATCGTGGCCCTCCCTGTTGCTGTTAGCGGTCTTTTCTGACAGCAAGGTGGCCCTCCCCGTTGCTGTCAGGACAGCATCAGGGAGGGCCACGTTGCTGTTAAAAACAGTGACCAACAGCAACAGGGAGGGCCACGATGCTGTTAGAGACGGGCGTGACCAGCAACCTGGGCCTGCCCTGATGCTGCCGCCGGGCCGTCGGCCTGCCGGCCTGCCGCCCCGATGCTGCCGCCCCGATGCTGCCGGCCTGTCGGGCCACTTGGGCGATCTTCCGTGATCACGCCCGCGAACAATGATCACGGTCCCGGGGGGCTGCCGCGCGGCTCGTGATCAGGATCGGGGAGCTTTTTCCGGCATCGTGGGGGAGAGCTTTCGCTCCGGGGAGTTTTTTCAGTCAATAGAACTGAAAACTCTCCCTTAAGTGAGAAGTCTCCCCGGTAACTCAGGGAAAGTCTCCCCGCTGACCACCCCGCTGACCCGCCGGAGCTTGACTTCCAAGATCCCGGGTCACCTGACAGCCTCAAATAGCACTGGCAAATGTTACCCCGGGCCGCAGCAACCTAGATGGGGTGGGCGGGCGGGGCGGGATAATTTCCGCTTAAATGGTTCCTGCCTTGACGGCATCGGCGATCCACGGGATTACCTCGTCGAGCATTTGATCGAGTGAGGTCTGGGCCTCGAAGCCCAGCACGCGCTTGGCCTTCTCGGTTGCCGGGACGCGCCGCTGGACGTCGTACTCGAAGGGGTCGTCGTTGACGATGCGGAGCTGGGAGTCCGGGCCCTTGATCTTCCGCCAGATTACCTCGGCGAGCTCAAGTACCGTGGTGCCCTGGGCGGTCGAGAGGTTGAAGTCCTCGTTCTTAGCCTCGGGGTGCTCCATCGCCGTCACGACGCCCGCGGCCAGGTCGCCGCCGTAGGTGTAGTGCCTGACCTGGTCGCCTGAGCCGAGGATGTGCAGCGGGTCCTGGCCCTTGAGCACCTTCTGCACGAGGTCGGGGACGACGTGGCTCATGGCCAGCTTGACGTTGCCCGACAGGATTTCCTCGTCGCCGAGCGCCCGGCTTTCGCCGGTGCCCACGCAGTTGAACGGGCGCACGATCGTGTACGGCAGCTTGTATTGGTCCCAGGCGGCACGGGCGAAGTACTCGACGGCCAGCTTCTGGAAGCCGTAGGACGACAGCGGCGGGGGGACCTCGCGCTCCTGGCCCTCGTGCGACGGCCAGTGGTCGGCGCTCTCGAATACCATTGAGGACGACATGTAGGTCACCTTGCGGAGCCGGCCAGCGCCATTCTTGTGGGCGGCGATCGCCGCGTCGCAGGACGCCGCGATAATCCGCTCGTTGGTGGCGAGCAGGTCGTAGGCGTAGGTGTGGAAGTAGGAGATGCCGCCGATCATCGCCGCGCCGGCGATGAAGTGCTCGCAGTCCTCGAGCAGCCTGGTCATCAGCTCGATGTCGCGGCAGTCGCCCTCGACCAGCTTGTAGCGGGGGTTGTCGTCGTAGGACTTGCGAACCCGGCCGTACTTGGAGAAGTTGTCGATGCCGACAACCTCGTAACCCTTGCCGAGCAGCTCTTCGACGAGGTACCCGCCGATGAACCCAGCCGAGCCGCTGACCAGAACCTTCTCCATCATTTACCTTTCTGCGATTTCCCTGACATGCGCTCCCGCACCTGCTCAGCGGAAAGGCGCGGGCCGAAGGCGAAGCGATACCAGCGCAGATACTTGGGTATCCACCTGGCCACCTTGAAATTGGACATGCCGGCTTGCCGGTCGAGCCAGATGGTGGGGATCTCGGCGACGGGCAGCCGCATTCGCTTGGCCTTGGCGGTGAGTTCGATGCCGATCTCGAAGCCGTCCCGTGAGTCGATGCCCACCGAGCGGACGAATTCGGTCGAGTAAGCCTTGAACGAGTTGGTCGCGTCCCTGGTGCCGATGTGCGCGAGCAGGCGCAGCGACCGCCCGGCGAGACTGGAGAGCCAGCCTTTCAGCAGCGGGCCGTTGACCTGCTGGCCGCCGGCCATGTAGCGGGAGGCACAGGCGACGGCGACGCCGCGCTCGACCAGCCTCGCGAGGTCGTCGATCTGCCTCGGGTCATCGCAGCCGTCGGCCATCGTCACGACGGCGGTCTTCGCGGCCGACGAGTCGATGCCGAACCTGATCGCGTTAGCGGGACCCCGGCCGTAGGTGTTGACCAGGTAGCGCAGCCTGGGCTCTTTCTGGGCGTATTCCTCGGCGACGGCGATCGTGGTGTCGTCCTGCGTGTCGACCACGATCAGAACTTCGCAGGACAGCCGCACCGATTCGAACATCCGGTCAAGGACGGGGATGATGTTGTCGCCCTCGTTGTACGCCGGGATGACGATCGTGATGCGGGGTTCCTCGCTCACACTCGTACGCCCTTGCCCAGCACGTTCCAGATGTCGGCAACCGGCTTGTCGGTGGCCAGGTCACGGTACTCGGGGTGCGGGGCGGCGATGACCAGCAGGTCGCTTTCCTCCATGACCTGCCGCATCGGCACGAGCCTGGGGTCACCCTTGACGTAGGGGTCGGTGCACAGGACCTTGTTGGCCTTGAAAGCCAGGATGCGGCGGAGCTTGTAGGACAGGCTGGAGCGGATGTCGTCGGAGCCGCCCTTGAACGCCATCCCGAGAATGCCGACGGTCATCTCGGCGAGGTTGTGGTCCTGCTCCAGCTTGTGCACGAGGTAGAGCGGCATGCCCTCGTTGATGGCCATCGCCGTGTGACCGAGCGCGAAGTTGTTGTTATTGAAGGCGGCGAGCTGCATGGTGTCCTTGAACAGGCAAGGACCAGCGGCAAAGCCGGCGCCGGGCATATCGGTGGCCCTCGGGTAATCGAGCATCAGGCCCTGCCTGATCCGCTCGAAGTCAAGGCCGCGGTCATTGGCCATCATGTAAAGCTGATTCGCCGTTGCGAACTTGATGTACCGCCATACGTTGGTAAAGAGTTTCGCAAGCTCGGCTTCCTCGGGCGACATTGGCACCAAAGTGGAGGTGAGCGTGCTGAACAGCGCGCTTGCCCGCTCCATGCCGCGCTCGGTGCGGCTCGACACGATCTGCGGCAACTCGAACAACTCGGTCATCGCCTTGCCCTCGGCGATCCGCTCCGGGCAGAAGGCGACGTCGCAGTGCAGGCCAAGCTGGGCGAGGTTCTTCTCGACCAGGGCGGTGACGCCCGGGTACACGGTGCTGCGCAAGATCAGGATCTGGTCGTCGTTCAGCTGGTCGGCGAACTTGGCCAGTGCCTCGGGGATCGCGGACTGGTCGGGGTTGAGGTGCTCGTCGACGGGCGTTCCGATGACGACGACGACCTGCTTCGCGGTGGCGATAATCGCCTTGTCGACAGACGCTTCCAATTTGCCTTCGGCGACAACCCGCTTGAGCACGTCGGCGGCGCCGGCCTCGTCAAATGGCATCTGGCCGGCACTCACGGTAGCGACCGCGCTCTCGCTGACGTCATAGATGCCAACCTGCAACCCGCGGTCGGCGAATGCGATCGCCAGGGGCAGCCCGACGTGCCCGCATCCGCCAATGACGACGACGTCGCGGGTGAACTCCCTATGGCCACCAGAAGCCGACACCGAAGAAGCCGACACCGCGAGTACCTCCGGTCAAGATATTTGGGATGAAAGTAAGCAGGACTGACATGCTACGGCACCCGCCGGTGTGCCCGTGGACGAACGCGGACCGCCGGCAGCGCCTGCGCCATCCGGACTTCCTAGGGCTGCTCGGGCCTGTCGGGAGCCGATATCACCGGCCTACCCCGTCGCCAGGTGGGAACTCTACCAGCAGCCCGGATTTCGCTCCCAGCCCCCGCGAGCCGAAGGGCGCGGCGCCGGCCTGGACTGACGAGGGAGGAGCGAAGCGACGAACGAGGAGGGAAGGCGGTGCCTTGATGCGCCCGGAGGCGAGCGCGGGGCAGCAAACACTGAAAGACGGGCTTGGCCTGGCAGACGGGCGGGCACGTTCCTGAGGCGAGCCGGCCCGCGGGCTGGCTATCCTTTCACATATTGTGCGACTTAATCGCGAGGTCATGAGCTGCGATCGCGTTGCGCCGGATACTCTCGCGCAGAGCAGCGGCAGACCTGCGGCCATGGGCCTCCCGTGATCAAGCCGGCACGCCGACTTGATATGCGGTGAAGCGAGAAGGATGTAAGCCATCGAACCTGATGAGTATGATGTGGACCCGATGGGCCAGGCGCCCCGATCCGTCGATGGATGGACGGGCGCTGCTCCAGGTGCGGGCGGCAATCCGCTCCCCAACTCCGCCAGTTATCCGGGAAGCACTGTGACTGCATCTTCTGAGGTGGAACGCCCGCCGGACGCGCCGTCTGACGAGTCGCCCGACGAGTCGTCCGACGAGGCGTCAGGCGGTCAGCAGGCGCCGGAGCCGGAGCCGCCATCAGGCTCCCGGTTTACGGCGGCGGTCATGAACCCGCGTTACATGGTCCCCGCGCTGGTGACGCTCGGGATAGTGCTGCTCGGCCTGGCGTATCTGGCCCAGGCGAAGACGCAGGGGATCATCTCGGAAGGGTCGTCCCAGGCGCTTCAGGGCTGGGACATGCTGCACGGCAACTTCCTGCTGCACGGCTGGTCGCTGTCGGACGTGTCGTTCTACACGACGGAGATCCCTGAGTACGCGGTCGTCGAGGCGGTCAGGGGCCTGAGCGCCAACACGGTGGCGAACGCTGCCGCGCTGAGCTACTTCCTCCAGGTCGTCCTGGCCGGGTTCCTGGTCCGCGGCCGGTCGACCGGCAAGGAAGCCTGGGTGCGGACCTTCATCGCCGTCGGGATCATGCTGGCGCCGACGCTGGGTCCGGCCACCGCCCTGCTGATGGCCAGTCCCGACCACATCGGCACGCACGTGCCGCTGCTGCTCATCTACCTGGTCATCGACCGGGTCCGGCCGCGCTGGTGGCTGCCTATCGTCGTCGTGGTGCTGCTGACCTGGGCGCAGGTGGCGGACGCGCTCGTGCTCGTCGAGGGAGCGCTGCCGATCGCCGCGGTGTCCGTGCTCAGGATGTACCGCAGGCGCGGGCCGTGGCGCGGGCAAATCTACGACCTGTCGATGCTCGTGGCCGCCGGGCTGTCGGCTGGCCTGGCCAAGGTCGTGCTCAAGATCATCATGGAAGCCGGCGGCTTCTACGTGCGGACGCCGATCGCCGCGTTCGGCACGACTGACCAGATCGGCTCGACGCTCTGGACCAAGATCGAGAACGTGCTGCTCGTCTACGGCGCCGACTTCTTCGGCCAGGTGCTCGGCGGGACGATCGTGGTCGCGGCCATCCACCTGATCGGCCTCGTGCTGGTGGTCTGGGCGCTTGTCTACGTCATCAGGCACATCTATGTCGAGGATGACCAGATCGCGCAGATGTTCGCGGTGGCGTTCGTGGCCGTGCTCGCTGCCTACCTGCTGGGCACTAAGTCGGACTCCAACGAGATCGTCGGGCTGCTGCCCCTCGGTGCGGTTCTGGCCGGACGGGTACTGGGAAACAAGGTCATCAACAGCGGGCTGGTGCCGGCCCTGGGCGTCGCCTTCCTCGCGGTCGCCGTGATGCTGGTCGGCAACGCGTCATCGACGCCCAAGCCCAACGCCAACCACCTCGTCGCGGCCTGGCTGCAGGAGCACCACTATAAATATGGCCTCGCCGGCTACTGGAACGCGAGCAGCGTGACCGCCGAGACGGGTGACAACGTCATGGTGCGGCCCATCCGGACGTACAACGACACGGTGCTGGCGACCAACTTCGAGACCGACGCCACCTGGTACGACCCGCAGCAGCACTATGCCAACTTCGTGATCTGGACTTCGACCGACTTCTGCGGCGATCTCTGCCTGAAGCGCAAGGGCCTGGTGGGCGCGTTCGGCAAGCCGGCGCACGAGTACGCGGTCGGCAATTACCTCGTGCTCGTCTACAACAAGAACCTGCTCCCGGCCGTGCCGTACCTGGGTTTCTGCGGAACATCCTGGCCGTGGGTCGCCCGGGGCCAGCCAACCGCCAACCTGCACTGCAACAGCCACGCTTAGCTATGCTCGCCCGGTCCGCGGCGGGTGTTGGCTTGCGCACCGCTGTGCCGGTGGTGCTGTCTGAACGACACCAGCGGCACAGCGGTGCGAGCGGGATTGGCCCTGGCGGGCCGTCGGCGGCCTCAGGCGATCCTGGTGCCGACTAGCAGCGAGTTCGCCAGGTCGGGCAGGACCACTTCGGCGGAGATCAGCCTGGGGTTCGCGAAGAACCCGCGCTTGGCGTCATCTGCCAGGTACGGCGAGTCGGCCGCGAGCGCGGCCTGGGGCGTGACGTCGTCCATGACAACCCGGCCGCCGAGGCGGAGCAGGTCGATGACGTCGGCGAAGGCGTCGCCGTCCCTGATCCCGCAATCGGCAAAGACCAGGTCAAATGGCCCGTGCTCGGCCAGGGCGGTCGTGGCGTCGCCGCGGATCACCTCCACTCGATGATCGGCCGCGAACAGTTGCCGTGCCGCCGCGGCCCTCGCCTCATCAATCTCGGCCGTGATCAGGCGGCAGCCGGCCGGCATGGCGCTGGCCATCCACGCCGCGCCGATCCCGACCCCGGTGCCGAGCTCGCCGATGACGCCGCCGCCGGTGCCGCTGCCGATGCCGCCTGCGCAGCCGGCGGCCAGCACCGCGAGGAACCGGCCGACGCCAGGCAAGCACGCCGACGGCTGCGGCAGCCCAGTGCCAGGTTGCCGCGCTTGCTGCCTGGTCAGCGGGAATCCGGCCTGCAGCGCCAGCTGCTGCGCCCGGAGAACGATGTCAGGCGCATCCGTCATCGCCCGAGCTAACTCACCCTCAAGTCGCTGAATTGCACCAGGTCCCAGCTTGACCCTATGCCCGCCAGGCCCGACTTATATTTCGCATCGGACTTGAGCGCCAGGCGCGTGCCGTCGACGGTGGCGCTGATCCGGGATCCCCGCAGGCTCAGCGCGAGCTTGTGCCAGACGCCGGGCCTGAAGTCCGCGATCGTCCCCCTGGCAAGCACGTGCGGCGCGGACGCGGTGGCGGACTTGCGGATCAGCTGCCAGCCGCCGGTCGCCTGAAGGTCAAATTCATACCCTGTGAACAAGTTTCTCGCCGCACCCTGTGTCCCGAATCGGCCGATCAGGCTGGCGGTGCCCGCCGGATTCGTGAACAGGGTGCTCGCCGAGACGGTGTAGTTGGACCACCTGGAGTCGCCGACGATCGCGTAGGGGGTCGGTGTCCCGGACTTGGGCGCCTGCCACCAGACGGGCTGCCGCGGTGCCAGTTGCTCAAGGCATTTGCCGGTGACCCCGGCCAGGCAGGGCTGGTAGAGGAAGGCGCCATCCTGGCTGCTCAGGCCCCACGCCTCGTTGCTCGCATCGCGGGTGGCCTGATAAGGCAGCTTCATGGCAGCCGGGGCCGGGGGAGTGGTGCGCAGGTGCGAGTGATGAGCCATCGAGGTGAAGGTCACGACGTACCCGGGACGTACCGAGTACGTGAACGTCCCTGCCTTCGGGCGGATATCCGGCCGGTGCACGAACCAGGTACGGGGGCTGGATGACCAGAGATTGGTATCCCAGACCTGGACGTCGCGTGCCTTGAGCCCGCCTGTCAGCCTGACCTTGATGGCCTGGGCGCTGACCCGCTGGCCGGACGAGCTGCCGGTGTTCTCCGCGACCAGGGTCCAGTCGGCCTTGTCCGGGGATTCGTAAGAGTTATAGGTGCCTGAGTTGCCGATCCTGGAATTGGCGCCCGTGACATGCCGCCAGTCCGGCTCGGTGAACTGGGTAGTCTGGGCGATCGCCCAGGTGATCCGGTTCACGTGGTAGTTGCCGCTCTTCGGCTGGTCGGCAGTCACCAGGCCGCGGTTCTCGAACGGCAGCCCCGGTGGCATGGAGTCGGCTAGCGGCCACTCGACGTAGCCGGTAATGCCTGCCTGGATGTAACCGTTATTGATCGACCTGGCCATGTCCGCCGCGCCGGTGTTGCCGTCCATCGCGCCGAGTTCGCTCTCCCAGAGCGGCCGCCCGAGCCCGCGCGCCGTGGCCGTGGCTTCGCAGTGGTAGCCATTGGTCGGCGCTCCGCAAGTGTCGTGCGCGCCGAGGATGCCGATCGCCGCCTTGAGCGCCGGGTCGGCCGCCGCCGCGTTCGCGACCGTCCACGCGGAGGCCGGGTTGTAATGCTTGCCGAATGGGTGCTGATCGGCGGCGACTATCTGGACCGATTTGTAGCCGTTGGCGTTAAGCGCGGCGCGCATCCAGGTGAACCACTGGGCGTTGTAGCCGTGCTCGTTCCAGCCGCCGATGTAGCTGACCGGCAGGTTGTGCGCTTTCGCGCAGTTGAGCCAGTCGATCACGTAGCCGACGTCGGCCTGACTCCAGATCGAGCCGACCCAGCCGGGCGCGGCCCATTGCAGGCCGTACAGCTTGATGCGCGGGTTTCTGGCGAGCGCCTGCTCGGCCAGCCACCACTCGTAGCCAGACTGGCAGTCCGGCTGGGCCTGGCCCTTGGCCTGGGCGTGCTCGATGGAGGGCTCCGACCCGTCCGACGAGTTGGCGTCGCCGCCGATCTCGAGCTTCAGCATCTGAAGGTCGGCCCCGCCCGGGCCGAAGAGGAAGTTGAGGATCTGCCTTTGCTGCGCTGGCGGATAATCGATGAGATACCTGGAATTGCCGCCGCCGCCGCTAATCGCCCCGATGCCGTCAAAAACCGCTCCGCTCCGCCCCCCGTTGATCGTGATCAAGGTCTGACCACGCAGCGTATGGCCAGCGGCGGACGCGCTGACCGGCCACAGCCCGGTGAGGATCAGGACGGCAGTGCAGAGCGCAGCGCCGACATTGCGGTGCCTGACCACATTCCAGCGCATGACAGTCCCCTTTATGAGTGCAAAGCTGACCGATTCTAATGCCCGCGCTGCCGCCTGCCGGGCCAGGCCAGGTTGGATCGGCAGGAATTCGCCCCGCTCCTCGCCCGCGGGCTATCGCGGGCAAGACACGCCCCGCCGATCAGACGTAACTACGCACAGTGATTGTTTGATCTCGATAAGTTGTCGCTCGTTGCTTGTCATTCCGAGAAGCCGATCACCAGGTCGGCTCACCAGGAGGAGACAGATATGGCACGGGATCAGCTCAGCCCCGAAGTCGCGGCCGCTCCTATGGACCCAGGGGAACCGGTCGTCCCGTCGCGCAGGTCCGTTCTGCGGGGGGCAGCGGGCGCCGGAGTCGCGGGTATCGCGGCGACCGCGGTCGCCGGACTCGGGGGACAGCCTTTCGCTGCGACGGCAGCGTCAGAAGCCCGCAGCGATGCCGCGCCTCACGCGGACAGCGAGCACGGCGAGTCGGGCGCGGCGGGGACAGGCGCGGCGGGGACAGCGGCGGCAGGCCCGGTTGTCGCGCATGTCCGCGACGCGGCGACTGGGCATATCGATCTGTTCCGTGGCACCGGCCAGGTCCAGGTGCGCGACCCTGACCTCGCCGCCCGCCTCGTCCAAGCCGCCGGCGCGACCAGCGGGCAGGTGAGCTAGCCATGTCGTCCCATCGCGAGGCGCCGGGGATCTCCAAGGACCCGGTAGCCGATAGCACCGACGTCTATGCCTTCGTCAGCCCTGACCGGCCGGGCACGGTCACGCTGATCGCCAACTACATCCCGCTGCAGGAGCCGGCCGGCGGCCCGAACTTTTACGAGTTCGGATCTGGCGTGCTCTACGAGATCAACATCGATAACACCGGCGATGGCTGGCCTGACGTCACCTATCAGTTCCGGTTCCACACCAGGCTGACGACGCCCGGCAGTTTCCTGTACAACACCGGGCCGATCAAATCGCTCAGTGACAAGACCTGGAACAGCAAGCAGTTCTACTCGGTCACCAGGATCGACAAGCGCGGACATCACGCGCTCGGGCGGAATCTGGCCTGCCCGCCCTGCAACGTGGGCATCTTGTCGACTCCTGCATACGAGCGGAACCTCGGCAGTAAGGCAGTGCACACACTGCCCGGCGGCCTCAAGGTTTTCGCTGGTCAGCGGGCTGAACAGTTCTACGTGGACCTCGGCTCGATCTTTGACCTCGCCAACCTGCGGCCATTCCAGGAAGCGAACATCTTCGGCAAGATGGCAGGGCTGAAGGCAGCGCCGGGAGTGAACGCCACCGACAGGCTGAACGTCCACACGATCGCCATTCAGGTGCCGATCTCGCAACTCACCCACCGGGCCGGCCGACGATCGGCGTCTGGACGACTGCCAGCAGGCAGAAGGTCCACATCGACGCCGAAGACGGCACCGGCGGATGGCCGGCGGGCCCGTTCAGTCAAGTCTCCAGGCTCGGCAACCCGCTGATCAACGAGGTCCTGATCGCCCTGGCGAAGAAGGACTACTGGAACCGGCAGCCACCGGCTCATGACAAGCAGTTCGCCTCGTTCTACGCGCATCCCGAGCTGGCGAACCTGCTGCCAATCTTGTATCCGGGGGTCTTCCCCCACCTCGCCGAGCTCAATGCGTCGGGCAAGCCCAGGCTCGACTTGGAAGCGATCCTGCTCACCGGGATTCCGAAGGGCCTGATCAAGGGGTTCACGAACTTCACCGGTCATACGGAGGCGGACATGCTCAGGCTGAACACCTCGATCCCGCCGACGCCCATGCGGTCGGGACGGTTCAGCCCGCTCGGGGTGCTCGGCGGAGACCTGGCCGGGTTCCCCAATGGCCGGCGGCTCCAGGATGACGTCGTCACCATCGAGTTGCGGGCGATCGCCGGACTCACCTATCCGCTGATCGACCCGAGGTACAAGGTGGACAAGGTGGCCCGCATCCTGACCGACGGCCTCACGGGCGCCAGCGTCCACAGCAAGCCGCTGAACCGCTTCCCCTACATGGGAATTCCGTACGACGGCTACAACAACCCATCCTGATGGAAATGCCGACCCGGAAAGTCCCGGACCAGCCGGCCAGCCGACCGACGAGACCAGGCTGGCCGCCCGGCCATCGTCGGCTCGCGAGTCCTGGCGTGCCGGTCGACCCAGGCGAGCTGGCGAGTCCTGGCACCACCGGGGAGAAGGTGCCAGGACCGGACGGCGAGAGCTGCGTCGTGCTCGACATCGGCGCCGACATCGGGGCTCTCGTGCTCTACGCTCCGCCTGACCTGGTGGGCGCCGAGATCGAGATCAGCCTCACCCAAGCAGCTACCCAGACGCGGCAGGCTACCCAGCGCCACGCTGATCATGCGCCGCGTACGCACGCGCTGGTCAGAGAGCGTCAATCCGGCACGGCGGAGCCCGTGTACGCGGCCGTCTATCCCGGACTGGCCGCCGGGACCTACACAATCTGGCGAGACACGAACACGCCGGCGGGTGCTACGCAAGTCGAAGGCGGCCAGGTCACTAGCTGGCACTGGGCGGTCTAGCCGAGCTGGCACTGGGCGGTCTAGCCGAGGCCGCCGTCTCCGCTAGACCTCTCAGCGCCGGGATACCTAAGCCGCTACCGCCACGGGGGCCAGCGTGGCCTCGCTATCGAGTAGCCGCGGGGCGACAGCCCTGATCAGCACGATCGCCCAGGTGCGCAACGGCTGCCACGGCTCAGCAAGCTCGCGGAAGCGTGCCTCGGATACAGGCTCGTCGAGGTCGTAGAGCCGCGCTGCCAGGGACAACGCCAAAGGCTCGGCGACCGGCAGCACGTCCGCGAAGCCCGTGCCCCTGATCGCGATCAGCGAGCTGTAGAACGGTCCGATGCCCTTGATCCGCCGCAATGCCGACATGGCCTCATCAGGACCGAGCGCGAGCAACGCGCTGGAGTCGAGTGGGCCGTCGAGCGCTGCCCTCGCCACGCCGTGCAGCCGCTCGATCTTCTCGGCCGAAAGGCCCGGAAACGACTCCACCGCGAGCAGCGCCTCTGGCAGCGGGAAGGCGGGGAGTTCTTGGCCGGCGAGTTCGAAGCTCCGGCCATGCGCCACGCTGAGCCGGTGCCTGATCGTCATCATCTGCCTGGCGGGTCGCCTGGCTGACAGGATGCTCCACGCCGCTGCCTCGTACGGCGAGTAGAACAGCGGTGGCCGCAACCCGGGCGCTACCTGCTGCAGCCTGCCGATCACCGGATCGCGCTCCCCGACCCTGGTGAACTCGGTGCCGTCGTGATCGAGCGACAGCACCCGTGCGACCTGGCGGCTTATGGCCGATATATCACCTGCGCTGTCTTTGACTCGACAATGGACGAGGCCAGACTCATCCTGGCTAACTTCAACTCCTACTTGATCCTGGTAGCCGTCAAGGCAGAAACTCAGTCGCATGACGCCGTCCCACTCGCCCCCCGAACGCTGGCCAAATCCGAATTGTGCCGCCTGCGCGAGCGAGAATGGTCCTTTCGGCGTAATAGTGAAAGTCTGAGAATCCACGGCAGCCTCCTGATCTTCGCCGTCGGCACGGAGCTGATTAGCGCACAAGATCGTCTGATCGAGTCCGCGGGCTTGCCCGCACCTGCTCCTACCTGGTCTGCTGACCTGATCCCATGTTGCCAGGAGGGTCTGACAATGCTTGAGCAGTCGCGATGCCACACGGCCATCGCGGCAGTCGCGACGGAGAGCATTAGTCCTTTGGCGCGGAGAGTCTCGATGATCGCGCAGAGTATTCCGTGCCGGCGGGATGATTGCGGAGTCTTTCCGGCTATGGCGCGGAGAGTTGTCGTTGCGCGGAGCGTTTTCCGCACATAGGACGGTCAACACTCCGTGCTGCGATAAGTCTCCGCGGTAACGACGGAGAACGCTCCGCGATCATGCCCCAAACGACGGAGAACGCTCCGCGATCATGCTCCGGCGCGGGAACTCTCCGCGATCACGCCGCAGAACGGGAACTCACCGCGAACACCGGCGCGGCGACCGTACCGCCGGAACCGAGCCCGGCTCGCTCCGCAAGGGAACCGCACCGAGTCATCTTGCCGGGGCCGGGCCTTGCGGGCCAGGTCGAAACGGGGCGGGGCGGGTGCCCGGGAGGCAACCTGCCTGATCATGAGTCACGCGACAGTCTCCAGGACAGCAGCGATGTTCCTTGATCAGGCCCGAGACCGTGATCACGGAAGATCACCCAGGTCAGGGAGGCTGGCGGGCGACTTGCGGATCTTGGAGAGTCAGGCGCCGGGTGGAGGCGGGCGTGCGCCGTGCCGGGGCACGGCGCCGCCGGGGGAGCGTGAGCATCGTGGCCCTCCCTGTTGCTGTCAGCGGTCTTTTCTGACAGCAACGTGGCCCTCCCCGTTGCTGTCAGGACGACATCAGGGAGGGCCACGTTGCTGTTAAAACCAGTGACCAACAGCAACAGGGAGGGCCACGATGCTGTCAGCGGCGGGCATGACCAGCAACCCGGGCCGCCCCGATGGGTTCGCGGGCCGGGGCGCCGGGCTGCGGGCCGGGCCGGGCTGCGGGCCGGGCTGCGGGCCGGGCCGGGCCGAGCGTGCTCCCGCCCTGACCATTCCGCAAGATGCCCGCGTTCCAGGACCACGCCAGCCGGCAACCTCAGCCACAGCCTCAAGAACCCAAGACCATCCAATGGCAAGCCGACCCGGAGTGCAGGGCCGCCCGCGTCCGAGCACCGGAAGCGGCGCGGCAGCACCTTCCTTCTGAACAGGCCGGCGGACTCGCCAGCATCGACTGGCCCGGGCGGCGGGTCTGGGCAAGCGGATGGGAGAGTAGTTATGACCGGTTTGGGGTATCTCGTAGCTTGTGTCTTTTACTTGGCCGGCTAGCTGACCGGAGGGAACCGCCTTGGCTGAGCAGTGGGATGTGGTGATCGTCGGGGGCGGGCACAACGGGCTGGTCGCGGCCGCCTACCTGGCCAGGCACGGGCTGCGAACGCTCGTGTGCGAGCGCCGGGACACCATAGGCGGGGCGGCGGTGAGCGAGCATCCGTTCGGGCCTGACTACACGGTCACGTCGCTGTCGTATGTTGTCTCGCTGCTGCCCGCCGCACTCGTGACCGACCTGGAACTCGACCGGCATGGCTACCATGTGTACCCGCAAGCCGGCTACTTCGCCCCGCGCGCTGACGGGCGGTATCTGCGGCTCCCTGACGACCCGCGACAGCGCCGCGAGCAGATCGCCAAGTTCAGCCGGCGCGACGCCGACAACTACCCCGCCTACGATGCCAGGCTGGCCAGGATCGCGGGGATACTCGGGCCGTTGCTGCATCAGATTCCGCCGAAGCTCGGGTCGCGCCGTCCGGGCGACCTCCTGGCCCAGGCAGCGCTGCTGCGGCACTTGCGCAAGGTGGACACCCGGCTGGCGGTCGACATTACCCGGCTGCTCACCGGGAGCATCGCCGACCTGCTTGACCAGTATTTCGAGAGCGACGCGCTGCGGGGCGTCCTCTCGGTGTCGGGCGTGATCGGGATGTGGGCCGGGCCGCGCTCGGCGGGCACCGGTTATGTCACGTTGCACCATCACATCGGGGATGCCGCCGGCCAGACCGGGGCCTGGGGGTTCCCGCGCGGCGGGATGGGGGCGGTGACCGCGGCGCTGGCAGCGGCGGCGCGGTCATTCGGGGCGGAGATCAGGACGGGGGCCGAAGTCACCGCGATCACGACCAGCAAGGGAAAGGTGACCGGCGTCGCTCTTGGCAATGGCCGGCAGATCAGCGCGGCCACCGTGATCACGACCGCGCACCCGCGAATTTCTTTCCTCCAATTGGTTGATCGCGAGGCCCTGCCGCAGGACTTCGTCGAGGACATCGAGGCCTGGCAGACGCGGAGCGGGACGGTCAAGATCAACCTGGCGCTTGGCCGGCTTCCGGTCTTCGCGAGCCATCCCGAATTCGACCCGCAGGTCCACGGCGGGACGATCGTGCTGGCCGAGAGCCTCGACGACGTCGAGAACGCCTTCGCCGACGCGGTCGCCGGCCGGCCGTCTGAGCTGCCGTTCGCGGACATCTGCGTTCCGAGCGTGTTCGACGACTCGCTGGCGCCGGCCGGGCAGCACGTGATGTCGCTATTCACCCAGTGGGTGCCGCATGGCTACGCGGACCGGCCCGACGAGGCGGAACTCGGCCAGTACGCCGACCGGGTGATCGCGCGGATGGAGGCGGTCGCGCCCGGGTTCACCGGGTCGGTCCTGCATCGGCAGGTCATCGGGCCGCAGCAGATGCAGGAGGAGTACGGGCTGGTCGGCGGCAACATCTTTCACGGTGAATTGACCATGGGCCAGATGTTCCACGGCAGGCCGGCGGCTGGCTACGCGGATCTGCGAACCCCAGTGCGCGGGCTTTACCAGGCCGGATCATCGACTCACGGCGGCGGCGGCGTCACCGGAATTCCAGGGAGGAATGTTGTGCGCCAGGTACTCGCCGACCGTAAGCTCGCCCGCTGGCGGCGTGGTCGCGCCTCGTAGCGGCGGGCCGCTCGCGCGAAGGTCAGGCTGAGGCCGGCTCGGGGGGAGTTAGCTCGGTGCTCGGGTCGGCGCCTTCGCCGGGGGGCTGGTCTTTGCCCGGGCCGGTCAGGCTGGCGTGGCGCAGGGCAGGGTTGAGCACGCCGAGCAGGAGGGCGCCGGCGACGCAGACCAGTCCTCCGCTCACGACCGACACCGTCGTGGTGAAGAGCTGCGCCACGACCCCGGCCTCGAAGTTGCCCAGTGCGGGCGCGGTGGTCACCTGGGCCAGGTACACGCTGGTGACCCGGCCGCGAAGCTGGTCAGGGGTATAGAGCTGCAGCAGCGTGTTGCGCAGTACCTCGGAAAAGAGGTCGGCCATTCCGGCCAGCGCCAGGAATGCCAGGCCGAGCGCCAGGTTGTCGCTGAGCCCGAACGCCACGATCGCCGCGCCCCAGGCCAGGCCGGCGATGATCACGACGACGCCGGGCCGGCGCAGGCGGCCGGTCCAGCCGCTGGTCGCGGCGCCGATCAGGGCCCCGAATCCGGGCGCGGAGGCCAGCAGCCCGAACGTCGCCGAGCCGCCGTGGAAGTGCTCGCTCGCCATTGCCGGGAACAGCGCCGACGGCATCCCGAAGATCATCGCGCTGGTGTCGACCGCGAGCATGCCGCCGACGACGCTGTTGCGGGTGGCGTAACGCAGTCCCTCGGCCATGGACCGCAGGCCAGGCCGGTTAGCCGTGGCGGTGGGCGGGAGGGGCCTGATGAAGTACAGCGTGATGCCGAAGATGGCCAGGCACACTGCGTCGATGCCGTAGCACACGGCGAGGCCGGGGCCGGCGATCAGGATTCCGGCCAGGGCGGGTCCGCCGAGTTGGCCGAGTTGCCCGCCCATGGCGTTCAGCGCGGCGGCGGCCGGCAATTGGTCGGTCCTGACGACGGCTGGCACGGCCGCCGTGGAGGCGGGGGAGCCGAGGCCGGACAGGGCGCCGCTGAACAGCACGAGCACGTAGACCGCCCACAGCAGCGGGTGGTGCAGCAGGCTGTTGACCGTGAGCAGCGCGGCCACGGCCACGAGCGGCGTCCGGCTGGCGATCATGACCTGGCGGCGGTCGTGGCTGTCGGCCAGGGTGCCGCCGGTGAGCAGCCCGGCGAACATGCCCGCGCTGTTGGCGAGCGTCAGCAGGCCGACGTCGAGCGAGGAGTGGGTGAGGGCGAAGACCTGCCAGTTGGCGGCGGTCGTGGCGATCGCGTTGCCCGCCTGGGACACGAACCGGCCGGTGAAGAGCAGCCGGAAGTCCTTGCTCTCTCGCAACGGGGTGGTATCGATGGCGATCTGCCCGATGCGCATGCTGCTGTGTCTGCCTCTCGGGTCTGGTCAGGTGCTTGGCCAGCGCCAGTGGTCACCGGTAGGTTAGCCGGCCAGCGGCCGGCCTCTGGAACCGGGCATCAGGGGACTAATCCCTTTCATCCTGATGCTTTTCGTGGATTGCCAGTGAAATTGGTATCCCCTTTTTTTGGTGCTGACCTGGGATGGAATGGGCAAACGTTTGCTGTTACCGTAACCCGTGACGTTATCGAGAGATGCGTCTAGTCCGTCTATGGGAGGGGATAAATGGGGCGGATTACAGCTCTATTGGTATCAGGATTTGCCGCGATTGCTATGTCCGTAGCCGGGCTCACGGTCATGTCGGGCGTCGCGCAGGCGGCTAGCCCGACGACGCTGTGGGTCAATTCGGGCGCGACGGTCACCGGGAACGGGATCAGTTGCGGTGCGCCTGGGTTCAACGCGATCCAGGACGCGGTCAACGCGGCCCCGGCCGGCTCCACCATTCAGGTGTGCGCCGGCACGTATGCGGAGCAATTGCAGATCACGCGGTCGGTCACGATCGTCGGCAGGGGCAACGTGTTCGTCACCTTGCCGCAGACGATCGTCAACTCGACGACGCCGTGCGACACGGCGCCAGGCACAGGCTCGTTCCAGCCGGATCAAGATGGCATAGCCATCTGCGGCAACGCCACCGTCGCGCTGAACAACATCGTGGTCAACGCGGCCTGGCCGACGAGCACCTGCAACGACAGCCTCTACGGGATCTTGGTGGGCGGCGGCGCGACGCTCGCGTTCACTAACTCCGCGGTCACGGCCGCGGGCGCGTTCCCGCTGAATGGCTGCCAGGGTGGCGTCGGCATCCAGGTCGGCATGGCCTGGACAACACCGGTCGAGGTCGGCCATCTCACGCTGGCCGACTCATCGGTCAGCGGTTACCAGAAGAACGGCATCACGATCGATGGCTGGCAGTCAACGGCCAGCATCGATCACGCGACCGTCGCGGGCGCCGGACCTACTCCGTCCATCGCCCAGAACGGCATCCAGGTCAGCAACTCAGGCAAGGCCAGCATTACCGATTCGAGGATCATCGGCAACGAATGTTCCGACAACGCCGCCCCGTGCGGCTCGAATGGCCTGACCCAGACGCAGTCCGCCGGCGTGCTCTTCTTCGGAGCCGCCGTGGGCAGCACGCTGACCGGCTCATCCATCTCCAACAACGACATGGGCGTGTATTACTCGGCCAATCCGAGCGGCCGGGTGATCACCAAGCCAGCCGTGACGATCAGCGGCGACACGTTCTCCGACGACAGGTACGAGGGCGTGGTACTCGACCAGGGCGCGGCGAACGTGACGCACACCACGATCGAGCACGGCAACGTCGGCGTCGAGGTCCTGCAGTACGCGGGATCGAACAGCCAGACGTTCGGCGCCAAGTCCGTGGCCAGCTTCATCGCGTTCAGCAAGATCCACGTAGCCACCGTGGACGTGCTGTCTGACAAGGCCGCGGGCGACAAGGCCGGCACCTTCACGATCTCGAGCAGCAACATCCACGCCTCGAAGGTGAAGGACAACAGCACGAACCTGCCGGTGATCGAGAAGTCCGACCACTAGCTGGTCCTGCCTGGCCGGGGTGTCCCGGAGCGCCGCGGGTTGCCCCGGGTGCCCCGGCCAGGTGTACGCGGGCGCGCTCCCTCAGCCATGATTGATTCCTAGTAGGGTCATGATCAGGAGGGGAGCTATGCATCAGCCGCAGATCCCGCACGTTGCCGCCGCCGATCCGCAGATCGCCGAGTTGATCGAGGCGGAGGCGAACCGCCAGTTCTCCAAGCTGCGCATGATCCCGTCGGAGAACTACGTCTCGCTCGCCGTGCTCGAAGCCAGCGGGTCGGTACTGACCAACAAGTACTCAGAGGGCTACGCGGGGCGCAGGTACTACGAGGGGCAGCAGTTCATTGACCCGCTCGAGACGCTCGCGGCGCAGCGGGCCAGGGACCTGTTCGGGGCCGATCACGCCAACGTCCAGCCCTACTCGGGCTCGCCGGCCAACCTGGCCGTCTACCTCGCGTTCCTCGCACCTGGCGACACCGTCATGGGCATGGCGCTGCCGATGGGCGGGCACCTCACCCACGGCTGGTCGGTCTCCGTCACCGGCAAATGGTTCAGGCCGGTGCAGTACGGGGTACGCGCCGACACCGGCCGGATCGACTTCGACGAGGTCAGGGACGTGGCCAGGCGCGAGCGGCCCAAGCTGATCTACTGCGGGGGCACGGCCATACCGCGCACGATCGACTTTCCCGCGTTCGCCGAGATCGCGACCGAGGTCGGCGCCATCCTCGTCGCCGACATCGCCCACATCGCCGGCCTGATCGCCGGGGGAGCGCACCCAAGCCCGGTCGGCCACGCGCAGGTGATCACCACGACGACGCACAAGACGCTGCGCGGCCCGCGCGGCGCCATGATCCTCTGCGACGCCGAGCACGCCTCGCCGATCGACAAGGCCGTATTCCCTGGCCTGCAGGGCGGCCCGCACGACCACACCACGGCGGCGATCGCGGTGGCGCTTCACGAGGCGGCCCGGCCTGACTTCAGCGCTTACGCGCGCCAGGTGGTCGCCAACGGGCAGGCGCTGGCCAGCGCGCTCGTCGAGCGCGGTTACACGCTGGTCTCTGGCGGCACGGACAATCACCTGATCCTGATGGACCTGACCGCCCAGGAGATCCCGGGCAAGCCCGCGGCCAAGGCGCTTGACCGGGCTGGCATCGAGGTGAATTACAACACGGTGCCGTTCGACCCGCGCAGGCCATTCGATCCTTCCGGCTTGCGGATCGGCACCCCGGCGATCACCACCCGCGGCCTGGCGCCTGAGCACATGCCGCAGGTCGCGTCCTGGATGGACGAGGCGATCTCGGCCGCTAAGAAGGACGACGAGGCGACGATCGACCGGATCGCCGCCAGCGTCCGCGAGCTGCTCGCCGCCTTCCCCATGCCGGGGTACGCGCCGCTGCCATAGCGGCTCCCGTCATGACGGCGGTGCCGCGCCGGCACGCGGGTTTCGGTGATCATGATCGAGACCGTGATCACGGAAATTAACCCCGGCCGGTCTATGGCCGGCAAGCACCCCACCCGGCGAAACCCGCACCACCACCCAGGCAGAACCCGCACCACCCGCCTCCACCGCCTCAGACTCACCCCGCAGCCTGAACCTCCGATTAGCCAGCAAGGTCAGCGATGCCCGGATTGCGCGCATGCCCGACTGCCGGCTGTTTGCTGTCACTCCAGCTGCGCATGCCTCACTTGTCTGATTTAAGCACTCAGGGATACCAATACCGAACGACTTTGCGAGAATGGCTGTTGTGTTCGAGTGAATACGAATATAGTTTCGAACTAGAAGGGCTGCCTGTCTTCCCCTGGGTGGCTGTGGGTGCGACGAGGCAGGCCGCCCGGTGGCGGCCAGGCCAATCCCGCCTGACAGCGGGACGTCGCCTGAGCGCGGGGACGAGGCGATGAGCGCAGCGCGGGCGGAGCCAGTGCAGGTGCAGGTGCAAGACGGGCGGCCGACCAGGTTCGTCTGGCGCGAGCGGCTATATACCGTTCTGGCGATCATCGAACGTCCAGGTGAGGCGGCTGCCGCCGCTGCCGTCAGCGAATGGGCCCAGGATCAGGACGAGCACGATCACGAGCAGGCCGGCAGGCGGGACTGGCGGTGCTGGCGAGTCAGCGCCGCGCCTGGCAAGAACGTTCCGGCCGCCGGCTTCCGGCTGTGCAACGACGCGGCCGCCGATCGCTGGGTGCTTACCCGCGATGGTTAATGCCGAATAGGGCATTCTTGATTCGCGGCCGGCGCGTCGCGTTAGCGTTTTGACTGCCAAATACTAATCTCGTTTTCATCGCGATGTGAAGTAAAATTGACGCCGATTAGGCGTCATGAATTGGCAATTTCTGCGGCGGCGGGGATAACGCCCGCGCGGGCGCGGCCGTAATATCCGGGGAATAGCGGCGGCATTTACAGGGGGGAAGCCTGTCATGAGGCTGAGTGCCGGGGCGCTGTGCTGCCTGATGATGCTCGCGCTTGCCGCGCCGGCGGATGAGCGGGCAGGAGCGTCGGCAGTGCGCCCGCTTCCCACCAAGCGTGTCAGCTACCAGGGCTACGTTTTCCGGGTGCCGGTGGCGTGGCCGGTGGTTCATGATGAGCGCCATCCGCGCGGCTGCGTCCGGTTCGATCAGCACGCGGTGTACCTGGGCGTAGTGAACAGCGCGGAATTCTGCCCCAGCTGGCTGCTCGGCACCACCGAGTCGATCCTGATTCAGCCGGGCCCGGCCCGCACGGTGAGCTCTTCGACGGAAGACCTGGTGGCCAGGGAGATCACCGTGCGCGCGCCGCGCATCAAGATCATGGCGACCTTCGACGCCGATCCCATGACGATCGACCGGATCCTGGCCAGCGCCCGCTTGCCAGCTCCGCTCGTCGTGCCGCCGAATCCGATGGGCCAGCCCGACAGCTCGGTCAAGCTCGCCGACCGGCGTGAGCCGCAGGCCGCTGGCATGCATTACCCGATGGCCGCGCCGCCGTTGCCGGCCACGGTGACGAGCTACATAGGACTCGGCTTCGACTCGTGCGCCGCTCCTAGCCGCAGGTACATGCGCGCCTGGCTCCGCCGTTCGCCGTACCGGGCGGTGGGAATCTACATCGGCGGCGCTGACCGGGCGTGCGCCCAGCCCAACCTCAGCAGGAGGTGGGTGACGGCGGAGGCGAGGGCCGGCTGGCGCTTCATGCCCCTTTACGCCGGTCCGCAGGCCGCGTTCGGCGAGCTCGGCCCGGCGCGGCGGCAGGGCAGGGCGGCGGCCAGGGACGCGGTCATGCAGGCGAGGAGGCTCGGATTCGGTCCGCGTACGCCGCTCTACTACGACATGGAGGCGTTCGGGCGCAGGGCTTCCGAGCTGCCGGTGCTGCGCTTCCTGTCGGCGTGGACGCGCGAACTGCACCGGCTCGGGTTCGCTTCCGGGGTCTACAGCAGCTCAGACTCTGGCATCGTCGACCTGGCCAGGCACTACCGAAGCCGGCGTTTCGCGATGCCCAACATCATCTTCGACGCGCTCTGGAACGGCTCGCGATCGACGTCTGACCGGCACCTGGGTGCCCGGCAATGGCGCAGGCACAAGCGCATCCACCAGTTCAGGGGGAATGTCACGAAGACCTTTGGCGGCCGTACCCTCAACGTCGACGTGGATTTCCTCAACGTGCGAGTCACCGCGGGCGAGGCGACGGCGCAGCAGACTTCGGCGGTGTCGCTGCCCGGCGGCCGGGTCATGGTCTTCTACCGCAGGAGAGGCGATCACCTGTGGCTTGACCGCTATGCCCGCCGCGGCGGCTGGGCCAGGCCAGTGGCCACGGGCGCCGACGCGTCGTCGCAGCCGTCGGCCGTCTGGACCGGATCGGCGGTCGCCGTGTTCTACAAGGACTCGTCGGGCTCGCTGCGGGTGCGCGACTACCGGCCTGACGGCAGGCTCGCCGGCCGGAGACGGCTGGCGATGATGGGAGTGCTCGGCGGAAGCCCGCGGGCGGTCTCGCAGCCCGACGGTGTCATCGACGTGTTCTGGCGCGGGTCGGCCGATGACCATCTCTGGCACGGCCAGTACACGCCAGGCTCCGGCTGGAACGGGCCCCAGGGGCTGGGCGGCAGCCTGAGCTCAGGCCCTTCGCCCGTGACGTCAACCCCGGGGCACACCTCGGTGTTCTGGCGCGGTGCCGATCGCAGGCTGTGGACGATGACCAGGGGACTGGCTGGCAGGTGGTCACCGCCGCACAGCCTGGGCATGGCGCCGCTTGGCGGCTCGCCGCAGGCGACAGCACAGACGAACGGCGGCATCGAGGTGTACTGGAGCGGCTCGGGCAATCCGTATCTCTGGGAGGGTTTCTACGGCGGGCGGACCGGCTGGCGCGGGCCGAGGGACCTGGGCGGCCGCATCGGGTCGGCGCCGTGGCCGGCCACGGCCGCGGGTACCGTGCGGGTGCTGTGGCAGGGGCCTGGGCACCAGCTCGACTTCATCGCGCACAGCAAGCCCCGGCGCGGGTGGAACGTGCTCAGCTGGACCGCGCCGAACGAGTCGAAGCTCGGCTGGGTAGCGGCTCCTCCCTACGCCGCGGTGGGGAGCCAGGGTGCCGGACTGCACGTTTTCTGGCGCGGGCGCGGCGACTCGCTCTGGACCGCGTCGCTGACCGGCGCCCGGCTGGCCCGCCCGGTCCGGCTGAGCTAGCTAGAGGCCGATCTGGCTGACCGATTTCCGCCAGTCGATGGTCGGGATCATCGCCTCAGGCCTGACGCGGTGAGCGAACCGCTTGGTGATCTCGAACAGCGACTCGATCAGCGTGTCCGACAGCAGGTGCGGGTCAAGGCCGAGCTCGACCAGCCCGGAGTGCACCACGTTGTAGTGGTGTCCCTCCTCTTCGACTCTCGGATTCGCCAGATGCTCGATGGTGACCTTCTCCGGGCTCACCCGCGCGATGGTCTCGGCCATCGACGTGATCGACAGCGACTGCGTCATCTGGTTGAACACCCGGAATTCGCCCCGGTCGGCGGGATTCTCGCAGGCCAGCTGCAGGCACCGCACGGTATCCCTGATCTCGATGATGCCGCGCACCTGGCTGCCGTTGCCGTAGACGGTGAGCGGCAGCCCGAGCACCGACTGAATGACGAACCTGTTCAGCACCGTCCCGAACACCGCGTCGTAGTCGTACCTCGTCGCCAGCCTGTCGTCCAGCGCCGTCTGCGGGGTCTGCTGCCCGTACACGATGCCCTGGTTGAGGTCGGTCGCCCTGATGCCCCAGATCCTGCAGGCGAACTCGATGTTGTGGCTGTCGTGCACCTTCGACAGGTGGTAGTAGGAGCCGGGCCGCTTGGGGAACAGCACCCGGTCCTTCCTGCCCTTGTGCTCGAGCTCCAGCCAGCCCTCCTCGATGTCGATGTTCGGCGTCCCGTACGCCCCCATCGTGCCGAGCTTGACCAGGTGGATGTCCGGGTCGATCTCCGCGATCGCGTACAGCACGTTGAGCGTGCCGACAACGTTGTTGACCTGGGTGTAGACGGCATGCTTGCGGTCCACCATCGAGTAGGGAGCCGCGCGCTGCTCGGCGTAGTGCACGATCGTCTCGGGCTCGAAGTCGCGTAGCACGTGGTACGTGAAGTCGGCGTCGGTCAGGTCGCCGACGTAACACCCGATTGACCGGCCGGTCAGCTCGTGCCAGGTCCTGATCCTGGTCTGGAGGCTCTCGATCGGCACGAGGCTCTCCACGCCCATCTCGAAGTCGTAGCCGCGCCGGGCGAAATTGTCGACCACGGCGACGTCATGGCCGGCGTCGGACAGATGCAGGGCCGTCGGCCACCCGAGGTAGCCGTCGCCACCCAATATCAAGATCTTCACCGAGTTGCTCCTGCCCTCACGATCGTCGGCGAGTGCACCCTGACGTTTTTCGTAGCTTGCCCGCGGATGGCATTGACTACTGTGCAGCGGGTACTACCCTGTGCCGGGATCTAGTCGAAGTTTGCGAGTGCTGTCCGCCTTGATGCCGAGTTCTCATCACGACTCCGACCCGTTCCCGTACTGTATATGTGTCTGGATCACTAGCGTGTCTTCGCCGCCTAGCAAGGACATCAATGCCAAAGCTCATCGATAGGCTACCGGCCGCTCTGGCGAACCGGCTCCGCTCTAAGTTCGGCACCCAGTTCGTCCGGTTCGCGCTGGTCGCCGGGGTTTCGCTGGGCGCCAGCGAAGTGGCCCTGGCTATCTTTGTCGGGCCTTTGCACTGGACGGGCGGCGTCTCGGGCGTGAGCGCGGCCATCGTCGGCTCGGTGGTGAGCTACTTCCTCAGCCGCAAGGCCTGGGGCCGCAAGGGCAAGCCGAGCCTGCTGCGCGAGACGATCCCCTTCTGGCTGGTGTCGGTCGGCGCATGGCTCATTCTTGGCCTGGCGACCAAGCTCGGCGTGCACATCGTGCACTCGGTCGATGCGCACCACCTCAAGAAGCACCTGATCGTCGGCGGTGTCTACTTCATCGCGAACTGCCTGACGTTCGTGATCAGGTTCCTGATCTTCCACTACCTCCTGTTCGCGGACCGCACGGCGAAGTCGGACGTGCCGACGGGACTGATCGAGACCGAGTCGCTCTCCCCGGTCACCGTCCCGGCCTCCTCAGACGACGAGAGCAAGCCCAGCCAGGAGGGTTTTCGCGCGTAGGAGGATTGTCCGGGTTATAGGACGAAAAGGCTCCTCTAGGCGAAAACCCTCCTACGGGAATCCGGCAACTCTCCTAGCTTGCGGGCTTGCCGCGGCGGCGGCGCTCGCGCCACCAGGTGCCGCCGATGACCTTGGCGAAGTACAGGCCGTAGAGGGCGTTGTGGCCCTTCTTGCTCTGGCCGACCTTGCGCTTGTGAATCGTGGCCGGGCGCTCCACGACCTTGTAGCCGTGGGCGATCACCCCGATGAGCAGCTCGGCCGCCTGGTACTGCGGCTGCAGCAGGCTCACCTTGCCTGTTACTTCGGACCGCATGGCGCGCAACCCGAACGAGGGATCGGTGATCCGCTGGCCGGTGAGCAAGCTAATCGTCAACGCGAAGACTCGCACGCCTAGTTTCCGCACGGGGTCTTTGGTTTCCTCGCTGCCCTGGGTGCGCGAGCCCGATACGAAGTCGGCCTCGCCCGCCAGGATCGGAGCGAGCAGTCCGGGGATCTCGGCCGGGTTGTACTGGCCGTCCGCGTCCGTGGTCACGATGTACTTCGCGCCGCCCTCGCGGGCGAGCCGGTAGCCGAGCCTGAGCGCCGCGCCCTGGCCCCTGTTGACGGGGACGTCGCAGACCAGCGCGCCAGCGGCATCGGCTTCCTTGACCGTGCCGTCGCCCGAGCCGTCGGAAACGACGATCTTGGCGACCTCGAGGTCCGAGATGGTGGGGGGCAGGGCCTCGATGACCGGGCCGATGGAGCCCTGTTCGTTGAAGGCCGCGATCACGATCGCCAGCGGGGGCAGGGCGGTCGCGCGTGAGCCGTACTGGTTGGCGAAGGACTCGATGGCGGCGACATCGATGGCCTCGTCTTCGGCGGCGGTGCGGCTGGCAACGTTGCCCTTGCTCTGGCTAGATGTCACTTGGCTGTCTCCGAGAACTCTGGCCACACCGTGGCGATGCCTGCCTTGAGGTCCATCTTGGGCGCGTAACCCAGCGCCCTAGCGGCTGAGATGTCGATCACGACGGCCGGCATCTCGCCTGGCTTGGCCGGAACGTACTCGGCGGGAATCTCCGCGCCGGTGACCGCTCTGGCCGCTTCCAGGATGTCGTTGACGGTGACCGACTCGCCTGAGCCCAGGATGAGCGGGCCGCTGTGCCCCGACTGCCACGCGGTCAGGATGCCGGCGACGACGTCGTCGACATGCACCAGGTCGCGCAGCTGGGTGCCGTCGCCGTAGATCTGGATGCCCTTGCCGTCCCTGGCGGCCCGCATGAGCCGGGGCACGAAGCTGTCCTTGGCCTCCATGCCCGGACCGTACACGTTGGCGAACCGCAGCGCGGCGCCCTTGAAGCCGTAGCTGCCGACGTAGCTGGAGAGCAGCATTTCGGCGGCGGCCTTGGTGGCGCCGTAGGGGGTGAGCGGACGGAGCGGGATCTTCTCGCTGATCGTCGCGGTGCCGACGTCGCCGGTGACGGCATTGGTCGAGGCCAGCAGGAAGCTCCGCACCCCCCGCTGCCTGGACTGCTCGAGCAGGTTGAAGGTGCCCTCGACATTCAGCTTGTAGGTGCCGGCCGGGTCTTCCATCGAGCGCAGCACGGAGGTGATCGCCGCCAGGTGGATGACCGTGTCGGCGCCCCGACCAGGCTGGCCGGGCTGGCCGAGCGCCTGGCTGATCGTCGCCGGGTCGAGCAGGTCACCGACCACTGATCGCACCCGCTCATCCGCGAACGGATGCCGGTCGATCACGGTCACCTCGTGTCCCGCATCGAGCAGTGCGCGGACCACCCGCCGCCCGATGAAGCCGACGCCTCCTGTCACCAGTACCTGGGATGGACTCCCATCCGACATGAGCGCTCCAACCGCTACGATTCCGAACCTCGCCAGACTGCCACGCACGTCGCGCATCGTGGATGTATAACGAGATTATCGAGTCTGTCACAAGCTCTCTGAACCGCCCTTGCTGCGCGGCTAGCCACTGTCTTTCGTGGCCCCAGGTCGTGGTCACCGAGGCCAATGGCGGCTCGATCATCCTGGGCAGCGCGGGCGGGCAGGCGCATAGATGCCACGTCAGTGTATCGGGCGGCCCTGGTGCTATCGCCCCGGATGCGAAGGCCGGCGTCCAAGGCCGCATCGAACAGTAAGCGATAGGGCGCATTGGGTGATATTCGGTGGCCGATGGCATCGCGGGAGCGTCCGATCAGACAACCATCGCGAAACAGGCCAGACCTGTTTTCCGCATTGTCGGCGGTACCCTGCGTTGTCGGCGCACAATTGCGCCAGGGCTGCGTTCTTCGCGTCGAGTGCTGGGTAGTCGCAGGCATCAACGCGCATCTGACGTGACGTGACCGCAGCGTCGACCTGGTTGGATGGGTGCTTCGACCAGCAGTTTTGTCAAGCGGAGGCCCGCAAGGATGAAAGAGGGTCAGCAGGTAGCTCCCGCGTCGGTGCCCTGGGGCACTGGCAGCGACGCGGCGTCGCATGCTGCGCAGCCGCAGGCGCAGCCGGTGCCCCCTGATCAGGCGGCCGGTGAATCCGAAGAACCGCACGCCAGGGTAGACGCCCACAAGCTCGAAGCCGCGCTGATGGAACTGCGGAACGCCATCAGGCGGCAAGCCTTCCTGCTTGAGTGCCCGGGGATCGAGCCCGTGCGCGCCGAGCGGCAGCAGATGCTCAGCCAGATCGATGACTACCTGATCCCGAGGCTGCGCCACTCGGGCGCCCCCATTCTGATCGCCATGGTCGGCTCGACCGGAGCTGGCAAGTCCACGCTGCTCAACAGCATCGTGGGCAGCCAGGTCAGTGCCACCGGGATCCGCCGGCCGACGACGAACAGCCCCGTGCTCGCGTGTCACCCGGATGACGTGAAGTGGTTCGCTGAGAACGTGTTCCTGCCGACGCTGCCGAGGGTCAGGCAGCAAGGCCTGGCCATGCCCGGTCGCGACGGGCTGCTCGTGCTCGCCACGAGCGAAGGCATGCCGCCCGGCGTCGCCCTGCTCGACACCCCGGACATTGACTCGGTCGTGGCCGCCCACCGTCAGTTCGCCAAGCAGTTCCTCGATGCGTCTGACCTGTGGCTCTTCGTGACGACCGCGCGCCGTTACGCGGACGCCGTGGTCTGGGAGCTGCTCAAGGACGCCAGGGACCGCGGCGCCTCGCTCGGCGTCGTGCTGTCCCGGGTGCCGGCGTCCGCGGGCGAGCAGCTCGCCACCCACTTCGATGCGATGCTGGCTGCCAACGGGCTCGGCGAGGTCCAGCGGTTCGTGATACCCGAGACGACAGTCGTGGACGCCCGGCTGCCCGCCGAGGTCTCCGAGCCGGTCAGGGCCTGGCTCGCCGACACCGCGCGGCGCGACGAGCGCAAGGTCGCGATCTTGACCCAGACGATGGCCGGCGTGCTCGACACGTTCACTGACCGGGTGCCCGCGCTCGCCGCGCAGTCCGAGATGCAACTCGCGCTGCGCAGGGAGCTGAGCACGGCCGCCGACGCCGCGTACTCGGCCGGGCTGGCCGAGCTCGACGAGGCAATCAGGAGCGGATCGCTCTTGCGCGGCGAGGTACTGGCCCGCTGGCAGGACTTCGCGGGCACCGGCGATCTCCTCCGCACGCTTGAAAACCGCAGGGGAAAGCAGAACGGCAGGCGCGGCAAGCGGCATGCCGCGAGCCCCAGCCGTGCTCAAGCACTCAAGGCGGCGCTGCGGTCGAGCCTGGAAGCGCTGGTCATCTCCCTGGCCGATCGGGCCGCCGAGGACGCGATGGAGCGCTGGGAGGCCAGTCCCGCGGGCGCTGGCCTCCTCGGGCAGGCTCAGGACGCGAAGGCGGCATTCGCCCAGGGCAAGGACGGCCGCAGCCAGGGCTCCTACTCGCTGCTCCGCAAGTGGCAGGGAGAACTCAAGTGGAACTCGCCCGGCGGCCAGGCCGAGCTTGCCTCCGCGCTCCCTGCCGACGGGCCTGACGCACTCGCGAGGTCGTCTGAGGACCTGCCGACCAGGACGGCGCGGGCGGTGTCCGCCTGGCAGGATCACCTGCTGCACCTGGTGCAGACCGAGAACATCACCAAGCGCTCGATCTCCAGGGTCGCCTCGTTCGACCCGGAGTCCCTCGCGCTCGTGCTCACCATCGGCGTGCTCGGCTACGGTGCCGGAGACGTGGAGGTCAGCGAAGGGGCGAGCGCCGCTCCGCAGCAGTTGCTGACGACGCTTTTCGGCGCCGGGCTGCTGCGCGACATTGGCGGGCAGGCCCGGCAAGATCTGCACGAGCGGGTCAGCGTGGTTTACTCCGAGGAAGCGCGCAGGTACACCGCGCTGGTTGACGCGCTCGGCGCGGCTGACGAGTCCGCGCCCGCCGACCTCTATCAGGCCAGTTACTCGTTGGAGTCCGTGCGATGAGTCCACGACGGTCCGCAGCGCCAGGCCGTGCGGCCGACGTCCGTCAGGTTGCTGTCACTTCGGGTGCCGGTGCAGGTGCAGCTGGTGGTGCTGGTGCTGGTGCCGCCAGCGGTGCTGGCGGGCCAGGCCCGTTGCCGACCAGGGTCCCCGCGAGCATGCTGCGCGGCGGCAAGCGCGACGGGAGCTGGCCGGCCGGAATGCCAGCCACCCTGGCCGTGCCGCCGAAACCGCAGGCGCCGGTGCTCGCGGGCCATGAAGGTGATGCCGGGCAGCAGGCGACCGGCCTGTCGGCCCGGCTCATGGCACTGGCCAGGATGATCCAGATCGGCGCCGCGCGCAGTGGCCGGGACGGGTTCAGCAAGAAACTGCTTGGCCAGGCCGAGGACGTGCTCGGACGGGCCGGCGAGCGGATGCGGCTGTCGTCCGCGCATACCGTGGTGGTGCTCGCGGGAGGGACCGGAAGCGGCAAGTCGTCGCTCTTCAACCGCCTGGCGGGCGCCGACTTCTCGACGGTCGGCGTCACCCGCCCGGTGACCAAGGAGGCACACGCCTGCATCTGGGATGACAGCGGCTCTGGCGCCCTGCTCGAGTGGCTCGGCGTGCCGCAGCGCAGCAGGTACTCGCGGGCGAGCGCGCTCGGCGGCGGCGAATCGGGGCTTGCTGGCCTCGTGCTGCTCGACCTGCCCGATCATGACTCGGTCATGGGGCACGCGACCGGCCAGGTGGACCGGCTGGTCAGCCTCGCCGATGTGATGGTCTGGGTGCTCGACCCGCAGAAGTACGCGGACGCGGCCGTGCACCTGAGATTCCTCATTCCGCTCGCTGGCCACTCCGACGTGCAGGCCGTCGTGCTCAATCAGACGGACCTGCTCACCGCCGCCCAGGTGGACGACTGCGTCTTCGACCTGCGGCGGCTGCTCGACAGCGAGAACCTGCAGGACGTGCCCATCCTGGTCACCTCGGCGGTGACCGGAACGGGCATCGACGAGCTGCGCAGGCTGCTGGCCGAGGGGGTAGCCGCCAGGCGGGGCGCGGCGGCGCGGATCTCCGCTGACCTGGATACCGTCGTCGCGCGATTCGCCCGTTACGCCGGTGACCAGGACAAAGAGCCGGAGTCGATCCCGGCCGAGGCCGTGAGCAACCTGGTCGCTGAGTTCTACGCGGCGGCCGGGGTCACCGCGATCGGCGACTCGCTGCGCGGCGCCAGGGAGTTGCGCGCCGCCGACTTCGTTGGCTGGCCGGTGTCCTGGCTTGCGCGACGGCTCTCCGGCCGCGACCCCCTGCGCAAGGTCCGCCTGGGAGCACTGTGGCGCGATCTGCGCTCGATCTCGGCTGGCCCGGCCGGCGCTCAGCAGGCGGCCATCGATAACGCGCTGACGCAGTTCGGAGACCAGATCGCCGAGCCGCTGCCCAAGCCGTGGTCGGGATGCGTCAAGGTAGCGACGAGATCGCGTGCTGACGCCATCCCCGGAGCGATCGGCGAGTCGATCGGCGAGGCGCTGCCCGCCGAGGACAGCGTCGACAGCTGGTGGCGGGCCGCCGGCCTCTGGCAGGGATTCCTGCTCGGCGCAGCGGCGATCACGCTAGCGTGGGCGATCGCGGTCCTGGTCATAGGCGTCTTCGGCGCCGCTAGCGGGCTTCCGGGCCTGCTCACCGATCCGATCTGGATCCTGTGGGCGCTGCTGATCACCGCCGCTGCGCTCGCGGCCGGTGCCTTCACGGCCTCAGCGTGCCTGTCCTCGGTGCGGAAGCGGGCCGAGGCCGAGAACACAGAGCTTGCCGCTGACATCAGGAAGCGCATCGACGCCATCGCCAAAGAGATGGCGGTCGCCCCTGCCGAGCAGGAACTGCAGGAGTTCGACCGGTACTGCGAAGAGTTCGCGATCGCGTCAAAGGACGGGCTGCCCCCGAACGCCCCAGTCTAGGGTCCCCGGGTCTAGGTCGGCTGACGAGCAACATCGCGTTTCTGGTTGCTGCTCGCAACGGATCGCCGACCAGGTGCTGTCGGGTTACTCGTTGAACCGACGCGGCGGCGAGCCCGGCCCAGCCCGGCCGGCCCCGGCCGGGTCCCGGACAGCATCGCCCGGGACAGCATCGCCCGGGACAGCATCGGCCCGGGACAGCATCGGCCCGGGACAGCATCGGCCCGGGACAGCATCGGCCCGGGACAGCATCAGGGCGGGCCACGTTGCTGTTGCGGGCCGTCCGTAACAGCAACCATCCGGGCCGGCGGGCCGGCGCTGGTGCATCGGTGTAAACGGGGACAAACCACCCCTGTTTACAGGCCAACGTGGCCCTTCCTCTTGCTGTCGGGATGACAACAGGGAGGGCCACGTTGCTCACGCCGGACCCCCGCGACAGCAACGGGGGGGCCACGTTGCTCACGCCGCCCCTGGCCGGGAAGCGCCCTCAATTGGACAGACTCAAGGGGAGAAGCGACCCGACAGCCTCCCTGACCCGGGTGATCTTCCGTGATCACACCCACGAACATGATCAGGGGTAAACGCCGGTACCTGCGAGACTGTCGGGTGACTGGTGATCAGGACGGGGAGCTTTCCGGCATCGTGGGGGGGCTTCTCACCGCAGGAAGCCGCCAGTGCGGGGCGGCAGGTGCGATGTTCCGTGATCAAGGACGCGGGCATGATCACGGAAAATCACCACTGTCCTGACCTGGGCAATCTTCCGTGATCACGGTCTCGAACATGATCACGGAACATCGCTCGCTGGGCAATCTTCCGTAGTCATGGTCTCGATCATGATCACGGAAACCAGCACGGCCCCGGCGGTTGCCGCGTGGCTCGTGATCAGGATCAGGATCAGGGAGCTTTTTCCGGCATCGTGGAGGAGAGTTCTCGCTTCCGAGTCGGCGCCCAGGCGTTCGTGACCCATATGGGGGAGCCGTCGAAGGCGATGCCGGTTCGGCTGGCTGAAGTTGAGCCTACGGCCGGATAGCGAAGTCCGTCCACACGGCTGTCTTGCGCGGGGCGGGGCTTGTCCACAGCAGAGATCTTGGAGTCGGCGCACGAGGGCAGGCGCTGCGATCTTAAGTGGAGCAAACGGCGGCGAGGCCCGCCGGAGCGGCAGATCCCTGCGCGATAGGCGTGCTGCTGCCGCCCAGCCCTGGAGGATCGCTTATGTATCTGAACGAGGCGCAGATCAGCCTGACTGGCTATGTCGCTACCCAGCCGGTCGTCAGGACCGTGAAGTCAGGTGCAACGAACCTGTCCATGCGCGTCGCCTGGACGCCGCGCAGGCAAGACCGGGTCACGGGCGAGTGGACCGATGGCAATACGTCCTATGTAACGGTGATCTGCTGGCGCAGGCTCGCTACCAACGGGGCCGTATGCCTGCGCAAAGGCGACCCGGTCGTGGTCAAGGGCCGCCTTTCGATCCGTACCTATGAGGACAGGCAGGGCATGCAGAAGGTCGCGGTCGAGGTCGAGGCAAGCTCGGTCGGCCATGACCTGTCCCGTGGCGTGGCTCAGTTCCAGCGGGTCAGGCCGCAAACGGGCCTGACGGCCGCGGAGTTCGCGGGCACGAGCGGCAATGGCGCGGGTCCCCATGGCGAGGACAGCACCTACGCGTCCTCGCAGCCCGGCAGCGTCGCGCTGGCCGACGGTAGTGACGGGCCAGGCGATCTGGGCCGCAGCGATCTCGGCGGCAGCGGTCTCGGCGGCAGCGGTCTCGGCGGCGGCAATGTGGCAGATGGCGACATGGCGGGTAACTCACCCGATTTCCCGCCACACGCGGACCCAGGGCCAGACGACCCGTTCTTCAACGAGTCAGCGATTAGCGATGAGGCGGCTGAGCCTGGGCAGGTGGCCACTCCGTTCTAGTCGCGGCGCCAGGGGGCAGTACGGCCCCGCCCAACCGCAGCGCGGGTCGTGATGGTGCACCCGGCCTGGTCACATCGGCCGAGGTGGCATCAACTGGCGGCGCCAGATTGTGACCGTTAGCTTGCGCTCCGCGATCGACTCGACTCCCGCTGCGCAAAGTGCGGGCTGTCTGCCCCTACGCTTGGTGCATGCCCGAGTTCATATATCAGATGCACGCTGTGCGCAAGGCGCACGGCGACAAGGTCATCTTTGACAACGTTACGCTCGCGTTCCTGCCAGGGGCGAAGATCGGTGTGGTCGGGCCTAACGGCACTGGCAAATCGACTTTGCTCAGGATGATGGCGGACGTTGAGCAGCCATCCAACGGCGAGGCCAGGTTGATGCCGGGATTCTCGGTCGGACTGCTCGACCAAGAGCCCAAGCTGGACGAGACTAAGACCGTCCTCGGGAACGTCGAGGAGGGCGTCGCCGATACCAAGGCGCTTCTCGACCGCTACAACGAGATCGCCGAGCAGATGGCGACTGACTACTCAGACGAGCTGCTTGAGGAGATGGGCGGGCTGCAAGAGCAGCTTGACCACAGGAATGCGTGGGACTTGCAGAGCCAGCTTGACCAGGCGATGGACGCCCTGCGCTGTCCGCCGCCCGACGCCGAGGTCAGCGTGCTGTCCGGTGGCGAGAAGCGCCGGGTCGCGCTCTGCAAGCTGCTGCTGTCGCAGCCTGACCTGTTGTTGCTCGATGAGCCGACGAACCACCTGGACGCCGAGAGTGTCCAGTGGCTCGAGCAGCATCTGGAGAAGTACCCGGGCACGGTCGTAGCCGTCACTCACGACCGGTATTTCCTGGACAACGTGGCCGGCTGGATCCTCGAGCTCGACCGCGGTCGCGCCTACCCGTACGAGGGCAACTACTCCACGTACCTGGAGACCAAAGCGTCCAGGATCAAGGTTGAGGGCCAAAAGGACGTCAAGAAGCGCAAGCGGCTCGAAGAGGAACTGGAGTGGGTCCGGTCGAGCCCCCGCGCACGCCAAGCCAAGAGCCGGGCCAGGCTGCAGCGCTACGAGGAGATGGCCACCGAGGCCGACCAGAACAGGAAGCTCGATTTCGAGGAGATCCAGATCCCGCCTGGTCCGAGGCTAGGCAGCGTGGTCGTGGAGGTCGACAAGCTCAGCAAGGGCTTCAGCGACCGGATGCTGATCGAGGATCTGAGCTTCAGCCTCCCGCCGAACGGCATTGTCGGCGTGATCGGTCCCAATGGCGTCGGCAAGACCACCCTGTTCAAGATGATCGTGGGCGAGGAGCAGCCGGACAATGGCACGATCAAGGTCGGCGAGACGGTGCGAATCGCCTACGTCGATCAGGACCGGGCGAGGATAGATCCGGATAAGAACGTCTGGGAGGTCATCTCCGACGGCGAGTCTTACATCCGGGCGGGCAAGTCGGAGATCCCGAGCCGTGCGTACGTCGCCGCCTTCGGGTTCAAGGGCGGGGATCAGCAAAAGCTGGCTGGAGTCATGTCAGGCGGCGAGCGGAACCGTGTCAACCTTGCGCTCACGCTCAAGCAGGGCGGCAATTTGCTGCTTCTCGACGAGCCCACCAACGACCTGGATGTCGAGACGCTGTCCTCGCTGGAGAACGCGCTGCTCGAGTTCCCCGGCTGCGCGGTGATCACCAGCCACGACCGGTGGTTCCTCGACCGGATCGCCACGCACATCCTCGCGTGGGAGGGCGGGTCGAGCTGGTTCTGGTTCGAGGGCAACTTCGAATCCTACGAGAAGAACAAGATCGACCGCCTCGGCGCCGAAGCCGCAAGGCCGCATCGCGTCACTTACCGCAAGCTCACCCGCGACTAGCCACTCCGCAGCCGCGCCCGGCCCGGGTCTCTGGCATCGCATCCGGCGGCCGCATTGGGTGGCGCGAGGCCGTGGCCTGGTCTCCTGGCGGAGGCCGGAGGCTTAGCCGCGCCGCGCCGCGCCGCGCCGCGCCGCGCCCCGCCCCGCCGCGCCACCCACCCGCCGGCCGGCGGACTCGGCCGCCTGCGGGCGTCACGCGCGGGCGCGCATTCAAGGTGTGAGTGTCCCGGCCTGACTCCAGTGGGGCGCGCGCATGGTGTAAGGCTGTCGGGCGACTTGTGATCAAGATCAGGGAACTTTTTCCGGTGTGCGGGAGGGTTCTCAGTCCGGGGGAGCGGTCAGTGAGGGGGCGCCAGGTGCAATCTTCCGTGATCACCGACGCGAGCATGATCGCGCAGTCCAAGGCTGTCCTGGAGGCTGTCGGGTGACTCGGGATCTTGGTAAGTAAGGCTCCTGGCGGTCAGCGGGAGGCTTTTCCCCTTGAGATTTTTGAACTAGTGCCTCCGCGCGTGATCTCTGCTTCTGGGCGAACGCGCGCTCTGCTCTGGCACGGTGCCGCCCAAGGGCAGGGTGAGCATCGTGGCCCTCCCTGTTGCTGTCAGCGGCCCGTTTTGACAGCAACGTGGCCCTCCCCGTTGCTGTCAGGACAACATCAGGAAGGGCCACGTTGCTGTCAAATCCAGTGACCAACAGCAACAGGGAGGGCCACGATGCTGTCAGAGGCGGCCGTGACCAGCAACCAGGGTCACCCTGAAGCTGTCGCGGGTCGGGCCGCCGGGCCGGAGCGTGCTCCCGCCTGATCCTGATCTTGATCACGAGTCACCCGACAGCCTCCGGCGGGGCCCGCGTGCCCCGGGTGGGTCCGGCGGGGCGTCTCTTGCGGGTCCGGCAGGGCTTGCGTGCCCGGGTGGGTCCGGCGGGGCGTTTCTTGCGGGTCCGGGGTGGGTCTGGCGGGGTGTCTCAGGACATGGGAATGGGGTAGCGCAAGATGGCGGCGACGCCGTCGGTGAGGTCGCCGGCCCAGATGCTGCCTGCGGCCAGAACGAAGAGTTCCGCATCAGTCATGGCGGCTGCCCTGATGATGGCCTCGTCGGTGCGGTCGCGCAGCGGGGCCAGCAGGCCAGCCTGGGCAAGCTCCGCCTGGCTGGCGGCAAGCTCGGTGCCCGCCGAGCCGAGCCAGGCGGGCTCGGCGAGGGCGGGGTCGCTGCCCAGGAACACCGTCGCCGCACGGCTGTCGCGCAGTGCCGCCATCGTTGGCCCGATACCCTGGGTCGCCTGTCCGCAGGAGAGTAGCTCGCGCCACTCATCGAGGCGGCGGTCGAGCTCATCGTCGGCTTTGCGCAGGGCATCAGCGTCGGTGACGGCCGTGAGCGCGTGGCCGACTGGGACCGCTCCGACCAGGGCCGAGACCCCTCCGTCCCGGCCCGGCACCGCTCCAGCCTGTACCGTTGCGGCCGGTTCTGCTCCGCCCGGCGCTGCTCCGGCCGGTTCTGCTCCGCCCGGCGCTGCTCCGCCTGGCACTGCTCCGCCCGGTTCTGCTCCGCCCGGCGCTGCTCCGCCAGGCACCGATCCGGCCGGCACCGCTCCGCCCGGCACCGCTCCGCCCGGCACCGCTCCGCCCGGCACCGCTCCGCCCGGCACCGCTCCGGCCGGGGCCGGGGACCGTCCGGCCGGGGCCGGGAACCGTCCGCCCGGGGCCGGGGACCGTCCGCCCGGGGCCGGGGACCGTCCGCCCGGGGCCGGGGACCGTCCGCCCGGGGCCGGGGACCGTCCGGCCGGGGCCGGGGACCGTCCGGCCGGGGCCGGTCCGGCATCGGTGAGGTCGGCGGGATTGACGATCATGGCGCGTGCGGGCGGGCACTCGGAGACTGGGTCGAGCAGCGGAGCGTCGGCGAGCACGTGACGCAAGTGCGGCAGCGGGCCGACGCGGGCGAGCGCGGCAGCTGGGGCGGCGCGCAGGGCGATGGTGCCGATGACGTTGCCGTCGCGGGCGAACACCGCGTGGCCGGGGGAGGTGAAGTCCGGGCTGGTCAGCACGAGTTCGATGGCGTCCAGAGTCGGTGAGCGGACGCCAGCCCGCGCTAGCTCCTTTCTCAGTTCCGGCCAGCGCCTCGGAGCGGGCGCGGCGTAGACCGTGGTGAACGCCCCGACCGCCGGATAGAGCGGCCTCAGTACCGCCGCTTTCATGACTCCGCGGCCCCCTTGACTCTTTAGTCCAGTTGTGCGCAGGCGGGCCACGCTACCCATCGCCAGGACGCGCAAACAGGGACGCGACAGCGGAGGAACAGGGTCCGACTTGGTCATTTGCCCCAGTGCCCGAGTAGCATCGGGCCTCGATCATGATTCGGCCGACCGGCGCTCACCGGCCCAACCGCAGTTCGGGGTGCACTCACGATGACCACGCATGGCGACCAGCGCACCGGGCAGCACACCGGGAACCCCCAGGCAGCGACCCCCCAGGCAGCGACCCCCCAGGCAGTGGCCTCCCAGGCCGGGAAACCGCGGGGCGGCAGCCTGCCATCCCGCGCCCAGGTCGTCGTCGTGGGCGGCGGCATCATCGGCACCTCGGTCGCGTACCACCTCGCGCTGATGGGCTGCTCAGATGTGCTGCTGCTGGAGCGGGACCGGCTCACTTCGGGTACCACCTGGCACGCCGCCGGGCTGATGGCGACCTTCGGCTCGACCTCGCAGACCTCGACCGAGCTGCGCCAGTACACCTGGGACCTGTACTCGCGCCTCGAAGCCGAAACCGGCCTGGCGACCGGCCTGCGGCAATGCGGCCTGATCGAGCTCGCGATCGAGGATGGACACCTGCAGGAGTACCGGCGCACGGCTGCTTTCAACCGGCACCTGGGAGTCGAGGTGCACGAGATCTCGCCGCGCGAGGTGGCTGACCTGTGGCCGCTGGCCAGGACCGACGATATCCTGGCCGGCTTCTACATCCCGGCCGACGGACGGGTGAACCCAGTCGACGTCACGATGTCACTCGCCAAAGGCGCACGGATGCGCGGCGTCACGGTCATCGAGGGCGTGGCGGTGACCGGCTTCCGGCGCCACCGTGACACCGTGACCGGCGTGCGCACCACGCACGGCGACGTCGAGGCCGAGTTCGTGGTCAACTGCAGCGGCATGTGGGCGCGCCAGCTTGGCGAGCTGGCCGGGGTCAGCATCCCGCTGCAGGCGGCCGAGCACTACTACCTGCTCACCGAGCCGATCGAGGGCGTCGACAGCTCCTGGCCGGTGCTCGAGGACCCCGCATCGTTCGGCTACTACCGCGAAGAGGGCGGCGGACTCATGCTCGGCCTCTTCGAGTCCGTCTGCGCGCCGTGGCACGTCGACCGCATCCCCGAGGGCTTCTCGTTCGGCGAGCTGCCGCCCGACTGGGACCGGATGGGTCCCTACCTGGAAAAGGCCATGGCGCGCGTACCGGTCACCGAACAGGCAGGGATCAGGAAATTCTTCTGCGGCCCCGAGAGCTTTACTCCTGACTTGGCCCCGATCGTCGGCGAAGCGCCCGAATTGAGGAATTATTATGTCGCCGCCGGCCTCAATTCGATTGGGATACTGACCGGCGGGGGGATCGGCCGTACCGTCGCGCAGTGGATCATTGACGGGACCCCGGACATCGACGTCACGGGCATCAACATCGACCGCCTCCACCCCTACCAGGCCAACCCCGAGTACCGGGCTACTCGCACGGTCGAATCGCTCGGCCTGGTCTACGCGACGCATTACCCGAATCGCCCGACGAAGACCGCCAGGGGCGCGAAGCTCTCGCCGGTCCACGGCCGGCTCGCCGGGCAGCGCGCGTGCTTCAGGGACGTCAGCGGCTGGGAGGGCGCCGACTGGTACGCGCCTCCTGGCGTCGAGCCCGAGGTCGGCGAGCTGAGCTGGGGCCGTCCGCACTGGTTCGATTACTGGGCCGCCGAGCATCACGCGACGCGGAACGGCGTGATCGTGATGGACATGTCGTTCATGGCGAAGTTCGCCGTGCAGGGCCGCGACGCCGGCCGGGAGCTCGAGCGGATCTCGGCTAACGAGGTGAGCGCTGAGTCCGGCCGGATCACCTACACCCAGTGGCTCAATGAGCGCGGCACGCTGGAGGCCGACCTCACGGTCACCAAGCTCGACGACGAGCAGTACTTCGTCGTGGCCTCCGATACCGCGCACCGGCACGCCGAGACGTGGATGCGACGCCATTTCGGCGACGCGCACGCGTTCGTCACGGACGTGACCTCGGGTTACGCGCAGCTCAACGTGCAAGGGCCTGGGTCGCGGGAGTTGCTGAGCGCGGTGACGCGGGCGGATGTGTCGAACGAGGCGTTCCCGTTCAGGGCGGCGCGGTTCATCGACATCGGGTTCGCCCGGGTGCTCTGCATCAGGATCACCTACCTGGGCGAACTCGGCTACGAGCTGCACATCCCGGCCGAGCAGGCGATCGCGGTCTACGACCGGCTCGTCGCGGCCGGCGAGCCCCTTGGGCTGCGGCATGCCGGGCTCAAGGCGCTGGCGAGCCTGCGGATGGAGAAGGCCTACCGTGACTACGGCCACGACATCGACAACACCGACTCGGTGCTGGAGGCGGGGCTCGGGTTCGCGGTGGCGCTGGACAAGCCGGGCGGGTTCATCGGGCTGCAGGCCGTACTCGCGAAGAAGGCCGCCGGCCCGCTGGCCCGCAGGCTCGTGCAGATCCTGGTCAGCGATCCAGAACCGCTGCTTTACCATTCCGAGGTGGTCAGCCGTAATGGGCGAGCCGTGGGCTACATCCGTTCAGCTTCTTACGGGTTTACCCTCGGCGGCGCGGTGGGATTGGCGATGATCGAAGCGGACGAGCCGATCACGGCGAAGTTCCTCGATTCAGGCTCGTGGACAGTGCGGATTGGCGACGTGAGTTACCCGGCCGTCGCGTCTTTGCGGCCGCTGTACGATCCGTCGAGCAAGCGGGTGCAGCTGTGACGGCGGGCGCCGGAGGGATGAGGAGAGTCGATGGCTGAGCTGGCGGACTTCGAGGCGCTCGTGGGCGCCGAGCACGGGCTTGCCGTGATGACCGTGATCGGCGCTGACGGGCGGATGCGGCCGTCGGTCGTCAACGTCGGCGTGCTCGATCACCCGCTGACCGGCGCGCGCGTCGTCGGCGCGGTCATTCACGGGCGCGCGCGCAAGCTGGTCAACCTGCGGGCGCGGCCGCGGATCAGCGTCGTGCTGCGGGCGGGCTGGCACTGGGCCGGCGTCGAGGGCGTCGCCGCGATCATCGGCCCTGACGACCCGGCCGAGGGGGTGGACGCTGAGCGGCTGCGGCTGCTGCTGCGCGAGGTGTTCGTCGCCGCGGGCGGTTCCCACGACGACTTCGGCGAGTACGACCGGGTGATGGCGGCCGAGCGCCGCGCCGCCGTGCTGATCAGCCCCGAGCGAGTCTTCTCCAACGGCTAGACCGCTGCCTGGCTGCTCAGGCGGGGGAGATGCCCAGGTCGGGGCGGTGGTCGCCGCGGTCGGGGCCGGCCGGGGTCTCGGTGTTGACCAGGCTCTGGGCGGCCATGACCAGGTACTGCCAGAGTTCCTCGTCGCGGCTGGGGTCCAGGGCGATCTCGTCCATGGCCGTGCGCATGTGCCTTAGCCAGGCGTCCCGTTCGGCCTCGCCGATGGCGAACCGCACGTGCCGCATGCGCAGCCTCGGGTGGCCGCGGCGCTCGTCGTAGGTGCGCGGGCCGCCCCAGTACTGCATGAGGAAGAGCCGCAGGTGGTCCTCGGCGAGGGTCAGGTCCTGGCTGGGATAGACGGCGCGCAGTTGCGGGTCGGCCGCGACTTCCGCGTAAAACCTGCGGACAAGCCGGGTAAAAGTCTCCTCGCCGCCGACTGCGTCGTAGAAGGTCCCCTCGGCGGGCAGTTGGTCGCGTCCTGTTGCGTGCTCCATGACGGCTACCAGGGTACTTGCCGCCGTCATCAGGTGATGACACGCCGGCGTCAGGGGGCCTGCGCATGGCTTTCACCTGCGATGTCATCCGTGGTTTGCTGAGCGTTCCAGGCACCGAAAACCACTAGGTGTCAATTTGGTGTTGGCGGTCTGGCCGTCGGGCGGTCACACTGGTCACGGGCGCCTCGCAGCCAGCGGGCCGCTCATCTCGGGAGGTGGGCATTGCGCAGGGTACTGCTGCTCAACATCACGTATGAGCCCCTGACCACTGTCGGCCTGCACCGCGCCGTTGGCCTCGTCCTCGCTGACAAAGCCGAGATTTTGCACAATGAAGCCTCGGGGATGGTGCTTCACTCGGCCTCGGCCAAGCTAGCTGTCCCATCGGTGATCAGGCTGCGCCGTTATGTCAGGGTGCCGCACCGCAACCGCGTTCCGCTGACGCGGGCAGCGCTCATGCGGCGGGACGGGTACCTGTGCGCGTACTGCGGAGCGGCGGCGGACACCATCGATCACGTGGTGCCGCGCAGCCGGGGCGGTCCGCACGCGTGGGAGAACTGCGTCGCGTCCTGCACCAAGTGCAACCACCGCAAGGCGGACAGGCTGATCGAGGAACTCGGCTGGACACTGCGCTGGGACCCGCTGGCCCCGCGCGGATCGCACTGGCGGCTGATCGGCGCCGCCCGCGACGGCGACCCGCAGTGGGCGACCTACCTGGCGACGACGGCCGCCTGAGCGCCTAGCCTGCCTGCGCCTGCCTGGCTCCGAAGTTCCGCATGTCTCGCCTGCTGAACGCGAAGAGAATCACCACTCCTAGCATGATCCCGGCGATCGGGAAGAACGGTGCGGCGTGCAGATGCCGCACAAGCACCCCCGCCAGGACGACCGAGATCGGGAAGGTGCCGAACGAGGCCAGCAGCAGCAAGCTCATGATCCGGCCGATCGACTGGGCTGGCGCCCACTGCTGGAGAAGAGTGACCATCACGATGTTGCCGAACCCGTTGCACAGGCCGGCGATCGTCAGCGCGGTGGCGGCTCCGGGCAGGCCGCCGAGGAAGGGGATCAGGCTGATGGCGACCGACTCGATGATGAACCCTGTCAAAGCGGCTATCACAGGCTTGGGAAAGGAGCTCATCCTCGCGGCGCCCAGAGTGCCGCCCAGCGCACCGAAGGCGAAGCACGCGACGAGCGCGCCGTAGCCTGACGCCCCGTACAAGGCGTGCGCCAGCGCGGGCATCGCGACCTCGAAGGTGCCGCCGGAGGCGAAGTTGGCCATGATCGACACCACGAGCAGGATCTGCAGGAAGGGCGAACTGCGCAGGATCTCCCAGAGCCCGGGTCCTTCCGCCTGCTCGCTCGCCGCCTGCTCGCTCGCCGCCTGCTCGCTCGCCGCCTGCTCGCTCGCCGCCTGCTCGCTCGCCGCCTGCTCGCTCGCCGCCTGCTCGCTCGCCGCCTGCTCGCTCGCCGGCTCGGCGGCGGGCGCTTGAACGGCCCCGGGCTGTGCTGGCGCGGGCCGGCGCGCTCCTATCAGCGACAAGGCGATCGCGGAGACGGCAAACGACGCGGCGTCGGCGGCGAAAGCCGGCGCCGACCCGGCCGCCGCGACGAGGACGCCAGCCAGGACCGGCCCGGCCAGCGAGCCGACCTGCACCAGTGCTGTGGAGATGGCGTTGCCGGCGGCGAGCTGCGCGGCGGGAAGCAGAGTCGGCATGATCGAGAACGAGGCTGGCAGGAAGACACCTTCCCCCGCACCGAGCAGCGCGGCGATCGGGGCGAGCGCGGCAAGCGCGTCGATGTGCCGCGCCGCGAGGACGGTCAGGCCCGCGACCAGCACGCAGCGGAGGGCGTCGGCGACCAGCATCACTGTCCGCGAGCTCAGCTTGTCGGCAAGGATGCCGCCGAGCGGGATCAACGCCGTGCGCGGCACCCCGTAGCAGGCGAGCACCGTGCCGAGCAGCAGCGGTCCGCCGCGAGCCGACAGGACCAGCCAGGGCAGCGCGACCGCGTAGCAATAGTCGCCGGCCGTCGACGTGAACTGGCCGATGCTGAGCAGCCTGAAGCCAGAGACGGCCAGCGGCCCGTTGCGCACCGTGCTGGCCACGCGGCCGGCGAGCCGGCCCGGCCACGTCACCTCGCCGCTGGTCACCGGCCTGCCTCCGGATCGAACCACGGGATGAACTCGAGATGAGCGCCCACCCGAAGCGCTCCGGGCGGCTGGTCGGCGGGGTCCAGGCGGACGTACTCGCCGATAAGGGCGATGAGCCGTTCCCTCAGCTCGGCGAGTTCTGCTGCGGTGACGTGCATGACGCTCTGGGTATAACCTGCGGCGCGTTGCCATTGAGGCGGGTACTCGGCTTCGCGGTCCAGGTAATCGGCACGGCGTTCGTCGAGGTACGACTGGATGCTTTCCATGAGCAGCCGTCCGGCCGCGCGGGTTGCCGAAGGCAACTCCGGATCGCTGCCGATCGACATCGCTCGGATGGTGGCCCGCCAAGGCCGATGCCGGCCATCGACGGCCTCGGACCTGTCCTCTTCGACATAGCCGTACTTGGCCAGGGCTCGCAGGTGGTAGCTGCACGCGGACGGCGAGAGCCCGGCCACCTCGGCGCATTCGGTGGCCGTCGCCGGCCCGTCGAGCATCAGGTGCTGGAGGATCGCGATCCTCGCCGGGTGCGCGAGAGCGCGCAGTGCCCGTGGATCGGTGATCTCAACCGGGGCGAGATGATCGCCGGGACTTGGCCGGGGTGAGCTGACCGCGGCCGAGTCGCCAGATGCGGAGGACATGTTTCGAAATGATAATTTCAAAGCGAGGGTTTCGCAATAAGTCTTTCATAACTCAGTCGCGCGTGCTGGGCAGGTCGCCCCGTGTCGCCGCGCGGCTCGCGGCGGCTCAGGTGGTGGCCGGTGGCGGCTCAGACCGGGGGGCGAAAAGCGCCATTTGCCCGAGTGCGAGCGCTGATGAGAAATCCGGGCGGTGGTGCGGTGGTTCGGCGGGGGTGGGTGTGATCTTCCGCTGGTGATCATAGTTCCGGGCCTGATCACGGAAGTTTGCCCAGGCCATGGAGGCTTTCGGGTGACTCGGGATCTTGGAGAGTCAGGCGCCGGGTGGAGGCGGGACGTGCACCCGTGCCCCGGCACGGCGCCGCCGGGGCAGCGTGAGCATCGTGGCCCTCCCTGTTGCTGTTAGCGGTCTTTTCCGACAGCAACGCGGCCCTCCCCGTTGCTATCGGGACAGCATGAGGGAGGGCCGCGTTGCTGTTAAAACCAGTGGCCAACAGCATCAGGGAGGGCCACGATGCTGTCAGAGGCGGGCGTGACCAGCAACCTGGACCGCCCTGATGCTGCGGCGGGCCGGCGGGCCGCCCGGGCCACCCGGTCCGCCGGGCAGGAGCGTGCTCCCGGCTGACTATTTCATAAGATGTCCGGAAGGCTTCCCCCGACTCGATCACGTATCACGCGACAGCCTTTCGGGAGGCCGTCAGGTGATCAGGGTCGGGGAGCCATTTCCGGCATTGTGGGCGAAAGTTCTCAGTCCGGGGTGCTGTTAGTGCGGGGCCGGCAGGTGCGATGTTCCGTGATCAAGGTCCCGGGCGTGATCACGGAACATCATTGCTGTCCTGACCTGGGCGATCTTCCGTGATCACGGTCTCGAACATGATCACGGAAACCAGTACGGGTCCCGGGGCCGGGGGCCTGCCGCGCGGTTCGTGACCAGGATCGGGGAGTCTTTCCGGGCATCGCGGGGCCGGTAAAATCCTCCCCGATTTACCGCCAGAAACCTCCCCGGCACGACAACCCTCCTGCCAGAACACGACAACCCTCCCCAACGGCAAGGGCAACGGACCTCACCAGCCGGGACCGGCCCGGCTGGTGAGGGCTGGTTCGTGTCCGGCCCGAGCCGGGGCAAGTGTGCGTGACACCAGGGTTGCCTCAGGTCTAGCCTGATTTCGTGACTACGAGGTATTTGCGACTGGTATCCGGATTCGCGGCGGCAGGGACGGCGTTCGGCCTGATCGCGGCGCTGGTCGCGACAACGCCCGCGCCCGCAGCGTCCGCCGCCCCCGCTGCGCCCGCCGGTCGTGCTGCGCCGGCCACGGTCCCCGCGGCCTGCCGCGCACCAGCGCCCCGCTCGGTCCAGGTGACCGGGCACGGCAAAACCGGCAAGGTCAAGGACGCCAGGCCGGCGCCGCAGGCGGCGATCAGAGTCGATCAGGTCGGCTACCCCGCCGGCGCTGCCAAGCAGGCCGAGATCATGACCAAGTCCCGCCACCCAGGAAAAGCCTGGACGAGGTGGGAGCTGGTCTCAGGCGAGCGGTGCACCCTCGTCGCTACCGGAACCGCCCGCCAGGACCTTGGCCAGTGGAGCGGCACCTACCCGGCGGTCTGGGCGGTCAGCTTCAGCAACATCCACCGCGCCGGCACCTATCGCCTCGTCCTCACAGCACACCCGCAGACAGTCTCGCCCTGGTTCCGCATCGCGAAGGCGGCCGCCCTGTACCGCAAGCCGCTCGCCAACGCGCTGTCCTTCTACCAGAATGAACGCGACGGCCCCGAGTTCATCCCCAGCAAGCTTCGCGCGGCGGCCGGTCACCGGAACGACCTCCGCGCGATGACCTACCGCCAGCCGAAGGTCGATGACAACGGCAACTTCAAGGGCAGCCTCGCCAAGCTCGCGACCGGCCTGCGGATCAACGCGACGGGCGGCTGGTTCGACGCGGGCGACTACCTGCACTTCACAGAGACGACCAGCTACACGGTCGGAATGCTGCTCCAGGCCGTAGCCGCGTTCCCTAAGCAGACAGGCAGCCGGGGCCAGGTTAATTTCAGCAATGAAGCGAAGTTTGGTCTCGATTTCCTCCGCCACATGTGGAACGAGAAGACGCGCACTCTCTACATGCAAGTCGGCACCGGCGAGGCGAACAGCAAGTTCTTCGGCGACCATGACATCTGGCGGCTGCCGCAGGCAGACGACCACTACATGGGCACGAACCCGCGCTACCAGTACATCAGGCACCCACCGGTGTTCCGCGCCGGACGGCCAGGCGCCCCCATCAGCCCGAACCTCGCTGGCAGGCTCTCCGCCGACTTCGCGCTCTGCTACCGCGTGTACCGGGCGACCAGCCCGGCCTACGCCAACGGCTGCCTCCGCTCGGCCGAGACGATCTACGCCATGGCGGCCCTGCGCTGGAAAGGCCACCTTGAGACCGCGCTGCCCTGGGACTTCTACCCCGAGACGTCCTGGCGCGACGACATGATGCTCGGCGCGACCGAGCTGGCGCTCGCCCTGCACGCCGCCCGGCCCGCGCACTTCCCGAAGGGCCTGCCGGTCACCTCAAGCGCGACCTACCTGCGCGACGCCGCGCACTGGGCGAACGCCTGGATCGGCAGCAAGGCCGACGGCGCCGACACGCTCAACCTCTACGACGTCAGCGCCCTGGCCGACTACGAGCTCGACCGCGCGATCGCGGTCATGCCAGGCCAGCAGGCGCGGATCACCAGGTCCACGCTCCTCGCCGACCTCCGCAAGCAGATCAGGCACGCGATCGCGATCGGCAACGCCGACCCGTTCGACTACGGCTTCGCCTGGGATCAGTGGGACACCACCGCGCACGGCTTCGGCCTCGCCGTCATGGGCAGCGAGTACGACGCCCTCGTCCGCCAGCCCGTCTACGCGGCCTGGGGACAGCGCCAGCTTGACGGCGTGTTCGGCGCGAACGCCTGGGGAATCTCACTCGTCGTCGGCGACGGAACGGTCTACCCCGACTGCATGCAGCACCAGGTCGCCAACCTGGCGGGCTCCGACAACGGCAAGGCGCCGGTCCTGGCCGGAGCCGTCGTCGAAGGCCCGAACAGCTTCTCATCGACCGGCTGGGTCACCCACATGAAGGCGTGCCGCACGAACGCGCCTGGCAACGTGCCGTACCGGGCGTTCGACGGCCGCAACTCGGTGTTCGCCGACAACGTCCAGTCGTTCGACACCGTGGAGCCGGCCATCGACCTGACCGCGCTGTCGCCGCTCGCCTTCGCCTGGCAGGAGGCGGGCACCGCGTCCGGGAGAGGTTTCTGACCGCGCCCGCCGGTCACGGACCGAGAAAACCATTGGGCGGAACGGGTATGCCCGGCCAGCCTCTGGGGCGTGCAGCCAGTCTCCGGGCCTGCCGGCTCGCCATGGATCGTGCGCACGGGTGAGCAGGCACCGCACGTCGCGTCCTGGATGCTCGGGGGATCTTGTCCCCGGGCGCTGCCTGACCACCCCGGCTCGCCCCCGTGGCCGGTCCCGCCCCCATCGCCGGGCCAATGGCGAAATCGCACCATAAGCTTCCCAAGTGGAATCCACTTCGACTGATCTCCAACTCCGCCCGGTGGCCGAGAGCGACCTGGCAATCATCTACCGCCTGACCAGCGACCCGGACGCGACCGGGGACTTCGAGTGGTTCGGCTGGCAGGACCCCTGGCGCTATCGCCGCCTCTGGGAGGCTGACGGCCTGCTCGGTGACGACGCCGGCGTCCTGATGGTCGCCAAGCGGGACGAGGTACTCGGATTCGTCTCCTGGACTAAGCGGCGCACGGCCAGGACCTCGTTCTGCTGGACCATGGGCGTCGCGATGCTGCCCGAGGCGCGCGGGAAGGGCTACGGGACCTGGGTCCAGCGTGAGCTGGTCAGGTACCTCTTCCTGCACACCACCGCCAACCGCATCGAGGCCAGCACCGAGGTCAATAACCTGGCTGAGCAGCGAGTACTCGAGAAGGTCGGCTTCACTCGCGAGGGGGTGATGCGCGGCGGCGCGTTCCAGGGCGGGCGCTGGCGCGACGCGGCGATCTACAGCGTTCTCAGGTCCGAAGTGGAGCTATGACCGCGACCCGGACCGCTGTTACACTCCTGCACCGGATCGCGGCTAAACTGTCATAAGGCGGCAGCTGCGCCGCGTTCGGGCGCAGCTGGCCGCCAATCCAAGCGAGGGTCTAAGGAGCGCCGCCATGTCGCAGGCCGATGCCGCCCCAGCCGGGGTCGAACGAGAACTGGTGGTTCCGGAGGGCGGATTCTGGCCCGCGCCTGAGATACCGCAGCCGAACATCTATCCGATGGAGTGGCGGGTCGAGACCGAAAAGCTCGCGGCCATCTACCAGAAGTCCAAGCTGATGCTCTGGAACCCGGCCGACCTGCCGTGGGATGGCCTCCGGGCCGAGGACTTCACCACGGAGCAGCGGCTCGGCATCATGTACTGGTTCGCCGTGCTCGCCAACTTCGACGCCTCCGGGCCGGCGGTGTTCGCCCGGGCCACCATCAGGGCGTTCGAGCAGCATGAGGAAGACCCGGTACGCAAGTGCTTCTTCTCGATCACTCGCGATGAGATGAACCACGAGGAGTGCTGCCAGCGGGCGATCGCGGCCCTGTGGCCTGGCGGCCCGCTGAACTGGACCCCGGCCACCGACCTCGAGCGCGCCGCGCACAACAACATCGGCTGGCTCTACCACAACGGCGGCCGCTACTGGAATGGCTACAACACCGCGGTCGGCCGGTATTCGCTGCCCGTGCTGTTCACCAGCTTCATGATGGGCGAGATGGCGGCGTCGACCCTGTTCAGGGGAATGGCGTCAGGGACTAAGCACCCGGTGTTCTCTGACATGTTCCACAAGATCGGCCGCGACGAGTCCCGGCACCTCCAGATCTGCATGACCATCCTGGAAAACGAGTGGCCTGGCCTCACCGATGACGTGCGGAAGACCATTACCCGCCAGCTCAGGGCGGGCTTCGTGTTCCTCTCCATGATCTTGTGGGAGCCGCCGGAGGGATTCTGGGACCTGCCGCCATACTTCCTGCAGAACCACCGCGTACTCATGGACCACGCGCGCGACGCAGGACTAGGAGTCCTGTCCTTTGAGGAGCAGGCCGACAACTGGCGCAGCGCCATCGCCAAGATCAGGGTCATCGTGCAGCGCTGGGGCATCGAGTTCCCCGCCATGCCCGAACTCGACATCGAAGGCGTCGACGTCTCCGACGACATCAGCGCTGAAGACATCATCCCGGTCTTCTGACCGGCGAGGCGGCTGAAAGGCTTCTTTTCTGGTGAACGACTCAGAGAAGCCGCAGGTCAGCGAGTTGATTCATGATCAACGTCGAGCTCTTTCAGCAGCATTACGGACCAGCACGCGAGCCGTGCTGCTGGGTGCCGCCCCGGCCCGTGCCGCGCCGCGGGCGGGGGAGAGAGCTGTCAGTGCGGGAGCGGCAAGTACGATGCTCCGTGATCAAGCCCCCGAGCATGATCACGGAAGATCGTACGTGTCCTGACCTGGGCGATCTTCCGTGATCACGGTCTCGATCATGATCACGGAACTTCGCTGGTGTCCTGGAGACTGTCGCGTGGCTCATGATCAGGCAGGTTGCCTCCCGGGTACCCGCCCCGTTTCGACCTGGCTCGCAAGGCCCGGCCCCTGCAAGGTGACTCGGTGCGGTTTGTTGCGGAGCGAGCCGGGCTCGGTTCCGGCGGCACGGGATCGCCTCGCTGGTGATCGCGGTGAGTTCCCGTTCTGCTGCCTAATCGCGGAGAGTCCCGCTCCGGAGCACGATCGCGGTGATTTCCCGCGCCGGAGCATGATCGCGGAGCGTTGTCCGTTGTTTGCGGCATGATCGCGGAGCGTTCTCCGTCGTTACCGCGGAGACATTTCGCGGCACGGAGTGTTTGCCGTTCTATGTGCGGAAACCGCTCCGGGCAACGACAACTCTCCGCGCCAGGGCCGGGAAGTCTCCGCGCCAGAGCCGGGAAGGCTCCGCGAAGCGGGATGTCTCCGGGAACCCGGGAAGAGTCTCGTACGCTGAATCGCCGGAGCTCGACTTCCAAGATCCCGAGCCACTCGACAGGGCAGCCTCCCTAGCGGGTCACCCGACAGCCTCCATAGGACGTGTACGTTCCGTGATCATGCCCTGGACCATGATCACGGAACACCGCGCTGTCCTGACCAGGTACTGATTCGGCTCCCTGCCAGCCGGCCGCGATCCGGGGCCGGTCCACCCAGCCCGGCCAGGTCATTCAGGCGCGGCTGGCCTACGCCGCCTGAACCCAAATAACCAACAGATTTCGATGCGCGCTCCCGTGGATGAGAATGGTGGTGCGTACGTGGCCATTCACGTATCAGGGTCACTGATGTTGGGAATTGGGTGTCGATGCGCGCATTGATGTTGGTGGGCTTCCGCCGCAGCCAGCGCAGATATGCGACGTTAGCGTCCATAAAGGGCATCGGTGCGGGTGGGGCGGGCGTTGGCGTGGTGTGGTGTGCCGTGACGATGCGAAGTGGAACACGAATTGTGGCTGAAACCGGGCAGGCATGTTGGGCTAGACCGCATTGTCGGGCTTGACGGCCCCGACCGGGACCCGAACCCGGAGCCGGACTTGGACCTGGACCTGGACCTGGACCTGGACCGAAGAGTTCGCCAAGCTCTGAGGGCCGGACTGCGCGGGATCGGGGTTGCGCGTAGCTCGCGGCAGCGCGGCTGGGGACCGGCTCGCCTGTGGATAGAGCGGTGGATAAGTCGAGTTCCTGTGGACAACCGAGGCCCGGGCGGTGGACGGAGCGGTGGATGGCCGGTGGATCACTAAGAATCTTGAAATTTGTGGCATGCAGGTCTTGTGCGTGAGTGGTGTGGTGGCGTAGAAACATCTCTACCAGCGAAACGGGTACCACCCAGAGGTAACTCAGGGGACGCGGAATGACCGGGCAACCGGGACTTCAGCGGGTGTTCTGGACCGGTGGTGTGGGACGGACTGACGTGGATCGCCGATTGCCCCGGCGAGCCGCTCGCCGGGGCAATCGGCGAGGTCAGGCAGACCCGAAGCGAGGCCCCTGCATCTCATACATGCGGGGGCCTCGTTTAATTATGGTACCGGATCCTAATGACAGCTCCCAGTTTAGGAGTGCCGGTCGGTCTCAGCGCGTTCGCTATGGTCGGCAGATGCAGCGAGGCTGTTCGGTAAGGCCGCTCGTTCATAAATATATGGCGCTGTAGTTAGTGCGCGATCTAACCCTGGCGCAGCCGAGTGAGACTGCTTAGCTTCCCGGGGTGCATACCGCCGGTTCAGTGCGTATGCGATGCGTCTTTGAGAAAGCTCCAGCGAGCAATTACCTCATCGAGACCTGAGACTAGACGGGCGCATTGATATTTGGTTCGCGGAATCGATATTTGGTTCGCGGATATTGTAGTAGTAGTAGCTCGCAGGCTTCTTTGGTTGAAACTGCTCAGTGGTCGCTGCCCATGGCCAGTCGAATAGAAGCTGGATAGTGAGCCTCCCAACGGCAATGCAGGATCGTCTGCCGAGTTGATGCGGGACGTCGGTCGAGTCGGGATGCGAGTGCGGGGATGCGGGGTGCGGGGATGCGGGGTGCGGGGATGCGGGGTGCGGGGATGCGGGGTGCGGGGTCCGGATTGGGTGTCACACCGCACTTGGCAGCCTGCGCTGTGCATGAGTTGTGGATGGCGCGGTGGATAACCTGCTGTTCTGTGGACAACTTGGGCTAGTCGGTGGACGGGGCGGTGGACGGCTAAAGAATCTTGAAAATAGTGGCTGTAAGGTCTTGTGCAATGCGCCGGGGAGGCGTAGAAATTCCCTACCAGCGAAAACGGGTGCCACCCAGGGGAAACTCAGGGGACGCAGAAAGACTGGGCAACCGGATTTCTGCGGGCGTCCTGGACCGGTGGTGTGGGACTGACTGAGCGCGGATCGCCGATTGCCCCGGCGGCCCACTCGCCGGGGCAATCGGCGGGTTGTTTGGTCAAGCCCGAGCGAGGCCCCTGCATCTCATACATGCGGGGGCTTCGTTATTTATTCGGGCCTCCTTATCTACCGGGCTTCGCGTTAGATTGTTCGCCGCCGCGATCGCGCAATTGCTAGGCGAACTTGATGGTGAGCGATATTCGCTGTAAGGCGACGGCGGCGTGGGTCCCCCCGAGCTCACGTCGCGCCCGGTCCTTGCGGTGCTCGCCGGGCTCTCGCGGGAACTCCGGAGAGAGAGAACTCTCCTGGACGATGCCGGAAGGCTCCCTGATCTTGATCCAATGGTGCTTAGCTTATTTTGATCATGCGCTGACCTGCATGTTCCGGCCCGGGCTGTATCGCTCAGGCGGGGACCCGCCTGGGCGGGCTGAGGCCCGGCAACATGTGTGCGCGAACCGGCACCCGATCCGGAACATCGATTCCCGCATTCATGATCCTGTTGGCTTATGTTTGCCCGGCTGGGTCGCGGTGGGAGAGGTTCGCGGCGGCGGCGGTGCGCGTGGCACGGCAACGATGTTCCGTGATCATGCCCTGGACCATGATCACGGAACATTGCCGCTGCCCTGGGGGCTGCCGGGTGACTCGGGATCGTGGCGAGTCAGGCGCCGTGCCCCCTCGGGATCGTGGCGAGTCAGGCGCCGTGCGCCGGGCACGGCACCGCCGGGGGCATCGTGGCCCTCCCTGTTGCTGTCAAGACCAGTGGCTGACAGCAACAGGGGGGCCGCGATGCTGTCAGGGGCGGGCCTGACCAGCAAGCCGGCCCGCCCCGATGCTGTCCGGGCCGGGCCTGGCCACCCCGGCGCCGCTGACCCCGCCGCGCTGAACCCAGGCCGCCTCAGCCACCAATAGGCCAACAAGGTCATTCATGGTCCTGATACGTGAATGGCCCGAGCCGGGGCTGTCATTTGCCGCGTGCGCTCCGCCATTCTCATCCGCGGGAGCGCGCAGCGCGCATCGAGATCTGTTGGCTCACCGGGTTCGGGTGGCGGGGGTGAGCAGCGCCGGGGTGATCAGGCCGGGCCGTTCTAGCTCAAGCCGTGCTGGTTTCCGTGATCATGACCCGGGGCATGATCACGGGAATTTACGCAGCTCAGGGCGCGGGCAATGGTCCGTGATCATGCCCGCGGCCATGATCACGGAAACCAGCCCCTGCCGGTCCCCGGCGGACAGCCACCCCACCCGGCACAACCCGCACCACCCGCCTCCGCTGCCTCAAGTTCACCCGCCAGCCCTGGCCTCCGATAAACCAGCAGGGTCATTCATGCGCCCACGCCCGGGCACCATCCGTCATACCAGGCACTGCGACCGCATCCGCAACATGAGCACCAGCGCCGCCGAATCGCCAGCCCGCGCTCCGGCCCGCAAGCGACGCGGCACATCACTTCCAAGATCAACTTAGGCTAAGCGGCATTGGAACATGATCACGAGATACCGGGCAGCCTCGGACGGGCGTCGGGCAACTCGCGGTTGCGGATCGCCGGGGCTGGGTTCGAAGGTCGCGGGCCTGCGGTTGCGGTGCGGGGCGGATGCGGCAGGTTAGTGTCGCGATGACCAGCGCGGGCGGTTCGCAACCGCGACCTGAGTTACCTCAGCGGCCTGCGCAGAGTACCGTTCCATTATGACTGCGAAAGCTAGCAAGCCAGAGCCTCCCTTCGGGCGGATGATCACGGCGATGGTCACCCCGATGACGAGCGATGGTGCCGTGGACTACGCCGGCACGGAACAACTCGCTGAGTACCTGGTGACCGAGATGCGCAATGACGCTCTGGTGCTGAGCGGCACGACGGGCGAGTCGCCCACCACGTCGGACGCGGAGAAGGCCGAGCTGATCCGGGTCGTCAAGCAGGCGGTAGGCGGTCGCGCGGCCGTCGTGGCCGGGGTCGGTACCAACGACACGAACCATACGTGCGAGCTGGCGAGACAGGCAGAGCAGGCGGGCGCGGACGGCCTGCTCGTAGTCACTCCGTACTACAACAAGCCGCCGCAGAGCGGGCTAATCGAGCACTTCACCGCGGTGGCTGATGCTGCTAGCCTGCCGGTGCTGCTCTATGACATCCCCGGCCGGACCGGTGTTCCGATCAGAGACGGAAACGCTGATCCGGCTCGCCCAGCATCCCAGGATCGTCGGCATCAAGGATGCCAAGGGGGACTTCGGCGCCGCCTCGACGGTGATGCTCGCGACCGATCTCGTCTTCTACTCCGGTGACGACGTCGTGAACCTGCCGTGGCTGTCCGTCGGCGCCGTGGGCTGCGTCAGCGTCGTCGGCCACCTCGTCGGCGACCGGCTGCACGAAATGATCGACGCGTACCTGGCCGGCGACGTCGCCAGGGCGCTCGAGCTGCATCAGGAACTGATGCCGGTATACACCGGGATTATGACCAGGACACAAGGAGTGATCGCGACGAAGGCAGCGCTCGCCATAATTGGCCTTCCCAGTTGGTCAGTGAGACGGCCGCTGGTGAACGCGACACCTGCCGAAGCGGAGCAGTTCCGCGCCGATCTTGTCGCTGGTGGTGTCAAGCTCAAGTGAGTCATCCGCACCCGGAACTCGGGCCGCCGCCGCCGCTCGCGCAGGGCGGGCTGAGGATCGTCGCGCTGGGCGGGCTTGGCGAAGTCGGCCGGAACATGACGGTCTTCGAGCACGAAGGCCGCCTGCTGATCGTGGACTGCGGGGTGCTGTTCCCCGATCCGGACACGCCGGGCATCGATCTGATCCTGCCGGATTTCACCGCGATCGATGACCGGCTCGACGATATCGACGCGCTCGTGCTGACGCACGCCCACGAGGATCACATAGGGGCGGTGCCCTACCTGCTCAGGCGACGGGCCAACATCCCGCTAGTCGGCTCGCGGCTCACGCTGGCGCTGGTCCGCAGCAAGCTCGTCGAGCACCGGATCACACCGGAAACCTTTGAAGTCGAGGCTGGCTCGCGCGAGCCATTCGGCCCCTTCGCTCTTGAATTTTTCGCCGTTAATCACTCCATTCCGGACGCGCTGGCAGTCGCTATCAAGACCGGGGCCGGCACGGTGCTGCACACCGGCGACTTCAAGATGGATCAGCTGCCGCTCGATGGGCGGCTGACCGACCTCGGCGGGTTCGCGCGGCTCGGCCGCGAGGGCGTTGACCTGCTGATGTCAGACTCCACGAACGCCGAGGTACCCGGCATCGTGACCAGCGAGCGGGCGATCGCGTCGGTGCTGTCCGAGGTCTTCAGCTCCGCTGACCAGCGGATCATCGTGTCGTGCTTCGCCACCCATGTGCACCGGGTGCAGCAGGTGCTCCAGGTAGCCGCGGCGCACGGCAGGAAGGTCGCGCTGGTGGGCCGGTCGATGGTGCGCAACATGGGAGTCGCCAGGGAGCTTGGCTACCTGCAGGTGCCCTCAGTCCCCGGCGGGCTGCTCGTCGACATGAAGGACGCGGAGGAGTTGCCGCCCGACCGGATCGTGCTGATCTCCACCGGGTCGCAGGGCGAGCCGATGTCCGCGCTGGCGCGGATGGCCGGCCGTGACCACCCGATCAGGATCGCGACCGGTGACACCGTGATCCTGGCGTCTTCGCTCGTGCCGGGCAACGAGACCGCGGTCGGGCGGGTGATCAACAACCTGACCAGGCTCGGCGCCCGTGTCGTGCACAAGGGCAACGCGCTCGTGCACGTGTCCGGGCACGCCCCGGCCGGTGAGCTGCTCTACGTGCTCAACATGGTCAAGCCAGTCAATTTCATTCCGGTCCACGGAGAATGGCGGCACCTGCGCGCCCACGCCGAACTGGCCAGGCAGACCGGCGTGCCTGACGAGAACATCGTGATCGCCGAGGACGGGCTCGTCGTCGACCTGGTCGGCGGCCGGGCTGGCGTGGTCGGCAAGGTGCACTGCGGCTACGTCTTTGTCGACGGGCTGTCCGTGGGCGAGGTGACCGAGAGCTCGATCAAGGACCGGCTGATCCTGGGCGAGGAGGGATTCATCTCCGTCGTCGTGGTGGTCGACTCGACGAGCGGCAAGCTGGTCGCCGGGCCGGAGATCTATGCTCGCGGCTCGGGGATCGATGACGTCGGGTTCAGCGAGGTGCGGCCGTTGCTCGAGGCCGCGCTTGACCGGGCGGCGCTCGACAGCATGAATGACGCGTACCAGCTTGGCCAGCTGATCAGGCGCACCGCGGGCAAGTGGGTCAACAGCAACTACCGCCGCCGGCCGATGATCGTCCCGGTGGTGCTTGAGGTGTAGCGGCGGCGCGCTCACGACGATACTGATTTGGCATGGAGCGGGGGCGGGTCGAGCCGGGGCTGGTGTCCGCCGAGGTGCTGCGCGGGGCGTGGTTCAGGACAGGTCGCGGAGCTTGAAGCGCTGGAGCTTGCCCGTGTTGGTGCGCGGCAGCGACGGGAGGAACTCGATCGACCTCGGGTACTTGTACGGGGCGATCTTGGCCTTGACCAGGTCCTGCAGCTCGGCGACCAGCTCAGGGCTTCCGCCAGCGCCGTCTGCCAGCACGACGAACGCCTTGACGATCTGGCCCCTGGTCTCGTCGGGCACGCCGACGACGCCGCACTCGGCGACCGCCGGGTGGCTGAGCAGCACGTCCTCGACCTCAGGGCCGGCGATGTTGTAGCCGGCGGACACGATCATGTCGTCCGACCTGGCCTGATACCAGAAGTAACCGTCGGCGTCCCTGATGTAGGTGTCGCCGGTGTAGTTCCAGCCGTTGCTGACGTAGGCGCGCTGGCGTTCGTCGGCCAGGTACTTGCAGCCGGTCGGGCCCTTGACCGCCAGCCGGCCTGGCTGCCCGTCGGGCACGACCGCCCCATCGGCGTCGTGGATCTCGGCCCGGTAGCCGGGCACCGGCAGGCCGGTCGAGCCCGGCCTGATGTCATCGTCGGCGGAGGCGATGAAGATGTGCAGCAGTTCCGTGCTGCCGATGCCGTCGATGATCTTGACTCCGGTCGCGTCGTAGAACGCATGCCACACCGACCCCGGCAGCGTCTCACCTGCGGACACCGGGCGGCGCAGCCCGCGCAACTGGTTGGCCTTGCCGGCCGCGAGCATCGCCCGGTAGGCGGTCGGCGCGGTCGAGACGATCGAGACGCCGCGCGCGGCGATCAGGTCGGCCAATTCGGCCGGCGTTGCTCGCTCGACCATCAGCGTCGAGGCGCCCACGCGGATCGGGAAGAGCAGCAAGGCGCCGAGCCCGAACGAGAACGCCAGCGGGGGAGTGCCGGTAAAGATGTCCTCCGGCGTCGGCTTGAGCACGAGCGCGGAGAAGGTGTCGGTCACGGCCATCGTGTCCCGGTGCAGGTGCATCGCGGCCTTGGGCCGGCCGGTTGTCCCGGACGTGAACGCGATCGATGCCACGTCGTCGGCCGCCGTCTTGACCGGTTCGAACTCGGTCGGCTGCCGGCTGGCGAGTTCGACCAAGCCGCCGGGCTGACCAGTCCCCCCTGACGCGGCGCTCCCGGCCACGGTGCTCCCGGCCACGGCCCCCACGGACGCTGAGCCCCCGGACGCTGGCGCGGACGCGTCGAATGTGATCATTCGCAGCCCGGGCACGCCAGCCGCCTCAAGCTCGCCGGTGAACCTCTCGTCGCACAACGCCAGCCGTACCCGCGCGATGTCGCAGATGGTGCTCAGCTCAGCCGCCCGCAGCAGCGGCATCGTCGCGACGGTGACGCCGCCCGCAAGTATGACGCCGAACCAGCAGGCGGCGAGCCAGGCGGTGTTCGGACCGCGCAGCAGCACCCGGTTCCCTGGAACCAGGCCGGCTTCGATCAGCGCTCCCGCGATCCGGTTCGCGGTCGCAGCGAGGTCGCCGTAGCTCCAGGCCGGCTTGTCCGGGTCTTGGTGCAAGATGGCGGGGCGGTTCGCGCCGAGCCGCTCGATCGTGCCGGCGAGCAGGGCTTCCGCGCAGTTGAGGTGGTCTGGGTAGGCGAGTTCGGGCAGCGTGAATTCCAGGTCGGGCCACTGGTCGGCGGGCGGCAGGTTGTCCCGGCAGAACGTGTCGACGTGGGCGGACGGCGTAAGCTCCATCGGCCGGGCCTTCCTGTGACTTCGCGGCGAGATCGCGGCGGACGTGCACAGTATTGCGCCATAGCTGCCGCAGTCAACGGTTCGGTACCCCGATGACCGCGAAGCCCGCGATCTCCACTAGTGCCGCGTCGTCCCAGAGCCGGCTGACGCCGATCGCCGCCATGGCCGGGTAGGCGCGCCCGATGAGGCGCCGCCAGACCGCGCCGATGTCCGCGCCGCGGGCCCGGTAGTCGGCGAGGTCGGTCGCGTAGATGGTCAGGCTGGTCAGCTGCTCGGGCGAACCGCCCGCGGCGCGCAGCGCGGTCAGCAGGTTGGCCAGCGCCTGCTCGAACTGCGCGACGACGCCCTCCCCGGTGATCGCCCCCGAGGCGTCGAGTGCTGTCTGGCCGGCCAGGAAGATCACCCGGCCCTCCGCGACGACCGCGTGCGAGAAACCGGACGGGCGCGCCAGGCCGGCGGGATTGACATGCTCGACGCTCACAGGCTGTCCTCCGTCGTGGCGTTCGTGGTCGCTGGCTGTGCCGCGGGGCGCCAGCGGGCGTGCTTGGTGGCTTGACCGGCCTCTGGATGCCTGATCAGCTCCAGCCTCGGCTTCGGGCCGTCAGCGCGGCCGGTCTGCGGCGGCCTGCTGCCCGCCGCCCACGGGTCAGGCCACGCGGCGGCCGGCCCGGCGTACTCCTGCGCCGCCGCCGCGTGCAGCGTCCAGTTCGGGTTGTACAGGTGCGCCCGGCCCAGAGCGCACAGGTCGGCCCGGCCGGCCAGCACCAGGGAGTTCACGTCGTCGTACGAGGAGATCACCCCGACGGCGATCGTCGCGAGCCCGGTCTGGTTGCGGATGGCATCGGCGAAAGGCGTCTGATACGACCGGCCGAACGCGGGCTGCTCCTCCGGCGTCACCTGCCCGGTCGAGACGTCCACGGCGTCGGCGCCCGCCTGCGCGAACGCCTGCGCTACCACCACCGAGTCAGGCCCGGTAACGCCCCCCGGCACCCAGTCGGTCGCCGAGATCCGCACGCTCATCGGCTTGCCGTCGGGCCACACGGCCCGCATCGCGGTGAACACCTCGACCGGGAACCGCAGCCGCCCGGCCAGCGAGCCGCCGTAGGCGTCGGTCCGCTGGTTCGTCACCGGCGAGATGAACGATGACAGCAGGTACCCATGAGCGCAATGCAGCTCGATCAGGTCGAACCCGGCCCGCTCCGCGGCCAGCGTCGCCGCCACGAACTCTGCCTTGAGCACCTCCAGCTCGGCTCCGGTCAGCTCGTGCGGCACCTGGCTGACCCCGGCCAGGTACGGGATCGGCGACGGGGCACAGACTGGCCAGTTGCCGTCATCGAGCGGCTCGTCCATACCTTTCCACATAAGTTTTGTTGAGCCTTTCCGGCCTGAATGCCCGAGCTGCAGCCCGATTCTGGCGCTGGACTGGCCGTGCACGAAGTCGGTGATCCGCCGCCAGGCGACCTCGTGCTCGGGTGCGTACAGCCCGGCGCAGCCAGGGGTTATCCGGCCCGGCGCGGACACGCACACCATCTCGGTCATGACCAGGCCGGCCCCGCCGAGCGCCCGGCCGCCGAGGTGCACTAGGTGGAAGTCGGACGGGGTGCCGTCCTGCGCGCTGTACATGTCCATCGCCGAGACCACGACCCGGTTCTTCAGCTCGAGCTCGCGCAGCCGGAACGGCTGGAACATCGGCGGGGTTACTTCGCCGGCCCCCAGGCCCTGTGCTTTGCACTCGCGGGCGAACCAGGCGTCCACGTCGGCCACGAACTCGGGATCACGCAGCCGCAGGTTGTCATAGGTGACGCGGCGGCTCCTGGTGATGATGTTGAACGCGAACTGCTCGGGGTCCTGATGGGTGTACTGGCCGAGGTTCTCGAACCATTCCAGGCTGGCCTGCGCGGCCCGCTGAGTCGAGGCGACCACGGGCCGGCGCTCGGCTTCGTAGGCGTCCAGCGCTTCGCCGAGCCCGGGCTGCTCGTGCAAGCACGCGGCCAGCGCTAGCGCGTCCTCCATCGCCAGCTTCGTGCCCGACCCGATCGAGAAATGCGCCGTGTGCGCGGCGTCGCCGAGCAGCACGACGTTGCCGTGCCGCCAGGTCCGGCAGCGCAGCGTCCCGAAGTTGATCCATTGAGAGTTGTTGGAAAAAATGCGGTACCCGCTCAGGATTCCCTCTAGGTACTCGCCGATCCGCTCGATCGAGGCCTCGTCGGACTGGCCCGGCGTGAGTTTCGCGGGAGCCAGCTCGCCGAACCCGGCCGCTGCCCAGACGTCGTCGTGCATCTCCACGATGAACGTACTGCGGGTCGCGTCGTAGGGGTACCCGTGGACCTGCATGACCCCGAACGGCGTCTCCACGACATAGAACTTGAACGCGTCGAACACCAGGTCCGTGCTGAGCCAGATGTACTTGCACCGCCGCCGCTCAACCTGCGGACCGAACGCTTCTTCGAACGCCCCCCGCGTCCCCGAGTTCGCGCCGTCCGCCGCGACGACGAGGTCGTAGTCCGCTGCCAGTTGATGCGTGGATGGTGCCTCGGTGCGGAAAGCCATGTTCACGCCCAGGCTGGCGCAGCGATCCTGGAGGATCCGCAGCAGCCGCTGGCGGCTGATGGCCGCGAACCCGTGCCCGCCGCTGGTGATCACCCTGTTCTTGTAGTGGACGTCGATGTCGTCCCACCGGGCGAACTCGCGCTGCATGGCGGCGTAGATGGCGGGATCGGCATGTTCAATGCCGCCAAGCGTCTCGTCGGAGAACACGACCCCGAACCCGAACGTGTCATCGGCCGCGTTCCGCTCCCAGACCGTAATCTCGTGCGGGGGACTGCCAGGGCTCGCGGCGCCTGGTCGGCCATCGCCCGTGCGGCGGGCGTCTCGCGGGCGGGCGCCGGCCGGGGTGGCTCCGGCTCCGGCTCCGGGCCCGGCTCCGGGCAAACCGAGTTGCATTGCCAGGGCGGCGAAGTACAGCCCCCCGGCCCGCCTCCTGCGACCGCGATCCGCACGTCCGCGCTACCCCCTCCCAGGTGGCAGCCCGCTCGATCTGTCTGTCGCGCGGGCTGGACCGTGCCCCGACGCTACGTTCCCGCCCAGGCGGGGGTCAACGTCGGCCGCCCGATTCGCCCGCGGCTTGAGCGAGCTGCCGCCCGGCACCCGGGCGGCGGGTCCCGGCGGACGGGTGCCCGCGGGACGACGCCTGGCGAGAACGTGAGCGTGCTGCTCCGTGATCGTGACCGACACCGTGACTACGGAAGATCGCCCGGGTCAGGGAGGCTGTCGGGTGACTCGTGACCTTGGAGAGTCAGGTGCCTGGTGGGTCAGCAGGAGGCTTTTCCCCTTGAGATTGTTGAACTAGTGTCTCCGCGCGTGATCTCCGTTTCTGGGCGGACGTGCGCTGTGCCCGGGACGGGTGCCGCCGGGGCAGTGTAAGCCTGGGACAGGGTGAGCATCGTGGCCCTCCCTGTTGCTGTTAGCGGTCGTTTCTGCCAGCAAGGCGGCACTCCCTCCCGATGTCTGGTGCGGGCCGGGAGTGCCACCTTGCTGTTAAACCAGTGATCAACAGCAACAGGGAGGGCCACGATGCTGTGAGAGGCGGCCGTGACCAGCAACCCGGGTCGCCTTGATGCTGCCGGGCCGCAGTGGGGGCGGGCGGGCAGGTGCGATGTTCCGTGATCAAGGTCCAGGGCATGATCACGGAGGATCGGTGCCGTCCTGACCTGGGCGATCTTCCGTGATCACGGTCTCGATCATGATCACGGAAACCAGCACGGGTCCCGGCGGCTGCCGTGAGGCTCGTGATCTGAATCAGGGAGCCTTTCCGGCATCGTGGGAGGAGTTCCAGCGCTGAGAGTTTTTTCACTTAATAGCACTGAAAAGACTCACTTAAGTGAAAAATCGCTCTAATAACTCACGGAAACTCTCCCCGCTGACCCGCCCTGACCCTGACCTTCCAAGATCCAAGTCACCCGACAACCTCTCCTGCGGGAGCATTTTCGCATGTAGGAGGATCTTCGTGGGATAGTCCGGTCAACCCTCCTTTACGCGAAAACCCTCCTCGCAGGTCCCGGGCAGCGGGCAGCATCGCGCTCCATGGTGACATTTTCCTGCGGGCGACACGCCGGGGTTTGTGCTTGGGGCATTGCGATCGCTTGGTTACGGTGTGATTATGGCGACTCGTGCGCCCAGGGGTGCATCGCGCCCAGCTAACGGAGCTGCCGGGCGCGCACGCTCGTCGGGCGGTTCAGGACGCTCGGGCGGGGGCTCGGGCAGTGGGAACTCTGGCGGTGGCTCGGGCGGTGGCGGGCGCGGCTCGCGTGGCTCGGGCAACTCGGGTGGGGCGCGTGGCTCGGGTGGTTCGGGTGGGGCGCGTGGCTCGGGTGGTTCGGGTGGGGCGCGGGGTTCGGGTGGTGCCTCGCAGGGCTCGGCGCGGGGCGGCTCGGGTGGGCGGGCTGATACTGGGCGATCGGGCTCCGGCGGGTCTGGGTCCGGGCGGTCGAATACTGGGCGCTCGAATACGGGACGGTCGAATACGGGACGGTCGAATACGGGACGGTCGGGCTCTGGCGGGGGTTCTGGGCGGTCAAATGGCGGGCGGGCGGGCGGGTCGCGGTCTGGGGCTTCGCGGTCGGGTGGCACGCCGTATTACCGGAGCCGCGGGAGCGCAGCGACGCCTAGCCTGGCGCGCGGGATGCGGGCCTCGCACAATCCGTTCCTGATCCTGGTCGGCTGGCTGCTGGCGCTCATCGCGATGATCTGGATGGAAGTGGCCTGCGGAGTCGGCTACGCCGCGCGGTTGTTCGGCAGCAGCGCGCGTGAGCTTGACCAGGCGCACCGCAGGGACGGGGTCGGACTCGGGGTGCTCGCGATCGCGATCGTCACGGCCGGGGCGACCTGGCTGCACCTCGGCTCGGCGTTCGGCAAGGCGCTGACGGCGCTGGTGCGCGGCACGTTCGGAGCCATGGCGTGGACGATTCCGCTGCTGCTCGGGCTGCTGGCCTGGCGGCTGCTCCGGCACCCGGACAGGAACGCGCACCCGGGCCGGATGGTGGTCGGCTGGACCACCCTGATCCTTGGCGCTCTGGGCATCGTGCACATCGCGCTGGGCAGCCCGGCTCCGTCGGCCGGGCGGCACGCCATGCAGACGTCGGGCGGGCTGATCGGCTACGTCGTGTCCGCGCCGCTGCAGGCGCTACTCACGGCGTGGGTGGCGGTGCCGCTGCTCGCCTTGGTCGCGGGATTCGGGGTGCTGGTCATCACCGGTACTCCGGTGCACCGGGTACGGGAGAGGTTCGCCGAGTTCGGATTCCTGCTGCGGCAGATCCGCGGCGTGGACACGGAGGTCTTCGATGACGCCGGGGACGAGTTGCCGGACCAGCCCGGCAGGCGCAGGAGCGCCGGCGCGATCGAGGCGGGGGAAAACGACCGGCCCTATGACACGCCGCTGATCGGCGGCCTGGTACCGCGCGGCGCGGCTGGCCGGGCCGCGGCTCGGGCGGCCCGGGCAGGCGATGCTTCCGCTCAGGCTGGCCGTGCCGATGAGGCGCCCGGCGAGGTAGCGGTGAGTCCGCTAGGCGCAGGCCGCCGGTCGGCCGACGACGAAGTGCTGGCCGAGGCGCTGGCGTTCGGGACGCCGGAGGCCGGCCAGCGCGAGCGGCTCCGCGAGACCGGCGAGACGGTGAGCCGTCCGCCGGCGTCCGGCGCCGAGGAATCGTGGCACAAGTCCTGGTTCGGCGAAGAGGCCGCCGGGGTGCCGGCCGCCGAGGCCGCGCCCGCCGCAGGGGCCCGCCGCCGGGGCCAAGTCCGGCCGCGGCGAGCAGCTCACGCTCGCGGGCGCGTCTTCGTCGAGCTACACGCTGCCGCCGTCGGCGCTGCTCAAGCCGGGGACCGCTCCGAAGGCCAGGACCAGGGCTAACGACGCGATGGTCGAGGCGCTGACCATGGTGCTTGACCAATTCGAGGTTGACGCGCACGTGACCGGGTTCTCCCGGGGGCCGACGGTGACCAGGTACGCGATCGAGCTGGGGCCGGCGGTCAAGGTCGAGCGGGTCACCGCGCTGTCGAAGAACATCGCCTACGCCGTGAAGAGCGCCGACGTCCGCATCCTGTCGCCCATCCCCGGCAAGTCGGCGATCGGCATCGAGATCCCGAACACCGACCGCGAGATCGTCAGCCTGGGCGACGTGCTGCGGTCGCAGGTCGCCGAGTCCGATCACCACCCGATGGTCGTCGGCCTCGGCAAGGACGTCGAAGGCCGCACCGTCGTCGCCAATCTCGCGAAGATGCCGCATATTTTGATTGCGGGAGCCACTGGTGCCGGGAAATCTACGTGTATTAACGGACTTATCACATCTATCCTGATTCGGGCGACGCCGGACGAGGTGCGGATGATCCTGATCGATCCCAAGCGGGTCGAGCTCACCGCCTACAGCGGAATCCCGCACCTGATCACGCAGATCATCACCAATCCCAAGAAGGCCGCCGACTCATTGCAGTGGGTGGTCGGCGAGATGGACCGCCGGTATGACGACCTGGCGGCGTCCGGGTTCCGGCACATGGACGACTTCAATAAGGCGGTGCGAGCCGGGAAGATCACGCCGCCGCCGGGCAGCGAGCGCGAGTACGTCCCCTATCCGTACCTGCTGGTCATCGTTGACGAGCTGGCCGACCTGATGATGATCGCGCCGCGCGACGTCGAAGACGCGATCGTGCGGATCACGCAGCTGGCTCGCGCGGCGGGCATCCACCTGGTGCTGGCGACCCAGCGGCCGAGCGTCGACGTGGTCACCGGGCTGATCAAGGCCAACGTGCCGTCCAGGCTGGCGTTCGCCACCTCGAGCCTGACCGACAGCCGGGTCATCCTCGACCAGCCGGGCGCGGAGAAGCTGGTCGGCCAGGGCGACGCGCTGTTCCTGCCGATGGGCGCGAGCAAGCCGATCAGGCTGCAGAACGCCTATGTCACGGAAAAAGAGATCCGCGAGATCGTCAGCCACTGCAAGAAGCAGGCCGAGCCCGACTACCGCGAAGATGTTGCGGTCACTGAGAGTAAGCAACGTGAGGTCGATGCCGACATCGGGGACGACCTGGAGTTGCTGCTCCAGGCGGCTGAGCTGATCATCAGCACCCAGTTCGGCTCGACGTCCATGCTGCAGCGCAAGCTGCGGGTCGGGTTCGCGAAGGCGGGCCGGCTGATGGACCTGCTGGAGAGCCGCGGCGTCGTCGGCCCGAGCGAGGGATCGAAGGCCAGGGACGTGCTGATCAGGCCGGATGACCTGGACGAGCTGCTCGATTCGCTTCGCGGCGCCTGACCGGGCCCCGGCTGAGGCCATACTGTCCCTTGGGGTTGGCTGGCCTGCTCCAGGGCATGAGGTGGTGGGGATTGCGTTATAGAAAAAGCTAGTTGGCATTGTCCGGCGGACTGTAGAGCCGGACGTCGCCCGACGGTGCCCCGGTGTCTACACTTAGTTATCGTCCCCTGAATAAGGGGCGCCGGGGGAGCGAGAGCATAGCAATGCGGGCAAATATGACAGAGCTGCAGCCATTGACGAAGAGCGTGGAGGCGCGGCATGACCATTGGTGACGCGCTGGCAGCGGGACGCCGCCAGGCCGGAATGACCGTGACGCAGGTGAGTCAGCGCACCTGCATTCGCGAGACGATCATCCGCGGCATCGAGCGGGACGACTTCTCCGGCTGCGGTGGTGACTTCTACGCGCGCGGCCATATCCGCAGCATCGCCAGGGCGGTGGGGGTCGATCCGGATCCGCTGATCGAGGAGTACGACGCGACCTTGGGTGCGCCGCGCGCGATCAGCGCGGCCGACGTCTTCCAGCCGGTCACGCCGGTCCGGCTGAAGGAGCGGCGCGGGCCGAACTGGACCGCCGCGCTCGCGCTCGCCCTCGTGCTGATCGCGGGCGGCTTCGCCTACGAGCACTTCGCTCACGCCCGCGCGTCCGCCACCGGCTCTGGCGCCGTTCCCTCGGCCAATTCGAGCGGGGCCGGCGGCCACGCGAAGAAGGCCAAGACCTCCGACGTGGCCCACCATAACAAGCCGCGTCACCTGAGCATCGAGCTGACCGCCTCGCAGGAGTCATGGGTCGTGCTCACCTCGGTCGCCACCGGCAAGACCATTTTCATGGGGATGGTGCTCGCCGGGCAGTCCAAGCACTGGACCGAAAGGCACGCGGTCAAGCTGGAGGTCGACAACCCGGCCGGCGTCATCGTGACCGTGAACGGCTCCAAGAACAAGATCCACCGCGGGACCACGACGCCGGTCCACCTCAACCTGGCCCTGGGCCAGCCGGGCCAGGCAGGGACGCGCGCGCGATCGTAGCGTCCTGGCCGGGCGGTAGTCTGCCGGTGTGTCTTCGAGCGGCTCCCTGCCTTCCCAGTCCTCCCGTTCAGCGGCGGCCAGGCGCAGCGTGCGCCTGGTCACGCTGGGCTGCGCGCGCAACGAAGTTGACTCAGAGGAGCTGGCCGCCAGGCTCGAAGCTGGCGGCTGGACGCTGACCGAGGGCGACGGCGCCGACGTCGTGGTGGTGAACACCTGCGGGTTCATCCAGGCGGCCAAGCAAGAGTCGGTCGACGAGTTGCTGAGTGCCGCCGATTCGGGCGCGGCGGTGGTCGCGGCGGGCTGCATGGCCGAGCGGTACGGCAGCGGGCTGGCGGAGGCGATGCCCGAGGCGCAGGTGCTGAGCTTCGACGACTACGCGAACATCGCCGAGCGGCTCGACGCCGTGCACGCTGGCCAGCGCTGGCAGGCGCACGAGCCCTCGGACCGCAGGAAGCTGCTGCCGATTTCGCCGGCCGGGCGGCCAGGGGCCGGCTCGTCGCATGTGCCTGGGCATGGCGCCCCCGCCGTGGCTGACGACCTGCCTGAGGGCATCGCGCCGGCCTCCGGGCCGCGCGTGCTCCGCCGGCGGCTCGGCGGCGGGGTCGTCGCGCCGCTCAAGATCGCGTCTGGCTGTGACCGGAGGTGCAGTTTCTGCGCGATCCCGGCGTTCCGCGGCGCCTTCGTCTCCAGGCCGCCCGCCGATCTGCTTGCCGAGGCCGGCTGGCTGGCCGGCCATGGCGCCCGCGAGCTTGTGCTGGTCAGCGAGAACTCGACGTCCTACGGCAAGGACCTGGGTGACCTGCGGCTGCTCGAGACGCTGCTGCCGCGGCTCGCCGCCGTGCCCGGCATCGACCGCGTACGGGTCAGCTACCTGCAGCCGGCCGAGGTGCGGCCTGGGCTGATAGAGGTAATGACGTCGACCGCTGGCGTGGCACCTTACTTCGACCTGTCTTTCCAGCATGCGAGCGGCACCGTGCTGCGGGCCATGCGCCGGTTCGGTGATGGTGAAAAATTCTGCGGGCTGATCGAGCAGGTCAGGAAGCTCTCGCCGATGGCGGGGATCAGGTCGAACTTCATCGTGGGCTTTCCGGGGGAGACGGACGCCGACGTGGCCGAGCTTGAGAAGTTCCTCATCGAGGCCAGGCTCGACGCCATCGGCGTGTTCGGCTATTCCGACGAGGACGGCACCGAGGCGGCGGGCCTGCCCGGCCAGCTGGGCGAGCATGAGATCGCCGACCGGGTGTCGGCCCTGGCGGGGCTCGCTGACGAGCTGATGGACCAGCGCGCCGCCGAGCGCGTCGGTGAGGTGCATGAGGTCCTGATCGAGGAGCGAGTGAACGGCCGCCCGGAGTGGGTCTACGGAGGGCGCACGGCGCACCAGGCGCCGGAGGTCGACGGCTCGACCGAGGTGCGGTCGGATCGCCAGCTGACCGCAGGTGAGCTCGTGCGGGTGCGGGTATCAGGCTCGGAGGGGGTGGACCTGATGGCGGAGCTTGCTGATGACCGTCCTGGATCGCTAGAGAACCTTGACTGAACCCGAGCCGGGCGGCCAGGGCGGCCAGGGTCCGAGCGTGGCCGGCCAGGGTCCGAGCGTGGCCGGCCAGGGTCCGAGCGCGGCCGGCCAGGGGCCGAGCGCGGTCAATGTGCCTAACGGGCTGACGCTGCTCCGGCTGGCCCTGGTCCCGGCCTTCGTGGTGCTGCTGGTATCAGGGAGCACTACGTCGCGGATCGCCGCGTGCGTGGTGTTCGGCGTCGCGTCAGTGACCGACCTGCTCGACGGCGAGCTGGCCAGGCGGCGCGGGCTGATCACCGACTTCGGCAAGATCGCCGATCCGATCGCCGACAAGGCGCTGACCGGGTCGGCGCTGATTACGCTGTCCGCTCTTAGCGAACTTTCCTGGTGGGTCACCGGGATCATCATGGCGCGCGAGATCGGCGTGACCGCGCTGCGGTTCTGGGTGATCCGGCACGGGGTGATCCCCGCGAGCCGGGGCGGCAAGGTCAAGACCGTGCTGCAGATGACGGGCATCGGCCTGTACATCCTGCCGGTCGCTGTCGGGCCGTTCCGGGTCGGCGTGATGGCCGCCGCCGTGGTCGTGACGCTTGTTACCGGTGCCGACTATGTGGCCAGGGCGTTCCAGCTGCGGAGGTCGGTGCCGGGCGGGGCCGGGCTGCCCGGGGCCGGGGCCGGGGCCGGGCTGCCCGCGGGTGCGGGCGGGGCCGGGCTGCCCGCGCCGGCGGGGTCGGCCGTACCTGCTGTGCCGGAGGCTGCGGCCGATGGCGGGGCGGGAGATCCTGCTGGCGGGATCGGCGCGAGTTCGGCTGGCGAGACCGGGACCGGTCAGTGACCGGGGCGGTGACCGGGGCTGACAACGGCCTGGGAGGTGACGATGGTCAGTGAGCCGGGAGCGAGCGCGGAAGCCGCGGCTGTGATCAGGCTGCTCACCGCCCAGGGCAGGACGGTGGGCACTGCGGAGTCGCTCACCGGAGGCCTGATCGCGGCCGTGCTGACCTCGGTACCCGGAGCCTCTGCCGTCTTCCTCGGCGGCATCGTCGCCTACTCCGCCGAGCTCAAGGTCTCCCTGCTCGGCGTTCGGAGTTCGCTGATCGACAGCGTCGGCACCGTCGACCGGGAGGTCGCGCTTGAGATGGCGCGCGGCGCCAGGCACCGACTCGGCGTAAGTCTCGCCGTCGCCGCCACCGGCGTGGCCGGGCCTGATCCGGTTGGCGCTCTTCCGCCGGGCACAGTGCACGTCGCAGTTAGTTCAGCGAGCCGGGATTGGCATCGGATGCTGCGGCTATCAGGCGACCGAACTCGGATCAGAGATGACACGGTCATGTACGGATTGCGACTGCTTGTGAACGCGTTGCCGGAAGACAATCCATGATTACAGCGTTACATTCACGAACACGCGCCCCTGCCCTCTCCCGCATGGTCAGTAAGGCCAGGTACGGTGGAGGTGTACGGCGACCAGTCCTCGGGAAGGGATTGCGGCGATGGTCCTGCTTCGTCACTTGCTGGGTGACGCGCTGCGGCGGTTGCGCCTGCGGCAGGGTCGCACCCTCCGCGAGGTGTCCGCCTCGGCGCGAGTTTCGCTCGGATACCTGTCGGAGGTAGAGCGCGGCCAGAAGGAGGCCTCGTCCGAGCTGCTCGCCGCCATCTGCTCCGCACTGGGGGCGCCGCTGTCCCAGGTGCTTCGCGAGGTCTCAGATAACTTCGCGCTCGCCGAGCTCCAGAGCGAGCCGGTGTTCGCCGACGTGATGGAGCCTGCCATCGAGGTAGCCGGCGCCGGTCACGCGCCGGAGGAGTCCGGCGCTCAGGTGCCAGCCGTTCCCGTCGCTCCTGTTGCCTCAGCCCGGATGTCGGCCGCTGTCGCGGGCAAGGTGCCCGAGCGGGTTGGCCAGCTGCGGGCCGTACGCGGCGGTCAGGTGCAGGTCGGCGGCCAGAAGGTCACGATGGCTGCCGGTCCTGCGATGCCGATTGGCTCCGGGCTCGACGACCCGATGTTCGACCAGGTCGCCAGGGTCGCCCGGCAGATGACGGACATGGTGCCGGTCTAGGCGCGGCGGCACCCGACGGTTAGTGGGTCAGGCGAGCTTCCCAGGAACCCGGGAGGTCGGCCAGCAACCGCACGCCCTCGGGTAGCTGACCGGCGACGATGTGGGCGAGTGTCACCTCTTCGAGTATCGCCCGTTCGTTGGCGCGCAGCGCGATCCACACCGTTTGCAGCGGCTCGGCCGCGCCGATGTAACCGAGGTTCTCGGGGCGTTCACCGCGGACGCCGAGCAGCGGACCGTCGATAGCCCTGATGATGTCAGCCAGGGAGATCTCCTCGGCTGGCCGCGCCAGCCAGAAGCCGCCCTCGGGGCCGCGCTGGCTCCTGACCAGTCCGGCCCGTCGCAGCTGGGTCAAGATGGCCTCAAGGAACTTGGCCGGGATCTGCTGCGCCTTGGCGAGTTGGTCAGAGGTGACGTGACCGTCCCGCGACGCCGCGAGCTCGATCGCGGCACGCAAGGCGTAATCGGCGCGGGCTGACAGTCGCATAGTCAGCATTATGCCGTGCTAGCGGCACCGATGAGGTAGTGGATGCTGCCCCAGTGACCGTTACGACGACTTCGCCAGGCCCTGGGACGTTCGGTGCGCGGTCGGCCCGAACATGGGCGAGTATCTTCGTGCTCGCGGTCGTGCTGGCGATCGACGCGATCCACAATGAGCGCCGTGAGCAGGACAACCGGGGCAGCGGCCTATTCGGCGGCAACTTCCCCTAGCTAGCGGCGCAGCGTGCCCGGCAAGGTTCTCGGCAGCCCGAAGAGCGGAGCCAGGCCGTTGTCGCGGAAGCGCGTGATGGCGGAGATCCGGTCCCCTTCGAGCGTGAGGACGACAAGGCCGTTGATCCGCGAGATCGAGGTCATCGAGTCGTAGAGGTAGTACCCGAAGGCCGGCTGGCCGTTGGCGCGCGTCGGTATCAGCCTGGCCATGTCGGCGCGCCACCAGCCAAAGCTCGTGAAGAATCCGGCGATGGCAGGGCGACCTTGGAACTCGAGTGGTTCCGGAGGCATGGTCAGCGTGGCGTCCTCGGTGAGCAGGGCCACGAGGCGGTCGATGTCCGCGCTCTCGAAGGCGTCAACGAAGCGACCGACCACAGCCCGTTCGCGCGGAGAGCGCGGAGCCGGCGCGCGGTCCCGGTCAGCGGGAAGCACGGAGGCGAGCGCTGTCCGAGCCCGCTGCAGCGCGCTGTTGACCGAGATGTCGCTGCTGTCCAGGATCTCGGCCGCCTCAGCCGACCGGAAGCCGAGCACGTCCCGCAGGACGAGGGCGGCCCGCTGCCTGGGCGGGAGTTGCTGGAGCCCGGCCACGAAGGCCAGGGCAAGCGATTCCCTGGTCTCATAGCGTGCCGCGGGTCCCGGCGACGCGTCGGGCAGTTCGGCGAGCATGGTCTCGGGATAGGGCTCCAGCCACAGCGGCTCAGGCCGCCGAGTGGGTTCCGGGCCGCCCTGCGCGGGCCTGGCCGCGGCGACAGGACCCGCCCGCCGTCCAGTATCGCGCAGGGCGTTGAGGCACCGGTTGGTCGCGATCTTGTAGAGCCAGGCCCGCACGGATGATCGCTCCTCGAATTTGCCAAGCCCGCGCCAGGCAGCGAGCAGAGTCTCCTGCACGAGATCTTCCGCGTCGTGGACCGAGCCGACAATCCGGTAGCAATGGGCTTGCAACTCGCGCCGGCAGGGCTCGGTCAGTTCCCTGAACGCGTCCTCGTCGCCCGCCTGCGCGCGGGCCAGCATCGTCGCCGTCACCATGGCATCCTCTCGGTTCCGGTCGCTTCCGGGCGAGTCCCTAGTAAAGACACGGCAGGCGACCGAAAGTCATCGGTGAATCCCGGCCCGGCTCGGTGTCTCAATAGGCAGCCAGTCAGGTAGCGGCGGGCAGCCAGGCCGGAGCCCGCGGCTCAGTCAGCAAGAGGAGATAACCACATGCGACGCGTCATGGTCCGGTACACGGTCAAGCCCGGGCGAGCCGAGGAGAACGAGCAGCTTGTCAAGGCCGTCTACGAAGAGCTGGCCGAGGCCAAGCCGGCAGGATTCAGGTATGCGACCTTCCGGCTCGGCGACGGGCTGACCTTCGTGCATATGGCGTTCATGAATCACGCCGAGGCCGGCAACCCGCTGGAGTCGGTCAAGGCCTTCCAGAAGTTTCAGGAAGGCATCGGCGAGCGCTGCGACGTGGCCCCCCAGGTCGCCGAGCTCACCGACGTAGCCAGCTATGGGTTCGCCAGCTAGGTTTCGGCAACGCGGTCGGCGGCCGGCAGCGGATTAGCCGGTACCCGGGTTCCCGTGGCGGGAACGGCCCGGTGGCCCGGCGGCGGGCGCCCGCGACAGCATCAGGGCGGCCCACGTTGGTGTTCACGCCGCCTCTGACAGCATCGTGGCCCTCCCTGTTGCTGTTGGTCACTGGTTTTGACAGCAACGTGGCCCTCCCTGATGTCGTCCCGACAGCAACGGGGAGGGCCACCTTGCTGTCAGAAAGGACCGCTGACAGCAACAGGGAGGGCCACGCTGCTCACGCTGGCCCGGCGTGAGGCCTGGTGCCCGGGTGCGCCCGCATGAATGCGGGTATTGGTCTGTAAAGAGCCTCAATTTACATCCGGCGTCGTCTTCGCGCACCGATGTTGTTGGGGCTCAAGTGCCCCCGGACGACGGAAAAATCTCCGCGATCATGCCGTCGGCGTGGAAGTCACCGATGAGCTAGCCGCGCAGTCGCAGGCCGCGCGGGGTCGGGCGGAATCCGGCCGACTCCAGTGCCTGGGCAAGCGGGGAGTCGTAGACCCCGCCCCCGTCGGCGCGCTCCACCGTGAGGCGGCCGAGAGCGCCGGCCCGGACGGCACCAGCCAGTGCCGCCGCGGCCGGGCCGAGCAGCGAGGGGTCCGACGTCCAGGACAGCAGGGTCTTACCGCCGCGCTCCACATAGAGCACGAGTTGCCCGGCCACTAGTACCACCAGCGCGCCCGCCTTGCGACCGGGGCGATGGCCGCCGGGGGTCTCGTCCGGGCGGGGCGGCCATGGCAGCGCCGCACCGTAGGCGTTCGCCGGATCGGCAGAGGCCAGCACGAGCACAGGTGGCTCGGGTGCGCTCCGTCCGGCTCCGCGCGGGTTGGTCCAGCTGACGCCGGCCTCGCGGATCGTCGCGGTGACCGAGTCGGCCATGGAACGCATGCGGTCGACGGCGCCTGGGAGCGCGAACTGGGCCGCGCCGAGGCCTTCGACGAAGTAGCCGCGCCGGCACTGGCCGGTCTCTTCCATCGCCCGCAGCACCGGGTAGAGCGCACCGAATCCGCCAGTGAACCGTTCGGCCCCGGCGGCGCCCCTGATCACGATGCCGTGCCGGTCGAGCATGGACAGCGCCCTGGCGTGCATCCGGCGGGTGGGATCGGTGTCGGCGGACGGCAGCAGCGACCACCGGCCGCTGACGGTCGGCGGCCCGGCATTCGACGGCATCGAGCCCCGGCCAAAGCCCGGACGCCGCAGTCCCGATCCGCCCAAGCCCGTCCGAGGCGGCACCCCCGCTCCGCGCGAGCCCGAACCGGGCCCGCCTCCGCCCGGATACCCCGGCCCGCCTCCGGCCTCGGCGGGCTGGCTCGCCGAGGCCGCCCTGGCGGCGGCAAGGCTGGCGGCCGCGGCCGATGACTGCTTCAGCGCGATGCCAGGCCGGCCCGACGCCAGCATGGTCCGCAGCGGAGCCAGCGTGTCGTTGGTCAGCAGTCCGGCCCATACCAGGTCCCATATCGCTGCCGCGATGGCCTGGTCGCTGACCCGGTTCAGGACACGGGTCCGATCCGCCGCCGTGCTGCCTCCGTGGAAGGGGGCGGAGGCCGCCGGGGTCTCGGTGACCCGAGCCACGACCCGGTCAGCGATCGCGCGGAAAAATAGCGCACCGCCACCGTCCAGCACGGCAAGCACCGCCTCGTGCAGCGGGGTCATCGTGATCTCGCCGGGGGGCGGGAGCAGCAGCGGGGCGGAGTCCGCCGGGGCGAGGACAAGCCAGCCGTCGCCGCCGGGCAGCGCTCCGGCGCCGGCCCAGACCACGTCGCCTGCCGCTGTCAGCTCATCAAGCATCGCCGGGGCGTAGCCCTCGACCCTGGCCGGGAGGATCAGTGACTCGACCGCGGTAGCCGGCATGGCTGTACCGGCAAGCTGCTCGACAACCGCGTAGACCGTGTCAGGTCCGGCGATCCGCGACCGGCGCGCGCTCGCGGCAGGACCCGCATCACCGGCCCGGCGGCCAGGGTCGTGCACGGCCCCCTGCCAGGCGGGCAGGAATGCCGCGAAGACCTGCGGCGGCACCGGCTCGGCTTCCTGCCGGAGCTTGGCCAGGCAGCGCCGCTTGAGCAGCCGGAGCACGCCGGCGTCGCAGAACTGAGGGCCGGGCAAGCTGGGCAGGAACTCGCCTTCCACGATCCTGCCGTCGGCCGCCAGCCGGCGCAGCGTCCCGATCACGACAGCCACTCCGAGCCCGTACCTGGCCGCCACTTCGGCCGAGTTGAACGGCGCGTGCGCCCGCGCATACCTGGCGACGAGGTCGCCGAGCGGATCGGGCAGCAGTTCGGTGAAGGCGACCGGGATGCCGGTCGGCAGCGCCACGCCGAGTGCGTCCCGCAGTCGGCCGGCGTCCTCGATAGCGGCCCAGCGCGGCTCCCCGGCCACCCGCACCTCGATGACCCGGCGCTGATCCGCCAGCGAGGCGAGCCAGGACGGCGCATCGCCAGCGCAGCGCAGCGCGATCTCCTCCGCCGACAGCGGGCCCATCGCCATGATCAGGTCGGCCAGGCCCTCAGCGGATGAGCACCTGCGATCAGCGGATAGCCGCTGCAGGTCAAGCTCGGTGTCCGCGACGACCACCGGATCGAGCAGCTCGCGCAGGTCGGCCTGGCCGAGCAACTCGGCGAGCAGCGCCGAGTCGACCGCCAGCGCCTGGGCCCGGCGCTCGGCCAGGGGCGCGTCGCCCTCGTACATGAAGGCGCCGATGTACCTGAACATCAGCGCCCGGCCGAACGGCGACGCGGTCGGCGTCTCGATCTCCACCAGCCTGACCGCCCGCCCGGCCAGATCGCGCATCAGCGCGACGAGCGCCGGCACGTCGAACACGTCCTGCAGGCACTCACGCATCGTCTCCAGCACGATCGGGAAGCTGCTGTAGCCGCTGGCCACGGCCAGCAGCTGGGCGGCGCGCTGCCGTTGCTGCCACAGCGGCGAGCGGCGCCCTGGCTGGCGGCGCGGCAGCAGCAGGGCGCGGGCGGCGCACTCCCTGAACCGGGAAGCGAACATCGCGGACGAGCCAAGCTCCCCGGTCACGATCTGCTCGACCTCGTCGGGGTCGAGCACGGCGAAGCCAGCCGCCGGGGGGTCGTCGGCGTCGGGAACCCTGATCACGATCCCGTCGTCGGTGTACATCGCCTGGATGTCCATGCCGCCGTACCGCTCGCGCAGCTTCGCGGCGATCGCCAGCGCCCACGGCGCGTGCACCTGCGACCCGTAAGGGCTGTGCAGGACCAGCCGCCAGTCGCCAAGCTCATCCCTGAACCGCTCGAGCACCAGGGTCCGGTCGTCGGGCAGGTACCCCGTCGCCTCGCGCTGGCTGGTCAGGTAGCTGAGCAGGTTGGTCGCGGCCAGCGGGTCGAGCCCGTCGGCGGCAAGGCGCTCCATCGCCTTGCCAGGCTCGGCCGCGCCAAGCTCGCGGCAGTACTCGCCGATCGCCCGGCCAAGCTCAGCCGGCCGCCCCGGGCTGTCGCCGCGCCAGAACGGCAGCTTCCCCGGCTGCCCCGGCGCGGGCGAGACCACTACCTGATCCGCCGTGATGTCCTCGATCCGCCACGAGCTGGCGCCGAGCACGAACACGTCGCCCACCCGCGATTCGTAGACCATCTCCTCGTCGAGTTCGCCGACTCGCCGCGAGTGCCTGGAATCGCCGGCCAGGAACACGCCGAACAGGCCCCGGTCGGGAATCGTGCCGGCATTCGTGACCGCCACCCGCTGTCCCCCCGGCCGCCCGCGCAGCGCTCCCGTCGTGCGGTCCCAGACCAGCCTCGGCCGCAGACCGGCGAACTCCTCGCTCGGGTACCGCCCGGCCAGCATGTCGAGCACCGCTTCGAGCACCGGCCTGGTCAGCCCGCTGAACGGGGCGGCCCGCCGGACCATGGCCAGCACTTCGTCCACAGTCCAGTCGTCCATGGCGGTCATCGCGACGATCTGCTGGGCAAGCACGTCGATCGGGTTGCGCGGCATCCGCAGCTGCTCGATCTGACCGGTCCGCATCCGCCCGGCCACGACCGCGGCCTGCACCAGGTCGCCCTGGTATTTAGGGAAGATCACCCCGCGCGACACATCGCCGACGTTGTGCCCGGCGCGGCCGGTTCGCTGGAGTCCGCTCGCTACCGAAGGCGGTGATTCGACTTGAATAACAAGGTCCACGGCGCCCATGTCGATGCCCAGCTCAAGACTCGACGTCGCCACGACCGCAGGGAGTTGCCCGGCCTTGAGCGCTTCCTCGATCGCGGACCGCTCGGCCCGCGACACCGAGCCGTGGTGCGCGCGGGCGATGACGGGGGCGTCCTGCTCGCCGCGCTCGGCCGCCTGCTCCGCGGCCAGCTCGTTCAGCCGGGCGCAGAGCCGCTCGGCCAGGCGCCGCGAGTTCGCGAACACGATCGTGGAGCGATGCCGCGTGATCGCGTCGAGTACCTGAGCCTCGACATGCGGCCAGATCGAGTTGCTCCCGGGGCCGGCACCCGGCGTGCCGTTGCCTGAGGCCCCGGTGCCATTCAGCGCCAGAGCGCCAGCACCAGGATTGCCCACGCCCGCCTGGGCAGCGAACTCGGCCGGCCCGACCAAGTGCCGGTCACGCGCTCCCGCCGCCGTCTCAAGGTCGGACATGTCCTCGACTGGCACGACGATGCGCAGGTCAAGCCGCTTGCTGCTCTCCGGCGCGACGATGGTCACCGGCGCGCCGCCGCCGAGGAACGACGCGACCTCCTCGGCCGGACGCACGGTCGCCGACAATCCGATGCGCTGGGCAGGGGCGGCCTGGTCACCGCGCAGCGCATCGAGCCGTTCGAGCGACAGCGCGAGGTGGGCGCCGCGCTTGCCGCCAGCCAGCGCGTGCACCTCGTCGATGATCACCGTCCGCACGCCGCGCAGCCCCTCCCGGGCCCGCGAGGTCAGCAGCAGGAACAGCGACTCAGGCGTGGTGATCAAGATGTCCGGCGGCTTGCTGGCGAGCTGCCTGCGCTCGTCGGCGGCGGTGTCACCGGTCCTGACGCCGACCCTGATCTCGGGCTCGGCCAGCCCGAGCCGGCGCATCGCCTGGCTCACCCCGGCAAGGGGCGAGCGCAGGTTGCGCTCGATATCGACGGCGAGCGCCTTCAGCGGGGAGATGTAGAGCACCCGGCAGCGCTCTGCGGCCTGCGCCGGAGTCGGTTCGGCGGCCAGCTTGTCGATCGCCCAGAGGAAGGCGGCGAGCGTCTTGCCTGAGCCGGTCGGCGCGATGACCAGCGCGTGCTCACCCCGGCCGATCGCCTCCCAGGCGCCAGCCTGCGCGGTCGTCGGCTGGGCGAACGCAGCGCGGAACCACGACGCGGTCGGCTCGCTGAAGCCGGCCAGCGCCCCGGTCGCCGAGCGCTGATCCCCTGACATGACTCCATATTGCCTCGTCCTGCCGACAGCCACAGCCCGACTCGGCCCGCCAGCTCACGACATCAAGGCTGCTGTTGGCCTAGTGGGTTCGCCTCGTAGGCGAAGGGTTCCGGCTCCGAGCGGGGGTTTCTCATCGCGGAGGGTTTCCGGCTCGTGCGCGGAGGCTTTTCCGCTCTGGCGCGGAGACTTGTCGTAGTTCGGAGGGTTGTCCGCACATAGAACGGTCAACACTCCGTGCTACGAGAACTCTCCGAGACAACGACGGAGAACGCTCCGCGACCACGCCGCAGTGCGGGAGCTTGCCGCGATCACCGGCGCGGCGACCCCGCACCGCCGGAACGAGGCCCGGCTCATTCCGCGAGAGAGGCGGGTGGCGGGACGTGCGGGTGGCGGGAGGGTGCGGGCGGGGTTAAGGGGTCTGGGCTGGGGCGCCTGGCACGGTCTGCGGCCAGGGCCGCAGTTGCTCGATCTGGGCGGCCAGGCTCAGCAGCCTGCCTTCGCTGCCGGCAGGCCCAACTAGCTGGATGCCGATCGGCAGGCCCTCGTCGTCGTGCCCGAAGGGCACAGAGGCGGCTGGGAGGCCGGCCAGGTTCCATGGTGGGGTGTAGAGCCAGCTCGCCGACTTGAGCATGGTCGCGAACCAGCCGGCCTGCGCCCATGCCCCGACCGGCATGGGGCCGGCCGTCAGCGTCGGCGTGATCAGAGCCTCGTAGTCGCCGAACCACCGGGCGACCCGCCTGCCGTACGGGTCGGCGGACGCCGGCCTGGCCCGCTTCGCCAGGAAACGTCCCGCCTTGACCATCTGCCGCGTTCGCGGCTCGAGTGCCTCGAAGTCGAGTTCGGCCGCGTCCTGCGCGATCCCGCTCAGCCATCGGGTGCTGAACCGCAGTCCGAGCGTCAGCGGATATGGCGGCGCCTCCGCCAGCAGCGAGTGCCCGGCATTGCGCAAGAGGGCGGCTACGTCGTCAAGCTCAGAGGTAACGCGGGAGCTTGCTTTCACCCCGATCAGCGGATGATGGCCGGAGAACGCGATCGTCACCGGATGATCGAGCGGCCTCGGATCACGATAGGCGGTACGGCCCGCCAGCACGTCGAGCATCAGCGCGGCGTCGTCGACGGTCCTGGCGATCGGGCCGTACTCGGTCAGCCCGAGCCAGTGCTGGTCCCTGGCGCCGGCCAGGGGCACGACGCCGGCGCCGGGCTTGAAGCCGACCACGCCGCAGCACGAGGCCGGGACGCGCAGCGAGCCGCCGCCGTCCGACCCGAGCGCGAGCGCGGCCATGCCGGAGACGACCGCCGCCGCGCCGCCGCCGGTCGAGCCGCCCGCCGTCCTGCGCAGGTCCCACGGATTGCGGGTCGCCGTGAACGCGGCCGGCTCGGTGACCGGCCAGATGGCCAGCTCTGGCAGCTGGGTCTTGCCGATCACCACGCAGCCCGCCGCCCGCAGCCTGGCGACCAGCAGGTCATCGGCGTCGGCCGGGGCGGTGCTGGTGGCCGCTGACCCGTGCCTGGTCGGCTCGCCCTCCACATCGATGTTGTCCTTGATCGCGACCGGCACGCCAGCCAGCGGCAGGTCGCGCAGCCGGGCATTGACGGCGAGTGCGTTGGCCTCGGCGAGCGCGGCCTCTGGCCGCACGACCTGGAAAGCGCCGACCTTGCCCTCGACCTGCGCGATCCGGTCAAGGTGCGCCTGCACCAGCTCGCGCGGGCTTACCTCCCTGGTCTGCACCAGGCGGGCCAGTTCGAGAGCGGGCAGCGAGCACAGGTCGGTTAGGTCGGCGGGGAAGCTGGGAGCGAGGGGGGAGGTCGGTTCGGGCATGTTCGCTGAATACCTCGAATCCTCCTGGCTATCCGCGCCGCGCCGTGAATCACCGCGCGAACCCGGCTCGTAACCGCTAGCCATCGCCGGCCTCCGGCCTGATCAGCCCGCTGCGCCACTGCGGCGTGCGGATCTGCCTGTGCACCGCGCGCTGCAGTTCGATGTCGGTCCAGCCGGTCTCCTCGGCAAGTTCGCGCAGCGCCGCTTCATGGTGGCTTTCGCCGGGCTCGAGCCCGCCGCCCGGCGTGGACCAGTTAGTGCCATTCGGCGGGGGATCGTCGTAGCGCATCAGCAGGACCCGCGCCTGCGGATCGAGCAGGACTACACGCGCGGCATGCCGGACCGGGGGGGCCATGCCTTCCATTCTGCCTGAGCGAGGCGCCCAGACCGCTAGAGCTAACCCCGTGGTTTACGCGGCCCCGTGGTCAGGCTGCACGGCGGTAGCGGTCGATGATCAGGGCCGCTACCGCGGGGTGGTCGCCGAGCGGCGCGGTGACCCAGTCGGCGCCGGCCTTGGCGAGGCTCTCGTGGAACAGCCCGGGGGCGAGCAGGTAGCTGGCCACAGCGACCGGCCCCCCGGCACTGGCCCGCAGCTCGGCGACCGCGTCCTCAACTGTCGGCCGCCCTGTGGCGGCGAACGCAGCGGTCACGGGCACGTCGAGCTCCCCGGCCAGCAGGTCGGCCTGGGCGGCGACCTGCAGGGCTGCCTGCGGGTCTGACGAGCCGGCGGCCGCCAGCACGACCGGCGTCCCCCGCGGTACGCCCGTCTCGGCCAGCCTCCTGACCATGGCGGTGACCAGCAGCTCGTCGGGGCCGAGCGGGTCGGCCACGTGCCTGGCCGGGTTCCTGGCCGCCTCGGCGATATCCGTGCTCAGGTGGTAGCCGGCTGACAGCAGCAGCGGCACGATCACCGCGTCCCGGCCGGCCTCCGACAGTGCCCGCGGCAGCGAAGGCTCAGCGTGCTGCACGAACGCCACCCGGATGTCGATCACCGGAGCCAGCCTGCTCACCTGGCGGGCCAGCGCTGTGACGGTCCTGGTCGCCTCCGGATAGCTGCTGCCGTGCGCGACAGCGACAAGCGCCGGCCTGCTCATGCCGCACCTCGTTCTCTATCCCGGGCGGCATTCCGGGACGCCGCCTGGGTCAGCTCGCTGACCACGGCCAGCTCATCCCGCAGCCTGACGACCTCGCCGATCACGACGACCGCCGGCGACCCGATGCCATGCCGGGCGGCGTCCGCCGCTACTTCTTTGAGGGTTGAAACGAGTGTGCGCTGCTGGCCGGTCGTCCCGTCTTGGATCACCGCGACGGGAGTAGCCGGGTCCTTGCCGCGCTTGATCAGCTCAGCGGTGATCTGATCCAGGTGCGCCATGGCCATCAGCAAGACCAGCGTGCCGGAGCCGGCCGCCAGCGCTGCCCAGTCCACGGACGCGCCGGGCTGCGACGGATCCAGGTGCGCCGAGACGACGGCGAAGTCCTGGGTGATGCCGCGGTGGGTCACCGGGATCCCCGCGTAGGCGGGGACCGCGACCGCGCTGGTGACTCCGGGCACGACCTGGACCGGAACCCCGGCACGGACGCAAGCCAGTGCTTCCTCGCCGCCCCGCCCGAAGATGAACGGGTCGCCCCCCTTCAGCCGCACCACCCGCTGGCCAGCGAGAGCCCGCTCGACAATGAGGTCGTTGATCTGCTCCTGGGTGAGCCGGTGCGCGCCAGGCGCCTTGCCGGCCTCGATGATTTCTACGTCGGGGTCGAGTTCGGCGAGGACCTCGCGCGGGCCGAGCCGGTCGGCGACGACAACGTCGGCCTCGGCGAGCAGCCGCCGCCCGAGCACGGTCATCAGCCCGGGATCGCCAGGCCCGCCGCCCACCAGGGCGACGTGGCCGGCGCGGCGGCGCCCCGGCGCGTGCCGCTGTGGCCGGCCCGGGCTGGCCTCGCCGGCCGGCACGCTGGTCAGGTCCGGGCTCCGGCGCCGCGCCCGCAGCGGCAGTTCGCCCAGCGCGAGGGCATGCCCGATCGCTGACCGCAGCCGCTGCGACCGGCGCGGGTCACCGCCCGAGGTCACTGCCACGGTCACGTCGCCGTGCCTGGCCACCGCCGGCATCCTGGCCGCCGACCCCTGCCCGGCGTCGGCGCGCACGCACCAGATGCGCCGTTGCTCGGCGGTCGTGGCGACGGCCTCGTTGACGTCGGGATCATCGGTCGCCGCGTGCACGAGCCAGGCGCCGTCGAGGTCGCCGTCGAGGTAAGGCCGGCGCAGCACGGTCAGGCTGCTCGCGCCGAGTTCGGCGAACTCGGCGCGGACCTCGGGGGCGATCACGGTGACCAGGGCGCCGGCGTCGAGCAGGCGGCGGGCGCGTCGCATGGCGACGCGCCCGCCGCCCACCACGACGACCCGCCTGCCGGCGACATCGAGCTCGATCGGGTACCCGGTCATTGCCTGACCCCGGTGAACTTCAGGCTGAATCCCCGCGCGCACGACCCGCACGTCCACTGGCCAGCCTCCGGCCCGGCCGGCTCTAGCGCCTCGTCACCGCAGTAAGGGCAGAAGAACGGCACCTGCCGCTCAGTCTCGGTCACGACAGCAAGCCTTCGTCTGCGCGGCGGACCCAGGTCGCGAACTGCTCGCCGTCGGCCCGGCCGGACTGGTAGTTGCGCAGGAGGCGTTCGACGTAGTCCGGGAGTGCGTCGGCGGTGACCTTGAGCCCGCGCAGCTTGCGGCCGAACGACGGGTCCGCGCCGAGCGAGCCGCCCAGGTGCACCTGGAACCCTTCGGTGCCGTCGACGATCGACCCCTTGAGCCCGATGTCCGCCAGCTGGAACCGTGCGCACGCGTTCGGGCAGCCGTTCACGTTGATCGTCACCGGCGTGTCGAACTCTGGCAGCCGCCGGTCGAGTTCCGAATACAGATCACGGGCCCGCTGCTTGGTCTCGACAATCGCCAGCTTGCAGAATTCGAGTCCGGTGCAAGCCATCGTGCCGCGGCGGAATGGCGAAGGATTGGCCTGGAGGTCGATCGACTCCAGATTGGCGACCAGCTCGGTCACATTCCTTTCCGGAACATCGGTGAAAAGCAGTTTCTGCTCAGTCGTCGTCCGCATCCGGCCGGAGCCGTACTCCTGCGCCAGGTCGGCGGCCTGCCAGAGCTGGCTGCCCGACGTGCGCCCGACGTGCGGCGCCACGCCGATGTAGTAGAGCCCGTCGCGCTGGCGGTGCACGCCGATGTGGTCGCGGGCCGCTGTCGGCGGGAGCGGGGCGGGGCCGTCGGGGAGCCTGAACCCGAGATACTCGGTCTCGAGCACCTCGCGGAACCGCTCGGGACCCCAGTCGGCGACCAGGAACTTCAGCCGCGCGCGGCTGCGCAGCCGGCGGTAGCCGTAGTCGCGGAACAGGCCGGTCACGCCCGCCCAGACCTGCGGAACCTGGTCGGGCAGCACGAACGCGCCGAGCCGCTTGGCGAGCATCGGGTTGGTCGACAGGCCGCCGCCGACCCACAGGTCGAAGCCCTTCGTGCCATCGTGGTCGACGCCGACGAACGAGATGTCGTTGATCTCGTGCGACACGCAGTGCGCCGCGCAGCCCGCGATCGCCGTCTTGTACTTGCGGGGGAGGTTGCCGAACTCGGGGTTGCCGGCCGCGACCTCCTCGGCCGCGCGGAGCGCTTCGCTGGCGTCGAGGATCTCGGCGGCGTCGATCCCGGCAACGGGGCAGCCGAGTATGTTGCGCGGCACGTCGCCGCAGGCCTGCAGCGACGACAGGCCGACCTCGGCGAGGCGCTCCCAGATCACGGGTACGTCCTCGATCCTGATCCAGTGGAACTGGACGTTCTGCCGGTCGGTGATGTCGGCTACGTCGCGGCCGTACTCCTTGGAGATGCCGCCGATGGCGCGCATCTGGTCGGAGCTGAGCTGGCCGCCGGGGATGCGGACCCGCATCATGAAGTAGCTGTCCTCGATCTCGGTGTCCTCGAGGATGCCGGTCTTGCCCCCGGCGATGCCCGGCCTGCGCTGGGTGTAGAGTCCCCACCACCGGAACCGGCCGCGCAGGTCAGTCGGGTCGATCGACTCGAAGCCGGTATGGGCGTACCAGTTGACGATCCGGTCCCTGACGTTCAGGCCGGCGTCGTCCTTCTTGAAGCGCTCGGCCGCGTTGAGCGGCTCGAAATGGTTCAGCGCCCATTGGCCCTGGCCGCGCTGCGATGCGGCTCGCGTGGGTGTGGCTCGCATTGAGTGAGTCCTTCTGCTTTGTCGATCCGGGCACGCGTGCTTTGCCTCGACGCGCGCGGCTGCCGGGCCGGCGCACGGGGCGGCGTTGGCTTTAGCGGTGGCTTAGCGGTAGCTCTTGAAGAGCGGAAAGCCTCAGAAGGTGCGACAGATGGCGCTTGAGGTCCGCAGCAGGTCGACGTGGCGACGGCACGTCAGCATCAGCCCATGACGGGTCAGCCCATAGCTGGTCAGCCCATGGCTGGTCAGCTCACGGCGGGCGGCCGGGCTAGTCACTGCGGGCCTCCGATAGTTGAATACTCACAAGCTCCATACGACAGTAACATCCGCCTCCGACCTGAGTCGACGCCGAAAAACCCCAGGTCACAAGCCTATTGACCCGACCGATTAACTAGGCTTTGACGTACGCCCAGAAACAGAGATCACGCACGGAGGCACTATTTCAACAATCTCAAGGGGAAAAGCCTCCCGCTGACCCACCAGGCACCTGACCCTCCAAGATCCCGAGTCACCCGACGGCCTCCCTGACCTGGGCGATCTTCCGTGATCACGGACGCAGGCATGATCACGGAACATCGCCGCTGTCCTGGAGGCCGTCGGGTGACTCGTGATCAGGATCGGGGAGCCTTTTCCGGCATCGTGGGGGAGAGTTCTCGCTCCGGGGAGCTGTCAGTGCGGTGGCGGCAGGTGCGATGTTCCGTGATCAAGGTCCAGGGCATGATCACGGAACATCGCACCTGTCCTGGCCTGGGCGATCTTCCGTGATCACGGTCTCGATCATGATCACGGAAACCAGTACCGGTCCCCGAGGCCGTCGGGTGACTCGTGATCAGGATCGGGGAGCCTTTTCCGGCATCGTGGGGGAGAGTTTCGCTCTGGGGAAACCCGGGCCGCCTGAACCCGGGCCGCTGAACCCGGGCCGCCTGAACCTCCACTAAGTCAGCAAGGTCGTGGGCGAGGAACGGGAAGGTGGCGGTGAAGTCATCAAGGCGGGAATTGATGGCGTCGTGAATGCGGCCGTCTCACTGTGTAGCTGCTGGTTAGCTGGGAAGCAGCAGGTCAGGCTTCGGTTGCAGCTGAACGAGAAGGTGTGGGCCGTGTCCTTAATGCGTCGTGTGCTCGTGGGCACGTGCGGCAGTCCAGGCAGCATCCGCGCGTTGCGGTATGCCAGGGATCTCGCCGCGAGCAGTGCCGCCACTCTGGTCCCCGTCCATGCCTGGGTGCCGCCGGGCGGCGACGTGGCGGACAGGCGCGCGCCCAACCCGATGCTGCGGAAAATCTGGCAGGACAGCGCGGAGCAGCGGCTGCAGAACTCGATCGAGGCGGCGTTCGGCGGGGTGCCAGACGGTGTCGACGTCTGGCCGGTCATCATGCGCGGCCCGGCGGGCGAGGTGCTGGTCCAGCTCGCCAGCCGCCCCGATGACCTGCTCGTCGTAGGTGCGGGCAGGCGCGGGCTCGCCAGGACGCTGCACGGCAAGGTCGCGCGCTACTGCGTTGCCCACGCCGCTTGTCCCGTACTGGCCATTCCGCCGTCGCCGCTCGCCAGCTACGCACGGCGATGGCCGCGGGCGCTTGCGTTCCGCCATCATGGGTTGAACGCTGACAAGGCATTCGATGGCGCGGACCGCAACAGCAACTAGCTGGCAGGTCCCCCGGCGCGCCGGGGTAGCCTGGCCGCCGTGCGAGTCACAGAGTTCTGGCAGCGGATGGGCGAGCAGTTCGGCGCCGAGTACGCGGAGAGTGTCGCCAAGGATTACGTGCTGGCCGGGCTCGGCGAGCGCACGGCGTCGCAGGCGCTTTCCGACGGCGAGGACGTGAAGGTGATCTGGCGCGCGATCTGCGCGGCGTTTCCTGTGCCCGACCGGCTGCGCTGATGGCGCGTCGGCTGGTGCTGGTGTCCGGTGCGCCGGGCGCTGGCAAGAGTACGCTGGCCGTCCCGCTGGCGGCTTCGCTTGGGTTCGCGTTACTGCGCAAAGACCGGATCAAGGAAACACTGCACGACGAACTCGGCGCGCCAGAGCCCGATCTGGCCTGGTCGCAGAGGATCGGCGGCGCGGCCATGGGGTTGCTCTGGGCGCTGGCGGCGGATGCTCCCGATGTCGTGCTCGAGGCGAATTTCCGGCCGCGCAGCTCGTATGAAATCGGCAAGATCCGCGCGCTCGGCGGCCGGGTCGTCGAGATCTACTGCGACTGCCCGGCATCGGTGGCCGCGGCCCGTTATGAGAGGCGTGCCCCGAGCTGTCATCCGGTGCATGTCACGAGGAGCGTGTCGCTGGAATTCCTGGCTGAGTTCGACCGGCCGCTCGAGGTGGGCGAGTTGATCGTGGTGGATACGACGGTCCCGGTCGACGTGGCGGCGCTGGCGGACGAGGTGCGTGCGCGTCTCGCGGATACCGCGCAGGCGGATGAGGGCCGCGCTCGGGAACCAGCCGTCCACGATCAAGATAAATCGGTATAAATAGTAAAGGGAGGTGGGTGGGTGGTGCGGTTTGCCGGGTGAGTGCCTGCCGGCCTGGGGGCGGCCCGGCAGGGGGCCGGGTCCGGCCGGGGCTAATTTCCGTGATCATGGTCGCGGGCATGATCACGGAATATTGTTGCTGCCCTGACCTGCGTAAATTCCGTGATCACGCCCCGGACCATGATCACGGAAACGTGCACGTGCTATGGAGGCTGTCGGGTGACTCGTGAACTACCCGTGCTCCCTCCGCGAGAGCCGCGCTCAGATGCCGGCGCGCCGGGACCGAAATCGCTTTGTGTATCGCCTGCCGATAGACCCATCTTCGGGACATCCATGGCGCTGGAGCGCCGTCGTTGTGACATTGACGGGCCAGCGGCAGCCTGCTCCGGGAGTTGTCAGCCGCGGGGGCGGCAGGTGCGATGTTCGGTGATCAAGGTCCCGGGCGTGATCACGGAATATTGCTATTGTCCTGACCTGGGCGATCTTCCGTGATCACGGTCTCGATCATGATCACGGAAACCAGCACGGGTCCCGGCGGCTGCCGCGCGGCTCGTGATCAGGATCGGGGAGCCTTTTCGGCATCGTGAGGGAGAGTTGTCGCATCTGGGAGTTTTTTCCGCAAATAGGCCTGGCAACACTCCCTGAAGCGATAAGTCTCCCCGGTAACTCAGGAAAGTCTCCCCGTTGACTCGCCGGAGCTTGACTTTCCAAGATCCCGAGTCACCCGACAGCCTCCCTGACCTGCGTAAATTTCCGTGATCACGCCCCGGACCATGATCACGGAGACTAGCGCAGGCAAGTTCGAACGGTCCGGCCTGGTTACCCCGGCGCCGCTAACCCCCGCCGCCTGAACCCAGGCCGCCTCAGCCCTCGATAAGCCAGCAGATTTCGCTGCGCGCTCCCGTCGATGAGAATGGTGGTGCGCACGTGGGCCACTTGGGCCATTCACGTATCAAGGTCACTGATGTGGGAAATTAGGTGTCGATCCGCGCACCCACGTGGGCGGGGGAGTTGCTGCGCGTGCTCGCGCGGCGGCCGGGTGCGGCGCGGAGCGCCCAGGGAGCTTGAAAGCCGGGCGGGCGGTACTGGTAACCCCTGGCTGCCGGCTTCGTCTGCGCGGGTTCGCCAGGCTCTAGTGGGTGAAATGTGGGCTGCTGAGGCGGGTGGTGCTTGTGGGATCGGGCAGTGCGCTGGATGTGATTTGGGCGGGCTCGGCGAGTCTCCGACATGATCGAACAGTTGTTCGTTAGACTGGCTTGGCCGGGCTGCGCTGGCTCTGGGTTCGCGTGAGCGGCACCGCGGTGTCGCGGCACTGCGGTCTTTGCGGCACTGCGGTCTTTGCGGTACTGCGGTGTTCGCGGCGCTGGGAGAGTTGCTCGGGTGAGATTGTCAGTGGCGGCGCGTAGCGTCCACACCGACAAGCTCCATACCGGCAACCAGAGTTCGCGCGGTTTCAGCGAGCGGCTTAGCTAAGCCCTCCGATCCCGATGGGGAGTTCACATGGCACCGAACGACAAGATGGGCGGCCTCGCCAAGGCCGGCGACAGGGACAAGGCCCTGGAGACCGCTCTTGCCCAGATCGAGCGGCAATTCGGTCGTGGCGCTGTCATGCGGCTCGGCGACGATTCCCGGGCGCCCGTCGAGGTGATCCCGACCGGGTCGATCTCCCTGGACGTCGCGCTTGGCATCGGCGGCCTGCCGCGTGGCCGGATTGTGGAGATCTACGGGCCTGAGAGCAGCGGCAAGACGTCCCTGGCCCTGCACGCGGTGGCGAACGCGCAGAAGACCGGGGGGATCGCGGCGTTCATCGACGCGGAGCACTCGCTTGACCCGGAGTACGCCAGGAAGCTCGGGGTGGATACCGACGCGCTGCTTGTCTCCCAGCCAGACACCGGTGAGCAGGCGCTTGAGATCGCCGACATGCTGATCCGGTCGGGCGCCATCGACGTAGTCGTGATCGACTCGGTCGCCGCCCTGGTACCACGGGCCGAGATCGAGGGCGAGATGGGCGACAGCCACGTCGGCCTGCAGGCCCGGCTGATGTCCCAGGCCCTGCGCAAGGTCGCCGGGGCGCTCAACCAGACGAAGACGACAGCGATCTTCATCAACCAGTTGCGCGAGAAGATCGGCGTCATGTTCGGCTGCATGACCTACAGCACGAAGGTCACGCTCGCCGACGGCACTCAGGAGAAAATCGGCAAGATCGTCAACCAGCGGCTGGACGTCGAGGTGCTGTCCTACGACCCGGACTCTGGCGAGATCGTGCCGCGCCGGATCGTCAACTGGTTCAACAACGGGCGGGCCGAGCGGTTCTTGCAGTTCACCGTCGCCAAGTCGGGCGGGAACGGGCGGGCGCAGTTCGCGGCGACAGAGAACCACCTCATCCAGACATCTGGAGGCTACCGGCCAGCCGGGGAGCTGATGGCCGGCGACCGGGTGATTACTGCCGAGCCGAAGCTGCTGAGCGCTCAGCAAGTCCAGCTGGTACTCGGCTCGCTGATGGGCGGCGGAAACCTGTCGCCGAATCGTCGCGACAGGTCGGGCACCAGGTTCCGGATGGGCCACGGTGCTGGCAAACACACTACTAAGCAGGAGGCCTACCTCGACTGGAAGGTCTCGCTGCTCGGCAACATCAGCCGCACCAGGACTACGAACGCCAAGGGCGCGGTCCTCGCCGACTTCGGGCCGCTGCCTGAGCTTGCCGAGCTGTACAGCGCTGTGTACTTCGGCGATGGCAAGAAGCACCTGAGCTGGGACTATTTGAAGGCCTTGACGCCGCTCGCGCTGGCTGTCTGGTATGCCGACGACGACTGCTTCACAGTTCGCTCAAAGGGCACCCAGGAGCGGGCCACCGGAGGATCAGGCCGGATCGAGATCAGCGTCGAGGCGATGAGTCCTGGCAGCCGCGACAGGCTCGCGGATTACCTGCGGGACACCCACGGACTAGACGTGAAACTCACCGCGCGCGGCGCTCGTCAGGCGGCGGTGCTGCAGTTCACGACCGCTGCCTCGGCCAAGTTCCAGAAACTGGTCGCGCCGTACGTTCATCCGTCGATGGAGTACAAGCTGCTGCCTGGCTTCCGCGGCCGGTTCAGCGTCGAGCCGCAGTTCGCGACCCCTGAGCTGCGCCCCCAGCCCGCCCGCATCCTGGACGTTCGCGTCAAGCCGCCTGCGCGATCGATGGACAGGTTCGACATCGAAGTTGAGGGCGGCCACAACTACTTCGTCGATGGCGTCATGGTGCACAACAGTCCTGAGACGACGAGCGGTGGCAAGGCGCTGAAGTTCTACGCGTCGGTGCGGCTCGACATCCGGCGGATCGAGACGCTCAAGGACGGCAACGAGGCGGTCGGCAACCGGACCCGGGTCAAGGTCGTCAAGAACAAGATGGCCTCGCCCTTTAAGGTGGCCGAGTTCGACATCCTGTACGGCATCGGGATCAGCAGGGAAGGCAGCCTGATCGACCTCGGCGTCGAGCAGGCGATCGTCCGCAAGTCCGGTGCCTGGTACACGTACGACGGCGACCAGCTTGGCCAGGGCAAGGAGAACGCCAGGAACTTCCTGCGCGAGAACCCCGACATGGCCAACGAGATCGAGAAGAAAATCAAGGAAAAGCTCGGGATCGGGCCGCAGTTGGACGCCGACGTCAAGCCGCCGAGTGGGGCGGCGGCGTCAGGTGCGCCAGCGCGGCGCGGCGGGCTAGAGGTGGTCCCAGGACCAGGCGGTGCCAAGTAAGCGAGGCGGATCGGGGATCGCGAGCAGTCCGGCCGCCGCAGGTGAGCCGGCGGTCGCAGGCCGGTCGGCTGCTGCCGCAGGCGGGTCGGCGGCCGGGGCTGACCCCGATCCGGAGGCGGTTGCCCGGCTGATCTGCCTGCGGCTGCTGACGGCCGAGCCGCGCACGAGGGCACAACTCGCCGACGCGCTCAAGCGGCGGCGGGTGCCGGCGGAGGCTGCCGAGGCGGTGCTCAGCAGGTTCACCGAGGTAGGGCTGATCGATGACGCGACGTTCGCTTCGGCGTGGGTGGAGTCGCGGCACCACGGGCGCGGGCTCGGCCGCCGGGCGCTGGCTACTGAACTTGGCAGGCGCGGCGTAGCTCACGAGGACATCGCCGCCGCGGTCGAGCAGTTGACGCCTGAGGCGGAGCGCGCGATGGCGCTGGCCCTGGTCGAGCGGCGCATCGCGAGCCTGGCGCGGCAGCCCCGGCCGGTCCAGGTCAGGAAGCTGGCCGGGATGCTCGCGCGCAAGGGCTACCCGCCCGGGCTCGCCTACAGCGTCGTGCGCCAGGCGCTCGATCAAGCTGGGGTGTCAGGCGCCGCGGACGAGGAGTTCGCTGTGGACTACGAGGCTCTCGAAGAGAGCGCCGGCAATGACGATCTTGCCCAGGCGGACTGAAGGCCCAGGCTCTTCGTGGTGCTCGGGGAGGTTATCACTCTCCTGTGACAGCCCCGGGATCCCTCCCGGCAAGCGACCGAGGGTGGTGCCGCAATCAGTGACAGGTTCTTAGAGAGGCGCACGCACCGGTGGCGATTCAGATTGTCTTCGAGACGCACTCGACGAGCCAGGACAACGAGAGCGGCCTGGCGACTGGGTGGCTTCCCGGTCAACTGTCGCAGCTTGGCAAGACGCAGGCGCGGCGGCTCGGAGAGCGGAGGCGTGATGACGGGATCGCCGCGGTGTTCAGCTCCGATCTGCAGCGGGCAGTGGAGACCGCGGCCATTGCCTTCGGCAGATCTGGGATACCGCTGCTGCTCGACTGGCGGTTGCGCGAATGCGACTACGGCGAGCGCAACGGAATGCCTGCCGCTGAGTTGCGGGCGCACCGACGTGACTTTCTCGATCGGCCCTATCCGGGCGGTGAGAGCTGGCGTCAGGCGACCGAGCGGGTAGGCCGGTTTCTTGCGGATCTGCCGGTGCGATGGAGCGAGCAGCGAGTCCTCGTGATCGGGCACTCTGCTACTCGCTGGGGACTTGAGCATCTGCTGCGCGGCATACGGCTCGAAGATCTCGCTGCGGCGAGCTTGGATTGGCAGGCAGGCTGGGAGTACGTGCTGGGCTGATGCCGTCCGGGGTACGGCGTCGCCGCCCTGACCGGTGTTGCGCAGCTCCGCGAACTGGGCCGCCTGAAGCCGAGGCGGGCTGAGGAACGCGGGCGTGCTTGGGGGCGGCGGCCAATCTCGGGTGATTTCCCTGGCAGAAGCGACCTTGACCGCCGTGACATTGGCGGCTTAGCCTCACGGGACAGTGAGGTTTACTCCGTCCAGGCGGAGGATTGACGAACACAGTTTGCCAGTGAACGAGTGACCGGGAGCAGCACGAATCTGAACTCGGTCGCCTTGGTCGATTTCGCGTGACCTGGCTGCAAAGGGACGGCCAGATGGAAACGTTGGGCAACTGCCCGGAAAGGATGGGCACCTTCCTTAGCCGGCACAAGCTGGCTGCGACAACGGACAGTCACGGCATGTGAACGGCACAAGGCGTCGCGGCCTGACTTCGACCAGGCTGCGGGACTGGCGCGGTTGCCGCGCTCCGCGCGGTGGCTGGGCTGGACGCGGCCGGTGGGCTGGACGCGGTGGCCAGGCTGGACGCGGCCGGTGGGAAGGTAGCCAGTGGCGCGTTTGCGCGGTAACCCTCGCTGCGGGCTGGCTCGGGTACCCCATCAGGGGTCCTGAGGAGTCTAAGAAGCGGAAGGGAGTCGCGCAGTGGGGAATGGCCTAGTGCTCGTCCTGGCAATCAGCGTCGCCGTGCTGGCCTTGCTCGCGGCGGCGGCGATCGTAGCCTTCGTGCTCCGCTCGGCTCGAGGCAGGGCAGTTGCCGTTACTGCCGAGAATGACGCGGAGGCAGCCGAGACTGCCGCCAGGCAAGCTGCGGCCAGCGCGGCCGCGGAACGCGATGTCAGGATCAGGGCGGCCGAGGTCGAGGCCGCCGCGATCGTCGCGAAAGCTGAGCAGGCCGCTGATCAGGCCGCGCAGGCTCGGCAGAAACTGGAGGACGAAGTCACGGCGGTTACTGCTGAAGCAAGGCAGCTTCGCAGCGATCTTGAGCGTCGTGAGGTGCGGATCGCCGAGCGCGAGCACCGGCTCGACGGGGAGTTGCGCAGGCTCGATCAGCTCGGTCAGGAAGTCGACAAGGCACGCAAGGACCTGGACACCAGGCAGGCGGCGCTCGACCAGCTTGACGCGAAGCAACGCGAAGTGCTTGAACGGGTGGCCGGCCTGACCGCCGGCGAAGCCAAGGCCGAACTGGTGGGCACGATCGAGAACCAGGCCAAGCGCGAGGCCGCCGTCGTGGTCAGGGACATCGAGAACGAGGCGAAACGCGCGGGCCAGCAGCGAGCCAGGAAGATCATCACGCTGGCGATCCAGCGCGTGGCGAGTGAGCAGACCAGCGAGTCGGTGGTATCCGTGCTGCACCTGCCCGCAGACGAAATGAAAGGCAGGATCATCGGCAGGGAGGGCCGCAATATCCGCGCATTCGAGACGGTGACCGGCGTCAATCTCATCATTGACGACACCCCTGAAGCGGTCTTGCTTTCCTGCTTCGACCCGGTACGCAGGGAAATCGGCCGGCTGACGCTCGAACGGCTCGTGGCCGACGGCCGCATTCACCCGCAGCGAATCGAAGAGGCATATGAGCAGAGCAGGCGCGCGATCTCCGAATTGTGCGTCCGGGCAGGCGAGGAAGCGCTGATCGACGTCGGCATCACCGACATGCACTCCGAGCTGACGCAGCTCCTAGGCCAACTCCGTTACCGCACTTCGTACGGGCAGAACGTACTGAAGCATCTAGTCGAGTCGGCCCACATCGCCGGGATGATGGCCAGCGAACTCGGGCTCGACCCGGTGCTGCTGAAACGCGGGACGCTGCTGCACGACATCGGCAAGGCGCTGACCCACGAGGTTCAGGGCAGCCACGCGCTCATCGGCGCGGAGATCGCTCGCCGGTACGGCGAGTCAGAGGACGTCGTGCACGCCATCGAGGCCCACCACAACGAGGTCGAGGTCAGGACCGTCGAGGCCGTCCTCACCCAAGCCGCCGACGCGATCAGCGGCGGCAGGCCCGGAGCCCGGCGCGAGTCGCTCGAAGCCTATGTCAAGCGGCTGGAACGACTTGAGCAGATCGCGCAGGCGCAGCCTGGCGTCGACAAGGTCTACGCGATGCAAGCGGGTCGCGAGATCCGCGTCATGGTCAAGCCCGGCGCGGTCGACGACGTCGGCGCGCAGGTGATCGCCAGGGACGTGGCCCGCCAGGTACAGGAGGAGCTGACCTACCCGGGCCAGATCAGGGTCACGGTGATCAGGGAGTCCCGCGCCACCGAGTTCGCCAGGTAGCTGCCGTGCCCTTGGGGAGGGTTGTTGTGGGCTGGTCTCCGTGATCATGATCCCGGGCATGATCACGGAACATCGCCGCTGTCCTGACCTGGGCGATCTTCCGTGATCACGCCCACGAACATGATCACGGAGCATCGTACTTGCCGCTCCCGCACTGACAGCTCCGCGGACTGAGAACTCTCCCCGCGATGCCGGGAAAGGCTTCCCGATCCTGGTCACGAGCCACCCGACAGCCTCCGGGACCTGGGCAAACTTCCGTGATCAGGCCCGATCAGCCTTCGCTCAGCTTCAGTTGCGGCACGTCGAGTGGCGTGAAGCCGAAGATCTGGCCGTAGAACGACAGTTCGGCCTCGATCGAGGTGATCATCGAGTCCGCCCGGCGGAACCCGTGTGATTCGCCCTCGAACGCGATATAGGCGTGCTTGATGCCATGTGCGGTCAGGTCGGCGGCGATGCTCTCGGACTGGTAGGGCGGCACAACCGGGTCGTCGAGGCCCTGCAAGAGCAGCACGGGGCTGGTGTTGGCGTTCACATGGCCGACCGGTGCCCGCTCGGCGTACACGGTGTCGAACCCTGGCAGCGGGCCGATCAGCCCGTCCAGGTAGCGCGATTCGAAGTCATGGGTATTCTCGCTGAACCTGCGAAGGTCAGCTACGCCGTAGTACGCCACCGAGGCACCGAACACCGGGTCGCTGACCGCGCCGGTGGTCACCGCCGCCAGCGCCGTCCAGCCGCCGGCCGAGCAGCCCCTGATGCCCAGCCGTGCCCCGTCCGCCTCGCCCGCCCGGGCCAGCGACCTGGCCGCTTCCTTGGCGTCGGCGACGTCGACGATGCCCCACTCCCTGTTCAGCCGGTTCCGGTACATGCGGCCGTAGCCCGTCGAGCCGCCGTAGTTGACGTCGATGATCCCGATGCCCCGGCTGGTGAAGTACGCCTTCTCCAGGCTGAGGCGCACCGTGACATGGCTGGTCGGGCCGCCGTGCACCCAGACGATGTACGGCGGCCGCTCACCCGGCGGCCCGGTCACCGACGGATTGGCCGGCGGGTAGATCAGCGCGTGCACCACCCGTCCGTACGGGCCTTCAAGCTCCACGTCCCGCGGCACCGACAAGAACCGCTGGTCAGGCAGGTCGGTCAGCTCCGCGCGCAGGACCTCATAGGCCCCGGAGCCCGTGTCGATCTTGACCAGCGAGTCGGGCACGACCGCGCCGCCGGCCACGCAGGCGATGACGTCGCCGTCAGCGGCGATGCCGGGCAGCACGTCGTCGAAGGGCAGGTCCAGGCTGGTCAGCTCCGACGTCTCAGGGTCGAGGATCCCGAGCATCGAGTTGCCCTGGCCGTGCCTGACCGCGAGCCTGCCGTCGCCGAGCATCGCGAACGGCCGGGCACCCAGCTCCCACAGGGCCCCGGAAAACTCCTCGTCGGCCGGGTACAGCGCCTGCGGCGGCTCGCCGCGCATGCCGATCTGGTAGATGTTCCACCAGCCGGTCCAGTCGGTCACGACGTAGAGGCTGGAATTGTCACGCCAGAGCGGCGCGAGCACCGACTCGCGGTTGCTGCCCTTGATCAGGCGGCTCTTGCCGGGCACGCCGTCGGCGACCGGGGCAATCCGCAGCTCGGTGCCGTCCCAGGGCATGTGCGGGTGGTTCCAGCAGATCCAGGCGAGCCACTTGCCGTCGGGCGACGGGGTCGGGAACGCGAAGAAGTCGAAGCCGGTGACCAGTACCCGGACGGCGCCGGGATCGCTGGCGGCCGCCCCGTCGAGCGGAACGGCGACAATCGCCCTGGTGACCTTGCCCGCCGAATGCTGCTCCCGAAGGCACCAGACCTCGGTGCGGTCCGATGACAGCACCAGGTCCGCGTACCGCAGGTCCTCGAGCCCGGCCGATGACGGCAAGGGAGTGAGCGGCACCGGCTGCTCGGTGCCCTCGGCGACCCTCCGCCCGGCCAGATAGAGCCGCTGGTCGCCGAAGTTGGCGAACACGATGGGCGGCTCGGACTCCGAGATCTGCGCCGCTGCCAGTGTCGAGATCGCGACCTCGGCCGGCACTGGCAGGTAGGAAACCCCGCCATATTCATGGACCCGGGTACGGGCGCTCCACGGCGACGGCAGCAGCATCTTCGCGGCGCCGTCGGCCCCGCGCCGCATGATGGTACGCCGGCCGCCTTCGGCCGGCTGGTCCTCCTGCCACCAGACGGTCTGGCCGACGACGGTCGGGAACACGATCCTGGTCCGGCTGCCGGCCACCTGAGCTGCGGTAATGGGGGAGGGCCAGGCGCCGAACGGCACCTGCGGCACTGTGCTTTGCGGCGCTGTGCTTTCCTCCCCGGGATCGCCAGGCCCGTCTGCCGGTATCGCCGCGTTCCCCAGCTCGCTCATCTGACCCGCGCCCGCCTCCGCCTGATTAGTCATCGTCGTCCCGTTGTCCGTCATAGGGATATCGTGCCCTACCCATCCGGGGTGCTCGTCGGCAACGGCCACAAGCGCCCGGCGCCCGGCTCAGCCGCGGTACGGGTGGGCCGGAAGGCCCGTCACCCCCGCCGGGCAGATGAAGAGCGCGCCAGCCGACCGCCCGGACCCGGCCGCCGTCGTGATGTACAGCTGATCAAGCTCCGGCCCGCCGAAGGCGCAACTGGTCACGTGCGCGGCTGGCAGCCGCACCTCTGCGCGGAGCTTCCCGCTCGCGTCGTAACGCTGGATCACGCCACGGCCCCAGACCGCCACCCACACGCCGCCCTCGGCGTCCACGGCCAGGCCGTCAGGCACCGTCCCGCCCGAGCCGATCCCGGTCACGAACGGCCGCCGCTCTCCCGCGCTCCCGGACTCGACGTCGTAATCCATCACATCGACCCGGTAAGCCAGCGAGTCAATGTAGTACATCAGCCGGTCGTCGGGACTCCAGCCGACACCGTTGGAGATACCCACGCCGCCGAACAATTCGGTCACGCCATGGTCAAGCCCCAGCCGGTAGAACGACCCCCGCCCGGGTTTCTCGTCAGCGTCCATGCTGCCCGCGTAGAACCGGCCGGCCCGGTCGCACGCGCCGTCATTCATCCTGGTGTCGGGCAGTCCCGGCGCTTGGGCGATCTCGGCCACGTCGCCAGTGTCAAGATTAACAGCATAAAATCCATTTCCAGCGGCAACGCAGAGCCCTCCGGTCGCTCGCGGTACCACAGCCCCGACATGCATCCCGATATCCCAGGACGTATGCCCGCCTGAGTCATCCATCCGGTGCACCAGCCCGGCGGGGATGTCGACCCAGTACAGCGACTGGGTCGGGATATCCCAGTGCGGACCCTCACCCAGCTCAGCGTGGGGAAGCGCTAGTTCAGCCGGCTCAAGGACGACAAGGTCGGGAACGGGCTCAGTCATAGCAGTTCCTTACCAGACTCAGCCCGCCCTGCCTACCCCCGCGAGCCCTTTGGCTCGCGGCGGCGAGCAGGATAAGCACCGTTTACTCTAGGGAGCATGCCGCGCGCAGACGGTCTTCGTACCTTCGAGATCCGCACCTACGGGTGCCAGATGAACATGCACGACTCCGAGCGGCTCGCAGGCATGCTCGAGCACGCCGGATATCGCGTCGCTGCCGAGGGCGACCAGCCCGATGTGATTGTTTTCAATACCTGTGCAGTTCGCGAGAACGCGGACAACAGGCTGTATGGCAACCTCGGTCACCTGCTGCCAGTCAAGAACGCCCATCCCGGGATGCAGATCGCGGTCGGCGGCTGCCTGGCGCAGAAGGACAGGTCGGTGATCACCGACCGGGCGCCCTGGGTGGACGTCGTGTTCGGCACGCACAACCTGGGCTCGCTGCCGGCGCTGCTCGAGCGCGCCCGGGTGGCTGGCCGGGCGCAGGCCGAGTTCGCCGAGACGCTGGAGCAGTTTCCCTCGATGCTGCCCGCGCGGCGGCAGTCACCGTACTCGGCCTGGGTCGCGATCTCGGTCGGCTGCAACAACACGTGCACGTTCTGCATCGTGCCGTCGCTGCGCGGGCGGGAAGAGGACCGCAGGCCCGGTGACGTGCTGGCCGAGGTCGAGGCGCTGGTCGCCGACGGCGTGCTCGAAGTCACGCTCCTCGGGCAGAACGTCAACTCCTACGGCGTCGGCTTCGGCGACCGGCTCGCGTTCGGCAAGCTGCTGCGCGCCTGCGGCTCGATCGGCGGGCTCGAACGGGTGCGGTTCACCTCGCCGCATCCCAGGGACTTCACCGACGACGTGATCGCGGCGATGGCGCAGACCCCGAACGTGATGCCGCAGCTGCACATGCCGCTGCAGTCGGGCTCCGACGCCGTGCTGAAGGCGATGCGCCGGGCGTACCGGCACGACTCGTATCTGGCGATCATCGACCGGGTCAGGGCCGCGATCCCGGACGCGGCGATCACGACCGACATCATCGTGGGGTTTCCCGGCGAGACCGAGCAGGATTTCGCTGGCACGCTCGACGTGGTGCGGCAGGCGCGGTTCGCCGGAGCGTTCACGTTCCAGTACTCGATCAGGGCGGGCACCCCGGCGGCGACGATGCCCGACCAGGTACCGCCGGCCGTGGTCGCCGCGCGCTATGAGCGCCTGGTCGCCCTCGTCGAGGAAATCGCCCTGGCGGAAAACCAGGCCAAGCTCGGGCAGGCGGTCGAGGTTCTCGTCGCCGACGGCGAGGGCCGCAAGGACGAGGCGACGCGGCGGATGTCGGGCCGGGCGAAGGATAACCGCCTGGTGCACTTCACGCCTTCGGGGGACGCGGCGCCGCGGCCTGGCGACGTGGTGACGACGGTCGTGACGAGCGCCGCGCCGCATTACCTGATTGCCGACGGCGTGCCGCTGGCCGTCCGCCGTACCCGGGGCGGCGACGCGTGGGAGGCGCGGCGGGCACGGGCGGCGGAGTCGGCCGGGGCGGAGTCGGCCGGGGCGGAGTCGGCCGGGGCGGGCGGCGGTCAGCCGGTCCTGCTTGGCATGCCTGGACGGAGCAGCTCATGACCGATGTCGTGGCGGAGCGCTACCATGCCTGAGCTGATCGCGGTGGTCGGGGCGACCGCCGCCGGGAAGTCGGAGCTGGCGCTGCGGCTGGCCCAGGAGCTGGATGGCGAGGTGATCAGTGCCGACTCGATGCAGCTCTACCGGGGCATGGACATCGGCACCGGCAAGCTGAGTGTCGCCGAGCGCTCCGGGGTGCCGCATCACCTGCTCGATGTCTGGGAGGTCACCAGGCCGGCCAGCGTGTCTGAGTATCAGAAGCTGGCCAGGGACGTGATCGCGGACATCCTGGCGCGGGGCAAGACGCCGATCCTGGCGGGCGGGTCCGGCCTGTACATCAGGGCCGTGATCGACAACCTGCGGTTTCCCGGAACCGACCCGGCGGTGCGGGAGCGGCTGGAGACTGAGCTCGCCGACGTCGGATCCGGGACCCTGCACTCACGGTTGTCCGCCGTTGACCCGGCCGCGGCGGCGGCGATCTTGCCGGGCAACGGCCGCCGGATCGTGCGGGCGCTCGAGGTGATCGAGTTGTCGGGGCGCCCGTTCAGCGCGACGCTGCCTGAGTACCGGTCAGTGCTGCCCACCACGCAGCTCGGGCTGGACATCCCGCGCAGCGAGCTTGACCTCCGGATCGCGCTGCGGGTTCGGCGCATGTGGCAGGCCGGGCTGGTCGACGAGGTCAGGCAGCTGATCTACCTCGGGTTGCGGTCCGGCCGGACGGCGAGCCGGGCACTCGGCTATGCCCAGGTCCTGCGGCTGATCAGCGGCGAGTGGACGCAGGACGAGGCCGAGCAGCAGACAGTGCTGGCGACGCGGCGGTTCGCGCGGCGGCAGGAGTCGTGGTTCCGGCGCGATCCCCGGGTGCGCTGGCTGCCAGCCAGCCAGCCGGTGCCGACTGACGTGGCGCTGGCCGCGCTTTCCGATCACGCCGCGGTGGGCGGCAGCTGAGTGGCTGGCTGCCCGCTGGCTGCCCGTCAGCGGGTGGCTTGGCTCGGGGACGGGCAGCTAGGCTCGGGGGTATGCGTTTCGCCAAGGGGCATGGCACCGGGAACGACTTCGTCATCCTGCCCGATGTTGATGATCAGCTGGAGCTGAGCGCTGCGCTGGTCCGCCGGCTGTGCGATCGGCGCACGGGCATCGGCGCCGATGGCGTGCTGCGGATCGTGCCGGGTGCGGGCGCGGGGCCGGGTGCCGGCCCGGGTTCGGGGGCGCGATGGTTCATGGACTACCGGAACGCGGACGGCAGCCTCGCCGAGATGTGCGGTAACGGGATCAGGGTGTTCGCGAAGTATTTGCTGGACTACGGGCTGGCATCGGGGCCTGAGCTCGCTATCGGCACCCGGGCCGGCGTCAGGACGGTGCGGCTTGGGGCTGACGGGCGCTACAGCGTGGACATGGGCCCGGCGCTGGTCACCGGCAAGGCATCCGCCGTGATCGGCGGCCGGAGTTACGCCGGGCTCGGCGTCAGCGTCGGCAACCCGCATCTGGCCTGCGTGGTGAGCGAACCGGTGGCTGGCTTCGACCTGTCGGCGCCGCCTGAGGCTGACGCCGGCGAGTTCCCGGACGGTGTCAACGTCGAGGTGGTCAGGGTGACCGGGGAACGGTCGGCCAAGATGCGCGTGCACGAACGCGGCTCGGGGGAGACGCGGTCGTGCGGAACGGGCGCGGTCGCCGCGGCTGTCGCTGCCGCCGACGCGACCGGCGAGTGGTCTGGTATCTGGGAGGTCCGCGTGCCTGGAGGGGCGCTGGCCGTCACGCCGAGCGTGACGGCCAGCATCCTGACCGGGCCTGCGGTCATCGTGGCTGAAGGGAACTGGCTCATCGGGTGACCGTGTCCGCCCGCCGGCCGTTACCGGTCACCGGACTGGGCGATGCGCAGGCCGATCGCCACGATCGCCCAGCCCGCGTTGCTCCTGATCGTGCTGTGCCTGGGAGGGCTGGCCATGCCGGCGCGTGATGCGGTGAGTTCGGTGGTGCGCTGGCGGGCTAGTTGCTCGTACTGACGTGAGTGCATGGTTTGTTCTTCTCTTTTCTTGGCTCGCCGGCTGGGCTGGCGTTGTCTTATTGCGGTGTTCTAGCTGGTGGCGGTGTTCTGGCTGGTGGCGGTGTTCTGGCTGGTGGTGGTGTTCTGGCTGGTGGTGGTGTTCTGGCTGGTGGTGGTGTTCTAGCTGGCGAAGGCGGCGGCGTCGGCTCGGCTGACCCGCAGGGCGCCGCTGATGGACCGGCAGTGCAGGTCCAGGTCGACCTGCTCGCTCGCGCCGGTGGGCTCGAGCTCGCTGGTGACCTTGCCAGAAATGGAGGCGAGGTCGAGGTAGACCCCGATGCTCGGCGCGACTTTGACCCTGATGTCACCCGATACGGTGGCGACCTCAGCTTTGCCTGTGGCGAGGCGCTCGATCCGCACGGCACCGCTCGCGGAGCGGACCGTGGCCGACGACTCGGCCGTGCCGATCTGGATCTTGCCGCTGACGGTGTTGGCGTAGAGGTCGCCGCCCGCGCGGCCGAGGTCGATCGCTCCCGACGCGGACTTGACCGTCACGGCGCTATCAGCCTCGCCGATCTCGATCTTGCCGGAGGTCGAGTTGACCTTCGCGGCTCCGGAGATGGCGGCGGCCCTGATGTCGCCAGAGGCTGAGTTGGCCTCGAGCGCGCCTAGTTCGCCCTCGCAGGTGATGTCCGCCGACGCGGTGCCGATGATGGCGCGCGACTCGGCGGGCACGGTGACCGTGACGTCCAGGCCGGAGTTGTGGCGGGCCCAGCTCTGCTGCGAAGGCTCGATGATCCGCAGGCGGCCATCCTCGAACTCGACGATGACGTCCGAGGCGTGTTCGCTGCCCCGGCGCCCGGCCCTGGCGGAGTCGACGTCAACGCTGATCAGGCTGGTCGCCTCGGCGCTCACGCTGACGCTGCCGGCGGCGAGCTGGACCTCGAGGTCGATGGACTCGGTGGCGGGGAATTCCCAGTGCGGCATCTCGCGGTCTTCCTCTCGGGTTACGAACTGCGCGGCGTTAGCCGGGCTGCTCGGGGGTTGGTCGGGCTGCTCGGGTTAACTGCGGGCGTATCCGGTGATCCGGCGCCCTGTGCTTGCAGAATTGCGGCCGCCTGGCTTGCTGCCTGGCTCATCGAGCGCCCTGATCGCCGCATGGGCGAGCCAGGAGTTGACCGAGACCCCGGTGGCCGCCGCTTGCGCCTCGATCCTGGCCTTGAGCGCCTCGGACAGGCGCAAGGTCACCCTGGCCGTCCCGGCGTCGTCGGCCGTTGGCTCAGCCGGCGTTGTGTCCGACTGTGAGCGCACCGAGGTCACGACGAACTCCGCCTCGCCCGCGGCGAGCCTCAGATCGATGACGGTGGCGTCGAGCTGCTCGGTGATCTCGGCGGCGGCGGCGGACAACACGTCAAGCAACGTCAGCCGGACGGACGAGTCGAGCGCCTCGGCAAGCTGCCCGGCCAGCCGGGATACCTCATCCGGTGCGAAGCGAGTCAGCGATTCGAGTTCCCGGCGCAGACCCTCTATGTGCTGTGACAACTCCATGACGTCATTATGACGTCATTAGTGGCGTCAGTCAAGCGATGGAGATGACATAGCATGACGTCTTACTGTCGTCATCAGTGACGTCCTGCTGTGGCGGAAGTGACGTCATCCAGGACGTCATCGTGACAACAGGCAGCGAGGTTCCTGGTGCGGCGGTCCGGCGACACCGCCTTTTCGGCCAGGCGTGATCGAAAACTCTCCCCCACGACGCCGGAATGGCTCCCCGATCCTGATCCCGAGCCGCGCGGCAGCCCCCGGGACCCGTGCTGGTTTCCGTGATCATGATCGAGACCATGATCACGGAAGATCACCCAGGTCAGGGCCGGTGCGATGTTCCGTGATCATGCCCGGGATCTTGATCACGGAGGATCGCACCTGCCGCCACCGCACTGACAACTCCCCGGACCGAGAACTCTCCCCCACGATGCCGGAAAAGGCTCCCCGATCCTGATCACGAGTCACCCGCCAGCCTCCGGGGAGGCTGCCGCATGATTCGTGATCGAGTCCGGGGAAGCATTTCGGGTACCTTGCGGGATAGTCAGGCAGGAGCACGCTCCGGCCCGGCGGCCCGGCGGCCCGGCGGCCCGGCGGCCCGGCGGCCCGGCGGCCCGGCGGCCCGGCGGCCCGGCCCGCGATAGAGTCGGGCGGCCCGGGTTACTGGTCACGTCCGTCTCTGACAGCATCGTGGCCCTCCCTGTTGCTGTTGGTCACTGGTTTTGACAGCAACGTGGCCCTTCCTGATGTTGTCCTGACAGCAACGGGGAGGGCCACCTTGCTGTCAGAAATGACCGCTGACAGCAACAGGGAGGGCCACGATGCTCACCCTGCCCCGGCGGCGCCGTGCCGGGGCACGGCGCACGTCCGCCGCCACCCGGCGCCTGACTCTCCAAGATCCCGAGTCACCCGACAGCATCCAGAACAGCGGCGATGGTCCGTGATGATGCCCGCGACCATGATCACGGACATCGACCCCGGCCGGCCCGGCGGACAAGCACGCCCCGGCGGACAAGCACACCCCACCCGGCAAACCCGCACCACCGCCTCGTACTCACCCCGCAGCATGAACTCCGATTTAGCCAACAAGGTCATCCATGCTGAGGTTCTCCGGGTCCCACGGAGGCATAAAACGGGTATATGCCGTAAAGGCCGCCGTTCGGCGCGGACGAGGCGGGCCAGGGCCTGCGGGAGTGGAGCCGTCCGAGGGCGGGGACGAGCGAGGCTGGGTGTGCGGGAGGCGAGGGGTGCGGGAGGCGGGGTCGGGCGAGCGGGCGGGCCGCGGCGAGCCGGGGTACGAGGTGGGGCCGGAGTGCGGGGCGGGCCGGGGTGTGCGGGGCGGGCCGGGGTGTGCGGGGCGGGCCGGGGTGTGCGGGTGGGAGTGGCTGGGGGCTAGTGGATCTGGAGGTTGGCTAGGGGGCGGGTGTTTTTCCAGAAGGGGGCCGGGCGCCAGACTGAGGCGCCTTGGGCGCGGTAGGCGTAGTCGAAGCCGGTCATGACCAGGAAGTGGCGAAGGGGCTTGTTGTATATCCAGAGCAGGACCCAGCCGACGTGCATGTGCCTGGCGTTGATGGCGGCCTCGAAGTACTGCTGGGGCGTGAAGTCGTGGTGGCCGGTCTGGACGTCGATCAGGTCGTGGTAGAAGGGCTCGCTCCTGATGCCGGCTGCCGTGGAGGTTGGCACGCGGGAAAGCAGGGCGTCGGCGAGCGGGTGGTGGTCGGCGGTGGCGAGCACCTGGGTCTCGTAGGCGAAGGGCATGCCGGTGATACCGGTGCCCCCGCGCAGGCCGAAAGGTATGTCGACCACGACCGAGCTGGAATGGTCAGCCGCGATCGGCTGGTCGAGAGCGGGCAGGCTGGTGGGCATGGTCTGGGCTCTGTGGGGCGGCGTCGAGAGGCCAGCTTCGAATACGCCGAGCATCAGCACGACGACGACCAGGTGGCGGGCGTGATATCGGAGCCAGTTCACCGTGTAGCCGGCGAGCAGCGCGACCGAGAGCAGGCCAAGCTCGGCGAGGCGTGACGGCTCGCGGAACCCGATCAGCCCTGGGATCCGGATGAACCAGGTGTAGGGCAGCATGAGCGAAACGCGCACACCGTCCCAGAGTTGGGCGTCCGGTGTGGCCGTGCCTCCCGGCAGGATCAAGTCAGCGCCGAGCGCCAGCACGGCCGCGGCGAGCCAGAGCCCCGCGAGCTGCCAGGCGCTGCGCCGCCTCCAGGCCAGGACCAGGCCGATCAGGGCAAGCAGCGACGGCAGGAAGCCGAATGTGCTCGAGTTCTCGGCGTGGCCGATGCCGAGGCCGAAGGACGACACCCTGGGTGAGGCCAGGAACATGTCGGGCAGCTTGATGCCCTCCAGGTAGGACGAGGCGTTCAGGGTGGCTGACGGGCTGCCGGCCGCGTCCGCGTGGATGATCGCGATGATCTGCGGTGCGGCGACCGCGATCGCGGTCACGGCGACCACGGCGGCCAGCACGAACCTGAGCCAGCGGAGCTTGAACTTCGGCAGCCTGCCTGGCCGCAGTCGGGCCAGCGCTCGCCTTGGCCACGGTCGGCTTGGCGCCGGCGGCAGCGGCAGCGGCCCGGATTGCTCGCTACTGCGGCGCGGCGGCGGCACGCGCGTGGTGAGCTTGGCGGCTTGCCGCAGGCGGGGTTTCAGGCGGGCGAGCCGCGCGCGGGCGGGATTCAGGCGCGCGCGACGCAGGCGGGCGAGCCGCAGCCAGGTCAGCGGCCCGCTGGGCTCGGGCACTGGCTCGGGCGGGGTGCCGCGCGGCGACGGCGCGGCTTCGCGCGGCTTGCGTACCGCGGTGGGCAGCAGCCATGGCCCTATCGCCAGCATCGCGATGATCAGCGCCAGGACCGCTGACTCCTGGTCGACGAGCAGGCTCGCACCGAGCACGATGCCCAGCACGATTGCCTGGCCTGGTCCCGGCCGGCGGCGCAGCCGCGCCGCCGCCTCGAGGGTCATGGGCAGGAACAGCGCTCCGGCGGCCAGGTTGAGGTGCACCCAGGCCTGGAAGTCGATAATCGACGAGTACCCGAAGAAGGCGCCGGCGGCGATGGCGCCGATCTGCGACGGCACCCAGAGCCTTGCTGCCCGGTACGTGGCGTAGGCGAGCAGGCCGGGCATGAGCAGCGACAGCACTGTGTAGGACGCGCTCGGCCCGAACGCGAGAGTCACTGGCGTCATGATCAGGCCGGCCAGCGGCATGAGCGCGTGCATGCCGAGATCGGCCCCGACGGGAGCGGCGAGGTACGTCGTGTGCCACGGGTCGGACAGGTGCACGACGGAGCGCGCCATCCACCAGAAGCCCCAGACATAGCTTCCCGCGTCGCGGGTGGAGGGCAGCCTGCCAGCCAGGTAGGTCGCGTGCGGCCAGGTAACGGCGATGCCGATGCCGATGTAACCGAGCAAGACCATCAGGTGGACGGTGACCGGATGCCGCGCGATGGCGCTGACCGGTTTCCAGGGTGCGAAAGGTGGCTTCGAGCCGGGGGGCGCCTGCCGAGTCGGCGTGGCGGCGGTCAGGTGCGAGTGCACACGTAACAATACCTTCCGCGCGGCTTACTAGAAGGTATTAGTTATCAAATATATCCCCTATCTGCGGTATGGAACTTTGAGTCAACCGCATTCGTTCTGAGTGGCCCTTAGGATTCAGCGCGAGGGCGGATTCCGCGCGGAAACGGATCGCGCCTGCGGCGGATTCCGCGCGCGGGGGATCGCGCGGGCTGGCGCGAGGGGATCGCGCCGGGAGCGGATCGGGCGGGGCGGCTCTACCCGAGGGCGGCTGGGGGAGCGCCGCGCATCGAGATGTCGAGTACCTCGGCGAGGTGCGCGACGGGCACCGGCTTGCCGGCCGCCGATAGCGCGGAGCTGATCTGGAGCGCGCAGCCTGGGTTCGCCGACACCACGAGGTCGGGGCTGGCCTCGCTGACTGCGGCGGCCTTGCGCTTGCCAAGCTCCTGTGCCGTTCGCGGCTGCACCAGGTTGTAGATGCCGGCCGAGCCGCAGCAGGTGCCGGCGTCGGCAAGCTCGACGAGCGTCAGTTCCGGGATGCCGCGCAGCAGTTCGCGCGGCTGGCTGGAGATCCGCTGGGCGTGGGCTAGGTGGCAGGCGTCGTGGTAGGCGACGGTCAGGGCGAGCGGGTGGCGGGGGGCGGCTGGTCCCAGCTTGACCAGGAACTCGCTGAGATCGGCCACCTTGGCGGACAGCGCGGCGGCCCGCCCGGCCATCGCCCCGTCACCGGCGGGACCGGCCAGGAGGTCGCCGTACTCCTTCATCGCGGAGCCGCAGCCGGCCGAGTTCACGACGATCGCGTCGACGCCGGCCTGCTCGAACGTTTCGATCAGCGAGGCGGCGAACGCCGCTGCCTCGGTGCGCCTGCCGTCGTGCAGCGACAGTGCGCCGCAGCAGCCCTGGGCGCGGGGGATCACCACGTCGCAGCCCTCGGCGGCGAGCACCCGTGCGGTCGCGATGTTCACCTCCGGGAAGAACACCTGCTGCACGCACCCGGTCAGCATGCCCACCACGGCCCGGCGCGGGCCGCGAGCCCGCACAAGCGACGGCAGCCGGCCATGCGGGACCCGGCGCGCACCCTGCGCACCCTGCGCACCCTGCGCACCCTGCCCAGGCCGCCCGGACCGCCCACCTCGCCCGGACCGCCCACCCCGCCCGTACCGCCCGGGCGCGACCCGGAGCGCGGCGGCGAGTTCGGGTGCCAGCCGGTCGGCGCCGCGCTGCATGAGCTTGTCGGCTCCGGTCCGCTGGGCCGCGCGCAGCGGGCCCATCAGCAGCCGCAGCCTCGCCGGGTAGGGGAACGTCGCGAAGATAGCGGCGCGCAGCGCCCGCTCCCGCGCCGACCTGGGCGGCAGCGCGGCGACCGGCCCGCCAGGCCCGCCCGCCCCGGAAGCCCCGGAAGCCCCGCTAGGCCCGGAAGCCCCGGAAACTGGCTCGGCCGCCCACGATCGGGCCGCCTCGATCAGCTTGTCGTACCTGACCCCGGACGGGCAGGCGGGAACGCAGGCCATGCAGCCCAGGCAGCGGTCGAGGTGCTCGGCGGCCAGCTCGCTGGCTTCGGCCCCGTCCAGCAACTGGCCGATGAGGTGGATCCGGCCGCGAGGCGAATCCATTTCCTCGCCCCAGAGCTGATAGGTCGGGCACGACGGCAGGCAAAAGCCGCAGTGCACGCAGTCGCCGACGATCTCGCGCAGCTCGCCGGTAGGGTCGAGCGGGTTATCGGAATCCATAGTTCACAGCCCCCCGGCGAATCGTCCTGGTGACATCATCCGGTCCGGGTCGAACCGCTGCTTGACCGCCCGCATTACGGCCAGCGCCGGCACCGGGCCGAAGAGATCGAGGCGCTGCGTCACCGGGGCCGGTGCGTGCAGCACGACGATACTGGCGGTGGGCGGGCCTGGCTGAGTTCCCCGGGGGAGATCAGCGCGCAGGCGGGTGACGAAGCCAGCGACCTTGTCCTCGTCGGAGCCGGGAGGGAGCGCGATGTGCAGCACGCCGGCGGCGGCGGAGCCGCCGACGGCGGGCCGCAGGCCAGCCTGGTGCGCGGCCGCCTGGATCGAGGTGAGGATCTCGGCCAGGGCACCGGGCCAGAAGGCGATCTGCAGCAGGCTGCCGCCGACGTGGCCGGGCGGCATGGCGCCCCACCACGGCGGCTTCGCAGTGACCCGCGCCGCCGGGATCAGCTCGGTCAGCAGCGCGGCGCGCTTGGCCACGCCGGCCACGTCGCCCTCCAGGGCGACCGCCAGGCGGACGGGCTCGTCCGCCTGCTCCCAGTCCAGCTCGGCCGCGACTGGGGCGACGGCCGCCCGCTGGGCGAGGGCGAGGAGGCGGTGGCAGTCGTCCGGGGCGCATTCGGCCTGGAGGTAGGAGGTGGCGGCGGGCAGCGGATGCAGGCGGAACGTGGCCTGCGTGATCAGCCCGAGGGTGCCGCGCGATCCGGCGAAGAGCTTGCCGAGGTCATAGCCGGCGACATTCTTCACGACCTTGCCGCCAGACTTGGCAACCGTGCCGTCGGCCCGGACCACGGTGATCCCGATCAGCAGATCGCGGGGCGCGCCGTAACGCAGCCGCAGCGGGCCGGCCACATTAGTCGCGAGCACGCCGCCGACCGTGCCGCCGACCGTGCCGCACCGACCCGTGCCTTGGGTGGCGGGTGGGGGGCGTAGCGGGTGGGGGTCGAGCGCGAGCCGCTGGCCCTTCTCAGAAAGCACCCGGGCGAGTTCGTCCAGGGCGACGCCGGCCTCGACGGACGCCACCAGGTCACCGGCCGCGTGCTCGATCACGCGGTTCATCCGGCTGAGATCCACGACCAGGTCGGCCCGCTCAGGCGCCGCGCCCCAGTCCAGCTTCGTGCCTGAACCGCGCGGCACCACGGCAAGCCCCAGCCCGGCCGCGGCCTTCAGCGTGGCGCTGGCCTCGGCGGTGCTGGCGGGCTGCGCGACGACAGCCGGCTGGACCCCGCCGATCTTGTCGGCGGGGGTTGCTAGCCTGACCTCGGCGCAGGCAGCGGCGAGCGGCGCCGGGATCGAGTCAGCGGCCATCGGCACCGGCTCTCAGCGATTTGTTCACCATGGGTCTAAAAGATCTCAGCCTGGCCCGAGGCCACGAGCGGATGCGGCGCGCGCTTGACCCCGGGGACCTCGCCGCACATGCGCGGGGTCGGGAAGATCTTGCCCGGGTTGCACAGGCCCGCCGGGTCGAACGCGCAGCGGAGCAGTTGCATGGTGTCCAGGTCGTCCGGGCCGAACATCTTCGGCATGTACTGCGACTTGTCCACGCCCACGCCGTGCTCGCCGGTGATCGAGCCGCCGTGGCTGATGCACACGTCCAGGATCGCGCCCGACAGTTCCTCGGCGGCGGCCGCCTGGGCATCGTCGGAGTCGTCGAAGAGCACCAGCGGGTGCAGGTTGCCGTCGCCCGCGTGGAACACGTTCGCGACGCGCAGGCCGGCGGCGTCCGAGAGCGCGCTGATCTGGTCGAGCACCTCGTGCAGCGCGGTACGCGGCACGACGCCGTCCTGCACGATGTAGGCGGGGCTGATCCTGCCCATCGCGGCGAACGCTGCCTTGCGGCCGCGCCAGATCAGCGCCCGATCATCGGCGTCGGCGGCCTCCCTGATCTCGAACGCGCCGGCGTCCTTGACGATCTGCCGCACGGCGGCGGTCTCGGCCTCCACGTCGGCGGCGGGCCCGTCAAGCTCGACGATCAGCACGGCGCCCGCGCCCGCCGGGTAGTGGCAGGCCACGCTAGCCTCGGCCGCCTCGATGGTGAGCGCGTCCATCATCTCGATCGCGGCGGGCAGGATGCCGCCCCCGATGATCGCCGACACGGCGGCGCCGCCTTGCCCGGTCGTCCCGAACGCGGCGAGCAGCGTCGTCACCGCTTCGGGGATCGGCGTCAGCTTCACGACGATCTTGGTCACGATGCCGAGCGTGCCTTCCGAGCCGGTGAACGCGCCGACGAGGTCGTAGCCGGGAGAGTTGCCCGTCCCGTCGCCAAGCCAGGTCAGCTCGCCGTCCGGGGTCACGACCTCGAGACCGGTCACGTGGTGCACGGTGAACCCGTGCTTCAGGCAGTGCGCGCCGCCCGAGTTCTCCGCCACGTTGCCGCCGACCGAGCAGATCTGCTGGCTGGACGGATCGGGCGCGTAGAACAGGCCGAACGGCGTCGCGGCCTTGGTCACGGCGAGATTGGTGACGCCCGGCTCCACCACGGCACGACGGCTCTCCGGGTCGATGTCGATGATCGCCCGCATCCGCGCGGTGACGATCAGCACGCCGTCAGCGCGGGGGAGCGCCCCGCCGGACAAGCCGGTGCCGCTGCCCCTGGCCACGAAGGGAACGCTGGCGGCGGCGCACGCCCTGACGACTGCCGCGATCTCGCCCGCGGTCCGCGGGAGAACGACAATTCCAGGTGAACAACGGTGTGCCGTCAGTCCATCGCATTCATAGGTGCGCAGTTCCATCGGGTCGGTGATGACGGCGTCGCGCCCGCAGATGTCCACCAACTGGGGAGTCAAAGCCTCGACGGTCATGACTCCATCATCCCCAGCTAGCGCCCGTGAGATCTAGTGCCCCGCCCAAAGGACTCGCACGTCGTGGCTCGCGGCCTGGCCGGCGGCGAAGGCGAGCAGCCGTGTGCCCTCGTCGGTCAGGGCGGCCTCGTCGTCGGCGGTCAGCCTGGCGAATGCGGTGATTTCCAGCGTCGCCGCTGCGGGGCTGACGCTGATCTTCCAGGTCCCGCTGAACTCGCCGTCCAGCAGGAACGTCCCGGCTCTTGCTCCGTTGCCACCCAGGAGCGGCAGCCGATGCCCGGCTGGATTGAGCCGCGTCCGGTCCGCGTAGCTGAGCAGCACGTTGTCGTACTCGGGGAGGAATCTGGGCGGCGCCGGCGTTTCCGGGTCGGGCAGCGTCGCATCGGGCAGGTCGAGCAGTTCGGTGCCCGACTCGGCGCGGAAGGCGCGGAGTCGGGGGCGGAGGCGTTCGGCCACGTCGCGCAGTCCGGTCAGGCCTGACCAGGTGCGGAGGTCGGCGATCGAGGCCGGGCCGAAGGCCTTGAGGTAGCGGAAGATGACCTGGTCGGGTTCGGGTTTGCCCGCCAGCTTCGCGTTGAGCCAGGTTTCGGCCGGCGCCCAGGCGATCGGGCCTTGCTGGCCCCAGAGGCCTCGCGGGGGGACTTGGAGCATGGCGACCAGGTAGGTGATCGCGACGCCCAGGGATTCCGTGTCGCGGCCTGGCCAGCGGTCGGCGAGCAGCTTGCCCAGCTCGGCCCGGGTTCTGGGTCGTTCCTCGCACAGGGCGCGGCCGGCTCTGGTGACCTCGTCCAGGTCCAGGCCCTTGAGGTTCCTCGCGAAGGCCTGGCCGTTGAAGGCGCGGGTGAGCACGTCCTGGGTGAGCGGGCGCAGGGTGATCGCGTCTTGCGTGGTGACCAGGTGGATGGTGCCGCGCATGAGCGGGATGCGGACGGCCTGGCGGCTCTCGATCAGGCCGGCTAGGTCGTCGTGGGCGAAGTCCTCGAGGCGTGACCAGAGCGCTACGTAGGGTGCGTTCGGCGTCTGGGCCTGGAGGCCGACAAGGCGGGTGATTACCTCGGCGGCGGTCAGGTCGCTGCTGCGGCTGAGCAGTAGCTGGCGATCCAGCGTCGCCCGGTTGAGCGCGCGCCTGCTCAGTGGTTTGCTCAGCGGTCTGCTCAGTGGTCTGCCGGTCATTGCCCGCCCCTCCCATGCACGATATATCGCGTCTTCGAGAACCACCCCGGAGACTTACCTGCGCGGAGTCTTCCCGGCTCTGGCACGGAGAGTTGTCGCAGCACGGAGCGTTGACCGGCCCATACGACGGCAACGCTCCGCGATGCGAGATCTCTCCGCCAGGATGCCGAGAACACTCCGTGGACATGCGGAAGACCCTCCGGGAAGCGGAAACTCTCCGCAGTGGGCGCTGAAACTTCGTGCCCGGATCGGGCGCTTATGACGTCGTCGCTCGGATTCATGCAGGAAGCGTGAGTGGCACAGTCCCGCAGTCGTCGCGGTCAGCTCGCACCATTGTCGCGACCTCCGACGTCGGTGCCGTGATGGTGTACCGCCGGTATCCCCAAGGTCCGCACGGGCGACTCTGGCGGGATCGGCTTGTCCACAGGTTGATGTCATCAACTCGCAGGCTGCGGGCAGGCCAGTCCATTCTGGGCCTATGTCACGTGAAGTACCGCGAGCTTGTCAGGAGTTGGCCGAGCTCCAAGATGGCGCGATCTCCCGCCGCCAGGCACTGACCGCCGGGATGTCGCCGGATGTGATCGACGCGCGTCTGCGGAGCCAGCGATGGCAGGCGATCCACCGCGGCGTGTACGCGATCTCCGCCGGCCAGCCGGCGCGCAGCACGATGTTGTGGGCGGCCGTGCTCAAGGCCGGCTCGGGTGCGGCGCTGAGTCATCAAACCGCTGCCGAACTGTTTGACCTCAGCGACCGGCCCAGTTCCAGGATTCATGTCACGATCCCCGAGTCCCGGCGCATCGCTGCGATACCCGGCGTCGTAATTCACCGCTCGTCCAGTCTCAGCAGAGCGACGCATCCGGCCATCCAGCCGCCGCGCGTGCGGCTGGAGGAGACCGTGCTCGACCTTGCGGACCAGGCCGCGACGTTCGAGGCCGCGTTCAGCGTCATCTGCGCAGCCTGCCAGCGGATGCTCACCACGCCCGCGATCCTGGCTGGCGCGATGGCTAATCGAGCCAGGCTGCGCTGGCGAGGAGAGCTGGTGAAAGCGCTGGGCGATATCAGCTCGGGCGCCCACTCCGTGCTTGAGTACCGCTATCTCCACGCAGTGGAAAAGCCACACGGATTGCCCGCGGCTCTCCGGCAAGCGCGAGTGGAACCCGGCGGGCGCAAGCGTTACCTGGACAACTTGTACAAGGAATTCAGCCTCTGCGTTGAGCTCGACGGGCGGCAAGCGCATCCCGATGAGCGGCGCTGGCAGGACTTGCAGAGGATAAATACGATTACCGAGCTGGGGCTGACCACGCTGAGGTACTGCTGGACCGATATCGACCGGCACTCCTGCTACGTCGCAGGTCAGGTCGCGACCGTGTTGCGTCGGCTCGGATGGCAGGGCACGCCACAGTCATGCGGAGTGGTCTGCCAAGTTGGCCGCCAGGAGACTCCATGAGTCACGGCGATCGCGTGCGCGAGTGACTCTCAGTGCACAAAGGTGCTTCGGGGTGCTGGGTGTTTCGGCGTGCTGGGTGTTTCGGCGTGCTGGGTGTTTCGCGTGCGGTTGTGCTTCGGCGTGCGTCGTGCGGGGTGTTTCGGCATGCGGGGTGCTTGGGCGTGGGTGCTTTGGGGGTGCGGGGTGTCATGTCCTTGGTGTTTCGGCGTGCAGGGGTATTTCAGCGTCCACGGCGGAGAGTTTCCGCTTCCCGGAGGGTCTTCCGCATGTCCAGGGAGTGTTCTCGGCCTCCCGGCGGAGAGATTTCGTATCACGGAGCGTTGCCGTCGTATAGGCCGGTCAACGCTCCGTGGTACGACAAGTCTCCGGGCTCGGCGTGGTCAATGCTCCGGGTTGCGACAAGTCTCCGGGCTCGGCGTGGTCAACGCTCCGTGGTACGACAAGTCTCCGGGTTCGGCGTGGTCAATGCTCCGGGTTGCGACAAGTCTCCGGGTTCGGCGCTGGTCGATGCTCTGGGCTGCGGCAAAGTCTCCGGGTACCTGGGGTGGTCAGCTTTGGGGGGCTGGTCGCGCTTCGGCGCGGCCCCGGCCCGGGGCTACGTGCGGAAGGCGGCTCGGGCGGCGGCGCTGCCTGGGCGGGCTAGTTCCCAGTAGCCGTAGGTGCCGTGGCTCAGCAACTCGCGCCCGGCTTCGGCGAGTGCGCCCAGGGCGGTGAAAGCGAACGCGCCGCCCACGCTTATCCGGGCCACGCCCATCGCGGCGAGGTCGGGCACGGACGGCACGCCCGGGAGGGCGAGTACGTTGACCGGGCGATCGACGCAGGACACGAGCTCCCGCAGGTCGTTCGCCTTGGTTACCGAAGGGGCGTAGAGCACGTCGGCGCCCGCCTCGGCGTAGGCCCGCAGGCGGGTGATGGTGTCGGCGAGGTTGGGCTCGGCGCGCAGGAAGTTCTCGGCCCGGGCCGTGAGCACGAACGGCACCGGGCCCGCGTGCGCGGCCTCGGCGGCGGCCGCCACCCGCTCCGTAGCGAGGCCGAGGTCGTACAGGGGCGAGTCAGGCTCGTTCGTGTAGTCCTCGATCGAGCAGCCAGCCAGGCCGGCGGCGACGGCCAGCCGCACCGTCTCGGCGACCCCGGACGGGTCGTCCGCATAGCAGTTCTCCAGGTCGGCCGACACCGGCAAGTCGGTCGCCGCCACGAGAGAGGCGGCATGAGCCAGCGCCTCGTCGCGGGTCACCGTCCCGTCAAGGCGTCCGAGCGTCGCGGCGTAACCGCTGCTCGTCGTGGCCAGCGCGGTGAACCCGAGCGACGCCAGCAGCACCGCCGAGCCGCGATCCCAGGCGTTCGGCATCAGCAAGGGCGAGTCGCCGCGATGCAGCTCAAGAAACCGCGCGGCTTTTTCAGCTTGAGTGGGCATAGCGAAAACCTAGCCCGTCACGGCATCCGCTCATAAGCCGGGAGCGTCAGGAACTCGACGTACTGATCTGCCAGCGCGACCTCCTTGAACAGCGCCACCGCCTCGCCGTACTGCTCGCCGTCGAACGCATCCCCGGCGGCGTCGGCGATCTTGGCCAGCTCCTCGTCCACGATCCGCTCGACCAGTTCCCGCGTCACGCGCGGGCCATCGGCCAGCTCCACATCGTTGTGCATCCACTGCCAGATCTGGGACCGCGAGATCTCCGCCGTCGCCGCGTCCTCCATCAGGTTGAAGATCGCCACCGCCCCCGTGCCCGCGAGCCAGCTCGCCAGGTACTGCAAGCCCACGCTGACGTTGTTGCGCAGCCCGGCCTCGGTGATCGTCCCCGGCGTCGACGAAACGTCAAGCAACTGCCCGGCCGAAACCGAGACCTCGTCGCGAAGCTTCGTGAGCTGGTTGGGCGCTTCGCCGAGCACCCCGTCGAACACCTCGCGGCACACCGGCACCAGGTCAGGATGCGCCACCCACGACCCGTCGAACCCGTCACGCGACTCCCGCGACTTGTCGTCCCGCACCTTGGCCAGCGCCACCTCGTTGACCTGCGGGTCACGCCGGCTCGGGATGAACGCGGCCATCCCGCCCATGGCGTGCGCCCCGCGCGAGTGGCACGTCTTGACCAGCAACTCGGTGTACGCGCGCATGAACGGCGCCGTCATCGTGACCGAGTTCCGCTCAGGCAGCACGAAGTCCCGGCCCCGTGTCCTGAACTTCTTGATGATTGAAAATAGGTAGTCCCAGCGGCCCGCATTCAGGCCGGAGCTGTGCTCGCGGAGCTCATAGAGGATCTCGTCCATCTCGAACGCCGCCGGAATCGTCTCGATCAGCACGGTGGCCCTGATCGTGCCGCGCGGCACCCCGAGCTCATCTTGCGCGATAGTGAACGCCTCGTTCCACAACCTCGCCTCCAGATGGCTCTCCATCTTGGCCAGGTAGAAGTACGGCCCCTTGCCCTTGGCGAGCTGCCGCCGCGCGCAGTGGTAGAAGTACAGCCCGAAGTCGAACAGGCTGCCCGACATGCGCTGCCCGTCCACCAGCATGTGCTTCTCGTCCAGGTGCCAGCCGCGCGGCCTGACCACGATCGTGGCCAGTTCCTCGTCGGGGCGCAGCTTGTAGTCCTTGCCGTCGGGGCTGGTGAAGTCGATCGCCCGGTCGAGCGCGTCCTTCAGGTTGAGGTGGCCGGAGACCATGTTTTCCCACAGGGGAGTGTTGGCGTCCTCGAAGTCGGCCAGCCAGACCTTGGCTCCCGAGTTCAGCGCGTTGATCGTCATCTTCTGATCGGTCGGCCCGGTGATCTCCACCCGGCGGTCGACCAGGCCAGGGGCCGGGGGAGCGACCCGCCAGGTGCGGTCGGCGCGGATGTGCCCGGTATCGGGAAGGAAGCCGAGCGTGGCCCCGGCGATGAGCTCCTGCTGCCGCCGCGCCCTGGCCGCGAGCAGCTCGGCCCGGCGCGGGATCAATTCACGCTGGAGCTTCGCGAGCAGAGCGACCGCTTCAGGGGTGAGGATCTCGTCGAAACGTCCCTTGATCTCGCCCGTGATCTCGATGCCATGGCCGTAGCTCATCTGCGCGCGCCCTTCTTTCAGCTAATCGGGGTTATGTCGTGACTAGCCCGGTACGGCGAGCTGCCCCTCGCCGATCGCTCTAACCTTGGCACATTGTGCCCGGCGGGCACATCCTGGCCCGCTGCGGTGTTATTAAGGTGACGATGCCGTGCGCGCATGACAGCATCGAGTGACCGCCCTGCGGATGGGCGGCCCCGTGGCGGCAGGCCCGTGGTGGTCGGCCCCGTACTGGATGGCAGATGACAGCAGAATTCGATAAGTACGCCGACGAGGCACCCGAGCTCTATGACGTGGGTCAGGCGGACCTGGAGGACCGGCATTCACTGCGCCGGGTCGCCGGGCTGTCGACTGAGCTGCAGGACGTCAGCGAGGTTGAGTACCGTACGCTGCGGCTCGAGCGGGTGGTCCTGCTCGGCGTGTGGACCGAGGGCACGCTCGCGAGGGCCGAGCACTCGCTGCGCGAGCTTGCCGCGCTGGCAGAGACCGCCGGCTCCGAGGTGCTCGACGGCCTGACGCAGCGCCGGGGGCGCCCCGACGCCTCCACGTATGTGGGCGCGGGCAAGGCCGCGGAACTGGCCGACCTGGTCGCCGCGACCGGCGCCGACACGGTGATCTGCGACGGCGAGCTGGCGCCCGGCCAGCTGCGCAAGCTGGAAGGCGTGGTCAAGGTCAAGGTGGTCGACAGGACCGCGCTGATCCTGGACATCTTCGCCCAGCACGCGCGGAGCAAGGAGGGCAAGGCCCAGGTCGAGCTCGCCCAGATGCAGTACATGCTGCCGCGACTGCGCGGCTGGGGTGAGTCACTGTCAAGGCAGGCCGGAGGGCGCGTAGCGGGCGGCGGTGGCATCGGTACCCGCGGCCCTGGCGAGACCAAGATCGAGACGGACCGGCGCCGGATCAGGACGCGGATCGCCAAGCTGCGCCGCGAGATCGCCGATCTTTCGGTCGGCCGGGAAGTGCAGCGCGGCCAGCGGCGGCGGAACGCGGTGCCGTCCGTGGCGATCGCCGGCTATACGAACGCCGGCAAGTCCAGCCTGCTCAATAGGCTGACCGGCGCGCATGTGCTGGTGGACAACTCGTTGTTCGCGACGCTCGATCCGGCCGTGCGCAAGGCGAGGCTGCCGTCAGGCGCCCCGTTCACGCTGACCGACACCGTAGGGTTCGTCAGGCACTTGCCGCATCAGCTGGTCGACGCGTTCAGGTCGACGCTTGAGGAAGTCACGGACGCTGATCTGCTGCTGCACGTGGTGGACGCGTCCGACGACGATCCCAGGTCGCAGCTAGCGGCCGTGCGCGAGGTGCTCGCTGAGATCGGCGCCCGCGAGGTGCCCGAGCTGGTCGTGTTCAACAAGGCCGACGCCGCCGACCCGATCATGCTCAAGGGACTGCAGCTCGCGGAGCCGCAGTCGGTTGTGGTGTCGGCGAGGACCGGGGAGGGCGTGCCCGGGCTGCTCGCCTCGATCGAGCACTTGCTGCCGCGGCCCGCCGCGGAGGTCAATGTGCTGCTGCCGTACTCGCGTGGTGACCTGCTCGCGCGGGCGCACCGCGAGGGCGAGGTGGTGAAGGTCGAGCACACGGCCGCCGGCACCGCGCTGATGGCCAGGGTGCCGCCAGATCTGGCGCACGAGCTTGACCAGTTCGTGGCGACGAGCGAAACGGCGTAGGGCCTGCCTGGCCGCTGAGCCCGGCGGCAGGTGCGTGCGGCCGGGCCTGGCGGCTTGGGTCCGGCGGCTTGAGGTCCGGCGGCCGGGTTTGACTGCCGGGCTTTGGTCGATTTGGCCTGGTTGTTCCGATGTGGTGCCGGAGAGCGCGGCTGGCGCGATTGAGTAGTGCAATACCGGCACGCAACCGATATGGTGTGTGGGTTCCCGTAGAGCGGGCCGTGCAGTTACATATCGTTATCCCATTAGTCTTTCACGAGACCACGGCTTATCTGATGAGACCCAGTGCAGTCATGAGGCCTGTCGGCGCGGTCATGCGGCCGGTCCGGTGCGACGGCCTGGCAGCGCGCGTTGCGGTGCCGCGCATCGTGGTGTCTTGCGTTGCGGCGGCGGGCGCGACGTTTGGTCTCCGTGCCCTGGCCGGGTCAGGAGCTAGCTGATGATTCGCCTCCTGACCAATATCGGTCGGCTGTGGACTGGTACCGAGATTCTCAGCAACACCGCCATTTTGATGCAGGATGACCGCATTGTCTGGGCTGGTGTCGCGACCCAGCTCCCATCCAGCCTGCCAGGGGTCATCGACGACATTGTCGACGTCGATCAGGTCGAGAACCTGGGCGGCGCCCTGGTCACGCCCGGGCTCATCGACTCGCACACGCACCCGGTCTACGCGGGCAACCGCTGGGCTGAGCTCGCCATGAGTTCAGGCGGCGCGTCCACGCAGGAGATCGTCGCCGCTGGCGGCGGGCTGTCGTCCACCGTGACAGTGACCCGGGGAACCGACCCGTGGACGCTCTGTAACCATGTGCGCGGCCGCATGCGGGACTGGCTGCTGAGCGGCACCACCACGATCGAGGCCAAGACCGGCTACCACCTGACCAGGGACGGCGAGCTGGCCGACGTGCGGCTGCTGCGCTCGCTCGAGGCCGAGCAGGACATGCCCAGGGTGCACGCGACCTTCTTTGCCGCCCACGCGCTGCCGCCCGAGTACTTCGGCCGCAGGCACGACTACGTGGACGCGGTGGGTTCCTGGTGCGCCGACGCGGCCGCCGCGGGCGCGGACAGTATCGACGTGTACTGCGACGAGGGCAGGTTCACCGAGCACGAGGCGCGCTGGATACTGGGCGTCGGCCGCTCGGCCGGCCTGCTGCCGCGTATCCATGCCAACGGCGATTCGCGGTTCGGCGCGGCCACGCTCGCCGCCGAGATCGGCTGCGTGTCGGCTGATCTGCTCAGCAACGCCGACGACGAGGACGTGATCGCGCTCGCCAAGGCCAACGTGACCGCGGTCGTCTGCCCGGCGAACATTTCTGACAACGGCCGGATAGCGCCGGTGCGGGCGCTGCTCGACCGTGGCGCCAACGTGGCGCTCGGCTCCGGCCACTCGCCCGGCACCAACGGGATTACCTCGATGCCGCTGGTGATGACGCTGGCGATCGCGAACTTCGGCATGAGCGTGACCGAGGCGCTCAGGGCCGCGACGGTGGGCGGTGCGCAGGCGCTCCGCGCGCCCGACCGCGGCGCCATGGGTCGCGGCAGGCTGGCCGACATCGTGGCCTGGGACGCTGACCACGAAGGCGCGTTCGCCTGGTCGCACGGCCTGCGGCCGTACCGAGTCTGGCGCGGCGGCCAGCCGGTGTCTCTCTGATCCAGCCGGTGTCTGTCTGACCCAGCCGCGTCCTCGCACGCCTGGGCTGTGGCATGCTGCGGTCATGGCAGCGCGATCAGCAGACGAGGGCAATCTGGCGGCGGTTACCTTGATCGTCGGCGAAGAGGAACTGCTGGTGGAGCGTGCCGTCAAGAGCGTGCTGTCCGGGCTGGCCGTGCGCCAGGGCCGGCCCAGCAAGGCTCGGGGCCTGATGTTCACGATGCGCGCGCTACCGACCTGGCGGCCGGTGAACTTGGCATGCTGATGTCCCCGTCACTGTTCGGCGGCGAGACAGTGGTCATCGTGCGGGGAACGCAGGAGGCCAGCGCTGCGATCGCCGCTGAGCTCGGCAAGCTTGCGGCGGATCTGCCGCCTGAGGTGACCCTGGTGATCACGCACTCAGGGGGGGCCAAGCACAAGTCGCTGCTGACCGGGCTGCGCGGCGCGCGGAGGATCGACTGCCCGGCGGTGCGCCGGTTCGGGGAGCGGATGGACTTTCTCAGGGCCGAGTTCGCCAGGGCGGGGCGTAAGGCTGACGATGGCGGCTTGCGGGCGCTGCTGGATGCGGTAGGTACTGACCTGCGCGACCTCGCGGCCGCGTGCGACCAGCTGGCGTCCGACACCACCGGGGTGATCAACGCGGCCACCGTGGCCAGGTACTGGCGCGGACGAGCGGAGGCGACGGGATTCAGCGTGGCCGACCGCGCGCTTGAAGGGAACCTCACGCAGGCGCTGGCCCAGCTGAGATGGGCGCTGGCGGTCGGCACCGCGCCCGTGCTCATCACTAGCGCGCTCGCACGCGGGCTGCGCACCCTAGGACAAGTCGGTGCCGCGTCTCGCGGCAAGAGCGGCCCCGCGCTCTCCTCGGAGCTGGGGATGCCGCCCTGGATGATCGACAAGGCCCGCCAGCAGCTACGCGGCTGGAGTCCTGCCGGGCTGGCGCGGGCGCACTGCGCCGTCGCCCTGGCCGACGCTCAGGTCAAGGGCGAGGCCGCCAGCCCCGGGTACGCGCTCGAGCACGTGCTGCGCGTCATCGCGGACTGCCGCTCGGCCAACTGACCGCAGGACGGTCAGCGGTGGCCGCGCGGCGCTTACGCGGCGCTTACAGCGACCTGCGGCGGCGCTTACAGCGACGCACGGCCGGCGCATGCGGCGACGCGCGGCGCTTACAGGGAGGCGGCGCGCTTCGCGAGCGCTGACTTGCGGTTCGCTGCCTGGTTCTTGTGGATGATGCCCTTGCTCGCGGCCTTGTCGAGCTTGACGTAAGCAGCGCGCAGCGCCTCTGCCGCCTTCTCGGTGTCGCCTGAGTCCGCCGCCTCGCGGAACCCGCGTACGGAGGTCTTGAGCGACGACTTGACAGCCTTGTTCCGCTGCCGGGCCTTCTCGTTCTGCTTGTTGCGCTTGATCTGGGACTTGATGTTCGCCACGCGGAAAGCCTCGCTAGTTCTGCTGTGTGCTGAGTCATGACGTGCCCGGCGAGCCGCGGCGCGGTTACGCATCCGCCACAGCCGCGCTAGCAATAGGCCGTGGGCAACCGAGTAAGACTATCCGAGAAATAGCCGACGACTCAAACTCGTTGGCGAAACGGGCGATGGCCGGTCGCTGGCGTGGGCACTCGGCGCGGCATGCAACCATAGACGGCGACTGGTCAACCGAGACCGAGTGGATGATTGTGCCATCAATGTCCGATCCGGCAGCGACGCCGCCTACCAGGCCGACGTCGCCGGCGTCCGCCGCGCCTGTGCGCACGAAGCCGACGGCGGGCTCTGTCGTGCTGCCCGAGCCTTCGCGCACCGATCAGGCCGTGATCAGGAATTTCTGCATCATCGCGCACATCGATCATGGCAAGTCCACGCTGGCCGACCGGATGCTGCAGCTCACCGGGGTTGTGGGCGACCGGCAGATGCGAGCGCAGTACCTCGACCGGATGGACATCGAGCGCGAGCGCGGCATCACGATCAAGAGCCAGGCGGTCAGGCTGCCGTGGCGCGGCGCGGACGGCCAGGACTACGTTCTCAACCTGATCGATACGCCGGGCCACGTCGACTTCTCGTATGAGGTCTCCAGGTCACTCGCCGCCTGCGAGGGCGCGATCTTGCTCGTTGATGCCGCTCAGGGCATCGAGGCGCAGACGCTGGCCAACCTGTACCTCGCGCTCGACGCTGACCTGCACCTCATCCCGGTGCTGAACAAGATCGACCTGCCGGCCGCCCAGCCAGAGAAGTACGCCGGGGAGCTGGCCAAGATCATCGGCTGCGAGCCGTCCGATGTTCTCAGGGTCTCGGCGAAGACCGGCGAGGGCGTCACCGAGTTGCTGAACGCGGTTGTCGTCCAGGTCCCGGCGCCGGCTGGTGAGCTGGACGCACCAGCCCGGGCGCTTATTTTCGACTCGGTATATGACACCTACCGCGGCGTGGTCACCTACGTGCGGATGATGGACGGCAGGCTGTCACGCCGGGAGCGCACGCTGATGCTGTCGACCCGCGCCGTCCACGAGACGCTCGAAGTCGGCGTGATCTCGCCGGAGCCCGTGCCGTCGGACGGCCTCGCGGCAGGGGAGGTCGGCTACCTGATCACGGGCGTCAAGGACGTCAGGCAGGCACGAGTCGGCGACACGCTGACGAGCGCCGCCCACCCGGCGACCGAAGCTCTGGCCGGCTACGCCCACCCGAAGCCGATGGTGTTCTCCGGGCTGTATCCAGTAGACGGGGATGAATACCCTGATCTGCGCGACGCTCTCGACAGGCTCAGGCTCAACGACGCGTCACTGGTCTATGAGCCTGAGACTTCGACCGCGCTTGGATTCGGGTTCCGCTGCGGTTTCCTCGGCCTGCTGCACATGGAGATCATCAGGGAGCGGCTCGAGCGCGAGTTCGACCTGTCGCTGATCTCCACCGCGCCGAACGTCGTCTACCGCGTCGTCATGGACTCCGGCGCCGAGGTCGTGGTGACCAACCCGAGCGAATTCCCGAGCGGGCCAGGTGGCGTCCCGACGAAGACGGGCGTGATCGCGGCCGGCAAGATCGGCCAGGTATTCGAGCCGGTGGTGCGCGCGACGGTGCTGGCCCCGAGCGACTACATCGGCGCGATCATGGAACTGTGCCAGGGCCGGCGCGGGGTCCTGCTCGGGATGGAATACCTTTCTGAGGACCGGGTCGAGATCCGGTACACGATGCCACTCGCCGAGATAATCTTCGGCTTCTTTGACCACCTGAAGTCCCGGACCCGCGGCTATGCCTCGCTCGATTACGAGCCAGCCGGCGAGCTGGAGGCCGACCTGGTCAAGGTGGACATATTGCTGCAAGGTCAGCCGGTGGATGCTTTCAGCCAAATCGTGCACTCGGACAAATCGCGTGAGTACGGCCTCGCGATGACAGCCAGGCTGAAGGAACTGATCCCTCGCCAGCAGTTCGAGGTGCCAATCCAGGCAGCCATCGGCGCCAGGATTATCGCCCGCGAAAACATCAGGGCCTTGCGCAAGGACGTGCTCGCCAAATGCTACGGCGGCGACATCACGCGTAAGCGCAAGCTGCTGGAAAAGCAGAAGGAAGGCAAGAAGCGGATGAAGACCATCGGCCGGGTCGAGGTCCCGCAGGAAGCCTTCGTGGCCGCCCTTTCAGCCGAGCAAAGCCCCGACAAGAACCGCTAACCGCCTCCGCGCCCCGAGATCGCGGGCGGAGGTCGCGCCCCGGAGGTCGCGCCCCGGAGGTCGCGCCCCGGAGGTCGCGCCCCGGAGGTCGCGGGCGGAGGTCGCGGGCGGAGGGTCGCGCCCCGAGATCGCCGGCCGAGCCCAGCGAAGGCCGGCCCGCAGCGGATAGGTCGAGGCGGACTTACCTGCTCTGCCGCGGAGACTTATCGTTGTGCGGAGTGTTTTCCGAAAATAGCGCGGTGAACTATCCGTGTAGCGAGAACTCTCCGCGGCAACGACGGAGAGCACGTCTTACCCGCAACACCAGGGACTTTAGGTGTGTATGCCTGCCTGGGGTGTTGCAGGCCTGGAGTCGAATATTGATCTTGTTGTCTGGTTTTCCCATGCGGGACTTGGTGCCGGGGCATAGCAGCAGGCCGCGTGACGCCGCAGGCGGGCGTGCGGTTCCACGGGCCGCAGCCCCGGCGGGCGGGGCGCCTCCTTTCTGACGGTTGCCCGGGCTGGCCGGGGCTAGGGTGAGCGGGGCTGGAACCGGGTTATTTCCGGCGCGCCGGTGACGGTCTTCTTAGTGGCCGGGGTGTGCGGGAAGCGGGGCCGTGCTTTCTGCTCCCGCGGGGAGTGGCGCTGCCGGCCGGTGGTGATGAGGGTGTGCAAGGTGGCGCGGCTGGTGGCGTCGGCGAGAGCGGCGAGTTCAGCCAGGGACGTGGCGGCGGTAACCCTGGTCTGGGTCATCGAGCGGATCGCCGTGTGCCGGGTGGTGGTGAAGGACACCTCGTCGGTGGTGGCCGGCCCGCTGGCGGGGCGGCGCAGTGCGCGGGCGGCCGCGGCCTGCGTGGTCAGGGACGACGCGGCGCTGGCGCGGACCAGGTGGGTGGCGGTCATCCACGCCCAGAACTCCTGGATGACCAGGCGCGGGGTGCCCGAGCGCAGCACCGGCCCGCTGGTGCGGTCCCCGGCGCCGGTGATGGTGGTCTTGTCCTCCCCGAACGTGGTCTCCGAGGAAGACCAGCGCGTCAGGTACGCATCGCGGATCTGCTCCGCCTGAACCTGCTGGTGATCCAGCAGCGTCGTGGCCAGCGTGCAGGTCTCCGATACCTGCTCGCCGTCCCCGCACGGCAGGACCGCGTTGTGCTCGGTGACCCGGACCGGCAGCCGGTCGCCTGGTTCCCGCCGGGCGCGTTCAGCCAGGACATGCGGGAACCGTCCGGAAGCCACCCGTCCGCGGTGACTGGCAGCGCGATGTTGCTCTTGATACGGGCTATGACATGCCCGCCAGCGTCCAGGATCGCGGTGATGATCTTATGGCCCGGGAAATTCCGGTCAAAGCAGAACACCCGGCCCGCGAACAGGTCCGGGCGGCGCCGGACCAGCCGGCACAACAGGGTCTGCTCCCCGGCCCGGGCACGCCCGGTGATCGCCCCCAGCTTCGCCCGGCCCGCCCGCGCGGTCACGACCACGACCTGGATCTGCGGAAACGGAGCGGAACCAGGCCCGTCCTGGCTGCTGGTGCCTGAGCAGCCGAACATCGCGCGGTTACGCGGGGTATCAGCGACGGCGACCAGCATCCCGTCGATCCCGCACACCGCCATCCCGCCGAGCCTGGCCACCGGGCCGCTGCCGTCGCTGCCGCAGTCGCCGGCGAGCGGCCCGGCGACTGACCAGAACAACTCTTCCATCATCGACGGCGGCACCTTGTCCCGCCAGCTTGTGACTGCCTTCGGCGTCGGGACATGCCATTCCGCTGCCCATCGCACGTCGGCCAGGTGCCCGGCCAGCCGCCGTATCGCCTCGGTATACCCCGCGTCGGGCATCAGGGTCATCGCGACCATCAGCCGGATCGTGAACGGATAGGACATGAGCCGCCGCCGCCGCGGCGCCGGTATCCGCCCCCCGGCGATCGCCGCACTGATCATGTCCTCGATGACGTTCCCGCCCAGATGCCGTTCCAGTTCGCCCAGCCGCACGAAATCGGGCAGCCACCCGCCGGCCCGCACCTCGCCGCCCCTGATCACCGCCGGGCAGGTCACCACCGGATGGCAGAACGTCATCATCGTTCCCGCCGCCACCGTCGTCCCGCCGCTAACCCGCAAGTCATCGGCCCGGAACACCACCATCCCCGCCGGCAGGCCAGCCACAGCAGGCGGCATGCCCGCCACAACCGGGCTTGCGCAATCAACGACCGGCAGGTAAGAAGGCACCCGAGGCTCCTGTTGTTCAGGGATGAGGCTTAGACACCCATATCCCTACCAGGAGCCTCTTTCATGATCAAACCACGCGGGCCAGCACCGCTGCCTCCGCGACACCACAGGTCACGACCCCAGAACCCTTAAGTCGCTGGTGTTGCGTCTTACCCGGCCGCACTTCGGCGCGGGCGCCTCAAATCCAAGATCAACTTAGGTTCAGTGGCCTTGGATCATGATCGCGGAGCCTGATCACGGATGTTTGCGCTGGTTATCGAGCCTGTCAGGTGACTCGTGATCAGGATCAGGATCAGGATCAGGATCAGGATCAGGATCAGGATCAGGATCAGGATCAGGGAGATCTTCCGGCATCGTGCGGGAGAGTTCTCGCTCCGGGGAGCCTTTTCCGCATCATGCGGGAGAGTTCTCGCTCCGGGAATCTGTCAGCGAAGAGGGCACCAGGTGCGATATTCCGTGATCAAGGACCCGGGCATGATCACGGAACATCACTGCTGTCCTGACCTGGGCGATCTTCCGTGATCAAGCCCACGAACATGATCACGGAAAGAAGCCCGCCCCCGGCCCGCCCGGACCCCGGCCCGCCTGAGGCCTACGGCGAAGGCGGGGGCTGGAAGTCATTGGTGCTGTGTGCCGCCGCGATCACGATTACCACGAAGGCGATGCCGAACAGCACTGCGAACGCCAGTCCCACGTACCCGAGGATTATCCCGGCGAGCGCCATGCCCGCGCCTTGCTCGCCGGTTGCCCGGATCCGCCTGCGCGCGATGTGCCCGAGGATGATGGCCGGGATCCCGCTGAAGAACCAGAAGAACACTTGCAGCACGCCGCAGATCAGGGACGCGACGGCCAGACTGTTGGTAGGTACCGCCGGCGCGAACTGGGCGCCCGGGTAGCCGACCGGATAACCGGCGCCCTGCGGACCCGGGCCCTGGAAGCCCGCGCCCTGGAAGCCAGGTCCCGCATAGCCCGCGCCCTGGAAGCCCGCGCCCGCATAGCCCGCGCCCGCATAGCCGGGGCCCGCATAGCCGGGGCCCGCATAGCCCGCGCCCTGGGGACCAGTGCCCGCATAGCCCGCGCCCGCATTGCCCGCGCCCGCGTAGCCAGGGCCCTGGTAGTCCTGGACCCCCTGCGGCTGCGTGGCGGGCATCGGGTTCGGCAGGTCGGCGGTGAGGCCGGCCAGCTGATCGTAAGTTTGCGCGCTGGCGAGTGCCGTACTGCGCGAATCGAATTCTTCCCAGCTCAACCTGCCCTGGGTGTGCGCGTCCTGCAGGATCGTCCGCGCGCTTTCGCGGTCCGCGTCGGTCGCCCGCATCGAGCCGTATCCGTAGCCGCCAGCTGTCATCGCGTCATCCGTTCACCCGTCAGGCGCCCATCCCCGGTAAACACTGCCCCGGTAAGCACTGACCCGGAAAAACATTGCCCCGATAAGCGCAGAGACCCAATAAGCGCAGACACCCGATAGTAGTGCCATTACCGCGTGGCCGCGAGTACGATCAGCGCCGCCGTCACCAGCGGCAGCAGCACGCCCAGGTAGCCGAGCACGAGGCCGGCGACCGCCAAGCCGTCGCCTTGCTGGCCGGTCTTGCGGATCTGGCTACGCGCCACATGCCCGCACACGATCGCGATGATGCCGCCGAGGCCCCACAAGAAGACCTGCCCGATCCCGAACACGAGCGACGCGACGGCTGGCCCGTTCGTGCTCTGCCGCTGCGCGGCCCTGGCCACCGGGCGGTACGGCACCGGCCGGTGCAAGTCAGCCGTCAGCGTCGAAAGCTCGTTGTAGGTCTTCGCCACCACGAGTTGCGACGATCTGTTGTCGAACTCATCCCATGACAGCCTGCCGTCCGCATAAGCCGACTGCAGCACCTGGTGCACGTTCTCGCGGTCGGTGTCGGTTGCCCGCATCGCCCCGTAATAGCTGCTCGTTGCCATCGGCGCCCCGTCACCTCGCTCGGCTCGGCAGGATAACCCGTTCCCAGAGTAACCCCTGATTCGGCTAGCCTGCGGATATGCCCAGCGCGCGCATCATCTCCGTCAACCTCGGCGCGGCCAAGGACCTGGCCGGACAATTCCTGACCGCCATCGACAAGGGGGCCGCGAGCGGACGGGTGCTCGCGGGGCGACTCGGCCTCGACGGGGACACGCAGGTGGACAAGGAACATCATGGCGGTCCTGACCAGGCCCTGTACGCCTACGCCAGGGAAGACCTGGACTGGTGGACTGAGCAGACGAGCCGGGAATTGCTGAACGGGGTGTTCGGGGAGAACATCACCACCTCTGGGCTGGACATCAGCGGGGCACTCATCGGCGAGGTCTGGCAGCTTGGTCAGGACGCGGTCGTGCAGATCACGGCGCCGCGAATCCCGTGCCGCGTGTTCGCGGAGTGGACTGGCGAGCAGCACTGGGTCAAGCGGTTCGCGGTCGCCGGGCGTCCGGGCGCGTATCTGCGCGTGCTGGCCGAAGGCGAGGTGGGCGCTGGTGACCCCGTTACCGTGCTGAGCCGGCCAGAGCAGCGGGTCACGATCACCGAGTCGATGCGGGCCTACTACGGGGACGCCGACGTGATGCGCGTACTCCTGACCGTCGAAGGACGCGGCTCCAAATGGGACTCGATCGGCGCCGACCTGCTCGGCCGGGTACGGGTCTGACCTGCGATGCCGGGCCTGCCGCCGGACGGCGCCGCCATGCCTCCCGATGGCCGGCTCGCTGCTGCCGGACTCGACGGGCTGGCTCACATACCGTTCGGAATGTATGTGCATGTGCCTTTCTGCCGGACTAGGTGCGGCTACTGCGACTTCAACACCTACACCGCCGCCGAGCTGGGCGGCACCGGTCCAGGCGGCACGGCGTCGGGCTATGCGGGGCTTGCGATCGAGGAGATCAGGTTCGCGCGGCGGGTGCTGGGCGAGTCGGCACCCGAGGTCGAGCACGGTGTTCTTCGGCGGCGGGACGCCGACGCTGCTGCCGCCGGGCGAGCTGGGCGCGATCTTGGGTGCGATCGGGGATGAGTTCGGGCTGAGGGCAGGGGCCGAGGTGACGACCGAGGCCAACCCGGACAGCGTCGACGCGCGGTCGCTCGGCGAGTTGCGGGCGGCCGGATTTACCCGGGTGTCGTTCGGGATGCAGAGCGCCGTTGGCCGCGTACTGGCCGTGCTCGACCGTTCGCACACGCCCGGGCGGCCGCAGCAGTGCGTGGCGTGGGCGCGTGCCGCCGGCTTCGAGCAGGTCAGCCTGGACCTGATCTACGGGACGCCGGGAGAGAGCAGCGGCGACTGGGAGCGGTCGGTGCGCGGCGCGATCGAGGCCGGGCCTGATCACATCTCCGCGTACGCGCTGATCGTCGAGGACGGCACCAGGCTGGCCGCCCGGATCAGGCGCGGCGAGCTCGCGCCGCCCGACGACGACGAGATGGCTGACCGCTACCTGGCGGCGGACGAGGCGTTCTGCGCGGCGGGGCTTGGCTGGTACGAGGTGTCCAACTGGGCGGCGGGCATGGGCTCGGGTGCGGCTGGGGTTGGTGTGGCTGGGGCGGGCTCGGCTTGTCGGCACAATCTGCTCTACTGGACCGGAGGCAACTGGTGGGGCATCGGGCCGGGCGCGCACAGTCACGTCGGCGGGACCCGCTGGTGGAACGTCCGCCATCCCTCCGCCTACGCGGCCAGGGTGACCGCTGGCCTCAGCCCGGGCCAGGCCCGCGAGGAGCTGACCTGTGCTGATCGGCGGACCGAGCGGATCATGCTGACAACAAGACTGGCGTCCGGCTGTGACCTCGCCGAGTTGAGCGCCCTTGCTCTGCAGGCTGCCAAGATCGCGGTGGAGGACGGCCTGGCCGAGCAAGCCGCGTTCGGGGCCGGACGGGTGGTACTGACGACTCGAGGCCGCCTGCTAGCCGACGCGGTGATCAGGAACCTGACCGACTAGTCGCCCTTGAGTCCCGGCGCCCGAGTCCCGAGCCGGGTCCTCCTGCTCGCGAACCGGGGCTCCCGTAGGAGGGATTTCGCATGTAGGAGGCTTGACCGGACTATCTGACGACAATGCTCCTGGATGCGAAAATCCTCCTGCAGGCACCGGCAAAATGCTCCGCGATCATGACAAGAGTTCCCCGGATGCGGCAGCTGCCCTAGAGGAACTCCGCGCAGAGGTAGGCCGGGATGTGGTAGTGGCGGCCGCGGGCCGCGGCGATCGCCGCGCTGATCAGGTAGCCGAGGGTGACCAGCCAGGCGAACAGGCCGCAGGTGATCGCGACCTGGATACCTAGGTGCGGCGAGTCGAGCGTGAGGAGGGCTCCGGCGATCGCCGAGCAGATCGCGTAGAGCGCGGTCGTGACCGCGGCGTTGAACGCCTGGGCCGCATGGACCGTCACGTAAGGGGAGTTCCTCCGGCGGCTGATCGCGTAGACGACGAGTGGCGGCACGAAACTCAGCAAGCCAGCGCCGAGGTAGCTGGCGACCGCGGCCGCCCTGGCGGGGAGGCCTGGCGCGCGCGGGGCGGCCTTCACCGGGTCAGCCTGGGCGGGGCCGGCCTGGGCGGGGATGGCGATCGCGACGGCTCCGTGTTCGATGGCTCCGTGCTCGAGGGTGCTTTGCTCGATGGTGGTGTGCTCGGCCGGGGTGTGCTCAGGCTGGCTGTGCTCGCGTGCGCGGCGCAGGTGGCTTGCTCTGGGCCCCATATCGGCTGCTCCCGACGGTTGGCATCCGGATGACTTGGTAACCCTGCGTGCCTGGTGCAGGACTGACCGTGACATACGTTAGCCCTTCGAGAAACCCGGTAGGTTCCAGGCGGTGACTTGCGGCGGGCTGTCCAAGTATCGTTCGGCCATAGACTTGGCACTCGGGCGCGATGAGTGCCAGGGGAGGTGAACGCGTGCTAGATGACAGGAAGCTGGCGGTCCTGCGGGCCATCGTCGAGGACTATGTCTCCACCAACGAGCCCGTCGGATCGAAGACCCTGGTGGACCGGCACAACCTGGACGTATCACCCGCCACTATCCGCAACGACATGGCTGTGCTCGAAGAGCAGGGATACATCGTCCAGCCGCACACCAGCGCCGGGCGTATCCCCACCGACAAGGGCTACCGCCTGTTCGTCGACCGGCTCTCCGCCGTCAAGCCGTTCTCCAAGGCGGAGCGGCGCGCGATCGAGACCTTCCTCGTGGGTGCTTACGACCTTGACGACGTGGTCATGCGCACGGTGCGGCTGCTCGCTCAGCTCACCAGGCAAGTGGCAGTGGTGCAGTATCCGTCGCTGAGCAAGTCGGCCGTCAGGCACGTCGAACTGGTGCCGCTGCACGAGACCAGGCTGCTGGTCGTGCTGATCACCGATACCGGCCGGGTTGAGCAGCGGGTAGTCGAGTTGCCTGGCAGCTACGACGAGGACTCGGTGACCCAGTTGCGCGCCGTGCTCAACGCCTGCCTGGACGGACGCAAGCTGACCGAGATCGCGTCGATCGTGGCTGAGTTGCCCGAGCGGGTCGCGCCTAGGGAACGTGCCAACGCGGCGGCGGTGTTCTCTGTCATCCTGGAGACACTTGTCGCACGGCATGACGAGAAGATCGTCGTCGGCGGTGCCTCGAACCTGACCGCGGCTGATTTCTCGGCTGGCCTGCGCGAGGTGCTCGAAGCTCTCGAAGAGCAAGTCGTCCTCATGCGCTTGCTCGGCGAGTTTGACGATCAGGCCGCTGTCACGGTGCGAATCGGCGCGGAAAATGATGTGCTTGGCTTGCGCAGCACCTCGGTGGTGGCGACAGGCTACGGATCGGCTGACCGCCCGCTCGCCAAACTTGGCGTGGTCGGGCCGACCAGAATGGACTATCCAACAGCGATGGGAGCGGTACGCGCGGTGGCACGGTACACGGGCCAGATCCTGGCGGAGTCGTAGGGGTGAGCGTGGCAACGGACTACTATGCCGCCCTCGGCGTGAGCCGGGATGCGAATGCCGATGAGATCAAGAAGGCATACCGGCGGCTCGCCAGGGAGCTGCACCCCGACGTCAACCCAGATCCGGTGACGCAGGAGCGGTTCAAGGAGATCACGCACGCCTATGAGGTGCTGTCCGATCCCGAGAAGCGCCAGATGTACGATCTCGGCGGCGACCCGTTCGCGCGGGCCGGGGCCGGCGGGTTCGGCACGGCCGCCGGGTTCCCGTTCAGCGAGTTCATGGACGCGTTCTTCGGCGGCACCGGCGCCGCGACGCGCGGGCCGCGCAGCCGGGCCCGCCGCGGCCGCAACGCCACCATCCGGGTCGACCTGGACCTGGGCGAGTGCGTATTCGGCGCGACTCGCGACCTGACGGTCGATACCGCGGTGGTCTGCCCGACCTGCTCAGGTGAGGGCAGCGCTCCTGGCAGCCATCCGAGCACCTGTGACGTCTGCAACGGCCGTGGTGAGGTCAGCCAGGTCACCAGGTCGTTCCTCGGCCAGGTGATGACGTCGCGGCCCTGCCCCGGCTGCGGCGGTTTCGGCACCGTGATCCGCAGGCCGTGCCCGGAATGCGACGGCGACGGCCGGGTCAGGACCAGGCGTACCGTCAAGGTCAGGATTCCCGCCGGAGTCGAGGACGGCACGCACATCCAGCTTGCCGGCGAGGGCGAGGTAGGCCCTGGCGGCGGTCCGCCTGGCGACCTGTTCCTCGAGATCGTGCAGCGGCCGCATCAGATCTTCGAGCGGAACGGCGACGACCTGCACTGCACGCTGACGATCCCGATGACGGCAGCCGCACTCGGCGCGACGCTGCCCATCCAGACCCTGGACGGCCCGGCCAACATCGACATCAGGCCAGGCTCGCAGTCGGGCCAGACGATTCCGCTCTACAGCCAGGGCGCATCGCACCTGCACGGCCCAGGCCGCGGCGATCTGATCATCCACGTCACGGTGGAGACTCCGACCAAGCTGGAGCCCGAGCAGGAGGAGCTGATGCGCCAGCTCGCGCGGCTCCGCGGCGAGGAGTCGCCGCCGGGGCGGTTCGCGCCCGGTGAGCAGGGGTTCTTCTCCCGGCTGCGGGACGCGTTCAACGGGCGCTGAGGCCGGCGGGAACGCGGGGGCTGGCAGGATGACCCCGCCGGTATTCCTGTGCGATGACGGCTCGCTGGGTGACGCTGAGCGGGTGCGGCTGACCGGGCCAGAGGGCAGGCACGCGACAACCGTGCGCCGGATCGGCCCAGGCGAGCGAGTCGACCTCACCGACGGCTCGGGCATGCTCGCGAACTGCGTGGTGATCAGCGCGCGGGCCGGCGAGCTTGAGCTGGCCGTGCACGGGCGAGTGTCGGTGCCGGCGCCGCGCTGCCGGGTGATCGTCGCCCAGGCAATCTTGAAGGGCGACAGGGGCGAGCTCGCCGTCGAGCTGATGACCGAGGTCGGGGTCGACGAGATCGTGCCCTGGGCAGCCGACCGCTGCGTCGCCCGCTGGCGGCCCGACCGGGACTCGCTCGGGCGCTGGCGGTCGACCGCGCGCGAGGCGGCCAAGCAGTCGCGGCGGCCGTGGTTTCCCGAGATCTCAGCGCCCGCGCGGACCGCTGAGCTGACCGGGCGCGTGGCCGATGCCGATCTCGCCGTGCTGCTCGACCCGGCGGCGGAACGGCCGGTGACCGAGGTCGAGCTGCCTGAAGCCGGGTCGGTCATCCTCGTGGTCGGTCCGGAGGGCGGCGTGACTGAGGCCGAGGCCGCCGCGCTGACCAGTGCTGGCGCTGTCGCCGCCAGGCTCGGGCCCGCCGTGCTGCGCGGCTCGACCGCGGGTGCCGTGGCCTGCGCCCTGGTGCTCAGCGGCTGCGGGCGCTGGGACTAGCCCGAGTTTCCGGGCTGGGGCTCAGCTCCTGGATAGAGGCCGGCGAGCAGCTCGTAGGCACGCTCGAACACCGCGGGGGTGAGGATGTCAGGCGCGATGTTCTGGTAGATCTGCAGTCCGATGAGCAGCGCGTGGCCGATGGCCCAGACTTCGACGGGGGCGGTCCCGGGGAGCGGCCGATCGTGGTCCGCCCCGGCCAGCTCCGCCAGCTGCCGCTCAAGGACGGCGCTGTAGCGCCGCAGGGCATCGGGGCTGCGCAGCAGCGCCGCGAGGAACTCAAGCTCCATCGCCAGCACGGCCTTGTCCCTGAATGCCTCATCCACGGCCATGGTGCGGCTGAAGTCCGCCAGCCGTTCGCGCAGCGGCAGGGACTGGTCGTTCAGCTCGGTCGCCCAGGCAGGTATCGGCGCCGCGTCGATCACGCTGATCAGCAGATCCTCCTTGCTGGAGAAGTGACCGTAGATCGCGCCCTTGGTCACGCTGGCCGCCTCGGCGATCTGCTCGAGCGACGTCGCGGCGTAGCCACGCTCCCGGAAGAGCCGCTGGGCCTCGCCGAGCAGACGCTCGCGCGTCATCGCTTTCGATGCCTGCCTTGTCATCCTCGCCACGGGCCAATGCTGCCACATGGCGCCGCCCATTGATATTCCGCCGGTCTCCAGATACCGTCGGTATATGAAATGGCGGCGGTCGGCCGCCCGGATCGAGGAGGATGCCAGTGAGCCTCGCAGATAAGGTGATGCGCCGTGTCGAGCCCGCGGCGATCCGGTACTACCAGTGGCGCGGCGATCCCCTCGCCAGATGGATGAGACCGCGGACGAAGACCGACCCCTACCCGCTGTACGCCGAGATCCGCCGGCACGGCTTCGTCCGCAGCGCGCTCGGTCCATGGATGACGGCGGACCACGCAGCGGCGGAGAGCATCCTGCGGGACCGGCGGTTCAGCTCGTCCCCCGTGCACCAGCGCGGTTACCGGCCGCCCGCTTACCCGGCCGGCGACCCCCGCGCCGAGCTCCCCGCCGCCGACCTGCTCACGATGGACCCGCCTGACCACACCCGCATCCGGCGCCTGGTGTCCGGTGCCTTCACCCCGAAGGCCATAGCCGGCCTGGAGCCGCGGATCCGCGAGGTCACCGGCCGGCTCCTCGCCTCTGCCGACGCCGGGGCAGGCTTCGATCTCATCGACGTGCTGGCCTTCCCGCTGCCCATCGCGGTGATCTGCCACCTGCTCGGCGTGCCGGCGCAGGACCAGGCCAGCTTCCGGGCGTGGGGCCATGCCATCATCGCCGGCCTCGAACCCCAGACCTCCCTGGCCGCCGCGAACCAGTCGCGCGCGGCGGAGCTGGCCCTGAGCTCCTACCTGCGGGACCTGGTGGCCAGGCGCCGCGCCGGTCCTGACGAGAGCCTGCTTTCCTCCCTCGCGGCGATCGAGCAAGACGGCGACCGGCTCAGCTCAGCCGAGCTCGTCAGCACGGCGCTGCTCCTGCTCGTGGCTGGCTTCGAGACGACCGTCAACCTAATCGGGAACGGCACCGTCGCCCTGCTCAGCGGGCAGGGGCACTGGGAGCGGCTGCGGGAGGATCCGGCCCTGGTCCCCGCGGCCGTCGAGGAACTGCTCCGCTACGACAGCCCGGTCCAGGTGACCGCGCGGACAGCTACCGAGGATGTGGATCTCGACGGCGGCGCGGCCATGCCGAAAGGCACGCCGGTCATCGTGGCCATCGGCGGTGCCAACCGCGATCCTGGCGTGTTCGACCAGCCCGACCGTCTCATGATCGACCGGCCGAACGCCTCGCGGCACCTGTCGTTCTCGCTCGGCATTCATCACTGCCTCGGCGCCGCGCTCGCCCGCCTCGAGGCTCGCATCGCGGTCGAGGAACTCACGCGCCGGTACCCGAAGCTCGAGCTGGCGGGGCCGCCAGTGCGGCGCCCTCTGCTCGTGACGCGCGGCTTCGAGACCGTCCCCGTCCGCGCGCCCGCGCGCCCGGCTGGAGCGGCAGGCCAGGGAGTAAGGGCAGGCCGCACTGAAACGTAAGCAGCTCTGCGCGGGCGCGGTTTGCCCGGAAACCCGGGCTAGGGCGTCCGGCACGGCACCGGCGGCACCGGCGGGCTGGTCGGTGGTGGCGAGTCCTGGGGCGGCGGCGCTGTCTGCGTCGGCGCCGTGCTGGGATCGGCCGGTGCCAGGACCACGTCGTCGAGGGCCGCATGGCCGGCGCTGAGCAGCGCCTTGCCTGTCGCGGCCGGGCTCGCTGAACTGTCCGGTGCCGGCTGTGACGTCGGTGCCGCGGGAGATGGCGAGGTGTTGGACGAACTGGCAGGCGGAGAGGGAGTGCCCGTGTCCGGAGGGGACGAGGATGTCGGGTTCGTGCTCGGCGGCGTGCTCTCCGACGTGGACGGGTTGGCCGGCGGGGTGCTCTGGGACGGGGGGTTCGTGCAACTCGGCGATACCGACGGATTGGGTGCTCCGTGCTTGCCGATAGGCGGTGGACCGCCGCCGATGTAGCCGACGCCCGGGTTCGGATAGGACTGCTGCGAGTTGCTGGCGGTCCTTGAGTGACTCGGCGAGTGACTGCCTGGCGTGCCGTTGTGCTTGCTGTGGGAGACCGTCTGGATTGCCGCGGGCAGGGCAGCGACAGCCAAGCCCGCCGCGGCGACGACGAACAGGCCGGTGACGACAGCAGCGGCGGGGCGCAGCCAGCTGAACCAGCCCGGCCTGCCTGGATCCGGCCTGAAGCGCTCGCTGACCTCAGCGAGCGCCGCGAGCACCCAGGCCGTCGGCTTGTCATCCGGCCGCGGCAGGCGCTGCCAGAACCGAAGGTACTGCCAGAAGCGGTAATTCAGCCGCAGCCTGGAGCGCGCGGCCTGCCGGGCGGCGATCTTCGCCTGGATCTGGTCAAGCCCGTCGGTACCTGGTTCCACGGAGTCGACCGCCAGGTGCAGCGCACTGCGGAGCGCCTGGTCGAGGTCGCCGCGGCCGGGCGTGAGGCCGCTCATGAGTCACGCTTCAGCACGGAGTGGAGCGCGGCCATCGCGCGCGAGGAGTGGCTCTTGACCGCGCCCCGGGTAATCCCCATGGTCGAAGCGATCTGAGCCTCGGACAGGTCGCCGTAGAACCGCAGCACGACAACCTCGCGCTGCCTGCCCGGGAGAGCGCGCAGCGCGGCAACGACATCCGAGCGCTCGATGAGCGCCATCGCGCCATGCTCAGCGCTGGGCATGTCCGGCGCGGGCTTAGGCGCGTTGCGGTCGACGACCACCCGGTGTCTGAGCACGGAACGTGACCGGTTGACCACTGCGGTGCGCAGGTAGGCAAGCGCTTTCTCATTGTCACGCAGCCGGTGCAACCCGGTGTGAAGCGCGACGAACGAGTCCTGCACAACTTCCTCCGCGGTAGCGACATCGTGGACGAGCAGTACGGCAAGCCGGACAAGTGACCGATAGTGAGCACGGTACAGCTCGATGATCGCCGTATCCGCGCTCCTGGCACGGCCAGTCAGCCCGGAGAGCTCGGTGCTCTCGGCCGGCTCAAACCCTGCCGAATCGGGCTCGGCGTCCGTCGGCACCGGTGCCGTCAGCGGCATCATGGCCGGCCTGGATTGGGCCGGGACCGATCCGAGTGCTGGCCCAACTGCTCCAGCTACGAGGGTTTCGGTCACCTTGTCTTGACGCGCGGGATGCCCGCTTGGTTTACGCACTGTCGTCACAAAGTCTGGCGCGGGCGCCGCGCGAACCGCCTTGGCTCACGATCCCGACCGCTCCAAGGCGCCTACGCACATGCCTTCGTGCACGATGTCTCCTCGGGGGTTCGCTGTGGTGCAACCATATATGTCAGCCGTGAGCTAGTCGAAGCACACGTTAAGATCGGCCCGTGCCCAATTGCCTATTCTGCGGAATCGCATCCGGTGAGGTGCCGGCCACGGTCGTTCGTGAAAGCCCTCGCACGCTCGCATTCCGCGACATAAATCCCCAGGCGCCGATTCATGTGCTCGTGATTCCCAGGGAGCACCACAGCGACCTGGCCGCCGTCACCGCGGACGCGGACCTGCTCGCGGAGCTGGCAGCGCAGGCGCACGAGGTCGCGCTGGCGGAGGGTATAGCAGATACCGGATACCGTGTGGTCTTCAACACCGGCAGCCACGGCGGTCAGACCGTCGCTCATGTGCACGCGCACGTGCTTGGCGGCAGGGCGATGTCGTGGCCGCCCGGCTGAGGCGGGGGTAAGTGAAGAAGCAACCGAGCGATCACGGCGCCGGCGAGCTCAGCCAGGGCCGCGCTCAGCGCGATGGTGCCCATCAGGGCAGCGCGGATCATGGCGGCGCGGCGCAGGGCAGCGGGGGAGCGACGTCACTGCGGATCGTCATTCCCGAGCCGCACTCGATGGTCAGCCTGCTCGGCTCGCGCGACGAGCTGCTGCACGTCATCGAGGAAGCCTTCCAGTCCGACATCCACGTGCGCGGTAACGAGATCACGGTCACGGGCTCGGCGAGCGAGGCGGCCATCATCGGCGAGCTGTTCGATGAGCTGACCAGGCTGCTCGCGAGCGGCACGGAGGTAACGCCCGATGTCGTCGAGCGCAGCGTGGCGATGCTGCGTCGCAAGTCGGGAGCCCGCCCGGCCGACATCCTCACGCTGGACATCCTGTCCTCGCGCGGCCGGACGATCAGGCCCAAGACGCTGAACCAGAAGCGCTACGTGGACGCCATTGACAACCACACGATCGTCTTCGCGATCGGCCCGGCCGGAACCGGGAAGACTTACCTGGCGATGGCAAAGGCGGTGAAGGCACTCCAGGCCAAAGAGGTCAACAGGATCATCTTGACCAGGCCAGCCGTTGAGGCTGGCGAGCGGCTCGGGTTCCTGCCAGGCACCCTTTACGAGAAGATCGACCCGTACCTGCGGCCGTTGTACGACGCCCTGCATGACATGGTGGATCCGGACTCGATCCCCAGGCTGCTCACGGCGGGCACGATCGAGATCGCACCGCTGGCCTACATGCGCGGGCGGTCGCTGAACGATTCTTTCATCATCTTGGATGAGGCGCAGAACACCTCGGCCGAGCAGATGAAGATGTTCCTGACCAGGCTGGGATTCGGTTCCAGGATCGTCGTGACCGGTGACGTTACCCAGGTTGACCTGCCGTCCGGCCAGGTCTCCGGCCTGCGCATGGTGCAGGATGTGCTTGATGGCGTTCCTGACGTGTATTTCTGCAAGCTGACCGCGCACGACGTGGTCAGGCACAAGCTCGTGGCCGACATCGTGGACGCCTACGCGCGCTACGACGCGGCCAGGGCCGCCGCCGATGCCAGCCGGCTTTCGGCCAGCCGGGCCAGGCGAGATGCCGGCAGGCCGCGGTGAGCATCGAGATCGCCAACGAATCCGGGGTCGACGTGGACGAGGCCGCGCTGGCGGGCCTGGCCAGGTACGTGCTCGACGAGATGCGGGTACACCCGCTGGCCGAACTGTCGGTGCTGCTCGTTGACGAGCCCGCGATGACCGACTTGCACGTGCGGTGGATGGGCGAGCCCGGCCCGACCGACGTCCTGGCGTTTCCCATGGACGAACTGCGGCCTCCGCCGCCGGGTGGCCCGCACGGCGAGCGGGACAAGCGCGATTCGGCTGGCATCCCCGGCCTGCTCGGCGATGTGGTGATCTGCCCGCAGGTCGCCGTCGGGCAGGCGCGCAGGGCAAGGCACTCCACGGCCGACGAGATCAACCTGCTCTGCGCGCACGGGATCTTGCATCTGCTCGGTTACGATCACGCCGACCCGTCGGAGCACGCGGCTATGTTCAGCCTGCAGGACAGGCTGCTCACGTCCTGGCGATCCGAGCGGGCGGACGCGTCTGGCAGCCAGCCAGCTCAGGCCGCCGACGGCCCGGACGGCGGCCGGCCGGTTTCCGGGTAGGCGCGCCATGGGCTGGCTGATAGTCGCGGCGGTGGTGCTTGTGCTCTTCGCCGGGCTGTGCGCGAGCGCGGACACCGCGCTGCTGCGGGTTTCGAGGGCGGGCGCCAAGGAACTCGCCTCATCGGCGAGCGAGGACTCGGCGCCGCTGCAGGCCGTGCTTGCCGAGGTACCGAGGTACATCGCCGTGCTGCTGCTGGCCAGGATCGCGGCTGAGCTGACGGCAACCGTGATGGTCACCGCCGCGCTGGTCAGCTGGATGGGGCACGACTGGCGCCCGTACCTGATCACCGCGGCGGTCATGACGGGGGTCATCTATGTAGTCGCCGGCATCGTGCCGAGGACGCTGGGCCGCGAGTACGCGGCGACCGTGGCCGACCGCGCGGCGTCGGTCATGCACCCGATCGTGCGGATGATGGGCCCGATCCCGGCGATTCTGCTCGCTGTCGGCCGGGCGCTCGGCCGCGACGGCAGCAACCAGGTCGGCCCCTCCGGTGAGGAAGAGGATCTCCGCGGCCTCGTCGACCTGCTCGAACGCCGCCGGGTCATCGAGCCGGGCGAGCGCGCGATGATCCACTCGGTCTTCGAGCTCGGAGACACCATCGTCCGCGAGGTGATGGTGCCGCGCACCGACATGATCTACGTCGAGAGCGGCAAGACGCTGCGCCAGGCCATGTCGCTGGCGCTGCGCAGCGGCTTCTCCCGGATCCCGGTCGTCGGGCAGAACCTGGACGACGTGGTCGGCATCGCGTATCTGAAGGACATCGTGCGCCGTACCTACGACGACGCCGACGGCCTGGCGACGGAGACCGTCTCGTCGATCATGCGCCCGGCCACGTTCGTGCCTGACAGCAAGCCGGTCGATGACCTGCTCAAGGAGATGCAGGCCAGGCAGATCCACGTCGCGATCGTGATAGACGAGTACGGCGGCACTGCCGGGCTGGCCACGATCGAGGACATACTCGAGGAGATCGTCGGCGAGATCGCTGATGAATACGACAAAGAGCAGCCGCCGGTCGAATGGCTCGGCCCCGAGCACGCCCGGGTAACCGCCAGGCTGTCGGTCGATGAGCTCGCCGAGCTGTTCGCGGTTCGGATCGAGGCCGAGGACGTGGAGACCGTCGGCGGGCTGCTCGCCCAGCGGCTCGGCCGGGTGCCGATCGCCGGATCGACCGCCAAGGTCGCGGGGCTCAAGCTCACCGCCGAGAGCCTGGCAGGCCGCCGCAACCGGATCAGCACGGTCACCGTACGCCGCGTCCGCGGCGCAGGTTCCAAGCACGCGAGCGACGAGGCGGACCAGGAGCAGCAGGCCGACCGGGACGCGAGCCGCGACGGCAACGGGGACGCCAGCCGGGGCACGGGCGAAGGGGGATCGCAGGGCAACGCCAGCGAGCCGGGCGCGCTTGCCTCTGCTGCCGCGGCTAAAGGCGCCACCTCCCAGGACGACCACCTCGCCTGGGCCGCCGGCGATGAGCCGGGCTCGCCGTCGTCAGAACTCGCCGACCGCGCGGCCAGCCTTGAGCGAGGCTCAGATGACGGCCGGGTCTAGCCCACGGCGTGGGCAGGGTGACGGAAGTGCTTTTCCGTGATCATGTTCCAATGCCGCTTAGCCTAAGTTGATCTTGGAAGTGATGTGCCGCGTCGCTTGCGGGCCGGAGCGCGGGCTGGCGATTCGGCGGCGCTGGTGCTCATGTTGCGGATGCGGTCGCAGTGCCTGGTATGACGGATGGTGCCCGGGCGTGGGCGCATGAATGACCCTGCTGGTTTATCGGAGGCCAGGGCTGGCGGGTGAACTTGAGGCAGCGGAGGCGGGTGGTGCGGGTTGTGCCGGGTGGGGTGGCTGTCCGCCGGGGACCGGCAGGGGCTGGTTTCCGTGATCATGGCCGCGGGCATGATCACGGACCATTGCCCGCGCCCTGAGCTGCGTAAATTTCCGTGATCATGTCCCGGGTCATGATCACGGAAACCAGCACGGCTTGAGCTAGAACGGCCCGGCCTGATCACCCCGGCGCTGCTCACCCCCGCCACCCGAGCCCAGTGGCTTGGGCAGGTCTGTCGCGTGGCGGGCTGGCGTGGCCGCCCCGGGCCCTCGCGAGGGCCAGCCGGTAGGCTCGCTCGGGTGGATGAGGGGCTGTTGGGGCCAGAGGATCTGAAGATCATCACGCTGGCGCGGTCGGCCCGGGCGCGAACCGGGTCGGCGCAGGGCGCGGCTGTCAGGGACGAGACTGGCCGGACGTATGCGGCGGTGAACGTGATGCTTCCGTCGCTGCGGTTGTCGGCCCTGGCCGTCGCCGTCGCCATGGCCTCGTCGAGCGGCGCGACGGCGCTTGAGGCTGCCGCCCTGGTGAGCGACGATGCTGGTCCGGCTCCCGGTGACGTGCAGGTGGTCAGGGAACTCGGAGCCGAGGCGCTGGTCATTCACGCGGCTACTGACGGTACCATTCGCCAGGTAATTCGCTTATAACGGATATTTAGTCATTGTTTCTCGGCCCGGTCGACGGGAGCCGCGTCTGACTCAGTAGCACCGCCGTGCCGTTGGTGCTGCTGGGACGACACAAACGGCACAGCGGTTCGAGGTGCACCGGACCCGCGGCGCCCGCCCGGCGTTAGGCAGCGCCCCGGACAAGGCTCCAGGCAAGGAGCCAGGATGACCAGCACCTCCCGGTAGGGGAGAATCGCCAGCGTGGAAGCGACGCCGACACCGCCAGCCCGGAAAACGCCGTCCCGGAAGGCATCAGCCCAGGGAGCGCCAGTTCAGGGAGCGCCGGCCCGGGCAGCGCCATCCCGGAAGGCATCAGCCCAGGGAGCGCCAGTTCAGGGAGCGCCGGCCCGGGCAGCGCCGTCCCGGAAGGCATCAGCCCAGGGAGCGCTGGCGCCGGAGGCACGGGCCGGGCGGTTCGTGGCTGGGTTTGCCTGCTTCGCGGGCCGCCCAAATGTCGGCAAATCGACCCTGATGAACGCGCTTGTCGGCACGAAGGTCGCGATCACCAGCAGCCGCCCGCAGACCACGCGCAGGGTGATCAGGGGCATCGTGCGCCGTCCGGACGCCGAGCTCATCATCATCGATACGCCTGGCCTGCACCGGCCGAGAACGCTGCTTGGCGAGCGACTGGACAGCCTCGTCCGCTCGACGCTGACCGAGGTGGACGTGATCGGGTTCTGCGTGCCCGCCGCCGAGAGGATCGGGCCGGGCGACAAGTACCTGGCCGCCGAACTATCGAGCCAGACGCACGCGAGCACCCCAGTGGTCGCGATCGTCACCAAGGTTGACGAGGCTTCCAGGGAACAAGTCGCCAGCCAGCTGTCGGCCGTGGCTGGCCTGGCCGACTGGGCTGACGTCGTGCCGGTCTCCGCCCTGACCGGATTCCAGCTCGATGTGCTGACCGGCGTTCTGGTCAGCCACCTCCCGGCCGGGCACGCGCTCTACCCCGATGGCGAGCTGACCGACGAGCCCGAACAGCAACTGGTCGCCGAACTGATCAGGGAAGCGATACTCGAGGGCGTGCGTGACGAGCTTCCGCACTCCATCGCGGTCGTGGTCGAGGAGATGGCGCCGCGCGAGGGCCGCGATGACCTGATCGACGTCAGCGCCATCATGTACGTCGAGCGGCCAAGCCAGAAGGCGATCGTCATCGGGGCCAAGGGCACCCGGCTCAAGGAGGTCGGGTCGCGCGCGCGGCGGCAGATCGAGGCCCTGCTCGGCAGCAGGGTGTATCTCGACTTGCGGATCAAGGTCGCTAAGGACTGGCAGCGTGACCCGAGGCAGCTGCGCAGGCTAGGTTTCTGACGTTACGAATTTATCCGGCATCAGGTAACTTCTACTCAACAGGGGTATTCAAGTACGCTTAGCGAATTTCCCTGGCTGAGTTACTCGGCCAGGCTCGGAATTTCTGCAAATCGTTTACCGAAGATCGCTGGTCATGTGATGATCGGCGTTGCCGGGCGGGGACCAGGGGAGGAAGGCACATGCGGGTCAGGCTCAGTTCCCGGGTGTACTACCGCACGATCGCCAGCGGCGTCTTCCACTGCGAGCGCTGCGGCGGAGACCGGCCGTACCGGCACCGGACTGGCCGTCGCTGGGCTCAGCTCCTCGGCCTGCCGGTCGTCCCGCTCGAAAACACCGGCGATCACCTGCGGTGCACGATCTGCCGCACCTGCTACCGGGTCGAGCTCCTCGCGGTGCCGACCGTCGAGCAGATGCAGGCGGCACTGCGCAACGCCGCCACGGCAGCCGCGCTCGCCATGCTGTGGGCCGGCGGATCGGACAGCGAGGCCGCCAGGCGCAGGGCAGTGGAGCTGATCGTCGGCTCCGGCTCGCCCGGTTACAGCGAACCTGATCTGCTCACCCAGCTCGAGGGCACGCAGCTTGAGGGCACCCAGCGCCAGGGCACCCAGCTCCAGAGCACGCAGCTCGATGGCGCGCAGCTCGATGGCGCGCGGCCGGAGGCTGCGGCGCCGCCCGCGCGGAGTCCGAGCGCACCGACTTCGAGGACGCGGAGCCCGCGGAGCCGGCCGCCTTCGGCTCGATCCCGGGCCTGCGATCAGCCGTGGAAACACTGGCCATTCAGCTGGAGACGCACGCCAGGGAGTGGTTCCTCTCGAAGGTTGTTCAGGTGGGACTAGCCGATGGGCTGCTCAGCGCGGCCGAGCGCGATGTGGTCGGGATCGTCGCCCGCTACCTCGGGCTGAGCCAGGCCAAGGCGCAGGACGTGATTCAGCTGGCCGAGGAGGCCGCGCAGGCCGGCTAGCGCGGGGCCGGCGCGTGCCAGGTGGCTGATCGACCTGCCCGGATGCGCGAGAATAGTCGCCGTGAGCCTCTACCGTGACGACGGGGTCGTGCTGCGCACCCAGAAGCTGGGCGAGGCCGACCGGATCGTCACCATCCTGACGCGCAAGACCGGCCGGGTCAGGGCCGTAGCCAAGGGCGTCAGGCGCACCAAGTCGCGGTTCGGCGCGCGGGTCGAGCCGTTTACCCACGTCGACCTGCTGCTCTACACCGGGCGCTCGCTCGACGTGATCACCCAGGCCGAGACGGTGCGGAGCTACGGCGCCCCGCTGGTCGGGGATTACCGCCGGTACACGACCGGCATCGCCATGCTGGAGACCGCCGAAAAATTCACGACCATCGAGAAGGAACCAGCCCTGCGCCAGTTCCTGCTGCTCGTCGGCGGGCTGCGGACGCTGGTTGATGCCGGGCACGATCCGAGGCTGGTGCTCGATGCCTTCCTGCTGAGGTCGCTGGCGGTCGCCGGGTACGCCCCGGCGCTCGACGAGTGCGCGATCTGCGGTACCAGGGCGGGCGCCGAGCCCGCGCAAGGACGGCGCACCTTCGGCATCGCGGCCGGCGGGCTGGTGTGCCGGTCCTGCCACGCGCCAGGCTCGGCGTCGGCGGCACAGCCGACCGTCGACCTGATGAGCGCGCTGCTGCGGGGCGAGTGGGAGGCCGCGGACGCCAGCGAGCGCCGTCACCAGGTCGAGTGCAGCGGGCTGGTCGCCGCTTACGTGCAGTGGCACCTGGAGCATTCGCTGCGCTCGCTACGTCACGTGGAGCACGCATGAGCCCGAGACGCTTCAAGCCGCCCGAGCCGCACTCATCCGGCGCGAAGCCGCCCGCGATCCCGCGCGACCTGGTGCCCAGGCACGTGGCGCTGGTCATGGACGGCAACGGGCGGTGGGCGAAACAGCGCGGCCTGCCTCGCACAGAAGGTCACAAGGCGGGCGAGTACTCGCTGTTCGACGTGATCATGGGCGCGATCGAGCTGGGCGTACCGTACCTGTCGGCTTACGCGTTCTCCACCGAGAACTGGCGCCGCTCGCCCGACGAGGTCCGCTTCCTCATGGGTTTCAACCGTGATGTCATCAGGCGGCGCCGTGATCAGCTCAACGAGATGGGGGTATGCGTCCGCTGGGCCGGGCGCAGGCCCAGGCTGTGGCGCAGCGTGATCTCCGAGCTCGAGGACGCCGAGCAGCTGACGGCCGGCAACTCCGTGCTCACGTTGCAGTTCTGCGTCAACTACGGCGGCAGGGCCGAGATCGCCGACGCCGCCGCCGCCCTGGCCGCCGACGTCGCGGCGGGCAAGGTCAGGGCCGACAAGATCGACGAGAAGGTGTTCGCCAGGTATCTCGATGAGCCTGGCGTTCCCGACGTGGACCTCTTCGTCCGGTCGTCGGGGGAGCAGCGCACGTCCAACTTCCTGATCTGGCAGTCGGCCTACGCGGAGTTCGTCTTCCTGGACACGCTGTTCCCTGACTTTGACCGGCGCCATCTGTGGCGGGCCTGCGAGATCTACGCGAGCCGCGATCGCCGCTACGGCGGCGCCGTGCCGAATCCGGACGCCGACCCGGCCGGCGCCGCGTAGGCGAGCGCCTGAGTCAGTGCGGGCCGCGGGTCAGTGCGGGCCGCGGGTCAGTGCAGGCCGCGGGTCAGTGCAGGCCGCGGGCCACCGCGGCTACCAGCACGCAGCCGACGACAGCGAATCGGAGCAGGCGGCCCTGAACCGAAAGGCGCGGCCAGGAAAGGGCGGCGAGCCAGGCCAGCACCGCGGCAAGCCCGGCGAGCGCCGCGCCGCCGGCCCAACCGGACAGCGCCAGCCCGAGCACCAGCAGGCCGGCGGCCAGCACGGGGGGCAGCCAGGTCGGCAGCTGGTGCAGCCAGAGCAGCGAAGTCGCGCTGCGCTGCTCGAGCCCCTTGCGCGACGACGAGGCGTCCGGCGTGAAGAGCGTGTCGCCCCGCGGCAGCGGGCGCGCCCGGCGGGCTCGCGTCTTGGTTCGGTTGCTGCTCACAACGCGGCGTCCCTCCGTGCTGGTAAACAAGTTGCGGCCACTGGAGTCACCGACCACGATAGCGGCACGACGTGGGCGGCTGATCGCGGCTAAGCTTGCAGGCACCGCCGCCCGCTACACCCTGGGATCGGCCACGTCTGGTACCCACTTCGCCTCAGGCGCTGGAGAAATCTTGATGGCTCGACGCAATGACCGCATGGAAACCATCGTCAGCTTGTCGAAGCGACGGGGCATCGTCTACCCGTCGAGCGAGATCTACGGCGGTCTGCGGGCATCATGGGACTACGGCCCGCTCGGCGTCGAGATCAAGAACAACATCAAGCGCCAGTGGTGGAAGTCGATGGTCACCGAGCGCGATGACATCGTCGGCATCGACTCGAGCGTGATCCTGGCTCCCGAGGTGTGGCAAGCGAGCGGCCACATCACCGAGTTCGTGGACCCGCTGACCGAGTGCCAGAGCTGCCACCGGCGGTTCAGGGCCGACCACCTGATCGAGGCCTACGCCGCCAAGCACGACGGCAAGGAGCCCGAGCACGGCCTCGCCGACATCGCCTGCCCGAACTGCGGCACGCGGGGCGCGTTCACCGAGCCCAAGATGTTCAACGGGCTGCTGCGGACCTATCTCGGCGCCGTGGAGCGGGACGCTGACGGCGGGGAGTCGGGGCTGGCGTACCTGCGGCCGGAGACCGCGCAGGGCATCTTCATCAACTACAAGAACGTCCAGCAGACCTCGCGCAAGAAGATCCCGTTCGGCATCGGCCAGATCGGCAAGTCGTTCCGCAACGAGATCACGCCGGGCAACTTCATCTTCCGCACCCGCGAGTTCGAGCAGATGGAGATGGAGTTCTTCGTGCGGCCAGGCACCGACGAGGAGTGGCACGAGCGCTGGATCCAGGCGCGCCTGGCCTGGTACCTGGGCCTCGGAATCACCGAGGACAACCTGCGGCTCTACGAGCACCCGGCCGAGAAGCGCTCGCACTACTCCAAGCGCACCGTGGACATCGAGTACCGCTTCGAGTTCGCCGGCAGTGAGTGGGGCGAACTCGAGGGCATCGCGAACCGGACCGACTTCGACCTGTCGGTTCACGCGAAGGCCTCGGGTCAGGATCTGTCGTACCTGGACACGTCGACGAACGAGCGGTTCGTCCCGTATGTGGTCGAGCCGGCTGGCGGCGTCGATCGCATGATGCTTGCTTTCCTCCTCGATGCCTACGCCGAAGATGAAGCGCCAGACGCGAAGGGAGCGATGGAGAAGCGGACCGTCCTGCGCCTGGACTACCGGCTCGCGCCGGTGAAGGTAGCGGTGCTGCCGCTGTCACGCAACGCCGACCTGTCGCCCAAGGCGCGGGAGGTGGCCGACTCCGTACGCCAGCGCTGGAACGCGGAGTTCGACGACGCCGGCGCGATCGGCCGCCGCTACCGCAGGCAAGATGAAATCGGGACTCCGTATTGTGTTACTGTCGATTTTGACAGTCTTTCTGATAACGCTGTGACCGTTCGCGAGCGCGACTCGATGAAACAGAGACAGAATCGCTGTCGACGGGCTGATCGCTTATTTGGATGAACGGCTCGCTGGGTGCTGATCGCCCGCCAGCAAAAGCAACCGGCGCCGGGGGGACGTGGGCGGGGTGATCGGGCGGCAAATTCGCCATCCGATCACCCGGCTATGGCGGCGCGCTGAACGCGGTCTCGTCCGCTAGCCGCCCGGCTGTGCTGTCTCAAGGACGCGGCGACTGGCGATAGACCTCCGCGGCGGCTTGATGGAAGCCCGGGGGCAGCCCGGCCGCGGTCATCGTCGCGGCGATCTCCTCCATCTCGGCGACCCAGCGCCAGCCTTTCTTAGCCGCCGAGTCTGCCGCGCCTGCCACCCGGGTTTCCAGAGCGGGCTGCGACAGCGCCCACTCCGCTCGCAGGTCGCCGGCGACTCCAGCGGATTCGGCGAGGGCGAGTGCCGTGAGCAGCAGGGCGCCCGATCCCTTGGTCCAGGCCGCGTAGGCCATCTTGATCGAGGAAGCCGAGTACGGACCCGACGTGATGACCCTGGCATCGAGTGACGTGCCGGCGAAGATCGCCTGCGCCCGCCTGGCGCTGCTGCTGTTGCTGTCGTCGCCGGCGGAGAGGTAGAGGCGTGTGCTGCCCTTGGCGACCGGCGGCGGGCCGATGATGCCGCCGTCCGCGTAGGTCGCGCCGGCTTGCCCGATGAGCCAGGCGACCTGGGCCGCTGTCTGAGGCGAGATCGCGTTAGCGTCAACGTACAGCCCGAGGAAGCTACCCGCCGCCGCGACCTGGCGCGCGACGTCGACTGCCGCGTGCGGGGGGCAGATCGACAAGATGATCTCGGCCCGGGCAGCGACCTCCGCGATCGTGCCGGCATCAGTCAGCCCGGCGGCCCGCGCCCTGTCCGCCGTCTGCGGTCCCCGTCCCTCCGAAGCCCAGAGCACCTGGTGCCCTCGGCCGCTGAGGCAGTGGCCGACGGCGGCACCCATCTCACCTGGATGCAGCAGCCCGATGACCGTTTCGCTTGAGTTTCCCATAGCCGGAATTTTGACATGGTATGTCGAGCCGGCTGGGGTGGTTCGAGCGGCTCGGATGGTTCGATCCTGAGCCCCGACAACATCAATACGCGGAACGACACCAATCCAGAACGTCAATTCCCGCATTCATGACGTTGTTGGCTTATTGACTTCAGTGGCGGGGGTAGCCGCGCGGGGCCGGGTCGTGCGAGCGGGCGGGGTGCCCCAGGGGGGTGCGGGTGCGATGTTCCGTGATCATGATTAAGGGCATGATCACGGAGGTTTACCCAGGTCAGGACACGTGCGATGTTCCGTGATCAAGCCCGCGACCATGATCACGGAAACTTGCCCCGGCCGGCCTCTGGCGGACGGGCGCCCCGCCCGGCAAACCCGCCCCACCCGCCTCCACCGCCTCAGACTTACCCCGCAGCCTTGAATCTCCAATAAACCAACAGGGTCATTCATGACGTTGTTGGCTTATTGGACGCTGAGGCGGCCTGGGGTCAGGCGCGTCGGTTAGCGGCGCAGGGTCCACGATGCCTGAAAAGCTCCCCGATCCTGATCACGCGCCGCGCGGCAGCCCCGGGACAGGTGCTGGTTTCCGTGATCATGATCGAGACCATGATCACGGAAGATCGCCAGGTCAGGACAGCGCGGGAATGTTCCGTGATCATGCCCGGGACCGTGATCACGGAGGATCGCACCTGCCGCCCCGCACTGACGACTCCCCGGACTGAGAACTCTCCCCCGCGATGCCGGAAAAGGCTCCCGATCCTGGTCACGAGTCATCCGACGGCCTCCAGGGAGGCTGCCGCGTGACTCGTGATCGAGCCGGGGGAAGCATTTCGGGCATCGTGCGGAATAGCCAGGCGGGAGCACTTCCTGCCCGGCGGCCCGCAGCCCGGCGGCCCGGCCCGCGACAGAGTCGGGGCGGCCCCGGTTGCTGGTCACGTCAGCGTCTAACAGCATCGTGGCCCTTCCTGTTGCTGTCAGCGGTCCTTTTTGACAGCAACGTGGCCCTCCCCGTTGCTGTCGGGACGACATCAGGGAGGGCCACGATGCTCACCCCGCCCCGGCGGGGCCGTCCCCGGGACATGGCGCACGTCCGCCCCCACCCGGCGCCTGACTCACCAAGATCCCGAGTCACGCGACAGCCTGCAGGACAGCGGCGATGGTCCGTGATCATGCCCGCGACCATGATCACGGACATTAGTCCCGGCCGGCCCCGGCGGACAAGCACCTCCACCCGGCAAACCCGACCCGGCAGTAGGCTGTTGCATATGCCAGACTTTATGGGGATTGTGGCGCGGGCCTTTGCCAGGACGGCCGACAAGGACTGGGCTGAGGCGGCGGATTTGTGGGACAAGGTGACCGCAGCCAATCCGGTGAATGGGGATTACTGGGCACGCCTGGGCGAGGCCAGGTTCGGCGCCCAGGACTACGCCGGAGCGCGGGAGGCGTACGAGAAGGTCCTGCGGCTAGGGCTGCGGGAAACGGGATTGCGCGAAGATGCGCCACCGCTGATGCCGGGGGAGATTGCCTACCGCATCGCCTGCTGCGAGGCGGCTGCGGGCGACCGGGAAGCGGCCGTCGCGGCGCTGCGGGCGGCGCTCGACCGGGGGATGCGCGACCTGGCCCGGGTCAAATCCGACGAGCACTGGCAAGAGCTGCGTGACGACGGGCGGATCCGCGACATGGTCGGCATCATCGACGCGAACTCCCTGTCGCGGGACGAGGGCTGGCGTTATGACCTGGCGTTCCTCGCCAGGGAGATCAAGCGCCTGGCCTACGCGCCCTTCGCTCTCCAGCCGGAGACGGAATTCGACCGGGCTGTCGCCGAGCTCGACGCCGCGATTCCTGGCCTCAGCGAGCCGCAGATCATCGTCGGCATGATGAAGCTGGTCAGGCATCTAGACGACGGGCACGCGTTCGTCGGCTGGCCCAAGGACGACAAGGATGAGCTGGACCGTGTGCTCCCAGTCGACCTGTTCTTGTTTGCCGAGGGCTTGTACGTGATCGGCGCCGGTCCCGGCTGTGAGCACTTGCTGGGTGCGCGGGTGGACAAGATCGGCGGGCTCGCCATCAACGAGGTCATGGCCGCGCTTGACCCGATCATGACCAGGGACAACGACCACTGGCTCACGTTCAGGTTCCCCATGCTCGCGCGCTGCCCCGCGATCTTGCGGGCTATGGGCATCGACCATGCACTGACCGTCAGCCTGCCGGACGGAACCACCGACGAGGTCAGGCTGGAGACCAGCCCGGCCAAGGTTCGCCTGTTCAGCTACCCACCTGGGTGGGTGGCCCTGACCGACACCGTCTCCACGGACGGCGTCGTGACCGTGCCGCGGCCGCTGCACCTGCGCAACCGCGAGCTGCCGTTCTGGTTCGAGTACCTGCCGGGCGATGACCTGGTCTACTTCCAGTTCAACTCCGTGCGCGATCATCCGGCGGAGAGTTTCGCGGCGTTCTGCGACCGGGTGTTTGGCTTCATCGAAGACCGCAACGTCGGCCGGCTCGTCATCGACATGCGGTGGAACGGCGGCGGCAACACCCTGCTCTCCCAGCAGCTGCTCCACCACCTGATCGCCAGCAGGCGCCTCCGCCGGCGCGGCGCGCTGTTCGTCATCATCGGCAGGCTGACCGCCTCCGCCGCGCAGAACACCGTCACCGCCATCGAACGCGAGACCAGCGCGATCTTCGTCGGCGAACCCACCGCGTCCCGCCCCAACTTCATCGGCGAGCGGATCGACTTCGAGCTGCCTTACAGCAAAGCGCAGGCGAACGCGGCCGACCTGTTCTGGCAGACCTCCTGGCCCACGGATCACCGGACCTGGACCGCGCCCGACATCTACGCGCCGCCGACGTTCGAGGCCTATCGCCGCAACGAAGACCCGGCGCTGGACGCGATCCTCGCCATCCGAGAGCACCTACCTGGCTAGCGAGGCCGATCCTATATGACACCCTCTATGGAGACTGTCGCCTAATTCGTGATCGAGTCGGGGGAGGCTTTCGTGCATCTTGCCGGATAGCCAGGCGGGAGCACGCCCGGCGGCCCGGCGGCCCGGCCCGCGACAGCATCGGGGCGGCCCTGGTTGCTGGTCACGCCCGCCTGTAACAGCATCGTGGCCCTCCCTGTTGCTGTCAGCCACTGGTTTTAACGGCAACGCGGCCCTCCCTGATGCTGTCCTGAGAGGCTGCTGAAAAACCCCGAAAAATCCATGATCGCGATCGAAGAACCGCAGGTCAGGGAGTCGGGTTCGCGACGAAAACGGGGTTTTTCAGCAGCCTCTCCTGACAGCAACGGGGAGGGCCACCTTGCTGTCAGGAAGGGCCGCTGACAGCAACAGGGAGGGCCACGATGCTCACGCCGCCCCGGGCGGCGCCGTGCCGGGGCACGGCGCACGCCCGCATCCACCCGGCGCCTGACTCGCCAAGATCCCGAGTCACCCGACTGCCTCGTTTGGCCTGGGTCTGCTTCGCAACCACGGCAAGATCATGAAACCCCAGCCCGCAGCAAGTTTCCGTGATCAAGCGACCCTCGATCATGATCGTTGAACTCGATTAGCAGGCCGGTCGCCCGGTCCGGCACAACACCTGCGGGCCCGGCAATGGCACGATGCCGATCCGTCCGGGATGGCCAGGCGGATTGACGGCCAGCAGCGTCCAGCCGTTCGGAGTTGCTCGCCATCGTGCCTGGGTACCAGGCCAGACCAGTTGACGGAATGCCGGGCGGCTGAACCGACTCCGGCGGCTCCAGTGCCCCCGGTGCCTCCGGGGCTCAGATCGTGGAGAGTTCGGTCGCGGGTTCAAGCGTGTCGCGCGAGAAATCTCCCCTGGACAGCTGCTACACCTCGGGCATGATCTCTGGTGCCTTACCAGGCCATGGCTGACGAGGCGAAGTCGCTCGCGCCGGGAATGGGCGTCAGCTTATGACTGCGCAGCATGAATAGGGAGGTGGGGCCGTCTTGCGGACCTTCGCCGACGATCATGACGCTGCCAGTCGGATTGGTCCAGAGAATGTCGCTCAGCCGGCCGGAGCGGGCCAGTCGCAAGACGATCGAGCTGATCAGGCGGCCGGTCGCGGCGGAGACGAGCCTCACTGCGCCATGGCCAGGCTTGGCGACGATGGCGGACACCAGCTTGGTGCCGTCGGGGTGAGGTACGCGTGATGCTTGTGGAGTGCCGCCATGACGGTCCGGCGTTCGTCTTGGGTGAGCACTGCCTCGTCGGCGGCGGCCACGTCGACAAGGCATACGGCGGTGAGTTCGACCCGTCTTCGGCGAAGCGACGAGCGGCAGGCATTCAGCACGGCGGAACGCACGTGCGACAATGCCTTGTCGGGATCGCAGAGATGTTCCCAAAGGTATGCCCAGCGGCGGTACAGGCCAGAGAACGCGTCCTGGACAATGTCCTCAGCGGCGGACCTGTCGCCGGTCAGGACATGCGCGAGCCTGACCATGCCGAGCGCGCTTGCCTGGTACAGCTCGGTCACGGCAGCGGCAGCCACATCGGCTTGATGAGGTGGCGCCAGCGTGAACTGCTTTGCGTGAGGGCCCATACTCATCAGAGGCGAATTCGGCCAATCCGCTACTCCGCGATCACGGGCTACGGATCACCGGGCCGCGGATCACCAGGCCGCGAACGGGAGATAGGCGCCGGCCGAGGCAGGCAGCAGGGTCAGCTTGCCTGCGCGGACGATTGCCAGCCCGCCACGGTGCCCAGGTGGCGACCATACGATCAGCGTCTTGCCCGGCGGGTCTGACCACAGCACGTCGCTTGATGAGGTCGGCCCAGTATCGAACGTAGAGATCAGGCGGCCGGTCCGGACTGAGAACCTGGCGAAGCCCGACCCTGCCGCGTTCAGGCTGGTCACCGCCGCGACCGCCGTCGTGCCTCCCGGCGCGAGGAGGATATTGCCGATCAGCATGCCGCCGGGCACAGAAATCTGCGGCTGGCGGCTCTCGTCGATGGAGGCGTTCACTGGCACGACAAGGCGGCTTTCGCGGCTCAGCAGATGCCCCGGGGCCGCCGTGTCGAGCAGGCGCAGGCCCGGACCTGCCGCGAACCAGGTGCCAAAACCTGATCCCGACCAGTTGAATGCGAGCCTTCTGCTGTCGCTGGCCCAGGTCAGCGCGTTCAGCGACGCGGTCGGGAGGCCGTCGGGTCCGGCCCAGGTACGCGCCTTGCCTGAGTAGATATCGAGCACCTTGAGAACCGACTCGGGGTCTGAGAAAGGTACTATGTAGGTGTAAGCGACTTTGGTGCCGTCCGGGGATAGCACGGGTCCCGCCTGCGGCGACAGCCCTGGGAGGTTATTTACCGCGTGAATTATCCGCACTCGGTTCACAGCGAATCGAAGCAGGTAGAACGCTAGCCGCTCGGACCGGCCGCGACTATCGGCGTGCCAGTACGCCGCGGTGACACCGAACGTCCGGTCGTCCGCGGCAGCGGTGACGCCGACGACGTAGTGCGCAGGAGGCAGCGTGATCTTGGTCAGCAGCTTGCCGGTGGCCGTCAAGAAGATGCCTGCCCCGTGGCTGTGAATCGAGTAAGGCCGTCGGCTGCCGATCAGGGCGATGTAGTACCGCGGTATGCCGCCCGCGGCCGTAACGGCATGCGGCGTGCTCCGGCCCGTCGGGTGCGGCGTGCTCCGTTCCGTTCCGTGCTGCCGGACCGCCAGGACTGAAGCTGCGGTCGCGATGCCGGCCACCGCGACCGCTGCTGCCGCCGAGGCCAGCCAGCGGGTCTCTCGGCGCGGCCGCTCGTGCGGCTGACTTGCCTGGTACTCAGCCGGCAGCCGCCGTGCTGGCAAACACAGTGCTGGCGCGCTGGTGATCTCGGCGCCGGTCTGCACCAGGGCTTCCGTTACCTCGTCCTCGAAGCTGATCATGGTGTCTCCTTGAGCGCCCGCCGCAGTGCGGCCAGGCCCCGCCGCCTGCTCGATCTGATCGTGCTCGGGTTCATCAGCAGGTCACGGGCGATCTCGTCGTCGTCGAGCCCGAGGAGATACCTGAGCACCAGCACCTCGCGCTGGCGGTCGGGCAGCGCCCGCAGCGCCCCGACGATCTCCTGCCGCCGCTCGCTGGTCAGTACCCAGTCCTCAGCGGAATCGAGAGCCTCGGCCGTGCCGGTCACCACGCCAGCGGCCAGCGCAAGGCCACGGCGCCTCCCCGCTGCTCGGAGCGCGCTGCGGCAGCCGTTGAGCACCGATGAACGCAGGTATCCGAGCGCCTTGTCCTTGTCCGCCAGGTGTTCCCAGCGGCGGTAAAGGCCGCAGAACGCGTCCTGCACGACGTCCTCGGCCGCTGCCTGGCTGCCGAGCATGATGTGGGCGAGCCTGATCAAGCTCAGCGCGTGATCGCGGTAGAGGGCGCTCACGGCGGATTCCGGATCGACCTGGGCCGCGACCTCGGCCAGGTTGGGGTTCATGCCTCTAAGACGAGACAGGAGCCGATTTGTTGCACCTGCCGCTCAGATCGGTCAAGGATCGGCCTCAGATCCGCGATCAGCGGCGGCATCGCGGTGCTCAACCTCGGTAGAGTCGTCCTGGGGCAGATTTCACCTGGCGCAGAGATAACCGGGGCTATTCCAAGGAGATGCAGCGCAGTGCCGAATACTGCAGTGCCGAAGCTTGTCTATGACTTCAGCGAAGGCAACAAGGACATGAAGGACCTGCTCGGCGGCAAGGGTGCCAACCTCGCCGAGATGACTAACCTGGGCCTGCCTGTCCCGCCTGGCTTCATTATCAGCACCGACGCCTGCCGCTACTACCTGGAGCACGGCTCCGTACCCGACGGGCTCGCCGTCGAGGTGTCTGACCACCTGAAACGGCTTGAGCAGGCCATGGGCCGTGACCTTGGCGCCGCCGATGACCCGCTGCTGGTCAGCGTGCGGTCAGGCGCGAAGTTCTCGATGCCGGGCATGATGGAGACGGTGCTGAACATCGGCCTGTCCGACGCCTCAGTTCAGGGGCTGGCCAAGAAGGCGGGCAGCGACCGGTTCGCCTGGGACTCCTACCGCCGGCTGATCCAGATGTTCGGCAAGACCGTGCTCGACATCGAGGGCGAGAAGTTCGAGCACGCGCTTGACGCCGCCAAGACCGCCAAGGGCACCAAGAACGACCTCGACCTGGACGCCGACGACCTGCGCGCCGTGGTCGACACCTACAAGCAGATCGTCAAGACCGAGACCGGCCGCGACTTCCCGCAAGACCCGCGCGAGCAGATGGACATGGCCGTCAACGCGGTGTTCGACAGCTGGAACGCCGACCGGGCCATCCTCTACCGCCGCCAGGAGCGCATCCCGTCCGACCTCGGCACCGCCGTCAACGTCGTCGCGATGGTGTTCGGCAACCTCGGCCAGGACTCGGGCACGGGCGTCGCCTTCACCAGGGACCCGGGCAGCGGCCAGCAGGGCGTCTACGGCGACTACCTGGAGAACGCCCAGGGCGAGGACGTTGTCGCCGGCATCCGCAACACCGTGCCGCTGCAGGACCTCGAGCGGATCGACGCCAAGTCCTACGGCGAGCTGATGGGCATCATGGCCAAGCTCGAGAACCACTACAAGGACCTGTGCGACATCGAGTTCACGATCGAGCGCGGCAAGCTCTGGATGCTGCAGACCCGCGTCGGCAAGCGCACGGCGGGCGCGGCGTTCCGGATCGCGACCCAGCTCGTCGACCAGGGCCTGATCGACATTGACGAGGCGCTGCGCCGGGTGAGCGGCAGCCAGCTCGCCCAGCTGATGTTCCCCAGGTTCGACGCCGGCGCCAAGGCGACCGTGATCACCAAGGCGATCAGCGCGTCGCCGGGCGCGGCCGTCGGCAAGGCCGTGTTCGACAGCGCGACCGCCGTCGAGTGGGCGGCACGCGGCGAGGACGTCATCCTGGTCCGCCGCGAGACCAACCCCGACGACCTGCACGGCATGATCGCCGCCCAGGGCATCCTGACCAGCCGGGGCGGCAAGACCAGCCACGCCGCGGTCGTCGCCCGGGGCATGGGCAAGACCTGCGTCTGCGGCGCCGAGCAGCTCGAAGTCGATGTCGCGGCCAGGAAATTCACCGCAGGCGACATCACGGTCAGCGAGGGCGACGTCCTCTCGATCGACGGCACCTCGGGCACCGTGTACGCGGGCGATGTCCCCGTGGTCGCGTCCCCCGTGGTCGAGTACTTCGAAGGCAACATCGCACCGCACGAGGCCGACGAGCTGGTCCAGGCCGTGCACCGCATCATGGCGCAGGCCGACACCCGGCGCCGCCTTGGCGTCCGGGCCAACTCCGACAACGGCCCGGACTCGGCTCGCGCCGTCAGGTTCGGTGCCCAGGGCATCGGCCTGACCAGGACCGAGCACATGTTCCTCGGCGAGCGGCGGCAGCTCGTGGAGCACCTGATCCTGGCCGAGGACGACGCTGGCCGCGAGGCCGCCCTGGCCCAGCTCGAGCCGCTGCAGCGAGGCGACTTCGTCGAGATCCTCCAGGCTATGGACGGGCTGCCCGTCACGATCAGGCTGCTCGACCCGCCACTGCACGAGTTCCTCCCGGACCTGACCGAGCTTTCGGTCAAGGTCGCGCTTGCCGGGGACAAGGCGACCGAGAAGGACAGGAAGCTGCTCGACGAGGTGCGACGCCTGCACGAGCAGAACCCGATGCTCGGCCTGCGCGGCGTCCGCCTCGGCATCGTGATCCCCGGCCTGTACCAGATGCAGGTCAGGGCGATCGCGCACGCCGCCGTCGACCGGGTCAAGGCCGGCGGCGACCCGAAGCCGGAGATCATGATCCCGCTCGTCGGCGCCGTGCAGGAGCTCGAAGCCGCCAGGCACGAGACCGAGGACGTGCTCAAGCAGGTCGCCGAGGAGACCGGCGTCACGGTGCACACGCTGATCGGCACGATGATCGAGGTGCCGAGGGCGGCCCTCACCGCCGGCCAGATCGCCGAGGCCGCCGAGTTCTTCTCGTTCGGCACCAACGACCTGACCCAGATGGGCTGGGGCTTCTCCCGCGATGACGTGGAGGGCTCCTTCTTCAGCAAGTACATCGAGATGGGCATCTTCGGCGTCTCGCCGTTCGAGACTCTTGACGCCGAGGGCATTGGCCGGCTGGTCAAGATCGCCGTCGAGGAGGGCCGCCAGACCAGGCCGGACCTCAAGATCGGCGTCTGCGGCGAGCACGGCGGCGACCCCGACTCGGTGCACTTCTTCCACGAGGCCGGCCTGGACTACGTCTCGTGCTCGCCGTTCCGCGTCCCCGTGGCCCGCCTCGAGGCAGGCCGCGCGGTCGCCCTCGCCGAAACCGGAGGCAGCGACAGCAGGTGACGCACGGGAGTTCCCCCGAGTACAACGCGCACGCCACAGCCAGGTTCGTCGCCGAGCCAGCGAAGCGCCCGGGCCGGACGGCCTTCCAGCGGGACCGGGCGCGCGTGCTGCACAGCTCGGCGCTGCGCAGGCTGGCGGCGAAGACGCAGGTCGTCGAGGTGGGGCAGGCCGACTTCCCGCGTACGAGGCTGACGCACTCCCTGGAGTGCGCTCAGATCGGGCGGGAGGTCGGCGCTGCCCTCGGCGCCGACGCCGACCTCGTCGATGCCGCGTGCCTGGCGCATGATCTCGGGCACCCGCCGTTCGGGCACAACGGCGAGTACGCGCTGGCCCAGGTCGCCCAGCCCTGCGGCGGCTTCGAGGGCAATGCCCAGAGCCTGCGCCTGCTCACCCGCATCGAGGCGAAGGTCCCCGGCGCCGGGCTGAACCTGACCAGGGCCACGCTCGACGCGACGCTCAAGTACCCGTGGCTCAGGTCGGCGCCGCAGACTTCGGAGCCGCCGGCCTCAGGCAAATACGGCTGCTACGACGAGGACGCCTCGATCTTCGAGTGGATCAGGCAGGGCGCCCCGCCGGGCCGGCGCTGCCTGGAGGCGCAGATCATGGACTGGGCGGACGATATCGCCTACTCGGTGCACGATCTGGAAGACGGACTGCACAGTGGCCTCATCACGCTCGAAAACCTTCGGGACCACGATGAACGCAGTGCCGTCGTGCGGCTCACGCTCGCAGAGTACTGCCCGCCGGGGTCGGTCACCGAAGCCGAGCTCGCCGAGACCTTTGACCGGCTGCTGAAGCTGGACTGCTGGCCGGTGGCTTTCGATGGCGAGCCCCGGACGGCAGCCGCGGTCAAGAACCTGACCAGCGAGCTGATCGGACGGTTCTGTGCCGCCGCGCAACGAGCGACCCAGAGGCAATCAGGCAGTGGTCCGCACACCCGTTACTCCACTGATCTTGATGTTCCGGTCGAACAGCGGCTGGAGTGCGCGCTGCTCAAGGGCGTGACCGCCCGTTACGTGATGCGGCGCGAGGGCGCCGCCGAGTCCCAGGCGAAGGAGCGGGCCGTGCTGATCGAGCTGGCCGCCGCCCTGGCCGCCGCCCCGGCCGAGCTTGACCCGATGTTCAGGCCGGCCTACGCGGCGGCTGAGACCGACGCCGCGCGGCTGCGGGTGATCGTCGACCAGGTCGCGTCCCTGACCGACACCTCGGCCCTGGCCTGGCACGCTGTGCTGGCCCGGGGGGACACCCCCCGGAACCCCCCATGGTCCGGAGCGCCTTAGGCGCCGCCTTCCTGCTCGCGAAAGACTTACGTCCCGGGCAACGCCGGCGCAGCCGCGCATCCTCTTCTATGTGGCATCGGATCAAGATCAGGGAGCCTTGTCCGGCTTCGCGGCGGAGAGTTCTCAGTCCTGCGGAGTTGGCTGGTGAGGGGCGGCAGGTGCGATGTTCCGTGATCAAGGACGCGGGCATGATCACGGACCATTGCCGCTGTCCTGGAGGCTGTCGGGTGACTCGGGATCTTGGAAGGTCAGGCTCCGGCGGGTCAGCGGGGAGACTTACCTGAGTTCTCGGGGAGACTTTTCACTTAAGGGAGAGTTTTCAGTGCTATTGACTGAAAAAACTCCCCGGAGCGAAAACTCTCCCCGGCGATGCCGGAAAAAGCTCCCCGATCCTGATCAACGAGCCGCGCGGCAGCCCCCGGGACCTGGGCTGGTTTCCGTGATCATGATCGAGACCGTGATCACGGAAGGTCGCCCGGGTCAGGACAGCGGCGATGCTCCGTGATCATGTTCCTGGTCGTGATCACGGATGTTTGCCCAGGTCCTGGAGGCTGTCGGGTGACTCATGATCAGGCAGGTTGCCTCCCGGGTACCCGCCCCCGACCCGGTCCGGCTCGGCAGGGTCCGGTCCCGCGAAGTGATACGGTGCGGTTCTTGCGGAGCGAGCCGGGCTCGGTTCCGGCGGTACGGGATCGCCTTGCCGCTGATCGCGGTGAGTTCCCATTCCGCGGCATGATCTCGGAGAGTTCCCGCGCCGCGGCATGATCGCGGAGCGTTCTCCGTCGTTTGCGGCATGATCGCGGAGTGTTCTCCGTCGTTACCGCGGAGACTTCTCGCAGCACGGAGTCTTTACCGTCCTATGTGCGGAGAACACTCCGCGCAACGACAAGGCTCCGCGCCAGAGCCGGGAACACTCCGCGCCAGAGCCGGGAACACTCCGGGAAGCGGGAAGTCTCCGGGAACCTGGGAAGAGTCTCGCCGCTGGGCCGCCAGAGCTTGACTTTACAACATCCCGAGCCACCCGACAGCCTCCCTACCTGGGCGATCTTCCGTGCTCACGGTCTCGACCATGATCACGGAAACCAGTACCGGTACCGGTACCGGTCCCGGGGGGCTGCCGCGCGGCTCGTGATCAGGATCGGGGAGCTTTTTCTGCATCGTGGGGGAGAGTTCTCGCTCCGGGGAGTTTTTCGGCCGTAGCCCGATGAAAACTCTCCCGAAGCGGAGATACTCCCGGGTAACTCAGGGAAAGTCGGGCCGCTGGCCCATCGCAGCTTGACTTGCCAGGGTCCCGAGTCACCCGACAGCCTCTTGGTACCTGCTTTCGTCGGCGGAACTCGCCCCCGCACTTCGCAAGAGCCCCACCAGTCACAACAGCGGGCTTCGCCCGGCTCTGGGCTGGGTCTGGGCATTAGCAAGCCCCTTACGGGTTGAGGGCGGTTAGGGGGTCGCGGCCGGATCTGACCAACGTCAGGATTTCGCCTAGGCCGTCTAGTGACCAGCCGTCCTCGGTGACGTCGATGGCCACGCGGGCGCCGGCCACGTGCATGGACTCGATGTGCAGCGGGAGGAACGCCGGTGGCAGCGCCGGGTCGCACCAGAGCTTGCCGTTCGGCACGGAGGGGTCGAAGCGGAGCAGGGTGCGCAGGAGGTGGAACGGCGCCGCCGACGACCATGCCTGCGGCGAGCAGGAGGTCGGGTAGGAGACGGGCTCGGGGAAGTCGCCGCGGTCGAAGCCGCAGAACAGTTCGGGGAGCCGGCCGCCGAACCACTCAGCCGCCTCCAGGATGCCGACCGCGACCTGCTGGGCCTCGCGGATGAACCCGTACCGCATCAGCCCGGCCGCGCAGATGGCATTGTCGTGCGGCCAGACCGAGCCGTTGTGGTAGCTCATCGGGTTGTAGGCGCGGTTCGCGGCGGACAGCGTCCTGATCCCGAAGCCTGAAAACATCTCGGGGCTGGTCAGGTTGCGGGCGACCGCCGAGGCCTTGCCCGCGTCGACGATTCCGGTCCACAGGCAGTGGCCCTGGTTCGAGGCGAGGGAGTCGATCTGGCGCTTGTCGGCGTCGAGGCCGAGCGCGAAGTAGCCCTTCTCCGGCATCCAGAACGCGCGGTTGAAGTCGTCCTTGAGCTGCTCGGCCTTCCCGCCCCAGTAGGCCGCGCCCTCGGTGTCATCGCGCTCGACGCAGAAGTGCGACTTCGCGAGGTACGCGGCGTAGACGTAGCCCTGCACCTCGGCCAGCGCGACCGGCGTCTTGGCGACCGTGCCGTCGGCGAACGTGACGCCGTCGAAGCTGTCCTTCCAGCCCTGGTTGGCCAGGCCGAGTTCGCTGCTGCGGGCGTACTCGACGAAGCCGTCTCCGTCGGCGTCGCCGTAGTTCACGATCCAGTCCAGGGCACGATCGGCGTGGGGGAGCAGCTCGTCGACGAGACGGCGGTTCAGGCCCCAGCGGCGCAGCTCGCCGAGCAGCATCACGAACAGCGGAGTGGCGTCGGCGGAGCCGTAGTAGACGCTGCTGCCGCCGAGCCACAGCGACGCCTGCATGCCGAACCTCATCTCGTGCAAGATCTTGCCCGGCTCCTCCTCGGTCGCCGGGTCGGTCTTGGTGCCTTGCAGGCCTGCCAGCGTGCGCAGCGTGCCGAGCGCCAGCGACGGGTCGAGCGGGAGCACCATCCACGAGGTGAGCAGCGAGTCCCGGCCGAAGATGGTCATGAACCACGGCGCGCCCGCCGCGATCACCGCGCGGTCGGCGTGCTCGGGGTCGAAGATCCGCAGCGACCCGAGATCCTCGGTGCTGGCCGCGAAGACCGCTGCCAGCCGGCTGTCCGAAGCCTGTACCAGCGGGCTCTGCCGTCGCCAGTCGGCCAGCCGCTGCTCAGGGCCCTCGGTGGCGGCGAACGCGGCCACCGACCTGAACTCGGTCAGGTCGCGGCCGTCGAGCGACGGCGTGACCCGCAGGGTGGTCTCCCAGGTGCCGTGCCCGGGCACGACCGCGTGCCAGCCCACGCTGGTGCCTGCGACCTTGAGCTCGGCGCCGCTCGGGCTGGCGGTGACTGACGCGCCGCGGAGGTGGGCGCCGGCCTTGCGGTTCAGCCTGATCGTGTCGCCGTCGAGGTCGACAGTGAGGCCGTCGGGGTCGGCTGGCGCCCGGCCCTCCTTGACCTCGAACACGTCGGCGAAGTCGCCCGCCAGGCTGATCCGGAGGTGGACGGGGAGCGGGTCGGCGCTCATGTTCCGCAGGGTGATCGTCTCGTCCATGCCGTCGCTGAGTACGCGCCGCCTGGTGACCAGCAGGGTGCTGTCGGCCAGGCCGTCTTTCGGCGGCATGCGGGACAGGAACGTGCAGGCGAATGGCTCGCGTGACTGCGGCGTCAGCGGCTCGGGCACGTGCCCGTTGACGCTCAGCTCGAGCCGGTTGATCAGCCGGGTGTCCCTGACGAAGAGGCCTTGCGAGTTGCCTGCGCGGATATCGCCCGAGGTCTCGCAGATGCAGAAAGTCGTACCTTCTAGCAACGTGACCAGGCCGCTGCTCACCGTGCTCGCAGGCGGGCCGTCGAAAGTCCAGACCTGCCCCATCCGGGTGCCTCCTAGAGAGTGGACTGACCAAGATCGTTACCCGGTCAGTGGTGAGCGCTAACGCGGGGCAGCGCATCCCGCGGGCCTCGGCGCCGCCATATCCTGACCGGTACCGACATCTCAGGGAGGGTTCGTGACCGCCGTGCATGCCCCGTCACTCGGCGTCCTGGCGCTGCAAGGCGATGTGGCCGAGCACTTGCGCGCGATCGAGGCGGCCGGCGGCGTCGGCGTGCCCGTGCGCCGGCTGGCCGAGCTCGACGCCGTGGACGGGCTGATCATTCCCGGCGGCGAGTCGACGACGATCTGGAAGCTGCTCTCGATCTTCGAGCTGGCCGCGCCGCTCCGGGAGCGGATCGGCGCCGGGCTGCCGGTGTTCGGCTCGTGCGCGGGGATGATCCTGCTAGCCGACAACCTGGTGGAGCGGGCCTCTGACCAGGAGCCGCTCGGCGGAATCGACATGACCGTCCGGCGGAACGCGTTCGGCCGCCAGGTCGACTCGTTCGAGAGCGACATCTCGCTTGCTGGTGTTCCCTCGCCGCCATTCCGGGCGGTCTTCATCAGGGCGCCATGGGTCGAGAAGGTCGGTCCTGAGGTTGAGGTTCTGGCGACCGAGCCAACGACGGGTAAGATCGTCGCCGTCCGCCAGGGTCAGGCACTCGCTACCGCGTTTCATCCCGAGCTCACCCCGGACAACCGCGTGCACAAGATCTTTATCGACATGGTGAGGAATGGACCATGAGCGGCCACTCTAAGTGGGCCACGACGAAGCACAAGAAGGCTGTCGTCGACGCCAGGCGAGGCAAGCTGTTCGCCAAGCTGATCAAGAACGTCGAGGTGGCTGCCAGGAGCGGCGGACCTGACGTCAGCGCGAACCCGACCTTGTACGACGCGGTGCAGAAGGCCAAGCGCAGTTCGGTGCCCAACGACAACATCGACCGCGCGGTCCGGCGCGGCGCCGGCCTGGAGGCCGGCGGTGCTCAGTACGAGACCATCACGTACGAGGGCTACGCGCCCGGCGGGGTCGCGCTGCTCGTCGAGTGCCTGACCGACAACCGGAACCGGGCCGCCTCGGAGGTCAGGGTCGCGCTGACCCGCAACGGCGGGTCGATGGCGGACGCGGGCTCGGTGTCGTACCTGTTCAGCCGCAAGGGCGTGGTCATCGTGCCCAAGAGCGACGCCATCGGCGAGGACGACGTGCTGATGGCCGTGCTCGACGCCGGGGCTGAGGAGGTCAATGACATCGGCGAGTCGTATGAGGTCGTGAGCGAGGCGACCGACCTGGTGCCGGTCAGGACCGCCCTGGCCGGCGCGGGCATCGACTATGACTCCGCCGAGACGCCGTTCCTGCCGTCGGTCGAGGTGCCGCTCGACGAGGACACCGCCAGGAAGGTCTTCAGGCTCATCGACGTGCTCGAAGAGTCCGACGAGGTACAGGACGTCTATGCCAACTACTCAGTCGCCGACGAGGTCATGGAGAAACTAGGCGCGGAGTAGGGGCGTCGCGCTGACGACACGCCCAGCAGGGTTAGCCAACATCAGGGCGATCAACCTATAGAGTCGTGCTCCGAACACTTGTTCGTCTACGACTCAGGCGGTTGCCGCATGCGGGTGCTCGGAGTTGATCCAGGGCTGACCCGGTGCGGGATCGGGGTCGTCGAGGGCGGGCCGGGGGTGTCCCTGCGCCTCATCGCTACCTCGGTGGTGACCACTCCGGCCGGCGCCGAGATCGGCAGCAGGCTGCTCGCGATCGAAGTGCAGCTCGAGGAGTGGCTGCGGCTGCACAAGCCGGACGCCGTGGCGGTGGAGCGGGTTTTCAGCCAGCACAACGTGCGCACCGTGATGGGCACGGCGCAGGCGGGCGCGGTCGCGATCGTGTGCGCGGCCAGGCGCGGCCTACCGGTCGCGTTGCACACGCCGAGCGAGGTCAAGGCGGCGGTCACGGGCAACGGCCGGGCCGACAAGGCGCAGGTTACGCACATGGTGACCAGGCTGCTTCGGATGGCCGACCCGCCCAGGCCCGCCGACGCCGCCGACGCGCTCGCGCTGGCGATCTGTCACCTGTGGCGCGGCGGCGCGCAAGCCAGGCTGGCAGCCGCCTCGGGACCAGCGGTTAAGCCGAAAGGACTGTCATGACCGGGAAAGGACTGTCATGATCGCGCATCTGGAAGGCACAGTCGCCACGGTGGCGCCGGAGGGCGCGGTCATCGATGTCGGCGGGGTCGGCCTGCTGGTGCAGTGCTCGCCGGGAACGCTGGCCGGGCTGCGGCCGGGGGAGCGGGCCAAGGTCAGCACGTCGCTGGTGGTGCGGGAAGACGCGCTGACCCTGTACGGGTTCGGCACCGACGATGAGCGCAATACGTTCGAGCTGCTGCAGACGGCGAGCGGAATCGGGCCGAGGCTGGCACTGGCCATGCTGGCGACGTTCAGCCCCGACGGGCTGCGCGGCGCTGTCGCCGCCGCTGACGTGACGGCGCTGACCAGGGTGCCAGGGATCGGGCGCAAGGGCGCGCAGCGGATCGTGCTCGAGCTGGCCGGGCTCGGCTCGCCGGGCGATGGTGCCGTCACGGCGGGCGTCGCGGCCGGCGCCGGCGCCGGGGCGTGGCGGGACAAGGTGCGGACCGGCCTGATCAGCCTCGGCTGGCAGCCCAGGGACGCGGACCAGGCCATCGCCGCGATCGAGCCCGGGGAGGCCGACGGCGAGGTGGACGTCGCGGTCGCGCTGCGCGCGGCGCTGCGCGTCCTGGGACGGCCATGACCGAACCCAGCCCGGTTTCGCCGCTGGCTGACGCGGATGAGCGGCTGATCGAGGGCGCGCTCCGGCCTAGGCAGCTGTCGGAATTCGTCGGTCAGGCGCGGCTGCGCGAGCAGCTGACGCTGGTGCTCGAAGGCGCGATGCGACGCGGCAAGGCGCCCGATCACGTGCTGTTGTCAGGGCCGCCGGGCCTCGGCAAGACGACGATCGCGATGATCATCGCCGCTGAGCTCGGGTCACCGCTGCGGATCAGCAGCGGCCCGGCTATCGAGCGAGCCGGCGATCTCGCCTCGATGCTGACCTCGCTGAGCGGCGGCGAGGTCGTGTTCATCGACGAGATTCACCGGCTCGCCAGGCCCGCTGAGGAAATGCTGTACCTGGCGATGGAGGACTTCAGGGTCGACGTGATGCTCGGCAAGGGCCGGGAGCCACCGCGGTGCCGCTCGACATCGCGCCGTTCACCCTGGTCGGGGCGACGACCAGGGCGGGCCTGCTGCCAGCGCCGCTGCGCGACAGGTTCGGGTTCACCGGGCATTTGGACTTCTACGATCCCGGCGAGCTTGGCATCATCATCCGGCGGTCCGCCGGCCTGCTCGGGGTCGTGCTGCGGGACGAGGGAGCCGACGAGATCGCCGGGCGGTCCAGGGGCACGCCGCGGATCGCCAACCGGCTGCTGCGGCGCGTCAGGGACTACGCCGAGGTGCGTGGTGACGGAATTGTCACGATCGAAGCGGCGCGGGCGGCGCTGGCTCTCTTCGAGGTAGATGAAAGCGGTCTCGACCGGCTCGACCGCGCCGTGCTCACCGCGCTCGTGTGCAGATTCGGCGGCGGGCCGGTCGGCCTGTCGACGCTCGCGGTCGCTGTCGCTGAGGAAGCGGAGACCGTTGAGGTGGTCGCGGAGCCGTTCCTGGTCAGGGCAGGGCTGATGGCCCGCACGCCGCGCGGCCGGGTCGCGACGCCGGCGGCCTGGGAGCATCTTGGCCTGACCCCTGGGGACGAGCCGGGCCCGGCGACGTTGTTTGATTAGCTGGAACTGACGAGAAAAAAGCGGTACCAGGCTGGTCACGATCACTCCGTGAAAGCCGTAGCCTGTTTGTGGTCGGCTCGCTCACCGCTAAACTTCGGCAGTTGGTCTTTCCCGGCCGCCGGGCGCTCCGGCTGCTGAGCCATCAACTGGAAGGAACCCCCCGTGATGGGGACTATGATTCTCGCCGCTGGGACGAGCCTGGCCGCGGCTCCGACGCCATCCAAGGGCGGCAACCCGACGTATACATTCCTGATCCTTGCCGTGCTGATCGGCCTTTTCTACGTGCTGATCATGCGCCCGCAGCGGAACAGGCAGCGCAAGGCGATGCAGACCCAGAGCCAGGTCATGCCTGGCCAGCGCATCCGCACCACGGCAGGCATGTACGGCACGGTGATCTCCGGCGATGACAAGGACGTCGTTGTCGAGATCGCACCGGGCGTGCAGGTGACCATGCTGCGCAGGGCGGTCATGGAGGTCGTGTCAGAGGACCAGCCCGAGGACGAGCCGATGCCGGAGACGATCGACGAGCCCGAGCAGCCGGAAGATAGTAAAGACCGCAACGCCTAAATAGGGACAGGCACAAGGTGACTCCCCCAAGTAACCCGTCACGGCCGCAGTCGTCACGCCCATCCTCCGGGTCCGCATGGCCTGGGGGCAGTTCGCGGCAAGGCGCAGGCGGCACCCAGTCGCGCCCCGGCATCCATCTCGCCGTCCTCGCTGTGCTCTTGGTGATCATGGTCGCGTCCGTGATCGGCGGCGCGTTCTTGCACCCGGGTGACTGGCACTCCAAGTTCAAGGTCGGTCTCGGCCTTGACCTGCATGGCGGTACGTCGGTCACGCTCAAGGCGGTCGCCCAGAAGGGCGGCGTGCCGAGCAAGTCCGACATGAACCAGGCCATCGGGATCCTGGAAAGCCGGTTCAACGGCCTTGGCATCAACAACACGACGGTGCAGCAGCAGGGCTCGCAGTTCATCAACATCTCGATCCCTGGCAAGAGCGCGACGCAGATTCAGCCCCTGCTGAGCGCGGCCCAACTGCGCTTCAGGCAAGTACTGCTGTGCACGACGCCAGTACCGGGCGGAGTCCAGTGCGCGCCAGGCGTGAAGCCGGCCGGCGCCGGGATGCCCGCCGTCGTGCCCGCGACGCCGCCGACGCCGTCTCCGACGCCGCCTGTGCCCACGCCGACGCCGGGCGCCTCGTCGAAGTCGACGCCCAAGGCGAGCTCAGCTCCGAAGACCAGTTCCGCGCCGAACCCCAGCCCCAGCTCAGGCGGCTCAGGCCAGGCGGCGGGCGCGAGCAAGCTGATGGCCGCCAGCCCGTCGCCGTCCGCGTCAGCGAAGGCGTCAGCCTCGCCGAAGGCATCAGCGTCGCCCTCGCCATCCGGTTCGGCGTCTCCGTCGGCATCTCCGTCAGGCGCGGGCTCGCCGGTGCCGCTGCCGACCCCGTCGGCGACCCCGCCATCGGCGAGCACCCTGTACACCATCGGTGACCAGACCAAGGTGACGCCTGCGGCGCTCGCACTGTTCAAGAAGCTGAATTGCCAGAACAAGGGCTGGCAGCACGCCATTTACGGCGATCAATCGTTCAAATACGACGCCCAGACCCAGACCGTCGCATGTGATAAGCAAGGCATCAAATACGTACTCGGCTTGCCTATCGTCCTCGGCACCCAGCTCAAATCGCCGAGCGCCGGACTGTCGTCCACAAACAACCAGTGGCTGGTCACCTTCAACCTGAATGGCGAGGGGTCGCAGAAGTTCGGTGCCGCGACCACCCAGATGGTCGGCTCCTACTACAACACCTCGACCGGCCAGCAGACCTCGCCGCTCGACCAGTTCGCGATCGTGCTGGACGGCAAGGTCGTCTCGGCGCCTTTCGTGCAGCAGGCGATCACCCAGGGCTCGGGCCAGATCACCGGTAACTTCACTCAGAAGAGCGCGACTAACCTGGCCAACGTGCTGAAGTACGGCGCGCTGCCGCTGGGCTTCTCCAGCCAGCAGATCGAGTCGGTCTCGGCTCAGCTGGGCGGGCAGCAACTGGACGCGGGACTTATCGCGGCGGCCATCGGCCTGCTGCTGGTCGTCTTCTACTCGGCGTTCTACTACCGGGGGCTGGCGCTCGTGTCGGTCTTCAGCCTCGCGATCGCGGCCGCGCTGTCCTACCTCGCGGTCATCTTGCTCGGCAAGTACCAGGGCTACTCGCTGTCGCTGGCTGGTGTCGCCGGACTCATCGTCGCGATCGGCATCACGGCGGACTCCTTCGTCGTGTACTTCGAGCGATTGCGTGACGAGGTGAGAGAAGGCAGGACCCTGCGAGCCGCGGTCGAGCGAGGCTGGGGCCGGGCCAGGCGCACCATCCTGGTCTCGGACACCGTGTCATTCCTGGCGGCATTGCTGCTCTATCTCTTCGCGCTCGGCGATGTGAAGGGCTTTGCGTTTACGCTAGGTCTGACGACTCTCATCGACATCGCGGTGGTCTTCTTGTTCACCAAGCCCATGGTCACGCTGCTGGCCAGGACGAAGTTCTATAGTTCAGGCCGGCCTATGTCGGGTCTGGACCCGAACAGGCTCGGGGCGCGATCGCCCTGGCGGGGCTCGCGGACCACGGTCACCCCGAAGGAGGCCTGAGGTGGCGACTGAAAAGCGGCAGTTCCGGCTCGCCGCCCTCGGCGGGCGGCTGTACCGGGGCGAGGTCTCGGTCGATTTCGTCGGCCGCAAGAAGCTGTGGTACACCCTGTCGGGCATCATCCTGCTGGTCAGCCTCGGTGCCCTGCTGATAGGGGGCCTGAACTTCAGCGTCGATTTCAAGGGCGGTGACGTCTACAAGTTCACCCCTCCGGCTGCCGTCCGCCTGACCCAGAGCCAGGTCTTGAGCACCGCGATTGGTGGCGGTGCTCCGACCGACACGATCGCGCAGCGGGTCGGTCCCGGGTGGAGCGTCCAGACCCCCAAAGGGCTGAGTTCCAATACCCAGTTCAACATCCTGCATGCGCTGGCGGTCAAGGGCCACTTGACTAACAACCAGGTGAGCCTTCAGGCGATAGGGCCGACCTGGGGCGGGCAGATCTCGCAGAAGGCGCTGGAAGCCCTGATCGGATTCCTGATCGTCATCGTGCTGTATCTGTCGGTGGCGTTCGAGTGGCGAATGGCGGCCGCCGCCTTCGTAGCCCTCGCGCATGACATCGTGATCACCGTCGGTGTCTATGCGCTCGTCCGCTTCGAGGTCAGCCCGGCGACCGTCATCGGACTGCTGACGATCCTCGGTTACTCGCTCTACGACACCGTCGTGGTGTTCGATAAGGTCAGGGAGAATACGGCCGGCCTGCTCGCGACTAGACGGACCCGATATAGCGAGGCGGCAAACCTGGCGCTGAACCAGACGCTAGTGCGCTCGATCAACACCTCGCTGATCGCGTTGCTCCCGGTCGTCGCGATCCTACTGGTCAGCATCTTCCTGCTGGGCAACGGCGAGCTGAAGGACCTGTCGCTGGTGCTGTTCGTCGGCATGCTGTCAGGTACTTACTCCTCGATCTGCATCGCGACGCCGGTGCTCGCTGACCTGAAGGAGCGCCAGCCCGAGTTCAGGCAGCTGGCCAAGCAGATCGCGCAGCGGGCCACGAGCACCAAGCGGCAGGCGCGCGAGGCCGTGGCCGCCGCTGGCGGCGCGCGCAGCGCGGGCGCGGCCAAGCCAGGCACCGCCCGCGCCAGTGCCGGTAACCGCGGCATGGCCAGCAACGGGTCAAGCGCGGTCGGCACTGTCCAGGACGCTGCGCCCGACGAGGCCGACGAGGTCGAGGACACCGAGGAGACAGCCGCGGCTCCGCTGATCTCCGACCGGCCCGTGCGGGTGGGCCCGAGGCAGCAGCCGCGCCGGTCGACCTCAGCACAGCGCAAGCCGTCGTCGGGCAGCAAGAAGAAGCGCCGGTGACCGAGACGCCTCCTGAGCAGTTGCTGAAGCTGATCAGGGACGTACCTGACTATCCGCAGCCGGGCGTGGTGTTCAAGGACATCACGCCCCTGCTCGGGGACGCCGAGGCGTTCGCCGCCGTAGTCGCGGCCCTAGCCGGAGGACACGAGCGAATCGACAAGGTGGCCGGGATCGAAGCCCGCGGGTTCATCCTGGCCGCCCCGGTCGCCTGCCAGCTCGGAGTCGGGTTCGTGCCGGTGCGCAAGCTCGGCAAGCTGCCTGGTCCCACGCACAGCCAGAGCTATGAGCTTGAGTACGGGACAGCGGCAGTAGAGGTGAAAACTGATGCTTTCACCCCGGGCGACCGGGTGCTGCTGATCGATGACGTGCTCGCCACCGGCGGGACCGCGTCGGCGACCTCGGCGCTGATCGCTCGCTGCGGCGCGGAAGTCACCTCGCTCGCCGTGCTGATCGAGCTGGGCTTCCTGGGCGGCCGGGCCAATCTGCCCGATCTTGACGTCCGCGCGCTGCTTGAGATCTGAAAACTCCGCCGGCCAGTACCTGGCCCTACCGTAGCTACCCGAGTACGGCATGCCACCGCCCGGATAGACTGGGCCTTTCACCTGAGGCGGGGAGTGGCAGTGGCCGGTGACGTAGCGACGGCCGGGACGGCCGGAAGCCCAGTCACCCTGGAGGTTCAGGCAACGGCCAACGGGGTGGCTGCGGACGCTGGCGCGCCCGAACGCGCCGCTGCCGCCGAGGAGCGGGCGAGCGAACCGCGAGCGAGCGAGCATGGCCACGTCAGGCGCAGGCTCGGCAGGTTTGCCACGCCTCGCGTCGGGGGAGTCAACCCCGTGCTCGAGCCGCTGATCAAGACTGCGCGCACCACCCATCCCAAGGCCGATATCAAGCTGATCGAGCGTGCCTACGAGGTGGCGGCCAGGTGCCATGCCAACCAGTCGCGCCTGTCTGGTGATCCGTTCATCACCCATCCGCTGGCAGTGGCGACGATCCTGGCCGAGCTCGGCATGAATCACGAGACGTTGTGCGCCGCGCTGCTGCACGACACGATCGAGGACACTCCGTACACGCTGGACGAGCTTCGCGCCGATTTCGGCGATGACATCGCCGCGCTCGTCGATGGCGTCACCAAGCTCGACAAGGTCAAGTACGGGGATGCGGCCCAGGCCGAGACGGTGCGCAAGATGGTCGTCGCGATGTCACGCGACATCCGGGTACTCGTGATCAAGCTGGCCGACCGGCTGCACAACATGCGGACGCTGCGCTACCTGGCCAGGCCCAAGCAGGAGCGCAAGTCCCGCGAGACGCTCGAGATTTACGCGCCTCTCGCGCACCGGCTCGGGATGAACACGGTTAAGTGGGAACTTGAGGATCTGGCGTTCGCCACCTTGTTCCCTAAGCGATACGACGAGATCGCGAGGCTGGTCTCCGAGCGCGCGCCGCGACGCGAGGCGTTCTTGCAGGAGGTGATCGAGGAGGTCTCCGGGGACTTGCGGGAGGCCAAGATCAAATCCCGGGTCACCGGCCGCCCGAAGCATATGTATTCGGTGTATCAGAAGATGATCGCGAAGAATAAGAGCTTCGACGACATCTACGACCTAGTGGGCATCCGCATCCTGGTCGACACCGTCCGCGACTGCTATGCGGTGCTCGGTGCCGCGCATGCCCGGTGGAACCCGGTACCCGGCCGGTTCAAAGACTACATAGCGATGCCGAAGTTCAACATGTACCAGTCGCTGCATACGACGGTGATCGGGCCGGGCGGCAAGCCGGTCGAATTGCAGATCAGGACCTGGGGCATGCACCGCCGCTCCGAGTACGGCGTAGCGGCCCACTGGAAGTACCGCGAGGAGATGACCACCGGATCGAGCCCGTCTGACCTCGCGTGGCTTCGCCAGCTGGTCGACTGGCAGCGGGAGATGGCCGATCCCGCGGAGTTCCTCGAATCGCTGCGGTTCGAGGTCGGCACCGCTGAGGTCTACGTTTTCACCCCGCGCGGCGAGGTCATCGCGCTGCCGCAGGGCGCGACCCCGGTGGACTTCGCCTACGCGATCCACACCGAAGTAGGACACCGGACCATCGGCGCCAAGGTCGATGGCAGGCTAGTGCCACTTGAGTCGATCCTCAGCAACGGCGAGACGGTGGAGGTGCTCACCTCGAAGGCACTTGACGCCGGGCCGAGCCAGGACTGGCTCGGTTACGTCAAGAGCGCCAGGGCGCGTAACAAGATCAGGCACTGGTTCTCCAAGGAACGGCGCGAGGCGTCAGCCGACACCGGCAAGTCCATGATCGCGCGCACGATGCGCAAGCAAGGCCTGCCGTTGCAGCGGCTCGCCACCGCCGGCGCGCTTCAGGCGATCGCGCACGAACTGCGCTACCAGGATCTGGCGGCGTTGTACGCGGCCGTGGGCGACGGGCACGTGAGCGCGCAGTCGGTGGTCGGCAAGCTCGTCAACGCGGCTGGCGGGCTAACTGGGGCTCAGGAGGACATCGCTGAAGCCACCGTGCTGACCAGGCCGAGCCCGCAGGTAGCGCCAGGTGATTCTGGCGTCACCGTGGAGGGTGTCGCAGACGTATGGGCGCGGCTGTCGAAGTGCTGCACCCCGGTGCCGGGCGACAAGATCACCGGTTTCGTGACCAGGGGCAACGGGGTGTCCGTGCACCGCACGGACTGCGTCAACGTCCAGCACCTAGTCCAGTCGCAGCCCGAGAGAGTCGTGGCCGTGCACTGGTCGCCGAAGGAAAGCTCACGGTTCCTGGCCGCGATCTGCGTCGAGGCACTCGACCGCAACGGCCTGCTGTCCGACGTCACCAGGTCGATTTCCGAGCAGCACGTCAACATCCTGTCGGCCACGGTCACCACCAGGCGCGACCGGGTCGCGCTCAGTAAGTTCACCTTCGAGATGGGCGACCCCGAGCACCTGCGGCATGTGCTCAAGGCAGTGCGCAACGTAGACGGCGTCTACGATGCCCAGCGAGTGATCAGCTAGCCCTCGGCGCGTGCCCGCGCGGATTCCGGCGAGCACCCGCGCCAACATCAATCCGCACATTGACACCCGATTTCCAACATAAATTTGGGCATCCATGCAGCTCTGATGCGGCTCTCATGCGGCTCTGCTTTGTCAGGCGTCTGGCGGGGTGTCGGCGGGAGGCTTTTCCCCTTGAGATTTTTGAACTAGTGCCTTCGCGGTTGATCTGTGTTCCTGGGCGGACGTGCCCTGTGCTCCGAAACGGTGCCGACGGGGCAGGGTGAGCATCGTGGCCCTCCCTGTTGCTGTCAGCGGCCCGTTTTGACAGCAACGTGGCCCTCCCCGTTGCTGTCGGGACGACATCAGGGAGGGCCACGTTGCTGTTAAAACCCGTGACCAACAGCAACAGGGAGGGCCACGATGCTGTCAGAGGCGGGCGTGGCCAGCAACCCGGGCCGCCCTGATCCTGTGCCGGGCAGCCGGGCCGGAGCGTTCACCCGCCTGACGGTTCCGCAAGGTGTCCGAAGGGCTCCCCGACCCGATCACGAGTCGTGCGATAGCCTCCCTGACCTGGGTGATCTTCCGTTATCACGGTCTCGAACATGATCACGGAACATCGCTGGTGTCCTGGAGACAGTCGCGTGACTCATGATCACGCAGGTTGCCTGCCGGGCACCCGCCCACCTGTCCCGAGCTGGCCCGCCAAGGCCCGGCTCCTGCAAGGCGATATGGTGCGGTTCTTGCGGACCGAGCCGGGCTTGGTTCCGGCGGTGCGGGATCGCCTCGCCGGTGATCGCGGCGTGTTCCCGTTCTGCGGCATGATCGTGGGGAGTTCCCGCGCCGGAGCATGATCGCGGAGCGTTCTCCGTCGTTACTGCGGAGAGTTCTCGCAGCACGGAGTGTTTGCCGTCCTATGTGCGGACAACGCTCCGCACAGCGACAACTCTCCGTGCCAGAGCCGGGAAGGCTCCGTGAAGCGGGAAGTCTCCGGGGAACCCGGGAAGAGTCTGGCCGCTGAGCCGCCGGAGCTTGACTTTCCAAGATCCCGAGTCACCCGACAGCCCCCTCCGGGCGGGACCCCCTCCGGGCGGGACCCCCTCCGGGCGGGACCCCCTCCGGGCGGGGGAGTGCGGTCAGCTGGTTAGGTCGGCTAGTGTCTTTTCGGCTTCGGTTAGCCAGGATTGCCTGGTCTGGATCGCTGACCTGGCGCGCTCGCAGGCCGCTTCGTCGCCGCGTTCGGTGGCCTGGGCGAGCTGGCGCTCGAGCTGGCTGATCGTCTTGCGGATCTGCTCGACGGTGTCCCTGGCGCGGGATAGCGCTTCGGGGTTTGTCCGGCGCCATTGGATGTCCTCGGCCTTGCGCACGGCTTCGTCAATCTTGCGCAGGCCGCCTTCGAGCCGCTCTTGCGCCTCCTTGGCGACCGAGCCGATCTTGTCCCAGCGCTGGTGGATGCCACGCAGCGCGTTGCGCGCCGCCTTCGGGTCGGTGATGGGCAGCAGCCGCTCAGCCTCGCCGAGCAGCTGCTCCTTCGCCTCAGCCCGTTCGCGCAGCTGGCTGTCCTTGGCTGACATCGCCGCCGACCTGGCGTCGAAGAACGTGCTCTGCGCGGTCCTGAAGCGCTTCCACAGCTCGTCCTCGGTCGGGCGGTCAGCGCGGCCAGCCTCCTTCCAGGAGGCCATCAGGTCGCGGTAGGCGGCCGCCGTGGACGCCCAGTCTGTGGAGATCGCCAGCTCCTCGGCCCGCGACACGAGCTGCTGCTTGCGGTCCCTGACTCCCTCGCGCTCGTCCTCGAGGGTGGCGAAGTAGGCCTTGCGCCGCTTGGCGAACGCGGTCCTGGCCGCGGACATGCGCTTCCACAGCGCCGCCTCGGCCGCCCTGTCGCCGTGCGGCGCTGCCTTCCAGTCGTCGAGCAGCTGCTTGAGCCGCTCGCCGCCCGACTTCCAGTGCGTCGCCTCGGCCGCGATCTGCTCAGCCTCGGTGACGATGCGCTCCTTGACCTCGATGGCCTCGACGCGGGCGCGGTCCCGGGCCGCCTTGTGCTCCTCGCGGCGGTGCTCGGCCTGCTCGGACAGCGCGTCCAGGCGGCGCTTGAGACCGGCGAGGTCGCCGATGCACTTGGCCTCGTCGATGGTCGCGTGCAGCCGCGCGATCGTGGTCTTGGCCTGGCCGGGGGCCAGGTCGGTGGTCGAGATCCGGCGCTCGAGCAGGCTCACCTCGGTGGCGAGCGAGTCGTACCTGCGCGTGAAGAACTCGAGCGCCTCGTCGGGGCTGCCGGCCTGCCAGATCCCGACGACACGCTCGCCGTCGTCGGTGCGCACGTAGACGGTGCCGTCATCGGCTACCCGGCCCCACGGATGGTTTCCCGCGCTCACCGATTACCTCCCGTTAGTACCTGACCTGCCCGACGTGCCCCGTCCTGGCCGCGTGCTGTCAGGTCTTCTTGATAGTGACGCTCTCGATTTCGACCTTTTCCTTCGGATGACCGTCACCGGCTCCGTTGGAGTTGTCTGAGCCGGCCTTTGCCACCTGCTGGATGATATTGAGCCCGCTCACGATCGTGCCAAACGGCGTATAGCTGGGCGGCAAGGGGGTGTTCTTGTAGACCAGGAAGAACTGGCTTCCGTTGGTGTTCGGCCCCGCGTTCGCCATCGCCACGGTGGCGGCCGGGTACGTCGCGCCGGCCAGGTTCTCGTCGCCGAACTCGTAACCAGGCCCGCCCGAGCCGGTCCCAGTCGGGTCGCCGCACTGCAGCACGAAGATGCCCTTGGTGGTGAGCCTGTGGCAGGTGGTGCTGCTGAAGAACTTCTGCTGCGCCAGGAACACGAATGAGTTGACTGTGCAGGTGGCCTTGGAGTTCAGCAGGTCGATAACGATCGCGCCGCGATTGGTGTTGATCGTGGCCTGGTAGGTAGCCTTGAAGTCCGGCGTGCTCGGCGGCAGGCCGTTGATCTGCTTGGATGCCGAGGTCTGCTGGGTGTACGTGCAGTGCGTTGCCGGCTCCTTGACCGTGGCGGAACTCGGCGTCGCGCTTGGCGTCGCGCTGGGCGAAGGCGCCGGGGTTGTCGCGGCCGGCGAGGCGCTCGGCGAAGAGATCGCCGTGGCGCTCGACTTGCTCGAGTGCGTCAGCGCGATGATGCCGACCACGACGACGGCGATGATGACGAGCACCACCACGCCGCCCGCGGTTACCTGGGTCATCCTGCGCGCCCTGGCTTGCCGGTCCGCCTCGCGGGCAATCCGCCGTTGGTAGCGCTCCCTGGCAAGCTTCCGCTGCCGATCCTGCTTACCCGCCACGCCCTGCCTCCGGTTCGGTAGTGCCGCTCTTGTCAAAACTTCGCGCATGGTATCCGGGCTATGCAAGTGCGTGAGCCCGCCGTTATCGGTTCGACGCACCAACCGCAGCCGACCTGTAACTGCGAACCGCCCGTAACGGCCTTGACAGATGACTTCCGGGCGTCCTAGTAGCCTGAGAACACACTCGCCGTTGGGAGGTTTCGTGCTGATCGCTGGATTCGCTGCCGGGTCGTTCGCTGCGAACTGTTATGTCATCGCAACAGGGCCGGGAGAGGACTGCCTGATCATCGATCCTGGCCAGGACGCCGAGCCGGGCATCGCGGAGATAGTGACCAGGCACCGCCTGCGGCCGGTCGCCGTGCTTGCCACGCACGGCCACATCGACCACATCTGGTCGATCGCGCCGGTATGCGCCGCCGCCGGCATCCCCGCGTACATCCATCCGGCCGACCGGGCGCTGCTCACCGACCCGGGGCGCGGCATCTCCGGGGCGATCGGCCAGCAGATATTCGGCGGCCTGACGTTCAGCGAGCCCGCCGACGTGCTCGAGCTTGCCGACGGCATGAGGGTCGACCTGGCCGGGGTCAGCCTGGCGGTCGATCATGCTCCTGGTCACACGCCGGGCTCGGTGGCGTTCAGGCTGGAGGCGACGATGTTCAGCGGGGACCTGCTGTTCGCCGGCTCGATCGGGCGGACCGACCTGCCGGGCGGCGACTATCAGGTGATGCTCGATAGCCTGTCCAGGGTTTGCCTGTCACTGCCTGATGAGACAGTTGTGCTGTCCGGGCACGGGCCGCAGACGACAATCGGCGCCGAGCGGGCATCGAATCCGTTCCTGCGCGGCCTCGCGCCCGCGACCGGCCCGAGTCGCGGGATGTAGCGGGATGCGGGGCTAGCGGGATGCGGGGCTAGCGGGATGCGGGGCTAGCGGGATGCTAGGGCCACCTAGACCGGGCGAGCCCGTGCGGTCCGATCCGTTCCACCCTTGGGTTTGCCGCTGACGATCACGTTCGAAGAGAAGGGCTTGAGTGCGATGATCCGCACGCACGAGGCTGGCGGCCTGCGCGCGTCCGACGCCGGCCAGCAGGTCACGCTGGCTGGCTGGGTGGCGCGGCGCCGTGATCACGGCGGCGTGGTCTTCATTGACCTGCGCGATGCCAGCGGCGTGGTCCAGGTCGTGCTGCGGGTGCAGGACGTCGCACATGAGTTGCGGGCCGAATTCTGCGTGCTGGTGACCGGCGAGGTGCAACGCGCCGGCCGGGAACGAGAATCCCGAGCTGCCGACCGGCGACATCGAGGTGGCTGCCGAAGCGCTCGAGGTGCTCTCCGAGTGCGACCCGCTGCCGTTCCCGGTGGAGGGCGGCGGCGAGCTCAGCGAGGACGTCCGGCTGCGGTACCGGTACCTGGACATCCGCAGGGCCGAGACGGCGGCCGCGCTGCGGGCCAGGTCCAAGGCCGCGTACCTGGTGGCCGACCTGATGGCCGGGCGGGGCTTCGTGAACGTCGAGACCCCGTTCCTGACCAGGTCCACGCCGGAGGGGGCGCGCGATTTCCTGGTGCCGGTGCGGCTGCGGCCCGGCAGCTGGTACGCGCTGCCGCAGTCGCCGCAGCTGTTCAAGCAGCTGCTGATGGTCTCCGGGCTCGAGCGCTACTACCAGCTCGTGCGGTGCTTCCGCGATGAGGACTTCAGGGCGGACCGGCAGCCTGAGTTCACCCAGATCGACATCGAGATGTCGTTCGTGACCAGGGCCGACGTGGTCGAGGTGGCCGAGGAGCTGGTGCGGGCGCTGTGGCGGGAGATCGCCGGGTTCGAGGTGCCGCTGCCGATACCGCGCATGACGTACGCGGACGCGATGACGCGGTTCGGCTCGGACAAGCCCGACCTGAGGTTCGGATGCGAGCTCGCGGACCTGACGGCGTACTTCGCGGGTACCGGGTTCCGGGTGTTCCAGGCCCGGCATGTGGGAGCCGTGGTGATGCCAGGAGGCGCTGAGCAGTCCCGCAAGGAACTGGACGGCTGGCAGGACTGGGCGAAGTCACGCGGGGCCCGCGGGCTCGCCTACGTGCTTCTCGGTCCCGACGGGACGGTGTCTGACGCCGGCCCGGTGGCCAAGCACCTGTCTGAGGCCGAGCGAGCCGGGCTGCCGGCCGCCGCGGGCGCCTCGGCGGGGGATTGCGTGTTCTTCGCGGCAGGCACCCCTGCGGCGGCGCGGTCGCTGCTCGGCGCGGCGCGGCTCGAGATCGGGGCGCGGTGCGGGCTGATCGACCCGTCGGCGTGGGCGTTCACCTGGGTGGTCGACGCGCCGATGTTCGAAGAGACGGACGAGGGCGGCTGGACGGCCGTCCATCACCCGTTCACCTCGCCGCTGCCCGAGTGGGCCGACAAGTTCGCGTCCGAGCCGGGGGGAGCGCTGGCCGACGCCTACGACATCGTGTGCAACGGCACCGAGATCGGCGGCGGGTCGATCAGGATTCACCGGCAGGCCACGCAGCAGCAGGTATTCGACGTGATCGGGCTGTCGCGCGCCGAGGCGGAGTCGCAGTTCGGGTTCCTGCTCGACGCGCTGCGGTTCGGGCCGCCGCCGCACGGCGGGATCGCGTTCGGCTGGGACCGGCTGCTGATGCTGCTCACCGGGCGGGACTCGATCAGGGACGTCATCGCGTTCCCGAAGGCCGCGTCCGGTCACGACCCGCTCACGGGGGCGCCGACGCCGATCACCGCCGCCCAGCGCAAGGAGGCGGGCATCGACGCGCCCCCGGGGCGAACGCGGTAGGGAGGAGGCCCGTCAATGTCCCATCGACGGCGCTCTGGCGCCATCAATGTCCCGGAGCCGGGGCTGGCCGCACGTGGCTAGGGGCGCCGCGGGCGGGCCGAGCCTGTTCGACGATGCTGCCGACGAGGCCGCCAAGGGAGTCGCCCCGCTGGCGGTGCGGATGCGGCCGCGCAGCCTGGACGAGGTCGTCGGGCAGCCCAAGCTGACCGCTCAGGGATCGCCGCTGCGCAAGCTGGCCGAGCACACCGCGCCGATGTCGGTGCTGCTGTGGGGACCGCCAGGGACCGGCAAGACCACGCTCGCTTACGTGCTCGCGTCCGTGACCAGCCGGCGGTTCGTGGAGATCTCGGCGGTGTCGGCCGGCGTGGCGCAGGTGCGGGCCGCCATCGACGCCGCGCGCAGCGAGCTCGGCCTGACGGGCAGGCAGACGCTGCTGTTCATCGACGAGGTGCACAGGTTCAACAAGGCGCAGCAGGACGCGCTGCTGCCGGCGGTGGAGAACCGCTGGGTGTCCTTCATCGGGGCGACCACCGAGAACCCGTCGTTCTCCGTGGTAGGGCCGCTCATGTCGCGGTCGCTGCTGCTGCGGCTGCGGCCGCTGGGCGACGATGACCTGCGGATCGTGATCGACCGGGCGCTGGCCGACGAGCGCGGGCTCGGCGGATCGGCCTCCCTGGACGCGCAGGCCTACGAGCAGCTGGTGCGGCTGGCCGGGGGGGACGCGCGCCGGGCGCTGACCTACCTGGAGGCGGCGGCGCTCGGGCTGGCCGACGGCGGCGTCATCGACAGCGCGGTGCTCGAGCGGGCCGTTGACCAGGCGGCGGTGCGCTACGACCGGGCCGGTGACCAGCACTACGACGTGATCAGCGCGTTCATCAAGAGCATCAGGGGCAGCGACGCCGACGCCGCGCTGCACTACCTCGCGCTGATGATCGAGGCCGGGGAGGACCCGAGGTTCATCGCGCGGCGGATCGTCGTGCATGCCAGCGAGGACGTCGGGATGGCCGATCCGACCGCCCTGCCGGTCGCGATCGCGGCGGCGCAGGCGGTGCAGCTGATCGGGCTGCCCGAGGCCAGGATCAACCTGGCGCAGGCGGTGATCCATCTCGCGCTCGCGCCGAAGTCCAACTCGGTGGTCAAGGCGATCAACTCCGCCATGGCAGACGTGCGGGCCGGCCGGACCGGGACGGTGCCCGCGCACCTGCGCGACGCCAGCTACCCGGGCGCCGCCAGGCTCGGCCACGGCAAGGGGTACCAGTACCCGCACGACTTTCCCGAAGGGATCGTCGCTCAGGGCTACCCGCCCGCGGAGGCGGCCGGCCGCCAGTACTACGAGCCGTCCAGGCACGGCGCCGAGGCCAGGTACGCCGACCGGTACGAGCGGATCAGGGCGGTGCTCGACGGTATCGACGAGTCGCCGGGCTGACCACCGCGATAGGGTCGGCGCAGCACGGCGGAAGCGACGCGACGGGGTCGCGTCCGACCATTATCAGCGTGAAAGGAGCGCTGGAGCTGATGGATGCCGGACAGCTGGCAGCGCTCATCGCGGCCTTCTTTTTCGCCGTCGCGGTGTGCGTCGCCGTGTACGTGCTCGCGCGGCTGGCCAGGCTGATCACCCTGGCCATGAGGGTGCTGACCGGCTACCAGGACGCGACGCAGGCACTCCTGCTGCGCGCACGGGCCACCGTCGACCGGGCCGATGAGCAGCTGGCCAGGACGGCCGCGCTCAGCGAGAGCGTCGAGGCCGTCGGCGCCAGCATGACCGACCTGTCCGAGCAGATGTCGGCGGTCGCTGGGTCGGCGCGGCTGGTCGCCAGCGGGCTCGGGACCCCGGTGCTGCGGGTGGCGGCGGCGCACTACGGGTTCAGGCGGGCACTCGCGGTCCGCCGGGCCGGCCGGGCACAGCCATGATCCGCCGCACGATCTGGCTGACCGCGGGCGCGGTCATCGGCGTCGCTGGCTACCGGCGGCTCGACCGGGCGGCTAAGGCGCTGACGGGCAGGCCGGGCTTCGCCAGGTCAGGGCCGGTCGCGACCCTGCCGGCGGTGCGGCAGTCCGCGCGGGTCCAGGCGGCGCCCGCTCAGCTGGCGCCCGCCCGGCCGGCGGTCAGCCTTTCGGCCGCGGCCTTCAGGGGTGCCGTCTGGCTCGTGCGGCGGCTGCGGGCCAGTGCCGGGTTCCTCGCCGAGGTCCGGGCCGGGATGGACGAGTACCTCGATGCCGCGCAGCCGGGTCTGCGGCCGGGCCCGCAGCCGGTGCCGCAGCCGGGCCGGCGGCCGGTTCCCCCGCCGAATATCAATCGGCAGCATGCCCGGGCACGCAATACGCTCGGAGGTCAGCGCGCCGCCATCGGCGCGGAAGACCACGATGCGATTAAGGACGGCCGTTGATGGAGTCGGCAGAAATTGCCCGTCGTTTCCTTGAGTACTTCTCCCAGCGCGGGCACACCATGGTGCCATCGGCCAGCCTGGTAGCCGAGGATCCGACCCTGCTGCTCGTCAACGCCGGAATGGTGCCGTTCAAGCCCTACTTCCTCGGCCAGCGGGTGCCGTCATTTCCCCGTGCTGTCTCCGTGCAGAAGTGCGTGCGGACGCCGGATATCGACGAGGTTGGCAAGACCACCAGGCACGCGACGTTCTTCCAGATGCTCGGCAACTTCTCGTTCGGGGACTACTTCAAGGAGCAGGCGATCCCGCTCGCCTGGGAACTGCTCACGAGGCCGGAGTCGGACGGGGGATTCGGGTTCCCCGAAAGCCGGCTGTGGGCGACCGTCTACACGGAAGACAACGAGGCGTACTCGATCTGGCGTAACTCGGTCGGCGTGCCCGACTCGCGCCTGCAGCGGCGCGGGCTCGCTGACAACTACTGGCACATGGGCGTGCCGGGTCCGGGCGGGCCATGCTCGGAGATCTACTACGACCGGGGTCCGGAGTACGGGCGCGACGGCGGGCCGGAAGCGGACGAGGACCGCTACCTCGAGGTCTGGAACCTGGTCTTCATGCAGTTCCAGCTCAGTGCCGTGCGCAGCAAGGTGGACTTCGACACCCAGGGCGAGTTGCCGTCGCGGAACATCGACACGGGCATGGGCCTGGAGCGGATGGCGATCCTGCTGCAGGGCGTCGACAACATCTACGAGATCGACACCATGTGGAAGGTGCTCGACCGGGCCGCGGACCTGACCGGGCAGAAGTACGGCCGCGATGCCCGCACCGATATTTCGCTCCGGATCGTCGCCGACCACGTCAGGGCGGCGATCATGCTGGTCGCTGACGGAGTGATCCCCTCCAACGAGGGCCGCGGCTACGTGCTCCGCCGCATCGTCAGGCGCAGCGTGCGGGACCTGCGGCTGCTGGCGGGCAGCCAGCGCGGCGGCGAGGGCGGCCACCATGGCGGTCACAGTGACCACTACCTGCACGAGCTCGCGGCAGTCGCGATCGGCGCGCTCGGCGACCAGTACCCCGAACTGATCAGGGACGCGCCGAACATCCACACCGTGCTCGACGCCGAGGAGACCGCGTTCCTCGGCACGCTGCGCACCGGCACCGCGATCTTCGAAGCGGCGGTCTCCGAGACCGAGCGGCGAGGCGAGCGGTCCATCAGCGGGGCGCAGGCGTTCGCGCTGCACGATACCTACGGCTTCCCGATCGACCTGACCCTGGAGATGGCCTCGGAGCAGGGCCTGGAGGTCGACGCGACCGAGTTCAAGCGGCTGATGGCGCAGCAGCGGCAGCGGGCGAAGGACGACGCGGCGGCTAAGAAGACCGGCAACGCCGACATTTCGGTGTTCGCGCAGTTGCTCGAGCGCGCCGGCAAGGTTGTCTTCACCGGCTACGACGAGATCGCGGCTGAAGCCACCGTGGCCGGCCTGCTCTCGCGCGGAGCCTCGGTGCCGGCGGCAGGCGCGGGTGCCGAGGTCGATGTCGTGCTCGACCGGACGCCCTGTTATGCCGAGGGCGGCGGCCAGCTCGCCGACTCCGGCATCATGCGCCTGACCGGCAGCGGCGGCGGAGGCGACGCGGCGATCGAGATCCTCGACGTCCAGACGCCTGTGCCCGGGCTGATCGTGCACCGCTGCCGGGTCGCTTCCGGCGAGGTCACAGTCGGGGACCAGGTGCTCGTCGAGGTCGACATCGACCGGCGCCGCGCGATCTCGAGGTCGCACACGGCGACGCACCTCGTGCACCGGGCCTTCCGAGGCGCGCTCGGCGAGTCGGCGGCTCAGGCGGGCTCGGAGAACTCGCCAGGCCGGTTCAGGTTCGACTTCACGGCGATCGGCGCGGTGCCGGCGGCGGTGCTCGCCGACGTAGAGGGCGAGGTCAACGAGATCCTGACCAACGACCTTGACGTGCGCGCCTTCTACACCTCGATCGGCGAGGCCCGCGCGATGGGAGCGCTTGCCCTGTTCGGCGAGAAGTACGGCGACGAGGTCAGGGTAGTAGAAGTTGGTGACTACTCGCGTGAGCTGTGCGGCGGTACCCACGTCGCCAGGTCCGGCCAGCTCGGCCTGGTGAAGATCATGGGTGAATCGTCGATCGGCTCGGGCGTCAGGCGCGTCGAGGCGCTCGTCGGCATGGACGCGTTCCGGCACCTTGCGAGGGAGAGCCTGCTCGTGAGCCAGCTGTCGGAGCAGCTCAAGACGCCCAGGGCGGAGCTGCCGGACCGGGTGGCCAGCATCGTCGCCAAGCTCAGGGACGCGGAGCGCGAGCTCATGCGCATGCAGTCGGCGCAGCTCGCGAACGTGGCGGTCGGGCTCGCGGGCCAGGCCGCCGATGTGGGCGGAGTGGCCTACGTCGCGCACCGGGTGCCCGACGGCACCCCGGTCGACGGCATCCGCAAGCTCGCGCTCGACATCCGGGGCCAGATCCCGGCCAGCCGGCCGGGGGTCGTGGTGACAGCCGGGGTGCCGGCCGACCGGCCGTCGGTAGTCGTCGCCGTCAACGAGGCCGCGCGGTCGCGCGGTATCGGGGCTGGCAGGCTGATCGGGACGGCGACAGCCGCGCTCGGCGGACGTGGCGGCGGCAAGGACGACATCGCCCAGGGCGGCGGTGCGGTGCTGGGCGAACGCGCTGGTCAGGCCGTGACAGAGGCGTTTGATGCGGTTCGGGACGTTATTGCCGGCATCGGCCCCTCGGGTAGCGTAACGTGAGACCATGCCGCAGCCAGGTTGTGTCGATTCTGAGACCCAATTCTCCGGGATTGGTGCCTTGAGATCGGGTAAAAGGCTCGCTATCGACGTGGGATCGGTCCGGATCGGAGTGGCCAGCTGTGACCCTGGCGGCGCACTGGCCGCCCCGCTGGCAACGGTGCGACGCGGTCGCGGAGATCTTGATGAGATCGCCCGGCTGTGCGCGGAGCATTCCGTCATCGAGATAGTCGTTGGCCTGCCGACCACGCTGGCAGGCAGGGCGGGCCCGGCGGCCGCGGACGCGCGTGCTTTCGCGGGCGACCTGGCGAGGCGAGTGGCGCCCGTGCCGGTGCGGCTGGTGGACGAGCGGTTCACGACCACGCTCGCGCACTCGGCGCTGCGGGCCGGCGGACGCGACGGACGGCAGCGCCGGCAGATGGTGGACAAGGCAGCCGCGGCGCTGCTGCTGCAAAGCGCGCTCGACGCCGAGCGGCTGTCGGGAGACCCCGCCGGAGAGCTCGTCACCAAGAGCGGCGGTGCCCAGTGAACCATCCAGGAGGCTACGGCGGCCGGCCTGCCGGTGATGACTTCGGCCGGGACGGCGACTTCGCGTACCCGTCGGAAAGCGGCCAGGCGTGGCAGCCGGGCTGGGATCTAGGGCGGCAGGCCGACCGCGGGGCCGGCCGCCAGGTCCCGCGCGCTGATCACAATGGCCCTGGCTATACCGGCGCCGGCTACAACGGCGCCGGTTACGGCGCGGGCGGCTATGGCGGTGCTGACCACAACGGTGCCGGCTACGGCGGCGGCGCGCATGGCGGCGGCGCGTACAGCAGCAGCGGGCCGGCGCCGGCGGCTACAGCAACGGTGCCTACGACAACGGTGCCTACGACAACGGTGCCTACGACAACGGTGCCTACGACAACGGTGCCTACGACAACGGCGCCTACAGGCAGGACGCTCAGAGCCAGGACGCTCAGAGCCAGGACGCCTACGGCCAAGACGCCTACGCGCACGACGCCAGCGGGCATGACGCCGGCAGCGACCCCGGCTACGGGCAGAACGGCTACCCCCAAGACGGCTTCAGCCATGACGACTTCGGCCGGGGCGCGTCCGCGAACGGCTATGGACAGCGAGAGTTCGGGTCAGGTCCGGATTCCTACGGCAGGGACCTATACGCCCAGGAGGGCTACCGGCAGGACTACGGATCACCCGCTCAACCCGGCTACCAGCCCGACACCGACTCGTCCGTGCCAGGCGACGGGAGTTGGTTCAGCCGCCCGGACACGAGTTCGTTCGGCCGTCCCGACACCGACACGGGTCCGTCCGGCCGTCCGGATACAGGTTCGTTCGGCCGCCCGGACACGGGTTCGTTCGGGCGTCCGGACACCGGTTCGTTCGGCCGTCCGGACACCGGTTCGTTCGGCCGTCCGGACACGGGTTCGTTTGGTCGGCCCGATACCGGTTCGTTCGGCCGTCCGGACACGGGTTCGTTTGGCCGTCCGGATACGGGTTCGTTCGGCCGCCCTGACGACTATGCCCCCAGTGACCAGCAGTACGCCGCCCAGGCTGGCTACGACCACGCCGGCGATCAGTACCCGGCCGACCAGTATCCGGGCGGGCAGTACCCCGGTGAGCAGAACCCGGGCCGGCAGTACCCCGGTGAGCAGTACCCCGGCGACCCGTACCCGGCGGACCAGTACTCCGCCGACGACGCTGGCGATTGGGATGATCCAGGTCAGGACCGGGCCCCGTGGGAGGACGATCGCGACGGCGGGCTGCTGTCCAGGCGATTCGGCGGCGACGATGACGACGACGACCGAGGCCGCCGCCGGTCGATAAGGTCAGGGCGCGCCAAGCGGCCCAAACGTGGGCGCAGCAGGGTCGCCTTCACCACATCGCTCGTTGCCGTAGCCGTCATAGTCGCCGCCGCCGGCATCTACGGTTACACGCGCTATCAGGCCTGGCATACGACCCGGTACGGCGACTACCAGGGCGCTGGCACCGGCAAAGTGGACATCACCGTGGCGCCAGGTACCGTCCTGACGCAACTCGGGCCGGCGCTGATGCGCCAGGGCGTGATCAAGGAGTTGCGGCCGTTCGACAGCGCGGCCGGCGCAGCGCACAACGCCGATGATCTCCAGCCGGGTGTCTACCAGTTGCGCCATCAAATGAGCTCGGCCCTCGCGGTGGCCTACCTGCTCAACACGGCCCACCGGATCAAGGATCAGGTCACGATCATCGAAGGCATGCGCGCCTCGAAGATCGCGTCCATCCTCTCGGCGCAGACCAAGCTCCCCGTCGCCCAGTTCACCCAGATCATCGAGCACCCGCCGGCATCACTCGGGCTGCCAAGCTGGGCGCCGAAGAACATGAGCGCCGAGGGCTTCCTCTTCCCGGACACTTACACGCTGCTGCCGCACATGACCGCGCTGCAGATCTTGCAGACGATGGTCAAGGAATTCAACGAGAAGGTCGACGGCATCAATCTGGCCGGCGTCGCGCAGGCCAAGAGCACCACCCCGTGGCACGCGCTGATCGTGGCCAGCATGATCCAGGCGGAGGCTGGTAACCCCGGCGACTTCGGCAAGATCTCCCGGGTCGCGTGGAACAGGCTCAAGGACAACATGCCGCTTCAGTTCGACAGCACCGTGTTCTACGCGCTGAACATCTACGGCACGGCGGCCAACGCCAAGCAGCAGGATGTGAAGTCGCCATACAACACCTACATCCATACCGGCCTGCCGCCAGGTCCCATCAGCAACCCGGGAGTCGGAGCGCTGAACGCGGCGGTGCACCCGACCAAGGGCAACTGGCTGTACTTCATCGCCGACACCAGGAAGAAGCCATACAAGACGTACTTCACGTCCAGCTTCACCCAGTTCGAGCAGTGGAAGCACGAGTTCGAGGGCTGAACGGCGACGGCCCGGACGGTTACGCCGAGACCGATCGGCGCAGCATCAGGGCGGCCGTGCTCGGCTCGCCGATCGGGCACTCGCTGTCGCCGGTGCTGCACAATGCCGCCTACGCCGAACTCGGGCTGACCTGGTGGCATTACCAGGCGATTGAGTGCGACGAGGCCGGGCTGCCTGCGCTGCTCGACTCGTGCGGACCCGACTGGGCCGGCCTGTCGCTGACGATGCCGCTCAAGCGGACCGTGCTGCCCTTGCTTGATCGCGTCGACCCGCTTGCCTCCCAGGTCGGCTGCGTCAACACGGTGGTATTCGCGGCGGCGCAGCGCCTGGGCTACAACACTGACGTGCCCGGCATGGTCAGCGCCCTGGCTGAACGAGGGGCTGACGGTGCCGGTCCCGCACTGATCATCGGAGCGGGGGCGACTGCCTGCGCGGCGCTCGGGGCGCTGGGTCAGCTTGGGCTAGAGTCAGCGACAGTCGCCGTCCGCGATCCAGCCCGGACAGCGGACTTGCGCCTGGCCGCCGACCGGCTGGGAGTAGCGATCACCCTTGTGCCGCTAACATCCGCCGCGCTCGGCGGCGCGCGATTGGTGATCTCCACGGTCCCGGCGGGCGGAGCCGACTTCCTGGCTGAAAAGGTGTCCGCCCAGCTCACGGCCCCATCAGTAGTGCTCGACGTGGTATATCACCCGTGGCCGACGCCGATGGCGGTCGCCGCCGAGTCGGCAGGCGCTGTCCTGGTGAGCGGGTTCGACCTCTTGCTGCATCAGGCCGCCGGCCAGGTGACGCTGATGACGGACAGGCCCGCTCCGCTCGAAGCGATGCGGCGCGCCGGCCTGGCCGCGATCGAATCGCAGGCGACAGCGTTACCCACGTTCGCCGCGAAGTGATCATCAGGGACACGGCTGGCCGCACGCAGTCTCCGCCAGCCGGGGTGATCGAGCAGGCTGCGGCGACTCTGCGGCTGGCGACGGTAGCTGTTCATGATCATCTGGTGCTGTCCCTTGCGATTGCGCCCACGGCCGGGGCCGGTCATGCCGGAGCGGGTGTCCGGGACCGAGCCGGTGTGCGGGGGCTGAGCCGGTGTGCGGGGGCTGAGCCGGTGTCGGGGGGCTGAGCCGGGTCGGGGGGCTGAGCCGGTGTGCGGGGCTGAGCCGGGTCGCGGGGCTGAGCCGGTGTCCGGGGCTGAGCCGGAGTCGGGAGGCTGAGCCGGGCCGGCTATTTGATCATGCGCTGACCTGCGTGTTCCGGCCCAGGCTGCATTGCTCTGGTAGCCGCCCGCCCGAGCGGCGCTGAGGCCCGACAACAGCAATGCGGGAACCGGCACCCGATCTGGAACATCAATTGCGGCATCCATGCGGACCACGCCAGGCACCAGCAGTCACTCCAGGCACTATTACCTCACCCGCAATGTCAGCACCCGGGCGGGCGGCTCACGAGGCCGCACTCCAGTCGGGGCCGACGCGGCACAGTACTTCCAAGATCAACTTAACTAGGCCAAGCGGCACTGGATCATGATCACGGACATTCGCCCCGGTCGGGGAGGCTGTGAGGTGACTCGTGATCATGATCAGGGAGCCTTTCCGGCACCGTGGGGGAGAATTCTCACTGGCGGGGAACTGGCAGCGAGGGGGCGCCCGGTGCATGTTCCGTGACCAAGAACGCGGGCGTGATCACGGAACATCGCCGCTGTCCTGAAGGCTGTCGGGTGACTCGGGATCTTGGAAGGTGAAGCTCGGGCGGGTCAGCGGGGAGAGTTTTCAGTGCTATTGACTAAAAAACTCCCTGGAGCGAAAACTCTCCCCCATGATGCCGGAAGAGGCTCCCCGATCCTGATCATGAGCCGCGCGGCAGCCCCCGGGACCGGTGCTGGTTTCCGTGATCATGTTCGAGACCATGATCACGGAAGATCACCCAGGTCAGGGCAGCGCTGATGTTCCGTGATCATGCCCGCGAACATGATCACGGAACATCGCACCTGCGGTCCCGCACTGGCAGCTCCCCCGGACTGAGAACTCTCCCGCATGATGCCGGAAAAGCTCCCCGATCCTGATCAGCCGCGAGGGGTCCGCGCCTGCGCTGTGGCGGTCGCGGGGTCCGCGCCTGCGCTGCGGTCGTCGGGAGGGGGCCGCGCCAGCGCTGTGGCGGTCGCGAGGGGTTCGCGTCAGTCTCGGGCCGCCGGGATCTTGGTCCGGATCACTCTAGATCGGCAGTTCAACGTCCACGCGGGGTGTCGGCAAGGCCGCGGTGACGGGTTGCGGCTGGGGTTGTCCGCGTTCCGCCTCGCTGACTCTCGCGTGCTATCAAGCATCCGGGGTTGGGATATGACGATGTCGCTGGTATGCGGTAACCTGAATAGCAGAACTTAACGACCCGGCGTAACGTCGGGTTCGAAAGCGGAGGACCACCTCGGCCACCTCCCACCTGGTCAGCTTGACTGCTGGCGGGTAGAAGTCCACAAAGCCACACGCATGTCTGGCTAGCGGGCTTTGGCCGGACGTGCTGGACTCGGGGATTTCCTGAGTGCGGTGCGGTACGCGGTTAGCGTGGCGCGCCTCGCAGGCGTTGTCGCGCTGGTTGCGCGCTTTGGTGGCCCCGCATGCGACCTGTGCGGGGCTTTTGCGTTCCGTATCGGTGGCAACGCGAGTAAACCGGCCGGGATGGGCCCGACCGGGACGATAGTGACGCAGGAGGTCACATCAGCACTGAACTTCGAATCAACGAGCGTATCCGGGTACCTGAAGTCCGTCTGGTAGGCCCTTCTGGGGAGCAGGTCGGGATCGTGTCGATCAACGACGCCCTCCGGCTGGCCCAGGAGTCCGACCTCGATCTGGTGGAGGTCGCGCCGACGGCCCGCCCGCCTGTTTGCAAGCTGATGGACTACGGCAAGTTCAAGTACGAGTCCGCGCTTAAGGCGAGGGAATCGCGCAAGAACCAGGCGCAGACGGTCATCAAGGAAATCAAGATCCGTCCGAAGATCGATCCGCATGACTACGGGACCAAGAAGGGTCACGTCGAGCGGTTCCTCAAGGCGGGCGACAAGGTCAAGGTGACCATCATGTTCCGCGGCCGCGAGCAGTCAAGGCCGGAGCTTGGCTACAAGCTGCTCCAGCGACTGGCAGGCGACGTCGAAGAGCTTGGCTTTGTCGAGTCGCAGCCTAAGCAGGACGGCCGGAACATGATCATGGTGATCGGCCCCCACCGCAAGAAGGCGGACACCAAGCCAGCGAGGGTTCCTGACCGGGCGAGCGCGCGGGCGAGCGCACCTGCCGCTGAGCTAGCGGCCAGCAGGCCCGCGCTCAGCGAGGTGGGCCAGGCGAGTCAGGCGCAGGCGAGTCAGGCCAGCACCTTTAGTCCGGCGAGCGTCCTGAGTCCGGCCAGCGCGGCGAGCCAGGCCACCACGATGAGCCGAGCCAGCACGTCCAGCCCGGCCAGCACGGCAGCCCCGGCTAGCTCGGCTAGTACGGCGAGTCCGGCCAGCCCAGTGAGCCGGGCAGACACGACGAGTCCTGCCGGCACGGCGAGCCAGGCCCGCCCAGCGAGTCAATCCGGCACAATGAGCCGGGCTAGCACGGCTAGCGCTGCTCCGCGCCCGGCCGCGCCCAGGCCCGGACCAGCCGGCGGCGGCGCGCGCCCAGCGGCGCCGCGCCCGGCTCCGTCGGCCACGCAGGCCGCGCCCAGGCCGACCGCACCGAGGCCAGCCGCTCAGGCCGCGCCGCGCCCGGCTCCGCCAGGCACCCAGACGGCACCGCGACCCGGAGCACCGGGAGAACCGGCTGCGCAGGCCGCGGCTTCACCGCGCCCGGCTCCGCCTGGCGCGCCCAGGCCAGCGGCGCCAAGGCCAGCGGCGCCCAGGCCAACGGCGCCCAGGCCGGCCGCGCCGAGGCCAGCAGGGGGAGCGCCTAAGCCGACCGCGCCGCGGCCGACCGCGCCGAGGCCAGCCGCGCCGCAGGCCAAGCCAGCCGACGAGACCGTCGTGTCTTCGGTCTCCGAGGACGCTGCGGAAACCGGAGGCTGACCGGCACAGCTGAGCTAGCCACAGGCAGACTTACCCACGACATTACCCGCGACGCGAGATACGCGTCGCGGGCTGCTACAGGACGCGTGCCCGAGCACGCATGAAACGAGGGATGCGGCGACATGCCGAAGATGAAGACGCACAGCGGTTCCAAGAAACGGTTCCGCATAACCGGCTCCGGCAAGATCATGCGCCGCCGGGCCAATCGCCAGCACTACTTTGAGCACAAGCCCACCACGCGGACGCGCCGCCTGGACAACGAGGTGACGGTGTCACCCGGGAATCTGAAGACTGTCAGGAAATTGCTGGGCAAGTGACCCGGTCCGACGCAAGGGAGCCGAATTAATGGCACGCGTAAAGCGGGCGGTCAATGCCCATAAGAAGCGCAGGGTAGTACTCGAGCGGGCGAGCGGTTACCGCGGCCAGCGGTCCAGGCTGTACCGCAAGGCCAAGGAACAGTCGCTGCACTCGATGACCTATGCCTACCGGGATCGCAAGGACCGCAAGGGCGCCTTCCGCAGGCTCTGGATCCAGCGCATCAACGCAGCCGCCCGCGCCGAGGGCATCACCTACAACCGCTTCATCCAGGGGCTCAAGGCCGCCGGAGTCGAAGTCGACCGGAAGATGCTGGCTGACATGGCGGTCACCGACGCGACCGCGTTCGCCGCGCTCGTCGTGGTCGCACGTAACGCGCTGCCCGCCGACGTGGACGCGCCGAGGTCTGCTGCTGCCTAGCAAGGCAGCCGCGCGCGACCAGCGAGCGGCCGGCGGGCAAGCGCAAGCACGGGTCAGGGCCGCGCGGCAGCTGGCTAAGCGGGCACTGCGGGAACGGTCGCGGCTCTTTCTCGCCGAGGGTCCGCAGGCAGTCAGGGAGGCACTCGCGGCCAGCGGCCTGATCAGGGAATTGTTTGTCACCACCGACGCGCGGACACGGCACGGCGAGCTCGTTGCTGCCGTGGCCGCGACCGGGGCACCCGTCCACGAAGTCAGCGGCGAGCTGATGGCCGAACTGGCGCAGACCGTGACGCCGCAGGGCTTGCTCGCGGTCTGCCCGTTCATCGACGTGCCGCTCGCTGACCTGACGGAACGGGCTGAGCGCGCTGTGCGGGCCGGGGATCACCCGCCGCTGGTCGTCGTGCTCGCCAATGTCCGCGACCCTGGCAACGCCGGTACCGTGCTGCGCTCGGCGGACGCGGCCGGTGCGCAGGGAGTCGTATTCGCCGGGGCGACCGTCGACCCGTACAACAGCAAGTGCGTCAGGTCATCGGCCGGCTCGATCTTCCACCTGCCGATCGTGGCTGGCGTACCCGTAGCCGAGGCGGTCAGCGGGCTCCGGGAGGCCGGGCTCGCGGTACTCGCCGCCGACGGCAGCGCGGGTGCGAGCCTGGACGAGACCGGCCTAGCCCGCCCGACCGCCTGGCTGTTCGGAAACGAGGCCTGGGGGCTGCCGCGCGAGTTGCTCTCGCTGGCTGATGAGGCAGTGGCGGTTCCCATCTACGGCAAGGCGGAGAGCCTCAACCTTGCGGCGGCGGCCGCCGTCTGCCTGTACGCGTCGGCCCGGGCAAGTCGGGGGTGCCGCTGCGGGCACCTGACGCGCTAGGCTTTGGTTACGTTCCGTCATGAGTAGCCTGATCTGGGTCACCCAAGGTGGCGTGTCGCTCTGCGGGGTTATCCCCCGGACCCGCGAGCGATGAATAGCTGGCGTGCCGGGGCAGAATGTTCGGGCAAGGGCTCGGGTGAAAGTCCGATGTGGACCGGCAGGTGAACGTGGTGACCGCGATCAGTGCCGCGGTACGTGGCGCGGTGACTGCCCTGGCGGCCGCGGACGGCGACGGCGGGCAGCACGCCCTCGTCATGCCTAACCCGCACACCGGCTCTGACCCGCACCCTGACCCCGCGTCGCACAGTGACTCCGATCTCGGCAGCGGGCCAGGCCTGTTCTGTCCTGACGAATTGCCTGATGGGCTCATCGTGGCCGACGGCGATGGCGTGGTCACCATTTTTAACCGGGCGGCGGAACGGCTGACCGGGATCGACGCGAAGCATGCCGTCGGCGCGAAATTGCCCGCCGCGCTGCCATTGATCGACAGCGAGGGCCGGTGCTGGTGGGGGATGTCGCGGCCCTACGACGGGCTCTCGACCAGGACCAGGCATCCGGAATGCTCGCTGTATCTCGCGGACGGCACCGAATTGCTCGTCACGATCGGCTACGTGCGAGGTCCGCGAAACGCCGGGCCCGGTGAGCGCGGAGCCGTGCGGCGGCTGACCATCACGCTGCGGAGCGCGTCAGCGCGCGCCAGGCTCGAGCGGACCAGGGCCGACCTGGTGTCCACTGTCGCGCATGAGCTCCGCTCGCCGTTGACCAGCGTGAAGGGCTTTACGGCCACCCTGCTCGACAAATGGCCGCGGTTCACCGACGACCAGAAGCGCGTGATGCTCGAGACCGTCAACGCCGACGCGGACCGGGTCACCAGGCTCATCACCGAACTGCTTGACGTGTCCAGGATCGAAGCGGGCCGCATCATGATGCACCGCGAACTCGTCGACGTCCCCGCACGGGCAGCCAAGCTCATAGCAGGCCGGGTGGCGGCGGGGGAGTTCGCGGGCAAGTTCAAGATCCAGGCCGGGGAAAGATTGCCGGAGACATGGCTCGATGGCGACAAGGTCGATCAGATCCTCGCCAACCTTATTGAGAACGCCGTCAGGCACGGTGCTGGTACCGTAACTACTGTGATCGAGACGGCGCAGGTCTGCGGCGGACCGGGGATCGCGGTTTCGGTGCGCGATCAGGGCCCGGGAATCGCGCCTGAGTTCGCCCCGCGGGTATTCCGCCAGTTCTGGCGCGCGAAGCGGCGAGGGGGTGCCGGGCTCGGCCTGTTCATCGTCAAGGGCCTGGTCGAGGCGCACGGCGGATCGATCGACGTGGCCCAGGCGCCAGGCGGCGGCGCGGAGTTCCGATTTACCATGCCCGCCGGCGCCCCAGATCACGGCTGACCAGATCTGCGCAGACTGGCGGGCGGACACCGAGATCCGAGTTACCACGCGAGCGATCAGGCATGCTTGCGCGAGTACTGGCGCGAGCCTTTCCTTCATGAAGCTTTTTATGGTTTTAAGGCTAGAACAGGACTGATTCCCGATGTCAGCACCAAATAAGACTTACGACCCTGTGCGGGTGGCCGCGCTCGCGCCCGATGAAGTGCGGCGCATGGTGGACGAGGCGGTCGACGCCATCAACGCCGCCGCTACCTTCGAGGAACTCAAGGCAGCACGGCTGGCCCATCTCGGCGGCCGGGCGCCGCTCATCCTGGCGAGCGCCGAGATCGGCGCGCTGCCGCCAGCGGCGAAATCGGAGGCGGGGCGGCGCGTCGGCGAGGCGAAGAGGCAGCTGACCGACGCCCACGCCGCCCGGCAGACCCAGCTCGAGGCCGACCGGGACCGCATGGTCCTGGTCGACGAGGTCGCCGACGTGACGCTGCCGTGGGACAGGTCTCCCGCCGGCGCCAGGCATCCGGTCATGGCGCTCGCCGACCGGCTGGCCGACGTATTCATCGGCATGGGCTACGAGATCGCCGAGGGGCCTGAGATCGAGGCCGAGTGGTACAACTTCGACGCGCTGAACTTCCCGCCCGACCATCCCGCGCGGGAAATGCAGGACACGTTCTTCGTGGCGGGGCCGGACTGGGCCGGGCGGGGGGCTCCGGGGGGCCGTCCCACCGGGCTCTCTGCGCGCTCTAACCTAGTGCTGCGCACGCATACCTCGCCGGTGCAGGTCAGGGCCATGCTGACCAGGCCGCTGCCGCTTTACGTGGTCGCGCCTGGCAAGTGCTTCAGGTCGGACGCGCTCGATGCCACGCACAGCCCGGTGTTCCACCAGATCGAAGGGCTCGCCGTGGACGAGGGCCTGACCATGGCCGACCTGCGCGGCGCGATCGCGGCATTCGTCGAAGCGCTGTTCGGGCCGGGGCTGAAGACGAGGCTGCGGCCGGACTTCTTCCCGTTCACCGAGCCGTCGGCCGATGTGTCGATGGAGTGCCACGTGTGCCGGGGCGCGTCCACGCGATCGGGCGGGACGCCGTGCCGGGTGTGCAAGTCGCAGGGCTGGATCGAGATCGCCGGCTGCGGCATGGTCAACCCCCGCGTGCTCCGCGCCTGCGGGATCGACTCCGACCGGTACAGCGGGTTCGCGTTCGGGCTCGGCATCGAGCGATCGCTCATGATCAGGAACGGGCTGGCTGACATCAGGGACACGGTCGAGGGCGACGTCAGGTTCTCCCGCGGCTTCGGAGAGGAGGCTTAGATGCTGGTACCGCTTTCCTGGCTGCTCGAGTACGCCCATCTTGACCAAGCGCAGCTGCCGTCGCCGGTCGATTACGCGGAGGTCGGGCGGCGGCTGACCGCCGTCGGGCTCGAGATCGAGGCCGCCAGCGAGGTCGGGCACGACGTGTCCGGCGTCGTCGTCGCTCGGGTGCTCGAGATCGAGGAGCTCACCGGGCACAAGAAGCCGATCAGGTACTGCCGGGTGACAACGGGCGACTCGCCGTCGGACGAGCGCTGGGTGATCTGCGGGGCGGCGAACTTCGTGGTCGGCGACCTGGTGGCGCTCTCGCTGCCCGGCGCCGTCTTGCCCGGGGGATTCGAGATCGCGGCCCGCAAGGCGTACGGCAAGCTGTCCGACGGCATGATCTGCTCGGCGGCCGAGCTGGCCCTGGGCGACGATCACTCCGGAATCCTGGTGCTGCCCGGCGACTCGCCGGTCGGCGCCGACTTCGTGGCCCTGGCTGGCCTGCGCGACGTCGTGTTCGACGTGAACGTCACGCCGGACAAGGGACACGCGCTCTCTATCAGGGGCATGGCCAGGGAACTGGCGAGCACCTTCGGGGTGCCGTATACCGATCCGGCTGGCGTGCTTGCCGAGGGAGATTCCGCTAGTGCTTCGGTGTATCAGGCGAGCATCGCCGACCCGTCGGCGTGTGACCGGATCGCGCTGCGGGAGGTTCGCGGCATCGACCCGGCACTTCCCGCGCCCTTGCGAATGCGCGTCAGGCTCGCGCGCTGCGGCATGCGGAGCGTGTCGCTGGCCGTGGACGTCACGAACTACCTGATGCTGGAACTCGGGCAGCCGCTGCACGCGTTCGACCGGGCGGCGTTGCGCGGGCCGATCGTGGTGCGGCGAGCGGTGGACGGCGAGAAACTGGAGACGCTCGATCACGTCGTGCGCCAGCTTGATCCGGACGACATCCTGATCACTGACTCGTCCGGCCCGATCTCGCTGGCAGGCACGATGGGCGGACTGGCGACCGAAGTCAGTTCCGGGTCAGCCGACCTGGTGATCGAGGCGGCGCATTTTTCCGCTCCTGGCGTCGCGCGGATGAGCCGGCGGCACCGGCTGTTCAGCGAGGCGTCGGCCAGGTTCGAGCGCGGCGTCGACTACGAGTTGCCGCTGCGCGCGTCGGCGCGGGCCGCGGCGATGCTGGCCTCTCTCGGCGGCGGCACGGCGGTGCCCGGCTACTCGCTGGCCGCCGAGCCGATCGAGCCGACACTGATCTCGATTGCCGCTGACCTGCCTGGCCGGGTGGCTGGCGTTTCCTATGGCGACTCGACGGTGGTGCGCAGGCTGCGCGAGGTGGGCTGCGAGGTCGAGGAAGCGGCTGGTGCCGGTTCTGGGGCCGGTGCCGGTGCCGGTGCTGGGGCTGGGCTCTGGCTTGAGGTGCGGCCGCCGTCGTGGCGGCCTGACCTTACCGACCCGAACGACCTCGCCGAAGAGGTCATCAGGCTGGAGGGCTACGACAAGGTCGGGGTCACCAAACCGCGCGCGCTGGCCGGCAAGGGCAGGACGTCAGCCCAGAGGCTGCGAACTTCAGCCGGCCGGATGCTGGCCGGGGCTGGGTACGTGGAGGTGATCAGCAGCGCGTTCGGGTCGGAGGCTGACTTCGACCGGATGCAACTCGCGGCCGACGACGTGCGCCGGCGCGCTGTCCGGCTGACCAACCCGATCAGGGACGAAGACCCACTGATGCGCAGCACGCTGCTGCCCGGCCTTTTCCGCGTCGCGACGAGGAACATCGGGCTGGGCTTCGGCGACCTGGCGCTGTTCGAGATCGGCAACGCGTTCCGGCTGCGGGACCCTGCGGGGGTCAAGGCCGCGCCTGTGCTGGCCGTCGATCACGGGCCTGCTCTGGACGAGCTCGCGTCGGTCGACGCCGCGCTGCCCGACCAGCCTCGGCTGGCAGCGTGCGTGCTGACCGGCAAGTTCGAGTCAGACGGCTGGTGGGGCGAGGGCCGGGCGACCTTCCATGACGCGATCGAGGCGGCGAGCTCGCTGCTGCGGCTGGCGCGGCTCGATTTCCGCGTGCGGGCCGCGCACACGGAGCCGTGGCATCCGGGCCGGTGCGCGGAGTTCGTGCTTGCTGGTGCTGGTGCTGGTGCTGGTGCTGGTGCTGGTGCTGGTGCTGGTACTGGTGCTGGTACTGGTGCTGCCGGGGCCGGTGCTGGCGGTGCCGATGCCGATGCTGGCGGTACGGTCGTGATCGGGCATGCGGGCGAACTGCATCCGCGGGTGATCAACTCCTACAAGCTGCCGGCCCGGACGTGCGCGATGGAACTCAACTTCTCGCTGATCGAGCAGGCTGCGGACGCCCTGCCGCCCGCGCAGGCACCACGGATCTCGGGTTACCCGATGGCGACCCAAGACGTGGCCCTCGTAGTGGCCGAAGAGGTGCCGGCCGCTGACGTGCAAGCGGCGCTGATCGCTGGCGCGGCCAAGGGTTCTGCCGAGCCGCTGCTCGAGCAGGTGCGCCTGTTCGACGTCTACACGGGCGAGCAGACCGGCCCGGGCAGGAAGTCGCTCGCATACTCGCTCAAGTTCCGCGCGGCCGACCGGACCCTGACCGACGAGGAGGTCACCGTCGTCAGGGACGCGGCAGTAGCCGAAGCAACCCGCCGCACCGGCGCGACCCTCCGCAGCAGCTAACCAGCCAGCACTGCCCGCCCTCGGGCGCTGGCTGCACCCGGTGCCGGCCAGCCCAGCACTGGTCGGCGCCTGTGCTGGCGAGCCCGGTACTGGTCGGCCCGGCGCCGGTGCTGGCGAGCCCGGCGCTGGCGAGCCCGGTGCTGGTTGGGTTTCGGCGCTGGTCGGCCCGGCGCTGGTCGGCCCGGCGTCGGCCGCCCGGCCAGCGCCGAGTTCTGCGAGCCCAGCAGTGTCACCTGGGTGCGGCTATTATGGAGTGAGCAGGGCTTATTTCCGCTGGCGAATTGCCGCGCCGGTGATCGCGGTTGGGCTACCCGCGCCCGCAGCATGATCGCGGAGAGTTTCCGTCGTTGCCACGGAGAGTTCTCGTAGCACGGAGTCTTTACCGTTCTATTTGCGGAAAACCATCCGCGCAATGACAAGTCTCCGCGCCAATGCCGAGAAGTCTCCGCGCCAATGCCGAGAAGCCTCCGCGCACGAGTCGCGCACCGCGCGGCACGGCGTGCCCGGGGCAGCAACAGCAGCGTGGCCCTCCCTGTTGCTGTCAGCGGTCTGATTTAACAGCAGCGTGGCCCTCCCTGTTGCTGTCAGCGGTCTGATTTAACAGCAACGTGGCCCGCCCCGTTGCTGTCAGGACAACATCAGGGAGGGCCACGTTGCTGTTAAAACCAGTGATCAACAGCAACAGGGAGGGCCACGATGCTGTCAGAGGCGAGCGTGACCAGCAACCCGGGCCGCCCCGATCCTGCTCACGAGCCGGGCGGCAGCCTCCGGGACCTGTGCTGGCTTCCGTGATCATGATCGAGACCGTGATCACGGAAGATCGCCCAGGTCAGGACAGGAACGACCTTCCGTGGTCATGCTCGGGACCTTGATCACGGAGCATCGTACTTGCCGCTCCCGTACTGAAGGCTCCCCGGACTGAGAACTCTCCCCGCGATGCCGGAAAAGGCTCCCCGATCATGATCACGAGTCACCCGACAGCCTCCAGGGCAGGTGCAAGCTTCCGTGATCATGGCGTGCCTCAGGATCACGGAACATTGCATCGGCCATAGCGGGTCGCCATCTCGGCGGGACCCACCGCGCGAGCGCTGAACGGGCGATCAACGCCACGAGGGTCCTGCGGGGTCAGCCGTGGGCGGAGTTACGCGGAGGTGGGCAGGATCGCGAGGATCTCGTTGGTGCCGTCCATGCATCGGGAGGCTTTGCCAGTGTGGAGTACCACCGGAGTTGAATAGCCCTGGCACGTCCACCCGTTGACCTTGACGGGTCCGCCGCCGCCATTGCCGGGAGCGTCGCCTGATCTGATTTCCTGGGCGTATTCGCGCTCGATCGACATGGCAGTGCTACAGGTGACATCGCCTGAGGTCACCTCGACGTGAATCGGCACATTGGCCGCTGTCTTGGTCGTGCCGCAAGCGATGACCTTGACCTTCGTCGCGGTCTTGGGCGGCTGAGCCGACGTGCCGCCGCAGCCTGCCGCGAGCGCGAGTATCGCGGCGATAAGCACGAAGCGGCTGGCTAGCGCGTACGGTGGCGCCACGGACCTCGGCGCCACGAACCGCGTCAGGACGGACGCCGGTGTCATTGATCGCGGCACCACGGACCTCGTCACGACGGACCGCCGCACACCGACCTGAGCGGAAAAGCCGCGGGGGTGCATGTCGTCTCCTTCCTGCGCCCCAACATCATGCGCCAGCGACAGGTCGTCGCGAAGCCGAACACGCGGTTCGATATGTATTCCTCCTACATCGGCCGAACTCTCACGATCCGTTATGGCTTGGTCACCTTGGCAAAGGCGGAAACCAAGTCCGAGGCCAGCCACCCGCCGCTGCGGCAGTCGCCCGCACCCGCCCGGCACCCGCGCCGCCCGTGCCCGTGCCGCCCGTGCCCGTGCCGCCCGTGCCCGCGCCGCCCGTGCCCGTGCCGCCCGTGCCCGCGCCGCCCGTCCCGGGCCCACGTCGTGCGGCCTGGGATTGGATGCGGCTCTCCTCCGCGTCGGGGATCCCACTTGCATGTTCAAACATTGACTTGCATAATAATGCGGTCGGGAGATTGGGGTGGAGGGGTCGATGACGGTGCGGGTCGCTGTGGCAGGGGCGAGCGGGTACGCGGGCTGTGAGCTGCTACGGCTGATCGCTGGTCATCCTGAACTCCAGGTGGAAGTGGTGACGGCGGACTCCAGCGCTGGGAAGACCGTCGGCGAAGTACATCGCAATCTCGCAGGCCACGTCGGCCATGTCGGCGCGGCGGGTGGTGCGGGCGCGGCGGGTGGTGCGGGGGCTGCAGGTGAGGGTGGGGGAGTGGCTGGGGCGACTGGTCCCACTGCGCGGGTGGGACTCGCTGACCTGGTGTTCGAGCCTCATCATGCGATCAAGCGGGCCGACTGCGAGTTGGTGTTCCTGGCGCTGCCTGGCGGGCAGTCGGCGCCGCTGGCGGCTGGCCTGCCCGATGGCGTCAAGGTTGTGGATCTTGGCCCTGATTTCAGGCTGGCCGATGCCGACGCCTGGACGAGGCACTACGGCGGCGAGCACGCCGGAAGGTGGGTTACGGGCCTGCCGGAACTGCCGGGGACCCGGTCGCTGATCAGGGATGCGGCCACGGTGGCGGCGCCGGGGTGTTACTCGACGGCGGCGATCCTCGGCCTGGCGCCGCTGGTGAGCGCCGGGCTCGTCAAGCCTGATGACATCGTGGTCGTCGCTGCTTCCGGAACGTCAGGGGCAGGCAAGTCGCTGCGCGCGGAGTTGCTCGGCAGTGAGGTCATGGGCTCGGTCAGTGCGTATCAGGTCGGCGGCGCTCACCGGCACACTCCTGAGATTGAGCAAGCCCTGAGCGAGATCGGCGCGGGGACTGGCGGCGCGGAGGCTGGCGGCGCAGGGACTGGCGGGAAACGGGCCAGCGTCAGCGTGTCGTTTACGCCGGTACTTGTGCCGATGCCCAGGGGCATACTCGCCACCGCGACGGCGCGGCTGGCAAACCCGGCTACCGCAACCTCGGTGCTGAGGGACGCGCTGGCCAGCGCCTACCGGGATGAGCCATTTATCTGCCTGCTCAAGGAGGGGCAGTGGCCGGGCACGGCGGCGGTTTCGGGCTCGAACGGAGTGCATCTGCAGGTCGTCGCTGACCAGCGCGCCGGGCGCGCGGTCGTCGTCGTGGCTATCGACAACCTTGGCAAGGGGGCGGCTGGCCAGGCCATCCAGAACGCCAACTTGATGCTCGGCCTGCCGGAGACAGCGGGCCTGACCTCGATCGGAGTTGCCCCGTGACCGGAGCAGCCTCCGTAACGAAAGCGATTCACGTGATTAAAGCGTCTTATGTGATTCAGGGAGCATCTGTGACCGGAGTAGCGCCATGACAGTGACAGCGCCGCGAGGGTTCCGGGCGACCGGGGTCGCCGCCGGAATCAAGAACTCCGGCAAGCCGGATGTCGCGGTCGTGATCAACGACGGGCCGTCCGCGGCGGCCGCCGCCGTGTTCACTTCCAACCGGGTCAAGGCGGCGCCGGTGCGCTGGAGCGAGAAGGCGGTCGCTGACGGGCAGGTCCGAGCGGTCGTGCTCAACTCCGGTGGCGCCAACGCCTGCACCGGGCCAGCCGGCTGACACCGACACCGAGCGGACCGCCGAGCATCTCGCCGGGCTCCTGAGCATCGAGGCGGGTGACGTCGCGGTCTGCTCGACCGGCCTGATCGGTGAACGCCTGCCCATGCACCAGTTGCTCGCCGGCGTCGACGCCGCGACCGTGGCAGCCGCCAAGACCGGCGGCCACGCGGCCGCGACCGCGATCATGACTACCGACACCGTCCCGAAGACCTGCGAGATCAAGGGCTCCGGCGTTGCGATCGGCGGCATGGCCAAGGGCGCCGCGATGCTCGCGCCGGCGCTCGCGACCATGCTCGTCGTGCTGACCACGGACGCCGACCTCGCCCCCAGCGACCTGGACAAGGCGCTGCGCGACGCGGTGCGCACCACGTTCGACCGGCTGGACTCAGACGGCTGCATGTCGACCAACGACACCGTGCTGCTGCTGGCCAGCGGCGCGTCCGGCGTCCAGCCTGACCCTGACGAGTTCGGCGTGCTGCTCACGAAGGCGTGCGACGACCTGGCGCGTCAGCTTCTGCTCGACGCCGAAGGCGCGACCAAGGCGATCTCCGTGCAGGTCGTCGGCGCCGCAAGCGAGGACGACGCGGTCGCCGTCGCCCGGGCCGTCGCCCGGTCAAGCTTGCTCAAGTGCGCGATCGCTGGCCAGGACCCGAATTGGGGCCGAGTGCTGGCCGCGGTCGGCACGACGAGCGCGGCGTTCGACGCCGATCAGCTCAACGTCGCGATGAACGGGGTCTGGGTGTGCGAGAACGGCGCGCCCGGGCAAGACCGCACCGCCGTTGACCTGTCGCCCAAGGACGTCACGATCACCGTCGACCTGTCCGCCGGCCAGGCCGCCGCGACCGTCAGGACGACTGACCTGACCGCCGCCTACGTGCACGAGAACTCGGCGTACTCGACGTGACGGAATACACGGGCGCGCTCGCCAAGGCCGCCACGCTAATCGAGGCGCTGCCGTGGCTGCGGCGCTTCCACGGCCAGACCGTCGTGATCAAGTACGGCGGTCACGCGATGACGGATGAGTCGCTGCGGGAGGCGTTCGCCGAGGACGTCGTGTTCCTGCGGTACGCGGGCCTGCGCCCGGTCGTCGTCCATGGCGGCGGCCCCCAGATCAGCGCGCACCTGGACAAGCTCGGCATGAAGTCGACGTTCAAGGCCGGGCTGCGAGTGACCACCCCCGAGGCGATGGACGTCGTGCGCATGGTGCTGACCGGCCAGGTCAACAGGGACGTGGTCGGCCTGATCAACCAGCACGGGCCGTTCGCGGTCGGGCTGTCGGGCGAGGACGCGCACCTGATGACCGCCCGCCGGATCACCGCGACCGGCGACAACGGCGAGCCCGTCGACCTCGGCCACGTCGGCGAGGTCGAGTCGGTGGACCCGGGCGCGGTCAAGGCCCTGATCGGCGACGGGCGCATCCCGGTGATCTCGAGCGTTGCCCGCAGCGAGCGATCCGGGGTCCTGAACGTCAACGCCGATACCGCCGCCGCCGCGCTGGCGGTCGCGCTCGGCGCGGTCAAGCTGATCGTGCTCACCGACGTGGCCGGGCTCTACGCCAACTGGCCGGCGTCGGGTGCGGAGCCGCGCCCGGACCGGCCTCCCGAGGTGATCAGCGAGCTCAGCGCGAGTGCCCTGGCCTCGATGCTGCCCGGGCTCAGCGGCGGCATGATCCCGAAGATGGCCGCGTGCCTGACCGCGGTCAAAGGCGGCGTACCGCAGGCGCACGTGCTCGACGGGCGCCTGCCGCACGCGGTACTGCTGGAAATCTTCACCGACTCGGGGATCGGCACCATGATCGTGCCGGACAGAGAGCACAGCGCCGACAAGGAGCACCGGGCAGCATGAGCAGTACCACCAGCTTCCGAGACCGCTACGCGGCCGCCATGATGGCGAACTACGGCGTGCCGCCGCTCGTGCTCACCAGAGGCGAGGGCTGCGTCGTCTGGGACGCCGACGACAACTCCTACCTCGACCTCGTCGGCGGCATCGCGGTCAGCGCGCTCGGGCACGCCCATCCGGCGCTCGTGTCGGCGGTCACCGCCCAGGTCGGCAAGCTCGCCCACTGCTCGAACCTGTACGCGCACGAAGGCCAGATCGCCCTAGCCGAGCGCCTGCTCGGGCTGATCGGCGCAGCCGCCAACGGCACGGACGGCAAAGTCTTCTTCGCGAACTCGGGCACGGAGGCGAATGAGGCGGCCGTCAAGCTGGTTCGCCGGGCGCAGGGAGCAGGCCGGCCTGTTTTCGTCGCGGCCGAGCACGGCTTCCACGGCCGGTCCATGGGGTCGCTCAGCCTGACCGGCAAAGAGTCCATCCGCGAGCCATTCATGCCGTTTGGGGTTGAAGTTAGGTTTGTGCCTTTCGGTGATCAGGCCGCGCTGACAGCGGCCGTCGGTCCCGATTGCGCCGCCGTCTTCCTCGAGCCGTGCCTGGGCGAGGGCGGTGTGGTGCCCGCGCCGCCCGGGTACCTGGCCGCGGCGCGCGCGGCGTGCGACCGCAGCGGTGCCCTGCTCGTGCTCGACGAGATCCAGAGCGGCATCGGCCGGACGGGCGCGTGGTTCGCGTTCCAGGCCGAGGGGATCGTGCCGGACGTGATCACGCTGGCCAAGGGCCTCGGCGGCGGGCTGCCGATCGGCGCCTGCATTGGGCTGGGCGCGGCGGCAAGCGCGCTGCGCCGCGGCGACCACGGCAGCACGTTCGGCGGCAACCCGGTCGCCTGCGCGGCGGCGCTCGCCGTGCTCGACACCATTGAGAACGACGGGCTGCTCGACAACGTCAAGCAGGTCGGTACCCGGCTCAGCGCCGGGATCGCCGGCTGCGACCACAAGCTGCTTGACGGCGTGCGCGGCCCCGGGCTCTGGCAGGCCATCGCGCTCGCTGAGCCCGCCGCGGCAGCAGTCGAAGCCGCGGCCATGGAGGCAGGATTTTTGGTGAACGCAGTGCGGCCCGACGCGATCAGGCTTGCTCCGCCGCTCATCCTCAGCGCGGATCAAGCCGACTCGTTCGTCGCCGCGCTGCCGCGGATCCTGACCGAGGCGGCGGAGATGTTCAGGCGGGCGGCGTGAGCCTGGCCAGGCGCGGTGAGCACGCCAGCCACCAAGCCGGCCAGGCAAGCCAAGATCGCCGGGATTCTCGCCAGTACCCCGGTCAGGTCCCAGGATGAGCTCGTCGACCGGCTCGCAGCGGACGGAGTCGTCGTCACCCAGGCGACGCTGTCCCGCGACCTTGATGAGCTCGGCGCGGTGCGGCTGCGCGGCCCGGACGGCGCACTCGTCTACGCGCTGCCGCCCGAGCATACGGACGGGGTGCCGGCAGGCACGGGGGCACCGGCGCCGGTGCCCCCGGTCAGCCCGCAGGATGCCGGCCCCCTGAGCGGCCTGCCGGCCAGCGTGCTCGCCGCGCTCGGCAAGGTCGCGGCTGACCTGCTGCTTTCCGCCGAGGCAAGCGGCAACCTCGTCGTGCTGAAGACGCCTCCAGGGGCGGCTCAGCTGATGGCTTCGATGATTGACCGGGCCGGCGCTTCGGCCGTGCTCGGGACGGTAGCTGGAGACGACACGGTGCTCGTGGTCGCGCGCGATCCGCTGGGCGGGGACGCCCTCGCCGCGGCGCTGCTACGGCTCGCCGAACGTCGGACACAACCACGGAGGGGCAAGTGACGCAACGAGTAGTACTCGCTTATTCGGGCGGCCTGGACACCTCGGTCGCGATCGGCTGGATCGCCGAGCAGACCGGCGCCGAGGTCATCGCGCTCGCGGTGGACGTGGGCCAGGGCGGCGAAGACCTGGAGACCATCAGGGCCCGCGCGCTCGAGTGCGGCGCGGCCGAAGCGCTCGTGGCCGACGTCAAGGAGGAGTTCGCGGCCGGCTACTGCATGCCGGCGCTCCGCGCGAACGCGCTCTACATGGACAAGTACCCGCTGGTCTCCGCGCTGTCCCGGCCGGTGATCGTGGCGCACCTGGCCCGCGTGGCGCGCGAGTACGGCGCCACCCTGGTGGCGCACGGCTGCACCGGCAAGGGCAACGACCAGGTGCGGTTCGAGGTCGGCATCGCGGCTCTGGCGCCGGAGGTGAACGTGTTCGCGCCCGTTCGGGACTCGGGCATGACGCGCGACAAGGCAATCGAGTTCGCCACCGCCAAGGGCCTGCCGATCGACGTGACCTCGAAGTCCCCGTATTCCGTCGACCAGAATGTCTGGGGCCGCTCGATCGAGACCGGCCATCTGGAAGACATCTGGGAGGCCCCCCACGACGACGTCTGGGCCTACACGGCTGACCCGGCCGCGGGCCTGCCCGCGGACGAGGTCGTGATCAGCTTCGCCGACGGCCTGCCGGTCGCCCTGGACGGCCAGGCGCTGTCGCCGCTGCAGATCATCACCAAGCTCAACGCGCTGGCCGGCGCTCACGGCGTCGGCCGGATCGACCTGGTCGAGGACCGCCTGGTCGGCATCAAGAGCCGCGAGATCTACGAAGCGCCCGGTGCCATGACGCTGATCGCCGCCCATGCCGAGCTTGAGAACGTCTGCCTGGAGCGCGATCTCGCGCGCTTCAAGCGCCAGGCGGGGCAGCGGTGGACGGAACTGGCGTACGACGGCCTCTGGTTCTCGCCGTTGCGGGAGTCGCTTGAGGCATTCATGACGCAGGCGTCCAAGAACGTGACCGGCGACGTGCGGGTCAGGCTCCAGGCCGGTCGGGCCGTGGTGACCGGCCGCCGCAGCGACCTGGCGCTCTATGACTACGGGCTGGCGACGTACGACACCGGGGATCTGTTCGACCAGAAGCTGTCGAAGGGTTTCGTCGAACTGTTCGGGCTGCCTAGCAAGATCGCCGCGTCGCGGGATCGGAAGGCTCAAGTGCTGCGGTAGCTGGGCTTTGAGCTTGCTTCGTGCTGGTCTTAGACCTTGCATTGGCTAGCGAGCCGTCGGGCGGGCGGGTGGTGCGGCGCTTTCGGCGCTTCCGGGGCGGCCCCAGATTTTGGCCGGGGCGGGTCGCGGCGAGACTCTTCCCGGCTCTGGCGCGGAGAGTTGTCGCTGCGCGGAGCGTTTTCCGGCTCTGGGGCGGAGAGTTGTCGCTGCGCGGAGCGTTTTCCGGCTCTGGGGCGGAGAGTTGTCGTTGCGCGGAGCGTTGTCCGCAAATAGAGCGGTCAACACTCCGTGCTGCGAGAAGACTCCGCGGTAACGACGCAGAACGCTCCGCGATCATGCCGCAAACGACGGAAACGCTCCGCGATCATGCTCCGGCGCGGGAACTCTCCGCGATCATGCCGCAGGACGGGAACTCACCGCGATCACCGGCGAGGCGATCCCGTAACCGCCGGAACCGGGCCCGGCTCGCTCCGCAAGATCCGCACCGAGTCACCTTGGGGGACCGGGCCTCGCGGCCAGGTCCGGGTCGGGGCGGGGTGCCGAGCGGTCATGAGTCACGCGGCAGTCTCCCTGGCGCGGGCGATCTTCCGTGATCAAGGTCCCGTGCATGATCACGGAACATCGCATCTGCCCTGACCTGGGCGATCTTCCGTGATCACGCCCACGAACATGATCACGGAAGATTGGTACTGATCCGGCTTTCCGTCAGCCGGGCACGATCCGGGCTAGTCTACCCAGCCCGGCCAGGTCATCCAGGCGCGGCGGCCTCCGCCGCCCTGAACCCATATAAACCGACAGGGTCATCGATGTTGGCGGGCTTGAGGCCGGCCGGTCGGGCTGGTGGGGCGGGTGGGGTTGGCTTTCCCGCCGACACCCGCCCCAAGCCAGGTCTTACACCGACCCACCCCGCGCCTTCGGTAACTTGGGCGGGCGACGAAGCGAACGACATGGGAGCTGATGTGAGCACTGAGGGCGGGACGGGGCCGGTGCGGCTGTGGGGCGGGCGGTTTGAGGCTGGGCCTGCCGAGGCGCTGGCCCGGTTGTCGGTCAGCGTGCAGTTTGACTGGCGGCTCGCGCAGTATGACCTGCTCGCGTCGAAGGCGCACGCGCGGGTGCTGCGCCGGGCCGGGCTGCTCGATGACTCCGAGCTTGCCCGGCTGCTCGGCGCGCTCGACGAGCTGAGCCGGGACTGCCAGAGCGGCGGGTTCCGGCCGACGGTCGCCGACGAGGACGTGCACACCGCGCTGGAGCGCGGGTTGCTCGAGCGGGTCGGATCGCTGGGCGGCAAGCTGCGCGCCGGGCGCAGCAGGAACGATCAGGTGGCGACGGACCTGCGGCTTTACCTGCGCGACCATGCCCGGCAGGTCGCGGCGCGGCTGATCGAGTTGCAGACCTCGCTGATGGACCAGGCGCAGCGGCACCTCGCGGCCGACCCGCCTACGCCCGCGCCGGGGCTGACGCACACGCAGCACGCGCAGCCGGTGCTCCTGTCGCATCAGCTCCTGGCTCATGTGCAGGCATTCGGGCGGGACGTGGCGCGGTTGCGGGACTGGGACAAGCGGGCGGCGATCTCGCCGCTCGGCTCGGGTGCACTGGCCGGGTCATCGCTGGCAGTTGATCCTGAGGCTGTCGCGGCCGAGCTTGGGTTTGATGCGGCCGCGGGGAACTCGATGGACGCGGTAGCTGACCGGGACTTCGCTGCCGAGTTCTGCTTCGCGGCGGCGCTGGCAGGGGTGCATCTGTCGCGGCTAGGTGAAGAGGTCGTGCTATGGACGTCGCACGAGTTCGGGTGGGCGGAGATTGACGATGCCTACGCGACCGGGTCGTCGATCATGCCGCAGAAGAAGAACGCGGACGTGGCCGAACTCGCCCGGGGGAAGGCCGGGCGGCTGATCGGGGGGCTGACCGGGTTGCTGACGGTGCTCAAGGGGCTGCCGCTGACCTATAACCGGGATCTGCAGGAGGATAAAGAGCCGGTCTTTGACGCGGTCGACACCTTGCTGCTGGTGTTGCCGGCGATGGCCGGGCTGGTCAGCTCGATGAGCTTCCGGGTCGAACGGCTCGTGCGCAGTGCCGCCGCCGGGCATGTGCTCGCGACCGACCTGGCTGAGCTGCTGGTCAAGCGCGGGGTGCCGTTCCGCGAGGCGCATGAGGCGGTCGGGCACCTCGTAGTGTGGTGCGAGGTCAATGAGTGCGAGCTTGGCGACGTCAGCGACGAGGATCTGGCGAAGGTGTCGCCGTACTTCACGCCCGATGTGCGGCAGGTGCTGTCGGTGCCGGGAGCGCTGGCGGCCAGGGACACCTATGGCGGCACCGCGCCGTCGCGGGTCCGCCAGCAGCTTGAGTCGCTGCGGGACCTTGTCGAGTCCGACGCGACGTGGGCCGCGGTCCGGTCTTCACGGTGATCAGCCCGGGCGAGCGTGAGCTGGTGCCGCGCGAGTTCTTCAACCGGCCCGCGACCGTGGTCGCGCCATTGCTGCTCGGCTGCGTGCTCGTGCATGAGCTGCTCGAGGGACTGGTCGCCGTCGAGCTCACGGAGGTCGAGGCTTATACGGGGAGCACAGATCCGGCGTCGCATGCGTTCCGCGGTAAGACGGCTCGAAACGAAGTGATGTTTGGAGATCCTGGGCACGCGTACGTTTATTTCACTTATGGAATGCATTTCTGCGTGAACCTCGTGTGCCAGCCGGTCGGGGAACCCTCGGCCGTGCTGCTGCGGGCGGGGCGGGTCGTCGCGGGCGAGGAGCTGGCGGCGCGGCGGCGGCAGGCGGTCGCTGGCGGCCGGCCGCGCGGCTTGCCAGCGGGCCCGCGCGGTTGTGCCAGGCACTCGGGATCGACCGGGCTCAGAATGGTGCCGATGTGTGCGAAGCGGGCGGTGCCTTGCGAATCCGCGCCGGCAGTTCGGCCGAAGGGCTGCCGCCTGACCGGATCGCGACCGGACCGCGAGTCGGGGTGAGCACGGGCGCCGAGGTGCCATGGCGGTACTGGATCGCGGGCGACCTGAGCGTGTCGGCGTACCGGCCGCATGTGCGCAGGCGCCGAGCGGGCGGCACGGCCTAAATCGAGTGTGTTCGGGGGCGGGGGAGATGGGAGTATGCAGCGGTGAGTGACATCATCGACGAGTTGACGTGGCGCGGCCTGATCGCCCACTCCACTGACCTGGACGAGTTGCGCAAGGCACTCGACTCAGGTCTTGTGACGTTCTACGGCGGATTTGATCCCACTGCTCCTGGCCTGCATATCGGAAATCTTGTGCTGCTGCTGACCATGCGCCGGCTGCAACTGGCCGGTCACCGGCCGATCGGCCTGGTAGGCGGGGCGACGGGGCTGATCGGCGATCCGAGCGGCAAGTCCGTCGAGCGGGTCCTGAACCCGCGGGACGTGGTGGCGGGCTGGGTCGAGCGGATCCGCGCTGAGATCGGGCGGTTCCTTGTCTTCGATTCCGGTCCGGCCGGCGCCATCGCGGTCAGCAACCTGGACTGGACCAGCGAGCTCAGCGCGATCGACTTCCTGCGCGACCTCGGCAAGCACTTCCCGGTCAACCAGATGCTGGGCCGGGAGGTGGTCAAGGCCAGGCTCGACGAGGGCGGGCTGAGCTACACCGAGTTCAGCTACCAGATCCTGCAGGCTTATGACTTCCTTGAGTTGCACCGGCGCCACGAGTGCTCGCTCCAGCTTGGCGGCAGTGACCAGTGGGGCAATCTCGTCTCCGGTGTCGACCTCATCCGCCGGGTGACGGGGAACTCGGTGCATGCCCTGGCGACCCCGCTCATCACCAAGCCGGACGGCACGAAGTACGGCAAGACCGCGGGCGGTGCCATCTGGCTGAGCCCAGAGCTGATGAGCCCGTACGCGTTCTACCAGTTCTGGCTGAACCGCAGTGACGAGGAGATGCCGGGATTGCTCCGGGTGTTCTCGTTCAAGTCGCGGGAGGAGATCGCCGAGCTGGAGCGCGAGACCGCGCAGCGACCGGCGGCACGGGCGGCGCAGCGGGCGCTCGCCGAGGAGGTGACCGCGCTGGTGCACGGCGCTGACGAGGTCGCGAGGGTGGCGGCGGCGGGCCGCGCGCTGTTCGGCCAGGGCGAGCTCCGGGAGCTGGACGGGCCGACCCTGGCAGGCGCCTTTGACGAGATCCCGTTCGCGGTGGTGTCGCCTGACCTGACTACCTGGAAGGCGCAGCCGGTGGGGTCGGCCGAGCCCGTTCACGGGCGGGCGCTCGAAGGGCAGCGGCTGACCGTCGCCGATCTGATGGCCGCCTGCGGGATCGTGGCGAGCAAGTCGGCGGCGCGGCGGGCCATCGATGAGGGCGGGGCTTACCTCAACAACGTGAAGGTCACCGATGTCGATCTGGTGCCGGGGGACGGCGACTTCCTGACCGGCAGGTACGCGGTCCTGCGTCGCGGCAAGCGAACGGTGGGCGGCATCGTGCGCGAACGCGGCTAGGACACCGGCTGGCTCACCCGCGCTCACCCGCGCTCGGCTGGGAACGTAACAGTGCGACAACGTTCCCGGCCGAGCGTTGGCATGTGCGGAGCACCTGACTGCCCTAAGTAGTTGCGTGGGTACGTTGCGCAGGACGCTGCACGGGCGCTGCGCTGGTCGAGGGTGGTGCGGGCTGGTGCTCAGGTCACAGTGCGGCAACTATCGAGGCCTTGATGCGGCCTCTGGCGGGAGCCGGAGCCGAGATTCGCCGGGCGAGTGTCACGAAGAGGCAACATTGTGCGCCGGACTCGGAGTGAGCTTGGTCGGCACTGGACTGGCGACGGTAACGGTGCGGCAACGTTCTTCGCCCGGATTTGAGGGTCGGGAGCGGCTGGAGTCGCGGCCGGGGGGCCTGGACCGGGGATCCGGGTAACGGTGCGGCAACGTTTCGGTTCGCGGTGTCGTCGAGACCGGTCGATCTCGGCGCCCTGGGCGCGCCGGGTCCTGGCTGGTGCCAAGAGGGTCCAGAGGCTGGTCACGCCGGCCTTGGTCATGCTCGTCGGCCGCCAGGTCACGGGTCAGCGCGCCGTCTTACGGGCGAGAGCGCCCAAATCGCAACACGGTCCGGGCGCCGCCGCTGCCGCCCGGCTCGCGCGCTTCCAGTCTCGCGCGATTCCCGGCAGGCCGCACTGCCTGGCAGGTCCGCGCCGACGCGGGCGTGCCTGCCTTGCGGCCGCACCTCGCGTTTCGAGCCGCCGCCGAGGGCAGCGTCTCGTCCACATCCGGGCCTCGCCGGCACCTGGCCAGTCGCTGGCGCTCCGTCGCAGAACTTTGACTGATGCGGGACCGGCGGACCTTTGACTGGTGCGGGACTGGCGGCCGTCCAGACGGCTGCTCGGGGCACGAGGTCTTCGTGGCGCAGCTCGGATGCGTCTCAAAATACGGAAATAAAGACACGAAGATGACCATCGGACGCGACTTCAGGGGAACTTGCGACTTCGATTTGACACCCACGCCAAGCTTCCCTAATGTTCTCTTCGGCCGGTAACGAGCCGGGCGGTCCGCAGGATCGCCGGTCGTGCGAGGCCCTCCCCGCAGACTCCTGTTGGTAGCTCAGGGTGTTCGCATCCTGTGGCTGCAACGTGGCCTATGCTGGGAGGCAGGAGGTAGTCAAAACTAAATCTGCTAACGGACTTGACAGTCTCAAGACCGGCAGGTAAGTTAGCAGGGTTGCCCCAGACGGAGTTTGATCACTCCAGACGGTGAGCGTCCGCTCCTTGAGAACTCAACAGCGTGCTAAAAGCCAGTGCACATGCACATACCCCGTCAAATGGGACTGCGTGCCGCAGGTGATCTTAGGGTTGCTTGCTACGCAGTGCTAGACGGAAAATGCCAGATCGCTTCATCGCTCGGCAAGCCGATGCCGATGAGGCAATCTCTTCAGTCTGTGACCTGGGCATCCGTGAGGGATACCGAGGCCACGATAGACATTCAATGGAGAGTTTGATCCTGGCTCAGGACGAACGCTGGCGGCGTGCTTAACACATGCAAGTCGAGCGGAAAGGCCCTTCGGGGTACTCGAGCGGCGAACGGGTGAGTAACACGTGAGGAACCTGCCCTTAACTCTGGGATAGCTTCGGGAAACCGGAATTAATACCGGATATGACCGCAATCGGCATCGGTTGTGGTGGAAAGATTTATCGGTTAGGGATGGACTCGCGGCCTATCAGCTTGTTGGTGAGGTAACGGCTCACCAAGGCGACGACGGGTAGCCGGCCTGAGAGGGCGACCGGCCACACTGGGACTGAGACACGGCCCAGACTCCTACGGGAGGCAGCAGTGGGGAATATTGCGCAATGGGCGAAAGCCTGACGCAGCAACGCCGCGTGCGGGATGAAGGCCTTCGGGTTGTAAACCGCTTTCAGCAGGGACGAAGCGAGAGTGACGGTACCTGCAGAAGAAGCGCCGGCTAACTACGTGCCAGCAGCCGCGGTAATACGTAGGGCGCAAGCGTTGTCCGGAATTATTGGGCGTAAAGAGCTCGTAGGTGGTTTGCTACGTCCGCTGTGAAAACCTAGGGCTTAACCCTGGGCCTGCAGTGGATACGGGCAGACTAGAGGTAGGTAGGGGAGAATGGAATTCCCGGTGTAGCGGTGAAATGCGCAGATATCGGGAGGAACACCGGTGGCGAAGGCGGTTCTCTGGGCCTTACCTGACACTGAGGAGCGAAAGCGTGGGGAGCGAACAGGATTAGATACCCTGGTAGTCCACGCCGTAAACGTTGGGCGCTAGGTGTGGGGTCCTTCCACGGACTCCGTGCCGCAGCTAACGCATTAAGCGCCCCGCCTGGGGAGTACGGCCGCAAGGCTAAAACTCAAAGGAATTGACGGGGGCCCGCACAAGCGGCGGAGCATGTTGCTTAATTCGATGCAACGCGAAGAACCTTACCAAGGTTTGACATGCAGGGAAAAGCCGTAGAGATATGGTGTCCGTAAGGGTCCTGCACAGGTGGTGCATGGCTGTCGTCAGCTCGTGTCGTGAGATGTTGGGTTAAGTCCCGCAACGAGCGCAACCCTCGTTCTATGTTGCCAGCGGTTCGGCCGGGAACTCATAGGAGACTGCCGGGGTCAACTCGGAGGAAGGTGGGGATGACGTCAAGTCCTCATGCCCCTTATATCTTGGGCTGCAAACATGCTACAATGGCCGGTACAGAGGGCTGCGAGACCGCAAGGTGGAGCGAATCTCAAAAAGCCGGTCTCAGTTCGGATTGGGGTCTGCAACTCGACCCCATGAAGTCGGAGTCGCTAGTAATCGCGAATCAGCAACGTCGCGGTGAATACGTTCCCGGGCCTTGTACACACCGCCCGTCACGTCACGAAAGTTGGCAACACCCGAAGCCGGTGGCCTAACCCTTTTGGGAGGGAGCCGTCGAAGGTGGGGCCAGCGATTGGGACGAAGTCGTAACAAGGTAGCCGTACCGGAAGGTGCGGCTGGATCACCTCCTTTCTAAGGAGCACTTGGCGTTAGTACTTCGGTGCTAGCGTCCAGAGTCATTTCCGAGACGACTGTTCTTGGATGGCAAGCTCGTTAGTGGAGCACTGGCTATTCGGTCTGAGCAAATCGCTCAGGCTGGCTAGTACGGTCGGCGCTGTGTGTCAAACACATAGCCGACATGGAACGCCAGGTCCTGAGGGTTGCACAGGCCGAGCACGCTGTTGGGTCCTGAGGGAACGGCCGCTAAGGCGAGTTACCTCTTTCGGACCGAATCTTCATCGCCAGCTGGTGATGAAGTTCGGGTTCCGCCCGTATCTTGAGAACTGCACAGTGGACGCGAGCATCATCTGTAGTTGCCAAGTTAATAAGGGCACACGGTGGATGCCTTGGTACCAGGAGCCGAAGAAGGACGTAGGAACCTGCGATAAGCCCCGGGGAGTCGGTAACCAGACTTAGATCCGGGGATTTCCGAATGGGGAAACCCGGCGGCCGTAATGGGTCGTCACCCCTGCCTGAACACATAGGGCAGGCGGAGGTAACGTGGGGAAGTGAAACATCTCAGTACCCACAGGAAGAGAAAGCAACCGCGATTCCCTGAGTAGTGGTGAGCGAAAAGGGAATAGGCCAAACCGATCACGTGTGATAGCCGGCAGGCGTTGCGTGATCGGGGTAGCGGGACCACTTAGTCGGAGCTGCTGATCCGGCAGAGAGTAAGAAATCGCATTGGTAGCCGAAGACGTATGGAAATCGTCGGCACAGAAGGTGATACCCCTGTAGGCGAAACCTTTGCGACTCTCTAGTGGTATCCCAAGTAGCACGGGGCCCGTGAAATCCCGTGTGAATCTGGGAGGACCACCTCCTAAGCCTAAATACTCCCTGGTGACCGATAGCGAACAAGTACCGTGAGGGAAAGGTGAAAAGTACCCCGGTGAGGGGTCGTGAAATAGTACCTGAAACCGTGTGCCTACAAGCCGTGGGAGCGCATCAGCCTTTGTGCTGAGTGAAGTGACCGCGTGCCTTTTGAAGAATGAGCCTGCGAGTTATGGTGTGTGGCAAGGTTAACCCGTGTGGGGTAGCCGTAGCGAAAGCGAGTCTGAATAGGGCGTTTGAGTCGCATGCTATAGACCCGAAGCGGAGTGATCTATCCATGGGCAGGTTGAAGCGCGGGTAAGACCGCGTGGAGGACCGAACCCACCAGGGTTGAAAACCTGGGGGATGACCTGTGGATAGGGGTGAAAGGCCAATCAAACTCCGTGATAGCTGGTTCTCCCCGAAATGCATCTAGGTGCAGCGTCGCGTGTTTCTTACCGGAGGTAGAGCTACTGGATGGCCTAGGGGGCCAACAAGCTTACTGAAGTCAGCCAAACTCCGAATGCCGGTAAGTTAGAGCGCGGCAGTGAGACTGCGAGGGATAAGCTCCGTAGTCGAGAGGGAAACAACCCAGATCACCAGCTAAGGCCCCTAAGCGTGTGCTAAGTGGGAAAGGATGTGGAGTTGCAGAGACAACCAGGAGGTTGGCTTAGAAGCAGCCACCCTTGAAAGAGTGCGTAATAGCTCACTGGTCAAGTGATTCTGCGCCGACAATGTAGCGGGGCTCAAGCACACCGCCGAAGCTGTGACATTCGCGTAATAACCCGGCCCGCCTAGCGGGTCCAGGTATGCGGATGGGTAGGGGAGCGTCGGGTGGCGAGCGAAGCGGCGGAGTGATCCAGCCGTGGATGCCACTCGAGTGAGAATGCAGGCATGAGTAGCGAAAGAGGGGTGAGAAACCCCTCCGCCGAATGACCAAGGGTTCCTGGGGCAGGCTAATCCGCCCAGGGTAAGTCGGGACCTAAGGCGAGGCCGACAGGCGTAGTCGATGGACAACGGGTTTATATTCCCGTACCCGCACAAGTGTGCCCATGCCGAATCCGGCAATGCTAAGCGAACAAAATGACAGATCCTTCGGGACGAGTCACGGAGTACGCGACCCAAACTGGTATTAGGCAAGCCGAAGGGGTGACGCAGGAGGGTAGCTCTACCGGGTGTTGGACGTCCCGGGGTAAGGATGTAGGGCGATGTGTAGGCAAATCCGCACATCATGTGCCTGAGATCTGATGCCGAGCCGATTAGGCGAAGTGAGTAATCCCATGCTGCCAAGAAAAGCCTCGCGGTTAGCACTTGAGCGGCCCGTACCCTAAACCGACTCAGGTGGTCAAGTAGAGAATACTAAGGCGATCGGGTGAACTGTGGTTAAGGAACTCGGCAAATTATCCCCGTAACTTTGGGAGAAGGGGAACCGCGTCCGGTGATGGGACTTGCTCCCTGAGCTGGATACGGTCGCAGATACCAGGGGAAAGCGACTGTTTACTAAAAACACAGGTCCGTGCTAAGTCGCAAGACGACGTATACGGACTGACGCCTGCCCGGTGCTGGAACGTTAAGGGGAGAGGTTAGTGGCTTAGGCTGCGAAGCTTTGAACTTAAGCGCCAGTAAACGGCGGTGGTAACTATAACCATCCTAAGGTAGCGAAATTCCTTGTCGGGTAAGTTCCGACCTGCACGAATGGCGTAACGACTTTCCCACTGTCTCAACCACAGACCCGGCGAAATTGCACTACGAGTAAAGATGCTCGTTACGCGCAGCAGGACGGAAAGACCCCGGGACCTTCACTGCAGCTTGACATTGGCGTTTGGGACGTCTTGTGTAGGATAGGTGGGAGACTGTGAAGCAGAAACGCTAGTTTCTGTGGAGTCAACGGTGAAATACCACTCTGGTCGTTCTGGATGTCTAACCTAGGTCCGTGATCCGGATCAGGGACAGTGTCTGGTGGGTAGTTTAACTGGGGCGGTTGCCTCCTAAAAGGTAACGGAGGCGCCCAAAGGTACCCTCAGCCTGGTTGGCAATCAGGTGTCGAGTGTAAGTGCACAAGGGTGCTTGACTGTGAGACAGACATGTCGAACAGGAGCGAAAGCTGGGACTAGTGATCCGGCGGTGGCATGTGGAAGCGCCGTCGCTAAACGGCTAAAAGGTACCCCGGGGATAACAGGCTGATCTTCCCCAAGAGTCCATATCGACGGGATGGTTTGGCACCTCGATGTCGGCTCGTCGCATCCTGGGGCCGGAGCAGGTCCCAAGGGTTGGGCTGTTCGCCCATTAAAGCGGTACGCGAGCTGGGTTTAGAACGTCGTGAGACAGTTCGGTCCCTATCCGCTGCGCGCGTAGGAGACTTGAGAGGGGCTGTCCCTAGTACGAGAGGACCGGGACGGACAAACCTCTGGTGTGCCAGTTGTTCTGCCAAGAGCACGGCTGGTTGGCTACGTTTGGAAGGGATAACCGCTGAAAGCATCTAAGCGGGAAGCTCGCCTCAAGATTAGGTCTCCCTCAGGGTTAACCTGGTAAGGCCCCCAGCTAGACGACTGGGTTGATAGGCCGGAGGTGGAAGCATGGCAACGTGCGGAGCTGACCGGTACTAATAGGCCGAGTGGCTTGGCTTCTACTTATTGCTTCTTTGAAGCATGATCTTGCTCTGCGTCCACTGTGCGGTTCTTGAGATACGGTCGGCTCTGGCTACGCCAGGGCGATACATCTCCATAGTGTTTCGGTGGCAATAGCGATGGGGAAACACCCGGTCCCATTCCGAACCCGGAAGTTAAGCCCTTCAGCGCCGATGGTACTGCGTGGGGGACCGCGTGGGAGAGTAGGACGCCGCCGGACATCTTCCGCTGAGGGCCGTCGCAGGTGCGACGGCCCTCAGCGTATTTTGCTGTCTACGGTGCTTTGTAGCTTGCGGCGCTGTGCTCTCTGCGGTGGTTGGTGCCTGCAGCGCAGGTCGTAGCGGGCGGTAGGCTGGAAAATTCGGTACGTATCTGTGCGCACGTTGAGCGATGCTCGGTTCGGTCGTCCTGGGGTGCTGCGATCTGATTGGTGGAGATTAGTGGTGGCGGTTGGAGCTACCGGGCGTTCGCCGCGGAGTCGGACGAGCGAGAGCCAGGGCGAGAGCCAGGGCGAGCGCAAGGACGGGCGCGAGCCTTCGGGCTCCGTCGGCGGTGGTGACGCGAGCAGCAGCGGCCTGGCAGCGGATCGGCAAGGGACTGGACGCGATGGCGCCAAGCCTGCGGCCAGGCGGCCAGCGGGCGGCAAATTTGGGAGCGCCGGATCTGCGGGCTCTAGGTCTGGTGCTAGGTCTGGTGCCGCCGGGTCGATGGGAGCCGGGCAGAGGAGTGGCGGGTCTCGGAGTGGAGGCCCTGGGACCGGCGGTTCCGGCAGCTCCCGGACTGGCGGACCGCGAAGTGCCGCACCTCGGAGCTCTCAGCCGAGGGGTGCTGGTCGATCGGATGCGGGGCCGCGAAATGCTGGGCGAGGTGGAGGCGGATCTGGGAGCGGCAGTTCCTGGGGTCCCGATGCGAAGGATCGTGGTCCGCTGCGGCGAGCTGGCGGCTGGACTGGTGGTGACGGCGCACAGTCGGATCCGCGTGGCGACGACAGGTCGCGTGGCGACGACAGGTCGCGTGGCGACGACAGGTCGCGTGGCGACGACAGGTCGCGAGGTGGCGGCGCGGTCCGAGGATTTGGCGGGGCTCGCGGCGGCGGCGGAGGGCGAGCGGGTACTGATGCTGGCGGCGTCGGCCGCGGTGCTGGCGGTAACCGTAACTCTGGTGGAGCCGGTACTGGCCGGAGCTGGTCAGGCACAGGCGGCCCCGGCGCAGGCACAGGCCAGAGGCCCGCGGGACCGCGAGGAGCGGGCGGTGCCCACGGGGACCGTGATGCCTGGACCAGCAGGAGCACATGGGGTGACGACCGTGCGCGCAGTGACCGGGGCGAGAGAGTTACACGCGGCTACAGGGACGCGCCCGACGATACGGATGCACGCGGCTACAGGGGCGAGCGCGGCGACGACACAAGGAGCGATAAGTACACCAGGGCGGCACGGCCAGCTGGTCCGCGGAGTGAGTACGGTGCCAGGAGCGGGCGGCCAACTGGTGATCGCCAGGGGGGCGGCGCCCGTGGTGGGGGTGACTCCAGGCCGCGTCAGTTTGGCGCGCAGCGCGATGACAGGGCGCGGCGTTCGAACGATGCGCGGCCAGACTCGCGGCGGAGCGGCGACCCGAGAGCCAGCGATGACAACGCGGGCCGGAGCGGAAGTCGTCTAGGCGGCGAACCGCGGCGCGGACAAGATGGCAAGCGACCAGCCTGGCGCGATCAGGGAGCCAGATCAGGCGATAGCCAGTCCCGCGACACCAGACCCCGCGAAGGCTGGTCCCGCGACGGCGGCTCAACGGACAGGTCAACGGGCAATCGCTCAGCAGGCAGCCGGTCAACGGCCAATCGCTCAGCAGATGGCCGGTCAACGGGCAATCGCTCAGCAGATGGCCGGTCAACGGGCAGCCGCTCAAGGGACAGCGGCCCTAGAAGCAGCCGCTCAAGGGACAGCAGCTCAACGGACAGCCGCCCGAGAGATGGCCGGGCAGAGTCCGCCGGCCGCAGGACGGTGGCACGCGACCGGGTTAGCTACCCACCTGTTCCCGCCTCGATCACAGCGGACCAACTCGACCCCGACGCTCGGGCTGAGTTGAGGACGCTTCCTGGTGATCTGGCTGATGCGGTGGCTCGATTGCTCGTAGCGGCCGGGCTGGCAGAGGAGCCCGATCGTGGTTACCAGTACGCGGTCGCGGCACGGGAGCTAGCCGCGCGGGTCGGCATCGTTCGTGAGACGTGCGGGATCGCCGCCTACCAGGCAGGCAAGTGGGCAGATGCTCTCGCCGAACTGCGGGCAGCCAGACGCTTGACCGGCGAGGAGGGCTACTTGCCCATGATGGCGGACTGCGAACGTGCGCTGGGCAGGATCGACCGAGCGCTCGACTTGGTCAGCGGTGCGCCGGAGCAGAACCTGAGCCGCGAGACACAGATCGAGCTTCGTATCGTCGAGTCAGGTATTCGCCGAGATCAGGGCTTCCCCGAAGCGGGCGTGGTGGCCCTGCAGATCCCCGAGCTGAACGATGACAGGAAGACGCCAGCGGCGGCACGACTGTGGTATGCCTACGCCGACGCGCTCGACGACGCCGACCGGGCCGACGAGGCGCGATACTGGTTTGGCAAGGCCGCGGCCGCCGATCCCGATGGCCTGACCGACGCTGCGGACCGAGTCGAGGAGTTCGACGATCTGGTCGTGGACGACCTCGCCGACTTGGAGGACGAGGCCGACCTCGCTGGGGAAGACACCGAGCACGGCGACACCGAGCAAGGCGACACCGAGCGCGACGAGGACGATGGCTCAGGCGGCATCGATCCCGGATGACGGCTGGCGTCCGATAACGGCTGGCATATGGGGAGCCAGCCACGCCTGGCCGCTGACCGCCTTTGGCGACTCAGCGCAGGCGGCTGGGTCGGTTTGTGTCCGGCGCGGAGTTCGTGATCAAGGTCCTGGGCTTGACCACGGAGGTCACCCGATCGCGGACGCTGTCGGATTGCTCGCTGAGCTGCCGAGGCAAGCAGACCCCCGGTCGGCGCCGCCGGGGAAAGCGTGAGCATCGTGGCCCTCCCTGTTGCTGTCAGCGGTCCTTTCTGACAGCAACGTGGCCCTCCCCGTTGCTGTCAGGACAACATCAGGGAGGGCCGCGTTGCTGTTAAAACCCGTGACCAACAGCAACAGGGAGGGCCACGAAGCTGTTAGACGCGGGCGTGGACCAGCAAACCTTGCGGTGCTCGGAGCCGGCCCCGGGCTGCCGGTCCGTCGCGGGACGGCGGTCCCGTCCGGACGGCGGACCGGCCTCGATCCGCCGTCGAACGCGGACCCGCCCCGGACGACGGACCCGCCCCGGACGACGGACTGGCCCCGGACGACTGACCCGCCCCGGACGACTGACCCGCCCCGGACGACTGACCCGCCCCCGACGACTGACCCGCCCCCGACGACTGACCCGCCCGACGCGGCCGGCGGATTGAGCGCGGGCGGGTCAGGCGTGGTTTGCTTGGCCGGTCTTGTCGAGCCAGTGCATAATGCCGGCCACGTTCGATGCGGTGCCCGAGACCCTGTTGTACCTGGCGGTCAGGTCGGGGTCGGCGTCGGGAGCGAAGGCCGCGTACCGCTGCGCCGTCCGTTCGGCGACCATGGCCACCGCATGATCGAGGTCTAGGCCGCGGGCGGCGCAGGCCTGGGTTTCCGCGACCCACAGGCGCAGTTCCTCGGCTGACCGGTCGAGGGCGTCGGCTACGGCGTCGACCGGCCCGTAGTGGCTGAACAGCAGCCGGGACGGGCCGAGCGCCGCGAAGATCCGCAGGGACTCGAGGGCGGTCTCCAGGTCGAAGTCCGGCGGCGGCGTCGCCGGACGCTGGTCACCGGTTTCGGGGATGTAGACGCCGGCGGCGTCGCCGACGTACAGATCGCCGCTCGCGGAGTCGAGCAGCCCGACGTGATGCTGCGCGTGCCCGGGTGAATAGTGGCTTTCCAGCGACCGCCCGCCCCCGAGGTCGACCACGCCAGTCCGGTCGACGGCCCTGATCCGCTCAGGCGGAGTGGGGATGAGTTCGCCGAAGAGTTCGTCGAGTTCGTCGCCGTAGACCATCCGGGCGCTAGCCATCAGCCTGGCCGGGTCGGCCAGGTGCCGGGCGCCGCGTTCGTGCACGACGACTTCGGCGCCCGGATACATTCGCGCGATGTCGCCGACGCCGCCCGCGTGGTCTAGGTGGATGTGCGTCACCACGACCGTCGCCAGGTCGCCTGCGCCAACCCCGAGCGAGGCCAGCGCAGCGGAGATCAGCGGCGCTGACGGCGCGGTGCCGGTCTCGACCAGGCACGGCCGGTCCGACCTGATCAGGTAACCGGCGGTGATCCCCCAATAGCCGGCCATGCGCGTATCGATCTGGAAGACCTCGTGCCCGAGCGGGGTGATGACGTCGCTGTCCAGGCCGGCCTCGGCCGGCTTTTCGTCGCGCATGCGGTTATCGTCCCAGGCTGCCCGGCCGGATCGCGCCACCGGGCTGCTCAGCGCGCCGCGATTCAGCCCTGAGCGAACGTCCGCAGCACCAGCCCCGTGCGAGGCTTGGGCGCGAATGAGGTGGACTTGCGGGGAACCTTCTCACCGTGCGCCGCTACCTCGTAGACGTCGGCGGGTGACATCGGGCTGCACAGGACGGCCGTGCCCGCCGTCTCCTTAGCCGCCCGCAGGGCCGCGCCCGCGTCGTGGTGGATGGCGCGTACCGTGCGCTCATCGTCGGTCACTGCCCATACCCGGCTGATCAGCAGTTCCTGCAGGACCGCGGCCGGCAGGGCGCGCCAGTGCCCGGAGTACCCGCCGGGCATGGCCGCCGCAGCTTGCGCGGGGTCCGGGCTGGTGAGCAGGTAGAAGCGATCCTCCGCCGCCAGGACGAAGGCGGGTCCTGACGCACTGGCGGCCGCCAGCTCGGCCAGGGCGCCCGGCAGGTCCGCCGGCAGCGACCGCACGCTGAACGCGCCGGCCGCGAGTTTCGCGGCGCGCTGGATCTCCAGGCCCGCGATTACCCGGTGAATCGCCCCGATATGGGGTGGGTAGCTGCTCGAATCGACGAGAAGCGCAAGGCCGTAATCCCACGGCCCGGCCCCGTCGCCAGCCTGCCGGCGGCGTTCCTGCAATCCGAGGTAGGCCGCGTACCGGTGATGGCCGTCGGCGATCAGCGCCCGGCGTGGCGCCAGGTCCGCGGCGATCGCGGCGAGGTCCGCCTCGTCGGTCACCGCCCACAGCCGGTGCCGTCGCCCGTCCGATGTCTCCGCTTCGACCAGCGGCGGCCGCGCCGCCGTCTCCGCCACGATCCTGGCCGCCGCCCCCGCCCAGCGCCCGTCACCCGCCCCGGGCCCGCCGCCCGCCCCGGGTCCGCGCATGCCCCCGGGCGTCGCGCCGTCGTACAGCAGGAAGATCGGCTCCAGGTTGGCCTGAGTCGCCTCCATCAGCGCCAGCCGGCCGACAGGGCCCGGGGAGACGTCCTCATGCGGCAGCACGATGCCGGCGTCGGCCGGCACCAGCCGCAGCCTGCCGATCAGCCCGCGCTGCAGTTCCGCCCGCCCGTCCTCCCGCCCGTCCGCCTGCCCGGCTTGCCGATCGCCTGAGCCGGCGGCGGCTTGCTCGTAGACGTAGAGTGCCGGGGCCGGGTCGATGATCAGGATCTGCTGTGCCAGCCACTCCCGGAGCAGAACGGCCGCATCCCGGTACTCCTCGCCTGGCCTGCCCGGCACTGGCCTGGGCAGGATCAGGCGGACTACGTTGTGCGGGTCGGCCGCGATCAACTGGTCCTCGTTGTCACGAAAGATGACGTCGTACGGTGGAGAGGTGACATCGGCGAGCCCGCTCACCCGGTCCTGCGCATAGCGGACGCCGCGAAACGGCGCCAGCTCCAGTCCAGCGGCCGGCTGGTCAGCTGACGTTCGGTTAGACGGAGGGATCTGCACATATGTCAGAAGGATCTTCGGGCGGCAAGGATTCCCGATCTAGCGGAAAGCCTGGCGAGCCCGCGCCGGACCTTGCCTCCGGCGCCGGCCCCGACACCTACGACCTGTACCGGCGCGGGCTGGATCTCCTCGGGCGCGGCAGCGCCGCCGCCGCCGCCCAGCTGCTCGAGCGCGCGGCCGCCGCCGAGCCTGACTCGCGCAGCATCCTCGAGGCGCTGGGCCGCGCCCAGTTCGACACCAGGCGCTACGAGGCGGCGGCCGGCAGTTTCCGGCGGATCGTCGAAGCGAGCCCCAGCGACGACTACGCCCAGTTCGCGCTGGGACTCGCGCTGTCGAGGACCGGCGACCACGGCGGAGCCGCCGAGCACCTGGCGCTGGCCGCTGCCATGCGCCCGGATCTGCGGCACTACACCGAGGCCCTGCGCAGCGTGCGGGCCACCCTGCGCGCCCGGAATCTTGTCGAAGGTACAGAATCTGAATAATGCGGAACGACAAGCTTCCTCCGGCGGCAACGCTGCCTCTAGGCGAGCGCCCCCCGGCCACCGACTATGACGTCGCGCTGCTCGACCTGGACGGGGTGGTGTATACCGGGCGCGGGGCCGTTCCTGGCGCCGTTCCGGCGCTGGCCAGGGCCCGCGAAGCCGGGATGCGGCTCGCGTTCGTGACCAACAACGCGTCGAGGTCGCCTTCGGCCGTCGCCGCCCACCTGACCTCGCTCGGCGTTCCCGCGATCGCGGCCGACGTGGTCACCTCCGCCCAAGCCGCCGCGAGCCTGATCGCGGCCAGGGTGCCCGCCGGATCTGCGGTGCTGGTCGCCGGCGCGATCGGGCTGCGGCTCGCGCTCCGCGCCCGGGGCCTGCGTCCGGTGTCGGTCGCCGCGGACCGGCCCGTGGCCGTCGTCCAGGGCTACGCGCCGGACCTGAGTTACGGCCTGCTCGCCGAGGCCATGATGGCGGTCAGGGACGGCGCCTTGTTCGTCGCGGCCAACACCGACGCCACCTTGCCGTCGCCGCGCGGCCTGCAGCCCGGCAACGGCTCCCTGGTGCAGGTGATCGTCAACTCCACCGGCGTCAAGCCTGTCGTGGCCGGCAAGCCCGAGCCGCCGCTGCACCGCGAGGCGGTCGAGCGGACGGGCGCCCGGCGCCCGCTGGTGGTCGGTGACCGGCTCGATACCGACATCGAAGGCGCGGTGAATGGCAACGCCGACAGCATGTTCGTCCTCACCGGCGTCAGCACCCCGGCCGAGCTCGTCCTCGCGCCGCCCGGCCAGCGCCCCACGTACATAGCGGCCGACCTGGGCGGCCTGCTCGTGCCGCAGCCCGTGGTCGGCGGTGCGCCGCACGGGCAGACGGTGAGCTGCGGAGGCTGGACCGCGCACCGCCCCGAGGCTGGCCCGGTCGGGCTGACCGGTGACGGCGACCCGGTGGACGGACTGCGAGCGCTGTGCGCGGTCGCCTGGTCCGGACCGCGGCTTACGCCCGGGCTAGCCGAATCCGCGCTTCATGCGCTCAAGCGCGCATTCTGATACTTCCGAATGCCGGCCGCCCGCGAAAATCAGCCTTAAGTCGTAGGCTGACTAAACCTGGGGCCGATGTGGCAACCGGATGACGCCGGGCAGACTGATTCCCGCTTGCCCGTACGCAGGAGGGATTCTGACATGATCGAGGCTCGAGGCCTCACCAAAAAATACGGCGCGACCGTGGCCGTAGACAATTTGTCGTTCGATGTTACGCCGGGCAGGATTACCGGGTTCCTTGGCCCGAATGGCGCGGGAAAGACCACGACGATGCGCCTGATCCTGGGCCTTGACCGGCCGACCAGCGGCACGGTCACCATCAACGGCAAGCGGCTCAGCAAGCTTGCCTGGCCCATGCGCGAGGTCGGCGCGCTGCTCGACGCCAAGTCGGTGCACGGCGGCCGCAGCGCCTATAACCACCTGCTGTGCCTGGCCCAGACCAGCAACCTGCCCGCCAGCCGGGTCGGCGAGGTGCTTGACCTGGTCGGCCTGCACGACGTGGCCAGGAAGCGATCCAAGGGCTTCTCGCTGGGCATGGGCCAGCGGCTCGGCATCGCCGCCGCGCTGCTCGGCGATCCCAGGATCTTGATGTTCGACGAGCCGGTCAACGGCCTGGACCCTGAGGGCATCTTGTGGATCCGCAACCTGATGAAGGCACTGGCGGCCGAAGGCCGGACGGTCTTCGTCTCCAGCCACCTGATGTCCGAGATGGAGCACACGGCCGAGTACCTGATCGTGATCGGCCGGGGCAAGCTGATCGCGCAGAGCACGGTTGCCGAGTTCATCTCAGCCAACTCTCAGCAGGCGGTGCGGGTGCGCACGCCGCAGCGCGACCTGATGATCTCGGCCGCGGCCGCCGCCGGCGCCACCGTTCGGGATGACCCGGGCGGTGATCCGGGGCCTGACAGCGCGGACAGGGCGCTGATCCTGCTCGGCCTGTCCACGGCCCAGGCCGGTGACCTGGCCTTCGTCAACGGCATCAGGCTGCACGAGCTGGCGCCTGCGCACGCCACGCTCGAGCAGGCCTTCATGGAACTGACGGCTGGCAGCGTGGAGTTCGCCGCTGGCGTGCCCGCGGGAAAGGCGGTCTGACGATGGCAACGGTAGCCGCGCACGAAAGGCTGGTCGGGGGCGCCGTCCTGCCGCATCCGTCCGGCCGGGCCGGGTTCATCGGCGCGATGCGCTCGGAATTCACCAAGATCAGGTCGGTACGGTCGACCTACTGGACGCTCTTCTCGCTGCTGGTCGTCTGCGTCGGCATCGGCGCGCTGTTCAGCTGGGGCCGGACCCAGCAGATCCTCAGCCTCGAGCACGGCAGCAGGCTGCGCGGCGGGACGATTCCGCCGGGCCAGGTCGCGCAGGTAGTCGCGAACGTCTCGGCCAATATCAGGTCGGAAGCCGTGGCGATCAGCCTGTTCGGCCTGCTGTTCGGGCAGCTCGTGATCGTCGTGCTCGGCTCGCTGGCGATCACGTCGGAGTACTCGACCGGGATGATCAGGACGTCGCTGAGCACGATGCCGAGGCGGGGCACGGTGTTCGCCGCCAAGGGCGTCGTCTTCGGCCTGGTGGCGCTGGCGACCGGGCTGGTCACCAGCTTCCTGTCGTTCTTTGTCGGCCAGGCGATCTTGTCCAGCCAGCACCTGAGCGCCAGCCTCGGACAGCACGACGCGGTGCGCGCGGTGATCGGGGGCGGGCTCTTCCTCGCGGTGTGCGGGGTGATGTCGTTCGGCCTCGGCGCGATCCTCAGGCATACCGCGGGTGCGATCACGACGGGCGTCGGATTGCTGTTCGTGCTGGTGATCTTGAGCAACTTCCTGCCGAGCCCGCCGAGCGGCTGGTTCGGTCAGGCGGACATCGACAAGTGGATCCCGTTCTACGCCGGGGCGCACATCTGGCAGGGCCAGATGGTGGGGGTGAATCCGTTCTCCCCCTGGATCGGGTTCGGGGTGTTCTGCGCCTACGCGGCGGCGGCGGTGATCGGCGGCCTCGTGCTGTTCTTGCGGCGCGACGCCTAGCTCACGTCACGGTCCCGGCGACTGCGCCCGAATCGAGCGGCCTAGTCGCCGGGACCATGACGTGCGGCAATTTTTCCTACCAGAAGTAAGTCAATTCGACCGGCGGCCCCGTGCTTTGCTTGAGCGGCTTGAACGACCCGCTGGTCAGGTCGACTTCCAGCGCGGCGAACCGTATGCTCACGATGACGTGAGTCGGTTTCCGCGCTGGGACGGGGCGAACGACCTGCAACGTGATGACCGCGATCGCCCTGACTGTCGCCGGATCGGTCACCAGGTACACCAGCGAACCCCGGTAGGTCCCGATCACCCGGCTCTGGCCGGTGGCGACGCTGGCGAGGCGGACCTGCCACCCGCTGGCCCCCCCTCCCGTCTTGGTGGAGGTGCGGAAGGTGGTGAAGTACACCGCCCGCCCGTCGCTGGTCAGCGCGGCCGAGGTGATGCTGGTGCGCGGGCCGAAGCGGGCCGCCTTGACCACTGTCCTGCTGCGCTCACCCGCAGGGCCAGGGGCAGCGCTGGTAGGCAGCACGTCAAGGACTGACCGGCGGTATTTCGTGAGCTGGACGGCATAGGCGAGGTACTTGCCGTTGCCGCTGAGGCTTACCGAGGTGATCAACTTCCTGCTATCAGGGACTGGCCAGATCCTGAGCTGCTTCGTCGCCAGGTTGAGGGTGCCAAGGTTAGACGGCACCGGGACGCCGGTGGTGCACGGTGCGTCAGCGAACGCGACCATCCTGCCGTTTCTGCTCATGGCCAGGCTGGAGATGACATCGTGGACGCTGGTCAGCTTGGTGAGCGCGCCCGGATGACCCTGGCTGTCCACTGATAGCTGATAAAGCCGGGTGGAGCATATCCCTGACGCGCTGATCACGTAGTGGGTGCCGTCGCCAGTGGCGGCGGAGCGGAACCGCAGCGCCGGCCCCGGCGCTGCGACAGTGCCCGCAATGGCACCGGTCCTGACGCTGCGCACTTCGAGCGTCCCTCCGGCTCCGACGATGGCGAGCACGAAGTTCGTGGCTGGTGGCCGGTCATCGGGCACTGACGGCGCGCCGTGCTGGTTCGGGCCTCGGGCGCCAGGCAAGACGTGGGGGAGTACGGTCGCGGTCAGCGTGACCACAAGGGCGAAGGCGGCGGCGGCGCTGAGCGGCAGCAGCCACTGCCTGCGGGCCAGGCGCGGCGCCCGGGTGATCGTGGCTGGCGGCCGGTGACCTTCGTTCGGGCCGCGAATGGTCTCGGCGCGTACGGTCTGGGTGGCGGCCCGGTAGGCGTCCCGCAGCCGGTCTTCGATGTCGTTCATGCCTGCTCCTCGAGCTTGCGCGCGAGCGTGGCCAGCGCCCGGGACGCTGTCGATGACACAGTGGACCTGCTGATCCCCAGGGCGGCGGCGATCTCGCCGTCGGGCAGGTCGAGGAAGTAGCGGAACGCGAGCACCTCGCGGGCTCGCTCGGGCAGCCCGGCTACGGCTGCGAGTACCGCCCGGCGGTCCTCGCACGCGATCGCGGCCGACTCGGCCGACCAGACCGGGGGCGGCTCGGGTTGCTCTTGCTGGGTCGTGCGGGCATAGGTGCGGCTGCGGCGGCGCTGGACGGTGCGGCAGCCGTTCACCACCGAGGCACGCAGGTAGGCCAGGGCCTTGGCCGGGTCGCGCAGCCTGGGCAGGCCGCGCTGCAGGCCGAGGAACGCGTCCTGCACGACGTCTTCGGCACTGGGCTGGTCGCCGAGCAGCAGCAGCCCGATCCTGATGAGCTGCAGGGCATGCGCGCGGTAGAGGCTGGCGATGAATTCGCTGGGCTGGTCGTCATGGGCGGGCGGGGCGATTAGGGCGTGCGGCGGGTTCTTGGCGCTCACCTAGCCGCCTCCGGGGGCTGTCTGGTGGGGGCTTGCATGTTCCTAAGACGTGGCTGGCCGCGAATTGCTGAGTGGCTGGGCAGATTGGTTTTGGCTCAGCGCAGGGGTTCAGCGCCGGGTTCAGCGGAGAGTTCAGCGGAGCGTGAGGATGAAGGCTCGCTTGACCGGGGCGTTCTCGAGTTCGGCGACGACCGGGACGTCGTAGGCGGCTAGCTCGCGCATCACCTGCCTGGGCAGGAAGGCCCGGCCAACGTCGGCGACCAGGATCGACGCTCCCCTGGCGCGGGCGCGCTCCAGGAAGGCGAGGGCTCTGGCCGACAGTTGCCGCTCGTACCAGATGTCGGCGGCGAGGACGAGGTCGATGCTGTCGGGGCTGGTGTCGCCGGGGCTGGTGTCGCCGGGGGCGCTGCCGAGCACGTTGCCGGTGGTGCTGACGCGGACGTTGTTGGCGGCGGCGTTGACGTCAATTGCCGCGATGGCGAACGGGTCGAGTTCGCTGGCCGTCACGCTCGCGGCCCCGGCCAGGGCGGCCGCGATCGCGGTGAGGCCAGAGCCCGAGCCGAGATCGAGGACCCGGCGCCCTCTGACCTGATCCGGGTGGTCGAGCAGGTAGCGCGCCATGGCCAGGCCGCCTGGCCAGGCGAAGGCCCAGAACGGCGGCTGCTGGTCGGGCTCGCCGAGTTCCTGCTCGGTCTGTTCCCAGAGGATGAACGCGTCCTCGCTCTGGTGCAGCCTGATCTCCGGAATGGCAGGAACCGGGGCGAGCCTGGTATTGGCCAGGATGAAGGCGGTCGCGTTGACGGTGTTCACGGGGTTCATGGGGTCATGGGCTCGCTGGGTTCAGGCGGGCTGGCAGGCTGGGCACCAGAACGTGATGCGTTCCAGGGTGGCTGTGCCCTGCCCGGCGTAACCGTCCGCCTTGATCGGGGTGCCGCAGCGGCGGCAGGGCCGGCCTTGGCGCCGGTAGACCCAGGTCTCCTGGCCGCGTCCCGGGTTGCCCGTCGTGATCTGGCCGATCCTTTCCTTGTTGGCATCGAGCAGCCGCCTGGCCAGGTCGACGAGGGCGGCGAGATCGCGGACCTCGCCGACCGTCCGCCAGGGGCTTACCCCGGTGAGGAATAGCGCCTCCGCCTTGTACAGGTTGCCGATGCCGGCCAGATTGGACTGGTCGAGCAGCGCCTCGCCGACCGGTCTTGCTGGCTGCGCGGACAGGCGGCGCACCGCTTCGGCCCTGGACGCCTCGCCCCAGTCCTCGGCGAGGAGATCGGGGCCGAGATGGCCGACGGCCTGGTGTTCACGGCTGGACGGCAGCAACTCCACGATGCCGAGCTGATAGCCGACGGCCTGCCATTGCTGGTTGGCGAGCACGAGGCGGACCCGGTGATCACGGGGCGGATACCTGGGCGGCGCTCCGGGCGTCGTCGCTGCCTGGCCGATGCGCCACGAGCCGTCCATCCGCAGGTGAGTATGGATGGTGACGTTGCCGTCCACCCTGATCAGCAGGTGCTTGCCTCGTGAAGCCGCCTCGCGTACCTCGCGGCCGGTCAGGTCAGCGGTGGCGAACCTGGGTACCCGGAAGTCCGAGCAGGTCAGCACCCGGCCCGAGAGCGCGGCGTGAAGTTGCCGCGCGACCCGCCAGACGACATCGCCCTCAGGCATCGGGCTGATCCGGTGGCGTCGCAGGCGCCAGCTCTGGCTCGCGGGGCCGGGTCGGTTCGCGGGGCCGGGTCGGTTCGCGGGGGAGGCCTGACTCTCGCAGCGTGATGTTGAGCCGGCCGGACGACAGGCCGAGGTCGGGCCGGTCGGTGCCGGGCAGCGTCTTGATCACTCCGTGGTAGGCGTACCGTGAGTTACCGCCGAAGACGAACAGATCGCCCGATTCGAGCCGGATATCCTGCCACGGCCTGTTCCGGCTGGCGGCGTTGCCGAACCTGAAGACGCAACTCGCGCCCAGGCTGATCGATACGACCGGCGCGTCGCTACGTTCATCTTTGTCGACATGCATGCCCATTTTGGCGTGTTCATCATAGAAGTTGATCAGCGCGACATCGGGGTTGTACGAGCTGCCGTTGCCGTTGCCGTTGCCGTTGCCGTTGCCGTGCGGGGCCGGGGTGCCGTGGGCTGCGGTTACTGCCTCCCGGCCCAGGTCAGCCAGCCAGGCCGGAAACGGCTTGACGGCTGCCCCGTCCACGTCGAGCGCCGTTGGCGTGTACTTGTAAGGCGTCCAGTGCCAGCCAAGGCAGACCGTCTGGACCGACATGACCCCGCCAGATGGCATTTTCGTGTGCCTGATGCCAGCCGGCGGCTTGGCCCACTCTCGGCAGGTAGCCACAAGCTCTCGCTGCCGCTCGGCCGACAGCCAGCCAGGCACGTGCACCGCGCCAGGCGCGATCTCCGCCCGTGGCCTGCCGAACAGCGCGCTCACCGCTCCACGGTAGCCCCAACCAGGACGATCCGGCGCAGGGATCGCCCACGCTCCGGCCCGGCGGCGCGGCGGCGCGGCGGCGCGGCGGCGCGGCGGCGCGGCGGCAGCATCAGGGCGACCCGGGTTGCTGGTCACGCCCGCCGCTGACAGCATCGTGGCCCTCCCTGTTGCTGTTGGTCACTGGTTTTAACAGCAACAGGGAACTCCCGGCCCGCACCAGACATCGGGAGGGAGTGCCACGTTGGAGCATTGCCGCTGTCCTGGAGGCCGTCGGGTGACTCGTGATCAGGATCGGGGAGCCTTTCCGGCAATGTGGGGGAGAGTTCTCAGCCCGGGGAGCTGTCAGTGCGGGAGCGGCAGGTGCGATATTCCGTGATCAAGGTCCCGGGCGTGATCACGGAACATCGCCGGTGTCCTGACCTTGTCGATCTTCCGTGATCACGGTCTCGAACATGATCACGGAAACCAGCACGGCTCCCGGATGCTGCCGCGTGGCTCGTGATCAGGATCGGGGAGTCTTTTCCGGCATCGCGGGGGAGAGTTTTCGCTCCGGGGAGTTTTTTCAGTCAATAGAACTGAAAACCCTCCCTTAAGTGAAAAGTCTCCCCGGTAACTCAGGGAAAGTCTCCCCGGTAACTCAGGGAAAGTCTCCCCGCTGACCACCCCGCTGACCCGCCGGAGCTTGACCTTCCAAGATCCGCGTCACCCGACAGCCTCCCTGTTCATCCCGGGTCCGCGGCGCGCTAGAGCATCTTCCTTAGCTGGAGCAGGTCACTGAGGCTGCCTTGCACCTTGAGCCGGCCGGTCAGCCATGCCTTGGCAAAGCTTGCGGGGTCCTCGGCGATGGCGACAACGTCATCGCTCTTGGCGGTGAACCTGATCTGAGCGGAAGGCGCACCCTCCTGGGCCTCGACCACAGGATCGGCGCCGTGCGGGCCCAGCCTGGTGATGAACGTGATTTCCAGATCGGAGACGCGGCAGCTCAACGTCCGGTCGGCCAGTTTGGCCGCACGGGTCTGGGCATCCATGCCCGAAAGGCGGCCTATCAGTGACTCAAGTGCCTTACGGCACTCTTGCGCAGTTGCCATCCGCCACCTCGCTCCCATGCTCATTCTGCCCGCCAGCGGGGCTTTCCCTGCCCGGGACGCTACCAAGCCGCATCCACGGCGCGTCGGCCACGCAAACGGTAGCGTTCCTGACAGGACGTGCCGCCAAACTGCTCGCGCCTGCGCTGAGCACGCGGCGCGCGGACGCAGAATGGGCTTGGACGCAAGCGACTGCCTGAGACCCGGCAATGCCGGCTGCCCTGCTGATGGTGAAGTCGGGCCACGCCGACACCGGATGCCGGTATCAGTGCCGGCGCCGCGCCGACGTCGGCACCGGCCGGCGCGGCGCGCAGACGGTATCGGCGGTCACGAGGAGAACGGAGTTGGTCGGCGTGGGAGAGGACACCGGCGAGGAGGTCCGGCAGATGCATCCGACGGTGCCTGCCAGGGGGCTCGAGCCGACCGTTACAGGCGAGCCTCGGGTGGACGCGGCGCTGCGGGCCCTCGATGACCTGGCCGGGCTGCCGCTTGAGGCGCATCCCGGCGTGTTCGAGCGGGTGCACGGCCAACTGGTCGATGTCCTAGGAGAATTGCGAGCAGGAGCAGACGCCCGCGAACCACATCGCGCTGGTCCACAGCAGTGACATCCGGCTGGGACAGGCGCGCCGCCATCCACAGCTAGCGTGTCAGCGGTTGGCCTGGCGTGGCTGGCGGGTTACTAAGTAGTAACGAGCAGGCCCGGCTGAGTGTAAGGACCCGGCGGGCAACGGGAGCAGCGGGCACAGGAAACAGGGAAGCGGCGGGCGCGGGTAACAGGAAGACAGCGGATCCGGGAAACAGGAAAAACAGCGGGCGCGGGAAAGACAGACGCAGGACACAGAGGGCGCAGGAATCGGAGAGATGGCCAGGAGGGCACGTCTTGACGCGGAGCTTGTCCGCCGCGGCATGGCCAGGTCGCGCGCACAGGCCGCCGATCTCATCGCGGCCGGTCAGGTGCTCGTTCGCGGCCAGGCAGCGGCCAAGGCCGCTACTCAGGTTGGCTTGGACGAGGCGATCCGGGTTGAACGCGCCAGCGCCGGCGACGGCGACGGCGCGCCCGACTACGCGTCCAGAGGCGGGCGCAAGCTGGCCGGGGCACTCGCGGCCTTCGCCGGCCTCAGCGTGGCCGGCCGCCGCTGCCTGGATGCGGGCGCGTCCACTGGGGGATTCACTGACGTGCTGCTGCGGGCCGGGGCGGCACACGTGGTGGCCGTCGACGTGGGCTACGGCCAGCTTGCCTGGCCACTGCGAACGGACGACCGGGTGACTGTTCTCGACCGGGTGAATATCAGGAATCTCGAGCCCGCCCAGGTAGCACCACCGCCCGGCCTGGTAACAGCAGATTTGTCCTTCATCTCGCTGACTCAGGTCTTGCCGGCCCTGATCTCCGCCGCGCAGCCGGGCGCCGACTTCGTGCTTCTGGTCAAGCCGCAGTTCGAGGTCGGCAAAGGCCAGGTTGGCTCCGGCGGGGTCGTGCGAGATCCTGACCTGCGCGCAGCGGCGGTGCACGCCGTGGCGACCGCCGCGCGGGAGCGCGATCTGGGCGTGCGCGGGGTCACGGCGAGCCCGCTGCCGGGGCCAGCCGGGAATGTCGAGTACTTCCTCTGGCTGGTCAGCGGCGCGCCGCCGCTCGACGACGCGATGCTGCGCGCGGCCATCGAGGCAGGCCCGCAATGATGCGCAGCGCCGCAGACCGCAGGACGATGCTGCTCGTGGTGCACACCGGCCGGCCGGATGGCGTCCGGGCCGCCAGGGTGATCGCCGACCGGCTCGGAGCCGCCGGGGTCGGCGTTCGCGTGCTCAAGTCAGAGGCCGCTGACCTGGCCTGCCCGGGCGCGGCCGAGGTACCGGTGTCACCAGCCGCCGCCCAGGACGCGGAGATGGTCCTGGTGATCGGCGGTGACGGCACGCTGCTGCGCGCGGCGGAATTGGCCAGGCCAGCGGGGGCGCCGCTATTCGGGGTGAATCTCGGGCATGTCGGGTTCCTTGCCGAGACCGAGCCCGACGCTCTCGACGGCGCCGTCGCGGATGTCCTCGCCGGCCGGTACGAGGTCGAGCCTCGCATGACGGTTGACATCACCGTCAGGCAGAATGGCTCGCAGGTCGCAACCGCCTGGGCATTGAACGAGGCAACCATCGAGAAGGCCGCCAGGGAGCGGATGCTGGAGCTGGTCACCGAGGTCGATGGCCGGCCGCTGTCCAGGTGGGGCTGCGACGGCGTCGTGTTCGCTACCCCGACCGGCTCGACCGCCTATGCGTTCTCAGCGGGCGGGCCGGTCGTCTGGCCGGACGTGGAGGCGCTGCTGCTCGTGCCGATTAGCGCCCACTCCCTTTTCGCAGGGCCTATGGTGGTATCGCCGCAATCTGTGCTCGCGGCGGAGGTCATCGGGGCCACCGGGGCGCACGGCGAGATGTCAGGAGCCGTCCTGTGGTGCGATGGCCGTCGCGCGGTTGACCTGCCGCCCGGTGCCAGGGTCGAAGTCAGGCGCGGCGCGCAGCCAGTGCTGCTCGCAAGACTGCACGGCCAGCACGGTGCCGGCCAGCACGGTGCCGGCACGGCCAGCGCGAACATCGGGGCGTCGTTTACCGACCGGCTCGTGGTGAAGTTCGGATTGCCGGTCGCCGGATGGCGCGGTCGCGGCGGCCGGACTGGTGCACTAGGCGAGGAGCTTGCTGACGATGCTTGAGGAAGTCAGGATCAGCGGCCTCGGCGTCATTGATGACGCGGTGCTGGAGCTGTCGCCCGGCTTCAACGTCGTGACCGGGGAGACCGGTGCGGGCAAGACCATGGTCGTGTCCGGCCTCGGCCTGCTCTTCGGCGGGCGCGCCGACCCCACCAGGGTCCGGCCAGGTGCCGGGCGCGCCAGCGTGGAAGGCCGGATGCGGGTCGACCCGGACGGCGAGGTCGCCAGGCAGGTCAACAACTCGGGCGGCGACCTGGATGATGACGGCAGCACGCTCGTGCTCCAGCGCTCGGTCTCCGCCGAAGGACGGTCCCGTGCCTACGCTGGCGGCCGGTCGGTGCCCGTGTCGCTGCTCACCTACCTCGCCGACGATCTGGTCGCCGTGCACGGCCAGGCCGATCAGCAGCAGTTGCTCAAGCCCGGCAGGCAGCGGGCGGCGCTCGACCGGTTCGCCGGGCCAAGTTCGCCCGCCTGCTGAGCGACTACCAGCGGGTCTACGGCCAGCACCTCAAGATACGCGCGGAACTGGACGAACTCACCTCCCTCGCCCGCGAGCGCGCCAGGGAGGCCGACGACCTGCGGACCGGGCTCACCGAGCTCGAGCGGCTCCAGCCGGCCGACGGCGAGGACCTCGAACTGTCCGCCGAGGCCGAGCGGCTCACCAACGCCGACACCCTGCACAGCGCCGCGACCGCCGCCCACGAGGCGCTGATCGGCGACCCGACTGGCTTCGACGCCTCCGACGCGCTCACGCTGCTCGGCTCCGCGCGGCACGCGCTTGAGGCCGCCGCCGTCCACGACCGGGCGCTCGGCGCCCTGGCCACCAGGCTGACCGAGGCCACCTACCTCATCTCGGATGTCGCCGGCGAGCTCGCGTCCTACGCCGACTCGATCGAGGCCGACCCCGGCCGGCTCGCCGTCGTGCAAGACCGCCGGGCCGAGCTGACCCGCCTGATCCGCGTCTACGGGTCAGCCCCGGTACCGCAAGCATCGGCCGGCGAGACGAAGCCATCAGACAAGACACCAGGTATGAACGTAGTGCCTGCCGCTGACATCGCCCCCGGCAGCAAGCTCGCCGCCGGAGCGGACGAGGGGGCCGCCCCCAGCCCGGCCCCGGACGCGGCAGAACTCTTGCCCGGGGTCAAGGACGACGATGCGCTGCCGCCGGTGCCCGACCTTGCGGCGGTGCTCGCCTGGGCCAAGGGAGCGGCCGCGCGACTGGCCGAGCTGGACAACGACGACGACAAGATCGCGGGCCTGGAGGCGGCCGAAGCCGAGCTGGCCGCGTCGGTCAGGGACGTCGGCAGCCAGTTGACGGCGCTGCGCCAGGAAGCCGCGGCGAAGTTCGAGACCGAAGTCACCGCCGAATTGGCGGCGCTGGCCATGCCCCACGCCAGGCTGAGCGCGGCGGTCAGCCCGCTGCGCGAGTACGGCCCCCACGGGGCTGACGACGTCGAGATCAGGCTCGCCGCTCATCAGGGCGCGCCGCCGCTGCCGCTGCACAAGGGCGCCTCGGGCGGCGAGCTGTCGCGGGTCATGCTCGGCATCGAGGTGGTGTTCGCCGGCGCTGACCCCGTGCCGACGTTCGTGTTCGACGAGGTCGACGCCGGCGTGGGCGGCAAGGCGGCGGTCGAGATCGGCAGGCGCCTAGCCCGGCTGGCCAGGCTCGCCCAGGTGATCGTCGTCACGCACCTGCCGCAGGTCGCCGCCTTCGCGGACACGCATCTGGTGGTAGAGAAGGCCAATGACGGCTCCGTGGTGTCGAGCGGCGTCACCAGGCTGAACGACGACGGCCGGATCAGGGAGCTGTCCAGGATGCTGGCCGGGCTCGAGGATTCGGAGTTCGGCCGCGCGCACGCGACCGAACTGCTCGCCGCCGCCGCGGCCGAACGAGCCGGCCCCGTGAGGTCGCGGTGATCCCTAATCACCCGCAGCCGTGCCGGATCGTAGCTGACCTGGCACAATTGGTGAGGCAATGAGGGGACCGTTCTCGGCGCGGCGCCGGACCGGATCGCCTGACCTGCCAGGACTCGTGGCACCCGCGCGCCTCGACCGGCGCACCAAGAACCTGACTAGGCGACTGCAGCCGGGCGACATCGCGGTGATCGACCACGCTGACCTGGACCGGGTCAGCGCTGAGTCAATGCTGCGCTGCGACGTGGCCGCGGTGATCAACGTCGCGCCGAGCATTACCGGCCGCTACCCGAATCTCGGCCCGCAACTTCTCATCGAGGCCGGCGTGCCGCTCATCGACGACGTCGGGCCCGACGTGTTCGACAAGCTCTCCGACGGCAAGGCCGTGCGGCTCGACGGTGACACGCTGTACGCGGGCGACGCGATCGTCGCCAAGGGCACGGTGCAGAGCGCGGAGTCGGTAACCGCCGCCATGACCAAGGCCAAGGAGGGCCTGTCCGACCAGATCAGGGCATTCATGGCGAACACCGTCGAGTACATCGGGCGAGACTTCGAAGTGCTGATCGACGGCATCAGGATCCCCGACCTGCGGACCAAGCTCGAGGGCAGGCACGCGCTGGTGATCGCGCGGGGCTACCGGCATCATGAGGACCTGCTCGCGCTGCGCGCTTACATCAGGGAGTTCAAGCCGGTCATGGTCGCGGTCGATGGCGCGGCCGATGCGCTGCTCAACGCCGGCTACCGGCCCGACCTGATCATCGGCGACATGGACTCGGTGACCGACCGCGCGCTCACCTGCGGAGCGGAGATCGTGGTGCACGCCTATTCCGATGGCACGGCGCCTGGCCTCGCGCGGGTGCAGGCGCTCGGTCTCGACTCGGTGCTGCTCCCGGCCACCGGGACCAGCGAGGACGCTGCACTGCTGCTCTCCGACGAGGCCGGGGCGGTGCTGATCGTCGCGGTCGGCATGCGGTTCACGCTGGTAGAGTTCCTGGACAAGGGCAGGCCGGGGATGGCCAGCGCGATCTTGACCAGGATGCGGGTCGGCGACAAGATCGTCGAGCCCAAGGGCGTCAGCCGCCTCTACCACAGCCGGGTCTCGACCTCGTGGCTGGTCCTGCTGGTGCTTGCCGCCGCGGCCACGATCGCCGTCGCCATGTGGTTCCTGCCCGTAGGTCACATCATCATTACCTATGTCGACCTGCGGCTGACCATCATCTGGCACCGGCTAACAGGATTGTTCAAGTGATCGATTTCCGCTACCACCTCGTGTCGATCGTGGCGGTGTTCCTCGCGCTCGCGATCGGGATCGTGGTCGGAGCCGTGGCGCTGACGCCGAAGGTCGCGAACAAGCTCAACAGCGAGTCGCAGAGCGTCGCCAAGCGCAACGCGCTGCTCTTCGCGCAAAACGGGCAGCTCAAGCAGCAGATCAGCGCGGACAACGCCTTCGCGCAGGCTTCATCGGGGGTTCTGCTCGCGCACCTCCTCGAGGGCGAGAAGGTCGTCCTCGTGACCGCGCCAGGTGCTGACACGGCGACCGTGAACGGCATCAGCGCCGCGCTGTCCCGGTCTGGCGCCGACGTGACCGGGACGGTCAGCCTGGCGCCGCAGTTCTTCGACGTCACGGCTACCAACGAGTCGTCGCTGACCAACACCGCCGGTCAGCTCGCGCCAGCGGGTGTCAGCACCTCAGACCCGGCCAGCGCGCAGATCCCCGGCCAGCAGGTCGCCTCGAAGGTCATCGCCGCCGCGCTCATGGACAAGTTCGACCTGCCCAGCCTGACAACCAGGCAGGCGAACTCCATACTGACGGGCTTCGGTGACGAGGGCTTCCTGCAGGTCAGCAACGGGAACGGCGGCACGTCGGTGACCGGGCAGGCGGCCATGGCCGTGGTCGTCGAGCCCGGCTCGGTCCCGGCCAACGCGAGCAGCCTGAGCCCGGCGAACCTGGCGCTCATAGACCTCACTCACGACCTGGAGCTCACGGGCAAGGCCGCGCTGCTCGCCGGGTCGTTGCAGGGCTCGGCCGCGGGCAGTGCCATCGACGCGGTGACCAGCGGCGGAGCCGGGTTCTCGCTGACGACAGTGGATGACGCGGACAGCGCTGTCGGCCAGGTCATCGTGGTGCAGGCGCTGCGCGATCTGCTCGGACCGCACGCAACCACGACCCCGTACGGGGTCGGCTCTGGTACCGTGCCAAGCCCGGCGCCGACGGCGACGCCGACGCCGAGCCCGAGCAAGACACCCGCCAAGAAGAAAACACGGTGAGGTCCGCGACACGGTGAAGTCAGCAGACAGAGGTGAGACCAGCAGGCACGGGGACCCGAGGCCGCTGCGGCGCCTGGCCTGCGCGGCGGGCTGCGCGCGGCTCGCCTACCAGGTGCTGACCAGCCGCCCGCCCGGCGGCGCGAAAGCCTGGACCAGAACCAACCACAGGGGCGAACCGGTCACGTTGCTCGAAGGGCCAGCGGCAGCGGCCGGAGCGGCCTGGTCTGTGCTCATGGTGCCCGGGCTGGCAGCGGGCGAGCGGCTGGCGATGACGGCGGCCGGGCTCGGCGCCGCGGCCGTCGGCTGCTATGACGACCTGGCCGGAAGCGGGGACCGGCGCGGCTTCCGCGGCCACCTTGGCGCTCTCGCCCACGGCGAGGTGACCACGGGCGCGGTGAAACTGCTTGGCGTCGGCGTGGCCGGCCTCGCCGCCGCGATCACGCTGGAGAGGCGCGGCCCCGGGCGGGACAGTGCTGGCCGGGCCCGCGTGGTCCGGGGCAGTGCAGGCCGGCGGAGCAGCCCGGCGGGCACTGCCGTCGATGTCGTGATCAACACCGGGCTGGTGGCCGGGTCGGCGAACCTGCTCAACCTGTTTGACCTGCGGCCGGGGCGGGCCATCAAGGTGCTGCTGCTGGCATCGGGGGCGCTGGCGATGGCCGGAGCCGGTGACATTATCGCCGCGCCGGCCGGCGCGGCGATCGCGCTGCTGCCCGATGACCTGGGTGAACGGGCGATGCTCGGTGACGCAGGCGCCAACGCGCTCGGTGCGATGGCGGGGGTCGCGGCGGCTTCCTCGCTGTCCCGGCCCGCCCGGCTCGCCGTGCTCGCCGGGCTAGTCGGCCTGACAGCGGCCAGCGAGAAGATCAGCTTTACCAAGGTGATCGCCCGCACGCCGGTACTGAACTGGCTCGACCTGCTCGGCCGCCGCCCGCCCGCGCCGCCCGCGCCCGCGGATGCCGACCAGCCTGAAGCCGGCGCCCCGCTGGCCGGCGCCACGGACGCCACCGCTACGGACGCCGCGGCAAGTCAGCGCAGTCCGTGATCGACCGGGCGGATCAGGCTGGCGGTGACGCTCCAGCCGCCGCCAAGCCCGGTCCTGGCCCTGGCACCGGGATCGGCCGGGCTGCGCTGCTGATCAGCGGCCTGACCGTGCTGGCCAGGGTTCTCGGGTTCGCCAGGACGCTGGTGTTCGCCGGAACGGTCAAGACTTCCTGCCTCAGCGCCGCCTACGTCACCGCCAATCAGGTGCCGAACGTCATCTACGACATCGTGCTCGGCGGCGCGCTGACCGCGATCGTAGTGCCCGTCCTGGCCGGCCCGGCCGCCCGTACGGCGGCCGACGCCAGGTCCGAGGTCAGCGCGATCTCGTCGGCGCTGCTGACCTGGACGGTGGTCATCCTCGCTCCGGTCAGTCTCGCGCTGGCACTGGCGGCTCGCCCGGTGATCTCAGTGCTGATGCCGGCCAACCCGGCCTCCGGGTGCGTGCGCGCGGAACTGGCGCCGATCGCGTCGCGCATGCTGGTCGTATTCGCTCCCCAGATCATCCTGTACGGCCTCGCCGTGGTGCTGTACGGCATCTTGCAGTCGCACCGCAAGTTCACCGCGCCCGCCTTCGCCCCGATCCTGTCAAGCATGGTCGTCATCGCGGCCTACGCGGTCTTCGTCCCGCTCGGCGGCAGCTACACCAGGCACGTCGCGGGCCTGCCCGCGGCCGCCGAGTACATCCTTTCCGCCGGGACGACACTCGGCGTGGCCGCGCTCGTGCTGACCGCCCTGTGGCCGGCCGCGCGGCTGCGGCTGCGACTAAGGCCAGCGATTAGTTTCCCTCCTGGAATTGCGGCACGGGCCAGGAGCCTGGCCGGCGTCGGGATAGCGGCACTGGTCGCCCAGGACGCTTCCGTGCTGGTGGTCACCAATCTTGCGAACGCGCATGGTGATGGTGCGGCGGTGACTGTCTACAGCTACGGCTGGCAGGTCTTCGTCTCCGTGTACGCGGTTCTCGCGATCCCGATCGCCATCAGCGCCTTCCCGGTGCTGGCTGCCAGGAAGGGCCAGGCCTTCGACGAAGCGGCGGCATCGGCGACCCGGGCGACCGCGCTGGCGTCCTGGCTCGGCGTGGCGCTGCTGGCTGGCGCGGCGCTGCCGGCGGCGCGGGCGTTTCCTTCGCTGAGCCATGCCGTCGCGGGGCAGCTCGCGCTCTCGCTGGCCGCGTTCGCGCCTGGGCTCGCCGGCTACGGGCTCACGGCGTGCCTGTCCCGGGTGCTGCTCGCCGACGGCCGCAACCGGGCCGCCGCCTTCTCGATGGTGGCCGGCTGGATCGTGGTGATCGTGGCTGACCTGGTGCTGGTGCCGCTGGTTCCGGCGCGTTCGGTGGTTCCCCTGCTCGGCCTGGTCAACACGATCGGCATGACCGCCTCGGGGGTCGCGCTGCTCGTCGCCGTGGCCAGGACCAGGGGAGCGGCGGCACTCGCTGGCTGCGGGCGGGCGATTGGCGCGGGTTTCGCCGGCGCGGTGGCTGGGGCGGGGATCGGGCTTGTGCTGACCGTCGCGGTGCCGCTCACCGGGCACTGGCTGAACGCGGGGCTGGCCGTGGCGGCCGGGTTGTGCGTGATCGTGGCTTTCTGCGCGGTGGTCGCCGTCCTTGACGGGGGCGACCTGCGTGGTGTCCTGAAGCGGATCCGGCCGTGACGGCCTGGCGGATCGGGTTCGTGCTCGGCACGACCGCGGGCGGCACGGGCCGCCACGTCGCGATGCTGGCGTCGGCCTGCGCGGCGGCCGACGCGGAGGTAAAGGTGTTCGGCCCGGAGTCGGTGCGCGCGTTGTTCGAGCCGAGTCCGGCATCTGCCGCGCCCGCGCCGGCTGCCCCGTCTGCGGAGTTCGTCGCGGTCGCGATCACCGACCGGCCTCGGCCTGCCAGCGACCTGGCCGCTCTGCGGCTGCTGCGCCGGCACCTGTCTGACTGGCGACCCGGCGTGGTGCACGCGCACGGCCTGCGGGCCGGGGCGCTGGCGGCGCTGGCCGTGCTCGCGGCGCGCTCGCGGGTGCCGCTGATCGTGACCGTGCACAACGCGCGTCCTGCTGGCGCCCGGCTCGGGGTGATCTATGGTGTGCTCGAACGCATCGTCGCCAGGCGGGCCAACATCGTCCTCTGCGTGTCGCCGGACCTGTCCGCGCGCATGCGCGCCCTTGGCGCCAGGTCGGTGGAGCGGGCGGTGGTGCCAGCGTTGGCGGCTGTTCCCGGTCCGGCGTTGGACGGCCAGTCGTCTGCGGGCCGGGCGTCTGCGGGCCGGACGCTGGCTGGCTCCCCGAAGGCTGGCGACCTGGCTGCCGAGGGCCGCCCGATCGTGCTCGGGGTCGGCCGGCTGGCCCCGCAGAAGGGGTTCGACCTGCTGCTGGAGGCAGCGGCGGCCTGGCGGGACCGGGCATCAGTGCCGCTCGTGGTGATCGCTGGCGATGGCCCGCTGGCCGCTGACCTGGCCGCCAGGGCGGGCAATCTCGGGGTCGATGCCAGGTTCCTCGGCACGAGGGACGACGTGGACGAACTGCTCGGGGTGGCCGACGTTTTTGTGCTGCCGAGCCGCTGGGAGGGCCAGCCCTTGACCCTGCAGGAAGCCCTGCGCGCCGGCCGCCCGATCGTGGCGGCCGACGTAGGCGGCGTCCGCGACCTGTGTGGCGACGGCGGCGCTCCGCTTGCCCCGCCCGCCGGCCCTGCCGCGCTGCTCGTGCCAGCCGGTGATCCCGCCGCGCTGCTCGTGCCAGCCGGTGATCCCGCCGCGCTGGGCGCCGCCGTGCTGTCTGTGCTCGACGATCCTGGCCTGGCGCGCCGCCTGAGCGAGGCCGCCTACGCCCGGGCAGCGGACCTGCCTACCGAAGCCGACGCGGTCGCAGCCGCATTTGCCCTCTACGACGCGCTCGGGAGGTAGCCCGAGCCGACTCCAGGCCCACCGTTGTGATTTTGCCGATGTTCCGTGATCATGACCGGGACCATGATCCAGTGTCCTGGAGGCTGTCCGGTGGCTCGGGATCTTGGAAGGTCAAGTTCCGGCGGCTCAGCGGCGGGACTCTTCCCGGGTTCCCGGAGACTTCCGCGCTTCGCGGAGTGTTTCCCGGCTCTGGCGCGGAGTCTTGTCGCTGCGCGGAGTGTTGTCCGCATATAGAGCGGTAAAGACTCCGTACTGCGAGAAGTCTCCGCGGTAACGACGGAGAACGCTCCGTGATCATGCCGCAAACGACGGAGAACGCTCCGCGATCATGCCGCGACGCGGGAACTCTCCGAGATCATGCCGCCGAACGGGAACTCACCGCGATCACCGGCGAGGCAGTCCCGTACCGCCGGAACCGAGCCCGGCTCGCACGCAAGCCCGGCTCGCTCCGCAAGAACTGCACTATGGCCCCGGCGCCCGGATCCCGGCCCGCGCCCGCGCAGCCCGCCCGTCCTGTCGATGTATCGCCCGGATTCCGGTGCGGCGCACGGCCTAGCGCAGGACCTTGCGGCGGTATAGATGGACGGCCGTCGGGGCGAAGATCGCGATGAGCGCGACCGACCAGATGACAACGGCCAGCTCCGGATGCTGCATCGGCCACACGTGGATCGAGCTGGCGGGGTTGGGGCCGCCGAAGAGCGAGCGACAGGAGGCCGCGAGGGCGCTCAGCGGGTTCCAGTTCGCGAAGCCGGCCAGCCAGGATGGCATCCCTTGCGTCGGCACGAACGCGTTCGACACGAAACTCAGCGGCAAGAAGATGATGAATCCCACGGCCTGCGCGGCTTCCGGGCTGCGCAGCAGCATCCCGGCGCAGGCCCCGGCCCACGTCATCGCGAAGGCGAACATCAGGGCCAGGCCGGCGGCGAGCAGCGCGCCGCCGATCCCGTTGTGGATCCGCCAGCCGACAGCGAGCCCGGTCCCGGTCAGCACAACCAGGCCGATGATCTGCGTGAGCAGGTCAGCCAGGGCACGGCCCGCCAGAACGGCGGCCCGCGACATCGGCAGCGACCTGAACCGGTCGATGAGGCCGGTCGACATGTCACTGGTCAGGCCGACCGCCGTGCCGGGGGCGCTGCCGGCCATGGTCATCCCGAACATGCCGCTGATCAGGTACTGGTGATAGCTCCCGCCGCCAGGCAGCACGATGGCCGACCCGAAGATGTAAGTAAAGAGCAGCACGAAGATCACCGGCTGGATGGTGACGTCGCTGAGCTGCTCGGGCTCTCTGGCGATCCGGGCGATGCCACGGCGGGCAAGCACCCAGGTGTCCTTGATTGCCCACCAGATCTTGCTAGCGGCCGGCTCCGGCGCCAGCTCAGCACTTGAAAGAGAAAGAACGGTCATGATCAGCGAACCTCCTGCAGTGCCGTCTCGGAGTGGGCCGTCTCGGAGTGGGTCGTATCGGACTGTGCGCCGGACTTGGCCGACGGGCCGGTCGCGTGGCCGGTCAGGGTCAGGAAGACGTCATCGAGTGATGGGTGCCTGATCGCCAGGTCGTCCAGTACCACCCCGGCGGCGTCCAGGTCGCGCACGATTCCGGGTAGCCGTCGTGCGGCCGAGGCCACGGCGGCCTCGACCACCCGGGACTCGGCGCGCGGCGCCTCGTCGGCGTGCGCGGCGAGTACCGACATGGCGGCGGCGATCCCGTCGGCCACGGTCAGCGTGACCCGCTCGCCGCCGACCTTGGCCTTGAGCTCGGCCGGCGTGCCCTCGGCGAGCAACTTGCCGCGGTCCACTACGGCGATCCGGTTCGCCAGCTGGTCGGCCTCCTCCAGGTGCTGGGTAGTGAGCAGGACGGTCGTGCCGCCGGCCGCGAGTTCGCGCACGTCGTCCCAGGTCGCCATCCGGCTCGGCAGGTCAAGGCCGGTCGTCGGCTCGTCGAGGAAGAGGATGTCCGGCTTGTTGATCAAGCTGGCGGCGAGGTCGAGCCGCCTGCGCATGCCGCCCGAGTAGGTTTTCACCCCGCGGTCAGCCGCGTGCGTCAGGTCGAACCGTTCGAGCAGCTCGGCGGCCCGTGCCTTGGCCTCGCGACCCGGCAGCCGGGCCAGCCGGCCGATCATGACCAGGTTGGCGCGGCCGGTCAGGTACTCATCGAGCGCCGCGTACTGGCCGGTCAGCGCGATGTGCCTGCGCACCTGCGCGGCCTGCGTGAGCAGGTCATGACCAGCCACCCGGGCGGTGCCGCGATCAGGCCGCAGCAGCGTGGTCAGCACGCGTACGGTCGTGGTCTTGCCCGCGCCATTCGGCCCGAGCATGCCGAGGATCGTGCCTTTGCGAACCTCCAGGTCAAGGCCATCAAGTGCCTTGGTGTCCCCGAACCTCCGCTCAAGCCCGCAAGCTTCAATCGCCAGTTCCCCTGTCATCGGCTGCCTCCCGTGAAAGCTCCTAGTACGACGTACGATTAATCTCGTACGCCGTACTGTACAGTACGATGTACGAGAATCAAGCAGGGAAACCAGTTAGCAGGGAGCAATGGAGCGGGACGACGACCTCTGGCCGCCCTTCGGCCCGGGCGCGGCCTTCCGCGAGGGTGCGGGCCGCGAGGGTGCGGGCCGCGAGGGTGCGGGCCGCGGCGGTGCGGGCGCAAAGCGGACCGGTGCGGGCCGGACCAGCGCCGAGCGGCGCGAACGCGCCGAGGCTGACCGTCGCGAGCGCCTCGAAGCCGCCGCCGAAAGGCGGCAGGCGGGTGCGGAGCGCAGGCGCCAGCAAGCCGAGCGTCACACGCAGCCGGTCGGCCGGCCCAGCCAGTCCGCCGGCCCCAGCCGGTCAGGGACGCCCGCGGCAGGGCCAGGCCGCGCGGCGGGCTGTCCAGAGCCGAGATCGTCGATGCCGCGATCGCCATCGCCGACAGCGACGGCCCCGAGGCGATCAGCATGCGCAAGATCGCCGAAGTGCTGCACGCCGGGGCGATGTCGCTCTACTGGCACCTGGCCAGCAAGGAGCACCTGCTCGAGCTCATGCTCGACGCGCTGCTCGCCGAAGTGGACGTGCCCGAGCCGACCGGTGACTGGAAGGCCGACCTGCGCACCCAGGCCCGCAGCACCCGCGAAGTGCTGCTGCGGCACACGTGGGTCATCGACTTCATCAGCGCCAGGCCGCCCCTCGGCCCGAACACGCTCCGCAATCTCGACAAAATGCTCGCCAGCCTGGACAGCCTCGATATCGACACCGCCACCGCGGTGAACGTGTTGCAGACGCTCAACACCTACGTCTCAGGCGCCGTCATCCGCGAACTCACCGAGCTCCGCACGCAGCGCGAGCAGGAGCGGTGGGTCGCCGCCGAGGATCAGTTCACCGCCAAGCTCATGGAGTGGAAGCGCCGTCTCGCCCAGACCGGCACGTTCGATCACTTCCTGCGGATCATCGACGACGACGTCGACCCGGATGCCGAGGAGACCAGGCAGGAGCGGTTCGAGTTCGGGCTTGACTGCGTGCTCGAGGGCATCGCGGTCAAGATCGCCAGGCAGAAGCGCGGCTAGCCGCGCACCAAGCCCAGGTACGTGCGGTACACGGTGGCGAACGGCTCGCGCCCGTCGCCCAGAGCTACCTGGAGCCACGCGGCGGCACGCTCGGACTCGGCGATGACGTCGGCCGGGTAGGAGTATTTCACCTGGTGCTCGGCGAACTCGTCCTCATCGAGCAGCACGATCAGGCCGTCGCGCCTGCGGCACACGTCGAGATCGAGGTCAACCATCGTGACCTCGGCCGGGCTTGGCCAGACTGGCTGGGTGCTGATGTCGCAGTAAATCTCGGTCCTGGCCGGCGCGGCGTTGAAGGAGGCCGTCCACCAGCCGCTGTGCGGAAACAGACGGACCTGCTGGTGCTCGATGACAACGGCCGGGCCGTTGCCCCGATACGAGACGTTCATCGCGGGCGCACCGGTCCAGACCCCGTACTCGTCCTGGCCCAGCCGGGTCACGGTCGTATTCCAGTGCAGCGAGCCGTCGAACTTGCGGTAGACCACGCGAACCTCATCGCCCATACCTGGACTTTACCGGGCGCTTGCGTCAGAACCGGCTCAGGGCAAACGACTGCGGCGGCGCTCCGGACCCGGTAGCGAGTGCCGCCAGCCATTCACCGATGAGCGGCCCGAACTTGAATCCGTGGCCCGAGGTGCCCGACCCGATCACGATCGAGCCGATCCGGTCAACAATGAAATCGGTGTCCGGAGTGTTGTCGTAAACGCAGCGCTCGGTTGCCACTGGATCAGCGTGAAATTCCGGGAGGAACGCAGTCGCCGCGCGCTTGATCCGGGCGACTAGGCCGGCGTCGTCCCCGTGATCCTGACGGTCCGGGTCGACGGCTGGCCCGCCGAAGTGAATGCCGATCTTGTACCGATCAGAGCCAGGGACAGGCAGCCCGTACGGGAACTCCCCGCCATAGTGCACGAAGATCGGCACGGACCCGGTGCCCGCACGAACCGGAGCCAGGTAACCGACCTGCTCCATCGTCGCGGCGGCAGGCATGGCGATCCCGGCACTGGCGGCCAGCTTCGCGGTCCACGGCCCGGCGCACACGATCGCGCGGTCGGCGTCGATGTCGCCAGCGGTGGTGCTCACCCGCACCCCGGAACCTTGCTCGGCGAGCCCGGTAACCCGGGCGTCGATCCGCCCCCCGGAGCCGGGCCGCAGGCCCTCGCCGGCGGAGCCGGGCGGTGCTGGCTGGCCGGCGGAGCCGGACGGTGCTGGCTGGCCGGCGGAGCCGGACGGTGCTGGCTGGCCGGCGGAGCCGGACGGTGCTGGCTGGCCGGCGGAGCCGGACAAGGCCTCGAGTGCCGCGAGCGCCCGGTCCGCGACGATTACCGCCGAGTCCGGCTCGTACAGGACGGGCCCGGGCACCGTGATGCCGGTGAATCGCTCGGCGGCGGCACGGGCGGTCAGCAGCTCGCCGGGCGCCCCGGCCGCGGCCAGTGCCGATCGCACCTGCTCCATTTCCGGCCCGAAAGTCAGCTGCGGCGTCGGGTGCAGCAGCCGCTCGCCGCAGGCGTCCTCAAGTTCCGTCCATACCGCCCTGGCCTGGCGGGCGAGCGTGACGTACGCGGGGGTCTCGTAACCGAGCCTGAAGATACGGCAGGCGCCGTGTGACCCGCCGTTGACGTGGCCTGCAGGAGCCTGGTCGATGACCATGACCTCGTGACCGCGCCTGGCCAGTGCCCAGGCGGCCGACAGGCCGCAGATCCCGGCGCCGATAACGGCGAAGTCGGTGCGCACCGTATCCCCTGCCAGCTCTGTATCTACCAGCCGCGGGCGCGCCACTCCGGCACGTGCGGGCGCTCGGCCCCGATCGTGGTGTCCTTGCCGTGGCCCGGATACACCCAGGTGCCATCGGGCAGCTCGGCGAAGATCCTTTCCTCCAGATCTGTGATCAGGGAGTTGAACCGGTCGGGGTCCTGCTGAGTGTTGCCCGGCCCGCCGGGGAACAGCGAGTCGCCGGTGAACAGGTGCGGCTGGTCGGCCAGTTCGCCGCCGCCGTCGTAGAGGATCGCGATGCTGCCCGGGGTGTGTCCGCGCAAGTGGATGATCTTGAGCGCGGCCTCGCCGACGCTGATCGTGTCGCCGTGGCTGACCAGCATCGTCGGCGCGAGCGGCAGCGCCGGCGCGTCTTCGACGTGGGCGATCGTGTCGGCGCCGGTCTCGCGGGCCACCGCTTCAAGCGCGGCCGTGTGGTCGCCGTGCCGGTGCGTGGTGAGGATCGTGCCGAGCTGCTCGCCGCCGAGCAGGCCGATCAGCGTCTCCGGCTCGTTCGCCGCGTCGATCAGCAGCAGGTTGCCGGTGCTGGTGCAGCGGAGCAGGTAGGCGTTGTTGTCCATCGGGCCAACGGCCACCTTGGTGATGGCCAGGCCGGGAAGCTCCCTGCCCTGAGCCGGTCCGCCCACGCTCACGTTGCCGTCGTAGGTCATCGGGGTCCTCTCGGTTCGAGTCGTTGCAGCCAGGATGTCAGTTGCAGGTTTCATCCATACGAGGGGATGTCGGGTAGCGCGCCCGCCGGGTCACAGGTGAGCTCGCCGTCGCTGTCCCTGCCGATCAGCCAGGCGAGCAGCGCGTAGCCAGGGCCGGTCACCGCCAGGTCGCAGGGCTCGTCCGCGCGCAGGAAATACTGCCGGCCGGTGCCCGCATCGTTCAGCAGGACGGCGGGGGTATCGGGGTTGGCGGCCAGTTCGCCGCAGACCCGGTAGAGCTCATCGGACACGAACCACTCAGGCCAGTCGCCAGGCCCGTACCCGGCGCCGAGATCGGCGTGGTGCACCTCGACCTCGACGATCCTGCGATGCAGGGTGAACCAGGCAGGATGAGCAGGTCCCCTGATCGCGCGAACCTCGGTCACCCAGGCCTCCTCAGGCACCCCCCGCGCCTCGTCGGCGAATTCCTGGGCCGAGGTGGCCAGATCCTCGGTGATCTCGGTCGCTGGCCGTCCCGCGCCTGCCTCGATGCCTGCCGCGCGGGCCTCGGCGCTGGGATACTGCGGCGTCTCTTGCCCGGTCCTGGCCCAGATCAGCAGATTCCGCAGCCCGTCGCCACTGCGGGCGATGTGGGTAAGCACGTGGCCGCGGCTCCAGCCCGGGAGCAGCGAAGGCTCCCGCATCTGCTCGTCGGACAGTTGCGAGGCCGATGCGAGTAGCCGGCCGACTGATTCATCGATGCGCTGGATCAGCAGGTCGACCGAGTGCGGCCCGGCGGCTGGCTGGCTCACTGGCACTCCTCTCCAATCGCGGCGTTGTTGCTCGGGCGCCGCTTGGTCGCGGCGGGACTCGGGGCGGCCGGGCATGCGTCTTTGACATCTTCTCTTACCAGGCGCTGACACCGCCTGCCAGACCAGATCCACGCTCGCCCGGGGCAGCGTGAGCATCGTCGCCCTCCCTGTTGCTGTCAGCGGTCCTTTCTGACAGCAACGTGGCCCTCCCTGATGGTCTCAGGACAGCATCAGGGAGGGCCGCGTTGCTGTTAAAACCAGTGCCCAACAGCAACAGGGAGGGCCACGATGCTGTTAGAGACGGGCGTGACCAGCAGCCTGGGCCGGCCAGATGCCGTCGCGCGCCGGGCTTGACCTTCCAACGACCCGAGTCACCCGACAGCCTCCAAGACAGCAGCAATGTTCCGTGATCATGCCCGCTGAGCCTGCGCGGGTGGCGCGCGCCTGCGCGGGTGGCCTGCGCCTGGCGGGCGGGCTGTGGCCGGGAAGTGTTCGGTGGTTGCGATGGTTATGCAAGCGGGCGTTGCTGGTGCGGGGTCCTGGATGCTGCGGGGGCGGTCGGGCTGACGCGCAGGAAAATGTCGTAGCCCCCGACTACGATTGGCCGGGCAGCTTTCGCCCCGATCGCACTACCCCAGACCTGGCTAAACCGAACGCCCAGCCCAGAAGGAAAACAGTGGCAGAACGACTGGTTGTCCGCGGAGCCCGCGAGCACAACCTGAAGGATGTCTCGCTGGACCTGCCCAGGGACGCCATGATCGTCTTCACCGGGCTGTCCGGTTCGGGCAAGTCGAGCCTGGCCTTCGACACGATCTTCGCCGAGGGCCAGCGCCGCTACGTCGAGTCGCTGTCGGCGTATGCCAGGCAGTTCCTCGGCCAGATGGACAAGCCCGATGTCGACTTCATCGACGGGCTGTCCCCGGCTGTCTCGATCGACCAGAAGGCGGCCAGCCGCAACCCGCGCTCGACCGTGGGCACGGTGACCGAGGTCTATGACTACCTGCGGCTGCTGTTCGCCAGGATCGGCAAGCCGCACTGCCCGCAATGCGGGCGGCCGATCGCGAGGCAGATGCCGCAGCAGATCGTGGACCGGGTGCTCGAGCTTGACGAGGGCGCCAGGTTCCAGGTGCTCGCCCCGGTGATCAGGGGCCGCAAGGGCGAGTACACCGAGTTGCTGCGCGAACTGCAGACCAAGGGCTATTCGCGGGCCAGGGTGGACGGCGTCACGATCAGGCTGGATGACGCGGTGACCGCCGGGGACGGGCAGCACAGCAGGCTGCCGGTGCTGAAGAAGTACGAGAAGCATACGATCGAGGTGATCGTCGACCGGCTCGCGGTGCAGGAGTCCGCCCGGCGGCGGCTCACCGACTCGGTCGAGACCGCGCTGGGGCTGTCGGGCGGTGTAGTGGTGCTGGAGTTCGTCGACCTGCCGGAGTCCGATCCGAACCGGGAGCGGATGTACTCGGAACATCTGGCCTGCCTGTACGACGACCTGTCCTTCGAAGAGCTTGAGCCCAGGTCTTTTTCATTCAACTCGCCCTGGGGAGCCTGCCCGGATTGCACCGGCCTTGGCACGAAGATGGAGGTCGACCCTGAGCTGGTGGTGGCCGACGAGGATCTCTCGCTGGCTGACGGGGCGATCAGCGTGTGGAGCGGCGGGCACGTCAGCGATTACTTCGTGCGGCTGATGGAGGCGCTCGGCAACTCGATTGGCTTTGCCATCACGACGCCGTGGCGGAAGCTGCCGGCGGCGGCCAGGAAGGCGCTGCTGTACGGCTACCCCGAGCAGGTGCACGTCAAGTACAAGAACAGGTACGGCCGCGAGCGCTCTTACTACACGAACTTCGAAGGCGCGATCCCGTATATACAGCGCAGGCACTCTGAGGCCGAAAGTGACTCGAGCCGCGAGCGGTTCGCCGGGTACATGCGCGAGGTGCCGTGCCCGGCCTGCGGCGGGACCAGGCTCAAGCCGCTGACTCTTTCCGTCACCGTGGACGGCCGGTCGATCGCGCAGTATGTCTCGCTGCCGATCGGCGAGCTTGCCAAGCTGCTGATGGTGCTCGAGCTGTCCGAGCGCGATCAGGCGATCGCCGGGCGGGTGCTCAAGGAGATCAATGCCAGGCTCGGGTTCCTGCTCGATGTCGGGCTTGACTACCTGACGCTTGACCGGGCGTCGGCGACGCTGGCGGGCGGCGAGGCGCAGCGGATCAGGCTGGCGACCCAGATCGGGTCCGGCCTGGTCGGCGTGCTGTACGTGCTGGACGAGCCGTCGATCGGCCTGCACCAGCGCGACAACCACCGGCTGCTCGAGACGCTGCTGCGGCTGCGCGACCTCGGCAACACGCTCATTGTCGTCGAGCACGACGAGGACACGATCAAGGCGGCCGACTGGGTTGTCGACATCGGGCCGAGGGCGGGCGAGCACGGCGGCCAGATCGTGGTGTCCGGGCCGCTCGAGGATCTGCTCGCCAGCGAGGACTCGCTGACTGGTGCGTACCTGACCGGGCGGGAGCAAATCCCGGTGCCGGTCATGCGGCGCAAGGTGTCCAAGAGCCGTGAGGTGGTCGTCAAGGGGGCGACCGAGCACAACCTGCGCGGCGTGGACGTCGCGTTCCCGCTCGGCTGCTTCGTCGCGGTGACCGGGGTGTCCGGCTCGGGCAAGTCGACGCTGGTCAACGACATCTTGTATAGCGCGCTCGCCAAGGAGCTGCACGGCACGAGGATCGTGCCTGGCAAGCATTCCAAGGTGACCGGGATGCACAATCTCGACAAGGTCGTGCACGTGGACCAGGGGCCGATCGGGCGGACGCCGCGGTCCAACCCGGCGACGTACACGGGGGTCTTCGACCACATCAGGCGGCTGTTCGCGCAGACGACCGAGGCCAAGGTGCGGGGTTACCAGCCGGGCCGGTTCTCCTTCAACATCAAGGGCGGCCGGTGCGAGGCGTGCGCCGGTGACGGCACGATCAAGATCGAGATGCAGTTCCTGCCCGACGTGTACGTGCCGTGCGAGGTCTGTCACGGCGCCAGGTACAACACCGACACGCTGGGCGTGCACTACAAGGGCAAGACCATCTCCGATGTGCTCAACATGCCGATCGAGGAGGCGTCCGAGTTCTTCGAGCCGGTGCCGGCGATTCACCGGCACCTGAAGACGCTGGTGGATGTCGGCCTGGGTTACGTGCGGCTGGGCCAGCCGGCCCCGACCCTGTCTGGCGGCGAGGCGCAGCGGGTCAAGCTGGCGTCCGAGCTGCAGCGCCGGTCGACCGGGCGGACGATCTACGTGCTCGACGAGCCGACCACCGGCCTGCACTTCGACGACATCCGCAAGCTCCTGGGCGTCCTGAACCGGCTGGTCGACAACGGCAACACGGTGATCGTGATCGAGCACAACCTCGATGTCATCAAGACCGCCGACTGGGTGATCGACCTCGGCCCGGAGGGCGGCTCGCGCGGCGGCGAGGTCATCGCGACCGGCACGCCCGAGCAGGTGGCGAAGGTCGAGGAGAGCTACACGGGGCAGTTCCTCGCGAAGATGCTGTAGCGGTTAGCCCTGCGGACCGCAGCGCTGAAGTTCGGCGATCTGGACCATGGAGCCCGATACTAAATATTAACTAGAGTTCCTAGCGGTTACCTGCGCTAAAACTCAAGTTTTTGCTGTGGTCCTGGTTCGAAGACATCGCGAAGTGGGCGATCGTGGCCTGCTCGTGGCTGTGCTGAGGCGACACGGACTCGGCTAGTCGGAGGCTGGCACCCGGCCCGAAGCTCAGCTTCGGCCGGGTGCCACCCCTTTTTCGTGCCGATATGTTGAACCTTCTGCTGGTCTGGGTGCGTACAATCGTGCGGCCGTTACGTGACACGGAAGGACGGGCGATGAAGCGTACCTGGAGAGTGTGGCCAGCCATAATGCTGCTCGGGATGTCCCTGGCTGGGCTCGGGAGCGTGCCTGCGCTGGCCGGGCAGACGCCGGGACCGGCATTGCACGTGAGATCGGCGCTGCCCCGCCTGCCGCTGGCGCTCAGCCCGAAAGCGGAGCCTAAAGGCGCGCCGAGCGTGCTCGACAGCGTCTTCTGCACGTCGGCCGCCAACTGCTGGGCGGTAGGCAGCTTCACGAGTAAAGGGGCGCTGCTCAACCAGGTGCTGCATTGGACGGGGAAAAAATGGTTCCGGGTCGTCGTGCCGAGTCCCGGCGGAACAGCCCCGGGCGACTCCAGCACGCTGATCGCCGTGCGGTGCACCTCAGCGGCGAATTGCTGGGCGGTCGGTGACTTTATCAACGGTCGGGTCAATCTCGATGAGGCCTTGCACTGGACCGGCAAGAAGTGGCATCTAGTGACCACGCCATCTCCAGGAGGCACCTCCGACGGCGACTTCAACGACCTGTTCGACGTGGCTTGCACCTCTGCGAAGAGCTGCTGGGCTGTCGGTACCTACGGGCTCACCATGCTCACGCCGGGTGGTATCTCCAACGTGTTCTTCAACCAGGCGCTGCACTGGGACGGCAAGAAGTGGAATCTGGTCACGACACCGGAGCCTGGCGGCATGAACGCGCATCACGCCAACATCCTCGACGGCGTCCGGTGTGGCTCGGAGCACAACTGCTGGGCGGTCGGCACCTTCGGCAGGGTAGACACCAAGACCGCCTTGCGGAATGAGGTGCTGCACTGGAACGGCAAGAGGTGGACCAACGTCGCCGTCACCAATCCGGGCGGGACGGCGACCGGCGCCAATAACGAGCTGGCAGGGTTGTCCTGCACGTCCACGACCAACTGCGTGGCAGCTGGCTCGTTCGGCAACTTCAGGAACAAGGGCGTCGCCCGCAACGAGATCTTGCGCTGGAACGGCAAGAAGTGGCTCAAGGTGAGCACGCCCGATCCAGGCGGATCTAAGCCGGGTTCGCAGAACGCCCTCTTCGGCATCAACTGCTCGTCGCCTCGTGACTGCTGGGCGGTCGGCGGCTTCGGCGGCACCAGCATCGCGCTGGCGGCCAACGAGGCGCTGCACTGGAACGGCACCAAGTGGTCCCTGGTCAAGACCCCAAACCCCAGCGGCAGCGGCAAGGGCGCGACCAACGAGCTGAACTCGGTGCGGTGCACGACCTCGGCAAACTGCTGGGCCGTTGGCGAGCAGCATCGGAGCACGCAGACCGACACCGTGAACGAGATCCTGCACTGGAACGGGGCGAAGTGGTCCGCGTGAAGCGCGCAGGCGCGCTGCTGTCTGGTGCACTGCTGGCAGGGGCGACCGTTGTGACCGGCAGCGCACCCGCGTTCGCGTCCGCTACGCCTGCGGGCCAGCTCGAAGGCGTCTTCTGCACCGCCGCCGCCAACTGCTGGGCGGTCGGAAGCCGCGATAGTAACCAGGCGACGCTCAACCAGATCCTGCACTGGACGGGCAAGAAGTGGTTCAGGGCGGCCACGCTGAACTGAATCAAGTGCTGGTTGCTGGGCGGTGGGCCAGGTCGAGAACGGCAACGCCCGCAAGACGCTGAACGAGATCCTCCGCTGGAACGGCAAGAAGTGGTCAAGCATCAGCACGCCACAGCCTGACGGGACCAAAACTGGTGCCGAGAACATCCTGTTCGGCGCGACCTGCGGCTCGGCCGGCGATTGCTGGGCCGTCGGCACCTTCGGGGGCAGGAGCGCGTCCACCGCTGTCCGCAATCAAGCTCTGCACTGGAACGGCGCGAGGTGGTCCTTGGTCAAGACCCCGGATCCAGGTGGCACTGGGATGGGCGACAACAACGAACTGGGCTCGGTCCGGTGCGTCACGCCGGTGAACTGCTGGACGGTCGGCGAGCAGCAGAAGCACTCGCAGAGCGAGGAACACAATGAGATCCTGCACTGGAACGGGACCAAGTGGCTGGTGGGCTAGGCAGGCAACTCGGCTGAGCTTGCGGGTGTGGGCACCGCACTACTGGCGTGATTCGTAGTGTTTTCGCCAAGCAAATGCCGTGAAACGAGCTATTGGAGGCCGCGCATGACGCACCATTGCTCTAAGGAGGTACGAGCAATGGTGATCAAGTCGTGGCGGCTGGCCGTGGTGTTGCTCGGTGCCTCGCTGGGCCTGGCGAGCGCGAGCGGCGCGCAGGCCCTGGCTGGGCCGTCGTCTGCTCGCCCGTCGCCGCTGCTGCGGACGTTCGGGCCCGCGGGTTCTAGCTTGCTGTCGGCGCCGACACGCGACCTCGACGGTGTCTTCTGCACCTCGGCAGCTAACTGCTGGTCCGTCGGCAGCCTCACGAGCAGCAACGGAGCCGAGCTGGACCAGGTGCTGCACTGGACCGGCAAGAAATGGTTCAAGGCGACGACCCCGAACCCAGGCGGCACCGGCAAGTTCAGCGCGAGCGAGCTTTTCGCCGTCCGGTGCACGTCGGCATCGAACTGCTGGGCGGTCGGGGACTACATCAAGAACGAAGCGCACCTCGATCAGGTGCTGCACTGGACCGGCAAGAAGTGGTTCCTGGTGCCCGCTCCCACGCCGGGCGGGACCGTCATGGACGACGTCAACACGCTGAACGATGTCGCGTGCACCTCGGCCAGGAGCTGCTGGGCGGCCGGGTCGTACGGGAGCATGATCGAGACGTCGAACTCGGAGTCTGAGCTCATGCTCAACCAGGCACTGCACTGGGACGGCAAGAAGTGGTCACTGATCTCCACCCCGCAGCCAGGCGGTACCGCGATCAATCACGCCAACTCGCTGGAGAGCGTCAGGTGCACCGCTCCGAAGGACTGCTGGGCAGCGGGGACCTTCGGCAGGCTGCGGGGGCTGAACAAGACCACGCTCACGAGCGAGATGCTGCACTGGAACGGCAGCAAATGGGCGACCGTCACCGTCCCGAGTCCTGGGGGCACGAGCAAGGGCTCTGTCACCGAACTCATCAGCTTGTCGTGCACCTCGGCAGCGAACTGCTGGGCGACTGGTGTGGCCGGCCGGTTCGGCCCGACCAAGCTGCGAATCCTGGACCTGGCCCTGCACTGGAATGGCAGGAAGTGGCTCAGGGTGGCCACGCCTGGCGCGAGCAAGAGTGACTCGCTCGATAGCCTCATCTTCGTCACCTGCGTCTCCGCGAGCGACTGCTGGGCCGTGGGAGGCGTCGTGAGCATGTCTAACCTCAATCAGATCCTGCACTGGAACGGAGCCAAGTGGTCGCGGGTCAAGGCTCCGAATCCGGCGGGCACCGGCACGAGCGGCCGGCAGTCCCTTAATTCGGTCCGCTGCGTCAGCAAGGCAGATTGCTGGGCCGTCGGCGTCCAGCAGACCGCGACCAGCGCCCAGCAGAACGAGATCCTGCACTGGAACGGCACTAAATGGTCAGCTAGCTAGAGAGCGTCCGCTCAGGCGGCAGCGCGAGGAGGCACGGACAATGGTGACGCTGGCCCGGAAGTCCTGGCGGCATGCCGCCATTTTGCTCAGTGCCTCGCTCGGCGCGGCCAGCGTGCTGGCGGGCGCTGCGCCTGCCGTCGCCGGCTCATCGCCAGGCCTGCCGGTCACGCTAGCCCCGGGTCTGGTCCCGGGGGCCGCGGCACCCGGTGCCCACGATCTCTCCGGAGTCTTCTGTACCTCGGCGTCCAACTGCTGGTCCGTCGGCAGCTTCGCGAGCAAGCAAGCCGCGCTGAACCAGGTGCTGCACTGGACCGGCAAGAGATGGTTCAAGGTCGCAGTGCCGAACCCCGGGGGTACCGCCAAGTTTGACGAAAGCGAGCTCGCGGCCGTCCGCTGCACGTCCGCCTCGAATTGCTGGGCCGTTGGCGACTACGGCAAGAACAACGCAAAGCTTGACCAGGTGCTGCACTGGACCGGCAAGAAGTGGTTCGTGGTTCCCGCTCCGACGCCGGGCGGGACGCTCGAGAACGACATGAACAGCCTGACCGACGTCGCATGCACGTCGGCTCGCAGCTGCTGGGCAGTGGGGTCGTACGGCAACACGATGGAGGTCTCCCACACCGAGTCCGAGGTGGTATTCAACCAGGCACTGCACTGGGATGGCAGGAAATGGTCGCTGGTCGCCACGCCTGCGCCGGGTGGTACCGGGCGGAATCACGTCAGCACGCTCAGCGCCATCCGGTGTGCCGCACCCGGGGACTGCTGGGCCGCCGGCACCTATGGTCAGGTGCGCGTGAACAACAAGAGCACCCTGCTGAGCCAGATGCTGCACTGGAACGGCCAGAAGTGGGCGAAGGTCACCGTTCCCAGCCCTGGCGGAACCGCCAAGGGCTCATTCAGCCAGCTCGACGGCCTTTCGTGCACTTCGGCGTCGAATTGCTGGGCCGTCGGACTGGGCGGTCGCTTCGGCGCGAGTTCCCTGCGGTTCCTTGACCTGGCGCTGCGCTGGGACGGCAGGAAATGGCTCAGAGTCGGTACGCCAAGCCCCGCCGGCGTCAAGTCGGGCTCGATCAACAGCCTCGCCAGTGTCACCTGCTCTTCGCCGCGTGACTGCCTGGCGGCGGGCAGTGCTCAGCGTGTTTCCGGCAACGAGTCCGACCTGAACCAGGTCCTCCGCTGGAACGGAGTCAGATGGTCGCGGCTCAAGGTGCCCAATCCGGCGGGCTTTGGCGCGGATGTCCGTCAGTTCCTCATCTCGGTCCGCTGCGTCAGCAGGGCGAATTGCTGGGCCGTCGGGGTGCAGCAGGCAGACCCGACCCCTCAGCAGAACGAGATCCTGCACTGGAACGGCACCCGGTGGTCAGCTAGCTGTGCCCCCGTAGCGGAGATTTGCGTAGCTGGCCGCCGCTTCAGCGCGATTCCGTGAGCCCGTCTTCGCGAAGATCCGGTTGACGTGTGTCTTGACGGTGGCCTCGCTGACGAAAAGCGCGCGCGCGATCTCCCGGTTGGACTGGCCCGCCGCGATCAGGGCCAGCACCTGCGACTCGCGCGGCGTCAGGTCGCTGTCGTCAGCCGCCGCCGGTGCCATCGCCCGGGCGGCGGCGGACAGCAGCCGCTGCTGCACGGCCGGGTCGAGCACGCCCTGGCCGCAGGCGGCGGCGTGCACGGCCCGGCCGATATCGGCCCTGGTAGCGTCCTTGGTCAGGTAGCCAACGGCGCCGGCTTGCAGCGCCCCGATGATCGACTCGTCGTCTGAGTACGTGGTCAGCACGACCACGTTCGTCTCAGGATGCTCGGCGCGGATCCGGCGGGTCGCCGCCACGCCGTCGCAGCGCGGCATGTGCAGGTCCATCAGCACCACCCGCGGCCGCACCGCCGCGGCCGTCTCGATGGCGGCTTCGCCATCGGCGGCCTCGCCGACGACGGTGATCCCCGGCACGGTGCCGAGCAGCAGCACCAGTCCCTCGCGGACCGCCGCCTGGTCATCGGCGACCAGTACGGTCACCGGCTGAGGGCCTGGCTCGCCGGCGGTCATGCCGGCACTCGCAGGCGCACCTGCCAGCTCTCGCCGTCAATCCCCGCCTCGAACGTGCCGCCTGCCAGCGCGGCCCGCTCCCGCAAGCCGGCCAGCCCGTAGCCCGCGCCGGTCGCCGTCAGCCGGCTGCCCGTGACACCTGCCGGCAGCGGATTGCTGACCGTGACAGTTACCTGCGCGGGCTCGAAACCCAGGCTGAGCCGGACTGACTGGCCCGGCGCATGCTTGCGGGCGTTGGTGAGCGCTTCCTGCGCGGTCCGGTAGGCGGTCAGGCTCGCCTCGGCCGGCAACTGGCGCGGCTCTCCGCTGACCGTCAGCTCGACGGCGACGTCGCCGACAGCCCGGTACTGGTCAGCGAGCGAGGACAGCTGCCCGGGCAGCGGCGTGGTGTCGTCGCGCAGCGCCAGCACCGCCTTGCGCGCCGCCGCCAGGCCTTCCCTGGTGAGCGTGCCCGCCCTGGTCAGGCACTCGACCGCCTTTTCGAGATCGGAGTCTCCCGTCGAGCTGAGCAGTCCTTCGGCTGCCTGCAGGTTCACCGACACGGCCGCGAGAGAGTGAGCCAGGACATCGTGGATCTCCCTCGCGATCCTGGCCCGCTCGGCCAGCGCCGCCGCCTCAGTCTCGGCGTCGCGGGCGCGGCGGGTCTGGATCAGCGTCTGCTCCGCCTGTTCGGCCCTGACCCGGTAGGCCTGCCGCGTCATGTCGAGCAGCCACAGCGCGGTGAAGGCGAACGGATATCCGAGCAGGAACCCTGGCGGCGCGCTCGTGATCAGGCCAGCCGCCAGAAACGACGCCACCGTCTCAGCCGTGATGCCGATCGAGATGTCGAGCCGGAGGAAGTCACCGGCGCTGAACGCGACCAGGCACCCGACGCCGACGGCGGCGCTGCGCGGCGAGATCCCGGTCACCGCGCCGCCGGCTGCCCCCATCACGATCAGGGCGATCGTCCTGGCCGTCGGACGCTGCCTGGTGAAGAGCCAGGCAACCCACCCGGCGGCGGAGGCCGCGAGCAGGACGGCCAGGACAGCACCCCGGGCGCCCTCGTTCCACGGGCGCCACCACACCACGCTGACAGTGACCAGCCCGGTCACGACACCCGCGGCCCTGACGAAGTCCACGACCCTGATGACGTCCGCGGACTCAGCCGAGCGCGCCGACGCCAGTGAACGGAACAAGGATTCTCCTAGCCGCGAGTCGGCCGGTAGTCCATGCCAACTTATCCCGTTATGTCGATGACCGCATCAACGATCTTGCTGGCTAAATCGGAGGTTCAGGCTGCGGGGGTGATTCTGAGGCGGTGGAGGCGGGTGGTGCGGGTCTGCCGGGTGGGGGGTGGCTGTCCGCCGGGGCTGGCCGGCTTGGGTTCGAAGCTAATCTCCGTGATCATGGTCGCGGGCATGATCACGGAACATCGCACCGGTCCTGACCTGGGCGATCTTCCGTGATCACGGTCTCGATCATGATCACGGAAGCCAGTACCGGTCCCGGGGGCTGCCGCGCGGCTCGTGATCAGGATCGGGGAGCTTTTCCGGCATCGTGGGGGAGAGTTCTCGCTTCGGGGAGCTTTTTCAGTCAACAGCACTGGGCAGTTCGAACAGCCCGGCCTGGCCACCCCGGCACCGCTAACCCGCCCGGGCCGCCTGGACCCGGGCCGCCTGGACCTCTAATAAGCCAACAAGGTCATTAGCCGGCGGACCGGGTGGAGGAGCTCATCAACCACGGGCCCACCCCGAATCCACCCCGAATCAAGCTGCCGGAGGACGCGGGCGAGGGCGTCGGCGTCCTAATCTCGCGGATGTTCCCCCGATTGGGCCGGACTAAGGAGGTGCCGTGGACCTGAGCGTCTGGCTGCTGAACCTTGTCATTCTCGGCGTCGTGCTCGTCGCCGACCTGGGTCATCGCAAGATCACTACGATGCGGCTGCTCCGCCCGTTTATCGCGGCGGCCATCATCATCCCGTTCTTCTTCAAGGGCGCGGCCCTGGCCGGCAGCGGCCTGGCGCTGGAACTCGCCGGGCTCGCCGCGGGCCTCGCGATCGGAACGCTGGCCGGCTCGCTGATCCGCGTCGCCTACGACGACCAGGCAGGCCGCCCGATGTCGAGGGCCGGGATCGCGTACGCGGCTGTCTGGATCGTGGTCAGCGCGGCGCGGATCTTTTTCACCTACGGCGCCGCCCATGTCTTCGGACGGCAACTCGGGTCCTGGATGGCCGCCAGCCAGATCTCCGTCGGCGCGCTGACCGACAGCCTCATCTTCGTGTCCATCGCGATGCTGCTCGGCCGGACCGCCACGCTGGCGGTCAAGTCCCGGGCCGCGTCCGCGCGGGCGGCGAGCCGCGCCGCCGCTGGCGTGCCAGGCGATCCCGGCCCGGCCGTCAGCGCGGGCTAAGGCGAGAGGACTTCGATGTTTTACCTGATCATGAAACTCATCAGGAAACTGCGTGCCCGCAAGGCCGGCTCCGGCGGGCAATAAGACCGGCGCCGCCGGACAATGAGCGGGTGCGAATCACGATCCGGGTCAGGCCGGGATCAGCGCGACCGGGTGTCGGCGGAGAGTACGCCGGCGCCCTCGTAGTGCGGGTCACGGCTCCGCCGGCTGACGGCAAGGCCACCGAGGCCGCCCTGACAGCGGTCGCGGCGGCGTTCGGAGTCCGCCGGGGTGACGTGGCGCTGGTATCCGGTGCGACCGCCCGCACGAAGATAGTCGAGGTCGGAGGCGGTGACCCCGCCATCTTGCAGCGCCTGCTCGGCCATTACAGGTAATCTTCCCGGTGCATGACCCCGGTGACGGGCTCGCCTCTGAAGTAGCGGCGCACGTTCTCGGCCGCTCTCCTGGCCGCCTGCGGGATGATGCCAGGCACGAAGCAGGAGTTGTGCGGCGATCCGATGACATTCGGCAGGGTGAAAAATGGGTCGCCGGTACTGAATCCAGCGTCTCGGCGAGGCTCGTGCCACCAGGCGTCGATTCCGGCGCCGAAACCCGGATTCCGCGCGAGGTGCTCATACAGCGCGTGCTCGTCAATAATCGCGCCCCTGGCGACGTTGACGATGATGGCGTCCGGCTTCATCAGGGCGAGTTCCCCGGCGCCGATCAGCCCGCGCGTGGCCTTGGTCAGCGGCACCGACACCACGAGCACGTCGGCGGCGGGCAGCACCTGGTCCAGGCAGGCGAGCGTGCCGGCGAACTCGACGTCGTCCGCCGTGGTTCCCGAGGTGTTGACGGCGTAGATGCGCGCCCCGAAAGCCCGCATGAGGCGCGCTGCCGCCGCGCCTATGCCGCCGTAGCCGAGGATGACGCAGACGGCGCCGTTCAGCGTGCGCAGCGGCTCCCGCTGCTTCCACTGGCCGCCGGCGAGGCTCGCGTGCCGCTGCGGCAGTCGCCTGGCCAGCGCCAGCGTCATCGCGAGCACGTGCTCGGCGATCGGCGCGGAGTAGGCGCCGACATTGCCGGCCACAGTCACCTGCTCGGGCACCAGCGAGAAGTCCACGCTGTCAGCGCCGGCCGACATTAGCTGGATGAGCCCGAGTTCCGGTGCGCCGGCTACCGGTCCGGCCTCGCGGATCGGGTTCCAGCCGATGAGTGCCGCCGCCCTTGACACGACGCCGGGCCGGTCGGCCTCGGGCAGCCGCTGCACGAACTCGACCGCCGCGTCGGCGGCGAGCACCTCGGAGTTGATCTTGATGTAGTCATCGTCGACCTGATAGCACACGGCCACCAGCCGGCTGCTGCGCATAGATGCCACCCGGAGCGGATGATGAGGGACAGGGGGGTAGGTGTGCAGAGTGACACGGATGAACCACCCACAGACTCTAACCGGCCCTCTCAGCACCACCGAGTTCCGAGGCCTCTATGACGAGTTGCGCAAACGGGTGCCCTGGGGTCCCGCCGACCGGCGCGGGGCGCTGAACTACCTCACGCCAGCCGGGGTGCTGGCCGCGATGAGCGAGGTCAGGCAGGGCATCACGGTCTCGATGGCAGCCCCGGTGGGCACCGCGGTCACCCCCGACGACCCGGAGCCCGCCGTGCACACGATGACCGGGACCTCCGCCGGCGCGGCGAAGACCGGGCTGTCGTTCGCCACCGACCGGATCTCGATGAACGTCCACGGCAACGCGGACAGCCACATCGACGCGCTCTGCCATGTGATGTTCGACCACGCGCTCTACAACGACGTGCCGGCCGAGAAGGTCACCGAGCACGGAGCCGACGACCTGTCCATCGCCACCGCCGCCGACGGCATAGTCGGCCGGGGCGTGCTCCTTGACATCCCGCGGGTCAGGGGCACCGAGTGGCTGGAGCCGGGCACCTACGTGACCACCGAGGACCTGCTGGCCGCCGAGAACGCGCAGAACGTCCGGGTCGGCCGGGGCGACCTGCTCTTCATCCGGGTCGGGCACCGGCTCCGCCGGGCCGCCCGGGGACCATGGAACGCCGCGGTGTCGCGGGCCGGCCTGCATCCGACCGTACTGCCGCTGCTGGCCGAACGCCAGATCGCCGTGCTCGGCAGCGACAGCAACAACGACGCGGCCGGCCGCTCGGCCAGGGGCGTCGGATTTCCCGTTCACGTGCTGGCGATCAGGGCACTCGGCCTGCACCTGCTCGACTACCTGCAGTTCGAGAACCTTGTGCCCCTGTGTGCCGAGAGCGGGCAGTGGTCATTCCTGTGCGTGATCGCGCCGCTGCGGCTGCCGCGCGGCACCGGCTCGCCGATCAACCCGATCGCCATCGTGTGAGCGCGACGCCGGCTTCTAGCGGCACGGATGTTCGCGGCACGGATGTTCGCGGCACGGATGTTAGCGGCACAGTAGCCAGCCGGAGTGAGCCGTGACCGTGAAGACGCCGGTCGTGGTGAAGTCCGCCCTGGCGGCTACCTCGGCGGCCACGGCGTCATGCTCGGCCCGGCTGATCGGAAGGCCGATGCTCGCCACATAACGGGTGACCGGCTCGGGTCCCGGCACCCTGAGCTCGGTCGTGACCTCGTGCGGGTCGACGGAGTCGAAGCAGCCGGCGGCCAGGTTCGCGCCGTCGGCCAGCGTGAGCCGGTCCGCGGCGACGTGCCCGGCCTCGTGGCCGTGCTCGGCCACTACCGCCCGGATCAGGGTGCGCAGTTCAGCTAGGTGGTCGCCGCAGTTGAGCACGATGACCACGCGCCCCGTCGTGATCCGGCGCAGTTCGCGCAGCACCTGACGCGGGTCGGGCACGTGGTAGAGCATGTGCGTGGCCAGCGCGACCTGGGCCTGCCCCGTGCGCAGGGGCAGCGCCATCGCGTCAGCGGTCACCAGCGCCGCCGACGGGGCAGCCGGCCGGGCAGCGGCCAGCATGCCTGGTGAGGCGTCGACGCCGACCAGCTTGCCCCGGTGCCCGCGCCGTGTCAGCTCGGCCAGGTAAGCGCCGTTGCCGCAGCCGATGTCGGCGACCAGTTCGGTCCCATCGAGCCGCAGCGAGTCGAGTACCTCGCGCGGCAAGTCGATCACCGGGGCGCCGAAGGCGTAAATGGACTGCCTGGCGGCCAGGTTGCCGTCCGTGGCGTACTGCACCGTCCGCAGGTAATCCTGGTCGGTGTAGAGGCTATCCGGCACGACCGCCAGCCTAGCCCGGCTTCCCGGCCGGCCGAATGGGAGTTACCGTGCTCATGGCGCAGTCGTTGTGCGAGCCATTCAACCTGGCGAAGCCGCACCCAAGATCGGAGAGGTGGCGCGATGACGAGCAAGCCGGAGACCGCCAGCCCGCCGGCCGCCCGGGCGCCGGCTCCGCTGGCGGCGCGCACTGGCCTCGCCATGGTGGTCGTGATGACCGGCGTGCTGATCACCGCCGTTGACACGACGATCGTGGTGCTCGCGCTGCCCGAGATCCAGAGCGGGCTGCGGGTCGCGCTGTCGTCCGTGGTCTGGATCGTGATCGGCTACCTGCTGGTGATCACGCTGCTGGCGACGCAGGTCGGGCGGCTCGGCGACATCTTCGGCCGGGTGCGGATGTACGAGCTCGGGTTCGCCGTGTTCATACTCGGGTCGTTCGCGTGCGCGCTGGCGTGGAACGAGGCGTCGATCATCGGGTTCCGGGTGCTGCAGGGCGTCGGCGGGGCGTTCGTCACGGCCAACAGCGGCGCGATCATCGCCGACCTCTTCCCGCGTGAGAAGCGCGGCCGCGCCTACGGCTACAACGCCCTGGGCTGGAGCATCGGCGCCGTGCTCGGCATCGTGCTCGGCGGGATCATCGTGACCTACGTGTCGTGGCGCTGGATCTTCTGGATCAACGTGCCGATCGGCGGCGCGGCGCTCGTGATGGCCGCGAGGGTGCTCGCCGACCGGGGCCAGCGCGCCCGGCGGCGGCTCGATGTCGCGGGGATGCTGGCGCTCGGGTTCGGGTTGTTCGGCGTGCTGTGGGCGATGACGAAGCTGGCGACGTCGTCGTTCGACGCCGAGCTGGCCGGATATCTCATCGGCGGCGTGGCGCTGCTGGTGGCGTTCGTGTTCATCGAGCGCGGGCAGGCCGAGCCGATGCTCGACCTCGGGCTGTTCAAGATCCCGATGCTGGCCCCGTCGCTCGGCGCGTCGTTCTTCCAGGGACTGGCCAACTTCGCCGTGCTGTTCCTCGTGATCATGTACCTGCAGGGGCCGCGCGGGCTGTCGCCGCTGCACGCCTCGCTGCTGCTGGTGCCCGGGTACGTGGGCGGGTCGGCGGTCGGGCCGTTCGCCGGGCGGCTGGCGGACAAGGCCGGGCCGGTGCTGCCGGCCACGGCCGGGCTGGCGATCCAGGTGGTCGCGCTGTTCATCTACGCGCACCTGGCGGTCGATACCGGGCTCTGGCTGGTGGTCGTGGCCAGCGTGGTGAACGGGATCGGGGCGGCCGCGTTCTTCCCGGCCAACAGCTCGGCCGTGATGAAGGCGACGCCGCCGGCGGTCTTCGGGATAGCCTCGGGGATGCTCCGGACGTTCGCTAACGTGGGCATGGTCTTCTCGTTCGCGCTGGCGATCTTGATCGCGTCGCGGTCGATCTCCAAGGGCCTGGCTTTCGCCATCTTCGTGGGGACGACGTCGTTGCACGGCCGGCTGGCGGTCGCGTTCACGTCCGGGCTGCACTCGGCCTTCTACACGTCGATGTTCGTCATGGTCATCGCGGCCGCGCTGTCCGCCAGCCGCGGCCGGCCGCGCCGTCGCCGGCCGCCGCCGCTGCCAGCCAGCCTGAGGTCTCCCCGGTTTCCTGAAGCGCTCCGCAACGACGGGCAGGCAGGCGTCATCGCGGTCAGCTGCCCTAGCCGGGGGGCGCGGTCCGGGGAGGCATAGGCTCCTGGGATGGAGATCAGCACCGCGGCCGGGGCGGCCCTGGTCGAGCTGGACGAAGGCGGGCGGCCCGGGTTCCTGCTCGTGCTCACCCACGGTGCGGGCGGGGGAACGGGCAGCGCGGACCTGCTCGCGGCTCGCGAGGCCGGGCTGGCCTGCGGCGGGGCCGTGGCCAGGGTGCTGCAGCCTTACCGGGTCCGCGGGGCGAGCGCGCCGGGGTCGGCCGTGCGTCAGGACGCGGCGTGGCTGGAGATCATCGGGGCGCTGCGGGAGCGGCATCAGGGCGTGCCGCTGGTCCAGGGAGGCCGGAGCAACGGGGCGCGGGTGGCATGCCGTACCGCGCGGCAGGCCGATGCCGCCGGGGTAATCGCGCTTGCGTTTCCGCTGCACCCGCCCGGTAAGGCTGGTCAGCCGGATAAGTCCCGGGCCGGCGAGCTTCGCGCGGCTGGGTCGGCTGGCGTGCCGGTGCTGGTGATCAACGGCGATCGAGACCCGTTCGGCGTGCCGGACGCGGCCGACGCCGACCGTCTCGTCGTGCTAGCCGGTGAGACTCACGCTCTGGGGCGTAGCCGGGACGCCATCGTGACAGCGGTCACGGCCTGGCTGGGTGACCGGGTACTTCGAACCTAGCTGGGATTGCCAGCGTGGTCAGGCAGCAGGCGTTGCGGGCACGGCGGCTGCGGGGGCAGCCACGATCGTCGGACAGGTCATCACTATGTCGGTTGGCCGGTGCGGTGCGATGACCGCGCCGCCGGGGAGCAATTCACCTGTGTCTTCGAATACCACTATGCCGTTGCAGAGCAAGCTCCAACCTTGCTCGGGATGGCTGATGAGAGTACGGGCCGCCTCGTGGTCCGGGTCGCTCGGCGCCGGGCACGGGGGCGTGTGCGGGCACATCGTGCGCCTCCAAGTCGGGGGTGTGTTGATCGTAGTTTTGTCTAAATCTGCCAGGTCACGGGGTGTAAGTGACATGGCACATTGGGATGGTTTTGGGGCATGGTCTTTGTAGCTTTCCTCGTAGCCCGCGCTAACCGGCAGCGAGCGCATGGCTACTACTAGTCTCAACGCCGGATACCGCCCGGCGCGTCCCTGACACGGAAAGTTCTTGCCGTGATCCGGATAGCCGTGCGCCATCCGTACACCTTCCCCCGTGTCTGCCGCTCAGCAGCACTGGCGGACCGGGACTACCTGCTCCGACCCTACGCAGTGCCGCTCGTTAATGCCTTGAGTGCGATCCTGCTGTGTCCGGACTGAGACCAACGCCGACCGGACGTGGCGGTATGCCCGTCAGAAGGTGCGTTTCGCGCAGCGTCAGCAAGCGCTCGGCCTCTGTGTTGAGCGCATGCACGACCGGGGTGGCCATCGCCTTGCGCTTGAAGATCCGGTCGTCATAGCCGCGCGGGCCGATCTCCGCGCGGACCGCCGCGTAGGCGGACCGCATCGCGTCGGTGAGCGTCACGTCGAGTTTCTTCGCGAGCGCGTACTGCTCGGCCAGCGGCCGGGTAGTCGCCTGGGCAACCCGGAACTCGTTCTCGGCGGTCTTCGCCGCCTGAAGTAGCTCGTCAAAGTTTGCGGCAAGCGCGACATCGGCCAGATATTGTGCCTGCGCGTCCGGGCTAGCCTGCTTACGTCCACCGATCACGCCGGCCAGCTTAGCGGACGAGAGGGGGTCGCTCACGCAGGTAGGCGTTACACAAGGCTTTCCAGCCAGCTCTGGTGCAGGTCGGAGTACTCGCCGCCGCTGACCAGCAGTTCCTGCGGCGAGCCGTCCTCGATGATCTCGCCGCGGCTGAGCACGAGTACCCGGTCAGCGATCCTGACCGTCGAGAGCCGGTGCGCGATGATCACGGCCGTGCGGCCCGCCAGGACGGTCTGCAGCGCCTGCTGGACGATCCGCTCGCTCGGCAGGTCCAGCAGCGAGGTCGCCTCGTCGAGCAGCAGCACGCTCGGCGCCGCGATGAACGCCCGCGCGAACGAGATCAGCTGGCGCTGGCCGGCCGACAGCCTGCCGCCGCGCTTGCCCACCTCGGTGTCGTATCCGTCGGGCAGCTCGGCGATGAACTGGCCCGCGCCGACCCCCTGCGCGGCGGCGACGATCTCTGACCTTGCCGCGCCAGGCTTGCCGAGCGCGATGTTCTCCGCGATCGTGGCGCTGAACAGGAAGTTCTCCTGAGTGATCAGCACGATCTCGCGCCGGAGGTCCTCGTCGGCGATGTCGCGCAGGTCCACGCCGTCGAGCAGCACCCGGCCTTCGCCCGGGTCGTAGAACCTGGAGAGCAATCTGGCGATGGTCGTCTTGCCGGCTCCGGTCGCGCCTACGAGCGCCACCGTCTGCCCGGCGGGGATCGTCAGGTCCAGCCGCGGCAGCACGATGGCGTCACGGTAGCCGAACCTGACCTCCCTGAGTTCCAGGCTTCGGCCGCTGCCCGGCTGCGCGGGCAGCTCAGCGGGATGAGCGGCCTCGGGCACTGACGGCGCCTCGTCCAGCACCCCGGAGACCTTCTCCAGGGCGGCGGTCGCCGACTGGAAAGTGCTGTAGAACTGCGACACGTCCTGAAGCGGCTCGAAGAACCGCCGCAGGTACAGCAAGAACGTGACGAGCACGCCGACCTGCATCGAGTGGTCGATGACCCGCACGCCCCCGTACAGCAGCACCACGCCAACGGCGAGGTTGCCGACGAGGGTGACGCCGGGGAAATAGAGCGCCACGAGCCGCATGGACCGCATCGTGGCGTTCGCGAACGCGGTGTTGAGCCCGCTGAAGATCTCCTCGTTCCGCGGTTCCCTGCGGAACGTCTGGACCGCCCTGATTCCGTTGAAGGTCTCCACGAAGTGGACGATGACCAGGGCGATGGTCTCCCTGGTGCGCCGGTAGGTGAGTGCCGACTCCCGCCTGAACCAGGCGCTAAGCCAGGTCAGCGGAATGAATCCGACCATCACCGCCAGCGCGAGCGGCCAGTCGAGCAGCAGCATGCCGGTGCCGACGAAGAGCATCGAGAACGCCGCGCTGACCAGCGAGTCGAGGCCTTCATCGAACAGCTCGGAGAGCGAGTCGATGTCGGAGACCTGCCGGGAGATAACGCGGCCGGAGGTATAGCGCTCGTGGAACGCCACCGGCAGGACCTGGAAGTGCCAGAACAGCCGCTGCCTTAGCTCGAGCACGATCTGGCCGCCCATCCGGCCGATTGAGGAGATGAACCCGGAGCTGGCGACGGCCTGCGCGCAGACGGCCAGCAGGAACTCGATGACCACGATGATGATCGGCACCGGGTCCTTGGTCGCGATCAGCGCCGGGATCTTGTCGACCCCGATGCCGACAAGCCACGGCCCGGCCAGGGCCGCCAGGTTGGCCGCCAGGATCATCAAGGTGATCAGCGCGACCGTCTTGCGGTGCGGCCGCAGCAGGTCGCCGAGCAGCGCCCGGCTGCGCTTCCTGAGCAGCAGCGACACGCCCTTGGGCAGCTCGTCGATCTCCTCGGCGGCAATGCCGCGCCATTGCTGCTGCGCGGTCACCTGAGTCATCGCCGTACTCCTGAACTCATCAGATGCTGGTAGTGAGCGTTGCTGGCCAGCAGCTCGTGATGGGTCCCGATCGCGCTGATCCTGCCGCGCTCGAGCACCGCTACCCGGTCGGCCAGCGCGACGGTTGACGGCCGGTGCGCCACGACGAGCGCGGTCGAGCTGCTGAGGATCTGCCCGAGCGCTTTAGTGACCTTTGCCTCGGTGTGCACGTCGAGCGCCGACAGCGGGTCGTCGAGCAGCAGCACGGACGGGTCCGCCAGGATCGCGCGGGCAAGCGCGATCCGCTGCCGCTGGCCGCCGGACAGCGACATGCCCTGCTCGCCGATCCGGGTCTGCTGACCCCACGGCAGGTCGGCGACGAAGTCGGCCTGGGCGGCGGCGAGCGCGGCCTCGACCGCGTCGTCCGGCGCGTCGGGCCGGCCGAGCGTCACGTTCTCCCTGACGCTGACCGAGAACAGGGTAGGGTCTTCGAACGCGCAGGCCACCGCCGTGCGCAAGGTGCGCAGCGGCAGTTCCCTGATGTCGGTGCCGTCCAGCCGGATCGTGCCGGCGGTCGTGTCGGCGAGCCGCACGATGAGGTTGAGCAAGGTTGTCTTGCCCGAGCCCGTCGCGCCCACGAGGGCGACCGTCTCGCCCGGCGTGAGCTCGAGGCAGACGTCGCGGAGCACAGGCTGTCCCTGCTGTCCGGGCTGCCCCGGCTGGCCGGGGTAGCTGAACTCGACGTGGTCGAGCACGAGCCTGCCCCCGGATCGCGCGGCCGTGCGCTGTTTCGGCACGGAAGCCGTCAGCGCGGAGGCTGACGGCGCGGGCGGGCTGACGATCGTGGGCTTGGTATCGAGGATCTCGTAGACCCGCTGGGCGGCGGTGGCTGCTTCCTGGCCGAGCGCCAGGATGTAGCCGAGCGCCTCGATCGGCCAGACCAGCATGAGCACCAGGGCGATGAACGCGACCAGCCCGCCGGTCGACAGCCGGCCCTGGCTGACGGCCAACGCGCCGAGCAGCAAGATCAGCGCGATCGCGGCGTTCGGCACCAGGTCGAGGCTGGCCCAGAAGGTACCGCGCAGCTTCGCCTTGCTGACCTGGGTCTGGTAGACGGTCCTGGCCAGTTCGGCGTGCTCCGACGCGACCAGGCGCCGCCGTCCGAGTGCCTTGAGTACCCGGATGCCCGCCGCGGCCTCCTCGACGTAGGTGGCGAGCACGTCCTGCTGGTCCTGGACCCGGCGGGACAGGACCGTGTAACGGCGCTCGAAGCGCAGGCACAGTGCCGTCACCGGGGCGAGTACCGCCCCGGTCAGCAGGCCGAGCAGCAAGTCCAGCCTGATAAGCAGCAGCACGATGACGATGAAGCTGACGATGCTGGTGATCAGGAAGATGACGCCGAAGCCAGCGAACCGCCTGATCGCTGACAGGTCGGTGGTGCCCCTGGACAGCAACTGGCCTGACTGCCAGGAGTCATGAAACCCGGGCTCGAGCCGCTGCAGGTGCGCGTAGAGGTCATCGCGCATCGCCTGCTCGAGGTTGACGACCGCGGTGGCCTGGACCCATCGCCTGACGAGGTTGAACGCCACCTCGGTCACGCCGAGCGCGATGGCGCCGAGCCCGATCAGGACCAGCGGCCCGTCGCCGCGGCCGTGGGTGCTCGCCGCGCTCGCGATCGGCCCGTCGATCGCGGCCTTGGCCAGCAGCGGGATGATGATCTCGGCGAATGAGCCCAGCAGTGCCGCTACGAGCATGAAGGCGAGCTGGCCGTAGTAGGGGCGCAGGTACTCGCGCAACCGCCAGAGAGCGGCTAGCGGAGTCTGCCGCGCTTCGGGAGGGTGCGCAGGCCCGGCCGACCGCGGAGCGGGAGGATGGTCCGGAGGGTGCTGACCTGTGGGAACTTGCCCGGTTTGCCTTGTCTGCTGAACGTCCGGGGTAGCCACTCGCTGGATCGTAACTGGACAGCTCCTTAACTGTCACCTTCTTTTCCGGCCGATCGCGGGTAGCGAACGGCCCTTAGTTCTGGCAATCTGGCGAAACGCGCCGGTTTGGCCGCCAGGCGCGCGGGGGAGCAGTGCGCGCGGGATTACGGTGCGCGCAACGGGAGCAGCGCGCACAGGGGAGGTGCGGGGTGGGACCGCCTGACTCGGCCGCGCCCGTCGTGTTCGGCCAGGGCATTGCCGCGATCGTGCGGCTGGCCGCACGCTTCACGCCCGCCGCCTGGAACGCGCCCACGCCGTGCACGGAATGGCGGGCGGCGGACCTGGCCGGGCACTTGCGCTGCATCGCCGACGATTACCACGAGTATCTCGACGACGCTCCCGTGAGCAGGCTGTCCCGCCTGATGGCGACCGGGGTTCACGGCAGTACCATCGGCAAGAAACTCGCCAGGCAGAACGCGGCGGAGCTTGCCACGCTGCCCGATGTGCCGCCCGAGGCGCACATCCAGGCGTTCGCGCGGTCGGCGACGAGGTACACGGCGCGGCTTGGCCCGCTGCTGCAATTGCCGCATCACAGCTATCAGGGGCGGGTGATCACCGTCGCCGGCATGGGCGGGCTGGCCTGCGTCGAGTGGCACGTCCACGCCTGGGATCTCGCCCAGGTACTGGGGGAGGACTACCGCCCGGCCGACCCGGAGGCGGTGCTGGCGGGCTGGATGGCGGGCATACCGTACCTCGCGGTAGTGCCCGACGACGACCCGTGGATCTCGGTGCTCAAGTCGTCTGGCCGCCTGAAGTAGGGTCGGTCATATGGGATTTCACGTCGCTAAAGTTCGCGACTGCTACCCGGCGCTTACTGACGGTTATGCCTACCTTGACGGGGCGGCGGGAACTCAGGTGCCCTCGGCGGTGATCGACGCGATCAGCCATGCTTACGCGGCCGGCCTGTCGAACGCGGGCGGCGTGTTCCCGGCCAGCGAGCGCGCGGACGCCATCACGGCCGCCTGCCGGGACGCGATCGCCGACCTGGTGGGCGGCACTGCCGACGGCGTCGTTCTGGGATCCAACATGACGACGCTCACCTACCGGATGGCGGCCGTGCTCGCCGGTGCCTGGCGCGAGGGCGATGAGGTCGTCGTGTCCCGGCTCGACCACGACGCGAACGTGAGGCCGTGGGTGCAGGCCGCGCGCCGGGCCGGAGCGGTGGTTCGCTGGGCCGAGCCCGACGCCGGAACCGGTGAACTGCCCGTCGGGCAGTACGAGGGCCTGCTGTCGGACCGGACCAGGCTGGTGGCCGTGACCGCGGCGAGTAACGTGCTCGGCACCCGCCCCGACGTTGCCGCGATTACGGCATTGGCGAAGTCCGCCGGGGCGCTGAGCTACGTCGACGGCGTGCACGCCACGCCGCACGGTCCTGTCGACATCCGCGCCCTCGGCGCCGACTTCTACGTCACCAGCGCGTACAAGTGGTCAGGACCGCACATCGGAGCCCTGATCGCCGCTCCCGAGCTGCTCGAATCGCTGCGACCCGACAAGCTGATCCCGTCGCCGGATGAGATCCCCGACCGGTTCGAGCTCGGCACCCCGCCCTTCGCCGATCAGGCTGGGGTCACCGCGGCCATCGAGCACCTCGCTGACCTGGACGACTCGGCCGCGGGCACGAGGAGGGAGCGGCTGCTTACCTCCATGGCGGCGGTTGAAGAGCATGAGCAGCGGCTATTCACCATCATGGTCGCCGGCCTTGACGCGATGCCGCATGTGACGACTTACGGGCGGCCCGCTCGCCGGACGGCCACCGCGTACTTCAACGTGGCGGGCCTGTCGCCTACGCGGGTGGCATCACTGCTGGCCGCGCGCGAGATCAACGTGTGGAACGGCGACAACTACGCCTGGGAAGTGACCGGCGTGCTCGGCATCAGGGACAGCGGCGGCGCGGTGCGCGCCGGGCTCGTGCACTACAACGACGAGTCGGACGTCAGCAGGCTGCTGGAGGCCGTGGCCGAGCTGGGCTAGGTCAGCTTGTAGCGGTACATCCTGGTCTCGCGCTGCTCGAATCCGATCCGCTCGTAGAGCCGCCCCGCTGACTCCCTCGACGGCCGCGAGGTCAGGTCCACCGTGCGCGCGCCGGCCTGCCTGGCGAGCTTGATCGCCTCGCCGATCAACTGCGAGGCGACTCGCTGGCCCCTGGCCGCCTCATCGACGACCACGTCCTCGATCCAGGCCCGCACGCCGGTCGGGATCGTGAAGGTGGCCAGCGTCAGCGTGCCGACGATCTTGTCGCCCAGCCGGGCGAGCAGCACCGTGCTGCCCGGGTCCGAGGCCACGGCAGCGAGGGCGGCCGCGTCGAGTCGCTTGGCGCTAGTGGAAAGCTGCGGCAGCAAGTGGCCGAACGCCTCGACCACTTCGTCCGTGACTGTGCTCAGTACCTCGACGTTGACGTTCACCGGGGCAATCTATCCCGTGCGGCGCCTGGTTCGCCGCCCGACACCTCTCCGGCTTCCGATCCCCATACGCGCCACCGCTCGGAACCGGCTCCGGCGGGTACCACGCCAACACCAATGACCTTGTTGGCTAAATCGGAGTTCCTGCTGCGGGGTGAGTATGAGGCGGTGGAGGCGGGTGGTGCGGGTTTGCCGCGTGGGGGGTGCTTGTCCGCCGGGGCCGACCGGGGTTAATGTCCGTGATCATGGTCGCGGGCATGATCACGGGCCATCGCCGCTGTCCTGGAGGTTGTCGGGTGACTCGGGATGTTGGTGAGTCAGGCGCCGGGTTCGGGCGGAGGTGCGCCGTGCCCCTGCCCCGGCGCCGCCGGGGCAGGGTGAGCATCGTGGCCCTCCCTGTTGCTGTCAGCGGTCCGTTCTGACAGCAACGTGGCCCTCCCCGTTGCTGTCGGGACGACATCAGGGAGGGCCGCGTTGCTGTTAAAACCAGTGGCTGACAGCAACAGGGAGGGCCACGATGCTGTCAGAGGCGGGCGTGACCAGCAACCCGGCCGCCCCGACTCTGTCGCGGGCCGGGCCGCCGGGCCGGGCCGCCGGGCCGGGCCGCCGGGCCGGGCCGGGCCGCCGGGCCGGGGCGTGCTCCCGCCTGACTATCCCGCAAGGTGCCCGAAATGCTTCCCCGGAGTCGATCACGAGTCACGCGGCAGCCTCCCCGGGGGCTGTCGGGTGACTGGTGATCAGGATCGGGGGAGCCTTTTCCGGTATCGTGGGGGAGAGTTCCCGGTCCGGGGTGCTGTGAGTGCGGGGGCGGCAGGTGCGATCCTCCGTGATCACGGTCCCGGGCATGATCACGGAACATCGCACCGGTCCTGACCTGGGTGATCTTCCGTGATCATGGTCTCGGTCATGATCACGGAAACCAGCACGGGTCCCGGGGGCTGCCGCGCGGCTCGTGATCAGGATCGGGGAGCTCTTCCGGCATCGCGGGGGACAGTTTTCGCTTCGGGGAGCTTTTTCAGTCACTAGCACTGGGCAGTTCGAACAGCCCGGACTGGCCAACCCCGGCACCGCTAACCCGCCCGGGCCGCCTGGACCTCTAATTAGCCAACAAGGTCACCAATGCGCGCATTGACACCCGACTTTCCGCATGAGTCCGCGTATCCATGCGGCTCGGCCCAGGTCCGGGGCCGCCGCGCTGGTGCTGGCTGTCTCCGGAATGGGCGGGGAACGGGGTATAAAGGACTGTATGGCGGACAAAGCTCTGGTACTGGGTGGCGGCGGGCTGACTGGCGTTGCCTGGGAGATCGGCATCCTGGCCGGACTGGCCGAGCACGGAGTGGATCTCACCGACGCTGACCTGGTGATCGGCACTTCGGCTGGTTCGGTGGTCGGCGTCGATGTGCGATCCGGCACCAGCCTCGCGGAGTTCTACACGGGCCAGTCGGCACCGTATGAGCCCGGCGAGGTCACCGCCAAGATGGGCCGGGCCGTGCTGGCGAAGTACGGCCTCGCAGTCGGGTTCACCTGGAAATCCGAGGTGGCCATGAAGCGAGTGGGCAGGCTCGCGCTTCGGTCGAGGACCGAGTCCGAGGCGGAACGGCGCAAGGTCTTCGAGTCCCGCCTTCCCATCCGCGACTGGCCGGCCGGCAGGCTTCAGGTCACGGCAGTGGAGGCGGCCAGCGGAGAGTTCACCGTGTTCGACGCCACCAGCGAGGTCAGCCTGATCGACGCGGTTGGCGCGAGCTGCGCCGTCCCCGGGATCTGGCCGCCGGTGACGATCAACGGCAAGCGCTACATGGACGGCGGCATGCGATCGGCGGCGAATGTCGACCTGGCGGCCGGGCACGAGCGGGTCGTAGTGATCGCGCCGCTCATCCAGGGGTTCGGGCCGATCGCGAGCGTCGCCAGCCAGGTGCGCCAGCTCACGGCCAGCGGCAGCACCGTGATCGTCATCAAGCCCGACAAGGCGGCCCTGATGGCCATCGGCAAGAACGTCCTGGACCCGGTCAACCGCCCGGCCGCCGCGAAGGCGGGCTTCACCCAGGCCGCCGCCGAAGCCCCCGAAGTAGCCAAAATCTGGTAACCCAGCAGCCCCTCCTGCCCCGGCTGCCCCGGCAATCCCTGGCTAGCCGGGCTGCCCCGGCAATCCCGAGCCGCCCCAGCAATCTCGGGTTGCCCGGCTGCCCAGCAACCCCGGACTGCCTGGCTGTCCCGCTCGGCCGGCTCAGCGGCGAGGCTCTTTCCCGGGTTCCCGGAGACTTCCCGCTTCGCGGAGCCTTCCCGGCTCCGGCGCGGAGACTTGTCGCTGCGCGGAGTCTTTCCGGCTGACAGCACGGAGACTTGTCGTTGCGCGGAGCGTTGTCCGCACATAGAACGGCAAACACTCCGTGCTCCGAGAACTCTCCGCGGTAACGACGGAGAACTCTCCGCGATCATGCCGCAAACGACGGAGAACTCTCCGCGATCATGCTCCGGCCGGGGCCGGGCGTTCAGTTCGGCGGCGACTTCGTCCAGCCGGGCGCTGCTCTCGCCTCCGCCAACAGCAGCAGGGAGGGCCACGCTGGCTGTGAGCTGCCGCGAGGCAACAGCAACGTGGCCCTTCCTGATGTTATTGGGACGACAACAGGGAGGGCCACGTTGCTCACGGCGGGCCGCCGCAACAGCAACAGGGAGGGCCACGCTGCTCACGCTGCCCGGGGCACGCCGTGCCGCGCGGCGGAATCCGCCTGGCAGTGCCAGGGCAACGACGAAGCGCGCCGAGGCCGGGCAACCACCAAGCGCGCCGAGCCCGGCCCGGCGGGAGGGCGGGCCGGGCTCGGCGCTACGCGGTCAGGTCAGACCGCGTACTCGAGCAGCGGCTGCGCCCTGCTCGGGTGCCGCAGCTTGGACAGTGACTGCTTTTCCAGCTGCCTGATGCGCTCCCTGGTCAGGCCGAGCGCCTTGCCGATCTCATCGAGCGTGTGCGGGTTGCCGTCGTACAGGCCGAACCGCATCGCCATGATGGTCGCCTCACGCGGGGTCAGCGCGTCCAGGGCGTGCCGTAGCTGGTCGGCCATCAGCTGCCGGTCGACCAGTTCGGACGCTTCCGGGGCGTCCACGTCCTCGATCAGGTCGCCGATCGAGGTCTCGCCGTCCTCGCCGATAGTGGAGTCCAGGCTGATCGGCTGCCTGCTCGTGCGCAGCAGTTCCTCGATCTGGTCAGGCGTGCGGTCAAGCTCGACGGCCAGTTCCTCGGGAGTCGGCTCCCGGCCGAGGCGCTGGTGCATGTCGCGCTCGACCCGGCTCAGCTTGCTCAGCATCTCGAGCACGTGCACGGGCAGCCGGATCGTCCTGGCCGAGTCGGCGAAGCCGCGCTGGATCGCCTGCCTGATCCACCACATCGCGTAGGTGGAGAACTTGTAGCCCTTGGTGTAGTCGAACTTCTCGACCGCCCTGATCAGGCCCAGGTTGCCCTCCTGCACGACATCGAGCAGGGAAAGGCCGCGATCGCTGTACTTCTTCGCGACCGACACGACCAGGCGCAGGTTGGCCTCGAGCATGTGCGCCTTGGCCCGGCGGCCGTCCGCGGCCACTGCCTCGAGGTCGGAGGCGAGGCCGGCTGGCAGGTCGAGTTGCGTCTCGAGCTTGTGCTCGGCGAACAGGCCAGCCTCGATCCGCTTGGCCAGGTCGACCTCCTGCTCGGCGGTCAGCAGGCTGGTCCGGCCGATCGACTTGAGGTAGGTGTGCACCGAGTCGCCCATGACCGAGGTCTGATCGTCGAGATCCACCTCAGCGTCGGCCGATCCGTCATCCTCGCCTGGCGTCGTCGGGGCAGCGGCGCCCGCCTTCACGCGCCCGCTGCGGCCAGGGCCGCGCGCTCCGGCGGCCGCCACGGTCCGCACGTCGGCCGCATCGTCATCGCCCTCGTCGATCAGCGCGTGCAAGTTGCCGTCGTCCAGCTCAGCAACGTCATCGAGGTCCGGCTCGGCCAGGTCAACGTCGTCCGTCTCGACCTCGGCCAGCTCGGCCTGTGCGTGAGTCACGTCGGCATGCTCCACTTCCGAATGTCCTGCTACATCCCGGCGTCCACGCCCAGCGTCCGCAGTGGTTTCGTTGTCGCGGCGCTTGGAGAGCGCGCTCGCGGTCCTCGGCATGTGACACCTCCGTTCAAATGCCCATCGGCTGCGCCCCGCAGACAGTGTCCAAGACTCGCGCTACTTGGTATTGTGCAGTGCGGGCGCTACGTATAACGCGCGACAGGCCTGTTTGTTTCCCGGGCGGCGGTAGCGTGCCCGAACTTCTTTACGCACCTGACGCCGCGATCGACTTCAGTTTCAGTCGGTCAGGCTTCCCCGATGCCAGCATCGGGATCTCATTAACGTAGATCACGGCCCTGGGCGCGGCGTAGCCAGGCAGCTTGTCCCGCACCTGCTCCCGCAGTTCAGCAAGGCCGGGAGGCGCATCGGGATCGGCCGGAACGATGATCGCCGCCACCCGTTCACCCCAGACCGCGTCAGGCAGGCCGACCACCGCCACCTCGCGGACGGACCCCAGGCCGGCAAGCGCGCCCTCGACCACGACGGGCACGACTTTCTCCCCGCCCGTGTTGATCACGTCGTCGGCCCGGCCGAGCAGCGTCAGTCGGCCGTCTGCCGCCAGCTTGCCGAGGTCAGAGGTCACGAACCAGCCGTCGCTCAGGGAGGCTGCGGTCAGCTCGGGCGCGCCTCGGTACCGCGAGAACAGCACCGGGCCTCCGATCCTGATCACCCCGTCGCCGCCGCTGGCGATCCGCACGCCATCAAGCGGCCGTCCGTCGTACACGCACCCGCCGCAGGTCTCTGTCATCCCGTAGGTCGTCACCACCCGCGCGCCAGCGGCCGCCGCCTCCGCGAGCAGCACGGGCGGGATCGCCGCGCCGCCAAGCAGGATGCCACGGAAACTGGCCGGGGGAGCGCCGGCCGGGGGAACGCCGGCCTTGAGCAGCCGTTGCAGCTGGGTCGGCACCAGCGATACGTAGTCGCAGCCCGAGGGAAGCCCGGCGTCGATCCGGTCGGCGAGCACCGGTTCCGACCCGGAGACCAGGGATCTGACCAGTACCCCGAGCCCGGCGATGTGATGCGCGGGCAGGCAGCACAGCCACCGGGCGCCCGCGGGCGCGCCCAGCCGGCGCAGCGAGGCTCGCGCTGAGGCGCGGAGTGCGCTCGCGGTGAGTTCGGCCCCTTTCGGCCGTCCCGTCGATCCCGAGGTGGCCAGGACCACGGCGACGTCATCGGCCACGCCGGAGCCCGCGCCGGCCTGCACGCGATGACCAGCGGGCGCGAGCCATTTCACGCCCTCGGTTGTCTCAATGGCCGCCGGCGCGAACGCCGCGATCAGTTCATCGAGCCTGGCCCGGGGCAGGCCCGGATCGAGCGGCAGGATCGCGGGCCCGCTGCCGTCGAGTGCCACCGCCAGCGCCTCGAAGAGCCGGCGCGGGGAAGCAAGGACCGCGTGCAAAGGCCGAGAAAGCACGGTCGTAAGGTTAGTCGGCGAATCCGGACACCACCGTAAGGGGGCAGCGTGGTCGACTTGCGGGATGCGCTGGCGGGCCTGCTGCCAACGTTCCGCGCCTTCGCGATCCCCATGCGGACCCGGTTCCGCGGCATCACGGTGCGCGAGGGAGCGCTGATGCACGGGCCGGCGGGCTGGGGGGAGTTCTCGCCGTTCGCTGAGTACGGTCCGGCGGAGAGCTCGCGGTGGCTGGCGAGCGCGATCGAGTCGGCGATGACGGGCTGGCCCGCGCCGGTCAGGACGTCTATCGGCGTCAACGTGACGGTCCCGGCGGTCGGGCCGCGAGCGGCGCACGACCTCGTCGCCGGCTCCGGCTGCCGCACAGCGAAGGTCAAGGTGGCCGAGCCCGGCCAGGCGCCCGCCGATGACCTCGACCGGGTCGCCGCCGTCAGGGACGCGCTCGGGCCGGCGGGGAAGGTCAGGGTCGACGCCAACGGCGGCTGGGACGTGGAAACGGCCTCGGCCATGCTCACCCGGCTGGCGGCCTATGACCTCGAGTACGCCGAGCAGCCGTGCGCGACCCTGGACGAGCTCGCCGACCTGCGCAAGCGCACCGGCGTGCCGCTGGCCGCCGACGAGTCCATCCGCAAGGCATCAGATCCGCTCGCCGTCAGGGCCGCGGGCGCGGCCGACATCGTCGTGCTCAAGGTCGCCCCGCTCGGCGGGGTTCGGGCCGCCCTGGCCGTCGCGCAGGCGTGCGGCCTGCCCGTCGTGGTGTCGAGCGCGGTCGAGTCGTCGGTCGGGCTCGCCGCCGGGGTGGCGCTGGCCGCTGCGCTGCCCGCGCTCGACTACGACTGCGGCCTGGCCACGATGAGCCTGCTGGCCGGCGACGTGACCGCTGACCCGCTGGTGGCCGCCGATCCGCTGGGGCCTGACCGCGGCACGCTGCCGGTCAGGCCCGTCACCCCTGCGGAGGAACGACTAGCGCAGTGGGAATGTGACCCGCGAGCCTGGCGTGCGCGGGCGCTGGCCGCCGCGGAGTTCTTGTGAGTACTCACCCGGAGCCGGCCCACGAAACGGCCGGCGCGATCGCGCTGGCGGTCGCCGCGGTCGACGAGCTGATCCGCTGCGGCCTGCGCGAGGTCGTGCTCGCCCCGGGATCGCGGAGCGCGCCGCTGGCGATGGAGTTCTTCAGGCGGGCCGAGCTCGGCGACCTGAGACTGAATGTGCGGATCGATGAGCGGAGTGCCGCTTTCACCGCGCTTGGCCTGGCGAAGGCGAGCCGGGCGCCGGTCGCCGTGGTCTGCACTTCGGGTACGGCGGCCGCGCACTTCCATGCGGCCGTGATCGAGGCGGACGAGTCGTGCGTGCCGATGCTCGTGCTGACTGCCGACCGGCCGCCGGAATTGCGCGGCACAGGGGCGAACCAGACGATCGACCAGCTCAGGCTCTACGGGCCGGCGGTGCGATGGTTCAGCGAACTGGGCACGGAGGGCCGGCTGGCGACTGGCGGTCGGCGGTGGCGCGAGCGTGGGGGCTGGCCTCCGGCGCGGCTGGCGGGCCTGCCGGGCCGGTGCACGTCAACGTGCCGCTGCGCGAGCCGCTGGTGCCTGCGGCAGGCGGGTTGGGGACCGGGGCCGGGGTCGAGGCCGGGGCCGGTGCCGGGGCTCGGGGTGCTGGCGGGGCTCTGGCGGGTCGTGCCGGGGGCGCGCCGTGGACGCGGTTCGGGGCCGTCGCCCGGGTTGGCTGGTCCGAGCGCGGGCTGATCGTGTGCGGCGACGGCGACTACGACGTCGCGCCGCTGCTTGAGCTGGCTGCCGCCGCCGGCTGGCCCGTGCTCGCCGAGCCGTCGTCGAACGCCAGGTCAGGACCGCTGGCGCTGTCCGCTTACCAGTACCTCATCGGGGACGGGCGGTTCCTCGCCGCGCACCGGCCCGACGTGGTCGTATCGGCGGGGCGGCCCGGCTTGTCACGCGGCCAGCTCGCGCTGTTGCGGGGGATCGCGCTCCGGCACGTGGTGCTCGCGCAGGATCCTGGCCGGTGGTCAGACCCGGCCAGGTCGGCGACGGACGTTGCCGGGCGGGTCGAGCTGGCCGGGCGGGTCGAGCTGGCGGGGTCGGTGCGGGTCGGGCCGGGGCTGGCCGGGTCGGGCGGCTGGCTGGCGGACTGGCGCGATGCCGACGCGGCCGTGCGGGCGGCGGTCGACGCGGTGGTCAACGAGGCGCCGGCGCTCAGTGAGCCCGGGCTCGCCAGGGAGGTCGCGGCGGCGCTGCCGGATGGCGGGCTGCTCTGGGCCGCGTCCAGCCAGCCGATCAGGGACCTCGATGCTCACCTGCGGCCCCGGACCGGCATTCGGATCATGGCGAGCAGGGGAGCGAGCGGCATCGACGGGCTGACCTCCTCGGCGATCGGCGCGGCGCTCGCGCATCAGGCCGCTGGCGGCGGCCGCGCGGTCGCGCTGCTCGGCGATCTGGCCGTCCTGCACGACTCGCCCGGCCTGGTGCTCGGCCCGGCCGAGCCGCGGCCTGACCTCTGCCTGATCGTGGTCAATAATAATGGCGGCGGCATCTTCTCGATGCTGGAGCAGGCGGCGTTTCCGGGGCCGTTCGAGCGGGTGTTCGGCACGCCGCATGACGCCGATTTCAGCAAGCTCGCCGCAGCGGCCGGGGTGCCTTACCAGCGGATCGAGCGGCGGGAGGATGTCACCGGCGTGGTGCGGGGGAGCGGGTTCATGCTCGCGGAGCTGACAAGCGAACGCCCCGGCCAGGCCGCGCTGCGCGCGGCGCTGACCGAGGCAGCCACTGCCGTTCTCGGGTAATACCGCGAATCTCAGGTGATCCTGACGCGCGGGTCGAGCAGCGCGTAGGACATGTCGACGACGATGTTCGAGACGACCACGAACAGGGCCGCCAGGATCACGAAGCCGATGACGATCGGCTGGTCGCCCTGGGTGATGGCGCCAACGACCTGAGCGCCGACGCCGTGCATGCCGAATACAGTCTCGACGACCACGACACCGCCAAGCAGCGCGCCGATGTCGACGCCAAGCTGCGAGACGACCGGGGTCATCGCCGAGCGGACCGCGTGCCGGTACAGCACCCGGCGCTCCGACAGGCCCTTGGACCTGGCGGTCCTGATGTAGTCCTCGCCGAGGGTGTCGAGCAGCGACCCGCGCGACAGCCTGGTGTAGACGGCGGCCTGGACGATCGCGAGCGTGATCCACGGCAGGATCAGGGTGCCAAGCCACGGCCCGAGTCCCAGGGAAAGGGAGTTGTACCCAGTCTGGATGAAGCCGATGCCGTGGTCGTTGAGCTGCACGAACACGAAGATGATCAGCAGTTCGCCGACGACGAAGGTAGGCGCGGAGACTCCGGCGAGCACGCTGACCGTGGCGAGGCGGTCAAAGAGGCTGCGGGCCTTGGTCGCGCTCAGGATGCCCACCGCCAGCCCGGCGATCAGCCAGAGTATGACGCCGCCGATCACCAGCGAGACCGTCGGGGGCAGGTCCTGCTTGATGATCGTCGTGACGGCTTCCTGCGTGTAGTACGACTTGCCGAGGTTGCCGTGAATGAGCTTGCCGAGGAACGCGCCGTACTGGACGATGATCGGCTTGTTCAGGCCGTAGTACCTGGCCACCTGGGTCAGCACGGCCGGCGAGGCGGCGCGGCCCGCCAGGTTGCGTGCCACCGCCTGCTCGGGAATGGCGAGGAAGAACAGGAAGAACGTGCCCGTCGCGACGACCCAGAGCACCAGGATCCCGGTGAGGACCCGGCGGATGAGAAAGCGCATCATGCTCATGGGATTCAGGCCTCCCCGCCGGTCGGCACCGGACCGGTCATGTCGAGCTCTTCGCCGGCCGCGATCGCCTGGTCTAGCTTGCGGCGCTTGCCGAACCGGCGGCTCCGCCGCTTGCTGCCTGCGAAGATCCGCTCGGTCCTCGGGTCGATGGCGTCCCTGATGCCGTCGCCGAGGAGGTTGAAGGCGAGCGTGGTGATCAGCAGCGCGGCAGCGGGGAACACCACGTACCACCATGAGGTGTTGTAGAACTGCTGCGCCTCGGACAGGATGTTGCCCCAACTGGGCGCGGGCTCGGGGATGCCGATGCCGAGGAAGGACAGCGTGGCCTCGAAGGTCACGGCCGTCGGGATGTACAGCGTCGACAGCACGAGCACCGGGCCGAGCAGGTTGGGCAGGATGTCGATGAACATGATCCGCCCTGGTCCCGCCCCCAGCGACCTGGCCGCCTCGATGTACTCCTTTTCCTTCAGCGACAGCGTCTGGCCGCGGACGATTCGCGAGATGCCCGCCCAGGAGAAGAACGAGATGACGCCGATGACGATCGAGAGGCTGGGGTGGAACACTGACGCGAGCGCCAGCGCGAACACGATCACGGGAAACGCGAGCGCCGCGTCGAAGAGCCTGGCCAAGATCGCGTCGACGATGCCGCCGAAGTAGCCGGCGACCAGGCCGAGCGTGACGCCGGCGGCGGTCGCGATCGCCGTGGTCAAGATCCCGACGAAGAGCGAGATGCGGGCGCCGTAGGCGATCCTGACCAGGAGGTCCCTGCCGATCTGGTCGGTGCCGAGTAGGAACCCGTGCGTGCCGGGGGACACGGGCAGCCCGTCGCGGCTCTCGCCCGTGTTCACGTATTGCGTGTCAACCGGGTGCCCGGTGAGATGGGCGATGATCGGCGCGCCAAGGGCGAAGAGGATCATGAGGATGATGATGCCGATCGAGATGATCGCGACCTTGTCGGACCGCAGCCGGCGCCACGTGAGCTGCCATTGGCTGCGACCCTGGATGGCGGTAACGGGAGCGTCTTGGACTTGACTGGCCTGATACTGAACTTCGGTAATGCTCATCGCTGTTCCCTCCGACCTGTCCTGGCCAGATTCTCGCCCTCTTCGACGGGGAAATGGCACGCGGTCAGGTGAGTAATCGGATCGCCCGCCTTGCTCTCGAGCACGGGCTCAGCGGTGCCGCACAGGTCTTGCGCCTTCGGGCATCGCGGATGGAATCGGCATCCGGCAGGCGGGTTGATCGGCGATGGCACGTCGCCGGTCAGGATGATCCGCTGCCGTTCCGCAGCGGCATCAGGGTCAGCGGCCGGCGCCGCCGACAGCAGGGCGGCGGAATAGGGATGCCGTGGGCGTTCGTAGACCTGGTCGCCCGGGCCCGCCTCAGCGACGCGGCCCAGGTACATGACCATGACCGAGTCGCTGACGTGCCTGACGACCTCAAGGTCATGGGCGATGAAAAGGTAAGACAGTCCGAAGTCCTTCTGCAGGTCGGCGAGCAGGTTGAGCACCTGGGCCTGGATCGAGACGTCGAGCGCGGACACCGGCTCGTCGCAGATGATCAGCTTGGGCCGGAGGGCGAGGGCCCTCGCGACGCCGATCCGCTGACGCTGGCCGCCGGAGAACTCCGCCGGGAACCGGTTGTAGTGCTCTGGGTTGAGGCCGACCCGCTCCATCAGCTCCTGCACGGCGCGCTTGCGCTCGTTGCCGTTCGCGATCCCGTGCACGGCGAACGGGTCGCCGATGATCGAGCCGACCCGGCGGCGGGGGTTGAGCGCGCCGTAGGGGTCCTGGAAGATCATCTGAATCTCGCGGCGGTAGGGCCGCATGGCCCGCCTGGGCAGGTTGGTGATGTCGTGTCCCTCGAAGGACACAGTGCCGGACGTGGCGGGGATGAGCCCGGCGATGCACCTGGCGAGCGTGGACTTGCCGCAACCGGTCTCGCCCACGAGCCCGAGGGTCTGGCCGCGCTTGATGGACAGCGAGACTCCGTCGACCGCCTGGACGTTGGTCACGCTTCGGCCGAGCATGCCATTACCGCGTACCGGGAAGTATTTCACCAGGTTGTCGACCTGGACCAGCGTCTCCTCGTCCAGGCTCGCGTCCGACGGGAACCCTGTACTGGCTTGGCCGGTCAGCGAATCAGTCATGCGATCACGCTTCCTTCTGATTCTGGCGCGGCCGCGATCGCCTCGGCGACCTTCACCGCCTGGCCGCTGCGCCCAAGCTCAACGGTGTGCCTGCGCAGGTCCTCGGCCTCAGGGGTCAGGCCGATGGCGGCGGCGGGAAGGAAGCAGGCCGACCGGTGCTCGCCCGCGTCACCACCGACCGGAGTCAGGTTGGGCTGCTCGCTCAGGCAGCGGTCCATCACGTACGCGCAGCGCGGGTGGAAGGCGCAGCCCGCGGGCAGCGTGATCAGGCTGGGCGGCTGGCCGGTAATCGGCCTGAGCCGGTCACCGGCGGCCGAGCTGTGCGGAATGGACTCGAGCAGTCCCTTGGTGTAAGGGTGATGCGGCCGGTAGAATATGTCGCGCTTGCTGGCCTTCTCGGCGGCCCGGCCCGCGTACATGACCATGACGTTGTCGGCGATGTCGGCGACGACGCCCAGGTCGTGCGTGATCATCAGCAGGGCGGTGTCAGATTCCTTCTGGAGCCGAAGCAGCAGGTCAAGTATCTGGGCCTGGACGGTGGCGTCCAGCGCCGTGGTCGGCTCGTCGGCGATGATCAGCTTGGGGCTCAGCGAGATCGCCATCGCGATCATGGCTCGCTGCCGCATGCCGCCGGAGAACTGGTGCGGGTAGTCGTTGACCCGCTCGCGCGGCTTGGGAATCCCGACGTGGCCGAGCAGTTCGACGGCCCGCTCGAGCGCCCGCGCCTTGCTGATCGACTTGTCGTGCGACCTGATCATCTCGACGATCTGCCAGCCGACCTTGTACAGCGGGTGCAGGCTGGTGAGCGGATCCTGGAAGATAACGGCGATTTCCTTGCCGCGGATGCGCTGCATCGCGCGGGAACCGAGCCCGACGAGGTTGACCCCGTCGAACATGGCCTGGCCGGAGATCTGGCCGCCTGGCGCCAGCCCGAGAAGACTCTGGGTCAGGACGGTCTTGCCGCTGCCCGACTCACCGACGATTCCTAGCGTTCTGCCGCGCTCGACGCTGAACGACACGCCGCGCACTGCCTGCACGACGCCATCAGCCGTCGGGAAACTGACCCGCAGGTCGGTCACCTCGAGCAGGCTCATCTGTACCTCCACAGGTTGACCGCTGCGACGGCGCGCCTAGCGACTTCTGGCCGCCCGAACGCACCTGGCCATCTGGACGTGATCATAACTAACAGTAGCGTTCTACGCTCATGGGCCCGACTAGGTATACACCTCGCATACCTGGCCGGACCCATGTCGAGCGAATCTTATTCAGTTAGGGCTTGTTCGGGTTCAGCCAGACATTGGTGATGTCGGGGCCGCCGATGTTGGGCGCGTAGACGATCGCCGTGGAGTCAGCGTTCTGGACCCGCGCGCTTGAGTAGAACGGCGCCTGCCCGTCGGTCAGCGGCACGATGACGGCGTTCTGCATGACGTTCAGGTCCGCCTGGTGCCAGAGCGACGCAGCCTGGGAGATGCTGGTGGCCGTCTCGGCCTTGTTGATCAGGCTGTCAAGCACCTTGCTGCTGTAGCAGCCGTAGTTGTTGGTGTTGACGACGCAGCGAGTCCTGAACAGCGGGTCGATGACGGTGCGGCCGTTCGGGCCGAACCAGTCGGGGATCCAGCCAGGCTGGCCGACGTCCCAGTGACCGGCCTTGTTGTTGACCGGCGAGTTGCCAAGGTCGACGAAGAAGCTCGAGCCGGGCTCAGGCTTACCGACCAGGTTGATGCCGCACGGCTTCATGCTGGCCTGGATCGCCGCGAAGATACGGCCGTTCACGGTGTCGTTGGCGTACAGGTAGGTCATCGACACGCCGTGCGGGTAACCAGCCTGGGCGACCAGCTGCTTGCACTTGGTGATGTTGCCCTGGCCGTTGTTGTCCGGGTACAGGTCGTAGCTCTGCCAGCCCACGTTGCCAATCGGGATGGCGGAGTTGAGGATCTTCGCCACCTCGGGGCCGCCCTGGGCCTTCTGGACCGCGACCTTGCTGATGCCGTACTCAAACGCCTGGCGGATCTTCAGGTTGCCGGCGGCGTGGTTCGCATCCGGGCTGCGCAGGTTGAACACGACGTACGGAAGCGTCGAGCTCCACGGCCAGACATTGAACTTCGGGTCCTTCTTGGCGATAAGGCCGGGAATGGCGGTCGGCTCGACCGTGGTGTCGTCGACCATGTCGTACTGGCCGATCTTGCCGGCCTGCATGTCAGAGAGCTGGGTCTGAGCAGAGGTAACGCCGATGGTCAGCGTGATCTCGTTGACGTACTGGTGCCTGATCGGGTCGATCGCCTGCTTCCAGGCCGGGTTCTTCTGCAGCGTAATGGACTTGCCAGGCACGTAGGACGTGATCTGGTACGGGCCATCGGAGATGGTGTGCTGGTCCAGCTGGAGGCTGTTGGGCAGGTAGCTGTCGTACTCGACCGGGCGGGCCGAGGAGAACGGCATCGACAACATATAGAGGAAGTCGCTCGCGGGCTGGATCAGGTGGAACTGCAGCGTGGAAGAGTTCACGGCCGTCAGGCCGTCAATGGTGTGCGAGTTCTGGAAGCCGGCGATGTTGGCCGCGGTGACCGCGTGCTTCTTCGTGTTGGCGAAGTAGGCGGTCTCGGCGTCGCAGTACTGGGACAGGCCCTTAATGGTGGAGCTGTAGTAGTTCAGGTTCCCGACGAAACCGCCTGGCGCCGGGTTGCAGAACGCCTTGAACTCGCGGATGAAGTCGTCGGCCGTTACCTGGCGCGGCGGGGTGGTGTTCCAGTCGACACCCGGCTTGATGTGGAAGGTATAGGTCAAGCCGTTGTCGGTGATGCCGCCGTTAGCCGCGGTGGGCACCTCGGTCGCGATGTCCGCGGCCGGGGTGGTGTCCGTCGTCCAGCCCTTGGAGGACAGGGTCGGGTCGGGGACGGTGTGGTAGGACAGCAACTGGCGAGCGTACGCACGCTCCATGATGTAGTCAGCTGTGTAGTACGCAGGCACCGTGTCAAGGTGGTCTGGCCCAGAGGCAGCCACCAGCCTGAGCGTCCCGCCCTTAACCGGCGTGTTCGCCGAGCCTGAGCCGGAGTTGCTTTTGGGCGAACTGCTGCAGGCGGCTAGCAACCCGGCAGCTGCCAGGCTAGCCATCGCCATGACGGCAACTCGCTGCGAACGACTTGTCATGAGCAGACTCCTTCTAGCCTGGCACGGGGCACAGGCGTATCCGTGGTCACCTTCCGTGAGTACACGCAATGCATGGCCATGTCTACACGGGGGGGCCAAGCGGTCTGGAGCATTTATGCAACCGCAATCGCCCCGTGACCATCGAAATCACTCTGTGACCAAAGGAGCGTTCAGGGTCAGAGCTACCCAGATCGCTACTCGAACATAACCGCCTGGCGCGGTCGCTGGCTAGCCCTCGAGAGCATGCCGCATCGGACGGAATTTGGTCTGCGCCTCGGCCAGCTCAGCCGCCGGATCCGAGCCAGCGACGATGCCGCAGCCCGCGATGAGCCGCGCGTTGCGGCCGGATACCTCGCCGCAGCGCAGCGCGATGCCCCACTCGCCGTTGCCCTTACTGTCGACCCAGCCCGCTGGTCCGCTCCAGCGCGCCCTGTCCATGCACTCAAGCTCGCGGATCAGCTCCATCGCGGTCTCGGTCGGCGTGCCGCAGACCGCCGCCGTCGGGTGCAGCGCGGCGGCCAGCGCCAGCGCCGAGTGCTTCGCGGCTTCCCCCGCGGCGAGCTCGCCGTATACCTCGGTCGCCAGATGCTGGACGTTGGGCAGCCGCAGCAGGAAGGGCTCCGCGTCGATCCGCAGGTCGGCGCACAGCGGCGTCAGCGCCGCCCGAACATCGGCGACCGCGTACTGGTGCTCCTCCTGGTCCTTGGCCGACGCCAGCAGCGAGTTACCGAGCGTAGTGTCCTGCTCGGCCGTGCTGCCGCGCGCCACCGTGCCGGCGAGCACCAGCGAGTAAAGCTGGCTGCCCATCCGCCTGATCAGCAACTCGGGCGTCGCGCCGACCAGGCCTGCGCAGGCGAACGCATAGCAATCCGGATAGCGCTCAGCCAGCCTGGTGAGCAGCACCCGGGAGTCGATGTCCTGCGCCGCCGTCACGTTGAGCTCGAGCGCGAGCACTACCTTGCGCAACTGCCCCTTCGCGATGGCGTCGACAGCGGTCGCGACAGCGCGTTCCCACTCCGGTGCGGTCAGCTGCCCGTCGGACCACCGCAGCCCGGTTGGCGCCTGCAGTGGCACCAGCGGCAAGCCGGCACCCGCGTACTCAAGCGCCTGTGCCTGCCGTCGTGCCCGTGCCTGCCGTCGTGCCCGTGCCTGCTGTCGTGCTTGTGCCTGCCGTGGCCGCGGCTCGCTGCCTGGCTCGGGCTCAGGCTCGATCGTGGTCAGCCACGACGTGCCCTCGCGCCGGCCAAGCACGGCCCGCGGGATCACCAGCACCGAGCCGTCGCTCGTCGGATCGAAGGTGAAGCTGCCGAAGGCGACCGGCCCGCTGCCGGGAACGGCGACCTCATCGGCTACCCGCGCGCTGTCGAACAGCTCGCGCAGCCATTTTTCCCCCGCGGCGAATCGGTCGTGCCCGGCCGGCAGCATGATCTTGGCGACAGTGCCCCAGCCGACGAGGCCCTCACCGCGCCGCACCCAGGCAAGGGCATCAGGCTCAGGCAGCCTGCCGATAAGGTCGCCGGGATCGGCGACCGGCACGGACCTGACAACCAGCCGGCCAGGGTCGCGTTCTGAGTCATCATCGCACTGAGATCTCACGGCACTTAACTCTACGTGCGCGCTTGTGCTTGTTTTCACACGGGATCAGCGCATCGCCCCCCGTGCCGCACCCGAGGAGGCGATCCCCGAGCCACGGTGCTGCTGCCCCGCCGCCCGCAACAGCATCAGGTCGGGCCACGTTGCTTGCTGCGGGCCGTTCGCTAACAACAACGTGGCCCTTCCTCTTGCTGTCAGGACGATAACAGGGAGGGCCACGTTGCTCACGCCGGCCGCCCGCGACAGCATCACGGAGGGCCACGTTGCTCACGCTGCCCCGGCACGCCCAGGCCGGGTAACGCAGCCGCTTGCTGGACAACATCGCAGCGCGAATCGACACCCAATTTCCAACCTGGATTCGCCCATCCATGACCCTGTTGGCTTATTGACTTCAGTGGCGGGGGTAGCCGCGCGGGGCCGGGTCGTGCGAGCGGGCGGGGTGCCCCAGGGGGTGCGGGTGCGATGTTCCGTGATCATGATTAAGGGCATGATCACGGAGATTTACCCAGGTCAGGACACGTGCGATGTTCCGTGATCAAGCCCGCGACCATGATCACGGAAACTTGCCCCGGCCGGCCTCTGGCGGACAGGCGCCCCGCCCGGCAAACCCGCCCCACCCGCCTCCACCGCCTCAGACTTACCCCGCAGCCTTGAATCTCCAATAAACCAACAGGGTCATCCATGCGGCAGGGTCACGGTTGCCGCCTCCTAATGGCGATCACACGCACTACGCGGACCACATGCGCCACTTATTCACCCCCCGTGACGTACCCGCGTCACTCGCGGCGTACTGGCGTCGGCGTACTCGCGTCACTCGCGGCGTATCTGCTGCACCTCCGCGCCGGTCTCGCGTCCGCGGCCGGGCCGAGGTACTCGGCCAGCCGCTTGGCGGGTGCGCCGGCTTTGGGGACCGGGTGCCAGTGAGGGCCACCGCACTGGCACCCGGCGATTTGCCTGCTCCAACGGACGCGATCGCGTCAGAGCAGGGTGAGCTGAGTCCCCGCCAGATCCGGTCTGGCGGCGGGCTGAGCAGCGGGCGGTTGAGCGGCGGGGGGCCGAGCGGGGGCGGAGGGGTGAGCGGCGGGGGTGCGGGAAGGGGTGATTCTGCGGGCGCTGGACGGGCTTGCGCGGCCTACGCCGTACTTGCGGGCCAGTTCGCTGACCATTCCCGAGATTCGCTGCTGGTAGTCCTTGGGCGCATAGGCGCCGCGGGCGTACATCCGGCGGTAGTCATCGACCAGGTCGGGGTGGTGCTCGGCCAGCCAGGCGAAGTACCACTCGCGTGCGCCTGTCCGCAAGTGCAGCGGTATCGCGCTGACGCTGGCCGCGCCTGACGCGGCTATCTGGCTGACTGTCTGGTCAAGCTGGGCTGGCGAGTCCGACAGGAATGGCAGTACCGGGCCCATCAGCACGCCGCACCGCAGGCCGCGTGAGGTGATCGTCGCGCAGGTGTCGAGGCGGCGCTGCGGGCTCGGGGTGCCGGGTTCCACGGCGGCGGAGAGGGTGGGATCGATGAATCCGACAGAGATATTGAGGCCGACGCTGGTGCGCTCGGCCGCTGCCCCGAGCAGGTCGAGGTCGCGCAGGATTAGCGTGCCCTTGGTCAGGATTGAGAACGGGTTGCCCGCGTCACTCAGCGCGTTGATGATGCCCGGCATGAGCTGATAGCGGCCTTCGGCTCGCTGGTACGGGTCCACGTTGGTGCCCATCGCGACGTGCTCGCCTGACCAGCGCGGCGCGGCTAGCTCCCGTTTCGCTAGCTCGGGCGCGTTGACCTTGACGATGATCTTGGAGTTGAAGTCGAGGCCGGTGTCCAGATCGAGATACGCGTGCGTGCTCCTCGCGAAGCAGTAGACGCAGGCGTGCCCGCAGCCGCGATAAGGATTGATCGTCGCCCGAAACGGCATTCGTGATCGCTCCGGCACTTTGTTGATTATCGACCGGGCATGGATCTCGTAAAACGTCATGCCGCGGAACCCGGGCGTATCGAACGTTCGTGCGACCGCGTCGCGACCGAACAGGGCGGCCTGCGGGCCAGTCGGCGCCCCCGTCGCGTCGCCCGCGTCCGCCGTCTCGAGTTCAAGATCGCCAGGCCAGGTCACGTCGGCCTGTGCGAGGCCGGGGAGCGCCTGACTGACCCTTGGTCTGGCCGCCCCGCAGCGGCCCCCTGGCCCCGGAGGCGGGTCCTGATCGTGGAGTCTCAGCCCGTCCCATCGCATGCTGAGCACACTAGAACATATTTTCGAATCTTTCAACATCGGCATAGTCGCGCTTAGTCTTAGTGGTGAGCAGGTAAAAAGCCTGCCAAGTGGGGATAGTTAGTAGCAGTCCCGCCGGATTGGTCGCCTTGCGGGGCCCCCGGCGGTGGAGGTGACAAAAGTGGCGCTTCCGATGGATGAGCAGCGCATTCTCGAAGAGATGGAGCGCATGCTCGCCGCTGACGATCCCCGGCTCGCGGCGCGGCTGGCGGCGTTCGGTCAGCCAGGGATCAGCCAGGCGCTGCGCACGAGGCGGGGTCAGGCGGCGCTCTCGCTCGTCCTGCTCGCGCTGATCGTGGCCGTGGCCTTGATCATTTACTTGTTCAGCGCGTTCAAGCTGGAGGGTCCGGGGGTGCCGGCGACGCCCCGCGTCCAGCACTCGTCATCCCAGCCGGTCGCCCCGCTCTCGGTGAAGCAGGCCGTGCCTGTGACCGGCCCGGCGCAATGCGTTGTGATGATCACCCCGGCAGCGTGCACCGCCTGGCGAGCGAGCACCGGTTCGGACGGCAAGGCGCCAGCGCACGCGAGGATGCCCTAGTCACGGGGCGAATGCGGTAAACAATCCGTTCAGACTATTCTGCCTTTATGTCGGTAACTGAGGCGGCCGCTGGCGGCATCACGCATCGGTCCGTCCAGGTCGGCGGTCTTGAGATGCACATCGCCGAGGCCGGGTCCGGGCCGCTTGTCCTGCTGTTGCACGGGTTCCCTGAGTGCTGGTACTCCTGGCGCCATCAGCTGACCGCGCTGGCCGGGGCCGGGTACCACGCCGTCGCGCCCGACCAGCGGGGCTACGGCAGGACCGGTGCGCCCGCGGTGGTCGCCGGCGAGCCCGGCGATGACCAGCGCGGCCAGGATCAGTACACGATGCTGCACCTGACCGGCGACGTGATCGGGCTGATGGACGCGCTCGGTGCCGATGAGGCTGTCGTGGCCGGGCATGACTGGGGCGCGCCGGTCGCGTGGAATACCGCGCTGCTCCGTCCTGACCGGATCAGGGGAGTCGTCGGGCTCAGCGTTCCCTATCTGCCGCGCGGGAGCACGCCGCCGCTCCAGACCCTCCGCGAGGTCTACACCGACAACTTCTACATCTGCTACTTCCAGGCACCTGGCGTTGCCGACGCGGAGCTGAGCCGGGACCCGCGCGCGACGTTCAGGCGGCTGCTCGTCGCGGCATCCGGTGACGGCCCGCTTGGCGGCAGCCCGATCGTGCCTGCCGGCGGTACGTTCCTTGACCTGTGCCCTGAGCCCGACGGCCTGCCTGGCTGGCTGACCGAGCACGACATCGACGTGTTCGTTGATGAGTTCGCCAGGACTGGGTTCACCGGGGGACTGAACTGGTATCGCAACCTCGATCGAAGCTGGGAGCTCATGGCCGCGTGGCGGCATGCCCTGGTGACCGTGCCAGCTCTCTATGTCGCCGGTGACCGTGATCTGGTGGTGGCTTTCTCGGGTGGCGCGGCGATGGTGACTGGCCTCAAGCAGGCCGTGCCGCAACTGCGCGAGGCCAGGCTGCTGGCCGGCTGCGGGCACTGGACGCAGCAGGAGCGGCCGGACGAGGTCAATGCCGCGATGATTGATTTCATCGGCGGGCTCGGGCTGGGGTAGGCGGGCTGGGGTAGGCGGGCTCGGGCGCGGCGGCCCGGCCGGGCGCGGGCCGAGGCGGGCTAGCTGGGGTCAGGCGGGGGCGGCAGGGCGACGCGCTGCCTGGTCTCCAGCCACAGCTCGCGGTAGTAGCGCGAGGCCTGGCTGCGCGGGGCGGCCGCGGTGACCGGGGCGCGCTCCACCGACATCCGCTCGATCGCCGAGAGCGCCGGGATCGCCGTCTTGGCGACGTCGTCTTCCTTGCGCTGACCGGGCAGGTCGTCGGTGATCTCGCGGTGCAGCCGCTTGCGCCGGTCGAGCATCGAGAAGAACGCCAGGATCTGCGGCCGGCGCCCGTCGAACTCGCCGACGAACTCGGTCAGCTGGTCGAGCGTCCTGACCGAGAGCGTGGTCGGGATCAGCGGGACGAGGAGGAGATCGGCGGCGTGCAGCACGTTCTCCGAGAGCAGCGAGATACTCGGCGGGCAGTCGAGTATGACAAGGTCGTAATCTCGCCGGAGCGGTGCCAGCAGGCTGCGCAGCCTGGCGGCTGACCTGCGGTCGCCCTTGCGCTCGCCGTCCAGGTGCAGGTCCAGGTTGCGGTAGGTGAAGTCGGCCGGCAGCAGGTCGAGGTTGTCGAAGTCCGTCGCCTTGATCGCGTCATCGACCGGGCGCTTGCCCGCGATGAGTGCCTGCCCGCCGCCCTTGACCTTGGGCCTTACCCGGAACAGGAAGCTGGCGGCCGCCTGCGGGTCGAGATCCCAGATCAGCACCCGGTAGCCCTCACTGGCTGCCAGGCAGGCGATGTTGACGGCGGTGGCCGTCTTGCCGACGCCGCCCTTGATGTTGTAAGTCGCGATGATCTTCATTCCGGCCTCGCCCCGCTGCCTTTCGTGAGCGCGGCCATCCTCGCCCGGCCGCGGGTGCTCGCGAAGTCGGCGAACCGGCCGGCGAACTCGCCGCGAGCCTTGGCCTGCCTGGTCGCGAGGTCGGCCGCGATCTCGCCCATGGCGAGCAGCGTCTCCGCTGGCGCGCTGCGATCGGCCATCATCCGTGCGGCGAACGTCCTGAGCTCGGCCAGCTGAACATCGGTATCCTGGAATTCGCCCAGGCAATCCTGCAGCGCCTTGAGCTCGTTGACCGCGCGCCACTGGTCAGCCGGATCGTGCAGGGACGAGAACACCTCAAGCAGGTAGCGCAGTTCCTTACAGCGCTTGCGCAGGTCGTGCAGCGGCTGCGGAGGCGTCACGGGCCCGATCGCGGCTCCGGAGACCAGTACCTCATCATGAGCCCTGGTGATCTTCCTGGCTGCGAAAGCGGCTGCTCTGGGGCGCTTGCCCGGAGCGGCTGCGACTTGCTCCAGGTCGCAGCGCCAGGCGCTGGCTAGTGCCTTGAATTTGGCTGAACGCAATCCCTTGGTGAGCTGCCGGTATGCGACTGCGCGCTGCCCTACCAGGTACTGGCAGAACGGTTCCAGGTCGTCATCGCCCGCCGCGACGAGGGTCCGCGCCATCGATGGATAGCCGAGCAGGTACACGTCCAGGTCGCGAGTCGGGGTGGTGAGGTCGCCGAGCCACTTGAATTCAGCTCGGTAGCGGGTCAGCAGGGTCTCGGGGAGTACGGACTTGGCTGACTTCAGCACGGACCTGGTGCGCCTTACCGCGACCCGCAGGTCATGGAGGAACTCTGTGTCGATGTCGCTGATCGTCCCGGCAAGGTTCGCCTCGACGGTGTCAAACAGCCTGGCGAGCACCATCGTGAGGGCAAGCGCGGCCGGCATGGCGCCGCTCAGCTGGACGTCGATCTTGCCGGTGTAGTCGCCTGGCCTGCGGCCGGCCGTGGCGAGCGCCGCCTCGAACGGCGAGGCGGTGGCCGGGGACACGCCCGGGGCGCGCGCGAGGGCGTCGGCGAGCTTGGCGGCCTGAGACTGATAGCCGCGCAGCGGAAAGATGGCCAGCCTGAGCGGCGGCTGGCCAGGGTTGGTGCCGGTGCCGGTGCCGGTGCCGGAGGTGGGGCCGGTGCCGGAGGTGGGGCCGGTGCCGGAGGCGGGGCTGGGGTTCGGGGTGGGCAGGCCGGGGTTCGGGCGGGGCTGGGGCTGGGGCTGGCGGGTCTGGCCCGGGCTGGGCTGGGTCACGCTCATCTGGTCCACGGCCAGCGTGGCGATCGTCTTCTCGTCCTCGTTCACGGCGCGTAGCTCGGTGAGCACGCTGGTGGCCCGGGCAATCGGGACCAGGGCACGAACTCCGGCGATGGGCGCGAGTTGCTCGCGCAGGGGACCGGGCGGCAGCGCGTCGACGCGGCTCGGCCAGCGAATGTGGCCGTTGCCGTCCCCGGACGGGGCTGCCTCGGTCGCGATCGGCTGACCGTCCCTGCCCGTCAGGATGAGCTCGGCGGAGCCTCGGCCGGCTCTCAGCTCCAAAGTCAGGCCCGCCCGGAAGAGCCGCCAGTCGAAGGTATCCAGCCAGGTTCGCCTGATGGCCCGTGACTTGGCACCAGCCGCGATGCCGAACCGCGGATCATCGATCTCGGGCAGCCGAGGACCCCGCGAGTTCCGTGCGTTCCGTGCGTTCGGCGGCGCAGCGGATTGCTCCTGAGGGGCATGTTCACCGCCGACTAGGACAAATTCCCGCAAAGCGGTCAGCAACGGAACATCCTCACTGCAAAGATTTCCTTGGAATTAGTCTTCCAGACTACCTGTCGTTACCTTTGATCTCACCAGGTCGCGACGTCTAATTAGGACAAGTCTGGGAGAGTTTCCGCCGCCCGCGCCAGTGCTGCGGCGGCTGGCGGGTACCGGGACGCGGATAATGTTCCGTGATCATGACCGGGACCATGATCACGGAAGTTCGCGCAGGTCGGAGCAGGTGCTGGTTTCCGTGATCATGGCCTGGCCCATGATCACGGAAACCAGCACGGGCCCGAGGGGCTGCCGGGCGGCTCGTGATCAGGATCGGGGAGCCTTTCCGGCATCGTGGGGGAGAGTTTTCGCTCCGGGGAGACTTTCCAGTCGATAGAAGAACTGAAAACTCTTCCTGGAGTGAAAAGACTCCCCGGTAACTCAGGGAAAGTCTCCCCGGTGACTCGCCGGAGCTTGACTTTCCAAGATCCCGAGTCACCCGACAGCCTCCCTGACCTGGGTGATCTTCCGTGATCACGGTCTCGATCATGATCACGGAAGCCAGCACGGGTCCCCGGCGGGCCGGCGGCGGTCGCAGGCCGGGCCGCTAGCTGGCGCCGGGCCGCAAGTTGGCTCAGTCCGGTTCGGGCGGGGTGGCTCGGGCGGCTAGCTTGTCGAGGGCCGCGCGGCCGGTTTGGCCGGTGCGTTGGGGATCGACGATGCCGAGCACGAGGGCGATGACCGTGTCGGCGAAGATGCCGGCGTCCTGCGAGCGTGAGGAGGCGAAGTCCTCGGGCTGAATGCGGTATCTGAGCAAGAATCCGTCGAGCGCGGCCTGCAGCGCTAGCGTCATCCGGTGCGGCGTCCACTCCGGCCGCAGGACCACGCCTAGCTCGTCGAGCAATGCGGCGAATCCTTGCGCCCACACCTCGATGCTCTCGCGCATGGATGGCACGAGCGCGTTCCACAAGCCTGGGTGCTGCGGCAGCAACGGGCCGATGTGCAAGGTCAGATAGCTGCGCGGATGCCGTTGCAGGGACTCGAGGACGCCTTCGGAAATGTCTACTACGGCCTGCGATATCGAGGCTGTGGCTGCGGCGGCTGCCGCCTCCGGCGGCATCTGCTTGGCGAGGTCCATGGTGTCGTCAGGAGCCTCGTCATGGACAAGGGCATAGACCAGTGCGTCTGGCAGGAAGTCGTCTCGGGTCGGCCACCGGTTGAAGAAAGCCTTCCTGCTGGCGCCAGACTTGCCCCCGGCGGCGGCGAGCCTGATGACATCCTCGGTCCGCAGCCAATCGAGCGCGGCGGGGAAGCGGATCGACCGCAGCCGGGCCGGTCGCCGCTGGTGCGGCTGATCGTCGAGGTAGGCATCGATGAGTTGTACCGCCGCCCGCAGGAACTGCTGTGCAGTGGCATCACGCCTCGATGGCGCCGGCCGGGGGCTCACGGCCTGTCCTCGCGATCTCTGAGCAGCACGCGCTCGCACTTCCTGGCCTGCGTCTGACTAGACGTCGCAGGCCTGCGGTCTGTCCCGAGTATGGGCACGGGCTTCGAGACATTAGGGGACTTGGTTATATCCCTACTGAGATGCCTAGTACAGCATTTTAAACTGTATCGTCATGACATTCAGTGATGAGGGCACTCAGCGCTGATGAGCGTTTCCGGGGCAAGGGAGAGTTCCTGGCGGCGCTCGCCTTGGGGGGGCCCGTGAGGGGACCTGGCCGCTGGCCGGGTCCCCTCACGCGAAGTATGGGCCAGGCGATTGCATGGGCCGGCTCAGCCGCAGCCACAGCCCCCGCCGCAGCAACCGCCTCCGGCGTTACCCGCACCTGATCCGCGGCTCGTGGCCCGGCCGCCGACGGCGACGGTCGACAGCAGGCGCACGGCGTCGTCGTGGCCGTGAGGGCACTGGCATGGTGCCGATGACTCGCTCATCGGGCGGGTGCGCTCGAAGGTGTCGCCGCAAGCCCGGCACCGGTACTCATATCTGGGCACGTAATCAGCTTAGCTTAGGGGCGAGATTTTCTGGGCATCGGCGGGAGCGCTGCCGGCCACGGCGGCTGCGCTGCTGGCCACGGCGGGTGCGCTGCCGGTCGGAGCTGGCTCGGCCGCCGGGCTCGTGGCGTCGGGTGAGTCGTAGTAGAACTGGCTGCCGCGCATCACGGAGATGATCGCGCCGATGACCGACATGGCGATGGCCAGGCCGAACACGATCACGAGCCCGTGATGGAACGGTCCCGAGATCAGGTGCGGGAAGTACTCCTTGCTTGTCAGCACGCTGGCGTCTGCCTTAGGCAGACGGTGCAGGACACCAGATGGCCGTAGCAGATTGCCGATCGGGTTGTAGCCGAGGAAAGAGGCGAAGAGCGTGCTCACCGGCGGCAGGCTCGCGATGTGGGCGGCCACCGGACCGGGGACGCCGTGGGCGCGCAGGCCGGCGCTTAGTGTCTTGGGCAGCGTGGCCGCGAGTCCGGCGATCATGAGCGAGAAGAAGATGCCGATGGACAGCGACATGCCCGAGTTCTGGAAGGTTGACCGCATGCCTGAGGCTGAGCCCCGGTACCTGGCCGGGACGCTGCTCATGATCGCTGAGGTGTTCGGCGAGGCGAAAAGGCCTGATCCTATGCCGTTGAAGAAGATGACAAGCGCGAAGGCCCAGTAGGAGAAGTTGACCGGCAGAATCAGCAGGCCGGCGAACGCTCCGGCCGAGACCAGCAGCCCGGCTGTGGCGAACGGCCGGGTGCCGTACCGGTCCGACAGGTAGCCGGAGACCGGGCCGGCGACCAGGAAACCGACGGTGAGCGGCAGCAAGTAGATGCCTGCCAGCAGCGGAGTCTGCGAGAAGTTGTAGCCGCGCTCGGGCAGCCAGATCCCCTGGAGCCAGATGATCAGCATGAACTGCAGGCCGCCCCTGGCGATCGAGCCCATCAGGCTCGTCGCGTTGCCGGCGGCGAATGCCCGGATGCGGAATAGCCCGAGCCGGAACATCGGCTCGGCGATCTTAGTCTCGATGAGGCAGAAGACCGCTAGCAGCAGGACACCCGCGGCCAGGCCGCCGATGACCCTCGGGCTGGTCCAGCCGGTGGAGTGACCCCCGTAGGGCTGAATGCCGTAGGTGATGGAGACGAGGATCAGGCCGGCGCCAACCGCGAACGTGATGTTGCCCCACCAGTCGATCCTGGCGCGGTTGACCGTCGCGATCTCATGCAGCTTCCGGTACGACCAGATCGTGCCGAACACGCCGATCGGCACGTTGATCCAGAAAATCGCGCGCCAGTCCCAGGCAGCCAGCACGCCGCCGAGCATCAGGCCGACGAACTGGCCGGCCATGCCGGAGATCTGGTTGATGCCCAGCGCCATCCCCCGCTGCCTGGCCGGGAAGGCGTCAGTCAGGATCGCGGCGGAGTTAGCCATCAGCATCGCGCCCCCGAAGGCCTGAACGATTCGCCACAAGATCAGCCAGAGCGCCCCGGCCGGGCCGATCATCGGATCAAACGACAGCGCGATGGAAGCGAGCGTGAAGACGACGAACCCGAGGTTGTAGATCCTGACCCGGCCGAACATGTCTCCAAGCCGGCCTAGCGTCACCACGAGCACGGCCGTCACCAGCAGGTAGCCGATGATCATCCAGAGGAGGTAGCTGATGTTGCCCGGCGCCGTGGGGTCAAGATGAATGCCGCGGAAGATCGCAGGCATGGAGATGATCACGATCGAGGCATCGATCGTGGCCATCGTGATGCTGAGAGTGGTATTGGAGAGCGCTATCCACTTGTACTTGTCGCCGTATGGCCCGGCGCCGTCCGCCTCGCCTCCGCCGGTCGCCTGGCCGTTACCTGTCGCCGCTGCCTGACCTGCCGCTGTTCGCTCCGCCCCAGTTCGTTGCACTGATTAAATTTAGCACGGCTAACTATATTCATGGAAATCCGGGCACGGCGGTGGCTGGGTGGGGGCGCCCAGACTGGCGGTGGCTAGGGTGGGGGCGCCTAGACTGGCGGTGGCTGGGTCAGGGGCGGGTCGATGGATCGGACGGTCGCGCAGTCGTCGGCGAAGGTAATAGTGGCGATGACCCGCCGGCCGCTCAGCACGATCGGGAGCCAGTACCGGGCGTCGTCCCACATGCCGTCGAAGGGGAGTGCGCAGAGGCTGAACCAGCGCGGGATCACCTCGTCGGACTCGGCCGGCTGCCCTGAGTACCGCGAGGTGACGAAGACCTCGGCGGTCTGGTCCCATGATGGCCGGGCGGGGAACACGAACGTCAGCGAGGCCATGTGGCTGAGCGAGTCCGGCGGCACCACGAGGCTCGACTCCTCGGCTACCTCGCGGACCGCGGCCGCCGCGGGTTTCTCGCCCTCTTCGATGTGCCCGCCGAGCCCGACCCACCGGCCCGCGCCGAAGCCGGTCTTCTTGTAGCCGAGCAGCACCGTGCCTCCTCGGGCGGTGCCGTCTGTCTCGCCGGCTCCGCTCGGCCGGGTGATCAGGCACAGGCAGGTACGGATCGTCACCGATGCTCCTCCGCAGGTCGAAAGGGTAAGTCCGGGCCAGCCAGGGGACGGCTAGATGATCCCGCGCGCCAGGGCGATCAGCCGGTCGAGCACGGCGTCGCTGCCCGCTCTGAGCCCGTCGTGCTCGTATTCGCTGGTGACCCAGCTGCGCAGGCCACCGATGGCGGCCGCCGTCCGCACCGATAGTTGCCGCGGGACGTACATGTCGTTGTAGTAGACGGCAGCGGCGACCGGCACCTCGTTGGCGGCGAGCCTGGCCGGGTCGTACAGCGGCGGCCAGTCATCATGCTCCGCGAGCAGGTCAGCGACTTCAGCGAGCGGAGCGAGCACCGGGTCGCTGGTGAACATCCACGGGTAGATCATCTCGCCGGTAAAGAGCAGCGGCTCGCCGCCTGGCTCTGGAACCGCGTCGAACTCGCCGAACTCGGACCTGACCCGGTGAGCAGCCCACCTGGTCGCCGCTCCCTGCCCGTAGCAGGCCTCGTGCAGGACGCCGTAGAGCGGCCCGCTGGCGAAGCTCAGGATCGGCAGCACCCGGTACATGAAGTCGTCGCCGATCCGCGCGCCGCAGAAGGCGTCCTCGAGCAGGAAATGCAGCTGGTGGCTGCCCGTGCTCGAGCCGAGCGTGATGCCGAGCGCCTGGAACGCCGCCGGGGTCAGCGGCGCGCCGCTCGGCAGCCGCTCGTCGTGGGTGGCCAGGTGCCGCGCTATCCGCTGCGCCAGCTCGACGTCGCCCGGATACCTGGCGTAGTGCTCGCGGGTCTTCTCGGCCACCTTCGGATACGTGAGCCGGTACACATCCTCGGCGTGGCCGGTCAGGCCGGGCAGCCCGCCGGTGATGAACGCCTCGGCCAGGCCCTCGGGCGACCTGGACAGGTACGTCACCGCGCAGAACCCGCCGAAGCTCTGCCCGAGCACGCTCCATGGCTCGCCGCCGGTGAGCTGGCGCCGGATCAGCTCGGCATCGGCCACGATCGAGTCGGCCCTGAAATGGGTAAGGTACCTGGCCTGTTCCGCGGCCGGCCCTGGCGCCCAGGGTGTGCCGGCTGGCAGGAGTCGACCGCCCGGTGCCCCGCTGGTCGAGCAGCAGCACGCGGAACTCGCGGAGGGCGCGGTCGAGCCAGCTCATCTTGCGGTTCGCCGGCCTCGGGCTCGGCCGGCCAGGACCGCCCTGGAGGTAGAGCAGCCAGGGCAGGTCGTCCTTGCCCGCGTGCTCGACCGTGACCAGCTCCCTGGCGAAGACGGTGATCTTCTCGCCGGAAGGCGCGGCGTGGTCGAGCGGAACCTCGAAAAAGTGGTTGGTGAGCGCGGTTCCTGGCTGGCGATCAGGGAGCATGGGCACAACCTTCATTGTCCGATACAAGACGGCCTAGCATCGGTGAGTGACTGAATCCGCGGCTCCCGACGTGGTGATTGTCGGCTCGGGGCCGAACGGCCTGGCCGCCGCGCTCATCCTGGCCGGCGCCGGGCTCGAGGTCGAGGTCCGCGAGGCGGCCGCAACGCCGGGCGGAGGGCTGCGCACGGCCGAGACCATGCCGGGGTTCAGGTTCGACGCCTGCTCGGCCGTCCATCCGATGGCGCTCGCCTCGCCCTTCTTCCGCGCCTTCGACCTCGCCGGCCACGGCGTGCGCATGCTGCAGCCCGAGGTCGCCTTCGCCCACCCGCTGGACGGCGGGCGCGCCGGGCTCGCCTGGCGTGACCTGGACCGCACCGCCGGGGAGCTTGGCGAAGACGGCAAGGCCTGGCGGGCGCTGGTCGGGCCTCTCGCGGCTCGCTGGCAGCAGGTCACCGCCTTCGCGATGTCCGACTTCAGGCACCTGCCGCCGGGCCGGGACGCGGCCGCCGTGGCCCGGCTCGGCATCCGGGTGCTCGAGCAAGGTTCCCCGCTGTGGAACGCGCGCTTTCGCGGCGACGTCGCGCCGGCGCTGCTGACCGGGGTCAGCGCGCACGCGATCACCTCGCCCAGGGCACTGCCCGCCGCCGGCGTCGGGCTGCTGCTCACCGCGCTCGCGCACGCGGTCGGCTGGCCGCTGCCCCAGACCGGCAGCCAGGCGATCGCCGACGCGCTCGCCGCCGAGGTCAGGCGCCGGGGCGGCCGGATCGTCACCGGCCACCGCGTGACGACGCTGGCCGAGCTGCCGCGAGCGCGGGCCGTGATCTTGAACGTGAGCCCCGCCGGAGCGCTCGATCTGGCCGGCGACCGCCTCCCGCCGCGCTACGCCCGCTGGCTGCGGCGCTACCGCTACGGCGGCGCGGCCTGCAAGGTGGACTTCGCGCTCGCCGGCCCGGTGCCCTGGGCCGCGGCGGGCTGCGCGAAGGCGGGCACGCTGCACCTGGTCGGCAGCAGGGCGCAGGCGATGCGGGCCGGGGCGCAGGTAGCCGGGGGCCGCGTGGCCGGCCGGCCGTACGTGCTCGCCGTGCAGCCAGGAGTCGTCGACCCGGCCAGGGCGCCCGACGGCCAGCACCTTCTGTCGACCTACGCCCACGTGCCGAACGGCTGCCCGGCCGATGTCACCGACGCGATCACCGCGCAGGTAGAGCGGTTCGCGCCGGGATTCCGCGACCTGGTGCTCGCCAGCCAGGCCGTCACCGCCGACCGGCTGCCGGCCGGGAACCCCAACTACGTCGGCGGTGACATCGGCGCCGGCGCCATGTCGCTCAGGCAGACCGTGCTGCGCCCGGTGCCCAGCTGGGACCCCTACGAGATGCCGCTGCCCGGCCTGTACCTCTGCTCGGCCTCGGTACCTCCTGGCCCGGGCGTGCACGGCATGGCCGGGCTCCACGTGGCGGCACGAGTGCTGCCCGGGGAGTTCGGCATCATGGCCGATCCGCTCGGCTTTGTCCGCGCTGTGCCCGCGGGTGACTCGGGCAGCCCGGGTCAGGCAGGATAAGCCGCATGGCAGCGATCCAGCCGGGCAAGCGCAACGCGGCCGTCACGATGTTCGAGGCGGACCTGGCGTCGCGCGAGCTCGGCATGGAGCTGGCCGAAGCCGGCGACGGCCGCGCCGTCGTCACGATGCCCGTTCGCCCCGACATGCTGAACGGGCACGGGATCGGTCACGGCGGCTACGTGTTCCTGCTGGCGGACACCGCGTTCGCGTGCGCGTCCAACAGCTACGGCCCGGTCGCCGTGGCGGCCGGCGCGGACATCACCTTCATCACGCCGGTGCGGGCCGGCGATGTGCTCGTGGCCACCGCCGCCGAGCGGGTCACCTTCGGCCGCAGCGGCATCTACGACGTGACGGTGCGGCGCGGAAACGTGGTCGTGGCCGAGTTCCGCGGCCGGTCCAAGACGATCGGCGGGCCGGGAGGGTCGGGGAATGACTCCTGAGCAACTCCCGGCCTGGCTCCGCCGGGCCGTCGCCTACGAGGTCTACCCGCAGTCCTTCGCGGATGCGGACGGCGACGGGATCGGGGATCTGCGCGGGCTGACCGAGCGCCTCGACTACCTGGAATGGCTCGGCGTTGACCTTCTGTGGCTGAACCCCTGCTTCGCTTCGCCCATGCGCGACGCCGGCTATGACGTCAGCGACTACCTCCGGATCGCTCCCAGATACGGGAGGAACGAGGATCTGGCCGAGCTGGTCGATGCGTCTGGGCGGCGCGGTATCAGGGTGCTCCTTGACCTGGTTGCCGGGCATACCTCCGATGAGCATCCGTGGTTCGCGGACGCGCGGGATGACCCGGGCGACGGCAGGTACATCTTCGCCGAGCCAGGGCAGGTCACCGGCTTCCGGCGAGATCCGCGGCCCGGTCACGCGGCCAGCGAGGCGGCGGAATCGGTGCCCTGGCCGGGTGAGGGCAACCCAGAAGCCTCGGCTCCCGGACCGCAATGGGTTCCTTCCCCTGGTTCTCGCCCTGGGTGGTACCTGCCGAACTTCTTTCCATTTCAGCCGGCGCTGAACTTCGGCTACGCGCGAATGGACGCCGCCGAGCCGTGGCGCCAGCCTGTGGACGCGCCCGGCCCGCGCGCGAACCGGGCGGCGCTGGCCGAGATCATCGGCTACTGGCTCGGCTACGGGGTGGCCGGCTTCCGCGTCGACCTGGCCAACACGCTGGTCAAGGATGACGCCGGGTGGCGCGAGACGGCGGCGCTGTGGCGCGAGCTCAGGACGTGGCTCGACCGCGACCATCCGGGCGCCGTGCTGATGTCGGAGTGGAATGGCCCGGCCGTGGCAGTGCCGGCCGGCTTCCACGCGGACTTTTACCTGTCCGTCGGGCCGCAGCACGGGTCGCTGTTCAACAACGGCCAGGGGATGACGCTCGCGCGGGCTGGCGGCGCCGCGCCCGCTGGCCCGTGTTACTTCAGCGCCGGCGGCGGCGGGTCGGCCGCGCCGTTCCTTGCTTCCTGGCAAGCCGATGCCGCCTCGGTGGGTGACGCCGGGCTGATCGCGCTCTTCTCCTCAGACCATGATTTCTCCCGGCCCGCGTGCGGCGACCGGACGGCCGATCAGCTCGGGCCGGTCTTCGCGTTCTTGCTGACGTGGCCGACGCTGCCCGGGATTCACTGCGGCGACGAGATCGGCATGCGCTACGTGGCCGGCCTGCCCGACGTCGAGGGCAGCCAGATCTGGGCCGGCTGGAACAGGGCCGGCTCGCGCACGCCCATGCACTGGGACGACGGGCCGAACGCGGGCTTCTCGTCCGCGCCCGCCGGCTCGCTGTACCTGCCGGTCGACCCCGATCCGGGGCGGCCTACCGTCGCCGCGCAGCGGGCCGACGGCGGGTCGCTGCTGCATCAGGTGCGGCGGCTGATCGCCGTGCGCAAGTCCGTGCCGGCGCTGCGGGCGGGCGGGACCGTGCGGGTGATCGGCGACGGCTATCCGCTGGCGTACGTGCGCGGCGGCACGCACCTGGTGGTGATCAACCCGCGCCGGGAGCCGGCCAGCGTCGCGGTCGCGGCCGCGGGCACCGGGCCTGTCGAGTGCGTCGTGGCGGACGGGGTGACTGTCGGGGGCGGGGTGGCGGAGGCGGCCGGGTTCAGCTACGGCATCTTCGCGCTGTGAGTGCCGGCGGTGAGCTGGCGCAGCAGAGCTGGCAGGCGCGCGGGGAAGAACGATTCCCCGGTCGCCTCCAGTTCGGCGATGGTCCACCAGCGGTGGCCGATGATGACCGCGGCCTCCTCGTCTTCGAGGCCATCGGTCTGGACGTCGGTCGAGTCCACGCGCAGCGCGAAGAAGGTCTCATCCTGGCGGTAGAGCCGCCCGTCGAACGAGAACTCGACGACGTTGTGCCAGACCGGGTCGCCCAGGTCGGCCGGCTCGGCGACGATCCCGCTTTCCTCGCGCAGTTCGCGGGCAGCGGCCTGCGCGAGGCTCTCGCCGGGCTCGGCGCCGCCGCCGACGGTGATCCAGTACGGCTCGTCCGGCCTTTGGGGGTCGAATCCGTGCAGCAGCAGCACCCGGCCGGCCGGATCGATGGCGATCACCCGGCCCGCGCGCCTCGAGCGCACCCCTTCGCGGTTAGCGTCGGTCACGCCGATCAGCGTATCGGGCGGTCTCGGCTGAAATCGCCGGCGTGAGCTTCGCCGTTACCTCGGTGAGCAGCGTGCGGAGCGCCGAGGTGAGAGCCGTGCGCTGCGCGGCGGTGAGCCCTTCGACGAGTTGCGCTTCCCGGCCGAGCACCTGGTCGACCGTGCGCTCGATCAGGTCATGGCCCGCGGCCGTCAGGGTGACGAGCACCGCGCGGCTGCCGGCGCCGGCGGGGGAGCGCTCGACGAGGCCTGCGCGCTCGGCCCGCGCGATCCGCTGCGATACCGCTCCTGCCGTCACAAGCGCCCGGGCCGCGATCTCGCGGGTGGAGAGCCGGCGGCGCTCGGCGCGTGGAGCCTCAGCGTGTCAGCCGAACTCGGCCCGCGCGGCGTCACCTCCAACGTCATCGCGGCCGGCTACATCGAAGGCACCGACTTCTTCCGCGACACCATGTCCGCCGGGCGCCGGGCGGCGCTGATCAACGCCACCCACGACAAGCGCGCCGGCCGAGGCGATGACATCGCGGCCGCGGCAGTGTTCCTCGCGTCGGCTGGCGCGCGGCACCTCACCGGCCAGACCCTCCACGTCAACGGCGGCGCTTACCTGACCCGCTGATCCGGTCGGTGGCGCGGCCTGGGCTGAGGGCTTTTTATTTGCCCGGAAAATTCGCGCCCGCCGGACTTCGAATATGGTGGCTCTGGCTCCGGGCGGACCGGGCGAGCTCGCGGCGGAGCGAGTCCGCAATGGCTGCCGATAGCGCGGCTTATTATCGTACCAACCGCGAGCGAAGGGACCAGATGTGACCTTGGGCAGCGCGAGCCGCAAGCGTCAAGATGAGCCGGGGGGCGGCCTGGCCGCTGGCAATGACAAGGAGCCCCAGGTCGAGGCGCTGCTGGGGGTCGCGCGCAGGCTCGATTACATGATCGGCCAGGTCACGCCGGATGAATTCGCCTGGCAGGACGCGAACTATGATCGCGACTCGGCCCTGGGCCGCGAGCTGCTGTTCCTGATTGCCAATGACGGGTGGATAAGGTCTACATCCGAGATAATTGATATCGCGCGATCTGACGCTATTGAGACGGCTATCGACATTGACATCGACTTGAGCCGCATCACCCATGAGGCGTTCCGCGACTGGAGCGGGCAGATGTGGCTGCCCGTCGTCGTACTGCCGCCGCTGCGGCAGCAGCTTCCTGACCCCGAGCCCTTTTCCACGCTGGCCGTGACCGATGCCAGCGGCACCCAGCTGATGACCTTGCCGCGAGCTGACGTGCGGCACCGGCTGGCGGCCGCACTGACGGAGATCATCTTGAACGTCGTGGCTGCCCGGCTTCCCGACGTCAGTGACCAGGCGTTCAGCGCCAGCCGGGATCATCGGCTCGTGCTGTCGGCGGCCATCTACCGGCTGCTCCGTGATGAGACCGTGCCGGCGCTCCTGCTCAACAGCAACGCGCCAATGCGCCAGGAACTGCGGGAGCCGCTCGGGCGGCTCGACCGCGCGCGGCAAGAGGTCGGCACAGTGCTGAAGATCTTCGCTGACCTGCTGGCTGGGCTGACCCCTGGCCAGCTCGCGAGCAAGGCCGCCGCTCGCGAGCTGACCGAGCGGGCCATCTTGGTGCTGAGCGCCTTCACCAGGTCGGCGGTCGTCGTGATCCCGGCCAGCCGTGAGCAGCCGCCGACCCAGCTGACGGTCAGGCTGCCAGGCCGGGCCCTGCACCTGGCCGCCGCCACCTGGCCTGACGTCTTCGGGCCCGATGCCACCTCGCATCGCAGGTGGACCAGGTCACGGGCCTGGCGCCGGCATCTGCGGCTCTCCAACTGGATCTTCCCGAACGCGAGCTTGCACCTGGACCTGCTCCTGTCATCGGCAAGCGCCGACCGGCAGGTCAGGGTGAACCTGCCCGAGGGAATCTCGCCAGACCCTTCGCTGCTCCTGATCCGGCGAGCGGAGCTCGACGTCAGATGCGAGCCGCCGGTTCCGATGAGGCAGCTGTCGACAGTCACCGATCAGCTCATGCGGGCAGACCCGGACTGGCCCGCGCCGCTGCACCAGAGCCTGGCCGACCTGGCGCTGGCCAAGGTCAACGCGGTAGCGGCGACCTTACGCGACCATAGCGTCGGGGCAGGCCCGGCCGAGGAGGCACTCAGCCCGTCCCGGACGACGAAGGAGACGAGGGCCTTCCGCGCCAGCCTCAGGTGCCTCGGGCTGGCGCTGCGCCAGATCGCTGCCCGCGGCCATAGCGGCGATGCGTACGAGGCGCTGGCGCTGGCGTGGGCAGGCGGGAGCTGGCTGGATGCCCCCATGCAGCGACGTACCTCTACCGACACGATCAGCCCCGGAGTGGTGGCGGCACGGGCCAGGGCGATCGACGATGTCCCGCATCGATCGGCGGCGGCCTCGGCAAGGATGGAAGTTCGGATCGCGGTCACCGACTCGACCTACTACTCCACGGCCCGGCTATCGGGCTGGATCAACTCCGTGCTGATGCTCGTCGAGCTGGTGTTCTTCCCCATCGCTCACCGGATGGGGCTGGCGGAGCAGCAGGTCAGCGCGGAGGTGCTGGCATTCGTCCTCACGTTGTTCTCCGCGATCCAGCTCGGCCGGATCGAACGGCCGGACCGGTCGAGCGTGCGCGGGGTGCTGGTGCCCTCAGGCAACCCGCTGATTGTCGCCGCGATCTTGCCCAGCGTGGTGCTGGCTGTCGCCATAGCTTTCTCTCGCTCGCTGACCTGGGTCGTGACGTGGGCGGGCGTGTGCCTCGCACTCCAGCTTTCCTGGCAGTGGCTGACCTGGTACCTGCAGATCCGGGCGCTGCACCGCGGCAATGCCGATATCCGGTCGCAGCCGCAGGTCCTGGCCGGCGATGACAAGCCCGAGTCCGACCTGCTCTTCTACACCGATGCTCCCAATTACGGCTATGACACGGTCATTCACGGCAGCTGGTGGTGCAGGACCACAGCGGAAGCTCTCATGATCGACCATGCCGCCTTCGGCTACCTCATCTGGCAGCACGACAACGGGCAGCCGCTGAGCACGCTGCTGGACATCGCGCGGCCGGCCAGCAAGCAAACCGCGCGGCAGGCGGCCCAATGGCTTTACCGCCACTCCCGGCTCGACCAGTATCACGAAACCGCCTCGAACGGCGAAACGGGGGAGTCACCGGACAGCAGGGCCAAGTCACCGCTTGAGCAGCCCGCGAATGTGCTCGCCTTGCAGAGGTCAGGGACCGGAGCGCAGTCGCTCAACTTCGTCGTGTTCAGGGACCAGCCCGAGGCCCAGCTGCGGACGGCGCTCGAGTTCACGGTGCCGATCGACCTAGATCCCAGCTTGCTGACCTTGGCCGAGGACGCGACGAGCGCGATCAGCGTATTCGCCGGCCTGCCAGGCGAGGCGGAGGTCAATGCAGCCGGGCACCCGATCACGGCGGTGACTCAGCTCGCGACCGCGCACGGACTGATCGTCTACGAGATCCAGCTTCCGATCCCGGCCCCCGATGTCAGCTACGCGCACTTGGAATGGGGCCGGGTCCAGCTGAACGTCACGCCCGACGGGCTCGATCACATCCAGGTCTTCCTGGCCAGCTTGATGTCACTCACCGCGACGGCCGTGGTGGGAATCCAGTCCCGCGCCGACGGGATACCGCGGCTGCTGAATCCCCTGCCTCTGCGGGCCGCGTCAGCCGAGCCGGGCCAGGCCGCGAAGAACGGGCTGCCGGTGCGGGCCGCCGACCTTGACGTCGTGGCCCGTAGCCGGACCCGGCATCGTGAGGACGCCGCCCGTACCTGGCGACTCATGGCCGTCTGCGCGGACTGGCAGCCGGGAATCGAGAGCCGGATGCTGGCCGGACTCGGTCCTGACCTCATGCTCGTCGGAATGACCGCCGTCGTCTTGTACGGTCAGTCGGTACTGCTGCTGCTCTGTCACGGCAGCCAGGCGCGGGCGGACCTCGGCGATCCCCGCCTGCGGCGTGCCGTCGTCTTTGACCAATGGCAAAGCCGGAACGAGCTCGGCTCGGCACCGCCGCAGCCTCTGCTCCGGGTTCACTTGCGCACTCAGGACCGGCCGGGTGCGACTGTCGCGGTACTCGACGCACTGCACAAGGCCATGCAACACGAATTTCCGCGCGCATTCAGCGGAGGGGACTGGAATGTGTGGTACGCCAGAGCGGTGGTCAGAGACGGCAACACGGCCCATGTGCAGCTGACGATAATGCTGCCGGTCAGCCATGACACCGATCTCGAGCCGATCTATGCCTGGGAACCGAGCGACTTCTCAAGAATCGAGCGCCGGGCGCTCGCTCTGCTCACTATCAGAATGGCCGAGAGCCGGCACTATTCCGAGCCTCGCTCTGCCCTCTCGGAAATGCCGTCCAACACGATCATCCGGATTGGCCTGGTCAGGGCGCCGGACCTGAGCTTGGAGCAATCGGAGTCCGACCAGGACCCCTCGCTGGAGACGGGCGCGGAGCTTCCGCCTGATGCCGCTAGCCTGGCGAGTCCTGGCCGTTCGCTCACCGGCCGTTCGCTCACCGGCCGCGAGCGGCCAGATTCCGCTCGCCGGCAAAGACGCCTCTTCAGGGCGGACCGGTGATCCTCCGGCGGATCGCGTCCAGGACCCGCTAGGTACTCGCATAATCTGCCGGTGCGCTGGCCGGGCGTCGCGGCCTCTAGCGGTCCGCGCTGCCCTGGAGCCGCGACCACGGGTCGGCGCCGACCGCAGGCAGGAGCTGCCAGGATCGGCGTGATGTAAACCAAACGGCGTCGGTCGGCGTCTAGCTTGCGGATGGTTCCGTCAGATGCCGGCAGAGGTCAGCGATGGGGTGGGAGCTGTAAGCCGGGACGTCGCCCGGCTGGTCGGTGTCCTCTGCTCGGTGCTGGTCATCGGTACGGTTATCCCGGCCACCCCTGAGGTGGCCGGGATGCCGTGCGGCCCCACGGATGCCGTGCGGCGCCGCGCTTTCCAGCGTGCGCCGTGCCCGGCATGGCGCCGCCCCGGGCGGCGTGAGCATCGTGGCCCTCCCCGTTGCTGTCGGGACAGCATGAGGGAGGGCCACGTTGCTGTTAAAACTAGTGACCAACAGCAACAGGGAGGGCCACGATGCTGTTTGAGGCGGGCGCGGTGTTCGCGGTGAGTTCCCGTTCTAGGGCATGATCGCGCAGAGTTCCGCGCCGGAGCATAATCGCGGAGTGTTCTCCGTCGTTACCGCGGAGAGTTCTCGCAGCACGGAGTGTTTGCCGTTCTATGTGCGGACAACGCTCCGGGCAACGACAACTCTCCGTGCCAGGGCCGGGAAGGCTCCGGGCAACGACAACTCTCCGTGCCAGGGCCGGGAAGGCTCCGGGCAACGACAACTCTCCGTGCTAGGGCCGGGAAGGCTCCGCGAAGCGGGAAGTCTCCGGGAACCCGGGAACAGCCTCGCCGCTGAGCCGCCGGAGCTTGGATTGCCAAGATCCCGAGCCATCCGACAGCCTCCATGACCTGGGCGATCTTCCGTGATCACGGTCTCGAACATGATCACGGAAACCAGTACCGCTCCCGGTCCCGCAGGCTGCCCTCAGGCTTCCTGAGCTGATCACGAGTCACGCGGGCATGATCACGGGGCGGGTCCGCTGCTGGGCAGGCGAGGGTGGCGCATGGCAATGCCGGGCGGCGACTCGTTTTCCCTTACCTGACCTTCGCGACGGGGTACCAGGCGCCCGGTGATCTAGCTGTCGGCCGGGCCTCGCAGTCGGGACCAGGCGTCGGCGCCGACTGCCAGCAGGAGCAGGACGCCAAGGGTGATCTGGTCGTAGAGCGGGTTCAGGCCGAGCAGGTCGGAGCCATTGCCGATCAGGGCGATGAAGAGGACGCCGACGACGGTCCGCCAGACCGCGCCTTCGCCGCCGAGGATGCTGGTGCCGCCGACCACGATGCCGGCCAGGACGGTGAAGGTCAGCGTGGTCTGGCCGTTCGACGCCTGGGCGGACAGGACGCGGGAGGCGTCGATGACCCCGCCGAGCGCGGCCGCGCCGCCGCTGAGCACGAACGTGAGCAGCCTGACCTGCGCGACCCTGACCCCCGCCAGCCGCGCCGCCTGCGCGTTGCTGCCCGTCGCGTACATGTAGCGGCCCGCGGCCGTGCGCGACAGGACCACGGCGAGCAGCACTACGACGATGAGCATGGTCCAGGTCGACGTGTTCACCGTGAGGAACGACCAGCGCGCCAGGTCGCCGAACGCGGGGTGGCTGTAGTCGATGATCAGGTTCCCGCCGGTGACCAGGCTGGCCAGGCCGCTGATCACGAACGACATCGCGAGCGTGGCGATCAGTGAGTTGATGCGGAAGAAGGTCGCGATGACGCCGTTGACCAGGCCCACCGCTAGTCCGACCGCCACGCCGGCCACGACGGCGAGCAGCGGCGGCACAGACAACGCCAGGTGGGCGGCCGTGACGCCGGCGAGCGCGTAGATGGCTCCTACGGACAGGTCGATCCCGCCCGAGACGAGCACCAGCGTCCCGGCGGCGGCGATGATCAGCGTCGAGGCCTGCTGATCGACGATGTCGAGCAGGTTGACCTTCGTCAGGAACGGCCCGCTGGCGATCGAGAGCACGATGAAGAGCACAAGGAACGGGGCGGCAATGCCGCTCCGCCTGGCCCGGGAGCCCAGATCACCCGCTGAAGGCAGGCTGATCCGCCTGGCGGGCGGCGAGTCAGAAGGAGCCGTCATCAGTTACCTCTCTCGGCAGAGCCGAAGGCCGCGCCGAGCACCGACGCTTCCGTAGCCATGTCGCCGGAGAACTCGGCGACGATGCGGCCTCCGCGCATGACGAGGACGCGATGCGCGAGGCCGAGCACCTCCTCGACGTCAGAGGAGATCATGAGAATCCCCAGGCCACGCGCCGCCAGCGAGGCCAGCAGCTCGTAGATCGCCCGCTTGGCGCCGACGTCGACGCCCCTGGTCGGCTCGTCGGCGATCAGCACCTGGGGTGAGGTCAGCAGGGTCCTGGCAAAGAGCAGCTTCTGCTGATTGCCGCCTGACAGCGAGCCGGCGGCGGCCGACAGGCCTGCGAAGCGGACGTCGAGCTCGCTGAGCATCCGCCTGACCTCGGTCTGCTCGGCGCTCCGCCTGACCAGGCCGTGCCGGCTCAGCTGCCCGAGGCTGGACAGGCTGACGTTCTCGGTGACCGAGCGGCGCAGCATGAGCCCTTCGTCCTTGCGCGATTCCGGGATCATCGCGACCCCGGCGCGCAGGGCCCGGCGGGGGCCGCGGGCGCGAAGGCCGCGGGCGCCCAGCCCGGAGCGGCCGGCCCGTACGAGTTCGCGGTCACCTGCGACAGTCACCGTCCCGGTGGCCGGCCGCTCGGCGAGCGAGATGGCCCGGGCTAGCTCGGTCCGGCCAGCGCCGACGAGCCCGGCCAGGCCGACGATCTCGCCGCGCCTGACCTCGAGCGAGACCCCGGTAATCCCCGGCGCGGTCAGCGCGCGGACCGAGAGCACCGCCGGGGCGTCGGCGGCCACCGGCTGCCTGACCGGGAAGGTGGCGCCCAGAGTCCGGCCGAGCATCGCGCTGAGGAGGGTCTCCTCGGTCTGGCCGGCGGCCGGGGCGCTCGCCGCGACGCGGCCGTCGCGCAGGACGGTGATCTCGTCGGCGAGCTCGAGTACCTCGCCGAGAAAGTGCGAGACGAGCACGATCGTGGTGCCGGCCCTGGCGAGCCCGCGGATGATGTCGTGCAGGGTCTCGACATCGGGCCTGGACAGCGCTGCCGTCGGCTCGTCCATCACGATCAGGCGTGCGCGTGAGTTCAGGGCGCGCAGGATCTCGGTCTTCTGCTGAGCGGCGGTCCGCAGCGTCCCCGCGTTAGCGTCGCCGTCGAGGTCGAAGCCGGTCCTGGCGGCCAGTTCGGCGTAGCGCCTGCGCAGTTCGCGCCTGCGCAGCAGGCCGCGCCTGGGCTCGGCGCCGAGGAAGACGTTCTCGGCTACGGACAGGGCCGGGATGATCGAGAGTTCCTGGGCGATGCCGGCGATGCCGCTGGACCTGGCAGCACGTGGCGAGTGGAAATGCACCACAGCCCCGTCCACGAGCAGCCGCCCTCGGTCCGGAGCGAGATCCCCCGAGATGATCTTGCCGAGCGTTGACTTGCCAGCGCCGTTCTCGCCGACCAGCGCGTGGACCGAGCCGGGCCGGATCTCGAGGCTGACCGCCTCAAGGGCGCGCGCGCCGCCGAAGGACTTGCTGACGTCCCTGCACTCGACGTGCGCGCCCCCGACGCTCGTGGGGTCGGTCACCTTTGTCAGCCCGGCCACTCGGCGGTGAACTGGCTGACATTCGCTTTGGTGACCACGCCGCCATTCGGCAGCGAGCCGACCGGATCGATGCCTCCGCTGTCCTTGCCGGTCCGCAGCGCCTGGACGAGCGCCCGCACGGCGAGGCGGCCTTCGCTGGCCGGAGCCTGCGCCACATCGGCGTACCAGGCGCCGGAGGCGACGCCTGCCAGCGCGGCGGCGCTCGCGCCGTAGCCGACCAGGATGACCTTGCCGGTCAGGTGCGCGGACGAGACAGCCTGGGAGCCGCCTTCGATGCCCTGGTCGGAGCCGACGATCAGGTTGAGGCCGGGAGTGGCCTGCAGCATGTTCTGCACCGCGGTCAGGCCGGTCGTCGGGCTGAAGAAGCTCTGGCCCTGGGCGACGATCTTGACGGCCGGGTCGGACGCGATGGCCTTCTTGAACGCGCCGCTGATGGCCACGTCGAGAGCGGAGGCCTTGATGTCGTAAAGGTAGCCGACCTCGCACGGGTTCAGCTTCTTGGCCTTGCAGGCACCGACGACGAGATTGCCGAGCTTGGTGCCGATGTCGGTCGGTACGAAGGTCACGTTGGCCGACAGGCCGGGGACCTGCGGGGAGTCGGTGGACAGGTCAGGACCGAGGATCTGGTCCATATTGACGACCTTGATGCCCTTGGCGATCGCCTGCTTGACCAGGCTGATGAGCCCGGTACCGAAGATCGGCTGGACGATGATCCCCTGGTACTGACCCGAGTTGATCACGTCCTGGAGCTGGCTGAACTGGGTCTGCGGGCTGTTGTTCGCGTCGAATACCTTCAGCGTCGCGTTGTTGTCAGCCGCCACGGCCTGCGCGGCCGCCAGCATCGGGGCGTCGTAGCTGTTCTCGACCGCGAACGACAGGTAGGCGATGCTCAGCGGGCCGCTTGAGCCCGCCGAGGCCGAGGCCGAGGTCGGCGTACCTACGGGCTTGCTGGCAGTGCCTGAACTGCTGCCGCTGCTGCACGCGGTCAGGGCCAGGCTTGCCGTAATGGCAGCGGCCGCGACGGCCGCGAAGGGGTTGCGCGTGACGACTGATGACACGGCTAGACTCCTTTGTGCTTACTCACTGGACGGTGGGTTAGTGATGGTGCCGGTGAGTCGGGTGGCCGCCCGGCTCACCGGTTTTCGCGTCATGAAGGCATAAGCACCGCTCGCTTGTGCGGGGCGGCCCCGCATCGTGACCAGGCATCAGCCGCCTTCTCCAGCGGCAGCACCTCGCGGTCGGCGGTCAGCCGCCCCGCCGCGGCATGGGTCAGGATCTCCTCGAGCGCGATCGCCTTCTGCTGCGCGCTCAGGGCGTTGTTGGTGTAGCCGAGCACGCTCAGCACGCCGCCGCGCAGCGGCGCCGATCCGAAGCTGGCCATCGGGCCGGCCGACGAGCCGAGGTTCACGAGCCGGCCGCCGGGTGCCAGGAGCCCGGCAGCGGCCTGGGCTGGCACTCCCCAGACCGGATCGAGTACCAGGTCCACCTTTCCGCCTGATGCCTCAGCCAGCCGCGAGCCGATCTCGGCCGGATCGGAGCCGCTGAGGTCGGCGACCGCGTCGGCGCCCAGCTCGAGCGCCCGCGCGCGGCCATGCGCGTCCCGGCACGCCGCGATGACCCGGCCTGCGCCGAGCAGCCGCGCCGCCTGGACGCCGACCTGGCCGACGGTGCCGCTGGCGCCGAGCACCAGCACGCGCTGCCCGGCGGCAAGCTCTCCGCGCCACTTCAGCGCCATCCACGCGGCGATGGCCGACAGCCCGAGCGCGGCGGCGAGGTCATCATCAACCCCGTCGGGCAGCGGGAGCACGGCATCGTCAGCGACGACGCAGTACTGCGCCATGGCGCCGTCGCCGGGTGCCATCCCGGCCGGGCAGCTGAACCATACCCGCTGGCCGCTGGCCAGCTCATCACTCGATTCGATGACGCCCGCGCCCTGCGCTCCCGGCACATACGGCAGTTCGGGAGCGCCGAAGTACGAGGTTCCCGAGGCGCAGAGCAGGTCGAGCGGGTTGACCGGCGCGGCGGTGACGCGGACCAGGGATTGCCCGGCGCCGCGAGCCGGCTCTGGATGCGATCCGTACTCCGGCGGCGCGCCGTGAGCGCGCAGCACTGCCGCCCGCAACAGTCACTCTCCGGAGTAGGTGTACGTGTACGGATTTTCCAGTACCCGGGTTTCCGGGATCTCCGGGTGCATGCCCTCGTTCCAGGCGTCGGGGCCAAGCTCGCCGCGCAGGTACTCGACGGTCTGCTCGATCGCCTGACGGGCCTTGCCGAGGCCGTCGCCCAGCAGGCGGTGGTCGTGCTTGACCACCTGGCCGTTGACGACGACCGTGTGCACGTCGCCCCGCTGGGCCTGGAACACTACGTGCCCGTACGGGTTGAGCAGCGGGAACATGACGGGGGAGGCGTCGTTCTTGATCAGGACGACGTCGGCCTTCTTGCCGGGCTCCAGGCTGCCGGTCACCGAGTCGAGGCCGAGCGCCCTGGCCCCGCCCCGCGTCGCCCAGTCCACGACCTGCTCGGCGCGCAGCTTGTGGTGGGTGACGGTCTCGTCCCGGCCGTGCGCTTCCAGGTGCTCGCGGGCCCGGTCGGCGCTCAGCGTCGCCCGCATCGCGGAGAACAGGTCAGCGCTCCACCACACGCTAGTGTCCATCGACAGCGAGATCGGGATGCCGTGCTCGCGCAGCTTCCAGGTGGGCGGGTAGCCCTGCCCGGCGCTCTGCTCGCTCTCGGTGGACAGTGACGCCGATCCTCCGGTCGCGGCGATCCGGTGATAGGAGTCCGCCGACAGGGTGGACGCGTGCACGTAGATCGAGCGCTCGTTCATGAAACCGTTCTCGTACATGAGCCTGATGCCGTCGTCCGTGGTCACCTTCCATACCCCGGCGTGGGTCGTGACCGGCACGCCCAGGTCGCGCGCCACCTCGAACGCCGCCTTCTCGGGGAAGTCCGGGCTGGCCGGCGGGACGTCGAACGCCATCTGGAACCCGAGCATGTCGGTGCCGCCGCCGCTGAACCGCCGGCTCACGAACTCGCGGAACTCCGGCGCCGCCGACCACTCCCACGGCGCCGCCTGGATGTTGCCGAAGGCGAGCACGAACCGGCCTGGCACCTCGGCCAGCGCGTCGGCGGCCGCCTCGGCGTGGTCGATCGTGTGCAGGTTGTGCGACCAGTCGACCGACGTGGTCACGCCGGCGTCGATCGCCTCGAGGCCGCTCAGCAGGTCGCCCGCGTAAATGTCCTGGGGGCGGAATGACTTGCCCCACTGCAGGTAGTTCCACACGAAGTACTGAGTCAGCGTCCAGTCGGCACCGTAGCCGCGCATCGCGGTCTGCCACATGTGCCGGTGCGTGTCGATCATGCCGGGCATGACGATGCCGCCGCTCGCGTCGATCTCCGTCGTGCCCTCGGGGACCGGCAGGTCCTTGCCGACCGCGCTGATGAGCTCTCCGACAGTTAGGACATCGGCATCACGCTCGACGTGATGAGCGTCGTCCATCGTGAGCACGGTGGCATTGCGGAACACCAGCGGCCGGCCGGGCGCTAGATCAGGGGCAGTCACGAGAGGCCTCCGTCCTGCTTGGTCAACAAGGTCGGTCAACAACGTCGGTCAAAAACTTCTGGCAACAAGGAAGATAATAAAACCTGAGGCGGACATTTGTCCGCATCACGGCCGCTAGAGACTTGACCGGAAGCGTTGCCGGTTTGCAGGCTGATGTCAAGAGGCAGGATCGCCAGCCAAGTCCAGCATCGTCCAGCCTAAGCACAGCGCAGTGGAGAAGCCGATGGCACGAACTGAAACCGGCCCGGATTTCATCGAGGCGCTCGCCCGGGGGCTTGACGTGATCCGGGCGTTCCAGCCGCGCCAGCCGGTGATGTCGCTGGCCGCGATGGCCGGCGCCACCGGGCTGGCCAGGCCGACGGTGCGCCGGATCCTGCTGACGCTGGAGGAACTTGGCTACGTGCGGGCCGCGGCCGGCGGCTTCGAGCTGACCCCGAAAGTGCTCGACCTCGGGATGTCGTACGTGCTGTCGCGCAACCTGTGGGCGGTGGCCAGGCCGCACATGGAGGCGCTCGTCGCGCGCACGCACGAATCGAGCTCGATCGCCCAGCTCGACGGCTCGGACATCGTGTACGTCGCCAGGGTCGCCGTGCCGAAGATCATCGCGCTGGCGGTGACCATCGGGACCAGGTTTCCCGCCATGCAGACCTCGCTCGGCAAGGTGCTGCTGGCCGGCCTGCCGCCCGAGCAGGTCGAGCGGGTCCTGGCCGAGCCGAGCCGGTCAGGCATCGCCGCCCGGTGGCGGCCGGACCTGGCCGAACGCGAGGCGGCGCTGCGCGAGGTGCGGGCCCGCGGCTGGTCGCTGACCGACGAGCAGCTTGCCCTGGGCATCAGGTCAGTCGCCGCGCCGCTCCGTGACGGCAACGGCACGGTCATCGCCGCGATGAACGTCACCGTCCACGCCGCCGAGACGCCGGTGGAGGTGCTGACCGGCGAGTACCTGCCGCTGCTGCTGCAGGCGGCGGGGGCGATCAGCGCCGACTGGGCCGCTTGCCAGTCGGCACCGTCGGTCACCGTGCCGCTGGCGCCCGCCGCGCTATGATGACTAACCACGATCTGCGGACCAATGTCCGCCAGACGGACAGAAGGATGCCGCAAGCGCACATGACCGCCCCAGCACCAGAACCAGACGCCTCTCGCGGACCGCTCGCCGGCCTGCTCGTCGCCGACTTCTCGCGCGTGCTGGCCGGGCCTACGCCACGATGCTGCTCGCCGACCTCGGCGCCGACGTGATCAAGGTCGAAAGCCCGGCCGGGGACGACACTCGCCGCTGGATGCCGCCAGTTACCAGTGACGGCCTTTCAACCTATTATCTAGCGATTAATAGAAATAAGCGCTCGGTCGCGCTCGACCTGTCCAGCCCGGACGACCTGGCGGCAGCTCGTGAGCTTGCCCGGCGGGCCGATGTCATGGTGGAGAATTTCAAGCCGGGAGGGCTGGCCAGGTTCGGCCTGGACTACGCCGGCGTGCGGGCCGGGAACCCGGCGATCATCTACGCCTCGATCAGCGGCTTCGGCTCCGGTCCGGGCGGCAGGGACCTGCCCGGGTACGACCTGATGGTGCAGGCGATGTCCGGCCTGATGAGCCTCACCGGCAGCGCGGACGGGCCGCCCTACCGGGCGGGCATCTCCGTGTTCGACGTGATGGCGGGGATGCACACCGTGATCGGCGTCCTGGCCGCGCTCAACCATCGCCAGGTGAGCGGCGAGGGCCAGCACGTGGAGGCCAGCCTGATGGCCTCCGCCTTGTCTGGCATGGTCAACCAGACCAGCGCGTACGCCGCCGGGGGAGTGGTGCCGTTCCGGATGGGCAATTCGCACCCGAGCCTGTTCCCCTACGAGCCGCTGCCCACTGGCGACGGGGACCTGGTCGTGACGGTGGGCAATGACGGCCAGTTCCGCAGGCTGTGCGATGTGCTGGAGGTGCCTGACCTGCCCGCCGACCCTCGGTTCGCTACTCCGGACCTGCGCACGGCTCACCGTGACGCGCTGCGCCCGCTGCTCGTCGAGCGGCTCGCGGCCCGGTCGGCCGCCTCGTGGTTCGATGAGCTGATCGCGGCCGGGGTGCCGTGCGGGCCGATCAACACGGTCGATCAGGGAGTCGAGTTCGCGAAGCAGATCGGGCTCGAGCCGGTTGTCGAGGCGGGCTCGGGCACGGGCGCGCGGCCGGTGATCAGGCATCCGCTGACGTTCTCGGTGACACCGCCCCGCTACGACCTGCCGCCGCCCGGTCTCGACGAGCACGGGCAGGAGATCAGGGACTGGCTGGCCGGCTGAGATCATGACATCCGGAACCTTCTGATTCCGACGGCAACTGAGGGAGCCCCGACATGGCGCAGGTCGTCGCGGTTATCGCATCCACGCACCACCCGTTCTATTACCGGGCGAGCACCTCGACCGGTTCTGAGAGGCCGCCCTTCGCGGACGAATGGGTCGCCAAGATCGAGACGTTCCGTGAGACCCTGACCAGGGCGCGGCCCGATGTGCTCGTGATGGTCGGCAGCGACCACTTCCACCAGCTGTGGCTGGACAACATGCCGCAGTTCCTGATCGGCAAGGCACCGTTCTACGACGCGAACTACTACAACGAGGAACGCGAATTCGGCCTGCCGCGCATGCTCGTGGCCGGTCACGAGGACCTGTCGGCGTACCTGCTGCGCTCGGGGCTCGACGCCGGCTTCGACCTGGCCTTTAGCAACGAGCTGCGGATCGATCACAGCATCACGTGCCCGCTGATCACCCTGCGGCCGCAGGCCGACCTGCCGATCGTGCCGATCTACACGAACATCTTCGCCCCGCCGCTGCCGCGGCCGAAGCGGTTCGTCGCTCTCGGGAAGCTCATCAGGGAGCTGGTCGAGTCGTGGCCGAGCGACCAGCGGGTCGCCATCATCGGCACCGGCCACCTGTCTTTGGAGCTGGGCGGGCCGCGCCAGTTCGGGCCGCACGGGCCTGATCCGGAGTTCGACCGCAAGGCCGTGGAGTGGATCGCCTCGGGCGACCTGTCGTCGGCGCTGGCCGAGGTCAGCCTGGACAGCCTGTGGCTGCCCGGCAACGCCACCCACGGCTTCATGGACTTCATGCTGATGATGGGCGTCGCCGGCGAGAACGCCAAGGCCGATCACGTGGACTCGCTTGACCTGTTCCACACGATGGAGGCGTACTTCACCTGGTATCCGGGCTCGCCGAAGGGCGCGGCGCCGCCTGGACTAACGAGCGAAGCGAGGAGGGAAGGTGGCGCGTAAAAAGCCCCCGGAGGCGAAAGGCGAAGACTGCTCATGAGCAAGTACCTGCTGAACAAATTCCTGTATACCGTCGACCGGGATCCTGAGCTGGTCGAGCGGTACCGGGAGGACCCGCGCGGCACCGTCGCCTGGTGGGAGGCCGACCGCGCGAACGTGATCTTGAACTGCCCCGCACAGGAGCGGAGCACGTGGCTCAAGTTCACCGACGCCGAGCGTGAGGCGCTCGCGACTCACGACTATGTGGCCCTGTTCGAGTTCGGTGCGCACAACTTCTTGCTGCTGACCCTCTTCATCGCGCTGTTCGAGCGGGACTATGCCGAGCCGCTCGCCTTCCAGCGCGAGTTCGCGGCGAGCCTCGGCCACTGGTCAGTCCCCTACCCGGACATTTCTACCTAGCCGATGACGCGCGTGGTGCGCGGATGGTGCGGCAGTTGCGGACCCGCCTCAACCCTCCCCGGCAAACACGTCGCCGAAGCTCCCAATAACCAACAGGATCATTCATGGGGGAAATCGGGTGTCGATTCGCGCACCCATGTTGCCGGAACTCGCCAGCTGGGGTGATCTCGGAGAAATCAGGCTTGCCCCAGGCCAGGCCCGCCGGCAATCCGGGCCACGGTTCACCTGAATGACGAAAGAGCGCCGTCGCCCGGTTCGAGGAACGCCCCGCGCTTGTAACTCACGAATGGCGACGCCACCGCGCTCGCGGCGATCGCGTCATAGGCGGCGGCCGGGTCGATGCCGCACAGCCGCGCCAGCGTCAGCGCCTCGGCGATGGCCTGGTTGGTCGCGGCGATCATGATGTTGACGGCCAGCTTCATCGCGGCGCCGCTGCCGGACGGGCCCAGGTGCAGCTGCCTGCGGCTGAACGCCTCGAGCACGGGCCTGGCCCGGTCGAAGTCCTCGGCCGAGCCGCCCGCCATCACGGTCAGCGCACCGGAGTCGGCCAGGGCCACGCTGCCGGAGACCGGGGCGTCGAGGAAGTCGACGCCGTGCTCCGCCGCCTGCGCCGCGAGCGCCCGAGCCTGCCCATATCGACTCGCTCTTCCCAGTCGACCGCGTTGGGGCCGAAGGTCTGGGAGATCCTCACCGCCACGGCACGCTCCTGCCAGCCATCTATGGAACACCTCCGCCAGGATATTCCGGTCGCTTTAGCCGCATGTCCCGGGCTATGCCCCGGCGTGGGGAGAGCCGCAGCACTTCTTGTACTTCCGGCTGCTTCTCCCGGTGGCCACTCAGCGGCCGGTCAGGACGGCGAGCTTACGGTTCACCGCCGCCAGGTCGAGCAGTTATTCATACTTTCATCGGTCAGGACGATCGGCGCCGGCGTCCCGGCTGACACTCTGGCGCGGGGTCCACGCGGAGCCGCCGGTCCCGCAGAAACTCATAGTGCGGTAGGTGGTAGCGGTAGTACGCGCTGAGCACCTTGTGGTTCTCCACTTCGACCGGCGGGTCGCCGCCGGTCCTGGTGATGCCTGTGCTTGCGGCGACCGCGGTGTGCCAGCGCAGGGTGCGCTGCCACGCGGGCAGCACCTCGGGCCGCCACGACAGCGCCTCGGGCCTGAACTCGATCCCCACCGCCTGGCAGTAGGCGCGCACCGTGGCCTCGGGGTGGTTCACCAGGTCGTCCGCGTCCAATACCACCGGTTGCCGCCCAGCCCGCACGACCGCCTCGTAGATCTCCCGTGCCCGCGCGAAACCAATCTCGTCCCTGGTCAGTGCCGGGTTTAGCCGGTAATGGGAGCCGATCGCCTCCCGAGGGTGCCGGATGATGAACGCATGCGTCGCCGATCGCAGGAAGTCATCCGCCCGGAGCAGGCAGGGGTAGGAGAAGTCCGTGGTGTCCTTCACGAACACAGGCGTTCGCTCGGCCAGCGCGAGCAGCGCGTCCATCAGTGCCCGCTCGGTTGAGTGCACCACACCCGCGACCTCCACCGAGCCGAAGTCCATCAGGTGGGAGAACGGCTCGTGCACCACCTGGAAGTCACCGCGCTCGTGCATCATCCGCAGGAACGCGGTGGACCGGCAGCGCGGCGGACTCCAGACGACCAGCTGGCGCTGGTCGGTCATGAGCCTTGCCTGCCTAGGGTTGCCAGCTCGTCTAGTGCCACCCGCAGTACGCTGACACTGGCCAGCAGATCGTCGATCTCGATGTGCTCGTTGTCCGCGTGGCCGAGCCGGTTGTCGCCAGGGCCGTAGGTCGCCATCGGGCATGACCAGACCTCGGCGAGCGTGTTCATGTCGGATGTGGCGGTCTTGAGCACGGCGCGCGGCTGCCCGTCGTGGCCGCGGATCGCGGCGCGCAGGGCGCGCACGACCGGGTTGGACCGGCTGGCGCGCACGGCCGAAACGGCGTTCTCGACCTCGATCTGGCCGTCCCGTGCCGCCTTGCGCAGCCGCTGCACGAGCCCCTTGTGGTCGTAGCCTGGCGGCGTGCGGTAACTGAAGCGCAGAGTCGCCTCGCTCATGTCGCCCGACATCTCGTACAACGTGAGCGCGGGCAGGTCGAATGCCGCGTGATCAAGCCTTGGACCGCCGGCTACCACCGCCTCGCGCCAGAAGTCCATGGCTGCCTCTGAGGCCTTTTCCGCCGGATTTGTCGGGTGGGTCGCGGGCCTGGCGAGTCGGTAGACCAGGTCGAGCTTGCCCTTGTAGCCGATGATGACGTTCTGCCAGCGGCCAGGCTCCCCGATAATCACCGCGTCTGGCTGCGGCAGCGTCCGTCCGAGGTGAGTGGCGCCGCGCGAGGCCGGCGTCTCCTCCTCGATCAGTCCGGCCACGATGATCGTGCCAGGGAAGTCACGGCTCGCGCCTGCCGCCGTGATCATGGCGGCGAGCGGCCCCTTCGCGTCCGATGCGCCGCGCCCGTACAGCAGCCCGCCTTCCAGGAGCAGCGGAGTCTGGCCCGGCACGGTGTCCATGTGCCCGGCTAGCAGAACGACGGGTCCTTCGCCAAGGCCGGTCGTGCCGATCACGTTGCCGACGGCATCGAGGCGGGTGGTGAGCCCGAGGCCGGCCATCGCGTCGGCCAGGAACTCGGCGAGCTTGCGCTCCTGACCTGATGGCGAGGGGATGGCGACCATGGCGCGCAGCAGGCCGGTCACCCCGCCGTCGGGTGCGGCGGCGGCGCGTCCGAGCGCGATCGTGGTACCGCCTCCGTCGAGCGCGCGGCGGAGCGGGCTGCCGCCCCGCCCGTCGGCGATCACGACAGTGCCCGCGCCTCCGGTGAGCGCCTCCTGCGCGGCCACGAGCTTCAGCGCCATGCCGTCCCGCGCCCAGTCAGGGGGCTCGCCGCTGGCAGGCATCGCGAACCGGCCGATGACGGTGGACTCGTCGGCCGGGTCGCTGAGCAGGCCAGGCACGGCGGTCAGCAAGATGAGAGCCGACGCGGCCAGTTCAGAAGCCACCGCGGCAGCGAGCCGATCGGCGTTGACGTTGACCGGCCGTCCGTCCTCGGCAACGGCGGGCGGTGAGAGCACTGGAACGTGACCGGCCGCCAGCAAGGTGCGCAGCAGTTCCGCGTCAATCCCGGCTACCCTGCCGCTGTGGTCGTCCCTGACGACGACCGGCTTGCCGTCGACGATGGCCCGGCGCGTGGTGGTGCGCCGCGCCCGGACGCAGCCGCCGTCGAGGCCGGTCAGCCCGAGCGCGGGCACGCCCTGGGCGCCGAGCGCGGCGACCCAGCGCGGCTGGACGATCCCGGCCATCGCCATGGTGAGCGCTTCGATCGCGGGCCCGTCGGTGTATCTGCGGGTTTGCCCGTCAGGCGTCCGCAGGTTCCTTGTGGTCGCGCCGAGCCGGCGGCCGAGTTGCTCGATGTCATGCGCGCCGCCGAGTACGAGCACGACCTGGTCGCCCGCTGCCAGGAGGGCGGCGATGTCGGCCGCGACCTGGTCAGCGCTGATCTGCGGTATCCCGCTGCACTTGACTACGGTGACCATGGGCGTCCTCACACCGGATGCGGGCCGGGGAAGCGGAGACCCTGCCGTTCTGGCAGGCCCATCCGGATGTTGAAGCACTGGATCGCGTTCCCGGCAGCCCCTTTGACGAGGTTGTCGAGTGCGGCGACGATCGCGAGGCATCCGGCTTGCTCGTCGATCTCGAAGCCGATGTCGCAGAAGTTGGAGCCTGCCAAGATCTTCGGCTCTGGCATTGAGTAGATGCCGCGCTGTCCGATCAGCCGCACGAATGGCTCGTCGGCGTACTGATTGCGATACGCGTCCCACACATCGCGCTTGGTCACCCCGGCGGCCGTCTCCGCGTGGCAGATCACCTGGACGCCCCTGACAGCCTCGACGCCTATCGCGCTCATGTGCACGTCCAGGCTCGTGGCGACGCCCGCGCTGATCATTGCCCGATCACCGCCTTGATGTAGCCGACGACCGCGCCGGCGACGTCAGCCCCTGTGGCCCTCTCCAGGCCGGCGAACTCGGTGCGGCCGTTGACTTCAAGCACGTAAAGCTCGCCGCCCCGCCCTTCCAGCAGGTCGACGCCGGCGATCTCGGCGCCTGTCGCGACCGCGGCTTCGAGCGCCAGCTTGGTGAGGTCGGCGTCAACCGGGCATGGGAACACCTCGGCGCCGAGCGCGACGTTGGTACGCCAGCACGCCGACTTGCGGTACATCGCGCCGACCACCGTGCCGCCGGCCACGACGACGCGGATGTCCCTGCCTGGCTTGTCGATCGGCTCCTGCACGCACAGCACTCGCGCCTGCGGCGAGGGCAGCGCCGCGCAGTAGTCGAGCACCGCCTCGGCCGCATCCTGATCGCGAAGGTAAGCGACCCTGCGCCCCCACGACGAGCTCGCCGGCTTGACCACCACGGGGTAGCCGAATTCCTCGATGGCGGTCCTGGCCGCCTCGATGCTGGTGGCGAGCACTGTGCGCGGGATCGGCAGGTCAGCCGCGATCAGCGCGAGCGCGCTGCGCCACTTGTCGCCGCAGACAGCGGTGGCCGCCGCGGAGTTGACCACGCGCAACCCGGCCGCCTCCATCGCCTCAGCCAGGTAGCAGGCGCGTACCTGGCCGATCTCCCGGTTCAGCACCAGTGCCCACGGCGGCTGTGAACCGCCGGCGCGCACGGTCATCGCCGTGGCGTCGAGGTGGTCGAACGGCAGGCCTGCTCGCTCGAGCGCCGCGAAGATCCACTTTTCCTCACGGCGGACTCGCGACGCGGCTACCGCTACGCGCGGGAATTCGGTCATTCGCCCCAGTCTTCTTCTGGCTCGGGCGCGAGCGCGAGCATCGGCGGCTCGACGGTGACGACTTCGAGCTCGGACTTGCAGTCGGCGCATTCGACGATCTCGCTGACGCGCACCGGCTCAGCGAGTTGAACCGGTGCATCACATTCAGGACAGGACAGCGGCATCGTTCCTCCTTGGGACCGGGTACATCAGGGCAGGTTCGCCGGCGGGCGCTTGCCTGATCCGCTCGGCTATCGCCGGGCCGTCGATGCCGTAGCGGAGGGCCAGGTGGCTCTGTCCGCCAGCGACATCGACGAACGTGGCAGGGACGCCAACGGTGATCAGCGGCCTTGGCAGCTGACGTCCGAGCGCCTCGGCTACCGCGCCGCCCAGGCCGCCGCTGATCCAGTGCTCTTCCACGGTGACCACGAGCCGGGCAGGGCGCGCAGCGGCGACGAGGGCGGCGACGTCTAGCGGTGCCAGCGTGTGCACGTTCAGCACGCCGGCCGCGATGCCGTCAGAGGCAAGTTCACCGGCGGCGGCGAGCGCGGCGGCCACCGGATGCGGGCCGCAGGCGGCGATCAGCACGTCGCCGCCTGCTCGCAGCCTTTGGATCTGGCCGATCAGCGGCGGCTTGGCCGTCGGCACGCTCTGCGTCGGCTTGCGGCCGAGCCTTAAGTACATGGGTCCAGGCAGCGTCAGGCTCTGCTGTACGAATGATCGCGTCGCCTCCGCGTCGGCGGGCACGACGACCGTCATGTTGGGCAGCGTGCGCATGATGGCCAGGTCGGCGAGCGCATGGTGGGTCGGGCCGAGTTGCTCGGCGGAGAATCCGCCATGGGTGACCGCGATCCGCACCGGTGCGGCGTTGTATGCGATATCGATCTTGATCGCCTCGGCCGCGCGCGTCTCGGCGAATGCCGCGAACGTGGTGACGAACGGCATCCAGCCATCGAGCGCGAGCCCGGCGGCCATGCTCATGGCATGCTGCTCGGCGATCCCGACGTTCACGTAGCGGCGGGCCGCCGAGCCGAAGTCGGCGCCGCTGAACAGGCCCGTGTCGGTGTCCACGCAGACGATCCGGTCGTGCCTGGCCATCGCTTCGACTAGCGCTTCACGGTAGGCCTGCCGGGTGGCCTGCGGCTCACTCACTTAGCCGTCGCCGCCTTGGCGAGAGCGGCGCTGGCGCGGGCGTGCGCGCGCGGCGACAGCCGCATGTAATGCGACTCCCAGCGGCCTTCAGCGAACGGCAGGCCGCGTGCCTTCAGCGTACGAGCCACGACCACGGACGGCTGGCCCGGTTGCCATGGCGCCTGGCTGAGCACCTGGGTCAGTGCGCCGAGATCGTGCCCGTCCACCTCACGCACCGCCCAGCCGAAGCTTTCCCACCGTCTGGCCAGCGGTTCCTGCGGGCAGATCTCCTGGGTCGCGCCGGACTGCTGGAAGCCGTTCTTGTCGACGACGGCCACGAGATTGTCCAGGCCGAACGCCGCCGCACTGCCAACGGCCTCCCAGACCGAGCCCTCCTGCAACTCGCCGTCGCCTAGGACGACGAACGCGCGCCGGTCAGTGCCGTCCAGCTTGGCGCCGAGCGCGAATCCGGCGCCGAGCGACAGCCCGTGGCCGAGCGAGCCCGTGGGCACCTCGACGCCTGGCACCGCGCGGACCGGGTGCGCGAGAATCCGGCTGTCGTCCTTGCCGACGTCGGCAAGATCTTCGGCGGGGAAAAAACCGCGCTCGGCCAGTGTCGCGTAGAGCGCGAGCGCCGCATGGCCTTTGCTCAGGATGAAAATATCCCGGCCGGGATCGTCTGGCTGCCCGGGGTCGATCCGCATGACCGCGAAGTAAAGCGCGGTCAGTATGTCGGTCACCGACATGGAGCCGCCGAGATGGCCGCCTGCCGGAAGCGCGCACATGTCGACGATGTGCTGACGGATCCGGATCGCGATGGCCTTCAGCCCGGCCAGGTCGGGCGTGGTAGCGGTAATCATGCGGCGGCCCTGGCCATCGCGCCGACCGCCGCGAGGTTCTCCCATGCCTTCTCGAACCCGTCGGCGTAAAGCTGCAGCAACCGGCCTGAACCGGGGTGCAGGTGCCGCTTCTGCAACGTCAGCGAGTCGTCGATGACGGCGCGCGCGACCGGCCAGCCGCTCGCGGCCCGTTCGTCATCGCCGCGGAAGACCGCCTGGTCAGGCAGCGGCATGAGCTGATATTGCGACATCGGCACGCCCTCGGCGCGCAGCACGCGCCTGAGCGCGACGCGGAACCCGGCTGGCGACACCCCGCCCTGCCCCGCGGCTTGCGGGTCGAACCGCAGTCGCAGGATGTGGAACGCGTGGCTGGCCTGCTCGGTGGCGCGTGGCACGGCGATGCCGGGCAGAACCGCGAGCCGGTCGAGAAACGCCCGGATGTTGCGCTGCCTGTGCGCTTCATAGTCATCGAACCTGCGAAGCTGCGAGCGGGTGAACGCGGCCTGGACCGGGTTGAGCTTGGCATTCCAGCCGAGAAACTGCGAGATGTAATCCCTTGGCTGCCCCGACTCGATGGTCTCGCCGAACTGGCGCGTCTTCCTGACCCGCGCCGCGATCTCGTCATCGGCCGTGGTGATCATCCCGCCTTCCCCGCAGGTGGGCAGGTTCTTCGTCGCCTGGAGGCTGAACGCCCCCGCCCGGCCGATCGAGCCCACCTGACGCCCGTTCCAGCTCGCGCCGTGCGCCTGGGCCGCGTCCTCGAGCACGGCGAGCCCGCGCGCGCCGGCGATGCCGAGCAGCCGGTCCATATCGGCCGGGAGGCCGTGCAGGTGCACGGGAATGATCGCGGCGGTTCTGCCGGTCACGCACGCCTGCGCGCACGCCGGATCGATGTTAAAGGTCTGCGGGTCGATGTCGGCGAACACCGGCGTCGCGCCGGCGTACAGCGGGGCAAGGCCGGTCGCTATGAAGCTCAGCGCGGGCACTATGACCTCGTCACCAGGCCTGACGCCCATGGCCTCGAGCGCGAGGTGCAGTGCCGCCGTCCCGGTGGCCACGCCCGTGCAGTGCGCTACGCCGACGCGCTCGGCCCACTCGCGCTCGAACTCGGCCACCTCGGTCTCGCCGTCGGAGTTCGAAACCAGCTTGCCCGAGTCGAGTACGGCGAGTACCGCCTTCCGGTCCTCATCGGTGATGACCGGCCATTCCACTCCCCGCGCGCCCGCGGGAACCGCGGGACTGCCGCCTAACGCCGCTAGCTTGGTCATTCCATCACCATTTCTGCCACTTCGTCGAGAACCCCGGCGGCGCGCTCATAGCTATGCAGCAGCCGATCGCAATGGCGGCCGAGCGTGCCGGCTACCGGCCGGTCCGACCGGCCGTGGGCGGCTGTCATCCGGACGCCGGTCCACGCGTGGGCAACCTCGGCTACCGCTCTCGCCGCCTCGCGCAGCGCGGGCAGCCGCCAGTTGACTCCGAGCTCGCGCAGCAACTCGGAGTGCAGGTAGGCCTGCGCCTGCATCGCCCAGCCGAACGCGTAGGCGTCAGCGAGTACCTCGATGTCGCCGGCCTGACCGCTGTCAGCGAGGTCGGCGAGATAGCGGCGCGCGCCCGGAAGGCCAGCCCAGGTGCCGTGGTCAGGGTTGTCGGCGCTGTCGGCGCGCAGGTCGGCCAGGTTGGCGCGGACGGCGGCGGCGAGCCCACCCCGGTCAAGCGGTGCCACCTCGCCGGTCACGCTGACGGTCAGGCAGCGATTCCTGATCTCCGAACTGCTGAAGAACGCGTCCTGCACGTCCGCCGGGTTCGCTGATCCCCAGGCACGGAGAAAATCGGCCGCGGGGATCGCGCCGCAGAACGTCGGCGGGGTCGAGTCGAGCACTGACACCTCGCCTCGCTCGGTGTCAATGCCGGAGATGACGATCAGGTGCGCGGCGTGCACGTCGTGGTACGCCGGGCGGAACGGCAGGTAGTAATTGTCGACGGCGGCTATGACTGGCAGGTCGTCGGTCAGCGGGCCGACGAGCGCGGCCAGCGGGTCAGACGGATCGGGCGGGCACCACCACCGCGATGACACCGCAGAGAACGGCGCGATGCTTTTCGCCAGGTCGCCCTCATACCGACAGGGAAAGTAGAACTCCTCACGACGAACTCGGCCAGGCTGGCAGAAGAACTCCCACCGCAGCCCAAGCGTGCGCAGCGGGTCGGCACCCGCGTGCAGTAAGACCGTTGCCAGGCATGCCTGCAGGCAGCTCACCGGATCGGCATACCAGCGCGCGAGCGGTCTCCGGAGTGCGGCCCTTGCGAGAGCTGACTGGCTCATGTCGTCACCCCGGTGAGGTCAGCATCGGCTAAGCCCAGTCATCGATCAGGCTCAGGAGCGGAGGCTCGCCCCGGAACAGCGATATGTGGTCACCGCTGTCACGCACCACAAGCGTGGCGTCGGGCAGCCTGCGCGCCACCTCCGCGGACCCGCCGGGGTGGGTCGTCGCATCGGTCCGGCTCGTCACGACCAGAACGGGATGCTTGATGCCAGGCAGCGTCGCGGTAATGTCATGCTGCATGATCGCGCCGTTGAGCTGGCAGTAGCGCTGGAACAGCTGGGGCGTCACATAGGGGTAAAGTACCTGGGCAGCCAGGTCGGCGGGGACGCTGCCGCGCATGCTCTGGCAGACGATGCCGTGAATGCTCGCGGCCTCGGACCGCGACCTCGCCGCCATCTTCATCAGAGCGAGCAGGTCCTGCTGATGGTCGGTCTTGGGCACCAGCTCCCCCAGGTGGAAATCGCCGTGCCAGAGGCTGATCGATCCGACCCGGGCAGGCGCAGCGGCCGCCAGTTCCGTGGCCACTACCGCGCCGCCGCACAGCCCGGCCACATGGACTCCGCTCAGGTTCAGCGCCTGCAGGACCGCGAGCGCGTCGCTGACCTGAGCTTCCACGCCGGTAGCCGCGTCGAACGCATCGATGCCGGCGAACATGCCGCGGCTCTCCCAGGTCACAACTCGGGCTCTGCCGGCGAGGTGACGCATCCACGGCTCGACGAGCCTGGCCGGCATGCCGCAAGGCGCGGACAGCAGGACGGGAGGCGCGGTCGCGGCGCCCGCAGCGTAGGCGGGCACCGGGACGCCGTCGCCAGAGGTCACCATAATTTGCTGGCAGAAGGTGGTGTAGTCGCCCTCGGCGGCGCGGATCGCCAGTGCTTCGACATCGGGCGAGGCCGAGGCCGGTATGTCGGCGAGCTTGCCCGCGGAGTCAGCGAAGGCAAGCTGCTCTCCTATCACGGCGTGGAAGGGGACGTCGGTCCCGGTGCCAATCGTCAGCTCCGGGTAGCCGAGGCACCGGCCGACAACGTTGGCAACGGACAGAGCTTCAGCTGCCCTGGCTCCGGTCGCTATTTGCACGGGCGTGCCGAGCGCGGCGGCCATCTGCTTGGTCACGAGCATCGCCGCCGCCAGGTCGGCTATCGCCTGCCTGCCCTTCTCGGTCAGCATCACGGCCTCAGCCCGGAACGACGGCCGCGACGACCTGAGCCAGGCGCTCGATCGTGGCCACGCCGCCGACTTCGCTGCCGTCGAGTGATAGCTGATAACGCTGGTTGATCTCGGTGATGATCCGGACGTACGCGAGAGAGGTCGCACCCTGGTCGAACAAGTCCACGTCCGGACGCACGTGGTCGCGCCGCAGGACAGACCTGACGATCGCGATGATCTCTTCCACCGGTCTTCGTCCCTTTCTTCATTGACTACTCAGCGGGCTGCCCGAGCGATGAGGCCGCCACTCCGGACGAGCTGTAGTCACGCAGCGCCGGAAGATCGACCTTGCCCTGCGTCGTCAGGGGAATCCGCGGCACGATCACATACTCGGACGGGCGGAGGCTGGCTGGTAAGCGGCGGGCGGCGTGATCACGCAGTTGATCTTCCAGCGCGTCATCGGCCAGAACGCCGCCGGCCGTGTTCCTGAGCTGAACGTAGGCGACCAGCCGTACGTCGCCATCGCCGAAGTCGGCGCTGGTGACCACGACCGCACCAACCTGCGGGTAGCTGAGCAGCGCCGCTTCCACTTCGAACGGTTCGATCCGGTACCCGCGGACCTTGATTTGCTGGTCAATGCGCCCGCGGTGGATGAGCTCCCCGTCGTCGATCATGCCCAGGTCGCCGGAGCGGTAGGCGGGCACGCCATCCAGTTCGATGAAGCGCTCAGCCGTGAGCTCCGGCCGGTTCAGGTAACCGGCGGCCACACCGCTCCCTGACACCCAGATTTCTCCCGGTGCCCCGGCCGGGACGAGCTCGCCGTCGGCGTCGTGCAGCGTGACCCGCAGGTCCGGTATCGGCATGCCGATCGGGCTGCGGTCCGGCCGCCGGAGGTCGCTGGCGCGGATACGACGGTACGTGACATGGACCGTCGTTTCGGTAATACCGTACATATTTATTAGATGCGGCTGCTCGTCGCCGTGGACGACGATCCAGTCGTTCAGGATCGCGACGTCGAGACGCTCGCCGCCGAAAATGATCACTCGGAGGCTGAGCCCGGCGGCCGCGGGCGGGACGCCAGCGGCCATCAGGAGACGGAAGGCCGAGGGGGTCAGGTTCAGGACGGTGACTTGCCGCGTCCTGAGCAGGGCCAGCAGCCCGGCCGGGCTGCCGACTACCTCAGCTGGCACGATCACCAGCGTGCCACCGTGCAGCAGCGCGCCCCAGATCTCCCAGACCGAGAAGTCGAAGCACGGCGAGTGAAACATCGTCCACACGTCCGAGTCGTCGAATCCGAACCAGTGCGCGGTGCTGGCGAAGAGCCTGAGCACATTGTGGTGCGTAACCTGAACGCCCTTCGGGGTTCCGGTCGACCCGGACGTGTAGATGATGTAGGCGATCGAACTACCGGAAGCCGTGACAGCAGCCGGCGCCTGCGCTGACTCCCCGGCCACGTCCGCGATGTCGAGAACCGCGATGCCGAGAACGCTGACGCTGGGCACCATGGCGGCACGCCCGGCTTTGTCGGCCAGTACCACCTGGATAGCGCTATCCCGCACTAGCAGGTCGATCCGCGCGTCGGGGAAGCTGGGATCGATAGGGACGTAGACGGCGCGCGCCTTTAAGATCCCGAGCATCCCGGCGATCAGCTCGTGGCCGCGACCGCAGCACAGCCCGACCCGATCGCCGGGGCGGACTCCGCGCAACTCAAGCGCCGCAGCCAGCCTGTCCGATCGCGCGTCCAGCTCACCGTAAGTGACGGCGGTGTCGCCGACCCGGACCGCTAAGCGCCTCGGCTGCCGCCGGGCGATGAGGCTGAACTGCTGATGCAGGCTCTGCTGGCTCGGATCCATCCCAATCCTCCCGGTAGCCGACCTTGCCGTGCGAGCTAGACGCGATGCTGACCTGGTATGGATGACAGTGGGCGAACTCGATCCGATCGCCCGGCGCTTGCCTAAGGTCGACTCCTTGCCAAAGTATGGATTCATTTAGGCGATTTGTCAATAGCACGCGGCCCAAGCCCGCAGGAGTATTACCATCAAAGAGTACAATAGTCGCAAAGATACCCTAGGGGTGCTGTCGTGCTCTAGACGCGACAAAAGGCAAGACGACGATAATTGCTCACATTTACTCAGTGAAATGATCTCAGCGAATTAGATTGCCCGGCAGCGGAACCGAGGCTGGGGCAGGGTCACCCCTAGGTTCACTGTGCGTCACGAGGCCTGCGGGCCTGGTCCGGTTGTCAGAGCTTCCGGCACTTCGCTAGGTCTCGGAGTCGGACGCTTCAAGAGCGCCGCGAACTTGGCGGCCGCCGGAGAAGTGATGCCAAAGCAGAGCGGCGAGAGCACTGGTCACCGTGATGGCCGCTGCCAGGATGAAGCACGCGCGTGCTCCGGCGAATCCGAGCACGATGCCTGTAGCTACGCCGCTCACCCCGTAACCGAATTGTCCCGCAGCCTCAACGGTTGAGAAACCCTCTGAAAGCTGGCTTTCCGGTAGCAATTTCCCCAGTATGAGATTACGCATACCGACAATGGGCGCAAACCAGACACCGCTGACAGCTATGGCGATCGTCAGGACCAGCAGTGACGGCGCGGTCGCGATCAGGATCACGCAAATCCCGAGTGCCAGCAGCCCGCCATTGGCGCGCCGATCTAGATTGCCAGGCCTGCGGGCCACAAACGTCGCGTACCCGGCACCGCCCACCGCGCTGGTTGCCGACAGCAGCGTGATCAGCAAGCCCGCGGTAGCGGGACGCGAGCCCACGATGACAAGCAGCGGAGCGAGCGCGATGTTGATCGTTCCGTCTGCGTAGCTGAGAACGGTATTGAGCAGGTACACGGGTAGTGCCTTGCGGTTGCGCCAGGAGCCGCTCAGGCCGGGGGCGCGCTCGGACGGCTGCCGCTGGTCAAGCAGGCGCGTTCCGCCCAGTGCCCCGAGTGTCGCCAGTGCCATCAAGGCGATGGCCAGTACCGGAACTCCGAGGAATCCGGTGACCGCAACCAAGGCCGGCGCGATCATCCATTCCAGCTCCAGCAGCGTTGAGTCAAGCGCGAAGGCGCGCTCCTGCAGCTCGTCAGGGATGAGCCGCAGCAAGTACGCCCGCATTCCGCCCATTACCCCGGCTGGTGCCGCGCCGGCCAGGCCGCTCAGGGCTATCAGCGACAAAGCAGGCGCGTGCGAACTCGCCAGTCCGGTGAGAGCGAGGAGAAGCAAGGTGGTGACGCACAATTCGATGCTCATGCCCCGGCGAAGCTCCACGCGGTCGATCAGCCGCCCGAGCACTGGTGAGGCTATCCCGTTGGCGAACGTGTACGTGCTTGCCATCAGCGCGCCAGTACGGAAAGACCCCGCTGCGGCATGGCCTGCCAGCACAAGCGCAACAGGCGCCATCGCTATCGACACGCGCTGGAACGCCGTAGTTAAGATGAACTGGCGAAATCCAGCCATTGCGAACAGCCGCCGGTAGGCCCGGGTCTTGGTCCCGGCCTCGGCCCGCTCCGTTGCGAGCGTTACCTGTTCTTCCTCAGGCTGCACAGCTCTCCCCTGCTGGATAGTCCGCGCTAGCTGCCAGCATCGCCGGAATCACGCAGGCAACGCCGCATTACTCTGGCCACATCCGTCACGTGCGGCGGCTGTAGCACACTGTAGTGGGTGCCGGGCACGGTGTAGCATTCGAAGCTTCCCCGTGCCAGCGCGCGCCATGGCTCGGTGACGTCATCCGGCTCATCAGCGGCACGCAGCAGCACGAGACGACCGTTATAGGGTTCCATTTGATGGGCGAGATGCGCCCGATTGTTAGCCAGGAAGACCCTGACCCGGTTACGCAGTTCCGCGCGAATGGCCGCCGATCCCAGGCCCGCCGACTCCAGCGCCGCGAGCGTCACGTCGATTTGCTGGTCAGGAGCAAGTCCGGCCAAGTCCACCGACGGCGGGGCCTGCGCAGCGAGGGCAGCAACGTCGCGGACGAACCATGAGAGCAGTTCGGCCTGGTCCGGGGAATATCCCGCAGTCGGCAAGCCGCTGTCGAGCACCAGCACTACCGTGACTTCTGCACCGCGGCTCTGCAGTTGCCTGGCCAGCTCTACGGCTACCACACCGCCGAACGACCAGCCACCGAGATAGTACGGCCCGGCGGTCTGCACCTCCTGAACGGCCGCGAGGTACCCGGCCGCGAGCTCGGAGACACCCCAGATTGCTGAGTCACCGCGCAGACCGGGGTGCTCCAGCCCATAGCAAGGCTGGCCGGCCCCGAGCAGAGACGCGAGCGTGAAGTACGGAGTGACGGACCCGCCGACGGCATGCACGAGGAAGAGCGGTGGTTGCGTGCCGCCCGGCTTGAGCGGTACCAGCGAGGTGACCGGCCGCCAGGCACCGGCCGCCTCGCCAGATCGTACGGACTGCTTGTCGATCACGGTTGCGAGCTGCGCTAGTGAAGGATCTCCTGACAACTCGCGCGGGTGGAGGGTGACCCCGAACTCTTCCCTGATCTTGGCGATGAGCAAAGCGAGTCGCAGCGAACTGCCGCCTAGGGCGAAGAAGCTGTCGTCGCTGCCTATCTCAGCGGACGCGCCACCGAGCATGCCGCGCCAGATTCCGGCGAGCCGCCGCTCGGTATCAATGCCGGGCGCGGCGGCACCGGCCGGGACGGGCTCGATCTCGCCGGGGCCGATGAGCGGCGGGCCCGTATCCCGCTCCCCCAGCGGCCTGGCCCGCTCCGCCTCCGCGACGGCCTCGCACTGGCTGATCCTGATCCCTGGATCGGCCGTGAGCTGGGCCAGGGCAGTACTGAAGCGCTCAGCGAGCCGGGCAATGCGATCAGCGTCAAACAGCTCGGCACGGTACTTGACGGCTATGTCAAGTACCTCGTCCGCGCTATCGATGATGGCGAGGGCTAGGTCGAGCCGCGGCTGATCCCAGCCAGTGCCGAGCTGCTCGGTTCGTGCCGCCCCAAAGCGGAATTCAGTTTGGACGGCGGCCGCTGGCGTCAGGCTGAAGCCAATCTGGACCAGGGGGTTGCGGCCTTGGACGCGCTCGGGGTTGAGCGCCTCGACGACGAGCCCGAACGGCACGTCCTGATTGGCGGCCGCGCCGACCACGCTGTCGTGGCAGCGGCGTATCAGCGCGCGCAAGTCCGGATCCCCGGCCAGGCTGGTGCGCAGCACCACCGTCTGGGCGAAATAGCCGACCAGCGGCTCAACCTCGGTACGAGTACGCCCGGAGAACACCGATCCCACCGCCAGATCCTCCTGGCCGGTATACCTGTGCAGCACCGCCAGGAACCCCGCAAGCAGCACCGCCAGCAACGAGACCTGCTCACTTCGCGCCAGCTCCCGCACAGCCGCAGCCAGCCCGCCGGGAAGCCGGCGAGTCAGCAGCGCCTCGGTGCCTGCCGGCACCGGCGCGCGGCGCCGGCCGGCCGGGAACGCCACCTCCTCGAGGTCCCCGAGGACCGCGATCCAGTGATCGAGCTGCCGGTCCAGGCCGCCGTCGGGCGATCGCTGACGCTGCCATGCGGCATAATCAGCGTGCTGTATCGCTAGCTCAGGCAGCGACGCGGTCAGCCCAGACCGCTCCGCGTCGTAGCCGTCTGACAGCTCGCCAGCCAGTACGGCTACCGACCAGTCATCAGCGACGACACGGTGCAGCACCAGCACCAGCACATGTTCGTCAGGCGCGATGCGCACGATCGACGAGCGGAACACCGGTCCGGTTCGCAGGTCGAACGGCCGGCCCGCCTCGGCATCGACCCAGTGAGCGACATCGCCGCCAGGCGGAAGCTCCGCCACCGGCAACGGCCAGGCATCAGCCGGGACGTCGATCACGTGGAACGGTACCCCGCCTGACCCGGGCGTCTCGTCAAGCCGCGTACGCAAGCTCTCATGACGCGCCACCAGCGCGGCCAGCGCGCGACTGAGAGCCGCGACGTCGAGTTCGCCGGAGATGCGGACAGCTACCGGCAGGTTGTACCTCGGCGAGGCCGGGTCGAGCTGATACAGCAGCCACATGCCTTCCTGCTGGTGCGAGCACGCTAGGTGGCCGCCGCGTGCTACGGGCGTGATGAGATCGATCTCCTTAGCCGGCTTAGCCGACTCGATGAGCTGGTCGATCCGGGCGGCAAGCGAGCCGAGCTCGGGATATGTGAACAGGTCGCCGGGATCAAGCCGCACCTGGAAGAGGTCGCGGATCTTGACGACGAGCAGCGCGATCCGCAGCGAACTGCCGCTGAGGGCGAAGAAGCTGTCGTGGCTGCCGATCTCGGCGGAATCATCACCGAGCAGGCTCCGCCAGGCTCCGGCGAGCAGCCGCTGGGTATCGGTCACGGCCGCTGCGTCGCTGGCGTCCGGCTGACTCTCAGGGTCAGGGAGCCGGGCTTGCCCGCGAATCTCCGCCTGGCGGTCGGCCCGCCCGAGGCATTCCGCGCCCCGCTCCGCGAGCAGCTCGGCCCGCTCGGCCTCCGCGACGACCTCGCACTGGCTGATCCTGATCCCTGGATCGGCCGTGAGCTGGGCCAGGGCAGTACTGAAGTGCTCAGCGAGCCGGGCAATGCGATCGGCGTCAAACAGCTCGGTCGAGTACTCAGCCATTAGCTCGAGGCCACCGTCTGCTTGCTCCACGATTATTACGGTTAGATCGAAGCGGGAGCGATCCGCGTGCGTGTCGAGCTCGGCGACGGCTATGCCGCCGAGGTCCAGGTGCCCGCCGCTCACCGCGGTTGCCTGCAGCAGGAAGCTGACCTGGACCAGCGGGTTACGGCCTTTAACGCGCTCGGGGTTGAGCGCCTCGACGACGAGCCCGAACGGCACGTCCTGATTGGCGGCCGCGCCGACCACGCTGTCGTGGCAGCGGCGTATCAGCGCGCGCAAGTCCGGATCCCCGGCCAGGCTGGTGCGCAGCACCACCGTCTGGGCGAAATAGCCGACCAGCGGCTCAACCTCGGTACGAGTACGCCCGGAGAACACCGATCCCACCGCCAGATCCTCCTGGCCGGTATACCTGTGCAGCACCGCCAGGAACCCCGCAAGCAGCACCGCCAGCAGCGAGACCTGCTCATTTCGCGCCAGCTCCCGCACAGCCGCGGCCAGCCCGCCGGGAAGCCGCTGCCGGAACATGCTTCCGGCGCCGGTGGGCTCCGCTGGAAAGGCGCGGTCGGCGGGAAAGTCCAGCATCTGGATGTTCTCGAGTGCGTTCCGCCAGTAGCTGAGCTGCTGCTGCGCCTGTGCGCCGGCCAGCCATCGGCGCTGCCACCCAGCGTGGTCGACAGCCTGAATGGTCAGCTCCGCGAGTTCCTGCCCTGGCTTTGCGCCGACCGCCTCACTGTAGAGCTCGGACAGATCGCGGGTCAGCACCGACATGGACCATCCGTCGGCGACGATGTGGTGCGCGACCAGCAGCAATACGTAGTCCCCGGACTGAACGCGAGCCAGTGAAGAACGGAACAGCGGCCCGGCTCGCAGATCGAAAGGGAGGTACGCCTGGGTCTGTACCCAGGCTTGGGCATCGTCGCCGGACAGCTCCGTGATCGGCGTGGGCCACGTCGCAGGCGCGGGATCGACGATCGCCGCGAGAGCGCCGCCGTCATCTTGGAATCTGGTTCGCAAGGCCTCGTGCCGCGCCACCAGGGCCGTCAGTGCGGACCGCAGCGCGTCGACGTCGAGCTGGCCGCGCAGCCGCACCGCGAGCGTTATGTGGTACACCGGCGAAGCCGGGTCGAGCTGATGCAGGAACCACAGGCCTTCCTGCTGGTATGAGCACGGAAGCTGGCCCTGGCGGGGAATCGCGACGATCCGGTCGTGCCCGGCTTTCTCAGCCTGCTGGCGCCGTAGCCGCAACTCGAGTAATGCGCGCCGCTTGGCCTCGATCGCGGTGCTCATCGGGTGTCCTCGGGTGATTGGCCGGACGACTGCTCCATCCCGCCCTCCGCGAGCAAGCGGTCGAGCTCGGCCTCGGATAGCTCGGAGATCTCGGCTTCGAGCTCGGCGACCATCGCGTCGTCACGCTCCAGGAGCACGGCCTTGTCGATCTGGCTGGCGAGTTGCTCGAGCACGGGATAGGCGAAGAAGTCGCGTGGTTCCATCTTCAGCTGGAACGAGTCGCGGATCCGTGAGATGAGCTGAGTGATCTGGAGCGAGTTGCCGCCTACGGCGAAGAAATTGTCCAGTGGCCGGATCCGGCCGATGTCGAGCTCGAGCAACCGGGCCCAGATCTCGGCGAGGCGCCGCTGGGTGGGCGTGCTGAGCTCTGCCCGGCCGATGGTCGGCTCTTCCGGATCGGGCAGCAGCGCCAGGTCGAGCTTGCCGGCCGCGGTAAGAGGCAGCTTGTCCAGGCACAACAGCGCGGCCGGGATCATGTGCAGCGGCAGCCGGGCGCTTGCGTGGTCACGCACCTGGCCGAGATCGACTTCGCTCCCAGAGCCGGGCACGAGATAGCCCACGAGACGCGCCTGCGGCGTGCCAGGCTCCTTGACCAATACGGCGGCTTGCCGGACCGCGGGGTAACTGGCCAGTACGTGCTCGATCTCACCTGGTTCGACGCGCAGGCCGCGGATCTTCACCTGGCGGTCAGTGCGGCCAAGGAATTCGATAGTGCCTTCGGAGCGCCAGCGGGCCAGGTCGCCGGTGGCGTACATCCGCTCGCCCGCCCCGGGCGCGAACGGGTCGGGGAGAAACTTCTCAGCGGTGAGGCCTGGCCGGCGCAGGTAGCCGCGGGCCAGCCCGCGGCCAGCTATGTGCAGCTCTCCTGGCACGCCGACCGGAGCCAGCCGAAGCTGGCTGTCAAGCACGTACGCCCGCTGGTTGGCCATGGCCCGTCCGATCGGCGGCGGCCCGGTGAGCTTTTCATCGGGACACCGGTAGTCGACACAGGTGATGGTCGCCTCGGTGGGACCGTATCCGTTGTGGAACTCCCGACCTGGCCTGGCCCATCGGTTTACCAGCTCGGGGCCGAATGGCTCCATTCCGATGAAAAGCGCCCGCAAGTCCGTCAGCGGCTCAGAATCGAGTAGCCGCAGCACGGCGGGAGGGATGTCGCCGAAGGTTACTCTCTCCGCGCGCATCAGCGCTTGCAAGGCGTCAGGATCGTGCAGCACCGAACGCGGCGCCCCTATCAAGGTAGCGCCGGCGGCGAAGGTAGCGAAGAAGTCAGAGACGCTCACGTCGAACGCGGGATTGGTGAACTGCAGAATCCGGTCGTCAGGAGTGACCGCGAACAACTCGCGGAAAGCGGCGCAGAAATTGACTATCGCGCTGTGCGGCACCATCACGCCCTTGGGCTCGCCAGTCGACCCTGACGTGTAGATCACGTACGCGACGTCCGCTGGTACCGCCCGGGTGACCGGGAGCTGGTCGGCCTGGTGGTCAAGCAGGCCGGAGTCCAGCAGGACAGGACTGACGTTGGCGGGCAGCCGGCCAGCTAGGTCCGAAGTTGTCACCACGAGTGAGACGTCGGCGTCGCGAAGCTGATACGCCAGTCGCTCGGCCGGGTACTGCGGATCCAAGGGGAGCCAGGCGCCGTTGGCTTTCAGCACGCCGAGCTCAGCGACCGGCAGGTCGAACCCGCGTTCCAGCATGACGCCAACCACTTTGCCCGGCCGCACGCCGAGCCCGGCTAGCAGGCTGGCCAGCCGATTCGACCGCAGGTTCAGCTCTGCGTAGCTGAGATCGGCGCCGGCAAACCGCATGGCAGTCCGGTCCGGCGCTGCCGTCGCCTGAGCCATGAATACCTCATGCAAGAGCCGGTCGTCCCGGGCTGATGGCGCTGGGTTCCATTCCGTCACCAGCCGGCGGGAGTCGGCGGCCGGGAGCACGTCAACAGAGTCGATGTCATCGCCGGGGGCGGCAAGCGCATTCGACAGGCCGACGCAGAAATGCTCGATCAGCCGCTGGATGAGGTCGCGGTCGTAGAGTTCAGTCGAATACTCGATCCAGAAGCCAATGCCATCGTCGGCCTGGTCTGTCACCTGGACGGAGAGGTCGAGCCGAGAGGTTCCGGTCCTGGCCACCAGTTTCTCGGCCTGGAGACCGTCGAACCGGAACCGCGGCAGCATCGACGCTGGCATCAAGGTGAACAGGTGCTGGAACATTGGGTTACGCCCAGGCATACGGTCCGGCTTGAGCGCCTCGACCAGCGTGCCGAAGGGCACATCCTGGTTCGCCATGGCCTCGAGCAAGGCATCATTACACCTGTGCACGAGGGCACGAAATGATGGATTCCCCGCTAGGTCACCTCGAACCACCAGAGTATTCGCGAAAAACCCGACTAGCGGCTCCATTTCCGGCCGGGTGCGGCCGGACAGCAAAGTCCCGAGGCTCAGGTCGTGCTGCCCGGTATAGCGGCCTGCCAGCACCTGGAACGCGGCCATCATGACGGTGAGCAGCGACACGCCTTCGGCCCGGGCGAATTCGCGTGCTGCCCGGGCGGTCTCGGCGGGCATGGCTGACGTCAGGACCTCCCCGGCTCCCGTAGGCCGTGGCGGACGCGGCCGATCGGCCGGGAAGTCCAGGGGGACGGCGCCGGCCGACAGCGCTCGCCAGTAGCCGATCTGTTTCGCGGCCTCGCCGCTGCCTAGCCAGCGGCGCTGCCAAGCCGCATGGTCAGCCGGCTGCACGGTCAGCTCAGAAAATGCCGCGGCGTCCCTGCGGCGCGCGGACGCGTACCGGGCGCCGAGCTCATCAAAGATGTGCCGCGCGGACCATCCGTCAATGACAATGTGATGCCATACCAGCATCAGCACATGATCGCCTGGGGCCACCCGGAGCAGCGAGAAACGGCAGACCGGACCCTTTTCCAGATCGAATGGCGCCGAGGCAGCAGCGTCAATCCAGTCCTGAACGGATACACCGTTACCGTCGAGCACCGATAAGGAGAATGCCTGCGGGGGCGGATCAATAGTCTGGTACGGCACGCCCTCCTCGTTAACGAACCGGGTGCGCAGGCCCTCGTGCCGTGCCACTAAACCGCGTATCGCCTCAGACATCGCGGCCACATCGAGCTCACCATGCAGTCGCAGCGCGTACGGCTGATTATAACCTGGCGACTCAGGCGCGAGCTGATAAAGGAACCAGAGATAACGTTGCTGCTCAGAAACGACCAGTTTACCTTCCCGAGGTACCGGAGCAATGCGGTCGTCCTCCCCCGACTGCGCCTGCTGCTGCCTCGTTCTCATCTCCAGCATCTCGCGTCTGATAGCGGCGAGATTACGCGCGTCCGATCCAGCCATTTCCAGCCCTGCCATTCTCCTATGCTCTGCAGAGAATAATCAGTCACCGATCTAGGCGATCATAGTATGGTTACGGCTTCTCATACCAGACCGGGCGTTGATCAGCCGGGTCGCCATGATAATTGATCGTAACCTCCTCGCCCTTCGCAATGGCCCGCAAGGCCGTCACGATGACCAGACCACGATCAACATGCTGACGGTAATGAGCATTAGGCTCATACGAATGGTTGTAGAGGCTTCCGAAGCCAAGCGCCAGGCCGGCAGCGCCATCCCACTCGTAGCAATAATCAAAGAGCACGGTTGTGTCAACGGCGCTACGCTGGGCGATAGGGACCACTAGGACGGGGCATATCTCTACGACAGCATCAGAGGCAAAATCCCGTGCCGCAAATACCCCGCGATCGTGCCGCTCAGAAAACCCTACGTAAAGATCAGCAGCGCGAATTCCAGGAGTTATCAGCTGCTCAAAGTCATCAGGTAAGTCTCTGTCGGTTCCTATCACACTATGACTCTACCACAGCCGATTTCCGGCCTTTTAACCCTTCTGCCGACTTTTGAGTAGATTCGCGCTTAGAGAGCGCTATGCCGCTTATGGGGCGGCCTGCGGATCTCTTGACACCTCCAATGGCCAAGGCTACCGTTAAGTTTAATTATTCGTCGTCACCGTAATGTGCCACAGCCGGATGAAAGATCTTAGCAGCCCTCTCCTTACGCGCTTTGTGCCAATACCTATTGCAGGGCACTTCAACAACAAGGCTATTTCGCCGGCCAACGACACCGGCGCGGCTGGCTTCAACGTCTGGGGAAACTCGTTTCCTGCTGGGCAACTGCCAAAGCCAGGCAGCCGCATCGAGGTGGCCGGGATCCCATTCGACTTTCCCGCGTCGACCAAGGCCGGTGACAACGTCCGCTGCGACGGGCAACTGGTCGAGCTGCCTCCTGGCTGGTACGACTGGCTACACGTGCTGACTGCCGCCGAGCGGAGATCTGAGGACACGATCACCTTGCACTTCGACGACGGTGACGTCGACTTCGAAGCGCTGAGGGTATCTGACTTCTGGGCAGCCTCGGCGAAGTTCGGCGAGCGGCAGGCGTTCATGACGGGCCAGATGCATTACCCGCACCACGTGCAGTCAGGCCTCAGCGCGCTGATGTGGAGCCAGCGCGTACCGGTTACTCGCTGTCAGCCGCTCACCGCGATCAGGCTGCCGCGCAACGTTGCCATCCACGTGTTCGCGCTGACACTGCAGTCCGCGCCTGAGCATGTGCGGACTCGTGCTCAGCGCGGCGCGCTGTGAGTTCTGTGCCGGCGACGGCGGCACCCAGCGTCGCCGGCCGGGGGATCCGGCTGATTGGCCGGTGATCACCGCCTCGGCGGAGTGGAACTACTGGGATAGGTTCGACGGCACGGTGTGTGAGTTCCTGGTAGAGGTCGCGGCGGGCGATATGACGCCAGCGGCTTTGCCGATGGGCCGGTCATTCAGGTGACTGACGCTGGCGGGGCGTGCCAGATTGAGGGGCAGGCGGTAGACCTGATGACGCGGGAGTCGGTGTTCATGCCCGTAGCCGAACGTCAGCCGGCCCAGCCGCCGTCCGGTACACGGCCGGACTTCTGGGTGCGCCGCCTGCTGGACCTAGGTCCGGACCGGTCGCCAGTCAATGAGTTCGCGACATTGCGGGAAGTGATCGGCCCAGCTCCGTCCGGAGTCGAGAAGGTGGACTGGGCTGAGGTGCATGCCCGCCTGGGCTGGGCTTTGCCTGCTGATTACCGTGCCTTCGTCGATACCTACGGGTCCGGGGCGTTTGGAGACGTGCTGATCGCTTCACCTAGGGGTGGCGGTGAGCTGGACTTGTTCGCGCTGCTCGAGCGCAAGTCCGCCCAGATCCGCGGTGTGGCCCGGCATGAATGGGAGGGGCCTGTCTACCCTGAGCCAGGTGGGGTGATCTTCTGGGGTGAAACCACCAGCGGTCATACCTGTGGCTGGGCACCAACCAGCGCTGATGCTGATAAGTGGAGCGTCGTCGTGATCGAGCCGGTGAAGGCGCTGAACTCTTTTACCTACCAGCCTGGCTTGTCGTTCAGCGCCTTGCTGGCAGAGCACTACCGGCATGCGGAGCGACATCCCGGACTCGACCTGGGAATAATCCCGCCGCGCGACCACTCAGACGGAAAAGTCAGCTTCGTTCCGCGCCGATAGTGGTCGCGGGTGTGTCTGTAGCATTTTTGGTGCCGCCGACTTGAACAGAGGATGGCAGGTACGGCGAGCCGCAGCCCGGGCACCCGGCCGAGCAGGCCGCGGAATGCCTCCTGCAGTTCCATCCGGGCATGCTGGGCGCCGAGGCAACTCGCGGACTATGCGATGGCTTGCTGCGGCGCAGCACAGGCATACTCCACGCCGACGAGGTAGCCAGAGGCCGGTGAGTTCACCCTGGATGCGGCGGTGCCCCCAGCGCGGGTGTGCCGGGCCAGTCGCTCGGCAAGGTCGCGGACTTCATCCGCGCCCGGCGGCCGCCCGTCGGCCGTCCGTCGGATGCGTCCAAACGATGGGCCTCCCCTGCGCCCCGGAAGCCCAGTTATGTCACAACGTCCGCCCTGGCACCGTCGCCACAACGACGACATCCCCGGCGCCGCGCGCCCGGCCCGGCCGGCTAGTCGGTCAGACCAGCCTGGCCGCGCAGTAGCTCAGCCACGGACGCGAAGTCGGCGTCGGCCAGGCCGGCCGCGCAGGCGGCGTCCAGGAAGTCCCGCGCTGCTTCGGTGACCGGCAGTTCGACCGGGCCGGCGGCGGACCTGGCGAGGTCGAGGTCCTTGCGCATGAGCGCGGTCGTGAACGCCACAGGCCCGTCGCCCGGTTCGAGGAACGCGCCGCGCTTGTAACTCACGAACGGCGACGCCACCGCGCTCGCGGCGATCGCGTCGTAGGCGGCGGCCGGGTCGATGCCGCACAGCCGCGCCAGCGTCAGCGCCTCGGCGATGGCCTGGTTCGTCGCGGCGATCATGATGTTGACGGCCAGCTTCATCGCGGCGCCGCTGCCGGACGGGCCCAGGTGCAGCTGCCTGCGGCTGAACGCCTCGAGCACGGGCCTGGCCCGGTCGAAGTCCTCGGCCGAGCCGCCCGCCATCACGGTCAGGGCACCGGAGTCGGCCAGGGCGACGCTGCCGGAGACCGGGGCGTCGAGGAAACCGACGCCGTGCTCCGCCGCCTGCGCCGCGAGCGCCCGCGCCGTGACCGGCCCGATCGTGCTCATCTCGATGACGAGGGTGCCCGGGCCGCACGCGGCCAGCACGCCAGCCTCGCCGCCCAGCACCGACCGCACGGCGTCCCCGTCGGCCAGCATCGTGATCACGATGTCGCTGCCGGCTCCGAGTTCCCGCGGAGAACCCGCGAGCCGGGCACCGTCGGCGACGACGGGGGCAGCCCTGCTGGCGGTCCTGTTCCACACCATGAGGGGGAAATTGGCTGCCAGCAGGCGACGCGCTATCGGCAGGCCCATGTGGCCCAGGCCGATGACGCCCACCGTGACCATGAGCTCAGGCGCCCGAATCAGCGGGGGTGTCGGGGGCGACCCGGGTTTCGCCCCGGCCGGCGGCGGTGTTGAGGTGCGACTGGCTCTCCCGCAGCGTGTTCAGCGGGCCGCCCGCGGTCCAGAACCGCCGGCCGGCGACGAGCAGTTCCTCGGCGGGGAACTTCGTGATGACCTCGCATCCGTCCGCCGTCACGATCAGCTCTTCCTCGATCCGCGCGGCTGACCAGCCGTCACTGGCCGGCCAGTACGTCTCGAGCGCGAAGACCATGCCTGCCTCGAGCGTTTCCGGATGGTCAAGCGAGACCAGCCGGCTGAAGATCGGCTTCTCCCAGATCGACAGGCCGACGCCGTGGCCGTACTGCAGCGCGAACGCCGCCATCTCGTCGGGGAAGCCGAACTCGGTCGCCTTCGGCCACAGCGCCACGATGTCGGCGGTGGTCGCTCCCGGCTTGACCAGCGCGATCGCCTGATCCATGTACTCGCGGCAGCGCACGTAGGCATCGCGCTGCGCCACCGACGCGCTGCCGACGGCGAACGTCCGGTAGTAGCAGGTCCGGTAGCCGAGATAGGAGTGCAAGATGTCGAAGAACGCCGGGTCTCCCGGGCGCAGCAGCCGGTCCGAGTACACGTGGGGGTGCGGCGAGCAGCGCTCGCCGGAGATCGCGTTCACGCCCTCGACGTACTCGCTGCCCAGGTCATACAAGACCTTGCTGACCAGGCCGACGCATTCATTCTCCCTGACGCCCGGCCGCATGAACTCGTAGAGCTGCGTGTAGGCGGCGTCGACCATCGAGCAGGCGTGGGAGAGCAGCAAGATCTCGTCACTGGTCTTGATGCGCCTGGCTTCGAGGAACACCTGCTGCCCGTCGACGGCGGTGATCCCCTCGGCCGCGAGCGCGGCGAGCACCGGCATCTCGACGACGTCGATGCCGACCGGCGCGTCGGCCAGGCCGTGCTCACGCAGGACCGCGGCGACCTTGGCGGCGACGTCCTGCGCGATGCCCGCATCCGGGTGGAAGGCACCGCGCAGCGTCGAGATGCCCGCGCGCGCGCCGGTCATGGCCGCGCCCTCGGGCGTGGGCGGCCCGTCCGTGTAGTCGAGCCACGGGTTGTAGATCTGGTGATGCCGGGCCGCCGAGCCGAAGTCCCACGTGATGGGCTCGCCGCCGCGAGGCAGCAGGGCGAACCTGATCAGCTTGTCCATCGCCCAGGTACCAATATGAGTCGCCGTCATGTAGCGCATGTTGGCGAAGTCGAAGCTCAGCAAGGCGCCGAGCTCAGAGCGCTCGAGCTGTGCCTTGAGCCGGGCCAGCCGTTCGGCCCGGAGCCTGCCCATATCGACTCGCTCTTCCCAGTCGACCGCGTTGGGGCCGAAGGTCTGGGAGATCCTCACCGCCACGGCACGCTCCTGCCAGCCATCTATGGAACACCTCCACCAGGATATTCCGGAGGGGCTGGATCAGCCGGCTCCGGCACGCATCCGTAGTATCGTTCCTGCACAATGGATGTCAAGGGTTACTGAACACATACCTCCATGTATAGTTCTGCTAACCGCGTTGCACTCAGGGGATATGAGCGTGCTGTCGTGAACGTCAAGGTAGGGAGCCTGATCCGGCGCGAGCGCCAGAAGCAGGGGATCTCCCTGCGCGAACTGGCCCGCAGGGTGGGGATCTCCGGCAGCATGCTGTCCCAGGTCGAGACCGACAGGACGCGGCCGTCCGTGAGCACGATCTATGCCATCGCCAACGAGCTGGGCGTGTCCATCGACGCCTTGCTATCGGACGGCGACGACGCCGAGGCGACCACCGTCACGACCGTGGCAGGCAATAACGCGCTGCGCGGCCTGGCCGCGTCCGAGCTCGCCTGCCAGCTCGTCGTGCCCGGTGACCGGCGCAAGCTGGAGCTCGAATCAGGCGTTACCTGGGAGCTGCTGAGCGACTACCTGCCGCACCTCGTTGACTTCATGTTCGTGACCTACGAGCCGGGCGGAAGCTCAAGCTCATCGGGCAAGTTCATGCGCCACACCGGTACCGAGTTCGCGTTCTTGCTGCGCGGGGAGCTGAAGATCCAAGTCGGCTTCGAGGTGTTCCTGCTACGGCCAGGCGATGCGTTGTCATTTGACTCGTCCGAGCCGCACTTGCTGGTCAACGAGGGTTCGGAGCCGGCCGCGGGAGTCTGGTTCGTGCTCGGCCGCAGGCTCACCCCCGAGTCGCACGCGGCCAGGTTCTCGACCGCGGCCGAGATGAGCCTCGCCCACCCGCACTTCGCGCGAACCACCGCGCCCCGCCCGCGCACCGACCCCGACTCGGACGCCTAATCCCGCGCCCAGGCTCTCGCTCCGTGCCCGCGCTTCGTGCCCGCGCTTCGTGCCCGCGCTTCGTGCCCGCGCTTCGTGCCCGCGCTTCGTGCCCGCGCTTCGTGCCCGCGCTTCGTGCCCGCGCTTCGTGCCCGCGCTTCGTGCCCGCGCTTCGTGCCCGCGCCTGGCATGCCCGGAAGGCGTGGCGGTCCGGGCGGTCCGGGCGGCCGGGCGCGGGAAGCGCGAGCACGGGAGCTGGTTTCCGTGATCAAGGACCAGGGCGTGATCACGGAGCATCGCTGGTGTCCTGACCTGGGTGATCTTCCGTGATCACGGTCCCGGGCATGATCACGGAGCATCGCTGCTGTCCTGGAGACTGTCGTGTGACTCATGATCAGGCAGGTTGCCTCTCGTGCACCCGCGCCCTCCCGACCTGGCCCGCCAAGGCCCGGCCCCTGCAACGTGACACGGTGCGGTTCTCGCGGAGCCAGCCGGGCACGGTTCCGGCGGCACGGGATCGCCTCGCCGGTGATCGCGGTAAGTTTCCGTTCTGCGCCATGATCGCGGAGAGTTCCCGCGCCGGAACATGATCGCGGAGCGTTGTCCGTCGTTTGCGGCATGACCGCGGAGCGTTCTCCGTCGTTACCGAGGAGACTTCTCGCAGCACGGAGTGTTGACCGCTCTATGTGCGGACAACGCTCCGCGCAGCGACAACTCTCCGCGCCAGGCCGGGAGGCTCCGTGCCGGGGCCGGGAAGGCTCCGCGAAGCGGGGAGTCTCCGGGAACCCGGGGTAGAGTCTCGCCGCTGAGCCGCCGGAGCTTGACTTTCCAAGATCCCGGGCCACTCGACAACCTCCCTGACCTGGGCGATCTTCCGTGATCAAGCCCGCCAACATGGCCACGGAACATTGAACCCAAGCCCATCCCATTCCGCATCCGCTGCCCCCAGCTGAGCATGCCGCGTCGGCACCACGACCGGCGGCGGCCTGGCTTACGCATTCCGCATCCGCTGCCCCCAGCTGGGCATGCCGCCCTGGCCAGTGACCAAGCTGGGGGGGCGGCTGGGCGTGACTGGCGTTGGCGCGAGCTTGAGAAACTTAACACTTGTGTAGCCCTGCTTCCCAGGTTAGTATCACTGAACATCGCGTAAGCTCCCGCTAAACAACGTGTTCAGGGATGCGGTCTGCGCGCGGCGAGAGGCGAAGTGGGAAATGGCAGATTCCTTTCGTGTAGGCATTGACGATGTCGCGCCGGTTCCCGGGCTCGGGCCAGACCAGGGCTGGGTAGGAATGACCGTCCAGTTTCTTGTCGATGCTGCCGGGGCGGGCGCTGAGCACGTGGTTTTCGGGCGAGCGGTGTTCGCGCCCGGGAAGGCAGAGCATCAGTGGCACCGTCATCCCGGTGCCGAAGAGTTCGCCTTGATTGTGCGCGGCAAAGGCATTGTGCTCGACGGCGACAACGAGATCGCGGTGAACGCCGGGGACGTCGTCTTTCACCGTAAGGGCGCATGGCACGGATTCCGCAACACCGCTGACTCCGAGGAAGCGGAGATGATCTGGGGCTGGGCCGGGGCGGCTTCGCGGGCTGAGGCTGGTTATGAATTGCGGTACCCGGGAGACGACAGCGAACGGCGCCCCCATGCCGACGGCAGCTAGGTCACGCCCGCGCGCCTGCGAGGGCGGGTCCGGGGCGGGACGCGGGTCCGGGGTGACGGACCGGTCCGGGGTGACGCGATGATCGACTTCGGGCTGGCGCGGTGGTCGCGGTCGGCTGGCATCTGGGTGGCGACCGGGCTGGTCTTCGCGGTCAGCGCCCTGATCGAGCCGAATAGCCTGGGCAGCAGCGCCCTCGCGTCGCTGTGGCCATTCGCCGCCGTGCTCATCCTCGCCTCGGTGGGGCAGACGCTCGTCGTGCAGCAGCGCGGCATTGACCTGTCCGTGCCTGGCTTCATCTCGCTGACCGTCGTGCTGGTGACGCACATCCCGAATGGCAGCGGCGGCAAGCTCGTGCCGGCCATCGGTCTCGCCTACGGCATAGCGCTGGTGGCCGGCCTGGTGAATGGCCTGCTGGTGACCCGCGTCAGGATCACCCCGATCGTCCAGACACTCGGCATGAACGCCGTGCTCTACGGCATAAACCTGGGTGTTTCCCAGGGCACGCCGACGCAGACCACGAATGCGCTCCAGTCCTTCACCAACGCGCCGTTCCTTGGCATCCCGCGACCGCTCGTGATCGCGCTCGTGCTCGTGGTCGTGATCGAATTCACGATCAAGCGGACGAGCTTCGGCCGCCGCTTCGAGGCCTGCGGCGCCAGCGAGAGTGCCGGGCGGGCGGCCGGCCTGCCTGGCGACAGGTACCAGGTCTCCGCCTACGTCGGAGCCGCGCTCTTGTACTGCACGGCCGGGGTGCTGCTGGCCGGCATCGTCAGCCAGCCCGACCCGTTCCAGGGAGATGCTTACCTGCTGCCGTCGGTGGCCGCCGTCGCGCTCGGCGGGACGTCGCTGCTGGGCGGGGTGGGCAGCGTGATCGCGGGCGCGGCCGGCGCGCTCTTCCTCAGCCAGTTGCAGCAGTTCGTGCTGGCCACCGGCGCCAGCGCGGCTGTCCAGAACCTCGTGCAGGCCGGCACGCTCGCGCTCGCCGTCACCGTCTACGGCCTGCAGTCACGCACTCTTCGCTTCCGGCCGCGCCTCCGACGGACAGCGGCCTTCGAGACCTAGCGCCCACCGCGGCCCACGACAGCGCCCGCCGCAGCGCCCGTCGCCCCCGAGTACCCGCCACCTCAAGCAACCGCCCAGATAAGGCGACCGGACGAATAGAGCAACTCGCGCACATTGAGGAGTGACCTAGATGAGAACTATGAGAGACAGGGTTACCAGTTCGGCAAGATCCGCCGGCCGTGGCTGGCGCCGGCCAGGTGTTGTTGCCGGAGTGTCGGTCGCGGCGCTGTCGCTGGCTTTGGCGGCCTGCAGCAGCGGGAGCAGCGGAAGCAGCGGCGGCGGCGGAGGCTCGGTGCCGAAGTCCGTTTCCAGCAAGTACCCGTGGTGCGGGCCCAAGCAGGCCTCGATCGCTCTGGCCGACGGCTTTGGCGACAACACCTGGCGCGAGCTGACCCGCTACTCGGCGGTCACGGTTGCCGCGCAGTGCCCGAGCGTGACGAAGTACGTGTACGCCAACGGCGAGGGCAACACCCAGAAGGCGATCTCGGACATCAACTCGCTGGTCGCCCAGGGCATTACCGCGATCGTGGACTTCCCCGACGCCGGAAAGGCGATGCTGCCCGAGCTGACCAAGGCCTTCCAGGCCGGGACGATCGTGGTGCCTTACCGGGTCTCGCCCGGCGGCAAGGCCGGCGTCAACTACAACGCTTACTTGTCCACCGACTTCACCTCGGCCGGCGTGCTGTGGGGCAAGGACGTAGCGTCCGCGCTGCACGGCAAGGGCAACGTCGTCTTCCTCGGCGGACCGCCTGCCAACTCCCAGAGCCTGGACGAGTTCAACGGCCTGGAGAGCGTCTTCAAGAAGTACCCGGGGATTCACCTGCTCGGCCAGCAGCCGTACAACGTGACGAACTGGGACCCGGCGCAGACCCAGCAGGTTGTCTCCTCGCTGCTGTCCAAGTACCCGAAGATCGACGCCGTGGTCAGTGACTTCGGCACCGCGCTGGCCGCCGCGTTCCCCGAGTTCAGCAAGGCCGGCCGCCAGATTCCGGTGATCGCCACCGAGGACGGCAACTCGCTCGGCTGCGACTGGGCTTCCGGGCACGCCAAGGACCCCAACTTCAAGCTGTTCACGGTGTCCTCGCAGACCTGGATGGTCGAGTACGCCATGCGCTACGCCATCGCCCTGGCCACCAAGGGCAAGCTGCCCTCGTCCACGGTGGTGCCGCAGCAGAACTACGAGAACTCCGTCACCGGCAGCCCGAACCAGCCGGTGTGCAACAAGGCGCTGCCGGCCACGGCGATCATGTCGAGCGGCCTGACTCCCACCGAGCAGCTCGCCGCGCTGAAGGGCGTCATCCCCACGCTCACGTCGCTGCGCTAGCTCAAAGGCAGCCCGATCAGGCCGGGGAGACGGCGCGGATGACCCACGCGCCGCTTCCCCGGCCCCGACTAACTGGAAGGCGAGCGCGATGGCGGTGATCACCCGCGGCGTGCAGGCGCTGAAGCTCACCGACGTCTGGAAGAGCTTCGACGGCGTTGACGCGCTCAGGGGCGTCACGTTCGAGGCCCACGCCGGCGAGGTCCATGCCCTGCTCGGCGAGAACGGGGCCGGCAAGTCCACGCTGATGGCCATCGCCGCTGGCTCGCTGGTGCCTGACCGGGGCCTGATGGAGCTCAAAGGCGAGCTCGTCCAGGCATCATCTCCGCTGATGGTGCGCCAGCGAGGGCTCTCCATCGCCTACCAGCATCCGGCGCTGATCGGAGACCTCACCGTCTACGAGAACCTCGCCATGTGGCTGCCGGCCAAGGCCCGCGAAGCTGGCAGGGACGGCGCGGCGTGGGCGCTGTCCCAGCTGCGGCGGGTCGGCTGCACGGCCGAGCTCGGCCAGCGGGTCGCCAGCCTGAGCGTGGTCCAGCGGCAGCTGCTCGAGATCGCCAAGTCGCTCGCCGCCGACCCGGCCGTGCTCATCCTGGACGAGCCGACCGCGTCGCTCGGCGCCGAGGAGACCGAGACCCTGTTCGCCGAACTTCGGCGGCTGGCGGGCAGCGGCGTGGCGGTGGTCTACATCACGCACCGGCTCGCCGAGGTCCGGGAGCTATGCCAGCAGGTGACCGTCCTGCGGGACGGCGCGGTGCGCGGCTCGCACCGGGTGGACGACGTCACCGACGAGCAGTTGCTCGAGCTGATCGTCGGGCGCGAGGTGACGACTGAGTTCCCCGCCAAGGCCGGCCTGCCCGGGCCGGCCCGGCACAGGCCGGCAACACGGTGCTGAGCGTGGACCACTTCTCCAGCCGGGCGTTCCACGACGTGTCGATGACCGTGTCCGGCGGCGAGATCGTCGGCCTGGCCGGCATCGTGGGCAACGGCCAGAGCGAGTTCCTGCGGGCGCTGGCCGGCCTCGTGCATGCCACCGGCAGCGCCGAACTGCTCGGAGCGCGGCTCAGGACCGTGCGGCCGGAGGCGGCACTGCGGGCCGGAGCGGTCTACCTATCGCCTGACAGGCTCCATGAGGGACTCTTCGGGACCCTTTCGGTCAGGGAGAACTCGGTCGTGTCCTCGCTGAGGCAGTTCAGCCGCGGTGGCGTGGTGAACCGGCGCGCCGAGGTCAGGGCCGTAGAAGCCGAGCGTGACAGCCTCTCGATCAAGGCCACGTCGATCGACGCGAACGTCCTGAGCCTGTCCGGCGGCAACCAGCAGAAGGTGCTGCTGGCCAGGGCCCTGCTGAACGAGAACGCCAGCCTGCTGCTCGCCGACGAGCCGACGCAGGGCGTGGACGTCGGCGCCCGCGCCGAGATCTACCGGATCCTGCGCCAGGTGGCCGAATCCGGCGCGGGCGTGGTCGTGGTGTCCTCGGACATCAGGGAACTGGCCGGCCTGTGCGACCGGGTGATCGTCTTCTCCTCCGGCCAGGTGGTGGCCGAACTGCGCGGCGCCGAGGTCTCCGAAGACACCATCGCGCACGCCATGCTGACCTCGACCAGGCGCCGCGCCGACGCGCAGCGGCGGCCCGGCGCGGCGCCGCCGACCAGCCTGGCGGGCCGGGCGGACCGGGCGCGGGCCCGGATGTCACGGCTGTCCAGGGGTGACTTCGTGCCGCCGGTTGTGCTGGCCGTCGCGATCATCGCGATCGCCATCTACACGCAGGCCCACAACTCCAGGTTCCTGTCCACGTTCAACCTCAGCACGCTCACCGTGCTGATCGCGGCGCTTGCCTTCATCTCCCTGGGCCAGGAATGCGTGATCCTGACCGGCGGCATCGACCTGTCGGTCGGTCCTCTGGCGGGCCTGATGGTCGTCATCGGGTCGTTCTTCGAGAACGCGGGCAAGGGCGCGGCGGAGATCATCACCGGGTTCGTGGTGATGGCGGCCGTCGCGGCGGTTGTCGGGCTATTCAACGGCGCCATGGTGCACTACGCCAAGTTCACCCCGATCGTCGCGACGCTGATCAGCTATACCGCCATCCAGGGCGTCTCGCTTGTGCTCCGGCCCTTCCAGGCCGGCTACATCTCGTTCTCGATCATCAACAACGTCACTAAGGCGATCGGGCCGGTCGCCGTCGCGTTCATCGTGGCCGCTGTCCTTGCCGTCGGGATGGAACGCGCGCTGCACCGGGCCAGGTGGGGCCGGAGCCTGCGCGCGATGGGCTCGGACGCGGCGGCCGCGTTCCGGCTTGGCGTCCGGCCTTCCGTGACCGTGCTCGGCGCCTATGTCCTGTCGGCGCTGCTGGCCTTCGTCGGCGGCGTCCTGCTGATGTCCCAGGTCGGCGTCGGTGACCCGACCCAGGGCGTCAGCTACACGCTCGCCTCGGTCACGGCCGTGGTGCTCGGCGGCACCAGCATCTCGGGCGGCCGGGGGTCCTTTATCGGCGCGCTGTTCGGCGCGGTGCTGGTCGAGCAGCTTCTGAACGTGACGACGTTCCTTCAGCTGTCCCAGGCCTGGCAGTACTGGTTCGAAGGCGTGCTCGTCATGGTCGCGGTCGGCCTCTACAGCCAGGTCCGCGGCGGCCAGGGCGGCTCCGGCGGCGTCGGCGGCCTCAGGCTGCCTGCCCTAGTCAGAAACAGGTGAGGCCATGCGTGCTCTAGTCTTCTCCGGGCCGGCCAAGGCGCAGGTCGCCGAGGTCGCGGACGTCAGCCATCCGGGACCAGGCGAGGTCATCGTGCGGTCGCGCATGGTCGGGGTCTGCCACTCCGACCTTGAACTGCTCGCCGGCCGTTACATCATCCCGATCAGCTACCCGATCACCCCCGGCCATGAATGGGCGGGCGAGGTGGCGGCCGTCGGGCCCGAGGTGACTGGACTGCGTCCGGGAGATCCCGTGGTGGGCGAGTGCGTGGTCGGGCCCGGCGGCCGCGACCACTTCGGCTTTTCCATCTCGGGCGCCGTCGCCGAGCACTTCGTCGCCAGGGCCGAATGGCTGCACAAGCTCCCCGGGCACCTCAGCTTCACGACGGGGGCGCTGGTGGAGCCGTTCAGCGTGGCGTACGCGGCGGTGCGGACCGGAGTCATCGACCCCAGCGACCGCGTCGCCGTGCTCGGCGGCGGGCCGATCGGCCTGCTGTCCGCCATGGCCGCTGTCGGCCGGAACGCGAGCGTGGTCTTGATCGAGCCCCGGGCCGACCGGCGGGCTAAGGCCCTTGAGCTAGGCGTGACCCAGGTCATCGACCCGGCCGCCGGCGACCTTCGGCAACAGGCACTCGATGTCACCGACGGAGATTATTTCAACGTGGTGATCGAGTCGGCGGGTCATCCGGAGGCGATGGCGCAGGCGCTGACGATCGCGGGCAACCACGGCCGGGTGGTGTACGTCGGGATCGACGTCGGCGGCAAGGTCCAGGCCGAGCTTGGCCTGATTCAGGCCAGGTCGCTGAGCCTGCGGGGGATCGTCGGCTCGGCGGGCGTATGGCCGCAGGCCATCAGGTTCCTGGGCAGCGGCGTCGTCGATCCGAGCCCGATCGTGACGGCGACGTACCCGCTGGCGCGGGCGGTCGACGCGCTCGAAGCCGCGGCGCTCGGCTCGGGCAACATCAAGGTCCACATCGAGACGGCGGCTGCGCCGGCCCCGGCGGCGGGCGCATGAGGGCAGCTGTCTTCCGCGCGCCCGGGGACGTGCGGATCGAGTCGGTGCCCGAGCCGGGCGAGCCGGGCGACGGCGAGGTGCTGATCGAGGTGTCCAAGGCCGCGATCTGCGGCACCGACTCGGCCGAGTGGGCGCACGGGCCGCTGCTGGCGCGCCCGCCGGTCGTGCTCGGGCACGAGTTCACCGGCCGCGTGGTCGCGGCCGGCGCCGGGGCCGGCGCGTTCGGGCCTGGCGACCGGGTGGTCAGCGGTGCCGGGATTTCGTGCGGCCGGTGCGAGTGGTGCGCGGCCGGGCGGACCAACCTGTGCGCCGAATACCGGACGCTCGGGCTGCATGTGGACGGCGGGCTCGCGGAGTACGTGCTGTCACCGGCCGCGATCTGCCGGGCCGTGCCCGATGAACTCGACGACGTCGGCGCGGCGATGGCCCAGCCGTTCGCGGTGGCACTGCATGCCGCGCGGCGGGGGCGGGTCGGGCCCGGGCGATCATGCGTGGTGATCGGGGCCGGCGGCATCGGCGCGTTCGTGGTCGCGGCGGCGGCCGCTCTGGGAGCCGGGCCCGTCATCGCCGTGGACGTGTCGCCCGCCCGGCTGGACACGGCGGCTCGGCTTGGGGCGACGGCGGTTGTCAACGCGGCCGGCGAGGACGTCGTGACGCGGGTGCTGGCCGAGACGGGCGAACTGGGGGCGCACGTGGTCATCGAGGCGTCGGGGGCGCAGGCCAGCCCGGGCATCGCGCTGCGGGCCGTCCGGCGCGGCGGTGACGTGGTGATCGTGGGCCTGCAGCCGGGGCCGGTCGGCCTTGACCTGTTCTCGGTGTCCACGAGGGAGATCGACGTGCACGGCACGCTCGCGCACGTGTGCGGCGATGACCTGGGCGAGGCGGTGGCCGTGCTGGCGCGTTCCGCGATCGCGCCGGTCGCGCTCGGCGGCGTGATCGCGCTCGACGACCTCGTCAGCGGCGGATTGCGCCCGCTGGCCGAGCGGACGGCAAGCGGCAAGATCGTCATCGACGTGCTGCGGTAAAAAGCTTTTAAGGAGAAATTATATGCGCGCGCAAAGTCATGTTGGAATTACCGTACGTGATTTGGACGCGTCAATTTACCTGGCTGGAGGCTTGTGACAATGCGCGCACTGCGTTTCCACGGTGAACGCCACATCACCGTCGACGACGTCGACCCGCCCGGCGCGCCGGGGGCTGGGGAGGTCCTGGTCAGGCCGGTTATGTGCGGCATCTGCGGCACCGACCTGCACGAGTACACGGGCGGGCCGATCGTGGTGCCGTCGAGCCCGCATCCGCTGACCGGCGCAGCGATGCCGCAGATACTGGGGCACGAGTTCTCCTGCGTGGCGGTCGAGGTCGGGCCCGGGGTTTCCGGCATCGAGGCCGGTGAGCTGTGCACGGTGATGCCGCTGATCTCGTGCGGCCACTGCCACGAGTGCGTGCGCGGGATGGGTCACCTGTGCCGGACGATGGCGTGCACCGGGCTCAGCAGCGCCTGGGGCGGCCTGGCTGGCCTGGCGATCGTTCAGGCGCGGCAGCTTGTGCCGGTCGGGGAGCGGGTGACCGCGCGGCAGGCGGCGCTGATCGAGCCGGCCGCCGTCGCCGCCTACGGGGTTGATCGCGGGCGGCTGCAACCCGGGCAGACCGTGCTGGTGACCGGGGCCGGGCCGATCGGGTCGCTGGCCGCTATGTACGCGCTGGCCGGGGGCGCGCGCCGGGTCGTGGTGTCCGAGCCCGACCCGTCACGGCGTGCCCTTGCCGCCGCGCTCGGGGAAGGGCTCGGCGAGGTGCTGGCCGTCGATCCCCTGACCGAGCCGGTGGGCGAGATCGTTTCTGACGTGACCCGCGGGGTCGGCGCTGACCTGGCGGTGGAGTGCGCGGGCATCGAGAGCGCGCTGAGCCTGTGCATCGACGCGGTACGGCCGGCCGGCACCGTGGTGCAGACCGCGCTGCACATACGCCCGGCGGCGATCCGCGCGGACGTCCTTGCGCTCAAGGACCTGACGCTGATCGGGACCTGGTGCTATCCGGTGAACGACTTCGGCCGCGTCGTCGGCTTGGTCGCCGCCGGGCGGCTGCCGGTCGAGCGCGTGGTCAGCTCCGTGGTGCCGCTTGACCAGGCCGTGACCGGCGGGTTCGACCAGCTGATCACGCGCGGCAGCGGCGAGGTCAAGGTCCTGATCGAGGTGGCCGCATGACCCGGCTCGGTGTCTGGTACGACTTCCGAAACCCCGCTCGGTGGCGCCAGCCATGGCCCTTGTTCTACCGCGAGACGCTTGACCAGGTCGCTTACGCCGAGGATCTCGGCTTCGACTCGGTCTGGCTGTCCGAGCACCACTTCACCGACGAGGGCTACCTGCCGTCGATGCCCGCCGTGCTCGGCGCGCTGGCGCAGCGGACCTCGCGGGTCAGGCTCGGCACGGCTGTGCTGCTCGCGCCGCTGCACCACCCGCTGCGGCTGGCCGAGGATCTCGCGGTGGTTGACCAGTTGTCCGGCGGGCGGCTCGATGTCGGGATCGCGCCTGGGTACCGGCCCAAGGAATTCACCGTGATGGACGTGCCCAAGCGCGAGCGGGGCACGCGGACCGACGAGACCATCGAGCTGCTGCGGCTGGCGTGGACCGGGGAGCCGTTCTCCTACAGCGGACGTCACTTCGAGTTCTCCGACGTGGTCGTGACTCCGCCGCCCGCGCAGCAGCCTGGGCCGCCTATCTGGATTGGCGGCAGCAGCGTCGCGGCGGCCCGGCGGGCGGCCAGGTACGGGCTGGCGTTCATGCCGGACTCAGGAGCCGGTCCCGAGGTCTACGAGGCCTACCATTCCGGGCTGCCGTCCGGGGTCGCGCCCCGGGTCGCGACCAACCGGGTGCTGTTCGCCGCGTCGACCACTGAGCTGGCCTGGGAACAGTGCGGCGAGCACCTGCTGTACCAGTTCAACGGGTACCGGCGGTGGTTCTCCGACGCCGGCGACGACGACTCGCATGGTGCTGAGCTGACCGACCCCGGGGTGCTTTCACCCTCGCACTATTACGTGGGCACGCCTGACGACATTCTCGCTTCGATCACCGAGAGCCAGGAGCGGCTCGGTTATGAAGAGCTGATCTTCTGGGCGCGGCCGCCTGGCATGCCGGTCGAGCGGAGCACGGCCTCGCTTGAGCTGATCGCCAGGCACGTACTGCCCGCCTTGCGATGATGCGCGGCTTTGTGGCCTGGCAGACTGACACACGGGGAGAACCGGAGGGTTTGCCGATGACGGCAGGTGAGTACGGCGCAGACGAACTGCTCGCCATGTACGAGCAGATGGAGATAATCAGGCGGACCGAGCGGGCAGCGCACGACCTGTTCCTGTCCGGGCTGGTCAAGGGCACGACACACCTGGCGGCCGGGCACGAGGCGGTCGCCGTGGGCGCGAGCGCGGCGCTGCGGCCCGGCGACTACGTGTTCGCGACCTACCGCGGGCATCACCACGCCATCGCCAGGGGCGCGACGCCGCTGGAGTGCCTGGCCGAGCTGATGAGCAAGGGCACCGGGCTGTGCAAGGCCAAGGGCGGCTCGATGCACCTGACCAAGGCATCGTCGGGGATGCTCGGGTCCTACGCGATCGTCGGCGCGCACCTGCCGATGGCCGCCGGAGCGGCGTGGGCGGCGAAGCTGCGGGGGAGCGGCGAGGTCGCCGTCGCCTTTTTCGGGGACGGCGCCACCAACATCGGGGCCTTCCACGAGGCGCTGAACCTGGCCGCCGTCTGGGCTCTGCCGGTGCTGTTCATCTGCGAGAACAATCTGTACATGGAGTACACGCCGATCGGCTCGGTCACGGCGGTCCCCAATCCTGCCTTCGACCGGGCGCCGGCGTATGGCCTGCCGGCTGAGTTGCTGGACGGCAATGATGTCGTGGCGGTGGCCGACGCTGTCGGCCGGGCCGCCTCGCGGGCGAGGGCTGGCGGCGGGCCGACCGTGCTCGAAGCGCGCACCTACCGGCACTTCGGGCACAGCCGAACGGACCCCGCCAAGTACCGGCCCGCCTCCGAGGTGGAGGAGTGGATGCGGCGCGACCCTCTTCAGCTTGCCCAGCAGCGGCTAGCTTCGCTCGGCGTGGCTTCTGGCGAGGTGTCGGCGGCGGCGGAGCGGGCGGCGCGGGTCGTCGCTGATGCGGTCGCTGGCGCTAAGGCGGCGCCTGCGCCTGACCCGGCGGATGCGTTTACTGACGTCTGGGCGGATGGAGGCTCGGCATGGCGGACGTGAAACCTGACCTGGTGACCTACCGCGAGGCGGTTTCCGAGGGCATCGCGCGCGAACTGCGCCGCGACCCTACGGTGGTCTGCCTGGGCGAGGACATCGGGGCGGCCGGAGGAGTGTTCAAGACCACCGCCGGGCTGTTCGAGGAGTTCGGTCGCGAGCGCATCTGGGACACGCCGATCTCCGAGCAGGCGATCCTCGGCGTGGCCATGGGAGCCGCGATGGCCGGGTATCGTCCGGTGGCCGAGATCATGTTCTCGGACTTTTTCGCGTGCTGCTGGGATTACCTGGCCAACGAGATTCCCAAGATGCGCTATATGACCGGAGGCCAGGTCACGGTGCCGCTGGTTGTCCGCACCGCCAACGGCGGCGGTCTCGGCTTCGGCGCGCAGCACTCCCAGGCGGTGGAGAACTGGACGCTCACGATCCCCGGCCTCAAGATTGCCGCGCCGTCCACGCCTGCTGACGTGGTCGGGATGATGGCGGCGGCGATCCGCAGCGATGACCCGGTGGTGTTCTTCGAGCACAAGGGGTTGTTCGCGAGCAAGGGCTCGCCTGCGCCTGAGGGCCATGTTGTCGAGCTCGGTAAGGCGTCGGTCGCTCGTCCTGGCACGGATGTGACGGTGGTGGCGCTGGCGGCCACGGTACCGATGGCGCTGGCGGCGGCCTCGCAGGTGGCCTCGGAGGGTATCTCGGCCGAGGTCATCGACCTGCGCTGCCTGGTGCCGCTCGACATGGCTTCGGTGCTCGAGTCGGTGCAGCGGACTTCGCGGCTCGTGGTCGCCGAGGAGAACCCGTACCAGGGCGGCTGGGGCGGCACGGTGGTCTCGATCGTCGCCGACGAGGGTTTTGAGCTCCTGGACGCCCCGATCCGGAGAGTCGCGGCCGCCTGCGTGCCGCTGCCCTTCGCCGACGCGCTGGAAGACGAGGTGATCCCCACCGTCGCCAAGGTAGCCGCCGCTATCCGCAGCCTGACCAGCTACTGAACCGGGCTTTGCCCGGTGCCCGGTTGTGGCTGGCGGATGGCTGGTGGCGGCTGGCCGGTGGCGGCTGGCTGCGAGGTGCAACTGCTGTGGAGGTGTCGGGTGACTCGGGATCTTGGAAGGTCAAGCTCCGGGCGGGTCAGCGGGGAGACCTTCCTGGGTTACCGGGGAGACTTGCGAGAACCCTCCCCCGAGATGCTGAAAAGGCTCCCTGATCCTGACCACGAACCGCGCGGCAGCCGCCGGGACCCGTGATGGTTTCCGTGATCATGATAGAGACCGTGATCACGGAAGATCGCCCAGGTCAGGACAGCGGTAATGTTCCGTGATCATGCTCGCGGCCATGATCACGGAAGATCGCTCTCGCGCCAGGCGTACCGCCGCTGCCGCGAACCAGGTATCAAGATCATTCATGTTGACGAGTTGGCTAAAAGCCCCCGCGAAACAGCGAAAGGTCTCCGTGATCAGATCAGGCATTCGGGAGGCAGTTGCGTGAGCATCGACGAACGGCTTGAACGGGCGCGCGAGCAGGCCGTGTTCGGCGGGGGCGACGCGGGTCCGTCGGGGCTGGCGGGGCTGGCGGCGGCGGATGCCGGGCTCGACTCTCTTGAGGCCGACTCGCGATTGCCCGGGGCCGGATCATTCACGCCAGGTACCTGGAGCGGATCCGCGCAGGCGATGAGCATCTGGCCGAGGACGCGCGCGAGCTTGCTCTATTCACCCGGCGGTGCAGTTGTATCGCGGCATTGGCGACGGGCGGGGCGAGGCCAATGCCATGTTCTGGATTGGCTGTCGCCTTCAAGTGCTGCAGGATGACGAGGATCTTGCCGTTCCTTACTTCGAACGAGCACGCGATCTGGCTGACCAGGCCGGCGACAAGCTATCCGTTTCTTACTCACTAAGGCATTTGGGTTTTGCACGGCTGACCGCCGGTCAGCTTGATGCTGCCTGGCAGTTGATGCAGGACTCCACCGCACTCCGCAGTGAGGTCGGCTTCCGGCCCGGAGTGGCCGCCAACCTGATCGCGCTCGCCGACATCGCCGCCGCGCGGGGGGCAGTGGGACGCGGCACCGCGCTGGCCGCCGAGGCGAAGAGGCGTGCCGTAGCAGGTCACGTTTGCCTTGCGTATCTTTTCCGTCAGCCTGTCCAGGTCAGAAGTTCATGGGGCACCAGGGTGCCGGTTCCCACGACATCGCGGTGGAGAGCGCCGCGAGGGAACCTGGCGTCGTTTCGGTGATCAGGCCCGCGCTGGCCATGGCGGTAAGCCCTGTGCCGCCGAGGTACGCGGCGCCCAACGCCCACACGGGCAGCACCACATCGGCCGGGGCGGTGGTCCGTTCGCAGGTGGCGCGGAAGCTCGCGGGGGCGACACTGGCCTGCGCGGCCAGTCTCCAGCGGCCGGCGTTGTGCTGGCGCAACTCGTCGGCGACCTCGATGACTACATCGACCGGGCTGGCGTAGTGCCGCTGCGCCAGGGCTCTGCCCACGTCTACCAGCCGGACCCATAGCCCATCGCTGACCACGGACCGGACCCGGCGCGGGTCGGCCAGCAGGTACAGCAGCGGGTCATCCACCGGGCGCATCCTGGCGTGGAATTCGCTGACCAGGTCCCGGCTGAGCAGGTTGTCCCAGAGCGCCGCAGTCGCTGCGGGATCGGCGGCGATCGCCTCGCTTACCTCCAGGACGCCCCGCGGCAAGCCCGCGTCTTCATCCCAGCGCTCCGTGGAGGTGAACACCGCATACGCTCGCGGCCCCGAGTCGTCCTCGGCCAGGACGCACCGTATCTGCCGGGATGACCCGTCCTCGGAGTGCAGGTCGGTCAGCAGGCGGTCCCACCATGGCTCGGTGCGGGCGTACAGGCCGGGCCGCTCGGCCAGCGCCAGGTCATAGACCTGAGCCAGCTCGGCCCTGGCCGACAGCGGTTCGGCGATCCGCAGCCGCAGGCCCGGATCAGCCGGCGCGCCGGGCGCCAGGCTACCTTCCCCGCGCCGCAGCCGGTAGGCGGCGTGCCAGGAGGCGCGCCCGTAGCCGTACCGCCCGTAGATGCCCGATTCGGAGGCAAACAGCACGGCCACCGCCTCGCCCCGCTCGCTCACATCGGCTAGCTGACGGCGCATCAGCGCGGACAGGATGCCCTGGCGGCGGTGCGAGGGAAGCACCGCGACCAGGCTCACCCCGGCGACCGCGGCCATCGCGCCAGGCACCCGCATCTCGAAGCTGAACGCGCCCGTCCCGCCGACAATCGTGTCGCCGTCGAACGCGGCCAGGGTCCGGCCGAACTCCAGACGGGCCAGGAAGTTGGCGTGGGCGCGCTCGGACATCGGCGTGCCATGGGACGCGTGCTGGTCCACGGCGAGAAAGGCAGCGAGCTCGTCTTCGGCGACCAGGCGGATCGGGTAGGTGTCCATGTCCGCCTTCCTATCAAGCGGACACGATCACGCCCACTCCTTATCGCACGGGACCGCATCCTCGACGGCACTGGTCCACCCCAGCCACAAGGAACAGGCCAGCCGGTACATCATCTTGCGAACAACCACGCCGACGACGAACGGCTGCGCCAGATCGTCACCGGGCAAACGTTGCCTGATGCGGCACTAGCGGCCTACCCCGAGAACCAGGCGCGAGCCGGAAGCCGCGACACTTCGCTGGTCAGAGCCGACGAGAAGGTCAAGGTTCCGGGGTGCCTGAGCACGGCTACGCGCTCCCGCACATCATGGAACCCCACCAGAACCTGCTACACATTAGCCCCGGCTGAAGGCTACGCCCGACTCACTTCCGGTTTAGCGAGGCCAGTACGGCGATGGCGGATCCTTGGCTGGATCCACGATCACATGCCGGACTGTCCCACGCTCAAGGCTCTTGATCTTGACGAGTCGCTGGCCCTTCGCCAGCGCCAAGTCCTCCATGATTCTCGGCATCGCGGCGATTATCGCCGCTAAGGCGAGCGCGAGCCCGAGCGTCCCCGAGCTTTGATCATAGCGAACGTGGTGAAGGCCGGACTTCTTTATGGCATCACATAGGTCAGGGTCGGTGAGCTGGCTCTTGTCATTGGTTAGTAGCACCTGATAGCCCGCGCGCTTAGCGTCAGCTATCACTTGCGGGTCTTTCTTGCCGCTCCACCCGACCGTGTGGACGTCCTTTATCTCATGGCCAAGGAGGATCTGATTTAGTGGCCCCAACAGCTGAACGGGGGTGTCCTCGTCAAGGAGTAGGCGCATTCAGGCGGCCCTCTTAGATGGATCAAAGCTGTCTACGTACCGAGCAAAGTCGATCGCGTCCCTAGCTGCGTCAGCGGATACAGAAGGGTAGTACTCAGAAACCCGCTCTGGCGGCACGCCCTCGGCGACTAGTCCCGCGACGAGGTCATATGGCACGCGGGTACCCGAGATGACGGGGAATCCACCTTGTGTTTCCGGGTCAACGATGACATTCGCGCGCGGCTGAAAGAGGTCGGGAACTAGCACACCGGCACGTGGCGCGAACGGCACGATGACCTCCGCAATGTCGATCGCAAAGAACTGCCGCTGGCCTGGATGCTTTCCGAGATCGACCGCCTCCGGTGCAACTAGCTGAATGTTCCCGGCTGTATCAGCGACGATCCTGTAGGCGGCAAGGTGCTCTCGGTCGCCCAGGTCACGCAGATTGCTTACCGCCACCCGGATCTTCTGCAGCGAGGCCAGCTGGCGGAGGCGCACGCACGTACGCAGCGCCAAGATATCGCGGAACGAATAGAGCGCACGCGGATGTGACTGTATCTCCGGCGCCAGCAGCGGACCGGTCCGCTGACTGCGCCAGTGACTGAGCTGACTGACCGTAGCACCAGTTAGGGCCGCAGTCATCTTGGTCGCGTAAGCCAATCGTTCATCCTCCTGCCGGCTTCTCGCATTCTGCTTCATGACGCTGCTGAACCGTTTGATCGACTCGCCTGGCAGAACGGCTTAGTATCATACAAAGTTCACCAATTCGCTGCTCCGCGCGTAGGTCCTGCCGTTGAGTCGCCTGCCTACGGCGAAGGTGGAGCCCTGGTCGGAGACTCACACTTGCCGACAGGCCTCAGCACCCGCACGCCGTCCTCGACGCGGCGGTCAACACCGAGCCGGAGCGTTCACTGGCCGAGAGTTGCTTCAAGTTCCGTTGTATTTCATACGCCCGACGGCGTGACGTTGTTTTGAACTCGTCGCCAGCGACGACGACAAGTGCCCGCAGCGAAGCCGTTTCTATACGCCTGACGGCGTGACGTTGTTTTGAACCCTACCCTTGCCGGCGGGCCTGTGACCAGGCACGATACGCGCCCTATGCACGGACCCTGCGAAGAGGGCGGCTGCGGAGTGCCGATAAACACAGCACGGCGTGCATTTGGGCTGGCTGGCGGCTTGCGCCCTGAGTTGGCTCAGATTAGCGCGCACCCGAGCTGGTTCCGCTGATCGCGTCGAGGGCGTGGTGGAGGTCGTCGGGTAGGGAGCTGCTGCGGTGATGGTGTGGTTGCCGGCCTGGATCTGGATCTCACGGTAGTGGCGGGCGGTCCTAACGAAAGTCCATGATCGTGAGCCAGCTCAGGACCTATGCCAGGATTCGAGGGTGGAGATGTCCGACGTCACGCGTGCGATCGCGGCTGCGACTTCGGTCGCCGCATCGCTCGGCCTGCTGGCCGACGACGCGATTGTTCTCCATAACTCGAACAAGCTGGCGCTGCGGCTGACGCCATGCGACGTCTTTGCCCGGGTCGCGCATGTGGGGCAAGAGGTTGCACAGTTCGAAGTCGAGCTCGCTCAGCGGCTCGCCGAGGCCGGATCCCCGGTGGGCCTCCTGGAGCCTCGGGTGGAACCAAGGGTGTACACGCGCGACGGCTTCGCAGTGACGCTGTGGACCTACTACGAGCCCGCGACGCCTCACGTCTCACCAGCCGGCTACGCCAGGGCGCTGGAACGGCTGCACGCTGGCATGCGCAAGGTTGATGTGCCGAGCCCGCGGTTCACGGACCGGATCACGGAGGCGGAAGAAGCCGTCGCCGACCCGGACCGCTCGCCGGAGCTCGCCGACGCAGACCGCGTGTTTCTCAGCGCCAGGCTGGGAAGCCTGCGCAAGGCGATCGAGGACCGCGGCGCCGTGGAACAACTGCTTCATGGCGAGCCGTGGTCGGGCAATGTGCTCAGCACGAAGAACGGCCCGTTGCTCATCGACCTTGAGACGTGCTGCCGCGGACCAGTCGAGTTCGACCTCGCCCACGCTCCCGAAGAGGTCTGCGAGCACTACCTGGGCATTGACCAGGGACTTCTGGACGAGTGCCGGCAGCTCGTCCTCGCGATGCTCGCAGCGTGGCGCTGGGAGCTTGGCGACCAGTTTCCGAATGGGAGGCGATTCGGAGAAGAATTCGTCCGCTTGCTGCGAGAGGGTCCACCCTGGCCGACCTGCGACGCGGTAGTCAGGCGACTGGGCGGCCTGTAGAAGCCGCCGAAGGTCACTTGAAAGCGGCAGGGAACCAAGCGGCGACGCTGAGGTCCTTCAGTCAGCGGCGCCGGATTAGTGCGCAAATTCAGTCCCGCGAACCCGAGAAACGGCAGGTCACAGGCTTTCGGCTGCCGAAAGTCCATGATCGTGAGCCAACTCAGGATAAACACAGCACGGCCTGCGTTTGGGCTGGTTGGCGGCTTGCGCAGGTGAGGCCATCTCAGCATGATCGCGGACCGGGCTAAGGGTCGGCCTACAGGACGGCCCAGTACAGCGGCTCTTCGGTAATGGATTGGGTCGCCGTACGCCTGCAGGATTGCGGCGACGCGTGCGCGGCGAGCATTTTCGCTGATGTCATAGGTGATGACATGGGTCAGCGCCATGACAGGCCGGTCCAGGTAGCGTCCGGATCCGCGACATAGGCCGCGATGCGCTGGGCCTGGCGGTACAGGTGCCTGCGCATGCTGCCGGACATGCCGGGCAGGGCGCCCCTGGTCTGCTGGAGCATCCTTCGCTCGTAGCCGCTGACCAGGATCTCCCGTCCTGCTTTGGTGAGCAGCACGCCGTGGCCTCCCTCGTCGCGGTGTCCGTGCTCCGGGCGCAGTTCTGCCCGCCGGGCGGCTGCGATGACGACCTGGTCGATGACTAGCGGGCGGAATTCTTCCATCAGGTCCAGTGCCAGCGAAGGACGCCGGTCTTGCTCGGCATGGAGCATGCCGACCGCCGGTTCGAGCCCGGCCGCGCACAGCGCCGAGACCGCCTCGGCGAGGACGATCGCGTAGCTGTACGACAGCGCCGAGTTGATGACATCCTCCGGAGGCTGGCGCGACCGACCGTCGAATCGCAGGTCCTCGGGGACCACGTGACCGAGCGCCGCGAAGTACTCGCGCGCAGCAGCGCCCTCGATGCCCATGACCTCGTCCCTGGTGGTGCAGTCGGGAAGCATCGCGAGCAGGTGGTCGATGTGCCGCACCGCTTCTGCCACGAGTTCATGACCGTCGCGGCGACTGAGGCGCTGCAGCAGGATCTTCTGCTTCCCAGCCTTGGCGCTCACGACCGCTCGCGCGAACTGCAACGTGCGCTCGCCGTCGTCGGCCGTGGTGAGCTGTGCGCGGAGCCTGGAGATACGGCGCTCGCCGACGGCCGGCCAGGCATTCCCCAGGTAGGCGCCGCGCCGGGACAAGAACACCAGGTCGACGTCAGAGGCCAGCGTCCACGAGCGCAACCCGGCGCTGATGCCAACGGCCCCGAAACAGACCACCCGCGCGACCAGCCCGCTGGGCACGCTGAGCAACTCCGCGTCCGCGGCCGACTCGACGACCAGGCGCCCGCTATCGAGCCGGGCATGCGAACCTTGCATCGCCAGGTACACCACGCGCCTGTCCGGCTCGACGATCCGCTGACCGGACAACGCGGGCGGATAGCGCGGGCCGAAATCCTCGCCAAGGAACGTGAATCCCTCATCAAACGACATGACAGCGGTCTTATCAGCGCCAAAGGTCATCCCGAGTCGGTCGGCTACCTCGTTCATCGCACGCATGGCCTCCCACGCGGTGTCTTGATCGACCGCAAATGCCAGCATATCGTCCGAATATCGCACCAGGGGAAAGCCTCTAGCTGTTACCTGGGCATCGAATTCGGAGAGTACCAGGTTTGCCCACATTGGCGACAGCGGCGAACCCTGCGGTAGTCCGGTTAATCTTGACCTTCCGTGCTTGGATAGGTAGGGAATACGTTCCAGGAATAGCTCGATCAGCTGGAGCAATGCGACGTCATCGACAAGCAGTGGCAAGATCCGACGCAGCCTCGTCACGGGCACCGCGCCGAAGCGGTCATGGAAATCGGCCCGTGCCACCCATCCGAGCGCTTCATCGCGCAATGCCGCCACCGCCTGCACGGCATCGACCACCCCGAGCCCCGGTCGATATGCGTAGCTGAACGGACCGAGCCACGGGTCAATTACCGGTGTCAGGACGGCGAGAACAGACCTCTCCACTATGCGATCCCGCACGGAAGGGACGTGAAGTACGCGGACTTGCCCGCCGGGGCGAGGAAGACCGACGGCAGTGAGCCGAGTCGGTTCGTATCCTCCCTGCGAAAGCTGACGCGCAATGTCAGCGTGGTTCTGCTCGGCGTCCTCAGCGAAACGAGCGACACCAGTACCAAGCATCCCATCGTCCAGATCGCCGGCAAGCACGTCCGCCCACGCCGCAGCCAGCATGCCGGGCTGGGCAACATCCGCGAGCGTGGCCCGCAACCCCGTAACAGGCACGGCGCCGCTCACCGATCTAACACGCAATCATTCATGCGGCAACCTTACGCAGATCATTCAGAATGACCTCGTGTTTCGTTAATATCCATACCTCTGACGGTTTGACTTTTGGTCGGAACGAGTCTCTCCCGGTAGACGAGAACGCGGGGTTCGTAGTCTCTATACCCCTGACGGCGTGACTTTGCTTGGACGAGATCATTCTCAGCGCAGCTGTGCTCGTGCGGCGTTTCTATACGCCTGACGGCGTGACTTTGGTTGGGACGGCTCTACTCGGGACGCGAGATGGATGGCCTGTTTCTATGCGCCTGACGGCGTGACTTTGGTTGGAACACGTCGTGCTGTTCGCGAGTTCGCGGGCTACACCAGGTTTCTATACGCCTGACGGCGTGACTTTGATTGGAACAGTGAGTGACTCCGCCGAAAGGTGTTTTGGGTCGTGTTTCTATACGCCTGACGGCGTGACTTTGATTGGAACACAAGCCTTCAAGAAAGAACTGGGCAAAGGTGGTCGAGTTTCTATACGCCTGACGGCGTGACTTTGATTGGAACCCTATCCCTCTTGGCGAGGCCGTGACCAGGGACGTTGCCGGGCTGCGCGCAGGTGTGGCTCGAAGCACCGTCAAGTGCGGTCGGCACAAGGGGCCTAGAAGCCGTTTTGCCTGGCAGGCGGGCTGCGCAGGTGACGGTCTTCTTCCTTGATCGCGGACCGCCCGATTCATGGCGATTCGCTAGAGCGCGCTGGCCGGGCAGGCTCGGCGGAGCGGGACCGGGCGGGACCGGGGTCAGCTGGCGGGCTAGGTGGCTGCCAGGTGGGCTCAGACTCGATGACGCCGAAACCATAGGTCGTGTGCGAGCCGAGGCCGGCATAGACGGCAAACGCGAGCAGGGCGTGGAACGCGACCGCATCCTCATCGCCCCGCTGATCGCAGGCGTACCTGATCCGGCCGAGGAACCCGGAGACCACCTCGTCCTCCGAACGCCAGCCACCAGAACGGCGGACGGTCCTGGTCAGGGTCTGGACTTGGCTGCGGCCGTCGATGTCGCTGACCCAGACCGAGCCCGGCGCCGGAACGGCAGGAACGGTCGCCCCGTGCAGCAACCGCCAGCGATCCGCGAGTCCTCGGGCGATGGTCTCTGGTGCCGGCCAGGGGGAGGTCCGGTTGCCTCGCCGGAAGCAGGCCGGGGTGAGGAACCTGATCTGCCAGGCCCGTGTGCCCGGCCACTGCCGCAGCGCCTGCCACGTGGACTGCTCGATCAGCCGGGGTGCCCCGGCGACCTCGAACCAGCCTGTTCCGAGGCGCACCCGGGTTCCGGCGGGCGTGGCGGCGAGCAGGCGGCCGGCCAGCACGTCGTCGAACAGCCGTATCTGCAGCCCGATCGCCGGCCCGGCGCCACCCGGCTCCGCATCTATGCGCAACGGGCCGGCGGCCCATTTCCTGGCCTGGTCACCATGTCCCGACCGCCGCGCGCGGTCCGCGTCCGGCCCGTTGCCCTGCCTGCCTGGCGGGTCGTCGAGCCAGCGGCTGACCACGGCGTGCGGCGCCGTGAGCGGGATCGGAATGTCAGAGGGCCCGGCTAGCATGAGTTCCCATCTAGATGGCACGGCGCTCGCCCTTCATGGCCATTCGCTGGCGATGGACTCGGTGCTGAGGCGGCGCTTCGGCCGGGTCCATTGGAATGGTGCCGATTTCCCCGCTACTGTCCGGATCAGGAGGAAAGCGCACGGTCCAGAATGAACGCGCCAGCATGTCGCCTCCTCGTGTTGCCGGGCGCTCGCGACCTCGACGACCACGTAGGCGGTGCTGCACTCGCTCAGGATCTTCCCACGCTGGCGCCAGCGCCCGGTGCCGGTGGCGGACAGAGCCCAGTGTCGTTAACTTACGGGTGTCGCAGGGCGATGCTGGCCTGGGCTGAGAGGAGGCCAAGATGGGCGCGCAGCCGCATGAGTTCGTCGCTGGAGCAGAACCTGATCCCGGCTGGAGCCTGCGCGCGATACGGGCCTCCTTGGTGGTACGCCAGGACCGTGAGGCGTTTGACGCCGGGCTCAAGTCCGTCCTGGACGAAGTCAGGGTAAGCCTCGATCTCGGAGTACTGAACGACTTCGTGCACCGGTGGTGGATCTCTGCCCGCGACTTAGCGCGGGATCCGGATGGCCGTCGGCGCATGCATGCCCGTGCCGAGCAGGTTCCCGCCGGCGAGGCAGTGCCGCAGACGAGGCCTTGGCGAGAGATCCTCGCCGAGCGCGAGGATGGCCGGTAGCTTGCATTCGTGGCGGCAGGCGCTAGCGGGGTCGGCTTTCGGCACGCTTGTCGGCTGTGTGGATGGGGAGGGGGCCGTCTGCCGGCGGTGGCAGGTTTCGGCCCCGGCCTTTCGTGATCTTCCTGGCTTCTTCCTTCTCGTTGAGGCTGAACCACTCGAAGGATCGCCCGCGCGGGTCGGGCGGGATCGGGACGGCTGGAGCGGCCGGGTCGTCCATCGCGTCGGGGCGGACGCGGGGATAGTGGACGGCGGCCGAGGCATCGCCTCGTGCTACGGCGAGGAACGCGGCGAGCTGCGCTGACTGCGCCTGGCCATCGGGTGTCGCTGCGGCTTCGAAGGCGGTTCCCGCAGTGCTGAGGGTCGCGGTGACCGCCGCAGCGTCTGGTGGGATATCGACTGGGCGCAGCGACCGGTATCGGGTGATCCAGTCCCGGCCTTCGCGCAAGTCGGTGCCGGATAGGTCGACGTCTAGGCGCACACTGCCGAACCCGAGCGGCTTGCCGTAGCCGAGCTTGTGGAAGTGCTCGGGCGGAAGCGTGAGCAGCCAGGCCAGAGCGCCGAGCTCGACGGTGCTGAGGTTGGTGACCTCGATCAAGAAGCGGAAGGTGCTGCCGGGTTTGACCCATCCCCTGATCGACCGGTTCTGGTCGTCGCGCTGTTCCTTCGCGTCCTCGGGGATCAGGAACGCCTTGTTGTCGTCGGTGAGCCTGCCGTCCTTAGTGCCCTCGCGCGGTCGGCGGTACTCCTGGAAGCGGCCCGTCTCATCGGGTTTCTGGGTCCGGTCCTCGGCCGGCTGGCGCCAGTAACTGTCGGCGAGTCCCGCGTGGTGCCAGTAGAACTTCCGGCCGCGCAGTCCCCTGCCCGACTGGTACCACTGGCCTTTGGACGTGCCGTCCGGGAGCGGGCGGTCCTGAGCCGAGCGGCGTGCCGCTAGGTAGAACCTGCCCTGCTGCGGACGTGGTCGGCCGAGGATCGCCAGCGGGACGCCTTCCTCGCCGAAATCCGCCTCGCCGGAACTAACCGCCTCGGCGCCTTGGTCGCACGTAACGGGGCCGATCCGCAGCTGGCCTCGGTAAGAACCGCGTCCTTCGTCGTTGACCCAGCCGAACACCTGGTCGGCCGGGGACAGCTCGTCCAGCGTGGCTGCGGGCAGCAGCTTCTCGGGCAGCAGGGATCGTGGCGCCGCCTCGTGCAGGGCCCTGGCCACCATCACCGGGTAGACGCCGATGGCCTTCCCTGCTGCGTCCACCAGCACGTAGCACAGGGCGCCCGGCCGCAGGGACAAGTAGTCGTCGTCGTACTGATGTGGGCTCCACGCCGTCTTGCCTGGCTCGCGACCGAGATATTTCCACGGAGGAGCGACGTGACCGTGATCCTTGCGGTCGCTGATCTCTCGCGGGTCGTGGGCGGCGCGGTAGCTCCTGATGACCTCGTCCCACTGGCTGCGCAGCGGGTCGGTGAGATCGCGGGTTTCCCGGGGATGGCTCCCGGTGAAGAAGATCCGCTCGTCGTGCTTCCTGTCGATGTTCTGATTGGTGCGGAACATGGGTCCGGTGATCCGCTTGAGTGGTACCCCGGTCACCGGCATGTAGGTCGCGGCCGACTTAGGCGTCGGAGTTGGCGCAGGCTGCGGCAGCGCTGCCGCGCCAGCGGGCCACACGGCGCGGACGCGCCACAGCCTGAAGTCCGGCCCGCGCCGGTGGTGCTGGAAAAGCTCGACCCATGCCTCGACAGTGCTGCCATGCTTCGGCTCCCACCCGGCCGGATGGTCGACCTTGTCCCAGCCGCGGTAGGCCGGCAGCCAGGCGGCGTGCAAGATCGGGTTGTTGGGCAGCAGTTGGCCGCCGGGTGCGGTGTCGCCGGCCAGCAGGATCAGCTTGGTCCCGTTCCCGTTCACCTGGGCCGGCACCATGCCGCGGGCGGCGCTGGCCTGCATGCGGTAGCCCAGCCGGTCGCTATGGTCGCCGAAAACGCCGAACCGGGAATTGGTGACCGCCTCGTACGCCGACCGGAGCATGCCCTTGACTGCCGTCGGCGGCAAGTGCGGTGACCCGTTCCTGGTGAGCACCGGGTAGCTGTAATGGCCTGGGTCGCCGCCTGGGCGCCGGCGGGCGGCGTCAAGCAGCAGCAGGGGAGTCCGCACGGCCAGGGTGACCGCGATCCGGCCCGTCCACAAGTCCGGTCGCAGCCGGCCGTGACCGGCCAGCCCCGCCGCTTTCGCGTCGTCCAGGGCAGGATGCGCGCGATCGCGCGGCCCGGCTGGCACGAAGGTGTAGGGGTTGTAGAACTTGTCTGGGTCTGCTGACCTGGGTTTCCTGGCAGGCGTTGGGGTCCCGGCCGGGCGGATCTCCCGTGCCTGGCCACTGCGCCACTCGAAGTCGACCGTGACGCCGTCGAGGCGGGACGGATGCTGCCCGGCGAGGTCTCCTTTCAAGTCCCGGTCTGGACGGGTGACGCGCTTGGGCTTGTCGTCTCCGTCGATGAACAATGCCTGCCGGACCGGATCCCAGCGCAGCACGCCGCCGCGTGCTTGGTCGCTCACCTGGCTACCTCCTCGAGCCCGAGCAAGCGTTCCTCGGCGATGTAGGCGTTTCCGTAGGCCGGCTCGACAGCGACGTACTCGCGTGCGCACAGCCGGACCTTGCGACCGGAGCGAGAGCCGGCCACCGGCACGTCAAGCGTGCCGATCCGGGCCGAGAACAACGTCGCCCAGCCGTCGGCCGCGGGGTCGGTGGTCGTGCCCCACAGCAGGTAGCGCTGGTCGAAGACGCGCACCGCCGGCAGCGCCGGAAGCTGCTCACCCAGGCTCGCGGGCAACTCGTCCTCCTGCTCGGCCAGGGCGACCGCGCGGCCTGCGCCGCCTGATGTATGCAGCCAGCGCAACTCCAGGTCGGGGCCGAACGCGCGAGCCTCGAAGACCTCGTCAAGCAGGCATGGCCCGGCCGGGCCGCCGCATGCGCCGTCCCGGAGATCGGCCACCTGGTAGCGAGCAGGAGACGCCAGCAGCGCGACACCCAGGCGCGGGGCCGCTAGCCTGATCGCCTCGGCCAGCGTGAGGCCGTCGCTGGCCCGGCCGTGCAGCACGGTCACGATGACATCCTCTCGGCATAACGCTGCCACTCCTCAGCCAGCCGATCCGCCTCGGCGGAGGCGAGCAGGTCCGGCAACTCGATCCCGTCTGGCCAGTGCGGGCCGGTGATGCGGATGCGCCGCACTTCGATCCAGCCAAGGCCGCGGTTGGTGCCGTGGCCGAGCGGGATCCAGCCGTCGGCCAGGTCGCGGAGCGTGAGCAGCAGCAGGGCGAGCCCGGCGTCGGCAGCGTCGGCGTCGGCGTCGGCGGCATGGTGCAGCCGGGTCAGATCAAGGGTGATCGTGATCGGATTCCAGTGAACTGCGTGCGGCTCGAGAACGCTGTAAAGCCGCCCGTCGGCGGCACCGCCGGTCCACCGGTCGATCGCGACATGATCGGCCTGCTCGATGCCGTGACCGGCGAGCCGGTCGCGCGGCTCGTCGTCAAGCTCCGCGCGCACGCGATCGCCCGGCGTCGCGGCCTGGCCGTCGGGCACCTGGTCACCGGGTATCTGATCAGCCGTCGGAACGCCGTAGACCTGCTGCCACAGATCTTCTGGCAGCGGCGAGCCGGCGAAGCAGTCGTCCACCGCCACCGCGCCAGCGCCCGCGCCATCGTCCCGCCCTGCGGAATCAGCCTGGCGGTCAGGGCTCTTGGGCGCGGTCCCGAACAGAGCGGCAACCGCCGGCAGCTCGTCGCGCTGGGCGCGGAACCCGGCCGCCGCCGCGACGAGGTCCTTACCCGCTGCCCTTATCGGGTCGACAGCGCGGACGCTCCGCTCGATCAAGGCCGCTCGCGCGCGCAGCGCGCCCTTGATGCCGCTGCCTGGCAGCACGAGCGACACCTTGCCCTGGCTGGTCCGCGAGACCAGCGGAACGGTCGCTACGGCGAACCCGTCGACGGCCGACCGGACCAGCACGGGCGTCGCAGGCCGCCAGCTGACCTCGACGGTCACCAGCTCCCTAGGAGGCGGCAGCCCGGCCGGGCCGGCGGCCATCAGCTCATTGATGGTCCGGCGCCGGCCGTCAGCTCCGGTCAGCAGGGCCACGAGGCCGGATTTGCCCGCGAACGAATCCTCATCGACGCGCAGCGTGTCAAGGTCGAGCTGCACCTTGCCCAGCCCGCGGGTCTTGCCCGCGCCGAGCCGTACGGCACCGTCGCCGAGCGCGGTAAGGAGCCGGCCGAGAAGTGCGCGGTCCGTGTCAAGCGCTCCCGAGGCGGACTCGATGTCGAGTTCCAGCCTCAGGAACGCCCCGGCGGGCACGATCACCCGGCCGTGCAGGATGCCTGCCGCCGCCGTTCCGGTGAAGTCGTCGATGCCGACCCCGGCCCTGACCTCGAGCGTGCTCGCCGAGAGCGGGCTGGCGACGGCGCCGCCGGCGGTCAGCGCCGTGCCGTCAGCCAGCAGAGCGTCGCGGGTGATCACCCTGCTGACGGTCCCGCCCTGTCCGTGCGGCTCGGCGAAGCCCCACAAAGTGTCAAGCGCGCGGTCGTCCGCGCTCCGCCCCAGAGTCCACTGCCGCAGCGCCCCCGCCAGGCCGGTGCCTGGCACGTAGAGCCGGCCAAGTCCGTCCGTCGCCACGGTCAGGCCGGTCTCGGCGGCTCCGCCGACGTGCAGCGGCGTCCGCAGCACGAGCCAGCCAGCCACCCTGAGCCTGGCCGTCATGGGCCGTCCGGCCCGGGCCGTGTCAGCCATCGCTGGCCTCCCCCGACTCCCGGCGCAAGGCCGTCAGGCAGGCCGCGGCGACAGCCTGGACCGCGCGCGGCCACAGCCGGTGCCGCAAGTCAAATGCCGCGTCCGGCGACCTGGATAGCTCAGCCTCGGGAAGGCCCAGGTGCCGCCAGACCGTGTCCGGCGTGGTGAGCAGGCTGGTCAGGTGCGCTCGAACCTCCGGAGGCCACGAACTGTCCCGGCCGGAGGCGGTCAGCCGGTCAAGCCAGTACCTGGTCCTGTCATCCGGTCCGCTGCGAAGGCCCGCTGTGACCATGCGCAGGGCGGAGAGCTGGGAAGCCGGGACGCGGTCGTAGCCGGGGCCGAGCACGGTCTGGCGGCCGGAGTCGGTGGCGGCGAGGCGTTCGGCCCGCTCGGCGATTTCCTGGCGCCAGGCAGCTTCCTCGATGGCGTGCAGTGCGTCGTCGGCCCGGGCAGGCGGCACTGATCCTGGCACGCCGCTGGAGTTGGCGCTGACTGGCTTGAGAGCGGGAGTCCCTGCTGCGGGAACAGCACCCTGCGGGCCTTTTTCATAATCAAAGAACAAGAGCGGGAGCGGATCGTTGAAGCTGACCTGACCGAAACCCTCGCTGCGCCGAAGTCCTATGCCTGTCAGCTCGACCTGCCTCACGGCAGCCGGAGTCGGGCCTGGTCCGTCGATGCTGAAGGTCAGGTGGCTGCCTCCGGCGATCCCGATCAGCGAGGGCCGCGGCAGTCCCCACCGGCGCTGCCAGCTTTCAAGCCGCCGGTCGGCGACGCTGGATGCCGCCCGGCCGGCAGATCCGGCGGCCGGGGTCAAGGCGATGCCGCCGAGCGCCCGGCCAAGGACACCCGCAACGTCGGCCGGGTCGCTGCTCGGCCGCAGCCGGCAATCGTTGACCAGCAGGTCAGAGAGCAGCCAGGCGTGCAGAGTACGGGCCGGGACCTTGGCCGAGGCCGGCTGGGCGACGTCTGAGGCGACGTCTGAGGTGACGGAAACCAGGCCGTAGTCGTCCTTGCTCGACCTGCCGACCCGCCAGTCCCCGGCCAGTCGCCCCTGCCAGCCGGACCGCAGCAGGCCGGCCGGCGCCCGGACCTGGGCGCGCAGCACGGTGCCCGCGCTGATCGCCTGTTTCGTGAACAGGCCGCCGACGGCCTCGGTAGGCCGCTGCACCGCGTCCTCGATGGCGTTGTGCGCGTGCTCGGTCAGCCTGACCTGCCTGATCTCGGCCCTGCGGTCGTCCGCGGCCTGCGCGGTGTAACCGGTCTGAGGACGCGGCCCGGGTCGCCCGGCGCGGCCGTTCACCTGCAGCGTCGCGTTGGTGACGATGAGATCGCCGGCCCGGGCCGCGCTCGGCGCATCGGCCCGTGCCCCCGACGCGGACGCGCCGGCCAGCCTCTGCAGCACAGCGGGCAGCAGCAGCCAGCCGGGCACGTAGTCCAGGGTGCGCACCGCGTTGCCGACGGTGACGTCGTGCGCCACCACGGGCGTCCGCAACTCCAAGCGAAGGTCAGCGATCTCCCAGTCGGCAGACCCGGTCCGGCCGGCGGGAAGCGGCCAGGCCGCGCCAGTTAGCTGTTCGTCCGGGCCGAGCCCGGTCGAGGAGGCGGGCGGCGGGGACGGCTGGTCGTCGCCGGCCAGCCAGTCGAGGTCTGCGGCGATCCCGTCCAGCTCAAGGGTGCAGCGGCCGGTGCCTCGGCGCCGCTTGCCGCCGATGCTCTCGACCAGCTTCGCGCCAACCGCGAGCAGTGTTGCGGCAGCGCGTTGCCGCCCGGCGTCCAGCTGTTCGAAGCCGGCGACCTCCGCCGTTCCGGCGAGGACGGCGCCGGCCCTGGCCAGCTCGTCGTAGCGGAGTTGCTTGTGCTCCGCCCTGCCGGTCGCCCTGTTGATCGCGACACCTGGCTTGAGGAACGTCGCCGAGGCGGCTAGCCGAGGCTTCTCCGCGAGCACCTGGCCGACCTGCGCCGGATAATGCATGCTCCGGACGCTGAGGGCGGCGGGTCGCGGACCGCCTTCGCCGCCGGGCGCCGGAGTCCCGGCCGTGTTCAGCGCCGGCTGGCTGCCGAACAAGTACTCGGTCCAGTCGTGCCAGGGTCCGGCGGGGCCAGCGTCGAGCGCGTACGCTGCCAGTTCGCAGGCGTCCCGCCAGACGCCGGTGATCGTTTTCGCCGGGATGTAGGGCAGGCCTTGCCCGTCCCGCTTGACCAGGCTGTCGGCGAAACCCCGCCGGCCTGTGCCAGTGCCGATGTGCCAGTCGGACACCATCGACAAGGTAAGCGTGACGGTGGTCATGAGGCCGCCCCGGAGGTTACGCCTTGAGGCGTTGCGGCCAGGAAACCGACGGCGTTCATCGCGTCGAGCAGGCCGGTGACGGTCGGACCGTCTGGCTGGTCTGGCTCGGCTGGCTGCCGCCAGAACAGGCTGCCGTTCGGACCTGCGAGGGCGGCCGTGTCGGCGCCCGGGTACCTCGCGCAGAGGGTCTCGAAGCGGCGCTGAGCTATCTCGGGGCTGATGTGCAGGGCTTCGCGCAGGAGGTGGAGCTGGCCGGCCGGGAGGGCGCGCTCGGCGCCGTCGTCGAGCTCGGTCAGCGCGGCGACCCGCCGGCGCAGGTCCGCGAGGCGCCGGCCTGCCATCCAGCCATCGCGGTCCGCCGATGCCTCACTGACCACATAGGGCTGCGCGTACAGCCGCGTTTCGCTGGCCGGGGAGCTGTGGTCCGGGTCGGCGGCCGCTGACCGGAGCCGGCCGAGCTCGGCATCGGTGCTGTCGTAGAGCACCTCGAACGACAGCGCCGAGCAGCAGGACATCCACGACCTGTGGATCGCGCATGCCGATGCCCCCGCGTCCGCACCGCCTGAGAAGTGCCGCGAGATCCAGGACGCCGCCTACCTGCTCCGCCGTGACGGTCCGCGGGTGTCCGCGCTGTTCTACAAGCTCCGCAAGCCTGCCTCCCAGGCAAGCACTGTCACAGGCACCGCATTGCTCCGCAACGAGGGCGGCCAGCCCTCATAAGGTACGGGGAAGACGCCCCAACACCTTACGGCGTGTCTGGCGCATGACTGCTACCGCACTGTGCTGGACTTGGGCGAAGCCATGAGGATCAGGTCGCAATCCCCAGCCCGACTACGAGCGTGCCAGGCATTGCCAGGCCGGGGAGGTTGGCACAGTCAGGTCGCCGCAACATTGATTCGCGAATCGGCACCCAATATGAAATTGTCCCGAATTAAGGTTAGCCTTCGGTGTGTCGCGCGGCAGGGTTGTGGTAGCGGCGTGAACCGGGAGGCTGTGAACCTGACGGGACCGCGGCTGGAACTGTTCTCGGGCCGGCCGCGCGGTGGCTGACGGCAGTCTTCCGTGATCACCGCTGCCGTGACCTGTTTTTCTTGATCACGGAAGGCCGCCGGCACCGCGAGCCCGCTGGCCCCCTGCCCAGGTGCCGCACGACGACCGGAACCCGGCAGCTGGCACAAGCCAACCCGCGACACACCGAAAACACACCTTACTTTGGATGTTTCCTTCCCAACATCAATTCGCACATCCATGCGGCTCCTTCATATAGGCAAATCCGGCAAACCGGGTATTTGTAAATGCTGGATAGTGTCAGAGCGCTTCCTGTGGCCACCCGCCGACCACCGTGATCACTCAATGTCATCTCCGTGGTCGTGTTGTCACTTAGCGTCGAACGTGTGGCTCGGCGCGGAGGGCCGGGGCAGTCCATGACACGGGACGAGGCTCTGGCGATACGCGGCCAGGCTGGTTGGCGCACCCACGCATTCTCGCGTTCGGTGGACGTCGTGGAGATTGCTGTCTCGCAGACCGGCGGGGCATGCCGCCCGGGCCGGGCCGTCACGCAATCCGCGTCGCCGCCAGGGGGACCGGACGCCGACTCAGCACCCGTCAAGGCGCACCAGCGCGGCAGCTAGCCATGGAACCTCCGTCATCCTGAGAGTGTGCTCTGCTATCGGGTTTCGAGCGTTCTTGTGCAGATTTTTGCGCTGCGGGACATGAGGCAGGTACCGTAGTTCGATGACAGGGAGGAGGGCGTGTGCTTCTTAACTTCCGCTTCGCGAACGTCCTGTCGTTCCGTGATGAACAGCGTTTTTCTCTCGTCGCGACCGAGCTGCATGATGGCTACGCGCTCCAGACGGGCATCAGGGAGAACGGCCGGAAGATCTCGGTCGTGCCTGCTCTCGGCGTCTACGGTGCTAACGCGACCGGCAAGACCGCCTTCCTCGATGCCCTGAGGTGGATGCGGGATGCTGTGGTGGGCTCCCTGAACTGGCTGTCAGAGCCAAGTCCGATCCGCCGCGTTCCCTTTGCATTGCAGCCTGGGTTCGCGGCGAAGCCGTCGCTCTACGAAGTTGACCTGACGCTGACCGGCATCCGGTACACGTACGGTTTCGAGATCGACGACGACCGAGTGCGAGGCGAGTGGCTGCACTCGTATCCGAAGGGCCGCAAGCAAATTTGGTTCGACCGGCAGGATGACGAGATCGAGTTCCCCGGCGAGGGGCTGCGCGGGGAGAAGCTCGAGCTTGCTCGCCGGACCAGGTCCGATGGACTGTTCCTGAGCGTGGCCGCACAGTTCAATCACGATCAGTTGCTGCCCGTGTTCGAGTGGTTCCGCGACAACCTGTCACTGAGCAGTCCCGAGGCCAGCAGGTTCCAGCGTAATGATGTCCATCGAGATCGGGTCGTCCGCGACGCGGCCTACCGGCGCCGGATCGCTCGGGTGCTTCAAGTCGCTGACCTGGGGATCACGGGCTTCGACAGCGCTGCACTCAGGAATGGCGATATCCGATTGCTCCACCGGGCCGGAATGCGCGAGGTTCCGCTGGATTTTGCCTATGAGTCGCTCGGAACCCGATCGTGGTTTTCGTTGCTGGGTGTCTTGCTAGCGGCACTGGACACGGGATCGGTTGTACTGGTAGACGAACTGGACGCGAGCTTGCATCCAGTCATGTCTGCTGAGGCAATCCGGATGTTCCAGGACCCCGACGCGAACCCGTACGGCGCACAGATGCTCTTTACCAGCCATGACGCCACGCTGCTTCACGCGCTGCTGGGTGATGACCGAGTACTCGGCCGCGGGACCATCTGGCTAACAGAGAAGAACCGAGATGGCGCCACGGATATATATCCGCTGACAAGCCTGAATCCTCCTCCTCGCAGGGAAGAAAACCTCCTCAGGAAGTACCTGCTGGGCGCCTATGGCGGCATACCCCGAGTGCCCGCTGGGGTAGTGGCCCGCGAAGCAGAGGAAACAGGAACTTGAGTCCTTACCGGCGTGGTAGCAGCCAGATCTGGCGCCCTGCTTCGCGGCCCCAGGCCAAGCGCGAGGGTAACCGCATCTTCTACGTCGCTAGTGAGGGCGAAGCAACAGAGACTGACTATATCGGCAGTCTGGACGCTACCTACGGGCAAGATCTGAATTTCGTCATCCGGATGCCTTCCAGATCCATACGGCGGGATGGGCTATCGCCATGGCAAGTTGTCGGCGAAGCAGCTCAGGCTGCGGGTGACTCGGATTTCTATCAATCCTGGGGGCTATTCGACCACGATCGACGGCCAGATATCGACCAAGCGTACGCAAGCGCCATCAAGAAGGGCGTCAGAGTAGCGCTATCCCACCCGTCATTCGAGCTATGGCTCCTCTTGCATTTTCAGGACTTCGCGGCGGCTGCTCAAGGCGGCGACAATACTATCATCATGGAGAAACTCAGAACTGCTCATCCGGTGTTCGCTGATTACGGCAAGAGTGACAAGCACATCACTACACTCAGGTTCGCGGCGCTGTCTGAGAACGACGGAATCGAGCATGCTGTTGCTCGGGCACGACGGCTAGCTCGTAACTTCAGCACTGAGACTCCCGGCAATCGGGATCCTTCAACGGACGTATATCTCCTGATCGAAGAACTCGGAATAGTTCCCGGGTCCTAACCGGACCGTTCTCAGGTCGGGCTGAGTCCCTGCGGCCTAGGATCTCCGTGCTCACCGCCAAGCCGATCGCCAATCCGCGTGAGATCTGGGGCGGCCAGCCGCCGATGTTTCCCGTGCTGAGTGCCACGCACGCGTCGGCCAGGGTCGGGCAGCAGGCGTTCCCGACCTGGCAGCGGACCCTGGTCCAGGCGGGTGAGCTGCTGCGACGATTCCGAGCCGACCAGGGCGACGCTAGTCCGGGCGCGAACTATCAGCCGAAGATCGAGACTCGCGAGTGGCTGGAGGTCGTGCACGGGGATGGTGATCGGTTCCAGGTTGGCGCGCTTGGCCTTCCTGTGGTCTACAAGGGCAATAACACTGTCCGGGTGGTGAAGGTGCCGGGGGGCGATGAGTTGCGGCGGGCTTCACCGCTGTGGCTTCGGGTTGTGGGTGGGGACGGGCAGTGGCGGCTGCTGTCGTTCGCGTTCCAGGCGGAGTTCTTGCCGGATTCCGCTCGCGCTGGGGTACGGCTCGGGGGCCGCGACCTGAGCGTCACCGACCAGGACGTGCGGGACGTAACGGGGGAGTGGATCGAGGCCATGGCCGCCGGCCGTGCCCCTGAGCGGCCGCCAACTCGATGATGGGGCCGGATTAGCCATGCCCGTGATCATCGGAGCGCGGATCACCGCAGACCGGGCGGTTGCCGTCAACGCGCGCGAGCTGCACTACGTCGCGTGCACGTTGCTTGAGGCCGGTGATGCGCAGGCTCGGCACGTCGGCCAGGACAAGCCCTTTGCCATCTGGCCTTTGCAGCCGGGTGCGGCGTCGTCAGCGCAGTGGGAGCTTCGGCTGGGGTGGCTGCGCCCGGGTCAGCCTGCTCGGGGGGCTTTGGCGCTGGACAAGGTACGGGTCGGGCAGGTCGATTGCGTGGTGACCGAGACCATGTCCCGTGCCGCCTCGCATGCCGACAGGATGGCGAAACGGACAGCGTCCGCGCAGGTTTCCTGGTACTGCCTCCGAGGCGGCCAGCTAACAGCGACGCAGACGCGACGGCGCCATTCAGTCCGCTGGGTGATTGGAGAGCGCTCACTTCCTGCCCGGCGTGGCAGCCAGCATCGCGCTCGCTGACATCGCCACCAGAGGCGGTGGGACGAGCACTAGCGCTGGCCGCCAGGGCGGTCTAGGGCTGGTCCGGTGGCGGGCTGGTTGCCTCGCGCCGGGCGAGCTCGGCCGGAGTGACGCCCTCCTCGATGCTGACCTGGTCGAACCAGCCGCAGCGAGGCTGGCCGGGCGGCCGGTCGAAGCGGGCGACATAGGGTTTCAGGTCGAGAACGGGGGTGCCATCGAGCAGGTCGACCCCAGCGAAACTGATCGACGCGCCCGCGACGCCGAGGAGCTGGATGAGGCTGAGCCCGATGGGGTTCACGCGCCTGGGCCCTCGCGTCGCGAAGATGCCGACCCGGCGCTGCTGCCTGCGCAGCAGGAACGGCACCTGGCGCATCCTCGGCGCCGCAGCCGGGTCGTCCGGCTGGTGCAGCCAGGTGAGCAGCCACGCGTAGTCGAACTCGGCGAGGCCATCAAGACCCTCGGCATAGGGCGCCGCGATTTCGATGACTCCGTGCTCGGCGCGGTTGAGCGACGACTGGATCGGGGTTGTCTCCAGTTCGGCATGATTGGTGCGAACCAGGCCGATGACGTGCAGCGGGACGTTCAGGTCCATGCGGCGATGGTGTCATGCGGCGACTAGCGTGGTACGCATGGTGCGCGTCAGTGCGGAACTGGCAGGCAACTCCGACCGGCTGCGCTGGAACTCGAAGTATGCCGAGGGCTTCGGGACCGCCTTCCAGGTGCAGCCGCTCGCGGTTGAGGCGCTGTCCCTGCGGCTGCCGCCGGGACCGATGCTCGAACTGGCGAGCGGCCTGTCCGGCGCGGTGCTGCTGGCTGCTGAGGCCGGGCGGCCAGTGGCGGCTGTTGACGCCTCTGATGTGGCGCTCGGGTTGCTCGAAGCCGAGGCGCGTCGGCGCGGGCTTGCGGAGCTCGTCACGCCTGTGCATGCTGACCTGAGGAAATGGCGTCCTGAGCCCGGACGCTACGCGCTGGTGCTGTGCACGGGGTACTGGGAAAGGGAGTTGTTCCCGGCGGCGGTCGATGCTGTGATGCCGGGCGGCTCGCTCGGCTGGGAAGCGCTCACGATGGCGGCCCACCGCTCGCGGCCCAGCCTGCCCGAGGACTGGTGCGTGCGCGCGGGCGAGCCCGCCTCCCTGCTCCCGACATCCTGGCAGGTCAACGCCCAGTACGAACCGGATGGAGCTGGCGGCGCCACCCGCCGCCTCCTGGCCACCCGCCCGGCTCCGTCGTAGCGCCAGCGTCGCACCTGCGGACGCAGGTGGGGCACCCTGCTGTCGTCCTGGCAACAGCAGGGTGCCCCACCGGTGTCCGCGAGGCCAGTGCGGGGCCAGCCAGCCGGGCCGCCGAGTTACCGGCCGGACCTGGAAGTGCTGCCAGCCAGATCGCGGTCGAGCAGGGCATCGAGGAACCGCAGCGTGGCTGAGACGGTCTCCGATCGCCAGAGAATCAGCGTGCGCTCGAAGCCCGAGGCCGTGGCCAGCCGACCTTCGAGTGCACGTGCGACCGGCAGCAACTGCTCGCGCTGGGCGTCAAGCAGCTGGCCCGGGTCGCCTCCCGACCGGTCGAGCAGCGCCAGCTTGACCAGCAGTTCAGACCGGACGTTCCGGTTGTGGCTGGCTGGCTCCGACAGCCAGGCCGTCGCGAGCCTGCGCCCGGCTCTGGTGATGGTGGCTGGCGACCGGGCCGGTCCTACGCTGGACGGCTGCTGCTCGGCCGACTCGACCAGCCCTAGCTGCTCAAGCCGCTGAAGCGCCCGGTAGACGACGGGCTTAGGTACTCGCCAGATGTTGCCAATAGTGCCGTGGCTGTCGAGCAGCCTGGCAAGAGCGAACCCGTGCCTGGGCTCCTCGCAAACCAGGCACAGCACCAGCCACTCCGCAAGCGACAACGCGGACCCCGAACTCCGCCGCGCGCGCTCTCCCGGCCGACGCGGTCGGTGCCGCCAGTGCTGCCGGTGCCGCCGGCGCGGTCAGCCCTTGGCGATCATGACCTCGGTCGACTTGATGACCACCGTGACCTGATCACCCTCATTGAGGTTCATCCGCTCACGCGAGTTGTCGGTAATGGCGGCGGTGACCAGCCCGGCATCGACGTTCACGGTGACTTCGGCCATCACCGAGCCCGACTTGACGCTCTTGACGGTGCCCTGCAGCTGGTTCCGTGCGCTGAGCTCCATGACTATTGCTCCCTTTGTCGAGTCTCCATCGGTTCGTTACCGAGTGGGCGCCTTGCAGCACGAGTTGCCGCGTTGGGTGTCCTTACCCGCGCCCTCGCCGTGTAACTCCGCGATCAGGACAAGCGGGGGTCAGGTCCGCGCCCATCGCGGTGCCTTCCCATGCCGGTCACGCTCGACCTCCCTAAAAGGAGTCAAGGCACGACTCGGGATCTTGGAGAGTCAGGCGCCCTGGCGGGTCAGCGGGGAGGCTTTCCCTTGTAGATTTTGAATTAGTGCCTCGGGGCGTGATCTTTGTTTCTGGGCGGACGTGGGCTGTGCTCCGGAATGGTGTCGCCGGGGGCGTGAGCATCGTGGCCCTCCCTGTTGCTGTTAGTGGTCCGTTCTGACAGCAACGTGGCCCTCCCCGTTGCTGTCAGGAGAGGCTGCTGAAAAACCCCGTTTTCGTCGCGAACCCGACTCCCTGACCTGCGGTTCTTCGATCGCGATCATGGATTTTTCGGGGTTTTTCAGCAGCCTCTCAGGACAGCATGAGGGAGGGCCGCGTTGCTGTTAAAACCAGTGGCTGACAGCAACAGGGAGGGCCACGATGCTGTTAGAGGCGGGCGTGACCAGGCTGTTAGAGGCGGGCGTGACCAGCAACCCGGGTCGCCCTGATGCATGCGGGAGCATTTCCGCATGCAGGAGAGTCGTCGTCGGGCCCGGCCTTCGCTAGGACGCTGAGACTCCCGCGAGCGGCGCGTGGCCGATCGCGGCCAGGTCGGCGGCGACTTCGGCTGCCTGCGGGTGGCCCAGGTCCGTGAGGATCGAGAACGCCTCGGTCCACAACGCGCGGACCTGGTCCAGCTGCCCAAGCTCCCGCCTGGCCCGGCCCAGTTCGGCCAGCGCGCGGGCCCGGCCGAACTGACTGCCGAGCTGCCGGTAAAGCTCGAGCGCCGCCTCGGCCGCGTCGATGGCTTCCGCGGGCCGGCCACGGCCTAGCTGGGCGGGGGCGAGCTGGAGCAGCGTCGCGCCGATGTTCACCCGGTCGTTGGCCTTGCTCAGCGCATCGAGTGCGCGCTCGCAGTACCCGACCGCCTCATCGAACCGGTCGATCCGCCGGTAGACCTTAGCCAGTACCGCCCAGGCGAGACCTTCGCCGGCCAGGTTCCCCGCCCCCTGGTAGAACCGCAGCGACTCGGTGAGCAGCGGCAGCGCCTCATCAACCCGGCCGGATTCGGCAAGCGCGTAGCCGAGGTTGGCCTTCGCGAGGGCGACGCCCTGGTCATCCCGCTCGGCGGCCAGCGGCAAGCACTCAGTCAGGCAGTCGATGGCCAGACCCATCTGGCGCGCATGAATATAGGCGGCACCGAGGTTGTTCAGCGTCAGCTCCAGGCGGCCGCTGTCTCCGAGCCGCCTGGCGCACGCGAGCGCGATCTGCTGGGTCTCGATCCAGGCGGCCGTGTTGCCCCGCAGGTCGAACGGCGCGGTCAGGTACCAGGCGAGGTCCCACGCCAGTTCGTGCTCAGCCAGGCTGGCGGCCTGGCGGACGGCGCTGACCAGGTTCGCCAGCTCGGCCTCGCACCACGCCGCCGCATCGTCACCTGAGTCGAAGCGGAGCGAGGGCTCCTCCAGCTCGGCGGGCTCTAGCTGGGCGTTCTTGGCGCCGGGCCGGATCGCGATCGCGGCGGCGGTCGCGGTGCGAACGTACCAGGTGAGCATCCGCCGCAGCGCGGCTGACCTGCTGGCCTCGGATTCCTCGGCGAGCGCTTGCTCAAGGGCGAACGCGCGCGGCAGGTCGTGCAGGCAATAGCGGCCCGGCGAAGCGCACTGCAGCAGGTGACAGTCGACCAGCAACTCCAGCGACCGCTCGGCCTCGGCAGCGGGCAGCCCGAGCAGCTCGGCGGCCGCCGGCAGGGCGATGTCGGGTCCCTCGGTCAGGCCCAGCAGGCGAAACACGCGGTCAGGCGCTGCTTCCCCGGCGTCCGCCGGCCGCACGCTCTCGTAACTGACCAGCAAGCTCGCTCGCACGGCCAGATCGCCGGCCTGCAGCTCGGCCAGCCAGGAACGAGCATCCGCGAGACGGCCAGCCAGCGCCGCGATCGGCCAGCCCGGCCTCACTACCAGCCGGGCGGCGGCGATCCGCACGGCAAGGGGCAGGCCACCGCAGGCCGCGAGCACGGACTTTGCCGCCTCCGGTTCAGCGGCCACCCTGGCCGGCTCGACGATCGTGCTGAACAGCTCGGCCGCTTCATCTTCGCCCAGCAGGTCAAGGTCGATGAGCTGGGCACCGGCCAGATCAGGCATCCGGTGGCGGCTGGTGATCAGGACCGCGCAACCCGCCACTCCCGGTACCAGCGGCCTGACCTGCGCGGCATCGCGCGCATCGTCCAGGACGATCAGCAGGCGCATCCCGGCGGCCAAGCCGCGGTACCTGGCGGCGCACTCGTCCTCATCGACCAGCACGGTCGCCTTGTCCGCGCCCAGGTCGCGCGCGAGCCTGGCCAGCGCCTCCCGGGGTTGCACTGGCCGGGCACCTGAACCGCGAAGATTCAGGTACAGCTGGCCGTCGGGGAACTGCGCCGAGATCTGATGGGCGGTGTGCACGGCGAGCGCGCTCTTGCCGATCCCGCCGGTCCCGGCGATCAGGCAGATCGGCACCCGGCCCGCCGAGGTCCTGTCCTCGGGCTGGGCGAGTGCGCTGACGAGCTGCTTGACCTGGCCGTCGCGGCCGGTGAAGTCGGCGATATCAGCCGGCAGCTGCGCTCGTGCCGGCGCTGTCACCACTGGTCCCCGGGGCGCTGGCAGCTCCAGTACCGAGAGCAACTGGCGGACAGTGCTCGGCCGCGGCCGCGTCCTGCCGCGCTCGAGGTCGCTGATCGTCCGCACGCCAAGCCCGGAACGCTCGGCCAGAGCCTCCTGAGTCAGGCCGGCCGCCTCACGGGCTCGGCGCAGCCGCGCGCCTAGCTCCGCACTCACATAGCCCCCCGTCGCCTCGGGCGTCAACGAGGCGCTGCCAGCGGGAGGCAGGCGTCGGGCATGAGGTCCGGTTTATCACAGTCCAAGGCAATCGCCAGGGTTGCGGCGCGAAGCTGGGCCACGATGATACTGGATCATGATCGCGGGCGTGATCGCGGAGACTTGCCGTGCCTCGGAGGATTCCGGGTGCCTCGTAACCAAGATCAGGGAGCCTTTTCCGGCATCGGACGGGAGAGTTCTCGCTCCGGGGACCTGCCAGTGCGGGGGCGGCAGGTGCGATGTTCCGTTATCAAGGACGCGAGCATGATCACGGAACATCATTGCTGTCCTGACCTGGGCGATCTTCCGTGATCACGGTCTCGATCATGATCACGGAAACCAGCACGGGTCCCGGGGGCTGCCGCGCGGCTTGTGATCAGGATCGGGGAGCCTTTCCGGCATCGTGGGGGAGTTTTCACTCCCCGGAGTGAAGACTCCCCGATGACTCAGGAAAAGTCTCCCCGCTGACCAGCCGGAGATTGATCTTCCAAGATCCCGAGTCACCCGAGAGCCTCCTTGGGGTCACCGGGTACCGAGGCCGGGTACCGAGGCCGGGTACCGGGCCAGTGAGCCAAGGAAGTCATGACGGGGTACAGGGCCAGTGACCCGCGGGAGTCACGACGGAGACAGCGGGTGCGGGCTTGCCGCCTCGCGTTGCTCGTGCGCGCGGCGGGCCCTGTCCCGTCCCCTTGCTAGTGACTCTGTGCCCTCGCCGCCGGCCCGCAGGCCGCTGATCAGGGGAGAGTGCGCCAGAGCGAACGCCCCGCCGAAGGCGACGAGCAGGGAAAACGCCTCAAGCGGAATCGATGCCCCGCTCGTCTGCAAGTCATCCCCGAATAGGCTGACCCCGATGAGGATGCTGGCCAGCGGGTCAATGAGGACGAGCGTCGACTGAGAAGCGACGATGGGTCCCGCGTGCATAGCGTTCTGCGCCAGAAAAACAGCAGTGACGCCGAATACGGCCAGCGCGTAGGTCTGCCAGTGCCGGTAGAGCTGGGTCCAGTCAGCCGCCGCGTAGTCGGATACCACCTTGGTGCACGCCGCCGTGAAGGCGAAGCTGATGGCGGCTGCCGTGCCGAACATCGCGGCTCGCCACCAGCGCGGCCCGCGCAGCGCCAGCATGACGGTCGCGACGATGATGATGACGCTCACGCAGCCGGCGATCGCCCACCGCCAGACCGGCGGCGGCTGCATGCCGTACTCCGGGTGGGCGAAGTAGAGGAAGCCCGACAGGCCGGCCGTCACCGCGAGCGAGCCGAGCCATTCTCGGCGGCCCATCCGGAAGCCGAACCAGATCGACAAGATCGCCGCCAGGAACACGAGTTCCGTCGTCAGGATCGGCTGTACCTGGGACAGCCGGCCGAAGTGCAGCGCGATAGCCTGGACAAGGAACGAGACGATCATCAGCGCGAAGCCGAGCAGCCAGATCCCCCTGCGGACCGCGTAGCGCAGGAGGCTCAGCCGCAAGGTCGTGTCCTCGGGCGCATCCTCGACCCCGATGCGCTGGAAAACGCTCGTCAGAGCGTTCGCCAGGGACGCGCACAGGGCGAGTACGTAGACCACTGGGCTTAGCCCTCATCTCCCGAGCCGCTTATCACAGGAACTTAACTGTAGTCAGGGCATAGGGGAGAGTGCCCGCTCGCCACGGCATTAATGCGTGCTGCTGCCCGTCGGCGCCGTGCCGAGCGGGGCCTGGCGCGCTTCCGGCGCGCCCGGCTGTCGGGCCGCGGTGATCAGCGGAGCTGGGACAGGCCCTTCGCCAGGTCGGCACCAGGGGAGTCGCCGGGGCTGTCACGGGCCGACGTCCCCGCCGGCGAGCTAGCCCTCCGGCGGGGACACCAGTCCGGCCCGCCCCCCTCGGTTGACAAGCAGATCGTGATTCGGCGGCAAAAAACACCCCCGAACTCGGGGATGTCCTGCTTGCGGCGCCGACTTAGAATGCGCGGACCGCAGTCATGACAATGAACACGAGCGGCAGCGCCGGGAACACCGCGGCAGCGCCGGGAACACCGCGCGGTAGCGCTGGCAAGCAGCCGGGAAGGCGGGCGATGACGGCCGACGGGTCGGAGGCAGGGGCACACGTCACGATGCCGTCTGGCCGGGTGATCGGGATACCCGATGGCGGCCAGCTGGTGTTCGGCCGCGGACCTGATGCTGATCTTGTCATCACCGCGGGCCGCGGCCTGTCCCGCCGGGCCGGCGTCATCCGGGCGATCGCCGGCGGGGTGCTCGTGGCCAACATCAGCTACACCCATGCCTTGTACGCGGAGGGTGACGGATTCAGGATCAGGCTGCCCAGGCTGGACGGACCAGGCGAGCCGGCCGGGGGGTGGTTCGTGCAGCGCGGCACCGCGCTCGTGGGCTCGCGGGCCATGCTCGACGAAGGCGAGCCGCTCCGGCTCGTCGTCTCGCACCGGTCCGCGCAGGCCGATACGGGCGAGGCGGTCCACGGCCCGGGCGGCGACGCGACCGTCCTCCCGCTCTACCTGGACCCGAACACCAAGCTCTTCCTGGTCGCCTTGATCTGGTGCCGCCCGTGGCTGATCGACCCGGCCCGCAGCACGCCGATACCCAGGACGCCGGAGATCGCCCGCGCCGCGCTCGAGATCACCGACGCTCACCATGAGATCGAGTGCTTCGATACCGACCCGGCGTTCCGCGACCGGCTGTCGGCCAGGGTCGGCGAGCATCTGAAGGTACTGCGCAGGAAGATCACTGAGCGCGGGCTCACGCGGCCTGACATCAGGCTGTCCGACGAGGTCGCGGTGGGCGTCCTGATCGAGAACGGCGTCATCACCAATGCCGACCTGAGCCGGCTGGCCGACCCGGCCTGGTGCTCGCGCCAGGAAGACCTCTGGTGGACGCGGGCGTGAGCCTGACCGGCCCCGGGACTCGATCACGGAAGTTCAGGCCGGTCAGGGCCGGTGCGGGGCAGCGACCCGCCGGGCAGGGGCCGTCAGGGGGGTGGCGGCGGTCCGCCGGGAGCGCCCGGCGGCGGTCCGAGTACCCGGAACTTGGCGGTCGCCCGTGACCGGTGCGGCCCGGTCACGACCACGGTGTACAGCCCTGGCGGCAGGCCGTCCCTGAAGAACTCGTGGTCCTGGTTGACCGCGTAGTTGAACGATCCGACGCCGTCGACCGGCGGGTGCACCGGCGAGGCGCGGATCCCTTGGAGCGAGACCGTCTTGAGCGCGACCGTCAGGTGCGAGCCAGGCAGCCAGCCGCGGCCCTCGATGACGAAGATCGTGCGCGGGTCTCCCAGCGGCTGGGTCATCACGATGAGCGGCCTGCCGCTCGGGTCGCTGGGCGGACTCGTCACCAGCGGCGGTGCCTGGCCCGGCGGCGGGTTCAGCGCCGGGTTGAATCCCTGCGACCTGGTCGTGCGGGTGCCCTGCCTCCCGCTGGCCTTGCCCTGCGGCCTGGCCGCGAGGTGCGAGCCGATGAGCAGGCCGGCCCCGACGAGCGCGACGGCCAGCGCCGAGCCGGCGGCGGCCAGGACGCGCCCGCGCCAGGGAGCCGCTGGCCGAGGCTGGCGGCGGCGCGCGCCGGAAGTGCTGGCGCCCGCCGGCACCGGAGCCTCCGGCGCCGGCGCCCGGGGCGGGGCCGAGTGCCGGGCGGTTCCCTTCCGGCCCTGAGCCGGCGGCGGCAGGGAACCGAAGGTGCCATCGGGGTCGGCTTGCGCGCCCGGCTGGCTCGCCGGCCTGGGGTCCTGACGGTACTGCTCCATCAGCGCCCGCACGCGCGGGGGCAGCGGAGCCCGCCCGAAGTCGTCGTGCGGCGCGCCGTCACTTGAGGCCAGGTACGCCAGGACTGACGCCGAGGTCGGCCTGCGACGCGGGTCACGTTCCAGGCACGCCACGACGATGTTCATCAGGTCGGCGGGCAGCCCGCCCAGGTCCGGCTCCTCGGTGGCCAGGTGGACCAGCACGTCCATCACCGAATCGCCCTGGTAAGGCCCGTGACCGGTGGCGGCGAACAAGATGGTCGCGCCGAGTGAGTAGACGTCGCTGACCGTCGTCGCCCGGCTGGTGTCCCTGGCCTGCTCGGGTGCCATGTAGGCGGGCGTGCCGACGGCACCCCGCGTCATCGTGAGCGCGATGCGCTCGACCGCCCTGGCCACGCCGAAGTCGATGACACGCGGGCCGTCGGCAGAGACCAGCACGTTCGACGGCTTGAGGTCGCGATGGACGAGCCCGACGCCGTGGATGGACTCGAGCGCCTCGGCGCAGCCGGCGGCGAGCCAGCGGACCGCGGGCACCGGGAGCGGGCCGCATTCCTGGACGAGCGTGCTCAGCGGCGGCGCCGGCACGTAGGCCGTCGCGAGCCAGGGCACGTCCGCCTCCGGGTCAGCGGCGATCACCGGCGCCGTGAACGCGCCGCTCACCCGGCGCGCGGCCGTGACCTCGTTGGCGAACCTGGTGCGGAAGTCGGGCTCCTCGGCGAACTCCGCCCTGATCGTCTTGACCGCGACCAGACGTCCGGCGGCCGAGCGGCCGAGGTAGACCCGGCCCATGGCGCCTGCCCCGAGGCGGCCGAGAAGCAGGTAACCGCCAATCCGCTCCGGGTCCCAGGGACGCAGCGGCTCGACAAGCGGATGACCTTCGGCCACGCCACGTCCTGTCACCTGCGGGGTTGCCTTTCTAAAGGCGCGCGGTTGCCCGGATAATATCGCCAATTATGCATCCGTGGCCCTCTCGTGATCTGGCGATGAGCGCCTTCGGCCGCGATTCTGGCCAGGTAGCCGGATCCGGCGCCGCCGCGAGGCCCGGCGTCACTTCTCGCCGGCGTCGTCCCGCCCGGACGCCGGGACTGGCTGCTGCGACGGCGGGCGGAACGCGGCGACCAGCCTGGCCACGAGTGTCGCCAGGAAGATCTGGCCGGTCATCGCCTCGATCATCGCGATCGCGCGCCCGCCTGATGCCGCCGCCGTGAAGTCGCCGTAGCCGAGGGTCGTCAGCGTCGTAAAGCTGAAATATTGAAAGGTTGCGCCGGTGGACTGCTCGTGGCCGACGAAGAAATGACGCCCGTGCAGGAAGTAGATCGCCGAATAGAACGCGGCGAACAGCAGGCCGATGATCAGGTAGGCGCTCACTACTCCGTAGATGCTCTGGATGGTCACCGTGGGCAGCGCCAGGATCTGGCGAAGCAGCAGGGTCACGGTGACGAGCAGCAGGAGGCCGGTCCAGATCCCGGCCAGCGCGCGCCCCACGTTGGTGTCCGTGCTCGCCGAGACGACGATGAGCACCGCGGATATCAGCAGGCAGGCCGAGATCGCCGGCCTGAGCGCCGGGCGGCGCACCGGGGAGTTCCGCAGCGCGAGCAGCCCGGCGATCGTGAAGAGCCCGAGCTCCAGCTGAGTGATCCATCTCGCGTCAAGGAATGCCGACAGCAGGTACGAGGCGAGCAAGATCACGAGCAGCAGGCCGTACCGGAGCGGCCCCTGCTTCTCCGGCGGCCTGGCCGGCTTCGGACGGGGGCCGCCGCGTCCGGCCTGGTCGTCGTGGCCGCCGCCGCGTCGGGCCTGGCTGCGGCCGGCGTGCTCGCTGGGCGTCGTACCTCCCTGTCGTGTTCAGCCGTGACTCCGCCGCGGCCGGCGGCCGCGGCGGAGCACTCGCTGGTTCGCTGACGGCGGTTGTGCGTGCCCGCGGTCAGCGGGCGCTAAAAGTCGCCCGCGGCACGCCTCGGGGTGAGGAGCGCCCAGATGATGAGCGCGTCGAGGGCGATCAGGGCGATCGACCACAGCGGCTGGTACGGGATGAACACGAAGTTGGCGACCGCGCTGAGCACCGCGATGAAGGCACCCACGTAGCGCGCCCACGCCATGCCGAGGAATACGCACATCCCCGCTGCGAAGATCACGACGCCCAGCGCGAGCTCGGTCCAGCCCCAGCCGCGGATGTTGTACCTGAAGGTGTAGGCCGGCGCGGTGTTGAAGACGGCGCCGTGGGACAGCGCGATGACCGCGACGGTCGCCATCCACAGGCCGCCGAGCAGCATGAGCGTCCCGGCCAGGGCGGTGAAGCCGGTGACGGCGCCACGGTGCCGCCCGCCTGCCTCATAGCCGCGTCCGGCCGGCTCGTAGCCCCGGCCTTCCTCGTAACGACGGGCCTGCTCGTAGTCGCGGCCGCTGGCCTGGTAGCCCCTGTCCTGCGGCTGCGCCGGCATCTGGCCTTGCGCTTGAGTCTGGGCCTGGTCCTGCTCGTAGCCCGTATTGGAGCCTGGTGTGCCGGCTGGCCGGTCGTGAGCGCTACTCATGTCAAGCCGCCCCCTCTCTCTTTGGCCGCGGGCTGATAGCCCGGTGCCTAGGCCCCGCAGGCGCCGTTCTCGCTTCCCCCTGGCGACCAGCGAGTATGTCATCCCTTGGCGTCCATACCCGATCTGGTGAGTTCGAACGCACGTCCCCATCTCGCCGGCCTGGCGGGCTCAGGCGGCGGCGTACCGGCCGGCCCCGCCCGGGCCTGACCCGCTCCGGCGCAGGCGGAACGCCAGCGCTGCCGCGAGCGCCCCGTAGATGATCAGCCAGATGCCGATGACCGCCACGAGCACTGTCAGCGAGATCGTCGGCCAGAACAGCACGATCAGCCCCGCGCACAGGCTCAGGATCCCGGTCATCACCGTCAGCCCCCGGCCGGGGAACCTCCCGGCGAACAGCCCGATCCCGAGATCGGCGATGCCGTGGATGACCCAGAACAGGCCGGTGATGATCGCGAGCACCGTGATCGTGAAGTGGTAGTGCCGCATGCAGTACAGGCCGAGGACGATGGCGATCAGGCCGATCACCACGCTCGCGACCCGCCTGCCGCCGCTGGTCTCGTGCGCGGTGAAGCCGTCCACCAGGCGAAGGAGCCCGGCCACGAGCACCGCGGCGCCGATCAGCACCGCGACGACCGAGAGCGTCTCACTGGGCCAGGCGAGCAAGATGGCGCCGAGGACGACCGAGCCGATGCCCGCGGCCAGGAAGGCCGGCCACGCCGCTGCCGCGAACTCGGGACCGAGCCGGTTTCCGAGCCACCCAGAAGGCCGGCCAGCCGGAGCGTCAACTCGTTCACCTTGGTGCTCGGGTTCGAGCGGCTGGCCGGGCTCGCCCGGCCTAGCCGGCTGCGGTGCGCCCATGCGATCCTCCTGCGCGATCGGGGTCACTTCTGCCGTCCCGCGTCACTCATAGTCAGGCCGGTCGTCCGCGCCGTTCACCACCCGTGGCGGGTGAACGTGGCCGCGAGGCCCTAGACTTGGCGCGCGTAGCCGCCATTGCCGCGCCGGTCGACCAGGCGCGCAGGCGGTCGCGGTGCCGATCCGACCGAGGGCACCGACCCCGATCCGGCCGGGGGCCATGATGCCGGGGCAGCAACAAGCCCGAATGCCAAGGAGTGACCACGTCGTGAAGACCGACGTCGAGGAACTGAGCCCGACCCGCGTGCGGCTGACCGTCGGGGTTCCTTTCGATGAGCTCAAGTCCAGCCTGGATCACGCGTACCGCGAGGTCGGGCAGCAGGTGCGGATTCCGGGCTTCCGGCCGGGGCACGTGCCGCGCCAGGTACTCGACCAGCGAGTCGGCCGCGGTGCCCTGCTCGAGCACGCGATCAACGAGGCCGTGCCTGACCTGTACGCCAAGGCGGTACGCGACGCCCAGCTAGTCGCGCTCGGGCAGCCGGAGGTCGAGATCACCAAGCTCGAGGACGGCACCGAGATCGAGTTCACGGCCGAAGTCGATGTCAGGCCGAGCTTCGAGCTGCCGGACGTCGACCAGTTGCGAGTCACCGTCGATGACGCGGACGTCAGTCCTGACCAGGTGGAGGAATACCTGCGGGCGCTCCGCGAGCGCTTCGCCTCGCTGCGCTCGGTCGACCGCCAGGTCGAGATGGGCGACTATGTCTCTATCGACCTCGCGGCCCAGGTCGATGGCGAGGACGTCGAGGACGCGCAGGCCACGGGCATCTCCTACGAGGTGGGCAGCGGCAATATCCTGGACGGCCTCGACGAGGCGCTCGTCGGGATGAGCGCCGACGAGACGGCGGCGTTCTCCTCCGAGCTGGCCGGCGGCCAGCACGCGGGCAGCGAGGCCGAGGTGTCGGTGACCGTGCGCAGCGTCAAGGTCAAGGACCTGCCCGAGCTCGACGATGACTTCGCTCAGTCGGCGAGCGAGTTCAACACGGTCGGCGAGCTGCGCTCGAACACGCGCAAGCAGATGGAGGCGATGCGCCGGGCCGGCCAGGCCGGCCAGGCGAGAGACCGCGCGCTCGAGGCCTTGCTCGAGCAGGTCGATATGCCGCTGCCGGAAGCGGTCGTGGAGCATGAGCTCGAGCACCGCCGCGAGAGCATGACCGCCGAGCTCGAGCGTGCCGGCCTCACCATGGCCGACTACCTGTCAGGACGTGACCTCACCGAGGCCGACGTCGACAAGGAGCTTTCCGATGACGTGCGCCGGTCGGTCAAGGCCGGCTTCATCCTCGACAAGTTCGCTGACCAGGAGAATCTCGGCGTCGAGCAGGACGAGATCGCGCAGTACGTGACCCAGCTCGCGTACCAGCAGGGAGTCGCGCCGGACGCGCTGGCCCGGCAGCTCAGCAGTTCCGGCCAGCTTGCGGCGGTCGTCTCCGACGTCATGCGGAACAAGGCGGCCGACGTGATCTCCCGCCGGGCCAGCGTCAGCGACCAGTCGGGCCGTACGGTCGATTTCGGCCGCGACGCCGCCGAGGACGAGGACGAGACCGCCGGGACGGAGGCGGCAGACAGCGCCGACGCGGGTGCCGAGGGCGAGCAGCGCGCTAAGGGCGGCAGGCGCGGGGGACGGCGCGCCGCCGCCAAGGACGACGACGCGGCCGCGGCCAAGCCCAAGGGCCGCGCCAGGCGCGGAGCCGGCAAGGAGGCGGAGGCGGCGCAGGATGCTGCCGACGAGTCCGGGCAGGACGCCGAAGCCGGGTAATGCGAACCGGCCGCACGCCAGCCCGTGCTGCCAGCGAGCAGCCCATGACCCGGGCAATGCGCGCGCTGTACCTGTGGCATGCCTGGACAATGGGGGCCGGCTGCGCCCAGAGCGAACAGGCCGCCGCTACGGGCGTTACCGGTTCGGGAGCGGGTTAGGGTCGCATTCGTAGGAGTCAGCGCAGTCAAGAGGAGCTAGCCATTCATTGGCTCGAAGGCAACGCGGCAATCGCGGTGCCTGATCGAAGTGAGGAGGGCACCGTGACCATCTCGGGCGAAGATCAGCTACCAGCCCGGATACTTGCGCGGGCCGCGGAGGCCCCGGTGTTTCCGATAGGCGACCAACTGTTCCAGCGATTGCTCAGGCACCGCATCATCTTCCTGGGCCAGCAGGTGGACGACGAGCTCGCGAACCGAATCTGCGCCGAGCTCGTGCTGCTCGCCGCCGAGGATCCCAAGCGCGACATCAACATCTACATCAACTCACCGGGCGGCTCGGTCAGCGCCGGCCTGGCCATTTACGACATGATGCAGTACGTGCAGAACGACGTCGCGACGTACGCGATGGGCATGGCGGCGTCGATGGGCCAGTTCCTGCTCTGCGCGGGCGCCCCTGGCAAGCGGTTCGCGATGCCGCACGCGCAGGTCATGCTGCACCAGCCGCACGGCGGCATCGGCGGCACCGCGTCCGACATCAGGATCCAGGCCGAGCAGATCCTGTACGTCAAGCGGATCCTGGCCGAGCGCACGGCGATGCACACCGGCCAGACCGTTGAGCAGGTGGAGAAGGACTCCGACCGGGATCGCTGGTTCACCGCCGATCAGGCCAAGGAGTACGGATTCATCGACCACGTGGTGCGCAGTGCCAACGAGGTGCCATCGGAAGGCCCGGTCTCATGAACATCAACGCCAGAACGGAGAACCAGACGGTGACGGCAAGCGCGACGAGCCGGCCGAGGGCGGGGCTTGTCGAGGCACGGTACGTGCTGCCATCGTTCGTCGAGCGCACGCCGTACGGGATCAAGGAGATGAACCCGTACAACAAGCTGTTCGAGGAGCGGATCATCTTTCTCGGCGTGCAGATCGACGACGCCTCGGCCAATGATGTCATGGCGCAGTTGATCACCCTGGAGTCCATCGACCCGGACCGCGACATCCTGATGTACATCAACTCGCCGGGCGGGTCGATGACGTCGATGATGGCGATCTACGACACCATGCAGTACGTCAAGCCGGACATTCAGACCTTCTGCCTCGGCCAGGCCGCCTCGGCCGCCGCCGTCCTGCTGGCCGCCGGCACGAAGGGCAAGCGGATGGCGCTGCCCAACTCGCGGATCCTGATTCACCAGCCCGCCATCGAGAGCGGCTACGGTCAGTCAAGTGACCTGGAGATTCAGGCCAGGGAGATCCAGCGGATGCGGCAGGCGATGGAGATGGTGCTCGCCAGGCACACCGGCAAGGACGAGGCCGAGATCCGCCACGACATCGAGCGCGACAAGTTCCTGACCGCCCATGAGGCGCAGGCGTACGGACTAGTGGATGACGTACTGACCATGCTTAAGCGCAAGCCCGATGTAGTGTCTTCCTAGGCGCGTGGCACGGGCGTCTGCGGTACGGGTGCCTGAGGCACGGGCGTCCGGGGCGCGGCGTTCGCGGCACGGGCTGTCGCGGCACAGCGTTTCGCGGTGTCGCGGCGCATAGGTAGTGACGGCCCGGAGGAAGCGACTACGGTTTGATAAGAGGTACCGTCTAGTTTCCCGGTCTGCGGCGCGTAGCAGCGCCGCAAGCGCAGGCGGGCCCCGGCGGATGACCGTAGCTGGTCCAAAGTCGCCCATGACGGGCGGTGCGGGAGAGGGAGTAATGCGGTGGCACGCATTGGCGATGGCGCTGATCTGCTGAAGTGCTCGTTCTGCGGGAAGAGCCAAAAGCAGGTCAAGAAGCTGATAGCCGGACCTGGCGTGTACATTTGCGATGAATGCATTGATTTGTGCAACGAGATCATTGAGGAAGAGCTCGTTGAGCGCGCCGAGGTCAAGTGGGACAGCCTGCCCAAACCTCGCGAGATCTACGAGTTCCTCGACTCCTACGTGATCGGTCAGGAAAAGGCGAAGAAGGGCCTGTCGGTCGCCGTCTACAACCACTACAAGCGGATCCAGTCCGGTGGTGAGCGGGTCGCCGAGGACGGCGTCGAGCTGGCCAAGTCGAACATCCTGCTGCTCGGGCCGACCGGCTCAGGCAAGACGCTGCTCGCCCAGACGCTGGCCAGGCTGCTGAACGTCCCCTTCGCCATCGCGGACGCCACGGCGCTGACCGAGGCGGGCTACGTCGGCGAGGACGTCGAGAACATCCTGCTCAAGCTCATCCAGGCCGCGGACTACGACGTCAAGAAGGCCGAGACCGGGATCATCTACATCGACGAGATCGACAAGATCGCGCGCAAGAGCGAGAATCCGTCGATTACCCGCGATGTCTCTGGCGAAGGCGTCCAGCAAGCACTGCTCAAGATCCTTGAGGGCACCACCGCCTCGGTGCCGCCCCAGGGCGGCAGGAAGCACCCGCACCAGGAGTTCATCCAGATCGATACCACGAACGTGCTGTTCATCTGCGGCGGGGCGTTCGCTGGCCTGGAGAAGATCATCGAGCAGCGTGTCGGCCGGAGCGGCATGGGCTTCGGCGCCGTGCTGCGGGTCAAGACCGACCATCCTAAATCGGACCAGTTCGCCGACGTCATGCCGGAGGACCTGCTGAAGTTCGGCATGATCCCCGAGTTCGTCGGGCGGCTGCCGGTGATCACGAGCGTGCACAACCTGGACCGCGAGGCGCTGATCCGGATCTTGACCGAGCCAAGGAACGCGCTGGTCCGCCAGTACCGGAGGCTGTTCGAGCTCGATGGCGTGGACCTGGAATTCACCGAGGACGCGCTCGAAGCCGTCGCTGACCAGGCGATCCTGCGCGGCACCGGGGCGCGCGGCCTGCGCGCCATCCTCGAAGAGGTGCTGCTCTCAGTCATGTACGAGGTGCCGAGCCGCAAGGACATCGAGCGCGTCGTCATCACGGCCGAGGTCGTACTCGAAAACGTGAACCCGACGCTAGTCCCGCGCGACGTGGCCAGGCGCACCCCGCGCGAGAAGTCCGCCTAACCCGCCCCGGCTGAGCCCGCTCCACCTGCCATCCTCCGCGCGACGGACCCACGGTCGTCGGCGTCGCCGCGCCCCCGCTCCGCCGGCGTCCCCGCGCCACGCCGGGTTCTTCCGCGCCACGCCGGTCTCCCACGCCACGCCGGCAGGGCAGCCCACGTTGCTGTTCACGCCCGCCTCTAACAGCAGCGTGGCCCTCCCTGTTGCTGTTGGTCACTGGTTTTAACAGCAACGCGGCCCTCCCTGCTGCTGTCCCAACAGCAACGGGAAGGGCCACGCTGCTGTTGGGTTGGACCGCTGACAGCAGCAGGGAGGGCCACGCTGCTCACGCTGCCCCGGCGGCGCCGTGGCGGGGGGCGGCGCAGGTCCGCTCCACCCGGGCGCCTAACTCTCCAAGATCCGAGTCACCCGATAGCCTCCCTGACCTGGGCAATCTTCCGTGATCACGTCCACGAACATGATCACGGAACATCGCACCGGTCCCGGCGGCTGCCGCGCGGGCTCGTGACCAGGATCGGGGAGCCTTTTCCGGCATGGTGACGAGAGTTCTTGCTCCGGGGAGTTTTTTCAGTCAATAGAGACTGTCGCGTGATTCATGGTCAGGCAGGTTGGCCTCCCGGGACCCGCCCCGCCCCGACCCGGCCCGGCCCGGCAAGGCCCGGCCCGGCAAGGCCCGGCCCGGCAAGGCCCGGCCCGGCAAGGTGCCACGGCGCAGTTCTTGAGGAGCGAGCCGGTCTTGCGTGCGAGCCGGGCTCGGTTCCGGCGGTACGGGCTGCCTCGCCGATGATCGCGCTGAGTTCCCGTTCTGCGGCATCATCTCGGAGAGTTCCCGCGCCGGAGCATGATCGCGGAGCGTTCTCCGTCGTTTACGGCATGATCACGGAGCGTTCTCCGTCGTTACCGCGGAGACTTCTCGCAGCACGGAGTCTTTACCGCTCTATATGCGGACAACACTCCGCCCAACGACAAGACTCCGCGCCAGAGCCGGGAAACACTCCGGAATGACCGCGAGCGGCCCGGGTACCCCGAAACCTTCCGCAAGGACCGACGCGAATCGCGGGAGGGGTCAGCCTGGCTGAAGGTCAAGCCTCATGAGCGGCATCAGCACTGCGAGTTCGTTCCCCCTGGTATCTGACGTGGGGGAGAGCAGCGCGCCGGCGGTGTGCTGGGTGGCCCAGGCGCAGACCGAGACCGTCGTGTCCGCCATGACCGCGATCGCGCAGCGCGCGCTGCCGCCGCGCGCGCCCGGGTCGGCGCGCCAGGAGGTCGCCGGGGCCGAGGTATGGATCAGGTCGGCCAGCAGCCGGTCGACGGTGGAACTCGGCGAGCCGAGGCTCTCGCTCGAGTTGAACCCGAGGTACTGCACCCAGCCAGGCTGATCCGAGATCGGGTCAACGGTCGCCGGCTCGCGGTACAGGCCGGTCGGCTCGCCGGTGTCGGTGCCGGAGAAGAGGGTGAACCTGCGCATGAACTCGCCGATGATCTGGAGGGTTTCCGGATTGCGCAGGGGCTCATAGTGCTGCCGCAGTCCGCCGGCCACGGCCGGAGCCGGCTTCGCGAGCGGGCTCGCCGCCGCGGCGGCGCCGGTGGCCGTGTAGATGGCCGCGCTGACCAGGCCGCCGATGGTCGACAACAGCAGCACGCCGACCGCGACGAGCACGGCAAGGACCGGGATGCCGAGGATCGGCCGTACAGGTAGCCGCAGCCGCTCGGCGGGCGCCGACGCGTTGTCGTTACGTGAGCGGCGCAAGCCGAAATGCCTGGCTTCGGGCCGGCGGGTGCCAGTGGCGGGCGCGGCGGCCGGCCCGGCCCCGAAGTCGTCGTCGACCGAGCTCAGGTCGACGCCGCCGGCGAAGTCATCGTCGAGATCAAGAGCGGGCCCCAGCCTGGCACCCCGTCGAGCGCCACCCCGACCAGTGCCACCCCGACCAGTGCCACCCCGACCAGTGCCACCCCGACCAGTGCCACCCCGACCAGTGCCACCACCAGAAGGGCTCACGCCCGCAAGCCCCGCAACGCCGCTCCCCGCGACGCCGCCTGCCGCAAGGTCGGCCATCGCCGATCCGGCTCCCATTGCTCCGGACGGTCCGGTCAGGCCGCCGGCCGTCGGCGCCGACGCCGACCACCTGGGCCACCTGCGCGGCCCCGTTCCCGGCGGCGCCCGCCGGATGCCCGGCGGCCAAGTTGAGACCTCGGCGCCTGATCCCGCTGCCGCGAGACAACCCGAGCGCGTCGCTCATCGGGAACCTCGAGAGACGGCGCCTGCCGCGCTTGCGGTTCCGGCGGACGGTCCATGGCCCGGCCAACGGATCGATCACCTCAGCCTTCGCAGGGTTAGGCACACGAGCCGTTCGGCTGGGGAGCCGGCCGGTTCTCGGGACGGTCGGTCAACGGGGATCGCTGCAATGAGCGGCGCGGCAAACAGGCGGTGACCAACAGGGTAGACCAGGACGGGCTTGTCAATTGCCTATATGTCGCGAATGAGGGCGGGCGCGCCGGCTGGCCGCGACTGCTCTGGCTCCAACAGCACTAGCGGCACAGGGTCGTTGCTGCGCTGGCACCCCCTGGCTGTCCGTAGACTCTGCTGACGTGACAACCGCTGACCAGACGGAGCAGTTCGCCGCCGAGCCCGCCCAGCCGGCCGGGAACGCCGTGACCGCCGGGAGCGCCCTCCGCGCCGGCCCCGAGGGCGAGTCCCAGGCTGACCAACGCCAGCTCGCGCCGCAATACGTGCCCGGCGACGTCGAAGACCGCCGCTACCAGGGCTGGGTCGACTCGGGCTACTTCACCGCCGACGCCAGCCTGGATGCGCCGTCGTTCACGATCATGATCCCGCCGCCGAACGTGACCGGCTCGCTGCATATCGGCCATGCGCTCGACCACACGCTGATCGACGCACTGGTCAGGCGCAGGCGGATGCAGGGATACAACACTCTCTGGCTGCCGGGAACCGACCACGCTGGCATCGCCACGCAGAACGTAGTCGAGCGCGAACTCGCCAGGGAAGGCATCTCCCGCCACGACCTCGGACGAGATGCCTTCGTCGAGCGGGTCTGGCAGTGGAAGGCCACCTACGGTGGCAAGATCCTGGGCCAGATGCGGCGGCTGGGTGACAGCGTGGACTGGACGCGCGAGCGGTTCACGATGGACGCCGGACTGTCCCGCGCCGTCCAGACCATCTTCAAGCGGCTCTATGACGACGGGCTGATCTACCGGGCCCAGCGCATCATCAACTGGTGCCCGCGGTGCATGACGGCCCTGTCCGACATCGAGGTCGAGCACTCCGACGACGACGGCGAGCTGGTCAGCATCAGGTACGGCGACGGCGACGATGCCGTGGTGGTCGCGACTACCAGAGTCGAGACCATGCTCGGCGACACCGCCGTGGCCGTGCACCCGGATGACTCCCGCTACGCCCGCCTGGTCGGCAAGAGCGTCGAACTCCCCCTGACCGGCCGCCGTATCCCCATCGTCGCCGATCCGCACGTCGATCCCGAGTTCGGCACCGGGGCGGTCAAGGTCACTCCGGCGCATGACCCCGATGACTTCGAGATCGGCCGCCGCCACGACCTGCCGAGCCCGGTGATCATGGACGAGCGCGGCGTCATCACCGCGCATGGCCCGTTCGAGGGTCTTGACCGCTTCGAGGCAAGGCCGGCGGTGCTGGCGGCATTGCGCGAAGATGGCCGCGTTATCGCCGAAAAAAGACCATACGTCCACGCCGTCGGGCACTGCGGTCGGTGCGGCACCACCGTCGAGCCGCGGCTGTCCCTGCAGTGGTTCGTCAAGGTCGGGCCGCTCGCCAAGGCCGCCGGGGACGCCGTACGCGACGGGCGGGTCAAGATCTACCCCGGGCAGCTGGCCGCGCGTTACTTCGACTGGGTCGATGACATGCACGACTGGTGCATCAGCCGCCAGCTGTGGTGGGGGCACCGCATCCCGGTCTGGTACGGACCGGACGGCGAGGTCACCTGCGTCGGCCCGGATGAGGAGCCGCCGCAGGCGGAGCAGGGGTGGACTCAGGACGCCGACGTGCTTGACACGTGGTTCTCCTCGGCGCTCTGGCCTTTCTCCACGCTGGGGTGGCCGGACGACACGGCGGACCTGCGTGCGTTCTATCCGACGAGCGTGCTGGTCACCGGCTACGACATCCTCTTCTTCTGGGTCGCCAGGATGATGCTGTTCGGCCTGTACGCGATGGCGGGCGCCGGCCCGGAAGGCTCCGTGCCGTTCCGCAAGGTCTCGCTGCACGGCCTGGTGCGGGACCAGTTCGGCAAGAAGATGTCGAAGTCGCGCGGCAACACCGTGGACCCGCTCGACTGGATCAGCCGCTTCGGCGCTGACGCGACCAGGTTCACGCTCGCCAGGGGCGCCACCCCCGGCGGCGACGTAGCGCTCAGCGAGGAGTGGGTCGTCGGCTCTCGTAACTTCTGCAACAAATTGTGGAACGCAGTGCGCTTCGCCCTAATCAATGGCGCTCAGGCCGGCGACGCATCGGGGGAGATCTCGCAGACCGACCCCGGGTTGCTCAGCGTCCCGGACAAGTGGATCTTGTCGCGGCTAACTGCCGTGGTCGCGCAGGCCGACGCGCTGTTCGAGGAGTTTGAGTTCGCCAAGGTCAGCGACCTGCTTTATCACTTCGCATGGGACGAGGTCTGCGACTGGTACCTGGAACTCGCCAAGGCCGCGCTCAACGGCGAGGACGGGACGGCTGCTGACCGCACCCGGCGCGTGCTCGGGTTCGTGCTCGACCAGCTGCTGCGCATTATTCATCCCCTGATGCCTTTCGTGACCGAGGAATTGTGGACCGCGCTGACCGGGGGCGAGTCGGTGATGATCGCGGCGTGGCCGAGCGGGCTGGTGACCGGCGAGGCCGGTGCCGTGGCCGGGTACGCGGACCCCGAGGCCGAGGCCGAGATCGAGTCGCTGATGCGGCTGGTGACGGCGGTGCGGCGGTTCCGCGCGGATCAGGGGCTGCGCCCGACGCAGCCGGTGCCTGCCGTCTTCGGCGGGATCGGCGGCACGCGGCTGGCTCCGCACGAGCGGTCGATCAGGTCCTTGCTGCGGCTGAGCGAGCCGGGCGACGGAGTCGCCTTCACCCCGAACGCCTCCGTCGAAGCCGAGTCGGTCACCGTCGAGCTCGACACGTCCGCCGGCATCGACATCGCCGCCGAGCGGCGCCGGCTTGAGAAGGACCTGGCCGCGGCAGTGACGGACGCCGGGGTGTCGGAGCGAAAGCTGGCCAACAAGTCCTTCGTCGACAAGGCGCCGGCCGAGGTCGTCGCCAAGAGCCGTGACCGGCTGGCCGCTGCGCAGGCCGAGATCGCCCGCCTCGCAGAGCGGCTGGCGGCGCTCGGACAGAGCGCGGGGCAGTCGTGACCGCCGACGTCAGAGCCGAGCTCGCCGCGATCGAGCGGGAGATCTTCGCGCGGCGGCCCGAGCACTCGATCGATCCGTCACTCGACCGGATCATCGCGCTGACCAGCCTGCTCGGCGATCCGCAGCGTTCCTATCCGGTGATTCACATCACTGGCACGAACGGAAAGACGTCGACCGCGCGCATGACGGAGACGCTGCTGCGGGTGCGCGGATTGCGGACCGGCCTCTTCACGAGTCCGCACCTGACGTCGATCAGGGAGCGGATCAGCATTGACGGCGAGCCGTTGCCCGCCGAGCGGTTTATCGAGGTGTACCGCGAGCTCGAGCCTTACCTGAAGCTGGTCGACGCGGATCAGCCGGCCCGGCTCTCGTTCTTCGAAGTGCTGGTCGGCATGGCATTCGCCGCGTTCGCCGACGCCCCGGTCGACGTCGCGGTGATCGAGGTCGGCATGGGCGGCACCTGGGACAACACGAATATCGCCGACGGCGTGGTCGCGATCGTCACGCCGATCTCCATCGACCACGCGCAGTTCCTGGGTAACACGGTCGAGGCGATCGCCGCCGACAAGGCCGGCATCATCAAGCCGGGTGCTATCGCCGTGCTTGGCCAGCAGCCGGTCGGCGCCGCCGCCGAGCTGATCAGGCGAGCGGTCCGGGTCGGCGCGTCCGTGGCCAGGGAGGGCATCGAGTTCGGCGTGCTGAGCCGGGAGCTGGCCGTCGGCGGGCAGCAGCTGTCGATCAGGGGCCTGCTGGGGGAGTACCACGATCTGTACCTGCCGCTGTTCGGCGCGTACCAGGCCGCCAATGCCGCGTGCGCGCTGGCCGCCGTCGAGGCGTTTTCTGGCGCGGCGGGCTCGCCGGGCGGATCGCCGGCCGAGTCGAACGGCTACGCCGATGCGGAAGCCGTTGACGATGAAGAGGCTGACGTCGTGCCAGCTGGCCTGGCGCCGTCGGGCACTGCCGGCGCGCCCGGGGGCCTGGACGCGGAGCTGGTCAGGACGGCGTTCGCGATGATGTCATCGCCTGGCCGGTTCGAAATCGTCAGGCGCAGCCCGGTCGTCCTGATCGACTCAGCGCACAATCCCGCCGGGATGGCCGCGACCGCGGCGACCTTGACCGAGTCGTTCGGCCCGGCGGAGGTCATCGCCGTCGTGGCGGTGAGCGCGGACAAGGATGTCGCGGGAATCCTGGACGAGCTTGAGCCCGTGGCTGCCGGGATCGTGCTCACGACGAATTCGTCGTCCCGCGCTCTCGGCGCCGCTGAGCTGGCGGAGATCGCGGCGCCTGTCTTCGGCCCCGACCGGGTGCATGTCGCCGAGCGGCTGGATGACGCCATCGAGGTTGCCGTGGAACTGGCTGACGAGGCCTCCGCCGCGATCGGCGGGCCGCTGGCCGGGCTTACCGGCGGTGACGACGGCTCGCCCGCGGCCGCGGCCGGGACCGTCGTGCTGGTGACCGGCTCGGTGATCACGGCGGGCGATGCTCGCCTGCTGCTCACTGGAGCGGGAGAATGATAGGCGTGGGAAATGCCGCGGGCGACAATGCTGCCACGATGGCCGGCCTGCCGGCCGGGCGCGCGTCAAGCGGCGGTCACAGGCAGGCCATGAGCAGACCTGGATGGGCTGCGTGAGCCGGCTCAGCGCGACAGTGCTCATTCTTGAAGCAATCGTTATCGCGCTCACGATCGTCCCGGCCGTGAAGCTCGGTCACGCGACCCCGGAATCGGCTGGCCTGGCGGCCGGGATCGCCGTACTGGCCGCCATCGTCTTCGCCGGCCTGGCCAGGCGCCTGCTGCCGGTGACGCTGGTCGGCGGGAGCCTGCTGCAGGTGTTCGTGATCGCCGCCGGCGGGGTACTGTCTGTGATGTATATTCTCGGCGGAATATTTGCATTGCTCTGGATAACTGGGATATGGCTTGGCCATCGCGTGGAAAACTCTTCTTAATGTTATTGCAACAATTACCGGAGAGTCTTCTCTTAAGGCACGCCCGGTGCGGAGTGACCCCCGAACTGCGGGTAGGCTCCTTGGCAGCGGATCGCAGGTGGCTCGCGGCCCGGTCTATCGAAGACAATATGTGTGAGGTGCCCCTATATGGGGTAGATCATGTGAAATATTCTGAAAACCGCATACGGCAGGGTAACTGCGTGGTATGGCGGGTCAGCGTGGCAGCTAGTCCGGTCGGTGCGAGTGCCCGGGTGCGGTGGCCTAACTTCGGTGGCCTAACTTCGGTGGCACGGCTGCATTGGCCCGGTTGCGGTGGCACGGTACAGAACAATCGGTTGACCTGAGGGAAGGTTCTCGTTCCAGATGAGCAACGCGCTGGCCTTTCTTGGCCGTGACATGGCCGTGGACCTCGGCACCGCCAACACTCTCGTGTACGTCAGAGGTCGCGGGATCGTCCTTAACGAGCCCTCGGTCGTGGCGCTTAACACTAATACGGGCCAGATTGTCGCCGTCGGTCTTGAGGCGAAACGCATGATCGGCCGGACGCCCGGCAATATCATCGCCGTCCGGCCGCTCAAGGACGGCGTTATCGCGGATTTCGATGTTACCGAGCGAATGCTGCGGTATTTCATCCAGAAAGTGCACCGGCGCGGCGGCCTTGCTAAACCCCGTATCGTCATCGCCGTTCCGAGCGGTATTACCGGCGTCGAGCAGAGCGCGGTCAAGGAAGCCGGGCACCAGGCCGGCGCGCGCCGGGTCTACATCATCGAAGAGCCGATGGCCGCGGCCATCGGCGCCGGGCTCCCCGTCAACGAGCCGACCGGCAACATGGTCGTGGACATCGGCGGCGGCACGACCGAGGTCGCCGTCATCTCGCTCGGCGGCATTGTCACCGCGCAGTCGATCAGGGTCGGCGGTGACGAGCTCGACCAGGCGATCATCACGTTCGCGAAGAAGGAGTACTCGCTGACCCTCGGCGAGCGCACGGCCGAGGAGATCAAGATGGCGCTAGGCTCCGCTTACCCGGCGGCCGATGAGCCCAGTGCCGAGATCCGCGGCCGTGACCTGGTCAGCGGCCTGCCGAAGACCATCGTCATCTCGGCAGCCGAGGTGCGCAACGCGATCTCCGAGCCGCTGGCCGTCATCGTCGACGCGGTGCGCGCGACGCTTGACAAGTGCCCGCCTGAGCTTGCCGGGGACGTGATGGACCGCGGCATCGCGCTGACCGGCGGCGGTGCCCTGCTGCGCGGGCTTGACGAGCGGCTCCGCGAGGACACCGGCATGCCGATCCATGTTGCCGATAACCCGCTTGACTCCGTCGCGCTTGGCACGGGCAAGTGCGTGGAAGACTTCGAGACCCTCCGCCAGGTGCTCGTTCCCGAGTCGCGGCGCTGACCTTTTCAGAAAGGACAAATCGCCGTGCGCGACACGGGACGGACCAGGCTGCTGCTCAGCCTCGCATTGATCGTCGCGCTCGCCCTGATCGCCATCGACTACGAGAACGGCTCGTCGCCGGTCGTCAGGGGAGTGCGCAGCACAGCAGGCTCGGTGTTCGGCGGCATCGAGCGCGCTGTCAGCGTCGTGACCAGCCCGATCGGCCGGTTCGTCGGAGGCGGCTTCGCTGGTTCCGGCGCCGGCGGCCAGACAGCCGCGCTCCAGCGGAAGCTGGCTGCCCTGCGCGCCGAACTGAGCGCGGCCAGGCTGAGCAAGGCCGATTCCGGGCAGCTCAAGCACCTGCTCTCGCTGGCCGGGGCTGGTGGCTACCGGGTGCTCGCCGCCTCGGTGATCTCGTTCGGGCAGGGCTACCAGCAGACGGTCACGCTCAACGTCGGCAGCAGCGACGGAGTGCGGGCGCAGCAGACCGTGATCGACGGCGACGGGCTTGTCGGCCAGGTGATCTCGGTCAGCGGGACCACCTGCACCGTGCTGCTCGCCACCGATGCGAGCTCAGTGGTCGGGATCAGGCTGGCGCCGAGCGGAGAAGTCGGCTGGGTCACCGGCCAGGGATCGTCGCGCGCCGGATCCGGGCTGCTCAAGATGTCCGTTCTGGATCCGTCCGCGGTGCTCAAGCCGGGCGAGCAGCTGGTGACAACGGCATCGGTCAAGGATCGCCCGTTCGTGCCTGGCGTGCCGGTCGGCGTCATCGCCTCGGTGCGCAACAGGTCCGGCGCGCTGACCGCGCAGGCATTCGTGCGGCCCTATGCCAGCTTCGGCTCGCTCGACGTCGTCGCCGTGGTGATCTCGCCGCCCAGGCACAATCCTCGTTTCTCCGTGCTGCCGCCCAAGCCCGCGCCCAGGCCGCCGGCCACGCCTGCGGTGAGCCCGTCGGCGTCAGCGTCACCGGTGCCCGGGGTGACGCCGGGAGCGACGCCCGGAGTGACGCCCGGCCAGGGTCACTGACGAGGCCGCGGGTATGAAGCGACTGATCGTTGCCGCCGTCGCGGTTGCCGGCGCCCTGCTGCTCCAGCTGACGATCGTCAACCGGCTGCCGTGGCCCGGTGGCGGTGCTCCGGATCTGGTGCTGCTCTGCGTGGTCGCGATCGGCTTGGTCGCCGGTCCGCAGCCCGGCATCGTCGCCGGTTTCTGCGCCGGGCTCGCACTCGACGTCGCACCGCCAGCGCATGAGCTGATCGGCCAGTACGCGCTGGTGTTCTGCCTGGTCGGCTACTGCTGCGGGCGGCTCACGTCCGCGTTGCGCCACTCGGCCGTCTTCGCGCTCGCCGCCGCCGCCGGGGCCGTGGTCGCCGGCGAGGTACTGTCCGCGTGCCTGGTGCTCGTGCTCGATACGCCGGAGGCCACGCTCGCGACGGTGGCGCACGTGCTGCCCTCGTCGGCCGCCTACGACCTCGCGGTGAGCCCGCTGGTCATGTTCGCCGCGGTAAGGATCGCGGTCGCGCTCGGGATGAGCTTCGACCCGGGCGAGGACTCCCCGGCCCTGGAGACCGGCGGCAGCGCGCGGCCGATGGGCCTGGCCAGGCTGGCCAGGCTCAGGCAGCTCAGGAACTCCTCGCTGGGCGCGGGCAGCCCGGGGATGGCCTGGCTGACCGGAGACTCAGCGACCGAGATGGCGCCGGTCGGGTCGGTCGGCTGGCTCAGCGGGCCGGCGACTTCCCGCCGGGCCCGCCGGGAGCAGGCCAGGCTGACCGCCGCCCTGACCGGCGCGGCGCCGCGCAAGGGAGCGTTCTGGGTGGGCAGCCGCCCGCCTGGCCTGCGGCCAGGAAGCTCGACGGCGGCCACGCCGTCGTCCGGCCTCAGCAAGCTGCGGCCGGATACCGGCGTCGCGGGCTCGGCGACGCGGGCCAGCCTGCCGGTTCCCGGTCGGCCTTCGCGCACCGGCCTGTTCGGCTTCACCAGGCGCGGCGGTCGCCGGGCAGGAGGCCAGGTCGGCGGATCGGCGCTGATCGGCACCGACTGGCATGGCCTGGACCGGCACGGCGTGAACGGGCCTGGCCTGCCCAGCATCTCGTTCAGCGGCAGCAAGACCGCCGGCGCACCGAGCGGCCGTCCGGACGGCGGCGTGCCCAAGATCGCCTTTGGCGGCGGCGGGCTGCCGGGCGGGGTGCGGGCCCCGGGGCGCAAGGCGCCGCGGATCGCTTTCAAGACCGGCGGGATGGCTGGCGTGCCCGATGGGGGGCGGCCAGGGACCAGCGCCGGCACGCCCAAGATCGCGTTCGGAACCGGAGGGCTCGCTGGCGCGGGCCGTGCGGCCGGCCGCGGGGCGCCCAAGATCGGCTTCGGCTCAGGCGGGCTGCCCAGCGGTCCTCGCATGAGTCCGGGCCGTTCCGCGTTGCCCAGGTTCCGGTCCGGGTCGTCGTCGGCGACCGGCCAGTGGCTTGCCGGTTCGAGGCTCCGTGACGCGGGCTTCAGCTATGTGAGCTCAGCCGGGCCGGCCAGGAGGAGGCGATCCGGCCGCGGCGCGCTCGGCAGCCGCCCGGCACGAACCCGGCGGCTCAAGACCGCAAGGCTGCGGCGGCGCGGCATTACCCGATGGCTGCCCTGGCTTCGGCGTTCAGGCGGCCGGCCCGCGAGGTGGCGGATCAGCAGGCGCCCAGGAGGAGAGCGATGATCCCGGTGTCAAGGCCACGGCTGCTCGTCCTGTACCTCGTGGTGGCGGCGATGCTGCTCGGGCTGCTCACCCGCGTCTGGTACCTGCAGGTCAAGAGCGCTCCCGCCTATACAACCCAGGCAAGCTCGGAGCGGGTCAGGCAGGTCGTGCGGCCGCCGGTGCGCGGGCCGATCCTCGACGACATCGGCACGCCGATCGTGGATAGCAATCCGGCCCTTGTCATCTCGGTCGCCATGCCCACGTTGTGGAAGCTGCCCGGCGGCGGCAAGGCGGTGCTGGCCAGGCTCGCGAGCTTGCTGCACGTGAAGCAGCGCACCATGGAGCGCGAGACCAGGCTCTGTACCAGGGGCGTGAGCCAGCCATGCTGGCCGGGCTCGCCCTACCAGCCCATTCCCGTGGCCTCCAGGGTGCCGGCCAAGCTCGCGCTTCAGGTGCTCGAGAACCAGCGCCTGTTCCCGGGCGTGACGGCGGCGATCCAGCCGGTCACCCACTACTCCCAGCCCGTCGCCACGAATATGTCGCAGGTGATCGGCTACGTGCAGCCGATCACCGCGGGCGAGCTCAAGAAGGAGGGCCTGCCCGTCACCGGGTTCTCCGCCGTCGACCTCGTCGGCCAGTCCGGGCTCGAGCAGGAATACGACAAGGAGCTTCGCGGTATTCCGGGCATACAGCGGCTGGCGGTCAACGCGGCCGGCCAGGTGACAGGGACGCTCAGCCGGGTCAAGTCCCGCGCCGGCGACTACCTGGTCACCAGCATCAGTTCCGCGCTCCAGCAGGACACGATGGCGGCGCTGACGACGGCCGTGCGCAAGAGCCAGTTCGCGGGCAGCCCCACCAGCAACGGCGGCGCGGCCGTGGTAATGACGACGACCGGCCGGGTGCTCGCGATGGCCAGTTACCCGACGTACAACCCTGAGGTATGGACCGGCGGGATCTCCAAGCACGAGTTCAGCGCGCTTTTCAACACCAGCAAAGGCGAGCCGGTGCTCGACCGCGTGACGCAGGGCCAGTACCCGCCAGGCTCGACCTGGAAGGTGACGTCGGTCGCGGCCGCAGTGGCCGACGGCTATTCGCTCAACGGCACGTACAACTGCCCGGCCAGCGTGACGATCGGCGGACACAACTACCAGAACGACGGCAGCCCGTCACTTGGCCCGATGAGCTTCTCCGAGGCGCTCATAGTCTCCTGCGACACCGTGTTCTATAACCTCGCCGACGAGATCTACGCCCGCGACCATGTCTCGGCTGACACGGTCACCTCACCGCGCGCACCGGTCCAGGAGATGCAGAAGATGGAGCTTGGCTGGGGTTTCGGCCGCGACACGGGCATCGACGTGCCAGAGGAGAACCCCGGCCACGTGCCGACCAGGCGGTGGCTGTACTACTTCTGGAAAGACAACGCCCATCAGGGCCAGAACTGGTGCAAGAACGGCCGGCAGAACGGCAGTTACGTGCAGCAGATCGAATGGCAGGACTGCCGTTCCGGCAACGTGTGGACGGCGGGCCAGTCGGTCATCGCCGCGATCGGGCAGGGCTACGTCGCGGTGACGCCGCTGCAGCTCGCCCGTGCTTACGCGGCGCTCGCCAACGGCGGCACGCTCTACAGCCCGCGCGTGGGCGAGGCGCTGCTCAGCCCGTCCGGCAAGGTAGTGCGCACGATCACGCCGCCGGTGACAAGCCATCTTCCCGTCGCGAAGTCCACGCTCGCGTACATCAGGCGCGCGCTGGCCGGCGTGGTGACGAGCGGAACGGCGGCCGGCACCTTCGGCGGCTTCCCGCTCGGCAAGGTCTGCGTGGCGGGCAAGACCGGTACCGCTCAGGTGCAGGGCAACCAGTCGACGTCGGTGTTCGCCTCGTTCGCGCCCTGCGATCACCCCAAGTACGTGATCGTCGTCATGATCCCCAACTCCGGGTTCGGCGCCCAGGTATCAGGACCCGCGGTGCGCCAGATCTGGGACGGGCTGTTCGGGCTGGAGGGCGACAAGGCGGCGCTGCCAGGCGGCGTCCTGCCGGGGCTCCCGCATCTGGACAAGGCAGGTCAGGTCGTGCCGCCGGCGGGTTACGGCCCGTCAGCGAGTAAGCCGCGCAAGCAAGGACAGGGGCAGCACGGATGAGCTGGGTCAGCGGTCACCCGCGCAGCCGGCCGACGCCGGCCTGGGTCGCGCTTCGGTGGATAGGGACCCGCCTCACGGGCCGTGACTCGGCGCTGCGCCAGGCCGACTGGCTGCTGCTCGGCACCGTAGTCGCGCTCAGCATCCTCGGCACCGTGGTCATCTGGTCAGCCACGGCCCCGATGGAGCTGCAGCAGGGGGCCAACCCGCATACTTTCCTTCTCAAGCAATTGCTGAACATCGCTCTCGGCGTGATCCTGATGCTGATCGTGAGCTCGCTCGACGCCCGTCAGCTGAGGCTGTACGCGCCAGTGCTCTACGTGATCTCCTGCATCGGCCTGCTCGCCGTCCTGACGCCGCTCGGCAGCATCGTCAACGGCGCCAGATCGTGGATCTCGCTCGGCGCAGGCTTCCAGATCGAGCCATCCGAATTCGCCAAGCTGTCGGTCATCGTGATCACGGCGATTCTGCTGTCCAGCCCCCGCCACGGCGAGACCCGGCCAGCTACCAAGGCCGTCGGGCTGGCCCTTGGCATCGCGGCGCTGCCCATCCTGCTCGTGGTCGCCGAGCCGGACCTCGGCGTCGTGATCGTGCTTATTCTCCTTTTGCTCGGGCTTGTCGCGTTGTCCGGCGTGCGGCTGCGCTGGCTAGCCGGCATCGTCGCCGCGGGCGCGGTCGGCATACTCGCCGTGACCCAGCTTCACCTGCTCAAGGCCTACCAGGTGAGCAGGCTCACCGCCTTCATCAACCCGTCGGCCGATCCGCGCGGCACAGGTTACAGCGCCGCCCAGTCCAAGATCGCGATCGGGTCAGGCGGGCTGCGCGGCACGGGCCTCTTCCACAGCCAGCTGGTCGCGGGCAACTTCGTGCCAGAGCAGCACACCGACTTCATCTTTGCCGTGATCGGCAACGAACTCGGCTTCGCCGGCGCCTGCCTCGTGATCGGCCTGCTCGGGTTGCTGCTGTTCTGCGCGCTGCGGATCGCGGCTAAGGCCGAAGACCAGTTCGGCATGCTGATCGCCTCCGGCATCGCGATCTGGTTCGCCGTGCAGGCGTTCGTCAACATCGGCATGACCATGGGGATCATGCCCGTGACCGGCCTGCCGCTGCCCTTCGTCTCCTACGGGGGCTCGGCCATGTTCGCCGACATGATCGCAGTCGGCCTGCTCCAGTCCGTCCGCCGCCGGCGCTGCGTCTTCAAGGACTGACCAGACTCCCGCCGGTGCCGGGCATCCAGCACCGTGCGGGCGTCATGGCCGGCCGGGCGTCACCGGGGAATCTTTTCAGTTCTTCCGGGGAGTCTTTTCACTTGCGGGATACTTTTCAGCTCTATTAACTGAAAAATCTCCCCGGAGCGAAAAGACTCCCCGGAGATCAGCCTGTCGGGTGACCCGGGACCTTGGAAGGTCAAGCTCCGGCGGGTCAGCGGGGAGACTTACGCTGATTTATTTCTTAAGCGAATGTTTCTAGTGCTATTGACTGAAAAAACTCCCGGAGCGAGAAACTCCCCATGATGCCGGAAAGGCTCCCCGATCCTGATCACGAGCCGCGCGGCAGCCGCCGGGACCGGTGCATGTTTCCGTGATCATGAGCGGGACCGTGATCACGGAAGATCGCCCAGGTCAGGGAGGCTGTCGCGTGACTCGTGATCAGGATCGGGGAGCCCTTCGGACACCTTGCGGAACCGTCAGGCGGGAGCACGCCCCGGCGCCCCGGCGGCCGGCGGCCCGGCGGCCCGCGATGGCATCAGGGCGGCCCGGGTTGCTGGTCACGCCCGCCTCTGACAGCATCGTGGCCCTCCCTGTTGCTGTCAGCCACTGGTTTTAACAGCAACGCGGCCCTGCCTGATGTCGTCCTGACAGCAACGGGGAGGGCCGCGATGCTGTCAGAACGGGCCGCTGACAGCAACAGGGAGGGCCACGATGCTCACGCCCCCCGGGCGGCGCCGTTCCGGAGCACAGCGCACGTCCGCCCGGGAACGCAGATCAACCGCGAAGGCACTAGTTCACAAATCTCAAGGGGGAAAAGCCTCACAGCTGACCCCGCCAGGCGCCTGGCTCTTCACGATCCCGGGTCACCCGGCAGCCTCTCCCGGCACGGGCGATCGTCCGTGATCATGTTCGCGGGCATGATCACGGAACATCGCCGCTGTCCTGACCCGGGCGACCGTCCGTGATCACGGTCCCGGGCATGATCACGGAGCATCGCTCGTGCCGGGAGAGGCTGCCGCGTGACTCATGATCAGGCAGGCTGCCTCCCGGGCGCCCGCCTCGTGTCGGCCTGGCCCGCCAAGGCCCGGCCCCTGCGAGGTTCGGTGCGGTTCTCGCGGAGCGGGCCGGGCCCGGTTCCGGCGGCACGGGATCGCCGCGCCGGTGATCGCCGCGTGTTCTCTCGCCGGTGCATGATCGCGGAGCGTTCTCCGTCATCTGCGGCATGATCGCGAGCGTTCTCCGTCGTTACCGGGGAGACTTACCTGCGGCACGGAGCGTTGACCGGCGTTGCCGCGGAGAGTTCTCGCAGCACGGAGCGCTGACCGCTCTATGTGCCGGAAAGCCTCCGTGCAGCGATAAGTCTCCGCGCCAGAGCTGGAAAACGCTCCGCGAAGCGGGAAGTCTCCGGGAACCCGGGAAGAGTCTCGTCTGCTGAGCCCCCGGAGCTTGACATGCCAAGATCCCGAGTCACCCGACAGCCTCAGATAGCGGGAAACTCTCCCAGGACTCGCGCCGCGCACTGAAAACTTCCCTGATCGAGCGCTTGCGGGTCGTCGCGCACCGAAACTCTCCCCTATGACGACTTGGCACCGCCGGCGCCAGGCTTCTGCCGCCAGAAATGGCCTCTACATAGTTGCCGCCCGGCACCAATGTGCCAGCGGTGCCGTGAGAACAGCACCAACGGCACAGCGCTGCGAGCCTTCGCGGGCACAGCCGTGAGATCGTGGCAGGGGGCCGGTGCCGGATGCCCGATACGGGCTAGTCGGGGGTCGGGGCGGCCAGGGCGGTTTCGTCGGCCTTCTCGGCGGTTTCGCCGGCCCTGGAATCGCCGTTGCGCCAGGGGCGCGCGACGGCCAGCCACGTCAGCATGCCGCCGATCGCGACGACAGCCAGCACCCAGCCAAGGGCCGTCGTGCCGACGCCCACGTACTTGAGGCCGGAGGCGAAGATCACGAACGTGATGACCGGCCTGACGTACTTGTCCGGGGCGTGGGAGGAGAAGTACGAGCCGATCAGCACGGCAGGCACGGCGCCGATGACGATCGAGGCGGTCACGCCGAACTGCACAGAGCCGAAGACCAGCGCGCCGAGCGCGGCTGCCGCGGTCAGCGGAACGGCCTGGCTCAGGTCGGTGCCGACCAGTTGGTTCGCGCCGATCATCGGGTACAGGAACAGCAGCAGGACGATCATGAGCGACCCGGAGCCGACTGACGTCATCCCGACGATGAACCCGCCGACGGCGCCGATCGCGATCGTCGGGATCGGCCTGAGCGAGATCTGGGCGATCGCGCCGACGCGCTTGTTGCCTGACCGGCGGTCGAGCAGGTAGCGCAGGACCATCGCGCCCGCGCCGATCAGCAGCGCCGCGCCGAGCACGAGCTCGACGTTGGTCTGCGCCGCCGGCGAATCGCCAAGCAGATGGAGGACGTAGGACCCGAGAAGCGCCATGGGGACCGACCCGATCACCAGCCAGCCGACCATCCGCAGGTTCACCGTGCCCTTGCGCAGGTGGACCAGCGCGCCGACCGGGCGCATGAGCACCGCGGCGACCAGGTCGCTCGAGATGGCCGAGGACGGCGTGATGTTGAAGAGCAAGATCAACATCGGGGTCATCAGGGCCCCGCCGCCCGCGCCGGTGCTTCCGACCAGCAATCCGACGATCGCGCTGCCGAGGACGATGTACGGGTCAACGTGCATCCGAAGCCCCCTTCGCATCCAGCTCGTTCCTGCCTCAATCTGCCCAGGAGAATAGTCCATATTCCAGATCAAAACCATGGGCTTTTGCTCCGAGGCCTTCGGGCGGAGGAGGCGGAGGAGGCGGACGCGGCACTGGCCGGCGGTACGGTGGCCCGGCCGGGCGCGTTTCGCGGCGTACGGACTGGGGCTGGCGGAGCCGGGCGTCGGTAAGCTGTACCGATGCCTGTGCACTCGGTTTACTCGCGGCTCGAATCGCTGCTCCCGCTGGTCCGCAAGCCGGTCCAGTACGTGGGCGGCGAGGTCAACAGCGTCGTCAAGGACTGGGACGCGACGGAAGTGCGGTGGGCGCTGCTGTACCCGGACGCCTACGAGGTCGGCGTGCCGAACCAGGGCGTTCAGATCTTGTACGAGGTACTGAACGAGCGCGAAGACACTTTGGCTGAACGCACCTATTGCGTCTTCCCCGACCTTGAAGCGCTGATGCGGGAGCACGGACTGCCGCAGTTCACCGTCGACGCGCATCGCCCGGTGGGGGAGTTTGACGTCCTCGGCGTCAGCTTCTCGACCGAGTTGGGGTACACCAACCTGCTGACAGTGCTCGACCTGGCCGGGATACCGCTGGCCGCGACCGACCGCGACGGCAGTCACCCGGTCGTGCTGGCGGGCGGGCACGCGGCGTTCAACCCGGAGCCGATCGCCGACTTCATCGACGGCGCGGTCCTTGGCGATGGCGAGGAAGCCGTGCTTGCCATCACCGACGAGATCAGGGACTGGAAGCGGGCCGGGCGGCCTGGCGGGCGCGACGGGCTGCTGCTGCGGCTCGCGAGCGGCCGGGGCGTGTACGTGCCGCGCTTCTACGACGTCAGCTACAACGCGGACGGCACCATCGGCTCGGTCCTGCCCAACCGCAAGGGCGTGCCGCGGGCGGTAGCCAAGCACACCGTCTCCGACCTGGATGCATGGCCATACCCGGCGAAACCGCTGGTTCCCGTGGCCGAGTCGGTCCACGAGCGATTCAGCGTGGAGATTTTCAGGGGATGTACCCGCGGCTGCCGTTTCTGCCAGGCAGGCATGATCACCAGGCCGGTCCGTGAGCGCTCCATCACGACGATCGGCCAGATGACGCAGGCCGGGCTGGAGGCGAGCGGGTTCACCGAGGTGGGGTTGCTGTCGCTGTCCAGCGCCGACCACAGTGAGATCAACGAGATCGCCAAGGACCTGGCCGACCGGTACGAAGGCACCAACACGGGACTGTCACTGCCCTCCACTAGAGTCGACGCGTTCAACATCACGCTCGCGAACGAGCTGAGCCGCAATGGCCGGCGGTCCGGGCTCACGTTCGCGCCGGAGGGAGGTACCGACCGCATTCGCAAGGTGATCAACAAGATGGTCACCGAGGATGACCTGATCACCACCGTGAGCACCGCCTACGCGAATGGCTGGCGGCAGGTCAAGCTCTACTTCATGTGCGGGCTGCCGACCGAGACGGACGAGGACGTGCTGGCCATCGCCCGGGTGGCGCACCGGGTGATCGAGGCCGGCCGGGCCGCGAGCGGGCGGCGAGACATCCGGTGCACGGTGTCCATCGGCGGGTTCGTGCCCAAGCCGCATACGCCGTTCCAGTGGGCGGCGCAGTGCGATCACGAGACGGTTGATGCCCGGCTCAAGGCGCTGGGGGCGGCCATGCGCGCCGACCGGGGATACGGATCGTCGATCGGGTTCAGGTACCACGACGGGAAGCCGTCCGTGGTCGAGGGACTGCTGTCGCGAGGCGATCGCCGGGTCGGCCAGGTGATCAGGGCCGTGTGGGAGGACGGCGGGCGGTTCGACGGCTGGAGCGAGCACTTCTCCTACGAGCGCTGGGCCGCCCGCGCCGCCGTCGCGCTGGCTCCGTACGGCGTTGACCTGGCCTGGTACACCACGCGGGAGCGCGGCTACGACGAGGTCCTGCCGTGGGACCACCTGGACGCGGGGCTCGACCGAGACTGGCTGTGGCAGGACTGGCTGGCGGCCATTGATCCTGATGGGGCGGCCGAGGTTGATGACTGCCGGTGGACTCCCTGCTTCGAGTGCGGGGTCTGCCCGGCCATGGACACGCAGATCGAGCAAGGGCCGACCGGCGCCCGGCTGCTGCCGCTGACCGTGCTTGGGCAGAGCTAGTGGCACGCCAGCCGCAGCGGATGCCCGGCGGGCCGCCGCCCGCGCCCATCGCTGCGCGCGTGACCATCAGGTACGCTAAGAGGGGCAGGATGCGATTCGCGAGCCACAGGGACGTGGCGCGAGCAATCGAGCGGGGTGTGCGAAAGGCTGGTTTGCCAGTCGCGTACTCTGCGGGCTTTTCACCGCATCCGAGGATTTCGTATATGGGCGGGGCTCCGACGGGTGCTGCGAGCGAGGCCGAGTACCTCGAGATCTCGCTGACCCGCCGTTGCGAGCCCGCCGACCTCGGACGCTTGCTCGACGCAGCCCTGCCGGACGGGATTGACGTGGTCGAAGTTGTCGAGGCGGATGGCAAGTCCGCTGGGCTGCAGCTTGACGCCTCCGAGTGGGAGGTGCTTGTGCCTGGAGTGGCTGGGGACGCCGCTCGCCGTGCCGTTGACGCCTTCATGGCGTCGCCGAGCGCGGTGGTCGAGCGTCTGACCAGCAAGGGCAAGCGGCAACTCGACGCACGAGCGGCTGTGATCAGCCTCGATGTGGATGCCAGCACTGAGGCGGGTACGGACGTCGGTGCGGACGCTGGCGGCGGTCGGCATGTCGGAACGGACATTGCTGCCGGATGTGCGATACTTCGAATGGTTGTTCAGCAGATGACACCCGCTGTACGGCCCGACGACGTTCTGACAGCGCTCGGCCAGTTCTCGGCGCTCACGCCCGCGTCACCTCCAGTGGTGACGCGGCTATGGCAGGGGCCATTGGGGCAAGAGACAGTGGACAGCGCGGTCGCAGCACAGGCGACGCAGGCGACACAAGCCGCGCAAGGACTTATACCAGACAAGGCAGTGCGCTTTGATGCCGGGAGCGCCGATCAGGCGCCTGCCGGACAGGCGCGTGCGAACGAACAGCTCTCGCGCGGCGAGCGGGCAGTTAGCGCTGACCTGCGCGCCCGGGAGCCTGACGGAAGAGATTGCCCGAATGCTCGAAACCGAGCCACAGAATCGACAGCCAGAACCGAATGAATCAGAAGGCAGCCGCCAGGGTGCGGCTCAGGAAGGTGGTCAGCGGCGTGGCCTGCTCCGCAGGACCCGCCGCGGCGTAACCAAGGCAGCTGAACCTGAGTTCCGCTCAGGCGACCAGGCCGTCCGCGACCAGGCAGGCAAGAGCGCCGCGCCTGGTCAGCAGGGGGCCGGCGGGCAAGGCGAGTCGGCTGGGCAGGGCGGCGGCCATGGCGGCCAGGGCAGGAGCCGGGCGAGCGCGCCCGTGCCCGTCGTGCCCGGCATGCAGCCCGCTCCCGCCGCGGCTCGCGCTGGCCAGGCCGGGACGCCGCCCCAGCCGGTGCCAGCGGCCGCGTTCCAGGCGCCGGTCGTGGTCTTCCAGCCGCCGGATCTGACCGAGCGCAGGTCAGCCGAGCCCGTCCGGGCCAAGCCGGAGAGCCCCGAACCCCCGGCCAAGGCCGCGGAAGGCGACGCGGATGACCAGGGCGGCGGGTCGCGCCGGAGGCGCCGTGGCGGGAGAGGCCGCGGCAAGAGCTCAGGCAGCGATGCCGGGCCCGGCCAGAGCGGCCAGGGTGGCGTTCAGGCAGGCTCCGGTGCTGGCCAGACCGGTCAAGGCGGCCAGGCGGCAGGCGGCGGTCAGGATCGCTCAGGTCAGGCGGCAGGCGGAGGCGCGGGCGCTGGCAGCGCGGCCGACGGCGCTGAGGCTGGCCGGCGGGAAAGCGGCGCCGAAGGACGTGGCCCTGACGGCGGCGACCGGGCCGATGAGGCCGACGGCGACCAGGGCTCCTCCTCGAGCCGGCGCCGGCGCAGGCGCAGGCAGCGCGGCGGCACCGGGACGGCCGATGGCGATGGGGCGGCCCCCGACGATCCGGCCGATACGGTTGTGCACGTCCGCGAGCCGCGGCCGGCGGCGGCCGAGTCGGACGACGTCCGCGCGGTCAAGGGCTCGACCAGGCTGGAGGCCAAGCGGCAGCGCCGCAGGGAGAGCCGCGACACGGGCAGGCGCCGCCCGCCCATCATCAGCGAGTCGGAGTTCCTGGCCAGGCGCGAGGCCGTCGAGCGCGTCATGTTGGTGCGCCAGCACGGCGACCGCACCCAGATCGCCGCGCTGGAAGACGGCATCCTCGTCGAGCACTACGTCGACCGCGCTACGCACCAGTCTTACGTGGGCAATGTCTACCTCGGCAAGGTGCAGAACGTGCTGCCCTCGATGGAGGCGGCCTTCGTCGATGTCGGCAAGGGGCGCAATGCCGTGCTCTACGCCGGTGAGGTCAACTTCGACGCGAGCGGCCTCGAGGGAGTCGCCAAGCGCATCGAGTCGGCTCTCAAGTCCGGCCAGTCGATCATGGTGCAGGTCACCAAGGACCCGATCGGCCACAAGGGCGCACGGCTGACCAGCCAGATCAGCCTCCCCGGTCGGTACCTGGTCTACGTGCCAGGCGCCTCCATGACCGGCATCAGCCGCAAGCTGCCCGACACCGAGCGGACCAGGCTCAAGCAGATTCTCAAGAAGGTCGCGCCCGAGGATGGCGGGATCATCGTCAGGACGGCCGCCGAAGGCGCGTCTGAGGAAGAACTGCTCCACGACGTGACCAGGCTGGTCGCGCAGTGGCAGGCGATCGAGCGCAAGGCGAAGACCGCTTCGGCGCCAGACTTGCTCTATGGCGAACCCGACCTCACGATCAGGGTCGTACGAGACATTTTTAACGAGGACTTCACCAAACTCGTCATCGCGAGCGACAGCGAGTGGGACCTGGTCGATGAGTATGTCCGCTACGTCGCGCCCAACCTCGCTGACCGGCTCGAGCGCTGGGGCGACGAGAGCGACCTGTTCGCGGCGTACCGGATCGACGAGCAGCTAGCCAAGGCGCTTGACCGCAAGGTCTGGCTGCCAAGCGGCGGGTCGCTCGTCATCGACACGACCGAGGCGATGACGGTCATCGATGTCAACACCGGGAAGTTCACCGGTCAGGGCGGCAACCTCGAGCAGACCGTGACCAGGAACAACCTGGAGGCCGCCGAGGAGATCGTCAGGCAGCTGAGGCTGCGGGACATCGGCGGCATCATCGTCATCGACTTCATCGACATGGTGCTCGAGAGCAACCGGGATCTGGTGCTGCGCAGGCTGATCGAGTGCCTGGCGCGCGATCGCACCAAGCACCAGGTGGCCGAGGTCACGTCGCTCGGCCTGGTGCAGATGACCAGGAAGCGGGTCGGGTCGGGGCTGCTGGCCGCGTTCTCGTCGCCGTGCGAGCACTGCAACGGCCGGGGCGTGCTCATCTCGACGGATCTCACCGACGTGCAGCACACCCGGGGCGGGGCCTTGCCCAAGCCCGGGCCGGCGCGTTCGCGGTCAGCAAGGACCAAGGCCATAGCCCAGGTGGCGGCGAAGACGATCGAGCCGGCGCAGCCCGAGCGGGATGACGCTGACATCGTGGTGGCCGGGGACGAGGCGCTAGCCGGGGCAGCCGTGAAGGCGGAAGCGCCCGGCAGGCAGGGCGAGGTGCCTGACAAGGAGCCCGAGGCGGCCGGGAAGGCCGACGCGCCGGGCAAGCAAGCCGGCGCGAAGTCGGGCTCCGGCAGGAGTGGGTCATCCAGGTCAGGATCGAGCAGGTCAAGGCGCTCGGAGGCGGCTGCTGCCGAGCCGTCGTCGGTTGCCCAGTCCGGGCCCGGGGTAACGGCCGAGCCGGCTTCGGCTGACGCCGAGGCAGCGCCGCGTGACGGCGTGCAGGGTGACGTGACAAGCATGACCGAGGCCGGTGACGGCCAGCCCGGTGCCGCTGTCTCGGGCGCCGGGTCCGACGACCAGCCAGCCGGCCCACGCCGGCGTGTCAGGCGATCGGCGTACCGGGAGGCCGGACCGCCGGATGCGGCCCTGGCCAACGGGGCTGCGGGAGACGCCCAGCCTGCCGCGCCAGGCACCGCGGAGCACGCGACGGCTGCTTCAGACGGACCTGGCGCCACTCAGCCCGCCGCCGATACCCAGGAGGTCACCGCCCCGCCAGAGGATGCCGGGGCGCCGGCCGAGGCGGTAGCCGCCGCAGCGGGCCAGCGTCCGGCACGATCGGCTCGCGGGCGGGCGGCCGCAGGGACTACGAGGGCGAGCGCTGGCGACGTCCAGTCCGGCTCAGACCCGGCAGCGGTCCCGACGACTGCGGCGACGGACGTTGCCACGGCGGACGTTGGCACGGCGGACGTTGGCACGGCGGACGTTGGCACGGCGGACGTTGGCACGGCGGACGTTGGCACGGCGGACGTTGGCACGGCGGATGTTGCGGCGGCGGACGTTGCGAGGCCGGACGTCGCGGCGGCGGACGGCACAGTTGAACCTGCGGCCGCGGTCACCGCGCCGGCTGAGATGGCGGCAGAGGCGCCTGACCGGGCCGGGACGATCACTTCGGCTGGCGCGACGGCTCCAGGTGAGGCTGGAGCCGTCGGCATGGGCGACTAGGGCACGGGGTCTGGGCTTAGCCGACGGCACCGAACCGCGCAGTCTGGTATTCTTTGTCGTCGGCGCGCCCAGGTACCGTCGGCTAAGTTCTGGCCAGGTGGTGGCGCGCTTCATTGGCAGACCCGGCCGCCTCGAAGTCGAACGAGACCCCGATTGCCACGGCAGGCTGGCCCCAGGAGAGAGAGTTCTTTCGTGTACGCGATCGTTCGCTGCGGCGGCAGGCAGGAGAGGGCATCGATCGACGATGTCCTGACTGTCGACAAGCTCGCCGGTGAGATTGGCTCTACCGTGACGCTGCCGGCCGTGCTCATCGTTGATGGCGGCCAGGTGATCAGTGATCGTGCTGAGCTTGGCGGGTACCAGGTCACCGCCGAGATCCTCGGGCCGGTCGCCGGCCCCAAGATCAACATGATCCACTACAAGAATAAGACCGGCTATCGGCGCCGTCAGGGCCACCGGCAGAAGTACACGCAGGTGAAGATCACCGCCATAGGCACTGAGAAGGTCTGAGATGGCACACAAGAAGGGCGCCTCGTCCAGCAGGAACGGACGCGACTCGAAGGCGCAGCGACTCGGAGTCAAGCGCTTCGGCGGTCAGTACGTCAAGGCCGGCGAGATCATCGTGCGCCAGCGTGGCACGCATTTCCACCCGGGTGTTGGCGTGGGGCGCGGTGACGACGACACCCTGTTCGCGCTCACGGCTGGCACGGTTCAGTTCGGGACCAGGCGAGGCCGCCGCGCGGTCAGCATCGTCCCGGTGCAGACGGCCGGACTGGCACAGGCTAGTTAGCCGCGGCGCCGCTCTGGCACCTGCGGCTGTTCGCGGCGTAGGGAGAGACTGGCGTGGCTGAGTTCGCTGATCAGGCCGAATTGCGCGTGCAAGCCGGAAGTGGCGGGCACGGGTGCGCTTCGGTCCACCGGGAGAAGTTCAAGCCGCTTGGCGGTCCCGACGGCGGGAATGGCGGCCACGGCGGCGATGTCATACTCAAGGTCGATCCCAGTGCGGCGACCCTGCTGGACTTTCATCGCAGGCCGCTGCGCCGGGCCGGAGACGGCAAGGCAGGCGCGGGCGGTCATCGTAACGGCGCCAACGGGGGTGACCTGGTCGTTCACGTGCCTGATGGCACCGTGGTCAAGGACGCGTCCGGCGAGGCGCTCGCCGATCTGATTGGCTTGGGCACCGAGTACGTCGCCTCGCGCGGCGGTCACGGCGGCCTCGGCAACGCGGCGCTGGCATCGACCAAGCGCAAGGCCCCGGGTTTCGCTTTGCGAGGCGAGCCCGGGGAGCAAGCCGACCTTCTCCTCGAGCTCAAGACCATCGCCGACGTCGGCCTGGTCGGGTTCCCGAACGCGGGAAAGTCGTCGCTGATTTCGGCGATGTCAGCCGCCCGGCCCAAGATCGCGAACTATCCGTTTACCACCTTGATCCCGCACCTCGGGGTGGTCGAGGCGGGCCAGGTGCAGTTCGTCGTGGCGGACGTCCCCGGGCTTATCCCTGGTGCCAGCGATGGCAAGGGCCTCGGCCTTGATTTCCTGCGGCATGTCGAGCGCTGCTCGATGCTGGTGCACGTGATCGACTGCGCGACGCAAGAGCCAGGTCGCGATCCGATCACCGATCTCGACGTCATCGAGGCGGAACTGTCCGCTTACGACGAGCTGACTGGCGCTGACATGGCGAATCGTCCGCGCATTGTCGTGCTGAACAAGATCGATGTGCCCGAGGCTCGTGACCTGGCCGACATCGTCACCCCCGACCTGGAGGCCAGGGGCCTGGACGTCCGGCAGATCTCGGCCGCGTCGGGCGAGGGCCTGCGCGAGCTCGGCTTCGCCATGGCATCGGTCGTCGAGCAGGCCAGGAAGTCGGCGCCGGAGGCAGTCCCGACCAGGGTGGTCATCAGGCCGGAGCCGGTGGCCGGTCCGGACTTCGAGCTCGTGCGGATGGGCCCGAACTCGTTCCTCATCACCGGGGCGAAGCCACGCAGGTGGATCGTCCAGACCGACTTCAGCAATGACGAGGCCGTCGGCTACCTGGCCGACCGCCTTGCCAGGCTCGGCGTCGAGGAAGCACTCGCTAGCGCTGGCGCTCAGCCAGGCGCCGAGGTGCTGATCGGCGAGCCCGACGACGCGGTTGTCTTCGACTGGGATCCCAAGCTGCCGGCCAGCGCCGGTTTCGGCCCGCGCGGCACCGATCCGCGCCTGGAAGGTCAGGCGTAGACCTTCCCAGATCAATGAATTGACGGGTCCTGGGAGGAGGGATTCTCGCATGGGCGCAGTTCTTCCGCAGTCAGCGGCTGGTCAGCACCCGTGAGATGGGCCGCCGGGGATGGCGGCGGCGGGGACGCGGGTGCGATCTTCCGTGATCATGAACGCGGGCATGATCACGGAACATCGCCGCTGTCCTGACCTGGGCGATCTTCCGTGATCACGCCCACGAACATGATCACGGAAACCTGCACCGGTCCCGGAGGCCGCCGCCCGGCTCGTGATCAGGATCCAATGCCACTCGGGTACGGTCCTTTCTGAGTGAGCCTTGGCTGTTCAGTGGTGCGGCATGGCCGCGCCAGAAGCGGGCGCGGAGCACAGGAGCCATGTTCCGTGATCATGAATCAGGGCTTGATCATGGAAAAATTACACTTGTCCTGAAAGGCTGTCGGATGGCTCCTTCCTTGACTTCGTCAAGCGGATTCCGCTTCCCGGCCCGGTGTCCTGAGGCAGTCCCCGGGCTCCGCCCGCAGTGTCACAACGGCGGGCATGGCCGCGGACACCCAGGCAGCCCCGGCAATTCACAACGTCGGCGCGCGCGCCGCGCGGGCCACCCCGGCGTTGTCACAACGATGGTGTCCGTCGCCAGCCTGTCCGGGCCGGACCGGCGCGGACGCCCGGTACTTCAGGAAAGAAAGCGGAAACTCTCGATGATCAAGCTCAGGGAGCCGGGAACCATCCGGAACCCGAAGCTGGCGGCCTCGCATCGCCGAAGCCAGTCTCGGCTCACTCGGGAAAGAACCGCGCCAATGCCACTTAGCCGAAGTTGATCTTGGAGCTGATGTGCCGCCCGGAAGCCTTCTCGCATGCAGGAGGCCTGACTCAGGCAATCCGAACGTAACTATCCCTGATGCGAAAAATCCTCTCGCACGCACCCGAGAACACTCCGCGATCAACGACGGCAGCCCGCCAGCGCCTCACACTTACCTCTCATGCGCCGCGCCGCGCGGCTCCGGGGCTTCGCCTAGGCCCGCACCGGTCCTCGCCTTGGAAGGTCGGGCGCAGGCGAAGCGCGCTCGCGTAACCCGGGCCTGGCTGGCCGGGGCTAGCCGGGGGAGGCGCATGGCGCGATGGCGACTAAACTGTATGGGCAATTCTGCGCTGAGGCGGAGGGGGAGCGGTTGTCCATCCAGGACAGTACCGATGTCGAACAGGATCGCGAGCAGGCGTACATCACCACTCTTTACCGGCGGCTCGACGAGCTCAGGCAGCGGACCGCTGACCGGCTGGCGGCCGTGATGCGGCAGGGCGGCGGCACGCACGCGGCGCGAACCGAGCGGGACGCGCTGACCGTCATGTACCGGCAGCAGCTGGCCCAGTTCGACGCCGCCGAGAACGGGCTCTGCTTCGGCCGGCTTGAGTTCTCGGGGGGCGACAGGACCTATATCGGCCGCATCGGCATGCACGCCGAGAATGACGACTACGACCAGCTCCTGATGGACTGGCGAGCCGACGCCGCACGGCCGTTCTACCTGGCGACGGCGGCATCTCCCGGCGATGTCAAGGTACGCAGGCACATCAAGACCAAGGGCCGGGCGGTGACCAGGCTCGACGACGAGGTGCTTGACCTGGCGGCGGCCGATCCCACTAAGCACGAGGCGCTGACCGGCGAGTCTTCCCTGCTCGCGGCTCTGGACGCGAGCAGGACCGGCCGGATGCGCGACATCGTGGAGACGATCCAGGCCGAGCAGGACCACATCATCAGGTCGGGGCTGCAAGGAGTCCTGGTGGTGCAGGGCGGGCCAGGGACGGGCAAGACCGCCGTGGCGCTGCACCGGGCCGCCTACCTGCTTTACACCTACCGGCGGCAGCTTGAGAAGCGCGGGGTCCTGGTCATCGGGCCCAACGCTACGTTCTTGCGCTACATCGGGCAGGTACTGCCATCCCTGGGGGAGACGAGCGTGCTGCTTGCCACCATCGGCGACCTGATGCCGGGGATCACGGCGACCGGCTCCGAACCACCCGAGGTGGCACTCATCAAAGGCCGGCCCGAGATGGCGAAAGTGGTGGCCGCCGCCGTGCGAGACCGGCAGAGCGTGCCACATGCCGGGCTTGACATCCGTTTCGACAAAGATCTTTACAAGATCAGCAGGCAGTCGATCGCGCGGGCGAGAGAACGCGCGCGCCGGTCGCGGATGCGGCACAACCAGGCCCGGCAGGTCTTCGTCAGGGAGATGCTCGGCGAGGTCGCGCGGGTTGTGTCCGGGCGGCTCGGTGCCAACCCGTACGGCCAGGGCAACCTGATGGGGCGGGCTGACATCGACGACCTCCGGGCCGAGCTTCGGGAAGACCCCGAGGTGCGGATGGCGATCGGCCGGCTGTGGCCGGTGCTCACGCCGCAGCAGCTGCTCAGCGACCTGTACGCGTCGCCTCGGCTGATGGCGTCGGCCGCGCCTTCGCTGAGCGCGGCCGACCGTGAGCTGCTGCGCCGGCGGGCGGGCGGGCCGTGGACGCCGGCCGATGTGCCGCTGCTCGACGAGGCGGCCGAGTTGCTGGGCGAGGACGACCGGGTGGCGAAGGCGGTTGCCCGGCGCAGGCGCGAGCAGGAGGAGGCCTACGCCCAGGGCGTGCTCGACATCATCGGCCGCGATGACGAGGACGACCCGGAGATCTTGATGGGTGCCGACATGCTCGACGCCGTCAGGCTAGCGCAGCGCTACGACGCCGAGGAGTTCATGACACCGGCGGAGCGGGCGGCAGTGGACCGGACGTGGGCGTTCGGCCATGTGATCGTGGACGAGGCCCAGGAGCTTTCGCCGATGGCGTGGCGCGCGGTGATGCGCCGGTGCCCGGTGAAGTCGATGACGATCGTCGGGGACGTGGCGCAGACCGGGGACATCTCGGGCTCGGGATCGTGGGCGGACGCGCTCGGCCCGTACGTGGGGGACCGGTGGCGGCTGGCGCCGCTGACGGTCAACTACCGGACGCCGGCCGAGATCATGGCGGTGGCCGCCGACGTGCTGGCCGAGATCGATCCCGGTGCGAAGCCGCCCAGGTCGGTGCGGGATACCGGCGTGGTGCCGTGGCGGCTGCGTGCTGGTGAGGCTGGACTGGCTGAGGTGGCAGGCTCGGCGGCCGCCGCCATGGCGGCCGGGCAGGCGGGGGACGGGACGCTGGCGGTGCTCGTTCCGGCCGGGCGACGTGAGGCGGTACGGGCGGCTGTTGACGCGCAACTGCCCGGAGGACTTGATGACGCCGCCGGGACGTCGGCTGGCAGCGGCGATGGCGCGGATCTGGAGCGGCCCGTGGTGGTACTGACCGTGCGGGAGGCCAAGGGCCTCGAATTCGACTCGGTGCTGGTGGCCGACCCCGCCATGATCCTCGCCGAGTCGTCGCGCGGGCTCGGGGACCTGTACGTGGCGCTGACCAGGGCCACTCAGCGCGCCGGCGTTGTCTATGCCGGCGAGCTCCCGGCCGTCCTGGCCCGGCTGACCGAGGTGGCGACCGTGGCGGGCGTGGCCGAGCTGATGGCGCCTGCCGCGTAGCCCGGCGTGGTTCAAGCTAATGTCCGTGATCATGGTCTCGATCATGATCACGGACCATCGCCGCTGCCCAGGAGGGTGTCGGGTGACTCCGGATCTTGGAGAGCCAGGCGCCGGGTGGAGGCGGGCGTGCGCCGCTGCCCCGGCACGGCGTCACCCCCCCGGCACCGCTAGCGCGTCAGCCGTCAGCCCTGGTCGAAGAGTCGAAGTTGCTCAAGCAGTTGGTCTGCCGCGGCGATCAAGTTGCCTGCGTCGCTAACGGCATGTTCGGCTTCGCTCGTGGTCGCGGTCTCGCTTGGGTCGTGGGGGTATCCGAGTTCATTGCGACGGCGGCGCATGGTGGCGAACGGGCGGAATCCCGAACCGAATTGGGCCAGGACGGCGTTGGCAACAGCGGTATGGCCACCGTCGGTGGTAGGACGGAGCCCTTGCTGGGCGAGCAACGCGGTACATGCGAACCGGGCTGCGTCATACGCAAGGATGTAGGCGCTGTACGCGTCGGAATCGACAACGGAGGCCGCTGTGGCTACCGTCGCCCGGGCGTGTTCTAGTAATGGCTTTCCCTCGGCGGCGGCTCCGGTGATGAGCTGGAGTTCCCTCCGAGTGATAAGCCGTTCGATCTCAGCTTCACCTCGGGTCCATCTGGTCAACTCTCGTCTGGCCTCCCCGTCATCGAAGGGTTATCTTCCGGTGCCAGGACAAACACCACCGGTCCGGACTGTATCTGCTGCAGCAGCGGATCCGCCCTGTCATGCCAAGCGCTTGAAGTCCGGATCACCGGATTTACAGGCATGCCGAGTCTGCGCTCGGATCTGTCGGCAGCATCGTAGACGGCGTCACGGGCGGGCGTGCCCACGACCAGGATGTCGAGGTCATGGGGCGGTGGGCCCGGCTGCTGGTGGTAGCGAGCCGCCCAGGAACCGAAGATCAGGACTTGCTCCGCTCCGTCTAGATTGGCGAATTCTTCGGCTACGACATGCTGGGGTCCCCAGGACAGCATGAGAAGCTCGGTCAGCGGGCTAATCATCCGGTTGCGGGCGTTGGCTTGCAGGAGCGCTGACCGGCCAACGTGCCTCTGGACTAGCAGTCCTGCTGTGACTAGGCGCTGCGCCTCGCCGTGAACGGTGCTCAGCGGCGTGCCCAAGGTCTTGGCCAGCTCAGTCACGCTGTACTCACGGCCAGGGTGGAGCAGCAGCGTAGCTAGGATGTCAGCCTGCAGCCGCGACCGGAACACCGGCAGCAGTGCGGGAGCTGCGCTACGCATAACCTGAAGTTACATGCGGATTATCCGGAGCGTCAAGCCGCGACGGCTGAGATCGGGCTGTGCCTGCCGCCGCTTATTAGGTGGCCTGGGGGCGCTCAAGTCGCTACCGTGATGCGGCTGGCTCAACAGCGAACTGAAGCGAACTGAGGAGTGACCATGGGCGTGGTCATGTTCCTGCGTGGCAGGGCGGCAGCCTCGGCGGTCTCAGCACCGCCGGTCATGGCAGGGCACAAGGCCCGCAGGGCGCGTCGCGTCCCGGCTGTCGCCGAATCCGGCTGGCGCTCATTTTCTGGCTGACCGGAGGCTGACCGGGCAGCTTGTCGCGGGCAGCGGCTGCGGTCCCGGCGCGCTGGTCCTCGATCTCGGGGCCGGGTACGGCGCGCTGACGAGGCCGCTGGCCAGGACTGGGGCGCGGGTGATCGCCGTGGAGCTTGACCCGGCTCTGGCGGGCACACTTCGCCGGCGATTTTCAGCCAGCCAGCATGTGATCGTCGTCGAGGCCGACCTCAGGCTGATGCCGCTGCCGAAGCGGCCGTTCGCCATCGTGGCCAATCCGCCGTTCGCGCTGACGACCCTGCTGTGCCGCAGGTTGCTCGGCGATCCCGCGATCAGGCTGACCGGAGCTGAATTGCTGCTGGAATGGGGCGCCGCGAAATGGCTGACCAGCCGGGAGCCGCGTGACCCCGAGCTGCGCCGCTGGCGAGCCAGGTACGACATCCGGCTGGTGCTGCGGGTGCCGGCCGGCCAGCTTTTCCCCCAAACCGGCGAGCGACGCCGCCTACGTCCGTATCAGGCCGCGCCAGCGCGGACCCGGAGCGCCTCGCTAGAGCCCGATCGTCGCCAGCGCCGCCGTGAGCGCCGCGCGCCAGGCATCGGGTGACCGGGTCGGCGCACCCGGCGGCGGCTTCGCATGAGCCAGCTCGGCCAGCGCGACCCGCACCACGTCGCAGGCCCGTCCCGACGACACGGCGGCATCCCCGAGCTCGAGTTCGTGCTGCAGGTTGTCCCGGCCGTGCCCCTGCACCACGTCGAGGAGCAGCAGCGGCCGGCCAACCACCCGCGCCTCGGTACACGTGTCCCCGGACGCGGTGATGACCAGGTCGGACGCGGCCATCAGGGAAGGGATCTGGTCAGAGAAGCCGAACGGATGCACCCGGGGCTGCCGGGAAGCAGCCGCGACCAGCCGCTGCTCCAGCTTCGCGTTGCGACCCGCCACGGCCAGCACGTGCACGCCGGCGTCACCGAGCGCCTCGGCGGCCTGGGCGACCGGGCCGAGTCCCCATGCCCCGGTCGTCAGCAGCACGCACGGGGCCTGCGCAGGCAGGTCAAGCTGCTCCCGCGCGCGGGGCTGCGGCGGCGGATGGTAGAACTCATCCCGCACCGGAGCCGGCACGACAAGCACCCGGGCCTCGGGCTCGAACCGGCGCACCGCCCGCTCGGCCGCCTCCGACGTCACCAGGTACAAGTCGACGCCCGGGTGTACCCACAGCCGGTGCGGCGTGACATCGGTGCAGAACACCACGTGCCGAAGGCACGGATACAGGTCAGCCGAGCGCAACTCGCTCAGCGCGGACGCTCCCGTGGAGAAGACCGAGATGGCCAGGTCCGCAGGATGGGAGGCGAGATGCCGCCGCAGCCTGGGCACCAGCCGGCGCCGGGCCGCCGCGTCCGTCACGCCGGCCAGGCGGCTGCCTGTGCGCAGCGCGGCGAAGTGGAACGCGTCGTACAGGCCGGGCACCGCGAGCATCGCCCGGAACACCGCGTCGCCGGCGGTACCGGCACCCGGGCCGAGCAGCCGCATCAGGTCGAGCGTCTCGGCCGACCAGCCCTCGGACTCCAGCGACCGCGCGCAGGCCAGCGCGAGCTGATCATGCCCCGCCCCGATCGAGCCGGACAACAGCACTGCCCGGCGGAGGGTGGCAGCCATGCTCAGCGTCTACCCGCCGGGTCGGCCAGCCATGACAGGTACCGCCTGATTCCTTCGGCGAGCGGGGTCACCGGCGACCAGTTGAGCAGTTCCTTGGCGAGCCGGTTCGAGATCGTCAGGCCGGCGTAGTCGGCCGGGCGCCCTGGCGCGTGCTCGACCGGCACCGAGCCGACCAGATGCCGGACGGCCTGCGCGATCTCGTTCACCGTCACGGGAGTGTCGCCCTCGAGCGCCAGCGTCTGGTTCGCCGCTACCGACGACAGCGCCAGCACGTGAGCCTGCGCCAGGTCCTCGACGTAGACGAAATTGCGCTGCTGGTTGCCCGTGCCGGCGATGGTGATCGGCTCGCCTGCCGCCGCCGCCCGCACGAACGCGGAGATCACCAGGGCGTCGCGCATGCGCGGGCCGTACGGGATGCCGTACCGCAAGATCGTGAACTCCTGGCCGAACATCTCCGCGTAGCTGTGCATGAGCAACTCGGCGGCCAGCTTGGTCGACGAGTACAGGTGCCCGGCCCGGCGCAGGTCAACCAGCGCGTCCTCGGTACGCTCGCCCGCGCCCGCGCCGGCCGTGGCGCCGTACACCCACACCGTGCTGGCAAGCACGACCCGGTCGCAGGCCTGCCGGCGGGCCGCGTCAAGCACCCGCCCGACCCCGTCGACGTTGAGCCGGATCGCGAGGGCGGGGTCGGCGCTGACCTGGTTCACGTCCGAGGCGCCGGCGAGATGGAAGACGATCTCCCGCCCGGCCAGCGCGGCGTCAAGCGCCGACGAGTCGAAGAGGTCGGCGATCACGTACCTGGCCGCCGGGTTCCGCCATTGCTCGCGCTGGTCGATCACCACCACGTCGTGGCCGGCCTCGACCATCCGGTCGACGACATGCGAGCCGATGAACCCGCAGCCCCCGGTTACCGTGACCCGCATGCGCGCTCTCCGATGACGTCGGTCACGGCCTTGCGCACCTCGTCGATCTCGTCGTCGGTCATGTCCGAGTGGACCGGCAGGCAGATCTGCCTGGCGCACAAGTCCTCGGCGACCGGCAGGCTGGTGCCCAGCGCGTACTCCTCGAAGATCGGCTGGCGGTGCAGTGGCAGATCGTATACCTCCCCTGACAGTTTGACGTCATGCCTGGTAGCAAGCTCATTCTTAAGCCAGGATCGGTCGATGCCAGGGTCAAGTACGGCGAGGTACTTGTAGAAGTTGCCGCGGCAGCCAGGGGGTTCGGCCAGCGCCGCCAGCCCGGCGACCCCGGCGAGCCCGGCGGCATAACGCCCGGCGACCTGACGCCGCCGCTCGATCGACGGCGCCATCCGGCGCAGGTGCACCAGGCCGGTCACCGCGTGCAGCTCGCTCATCCGCCAGGCATAACCATGCCGCACATGGTGATTCGCCCCGAACGACCCCTTGCCCTGGTCCCGGTAGATCCGCGCCTCGCCGGCCAGGCGGGCCGACGCGGTCAGGATCATCCCGCCCTCGCCGCTGGTCACGATTTTGGTGGGATAGAAAGAAAACGCGGCGGCGACTCCGAACGAGCCGGCGAATCGCCCGCGGAGCGAAGCGCCGTGCGCATGCGCCGCGTCCTCGACAAGCGCGGCGCCCCGTTCATCGCACAACTCGCGCAATGCGACGGCATCGGGGCTGATCAGGCCGCCGATGTGGACAAGGATCACGGCGGCGGTGCCGGCGGTCCACGCCGCCCGCGCAGTGGCCGGGCTGAGCGCGAAGGTCGCCGCGTCGATATCGGCGAACACCGGCCGCGCGCCGGCGCTGATCACCGCGGCGGCGGTCGCGTAGAAGGTATTGGCAGGGACGATGACATCCCGGCCCGCCACGCTGACCTCCAGCGAGCGCAGCGCGATCTCGAGCGCTGACGTGCCGCTTGACGTGGCGACGGCATGGCTGGCCCCGTGCGCGGCGGCGAACTGCTCTTCGAACGCCCGGGTGTAAGGGCCAAGGGTCAGCGCCCCGCTAGCCAGGATGCCTGCGACCGCCGACGCGATCTCGGCTCGGTCCGATTCAGGAAACACCACACGTGCTGGTCGAACGCTCACTGACCCCCCTGGTATGTCTGGCACTGACGTATTGACATGATTACAGGAATGACAAAGCTCCTGGTCAGCGAGTTGAGGTGAAGTCCGGAAAGAGAACTCTGGGTTATTAGCCGTGGCTGAACTACAAATACGGGGATTGGTACTGGCGTGAAAATCATCCGGCCGCTGGCGGCGGTGACCGCGGGACTGGCCGTCGTCCAGGCGGCACCGGGCCTTACCGGATTCGGCCCGGTCCGCGACACGCTCTTTCCCCGGCTGTCAGGACGCGGCCTGCCCGATCACGTCGCGCTGACCTTCGATGACGGGCCTGATCAGGACACGACGCCGCTATTCCTTGAGGCCCTCGCACGGCGCGAGGTGCGGGCCACCTTCTTCCTGCTTGGCTCGCGGGTGGCGATGATGCCGGGGCTCGCCGCGCGGCTCGCCGAGGCTGGTCATGAGGTGGCGGTGCACGGCTGGGAGCACCGCTACCTGATACTTCGCGGGCCAGTGGCGGCCTACGACGATCTGGCCAAGGCGAAAGAGGTGATCGCGGCCGCCGCGGGCACGGAGCCGCGGCTGTTCAGGCCGCCGTACGGGGTGCTGAGCGGCCCGGCGGTCATCGCCGCCCGAAGGCTCAGGCTCACCACGGTCCTGTGGAGCTGCTGGGGCCGGGAGTGGACGCCGGGAGCCACCGCGCAGGCAGTGTTCGCGACGCTGCGGCCCGGATTGCGCGGCGGGGCGACCGTGCTGCTCCACGACTCCGACCGCACCTCCCCGGCCGGGTCGGCGCGCGCGGCCCTGGGCGCGCTGCCCCTGCTGCTCGACGAGTGCGAGCGGCAGGGCCTGCGGGTCGGCCCGCTCGGCGAGCACGGCCTGCCGGGCTTCGGGCCGGGGGTAACGCAAGCCGAGTTATGCTTGCCGCGATACCGGGAAATGAGATATATCTTGGTGTGTGAGCAGCACGTCACTAACCCCGGATGAGATTCGCGCTGCGGCCGAGACGCACCGTGAACTCGGCCCTGACTATCAATCGGCCGTGATCGACTCCTTCATCGACAAGGTCGGCAAGGAGATCGACGCTCGCGTCGACGCGCGGCTCGCAAGCGCGCGGACCGTGCGGGGTGACCGGCAACTGGACAGGCCGAGCCAATCCGGCGGCCGCGGCGCCGCCCTTGCCCTGGGCATTGTCTCGATTTCGCTGGGCATTCCGATCACGGGCATCATGGCGGAGGGTCACTACAGCGCCGTCGCGCTCGTGCTCGTCTGGATGGCCATCGCGGTGATCAACATCGCCTTCAGCCGCCACCATAGCGACTAGCAAGCCTGATAGCTGCCAGCTCGGACACATTAGCGCCGGCTTGGCGCTCGATTCGGTTCCGACGCCAGCGGGGAGACTTTACCTGAGTTACCGGGGAGACTTTTCACTTAAGGGAGAGTTTTCAGTTCTATTGACTGAAAAAACTCCCCGGAGTGAAAACTCTCCCTGTGATGCCGGAAAAGCTCCCGATCCTGATCACGAGCCGCGCGGCAGCCCCCGGGACCCGTGCCATGTTCCGTGATCATGATCGAGACCGTGATCACGGAAATTTGCCCAGGTCAGAGTAGGCGTGATCATCCGTGATCATGGCATGGTTCATGATCACGGAAACCAGCTCCTGTGCTTGCGCTGCCCGGGCCGCGGGCCAGCCTCCGGGATCACCGGCGAAGCCCGCCCGCACCACCAGATAACCAGGGCTCACTCACGAGGAGCTGCACCAAAGTGGCATTGGTCCTTGAGAAGGAGAGTTCTCCGTTCCGGGAGGCATCTCGTCATGATCGCGGACCTTTCTCGGGCTCCTGTAGGAGCCTTTTCGCCTGAAGGAGCTTTTTCGCCGCATGATCCGGTCAAGGCTCCAGTATGCGAAAAGCCTCCTACAGGAACCGCGCGGCGCCCGAGAGTCTCGGTGATCAGGGGTGGGCGGGGTCTCGGCTGCGGGCCGGTGATCAGGGGTGGGGCGGGGGAGAGGCGGGCCGGTCGCGCTGGGAGTCTGGTCAGCGCGGCCGGCCCGCATTCGAGGCCGGGTCAGGGTCAGCCCTGGGTCCGCTCCGCGATCGCGTGCGGCGGGGCGGCGATGACCAGATGCTGGCCGAAGCCGCTGAACGTCACCGACACCTTCGCTACCTGAATGTCGTGAGTGACCTTGGCCGAGAGCTTGCGGTCGATGCCGGCAGTCGCGTGGTAGCTCTTATTCACCTTCCTGGCGTCGGCCCTGGCATCCTTCAGGTAAGCCTTGCTCGGGACGACGAACTTAAGGTCTCCGTTTTTGGCTTTCTGAACGAAGACGGGGGCCGACGTATGGTCGTGCTTCACGCGCATGGACATCTGGCGGACGACGTCGTGCTTGTCCACCGACACCGTCAGGAGTTCTACGTGCGCTCCTGGCATCACGCCGGGCAGCCAGCCCAGGGCGTGCAGCCGGGGCGGCTCGGTCGCGCGCAGCACGGTGAGCCGCACGCCGCCGACCACCCGGTGGCCGATGATCTTGAATTTGGCGGACGGATTCAGCAGGCCGAACAGGGTACGGGGATCAGGAATCTTGACGCTGGGATGCCCGCTCTTATTGATGTCGTGGTACCACCGCACGTGATTGTCAGCCCCGGCGACGTGCAGGTAGAACTGCCCGCCGACGATGCGGTTGATCGCGGTCTGGGTCGTGGACGGCTGGCCGTCGCTGGCCGGGAAGGTCTGCGAGATCGCGTCATTCCAGTCGCGCCCGGCGAAGGTGATCTTGTCGGAGCCGGATACCGCCTCGGTGCCGTTGTCGGTCAGCCGGTACGCGATCGTCGCCCGGCCGGACCGCGCCAGCGCGTGCCGCGACTGGCTGGTCACTCGCCGCACCATCGCCGCGGTGAGCACGGCGGACTTCGCGGACGCCCCGGACTTCGCGGGCGCGACGGCGGCGCCCGTTCCTGACAGGACCACGGCCGCCGCGGCGGCGGCAGCGGCAACCGGGACTGCCACGATGCCGATCCGCGTGGTCAGCGACCGCCGGGCTTGCCGGCGGCGCAGGCTGGCGAGCAGGTCAGGGCGCGGCTCGATGGGCGCTGTCTCGTCCCGCAGCCTGGTACGCAGCAGGCGGGCAAGCTGATCCTCACTGGGCATGGAACACCTCCGGAGCGCCGCGGTCTTCAGCCGCGGCGAGGTCGCTGAGCGTGACGCGGAGACTGGACAGGGCGCGGGAGGTGTAGGACTTCACCGTTCCCGCGGAGATACCGAGGAGGTCAGCGGTCTCCGCAACCGACAGATCCTCGAGGAACCGCAGAACCACGACGTGGCGCTGGCCTTCTGGCAGCCTCATCAGCGCCGAGATGACAAAGCGCCGGTCGCCTACCTGATCGGCTAGCTCATCCGCCGCGCCGGACGACTCGGCGCCGTCGGCCAGCAAGGTCTCCCTCGGCCGCCGCAGCAGCCAGCGCACCCGATCCCGGCACAGGTTCACCAGCACCCGGCGGGCGTAAGCCTCGGGTGCGTCCCTGGCGGCGTTCCAGCGCCGCGCCGTGCGCAGCAAGGCCACCTGCAGCAGATCCTTGGCATGGCCACGATCGCCGACCAGCGCATAGGCGGTCCGCAGCAGGACTGCCGACCGCTCCCGCACGAAATCTTCGAACTCCTGACCCATCCTCATGCCCATCAGAACTCCGCCAGCGGCCATGCCGGTTGCCATGACGCGGCCAGAGGTATCAACGGCGGGCCTGAAAAGACTCGTGCCCGGGCTGTCGTGACAGCACGGGCACGAGTGGAGGGGACAGAAAACGCCCAGAAGACCAGCTAGTCGTCGGAGTCAGATCCGGAGTCGTCTCGCCGGCCGAACCTATTCATGATCCGCTCGCCCGCCCCCACTGCGGACCCGGCCACGCCCCGCACGGCCCCGATCAGCGGGTCAGCGGACCGGTTCCACGAGTCCTGGTAGGACTTGGCGGCCGACTTGAACTCATCGCCGACCGACGCGCCCGAATCGGCTTCGCGGCGCGGGTAGTTGCCGGCCAGGATGTCGCGGTACTCGCCGTCTTTCGCCCAGTGGTCGAGCTCGGCGAACCGCACCACGGCGAACGGGTGCGTCGTGCCCTGCATCTGCAGCAGCTTGATCAGGCTCTCCCGCACGTCGGGAACGGCGTCGTACTCGCGCGCCTGCTCGAGGAAGGCGTCCGCGCTCAGCTCGGCCAGCTGCGGCCCGCCCGCGAGCTTCATCAGCGAGCGGCGCGCGGCGGCCACGTCCTGGCAGGCCAGCAGGCCGGCCCGGTCGCACGACAGCTCAGACTTGCGGAACCACTCCTCAAGGCCCCAGATCACGGCCTTCAGCCCGATCCAGGCGATCGCGACCAGCGCGAACCGCGCCACGAGCGCGACGAGCGCGTACAGCATGGTGCGGTACACGGAGTGACCAGACAGCACGTGCCCGAGCTCGTGCCCGATGACGAACCTGGTCTCCTCCTCGTCCATCAGGTCGATCAGCCCGGTCGTGATCACGATGAAGGGCTTGTCCGTGCCCAGCGCCATCGCGTTGACCGTCGGGTCCTGCATGATGAACAGCTCGGGCACCCGGGGCAGGTCAAGTACGTAGGCGCCGTCGAGCAGCATCTGGTACAGGTGCGGGAACTGCTGCTCCGACGCCCGGACCGAGCTGGCGAGGAACAGCAGCCGCAGGCTCCGGTCGCTGAACAGCCCGGCGATGTTACGCAGAATCGTGTCGAAGCCGGTGAGCTTGCGAAGCGCGACCAGGGCGGAGCGGTCGGCTGGATGCTCGTATGCGCGGGAGCTAATGTCCGGCAGACGGACACGAGAGCGTTCGGGCACAGTGTTCATGCCGTCATGGTACGTGCCGTAAGGAAGGTTGGCTGTCATGGTCGAGATATATTTCGATGGCGCTGTGCCGCAAACTTCGGTGCCGCCTATGTATGAGGCAGAGGCCGAGTCAATGCCACCGGAGCAGCGCGCCGAACTTCAGGCCGTTCGCCTGCGGGCCCTGGTCGACCGGCTGATCGCGGCCGGCGGGCTCCAGGCTGAGCGGCTGGCCGCCTCGGGCGTGACCAGCGGGCGCGACGTCAGCCTCGAGAACCTGCCCAGCCTGCCGACCACGGCCAAGCAGGACCTCTGGGACGGCTACCCGTTCGGGCTGCTCGCCGTGCCCCGCGACGAGGTCGTCGCCGTGCACGGGTCGAGCGGGACCGGCGGCCGGCCGACGCTGGTCTCCTACTCCCGCGGCGACCTCAAGCTCTGGGCCCGGGTCTGCGCCAGGGCGCTCGCGGCAGCCGGGGCACGGCCGGGCAGCATCGTGCACAACGCGTACGGGTACGGGCTTTTCACCGGGGGAGTCGGGATTCATCAGGGGGCGATCGAGCTCGGCGCCACCGTGATCCCCGTGTCGGGCGGCATGACCTCCCGCCAGGTCACGCTGATCAGGGACCTGCGTCCGGACGTCCTGACCTGCACGCCCTCGTACGCGATCCGCCTCGGCGAGGCGCTGGCGGAGGCCGGGCTCACGCCGGGTAACGGGCTGTCGCTGAAGGTCGGGGTGTTCGGCGCCGAGCCGTGGACCCACGAAATGCGGGTCAGGATCAACGAGCTGCTCGGCATCCGCGCGCTCGACATCTACGGCCTGTCCGAGGTGATCGGCCCCGGCGTGGCCAGCGAGTGCGTGGTCGCCGCCGACGGCCTGCACGTCAACGAGGACCACTTCCTCGTCGAGGCGCTCGACCCGGTGACGGGTGACCCGGTCGCCGACGGCAGTCCGGGTGAGCTTGCTTTCACCACTGTCACTAAAGAGGCCATGCCGCTGCTTCGGTACCGGACCGGCGACATCGCCGCGCTGCGCCGGGGCCCGTGTGAGTGCGGCCGGACGCTGGTCAAGATGTCCAAGGTGACCGGCCGCAAGGACGACATGCTGGTGATCAGGGGCGTGAACGTCTATCCCAGCGAGATCGAGCGCGTCCTGCTCGCCGAGCCGGCGGTAGCGCCTGATTACCTGCTGGTCATCGACGAAAGGGAGAGTCAGGCCGGCGTGATCGCCGTATGCGAATGGGGAACGGATGGAGCACCCGGCTCGCCCGGTCTAGGTGACTCGGCCCTCGCGGCCTGTCTCGAGCGCGCGCTGCGCGAGACGATCGGCGTCCGCGTCGATGTGGCGATCGTGCCGCAAGGCTCGGTGCCGCGTACCGAGGTCGGCAAGGCGGTCAGGGTCCGGCGCTGGTCGTCGGGCGAGCCCCCGGTCCCCGGGCTCACGGCGCGGAACAGCCGGGCATGACCGGCGGAATGGCCGGTTCCGGCGGCACGGGCAGGATCGGCGTGATGGGCGGCACGTTCGATCCCGTTCACAACGGGCACCTGATGGGGGCGAATGAGGCCGGGCGGGCCTTCAGGCTCGACGAGGTGATCTTCGTGCCGGCCTGCTGGCCGTGGCAGAAGAACGGCCGGCAGATCGCGCCCGCCGAAGACAGGTATGCGATGGCCGTGATCGCGACCGCCCCCAATCCGCTGTTCTCGGTGAGCCGGCTGGAAATCGACCGGCCCGGCGACACCTACACCGTGGACACGCTGCGGGCGCTCCGCGCGGAACGCGGGCCTTCCGCCGAGTTCTTCTTCATCATCGGCGCCGACTCGCTCAGCGGCCTTTCCACCTGGCATGAGCCGGCCGAATTGCTGGAAATGGTGCACTTCATCGGCCTGACCAGGGACGGCCGCCGGCTGGCTGACGGCAGTCTCGGGGCCGCCCAGTTCAGCCTGCTGGAAGTGCCGACGCTGCACATCTCCTCGACCATGTGCCGCGAACGCGTCCAGGCCGGGCTCCCGCTCCGCTACCTCGTCCCTGACGAGGTGATCAGCTACATCTCGAAACGGGGGCTGTACCGCCAGTAATCAGTCGCCCGGGGCGCGTCCCGGCCCGCAACGTCAGCAACATCAATCAATGCGCGAATTGACACCCGATTTCCAACATCAATGCGCGTTTTTATCAAGTGCCAAATCACAGGCGGCTGGGTGTGGTGAACGTGTTGATCTCGTCGACTACGGCCGCGGTGCCCGGGTCGTGTCGGTGGGGGTTGAGCTGCTGTCCGAGTTCGCGGAGGCGCTTTCGTATGCGCCGGGAAGCGCTGTCTCGCGCCAGGAGCACGGCGCTGGCAGCGATGCAGGCCGCCTGGCTGAGGTCGTGGTCGGCAAGGTGGGCCTCGGCGAGTGAGATGGTGTCCAGGGTGGCGTTGCGTGCTCCGTCGGCACCGCGGAGGTCGAGTGCGAGCGTGAGCCTGCTGATTGCCTGCTCGGCGTAGCGGGGCTGGTGCTTTGCCAGTTCGGTGTACCCGGCGCCGGTGAGGCTGTAAAGCTCGGCCTCGGCGACGTGGCGGACCTGCCAGTCCGGGCCGGAGCGGTGCTCGGCGGCGGCGAAGTGTTCTTCGGCGTTTCCTGCCTCGCGCAGTACGCTCTGGGCGTTCCCGGCCTGGGCGTTGGCCCAGGCGGCGATGGCGTGCTGGTTGGACAGCTCGCCGTGAGTGAATGGCGCGGGGTTGCCGGGCTGGCGGGCGGCGTCGAGGTAGGCGAGGACCTGTGCGGGCTGGGCGAGCTCGATGTTGTGGCCGGCCATCCGGACGACGAGGTGCCCGGCGAGAGCGTGGTCGCCGGCGGCCTGGGCGGCCTGCATCGCGATGAGGTAGTACTGCTGTGCCCATTGGTGCTGGCCGAGGTCGCGGCAGGCGTAGGCAGCCAGGCCGGCGGAGTCGGCGGCGGCATCGAGCAGTTCGTTGCGCAACTGGGGCGAGGACACCTGGCCGAGCAGGGTGGTGGCGCGGTCGAGGAGGCGGGCAACGCCGCGCTGCAGTTCCGCGTCCGCGCCCCGGGAGTAGGTCATCGTGCGGTACATCTCAGTGAGCCGCCGCAACTCGGCGACGTGCTGCGGGCCGACGCGGTGCGGTGCGTCGCCCGGCGCGGGCAGGTGGAATCCTGAGAGCGCGAGCCCGGTGGCCGCTATCCCGCTGAGCATTTCCCGCCGGTTCGTGTCCGCCCCTTCCTCCGTGGCCGCCCGCGCGGGCAGCGCGGGCGGGAACTGCGGGCCGAAGCCGAGGGCGGCCTCGCCCAGCCCGGTAAACGCGGTCAGACCGCGCCGGTAGAGCTGGCCGGGACGGACCTCGCCGCGCTCCCACATCCCTAACAGGTTGCCCGACGGGGACACGTTGCAGTCAAGCTGCGCGCGCATGAACTCGCCGAGCCGTCCGGCGAACTCGTCTTGCGAAAGCCCGGCCGCTGCGCGGGCCTGCCGCAGCTGCTCGTTGGCGGCGTACCTGGCCACGGCCCGAGCCCTTCCCTGTTCGGTCCATGATCCACCGCGCCGGACGGCCGAAGCCGCGCCCGGTGGCGAACTTGGGTCAGATCTTTGGTCGGCCCTATTACGTTGTGCCATTTCGTTGGTCACGTCTTGTGTTGGACTGCTTGCGTTCCGGGGTGAGCCTGAGGGCATTGACTACCTCACCAGAAAGGCGGTCCGCCGTGTTCAACGGCAGCAGGCCCGCAGCCCGGGATCCGCGGCGTGCCCCGCGCATTCTCGTGGACGGCCTCGACCTGACCGGCAAGACGACTCTCACGGCCGCGCTCATCTCCGCCCTCGGCGAGCACGGCGTCCCGGCGATGCCGCATCGCGGGATGCTGGCCGGGCATTACCCGCTTGAGCAGTGGCTGAGGAGGACGTTCCCGCTGGTCCGCCAGCCTGACAGCGGCCTGGTCACGGCCGTGTTCCTGCTCGGCGCCTACCCCCTTGACCGGCTGCTGGCCGGCATTGACCCGCCGCAGCCCGCCGGCGCAATGCTGGTTCAGGACGGGTACGCGGACCGGACCGCGGCGCTCGGCATGGCCGGCGGCCCGTATCTGGCGGCGTGCCTGGCGCTGCGCTGGCCCCGGATCTACGCGCCCTTCGATGTCGCGGTGTACCTGCATGCCCCGGCATCGACCCGCGCGGCCCGGCTGGCTGTCCGCCTGGACGCGGACGTTAACGATTTCCGCTCCGTGCGGGACACGGAGTTCGCCGAGACGTTCACCGCGATGCTCGTCCGGGGCATGGGCCGCCGGCACCGGCAGCTCCTGGTCTTCGACACCTCCCGGCACGCGCCGGAGGAAATGGCCGCCGCCGTCACGGGCCTCCTTCTGTCCGGCGGGGCATCCGGTGCCGTTCCTGGGCTGCCAGAATCTCTGGAGGGGCGGGCCGCATGAACCCGATTCCCGCCGCCGGCGCAGGCCACGCCGACGCGGCGCTGCGCGACCAGATCGACCTGCTGGTACGGCCCAGCACGCAAAGCCTGGTGCCGGGCGCTGCCGAGACGCTCTTGCGCGAGGAAACCGGCACAGGATCCGGCCGTATCGGCAAGGACACCGTCACCTCCGCAGCGGGCCTGCGGTCCGTAACCCGGGCCGCGAGCGGACAGGCGTTCCCTGCGCTGCTGGTAAGCGTCAACCAGGAGGGCGGGCGGCTGAACGCCATCGACTGGCCCGATACCGTACAGTTGCCGGGCAGCATGGCATTGGGGGCGGCCGGCGAGGAGGTTCTTGCCGAGCAGGCAGGCACCGCGATTGGCGGCCAGCTGAGAGCGGCCGGGCTGACGTGGAACCTTGCGCCAGTGTGCGACCTGGCCGGCTGGCCTGCGGAGCCGGCGATCGGCACGCGCTCCTTCGGCTCCGATCCAGTGCAGGTGGCCGTGCTGGCCGGAGCTTTCGTTCGCGGCCTCCAGTCGGCCGGGGTGGCCGCGACAGCCAAGCACTTTCCCGGCCTGGGCGGCACCGCCGCCGACCCGCACCACGAAGCACCGGTCATTGACGAGCTTCCCTCCGGCGCGCTGGCGCCGTTCAGCGCGGCCGTGCGTGCCGGCGTTGCGTGCGTCATGGTCGGCAGCCACACGGTCCGGGCTGTTGAGGACCGGCCCGCCCTCGCCTCCCGGCGGATGATCACCCTGCTGAGGGAGGACCTCGGGTTCGACGGCGTGGTCGTGACCGAGAACCTGTCGATCCCGGCAGTCCATGAGCCCCTGGGCGGGCTGGCGCATGCCGCGGTGGCCGCTGTGGCGGCAGGGGCGGACGTGGTGATGCTGGATTCGGAGATCTCCCGGGGCCGCCAGCCGCACCAGCAGCGCGCGGCCGCCATCCGGACCCGGAGGGAAGTCGCCGGGGCGCTGGCCAGCGCGGTACAGGCTGGCCTGATCAGCCGCGACCGGGTGGCGGAGGCCGCCGCGCGGGTGCTGGCCCTGCACTGCCGCTTCGGCATCGCCCCGCGCACGCCGCTGCCCGGGTGGGACGAGGCGAGCACCGCCGCGCACGAGACGGCCATCCGGATCGCCGCAGAATCGGTTGCGGCGGTTCGCGGCGCTGACCTCCTGCCGCTCGTCCGGGCACCCGGGACGACGCTGGCCGCGGTCCGGGTACCTGACAGCGGGCAGAGGCGGGCCGACAGCGCGCGCCACGCCCCTGATCTCCTGCCCGGCCTGCTCGGCGCCTGGTTCCCGGTGCACCCGGTGCCGCCCGGCAGATGCCTGCCGCCGGGCACCGGGCCAGTGGTGGTCTACGGCTACGACACTCACGCCGGCTCCGGCCACCGCAGCGGCGCTGCGACGGAGGCGGCCCGGCTCAAGCAGCAGCAGCGGGTGGTGGCGCAGGTCGCCTTCGGCGACCCGGACGACCTGGCCGGGTCGCCGGCCGATGTGCTGATCGCTGCCTTCAGCCCGCACCAGGCAAGCGCCGAGGTGGTCGCCCGTGTACTGTCCGGCCGCCTTCGCGCCCGCGGCACCGTGCCGGCTCGGGGAGCGTCGTGGTGACAGCTGTCCCCGCCGCCCGGCTGGCCGGCTACCTGGAGCAGCTGTACCGCGCGGCGGGGATGACCGGTGACGGGGCAGCCACGATGGCCGCCGCGCATGTCGAGGCAGACATGCGGGGCGTCCACGGGCACGGCAGCCGCCTCGCCCCCGCCTACCTGGCCAAGCTCCGCGACGGCCGGCTCAGCCCGCGCCCCCGGATGACGGCCCTGCGGACGGCCGGCGCGTGCCTGGTCCTGGACGCGGGCCTCACGCCCGGACCTCTCGCCGCCCGCCACGCGGTCGAGGCCAGCATGCGGCTGGCCCGCCGCTACGGCACCGGGCTGGTCATCGTCCGCCGGGCCGGCCACGCCGGGGCACTCGGCACCGCCGCGACCCGGGCAGCCAGCGAGGGTCTGGTCAGCGTGCTCGCCGCACCCGCCTCATCGGCCAGCGTGGCGCTGCTCGGCGGCACCGGGACCGCGCTGCTGGGCAACTCGGCGCTCGCGGTCGCCGTCCCCGCACCCGGACAGCCGGTTGTCCTGGACATAGCCGCCTCGTCAAGTTCCTGGGGACGCGTGCACCAGCGCGCCCGGACCGGCCAGGACCTGCCCGCCGGCTGCGCGCTGGACGCCTCAGGCCAGCCCGCACGCGACCCCCGCGAGGCGGCCGTCCTCCTGCCTGCCGGCGAACGGGGCCAGGCAGCAGCGATCGTCCTGCAGCTGCTCCTCGGCGCGCTCGCCGGGACCGCCCCCCTGCCAGACGGCACGGAGGGCCGGGGGCTGCTGTCCCTGGTCATCGACCCGGCCCTGCTCGGCGTCGCCGGCGTAGCCGCCATCGCGGACGAGATCTCCCGCGCGGTCCGGCGCCAGGGCGCCCGGATGCCCGGCGACCGGGCGTCGGCGCACCGTGCCGCCGCTCTGCTGGACGGCATCGACCTGACCGACGGCGACCTGACCGCGCTCATCGCCGCCGGGCACCCCGATGTCCCTGCCCCGCCCGAATGGACCGCACCACAGCCCGCCCGACCGATTACCGCAGTCAAGGAGACAACGCCGTGACCGTTTCGATCACCACGCCCCGCATCCCGTCCCTGGACGAACTCGCCGCCGCCGGGCCTGCGGGCCTGCGCGCGGGCCTGCAGCGCCCGGAGACCGCCCGCGCGCTGCAGTCCGTCCTGGGCACCGGCGGCCCGTACCAGGTGGTCGCCGCCGCGCGGAGGCTGTGCGACGGCCCGCTAGAGCAGGCGCTGGCTGACGTCACCAGCCGGCGCCTGCTGCACGAGCCGTCCGGCCGCCGCGTCTCGCTCCAGGAACTGCCGTCCCGCGTTCTGACACCCCTGACCAGGCGCCACGGGCTGGACGGCACGCTCGCCGAGGAACTGCTGTTCGCGCTCCGCTGCACGTTCGCGTTCCCCGGCATCGTCGGCACCCCCGACGCGCCGTTCGCCCTGAAGACCACGCTGCCAGACGGATACCGGCCGATCGCCACCTCCGCCGAGATCGCGGCCACGCAGGCCGCGGCAGGACCCGACGGCCTCAACACCAGCTACATGATCAGCCAGATGAAGGGCGGCATGTCCGCCGACTTCGGGATCGGCTGCCCCCTGATGTGCGCCTACTGCTACCGCCGCGAGGGCGACACCGTCGACGGCTACCTCGGCTCCTGGGAACCCAGCGGCTTCCTTCCCGCCGAAGAAGTGATCCAGCGGCTGCTCGCCCATCCCTGGTTCACCCCGCACGTCACCCCGATCGGCCTGCACATGTCCACCTCCGAGGCATTCCTGCCCAGGCTGTGGCCCCGCACGTGGGAGGCCCTGCAGCGGCTGGACGCGCTCGGCCTGACCAACCGGGTCTCCTGCATCACCAAGCACACCCTGTCAGACCAGCAGATCGAGCAGCTGGAATCGCTGGTCAACGCCGACCTGGACGTCAACGTCTGCTACGCGGCGATGCCCGAGGCCGTCGAGCCTGCCAGCCACCGCCGCCGGGCCGACTTCCTGCGCCGCATCCTCGCCTCAGGCAAGCTCAACGTGCTGGCCTACTACCGGCCCATCGCCGAGGGTATCAACACCACCGACGGGCACATGCGCCACGTCTGGGAGACCTTCAAGGAAGCCGGGGCGCGCACCGTCGTCCTCGGCGGGCTGAAATTCGGCGACGACCACGCCCGGACCTTCATGTCCTACGGCCTGCCGCTGCCCAGGGGAACCTTCACCGCCGGCAAGAAGCTCCTGACCGCAGGCACCGAGCAGCGCATCATGGCCATGTTCGAGGAGGTGTACGCCGACGTGCCGGCCGGGCAGCGGCCTGCCATCCTCAAGCGGTCGTCGTGCGGGCGCGTCGTTGAGCGCGGCAGCCACATCCCCGATTACAACGGCCACTACGACCAGCCCGGAACCAACTGCCGGCTGCGCTGCCCGCTCGCCCAGCACCATGCCTGCGCCGCAGCCGAGCCCCCGGAGCAGGCCACCGTCCGCCAGCTCCTGGCCCGTATCGGCCGTCCCGACGCCGGCCTGGACATCACGTCCGCGACCGTCGTCGTCCACGCCCCGCTCAGCCCCTTCGAGCGGACCTTTCTGCGCCAGAACCTGCTGTTCCCCGTCCACACGGCCGCCCAGGCCGCCGACCTCATCGCCGGAAGGCTCACCCGATGACCGCAGCCCCCGCGTCGCGGACGTTCGTGCCGCTCGCCGAGTCCCCGCTGCTCGCCACGCCCCGCTCGGATGCCGAGTACACCGACCTGGCGGTACGGCTGGCGGCGCACGCGCCGCCTGTCCCGGCCGTCATCGCCGGGCTCCTCGCGATCAGCGAGCCCGGTGCCGCCGGGCGGATCGCCGGCGCGCTCGACGCGCGCGCCGACCTTCCCCCGGAATCTCTCGCGCTGCTGGTCGCTTCCCGGCCCGGCCTCAGGCACGCCACCGCCCGCCTGAAGAAGCTCCTGTTCCCAGGCGGTGCCGGCGGCTGCCACCGGTTCGCCCGCACCGTGGCCGCTCTCGCCTGTGCCCCCAACACGATCGACGCCGCGTACCTGGCCACCGCGCGTTTCACCGAGGCCGCTGCCGCAGCCGACCCGGCCATGATGCACAGAATTCTCGGCCCGCTGCTCAAGACCCCCGCCGCAGGCGAAGCGGCCGACGCGGCGCTCGCCGCGCTGGACGCCGCCCGCCGCGCCGCAGGAAGTCCGGTGGCCGCCTTCGACACGGCCGTCGCCGGTGCCCGCGCCCGTACCCGGCATGCGCGCATCCGCGCCGAACTGGATGCCCGCCGCGAGCAGACGATCAGCGAGATCGCCCGCCACACCGGCGGGCGCACGCTCGCCGCCGGCCTGTGGTTCGACGCGCTCCGCGCCGCAGCCGACACCCCCCGGCAAGCCGGGGATGCGCTTACCGCGGCCAGCGAGGCAGGCCGCCTCCTGCGCGCGGGCCAGGAGCCCGCCATGCCGTGGCCCGCCGCCCGCGCCCGCTGGCAGCAGGTCACCGCCGCCGCCCGCAGCAGCACGGCGCACTGCCGAACCTGGGATCAGGCATGGGAAGAGGCCGCTGCCACCCCGGACGGCTCAGCCTGGCACCCGAGCCAGCGCGTCCTGGCAGCCTGCTACGCCCTCCTCGCCGACCACGTCCTGGACCGCTACGGGAGCGCTAGCACCCCGCCGGTCCCTGACCGGTGCTGGGCCACCGACCCGGCCGGGCGCGCGCTCCTGCACACCGTCGCTGACCACCTCACCGGCCACCTAGGCCACAGCCCGCTCGGCTTTGACGACACGCTGCTCAACGGCTTCATCCGGGCGCTCGCGAAGAACCGCCGCGACAAGATCCCGGGCGCCCCGCAGGTCCACGGCCTGATCGCCGCCGTCAAGGCCGCCCGTTCCAAGGCCTGGTTCCTGACCCGCCCCCTGAACATCAGCATCGGCTTAGTCATCCCCACGCGCGGCGAGGCCAGCCGGATACTGGCCCCGGGACCCGGCAACGAGGACGGCCTGGACGCGCTCGCCGCCAAGACCGCTCAGCTGGCCTGGCTCCTTGAAGCACGCCCCGATGCGGGTGCCGAGATCCTCCTGGTCGATGAGGACCCTGACGGCGCCTCCGCCAGCGCCGCCCGGCAGGCAGCCGTAAGCCATCCGCGAATCGGCCTCAGCGTCGCCAGCCGTCACGAAGAAACCAGCGCGAAGGGCGGGGCAGTGCTCTGGGGCCTCGCCCAGCTCCAGCAGGCCGGGCACGCCATGATCGGCTACACCGACCTCGACCTCACCTACCCGCTGGACCAGCTCGGCGTCCTCCTGGACGCACTCGGCCCGCCGGGCACCGGCGCCGTCGTCGGCTCCCGCCGCCTGCCGGACTCCCACGGCTACTACCCGCCCGCCGGGCCGGACCCCGCCGCCCTGCTGTACCAGCGAGCCGTCCGGGAACTCCTAGGCCTCCGCGTCACCGACCCCCAGGCCGGGTTCAAGGCCTTCACCGCCAGTGCCCTGCACGACGCCCTGCCCCAGGTAACCGACCGCGGGCTGTCCTTCGACACCGACCTTCTCGCCGCCGTCACCGCCACAGGCCGCGCCGTGGCCGAAACCGGGGTCGCTGCCCTGCACCGCTATACCGACGGGCACCCCGGCACGCCCCGCGACTACGACGCCATGCTCTTGGCCGTCTACGAGCAGGCCGTGCGCCACGGCCACACCCCAGCAGAACGCGCCACGCCCGTGTGGGACAAGATCCGGGCCGCCGGGCTGGCCGCCGCTGCCAGCGAGCAGCCCGTCAGCGTCACGATCGGCCCGGCACCCGCCTGACCTGGACCAGCACGAACAGCCAGGCCGCCAGTCCGGCACACCCGCCACCTCGCCTCACACCCTGATCCGGCGACCGGCGTGCACTAGACTGACGGCCTGGCCAGCCGGATCATCCCTGCGGCCGGACAGCCCGAGCATCCCCGTCGAAGGGCATGACCAGGTGAGGCCGTGACAGCCATCGCAGGCACCGGAACCCGCTTCACCCACGTTGCCAAGACGATCCGCAGGTGCACGCCGCCCGTGCTAGACGAGCTGGTCCTCGTCCACGCGATCGCCAGCCTCGTAGCAGCTGGGGACCGCGGCCAGTGACCACCACCCTGCCCGGCCAGTCCCCGCCGGTAACTTCTCTCACGGTCCGCGCCTGCTGCATTATCCTCCAGGACGGCCAGCTGGCGCTGATCCACCGCCAGCGGCCTGGCGGCGACCAGTACTCTTTGCCCGGCGGCCTCGTCCACGCCGATGAAGAGGTCACGGCCGCACTCGGCCGCGAGCTCAACGAGGAACTCGGCCTCGACGTGTCCGCCCTGCCTTACCCACCCGAGCTGCGCTGGGTCCAGGACCAGATCACCACCCGCCCCGGAAGCACCGCCATGTTCCGCCGGCTCCACCTCATCCACGTGCTGCACCTGCCGCCCCACGCCCGCCACGCCATGGCAGCCACCGAGCAGGACGCCGAGGACTACGCCCGGATCATCTGGACCCCAGCCGGCCAGGCAGCCCGACTCCACCTGTACCCCGCAGCCGGCGCAGCCATCGAGACCCTGGTCGGCACCTGCGGCCAGCCCGTCCCGGTACTCCTGCCGCCGATTACCGACAAGAGCTTCCGCTGGCGCTAACTCACGATGCACGGCGCGCTCGCATCCGCTCACACAACCTGCCGCTTTCGGGGCGCATCCGGGATGATCCCGCACCTCTGGTTCCGCGTCAGTCTGCTCGACATTGCCGACCACTACCAGGAACCAGTCCTTCGTCTCCTGCGCGAAGAGAAACTCGGCGCGGTCAGCGAAACCTCGTCGGGAATGGCGCCACTTTGGACCTGAGTTCTTGGAAATTGCGTAGCTGGTCCACGGCATCGGCGCCGACGTCAGAAGCCAGTACCAGTTGAGCGGCTATAACTCCGTGCTGGTTATTCAGATGACGAAGAGCGAGTATCCACGTATGAGTTCAATCGTTTGATTTGATTGTCGAGGTTGCGGACATGAGTTGAGCGCGATCCGTAGGCCGACTCGAACAGGGATCGGATCGCTCGGAGTTCGGCTAGTGCTTCATCAGGATGTCCGGCAGCCGCAAGCATCTGGGCGATGACGAAACGGGATTCGAGAACCTTGTCAGCATCATCCGCGTCCTTCGCTTGACCTGCGTTCTGGACGAAGAATCGAAGATGTGGCAGCGCATTGTCTGGCTGGCCTATCTCGGCGAAAGCCTGGCCGGCGTGGTACGAGCTATCTAGAACATATGAGTCCGTGGCTGGCAGGTGCTTGCGGTAGGCGCTTCCGACCTTCTCGAACAATGGCGCGGCACGACTGTACTCTCCGGCGTAGAACAAGGCAGCAGCCAGATAATGACGTAGGCGCAGTTCCATGACTGAGTCATGGCCCGCCCTTTCAACCCCGTCCTCGAGCAGCCTAATGGCCTCGGCGGGCTGGTCTTTGCCTAGCAAACCCTGGACGTTAGCCTTCAGCGCGTCAGCTTCAGCCTCGGTAAGGCGGACGCGACTGCCGCTCTCGCCGCGATGTCCGACTGTCGTTAGCAGCGGCTGACGGAATGGCCGGGTGGGATCTCGCGCATCGTCCATCCCCGGCGCCGTCGCTGGTGCCGATATCAGCGGTAGCAAGGTTTCGTAGACCGACTGGGCCGTAGGCCTTGCTTCGGACTTCTTTGCCATCATTGAAGCGACTAGCACATCGACTGCCACGGGCACCTCCGGGCGGCGGGCACGCGCGGACGGCGGCGGCGATTGCAGGTGGTGAGCGCGCAGCGACATGTCTTCCGTGCCGTGAAAGGGCACATCGCCGGTAAGGAGTTCATACAGCAGGCATCCGAGCGAATAAATGTCGGACGCGGAGGTGACGGCCTGACCGAGACACTGCTCGGGTGACATATACGCGGGGGTGCCGACGGTGCGATCGACTTGCGTCAACCGCGGCAGAGCCCCAGCGCCGCGCAAGATCGCAATACCGAAGTCGAGTACCTTGACCAGCCCGCCATCAACGATCATCACATTCGCAGGCTTGATATCGCGATGGACGACATCGAGTCGATGCAGATCGTAAAGCACGGCCGCGATCTGCGTCGTAATCGCGGCCGCCCACGCCACGCTTGGTGGTGAGGCCGCGTATTCGGCCTGGTCGACTATCGCCTCAAGCGTCGAGCCACGGAGCAGCTGCATCACGAGCCAGATCTGCGTACTGCCATCTGGCGCTGTTTCCACGCCCGTGTCGTAGACCGCCGGCGTACCGGGATGTTCTAGGTAGGCGGTGGTGCGGATCTCGCGTAGGAATCGCTTGCGGTCGCGTTCTATCGAGTCGAGGATCTCGGCAGCTTCCGGACTGTCGGTGGCCGACGACAGTAATCCCGACGGAGGTCGCAGCAGCTTAATTGCCACCCGCCGGTCGAGGCGCTCGTCGTAGCCATGAAAGACCTCGCTCATGCCGCCGCGGCCAAGCGAGCCTGCCATTCGGTAGCGCCCGGCTAGCAGCCGCCTCTCAGGTAGTTGCGCCGTTCCGTCCCCCACGTCGTACCTCTAGATCTCAAGCGTCACTCGGTACTGGTTCGTCCTACTGTCTCCCGCTGCATCTCAGCGCGCAACCGTGCTAGCGCCTCATCGCGCGCGGGTTCGGTGATGATCCGGTACGCGCGCTTGCGAGCCGCCTCTTTGATCGCCTTCTGGAACTCACTGTTGTCGAAGTACAGCCTCATGAACTCGGTGTTGCGGTCGGCGTTCTCGGCGACGATATCGTCGAGCCGGTCATCGGCCACCTGGCCGAAACGAGCCTCGTCATTCATCAGTGCGATCTGCTGCATCGAGGTGTCCTCGACGAGCTTTGCGACCTGCTGGTATACGAGGATCTCGTCAGTGCTGCCGAGGCCCAGCCCGAACCGATCGTTTAGCTCCGCGATGACCTCCGACAGCGGCCGGAACTCAGGGTCACGGTAACCGCCGCCGTCGGCGGCATGTCCGCGCACCACGCCATCGCCGACGGAGGTCAGCGACACATTGTGCTTCCCGGTGAACTCCAGCCGGAAGTGGCTCAGGTCCGCATCGCCTATGTCGACCGAAACCTGCGACCTTCCCGGCAGCCGAATCAGCAGCACCCGGCCGTACTGGTAGAGCCGCTCCAGATCACGATCGCCCCAGGCGACGATCTGCGCGATAAGGCTGTAGGCACGTACATAGGTTTGCAGGGCCTTGCGGAACCTCTCGCGCTCATCGTCTGTGTCCAGTGCGTCAAACCGATCGAGCGCTGGCACGAGGTATCCGTGCAGTTCGGCGTGTAGTTTCCGCTCGGCCGACTCAGGCATCCGTCCTAGGTCGGCCGTGGCCAGCACCCGGATGAACGCCTCCATCTCCGATGCCACCAGCAGCCCGAAGTCCATGACCTCGCGCTCCTTGGTGTAAAGCAGGTTCGGGTCAGTAGGCGGCGTGATCGTCGCCTCGAACCAAGGCTCGAACGTGGCCTGGATAGCCTCAGCCTCGTTGACGAAATCAAGGATGCGCACGTCATCCTGGGACTTGAGCGGGTGGATCCGATTCAGCCGTGACAGCGTCTGGACCGCAGCGACACCGGTCAGCGGCTTGTCCACATACATCGCGCACAACAGCGGCTGGTCAAAGCCGGTCTGGTACTTGTCGGCGGCCACCAGCAGGCGGTACTCGTCCTGGTTCCTCGCAACCGCCTGCGGGTCGTCGGCCTTGACGTAACCGAACCGATCAGGCAACTGGACCTCAGAGAAGCCATTCAACTGCGCCTCGGTGAACTCCAGTTCCGTCTTCTCATCCTTCAGCGGCCCAGAGAACGCGACCAGCGTCCCGCAGTCGGTGAACCCGCGCAAGTCGACGTAGGACCGGATCGCCTGGTACAGGTCGAGCGCGTGCTGCCGTCCGGTCGTGACAACCATGGCCTTCGCCCGGCCGCCGAGCCGTCCGGCTATGTTGTCACGAAAGTCTTCGACGACCAGCTTCGCCTTCTGCTCCATCGAGGTCGGGTGCAACTCGGCGAACCGAACCAGCTTCGCCTGCGCCTTTCGCCTATCCACCTCCGGGTTGGTCAGCGCCGACTCCTCGTGATCGACTGCGGCATTACGCAGCCGCCACTTCGTCTCATAGGTCATGTAGTTCGCCAGCACATCAAGGATGAAGCCCTCCTCGATCGCCTGGCGCATCGAGTAAACGTGGAACGGCGCATGCATGCCCGGCTCGCCGGTATCCGAGTCGATCACGTGCTCGTCCCAGGTGCCGAACAGCTTGAGAGTCGACGACTTCGGCGTCGCCGTGAACGCGAAGTACGACAGGTTAGGCTGCGGGCCACGGACCCGCGTCATGTACTCCGCGAACTCCTCGCCCTCCCCAGGAGGCGCCGCGTTGACGCCCAGCGCCTGCTTAAGTCGAGTCGCCGCGTCTCCGCCCTGCGACGAGTGCGCCTCGTCGATGATCACGGCGTAACGCTTGCCGTCCGAACCGGTGTTGGCGATCTTGTCCAGCACGTACGGGTACTTCTGCAGAGTGCTGATGACGATCTTCGAGGTGGCGTCCTCAAGCGCTTCGGCGAGCTGCGTCGAGTCCTCATCGATCCTCCGCACCACGCCTGGCGTGTGGTCGAACTGGAAGATCGTCCGCTGGAGTTGCTTGTCAAGCACATCTCGGTCGGTGATCACGACGACCTTGTCGAAAACCGGCTGGTTGTCGTCGTGGAAGAGGTTAGAGAGCCGATGCGCGAGCCAGGCGATCGTGTTCGACTTCCCTGATCCGGCCGAGTGCTCGATCAGGTAGTTATGTCCCGGACCGTGCTCGCGCGCGTGCGCGACCATCTTCTGGACGGCATCCCACTGGTGGTAGCGCGGGAAGATGCGACGCGACGTATGCGGGCTCTCTTTCGCGACCTTCTTGCCCGGCGCCTGTATGTGAAGGAACCTCTGCAAGATCTCCAGCCAGTTGTCACGCTGCCAGATCTGCTCCCACAGGTAGGCGACCGAGTAGCTTCCCTCAGCTGCGGGCGGGTTCCCAGCCCCTCCGGTCCGTCCCGGCCCATTGGTTCCGATGTTGAACGGCAGGAACTCCGTGTCGCCGCCCTTCAGCCGCGTCGTGATGAAGGCGCGGTCGGGATCTACGGCGAAGTGGACAAGTGTGCGCTTAGCGAAGAAGAGGTCATTCGGATCACGGCCCCGGTACTGCGCGATCGCGTTATCGGTGTTCTGCCCTGTGTTCGGGTTCTTCAGCTCAGCCGTAGCGACCGGCAACCCATTGACGAAGAACGCCAGGTCAGCAGACAGCTCCGGGTCGCGGCAGCTGAAGTGAAACTGCCGCGCCACCATCAACACACAGCCGTCGTAGTCCTTGAGCGCATCGGCCGCGAGGGTGTGCCCCGGCCGAAAGTAGGCAAGGTCGATCTGCACTCCCCGGTCCTTGACCCCTCGCCGCAGCACGTCCAGAACGCCGCGAGAGTCAATCTCAGTCGCGAGCCGAAGCGCGAACTGCCGCTGCGCGATATCGGGGTCACCGCCGTAGAGCTCAAGGAGCTTGTTCCAGCGTTTCACCTGCGTCCGGCCAATGAATTCCCACAGTGCACCAGTGTGGATGCCCACCTCGGCATCGTAAAGCCCTGCGGCGATCTCCCAGCCCTGCTGGAGCAATTCGTGTTCGACACGGTCCTCGAATGCCCGCTCTGTGTGGGAACTATTGTTCATACAGTGACTATCCTCAGAGCAGAATCATCGATCTGTCCGGTGACAGCTGCCGTAATCAGGGCCTCACGGCGTTCTGCAAGCAAGGTCAGTTGGCTGTCAATAACACCGATAACCTCTGAAGCTTGATTCTGTGCGGCGTAAGCCGCCGATGCTATAGCCACTTGCTTCTGGTAACTGGGGAAAGGCAGATAAATCTGGCTCAGATGGGTTGGGCCAAAGTGCTGCATAGCGGCACCTGCCTTCAGCACATCTATCTGGCGTTTGAACTGGGTCGAATTTAGTGTAACCGCAACATAGTTCATGTCTACTTCAGCATCCGCGGGTCGCAAAATAATGAGTCCGGTATACGGAATTGCGCCGACGACGGAAGGATCTTTTACGACGGATACGGCTCCCATAGTTGCGCTGGCACTTATTAGATAGTCACCCAGGCGGAGTCTGAATTGCGCCCATTTCCGGGCAGCCAAGTCATCATCTACGTAATTTGCGCCCAGTAAAGTAACAGTGCCTTCTCGCAGTCCCGAGACTCTCACCAGAGGCGTTCCAGTATCCCGGAAGTCAACGGCCATTATTCCAGGACCTTCGCGAAACCGCACGAAGTATTTCAAAGGAACCGGGTGGCCGGCGCTCTCGACTAGCATATCTATTCGAGCCTGGACTCGCTCGGCGACTATTTCATTTGCGTCTTTATAGACCAAAGACAAAGTGTCAGCTCTAACCATCTCTCCATCCAGAAAGTCGGCAATGCGACACTGTTCCTCAATGGGAGGCACAGGTATCTTGAGATCTGCAAACGCCGCTATGTCAATTGACTTGCCCTGCCGAATACCCTGAGTCAGGTTAGCCAATTGAGATATGAAGATCTTCGACCTGAAGAAATATTTGAAGAATCGGGCGCTAACGAGCTGCGTCCCCCGCAATACTGTGTAGGCTGGGCTAACGTTGCCTCGGACCCTAGAGTGAGAAATTCCATGCTGAAATGACCGAAGCCCGATCACAAAATCATCCGGTTCGACCAGTTTGTAACTTGAAACATCTGAGCCTGGATTCCAGACCGAGAAATCCAATTCCTCTCGAAGCAAGACGCCATCTTTCGTAGCCGAAGCAAGCGGAGCGTCTTCTCCGCGGATATCCCGTTGGGTAAATAGGTACCGACTTCGAATGAGCGGCCAGGTGACTAGCATCAGCCCGTCACCTCACCTAGCAGCTTCTGGATCTGTACCTCTAGAATATGCAAATCGGCATCGATTTCGGCCAGCGGCCGAGGCGGCGTATAGATATAGAAGAAGCGAGTGAAAGGTATCTCGTAGCCAATCTTTGTCTTGCCGTAATCAATCCAGGCGTCCGGGACATGTGCCTCAACTTCGCGGGCGAAGTAGATGTCAATGTCTTCATCCAGAGGTACATTCTCGAAATCGCGGAGGTCTGGGTCTGGGAGCGTGTTGCCATCCTTATCGATCTGGACCTCACCCTCGGCGTCCGGCACGGAGACCGCCGACCAGATGCCCTTAAGCACGGATTCCTTGGATGGCCAGAGTCCGCCGGCTGATCTGGTCGCCGTGCGCAGGGCGACACTGGCATCCTTCTTGGTCCACCAGAGTGTGCCATGCAAGGCGCGAACTGACTCGGTGAACGCATCGCGGTCTTCCCAGCGAGCGAGCGGCTTCGAGACTGCCAGCGCGGAGAGAGTGTCTTCAGTGATCTCGAAGCGGAGCTTGAGCGGGCGTTCGACCACGATGCGCTGATAGCCGAAGTCGCGCGTGCCGAAAATCTTTACCTTGCCGTGGTCCGGATGACCAGGATCGGCAGCGACCGAGGAGGCGCAAGCATAGAGCTCGGTGACGTGCTTGATCTGGTCTTCGCTGATCTCCTTGCGCTTATCGCCGAGTGACTTGCGCATCTTCTGCCACTGGTCGCGGGCATCGAGCAGGATGACCTTGCCGAGTAGCTCCTTCTTCTTCCGGTTAGACAGGATCCAGAAGTAGGTGGAGATGCCGGTGTTGTAGAAGAGCTGGTCCGGCAGGGCGACGATGCCTTCGAGCCAGTCGTTCTCCAGGATCCAGCGCCGGATCTCGGACTCGCCTGACCCGGCACCGCCGGTGAACAGGGGTGAGCCATTGAACACAATCGCCAGCCGCGTTCCCCTGTCCTCGACCGGCTGCATCTTGGAGATCATGTGCTGGAGGAAGAGGAAGGAGCCGTCGTTGATTCGGGGCAGGCCAGCCCCGAATCGGCCCCTGTAACCGAGTTCCGCCTCGTCATCGATCTCGCTCTTAACTTTCTTCCACTCGACGCCGAACGGCGGGTTGGCGAGCAGGTAGTCGTACCTTTTGCCTTGATAACCGTCATCGCTGAAGGAGTTGCCGAAGTAGATCGAGCCTGGCTGGCTACGGAGCAGCATCTCGGACTCGCAGGTCGCCCAAGACTCCCCGTTGAACTCCTGCCCGAAGAGGAAGACACGCGCGTTTTGGTTAAAGGACTTGATCTTGTCCTCGGCCGCCGTGAGCATGCCGCCTGTGCCGCAGGCAGGGTCTAGAATGTTGACGACCTGACCTTCTCCGAGGATCGTGTCCATGTCCGGGGCGATCAGCAAGTTGACCATCAGGTCGATGACCTCGCGGGGCGTAAAGTGGTCGCCGGCCTCAGCGTTGGCATCTTCGTAGAACTTGCGGATGAGGTGCTCGAAGACGTAGCCCATGTCGTGAGTCGAAAGCTTGTCGAGGCCGCGCATCGCGGCGAACCTCCCGACGATCTGGTAGAGGAGCCGTGCTTCCGCCAGCCTGGTGATCTGATTGTCGAGGTCGAAGCGCTCGATGATCTTCCTTACATTGCCCGAGAAACCGTTGATGTAGTCACGCAGGTTCTTAGCGACCTGAGTCGAGTCGGCGGCGATCGTCGTGAAGTCCTGCTTGGAGGTGTTGTAGAAGGGCAGTCCGGCGGCGAGTTCGAGTGGCCGATGCTTGTTCTGGATGGTGAGGCCGGCGTCGCGCGTGCGCACTGCTTCGCGCGTAGGCGCCATCACCGCGTCGAGCCGACGCAGCACCGTGAACGGCAAGATCACGTGGCCGTACTCGCTGCGCCTGTAGTCACCGCGCAGGAGGTCGGCGACTGACCAGATGTCGGCCGCCATCTTGGAGTGCGTTGGCCCTGAACTCACGCTCTGCTCATCTCACCTTCATTGGCATTGGCTCCGAGAGATTTCGTCGCCGGCAGGCCCGGTGCTAGAACTCCGGTCGTCAATCCGTAAACGATTTGGTCGATTACCTTCGAGGTCAGGCTTGCCAGGCTGGCTAGCGCGCCGTCCAGTTCCTGAAGACAGCGAAACGCTTCGCCGTACTGGCGCTGCTCAGCCAGGGGCATGCGCGGAACTCGGCAGCGACGCAGGTCCTCACGGCTTAGCGCACCAAGCGTATTGGCAACTGGCATCCCACCAGCGTCCATGCGCAGGAAGATCGCCACGAAATGGGCGTCTAGCCGCGAGCCGTCTATCTCGATCACCTGGGCCACCCCGACGTCATCGCCGACGGAGCCGGTCGCGACGACGGGCGGTCGGCCTAGAGTTCGCAGCAGCAGGTCTCCGCGCAGCGGCGTGGCATCGCGTGAACGGATCCGGAGTGCCCCGGCGCGTTCCAGTTCCCCCAGGGTGACATAGGAGAGCCGCACGGGCGCCAGAGGCGTCTCGAAGTGCGGCAGGGCGCGGCCGATGTCAGAGTAGATGGTTTGAAGTCGGCTGGTCACCTCGGCGAGGTCGGCCGCGCTTGCGTCAATACTGGCTTTGATGTAGCGGGACGGAAGCAAGGCCGCGTTGTCGTCGAGCAGTTCCAGTCGCGGCACAGCGCGCGAGATCGCGGGATCGGCGTCATTGAGCAGCCGCTGCCAGGCGGCATTCTCGCGGGGAACCTCGACGGCATCGCCCAGACTGGACAGATCTACCATTCGGACCGGCGAGTGGTCTGGCGCTCCGTACGGCCGCCGCAGTAGCCATAGGCAAATGTCGGTTCCGGCCACCGAACTCATGCCCTTCGGGAGGGCGATCACGCTGCGCAGAACTCCTGAGCGCACCAGTGCTGACCTGATTGGCTCGCCGGTCGCCTGGACACATGTCCGCCTAGTCACTGCGACTACGGCGACGCCATTCGGCCGGAGGTCCGCGTAACAGTGCTGGACCCAGGCAAGCTCGCCGTCACGCGGCGCTGGGATGCCGAACTCCCATCGCGGATCGGTTGTCAGCTCTGCAGATGGCCATTCGCGCATGTCGAAAGGTGGCTCGCAGACCACGGCTGCAGCCGTCCCCCGGTACTCCTCAAGCTGGTCGTTCAGCAGCGAGTCGCCGGTGCGGATCTCATAGAGCACAGCGTTGGGATGGTGGCGCAAGTTGAGTGCCGCCACGGCGGTCGCCGGCTCACGGATGTCCTGACCGACGAGCATGACCCGGTCGCCGAACCGGTCGGCAACTGCCATCAGCACGGTTCCCTCTGAACAAGCCGGGTCCAACACAACCGGCGCATCGGCGTCCTCGCCGCTCCCGGCATTGAAGATAGCTGTACCGCGTGGGAGCAAGGACGACATCACCTTGGCTAGCAGTTCGCTCGCGGCTAGGTCTGTGATTGCGCGCTCTGCCGTTCCTCGCTGTGTCCCTGACGGCACAGCATTCCACCTTAGGCGCTGCTGCCCGGCCTGCTCGTCTATGCGCTGCGTCCCGGTGTCGGTGCGCCCGGCGGTAGCGAGCTGACCGGCCTTGCCCGTCGATACGAGCCAGGCTTCCACCTCGACCCGGGAGAACAGCGGGCTAGCGGGACTGCCCGCGACAGGCTCAGGGAAGTCCGCGTAGCGCCGGCGCCAGTTCGACACGGCAGCGCGACCAACACCAGCCAAACGCGCGATGGCCGCTGACGTTATCTGATCGCTCTCGCCGGGACTCACCTCCGTGACCTTACCGGATCTATCAGACCTTCGCAACGCAGTCGTGAACATCGTTGACTATGTTCACAATCTGATAGCCTGCATAGGCAGACGCGCACTGGCCGGTTCTAGCGAGGAGGTTGCATGCCCGCACCGAAGACCAGAGAGGTCACGCTCTACCGGCTGCCGCAGGTCAAGCCGACGCCGGATGGCATGTTCGACGCGCTGATCGATGCTGGCCTTGATCCAGACAGCCTCGGTGCCAACCTTGGAACCCCATCGGTCGGCGACGCTCCTGCGGTCTGGCTCGATTGTCAGTTCGACCGCACTGTTGCTGAGTGGTGCATCGATGCGTCGACTACCATCGGGGCGGCCATCTTGCGCCCCAGTGTGAACTCGGCCGGCCTGCTCCTAATCGGCGTCGATGACACGGTTTACGCGATCGGCTACGGCTGCGGCCACCGGTTGATCCCTGAGGAGTTGAAGGATCCTCGCTTCGGATTGAGCTTTGTTATCCGCAGGCTCGATCCTCGGCAAGTTCAGGATCTGGTCCGGCGCATGCCAGGCAGCGGCGGCCGCACCGACGCCACGTTCGTCCCGGCCGGACTTCCCGTCTGGTCCCTCGGCTCTGAACAGCACGCCGACATCATCAGCCGGGTCGGAGGGCGCCTGAACACAGTCGACCTGACCTTCGCCGCCCATGACAGCCGTCGGGTACGAGCCGAGGGAGCCGCCGGACTGCGCCTGCGTCTCGGCGTACAGCCCAGCGACTTGGTGGCCGACATCCGCGAGATCGCACGGGTATGCCAGACGACCAGCCCAGACCCGGCGCTTGAGTTTGTCGAGCACATCACGCCCATCGGCGACCAGCCGACAATCGGACGTCTTGATGCCGAGATGGACATCACACTCAGCGACTCCGGCAGATCGGCACAGCTCGTGCCGGCTGTCCCCACGTCGGCGCTCGATGACTTCCGCTCCGCACGCACGTTCGGGATCAAGATCGGCTCCGGACCCGCAGACTTCGTGCACGAACTCGACGCCGAGTACTTCCTGCGACGAACTCGCGTCCAGCGGCCAGGACAGCGCTCTCAAGCGCTGCGCGAGGGGAAGGTCAGCATGTACAGCGACGAAAGTGGCACGGAGCGCCTGGGTGGTTCCAGTGCCGCCCGATGGCTCGAGGTCACTGCCACCATAGACTCGCGCCGGTTCTTCATGTTCGACGGGCACTGGTACGAGATCGGCGCCGACTACGCGCAGAGAGTCCGAGCGGAGATCGCTCCGCTATTCGGTCATGGACCTTCGCTCGATCTACCGACCTGGAATCTCCAGTGGGAGGAACGTGACTACAACGAGCACGTCAGCGACGTCCGCGCCGGATACGTCTGCCTCGACCGCAAGGGCATCTCAGACCCCCTTGGCCACAGAAGCACCGTGGAGATATGCGACCTGCTCGGCCCCGATGACGAACTAATCCATGTCAAGCGGGCGAGCGGATCGTCGCCGCTGAGTCACCTATTCGCTCAGGGACTGGTGTCAGTTCAGAGCCTGATGTTCTCGCCGGGCGCCCGCCAGCGATTCGCCGACTCCGTCACCAGGATTGGCAAAGGCCGACGGGTTGATGTCGCGTTCACGCCTAAGAAAGTCGTCTTCGCGATCTTGCTCAAGAACGGCCAAGGTCTGACGCTCGACACGCTCTTCCCGTTCTCGCAGGTCACGCTGGCTAGCACCGCCCGGATTCTGCAGTCTCACCAGATCGAGGTTGAGGTCATCGGCATCGACGCGGACACGTAGACCGGCCCCGCGGAGCTGCCTGCAACGCCTGGCCCTGGCCATCGACCTGGCTCCAGGTCCCTGTACCAGGAATCCCGCCGCTCACCCCCCTGCTTGCCGCCTGAGTTGCGCGGGCTGGCGTGACGTTTGAGGTCAATCTGGTATTTGGCTCGTGATCAGTGGTGCCGCCATCCGGCGCGGCGCTGTCGCTGTGCTATGTCGTGCCAGACAGCGTAATCAGCTACATTTCCTAGCGGGGCCTGTACCGCGAGTAGGGTCCGTGAGCCAAAGGGCGCGGTGCCGGCTGGACTGACGAGTGAGGAGCGCAGCGACGAGTGAGGAGGGAAGGCGGCGCCTTCAGGGCGTCCGGAGGCGAGCGGGGCAGACACAGCACCATGCGGGTTGATGGGGTCAGCAAGCGTTACGGGTTCCGGCAGCCCTGGGTCGTCCGGGATGTCAGCCTGGAGGTCAGGCCGGGCCGGCTCGTGCGGCTTGAGGGCAAGAACGGCACGGGTAAGTCGACCCTGCTGCGGGTTATCGCCGGGGTCTCGCTGCCGACCAAGGGAACTGTCACCGGCCGGCCGGTCACCGGGTACGTGCCTGAGCGGTTTCCGCCGGCGCTGCCTTTTACCGCGCGTGACTACCTTGCCCATCTCGGGCGGGTGCACCGGCTCGCTGACGAGGACCTGTCCTCGCGGATCGAGGCGTGCCTGGACAGGCTCGGCGGGCTCGAGTTCGCCGACGTGCCGTTGCGCAACATGTCCAAGGGAATGTGCCAGAAGGTCGCGGTCGCCCAGGCCCTGCTGCCGAACTCGGGGCTGCTCGTGCTCGATGAGGCGTGGACCGGCCTGGATGCCGAGGCCAAGGCCGCGCTCGACGAAGCGGTCGCCCAGCGGCTCGGGCGGGGCGGCTCGGTCGTCTTCGTCGACCACGATCCGCGGCGGCTCGAGCACCTGGCCGCCGAGCGCTGGCGGATCGAGCGCGGCCAGGCGATCCGCGTCGCCGATGACGCTGGCGTCAGCGTGGCTCAGCCCGCGAGTGCCGCCAGCCTCGTCGCGCCGGCCGGTGCCGGCGGGCGGGCCGGGCGCGGCCGCCATGCCAGGCACGCCGCCGCCAGTTCGGGCGACGCGGCGGTCCTGATCGAGGCGGTCGTGATCGAGGTGACCGGCTTTCCCGGCGCTGAGCTGGCCGGGCTGCCGGGCGTGATCGCGGCGGAGTCCGACGGTGACGTCGCAATGATCCAGGTCGAGGCGGGCGCGTCGGACGCTGTGCTCAGGAAACTGCTTGCCGCCGGAGATGGCGTGCATGTCCGCCATGTCGGGCGGGAACGATGGAAGCAGGGAACGTACACAGGGGCGGGTGTAGTGAGTGAGGACCGCGGTGATCGCGCTTAGCCGGTACCAGGTGTCGCTGCTGCTGCGGTCGCACCGGTGGATTCCCGCCGCGGTCGTGTACGTCGTCGGCGTGATCGGGCTCGGGGGAGTGGGCGGCAGCGCCGTAGCGCACGGCGCCGCGCTCACGCAGGGGCTGAGCTGGAGCGCGCTCATGCTGGTCCCGTGCGCGGCCTGGCTGACCAGGTCGGTGCTCACGGCCGAGCCGGCGGCGGCCCGGTCCTGCGTGGCGGCGGCGGGCGGGCCGCGCCAGGCCCAGCTGGCAGCGCTCATCGCCGCGTTCGGCCTGACGGCGTCGTTCGGCGTCGTCGGCATCATCTGGGAGCTGGTCACCTGCGGGGTCGTCCGCTCGCCCCTGACGAACTCGGTGCTGATCGGCTCGACGCTCGGCGACATCGGCAAGGGCATCGGCACGTCGCTGATCTGCCTGCTGGTCGGCTCGGCCATCGGCGCGCTGTGCAACCCGCCGATCATCAGGCGCCCGGCCGCGAGCATGCTGCTGAGCACGACCGCCGTGGTCGTCGGGCTGGCCTCCAGCGTCTCGCCGGCGAATGCCGCGGTACGCAGCGGTTACGGCCAGACGTCGAGCTCGTGGCCTGCCGGACTGCAGATCATCGCGGCAATCGCCCTGCTCGCGGTGGCTTGGAGCGTTTCTGCCCTAGTTGCGGCGCGGCGCAGTGGCTAAGATTCCGCGCGAGCGCGTTCGCGGGATACGCTGAATGTGCCGCTGTGGGGTCCTGACCGGGACGGCAGTCCCCAGCGGCCATATTTCAAGCCAAGGAGGGCACGCAGCTTTTGACTGCCACCGACCGGGCCGTCGAGCTCGTCGAGATCGCGGCGACCGCCGCCTCAGACAAGCTGGCCACCGACATCATCGCCTATGACGTCAGCGAGCAACTCGTGATCACCGACGCGTTCGTGCTCTGCGCGGCGACGAACGACCGTCAGGTACGGGCGATCGTCGACGAGATCGAAGACAAGCTAGCCAAGGCAGGAGCCAAGCCCGTGCGCCGCGAGGGCGAGCGCGAGGGGCGCTGGGTGCTGCTTGACTACGTCGATGTGGTGGTGCACGTTCAGCATGCGGAAGAGCGGGTGTTCTACGCGCTCGAACGCCTCTGGAAGGACTGCCCGCAGATTCCGCTGCCGGAGACGGTCACCACCGCCGCGGCGCAGGCTGGCCGGGGGCGGCGCTGAGCGCCGCCGGGGCCCGGGGCGAGAGCGGCTCTGGCGGCGACAGCGGTCCCGCGAGCCTTTTCCGCATGGTGCTGTGGCGGCACGGGCAGACGACGTTTAACGCCGAGCACAGGTTTCAGGGGCAGCTCGATGTGCCGCTGAATCCGCTCGGACGGGCGCAGGCGCAGCGGGCGGCGCGGCACCTGGCCGGTCTCGAGCCGGCCCAGATCTGGTCATCTGACCTGGTCCGAGCCAGCGCGACGGCGGACTTCCTGGCCTCGCTGACCGGGTTGCCCGTGCAGCTCGACAAGGACCTGCGCGAGCGGCACGGCGGGGCCTGGGAGGGCCTGACGACCGATGAGATCAGGGAGCGGTATCCCGAGGATCTCGCGGCCTGGAACCCGCCGGACGGCGAGCCGGTAGCGGCGGTCGCCGAGCGGACGTGCGGCGCGCTGCTGCGGATCGCCGAGGGTGCCGGACCGGGCTCGCTGACCGTGGTGGTCGGGCATGGCGCCTCGCTGACGTGGGGCATGTCGCGGCTGCTCGGCCTGGACGAGCGGATCACCGGCGGCCTCGGCAACTGCTGCTGGTGCCTGCTGTCGCGGCGGGCGAGCGGTGGCCGGTGGCGGCTGCTCGAGTACAACGTCGGCGCGTTGCCCGAGCCAGTTGAGGTGGCGGAGCTAGGCGACGACGCCTAAATTGCCGTCATGACCGTGGCGAGCGGCGAGATGGCTGAGGCTGGCGACCAGGCGGCCGGGGCTGATGGCGAGACGGGCATCGTCCCGGGGTTCGAGATGCGGGCCGCGCGGCACGGGCTCGCGCTGCTGCAGATGCAGGCGCGGGCAGCGGACCCGAAGTCCCAGCCGGGCTGGGTGCACCGGCGGGTGCAGCAGCTCGAGTTCCTCGACACCAGGGCGGTCAGGTGGCAGGTAAGCGTCGATTTCGTGGTGCCGCAGGACGCGCCGAGGGTGGAGATGGGGGATAAGCCATTCCGCCTCGTGCCGATTACCAGCCTCGCCAAGAGCGACCTGGTCGCGTTCAGCCTTCGGGACGAGCAGGGCGCCGCGGTGTGGATGCCGACCGCGGGGGAGACCACGACGTGCCTCGCGTCGGCGCTGGTGTACTGGGCGGCCCATGACCTCGGCTTGCCAGTCGGCGACGTGCCGCCCGGCCTGGTCGACGACATCTGGCGGATCGTGGCTGAACGGCCCGCTCCGCTCGCTGCCCGCGTGCCCGGGTTGCTGCTGGCAGCGGAGCTGATCGATGCGCGGGCGCGTGAGCTCGCCGCCGGCCGGACTCTGGCCGAGCTTGAGGACGGCCTGGCCGACGTGCCGTGGTGGCGGGTTGCCAGCAGGCTGTCGGCGCGTGGCCAGCTGGTACGCGCCCGGCGGCTGGCGGGTGCCGCCACGCGGGAGCTCTCGTCAGCGGATGAGGCGTTCAGCCAGGTCGCCTCCGAGGTGAGGCCGCTGGCGGAACGGCTGATGGCGAGCGCGAATTTTCGCAGCCAGGCCGAGGAACTAGCGCAGAACTTCATCGTCCACGTCGGCGCGAGTAGCCCGCCGGGTTCCCGCCGGATCATCAAGCTGGCCTATGAGTCCGAGATCCGCTTCGCGCGTCCTCGCGGCCGGTTCCACCGGTTGTGGCAGAGCCTCGGCTGGCGCTGCTGGCAGATGGATGTGCGGATCGGGGGCCGGGGCGGCAGCCATCACCTGGAAGTGGCCGCGCCCGCCGGGATCGATGTCGTCGGGATCACCGCCGACCGGGTGGAAGTGAGCGACGACGGAGCTGCCGGTGATTTCCGGGGCGGGGCTTTCGGGGGCGGGGCTTTCGGGGGCGGTCGCCGGGGCGGGCGCCGGGGGCGTCCGGGGGGTGCGCGGGCTGGTGGCGGTAGGTCTCGGGCTGGTGGCGGGGGCGTGGCCGTGGTGCGGTGGCTTCGCCGCCGGTGGCGTCAGCTGATCTTCTGGGAGCCCGCGGCGGCGCTCTCGGTGTCCGGGTACGCGCCGCACGTGCACATCAATCCGCCGGGCGGGGCGCTGTTCAGATATCGCTGCGCGATTTTCGTCCGGGTGAGCCGGCCTGGCTGGCTGACCGGGTCGTGGCTGGTGGCGGTCGTCATCGGCATCGTGGTGGCGGTCGGCCGGTTCAGCCTGCCAGCGTTGTTCAGCAGGAGCGAGACGGGGGAGGCCGGGACCGCGGCGACGTTGCTGCTCGCGCTGCTCGGCGTCTTCGCGACGATGCTGGTCCGGCCTGGCGAGCATCCGCTGGCCTCGCGGCTGCTGCTGGTGGCGCGACTGCTGATTCTGACCGAGGTGACCGTGGTGCTCATTGGCGTGGGCAACCTGGTACTGCACCAGGCAGCGCACGGGATGCCGGTCATCTTGTGGACTTGGCTCGCTGCGGTGGCCGGAGCGGCGACCGTGCTGTTTACTATTTCCTGGCTGTTGCCGGTTGCGGTGCGTCCGCATAGGGAATTATGACTGGGTAGGGCGCGGTTTAATCCTTGTTGGGGTTGTATGCGGGAGGCGAGCCATGGCAGCGAGATCGAAATCATCACAGCCTGATCCCGGTGCCTTGTCGATCACGCCAGCGGACGGCTACCACTATGGCGATGATCACCCGTGGAGTACCGACAAGCAAACCGGGCTCGTTGCTCACCTTGACAAGCTGCTCGACACGCTGCCCGAGGCGTAGCTAACGCCCCAGCCCGCCTGACGACCGGCGCCGCAGTCAGCGGGCCTCTGGCACGGAGACTTCTCGTTGCGAGGAGCGTTTTCCGGCCCTGACGCGGAGATTCTCGTTGCGCGGAGTGTTTTCCGGCTGTAGCACGGAGACTTCTCGTAGCGCGGAGTGTTTTCCGGCTGTAGCACGGAGACTTCTCGTAGCGCGGAGCTGTTTCCGCACATAGAACGGTCAACACTCCGCGCAGCGAGAACTCTCCGCAGTAACGACGGAGAACGCTCCGCGATCATGCTGCAGACGACGGAGAACGCTCCGCGATCATGTTGCGGCGCGGTGGGCGTGGGCTGGGGGAGTGGGTCAGAGCGCGAGCATCTTCTGGATGGCCTGGCGAGTGACGCCGAGTTCGCGACCGACGTCGGCCTGTGACCAGCCGTCGTTGAGCAGAACCTTGATGAGATCGCGCCGCTCGGCCGCGAGTTCCCTGGCTCGCCTGGTGTGCTCGATCGCTTGCGCCCTGACTTCCTTGATCCGGGCGATGGTGTCGAGATGATCATTCCGCGAACTGCCGCGAGCGTTTTTCATGCCGCCAGCGTCGTCGCGCCGAGCTAATTTGTCAACCTGTGGTTGTCAGTCCTTCGCGTTGTTCCGAGCGGCGGGTCAGCCTGGTGCCGCCCTAGCGGGTGTTGGGTAGCTCGGGATCTTCGAAGTCAAACTCCGGCGGGTTGACCGGGACCGCTCCGGGGTTCCTGGAGGAGAGTTCTCGCATGCGGGCAGCGTTTCCAGCGCGGCCCTGCCCATTGCTGTCGCGGCCGCCCGCAAACAGCAACGTGGCCCTTCCTGTTGTCGTTCCGACAGCATGAGGCAGGGTCCCGTTGCTGTTGCCGCGCCGCCATAACAGCATCATGGCCCTACCCGATGCTGTCCAGTCCTGGCCAGGCCAGGATGGTCGCTAGCCCGTTCTCCTGACCGGCCGGATGCGGATCACAGGTTGAATGCCGCGGTCATCGTCGTGCTGGATGCCGCCTGGCCGAGTGCGGGCAGGCCGAGAAGCTGCTCGGCGGTGCCGAGCAGCGAGTAGTGGTTGAACAGGGTGGCCGAGGTCGCGCCCGCCGGGGTGCTCGGGCTGATCACGATGGCGGCGACCCGGCAGCTGGCGTCGGTGGTGTTGGTGGCGCAACTCTCGCTGGTGGAGCCGCCTGATCCCTCGTCCCAGGTAATGAAGATGGCGGTCGTGCCGCTCTGGTACTCGGTGCTGTTCAAGATCGCGGGCAGGTTGCTGGAGAGCCAGGTGTCGCCTTGGGCGATCGTGCCGTCGTGCATGTCGTCGATAAGGTTCGGCGTGACGAACGAGAACGCGGGCAGCGTGCCAGCCGCCAGGTCCGCCGACAGCTTCGTGTAAGGCACGTCGAAGGTCGTGCAGCCGGACAGCGTCGTGAAGTAGGGCGGCGGATTGTGGCGGACGGCGTATTCACCTGAGTTTGCCTTGTCGCAGTTGGACGGCATTGACTCCTCGTAGGCCTTCCACGTCTCGCCCTGGGAGAAGATGCTCGATGCCGAGGTGCTGCATCGCGTGGACGGGTTGCAGTCACCGGAGAACGGGCTGAGCTGGCTCAGCGTGAGCCCGGACGTGGCACCGACATAGTTCGGCAGGCTCGGGTGGGTGAGGTTGTGGTAATTCGTCGCGAGCCCGCACTCGGTTGCCAGGGAGTTGAGGTAGGGCGCCTGCGAGGTGTTGCCGATGATGTTGGTGAAGCTGTGATTCTCCATCCAGATCCAGATGACGTGCTTATACGTCGGCGGCGTGGTCGTGGTGCCGCATGGTCCGGTGGCTGCGGTGGGCTTCGCCGTCGCGGATGCCGCCGGGGTGGCCGCGGCGGCCGGCGAAACCGACATCGCCGGGCCGGCGACCGCCGCGAGAGTGAGCGCGGCTAAGGGCAGAAGTAACTTGCGCACGTGCGCCTCCAGGGACTTGCGCGATCGCGCGGCGGGCGTGATCGCGCGGTCTCGCCAGCCTTGGCTGGGCTGGCTGTACTGTCACATTCAGAATGTTCGCCCAGGTTTGTGACGTCTACCCCCGGTCAGCGAACATCGAGGGAACGCACGGAAACTCGCCTGGCCTGGGGCACCTTTCATGACCGCCGCCGTCGCGCCTGAATCTGAATCTGTCGCTGAGTCCGGGTTACAGTCCGGCTCGGCGGCGGCGGCAGTGGCACCTTCGCCGGAGACTCGCCCGCGGGGCAATCGAGTGCCTCCTGAATCAGGCTGCGCCGGCGCATGAGCCCGTCGCGGTATCCGTGCAGCGCATGAAGCTCGCGGAGCACCTCGTTCCAGGCCGCGGGTCTTGACCCGGCACGCTGGTAGTCGTTGATGAACTGCCCGAGCACCGAGCAGCGAGCTTCCGTCTCTTTCAGCGCTTGCGCCACCAGCGCTTCGGCCAGGCCCAGCGCTTCCTCTTGAGTCATCTCGCTCATGACAGCGCCTCCTACTATGCGGGCAGTGACAGCTTGGCCTGTTCCACCACGAGGCTAGCTGCCGCAGGCCCGGGCCGGCCGGGACTGAGCGATAGTCTTGGAGCGCCCTTGGTGAAGTGCCGGTCCCTGCCGGACGGCTGAGCGGAATGACGGCGAGCGGCTTGGCATTAGAAGAGCGAGACTTGGCAGTCCACCTGTTCGCCCCAATGGACGGCCCGCTCGTCGGCGAGGCATGGACCTGTATACAGCGCCTTTGGACAGTGTGCGGTACCAGACTGGGAATGACGGAACCGATTCCGCTGCGCGACCTTTCATCCGAATTGGCTTTTGATCTTCGCGATTTGCCCAGTGCCGCAGTCGTTGCTGGCAGGCAGAGCCCGGGCGCTGACTTCCAGGCCGTTCTCAGGCGCGAGCACGACGTCCTCAACCTGTCCGTGCTGCTGGCCGGCCGGAGCGGCCGGGGCGCGTCGCCGCCAGTGTGGCCTGAACTGGGCGAACTGTGGGAGGCGGCGGGCGGCCCGGCAGCTAGCGGTCTGATCGGCTCCGGGCTGCTCTACCTGGCGAAGGCGGCCGATCCGGCCGGGGCCGATCAGGAGGTGGCGGACCTGCTGCCCGTCCCGCCGGAAGCCGGGTGGCGGCAGACGGCGGTCAACTTGGGCACCGGGGTGATCGCGTGGGAGATCGCAGGTCTCGATGACCTGCGCGCCGACCGGCGGTTCGTCGTCGTGGCCGGTCACGAGGCGGAAGCCGAGGTCAGCAAGCTGACCTGGTCGCTGGGCGGCGGCGCGATGCCGTCCCTCGCGCGTTACCTGATGCACCTGGCCAAGATCAGGTATGAGCTGCGAGTGCATGCCGGGTCGGCCGGCGTCGCGGCGCTGTGCGGCGAGTCTGACCAGGCCATGGCCGAGGTCCGCGGCCTTGTCGGCTCCGCGCCGGAGGCCGGGACCCCGCTCGGCGACGACCACGGTCGCCTGCTGGCCGGCCTGCTCGCCGCGCTGCGGAGGAATGGCCTTGAGATGGCGGAACTGAGCACGCTGCTCAAGGCGATGCGGCGAACGGCGGAGATCGCCGGGGCTAACGCGGCGGACGCCCTCGGTGCCGGCCTGTCGGGTGCGGGCCTGTCGGGTGCGGGCCTGCCCGGTGCGGGCCTGCCCGGTGCGGGCCTGTCGGGTGGTGGCTTGCCCGGGGGATCCGTGCGGAATTTCGTGGCCGACGATCTTGCCGTGACGCGGTCGCTGCTCCATCGCCTGGATGACGATCTCGCCTACCTGACCGCCTCGCTCGAGGGAGCGCGCCAGGTACTCGAGATTGCCGCCGGCGACCAGGCTCTGCTCTCGCCGCCGCCGCCGCCGGCCGCTAGCCGTGGCGTCTGCCCGGCCGAACTAGCCGGAGCGGCGCCTGGCCCGGTCGCGGGCTGTCGCGCGGCCACGGCCGTGGTGCTGTGCGCGCTGAATGTCGAGTACCTGGCCATGCGGGCCCAGCTGACCGGACTGCGGCGTCGCGAGCATCCGGCGGGCACGAGGTTCGAGGTCGGCGAGCTGGCAGGCACCGGCTGGCAGGTAGCCCTGGCAATTACCGGCTCGGGCAACATCGGCGCCGCGGTCATGACCGAGCGGGCCATAGCCCTGTTCAGCCCGGCCGTCGTGCTGTGCGTCGGAGTCGCCGGGTCGCTCAAGGAGAACGTCAAGCTGGGAGACGTCGTCGTGGCCACGCGGGTCGACGCGTACGACGGCGGCACGGCGGCCGAGCACTTCCTGGCGCGGCCGAAGACCTGGCCAGCGCCGCACCGGCTCGACCAGCTTGCCCGCGAGCTTGTCCGGCCGCCAACCTGGTGGGAGCGCCTGCCCGGCCCGCCGCCTGGCGACCCCCCGACTGTGCATTTCAGGCCGATCGCGGCCGGGGAAGTTGTGCTTGACTCGCGCGACGCGGAGTTGTACGCCCGGCTCCGCCTCCACAACAACGATGCCGCCGCGATCGAGATGGAGGGCGCGGGCATCGCCCAGGCGGCGCATTTCAATGACGCGCCCGCGCTGGTCATCCGAGGCATCAGCGATCTGGCCGACGGCGCCAAGGCCGCTGCCGACCGGGAAGGCTGGCAGCAGCGTGCCTCGGCCAACGCCGCCGCCTTCGCGGTCTGCCTGCTGGAGATCCTCACCCCGCCAGACCGGCGGTCGGCGTACTAGCACCGGAGGTGCCGGCACCCGGGTCGCGGGAATAATGCGCCGGGTTCGTTACGCTCGGCACCATGGTTTCCGCAGACGAGACATCCCGCGATCGCGGCGGCCTGGCAGAACTGCGAGCAGACGCTCTCGAAACCGTCCGGTATGCGCTTGCATGGAAGCTGACCGAAACACGATGGGACGCGGTGGAGCAGGCGCTCGCCGCGATTGACGGCGCCCTGGAAGCCGGCGACCCCGCGGCCCTGGCAGCGGCGACCGCTGATCTGGAAATGATCGGCCCGGTGCGGATCATCAGGATCGGCGCCGACGTCACCGACCCGCCGCCGCCGGTGCGCGACCGGCTGAACCGGCTCGTGCACTCCCTGCGCGCGACGTCGGCGGATCAGCCCCCGCAGCCCCCGCAGCCCCCGCAGCCCCCGGCCTAGCGGCCGTCCGGCGGGCAGAGTCCCCTCAGCTCGGCCTCAGCTTCCGCAGGCAGGTCCGCCAGCGCGTGCATCACCGAATCAAGGGAGAAGTCAGTTGATCACGGGAGCTGGATGTCGTTTCCGCGCGAAATAGCGGGAAAACCTCACGATCATTAACCTGGCACTGAGAAAGTATCGGGGAGCCGTTCGCATAAGGGAGAGTTTTCAGTCCTATTGAGACTGTCGCGTGACTCATGATCAGGCAGGTTGCCTCCCGGGCACCGCCCCGTCCCGACCTGGCCCGCATGGCCCGGCCCCTGCAAGGTGACACGGTGCGGTTCTTGCGGAGCCAGCCGGGCACGGTTCCGGTGGTACGGGTTGCCTCGCCGGTGATCGCGGTGAGTTCCCGTTCTGCGGCATGATCGCGGAGAGTTCCCGCGCCGGAGCATGATCGCGGAGCGTTGTCCGTCGTTTGCGGCATGATCGCGGAGCGTTCTCCGTCGTTACCGCGGAGACTTCTCGCAGCACGGAGTCTTTGCCGCGGCGTTTTCAGGGGGTCGTCGCAACGCGTTCGGCTTCTTGTGTGAGGAGTTTAGCGAGTTGTTCGCGGGGGGTGTGGTAGCCGTAGCGTTTGCGGGGGCGGTCGTTGAGTTCGTCGGCGATGTGCTGGAGGCCGGCGGCTGTGGTGGTGCTGAGGTCGGTGCCTTTGGGGAGGTATTCGCGGAGCAGTCCGTTGATGTTCTCGTTGCTGCCGCGCTGCCAGGGGGCGTGGGGGTCGGCGAAGTAGACGCTGATGCTGGTGGTGTCGGTGATGTGCTGGTGGCGGGCGAGTTCCTTGCCGCGGTCCCAGGTGAGGGTCTTCGCGAACCAGGCGGGCAGTTCGGTCATGCGGCCGATGATGGCGCCGGCGACGGATCCGGCGTCGTGGCCGTGCGGGAGGTGGAGCAGGGTGAGGTAGCCGGTGGTGCGCTCGACGATGGTGCCGACGGCGGAGTTGGATGCTTTGGAGCCCATGATCAGGTCGCCTTCGTGGTGGCCGGGCACGAGCCGTCCCTCGACTTCGGCGGGGCGCTCGCCGATGGGGACGGCGCCGATGATGCGGCCGCGTGTTTCGCTGCGGCCGCGGGGGCGGCGCAGCTGGCGGCCGCTGCGCAGGCAGGCTTTCAGCTCCCGCCGCAGCTCTCCGCGCGGGTAGACGTAGATCGACTGGTAGATGGTCTCGTGGCTGACCTGCATGTCCTCATCGCCGGGGTGGTCAATTTTCAGCCTCCCGCTGATCTGTTCGGGGGAGAACCGCCGGTCCAGGAGCTGCTGTACCCGCTGGCGGAGCTCCGGGTGCCGGGACAGCCTTGACGGCCTGGGCCGCCGCTGCCGTTCCCATGCCAGGTTGCCCGCCCGCACCGGCAGGTAATGCCCGGTCTTCGGGTCGGCGTTGCGCTTGAGCTCCCGGCACACCGTGGAGGCGTTCACGCCGGTCCGCGCGCCGATCGCCCGCAGCGACAAGCCGGTCTCGCGCAGCCGCGCGATCTCGTGCCGCTGCCCGTCGTCCAGGTACCGGTCGCTGTAAGTCGTTCCAGGGGGTCTGCACACTCCGCCGATCTTGTGGTACAGGCCGTACGCGAACGTCTTCGACACGCCGGCCAGCGGCCCGGCGCGGTTCGGATTCAGCCCCGCGGCGAGGTGCTCCAGCAGCACCCGCACCCGTTCCGGATCAACGCCGCGGCGGCCCGGCCGGGCCGCCCGCCGGGCCGCCGCCTCCCGCTTGACCGCCAGCCGGGACACCCCGCTCACCCGCCGGTCCAGCTCGTAAGCAAACGACTTCGACACCCCCGCCAAAGCCGCTGCCCGCATCGGATTCACACCCGAAGCCAGCAACTCCAGCGTCCTGGCCACCACCTGAGGATCCACACTGCGCCCCATCGCCCGCTCCCACCCAAATCAGAGCGTTGCGACAATCCCCTGAGCGAGCCCGCTCTATTTGCCGACAACGCTCCGCGCAACGACAACTCTCCGCGCCAGAGCCGGGAAGACTCCGCGCCAGAGCCGGGAAGGCTCCGCGCCAGAGCCGGGAAGGCTCCGCGAAGCGGGAAGTCTCCGGGAACCCGGGAAGAGTCTCGCCGTTGAGCCGCCGGAGCTTGACATTCCAAGATCCCGAGCCACCCGACAGCCTCTATTGACTGAAAAAACTTCCCCGATGCGAAAACTCTCCCCCGCGATGCCGGAAAGGCTCCCCGATCCTGACCACGAGCCGCGCGGCAGCCGCCGGGACCCGTGCTGGTTTCCGTGATCATGATCGAGACCCTGATCACGGAAGATCGCCCAGGTCAGGACGGCGGTGATGTTCCGTGATCATGCCCGGGACCTTGATCACGGAACATCGCACCTGCCGCCCCCGCACTGACAGCACCTCGGAGTCAGAACCCCCCACGATGCCGGAAAAGGCTCCCCGATCCTGATCACGAGTCACCCGGCTGCCTCCCTGACCTGGGCGGTCTTCCGGTGAGTGGAGGGTGGGCTAGTGGGGTTGAGTGGCTGGGGGCACGCGGCTGGCCGGGGAGTTTGCGATGGCGGGCGCGTATGGGTCACAATGACGGCTGGCGATGAAGCTCGCCCGAACCGCGGCGTTGCCGCTGATGGCTTCTACCCCTTCGGACCGTAGGAGGAGTGCGCCATCATCGCTGACGTTGTGCCGGATCAGCCCGGCAATTATCGCTGGGGACAAAGAGCCCCTTACCGACCCGAGCCGCGAGCAGTGCAACCGCGAGCAGTGCAACCGCGAGCAGTGCAACCGCGAGCGGTGCGATGAGCGCGGTGCTGCCCATACCCGTCGTCCAGGTGCTGCAGGTTCTTACGGTCGCCGGGGCGGCTCCGCTCGTGTCGGGCGTTATCTCGCGGGTCGAGGCCAGGCTGCAGGGTCGCCGGGGGCCGCGGGTACTGCAGCCTTACTTTGACCTGGCCAAGCTGTTCCGCAAGGAGTCGCTGGCGCCGGCCGGGTCAAGCTGGGTGTTTCTCGCGGCGCCGGTCGTCGCGTTTACCTGCTACCTGACTGTGCCATTGCTCATCCCGGTCCTCACGACGTTCCCGCTGCCGCTTGGCTACATGGGCGACATACTCGGCGGCGGGTTCATCTTGTCCCTGGCGGGTTTCGTCGTCGCGGTGGCCGCGTTGCAGACGGGCAGTCCGTACGCGCAGCTTGGCGCGAGCCGGGCCAAGACGTTCGGTGCGATCACCGAGCCGGTTGTCCTGTTCGTGGTGTTCACCGTGGCCCTGCTGACGGCGACCGACTTGCCGTACGCGCTCGCCGCCACCGTGCGGTCCTCTGCCGGGCAGATCATCCGGCCCGCGCACCTGCTGGCAGCGGCGGCGTTGTTCATGGTCATCTTGTACGAGACGGGCCGCATCCCGGTCGAGACGCACTCGGGCACGAACGAGTTCGGGATGATCGAGGAGGCCAGGCCCTTCGAGCACTCCGGGCCGTACTTCGCGCTGCTGAAGTGGGGATCGGCCGCCAAGCAGCTGATCTTGTACACGATCTTCCTGAACGTGTTCGTCGCCCCGTGGGGACTGGCGGCGACCAGCCAGCTAGGAGCGGTCGTGATCGCCATGGTCGCGCTGCCGGGGAAGGCGTGCCTGCTGGGCATTGTGGTCGCGGTGATCGACAACTCGTTCGCCAAGCTGAGGCTGTTCAAGATCACCGAGTTCGTTTCCGCCGCGTTCCTGCTCGCCGTGCTCGGAGTATTCACGCTCTACCTGGGAGGTGGCTGATGCTCGCGGCGGAGGGGGCGCAGGCGCCTGGTGTCTTCGCGGGCGGCGCCAACGTGATCGCGGTGCTGATCTTGCTGGCGGAGTTCGGCATGTTCCGGCAGGCGCTGCTGCGCGACCAGGTCCGCCTGTATGTCGGCCAGTCTGGTCTCGTCGCGGTGCTTGCCGTGCTGGTCGGGGCCGTCCGCGGCCTGCCCGAGCTCTATGTGCTCGCCGCCGTCACCGTCGCGCTGAAGGTGGTCGCGATTCCGCTGGTGCTCCGCAGGCTGCTGCGCGATACCGGGCCGGCCGACGGCCCGAGGCCGGTCACGACATCGCCGGCAGCGGCAGCCTCTCGCTTGCCAGCACGGTCCTGATCGGGATCGCCGTCGCCGCGTTCGGCTTCTTCGCGGCGAATGTGGTGCCGGTGCGGGGCACTGGCGCGCCGGCCACCGCCTTGTCCGTCTCCGTGTCCGTCGTGCTTGTCGCGTTCGTGCTGATGATCCATCGCCGGGACGTGGCGTCCCAGGCGATCGGGCTGTTCTCGCTGGAGAACGGGGTCTCGCTCGCGGCGCTGGTGATCGCGCCCAGCTTGCCGCTCGTCCTGGAGGTCGCGCTGCTCTTTGACCTGCTGCTCGCCGTCGTCGTGTTCGGCCTGCTGATCAGGCTGCACCATGGCCGGGCCGACACGCTGTCCACCACCGGCCTGACCAGGCTTCGGGGGTGAAGCAGCTGCCATGAGCATCATCGCCATCACCTTGCTGGCCGTCCCGCTAGCCGCCGCCATCGCCGTCTTCCTGCTGCCGGCGAAGGCCGCCGGGCCGATCACCGCCGGGGTCATCTCCGCCGTCGCGGGCGTGGCCAGCTTCGGCCTCGTCCTGGCCCTGATACCGGGCATCTCAGGGAGCTCGGCCCGCGCCAGCGATGTAGGGGCGCTGGGCTTTATCCGCATCGACGCGCTGAGCGGCGTGTTCATGCTCGCCACCAGCTTCCTGTACGCGTGCGTGGCCGTGTACTCCATCGGCTACCTCCGGTCGGCCACCGACCACAGGGACCCCAGCTACTCGCGCCGCTTCTGGATCGGGCTGAACATCTTCGCCTGGTCCATGCTCGCTGCCCCGGCGATGAGCAACCTCGCGCTGCTGTGGGTCGCCATCGAGGTCACCACCATCGTCTCGGCGCTGCTCGTGGCGCTCGAGGGCACCGACGGCGCCGTCGAGGCCGCCTGGAAATACGTGCTGCTCGCCTCCGCCGGCCTCGCCGTTGCCCTGCTCGCGACGATCTTCCTGTACTACGCGGGCGCGACCGCGCTCGGATCGTCCTACAACCTCGCGTTCGCGCCGCTGCTCGGCGCCGCCGGCCAGCTGCCCGCCACCGTGGTACGGCTCGCCTTCGTGCTGGCCGTGCTGGGATTCGGCACCAAGGTCGGGCTGTTCCCCGTGCACACCTGGCTGCCCGACGCGCACTCGGAGGCGCCGACCCCGATCTCGGCGCTGCTGTCCGGCTCCCTGCTGGCGGTCAGCTTTTACGCGATCCTCCGGTTTTACCAGATCGCCGCGGCCAGCCTGGGATCGCGGTTTCCCCGTGACGTGCTGCTGGCCTTCGGCATCGCCTCGCTCCTGCTCGCGGCCTTGTACCTGCTTGACCAGCAGGACTACAAGCGGCTGCTGGCCTACTCGAGCGTCGAGCACATGGGCATCCTGGCGATCGGGGTCGGCTTCGGCGCGCCCGTCGCGCTCGCCGGGGTGCTGCTGCATGTCCTGGCGCACGCGGCGGCCAAGGGCAACGCCTTCATGGGGGCCGGGGTGCTCGTCCGCAAGTTCGGCACGAAGCACATCTCCAGGGTGACCGGCGGCCTTGACGTGCTGCCGTGGAGCGGGCCGCTCTTCCTCATGGCGGTGCTCGCGCTGTGCGCGCTGCCGCCGTTCGGGATCTTCCGCAGCGAGTTCGAGATCGTCACCGGCGGGCTCGCCGCCTCGCGCGATACCGCCGCCGTCGTGCTGGTCGTCCTGATCACCGTCGCGTTCCTTGGCCTGTCGTTCGCGGCCAACCGGATGCTCCTGCGGCCCAGCCAGAGCGCCGGCTCCGGCACCAGCCCGGGCGCCGGCCAGGACACCAGCCCGGGCACCGCCGTCGTGCGCGGCGAGCCGAGCGCCTGGATGGTCGTGCCCGTGATCGCCGGGCTAGTCGCGTTGCTGGTGCTGGGCCTGCATCCGCCCGGTGAACTGGTCGGCTTGCTGAACCATGCCGTGACCGTGCTGCGAGGGCAGGCATGACGGCGACGGTCGGCGGGCTCACCAGCGTGACCGGGCTCGCCGAGCTGCTGGTCAGCGAGATCGCCGCCGGACGGCGCTTCGCTGGCCTGATGGGCACCCAGGCCGGCGCGGCCCTGCGGCTCTCGGCTCACGTGGCCGGGCCGGACGGCATCGCCATCCACGACGTGCTCCTGCCGCCCGGAGCCACCAGCTACCCGGCGCTGACCCCGGCGCTGGCGGCGGCGTTCTGGTACGAACGGGAGCTGCACGACCTGTTCGGCATCGTGCCGCGCGGCCATCCGAGGCTCGAGCCGCTGATCTTGCCGCTCGCTCCCGGCGGCGGCCCGCTGCCCCGGCCAGGAGCGGCGGGCCACGATCCCGCGCCGCTCTGGCCTGACGAGCACTCGGTGCCCCGCCATGTGCTGGGACCCGGACTGTTCACGATCCCGCACGGCCCGGTCCGCTCCGGCGTGATGGAGTCGATCGAGTACCTGGTCGAGACCCCGGGCGAGGACATCCCGCGCCTCAACCTGCGCGTGTTCTACAAGCACCGGGGCATCGAGAAGCGATTCGAGCAGCTTCGGCTCGAGGACGGGGTGCTGCTCGCAGAGCGTACTGAGGGCATCGCGTCCGTCGCTCACGGGCTGGCCTTCAGCCACGCGCTCGAGCGGATCAGCGGGGTCGGCGAGGTGCCGCGCCGGGCCGAGCTGATCCGCGTGCTGCACGCCGAGCTCGAACGCATCGTCGCCCACCTCGACGTCGCCGTGCGACTCGCCGACGCGGCCGGGCTCGCGGTAGCGACCGCCCGGTTCGGCCTGCACAAGGAACGGCTCATGCGGCTGGTCGGCCGGCTCTGCGGCAGCCGGTTCGGGCGTGGCGTCGTCGTGCCGGGCGGGGTGAGCGGCCTGCCCCGGATCTCCGGCCCGGACCTGCTGAAAGAGCTCGCCAGGATCGGCCGGGACGTGACCGCCGACGCCCGCGCGCTCATGGGCACCGCGTCCTTCCTCGACCGCCTCAGGCGGACCGGGCCGCTGGCGCCGGAGCGGGCGGCCGAGCACGGCGCGGTCGGCCCGATCGGCAAGGCGTCGGGGTACAGCGACGACGCCCGGGCGGCCAGGCCTTACGACGCCTACCGCTGGCTGCCCCCGCTGATCCAGGGGACCCCGCTGACCCCGGGAACTCCCGGCGAGCTGCCGGCATATCGCGCCGGCGACGCCCTCGCCAGGCTGCGGGTGCGGTGGGACGAAGTCGGGCAGTCCTTCGGCCTGGTCAGGCTGGCTGCGCAGGAACTGGCCGGCGAGGCCGACGGCCCGCTGCGGGTCCCGGTCGAGGCGGCGAACGGCCGCGCCCTGGGCTGGGCGGAAGCACCCCACGGCGAGGTTCTCTACGATCTGGCCATCGAGGAAGGCCGGATTGCCCGCTGCCGGCCCAGGTCGCCGTCCTTCCACAACCTCGTGCTGTTCCACGAGGTCTTCGCCGGCGACATCCTGACCGACTTCCCGTTCATCGAGGCCAGCTTCGGGCTCTCTGTCGCCGGGGTAGCGCTGTGAGCCCGTGGGTGCTGCGCGGCCTGCGCGAAGGCGTCGTGACCACCCGCTGGCCGGCCAGGCCCGACCCGTGCGCCGACGACTGGCACGGCCCCGCTGTGCTGCTGCCCCATCCGCCGGCCCAGGCCCAGGCCCCGGCCCGGTCAGAACTCGCCGGCCTGTGCCCGACCGGGGCCATCGCCAGCCCGGCCGGCGACGGCGGCCTGGCGATCGACCAGGGACGGTGCGTCCTGTGCGGGCGCTGCGTTGCCGAGCGCCCCGACGTATTCGGCTGGTCCCGTGGCACGGCGAACGCCCGGCTCACCAGAGCCGCCCTTGTCGTGCCCCAGGTCACCGAGACCGAAGAAGAGCTGGCCAGGGTGCGGGCCGCGCTTGCCGGCAGGACGCGGGTACTGCGCCGCTCGGTGCACCTGCGGCACGTAGACGCCGGATCGGACGGCGCCGAGGAACAGGAGATCGCGGCCCTGCTCAACCCTGTCTACGACATACATCGGCTCGGCATATTTTTCACCGCTAGTCCTCGGCATGCTGACGTGCTGCTCGTCACCGGCGCGGGAGCGCACGGCATGGCCAGCCCGCTGCGCCGGACCTACGAGGGCATGCCGGATCCGAAGATCGTCATCGCGGTCGGGACCGACGCCGTGAGCGGCGGTCTTCTCGGCGGCAACCCGGGCGGCGAGCACGCTGGCGGCTCCTACGCGACATCGGGAGGTGTCGGCTCCGTCGTGCCGGTCGACGTGTGGCTGCCTGGCTCGCCGCCGCCGCCGTTCGCCATCTTGCAGGCGCTGCTTGCCGCCCTCGGCAGGCTCCCCGGCGGCCAGCCAGCACGGAAGGCCGGCTCATGACCTGGGCAGGGATCTTCTTCGCCGCCGGCCTCGCGGCCTTCGCCGTCGCCGCCGGCCTCGACCTGGCGCTCCCCTCGGGCCGCGACTGGCTGCGCGGCGTCCCGTTCGGGGTGGCGGGCGCGGGCGCCGCGTGCATCAGCGTCGCCGGGGGAGCGGTGCTCGCCGGCCGCGCGGCGCGCCTGCCCGTGGCGGGATGGCTCGGCCCGGGGACGGCCCCGGTGGCCGCGGATCACCTGTCCGGGCTGTTCCTCGTGATCGCCTTCGGCGCCGCGTTCGGGGTGTCGCTCGCCTTCGCCGCCTGGGCGGCCCGCCCGGGATCGGCCGCGCGCCGCGGCCTCGGCGCGAGTACCGCGCTCGCGCTTGGCTCGGTCGCGCTCTTCCTGACGGCGCGGGACGCGTTCACCCTGCTGCTGTCGTGGGAACTGCTGACGGTCGCCTTCTACCTGCTCGCCGGGTTCGATCGCGGGCTGCCGGGCCGGCCTGCCGGCGCGCTGATCACCCTCGCCTTCGGCAAGGTCAGCGGCGCCGCGCTGCTGCTCGGGCTGCTGCTGCTCGCCGCCCGGTCCGGCTCATTGGGGCTCGCGTCGTTCGCGGCGGTGCCGCACGGGCTGGCCCGCGACGCGGCGCAGTGCCTCCTGCTCGCTGGCTTCGCGGTCAAGGTCGGCCTGGTGCCCTTCCAGGTCTGGCTGCCTCGCGGCTACGCGGCGGCGCCCGGTCCCGCCCGCGCGATCATGGGCGGCGTCGCGGTGAACGCCGGCTTCTACGGCATGTGGCGTACCCTGGCGCTGCTCGGCCCGCCGCCGGCCTGGCTGACCGGGGTGCTGCTGGTGCTCGCCGGCCTGACCGCCCTGCTCGGCATCGCGCACGCCGCGGTCCAGCCGAGGCTGCAGCGCGTGATCGCCTACTCCAGCGTGGAGAACAGCGGACTGATCGTGGCCGGATACGGCGTCGCGCTGGTCGGCGCCGCGATCGGCGATGACCGCCTCGTCGCGGTCGGGCTGCTCGCCGGGACGTTGCAGATCATCGCCCATGCCGCCGCCAAGTCCCTGCTCTTTACCTCGAGCGCCATCATCACGTCGGCGGCCGGTGCGGGGGAGGACGACGATCTGCTCGACGCGCTGCGCGGGTCCGCGCGCCGCAGGCCCTGGGGCTCGGCCGGGCTCGCCATCGGATCGCTCACGCTGGCCGGGCTGCCGCTGACCATGGGTTTCGCGTCCGAGTGGTTCCTGCTCGAGGCGATGATGCAGCAATTCCGGGTGCACGCGCTCGACTACCGGCTGCTGCTCGCCGTGGCCGGAGCCGCGGTCGCGCTGACCGCCGGATTCGCCGGGGTGACGTTCGTCCGGCTCATCGGGCTGGTCGTGCTCGGCCCGCCGGTCGCGGAGGCGGACGGGGTCGGCCCGGCGGACGGGACGCCGGACGGGCGGCGGGCGTGGGACGGCGGGTGGCTCGGGCGGGCGGGCATCGCCTTGCTGTCCGCGTGCTGCGTGCTGATGACCGCTGCCCTGCCGCTGCTCATCCGCGTGATCGCGACCGGCCTGTCCCCGGTCGTGGCGGCGACAGTGACCAACCAGGCCAGGCAGTCCCCGCTGGTGCTCGGGCCGGTCTTCGCCGGGTTCTCCGTGCTGTCGCCGACCTGGCTCTGGATGGTCATGCCGCTGCTTGCGCTGGCGGTCCTCGCGTTCACCAGGCTCGCGGCGGGCACCAGGATGACCCAGGTCAGGCGGGTGCCCGCCTGGCGCTCAGCCACCGCCGGGGTGGAAGGCGCCGACTCCTACACGGCCGGCGGGTTCGCCAATCCCACCCGCCGCGTCCTGGCGACCGTGCTGAATACGAGCTCGCACGTGCTCCCGCACACCGAGCCGGCGTCGCCAGGGAACTCCGCTGAGAATGAGGATGAAAAAGGCGCCCCCCGAACTCCCGGCCCGACGCTCAGTTACAGCTCGGACGTCATCGAGATCGTCGAGGCCTATCTCTACCGGCCGGCCCTGACGCTGATCTTGCGCGTGGTCGGTGCCGTCAAGCGGCTCCAGTCCGGCCGTCTCGACGCCTACATCGCCTACATGCTGATCGCGCTCATCGCCGTGATCGCCGTCGTCACCGCCCTGGCCTGAGCCGCCTCGCGAGCCGGCTCAGCACCCGGTGATCGAGGGGACGCAGTTGTCTGGCTTGTTGCCGATGATCAGGCTGGCGGTGAGGGTCAGGTCGCCGGCGAAGAAGATCCCGCCGCCGCCGAGACTGGCGCTGTTGAGCGCCACAGTGGTCCTGATCAGGTGCAAGGTCACGCCGGGCGCGTAGATGCCGCCGCCGATTCCGTCGGCGGTGTTGGAGTCGATCGCGGTGTCCTCGATCGTGGGGTCGCCGACGATCTCGATCGCGCCGCCGTCGGCACCCGCGGAGTTCAGCTTGAAGGTGCTGCCGCTGATCAGGCCGTTCAGCGTGTTGGCGAACATCGCGCCGCCGAATCCCGGGCCGGCTGAGTTACTGGTGAACGTGCCTTCACCGATCGTCAGCGGGCCGGCCGCCTTGAAGATGGCGCCGCCGGACGGCGCCTCGTTGCCGTGGAAGGTGCAGTCGATGACGGTCAGCGATTGCTGGCTGGCGAAGATCGCGCCGCCGCCGACCTTGGGATTGCTGCCCCCGGAGACGTTGTCGAAGAATGAGCTGTCCTTAATGGTGGCGTCCGAGTTGACCGTCTCGATGGCGCCGCCCGCGGCGTGCGTCCCGTCATTGGCGGTGTTGTCGCTGAACTTGCTGCTGATGACCGTCAGCGGCCCGTTGAGCGAATTAATCGCGCCGCCCCCGCCGGCCACGTCGTGGGCGAACGTGCTGTGGATCACGGTCACGCTGCCGCCGGCATTCGAGATCGCGCCGCCGACATCAGAAGAATGGGCGTCGTCCAGGTTCAGGTCAGAGACTTCCAGGTGCCCGCTGCCGGTGACCAGGATCAGGCTGAAGTGCGAGCCGATCACCCCCGGCTTGATCGTGTCGTCGTTGCCGGCGAGTTCCAGGCTGGTGCTGACGGTCAGGCTCGCGACGAGTTCGTAGGTGCAGCCCTTCGCGAGGACGAGCACCGTTCCGGGCACCGCGCCTTGGACCGCGTCGCTCAGGGCGGATGAGTCACAGGGGACATCGACGGTCGCCGCTGGCGCGGCTGTCCGGGCCAGGGCCGCGGTCGCTGGACCGGCGCACAGGCCAGCGGAGACCAGGACGGTGCCGACCGCGATCCCGGCCCGGCGCCTGCGCGTCGAAGTGTCCTGGTAGCGGGCGTTGGTCATTCGGTCCTCCCGTAGTCATTTGATTACTCTAAGTAATCAGACGCTACCAAGGGTGACGGCCGGTCATAGTGAAAGTGCGGTACTTCGCTGTTGCCGGGAGCCAGGCCGGAGTGCGGGCTCGCCAATCCGGCAACTCAAGCGCCGCGTTGACTGTGTCCTTCTTGGTGGTGGTTCCAAGCTCCCGGAGGTTGCCGGGGAGCTGATGTCAGACCAGGACACTGTCGGAATTTTCAGCGGCTCGCAGGGCTTTGTAGCGAGGTCTGATGAAGTGTCGCGGTGTGAGGATGTCGTGGAGCCCCGGATCAGCCAGAAGGTAGCGGTCGGCGTTGTCTTCGTCGCGGCAATGTTCATGTCGATCATGGACGCGACGATCGTGAACGTCGCGCTGCCGACGATCGGGCGCGACTTCGGCGTCAGCCCGACCGCGGTTGACAGCATCTCGATCTCGTACCTGGTCAGCCTGGCGGTGTTCATCCCGGCCTCGGGCTGGCTCGGCGACCGGTTCGGCGGCAAGCGCGTGCTGCTGATCGCGATCGTGGTATTCACCGGGGCGTCGGCCCTCTGCGGCCTCGCTACCAGCCTGGGCGAGCTGGTGGCATTCCGGATCCTGCAGGGCGCCGGCGGCGGGATGCTCGCGCCGGTCGGCATGGCCATGCTGTACCGCGTGTTCCCTCCTGAGGAGCGGGTCAGGGCCGCGGCGATCCTCACCGTGCCGACCACGCTGGCGCCCGCGCTGGGTCCCGTGCTAGGCGGGCTGCTGACGACCGACCTGTCCTGGCGCTGGGTCTTTTACGTGAACTTGCCGATCGGCGCCGCGGCTTTCCTCTTCGGGGGCCTGTTCGTGCTGGAAGGCAGGCAGCCTCATCCTGGGCGGTTCGACCTGCCCGGCTTCCTGCTGTCCGGGTTCGGCCTCGGGTTCTTGATGTACGGGGTTTCCGAGGGGCCGGTGAAGGGCTGGCACTCTGCTGACGTGCTGGCCACGATCCCGGCCGGGGTGGTGCTGCTGGCCGCGATGGTAGTCGTCGGGCTGCGCACGGCCGAGCCGATGGTGAGCCTGCGGCTGCTGGGCAACAGGCTGTTCCGCTCGAGCAATGGCGTGATGGTGCTCAGCTCGATCGCGTTCCTCGGCACCCTGTACGCGATCTCGCTGTACTACCAGGATGGCCGCGGGCTCACCGCCCTGGGCTCGGGACTGAGCACCTTCCCCGAGGCGCTCGGCGTGATGGCCGGAGCCCAGTTCGCGACGCGCTGGCTGTATCCGGCGTTCGGCCCCCGCCGGCACATCACCGGCGGGCTGATCGGGGTTGCCCTCTCGATCGGGCTGCTTGGGTTGCTCGGGCCGGGAACGAGCCTGTGGTGGGCGCGCCTGCTGATGCTGACCCTCGGCCTGGCCATGGCGCAGGTATTCGTGCCGGTGCAGGCGGCGGCGTTCGCCGCCATCACGCCTGAGGCCACGGGCCGGGCGTCCACCATGTTCAACACGGTCCGCCAGCTCGGCGGGGCGATCGGCGTCGCCGTGCTGACCACGGTGATCGTGGCGGTCGGGCCGGTGCACCTTGTCGGCAGTCATCAGGCGGCCAACCTGACCGCCTACCGGGTCGCGTTCGGCGTGGCGGCGGCGGTCGCGCTGCTCGCCACGGCGTGCTCGCTCTCGATGCGTGACGCCGACGCCGCGCGGACGATCCCGGCCCGCAAGCGCCGGCCAGTCACCCCTGACCAGCTAGACACCGTACCGAGCCTGGCCGACTGAGCACCGCCGCGACAAGCTCCGGAGCCCGGTGCAACGTGCGCGGAGCGTTTTCCGTCGTTGCCTCGGAGAGTTCTCGCAGCACGGAGTGTTGACCGCTCTATTTACCGAAAACGCTCCGCAAAACGACAAGTCTCCGCGCCGAAGCCGAAAAGGCCCCGCGCACGTCCCCGCTCGTGCGGCCGCGATGCCGTGAGACGCGGGCGTGGCCCCGCACCCCCCGACGCCCGCACCCCGGACTCCCGCGGCTCCGGAGGCCCGGGCGATCTGGTGGCAGGTGGGGGAACGGCGGGGGTTTGCTATCGCGGGGATGAGGTAGCTGCGGGTCCGGAGGCTGCGATGAGCTTCGCGGAACGAGGGCTTCGGTAGGCGAGGGACCGGTCAGCGCCGCGGCCCCGGGGTGGCGGCTCGCCTTACCGGCTCCGCCCCCGGCCAGCGGAAGCGCTGATGTGAGTCGGCGCTAGATGGGAGGTGCCTCGTTGGAGGTCACCGCAGACCTGCAGGTCACCGACCTGGCGTTGAGGGACCATGCGTGCCTGACGTTCGGGGATAGTGCCGAGCAGCTGGATCTTACGGCCGCTTTCCTCCGCGATGGCCTGGCCCATGGGCTCAAGGTGGTCTGGGTCAGTGAACTGGCTGGCCGGCTCGAATCAGAGCTGGCCGGGCGAGGGGTGGTGGCAGAGACCGCGCTCGCTTCCGGGCAAATGTCGGCGGTGGGCTGCGAAGGCCACCTATTGTCGGGGCAGGCGTTCACCTCTGGTCAGGCGGCTAGCTGGCTCGGCGGCCAGATCGCCGCTTGTCAGGCGGAGGGTTTCGCTGGCTTGAGAGTGGCCGTGGACATGAGCTGGGCGTTGCGGCCGGTCAGCGGCGTTGAGGAGCTGCCAGCCTTCGAAGAGCGCGTCGCGGGCACGCTGGCCGGCTCCAACGTGACCATGCTGTGCCAGTACGACAGGGAAAGGTTTGATCCGGTTACCCTCGCTTTGATCGCTCCGTGGCATACGCGCGCCGTGGCGGCGGCCACCTATCATGCCGACGCGGTACTCCGGATCTGCCGCCAGTACGCGCCGCCGGGAATCCGCCTGGCCGGCGAGATCGACTACCGGGCCGAGGAACCGCTGAGCGTCGCCCTGGGCGAGGCACTGCGGATCGACTCTGATATCACTATCAATATGTCTGATTTGCGGTTTATCGACGCCTCGTGCTGCCGCATGATCCTGAACGCCGCCCGTGGCCTCGGCCGCTCGCGCACGATGTTCCTGCGATGCGGACCGGCGACCGCGAGCCATTTCACCCTGTTCGGCGCGGCCGAAGTGCCCGGCGTCACGATGGTGACGAGTCATGACGCCTGACCCGCGCACCAGCGCGCGGGTGGCTGGCAACGACACCATCGGCGACGGCGCCGGGCCGGGTCCGGCTGGCATCAGCCCGGTCGCGAGCCCGGTCGCGCACCTGCTCGACCAGCGGTTCGACTTGTCGAGCCTGTACCAGGTCCGCGCGGTCGTCGCGGCCCACGCCGCCGACCTCGGGCTGTCGCTCCGCCAGGCCAATGACATCGTGATCGCGGTGCACGAACTGGTGAGCAACTCCGTGCGACACGGCCCCGGCTACGGCCGGCTGGGACTCTGGGGATCTCCGCGGGAGCTGATCTGCGAAGTCGCTGACGGCGGTGCCGTGCGGCCCGCGGGAACGGTGCCGGTGCCGGCCGCGGCCAGCCATCCGGCGGACGACTTGCCATGGCCGGTCGTGCACGGCCACGGGCTGTGGCTGGTCCGCCAGGTTGCCGACAACCTGGCGGTACGCCGCGGTGACGACGGCGCGATCGCCGTCGTCAGGTTCACGCTCAGGCCGCCGGCGCTCGCGACCTAGTAGGAAGGCCGGGTGATCTGCTCGCGCTGGCCGTCGCCATGCGCGGTCTTGCGCTGGGTCGGGTCGATGAAAACAGAATGGCGACCGAGTCCTCGAACAGCGCGGTTTTCACCGTGGTATCCGGCCAGTCCGCACGTGCTCGGGAACGCTTACGTGACCGCGCCTGGCCTCCCCGTGCACCTGGCATCGGTAGCCACTACCCGCCTGCCCGGCGCCTAGCCCTGTTGCCGCGGGCCTGGCAGTCGCATGTGCACCCGGATCGTGCTGCCCGAATGACCTGACCCGACCTGCACCAGGTCGCCGACCTGGTGCACCAGCCAGAGCCCCCGGCTGCCGACCTCGGCGGGGCCTGGCCTGAGAGTTCCGGCTAGCGGTAGATCAAGGCGATCAGCGGGCGGGCGATTGCTCTTCACGCAGCCATGTCAGCCCAGCCTCCCCCCAGCCCGGCGAGAAAACCGACGGTTCAGGCGCCTGGACTCGGGCGGCTTAGCGGGTTAGCGGTGCCGGGGTGACCAGGCTGGGACTGTTCGCACTGACCTGCGCTAATTTCCGCGATCAAGGTCCCGGCCATGATCACGGAGCATCACCACCGTCCTGACCTGGCCGATCTTCCGTGATCACGCCCGCGAACATGATCACGGAATCCAGCACCGGTCCTGGCGGCTGCCGCGCGGCTCGTGATTGGGATCGGGGAACTTTTCCGGCATCGTGGGGGAGGATTCTCAGTGCGGGGCTGTCAGCGCGGAGGCGGAGGCTGTCGGGTGACTCGGAACCTTAGGAGCCGGGCGCCCGTTAGGCGGTCACGGGAACCTGGATTTCTGGTCGCTGTTAAAACCAGTGTCCGACAGCAACAGGGAGGGCCATGTTGCTGTTAGACCAGTGGCCAACAGCAACAGGGAGGCCACGTTGCTGTTAGGGCGGGCGTGACCAGCAATCTGGGCGGCCCCGATGCTGCTGCGGGGCCGGGGCGGGCTCCCGCCTGGCTGTTCCGCAAGAATGTCCGAAAGGCTCCCCGACTCGACCGATCGCGAGTCATGCGACAGCCTCCCTGACCTGGGCGATCTTCCGTGATCATGTTCGCGGGCGTGATCACGGAACATCGCCGGTGTCCTGAGCTGGATGATCTTCCGTGATCACGGTCTCGATCATGATCACGGAGATTGACGCGGGCCGGTTCTGGCCGGCAAGCACCCCGCACTCCACCCGGTAGACCCGCGCGATCCGCCTCCGCTGCCTGAGACTCGCCCCGCCGCCTGAACCGCCAATAGGCAAGCAGCACCATTGATGCGCACATTGACCCAATTTCCAACATCGATGCCCGTATCCGCACGTCGGTGCTCAAGCTGATCGAGGAGAAGTGGAACCTGCCGGCGCTGACGCGCCGCGATGCCGCCGCGTCCGCGCCGCTTGCGGCGCTTGACCTGTCCGCGCCGCCCGCGTTCCTCAGGCCGCCCGAACTACCCGCTCCTGGCCTGGCGTGGGGTATGTGGTAGCCCGCTAGGGACCAGCCGGGCAGCCCGGGTCCGTCATTCGAGTGGCTGGCGGGCGATGAATGGCGGTTCGCGGCCGGCGAGCAGCCAGCTCGCGGAGACCGCGACCAGGGGCATTCCGATGAGGACGAGCAGCAGGTTGGCGACCGGGATGCTGCTGAGCGCGGACAGCCGGTCCAGGTGGTTGGTCCTGAAGAAGCCGATCGCCGCGAGGTAGCCTCCGGCCGTTCCCACGACCGCGCCGGTCACTGCCAGCGTGCCGGCGGTCGCCGCGGTGAGGGTACGGCGGGTCGTGCGGCTCGCCCCGGTGGCGGTCAGCGTGCGCAGGTCGCCGGCGGTCTCGCTGCGGACCAGGCCGATGTTCATCGCCAGGATGCCGAGCGCGAGAACGATCGCGAAGATCGTGGCCGCGTCGGTGATCTGCGACAGCGACGGGATGCTGTTGGCGGTCTCGATCGCCAGCCCGGCCGCCGCCGCGGCCTGCCTGGCGGCCGTGATCTGGGTGGTGCTCAGCCCGCCCGGCGCCTGGATCAGCCAGCCAGCCGTGACTGGCGTAAGGCGGAATTGCCGCACGGCGTGCTCGGTGATCACCGTGTTCGGCGCGGAGGTGCCGGACGGCAGCGCGCTGATCTCCTGGATGGGCGGGCTGGGCGCGCAACTGCCCGGCGGGCACGGGAACGTGGTGCCCGGCCCGCCCGGGTTCGGCGGGCCGCTTTTGGCGCTCGCCCAGATGAGCTGCATATGCGGCGTCGTGGACAGGCCCGGCCGCATGGTGAGGACGTCGGCGTCCGGGCTGACCTGCTTCGTGATCCCGTACGCGCGCAGTAGCCGCGGGGTCGCGACGTAGACCGGCCCGTTCCAGTTGCGGCCGGGCCCGGCGTACCGCAGGCTGCCGGCGGTCTTCAGCGTGATCACGTCACTGGCGCCAAGGCCGGCGGCGATCCGGCTGGCGGCGATCCGGCCGGCGGCCGTCCCCCCGGCCTTGAGCTGGCCGGCGGCCGGCGCGGGCGGACCGCCCTGCTGGCCCTGAATCCCCGGGTAGACGATGAGCTGACTGGACGTCAGGTTCGGCCCGGCATAGTCGAGTACGTTGCCGAACCGCGCCGCCGCGACGACGATGACGACAGCCGCGATCATTACGCTGAGGCTGATCGCCGCGAGTGCCGGGCCGGACCGGGCGCGGTACCTGGCCAGGTCCCGCACCGCGAGCCGCACCGCGACCGGCATCCGGCGGCCAAGCCGGGCCAGCAGCGCCAGGCAGGCGGGGGACAGCAGGACAACGGCGACGGCTAGCGAGATCAGGCCGAACAGAACTTCGCGGAGCGGCGTGGCCTGGTTGTCCTGGCCGCCGCCGGGCGCGCCGATGCCGGAGCCGGCGATGCCGAGCAGGACGAACGCGAGGATGCCGAAGGCGGCGCCGAACGGGACCGCCAGGTGCCGGACCGGTTTCGGCGGGGCCTGCCGCCCGGACAGCGCGACCACGACCGGCACCCGGGCGATCGCCCTGGCCGGCCGCGCTGCGGCGACGTACGCCGCCACCACGGCGAGCGCCATCGAGATCCCGATCACCGTCCACGGCAGCTGGAAGACGCCGATCACGTGGTGGGCGCTGGCCTGAAGCCGCGGCCGGTAGGCGATCCAGGCGACCATCCCGAGCACGAAGCCGGCGATCGCGCCCGCGACGCCCGTGGCGACGCCGTTGGCGCGCACCACGAGCCGTATGCCGGCCTCGGTCGCGCCCTGCGCGGCCATCATCCCGATCGAGCGGAGCCGGCGCTGCGCCAGCACGGTGAAGCCCCCGGCCGCGACCAGCGCGATCAGCAGCATCCCGAGCGTGGCCGCCGCCAGCGAGATCGTCTCCGGGTTGATCACGTTGCTTGATGCCGCTGCGGCCTGCCTGTTCGTCACGCTGAGGCCGGCCGGCGCCAGCGCTGCGGGCGTCGCGCGCGGCGCGTCGAACAGCACAGAGACGCTGGCCCGCCCGCGGAGCTGGCCAGGCACCACCAGGGCGAACTCATCGAGCAGGTTCTGCGGGTTCCGCACGATGCCGGTGACCTTGCGGCTGACACCGCCCGCGGTGAAGGAACTGCCGATCGCGAGATGGAAGTCGAAGGCCACCCCGCTGGTCACCGCCACCTGTCCGGGACCCGCCGGGTAATGCCCGCTGACCAGGCCGAGCGTCGGCTGCCCGAATGGCCCGTGCGGGTCCTGCGAGCGCAGGCTGTAGGTCTGGATCGAGCCGGGAACAGGCAGCGTCTGGGTCTCGATCACGTCGACCGTACCGAAGCGCTCGCGCAGGACCGCGATCTCGGCGGCGACATGCGAGCTTGACCCGGTGAACGTGGCGAGGTCCCCGGCGGTGCCGAAGGCCGCGGTTGTCGGGCTCGGCGTGGCGGTGGCTACCGCCGAGGCTACGAACGTGGCGCCCACCGTGACCGTGATCAGCGTCAGGATCAGCAGTTGCTGCCGCCACTCGCGGCGCAGCAGCCGCAGCGCCCAGCGGATGACCGCGCGGCGGGCGGGAGCGCCCCCGTTCGAGTCCAGCCCCGGCCGCTCCAGGACGGCCGTGCTCATCGCGCCTCCCTCGGGACGAGGAGGCTCTCGGGACCCGCCGCCGGCTCGGTCTGGTCGGTCACCCGGCCGTCCTGCAAGAACACCACCCGGTCCGCCCACGAGGCGAGCTGGGCATCGTGGGTGACCACCACGGCGGTCATTCCCCCGTTCTTGCACGCGTCATGCAGCAGGCGCATGACCGCCTCTCCGTTGGCCGAGTCCAGCGCCCCTGAAGGCTCGTCGGCCAGCACCACCGTGCGATCGCCGACCATCGCGCGGGCGATCGCGACCCGCTGCCGTTCCCCGCCGGAGAGCTGGTCGGGGTAGTGCCCGGCCCGTTCGGCCAGGCCGAGCCGGTCGAGTGCCTCCAGCCCGGCGGCTCTGGCCTTGCGGGCAGGCACGCCATCCAGCTCGAGCGGCAGCGTGACGTTCTCGGCGGCGGTCAGCCCGGGCAGCAGGTTGAAGTCCTGGAACACGTACCCGATCGTGCGCCTGCGCAGCCGTGCCCTGGCATTGCGGGACATGCCGGCAACCGTGCGCCCCTCGATGAGGACCTCGCCGGCGGTCGGTTCCTCCAGGGTCCCGGCGATGGTCAGCAGAGTGCTCTTGCCCGAGCCGCTCGGTCCCATCACCGCGACCATCGCGCCCTCCTCGGCTGACAGGCTGACCTCGCGGAGGGCGTGCACTTCGGCGGTGCCCTGCCCATAGGACTTGGACACCTGCCGCAGCTCGAGCCTCTTCATCTAGGAATCCTCAATTCCCGCCGGTGCCGTGGCAGCGGCGCTCGGGATTGTTCGGGACTGGTCGCGGCGGTGCCGGCCGTGCCGGCGGTACCGGCCCCCGCCCGCCTGAGGCGGGAATCCGCGATGCCTAGCCACCTGACCACTGAGTCCAGCCGGAGAAGTTCAGCGTCGACGGCCAGTGCCAGGCCCAGGCCCCCGTCGGCTGCGTCGTCCTTGATGCGCGTCCATTGCTGCATGAGCTGCACCAGGTAGCGCCGGTGGGACTGGATGACCTCATGCGGATCGGCGCCCGGCACCCGCAGGGCAATCAGCACCTTCATCACCAGCTCGTCGCGCGGCGGCGAGCTCAGGTCCGGAGGCGTGCGCAGCCACGCGGCCAGCTCGCGCTCACCATCAGGGGTGATCCGGAAGGCCTTCTGCGGGCCGTCCGTGTCGCTCCCGTCGGACTCGACGAGACCGTCGCGCTCCAGCCTCTGCAAAGTCGTGTAGACCTGGCCCACGTTCAGCGGCCAGACTTCGCCTGTGCGGTCTTCGAACTCCTCGCGGAGCCGCAGTCCGTACTTGGGTCCCTCGCTCAGCAGCGCGAGCATCGCGTGCCGCACGCTCATGAGCTTCTCCTACTCGGTATCATGGCGGGTAGCATACTGAGTATCGTTATGGACGGCAAGCTTAAGGCGGGACGGCGCGCATGAATGGCGCTGCTGGCTCAGCGGAGTTAGCGGCGCGCCCGGGGTGGCCAGGCCCGGCCCGGCCCGGCCCGGGACAGCATCAGGGCGGGCCGGCTTGCTGGTCAGGCCCGCCCCTGACGCTGCCCCCGGCGGCACCGTGCGCGGGGCACGGCGCCTGACTCGCCACGATCCCGGGTCACCCGGCAGCCTCCAGGGCAGCGGCAATGTTCCGTGATCCCGCCCGCGACCATGATCACTACGGAAATCAGCCCCGGCCGGCCCTGAGCCGCCAAGCACCCCGCGCGGCAAACCCGCACCACCCGCCTCCATCGCCTCCATCGCCTCAGACTCACCCCGCAGCCTGAATCTCCAATAAGCCAACAAGGTCATTGATGTTGGAAATTGGGTATGAATCCGCGCGTTGATGTTTGTCGGGCATGGCCATAGCCCTGGCTTGACGATCGCCACATTGGCGTACGATGCTCGATAATGGTGCCGAATAAGTAGCAGCACGTCGGCTGGTGACATGGGGGCGTTATGGGCAGCTGGCCAGGAGGTCAGGCTCCGGACTATGGCGACTCGGGACAGCAGGATGCCTGGGGGGCCTCGGGCGCGACAGCGGGCGCGGCCAGGGAGCGGATCCAGCCCCCGCCACAGGTCGATCAGCCACCGGCGGCGCAGTTCGGTTATGGCCAGCAGCCAGGGGCGCTGGCCCGGCCGGCTACCTGGGCCGCGCCCTACGCCGCGACCCGGCAGGCCGGAGCCGGCGTGGTGTGGACCTCATCCAACGGAATGGCGGTGGCCAGCCTTGCACTGGGCGTCACCAGCATAGTTTTCTGCTGGTGGGGGATTCTCGCCGTGCTGCAGGTCGTGCTCGCGATCGTGTTCGGGTTCGTCGGGCTCAGCCGGGCGAACCAGGGCGCCGGGCAGTCGACGCTGGCGATCGCCGGGATAATCTGCGCCTGCGCGGGATTGGTGCTCTACTTCATCGTCGGCCTGCTGACATTTGGCGTCGGGCTGATCATCTAGCCAGGCCGATTCGCCGTCGGCGCTCCAGGAGCGTTCTGGCTTCGGTCTCGGCGGATGCTGATGACGGCCAGCACCGCCGACAGTTGGCCGGCGGTGCTCGGAAGGCTGGACGCGCACAGGCCAGCGTTTCCAGCCAGCTGCTGTGAAGCGCTGTGCCTGCGGCGACGCCGTCTATGTCACGAGTCGCGCGACTCCTGTCGTTCCGCCGCCGCGATGGCGTTACGGAACAGCATCGCCACCGTAGTCGGACCTACGCCCCCGACCCTGGGAGTGATGGCCCCCGCGACGCGCTCGCAAGCCTCGTCGACATCGGGCAGGAGGCGCCTCCCTGAGTAACGGACCCCGCCGCCGATCACGGTGGCGCCGGGCTTCACGTGCTCGGGCTGGACGATGCCGGGAACGCCAGCGGCGGCGATGAGGATCTCGGCGCGCCGGGTATAGCGCGGCCAGTCGGCCACGCCGGTGTGCACCACCGTCACGGCCGCGTTGGCGGTCGGCCGCTTCTGGCCGAGCAGCATGGCCAGGGGGCGCCCGAGCGTAGCGCCGCGGCCCAGGATGACCACCTCGCGCCCGGCAACGGGAATCTCGTAGTACGCCAGCAGCTCCTCGATTCCCGCCGGCGTGCACGGCAGCGGACCGGCGAGGCCGAGGGCCAGCCGGCCCATGTTGAGCGGGTGCATCCCGTCCACGTCCTTGTCCGGATCCAGGGTGGACAACGCCCGGTCGTAGTCGAGGTGCCCCGGCAGCGGGTACTGGATGAGGACTCCATGAACCGCGCGGTCGTTGTTGAACGCCTCAATGACCCGATGGAGATCGTGCTGAGTGGCCAGGGCCGGCAGGTGCTCATGCGGAGAGGCGAAACCCAGGTCGGCCGCCTGGCGCTGCTTGATCCGGATATAGCGGAAACTGGAGTCGTCGTCGCCGACCAGCACCGTCGCCAGGGCTGGCGTGACCCCCTCCCGCCGAAGCCGGGCCACCCGCTCGGACACGCCGCCGAGTACCTTGTCGGCAATCGGCTGGCCCGGCAAGAGCCGGGCGCTCGGTGAAGTGGCCGGCGTTCCGGCTGCTGACGTCATCAAACTCCTGTGGATGTCAGGCACCTGCGTAGTCCCGCGAGCGGCATCCGTCTAGGTGGCGTACTCCAGTGACCCGTTGCGCCGGCTCCCGCCGGATGAAGATGCCGAAGGTGAGCATGCCCGCCGCCAGCCAGGCGGCGCCTACCGCCGCCTCGGCCAGGGCCTGCACCGCCGTCGCGCCCAGCTGGTCGGCGAGCACGTCACGGATGGCGAGCAGCCCGCGCGTCAGCGGCAGGAACCGCGACACCCACGCTACCGGGCCCGGATATGCCGACAGCGGTTACGTTGATCCGGCAACCAGCTCGCTGGGCCCGGAGACCCGCCGTCCAAGCACCTCGGCGGGCCAGAGGCAATCGCCATAATCGTCCGGCGTCACCTCACCCGCATCTTCGTTACCGGCGACAGGGAAGCTGCTCGACTGGTGTCTGGCGCGGTACGGTATGCCCGTGGAGCCGGAGGCGCGGCGCGTCTTCTTAAGTCATACCTCCGAACTGCGGCAGTATCCGCGGGATCGGTCATTTGTCGCTGCGGCCGAGCAGGCGGTGACTCGCGCCGGTGACGCAGTCATCGATATGGCTTACTTCACTGCCCGGGGGGACAAGCCGGCCGCCTATTGCCGGCAGCAAGTGCGGCGCGCCAGCGTTTATGTGGCCATCCTCGGGTTCCGTTACGGCTCACCGGTCACCGACCAGCCGGAGTTGTCCTACACCGAGGTGGAGTTCGAGACCGCCGCCGAGTTGGGCCTGCCGCGGCTGATATTCCTGCTCGATCCCGACGCGGACCTGCCGCTGCCTCCCGGCTATCTGTCGGATCCCCGATACGCCGAGCGGCAGCACGAGTTTCGCGCGCGGGCCGCCGCGTCGGACGTGACAGTGCAGTGGGTGCGGTCCCCCGATCATCTGGCGCTGCTGCTCTACCAGGCTCTGACGGAACTGCGGCAGCGAGCAGAGCAGCTAACGGGCAGTGAGAAACAGCGAGATTCCCGGGCCGGTGTCCCGGTCCCGCGTGAGGTTCCCGCTGACGTGCCGGCATTCACCGGACGGACCAGAGAGCTGGCCGACCTTGATCGGATGCTGACTGCTGCTGCCGATAGGGCCGGGCCGGCGGCGGTGGTGATCTCGGCGGTGTCGGGTACTGCCGGAGTGGGCAAAACGGCACTGGCGGTGACATGGGCGCACAGGAATCAGAACCGGTTCCCGGACGGGCAGCTGTACGTGAACCTGCGCGGCTACGATCCTGGCCTGCCTGTAAGCGCCGCTGATGCGCTTGCCGGGTTCTTGCGGGCGCTGGGCGTGGCAGGCACTGACATCCCCGCGGAGGCAGATGAGCGCGCCGCCCGTTACCGGAGCCTGCTGGCAGGCAGGCGGATGCTGGTGGTGCTGGACAACGCCTGCGAGGTGGAGCAAGTCCGGCCGCTGCTACCTGGCAACCCCGCCTGCATGGTGCTGGTGACCAGCCGCGACTCGCTCGCCGGCCTGGTGGCCCGGCACGGCGCCGCCCGCCTGGACCTGGACCTGCTGCCGCTGCCCGACGCGATCGCATTGCTGCGGGCACTGATCGGCGAGCGGGTCGCCAGCGACCCTGGAAGGGCCGCCGTGCTGGCCGGCCAGTGCGCGAGGCTGCCGCTGGCACTGCGAGTGGCCGCCGAGCTGGCTGCCTCCCGCCCGGGCCTCGCCCTCGCCGATCTGGTCCGCGAACTGGCCGACCAGAGGCGACGGCTGGACCTGCTTGACGCAGGCGGCGACGAGCGCACCGCCGTCAGGGCCGTCTTCTCCTGGTCCTACCGGAACCTGGGCGCCGACGCCGCCCGCGCCTTCCGGCTGCTCGGCCTGCATCCAGGTCCTGAGTTTGACTCCTATGCCGCCGCCGCGCTCGCCGGCATCACCGTCAATCAGGCTGACCATTTGCTTGCCCGGCTGGCTGGGGCTCACCTGATCGGCTCCGCCCAGGCGGGGCACCATACCATGCATGACCTGCTCCGCGATTACGCCGCCGAACAGGCTAACAGCGAGGATGACAGGCAGGAGGCGCTGACCCGCCTGTTCGACTACTACCTTTACACCGCCTCTGCCGCGATGGACCATCTCAACCCGGCGGAGCAGCACCGCCGGCCACGCATTCACCGGACCGCCACCCCGACGCCGCTCCTGGCCGACTCCGTCACCGCCTTGGCCTGGCTGGATGCCGAACGTGCCACATTGATCGCGATCGCCAAGTACACCGTCGCCCACGGCTGGCTCGATCACACCACCAGATTGGCCGCTACCGTGCAGGGCTACCTGTTTGTCGGCGGCCACTACCCGGAAGCCGTCACTCTCAGCACCCAGTCCCTTCGCGCCGCCCGGCAGTCCGGTGACATCGCCGCCCAAGCGACCGCGCTGGCCCTTCTTGGCACGATCGACTTCCGCCTCGGCCGCACCCGGTCTGCTTCCGCCCAGCTCCGGCAGGCCATTGACTTGCTCCACAGCGCCGGGGACAAGGTCGGCGAAGCCCGTGCGCTGAACAACCTCGGCGTCATCGACGAACAGCTAGGCCGCTATCTGGAGGCCACTGAGCATCACAAGAAAGCGCTAGCCCTATACCGCGAGTCCAGCGACCGGGTCGGTGAGGGTCGCGCTCTGATCAACCTCGGCAACATCAATATGCGGTCAGGCCGGTACCAGCAGGCCGTCGACTACCACGCACGGGCCTTGGCTCTGTTTGGCGAGACCGGTGACCAGGCGGGGGAAGCCATCGTGCAGAACAACCTCGGTTACCTCAATGTTCGGCTTGGCCGTTACGGACGGGCTGCCGGCCACCTCAATCAGTCCCTGGCCAAATTCCGCGAGACCGGTAACAGGCTTGGAGAAGCCATAGCCCTGGCCAACCTCGGCATCGTGGCTGAGCGGCTGGGCAGCTACCAGCTTGCAACAGACCGCCTCCAGCAGGCCCTGGCGATCTGCCGCGAGATCAGCGACCGGAACGGCGAGGCCCGCGCATTGACCCACCTCGGTGTCGTCGACATCCGGCTGGGCCGCTACCAGCAGGCGATCGACTATCAGCAGCAGGCCCTGGCCTTGTTCCGCGAGACCGACGACCGGCACGAGGAGGCCGCGGCGCTCAACGGCCTTGGCCAGGCCCTGCTCGCCGCCGGCCGGAACGACCAGGCCCGCGCCCAGCACGATGCCGCGCTTGAGCTAGCTACCCAGATCAGCGACAAGTACGAGCAGGCGGCCGCCCACGACGGCCTCGCTCTTGCCTGGCACGTCACCGGCGACGTCGATCAGGCCCGTCATCACTGGCAGGAAGCCCTCACCCGATACGCCGAACTAGGCACCCCCGAAGCCGACGCCGTCCGCGCTAGCCTGACTCGACTCAGCGACCCGACCAGCGCCATCTAGCCGTCTAGCCAGACTAGCGGCCGCCGGCGGTGACGGTGTTAGCCACCTTCGGCGGCGGCCTGCCCAGTTTTGGGGAGAAATATCCCCAGCGGTTGGGCTACGAGGCGGGCGACCGCGCCATTGTCGTCCAGCTCGAACTCGGCGGTGACGCCCGGCTGGTCCTTTACCTGGAAGCGCAGGCCCCGTACCGGCTGCAGCTCGAGGGGCCTCGTGCCGGGCGCGGTGACGGTCAGTGCATGGTCGCCTCGGCAGGCGACCATGACCTCGATCGGGCCCATGGCGTAGGTGCCGCACAGCCGGAGCAGGACCTGAGGGTCCGTGCGCGGGCGTCTGGGAGCCGGTCGAACCGCAGTGGTTCGAGCGACGGCTCGAATGGGACGGTGAGAGCGGTGGCCAGCAGCCGCGATCGCAGGTGGTCCTCCCAAGAGGTGCCCGACAGCATGTCCACGACGTGCCCAGCCATCAGGTAACCCAGGTTGCAGTACTGGAACTGCTGGCGCAGGTCCTTGCTGAACGGCAGGAACCGCAGCCGGCGGAGCGACTCGGCGCGGGAACGGCCTGGATGACCCAGCCAGACGAGATCGTGGCGAGGCAGCCCAGACCGGTGTGACAGCAGGTCAACGATGCTCAGGCGATCGCTCACCGCAGGATCGTGCAGCCGCAGGTCCGGCAGGTAATCGCGAAGCGGCTGCTCCCATTCGAGCAGCCCGTCGTCGACGAGTCTTATGCAGCTCCATCTTTGGTCCGTGGTACGGGTTCAGGCGGACATTTGCGCGCCAAATGTTTAATCTACCCGGCCTGGCGTGCCGGTGCGGCGTGAGCAAGGTGGGCTGACCGGGGCAGGCACCGAAGACCCTCCTCTCGCCGTTCGGAGCAGCACTTACCCGCTGGTTGGTTCTTCTGCGATGGCGGGCGTGACAGAATGGACGAGCGGAGCGTCGCAGCAGTACTCTCCCGGTTGATGTCTTGAGAAGAGGTACGTGAGGAGCACGCAATTGAATGTCAGCGATTTACTAACCTCGGGCGCGATCATGGTCGCGCTCATCACCTGGTGGGTAACATTTCGGCAGGCACGCCGGTCAGAGAAAGTGGCTAGGACCGCCGAAGTTATTGCGAATCTCTCGGTTTCAGACGCGCTTGCGGAGGCGACGTTTCAGGTTACGAAATTGATCAACGACGGAACGAGTATCTCGTACGACTCTCTGGACGGGGATACCGAACGTCATGTAGTGAAAATTCTTGACTATTACGAATACATGTGCGAACTTTACGAATCGGGTCTTCTCAGCAAGAACACCATCGCCGCTCTCAGGGGTAATCTGATGGCACGTACTTATGTTACGTGCGGGAACTACATTCAGGAGACCCGGAACAGGCAGGGCCGCCAGGTCTATGAGGCATTTGAGCGCTTCGTAGAGGATTTCCGGCGAAGCACCGGAAACGACCGCCCTGCCTTGCCTGATCCCTCAGGCTCACTCAGCCAAGCTGACGCTGCCGGCGAGCACCAGCCGGACGCGACAGGCACCTAGACGCGAGGCCGCCCGGGACAGCAATCAGACCGTCGGCATAAAGTGCTCAAAAAATATGTTATCTGCGTACTTCCGCGCTCGTTCCGCGTCGTCGGCCGACCTGACGGTCCAAGTCAGAACAGGAACGCCCGCGGCTCGGCGTATTCCAACGGGAAGCGAATCAATCCCAGTGAATTGATACGAGATGAAGTCGGGTCGGCTCACTCCGTTGAGAAGCATATAGCGGAGAGCGATCTTGCTCACCGGATTGAGCTTCGTGCCGTTCATGTCAGATGTGCGGAATAGCCCGGCATTCTGGCCGCGCGGAAACTCGGGTGCCATATGACGGAAATATCTCAACGAGAAAGGGTTAAACGAAACGACGGCGGCTGGGCCCTTGTATTGGCGAAGGGCGTCAAGTGCCATTCCTTCCAGCTGGCCAACCGTGTCGACGTTCTTGATCTCGACGACAACAGGCACCGATCCGTTGACGGTATCTAGCGCGTCACTCAGCGTCGGAATCCGCTCTGCGGTGTTGTCAAGCTGGAGCTTGGAAATCGTCGCGTAATCTGAGCTCTTGACGGCGCCGTCATGCCCGGTCAGTCTTTTGAGATTCTCGTCATGGAGAACCACGAGGTGATCGTCGCTGGTTAGTTGCACGTCGAGTTCGATTGGCCATCCATTCTTACTGGCCCTATCGAAAGCAGGCAGGGAGTTCTCCGGCACGCCTTGGCTTACGTCATGTAGTCCGCGATGAGCTATGGGCCTGCTGAGCAACCACTGCGCATCGCTCCGTAGCTTCACGGCTTGCACTGCCTCTCCATGCAAAATCGCCATATGTAATTGACAGCTGAGATGATAGGTGGCATTGGGTCAGTCAGGCCCGCGGTGCGTACTTGATCGAGTGGAACGGCCAGTCGCGTTCCAGCCATGCGCTGACCGTATGGTAGAGCACGGGGTCGAGTTCCGCTCGGTCCGCGCGCACCCAGGAACTTACGTCCGCGTCATGGTCACCCGTACCGGCGCCGCCTTGCTTCTCGCCGCGCGGCGGGTAGATGTACACGCAGCCGATGACGTCGCCGTTGCGGGTGCTGAGCACGGTATAGGTGAATCCGCGGCGCCCGGCGAAGTCCTGTGCGTGGCGTTCCAGGTCGCCCAGATTTTCCGCCAGGCTCATCTCGCGTGGCCAGCCCGTCCCTGCGAATCCCGGCGTCGCCCGGATATGGCTGATGCTGGCCGTCCATGCCGCGTAGTCCGCGGCGTTGTGCGCAGGCCCGAGCGGTTCCAGCCGGAATTCCTCAGCCATGAGCCCGCCGGGCACCGCGAAATCCACCGGAACGAAGAAGTGACCGCTCATCAGGGGATGTTAACCGGACAGCCTCAGCGCTACCCGCCCAGCCGCGACCCTCCCGCTACGGGCACCCCAAGCTGGATACTGATAACGGTCGAGCAGTCGCCTTTGGGCATGCTCAAGGCGGCTCGGTTGCGAGGCGACTCGCGGCAGCCGGGATCGCTCGGCAGGAGGGAAGCCAGGCTCAGATGAGCGCGAGAGACACCCCCGCTTCGCGAACCGCCCGTACTACAGCGCTTGCTGACTTCCTCGGCCGCGAGCAGGTCATGGACATCGGCATCCGCCCGCTGTGGGCACCGGTCCCGCGCATCGCCGGGCCGGCCTTCACCGTCCGGTGCGCTGCCGGCGACAACCTCATGTTGCACGCCGCGATCTACCGCGCCGACCCCGGCTCGGTCATCGTCGTCGAATCCGGTGACCTCGACTACGCGCTCGCGGGCGGTAACGTCTGCGCCGTCGCCCAGCGGCGCGGCATCGCCGGCTTCGTGCTCGACGGCCTGATCCGCGACCTGGGTGAGGTACGCGACAGCGGCTTCCCGGTCTTCGCCCGCGGCGTCATCCCCAAGCCCGGGACCAAGGCCCAGGTCACTGAGCTGGCCACTCCCGTGCGGTGCGGTGGAGTACGCGTCCACCCCGCAGATCTGGTCGTGGCCGACGAGGACGGCGTCGTGGTCATTCCCCAGGACCACCAGGAAGAAATACTGCGCCAGGCACTCGCCAAGGCCGAGCAGGAAGACAGCCAGTCCCTGGACGACTGGGAAGCAGCCCACCGCGCTCGCATCGACCAGATCCTCTCCCAGCCAGGGGCACGGTGAACATCGTGGCCCTCCCTGTTGCTGTCAGCGGCCCGTTCTGACAGCAACGTGGCCTCCCCGTTGCTGTCGGGAGAGGCTGCTGAAAAACCCCGAAAAATCCATGATCGCGATCGAAGAACCGCAGGTCAGGGAGTCGGGTTCGCGACGAAAACGGGGTTTTTCAGCAGCCTCTCGGGACAACATCAGGGATGGCCGCGTTGCTGTTAAAACCAGTGGCTGACAGCAACAGGGAGGCCACGTTGCTGTCAGAGGGCATCTGATCCTAGGTGATGCCGGTCTGTCTCAGCGTGGGGATCAACTGGCTTTCCTCGGCCCGCACGTAACGCACGCCGAGCCGATCAAGCTGCGTTCGCAGGTCGTTTCTGTCCAGGCTGAGCTCGCCGCCAGCAAAAGCTGCCCGCGCGTGGTCCTCGCGTTCTTCCCGCAGGCCGGCCTGGGCCACGTCGCTGACGGCGAGCCTGGGAACGACGACGACCCCGTCGTCGTCGGCGACCACGGCGTCGCCTGGCGCTACGACCGTGCCGGCGATGCTGATCGGCAGGTTCACGGTGCCCGCTGTCGCCTTGACTGTGCCCTGAGCGCTCACGTGCCGCGACCAGACCGGGAAGCCGGACCTGGTGATCGCGGCGACATCCCGCACGCCGGTGGTCGTGACCAGGCCGTGGACCTGCCGGGCAGCCAGCGCGGTGGTGATCAGCTCGCCCACGAAACCGTCGCTGGACGGCGAGGTCGTGGTGATCACCAGGAAGTCTCCCGGGCCGGCCTGCTCGATCGCGACGTGCACCATGAGGTTGTCGCCGGGCGGGCACAGCACGGTCACCGCGGTGCCGGCCGCGCGAGCACCAGCCCAGAGCGGTCGCAGCCGGGTCCCGAGCAGCCCCGTCCGGCCAGCTGCCTCATGGACGGTGGCCACTCCGAGCCTGCCCAGCTCGGCGACAACGTCGCGGTCGGCTCTCGGCGGGCTGACGACGACGACTGGCTTCACGCCAGTACTCCGCTCACCTGAGGGAAGACCCGCTGATAGGCCTCGGCATAGGTGATCGATGCCGGCCCGCCGTTGCGCACGGCCTGGACGCCGCGGCGTTCTGCCAGGCCAACGTAGTAGCGGGCCATGTGATCCTGGGACCGCATCTGGGCCATGGCCGCCTGCTTGCGATCGAATACGACGGTGATGTCGACGAGCACGTCTGGCCGGAACTCGCACATCTCGCTCTGATGCGGTTCGAACCGGAAGACCGGCGGCGCGCCAAGCGGCGGATGATCCGACTCGCGGCCCGGCGCCTGCGCGACCGCGCGGGCCTGAATCGTGAGGTTGGCGGCGACCGGATGATCGTAGTTGTACGGGTCCGTCACCGAGTGAGTCAGTATCAGGTCGGGCTGGATCTGGCGCATCATCTCGGCCAGTTCCACCAGCGTCTGCTCGCTGGCTGGCAGCGGGTAATCGCCCTTGTCGAGGAACCTGACGCTGGCGCCGAGCTCGCCTGCCGCCGCCTCCGCCTCGGCTCTCCTGATCTCCTTGACCCGGTCCAGGGTCATGCCCGGCTGCTTCCACGCGCCAGGCGACTCGCCCCGCTCGCCGAACGACAGGCACACGACCTGCGCCGTGCCGCCAGCGGCGGTGGTCAAGGCGATGTAGCCGGCCGCCCGCCAGACGAAGTCGGCCGCGTGCGCGCTGACGACGAGCAGCCGCTGCGGATCCCGCGCCCCTGCGCCGGTCACGATGCCCGCGCCAGTGGACCGGCGCTGCCCCGCGGCTGGTTATCGGTGGTAATCATGTCAGCAATATTGGACGCCCTCGCAGCCTGGCCACGCAAGAGCTAAACGCACCCGAAGCCTGCGGCGCGCTCTAGCCGGACGCTACGACCTGCCCAGCTGTTACCTGGGGAGGGTTCGGGAGCAGTGACTCGAGGCTCGCGTGCACGTACTCCGCGGCCCTGCTCGTTGACTCTTCCTCACCCGCTTGATCTTGAAAGACGGAAGTTGAAAGCATCACCCCGTCTCCAGCATCCACCCAGTAATAGGCCACGAATCCGGGAACCTCACGAAGAATGCGGACAAACTCCGCCTCGACCCGGCGTCCTGCCTCTTCAGGATCGGTCACTCCGTTATAACGCCGCACCACCGCGTACATACCCGAGCCCCCCATCAAAGCTCGCCCCCGAGGTCGCTTCATGCGACAAACCCAGGATGCGCTCTCCGTCGCTAATTGTCTACGCTCGGTGACATCTCGGCGGTGCCAGGCAAGCCCGCGTCGATTACGGCCGAAACGCTCAATTGAGCTGACCGGGCGACGAATAGGGCAAGAAACGCATATTTCCCTGTTCGTCTCCCGGGGAATCTCTGTGGGTATTATCAATTCCATGACGGGCAGGGCATCAGCCATTCCGCGGGCTAGTACTAGGCGGCGCGCATGCTGACCTCAATGATTCAGGTGTCGGGCAGGTCTGATTACTGATTGTGCTGTTGCCGGGTTTCGGCTGTGGTGTCTGGTTGCTGCCGGGCTGCTCGCAGGCGTCGTGGCCCGGTGTGCCCGGGGCGGCGCCGGCTCCGACCGCGCCGGGATGTACTCCTTCCTGTCGTTTAGTTGGATTGTGCTGGTCAGGCGGGTGCGGACATGGCGGACAGCCGCTGCCAGCAGATCAGGAACGCCTCTTTCCAGGGCCAGTCAGGGCTGATCTTCAGGACGCGCTGGCGGGCGTGGCGGACGAGGCGGGCGGGGATGTTCCACAGCCGGTAGCGGAGCGTGGCCGGCTCGGCGTCCTGGAGTCCGTCCTGGCCGTGAAGGCCGAGGAGCCGTGACCAGGCGGCCAGGTCCGCGGCGATGTTCGCCGCGAGGACCCAGCCGCAGTTGACCAGCCATGTCTTCGATGGCAGGTTGCGCAGGCCCATCGCCTTGCTGTTGCGGACGCCGTCTTCCACGACGGCGTGCTGGCGGTGCACGACGTCGATGTACTGGGCGTGATGGCTGCCGACGACGCCCGGGATGCCCGTCTGGGGGATGTTCGTGCAGATGATGGAGTACCGCCAGCCGGTGGCCTTCTCGTAGGCGGTGAGGTTTCCCGCGTGCCGGCGGGACGGCTTCGTGCGCCGCACGATCCAGCGCAGCCCGGCGGGCCACTTGCCTGCGCGGCTCATCAGATGCGTGATCTCCGCTACGTGCTTTCCCTCCTCCGGGTTGCCGTCCTGGTCCAGGCCGGGCTGCCACGCGGAGGCAGGCAGCATCCTGATCGCGTCCTCGTCGGCGGAGGTGATCATCCAGCCGCAGGTGAACAGCACCGTCCGTCGCGGCGAGCCCAGCGACAGCAGGTGCTCGATCAGTTCATGGCTCGCCCCGGCCCCGTCGACCCGGACCATCAGCTTCGACCGCATGCGGGCCGGGACCTGCGCGATCGCCCCGGCCAGCACCTCGATGTGGTCACAGACGGTGTTCGAGCCGGCGTTGCCGGGGCGCAGCAGCATCGCCAGGCACTCGGCGGTATTGGCCAGCCACGCCCCGAGAGGATGGAAGCCGTAGCCCTTCTTATAGGTAGGGCTTGCGCCCTCCTTGTCCGAGCTCGCGGTGACCAGGGTGGCGTCCATGTCGATGACCAGCCAGTCCTTCAGCGTCTTCCCGGCGATCTCCGGCCAGGGGAACCCGCCCGGCCTCGCGGCGATCAGCTCCCGCACGTGAGCCCTGGCACGGCCTCTGGCCTTCGCGATCCGGCGCAGCGTGCGGGGATCGGCCAGCTCCAGCGCCCGCCGCACAGTCGTGTCACTCGGCGCCGCCCCCAGCGCCGCCCCGAGCTGGGAAAGCACCTCGATGTCGCTCATGCTGGTCGCGCCCAGCGCGATCGCGACCGCCATCGACACCAGCGTCATCCCCCGGTCCACCTGCGGGGACTTCCCCCGCCGCGCAAGCGCCGGCCCCAGCCCCGCGGTCAGCCCGGACCGGTCGGCCAGAAGGCGCAGCAACACCGCGCCGGCGTGCCCGGCCAGGCCGGCCCCGTCCGCGGTCACCTTCAGGCCATGGTCCCACCGCGTATGCTGCATGGCGAAGAGCGCTCCAGTCCCCGGAAACTACGTGCGTGTGGTTACCGCGTAATCTCCCAGGGCCAGGGCGCTCTTCGCTGTCAGAGCCCCCGAATGCGGCACTACCGAAACACGAAAGCAGCACGCGGCCGCCAGACCAGAGGACCGCACCCGGCAGGTGCACGCCACCGCACCTCGCCACCAGGCATCCCCGTGCGAAACCCCAGCTCACAGCAGCCCGGAAATCGTCAGCCCATAATTCCCGGGTCACGCTGAATACCGGAGGCTGACGGGAGGCGGCGGCATCCTGGTGGAGCCGGCCGCCCTGGAAGAGATGGCGGCCAAGTTCGCGCGGGTCGCGGCCAGCACCGGCTCGGTGCGCGGCAGCATGTCCGGCGCGGCGCCGGCGGCGGACAACTGCGCGGGAGCGGCCGCGGGCGCCTATGCGCGGCTCGAGGCGCTGCTCGGTGCCGCGCTAAGCGGCCTGGACGTATGCTCAGCATCCCTGAGCTGGGCCACATCTAATGCCGCGACCGCTTACGTCGCGACCGACGGCGCGCAGTTTCCTCTAGCCGCGCCGGGCTGCCCGGCAGTGCCCTGAGGCGGTCCTGCCATGCTCGCAAACGACGGACCTGGTGACGGGCTCTTCCTCAGCCCGGTTCCCGTGCCGAAGGGAGACCCGGCGGCGCTGTCCCGCGCGGCCGCCACCTTCTCCTCGGCGCAGGGCGAGATCGACCGCAGCCACGCGACGCTGGTCAGCGCGGCCAGCCAGGGCGGCGGATTCGTGTGGAGCGGGCTTGGCGCGGCTGCCTGCTCCTCGGCGGCAGGCCGGCTCGCTGTTGCCTACGCAGGTACATCTGCTGCCCTGGGCAGGGGAGCCACCGCGCTGCGGGCGTACTCAGCCAACCTCGAAGCCGCCCGGCGGTCGGCGCGCCGGGCCAACGAAGCGGTCACGGCTGCCAACGCCACCGCCCGGGCGCTGACCGATGCCCAGGCCGCCGTGCAGCGGACTCAGCAGGTCTCCACCGACGCCGCCCGGGCATCGACCGCCGCCGACGCCCAGGCCGCCGCAAGCCCGTATTCACCGGCGGCGCACGTCGCGGCCGAGAGCGCCCGCTCGGCGGCCAGCGACGCCGCGTCCGCGGCGAACGAGGCCGCCGCGCGTATGAGCAGCCTGGCATCGGCGTACGACACTGAGCGGTCCGCGGCCCTCAGCCTGTGCGCAAGCGCCACCGACCAGGCCGGCCATGCGACCGCCCGGGCCTCGGCCGCGTTCGACGCCGCCGCCAGCGAACTGACCGGCATGTCACCCAGGCCCGCCAGAGGCGGGGCCGCCGGAGTGCCGGGCAAGCCCGGTCACGAGAGCTTCTGGTCCAGTTTCCTGCATGGCGCCGAGCACCTCGGCGAGGACGTGGTCAACGCGACGGCCTCGGTCGGCAACTCGGTGATCCATGACCCTGCCGGGGTGTTCTCCGTGCTGGGCGGGCTCGGCTTGGTCACTATCAGTTCCGGCGGCGAGGTGCTCGGCGTCGGCCTGGACGCCACTGGCGTGGGTGCCGTGGCCGGGGTCCCGCTCAACGCGGTCTCCGCGGCCGGTATCGCCGGCGGCGCCACTATGGTCGGTGCTGGAGCCTCCTCCATCATCCGCAATGCCGCGGGCCGGACCGGGTCTCGCCAATGCAATCCAGCGGCGGTGAAAGCGGGACATCGGCCGGACCCCCCGATCCAGCCGGGGGTTCGGGCACTATCCCAGGACCGCAGGAGTTCGACCCGCAGACGCTGCGGGGGATGGACCCGCGGCAAGTCGAAGACAGCATTCCTTCGGACTGGCCCGTACCCCCTCAAAGAGCGGAGGCGGCGAGGTGTTCCGCGATCCAGCGAATCCTGGCCGGCAAGTCCGGATCATGCCGGGATACGCTGCGGGGAGCCGGCCCGATCCGCTCACCACGGGTCCCTACGCCGTTGTCTCGCAAAATGGTGTGACCGTGAAGATCCCGCTGCTGGGAAACCCGACCCTGCCATGAACGACCCTGCTATGAATGACCCTGCCATGAAAGAAGATGCGCCGAGCTGGCTCGTCCAGGAGGTAAGCGACCTCCTGGACGTCTCCAGTGTCGGCCTCTACGAATTCATCTGGCTGCTTCGCGGCGCGCACCCGGACGTCCCCGACGCACAGTTGCGGTCCTGGGCGCAAGAGGCACTCAGGAGGCTGCTCGATGACGGCAGCGGGCGGCTCGTGCTGCAGAAGTGGCCTTCGGAGGAAGCTATCGCAGCGGCGTCCGCGCACCGGAACACGGCCGACGACTGGAGCGACCCGACCGAAGACCGGCCGTATGTCGCCATCACCCGCACCTAGCCGGGAGCCGGTGACAGCGACTCGGCAGGCACCTCAGGCCGCCACAGTTGCGGCCGAGGTCTATTTCAAACAAATTTGGCTTGAAAAATTGCCGTCCCGGTAACGTCATTTCAAGGCGGGGGAGTGCGGATGGACCAGTCCTCGCGACGAGAATCACGGCGCGTGGCGGACGATGAAGCTATCAGCCGCCTGTGGACCAAGCATTCATGGATCCGGAGACATCTCTCGGGTCCGGGCGCGCAGTGCCGGTTCTAGCAGGCTGAAGGCAGATGCATCCAGATGCAACACTAGCTGGGGCGGGCTACTGCATGCGGCCTGGGTGTTCGTGGAACTGCTGCGGTTCTGGCGCTACATCGACCAGAACTTCGGGTCGGAGGTCCGCGCGCGTGCGATCGCTCAGATCACCACGACTGAGCAGAGGCTGACCCAGGCCTGGCAAACTCTCGCGACAGCCCAGCTCACCCCTGCCGGGCGGCATCTCGCCGCGCTGCTGCGGGAGCGAACCCGAGCGTGAACCCGATGGAATGGTCCATCCCGGCCAACCTACTGTCCGAGGAACCCGCACTGCGCGACCAAGTACTGACCCATTACTTCGCCGAACGAATCCCAAGCTCCGTCCTCGACGGCAATGGCGACGGCTGGTGGAGCGTCAGCATCGGCGTCCCGCCTACCGCCGACTTCTACATTGATCCGCGGCTTGCCGAAGGGCTGACCTGGTGGGGTTGTTCGGTCACGGACATCCCATTCGCGCACCGGACGGTGCAAGGCGTGTTCGTCAGTCTCTCCGACGCTTGGACGCTGCTGTCGGCCAGTCGATGGCTGGCCGGCCAAGTGGCCCTGCCCGCTCACCTCACGATCATTCACCTCGACGACCATGACGACTTGATGTGCCCTCGGCTTGACGCACATGGTGACCGGTTCACTGACCTTCTCACCGGCCGCCCGGTGGACCTGCGCGACCCGTCCTCGGTCGAAGCCGCGATCAGCAGCGGCGCTATAGGGATGGGCAGCTTCCTCGTGCCGCTGCTACACGCCCTGCCGTTCATAGACATACGTCATCTTTGCGACACGAACTACGCTCAGGAGCGAACCGGCCGGTATTGGCTCGTGCGCACCCACGAACCAGATACGATCCTTGATCCTCAGGCGCGCCGACCGTCAGTTCGCCTTGATCCAATCGTCGACTCGCTGGTTATTCCCGACCAGACGGCCGGTATATACCAGGTACGACATGACGAAACAGCGCTATTGGCCGACCTTGGCGAAGGGCCGATCCTGCTTCATGTCGATCTCGACTTCTTTAACAACCGATTCAACGGAGATTCCGACTGGCCGGACACTCTCATTGATCGACTAGAGCAGTAGACGCTCATGGCACCCGGTAAGCGAACCCCCGGCCGGCAACCGCGCCGCGCAACAACCACCCGCAAAGGCGGCACCCCGTCACCGCCTACCAGTGTGCGCAGCGGTAGCCGTCCGCCAGCAGATCCGGATGAGGTACGGCTGGAGAAAGGCACTGGAAGCGCGGGTCGGGGCAACGGGCCCGGCGGCGGGTTCTGGCACATCTATCTCGGCCCCACCCGCGCCGGCGCCGTCTACATAAACGTCATTGACGAACCACCGCTGGGAACCCACGCTAGCATTCAAATCCAGGTCAACCAGAACTGCCAAGGGCGAGGCGTAGGACGCATTGCTTACCGGCTGGCCAGCGTAGCCAGCGAACATGACACCATCTACGCTCACATGCGCAAGTCCAATCTCGCCTCCCGCAAGGCCGCCGAGTTCGCCGGATACGTCGTCGCTGACGACGTATCCGTCCCGCAGCTCGTCATGGTCTGGAAACGGCCAGGCCAGCACCGCTGATGGAGTGGCTTATATCTGCCCTGGCCCGACCTGTCGCCCAGCGTTCGCGTCGATATTCTCGGTGTCTATGCCTACAGAAAGCCCGCCGTGCGCATCGCCGTGCGTGATGCCGCAATCGCCGCTCGCACCGCCGCCGCTGTCACCCAGACCGGCTGGGCGTCCGCCCGTGATGAGGAGTATCTTGTCGCGGCGCCGACCGCCCAGCTGGCCCGGCACATTCTCAATGTTGACCGCAGGTCCCAGCCGCACGCACGCGAACTTGGCCTGCTCCTGGGCTACCCGGAATGCTGCGCCCGTGCGGCGGCCGACGTCGGAGAGGAACATATCGACGACCACGCGACGCGTCTCGGGGACGACTGTGATCATGAACAGACCTACCATCTCGACCCGCGCGGCTACCTCACGGGTGGCGCCCTGGTGCCCTACGTAGCCTGCTCGCCCCACTGCTCCCGCGCGATGCGCCATGCAACCGCTGCCTGCGCCTACATTGGCCAGACTACGGCCACCACCGCGGACCAGGAGCCCTGGATTACCTGGCGCCGAACGATGGACTCGGTGCTCTACCCCGTGACCGAAGGGAGGCGGCAAAGCGGCCCGCGTCTCACCGATTGAACGCTCGGGCGGCGGACCTGAGTAGAAAGTCGGGGCTTCACACAGGTCGATAAAGCCAGCATGAATGCCCTGGTGGGCCAGCACCGCGCAGAGGAACTCCGTCAGGTTGCCGCAATGCCCGGCGTCGAGAGCGAGCGCCTGCATCAGCGCGGGCAGAGCCCATGGTCTCAGGGGGACTGCCGCGATGGATACCCCGCTTCCCAGCGCATTGACCGTGTAGGCGGTGGCCGCCAGCCGGAAGCCGTTCCGTGTCACGCCGCACCCGCCCGGGCCGCCCGGCGCAGCTGGTCCAGGTCGAGATTCGCGGTTGCCGCGACCAGGCAGCGCGGGACGCCCTCGCCATCGGGGAGGACATAACAATGCTGGAAGTGCTCTCTGGCCAAGGCCAGGGTGCCCGGGCCGCCGCGGGGCGATAGCTCGACCACTACCGCGCCAAGCCTTCCGACCCGGCGCGCAACGGGGTTCCCTCGGACACGGCAGGTTTTCGCAGACCCCCGTCCTACCGGAGCCCCGTCGCCCATCTCAGCAAGCAGCGCCACCAACCAGCTGCCAATACGATCACAAACACTGGACATCACGCGCAGTCACCGAAACGGTCGCCGTCCGGCACCCAGCCCAGATCCGACGCGCGTCACCGATCGTGACCGACCGCAGCTGCCCCGGCCCCCGGGCAGCCCCGCCGCCATCAACGCCGCGAAGATGAAGCCAGCCCGACCAGCCACCATCGCGCTCAGCCCGACCAGGCCAAATGCGCCGGGTGCGGCCTGCTCGTGTCAATTTCCGCGCGGTCGAAGCCGGTATTCATCTCGTCGTTCCAGGCGGCCTATTAAGCCGTCCTCACCATGGATGGAAAGGACAGGGCCGGCGCAGACTACGGTCGCGGACACTTCCGGAGGGCCGATTAAATAGGTCACTGGACGGCTGAGTGAAGCGCGATGTCGAGCACCTTCAGTGCCGCGTCGGCTGTCGTGGTGATGCTGTGCGCGACGGCGTCTGGCAGTCCTCCGAGTCCGAGTCCTGATTCCGTCGTGATGCGGCGCAGGCTGACCTGCTGATGTTCGGTGATTCCTGTCAGGGGTTTGCGGAATCCGAGTACATCGCGGGCTGCGTAGCCGTCGGCCGAGTTGATGGCTTGCTGTGCGACGTGGCTTAGCAGTCTTGTCGCCAGTTCGGGTCGTGTCTGGCGGGCGAGGACGGCGAGGGTGAGTCCTAGGCGTGCGCGGTAGGACGCGTAGTTCGCGGCCGGACTGGGCACGGCGAGTCGCGGGATCGCCGTCATGAGATGGTGCGCCAGAGCGGTGTGATCTGGTTCGGAGCAGGCCAGGTGCAGGCAGGCTGCGACCTGCTGTTCCCATGGCTGGGTTGGGGTGGTCGCTGCGAGAAGTGCCTGACTTTCCGCTGCGTTGTCCTGGATGCGGGCGGCGATGATCGCGGCCTGGCGTCCTTCCATGAGGTGGGCGCCGATGCCCTTGTGGTGGCGTGCGTGCTCGGCGGCGTCGGTCCACCGGACGGCTGATGCCAGTGTCCGGATTCCCTCGCCGATGACCTGGAGCCAGACCCATTAGTGTAGTTTGCGCCGTTCGGCTTGATCGCCGGTGAGGCTGGCGATGGGAAGTGCGTGCTCGCCGACCGTCAGGTCGGTGTGTTTTGTGACTGCCTGATGCAGGTTTTCGAGGAGTTGCAGTGCCGGAGCGCCTTTGCCTGCGCGGACCTGGAGCCGAGCCAGGTTGATGACGGGTTCGAGCATGTAACGCGCTTCGAGGATGGTGAGCGGTCGGCTCAGGCGGCGGTAGGCGTCGATGTGCCGCCAACACAGCTGGCGGGCGAGGTCTGCCGCTCCGGCGTCGCCGGCGATCAGGGCGGCCTTGTTCAGGACGTGCGAGGCGTCGGCCATCCCGTGTCGCGGCTTCTGCTGCGCGGTATCGGCTGCGTGCAGGATCTCTTCGATGCGCTGGGGCAGTGGCGGGCAGTCCGGGCGGGGCCTGCCCAGGAGCGGGAAATTGCGCAAGGCGGCGGTGATGGCGGCCTGGTCCATGATCAGCTCCGGGGCAGGATGGCGGTCGTTGCAGCACGGGCGAGGATGCCCTGGGTGCGAGCGGACAGGCCGAGCCGGTTCCAGTGGAAGATCACGATGTGGGCGACGACAGCCCGCAGGCCGCGGTCAAGGCGTGCGACGGCGGCTGCTTCGCCGAGTTGCTGGCCGGCAGTGATGAATGCCACGAGCCAGGTCGTGAGGTCGTCGCGCTGCCCGCCGGCGGCGAGCATCGCCGCAGTGGCGTGGACCGGGATCGCGAGCAAGGACCGCACTTGCGCGGCGAACCCTTCGGCTCGCGCTGTGTCGGCCTGTGCAGGCGCCGGGCGGATGCGAGCGACTCGGTCGAACACGTCCGCGGTTTCGAACCAGTCCAGGCCCGCGTGATGCTGTAGTGCCCGGATGAGCAGGAGCGACAGCTCGCGGCGGCCCAACAGCGGCGGGTGGTGCCTGGCGTATCCGAGTACGCCTCGGCTGTCCGCGCAGAACAACTCGTGAACGATGTTCATGGCAACAGGTCCGCCGAAGGCGGCGATTTCCGGTTCGTAGATGCCGTGCTTCCACCCGGAGATGAGGCCGTCAGCGGCAAGACTGTCGAACATCGCTCCTGCAGAGTCGCGGTCGGCTGTTCGGATCCTTAGCCGCCAGCAGGGGTGCTTGCGCAGGAACCACCAGGCCGCCTGCCCGTCGTCGAGTTGGTCCAGGCGCGGGGCGATCCGGGTCGCGAAAATCACCTCGGCGGCAGTCCAGTCCACCGGCTCGGCCAGTGCCTGGAACCAGATGTCAGCCTGGGTGTGCCGCAGGGCTGCGCGCCCGGCGGCACGGTAGGTCCGCAGGGCGGCGTCGAGGTCGGCCAGGCCGTGGCAGATGCCAGGGTCGGTCAGGCGGTCCAGGCGGGGGCTGGTCATGCACGATGCCAGGGCTGCCTCGGCGGCTGCCTGCCGGGTCGGCTGGCTGGTCGCGATGGCGGCCAACTGCTGGGCACGGGCGATGCCCGGGACGCCGTAGCACCACGATGGCCTGCCCGGGCCGTCGCAGTCGGGCCGGCCGGCGCGGAGTTCGTCGCGGGTTACCCATTGCGGCCACCATGGGCCGTGCTCGCTTTCCTGCCGCCAGGAGTCGAACCAGCCGCACAGCCGCTCCATCGCGTCGGCCTGTCCATCGACCAGCCGGCCATCCATCGCGGCCAGCGCGAGCAGGGCCAGCAGGCCCGACCCGCCGTGCGCTATCCCGAAGTTAGCGTGCGCGGTCCTCGACGCGGGCGCCGCGCTCGAGGTGTTCATCCCGGCCCGGAAGTACCGCACCGGGCTCCCCGAGGAAACGCACCAGGAATACGACGACCTGATCGCCAGGGCGTCGGCGGTGCACGAACTCCCGTTCACCGAATCCACGGCCAAATCACACATGGCAGCAAGCAAGCTCATGGTCGACTCGGCCGACGAGTTGTTCGCCGTCTGGGACGGCAAGCCCGCCCGCGCATACGGCGGCACCGCTGACGTCGTCGGCTACGCCCGTCAGCGCGGCATAGCCACCTTGGTGATCTGGCCGGCAGGCTCCCAGCGCTCAGCCGAGGGCTGAGTCCCGAATGCGGAGAGGACCGAAGGTCCCAGAACTACTAGCTCGGCCACTGTCCCGACGAGGTGTCCGCCGATCAGCGGGATGTGTATGGTGGCGACGGAGTTGCTGGCGTTCGGACTGATGCGTACGTGCGGCGGGTGGCGGTCTGCCTGAGCGTGGCTGGCCTAGTCGGGGGAGTCCGGCGAGGGAGATCCCGTTCCGCCCGCAAGCAGGCAATCCCCGGCAGCGGCAGAACGATCCGATCACCCCGACTCGCTGGTACCTGGCCGCAACGACCGGAGTCGCGCTGTGGCGATCCCGCCCGGTCACCTAGGCCGAAACAGCGCTGCTGCACGCCGTTCCCGCCGGCACGCTCCCTGGCTAACTGGCTATCCTTAGGCGGCTGGCCTAATCGTCGGTGCCGTATCTGGCCGAGCGGAAATGTGCACTTAGGGAAGTGCCCTGTGGGAGAGATCTTCATTAGCCACGCGTCGGCGGACGGGACCGTTGCCGGTCAGGTCGCGGAGGGCCTGCGCCGTGCTGGGCATAACATCTTCCTCGACTGCGACCGGGTGGATGGCATCGCGCCGGGAGCGACGTGGCAGCGGACGCTGCTCCGTAAGCTGCAGACGTGCGACGCGGTGGTGTTCCTTAACAGCCTGGCCGGGCAGGCCTCGATGTGGTGCCACTCCGAGCTGGTCGTGGCCATCGACTTAGGCAAGCGGATCTACCCGCTCGACTTGTATCCGGACATCCCGCTGCATCCGCTCCTTCAGTCGCTGCAGGCGATCGGGCTGGACACCGTCATCGAGGCCAGCATCGACCGGCTGGTCGGCAGCCTGGACTCGGACGGGCTGGCCGGGGCTTTCAGGCTCAGGTGGCAGCAGGGCAGGCCGCCTTACCCTGGCCTCGCGGCAATGGACGTAGCTGATGCCGGCGTCTTCTTCGGCCGGGACGACGAGATCCGCGGCCTAGTGGCCCGTACCGACGGGCCGCTCGGTCAGCGCGACGGGGATCTCGTGGTAGTGATCGGCCCGTCTGGCGCGGGCAAGTCCTCCCTGGTCCGGGCCGGGCTCGCGGCCCGGCTGGCCGCGCCGGGTTCTGGCTGGGTCGTGGCCGCTCCGTTCGAGCCCGGCATCAAGCCTCTCGACCGGCTGGTGAGCCGCCTGGTCGCACTAGTGCCTGGCCAGCTAGCAGATCAGCTGTGCAGGAATCGCCTGCTGACCGGGGGCATGGCAGAGCTGGGCGAGTGGCTAGTCGATCATGCGGGGTTCCCGGCCAGGCGGCTGCTGATCACTGTGGACGAAGCTGAGCAGCTGATTACCGTTACCTCCCCGGCAGAGCGCGACGAGTTCCTAGCCGTACTCAGCGCGGGCATGAGTCCTGGCTCACCGGTCACGGTCGTGATGACCGTTCGTTCTGATCGTTTCGACGAGATTCAGCGGCTGCCCGCGATCGGGTCAAAAATCCGCTCCCCGTTCGTCATCGCCGCGATCAGCCGGTCGCGGCTGGCCGCGGTGATCGAGGGTCCAGCCGCGCGCGCCAACCTGGCCTTCGCTCCCGGCCTGGTGGGACGCCTGGCGGACGACGCTATCCGCGGCAGCAGCGGGGAGACAGCGGACTCCCTGCCATTCCTGGCCTTCGCCCTCCGCGAGATGTATGACCTGCTCGCGGGCCAAGATCGTGCCGTCTTCGCCGAGGACGACTACGAGCAGGTCGGACAGATCGAGGGAGCGATTACCCGACGAACCCAGGCGGCTGAGGCCTCGCTTCCGCCCGAAAGCGGGCTGTTTCTTGACCAGTTCCTGCCGCGTTTCGTCGCGCTGAGCGAAGACCGCCCTCCGGCAGGCCGGCCGGTGCGGCGGGACCGGCTGACGACGGCTGAGCGGGAGATCGTCGCGCAACTGGAGGACCACCGGCTGCTCACCGGCACGGGCGACACCGTCCGGCTCGCGCACGAGCGGCTCATCACCGCGTGGCCGCGGCTCGCTGCCGCCGTGGCCGACTGCCGCGACGACCTGCTCCTGCAGGCCCGCCTAGAGCGCCAGGCTCGAGACTGGAAACACGGCAACGGCGAACTGCCTGGCCGCGATGCCGCCAGAGCGGCAGCGTCGTGGCTTCAGCGGGCCGAGGCTGACACCGTCCACGATTTCGTCCGGGAATACGTCCATGCGGCCAGACGAGCACTACGGCGACGGCGAGCGGGAACGGTCAGCCTGCTGTGCCTGATCTTCACGCTCGCTGTCGCCGCCTCAGCAGTGGCCGGCCTCGCCGTGATCAAGGGCGACGACGCGATCAGCCAGTCGCATGTCGCCCAATCCGGGGCGATGGCAGCCGACGCCGTCAGCCTGTTCCCGGCGAACGCCCCGCTGGCCATGCTCCTCAGCCTGGCCGCCTACGAACGCGATCACACCCTCCAAGCCGGAAATGCCCTGATCCAGGCCGCCGCGCAACCACTGGATGACCTGCTGGCAGATGGCCATCCGGTCGCCAGCGTCGCGTTCAGCCCGGATGGCCGGACCCTCGCCGCAGGCGACGGCAGCGGTCATATCGGCCTGTGGGACACAGGCAGGGACCGGCGGATCGCCACCCTTGCCGAGGGCGGCACCGTCAACAGCGTCGCGTTCAGCCCAGATGGCCGGACCCTTGCTTCCGACGACGGCAGCGGCCGCATTGACCTGTGGGACCTCGCCACCCGTCGGCGGACAGCCACCTTATCCGAAGGCAGCCCCGTCACCAGCGTCGCGTTCAGCCCGGATGGCCGGACGCTCGCAGCCGGCGATGTCGGCGACAACCTCGGCCTGTGGAACGTCGCCACCGGCCGGCGGACTGCCACGCTATTTGAGCGCAGCGCGGCGGACAGCGTCGCCTTCAGCCCGGACGGCCGGGTTCTCGCAGTCGGCGACTTCAGCGGCGACATCGGGTTGTGGAACGTCGCCACTGGCCAGGAGACGGCTGCGTTGGTCGCGGGGAGGGCTGGCGACAGCGTCTACAGCGTCGCGTTCAGCCCAGATGGCCGGACGCTCGCAGCCGGCGACGTCAACGGCGACATCGGCTTGTGGAACGTCCCTGCCCGCCGGCGGATCGCCACCCTGGCCGAGGGCACCAGCGTCGATAGCGTCGCGTTCAGCCGGGATGGCCGGACCCTCGCGGCCGGCGATGTCACCGGCCACGTCGTCCTGTGGGATGTGATCGCGGGCCTGCGGATCGCCGCCCTGGCTGAAGGCAGCGGAGTCAGCAGCGTCGCGTTCAGCCCAGATGGCCGGACCCTCGCGGCCGGCGACATCGGCGGCGACATCGGTTTGTGGAATGTCACCCCGGGCCGGCGGACCGCCGCCCTGGCCGAGAGCAGTGGCGTCAGCAGCGTCGCGTTCAGCCCCGATAGCCGGATCCTCGCCTCCGGCGACAACGGCGGCGACATCGACTTGTGGGATGTTGCCACCGGCAGGCATACCGCAACTTTCGCTGACGGCAGCCCGGTGGAAAGTGTGGCGGTCAGCCGGGACGGCCAGATTCTCGCTGCTGGCGATAACAGCGGCGATGTTGGCTTGTGGAACGTGTCCACGGGCCGGCGGAGCGGCACGCTGCTGGAGGGCAGTGGTGTCACCAGTGTCGCGTTCAGTCCGGGTGGCCGGACCCTCGCTGTCGGCGACACCAGCGGCGATGTTGGCTTGTGGAACGTGTCCACGGGCCGGCGGAGCGGCACGCTGCGGGAGGGCAGTGGTGTCACCAGTGTCGCGTTCAGTCCGGGTGGCCGGACCCTCGCTGTCGGCGACACCAGCGGCGATGTTGGCTTGTGGAACGTGTCCACCGGCCGGCGGAGCGGCACGCTGCCGGGGGATAGTGGTGTCACCAGTGTCGCGTTCAGTCCGGGTGGCCGGACCCTCGCTGTCGGCGACACCAGCGGCGGCGCCGGTCTGTGGGACGTCGCTACCGGTCAGCGGAGGGCGACTCTCTCCGAGGGCAGTCCTGTCACCAGCATCGCATTCAGCCCGAACGGACAGGCCATCGTGACAGGAGACTCAGCAGGAAACGTCGGCATCTGGAACGCGGACAGCAGGCAGTTGTTTGGCAGCCTGGCCGAAGGAAATACGGGCGGCGCAATCGGCAGTGTCACGTTCAGCCCGGATGGCCGTGCCGTCGCGGCTGGCCAGACGAATGGCGGCATCGTGCTACTGAGGCAGAACCTGTCAGATCCGAGTCAGCGTTTCTTCACGCATCTAATATGCGGCAAGATCCGGAAAAATATGACGCGCAATCAGTGGACGCAATACGTGCCTGGTCAGCCTTACCAGAAAACCTGCCCATCTTATCGATGATCGCACTGACGGTAATCCTGCGCCGGCCCCCGAACGAGCTGTACGCGCGCAAGCAGGACTCGTTGGCCGTCACATCAGCGTTCACCGGAGCGCGAGTACCAGTTTGAGTGCCTCGTCGACCGCGGTCATTTCCCGAGGGTCAAGCCGACAGGCGAAGTCTCCCAGGCATCGATCGCGGTTGCCACCACGGTCGGCCTCGTGCCCACGGCAAGGACGGGGAAGTCAGATGGCAGATCGCCAAATCAACATCTGGGCGCCTGTTTCGTAGTCATTTGGCCGTTTTTGGCCGCCGATGATAATCTAGCGGAACTGGCCTGGATATGTCCGTGGAGCTGGCCCAAGACGTCCCAGGGGACGGCCTAGGCACGGCAAGGTGCACAAGCAAGGTGCGGGCCGGACGAGTCTAGGGAGCATTTCGTGTCTGGTTACCTCGATTACTCCGGTCGTGCCGACGTGCTGAGCGGGGGAGCGCGGAAGATCCCGATCGATACGCCGTCCGGGACGTTCCGTGTGTGGGTAAAGCGGGTCGGCAACAACCCCGACCTGAAGGTACTGCTGCTGCATGGCGGGCCAGGGGCCACGCACGAGTACTTTGAGGCGTGCGACAGCTTCCTGCCCAAGGCCGGGATCGAGTACTACTACTACGATCAGCTCGGCTCGGGTCACAGTGACGCGCCAGAGGATGCCTCGCTCTGGGAGCTGCCGCGATTCGTGGAGGAGGTCGAGCAGGTCCGCCAGGCACTCGGGCTCGACCAGTCAAACCTCGTGCTCCTCGGCCACTCCTGGGGCGGACTGCTGGCGATGGAGTACGCGCTGACGTATCAGCGGCACCTGCGCGGCATGGTCATCTCCAACATGATGTCCAGCGTCCCGGCGTACAACGCATATGCCGAGAAGGTGTTGATGCCGGATATGGATCAGGACGCCCTAGCCGAGATCAAGGCGCTGGAGGCCGGGGGCCAGACCGAGGGTCCGCGCTACATGGAACTACTGCTGGAGCAGCACTATGTGCATCACATCCTGCGGATGCCGCCGGAACAGTGGCCCGACCCGGCGCAGCGCGGCTTCGATCACATCAACCCGACCATCTACGTCTCCATGCAGGGTCCGAGCGAACTCGGCATCAGCGCCGACGCGAGCCTGCACGACTGGGACCGAACCGAGGATCTCAGCTCCGTCACCGTGCCCACGCTGGTGATCGGCGCCCGGTACGACAGCATGGACCCGTCTTACATGGAGATGATGGCGGGCCGGTTGCCGGCGGGTCAGTACCTGCACTGCCCGCAGGGCAGTCATATGGCCATGTATGACGACCAGCAGGCATACTTCGATGGCCTGGTTAGTTTCCTGCACGGCCTCGGCGCAGGGTAGTGGCCGGGGATGGCGTGGACAACTCCCCATTCATGACCCTGTTGGCTTATTGACTTCAGTGGCGGGGGTAGCCGCGCGGGGCCGGGTCGTGCGAGCGGGCGGGGCGCCCCAGGGGGGGTGCGGGTGCGATGTTCCGTGATCATGATTAAAGACATGATCACGGAAATTTACCCAGGTCAGGACACGTGCGATGTTCCGTGATCAAGCCCGCGACCATGATCACGGAAACTTGCCCCGGCCGGCCTCTGGCGGACAGGCGCCCCGCCCGGCAAACCCGCCCCACCCGCCTCCACCGCCTCAGACTTGCCCCGCAGCCTTGAATCTCCAATAAACCAACAGGGTCATTCATTCCAGCGTTACTGCCTTATTCGGCTTATCGAGGGCCGCCGTGCCTTAGCAGGCAGCCCGGTTCGTCGCACCGCGTGCGCGGTATTCCGGTCTCGGCGCTGGCGAGCTTGATGTCCTCTGGAGTCGAGATGGGCTCGGAGCGTGATACGGAACATCGCTCTTGCCCTGGAGGCTGTCGGGTGACCCGGATCTTGGAGAGTCAGGCGCCGGGTGGAGGCGGACGTGCGCCTTGCCCCGGCACGGTGCCGCCGGGCAGCGTGCCGTGAGCATCGTGGCCCTCCCTGTTGCTGTCAGCGGTCGGTTCTCACAGCATCGTGGCCCTCCCCGTTGCTGTCGGGAGAGGCTGCTGAAAAACCCCGAAAAATCCATGATCGCGATCGAAGAACCGCAGGTCAGGGAGTCGGGTTCGCGACGAAAACGGGGTTTTTCAGCAGCCTCTCGGGACAGCATCAGGGAGGGCCGCGTTGCTGTTAAAACCACTGATCAACAGCAACAGGGAGGCCACGATGCTGTCAGAGGCGGCGTGACCAGCAACCTGGGCCGCCCTGATGCTGTCGCGGGCCGGCCATGACTGTCGCGTGACTCATGTCAGGCAGGCTGGCTCCCGGGCACCCGCCGCGCCAGAGCCGGAAAGACTCCGCGCGACGACGAGTCTCCGGGAACCAGTCTCGCCGCTGAGCCGGCGGAGTGTCCATCCGGCCACCATCAATACGGGTCGGCCGGCGACAGCGACCGGGCGAGCCTGGAATCCACTTCCCCGATCGCGGCGCGGATGGCCGCGGCGGCAGTGCGGCCCCGCTCGGTAAGCACGATGTCCATCCGGCGGCGGTCCTCCGGGCTGATCTCGCGGCTGAGGTACCCGCGCAGGACCAGCGTGTCGATGAGCTGGCTGGCTGCCTGCCTGCCTGGTGACTCCCAGGCTGCGGATAATCTCGACGGCGGAACCGCCGTCGCCGGCCATCCCGCGCGGCACGAATGGCCCGTTCCGCGGAAGGTCATCGAAATCCGCCGCCGCCAGATGAGCGGCCATCCGGCGCGGCGTCGTCTGCCTCCTCGCGCGAGGACAGATCAGCAAACGGATCGGAGCCGCTAGTGGTCAGCAGCGGCCTGGAACTTGACCACGAGCTCGGCGGGTATGCGGCCGCGCTCCTTGACTTCAAGGCCGTGGTCTTTGGCCCATTCGCGTACCTCGGACGAACTTGGTCCGCTGCTGCGGGAACTGCTGCGGGCTGTCCTCTTAGCGCTGCCGCCGACTTTCCGCCCGGCTTCGACATATAGCTGTGTGGCTTTCCGCAGCTGCTCGGCGTGAGCGGTGCTCAGGTCGATCTCATACTCGGCACCATCCAGGCCGAAGCGGATGGTGGTGTCTGCCGTGCTGCCATCGAGGTCGTCGATGAAGACGGTCTGTATTTTCTGGGCCATGCCTACTCCGTTCACGGGTTTGTGATAATTCCAGGCGGGGCGTTCTGCTGGCCGGTGCTGGCTCGCCTGGCGGCTGGTTTTGCCGGTACTGGCCGGTGGACCCAGCTGTTATGAAGCGTGCAGCAGGACATCCCAGATTGCGGCAACGCGAATTCGCGCGCCGTTATTTCTGAGCAGCGCCCGAGGCTGCAGGAGACATTGGGGTCGGGTTGGGATTGTTAGCCTGGCTGGAGTTGGGTGACCTCCGCTGCCATGTGCCGCGCATCACCTGCTCATCGGTCAGGTCAGAGCCAGAGGCCGGCCGGTGGTCACACCAGGGAGCGGGGGGGACGGCGGTTCGCGAACCGCGATGTCCTGCGGATTCGACCGGTGGGAAGAGACAGGAGAGGAAAGATTCGCGGTAGTACGGCGGCGGCCAGAGCCTGATCCTGGCACAGGGCCATCGCACACCAGGCGGGTGCTACCTGCGGCCGAGCAGCAGAACGCATAAGACCAACCCGCCGCGCCCGCGGGGGATTGACGGGGAAATAGTGCTTATGTCATCATTGTCGGCGACAATGATCGTCGTCCCAGGAGGGTGAAAGATGAAGTTAGGCCGATTCTCCGTTCTGGCTGCTCTGAGCGTGCTGGCTGCCGGGTCGCTTATCGGGCTCGCCGGAGCAGGAACGGCGTCGGCGGCGTCCTATACCCACCTCTGTGCTGATGATCAGCCCGGCGACGGCAATGGTACCTCGCCGAACTATCTGGACTTCTGCGCAGATAGCGAGTTCGGTCTGGGCGAGTATGTAGCGATGCTCGTGCCCCCGGTGAGTTCCCTGACGAACTGGACTTACCCGAACACTGCTGGCGCTACGGGCGCAATCCGTCAGGCCGACAACGTCAACTACTGCATCCAGGTAGACGCATCCGCAAGCGACGGATCCGGCGGCTACCTGGTCCGCGGCGCATCATGCGTAGGAGACAGCGCTGAGCAGTGGGTGAACGTTTACAACTCTTATTACCACCGTACCGTCTTCGAAAGCCTCTACGACTCGAACCTGTGCCTGAGGGAGATTTCTACTGGCCCGTCGGAGCAGCCGCAGGTGTTGTCGGCCGACCCTTGCGGGAATGACAACTCCACCATGCCGTGGGAAGAGCTGTGGAGCACTAGCTGAGGCACAACGCTGATCGGCCAGGCCTCGGGAGGCGCTCCAACAGTCCCAGAATAAACGCACCCCCGAGGCCTTGCCGCCGCTCGTGACCGGGGTCACTCTCCAGGGAACAAAACCGGATCGGCGACTACGATGTAGTCCCAGCTTGCTGGCCCGTTAGCACCACCCGCGCTGGCGAACGCCTGATGTGCGCCGCCCGCAGGGCAGACACCATTAGTGGGCAAGCCGTTGTACCAGAGGCTGAAACACTTGGAACAAAAACGCCAGTTGTTTTGGCCGACAGGTGCAGCCATAGCATTTCCTCCGCTTCTCTTTGCGTCTTGGACTGTCCGGCGGCGCTTCGAGCACCACCATCTTCTAAGGGGGCAGTCGCTGCCGCCTGATACAGGCGTCCGGGAGGCGTTTCCGTCGCACGCAGGTGCGGACACTGCCGGACAGCGGCGACCCGGGTCAGGAAGCGTGCGCGTGCGTGGGGATTATTTCCGTCTTCGCGGTTGGCGTTTAATACGTCACCGTGATCGCGGTTTCTTTCTTGAGGATTGCCCCGGCGGGTGGTTTCCGGAGTCGGCGGCGGCCAGTGACAATGGCCGTGATGCCTGCTGGCGCGGAAAACGGGGATCAAGCCCCGTCTTGGGGTACTGTACGAACGCCCGCGCAGGCGGACCAGATCGCGGGAGTGAGCGGAATGGGATTGCTGGACAAGCTGACGGGAACCAGGCCAGCGGAACCCGGGCGAGCCGGTGCCGGCCGGTGAGCTGCGGGCCGCGTTGCTCGGCCTGAGCCGGGATACGGCGCCCTGGACTGTCCGGGACGGGACCGGGGAGAAGTGCGACCTCGTGGCGGAGTGGCGGATCGCCGACGCGCAGTGGCACGAGATCTTCGACCTGTCATTGCGCTTCATCCCGGTCGGGCAGAGATCAAGTCCAACAGCGCTTAGCATGGTTTGGGCGCGCAGCGGAAGGGAGGCGAACTCTGAGCCAGTTGATCAAGTGGTTCGCCGCAGGTTCAATTACGGTCGCGGCTTTTGGTAGCAGCACCGTTATCTGCGGGATGCTGATATCGCCTTTGCTGCTCCGGTCTTCGGCCGACCGCTGGGTTGTGGCCTCTGGCCTGGGCGTGGCTGTAGCGGCTCTGGTCGCGCTCTGGGGTGCTTCGTTGGCGATGCGCGAGCCTGCAGGTCATGCCGCTGAACAGGCCCGGATGATAACTACGGGATCGTCAGTACCGGCGATAATTCGGTTAATTCGATAATCCAGGTTCACGTCACCGGCGGCGCGGCGGCGGTGTTCGGGCCGGTCGCCGAGCTTGAGCCTCGCGATATCCCTGTGCTCAGCACATTTCCGGAACGCGAGCCTGTCGGTCGCGGCGAAGTCATCGAACAAGTGGCTCGTGAGCTCGCCGACGGGATGACCGTTCAATTGCACGGTTCGGCGGGAGTTGGTAAGAAGGCCATCGCTCGCGCGGTCATCCGCAAAATCAGCGCTTCACGAGTGGTGCGCGGCTTCGAGCTCCTGCCGCCGGGAGACCAGCCGCATACCCTGGCCAGCTTGTACGAGCGCCTGACCGCATCTTTCTTTAAAGTGGTCACCTACCAGCCGCCCGAGACGCGGCTGAGTGCGGCCGTAGCTGCGGCGAGCCTGAAGGCTGTAGTGGTGATCGCGGACTGTGACCTGCCTGCCGAGGATCTGACCAGGCTGCTCGGCACTTTCCCAAGCTGTGTCTTCTTGCTGACATCGACCCGCCGGACGCTCTACAGGAGCGGCTCGGCGCACCGGATCGATCCGCTTGCGCTGGAAGCCGCCGCGGAGCTCGTCACGCAAGAAATTGGCCATGACGACGGTGGCCTGCAGCGGCTGCAAATCGCTGAGGCATGCGGGCTAGCTGCCGGGCAGACGTACCGGCTGCTGCAGTATGCGGCCTTCATCAGAACCGCCTTGGCCTCGCGAGGCGGCCAAGACTCGCTGTCCCTGGTGCCACCGCAGGAACAGGCCAGGATCCTCGCGCCGGACTATCCGAAACGTCTCGTAGTGTGCTTGTGGCGCTCGCGACGTTCAGGACCGCGCTGCCCGCGGCATACTTCGCACCTGTCACCGGACTGCCGCCGCGTCCGGCCATCGGCCCGGCTCCGGCCGACGCCGGAGCCGAACTGCTGGCTGCGGCGCTGGTCATCCGCACTGGAAACGATCAGAACGCCGTCTACGGCATCACGCCAGATGCGGCCGCGGCTGTGGCTTCACTCGGCTGGGCGCCATCGAGCGCGCAGACCGCAGTACGCGGCTTGCTCCCGCTGCTGACCGCCGATCACGCCGACCTGCCGCCCCCGGACCCGGCCCTTCTAATCGCCGTCGCGGACATGCTGCTGCGAGCGGGCCACAGTCTGCAATCGTCCCATTTCATCCGCGCCAGCCTTCCGCATGCGCTCAAGACCGGTGATGTTCATTCCTGGCTGCGCCTCGTGCCCCTCGGCTTGCAGGCGGCAACATCGGCCGGGCACGATGGAGACCTGGAGTACTTCTCCCGCGAAGACCGTACGCGCCTGCGGCTGCAAGGAGATGAGATAGCCCTAGCCGCCGTGCTCGGCGCGACCGGCAGAGAACAAACAGCCAGAAACTCCCGCAGCAATCCCACGGAAGTTCGGTACCGCAGCCTAGGCCAGGCTTCCTCCAGCGTGCACGGGCCGACCTCTGGCATATGAGCCATCTAGCGGCACAGACAGTGTCCAGCGGGCAGAGCATCAAAGTCGCAGCCGCCACCATCCTCGGCGTAACCACTATAACGGCGGTGACCGTCGTAGCCATTCATTCGACGTCCAGGCACAGTACTCCAGCCTCTTCACGAGCCCGGGCCGTTGCTTCCCACGCCGAACCGCTCGGATTGACGCCCGTGATGACATTGGGAACGTCCACCGGAAGAAAGCCGGTAGATATTGATTTCAGCGCCGACGGCGGCCAAGTTGTGCGCCACATTCACTGGGCGTCATGGACCGACACGGGCGCGACGGGCCACGGCACGACTCGAAACATGCATCCCGGACTGTGCCGCAGGAAAGTCAACCCCATACCCGGCAACAATCCGGCTATTCGATCCCGACAGGTATCGCCCATCGGCGACTGCTCCTGGCGGATGGGCACCCGCAGTTGAGGGACCAGCCTAGGGGAGGACCATATGATGCGCCAGCCGAGTTCGCGATCCGTGCCAATGCCCCGCATTGACCGGACGCCATCCTCAACCGCGCATTGTCTGGGTGGGAGCGCTTAATGGCGTTAATGCTGAGCGTGGAGGATTACGCCGGTCCCTGCCGGTGGCGGTGGCTGCTGACGGACGAGGAGAGTGGTCGGCCGCTAGCCGACCACCAAGTGGACCTAGACGTCGGCGGATGAGCATGCCGCATTCACGGGCTTGTACCGGTACCTGAGGTGGTACGCGGTGCCAGACAGGCGGACGGCGAGCGAGGCGGAGATCGTTGCCCGGATCGGGGCGTGGGCCGGCCGCGAGGCGCTCGGTCGGGCCGTCGGCCTGCGAGTCGGCTGCGGCGACCACGGCGGAGACGTTGCGCTGGGTAGGCCTGACCGAGCAGGCCGAGCACCCCGAACAGCAAGACGCGGTGCGGATGGAGCGGTTCCCGGCCGAGCCGACACGATTCGTCGGCCGCGCGAAGGAGATGGCCAGGGCTGGCGTTGCCCTGGCAGCAGGGAGCGAGCTGGCTGGCGTGCTATTGCATGGGATGGCCGGCTCGGGAAAGACGGCGTGCGCGCTGGAGCTGGCGTACCGGCATCAGGAGTCCTTCGAAGCCGTGGCGTTTTGGCAGGCCCCCGAGCAGGACGACGAGTTAGCGGTGCGCTCGCCAACCTGGCCGCCGCGCTGGAGATCCAGCTCGGGGATTATGGGTTCGCGATGGCGGACAAGATCACCACGATCGCGGCGCTGGACGCGTTTCTGCCACGGCTCACCAGGGTCCTGGAAGACAGTGGGATCCTGCTGGTGCTCGATAACCTGGAGAGCCTGCTCACTCCTGCTGGTGAATGGCGGGATGGCCGGTGGGGGTCCCGGTGCGCGACCTCGACGAGGCCATCGTGGCGGCGGACCGGGACCTAGTCCGCCGTGTGCTGCGCGTCGTGCAAGGCCACGCCAAGCTGATGGAACTCGCCGACGCCGCCAGCACTGAGCCGGGCCGGCTGGAGGCTCAGCTCGCCGCGGCCGGGGCGTCGCTCGCGTTGCGCTCCTTCAGCCCGGCGTCTCGCCGAAGCATGGTGACGGCGGAGGGTCACTGGTGACCACGTGCCGGATGCACCCGGGGGTCGCCCAGACCATCCGCGCCACGACCGACTCGGCGATGCGAGACGCAGCCGATCACACGCTCGCCGACGTCTGGACGACGATCGCGGGGCAGGCGCTCCAGCTTGAAGGCACGGAAGAGGAGGCCGGGCAGATGATCGTTCAAGCCGGGTTGCGGGCCGCCCCCTACCTGATCCGACTCCGGGCTTGGGACACCGCCCTCGCCGTGCTGCAGCAGTCCCTGCGCCGTGAGCGGTCGCCTGCCACTCGCGCGGAATCATGTCGCTCTTGAAGGCAGTCACGGATATGAGCAGCGACCCACTACATCTGGCGGTCCTGGGCAGAGCCCTGCGAGCGGTGGACCCGGCCCAGGCCGAGTCATTGCTCCGCGCCAGCCTCGCCGGGCTAGCTGCGAGCGAGGATTGGGCGAGCGCTTCCGCGATCGTGGGCGACCTGGCGGACGTCCTCACGGAGACGGGACGGCTAGGCGAGGCCCTCGACCTCACCGAAGAAGAGGCCGGGTACACGCGCCGGGCCGAGCTCGGACGGTGGACCCAACTCGCCGACCAGGCCCAGCGCCTGCAGATCCTCGGCCTCAAAGGCGAGCACCAGCAGGTCCTTGCGCAGGTTCTCGCGCTGGCCGCTGAGCATCGAAGTCGAGCATCAGGACATTGATGGCAGTCAAGATCACCGTGTTTGAAAAAGGCCTGGCGCGGCTCGTCTTCCACGAGGTGGAGCACCTGTTCGGCGCTGTATCGGACGCGCATGCGTCCGGCGGTAGAGCCGATCCCGATCTCGGCGTACAAGGGCGCTGGCCAGCTTCGAAATGCCGATCAGCCCAGCCCGATCCGCGCAGCTTCGCTGCCTGGCGCGGTGATAGCCGGTCGACCAAGTGGTGCAGATCGTCAAAGTTGTGAGCATGGCCGTAATCGTCGGGTGCGGCAGCGAGGACGACATGCGACGGTTCGCGTCGGCCTGGCAACCGATCTCGGGCAGAGCCCCGGAGGAGCGGAGCTCACCGGAGCTGCCCGGGTTGAGGCTGGCGCGGAACCCTCAAACCCGGGCCGCTGAGCCGTCGGCGGCCGATGGCCGCCGCCGAGCGTGCGTGAAACTAGCCCCGGCACGGGCCGGCGGTCCTTCGCTCCCTTACAAGCGGGACAGGATCAGGGTGGCGAGGGCTTCTTCCTTGGCGAGTCCGCGGTCAGGCAGCGCCAGGACCTTCGGGCCGTGGATGGAGACCTCGAAGCCGATGGCTCCCTTGCGCACGACAATCGCCGGATACCCCTCGCCGGTCTGGCTGAATACGGCCGACGCCTGGTCGCCGATGCCGCTCACCAGGGTCTGCTTGAGCTTAGCGACGTGCACGGCAGTGATGAGCTTGCTCCAATTGCTCACTACCAGGAGGCCGCCGGCGATGCTCCCGCTCACCGAGCTGTAGGCGCACAGCCCGGCGCCCCGGGCGCTGGACTGGACCCCGGCGCTGACAGGCTCTCCGATCGAGCCAGCCACATCGGACCGGGTGAGCAGGGCGCACGGGTGGCCTGTGCCGATTCCGGTTGTTCCGGTCGGTGTTGCTGGGGGCGAGGTTGCTGTTGGCTGGGTGGAGTGAGTGGTGGAGTGAGTGACTGCCACGGGCTGATTGCTCACGCCTGAGCAGGCGGCCAGGCCGATGCACAGCAGCGCGCAGATGGCTGCCGCAAGCCCGGATCGTCGCCGAGCGGATTTTGTCGATGGTGAGGTGATCATGGGGTCTCCTTCTCGTGGGTGATGGCCGCTGAGCGGCGAGATGGCGAGCAGGGTCCTCGGGTGCGCCGGTCAGGATCGCGCAAGGGTCCCGGTCGCGAGCATTACGAGGGCCGAGGCCCGTCCTGACTGTGTTGGTGTGGGCAAGCGGTGGGATGGCGAAGCTGAAGCCTTGGGGGCCTTCTGCACGAACATGGTTCCTGCGCCGGTCCAGAATGCGTCGTGGCCTGGCCCGGTCAGGTGCTAGCCGCCGGACTCGTTCTCGGCCGTGGAACTGGCGTCAGGGCAGGTCTGGAGGTACCCCGAAATGGTCGGCTGCGGCGCCGGAGAAGACGCAGATAGCTTCCGGCCAGGCGATCGCGGTGACCTGGATCACGGTGACCAGTCCGCAGGGCGACCCGTTGGCAGCGGCCGGTGAACCTGACGCAGGTACTCCGCACTCCGCCGCCGGATCCCGGGACCCAGGCGCAGCTGCCCGATTTTCGCGGTCGGTCCGCCGTCAGTTCCGATGCTGTCCATGCTGTTCCCTCATAATTCGTTACACTCGCATGTAATCGATACATGACTATGTATCAAATTATGGCTGCCGTCAATCCCAAGCGTCGCTATGACTCTCCGCGCCGGGCCGAGCAGGCGCGCCAGACCCGCGCAGCGGTGGTCGCCGCCGCCCAGCGTCTCCTTTCGCGTGACGGCTTCGCGGCGACGACGGTCGCGGTGGTCGCCGCCGAGGCAGGGGTCTCGGCTGAGACGGTCTACAAGGCGTTCGGCGGCACGCCTGGCCTGGTGCGCGCGCCAGGTGGGACGCTTCCGGGCGCGGGCGCGGGCGAGCTACCTCGATAACTTCGCCTAGTCTTCGACAAAAAGTTCTCTAGATCATCCTCACCCGTATCTACGCCAACGAGGAAATCTTCAAGCGGACTCTCTACGACGAGGACTTCCGCGCCACGCTCGGAACGCCTGCACCTGGGAGTTCCGCAAGCTCGCCAAACACCACCGGGAATCCGATCAACGGCGTCTTAGTCGACAAAGAAGGTCGCAATATGCTGACCGCCACATGTATGCCGCGTCTGGAGTCGCACCTCGCTGGGGGCTGCCGGCCGTAGGCAAACAGAAGCGATCGCGCGCATCAATCTGGCGATCGCGCGGCTGAGGTCGGGTGCGCTGGATGCCGCTGCGCGGGCCTTGGGTGCCTGGAAGATCCTGGTCAGCGCCTCGCCGCGTTACGCCTGCCTGCTGGCGCGGAAATCGGGGATCAAGCCTTGTCTTGGGGGTACTGTACGAAACGCCCGGGCAGGCGGACCAGATCGCGGGAGTGAGCGGAATGGGATTGCTGGACAAGCTGACGGGTACCAGGGCGGCGGAGCCCGGGGTCGAGCCGGTGCCGGCCGGTGATCTGCGGGCCGCGTTGCTCGGCCTGAGCCGGGATACGGCGCCCTGGACTGTCCGGGACGGGACCGGGGAGAAGTGCGACCTCGTGGCAGAGTGGCGGATCACCGACGCGCAGTGGCACGGGATCTTCTCGGCGTACGGCCTGGCAAGCGTGTTCCGGATCAAGATGAAGTTCGACCAGGCAGCGCATGAGGTGCGGAACCCGGACGAGCAGTCGACCGTGACCTGGGATGAGGGCATTCCGTCGGTGAGCAGGTCGTGGTCCCGCGGCCAGCTGAACGAGGTTCAGGTCGGCCAGGGGTATGGCTATACCGAGGAGGGCCAGTTCGGCCAGGTCTTCAGTTACAAGTTCCGCAGCAGCGAGATCAGGGACCCGCTGCGCGACGCGGTCAACGCCCACGGCTGGGGCTGGAAAGCAGTCACCTTCAGGCTCTGAACTGGCGTAGCGAGTGATTCTGATCTCGGCCACCGTCCCGCAGTGCGAAGCAATAGCATCCCGGCGTGGCCGGTAAGAGCATCCAGGTTCTGGGGATCGCTGTTGACACCGAGTTGGTTGACCGGTGGCGTGACTGGCTGATGCCGGCAGTACAGCCGTTCCTCGTGCCGCCAGACGTGGCCGACGCGGCGGGATTCGCGGGCGACAGCGGGCGGCTGAGTCCGGAGCTCAGGGACTCGTTCTGGCTCTACAGCATCGGCGACCGCGCGGTCTGCTGGCTCACATGCGCCGGGAGCCGGCGGCTGCCGCCTGATGTCCGCCGTGGTCAGCCTGGCGCGCATCGCTGGCCCTCGCCTGACCGTGATCAAGACGCCGCCAGGGTGATCCGTGCCATCGAGGCAGGCCACCGCCCCAGCCGTCACGCAGAAGTGACCCAGGCTACGTGGCAGGTCGCGTCGCTCGTCTTGCCGGCAGCACGAGATCTCGCGGGCACCTTCCCGCCCGGCAGCGGACCCAACTGCTTCGGAACGGTCATGGGCGCCGCGGGCGTCGCCGGAGCATCGGCGGCATGGATGCAGCGCGAGCCCTTCGAGGAATGGCTGGCCGGCTCGTGCAGTCCCGGAGGCAGCGATGAACGGGCAGGAACTGTCCTGGTCTGGCGCGACGCCAAGGCAGAGGTCCAGCACGCGGCTGTGACTCTCGGAGACGGCTGGGCGCTGCACAAGCAGTCGCAAGCCTGGATGTCACCAACGGCGGTCCTCACCGTCCAGGACGTGATTCTCAGCGCCCGCGTCCGGGGGCATCGCCTGCAACGCCACACGTTCCGGGCCTGAATCACCAGGGCGCTTATCCAGATGCCAGCCAGGCCATCAGGGGTGGCAGCCGGCCTGGCCGGCTGTGCTTATGACCTCCGGATCGCCAATATCCGGACCAACACCGAGAGCGTACGGGTCATCGAGCAACTGCTCGATCCGGCGCCGCCGCCTCGCCGCGAATTCGAGCGCCGCGTTGACGGCGTCATTCTTCGTGGTCGTACCAAGCACCTTCGCGGCGAGGTCGAGTGCTTCGTCGTTCAAGTCGATCATGGTCTTCATATACATCAGTGCGCAGTCCCGGATATACGCGCAGCAATATATCCGGGACCTGGCGACTCATCCCGGTTCGCACAGTGCTCAGCCTTACCCTCGGTCTCGTCGCTGACGCCCTCGGCAAGGACCCCCGCACGGGCTGCCCCCGCCGGTGCTCGAACGTCCACCGACGGCGTATCGGGGTGCGGTCCAGTCAGTCATTCTTGATCCCGGTCGATCTCGGCTCGACTGACGATGGCTGCCCGATCGGTGCTCTCCATTACCTTCAACTCTCGCGACTCAGGCTGGTCGCCGCAGCTTGTTGGATCTGTCTGGCCGACCGTAATCGGTGAGCGGAGACCTAGCAAAGAACGTAGGTGGTCCTCTCCTTGGCTGACAGCGGTGGTGAGCGCTTCCATGTGGACTGCGGGCAGGTGCCTGGTGCCGAGTCCTGAAGCGGTGAGCACAGCGGCGAGTTCTTTCTCCTGATGATGGGTTATCTGACGGCTCAGGACGGGGTGCCCGAGGACGTCGCGGGCACCGTAGGCGTCCGAAGATGCTGCATTGAGCACAGCAGCCCGTAACTCGCAGGAATCTGGCGAGGGCTGATCAGACGTCAGGTCGAGCGCGGTCAGGCCAATTCGGACCCGGAATGCCGTAGTCATCGGCTCGGGCGGCTGGGCGATCAGGGCGAGCGTCTCGTTCACCGCGTGGTCCACTTCTTTCTGCGGCGCGGGCGAGGTGCTTGGACGACAGCAGACACGAAGGATTGCGGCGACCGCCTTCTCCCACGGTTCTGCGGGGACGCTGGAGTCGATCATCTCCGTGGCCTGATGCGTGAGATCTTGTTCCACCAGCGACATGATCATGATCTGGCGCCCGTCGAGGAGTCGGTTGCCGATGCCGCGGTGCGCGGCCATCGTGTCGGCGGCCTCGGTCCAGCGGCCGCTGCGTGCGAGGGCTCTGGCACCATCGACGAGCAAGGTGACCCATAGCTCCGTGCAGATTTTCCGGTGGTCGTCATCGGTTCGGATCAACTGCGACAGATCGATGTGATGATCACCGATCGCAGCTGTCCCGCGCAGTTGTGGCGCACAGAGGCAGCGGGCCGGTCGGCGCGCAGCCGTAGCTTCCCTTCCTTGCGCACGAAGTGGAACCGTTGGTCGGTCAGGCCGGCCGCGAGTATGGCTGCTGCTTTCGGGCTGACCCCGGCATCGCCGGGGAACGAGACGGTAGCGTGCCACCAGTCCTGTTCGGCTGGGATCGCAAGGTACTCGTCGTTCCAGTCCATTCGTCGTGGTCTCCTGACTAGTAGGGGCCGGGTCGCGTGCCAGTTCAGTCGATGAGCAGAGCGCGGGTCCAGCTCGTGGTGTTCGTGCCGTTCAGTGCCAGCCGGGCCCCGGTCAGGCCTTCCATGAACCCAGGTTTGGCTAGCGCCTCGATGCCGGCCGTCAGGCGAGCGGCGAGCTGCTCGACGTGTTCAGCGAATCGGCCAGGCCTGGGGCTGTCCGCAGCGATCGCCCTAGTGACGACCAGGAGGCCAGCCCAGCCGTGGCATAGGGAGGCGTCGGTGATGAGCCTGAGGCGGGCGGGGTCGGTGAGGGCGGCCACGACAGTGTCCTCGGCCGCTTTCCTGCGAGCTGAGTCGCCCATCGCGATCGCTGCCAGTTGCTGTGCGTGGGCGATCCCGACTTCTCCGTAGCACCAGGACGGGCGCAAGAGCGGCGGCTGTGGTGGCGTGCAGGCGGCTAGCTGGTTGCGGGTGACCCAGTACAGGGCGCCGTACCCGTCGAGCCAGCGCGAGAGCGCGTCAATGGCATCGACCTGGCCTTCGACCTCGATGTCGCGGCGGGCGGTGAGGGAGAGCAATGCCAAAGGCCCGGCGATCCCGTGCGCTACGCCATTGTTGCTGTAACCGCCTGCCAGTCCTCTTTGACCGCGGCTGTCCTGAGACCACCAGCCCGGCAGCGGTCCGTCGGCGGTATCGATTGGCTGTGCCAGCGACACCAGGTAGGTGAGCACGTCCCGCATGAGCAGCGGCGTCTTGGAGCGGGTCAAGAGCACTGCGCCGAGCCCGGCGATTCCCCGGACGAGGTCGAACTCAGCTAGAAACGGGAATCGCGCAGATTCGCGCCGCTGATGGGCGGCGGCCAGGCGGGCGAAAATGATCCGGTCGACGGCGTCTTGGACATCGCGGGGGGCATGGCCGGCACGGCCGAGCACGAACTCCAGTGCCGGAGCGCCGTGGAACAGGGAGGCGTTCGCACCGGTGCTGACGCCTCCGGCGACCGCGTCGGTCAGCAGTGACCGCGCGGTGGCGAGGTCGTGGCGCTCAATGTGGAGCAGCGCCCCGCCGAGCGTGCCCTCGGCGAGGGCCTGTGTTTTCGGCGGGCTCATCGGTGTGACCGAAGGGGGACGACGATGCTGTGCGATCGTGAGCCGGTCCAGCCATCGGCGTCCGGCGCTGGCGCGTCGTAGAGCACCGCTACTGGAGAGGAGCCGAGGTGCGCGCGGAGAAGATCCATGTCCATGTCTTGTCTCAGATCCAGGAGAAGCTGCTGGTCGTCCATGGCCAGGAGCACGCGGTCGGGCACCCGGGCACGGCTGCGCCAGGCGTGCAACTGCTCGGCCCAGTAGCTCAGGGGAGCGGCCCGGCAAGGTAGCATCCGCGCGCGCAGCTGCCACCGGGCCGCGACCAGCACGCTGCGCCGGTAGTGCAGGGCCGGGGTAAAGGGCAGCGTCCACGCGGCGCCCCAGTCGAACCATGTCACCTGGGGCGTGGCAGCACGGCTGATCTCGGCCAGAAACCTGACCAGCGGCGGCGTGAGGTTGTTCCATACGAAGTTGATCGCAGTCGGAGCCAGCAGCTCGACGCGCTTTCCGCTGGCTGCCACAGCAAGATAGAGGTGGCCGTTTCGGAGGCCGACTACCAGATCGGAGGGGGTGAGGACGTTCTCGTCGCTGCCCCTGAACTCGCCGACGCTGACCAGCCCCGGCAGGATCTGCGGCGCGCGGGTAAGCAGGTCGGCGCTGATACGCGAGGGATGAAACGACAACTGCATCAGTTCTGCCCGGGGGTCGACTCCAGGAAGGCTGACGTGTTCGGTGATTGCTTCCGGGAACAGGTACCAGAACCGTCCCGTCATCGTGCCGGCCGCTCGCGAGACTGTCTGGACCCGGACGCGAAAGTCGCCCGCCTCGATCGCCGGTAACGAGCGGGCCTGGATCTGCGCGCATAGCTCGAAGTGAGGTGCGAGGACCGCCGGAGGCTCACCTGCGGCGGCCTGCAGTTCCTCGATCGTCGCCTCGGAAAGGATCACCGTCCGGCTGCCCAGGACCGCAGCGGACCCTGCGAGCTCCAGCAGCAACCGGTCGCGTCTTGACATCGGCCTCGGCGGCTCGGAAACAGAACCGAATCCGTCAGGCAGGCCTAGGCCGTCGTCGGGATTAGTGAGCTGCTTAAGCCCGACCTCGGCGCCCTCGCCGAACCGGTCAGCGAAGCGCCGAATGTAGCGGCGCCACGCCGGGGTCCCGGCCGGAAAGGGCGCAAGCCGGGCCAAGGCAGTGGCCGCGGTCTCCATCTCGACCGCGACCGTCTCCGGCAGCCGGACCTCGGCATCCAGCCGCACGTCGACCGCTGCTGACCGCTGCTCGCAGGCCGCAAGGATCTCCGCCGGCAGGGCGGCAACTGGATCGGCAACGGTGGCGGCGGCACGCAGCGCCGACCGCAGCAGACGCGTCCGCAGCAGTTCCGAAAGGAACGCGGCCTGGCAGGCTTCTCCCACCTGCGGGAACTCGGCGGCGAGCTTGCCCATCAGCGCCGAATGGTGGACTGGCGATCTGGCAGCCTTGAGCACGAGCGCCACTGCGGAAGTTAGCACGAGCGAGAACTCCGACGCGCCATACGACGGGATGAAGACGCGGCCGCCGCGTACACGTGCCAGATTGTTGACGCACACCTCGACATCCGCCATCAGCGCGCAATCCGCTTCCAACATGCTGATGGCCGAATGCAACGACGCCGGATCGGGCCTGGTGACTACCTTGTGTCCGTCACCAAAGCGCACGACGGACGGCTCGCCGAACTCGACTCGGCTGACGCCCGCGAACAGGCCGAAGGGGGTGGACCGGTGTGCGTATCTGATGGTGTACCGGGCAATCGCCAAGGCGGCGCGCCGCGCCCGGCGCGGGTTCAATGATCGTCCTTCGAGAATCGCCCGCACCTGACGGGCTAGCTCCGGGCTGGCGCTGGTGACCGTCTGCCGGAAGGCGTCATCGGCCCAGACCGAGCTGAGCCATGACCGCCACTTTTCGGTGGAACTTCCAGGCCCCGGCCACGCCGGAAGGTCAGGAGCCGAAGGATGCAGAGCAGCGCGCAGCATCCCGGCGCCGGCGCACCGGTACAGCCTGCGCCGTGACCGCGTCATCACCCACTCCGTTCCTGGAACCGCTCCGCATATGGGGAGGCCCGAGCCGGACGGGCTCCCCTGGCAGACCTACGAGGTCGTGCAAGCGCTGGGGCAGGAGGTTCCGCAATTGTCGCCAGTGGTGCACATCAGCACCGTCTCGGCTGCTGGGGTACCTTCGATGAAAGTGATATCGAGGTCGAAGGGGTCAAACCTCGCTTCCGCGATGTCCGCCTCGGTAGTAGCGATTTGACGCGGGCTAACCGTTGTGCTCATGTTGTCTGCTCCTTGTACTCGTTTAATGGTGCTGGCTGCGTCTTATCCATTAGGGGTCTCCTCCGGGGCTAGTAGCGTGACGGCTCACAAGAGCCTCAACCGTGAAGCTACGGTGGACGCTAGGTCGAAGGAAGCAATGTGCTTCAGGTTGCTCAAGAAGGCGTCTCAAGATCGAGAAGGAGCAAGCCCGTGCATCTGGCCCCCTGACTACAGCTGAGCCGCGAGAGTTCAGCTCAGGTCGTCGCCATCAGATCGGCCAGGGCGCGTGTGATCAGTACCCGAGCGTCCGCACGGTAACGGGCCGCCTCGGCCAGCCGATTGAAGAACGCGACGTACGTTGCGACCTCGGAAGGCTGGCTGAGCTTGAGTTCGGCGGTCAGGTGCTCGACGTGCACGACGCGGTCGTCGTACACGTAGAAACCGTGGACCGGGGCGACCGGCATCTGGCGCTCGAAGGGGATCACGCCGAATTTGATCGTGGTCAGAGTGGTCAGCGATACTAGCCGGTCGAGCTGGCCGGCGAGTGCTTCTGGTGGGCACAGCCGGTACCGCAGCACTGCCTCGGTGATCACGAAGTGGAAACGCCTGCCCGGCCGGTACAGCACCTGCTGGCGCTGCATGCGGGCGCCGACCGCCTCGTCTACGTCGTCGGCAGCGCCGATCTCCTTGAGGTTCTCGGCGAGCCGGTATCGGGCGTATTCGGGCGTCTGAAGCAGCCCGGGCACGAAAACGTTCTCGAAGTTCCGGACCGACTCGCTGCCAGCCTCGATCTCGGCGATGGCGTCCTGGGTTGCTCGCTGGCCCGCACGGAACATCCGCCGGAATTCCACATACTGGCCTTCCAACGTGCGCAGGGAGGCGATGAGTTCGGGAGCAAGTTCGGGATGCCCGCAGGCTCGCGCCCAGGCATCGATGTCGTCGTCAGAGGGCGTCTGCTTCCCGCCCTCGATCTTGGAGATCTTGCTCGGATGCCAGCGATGCGCGGCGGCGAGCTGCCGGCCGGTCAGGCGAGCGTCGCGACGCAACTCCCGCAACCGGAGGCCGAGCGCCTCACGCGCCCGCTGGAAACTCGACACTTACCTGCTGTACACCGTGAACGGAACCGCGTAACGCCAGGCCACATCACGCCAGTAGCAGTGCCTGACCACATCGACCGGATCACTGAGAATCTGAGCCCCCAAGAGCACGTCATTGTCCGCGAAGCGCAAGATGCCGACCCTGGAGGAGTCGATCAGCCAGAAATCATGACCAGGAAGGTCAAGACCCGCTGCCCGCTCCCGCGGCAAGTAGCGGATATCCTCGCCCGCAGCCACGTTAACCCGGGCCAGGTCCAGCCCGAACCTGGTGTACTCGCTGTGCGGTTCACTAACGACGCGTACCCGCATCATCCGCTGACCTGATGCGGTGCGCCGCTGTATCATCGCGGCCCACTCGACGTTCCAGGCATAGTCTGGCTCACCAGCCAGGAACAGGCGCATCTGATCGGCCTCGTCGGCTTCGTTGTACCGCTCCCGGGTCTCCAGCCGGAACGCGGTGTGCTCGAAGCCGAGGACGAACTCGGCGAACGCCTGACCGCTGAGAAGCTGAGTCACTCGCCGTCCTGCGCGAAGCGCAGCAACCTCATGGGGATCTCCACGTAGAACTCGTCATCCCGGACGTCAACAAGGTCGGCGATCGCCTCCTTGTCCGTGACGAGCTTGCCTTGCACGACATAGGTCTCGCGGTCAGTCGCGTATAACGCCGGGCAGCCTGTGTGCCCCGACGAAGTCCCAAGCAATCGCAGTCGCATGCCTAACATCCTCCAAGTTGCAGCGATCTAGTCGTCCTAATGCTCGCCGATGCGCGCAGATGCGTCAAGAATCGGAACCCATGTGACGCGCTGACGGCACGGACATAGGTCCAGTTGCTCGTGGCCGCTCGCGGGCTGCCCGCAGTGCGGTGGAGCGGCTCCACTGTCATGGTGGCGGCTTCAGCCGACCGCGTGCTGTGAAGAAGTCTTCGCCTAATGCCAGCAGAAGAGCCTTTCTCCATGCATGTATTGTCAGCGAAGCAGCCAGAGCTACTTCCGCCACTCCCGGACGTACCGCGCGTCTTTGTCAGCGGCCTGTGTAGTCACGTTCGTTCCCTTCTTTTATCGAGCGTTCTGCTTCCGATGACTGTTACCTTCGGCGGCGCCGGTTCAGCTGGTCAGGAGATGGCTGCTGAACGGGCTGTGCCCGCGACCGCACGTTCGGTGTCCTCGCGGGTCAGGTCGGCATTGAGCGTTGCTGCCGCGGTGACGCCGGAGGCCGCGGACTGCATGACACCGGCGGTCAAATCGAGCACGTTGCCGGCCACCCACACGCCGGGAACGCCGGTGAAACCAGTCGCGTCGGCCATGACCTGGCGCCCGATGCCCGCGGGATGCCCGACGAGCGTGGCGCCGAGCGGGCCTAGCAGGCTGTGCCGCGCCTCGAACCACGGACTGACGGCGACGGCTTCACGGGGGTGGACTTCACCCGTGACGAGCCGGACGCCGGTGACGTGGTCGTTGTCGAGCTCGATGGCCGCCACCTCGCCCGGGATGACCGCGATACCGCGTGCAGCAAGCTGGGCCGACTGCTCCGCGGTGGGGTCCGGGGCGGTGTGCTGGAACAAGACCAGGTCGCTGCTCCACTGGCGCCACATCAGCGCCTGCATGACGGCGACGGGACTGGTGCCCAGGACCCCCAGCGCGCGGTCACGCAGTTCCCAGCCGAAGCGCCATAACCTCAGACCTCTGCGCGCCCCATCCTGAGCATCTCCAGGGGATTTTCGCCGTCGCGGGTCAGGTAGCCGTGCATGTGCGCCGTTGGCTTGGTCATGACGCCACTGTGCGTTGACGCGCGCTTAAGCGGCAAAGTTCTTTGCTGAAACCGCAAGTACAGAGTGGCGGGCGTCACACCATGGGCATGACGCCGGAATCCGCTGGTCGGCCAGCCGTCAGTTTGGCCGGCGTGCTCGCAGTTCTGGCAAGGTGGAGGCGTGACGCAGCAAATCGACGCTGTCTTGGCCGGAGTCGGACTGCGGCTGCGTGCCCTGCGCAAGCAGCGGGCACGACACTGGAACAGCTCGCCAAGACGACAGGCATCTCGGTCAGCACGCTGTCCCGGCTGGAATCCGGGCAGCGCCGTCCAACACTCGACTTGCTGCTGCCGCTCGCCCAAGCTCACCGCGTCGCCCTGGACGAACTGGTCGGCGCCCCGGCTACCGGGGATCCCCGCATCCACCCGCGCCCGGTCCGGCGCGACGGCGTCACCTGGGTGCCCCTGTCACGCAACCCCGGTGGCCTCAACGCCTTCAAGCAGATCCTGCCGGTTAATCCGCACCCGCCGCCGCACCTGGACCAGCGCGTGCACGAAGGTTACGAATGGCTCTACATCCTCACCGGCAGCCTCCGGCTCGCCCTCGGTGATAAAGACTTCGTACTCGCCTCGGGCGAAGCCGCCGAGTTCGACACCCGCATCCCGCACGCTTGCATCAACACCGGCGAGATCCCGGTGGAACTGCTGATCATCTTCGGGCCGCAAGGCGAACGAGTGCACCTGCGGGCGCGCACCGGGCGCGGTTCTGCCAGATCCTCCACCTGGCCACGCTCCGGTTCGTACTCCTGACTTTGCTGATCGGGTCGGTCCTGGACAGTTATGCGAATATTCGCTATATGGTCCCAGCTCTGACAGGAGTCACAAGTGGCGATTACCCCGGTTCCGCGTACAGAGGCCTATCCGTTTCCTCTCGATGGAGTGTCGCGTGGCGCGGATGGAATCGCACGGTATGAGGGCCTGCCCTCGTCGCTGCTGTCGATGCTGAAAGCCCAGGTTGACACCCGGCCGGACGGGGAGGCGCTAGTCGAGCTCGCCGGTCGCCGGCTGACCTACCGGGAGCTGTGGGACGCGGCGGCGCGGGTGGCCGGCGGGCTGCGCGCGGGCGGCCTGCGGCCCGGAGACCGGGTCGCGGTGCGTTACCCAGCCGGGGTGAACTGGGTGCTGGCGTTCTGGGGGACGCTGATGGCGGGCGGGATCGTGGTGGCGGTCAACACTCGCTGGGCGCCGCCCGAGGTCGAGTTCGCGCTCGCCGACTCGGGGGCGGCCGTTGATCTGTCCGCGGGCGCTTCGCTGCCCGACGGCGAGCCGGCCGGGCCGGCCGAGGCTGGTGCCGATGACGTGGCCGCGATTTTCTATACCTCGGGTACGACGGGGCGGCCGAAAGGGGTCCCGACTACCCATGGCGCCTTCTTGGCTAATGCGGAAAGCATGGCGCGGGCTCTGGGCCTGTCGGCCGGAGCCGGGTCAGGCGGGGACGAGCCAGGACTGCGCACGCTGATCTCAGTGCCGCTGTTCCACGTGACCGGGTGCAACTCCCAGCTCATCGTCGCGGCCTATGCAGGCGGCACGGCGGTGATCTTGCCCGCGCTGGACCTGACGGCGCTGATCGAGGCGCTGCCAGCCGAGCGGATCTCGTTCCTGGTGACGGTGCCGGCCGTGTACGCGCTGATGCTGCGCCATCCGGGGTTCGCGGCCGCGGACACCTCCGGGGTGCGCTGGGTCGGCTATGGCGGCGCACCGATCGCGCCCTCGCTCGTGCTGGCGCTGAAGGGCGCGTTCAGCGCCAGCATGGTGTCCAACGGCTACGGCATGACCGAGACCGCCTCGCTGATGACCTCGCTGCCCGACGGTGATGCCGTCGAGCACGCGGACTCGGTCGGCTACGCGGTGCCGGTCGTGGATCTGGCGGTGGACCCGACGGGCGACGACCCGCAGATCGGTGAGCTTCTGGCGCGTGGTCCCAACGTGCTGGCCGGGTACTGGCAGCGACCGGACGCCACCGAGAATGCCTTCGCCGGCGGCTGGCTGCGCACCGGCGATGTGGTGCGCGTGGATGACGCCGGACGGGTGCACATCGTGGACCGCCTCAAGGACATCATCAACCGAGGCGGGGAGAACGTCTCCAGCGTGGAGGTGGAAGACGCGCTAGCCACCGCGCCCGGCGTAGCCGAGGCGGCGGTGATCGGGGTTCCCGACGAGGTGATGGGCGAGAAAGTCGGCGCGGTGCTGGTGCCGATGCCCGGCATTGACCTCGACGTCAACCTGGTGCTCGCGCACTGCCGGGAACGGCTGGCCGACTTCAAGGTGCCGCAGTTCGCAGCCGTCGTGCCCGGGCCGTTGCCGCGCAACGCGGGCGGCAAGCTGCTCAAGGCCCAGCTCCGCAACGGGGTCCAGTGGGGGCCGCCCCTGCGGTGAGAACCGGCAAGGTCACCACCGCGCCGGAAATCTAGGCGACTTGCTCCTGCCCGGTGGCCGCTAGCCGGCCAGCCCGGGATCGATGGGCTCAATGCCGGTCCCCTGGTAGCGGCCGGTTTCCACCGAAAGGACAACCCTGCCGTCCGGGTGGATCGCGCTCGGCAGCGCAGCGGCGACGGCCTGGGCGATCCGCCAGTCGACCCCGCCACCGATCAGCCTGCCCGCGGATATGGCAGCAGACAGGTCCAGCGGCTCGATGTCCACTGGCAGCATGCCCAGGTGCTCGGCGATCCCGGGCAGCTCCGACTCGGCTGCGCACAGGCACAGCGCGGGCACCGATAGCACGGCCCGCCCGGCAGCGGCGTCCACCACGAACCCGGACAACGCCGGATATCCCTTGCCCAGCGCCAGCACCGAGCTGTCATCCAGCAGGCAAGCGATCACGCCGCTGTCCCCCGCCCCGCGATCATCCCCCGGAGCCGGGCCGAAGCCGCCAGCTCAGCATCGGTGACCACGACACCGAAATGTTCCGCCAGGACGCTCCGCGCTCGCTGCTCCCGCTCAGCCAGCTCCGCAACCGTCAACGTCGCAGCCGCAAGCTCCTCGACCACCTCCTTCAAGGTGGTGCGCCGCTCAGCCGCCAGGCAGGCCAGCCGCGCCCTGGTCTGCCGCGACACCTTGATGCTCGTATCGTCCTCAGCCACGCCAGCACTCTACCAGCGGTAGAGCGCTGGCGGTCGCGACACCACACCGCCCACCCCACACGCCCAGGCACCTGCGTTCTTGGCACGAGGCCGGACCCATGCGCATGTACGGACATGGTGCGCATTGGGGTAGCCCAGCGGCTCACCTGCGGGCAAGAGTGGGACAGACCGGGCCATCAGCCAGTCACAGCTGGATCGCCCCGGCGATTTTGGAGGCGCAGGTGAGGCTATGCAGCGTGCTTGCAGCCGTCCGAGCAGATGCCGGATCAGTGCGGCCAGTACCGTCCAGCCCGGCAATGACGGTGAGTTGTTTCCGGCCAGTAGGGCGACCTTGTGCCGCAGTACTAGCAATTCGGTGTTTGGACGCCGCGTGAGCGGATGGTTCCGCGGTCGGCAACACGTCAACTGCTCCCGGAGCCGCGACCCCGCTTCAAGGCCGCGGCTCGCTGTTTCGCCTTCTGCCGGTCAGCCGTCCTCGCGGAGGGCCGTAGCCTCGGCTCGGAGGTTCGCGGCCTCTGTCTTCCGGCCGAGGGCTTCCAGAGCGACAGCGAGGCTGGTCAGCGCTTCGGCGAACTCGGAGCGGTGGCGGTCGGGGCTGGCGGCGGCCAGCTCTCGGAAGATGTCGACGGATTCCAGGGCCGGGGGCAGTGCGTCGGCTGGGTGCCCTCGCTCCGAGTACCGGTTGCTGAGGTTGCTCAGCGATGCGGCGAGGTCGGGGCGGTAGCGGTCGGGGCTGGCGGCGGCCAGCTCGCGGAAGATGTCGACGGATTCCAGGGCCGGGGGCAGTGCATTGGCCGGGCGGCCCAGCTCCGAGTACTGGTTGCCGAGGTTGCTCAGAGATTCGGCGAGTTCGGGGCGGTAGCGGTCAGGGCTGGCGGCGGCCAGTTCCCGGCAAATGTCCACGGACTCGAGGGTCGGGGGCAGCGCGTCGGCCCAGCGGCCAAGCTGCGAATACATGACGCCGAGGTTGCTCAGCGATGCGGCGAGGCCGGGACGGTAGCGGTCGGGACTGGCGGCGGCCAACTCCCGGCGGATTTCTATGGCTTCCTGTGTCGGGGGCAGCGCGTCGGCCCAGCGGCCCAGCTGCACGTGCCGGACGCCGAGGCTGTTCAGGGATTCGGCGAGTTCGGCGCGGTAGCGGTTTGGGTTGGCGGCGGCTAGCTCCCGGCGGATGTCCGTAGCTTCCAGCGTCGGTGGCAGCGCGTCGGCCCAGCGGCCAAGCTGCGAGTACATGACGCCGAGGCTGTTCAGGGATTCGGCGAGTTCGGGACGGTAGCGGTCGGGGCTGGCGGCGGCCAGCTCCCGGCGCATTTCCACGGCCTCCAGGGTCGGGTGCATCGCATCGGCGGGCCGACCGGCATCTGACAGCCGGAGCCCGGCTTGCGCCGCCCACCTGGCCCGGGTCTCGCGGCTCGTACCGGGGGGCAACAGCGCGCGGATGCGCAACGTGACCGCGACCGCCGCTCCGGCGAGGATCACGCTGGGATAAGGCAGGTCATCCGCGATCCGGATCAGGTCGTTCAGCGTGGCTGGCGCGTCCCGCAGCGCGGCTTCCAGCAGGGCAGCTGCCTCTGGCCGGGTCTGCACCGCTACCTTCGCGGTCGCGACTGCCAGTCGGCCCAGGTCACCCTTGAGCGCGATAACGAGAACCTGGCGGGCGGCAGCACGGTGTGTCCAGGCGCGCGCCAGCAGGGTCAGCGCCCGCTCGGCCTGCCGTGGCTCCAGCCCGGTCAGGCAGGCCCGCGCCAGCGCGGAATCTGCGGACAACTGCCCGGCTGCTAGCGACTCAGCGACCAGATCGGGCTGCACCGATCCCAGTCGTCCATCCGCCCCTGCGGGGTACAGCCCGTACAGCCACCGTGCCCAGCGGCGCAGCTCCCCAGGTCCGGCCCCGGCCAAGTCCGGCACCCGCGCCGCCACCCGAGCGGAAAAACCTCCAGCCCTGCCCGAGTCTCGGCATAATCCACCACTAGCAGCACCGGACCCGACGACACCGCGCGGGCCGCCTCGATAACCGTGCCCTCGGCTCCCGCGTCCACCAGCCGCCACAGGTTCCCTGCTGCCTCCCACTCAGCCGCCAACCGCAGGGCGAGCCGGGTCTTACCTGTCCCGCCCGCCCCGGTCAGCACCCGCACCGACACCGCCGCCCCCGACTGGCACCAGACCCGCAGCGCCGACAGCACCGCCGCACGGCCGGTGAACTCCACAATCCCTCGGTCCGGGCGCAGCAGTCCCGCTGGGCTGCCCTGATCCCGGGCCACAGACGGCTCACCCGACGCCGCCCACGCCTGCCGCGCCTTGTGCTCCCGGTCCCGCCGTTCCCTAGCCTGGTCCCGGATCGAGGGAACAAACCCCGCGACCACCCCGCCCAGCGCACCCGCGCCCGCACCGGCCACCCCGTGTGCGACCACCCCGACCGCCGACCCGGCCGCGGCTAACCCGACAGCAGCCCCGGCGACAGACAATGCCCTCACTTTCCACCCCATGCCCGACACATATACACCCTGATTCTCGGCACCCACCCAGCGACACCCAGAAAGAAGCCCTCGCCAAAGCGTCACCAACGGCTGCGCGTCAGCCGGGCGTCTCCTCCTGGCTATGTAAATGTCGTGGCCTGAGGGACTGTAAGCGCGAAGCTCGCGAACGCGCTCGGCGATCCGATGCCGCTCCAGACCCGGCGTGGCGATCGCTGCCTGGGCGACGGTGGACCAGCCCGCCGCGCCACGCTCGGCGAGTTTTAGCTCCGAAAGGTCTACGACCGCCTGCAAGCAGCCTCATCATCGGGCGCTGGGTCAACCGGTCACTGTGGAGATCGCCGATAGAGCCCAAGCGCCGCGTTACGCTATGGCATATGGCTCGAGGTCTTCGGATTGTAGTCGCATCGTATGGTTCCGCTCAGTTCCAGTTCCTGCGCGAGACTCTGACGGATTCAGGTCACTTCCCTGTTGCGTATCTGATGAGCCGATCGATGCGCCCGGCGACCGAGCCGGAGTCGGACATCCTTGAGTCAGTCAATACGATTATCGCCGATCTACCGGTCGGCATGGATTTTCTTCTGCCTGGCGGAACGGAGAATATGGCTGGCATGCTCGCTGGTTATAGGCCGGATGCCGTACTTGTTTTCGGCTTCAACTGGCGGCTACCGCGGGATGTCCTTGAGCTGCCGAGGCTCGGAGTCCTGAATGTTCATCCATCTATACTCCCAAAGTATCGGGGTCCGTCACCTGTGCCCTGGGCTATTCGCAACGGTGATCCGTCAATAGGAGTAACGGTTCATCGGATGGACGAGCGAATCGACGCGGGTCCTATTCTTGCGCAGCTTGAAGGCATACCACTTCCGGACAGGATAACTAGTCAGCACGTATGGCAGCTTGTGAGAACTGTGCTGCCGGATCTTGTCAAGACCGCGCTGACTCGCGCGACGGAAGGTGATTCTGGAGTTCTGCAAGACGAGGCCAAGGCGACCTATGCGGGATTTCCGCCACCAGAATGGTACACGGTTAACTGGGATGATGGACGGAATAGCCTCCATAATCAGATTCGCGTATTGCGGTTTCTTAACGGGGGTCGGGGCCCGGTAGTAGAGTTCCAGGGACAGCAGGTGCGGATTGATCAGACGAGTCTTGAGGCTGACGGTGGCGTACGGGTCGATTGCAATGATGGACCATTGTGGCTGACCTGCTGCGACCAGGCGGTTCAGGCTGCGCAGCTCAGGTCTGCGATCAACAAAGGCTCTAACTTCCGCTGGGAGCTGGCGCGGGATGACCGTGACTGCCTGTCGGCCGTCAGGCCCGGCGTAGAAGTGAATGCCGCCCGAGACGTCACGCGCCTGAACCACGTCGCCCCGGATGTGCGAGTTTGCCATCTCGCTCCGTGACTCGCCTGAGCCTGCGCCGCCGCGCTCTTGTGGTTCCCGCACAGACTATGTTCTCTAAGAGCGGATTGGACCTGGGCGGCCAGTTTGATGCAGGTAGTCGCGCGGTATAGCAGGCTTGGCAGGACGGGCCGGAGGCAGATGCGCCACCTCGCGCTGGAAGAAGGAAGCCATCGGCTCGCCGCGCTCGTACAGGGTGGCTATGAAGTCCCGGCAGCGCTCTATCAGCGGCTCGCCCGTATACCTGAGCGCGTGCTCCAGGACACCATGATCATCGTAGATGGCCTGGTACATGACTGCGGTGTCCATCGTGTAGATCTCCGGCAGCGTGCCCTCTTCCTCGAGGTGTGCCACGTCAGAATCGAGCAGAATCCGTATCGGCCCGCCGGTCTCGTCCCGGATCTTGAACAGGTTCAGTTCCCATTGGAGATACGGTGTCAAGGGAAGAGCGACGATCCTGATGCGGCGAGTCTGCGTCCCGGCTGCGGCCGTTTCCTGGTGGTATTTGGTGAGGTCTCCGCGACGCTGCTCCAGGAGCCTCATCGACTCCTCCCAGTCGCCGCTATCAAAAGCCTCCCAACTGGCGTCGCCTGGCTCGGCCAAGGTCTGGCCGCGCTCGAGCTTCCAGAACTCCGTAGCGTGGCTGAAGTACGTCTCAAAGTCGGCGTAATAGGCGGGCAACTCCATACGCTGGCCTATCACGCCATCGAGCGGTCTAGGCATCCGGGATGTCTGCCTTGGCGGACACTATTGTGCTGCGCGGAATCACGACGAGGCTCTCCTGCGAGTCGATCGAGACGCCGTGCGGCAGGCGGCCCTTGTAGCTCGAGGTGAGCTCGGTGCCGATGATGGCGATGTCGCCGTTGTCAAGCTCCCAGATCTCGGGACAGCTTGCGTTGCCGCCTGTCGTGCCCAGTTCGTGCGCAGAGCTGCCGAGTCGCCTGCGGAAATTCGCCCTGGCGTCTGCATCCCATTTTCCGGCCATTGCGAGTGCTCCCGCCCTCAAGAGGCCGACCTGCTCTGAACGGTCGCCTGCGCGCTTGTCCCGTGCCAAATAAGTCGGCCCGGTCCACCCCTCTGACCTGCGAGGGCCTTTTCGATTGGCAGAAGATTCCGCGGGGGTGTGCCATTCAAGTTGGCCCGCCAGCGGCTCGGGCGGATCTTTGCCAGTTATTCCGGCCCGGCGGGGAGTGTGCTGCGGAGGATCGCGGCGGCCATCTTGATCGTGCCGGGGTAGGCCGCTGCTTCGGCGATGTCGGGGTGCCCGGGATCCAGGCCGGGATTGGCCATGGCTAGCGTCGCGGTGCGCCGCCGGCCGTCCGGGTCGCCGGCCGCGTGCTGGCGTGCGGTCGTTTCGGCGAGCACTAGCCTGGTGATGCCGTGCTGGCGGGCGATGCGGGCGGCCTGCCGGCTTGCGCTGATGATCTCCGGGGCGGCTGCGAGGCCGATCTGGGTGGCGCGGCCGAGCCAGGTGCGGTGCCGTTCGCATGCTCTGCGGTGTGCCGGGAGGTGAACGGGAACCGGGTCGTGGTGTCCGTGCCGGGCGGTGCAGTGCCGGCAGGCGACGGTGACGCGGACGGGCGGGCGCCCGTCGTCACGGTGCCCGGCGAGTGCGGGGAGCGCGTGCCGGAGCGCGGTTTCGGTGATGCCGGTGAGCGTGGCCAGGCACCAGGTGTCACCGGGCTGCAGCAGTCCCGGTTTGGCGATGTCGTCGCAGGCGGTGGCCCGGACGGCGAACCATGGCGGCAGGACATCGGTGATCGCGCGGAGCGGGAGGTGGTTCGCGGTTGCCGCCCGGGCCAGGTAAGAGGCGATCGTCTCGCCCGCCAGCGGCGCGGTGCGGACCGGAAGGGCTGCGGGCCGCTGTTCGCGGGCGGGGGTGACGGGCTGCCAGGGCTTGCAGGCGCTGCAGGCGACGGTGATGCCGTGGCCGCGGAGTTCGCGGGTGAACGCGGAGTAGCTGCCGGCGTAGCCCAGGGCGGTGATCTCGCGGTGCAGCCCGGCCCCGCGCAGATGGAGGTCATCGCCGGTGCGCTGCCGGAGGTAGGCGGCGAACGGGGCGAAGGAGTTCGCGTGCGGGCGCGGCTGGCCGGGGCCGGTGCCCGTTGAGGTAGATCCGGATCGTCTTGCGGTCGTGGCCGAGCCGGCGGGCGATCTCGGACACGTGCGCGCCCTGGCCGGCCAGGGCGATGGCCTGCCGGGCGTCGGCCTGGGGGATCATCCGGGCAGGTGCTCGCCGGCGGAGGCGATGTCGACCGGGATGGATTCCAGCGTGGTCTTCGTTATGGCCTCGGTGCCGTCGAGGACGGCCTGGATCGCGGCGGCGCGGACCAGGCGGAGCAGGCTGCCGATCATCCCGCCGCTACGGGAGTGAAGGTAAGAGGACAGCTGGACGAGGGTGCCGTCGCGGTGGTGGTGCAGCCGCAGGCTGTCCTCGAGCGCGGCGATGAGCGCCTGCCACTGCTGGCCGCGGCCGAACGGGCCGGTGCGGATCATGGAGAACCGGCCGGCGATCTGCTCGCCGCGGGTGCCGGACAGCAGCCCGGCCCGCTCGACGCTGATGCCCGCGTAGACGAACGTCACGGGCAGCCTTTCGGCGAAGTACTTCAGGGTGTCGGAGGCCTCGGCGCCGTGCCGGGTGCCGAGGCTGATGTTGTGGATCTCGTCCACGCAGACCAGGGTGGCGGCGGCGTCGAGGCAGACGCCGCAGACGGCTTCGAGCACGTCGGTGACGTTGGAGCGGCGGGTCATCGGCAGGCCGAGGAACCGGGCGAACTCGACCGCGATCATCCGCGGGGTAGCGGCGGGCGGGGCGGTGATGTAGAGGACGGGGATGTGACCGGCGGCGTGCGGGTTGCGGCGGTGGTGCATCGTCTCGATGGTCTTGCCGAGCTGGGCCAGGCAGGTGGTCTTCCCGGTGCGGGCCGGGCCGGACAGGATCAGGCCGCACCGGCCGGCGTCGGCGTGCCGGTTCAGGTACTGCAGCCTGCGGCCCTCGGTGATCACCTGCTGGATGGTGGAGGTGGCCACGGTCAGCAGCCTGGCGTGGTGGGCGAGCCGGGCCTCGTCATAGGCGAGCCGCCCGTCGTCGTCCAGGAGCTTCCAGGCGGGCTCGGGCAGCAGGTCCGGGACGGCGGGCCGGTCCGCGACGAACTCCCGCCAGCCGCGCAGCGTGGTCAGCTGCCGTGCGCCGCCGTCCGCGCCGGCCCTGCCAGGTGCCTGGCGGCTGTCAGCCGCGGTCACCAGCGCTTGTCCGCTTCGGTGAACGGGTCGAAGATCTTCATCGGGATGACCTTCGCCAGCGGCGCGTCGTCTTCGGCAGGCTCCGGGTCCGGGCCGGGGTGCGCGGGATCACCGGGGCCAGGCTGATCCTGCTTCCCGGGCGGGGCCGCGGCCTTCGTGCGGGCGGCGACGCGGCGGTCCCGTCTGCTCATCTTCAGTTTCTCCTGGTCTTCCGGGCCGGCGTTCGCGCGGCGCAGCAGCGCCGCGACGGAATCGGCGATCTGCTCCTCGGTGGCGTCCTTGCCCAGGCCGCGGCGGACGTGGTCCCAGGCCAGCTCGCCGAACGGGACGGGCGCCCGGTCCAGGTGCTTCCAGAACACGGTGATCCACCCCTGCGGCCCCCGGACGTGGATCCGGGAGACGTCGTAGGGGTCGTGGCGGATCTCGTGCAGGTTCTTCTTCTCCCGGACCCCGGAGGGCTGCAGCCGCAGCGGGTTCAGCTCCTCGCTGTCGTAGCTGCGCCGGGCCAGCTTGATGCCGTAGGCGTTGACCGCCCGCCAGGACGCGGGCAGCAGCTCGATGTAGTCGCCGGGGCCGAGAGCGACCGGCACGTAGCCGGCGGCCTCGATGAGGGCGGCGTACTTCTCGTTCGGGGTGAACGCCCGCCCGGGGTGCTCGGGGTCACGGAGCCCGTCGTGCCGGCGGTTCAGCCAGAACGCGATAAGCCACTCATCGAGCAGCTCCTGCAGCTCGGCCATGGACCACAGCGGCTGGTCCTCGACATGGCGGCCGCGGCGGTCCGGGCTGCGCCCGGCATAGCCTGACGCGAACTGGCAGAACAGCGAGGCGACCGACCCGAAGTACCGCTCGATGTGGCCTTTCTCCGATCCGCTGCCCAGGTGGGCGGGCTGGATGGAGATGCCGAGGTGCCGGCAGGCGGACCGGAACGCGGCCGAGACGAACACGCTGCCGTGGTCGATCACGATCGTGTCCGGGACTATCACCGGCCTCGCGGCGGCGTGCTCCAGCCGCGCGTCAATGTCCAGCAGCCGATCGTAGGGCAGCACGGAATGCGCCATCTTCAGGGCCTCAGGCCAGCCGGGCCGGGCCGGTTCCGGGGTGAGAGCGCGGGCCAGCAGCACGCTGGCGTCCACCGACCGCGTGGTGGGCCGCAGCACTGCGGCGGGCACCACCCTCGTCGCGACGTCGATCATGCCGGTCAGCTCGACCCGGCCGGGAACCCCGTCATCGAGGAGCACGAGGACGTCCAGCGGGGTGGAGTCGATCTGCACCACCTCGCCCGGCGCCGCCGCCGGCAGCGACCCGAACAAGCCCTCCGGCCGCCCGGCCAGCGACCGGCGGGTCGATGCCGAGCCGGTTACCTGCCGGCCATGCGACAGCGTGCCGAACAAGCGGTAGAACGTCCGGTCTGACGGCAGCAGACCACCATAGCCGCCCTCTGCGAGGATCCCCCTGGCCCGCCAGATCACGAAGCCGGCTGTCCGGGAAGACGCCCCTGCCGTCTCGCCGATCGCCTGCCGCATCGCGGCCACGACCCGGTCATCGGCCCTGCCCGCGGGTCGCTTCCGCCGGGCCAGCCGCCGGTCAGCCAGGCCGGGCAGGCCATAAGCTTCCCACCGCTGGCGGCGGTGCTTGACCGTGCTGGCCGGGACCAGCCGCCCGGCCGCCGACAACTCGGCGGCCTTCGCCTTCTCCCTTTCGGTCAGGCTGGTCCGCCCGGGGTCGTACTGCGGTCTCGGCCGCGTCCCCGCAGGCGCGTCTGGCCGCAGCCCGTAGACGACCTCGGCGATGTGCGCCTCCCACCATGAGGCTTCCTCGATCACGGCAGCGGGCAGTCCCTCCAGGCCGGTCTCCGGCCGCGGCCCCCGCGGCGGAGCCGCAGCCGGGATCTCGAACCGCGTGCCGTCGGCTAGCTCAGCCGCCGTGACCGTGCGCACCCCGCCCGCGTCATCGGCCAGCCGGACCCGCGAACCGGTGACCGCGACCACGACGTTCGGCGTGCCGGCGACCAGGATCCGGTCACCGACACCGACCCGGCGGCGGCGTGCGCCGCTCACCGTGTCCCGCCCGCGTGCACGACGGTCGCCGGGCCCAGCGGCCCGCCCGCCAGGTCAGCCGTCAGCTGCCGCTGCCACATCAGGTGGAATAGCACCGGAAGCACACGCAGCCGGTCACCGGCCATCTCCGTGCCCTCGAACAGGCCCCGCCCGCCGGCGAATGCCTCCAGCAGCACCGCCTCGATCCCCGGCACCCGGCACCGCCGGTGCCGGTAACGCGACAGCCACCGCACGTTCGCCGTCAGCACCGGGTCAAGATCCCCCGAACGGCGGTACTCCCAGCCCGCTGCCCCGCATGCCGCCGCGGTCACCGCGAACGTCCCCGCATCCCGTTCCGGGACGCGGTCATCAGGACGGACATCGACGACCACCGCGCCCCCGTCCTGCCTGCGGGCGAAGAAATCCGGCGCATGCCGCCGGGCACGGTCTTCCCCGTCGCGCCAGCGAAGCCAGAACGGCTGCGACGCAACCGCCCGCACCGCAGGGTCGAAGTCCATCAGCATCAGGTGATCACGCTCCAGCCACGACTCGAACCCGACATGATCACCCGTCGTGGCGAAATACCACCAGCCCGCGAAGTTCCGCAGCCCCTTCTCGAACCGGAACGGCCGGACCGGCAGCACGTCCTCGAACCGCACCCCGCCGCACGACGGCAGCAGCCCTCGCTGCCAGGTACCGTCAGCCGCCCGGAAATCCAGCGTGAACCGCGCACCCGCGGCGCCCGCTGCTGCGGCAGCCGTACCCATCACCCGTCCGCCCAGCAGTCGCAAAGGATCATGAACGGGCCAACTCTACTGACAAACCCAACGAACGGGCCGCATTAATTGGCAGAGGGCCGACTTACATGTCACAGGACAGCGCTCAGAATGGTACATTGACGTAATGGCGCGTGTCAAAGGGGTCTGCCGAACCTGCCTTAGGTGCGTTTAGTGCAGTACCAGATAGATACTTGTCGGCGATCTTGTAATTCCCCAGTTGTGAGGGTGCAGCGATCACGTAATTCCTCACCGCGATCACGTAATTCCCCATGGGGATGGGGTGCGTGTCGTGGTGGACCTGGCCATCGAGGCAGTGCAAGGAGAGTATGAGAGGACACATCCCTGGATCAACTTCCAAGCCACGGAGGTTAACGACGTCCGGCGTCAGCACTGGATGATGTTGGGGGAGGCAAGATCGAAATGCGAGCATCTTGCCGGTGCTCCGCTTAAGCCCGGCGTGGCGCAAGAGATGTACAGCGTGACCTTGGTGAAGGGGGCACTGGCAACTACTGCGATCGAGGGCAACACGCTGTCGGAGGATCAGGTACGAGGTATCTTCGACGGCTCCTACAAGGCACCCCCGTCAAGGCAGTACCAGGAGCAGGAAGTCCGAAACGTGCTCGATGCTCTTGAAGAACTGCACGACAGGATCGTGGCCGGCGAGGACATGCTGATAACGCCCGAACTGATCTGCGAGTTCAACCGGCAGATCCTCAAGGGCACTCACTATCGCGAGGGCGTAGTACCGGGGGTCATCAGAACCGAGTCCGTAGTCGTCGGTAACTACCGGGCCGCCCCTGCGGAAGACTGCGCCTACCTGCTTGAGCGACTGACTGAATGGCTGGCCAGCCCGATCTTCGTTAACGATGATCCTCAGTTCCAGTTCGCGCTCACGCTTGCGAAGGCGATCTACGGTCACTTGTATATCGCCTGGATACACCCGTTCGGGGACGGCAATGGCCGCACCGCACGGCTTCTTGAGTTTCTGATTCTCGCACGTTGCGGAACCGTTCCCATTCCGGCTGCGCACCTGCTTTCCGACCATTACAACCTGACCCGCGACCGCTACTACGACGAACTGGCACTGTCTAGTAAGCCGGGCGAGGGTACCTTGGGCTTCCTCGCCTACGCCATCGAGGGTTTCATTGACGGCAGCCGCGAAACGATCGCGATGGTCCGCGCGCAGCAACTAGAGGTGGCCTGGGTCAACTACGTCCATGAACGGTTCGCCACTCAGCCGAATACCAACGCATCCGCACGGCAGCGGTCACTCATCCTGGCAATGCCGATGGGCAGGGCGGTCAAACGAGACGATCTGGAAGGGCTTACGCCCAAGCTCGCTAAACTGTACGCAGCAGCCGGCCCGCGCACGTTGTCGCGCGATCTAAATACGCTGCGAGGGCTCGGCCTCATCCGCCAGGGCAAGCGTGATCAGTGGTATGCGCAATCCAAGATCGTTGAGGCATTCCTGCCGCCGATAGCCAGTAACGACAACTGAGAGATCCCATGTCGGCCACCCGCTCCGTGCCTTCCGCCAGGCCGGATCGGGTGGCCTAACTACTTAGCCGGAAATTCAAACTGACCCAGTACCCCACTGCCCTTTACTTCTAAGACTTCTGGGCCTGAGTGTCCGGGTTTAGCGCCGTGTTACGGGTGCGGCACGATTGCGGCTGGCGGGCTGGTGTGGCGGTGAGCGCAATGGCCTTGCTTTAAGTAATCATGTGGGGGCTGAGCAGGTGAAACTCGATTTTCCGGATGACGTTGGTGACGCTGGGCTCGCCGGGCTTGCGGGCGGGGAAGTCGCCGGATTTCTTGGTCTTGCGGGGACTGGCCCGGTCGGGGCGGTCGCGGGTGAAGGCGGCGGGGGCGAGGATCTTCAGCAGGAACGTGGCGAACGCGAGATCGGCCTGCTCAGGGGGAAAAGGCCGCGACGGTGTCCGTCGCGGCGGCCAGGGCGTGCGGGAAGCTGATCTTGTCCGGGGGCACGCCCGCGGCGGCTGCCCCGATCCCGATGATCTTGCAGATCGCCTGGTAGACCGCGAACAGCGCCCACATTTCCTGCTCGACTCCGGCCGGGTCCTTGCTGCGCAGCACCGGCTGGCCCTCGCCCATGTCCGTCTTGTGGTGACCGATGACGGTCTCGCATCCCCACCGCCGCGGGTAGCAGCACGCCAGGTCCAGCACCGGGTACTCCTCCGGGTCCAGCAGGTCGGTCACCAGGCAGAACAGCTCGGATGCCTGGTCGTCCCCGCCGTCTTCCGGCGCCGTGCGCACGGTGTACTCGATGACCCGGACGGTCAGCGGCGGGCCGTCTTTCTTGCGGGGCGGCTTCAGTTCCGCCAGGTAGGTGCCGTCGGCCAGGACCTTCACCGGCTTGAGGGTGAAGGACGCCGAGGCGCGCCACAAGATGTGCGCCCCGGTGGCCAGGAACTCCCGCGCCAGCGCCCAGGACAGGAACTTGCGGTCGGCCAGCACCAGCATCCCGGGCCCGAAGCAGCCCTGGTCCAGCAGGTCGCGGGCCAGCGCCTGCTCGGAGTCCCGGTACGGGCCCATCGATGCCCCGAGCAGGCTCCCGGTCCCGGACTCCGCCGCCGCCAGCCACCTGACCTGGGGGAACGCCCCGTCACGGGTCTGGTTGGACGGGCGGCCGAAGTGCCCGTCATTGGCATCGCTGTCCGGCACGTCGGAGGTCGACCCGTCGATCGAGACGACCCGCAGCCCGCAGCAGAACACCCCCGGTGTCCCCGCGTCCCCGATCGGCCCCGCGACCTGCTCGAACAAGAACCGGACCGGTGCCGGGCCGAGCTTGCCGCGGCCCCGCGACAGCGACGAGATGTTCGGCGGCTTCCACCGCCGCCCGCCGCCCGCGTCAACCCAGCCGTCCGGGTCCAGCTGCTCCTCCAGCAGGTCACCGGCACGCCGCTGGTGGTACAGCCCGTCGGCGAGCTTGGTCATCACCTGCCCGTACCCGCAGTTCCGGCCCCGGAACAGCCACAGCGCCAGCACGAAGTACATCACCAGCCGCGCCGGCAGCAGCCGGCGCCGCTGCTCCCGCGCCCCGGCCTCCTCCACCGCCGCGTCCACCAGCTCCGGCGTGAAAACCCTCGTCAGAACCCCGACCGAGATCCGGTCCGGCAGCCAGCCGTCCGCGGACAACCCCTCAGAACCATCATGAGCCACGAAACAGTAACGATACCACCCCAGACCTTAACGCAAGGCCATTGGGCGGTGAGCGCAACGAGACTCCTGCTATGACGGTGGGTGTCTAGTCCAAGCCCGCCAGTCACTGGAGTCTCGTTGCCTGCGAATTTTGCCATGCCTGTCGTTGTCCCGTCCATTTCCGCGGCTGGCGGCGAGGCGGGAGGCCCGCCAGGGGCGGACGCCCTGGCCGCCCGGCTGGCGGCCGGGCCGGGCCTGCGGGAGGACGAGGAATGGCTCGCTGACCTGCGGCGGGAGAGCCTGCTGGAGGCGCTGCTGGCGGACGGGACCGTCGCGGCGGCAGCCGTCGCGGAGCACGGGCACAAGCTGGAGCGGGCGCTGAACGCCGAGGTCACGGCCCTGAACCTGGTCACGGGTGCGCTGTTCCCGGTTCTCGGCTACGACGCCGTGCTCGCCCTGGTCTTCGGGATGCCGGGCGTTCCGGTCAGGCCCGGCACCCCGGTCCCGACCGGCCCGGCCTATTCCAAGGCCCGGGAACGGTCCGGCGAGGACCCGGCCCGGGCCATGTTCAGGCACGACGCCGCCCGGACCGACCTCCCCGCGGGCCAGGACGGGACCGCGTTCGGCCGGGAGATCACCCAGATCGACGGCACCACCCTGGAACTGTTCAAGGACCCCGCGCTGGAAGATGCGTTCGGGGTCCCCTCGCCCGGCGCGAAGCCGCTGCTGCGCCTGGTCGGCCTGCTGCATTCCGGGACCCGCCGGTGGCGGGCCGCCGTCGCCGGCCGCTACCTCGACGGGGAGAACGCCCTGGCAGATGGACTGCAGGACGCGTTCGGCCCCGGGCAGCTCAATCTCGCCGACCGCGGTTTCTTCTCCATGGACCGCTGGATCCGGTTTTCCGGCACCGGCGCGGACCTGCTGTGGCGCGTCAAGAACGGCGCGAAGTGCGTCCCCTTCAAGACCCTCCATGTGCTGAAAGACGGCTCCGAGCTCGTGCTTCTGCGCGAAAGCGTCGGCATGCGCGGCCGCCGGCGCAAGAACGCCGGCGACCCGGCTCTCCCGTCCCTGCCGGACACCCTCGCCCGGCTCATCTGCTTCACCGTCCTGACCCGCACCCGCAGCGGCCGCATCAAGACTACCCAGGTCAGGCTTCTCACCACCCTCCTGGACCCGGGCCTGTGCCCGGCTGCGGAACTGGCTGTCCTTTACCAGAAAAGGTGGCTGATCGAAGTCGCGTTCCTTCACCTGAAGAAGACCGTCCGCGGCGCCGGCCGGGTCCTGCGCGGACGATCGGAAACCCTCGTCCGCCAGGAGGCATGGGCACTGCTCCTCGCGCACAACATGATTGCCTCGCTCGCCGCCCGCGCCGCCGCCACCGCAGGACTGTCCCCCGGCGAGATCTGCTTCACCGCCGTGCTGTCACTGACCCGCGCCGCCATCACCTCTGACGCCTGCTGCCCCCACTGCCACAATCGCCTGACCAGAGGAGACGCGCCGCTCGCCGCCCTCGGCGCCGCCATCCTCGCCGTCCCGCCCGGCCGCGCCGGCCGCCAGCGGACCTCCGGACGCACCGCCGCCGAGCGACGGAAATGGATCAGCGAACCAGCCGATTACACCCTCACCATAGTCCCGTCAAATCTCCCGAAAACAGACGTAAGTCCCGGAAGTTAAGGGCAGTGCCCAGTACCCTCCTTGAATATGAATGGCTACTTCGTGCGCAGCGGATGCAGCTTTAGCTGAAATGATCTTGAGTTGGGATGCGAGCCTTTCCAAGACGCCCGGCGTGACTCACGGTCACAAAGGATCTTGGCAGCTGACGCGCGGCAGAACGTAGAGGTTCGGCGGCGCTGTCGCCTCAACCCCGCGGCCTTGGCAGGCCCTTCACTGACCTGTGCACGTCTGCGAGATAGCACGGCGGCGGACGGAGTGGGTCAAGCCGTCAGGCAGTGCGCTGCCGGCTATCAGCGGTGTGAGTCTCAGTCGGACGCTGCCAGAGCAGAAGGTAGCGCCAGAAGATGAGCCGCCGCACCCGGGCACCGGGGAGCGTCACGGTCGCGTGCTGGCGGACCTGGCGGGTCGTCAGCGGCGGGTCAAGAACCTTCGGCATCGTCGCGTGACTGGGCTCCAGCCGGTACCAGCCGCCACGGCCTGACGCTCTGAGGACGGCGAAGGCGGCGCCGAGTACCCGGTAACCGGATGCGGCGAGGATCTCGGCGGGCAATTCCCGCGCCAGGTCGACCCGGGGCAGGGCCACGGCGGCAAGGATGCCGCCGGGTCGCAGGGCGCGGGACAGGCGCCGCAACGCGTCGTCGAGGGGCAGGTGATGCAACGCGGTGACCGACACGATCGCGTCGTATCGTTCAGCCGGGAGCGGGTCGCGCATGATGTCACCCAGGATGCAGGTGACGTTGGCCGGTGTCCTCTGCCTGGCCGCTTCGATCATCGCAGATGACCGGTCGAGAGCATCGACATACCCGGCACGTTTGGCCAGTTCGGCGGCGAACGTCCCCGTGCCGCACCCGACATCAAGCACCCGGGTGCACGGGCTAGGCAGCTGCCGCATGAGCAGCCGGTGGTAGTAGGCGTTGCGGTCCCAGTCCAGCAGCCTCATGCCCCCATCCTGCCGCTCCCGCGCCCGCCGGATACCAAAACCGGCCGGCGCCCGGGCCTGCCGGCGGACTGGCAGAAACGACCCCGGCGCTCGCTCATCGGCATTGAGCGCGTTCAGCCTCTCCTCTTGCCCGCGTGTAAGGGTTAGGGGAAACGTCGCGAGTCTGGACCGCATCGTCCGGCGGAGGGACGGACGTCAGGCATGCCGAGGTGAATGCCGTTCCCCGCGATGATCGCCCGCTCGCACGGCTCCGGTCATCCGGTGAGGCCGCGACGCCGTCGCTGATCGCCAGGAACCCGGCTGGGGAGGTGCTTGGTGGATCTTGAGTAGCTGTACTCAGGTGCGCGGTCCCGGGCGGTGCGAGAGTTGGCGGCATGAGTGGCATTCCCTGGTGGCCGGGCCTGGTGCCGATAGCGATCGCCGTTTCGCGCCTTTGCTGGCGGCCCTTGTTACATTGCCTGGTTCTGCCTGGGCTGGCCTGCGGGCAGGCTCGGGGATGGCAGTGAGTTCGGCGGAAGGGATCAGGCATGAGGCACGTAGCATTGACTGCCGTCGCGGCGCTGGCTGGAGCGGCGGCTCTGCCGGTGATGGGTGCGTTACCCGGGACGGCTGCCGTCCAGCGGGCGGCTGGCCCGCGGACCGTGACCGCAGGCGGGTTCTCCGCGGTCATGTCGGTGTGGTGCGGTTCGGCGGGCAGCTGCCAGGCGGGCGGGAATTACCTGGACCGCTCCGGTAACACGCAGGGGTTCGTGACCAGCCAGCGGCGCGGCGTGTGGGGCAGGGAGGTCGCGGTGCCCGGCCTGGGCGCGCTGAACACGGGCGGAGTCGCCGAGGTCAACTCGCTGTCGTGCGGTTCGGCGGGCAGCTGCGCGGCAGGCGGGGACTACAAGGACAAGCGGTTTGCTGACCCGCAGGGGTTCGTGGTCAGCAGGAAGCATGGCATGTGGGGCAAGGCGATCAAGATGCCCGGCCCGGGGAAGCTGATTCCCGCTGGCCATCTTTCGAAAGTGACGTCGGTGTCGTGCGGTTCGGCGGGCAGCTGCGCGGCAGCCGGGGATTACCTGGACCGCGCCAATGGCCAGCAGGGGTTCGTGGTCAGCGAGAAGAACGGCGCGTGGGGAAAGGCGATCGAGGTGCCTGGCCTGGGCGCGCTGAACAAGCGGCGGGACGGTGAGGTCACCTCGCTGTCGTGCGGCTCGGCGGGCAGCTGCGTGGCAGGCGGGGATTACCTGGACCGCTCCCTTAACACGCAGGGGTTCGTGGTCATCGAGAAAAATGGCGTCTGGGGCAAGGCCGTCGAGGTGCCCGGCCTCGCCGCGCTGAACGCGGGCGGGTCTGCCGAGGTCACCTCGGTGTCGTGCGCACCAGCGGGCAGCTGCGTGGCCGGAGGGGATTACGCGGACCGGTCGGAAAACTCCCAGGGGTTCGTGGTCAGCGAGAAGCGGGGCGTGTGGGGCAAGGCGGTCGAGCTGCCCGGCCTGGGAGCGTTGAATGCCGGGACTGGCGGGATCGTCGGGATCGAGTCGGTATCGTGCTGGTCGTCCGGAAATTGCGTGACCAGCGGGGATTACAACGACCGCTCCCGTGCCCAGCAGGGGTTTGTCGCCTTTGAGAAGAACGGCGTGTGGGGCAAGGCGGTCGAAGTGCCTGGCCTCGGAGCGTTGAACACGGGCAAGAGCGCCGAGGTCACGTCGGTGTCGTGCCGCCCGGCGGGTAACTGCGCGGCCGGCGGCTGGTACACGGCCGGCCGCGATCTCGAGCAAGGGTTCGTGGTCAGCGGGCGGAACGGCGCGTGGGGCAGCGCGATCAGGGAGCCCGGCCGGGGGACAGTCGATGGGGAGGTCTCGTCGGTGTGGTGCACCACGGGGCGCTACTGCGCGGCCGGCGGGGTCTCCATCACCTCCACAGGCCGCAAGTTCAGCGGGTTCGGATTCGTGGTCAGCGAGCGCGCCGGCACGTGGGGCAAGCCTGCACGCATCGTCGTGCCCGGCGTGACGCGCAAGTAGCTCACCGCGCCCGTCCAGCTGTCACCCGGCCAGGCCTGCCCGGCCGGGTGACGCAGCTACTGCTCATAGCACCCATTAGGGACAGCGCTGCCGGCATTTGTAGGCCCGTCGGCGCAGGCGCAGGCGCAGGTGTTGTCGGCCGACCCTTGCGGGGACGACAACGCCACCATGCCGTGGGAAGAGTGCGTCGTCTTCGAGCGGCTGCCGCGCCCAGCCGACCTGGCCGGCCGGGCGCGGCGGCGGTTGGGATCTCGTAGTTAATGGATGCCTGTTAGGCCGCCACTACCCTGGTATCCCAGACGTCGACGCCGTCAACAGGGTGCGCGCCGTCTGTCAGATCGACGCCGTCGCCGACGGAGTGGTCGTTAGTGTCCGGGTCGCTGTCAAACCAGTCGTCCTGGAAGAGCCCGGCAGTCTCCGATGTGCGTGAGCGCAAGGTGTCGCGGAGCGCGGTCGGGAGGTTCCCGGTCGCGCCGGCTCTCGGCGGCAGGACGATATTCAGCGTCCTGCGGGTGTTGGCAAGGAACCTGACGTCGAACCTGTCCGGCGGCTCGGGCTCCTCCTCGACGGCGGATCCGGTGTCTCCGACGAGCCGGCGCCGGAATTCGTCGTCGACCATGGCCCGGGCGGCAATCGTCCGCACGCGCTTGTCGCTGTACCGCGGGTCGAGAAGGATCAGGTGCTCGTACCATGCGCGCAGCATGTTCTGGTCGTCCTCGCTCAGGCGGGCGCCGATCACGTCGTCGTTGCCATTGGCCGGGTTTTCGTCACTCATTTTGACAACACCTCCATCAGTCCTTCGCTTACTAGTCGTTTCACCAGGTCGATCCGATCCGCCGCGGTCAGGTCACCGGGCAGTTCGCCGATAGCGAACCGGTCGTGCCGCGCGACGAATTCCAGTGCCGTGCCAGCAAGCCGTGGTCCGGTTACGAAGTTGCCCGCGAATTCGATCGTGGCTTCCTCCGAGGTGAGCCGCACCCGGCACAGGACTTCGGGCGGGCGGGCCACGACCGACTCATCGGTCAGCCCGGCGAGGGCGTCCAGGGACCCGAACCGGCTGACGCCTACTGCCGCATCGGCCGCGACAAGCCTGGAGGCGAGGCCCTCTCTCGCTTTTTCGATGAGCACCCCGTCCGTCAGGGCCGCTGACATCCGGTGAGCGAGCTCCGCGATGCGCTCCGCGTCGAGCGGCTCGCTCAGGTAGTGGCCCGGCAGGGCGCCGCGGAGCATGACGTCCTCGTCCGCGAAGAGCCTGAGCGCATCGCTGAGCAGGTCGTACCACCGGAACGCGTGGACTCCGACGGTGAGGTGCAACGATGACGAGCCGCCGGTGACGGCCTCGTGCGGGAAGCCGCGCGGCAAGTAGAGCACGTCACCCGGCGCGAGCCTGAACGTCTGCGGATCTGGCAGCTTCAGCCTCTGATGCTGACGTCGGGGGAGCGGCAGCTCAGCCGACGGGCTCGACACGTGCCATTCCTTCGACCCGTGAAGTTGCAGGATGAAGACGTCGTGCGTGTCAGCGTGCGGAAGAAAACCCTGCGCGCGTGCGGGGGTGAGGTAGAGATTGGCGCCAACCGGATGGTGCAAGGCGGCCTGCAGCGCGCGGCACAGGCGGCCTACGGCCGCCGAGCGGCGGTGCATCTGGTTGACGACCACCGTGAATCCGTCGTGATAAGAGCGATAGACCGCCTGGATGTCGACCGCTGCGTCTGCGGTCATCCGGACGTTCTGCTGCGACAAAGTGCCGTCGGGTTCGGCACGGACGAGCCGCTCGCCCTCGGCGGGCCGCGAGCGGCTTGACACGGTGGTCGTGAGCAGGTCGTCAACCGCGTCCAGGCCCGGCAGACTCGCGAAATACGCCTGTTCACCACGGTTGACGAGTAGTGGCGCGGCTTCGTAGTGCCGCTCGTGGAAGTCCGCCGGCTTGACCGGGTGGAGCAGCCAGGGAAGGCTAAACGCGCGGTCCGTCATGACGACTGCGCCCAGGCCGGCAGGGGCGGGGGACTCGCCGCAGACCTCTGCCCAAGTGTCATTCCCCGCCCGGACCGCGATCCCGCCGGTCTTGACCATGACCGGATCAGGGTGGAAGCCAGGCATCTCGTTCCTCCGTTCAGGAATTCCGATCTACTGGCAAAGGGGCGCTCGGGTCCGGTCAGATACCTGACGCCTTGGTGAATGTGAAGTCGGCCCGGTGCACGCCGGTCAGGACAGTGGCAATGTTCCGTGACGGGACCCTGGCGCGGAAATCGACAGGGTTCTGGCAGGGGCAGTTGCTGATGCGCTGTGTTCCAAGTCAGTGTTTACCTGGCACTAGCTGATCCGGATGATTAACCGTCATCTGCCTGATTACCTGGGCGGCCTGTCCGGGGCACAGGTCACAGTACTGCTGGAGGCGGCGCTGGACGCGGAACACCTGGTCGTTCGGCTGCCTGGATGCCGGCGCCCTCGGCCGGGGCGCCCTGGGCCGGGGCGCCGGCCGAGGGGATCGTGACCGTGACCGACAGGCCGCCGTCGTCGCGGGGGCTGGCGGTGGCGGTGCCGCCGTGGATCACGGCGATGGACGCGACGATGGCCAGGCCGAGCCCGGAGCCGTCATGGGACGTGCGGTCGCTGAGCCGCTGGAACGGCTGGAAGATGCGGCCGGCGTCCGCCTGGCTGATGACCGGGCCGGTGTTGGCCACGGTTAGCTGGCTGCTGCCCGCGATGGTGCGGGTGCTGATCCAGATGTCGCCGTCGGCGTGGTTGTACCGGGCCGCGTTGTCGGCCAGGTTCGCGATGAGGCGCTCGGCCAGCACCGGATCGCCGGAGATGACGGCGGGAGCCAGCGTGGCGTGCACCCGCCGGCCGCGCAGGCCGGCGGTGTCGAGGACATCTTCGGCGGCGGTGGCCAGGTCGACTTCCTCGCGGACGGCAAGGCCGCGCTCGTTGCGCGCGAGGAGGAGCAGCGCGCCGATGAGGTGCTCGGCGTGATCCACCGCGGCGCGGATGTCGGCCGCCATGGCGCGCAGGTCGCCGGGCGTGCTGGCGGGGTTGCCCAGCACGACGTCGACGGTGGCGCGCATGACGGCCAGCGGGGTGCGCAGTTCATGGGAGGCGTTGGCGATGAACCGCTGCTGGCCCTCGAACGCGGCCTGGAGCCGGCCGAGCATCTCGTCGAACGTCTCGGCCAGCTCGCGGAGTTCGTCGCGGGGACCTGTCGGCGCGACCCGCGCTGACAGGTTGTGCTCCGACGCGGCGCGGGCGGCCGCCGTGATCTGCTGCACCGGGCGCAGCGCCCGCCCGGAGAAGATCCAGCCGAGGATCGCGGCGAGGGCGATGACCACGGCCACCGTGATCAGCGAGTACTGCAGCAGGTGCGACAGAGTCAGGTCACGTTGGCCCTGCGCGCCCTGCTGCTGGAAGTACGCGGCGCACTTGACAAGGACGCGCGGGTCGGGACGGGCGCTGCGTTCCTCGGACCGGCACCGTGCCGCGAACCTGGCCAGATCACCGGCAGGAGGCTGCCGGCCATTCCCCTGGCCCCGCGCCCGCAGCCGCGCCACCAGGGTGTAGCTGACCGCCACGACAATCGCCCCGCACAGGGCGAAAAGGCCGGTGTAGAGCAGGGTCAGCCGGGCGCGGACGGTCAGCCGCGGGCGGCTCACATCCGGTACCCCTTGCCCACCACGGTTCCGATCAGCGGCGGGTCGCCGAGCTTGCGCCGCAGCCGGGCCATCGTCACCGAGACGATGTTGCTGAACGGGTCGGCATGGGCGTCCCACACATGTTCGAGCAGGTACTCCGCGCTGACCAGGGTGCCGTCGGCGGCCAGCAGCATCTCCAGGAGCCCGAACTCCTTACGGGTCAAGGACAGCGGGCGGCCGCCGCGGCTGGCGCGGTGCCTGGCAAGGTCCACGGCCAGGTCCCCGCGGTGCAGCACCGGCGGCACCGACGGCGCGCGGCGCGCCAGCGCTCGCACCCGGGCGACAAGCTCGGCGAACGCGAACGGCTTGGGCAGGTAGTCATCCGCGCCCAACTCCAGCCCGTCGACCCGGTCATCGACGCCGGCGGCGGCGGTGAGCATCAAGATCCGCGGGCCGCCGCCTGCCAGGGTGCGGCACACCCGGTCACCGTGCACGACAGGCAGGTCGCGGTCGAGCACGATCACGTCATAGTCCGCCTGCGCGGCGGCGTCCAGCGCCGCCGCGCCGTCATGCACCGCGTCCACGGCCATCCCGGCCTGACTCAGCCCCTGAGCGATCCGCCCGGCAAGCGTCGCATGGTCCTCGGCCACCAGCACCCGCACCCCTCCATCATGCGCCTGCCGGCATGACATCCGTGCAACATCACCGGTAGCGCTGATGTCACCCGCCCGGGCGTAGAACTGCCGCATGAAACCAGTCCCCGCGCTGCCAGCCGCCCTCATCGCCGCGGCCGCCCTGGTCCTGCTGGCGGCGGCCTGCAGCGGCAGCCCGTCATCCACCACCGGTCCTGGCGGCCCGTCAAATGCGGGAGGGCCAGTCAGCTCCCAGGCAGCGAGCTCCAAGCTGGTCGCCTTCTCCCACTGCATGCGCTCGCACGGCGTGCCGGACTTCCCCGACCCCGCCAGCAGGGGAGGGGTGCCCAAGGTCAGCCCGCAGCAGGTCGGGGTTAGCGATTCCCGGTTCCAGCTGGCCCAAAGAGCCTGTGCGCAGCTGCTGCAGCCCTCCCAGGCCCAGGTACTGCGGATTACGAGCGGCATGCTGGATTTCGCCCGGTGCATGCGCGCACACGGGGTGCCGAGCTGGCCCGACCCCACCGCCGGCAGCGATGGGCAGCCTGAGTTCGATATACCCGGCATCAACCCGGATTCGCCGCAGATCAGTAACACGGCCGACGAATGCACGCGCCTGCTGGTCCAGTCCGCTACCGGCCCAACAACGATTGAGCTGTGTGACGGCGTTGGCGAAGGGGGAGGGTGCCACGGTTACGGGCAGCCGCCAGACAGCTGAAGTTCTCCCCGAAGTCGCTGCTGCACTGCCCTGCGGGCCGCCCGCGGCCGGAAGCGGAAGGACGGAGCTGGAGTGAGTGAGACGGTTTCGCGCGGCCGGCGCTGCCGGGTGGCCCTCGGCGTCGTGGTCGTGGTGGCGGCCGGGGCGGTGTCGGCGTGGCGGGCCGGGGTGTTCTCCCCGGCCGCCTCGCCCGGCCCCGGGGGCGCAGGGGCGGCCGCTCCGGCGACAGCGACGGTGACCCGGCAGGATATCGCGGCAATCACCCCGCTGACCGCGACGCTGGGGTATGCCGGGTCCTACCCGGTGACCGGGCGGGGCGGCGGGACGCTGACCTGGCTGCCGTCGGCCGGGCAGGTGATCCGCCAGGGGCAGGCGCTCTACAGGACCGGTAACGGATCCCCGGTGGTGCTGCTGGACGGCAGCGTTCCGGCATGGCGGAGCCTGGACGAGGGGGTGACGGGAGCGGACATGTCCCAGCTGAACCACGACCTGGTGGCCCTGGGTGACGCCGACAGCGCGGACATCTCCGCGCCGGGCTGGGACTACTTCTCCTGGGCCACGGCGGCCGGGGTGGAGAAGCTGCAGTCGGCGCTGGGAGTCTCTTCCCCGTCGGGGTCGCTGCCGCTGGGATCGGTGGTGTTCGAGCCGGAGGCGATCCGGGTCAGCCGGGTGACCGGGAGCCTGGGCGGGCCGGCGTCGGGGCCGGTACTGGCAGCGACGTCGGACCGGCACGTGGTGACTGTCCCGCTGGATGTCTCCCGGCAAGGCGAGGTGGAGACGGGTGACGCGGTGACCGTGACGCTGCCCGACGGGACGACGACGCCTGGCACGGTGTCCTCGGCGGGCACGGTAGCGACCACATCCGGGCCGGGAGGAGACACGGCCACGACGATCCCGGTGCAGGTGACGCTGACCGATCCGCGGGCGGCGGGAACCCTGGATCAGGCGCCGGTGACGGTGAACATCACCACCGCCGCCGCGCGCGGCGCGCTGGTCGTGCCTGTGACTGCGCTGGTGGCCAGGTCCGCGGGGAGGTACGTCGTGGAGGTTTCCGGCCCCGGGAACACGCGGCGCTGGGTGCCGGTCAGGCCGGGGATCTTCGATGACGCCTCGGGGCTGGTGCAGGTGACCGGGGCACTGATCCCCGGGCAGCGCGTCGTGGTGCCGGCGTCGTGACCGCCGCGGGGACGGCCCTGGTCCGCGCGGACGAGGGCGGGGTGCCGGTGCTGGAACTGGAGCGGGTGTCGAAGGTGTATCCAGGGTCGCCGCTGGTGCGGGCGCTGGCCGGGGTGAGCCTGGCGGTGGCCGCCGGGGAGCTGGTGGCGGTGGCCGGCCCGTCCGGGTCGGGCAAGTCCACGCTGCTGCACCTGATGGGCACCCTGGACAAGCCCACCAGCGGGGTGGTCAAGGTCACCGGCCTGGACGTGGCCCGGATGACCGACCGGGAGCTGGCCGGGCTGCGGGCGTCCCGGATAGGGTTCGTGTTCCAGCAGTTCTGCCTCGCCGAGCACCAGAGCGTGCTGGGCAACGTGGCCGACGGGCTGCTGTATGCGGGGGTGCGCCGCGGCGAGAGGCGACGGCTGGCAGCATGCGCCTTGGCCGCCGTCGGGCTGGGGCACCGGGCCGCCGCCCGGCCGACCCAGCTATCGGGCGGCGAGCGGCAGCGGGTCGCGATCGCCCGGGCGATCGCCGGCCATCCGCCGGTGCTGCTGGCTGACGAGCCGACCGGGAACCTGGACTCGGCCACCGGCGCCTCAATCCTGGCCCTGCTGGAAGAACTCAACCAGCAAGGTACGACGATCATCATCATCACCCACGACCACGCGGTCGCCGCCCGGACGCGGCGGCGCGTCGAGATGCTTGACGGGCACATCATCGCCGACACCAGCCCCGCCGGCGGCGTCGGCGGCAGGCGGCCCGCCCGCCAGCCCGGGCGGGAAGGACCGTCATGACCACCACCTCGCCGCAGCCGGCCGCCCCGGCCGCCCCAGCCGCCCCGGCCGCGGCCCGGCTGCGCCCCGGGGACCTGGCGGCGCTGGCCAGCATCGGGCTGCGGACCCGTAAGCTGCGCGCCGGGCTGTCGGCTCTGGGCATCGCGATCGGCGTCGCGGCGATCGTCGCGGTCCTGGGCCTGGCCGCCTCCTCCCAGGCCGCGCTGCTGGCCGAGATCCAGGCGCTGGGCACCAACCTGCTGACCGTCACCAACGGACAGACCTTCTCCGGCGGCACCGCCGAGCTGCCGGTGGCGGCGCCGGGAATGATCACCCGGCTGCCCGGGGTCGCCGCGCTGCAGGACACCGGCACCGTCGTCGGCGTCAACGCCTACAAGTCCCCGCTCATCCCCCCGGTCGACACCAACGCCCTCAGCGTGGACGCCACGACGCTAGGCCTGCCAGCGGCGGCAGGCACCAGCCTCGCGCAGGGCCGGTTCCTGAATGCCGCAACCGCCAGCGAGCCGGTCGCTGTGCTCGGCGCCACCACAGCGCGGCTGATGGGCATCGACCGGGTCCTGCCCGGGATGCGGATCTGGGTCGACGGCCAGGCCGGCAGCCAGGTCGGAGGCCAGTGGTTCTACGTCACCGGCATCCTCAGCCCCGCCGCCTATGCCCCGGAGATCAACTCGGCGGTCCTGGTCGGCTTCCCCGCCGCCCAGAAGTACCTGGGCTTCGACGGGCACCCGTCGGAGATCTACGTCCGCACCACCCCGAACGACCAGGCCGCCACCACGCGGGTAGACAGTTTGCTTGGCGCGCAGGCGAACCCGGAAAACCCCAGCCAGGTCAACGTCTCCCAGCCCTCGGACGCGCTCACCGCCCAGGCCGACGCCAAGGGTTCGCTGGACACCCTGTTCCTCGGACTGGGCGCGGTCGCGCTGCTGGTCGGCGCGATCGGGGTGGCTAACATCATGGTCATCTCGGTGCTGGAACGCCGCTCCGAGATCGGGCTGCGCCGGGCGCTGGGCGCCACCCGCGGCCAGATCCGCGCCCAGTTCCTGGCCGAGGCCGTCCTGCTGTCCCTAGCCGGCGGCGCGGCCGGCGTCGCCATCGGCGCCATCTCCACCGCCATCTACGCCCGCGCCCGCAGCGAGGCCGTGGTCATCCCGGTCCAGGCCTGGGCCGGCGGCCTGGCCGCGGCCGTCATCATCGGCGCCGCCGCAGGGCTGCTGCCCGCCATCCGCGCCGCACGCCTGTCACCGACACGGGCACTTTGGACCGTCTGACAGCACAGGCAGCCGGGCCGACAGGCGACGAGCCCGGCGCATCTCCACGCCGTCTGCGCGCCGCCACCACGAATGCTGCACCGGGCGCTGCGTTGAATGAATGCGCTGTCCGCGCGAATCCCCGGGAGGCGCAATGAGCACACCCCAGCACCGCGCCAGCGACGAACTTGGTGAAGGCTACGCCGAGACCGGTGACGTACGGCTGCACTATGTCGAGGCTGGTCATGGGCCGCTTGTCCTTCTGCTGCACGGCTTCCCTGAGTTCTGGTACGGCTGGCGCCATCAGCTCAGGCCGCTGGCCGCCGCGGGGTTCCGCGTCGTCGCACCCGACCTGCGCGGCTACAACCTGTCATCGAAGCCAGAAGGCGTGGCGGCGTACGACAGCGGTCAGCTAGCGGCCGACATCCGGGGCCTGATCACCGGGCTCGGTGCCGGGTCGGCGGTACTGGTCGGCCACGACTGGGGAGGAACGGTGGCATGGACCACCGCGATGAATCATCCGGAGGTCGTCGCCCGGCTCGCGGTCCTGAACGCCGCCCATCCGAGGAAGCTGCGGCAGGGCCTGCGCACGCCTGCGCAGCTGCGAAAGTCCTGGTACTTCTTTTACTTCCAGCTGCCGGGGGTGCCGGAACGCCGGATCGAGGCCATGCGCTGGCGGTTCCTGCGGAACTTCATGGACGACGCCCGGCCCAGCGCGTTCACCCCGCAGGACCTGGACCGGTACATCGAGGCATGGTCACAGCCAGGCGCCGCGACGGCCATGCTCAACTACTACCGGGCCTCGGTGCGGCAATCACCCAAGCGGGCCGATGCCCAGCTGCACCCGATCCAGGCGCCTGCCCTGGTCATCTGGGGTGACCGTGACCGGTATCTCGGCCCGGAGCTTGCCGAGCCAGACCGGGCCGACGTACCGAACCTCGATCACGTCGACCACCTGCCGGACGCCTCCCACTGGGTGCACCATGACGAGCCCGACCGCGTCAACCAGCTGCTCATCGAGTTCTTCACGCCGGCGCTGGCCCGCCAGGGCCGCTGAGAGGAGACTTTCCCTGAGTTACCGGGGAGACTTTGACTTAAGGGAGTTTTTTCAGTTCTATTGACTGAAAAAACTCCCCGGAGCGAAAACTCTCCCCCACGATGCCAGAAAAAGCTCTCCGATCCTGATCACGAGCCGCGCGGCAGGCGCCGGGACCGGTACTGGTTTCCGTGATCATGATCGAGACCATGATCACGGAAGATCGCCCAGGTCAGGACAGGTGCGATGTTCCGTGATCACACCCTGGACCTTGATCACGGAACATTGCACCTGCCGCCCTGGTCCTAGCTCCGCTCACTTCCACTCGAAGAAGTTCGCTTCGGTCTTCCCGTTCTCGTCCGTGTCGTATTCGAACACCGCGGCAGTGCCATTGAGCCGCCCAAGCCGCTCGGACTCTGTCTGGTAGTAGACGGCACCGCGCCAGGAGACGGCAGTGCCGTGCCCGGTAAACCGGCCGACGCCCTGGCCCTGCCAGGAAGCCATCTCGCCATCGTCGGTCATGATGACCCCCTGGCCTTCGCCGTGCAGGCTCCCGTCTGGCCGGGTGACTGACAGATACGTCCCCATGTCAGTGCCGTGGACCCCGAGCATGGTCCCGCTGGCCGTGAATGAAACCTCGACTTTCGGGACATCTTCGCCGGGCAGCACGCGCAGTCCCGTGATCTGTCCCTGCTCATGTCCTAGCTGTTCACCGAGCATGCCATCCCCCCTATAACTACGTGCACATCTCCCCGGCGCGGACAGTACCCGCAGATGATCCCCCCTACGCACCGGAACCCAGTTCCCTTCGTTGACCTGTCAAGCTCTGCCCGCCGGCCTCGCTGCGTCGTCAGCAGGCTGCCGGGAGTTGAACAGGTTCTTCTTCCGTCGGGGTTGATGAACGGGCTGAGGCCGGGCGGCCGCTTCACCCTCGCGGAGTGAGCCGTGCGCGCCTTCCGGCCGTGCACAATTGGCGGATGGACCAGGCCTCGGTCACCGCAGCGGGTGCGATCGACACCTTCCTGGTGCTGCTGATCGGCGTCGGGCCCAAGCTGGCGCTGGTCCCGTTCCTGGAAATAACCGCGTCCCTCGACGCCGGAACTAAGGCGCGAGTGCAGCGCAAGATGCTGGTCACGGCCGCGACTGTGGCCGTGCTGCTCATGGCGCTCGGCGAGCTGCTGCGGGCGCTGCTGCACTTCACGGTCGGATCCTTGTCGATCGCGGGCGGCGTGATCTTGTTCGTGCTCGCGGCGGCGATGGTGCTCGGGCAGCCCGGCGCCACCAGCCAGCCCGATGCGGCGAAGGACCCGCTGCAGCTCGCGCAGTTCCCGCTGGCCGTTCCGTACGTGCTTAATCCGGTCGGCATCGTCGGCCTGGTGACAATCTCAGCGGAAGCCGATTCGGTCAGTGTCTTCGCGGTGGCGATCGGCAGCCTCGCGGTCGTGCTGCTGATCGACGTGGTGGTGTTCCGCTGGGCAAACCGGGTCAGCGCCAAGCTCGACGCGAGCCGCATGCTGGTTACCGAGAAGGTCTTCGGCTTCCTGATCGCCGCCATCGGCGTGCAGCTTGTCCTCGACGGCCTGGCCTCCGAGGGGATCATCGCAGCAGTGCCGCACTGAAGCCCTACGCGCCTTGCTCGCGCAGCCCGCGGACACCGACCAGGCGGCATTGGTCGACATGCTGGCCGGCCCCATCTGGCTCACGGCCATTGTCGATGCCGTTTTCCGGAAGGCTTTCTATGAGTATCACCAGGAATTTCAGCATAGGACCACAACGGCCAGGGAAGGTGGCAGGAAGATCAAAGACGCCGTCAGGCGCTGAACACGCCGGTGATGCCGGGCAGGACGCGGAGGATGAGAGTGACAACAGCGACAGAGTTCGTGATCGGGGCTGACATTAGCTGCACCGACGGGGCCTGCGGCAAGATCAGCCGGGTAATAGTTGACCCGGTTGCCGAGGCGGTCACGCACCTGGTCGTGCAGCCGAAGCAGCTGGGGGATCCACCCCGTCTGGTGCCTGTTGACCTCGTCGATGACACTACGGGGGAGGTCAGGCTCCGCTGCTCAAGCTCGGAGTTCGGGAAGCTTGACCTGGCCGAGGAAATCCGGTTCGTCTCCGGAACGAGCGGCTATCTGAGTTACGGTCCCGGGCAGGTGCGGTACTGGCCTTTCTACGGCCTGCTGGGCACGGGCATGGCAGGCGGCCCTGGCCTGGCCCTGGCCGACCTGGCGCAAACGGTCACCACCGACACCATTCCGACCGGCGAAGTCGCTGTCCGCCGCGGTGACCATGTCCATGCCACCGATGGCGACATCGGCCGCGTCCAGGGCCTGGTTATCAACCCCGCTGACCATCACGTGACCCACGTCCTCCTTGAAGAGGGCCACCTGTGGGGCCGCAAGGAAATTGCCATCCCGATCAGCGCCGTGGCGAGCACCGACGACGGCGTACGGCTCAAGATTGCCAAGCAGGACGTCCAGGACCTCCCGTCCGTGGACTTTGATCACGCGCACCCGTGGTAGCGGCGGCCCCAACCGCGTCTACTTCGCCGCCTCGATGCGGCCACCTCCCGCGAGAACGCCGCGTCACAGAAGGTGATCCTCCACCGCCACGGTAAGCAGAGAAGATGACCACTACACTTGAATAGTTATATGCCGTGCGCTAATTCGAACGCCCGCTCACCTGCCTGGCGCGGACGCCGATGTCTGGGATGCTCGTGAATAGTCGTGGTAAATATACCGGCGAGGACGGGAGAGGGCTATGGGTTCTGAGACAGGTTTACGTGAGCTGAACCTCGGGGCGATTTTCGAGATTCTCGATACCGACGGCGACGGTTTCATCAGCGAAGACGATTTCGTGGCGATGGCCAGGCGCTTCACTGATGAGTTCGACGTCACTGGCGACGCGCCGGGCGTGGCCGTGGATGCCGCGTTCCGGGCCTGGTGGGAGCGGCTGCGCGCGGACTACGACGGCGACGGCGACGGCCGCGTCAGGCGGGCGGAGTTCACTGCGGCGTTCGTGTCGGGCGGGGGCAATCCGGAGGCGTACTACCAGCAACTGCTGGGGCCCGTCCTTGAGGTGGTGGGACAGACGATGGACCTCGACGGTGACGGGTTTATCGAGACGGCTGAGTATGTCCGGGCCTTCACGGTGCATGGATTGGACGGCGGGTTCGCGGCAACCGCGTTCGCGCGGCTGGACAACGACGGCGACGGCAGGATCAATACGGCTGAGTTCCTGGCTGGCATCAGGCACGCGTTCCTTAGCCAAGACCGGGCGGACCCGGGCACCGAACTCCTCGGGCATGCCTGACAGGCGGGGATGCCAGAAAGGACGCCGGCAGATGAGCCTGCCGGCAACTACCGCGACCAATACCGTCATCGCCACCCTTCCCGGACTCAGCGGCCCCGCTACCTGAAACTCTTGTAGACCCGCGACCGCATCGGTTGCCTCCGGCCCGGCCCCGGTCCGTTCGCGGGGAAAGAGCTCTCTTGACCCGCAGCCCCCGCAGAGTTACGTTACGTTTTAAAATAAGTCTTGAATGAAGTCGTGAACGGGTTCTGTGCGCGCACGGCTGTCACCGGCAGGGGTTGTCATGGCCTTATCTCGGGTGCTCGCGCGGCGTCGGCTCTCGTCCCTGCGGATCTCGGTCGTCGCACTGGTCTTTGCCATGGCTGCCGCGCTCGCGCTGGTAGCGGGTCCGGCCAGCAGAGCGCACGCCGCGTCGGTCTTGCTGTCGCAGGGGCAGCCGACGACCTCGTCATCGGTGGAGAACGCCTCGTTCCCGCCCGCGAACGCGACCGACGGCAATACCGGCACCCGCTGGTCGAGCGCGTTCTCTGATCCGCAGTGGCTGCAGGTGGACCTCGGCTCCACCGCGTCGATCACCCAGGTCGTGCTGCAGTGGGAGACCGCGTACGCGACGGCGTTCCAGATCCAGACCTCGCCCGACGGGACGAACTGGACCTCGATCTTCTCCACGACCACAGGGACCGGCGGCACCCAGACCCTCAACATCACCGGGACCGGCCGCTTCGTCCGCATGCTCGGCACGACCCGCGCCACCCAGTTCGGCTACTCGCTGTTTGAGTTCCAGGTCTTCGGCACGATCGGCGGCGCGACCGGATGCGGCACGGCCAACGTCGCACTCAACCACCCGGCCAGCGCGTCCTCCACCGAGAACGCCTCGTTCCCGGCGTCGAACGCCTTCGACGGCAACACCGGCACCCGCTGGTCGAGCGCGTTCTCCGATCCGCAGTGGCTGGAGGTCGACCTCGGGTCCAGTCAGGCGATCTGCCAGGTGACGCTGAACTGGGAAACCGCGTTCGCCAAGGCCTTCCAGATCCAGACCTCGCCGGACGGCACGAACTGGACGTCGATCTTCTCCACGACCACAGGGACCGGCGGCATCCAGACCCTCAACGTCTCCGGCACGGGCCGGTTCATCCGCATGCTCGGCACCGTCCGGGCCACCCAGTTCGGCTACAGCATCTTTGAGTTCAGCGTCTTCGCCGGCACAGGCAGCGGCGGCGGTAACACCGTCACTGTCACCAGCCCCGGCAGCCAGACGTCCACGGCCGGCACTGCGGTCAGCAAGCAGATCAACGCCGCCGACTCCGCTGCGGGCCAGACGCTGACCTTCAGCGCAGGCGGCCTGCCCGCGGGGCTCTCGATCTCCTCGTCCGGCTTGATCACCGGCACGCCTACGACCGCGGGGTCATTCAATGTCACGGTCACAGCCACCGACGCCACGGGAGCGTCAGGGTCCGCCTCGTTCGGCTGGACCGTGAACGCGGCGGGGGGCGGGGGCAGTTGCCCGGCCCAGTCGAACACCCCGAACTTCGGGCCGAACGTGTTCGTCTTCGACCCGAGCATGTCGGCCTCGAGCATCCAGACCACGCTGGACAACGTCTTCAACACCCAGAAGCTGAACCAGTTCGGCACCCAGCGGTTCGCCCTGCTCTTCAAGCCGGGCACCTACGCCGTTGATGCCAACATGGGGTATTACACCTCCATCCAGGGCCTGGGCCAGAACCCGGACGACGTCCTGATCAACGGCGACGTCACCGTCGACGCGTTCGACGGGACGGGCAACGCCACGCAGAACTTCTGGCGGTCGGCCGAGAACCTGTCGATCACGCCCTCGGCCGGTTCTGACCGGTGGGCAGTGGCCCAGGCGGGCCCGTTCCGCCGGATCGATGTGCACGGCGGGCTGAACCTGGCCCCGGCCAGCAACGGCTTCGCCAGCGGCGGCTACATCGCCGACACGAAGGTTTCCGGTCAGGTCTCCTCGGTGTCGCAGCAGCAGTGGTACTCGCGGGACAGCAACTTCGGCAGCTGGAGCGGCTCGGTCTGGAACATGGTGTTCTCCGGCGTGAACGGGGCGCCCGCGCAGAGCTTCCCGAGCCCGCCCATGACCACGCTGGCCACCACCCCGGTCTCCCGTGATGTGCCTTACCTCTTCGTCGATTCCAGTGGCAACTACCACGTCTTCGAGCCGTCGCTGCGGACGAACGCCTCCGGTCCCAGCTGGAACAACGGCCCGACTCCCGGTACCTCGGTGCCGATGAGCCAGTTCTTCGTCGCCGACCCGTCGATGAGCGCGGCCACCATCAACACCGCGCTGTCGCAGGGCTGCAACCTGCTCTTCACCCCCGGCGTGTACAACCTGAACCAGACGCTCAGCGTCACCCGCGCCAACACCACGATCCTCGGCATCGGGTTCCCGACGCTGATCCCGCAAAACGGCGTGAACACCATGCAGATCGCCGATGTGGACGGCGTCAGGCTCCAGGGCCTGCTGTTCGACGCCGGCACGGTGAACTCCGCGGCGCTGCTGACGGTCGGCACGGCCGGCTCGACGGCAAGCCACGCCAGCAACCCGATCTCCGTTCAGGACGTGTTCTTCCGGATCGGCGGGGACATCGCCGGCAAGGCCACGGCCAGCCTGATCGTCAACGCCAACGACACGATCGTCGACGACATCTGGGCCTGGCGCGCCGACCACGGCAACTCCGGCACAGTCGGCTGGACGGTCAACACCGCCGATAACGGCATGATCGTCAACGGCAGCAACGTCATAGCGACTGGCCTGTTCGTCGAGCATTACCAGAAGTACGAGGTCACCTGGAATGGCCAGAACGGAAAGATAATCTTCTTCCAGAACGAGATGCCCTATGACCCGCCCAACCAGGCGGCGTGGATGAACGGATCGACGAACGGCTACGCCGCGATCAAGGTGGCCAATAGCGTCACCACGTTCGAGGGCTGGGGCCTGGGAAGCTACTGCTTCTTCAACGTCAACAACACCGTGAACTCGGCCAGGGCGTTCGAGGCGCCGGCCGTCGCCGGAGTGAAATGGCACGACCTGCTCACGGTCTCCCTGGGCGGGGTAGGCACGATTACCAACGTCATCAACACCACGGGAGCGATCACCGCGTCCAACACCACGCCGAGTGACGTGGTGAGCTTCCCGTGACGAACCCGTTCCCGGCCGGACCGCGACGGGCGGTGCGGTGAATCGAAGCCAAGATGACATCGTCGTCAAGCCGACATGTGCCTTCCCGGCCCTGACGCGGAGACTTCCCGGCTCTTGCACGGAGACTTGTCGTTGCGCGGAGCGTTTTCCGCAAATAGAACGGTAAACACTCCGTGCCGCGAGAAGTCTCCGCAATAACGACGGACAACGCTCCGCGATCATGCCGCAAACGACGGACAACGCTCCGCGATCATGCTCCGGCGCGGGAAAATCACCGCCATCGTGCTCTGGCGCGGGAGCCTTCCGCGATCATGCCGCAGAACGGGAGCCTTCCGCGATCATGCCGCAGAACGGGAGCCTTCCGCGATCATGCCGCAGAACGGGAGCCTTCCGCGATCATGCCGCAGAACGGGAGCCTTCCGCGATCATGCCGCAGAACGGGAGCCTTCCGCGATCATGCCGCAGAACGGGAGCTCTCCGCGATCACCGGCGAGGCGATCCCGTACCGCCGGAACCGAGCCCGGCTCGCTCCGCAAGAACCCGCGCCGTGTCACCTTGCAGGGGGCCGGGCCTTGCGGGCCAGGTCGAAACGGGGCGGGTACCCGGGAGGCAACCTGCCTGATCATGAGCCACGCGAGAGTCTGCAGGACACCAGCGAAGTTCCGTGATCATGATCGAGACCGTGATCGCGGAAGATCGCCTAGGTCAGGGAGGCTGTCGGGTGACTTCTGGATCTTGGGGAGTCAGGCGCCTGGTGGAGGCGGACGTGCGCCGCTGCTCCGGCACGGTGCCGCCGGGGCAGCGTGAGCATCGTGGCCCTCCCTGTTGCTGTTAGAGGTCCGTTTTGACAGCATCGTGGCCCTCCCCGTTGCTGTCAGGAGAGGCTGCTGAAAAACCCCGAAAAATCCATGATCGCGATCGAAGAACCGCAGGTCAGGGAGTCGGGTTCGCGACGAAAACGGGGTTTTTCAGCAGCCTCTCAGGACAACATCAGGGAGGGCCACGTTGCTGTTAAAACCACTGACCAACAGCAACAGGGAGGGCCACGATGCTGTTATAGGCGGGCGTCTCCCCGATAGTGCTTGAAGCGTCGCCGACAGCCTCTAAGGGCAGGGGCGATCGGCCGTGATCATGCCCAGGATCATGATCACGGAAATCAGCGTGGGTCAGTTCGAAGGGCCCCGGCTGGCTCGGTCACGGCCGCACTGCTTACCCCGCCGCACGAACCCAATAAACCAACAGGAACATTCATTTCACGCCAGCCCCGGCTCCGGGAGATGCGACGCAGATTTCGGCCAGGGTCGTGCCGCGGACGTTTCCCGGGGCCGGTGCCAGGCACGGCCGGCGGTCCCGTTCCCGGGTCAGCCGCAGGCGGCCGCCGGTGTTCTGCCTGAGCGTGGCGGCCTGATCCGGGGGAGTCCGGCCGCGCAGATTCCGTTCCGCCTGCAAGCAGGCAGTCCCCGGCAGCGGCGGAACGATCCGGGCACCCGGTCCGCTCCTCCGCGCCCGGCGCGGGCAGCACCCCGTCCGGTCCCGGCCCCGCCGTCCGGCCCGGCCGGGGTGGCGAAGGGCGGCGCCCGGCCTGGCCGGACTCGCTCCTGAGATCTAGTCGCTGACCCTCTGGAGTTGCTGGAAGTCGCGCCATTGCGCGTTCTCCTGTTCGCGCAGCCGACCTGGCTGCGCGACAGCCAGGAAATTCTCATTGCAAGCCGCGTACGCCCTTGCGCGAACCGGCGACCTGGCGGAAGCGTCCGCGGCTCTTGAGCGTGGCCGAGGACTCCTGCTATCAGAAGCGCTGCAGCGCGATCGTACCGAGCTGGGACGGCTGGCGAACATAGGCAGGTCTGATCTTCAGCAGCGTTACCAGATGGCCGTCTCACGATGGAACCAGCTCTCCCGCCGCTGAACTCCTCGACCAGATGTCTTTCCCGAGATTGGCGAAGGACTGGCCGAATGGATCCTCACGGTGCCCGGCGGCCTCCTCCTGGATCTCGAAGACGTCGCCGAGCGAGGCGGGCGGCGGTTTACCGGGGGTTTTCGCGTAGCCAGTCCAGGACCTGCTGGGCGTGCTTGTCCGGCGGGAAGACCGGGTAGAACGCGTGCTCGATGACGTTATCGCCGATGATCATGGTGAGCCGCTTGTAGAGCGTTAGCCCGCTGGCCTGGAAGGTGGGCAGGCCGAGGGCGCTGGCCAGGTTCAAGGCGGGGTCGGAGAGCATCTGGAATGGCAGGTGCAGCCGTTCGGCGGCCTCGCGCTGGTAGCTGGTGTCCTGGCTGGACAGGCCGAGCAGGCGGGCGGCTCCGGCGGTGAGGAGGTCTTGGTGGTGGTCGCGGAAGCCGCACGCTTCAGGGGTGCAGCCGCGCGCTCCGGGTATGAGGTCCCAGCCCTGGGGGAGGTCGGTGCCCGGGCGGCTGGTGAGCGGGTAGATGTAGAGCACGGTGCGGCCGGGGCCGAGAGCGTCGAGCCGGATCGCTTTCCCTGTGGTGCTGGCCAGGTGCAGGTGGGGTGCGGCCATGCCGGGCAGGTGATCGGCGGCGCCGTCGTCCTGGGGGACGGGCAGGTCCGCGGGCAGGCTCGGGTAGTCCATCAGGTCCTCTTCCTTGCTGGCCGGTGCGACGCTGCTGTGGCGGTAAGCGGCCTGGTGCAGGTGGGAGATCAAGGCCGCGGGCATGTCTTCTCACCTCACCAACGCTAAACCTTGCCCATGGGGGCAAGGTCAGCTGCTGTCCGGGAATTACCGGCTGCCGTAGCCGCTCCCCTGGACAAAGGCGCAGGCACTGGCCACGTATGCGCATCTGTTGTCCAAAGAAGTCGGCCGGACCGACCTCGCCTGCCTCGCGCTGTGCGTCACTCGGGCGCTGCGTGCACCGGGATGGCACCGCTAGCCGGATGTCATGCGGTTAGTGTTCGTCGGGATCGATCCCGCTACTAACGGAGTCAACTGTCCCGCAGTGTTCCTTGACGCCGAGACCGGTGATCTGCTGATGCAGGGGTCGACGGTTACCGACCCGCACTGGCGGAGGTGGCTAAGCACAGTCCAGTGGCGGACCATGAGTCTGTGGTGCGGCTCCCGGCACGGATGAAGGCGATAATCTTGGAGGCGGTCAGTGACGGAACCGGCGCTACCGTTTGCCGAGCTGATCGCCGCGACGACGACCTCGGCGGCGCATCTGGAGATGCGGGACGCCTACACGCCGAGCGATCCTGACTTCCAATCGTGGCTGGCCGGGACACCGATCAGCTCGCTGATCGGATCAGCGGATCACCAGTGGTGGTCCAGCCTGGTGCAAGCCCATGTCGCCCGGGGCGTCGAGTTCCGGCGGGCCAGGATCGTGTCAGAACCGCTAGCCGACTTCATCCGGTACGAGCACGAGTCGACGGCGCTGCTGAACATCGCCGCTGGTGAGCAGGTGCGGTGGCTGCCTCGCCGTCGGGCCTCGGGCTTGTGCCTGCCCGGCAATGACTTCTGGCTGCTCGACGGCCGGCTGGTCAGGTTCGCTCACTTCGCCGGGAACGGCGAGTTCCTCGACGACGAGATCTCGGCCGACCCGGCCGTCGTCGCGCTCTGCTCTTCGGCGTTCGAGGCCGTGTGGGATCGGGCCATCGACCACGCCAGCTACCACCCGGCACCGTAACCGCCCGGACCAGTTGCGGCAGGCTGTCCTCGTGGCCATCTCCCCGTCATCCAGCGCCCAGCGCGCCAGGCTCGAGCTGGCGGCGCGGCTGCGGGAGATCCGCCTCGATGCCGGCCTGACCGCACGGGCGCTCTCCGTCCGCGCAGGCTGGCATGAAGCCAAGACCATCGAATCCGGCAAGCAGCCCCTCACCGACGCGTGCTCCGCAACCAGGTCAGCGACCCCGACACCATGGCGGGGCAACTCGGCCACATCCTCGACACCATGGCCCTGCCGTCGGGTCTCACTCGGCATCATCCCCCTGGCAGCGGCCCGCCGGCCGATGTGGACCCTGGAAGCCTTCACCGTCTTCGACGACGCCCGGGTCCACATCGAGCTGCTGTCCGCTCAGGTCACCGCGACCGCGCCGACGGAAGTGGTGCTGTACCTGCATGCCTACGGGAAACTCGCCGAGATGGCCGCCTACGGCCCCCAGGCCCGCAGCTCCAAGAATGCGTGCCTCGATTGCGTTCATTGAAATAATCTCGCGAAGGAACTCCGGGCATCTGGGCTGCTCTGGCGCGGGCGGACCAGCGAGTGATTCGGGGTCGTCGGGAACCGACAGCAGCCTCCGTGTGGTAACAGATGTGGTAACATCAATGCATGAAGGTTGGAGTCCGTGAGCTCAGCCACCACACGAGCCAGTACCTGTCTAGGGTCAAGAACGGTGATGTACTGGAGGTAACCGAACACGGCCGGGTGATCGCCACTATTGTCCCGTCTTCAGCAGTAGCCAATCAGGCCGAGCGTCCGCGACCACGGCCAGGGGGCGGTCGTAGCGGCGACCCTGCCGCCGCCCGGCGGGTCGACGAGTTCCTCGCCGGCGGTTTCGGCGCACGTTGATTATCCTCGACACCAGCGGCGTATACGCGTTCAAGGACGAGTCGGCCGACGAGCACTCAGCCGTGCGGCAGGCGGTAGAGTCCGACCCGGGTCCCTTCATCTTGTCGCCTTTCGTGCTCGCCGAACTGGATTACCTGGTCTCGGAGCGTCTCGGTCAGCGAGTGGAGCGCGAACTTCTGGAGGACGTGGCAAGCGGAGCTTATGAACTGGCTGAATTCAGCCCGGACGATGTCGTCACAGCCATGGAACTTATCGACAGGTACGCGGACCTAAAGCTGGGGCTTGCCGACGCATCAGTAGCCGTGCTCGCCGCCAGGCACCGGACGACACGGCTGCTGTCCCTCGACGAGCGTGACTTCCGGCCGATGCGTCCGTTGTACGGGACTGCTTTCACCCTGCTTCCTGCCGACACAGAGAACTGAACGCCCTGCCGACCGCCACACGTGGCGCGGGGCGAGCTTGAGTGCCTCTTTCTGCGTCGCTGGCGCCCGTGCTCGGATTCAGGGGCCAAACTGGAATACTGCACGACCGAATAAGTGCTCTCTGCCAGCCGCACGGTGACGCTCCTGCGTGGCCCAAGGTTGTCAAGAACGCTGACCTGCTCGTGCTGCGGCACGAGGTCGCCGTGCTACCGGGAACGCGCCCGCGCCGAGCAACATCACTACACCACCGCGCCACGGCGACGTTATGGAGCCCTACAGGGTTCGTTCGGGAAATCCAGGTCTTTAATCCCGAGCGGGGCCGTGGTCGCCCTGGTGCGTCACGGGGGTGAGCCAGGCGGGCAGAGCGCGGTACCCGTTTGAGACGAAGGACTCCAGTTTCAGCAGTTCACCAGGCCCGGCGGCCAGGGTCAGATCCGGGTAACGCTCGAAGAGCGCGGGCAGCGCGACCGCGGCCTCCAGCCTGGCCAGCGGTGCGCCGATGCAGTGATGCGCGCCGTGGCCGAATGTCAGGTGGTCCTTGGCCGCGCGGGTGGCGTCGAACCGCCCGGCGTCGCTGCCGTGCACCAGCGGGTCGCGCCGGCGGCCCCGTAACAGGCGAGGACGGCCTCTCCCGCGCGCAGCGTGACGCCGTCGCCGATGTCGATGTCCTCGATGGGATAGCGCATCGGCATGTTCGGTATCGGCGCCTGGGTGCGGAGTGTCTCCTCAGTCACGTCTGCCCAGGTGGCGTCCCCGACGCGGACGCGGGCGAGTTGGTCTGGACTGGTGAGCATCGCGACGATCGCGTTGCCGAGCAGGTTGACGGTGGTCTCGTGCCCCGCGGTCATGAATGCCACGAGCGTGTCGACCAACTCCTCCTCAGACAGCGGCGGGGTGTCGCCGTCACGGACGGCGATCAGCGCGGAGGACAGGTCGTCGCCGGGCCGCTCGCGCTTTTCGGCGACTAGGTCCCGCAGGATCTGCTGCAGGCGGGGGAAGGCGGTGGCGGTTTCTTCGGGTGCCTTGCCGATGTTGAAGATCGCGTCCGAGCAGCGGGACACCTCCGCGCGGGTGGCCTGGTCACCGATGCCGAACAGTTCGCAGATCACCGTGATCGGCAGCCGGTATGTGTAGTGCTCCCGCAGGTCCACCGGCCGGTCCGGGGGCAGGCCGTCCAGCCCGTTCAGCAAGCCGGCGGTGATCGCCTCGATCCGCGGCCGCAGCGCGGCGACGCGGCGTGCGGTGAAGGCGCCGACGGCCAGGCCGCGCAGTCGCCGGTGATCGCTGCCGTAGGCGTTGAGCATGTTACGGACGGCCACCCATGCGAACAGCGGCCAGTCGGCGGGGATCTCGCCGTTGATCCAGGCCGGCCAGTGCTGGTACGCGTCCCTGGATATGCGCGGATCAGCAAGCAGGCGCCGCAGCAGCCTCTGATCGCTCACCGCCCAGGCCCGCACGCCACCGGGCATCTCAACACACGCGACCGGGCCGAGCGCACGGATCCGCTCGGCCTCTCCGAAGATGTCACGGCCAGTGGGATCGATGACGAACGGGGCGTTGCCGACAGGACTGCCCATAACCTTTCCCTCCAGTTACGGTTGTGGTCGTGGTGGTCACTCGCACGCCGCTCTGCGTCCGCCCGCCACCATTCAGTTACGTCGAGCCTCGCGTCCGGCCGGATGAACAGTCATCACCCGATCTATGTGATTGCCCGAACGGGTCTGTTCGGGCTAGTTCTTCATGTTTTCCGAACGAACAAGTGGTGACTCTCGCCGGGCGAGCAGGTGCCGAATCACATAGATGAGGTGATCGCCGCTCGCAAGGGCGCATCCGAGGGCTCCGCAGACAGAATCGCGCGCTCGTCGGCGAGGGCTGGTATCCCGTTTATGACGGTAAGCAGGCCAGCGCGGGCCACGTCGGGAACCTCCTGGCCACGTATCTCACGCAGCAGGTCTCCGACCTGAGCCGCCCATGCCTGCGTGAGGTACCAGGAGCGAGGTTGGAAGTTTCTCGCGTCAGTGAGGTCGCAGTGGATCGGCGTGGCTGGTGCGGGCGGGGGCGAGCAGGCCCACGGTGCGGGCGCGTTCGACGGCCTCGGCCCTGTGGTGGATGCCGAGTTTGGCGTACAGGCTCTTGATGTGGGTGCGCACGGTGTTCGGTGATACGTACAGCTCGCGGGCGATCTCCGGGGCGCTCAGGTGGGTTGGCAGGTAGCGCAGCACGCGGAGCTCGCTTTCGCTGAGCGCCGCCAGCAGCGGCCGCGGCCTGGCGCGGGGCGAAGGCTGGGTTCCGGAGAGCCTGTCCTGGATCTCGGCGAGCAGCGATGCGTGGGCGGTGGGTTGCCGGGCGTGGCGGTCGAGTAGGCCCGGCGCGGGATGCAGCAGGAAGGGCAGCAGCAGGCCGTCGGGTTCGGCCAGGTCCAGCGCGCGTTCCAGAGCGCGGTCGGCGGCGCCGGAGTCGCCGAGCGAGTCCCGGGCGATCGCCTCCAGCACGTGCCCCTGGGCCAGCCCGTTCTGCCAGGCCACTGGCGCCGAACGGTCCAGGACCGGTGCGAGCGCGGCGGTCGCGGCACGCGGATCCCCGGTGGCCAGCCGCAGCGCCGCGGTGGCGATGCCGATCTCGCCGTGCTCGCGGTCGGGGTCGCTGAGCCGTCCAGGAACTGCCCGGCTTGCCCGGTCTGGCCGAGCCGCACCAGGGCTAGCAGCAGCATTCCCCGTATCCAGGGAATGAGGTGGTGTGGTGAGGTTCCATGGCCGATGCGGCTGAGTCCCTTGACCTGTCTGGTGTGCTGGCGATGCTGGAGCGCTGGCGGCGGGTGGCTTGGTCGACGGGCGACGACCAGGGAGCGCACCGCAGGATGCTGGACAAGGCCGACCGGCTGAGCGCTGGCGGGAATATCGCCACGGTGCCGTGGCAGCAGGTGAAGACAGGGCTGGGCCTGTAGGGTCGTGTATTCGGTCGAATGGGAGCGTCATGCCATTGACCAGCTCACGGGGCTGCCTTCTGAGGCGTTCCCGTTCTACGCGGAGCTGGTGACCGTGCTGGAGGTAGCGCCGTGGAGCGGTGATGCCTATGACCGGCAGCGCCCCGATGCGAATATGCGCGCCCACGCCTTCGGGCAAGCACGGCGAGGGGCTGGCCATCTACGTCATTCTGGACGAGCAGCGCCGCGTAGTTGTACTACGTGTCCTCTGAGCGGGCTAGACGCCCCAGCGCCGACGCACGGCGTGGCAGGCCACGTGACCGTCCCCGCGGGGATGTGCAGTAAGGCTGTGATCGTCAATGCGGCCGAGTACTCAGTGTTCCCCCGGCTGGCCTATCCCGGAGACCTGGCTGTTGTCGTCGTGTCCGACGGCTCGCAGCAAGCCCGCCGCCCGCGTTCAATCCGTGTTGGATCCTGCCGCCGGTCAACGTTCATTGCGATGGTCAAGTGACGGTCAAACGATCTTGAAATATCTCTGGCGGGCTCCGGATCTGACCTCTGACCTGGAGCAGGTCGAAGCTGGCGCGGTCGTACATCTGGCGTATGAGCACCTTGATTCTGCTGGCGTTGCCTTCGACTTTGCCTGAGCTGTAGGGGAGGGTGAGGCCGTTGGTGACGGCGTCCTGGTCGCGGCGGATGCTGGCGGCGAAGGAGTGCAGGCTGGGCTGGTCGTCGGCCTCGACTCCGGTGAGCGAGGGGGAAGTGGGCTGGCGGCCTGGGTGATTTCGCCCGTGACGTGGCCGATGGTGGTGAGGACGGCGTTCAGCCCCGCAGGGGGGCCGTAGCCGAATCGTGAATTCATGCGTGGGGACTCTCACGCTCGGCGGCGTTAGCAGGCAGCGCGCGGGCATCTGCCATGGTCACCTCAGAGGGGGCCGGGCCGCTTGAGTCGGGCTGGGAAGAGGGCCGCTGCCAGGTCAAGGTGACTTGCAGGTGGCCTTCGGCGCTCGTCTGGGCAATGACGGCCCCAACCTCGGCATTCAGGGCTACTCCGAATTCGATGGTGACGCTATCGGGTGGTTGGGGGAGATCCCTGAAATGACGCAAAGCCGACAACGTGGCTTCCCGGACGCTTCCCATGGCTGACTCGAACGAGGTGGCGGCGGATCGGATCGCGTCGCTTGCTCTGGATGCGCGGGCCACTCCCTGTTCGGTGGTTGCTATTTCTGCTATCACCGACCCTCCATCGTCGAGGCTGAAGCGAACGAGTTCCTTCATCAGCGGTCTCCTCGCACTGAGGTCAGTTCAGTGAATCTCATTCTGGAGCAGATCATTGATTGGCCGCCAGTTCGACCAGTTTGCTCTTTCCGTAAACCATTGCTGATACAAGGATCCGTCCGTGCAGGTAATAATGCATTCAATGTGCCCGGAGGTGTTTGAGGTGGCAGCAATGTCGGTTGCACGTTTGGGGGAGTGCTTGACGTGCCACCTTGACCATTCCCCTGATTTTCGGCTAAGCCAGCGGTGAATGATTTCTCCAGCGCTGGTCAGGGCGAATATCTCCTCATGCCGGGTGTCGTCGCCTCGCCATCCGCATACCATCGCGACGCGAGTTAGGGCCGGACTGGCCGTTTTGTCGGGAGCGGCTATTTTCTCCCACTCAGTCCAATTATCTCCTGTCCAAGACCTGTACCACAGGCGCCCGTGGATATCTGTGGCGGCGATGGCCATCACCCCATCTGCGGGTGAGGTAGCGGCGATATCGCACAACGCAACTGGGCTGCCCAGCAGTTCCCAACCTGACCATTTCCCAGAATGCGCCCAACGGTGCACCAGTTCCCCGGCTCCGGTTACAGCGAATATCTCCTGGTGGCCCGGCTGACTGCTTACGGCGGCCACCCGGTCGAGCGCAGGGCTCGCGGTGATCGCCATCGGCCTCATCAGGTACCACGCCGACCATCCAGTTCCGCCGGGCTCTGAAGTGGACCGCCTGATCCGTCCGTTGACATCGGTGATCACGCAGGTGCTGCGATCGGTATCAGGGGCTACAGCGGCGACGTCGAGGACGTGAGCGTCGCCCTCGGCCGCTAGCCAGTGAGACCATCGGTTCCGGGCCCATCGCCGACGCAGTAGCGAGCCTGCTGCGGTCACTGCGGTGATTTCGTGGCCGCCTGGCCAGGGACTGCACTCCGCAACGGCAGTCAGCTCCAAGGCTCTGATTGAGACCGCGCCGTCAGCATGCTCGACCCGATCCCCGAGCGGCAGCCACAGGCGGGCGATTGTATCCATCGGCAGCATCCACGCGACTTTCGCTACTGGATTGGTCAGTTCGGTGACCACGATTCCCACGACATCGCCGCTGCCGGAATCCACCACCCCGGCACCACTGAAACCGCCTTCGATGCGCTGGCCCGTAACAGCCACGGCATCCAACTGCACCCATCTTGGCCCATTCCGGCCTCGAGACCGCGCGTCAGCCCACACACCGAACGGTAGGTTATCGGGATACCCGAGCACTCGTACGTGCTGGTCCATGTATGACTCCGGCAAGCCCAGCCGTGCCGGGCGCACGCCGTCGATGTCGCTGTCCAGTTCAAGGACTGCTACATCACCGTCGCCGTGCTCGCCCACCGGAAACCACGCGCCACCTTTGACGCGGGCGTTCAGGCGGCCCAATCCCGGTTTGTCGGGAAAGTCGACCTCGACAGCGCCGTGATCCGGAGCGTTGCGTCCTGATATGGCAGCGTCCCGGTCGACGACGTGTGCGCACGTCAGCAGATGCCTGTTTGAGATGAGTACGGCCGCACCCGCAATCCGGCCTGCCTCATCTCGCACACGGACCTGCCATGCAGCCCGATCAGGCGCAAATGAAGCCACCGATTCCCTCCCGACCTGTGCACGCCACAGTAAACCTATCTCCGTCAGTCGTCTGCGGAGACGAATTGCCCGGGGAAATGGCTCCATATGGCGGATCGGTCGCGCCAGATATTTACCCCGTTACCGATGACCCAGATCGACACCCGCAGCTAGCATTGCGGTGCCCATAGATGGCAAGGTCGCCGATGCCGACCGGCCCGATGCCTCAGATGTCGGCCACGGACCCCAACATGCAACCGTCCCCGCGTACTCAGTCCGCATGCATCGGCGGGTTCGCTTCGAAGTGATGTGCTACGAGTTGTTACCCCCGGAGTCACGAGAACCGCGCCGTGATCAGCGCGGTCCGCCTGGCGCACTGCCGGCCGCTCCTAGCCGACACCGTGACCGATGTCCTGCGCGTCGCCGCTGCCGTCTCGGGCGGCGACGTGACCCTGCAGGAAGCCGCGAATTTCCGGTCGTTCCGCCGCCCCTAGCGCCGGGCGATGCCCGCACGCTCGTAATCGTGCAGCCAACCCCGGTGTTCCACGATCGGACTGCCGCTCGTGAGATGCCCTGGGACGAGGTCGAAGTATTGGTGCCTAACGACAGCGAAGCTCGTGCGCTGCTGCCGGGTCCGCGAGTCGCCGCGTCACCAAAAGATCTAGCTGAGGCGCTCGCGCGCGAGTCCGGCGTGCAGACGGTGTGGTGACGCTCGGTGCTGATGGGTGCGAGTGATGCGTTCACCGCGACGTTCGCCGGGCATCTGGTCGCCGGTGTGTGGGCAGAAGACGCCGTGGTGCTCCACCGGAGCGGCGGCTGCGGCGATCGGCTCGACTGGCGGGCATGAGTCGATGCCGGCCGAGGCCATTCCCTGATCATTCCCGCAGGTACTCGGCCTGCGGCTGTTCACCGACCCGCAACGTCACCGCAGAGTCGAGCTCGACCTGCTCAGCCCATGGCAGATCGTTTAAAAGCAACGCCATTGGGGCGTATGCCCGTCCTGAAGGAGTCTCCGGATATCCCCGGAGAATCGCTGCAGGGTGTCGTCGCCGCGCCCGGGAATCAGTTCTCTGAATCCTCTGGCCTTGGCCTTTGCCGCAGGGAAGACTCCAAAGCGTCGCGCCGCAATAACATGCTGATGGTGTAAGCGATCATCGAGCGTATGTTGATCATCGCCTCAGGACGATGCATCCTGTTACGCTGCGCTTGCCTAGTACCAGCAGGAACGAAACAGGAGACTGAAAATCCAGATGGCATTGAAAGCTCAGCCGGCCAGGGTCGTGTGCGCCGCTGCGGTCGGCGTCACCATCGCCATGTTCAGCGCGGTAACCCCGTCACTTGCCCGAACGGCTCAGGCTCCGCGTGCAGCGGTTCAGGTCAGCAAGGCCAGGGCTCCCCTCGGCCTCAAGGTTGTCAGTGCCGTCCGAGGATCAAACTTCGCCTGGGCCGCAGGAGAAACCGGCAATTTCGGGACGTCCTTCCTGGTGAGTTTCAACGGGAAGCAGTGGTCTGCCGCTCATGTCAAGCTGGCGCCGACAACCAGCCTGACGGCCGTTGCCGCGGTGTCTAAAACAGCCGTCTGGCTTGCCGGGGTCATCGGCGGCCCCTTCTTCGGTACCCGCGAGCGCCCTTTCCTGGCGCTCTACTCAGGCGGCGCTCTGCACGCGGTCAGCCTGCAGGCCTTCCACGCCACCCAGATCAACGCCATCTCGCTGGTGACGGCCAAGAGCGTCTGGGCGGCGGGCCAGAGCCGGGTGTCGAAGAGTCAGACCGAGCCGCTGGCCCTGCATTACAACGGCCACGCCTGGCATCAGTTCAGCTTCACCTCGAAGGAGGCTGGCCTCAGCCTGGTCTCGGTCAGCGCGAACTCCTCCAAGACCATCTGGGCGACCACGGCCGACAACGCCGGGGACTCGGAAGTCGTCAAGTTCACCGGGCGTCGCTGGTCGGTCTCGCTGAGCGCCCCGCCGGCCATCCAACTGGAAGCCATCGTGGCTGCCTCGAGTTCCGATGCCTGGACCGTGGGCAGCGTGGTGAATGGCGAGAGCGGCGGCTACTCGGCCCACTGGAACGGCAAGACCTGGACGGCAGTCGCCACCCCTAAGCTGACCGTCGACCTCGGCGGTCTCACCATGCAGGGCAGCAAGGCCTGGGCAGCCGGGGAAATCTTCCTCAAGAACAAGCCCGATCGCGCAGTCCCGGAGATGCTCTTCTCTGCCGGTCACGGCTGGACGAGCCAGCGCGTGCCCGACCCAGGAGTAAGCTCGTCACCGGAGAACCAGTCCAGGTTCACCGCCATCAGCGCGGCCTCAGCGCACTTCCTCATAGTTGTCGGCCAGAACGGCACGACCTGCGGCACGGGCAGCGGCTTCGCCGACATCAACACCGGGAAAGCCTGGCAAGCGGCGGCCCTGCCGCCGCGATTCACGGCACCTGCCGGTCTAGTGCCTGCCTGCGGCGGCTGACAGCCTGGAGTACAGGGAGCAGGTCGGCCTGCCCCGGCTCGCAGACCCGACCGGCCTCATCGCTGCCTGGACAATGCGGCCAGGCCGCGCCAGACCAAGCATCGGAGGGTCAGGCCGATGGAGATGCTGAACCGATTGACCCAGAAATAGTGTTATCAGTCGCCCCATCTCAAAGTCGACTTCGGCTACGTAGCCGGCGAGTTTGGACCACCTATCGGCCGCATCAATATAAGCCTCCCGTGCGAAGCGAATAAGGCGTGACAAACTGACTGGATCTGACGTTATCGGCGACAAGTAAAACCACCAATAAATGTCAAACATCCGATACGGGCACGAAATCTCCCTTCAACTGAATTGGCCGCATCAGTAGCCGTGGTCCTACCTTCAGGAGCCGCAAAGGCATTGACATCGAATGCGCCGGCCAGAGCCAGCCTGGCCAGCGGCCAATCCGCATCATCGCGGATCCATGCATTCCACAGAAGAGAAAAATCCCCTCGTGCTCACCTAGGCCGCGAACCGAGCAGTACCCATGGTCAGCGGCGTTGCAGCGCGGTCAGGAATTCAAGGACCCACTCGATGATCTCCGCATGGTGGCGCGCGTTCAGCATGCTGTCTCCCCAGGCGTAGAGCCCGTGGTCGGCGACGACAAACCCTGGCACACGCGAATTCCAGGCTTGCTCGAACCTGTCGCCAAGCTCGGTCATGTCCTGGCTGTTGGCGATGATCGGGAGCACGACCGTCTCGCCGGCGGCCGGGAGGCTGATCCCCTTGAGCATTTCCAGATCGGCGAGCTGAACGCCCGCCGGCCACCACCGGGCCGCCAGCACGGCGGCGATCGTGTGGAAATGCACTACCGCGCGGGCGCCAGTGAGGCGGGCGACCCTGGCATGAAGCGCTGCCTCGGCCGACGGCCGGGAAGATGCGCTTCCCGCGTAGCCGCTGACCGGGGAGCCATGCCCGTCGACTACGGTGATGTCGGCTGCTGTCAGCGTTCCCTTGTCGATCCCGCTGACCGTGACGGCGAGTCGCAGCGGATCATCGCGGATCACGGCAGAGAGGTTGCCTGAGGTACCGCGCATCCAGCCGAATGAGGCGAACCTCACCGCCTCGGCGGCCAGAGCCTGGGCGATCTCAGCCAGCGAGCTTGCCGCCGCACCATCACTCATGACGCCTCTGGTTCAGGCACCGCCCAGCGCCCGCGCCCTGATCTCGTCGCCGTCGGGAAAATTGCGCGCGATGTCGCTCCCGGTCGGAATTCCCACCCAGCCATGCGCGGCATGGAAGAACCGGATGGCGGTGAAGTCGGGGACGGCCCCGGTATCGAACCAGTGCGTGGTGCCCTTCGGGACACCGAGAAGGTCCCCGGCCTCGGCATAGATGGCGTGCACCCGATCGCGAATGTGCAAGAAGAACACGCCAGCGCCGCGGACCATGAATCGGACCTCGTCGTCTTCGCCGTGAGTGTGCTCGTCGATGAACTTCGCCCGCATCGCCTGCGCGGTTTCCGGCCAGCCAGGATCGGAGCTGGGATGAATGGTCGCGACGTCGACGGTGACGAAGGCCTCTTCACTGATGAGGCGATCGACCACGTCCTGGTAGGCGGCGAGCACCGCGTTGGCCTCGGCGCCAGCAGGGATGTCCGAGCGGACTTCCCTGCGCTCGAAGCGGCAGTCGATCTCGCTCATGGCCACCGAGATCTCGGCGGGATCGGTAGTCTGCCGCAGAGGCGCCGAGGGGTTGTCGTCGGGCCAGGTGATAAGCAACGACAAGGCGATCCTCGCTTCGCATGTGATCCAATGCCCGCCAATGGCTAAGCTATGATAAGGCTACAAGCCAGAGTTTACCATCACAAGGTGGACGATGCTATACAAGGTGGTATTCGATATTGAAGGGACCACTAGCTCTACCGACTTCGTCACGAGCCGGCTGTTCCCTTACTCCGCTGAGCGTCTCGGTGATTGGATTACCGAGCATCATGGCGAGCCTGTCACCAGCCGGGCCGTTGGCCAGGTGCGTAAGCTTGCCGACGAACCTTCGGCCAGCCTGGAGCGGGTAACTGCGGTGCTGCTGGGCTGGCTGGAATCCGATCAGAAGATCACCCCGCTGAAGACCCTGCAAGGACTTATCTGGGAGCAGGGATTCTCGCGCGGGGACATTGTCTCACATTTCTACCCCGATGCCATTCCCGCCCTGCGGTCCTGGAGTAGCCGAGGCCACGATCTTCAGGTCTACTCTTCCGGCTCGGTGGCCGCGCAGCAGGCATGGTTCGGCCACTCGCCCTCGGGCGACCTGCGCTCCATGATCTGCGGGTACTTCGACACCGAGAACGCCGGACCAAAGCACGAGCCCGGCTCCTACCGGCGTATTGCCGCAGCGCTCGGGGCGGAACCGGAGCAGATCGTGTACGTGTCCGATTTCGCTGCCGAACTGGACGCGGCGCGCCAGGCTGGCTGGCTGACCGTTGGAGTCCGTCGGCCCGGCGAGAAGTACTACGACGCTGGCGTTGGCACCCACCTGGAAGTGAGCTCACTGACTGAGCTTGATCTTTCTGGGGACCGGCCCGCGGTGGCTGCGTGACTCGCCGGCACCCGGGCGACCCGCCCGGCGCGGTCGCCTCGATGCCGCTGGGTACGCTGCCGCCGCGGCTCGACGACGACCAGCAGGATCGCCACGAGCACTGTCGAGCTGAGCGGAACCAGCGCGAACGCGGCGCCCGTAAGGCCGCGGCCCATGCGGTCGGACAGCCAGCCAGCCAACGGCGCAGTGACAGTGGCGCATACACCTGCGATGGACAGCCCAAGCCCGACCGTCGCGCCGGAAATGCCCAGATGCGAGATTGCCCAGACCGGGAACAGCGTGAAGAAGGTGTACTGGCCGGTCACCGAGAGCAAAAGCATCACGAGCAGCGCGTGGGTCTGCCGATCCAGCCGATCGCCCAGTAGCCGCTCCAGCGCAGACATCGGTCGGTCCGTGTGACTCTGGGTCACGTGACGGTCCTTTGGCGGGTTAACACCGCCGCGACGCGGACCGGTGCGTCCTTGCTGTAGTTCACGACATCGGCCACGTGCGCGGGTGCCGCGCGGACCTGGGCGCCCGCGTAGCCGGAGGGAGTGAGGAAGATTCCCCAGACCGCGACCCAGCCCTGGAGTTCATGCGTGACAGGGTCGATGGCCGTCTGCGGCTCACGCAGCTGGGACTACTCGTCAATAGAGGCAAGTACGTCGGCACGGTCTGCGATGGTCATGTCAAACTCGGATTCGCCGGATGCCTTAGTTACTTGGTGTAGCGGATTACACGAGGGTCCCGCACATACGCATCAACATGCCCAGGGAAAGGACTCCGCTCGGCAGCTTGGCCGCGCCAGACAGTCACTCCGTTGACGATGACCAGATCTACGCCCGCAGCCTCCACCTGCGGTGCTCCGTAGATGGCGCGGTCGGTAATGCCGTCCAGCCCGATGACGCAGACATCGGCCGCGGCCCCAGCTTCCAGCCGTCCCCGAGTGCTCAGTCCGTAGGCGTCTGCCGGGTTCGCCGCGAAGTGGCGCGCCATGAGCTGGTAACCCGCGTCGGCCCCGCGAGCCAGGTACCACTCGGCTAGCCGCGCGAATGCCCCGTACCCGCGCGGATGCGGGTGCTGCCCCTGGTAGATGCCGTCCGACCCGGCGCACTGCCGACCATTCGCAGCGAGCCAGGCCATATGGCCCTCGGCGAGCAGCGGCCGGTCCAGATGCGCGCCAACTGCGAGCCGCGTATCGATCAGCAGGTCAAGCACCCACTCCCCAGCCGACCCCGAGCTACCCGACGCAGCCTCGGCAATCGACAGCCCGGCCAGGCCCGCATATGAATCCGGCACGCAGCCCAGGTACAGATCGCCCAGATACTCATCGGTGAACTTCTCATCCGCCAGCAACGCCGCCCGCTGCCCAGGATCGGCAAGCGAGGCCATCGTCTGCTCCGGACCCCCATGCTGCAACTCCGCCGGCAGCAAGAGCACCGCCAGGATCGTGCTCGACTTGCGGTACGGGTACATGTCAAAGCTCAGCGGCACCCCGGCCGCGTCCGCCGCCGAGAACGCGGGCGCGATGTCCTCGGGCGCGCCCCACAGATGACTTGCATGCACCTTGACCCCGGCCCGACGCCCGACCGCGACCAGTTCAGCGATCCCGGTCGCGACCGTCGGCCCGTAGGCCCGCAGGTGCGAGACGTAAGGACGACCGGTCCCGGCCAGCGGTGCCGCCATGGCAGCGATCTCATCCACGTGGCCGAACCGGCTCGGCAGGTAATCAAGCCCGCTCGACAACCCGACCGCCCCGTCGGCCAGCGCGCCCTCCACCTGCCGCCGCGCCGCCGCCAGCTCATCTGGCCCCAGCGGCCCGGCAGACAAGCCGGCGATGTTGTGCCGGATCGTGCCCTGCGATGCCAGCACGGCCACGTTCTGCAGCAGCCGCCCGGCCACCGCCTCCCGGTACCCGGCGACGCTCAGCTCCCGCGCGGGCTCCAGCCGCCCGTTGACCGGCCCGAAATACTCATTCAGGTACCGTGCCGTCGCCGCGCTGGCGCCGATCCACGACTCCCCGTCCTGCCCGACCACCAGCGTCGTCACGCCCTGGGCGAGCGCCCCCTCGACATAGCCGTCCTCCAGCAGCGGCCCCTCAGCGTGCACATGCGCGTCGATGAACCCGGGCAGCACGACACTGCCCGCCGCCAGGTCTATGATCTCGCAGTTCTCCGCTGACGCGCCGCTGTCCCCGGTCCCGATCCAGGCGATCGACGCCCCGTCGATCAGCAGGTCGGCGCGCTCGATGGTGGTGCCGATGCCGTCGGCGATCAGGCCTCCGCGCAGGAGTGTGCGTGTGCTCACAGGTTGATTCCCACCCGTCTCGGTTGGCCAGGCCCTGCTCGGCGTACAGCCAGAAATCTACCTGCGCGTTCCCGGATCGGCCTTCATGCCAGGGCGCGGGGCCGGTCCGCTCGGCGATGTCATGCTGTGCCTGGCAGAACGCGGCCGACAGCTCACCCCGGCCGCCGTAGCCTGCCGCCCGGAACCGGTGGCGAGCCTGATCCCGATCGCGTGGACCACGCACACCCGCGAGTACCACAGCCGCAGCCCGCCGGCCAGCAGGTCCAGCGCCCGCTGGTATGAGCGGGGGCTCGCGCTGGCAGCAATCCGCGAGGCCGAGCGGGCTCGCGACGCTGCCGGGGCCGTTCGCTTCGGCCTCGGCGCCAGTGATCCATTCCTGCACGGCGCCGGTGATCAGGTCCCAGGTGCCGAGCCTGACCAGCGCGATCGCGAGGGTCAGCCGGACCTGGAAACTCGAGCTGTGCAGCGCGGTCAGCAGGTGTCGCTCGCCGTGCTCCAGACCGGGCGGCGGGTACTGAATCGTCAGGCTCAGCGCCGCCGCCTGCGACGCCGCGCTGAGCGGCGTGCCCCCGGTCAGCGTCTTGACCAGGCAACCGTGTACCCGCGACTGCTTGCTTTTATTGGAGTAACGCAACGCCGCAGCGACTGCCTGCCGCGCTGTGCTGACCGATCCCAGCTGACTCATGATCGAGTCGACCCTGCCGGGGTGGCGGGCAAGGAACTGCCCGGTCAGCATCGCCTGCACCTCAGCCGACGGGAACTGCACCACCACCGGCGACGAGTCAGCGTCCAGGAACCCGCCCTCCACGTAAGCCGCGACCTCATCCGCACCGACATGATGCGCGGGCAGGTCGATCCCGAGGTCGCGGCCGAACCGGATTGCCTGCTGCCAGTCGCCGCTGTCGCCGACCGTGATCTCCGAGCTGGTCCCGCTCGCGGCGCATGAGTGCGATCAGCCGGTCGAGCATCAGCGGCGTAGCCAGCGACCCGGTGAGCGCGGGCAGTACAAGCTGCCTGAGTTCAGCAGGCACGGCAGGTGCCTGCCCGATCCGACGCGCCACGAACTCCGCCGATCGCGGCGGCAACTCGATCACCGACCCCGCAAGCCATTCCACACTGCCGGACTGCGCCGTAGCCAGCAGCGGCACGTCGAGCCGCTGAGCCGAGGCCATCAGCCGCTGCACCACCACCGACCGCTCATACGACGACAACGCCGGGCCGATGCCGTCGATCACGATCATCAGCCGCCTAGCCCGGATCAGGCTGCGGCCCAGCGACTCGACCAGGCCCGGGTTGATACTCGCGTCATGCAAGATCACGTCGAGCTGACGCTGCGCGGCGTCCAGGATGTCCTGCTCCCCGCCGCCCGCGACGTCGTCTAGGGGGATCGGGACGTACCAGGTGCGGGCGCTGGCCAGCCGCCTGATCACCTCGGCCAAGAACGCGCTCTTCCCCGACCCCCGACAGCCCCGCGACAACTGTGACTGGTGGCTGGCCCGCTGGCGGTCGAGCCGGGATAGGACGGTGCGTCGGTGCCTGGCTAGCAGCAAGGCCCGGCGAAACCCGTAGAACCAGTAACTGGTCAGGCCGCCGACGAGCACAACGCCCAGGAGGTTGGTGTCGACCGAGCAGGAGAAGCCGCTGGCGTTGCACCACTGGTTGCCGCCGTTCTGCCACAGCAGCAGCGTGGCTAACCCGGCCAGGGCCGCCGCGACAAGGGGGAACAGCACCGAATGCCACCGCAACAGCCGTCGGAGCTGCCGCCACCGTAACCGCATCAGAACTCGCGCATCCATTCTTTCATCGACTTATCGGGGGTCTTACGAAGTTATTGTGTCGTGCTCGCCGGCCTCCCGCGGCCGGCGAGCCGCCCGTGATCGTGAGCTGGCCCTGCCTGACTGTCCTTACCCGATCCAGCCTCGGCGCTGGGCGGCGGCGCCTGCGGCGAACCTGCTGGTGATGCCGAGCCGGTTCATGATGGCCGCGATGTGGCGGCGGACCGTCGTGGTGCTGATCTCGGCGCGGCGCGCGATCGCGTCGTCGTGCAGGCCTCGTCGAGACAGTGCCGCAACGCGGCACGTACGTCCACTGACGACTTGGGCTTTGGCCGACGTCGCGTCTACATCAGATCCCGAATTACCGACGCTTCATCACGTAGTTCCTGAGCCTCTGCGACCTGCCGAAGATCAGGCAAAACCGATGCTTCGACCTCAAGCGAACTTGCGAGTCGATCGGCAAATACAGCCGGCCTGGCGGCAGCAAGTTTGCGGTGGATGGCGACGGCGTCGTTGATGGCGGTCAGGGCCTCTTCCCGCCGCCCGAGGCTCGACAGGAGGACGGACAGAGTGTTGAGCCACAGTGCGCTGTCCTCAGAGCACGTCTGCAGGATGCGCTTGCTGAGAGTGGCGTGTGCTGGGGCGAGGGCCAGGCTGGGGTAGGGGATCGTGTTAGCGATCGTGATCATCACTGTGCGGGACGCAGCGAGGTCCGCGACGACGTCGGCGAACCCGGCGATCGCTGATTCGAGCAGCTTGCGGGCGGCCGGGTGCTCGCCGGATGCGCGTGTGAGCAGGACCAGGGCGTTCCGGGCCTGGGCTGGGTCCAGGTTGGTGAGGCAGGCTCTGGCCAGGGCAGGTGAACTGGCTAGTTCGCGGGTGACGTGGAGTTCGGCGAGCCGGTCCGGGCGCATCGCGCCTGGTCCGCTATCAGCGTCGGGCGGGTAGAGTTCGCGAAGCCACACGGTGACCGCGCCGGTCACCGTGACTCCCGGCAGCCTTCCTGCCAGGTCGGTTGCGGTTGTCGTGCCCAGGAGGCTTGCGGCGGCTGCTACTTGCGACAGCTGGGTCATGCTCAGCCCGGTCAGTCCGCCGAGCAGGCCAGCCGTATCCGCGGCCTCGCCAGTAGTGCTTCTCGTGGCCGAGCACGGTTTCCAGCACTGTCGCGGCATTCATGCGGATCGGCGTACTGGCGGGACTCTCAGCCGATGCGATAACCGCGATCAGCGCGGCCGCGTGCAGATCTAGTACCCGGAGCTGCTCCTCGGAGCCGAGTGTCACTTTGCCCGGGTCGGGAGGCGGGACGTCCAGGCGAGCGGCGAAATAGGGGATCGCCTGCCGGGCAAGATCCTGAGCGGAGAGCTGAGCGCCTACTTCTTCGGCCAAGGGCAGCACGAAGGGACTGGCGGCGGCGACCAGGTCGCGTACCGCGCCGCCGCCGGCTCCCAGGTGCTGCCACCAGTCACCGGCCTGCCTGGCGAGCAGCAGGATTCTCACCTGGCCTTCATCCCGCGCGGCTGCTTCTAACAGCTCTTCCAGGCGGGGGCGCGCTTCGGCGTAGTCGGCTATCAGGAGCAGCTTTGCTTTCGGCTCGGCGGCGCGTTCTAGTGGCAGGGCATCGTGCTCGCGGCCTTCTGCTGCCCATTCGCAGTGCCAGCCGCGAGCCTTCATCTGCCTGGCCAGCTCGATCGCCAGGCGTGTCTTGCCCGATCCGCCGGCCCCGGTCATCAGCCGCACCAGGCCTGCGTCCTGATCCTCGCACCAGGCCCGCAACTGGCTCAGTTCGGTCGTGCGGCCGATGAACGGCACCACTGCTAATCCGGGTTCTAGCAGGTGGGCCGGGCCGTAGCGCCGCTTCGGCGGTTCATCCGAGTGAGCCGATTCGACGGCCTCCTGCTTGCGCGTGGCGCGTTCGGTCAGAAGCGGCGTGAGACCGCCGGCGGCCACGCCGATTCCAGCGCCTAACGCGCCGCCGATCCAGAAACCCCCGGCTCCCAGGACCACAGAGGCGGTCGCGGCATCGACCTATGCCCACTGCACCCGGCCCAGACCGCGCATGGCAATGTCTCCCGGCCCCAGTACCACAGCCGCGATCGTCGGAGCTCGTCGCGACGATCGCCATCCCTGATGGCCATGGCTATCAGATCATGGCGATCACGCCAATTTATAGCGTCACTGACTTCGGCCTGGAACATAAGCCACAGGGGGCGCTGACCGCTGATTGTCGCTATGACCTGTTGAGCAGCTTGGGGTGAGTGGCGAAGGAGCGGGAAAAGCCGTCGAGCGCGGTCTTGCCTTTAGCGGCGGCGCCTCGGGAGGGGAGGCCCATGACGCCTGTCTTGGTGTACTCGGCCATCCTGGCGGTGAGCAGGAACGGGCGGGATGGGCGAGGTGGTTGCGGCCGTTCCTGGCTTCTCTGACGAGGTTCGGGTCGTGGTGCAGGAGCAGGGAGACTTCGAGTTCGCCGGCGTGCATGTCCTGGCTGGCCGACGCGATGCCTGCGGCGACTTCGGGATGCTGGGGCAGGTAGAGCCAATCCTCGTGGTACTGGAACATGAACTGCCGGTCAAGAATCTCCACCTCGTCATGCTTCGGAGGTGATCGTCCAGCCAGACTGACGCCTCCTGCAAGCTGCCTGGCCCAGAGCAGCTCGCATGGATAAGTCGTGGTCTCACACTGGACATCGAACCGGTCTAGATAACCATCCTGGAGTACAGCTCGCACGAGACGCAGGTCCAGTCGGGATACTCGTCGGCTGGCAAGCCAGCGCCTACCGGCCCGGTCATGACGTGGTTGGCCTGGTTCCATGCTACTACTTGGACCTCGCGTTGCATTGGCGCCAGATAAAGACGACCTCCTGAAGTGGCCGATCCCCAGAGCTACTTGATGATCTCGGCGGCTTCGCGGATGTTGCGCTCGGTGTCGACCGGCGTCATCAGATGGTCGCCCGATCCGTGCGCCACGTTGTACCGGAAGCTTTCAGCAGAAAATCTCCCCTGCGATTGCGCTGGCCGCGGAGCGAGCCTTCGCCGCGTGCCCAGCGCAACAACGAGTCGAGCATGCCGTCGAAGATCAGCTCTCCGGTTCGACGCAGGCGCAACCTCCAGCGCTGAGGCCTGCGAAGCCTGTTTTGACTGTGGATTGCGTCGTACAGGGCGTCGAACGAAGTAGCCGTGACGTCATGGACTTCGCCTGCGGCGTCTTCGAACCGGACGACATTATCGTGGAGTTCCATGAAACGGTCACGAAGTGCCTGCTCGATCACAAGTTGTACGAGATTATCGACCACCCTGAAGATCTCGTAGGACAAGACACCGTAGGCATACGTCGATCGAAGGCGCTCGAACGCTCCGCGAGTGCTTTTGGCTACTGACGGAAACAGGCCAGCGTGGCTGATCGTGTCCTGCTGGTACAGTGCCGCGTCATCAGGCTGCAGGATACGGCCGGTCTCAAATCCCATTGGTCCAAATCGGAGTGTGAGCTGGTCAGGCTCTCGGAGTTCGTCCAGAGACTCGATGTCCAAGCAACCTCCTGGCTCACAAGCGTCTCCGTCAGGATGGCCTGACGCAATCCATTCGGAGGCCGCGACGCATCCGGGCCGACCGCCCATGCCAACGCGTGTCGCAAATCCCATCTGCGCACGCTCAGTGTCAGTGACGCTCGCCTGATCTAGGTGACATCTGAGTGACAAATGATCTTCAGATCATCGGGCGGCCTAAACTGCCAGGCTCTGACCTGGGAGAACTTGTGAGGTCTTCCACGTTTGGGCTTGACCTGGGTCGACGGGGCGTGGCTGGAAGGCTGCCCACGGGTTGGGCGGGCGTGGGCCACGCGATCTGGAAGTTGCGGTTCCGGTTCGGTGGCCGAGCAGGACGCGCTGGCCGGGGCTAGCGGTTCCAGCGGGGGTCGGCTTCGGCGATGGCGAGGCTGAGTTCTTCGAGTTCGGCGATCAGCTCCCGGAGGCGGCTGTGGTTGTCGAACCAGGGCTGGTAGTCAGCGAGCTGGTCGTCGGTCCAGATGCGGGTTGAGGTTCTGCCGTTTTTCGGAACCGGAGGGAGAAGGGGCGAAGAACCTGGTGCAGCACACCCAGCCCGGCCCGGCAGCACCTGCTCACACAGCCACGCCTATCCCGAGCACAAAGCCTGCCAGATCACCGCAGACAGGGTGACCGCCAACGCCACTCGCCCACTAGGAATGGATGACCGGCCTCCCACCTGGTCATCAAGACGACAAGAGCCGGGATGAGATTCATCGCGGGCCACTGAAACTACAAAAGGCGCAAACATTATAAGCCATTTACAACCTATTTGTATATCTATGCGTATCTCTCCTTGGATATGAGCTCAAAGCCGCGCATCTCGTGGAATTCCCCAGCGCCGATGTCCCGCGCACGCTAGTATCAAGGATGGAATTACGATTGGTGTTGAGGGGGACGCATGGCCCGAATTGGACGACTGCAAAGCAACGCAAACCTTGGCGGAGAGCAGGCTGAGGCGGATCCGCTCCTAGAGTTTGTGTTTTATCGCTCGGGAGACTACAAGGCAATCGAGTCTCGTCTTGATCCAAGATGCTTCATCATTGGCCGAACCGGATCTGGCAAATCTGCCGCCTTGCAGCATCTTGAAGAATTGCATGGAAATAAAGTCATCCGCATTACCCCGGAAGATCTTTCTCTTCCTTATATTGTCGATCTTAGGGTTGTCCGCTACCTGGATTCCCTTGACGTAAACCTGGATTTACTCTTCACTGCTCTTTGGAAGCATGTGCTTCTAGTAGAGCTGATACGGGCCAGATACAATGTCGATTCACCGGTCGCCAAGCAGAACTTTCTGGATAATATTCGAGACCGGGTTAAACGCGATCCGGCGAAGAAAGCGGCACTTGAGTATCTCGATGAATTTGGAAGTAAGTTCTGGTGTGAAACCGACGAACGCGTTCGCGAAATTACGGAGACTTTTGAGGAGAGAATAGATGCCGAGGCTAAGGCGCGCTTTGGCCTACCGCATGTTGGCGTGACAGCGGGTACTGAATCTGGAACAATGCTCACCACGGAGTCCCGGGCGGAACAGGCTGATCGTTTCCAGCGGATTGTTAATCAAACGCAGCTCGCCCGCCTGAATAAGATGCTAAATGTTCTTGATGAGGATATTTTGGACACGCCTCAACAGTCCTTGTATGTTGTCATCGATGATCTTGATCGGGAGTGGGTAGATGAGCGCCTAGCGAATGATCTCATTCGCTGCCTGTTCAAGACCGTGCTAGATCTTAAGCGAGTCCGCCACCTAAAGGTACTGGTTGCACTGCGTACTAATATTTTTCATGAACTCGACTTCGGAACTCGCGGCGGCCAAGAAGAGAAGTTTCGATCTCTTGTTCTTCAAATGAGATGGCCCAAAAGGGATCTAGAGGAGATGATGGACGAGAGGGTTCGCTATGTCAGCAAACAAAGCGACAGTAACCTAACCTCGGTATGCGATCTCCTGCCCCTTGCTGACGACGCTAAGGGATATGCATTTGACTACATACTTGACCGCACTCTCATGAGACCTCGGGATACCATTTCATTTATCAACGAGTGCCTCAGCCTTCATTCGGGTCAAGGATACCTTACATGGGAAGACATCCTTAGCGCAGAGAAGTCTTATTCGGAAAATCGGCTCCTCGCTTTGCGTGATGAGTGGAAGCCGACTTATCCAGATATCCAGAAGGTGTTGGCGTTGTTCCGGAAAGCCGAGCTTCCCATTTCAAAAGATCGGCTGGGCGAGTATTTAGATGACGCCATGCTTCTCCTTTCCGATCCGAGCTTTCGGGGTGTTCGATGGATGACGATGCTATCGGAATCAATGTGGGAAGCGAATGGCGATAAGTCTTGGACTGACCTATATCAACCTTTAGTGAAAATGCTCTATGATGTAGGTTTCCTTGGCCTGGGTCAGTCACTAGACGGGTCAACTTTGTACTCTTACGAGAAACCAGATTTCACGGACAATCCTTTGAATGTCGAGGACGCTGACGAATTTGTGATTCATCCGGCCTACCATCTGGCCCTGGGCATCAAGGACTGAGGAATGAGGGCGAAAACGAACCGAGCCATGGCGTGCGCGGCGGCCTCCCCCTGGTTACCCCGTGAGCGGCGCGCAGCGTGTTCAGCTCCGCTAGGTCCGTGCCGAGTTTCATGCTGACCGAGGCCTCAGATCTCCGGCAGTTGAGCCTGGCTGGTAGTTAAATCTGGCCGGCTGGGGCGAGCCGGTAGGTAATGGGCCGGATGTCGCCGGGCAGGGTGGGCGGCGCGGCGTTGATCTCGTCTAGGAGCAGGTCCAGCGCGCGGGCGACGCGTGGGCTGGAGGGCTGGTCGAGCCGCACGATGATCGCGTCCGGGGTGTAGTTGATGACGCCGGCCAGGCCGCGGATGATGGTCTGGCGGGTGATGGCCCGGTATTCGTCGTCGTCGCGCAGGTAGGCGTTGAGGTGGCTGGAGAGCCAGTGCTCGGCGTTGTGTGCCAGCAGGCGCAGCACCATCTGCAGGCTGCGGCGGCCGGCGCGCAGCAGCGCGACCCGGGCGTGCGGGTCGATGACGTTGGCGGGCTGTTTCGCGGGGATCTGGTCGCGGGCCGCTTCGGCGGCGGCGAGGGCCTTCACTGCCCTGGTGATCTTCTGCTGCGCGGCGGGGATCAGCTTCGCGTTCTTGGCGGCGGCGGGGATGGCCGGGTCGGCGAGCATGGCGGCCATGTCGGCGCGTGCGGTGGCCAGCGCCTTCTCGGCCTGGCGCGCCGCGGCGCTCGCGGCCTTGCGGGCCGGGTTGCCTATCACCTTGGTGTTCGTCTCGATCACGGCGGCGTAGTCGCAGATCTTGTCGATCCCGTAGTTCGCCGAGGCGTACTTGAGGAAGTTCTCCTCCCGCCACCGCGACTTCAGCCAGGCCAGGATCTCCGCCGGGCAGGCATCAAAGTCAGAGGTCAGGATCTGCAGCGCGACCTGGCCGTGCTCGAGCAACGTCAGCTGGCGGGCCTGGCCGTAGTCCTTCAGCTCGGCGGTCTCCCCGGCCCAGGCCACCTCGCGCTCGCGGCCGTTGACGCTGATGACCGCCAGGACCGGCAGGACCCTGGGCACGGCCAGCGGCGCGCGCCGGTAGGTCACCCAGCTCACGTCCTGCTCCCGGCAGTGGCGGAACACCTGCGCATACGCGCCGCCCCGGTCGAAGCCGAGCATGATCTTCGCGCCGGGCGGGGCAGCCTTCTTCAGCTCGGCCAGCGCCAGCGGCAGCGTGACCGTCAGGCCGGACGGCTCCCCGGTCACAAAGCACACCGCCCGGCCGTCATGGGCGGTGACGCGGGTGCCGGCGCGGCCCTTCTCGGCCTTGCCCCGCTTGTTGTTCCACCCTTTCGGGACGGGCCTGGCGCCGGCGCAGGGCACGAAGTGGTCATCGACGTAGTACACGCCGGAGGTGACCGGGTCGGCCTCGAGCATCGCCTGAGCGAACATGGCCTGCAGCTCCAGCGGGTCGGTCGCGTCCGCGAGCGCGGCCAGCCTCGGCCGCAGGGCCCGCAGCCCCGGCAGTGCCGTCAGGCCCGCGAGCGGCCCGGCCGCGCCGGCGGTCAGGTGCTTGAACTGCTCGGTGGTGGCGGCGCCGAGCGCAAAGCAGGTGGTCACCGCCGACAGCAGCCCGACGTCTGCGAACCTGAGGCCGTCCTTCTCCCCGGTCCCCGCAGCGGCGGCCAGGATGCCGCCCGCCCCGGCCCTGGCGCCGAAGGCGTGCAGCAGCATCGCGCCCGCGTACCGCGACCTCACCTGGCCCTCGATGATCCGCGACCCGGCCGCCAGCAGGCCAGCGGCGCGCGGCGCCTCCAGTCCCGGCCCGGGTGGCTCTTCCCGCCCGCCGCATGCCGGCGCTACGCGCTCCGCCGGCCCGCCGTCCTGCCCGGCGATCCTGGCCCGCTCGCCCGGCCCGGCGGCCTCGCCGAAGGGCAGTTCCTCCTGATCCGCGCCGGCCAGGTGGCGGCTGACCGTGGCCTGGGCCACGCCCAGCCGGGCGGCGATCTGGGCCTCGCTGGCCCCGGCCTGCCGCCACTTCGCCGCCCGCGCCCACACCGCCGGGGAAAGCCTGGGCTTCGGCCCGGACGGGCGGACCAGCCCGGCCGCGCCCTCGCGGCGGGCCCGCTGGCGCAGCGTGGCCACGTAACTGGCCGACAGGCCCATCACCTGCGCGACCCGCTGCCCAGAAAAGCCCAGCTCGCGGGCCACCGCGACGGCCACGTTGCGCATCGCCACGTCGCCGTCGGGGTAGCAGGCCACGATCATCTGCCCGGCGGCCAGGAAGGTCATGCCGTCGTGGTGCTGCGCGCGCAGGTCGGCGGGGTGCGGCATGCCGTTCAGTATCGCCGCTGCCGCCGGGCTGGTCATACCTGACCTTATCAGAAATATAACAAGATCCGGATAGAGAACAGGTAACTAACCCCGCAGGTCAACTGCCCTGCGGATTACCTACTGCCGGAGATCTGAGGCCTCCGCGCCGGTCAGGAATGCCTCTGCGACCGGCCCGAGGGAGTAGGACTCTTTCTCCTCAGCCGTCCTGGGGCCGTCCGCGCGGCGGTGCCGTCGCCGACCAGGCGCCGGTCAAACGGATCCGGTTCATCCTGCTGTCCGGCGGCACCAAGGAACGTCAACCGCCAGCTCGAGGACAAAGCCAGGACCGCCAACCTCAGCTACCCGAAGCGGGCAATATGTCGCCAGTCGCTGACGAAGCGCAATTCCCCCCGCTAGGGCGGCGCGGGAGAGTCCGACAGGATCCTCGCCTTCCGGCGAGTATCGCGGATGGAGCGCGACCTGCTCTGCCTGCGCTTGCCTGCTGTTGTCCGACCACTGCACCCGCCCACATCGCCGATGCCTTAATTACGCCCCCGCAGTGTCGGCAGCCCTTGCCGATCTGACGCGGACGAGACGGACACCCTCACCCGGACCACGTTCGGCGTGGCGTCACGAGTATGTCCGATTTCCTCTATATCAGCATCCCGGCGGCTATTAGCTACTTCCCGTCCGATCCCTGGCGGAGTTATGCGTACGCGGACTCGCTCCGTATCAAGTTGTTATCCGTAACGCCCAGATCTTGTGTGCACCCACCCGAGATCATGAACGCCCTTGCATATTTCGGCCAGTCTGTACGAGCTGTCTACTCCAATATCCGTCGCAATGTTAACGTACAGGTAATGGCTAGTGCTTACTGGCAAGCGCGATCCGCTTGGAGCTAAAAGATGCCGAAGATTACGGAGTTCAGAAATGGACTATTTGGACGAAAAAGGTCGGCACCATCGCGATCGGCGACTGATGGCGATAGCGGCGCAACATTGATTGGCCGGAAGTTCAGGTCATCGTTGAGCGTGGAAGATTACCTGGAAAATTACTCAGCCGTCAAGAAAGAATGCTACGATGTGGAGGGGCCTTTGGCAGACGTTGAGTGGCACATGCCCGCCACCTTCGCCAGTCTGGAGAGCACTCAAGGCATCGTTCCTGCCACACCACCAGTGCGGGTGGTGGCCAGCGATCTAGCTGGCGGAGGGCGTATCTACCTGGCCGTTTGGGCGAGCTGCCCAACTTACGCGGAAGCAGATTCATTTCGGGAGATGTGGTTTTGTCCCGCTAGGGTTCGATACGTCGCCAATCCCTATCGCGGGAAGATGGAAGATGCGCGACTCATCACTGTCCTCGATAGGGTGCGTAGAGTCGGCGTTTTGGGGCGGCAGCGGCTAGTCTCACCGCTTAGTTTGCGTTGGTCGGGCCTGGGGCCGGCTGAAGCGGTCACCACCGTGACGCCGCAAGTACGGCTCGTGCAGCCGAGCAGCACTGGAAGAGGCAGCGGCCGGTGCACGCCTGCGCGGCGGGCGTCGACTGCGGCCATGACCATGGACGCCGCGCGCGGGTGAGTTCCTGGCTCAGGCCGCCAACAGCCAGCACGTTCGACTTCTCGTCCGACTACAGCCGGGCAGATCGATGCGCGTGGCCAAGCGAAGCAAACCCCAGCCGTCACGCACCGCATCTCGCGCCACCCCCCATTCCCTCGACAACGGTCCGATCGCTGTACCTCGCGTGCTCCACGCGTGCTCCTCAGACCGCATGGTGGCCGCAATGAACCTGCCGCCTCCGGCCGCGTTCAGGACGGCACTCACAGCGGGACCGGTGCGGGGCCCATGCCGGTGAGCGACACCAAGTTCTACAAACGCATCCGGCCAGCCCAGCGGGCAGTCGATCCCGGCGTTGCCGCCGCGCGCCAGCACGCTCACGATGTCGCTGTCATCCGTTTCACGCAGCAGCCCTACGCCCGCCCTGTCATTTGCCAGGAGCATGGGACCGGGGTGTTGCCACGACCTAGGGACCACCTTGCGGCTGCCGGATCATTTTGGGGTGGATGTTGGGGTTCGTCAAGTTGAGGTTTTTGAGGGGCGCTGGCGGCGGCGGTAGGACTCGCCTTCGACGATGAGCTCGTGGCGGGTGGAGGCGAGGCGGTCGACGGCGGACTGGGCGAGGAGCGGGTCGTTCATGAGGGTGACCCATTCGTCCGGGGTCCGGTTCGAGGTGACGATGGTGGGGTTCTTGCGGTGCCGGGCGACGGTGAGCTCGTAAAAGTCGGCGGTGGCGGTCTCGTCGAGGGGCTGGAGGGCGAAGTCGTCCAGGACGTTTACCGCGGCGAGGCGGCGGTGCTCGGCCTCGGTCGTGTTGTCGAGGCGGGCTGCCTTGAGTTTCTTGAAGAGGTGGCCGGCGCGGGCCATGGTGACGGTGAGGCGGCGGCGGACGGCGATGTGGCCGAGGGCGGTGGCGAGGTGTGTCTTGCCCACTCCGACGGGTCCCAAGATTGGAGAGCTGTTCGGCTACCCGGCCACAGCGGCAAGCGCGTTTGCGAGCGGCGAGGATGACCTACTGCCGCTCTCGGAGCAGGAGCGCTTGGACCGAGTCGGCGGCGGGCTGCCGATGCTGCGCTTCTCCCGCACACACTGGCGAGAAGAGCTGCAGGTCTTACAGCGGTGGCAGGCCGTCCTCGGACCGTACGAGCTGCTTGAGCCATGACGGCTACTTCGGCTCGAATGTCTTCTCCTGGAAGGCGTGGCCGCTCCGCTTGACGTTCTCGCAGTTGCCGTTGCGGCAGATGTAGGTGACCCACGTGCCCCGCGGCTCGTACTTCTCTTCACGTCCATACATGGGCTGGTTGCAGACCTTGCACCGTAATCCACGCGCCATGACCTTCAGTCCTCCCCTTTGCAGCGCCGTCTGCCGACAGCGTCGCACTGTTACGCTACGCCTCGGATCACGCTTTGTCTCGATTGAGATGACGCGTGACGAGGCGGTGGGGTTGACGGCATTAGTCATAGAACTTGGTCGCGCCCGACTCCGCCTTGCCAGCCAGCAGCTCATGGTCCAGTTCAGCCCCGGCACTCGGACGCCGCGGCTTGGTGCCCGTGGTGGCATCTACGGACGAGACCCTCTTGCTAGCCGAAGCTTGCCGTCGCCAGGAGCAGCGCGGCGTCGGCCGAGTCGTCAAATTCGCTGCCGCCAACACTTTGGCGAAATTGCGTTGACTCATTATCAACGATCTGCGTCCCGAGCTTCACCAACATTACCGCGCCATCGCGATAGTCTGGGTCGGATCCCATAAATTGGCTGAAGAGATTGTTCTTGTGTACCACATTGCCGCGAGGCGGCCCTTCGGCAGGTATGGATACACAATAGCGACCGAATCGAAAATCGCAATTCTTGTCATTCGCCCAGGCCAATGCGGCAGGGATATCCGTTACGTTGGCAGCGATACCAGCAGTGATATTGAGAAACCAGGGATCCGCGTTGTCGGCAGTAACTACCACCAAACCGCTACCCGTTCGTATCACGAAGCCGTGGGACTCGGGAACTAGGGGCGCACGCCGAATAGTGCCAGGCATGTTCCGTTCGATGGTCGACCGTAGGTCTCTGATGAGCTGAACGGGATCTGCCTGCATCGTGCTCCTTTGTCGAGCCGTTCGGCGTCGAGCTTCGTAACTGCGGCCATCGGCGCGCCGACGAGCAGCCTAGCGGCCGTTTGGCCCCAGAGGTACGCGACTTTCCCTTAAGCGTCCCTCGTCCTAGCCTGATCCGCTAGCAGCTTGTCGTACAGGTCAGCTCCGGCGATTGGCCGCCGCGGCCTGGTGTGAGGGTGGTACCAGTCGGCGATCTTGTACCACTCGGCGTCAATGAGCTGGCAGTACCGCTCGCAGGCCGTGACCAGGGCATGCACCCGGCAGTCGGCTCTAGGGTGATCCTCCTCTGGACATCGACAGGAGGCTACGAATTCTTGCCAGTCCTCATGAACGCTCGGGCCGATGGGCGTGGCGGCCAGCAGCTGGACAAAACTCAACTCCTCCTCGAACTGGGACTGCGCAAGCAAGCGCCTCAGCCAGGAGTCGCCTTCGGTGTTGAACGTCGTGTACCAGGAGATCTTGTAGACGCAGTCTGCGATCTCCTGCTCCGTTTCAGCGTCGCTGAATATCCAGAGGCCGCCGTGCCGCGTCATGAAGCCCCGTAGTTCGAGCAGGTACCAGGCGTAGGCGTAGAGCGCGTTGCGCACGTACCCGCGGGCCTGGTCTTCGGGTCCTTTCCAGTCTTCGTCGGTGCTCTCAGCGCCCCACGGCGGATGACCGAGATCAGGCTCGCGGCGAGTTGCGATGGCAGCCTTGAGGTCGTCGCCAAGCCGCGAGGCCGGTGTCCAGATCCGGTAGTAGGCCTCGAACCGATCCAGCCACTGGATAGCCAGACGAGAGTCGGCCGGATGACGGCGTTCGAGGTTGACCCGCTCCTGCCGCAGCCGCTGTTCGTGGCAAAGCTTGAGGATCGCTTCGGCCACCTGGCCGATGTGCAGTTGCTCTGGTTCCTTCCGGAAGGTCTCGGGCTGCTGGTTATAAAGGCTGGCGGCTCGTTCGCGCAGGTCTTTGGGTTTCCAGCCGCGGGTGCCCGCAACCAGGCCAAAGAGATAGCCGCAGGCCTCACCCATCTCGCCGCCGAGCTGGTCGACGGCACGGCGCAGCATGCTCTCGATGGCGGGCGGGTCGTGCTGCTCCCGTTCCGATTCGCCGCAAGCCAACGCCGCTTGCTGCAGCACGGGCAAGTGGAGTGTGCGGAGCCGGATGAGGCCCTTCTCACGCAGCAGCTTGAGGTCGACAACGAGGTCTTCGTGGGAGGGCACCCGAGAGTCGACCGGCATGCCCGGATACTGCCCGGAAATCCACCCGTCTGACAACCGAATCGGCCGACGGGTCGATTGAGAGCGTCGATCTCAGGTGCCGGACTATCAAGGTCTGGCCGAGTTCAAAGGGGCTGTTCATGCCTTACGAAATCGTCCAGCGGCGGAGCAGCGGGCTCTCCCGCATTGAGCGGCGCGAACTGTCGCGCGAGACCGAAGCTGTCAACCACGACAGTGAGTTGGCCGAACAGCGGGTGGCCGGTATCAACCGGGTTACGCAGCGGGCCATGGTCGAGACGATGCGCACGAGCGAGCTGCGGAAGATCGCCGAGCACATCGCCCCGGACGGAGCCGAGCTGTACGCCATGATCGCCGTGGCCGGGGCCGTGGAGTCCACGCGGGTTATCAGCGAGATGAACCAGCCAAGGCGGTACCGGTGATGGCCGCGCTGCTTATCACCGTCGGCATCGTCATCGGTCTGGCGGTAGTCGGCTTCGCAGGCATTGGTGCTTGGGGCTGCTTTACAGCACTCTTCGGTTGCAACGACGCACGTGCACGACTGGCGCAGGAAGCGCGCCGAGCAGAAAGCGAGATTGCCGAGATCGGCAGGCGCGCCCAGGAAGCAATCCTGGCCGAGGCACTTAAGCGGTTCGCTCCTCATGACCGGGACAGGTGAGCCATGAGTCAGCCATCCCAAGAAATAAGCACGGCGCGTTACAGCACGATCCTGGCCGACCCGCCGTGGGACATCCAGCAGAAAGGCTCGTGGGGCGCGGTTGGCCACTACCCGGTAATGAGCGTCGAGGAGATCTGCCGCCTACAAGTTGACCGGCTGATGGCAGATGACGCGCACCTGTGGCTGTGGGTCACCAACGCTGGCTTGCATGCCGGTAAAGCAGTCATGGAAGCGTGGGGCTTCACCTACCGCAGTTGCCTGACGTGGATCAAGCCGCGTTTCGGGCTCGGCGTCTATCTGCGCAATCAGACCGAGCATTTGCTGCTCGGCACTCATGGCAAGGCGCCGGTGCTGTTCCGCGGCCAGGGCACCTGGTTTTACGCCCCGCTTCAGGAGCACTCGCACAAGCCCGAAGAGCAGTACGCCATTGTCGAGCGCTGCTCGCCGGGGCCGTACCTCGAACTGTTCGCCCGGCGCACCCGTCCTGGCTGGGACGTCTGGGGCAACGAAGTCACGTGCGATGTTGCGCTGTAGCGAGGAGATCAGCCATGCACCAGAAGGGCTTGAAGAGCAAGGCCGTGGAGGCCATCGTCCTGGTGCTGGTGCTGGCCTTTGCGGCGCACCTGGTCTGGTCGTGGCTTCAGGCGCTAGTGCCCGGACTCATCGCCGTGCTCGTCCTCGCCGTGGTGTACGCCGTCCTACTCGGACGGCTGCGGCGGTGACCCGTGACGAGCGTGAGTGCGGCGGCTACCGGCAGGACGGCGGCCATCATCCGACGTGGGCTGACGGCCGTGGTCTTCATCATCGCCGGTCTGGCCTTTGCGTTCGGCTTCGGCAACGGCTGGCTGCTCGGCCTCAGCTTGGGCGTGCCGGGCTGGATCGCGCCGCTCGTGGCTCCGGCCGTGGACCTGTCCGTGGTGGCGCTACTGGCGACGCTGCACTACCTCCGCGCCCAAGGCCTCGGTGGACAGCTAATCGGTCCGCGGCTGCTGCTGGCAGGTTGCGGGCTCATTACCTGCGCCCTCAACACGGCCCGGCCTGTGCTGGCCGGTGCCGTGGGGCGGGCTTGCTTCGATGCCGTAGCACCGCTGCTGCTCATCGGGTGGAGCGAGGTCGGTCCGCGGCTGCTGGAATTGCTGCACAGCACGGTCCCGGACGACCTGTCACTCAGGACCAATGCGACGACTGGGACGCCGGTCCCGGACGACTTCAGGACGATTCCGGACCGTCCCCCACTGTCCCCGTCCGTCCTGGCCGCGCCGCCAGCACCGTCCCCGGAATTGCTGACCCGCGCACGGCAGCTGGACGCCGATCACCGGGCTCGCACAGGAAGGCCAATTCCTCGTGATCTGCTACGGCGGGAAATGCACATATCTAATGCGAAGGCCGGCGAACTCTTGCACGTGGTACGTGCTCCACCTAAAGCTCGCTAAGTCGCAAGCCAGTCACTTTTCCACAACTCCATACCTGACGACAAGCAGCGTTGTTAATTCTACGCTTGACTGTTTCGCTAGCGAAACGCATAAGAACTTAGTAGGGATTGTTTCGCTACCGAAACAGACCGATCAGCAAATTAGTGAGGGAGGTGGCGCATGCGAAAGCAATATCGGATCAGAATTCGCGGCAAGCAACGCGAGGACATCGACATTGATCTGCTCGCGCAGGCGTTGGTGCTGATCGCCGAAGACCTGCAAGCAGAGCGAGACGAACGGAAAACGGGCGGCCAGCCAGCAGCTAAAGGTGAGGAGGATACGTGACCGTCGCCTTGGTCATCGGTATTGCTGGCCTAGCCGCATTCGGTGCGGTATTGGCCGCACGCTACCTGGACGTGCTGGCATGGCAGCGATCGCTCGTAGCCTTCCGGCTGTACCCACCGGCAGATCTCGGCGTCCATGATGTGACGCGCTGGCTGACCGGCATCGCTGCCAGTACGCACCCGCGGAATTTCAGCCTGCTGCCGCTGCCGCCGGTTGTGGTTGAGATCGTGGCTTCGCCGCAAGGTATCGCCCATTACCTACTGGTCAGCAAGCAGGCCGAAGCCAAACTGCTCGCCGGTCTGCGGGCCGACTTGCCCGGCGCTCGGCTGGAAACCGTGTCCGACTATCTGCCGACGCGAGCGCAACTGCGGCTGGCAGCCGAAGCCGTTATAACGAACTACACCCGGCCACTGGCCACGGAGCGGGCTGAGGCGGCGGCCACGGCCCTGCTCGCGGCACTCCAGCCCGTTTCTCGCGGCAGCGAGATCCGCTACCAGCTCATCCTGACCAGTGCAGGCACACCGTCGCGGATACCGACGTCTGGTTCGAGCCGGAACAACATACCGGCTTGGTGGGAGGGCACGCTGCCCGAAGACGCCGAGGCCGTACAAGCGGCCCGAGCAAAGCAGCGTGAGGCGCTACTCAGAGGCGTGCTACGGGTCGGCGTGGCCGCGCCTACACAGGCTCAGGCGCAATCGCTACTCGGCCGGGTATGGCCAGTGCTACACACCAGCAACGCACCGAGCGTGCGCATCCGGCGCCGCTGGCTGCTGTCATCCGTCGTTGCCGGACGTCTGACCCAGCGTGCCTATCCGATCACCAAGTGGCCGTTGCTGCTCAACACAGCCGAGGCGGCAGCTTTGGTTGGTTTGCCCGTGGGCAAGACGCGCCTGCTGGGACTACCGCTCGTCGCTTCGCGCCAAATACCACCGCCATACGGCCTGGCGCGCGGTGGCGTCACGCTGGCAGTCAGCAACTATCCCGGCGCGTTGCAGCGGCTCCAGCTGGCGCGCGATGACCGTCTGCGGCACCTGTACGTGGTCGGTCCGGTCGGCGTGGGTAAGTCCACGCTCCTGGCGAACCTGGCCGTACAGGACATGCATAACGGCGACGGCTTGGCGCTGATCGATCCGAAAGGCGATCTCGCTAGCGACGTCCTCGCGCGAATCCCGCAGTCACGACGGAATGACGTGATCGTGGTGGATCTTGCAGATACAGCCCGGCCGATCGGCCTGAACGCGCTGCACGGCGGACAGGACGAGCATGGTCGGGAACTGGCCGCGGACTTCGTGCTGTCGGTACTGCGTTCGTTGTGGGCACAGTACTGGGGTCCTCGGACGGACGACATCCTGCGCGCGGCTCTCTTGACCCTGACGCATACCACCGCGCCGGACGGTTCGGCATTCACGCTCGTAGAGGTGCCTGAGCTGCTCACCAATCTTCCGTTCCGGCGCTTCGTTACCGAACAGCCAACGGTGCCGACCAGCTTGCGTCAGTTCTGGGCCTGGTTCGAGAACGTCAGTGACGCCGAGCGGGTGCAAATCATCGGCCCGGTGCTGAATAAACTGCGCCAGTTCACGACCCGCACCAGCCTCCGCCTGTCACTCGGACAGTCACGAGGGCTGGACATTCCATCGCTCATTCGCCATCGCCGCATAGTGCTCGTCACGCTCTCGCGGGGCATCATCGGCACCGAAGCCGCGTACCTGCTCGGCTCGCTGCTGGTAGCGGGGTTCTATCAGGCGACGCTGGGCCGGGCGGCCATAGCACCGGCACATCGGCGGCCGTTCTGGCTATACCTTGATGAGTTCCATCAGGTTGCCCGGTTGCCGATCCAGCTTGCGGACCTGCTGGCTGAGGCCAGGGGCTTGGGCGTTGGCGTGATCATGGCCAACCAGTATGTTAGCCAGCTCTCACCAGAGACCCGCGCCGCAGTGCTCGGTACGGTACGCAGTCAGGCGGTGTTCCAAGTCGAGCACGATGATGCCCGGCTGCTCGAACCGCGCTTTGCTCCGAGCTTGAGCGCCTCGGATCTGACAGGACTGGCAGCCTTCGAAGTGGCGCTGCGGTTGTGCTCTGGCAACCAAGTGCTGGCGCCGACGACCGGCATCACGCTGCCACTGTCCGAACCGGTGAGTGACGTGTCCGAGGTGCGCGAACTCAGCCGTCAGCGCTACGGCCAGGATCGAGCCGACGTCGAGGCCGCACTGGTCAGTCGGGTGACTACGACGAGTCAGGAAATGCGAGCCGGGCGGCGGCAGCGGGGAGGCCGACCATGACCGGCCTGTCCGATCGCTGGTCCGATCGGCCGTCCGACCGAGTTGAGCCTGCGAGCGAAGTACCAGCGGGTTTGCGCGCGATCGACAACGACTCACTACGCCTCATTGAGTCGTTTGTGAATAAGCGGGGCCGGGTGACGGCGGTGTATGTAGCACAGTTGCTAGACCGGCTGAGTCCACGGGACGTTGGGATTCTGCGAGACCTGGCATCGGTACGGTGCCTGACTGGGCGCCAGCTCGAACGGCTACATTTTGATGATCTCGGTGACTTGAATCGTGATCGTGCGCGGCGCCGGGTCCTGAATCGTTTGGTTGGCGCGCACTGTGTGACGACGCTGGCTCGGCGTATCGGCGGCGTGCGAGCTGGAAGCGGCGGCCTGGTTTACTGTCTCGACGTTGCCGGACAACGTGTGCTGCGGCTGCTTGATGGTGAGGACGATCTGCCAGGGCGTCGGCCGTGGACACCCGGCTTGCTGTTCATGGCACACACGCTGGCTGTAGCCGAGCTGTTCGTGGATCTCCGCGAAGCTGAACGTGCCGGTGATCTTGAACTATCCAGGTTCTTGGCTGAGCCTGGATCTTGGCTTCGCACAACAAGCCTGGGCACGCTCAAGCCAGACGCTTACGCGCTACTCGCGCACGGCGACATCGAGGACGCCTGGGATATCGAGGTCGACAACGCCACGGAGAGCCGGGCCACGCTGCGGCGCAAGTTCGATCTCTACCTGCTGGCTGCGCAAGCGGGTGTGACCGGCCCCGATCAGGTACTGCCCCGAGTGCTCGTCACCGTGCCGGACGAACGGCGGCTCGCTGTAGTGCGCGAGATCATAGACGGCTTGCCACAACCGGCTGCGAAGCTCGTCGTGGTCACCCTGCACAGTGAAGCCGTAGCCTTCATGACTCAAGTATTGCGTGAGTGAGTGTTGTACATTCTACCGTTTCGCTAGCGAAACGGTACTGGTATAGTAAATCCTTAGAAAGGAGGAGAGCACATGGTTAGAAAACCAGCGAAGGGCATCACGCTTGGCCAGTATCTTGAACAGGCCCGTGACCAAGCAGGTTTGAGCCTGCGGCAGCTCGCAGCGGCAAGCGGTGTACATCCGTCATCGGTAAACAGGCTGCTGAAAGACGAGGTTGACGAGCCGCTGCCAGATCATCTCATGCGGCTGGCCGACGCGCTCGAAGTCAAGGCCAGCGACTTGTTTCTACTGGCCGGTCTGCCGATACCTCATGAATTGCCCAGTGTCGATGCCATGCTGAGAGCCGAGTACGGCTTGTCCGAACAAGGGCTCGAAAGCTAAGCGCAATATTGCTGCCATTGCCGAATCGGAACGGCAGAAATAGCTGACCACGTCCGGGAAATTAAGGTGCGTAGCCCGGCAACGGGCGCGGACAACAGAAAAATTGAAGAGGAATACTAAGCAGTTCATAGAAAGGAGGGTAGATCTATGAACGAACCACCTAACAATATAGTGCGCACGCTGCGGGGACTCATGCCCGTGCGGCCGCTGACTTTGAGCGACGCATATGCGGTTGCCGAGTTGCAGGCCAGCAAGCTGATCGAAATACTCGGCGTTCGGCAGTTCCAGGCCGTGGGGCTGGACTGGATCACTAGGCTGCCGCGCGTTCGTGTCGTTGCTAGGCCGCGTCACGAGATGCCAACCATGGCTGGCTTCACTCAATGGGAGGACCGCCGGTATCTCGTCTGCATCAACCGAAACAACAGTACGAACCGTATGCGCTTCACGCTTGCCCACGAGTTCAAGCACGTCATCGACCATGCCACCTGGAAGCTCATCTACGCCCGGCTCGGCCAGGGCGACAGCGAAAAGCGTGACAAGCAGGTCGAGCACGTCGCCGACCACTTCGCTGCCTGCCTGCCTGCTTATGCCGCGCAAACTGGTCAAACAAGCTTGGACGGGCGGTATTCAGGACCCTGAAGCACTCGCCTTCAGCTTCCGGGTGTCCGTCGAATCGATGCGTATCCGGCTGACCTACCTGGGATTCCTCGACGACCCGCAGCGACCTGTTGAGACATTGTTCCGGATGGAAAGCTTGGTCGTTAACCAGCACAAACCACTCAACCGCTCGGCGGCCTGAGAAGAAAGGAGGAAGAGATGGCGAAGTCGAAACCAGCGCGGATCACCGGGACCGACAACGTCCGCTACCTGCGTGTGTCCTCGCCAGGCCAGGTCAATACCGAGTACAACCCCAAAGGCATCTCGCTACCGGCCCAGCGTGAAGCCTGCATCAACCGGGAACGCGAACTCGGAACCGTCAACGTCGCTGAGTTCATCGAGCCGGGGCGTAGCGCCAAGAGCATCGAGGAGCGGCCCGACTTCCAAGACATGATCTCGTACCTCAAAGCTCACCCGAATGTGCGCTATGTCAGCACCTATGCGTTGAGCCGCTTTGCCCGCAATCAGTACGAAGACGCCATCATGATGGTGACCCTTGAACGCCTCGGCATCGAGCTGATCTCCGCCACTGAGCGCAACCTGGATAACACCCCGGCCGGGCGTGCCATGCACGGCATGCTGGCGGTCTTCAATGAGTACCAGGTGACCGCCAGCGGGCTGGACATCAAGTACAAGATGGGCCGCAAGGTCATCGAGTACGGCGGCACCCTTGGTCCGGCCAAGATCGGCTACCTCAATGAGACCGTCCGGTTCGACGGTCACAAGGTGAACACCATCGTGGCCGACGCCGAACGGGCTCGCTACATTCCCATGGCCTTCGAGCTGTACGCCACCGGTAAGTACAGCTATAGCACGCTCCGCGAAGCGCTGACTGAGGCGGGATTCCGCACCAAGGGCAACCGCCGCTACGCCCCGCGCCCGGTGTCTATCCATAAAATCGGGGAACTGCTTCAGGATCGGTACTACCTCGGCTATGTCACCTACGACGGGGTGGAGTACCAGGGACGGCACGAGCCGCTGGTTACCCAAGAGCTGTTCGACCGGGTGCAGCGGGTGCTCCAGAACGAGCGACAGACTGGAGCCCGACAACGGACCCATAACCACTACCTCAAAGGGCTGCTTTGGTGCGATCGCTGTCAGCGGCGGCTGATCATCATGCCCGGCAAGGGCAAGAGCGGCGAGGTGTACTTCTACTACATCTGCCGGGGGCGGCAGACTCGCGCCTGTGACCTGCCGTACATGCATGTCAACAAGATCGAGCGAATTGTGGAGAATCACTACGCCACGGTTCGGCTCTCTGATGACTTCCGCAGCCAGCTACGGACCATGATGGAGGCAACCCGCGGTGGGGCCAGTGCCACAGCCAAGCGGCTTCGTGACCAGCTCGCCCGCCAACTCAGCAAACTGGATCTTCAGGAAGACCGCTATCTAGACCTGGTGGGCGATCCGGATTGGCCTAAGGAGAAGCTGTCCGTCAAGATGCGGAACCTCCGCGACGAACGAGTCCGCCTCCAAGAACGCCTGGCCCAGGCCGACAATCCCATAGGCAGCGGCTACGAAGTCCTGGACTTGACACTCAGGCTGCTGGCCGACCCGCTGGCGCTGTACCGTACGGCCAAGACGCAATCCAGGAAAGTGCTCAACAAGGCGATCTTCAGCAAGCTCTATGTCGATGCCGACGAGCAAGGCCCCTACGTCGCCTCAGACGAGCTGAACGAGCCGTTTGAGGCCGTTCTGTACGCCAGGCGCGAGTCGGGCTTCAGCGAAGCTCTGGAACGACAAGAACGTACCCGCCTGAAGGCGGGCACGTCTGTTGATCAAACCCTGGCGACCCTGCTGAACACTGCCTTGGGGGCAAAGTGTTCGAGTAAGGACGCCATGGTGGAGTTATGGGGATTTGAACCCCAGACCTCTTGCATGCCATGGGCTGTCCGGTTCATCGGGCCGAGTGCGCGCCGACTCGCGCTGAGGGATGGTCAAGATGGACCTGGCCTGCCGATATCGCCGGGGCCGCGGGTCGGCTTGCCGGAGTGCCGCGGGCCAGACCAGCAGGCTCAGGAACCACGCCGTAGTGGTTGGCGGCTGTGCGCTGATCTGAGGTGTCCCGCAGCGGCATGTACCAGCCGATGTGTCGGCGGCTGCTTTGGGCTAGCCCCAGAAGATGCAGGTTGGGTCGCGGTCGATCTCGCTGGGCAGGTCGTCGATGCGGTTCGAGGGTACAAGCAGGTCGTAGATATGGAATCGGAGGTTGCGGTCGCGCCAGTGCAAGGTCCAGGACTTGTCGGCGGCGGTGTAGCGCAAGCGCGCGATCGGAAAGCTGGTCCATTCCGACCCGGAGTCCTCGTGCCGGGGAGCGTGCCGCTCGACGATCGTGATGTGCCGTGGGGCGACCTGGCACTCGACGCGGACTTGGTGGCGGGCGTGCTCGGGAACCCGCGCGGCGCACCATCGCTGGACCCGTGCGACGTCTAGCTCCGGTAGGGCCATCAAGTCACCAGCCGTCTGGGGTTCTGGCTGCGGTATTGAGCGCGTCGAATGCGGCGTCGAGTCGTTGCTGGCGACGCCGGCTGGGCTCGTTGCTGGCATCGGCCGCCACGAACCCGATCAGCTCGTCCAGGTCGTCGTGGGTGGCTGCGAGGATGGCGTGGTCGTTGCGAGCGCGGATCCGGAACACGAGTCGTTCGCAGTCGGTGTCCAGCAACCGCAGGCCGCGCGGCGTTGCTGCTACCTCATTCGGGATGGCGACTTCGCTGGCGGCTTCGGCGAGGGTGAGCTGCAGGCGGCGCAGATCGAAGGCCGAGTCCTCCCAGTTGCTGATCACGCCCGCATCCTCGCAGACGCTGCACTGCCACGGGATCGGCGCTCCCGCCTCGGTACGCAGCACGATTATCCGGCCTGCGCAGCGGTGGCTGGCCGGTCGGCGTCGGCATGGCAGCGCGCTTTCCCAGGCAGTTCCGGCGTCACCTGCTGTTGCCGCCCGGACGATATTGCTCAGGTGCTCGGCAAGCCGGCGAGCCGTGCCCGGCGTGTCCTCGGACAGGTCGCGGAAGTGGTTCAGGTCGGTGACCAACATTCACAGGACTGTACCGCCTAGGCCCGCGACGTCGAGTAGCCGCTCAGTCAGCTCTCTGAAGTGGCCGTACGCGTCGCGCACGGCCTGCTGGTGAGCCCCGATGGCACCGTCCGCTGATCGGAGCAGGAAGACCGGCTTGCGGGCTTCTTGCCCCAGCGGAGCGAGCGAATGGTAGCGCTTGATCAGGCCGAGGCAATGTTCGTCGTCAGCCGCCAGCGGTACCTGAAAGCCTGATGCTCCAAGGACAGATCGGCGGTACTCGTCAGGCACTCGCCGCAGCCAGCGATCATATGCGCCGACGGCTCGGTCCACGCGGGTACCGTGCTGGAGAACCACGTAACCCCGTGGCCGCATCCTCCTGCCGGAAGCTCCAAGTCGGCACGATCGGGGGAGCGCTGAACCCTGTCTGACCAGCCTTGGCGCCAGTAGTTAAGTGTGGGGCCGAGGTTGCGGAGACCTTGTAGCTAGTTACTCGGAAGGCTCGGAGCTGGCGGTCCAGGCTGCTGGCTCAGGCGAAGCTGAGCTACTGCTCTGCTCCGGAGAGCAACAGATCACCGGGTACCAGCCCGAGGTTCGCAGCGATCTCCTCCACGTGCGGATCGCTGATCCCGCCTTCGCCCTCGAAGAGCGGAGCCAGTACGCCGTAAGCGGTGCGTCGGGTCGGCTCCGCCCACAGCCGCTCCACTCGCTCGTCATCCAGGAAAGATGCGGTGAGATTAGCCTGTGGGTCCAGATCGTTCAGCATCCAGGCGACGTGGTAGGCAAGCATTGTCTTACCGACGCTGCCCTTGTTATTGAAGAAGGCAAGAACCGGGGGAGGGTCATTTCTTCAACCTCACAATGGCGACAACTGCCGCCACCGACGCCTGGAACTCCAGCGGCGGATTCCCGTTCTGCGCAAGGCGGTCGCGCGCAATCTGAATTCCAACGCCGAACCGCTGGAAAAATCCGAGTTGGCCAAGCACCCCCCGCAAGCGCGGGATTGCGGTAGTCGGTGAGGCCGGACTACCCGATCGTTTCAACCGTTACCTGGCCGTACGGTCCGCCGGGACGAGTGGATTTCGACCCTGTCATCGAACCAGCTCACCCAGCCGACGCCCTTGAGGCAGGGTACGCTGTCCCGATCGGCAGGCTTTATGGTCTGCCAGAGCTTCCCGGGGATGATTGCTAGGTCGAGATGGCTGGTGTCATCGCTCTTACGGGATGCGTGCCCAGGACGATCACCAGCTGGCTGACCCGCGGCGGTCCGGTGCGTAATCCCTTCCCGGCACCGCATCGACTGCTGTACCGGTTGTACTGGCACCGATCCGACATAGCCGCATGGCAGGCAGAAGAACGGGCTCACGCCAATGAGCGCGCTACTCGGCCGAGGTTGGCTAGCTGAGTCTCCTTCTTGAGCGGTATCGCTCGATGCACCCAAGACCCGCCGATCGCTTCGGCGGCGCTACATAACGCAGCCCTTTATCATCTGGCGGATCAATAAGCGCTGCTGAGGCACCACCTGATTCCGGACTCAATCACTCCACCGCATCCCGCAGCGCTTTCGCATCTTCCTGGATCTGGTAGACCGCCTCGAACGTACCTACTGCCTGCTGGGCGAAGCCCTGAGCCTGATCTTGGCTGCGCTGGCCGCGTCGGCTCTCGACCAGTCCGGTCAAGGCATCCTTCAAGATGGTTAGCTGTGCGACGGCTTGGGTGGTTGGGGTTCTCCGATGCTTAGCTGGCAGTACCTCGTCAAGCCGTGCCAGGCTGAGACGTATGGAGTCAATGGCCTGATCGATGTTCGCATCGCTGTGCGGCGCGGTTCCAACCAACCTGGCGCAGGCGAAATGAAGCTGCGTCAGTGGAAACGTCACGTAGGTTGCCTCGTCGCGCTCGGTCGACGAGCTATCGCTTTGCAGCAGCCATTTGGCAGAGATAAGCCCGAGCAGCACAAGGCTATGAGGTGCATCGTCAGCTTCAAGCACCCCGAACTCCGTGCGCCCGAAGGTGACCGGATGCAGCTCGGCGATATGCAGCGTCACCTTGCTCGTGCCTGGCATCGCGGCGAACGCCGCCGGGACGAGGCTCAGGATGCTCATCTCCCTGCGATCGGCATCATCCGGATGACGCACAGCGCGAATCTCGGCGTGATCATCATCGACGGATACAGCTAGATCATGTAGTCCAGCCAGGCCGCCGACGAGGGCGAGCGTGCGATGTATCTGCACTGCGCTGAGAGGTACTGAGGTTATGGCGCTGGCAACGGCGCTGTCACCGTGGCCCCAAGCCCATGGGAGCACGGTCAGCTGGAACGCGAGCAGGATCTCTTGGAGTGCGATCAGTTCTTCGGCGAACTCGGCGTCAGAGAGGGAGACAGTATTGGTCGAAACAACCCGGCCGCCGCTGATCCTGCGTTCGGTGGCGCTGATGCCAGTGTTGGTAATGTCGATGTCGGCGTGAGCGCTGGCGTTCCGGTAGATCATGTCGACCGAGCCGCCGTACGGCGTCCCGAGTCGCTGCAGCTCGGTGACGATTTCACCGGCCTGTATGCCGTCGATGATGTCGATTTCGTAGGTGCCATCTTCGTCGCCGCGACTGGTCCGGGCGGCGACCAGGAGCACGCCGCCGAAGTCGCGGAACGTGCTCTCGACGAGCTGGCGGTATACCTCGGTCTGTGAGCGCAGGACATGCTCACGCGGAAGCCCGTGGCGCCACTCGCGGCCTAGCCGTTCCATTTCGGAAGTGGCTTGCTCAAGACCACGATGCAGGCGTGTGGCCAAAAGTGCAGGTTCGGTGATCCACGCGGAAGCCGCATCCGCGGCGTCAAGCGTCGCTCGCAGTGCGCGTGTTCGCTCAACGAGGACTTGTCGATCGATGACTCGGGCGCCCATGGCGAACAGCGGGAGTAGCACAACGGCGTGTTCATCGGCGAGGGTGGCGATGCTCGGCATGCCCGCGAAGGCCTCGCGAAGTACCTTCGCGCTGTTCGTGATCGATGTGGTTGTCTGGCCGACGCTTGACCAGGCGAGCCCGGCAAAGTCGAGGGAGCCATCCAGCTGGAATGGGCCGTCGCTGGGTGAGTCGGCGATCAGCTTGATGAGCCTGGCAGCTTGGTTGGTGTGACGTGCCCCGAGATCGATGGCTTGCTGGCCTTCCTCCTGGAGGGCTGCGGCGGCATCAGCGTCGGGAGCGATGATCGTCAAGGTGATGAGCACCTGGCCGCGGATGAGCTGCGCCGCGGCTCTGGTCAGTTCACGGTGGACTGCCCGCCACTCGACGGGGGGCATTGTCTCCCGAAGGTTGGTCACGAAGTTAAGTCCGGTGTCGAGGACGCCAATAAGTTCGGTGAACGCCTGGATGCATCCAGCCTCCCTGGGGTCCCAGGTACTGCCGCTTGAGAGCAGGCGCGCGACGGTCTCATGGTGCTCGCAAAGACTGGCCAGGGCTGGCCGTATGACTTCGGTCAGATGCTCGTTGTCGTCGCGAGGTATGCCGCGAGTGACGAAGGCGAGCGGACCGTCCGTCACGGAGTGCATACGCTGCTCTAGGCGGCCCAGCCGTCCCTTGAAGGTTTGCCGGCGACGGGGCAGCGCTGCTCGCACGTCCGCGACGGCTTCAGTAGGAAGCGGTGCGTTGCACACAGAGCACAATCCTGAACGGAGTACTGCCCGAGGTTCGCTGCACGTCGAGCAAGGCGCGACAAGCGGAAGCCGTACCATATAGGTTCCTGAGCTATCCGAGCTAGGTGTCAAGGAAATCCCACTCTTCTCCGAGAACCCACCGCAGCGCGGCCAGCTTGCCGTTGGCGTAGCCGTATTCCCAGGCCTTGTCGTGACCCCGGCCGATCATCTTGTTTAGCTCGCGGCGGCCATATTGCTCCTCGACTTTCTTGCGAGCTGCGAGCATGCCTTCACGGATGTCGCTGGGCATTGCAGCGACTTCCTCATCGGAGTGAACAACGCTGCGCACGTACCAGACCTTGTCAAAGTGCTCTTGCTCAGCCGCCAGGATCTCGCTCTCGTTGCGGGGAACGTCGAAGAGATAGCGCCGGATCAGTTCCTCGTGGCCAGCGGCCAATCGTTCCAGTGTCGGTCGTTCCCAGTATTTGATGCGAAACGGCGGCCGGTTGTTGTGGTCGTAGTCACGCAGGTAGTCCTTGGCTGGGTTGGACAGGAAGCCGCTGGCGATGAACAGGACAACGTCTGGGCGTTCTGCGTGTGCCCAGGCTAGGAGTCCTTGCAGCTTCTCCGGTGGGACACCCTTCTTGTAGCGCTTGCAGTCGACGAACCAGGTCTCCACGTGCCGAGCGTCATCAATATCTGTTCGCTCGTGCTGGGCGACGATGTCGCGGCGGTCGCGGCCACGATCGGCGGGGCTTGTCAAGAGGGCGGTGCCCTTGCGCCAGTCGATGTTGACGAACCCTAGTTCGCCGAGCAGCTCAAAGCAGAGTTCCTCGAACTCAGTGTCATCAATTATGTCTATGTTATCGAGGGAGATTTTCTTGGCTACCATAGCGCTGGCCTCATACGATTTCTCCGACCACCGGTCGGGCTGCGGCTACGACGCAAATATAAGGCTATAGATATGCGACAGTAGCAGCTTGGTCATATTGTACACGAATGCCGCATCTCGCTGAGAGACCGGGAACTCACCGGCCTGCTCGCCTCCAGCGTTTGGTACGACGTGTCGGCCGGAGTGCAGATACTGACCAATCTGGCTGGTCAGCTTGTCGATAGCATCCCGCTTCTTGCCTTCCGGCATGGCGGCGAAGATCTCGGTCTTGGCACCAGGCAGTGCGTCGATGGTAGCTCGGCAGTAGCCGAACACCGCAGGCGGATCGCCGAGGGTCGAGGCTCTTCCCGCCTCGTCAAGATGGCCGAGTGCCGCCTGCCAAGCCGGCAGACCGGCTGGAAGGTAGAGCGGAATCATGAGGTAACTGCCGATGCCGAGCTTGGAGACGACCTGTTCGTACCAGTCGCTGCGGGCAACCTGAACATCCAGCTCGTTGACGCTCTGATCACCGATTGATTCGATGTGCCACGTATCCGGTTCGCCGAGTCCTTGTGCTCTGGCGTCCACTTGTTGGTAGCTGTGTCGGTAGCGCAGCAGTCCATTCATGGCCAGCGTCAATGTCAGACGACCTTCCGGCGGAACGGCACTGAAGAGATAGGGCAACGCCTCCCGTGGGCAGGTGGCGGTGGCAGGGAGGTACTGGTTGTCGGCTCGCAGTGCAGATACGGTCCGATGTCCCCCCGGCCGATGAGCGTGTTGCCGAGCTTGAGGTCGAACACCAGGCTGAGGATCTGGACTTCGATGTCACGTTCGGTGAGCCGGGCTTCAAGCGGGACAACGAGTTGCGGCAGCGGGCCGGGCGTGGCGCTAAACGGGTTGGTACCTCCCCGCATGGTGAGCCACTGCCGGTGCGATCCGCCGAGACTGAAGGACAACTGCGTAGGCATGAGGGGATTCTCCTGCGTGGGACTGACAGCCATTGGGCTGACGCGCCGGCTGGTCATGCGGTCAGCCGATGGTGCAGAGGGCTGCCAGAATCGAATGGAGCCTGTCGGACCCCAGCGCTACCGTGATCTGTATGACCGAGGTCCAGTTCATGGAGATCGCCAGGCTGTTGCGCCTCGATCCCTACTGCTGGACAGCGCCCCGGTTTCTCGGCATGGTCGACACTGACGCTCTGCTGAGCAGCATCGACAACGACTGCCGGAACGGCTGGCGGTCACGGCTGCTGAGGATGACAGATCAGAACACGGCCTATCTCTATGCCGCGGATCACGTGTACGGCGAGATCTACCGGCGACTGCCGAAGATCGCCCGCTCTAGTCCAGCCTCGCTCGGCGAGCTGCGAGCATGCTTTGAGCAGGAGTACCTGTCGGCACTCCGGTTCGTGACGATCTCCTCTGGGCAGATGGTCGATCCGCAGGTGGCTGCCATCATCGATGAGACAGATGTGCCGACCGGCGAGCTGGCCAAGCTAATCGCGCCATGCGTGGTGTTCTCAGGTGACAAGCACCTGCGCACGCCTGGATTGGCTCCGAAGGAGTGGCGGACAGCAGCCAAGGCGGCGGTGGACGTGGCCGATGCCGTCACCGACCGGAACATCACCAGCAACGTTGCCACGCTGCCGGTTCGGGGCACAGTCGAGCTGATCAAGGTTGTCAGTCCGCGGATCGGCGTCTCTCCGTGGCTGCTCGGCGGCATCCTCGCAAGTGGCGCTGCTCTGCTGCTGATGAATCCCGAGCGCCGTGAGAAGGCCGGTAAGTTCGTCGTCCCGGTGATGGACGGGATTATCAAGATGGTGGAGATCGCCAATGCCCAGGAGCAGCAAGGACTGCAAGAACTTCGGGAAGTCATCCTGGCGGCACCAGCCGAGCCGTCGATCAAGCAGCAGATAGCCATGATGCTGGCTCGTCAACGTGGGCCGTTGCTGGCCAGGGAGGTTCAAGACCTTGTTCAGGAGTACTTCCCCGGCGACGTCGTGACCGTCGCCGAGGTGCGGGCAGTGCTCCGGGAGGGAACAGAGTTTGTCCCGTTTGAGCGCTACCGCTGGCAGTTCGGACGGGAGGCAGGGCCGTGGCGGCCCAGAAGATAACGACCGAGGATGAGCTGTGTCTCTAGCTGAGATGAATATAAGAGTGGCCGATGAGCTGGAACGGGTGCCGCGTGGTGATCTTGCCCAGAATCAGTACCGCGCGGCGCTCCGGGTGTACCTCATGAACGGTATGGGGAAGAAACCGCAGATCGAGCGTTCGGTAGAAGCGGCTCATGCGGCGGCCCTGGAGAGTGTTCGGTAGTCGTCTCCGGGGTTTGAGCCGATGGTTTACGGCTCGTAGTTCAACGGTAGCGTGTAAAGCCCCGCAAAGAGAGCGCCTAGTGCCTGACCAGTTGTTGCTGGAGTTGCATGACATACGTCAACCAGGTTGATGCACTCCTGGCCACGGCACGAGGTCGGCTCGCGAACGCCCGGCAGTGGGTGGATCAATGGCCGACTTGCGGCATGGTCCTGGCTCGTGCCTTCGAGAATGCCGTCTGTGCTGTCTTCATGGCCTGGTATGACCCCTACAAACCAGAAAAGAAGATGCACCAACCGTTCTATGAGCGGCTGAGTCCGCTGATCGACCAGTCGGCCGTCACGATCATCCGTTTCGTATGGGAGCGTGAGGGCCAGGGTCGTCCAGATCTAGATGTGGCGACCCTGCTCGCCGCCTGCGGCAAGGCTATTGACCATCTCGACGCTCTAGCGAACGGCGATCCGGCGCAGGGATGGCAGCCTCGACCCATTCCAGAGCCTGTCGGCTGGGACGGACTGGCTGCCGGCGAACGCTCATTTCTCACGGCGGCAATGACGGCAGCACGGTCTTGGGTTTCCGGTGTCCGTCTCGTGCTCTTCGGCTCACGAGCGGCGGGCACATCGAGTCCGACGAGCGACTTCGACGTGCTGTTCATCTTTCCCGATGGCACGTCGGACGAGTTGCAGCGTCAAGCGATTGGTGAAGTGAGCGTCCTTGCCAGGCGGCGAGGCATCGAACTCGACGCCCCGAAATCCACGGCAGCTCACTGGGAGCATCCGGCGGAAGTAAGTCGGCCGTTTATTGAGCGGATCAAGAAGAGTGGCATTGAGGTAGCGGGATAGAGTCGCATCCGGTACCGGATAAGGCAGTCATGAGAGCGCACAGACCTAGCTGAAGCTCCTCAGACGCTACGCAAACCGCTCTGACCTGCTGATTGATCTGTCTCACGCAGTAAGTGTCGCCGCCGCCACCGAGCATGCCCGGAAGCCAGCCCCAGCCGGGCAGATCCCGCTGACCCGCGACGAGAGCGCCCACCTCTTCGCCAGCCTGACCACACCCGCGCCCGACGCCCGGCACCGGATGCGCTGGTCCCGCTGGTGACGACGCCACCAGCACCGCGCCCAGGCATGTCACTACGAGCGGCAATCCATGCGGCAATGAAGATCACGATCTACGGCTGGAGTACTAGTCACACCAAAGTACAAAGAGCAGCAAGGTATATTATCTAGCCTCTTTCCCTTGCTCAGAAGATCAATCATTCCCGAGGTTGGACCTATAAGCACGCGCTCCACGCCCAAAACCCTTCGAGACACGGATATTCATAAAGGGGAGATCCAGCGACTTGGCGGAGCTTGCGTTGTATCTCAAGCAGAGAGGTTTGTACCTGGTCATGTATTCGGGGACGTGCTCCGCCTGAGTCCGTCACCGCAGGTCAGAGTCCGGTGGGGTGCTCGCCGGTCCGCGGATGTCCCTGCCTTGAGGCTAGGGAACGGTGCCGCGGGGGACGACCCAGCGGGCGGGCTGGCTGGTGATCGCGCTGATGTGGTCATAGTCGCTGTCGTAATGCAAGATCGTTACCCGCTCGCGCTCGGCGACCGCGGCGATCAGCAGGTCAGGGAACCCGACCGCGCGCACCCGGCCGGCATGCCGCAGCGCTGCCTGGACGTCCAGGGCACGCCGCCAGTCCTCGTCCAAAGTCGGCAGCCGTTCATAACCCAGGTCCCGGTCTGCCCGGAGCTGGTCAAGCTCGCCGCTGCCGCGGGTCGCCCAGCCCAGCTCGAATTCAATCGTTCCGCAGGTAGCCACCAGCCCGGCCTCGATCAGCGGGCCTAGCGCGTCCGCGACCGACGTGTGACGCAAGCGGGCAAGTGCGCTGGTATCGGCGATGCACCTGGCTACCGCTGCCATGCGCCGCGCATCACCTGCTCATCGGTCAGGTCCGCCAGCCCGCCAGAGACCAGCCGCTGCAGATCCCGCCGCCGCGCTGCCATGGCCGCGACAGCCCGCAGCGCCGCGTTCACCGTGTCTTTCTTCGTCTTGGTCCGCAAAACCTCCTGCGCCGCCGCCAGGTAATCCTCGTCCACATCGATCAGGGTCTTCGCCATCAGCGGTACCTCCCCTCCTGAGTATATCCAGCACCTATCATGCCAGATATACGCGGCGCTCTCGACACGAGCCGTCAAGAGCGGCTGCCAAGCCAGCAGGCCGCGGCCGAAGTAGCTCAAGAGTCCGTGCTCTGCTCGCACTGCCTAATCCGCGCGTGTCACTGATCTGCTGAACGCTGCGCCTGCAGACTGCGGGCCGGGGACTGCTCAGGTAGCGGTTGACCTGACTGCGAAGCTGCGGGCTGACCCCGTGGCCGCTGTGGGCCTGGCGGCGGCCGGTCATTGTGGTGGACCAGTTCGAGGAGGTCTTCGAGACGATGGTCGAGTTGGCGAGGCTGTTGCCCGTGTAGGTGAACGGCGGGAAAGCCTCGTCGAAGGTGATGTCGATCAGGCCGCCGTCGCGTTCGCGTTGCCCGGGTTGGGCTGGCTCGTCGTCCCGGTCGGGGCCGGCGAGGCGAAGGGCGCGCCGCAGAACTGGACTCCCGCACTGTGCGCCGGGCTGCCGGTGTCGGTGTTGCCCAGGTCTTGGGCGTAGGACCCGGCGCGATCCAGAACCGCACGGTATCTACGAGGGCCTGATCTACGAGGTCCTGGGCCTGGACCGTTCGCTGTCAGGAAGGTCGTCGGCGCTGTGGTCACCAGCCGTGGCGAGGCGGGCGCGGATTTCCGGGGCCTCGGGGGCGCCGATGGCGGTGTAACGGGTGAGGGCTTCCTGCCAGTGGTGCCGGGCTTGAGCGGAGTCGCCGCTGGCGTGGTAGGCGCGAGCGAGGCCGTCGTGAGCGCGGCCTTGGTGCCGGGGAGAGCCGACCTCGGATGCGAGCCGGAGAGCGGCGGCATAGTGTTCACGTGCTTCATCGGCTTCACCGGTCCGGAGCAGGACATCCCCGAGCCCGTGGAGTACTTCGGCCTCTAGTTCCCGATCGCCGATCTCGCGCAACATGGTAAGGGCCTGCTCGAAGAAGCTGACAGCCTGCGCGTAACTGCCGGACTCCAGGTAAACCTCGCCGAGCTTGACCAGGATCTCGGACTCGCCGGCTGTGTTACCCATTTCCTGCAACAGGGCACGGGACTGCTGGAGGTATTCAGCCGCGGGCTGGTAGCGGCCCAGCCGCATATCGGCAACGCCGAGCCGGCCCAGCGCCAGAGCTTCGCCGGTACGATCGCCGGCCTCGCGGGCCAGGTCCAGGGTCCGCTGGAAGTAGCCGGCTGCTTCGGCGTGGTGGCCTTGCATTTGCCTGGCCACGGCGAGATTGCCGAGTGCGCGGGCCTCGCCGAGCTGGTCGCCGAGGTCACGGCAGATGACGACCGCTTCCTGCTGATGGCGGGCGGCGTCCTCGTAACGGCTCAGGTGCGTGTCGCTCAGGCCGATGCAGCCCAGCGCGCGGGACGCACCAGCCCGGTCACCGGCCGCACGGAAGAGGGCCAGCGCCGTAGCGGTCAGCGGCCTGCCGAGGGCGGCTTTGCTGCAGGTCGACCAGGCCGGTCTCGACGAGGACCGCTGCCTCGGCGGCGCGATCACCGGTGTGGCGGGCGGCGTCGAGCGCGCGGCTGAAGATGGCATTGGCTTCAGTGAGGTGACCGCCGTTTCGAAGGTACCGAGTAAGGACGGTGGCCAGCCGGACGGCGTGGCCAGGCCAGGCGTGAGCGGCGGTGTGCGCGGCGGCCGCGACCAAGGTGGCGCGTTCGGCATCGAGCCAGTTTCGTGCTGCGGCGGCGTCGGGCAGCGGCGGGACCGGCGCGCAGGGCCTGGGGACTTGCGGATGGCGGTGGCGTTCGGCCGGGAACAGGCCGCCCATGGCCGTGGCGGCGGCATGCAGGTAGTGGTCGAACAAGCGAGACAGTGCCGCGTGCTGCTCCTCGTCGGTGTCCTGGGCGGCGCTGAGTTCGCGGGCGTAGCTCCGGAGCAGGTCGTGCAGACGGTACCGGCCCGGTCCGGCGGGCTGGATCAGATGAGCGCGAGCCAGTGTGTTCAGTGCCTGTCGGGCCTGCGTTTCGGTGGTGGCGGTGAGGGCTGCAGTGGCGTAGGGATCGAGGTCGGGGCCGGGGGTGCAGGCCGAGCAGGCCAGCGAAGCGGCGGGGCGGCTGGCGGCGAGCTCGGCCGTTACCGCAAGGCCAGCGGGAGGTAAGAGCACTGCCTGGCCAGTTCGGCGGCCGCCCCCGGCTCTGCGTCGGTCCGCGGCCCGATCAGCGTGCGCAGCAGCGAGATTGCTTCCTGCGGCGTGAGCACGTCTAGGGCCAGGCGGGCCGCGCCATCCCTGGCTACCAGCCCGGCGAGTGCGTCCCGGCTTGTCACCAGTACGGTGCAGGTCGGGGTGCCCGGCAGCAGCGGGCGGTGCGCTGCTCGGGCTCCGGCGGGATGTCCCGACCGGGTACGCCCAATGAGCGCAAGAACCCGGTCAGTGCGTCAGCGGGCGGCATCGGCGGGCCGGGGTCGTAGCCGCGCAAGTTCACATACAGCTGCCCGTCGGGGAAACGCCCGGCCAGCTGGTGCGCCCAGTGCGGTACAGGGCGCGGGTCGCTTCCGGCGCCCCGCTGGGAGGCGCGCCGTCCCACACCAGCTCAGCGACCGGCACCGGCTGGTTCGCCCGCCACAGCAGCACCGCCAGCAGCGCCCGCAGCCGGGCCGCTGAGACCGTATCAGGCTCATCGAAGTCTCCGGCGATCACCTGCAGTGGCCCCAGCACACCGAACTGCATGGCATTTCCCGTCCTGACCGCAGTCCTGACAACCTCGGGCAGGAGCCATTATCACGCCATTATCACTGAAATGTCACGTCTTTATGTAAGCCTCCACGTGCTGTCAGGTCCGACGGGGAGTGGCCCATATGGACGATCACGCCGTGCGCTCCAGCGAGGTGGAAATGGAAGCCGAGCTGCCATGGCTCGGTACCGCGCTGGAGAATTACCATGAATTGGCGCCAAGTCAGAAAATCATTCTCAGTTGTCTCGCCGCTGGGATGGACATCCGGACAACCGCTACGCATCTGTCCAGGAGCGAGCACACGGTCAAGTCGCACACGACGGCAATCCTCAATCGCCTCGGCGTCAACTCCAGGCTGCAGGCCGGCATAGCGGGTTACCAGCTCGTCCTGCGGGGAGAGCTGGACCTGCCCAGGCGGGGCCAGTTACCGTCAGCCCGTGGTCACTGGCACCGTGGTCACTGGCACCGTGGTCACTGGCACTGTGGTCACTGGAAGTAGCCGTTAATGTCCAGGAGGATGTCGACGGGGCTGGCGGCGGAGTTGCCGATGACGAAGGAGTTGCTGCCCGCCGTGTAGATCAGGCCCAGCCCGGCGGTGCTCGCCGTCGCCGGGAAGTTGAGGACGCTGGTGCCCGTGCTGGTGTCCTGGCCGGGGTAGGCCCGCAGGTAACCGCTGCTGGCGGGGGCGACGGCCGTGATGTTGAGTACCAGCGTCGGGTCCTGGGCGATGATCCCGGCCGGATCGGTGAATGTGCGCGGGCTAGCGGAGCTGATGGGGTTGCTGGTCTGGCGGGTGTCGAGGATGCGAGCGGCGTCGAGCGGGTGGTAGTACTGGCCGCTGGCGGACGTGGTGAAGTAGCCGCTCAGGTCACCGACGAGATCGATGGGCTTGGCTGAGCCGTTGTAGATGTCGATCTTCCCGTCGCTGCCGACGGGGACGATGACGGTGCAGGCGTAGGTCTGCCCGCCGGTGAAGCTGACATTGCTGACCTCCGGACGGGTTGTGCCGTCGGGGTAGGCCGCGATCCAGCCGTTGTCGCCGCTCGGGGCGATGGCGCCGATGTTAAGCGCGATCGCGGTGATGCCGCTGGCGGGGAGGTTGGCGCCATTGGTGGTGTTTCCTTCGACCGGTATGAGAAGGGAAGTGCCCGCGGCTACCTGCGCCTTGGGGACGCCGGTGCCGTTGGTGGTCAGGAAGATCCGGGTCGGGTTGGCCAGAGGATGATAGCTGCTGGTAGCGACGCTGCCGGCGGCGGCCGGCGTGATGAAGTACCCGGTGAGGTCGAGGAGCATCTGGTCGGTGGCGGTGCCGTAGTTGTAGATCGCGATCTTTCCGTCTGGGCCGACCGGGATGATGGCGTTGTTGCTCAGCGATCCGCTGGGGGGAAAGTCCAGCGTCGAGGTACCGGGCCTGGGCTCGCCGTCGGCGTAGAGGGTGACGTAGCCGGTCTGGGTCTGGCCGGTGATGCTGATGGACAGCGCGACGGCGGTGACCCCGGCCGGGATCGTGACGCCAGAGGAGGTCGTGGTGCCCGCGATGGGCACGCTGACGGTCGCGCCGGAACCAAGCGGGCCGGTGATGCCGCCGATCTTGCTGGCAGAACGGGTGTCCAGGATGCGGACGGGCGCGACCGGGACAAGGCCGCTCGCCGGGGTCGTCGGCTGGACGGGGGCGGCGAGGGTGTCCCAGATCTGGACATCGGCGGCCTGACCGGCGAGGAAGCCGCTGGCGACGCCGGCCACCTGAGCGGCGCCGACGGTGAACCTGCTGAAAGTGGCGGGCGGGCTGGTGTCGTCGAGGCTGGCGACCTCGGTGCCGTTGGCGTACAGGCGCAGCATCCCGTCACCGGCGGTGCCGCCGCCGTCATAGGTCAGCGTGAGATTGGTCCACAGGCCGGCCCGGGCGGTCCCGCCGGTGACCGTGTCGTAGCTGGACCCGCTGGTGTTCATGCTCATGGACCACTGGCCGCCGGTGGTGGAGCTGACCTTGACGGTGGAGTAGGTGGAGCCGTTCTGAGCGAAGACGGTGCCGCCGAGGGCGGTCGGGTTGACCCAGGCCGAGATCGTGAAGGGCTGGCTCGGGTTGAAGTCGGTGGCCCCGGACGCGGTCGTCAGGAATCCGCTGGTGCCGTCGAAGGTGGCGTCGGGACTGAACATGTCGCCGGTGTTCCAGGTCACGCCGGCGTTCCCGGTCAGGTCGTCCTCGGGGTCGGTGGAGGCGGTCCCGTGGAAGTCGGTCGCGGTGGTGACTGTGCCGCTGGTGCCGTCGCCGAGCGGATAGGAGTGGTCGGCGGTGGACAGCTGCTCAGGAGTTCCCGGCACCGGGCTGAGTGCGCCGTTCTGCACGGTCCAGGACTCCGCCTTGCCGGCGCTGGTCACGTCAGTCAGGCCAGGCAGGCCGTTGATGGCGGCGGCCGCCACGGTGTCGAGCCCGCCGGTGTGCCAGCTGGCGTCGACTTCGACCGGCTGGCCCGCCAGGGTGGCGGACGGCTGGAGCCAGGTACCTGCGCCGCAGCCGCCGGCGGTCGGGTTGACCAGGCCGGTGAGCGGCCACATCCACAGGGCGCCGGTGTGGGAGTTCCACAAGAACATGGTGGCGCCGCCGCCGGTCCCGGCGCTGGTGGTGATGGTCCAGTTCGACCAGTCCGTCCCGTCCGGGGACGCGTTCGTCAGGATGTATGGGATGCCGAGGTTGCCGTCGCTGGAGTCAAAGCTGTTCTGGCTGTCGGCCTGGAAGTAGGTCAGGAAGCCGGACTGGCCCGCGGAGGGGGAGAGGCTGGCGTCGGAGTAGACCCCGATCTGGTCCGGGATGCCGCCGCTGGTGTTACCGGACACGTCGTAGGCGTCGGCCAGCTGGAGCGGGTAGTCGGGGGTCGCGGCCTGGTCGAAGCCGCAGTCGATAAAGGGTGCTACGTCAAAAGCCCCCTGCGAATTATTTCCCTGTGAAGTCAGGACAGAAGTGACAGCCGAGCCGTCGCCCTGCGCAGGGATGACGTAGATGCCTGGATGGGCGCTGCTGCCGGGGGTGTAAGCCTCGATGGCGTTGAAACCCGGGCCTAGGAATTGTCCGGTGATGGCCTTCATGCCGTTCCAGCCGGCCGGGTCAGGTGCGGAGCCGGTGGCGTCAGTTCCCTGAGCGCCGTAGGGGGCGATGTCGGTGGGGGTGGTGCCCACCGTCCCGTCGAAGTTGCCGCTCGCTCCCTGGCCGGGAGCCAGCCACAGGCCTGGTGCTACCCCGGTGGTGCCGTCGCCGACCGTGAGCAGGTCGGGGACCCCGTCGCCGGTCAGGTCCTGGTCGGCGGCGGTCGGCGGGGACTGCCCGTTGACTATGCAGGTGAATGCCTGGCCGACATTGGCGCCGGACGCGACGGCGGTCACCGTCAGAACATTGGTCATGCGGGTCGGCGTGACGGTGATCGTTGCCTCGTAAGGCGAGGTGGTGCCGGCCGCCACGGTGACCGGGTTGCCGCCGTTGAGCTGGTAGATGTAGGAGTCCGGGTTGGCCGGGGTGGTCGACGTGGCGTTGCCCGTCGCGTAGAAGCTGGCCGGCGTGCCGATGTTGTAGGTACCGCCGCATGGCGTGGTCGCGGCCTGGTCCGTCCACACGTTCGGGGGGCCGGGTTTGGCCGTGGAGAACATGAAGCTGCACGTGGCGGTCGGCGATGACAGGACGGTGCCCTGCAGGTTCACCTGCGCGGCTGCGGTCCAGGTGATCTTGACCGAGCCGCCGGTGCCGTACTTGGACAAGGCGGTTTTCAGATCGGCTTCCTTCAGCTGGACGTTGGAGCTGAAGGTCGTGCCGCTTCCGGCGGAGGCCGCCGACGCGGGCAGGTTGGTGGCGAAGGTGTCCGCGGTGGTCCCGGCCGCGTAGGCGGTGTAGCTGACGGTCGGGGCGAAGTGGTCCTTGTCCTGCATCGAGGCGTCGAGGGTGACGTTGCCGTCTCCGGATACGGCCGTGCCTGAGCAGTTGGTGCCGAGGGACGTGCTCAGGGCGGGGGTGCCGGGTTTGAAGGCGTACTGAATGGTGATCGTGGCGTTGCTGGCGCCCCATTGCGTCTTCGGGTTGGCGAATAGCTTCCAGCCGTCGACGCCGGCGGACTCGGCTCGCAGGCCGACGTTGAGCGTCGGCATGGCCCCGGACGTGGTGCCCGCGTCGGTCGTGATCAGGGACTTGATGTCGTAGTGGACGTCCTGGGCGCCGACCGGGCAGCTTGAGGAGCCGCCGAGGCCGGAGGAGGACCAGCCGAAGGCGACGTCGTCAGAGCCGAGCTTGGCGCCCCAGCCGGGCAGGTTGTTGTAGGTCGTGGAGCTCGAGATCGCCTTGCTGGTCTGGTACAGGTCGACCGGGGAGGCGGTGCAGGAATCGGCCCAGACCTCAGGGAAGTACGCCGTCGCCGAGTTGATTGTCGCGCCCCGGATCGCCGAGGAGATCGGCAGCTGGTAGAAGGCGTAGGAGTGGAAGCCGGTATCCCCGTTGCCGGAGACCGTGGGCTGCTCGCCAACCTGCAGGTAGTCGCTTCCGTCGTAGTACTGCTGGCTGGGGAACTCGCTGGAGACGTAGGCCCAGTTGGAGGCCGCGGAGCCGGCCGTGTCCCAGTTCGGGTCGATGTACTCGGGGAAGACCGCGCCTGGGCGGTTAAGGAGGGCCGGGTCGGGTGCGAGGGTCAGGTGGTCTCTGGCGGCGGATACGCGGACCGATGCTGTGTGCGCTCCGATGGCGGGGGCCGCCGCGGTGGACCGGACCGGGAAGCCGGCGTGGGCGGCGCGGGCGGCTCCGGCGGCGCCTGACCTGGCCAGGGCCGCGCGGAACTTCGGGCTGACCGCGGAGTCCCACATGCGGGGGGCAGGCGCGGAAAAGATGGCCTGGCCGCGGGCGTCCCGCGCGGTGAGGGTCCCGTTGCGGGCGGCGGCGACCGTGAGCCCGCGAGTGCGGGTGGCGAACTTCAGCGCGGCCAGAGCCGGATTGGCCGCCGCGGTGGCGTTCGCGATGCGGATGACATCGCTGTAGCCGCCGCTTGGCCTGGCGGTGACGATGAGGTCGACCCCGGGCAGGACGCTGGCGTAGGTCGCCGTCGCTCCGGAGACGGACGGGACCGGCAGGCGCATGGGTGCGGTGAGCGACAGGGAGTAACCGCCGTAGTTCATGGTCGCCAGGGGTCCGCTGCCGCCGCCGGACAACGTCAGCGGGTACGTGGACACCGCTGGCGACCAGGTGCCGTCAGCGGTGGCTCTCAGTCTGGGGTTCAGCGCCCGCCAGGTCCCGTGCACCATCGCGCGGACCGGCGCGGCGGCCTCCTTCAGCGTGAACGACCCGTCCGGGTTGGCGGTCAGCGTGGAGGTCGGCGTAGTTGCCCCCGTCACCGGGACCGCCTTGCGGGTCCTGACCGCCTGCGCGACAGCCTGCCCGGGAGTCAGGTACAGGTGGTTCCCTGTGGTCCCGGATGCGCTGGGCCGGGCAGCGGCGGCAGGCGAGAGCGCCGCCGCCGCGGGCCGGGCCGAGGCCAGTCCGCAAAGCAGGGAAACTGCGACGATAACGCGAGCGGCGCGAAGCCGGCGCGCGGGCCGTGCGAGGGATTTTGACAGCATGGCAGACCGGATCCGCTCCCTATTTAAGGCGTTTTCCTGCACCCCGAAACCGAGCCCATCGTGCATTGCTGCCAGACAAGCGTCAATAGATTTCACAACAGTGGGCCTAATACCTTTGTGTAATTGCGTGATGGGCTGCGGCATGTCATTCTCGGGGCAATCTAATACCTTCTCCTGCTTTGCTGTTGCTCGCTGGCCGCGTTCGGGGCCACGGCGTTTCCGGAGGGTGGATCGTGTCCTGGTTCAGGCGGGCTGTAGGCGTTCGGTGCAGGTTCGGCATCGTGGCGGCGGTGGTAGCGGTGGCCCAGCTGGGCCTGAGCTTCCCTGCTGCCCCATTGGCTGCTGCCAGCCCGCCGCGGGCGGGCGCGGCGGCCCGGGCGCACCCGGCGGGAGTGCCGGTGAAGGTCCTGACGCCGCGGCCGGCCGGGCACGCGCGGGCCGCGAACCAGGTCAGCAAGCCGTTCCGGGCGACGGCCACGAGGTGGCCTTCGCCCGCGTCCGCGAGGGTGGTGCTGCCGGCCACGCGGCCCGGCCGGGCGGCCGGCGGCATGGTCCGGGTCGCGGGCACGCCGCTGTGGGTTCAGGCCATGCCCGGCGAGGGCAGGAGCGCCAGTCGGCCCGCGGCCGCCGCGGCGAAGATGACAGCGGCGGTGCTGCCGCACTCCAGGTCGGCGGCGCTGGGCGTCTCGGGCGTGGTGTTCCAGCTCGGCAGGGTCGCCCCGGCCAGCGGCAGGATCAGGGTCAGGCTGGACTACTCCGCGTTCGCGCAGGCCTACGGCGGAAACTACGGGCCCCGGCTGAGGCTGGTGAAGCTTCCCGCCTGCGCCCTGACCACCCCGAGGCGGGCCGCTGCCGGCAGGAGACGCCGCTGCGATCCGTCCAGGACTTTAAGGCGGACACGGTCTCCGCGGTGGTCGCGCCGGGGGCGGCTCGCGGGCTGGTGATCGCGGCGACCAGCACGACCGGGAACGATGGCGGCGCGGCGGGGGCGTACCCGCCGACCAAGCTGTCGCCCGGCGGGACCTGGTCCGAGGCCGGGGACTCCGGTGCTTTCAGCTACTCCGACCCGATCGTGGTCCCGCCCGCGCGGGGCGGCCTGGTCCCGTCGCTGACGCTTGACTACGACTCGCAGGACGTTGACGGGAAGACCGCCACGACCCAGGCCCAGTCGGACTGGCTGGGAGATGGCTGGTCGACGCCGGACTCGTTCATCTCCCTGCTCACCACGTCGTGCAGCGATGACCCGGAGGGCACCGCGTCGCCAACTGCTACGGGCGACCAGTGCTACGACGGCAAGATCGTGCAGATGTCGCTTGACGGCACCGAGACGCCCCTGGTCTTCGTCTCATCGTCGACCTCGAACGGCGTGACGACGTCGGTGTGGAAGGCTCAGTCGGATGCCGGCGCGGTGATCACGCACGTGTCCGCGGCATCGGCGGTGTTCGGGAAATACGACTCGGCCAAGCCGGGCAGCGACTACTGGACGGTGACAAACCGCGACGGGACGCAGTACTCGTTCGGACTGCAGCACCTGCCCGGCTGGGCGTCCGGGGACGCCTCCACCAACTCGGTGGACTGGATGCCGGTGTACTCGGCGCACTCCGGCGACCCCTGCTACAACTCGGCCGGATTCACCTCGTCGGGTTGCCCGATGGCGTATGAGTGGCACCTGGACTACGTGACTGACGTCGCTTCCGACGCGATGGCCTACTTCTACACCCAGAACACGAACTACTACGGCGAGGACAACGGCGCCTCGAATGTCGCCTACATCTCCGACTCCTACCTAGACCACATCGCCTACGGATTCACCGACGGCAACGCCTACAAGACCCCGCCGGACCTGGTGAACTTCGCCGCCAAGCCCCGTTGCACCGCCGCCACCTGCGGCGCGCTGTCCACGTCAAACCCGGCCGTCTCGACTCAGTACCCCGATGTCCCCGTCGACCTCATCTGCGCCAGCGGCGCGACCTGCACCTCCCAGTCCCCCGCACTGTTTTCCCAGGTACGGCTGGACTCGATCACCACCCAGCAATATTCCGCGGCGGCGGGCGCCTACGAGAACGTGGACAGCTACCAGTTCGCGCAGGAGGAGCCGGCGTCCGGGGACGGGCTAGCCGCCACGCTGTGGCTGGATTCGATCACCAGGACCGGGCAGGACGCTGGCGGGGGCGGGATGGCCACGCCGGTGCCGCTGCCGTCAGTATCCTTCGGAAAGGTCGATCTGCAGAACCGGGTGTCGACGACCGCCTACCCGGGCCTGTACCGGTACCGGATCGCGTCGGTGACGAACGAGACCGGCGGAGTCACCGACGTCTCCTACGGGAATCCCGACCCGTGCCCGTCGTCGTACTCGTCCTCGTCGGGCTCGTCGGTGACCTCGGCGAACACCGCCTCGTGCTTCCCGGTGCAGTGGACCCCGCCGGGCAACAGCACCCCGGTGCTCGACTGGTTCGAGTCCTACGCGGTCACCAAGGTAGTCACCGGCGACACGACTGGCGGGGCGCTCAATCAGGAGACCGACTATTCCTACGGGAACGCGGCCTGGCACTACGACGACAACCTGGCCGTCCAGCCGAAGTACCGGACCTGGGGGCAGTTCCGCGGCTACTCAACCGTTACCGCCAAGACCGGGCAGAGCGCCAGCAACCCGCAGACCGAGACCGTCACCGCCTATTACCAGGGCATGAACGGCGACACCCTCCCGACCGGTACCGCGTCGGTAATCCTGAAGGACTCTCAGGGCGCCAGCCATACCGACTTCAACCAGCTCGCCGGCCGGCCGCTGGAGACGACCACCTACCAGGGGGCCGGCGGCCCCGTCCTGTCCTCGGTGATCACCTCCTACTGGGTGTCGGCTGCCACCGCCGATATGGGCCCGGCCCAGCTCCCCGCCCTTGGCGCGGGCGGGCTCGCGATGCCGGACCTCACCGCGACCATGACCAGGCCGGCCGAGACCTGGACCCGCACGGCGCTGACCGACGGCGGCGAGACCGGCACGTGGCGCGATACTGAGACCGATTCCACCTACGACGCCACCACCACCGATCCGGATTTCGGCCTGCTCACCTACACCTACAGCCACACGGACCCGGTCAGCGCGGCCTTCGACTCCTGTACCAGGGACCAGTACGCATCCGCCAACACCAGCGAGAACCTGGTCGGCCTGGTCTCCTATGCCGAGACCGACCAGGTCGCCTGCGCCAACTCGGCCGGTACCACGTACTCTTCGGCCCCGGCCGGGGTCAACACCCTCGGCGCGCCCGCGACCGTGACCGCGTCGCAGGTCACCAAGGCCACCGAGACGTACTACAACGACAAGATCGACTCGACGTTCGCCACCACGTTCCCGCAGCCAACCCCGCCGGTGAACGGTGACGTCACGATGACCCGCCAGGCGTCCGCCGGGACGCCGGGCTCGTTCACCTGGCAGACTATGAGCCGGGCCGTCTACGACCAGCACGGCCGGGTGACCGGCTCGTACGACGCTCTCGGCAACGAGACGACGACCAGCTACACCGATAACAGCGCCGGGCTTACCACGGGTATCGCCGTCACGGCGCCGGCCACCAGTTACGCCGGGTCGTCCGGCACCGTCACCACCACCCACGTCGCCTCGCAGACGATGGACCCGGCCCGTGGCCTCGTGCTTACCTCCACTGACCAGAACGGCAACGTCACCACCGAAAATTACGACGAGCTCGGTCGCCTCACCGACGTCTGGACCAACGGCCGGGCGACCGCCGGCACGCCGAACATCACCTACGCGTACACCGTTTCCAACGCCAAGAACGCGCTGTCCGGCGTCGTCACCCAGACCCTCAACGCCGAGGGAAACCAGGTCCCGTCGGCCACGATCTACGACTCGCTGGGCCGCGTCCGCCAGACCCAGACCCTTGGCACCACCCCGACCGGCAACGGCCGCCTGGTGACCGACACCCTCTACGACTCCCGCGGCTGGGTAGCAGAGGTCAGCCACAACTACTACGACAGCACCTCCCTGCCCGCGCTCACTCTCGCCAGTACCCCGCTGACCTCGGCCCCGGACGTGGACGAGTACACCTATGACGGGTCAGGGCGGCCGGTCGAGGATCTCTCCGTCACTAACTCAACCGCGGTCTCGGCCACCGTCACCGTCTACAACGGCGACTCCACCACCGTCATCCCCGGTATCCCGGCGGCCAGCGTCAAGACCGGCGCCGTCCCCGCCACCGCCGGCACCGCCTCGACCACCACGGTCAATCCGCTCGGCCAGACCGCGTCCCTGACCCAGTACACGGCCAATCCCACCCTGAACATCCCGGCGAACACCTCGACCGGGACGTTCTACCTCACCAACGCGACCGGCACCGCCAGTACCACCAGCTACAGCTACGACGCCATGGGCAACCAGGTAAGGGAAGCGCTCGGCGGCGCGACCTGGACCCAGCAATACAACCTGCTCGGCCAGGAAACCCAGTCGACCAATGCCACCGGCGGCACCACGCACCTGTCCTACGACGCCGACGGGCACGTGATCCAGTCGCAGGACCCCAGCGGCAGCTACCTGTCCTTTAATTACGACGAGGAGGGCCGCCAGACCGCCGAGTACGCCTCCCAGACCGGCGCCAGCAACCAGCACGCCTTCGGCACCGCCGGCGCGAACCAGCTCGCCTCGTGGGTCTACGACAACGCGAATGGCGCGGGCAGCTCCGCCGATGCCGACGGCCAGGCCACCACCGCGACGTCTTATGCGGGCGGGCACGCCTACGTCGTCCAGCAAGCCGGCTTCAACGCGTTCGGCGAGTCCAAGGGCGAGACGTTTACCTTCGACGCCTCCGCTCCCGGAGCTGGCCTGGGCACCGCCGCCAGTTCCGGCACCACGACCAGCCTCACGTTCGTGAACACCTACGAGCCGATCAACGGCGGCCTGACCAAGCAGTCGTTCCCGGCCGCCGGCGGCCTCCCGGCGGAAACGGTCACCTACAGCACGGTAGGCGCGCTGGACCTGCCTGGTGTCACCGGCGGGAACAGCGGCTACGCCGCCGCGGCTACCTACACCGCCCAGAGCCAGCCCGAGCAAGTCACCGTCGGCTCCGGAGCCAGTGAGGCGACGGTCACCTACACCTACGACCCGAGGACCGGGGCGCTGGCCGACCGGCTGGTGCAGCGGTCCACCACCACCCCCAAGACGGTCGACGACACCTCCTATGCCCACAGCCCCGCCGGCTGGCTGACGTCGGAGACAGACACTCACCTCGGGTCAAGTGCCACCTCGGAACTGCAGTGCTTCGCCTACACCACCAACGGCCAGCTCGCCCAGGCGTGGACCGCCGCCAGCAGCTGCTCGACGGTGCCGACCACGTCCAGCTTCTCGACCGTGGGAGACGGGCTGGGCACCTCGTCTGAGTACGACGAGTCGTGGGCCTTCAACGCCCTTGGCCAGCCCCACACCGAGACCTCTCTCGTGCCGTCGGCCCAGGCGTTCGCCACCACTACTTACGGCTATTCGAACTCCACCGAGCTGACCTCAGCCGCGACCGCCGGCGCCAGCACCGGGTCCGCGTCCTATACCTATAACCCCAACGGCGAGCAGAGCACCCGGTCCCCGGACGGCGGCCAGACCCTCGCCTGGAACAACGCCGGCGACCTCACCGGCGTGACCGCCACCAGCGGCGGTGCCCAGGCCGCTTCCTATGTCTACGACGCCAGCGGCAATGTGCTCACCCAGACGACGGGCACCAAGACCACCGTCTACCTGCCCGGCGAGCAGCTCACCATCGACACCTCGGCCAGCCCCGCCGCGGTATCCGGGGTCAGGTTCTATAACCTGCCCGGCGGCCTCACCGCCGTCCGCACCGGGTCGGGCAGCGGCTACGGGTTCGAGATTCAGTCCGACCAGCACGGCACGGAGACGCTGTACCTCGACTCCACCGCCCAGGTCCCGACCTGGCGGCAGTTCGACCCCTACGGCAACCCGCGCGGTACGGCCCCCACCGCCGGGTTCCCCGGCAGCCGGGGCTTCCTCAACGACCCCGCTGACGCCAGCACCGGCCTGACTGACATCGGCGCCCGCTGGTACGACCCCGCCACCGGCACCTTCGCCAGCCTCGACCCGGTCCTGGACCCGGCCAGCCCGCCGCAGCTCAACGGCTACACCTACGCTGCCGACAACCCGGTCGACGGTTCCGACCCGACGGGCAAGCACCTGTGCGCTGACACCTGCGGCGGCCCCGGCTCCGGCACGGCACCCGGCACTGGCCCCAACAGTCCGGGCGGCTGGCAGTGCGGATGCGGGGGAGGCGCACCGCCGCCCTCGTCCCCGCCCCCGTCCCAGGCCCCGCCCTCGTACCAGGTACCCGGATGCGGCTACGACTGCTACGGCGCCGCCCTCGCCTCGGCGATGCTGGCCGGCAGTAACCAGAGCGCCCGCCCGGCCGCGCCTCCGCCCCTCACCGGGTGCGGCGGAATGTCCTGCCTATTCCCCACCGGCATGGGGCCTTCCGCCAACGGCACGGGCTCCAATCCTTATGCGACCTATTTCGACCTGCCAGGCACATCGGGCGTTAACTACAACAAATCAGACCATCCGATCCGCAGAGCCTGCATGACAGCGGCCGTGTGGATCATGTGTCAGGGCACGGGGCAGAATCTGCCTGAGGGAGGCGCCAACCTCCCAGATGGGTCGCCGGGCACCATCTCAGTCCCGGATGGAAGAGGCGAACAACCCGGGGTGACAACAGGCCCCGATGGCAAGCCCATCAGCATCACCATACCCGGCGACGCACCCCCGCCCGGCGACGCACCCGCCCCCGGCGACGCACCCGCCCCCGGCGAACGTGAGCCCGGTGAGGTACCCTCGTCCGACGATCCCGGCGTTATCGAAATCCCCGGTGACGACGGCGTGATCTATGTCATCGGCCCGGGTATTGGCCAGGTCATCTTCCCGCCCGAGATCTACCGGCCCGGCGACGCCCCGCCCGGCGAGACACCACCTGGCGAGGGACCAACCGGCGAGGCGTCCCCGCCTGTCGAGTTGATTCCATTCGGAGCGTAGCGAGTCGGCTCGTAAGACCACGTCCTGGGCCGGTCCACCGGCCCAGGACGCTGAGCGTCGAAGTCGAGCATCAGGATATCGACGGGAAAATCAAGAGCACGATTTTTGAAAAAGGCCTCGCGCGACTGCTCTGCCACGAGGTCGATCATCTATTCGGCAAGCTCTACCGGACGCGGATGCGTCCGGGTGTCGAGCCGATCCCGATCTCGGCATGCAAGGGCGCTGGCCAGCAGTGGACCTATCCGGCGACCGGCGCGTGACCAGGGCGCTCACGTTATTCGGTTCTGGTGCGAATTCCGTGATCTGGGTTAGCTGGGGTGAAGGATGACGCGCTTGCGGAGCAGGTCGAAGCCGGCGCGGCCGTGCATCTGGCGTTTGATCATCTTGATTTTGCTGGTGTTGCCTTCGACTTTGCCTGACCTGGCGGACACGCCGGTGTCCTGTCCGTGTGGTGCGGCTCGCCGGGCAACTGCGGTCTCCTGATGGCCAGCCGGTCGCCGGCGCGCCGGTCACGATCTACTCCCTGGCCGTGCCTGCCGGTGACGCGTCAGGCTGGAATCCCGCGACAGTCGGCATGGCCACCACCGACGCTGACCGCATCTGGACGTTCACCGTAACCCCGTACTCCGCGCTGCCCGCCGACGCGCAGACGGCAGCGGACAATAATGGGGGTAGCTTAATTTGGGAATCGATGCCGCCGCGAACGCGACGATCGGCGGCACCACGTACGACGAGGGAGCCGACGCGGGAAGCTCGGTCTGGGTCGGGACCAGCGCGCAGCCTGCCGGCGTTGCCGTCGCTGTCGCCGACGCGGCCCCGATGGCCATGACGGTCTCGCCTGACCAGGCGGACCTGCCCGCCGATGACACCACCGCTAACGAGTACAGCAGCTGGTCGTAGCTGAACAGCGGCGTGTTCGCCGGTCCGCAGGTGTCCGGCTGGGTTGCTGTACTTTCGTGCTGTGCCTTGAGGCTAGGGAACGGTGCCGCGGGGGACGACCCAGCGGGCTGGCTGGCTGGTGATCGCGCTGATGTGGTCGTAGTCGCTGTCGTAGTGCAAGATCGTTACCCGCTCCCGCTCGGCGACCGCGGCGATCAGCAGGTCAGGGAACCCGACCGCGCGCACCCGGCCGGCATGCCGCAGCGCTGCCTGGACGTCCAGGGCACGCCGCCAGTCCTCGTCCAAAGTCGGCAGCCGTTCATAACCCAGGTCCCGGTCTGCCCGGAGCTGGTCAAGCTCGCCGCTGCCGCGGGTCGCCCAGCCCAGCTCGAATTCAATCGTTCCGCAGGTAGCCACCAGCCCGGCCTCGATCAGCGGGCCTAGCGCGTCCGCGACCGACGTGTGACGCAAGCGGGCAAGTGCGCTGGTATCGGCGATGCACCTGGCTACCGCTGCCATGCGCCGCGCATCACCTGCTCATCGGTCAGGTCCGCCAGCCCGCCAGAGACCAGCCGCTGCAGATCCCGCCGCCGCGCTGCCATGGCTGCCACAGCCCGCAGCGCCGCGTTCACCGTGTCTTTCTTCGTCTTGGTCCGCAAAACCTCCTGCGCCGCCGCCAGGTAATCCTCGTCTACGTCGATCAGGGTCTTCGCCATCAGCACTCCCTTCCCCTCCTGAGTATATCCAGTAGCTATCATGTCAGATATACGCGGTGCTCGGCTGGCCCGGGCGGGCATTTGGCCTGGGCGGCACTGGTCCCAGGCGGCTGTCTCGGCGTAGGCGTTCACCGTGGTGCGCGGTGATGCTGGGCTGGCGTTCAATCTGTGCGGCGGTCAGCTGACGGCCTGGCTAGTCGCAGGTGGCCTGAGCCAGGCCACCGAGCGGATCGGTGCCGACCGTCACGCGGGTTGCCGCTCGTTGCGGGGATCGTCTTTGTCGAGGCCGGCCTCCTGGCAGGGAGGCCCTGCTGCGGTGGTTGCTGACACGCTGATTTTGCTCGCAGTGGGTTGTGCCGGCCACCACCTGGGCCGCCGCCTGCTGACGCTCACGTTCATCGCCTCGACGACCAGTTGACTGGCCTGCCAGGCGGATCACCAGCCTCGGTCTGCAGCACCGAGTGATGGTCTCCATGAGCAAGCTCGGCGTGCGCCGTGCTGGCCCGGCGAGCACATGACTAGCTAAGGATCGTCCGCGCATCCGCGCCCGCCTCGTGGATATCGTGCAGGGCGCGCAGTGCGGCGGCGGCTTCGGCAGACAATCGAGTTTGAACCATATGCCCGTTGCGGGTTCATTCTGCGGAAGCACTGGCCCAACTGTGGGGGCTGAGTTCGCCCGCCTGAGTCGGAGCGGGGCGGTGGGCTGGCGGCCAGCCAGTGGTCAGCTCGAGAAGATGCAGGTGCGGTCGAGGTCGATCTCGTTGAGCAGGTCGTCGAGGCGGTTCGAAGGTGCGAGCCGGTCGTAGATATGGAATCGGAGGTTGCGGTCACGCCAGTACAAGGTCCAGGACTTGGCGGAGGCGTTGTAGCGCAGGCGCGCGATCGGAAAGCTGGTCCATTCTGGCCCGGAGTTCTCGTGCCAGGGCGCGCGCCGCTCGACGATCGTCAGGTATCGCGGGCCGACCTGGCACTCGACGCGGACTTGATGACGGGCTTGCTCGGGCACTCGTTCGGCGCACCACCGCCGCACTCGCGCGATGTCTAGTAGCTCCGGCACGGCCATCGGATCACCAGCCTCCGGGCATTCGGGCCGCGGGCGCTGAGCGCGTCGAATGCGACGTCGAGTCGTTGCTGCACTCCACGCCCGGACAGCACGCGCCGAGTCGGCGAGGCGGGAAGGTTCGCTTGTCGGGTGATAGGTCTGCGTGATGACTTGTGCATCGAGCCCGCCACGGCGTCAACGGGCAGAGGCTACCGCGACCGGAATGACCCCCATCAACACCTCAGGCATTAATGCCGGGTCATGCCCGGGTCGTGATGCGGGTGAGGGTTCGCCTGCCCAGCAGGCTCATGGCCGGGTTGGTGTCGGCGTAGTACCAGACCAGGCCCATTGCCTGCTGGAAGGCCCAGGCCTTTCCGCGTTCCCATTCCAGGTCGTCGCAGCCGAGGTCGTCGCGCAGGACCTGCCTGGGGCCGGCCTTGAGCAGATGCCAGGCGGCGACGAGGTCCAGCGCAGGGTCGGCCGGCCCCAGGCCGCCGACGTCGATGATCCCGGCCAGGCGGTCGCCGCGGACGAGCACGTTGGCGGGGATCAGGTCACCGTGGTTCATGACGTCGGCACCCTCGCGGGGCAGGACCCGGAACCTGTCCCACAGGCGGCGCAGCACCGGCACGTCCAGGAGCCGTTCGCTGCGCCGGAAGCAGGTCTGCATGAACGCGTCGTGGGCGGGGAGGTCGCCGCCGCGGCCTGTCCCGCTGAACGTCCGGCCCCGGGTGCTCATCGCGCGGACGCCGCTGATGAACTCGGCTAGGTCGCGGGCGAACGCGGTCGACTGGCCTGAGTCGGCCTCGGCGGCGGTGGTGCCTGGCAGCCAGGTCTGCACCGACCACGGCAGCGGGTAACCCGGGCCGGGATCGCCGATCGCGGCCGGCCGCGGCGTCGGGAACCTGGTACGGCCGGCCAGCTCTCGTGCCGCGTCGGCCTCGGCATCCAGCCATCGCCGCACGGCACCGGCGTCCCCGCTCCTGAGCGGGAACCGCGCTACTAGGTCCTCGCCAAGGCGGAACAGCGCGTTGACCGTGCCCTGCGACGTGACCGCCTGGACGGGCAGTCCGCGCCACCGGGGGAACTGGCTGGCGACCAGTTCGCGCACGGTGGCGGGGGAGACCGTCAGCTGATCCCGGTGCATGAGCTGTCCAGAAGATCCAGTCACCACACTTGAAATGCTAGTCCGGGAGTCATCTCTATTTCCGAGAGTCAATCTGACCGCGTTCGGGGCGGTTCGCGGACGCGTATGAGTGGGTGATCGCCTCGTTCGCGTAGCACGCCAGCCGGGACAGCGACCCCCAGTCGCACGTGCACAACGCGATCTTGAACCGGGTGCTCAGAGACGACCCTCTCGCATCGCGCCCTAGCGAAAGGCTGGCCTGGCCAACCCTCGACGGCGCGGGCCTGTTCGCGGCTAAGCCTGCTGCCGGGGCGGAACTCTCGCCCGCCAGATCCCATCAGGCGTCCGCTGCCGAGGGGGTAGCGGAGTTTCTCGCGGCGACTAGGGGCCTGGATCACGACCGGCCCTCGGCGCCGGACCCCGGACCGGGACTGGTCCGGGGCGCGGCCTCGGAGCGTGAGCCAGGCTAGCCAGCCTTAAATGCGCATTGGTTGGCATCACCGTGATGCAGGTACTGCTCTGCGAAGTTGTAGCCGCTGCTGCTGATCGCGCCTGGCTGGGCGATCACCTGGGTGCCCGGGCAGTTGGTCATGTCGATCGTCACGTCAGCGAGGTCGCCGAGCGGGAAGAAGTGCGTGCCCGCGATCACCGCCTGCGCCTCGGTGAACTGCGGCGCCGCGTCGGCCAGGTACTGGATTTCGCAGGTAGCCGCCGGCATGAAGGTCACGATGCAGGGCCGCTCGTAGATCCACTCGGCGTGGCCGTCGTTGCTCCAGTCGCCGCCGAACACGTAGTCATTGTTGAACCCGGTGGTCGTGTCCCACACATGCAGGAACACGCAGGTCGAGGCGTCGCAGCCGGCCGATGAATTGTCCACGGTGACATGCGCGCCGACCAGGTCGCCAGGATGGACGCTGGTATCGACCACGGTCGAGGACGAATGCTGAGGCCAGATCTCGTACCAGAGGTAGTACTGGTCGGTGCCGTCCAGGTAGTCGGACTCACTGCCAGCCTGCATCAGCGGGAAGGAACTGCTCTCGCCAAGCCCGATGCCGACCCAGGACGAGGAGAAGTCATCGGTGCCCGCTACGCCAGTGGCACCGGGCAGATCCCACTCCGCCTCGGCGTCGGTGTAGGTGTCGTTGTGCGCCACGTAACCGGACCAGTTGGTCAGGTCGGAGGCGGCGGCCGGCGGCCGGCCGTGCCGTTTGGTCAGGCGGCGCGTGATATGAGCCGCGTCCCTCAGGCTGGCGCAGGAACTGCGGGCCGGCCGGTAGCTGACCGCGAACTTGCGCCACTGGGCGTACTCATGCGCGTCGGCCCGGGCCGGCCTGATCGGGTAGCCGTTGGCGTTGAGCTGCGCGGCCGTGGCCGTCAGCGGGTTGAATCCCTTAGCCGGGATCGCGCTGAAGGACCAGGCGCCGTGGCCGCAGTAGGTTCTGCTAACGGTCGGGGGGAGCGCGTTGGGACTGGCGGCCCCCAGTGCGGCCGGCGCCGTGGCGACGGCAGCCGTGGCTGCCGTACCAGCGCAGAGCAGCACGGCCGCCAGGATCGTGGCGGGCTTGCCGAGCCTGGCTCGGTAGCTTGGCATGTCAGCACTCACTTTCAGCCGGCCCTGGTGATCGTGATTGCGCCGCCCGCTCCGGTGCGGTTCGGGTTGAGCAGGAACCAGCCGATCTTCGCCAGGCCGGCTGGAGCCCCTGCGGGAATGCTGAACCGCATCTGGAACGTGCGGGACTGGCCGGCGGGGATGGCCGGTGCCGCTGAGCAGTTGAGCTTGTATGCCTTCGCGGGTGCGACGGACAGTCCCAGCTCATAGCTCGGGCAGGGGGAGAGCCTGACCGTTGCCCTGCTGGGGTTGGTGATCGTTACCGCGAACTTCAGTACCTGGCCGGCGGCGATACGCGACGGGACGGCGAGCACGACCCGGAGTCCCGAAAGAGCGTCCGGCTTCAGCTCCGTCATCGGCAGGCCGATAGGAGTCACGTGAGCGGTGACGCAGTTACTGGTCAGCACGGTCCCGCCGCTGACGGCCGGGCCAGCCTGGCGCCCGAACCTCAGCCGCGGCGTGACCGGCTTCGTGGCCGTGACGCCATTTCGCAGTTTGGCAGTGCAGGGAACGCGAGCCGTCTGGATGATGGCGAAGGTTGCTGAGGCGCCAGGGGCCAGCGTCCCGGCCGATACGTTCAGCACGTTCGCGCCGCGCGTCAACGATTTGCCCGCGATGTCCACGCTAGGAGTCCCCGAGACGTAACAGGCGCTGGAGCCGCCATTTTTCACGCTGTAGATGTAGGCATAAGTCCCGTATCCGACTAGGCCCCGGCGCACCATCCTGGTGCTGAGGCTGGTTGTCGCGCAGGCGGCCAGGCCGGGATTGACCGGCGCCCTCACCGCGGGGATCACAGCGGGCCTGTTCAACCAGCCGATGGCACCGGGCGCCGCCTGCGAGCTTGGATAGGCGAAGGCCAGCACGGCCAGGCCGGCCACCGCCGCGACCGCTGGACCGAGGTAACGCGCTGCTTTCAGAAATCTCATTTGTTCGGACCGCCTCCTATATCGGGTGTCTCGTATTACTGGCACGCCAGATCCCATGCGGTCGTGCTTTCGGCCGGGCCGTCAGCGCAGTCCTCGTCCAGCGTGATGCTGGGGCCGCTGTCGCCGGAAAAGAACCTGGTCCTCGTGCCATCCGACCATTGATGCACTCGCTGGTTCTGGTCCCAGTGGTTGTTGGCGACGCATTGGATGGGCGTGGTAGCGAAGTCGGAGAAGTTGTAGTCGGCCGGGAAGATTGCCTCGGGGATGTTGCTGTGGTTGACATAGTTGTCCAGGTCGGAGGCGCAGCTGGAACCGTAGACCGCGCCGTGCTTGCCATCCACCGTGTGGACCTCGAACTCGAAGCCGTTGATGAACGATGCTGCCGCGGTGACGCAGGTCGAGTTGCCGGTGTTGAAGGCCTCGAGGTCATAGACGATGTACACGTTGGCGAATCCGGTGCTTTCCGCCTCAGCGACCGCATCGTCGGCCTGGGTTTCGCCCTGGGACTGCGCGGTGTTCGCGTTGTTGCTGAACGCGGCAAGGTTGGGCTGGTTCGCGCAGGCTGACTGCGGTCCCACCCAGTACAGCCACACCGCATAGCCGGTGGTCATGATGTTCGCGATGTAGTTGTGGCCCGGGTTCGTCCCTCCGGAGTTCTCACCGCCGAGGTAGATGCCCAGGCTGCTGTAGGGGGTGGTGGTCCACCAGGTCGTCATGTCGGCGGTGGGCGGGGGCGTCGCGGTATCGAATCCCTCGCCCCGGTACACGACAGGACCGGGCAGGGTCGCGGAGGCTGGCTGTATCGCCGCCAGCGGTGCCGTCAGGCCGGCCAGCACGGCCAGCGACGCAATGCCAGTCGCCCAGCGGCGTCTGGCGGATGGTTTGCTCAGGCCCATAAAGGCTCCTCATCGGTAGCGGGACTGCGATAGGCATTCGGAGTCTCCGCACGCCGGCTGTCTTCCGGCTGTCCTCTGACTGGCGTGCCGATGGGCCGCAGTGGATCGTCGATATAAATCGGCATATTGTCAATTGGTCGAAACGTCACATCTGACTACTGGCGGGGGTGCGGGCATGGCGGTGGAGTTCGGCGTCCTGGGCCCGGTGCAGGTGCTCGATGGCGGGGTCACGCGTCCGATAACCGCCGCCAAGCAGCGGACAGCGCTCGCCGTCCTGCTGCTGCGCGTGAACGCCGTGGTGCCGATGGACGTGCTGATCGAATCACTCTGGCCGGATCAGCAGCCACCGGCCCCGCGCGGTGCGCTGCATACCCACCTGATGCGCCTGCGCCGGACCCTCGGCCCGCGGCGGGGTCGCGTATCCGGACGGCGGGCGCCGGATACATCATCGACGTCGATGACCCGGAGCTGGACTCGGCCCGCTTCGCCGGGCTGACGGCCCGCGGGGAGGCGGCGCTGGCCGAGGCCCGCTGGGACGACGCTTCCGACGCCTTCCGCTCGGCGCTGGCACTCTGGCGCGGCGAGCCCCTGGCCGATGTGCCGGTGAATGCGTGGCAGATCAGCGAGACGGCACGGCTGGCGGAGTTGCGCTGGCTAGCCGTTGAGAACCGGATCGTCGCCGAGCTGCGGGGCGGCAGGTACGAGCATGTAATCGCGGAGCTGCGTGGCCTGGCCAGCGCGCACCCGTTCCGTGAGCGGTTCCACGAGCAGCTCATGCGCGCGCTCTACGCGGTCGACCGCCGGGCCGAGGCCCTTGAGGTCTACCGGGCCAGCCAGAGCGTGCTCGCCGAGGAACTCGGGGTCGAGCCAGGCCCGGCGCTGCGCCAGCTCCAGCAGGCCATACTGGCAGGCGACCGGGTCCGGGCCGGCCTGCCTCGCGGCTACGAGGCCGCCAGCGGCCCGGAGCTTGACCGTGGGCAGCGGCCCGGCCATGACCGATTGCGGCAGTTGCCCGTTCCTCCAGCTCATTTCACAGGTCGCACGGGAGAACTGGCCGCGCTGGGCGGCTTGCTGGACCGGCCGCGTCTGCGGCCGCCGGGGGCGTTGGTGATCTCGGCGATCGATGGCATGCCGGGCGTCGGAAAGACAGCACTGGCGCTGCACGTCGCCCACCTGGTGGCTGACCGGTTTCCAGACCGGCAGCTATTTGCGGACCTGCACGGTCACACCCCAGGCCGCCCGGCCGCCGATCCCGCCAATGTGCTAGCTGAGCTGCTGACCGCCGACGGGGTTGATATCCGTTACCTGCCCGCCGACGCCGAAGGGCGAGCGGCGATGTGGCGGGACCGGATGGCCGGCCGCAGGGTGCTGCTGGTCCTGGACAACGCGGCCAGCAGCAGCCAGGTCGAGCCGCTGCTTCCTGGTACGGCGACGTGCCTGGGCACGGGCAATCTACGCGGACTACGCCGACATCGCGGACATCGGCTGCCTGCTAGGCGAGGCCGGTGCGCTGCTCGGCCTGGGCACCTTGTGGCAGCTGACCGGCGACTACCCGGCCGCAGTTGATGCGCTGGAACGCTCGCTGCGGATATCCCGCCGCGCGGGCAGTCGGCTGGGCGAGGCCGAGGCGCTCCGGAATCTCGGCGCGGTGCACAACCTGACTGGCGATAACCCGGCGGCGAACCGGGCGCTGGAACAGGCGCTCGACATCTCCGCGACCCTCAGTGACCGGTTTGGCGAGGCCGGCGCCTTGGCGTGCCTGGGATTGGTGCGGCAAGGCACCGGTGACTTGACGGGCGCGATGAGCGTGCTGGAGCGAGCCCTGGCTACCTTCCGGGACATCGGCAGCCGCCTCGGCGAGGCGAACGCGCTGTGCTGGCTGGGCGACGCGGTCCGGGAGGCGGGCAACCTACTCGAAGCAGCGGGCGTTCTGAAGCAGGCTTTGGTGATATACCGCGAGATCGGCAACCGGCACGGCACGGCTAGCGCTATGCACAATCTAGGCAGCGTGCACCAAGCGGCCGGTGACGTCCTTGCCGCCGAAGATCTGCTGGCGCAGGCGCGCGATCTTTACCGCGACGTCGGTGACGCGCTTGGCGAAGCTCAAACCCTCAACCAGATCGGGACGCTGCGGCTAGAGTGCGGCCAACCGAGGTCAGCCCGCCCTGACCACCTGCGTGCCCTGGCAATCAGCCGGTTGATCGACAACCAGACGGAGGCTGACAGAGCGCTGGAGGGCATCCTCAAGTGCGACGCTGCGAGCGCCGGAAAGGTCGAAGAAGTACGCGCTTCTTATGTTCGGTCAGAACTCCGGCCCGGTGACATCAGTGAGTCTAATGGTCCCGTCGTTGCCACGCGGTCGCGTACTTCGTCCGGGAGTGGCCAGGCGGTTGGCGAGCAGAAATTCCCAGACTGACTGGTGGGCGAAGGCCGCCCTGCGGACCCCGCCGGCGGCGCACGGCCGAACAGGAACCAGCCAGGTCCGGAGCGGGTACTGCGGGTACGCGCGCACGGACTGCGGTACGCTGCCACGTTTAGTCTGACTATTTCGTCAGACGATCGTAGATTCGAGGACGCGGGGTTGATCGAGGAGAGCACGAGCCCCACTGCCCTGGCGCAGTCTGAGTTCATCGAGGTCCGTGCTGATATCGCTGTGCTGCCTGGCCGGCACCGCCGGCCGGGCAGTGATCTCAATGCCCGGGACAGCCTGAGGCATCTCGGCCTCGAACTCGGATCCCTGTCGGGCGGCTCGGTCAGGCGGTTCAGCGGCCTGGGCCCGGTCTTGGCACCGCGGCGCGAGCCCCGGCGGCGGCTGCGCCACAGCACGTTCATCAGCGCGCTGAGCCGGTCAGATCGAGCCCTGGTCACGGTCATGTCGGGGGCGTGGCTCGGCTGTCTTGTCATCTTCTGGTCATGGTGGCTTGAGCCGGCGCACCGGGCGGGCGTTGCTGGCTTGGTGGTCAACTCGGTCGTGCTCGGCTACCTGTCGGGCTTCCCGGTGTTCTTCGTGATCGGGGCTAACCGGCTGCGGAGGGTCAATACCGCCATAGCGGTGCCCCTGCTCCGGGTCGCGTTCGTGGTGACACATGCTCCGTCCGAGCCCTGGCCCGTGGTCAGGGCGACGCTCGAGGCGATGCTGGCCCAGGACTATCCGCTTCCCTACGACATCTGGCTCTGCTCGGAGCGGCCTGCCGGGGAAACCATCGACTGGTGCATCGCGCGGGGAGTGGGGGTGTCCACCAGGGCGGGGGAGCCGGGATACCACAGGGAGGACTGGCCGCGGCGGACCAAGTGCAAGGAAGGCAATCTCGCCTATTTCTACGACCGCTGGGGTTACCGGTACTACGACGTGGTCGTCCAGCTCGACTGTGACCACGTCCCGTCCCCGGCATACCTGGCCGAGATGGTCAGGCCATTTTCCGACCCGGCGATCGGTTACGTCGCCGCACCCAGCATTTGCGACGCCAACGCTGCCGGATCCTGGGCCGCCAGAGGCCGTCTGCACAAGGAAGCGACCTTCCACGGGCCATTCCAGCTCGGGCACAGCGACGGTTTCGCGCCCTTGTGCATCGGATCGCATTATGCGGTACGGACCGGGGCGCTGCGCCAGATCGGCGGCATCGGGCCTGAGCTAGCTGAGGACTTCTCGACGACCTTCCTGCTCAACGCGGCCGGCTGGCAGGGCGCCTTCGCCATCGACGCGGAGGCGCACGGAGATGGCCCGAACACGTTCGCCGCAATGACCGTCCAGGAATTCCAGTGGGCGCGGAGCCTGACAACGGTCTTGTTCGGACTGGTACCGAGGAACGCTCGCCGGCTTTCCTGGCCGATGCGATTCCGGTTCCTTTATGCCCTCTCTTACTATTCCCTGCTCGTCGGCTCCACGCTGGCGGGAGTGATGCTCGCGCCGGCCGCCGTGGTGCTCGGCCTGGCCTGGATCAACGTCAACTATCTGGCATTCCTGGCGCACTGGGGCTCGATCTCGATCTGGCTGATCTTGCTGGCGGCGTTGCTGCGGCGGCGCGGGCTGCTGCGCCCGCCGCGTGCGCCGATTATCAGCTGGGAGAACTGGCTCTACAGCCTCAGCCGGTGGCCGTTCGTCGGGCTTGGTATCTGCGCGGGCATGCTGCAGATCGTCCGGCCCCGGCCGATCTCGTTCAAGGTGACCCCGAAATCGGCCGGCGGCCTCGAGCCGCTGCCAGCCAGGCTCGTGCTGCCGTTCGTGGCGATCAGCGTCGTGTCGTCGGCAGCGGCCCTGTTCGGCGAGCAGTTCAGCGGCGAGGCGGGCTACGTCTTCCTCAGCGCGCTGGCCGGCACGGTCTACGCGGTCGTGTCCGTCATGCTGCCGGCGCGGCACGTGATCGAGATCGCCGCGAAGGCCGAGACCCCGGCCGGCGCCGCGCTGCGGTCTACGGTCCGCGCACCTCTGCTGCTCGCCGGCTGCGCGCTGGGCCTCGCCCTGCCGGCGCTGATTCTGTATCCGGCCTACGCGATCCGGATGTTCGGCTGGTGAGAGCCGTTCCCAAGGCGGACGGGGTCACCGGAAAGGAGCTTGACGCATGACAATTCTCGTCACGGGAGGCGCCGGATTCATCGGCAGTCACACCTGCGTGGAGCTGGCCGGCCATGGCTATGAGGTCGCGATCGCTGACGATTTCTCGAATAGCACGCCGGGTGTCATCGATGTCCTGCGCCAGCTGACCGGACGTGAGATTGCCGTGCATCAGGTCGACATTCGCGACGCACCCGCTCTGGGGCGGGTATTCGACAGCCACGACGTGAGCGCGGTTATCCACTTCGCTGCCAAGAAGGCAGTCGGGGAATCCACTGAGTTCCCGCTCGAATATTTCGACGTCAACGTCGGCGGCACGATCAACCTGCTGCGAGCCATGGCCGGTCACGGGGTGCGCAGGCTCGTGTTCTCGTCGTCATGCTCTATTTACGGCGCTGGCCACAGCGGCCCGATTACCGAAAGCGACCGGCCCGAGCCGGCGAATCCGTACGCCCGCTCGAAACTCGTGTGCGAGCAGATAATTGGCGCGGCGCGGGCTGCCGACCCGGATCTGGTCGCTATCTCGCTGCGTTACTTCAACCCTGCCGGTGCGCATCCGAGCGGCATTCTCGGCGAGCGCCCGCACGGAGTGCCAGGCAATATCGTGCCCCACATCATGAAAGTAGCGGCCGGCAAGCTCGACAAGCTGCACATATTCGGCAGCGACTATGACACTCCCGACGGCACCGCGATTCGCGACTACATCCACGTCTTGGACGTCGCGGAGGCGCACGTGCTGGCCCTGGATCAGCTGGAGGACCGGGACGGGCCGAGCGTGCTGAATCTCGGCACCGGCGCTGGCCTGTCGGTGCTCGAACTGGTCAGGGCATTCGAAGAGGCGTGCGGCATCCGCCTGCCTTACACGGTTACCGATCGCAGGCCAGGGGACGTGGCCAGGCTGGTAGCTGACTGCGGCCTGGCCGCGGCGGCGTGGGGATGGCGGACCAGCCGGAACGTGACTGACCTGCTGCGGGACGCGTGGCGGTTCGAGCAGATGAGTACTCCCGGCTGAAGCCGGGTTAGGGCCAGTTAACCGAGGGGGAGAAAATGCGCGTCCTGGTGACCGGCGGTGCCGGGTTCCTTGGTTCGCACCTGTGCGATGCACTGCATGCCAGGGGAGACGTCGTGCTGTGCGTCGACAACATGTCAACTGGCCGGATCGCGAACATCGGCCATCTCATCGGCGCGTCCGGCTTCGGATACGTCGAAGCGGACGTGACCTCGGAACTGCGGGTGCCGGGGCCGTTCGACGTGGTCGCGCACCTGGCCAGCCCCGCGTCGCCGCCGCAGTACCTTCGCCATCCGCTTGAAACGCTGGCGGCGGGCAGCACGGGAACCGAGAACGCGCTGCGGATCGCGGCTCGTGACGGGGCACGTTTCGTCCTGGCGTCGACCAGCGAGGTCTACGGCGATCCTGAGGTGCACCCGCAGCCCGAGGACTACTGGGGCAACGTGAATCCCATCGGCCCGCGTAGCGTCTATGACGAGGCCAAGCGCTTCGCTGAGGCTCTGACCTCGGCGTACAGGCGCGAGCACGGCCTCGATACCGGGATCTTGCGCATTTTCAACACCTACGGGCCCAGGATGAGCTCCGGCGACGGCCGGATCGTGACGAACTTCATCACGCAGACCCTGACCGGGCGGCCGCTCACCGTCTACGGTGACGGCAGTCAGACCAGGAGCTTTTGTTACGTCGACGATCTCGTGCGCGGCATCGTGGCGATGATCGACTCAGCCGAGCCCGGGCCGGTCAATCTGGGAAACCCCGAGGAGTTCACCGTCGCGGATTTCGCCGGACTGGTGCTGAGAATCACGGGATCGGACTCCGCGATCGAATACCTGCCGCTGCCGACCGACGATCCGGCGCGGCGCCGCCCGGTCATCAAACGAGCGATGGACCTGCTGAGCTGGAAACCAGAGATCGGTGTCGAAGACGGCGTACGGCGGACCGTCGAGTGGTTCCGTGACAACCCCGGTGAGCTCACTACCCGCGAGAGCGACTGAACGGCTACCAGGCGCCGACGTTGGGCCGCTGAGCCCGGTACGGCTTGCCGCCATAGTTGATCTTGCCAGGGTGCAGGCGGAACAGGCGCAGGAAATCAAGGCCGGAGCCGCGCAGCGGGGAAGCGGGCTTGAGCGCGAAGCCGGCTCCGCCGGACTTGCCGGTGGCCGGCTGGACGAAGAGCGGGGCGGCGGTCAGTCCGGTCCGCTTGCCGTTCACCAGTTCCTCATGGGTCGCCGCCTGCCAGGCATTGAGCGAGCCGTACTCGGTCCTGGCCCATTTCAGCGTCAGGTGACCGGCAGGCGCCAGATAGTCGTTTCCGGCCAGCAGCACGTCGGCGGTGGTCAGCGGGAAGACGGCGTACACCAGGGGACCGCCGGACGAGCCGACGAAGATGTTATTGAGCACGCGGACCCTGCGCGGCGTCCCGTAGAGCTTGACCGTGGTCTGCGACCCTGCCTTGGCCATGACTACCGTGTTCTGGTAGATGGCCAGGTTGATCGTCAGCCCGCCCACCGCGATGCCGCCAAGGACGTAAGTACCCCGGCCATCGCCGCTGCTGATGTTGAACCGCACGACGTTGCCGCGCTGCGGGATCTGCGGCGAGCCGTACAGCAGGTAGCCGGGCCCGTGATTGGCGTAGGACAAGTTGTACTCCATGACGGAGTCCGCAGTGCCCTGATCGAACCCGAATCCGCCGCCATCCTGCTTGCTCTTCGACGTGTTGCCGTAAGCCACGTTGTGCTTGATGACGACTTGGCTGGAATCGTAGGCCCAGATTCCCTCAGGGCCTTCGCCGGGCGCGCCGCCACGGCCGCCGTTGTCAAATGCCGAGGACATGGCGATCGTGGCCCCGTTGACGCTGGCGAGCACGATGCCGCTGCCTGAGTTCGACTTCACGTTGGCCGGGTCACCGAGGTTGCGGTACGCCCGCACCCGCAGGATGTGAATGCGAGCGTTGGCGTAACGCGGCGCCGACGGGTTGAAGGCCGGCCCGTACGACTCCAGACCCGCGTCGAGATTGCCGTGCAGGGCCGAATGCTTCACCCAGACATCGCTGAACCCGGCTCCATTGTGAGCGCCGCCGATCAAGATGCCGTAGCCGAAGCCGCTGACGTCAACGTGGTCGATCACCACATGCCGCAGCCTTGCGCGGGCCAGGTCGCTGTAGACGTTGATGCCAGCCGTGGCTGCCCGCATTGCGTGCCGGCCGACGATGACCAGATCGCTGATCGTCACGTTGGCCGCGTCGAGTACGAGCAATCCCGAGGCACGCGACGCGATCGTGGCCCGGCCGCCTCCGTAGGAGCCGATCATCACTCGGCTGGCGTCGGTACCGCTATCGGCTTTCCCGATCTGCAGGTCACCCTGGAACACGTGACCGCCGCGCAGCAGCAGCCTGTTACCCGGCCGCAGCCTGGCTGCCGAAGCCCTTGTGAGCGTGCGCCACGCGTGCGCAGGCGAAGTCCCGCTGGCGTGGTCGTTTCCCGTCGGGCTCACGTAAAAGCTGCCGGTGGCCGCCGCAGGATGAGGCGACCGGCTGTCCAGGCCAGTCATCCGCCACCCGGTGACCAGGCCCGCAGCGACAGCCACGGCAACGGCAACCCGGAATATTCCCATGACCTGAGCTTAGCTACGATCCGATAGCGCGCGGGCTGGTTAATGGCCTGGACCGCCGGGACGGCGGCTGCGATGCGGCGGGCCATTGCCTGGCTCGCGAGAACCATGACGCCCGCGTAGACGGGGATGTCGGCCGGGTTGGCGTCCCGCCACCGCAGGATGGTCTCTACCGAATAGCTGACCTGCACGAATACGAAGTCCGCGGCCAGCTTCCACTGCGGCAGGGAACGCGGTCCTGCGGCCACGCCTATCCGCCAGCGCGGGGCGGTCCCGAAGGCAGGCTCCCCGGCGCAGCCACGTGCCTCCTCGATCATCGAGCGGACCGTCAGCTCGCTGGTCCTCCCCCCGGTCGCGGGCTTGTCGCCGTGAACGAACAGGAACTGGTCAACGCCGTAGGCGGCGGCAGTGAGCAGGTCACGGCGAAACCCCAGCAGGTTGCGATCGCGAGAATTCAGGCATGCGATGCTGCGCCCGCCCATCGCCTCGACCTCATGAGCAACCGCGACGCTGGAGACCGTCGCGCGGCCGAGGTGGTTGTCGGGGATCAAGAAGGCGTCGGCGACGGGACTGAGCACGCCGATCTGATGACGGACATGCTTGAGGTCCGGCCGGGTGGGCGGCTCGATCTCGCAGATGATCTCGAACGGACGCTGGCTCATGACTGCAACGTTACGGGCCGCCGTTTCTCACGAGCTCGAATACTGGCGGGTATTGGGGGCGCAGGGCCTGCCAGGCAGCCCGAAGACCTGAAGCGGTAGGTGGGCTGCCCTGAGAGACCGTCGGGGTGGTGGTTGCGGCATGCCGACGTTAGCGGCAAGCAGTGTCTCCGGGCGTTGCTGTACTTTGCTGCTGCACTCGCCGGATGGATTTCGATCAAACATTCGAAATCTCTTCGCTGCTGTGAATGCTGGCGGCTCGGGCCAGCCGATTCGGCGCAGCAATGGCTGACACCTCCCGGCAGGGGTTCTGGGGTGTGCATGGTTTCCCTCACCGGCGTCGCTGCGTCGTTCCCGCAAGCGGCCTGGCTGTAATTGCTGCTAGCCGGTCTTGATACGTAGTACCCATCTTTAACGCCGCGCGTGCCGGACGTGCTTGTCACGTGCGGCATTGAGTTCATGATTCTGGACTGCGTCACGCCCCGAACACTCGGCCTGACGATGGGAGCGTTGCCTCGCATGCGCCCGCGCGTAGGCGATCGGACCCATCCTGACCCGCTGTAAGGCGCGGGCGACTAGGGCAGCATTGTCAGTGCGTCCGCGTGGCGCGGCCTGACCACGGCGAAGTGCCGTCTGTCCAGAGTCGCCACATCCGTGACCTTCAATCGCTCGGCGGTCGCGACGACAGCCGCGTCCGTCGTGCCCAGTGGCAGGTCTCCGTACGTAATGACGAGCTCGGCCATCCGCTTGTAGTCCGTCATCACTAGGTCAGCCACGCCGAAGTCGCCATCGGCAAGCGAGTGCAAGAACATCGCCTCGATTCGCGGCCCAGCCTCACGAGCCAAGAGATAGCCAACCTCGGCCACGACCGGCGCGGGAATCACCAGCTCCGTTCCAGCTTCATGTAGCGCCGTGAACATGTCCACGCAGGCAGCGTGGTGCTTGTCGTTCGACAGCGCCGCAGCCACCAGCGGCCCTGTATCGCAGACGATCACGCCGAGCGGCCGAATCCCTCTGCAAGCAGATCCTCAGACCGGGCCGCGATGTCACTTGTCCTGCCCTCCGCCGAACTGAACCAGGCGGGGGGCCAGGACCGGCCATGGACAAGGCGGAGGTGACGGCGCACGTCATCGAGCACGGTCGGTACATCGTCCTCTGGCAGCTCCTCCACCAGCCGGATCAGCTCCTCGCGCTGCACGCTCATGGAATCAGTGTACGGCGACGAAGCCAGGTGAGCCACGACACTGAGCGAGCCGCCGCTCGGTCACTGCGCCCGCCAGGCAGGCAAGGCTGGAGATAAGGCCGTGGGCGCGTCGGCTGTGCGGGTTCGCGCTCATCGTGAGCAGTGCCAGCGTCCTGGATGCGGCGCGCAGTTGGCTGCCTGTGCGGCCGCAGGCTGGCATGCGCCCGTGGGGCATCCGTGGGGCGCTGTCACAAGCGTCTGCGGCGTGGCGCAGTTCGCGGCTGCGGGTGATCCGGCGGCGGCGCGCAGGACGTCGGCGACGGCATAGGCCGACTTCGACACCACCATTCCCAAAACCCTCGCCACCGGCACCGTGGACCGGCTACTCCCCACGCAGACCGCTACGGCACCCGGCACCTCGCTGAGTGTGGGCCGGATGTGCACTGTCTCATCGACCTGGCCCCGGATCTTTCTCATCGATCTGTCATTTTCCTCAGGGTCCGCAGCTGAGCTGACGCGGAGCCTTGCCGGACCTCGCCGCGGACACCAGGGACGGCTGCCGGCCGGGCCTCGACGACACCATCGCCTTCGCCACTGAGGGGTCCCGGTAGCACAGACGAAGTCTCGGTCGGAAAACCGATTGAGCCTTCCTTCCGCGTTCCCGTAGGTTGGCTGCGGTCCGTCGCAGTGACGACAAAGGGACAGAACCGCATGCCTGCTCTTTAGACCTGACACCTTCTTCCGCTCACCGTTAGCCGACGCTCTCGTCGGATCTGCCGGGCTGCCCTTATGCGCCCGGTCATACAGCGTTTGAGGTCGCGCGTAATCGGCCTCGTGTCAGGTCTAGAGAGATCATGTCTTCACAACCCCATACCGTGCTGCCCTGGGTCGTTCGCCGGACCAGGCTGCCTCTGCTGTCATTGCGGTGCGTGGACTGCCGGTCGGAGTCGGCCACCACCGGCGAGGGCAGGTTCCGCGTCAACGCCAACGGCAAGCTGCTGGACGTGTGGCTGCTGGTCCGCTGTGTATCCTGCGATCGGACGCGCAAGCTCGCCGTGCGCGAGCGAGCGCCGGTCAGATCCTTCGATCCGGCTGAGCTCCACGGCTACCACGTCAACGACCCGGAACTGGTGGCGTCCAGGCTGCTGGATCCGCTGCTCGCCCGGCGCAACCACTTCACGCTGGACTGGACCGGGGCATGGCGGCTGGACACCCCGCCGGCACGGCTCGACGAGGCGTGCCCGGTTCAGGTGGAAGTCGTCTTCGAGGATCCGGTACCGGTGCGCCCGGAACGGCTCATCGCGCAAGGGCTCGGCCTCAGCAGGAACGAGGCACTGCGCCGGATCAAGTGCGACATTCCGCTGCGCCGTCCGATGAGCGCCGGATTCACCTTTACCGTGATGGCCGGGGCTAGCGGGGATTTAGCCGCGGCAGGCCACCGAGCTTGAACGCCAGTTCCTTCGATCTGCCATGGCGGCATGCGAACGCGCCACAGCGGACGGAAGGCACCAGATCCGGTGGATCTGATTCGGGTCACGAGCCTGACCGGAAGGTCGTGTTCGGCGAGTCACTGCGGCTATGACCCCGGCCTGGATGGGGGTGGATCACGCCGCATGCGGAGGCAGCGTTCCTGTCGGTGCCGCGGCATCTGTCACCGCGCCAGGCACGCCGCTGGAGACCTCCTACAACGGGCACGCTGCCTCGATGCAGGCAGCGGATCGGCCAGCGAGTCCATGACTCAGGACACTAGGACGTGCAGGTCAGCGTAGCTTCCCACTCGCCGATCGAGGGGGCGATCTCCATGAGGGTCCCTGTGCACTGGCTGAGCGAGAAACCGGCCCCTTTCGCCGCGCTCTCGGTTGCATTGACAACGTACTGGGGGGATGACCCCACCGCGTGGAAGACCTCGGTTACGAACGGATGTTCTCCAGGCGCGGCTGTGCCTGCCAAGGCTGCGCCTGCACCGGTTAAGGACAGTACCACCAGCCCGCCGGCCACTAAAGCAACGCTGATGATTCTCGGTATTCTGATGATCATCTATTCCTCCGCAGTTTCGCCTCACGATATCAGGCCGTTAAGGTACGCGAATAGTTGGGTTCCTTACGGACAATCTTGGTGGAAGACGTCAAATAATCAATGCAGGTGCCCGCTGATGCCGGGTTGCCCGGGCCGGAGGCCCGGACCTCGTTAACCACAACCGGCACAGCGGCCTTGCTAGTCACAGGAACACCAGTCGGGGACGGTTCGCCAGGCCAGCTTTCCGGCAGCGGCCGGCCTTGCGCGTCACTTCCAAGATCAAAATAAGTTAAACGGCATTGCGGAGCAGCAGCGGAACTCGCAATTGGACCGTCAGGGTAGAGGGCGTTGTCTGCTGGATGGTCGTTTGCCGAGCTTGCTCCGTAGTAAAGTCAGGTGCAGTACACGACAGCCAGTGGAGGAAGTCCGGTGTAAATCCGGCGCGGTCCCGCCACTGTCACCGGTGAGCAGCCCATCTGAGAACTCCTCCTGAAACGGCTGGAGGCGGCGGGTGCTGGTCGATCCGGCAGCCAGGATACTCCGGCTGTCGTGCCCTTCGGCTGGGGCGCGGACCCCGGAGGAGACTACGTGGATGACGACCTTCTGCCTATCGCGGCTGAGCCGTACACGCTAGCCGCCGACCTGCCTCGTGCGCAGGGGCGCGTTGTCCTGGTCGGGGGGGCACCGGCGCCGACGACCTGATCACCGTGCGTGGCCTTGACCGGCTCATGGCGGCCGATGTCGTCATTACTGATCGGCTCGCGCCTGGTGGCCTGCTCAGCAGGCTAAGCCCCGATGTCGAGATTATCGACGCGTCCCGTGCGTCAGGTCGGCGCAACCTTACCTGCGACGAGGTCGTGGCTTTACTGATCGACCGTGCGAGGGCCGGCAAGACGGTTGTCCGGCTCAAGGGCGGTGACCCGTTCGTTTTCGCTCAGGGTGGGCAGGAAGCGCGGTCATGCGGGGAGGCCGGGATCGCGGTCGAGATCGTACCCGGGGTCTCGAGCGCGACAGGCGCCCGGGCCGCCTGCGTCGCCGACGCCAGCCTGCCACGGCCGGCCCGGCGCAGCCTTGTGCTCGGCGGCAGCAGGTCAGGGAAGTCCCTGCATGCCGAGCGCCTGCTCGATGGTGAGGACCAGGTGACCTACGTCGCCACCTCCCTGGCCGACGCCGGTGACCCGGAATGGGCGGAACGGATCGAAAGGCACCGCCAGCGGCGCCCCGCCTCGTGGACGACCATGGAGACGTCTGACCCCGCGAGGCTCCTTGGCCAGCACGGCGCCGGCGCCTTACTTCTCGACAGCGTCACGACCTGGCTTGCCCAGGTCATGGACGGTTGCGGCTGCTGGCTTGAGGTCCCGCCGGATGATGCGAACCTCGAGCTCGCCAGTTCGGTCGACTCGCTGGTCAGAGCCTGGGCATCGGCTCCTGCCAGGGTGGTGGCCGTGAGTGATGAGGTCGGCAGCGGCATCGTCCCAGCGACAGCGTCTGGCCGCCGGTTCCGCGAGGCGCTCGGCGAGCTCAATCAGCGGCTCGCGCAGGCCGCTGACGAGGTCTGGCTCGTCACCGCAGGTATCCCGCGCAGGCTGCGATGACCGCGCGACTGGTCGCCGCGGTCAGCATGTTCACCGTTATTCCTGTCCGGGCCTCGGCGGGCTGGCAGCCCGCCGACGGCGCTGGCCCGATGCTATGGCTGCCGGTCGTGGGCGCTGGAGCAGGCGCGGTCGCCGCGCTGCCAGCCGCGGCCGTGCGGGAGTGGTCGCCGCACGCGAACCTGCTCGGCGCTGTCCTGGCGGTCGGAGTGCTAGCGGCGGTGACCCGCTGCCTGCACCTGGACGGTCTCGCCGATACAGCCGACGGCCTGGCCAGCGGCGCGCCCGCCGAACGGGCACTGGAGATCATGAGGCAATCGGATATAGGCCCGTTCGGTGTCGTCGCGCTCATCCTCGTCCTGGCAGCGGACATCGCCTCTGTCGGCTATTTCAGGGGCGGCGCCTGGGCGCCGGTAGGTGTGCTGGCGGTCGGCGCCGCGACCGGCCGGGTCGCCGCGGTCCATGCCTCGGCCCGAGGTCTCCGTCCGGCCCGTGCGTCCGGCTTCGGCGCGATAGTCGCGGGCGGCACGCCTGTGGCTGCCGTGATCACGTGGACCGTCGCGGTCCTTGGCCTCGGCCTTGGCGTCGCCGAGGCGCTGTCCGTCCCGCCTGGCTGGATCGTGGGTCCGCAGGCAGTGGCGCTGATCGCGGCGTACCTGGTCAGGTCGCATGCGAGCCGGCGCCTCGGCGGAGTCACCGGCGATGTGTTCGGCGCCGTCATTGAGCTGGCAACGGCGGTCACGCTGATCGGTGCGGCGCTGCGATGAGCGAGCCGACCTGGCCCCGACCGGTCCCGTTGGTGGGGGATACGACGTCGGCCGCGGCCCGGTCCGCCGATCCGGCGGGCTGGTCGCTCGGCGAGTCGGTCATCGCTGCCCTGCACAAGGTGCTGGCCGCACGACGAGATGTGCGCCGGTACCGGCCTGATCCGGTGCCGGCCGACGTGCTGCGACAGGTGCTGGCCGCCGGTCATCAGGCACCGTCGGTCGGGCACTCGCAGCCGTGGCGGTTCATCGTGATCAGCGAGCAGCCGATCCGCGACCAGGCAGCGCTGCTGGCCGACCGCGAGCGGCTGCGGCAGGCGGGCCAACTGACCGCCGATCGTCGCGCCAGGATGCTTGACCTGCAGCTTGACGGAATCCGGGAGGCACCGGTCGGTGTTGTCGTCGCCTGCGACCGCAGGATACCGGCGGCCGGCGTGCTTGGCCGGGCCAGTTTCGCCGACGCGGACCTGTGGAGTTGCGCGTGCGCGGTGGAAAACATGTGGCTCGCGGCTCGCGCTGCCGGGCTCGGCCTGGGCTGGGTGACCTTGTTCGAGCCTTCCGGCCTGGCAGCGCTGCTGAACTTGCCCGATGGCGTGCAGACCCTGGGCTGGCTGTGCCTGGGGTGGCCCGACGAGCGCCCGCCCGAGCCCGGCCTGGAACGGCAGGGCTGGTCGCGGCGGCTGCCGCTTGATGCTGTCATCGTGTCCGAGCGCTGGCCGTCAGAAGGCGGCCCGGCCCGGCCCGTGTCGCATCTGGCGGGGCCGGATCAGCACGCTGTGGTAACGGCGCGCGATACGGGCGATGACCTGCTGGCGGTACCCAGGTCGCTCGGCGTCCTGGATGTCGCCGTCAACCGGGTGCTGGCGCTCGCGCCAGATCCGCCGGCGGGCGGAACACTGATCCTGGCAGCCGCTGACCACGCCGTGACCCGGTACGGCGTCTCGGCTTACCCCGCGTCAGTCACCGCCGACGTCCTTGAGGCGAGCCGGCTCGGCGTCTCGCTCGGCGCGGCGACCGCGCGGCTGGCCGGGATGCGGGTCGAGGCGGTGCACGCCCGCCCGGCCGGGCAGGCCGGCGATCTCGTCACTGCCGACGCCATGAGCCTTGCCGCCGCCGACGCGCTCATCGAGCAGGGGCGGGTGCTTGGCCGGCGTGTCGCGGGACAGGGCCTGGTCTGCCTGGGCGAGGTCGGCATCGGCAACACGACCGTCGCGGCGGCGCTGGCGTGCGTGCTGGCCGACCTTGATCCCGCTGCTGCCGTCGGCCTCGGCGCCGATGCCGACGCGGCGATGGTGCGGCGTAAGCGTGACGTCGTCAGCCGTGCCGTCGGCCGGGCGCGGGCGGCGCACGGCGCGCGCCTCGCGGACCCCAGGACCGCGCTCGCCGCTCTCGGCGGGCCGGAGGTCGCGCTGCTGGCCGGCGTCGTTCTCGGCGCGGCGCAGCGCCGGGTTCCCGTCGTGCTCGACGGCCTGGTGACTACCGTCGCGGCACTGCTCGCCGTCCGGATCGAGGCTGCCGCGCAGACCGCGCTCGTCGCCGGCCAGCTCAGCCGGGAGCGGGCCCACGCCGCCATCCTCACCGAACTCGGTCTCGAGCCCCTGCTGCAGTTGCGCCTGAGGTCAGGCGAGGGAGTCGGGGCTTGCCTCGCCGCGCAGCTTCTGCTCACGGCGGTGAGCGCCCGCCGGTCTACCGCCCGGGTCCGCTGATGGCAGCGAGCGAGATGATCCTCGTGCGGCACGGCCAGTCGGAAGACTACGCCGAAGGCGCGAGATTCCCCGAGGTCGATGGCCACGGCGACGCTCCGCTATCGGCTGCCGGGCACGAGCAGGCACGGCACGTGTGCGCCAGGCTGGCCACGGCGGGGATCGACGCGATCTACGTCACGACGTTGCGCCGGACAGGACAGACTGCCGCTCCGCTGGCTATGCGGCTCGGGCTCGACCCGGTCGTGGAGCCCGAGTTGCGCGAGGTCTATTTCGGCCAATGGGAAGGCGGCGTCTACCGCAAGATGATCGCTGACGGGCATCCCGCCGCCAAGCGCGTCTTCACCGACGGCCGCTGGGAGGCGATTCCCGGAGCCGAAACATCGGCCGCGTTCGGCGGGCGGGTGCGCACGGCGCTGGAGCGGCTCGTCGGCAGGCACCCTGATCAGCGGGTAGCGGTGTTCACGCACGGGGGCGTGATCGGTCAGGCGATCGCGACCGCCACCGGCGCCCGGCCGTTCTCGTTCATGTCGGCGCGCAACGCTTCGATCTCCAGGCTGGCTGCCTTCGACGGGCAATGGGTCGTCCTCAGCTTCAACGAAACCTCGCATCTGGATCAGGGCGCCTGAGCTACCGGCCGTGGCCAGCGGGCCCGGCGGCGGCCACCGCCGCGGCCAGGGCGGTCGCGGCGGCGGTGACAGCACGGCTGAGGCGGACTGCCCTGGGTATGTCACAGGCCCGCGGGGCGCGTCCCGTGCCGATCTCCGGTCTGTGCTCGGTGCGCCCGGCGTAGCTGAGCCGGCCGCCGAGGCGGACGCCGAGCGCGCCGGCGAACGCCGCCTCGCACCAGCCGGCATTCGGGCTCGGGTGGCGGGGGCCGTAGTCGCATGCCGTCTGCCAGGTGGGCGCCGGGCGGCCGCCGGTTACCGGCGAGCAGGCGGCCGCGAGCAGGGCGGTGAGCCGGGCCGGCATCCAGTTGGCGACGTCGTCCAGCCGGGCGCAGGCGCAGCCGAACCGCTCGTACCGCGGCGAGCGGTGACCGACCATGGCGTCCATGGTGTTGGCCGCACGGTCGCCAGCCACGGCCAGCCGGCAGGCGAGCGCTCCCCAGAGCAGCGGCGCGACGACGGCGTCGCTCGTGTTTTCCGCCACGGACTCGACGACTGCCCTGACGATGCCCGCGCGGTCCAGGTGCTGCGGGTCACGGCCGCACAGCCACGGCAGCGCGTCCCTGGCCCGTGCCAGGTCATCGGTGCCGAGCGCGGCACCGATCCGGAGGGCCGCCTCGCACAGGGAACGGGAGGCGATCGCCGTCCAGGCCGTCACGGCGGTGACGGCCGCCCGGCCGGCGGGGTTCGCTCGCGTAAGCCGGGCGGCGAGGGCCAGCGGGCCGGCGCCGAGCAGGACGCCGCCAGCGGCGTAGGCGAAACCCGGCGCCGCGCGGTCCGCGTAGATCCGCCGCTCGGCAGCGGTCATGAGACGGCCGAACAGCGCGACCGGGTGGCCGCGCTCGGGATCGCCGGCGATCACGTCCGCGATGACGCCCCCGGCCAGGCCCGCCGCGAGCGGCCAGTCCAGGTGCCTCAGGTCCAAGGTCCCGCCGGGGGAGCCGGCCTGGCCCGGTCTCGATCAGGCGCAGCAGCGAAGCGGTATCGAGACTGCCGGCGACGGCGTCGGCGAGCGCGTCGAACTGGGCTTGCCTGGCGGTCGCGAAACAGGTGCCTGCCGCCGGCACGAAACCCCGCCCCGCTACCCTGGCGATCTCGGTCAGGTAGGACCGGCGGAATTCGTCGTTCTCGAAGATCCCGTGCCAGAGCGTGCCGGATACGACCCCCTCCCGGCAGCCGTCAAGCGCGGCGGAGTCGTCGCCAGGCCCGCTGGTGAACCACGCCCGGCCGGCAGTGACTTCGACGGTGCCATGGTGGATCTCATACCCCGTCACCGGGATCGGGCCCGCGTAGCCGGACGGGCGGCGCAGGGTCTTGGCCGCGGCGAAACGTGTCCTGACCGGCAGCAAGCCAAGCCCGGAGACCGTTCCCGCCCGGCTCTCGACTTCGTCGTCGATGACGGTGCCGAGCATCTGGTAGCCGCCGCAGATGCCGAGGACCGGGCGGGAAGCGGCGGCCCGCCTGGCGAGCGCGTCGGCTAGCCCCCGCTCCCGCAGCCAGGCCAGGTCAGCGACGGTTGACTTGGTGCCGGGCAGGATCACGAGGTCGGCGTCGTCGAGCCCGGCCGGCGACCTGACGAACTCCACCGACACGCCGGGCTCGAGCGCGAGAGCGTCCGCGTCGGTGAAGTTGGAGATCCGGGGCAGCAGGATCACCGCGATGCGCAGGGGCAGAACGTGCTCAGCCGGATCGCGGCCGGCCGGGCCGTAACGACCGCCGGCCGCTACGGCGTCCTCGGCATCGATCCAGGTCCTTTCCAGGTACGGCACGACGCCGAGTACCGGCCTGCCGGTCCGCAGGGCGAGCTCGGTCAGGCCGGGTGCCAGCAGCGACAGGTCGCCGCGGAACTTGTTGATGACGAAGCCGCTGATCAGTGCCTGATCGGCCGGTTCCAGCAGCGCCAGCGTGCCGTAGAGGGCGGCGAAGACACCACCGCGGTCAATGTCTCCCACGACGATGACCGGCAGGTCCCGTGCCCGGGCCAGGCCCATGTTGGCCAGGTCACCTCGCCGCAGGTTGATCTCCGCCGGCGAGCCGGCGCCCTCGCAGACGACGACGTCGAACCGTGACCGCAGGTCGTCATAGGCGTCCAGCACCGTAGCCAGCAGCCGCTCGCGGCCCGCGCCGGCGCGCCAGTACTCGCTGGCGCGGGTGTCACCGGCGGCGCGGCCCATCAGCACGACCTGGCTGGTCAGGTCGCTGCCCGGCTTGAGCAGCACCGGGTTCATCGCGGCCTCTGCGGGAATTCCGCAGGCGGCGGCCTGCGTTGCCTGCGCCCGGCCGATTTCCGCGCCGTCGGGCGCGACGACGGAGTTGTTCGACATGTTCTGCGCTTTGAACGGCGCTACCCGGACGCCCTGGCGGGCCAGCCACCGGCAGATGCCGGCGGTCAGCACGGACTTGCCGGCGTCGGACGTCGTGCCGGCCACCAGCACCGAGCCGGTCGTCACGGGACCTCGGCCTGGCCGGCCGCCAGGCTCGTCGTCCATCTGTCCTCGACCTTGCCCCACCGCCAGTAAAGGAGGGCAGCCGCCCAGACGATGACGAAGAGCCCGGCGATGCAGAAGCCGGCGACGTTGATGTCGAAGTTGGCGACGAGATTCCAGAATGCGCCGTGCAGGTGCACCTCGTCGGCCAGGATGCCGAGGATCTCGATCGTGCCGATGATGAACGCCGCTCCGATGGACAGCGCCGTGATGACGAGGTTGTAGTAGACCTTGCGGACGGGCCTGGAGAAGGCCCAGCCGTAGGCGAAATTCATGAAGCAACCGTCCAGCGTGTCGAACAGCATCATGCCGCCGGAGAAGAGCAGCGGCAAGGCGAGCACGGCGTAGTACGGCAGTCCCTGGATCGCCGCGTAAGCGGTCGCGGCGAGCAGCACGACCTCGGTAGTGGTGTCGAAGCCGATGCCGAACACCAGGCCGACGAAGTAGAGCTGCCAGGTGCGGGTGATGGACTTCATGAACCGGCCGAAGAACCTGTGCATCAGGCCGCGTGCCCGCAGTTGGGCTTCCAGTTCGGTCTCGTTGTAGGTGCCGCGCCGCATGTCGCGGAAGACCTTGAAAATCCCGGCCAGGACGATGAGGTTGAGCACCGCGATCAAGTAAAGGAAGCTCGCTGACACGAGCGTCCCGACGGTACCGCCCGCCTTCTCGAAGGCGGAAGTCGGGTTGACGACCGCGCCGAACACCGCGCGCGCGGCGATCGTGATCCCGATGCCGACCGCGACGATGACGCTTGAATGGCCGAGGGAGAAAAAGAACCCGCTCGCCAGCGGGCGCTTGCCGTCCGCCATCAGCTTGCGTGTCGTGTTGTCGATGCAGGAGATGTGATCCGCGTCGAAGGCGTGGCGGAACCCGAGGAACCATGCCGTGACGGCGACGCCGAGCCCTACGCCGAGGCCGTTCGCGCCGGCCTCGCCCTTGTAGTCGAAATGGTGCGGCATGACGCGGAGCACGTAGATGCCCCACCCGGCGAGGTTGATCGCGACGATGGTCAGGAACATCAGTGCCAGCCGGGCCCGCTCCGGGCGCGTGAGGTCCGCGCCCATCCGCCGCAGGCGCGACCGGCGCGGGACGTCAGGGTCGGGGGCGCCGGCCGGAGATAATCCGCATCGCGGCGATCTGGACCGAGTAGCGTCCTCGCGCACTCGCACGCCACCTTCCGTTGGAAGGGACGCACGAGCCGTCCCTCCGCCGAGGACCACTTCGCTGACGCGGACCAGGCGACCGGGCTCGCCCCCTGAGGGGACCACCGTTGCGGGACAGCGCCGGGATCTCACCGGACTTCGCTGATTTCTGCGCCTGCCCAGGGCCGCTGGCGACCCGGGGCACCAACAATGTAGGCATCCGGCTGGACGGGCGTCAGAGATGCCTTCGCTGGTCACAGGCTCTGGGTGCGGCCACTTCCTCGTAGTACAGTCAAGGTGCATCACGCGACAGCCAGCGGAGGAAGCCGGTGCGAATCCGGCGCGGTCCCGCCACTGTCACCGGGAAGCAGACCCCTTCATGGTCACGGCCCGTCCGGGCTGGAAGGCGGCGGCGAGCGCCGATCCGGGAGCCAGGACACTCCGGCTGTCGCTACCGCTAGCTGGGGCGCGGACCCCGGAGGAGGTCGCGTGGAAGAGGACCGGCTGTGCACGGTAGCCCTCTTGTCTACGTCAGATACCGATCTGCTCGCCGCAAGGTCAAGCGGAGCCGGGTACCGGCTCGCTAACCCCGCCCGGCTTCTCCCAGCCGATCTCGCTGCCGTGCTCGATGGCTCCGACGTTATCGTCGTCCGCCTGCTCGGGGGGGAGGAAGCCTGGCGTGAGGGCCTGGCGCAGGTGCGCGTCCAGGACCGCCCCGTCGTCGTGGTCAGCGGCGAGCAGGCACCTGACGCCGCGCTCATGGCACTGTCGACGGTCCCGGCCGGGATCGCCGCGCAAGCCCATGCCTACCTAGCGCACGGCGGTACGGCCAACCTGCGCGAGCTGGTCAGGTTCCTGACCGACACCGTCATGCTCGGCGGCACCGGCTTCGAGCCACCGCGGCCCGCGCCGCCGTGGGGTATCCGCCGCCGGCCCGCCGGCGCTCCGGGCCTGGCGGAGCCCGCCGGCGGAGCGCCGGTCGTCGGCATCGTCTACTACCGTGCACACGAGCTTGCCGGCAACACCGCCTTCGTCGACGGACTGGCCGCCGCGATCGCCGAAGCCGGGGGCACGGCGCTGCCGATCTGGTGCGGCAGCCTCAGATCGGCCGGCGCCGATCTGGTGCGCGCGCTGGCATCCGCCGACGTCCTCGTCGTCACTGTCCTGGCGGCCGGCGGCAGCGCCGCCGCGTTAGCTCAAGCTGGCGGGGACGACGAAGCCTGGGACGCGGGCGCCATCGCCGCCCTGGACGTGCCGGTCTTACAGGGATTGTGCCTCACGACCCCGCGGGCGGACTGGAGCGACGGTGACGCCGGGCTCAGCCCCGTGGACGCGGCCACTCAGGTCGCCATTCCCGAGTTCGACGGCCGGCTGATCAGCGTCCCGTTCTCATTCAAGGAAACCGGAGACGACGGCCTGCCCGTCTACGTCACCGATCCCGAGCGCGCGGCCCGGGTCGCCGGCCAGGCGGTGGCGCTCGCCCGGCTGCGCCGCACCGTCCCGGCCGGCCGCCGCGTCGCCGTCGTGCTGTCGTCCTACCCGACCAAGCACGCACGCATCGGCAATGCCGTGGGCCTGGATACCCCGGCGAGCGCGGTCGGGCTGCTGCGATCGATGCGCGACGCCGGGTACGACGTCGGCCCGATCGCCGGCGCCGGCGCGCTGCCGGGCATCGAGCCGCCGGACGGCGACGCGCTCATGCACGCGATCATCGCGGCGGGCGGTCAGGACCCGGACTGGCTGACGAGCCGGCAACTGTCAGAGGCCGTCGTGCGGATCCCGGCCGCGCAATACCTGGATTGGTTCACCGCTCTTCCGGCAAGCCTGCGCAGCGCCATGGTGCAGGCGTGGGGACCGCCGCCAGGCGAGCTTTACATCGACAGATCGCGTAGTCCGGAAGGCGAGCTTGTGCTCGCCGCGCTGACGGCAGGCAACGTGGTGCTGCTCGTGCAGCCGCCGCGCGGCTTTGGCGAGAATCCGATCGCGATCTACCACGACCCCCACCTGCCGCCGAGCCACCATTACCTCGCGGCCTACCGGTGGCTCGAGTCCGGATTCGGCGCGCACGCTGTCATCCATCTCGGCAAGCACGGCACCCTGGAGTGGCTGCCCGGCAAGAGCCTGGGCCTTTCCGCCGGCTGCGCGCCCGACGCCGTTCTCGGCAACCTTCCCCTGATCTACCCGTTCCTGGTCAACGACCCAGGCGAAGGCATGCAGGCCAAACGGCGCGCCCATGCGACGATAGTCAGCCACCTGGTGCCGCCGATGACCCGCGCCGAGACCTACGGCGACCTCGCCCGGCTTGAGCAGCTACTGGACGAACATGCCAGCATCGCCGCGCTCGACCCGGCCAAGCTGCCCGCGATCAGGGCGCAGATCTGGACGCTCATCCAGGCTGCCCGCCTTGACCACGATCTCGGCCTGGACTCCCGCCCGCACGACGCCGAGTTCGACGATTTCATCCTGCATGTCGACGGCTGGCTCTGCGAGGTCAAAGACGCCCAGATCCGCGACGGCCTGCACGTGCTGGGCGTCGCGCCGACCGGGCCAGCGCGTGTGGGCCTGGTCCTGGCGATGCTCCAGGCTCGGCAGATCTGGGCCGGGCAGGCCGGCGCGCTGCCCGGGCTGCGGGAAGCGCTCGGTCTCGACGAGAGCGGGCAAGCCGGCCGGGCGAAGACCGACCAGGCCGAGGCCACCGCCCGTGCTCTGGCCGAGGCCATGGAGGCAGCGCAGTGGCATCCCGACGCGGCCGACGACGTGGTCGCGGCCGTTCTCGGCAGGCCAGCCGACACCGTATCGCGGCTGCTGCGGTTCGCCGCGACCCAGATCGTCCCGAGACTCGCGCAGACCAGCGGCGAGATCGCCGCCGTGCTGCACGCTCTCGACGGCGGCCACGTTCCGGCCGGCCCTAGCGGATCGCCGCTGCGCGGCCTGATCAACGTGCTGCCGACCGGCCGTAACTTCTACGCGGTGGACCCCAAGGCGGTTCCGTCCCGTCTGGCGTGGGAGACCGGCTGTCATCTCGCGGACTCGCTGCTGGCCAGGTACAGAGAAGAAACCGGTGAATGGCCACTCTCGGTCGGCTTGTCCGTGTGGGGAACCGCTGCGATGCGCACCGCGGGCGACGACATCGCCGAGGTGCTCGCCCTGCTCGGCGTGCGGCCGACCTGGGACGAGGCCAGCAGGCGGGTCACCGGGCTTGAGGCCATCAGCCTGGCCGAGCTCGGCCGGCCGAGGATCGACGTCGTTGTCCGCATCAGCGGTTTCTTCCGCGACGCGTTTCCGCACGTCGTCGAGCTGCTCGATGACGCGGTCACGCTGGTCGCCGGGCTCGGTGAGGGCGGGGCCGACAACTTCGTCCGCGCCCACGTGCTCGCCGATACCGAACGTCACGGCGATCTGCGGCGGGCCACCAGCCGGGTCTTCGGCTCGGCTCCCGGAACCTACGGCGCTGGCCTGCTGGCCGCGATGGACAGCCGGTCCTGGCGATGCGACAGCGACCTGGCCGAGGTCTACGCCCTCTGGGGCGGGCACGCCTACGGCCGGGGCCTGGACGGCCGGGCCGCGCGAGCCGACATGGAAACGGCGTACCGGCGGATCGCCGTGGCGGTCAAGAACACCGATACCCGTGAACACGACATCGCAGACTCGGCCGACTACTACACCTTCCACGGCGGGATGGTCGCCGCCGTGCGGGCCTTGACCGGCAGCGCGCCCCGTGCCTACGTAGGTGACAGCACAAGGCCCGGCCATGTCAGGACTCGCACGCTGACCGAGGAATCGGCCCGGGTCTTCCGCTCGCGCGTCGTCAATCCGCGCTGGATCGGCGCCATGAAACGGCACGGGTACAAAGGCGCGTTCGAGCTCGCCGCGACGGTCGACTACCTGCTCGGCTGGGACGCCACGACCGGCGTGGTCACCGACTGGATGTACGAGCAGCTAGCCGCCAGCTACGTCTTCGATCCCGGCACCCGCGAGTTCCTTGAGCGCAGTAACCCCTGGGCGCTGCGCAGCATCACCGAGCGGTTGCTGGAAGCTGCCGATCGCGGCCTGTGGGCAGCGCCAGAGGCCGGCACGCTGAACCAGCTCAAGGACATCTACCTCGAGGTCGAGGGGCAGCTCGAAGAAGCCCAGGACGGCGGGACGCGGCCGGGGAAGGCTAGCCGATGACGTTTCCGTTCGGCGCCGTCGTAGGGCAAGACGAGGCGCGCCTCGCGCTGCTGCTCGGCGCCGTCGATCCCGGTATCGGCGGCGTCCTGCTCAGCGGCGAGAAAGGCACAGCCAAGACCACGCTGGTGCGCGGCCTTGCCGCGCTGCTGCCTGGCATCGCCGTCGTCAGCGGGTGCCGGTTCTCCTGCGACCCGGCAGAGCCAGATCCCGGCTGCCCGGACGGCCCGCACGCTCCCGGAGCCGCCGCAGGGCACCGTCCTGCCCGGCTCGTCGAGCTGCCTTTGGGCGCGACCGAGGACCGGGTGACAGGCAGCCTGGACGTCCCCCGCGTGCTGGCGGGAGCGCCCACGGCCGAGGCGTTCGTGCCAGGGCTGCTCGCCCAGGCCCATCGCGGCGTCCTGTATGTCGACGAGATCAACCTGCTGCCTGATCACCTGGTCGATGTCCTGCTCGACGCGGCGGCGACCGGCATCACGACTGTCGAGCGGGAGGGCATCTCGCTCCGGCATGCCAGCCGGTTCCTGCTGGTCGGGACCATGAACCCGGAGGAGGGCGAACTCCGGCCGCAACTGCAGGACAGATTCGGGCTGGCGGTGGCCGTAGTCGCCAGCACCGACCCGCGCCAGCGCGCGGACGCGGTACGGGCACGGCTGCGGCACGACCTGCGTGCCGGTGCCGAAGCTCTCGCTTACGACCAGGTGAGCCGGGAGCTGGCCAGCGGCATCGCCGCCGCTCGCAGCAGGCTCGGCGAGGTCAGCCTGCCTGAGGCAGAGCTGATCCGGATCACCACGGCGTGCTCGTCGCTCGGAGTGGACGGGCTGCGCGGCGACTTGGTCACCGCGAGGACAGCGATCGCGCACGCGGCCTGGCGCAGCGACTGCGTCGTCACCGAACGCGACGTGCGGGAAGCGGCGAGACTGGTTCTGCCGCACCGGCTGCGCCGGGGGCCATTCGACGATCCCGGCCTGGACCAAGACCGGCTCGACGAAGTCCTGGCCGGTGAGGACGATCCCGAGCCTCCCGACGACGACGGTGGCGGCCGGCCGGGCGACGACAGCGGCACGCCCGAGCGTTCAGGGCCTGACGACGCCGTGCGGCACGGCCCCGGCCCCGCACCCGCCGACCTCGCGGCAGGCGAGCCGGCTCGGCCCGCCAGGCCCCGGACGGCTGCCGCTCCCGGCACCGCCTTTTCCGTCCGGCACCTGCAAACAGCCGGGCTTGGCACCGGGGCTGGCGGGAACCGGTCACGGTCGCGCGGCTCCCGTGGTCGCGCCGCGGCCAGTATCGCGACCGCCGGCCGCCCGGACCTCGTCCCTACGCTTCGCGCCGCCGCGCTGGCCCGGCCAGGCGAGCCCTTCCGCGTCGCCTGCGGTGACCTGCGCCGCTGGCTGCGCCGTGGCCGCGAGGCCAACCTGATCATCTTGCTGCTCGATACCTCAGGCTCGATGGCCGCCAGGCGCCGCAGCCAGACCGTCACCACCGTGGCGCTTTCCCTGCTCGCCGACTCCTACCGGCGACGGGATCGCGTCGCCGTGCTGACCTTCAGAGGACGTGCGGCGACGACGGTCGTGCCTCCTACCAGGTCGGTAGTGCTGGCCACCCGCAGGCTGCACGACCTGCCTGTCGGCGGGCAGACACCGCTCGCCGCCGGTCTCGACGCGGTCGCGGACCTGGTCAGGCGCGAGCGCTGGCGCGAGTCCGACCGGCGGCCGCTGCTGGTACTCGTCACCGACGGACGCGCCACCGGCGGCACCGATCCCATGGGAACAGCGCGGCGCGCGGCCCGGCGCCTGGCTGGCGTCGCTGGCATCGTGGTCGATGCTGAAGACGGGCCCGTGCGACTCGGCCTGGCCGGCGCGATCGCCGCCGAACTCGGAGCCGAAGTGGTCACCGTATCCGGGCTGGCGTCGGCCCATCCGACGCGGCGAGACCAGGCAGCACAGGAGCTGGCCGCCGTCATCAAGGCGAAGGAGGCAGCCTGATGCCCAAGGGCAAAGTCACGATCATCCCCGATGACGGGCTCACCACCCGGGAACGGCGGGTCCAGCCGCTGCTGATCGTCCACACCGGCGACGGCAAAGGTAAATCGACCGCCGCGTTCGGAATGGCCCTGCGCGCCTGGACGGCCGGCTGGCCTATCGGCGTATTCCAGTTCACCAAGAGCCCGAAATGGAAGTCCGGCGAGGAAGCCGCGCTCAAGTCCCTGGGCGCGTTGCATGAGGACACAGGGAAAGGCGGACCGGTGACCTGGCATAAAATGGGCGAGGGCTGGTCATGGCTGCGGACCCAGCCAGCCGACCACGAAAAGGCGGCGCGGGCCGGCTGGGAACAAGCGAAGTCAGACCTGGAGATAGCGCGGTACCGGCTGCTGATCCTGGACGAGTTCACCTATCCGGTGAGCAACGGCACACTCGACGTGGCCGAGGTCCTCGCGGTCCTGGCGGCGCGACCGGGCATACAGCACGTGGTGATCACCGGTCGGCGGGCTCATCCTGACCTAGTCGCCGCCGCCGACCTGGTCACCGAGATGACGAAGGTCCGCCACCCTATGGAATCTGGGCGCAAAGGCCAGGTCGGCATCGAATGGTGAGCCGGCGTTGACGGACCGCGCTTCGCGTGACTCAGCCAGTCACGGCGTCGCTCTCGCTGACCTGACTCATCACGGCGACGCTGACCTCATGCCCGGCCTCATCGACCTGGCCGTCAACGTCCGGTCATCCGGGACTCCGCGATGGCTGGCCGCGCTCATCCGCGACACCGACCTAGCGGCCTACCCCGACCAGCGCATGGCAGTGCGGGCCATCGCTGCGCGGCACGGCAGGGCGGGCGAAGAGGTCCTGCTGACAGCGGGCGCGAGCGAGGCCTTCGTGCTGCTTGCCAGGACGTTACGCCCTGAGCACGCCGTGATCGTGCACCCGCAATTCACCGAGCCCGAGGCCGCGCTCCGCGCGGCAGGGCACCCGGTCAGCCGCATGATCTTGCCGTTCCCGTTCATGCTCGACCCGGACCGGGTACCTCCCGGAGCCGATCTGGTCTTCGTGGGCAACCCGACCAACCCCACGTCGATCGCCCATCCGCGAGAGACGATCCTCACCCTGCGGCGGCCAGGCCGGATCGTCGTCGTGGACGAAGCGTTCGCCGACTGCCTGCCCGGAGAACGTGAGTCCGTAGCCGGTGAGCCAGAACTGGCCGACGTCGTCGTCATCCGCAGCCTCACCAAGACCTGGGGACTCGCGGGTCTGCGAGCAGGCTATGTACTCGCGGCGCCTGACCTCATCGCGCGGCTCGCGGCCTCCCAGCAGCCCTGGCCGGTCTCCGCGCCGGCGCTCACGGCATGCATCGCCACCGCCTCGGCGACCGCGCTCAACGAGGCAGCCTGCTGGGCCGGGGAACTGGCGTCCCAGCGTGCCCACCTGACAGGCAGGCTAGCTGACGTGCCCGCGATCCGGATCGCGGGCGACCCGGCGGCATCGTTCGTGCTGCTCGACACCGGAATCCCCGACATCCGTACCCGCCTGCACGCGCGCGGCTTCGCGGTCAGGCGCGGCGAGACTTTTCCTGGCCTGGCGCCGGGCTGGATCAGGGTCGCGATAAGGGACACCGCGACGTCTGACCAGTTCACCCTGGCCCTTGGGGAAATCATCGGCCGAGCAGGCTCCGCCAGAACGTGATCCCGCGGGTGGAGGGGGCGTCGGGAGCGGGTGGTGAGCAGGAAGTTCTCCATCTATCCTGGAACAGGTGGCAGACAAAGGGCATCGATTACCGGGAAGCGGAATCAGCTTCATCGGTTATGTGGGCGCGGCTGCCATGGAACTCTATCCCGATGTCACCCTTGATCTCGGTTACGTCCGCGAGATGACGTTGTTCCACGAACGACTTGGCTACGACCAGGTCCTGATCGGATACGGACCCGACAGCGCTGACTCGCTGCAAATTGCCGGGTACGCGGCAGGGCACAGCGAGCGGATCAGGTTTCTCGTGGCTCACCGTCCTGGCATGGTGCATCCGACGCTGGCCGCGCGCATGTTCGCCACGCTAGACCACATCTGCGGCGGCCGTCTCGACCTCAATCTGGTCTGCGGTGGCACCAGCGCGGACGATCCTCGGCGCGAGGGGGACTACCTTTCGAAGGGCTTGCGTTACGAGCGGGCCGGTGAGTACATGGCCGTGCTGAAGCAGGCCTGGCGCAGTCCTTCCGCCATCTCCCATCGGGGCACCTATTACCGTTTCGACGACTACCCGGCGATCGTACGACCGGTGCAGCCCTTGATCCCGCTCTATCTCGCCGGGTCGTCGCTCGCGGCGCGGCAGGTCGCCGCCGAGCACGCTGACTACTACGCCTTCTACGGCGAGCCACTGGCGGGCACGCAAGAGCTGATCGAGTCCGTCCGCAGCCGGGCGGCTGCTGCCGGACGAACGACATCGCTTCAGTTCATGGTGCGATTGTCGGTAATCCTCGCCGACACAGACGACGCCGCCTGGGAACGGGCAGGTCGGTACCTCGAGCGGTCGGGGGGCGTCGCCATCGAGCCGAACACGCCCGTGAGTTTCGCCGAAGAGCGGATCCGCATCGCCGCGGCCACCGGTCAGCGACACGACAAGGCGATGTGGGTGGTCAGGGCGCGTGAGTGGGCAAGCAGCTTCAACGGGCTTGTCGGCAGCCCGCGCACCGTCACCGCGGCGCTACTCGACTACGTGCGGCTGGGCGTCACTGGCTTCCGGATCAGCGTACCGGATTACCTCAAGGACACCGAGGCCTTCGCCCGTCAGGTGATCCCGCTGGTTCGCGCGCAGGGGCCGGCGGCGCTGAGTCAGGCCGATGGCTGACCGGCGGCTCTGCGGTAATTGCCTTATAGCTATCTGACGGCGCGAATATGATCAAGAATTTTGCCAGCGCCACAACGAGGCGCGGCCACCCCGGCCACCCCTTCGTGTAACCTGAGGACGGAGGCACCGCATGGATGTCGAAGATGTCATAAAAAGAATCCTGGTCACAGAGTTATTCGCGGAGCTGCCTGCGGAACTCATAGGTCGCGATGACGGGCTGCGGAACGTGATCGGCCTCGACTCACTAGGGTTCACGGAGCTCAGGGTGCAATGCGAGAACGAATTCGGCATTCTCATCCCGGACGAGGACTTCAATCCGGATAATTTTCGGAGCATTAGAACGCTGGGCTTGCTCGTTTACCGGTTGAGGGGCGTGGCCGACGCCAGGGCCGAGCCCGCGCAGTCGGCTGAGGACGCCTAGTGGACCCGCTTGACCGGGGCTCGCTGCATGCTGGCGACCGGCTGCACATGAGCCAGTACGGCGCGAGACGGCTGCCCTTCGCCTGCCTGGGTGCGTCGGGTCTCGTGCGAACGCTGGTCGATCTGGAGGATCCGCAAGCGGGGCGGACCTTCGAGGTACTCGACGCCAGCGGCGGTTATGGCACTGCGTGCCTCGGGGCGGACAGCGTGGTCGCGCGCGAGTGGCTGAATGAGACGACCAGCGGACTCGGTTATTGCACCGACGAGATCGCCGTGCTTGAGCGCTCCGAACTGCTGCTTGAGCTTTTTGGCGAAGGCGGGCTCTGGGCTGACCAGTTTCCTGGTGACAACTGGCACGTAGCGGGCCGCAATTCGGGCTCGGAAGGAATGGAACTGGCCTTACGGCTGGTACTCGAGTCCCGTTTCGACCGCCGCCACCTTCGCTACACCGCGAACCGCGAATCGCGCGACAAGATCCTCGCTTTCGAAGGGGCGTGGCACGGCTGGACTTCCGGCCTTGTGCCGTTGCTGAACCGAAGGCACTTCACGACCGGTCTCCCAGCTCTCGCCGCCTCGGAACCATACGGCGTCACCATCGACCACATCCCGTTCGGCGACTACGATGCCGCTCGCGAATATTTCGCCAGGAACGGCGGGAAGTTGCTGGCCGTGGTCCTCGAGCCGATCCAGGGCGACGCGGGGATAATCGAGCCGCCAGCGGGCTACCTCCGGCAGCTAGCCTGCCTGACGGCCGAGTACTCGGCATTGCTGGTCGCCGACGAGGTGCTCACGTTCGCCAAGACCGGACGGTTCTTCGCCATGACCGACGACCATGGCGCCATCCCGGCCGACATCACGGTGATCGGCAAAGGTCTCGGCATGGGCGTGATCTCGACGTCGATGGTCATCGCGCGGCGCGAACTGAGCGTGCGGCCGTCCGGTGCGGTCGCCACCTCGGACCTGCGCCCGTTGACGTGTGCCCTGATCCGCCGCGGTCTGCGTTACATCGTCGCCAACGGGCTCATCGAGCGGGCGGCGCAGACGGGCCAGGCGCTGCGAACGCTCTTGCGAACCGAACTCGCCGGACGATCCCCTGACGTGTTCGCCGCCGTCAGGGGGCAGGGGCTGATGCAAGGGGTCGAACTGTCGCAGCTTGCCGCCGACCGCTTGCCGGAGTTGCGCGAGCACTTGATCAGGGGCGGTGCCTACGTGGAATTCATGGCTGGTGCCGGGCGCCGTTCTGGCGGGTTGCCTTACGTGTTTCCGACCATGCGGCTGACTCCGCCGCTGATCGCGACGGCGAGCGACCTGGAGCAGATCGTCAGCAGGCTGAGCGCGGGCACGACGAGCTTCCTGAAGGCACTGTCGTGAGCACCGGAAGCGCCGGCCTGGCGGCAGGCTCCCCGGACGAAACCCCGGGATTAGCCGAGCGCCCGCCTAGGACCATGGGCTTCAGCGAGCTGAAACGGTGGCTGCGCCACCGGCACCCGATGATCTTGCTAGATCGGGTGCTTGACTACGAGCCGGGGGACAGCCTCACCAGCTTGATGTGCGTCTCCGGGCAAGCTGATGCCATCACCGGGCACTTTCCCGAGCGGGCCATCTACCCCGCCAGCCATCTGATCCAGGCGTTCGCCCAGTCCGGCATCATCTTGTACCAGCTCAGCACCTCCCCGCTTGCCGCGGATGAGCTGACTCTCATCGGCTCGGTGACCGCCCGCTTCAGCAAGATCGTCGTTCCGGGCGACCAGGTCGTCTTCCACGTCAGGCCCGATCTGATCAGTCGCGAGATCTTCGGGTTCTCAGGCCGCGCGAACGTCGGTGACATCGCCGTGGCCAGGTTCAAGAGCACTCTGGTCCGGGTACGCAGCGACGAACTCGGTGATCCGCTGTGGTGACCGGCGCGCGGTTCAGCGCTTGCATCACCGGAATGGGATGGCTGACCGCGCTCGGCGATGACCTGAACGCGGTGTGGGACGCGCTGCTCAAAGGCGAGTCCGGCCTGACCGACGTACCGTCGGCGCACCGGCTGCGCAACACTCGCGCCGCCGTCGTGCCGAGCGTCGACCGGGAAGGGCGGCCCGCCGAGCGCCAGCGGATCATGGCCGGACGAGCCCTGGCCCGCGCGTTGCGGGACGCCTGCCTCGATTCCGGTGACTCGGCCATCTACCCGGTTCTAGGCACGAGTTACGGTCCGCACCTGGATGAACCTGCTACCCACTCGCTGTCACTATGGGCGGCGGAAGCGGCACGCGACGCCGGGCTGGTCAACAGCCCGCTGACCGTCAGCACGGCGTGCTCAGCCGGCTCCGACTCGCTGCTCATCGGCCTGGAACTGCTCAGAAGCGGGACGGCTGAGGTCTGCGTGTGCGGCGGCGCGGACGTGCTCACCGCCGCTAAGCGGCTCGGTCATTCCCTGCTCGGCACGATGTCGGCCACCGACATCCGGCCATTCGACGTCGGCCATGACGGCACTCTGCTCGGCGAGGGGGCCGGGTTCATGGTGATCGAGACCGGCGAGTCGGCTGCTCACCGCGGCGTTCGGGTGCACGGGCTCCTGGCCGGCACCGGGTCGTCGAACGATGCGACCGGCTCGGCCGCACCGGACCCGTCAGGACACGCGCTCGGCCTCGCCGTCCGGCGGGCGCTTGACGACGCTGGGGTTCCGGCCAGCGGGATCGCGATGATCAGCGCCCACGGCTCCGCCACGCCGTCCAACGACATGATCGAGGCCCGCGGTTACAGCAAGCTATTCGGTGAGTGCCGGCCTGACGTAGTCGTGTTCGCCACTAAGGGCGCCTTCGGTCACACGCTCGGCGCCACCGGCTTGCTTGAAGCCATCACGGTGGTCCAAGCGCTCAAACACGGGTGCGTCCCGCCGATCCATGGCCTGGCCGACGCCATGCCCGACGTGAAGTTCAAGCTCGCAGGGGAAACCCCCACTCCGGTTGCCGGCCGGTTCGGGCTGAGCGTGACCCTCGGCTTCGGCGGCTTCAATACCTGTCTGCTCCTGGCTAGCGCCGATGCTGATCCCGGCTGACGGTCATTCGCTGTGGCGGCAAGCTGGCGTCAGGGTGGTGGCCAGGGGCGAGGTGACTTATACCAGCATTAGCCAGGTGCGCGGGAGGAACAGGACTTCCTTCTTCGCCGACCCAGTGTCATGGCTGATAGCCGAGGCAGTTGACACTGCCCTCGCGGGCTGCCAGGCGAATCTCAGCGACGTGGCCGAGGATGTCGCGACGATAACCGTCAGTGACTTCTGCACGATTGACACAATGCGGAAGATCGCCGCTCAGGTGCCGGTGGTCGGCTCTCCCCGCTGCGGTTCTCCGCCGCGACGCCCGGTGCCGTCGGCAGCCTGCCGGCGATGAGCTTCGGATTCAGAGGGCCAAGTCTGACCCTCTCGGCGCGCCCGGAAACGGGTCTTGGCCCGGCCGTCGTCGTAGCCAGTTCGTGGCTAGGCAATGGACGGGCCGCGTTCGTCGTGCTCTGCGGTCATGATGTAGACATGACCGGTGGCCACGAGGTTAGCAGCGTGATACTTGCCCCCGGCCCGAGCGCTAGGGACGACGCATGGCCGAAGCAACACTTTACGTAGAGAACTTATTCAACGATGACCTCTTCACTATTCCTGCGACGGCTGCCGGCCGGCAGGCGGTCAAGGCGCGCAACGGGCTGTTGCTCTGGCTGGCCGTCCCGGGTGATGTCTTCGTATTAAGCAGTGAGCCAGGCGACGCGTTCTCGAGGCACATCGCCGCGCTCACCGGAGTCGGCCGCGACGAGGTCACGATCCTGGTGCCTCCGCCCGGGCGACTCGGCACCGACCTGCTGACCCGAGACCGCCTCGCTGACCCGGCCTTCCTTGCGCACCTGGCCCTAATCGCCGAGCGGAGATGCGCGACGCTCAAGGCCTATTACCAAGACCGCTTCATTGTCACTGCCTTCGCTGAGCGTATCGGCCTCGCGCACTCGATTCCGGGACGGCCTTTCATCGCTGAGGGCGGCGCTGACCTGCTGAACAGCAAGAGCTTCTTCCGGGCGCTGGCGGCCGGAAGCGGACTGCCGATAGCTCAAGGCGGCACGACCCGCGGCCCCGCAGAAGCAGCCGATGCGGTCTGCGGGCAAATGCGTGCCGGAGCTTCAGCGATACTCAAGCGAGATTTCCACGCCGGCGGGTTCGGCAACTTCCTGTTCTCGGCGAATCCGAATATCCGTCCGATAGGCGTGCGCGAGCTCATCGTGGTGAAAGAGCCGGGCGATGTGCTCGACTACCTGATCGCGAACTGGCCCTTCCTGAGCGGCGACGGCCGGTTCCCGCTGATCGTCGAGCACTATCATGAGGGCTCAGTCACCTTAAGCGCCGAAATCGGGATCGACGTCGGCGGGGTCCGGACAGACTGCCTGTTCGAGATGCGCATGACGCCGAGGATCAGCGGCTTCCGCTGGCTTGACCCCGAAGACAATGCCGCCCCGGCGGCCGGGTTCCGCCGCCTGGCCGGCCGCCTGGCCTGGCTCGTCCACGCACTCGGCTACCGGGGCATGATCAGCGTCGACGGAATCAGAACGCCCCAGGGCCAGACACTTCTCACCGAGTTCAACGGGCGCTTCAGCGGCATCACGCACTTGCACGGCCTGCTGGAGCGCCTGGCTGGTCCGGGATACGCGGCTAACCGCCACGTCGCGGCTGGACTGCTCCGCGCCGACTCCTTCGAAGATGCGCTGGCCAAGCTCGCTGCCGCCGGGATCGCGTTCGACCGGCGGGCCAGGGAAGGGGTGATCCTGACCGCCGACGGGTCAGAAGCGCCACGCTCATTCGCCTACTGCGCGGTCGCTCGATCGGCGGCTGGCCTCAAGGAGATGGAAGCCGCTGCCAGGCAGCAGCCCCGCGAGCGCTATCGCACCCGCGGCGGCCACGAGCGCTGCGGCTGAGCTGAGCCGGATGGCCTTCAGGGCATCGCGCCCATCTGGTGGCGGCCCGCTGCCGAACCCGACGCGGGCCGTGCCGGGCTTGTTACCGCGGGCCGGCTTGACCAGGCTGACTTCGAGCGCGCCCGCATAGGCAGCGAAGAGCCGGCCGGAATTGGGGCTGGAATCAGTCGCAGCGTCACGGCGCCAGACCCGCAGCGCCGAGCCTGGCGATGCGCCGACCATGGCGGCGCAGGCCGCCGTGACGGCGGCGGCAATGCGCGCGGGCACGTAATTTGCCAGGTCATCGAGGCGGGCAGATGCCCAGCCGAAGTTCAGGTAGCGCTCGCTCCGGTAGCCGACCATGTTGTCCAGCGTGTTGATGGCCCGATACCCGAGCGCGCCGGGCACACCTGCGAGCGCCGCCCAGAACAAAGGGGCGAACTCGGCATCGCAGCTGCACTCGGACACAGCGAAAATGGTGACCGCGGGCAGTTCGTCATCGGAGATCAGCTCGCCTGTGGTAAAGAAGAGCCTCGGATACGCCGTCCTGGCCGATGCCGCGTCCCCGGCCGCCAAAGGCGCGGCGATATCAGTGGCAGCGCGCCGCACCGTCGTTCCGCAGAGCGCGATCCAGGTCGCCGTCCCGGTGACGATGACCTCTGCCAGCGGGTACTTCCTCGTCGCCCGCTGCGCCAGGCATCCGAGCAGGCCAACCGGCACGATCGACGCCAGCAGGAACGACACGCCGGTCGCCCGGTCGTTACGGTAGATCCGCCGCTCAAGCTTCCTGACCAGCCGCCCGAATCCGGCGACCGGGTGGAACCTCTCAGGATCGGCGAACACCCTATCGGCCGCGATGCCGAGCGCCAGGCCGGCCGCACGCGCGACTCTCACCTGGCCACGACCCGGTCGGCCACGTCTAATACGCTCATCACAGCACCTTTCACGCGAGGATGCCCGATGACTGACCGACCGCCCGGACGCGAACACTGGTCCGAGATTCCCGGCTTACCTCCCCCCGCCGACCTCGACGGATTCCTCCGGGAGGTCTGCGATGCCGACGCGGTCGCCGGACCGCCGGCCTGGCCGGGTCCGGAAATGCCGCCGGAATCATGCCCGACGCTGACCGGGCAACTCCGCGCTCTGTCTGCTCGCCCGGGAGCGATCGTCATTATCGCGCTGCCCAACAGCGTACAGCTTTTGAGTTGTTTCTTCGCCGTGCTGCAAGCTGGCTGCGTCCCCTTGCTGGTAGCGCCGTCCACTCCGCTGGTCCGCATCAGGCTCAACGCGCTTCGCCTGGGAGCGGCCGGATTGATCCGGGCACGCCTGCCATCGGCCCGGCCCGCTGACGGTCGCGTCTTCCGCATCGGAGGTCTTGACCTGCTGGAATTCGCCGGGCACCCACGGACGTACCACGAGCCGGGTCAGGTCATCATGCTGACCTCAGGAACGTCCGGAAGTGCGACTGGCTGCTTGCACGACTTTACTGCCCTGCAGAGAAACGCCACCAGGCACGCGGACTCAATCGGGCTCCGGCAAGGTGACCGGATACTAATCAATCTGCCGATTCACTACTCCTTCGCGCTTGTCGCCCAGGTGCTCGCAGGCCTCGCGGCCGGTGCCAGGCTGGTGCTGGCAGGACCGCCTTTCTCGGCGGCGCGTTATGTCCAGACGCTCGCCGCCCAGCAGGTCACCATCTCCTCATTGACGCCAAGGCTGGTGACCGCGGTGCTGAAGTCCGGCACCGGGCTGCCCGGCCGGCTGAGAGTGCTCACCGTCGGCGGCGCGGCGCTGCCGGCCGAGCACACAGCGAAGCTGCTCGGTGACAACCCGGCCAAGGAGGTCTATCTGACCTACGGCTTGACGGAGGCGGGGCCGCGCGTGACGACGCTCGCTGCGCACGAACAGGCGCCGAAGCGACATGACTCCGTCGGGCGCCCGCTGCGGGGCGTGAGCCTGAGCTTGCGGGACGCGGGCCGCGGCGATCGCGAACAGGAGGTCCTGGTCCGGTCCGACACTCTCTGCCTGCACCGCCTTGGGCCTGCCGCGAAGACCAGGCTGGGAGCGCTCACCGAGTACGGCGCCCTCGCCACCGGGGACCTCGGTTATATTGACGGCGACGGTTATCTTTACCTGCGCGGACGGTTGTCGGACTTTGTCATTATTCGGGGTGAAAAAGTAAGCCTGGCATTAGTCAAGCAGATAGCCGAGTCTATCGACGGGATCGTCAGGGCCGTCCCGGCGCCCGCCCGGTCTGGCGATGGTGCCGAACCGCTTGAACTCGATCTCTACACCGACGACGGCAAATTGCTCGGCGACCCTGGAATGGTCCGGCGCCAGCTTTCCGCGCTGCTGACGCCGAGCGAGCGACCGGGAACGATCAGAATTCATGACGCGGCGTCGGAATTTCCGCATAAGTAGCCCGGCCCGTGGCCGCTGCGCAATTCGGTAATTGCGCCGCTGGCTCCGTCCCGCGCGGTACTAGTATATGCTCTGACGGCCGGTGCGCGCACGAAGCGCCCCAGTCCGCGATCCCGGTGGAGGGAAAGCTATGGCACTCAGCATGACAATCAGCATTCAAGGCTCGCAGGTAGCTGCCATCGACAACATTCCGTTTACGGGAGGAACGAATGTCCAGCACGCTATGGAGGTCGCGTATAACACGATGCCTGGCCGCGGCTACAATTTCTCCCTCCGCTATTTCGGGCCGCAGTTGGGGTATCAGGTCGTCGTGCTCGACAACATCAGCCAGCAGGGCGGCTCAGATCCGGACGCCTTCCTGTTCTGGGAACTGCTGATTAATGGAGTAATTTCTCGGGACGGCGTTGACGGCACATTCCCGGCCGATGGTGACCAAATCGGGTGGAATTATACGGGCTACGTGAGAGAGCGCCACGCTGGTACCCGGTACGAGGAGATCCGCGCGGCCGGCTGACCGTGAAGTCAGCGGACCTCACCGGACGCAGCTCCGGACGAAAGACTCGATCATGCCAGGGTTGCCAGCAGGATGAGTGTGCAAGTAGGACGCGTGCACGCCGCCTTGCACGAATCCCTCGGCGACCGGCGCCTGATCCCCGGCCTGCCATTTCCAGGCCGGGGCCGGCCCGGCCGAGGGGCAGACGACCGTGTGGTGGAACTCGTGGCCCGCACACCTGGAGCCCGCCACGCCGAGAGCGGAGTCAGTCGCCGCTACCGCCTCTCGGTAACTCAGCTTGAGTTTCGCCGTCATCTGTGCTGTAGCGTCGATCACCCCGCACATAGGACGGCCGTCCAGGCTGCGCGCCAGGTAGAGGAGGCCGCCGCATTCGGCGTGGATGACGCCGCCGCCGCGGGCGAATTCGGAGATCTCGCGTCGAAGTCCGGCGTTCGCCGACAACGCGCCCGCATGCTGCTCAGGAAATCCGCCTGGCAGCACCACTCCTGCCGTTCCCGCGGGCAGGTGATCGTCATGAATGGGGTCGAAGATAGCGACCCGCGCACCTGCGGCGGCGAGCAGTTCGAGGTGCTCCGCATATCCGAAGCTGAAGGCCGGCCCGCCTGCCACGGCGACCACCGGCTGGCCTGACACCGCCGCGACCTCGGCCGACGGGCGCCACGGAATGGCGGCGAAGGGTGTCGCGGCCGCCGATTCGGTCACGGCGGTCAAGTCGACGTGATCGGCGACGAGCTTGGCCATCGCCTCGATGGCGACCGTTGCCCCGGCACCGCGCTCCGCCGCGGTCACCAGTCCAAGGTGCCGCGACGGCAGTTCAACCAGCCCGGCTCTTGGCAGGGCGCCAAGCAGCCGCAAGCCTGCCTCCTCGCAGGCCTCCGCCAGGATCTCCGCATGGACGGGTGACCCGACCTTGTTGGCGATCACCCCGGCCAGATGGAGGCCCGGGTCGTAGTAACGGAAACCGGCGAGCAAGGCCGCGAGGCTCTGGCCCTGACCGGAAGCATCGACGACCAGGACGACGGGCGCGGCGAGCAACGTGGCGACGTGGGCGGTGGAACCGAACCCGGCTTTTCCCCTCCCGCAGTCGAACAGCCCCATCACACCCTCGATGATGGCGACATCGGCGCCGGCCGCCCCGTGCGCGAAGAGGGGGGCGATGCGGTCTTCGCCGACCAGCACCGGATCAAGGTTCCGGCTTGGCCTGCCGGTCGCGAGGGTGTGATAGCCCGGATCGATGTAGTCGGGCCCGACCTTGAACGGGGCTACAGTTTGTCCGCGCGCGCTCAAAGCGGCCATCAGGCCAGTCGCCACCGTCGTCTTGCCGCTGCGCGACGCCGGGGCCGCGATCACCAGCCGGTCGGTCATCGCGCTCGCTCCTCGCACGACCGCCCGTCAGCGAGCGCCGCGACCTCGCCGATGACGAAGATGGCCGGCGCGCCGATCTGATGCTCGGCGCAGTCCTCGCCGAGGCGGGAGATCGTCGACCGCAGCACTCGCTGGTTCGGCGTGGCTCCTTCCTGCACCACGAGCGCCGGGGTGCCCGGATCTTTGCCGCACCGGATAAGGACGCGCGCGGTCTCGGCGATGTGGGTGACGCCCATCAGCACGAGCAGGGTGCCGCGCAGCCTGCCAAGTGCCGTCCAGTCGACCAGGCAATCGGGATGGTCGGGGGCGAGGTGACCGGAGACTATCGTGACGTCATGGGTCATGCCCCGATGGGTGACCGGCACCCCGGCGAGTGCCGGTACCGCCAGCGCGCTGCTCACTCCGGGGACCATGGTGACCCGCACACCTGCGCGGGCGTATGCTTCGACCTCTTCGAAGCCGCGACCGAAGACATAGGGATCGCCGCCCTTGAGCCGGACGACGAACTTGCCGGCGCGCGCGCACTCGACCACGGCCTGGTTCAGCTCATCTTGCCTGGCGGCCGGGCCGTAGGGAATCTTGGCCGCGTCGATCACCTCGACGTCAGGCCGGAGCCCTGCGAGCAGCTCAAGCGGTGCGAGCCGGTCGATCACGACCACGTCGGCCTCGTTCAGCAGGCTCCGGCCGCGGACCGTGATGAGATCAGGGTCTCCGGGACCGGCGCCGACCAGGGCCACTCCGGCTTGCCGCGCGGGCCGGGACTCCTCTGGCTGAGCTGGCTGCCAGGCCGCCGAGCACAAGATCCGGCGTTTCTCAGCGGCGATCCGAGCCGCGGCGTTGTCGGCCGGGTCCGGCAATCCGGCAATGACGTACCAGGCCCCGTCCAGATCGGACGTGCGCCATGGCCGCTCGACTAGCCTGATCCGGCCTGCTGCCGCGAGCCCGGTGACCGCCGGGCCGGGCCTTTCCGCTATCACTGTGACGTCCGCTTTGGCCGAGAGCACGTATTCCAGTCCGCGCAGAACGTTCGCCTCGCCGCCCAGTACAACGACGTGCCGCTGAAGCAATAAGCCTTGAAGGCGATCCAGCTCAGCCAAGTTTTCACGCTGCCTAGTCAGGACATTCCGTGGTTCACCATGGGTTTAGCTCCGGTCGGCCGGAGTAAGCCTGACGCAGCACCCATTGTTCAGCTTCCTCACACGACACGCATTGCGGCACGGCCGGCCGCGGCGGCCGGCTTACCATCACCGTGAGCACGCCAAGCTGCCTGGCGGCAATGAGCTTGCCGACGGTCAATGACCCGCCGCTGTTTTTGGTGATGAGCACGTCAATCTCATGCTGCCGCATTAGCTCACGCTCGGCATCGGCGTCGTAAGGTCCTCGGGCGAGAATGACCTGGTGCGCCGGCGGCAGCGGGCCTTCCGGGGGGTCTACGCAGCGGATCAGGAACCACAACTCGTCCAGCGCGGCGAACGCGGAAAGTCCCTGCCTGCCGGTCGTCAAGAAGGCCCGCCGCCCGAGCGCGGGCAGTGCGCGCGCCGCCGACTCCAGCGACGTGAACTCAAGCCAGCGGTCGGCGGGCCCGGCCGTCCAGGCCGCCCTGACCAGGGCGAGCAGCGGTGTCGCCGACATCGCGCAGGCGGCCGCCGCGCTAGCGCTGATTCTCTGCGCGAATGGGTGGGTCGCGTCGATCACGGCGGCGACGCCCCGGCCGCGTAGCCAGTCCGCCAGGCCAGCCGGCCCGCCGAACCCGCCGATGCGCACCTCGCCGGCAGGCAGCACGGGCGCCGCGACCCGTCCGGCCAGCGAGGAGACAACAGCCAGGCCCCTGGTATCGGCTAGGCGTGCGGCCAGCTCGCGGGCCTCGCTTGTCCCGCCAAGAATCAGCACCGTGGCCGGCGGTCCGGCTGGCGTCACGGCTTGACACGCCGTCGGAGCAGATAGCTGTCCATCACCCAGCCATGACGCGCTCTGGCCTCTTGCCGGGCTGACACGATCCGCGGACCCACCTGCTTAGCCGGGCCCGACATGAGGATCTCATCGGCACTGCCTACGTAGGCACCCCAGTAGATCTCCAGGCCATCGGCCTGGAGATCGGCGAACGCGCAGCTGCCGTCGAGCATCACCACCACGTCGTCGGCATTCTCGGGAAAGCCGCCGGCCAGCAGCCGGCCGGTGGTGATGTGCACGGGCCTGCCGGTCCTGGTCAGGCTGACCTTGTGGCGCGCGGCCAGTGCCTGAATGCTGCTGATGCCCGGAATCACCCTCAACTCGAAACTGATCGCGCCGCGAGCTGCCACCTCATCGAGAACGTGCAAGGTACTGTCGTAGATCGCCGGATCACCCCAGGCCAGGAACGCGCCGTGCTCGTCCTCCGCCAGATCCGCGATCATCCGCTCGTAGATTTCCGAGCGCCTGCGCCGCCAGTCGCTGACGGCGGAACGGTACGCGACGGCCGCTCTGTCACGCTCAGGGTCCGCGGCCGTCACCACCCGGTAAGGGCGGGTGATGTACCGCTCGCAGATCTCCCGTCGCAGGTCGGTAAGCTCGCGCTTCTCGTCCCCCTTGTCGATCATGAATACCACGTCGACGGTGTTGAGGCTGCTGATCGCCTGCACGGTTATCTGTTCGGGGTCGCCGGCGCCGATCCCGATGACCGAGACCGTTCTCATCGCATCGCCTCCCGCTGTCCGTCAGCGCCGGCTTCGCGGGCCGGCCCGATCGGGCCGCACCGTTTCCGGTCCGCTGAATACAGATGGCTGTCGAGGAAGGCCCCCTCGTCCAGGACATGCCCGACCACGATGATCGCGGTCCGCTTGATGCCCTGGCTTCGTATCTCGCTGGCGAGGTCTCCGAGCCGGCAGCGCAGCACTACCTCGTCCGGCCAGCTTGCCCTGGCCACCACCGCGGCCGGGCAGTCCGCGCCAAAGTGCGGCGTGAGCTCGCTGGAGACCTGCTCGATGTTCTGGACGGCCAGGTGCAGAACCATGGTGCAGCCGGTTGCTCCGAGCGAGGCCAGATCCTCGCCCGGCGGCATAGGCGTGGCCCGGGCGGCGGTACGAGTCAGCACGAGCGTCTGGCCCACGCCCGGCAGGGTCAGTTCTTGCCGCAAGGCCGCGGCCGCGGCGGCGAACGCCGGCACCCCGGGCACGATCTGCCAGGGAACCCCGGCGGCGGCCAGCCGCCTGGCCTGCTCAGCGACGGCGCTGAAGATCGACGGGTCGCCGCTGTGCAGCCTGACCACGTCGAGACCAGCCTGGTGAGCCGCGACTAGTTCAGCCGTGATGTCGTCTAGGTCCAGGTTAGCTGTATCGACCAGCTTCGCCCGCGGGTCAGCGCCAGCCAGGACCTCGGGCGGTACCAAGCTGCCCGCGTAGAGCACGACCGGCGCGGACGCTATAAGCCGAGCCGCCCGCACCGTGAGCAGGTCGGCTGCTCCTGGCCCCGCACCTACGAAGTAGATAGTCATCGTTCATTCACCGACCTTACTTAGGACGCGGACCTTGACCGCGCGGCGAGCGGGCAGGCGGCCAGGCAGGCCCGGCAGCGAAGCCAGTGCCCGGGCAGCATTTCAGCCCAGCCGAGTTCGAGCGCGATCAGGGGCTCCTCCGTACCGCACACGGAGACATCGCGGCCGGGCTCTGCGGCGTGAGCCATAGGCTGAGCCACTTGCCTGAGGCCGATGCTGGAATATTCCTGCGACGGATCAAGCGATGCCACCAGTACGTTGTCTTGAAGACACACGTGAAAATCGCTGTTCATAGCTTGCCGGCTTCCCGTTCTATTGCTAGTAAGGCTCGTCGCCGACGACAGATACGCGCTCGGCCACCCGTCGGCGCGGGAAGTAATCTGACACCGCGTAATGCCAGGTCGCCCTGTTGTCCCAGAAAGCGACGTCACCAGCACTCCAGCGCCATCGGACCTGCAGCTCGGGAATACGCGCCTGCGCGAACAGGAACCTGAGCAGCTCCTCGCTCTGCCCAAGTGGCAGAACCGGTATGTGCGTGGTGTAAGTGGCGTTGACGAACAGCGTCTTGCGCGAGGTGACCGGATGAGTGCGCACCACGGGATGGACAACCAGCGGAAACCGCTGCCGGTATGACCGGAGCTGATCGGCCGGAAGGAACAGGCCAAAGGTCGGGATGAAATCGTGCACCGCGACTAACGATCCGATGAAGGCCTTGACGTCGTCTGGCAAGTTGTCATACGCTGCCTCCGCGTCGGCCCAAATCGTATCGCCGGTACCGTCGGATGGCACGTCTATCATTCTTAGCACAGAACCCATCGCCGGACTCTTTCGCCAGGTGACGTCGGTGTGCCAGACGTTCTGGCGACCTATCTTATCGGCTCCCATCGCGAACCGCGTAATATCACCATCGGCGCCGTGCGGCAGAAATGGATTGGTCTCCAGCTCTCCCCACGCACGGGCGAATTTTCTGTGCTGATCGGCTGACAAGTACTGATCGCGGAAGAAAATGACCTTCCACTCCAGCAGCGCCCGGTTAACCTCGGCTCGCAGCTCAGGGGCCAGCGGCACCCGTAAGTCTAATCCGGAGATCTCAGCACCGATCAGCGGTCCGATAGGCTTGATGTCGAAGAGCGCGTAAGTCGGGCTGTCGTGGCCAGGCGGCAGCCGGTTGATCACTCTAGGCCCGGCCGCGCTCCATCGGGCCGATAGATCGGGAAAGCTGGATTGCGAATTATCCGGCATGCATTTGATACTACAAGAACCCGAGTTCCATCACTAGCAGCGAGGGACCTTGGCGGGCGGACAGGACGGCCAGTCCAGATTCCGCCGCCAAATCGGCCAGTTCGTCGACGCTGTGCTCCTTGCCGCCGAAGTGCGCGAGCATCCGCAGGTCCATGCCGGTGCCGAACCGCTCGCCAGCGGCACCGGTCCTCTCGACGATGACAATCCGGCCGCTCGGGCGCGCGGCGCTGGCGCAATTGCGCATGATCGTCAGGCAGGCGGTGCCGTCCCAGTCGTGCAGTACGCGAGCGAGCAGGTAGCAGCCGAACCCGGGCGGGACTGAATCGAAGAAATCGCCGGCGATGGCGCCTGCCCGTCCGCGCAGGCGGGCGGACTCCAGCAACCGCAGTGCGGCGGCCGCGGTCGTCGGCCGCTCGTAGACAGCGCCGCGCAGATCGGAATGGAGTCGCAGGATCGTCTTCAGCAGCGTGCCGTTGCCGCCGCCCACGTCAAGAACGCTTTCCAGTGCTCCCCAGTCGTAGCACCTCGCTATGGCGGGGGCGTCGGCCGCGATGCTTTCCGCCATATCGTCGTTGAGCGCGGCGAGCAGCGCCGGATGATCCGTCAGGTCCTCCCAGAATGGTTTTCCGAAAAGCTGGCCAAATGCAGCTTCGCCAGTTCGGACCGTATGCAGCAAGTAAACGAATGAGAGATTGGCCCGGCCGAAAGCGCTGTCGATATCGAAAGACGCCCGCAGCCGTGCCGGATGGTCATCAAGAAGCGCCCCGCCGCGCCCGGTCAGTACATACTCGTCCGACCCGTCGCTCGTCAGGACTCCCGCCGTCACTAGGTGCGCGAGCAGGCGGCCGAGCGCATCGGGGTCGGCTCCGACTGCGGCCGCAAGGTCGGCGGTTGCGCGTATGCCCGACGCGACGTGGTCGGCGATACGCAGCGTCGCGGCTACTCGAATCGCCATCGGGGTAGCCAGGTCGGCCATTGCCCAGAGCTCGGCGGCCGGCCCGGCGGGCGATGCCGAGGCCATGTCGTCCCTACCGTCCGATAATTGACACACGTTCGGCGAGCCTGCTGCTCGGGTAATAATCTGAGGCCGCGTAGTGCCAGGTGGCCCAGTTGTCCCAGAAGGCGACATCGTCAGCTTGCCATCGCCACCGTACCTGGAACTCCGGTACCTGGGCCTGCTCGAATAGTTCCCTGAGCAGCGCCTCGCTCTCGGCTGCCGCCATCCCGGCCAGCGAGCTCGTCGCTCCCGCGTTGACAAACAGCATCTTGCGGCCGGTACGCGGGTGCGTCCTGACGACGGGATGCGTGACCGGCGGGAACATCGCCCGCTTGGCTGCCAGCTCGTCCGGATCGAGCATGTGCCCGAAGAGCTCGGCGAAGTCGTGCACGCCTGCGAGGCCCGCGATGCGCTCCTTGACCTTGGGCAGCAGGTTGTCATAGGCCGCCGCGCAGTCGGCCCACAGCGTATCGCCGCCGCTAGGCGGGATGACGATCATCCGGAGCACGAAGGCCAGCGGCGGGTCAGCTCGCCACGGACCGTCGCTGTGCCACGTATTCTGCCAGCCGGCGTTGTTCTCGTTCATCTCAATCCGGACAACGTCTTTGGTCGCTCCACGGGGTACTACCGGATGCTCTTCGAGCTGGCCCCAGTTGAGCGCGAACGCGCGTTGCTCGTCCGTGCTGATTTCCTGACCGCGGAAGAAGAGGACTTTCCATTCGAGTAACGCCCGGTCAAGCTCGGCGAATAGCTCCGGTGTGAGCGACTCACGCAAGTCGACACCGGCGATCTGGGCACCAATGACCGGACCGAGCGGCCGCAAGCCGAACAGCCGGTACGGAGCACTGGCCCTACCCTCAGGTAGCCGGTTGAGTATGCTCGCGCCCGCGTGAGTCCACCGGGCAGAAAGGTCTACGACCTGATCATCTAACATGACCGCCCTCGTCTCGCGGTTCTGTCGGTATTCCATGAGGTGCGTTCACCGGAAGACAAGTTGCTCGATTTGATCCATATCTAAGTAGGTGGCCAGCGACTCGGCGATGGCGTCGAAGGTCCGGTCCAGGTCTGATTGCTGATCAGGGTGCACACCGAGAATCGCATGGAGCGCCTGCGGATTCTCGAAAAGGCCGTGGAAGTAGATGGCAAGAATGTTGCCTTGGGCGAATCCGACTCCGTCGGGCAGGATTTCCAGGCCGGGGGCCGATATGGTGCGACCGTACCTGATCTCGTAACCGCGGACGGTCAGCTCGGACAGGCAACTCCACGTGCCATCAAGCCGCCCGAACGTGAAGGACGCCTGACGCTGGATCTTCTCTCCTTCGAAGCGCGTCTCCAGGTCGAGCAGGCCGAGCCCGTCACCGCTCTCCTCGACTCCGGCCAGGTCGGTGAATCGCCGCCCGACGAGCTGCAGGCCCCCGCAGATCGCAAGCAGCGGGCGTCCAGCCCGCGCGTGAGCGCGGATCGCCTCGTCCAGGCCGGTCTCGCGGAGCCATCTGGCCGAGGCGGCGACATCCTTCGTGCCCGGCAGCACGACCAGATCGGCTTCGGACAAGTTGGCAGGACTGTAGATCCAGGCAAGGTCAGCCGACGCGGTCGCGATGATCGGATTGAACTCGTCGAAATTCGAGATGAACGGGTAAGCCATCACCGCCACCCGGCGGACAGCGCCGCTGCTCGCGGGTCGCGTCGGGCAGGCCCCCCCGAAAATGGCTCCTCCGGGTGTGAGGTCATGCGAATCCTCGTCGGGCAGCCTGTAGGGCAGCTCGGGGATGACGCCCAGGGTCGGCACGGAGGTGAGGCGTTCGAGCATGTCCCGGCCGGGGCGCAGCATCGACACATAGCCTTCGGCGAAGAAGCGATTGATAATGAAGCCGGCGATGAGGGCCCGATCTGGCTCAGGAACGAGCAGCCAGCTCCCGTAACAGTGCGCGATGCCCCCGCCGCGAGCCCCTTCGGTGGCGAGCAGCACCGGCGCCGACGCCTCGCGGGCCACCCGCATGTTGACGATGTCATTGTGGTACTGCCCTGGCTCCGCCGGACTACCTGCTCCTTCGACGACAACCAGGTCGTATTCGTCACGCAGTTCGCTCAGCGCCCCGCTGACCACCGGCCAGGAAGGCGGCTTGCGCAGCCGCCACGGCAGCTTGGACAGCTCGGGATCATATTCACCGAGCACCATGACGTGGCTGCCGCGCCGCTGAGGCTTGATCAGCACCGGGTTCATGCGCACGTCCGGTGTCTGCCGGGCGGCCAGCGCCTGAACGTACTGCGCTACGCCGATCTCACCACCGTCCACTACCCGCGCGTTGTTGGACATGTTCTGTCCCTTGAACGGTGCGACGCGCAGGCCTTGGTTCGCGAAGTAGCGAGCGAACGCGGTCACCAGGAACGTCTTGCCCGCGGAGCTGTGCGTGCCGCAGATCATGAGCACTCGCCCGCGCGAGCGCGCTGACGCCGGCTGCGGCCGAAGTGGCCGGAGCGGCCCGGCCCGGGCTTGGCCGGAACCGGATCGGGCTGGCCGGGCTGCCCCGGAGCCTGGCGATCGGCAAAGCCGTCAGCAGGAACTAAAGCGGGCGCGCGGTGGCCGAGCACCAGTAAGGAGCCGATCTGCGGAAGCGCGTCCGTGCCTGGCTGAACCGCCCGCGCGCTTACCAGGGCATCGGCGCGGATCGGCTGCCTGGGATGAGCGATCGGGTGATAACGCAGTGCGCCCGGCTCGGTAACGACGATGCCGTCCGCGCCGCCCGCGAACGAATCGGGGTCAAGCTCGGCGACCTCGCCCGGCGATGCGGCTATGACGACCGGCGTCGACATGGCCCGCGCCAGTTCGAGTTCCGCCTGGACCAGGTCGCGAAGGCTAGCCGCCGGGCTTAGCACGAGTAAGGTCAGATCGCCGCCGTTGGCGGCCTCCGCCGCGCTGATCGGCTGCCAGGAGTGCGTGATCAGCCCAGCGAGCCGGCTCAGCGTCCGAAGGCCGTCAGGTGCTTGCGCGGCCGAGGGCGCCGCGTCCGGATACATGTAGACGTGCGTCGCGATGTCCCAGGAGGACAGGTACTCCGCGAGCCCATCGACAACTGTCTCGATCGTTCGCGGATTGGTGCCGACTATCGCGAGGCGGGGCGATCTGAGAATCACTGAGTACCTATTCATACCGCGTACCTATTCATACCGCACGTCCGGCAAGAATAATTATTACGATAGTACATCGACGCCGAGCGTGACTCGCGGCCCACCGCCGAGTCCCGGGGCGCGATGTCGGGCGCTGTTTCGTGTTGCCGTCGCGGCCGGTAATATCAGCGGCGTGCCGAGATCTGGCTTAGATGACGGCTTGCGCCCGGATGCTTGTCCAGGTGCGCTGCGACCGCACCAGGCCGCGGACGGCTTGCTCGTACGGGTCAGGCTTCCTGGCGGCCTGCTGGCCGCTGACCAGTTGCTGGTACTGACCGATATCGCCGTAACGCGCGGCGACGGTAATCTGGAACTGACCTCGCGGGCCAACATTCAGATCCGGGCGCTCGGCGAAGACTCGATCGGACCGGTGGCGAGCCAGCTTGCCGCTGCCGGGTTGCTTCCCTCGGCGAGCCACGAGCGCACGCGCAACATACTCGCCTCGCCGTTAGCTGGACGCGTGCCGCCAGGCTGCTGGGATGTCCGGCCCGTGGTGCACGACCTCGACCGGCGCCTGATCGCCGAGCCGGAACTGGCCGGGCTGTCAGGCCGCTTCTTATTCGGCTTGGACGACGGCAGTGCCGACGTCCTGCCGCTGCGTCCCGACCTGGGGCTCTTTCCTGTATCACGCCAGCGGCTCGCGCTTTTCCTTGCCGGAGCGGACTCCGGTCTTCGGCTGAGCCGAGGCGACGCGGTACCCGCCCTGGTCGCGGCGGCCCGGGCATTTCTCTCCGAGCGAACCGCGCAGGCTTGCGAGGCGTGGCGCCTCGACGGGCTGGCCGCCGGTCCTGTGCGAGTGCGGACCAGGCTCGTCGAGGCTGCTGTCCTCGACCTTGAGGTGAGCGCGGAACCGGTGACGCCACCGGCCCGGCCGGCCCGGCCGGTAGGTCCGGTCGCGGACGTCGACGGGCTGATGCTCCTTGGAGTACACGTGCCGCTGGGCTCTCTGTCGCAAGAACAGGCCAGGCTGCTGGCGGCCCTCAGCGACGGACTGGTCACGGTGACACCGTGGCGCTCGGTGGTGCTCGACGGCATCGATCCAGCCCTGACCCCGGGCCACCTCAGCGCATTGCGCGGTGCCGGCCTGGTCACGGACCCGAATTCGGGCTGGCCAGGCATGACCGCCTGCGCTGGCCAGCCGGGTTGCGGAAAGGCGCGCGCGGACGTGCGCGCCGACGCGACGGCCATGGTCACCGACGTCGACCTGGCGCGGGTCTGGGCACCGGATCGGTCCGCCGCTAGCTCAGGCCCGCCGGCTGTGCACTGGGCGGGATGCGAGCGGCGGTGCGGCAGGCCGGCGGATGCCGTGATCGAAGTCCTGGCAATGCCCGACGGATCGTACGAAGTGAGCGCCCGCGGCCGGACCTGGCCTGCTCGGACGCCCGGCGAAACCGCTGCGGCGATCGCCCAGGGCCAGGCCAGGGCACGAATCCCGGCCGACTGCGCCGATCTTGGGATCGATCCATGAGCGGATATCTACGTGATGGTCAAGAGATATACCGCCGATCGTTTGCCATGATCAGGTCAGAGACCGACATGGACGGCGTGCCTGCTGACATTCAGCCAGTGGTGGTCCGCATGGTCCACGCTTGCGGAATGACCGACCTGGCGGCCGATGTCGCCTTCTCGCCGCGAGTTGTGGTGGCGGCTAGGGCGGCGCTGCGGGACGGCGCGCCGGTTTTCTGCGACACGAGGATGGTCGCCTCAGGAATCACCCGCAGGCGCCTTCCGGCCGACAATGAGATCATCTGCACGCTGTCCGATCCGCGGGTACCGGCGCTGGCCGGGCTAAGCACAACCCGCACCGCCGCCGCCCTGGAATTGTGGCGCGATCGCCTTGACGGTGCCGTCGTGGCCATCGGCAACGCTCCGACCGCGCTGTTTCGCCTGCTTGAGCTTATGGATGAGGGCGTCGGCCGCCCGGCGGCCGTTCTCGGTCTGCCGGTGGGTTTTGTCGGGGCCGCCGAGTCCAAGCGCGCGCTAGCCGATCACCCGAGCCGCCTTGAGTACATCATCGTGCGGGGCAGGCGCGGCGGCAGCGCGATCACGGTAGCCGCAGTAAACGCCATCGCGAGCGAGGTCGAATGAGCTATTCCAGGACCGGCCGTCTATACGGCGTCGGCCTCGGGCCGGGTGACCCGGAACTGATCACGGTCAAGGCGGCCCGGCTGATTGCCGCCGCCGATGTGATCGCCTACCACAGCGCCGCGCACGGCCGGAGTATCGCGCGGGCGATCGCCGAGCCCTACCTGCGCGGAGGACAGATCGAAGAACAGTTCACCTACCCGGTGACCACCGAGCCGACCGATGACCCGGGCGGTTACCGGGGGGTGATGGATAAGTTCTACCGGGCGATCACCGGCAGGCTGGCCGCGCATCTGGACGCGGGCCTGGATGTCGTCGTACTGGCCGAAGGCGATCCCCTGTTCTACGGGTCCTATATGCACGTGCATGAGCGGCTCGCGCACCGCTATCCGGCCGAGGTGGTCCCTGGCGTCACCTCGGTCAGCGCAGCGGCGGCCGCGCTCAGCCGCCCGCTCGTGGAACGAGACGAGATACTGACGGTACTGCCGGGAACCCTGCCGGCTGACGCGCTCGCGCGGCGGCTTGCCGATACCGACGCGGCGGTGGTGCTCAAGCTTGGCCGCACGTTCCCCGAAGTACGCGCGGCGTTCGAGCGTGCTGGGAGGCTCAGCGATGCCTGGTACGTCGAGCGGGCGACTACCGGCGGGCAGCGGGTCGAGGCGCTGGCTGATGTGCTGCCCGAGTCAGTGCCATATTTCTCCCTGGCGATTGTGCCGAGCCCGCTCGGTGCGGCGAGTCCGCCGCCCGCAGCGGCCGGCCCGCACCGCGCGGGGGCAACGTCGGAGGACCCGGCTGAGGACGGCAAGCATGGCCTGGGAGAGGTGGTGGTCATCGGGCTTGGACCAGCAGGCGGGCAATGGTCAACGCCGCAGGCTCAAGCCGCGGTCGCTGAAGCTGACGATCTTGTCGGCTACAAGACTTACCTGGACCGGGTGCCGGTCAATCCGCGTCAGCGCAGGCACGCGTCCGACAACCGGGCCGAGATCGAGCGTGCGACCCATGCGCTCGAGCTGGCTCGGAGCGGGTCGCGGGTGGCTGTCATCTCCTCCGGCGACCCTGGGGTATTCGCCATGGCCACGGCGGTGATGGAAGTCGCCTGCGAGCCGAGGTTCGTCGACGTGCCGGTCAGGGTGCTGCCGGGCCTTACCGCGGCCAACGCGGTGGCGAGCCGGGTCGGCGCGCCGCTCGGCCACGACTACTGCGTCGTGTCGCTGTCCGACCGCCTTAAATCATGGGAGACGATCGAGAGCCGTCTCGCCGCCGCCGCCGCGGCCGACTTCGTGATCGCTGTCTATAACCCCGCATCGCGGAGCCGAACCTGGCAGGTCACGGCCGCACGCGATCTGCTGCTCAAGTACCGGGCTCCGGAAACTCCGGTGGTCATCGGCCGGGACGTCGGCGGCCCGCAGGAGACCGTGCGGGTCGTCAGCCTCGGCGCGCTCGACGCATCCGAGGTAGACATGCGCTGCCTGCTGCTCGTAGGTTCGTCGCGAACCAGAGTCGAGGACCGGCTTGGTGCCGCCGTGGTCTTCACGCCCAGGCAGTATGGCCCGCAGCCGGGCTCATGACCGCGGGTGAGGCGGGCGCCGCTGGCGAGAGCTTTATTGACCGGCACGGCTTGTGGACGCCTGACCTGGGAGCGTCGGCAGGAGAACTGCGCCGGATGCTCGCCGAAAGTGACCTGCGCATGGTCAGGATCTGCTTCACCGATCTGCACGGCAAGACTCGCTGCAAGGCGCTGACCGTGCCGGCGTTCATCAGCGCGCTATCGGACGGGCACGGCATTCCCGGCACTCTGCTGCTGAAAGATACATCAGGGCGAACGGTCTATCCGGTCTTCGACGCTCACGCCGTGCTTGACCGGTCAGGGCTGGCGGGCGCACGGGACGTGCTGCTCGTACCCGATCCCTCGACGTTCAAGGTGCTGCCATGGGCACGGGATACCGGCTGGGTCCTGTGCTCGGTGCATTTCGCTGACGGCCGGCCCGTTCCGCTTGATGTCCGTGCGATCTACCAGCGGCTGGCCAGTTCGCTCGCTGACCGCGGATACGACTACCTGGTCGGTCTCGAGGTCGAGTTCCACGTGTTCAAGGCCGAGTCCGGCCCGCTTGACCCGGCCGACGCCACGTGGCCGGCGGAGCCGCCTGCCGTCAGCATGCTCGCGCCCGGTTACCAGCTCGCTTCTGAGGAGCGACTTGACGCGCTCGACCCGGTGGTCCGGCTGGTACGGGAGACCGCTGACGCGCTTGACCTTGGCCTGCGATCGGTTGAAGTCGAACTCGGCCCGAGCCAGCTTGAGGCCACATTCAGCCCGCGGATAGGCTTGCGGGCCGCCGATGACCTCGTTCTCTTCCGCAGCGCGGTGCGGCAGGTATGCCGCCGCAACGGTTACCACGCCACGTTCATGTGCCTGCCGTACCTGCCCAACGTGGTGGCCAGCGGCTGGCATCTGCACGAGTCCCTGCGGAACCGGGCCGGCGGCGCGAACGCGTTCGCCAGCGGCTCTGGCGACTGGCTGTCCCCCATCGGCCGCTGCTTCCTTGCCGGGATACTCGGGCACGCGCGCGCGGCGGCGGTGTTCACCACGCCGACGATCAACGGCTACAAGCGCTACCGGCCGCGCTCGCTGGCCCCGTACAACATCAACTGGGGGCTGGACAACCGGGGCGCGATGGTGCGGCTGATCGGCGGCGGCGCCAGCCCGATGACACATCTGGAGAACCGGGTCGGTGACCCCGCCGCGAACCCCTATCTGTATCTCGCGTCTCAGCTCGTGTCCGGCCTGGATGGCGTAGATCGGGTCCTGGACCCCGGTGATCCCACCGAGGCGCCTTATGACCCAGGGCAGCCGCGGCTGCCAGCCCATCTCATCGAGGCGGTCGCCGAGCTACGGCGAGACGAGATCTTTGCCGCGGTACTCGGGGCGGACTTCGTCGACTGCGTGCTCAAGATCAAGCAGGCCGAGATCGACAGATTCCTGTCCAGCGTCACCGACTGGGAGCAGCGGGAGTACTTCGACTTGTTCTGAGTGAACCCGGGCGGAACCGGGTTGGCCGGGCCTCGCCTGTCGGCGAGGCCCGGCGCGGGGCAATCAGTAACATCGCCAGCTCACGCTGGCGAGCTGATCAGGGCAGGTGGATCGGGAAGGGAGCTTTCAGCAGCCCGGCCGGAACCTGGCTAGTGGTGAAGGCGTCGGGCGGCGTGCCGCGGAGGAAGGAGAATCCGCCGGTCGCGGGGTCCTGGAAGGTGAGTATGTCCGTCAGGGCGTTGCCGTTGCTGTTGGTCCAGGTCGGCGATCCTGGATGCTGGCCAGCGGCCACCAGTCCTTGGATCACCAGGGCATCAGAGTCAGGATCGCTGGCCGGCGAACCGAACGGACCGAGCGTGGTAAAGGCGAAGCCGCCGGTCGTGGGATCTTGCTGAGTGTGCAGGAACGCGAAGGCCGCCGCGTCCGCGCTGTGGCTGCCCACGGCAGCGAGCGCCATGAGGGCCATCGACGTGGAGTTCGTGTCGTCAGTGCCGTCCGACTGCCAGCCGCCGGCCCCAGGGCCGCTCGTGTCCTGCAGGCTCTTGAGGAAGTGAATCGCCTTCCGGGTAACCGGGTAAACCGGATTGTGCGCCGCGACGAGCCCGAGGATCGCATTGGCCTGGGTGAATGCGGCATTACCATCACCGCCGAAGCTCCCTGTCGCCGGATCGTAGAATCCGCCTGCCGTCCCGCCAGGCCCTTCGAGCAGGCCGAGGATGTTTTCCCCGGCGAAGCTCGTCGGGCTGCGGCGGCCGACCACCAGAGCCTGCACCAGCTTGCCTGTCCGGTTGGCATTCGTCGTCGCGTCGCTGATATCAGCGGCGAGGAAGTCGTAGACGGAGTTTCCCGATGAGGCGATCAGCGAGTTCGGGTCGCGCCCGGATGCCGCTGTCCCGAGTATGTAGTCCTCAGTTACCGAGGCGGTGTCGAGCAGCGATCCGTCCGCGAGCTGCTGGGTGCCAAGGTAGTGAAGTGCTAGGTGCGCGGCGTCGCGGTGCGAGATCGACGGCTGTATTTGTGCCTGCGCGGGCACGGCGCCGACGAGCAGGGCGCCGGAGGCAACCAGCCCGCCGATCACCATAAATCGACCTCGCATTAATCTTGTCACGAATCCAGTCATTTCGTAACCCTCCCTTTCCGGCTGCCCGGTTTGAGTCCACCAGGCACTCAATATGTTCTATCAAATATTGCCGGGCCGGGCCCACTGTTTCCCTGCTTATGTTTTCTATCAGAACGCGATCGGCGGCGGGAAGCCATTTCCTGCCCACATCCGGCGATATCTCCCAAACCAAGCTACGGGCAAGCTTTGCACGCATTAGAGAGAGATTGCCGCCGTTCTCCTAATCGCGACAAGCCGAACAACTCCGCCAATCATCTGTTAAGCGCCAGGCCGTTGACCGCCTCTTGGCTTACGGCCGTCCCGTCGTCACAAAGAGGATGCTCACAGCTTGCCTGCTTGCCACTGGACGATGGGCAGCGCGGGACGCCAGGTCGTATACCGGCCCAGCGGCTCGGAGTAGCTGATGGCCGCCCTGACGAGCTGCCCGCCCATCTCGGAGTGCCAGCCGTGCAGCACCGCCTCGGACTCGATCGTGACGGCATGAGCCACGAGTCTTCCGCCGGAGGCCAGCCGTCGCCAGCAGGTCTCTACGACGCCGCCGGAGGTCAAGCCGCCGCCGATGAAAATCGCGTCGGGATCAGGGAGATCATCGAGTACCTCGGGTGCGCTTCCGCAGGCAAGCCGCAAGCCAGGGACGCCGAGCGCGGCGGCGTTCCTGCCTACCCTGGCCATTCGATCGGGCCGCGCCTCGATCGCGATCGCGCGGGCGAGCGGATCCGCCCGCATCCATTCGATGCCGATGCTGCCGCTGCCCGCGCCGACATCCCAGAGCAACTGACCGGGCCCGGGCCGCAGCGCGGCGAGGGCGAGCACGCGCAGCTCGCGCCTGGTCAACTGGCCGTCGGACTCGTAGGCGAGGTCGGGCAGGCCAGGAGCGCGGGCCGTGACCAGCGCGCCAGGTTCCGGCCTGGCCGCCACGGCCAGCAAGCACAAATCGTCGAATGGCGCCTCCCGGGCCGCGAGGTCGGCGGCGAGCAGCGGGCCGGTCAGCCGCTCCCGCGGGCCGCCGAGCTGCTCGAGCACGGTGACCTGGCTCGGTCCCCAGCCGGCATCGGCCAGCAAGCCCGCGACGAGCGCCGGACCGCGCCCGTCCCGGCAGAGCACCACCACCTTGGCACCGGTTTGCATCGCCGCCAGGGCCGACTCCGGCGGCGCGCTGACCAGCGAGACAACCGCGATCTCAGGCTGCGGCCAGCCCAGCCTGGCGCAAGCGAGAGAGACGGACGACACCGCGGGAATGATGCGGAGCCGCTCGGGCGCGAGCCTTCGGGCCAAGGTCGCGCCGATCCCGTGCATTGTCGGATCGCCGCTGGCCAGCAGGCAGAGCCCAGGATTACCGCTGACCAGTTCGTCAAGACCATCGAGCAGCGGAGACGGCAGCGGCCTGGTCGGGACGCCCAGATCGGGCAGCAAGGCGAGCTGCCTGGAGCTGCCGACGATGACCGCGGCGGCTCGCAGCGCCTCCTGCGCGGGCCGCGTCAAGCCGGCCCAGCCCCCAGAACCGATTCCGACCACGGTTACCTGGCCGGCGGTGGCTTCGCCCATGTCAGCTCACGCTAACGCGCACAGCGCACGCGGTCTTCCCTGACCGCCGCTCCCTGAAGTCCGCCGGGTCGCCAGGAGCCCGCGGAATGGCCTGCGCAGATAGGGCATCTTGACTAACGCTCGCGCGTTGATGCATCATTGGCGAGCGCCAGACCGGCGTCCTTATAGGTCTACCACGGGAGCTGATTCTCCCACCTTCTCGAATTATCGACTGCGAGCGCAGCCAATTACTTCCCGGGATGGCCCGGGAGCGGAGGTACTGATATGCAAGGACGTCAATTACGCATTAGGCTATCATCGTTACCTTCTTGCCGATATGCGCTAATCGGCCTGGTGGCGGCGGCCGGATGCGTCCTGGCTCCGATGGCTGCCGCGCCCGCATCGGCCGCAGGCGCGCCGGGTTTCAAGGTGATCGCCACGGTCAATGTCAAGGTAAATCCCTTCGGCCTGACACTTGCCCCTGACGGCAAAACCATCTGGATAGCGAACGCCGGACCAATAACTGGTCATATTGGTCAAGTCGGACACGTCGTTACAGTGCTTGACGAACGGCGACTTACCGTTGAATCGGTCATCAAGGTCGGCAAATTCCCTGAAGAGATCACGTTCTCGCAGGGCGGGCGGCAGGCACTGGTCACCAACTCCACATCGGGAACCGTATCTGTCATCGACGCAGCCACCCGGCGAGTCACCCAGACCGTCAATCTCGCGGGCATCCCGATGACCTTCCCCTTCGGCATCGCGGCCGCCCCGGCGCAGGCCAAAGTGTTCGTGACGTCGCTGGGCGGTGCGTCCAAGAAGACCGTCGCGGTGCTCTGCGACCGTATCCATGCCCCGGTCAGGATCTGCGGCACGGTCAAAGCGCCGGCATTTACCGGCGGCGGCGTGCTGACTCCTGGCGGCAAGACCGTCGTGATCACCCGCGGGCGCGCTTACAACGGCCCGCCGGAGATCACGGTGATCAGCACGAGGACCAACAAGATCGTCGCGGATGTGAAAATACCTGGTAAAGCCGCCGCCCAGACCGTCGCCGTCACGCCCGACGGCCGGTTCGCCTACGCGGCCCTCTTCGGATACGGCGGCGCTCACTCCGGGGCCGTCTGGGTTGTCAACCTGGTCACCCATAAGAGCGTGAAGATCATACGGACGCCCGACAGCAGCATGATCGGCACGGCGGTGAGCCCGGACGGGCGGTTTGTCGTCGCCACCGATTTCAAGCTGGGCAAGGTCTCTGTCATCTCGACGGCCACCAATTCCATCATCGCCAACATCAAGGTAGGCAAGGAACCGAACGGGCTCGCGTTCAGCGCGAACGGCCGGCGGCTATTCGTGGCCAACCAGGATGCCACGACCGTCTCGGTCATAGCCGTGCCCGCCGGCCATCCAAAGTAACAGCCTGGGCTGAACTTGCCGATGCCTGATGCCTTTCTCGGCCTGAACCTCTTGCACGACACCTCGGCCGCGCTAGTGGTCGACGGTGAACTCGTTGCCGCAGCCGAGCAAGAGCGCTTCAACGGGGATCGTCACACCACGGCGTTCCCGGCTGATGCGATCGCGTACTGCCTTGACCAAGCAGGCATCGGCTCGCGAGACATCCGCGAGACCGCCGTCGCGTTCGACCATGACCTGCTGAGCATCGACTCCGACCCGCTCACCAGAAAGTTATTCACCTCCGGCGGCAGTCCGGCCGAAGACGGCCGGCTGCTGCCCACCGCCAACTTGGTCAGCTGGCGCGAGGCTCAGGCGCGGCTCGCCGGGCAGGGACTTCCGAACGTTTGCTACCTTCGCCATCACCTGACCCATGCCGCCTGCGGGTTTTACCTCAGCGACTTCGATGAGGCCAGCGTGCTCGTGCTCGACGGGCGCGGCGAGCACGAGTCGACAACTCTGTGGCACGCTGAGGGCGCCAGCATCAACCACCTGGACTCCTACGACGTCGCTGACTCTCTCGGCCACATGTACAGCTACGTGACCGGACTCTGCGGCCTGTACTCGTCATTCGGCAACGAGGGCAAGACCATGGGCCTGGCCGGATACGGGACCGGTCAGATCTCTTTCGAGAACGTAGTGACTTTCGATTCGCATCGGTACCGCCTGCACTGGGATGAGCTGCGCAAGTTCGATCAATATCAGGTGCCGCTCGGGAAGCCCGACGCCGGTTCGGCCGAACTGGCTTACGCAGTACAGCAGCGACTGGAGCAGGCCGTTCGGTTCCTCGTCGGCCGACTCGAGTCGGTCACTGGTTGCCGATCGTTTGTGCTGTCCGGCGGCGTGGCCCTGAACTGCAACGCCAACGGAAAGCTGCTCAGCCTGCCGCAGGTTGAGCGGCTGTTCATCCCGCCGGCCGCCAATGACGCGGGAACGTCGGTCGGCGCCGCGTTCCTGCGGTGGGTGCACTTCTCTGGCCGGCGGCCGCGGGTGCCGCCGAGCCCGGTCTACCTGGGTCCTGACTTGACGAGCCAGGAAGTCGACCGAGCCGTCGCCGCGGCGTGTCTCGACAACGTAGCGACAATCTCCGACCCGGCGGAGACCGCCGCCGCCGCTCTGTCGGCCGGCCTGATCGTCGGCTGGGCACAGGGCCGCGCCGAACTCGGCCCGCGGGCGCTCGGCAACCGCTCGATACTGGCCGACCCGCGAGATCCGCGGGTGTCACGCAGGCTCAATGACCGGGTGAAGTTCCGAGAGCCGTGGCGCCCGTTCGCGCCATCGGTGCTCGCCGCGAATGCCGCCGACTGGTTTTCCCCGCCCGCCGAATCGCCGTACATGCTGCTGACATTTACCGTACGGCCTGAAAAAAGAAACCTGATCCCGGCCGTGACGCACATCGACGGGACATCCCGCGTCCAGACCGTGCGGCGCGAGGAGAATCCTTCGTATTACGCGCTAATTCAGCGATTCTACGAGATGACCGGAATACCCATTGTACTGAATACGTCGCTCAATATCCGCGGCGAACCAATGGCGCTGACCGCGACTGACGCGCTGGGCTGCTTTCGTCGATCCGGGCTCGATGTGCTTGTCCTGGGCAACGTGGTGACCTGGAAGGATGGCGTCGATCTGAAGCCTGGACGGTAGGGCGGCCAGGCCCATGAGAGTGTTGAGGCATGAAGATTTACACCCGGAAAGGCGACGGCGGCCAGACCAGCATCTGGGGCGGCCGCCGCATCAGCAAAGACGAAATCCGCATGGAGGCCATCGGGGCCGTAGACGAGTGCAACGCGGCGGTCGGACTGGCCGCTGCCTACGAGCTGCCCGAGATCGCCGCCAACGCCCTCATCACTGTCCAGGAGTCGTTGTTCACGGTGAATTGCGAGTTGATGGCGCCGGAGGGGTCCGCTGCCACCGCAAGCCTGCCGCGGCTGACTAGGGAAGACGTTACGTACCTCGAGACCCTGATGGATGACATCGACGATTCGCTCCCCGAGTTGAAGAGTTTCATCCACCCAGGTGGCACTTTGGCTGCGGGGGCCCTTCATGTTGCCAGGGCGGCGTGCCGACGCGCGGAGCGGCGGGTGACCACGCTGCGCCGCACCGAGGAAGCCAGCGATGAGGTCGCTGCGTACCTGAACCGGCTCGCCGACCTGCTCTTCGTCCTCGCCAGGTACGTCAATCAGCAGGCCGGCGTTCCTGACGCTCGCTGGGACCGTCAGGCCTGGCAGCGCAGCCGGACCGGGCGCGATGGCACGGATCGCGCGCCCGCCTCGGGCGCCAGATAGCTTTGCCGCGCTGCCAGTGATCGTCGTCGGCCAGATTCCCGGCGCACCCCCGGCGTTCCTGCCCCGATCGGGTCTGATGCAGGCGCTGGACGCGCCTGGACCTGACCCGCAAGCGATCGTAAGAGAACTCAGCGGAGCGCCGGGCACCGGCAAGACGTGCCTGGCGGCGGCGTGCGCACGAGCACGGCTAGCGGACGCCTGGCCGCTGATCGCGTGGATCAACGCAGGGGACGCCATCGGCATTCTTGGCGGCCTTCGCGAGGTTGCGGACTCGCTTGGCTTGAGAGCGGCCGGCGACCGCCGGGCCGGCCTGGCGGTGCGGCGTTTCCTTGAACAGCACGAGGACAGGTGCCTGATCGTATTCGACGGCGCGACCGACCTCGACCTGGTGCGACCGTTCATCCCTGCGCGCGGACGGGCGCGTGTGCTCATCACCAGCGACCAGGAACCGGCAACGCTGGGGACGACAATACCGGTGGGCGAGTTCACGATGGCCGAGGCGCTGACGTTCTTGGCCGAAACAACCGGCCTGGACGACGAGGTGGGCGCCAGGGAGGTGGCGGACGAGCTTGGGCGCCTGCCGCTGACGCTTGCCCATGCCGCGGCGAGGATCACCGCGGACCGGCTGGACTATCCAGCCTACCTGGAGCGATCACACTCGGCGTTAGCCGATGAGCGGCTGGCGGAGTTGCCCGGAGCGCACTACCCTCCGGGGCTCGCGGCAGTGCTCCTGATGTCACTGGATGCGGCCCGTGCCGCGGACGAAACCGGGGCCTGCGGTCTGGTGATGGAGCTGCTGCCTGTGCTATCTCCGGCCGGAGTCTCGAGCAGGCTGCTGTGCTCATCGGGCGGAATGGTCGCTGACGCGCTTGACCGACTGGCTCGGGCGTCGTTGCTGAACTTCAGCGTCGACGGTGCTACGGTCACCGCGCACCAGCTCACGATGGCCTTGTTCCGGCAGGTGCAGGCCACGACGAACTCGCTTGCCAGTGCTTGCCGGTCGGCAGCGGCGTGCCTGGATGCCGAGGCGGGGATGCTGTGGCGGACCTGGTATCGAAGCGGTCCAGCGATACGCGATCTGATCGGTCAGATCAGCGCGCTGCAAGCCGCGGCGCACCAGTGCCAGGATGACGACGCGCTCGCCTGGGCGGTCATCCGGCTCCGGTGGTGGACGGTGACCTACCTCAATCAGCTAGGCGGCAGTGAGGAGCAGGCAATCGCGGCCGCGCGATCACTCGCGGCCGACATCGAGCGTCTCTTCGGTACCGGTCACCCGGACGCCATCGCGGCACGCGATAATATCGGCGCCACTTACCGGGCCGCGGGGCGTGCTGACGAGGCGATCGGCGTGCATAAGCGTGCCGTCGCCGATTTCGAACGATTCCTTGGCCGCGACCACCCCGATGCTCTGACCGCCGGCAACAGCCTCGCGCTGGCCTACCGATCCGCCGGACGCCTTATGGAAGCGATCGAGGTGCATGAGCGCACCCTCGCCGCCCGCGAGCGCGTGCTGGGTACCGACCACCCGGACACCCTGGCCTCCAGGAACAACCTCGCGCTCGCCTACCGATCCGCCGGGCGTATCCCAGAGGCGATCACGCTGCACGAGCAGGCACTCGCCGCCCGCCAGCACGTGCTGGGCACAGCTCACCCGAGCACTCTGGCCTCAGGGAACAACCTCGCGCTCGCCTACCGATCCGCCGGACGCGTTATGGAAGCGATCGAGGTGCATGAGCGCACCCTCGCCGCCCGCGAGCGCGTGCTGGGTACCGACCACCCGGACACCCTGGCCTCCAGGAACAACCTCGCTCTCGCCTACCGAGCCGCCGGACGAGATGAGGAGGCAGCCACGCTGCGCAAGCAGGCTACGGCTAGCCGCGGCAGCCGATCGCCTCGCGTCCTCACGACGAGTCCGGAAGACCTGGTGATACAACTGGCCGCTAGGGGCCGGACGCCAGCGGAGATCGCCGCTCACCTGGCGTTCGTGCGCGAAATGGACGTGGCTGAGCGTGATGTCGCCGCGACCGTTGACCGGGTGCTTGACGGCATGGCCGAATGGCAGCGGCGGCCGCTGCATCCGGTATACGCGGTCATTTTCGCGGATGCGGTCGTGGTGAAGATCAGCGGAGATCGAGCTGTCAGCCGGCCGGTCTGCCTCGCCGTGGGAGTGACCCCGGACTGCGAACGTGACATCCTCGGCCTGTGGCCCAGCGACCACGGCGATAGCGCGGACGCTGCTTTCTGGCTGCCCCTGCTGAGCGGGCTCAGCGACCGTGGTGTCCAAGAAGTACGCCTGGTGATCTGCGGTGATCGGCTCCGGGGACTGTCCGCCGCCGTCAGCGCGGCTTGGCGGCACACGTCCGTCCAAGCCGACGTCAGCCAGCTTGCTGGCGGTCCGGCGGCCTACGCATCGAGGAAGGATAGAAATGAGCTGGCAGATGACCTCGCCTGGATCTGCACAGCGGCATCCGAGGCCGAGGCGCTCAGTAGGCTCGCCCGGTTTCGCAGCAGATGGGAGCACCGGTACCCGGCCGTCATCCAGCGCTGCGAGAACGCCTGGCCGAAGATCGCCTCATTCCTCAGGCTCGACCGCGAGCTGAGGACCGCGATCTGTGCGACCCGCACGATGGAGGTGGTCATTATGCGGATGTGGCGCGCTATCAATGCCCGCCGTCACTTCGACACCGAGCAGGCCGCGCTCAGATGCCTCTATCTGGCGATCACCGATATGGAACAGAGCTGGCAAGGTCGGCTGCGGTGGGCAGCCCGGTGGAGCATTGCGCTGTCCCGCCGGGGCGATGAGCAGGCGGATCCCACGATCACCGGGCCGGTGGGTCGTCGGTAAGGCGCCGCACGCTTGGCACGGCCAGCAGCATGGCCGTTTCGGCGATCAGCAGGATGCCGGCAGCAAATAGCACCAGTCGCGGCCCGGCGACCGCGGCGATAGGTCCGGCGACGGCCAGGCCAACCGGGTAAGCGATCAGCGACCCGAACCAGTCGTATGAGCTTGCCCGCGAGAGCACGCGCTCGGGTACATGCCGCTGCACGCTGGTCTGCCACAAGCTCTCGACAACTATGAGCACGCCCCCGCCGAGCGCTCCCGAGGCAGCAATGACAGGAAGGGGGAGCAGCGCGGCGAATGCCACCGGCGTCAGGCATGCGGGCGCGGAAACGAATAAGGCGAGCCGAAGCGGGTACCGCGGCCGCAGCCTCATGGCCACAAGGCTGGCCAGAACCGACCCGATGGCGGCCGAGGTGACGACCGTCGCCCAGGCAGCGGCACCACCGTAATAACGCCGGGACATGACCGGCCCAAGGACCGCGTACACCGCATAGAGCAGGTTAACCACGGACATTCCCAGGACGAAGTCGCGGAACCATTTCCTTGTCCAGAAGTCTTTCCACCCCTCGCACAGGTCGCGGAACCAACTCCGGGCCGCGCCTCGCGGCACCTGCCCCCACTGGACCAGCGCGAGCGTAGCCACGCTAAAGAAAAAGGTCCCGGCGTCGGCAATGATCGCCCAGCCCGGTCCTGTGGTCACGGCGCATACCCCGGCAGCGGCGGGCCCGGCGATGCCAGCGGCAGCGGAGGAAGTCTGCTGCAGCGCATTCGCCTGCTGCAGGTTTTCAGACCTGACCAGCGCTGGCAGGAGGCCGGTCCACGCGGGGCCGTAGACCGCCGTGGCCGTCCCGAAGGCCGCGCTCAGCCCGGCCAGTGTCAGCACTGAGGGACGGCCAGTTATCAGCAGCAGGCCAAGCACGAGCAAGATGCAGCCGCACACGGCGTGCGCTCCTAATGTAAGCGCACGCCGGGACACGCAATCGGCGATTACGCCGCCTATCAGGACGAATACCACCACCGCTGTTGTCTGTGCCCCAAGCACCAGGCCCAGCGCACTGGCCGAGCCGGTGAGGTCGAGAACAGCGAATGCCACCGACACCGGAAAGAGCGTGTCACCGAACGAGGAGACTGTCTGCCCCATAAACAGCAGGCGGAAGTTACGTTCTCGCCAAGCGCCGGCCTTTGTCGTCACGCGTGCGTCGTCACAGTTTCCCGAATGACGACAGCGGGTCAGCGTCGCACCGGGTCAAGCCGGCTACCAGACCGGCTTGGTAGGTCGCGAAATCGGTATCGCCAGGGTATTCGTCGCTGTAGCGGAAGGACCCGTTGGGATTTTGGAACTGCAGAAGACGCTTGACCGGGTCGACGCCGTTCTTTTCCCACTTGGCGAGATTCTGGCCTGCGGCTAGCAGGCCTATGATGCTAAGAGCTGTGGAGTCGGCGTCGCTAGTACCGTCGTTGTAGGTGGAATAGGCCGGGAAACCGCCGTCGGCGCCTTGCTGGCTGCGGAGATAAGCCAGAGCATGGGGAATGTCGCTAAATCGCAGATTCAGGACCAGCCCGATCATCGCGAGGGCGGTGGTGTTTGTGTCTGAGTTTACTTGCGGCAAGAACGCACTCCATCCACCGTCTGCCTGCTGGAATCCGGCCCATACGGCGAGTGCGTGCCGGGGGATCGGGTATCCGGCAGCGCGCAGCGCGATGATGGCGTAAGCGTTGCTAGTCGGGTTCGGGTCGTAGAGTCCGGTCGCCGGGTCGTAGGCGCCCGCCACCCGAGTTAGGAAGTCGAACCCGTCAGGCGCAGTCGTGGACCGATGGGCTAGTACCAGGGCAAGCAAGAACTTGCTGGCAATACCCGTGCTGGACAGGGCAGACGTTTGTGAGTAAATCCAGTCGATCGCGGAATTACCGTTCTTGATAAATTTCGACGGGTTTACGCCGGAGGCGACCAGTGCATAGACCGCGTCCGCTGAGGTACTCTCGCCGATGCCCTGGAACGACCCGTCTGGCATCTGCTGGGAATGAATATAGCTTAACATCCGGTGGATGGCGGATTGCGGCGTACATGTCGGAAGTAGGCTTCTGGCTGACGTGTTGGCTTTTCCATGGACATGTGCTGCTACGATGGCTTGCGCCGGAATCGCCGTAAGTAACAGGGCGCCTATGAACGCTAAGGGAGGTAACAATTTACGCATGACTACTCCCGGAGGACGATAAACGTGGCTATTGGCTATCACATCCTTTACCGGAGCCGCAAGCCTCAAACTAGCCGGGGCAAGCACAGAGCCTTTTAGCGGGCTAGAGTCCTTAACTGGCACCTTTCGGCCGCTGTGACGAGCGATGGGCCGATGCGCAAGCATCCGATGAGCGGGCCAGGACGCCGAGCTCACCCGTGAGCGCCGCGTCTCCACCGAGGCGGACCCGCTGCCAACCGACAGGCCGGTCGGGGGTCGCGCGTCACGGCGGTCCTGGGGCTTGGCCTCGCGTGGGATCCGGAGCAGGGCCGCCGCGTGCCGCGCACGGTTCACGGCCGTTCTGATCGGCGGGATCGGGTTCCGCCCTCCCGCTCCACGTCATCGATATGCTCGTCGGTCTCCGTCGCAACTCGCGGCGGCCCGTGCTTGGCCCGGGCTAGCTATGCGCCATGTGGCCGATCGGCAGCTGTTCCGCCTTCAGAGCGTTTGCGTGGACGGGCACGATCGGATCGTTGCAAGTCGGGGCGTCGGCAACGGCCTGTGCGACGTCCCCGTCGCCCGGGCGCTCGATGCCGGCGCCGGCGAGGGCGAGGCCGCCGGCGAATCGCCGAGCGGCGACGCCGGCCTGCAGGTCTGGAACAAGCAGCGCAAAGACGAAGTCCTCATCGACGTCCACGACGTCGCCCTGGGCCACACCGCCAAGCAGCGGCGGAACGACCTGAGCAGGGTTTACGACGAAGCGCCTCACGGCGCGCACCCGGCGTGCGGTTTTCCCGTATACGGCTGAAAAATGATCTTCTTGACGTGGTTACATTGCCGCGGCCTGTCAGCGCGCCGCCGTCAATTCGGCGTCTCAACGGCTATCGGGCCGTGATAGTGCCATCCCGCCTTGTTGGCTGCCCGCTATCGTCGTCGCTTTCCTCGGCCGCGGCGGGCAGGAAGCGGTTTTTGCTGGCTTCGGCGGCGCCGATTGCGGTGTAGCGGGTAAGGGCTTCCCGCCAGTGGTGCCGAGCTTGAGGCGTGTTGCCGTCGGCCTGGCAGGCCCGGGCGAGGCCCATGTGCGCGCGGGCCTGCTCCGGTGGCGAGCTGGCCTCGGACGCGAGCCTGAGGGCGGCGGCGTGGTGAGCGCAGGCCCTGCCCGCGTGACCTGCCTGGAGGGCCGCGTCACCAAGGCCGTTGCATGCGTCGGCTTGCCGAGGAAGGTTGCCGATTTCCCGGAACCTGGCTAGTGCCTGCTCAAAGATCCTGGCCGCCTGCTCGTAACGGCCGAGCTCGCGGTAAGCATGGCCAAGGTAGATCGACATTTCAGGTTCGCCTTGGTCGGCGATCTCATGCAGTAGCGCCACGGAGCGCTCAAGGTATCCGGCCCCGGTCTGGGGGCGGCCCAGCAGCACGTCAACTGCGCCGAGCCTGCCGAGTGCGTACGCTTCGCCGTGACGGTCGCCGACATCCCGGGACATGACCAGGCTCTGCTGGTGATAGGCAGCCGCCTCCTCGTAGCGGCCCTGCCGTCGGCGGACCACGCCCAGAAGGCCGAGCGCGCGCGCCTCGCCGAATTGGTCGCCTGTGTCCCGGTAGATTGCGGCGGCCTCCTGCTGATGACAGGCGGCTTCCTCGTGACGAGCCATTAGCACTTCATCAAGTCCGAGGTTGCCCAGCGCCTGAGCTTCACCAGCCCGGTCGCCCGCCGCACGGAACAAGGTCAGAGCCTGCCGATGACGGTCAGCTCCCTGCTTATAGCGGCCGAGTTGCCAGTCGACAAGGCCTGTCTCGTTAAGAGCCCTCGCCTCGCTGGCGCGGTCACCAGTGCGGCGGGCGGCGTCAATGGCGCAGCTGAGGATGGCGGCCGCTTCGGGAAGGTGGCCGCCATCGCGCAGGTAGCTGGCGACAGTGGCGGCCAGCCGCGTGGCGTGACCGGGCCACCCGTAGGCGGCGGCATGCCTGACGGCCGCCACCAAGGCGGCACGTTCCCGGTCCAGCCAGTCACGCGCGGCCGAGGGGTCGGCAAGCGCCGGCGCCGGGCCGGCCGCGCGCGGCACAGCCGGGCGGTACTGACACTCGGCGGGGAAGAGGACGTCCATCGCCGCCGCAGCGGTACGCAAGTAGTGGTCGAACAGGCGGGTCAGCGCAGACCGCTGCTCCTGGCCGGCCTCCGCGGTGGCAGCGAGCTCGCGAGCGTAGCCTCGTAGCAGGTCATACATGCTGTGCCTGCCTGGGCTGGTGGGGAAGACCAGATGTGCGCCCGCCAGTGCATCGAGCATCCGGCGGCCCTGCGTCATGGTAATGCCGGTCAGGGCGGCGACTGCGTAGGGTTCCAGATCAGGGCCGGGGTGCAGGCCGATCAGCCGGAAGGCGTGAGCGGCGGTGGCGTCGAGGTGGCGGTAGGACCAGGAGAACACGGCTCGCATCTGGGTGTGCGGGTCGCCGCCGACGTTCAGCAGGTCAAGCCGGGTGTCAAGCTGGGCAAGCTCGCCGGTCAGCGCGGACAGCGACGAATCGGGGCGGCGGGCGGCTAGCTCGGCTGCTATCCGCAGTGCCAGCGGCAGCCGGCAGCAACGGTCGGCCAGTTCGGCCGTTGCCTCGGGCTCGGCCTCTGCCCGTGGCCCGACCAGCGCTCGGAGCAGCGCCGTTGCCTCCTTTGGCGGAAGCACGCCAAGGTCCAGGCGGACGGCGCCGTCCCTGGCTACAAGCCCGGCCAGGGCATCCCTGCTGGTTATCACGACCGCACTGGCCGGCGTGCCGGGCAACAGCGGGCGGACCTGATTGGCCGACCCGGCGTTGTCCAGCACGATCAGCATTCGCTTGTCGGCCAGCAGGCTGCGGTACCGGGCGGCGCGCTGGTCCGCGGACGGCGGAATGTCCGGGCCGGGCACACCTAGCGAGCGGAGGAAGCCGGCTAGCGCGTCTGCGGCCGACAGCGGCTGCTCCGGGTCGTAACCCTGGAGGTCAACGTACAGTTGCCCGTCGGTGAACCGCCCAGCAACCTGGTGCGCCCAATGCACCGCCAGCGCGGTCTTGCCGACGCCGGCCGTCCCCGCGATCACGGAGATCACCGCCACCTCCGGTCGCTGTCCGTCCTCTTGATCTAACCGAGCGCTCAAGGCGGACAACTCGGCCGTCCGGCCCGCGAAATGCGCGACCGAATTAGGAAGCTGTCGAGGCACAATTGACTGCGGATCATCTGACCCCTGCGGCGCCAGCTCCGGGAGGTCCAGCGATGGATCGGCGGTCAGCATTCGCTGATGCATGGCCTGCAGGGCCATTCCGGGCTCGGTGCCGAGTTCTTCTCTGAGCACCTTCCGCGCGGACTGGTACACCTGCAGGGACTCAGCTTGCCGACCGCTCCGGTAAAGGGCGAGCATGAGCTGCGCATGATTATGTTCCCGAAGCGGGTACTGTCTCACCAGGTCGTGCAATTCCGGTACGACCTGCTCGTGGCGGCCGAGCCGCATTGCGGATTCGGCCCGCCATTCGAGTGCCTGGACGCGCAGTTGCTCAAGGTACTCGCCGCATTCGTCGCGCAGGCCCTGCGACTCGACATCCAGTAACGGATCGTCTCGCCAAAGCACCAGTGCCCGGTCCAGGGCCTGTTCTGCCTCGTTCCATCGGCCGGCTCGTATCGCCGAGCCAGCTTCCCGGTGCAGCGCCTCGAAGAGCGTGATGTCCAGTTCCTCGGCGCCTAGCGCAATCATGTAACCGGAGCCGCGGGCGGCGATGCGTTCGCCGGTGACCGGTCCTAGTGCCTGGCGCAGCCGCATCACCTGGGTGCGCAGCGCAGCCGCTCCGCGCGGGGGCGCGCCGTCCCAGACGATGTCCGCTAGTTCCAGCTTCGGCACCACCCGGTTCGCACGCACCAGCAGCGCCGCCAGCAGCACTCGCTGGCGAGCCCCTGCCACCGGCCGCACGTGCCCTGATTCGTCTTCGACCTGCAGAAGGCCAAGCACCGCGAACCTCATGATCTCCTCCCGGAAACCACGCAAGCATCACGCCGCGCGTGACAGCCCGGTGACCGCCTCGTGACAGCTCGCCCCCAGGATAACTCACGAGAACGCTTAGAACTGTCGCTTAAAAAGGTGATAAGCGACATGTCAATTTCGGGGAAAGGATGGATCTGCGAATGAAGGGTCTTCGCTCCCGTCGGCTTGCGGTCGCAATCATGGCCTCGGTCGCGATACTTCTGCCGCTTGAACTAGGGGTGATGAACGCTCAGGCAGCTCCGGGCCGACCGGCTGTCAGCGCGCCGTCGGCTAAACGCCCTGTCCCAAAAGTTCAGCCCGACTTCACATGTCCCAATCCCGGCGTATGCGTATTCGACGGCGATAGTTTCAACAACGATGTGGTTGTTATCGACCCAGCGACGGAAGGTGGGTCGTGGCTCAGCCTCACCGGGCTCGGCCTCACTCTGCCCTGGGGATCCTTCAATAACAACAGCGGATCGTCAGTGGTATTCGGCGACCAGGCCCAGCAAATAAAATGCTTCGGCCCAGGAACTAGGCTTGACGCGGCCCAGATAGATTCCATCGCGTCATGGATTCGATTGGCACGATACGTGTTTGTCGAGTTCGGCAATACCACCTGCAGCGGATCGCATCCGAAGGTCCCGTAACCACCATCCGCCCTGGCAGCCGAACTGCGGTGCTCCAGGACGGCCTCAGGCAGCAGGCCACCGTGCCCGCCAGGATCGGCACCGCCGACATGACCTGGCGGGTACCGGCCAGTGCCAGGCCGGGAGGTCCTGGCCGGCGTGACGTGAATGCTTACGATGGCGGCTTGGTATGCCGTCGCGGCGGTGCGCAGCTTGCCAGGCGGCCCGGTGGCCTGGGTGAGTTCGGCGAGTCCGGCCGGGAGCACACGGTCGTGTATGCGGGTGAGGATCATTGCGGTGTGCAGGCCGGTGCTGGTGACGCGGTAGCGGCGGGTGCGGGGATGCGCTCGATGAGGTGGTGGGCCGGAGCCGGCGGAGGTCGCAGGTGGCCTGCCCGGTGGTGACGGCGGGCAGGCCACGCAGTTCGGCGGTGATGTGGCGCAGGTCGCGGTTGGTGAAGCCGCGGGGTAGCAGCCGGAAGATGAGTAGTGCGGAGAGGAGCGCGTGGCTGCGGGCCTGGGCCAGGGGCAGGCCGGGGACGCGGGTTCCGCCGTCGGTGAGCACGGGGCCGGTGACGGCGGCGAGGTGGCCGGCTCCGGTGATCGGGTCGTGGCTGAGTCGTCCGGGGCGCAGCAGGCGCCGGCTGGCGGAGAAGCCGACCTCCCGCAGTGCGGGCAGGTTGGTCAGCCGTTTGCCGATCTGGAAGTCGCGGGTGTCGTTGATGGTGGTCTCGGTCCGGAGCGCCCGTCCTTCCTTGTGGTACTGCTTGATCGTTGTGTGCTTATAGTCCACGTGCAGGCTCGGGGTGACCCCGCTGGTGATGACCCGGGTGCGGAACCGGCCCGGGGTGGCGCGGGGGCCGGTGCGCTTTAGCCGCCGCGCGAAGATGAGGCTGACCTGGTCGGGGCGGCCTGCGTCAAGGTTGTCGCGGATGACCTGCTCGAAGAACACCGCCTGCAGTGCCCTTGCGCTGCCCTTCGCGAAGTCCACCCACGGGATGGCCTCACGCTCAGCGAACCGGTGCACTGCGGCGGCGAACCGGTCGGTGATCCGCGCCAGCGGGGCCGTCGAGGCGATCGGCAGGCCTAGCTCGCGCTGCACGTAACCCAGCAGCCCGCCGGCGTGCTGCAACTGCGGGACATAGACATTCAGGTACATCCTACGATGCACTCCACCTCGAACACCACGTGATCGGAGAGCACCTCGGCGGCAGTGCGCGGTAGCGTCATGACAAGCTCCGGTCGGACGACTCGGCCCCAAGCGGCCAACTACCGCGGTCTTCTGCCACGAAGGCGGCCGGCCCTACACCCGCGACGCGCTCAACTGGCGATTTGCCAAGGTGACGAAGCTCGCCGGCATCGGCCACTGGCACGCCCACGAAGCCCGCCACACGGCGGTATCCATCATGAGCAGCAACGGTGTCCCCATCCAGGACATCACCGACACCGTGGGCCACAAGTCCACGCACGTCACCGAAACCGTCTATCGTCACGTGATCGTGCCCGCGATCCGGGGCAGCCCGACCGTCATGGACGACGTTTTCGGCGCAGCCGAAGCGTAGTCACTTGGCTAGACACTTTAGTTCGAACAGAGGTCCGGAAAACCAGTGGGCCTAACGTCCGACCATGCGAACCGCCTAATCCTCATCGAAGGCGATCCGCTGCCGGTGCGTTTCACCAGGTCACGCACCTCCAGGGCGTCGAAATGACCCGCTCCGCCAGCGCCGCGAGCGTCATCGCGGCCGCCAGGCGATGCGAGCGGCGCTCTCTGTCAGGCGGCGTGCGGTGCGATTTCGACGATGAGGTCGGCATCGAGTGCGGTCGTGATGCGCTCGAGCAGCGGAATCGTAGGTATCACACCCCCTGCCTCCAGGCGGGACAGGGCAGGCTGGGTCATCGCTGCCCGGCGCGCCAGCTCGGTCTGGGACAGGCCAAGCGCCTGGCGGCGCTCGCGGATCGCGCAGCCGATGAGGAACGCCCGATGAGCCTCGGCGTAGCCCTGGCGGTATCCGTCGCGGCTGCGGCGGGCGCGGGCAAGGTCTTCGTAGGAATCGTGACTGGCGCTCATGGCTGCACCTCGCGGTCGAACGTCTCGTGGGCGGGGCCGTGCTAGGCCTCGCATCGCTTCTGCACTTGCAGTGCCCGTGCCACCTCGGCTATCTCAGCGTCGCGGGTCTTGCGGAAGACGGTCAGCAAGATGACGCGGCGGCCGGGAGCGAGCCAGTACGTGACCCTGGTATGCGTGGCTAACAGGTGGAACCGCAGCTCGCGGACTTTTCCGCCGAGATGCCGGTGTACGGCTCGCTGAGGTCTGCCGCATGCTCGGCTAGCAGGCCGACGAGGAAGTCCGCTCGGCCGAAGTCCCGGTCGGTCAGGCCGGACAGCCAGGACCGCACCTCTGGCTCCATCTCAACCTCATACAACCGGCTCATGCATCAAATGCTATATGCATCCGATGCTATGGCCAAGCCGGGTAGCCCCGGTTCGCACGATGACAACGCTAGGCCGACATACGTGCAGGTCACAGGATCAGTGGGCCTAACGTCCCACCATGCGAACCGCCCGATCCTCATCGAAGGTGATCCGCTTCCGGTTCATTTGAGCAGGTCGCGGGCTAGTAAGGCGGCGAAGTGATCCGGTCTGCGCCGGCATCTCCCAGCGTTGCTGGGCGCTGCAGACTGGTGGATCGACTGCGCGGCTGCCGCCACGGTAGCTGGGCTGGCGGGGATCGCCGGTGCGCTCAGCTACTCCCACATGAGGCAGCTTGCCCTGGACCATGGCCAGGCCGGCTGGCACGCTCACGCGTTCCCGTTGTCGGTCGACGGCGTCGAGATCGTGGCCTCGCTCGTCCTGCTCACCGACCGCCGGGCAGGACGCCGGTCCGGCTGGCAGTCCAACAGCCGATCTACAGCACACGCCGCTACTTTAAACCCAGGCCACTTGGCGCGCCTCGGACCACAAGACCAGCCAGACGCGTCATCGGAGAAGCCCTGTCGATGCAGGGCGGAGAAATCATGGAAACAGCCTTGCCAGGACAAACGAACGTGGAGTATGCGGCCGGGTCTTCACCGTGAGGGGCGTGCTCGGCCTATTCGGCGCAACCGTCCCTGAAATACTCGGGCGTATGGCAATCCAAACGCCAGAAGCTGTCGCGGTTGAGTCTGGCGGCGAGACGATTTCATATGCCGGGCTTAATTCCCGCGCAGCTCATCTCGCGCGCTGTCTCGACGAAAACCTGCGGATAAAGTGGTCCAGTTGAGCGGCATGAGGGAATCTGGAGTACGGTCCCCGGTGCTTTCCGCTTCAGCTGGCCAGCTTCCGCGGAACGGGACGTGCCGTCTGGCGGACAGGGATTTCGTGACAGGCCGGGATTCGGTTTCCCTGGCGTCTGTCCGTCAGGGGGATTCTCCCCGGCTGAGCGGGGAGGACCAGGAGCATGTCCGCAGGCTGGTCGAGTGCGATGCCGCGGCGCTTCCGCCAATCGTGGTGCACCGGCAGACGATGCGGGTCATCGACGGGACGCACCGTCTGCGCGCAGCTGAGCTTCAGGGGCGCGACCGGATTGACGTTGACTATTTCGATGGCAGCGAGGGGGAGGCCTTTGCCCGCGCGGTCGAACTGAACGTCGCCCACGGGCTGCCGCTGTCACTGGCTGACCGGAAGGCGGCCGCGGCCCGGATCCTGGCGTGGCGCCCGGAAATGTCTGATCGGGCGGTTGCCGCCATGACGGGGTTATCTCCCAAGACGGCTGGCGCGATCCGGTCACGTGCACCTGAGGAAATTCCTCAGGTGCGCGTGCGTGTCGGCAGCGACGGCAGCAGGCATCCGCTGGACCGGGCCGAGTGCCGCAGGCGGGCGGCGGAGGCCCTTGCCGCCCGCCCGAATGCCCCGCTGCGCCAAGTCGCCGCGACGGCGGGGGTGTCCCCTGGGACCGCGCGCCGTGTCCGCGAACTGCTCCGGAAACAGGAAGACAACCCGGCCGGAGGGGACCAGCCGCAAGACGGCGCAGCCCCAGGAAAGGAGCGGCAGCCCGGCAAGCCCGGGAGAGCGGCCCCGCCTGCCGGCCCGGCCAGTATCAGCCCGAGGAGCGCCGCAGGTCCGCCAGACGCGCAGTCCGTCCTGCAAAAACTCCGTAATGATCCATCGCTCAGGCACTCAGAGGCCGGGCGCGACCTTCTTCGCTGGCTTCACGGGCACAGCGTGGATCGCGGCCAGTGGGATAGTGTTTCCCGCTCCATTCCGCCGCATTCTGCGCCACTCATCGTCATCCTGGCACGGCATAACGCCAGCGCCTGGCAGGAACTGGCATCCGAGCTGGAGAAGCGGCTTAATCCCAGCACGAATCAAAAACAGACCGCCTGAACACAGAGGAATAATCAGCCCGCGCTTGGTGCGGGCTGGGCCGGGTGCATTCCCGCGGGGGGCGGCAGGCACTGGCCGGGTGGCAGTATCTCGATCTTCCCGGCGGCGGATCAGGACGGGGATGAGGTGCTTGTTGTACCGGATGGTGAACAGGTAGAGCAACGGCGCGACAGCGGCGGGATGCTTCGGTCCCAGAGCACCTGGTCGCTCGCCAAGGTCCCCGGCCACGCCCTGCGCCAACTCCCGTCATCGGGCCTTCTCCAGCGTCGGCCCTGGCCCTGAGTATGATTGGCGGACTCCCCGCAAGAAACGAGTCCGCGGGCCAAATCCCGGTGGTTCAGCACGGGTAGAAGACGGGCCGCTCCGGCAGCCAGGGCGGCCGTTCCGCGCGCCGGACCCGGCGACCAGATGTGCCGATCACCCGTCCTGGGCTTGCCCGGTCGCGGTCGTCGGCGCTTACAGCGAGGTTGTCGATGAACGCCCGCTAGGCGGGTGTCGGGCATTTGGAGCCGGCGGCTATGGCGATCCGATCCCAGGCGTCCCTCCGGCCGGGTGCCCTCGAGGACCAGGATCGCGGCGCCGGGAGTGGAGGACCTGCCGATGCCCATCCGGCCATGGACCACGACGCCGGCCCCGTCCGCAAGCCGGGACTTTTAGCTCCGCGGCCAGGCCCAGGACCGCGGCACGTTCGGGAACGTGCAGGTGGGCGTGGGCAACCGCCGAAGGTCGATCCCCGCTGCAGCGGGCCTATGCGGCCTCATTGGCGAGGCCGAGCTCGGCGGCTTCGCTGCCGGCGAGCAGGCTGACCAGGACGCTTACCCCGGTCGCGGCCAGTTCCCGCATGTCATCGGCGAGCCAGTCGCCGCGACAAGGCGTGCCATCGTCGACATTCGGCTATAGCCGACTCGGCTGATGGTGAACAGCGTGGAACGCATCGGGGACTCCTCAACTGGGGTTCTCTCACACGGAGAGCGCGGCCGCTCAGGTCGGCCGGCGCGGGTGATCGATCGGGGCGTCGGCTACCTGGCAGGCCGCTCCTTACGCTGGGCCTGTTCCGGGCTGGCCTGCGGCCGCCCGCTGGCTGCGTGGAGGCAGATGGCTCGTCCTGCCGGGCCGCAGTCAGGCGTCCAAGGACGCGGAGCTGGTCACGCCCGCGAACGCTGCTGGCTGGGGAGAACCCGCCCGGGGATACCGCCGGGTGCACGGCGAGCTGACCTGCCTGGGCCACCACATCAGCCAGGCGACGGTGCAGCGGATCCTTCGCGCCCGGCGGTACCGGCCTGCTCCGCGCGGCCCGGGCACCTCTTGGCGCACGTTCTTGCGTGCTCAGGCCGAGGGCCTGCCTGGCGTACGACCTCTGCGGGCGGTGCTGCGGCCTGCGAGCTGCACTACAACGCGCACCGGCCGCATCAGTCCCGGCAGCAGCGGCCAACCCGTTCATGTCGAGATGGCCGTCGTGCCGCTTGCGGGGCCGGTGCGGCGCCGGAAGATCCTTGGCGGCGTGATCAACGAATACCACCGGGCCGCGTAAGCGAAGTCACCGAAACCCGCAGGTCAGATGCGTCACGACATTTTGAAGCGGTACAAGCTATTTTCGGTTCAGGCAGCCATTTTCGGTTCAGTACCACCTGACGCGGCGGCCGTCCTGCGCGGTAGCTAGTTTCGGCCTGTCCGGAAACGGCATGAAAATGTAAGTAGCAGAAAGGCGTGGGCTTTCTGGTAGCGCGGCTTATCTGAACTAACGATTCTGGACATCCGGGGGGCTGGTCGCCTAAGCTCGGCTGGAGCACAATTCCTCAACATCCAGTAGCGATTATGGTCTGAGGCCGGGCGGGGACTGCTGCCCGATTGCATCAGTGGGGTATTTGGCAGGCCAGGTGATCCTGGGGCGCAAGCTTCGGGCCCAGGTCACGTGGGGACGCGTGCGTTGCCATAAGGCAGCACGGAGCGGTGGTTGGGGACTTCTAAAGATATGCTTGATGTACATACGCTCGGGTTCTTCGGAATCAGCAATGAAGCAGGGGATTCCGTTGCGCCTAAGCCGGCTAAGCCGCGTCAGGTGCTCGCCTTGCTGGCACTTGATTGCGGTAACATGCTCCAGCTTCCGGTGCTCGTGGAGGAACTATGGGGTGAGCAACCGCCGCGGAGCGCCCCGGCAATCCTGCAGAACTACGTCATGCAGCTCCGCAAGTTTCTCTCTGCGCAGACCGGCGGTTCGCCGGACTCCGTGCGAGATCTGCTGCGCACCTACTTCGGCGGCTACATGCTGAACGCGGGGCGCGGGCAGGTGGATGCCTTCCGCTTCGAGGCTGGCCTCGCCCGGGGACGGCGCCTCCTTGAGCAGTGCCGTTATGAGCCCGCTGCCGAGGTCCTAAGCGAATCCCTCGGGCTGTGGAAGGGCCCGGCGCTGGCTGATGTGCAACGCGGCCCGCTGCTCACGCTGGAGGTCATGCGACTGGATGAGCTACGGCTGGACGCCCAGCAGTTGCGCATTGAGGCGGATATGCGGCTCGGCCGTCACGGGCAGGTGATCGGCGAGCTCCAAGCGCTGATCACCAAGCACCCCTGTCACGAGGCGTTATATGAGCAGCTGATGATTTCTCTTTATCACTCGGGTAGGCGCATGCACGCGCTGGAAGTATACCGGAAAGTTTACCAGTTGTTCGACGAGAAGTTCGGCCTGGAGCCTTCTGGCGCCTTGCGCAGCCTGCAGCAGGACATGCTTGCGGCCGCGCCGAATTCCGTCGCAGACGGTGCCGGGCGGTCACTTGACCCTGCCCTGCGGGCTGACCGTTAGGACGGCCCCCCAGCCGTTATGCTCCGTGCAGTATTGACAGTAGTTCTGCCCGACAGAGCGCGACCAGTATCCCGCTGTGTAACTCCCGCAGCCGGGAGGATGGCTCGCCGCCGAATTCTATGTGACAGGCGTGACGCAGATTCCGGTAAACAGACAGCGCGTGCATCCGGCGTCCTGAGGAGTAAAGCGCGATCATCAACTGGCCGTGCAGCTTCTCGTCCCACGGATGCTGAGCCGTCAGCTTCCGAAGCTCGCCGATCAGTTCGCGATGGCGGCCCATGCGCATGTCCACTTCGATCCGCAGGCGGAGCCCGTGCAGGCGTAGCCTCTCCATCCGCAGGCAATCGAGTTCCAGCACAGGGCCCTTCTGCACGTCCGCGAGCGGCGGCCCGCGCCACTGGGACAGGGCGTTGTGCAGCAGGGCGGCAGCGCTGGCGGCCTCGCCGGCTGCCAGCGCGCGTCCGCCCTGGTCGACGGACTGCTCGAACCAGAAGAAGTCCAGCGATGCGCGCGGCACATCCAGCAGGTATCCGCCGAGCCGTGTGACGATCAGGTCAGCGGCCCGCTCGGCGGGCCGGGCCGCCGCCGTCCTGATCGCCTTGCGTGTCTGCATCACATAACTTTGCAGCACGCCGACCGCACTCGGCGGCGGCTGTCCGCCCCACAGCTCGTCAACGATCATCGGAATCCGGACAACGTGCCCGGCGTTGACAGCGAGCAGCGCGAGCATCTGCCGCGGCTTGGGGGCGCTCGGAGCCGCCAGGTGCCCCGAGTCCGTGGTCACGCTGAATGGCCCCAGCGTCACTATGTTCAGCATCGATTTCTCTTGGCACGGTCAGCCTGACCGTGCCGCTCACGGCTCAGCTAGCGCTTCCGGGCGATGGTGAATCCGTCCGCCAGCGGGAGCATGACGACCTCGACCCGCTCGTCGGCGGCGAGCCGCTCGTTGAAGTCGCGAAGCGCTGCCGGGTTGGGCTCCGTCTCATCGTCGTCGAGGACTTTCCCGGCGAAGAGCGTGTTGTCGAACAGCAGAAGTCCGCCCTGCCGGGTCCGTGGCAGCAGTTCGTCGTAGTAATCGCCGTAGCCGGTCTTGTCCGCGTCGACGAAGCATAGGTCGATCTGCTGCCTCGCGGGCAGTCTACGGAGCTCGCGGATGGCGGGTCCCAGCCGGAGGTCGACGCGGTCGCTCACTGCGGCCGCCGCCCAGGCGTCGCGGGCCAGGTCTGTCCACTCCGCGCTGATGTCCAGGCACAGCAGGTGGCCGCCGGGCGCAAGTGCCCGGGCAATGCACACCGACGAGTAGCCGGTGAACGTGCCGACCTCGACGGCGTAGCGTGCGCCAACGAGGCGGGTCAGCAGGCTGATCAAGGCTCCCTGCTCGGGCGCGATCTGCATGCCCGCCTGACTCCCGAACTTTTTCTTCGTGCGCTCGATGAGCTGACGAAGCACGGCATCCGTGGGGCTGCTGTGCGCCATGACATAGCTGAGCACCTCTGGTGTCGGCGGGACGCGCATCGGTTCCGGGACGATCACGCTAACCATTTCTTCAGGCCTCCTGCTAATCCGGATTTTCTGTTTTATCAATTATCATGAACTGTCATTAAGGATCTATGTTGGCGTGCTAAACAGGTCGGCCCGTACGGCAATAGGGCGCCTGCCGAAAGCGATCCGGTTCAGGATCTTCGCGTATAGGGGCGTTCGCCCCAGGAGCCGCATGACCGTCGGACGGACCGCATCCGCGAGCCCGCCCTGGGACAGCAGTGCCTGGCTCTGCCGGGCCTGCAGGCTGATCACGGCGTCAATATCGGGCCGCCGGGCCGCGGCGAACGGCTGCAGTCGGCTGGCCCGGGTATCGTCGGCCCGCAGCGCCGCGACGAGGACCGGGTGCAGTTCCACGGCGTCCTGGATGGCCAGGTTGATGCCCTGCGCGCCCATCGGGCCATGCGTGTGCGCGCTGTCGCCGATGAGCACCAGGCCGTCGCGCACCCAGGTGTCCGCCGTGCCGGCGAAGACGTCCAGGAGGGTCAGGTCGGTCAGTTCCCGGACAGACTCCTCGACGGCTGCGGCATAGCTGGGAACGACGCGGATGATCTCGTCCCGCATGTACCGGACTCCGCGGGCCGCGACGTCACGGTACCCGCGGTGCGGCAGCGTCCAGCCGAGCTGCACGCTGCCCGGGTAGGAGTCATACATCAGGACCGGATTGCCGTGTCCCCGGTGTACCTGGACGGTGAAGTCGGGCTGCGCGCCAGCCGGGACCCGGAACCACAGGACGTCATGCGCGAAATGGTCGATCCGGGTGTACCCGATGCCGGCCAGGCGCCGGGTCTTGGAGTAGCGCCCGTCCGCGCCGACCACGCAGCGGGCCATGACCTCCTGCGCATCCTGGCCGGTGCCGTGCATGATCCCGGTGACGCCGCCATCCGAGGTGAGCAGCGCGGACAGCGACCGTCCCGGCAGGTAGCGGAAGCCGTCGTGCTGCCCGCAGGCGGTCAGCAGTTCCTCCAGGAGGTGGCGCTGCGGGATGCTCAGCAGGAAGTTGAACGGCGGCGGGAGCTGCCTGTAGTCAATGTCCATGAGCACGCGCTCCTGCTCAAGGAGCCGGAACCGGCGCAGCGGGTACCCGCCGCGAGCGCGCGCCCCGTCGAGAACGCCCAGCTCGGCGAGCAGCTCCATGCCGCCGGGCTGCAGAATCTCGCCCCGGTACTCGCGGTCGAGCGAGCGCATCCGCTCGACCACCGTGACGCCGTACCCGGAGCGCAGCATGAGGAGGGCCAGAGTCCAGGCCGGCCCGGCTCCCACGATGGCGATGTCGGTCTGCTCGATCATGTCAGTCTCTCAGGCCAGCAGGCCGAGGCCGCCGTCAACGGTGAGCACCTGGCCGTGCACCCAGCCGGCTTCCTCGGTGCACAGCAGCGCGACAGCGGCGGCGACGTCTTCCGGGCGGGTCAGCCGCCCGCCCGGAGTCCGCGCCGCGAGAATCCTCATGACCTGGGCGTTCGTGGTGTCTGCCCCCTTGTCGAGGAGGCCGGTCGCCACCGCGTTGACGGCGATGCCATGCGGGGCCAGCTCAGCGGCCAGGTACCGCACGGCGGCTTCCAGCGCGGCCTTGGCCACGCCGGGCGCCAGGTATCCGGGGACGACCCGGCTGGCGCCGTTACTGGAGATTGCTACGATCCGGCCGCCGGCTGGCATGATGGCGCGAACCGCCGGGCCGGCCGCCAGCAGCGGTATCAGCGCCAGGCGGAGCTCGCGGCTCATCGCCCTCGCGTCCGGGGCCAGCGCGGTCATCGGCTGGAACGTGGCCGCGTTGTGCACGAGGACGTCCAGCCGCCCGTGCTCGGCGCCGATGCCGGCGACCAGCGACTCGAACATGGTCGCGCTCGAGACATCGCCCTGCAGCGCCTGGCAACTGCCTTTGAGGCCGGATAGTGCCGCCAGGGCGTCCGCGGCGCGGGTATGGGATCGCGCATAGCCCAGGATCACGTGTGCGCCGCTGGTGCACAGCTTTCGTGCGATGGCCAGGCCGAGGCCACGCACCCCACCGGTGACCAGGACAACCTTCCCGTCGAGGCCGAGCGTGCTGGCTTGGTCCAGTGCCTGCGTCACGGCAGCCTCCGGGTGGGCGAGCTCCGTCGCGCCGCTCGCGACTGGTAGTCGTTCATCAGGGCGCACCTCCGTTAAGCGTCAGGATCTGGCCGGTCAGCCGCCGGTTGGCGGCCGACGCGAGGAACACGACGGCGGCAGCGACATCCCGCGGGTCACTGAACGCGGGGACGCCTGCCGGGGGGTGGGCGGCGCTGTCCGGTACCTGAATCGGTCCTGGCGCAACCACGTTTACCAGCACGCCGAGCTCCCCCCACTCCCAGGACAGTGCGAGAGCCAGCCCGGTAAGGCCGGCCTTGGCTGCGCACAGGTGCGCCGCGCCGGGACGGCCGCGCAGCCCGGCGAGCGAGGACAGCAGGACAACGCGAGGGCTCGCCGACTTCTCCAGGAACGGCAGCACAGCCTGGGCCAGCAGGAACGGACCGGCCAAGTCCGTGTCCAGGACCCGGCGGAACTCGTCGGCATCCAGGTCGGCGGCCCGCCGCAGCCGGCCGTCGAACGCGGTCACGCTGCTCACCACTGCATCGAGGCAGCCGCCGTTGAGCGTGGACACGGCCGCGCGCAGGTCGCCCAGGGACGTCTCGTCGGTGACGTCGGCTGCGACAGGCAGGACGCGGACCCCGTGCTCCTCGGTGACCTGCCTGGCCAGTTGCTCCGGGGACCGCCGGGCGGCGAGCACGAGGTCGGTGCCGGCCGCGGCGAACTCTGCGGCCAGCACCGGGCCGAGTCTCCCCGACGCCCCGGCGATGAGGGCGGTCCGGCCGGTCTCAGGCATCCGTGCTGGCCCGTTCCAGGACCGCGGCGTACAGGTCGGGCTTCACCTCGGCCAGCCCGGCCAGGCCTGTGATGTGCTCGGCGAACTGCGGGCTTCCGACTATCTTCTGGTGCTGCTCGGCCGACTCCCACTCGGCGATGTTGACGTATACCTCCGGATGGCGCAGCGAGCGGACGAGCCGGTGGCTCACAAAGCCGGGCTGCTGGCACATGAAGTCCGAGCTTGCGGCGAACACGCGCTCGAACTCGGCGGCATCGCCGCGTACGGTAAACTCGTTGATCAGCGTGATCATGATGGCTCCCTCTGCGGGGTTGGGATTCCGGCGGCCGGACGGCGCGGCCGGGCTAGGTGGGTCTGGGCTCAGCGGCGGGGTCCGCCGGTGGCAGGTCCAGCGGCACCGGAATGCCGGCCCCGGCGGCTAGGTCGCGGCTGAGCAGGCGGCGGTCGATCTTGCCGGCCGGGGACCTGGGCAGCGAGCTGACCAGGGTGGCGCGGCGGATCCGCTCGTGCTCCGGAGCGCGGCTGTTGGCCGCCACTACGGCGGCGGCAACCACCGCCGGGTCCGCCGGGCCATCTGCGACGATGAAGGCGGCCGCGACCTCGCCGTGCAGGTCGTCCGGCTGGCCGAGGACAGCGCACTCGGCAATGGCAGCGGCCGCGGACAGCCAGCGCTCGACCTCAGACGGCGACACGAGCCAGTTGCCGCACTTGAACGTGTCCTTGAGCCGGTCGATGAGGAACAGGTAGCCGTCCGCGTCAACCCGGCCCACGTCACCGGTCGGGAGCCAGCCGTCCGGGCTGACGACCGGCGGCCCGGACGGGCCATCGCCCGCGAGATAGCCCGACATCACCTGGGGACCGCGGACCTGGATCTCGCCGGCCTGGCCGCAGCCGAGCACCGCACCAGTGGCCGGGTCGGTGATCTGGCATTCCGTACCGATGACCGGGCGGCCGACCGAGCCCAGTCGCGATGCCACGGGGCCGCCTGAGTGAGTGAGCGGCGACGCCTCCGCGAGGCCGTAGCCCTGCACGACGGGAATGCCGAGATGCTGGCTGAGGGTCGCGGCCGTGCCCAGCGGGAGCGCTGAGCCGCCGGACAGGATCACCCGTGCGGCCGGCATCCGGGCCTGCGCCAGCCGCGGGTCTCGCGCCAGCTGGCCCAGCCGCACCGGCAGGCTGTAGAAGTGCGTGGCGCCGTGCTCGGCGGCCATCGCCGCGGCGGCGAGCGGGTCGGGGTCCACGCAGAGCACCTGCATGGCGCCGGCTTGGACCGCGGGGGCGAGGTGCATCGGATGGTAGGTCGGCAGGTGGTTGAGCGTGATGCTGTCCGGGCCGAGCTGATGGGCGACCATCGCCTGCACGGCGTTGGCAGCGAGGTTGCGGTGCGTCAGCGGCACTGCCTTTGGCTCTCCCGTGGTACCGCTGGTGAACAGGATGCACGCGACAGGCGCGGGCTCCGGGTCGGCCTGGCGCCCGGCCGAGGCGCCGCCGGCCAGCTCCGTCAGCCCCGGCAGGTCTGGCCCAGCCGGGTCCGGCGCACCGATCCCGATGACCTCGCGCAGTGCGGGCAGCACGCCGCGCAGCCCGCTGACCTGGTCCGCCGCGGTCGCGCTGACCAAGGCGACGCTCGCCTGGCAGGCCGCCAGGTTGCGAGAGATGACCTCCGGGCGGGCAAACGGGTTCAGCGGGGTCACGGTCAGGCCGGCTCGGATGGCCGCGTAGTAGCCGACTGCGAAGTCCGGGTGCAGCACAGAGAACACTGCCACCACGCCGCCGGGGCCAGCGATCCCGCGCAGTGCCGCCGCGCAGGAGCTGGCCTGGCAGTCCAGGTCACGGTACGTGAGGCGGCCGGGCGGGCAGATGATGGCCGTGCGGTCCGGCCATGACCGGGCCGCCGCCGTCAGCGCGCTGTCCGCACCGAGCCAGGCAGATGCCCTAGCCATGCGGTGCCTCGGCGAAGGCCCTGGCATGCTCTAACGTCGCCCGGCTGTTGGAGCCCAGGGCGTCGCGGACCGCCGCGCACGCGCCGGCCACGGTGGCGCCCGCGCCGAGGACCGTGGTAATGGCAGCGCCGTCCAGCAGCACCCGGTGCGCCGATGTCACCGTTAGCGCGTCCCCGGCCGGGCGGATCGTCCAGCTCCCGGTGTGCGCGGCGAGCAGCGGCGGGCTGGCGACCTGTTTGTAGACGATCCGCTCTGGAGCAAAGCAGACCCGCACCGATTCGGTGACATGCACGGACTCGCCCGGTGCCCGGGTGCTCATGGTCATGACCTGGATGCCCTCATCCTCCCGCAGGTCCACCGCATCGACGTGCGGCAGCCGCTGGGGCCAGAGGTCCGCCTGGGCCAGGAATTCATATGCCTGCAGCGCGTCGCCCGATACGCGGACCGAGTCCGTGAAGCTGAGGCTCAGCTCTTCTAGCTGCGAGCCCATCTCGGCGGCGGCGCGCAGCGCGGCTAGCTCGGCGCGGCTGTTTCGGTCCACAGCCGCGCTGATCCAGGTGGTAGCGTCCGGGTCGTCGTCCACCGCCGCATAGTCATGGCTGAGCACGACCTGCGTGCCGCCGTCGGTACGGGACTCGATCGCCCAGGTGCCGCCCATCGCGGCGACGGGCGGGGAGCAGGTCTCCTGGCGGAAGTCGATCCGCGAGCGGTGCGGGTCCAGTTCGCGCCGGGATGTCCATGTGCGCACCTTGCCGTTGGCGAAGGCCCAAAGGCGCAGCCGCTCTGACCCGGCAGCCTGCTCGATGACCTCGGCATGCACGGTCGGCGGGAAGATGACGGGCCACCGGCCAACGTCAGCCACGAGCCCGTACACCACGGATACCGGCGCGGCGATGTCGATCTGGTGGTTCACCCGCTGGAGCTTGCTGTCCGCTACCGCCATGACGTTCTCCTCATCGGGCTGGCCCGCAGGCCGGGCCTAGTAGCTGCCAAGGCCGCCGCACACGTTGATGGCCTGCGCGGTAACCGCGTCGGCGTTCGGCGAAGCCAGGTAGCCGACCAGCGCCGCGACTTCCTGGGCCGTCGTGTAACGTCCCAGCGGGATCTTGGCCTCGAAGCGCTCGCGGACGGCGTCCTCGGAAATTCCCCAGAAGTCGGCATAGCCCCGGCGGACACGGGCCGCCATCGGCGTCTCCACATATCCAGGGCAGACCGCGTTGACGGTTATCCCGGTCGCTGCGAGCTCGAGGCCGAGGGCCTTGGTAAATCCGACGACCCCGTGCTTGGACGCGGAGTATGGAGCGCCGAGCACGACGCCCTGCTTGCCGCCGGTCGACGCGATGTTGATGATCCGGGCCCAGCCGCGGCCGCGCATCCCGCCGTCCGTTAGCACCTGGCGGGTCACCCGGAAGACACTGGAAAGGTTGGTGGCGAGCACGGTATCCCACAGCTCGTCGGAAATCTCCGCGGTTACGCCGCCGCCATTGCGGCCCGCATTGTTCACCAGGACGTCAATCGGGCCGTGCTGGCGAACGGTGGCCTGCACCAGCTCGCGTATCTGCGGCACGGACGTGACGTCACAGGACTGCCCGCTCACGTCAAGCGACTCCTCGCGCAGCCGCTTGACAAGCCCGGTCACGGCGTCGCAGTCGCGGGCGCAGGCAAATACCCGGTGCCCTTGCCGGGAGAATAGCTCCGTGACCGCCAGCCCGATGCCGCTTGTCGCTCCGGTGACCAGGATCGTCCGCTGATCTTCCGCTGTCATGCCTCGATGCTCGGCCAGCGGGCTGCACATTCGCTCTAACGCCGATCTAGCCTGGAGGACCGCCGCCGGTTACCGGTCCTTCAGTGATGCAGCAGCCCGCCGCCCGACGATATAAGGCAGCCGGCGCACCAGCCGGGAAGGCACAGCGGAGGCTTCATGACAGAGGCTGCAGTGGCAGGCGGCCAGATGACGGCAGCCCAGCTGCACTCGGAGATCCAGCTCTTCTACGCAATGCAGATGCAGCTGCTTGACTCGGGCAACTGCGAGGCATGGGCACGGACGTTCACGGAGGACGGCGTATTCGCGGCCAACGCTTACCCCGAGCCGGTGGCCGGCCGGTCCGACATTCTCGCCGCCGCATCCCGTAGCCAGGAGGCCCTGGCCCGGGACGGGATCCGGCACCGGCACTGGCTCGGCATGCTGAGCGTCGAGCCAGCCGGGCAGGCCGGCGTGCGGGCCACCAGCTATGCGCTGGTCATCGAGACGCCGCGCGGCGGGCAGCCCCGCCTGCGGCACAGCACCGTCTGCGCGGATGAGCTAGTCCGCGGGGAAGCCGGATGGCTAGTCCGCCGCCGTCAGGTCAGCCGGGACGACCTGGGCGCGGCATGAGCCGGGGCACGGGGCCGGCCGTGGGCCGGCCCCGTGCCCCGGTCTGTTGCGGGCTCGCCGCAGCTCAGGCCTGGGCGTCCAGCACCTCGTTGACGACGGTCAGGAAGGTCCGGGGGGTGTCCGCGGCGGCGACGGTCTCGTCAGACAGCGGCACTCCGTAGCGCCGCTCGACCAGCGCCGCCGTTTCCAGCATGGCCAGCGAGTCATAGCCTAGGTCGGCGAAGAGGGTGTCCAGCATGTCCTGGCCGACCTCCGTCGTGATCGTCTCCCCGGCGCTTTCCCGCAGCAGCGCCGCCAGGTCGCGTAGTCCGATAGTGGGCATGTCCTTCTCCTTGCTCTCGTTGATGCCGACGAATGTGTTAACCGAACTGCCGGGCCACGATGGCCGCATTGAATCCTGGGTGCCCGCGGGCCAGCACCAGCGCGGTCCGGATCGGGGCCTGCCGTGGCACCGTCACCAGGTCAAGCTGATAGTGATCGGCTGCGATGCCCGCGGTCGGCGGGATGACGCCGTCGCGAATGGCCAGCAGCGCGTCGGCCAGGTCGGCAGCGGAGCCGCCGGCCAGCATCCGGCCGGTGAGCGACTTGGGCGCGGTCACCGGGACGCCGTGCGCGCCGAAGATCGCGGCTAGCGCTCGTGCCTCGGCCAGGTCAGCCCGCAACGTTCCCATGGCGTCGGCGAACACCACGTCAACGTCCGCAGCCCTGGTCCTGGCTCGGTCCAGGGCAAGCTCGATGGTGCGACGCAGGCCGGGCTCACGGCCCGAGCCCGGCCGAGGGTCCAGGGTCGCGGCGTACCCGGCGATCTCGCCGTACACGGCCGCGCCGCGCCGCACGGCGGTCTCAGCGGGCTCCACGACGAGGATGGCCCCGCCCTCGGCAGGGACATAGCCATCGGGCTCGGCGCCGAAGGGCTGGTAGGCGGAGCCTGGGTCGTCGCGTTCCGTCACGAGGCCGGTGGCCAACTGCGCGGCCCAGCCCCACGGGCAGGTCGCGCCGTCGACACCGCCGGTCACCATGAGGTCCGCGCCCTGCCGGATCCGGCGGCAGGCCTGGCCTGCCGCGTCGAGGCCGCCTGCCTGATCGGTGACGATGACGCCGCTGGGGCCGCGCAAGCCATGCCGGATCGAGATCTGGCCGGTGTTCACCGCGTAGAACCATGCGAACGACTGGTAGGCGCTCACGTACTGCTTGCCATGCGCCCACAAGTTCTGCAGCTCGCGCTGCCCGAACTCGATGCCGCCCCCCGACGCCGCGGTGACCACTCCCATGCCCAGGTCCCGCTGCGCGGCCAGGTCGATGCCCGCGTCGCGCAGCGCCTCGTCGGCGGCGATTAGGGCAAGCCGGGTCATGTGGTCGGTCTGCAGGAGCAGCCGGCCCGGCAGCAGCTCCGCAGGATCAAAGTCGGGCACCTCGCCGGCCAGCATGCACGGGTACTGGGCGGCGGCGAACCTGCGGACCGGCCCGATGCCGGACACGCCCGCCAGCGTGGCCGCCCAGTGCTGGCGGGCCGACAGGCCATTCGGCGCCACCACCCCGATGCCGGTGACGACCGCCCGGGCTGGTCCGGCGGAGGTGCGCTCGGAGCTGGTCATGCCGCGGTCAGGACCATGGCGCTCTGGAAGCCCCCGAACCCGCTGCCCACGGTCAGCACCGCGTTGGTGCGGTGGTCTCGGGCGGTCAGCGGGACATAGTCCAGGTCGCATTCCGGGTCGGGCTCGTGCAGGTTGGCGGTCGGCGGCACCACGTCATCCCGGATGGCCAGCGCGCAGGCGGCGATCTCCAGCGACCCGATAGCGCCCAGGGAATGCCCGATCATCGACTTGATGGAGCTGACCGGTACGTCGTGCGCGTGGTGGCCGAGCGCCCTCTTGAATGCGGCCGTCTCGTGCCGGTCGTTCTGCTTGGTGCTGGAGCCGTGGGCATTGATGTAGTCGATGTCCGCCGGGGCCAGCCGTGCCCGGCCGAGCGCGGCCTCGATCGCCGCCGCCATCTCCCTGCCGTCAGCGGTCAGACCGGTCATATGGTAAGCGTTGGACCGCGTGGCGAACCCTGCGATCTCGGCATACACGCGCGCACGCCGGGCGTGGGCGCGCCCCAGTTCCTCCAGGACGAAGACGGCCGCGCCTTCGCCGAGCACTAGGCCGTTGCGCGTCAGGTCGAACGGTCGGCTGGCATGCTCGGGATCGTCGTTGCGCGGCGTCGTCGCCCGGATCGCGTCGAACGAGGCCAGCGTGATCGGCGAAATCGGTGCGTCCGTCGCGCCCGCAATCATGAGGTCCGCCGCGCCCTCGGCGATCAGGTCGGCGGCGTGGCCCACCGCATCCAGCCCCGACGTGCAGCCGGTGGATATGATCGCGGTCGGCCCCTCCGCGCCGACCTCCCAGGCCAGCTCGGCGGCCATCGAGCTCGGCACAAACTGTTCGTACAGGTGCGGGCCGATATAGGCGGCGTCCACGTTCCAGAGTCGGCCGCCATCGCTGACCACCGTATACTCGCGCTCCAAGCTCATAGTGCAGCCGACCGCAGTGCCAAGCGAAACCCCGGCCCAGCCCGGATCGTAGGATCCGGGCTCCAGCCCGCTGTCGGCGACGGCCTCCCGGGCCGCGACCAGGCTGAACTGAGCCGCCCGGTCTAGCCGACGGATCTCCTGCGGGCTCAGCCCCGCCGCCTGCGGGTCGAAGTCGCACTGGGCACCGACCTGGGACCGGAAGGGAGCCGGGTCGCAGAGCGTGATGATGCGGGTTGCCGTCCGCCCGGCGGTCAGCATCTCCCAGTACGCCTTCGTGCCCAGGCCGCCAGGGGCCACGACCCCGATCCCCGTGATGACAACGCGCCTATCCATCTAGCCTCTCCCTCTCACGATCTGGCTGAACTGTCACGGCCTTCGCGTCCGGCGGCACGGACAGGATCTCTAGGACCGCGCAGGACCAGGTGAAGCCAGCGCCGACGCCGAGCAGGACACACCAATCGCCGGGCTGGAGCAGGCCGGCGCGGCACAGGTGGGACAGCCCGGCCATCTGGTCGGCCGGTCCGAGGTGGCCGATGCCGCGGCTCCACTGCGCGGTCGTCCGGGCCGGGTCCAGCCCCAGGCCGAGTATGTAGCCGGCGCTCAGCCGCCGCTGGCCCAGGTGCGGCAGGACGAACCAGCGGATCTCGCTGAGCCTGGCCCCGGCGGCGTCCAGCGCCTGGTCCAGGGCCGCAGCCCGGCCAGCGCTAATCCGCGCCGTCGCCCACGCTGCACCCCGCGCCGCCATGAAGGCCTTCTGGCAGGCACCGAGATCGATGACCGGCCGCGTGCTGAGCGGCGCGGGGCCGAACGGGTCATCGCCGCGGTGCATCCCCTCAAGCTCGGGGTCGGAGACCGAGACGAGGCTCGACAGCCTCGCGAAACCGCCCTGCCGCGACAGCACCAGCGCAGCGGCGCCGTCTGCGTAGCAGGTGCCCGGATCGCTGGCCCAGCGATCGAAGGTCGGCGCCGCGAACCGGTCGGCGGCCGTCACCAGCGCGGCGGGCCTGCCGGGCCGGGAGAGATAGCCCGCCGCCAGCTCCAGGGCGGCCATGCCGCCGTTGGACATCTGCCGCACCTCGATCGCCGGGCAACTTGTGCCGACGACCTCGCGCTGCACGTAGGAGGCACCTGCCCACATGTCGTGGCCCTGGTACAGCAGCGCCGCGTGCAGCGTCAGGCTGATGTCTGCCGGGGCGTGCCCAGATGCGAGCAGCGCCAGCCGTCCGGCGCGCGCCGCCATCTCGGGCGGCGCCTCGCCCGCTGACACCCGGACGGTGGTCGTCCCTGTCAGCAGGGCCAGTGCGGCGGAGCACAGCCCAGCCCGGACCGCGTCGGCGGCCGGGACGGCGGGCGGCAGCCAGCTCGCGCAGGCGGCGATGAACAGGTCTCCGTACCTCATGCTCCCTCTCAGGTGTCGTGCGCCGACGATCACAGGAATCGTTGCGGCTGGCGCTGCACGATTGCTGTAGAGGCGTTCCACCGGGCCTACAGCGGGATCCGCGAGGCTGCTGGCGATCCTGGTCACGCCGCCCGAGAGGACAAGCGCATGGCAGCGGCAGTTCCGTCCGGCACTGACCCGGGCACCCGGAAGGCGGTGGCGCTGCTGCTGCCTGGCCAGGGCGCGCAGTACGAGCGGATGGGCGCCGGCCTGTACGGTACCGCGCCGGGCTTCACCGCAGCGATGGACGAGGTGTTCGCCGCGCTCGGCGCCGCCGGCGCCAGCCTGCGCGCCGACTGGCTGGCCGCCGAGCCGCAGCTGGCCACCGACGACGCGCGCTGGTCGCAGCCGCTGCTGTTCGCGGTGGACTACGCCCTGGGGCGCATGATCATGAGCTGGGGCGTGACCCCTGCGGTGCTGCTCGGGCACAGTGTGGGAGAGCTGGCCGCAGCCGCGCTGGCCGGGGTGCTGCCGCTGGTCGCAGCCGCCCGGCTGATCGCCGCGCGGGCAGGCCAGCTGGCCGCGGCGCCCGTTGGCGGCATGCTGGTCGTCGCGGCCGGGTCGGCCGCCCTGGCCCCGTTCCTGTCCGCGGACGTGGTGATCGGCGCCGTCAACGGGCCGCGGCAGACAGTCCTGGCCGGCCTGGACGCGCCGCTCAGGGCCGTCGAGTGGCGCCTCGGCGAGGCGGGTATCACCTGCCGCAGGAGCCGGTCCCGCACACCGTTCCACAGCCCGGTGCTAGCGGGCGTAGCGCTGGAGGCTGCGCCGGAACTGGCCGGAGTTCCGCTGCGCCCGCCGAGGATCCCGATCATCTCGGGTTATACGGCCCGGCCGCTGGACGCCGGCCAGGCCAGCTCGCCATCCTTCTGGCTCGGCCAGCCGAGCGCGGTTGTGCGGTTTGCCGATGCGCTCGACCAGGTCTTGCGGATGGGCCGCCTGCTGCTCATCGAGGCCGGACCGGGCCAGGGGCTCAGCGCGCTGGCGCTGCGCCACCCGGAGCTGGCCGCCCGGGGCTCGCGTGCAGTCGCGGCGCTGCCCGAGCGCCAGCGCGGGCCGACCGCGGACCGCCAGCGCGTGACGGGCGTGGCCGCGGCCCTGCGGGAAGCCGGATACCGGCTTGGCCCGGCGGCGCCGTGACTATCATGGACCCGGCATGAGCGGCAGCTTCGGGCGACTTGACTTCCAGCTGATGCTGCTGCGCCGGATGGCGGACTACCAGCCCGGGCTCGTCGAGGACAAAGTGGCTGAGCTCGGCCTGCCGCGGTCCGCCGTGCGGATGGCGAACCAGCGCTGGCAGGCCACGATCAGGTCCCGTTCGCTTCCGGACGGAAGCGAACGTTACCGGCGGGTCCTGGGCCGCCCGGTGGCCGAGTTCCAGCGCGAGTTCGGTGACGCGGCCAGCGAGGTCACCCAGTGGGAGACCGACCTCTGGCCGCCCCTGCTGTTCGAGATCATCGCGGTACCCGGCGGTCCGGTCCTGCACGAGTGGCTCGTCCGGCCCGAGGGCTGCCCGGCGCCGGCGCTGGCCGGCCTCGCCGACCTGCGCCCGTGGGAGTGCGTGGTCGCGGATGTCGAGCGTGCCCTGCATCCGGTCCAGCACGCCGATGACGGCACGACGAGCCGGTGGGCCACCTGGTTCCGGCTCTCCGGCAGCCGATACGTGGCTCGGTTCGCCTGGGGTCTGCTGCAGGTCGTCGAGCTGGCTCACTAGCGGCCGCGAGCGGCTGCACCGGTTGACCGCGACGCGAGGATCGGCGCCAGCGCGTGCGTGACCAGGCGGTCGGCCAGGGCCGTGACGGTGAGCGCGGTGGGCACCGCGCCGTTGGAGCCGGGGACCAGCGAGCTGTCAATGACCCGCAGGTTCGGATAGCCGTGCAGGCTGGCATCGTGCCCGATGGCCGCCAGGCCGACCCCGCCCACGCTGTGCGAGGTCGTCGCGGTGCTGACGGCGGCGATCCTGGTCCCGGGGTTGGCGGTGTCCAGCGTGCTCATCACCTGTGCCATCGACTGCGACGAGATCAGCACCTCCGGGTCGCTGGCTGGCCATGTGAGCTGGACGCTGTCGGTCCCCACGTCGTAGCTGAACGTGCCGGCCGTCGGGCACCAGGCTGACGCCGAGTGCCGCCCAGCCGCCGCCGCTGGCTGGGTGGGCCGGGAAGTTGAGCAGCGTGATCGGGTCAGCCGAGCTGGTCAGGTCCTGGAACACCACGCCCGACGGGCCGCCGTCCGACGGGTTGTTGAACGGCTCGCCGATGCGGGTGCCGACGGTGTCGCCGTTTGTGCCCCACCCTGTGCCCACCTGCGCGGGCAGGTCCGGGAGGCTGCCGACGGCCCGCGCCCGGACGAGCAGGCGCGTCGTGCCCAGCGACCCCGCAGCCAGGAACACGTGCGGAGCGGTGAAGACGGGCCGTGAGACTACGGTCCCGGTGGTGTCGATCACCTGGCAGGACACCTGGTAATTGCTGCCGGACCGGGTGATGTCCACGGCCTCGGTGAGAGTCTGGACGGTGGCCAGCCCGGTTGCCTCCGCGGCCGCCAGGATCGTCCGGTCTACGCTCCGCTTCGCCCCGCTGTTCATGCCCCAGATGGAGTCGCCAACGATCGCGGAGGCGATCGCGGTCCCGGCGATCTCGTTCCGGACCGTCTGCCAGTCAATGGCCAGGTTGCAGCGGAACGGGCTGAATCCCGCGTTCACCGCCTCGCTGAACCAGGATCGGGCACTCTCGTAGAAGGAAGAGTTAAAGACGTCGTCCGGCATCGGGCTGAAACCGATCAGCATCGCGGCCCGCGGGTACCAGATGGTGCTCATCTCGGCGAAGCTGAGCGAGGACCCGAAGCTCTTCTCAAACAGCGCTGCGGACGGCTTGAGCATCACAGTATTGTTCACCAGTGAGCCGCCGCCCACGCCCGCGCCGGCCAGCGCGGTGACGCCCGCGGCGGCGAACGCCTCCAGCACGCCGGGGAAGATCGGCAGCGTGACGGGCGTGAAAGGCGAGGTGCTGCTCAGCCAGGCGGATCGGCCGTCCGGGGCGGCTGGCGTCGCGAAAGTGTTCCCCTGCGGCGTGATGACCCAGCGCAGGCCCCGCTCCAGCACCAGCGAGCGCACGCCGGCCTGCGCAAGCCGCAGGGCAGCGACGGCGCCGGCGTAGCCGCTGCCGATGATGAGGACATCCGGGCTGGCCGACCCGGCGGACGCGGCTCGGGCGGCCTGGCCGAGTCCCGGCAGCGCGGCGGCCCCGGCGACAACGGCGCCGGCCCGGCCCAGCAGCTGGCGCCGGGAAAGCAGTTTCTGATCAGACATGAATGGCTCCCCTTGCAAGGCGGTCGGCAAAGACCCGTTATCAGGACCGTGACCAGCCGCCGGGTACGTAGTGCTCACCCCCTCCGGCACCGGCAGCGCTGGCTGGTCAACCAAAAGCCCCGCCGCATCCGGCGGGGGCGTATAAGCAGGCGCAGCCCGGCCTCCTCGGATGCCCGGACTGCGCGGCCGATGGACTAGTCGCGCTCCAGGTCGCGGAGCAGGAACTCGGGGTAGCGGGCGCCGGCTGCGGCGTCTCGCGGTACCGCCGAGTCGATCTCCCGCAGGACGTCCTGGCCCAGCGCTATGTCCAGCGCGGCGACGTTTTCCTCCAGGTACTTCGGCCGCTTGGTGCCGGGGATCGGGACAATGTCCAGGCTCCGCGTCACCAGCCAGGCGAGAGCCAGCTGGGCCGGGGTGTGCCCGAGGCCAGCGGCGATGACCCGGATCCGCTCCACGAGCCGGAGGTTGTGATCCAGGTTCTCGCCGGAGAACCGGGGATTGTTGGCGCGCAGGTCGCCCTGGGCAAGCTGGCCGGGGGACGAGATGCTCCCCGTCAGCAAGCCGCGGCCCATCGGCGAGTATGCCACGAAGCCGATGCCCAGCTCGCGGGTGGCCGGCAAGATCTCGTCCTCGACGTGCCGCTCCCACAGCGAGTACTCAGTCTGCAGGGCGGCGACCGGGTGGACGGCCTGCGCCCGGCGCAGCGTCCGGGCCGATACCTCCGACAGGCCGATATGCCGGACCTTCCCGGCGCTCACCAGCTCAGCCAGCGCGCCGACGCTGTCCTCGACCGGCACGTTCGGGTCAACCCGCGCCAGGTAGTACAGGTCGATGTGGTCCGTGCCGAGGCGCCCGAGCGAGGCATCGCACGCCTGCCTCAGGTAGTCGGGCGTGCCGTCGACGACTGGCGGCCCGGACGGCCCGCGCCGCATGCCGGTCTTCGTCGCAATGACGGCCTTGTCGCGGCGGCCTGCCACGCCACGGCCGACGAGCCGCTCGCTGGTACCCGGGCCGTAGAAGTCCGCCGTGTCGAGCAGGGTGATGCCGAGGTCAAGGGCGTGCCGGATGGCGGCCAGCGCCTCGTCCTCATCAGCGGGTCCGTAAGCGCCGCCGATCCCCATGCACCCCATCCCGATCGCCGAAACGACCGGGCCGTTACTGCCCAGCTGGATGCTCCGCACCTGCCAGCCCCCTTCAGATTTCTCAGTCAGGTGAGAGCCTGACTATCAGCTAGATGAATAGTCCGCAATACTGATAATTTTCTGGGGCTTATACTAGCAGCGTGTCGAGCCGGATTTCCACCGAAACTCCGGCAGCCTCGACCGGCGCCGCCCTGGGCCTGCCGGACCACTTGGGCTACCTGCTCAAGCGCGCGAGGCTGCGATTCGACAGCCTGGCCGCGCCGGCGCTGGCGGCGATCGGGCTGGATGGCCGCGAGCTGGCGGTGCTCGCCGTGCTGGCCGCCGGGGATGCGCTATCCCAGCACGAGGTGGCCGGCCAACTGGGCATCGACCGGAGCACGATGGTGTCGCTAGTGGACGCCCTGCAATCGCGGGGCCTAGTGCAGCGACGCCAGGCTGCGGCCGACCGCCGGAAGAACTTCGTGCTGCTGACCGCGGACGGCCGGGACCTGCTCAGCGAGGCGCAGGCCGTGCGCTCCGACGTGGAGCAGCGGTTCCTGTCCGGCCTGAGCGCCGCGGAAGCCAGCCAGCTCCGACGGCTGCTGCGCGTGGTGATTGACGCGCCGCCGCGCGCCGCGGGCTAACCCGCGCCGCCGCGCGCCGCGGGTTAGCGCCGCGAGAGGCGGCGTGCAGCGCTCGCGGGGATGCTGGCCCAGCCGCGAGGGCGGCACCCGGCCCCGTCCTGCGGGCGCGGGAAGCGGCACGAAGCGAGGTGCTCTGTAATGCGCTTGATTGACCTGTCGTCACCGGTGGACGCGTCGTTCTGGGAGCCGGATCCGGTCACCCACACGATCATGTCGCCCGCCGACGGCGCACAGCACATGCAGGCCGAGATGCGCCGCCACTTCGGCATCGACTTCCCGGCGGAGGTGCTACCCGACGGGGAGTTCCTCAACCTGGACACGCTGACCCTCACCACGCATACCGGCACGCACGTCGACGCCCCGTCCCACTACGGGTCCCGGGCTGCCTACGGTGACGGCCCTCCCAGGACCATTGACCAACTGCCCCTGGAGTGGTTTGAGGGTCCGGGGTTCGTCATCGATCTGATCGGCGTCGGCACCTGCGCGGCTAGTGCCGCGCAGGTAGCGGCGGCTCTGCGGCGCATCGCGTACTCTCCGTCACCGGGCGACATCGCGCTGATCAAGACCGGCGCGGAGCACCGCGTCGGGACGCCGTCGTACTTCACTGAGTTCGCGGGCCTGGACGGCCCGGCCGTGCACCTGCTGCTCGACCTCGGCATCCGGGTGATCGGCACGGACGCGTTCAGTCTGGACGCGCCATTCCCGCACATCCTACGCGCGTTCCAAGAGACGGGGGACCGCGGGGTGTTGTGGCCGGCGCACTTCGCCGGCCGTACGCGGGAGTACTGCCAGGTCGAGCGGCTGGCGAACCTGGACCAACTGCCCACGGATTCTGGCTTCCGTGTCTCCTGCTTCCCGGTGAAGATCGCCGGCGCCGGGCCGGCTGGACCCGGGCCGTGGCCCAGGTGGGTGACTAATTCCAGCGGCGGCGCCGCCAGGGCGCCAGGGTCCGCCAGCGCTGCGGGCCCGGCCAGCCCGCGGCCAGGCCGGAACGCGGGCTGTGGGCGCACCCCGCCCGCCAGATCGGCCGGCCCAGGACCCGGCGCCGCCAACACGGCCGGTAACGGTCACCCCCAGGCGACCCATCTCCTCCTGGCCCGCAGAGGACCCCGATCCTGATCCGACGGCAGCGAAAGGAAGCTAACCGAACACCAGCAGACAGGCACTGCGGATGCAGGGCCGGCGTGCGGAGTCGGTCGAGATGTTGCGGAAAGCTGTAGCCGGGTTGCCCGAGTGTCGAACTGCTCGCACCTCAGGCGACCACGTTCTAGCGCATCTCGACTTGGAAATTCAAAGCATCCGGCTCATCGGCTCGGCGGCTCGGAACCCACCTCGCCCACGGAGACTGCGCGCATCAAGCGACATCGAGCCGATCGCTGCGGCTCCGAATGAATGCATCCCGTATGGGTGCCTTAAAACGGCGGCTCGCTCCGCCCGGCGCTCCGGCGGCGCCCGATGGCGCGGACGGGCCGCTGAGCAACGCCGGGCTGACCGATGACCAGGCGCAAGCCGCGTACGGGGTGCTGACCTCGGCACGCGCGATCGACATCCTGGTCGGCGCGGCCGGCACCGGCAAGACCCGGGTCGTGGCAGCCATCGCTGAGGTGTGGACTAGGAGCGGTACCGGGCTGACCACGTCCACGAACGCCGCCCACGTCCTCGCCGCCGAGGGCATCGAGGAGACCCGCAGCCTGGCCGACTTCCTCGGCAAGCTGGCCGGCACCGACCGGACCAGGGGACACCTGCCCGTCCGCGCCGGTGATCTCCTGGTGATCGACGAGGCGTCGATGGTCCCGACCAGGGACCTTGCCGCTGTCGAAGTAGGCGGGCGGGGCGATGCGGCTGCTGGCCGGCGAGCACGGCTACTACCAGCTCGGCACGGTGCAGCGGTTCGACACCGAATGGGAGAGCCAGGCGTCGCCGCGGCTCCGCGCCGGCGAACAGGACGTGCTCGCCGAGTACGACCAGCGCGGCCGGATCCTCGATGGCACCCGCGAGGAAATGGCGGCCGCCGTGTGCCGCCGCTGGCTCGGCGACTACCTGAGCGGCCGCGACACGCTGCTGCTCGCCGCCACCAACGTCCAGGCCGCGGAACTGGCGCGGCGTGCCCGCGACGAACTGGCCGCGCTGGGCCTGGTCGGCCGCGGTGACCTGGCCGAGCTGTACGACGGGAACGTCGCCGGGCCTGGTGACCTGCTGGTGGCGCGGCAGAACGTGAGGATCACGGCCGGGCAGCGGGGACGGCGGCTGGCGAACGGCGATGTGCTGCGGATTGACCGGTGGGAAGAGACAGGAGAGGAAAGACTGGCGGTAGTACGGCGGCACCTGGGACCTGATCGGCGCACCGGGCTGGTGCGATGGTCCAGGCCGTTCGAACTGCCCGAGACCTACCAGGAGCAGCACGCCCAGCTCGGCTGCGCCGACAACGTGCACGTAGCTCAGGGCCGCACGGTGGACACGGCTCACCTGATAGTGGATGAGAGTGCGGGCCGGGAGGCGTTCTACGTCGGGATGAGCCAGGGCGCCGCGGGCTAGCTGGCACGCCGCGTGCACCGCGCTTCGCCTGCCAGAGCTCGACCGGGAAGTCGCCGCGACTACCGATGGGGAACTGCTCGCCTGGCGTTCGGCCTACGAGCGGGAGACTCGGTGGGCGCCGCCGTATGTGGCGCGGGAGCTGCGCGAGGCATGTATTGCCGGGGACACGTAGCCTGGCGCGGCGCCGGACACGCAGCCAGATCCTGAGCTTGATGTCAGCGGCAACAGGTGCGATACCGCGCGGGTGGTCCTCCACGGCCAGCAGCCCCGCGCCGGCCAGGACTCCGGCGAGCTGGTCGAGCCGCAGCGAAGTTGCTCCGCCGGTCTCGTCAGATTCCCGGATAACGAATCCGTCGCGCAGGTGCGCCCGAGTCGGGATCTTGACCTCCCCGGTCTTCTGGTCGGGCCGCGCCTTGCGCCATGCCAGGCGCTGCGACCTTCCCGGTCGTGGCCGTGGAACCCGTCGAGCTGGGCTCCCGTCAGCTCACTGGATCGCCGGGCTCCGAGCAGGAGAAGACCCAGGCCCCAGACGGGCGAGTCTTCTTGCCACAGGCCTGGATCGAGCTCAGCGGGCAGCGGATGGCCGCCTGGCCCAGTTGTCGCGGGGAGCTGGCTGCGGAAGGCGCGGACTGACTGCGGCTCAAGGGCGCCGGCGAACTTCTCGCCTAGCTCCGCACGGGCGGTGAGGCCGTTGATGCCCACGTTGACCAGCCAGGCCCATAGCTCTCGCCAGGCCCAGACCGAGTAGTTGCGGAGAATCAGCCCACGCCAGCGGGCGACGGCTGGAATGCCGGCCAGGACCGCGTCCCCGGTAGCCGCGCTGCCGTACGCGAGGAACCTCGATACGTCATCGCTGACGCGTTCCACCCTGGTGAGCTCGGTGCAGCGAGCAAGCATGCGCAGCGTCTGCCGCCGCGTCCCCGCCCGGGTCTGCCGCTCCTGCGACAGGCCCGGCTGGGCGAGCAGCCGCGCTAGCCAGGCCCCGTCGGGCGAGCTGGAGTGCGTCACCGAGTCCGGCCGCGACCGCGGCATGGTCAAATCGCTCTCCAGGTTCGAGCCCGCGGGGCTTGATGATCTGCAGCACGGCTTCTGAGCCGCGGTACGCGGCGGAGAATCCCCGCTTGGGCTGTGCGTAGGCCCTCGGGGCCGCGAGTACGCCGCTCGACCGACAGCGGGAACCTGCCGGGATAGGTTGTCGACCCAGCGCCAGACCACGTCGGCCCGCTGACCAGGAGGGGCGCTGCCGCTGCCATCCTCACCTTCCGATTACGTCTGTCCGCCCCCTTGGATAATGCCCTAGTTGGGGATCGAGGCTGGCGTGTTGCTGACGGTTGCTATGACTGGCGCCGACGTGAGTACCGGTACCCATTCCGAGCGGCCATTCCAGGTGCCGTCCGCCCCGGCCAGCAGATGCGTCTGGAGCAGGTCGCGGGCAGCGCGAAGTCGCCGAAGGTGGCCCTGCCGGTCACTGGCCCGTCAGCCCCGAGAACAGCGCGGCGAGCCTGCGGGCCTGGCGACGCGCTTCGCCGCATGCCCGGCTGTCCGCGTCGGTGGCGGCCAGTTCGGCGGCCTCGCCGAGCCGGTCCGCGACCAGGGTGCTCAGCTCGCTCGGAGCGCTCGCTGCCTCGAGTGCCGACGGGGGATACCCGGTTGCGGCGCCGGACAAAGGCGCAGATCGAAGCATAGACTGACCAGCGATCACGCGCTATTCACTCCATTTCCATCTGCGCACCGAGGGTGCTGAGAGGAAAGGACAGGGTGGAGTTAGAGCCCGAGGACGTGCAGCAGAGCCCGGCCGTTGCCGCGTTCATCGCTGAAGTGCGTCACTGGCGCGAGGTGACAGGAACCTCGCAGAAGAAACTGGCCGGCCAGGTCGGGTACACGCCGTCCTATGTCAGCAAGGTGGAACGGGGCTCGGTCCTGGCCAGCCGCTCGTTCGCTGAGGCGGCTGACCAGCATTTACGGGCCGGACGGGCGATCATCCGCCGGTGGCGGGACATGCATGAGGCCCTGGTCGAGTTGGCGGGGGAGAAGCCCGCGCACCGCGAGGCCGGCGAAGATCAGCACCAGCCGCCCAGCCCGGAAGTGGTCGTGGAGCACGAGATCGCGGAGCTGACCTTCCGCGATGGCATTTACCGGACTCGCATACGTCGCCAGCTTCGTAATACGGGTACTCAGCCAATCACGCAGTACTTGATCCGGATAGCCGTCGATCGCTATCCCGGAGATCCGGAGCGCTCCAATGAGCTGTACCGGCATGACCCGCTGACCTGGGACGAGATCTCGCTGGCCGCGACCTGCGGTGATGAGCCCATGATCTGGCGCGTCAAGGAGGACCGCGACGCGCTGAAGGAACTCTGGCTCCTCTTCGAGAACCAGGACGGCAAGTTCCCGCTCTATCCCGGCGAAATCGCCTGGATCAGCTACGAGTACAGCGTCAGCGAGCAAAAGTGGGGCCACTGGTGGACTCGCGCCATCCGGGTGCCAACCCGGCGCCTCAGCTTGACGCTGGCACTGCCAGCTAACCTCGACCCCGCGGTCTGGGGTATTGCCACCTCGATGTCGGCCGAGGGGTCCCGGTTCGACACGCCGATCGTGCGCAAGCAGGACGGCGATGAGGTCACTTTCACGTGGTCGACCGAGGAGCCGCCGTTGCACGCCCGGTACCGCGTCGAATGGAAATTCCGTCATCCCAAGGACAAGGAGAGCGCCGCTATGGGGACGATGAGTGCGGCCAACGCATGCGATCGCTGAACATCATCCAGGAAGGTGACCCGGTACTGGCCGAGGTGGCCTGGCCGTTCGACCTGCCGGGCGAGGCCGACGATGCGAGGCGCGTCGTCGCCAACCTGGTGAGTTCGCTGGAGCGGGTGTCCCAGGTGCACAGCTTCACCAAGGGCATGGGGCTGGCGGCGCCGCAGATCGGCATCGGCCGGGCGGCGGCGGTGGTCCGCGCTCCGGGCGGCGAGACGATCACGCTGCTGAACCCGAGGATCTGCGATGAGTCGGCCGAGGCCGATGAGCGGTACGAGGGCTGCCTGAGCTTCTTCGACGTTCGCGGCATGGTGCCCAGGCCGCTGAGCATCGAAGTCGAGCATCAGGGCATCGACGGGAAAGTCAAGATCACCGTGTTTGAAAAAGGCCTCCTGGCCGGCCAGCACATCGGCGCAGTGGCCGGGCACAGCGACTTACCCGATGCCTCGTCCCGGCCTCCTGGCCCCCGGCTCGGTCCGTCAGGGCGAGGTCTGGGAACAGCGCCTGGGACAACCCCTGACCACATCACGTGATGATCCGGGAACCAGGCACCCTCCCAATGCCAGGAAGTTACGTCATCCGTGATCCCAGCCCGGGTCGTCCCCTTGGTCCAGGAGAGATCGCGTCAGCACCGCCACGCCTGCGTCCAGGGCTAATTCGGGCTCTGGCGCGAATTCCGTGATCAATCTGTCCCGATCATGACGCAGGATCGCCACTGCCAAGGACCTGGGTGAACATCCGTAGTACGGCGGGGAGCATGATCACCGAACATCGCCGCTGCCGGGGAGGCTGTCGCGTGACTCGTGATCGGGTCCGGGGAGCCCTTCGGACACCTTGCGGAATCGTCAGGCGGGAGCACGCCCCCGCGCCCCGGCGGCCCGGGTTGCTGGTCACGCCCCCTCTGACAGCATCGTGGCCCCCCTGTTGCTGTCAGCCACTGGTTTTAACAGCAACGCGGCCCTCCCTGATGTCGTCCCGACAGCAACGGGGAGGGCCACGTTGCTATCAGAAACGACCGCTGACAGCAACAGGGAGGGCCACGATGCTCACACTGCCCCTGGCTCACACTGTCCCGGGCCCACACTGCCCCGGCGGCGCCGTTCCGGAGCACAGCGCACGTCCGCCCAGAAACACAGATCACACGCGAAAGCACTAGTTCACAAATCTCAAGAGGAAAAGCCTGCCGCTGACCCCGCAAGACGCTGACTCTCCACGATCCCGAGTCACCCGACAGCCTCCAGGACCCGGGCAAACATCTGTGATGACGACCAGGAACATGATCTGAACATGCTCACGGAACATCGCCGGTGCCAGGATCTGCGCGGGCAGGGCGAAACTCCGTGATCACGACGAGGAGCACGATCACAGAATTCGCGCCCGAGCCCTAATTCGTGATCGCGTCGAACTCGACGACCGCTCCGAGCGGGAGTGCCGCGACCGCGATCGCGGTGCGGGCCGGGTAGGGGGCGCTGAGATGCTCCCGGTACACCTCGTTCATGGCGGCGAAGTCTCCCATGTCCGTGAGATAGACACCGATCCGGATCACGTCGTCCATGCTCTTGCCTGCCGCTGCCAGGACCGCCGCGAGGTTGCGGAGAGCCTGATGGGCCTGAACGGTGACGTCACCGCTGACCAGCGCACCGGTCGCTGGGTCCTGGCCGATTTGCCCGCTGACGAACAGCGGCCCGCTGCCCGATCGCATGCCCGGTGAGAACGGGCCTGCTAGCGGCGGAAGCCTGTCGCTGGTAACCGGTGTACGCGTCATCATGGGGCTCCTTTTCTATTTCGAGTGACTGGCCGTGTCTAGTGGTTCATCTCGGTGCGGGTCCCGGCCAGGCGTTCGCTGCCGCCGCCGCGCGCTGACGACTTGCGGCGGAGGGCGTTGCTCCCGCAAGAGCGGGTCGGGTATCCGGTCGCCGAGCCGCAGCAGGCCGGCTCCGGTCAGTGCTGCCGCCAGGGCGCCGCCCCACCAGATGGCGTCGGGTGAGGTGGCGAGCAGCGCCCCGCCGGCCGCGGGGCCGAGGGCCACGCCTGCGGTGAAGGACAGGCCGTAGAGCGACATGTAGCGGCCGAGCAGGTGAGGCGGCGCGAGGTCGGCGACGATCGGGCCGAGCACGATGAACTGCGCGCATTCACCGACCGCGATTACGATCGCGACCCCGGCCAGGACGGCGGTAGCGGTGAGCACCGAGCTGGTGAGCGGTGCGAGCAGGACCGCGAGCAGGCCGGTCGCGAAGAGCGCGCTGGTGGCAGCGAGAGCGTGGGTGCGGCGCATCCGCCGGACGACCCGGGTGGCCGGGATCTGCGCGAGGACGATGAAGAAGGTGTTGATGAAGACGACGACGCCGATCTCGCCTGGGCCGACCGGCGTGTGTGCCTTCGCGAACGGCGCGAGGATGTTGGTGAAGAGCGCGCCGCCGGTCATCACGAACACGATGTTGGCGGCGATCAGGATGAGGAAGAGCCGGTCGCGGGCGACTGCCCGGAAGCCTGTCCCCCTGTCGCCGGCCGGCGCAGCGTTCGCAAGGCGAGGATTCGGAATCCCTGCGAGCACCACCAGCGCGAACACAGCGAAGGTGAGGCCATCGAAGAGGTAGAGCGCCTGAAACGCGCGCAGGTGATCGGCGGAAGCGACGATGAGGCCCGCAACCGCCGCGCCGCTGCCGAGACCGAAGTTGCCTGCGACCCGGCGGAGCGCGATCGAGGTGGCGCGCTGCTCCGGTGAGACCAGGGTCAGGCTCAGAACCTGGTTCGCGGTGTTCGCGATTCCGAACCCGGCGCCGCCGACGGCCGCGCAGATGAAGGCTTGCCAGGGCCGGCCGCGAATGCGAAGCCCGCGTAACCAAGTGCGTTCGCGAGATTGCCGGCGATCAGGATCGGCTTCGCGCGGAAACGATCGAGCAGCGCACCCGAAAGGGGCGTTACGACCGCGGCCGTGCCCATGACTGCCGCCAGCACCAGCCCCGCAACCACCGTCGGGAAACCGCGGGCCTGGTGCAGATAGATGATCTCGAAGGGAAGGATCAGCCCGGTGCCGAAATAGTTGACCGCGGTCCCAGCCTGAAGAACTTTGACAGGCCCCGGCAGGCCCGTCCGCCAGCCGCCGGACACACGAGCGAGCGTCCTGCTCACTTGCTTCCCGCGGCTGGCTGCTGTCCCGTGCCTGCCTGATTCCATCATCAACCTTCCAGGGTCGTTTCCAGTTGCTGCGGCACGATCTGGCGGCGGATCGTCCGGGGAGCCGGTAGTGCATACACCGCGGCGCCGGGAAACTGGGCGCCCGCGAGCCGCCCAGTTCGCGCCGCGGGCGGTGTATATAAAGCGGGCGGAGGTAAGACGTGGTGCGGAAGGGGAGGCACGCAGGATGGTGACAGCCGATCTTCTGTCACGGGCGCGGGCAGGGGATGGAGAGGCGTTCCGGGAGCTGGCCGAGTCCCACCGGCGGGAGCTGCGGGTGCACTGCTACCGGATGCTCGGGTCCTTCGCCGACGCCGAGGACGCCGTGCAGGAGACGATGCTGGCCGCCTGGCAGGGCATCGGCGGGTTCGCTGAGGAACGCCCGTCGCTGCGCACCTGGCTGTACAAGATCGCCACCAGCCGGTGCCTCAACGCGCGTCGCGCGGCGAGCCGGCGCCCGGCCAGGGAGCGGGACATGTCGAAGTTCGAACCGCTCGTGCCGGTCCCGCGGGATGAGGCCGCCTGGCTGCAGCCGTTCCCCGACGCCCTCCTCGCCGGTGCCATCGGCGGGCCTCCCGGACCGGAGGCCCGCTATGAGCAGGCCGAAGCCATCTCGCTGGCGTTCGTGGCCGCCCTGCAGCTGCTGCCGCCGCGCCAGGTCGCCGTCCTCATCTTGCGCGACGTCCTGGGATTCCGCGCCAGCGAGGTAGCAGGCATGCTGGACGTGACCGTCGACTCGGTCAACAGCGCCCTCAAACGAGCCCGCGCCAGCCTCCAGCGCCGGCAGCAGCCGGCGGCTGGCCACCAGCCGCCGCCCGCGGCAGGCTCACCCGCCGAGGACGCGATCGCAGCCAGGTTCGCCCGCGCATGGGAGTCGGCCGACCTCGACGCACTAGTGGCCCTCCTGACCGGCGACGTCTTCGTCGCCATGCCTCCGGAGCCATTCGGATACGAGGGCCGTGACCTCGTGGCCCGGTACTGCACCCGCCTGCTCGCCGCAGGCCGCAGGTACGACCTCGTCCCGACCCGGGCCAACGGCCAGCCCGCATTCGGGGCATACCTGCACGGCCCGGCCGGAATCTGCCATGCGACCGCCTTCTATGTGCTCACCCTGGCCGGCGGCCGGATCTGCGGCATGACCCGCTTCGAGGCCAGCGTGCTGCCGTCGTTCGGGCTACCGCGCTCACTCCCGAGCCGGCAGCCGGCACCGGGCCAGACTGCCAGTTCCGTGTAAGGTCTCAGGGGATCCTGTGCGTGCGGGAGCTCCTAGGGTCGGTGACCGGCAGGCTGCCGGTCATCTTGCCCGGCTGGGCCTCTATCTGCCAGCGGGGACAGGACCGGGCTAGGGAGAATTTCGTGCTAGAGGCTTTCGCTGACCTGTCCACGGCGCTGCTGGCCGACGCCTGCGTGCGGGCCGGCGTACCGGTGCGCGCCGCGCCTCCTGGCCTTCGCCCGGTCGTGCCAGGGCAGCGGATCGCGGGGCGTGCGCTGCCAGTGCGTCATTACGGCAGCGTGGATATGTTCCTGGAGGTATTCGGCACGGCCGGGCAGGGTGACGTGCTGGTCATCGACAACGGCGGGCGGATGGACGAGGCATGCGTCGGTGACCTGGCAGTACTGGAAGCCGAAGCAGCCGGGCTCGCCGGCCTGGCGGTGTGGGGGCTGCACCGGGACACAGCGGAGCTGGCGGAAATCGGCTTTCCGCTGTTCAGCTACGGCAGCTACCCGCCAGGCCCGCTGCGGCTGGACGAGCGGGAGCCCGAGGCGCTGGAATCGGCGCAGTTCGGGCCGCACACCGTCACAGGCGCCGACGTTGTATTCGGCGACGACGACGGCGTGCTGTTCGTCGCCGCCAGGCGCGCCGGGGACATTCTGACGGCAGCGGGCCAGATCTGGCAGGCCGAGCGCGCGCAGGCCCGCAAGATACGGGCCGGCCAGACGCTGCGCCAGCAGACGGACTTCCCCGGCTACCTGGTGCGCCGGACCGCCGATCCGTCGTACACATTCCGGCAGCATCTCCGGCGGACCAGCACGGCTATCGAGGAGTAGGCGGCGGCCCGCAGCGAGCCTCATTGGCCTGGGCACCCCGTGGCGGCAGATCCGCCATGAGATAACCATGAATTCCCTGACCGACCTGCCCGACAGCACGACCTGACCGTACTGAACAACGCCGCCGACCGTGTCGCGGACGAACACCGTAACGTGACTTCTGGAGTCGAACGTATAGACCGCCGGTGACTGCGGTGATGCGGGCGTGTCTGACCCTTGAAGAACGTTGCCGTCTGAAGCGCTACCGCGTGCGACCTGGCCGACCTGTTCTGCTCCCAGGCTCGGCTGCGCGCCGACGAACTGTTCGGCCGGCTCTGGCACATCGACCCGTCCATACCAGGACCCTGGATCGCCCAGGTCGAGCCCGGGCCGTCCAAAGCGGACAATGCGCACCGCACCATAGTCTGACGCCGACCAGGACCTTCACCTCTTCATAGCCGAAAAGGGTTGCGAAGAAACTGTTGTCCCATTTCACCGGCGTGGGGCTGATGACGGCGTCTCCGGTAGGACGATGCACATCACCCCGAGTGATTCAGATGATCTTGCAGAGCCGCGTCAGCCATGGTACTGGATCACGGTACTTATGAGGTACGATAAAGTTGCACCACTAGGAAGGGGGCGTATTACGATGGCTATCAGCGCCAGCGAGGCCCGGTCGCACCTGTTCCCTCTTCTCCAGCAGGTCAACGACGATCACGTGCCGGTGAGGATCAGCTCCAAGGCCGGGGACGCCGTCCTCATGTCCGCCGAGGACTTCGACTCCTGGCAGGAGACTATCTACCTGCTCCGGTCCCCGGCCAACGCCCGCAGGCTCATGGAGGCCGTGGCCCGGGACAAGTCCGGGCAGGCTGCCGTCGCCAAGACGATGGAGGAACTGAACGCCCTGGCGGGTGAGTAAGTGAGAAGCGTCCACTTCGACCCCGATGCCTGGGAGGATTTCCTGTACTGGCTGGGCGCGGACAGGAAGATGGCGAGGAGGGTCACCCGCCTGATCGGCGAGATCCAGCGCGACCCGTTCGAAGGCATAGGCAAGCCCGAGCCCCTCAAGGGCGAGCTGTCCGGATACTGGTCCCGCCGCATTGACGACGAGCACCGGCTGGTGTACCGGGCAGACGCGAAGGAAATAAAGATCATCAAGGCTCGATACCACTACAGCGACTGATCAGTAGTCGACCGCCGGCGAGGATCAGGTCGTTCCGCTTGGCGCTGGCCATGACGGGCCCTAAACCAGCATGGAGGAGGAGTTGGAAGAGTTCTGCCCGGCCGGCCGGGTGCGCCGCGAAGACCATCGCACGTTATGCGGCGATCCGGGATGCTGGCGGGAACCGCACTGGCCGTCGTCCGCTACGTGGCCACGGTGTCAGTCGGGGTGCGGCCGGCCGGGCAAGGTGACGGTGTCGGCGTGGCCACTGACCCGGGGATCAGCCGGAGCGGCCGTCGGGCACAAGCAGGCAGGGCCGTGCTGCTGTTCGCGGCCCTGCGCGCCGCGGGCCGCCGCCACAGGGCTGGCCGGGTCCCGTGATCTGAGGTTTGGTCTGCTTCTGCCCGCCCTTAGCCAGCCGGATGACCGACACCGCGCCAGATCTAGAGCCGCCGGTGCGCGTGATTGGGCATCGGGGTCCGTAATGCAAGGTAATCCATACTGGTGAGTTGATCCGGAGCGGGCGCCGGCTCTGTGTCATGTTGACTGCCGGGCCAAGTGTCGATGAGCTAGGTCAGAACGTTTCTGCGTTTTTCACCCCCGTATGCGCCTGCAGTGGGCGAGCGGATAGACCGGCGGGCGGAACGGGCATGGATTCAATCCAGCCGGTAAGCTCGATATTCTGATCGGGCCTGTGGCGACGCAGGTTGGGTACGGGGCGGCAGGATCTGCGTTCTCGGGGATGCGGTGTCGCGGTGCCGGCCGATGGAGATGGTGGCGAGGGGAGGCCCGGGTGCGGTTTCGTGGTGGCGCGCTGTTAGCTGCTGGTGTCGCGGTTACGGTACCGCTGTTCGGGCCGGGGACTGCGGTGGCGGGTACCGGGCGGCCGGTCGCCTCGCCTGACACGGCTGCCTACTCGGTCACCGGAGGGCGTTTCATCGACGCGGAGACCTGGGTCAGACTTCCGGACGCCGCCAGGTTCGCGGGGGAGCTTGGCGAGATCGGCATCACGCTGCAGTTCCGGAGCAAGGCCTTCGTGATGGATCTGACCGCGGCCGCCTGCACGGACCTGTCGTGCCGGCCGGGCGGCAGGCCGGTCAGGCTACGGTACCGGCTCAAGTTCGCCGTGTACCGGGCCAGGACCGGCAAGCTGGTCTGCTCCACGTCCGCCCGCGGCGCGGAAGCTTGTCCTGGCGTGCCGTCCTCTTGGCGCGCGGCCAGGCTGGCTCCGGGCAGTGTCGTCAACTTCGACATCGGCTGCCCGATCCCTTACACCGCCGTGTTTACCTCGGCGAGCAATGTCACTACGGGGCAAGACTTCGGCTTTTCCTACTACCGCGGGCGTCGCATGACGTTCAGCCAGGCCCGGGCGGGAATGGAGTTCGGGCCGACTCCCTGGGCGCACCCGGCGTTCCGTGCCCCGCGCAAGCCTGTAGCGCTGGCCCGGTTCGACCGGCCGCCCCCGCCACCCGACGCTGACGAGATCACCACCATCAGCGGCGGCGGAGCCGGCTTCGCGTCCTGGTGGACCGATCATCGGGTCACGATGACCAGCCCGAAGGGCAGCAGGATCGAAGCCGCGCCAGGCCGGCTGAGGGACGACGGCTTCGGGTTCACCGTCTACCTTGAGCCCTGACGGCATCCAAGCCGGCACGGACCTGGTAACGGCGACTGCGTCCTGTCAAATGTAGTAGCGAATCGCGAAAGCCTGGCTGACCGAGTTCAGCGCACGAGTAGACGACGCTCAGCGCCCGGTATCCGGGACGTGGAGGCGTGGACCGATGGTGAGGTCAGTGACTGGATAGTGGAGGTCAACGCCCAGGAATTCTTCCGGGAAGACTGCGTCGGAACCGAGTTGCGCCGCCGGATGCGGACCGCGTTGCTGGCGGTTGAGGGGGTCAGGGAGGTAGGCGAACATGACAACGAGTCATGGTCCGTCGCCGGTAATCCCTCGGGCCGGGCGCTTGCAGCTGCTGCCGCTGGCGTAGTTGACGATCTTGCTGATCGCCTGCGGGCCGGGATGCTAGGAAGCTGACTCCGGATCGGTTCGCCTGTTGGCCTGAACTGTCGCGGTCTCAGAAAGCAAGATAACCACGACATCAACGTTCTCAAGAGATTGGTTAGAGCGGCCACAACGATCACGATTCATCACGGGCTCCTCGAGACCTGGACGTCGGTATCCCCCACCTCCCCACCTCCCCGCCTCCGTCGATGCCATGCTCAGCTACCTCTACCAGCACAACGCGGGTAAGAACCCAGCCGACCAGCAGGCATTCATCACCGCCGGCGGCCTTATCCGCGATACGTACATCCCGTCGGCTGCGCTGGCCGCCCTCTTCGAGGCAGTGGCCAAGATTCCCGGCGTCGCAGTCGTACATGGCGCGGTGACCGTCAACGGCACGCGCGGGATCGCGGTCCAGCGCACCTTCGGCGGGGACAGCCAGCAGTTGATCTTCGACCCCCGGACGCATGCCTTCATTGGTGAGCGCCAGGTCGTGGCGGCCGGAGCACCGCACTCGCTGCTCAAGCCCGGCACCGTCATGTACGCAAAGAATTGCCGGTTTTTTTGCCGGTGATTGTTCATGGACCCGGCCAGTCTGCGCGATCACGCTCAAATGGATCACTGGCCCCGTTGATGAGGATGGGTTATGGCCCGGCTGCGCGCGGTTTTCCAGGTAGCTGACGGCAACGGCAGAAGGCGGCGAATGGCGGCGACGGGGTGGCGCGGCCGCCGGTGGGTGGCGCTGCTGCTGGCACCGGTCACGGTCGCGGCCCAGTCCGTGCTGCCTGCCTCGGCGGTAGCGGCGACCGTGGCGGCGATCTCGGTGGCGGCCGTCGTGCACGCCAAGCCCGCGCTCGCCCAGGGCGAGTCGGTGCTGATCTTGTCCACCAGCGTGTCCGGCGGCAGTTCGAGCGCGGAGGCGCAAGCAGCGTCGAAGTTCGGCGCGACCGTGACGGTGGCGACCCCGTCGACCTGGGACGCGATGACGACGGCCCAGTTCAAGTCCTACTCGGCCCTGGTGATCGGCGACCCGACCAGCGGGGGCAGTTGCGCTGCCAGCGTGCCGTCCGGCGCCCTGTCCACGGCCGCGACCTGGGGTCCGGCCGTGTCGGGAAACGTGTCAGTGCTCGGGACGGCGCCCGTGCTGGCTGGTTCGGCCGGCGGGACCCTGCTCTCGGACGGGATCGGGTACGCGCTGGCGGGCTCAGGAACCGGCCTGTACATGTCGCTGAACTGCGAGTACTCGACGGCTAGCGCGGGCACGAGCGTGCCGTTGCTCGCGAACGTGGCCGGCGGCGGATTCGCCGTGACCGGGCAGGGATCGAGTTGCCCGTCGAACGCGGGGACGGTCAACGCCTGGGCGTCAGTGGCGGACACGCAATTCAACGGCCTGACCAATGGCGCGATTGGGCCGTGGCCGTCGCCGGCCTGTTCAGTCGAGGAGACCTTCACCGCCTGGCCGGCGGGCCTGGGCGGACTCGCGTACGACCACGCGGGCACCCCGGCGGTGTTCACCGCCTCGGACGGCGCCGCCGGGCAGGCCTACGTGCTAGCGGGTGCGCTTCCCTCGGCTGCGACAGCGGCGCTGGCGCCGTCCAACGGCGGCGAGGTGCCCGCTGACGCGGCAGCCGGCGGCGGCGGGAACCCGGCGGCCCCCGGCCTGGTCCCGCCGACCGCCGGTGATCCGGTTGACCCCGAGAACGGGGACTTCGCCGAGTCGGACACCGACCTGACCATCCCTACCTTCGGCCCGGACCTGACTTTCGCTCGCAGCTACGATGCGCAGCTCGCCCAGCAGCAGACCGAGTCGGGGACGCCTGGCCCGATGGGCTACGGCTGGACGGACAACTGGGCGACCTCGCTCACAAGCGGCGTGACCACGCCCGGCGACATCTACACCGTCGACGGTCTCGCCACCAACACCGGCACCGGCGGCCCGGCGCTGAAGGCGGCGATGAACTTCCCGGTCAGCGTCCACTTCAGCGGTGGCGACACCTATATCATCGACACCCTGGGTAACCGGGTACAGGAAGTTCCGGGCACCGCGAAGTCTCAGTGGGGGATTTCGATGACCGCCGGGGACGTCTACACGATCGCCGGCAGTGACACCGGCGCCTCCGGTGACTCGCCCAACGGCACCCCGAACGGGCAGTCACGGCTCAGCCAGCCGACTTCGGTCGCGCTCGACAACGCCGGCGACCTGTACATAGCCGACGCCAGCAACAACCGGATAGTGGAGATCCCGGCCGCGAGCGGTACCCAATGGGGTATCTCGATGACGGCGGACGATCTCTACACGGTGGCGGGCAACTCGGCCGGCGCGGGCGGCACCGGCGCCGACGGCAAGGCTGCCACGTCCTCTGATCTCGGCGACCCGACGTCGGTCTACATCGGCGGGAACGCCGGGGGCAATCTGTATATCGCTGACTCGGCTAACGACCGGATCCAGATGGTGTCGCCGACCAGCCAGACCCTGTGGGGTCAGCCGATGACGGCGGACGATGTCTACACCGTCGCTGGCAGCGCGGCCGGAAACGCCGGCGACAGCGGCGATGGCAAGAGCGCGGCCAGCGCGCTGCTGCTCATGCCGGCGGACATGTGCGTCAGCTCGGCCGGCGACTTGTACATCGCGGATTCGCTGAATAACCGGATCCAGGAAGTCGCCAAGGCATCGGGCACAGAATGGGGAATCCCGCAGACCGCCAACGACATCTACACGATCGCCGGCAGCGCGGCCGGCAACGCGGGAACGTCCGGCAACGGCACGGCCGCGACCTCGGCGCTGCTCAATGACCCGAGCGGGATCGATTGCACCGGCAGCACCAACCTGATCATCACCGACAGTGCCGACAACGAGATTCAGGAGGTGCCGAGCGCGGCCACGACCGCGTGGAACGTGTCGATGAGCGCCGACAAGATCTACACGATCACCGGCAGCACGTCAGGGACGCAAGGATTCTCCGGCAATGGCAGCGCCGCGGTCTCCGCGCTGCTCGACGACCCGCAGGGGGCGGCCGCGATCGACTCGGCCGGCGATCTGGTCTTCTCTGACACCGAGAATGACCAGGTCAGGGGCGTCAGTACCAGCACCTTCAACATTTTCGACTACGCCGGGGGAGCAGGGTCGTTCCTCCAGGACGGCGACGGCGGCACCGCGGTGAACGCCGGGCTGAGCGTCCCGATGGGCATCGCCGCGGACTCGGCCGGTGACGTGTTCATCGCCGACACCACCGGCAACCGGGTGCAGGAGATCGCTGCCTCCAGCCACACCCAGTTCGGCATCTCGATGACTGCGGGCGGCGTGTACACAGTGGCCGGCAGCGCGGCCAGCCATACCGGCCGGACCGGCGATGGCGGCGTGGCGACCAGGGCACTGCTGAGCTCGCCGGTCAGCGTCGCCGTCGACGGGTCAGGCAACTTGTACATCGATGATGACGGCAACTGCCGGATCCAGGAGGTCTCGGCCTCGACCGACGACATCTTGACGATCGCCGGGAGCGCGACCGGCAAGTGCGGCGACTCGGGTGACGGCGGCCCGGCGATCTCGGCGCTCCTCGACACGCCCGACGCGATCGCCGTGGACTCGGCCGGTGACTTGTTCATCGCCGACGAAGAAAGTAACCAGGTATTTGAGGTGCCCGCTGCCACCGGCAACGGCATGACCGCGGGCGACATCTACACGATCGCGGGAAGCACCTCCGGCGCGTTCGGCACCTCCGGTGACGGCGGACCAGCCACCTCGGGCCTGCTCGACGGCCCGGGCGGTGTCGCGGTCGACGCCGCGCGCAACGTCTATATCTCCGACTCGGGCAATGACCGGATACAGGAAATCGCGGCCGCTACTCACGCCCAGTGGGGCCAGGCGATGGCCAAGGGCGATATCTACACGATCGCCGGCAGCCCGGCTGGCAGCGCCGGCGACTCCGGCGACGGCGGCCCGGCGACATCGGCCAAGCTGGGGGTGACCGGCCAGATCGCGCTCGACTCTTCCGGCGACCTGTACCTCACCGACCAGGGCGACAACCAGATCCGCGAAGTCGCCGCGGCCAGCGGCACCCAGTGGGGCCAGCCGATGAGCGCGGCCGACATCTACACCGTCGCCGGCAACTCCGGCGGTACGGCGGGCAGCAGCGGCGACGGCGGCGCCGCTGTCGCCGCCCTGCTCGACGGCCCTGACGGGATCGGCACCGACCCGGCCGGCGACCTGTTCATCACCGACTCGGACGACAACCGGCTGCGGGAAGTGACCGCGACCGCGGACACGCCGCTGGCGGCGAGCCCGGTCACCGAGAATCCGTCCGCCGGCGGGATTGTGATCAGCCAGCCGGGCGGCGCCCAGGTGACCTTCTACCCGAAGGGCAGCGGTGGTTGCCCCGGTCCCTACACGCTTCTGGCCGGGGGCTACTGCACCTTGCCGCAGAACGTGGCCACGACGCTGACGTACAGCCCGGCCAACGGCGGAACCTATGCATTCAGCCCGTCCCCCGGCCTGACCTACACCTACGGCTCCAGCGGCGCCCTGGAGTCTGAGGCCGACTCCGTGGGCGACGTGCTCACGATCACTTTCGCCGCCCCGGCCCCGGGATCGGGTAATTGCCCGTCGGCCGCCAGCACCTGCGACACGATCACCTCGGCGTCGGGCCGGGCCCTGGTCCTCGGGATGAACAACGCCGGGGTCGTCACCTCGGCCGCCGACCCGATGGGCCGCACCTGGACCTACGGCTACACCGGCTCGGACCTGACCTCGGCCACCGACCCGATGGGCAACGTCACCAGCTACGCCTACGGCGCGGGATCCACTGGGAACGCGCTGCTGGCTAACGACCTGCTGACGATCACCGGGCCCAACGCCCAGCCGGGCGGCCCGGACGCGGGCAAGGCCACGGTCAACGTCTATGACTCAGCCGGACGGGTGACCAGCCAGACCGACCCATCCGGCTTCGAGACGACCTTCAACTACTGCGTCAGCGCTGCCTCCGGCAACTGCATGGACGCGGTGACTGGCACGGGGTACGTGTCAGTGACCGACCCGGACGGCAACGTTGTCGTGAGCGATTTCGTGCAGGGAGCGCTGGCCGCCCAGTCGTCCTGGACCGGCGGGACCACGTTCAGCTCGGAGCTTGACTACGTACCTGACACCACGGCCGCGGGCAGCAGCGGCGGCACCTTGCTCGACACGACCGCCACCGATGGCGCCGGCGACATCACGAACTTCACTTTCAACGCCGAAGGCAATCTCACCGCGGTCTCGGGGCCGGGCGCGAACGACAGCCCGGCGACGACAACATCGGCCTATACCTCGGCGCTGCAGGATCAGACCTGTGATGGCACGGCCGAGGCGGCGGTCACGGCCACCTGCGCGCAAGACCCGGGTCCCCCGGTCGTGACGCCCGGAGGGGTCATCACCCCGCCCTCGTCGGCACCGCCGGACGGGCTGACCTACTCGCTCGACGACGCCGATGGCAACGAGCTGTACTCCACGACCGGCGTATACGAGCCCGGGGCCACGAGCGCGGCCTACTCCCAGACGAGTTACCAGCTCTTCAACGGCAACACCGTCACCCTGCCCGGGACGAATAACCCGATCTCGTGTACGGCTAACGCGCCGTCGATGTCGCTGCCCTGCGCGACAATCGACGCGAACGGCGTGGTCACTCAGCTTGCGTACGACGCGCAGGGCGACGTGACCTCGACTTCCGCACCGGACGGCAATGGCTCCCAGCAGGCGACCAGCACGGCCACCTACAACGCCGACGGGGAGGAACTGACCGAGGTCGCGCCGGACGGACACCTGCCTGGTGCGAACGCCGGCAACTACACCACCGCGACCGATTACAACGCCGACGGGCAGGAGACATCGGTGACCGAGGGCGGCGGCACCGGGAACACCGACACGCCGCGCACCGCCTCCTTCGGTTACGACGCGGACGGCAACCAGATCACGGTCAAGGACCCGCGCGGCTACACGACCACGACGGCCTTCAACGCCGGCGACAAGCCGGTCCTGGTCACCAACCCTGACGGCAACTCGACGCTGACCTGCTATGACGGCGCCGGGCAAGTCGCGCAGACCGTCCCGGCGACCGGCGTCGCGGCGAACAACCTGACGGCCGCGTCTTGCCCGACGTCGTATCCGGCCGGGTATACCGACCGGCTCGCCGCCGACGCGACGACCCGCACCTTCAACGCGGACGGTTACCAGACCGCGATCGCCGCCCCGGCCCCGGCCGGCCAGTCGGGACCGCAGACCGCGACGGTCACCTACGACGGCGCCGGCGACCCGCTCACCATCACCGCCCCGCCCGCCTCAAACGGCGGCCCGGCACAGGTCACCGCCGATGCCTACAACTCAGATGGTGACCTGACTAGCCAGACCACCGGATCGGGCACGCCAGCGGCCGCCAAGGTCTCCTACTGCTATGACCCGAACGGCGACACCACCTCGATGGTGTACGCGGACGGCAACGTCAACGGCACCGCTTCCTGCGAAACGTCTTCGCCCTGGGAAGTATCCGCCACCGCCTACCCGACCCAGGCCGGGTTCCAGACGACCTACGCCTACGACTCGGCCGGCGACCTGATCTCGACCACGACACCGCCGACGGCGGCGGCTCCATCCGGGGCGACTACGACATCGACGTATGACCCGGACGGGAACCTGCTGACCTCCACCGACCCGGACGGCGTGAAGACCACGCAAACGTACACGCCACTGGGCAGCGTCGCCTCGGTGTCCTACTCGGGGTCCTCCGCGCACTCGGTGACCTACACCTATGACGCCGATGGCAACCGGACCGGCATGACGGACGCGACCGGCTCGTCCGGCGACGTCTATGACTCGTTCGGTGAACTGACCTCGACGCAGAACGGCGCCGGAAAGGTCACCGGGTACGGCTACAACGCCGACGGGCAGGTCACCGGAGTCACCTATCCGCTGCCGTCCGCGGCGACCTGGGCAACCACCGATACGGTCTCGTACGGATACGACAACGCGGACGAGCCGACGTCGGTCACCGATTTCAACGGAAACAAGATCACTATCGGCAACACCGCGGACGGCCTGCCTAACTCGGCCGCGCTCGGGTCGACCGGCGACACGATCGCGACCAGCTACGACAACGCCGATCGCCCGTCCGCGATCAGCCTGAAGAACTCGAGCAGCGCCCTGGAGTCCTTCACCTACTCCGACGCCCCGGCCGGAAACATCCTGTCAGAAACCGACACCCCGTCATCGTCGCGCTCTCCGGTGACCTACACCTACGACGCCAAGGGCCGGGTCAGCTCGATGACGGCGGGCTCCGGGGCGCCGCTTGACTACAGCTTCGACGCGTCCGGAAACCTGATGACCCTGCCGGGCGGCGCGACCGGCACCTACGACCAGGCCGGCGAACTGACATCAGCGGTCCAGTCGGGCGCGACCACCAGCTACACCTACAACGCCGACGGAGAGCAGTTGACCGCCGCCCAGGGCGGTACCACGGTCGCGTCCGGCACCTGGAACGGCGCCGGCCAGCTCACCTCCTACAGCAGCAGCGCGGGGGACATGACCGCCGCGACCTACGACGGAAACGGCGACCGTGCCACCGCCGCGACCGGGTCGGGGACGCAAGGCTTCGTCTGGGACACCGTATCGCCGGTGCCGCAAATGATCATGGACTCGGCCAACGCGTACATCTACACCCACGGGCCCGCGCCGGCCGAGCAGGTCAGCCTGTCCTCGGGCACCGTGACCTACCTGACCGCCGACGCGCTCGGGTCGGTCCGCGGGACCGTTAACTCGTCCGGCAGCCTGACCGGCAGCACCAGTTACGACGCCTGGGGCAATCCGCAGACGGCCGGCGGCCTCACCGCGACCACGCCGTTCGGCTACGCCGGCGGCTACACCGACCCCGACGACCTGACCTACCTGCTGAACCGCTACTACGAACCGGCTATCGGCCAGTTCACCTCGGTCGACCCCGACCTCGCCGAGACGCAGGCTCCCTACTCCTACGCGGCCGGCGATCCGGTCTCTGACACTGACCCAACTGGCCTGAAGCCCTGGTATGAATACGAGACCTTCAAGTCGCTGACTATCCTTACCTCCAATGAGGACTACGACTTCTCTGCCATAATGAGCAAAGAGGTCGCCAGGACCATAAATAAGGTAGGCGGCCATCTCGTCAAGCTCAGTATTTTCCTCGGTTCGCTCGCGCAGATTCTGGCCGCGATAATCCAGAACCACCCCGAGATCGCGATCATCGTCGGCGCGGTAGCCGCCTTTATCGGACTCGTCGGACTGGGCCTGAGGAAGTTCTACAAGATCATTAAGGAGGCTCGCAAGAAAGCTAGCAAGCCGACGAAGGACGGATTCTGGGGCAAGAGCCACTTCAGCGGCAGGCCATTTGGAACCTGGGACTATCAGCACTGGTACAGCCGAACGTGCACCAGGGGACCTGGCAAGAAAGGCACGTACGACCGGTGCGGATCGCCGGGCACAGTCAATCAACTGGAATAGGCCCTTAGGCCAGGCCTGCCCCGGGACGGGAAACCGCCCCGGGGCAGGCCTTTTGGCGCGCTCGCTGCCGTACCGGCCAAATTAAGGGTATACCTGGTCGGAATGCTTTCGGCACCAGGAGGACCAGTGGGAGAGGGCCAGGCACAGGCAGGCGCCGGACTCGCCGAGTTCCTGCGGAGGCAACGGCTGGCATCCGGCCTGACCCAGGAAGAACTCGCGGGGCGGTCTGGCCTGTCCGTCCGCACCATCGCCAATCTGGAGCGAGGGCGTATCGCCCGGCCGCATCGCAATTCCGTGCGCCGGCTCGCCGATGCGCTGGCGCTGCCCGAGTCGCACCGGCGGCAGCTCGACAGCCTGTCCCGGCTGCCGGCCGGCGGTGATCACGCGGGCGGCCAGGACGGGGCCTGGCAAACCCGACCGGGCAGCAGCCGGGCCCGCCAGGGTCCGGCTGGCAGGCAGTGCCACGCCAGTTGCCCGCCGCCGTGCCGGATTTCGTCGGCCGATCGAAGGAACTGCTAGCTCTCACCGGCTTGCTGGATCAAACAGCCGGGTCAGCCGGGACGGTATTGATCTCCGCGATCGGGGGTACGGCCGGCGTAGGCAAGACCGCGCTGGCAGTGCACTGGGCGCACCAGGTGGCCGGGCTGTTCCCGGACGGACAGCTGTATGTGAACCTGCGCGGCCATGACCCCGGCCAGCCGATGCCCGCAACGGACGCACTAGCGGGGTTCCTGCGCGCGCTTGGGGTGCCCGGCCACGACATCCCGCCCGATGCAGACCAGCGCGCCGCTCGCTACCGCAGCCTGCTCGCCGGCAAGCAGCTGCTGGTCGTGCTCGACAATGCCGGATCAGCCGATCAGGTAAGGCCGCTGCTGCCCGGCAGCGGTGCCTGCACCGTCGTCATCACCAGCAGGGACGCGATGGCCGGGCTGGTGGCCAGGGACGGCGCTGCCCGCCTGGACCTGGACGTGCTCCCGCCGGAGGACGCGATCACCTTGCTACGGGCACTGATCGGCGCACGGGCGGACGCCGAACCCGGTGCAGCCGCCGAACTCGCCGCGCAGTGCTGCCGGCTCCCGCTGGCCTTGCGGGTGGCAGCCGAGCTCGCGGCCAGCCGCCCGACCGTTCCGCTGGCCGCGCTGGCCGGAGAGCTGGCCGACCTGCGCACCCGGCTGGACCTGCTGGACGCAGGCGGGGACAGCGGCACCCAGGTACGGACCGTGTTCTCCTGGTCCTGCCGCCACCTCGACGCTGACGCTGCCCGGACCTTCCGGCTGCTCGGCCTGCATCCCGGCCCCGACATCGAGCCGTACGCGGCCGCGGCGCTCACCGGCACGGCGCTGCCGCAGGGCCGCCGGGCACTGGACTGGCTGGCCCGCGCGCACCTGATCCAGACCACCCGACCTGGCCGGTACGGCATGCCTGACCTGCTCCGCGGCTACGCCCGCGAACTCACCGCCACCCAGGACACCGAGAAGGAACAGCACGCGGCCCTCACCCGCCTGTTCGACCACTACCTGCACACCGCCGCAGCGGCGATGGACACCCTCTACCCGGCCGAACGCCACTACCGTCCGCGCATCCCTCAGCCGGCCACCCCGGTCCCGCCACTGCCCGATCCATCAGCCGCGCGGGAGTGGCTGGATGCCGAGCGCGCCGCCCTGGTGGCAGCCGCCAGGCACGCCGCCCACGGCTGGCCCGGCCATACCACCCGGCTGGCGACCACCCTCGCCAGCTACCTTCGTAACGGCGGTCACCTCCCCGAAGCCATCATCATCTTCAGCCACGCGCTCGGTGCCGCCCGCCGCATCGGCGACCGCGCCGCCGAGGCAACTACGCTCAACAACATCGGCCTTGTCGACTGGCAGCAAAGCCACTTTCAGCAGGCTACTGACCACCACCAGCAGGCACTGGCCCTGTTCCGTAAGACAAGCGACCTGGCTGGTGAAGCTCACGCGCTGGTCAACCTAGGTCTTGTTGAGAAAGAACTGGGCCGCTACGAGCAAGCCGCCAGCCACCAGCGAGAAGCCGTCGCCATCTACCGTGACATCGGCGACCGCCTCGGCGAGGGACGCGCGCTCGGCAGCCTCGGCCTGGCCAGGCAACGGCAAGGCCGCTACCAGGATGCGGCCGACTATCACCAGCAGACCCTGGACCTGTTCCGCGCAATCGGCGATCACCAGGGCGAAGGCTGGGCGCTGGCCAGGCTCGGCGTTATCGACCTGCGACAGGGCCATTACCAGGGCGCGGCCGGATACCTCCAGCAGGCCCTGCCCCTGTTCCAGGAACTCGGTAGCACAGTCGGCAAAGCCGAGATCCTGGCCAGGCTCGGCGATGCTTACCTAGAGATAGGCCGCTACAAGCAAGCTGCCGGGAACTTCGAGCAGGCCCTGGCCACGTACCGCAAGATCGGCAATCCAAGTCTGGAGGCCGACGCACTCAACGGCCTCGGGGACGTCCTCTTCCGGACCGGTGACGCTGATAAGGCCCGCGCCAATTACGCCACCGCCCTCCGGCTCGCAACCGAAGCCGGAGCGCCACGCGAACAGGCCCGGGCGCACAGCGGCCTCGCCCGCGCCTGCCAAGCCGCCGGCGAAACACTCCAGGCCCGGCAGCACTGGCAGGAAGCACTCACCCGCTACGAGACCATCGGCGCCCCCGAAACCGACCAAATCCGCGCCCTGTTCGCCGCGCCCGGCGACGGCTGACCATAAGCCAGCAGAGAAAGATGGCGGCAACCAGCCACGGCGATTCGGCCGGGGCGCGTGAACACTGGCTGCAGGCCTTGCGGATCTACTCCGCCATTGGCGCACCCGAGGCCAATCAGGTCCGGGCCGAGTTCACCAGGCAACTCGATCCGGCCAGCCAGCCGAATTACTGAGAATCGCCGGCTTCGTCAACCAGCTCCTGGCCGCCGCCGCGACCGCGCTGCTGGACCTCTGAGGACGGCTGTAACGGCAGTAAGGCTTTCCGCCACGTCCGAGTCGGACGCAAATTTTCATGTATAAATATTGGCGGTGGTTTTGACGTTGTCCGTGAGGCACGGCTGCGACGTCACCGAAACGGCGCATGTCCGTCCGCGTCGTCTGCGAGCAGGTCCAGGGACTCGGACCCGATCTCTTGGCCGGATACCGGAGCCCGTTCACCGCGCAGCCAGGGCCTTCCGAGGTGATGCCACCAGCCTGGCCGAGCGAGTGTGGTGTGGGCTGGCCCAGGCAGCCAGTCCTGGGGCAGGACTCACGCGTTCAGCCCGGATAGCCAGTTGCCGTCTTGCCTTTAACAAGATGGAATGAAATTATTAACAAAACCATCTAGATCCTGCCTAACGTGACCAGTGTGGCCCCAATTTCGCTTGCCGGGTCAACTTACCTGAAAGGTAGTGTGCTTCATTCATGATCAGAAGAGGCTTATGCAAGAAGGCGGCCGCCGTCTGGCCGGCGATCGCCGCGGTTGTGCTGCTGGGGTTCGCCGCGTCGTCGGCCGCCTCGGCCGCGCCGCGAACTGGCGCGGGGACAGCGGCGCCGTCCGCTGCCGCGCTGACGCCCGCGGATACGCGGCAAGTCTGCGCGACCCCGGCGACGCCGGGCTGGGCGCGTTGCCTGTCCCTGATCCGGACCGATGTCCAGCCGAGCGCGCTGGCCACCCCGGCTATCGTGCCGGCCGGATACGGGCCCTCCAGTCTTCAGCTGGCCTACAATCTGCCGTCCACGACGGCGGGCGGGGGCCGCACCGTCGCGATCGTGGACGCCTACGAGGACCCGGACGCGGCATCGGACCTGGCTGCCTACCGGTCCCAGTACGGCCTGCCGGCCTGCACGGCGGCCAGCGGCTGCTTCACCAAGGTCAACGAGCTCGGGCAGGCCAGTCCGCTGCCGGCCGCGTCCGGCAGCACCGGGTGGGCCACCGAGGAGTCGCTCGATATTGACATGGTGTCGGCGATCTGCCCGAACTGCCGCATCCTGCTGGTCGAGGCCAGTACCCCGGCCATTTCGGACCTGGGCACCGCGGTCAACAGCGCGGTCAGCCTCGGCGCCAGGTTCATCTCTAACAGCTACGGTGCGTCGGAGTCCTCCGCGGAGACAGGCTATGACTCGTCTTACTACAACCACCCGGGAGTGGCGATCACCGCCTCGGCCGGAGACAGCGGGTACGGCGTGGAGTTCCCCGCGGCCTCGCCGCACGTGGTGGCAGTCGGCGGTACCTCGCTGACCGCGACGGCCGGCGGCCGGGGCTGGGCGGAGACCGCATGGAATGGCACCGGGTCGGGCTGCTCGGCGTATGAGCCCAAGCCGTCCTGGCAGACCGATAGCGGCTGCGCCCGCCGCACCAACAATGACGTGTCCGCGGTCGCTGACCCGAACACCGGGGTAGCCGTGTACGACACCTACGATCAAGGCGGCTGGGTGGTTCTCGGCGGCACTAGCGTCGCATCCCCGATCATCGCCGCAACCTATGCCCTGGGCGGCTACCCCGCTTCAGGCAGCTACCCGGCATCCTCCGCCTACGCCCATTCAGGTCCCCTGTTCGACGTGACCTCGGGCGCGAACGGATCCTGCAGCCCGGCCTACCTGTGCACCGCCGGCCTGCACTACGACGGGCCGACCGGCCTGGGCACCCCGAATGGCCCGGCCGCCTTCATCTCCGGAGGAGGCCCAGGTGACGAGGTCGCGTTCCAGGCCAGCACCGGGAACCTGTGGGTCACCGGACCTGCCGGCAGCAGCAATACCGGGCTGGGCATGGCCGCCGGGACCAGCCCGAGCATCACCGGGCTGACGGGCGGCGGTTACGAGGTCGCGTTCCAGGCCAGCACCGGAAACCTGTGGGTCACCGGACCTGCCGGCAGCAGCAATACCGGGCTGGGCATGGCCGCCGGGACCAGCCCGAGCATCGCCGCGCTGCCCGGCGGCGGTTACGAAGTAGCCTTCCAGGCCAGCACCGGGCACCTGTGGATCGAGGGATCCGCCGGCACCAGCGATACCGGCCTCACCATGAAACCGGGCACCAGCCCCGCCATCACCGATCTGCCGCCGGAAAACAACACGTTCTACCCCAACGGCGGTCTAGAAGCCGTCTTCCAGGGCAGCGACGGTCACCCGTGGGACTACTCGCCCAGCAGCGGGGGCGGCCTGATGAGCAGCTCCGCCTCCCTGGCAGCAGGCACCAGCATGGCCATCGTTCCCACGCCTGCTGGCGGGGGCAGCTGGCAAGCCCTGTGGCAAGGCGCCAACAACCACCTGTGGACCACCGGCGCCGGCCCGACTGACACCGGCCTCGCCATGAAACCGGGCACCAGCCCCGCCATCACCGATCTGCCGGCGGAAGCCAACACGTTCTACCCCAACGGCGGCATCGAGGCCGTCTTCCAGGGCAGCGACGGCCACCCGTGGGACTACTCGCCCGGCAGCGGGGGCGGCCCGATGAGCAGCTCTGTCTCCCTGGCACCGGGCACCAGCATGGCCATCATCCCCACGCCTGCTGGCGGGGGCAGCTGGCAAGCCTACTGGCAGGGCGCCAACAACCACCTGTGGAGCACCGGCGCCGGCCCGACCGACACCGGCCTCACCATGATGCCGGGCACCAGCCCGGCCATAACAGCGCTGTCCTGACGGCAGCCCGCCGCCCCAGCAGGCGGCCGGTTCCGCCAGGGGAAAGTACGGCCGCCCGTTCGGATAGAAACGATCATTCCGAACGGGCGGTGGCACGGACGCCGGCCAGGGAACTCCGGATGGTGCGGCAGCAGCGAGCGATCTGACGAACCCGCGGACTGACCAGCCGATCTGGTGTTCGATGCAGCGGTTGACTGCGATGGCGGCGAAGACGACGACCAGGCACTCTCGCCGGATCGATCCCGTCGGCCTGGGGCGACCGCAACCTGCGGGCGGCGCATCGGCTCGGCCTGCTTCCGCTGATCCGGCAGGCGGGCCCGGCCGCAGCCACAACGGCGCGAGCCAGCGCCCCGCCGCTATGACGGCCGCACCAGCCACGGCTCGCGCAACGACCCGGTCAGCCCGGCAACTCCGATGGCCACGGCCAGCACGGCGATCAGCACCGCCTCCCGGCGGGCAGATCTTCACCCAGCTCGACATCCCGCGGCGAGCCGCCCAGACCGAACTGTCCCTCGCCGTCCTGACCGAAATGAGCGGGTACCTGCAACCCGCCGCCCGCATCTACCACCAGATGTCGTCAGACGAAAGACTCAGCCACCGTGACAGGGCACGGGCGCTGTTGTGGGTCGGCACCGCACTGAGCAAGGACGGCGACCATGCGCCGGCGGCTCAGGCGATGGCCCGGGCCGCGCTCAGGTTCGAAGACCTCAGCGAGGCCGAAGACTGGGCGGTCGCACAGCAGAAGCTGGCGCTCGCTCACCGTGGCCTCGGCGACCTCGCCCGCGCCTGGCACTTCCTCGACCTGGCCACCGCCAGCGGAGTTTCCGACTCGCCGTTGCAGCAGGTCCGCATCGGCGCCGCTCGCGCGCATATCCTGCTCTCCGACTCGGCCACCAGGCCAGAAGGGCTGTCCATGCTGGACCATGCGGCCCTGACCGCCAGCGCCGCCGGCCTGAGTCACCAGGAGCGCAGCATCCGCGCCATCCGCCAGGCGGCCGCCTAACCATCGAGGAGGGGGCTTCGTGAGCAGCCAGAGGGCCGAGATCAGCCCGGAAGACCGGGATGACGCCCAGATCATCTGGGACTACCACCAGGTGCACCACCCGCTGCGGCCCTGCGCTGCCGCCATCGGCCTGGGAAGCCACGACCTCGGCGTGGCAGCCTTCGCCGCCAAGCTCTACCACGAAGGACTGTTTCCCGTCGTGGTATTCAGCGGCGCTAACAGTCCCACCACCGCCGCCCGGTTCCCCCGGGGCGAAGCCATGCATTACAGCGAGCACGCCATCGAACTCGGCGTCCCGGCATCAGCCATCATCATCGAGCCCACCGCCACCAACACCGGCGAGAACATCACCCGCTCTGGCGACGCGCTGCGCCAGGCGGGCATCCAGCCCGCTTCGGTCCTGCTGATCTCCAAGCCGTACATGGAACGCCGCGCCTATGCCACCTGCCGCAAAAGCTGGCCCGAGGTCCAGGCCATCTGCGCATCCGAGCCACTGACCTTCGATGAGTACGTATCGGAAATCGGTGACGCCAAATTGGTCATCGACATGCTGGTAGGCGACCTCCAGCGAGTCATCGAGTACCCGGCGCTGGGCTACGCCATCGCCCAGGATGTCCCCGCCCGCGTTGATGCCTCCTACCGGCGGCTGCTGCAGGCCGGGTACGATACCCGCCTGCTCGGGAGATAGCCCGTTGGCCAGCGGCACATGGTGCGCCATCCACCAGCCCAACCTGTTCCCCCGGCTGTCCACCCTGGCCAAGATCTACGCCGCCGACACGTGGGTCGTGCTAGACGACGTCCAGTTCACACGGGGCGCCTACCAGCAGCGATGCCGCCTCGCTGCGACCAGCGACCCTGCCCGCCAGCAATGGCTCAGCGTCCCTGTCCACCTCCCCCACGGCAGGGAGACGCCCATCAGCCAAGTCCAGGTCATCGACCCCGCTGCCACCAGGCACCGCATGCACCGCCTTCTCCAGCAGTACTACTCGCGCAGCCGTCACTGGCCCGCGTCCGAGGAGGCACTCGGCCAGGTACTGGCGACCCTCGAATCCAGCGCCTTGCTGGCCGACCTGTCCGAGGCATCGACCCGGGCGCTCCTGACCCTCACGGGCTGGCAGGGCACCATCCTGCGGAGCAGCGACCTGACATCGGCGACCAGCAAGTCCCGGCGTCTCGCCGAACTCACCCGTGCCGCCGGAGCCACGACGTACTTATGCGGCACGGGCGGCGCTCGTTACCTCGACCACTGGCCATTCACCCTCGACGGCCTGAGCGTGGTCCTCTTCACCGGCCCCGCCCAGGGTGACCCCCGCATCTGGCAGGGAGCCAGCAAGCTCAGCGCACTGCGGGCCCTCATGGTCGTAGGCCCGATGGCCCTCAGCACGGCGCTGCACCAGCACGCCCGCGACTGGCGGTCAGGAGATGCCTCCGCCCGGCCAGAACCGGGTCATGCTCCCGATCAGGAACAAGGACGGCGCGATCGCCGGTTTCATCGGCCGGTCTCACCCGAAAGCCAGACCGGGAACGCCCAAATACCTGAATAGCCCTGAGACCGCCGTCTACCGCAAAGGCGACCTCCTGTTCGGACTAAGCGAGACCCGCAGGCAACTGGCCTCAGGCGCCACGCCGGTCATCGTCGAAGGCCCGTTCGCCCACCAGCAGCACCGGCGCATTCCGCTCCTCAAACAGAACCCGCAGCGCCTCCAGCACCCGCGCGTCGCCCAGGTCAGGCAGATGTCCGAGCGCGCCCGCCACCACGGCCCGGCGGATGCCGTCACCTGGTGGCGCGGCGGCCAGCCGCGCGCATGTGGTGTACAGCGGCAGTTCAACCTCATCGAGCGGGCTCCCGTCCTCCAGCGCTCGCAGTGCCCTCTCGGCACAGCGCCGCGCCGCGCGCCGGGCCAGCCACGTCTTACCCGAGCACGGGCCGCCTAGCACCACCAGCCGGGCGCACCGCCCTGCCAGGTCGTCGGCATCCAGATCCCGCGCGGCCTGACCTGGGCCGTCAGTGATCATCAGATCGCGCCTTGGGCAGCCGGGTCCCGAATGCTCGTTTATGCGATGATGTGCCGTATATCAATGTGTCATCAGCCCTGTTCGGGTTGCCGTGTGGAGGCGGGCATGAAGCGACGAAGTTCGCTGGTGGTGGTGGTAGCGGCTGCGGTCTGTTTCTCCATGCAGGTGACGGGGCCGGGCACGGCACATGCGGTGAGGTCCGGCACTGCGGCTGCGAGCGCGGCCGGCGCGGTGCCAGCCAGGTGGAGCAGGGCGGTGCAGGTCCCTGGCACGGGGTCGCTGAACGCTGGCGGTGAGGCGTTCGTGTTGTCCCTGGCGTGCGCGTCGGCTGGCAACTGCGCGGCGGGCGGCATGTACCGGGATCGTGGTGACCGCGCCCAGGCGTTCCTGGTCCTGCAGAGCCGCGGCCGGTGGGGCAAGGCTGAGGAAGTCCCGGGTACCGCGCTGCTCAACGCGGGCGGGGACGCCGGCATCGTGGCGGTTTCCTGCCCGCTGGCCGGTCACTGCACCGCTGTCGGCCTGTACTCCGACAGTCGCCTGCGCTTGCGGTCGTTCACTGTGGCCGAGCGGAACGGCCGATGGGGGAAGGCAGCGGCGATGCCGGCATTGGCGGCCCTGAGCGCGGGGGGCAACGCCGAGGTCGGAGCACTGTCATGCGCCGCGGCCGGCGACTGCTCGGCGGTCGGCTATTACACCGATCATCTTGGTCATATGGAGGTGTTCGCTGACTCGGCGCGCAACGGGCGGTGGGGCAACGCGGCGGAGCTTCCGGGCCTGGGCGCGCTCAACACCGGCGGCTTCGTCGAGATCGGCGCGATCTCCTGCCCGCAGCCGGGCGACTGTTCAGCGGGCGGAGCATATGAGACCGGCTCGGCCAGCATCGACGCGTTCACCGATGATCAGAAGCGGGGCCGTTGGGGCACCGCGACGGAAGTCCCGGGCACGGCAGGCCTGAACGCCGGCGGTGACGCCGATGTCACTACGGTGTCGTGCGCGGCGGCGGGCAGCTGCTCAGCGGGAGGGGTCTACGTGGACCGGTCGGGCAGCACCCAGGCGTTCGTGGCCGCCGAGAGAAACGGAATCTGGCATCGGGCATTCGAGGCGCCCGGCACAGCGGCGCTGAACGCGGGAGGCAGCGCCGGCATCGACTCCATATCCTGCGCGCAGCCCGGTGACTGCTCGGCGGGGGGGTCCTACAAGGCCCTGTCCGGGGACACCGAGGCCTTCGTCCTCACCGAGAAACAGGGCAGCTGGGGCAGGGCAGCGCAGGTCCCGGGTACCGCCACGCTCAGCACAGGAGGCATCGCCACCATCAATTCGGTATCGTGCTGGGCAGCCGGCCAGTGCAGCGCCGGCGGCGCTTACCTCGCCCGCACCGGCCAGCAAGCCTTCGTGATAAGCCAGCAGCACGGCACCTGGGGCAAGGCACAGCAAGTTCCCGGCCTCACGACCCTGAACACCGGCGGGTTCGCCGCGATCTACTCGATATCGTGCCGCCCGCCAGGATGGTGCAGCGCCGGCGGCGTCTACCGGGACCACCATCACGCCCAGGCATTCGCCGTCAGCAAACCCTGACTCTGCTATAGCTTTGCTGAGCGCAGGGGACGTACCGTGCGCGCGGTAGTGACCGGCTAGATCGCTAGATCGGGGGTGCGGCGCGGGTGACTTGTCAGCTTGTGGCGCTGTGCATCGATGCGAGCGACCCGCTTCGTCTCGCGCGCTTCTGGAGCGGGGTGCTGGGCTGGGAGATGGCCGGCGACTCGCGCGACGGCGTTGCGCTGCTGCCGGGCGATGACACGGGGTTCGCGATCCGATTCCTTCCGACTCAGGAGAAAGAACCCGGCCTGAACCTGGGGCATCTCCATCTGACGAGCACCTCCCTGGAGGATCAGCAGCAGACGGTCGCAAGGTCGCTCGGCCTCGGTGCCCGGCACCTCGACGTGGGCCAGCGGCCGGAGGAGGGTCATGTTGTGCTCGCGGACCCCGAGGGCAACGACTTCTGCGTCATCGAGCCGGGCAACAACTGGCTTGCCGGCTGCGGATTCCTCGCAGAACTGACGTGCGACGGTTCGCGGGAGGCCGGGTACTTCTGGAGCAAGGCCCTGGGCTGGTCGCTGGTCTGGGATCAGGGTCTGCAGACCGCGATCCGCTCGCCGCACGGCGGGCCGAAGATCTCGTGGGACTCCTGGGACGGTGAGGGACTGATGCCGAAGTCTGGGAAGAACCGGCTGCATTTCGACCTCGCTCCGCCCGCCCACGGTGACCAGCAACAAGAGGTCGACCGTCTGGTCTTTCTCGGGGCGACTCGTATCGGCATCGGCCAGGACGAGGTCAGCCGGGTGGTCATGGCCGATCCTGATGGCCGTAGGTTTTGCGTGCTGCCCCCGCGATAGCTCGGCCAGGCTGCATGCAGTGCGAACCGTGAGAAACGCCCCTGGCCCGGACAGCCTGCCATCGGCGGGCAGCACCCCGAACCCGGGACTGTCCGGACGCCTTGGGAGGCGGTCATGGTGAAGACGGCCAGGCGCATCAGCCGTCCCGGACCCAGCCGGGGCTGGATGGCAGGCGACTGTTGTTCCTCGGCTCGGTCAAATGGCTCAAGACAGGCCAGTTCGACGGGCGCGACCTGGTTTCAGTCCAGCGCCACCGTGACAGGGTCACCCCAGACCCCGTCCTGCTCATCGCCGTCCTCCGCTCCGGAACATTTACCACGCGCATAGACGCTGCCTTCACCCCAGCCGACTTGATTGAAGCCTGGTAAACCGCCCGCTACCGGAAATTACGCGGATAAGCCGAGGCGGCAAAGATAAGTCCGCTGCGGCGCGTTCGCATGCCGCCATGGCAGATCGAAGGAACTGGCGTTCAAGCTCGGCGGCCCGCAGCGGCCAATCCCCGCTGGTCCCGGCCCATCACGGTAAAGGTGAATCCGGCGCTCGTCGGACGGCGCAGCGGAATGTCGCACTTGATCCGGCGCAGTGCCTCGTTCCTGCTGAGGCCGAGCGCTTGCGCGATGAGCCGTTCCGGGCGCACCGGTACCGGATCCTCGAAGACGACTTCCACCTGGACCGGGCACGCCTCGTCGAGCCATGCCGGCGGGGTGTCCAGCCGCCATGCCCCGGTCCAGTCCAGCGTGAAGTGGTTGCGCCGGGCGAGCAGCGGATCCAGCAGCCTGGACGCCACCAGTTCCGGGTCGTTGATGTGGTAGCCGTGGAGCTCAGCCGGATCGAAGGATCTGACCGGCGCTCGCTCGTGCACGGCGAGCTTGCTTGTCCGATCGCAGGATACGCAGCGGACCAGCAGCCACACGTCCAGCAGCTTGCCGTTGGCGTTGACGCGGAACCTGCCCTCGCCGGTGGTGGCTGACTCCGACCGGCAGTCCACGCACCGCAATGACAGCACAGGCAGCCTGGTCCGGCGAACGACCCAGGGCAGCACGGTATGGGGTTGTGAAGACATGATCGCTCTAGACCTGACACGAGGCCGATTACGCGCGGCCCCAGACGCTGTATGACCGGGCGCGCGAGGGCAGCCCGGCAGATCCGACGAGAGGGTCGGCTACAGGTGAGCGGAAGAAGGTGTCAGGTCTAGAGAGCAGGCATGCGGTTTTGTCCCTTTGTCGTCACTGCGACGGGCCGCAGCCAACCTACGGGAACGCGGAAGGAAGGCTCAAACGGTTTTCCGACCGAGACTTCGTCTGTGCTACCGGGACCCCTCCGTGGCGAAGGCGATGGTGTCGCCGAGGCCCAGCGGCGAGGCGCGTCCGTGACACATCGCCCTGGCTGACGTCGGCGCCGGTGGCACCGAGAGCCCCAGCCGGGCTACCTCCGCCGCTTGATCATCACCGGGATACGGCACGACTGAGGCTTACCGCCGGTTTCCGTTCCGATGTTCCTCAACCCCCGAGCGGCCAGGTAGTCGCGGTAGTACCACTGCACACTGGCTTTGCGCTCGAGCTGCTGGCTAGCTGTTGACGGCCTGACTATCTGAGGGTCCGTGGCTGGTGTATGGCTGCGTTCTTTGTCGATCTGTCTGCCTGACCGGCCTGGGCCGTCAAGATGGTGGCGTCTTCCGGTTTGGATGTGAGGGATCCCTCCTCGCCTTCGTTTGGCCACGTCGTGAGAAGGGATCCGGCAGGCGGTGTCGCCCGTGGTCATCGTTATGGCCGTGCCCGCTGTCGGTGGATGCGTATGCGCGGGCTGCGACTGTGGCCAGGTTTCGTCGGGCTGGGTCTCGACGGTGACGCCGGTGCCGATTGCGGCGTAGCCGGCCGGCGAGGCTGTTACGTAGCCGTCGATGAGGGTCAGCAGTTCCCGGGCGCGCTGCTGGAATTCCTCGCGCCGCGCCGCGCCGCGCCGTCCTGGCCGGGGTGGCGATCGTGATGGCGGTCGGTGAGTGCGCGCAGTTCATCGTGCTCGGCCCGGTCGTCGCTGACCTCGCGCCGCCGCATCTGCTCGGCCGCTACATGTCGCTGTACGGCCTGTCCTTCACCGCAGGCGTGGCCCTCGGCCCGCGGCCAGCGGCGCGCTGCTGCCAACCTCACCCGACGCCATCTGGTGGGGCGGCGCCCTGGCGGCAGCACTGGCTGGAGCCGGCTTGCTGCGGCTCGGCGGCCGGATACCCGACCCGCTCTTGCGGGCGCAACGCCCTGCGCCGCAAGCTGTCCTCAGCAGCCTGATCAACGAATACGAGACAGCCGCCTGACATCCAAGAGGAGGCAGATCACGGGCCAGAATCCTATTTCCAAACGGCACAGGGTTCGGCGAGCGGCCTGGAGAAACGGACCGTGAGTAATCACGGCACCGCGCTCCAGGCCGACTCAACTACTAGTCCCCGGCGTTACGGTCCGGCTGGTCCGGTGAAGTCGGCCTTACCGATCCAGGCGATGGTGACTCCTTCGAGTGGGCCGATGGTGTACCTGCCGTCGTTGAGAAGCGCGGTCTGGGCACGCCATTGTGTTTCGGAGGTATCTAGGCCACGCAGGATGACCTCGTGGGGGCCGCAGGAGTAGTCGATGGGGCGTCCTTGGAACTCGTCGTGTGCACCTTGTTCGACGAGGCAGTCGGCGCCGTCTGCTAGTTGCAATCCCCACGGCCGGCTGTCGGGTAGGCCTGTCAGTGCGACGAGCGTTCCGGGAACCTCAAGCTGGGTGACATCTAGTGACCAGGGATCTGGTAGGCACCATACCTGGCTGTTGGATAGTCCTTCCCAGCATGGGTCGTAGATGTGGTTCCCGGCGAAGCACCGATAGGCGGTGCCGATTGCCTCTGAATCTCCTTCGCAGCCGCCGTTTGCGACGGCCCTCTGAGAGATGTGCAGGCCCGCGGCCAGCTGGCCGTTGGAGCTGACAGCGCTGATGTCGACCTTCTGGGTGGGCTTGGCAGTGGCAGCCGCTCGCACAAGGATCAGGTACTTGTCCTTGTTGGTCCAGACATCGTGCAAGGCATGAAATTCGCTAACGAAGAAGTCCGCGAACCCGCCGACAGCGGCGAGTGGCGCGAGCAGCACGCCGGCCGTGCCGAAATACTCGATCATGTCCTTAGGGCTCAGGCATGAGGCGAGGATGGAGCCTGGATTTCCGGCCAACATGGCGTTGGCGCAAGCTTCGCTGCCGAGCGCATCGTTCATTACGGTGATGCCCTTGGACGCTCCTCCGGCACCGAAGCGGGTCAGGATGGCCAGCAGTGCATTGATGCCTGTCTGCAGCGCGAACAGGCTCTGACCGAAGCCGTCGAGCGCAGTCTCGGCGCTCGACGCTTGCCCTGGTGCCAAGCCGACGCGATAGCCGATCTGCGCGTCTGGCGCCAGGATCGACAGGCCGCCCGGGAGCACATGCGCTAGCGAGGAGAGTGAGCTGTAGTCAATAGCTGGCTTTTCAGCCACCGCCAACCCGGGATGCTGAATCTCCAGGGGATACGGGCGGTCGTTGACGATACGCAATATCCGATCACCAGAGGACGCCAGTCCGAAGCACCAGTAGACAGTCCGGCCGGAACTGGACTTAAGGATATAACCCGACCTGGCAGCCTGCTGGTCCTCGCATGAAGGCGGAGCGGCCGTGGCGGTAGTCCCGCTGGTTAGGCCATCTAGGAACTCGATCTTGAAGAAATGGAGCAGGCTGCTCAGATCTTCGCCAATGACCGTGAAAACGGAGTGATGAGTGACCGTGAAGACTGCCGTGCGCCGATCCGCGCTGGTCCTCGCGGGCAGGTAACTCCAGGGTCCCCGGGATGTCTCCGCGGTCGCTACGACGATGATCCAGCCGGGCGGTACACGGCGGGTCAGCGGCAGGCGAACGATCTGCGGATGCGCCAATGGGCCCGAGGGAGCCAATCGGTAGGTGTGTGAGAACAGCTGCGCTTCGCGAAGAGGCGGCACGGCCGTGGCTGCGACGGAAAACTGCCCGGCTCCCGAAGAAACAGACCTAGCCGGTTCGTGGGAGCAACCAGTGGTGGCCATGACGGTTATCAGGACTAAAAAGAAGGACAATCTCCCCCGGCGAGTCATTTGACTGAATCTAACACGCGGCAGATGTCAAGACAACTCCTTCCAATAGCTCCGACATAGTTATTCACCGATATGAGCGCTTGTCCGCTACTGCCGATGGCTAACAGGAGGCCACAACGCTTTACGCATGAATGATCCCTTAAGATGATAAATAAGCGAAAGGGCGAGCCTGTCAGCTTGCCCATCGTTTGGACAGTCCTCCGGAGCGGATGGCAAGGTGGGCCAGGGCCGGCGATGTGGCTCACGCGCCGCAGGCGATGGTCGTCATCCGGCCAGACGGCATGCGCCCAGCAGCCCAGGTTCTGACGGGATTCCTCTGCTGCGCTCTCACTGTGATGATCTTCATCGCATTCCCTCCAGCAGCCCCGAGGGCGTCCACCGCGGCAGCGAAGCAGAGCTCGCACGCCGCATCCTCAGCCTCGGAGGCGGTGATCAAGCAGTTCTTCGCGGCCATCAATGGGCGTGACTGGCCGACCGTGTGGCACCTCTGGTATCACTCCCAGCCCGGCCACGGTCCCGGCTACCGCAAGATGATCTCGGGCTATCGGCTGACGGCACGGGATGTCCTGACCAGCGTCAAGGCCACCGGGGACGTCGTGGCGGTCCGGGTACTCGCTTATGAGACCACCGGCGCGGTCGAGAGCTTCGCTTTCCAGTACAAGGTCCATCACGGCAAGATCACATGGGGGCGTTCCGAGCTGGTAGGAACTAGCTATCCCCGCACGAGCCTGCCGGCCGGGACGCCTCGTCCCCGAAACCCCGCCTGATCTGGCAGGCGCCCGTAGATGCGACCTCGGCCGCCATCGGGACCATTGCATGCAGGGGGCACTGTCGCTGACGGGGCGGATGGTGAGGGCGGCCAAGGAGGCGGGCATCTCGCTGTGGATGGGCGGGACATGCCCGGCCAGGGGTGGGGTCTCGGCTGTGGGCGCCTGGCTATTGTTGGCGGGCTCAGGCCTGCGCGGCAATGGCGTTGCCGGAGTAATCGGCTAGCGGCGACCGGCTGGGTGCGATTGGTAGCGGATGTGACCAGCCTGGAGTTGAGGATTAGGTGCCAACACAAATTCAACACAAGTCCGTGTTCTGAGGCGTCCAACACACCTGCAACACGAACGAAACGGCATTCCTCGGCAGACGTCGGCATGACTGCTAATATCGACTCGTCAGCCCAGCTACCAGGCAGGATGCGCTTGAGCTGGGCCGACTGCTCAACCCAGAGTCGGTGGAGAAGAACGGGAAAGACCTTCTGAAAAGCGGAAGGCCGGCGCACCGCGCTCGCGTCCCTCTCGGGGCAAGGACGAAACCGCGATTCGGCGCTCGCCGCCAGCCTCGCTCGGGTCGCGCTCACTGAGCAGACACTGGCGGGCGTCGCTGGCCAGGCCTCCACGCCCGGCTCCCCGGCCGGTATGACCCGGGCAGGGTGGGGCCTGCGATCTCGGCGGCCCGCTGGCTCAGCTCCACGGCGAGCGCGGCATTGCGCCACAGCGTCGGGTATCCGGTCTTGCCGGACGCGTCGGCGGCGACTGCCTGGGCAGCGGCGAGTGCCCGATCCGGGCTGCCATCGAACTCGCGCAGCAGGTCGCCGGCGTAGTCGTCGAAGATTTCTGGCATGCTCAGGCTCGGGGTGCCTCCCCAGTCCTCGTGGAGCGCGACGTTGACCGCGTACATCGTCGAGGTGCCGGCGTCGTCGTCCGACTGGGTGTCTCCGGCGGCCTGCTCGGCGACGGCCACGGAGACCACCGCGGCGACACGGCGGCCGCGGCTGGTCACGAACGTGACCTCATCGCGCGTCCCGGCCGCGTTTATCACGTCGGCCAGGTTAGCCCAGTGAGACCACGATCTACCGGGGCGCCGACAAACGGCCCGGCTGCTGTCGCCGTGATCAGCCAATCTGTTGTGTCCACACATAGAAGCTATCGAAGCAATCTGACACCAGAGGGCCGCGTAGCCGGGTACGCCGTGGACGGCCCTCTTCTCCTGCTACAGCGCCAGGTAGGGCGAGTAAGCGCCTGCGCTGAAGCCAGGTCGAGTTGACGGCGCGCTCATTGCAGTAAGCACGCTGCTGCCGCTGGCCGGGTTGACCTTGCTGGCGCTGCGGACCTTCGGGGTAATCCTGCGGCTTCCGGTCTGCGGCTTCTCGCCGCCGAACGGCTGGCCGAGCGTGTTGTTGTGCTCGCACATGAGGCGGGCGACCTCGGGATGCACCTGGCCGCCGAGCGACGGGTTGGCGGTCGCGGACGGGTCGTCCTCGACGGAGAAGTCGCGGGTGACCGCCTGGCCCTTGACCCGGCTGGCGGCCTTGCTGAAGAACCCGGTTCGCGCCTGGCGCGGGGCGATGCGCTCGGCCTCGTTCGCGTCGGCCTGGCTCGTCCAGTCCGGGACGAACGACGAGCCGTGAGCGTCGCCTGCGGCACCGGCAAGGCGCAGATCAGCGGGATTCCCCAGTGACCGGACCGGGACTCGCTTACCGGTCATGGCGAGGTAGCGGTCCACCTCATCAGCGGCGGGGCTCAGCGGCATCTGCGCGTAGGTCGCCGCGACAGCGGGCGTGGCGCCCGGATCAAGGCTGCCGGTGGAGTCGTTCCACTACCGAATGGTCAGGTCGTAAGCCGCATCAGTGAGCAGATCAGCCACAACAGCTAATGCTTGCTCTGCTGGCGTCATGCCCGTTGTGACATTTAGGGCGTCGCTGGCTGTCACTGACATAGTCGGTTCTCCTGCGGAGGGGTCTGGTTGCGTTTAGATCGCTTAGTCAAGTCGATCATCAGCCGACTAGCCCTAGGAACTGACCGAGTACGTGAACTGTGAGAATGTCGCCGAAGATCGGTGAACTTCGTGAACATGCCTAAGGGCGACGTTCCAGCGACAGGACGGTATGAGCCAGGGCAGCCTTCGTGTGAGGCTTCGAGTGCGGCAACTTGTCATCGGAAGGAGTCGGTGATGTCGTCGCCGCCTGGCAGCACATCAATCAGGTCAATTGGGTGCCGACGGTGCATTACCTCGGTTGCCTGGCCGAAGGAGTCGATCATCCCATGTCGCACCTGGCCGACGATTTCGTTACGATGTCGTTTCTTCAATGCTAGCTCTGCGAGGATAACCTGCTGGAACGGCGCCTTTAGGACTTGGACGACGTGCGCGCCGCCTCGAATGTGGGTCAGGATCCGCCTACGGTCACCCACACCGAACTTCTGCCATTTCCGGTGAACCACCAGGTAGAGCAGGTATGGGTCATCTTGGCGCGCTAGATGAGTACGGGAGCCTGGCGCCGGGCCGCAAGCGGGGCAATCCATCGCGCCGTGCGTGATCTTCGCAACAGTTCCGCATAGGTTGTGCCGTCCCCAGGTGCCGTGCGACTGCGCTTTAACGCGCTCGCCTGTCCAGGGGAGCCCGTGGATATCTGTGGCGAGGACAGACCATCCCGGTCGCTCAGCTTGCCTGATGACGGATGCCAGAGTCAGGGCGGAGTTCAGTTCGACGATCGATCTGGCACGAATTTCGTCGTCCGACGTGCCGGCGAGAATCGCCTTAATCTGATCGGCGACATGAGCATACTGTGAAAGACGGATGACACCAGTGTTGCTGGCTGCGGTCACGATTGGGCCGTTGCTTCGCTCATCCAGACAGATGTGACAACGGGTTCGCCAACCAGGCCGACATGATCGCGGTGTGCCACAGGCGCGACACTGGTAGATCATGATGTGCGCACCGTTCGGCCTGTCGAAGGTCAATTCAAGCTGCTCCGCGACAAGTCGGTGGCATTCCACGCACTGAAGATGCCAAGCGATGTCTGGACCTCGATCGGCCGAGTTAGAGGCGGAGAACTGGGCACCGCAGTTGACGCACTGCCTGATTCGCCGAGCCTCCGCCACACGGAGTTGCGGTACCACAGTGGTCGTTACTTGGCGTCTCACCGCGACTCATGGTCATTCAGGTAATCGTGACTCACTCCGTAGCTTCACCTTCTTCGGGCGGGTCGACCGGTGGTTCGAACAGGGTTACTTCCAGAAGGTCCGATGCTATGCCAACGGTCTGAGCTGTCTGATTCATCCAGTGCAAATAAACGCAGTACCGATAAGGCGTCCAGGCAGGCACTGTGCCATCGCTATTGACCAGGTGCGGCAGACCGCTGATGTTTTCGACAGAACGCGCTATCCGAGCGTCAAGAATCAGGGCGCCTGGCGTCGAGAAGTACAGGAACTTAGTGAAGAATGCTGGGCCGAAGCCAGGTAGCCGGGACCAGCGCTCGTCTCCAGGCGCCGCCCGGTGCTCGTAATTGTCGCCGCCATAGAACTGGGCATAGCGTGCCACTGGGCCGGCGCACCCTTGACCGTCGCTGATCTCATTCAGCACCCGGCGTAGGACCTGCTCCAGGTCACCCGATGCTGCCGCGCAAATCTCTCGATATCGGTGCGGGCCGTATCCCGTTTTGCCCATGCCCCACACGAAGCTGGCTGTCAGCAGGTCTACCGCTCGTCGGACTTCCCGCAGTACCTGACTCGCGAGATCGAACACGTCGCCACGGCAGATCTGCTCTTGCGCACGCACCGCCTCGGGCAAGCATTCTGCAAACTCTCTCCAAGCGGTGAGAGAGAACGGCACGCAATGAGCCCGTACGCCACCCTGGCCAAGATCCACTACCCTCCGGCTGCACAATTCTCGCAAAACGGGGATCTGGTCGTCGTGAATTCTGTGATGAGACGCCTCGGCCCGGGCTTGTTCGTCATGTTCATATGCCACTAAGTCATCATGACAGCACCTTTCCATGTTCCGGGTGCCGTACGACTGATCGCCCGTAAGCGTTCCATGGGGAACTAGACGACCAGGATCGAGAGCTGTTGAGCGGTCGGATGGTCGAGGCTGTGACGTGGGTGGAGTGCATTCGCTCTTGGCGGACCTGACGGGCTGGCCCGAGGCACCGTACAGTCGGCGTGTCCCTGCGTTGCTGTACTTTGCTGCTGTACTCGCCGGATGAGCATCGATTGAACGTTCGAAAAATCTCTCTGAACTTGTGGAGCTATGGGGATTCGAACCCCAGACCTCTTGCATGCCATGCAAGCGCTCTACCAACTGAGCTATAGCCCCTTCAACGCGCTACCCACAAGGCCGAAACCTTCAGCAGCGCCACGCCAGTGTACAAGAAACTTGGGCACCTTCGTCGCGGGGTAGCCGTAGCCGTGCGGTCTCAAGATACCGCAGTTGCCAGGCTTGGCCCATAACCGACTTATACGTACTTAGGGCTTCCTGGAAGGCCAACCGGACGGGACGCTCAGGCGACGGCGCCCCTTCCCGTTCATCTCGCATGCCAGCAGGGCTGGCGGAGCTCATGCGGACTGGGCCTGTGTGGCCTCCCTGTCGGGCCAAGCGCGCCATGCGCGCGCCACACGCATCACCCGCGCCACTCAGGCCACGTGCGCCAGGCGCGCCACATGGGCTGGGCGGCGGCTTTCGCCATCGCCGGCTCCGATTCTGGTGACTCGGGTTTACGACGGCGGCCCGGACGCCGCCAGCTGGGCGGTCGCTCGCATGACTTCTGCCCTCAGCCGTTCCCGGCCGTTGTCCTGGCTCAGAAGCGAGAGAACCGCAGGGTGCCTGCTCTGATCAAGCTCATTCAAGGCTGGCAGCACGATCTGCTCATAGACGGTCCGCGCCGCCACCTGCCGCTGCTCAGCGACCGCCTCCGCCCCGACAACGCCCGCCCCCACAACACTCGCCCCGGCAACGCCCGGCACGACAACGGTGAGCTTGTCGGTGGCTTCCTGGACGCTCAGCCAGATCCCGGCGGCGGGATCGTCGGAATACTCGTACGCGGCCTGTACCGAGTTGAACCGGCGGTACATCGCGAAGCCCGCATCGTAGACCGGAACCGTGTGGACAAGGTCGACGGCAGCGCTGGCATCAGCCTGACCGCTGGCGGCCGCGACTTCCTGGTCCCATTGCGCCGAGCTTAGCCATCTGGACGGCGTTATCTTGGACTGGAACTCGAACTCCCTGGTCACGACATCCTGCCGGAAGTTTGTCCTGCGCGCGTCGTCGCGGGCGATAGGCGTGTACCGCCGGTCCTCGTAGCTCAGCCACTCGTTGTCGGGGGCATCCGCGCTGCTCGCGTAGAGATAGACCTCGTTGTCGGGGTCGTACCAGTAATATTCCGTGCCTGGCGTCTGGTCAGCCGCGAAACCGGGGTTCTCGAGCCCCTTCTCGACATTTCCCTCGGTGTCCTTGGCCCACTGCTTCCAGTTTTCCACCACGGGGGTGAACCAGCGGACGAGCGCCTCAAGGCCGCCATCTGGCGAGATCCCCGGCGCGGTCAGCTCGATGAACCGGGTTTCCTCGCCGGAGTCGTGTGTCAGCCACCCCGCGAGTATGGACCGGTAGTCGCTGATGCTGCCGCTGTCCTGGTTGTACGCCCAGGTCGGATCCCCGTAGAACAGCAGGTAAGCGAGCTCGTCGCGAAGCTGCACGGCGTCAGCCGGAGCCCGTTCGCTCCGGAGCCACTCCATCAGCTGCGCGACATTGGCGTCGTGGTCTTGGCTTAGAGGCATCTCACGCTCTTCCGTTCAAGCGGCAGTCCCCACCCGACTTAACGATGCCTAGATGCGGCCCGCGCGGCACCAGCGGACGCGCGGAAGATCAGGCAGCCGCTTCTGCGCGATCGCGCAACGACCGCTCGGCGGCTAGGGCGCGGGCCGGGCCTGCCCCTGCCCCTGCCCCGGGAACGCGTGCCAGCCGGAAAGGATGCGCGAGCACAGTCGGGGGTGCCCGACCGGCCTGCCGGCCGGAAGATCAGCGCCCCGAAATCTTTCGATACCTAGGAAGCTAACAACCTGGCGCTGACGTGCGTCAACAAAAGCAACCTGCATCCAGGCCTGCCACGGATTGCTCGTTGACAGCCTTCAAGGGCGGACTTAACGTAAGGCCTAGCTCGATATATGCTTCGAAACTTTCGAAGGACAACGCAGCAGCCAGCCGAGGGCGATGGCGAACAGGAGGCATTCCCATGAGACGTCGCAGTTTCCTGGCGATGAGCGGAGCTGCCGGAGTGGCGGCAGCGATGCCAGGAGTCGAGGCCGCCAGAGCCGCCACCAAGACGACGCGGTCAGCGGCCGGCGCAGGCGAGCCCAGCCGGACCGCGACCAGCCCGAACGCGGCCAGCCCGGACAGCGCCGCCGGCGCGGCCGGCACCCTGCGCGGCCTTGCCGAGCCCATCGGCCTCCACATCGGGACCGCCGTCATACCGTTCGACCTGGACACCCCCGCTTACGCGGCCATCCTCGCCCAGCAGTTCTCCGCGGTCACTCCCGGCAACGAGATGAAGTGGGGAGTGGTCGAGCCGACCCAGGGAGTATTCGACTGGTCAGGCGCCGACAACCTGGTTCACTTCGCCGAGCAGCACGGCCAGTTGGTGCGAGGGCACACCCTCCTATGGCACAACCAGCTTCCTGACTGGCTGACCACCGGGGTCGGCACCGGCACGATCGGCAAGTCCCAGCTCACGGGACTGCTCGAGCAGCACATCTTTACCGAGGTGGGCCGTTACCGCGGCAGGATCTGGCAGTGGGACGTCGCCAACGAGTTCTTCACCGACAGCAACCCGTCGGGCATCAACCCGAACGACTTCTGGATCTCCAATCTGGGTCCTGGCATTATCCCGCAGGCCTTCCGCTGGGCGCACGAGGCCGATCCGCACGCGCTGCTCTTCTACAACGACTACAACATCGCCGGCGAAGACGGCACGAATGCCAAGAGCGACGCGGCGTTCGCCTGGCTCAGGCAGATGCTCGATCAGGGCGTGCCCATCGACGGGGTCGGCAACCAGGGCCACCTCGACACCCAGTTCGGGTTCTCCGGCGCGCAGATGACCCAGGACCTGCAGCGATATGGCAGCCTGGGCCTGAAGGTCGCCATCACCGAAGCCGATGTCCGCACGTTCGTCGACGGCCCGACGACGCAGGTGCCCACCGACAACCTCGCGATGTTCGCGCAGCCCTATGAGTTCTCGCAGATGATGAAAGCTGCCCTGGCGGTGCCTGAGTGCATCTCGTTCACCGTCTGGGGCTTCGGGGACGCGGATTCGTGGGTTCCCGGGTTCTTTACCGGTGAGGGGTACGCCACTCTCTACGACGTGAACCTCCAGCCGAAACTCGCCCTTCTCAACCTGCTCGAGGATCTGCGGCTCGGCGCGTTCGGCGCCGCGCGCCGCCGGGCCTGACGAGGCGCGCGCAACACACTAAGTTCAATGAGGAAAATATCTCGTACCCTGACCATATCCGCGCGACTAGGCCAGTCGGCCATCAGCTCATGACGCGGTCCTTGCCGGGGCGTCGGCGATGGCCTCGCGAATACCGGCGACAACTCGTGATCAGGATCGGGGAGCTTTTCCGGCATCGTGGGGGAGAGTTCTCAGTCCGGGGAGTTGTCAGTGCGGGGGCGACAGGTGCGATCTTCCGTGATCATGTTCGCGAGCATGATCACGGAACATCGCTGCCGTCCTGACCTGGGTGATCTTCCGTGATCACGGTCTCGATCATGATCACGGAAACCAGCACCGGTCCCGGCGGCTGCCGTGCGGCTGTGATCACCGCTCCTCGTTAATGTATTAACTCGGCGGGCAACGGGAGGCCGTTACGGGCTATCTGGACCGTGACGGAACGACCGTCGAGTTTGCCAGAGACATTCACGTGCTCGTGCGTGAGCGTGAGACGACGTGATCCCACCTCCAGTTTCCCGCCGTCGGTGGTCACCTTGATGACCAGGGATTCCAGATCAGAACAGGGATCATTAAGGGCGCGGACGGCCTTCTGGACAGGCTGAAGGAACGATATCGCTGTCGCGAAGCTGGCAGGAAACGGACGTCGCCATGTGGCCTTGACCGTACCCGCTTTCTTGCGGCCGGCTGTTCTGTCGTCACTGTCGTCACTGTCGTCACTGTCGACCCAGAGTTCGGCAAAGGTCTGCGACTCGTCGTCGGCGCGCCACGCGGCCCGAAACGTATGGGTCATCGCGGGCCGGGCGTCGATGGTGATCGTAAAGGCCGGAAGTGCCCCGACGTCGTCTCCGGTCAGTAGAGGCGGCGCCCCTGGGTGATCCGGTAGATCGCTCGCGGTGCCTGGCTCTTTGCCTTGTGCGATGTCTGGTGGTTCCCCCGGTTCGTCTGCCCCGGCTTGTGCTTCCCCCTGCCCTCCCCTTGTCCCGCTCGGCGGTCTCGGTGCTTGTGCGACGGGCTGCTCTGGCCGATCGACGGCTGGCTTTGCCCATGGCTCGGCGATGTGCTGGCGGATGGGCTCGGTGATGTGCTTGGCGAGCTGGATGGACTCGGTGACCTGACGGGGGAGTGGCTGCCTGCCGGGCTGGGCGCCGGGCTGCTGTCGCTGCCGGTTGTCTTGCTGGGACTCAGCTGGCCGACCAGGACCGCGATCACCGCGACCACCAGGATCGCTGACCCGCTGAGCACCGTCGCCAGCTTGCCAGGCCGCCGCCGGTCCGGCGGCCTGGGCTTCGTAGGGTCCGGCGGCAGCCCGCCTTCTCCCGGCAGTTCCCCGGAGTCCGGCAGGGCTCCGGGCGGCGGGAGTCTCCCGAGGTCGCGGTCGAACCGCGGCCCGGGCCTGACGATGAGCACGCTCACATCGCCATCGGCGACGGGAAGCTGCCGGGCGTCGGAGTCGCTTGAGAACAAGTTAAGGGCGAGAGCACGGCCCGGTCTGCCGCCCAGCAGCACGGCGGACCTGGCGATGAACGCGTCGCGGGCCTCCGGGCGGCCGGCGCCGCCGACCCACGCTCCGTCCGGCTGACTGCCGCCGGCAGCGCGCACGTGCACATCCTTGAACGCGATCTTTACCGCATCGGCGGCCTGCTCCCAGGTCGTGGTGCCGGTACTGGCCAGCATGCGCTCGACCTCGCCGCGCGGCAGCCGCTTGTCCAGCCGGGAACCGTCGATGAACTTCCCCTCGTGGTCGGCGATATCGGCTACGGACAGCGCGATGATGCCGAGTACCAGGTCACGCGCCGCCTTGTCGGGGCCGGTGCAGTCGCCGTCGGCAGCCAGCGTGAACTGGATCTTGCTATCGGTGACGTCCAGCCGCTCCGAGGCGATCCCCGCCACGTACATCCGCCACGATGTGCCATCCGACTCAAGCAGGATCGTGGGCCGTTCAGGGTCGGTCACCTGGCGGTAGTCACGCCACCAGAAGTCATCCGGCGCTGCGCCAAGGTACCTGTAGTCCAGCCGCCATCCGCGGGTGCGGAGGTAGACGCCCATCGCTCCCGCCTTTCACAGTCGCTCCTGAACACGCTTCCCGTAGGGCGCGCTGGCAGTCTTCTGAATTACCTCGTCCAGGGCATTGACCCGGCGCCATACCTCGTCGGCGTCCCTGGTGCGCGCCAGGACCAGTTGCTGTCTGGTCTGGCGTTCCCTGGTGACCCAGAGCATCATGTTCCGCAGGAAGCCCTCGTGCCGCTCGGCGTAGGCCCGGCTCTGCTGAACGTCCTGGTCGATAGCGCTGCCTGCCTGGACCTCGGCGACCTTGCGGGCCTCGACCAGGAGGCGGCACAGCGCCCGCAGGACGTCGTCGGCTCCCTCGCGCGAGACCTTCCGGTTCAGGCGGATCCTGTATTCCGCGTGGAAGTCGGGCTTGCCGCTCTTATCATCCTGCCAGTCCGCGCGCACGATCTCGACGCAGCCGATCGTGTCGATCGGCGCGTACATTAGCCGCGCCGCCGGCGCATGACGTTTGACGGTATCGACGACGTCGGCGTAAGTTTCTTTGAATTGCTGGTACAGGCGGATCGATAGGTCGCGGGTACCGCCGTTATCGGTGAAGTACGACTCGCACTTGACCGGGCAGAACACGACGAGAGCCGGCTCGAAAGGTCGCCGGTTCCGCTCGTTCGCCCAGTCCCGGGCGACTTCCCTGACCGCTCGCGTATTGAGCAGGCGGGGTACCTCCTGCTTGTGCTTGGCGAGCACTGACTCCATGAGCAGCGCGGCATCAACCGGCACGAGCAAGACGGTGCTCTCCTTGATGAACTTCTTGCAACCCTCCCAGTCGGCCTCAAACTCAGTTGGCCGGTAGCGTGGGTCGAGCCATCCGCCGGGGAAGTCGAGCAGGTCCATGTAGATCTCGGCGTCGGGCACGCCGGGGTCGAGTTTAAGGTTGAAGTGGAACGGCTCGACCGTGGAACTCAGGCTCGCGGACCGGAACTCGCGAGCGAGCAGGTCGCCTTCGAGCGCTTCCTGATTCTGGGCGATCTTGGCCTCGGTCGCCGAATCGACTGTGGTCATCGTGACGCCGCTGCCAGCGAGCAAGATTTCCGACTGGGCCAGCAGCGCGGTCACCAGGGAGGTCTTGCCCACCCTGGTCGGCCCCAGCAGGCCGATCTTGAATGTGACGTCGTCATGATTGAGCATGTTGCCGTACCCCACCTCTAGCTCAGTTTCTCGGAAATGGCCTTGAGCAGCTTCGCGACGCTCGCATACCGCGCGTGCGCCTCGGTGAGCCCTGAATACTGGCCTGGCCATAGCTCGTCGCGATACGAACGGCCGAACCGGCGGAACTCGCGATCGGCCAGCCCGGCGCGGATGAGGGTGTCCTCGAACTGCTCGACGGCGGCATGGATCACCAGGAGCGGGGTTACCTGCTCTTCCAGCAGCGCCTTCTTGGTGTCCCATGCTGCCTGGCTCGCCTGGTCAGTGACGTACTTGAACAGATCGAGCGCGCCGTCCGGCGAAAAGTCCTTGACGACCGCGTGGATCGGATCGAGTCGCTGCGGGTTGAGCCCGTCGAGTTGCCTGCGCACCCGGGGATGGAGCTGGGTGCGGTAGTCGAGCCGCAAGGTCAGCAGCAGCTCGACCGCGTCGCTCATCACCTTGCACGGTTCCGAGGCGTCGGTCAGAAGCTCGACGGTCCGCTGGAGCAGCCTCGTGCCATGCTGATCGCCATCCGGCACGCCGGTCAGCAGATCCCCCAGGTTGTCGCGCAAGATCATGCCGACCCGCTCCCTGGCCACTTCAATCTGCCTGGAGAAAAAATCATCGAGACGGGCGAACTTGTTGCTGATCTCCACCCTGATCCGGTTGAGCTCGTCGACGCTGTAAGGGCCCGCCGACCGGTGGCGGCGGAACGAACGCAACGCCAGCCGGCACCAGTCCTCTTCGCCTTTGCCGAAACCGCCCTTGACCCACTTGTCGACATCCTCGTACGCGGTCTCGATGGCCTCCACGTACCCGGGATCGTCCTCTTCCTGGGTTGCCTGCTTGTAAAGCTCGGCGACCAGGCCGCCCAGGTGCTCGGCCAGGTCGTCGCGCAACTCGTTGGCGCGATCCTCGAGATCCTCCATCGCGCCGGTCGGGGTTCGCAGGCTGGACAGGGATTCCTGCACCTCAAGCACCGCCATGCGGATCCTGGAGGTGACGCTCGCCGCTCTTTCCTGCGCTCCGGTCAGGCACTCCTCGTCCATGACCGGCAGCCGGTCAGCCAGCATGTGCAGCAGCGGCAGCAAGACGGCGTCTCGTACCGACTCCGGCTCGGCGACATCGGCGTTCAAGGTGACGAAATGCCGGCTCGCTTGCCCGTCGTTGACCTGCCGGAGGATGTCCGCCCGCAGCGGCTCGGCGAGTTCGCTGTCCTGCGGGCGGGAGTTGACCACGATGAAGACGAAGTCGCCTCGATTGCGGATGAACCCGCGTGCTTTGTCAAGCAAGTTGATGGCCTGAGCGTCAGAGGCGCTCCAGTACGCCATTCCCTCGGCCGCGCGCTTGACGAGCAGCACCACATCGACGTCCTGCCGCAGGCCCGTCAGGTGGTGCTCTTCGGCGTCGGCCGCGATCTCGCCGAGGCCGGGCAGGTCGATGATGCCAAGCCGCTCGACGTCGGCGCAGGGGAACGGGCAGTCGATGCGCACGTCGCGCACTGCCAGATAACGATGCTCAAGGCGGGCCGAACCGCCGCGCTCCTGGCTCGTCGGATAAGCCACGTAGGGCCTGAGCTCCTCAAGCCGGACGGACTTCTCGCTGCCGCGCAGGTCCTCTTCGTAGGACCACAGGCCCTGCTGCATTTCGCGCAGCCGCACGAGCAGCGCGACGTCTCCGGAGTTGGCTACCTCGCCGCTCTCCGATGGAGCTTGATAGATCCAGTTCCGGAAATCCTCGATTGACGCGGGATCTCCGGTCAGGTTGAGCGCCTGGTGGTAAGGCCTGATGACCTCGGCGAGGAAGGTCTCAGGAGAGTGCAGGCTCAACACGGCGGCCCTCGTGCGCGGCGAGTGGTAGATCCTGCTGCGCACCGCGGTGACCGGCAGGTCACGCCCCGTCGGGATCTGCTCATCGGTCAGCCCGGAGATGGACTGGAGCAGCGTGCTCTTGCCTACCCGGGCGCTTCCGCTTACCCCGACGTTGACGGTATCCCGCGAGTATCTCGCCTCGACGTCGTGATACTGATCAATGACGTCGGCGATGTTCGCCTTGATTTCATGCAGGTGCGGAATGGCGAGATCGACGGCGGCGTCATCGGAGACAGTCGGGTGCCGGCGCAGCGCCTCGAGCGCGATAGCCAGGTCACCTAGATCCTTGTCGATGCCGCGCCACCGGGCAATCTCGCCGACGATCCGCGGCAGCCGCTCCTGCCGGCGTTGCAGCAGTTGCGCGATACGCCCCGCTATGCCCGCTTCGACTTCATCTGCTATGGCTGTCATTTCTGGGCGTCCCCGCATGTTGTCATTCGTGGCAGCGGATTAGTTCGGCAGCTCCGGCGGCAGCGTCCGGGATAACCGGTCCTTTACTCCGGTTGGCGGAGACGCTGGCGCCGAATATAAGGATTCAGGGTCGTTCTACCGAACTCCTACCGCGCGCCTACTATGACTGCGGCGCGTGAGCGGCTGCCGCCGGAGTGCGCAGCAGCGGAGGATTGAGCGTCTGGGCCGGACCCCGGCTGTAAAGCTCTGCCGGCCTGCCGGTTTCCCGTGCTCGTTTAGCACCGGTCGCCTCGACGAAGCCTTTCGTATTCGCCACTTTCCGGCTGAAATTGCGCGGGTCGAGCGGAACCCCCCATACGACCTCGTAAACTTTGCGCAGGTCGCCCATCGTGAACGCCGGGCCGCAGAAGGCTGCCGCGAGCGTGGTGAACTCGAGCTGCGTCCTGGCGCGTTCGAGAGCATCATCCAAGATGGTCGCGTGGTCGAAGGCGAGCTTGGAGCGAATGGACTCCACCGGAGCCCATTCGGCGCTGCTCGCATCGGTGCCGGCCGCCGGGACTGGCAGGTCGGGAGCGATGGCGAGGAAGGCCGCGCTGATTACCCGTCCGCGCGGGTCCCGGTCAGGATCGCTGTAGACGGCGAACTGCTCCAGGTGCAGGGCGCTGCCGGCGAGGCCTGTCTCCTCGCCCAGCTCGCGCTCGGCCGTCTGGCGTATGTCCTCTCCCGCTCGCAGGAAGCCGCCGGGCAGGGCGACCCAGCCCTTGTATGGCTCGTTGCCCCGCTCTATGACCAGCGCTTGAAGCAGCTCATCGCGGACGGTGAGTATCACCAGGTCAGCGGTCAGGTACACAGGAAGCCTGCCGGGTATTGTCATCTCGACAGAATAGCTTAGCGTCATACTGACAACAACTCGGGGCCGGATTCGCCCCGGGGATTAAGTCAGTGGCTGCCAGGATGCCTTCGGCTACGGCTACGGCCTCGGCCTCGGCCTTGAGACGCCGGTGGCCGGCGAGTCTTCCCCAAAGACCCGCCGGCCACCAGCTACCGGCACAGGCAATGGCCCGTGGTCACTAGCCTGGCGCGTCGATCTACCGATTTTCTACCGTGCGCTACACGCACGTGTGGAGGCCGTCGTCCCAGTTCGTGCCGGCCGGGCAGATTGGCCCTGCCAGCTGGGTGGCGTGGTGTGCCGCTGGCGCGGCGGCGAGGTGCGCCGAAGCGCCGGCCGTGATGGTTGCGGATGCGATGAAGAGCGCCAGGGCAGAGCGGCGAAGAGCACTCACGAGATTTCCCTTTCAAAGAATTGCCTGACTCGCTGGGGTGACGCTCGCGTCCCGCCCCGTCCGGCCGAACGGGGCGGCGGAGACTGGCCTGTCTCCCGCGGCGCCCTTGCGCGCGCGATTGCTGCTGACACGTCGGCGCCCTCGGGGAGCGCCGTCGCTTGCAAGTCGTCACATCGGTCCGGTCGTCCGCCTCGGTCCGCTGCCTCGTCTTACTGTCATAACGACAATAACCCGGTCGATGTGTTCATGTCAACAAGACACAAACAAGAAGGCTGACCGCCCCTGGTCGCCGCGACCCGGTTCGGTCAGCGCGACCCATCCAGGTCAGCGCGACTGGTGCTGGCGACCCGGGCAGTCCCTCGTTGTGAAAATGGGTGCGGTTCTTTGGGAGTGAGCCAAGCTGGGTGTTGCCGTGGTCGGGAGGGTTGCCGTGCTCCCGGAGGAGAGTTGCCGTTCCGGGAAGCTTGTCGTCCTTGCCGGGGAGCGCTTTCGGGTTCCTGCAGGAGCGTTGTCGCATGCGGGAGAGTTGTCGTCGTATGGTCCGGTCAACTCTCCTGGATGCGAAAACCCTCCTTCCCGAACACGAATTTCAACCTGGAATGTGCGGTGAAAGCGGTCACGGGCTAGGCGGTCACGGGGCTAGGCGGTCACGGGGGCTAGGCCACCAGGGGGAAAAAGGCCAGGCGGGCGATGGTGGTGTCGGGGCCGACGACCGTGGCGTCGCCTCCGATGTAGATGCCGGCGCTGGTGCTCAGTGACGCTGCCCACCCGGCGCCGCGTCCGGTGGCGATGGAAGCGTTGAACGTAGTGATGGCATGGCCGTAGTTCGGGTCGCCCGGCTTCACGTCGATCGCCCCGATGCCGTAATGCTTCTGCTCGGGACTGTGCACTTTGACGCCGTTGAGGTAGACGGCATGGTCGAGGTTCTTGTTGTGCCCGCCTGTGTAGACGACGTCGCCGGTGTCCAGCACGGTAAAGAGCGAGTCGAAGCCGGTCTCGTTCACGATCAGCGGATACGGCGTGCTGGGGTTGCCGTCGCTCTTGAACCGGGAGAAGGCGTCGCACAGCGCGCCGGCGGCTCCGAAGGCGTCCTGGCCGCCGCCGCCGCTGGCCGCGATGTCGAAATAGGTGCCGGTGGGGTCCCAGTCCGCGCCGCGTGCCCAGGTGTCATCTGGGCTGCAGTTCGCCGAGTTGCTGGCGTTGAGGTTGGCCGGGTCGTTCCAGGGATCGATGGTCGCCGTGCCGGTCGCGGTGAGGTCGAGAACCGCGACTTCCTTGTGCGTGACCCCGCCCACCGCGGCGAAGTTGCCGATCATCACCGCCTGCGTGGCCTGCGGATTCACCGCGATCTGCGCGACCTTGGTGGTCACCGTGGCGGTAATGGCGCCGGAGACGCTGAGCTGCGTGCCTTTGAGCGCGCCCGTGACCGGATCGACGAAGGCCAGCGCCGTGACCGGCGTACTGGCCAGATGGTTGAATTTACCGCCCAGCCACACGGTGCCCCTGACATAGTCGACGTCGTTGATGACGCAGCCGCCACCGCCGGTGCAGACCTTGGCGTTGAATGGCTCGAGCGAGCCGTCGCTGGTGCTGATCGCGGCGACGCCCTTGCGCTGGACGCCTAGCGCGCCCGGGGCCGGCGCGTAGGTGGTGAAGCCGCCCGCCACGTACAGCGTGCCCGCGCCGTCGGTGGCCAGGCCCGTCACCGCGGAGTCGTTGTAGGCGGTGGTGTTGTTGGCCTGGGCCGAGGTGTAGAACTGCGGTTTCCACGACGTGTCGACCTTGTGCGTGGTGGCGCTGAACCTGAATAGGTTGTGATAGCCGCTGGTGGTGACGTGGGTGATCCGGTCGGTCACGCTGCTGATGATCCCGCCGGCGTAGATCCAGTCGCCTGCCTGCGCGAGTACCAGGACCCGGCGGCACTTGGTCTGATCGACGCCCGTGTAGCAGTATCCGCCCGGGATCGCGGGTGTCAGGTCGCTCGCGGTGCCGGAGACCAGCCCGGGCAATGGCTGCCCCGCCGACGCCGAGGGCGCGACGATCACGGAAACGGTCAGCATCGATCCGGTGAGTAGCGGCCAGAGCCTGCGAGCGAGCGTCACGAGTCCCCCCGAGTGGTGGCGCGCCAACGGACACTGAGATCACAACCGGCCAGTAACCGGCAGCGCGCGCGTTGTGGCCAATAGTGACACCCTGCCGGCTGCCAGGCAATGGGAAGCGCCGCGAGCGCGATAATGGCGGCATGACGAACACAGCCGAACCGGACGCGGCGGGCGGTTTCGTGCCGCTGCCTGACGGCTTCGCGTTCACGAACTCCTGGCCTTCCGCTCCGGCGGTGACCGTGCCGACGCCGTTCGGGCAGGTGGGGATCGGCAATGCGGCGAACGGGCTGTGCGGCGGAATGGTCTACGCGGCACTGGATTACTGGATCGCGAAGCAGGTCCCGCCGCGGGCGCGGCCGGCACCTGGCACGCCCCTCTACAAGTTCATCGTGCGCAGGCTGATCGACTCCTGGCATGTTCCGGCCGGCATCGCCGAGTACTACCAGTGGATGAACCTGCCCGATGCCGACCTGAGTGTCAGCCTGCTCGGCAGGCACGTCGTCGTTGAGCGCGGCGTCGCCTGGCGGACCATCGAGCAGCAGTGGCCGCTGGTGAAGGCGAGCATCGACGCCGGGGTCCCGGCGCCGCTTGGCGTGGTCACGGTGAAGTCGGCGAACGTGGCCGACCTCGGCAAGAACCATCAGGTCGCCGCCTACGCGTACACCGTGTCGGGGACCGAGGTCACCGTGGCGGTCTACGACCCGAATTCAGGTCAGAATGACGGTGTCTGGATCATGTTCGACAGTTCGGCGCCCCAGCAGGTGACCACCTTCTCCAGCAACGTCAACATCGACCTGCCGGTGCGCGGCTTCTTCATGACCGCTTACTCCCCGGCCAGCCTGCCCTAGCCGGGACCTTACCTGATGGCCAGGTACGCGCCCGGGCCGAAGTCGCCGTGCTCGAGCACGACCTGGGTGCCGTTGGCGCGGCTGTCCGACGGGTCGGCCAGCCACGCCGACGCGGTCTGGTCGACCAGCATGCCTGCGATCACCGTCTGGCCACGCGAGCCTGGCGTCAAGGCGATCTGCTCAGCGTCCCATTGCTGGCGGGCCCCGTCGTTGCACGTCTGCAGCGTGATCTTGGCGCCGTTCGCGGTGCTGCCCTTGGCGGCCGTCAGGCACTTGCCGTGAATCCGCACGGTGAGGTCCGGCATGAGGCTCCAGCGCTGGGCAGCGCCGCCGTCGCACGTCCAGATCACGACTTTGGTGCCGTTCGCCGCGCTGTTGCCGGCGTCGTCCAGGCACTTGCCTGGCACCCCGGAGGCGAGCGGCCCGGCGGACAGCACCCGGGCCGGAGAGCGATCAGCCGGCCCGCCGCAGCTCCCTATCTTGGCCTGCGTGCCGTTGGCCGGGTTGAGCCTCGGATCTATGACGCACCACATGTGCGTGATGGTGTCGGTCTCGACGAGCAAAGCCTCCGCGCCGATAATCCAGTTCTCTTCCGCGGTGCCATTGCACGACCACAAGCGGAACGGGGCACGGTAGCGCAGGGCGGCGACATCGAGGCATTTCCCGCGGATGCGCAGGGTTCCGTCCTGGGCGACCGTCCACGTCTCGCCCTTGCGGGAGTCGCAGGTCCAGATCACGACCTTGGCGCCGTTCGCGCGGCTGTCGCCCAGATCGTCGAGGCACTTCCCGCGCGGCCCGACGTGCACATGGGCGACCGGGCCAGTGCCGGGAGCTCTGGCGACCTTCCAGGTGAACGAGGCCGACGTGGTGGCGCCGAGATTGTCGGTGGCTGTCACGGTCACGTGGTAGGCCCCGGGCGTGGTGAGGAATCCGCAGATCTCATCCTGGGCGGTGACGCACGTCCCGTTCTTCCCGATGTTCAGGCCAGGCGGGAGGCCGGCGGCCGTGACGGACTTGAGCATCGCTCCCGGCGCGGGGTCGGTGATGCGCAACGACAACTGCGCGGCGTCCCCGGCCGCGCCGGCCTGATTGGCTGGCTGGCTGATCGCGAGATCGCTGCCGGCCGCAGCGTTGCCTGCCTGCCGGAAATGGCGCGCCGGCGCTGCCAGCGAGGAGGACGTGCTGACGGTCGCGCCCAGAAAGCCAATCGACGCTGCCGCCGCGATCGTGCTGGCATGCCGGACCCAGCCCATCGGACCTCCCCATCCTGGCCCGCATCAGGCCTTGGCAGAACGTCCCATTGCCGGACGAATCTCACGTGATTCTAACGACTCCGCGTGCATCTGGCTGGCCGGGCATACTGGCAATGGTGAGAGCGCTTGTCCTGGCTGACACGCACGCCCCGAGACGCTGGCGGCAGTGCCCGCCTGCCGTGGCGTCCCAGCTGCGGAAGGCCGACGTGATCCTGCACGCCGGCGACGTCTGCACGGCCGACGTGCTCGACGAGCTATCGGGCTACGCCCCGGTGCGGGTAGTGCTCGGCAACAACGACGGCCCCGGCGTCGCAGCGTGGGGCGCGCCCGAGACCCTGGAGTTCGACCTGGCCGGGCTGGCCGTCGCGATGGTGCACGACAGCGGCGCGGCCGTCGGCCGGCTCGCCCGGATGCGCCGCCGCTTCCCGGCCGCCGAACTGGTCGTCTTCGGGCACTCCCACATCCCGCTCGACGAGGCCGCCGATGGCTTCCGGATCTTCAACCCCGGTTCCCCGACCGACCGCCGCCGCCAGCCGCACGGCACATTCGGGCTCCTGCGGATCGACGACGGCAACCTCGTCGAGGCCCGAATCATCGCCTGCTAGGCGGCATCAGCCGCCCAGCCGCGCTGTTTGACTGGAGGCTTTCCGTACTGCGGAGTGTTGTCCGCTCCATAGGGGGTGCCGGGTGACTCGGGATCTTGGAAGACCGGGCTCCGGCGGGTCTGCGGGGAGACTTTTCACTTAGGGGAGAGTTTTCGGCTCTATTAACTGAAAAAACTCCCCGGAGTGAAAACTCTCCCCCACGATGCCGGAAAAGGCTCCCCGATCCTGATCACGAGCCGCGCGGCAGCCGCCGGGACCGGAGCTAGCTTACGTGATCATGTGCGTGGGCGTGATCACGGAAGATCACCCAGGTCAGGGAGGCTGTCGGGTGACTCGGGATCGTGGAGCGTCAGGCGCGTGGTGGGTCAACTGGAGGCTTATTCCCTTTAGATTTTTGAACTAGTGCCTCGGCGCGTGATCTTTGTTTCTGGGCGGACGTGTGCCGTGCTCCGCACCGGCGCCGCCGGGAGCGTGAGCATCGTGGCCCTCCCTGTTGCTGTCAACGGTCTTTTCTGACAGCAAGGTGGCCCTCCCCGTTGCTGTCAGGACAACATCAGGGAGGGCCATGTTGCTGTTAAAACCAGTGACCGACAGCAACAGGGAGGGCCACGATGCTGTTAGAGGCGGGCGTAACCAGCAACCTGGGCCGCCCTCAGACTGTCCCGGGCCGCCGGCCGCCGGGACCCGTGCTGGTTTCCGTGATGTTCGGCGTCGGTCACGCCCGGCACCTTGACTACGGAACACCGCACCTGCGGTCCCCGCACTGACAGTTCCCCGGAGTGAGCGGCGCCGGGCCGGACAGTTGCCGAGCCTGGTCAGTCGGCGGTCGCGACTTGATCCGCCGCCGGAACCGCCGGAACCGCCGGAACCGCCGCCGCCGCCCCGGCCGCCGCTGGCCCCGCCGCCGGAACCGGCGGCCCGCTTGGCACGAGCCCCGTTGCCGGCTCCCGGGAGATCAGGCCCAGGGTGGCCAGGTCGCCTGAGCTGGCGAAGTAGGCCCAGTGGGACGGGCTGCGGGTGATGGCCGCGCTCACCCCAGCGGCGCAGCGCGCGAACGCGGTTGCCACGTCGCCGTCCATCGGCACTGGCGCCGAGATCTCCAGGGACTGATGGCGGTAGTCGGCCGACCGGTGCATGAAGCACATCAGCACCGGGGCACCGGTCAGCTTCGCCAGCGTGACCACGCCCGGCAGGAGCTTGGCCCGCCCGCCCAGGAACGGTACCTCGATCGCCCTCGCCCTGTCAGCATCGAGCGGCGGCACGTCGATGGAGATCGTGACCACCTCGCCCGCCCGCAGCACGGCAGCCGCCTTGGCCGCGACCTCGACCCGGCCCGGCCACGGCTCGATGTTGGGCCGGTGCCGCCGGCGCTGCAGCGGCCTGGCGTACGAGAGTTCCCAGAACCGCCGCTCAGCCGACGACATGCCCGCCGTGTACTTGTGCTGCCAGCGCCCGATCGTCGTCACCGGGAACCCGCTGGGCCCCAGCACCGAGAACGCGCAGTCGTAGGAGCCGAAGTGAGCACTGCACAAGATGGCTCCCTTGCCAGCGGCGAGCGCGGCCTCAAGCCGATCCCGTCCCCGAATCTCGACGAGCCGCCGCAGCGGCCGCGCTCCGGAGAACCGCAGCCTGGCCACGTCCACCGCCTCGCACGACGACGCGCGGAACCAGTCCCTGATCGCCTGCCGCTCCGCCGCCTCGCTCAGTGGAGGGGCGAGCAGCCGCAGGTTGCGGGCCAGTTCGGCGCGCTTGGCCGGCTGGCCCCGGTGCAGCCAGTCGCCGCGCCAGCACGCGATGCGGTAGCCGAGAGCGCCCGGCAGCAGGGCGAGCACCGGCGCCACCGCCACCCAGTAGGCCGCGCGCTCGACGGTGCGCGCCAGCCTGGCAGTACGCTTCCCGCCCGCCCCGCCCTGCCCGCCCGCCCCGCCCGGCCCGCCCGCCCCGCCCGCCCCGCCCTGCCCGCCAGCGCCGCCCTCACTAGCCACGTGCGGCCGCCTCCTTCTGCGGCTCGCGCGCCCGCAGGTAAGCGCAGATCGTCCGCACGCTGGCGAAGTTCTCCGGCAGCAAGTCGGTGTCGCCGACAGTGATCCCGAACCGCTCCTCGAGGAACACCACCAGTTGCAGCAGGCTCAGCGAGTCAAGGATGCCGCTCTCCAGCAGTGACGCGTCGTCGCTGAGAGGAAGCTGGGCCGGGTCCTGGACCAGCTCCCGGCTGATGTAGTCATTGATGATCGATTCCATGTGAGCACCTGCTTTCATCGTGGGATTTGTTAACGGGTTTCCGCGAGTTCGGGATCGGAGTGCTCGGCCAGCAGGCCCGCGCGGTCGACCTTGCCGGTTGAGGTCCTCGGCAGCGCCGCGCGGAACTCGACCACCTCAGGCACCATGTAGCCCGGCAGCCACTGCCTGCAGTGCTCGAGCACGTCCTCGCGGCTGAGGCCGTCATCGGCGGCCGCGACGACGACCGCGCGCAGGCGGCTGCCGAGCAGCTCGTCGGGCACGGGCAGCACCACCGCGTCGGCGACCGACGCGTGCCGGTAGAGGACGGCCTCGACCTCGCCGAGCTCGACCCGGTAACCGCGCACCTTGACCATGGCGTCGCGGCGGCCGACGTAGGCGTAGTTGCCGCCGGCTTCCAGGGTCACCAGGTCGCCGGTCCGGTACACGAGCTCATCGGACCCCGGCCGCAGCGGGTCGGGCACGAGCACCTCGCGCGTCTTGCCCGGCTGGCCCCAGTACCCGCGCATCAGCGACGGGCCGCGCACGTAAAGCTCGCCTTCCACGCCGGCCCGCGACACCCGGCCGCCGTCGCTGGTGACCGCGAAGACCTCGGTGTTGGCGCAGGCTTTCCCGATCGGGACCGGGCCAAGCTCGGCCGCCCGCGCGAGGACCTCGTACGCGGTGCACACGTTGGTCTCGGTCGGCCCGTACCAGTTCAGGTAGCGGGGGAGCGGCAGCTCAGCCATGAGGCGAGCAAGATGTTTAGGCTGAAATACTTCCCCGGCGAAGATCACCGTCCGCAGCCGCGACAGGTCGAACTGGCCCAGCCCGCCGAAGCAGGCCAGCAGCGTGAGCACGGAAGGCACCGAGTACCACACCGTGATCTGCTCCTTTTCCAGCCAGTTCGCGATCGACACCGGGAAGGTGGTCGTGCGGTCCGGGATCACGGTCAGGCAGGCGCCGGCCCGGCAGCTCGCGTACACGTCGAAGACGGACAGGTCGAAGTGCAGCGGCGCCGGGCTGCAGACGCGGTCGCCGGCGGTCAGCCGGGCGGCGGCGGTCGCCCAGTCGACGAACGTGAGCGAGTTCCGGTGCGAGATCATCACGCCCTTGGGCGCGCCGGTCGAGCCCGACGTGTAGAGGATGTAGGCGAGGTCGGTCTCGATGGCGAGCTCGTCGTCCAGCGGTTCGGCGGGCTCGGAGAGCACGCGGGCCCACGGCGTCATGGCGAGGTCGCGGCTTTCGCCGCCGTCGCCGGTCGCGGCCGGGCCGGGCGCGTCCGCCGCGGTCAGGCACCTCACCCCGGGCACGCGGGCCGCCAGCTCGGCCGCCTGCGCGGCCCTGCTCTCGTCGGCGATGACCACGACGGCGCCGCTGTCCTGAATCACGTAGCCGAGCCGCTCGGCCGGGGCCTTCACGTCCAGCGGGACGTAACACGCCCCGGCCTTCAGGGCACCGTAAGCGGCGATGACCGAGGCGGCCGACTTGGGCACGAGGATCGCTACCCGGTCGCCGGGGGCCACGCCGATGCGCGCCAGTGCCCTGGCCATCTTGTTGCTCAGCTGGTCAAGCTCGGCGTAGGTGAGCACGCGGCCATCCGCCGACACCGCCGGACGCCGCGGATGGAGCGCCGCGGCCTCGGTCAGCAGCCCCTGCAGCAGGTATGTCATTGCGCTGTCTCCTCTTCTACAGGCCGAGCATCCGGGCGATGACCACCTGCTGGATCTCGGAAGTGCCGGAGTAGATGGTGCTGGCGATCGCGTCACGGAGATCCCGCTCGATCCCGGACTCCTTCATGTAGCCCGTGGCGCCGTGGACCTGGATCGCGTCCCGGCTCGACTGCACCCAGGCCTCGCTGGCGAACAGCTTCGCCGCCGCTGCCTCGGCGGGAGCGGCCTTGCCCTGCTGCTTCATCCAGGCGACCCGGTAGATCAGGAGGCGCGCGGCTTGCAGCCGGACGTACATCTCGGCGAGCTTGCCCGACACCGCCTGGAACTTGCCGATCGGCTGGCCGAACTGCTCGCGCGAGCGGGCGTAGGCCACGCACTCCTCGAGCTGCCGCCGCATCGAGCCGGCCGCGCTGGAGAGCAGGCAGCTTCGCTCCCACTCCATGGACGAGTTGAAGATCGCCATGCCGGCGCCCTCGGGTCCCAGCCGGCACGACGCCGGGACCAGGCAGTCGGTCAGCGCGATCTCGCCCATGGGGGACGTGCGCAGGCCCATCTTCGCGAAGCTGGCGCTGATCATCAGGCCGGGCGTGCCGGCGTCGACGAGGAACGCGGACAGGCCGCTGATGCCGGGCGTGCCAGCGACGCAGGCGTAGACCAGCAGCACGTCGGCGACCGGCGCGTTGGTGATGAACTGCTTGGTCCCGTTCAGCAGGTAATGGTCGCCCTGCCGCTCGGCGCGGGTGCGCATGTGCAGCGCGTCGGAGCCCGAGCCCGGCTCGGTCATCGCGTGCCCGCCGATGATGTCCCCCGACACCATTCCCGGCAGGTAGGCCTGCTTCTGCTCACCGGTGCCGAAGGTGAGGATCGGGTGCTGCACGCTCCACAGCTGCGCGTTGAGCGAGAAGTGAAGCCCGTTGTCCTTGCAGCCGTAGCCGAGCGCCTCCATGATCAGCGCGGTGGTGACGATGTCGGTGCCCGAGCCGCCGAACTCGGCCGGGACCGGCAGGCCGAGGATGCCGAACTTGGCGCACGCCCGCCACAGATCGCGCGGGAACTCGCCGGTGTCATCGCGCTTGACCAGGTCATCGTTGAGCTGGCGGCGGGCGAAGTCGGCGGCTGCCTCGGTCAGCTCGCGCTGCTCGGGCGTCAGCGAGAAGTCCACCGTGTCTCCTTGATCGTTTTCACTGTGCTGGCTTTCACTGTGCTGGCCTTGCCTGTGCTGGCCTTGCCCGTGCTGGCTGTGGCTGCGCGGAGCGCGGCCGCGTGGGCTCGTGCTTCCTCCTGGTCGGGGAGCGGTGCGAGCGGGGCGACGTCGGTGTAGCGGTGCGCCAGTGCCCGGCCGATCAGGTGGTCGGTCAGCCACGGGTTCTTCGGCAGCAGCGGCCCGTGCAGGTAGGTCGCGTACACGTCCTTGTAGCGGGCGCCCTCGGTGCCGTCCTCGCCGTTGTTGCCGCCGCCGGCGACCATCCGGCCGAGCGGCTCGGCGCGCTCACCCAGGTAGGTGCGGCCGCTGTGGTTCTCGAAGCCGGTCAGCTTCCTTGCCTGGCCATCGCCCAGGTTGCATTCCACGGCCGCGTGCCCGATGAACCGCTGCGGGCCGCCCTCGGTGACCACGTCGAGCACCCCGAGCCCGTGCAGCGTCGGGCCGTCGACCGGGGCGTAGTAGTTGCCGAGCAGCTGGTAGCCCGCGCAGACGGCGAGCACGACCACGCCGTCCTCGATCGCGCTGGTGAGCGGGCCTGCCTTGGCCGCGATGTCGCGGGCCGCCTCGGTCATCTCGCGGTCCTGGCCGCCGTGCAGCAAGATCAGGTCGGACTGGCTGAAGTCGGGTACTTCCCCGGCGTCGGCCTCGGTCACGGCGGCGCAGATCCCGCGCCACGCGCAGCGGCGCATGATCGCGAAGAGGTTCCCCCGGTCGCCGGCCACGCTGAGCAGCCTCGGATAGAGATGGCAGATGCGGACCGTCGGCGCTGTGGTCATCGGCTTATTCCTTCCATGACGGCGCCACCCAGCCGCGCCGCTGCATGATGCCCCGCAGCTCGCGCATGGGGGTGTAGCCAGCGAGAATGTAGAGCGGCTCGCCTGTCGGCGTCGCGGCGAGCGCGGCCCGCAGGGCGTCGGAACGGGCGGGCAGCACCGTGGTCGCCTCCGGCCGGGCGCCCGCGTACTTGAAGCGCAGCGCGACCTCGTCGGCCCTGGTTCCGCTCACGGTCAGGCTCGCCAGCCGCGGCACGAGCTGCTCAAGGTCGGTGTCCCAGAGCCAGGCGAAGTCCTCGCCGTCCACCGCCGTGTTGCTGTGCGCGGCCAGCACGTGCTTGGGGCCTGGCCGCCGCAGCACCTCGCGCAGCGTGGTGTTGTAGGCCGTGGGGTTCTTGACGAAGGCGAGGACTACCTGCTGGTCACCGGCCTGGATGTTCTCCAGGCGGCCGAAGGCCGGCCGCAGCCCGGCCATGGCCCGGCGGGCCTGGTCCTGGTCCGCGGGCTGCGGGATCGACAGCGCGGTCGCGGCGGCCACGGCGGCGGCGGCGTTGTACACGTTGTGCGTTCCGGCCAGCGGCAGGTCGAGCGGGATAGTGCCGGCCGGGGTCTCGATCTTGATCTCGGCGCCGCCGTCAGCGGCGGGCTGGATCGCGGTGACCGCGATGTCCAGCGGCGGCCTGGCGGTGCCGCACTCCGGGCACTCGTAGTCGCCGAGGTGCGACAGGTAGACGGCACGGTAAGTCAGCTCGTGCTGGCAGCGCACGCAGCGGATGGTGTCGGCGGCATGCTCGGGCACCTGGCTGGCCGACTCGCCGAGGCCGGCCTGGACGCCGAAGTAGAGCCTGCGCGCCTGGGCGTGCGGGGCGAGGCTCGCCACGAGCGGGTCGTCGCCGTTGAGCACCACGGTGGCGGTGGCGGGCAGCGACTCGATGACGGCGGCCAGCTTGCCCGCCATCGCGTAGAGCTCGCCGAACCGGTCGAGCTGGTCGCGGAAGATGTTGGTGATGACCAGCGTGTCCGGCTGCAACTCGGGCGCTACCAGCCGCACCGTCGCCTCGTCGACCTCGAGCAGCAGCAGCTGGGCGTCCATCCGGCCGCGCAGGTTCGTGCCCCGTACCGCCGCCGCGATCACGCCGGGCACGAGGTTGGAGCCCGACCGGTTCTGTGCGACCCTGACCTCGCCCGCGTGGGCCAGGGCGGCGAGCATGCGGCAGGACGTCGTCTTGCCGTTGCTCCCGGTGATGATCGCCGTGCGGGCGTCGCTCGCGGCGGCGATCTTAGCCAGCACGTCAGGGTCGATCCGCCGGGCGATCTTGCCCGGGTAGCTGGTGCCGCCGCCGAACTTGAGTATCCGGGACGCGGCTCCCGCCGTCTTGGCCGCCGCGAGCGCGAGCGCGAAGCGGGCCTGAGCCGCGGCCGCTGGGCGGACGGGGGCCGGGGCCGTCCCCGTGTAGGGGCCGGCGCTCGGGCGGCTCGCGGTCAGGCGCATGTGACGTCCTCCTCTGCGAGCGCGCCGCCCGGAGAGGCGGCGGCAAGGACGGCTCGTGTCCCCTCGCCGGCGCTGCCTGTGCCAGTGCCTGTGCCGGTGTCGCTGCCTGTGCCGGTGTCGCTGGCGGGCTGCGGCAGGGGGTCGGGGCTGACGCGGCGGTGGCCGGCGTCGCGGACGGCGTCGACGATCGTGCGCACGTGCGTCTCGTCGAGCTCGTAGTGCAAGGCGCACGAGCGGAGCGCGAAGCGCCCCCGGATGTCGACCCCGGCGAGGAACGCCCGGCCCCCGAGCTGGACGTCCGACATGATCGCCTGGTTGAGCTGGTCGAGTGCGTCATCGTCGCCGCGCAGGCTGGCCGGCGCGTAGCGGAAGCACACCGAGGTGAGCGGCCCGGCCGCCAGCAGCTCAAGGTCGGGGCTGGCCTCGACGACCTCGGTGAGGTAGCGGGCCAGGTCGATGTGCCGTCGCACGTGCGCGGTCAGCCCGGACTTGCCGGCCTGCTGGATGTTCCAGAAGGTCTTGAGTGCCCGCCCGGTGTCCCTGGTCTGCTCGGCGCACCTGTGCGAGTACCAGACGTCGCCGTTGAAGCCCTGGCCGGGCTGGAAGCTGAGATAGGAGGGGATGAGCTTGTAGGTGTCCTCGAGCAGCGAGCCCTGCCTGATGAGGGCGCAGCTGCAGCCGATGGCCACGGCGAGCCACTTGTGCGGGTCGAGCGCGATCGAGTCGGCGCGCTCCAGGCCCGCGTACCAGGGCCGCAGGCGCGGGTCGAGTGCCCCGAAGCCGCCGTAGGCGCCGTCCGCGTGCAGCCAGAGCCCTTCATCGGCGCAGAAGTCGGCCAGCTCGCCGAACGGGTCGATGGCGCCGGTCTTGACGCTGCCGGCGTTCGCCGCGACCAGGAGCGGGCGGTGACCCGCCTTGCGGTCAGCCGCGACCGCCGCCCGCAGGTCGGCCAGGTCCATCCGGAAGTCCGGCCCGACGATGACCTTGCGCGGCGCGCCGAGCCCGAGCGTGAAGGCAGCCTTCTCCAGGCAGGAGTGGCCCTCGGCCGACATGTACATGGTGAGCCGCTGATGGCCCTGCAGGCCCTCGGCCCTGACGTCCCAGCCCGCCTGCCTGGCACCCCAGTACCTGGCTACCTCCAGGCAGTGCCGGTTCGCGTCTGAACCGCCGCCGAGCAGCACCCCGTCGCTGCCCGCGACCGGGAACCCGACGAGCTCCATCAGCCACCTGACGACCGCGCGCTCGACGTAGATCGCGGCGTAATTACCGCCCGAGCCGCTGGTATTCGTCGCCGCCGCCGCAAATGCCGCGAGCATGCTCAGCCGCGATGCCGCCGGGTCGACGAACGCGGCGAAACATGGATGATTCTGGCCTCGTCCGTAAGGCAGCACCAAGCGGAAGAAACTCTCGATTACCTCCCCTGCGGCGGCTCCGTCAGCGGGAATTTTCATTTCCTCCAGTTCACGCCGTGCTTCCGCCGGCATGGGCCGGTAAACCGGCTCCTGGGGAAGTTTGTCGAGATAGGAGGAGAGTGCCTCAACTAGGCGATGTCCCAGGTCACGGAAGGCTTCCCGGTCCATCGAGAACGGGGATGGCACGGCGGCATAGCTGGTTCCGTAGCTCTCGGTGCTGTGGGCGGCGACGTCAGGAATGGACAATCCCACGGACGAAGCTCCTCTCGGTGACAGGGAATACAGCCTCAAGGAAGCTGTTTCGCGTGGTAGCGGCCATTCCCGGGCCAGCGGCCGGTAAACGAGAAGGGATAATAATGACTTATGAAAATGCCCGTAAATGAACGGCCTAATTCTCGGCGCCCGGGCGCCCGCCTGAGGTATAACGGCACACGCGGGCGCGTGCCCGCGACCGACCGCGTCAGCCGAGAGGGAGCCTTCGTGAAAGTGCGGATCGATGCCGGGCTGTGCCAGGGGCACGGGCGCTGCTATGACCTCGCCCCTGACCTCTTCGGCGACGACGACGAGGGTTACGGGAGAGTGCTCGGTGACGGCGTCGTGCCATCGCACTCCGAGGATGACGCTCGCCGCGCCGCGCTGAACTGCCCCGAGCAGGCGATCCGGCTGCCCGAGGGGGAGTGATGGCCAGCCGCCGGCTTGACCGGGACCGGTGGGACAAGCGGGAGGGAGAAACCCCGGGCGTCCGCACCGAGATCATCACCGGCCCCGTCACGGACTGGGCGACCGACTTCTCGCATGCCGAGGCCGAGTGGGCGGCCGACCCCTATCCGATCCAGGACGAGCTGCGCCGCCGCTGCCCCATCGCGCACACGGACCGGTTCGGCGGGGCCTGGCTGCCGACGGGCTACGAGGATGTCTCGGCGATCGCCCATGACACCGAGCACTTCTCGTCCCGGTCGATCGTCATGGGCAACTTCCGGCCTCCGCCGCAGATCGCGCCGATCGGCGGCTCGCCTCCGATCACCTCCGACCCGCCGTTCCACCACGATGCCCGCAAGCTCTTGCTGCCCGCGTTCACGAAGACCGCGGTGAGCAAGCTCGAGCCGGCGACCCGCGCGTTCTGCCACTCGCTCATCGATGCCTTCGACGGCCAGGACGTCGTCGATGCCGCCGCCGGGTACGCGCATCAGATCCCGGTGCGCGCGATCGCCGAGCTGCTGGGATTCCCGGTCGACGACGGACCGCAGTTCCGTGAGTTCGCGGAGAACAAGCTCCAGGGCATCAACGTCTCAGAGGACAAGCGCGTCACCCAGATGTCGGCGCTGTATTACTACCTGCTCGCGCAGGTGCACGATCACCTCGACAACCCGCGTGATGACCTGACCACCTACCTGATCAACGCCGAGCTGCACGGCCGCAAGCTCAGCGCGTCGCATGTCGTCGGCACCATGGCCCTGCTGCTGATCGCGGGCATCGACACGACGGCCAGCGCGATCGGCGCCTCGATCTGGCACCTGGCGCGGACGCCGGCCGACCGGGAGCGGCTGGCGGCCGAGCCCGGCCTGCTGCCGACCGCGATGGAGGAATTCCTGCGCGCGTACGCCCCGGTGTCCATGGCCAGGCTGGTCAGGGAAGACCTGCGGTTCGGGGGCGTCGACATGAAGGCCGAGGACTGGATCTTGCTGTCGTTCCCCGCGGCGAACCGCGACCCGGCCCAGTTCGACCAGGCCGGCCAGGTCATCATCGATCGCGAGATCAACCGGCACGCGGCCTTCGGCATCGGCATTCACCGGTGCCTCGGATCGCACCTGGGCCGGATGGGGCTCCGCGTCGCGCTCGAGACCTGGCTCGCCCGGATCGGCGAGTTCAGCCTCGCCGACCCGCCGGCGGTGACCTGGTCGGCCGGCCAGGTCCGCGGCCCGCGCACGCTCCCGGTGCGCATCCGCGGTGCCTAGCCGGTGGCTGGCCCGGTGGCTGGCCCTGGGTGCCCGACGTCAGATCGGGATGGTCAGCTGGCTTGCGGGCTCCTGCCGCCCGGTCGCCAGGAGGTCGCTGATCATCTCCTGCGGGATCGTGACGTCGTCGTACCACCGGCCGCCGAACGGGCGGCGCACCGGGACGATCTGATCGCTGGAGTACGCGAGGATCTTGCGGTTGTAGCCGCGGATCTCGTCCCGCAGCGAGGCCGGCAGTCTCCCGTCGAGCAGCAGCGCCCTCTCCATCTCGGCCAGCAGCAGCTTGGTCTCGTCGATGGTGGTGAGGATGGCCTGGCAGAATTCGGACGGCAGTACCCCGTACTCCCCTTTCATCTCTACTAGCCTGGCGATCGCCTCGTACGACACGTCCTGCAGCTGGCGCCGGTCAAGCCACTCGGTCTCGTAGTTGAGCCGCCGGTACCACAGCGGCTCCACCATGGCCTGGCGGTGCTCTTCGAGCGTGCGGTGATAGATGCGGTAGCCATGCTGCTCAGGCTCCTCGAAGAACCGGCAGCCAGGATCGAGGAACGGCACCATCGGGCAGATGAGCGGGAGCGCGGTCCGCCCGCCGAACTTGCGGATGAGCCGCTCGGAGTAGGCGACCGTGTCCAGCACCGACTGCCGGTCCTGGTAGGGCATGCCGATGAAGAACCAGATCATGACTCCCTTGACTCCGGCGTCCATGGCGCGGGGGATCCAGTCCTCCATTTCCGCCATCGTGTAGGTGCCGCGCCCGGCCGCCTTGCTGATCTTCGGATCGTGGGACTCAGGGGACAGCATGATGTAGGAAGCCGTCGACTCGCCCATCTTCTTGAGCGTGTCGGGCGGCGTCAGGTTGAACTGCTCGAAGAACACGCTGCTGTATCCGGCCTCCTTCACCGCGTCCAGGTACTGGTGCATCCGCACCCTGTTCTCCGAGTAGCACTGGAGCGCGTAGATCGAGGTGCGCTTCGCCGCCTCTTTCATGCTGCGCAGCTCTGCGACGATGTGGTCGTTGTTCTTCTGGATCAGCGTCTTGCGCACGCCCATGATGTTGCGGTATGCGAACCGCGACCCGCCGCACCAGCCGCAGTCGTGCGCGCATCCGGTGTTCGGCAGGGTCATGATCAGCTTGGACACCGATGGCCCCGAGGCCGCCGTCTTGCGGTAGTACGACCAGTCATTGGGCACGTCGTTGTAATTCGACGCCGGCTTGTGAGTAAAGCCGGTGGCCTGGACCTCACCGCCGGACTTGAACAGCAGGTTGGGGATCGACCGCAGGTCACGGTCGCCGTGCCGCACCGCCCGCACGAGTTCGGTGACCGGGTCGAGGGTGTCGTAACCCTGGACGACGACGTCGACGCTTGGGTACGTGATCAGCTGATCGGCGTAGTACGTCGCCGAGATGCCGCCGAAGATCGTCAGCGCGTCGGGGTGCACCTTCTTCAGGAGCGCCGCGAGCTCTATCGCGCCGTTGCACTGCGTCATCCAATGCAGGTCGAACCCGAAGATGGGCGCCTCAAGGCGGCCGAGCAGCCGCTCGATATCGAGTTCCGGATACATGAGCATGAGCGAGGCGATATTCACGATCTTCGCATCAAATCCGTGATCAGCCAGCCGCTGCTTGATGGAGAACCAGCCGATCGGGTACATCTCGTAGATCGAGGTCACGTTGACGCTGTCGCTGTCGCTCAGGTACGCGAAGAGTATGTCGTCGCGCTCACGGAAGTCGAGGACGCTCGGCGCGTGCAGCAAGAACAGGTCGGCTTCGAGCCGCGAAGATATCTGCTGATCCATTGTGGAGAATGCCCTATCTCGTAGATTAAGCGGGGCGATGCCTCCCGCGGGCTCAGTACCCAGGAATACTACTAGCGAAAAATGCCGCTGGCGCACCTGCCCCCATTCTCGTTACCAGCGCTTGATAAGCGCCTGACCTAGTTCAATCATGTAATCAAATACCGGTAATGATCGAACCGGGTACCGCTGGCCGGGAACCCAAGAACATCAATGCGCGAATTGACCCCCAATTTCCCGCATCAATCCTCGTATCGACGTTCTCCATCCGCGGTCGACGTTCTCCAAAGAGGTGATCTCAGAGAATTCGGCCGCACGGCCGGAGAGCTTCCCGCCGGATCCGGCGGAAGGTGCCCGGTTTGCGCCGATTCGAGGGTCCGCGGCCTCGGCCTGGCCGGAACTGGGCGATCGGCCCGCGCGCCGCTGGGCCGTCGGTGCTGCTGACGCGACACCAACGGCACAGCGGTGCGGCAAGCCGGCCGGGCCAACCAATGAGAAGCTGTTGACTATATATAAGTCATTTACTTATGGTTGTCGCATGAACATCGTACCTATGCGGGAGCCGACCTACTTCGTGCTCGCCAGCTTGCTGGACGGGCCGTTGCACGGCTACGGGATCATCAAGCGGTCCGCTGAACTGTCTGGTGACAGGGTCCGGCTGGCCACCGGGACCTTGTACACGGCGCTCGACCGGCTGGACGCCGAGGGTTACGTGCGGCTGGTAAACGAGGAGATCGTCAACGGACGGGCGCGCCGCTCGTACGGACTGACCGACGCCGGCGCGACCGCGTTGCAGGCGGAGGCCGAGCGCATGGTCGAGGCGGCCCGCGTGGTCACCGGCAGCGCGCGCCGCGCCAGCGCGAACGTGACCGCCAGGAAGGCGGCCACGGCATGAGCGCGCTCGAGCGGCGGTACCGCCGGCTGCTGCGCGCGTATCCGGGCTGGTACCTGGCCGATCGCGGCGAGGAGATGCTCGGCACCGTCTTGGAGGCCGATACGCGGGGTCGCGCGTGGCCATCGGCGCGGGAGGCCAAGACCCTGATCATGGGCGGACTGCGGGTCCGCGGCGGCCAGGGCGAGCGGCTCGGGATGGCGGCCAGCCTCCGCCAAGTTGGCCTCTTCGCAGCCGTGCTCATCGCCAGCACGTACGCGGCCATAAACCTGGCCACGCTCAAGGGCCGGTTCGGAGGCAGGGGGTTCCCGTTCCCCCCGGGGCCGTTTACGTGGGTCGGCGTCATCATCGGGTTGCTGACGCTGATAGCCATGACCGCTGTCTGGCCCAGGTGGCGAGGGTGGCCGGGGTGGCGGGCCGTCGCCAGGGTGATCGCGCTGGTAACCGCCGGCTTGTGGGTGTATCAGCCGCCTACCAGGGAGCCGGTGGAAGCTATCGGACCAGTGCTGGCGCTAGTTCTGATAGCGATCCTGGGGTCTGGCGCAGTGCGCCTGCCGCGTTCGTGGTTCTGGCTGGCTGCGGTGCTGTTCGCGGGTCGCGAGTTGAGTTACCTCACCCAGGCGGCGACTGTGCCGTACTTCACCGCCTTCCTCGCCGTAATCGTCGGCACGATCGCGTGGAGCGTCGTGGATGCGCGTCCGCTGGCCGCTGTGGCGGTGTGGTACTGCGTCGTTATCGGCTTGCAGTCCATCCAGGCTCTCGTGCAAGTCGGACTGCTGTTTTACTGGGGCTTGTCTGTTCCGCTCATCATCTCGATCGCCGTGTCGACCGCGGCTGTGTGGCGGCTGCGCCGCCAGGCCGTCCTCTGAGCCGTCGTTCGAGGCGACCGGTAACGAGTTGCCGCGGTGCGGCGCGGCCGCGAGTGCGTGCCCGGGGAGGGCGAGTGCCGGCGTGGTCAGGGCTGGGTGGGTCGGCTGCGCTCGCGGGGCTGGTGATTACGGTCGCAAGCGCCGTAGGCTGACATGTAATAGCGTGGAAGGGTCACAACCTGTAAAACTGCCGACACGCCCCCGATTCGCTGCCGGGGGTGAGCGCCAGGCGGCGCTCGGGTTAGCAGCGACGAAACGCTCCGAGAACGGAGTGCATGCGTCCCGGGGGGGAGGCAGTCCGTGCTTTATCGATTGCTTGGTGAACTGCAGGTCGGCGAGGACGGTCTCTTAGCCGACTTGCCTGGCGGCGCGACCTTGATTGTGCTGGCCGCGCTCCTCGTCAACGCGAATCGCCGCATGTCCAAGGCAGCGCTCATCCGGGCTGCCTGGGGCGGCGAGGGAGAGGTGGGCGAGGCGCAGCTACCTAAACGGGTGAAAATGGTGCGCGACTTGCTCGCCACGATCGGCCGGGCTGACGACGTGAAGACGCATCCGGGCTTCGGCTACGAGATGCGAGTACCTGGCGGCGACCTTGACACGCTGTCCTTTCAGAAGCTGGTTCGGCAGGCCGACGAGGCGTCGGCCGAGCAGCGCGCCGGCGACGAGGTCGACCACCTGCGCGGCGCATTGCGGTTGTGGCGCGGCCCGCACCCGCTGTCTAACGTGCCAGGCAACGCGTTCAGGCATGAGGCCCGCGCGCTCGAGCAGCGGCACAAGCGCGTCGCCGTCCGGCTGTTCGAGCTGGAATTCGGGCGGGACAACTACGAGGGCGTGCTTGACGAGCTGATCTTGACGGCCGGTTACTACCCCTCGGACCGGCGGCTCTGCGAGCAGCTCATGCGCGCCCAGTACCGCAGCGGCCACGTGGCCGACGTGACCGCCGCCTACGAGGGCTATCAGAACGCGATCGACGAGGAGACGGGCGGCGACCCTGATCCGCTCCTGCGGAATCTCCATTTCGCGATCGCCAGGGGCGACGACGGCGCGATCGCGGAAGTGCACAGGGCGCTGACCAAGCGATCGGGCGTGCGCGCGCCCGCGACGGAGCCTGTTCCCCCGCCTCCCGCGCCCGTGCCCGCGCAGCTGCCGAGGCCGGCCGAGCTTGTCGGCCGGGGCCACATGGTCGCGGAGGTGAAATGGCTGCTGGGCCGCGAGCCCAAGCCGGCCATCCCGGTGATCGTCATCTCCGGGCCCGGCGGTATCGGCAAGACCGCGCTCGCGCTGCGGGCCGCGAACGAGTCGCGTGATCGTTACCCCGACGGCCAGCTCTACATGGAGCTGCGCAACGGCCTCGGCGGCGCGGTCGACTCCAGTGAGGTGGCCGCTCAGTTCCTGCGCACGCTCGGCGCGCCGCGCATCCCCGAATCCAGGTCAGAGCGCCTGGCCGAGTACCGCACCATGCTGGCGGGCCGCCGGGTGCTCATCGTGCTCGATGACGCGGCCGACGGCTCGCAGGTCACCGACCTGGCGCCGGCCAATTCCGGGTGCGCGGTCCTGGTGACGGCGCGGCAGCGGCTGCCCGAGGTGGACGGTGCCCATCACGTGGCCTCGCTCGAGCCGCTCAGTCACGCCGACGCCACCGAGCTCTTCCTCCGGGTCGTGCGCGACTCGGGCGTCACCATCGATGACGATCAGCCATCGATCGACCGCGTGGTCGCGTTGTGCGCCGGCCTGCCGCTCGCGCTGCTCATCGCGGGCGCCCTCCGCGTGCACGACAACTCCAGGCCCACGGCCGAGCTAGCCGATCGCCTGGCCAGGCAGGGACCGGGCGCGTTCGCCTTCGGAAGGCTCAGCGTCGAGCGAACGATCGGCGCGGGCTTCGAGCGCCTCGATCCGCCCGCGCGCCGGCTGTTCCTGGCGCTCGGGCTGCTGCCGCTGGCCAAGTTCGGCCTGTGGACGGCCGCGGCCCTGCTCGGGGACACGAGCGCGAGCGACGCTGACGGCAGCGGCGCGGGCGCCGCCGCCTTGCTGCAGCTCGCGGCGAGATTCATGATCGAGTCGGTCGGGCCCGAGTTGCGGTACCGGTTCCACGACCTGACGAGGGACTACGCCCGCCGGCGCGCCGCGGCCGAGTATCCGGGTGACGGTGCCGAGGTGCCGGAGCTGGCCTTCCGGGCGCTGCTGAGCTTGGCCAGGCGGGCGCACGCGAGCCTGTACGGCGGCGATTTCGATGTCGTGCACAGCGACAACGTGCCCGACTGGGACGCGCCGCCAGGCGTGCTGGCTGAGGTCAGCGGCGATCCGCTCGGCTGGTTCGATAAAGAGCGGATGAACATCCGGGCCGCCGTCGCTCACTGCGCCGAACTCGGGCTGGTGGACCTGTGCTGGGACCTTGCCGTGTCGGCGCACGAGTTCTACACGATCCGCGGCTATTTCGATGACTGGCACGAGACCCACACCCTGGCGCTGGCTGCCTGCCGCAAGGCCGGCGACAAGCGCGGCGAGGGGATCGTGCTGGCGTGCATCAGCCAGCCGGCTCTCGTCGCGAGCGGGCGCACGGACAGCGCGTCGGCCATCGCCGGCCTGGAACGGGCCGCCCTGCTGCTGGGGGAGAGCGGCGACGAGCACGGCCAGGCCATCACGATGCGGACGCTGGCGCACGCGCTGCGCAGGCAGGGCCACCTGACCAGGCCGCTGGCACTGCTCAATGAGGTGCTGGTGCACTACTCCGCCAGCGGCGACAAGGTCGGCCGGTGGCAGACGCTCCGTTTCATCGGCCAGACCCACCTCGACCGCGGCGACAACGCCAGCGCCCAGGGCGTTCTCGGGACCGCCGAGAGCATCGCCGCCGAACTGGGCAACGAGCGCCTGATCGCCCAGACCAGGTACTGGCTCGGCCAGGCCTGCCTGGCGATGGGGGACATCGAGAGCGCCCAGGTCGCGCTCGATGCCGTCTTCGACGTGTACCGCGACGATCCCGGCGTCGCGCGCGCGTATGCCAGGCACGGGGTGGGCGACGTCGCCTGGCGCACCGGCGCCTTCAGCGTGGCCGAGCAGCACCTGGCCGCTGCCCGCGAGGGCGCGCGCGAGGGCGCGGACGCCGGCCTCGAGGGCCGGGTGTGGCTGTCAGTGGCCGCGCTGCGCCACGCACAGGGGCGGCTCGCCGATCAGGCCGCCGCGCTGCTGCGGGCGGTCGACATCTTCGCGGCCTGCGGCGCGGCCAGGCTCGAGGCCCGGGCACTTGCCTCGCTCGCCAAGGCCATGGCAGATCAAGGCGACGCCAAGGCCGCCGACGCGGCCTGGTCCCGCATCGAGCGACTCTACGAGGCCGCGGACCTCCCCCCCGAAGACCGTCTCACTCACCGCCCCGACGAGCACCCGGATCAGGGTCCGGTTGAGGGGCCTGATCAGGGTCCGGTTCAGGGTCCGGACCACCAGCCGGATCAGCGCCCTGATCAGCGGCTGGATCAGTAGGTAAGGCGCGCAGCCGGCTCGTGCGCGGAAACAACGCCACAGAAAACTCTCCGCGATCATGCTCCCGGCCGTGATCACGGAAGTTTGCCGAGGTCATTGAGAATGCCGGGTGACTCGTGATCAGGATCAGGATCAGGGAGCCTTTCCGGCATCATGCGGGAGAGTTCTCACTCCGGCGAGTTGCCGGTGCGGTGGCGGCAGGTGCGATGTTCCGTGATCAAGGACGCGGGCATGATCACGGAACATCGTACCTGTCCTGACCTGGGTGATCTTCCGTGATCACGGTCTCGATCATGATCACGGAAACCAGTACCGGTCCCGGCGGTTGCCGAGCGGCTCGTGATCAGGATCGGGGAGCCTTTCCGGCATCATGCGGGAGAGTTCTCGCTCCGGAAGTTTCTAATAGCGCTGGCACGCTCTCCCCGGAGTGACAAGTCTCCCCGATAACTCAGGGAAAGTCTCCCCGCTGACCTGCCGGGGCGTGACCACGTGAATGCGGGTATTGATGTTCGAGATGGGCGTGTTCCACGTCGCCAGGAACGGGGCACTGGCGCTGAACCGGGCGCCCGCGGCGACCGGTTCAGCGCGGGCCGACCGCAGCGGGGGCGCCCTGCTGTCGTCTGCGCAGCAGCAGGGTGCCCCACCTGCGAGGGACCGCCCGGCCATACTTTGCGACACACTCAGATCGGGTGTCGTTTCGCGCATTGATGTTGCCGGGCTCGGTCTAGTTCGGGCGGGCGTCGCCCCTGAGGGCTTCAGCGCGGGACGGAACGTGCAGGTCGGCGCATGATCAAAATAAGCTAAGCGGCATTGGAGCATGATCACGGAAGCAAAACACCGTGCGGCAGCGAAACGGAAGGCTGCCGGTAGCTGGCGATGGTGCGATGACTGTGCGCCCTCCTGGCTGGCACACAATAAACGGTGGTGATTCATGACGATGCCCGCGGCTCGCCAGATGCCCGGTTCGCAATTGCCAGAATCGCTGCTGACCCGCCGTTCGCACGGGAGCCTGGACGTCATCTTGGACAGCGAGCGGCGCCCGTTACGTCCCATCGGCGCGACCGCGCGCGACGTGGCGGCCAGGACCGGCGTCTTGCTCGCTGACCTGCTCAGGCTGCCCACCGTGCGGATCTTCGAGGGAGTCCGCCCGACATCGGCCGACCTGCCGAGGATCGCGCACGCGGTCAACGCCGGCTGCAGTCTCGTGCTGGTGGAGTCGGTTGCCTGGCCGCCAGGCAATTACATCGTGGCGGCTGACAAGCAGATCCACTGTGACGGCGTCTACATCGGCCAGTCGGCCGGCCCGTTGCTGGCGGCGGTCAGGCACTGGCGGGCGCTCCTCCCGCGCGGCCACCGGGTCAAGGCGATCGTGGTCGTGTACCCGACCGCTCAGGGCAAGCTTTCGCTGCCCGGGCCCGCACGTGACCTGGCCTGGACTAGATCGGCTGACATTGTCAGCGAGATCCGCGCGTACCTGCCTGCCGGCCGCATAGCTGTCAGCCTGGCGGCGCTTGCCGCGCTCGCGGCCGCCACCGAAGGCTGCGAGCACGCCGAGGATGGCCGCTAGCGGACCGGGCGCGGCTGGGTTCGCGGCGGAGCTTGCGGCGGGTTCGGGGCGGAGCTCGCCCTGCCTGAGCGTTGCCGCAAAGAGAAGCGAAAATTGCGTCAATTGTCGCCATAAGTGCACCGAGGCGGGCGGAATGGGCGAATAGCGTCGCTCCAGGCGACGGCACGCGCGGCCTCGAGGATCGGCTGCGGTGATGGAAGGGGCGCTGCTGGATGGCGGCGGACTACGGGCTGGTGCCCAAGGCCAGGCAGTTGCTCATACGGCTGAAAGATGAGGGCGGCCGGCGGGACCTGATCGACCGGCTCGGCGAGTTCTTTCCGCAGGCGACGGATTTCGCCTGGCTGACAGATGACAACGATGAGGTGTTCCGGGGCGCGTTCCACCTGGAGCAGCTGGAGGACGCGGCCGGGCACTGGACCGGCGGGTGGCTTGACTCTGAGCAGTACAACCGGTTCTGGGGTTGCGTGAGCGGTTACTCAGAGGAAATAGGCACTGGCGAGCTAGAGAAGTTCATCGAAGGACTGCTCGCGCGCTGGGAACAGGACGCCGCCTCGGCTCAGTACGAGCCCGCGGATCATGCTGAGCTTGATGACGATCCCAGATTCTTGTCGGTAGGGCCGGTCGATGGCTATGCCGGCTGGTGGCAGGGCTATGACGACGTCGAGGGCGTCTGGAAGTACGTGCGCTCGGCTGGCGTACTGCCCGACGACCGAACCCGGGGCTGGGTCATCAGCTCGGTCGCCTTCCCCGAGCCGCCGGCGACGGCGCAAGCCGGTGAGGCCCAGTTCGGCGGGACTGGGGCTACCGCCGAGGAACGGGCGGAGGCCGTCTATGCCCAGGTCCTGGCTGACCTCGAGGACACCGAGCTCACGGCCGATGAGCGCACGCGGATCTGGCACGACATCTGGGCCAGGGTCAGTGCGGTCAGCGCTTGGGGTTCGCGTAGCGCTGCCGAGATCGCGGCGGCGATAGTCGATGAATTCCTTGCTCAGATCCTGTACGAGGACGGGGACAAGGACAAGGAAGTCGATGGCGACGAATTGATCGCGGAGATCCAGGCGATCAGGACGCTGCTTCTTGAGCATGCCAGGTCCCCGGGTGCGGACTAAGGCACGAGGCAACGAGGCACGAGGCAACGAGGCAACGAGGCACGAGATAGAACAGGACAGAGGTCAGGTCATGGGGAATCAGGTCACGTCAGATCGCATGGCGGCGCTTGACCAGCTCAGAAGATGCCGGCAGTACCTGGAGGAGGGTGTCACGGCCGAGACCGTCGCCTATGCCAGGAAAGTGCTGGGCGACGTCCAGACCCGCCTTGAGAACGGCTCGCTCACCCTCAAGGATGGCGGCGACAAAAGCACGCAGATCATGACGCAGCTGGTGCAGCTTAAACAGGCGATCGTCACTTCAGAAGAGGTCCTCGCCGTAGCGGAGCAGGTGCGACTGAAGAAAGAAGACGACAGGAGGAGGGAAAATGAGAGAAAAATCCAGGAGAAAGAACTCAGGCGGCTTCGTGAAAATGCCGAAAATGCGTACTATTCAGAACTAGAAAACCTTGAGAGGCGATTGTCATCTGCGGAGATGCGTGATGACAAGGAGGATCTCGAAAAATATTCCGCGGCTCTGGTCAAGCTGAAGGAAAGGGGTGTTCAGCCTTTCATCGACGAGCAGCTTCGGCAGGCGAGCGAGGCGAGGGAGAAGCAGCGGAAGGAGGACGAGAAAGCGCGCAGGATCGCGGCGGTTCTCATGCCCGTGCCGGTCATCTTCGCTGATGTGGAGGGCGAGCTGGCCGAGAAGGCCAGAACAAACCTGTGGGAGATCGCTAACCTGAGCGGTGGCTGGGTTGACAACTCTGGCAGGGCCGATCTGACGGACATTAATGAGATCGTCGATGCCCTTTTGCGCAGCTACGATGAAATGTACTATACCAAGGATATCGGCCGCACTGTTCGCGGCTTCATCCCGGTCGTGGTGAAAAAGGCGAGTGACGCCGGATATGATGTGGGTGACGCGGCCGTGCAGCAGGCTCTTGTCCGGGTGGCTGTCGCCGTCGGGTCTGAGAAATCGGAGACGGTCATGGGCACGCACAGCCATTTGCACCTGGCCGGCGGCGGCCACTACGGCTACAACGAGTACTCGAACTTCAAGAGTCCGCCGAGGGAAAAGAACTAGAAGCCTGACCCGGGGCGCGGCGGCCAGGCCGGCACCCCGGGCACCCGGGCACCCGGGCACCCGGGCACCCGGGCATCAAGTCATCCGAGCAGCCAGCGCCGCTAGCTCTCGATCGCTCCGGCCAAGATGTAGAAGATGCCGCCCGCGAGATTGCAGTCCACGTCGAGCGCGGCCTCGATCAGGGCGCAGATGGGAATGCCGTCGGCGGCCCACAGCGCCTGCGGCGACATCAGGTACTTGCAGAGGTTCGGAATTGAGGTCAGCAGCCCGGCCAGCGATCCCATCCAGCCTTTCGAGCCGAGCCTGCACCAGCCGACGATCCCCAGGATGATCTGGATCGCTCCGTAAATCGAGATGGCGGCCGGGCCGGCGCCGTCCCACAGGGCCTGCACGGGCGTGCCCCACATCCAGTACGACACCGCGTCAAGGACCCACTGGATATTGCCGGTCAGCCACATCCAGTTCGCCATGCCTTCTGCCTGGGAGCAGTCCAGGTTGAGCCAGTTCGGCGCGACGGTCACCATTCCGGAGAACATCGAGGTCATGCATTCGGAGATGATGAACGCCCGGGTGAACCACGAAGTCGGGCTGAGTTCTCGCACCCACCATTGCACCTGCCAGCCGGCCGGGGACCGCGGCAGCGCGACCTTGTTGTATCCGGGCACCTGCGTCCACAGCGCCAGGTTCATGTCGATTCGCGCCTCGAGGAAGCCGGAAGCGATGTAGCTGAGCCCGGTGAGGATGTTCCCGAGCCGGACGCCGATCTCCAGCGGCGTCGGCGCGTCCCCGGCACCGGCACTCGCGCCGGCCGTACCAGCACCGGCCCCGGCACCAGCACCGGCCCCGGCACCTGCACCGGCCCCGGCACCTGCACCGGCCCCGGCACCTGCACCGGCCCCGGCACCGGCACCGGCCCGCGCCGAAGGCGGGGGAGGATAGGCGGCCATGACCGCGTCCAGCGTCGCCTGATCGGGAATCGGCGTCTCGCCGAACAGCGCCTTGTAGGTAATGGTCGCGGGTATCGCCAGCAGCAGGCACATGACGTCGAGCGCGCTCAGGTCGCTGCCGTCGGTCACCCACTTGTAGATGTCGGTGACCAGCGGGATGTCCCAGGTCTGCGTCAGCAGGCAGTCCAGCCCGTCGATGATCTCGCCCGCGAGGCCGAACACCGTGCCAGCGCTCGCCTCCACCAGCCCGAGCCCCCACGTGGCGATATCCCCGATCGCCGGGACGACCTTGGCCAGCGGCTGGTCAAGGATGCCGCCCGGGTTGCTCGCCGTCGGCTGGCCCAGCGCGGCGAGCTCCTGCAGCCCGGAGGAATCGAGCGCGGAGTTGGCGTATTCCTGAACCTGCTCGTTCAGGTTCTGGGCCGCCGTGTAGAAGGCCGTCGACGGTTCCTGGCTGGCGGTGACCGTCCCGCTGTTGGCCTGAGTCCGCATGCCGCGCTGGAACACGTTCCGGGGATCGCCGCTCACGATCGTCCCCGATGGCGGCGCGGGCTGGCTCTGCCGCACCGACGTCAGCGTGGACCCGGCCGGCACCTGGCCAGCCAGGTATGCGGTCACCGCGTCGCCGATGTCGGCCTGGAGGCCGGTGATGGCGCTGGTGATCAGGTCCTGCGCGGCGCCGAGCCCGCTGGAGGTCCAGGCCAGGCCGTTGGTCACGAAGTAGGAGATGGCCTCGTGGGCAAGCAGGATGTCGTTCCAGTTGAACACCCACCCGAGCCACCCGACCAGCGCCCAGAAATCGGCCTTCAGGCTGGCGAAGATCGTCTGCACCAGGTCGAGCAGCTGCCCGGCCCCCCGCACGGCGGCGTCCCAGACATAGGTGATCCCGTTGACGACCATGGTGATCGTCGCGTCAATGACGTCGCCGACCGCGTTGACGACGACCGTGCTCACCGACGCGGCCAGGTCAGCCACCGCGCCGAACACGTCGCCCCACGACACATCGGGCAGGAACGACCCGACCTCCAGCATCTGAGCCCTGATCGCGACGGCAGTTCCGGCGTCGAGTGATTCGAACAAAGGGCCATCGCCGTCAAATCGCAGCAGGAAGTGCTGGTCAGGCAGCCCGGTACGGTCGATCCGGTCGGCCGGCGCGCCGTCCCAGCCAGCCAGGTACCTCGCGGCATGCGGCCGCGACGACGGATGCAGCCGCCCGTCGACCCCGGAACCGACCCCGGAACCGACCCCGGAGCCGACCCCGGAGCCGACCCCGGATCCGACGCCCGCCCGCGACGCCATCAGCCCCATGACCGTGTCGATCGAGGCGGCGGCCTGGTCGGCGGAAGCCGGGCTCACGCCGTTGAGCACCGTGCCCGCGGCGTACTTGAGCTTGCGGCTCGACGCCGACGGCAGCCCGAGCAGCTCAGCCCCGGTGCTGACGCCGTTGATCGCCGCCTGGACCGGCCCTGACATGTCGATCGCGACCCGGTCGCCGGCCGGCATCCCCTCGAACCACGCGTACAGCACCGGCATGGCCAGCGAACTGGTCGGCCACACGATCACCACCTGCCCGTCAGGCCCGGTGATGCCGCTGTAGGCGATGCCGTCGGTGATCTCGGCCTCGTTCCCGTCGATCCGCACGGTGACCGGCTCGGTCGCGGTCACGGTGAAAGCCAGGCCCGCGCCCGTGCTGCCGTCCGATTCGGAGACCGTCAGCGTCGCCGAGTACGTGGCGATCTGCCGCACGTAGTCCTGGTGCGGCACGTCGGCACTGACCGTCTCGACCGTCCAGGCCCCGGTCGCCAGCGACCACAGCAGGCTGGTGACCTTGCCGGTGCGGTCGGCACGGGCGAAGGCGTGCACGTCGCCGTCATGGTCGGCGACGGCGGTCAGCTCGGCCGGGCTGCCGAGCACGGCGACCGGAGCCGCGGCCGCCCAGCCCGACGGCGCGTCCGCGCTCTGGTACACATGCAGCACGGTCCCGTCCGTGGTGCAGGCGATCACGTGAATGACGCCCAGGCCGTCGGTCACCGCGGCGACCGACGCGATCGGATAGCTGACCTGCTGGCCGCCGCCCGGCTCCTGAGCGATCGGGACCTGGGCGAACGTCGCCCCGGCGGGCGACAGGTAGTTCAGCGAGTTGCCGTCCCGGCCGTCGATCACGAAGGCCTCGAGCCATCCCGATGAGTTCACCGCGGTCGCCAGGACCGGGAAGACTCCCTCGAGGAACGCCAGCGAGCCGCTGCCGCTTGCCGCGAGCCTCACCCCCGGCGACATCGAGCCGCCGGTCTCGCTGACAAAGGCGCCCGGTACCGGCGTGCCCTGCCCGCCGGCCCGCACCGGGCCTGGCGACCAGTCGTAGTACCCGCCGGCGTTGACCGGCAGAGCGTACGCCGCCTGCCCGCTGACCTGGCCGAACACCTGCGAGAACGGCGGCTGGAACTTCTCCTGCGCCGCGATGGCGACCACCGGAGCCAGATCCTGCCAGGCGCACTGCTGGGCGCGGACTCCGAGCACCGACCATCCGGCCGGCTGGCCGAGACTGACCGGCGCCCACGTCCACTGCTCGGTGCTGCGCGCGCTGTAAAGGCCGGTGCTGGTGCTGGCGAAGACCACGGTCGACAGGTCGGCGCCGGTGTAGGCCGCGATCCCGGTCGCCGGCCCGTTCCCGAACCGCAGGTCGCTGACGGTCCAGCCGGTATCGGAGGCCGGATCGGGCGCTACCTGCGCGACCCCGCCTGCGGCCGTCACCGTGTAGAGCGCCACCTCGTTCATGCCCAGCGGCGCGGTCGCCAGCAGGGCGGTGGCCTGCGCGTACGGCGTGATCATCTCGTAGTCCATCATCAGCTCAGGCTGCACGCCCACGCTGACGGTAAGGTCCGTCTCACCAGCGCCGGACTTGAGCCGGCGCTCTGCTGCTGTCGACGTCATCGCCTTATTTCTCCCTCGTAGTTTCGACGCGATTGACGAAAGACAGCCTGCGCGGTCCGGCCAGGCCGGCGGCAGGGGCCGAATTACCCAATCGATGCCCACAGGCTTGCGGCGGAAAGGATGCTGGCCCGCGACTGCCGGCGGCTAGGCGGGGCAGCAGAGCGCGGGCCGGCCCGGTCCGGCCGCCATTCAGGCCAGGCCGGCCTGGAGCGCCAGCCTCGTCAGGTCGGCTCGCCGGCGGCAGCCCGTCTTGTCCCTGATCCGGTCCAGGTGCGAGCGGACCGTGCTGACGCTGATGATGAGCTGCCCGGCGATCTGCGCGTCGGTCAGGCCGCGAGCGACCAGGACAACGAGTTCTTGCTCGCGCGGGCTGAGCCCGGTGTCGCCGGGGCCGAACGGGGTGCCGCGCGGCCCGGTGCCGCGCGGCCCGGTGCCGCTGGGCTTGCTCCCGGCGGGCCTGGCCGGCTCTGGCTGCTCGCCTGCGCCGAGCGACAGCAGCGCGAACTCCGCGGCGACCGGCAGCGTCATCGCGGCGCCGCGGTCCTCGGCGACCGTCGCGGCGGTCTCGCCTAGTTCGGTGCGGGCCTTGACCCGCGGCCCGCGTCGCCGGCGCGCGTCCTCGACCGGGTCAGAGATCTGATCGGCCCTCAGCGACGTCGCGTGTGCCGCCCAGATCGTCAGCGCCGCCGCCGGTGCGCCGGTCCGGGCGAAATAGTGACCGCACACGTCGAGCAGGTCGAGCAGGCCGATCGGCCGCATGACTCGCTTCCCGCTGATCAGCGCCTGGCTGAGCCGGGCACGCGCCGCCTCGGCGCGGCCGGCTTCCAGCTCGATCCTGGCCAGGTGAAACAGTGCCTCGGACTCCAGGTCGCTGTCGTCGATCGCCCGCGACAACTCAAGCGCCGTCTGGCTCAGCCGCCTGGCCTCGGCGTACTCAGCCGACTCAAAGAGCGGTATGACCTGGCCCATCAGGCCGCGGATCCAGGCCCGCCTTGGCACTCGCTCCTGGTCGACCGAGTTGAGCTGCCGAGCCCAGCGCAGGCTCTCGGCTTGATCGCCCCGGTAGTGGCTGATCCCGGAGAGCCAGTACAGCGCGAGGGCCTGGCAGTAGGCGTCATCCAGCGATCTGGCGAGGTCGAGCGCGCGGTGCGCGAGGGAGGCGGCCTCGTCGAGCCGGCCGAGATTCGCCAGCGCGCCGCTCTGGGTGCACAGGGCACGGGCGAGCACCGGGTCCGGCTCGATGTCGTCGCAGGCGGCGATGAGCTCGCTGAGATGCGCGAGGCCCTTTTTCGGACCCAGGCCCACGTTGGCCAGGGTGCCCAGCCACAGCCTGGCCGCGCGCCACTGCCCGCTGCCCGGCGGGGGGACGTCGGCGACCTGGCTGAGCACGTCGAAGCCAAGGCGATGGTGACCGCGCCGCTGCCACCAGGAGGACAGCGCGATGGCAAGGCGCAGGGCCGTGGCCTGATCGCTGCGCAAGGACCAGGCCGTGGCCTGCCGCAGGCAGGCCGCCTCGGCGTCCAGCCAGCGCAGGGCGGACGCCTCTTCGGCCGTGGCCAGCACGGGCGATGCCTGCTCGGCGACGCTGACAGCGAAGGCGGCCATCGCGCGGGCGGCCTGATCGCTCTCGCCGGCCTCGGCGAGCTTGGCCTGGCCGTAGGCGCGCAGGGCCGCCAGCATCGTGTAGCGGGCGCGGCCGTCAGCGCCCTGCTGCGGCGGCGCGATCATCGAGCAGTCGACGAGGTGCAGCACGGCGTTCGCGACGTCGGGCCCGGCGACCGCCCTAGCCGCGTCGAGCGTGAACCCGCCGGGGAAGCTCGCCAGGGCGCGGAACGCTCGCTGCTCATCGGCCGCCAGCAGCCGGTAACTCCAGTCAGCGGTCGCGGCCAGCGACTGCTGCCGTCCCGGCCCGGTGCGGCTGGTGCTTTCCAGCAGCCGGAACCGGTCATCAAGGCCGTGGGCGAGCAGCGCGAGGCCCAGGGCCTCGACCCGTGCGGCGGCCAGCTCGATAGCCAGCGGCATCCCGTCGAGCCGCCGGACCAGGCTGGCCACCTCGGGCAGGTTCCCGGCGCTGACGGCGAACCGTGCATCGGCGCGCCTCGCCCGGTCAGCGAACAGGATCACCGCGTCGGACTCGGGCACTCCTTCCGTGCCGGTCTCGGCCGGCAGGCTCATCGGCCGCAGCCGGTAGCGAGCCTCGCCAGGCACGCCGACCGGCTCACGGCTGGTCGCGAGGATGCGCACGTCGTCGGCGGCACCCAGGATCGCGGTGCACAACCGCGCGACCGGCGCGAGCACGTGCTCGCAGTTGTCGAGCACCAGCAGGAGCTGCCGTCCGGCGATCATCTCGGCGATCGCGTCCGGGCCGCTGACCTGGCCGCTGACCTGGACGCCGAGTACCGCCGCCACCTGGGCGGCCGTGAGCTCAGGGTCGCCGACGGAGGCGAGCTCGGCGAGCCAGACCCCGTCGGCGAAATCGGCCGCGAGCTCGCGCGCGGCCTTATCGGCCAGCCTGGTCTTGCCCATTCCGCCCGGGCCGGTCACCGTTACCATGCGGTATTCCCGCAGCAAGTCAGTGACTTCGGTAACCTCGCCCGACCGGCCGATAAAGCTCGTCAGGGCGACAGTGAAACCGTGCAGCGAACCGATGCTGGCTTTCGTGCCGCTCTGATTCACATCAGCAGGGTAACCGAGCCTTGATCACGGATTCTTGGCCCGGTGATAGAGAATGCGCGGAGACTTCTCGTTGCGCGGAGGGTTTCCGGGTGTGACGCGGAGACTTCTCGTTGCGCGGAGGGTTTCCGGCACATAGAGCGGTCAACACTCCGTGCTGCGACAACGCTCCGGGGCAACGACGGAGAACTCTCCGCGAACTGGATTCAGCCCTTGGTCACGCCGAGCTCGACGAGGCCGTTGGCGAGCCGCTCGTAGTCGCTGAGCGTGTTGTACAGCTGAGCCGATACGCGCAGATATTTCCATCCGTTATGGGACGTCGCGGGCACGACCACGCCGTGCCGTTCGAATAGCTGGTTCTCCAGCGCCTTGGCGTCGGCTTCGGCGAGCGGCTCAGGCAGCCGGATGAGCCGCATGGAGCCGCCGAGCCCGTCGCCGCCGGGGGAGCTGGTGCCGATCCGCGCGGCGACCAGTTCGGCGCCCTCACGAGCCAAATCGTAGTTATGCTGCCTGGTCGCCTGCCAGCCCGCCGCGCCGAAGAAGCCGAGCGCGGCCGGGATGGCGAGTATCGCCGAGGGGTCACGGGTTCCGGTCCAGTCAAACGCGGCCTGGTAGCCGCCCGCGATCCCGTAGGAGGCAACCAGCGGCCGCAGTGTGTCCCGCCAGGCCGGCGCCGCGTAGAGCACTGCCGATGCCTTCGGCGCGCTGACCCATTTATGCAGGTTGCCCACCCAGAAATCGGCGCCGAGCGCGCCGAGGTCCACTGGCAGCATGCCGGCCGCGTGCGCGCCGTCGACAAGGACGGGGACCGAACGGGCCCGGCACCGGGCCGCGATCTGAGCCACGGGGAACACCAGCCCGCTGCACGATGCGACCTGATCGAGAGCGACGAGCCTGGTGCGATCGGACAAACCGGAGACGACCGCCTCGGTTACCGCGGCGGCGTCACCGGGCGGGATCGGCACCGGTGCGACGCGGATCACCGCACCTGACGCCTGCGTCGCCCGGCGCAACTGCGCCAGCACCGCCGGATAGCAATGGTCGGTGACCAGCACCTCATCGCCTGCGGCGAGCCGTACCTGGGCTATGACCGTCTGCGTCCCCGCGGTCGCGTTCTCGGTGAAGACCAGGCCCTCCGCGTCGGCCCCCAGGAAGGTCGCGACCTCCGCTCGCACCGCGTCGAGCAGCGCCGGAAGCTCGCGGACCAGGAACCGGGTCGGATTGCGCTCCATCGCATCGCGCCAGGCTTGCTGCCTGGCCAGCACCGCGGACGGCGCGGCGCCGAAGCCGCCGTGATTCAGGTGCGCGATGTCGGGGTCAAGCGCCCAGGCGGACGCATCGGGCAGCGCGGTCACCTGAGCCGCCCCCGGCTTACCACGCGCGGCCTGGATTGAGCAGGCCGCGGGGGTCAAGCGCGTCCTTGATCCGGTTGTGCACGTCCATCACAGTGTCGTCGAGCTGGGCGGCGAGCCAGGCCCGCTTGAGCATTCCCACGCCGTGCTCGCCGGTGACCGTGCCGCCGCGATCGAGTGCGGCGCGGCAGATTGCCTCGGCCGTCGCGAGCGCGTGATCGCGGGCAGCCTGGTCAGTGCCGGTCAGCATGAGGCAGGGGTGCAGGTTGCCATCGCCGGCATGGCCGACGGTCGCGATCCGGATCTTCGCCTCGCGGCCGATCCGCTCGATTTCCCGCAGCATTTCGGGCAGCCTCGACCGGGGCACGCCCACGTCCTCGATGACGGTCGGCCCGCTTTCGAGCAGCGCCAGCCCGGACAGCCGCCGCGCCGCGATCAGCCCGTCGGCCTCGTCGGGGTCCTGCGTGCACGCCACGTAGTCGGCCCCGGCCTTCTCGCACAGGCTGGTCATCCGCTCGGCTTCGGCTAGCCCGTCAGGCCCGTCGGCCTGGCCGACGAGCAGCGCGGCGGCGGCGCGGTCCAGGTCCATCCGCCGGTAGTCCTCGATCGCGTTGATGGTCTCGTTGTCGATCAGCTCGAGCATGCTGGGTGTCACTCCCGCCGCGCCGATCGCCGCGACGGCCTCTCCGGCCGCGGGCAGCGTCGGGAAGCTCGCGACGAACACCGCCGGCGGGGTCGCCGGGCGCGGCCGCAGCCGCACGGTCGCCGCGGTGATGATGCCGAGCGTGCCCTCGGAGCCGATGAACAGGCTCGTCAGGTCCAGGCCGGCGACGTTCTTGATGGAACGGGCGCCTGTGCGCATGACCCTGCCGTCGGCCAGCACTACTTCGAGCCCCAGCACCGAGTCGCGCGTGACGCCGTACTTGACGCAGCGCATGCCGCCCGCGTTCGTGGCGACGTTGCCGCCGATGGTCGAGATCTCGAAGCTGCCTGGATCAGGCGGGTAGAACATGCCCTCGCGCCGCGCGGCCCGCTCCAGGTCGGCGTTGATGACGCCGGCCTCGGCGACGGCCACCTGATCGGCCTGGCTGAGCTCGCGGATCGCGGTCATGGCTTCGAGGCAGACAACGACGCACCCGTCGATGGCGTTGGCGCCGCCCGACAGCCCGGTGCCCGCGCCCCTGGGCACGACCGTCACGCCGTGCCTGGACGCCCACCGCATGATCACGCTGACCTGCGCCGTGCTGACCGGGCGGGCCACGGCGGCCGGCGAGCCGGCGGTGACCAGGTCAGCGCGATCCCGGCGATAGCTCTCCATCACGTCGGCATCGGTCACGAGCACCCCGCCAGGAAGCTCGCGAGCTAGCTCGTCGATAGACCCCATCCGCGCCTCCTAGACCGACCAGGCCGACACCTTGACACTACAAGGACGACCAGGCAGTAACAGGGTCGCAGCATCCCTTATCGAAGTGGTGGCCCCGGCCGGCCTGACCAGGCCGGGCTTCGGTTAGCCCAGGTAGCGGGCGGCTGGCGGCGCCGGAACGCCAGTCGTGCCAACCCAGCGTTCGTAGCTGGCCCGCCACTGGCCGTCCGTGCGGACGCGCTGGAGCACGGCGTTCACGAACCTGACCAAATCGGGATTTTCCCTTGAAATAGCCAGCCCGTACGGCTCTTTGCTGAAACGCGGTCCGACGATCTTGGTGAACGGGTCCTGCGCCGCCAGCCCGGCCAGGATCGAGTCGTCCGTCGAGATCGCCGCGACGTCGCCTTGCTGGAGCAGGACCAGGCAGTCGGTCCAGTACGGCACCGTGACCGGAGTCGGGTGCGATGGCGCGGCCTTGATGTTGTCGACCGAGGTAGAGCCGGTGGTCGCGCACACCTTCTTGCCGCCCAGGTCGTCGATGCTCTTGGCCGAAGAATTGGACGGCACGAGCACGCGCTGGCCAGCCTCGAAATAGACGGTCGAGAAGTCGACCTGCTTGAGCCGGGCGCACGTGATCGTCATCGTGTGAGCGACGATGTCGACCGCGCCCGACTGGACCTCGGGGATGCGCTGCGCGTCAGAGATCGCCTTGAACTCGACCTTGTCCGGGTTGCCGAAGATCGCCGCGGCGATGTCGTGGATCATGTCGATGTCGAAGCCCTCGATTTTCCCGTCGAGGGGATTGAGATAGCCGAAGTGGAAGGTGCTCTGGTCCACGCCGGCGATCAGGAAGCCGCGCGCCCGGATCTTGGCCATGTAGGAACCGGGGGTCACGGCCGGCGGCCCGGTCGGGCGCAGGCTCGCCGTCGGATCGCAGGTATCGGCCGGAGCGGCGCGCCTGACCTGCGAGGTCGCGGTGGCCGGTGCGCGGTGCGGGCGGTGCGCGTAATGCGTGCGGTGCGCGGTGATAGCTCCCGGGCCGGGCGCGGCGCAGGCGGCCAGTGCGGCCGCGGTGACTACGGCGGCGGTGAGTGGCAGGACGGGCCGCTGCCAGGCGCGCCCGCAGGCTCCGGGCCTCACCGGTACTCCGCCAGTCGCTTGCTGAAGCCCCGGGCCACGCCGGCGGCCATGATCAGCGCCAGCACGATCATTCCTGCCTCCAAACCGGTGAACGCGCCCCTGCCCGCCGCCGCGTCCGACCGGAAGACGGCCTGATCGGCGGCGATCGCGCGAGTGAGCGAGGAGTCGAGGCGTTCGAACAGCGTGCTGGAATGGCCCGGGCCGGGCGTTGTCACCAGCAGGACCGCCCGCGTGTGCTGCCCGTTGTCGTCAAGGGAGCGCACCGTGCGGTGCGCCTTGTACCACGCGGTCGCGGTAGCCGCCGCGGTCGCCGCGGCACTGGCGGCGGAGGTGCCGCTCGATGCGCCGACCGCGCTGGTGAGCAGCGTGCCCGGTCCGGGGCCGAGCTGATGCTGCACCATCAGGAAGTCCGCCTGGAAGGTGTCGTCTCCGCCGGCGTCGATGAGCGTCAGGCTCTCATCGGCGCGTGCCCGGAGCGCGGCGATGTCCGCCTGGCCGAGTGCTGACACCGGGCCGACCCCTGGGCGTGGGCCCGCATCAGGTCCGAGCGGCCAACTCCAAGCGCGACAACCAGCCATAGCAGCGAGACCACGAGGGCTGCCGAGGCCAGCATGAGGCCGGGGTTGAGCCGGCGGTGGGTGCGCCGGAACAGCCAGCGTTGCGCCCGGACAAGGGCGAAGCCGACGATGAGGGCGACGACGAGCAGCACCGCAATCGTAGGCAGCCCGGTTGCCCGCCCGCTCGACGCCGACAGCTGCCTGTCCGCCTCGGCGGAAATGTTGCGGGCGGCAGGCAGCAGCGTCCCGCGCATCAGGCTCGACGCCTCGCGCAGGTAGGCCGCCCCTAGCGGCAGGCCAAGCCGGTTGTCCGCGCGCGCGGTCTCGACTTCACCCGCGTAGACGGGGAGTTCACGCGACAGCCTGGCCAGGTCCCTGGACGCGGGCGAACGGCCCGCTGTCGCCGTGGCGTCCTCGAGCCGACTGGCCGCCGCCGCCAGATCGGCCTCATACCGGTGCCGGGCCGCGAGCGGCTCGAGCCCGCCCGACAGGAAGGAGCTGGCGGCAGTGGCGTCCGCATCCGACAGCGCCCGGTAGATCTGCTCGCCATCCAGGCTCAGCGGTTCGCTGATGCTGACGACGTCGCTGGCACCGGATGCGCGCTGCGCCACGACCAAGGCCGACACCGCTCCCCAGACCAGGGCGAGCGCGATCAGGCCGACCATCAGCAGCCTGAGCTTCCCAGGCGAGGTCGTGGTGTCAAGCAACTGCCGTGCCCGGCCAAGCCGGAGCACAGCGGACGGGGACGGCGAGAACGGCGCGGACGGCGCGGGAGGCGTTCGCGGCGCGGGCGGCGGCGGCGGAGCAGGCGGCTTCGGCGGGTTGCTGACAGCGGTCATCGTTGGCAGTACCCCCGCGCTGCCGCGCGGAACCGGTTCATCATGCACCACTCCGTTCCAGCCGCTACCGTGTCCAGCCGCTACCGTGTGCCAGCCGCGTGCAGCGTCCCAGCCGCTACCTTGTCCCAGCCGCTACCGTGTGCCAGCCTTTGCAGCGGCCCGGTCATTCAGTATTGATTTCACCATAGTTCGTTGGGAGTTCAGCCACCCGGCGCGCCTGGAATGGACCGACGCTTTCTGGTGGTGCCGGGTCGCGCCGGGATGGCCGGTGCTGCGGGGATGCTGGGTCGCGCCGGGCCGGGGAGCTCGTGGTGCCGGCGGCCTTCGGTGGTCACGCGGCAGGGAAAAAGGTCACGGGCAGCGGTGATCACGGAAGACCGCCGTCAGCCAGCGCGCGGCCGACCCCCGGGAACAGGTCCAGCAGCGGTCCCGTCAGGTTCAGAGCCTGCCGGTTCACGCCGGTACCGCAAACCTGCCGCGCGACACACCCAAAGCTAGCCTTAATTCGGGACAATTACTCTGGGCCATCAGCCCGCATTCATGACCTTGTTGGCTTGTTGGTGGCTGAGGCGGCCTGGGTTCAGCGCGGCGGGGTCAGCGGCGCCGGGGTGGCCGGTGCCGGCCCGGGACAGCATCGGGGCGGGCCGGCTTGCTGGTCAGGCCCGCCTGTGACAGCATCGCGGCCCTCCCTGTTGCTGTCAGCCACTGGTTTTAACAGCAACGCGGCACTCCCGGCCCGCACCAGACATCGGGAGGGAGTGCCACGATGCTCACGCTGCCCGCCGGCGGCGCCGTGCCCGGGGCACGGCGCCTGACTCGCCACGATCCCGGGTCACCCGGCAGCCTCCAGGGCAGCGGCAATGTTCCGTGATCATGATCCAGGGCATGATCACGGAAAGGTATATGCGCTATGGAGGCTGCCGGGTGACTCGGGATGTTGGAAAGTCAAGCTCCGGCGGGTCAGCGGGGAGACTTTCCCGAGTTACCGGGGAGACTTACCGCTTCAGGGAAGTCTTGTAAGTTCTATTGACTGAAAAAACTCCCCGGAGCGAGAACTCTCCCCCCGCGATGCCGGAAAGGCTCCCCGATCCTTATCACGAGCCGCGCGGCAGCCGCCGGGACCCGTGCTGGTTTCCGTGATCATGTTCGAGACCGTGATCACGGAAGATCGCCCAGGTCAGGACAATAGCAATATTCCGTGATCATGCCCGGGACCTTGATCACGGAACATCGCACCTGCCGCTCCCGGGGCTGACAATCCCGGGGCTGACAACTCCCGGAGCAGGCTGCCGCTGGCCCGTCAATGTCACAAAGACGGCGCTCTAGCGCCATGGATGTCGCAAAGACGGGTCTATCGGCAGGCGATACACAAAGCGATCTCGGTCCCGGCGCGCCGGCGCGCCGGCATCTGAGCGCGGCTCTCGCGGAGGGAGCACGGGTAGTTCACGAGTCACCAGACAGCCTCTATGACCTGGGCGAACTTCCGTGATCATGCTCGCGGCCATGATCACGAAAGATCGTTGCCGTGCCACGCGCACCGCCGCCGCCGCGAACCTCTCCCACCGCAACCCAGCCGGGCAAACATAAGCCAACAGGATCATTCATGCGGCCACGCCTGGCACCAATCGTCACGCCATGCACTTCTACCGCGTCCGCAACATGAGCATCAGCGCGGGCGATTCGCCCGGGCCGCACTCCAGCCCGCGACCGACGCCGTACATCAGCTCCAAGATCAACTCGGGCTCGGTGGCATTGGATCATGGATGCAGGCGTGGTCAGGGAAGATCGCGCAGGTCGGAGAGGTGCCGGGGCGTCTCCCTTGATTCCGTCTAGCGGATTGCGTTTCCCGGGCCTGGCGAGCCGGGGCGGCGTGAGCATCGTGGCACTCCCCGTTGCTGTTGAGGCGGTCTGGGGTGAGCAACGTGGCCCTCCCTGTTGTCGTCCCGACAGCATTAGGGAGGGCCGCGTTGCTGTTGCCGGAGGCCCGCAGCAGCAACGTGGCCTCCCTGTTGCTGTTGCGGCCCGGGTCAGCCCGGGCCGGTCCTGCGCGGGCTGGTCGCGTCGGCGCGCCAGGCCCCTATTGCCGGTATTGCCGGTATTGCCAAGCTGGGCGGGAATGCCTTCGGTCCCGGTCCCGCACTAAGAGTCACGTCGCAAGATGCCGAGGGCGCTTGTACTGTTCGGTAACATCTGGCAACGTCCTGTTTCGGGCCAGTCTCTCGTCCTGATATAAGCCGGCCGGTGACGTTGCGTGTATTTGCGTGTGCGTTTGCGGTGTGCGCAATAGTCTGAGCCTCTATGATTCACATAAGCCCCGGTCATGCTCCGGTGTAGCAGGGCCACCAGCCCCTGACCTGCGGCAAATCATGCGAATAGGTACAGAACAGCCAGGCAATGCGGTTGCACCTAAACCGGCTGTTCATGTTGCGTCATGTCTATATTGCTACTGAACGGAACGTGCGATGTACTAATCGATCCCGAATACAGATAGAAACATGCAATGCGCTTGTCACCGGAGTACCTTCCCGATCCATGAACCGCAGTTCCCTGGCAACCAGGGTCTGTCGGATTCCGTCCTGACGACGCTTCCGGACGCGTGGTTGGAGCGGCAAACAGGAGTTTTTAGGAGCAAAAACGGAGGCAAGGATGTCCTTGCGCTGCATTAACCAGCCGTGGTTCACGCCGGAGTTGGCCCGATGAGCCGCCGGCCGGGGCGCGGCACTCAGAATGACAACGGTGACCTGACGCGCGACCAGGAAGCCGAGGCGGCGGCCACCACGAACGCCATCGCCGGGCTCCGCAAGATACTGCGGCGCCCGGGCGCTACGGTGCACCCCGATGTCCGGGGCGAGTTGCTCAAGCTGGAGGAGGAGATGGCGGATCTGCTCGAGGAACCGGGACACAAGCCCGGCAGGCATCGGTCACCGGCGGGCCGCGCGCCGGCCCGCAACGAAGCCGCGCGGTCCGACAGCCGGCTGACGCCAGCGGCGAAGCCGGACCCGGCCTCGGCGAGCACGCCCGGTGAGTTCCTCAGCGCATTGTGGGATTTCAAGAACTGGTCGCCGAAAACGTCATGGCGCAAGATGGCTGCGCGCTCAGGGCAACTGGTCGTCCATTCGACCATGTACAACGCGATGCACGGTGACGTCCTGCCGAAGCTCGAGGTTGTCCAGGCTGTCGTCATCGGATGCGGTGGCAGTGCCGCCGATGTTGAGGCCTTTACGGCGGCCTGGACCGCCATCAGCGCATCGATCGGCGGTCAGGCCGAGAACCAGGAGCTGCTTCCCGCGCCGCTCCAGCTCGTACCTAGCAGCTAGCAGCCTCAACGGCGGAGTCCGCGGCTCGGGTCGCGGGCTCCGCCGTTCGGCATCTGCCTGAGTGGCGGCGCCCGCACCTTACTTACCTGGCCCTGCGACAATGACTTCTGATGGGGATGTCGCAGACGGACTGGGACTGGCGGTAATCGTGAACGCTGACTGGGCCAGGCCTGTCGTGCACTGGGAGATCGTGGCGCGCGATCCGGCCAGGCAGGCCGAGTTCTACCGCGAGCTTTTCAACTGGGAGATAGGAACTGGCCCGATCATGGGCATACCTCCCGGGCTCGGCGGGCCTGAGCCGGGGCCGGCTGGGCACATCCGCTCAGGTAAAGAGCCGGCCGTCGTGCTGTACGTGCAGGTCCGCGACCTTCGCGCAGCGCTCGACCGGGCGAGGGGGCTCGGCGGGGCGGTCACGTCCGAGCCGTTCGGCGTGCCCGATGGGCCGACCCTGGCCACTATTACCGACCCGGAAGGCAATGCGCTGGTCCTGGTCCAGCAGTGAGGCCGGCGGTCGTCTACGCTGGCGGCTGTGGTGATCGAGATCATGCGGTTCAGGCTGCGGCCGGAGACACCGGAGACGGCGTTCCTTGCCGCCGATCGCCGGGTTCAGGAGGACTTCGCTTACAGCCAGCCGGGCCTGCAGCGCAGGACGACAGCCCGCGGTCAGGGTGGCACCTGGGCAGTAATCGACCTGTGGCGGTCGGCCGCCGATGCCGACGCGTGTGACGCGCTGTGGGAGCAGGATCTGGTGACGCGGGAGTTCATGGACCTGGTGGACAGGTCGTCGGTGACGGTGGAGCGGTACGAGCCGCTCAGCTAGCCGCCGCCGGCCGCCAGGCGCATGAGGTCGGTCGTGAGATCGATCTCCAATTCGGTGCCTCCGGCGCTGCCGTACTCGTGCTGATAGCTCTGCCAGGTCTCGGCCTTGATCTTGCCGGCGAAATCGCTTTCCATCAGCAGCACAAGTTCAAGTGCGGCCCGGTCGATGCGCTGGTTCATGGCCGGGTCGCTCCAGTCCTCCGGGGCGGCGAAGAGCGAGGTCGGCGCCGTCATCGTGCGCAGGTAAGCGAACATGGGGCGCATCTGGTCATCGGCGACGAGGGCGTGCCTGGCCGTTCCGGCCGTCGCGGCGAGTATGACGGGCTTGGCGATGAGCAGGTCGTTGTCGAGGACGTGGAAGAACGACGTGAACAGTCCGCTCGGGCCTGCCTTGTATACGGGAGCAGCGGCGATGATGCCGTCAGCCTGGCCGAGCACGGTGATCGCGGCCTGCAGCTTCGGGGTGATCAGCTGCGTGGTCAGCGCGGTCGAGATGTCGGTCGAGATCTCCCGCAAGTCGATCGCGTGGCTGGTGACCGAGCCGCCGCGCCGCGCGGCGACCGCGGCGACCCGCTGGGCGGTGCGATCGGCCAGCAGCCGGGTGGAGGACGGGTCGCTGGTGCCGGCGCTGACGACGACGAGGCTGAAGGGCCTGGGTTCGGCTGAGGTGTGCGTCATGGGGCGAGTTCCTCGGTCTTCCTGCTCGGGGTGAGGTCGGTGACCGGCTGGCTGGCCAGCTTGAGGCAGATCGCCTCAAGCTGCCGCAGCTCCGCGGAGGTCAGCCTTGCGGTCATTTCGCTGGCCACGCTGCGGGCGTGCCGGCGGCCGATCTGGCGCTGTGCCGACCGGCCCGCGTCGGTCAGCGACAGCCGGACGCCGCGCCCGTCGGCAGGATCGGCCTCGCGCTTGATCAGGCCGCGCTCGGCCAGCCGGTCCACCAGGCGGGACAGGGCCGGCTGGCTGAGCAGGACGCGCCGGTTGAGTTCGCCGAACCTGAGGGGCTCAGGACGCTTGGCCAGCGTGTAAAGCACGTCGTACTCCCGCATTGAGATGTCTGCCCACGAGTCTTCGGCGGCGAATTTTTTCATCACAATGGCGTGAGCGGTGAGGAGTGCCTCCCAGGCGTCGTTGGCGGGGTGGTGACCGCGCATCAGATGCTCGGGTAGGTCGCCTGGAGCTCGGGCGCCGTGTCCTGGTAGGGCGACGCGCCGGTGACGTTGTCGCCCCGGTTCGCGTTCGGGCGCGGCTGGCGCGGGGCCGCGTCGCCGTACTTGGCCCTGACCAGGCTGGCGTGAGTCGGAGCCTGGGGCGTCTGCGGGTCCTGGCGGGCGGCGATCTCCTTGCGCAGCACGGGGACGACTTCCTCGCCGAGCAGGTCGAGCTGGTTCAGGACGGTCTTGGCCGGCAGCCCGGCGTGATCCATCAGGAACAGCTGCCGCTGGTAGTCGCCGAAGTGCTCGCGGAAGGTCAGCGTCTTGTCGATGACCTCCTGCGGGCTGCCCACCGACAACGGCGTGAGCTTGCTGAACTCCTCCATCGACGGCCCGTGCCCGTAGACGGGGGCCTCGTTGAAGTAGGGGCGGAATTCCCGCTTGGCGTCCTGGGAGTTCCTGGCGATGTAGGCCTGCCCGCCGAGGCCGACGATCGCCTGGCTCTCGGTGCCGTGGCCGTAGTGGGCATAGCGCTGGCGGTAGAACCGGATCAGGCGCATGTAGTGTTCCTTCGGCCAGAAGATGTTGTTGGCGAAAAAGCCATCGCCGTAGTACGCGGCCTGCTCGGCGATCTCGGGGGTGCGGATCGAGCCGTGCCAGACGAACGGCGGCACGTCGTCCAGCGGGCGCGGGATCGAGGTGAAGCCCTGCAGGGGCGTGCGGTACTTGCCATCGGCGTCCACGACGTCCTCGCGCCAGAGCCGGTGCAGCAGGTTGTAGTTCTCCAGGGCCAGCGGCAGGCCCTGCCTGATGTCCTGGCCGAACCACGGGTAGACCGGGGCGGTGTTGCCGCGCCCCATCATCAGGTCCACGCGGCCGTCGGACAGGTGCTGGAGCATCGCGTATTCCTCGGCGATGCGGACCGGGTCGTTGGTCGTGATCAGCGTGGTCGCCGTGCTCAGCACCAGGCGGCTTGTGCGCGCCGCGATGAAGGCGAGCAGCGTGGTGGGCGCGGACGAGAAGAACGGCGGGTTGTGGTGCTCGCCGATCGCGAAGACGTCGAGCCCGACCTCTTCGGTCTTCTCGGCGATCTGCGCGACCGCCTTGATCCGCTCAGCCTCGGTCGGGGTTTCGCCGCTCACCGGGTCCCTGGTGATGTCGCTGACCGAGAAGATCCCGAACTGCATGCTGTTGCCTCCTGCGCTGGCGGTTGGCGACCAGATATATGCGTTTGCATCTATCTCGAACAGCGGGGCGGAACGGTTAATTCCCGGCGCCTTCAGGCGCGGCCATGCGCTCGCATGCCTGCGAGGTGCAGGTCGAGGAATCGCTGCCAGGCTTGCGGCGTGACGTCTCCTGGTAGCTGGATGAGTCCGCGCATCGCGGAGATGAGCGCGATGACGTCGTCCGCGGTGACGCTCGGGCTGACGGTGCCGGCGGCCACGGCGCGTTCGGTGAGCTCTGTGGTCGCGGCCCGGATCAGGCGGGTGCCGGCCGGGTCGGGCTGGCGGTCCAGTAGCAGGTCAGCGTACTTGGCGTGGTCGGCGAAGGACTGGCCGAAGGCGCGGAGCAGTTCCTCGAGCCCGTGGCCGTCGGTGCGCTCAAGTGCGTGCTCGGCGGCCGCGATCAGCTCGGCCATGACGAGGCGGAGCAGTTCGTCGATGAGCGCGTCCTTGCTGGCGAACCGTCGGTAGACGGTGCCCACGCCAACTCCGGCCCGGGCCGCGATTTCCTCGATGCACGCGTCGGCGCCCGATTCTCCGAACACATCCCTGGCGGCATCGAGAATCCGCTCGTGGTTGCGGACCGCGTCGCGCCGCAGTGATCGTGCGGGGTGGTCGGGCGGGTGGCTGGTCTGGTGGTCGGGTGCGTGGTGTCGCGTGGGCCGACCTCCTGCTTGGCTAGTCGTGTTAGTCGATCTCCTCGCCGACGATGGTGCCGCCTGCTACCAGCGCCAGCTCGGCGTGCTCGGGCTCGCTGTCGGCTCGCTGCCCTCGCCGTGCCGCGGGGATGAGCAGCCCGGCGAGGGCCGCGAGCACGAGACCGCCCGCCATGACGGCGAATCCGGTCGTGTAGCCGGACTCCCTGGGCAGGCCAGTCGGCTGCGGCTGGGACGTGACGATGCTGGCCATGACCGCAGAGCCGATGCTGCCGCCGATCGTGCGGATGTTGGCGTTCATGCCGCTGGCGACGCCGGTCTGCGATGGCGGGACGGCGGCGACGATCAGCGCGGACATCGCCGCGAACGCGAGCCCGAAGCCGACTCCCATCAGCGCGTTCGACACGTAGATCTCCCACTGGCTGCTGTGGGCGAACGCGAGAATCAGCATGGCCGCGCAGCCGATCACGCAGCCCGCGATCACCAGGACCTTGCCGCCGAGACGGTGGGTGAGCCGTCCGGTGAATATGCCGACGATCATCATCGTGACGGCCGATGGCAGCAGCATGAGCCCGGATTTGGTGATGCTGGCGCCGAAGCCATAGCCGGCGACCACTGGCGTTTGCACGAACTCGGGCAGGAAGGCGAACGTCGCGTACATGCCGACGCCTATCAGCAGCGCCACGAGGTTGTTCGTCCAGACCCCCTTCAGCCGCATCATCCTCATGTCGATCAGGGGAGTGGCTGCGCGCAATTCGGCGAGCAGCCAGATCGCGGCGAGAACGACCGCGGCCGCCAGCAATCCCAGCACCCTGGGCGACTGCCAGCCCCAGCTGGGTGCCTCGCTCAGCGCGACCAGCAGCGCGACCAGCCAGCTCGACAGCAGCAGGGCCGGCAGCCAGCTGATGCGGCCTGGGTTGCGCAGCGGGGATTCAGGTACGAAAATCACTGCCGAGATCGCGGCGATCACCGTGAGGATCAGCGGCAGCCAGAACAGCCAGTGGTAGTCAAGCAGGTCCACGATGGGTCCGGCGAGCACGATTCCAAGCCCGGCCCCTACCGCTGTCAGCGACGCGATGGTGCCGACGGCGCCGGGCACCCGCTCGGCGGGGAATTCATCGCGGATGATCCCGAACGCGACCGGCAGCATGCCGCCCGCGAAACCCTGGATCACCCGCGCGACGATCATGATGGCAATCGACGAGGCCACCGCCGCCAGCAGGGATCCGACCGCGAGCGCGATCAGCGTCGCCACGAACACCCGCTTCTTGCCCGTCATGTCCCCGACCCGCCCGAGGATCGGGGTCATGATCGAAGCCGACAGCAGGTAAGCGGTGAGCACCCACGTCACCGTGCTCTGCGAGGTATGCAGCTGATGCTGCACGGTCGTGAGCACCGGGATCACCAGCGACTGCAGCAACGCGAACGCGCCCACGCCTAGCGCCAGTACGCCGAACGTCACCGCAGGTTTAGCGCGCAGGCCACTAGCGGCCATCGAGCCCTCCCTCGAACCGGAATCGTCATTCCGGTAACCCGGCGCCCAGCATATCAAAGCGGAACCTAGATTCCGCAACCGTATTCTGGCTGGGGCTGGGGCTGGGGCTGGGGCTGGGGCTGGCTGTCAGGACGGACCGCTGACAGCAACAGGGAGGGCCACGATGCTCACGCTCCCCCCCGGCGGCACCGGTCCGGAGCACAGCACACGTTCGCCCAGAAACAAAGATCACGCGCTGCCGTAGCCGCTGACTTACTCGTAGCTCGTGAACGACGGGACGAACCTGAACCGGCGGCGCTTGCGCTTGAACACCGCACCGGTCTGGCCGCCGCTCACGATGTCGTTCAGCGCGTCGCCGATCTGGCGGAAGGCCAGGACGACGAGGATCAGCGTGACCATAGGCGGGTAGACCTGCCACCAGTAACCGTTGAACAGGTTGTTGACGCCGTTGGTGAGCATCGTGCCCCAGTCGGTGAATGGCGGCGGCGGGCCGATGCCAAGGAAGCTCAGCGCTGACAGCGCGTAAATGGCGTCGGCCACGCCGAAGGTCGCGGTGACGATGCAGATGCCGAGCGTGTTCGGCACCATGTGCCTGAACAGTATCCACGTCCTCGTCGCGCCCATGCCGGTCGCCGCCTGCGAGAACTCCCTTTCCCGCAGCGCCAGCACCTGGCCGCGCACCAGCCTCGCCACGCCAGGCCAGGACAGCACCGACAAGATCACGATGATGACGGCGAGGCTGAGCCGGAACATGCTGGCCACGATGATCAGCAAGATGAAGGTCGGCACGGCGAGCAGCGTGTCGATGATCCGCATCAAGATTCCATCGCCTATGCCGCCCACCACGCCGGAGATCGCGCCGTAGAGGCAGCCGAGCACGGTGCCGGCGATGCCGACCGCGAAGCCGAGCTCGAGGGAGGACTGGCCGCCCACCATCAGCCGGCCGAGGATGTCGATGCCGTACTGGTCGGTGCCGAGCGGGTGGCCAGGGCCGGGCGGATCGTTGATGATGTTCAGGTTCACGATGACCTGGTTGGTGTGGTAGAGCAACGGCCCGACGAAGCAGAACAGCCCGAGCAGCACCACGATCCCGACGCCGCTCATCGTCCGCCGGTTGTGCAGGAACGCGTCGAGGCTGAGCCTGCCGCCGGACGACGTCTGTATCTCGCCGCCTTCGGCCACGCTGCCGCCGGGCGCGAGTACGGCGGGAGCGGTCGTGTCAGGAGCTGACATAGCGAATCCTTGGGTCGAGCACGCCGTAGGCGACGTCCGCCAGCAGGTTTCCGGTGACCGTGGCGATCCCGACGATGAGGGTGGCGCCGAGCAGCACGGGATAGTCATGTGCCAGCGCCGACTGCCAGAACAGCAGTCCCATGCCGGGGAAATTGAAGATGGACTCCGCGATCAGGGCGCCCGCGACGATGTCTGGCAGCGACAGGCCGAGAATGGTGACGACCGGGAGCAGCGAATTGCGCAGCACGTGCCTGGAGAGCACGAGCCGCCTGGGCAATCCTTTGGCCCTGGCCGCCCTGATGTAGTCAGAAGCGAGCACCTGAATGGCCTGAGATCTTGAGTATTGGCTGAAATTAGCGACGCTGTTGATCGACAGCACAAAGACTGGCAGCACGAGCGCCCGCCAGTCTGTCAGTACGCCCCACACCGAGGCGATGCCGCCAGGGAAGGTCGGCTGGAAGATGTGGAACTGCACGCACAGCAGCGCGATCAGCAGGAAGGCCTCGAGGAAGTCAGGGGCTGAGTACAGCGTGAACCAGGTACCTGCCGTGAGGTCATCGGAGAGCTCGTTGTGGTGCAGTGCCTGGTAGATCCCGGTCGGCACGCCGACGATGAGCGCGACCAGGGTGGACAGGCCCACGAGGATGGCGTCGCGCGGAAGCCGCTGCGCGATCAGCGTCGACACGGGCTGCTGCAGCTGGTACGAGATCCCGAAGTTACCGCTGAACAACTGCTTCATGTAGATGAAGAACTGCGTGTACAGGGGCTTGTTCAGGCCGTAGAGGTGGTCGAAGATGGCGACCCTGGCAGGCGTGGCCTTGAGGCCGAGCACGGCCCGGGCCGCGCTGCCAGGTTCCATGTGCAGCAAGATAAACGTCAAGATCATGACGCCTATCACCACCGCGATGGCCTGGCCAACGCGGCGTACGAGGTACCAGGTCATGAACTGGGCTTTGTGTAGTACCAGAGCTCGGGATTAAGGGTGCCGGAGAAGGGGTTCCACGGCGTGATGCCGGCCAGGTTCTTCTTGTAGACGAACAGGCCGGACTCGTTCGGCAGCCACAGGTAAGGCAGCTGCCGGGCGGTGAAGTCCTCGTAGGCGTAGAACGCCGAGGACTGCGACCCGAGGACGGTCGCGTTGATCAGCTTGTTTTCCTGGGCGCTCGAGTAGCCGCCGTAGTTGCCGTAGCCGTCGGTGTTGAACTGGCCCGCGCCGGCCGGGTCGAGCGTGTACGGGTTGTAGCCGTAGTCCTGCAGCTGCCACGAGCAGGTCGACTTGGGGTGCGACTTGGCGTTGCAGTAGCCGGTCGTCGAGACGATCGTGTTGAACGGCACCGGGTCAAGGACGATCTTGACGCCGGCCGCGGCCTCGGTGGACTGGATGGAGGCGTTCTGCTGGTCGAACGACGTGCTGCCCGACGAGTACATCAGCTGGAACTGCATCGCCTCGCCCGCCGTGACCCCGGCGCCGCACTCGTTCGCCGCGGTTCCCGGGTGCTGGCAGGTCGAGACGCCATTCGGCACGACTTTCCAGCCGTGCGCCTTGAGCAGCGCGATGGCCTTCGACGGCGTGTACGGGTAAGGACCGCCGGCTCGCTCGAGCGGCGAGACAAATTCCTTGCCGAAGAGCAGCGGGATCGGCCCGTTGCCCGGGTCGGCATAACCGTTGTAGACCTTTTTCACGATCTGCGGCCGGTCGAACAGGTACTCGAGTACCTGCCGGACATAGAGCTGCCGCAGCAATGGGCCGTTGGTCGGGTTGTACAGGTTCGGCACGATCTCCGCGACGCCGGCCGTGGGCAGGGAGTCGATCGTGTAGCCCTCGGCCTCGAGCGCGCCGATCTGGCCGACGTCATTGAGCGGCAGGGTGCCGAGATCGAGGGTGGTGCCGGAACGGAGCGTGTTCATCTCGGCGGTGTCGGTGGTGAACGGCGTCCAGACCACCTTGTCGAGCTTCGGCTTGGCCGGGCCCGAGTAGTGCTTGTTGGGCACCCAGGCGTAAAAGCCGTTGCTGTTGAAGGTCTGCAGGGTCCATGGCCCGTCGACGACTTTCCACAGCGGGTTGCTGTCGAACGTGGTCATCTGGGTGCCCTGCTTCTGCAGGAACTTGTACACGGCCTTGGAGCCGGCCTTGGTCACGTCGAAGTTGCCGACCTTGCCGTCGACCGAGGTCTTGTCCCACGCGTGCTGCGGGATCAGCGCGATCTCGGACAGCACGTTATCGGTGAAGAAGGTGGGGTTGTAGGACTTGTTGAGGTCGAGAACGACCGTGTGCGCGTCCGGGGTGAGCACCTTCGTCACGTCGACGGGGAACAGGCCCTGAATGTAGCCGAGCCAGTTCAGGTAGTTCACCTTGAGCAGGTTGTAGACGAACGTGAAGTCGCGGCTGGTGATCGGCGCGCCGTCGGACCACTTCCACGGCTTGAGCACGATCGTGACCACCGAGTTGTTCTTGCTGTACGTCAGCGAGCTGAACAGGCTCTCGTTCGGGTTAACGACCGCCTTGGCGCCGTCGCCCGCGTAGACCAGGTACGGCCACAGGCCCTCGGTCAGGTTCACGTTATAGCCGTCGCTGTTCGTGGACGGCGGGTAAGGGAAGATGAAGTTGGGTGACGCGCCAACCTCGGCGATGGTCACCGTCCCGCCCTTGAGCGGCTTCCCCGTGACCTTCCCGTTTCCCGTGCCGACCTTGGTAGGGGTGCTCGCGCACGCCGCTACCAGGGTTGCCAGGGCCACGAGTGCCGCTGCCATCACAACGGCTGGCCTGCCAGTCTTACGCATCCTCGGTACTCCTCGCCGGAGACATCAGCCTCAATTTAAAGTCGCACTCCGTCAGATCTGGTTCTAGACTGCTGCGCCGCCCGGCGATGATCCATACTTCAGCGCAAAAAGTGCCCAAGACGTGACAAGATCGCCCCTGCTCAGTGACCGGGCTGCCGGTCTCCCCGGCAGTTCGGGGTGCGGTGCGTCCCTGGTAGGAAAACGGTAGAACGCCTGGTGATACTTGCCCTCAAATGGCGTTTCCTGGGGGCGGGTCGGTCTTATGTCGAGGTTCCGGACGTGCGGATGCATCACAGCGCTCGTAGTGGCGGTGGCGCTGGCGGTCGCCGGTGTCGTCTACTTCAAGGTGTCATCGAGGCCCGCCATCGCCGTGCCCGTCACCGGCGTGTCGGTCGCGGAGCAGGGCGGCGCCCCGAACGTGGCCGAGGATCAGGCGGCGTGCTCGTCGCAGCCGGTGAACTGCGCCACGGGGGAGTTCTGGGAGGAGCTCACCGACTTTTCCGTGCCGGGCTTCGGGGTGCCCCTTGACCTGACCCAGACCTATGTGTCGGCGGCGGCGCCCGGCAACTCGCCGTTCGGCTATGGCTGGACCGGCAGCTACGGGATGTCGCTGACGCCGCCAGGGCGGTCCGGGCTCGTGACGATCAGGCAAGAGGACGGTGCCGTTGTCACGTTCAAGAAGGCCGCCAAGCACAGTTTCACGGCGCCGCCCAGGGTCATGGCGAAGCTCACCAGGAGCAGGTCGGGGAAGTTCACTTTCACCCGCTATTCGGACCAGGTCAGTTATCTCTTTTCCCCTCGCGGGCGGCTGATCTCGGAAAGCGACCGGAACGGCAACATCACGTCGCTGACCTACTCGGGCTCTGAGCTGACGCAAGTCACCGATGCGGCTGGCCGGTCGCTCACGCTCGGGTACAGCGGGTCCCACGTCACGTCCGTCACCGGGCCGATGGACGCGACCGTGAATTTCGCCTACGACAGCGCGGGAGACCTGGCGAACCTGACGGACCCGGCTGGCCGGGAGTGGTCCTTCGGCTACGAGCGCGGTCATCTGCTGGACTCGATCACGGACCCGCGGGGCCTGGTCACGAGGATCAGGTATGGCACGCGGCACAAGGTGCTCGCGGTCCATGGCCCGGATGGCGCGCGCACGTCATGGCGGTACGCGGGTGATTCCGCGAGCCGGCCGGGCGGCACGACGACGGTCACCGGCCCCGACGGGCTGGTGACGGCATACCGCTACTCGGGGCTCGAGCTGACGTCGGTGACCAACGGCACCGGCACGGCGGCGGCGGCGACCAGCTATACCTACAGCAAGCAGACCCTGGTGACGTCCGTGACCGACCCGGACGGCCACGTCACGTACTACCGCTTTGACCCGGCCGGCTACCTGCTGCGCTCGACCGATCCGCTTGGCCGGACCACGAAGTACACCTACAACGCGTTCGGCGAGGTCACGTCCAAGACGCTGCCGAGCGGAGCGAGGTCGACCTCGGCGTACGACAGCCACGGCAACCTGATCATGACTCAGGACGCCATGGGGAACGTCACCACCTACACGCGCGACCCGGTCAACCCGGAGTTGGTGTCCAAGACATCCGGTCCCGGCGGGGATGTCACCACATTCTCCTACGACGGCAACGGCGATACCGCTTCGTCCACGACCTCGCCCCGGCCGGGCATCACCGATACCACCCGCTACGTGCGTGCCGCCGACGGTCAGCTTGCCTGCGAGGTATCGCCCGATGCCACGGCACGGCACATTCACTGCCCGGCCGCCCCCGTAAGCTGCCCGGTCTCCGCCAAGCACGTGCTCGGCACGACGTCCTACACGCTCAACTGCGACGGGCAGGTCACGGCCACCGCCGATCCGGCGGGAAACGTCACTCGCTACACCTATGACGGCGACGGCGACGTCGCCACGTCGACCGATCCGGGCGGGCACGTCACCAGCTACGCCTATGACGCGGCCGGCCAGCCGCTGACGGTGACCAGGGACGGCAGGGTGACCTCGACGGCCGCCTATGACGCCGTGGGGAACGTGGTGACCCAGGCGAGCACTCCCGGCGCCGCGACCACGTACAGCTATGACGCGCTCGGCCGGCTCAGTTCCGCGGCCGATCCGCTCGGGATGGTCACGAAATACTTCTACGACCACGCGGGCAATCTTGTCCGCACGGTCGCCGCCGGCGGGCAGCAGACGTACTACACCTACGACGCGGCCAACGAACTGGTCGGCGTCGCCTACACGGCGGCCTCGGTGCCTGCCATCAGCTACGCCTACACCCCGGACGGCCAGCAAGCCCAGGTCAGTGACTCCGCGGGCACGACTACTTATGCCTATGACCATGATCACCGGCTGCTGTCCGCGACGCAGAGCACGCCAGCGGGTACCAGTTCTGGCTATTCCTATGCTTACAACGACGCCGGCCGGGTCACGACGCTCACCTATCCCAGCGGCCAGCAGGTCACCGACCAGTACAATCACGCTGGCCAGCTCGCGAACGTGACCGACTGGCTGGGCAACGCGACGACGTTCAGCTATGACGCGAGCGGCAACCTCATCGATGAGAACGTCCCCGGCGGCGTCAAGGCGGCTTACGGCCCGATCTCGATCACGATCAGCCGCGCCAAGACCACGCTCGCCTTGTTCGGCTACACAAGGAACAAGCAAGGGCTGATCTCTGACGCGGCCACGGTCGGCGAGCCCGATAGCTCGGGCAAGATCATCAAGTACAGCTACACGCCGCGCGGGGAACTGGCCAGCGAAGGCTCCCTGTCGTACGGCTACAACGCGGCCGGCGACCTGACCTCGTCGACGAGCGGCTTCACTCAGGGCTACAACCTGGCCGGCGAGCTGACCGCCAGGACCACGGCCGCGGCCACGACGACCTACGGCTATGACGACGAGGGCAATCTCACCAGCGCTGACCCCGCGGCCGGCCCCGGCGTCAGCCTGACCTACAGCCAGGCGAACTGGCTCACCGGCTACAGCGCTCCGGGGACGGCGGCCAGCTACACCTACAACGCCTCCGGGCTGCTCGCCACCGCTACCGACAACGGCGCCCAGACCGAATTCACCTGGGATCAGGCGTCGTCCATTCCCATGCTCCTGGCCACGTCAGCGCCGGCGGCACCGGCAGCACCGGCGGCTCCCGCAGCGTCCTCTCCGCCGGCAGCGCACTCGACCCCGACCGCCTCGCCGTCACCGTCACCGTCCTCGCCGTCACCGTCGCCGTCGTCCTCGCCTCCAGGCGCCGGGGTGCCCGCCTCCAGCTACACCTCGTACATCTACGGGCCGTCAGGACAGCCAATCGAGCAGATCGCCGGCAGCACGCCGACCTTCCTGCTCTCTGACCAGCAGGGCAGCGTCCGGCTGCTCACCAACCTGGCCGGGCACCAGGTCGGCGCCGTCAGCTACGGGCCGTACGGAACCGTCAGCGCCCGGACCGGCAAGGTGACCAGCGCGCTCGGCTACGACGGGCAGTACACCGACCCGGCGACGGGCTACGTCTACCTGCGGGCCCGGTACTACAACCCGCAGACGGGCCAGTTCATCACCCGCGACCCCGAGGTCGTGCTGACCGGAGCGCCTTACTCCTTCGCGGGCGGCGACCCGGTGAACGCGAGCGACCCGACCGGCCTGTCGTGGTGGAATCCGTTCACCTGGACGGCGAAGACCTGGGAGAACATCGGCCTGGCGGCCGTGCTCGGCATCGGCGCCGTGTTCACCGATGGCGCCGACCTCGCTTTCGCCCCCGAGGCTTTCGGCTTGGACGCCGCCGCTGGCGTGGCGACCGACGCGATCGGAGACGGAGCGCTAGACGAGGGGCTGTCGAGCGAGGCCGGCAGCCTGGCCGGAGACGCGGGCGGGACTTCCGACAACGTCTACCTGGGCGGGCACGGCAGCTACGATCCCGCCAACGGGACGACCACCGTCCCCGAGGGCACGACGGTGCAGACCTATACGGCCCACGACGACTATCTGCTGGTGTCCAAGGCCAACCGGATACTGACCGGTGAGCCTATCGAGCCCACGGCAATCTACGGGCCTGGCGATGAGATTCCGAACTATACGCTGCATAACCTTAATGGCACTAAACTGCTCGGCAACCCGGTCACTGTCACGCAGGACACCAATCTCAGCGATCTCTTGCAGCCGGGGATGGGTACCGTCCACTGGATAGCGTGCACGAAGGTATTGGCGGTGTGCTAGCGCGATGTATTTCGACGACCTGACGCCTTATACGTATTCAGATTCCAGATTCGCCGAGGACGATGCCCGCGACCTGGTGAACGTCGGGTGGCTCGACCTGGCGCACGACTATCCCAGAGCGGAGGCGGACCCGGAGATCGTCAAGCGGCTGCTCGGCCTGGCCGAAGGCTACGTGAATGCCATGTGCGGCTTCCACCGCTGCCCGTTCTGCGATAGCACCGAGCAGGTAATGATGCTGCTTGACGATGAGCCGGTCTATCTTGGCAGCGCGGAGATACGCCTCCAGGCGGACGACAGGACATTCGTCGCGCCCAACTTGCTGCCGCATTACATGGCGCTGCACCAGTACAAGCCGCCTGACGACGTACTAGCGGTACTGGCGGACCTCCCCGGCCCCTAACGGCCCGAGCCTGCCAGCGGCACCAGCCCCGGCCAATTCGTTACACCTAATTTCTTGTCAGAAATCTGTCGCTTTACCTTCGTGAGGCGCAACGCTACGGTGAGTGCTGCGACATCGGCCCGGAACGGCCGCTCGTCGCTTACATCTACATAAGGGGGGGACGGTTTGCGCAGCTCATGGAGCCGTGCGGCGACTTTGATCGCCGTTGCTTCTGTGGGCTTCAGCTGGTTCGCCGTGTCGTCAGTATCGGCGGCGACCAGCTCGAAGTCTGTGACCCATCACGTCTACGGCAATGGCGGCCGCGTACCTCGCGCGCTCTGGCACCACTTCACCGATGCCGCGAGCAAGCCCGCCAGCGGGCGGTCAGGAGCAGGCGGACTGCCTGGCCCGAATGACTCGCCCGACGCCTCCGATCTGAGCCCGCCGCTTCCGCTGGGGCACCTGCCGCTCGGCACGGTCGTCTCTGACCAGTTCGAGCACGACGGGATCATCTTCTCCGGGCAGACGCCGTTCATCACCGATGACGGGTCCAGCGATATCAACCCGACCCTGTCGGGCACTCCGCTGTTCCAGGGCACCGTGGTCGGCACGTTCGTCAAGCCCGGAACCACCAAGCCAGCCACCGTGGACGAGTTCTCCATCGACGTCGGCTTCATCAACTCGCCTGACTCCACTCAGATGACGGTGTACGACAGCAAGCACAAGCAGCTTGGCGTCCTCGTCGCGACCCAGGAGGGCTTCAACCAGCTCTTCAGCACGTTCCCAGGCGCGGCGTCGTTCAGCGTGTCGTCGGTCGCCGACGAGCCGGCTGGGAGATCAACACCATCCAGATCGGCCCGATCCAGGACAACTACGCGGCGCTCGGCGACTCGTACTCCTCTGGTGAGGGCACCCGCGACTTCCCGTGGTCGCGGTCACAGGGCACCCAGTGCGACACCGGGCCGCTCGCCTGGCCGGTTCAGATGGCCGACGCGCAGAACAGCAGCGGCGTCAACGGCAAGCTCACCATCGGCCCGAAGACCCTGATCGCCTGCCAGGGCGAAGTCACCGGAAACCTGGACCAGGCGAGGGTCAAGGACGGCGAGACAGTCTCAGAACTTCAGCAGCTGCGTAATTACGTCACCAAGCACAAGGCGCCGCCTGACCTCGTGACGCTCACCATCGGCGGCAACGACCTGGACTTCTCCGGCATCCTGCAGGACTGCTTCCTCGGCGGCGCCGAGGTGTGCCTGCACGTGGTGAGCAAACTCGACGACAAGGTCACCGACGACAGCTTCCCCCTGATCTTCACGCTCGCGAACACCTACCACGCCGTCAAGACCGCGGCTGGCGGCAAGACCCAGGTGGTCGTGGCCGGCTATCCGGACCTGTTCCCGCAGCCAGGCGGCCTGGGCCGGACGGTGAACGTGTTCGCCAACTGCCCGTGGATGCGCTCCACCATTTCTTTCATCCTCACCGATTTCCCGGTCATCTCGCCATTCACCAACCGGCTGCTCACGGACATGGAGCATGCCCAGGCCTCGCTGAACGCCGACATGGCCGTCGCGGCGAGCATCGCGGGCGTTCAGTTCGTGCCGATCCCGTTCGTCTGGTCCGGGCACGAGATGTGCACGGACTCGCCGTGGATCAACCCGCTCAACCCGCTTGAGGCGGGCGTCATCAACAACAACCGCAACAGCGGGCACCCGACTGTGGCCGGGTCGGCCGCTATCGCCGCCACCGTGGGCTCCGCGATCGGGCTGGCCGGCGGCAACGCGAGCCCGGACGCCAGGCTCGCCGCGCCGGTGCCGCCAGCGCGCTTCAGCGACCTGACCACCCCGGCCGCCCAGGCGGCCATCGCGGCCCAGATCGGAACGCGCCCGGCCACGTTGCGCGTGACCGGCGGCAGCCTGCTGGCGGGGACCGTCGGCGCGGCCTACGTCGACTTCCTGATCAGCACCGGCGGCACCGGCAGCCAGACCTGGAAGATCGCCAAGGGCAAGCTGCCACCCGGGCTCAAGCTCAGCGCCCTGGACGGGACGATCACCGGCACGCCGGCGAAGGCCGGGAAGTACACCTTCCAGGCCCAGGTCACGCAGGTGTCGGGCAAGACGCGAAAGACCGCGAAGGCGTCGGAGTCGATCACGATCGGCAGGCCAGGCACGCTCAAGGTGCTGGCCGGCAAGCCGCAGGCGGGCACCGTCAATCAGGCCTACTCATTCACGTTCGCCGCCAACGGCGGACTGGGCGCGGTGAAATGGGCGGTGACCAAGGGCACCCTGCCGGCCGGGCTGCGGCTCAACTCCGCGACCGGGCAACTGTCCGGCCGGCCGTCGAAGGCGGGCACCTCGGCCTTCACCGTGTCGGCGACCGACAGCTCGCGGCACCACCAGGTCGCCAAGGCCGCCAAGTCGGTCACGATCGAGGCCGCGTCGGCAGCGCTGAAGGTCACCACGACCACGCTCGCGAAGGTCACCGCCGGGCAGGACTACGGCGCCGGGCTGACCTCGGCCGGCGGCAGCGGCGTGGTCCAGTGGTCCATCCCGTCGGGCACCTTCCCGCCTGGCCTGTCGCTTGACCCGTCGTCCGGCCTGATCACGGGATCGCCCACAGTCGGCGGCACGTACCAATTCACCGCTCAGGTCACCGATTCGGCTACGCCGACCCCGCACACCGCCACCAAGGCGCTGACGATAGTCGTCGCCAACGCACCGGCCCTCGCCCTCGCCACCAAGTCGCTCTTCAACGGTACCGAGGGTGCCCTCTACTCATCGGCGCTCCAGGCCACCGGCGGCGCCGGCCAGTACGAGTGGTCGGCGGCGGGCAACGTCCCGCCCGGGCTCAGCCTGGATTCGGGCACCGGAGTGCTCTCCGGAGTTCCATCCGCGACAGGGAAGTTCACGTTCTCGGCAGCGGTCGCCGACGCGGCCGGGCACCAGGTCTCCCGCACGTACACGGTCACCATCGCGCGCGTCAAGCTGAGGGTGTCGAAAGCGGTACCGCCGGCCACGGTCGGCTCGTACTACACGGCCAACGTCAAGCCGTCAGGAGGCCAGGCACCGTACTTCTACAGCCAGGTCTCTGGCACGCTCCCGACCGGGCTGAGCTTCGACTCGGCCAGCGGCGCCATCGTCGGCACGCCGGCCAAGAAGGGCAAATTCACGATCAAGGTGTCCGTCTCGGACAGCTCGAGTCCATCCCAGCACGCCACTGTCACCGTCAGCTTGAACGTAGCCGCCGTGCAGAAACTCGCCCTGTCTAGGCGGACGCCGGTTGGCGGCGCCGTCGGCGTTCCTTACACGGCCGGCCTCGGTTTCTCGGGCGGCCGGGCTCCGTACACGTGGTCGGTTTCGAAGGGCAAGCTCCCGCCTGGCCTGGTCATCGACAAGATCAGCGGCATGATCACCGGGACGCCGACCAGGCGAGGCAAGTTCGCGCTGACCATCAAGCTGACCGACTCGACCAAGCCGAAGCACGAGGCAGCGACGGCCCCGATCACCATCACCATCGGCAAGAACCCGCCGCTGACCATCACCAAGCAGGCACTGCCCCTGGCCACCCAGGGCATCGGTTACCTGGCAAACCTGCATGCCACCGGCGGTACCGCCCCGTACTCCTGGACGCTCCCGACGGGAGCGGCGCTGCCTGCCGGCCTCTTCCTCGACTCATCCGGGGATATCGGCGGCACGCCGACCGGGAAGGGCACCCCGTCCTTCACGGTCGCGGTCACCGACTCCGGGGCTCATCCGGTCACGGCCAAGCTGCGGATCAGGCTGACGATCGAACCGGGCGCGCCGCTGTCGGTCACGTCGACCCAGCTTGAGCCGGCGAGCCAGAACAACTTCTACGACGAGACCCTGTCCGCCGTCGGCGGCGCCGGGCCGTACACCTGGTCGATGTCGAAGGGCAAGCTCCCGGCTGGGCTGTTCCTCGATTCGAGCGGGATCATCGACGGGGACCCGACCGGGTTCGGGACGTTCACGTTCACGCTCGCTGTCACCGACTCCGCGACCCCGAAGCACAACTCGGCCAAGCAGCAACTGACGCTCAACATAGAGCCGAGCCCGTAATCACCTGACGCGACCGTAGTTCCTGGCATCGCGCCGCCAGGCGCCAGACCGGCGCCTGGCGGCGCGATCCGCTCTGGGTCAGCCCCGACAGCCCACGCCCACTGGCCAAGCCTGCCGACGACAAGATGCGCGCGGCCCGGCCCCGCCCGGCGCTTCCAGCCTGAGCAGTGGCTCAGGCGACTGACCGCAGGTTGCGAGCCAGGTATTCCTCGCCGAGTTCGCGGACCTTGGCGTAGTCACCTGCAGAGAACTCCTTCACGAAGACCCTCCTCCCGGAACACGGAAACCCTCCTGCAATCGCTGAATCGCTCCGGGGGAGTTTGTCAGTGCGGGGACGGCAGCAGGTGTGATGCTCCGTGATCAAGGTCGCGGGCATGATCTCGGACCATCGCCGCTGTTCTGGAGGCTGTCGGGTGACTCGGGATCTTGGAGAGTCAGGCGCCGGGTGGGGCGGGCGTGCGCTGTGCCCCGGGAGGGCGCCGCCGACGCAGGGTGAGCATCGTGGCCCTCCCTGTTGCTGTCAGAACGGACCGCTAACAGCAACAGGAGGGCCACGATGCTGTTGGAGGGCGGGCGTGACCAGCAACCTGGGCCGCCCCGATGCCACTGCGGGCCGGGCCGCCGGGCCGGAGCGTGCTCCCGCCTGACTATCCCGAAAGATGCCCGAAAGGCTTCCCCCTACTCGATCACGAATCACGCGACAGTCTCCCTGGAGGCCGTCGGGTGACTCGTGATCAGGACCGGGGAGCCTTTTCCGGCATCATGCGGGAGAGTTCTCAGTCCTGGGGGTTGTGAGTGCGGCGTCGGCAGGTGCGATCTTCCGTCATCATGGTCCAGGGCGTGATCACGGAGGATCGTAGGTGTCCTGACCTGGGTGATCTTCCGTGATCATGGTCTCGATCATGATCACGGAAACCAGCACGGGTCCCGGGGATGCCGCGCGGCTCGTGATCAGGATCGGGGAGCTCTTCCGGCATCGTGGAGGAGGGTTTTCGCCTCGGGGAGCTTTTCAGTCACTAGCACTGGGCAGTTCGAACAGCCCGGCCTGGCCGCCCCCGGCACCGCTAACCCGCCAGGCCCGCCTGAACCCGGCCCGGGCCGCCTGAACCCAGGCTGCCTGACAACCGGGCCGCCTGTGGCCTCTAATAAACCAACAAGGTCATCGATACCCGTATTCATGACCCTGTTGGCTTATTGACTTCAGTGGCGGGGGTAGCCGCGCGGGGCCGGGTCGTGCGAGCGGGCGGGGTGCCCCGGGGGGCGGGTGCGATGTTCCGTGATCATGATTAAGGGCATGATCACGGAAATTTACCCAGGTCAGGACACGTGCGATGTTCCGTGATCAAGCCCGCGACCATGATCACGGAAACTTGCCCCGGCCGGCCTCTGGCGGACAGGCGCCCCGCCCGGCAAACCCGCCCCACCCGCCTCCACCGCCTCAGACTTACCCCGCAACCTTGAATCTCCAATAAACCAACAGGGTCATTCATGCGGGCGGGTGGTCACGAGTCATGCGACGGCCTTCCCTTGGCCCGGGTTAGGGTGATGCGGACTGAGCCGCCGTCGCCAGTCGGCTGGTCGGGTCCGGCGATTTCGCTAGCGGCAACGACTAGCAGCTCGGTGGCCAGGGTCTCGCTGGCCAGGAACGCGCTGTGGGTGCGGAGGGCATCGGCCATGGCGCCGTCGGCGCCGATGGTCAGCGAGATCCGGTCGGTAACGGCCAGGCCGGCCGAGCGGCGGGCTTGCTGCACGATGCGGACGACGTCCCTGGCCGCGCCTTCGGCGGCTAGCTCGGGCGTGACCCACAGGTCCAGCATGACCAGCCCGGAACGGCCCGGCAGCGCCGAGGTCGAGTCGGGGTCGGCGGCGACCAGGCGCAGCTCGTATTCACCTTCTTGGAGCGTGATGCCTGCTGCCGTGATCGAGTCACCGCTGCGCTCCCATTCACCCTTCTTGATAGAGCGGATGACCTCCTGCACCTTGGCGCCGATGCGCGGGCCCAGCGCGCGCGGGTTGACGGCGAGTTCGAAGGTGCCGAGGCTGGCCGGGTCGGGGGCGAGCACGACGTCCTTGACGTTCACCTCGCCGGAGATCAGGGCCGTGTACGGGGCGAGCGCGGCGGCGTCGGGGTGACCGACCGTGAGGCTGGCCAGCGGCAGGCGGCCGCGAAGCTGGCGGGCCTTGCGCACGCCGGCGGCGGTGCTGCAGACCGAGCGGACCAGGTCCATCGCGCCGGCCAGGTCATCGTCGGCCGGCCAGCCCTCGACTCGCGGCCAGTCGGCCAGGTGCACGCTGTCGCCGCCGGTCAGCCCGCGCCAGATCGCCTCGGTCACCAGCGGCAGCAGCGGGGCGGCGGCGCGGCAGACCGCTTCGAGCACGGTCTGCAGGGTGTCGAGCGCCGCCTTGTCGCCGGCCCAGAACCGGTCGCGTGACCTGCGGATGTACCAGTTGGTGAGCACTTCGAGGTAGTCGCGAAGCGACTGGCAGGCGGCCGGGATGTCGTAGGCGTCGAGCTGCGCCTCCATCCCCGTGACCAGCGACCTGGTCTTGGCCAGGATGTAGCGGTCGAGTACGTGCTCGCTGGCCGTCGATGCACTGGCCTGATAGGACTCGGCGCCCGCGTAGAGCGCGAAGAAGTAGTAGCTGTTCCACAGGGGCAGCAGGGCCTGGCGGACCGCATCCCTGATGGACGGCTCGTTCACGACCAGGTTGCCGCCGCGCAGGACCGGGCTGGACATGAGGAACCAGCGCATCGCGTCCGAGCCGTAGGTGTCGAACACCTCGCTGACGTCCGGGTAATTGCGCAGGCTCTTGGACATCTTCTGGCCGTCGCTGCCGAGGATGATGCCGTGGCTGACGCAGGAGCGGAACGCGGGGCGGTCGAACAGCGCGGTGGCGAGCACGTGCAGCGTGTAGAACCAGCCCCTGGTCTGGCCGATGTACTCGACGATGAAGTCGCCTGGGTAGTGGGAGTCGAACCAGTCGGCGTTCTCGAACGGGTAGTGCACCTGGGCGAACGGCATCGAGCCTGACTCGAACCAGCAGTCAAGCACTTCCGGGACCCGGCGCATCGTGGACTTGCCCGTCGGGTCGTCTGGGTTCGGCCTGGTCAGCTCGTCGATGCCCGGCTTGTGCAGGTCGTCGGGCCGGATGCCGAAGTCGCGCTCGAGCTCGTCGAGCGAGCCGTAGACGTCGGTGCGCGGGTAGCTCGGGTCATCGCTTTGCCAGACCGGGATGGGGGAGCCCCAGAAGCGGTTGCGGCTGATCGACCAGTCCCTGGCGTTCTCCAGCCACTTGCCGAACTGCCCGTGCTTGACATGCGCCGGGACCCAGGTGATCTGCTCGTTCAGCTCGACCATCCGGGGCGCGAACTTGGTCACCTCGACGAACCAGCTCGACACCGCCTTGTAGATCAGCGGGTTCCGGCACCGCCAGCAGTGCGGGTAGGAGTGGGCGTAGAGGTCTTTGCGGACGAGGCTGCCCTGGGTCTTGAGCTTCGCGATGAGGCCCGGGTTGGCGTCGAAGACGTGCTGGCCCTCGAAGTCGGGGACGACTGAGGCGAACCTGGCCTGCTCGTCGACGGTAAGGACGGTCGGGATGCCGGCCGCCTGGCAGGCGATCGCGTCCGCCTCGCCGTAGGCAGGGGCCATGTGCACGACGCCGGTGCCGTCCTCGGTGGTGACGTCGTCGGACAGGATCACCCGGAAGGCATTGCCGGTGCCGTGCTTGCCCGCGTCCGCGAGGTAATCGAAGAGCGGGGTATAGCGCTGGCCGGCCAGCTCGCGGCCGGTGATCGTCGCTACTTCGCTGGCATTCGCCAGCTCTTCGGCATACGCGGGCAGACGATCTTGAGCCAGGATGAATCGCTCGCCGTCCTGCTCGAGGACGACATAGTTGATGTCGGCTCCGACGGCACAGGCCAGGTTGGATGGCAGTGTCCAGGGGGTGGTGGTCCAGGCCAGGAGCCACTCCCCGCCCGCCTCCCCTTCCCCCTTCTCTAGCTTGAACCTGACCGTGACCGAAGGGTCCTGGCGCTCCCGGTAAGTGTCCTCGTCCATCCGCAACTCGTGGTTGGACAGCGGGGTCTCGCACCGCCAGCAATAGGGGAGCACCTTGAAGCCCTGGTAGATCAGGCCGGAGTCCCACAGGCGCTTGAAGGCCCACATGATGCTTTCCATGTAGGGCAGGTTGAGCGTCTTGTAGTCGTTGTCGAAGTCGACCCAGCGGGCCTGGCGGGTGACGTACTCGCGCCATTGCCTGGTGTACTTCAGCACCGATTCGCGGCACGCGTCGTTGAACGTGCCGATGCCCATGCTGGTGATCTCGTCCTTGGTCGAGATGCCGAGCTGGCGTTCCGCCTCGACCTCGGCTGGCAGGCCGTGGCAGTCCCAGCCGAACCTGCGTTCTACCCGGTGGCCTTGCATCGTCCGGAATCGCGGCACCACGTCCTTGACGTAGCCCGTGATCAGGTGGCCGTAGTGCGGCAGGCCGTTGGCGAACGGGGGGCCGTCGTAGAAGACGAACTCGCTGTCGCGGGGGCGCTGGCTGACCGACTGGCTGAAGGTGTCGCTCGCTTCCCAGTAGGCGAGCACGGCTTCTTCGAGGTCGGGAAAGCTGGGCTGGGCTGGCACGCCTTCGGCACCGTTGTTTGCGGCACTGGTGTTGGCGGTACTGGTGGTGGCCTTGGGGTAGACGCTCATCGGGTGGCGGGTCCTCGCGGTGGTTCAGCTCGGGCTGTCCTGGGCCTTGGCTGAGCTCGGTGGTTGTGTTGCGAGGACGAGGCGCCCGCTCCCGCGCGGGCACACCGCGGTACCACCTCGCTTGCCACCCCGTCTCCGGCTGATGCCGGACTGCGGCGACCGCTCGTCTGGCCGGCTGTGACGGGCCGGACCCGCCCGGTTCTACTCAGGCCCTGAGCCGCGATCAGCTAGTCGCCTAGCCGGTCGCTGGCCGAAAACCCTTTCTTCCGGAGGCTCCCCGGTGATAGCCGGATCGTCGCCATGTTGCCGCCAGTGTAGCCGGAGCTACCGGCAGGCCGAACGGGTTTAGCGTCGGCCGGCCCGTGCTCAGTTGGGGTGGCGGCCGGTCCTAGCGGCCGAAACCGTTGCGGATGAAAGGCTGGAAGGTGTGGCTGAAGAACCAGGTTGGCTGGGTAACGCCGGAGCAGTTTCCAGCGCCCTTCGTGCCCGGGCAGTTGCCGTTGTCCCGCTCGACCGCCCAGAACGAGAGCGTGCCGATGCCCATGGTCTTCGCCCAGTTGAGGATCGTAGTGGCGTCGGCCTGGGAGAACGTCTCGTCGGTTCCGAAGTCGTCGATGCCGGGCATCTCGGTGACGCCGACCATGTGCCACAGGTGCCGCACTGATGCGTTCGGGTAGATCGTCTGCAGCTGGCTGACCAGTCCGCTGGCGGCCGTCTCGGTGTCGGCCACCATGTCCTGCGCGGTACCGAAGAAGTAGTCGAAGGTGAGCAGGTTCACAGTGCTGATCCTGGCGTGGTCAGCGACGGCGTCCTGCAGGATCGCCACTCCGGCGTCGGTCAGGCCGGTCGGGAAGGTCGGCAGCGTGTAGGAGAACTGGATCGACCGGTGATGCCGGGCCGCCCAGGCCTCGGTCATCGCGATGGCCTGGTTGCGGCGATCGATCCCGGCCGTGTTGTTGATTGAGTCGCCTTCGACGTCCAGGTCGATTCGCGGTACGCGGTATGTGGTGATCAGGCTTTCGAAGACCTTGGCGATGCTGGGCACGCTCGTGCAGCTGTCGGCGAGCTCCGTGCCCGTCGTGTCAGCGGTGAAGCCGCCGAAGGACGGGATGACGTTGCCGCCCTTCGCCTGAACCGCCGCGATGTCGCTGCCGAAGGTAGCCGGAGCGATCGGCTGGGTCGCGTTGCCGTCCCACAGCGCGGTGCACGAGCCTGGCTGAGCCGTCTGCAGGAACGCGAGCGACAGGAACTTGTCGCCCGACTGCTGCGAGAGCGCGGCAATGCCGCCGTCGGTGCTGTCGTAGGTCTCGAAGTAGGGGGCGAAGACGTCCCGGGGCAGGGCGTTGTCGCCGAAGTGGCCGTGGCGGTGGCCGGTGGTGGCGTGCTGGACGTGGGCGCTGGCACTGGCACTCGCGGCGACCGGAGCGAGTCCGAGCGTGGTGGCCGTGGCAGTCGCGCCGGCCAGCACCACCAGGAGCTGGAAGCGTCGTCTCATGCGCGGATCCTCCCGAATCAAATAGGAAAGTTTCCTATTTGATTCAGGAGGCTAACGCTGCCCCGGATGACCGTCAAGGCCGGCCGGAGCGCGCCCAGGCAAGGACGCTGGCATGGCCTTCGCGCTGTGTCCCGGTCCTGCGGGCGTGGCTGGCCGGACTGGAGGAGGGATTCCGGGTTGCTGGTGGAGGGTCTCCGCCTGACGGAGGATCGTCGCCGTATAACACGGACGATGCTCCTGCGAGCGAAAACCCTCCTTCGTGTCGCTCCCAACTCGTGATGCCGTCGAAGACAATTCTGGCGGCAGCCGACCCTTGTCATCAAATGCCACCGGTCCTTTTGCCGGCGCTTTCCAATCTAATTGCTCGAGCCCAAAGGACTGACCGATATGCGGTCTTCTGATATTCAGGTACGGAAACTCTCAGCAAGGGCGCGTTTCCCGGACGCTCAGTCGCAGTACGTTATCGTGCAACTCCGTTAGGTAATCGAAGTTCCGTGCTGGAGGAAGATTCATGCGCACACCAACCGGGCCGGCGGCCGCCGGCCCATTCCGCACATCATTCCGAATTCGCGGTCGCGGATGGCTCGCGGCTTTGCTGCTTGCCGTGCCCGTTATCGTGGCCGGGCTGTTCCCGGCCGGCGCTAGCGCGGCTGGCACCAGCCGCCAGGCGCCGGCGGCCAGGCCCGCGTACTGCCAGTCCGGCGGACCGAAGCTGTGGGACGATCTGGCGACTTGCGGCTGGCCTGGCAAGCCGAACACTGGACCGCGGCTGTCCGACTGCCCGGACCACAAACTCGTCGTGCGCGGGGACGGGCACACGCAGTTCGTGCTGAGCAAGGCAGACGAAGAGATCACCTGCACCGACTTCCGCGGCACTGTGATCATCAAGGCAGCCCACGTGACCATCACGAACTCCGAGGTGCAAACCAAGCACGGCACCGGGGCCGGTGGCAGCGCGTCCGTCACGGTTGACGCGGGGGCCGGCGCCACGATCACGCACGTGACCGTCGATGGCGGCAATTCAGTGCACGCCTGCATCTGGCACCAGGGAAGTCATCTGATGGTCAAGGACGTGAACTGCTTCGGCGTGAATGACGGCATTTTTTCCTGGGCACTCACCAGCAAGCCGTCGTCAGGCGGCGACAATTTCACCATAGCCGACAGTTATTTTCATGACTTTACTAAGGCGACGGCGAACGGTCACGACGATGGCTTCCAGACCGAGGGGAGCAGTCATGGCCTGGTCGTTCACGACACGTTCCGCATGACGCCGGATTCGACCAGCGCCGTGGCGATCTGGGACTCTCGCAACAACTCCAATGACATCACCGTGCGCCACAATCTGATGACGGGCGGCGGATTCGCGGTCTATGCGGAGGATTACAACCCGGGCGACAGCGGACCAGGCAACCCTTCAGCCGTCGGCGGGTTCCATGTCACGAACATCCAGTTCGACGACAACTCGTTCAGCACCTTCGCGGCCGGCTGCGTCGGGAAGTACGGTGTCTGGTTCACCCGGCCGGCGTGGATGCCCTACCAGGGTGGCCCGACCGATGGCTGGCACCGTGCCGGCAACGTCGTGCTCGAGACCGGCGAGGACATAGATAACGGCAACCCGCATGACAACGGCCGGCTGTGCGCCTGACCTGTTCGTTCGCTGGCTCGCCGGGCCTGCCCGGCGAGCCAGAGGCGTCGGCCTAGTAGCCAGCGGCCACCGACCCCGTTAGCCTGGCAAACCGGGACAGGACGGCTACGTGACGCTGGCGGTGACGGATGCGGATAGGTGCGGGACTTGACGGGCGACTAGGCCTGCGATTCGGCGAATTGCGCGCGGCGGGCAAGGAAGCGGCCCGGCTTGGCTTCGAGAGCCTCTGGACTCCCGCCGGAGGCGTGCCGGACGCGTTGCATGTCTGCACGGCCTGGTCACTGGATACGCCCCTGCGCACCGGGATCTCGGTGGTGCCGGTGGCACGGCGATGGAGCCCTCTCCTGCTGGCGATCCAGGCCGCGACCGTCGGCCAGATCTCCGAGGGACGGTTCACTCTGGGCATCGGCACCGGCGGCTACGGCCCGCGTTTCTGGGAGGCCGGGGGACTGCCGGACAAGCCGATCGCCTACATGCGCGACTACCTGCAGATCCTGCGGAGGCTGCTGGCGGGGGAGAGCGTGACCTATGACGGGCCGATGGTGAGCGTCAGCGACGCCTCGCTCGGCGTCACCGGCCTGCCGCGTGTCCCGATCCAGCTGGGCGCGCTCGGCCCGCAGATGGTGCGGCTGGCCGGCGAACTGGCCGATGGCGCCCTGCTGAACTGGGCGACACCGGACCGGATCGCCCGGAGCCGCGTGATGGTCGAAGAGGGCGCGGCCCGCGCCGGACGTGACCCGAAGGACGTCGCGCTCACCATGTACATCAGGGTCTGCGTGGATGAGGACGTGGCCGCGGCGCGCCGAGCCCTAGGGCGGCAGGTGCTCGGTTACTCGATGGGCAGGCCCGGCGTCCCGCTGACCACGGGCTACCGCGGCATGTTCGGCGAGATGGGCTTCGGCGAGGTATTGTCCGAGCTCGAAGAGCGGCAGCGCGGCGGCGAGCAGTTCGACGCCCTGGTCGACGCGGCCCCGGACGAGCTGCTCAGCGCGGTCGGCTATTTCGGCCAGCCGCAGGGGGCGGCGCAAGCGTACGCTCGCCTGTCGCGCGGCCTCGATGAGACGGTCGTGCGGATCGTGACCGCCAGGCCCGGGCTCGAGCCGGTTGTCGCGGCCATGGAAGCGCTGACGCCCGCTCGCATCCGGGCCGCCGCAACTTTCCAAGATTCCGAGTCACCCGACAGCCTCCAGGACAGCGGTGATGTTCCGTGATCGTGATCGAGACCATGATCACGGAAGATCGCCCAGCTCGGGTTCAGAGAAAGGCTGTCGCGTGACTTCTCCCGTGATCCCGTCAACCGGAATCCGTTAAGTCACCCGCACGAAGAAGAACCATTATTCTGAGCATTTCAGGTGATTTGCCAAGTCCAGGATAATGGTTGCATGAGCGATAAGTTCAGGGACGCCGAACTCGCCCTCTGGGCCGCCAGCCACAACATCGGCAAAGCCATCAAAGCCCGCGCCCGCCGCCTCGCAGCCGCCACCGCACCAGCCCCCGCCGCCGCCTGACCCCGCCCCACCCCACCCGGCCCCGCGCCAGCCAGGCCACAAGCACGCCCCGAACCAGCCACCCCGACCCCGCAAGCAACCAGCAAAACCCCGCCACCAGCAACACGCCGCCAAACAACTACCCGCCAACAGACTCCGATGCGCGCTGCGCGCTCCCGCGGATGAGAATGGCGGCACGCAGTGGCAGAGCCAGGCTCCGCCGGGTGCTGCCTGAGGTGCCCCGAGGCTTCCGGACAGTCCGTCCATTAGGATGGATGTCTGGAAAGGTGAAGTAATTGCCTCGACCGAAGAAGAGCTTCTCTCCCGAATTCCGGGATGAGGCCGTCAAGATGGTGATCGAGACGTCGCGTCCGGTTGCCCGTGTGGCTAAGGAGCTCGGTATCAACGAAGGCACCCTCGGTAACTGGGTGAACGCCTATCGCCGTGAGCATGCTGGCGAGGAGCCGCCGCTGACTGTGAGCGAGCGTGCGCGGTTGCGCGAGCTCGAGCGGGAAACCAGGGAACTGAAGATGGAGAATGACTTCCTGAAAAAAGCCGCAGCGTACTTTGCCAGAGATCATCGGTGAGCGACAAGTTCGAGTTCATCGACGCAGAGTACGCGGCTTACCAGGAATCGGGCGAGCGTTACGTGCCGTCGATCGTGAAAATGTGCATCTGGATGGCGGTCTCACGTTCCGGGTTCTATGAATGGCGGAACGCGCCGGAATCGGCAACGGCGAAAAGGCGCGGCATGCTTGCCCTGGCCGTGACGAAGTCGTTCGATGAATCGGACGGGACGTACGGGTACCGGCGGGTCCGCGCGGACCTGGCGGCCTGGGGCGTGCCGGCCGGGCTGGAGCTGGTGCGGTCGGTCATGCGTGACCTGGGCCTGGAGCCCTGCCAGCCGAAGCCGTGGCGGCTCAGCCTCACCGAGGGCGACGGCCAGGAGCACGACATTCCCGACCTGGTGAACCGCGACTTCACCGCTGACGCGCCGGGCGAGAAAATGGTCGGTGACATCACGTACATTCCGACATGGCAGGGCTGGCTTTACTTGGCGACAGTAATCGACTGCTACTCGAAGGAAGTGATCGGCTGGGCTACTGACGACAACTACAAGACGCCGCTCATCGAGAAGGCCATCGAGATGGCCGCCCGCAATCACTCTCTCGCCGGGAATGCTATTTTCCATTCCGACCGCGGCAGCAATTACACTTCCCGGCAGTTCGCGGGGACGCTGAGGAAATATAACCTCCGGCATTGCTCCGGCCGCACCGGGATATGCTACGATAACGCAATGGCTGAATCGTTCTTCGCCGCGCTGAAGAACGAGCGCGTCCACCGGACCCAGTATCCGACCCGCGAGCACGCGCGCCGGGATATTGTAAGGTACATCGAATTCTGGTACAATTCGAAGCGCAGGCATTCTGGACTTCAGTATCGGATCCCGCGACAGGTCCACGAGGAATACCTGGAACAGCAGTCCGCAGCGTGAATTGACCACAAATCCGCTGTCCGGAAAGCTCGGAGCAGATCAGCCGCGCGCCAGGGGCCATTCACATATCAGAGTCACTCGACAGCCTCCACGGGCCCGCCGAACTCCCGCCCCCGCTTCGCATAACGGCCAAACCCGGCACCCGCCCGGCCACTGCCACCGGGCATACAAGACCACGCCCGGCACCCAGCACAAGACAACCCCGCGATACGACGTAAGCACACCTTACTTTGGGATGTTTACTTTCCACCATCTGTCCGCACTTCTATCCTCACAACGCTCTGACCTGCACTGAAAAGGCGCTGTCGAGCAGGATCAGGCGTAGCCGTCACGTCTTCTCAGCGCAATCCAGCCGACCCCGGTACCCGTAATGGTGCGACCGGCGAGCGAAACCGATGAAGTCACTAAAAAGTTAGAACTTGCGTGCGCCGGCGGTCTGAGGTTAAGCTTCCGGGCGTGGATCAAACGGGGGCCACGATGATGGTCTATTGGCGCACGCGTTATGTACGGGGTGCGGGCGACTATCTCGCGCTCGCGTCACTCTTAGCAGCCGATGGTGCTCCGCTGCGTTTTGCCAATGCCTCGTTGCCCCCAAGTAGTCGGCCACTACAACGGGAAGAACAAGGAGGCTGTTCATGGTATTATCTCGTCCGCGCAATCTGGCGGTCCTGACATCCGGGGTGCTGTTAGCCGCATCGCTGACTGTCGGCTCGGCTCATGCCGGTGCCAGAGCCAGCAGTCCCACCGCCGCGACATCAGGCATGGCAGCGGTCGCCGGGGGCACCGTGACCAGCGTCAGCGGCGCAGTGATGCCAGGCGTGGCTGTCAATCTGTATGCCTGGCCGTCAGATGCGGTGCTGCAGGCCATGAAGCCCAGCACGCTTGTGCCGACGACACTGCTCGCCACGGCCACTACGAACAGCGTCGGCAAGTACATGCTCCAGGTTCCTGTCGCGAAACTGAAGGCGGCGGCGGTGGAGTCCGGGTACGCGAACCTGGAGATCTATAGCCCACTCGGCGGCATGTGGTTCGTCTCGTATCAGACCGGGGCGCGGTCATCCGCGTCAGTGACCGTCAACCTCAACCCAGACCTTGGGGTGAAGTGCGGCGAGGACTCCTTGCACCGCCCATACGCCTTCTCGGGTTTCATGAAGCAGAAGCAACTGAAGCCGGCGTTCGCCACCATCGGTCAGGGTTACATCGTCCAGGGGAAGAAGACCAAGGGCGATTCTATCAAATTCATGTACAACCAGACTAGTACAAAGGACCAGGCCTCAACGCTAGGCCTTGGAGTATCGGGATACGGAATCGATGCCGGGTACAAGAGCGCCGGTTCCGACTCATCTACTGCCTCCAAAGGACAGGGATTCAGGAGCCAGACTAAGAACACATGGTTCCGCACGTTGTTCAATGTCGGAAGATTCCGGGGGATGTGCCATGGCCACCCCGGCGACAACAGCGTTCCGCAAAAGAAGCAGCACAGCCCCTGCCCGCGCAAATACACGTCCGGCGGCTTCACCTACTACGTTCGAAAGTGCTTCTGGATGGACAGGTCCACTGGCTGGTTCGGCCCGTCAGCGCAAATACAACATCCCAAGAGCGCCCCAACCACCCCAGGAAAATTCTGCGGGCCAGAACCGCAGGGAAGCACCCCCATGACCTCTGATGGGGCGGCTATCCAGTGGTCAAAAGGGTTCGACATAGGGACATCGAACAAAGTCAAGGACGTGACGCTGAAGTTTAGCTTCAACAGCTCAGCGCAGACCGGCTACGACGCTAACGCCCAGATGATATTCACGTTCGGGCATTCGGGATGGATTTGCGGTACCAACCATGACCCCAAAACGGCGGCCCAACTGGTAGTACGGGGCAATAAGGCGTAACGCTTCAGTTATAGTTCGGTAACTGGGTGCGAGCGAGTTGCTGCTTGGCATGGGGCGGTCCATGCCAAGCCGCACCCGTCACGCTAAGGTCGGCTCTGATGATGAGACTGCGGCGGTCGCCGTGCCGCTGACGGGTCAGTACAGCGGCAGGATAGTGGTTCTCGGGCCGGTCGGTTATGAGAGGAGTGCTAGGAATGCGGGTAGCCACGATGCGCCTGAGGTCGTTGCCATTAGCGGCGCTGGCTCTGGCGATGGCGCTGGCATTCGGGCTAAGCGGATGCGGAGGTAACGGCGGGCCGGCCACGAACGGCCCACTGAGCCTCCACGATTCGGTCCCGCTAGGTTCAAACTGCGTTCCAGGTGGCCACTCGTGGGCATTTGGCTTCCAGCAGTTCACCAACTTCAGCCATGTCACGGTTGTCCTCGACCGAGTTGCACTGCTGCATCCGCACAATGAACGCCTGGTCGGCTCCTACGCAGTGCCAGGTGCCGTGATCGTCGGCGTGGTGAACTGGCCGCCGAAATACCCCGACTCGCCCGCCGGCCCCGGCGTGCCGACTGCGTGGAAGCACCGCCAGCCTGTACACGGCTTCCGGCTAACGCCAGGCAAGACGTTCAACATGGTCCTTGGCGTCGCGGCCGTTACTGAGGGCCACCGTGCAACCTCCAAAGGCATGCTGGTCTATTATCACGACTCATCGGGCAGCTACGTGGCCAAAAATTACTCGGCGAATATCATCGCGGCGAATACGCACACCTGTGCCTAGCCCCTCGTGGCATTGGTATCAGGCAACACTGTCATGCTGGCAGTTGGCCAGTTCCTTCTTGCCTTATATTCAGAACGGTTAGCCTTGCATCTAGATGAAGCAGATTCGATGAGCAGAGGCCGGGCCGGGGCTCGATGAAGGACGCCGACAGCACCGTGGCATGCCCCAGCAACTCGACACCGCTCATCGCCGCCATGGCAACTCAACGAGGCATTCGACAGCCTCCAGAACAGCGGTGATGTTCCATGATCACGACCTGGTCCTTGATCACGGAACATCGCACCTGGTGCCCCACACTGACAGTTCCATGCAGTGAGAACTCTCCGCGCGATACCGGAAAGGCTCCCAGATCTTGATCACGAGCCGCCCGACAGCCTCAGGAGGCTCAGTAGACTGTCGCGATGACTGGCTCTGAACTGTGTCGCGGTGACTGACTGGGCCGCGATCGTCGAGGCCGGCTTCGAGGTTCCGGCCGACCGCGATCTTCCCGGGCTTGTCGGCGAGCTGATCGAGGCGTTGTGTGCGCCCGATCCGGTGCTCAGGGACGATCAGGCCTACCCGGTGCTCGGCACCTGGATCCTGGGCGGCCAGCTTGACGGCGAACTGACGGGAATCGGCGAGCGCGTGACCGGGTTGCTCGCTGATCCGCGGATCCAGGCCAGGACATTCGGCGCGCTGATCCTCGCCGCGCTGATCCGCCGGGACGCCAAGGCCGGCTGCCTGGATGCCCAGACGGTGCTCGGCTGGCGAGACCGCTTCGCGATGTGGTGGCTCGCCGAGACCGACCTTCGCGGCTGGGACGACGAGCTCGGGTGGCTGCACGCGGCCGCGCATGGGGCCGACGTTCTCGGCGAGCTCGGCCAGTCTCCGCGGCTCGACGCCGGCGAGCTAGAGAACCTGCTGCGGCTGGCCGCCGAGCGGCTGCTCGCGCCGACCAGCCAGCTATTCGCCCACCAGGAGGACGACCGGATCGCGCTCGCCGTCGCCACCGTGCTCGCCCGGCCCGAGCTGCCGGTGACGGCGGCCACCCGGTGGCTCGACCCGATCCGGGCATACTTCGAGGCAGCCGAGCCAGGGCCGGTCCCGGCGCCGGCCGCGAACACCATGCGGACGCTGCGGAGCCTGTACATCATGGCCGATCGCGGCTTCCGGCAGGATCCGGGCAGTGATGACTCGTTCCGGCTGCCGCACCGGGCCGAGATACTCGAAGCGATCGGCGGCGTGCTGCGGATGGCGTTCCCGCCCCAGCTCTGAGCGGCCGGGTCACCAGAGGAGCGGTACAAGGCGCTTGTGCTGCGCCGCGTACGAGCGGTACCGGCCATCGAGCGTTGCCAGCAGCGCGGATTCCTCGATGCGGATGCGCCAGAGCACTATCACCAGCCACGCCGCGGCCATGTCGCCACTGCGATCCAGTTGCCGCAGAGCAGCGAGATTCCGATGATCGCCAGCAGGCCGCCGGCGTAGCCGGGATGACGGAGCACTCGGTAAGGGCCTCTCGCGATGACCGGCTGATCTGCGCTGACCTGGACGTTGGGCGAGAAGTACCGGCCGAGGGTGCGCTGTGACCAGATGCGCAGCGCCGCTCCCACGATCAGGAGCCCGATGCCAGCGCCGAATGCCAGGGCATCATGGCCGACCGCGGCGGCGGGCACGAGGTGCGGCGCGGCGAACAGCATGGTAATCCCCACGATCGCGGCGCCGCCGACGCCGAGCCAGTACTTGCGCTGGTCAATGTGGCTGGCCCCGTTCTGCCACTGCCGCTGCCAGATGAAATGGACGATTTCGGTTCCGTACCAGCAGAGCAGGATCAGGTAATACAGCAGCCCGACCGAATGCGTTTCAAAATAAGGTCTCATTGCTCCTCCTCGAGCGACTGCCGGCGCATTTCCCCTGGTGCCGCGCCGGCCACGTCTTCGATGCTCTCGGCCGGGCCGGCCAGGAGCCACCGTGCGGACACCCGAATCGGGGGTACGGCTGGCACGGCCACGCGGACGGCGGTAGTGCGAGCCGTACTTCGCCAGGGGTGGCCGCACGCTGGATTCAGCTGGGACCCGAGCGCAGAATGGCGGTTGTGACGGGCGTGCGCCATGACTGAGCAGCGGGTCAAGCCCGGACCTCAGGCAACCGCCCCCGGCGAATGGCATGGGCTGCTGGCCCCGCCGGCGCGCCCGGCCGTCATGCCAGGCCTGGCCACCCCGGGCGCGGGTACCGGCCAGCCGGTGGCTTGGCATGACCTGCTGCGGCTGGCGCGGGAGCCATTCAGCCGGGGATCGCGGACTCAGCGCCTGTATGCGGCAGTCGCGTTGCCGCTCGCGATCCCGGGCTTCGCGTTCGTGGCCGTGACGGTTCTGGCTGGGGTGTTGCTGTCGCTGAGCGCCGCTGGCATGCTGGCCGGGTTGCCGCTCCTGGTGGGGCCCTGGCCGGGGCCAGGCAATTCGGCGCGGTCAGCAGGACGCTGGCGAACCGCATGCTGAGGCTCCGGGTCGCCGCGCCCGACCCGGTGCCCCCGCTGCCTGGTTCCTTCGGCCGGGTCAGGGCCGCGCTGACCGATCCGGCCGGCTGGCGGGCCTGCGCGTACCTGGTGCTCAAGCTGCCGGTATCCGCGCTCGGCTATGTCGCGGCGTCCGCGTTCGTGCTCTACGGGCTGCCGTTCCTGGTCTTTCCGCTCGTGTGGGTGACCGTGCACGCGATCACCGGGCCGGGGACGGTCATCCATCTGTGGCCGTGGGTCGCCTGGTGGCACTGGGACCCGATCCTGGTCGCCAACTCGATGCGGACCCTGGCGCCATCGTTCGGCCTGATCCCGGTCGGCGCCGCGGTCGTGCTCACCGTCCCCTGGCTGACCCGGGCGGCCAACGCGATGGACGGCGCGCTGATCGAGCGGCTGCTCGGCCCGCCGCTGCCGCAGCGGCTCCGCGACCTTGAGCGGACCCGGGCACACGCCGTGGACGACGCGGCCGCGCGGCTGCGTCAGATCGAGCGGGACCTGCACGACGGTGCCCAGGCTCAGATGGTCGCCGTGGCGATGAAACTTGGCCTCGCCAGGGAGAAGCTCGGCCGCGCGGGCGCTGACACCGACGTGGAGCGGGCGCTTGAACTGGTCGAGGCGGCCCACGCGAGCGCGAAGCAGGCCATAGCCGAACTGCGTGATCTGGCCATGGGGATACATCCGCCGGTGCTTGACACAGGACTCGGCACCGCGCTTGGCACGCTGGCGGCCGGCGGCGGCGTCCCCGTGGAACTCGTCGTCGACGTACCGGAGCGGCCATCGGCGGCCATCGAGACCATTGCCTATTTCTGCGCGGCCGAACTGCTCGCCAATGTCGCCAAGCACAGCGGAGCCCTGCGGGCCACGCTCGACGTCGTGCACGTGCCCGGCCTGCTGCGGCTGCGGGTCAGCGATGACGGACGCGGTGGTGCGCGGGTCGCGCCGGGCGGCGGCCTGGCCGGGCTCGGCGATCGGCTGCGGACCGTGGACGGCACCATGGAGGTCGTCAGCCCGCCGGGCGGGCCGACAGTGATCACCCTGGAGTTGCCATCACACGCCTGACCGATTCTGAGCGCGCGCCGATGCGGGTGGTTATCGCCGAGGACGCCGCTGTGATCAGGGCTGGCCTGGCTGAGGTCCTTGAAATTAGGCGGGCGTACCGGGGTACCGGAGTGCTGGTGTTCTCCCAGTACATCGAGACGCGCTATGCGGCTGAGCTGCTTGGTGTCACCGGATCAGGGGGCGGCGCGGCGGGTCTGGGGTACCTGCTGAAGGACCGGGTCGCGACGTGGGGGAGTTCATTGAGGCGCTGCGCCGGGTCGCCGATGGCGGCACGGCGCTTGACCCGGAAGTGATCTCGCAGGGCCGCTCCAACGGCGCGATCGCCGGCCAGCTCGTCGTCACCGAGCGTGCGGTCGAAAAGCACGTAAGCAACATCTTCAGCAAGCTCGGCCTGGCTCCGTCTGGCGCTGATCACCGGCGCGTCCTGGCCGTGCTTCGCTACCTGGAGTCGTGAGGCCGCGCGGCGCGCGTATCAGCCGCGGCCGATGAATGGCATCGTCGTCGCGGTGATGGTGAGGAACTGGACGTTGGCGTCGAGTGGCAGGCTCGCCATATAGACAACGGCATCGGAAACATGACCGGCGTCGAAAGTTGGCTCGGGCGCGATCGACCCGTCAGCCTGAAGCGCGCCCTTGCTGATCGCCTCGGTCATTTCGGTGGCCGCGTTGCCGATGTCGATCTGGCCGCACGCGATCTTGAAACGCCGGCCATCGAGCGCGATGGACTTGGTGAGCCCGGTCATCGCGTGCTTGGTCGCCGTGTAGCCGACGCTGCGGGGGCGCGGGGTGTGCGCCGAGATCGAGCCGTTGTTGATGATGCGCCCGCCGGACGGGTCCTGCGCCTTCATGACGCGGACCGCGTGGTGCGCGCACAGGAACGCGCCCGTGAGGTTCACGTCGACGATCTGCTGCCACTCCGCCAGGCCGAGCTCGTCGACGCTGCCCGGCTGGCCGAAAGTGCCGGCATTGTTGACGAGCAGATCGAGCCGCTGCCAGCGCTGGGTGATGGTGCCGAAGAGAGCTGCGACCGACTCAGGATCGGTGACGTCGGCGGGAACGGCCAACGCGGCGCCGTCGCTCCAGGCGGCATTGCCGCGCCAGGCGCGTTCTTCCGGCGGGGCGGCCTCTCCGGGCCGCGCCGCGCCGCCGGCGATGGTCTCGCGAAGCGCTGCCTCCCGGCGGCCGGCCACGGCGACGTTCCATCCGGCGGCGAGCAGCGCCCGAGCGATGCCGCGCCCGATGCCCGAGCCCGCTCCGGTCACCAGCGCCACGCCCTTGGCTGAGGTCACCGGTTCACCTCGGCCAGGTGCGACCTGATGATCGAGTCGATGTCGGGGTCGGCCGCCAGGCCTAGCCGGGCCGCTCGCTCCGACCGGAACCGGGCTGGCCAGCTTCTGACCAGCCGGGCCGTGACGGGATCGGCGGCCCAGTCGATGAGCGACGCGACGTCGGCGCCCGCGACCCGCTCGAGCGCGGCCACCATCTCAGCGACCGTGGTGGTGAGTCCTGGCAGGTTGACCGGGCTGAGGCCGCCCCAGGTCTCGTCCGGTGCGTTCGCGGCGCGCAGCAGTCCGGCGATCGCCCGGTCCGGCGAGGCGAGCGCTGCCTGAGTGTCCGCCGGGACCGGGCAGGTGGCCCGCAGCCCGGCCAGCGGCTCGCGGATGATGCCGGACAGGAAGCCTGAGGCCGCGGCGTTGGGCCGGCCTGGCCGGACGCTGATGGTCACCAGCCGGATGGCCCGGCCGCGCACGAAGCCCCTGCGCGTGTAGTCGGCCAGCAACTGCTCGCAGATGACCTTCTGAGCGCCGTAGCTGGACTGCGGATTCGGCGCGGTGTGATCGTCCACGACGGCCGGCAGCGGATGCTCAGGCGACGAGCCGAAGACGGCGACCGAACTCGCGTAGACCACCACGGGGTTCGCGTCGGCGGCGCGAAGCGACTCGAGCAGCGCGTAGGTCGCCCGGACGTTCGCGCGCATGCCAAGATCGAAATCCGCCTCGCACTCGGCGCTCACCGCGGCAGCGAGATGAAAGATGACGTCGGCCTCAGCAAGCACGGCCAGGCGGACGTCGTCGCCGGCTTCAGGCAACTCGGCCAGGTCGCCGACCACGGAGGTGACCCGGTTGTCGGCGGTCAGGTCCGCGGGAACCGGCACCCGGTCAACGAGCGCAAGCCTTGATACCTCGCTGGCGCCGCCGCCGGCGATCCCGAGCGTCCCGGCCGCCAGCAATTGCCTGGCCAGCCGCGCGCCAAGGAATCCGGCGCCTCCGGTGATCACGATGCTGGCCACGTGCTCCATCCTGGCACCAACTGAACGGCCAGGCGGATCCAGGGAGGCTGCGCGGCACCGTCAGCGAGCCTGCCTGCCGTCAGCGGCGGGTGGGGCACGAGTCACACCGCTGTGCCGTTGGTGCTGGCTGAACGACACCAGCGGCACAGCGGTGCGCGCATTGCGAGCGGTGCGGCCCGGACAGGCACCAGTGCTTGGCCGGGCGAGGCTAATGCGCTGCCTCGTACCTGGTCATGACGTCGGCGCTGATCCGGCCGCGCTCGGAGACGTTGAGCCCCGCTTCGCGCGCCCAGGCGCGCACGACGGCGCGGTCTACGGACGGGCTGGCCGATCGTCCGACCGCGCGGCGGCCAACGGTCCTGCTGGCGCGTCGGCCGGCGGCCATGAACGGGGCAAGCCCGGTCGCGAGCTTTGTACGATTTGCCTCGTTGAGGTCAATCTCGTAGCTCACGCCATCAATTCCGAACGAAACGGTCTCGGCGCCCTCTGAGCCGTCAAGGTCATCTGTTATCACTACGGAAACGTTTCTGGACATGAAGTAGATAGTTCGGGATCGCACGGTCGATTGTCAACACGCCACACCGAATCGCCTGTGCCGTCTGCCCCGGACGGCCACGCAAAGGGCGCACCCCGGGCCAGGAAACGAGACCACGCCGGGCCAGGAAACGAGGCGAGCCGAGCCGAGCCGGCGCGGCGGAACGAGGCGGCGTGGGCGAAAGCTAAAGCGGCCAGCCTTCGCGCCGGTAACCCATGTCCCAGAACATCCACTCGTACCGGCTTGTGGCATGAAAGTGGTCGCGTACGCGCTGCCGTTCGGCCGCGGACAAGTCGCCGCTCAGGGCGTCGGTGATCGCGATCACCTCCCTGGCCTCCTCGCCGAACTCGTCGCCGCCATAGGTGGCTATCCACTGCCGATAACGCGGATTCGGTGACCCCCGCGCCACCAGATGCCTGCCGACTTCGGCGTAGATCCAGTAGCAGGGCAGTACGGCCCCGACTCCCTCGCCATAGGTGCCGGCGAATGCCGTGGCGAGCAGATAGCTGGTGTAGGAGAGCGTGGTCGGGGCCTCGGCCGCCGATGCCGCGCTCGCCGGGTCGATGCCCAGGTCGGCGAACAGCGAGGCATGCAGGCTCATTTCCGCCGACACGATGCCGGCGGCGTGCCTGGCGAACATTTCCGTTGCCGCCGCGTCCGGCGCGCGGCTGGCCACGGCAGCCAGCGCGCGAGCGTATTTCCGCAGGAACAGCGCATCCTGGATCACGTAGTACTCAAACGACTCGGCCGGCAGGCTGCCGTCAGCCAGGCCCGTGACAAACGGGTGCTCGAGGATGGCGGCGTAGATGCCGCCGATATCGCGCCACAGCCGGGCGGTGAAGCTGTCAGTCATCTCGCGGCCTTATCGAGTTCGGTGGCGAGTTCCGCCGGAGCCCGCATCCGCCAGGCGTCGGTCACCAGTTCAGCCAGGCGGTCGGCGTCGACCTCAGGCAGCCGCAGCATGACGAGCGGCCAGTCGCCGTAGCCGGGCGCGGTGAAGAATACCCCGGGCTCGCCAAGGATCAGCGCCTGCTTCTCCGCCTCGTCGCCGACGTAAAGGACCGCGACGTCGGTGCGGATCTCTCTCGGCTTGCCCGGCAGCCGCTCGGGATAGGACCACACGAAGCCCTTGCCGCCTACCCGGAAGTCGAAGCCGTCGCTATCGATCTCCTCCACGCCGGGCAGGGCAAGCGCGAAGCGGCGAACGTCCTGCGCGTCGGCCATGGGACAGTCCTTCCGGGAGACAAGGCCAGGTGCATGCACGCCAGGCTAATCGCCCCCGCCGACAGCCACCTCGGGCTCAGAACTGCGGCTGGCGCGCATCTTTCAAACTGCCGATGCTGAGTGCGCCGGATGACAGTCCGCCGATGGCGGCCTGCTCGGCCCGGCGCACGTAACTGGCGGGGTCCTTGTCGACGGGCGGGACGCCTGCGACATGGCGGGCCTCAAAGACCGCGAACGCCACTGCCAGGTCATGCCGCAGCTGAAGGCCGGCCTCCCGCCGGAAATCGGTAAGGCCCTCACGCTCCTCCTCGGCCATGTGATCGCCATTGGCGCGGTTCACGGCGGCGATCGCCGCGTGCCAGCCCGGGTTTCCGGTCGCGTGGTTCGCGACCTCCGCGATCGTGTCCCTGATCTCGTTGTGATCGCTGATCGCGTCCAGCGTCTCGTCTTCGGTCGGCCGCAGGCGGCCTGAGGCCAGCCCGACGCGGACCAGTTCGGGGTAGAAGAGGTCCTCCTCGGCCTGGGCATGCACCTCGAGGAACGTCGCCAGCCGCGACCACAGCAGCCCGAGCGGCTCCGCGCCCGCGCCCGCGGCCTGCTCGATCATCGAGAACAACCGCCGCTGCTCTCGATGGTCGTCCATGATCAACTCTGTGATATCCACGATGCCTCCGGCAGTCGCTAGTCGCGGGCCTTGTCCAGGGGGCGCAGCAACGGGAAGATCTGCGTTTCGCGAATGCTCTTGTCCATGAAGAACGCGAACACGCGCTCGCTCATCCCGAAGCCGAACGCCGGCGGCATCCCGTATTCGAGTGCCTCGACGAACTCGTCGTCGGGCGTCTGCGCCTCTTCGTCGCCCGCGTCCCGCATTTCCTGCTGGCGGGCGAATCGCCTCGCCTGCTCCTGCGGGTCGTTGAGCTCGCTGTAGCCGTTGCCGAGCTCGCTGCCGGCGATGATGACGTGCACGCGCTCGGTGACATCGGGCCGGTCCGGCCGCAGCTTGGCGAGCGGCGAGGTCTCGACTGGCTCGTTGATGAGGAAGCCGGGGCCGGACAGGCGCCGGCGGCAGTGCTTCCAGAGCGTGTCGAGCGCCCTGGCCCGGTTGAAGCCCACCATGTCGAGCGGCAGCCCGAGTTCGTGAATCTTCGCTACCAGCTCGTCGGTTGAGGCCGACTCGGCATTGATGCCGATGTGCTCGGCAATGGTCTCGAAGTAGTCGTAGCGCACCCACTTGTCGGCCAGGTTCACGTGGTAGTCCAGGCCGCCCCTGTGCAGGTCGAACTCGAGCTTGCCGAAGGTCTCGAGTATCACCGTCCTGTACAGGTCCTCAAGCAGGACCATGCCAGACTCGTAGTCGGCGTAGGCCCAGTAGAACTCCATCTGGTCGTAGTCGTTGAGGTGCTCGCGGCTCTGGTTCTCGTTGCGGAACTGCCTGCCGATCTCGAAGGTGCGCTCCAGGCCGCCGACGAGCAGCCGCTTCTGCCACAGCTCGCCCATCGAGATGCGGAAAAAGACGTCGGTGTCCAGGAAGTTGTGGTGCGCGACGAACGGGCGGGCGTCCGCGCCCCCGGTGGTGAACTCGATCGCGGGCGTCTGGACTTCCACGAAGCCGCGCTCTTCGAAGAACTGGCGCATTGACCGCCAGAACCGCGCCTTCTTGTAGATCATGTCCTGGATGTCGCGATGCAGGAGGATGTCCAGGTAACGCTTCCTGAGCAGGACTTCCTCGTTGGTCAGCCCGGCGTGCTTGTCGGGCAGCGGGCGGAGCGACTTGGACAAGATGGTGACCTTCCGGGCCGCGACCGTGGGCTCGCCGAGCCGCGTCGTCGTCCGGTAGCCGTCGACCGCGATGAAGTCGCCGACGTCGAGCAGCCTGGTCAGATCCTTGTAGCCGGGATGGGCGTCCTCGCCCAGGTCCCTTTTGCTGATCATGAACTGCATCGTGCCGGACTCGTCGTGCAGCTGGCCGAACGACAGGTTGCCCATGGGGCGCAGCAGCATGATCCGCCCGGCGATCGTCACCGGCTCGTTTTCCGGCCGGGCCAGGGCGTCTTCGATGCTGGCGCGCTCGACCGCGCTGGCGGGGTACGGGTCCACGCCGAGCTCCCTGAGCTGGCTGACCTTCCTGATCCGCTGCTGACGTATCTCCTTGACCAGATCAGCGCGCGCAGCGTCGTCTGTGGACTCCACCGTGACTACCTAGTCCTTTCCGCCGGGAAGGCCGCCAGTTTACTAGCGGCATCCCGGCGGCCAGGATCGGCAGCGCTTAGCAGCAATGGAACGCCAGCGCGGCGACGCGGGTGCCGGCGTCGTAGTCGCCCACGGCCCAGACGTTCGATGACGACCACGCGGCGATGCTGGTGAGCACGCTTCCCCCGATCGGCGTGCCCGGGTTGGCGCTGGGGACCCGGGCCCAGGTCTTGCCGCTCCAGTGGAATACCAGCGTGTTGTTCACATTGCCCGCGCCTGGCACGATGCCGGCCGCCCAGGCGTTGCGGGGGATACGGCGGCCACCCCGGTGAGCGTGTCGGTGATGGCGAGAATGGGCACCTTGACCCGCTTCCAGGTCTTGCCGTTCCAGTGCAGGATCAGCGTCCGCTGCGCCGTGCCCTTGGTGTAGTAGCCGGCGGCCCACGCGTTGTTCGAGGCCAGGGCCGTGACGGCCAGCAGTTGGCTGGAATGCGCGGTGCCGCCAGGGTTCGGTATCTGGGGCTTGGCACCTGGAACCACGATGAGCCATTCCACCGGTCGATCAGCGTCAGGTGGGCGAACGATGGGTCGCCGTGATCGTAGTCTCCTACGGCCCAGGCAGTGCTGCCGCTGGCCGTTACCGCTCGGAGAATGTTGTCGTGCGGCCCTCGCTGCTGGCTTGGCCGGCTGCGCCGGGCGTGCGGCGGCCTGGTGCGGCGCGGCGAGCGCCACCGCGGCGACGAGGGCCGCGCTCATGACAATCACGCCGCGCGTTGCCAGCGGTTGCTTGGTCATCGGGATCTCCTGACTGGTGCCGAGGCTGGTCCAGGTCCACTGGTCCACTGGTCAGGAAAGTTAGTTTCGCCAGGCGGTCGCGGCATCGGGGCTAGCCCCGATCGTCGCGTGACAGGACAGGTGGGGCACCCTACTGTTGCCAGAACGACACCAGGGTGCCCCACCTGCGGCAAGACTGGAGGACCGCTCATGGATTTCGCCGCGCCAGCCGATGCCAGGGCTCAGTTCCGGGCTGGCCGGCGGATGCCGACCGCGGGCTGTGCTCCCGGCTACGTGCAGGCCAACCTGATCGCGGTCCCGACCGATGCCGCCGCCGAGTTCGAGCGATTCGCCCGCCGCAACCCCGGGCCGTGCCCGCTACTGGACATCTGCGAGCCCGGCAGCCCGGTCACGCGGCTCGCTCCCGGCGCTGACTTGCGGACTGACCTGCCCGCGTACCGGATCTGGGCGGACGGCGCCTGCGTGGCCGAGCCGGGCGACATTAGCGAGGCGTGGCGAGACGACCTGGTTTCTTTCCTCCTTGGGTGCAGTTTCACGTTCGAGCGCGCGCTGCTCGCGGCTGGCGTGCCGGTGCGGCACCTGGAGCAGGGCGTCAACGTGCCGATGTACGTGACTAACCGCCAGTGCGAGCCCGCCGGCCGGTTCGCTGGACCGCTGGTCACCTCGATGCGGCCGGTGCCCGCTGACCTAGTGGCCGTGGCGACGGCTGTCACGGCGCGCTACCCGGCGAGCCATGGCGCCCCGGTGCATGCGGGCGACCCGGCCGAGCTTGGAGTCGCGGACCTGGCGCGGCCCGACTTCGGCGATCCCGTCGTGCCGCGGACGGGCGACGTCCCCGTGTTCTGGGCCTGCGGGGTCACGCCGCAGGCGGCTCTGGCCGGCGCCAGGCTCCCGTTCGCGATCACGCACTCACCCGGGCACATGCTGATCACCGACCTGCCCGAGTAGGTCCGGGCGCTAGCGCCTGGGTACATCAACTGGAGCAGGCGAGTTCGGCATCGGCATCGGCATCGGGGAGTCGATCATGGATGTGGACATCAGGTACAGCCCGTCGTTCGCGCTCGGCGTGATCACTTTGCCGCCAGGCGGCGAGGTCAAGGCCTGACCGGCGGCACGCCAGTGAGCGCGCTCAGCGCAGGCCGGGCTGAGCCTGGCGATCCGGTACCCGCCGCCCGGCCTGGGCGCCGGAGTGCTCGACGAGGCGGCCGGGAAGCTCGCGCTGGTGCTGGCGGACCGGGTCACGGCGGCCGGCGGCCCGGCGGTCACCGTGGCCGGGATGCGCGACGCGGTCCAGGCGCTGGCCGCTGGATCACCGGTGCCGAGGCCGATGTCGCCGACTTCGGGAGCGTGGCGCGTCTGCTCGCCCTCACATGTTCTGCGCGCCTGCCTTGATTGCCTCGCGGATCCGGGAGTATGTCCCGCACCTGCAGATGTTCCGCAGCTCGTCGAGATCCGCGTCAGTGATCTTGCGGTTTTCGGCCTGCACTTGCCTCACCTTTGCGACCGCCGCCATGATCTGGCCGGGCTGGCAGTAGCCGCACTGCGCGACGTCGAAGTCCAGCCACGCCTGCTGCATCGGGTGCAAGTCCGCTCCCACCGCGGCCGGCAGGCCCTCGATGGTGGTGATCTCGTCGGTCGGCTTGATGTCACTGACCGGCACCGAACATGGATTGAACGCAAGGCCGTTGATGTGGCACGTGCAGGCCTTGCAGACATCGAGCGCGCAGCCGTACTTCGGGCCGGTGACACCCAGGATGTCGCGGAGCACCCAGAGGAGGCGGATGTTGTCATCGGCGTCGACGGTGACCTGCTTGCCGTTGAGGATGAAGGTGTGCGTGGGCATGACTGAGTCCTTAGATGCGAGTGTCCTAGAAGGCGCTGCCGAGGCCGTCCGTGGGCGACTGCGGCGTGGACGGTTCGAGCGGCAGCGGCGTGAAGCCGAGCGTGCCGTGGTTGATCGGGAACCGGGTCGGCAGCGTGCCGGTGGCGCGGGCGTACGCGCAGGCGACCGCGGCCATGGTCGGCGCCACGCCGAGCTCGCCGGCGCCGCTCGGGCTGCCGCTGGTGTCCGGCATGACGATGACCTCGACGTTCAGCGGAGTGTTCCACTCACGTGTGTAGAAGTAGTCGTCCCAGCTACCTTCGAGCGGGAGGCCGGCCGCGATGTGCAGGCTGGAGGTAAGGGCCAGCGCGATGCCGTCCTGCACGCCGCCAATCATCTGCGCCTCAAGGCCGCGCGGGTTGATGGCGAACCCGGCGTCAAGGACGACCATGGCCTTCGTCACGCGCGGGCCGGCGACGCCGTCGGTGATCGGCCTGTTGACCGTAGCCGGGGTGCAGTCGATCTCGACTAGAACTGCGATCGCGCCCTGGTACTCGCTGTGTACCGCAATTCCCTGAGCCGTCCGTGATGGCATGGCCTTGCCCCAGTCGCCGGCTTCCGCTGCCTTGTTCAGCACCGCGAGCACTCGCTCGTCTTTGAGGAAGTTACGGCGGAACAGCACCGGGTCCTTGCCCATCTTCTTCGCGAGCTGGTCGACGATGAGTTCCTGCGCGCACACCACGTTCGGGGAGTAGATGTTGCGCATGCTGCCGGTGTTGAACCGCAGCGGGATCTCGTTCAGCGCCTGGATCGTGACCCCGAAGTTGTACGGGGATGACTGCGTGAGCTCGAAGATCGTCTGCGAGAGGGTCAGGCCGCCGGCGACGGGCAGCTTCGACGCGGTCGCCGTGACCATGTCGCCGAGCCCGTGCCCGAAGTCCGTCTGCACGCTGGTATGCCGTTGCTCGTAGGCGAGGACGTTGTCGAGGGCATAAGACGCCCGGACGCGGGAGACGCACATCGGGTGGGTACGGCCCTGCCGGAAGCTGTCGGTGCGAGACCAGGAGAGCTTTACCGGCTTACCCATTTTCTGTGAGGCTTCGGCGGCCTCCAATGCGGCGTCATGAAAAAGATGTCTTCCGAACGAGCCCCCGCCTTCTGTCACGTGTACCGTGACCGCGCTCACGGGCAGGCCAAGCGCTGCGGCGATCTCCCCCTGCGCGACGATCGGCACCTTGAGGCTGCTCCAGATCTCGGCGCTGTCAGAGCGGACATCGGCGATCGCGTTGTCCGGTTCGAGCGGGCTGTTACTGGCGAACGCGAAGAAGAACTCGGCATCGACGGAACCCGCGATCAGGGACAGCGGCGCTGTCAGGTCCGGGAGGGCGGCTTTGAGCTGTGCCTCAACCGTGACATCGGACTGCCCGGCCAAGGTGCCTGGGCCCCACGTCACGTCGATCATCTGGATCGCGTCGATGCACTGGCCGAACGTCTCCGCTCTGATGGCCACGCCGTGCGTGAGCACGGCGATGTCGGTGACGCCCGGCATGGCCAGGACGGCCTGTTCGTTGCTGACGGACACGACCGTGCCGTTGATCGTCGGCGGCCGCGCCACCATGGTGGGCTTGGCGCCGGGCACCCGCAGGTCCATGGTGAACTGCTTGCGACCGGTGACGATGTCGCGGGCGTCAACGCGGCTCTGCGGGGTACCCAGGATGGTGAAGTCCGATTGCGACTTGAGCTGGGCAGTCACGCTTATGGTCGTGTCGGCGGCCGCCGCGGTGGCGAGTTCGCCGTACGTGGTCATCTGGCCGTCTGGCCCGGACACGACGCCGTCCTTAGTGCTCAGCTTTGTCGCGTCCGTGTTCCACTTGGCGGCCGCGGTGTCGACGAGCCGCTGGCGGGCGATCGCGGCGGCTGTCCGGACCGGGATGTACATGCTCCGCATGGAGTTGGATCCGCCGGTGAGCTGGTTCATCAGGAGTTCCGGTCGGGCGTCCGCCAAGGTGATGGTGACCTTGCCGAGCGGGAGATCAAGTTCTTCGGCGACCATCATCGTGATCGCCGTCGTCATGCCCTGGCCGACTTCGGCGCGGGGCACCGCGAAACTGGCCGTGCCGTCCTCATTGATCAGGACCGTGATCAGGCCGCTCGTGGGAGCGGCGGCGAGGTCCTGCATGTCGCCGAGGTCGAAGATCTCCTCCGGCTGCGGCAGGGAGGGCACCGCTGCTTTCGCCTGTCGCGGACCGGCTAGGTCGGCCGTCCATTCGACCGCGACGGCGAGCGTCGGCGCGGCGACCAGGTAGCCGAGGAAGCGGCGGCGGTTAAACTGGCCGTGCGACCTCTCTTCGCGGTCGCGCGATCCCTTTCCGGCCGGCTCCTTGCACGAGCAATTTTGTTCGGCCATGGCGGTTCTCTCCCGCTTCTCCTGCGAAACGCGCAGTCGTGTTAGATTGCACCGGATGTTACCACTCGGTAATAGGTGGGCAGGGTAGGAAGCAGCCGTGAGCTAACCGTTCCTGCAAGCAGGAACCGCTCTGATTCGCCGCTTTGATCGACGATTCGCTTCACCGCAGACAGCGCGGCTGGTGCGCCCGGATTCATCCGCCACAACCAATCCTGGATGGGTCAGGGCTGTAGTGGGATTTTACTGGACGAAGGCTTCAGCTCACCTCCGAATGCCTCTCCCGACCGGCTCAGGCACGCCATCGCGCTGGTTTACGATCGGCGCTCGTGCCGTTCCGTCTCGGCACGAGTACCGGCGCATCCAGGGCGAACTGCTCGGCCTTGGGCACCGGGTGGTGAGGGGACGATCCGCCGGATCCTGGCCGCCGCCGGGCTCGCTCCCGCGCCGCGGCGGGCGTGGCCGGCCGGGCGGCAGTTCCTGGCCGCCCAGGCCTCCGGCATCCTGGCCTGTGATTTCCTGCACGTCGACACCGTGCTTTTCCAGCGCGTGTATGTCCTGTTCGTGATCGAAATCGAGACCCGCGCGGTGCGCATCCTGGGCGCCACCGCGCATCCGGCCGGGGCCTGGACCGTCCAGCAGGCCCGGAACCTGCTCATGGACCTTGGCGAGCGCATCGGCGAGTTCAAGTTCCTGATCCGCGACCGGGACAGCAAGTTCACCACCGCGTTCGACGATGTCTTCTCCGGCAACCCCATCAGGGCCTGCAGCGGCAAGCTCCGCTGCGGCCCGGCCGCACCGTCGAGATCACTGCCCGAATCGAGCGCAGGCAGGTCCTCAGCGGCTTGGTCAGCGAGTACCGCAGAGCGGCCTAGCAGGCGTGAAACTGCGGGCAGCGACCATGAACGGGTTTTGCCTCGCCTGCCGAATGTCGATCTCAGCCACAGGCCGCGCAGAATATCCGTTATGTATGGTAAGCGGCGTCGGCGGGGGCGCGGCGAGCGACATGTGCGGTTAGTCGCCTGTGCGGTAGGACGGTGGGGAGTCTTCTGGTGCGCTGCCCCAGGTTGACTGGGTGGTGCCCAGTGTCCACGTCAAGGTCGCGCCCCTCGCCAGCACGCTGAATGGCACGTACAGCTTGCTGTCAGCCGCTCCGTTGACCGACAGCGACTGGACGTAGAACGTCGTCGGGCTGGCCCCGGGCGCGCTGATCGCGATGACCTTGCCTGACGGCAGGCGGATCGACTCGCTGGGGAAGCCCGGGCTGGCGAGCACCAGGGTGCCGCTGCCAGGGTTCTCCGGGTACATGCCGAGCATTTCCCAGATGAACTGCGAGCTTTCGGAGCCGAGATCATCGTTGTTGCGCAGCCCGTCCGGGCCGGGCAGGTAGACGCGATCGCGGATGGCGCTGACCGCGAGCTGGGCGGTGGCGGGGTCGCCCGCGTAGTCGGGCGCGAATTGCTCGCCGAGGTCGAACTCGTTGGCCAGGTACGCGAACGTCCCCCTGGCGTTCGGCTTGGACAGGTAATTGGATAGTTCGGGCGCGACCACGGCGTTGCCGCCGAGCTTGGCGAACAGCCCGGCGTAGTCGTTCGGCACGTCCCACAGGTACTCGGCCGCGTCGCCTTCGGTGTAGGCCCTGCTGGTCGTGGGCGTGACGCCTGGCTCGAACCCGCCGCTGAGCAGCCTCGGGACAAGCAGGCTGTCGGCCGCGTCGAACAGGTTGACCCACCTGTTGGCCGCCCGCTCGAACCGGGCGGCGGCGGGCTCGCGGCCCAGAGTCGCGGCGAAGGCGGAGATCGCCGAGTCGGCGGTGTCGTATTCGAGCAGCGCCGACACGTACCCGCGCAGCTTGCAGCACCCGTAACTCGCGTCCTGCGGCAGGTAGCCGAGCCTGGCCTCGATGGCCTCGCCCGGCCGGATCGTGTTGACGGTGGTGGCCTGGCGCATCATGTCGGCCAGCGCCTGCGAGGCGAGAAAGTGCCGCGCCCCGAACGCGTAATAGTCCGCGATAACCGCGTCCGAGGGATCGCCGATCATCACGTAATTGTCCAGGTTCAGGTAACCCCACTGGGGGAGGATGCCATTTTGCGCGTACTCGTTGACGAGCGACTGGGCCATGTCGCTGGCCGCGTTCGGGTCGAGCATCGCCTGCAACTGGGCCAGCGAATGGTAAATGTCCCACCCGGAAAACATCCCGTACTCATTCACCTGCCCCGAATGCGCCGACTTGCCGGGCGGCAGCGTGTGCACCCGCAGATCAGAGCCCCGGTACTGGCGGTTCACGTCGCTGATGATGTTCGGCTGCAGGAAATCCTTGTACAGCAGGCTGTAGAACTCTTGCGTCTGCGCGAAGCTGCCGCCGGCCACCCTGATCTCGCCGAGCAGTGAGTCCCAGGAGCGCTGCGCCCTGCCCTTGTAATAGCCGAAGTCCCAGCCGGGGATCTCGCGTTTCCGGTTGAGCACGGCATTAGCCGCGCTCACGTACGAGATGGCGACCTTGGCCTCGATTGCCTGGCGTGCCCTCGCGTCGAACGACACGAAAACTGAGCCAGGCAGCGCCCGATGTGCCTCAGGATTGATTCTCGCCACCCGGAACGAGCGGTTAAACATAATGTCGAAGTTGACCGTGTAGAGTTGAGGTCCTTCTTCGTTTCCTTCGTCGCAGAAATCACCGCTCGTAATGGAACCGGCGATTTCGCTGTGCCCGATGATCCTTGCTGACGGCGAGAAATCGCCGCGCTCGCTATCGTCGAGCTTGATGACGAAATCCGCGTCCTTGACCCTCGGGAACGTAAACGACCCGATCGCCGCGTGCGTGGTCTCGGTGAGCTGGGCCGTCACCGCGTGAGGCAGGTTGCCGCGGGCGGAGTAATAGCCGGCCTGAGCGATCTCGCCCTTATTGGTGAAGGCGGTGGTCAGCGCGTTCAGGTCGCCGCGCGGCATCGGGCCGGTGACCGGCAGGATCGGGATGTCGCCCGCGGCCAGGCAGCCCGGTCCTGACACGTGGGTCAGGCTGTAGCCGGCCAGCCTGGCGTCGCCGAAGGTGTAGCCGCCCCCGGCGCTGCGGTGCGGCATGGTGTCCGGGCTCCACTGCATCATGCCGAATGGCACGTCAGCGCCGGGAAAGGTGTTGCCGCCCGCGCTCGTCCACGTCCTGGAATCGACGAGGGCCGCCAGTTTCGCCGGCGTGGCCGCGACCGTCGCGTGGTCGCGCGCGCCCGCTGGCAGGTCACGCGCGCTGACCGGCTTCGGGCACGAGACCAGGCCGCCAGCCGCGTTCGTCGTGCACACCGGCGCTGCCGGAGGCGACTGGGCCCGGACCCGGTCACCCGTTGCCTGCGCCGGTGCCGCTGCCTGCCATCCCGTGAGTACCGGTACGGCGGCGGCGAGCAGAAGCCATGCGGCGCGCATTCGCATCCTTTTGCCCCCAAAATAGACTCGCGATCACGCGGCATCAGAATATGCCAGCCGATAAGAAGATGTGCAGCATATAGCGGCATTGTTGGCCGATGAAGGCAGCCAGACGCTATCTGCCAGTTATTCACCTATGGCCGGCTCACCGGGTTCCGGCCAGGCGCAGCAGCGCCGCGCGGCTTGCCTGCTCGAAGGACGGCTGCCTGGTCTCGCGCGCCTTGATGACCAGCCAGATCGCGATCAGCGCGCCGCAACCGCGCAGCATCACCTGGTCGGTGTCGCTGAGCGGCCGGCCATAGCCGTTCAGGAACGCCTCCCGCAGATCCGGCAGGCCAGCCCAGATCGCCAGCTCCAGCCGGGCCAGGTCGCTGACCCAGGCGTCCAGGCGGGCCCATTCGAAGTCGATGACGTACAGCGCGTCGCCGTCGGCGAGCCAGTTGCGCGGAGTGTAGTCACGGTGGCAGGGCACCAGCGTGGCGCCGGTTATCCCAGCCAGTTCCCGCACGCAGGAGTCGGCCGCCCGCAGTTCGCGCGAGGTGAGCAGCCCGGCCGCCGCTTTCGCCAGCCGGCCGAACTCGTCGGCCTTGGCCTGGCCGAAGTCGCTCCACGGCGCCGCCGGCTGCCCGTCATGCAGCCGCCGCAGCAGCGCTCCGGCCGCATGCTGCGCCGCGGCCTCGGCGGCAGCCTGCCGGGCCGGCGCCTCGCCCTCGCCCGCGCCCGAGGTCGCCCCCGCGCCCGCCGCCGGCCATGGCACCGGCCTGCCCGGCACCGCTGAGATGATGATGAGCCCGAGTTCGTCGCTGCTGGCGCGCAAAGCCGGAGCCTGACGGCCCAGCGCTGGTACCCACTGGCGGTAGGCCGCGACCTCGGCGCGGTAGCGCTCGTGCTCGTCGTGCCGCTTCAGGATCCACGAAACGCCCGCTGAGTCGCGCAGCCGCAGCACGGCTGACATCCGGTGCCCCCAGGTGTGGTCACCGACCACCGCGCACTGTCCCAGCACCTGACTCGCGTATTTCAGCATGAAAGCTTGCATGGGTCACTCCTGTGGGCGAGAGGGAGGAGCCGTAGTGGCTGGAAGCGTCCTGTTTATTGGGTTCAGTGGCGGAGGTGAGCCACGGCATGTGTTCCGCCTGAGCGTCGGCGATCATGATCCGGGCCGTGATCACGGACGATCACGCAGGTCATGGGGGTAGTGCGCAGTCGCCTGGAGTGGTGACGGCGCTGCCGGGGAGCGTTGCCCGCGTTTAACGGGGAGTGTTCTGGGGTTTAACGGGGTGTGTTCTCGGAGCGCGGAGTGCTGACCGGCCTATACGACGGAAACACTCCGTCATCGGAGAACGCTCCCCGTTAAACGCGGGTAAGTCTCCGGATCACGCGCCGGTGCCCGTGATCAGGGAGTCGCCCGCCCGCTGCCGGCCCGCCGCACCGCCGCCTTCAGCCTCATCCGCCTCAACCCTCCCGGCGCAACCACCCCTAAGTCTTCAATAAGCCAACCGGATCATCCATGCGAAGCAATGCGAGCCGCGCTAATCAGCTTGGTCCCCGCCGCCCGCGTGCGAGTCATGTGGCGTCAGGTGACGATCGCGGCGCGGTCAGCGGCTCGGGTGGCCCTCGCCTCCGGCAGCGCGAGTCCGGCGCAGGCAAGGATCGCGGCACCGGGGCCGATGAGGGCCCAGCGCGGGCCGGCGATCGCGGCGATCCCGGCGACGAGGAATGACCCGGCAGGCACGAAGCCCATGAAGCCGGTGTTATAGGCGCTCAGCGCGTGGCCGCGCTGCGCTGGCGGCGTGGTCTGCTGGACGTAGACCGTGGCGCTGACGGCGAACAACTGGACGGCCGCGCCGGTCACCACCATCGCGACGTCGTAAGCCCAGGCCGCGGGCATCACGGCGGCGACGACTTCCGCTGCTCCGAAGAGACTCGCCCAGGCAAGGAACTCTGCGGTGCCCGGGTCCTTGCGGCGGGATGAGTACACATTGCCCGCGATCCCGCCGCAGGCCATGCAGGTGCCGAACAGGCCGAAGCCGAGTGAGCTGAGATGGAAGACGTGGGTCGCCATCAGCGGATTCGTGACCTCGAACTGGATCCCGAAACCGCCGATGAGAAGCGCCATCGCTGTCGCCAGCCTTACCCCGCCCGGCAGGTCGAGCACCCAGCGAAAGCGCCGTCCGCTCTCGTGGTGGTCCGACTCGGGACCAGCGTTGTCGCGGCTTCCGATCGGGGTCAGGCGGCGTTGCCGCGACAGCCAGATGAGGACTCCGAGCACAAACAGGAAGGAAACAGCGTCGGCGAGAAAGACCGCTGCCTCACCGCTGGCGGCGATGATCACGCCGGCCAGGCCAGGGCCGGCGATCTTATCGAGCCCGGTGGCTGCCGCATACAGCGACGAGCCCTGCCGCAATTCCGCTTCACCGACCCGGTCAGCGCGCGGGTTACCCATCGATGGCCCCTTTATGGGACATCGATAGCGTTCCCGCGCCATTGATGGGACTATGACGGGCCTAGTATCACCGGCTGGTCGGCGTGATGCGGCGCGACCATGAGCAGACGCGTGGTAATAAGTCCACTATGGCTCGTTTGGGGGCGCGGAAGTCCGCCCGGCTTTCCGTTGCGCCCGACAGCGCCAATCAGCTCCAGCCCACTGCGGCCCAGCCCACTGCCGCCGCGGCGGCTGCCAGGATCGAGATCGCCGGGAATCCGGCTAGCAGCAAGCGCGAGCTTTGGCGGCTGGCGATGCGGATCAGGAAGGGTCGCGCCATCGGGCGCGCGCTTGGCGCGAACCCGAACTGCCCGAGGACGCTGATGTGGCTGTTCGCCCGGCGGGGTGCCTGGGACGTGGCGGCGGCGATCGCCGCCAACGCGAACTGCCCGCGCCGAGTCCAGGCGACCTTGGCCAGGTCGCAATACTGGGCGGTGCGGGCAAGCCTGGCCGCCAACCCCGCGGCCCGGCAGGAGATGCTGCTGGCCTTGTCGCGTTCGTACATGGCGGCCCCGCAGGTATCGCTCGGCCTGGCCACGAACCCCTCGCTCGATACCGGCCTCGTCGACTCGCTTCTCCGGCACGAAAACCGGTACGTGCGGCGGGTGGCGGCCGCCCATCCGGCGGCGTCGGCGGCCGGATTGGCCAGGTTGGGCGAGGGGCTGTCCGAGCCAGCCTGGACCTTACGGGCTATCGCGGCCAACCCTTCCTGTCCTGCTGACTTGTCCGATCAGCTCCTGACCTGGCTCGCGCTCGGCGGTCCTGTGCACGCCGATCCGATTTTCGACCCGGTCGCCTGTACCGGCCATCCGGCCGACACCCGGTCGTCGGCGGCGAGCTGGTACGCGCAGCAGGCCGAGGACCTCTGGGCCAGCAAGCACGCGCTCTGGCGGGTGCGGGCAGCGATCACCTCGCCGGCCGGTCAATTGCCAGCCGATCAGGTGCGGCTGCTCAGCCGTGACCCGCGGACGGAAGTCAGGCGCACGGCGGTGCGGCTCCGGGGCGCCCCGATCAGCGTCGTAGTTGAACTCTCCGACGATGCCGACAGCCAGGTAGCCGGGCACGCGGATCTCCGGGTCAAGGCGAGCCCGAAGGCGGTCAGCAAGTACCGCCGGCGGATCGCCCTGCGTTTGCGTTTCTCGCCGCTCATCCTGGTCGTGATCATCGGGTTCCAGATGCTGGGCCAGCATCTCAGCGGATCCCTCTTCGGCCCCGACGCCAGTCGGACGCACGTCCCGGCAGGCACGACGACGCCCGGCGAGCTTAACTGCACGCCTGGCCTGCGCCCAGACGGCGGCTCGCCGGTCGGCATGGCCAGGACACTGCCTGGCGGCGGGCAGTTGCTCTGCGGTAGCGGGCATGGTGCCGGGTTCCCTTTCATCGAGGTCATCACCGGCGACCGGGCACTGGTGATCAAGGTGCTGACCGGGACCGTGACGCTGGCTGGCCGTCCCGTCGCCGACCCCTTGCGGCTGGCCTCGGGCAAGACCAGCCAGTTCCACCTGCCGTCGGCCAGGTCGACCGTAGTGATGTCCATTACCCCCAGGTCAGGAGCAAAGTCGGTGTTCGCGCTCAATTTCGGCAGCCGGTCGCGATGAGTGGCGAGGTCAGGTCGGCGCTCGCCGTTTCGGTCGCCGCCCGGGTGCCCGTGCTGCTCTGGGGCGGCGCCGGCCTCGGCAAGAGCTCAGCCGTCAGGGAAATGGCGCACGCCGCCGGCCTGCCGTGCGAGACGGTGATTGCCAGCATCAGGGAGCCGTCGGATTTCGCTGGCCTGCCGATTGTGAGCGAGGACGGCGCGGCAGTCCACTTTGCCCCGCCTAGCTGGGCCGCGAGGCTGGCGGCGGCCGGCTCCGGCGTGCTTTTCCTCGATGAGATCTCGACGGCGCCGCCGGCGGTGCAGGCGGCCCTGCTCCGGGTCGTGCTCGAGCGCACGGTCGGGGACCTGGAGTTGCCCGCTCAGGTCGCCGTGGTCGCGGCGGCGAACCCGCCTGAGCAGGCGGCCGACGGCTGGGACATCTCTCCTCCGCTGGCGAATAGGTTCTGCCATCTGGACTGGGTCCTGACCGCGAGCGAGTGGGTCGAGGGCATACTGGCCGGGTTCGCCCAGCCAGCAGTTCCCGGCCTGCGGGCCGATCGGCTGCAGGCGGAACTGACCGCCGTTCGCGCCAGCACCGGCGCGTTCGTCAGCTCACGACCGCACTTGCTGCACGCCCACCCCGGCAACGAGGCGGCGGCCGGCCGGGCCTGGCCGTCGCCGAGGTCGTGGGAAATGGCAGCCAGGCTGATCGCCGCCGCGAACGTGACCGGCGCCGGTCCGCCGGTCATCGCGCTGCTCGCGGCCGGCTCGGTCGGCGCGGGAGCGGCGGCTGAGTACCTCGCCTGGCGGGAGGATCTCGACCTGCCCGATCCGGAGGCGGTCCTGGCCGATCCGTCGTCGTTCCGGCTGCCAGACCGAGGTGACCGTGCCTACGCGGCCCTCGCCTCGCTGACAGCCGCCGTGATCTCGGACAACACCGCGCAGCGCTGGGAAGCCGCGTGGACTGCCATCGCGGCCGCGACCGGCGAGAAGCAGGCCGACCTCGCGGTCACGGCGGTCAGGTCACTGATCGCGCACCGGCCCGATGGCGCCATCCCGCCCGCTGAGGTGCTGATGAAAATGACGCCGGTGCTGCGGACGGCCGGGCTTTTCGAAAGGCTCGCCGGTGGACGCGAGCGGCCTTGAGCCGCCGGCCCGCCCGCAGTCGCGAAGGCCGCTTGACCATACGCGGCTCGCGGCTGCCCGGCTTCGGGCGGCGGAGCTCCATCCTTTCCTCTCTATCGCCCTTTACGCGCTCAGCCCGGTAGCCGATGACGGCAGGGACACCTTCGCGGTGGACGAGCGATGGCGCCTGTACGTCAACCCGGTCAAGCTTGCCGAATGGACGGTGCTCGAGGTCGCGGGGGTGTTGCTGCACGAGGTCGGGCACGTTCTGCGCGACCACGGCGGGCGCGGGCAGGTTTGCGCCGGGTTCGACGAGCAGGCGCGAGGGCTCTGGAACATCGCGGCCGACGCCGAGATCAATGACGACCTGCTCGCGGCGGGCATCACGCTGCCAGAAGGCCGGGTGACGCCCCGGTTGCTCGGGCTGCCAGGCCACAAGGCCGCCGAGTTCTATTACGGGCGGCTGGCCGCGTCCGGCGAACCGCCGCCGGCTGAGGTCGACTGCGGGCCAGGGTGCCGGGGGCCGGGCGCCGGGCAGCACCTGGGCGCTAGCGAAGCGGCCGCCCTGCCCGCCGGGCTGTCGGATGTCGAAGCGCTCTTGCTGAGGCGCCGGGTGGCCGAGTTGATCGCGCGGCACGCGGGCGGGCGGCCTGGCGACGTCGCCGGAGGCTGGCTGCGGTGGGCGCGAGCCACGCTCCAGCCGCAGCTTGACTGGCGCAAGCTGCTCAGCGCGAAGATCAGGTCAGCGACGGCGGCCGTGGCGGGCGCCGCTGACTATTCCTATATGCGGCCGTCCCGGCGGCGGGTGCCCCGAGTCGTGCTGCCGTCCCTGCGCCGGCCGGTGCCCAGGGTCGCGGTCATCATCGATACCTCGGCCTCGGTGAACGACGAACAGCTAGCCGCCGCCTGGACCGAGGTGCACGGCTGCCTGCGGGCGCTGAGCATCAGGCGTGACCTGCTCACCGTCTACGCCGCCGACACGGCCGTGCACCGCCTGACCGGTCCGCTGTCCCGCCAGATTGCGCTGACCGGAGGCGGGGGCACGGACATGGGCGGCGCCATCGCGACGGTGCTGGCCGCGTATCCATGCGTCATGGCGACATTGCCCCACCGGGTTCGGGCAAGCCAGACAACGACAGTAAGCGGTCGCCTGGTTGCGTGCGACTAGGTCGCACGGTTACACTCAGTACATTGCTCCCCGCCCTCCTACGGGACTGGCGGGGCTTTTCTTTGCCTGGAGTTGCCTCCGATGCCTGACCGCGTCGCGCACGTCGATGGCCGCAACGGGACCTACTGGCCGACGCGGCCGTCGATGCGCTCGCGCAGGAGGTCGGCGTGACCGCAGTGGCGTGCGTACTCCTCGATCATGTGGACCAGCACCTCGCGCAGCGCGATCGCGGTGCCGTCCGCCATGACGCCCTTGACGCCCAGGTCGGCGCGGGCGGCAACGAATTCTTCGGCGAAGGTGACCTCCTGGCGCCAGGCCTGCCAGGCGCCTGCCGCGACCTCGGGGTCGGCGGTCGCGCCGGCCCAGTCCGCGTCGGTGATCTCCGTCGACCAGTACAGCGGCGGCGCATCGGCCTGCGCCATTACCCGCTGGAACCAGTTGCGTTCCACGTCGGCCATGTGCCGGATCAGGCCGAGCAGGGACATCGGCGACGGCGGTACCGACCGGCGGGCGAGCTGGGCCGCGTCCAGGCCAGCGCACTTCATCTCCATCGTCAGCCGGTAAGCGCGCAGGTAGTCAAGGAGCGTCGCCCGCTCGCCTTCCAGTTCCTGGCCGGCCGCGAATCTCGGATCCTCGCGAGGGTTCATCCACATGCCCGGGTCAGCCCCGGGGGCATTCCACCGTTCTGGGGCATCGCCGTCGGCGTCGATCTCAGTCACGGTGACCATCCTGCCCCATCAGCCTGACCGCCCCCTGGCCGGACGCCGGCCGGGATGAGGCCTCAGCGCCGGATGACCGGCAGGATCAGGCGAGACGGACTCGTGCTGGAGTGGTGCACGCGGTTGACCGCCTGCCGGAGGTCCGGCTCGCCCTCCTCGGCGATTACGCCGCCCGTGTTCGTGTTGCGGTCGAAGCGGGGGAAGTTGCTGCTGGATACTTCCAGCCTGATGCGGTGGCCCGCGGCGAAGACGGTGGCCGTTGCGACGAGGTCGATGGTGATCTCGTATGTTCTTCCCGGCTCGAGCAGCGACGGCTCCGCCAGCGACTGCCTGTACCTGGCCCGCACGATGCCGTCGGCCAGGCTTTCCGCCCGCCCGTCAGGAGCGACATCGACCAGCTTGGCCGTGAAGTCGGTATCAGGGGCGGATGAGGAGACGTGCAGCACGGCCACGACCGGGCCGATGACCTCGAGCGACTCGGCGAGCGGTGCGGTGGTGTAACACAGCACGTCGCGGCGTGCCTCGACGGAGCGCTGGTCGCGTGGCCCGGAGTTCGCCCCGATGAACAGACCGGGAAGGAACGTCGGGCCGCCCGTGGTCGGCACCGGGTCCCTCGGGTCATACAGGTAGGCGTCTTCCGGTTCGTCGCCTGGCACATCAGCCGACAGGTACCCGTCGCCGCCTGCGGTGTTCGCCAGGCCCCGGCTGTGCAGGTAGTAGCTGACGTAGTCGGTGCCGGGCAGAGGCCAGTCGTCCTCGTCCCGCCACTGGTTGGCTCCCATCACGAAAAGCCTCACCGGCTTGTCAGCCGAGAGGCCGGTGTCCGTGCCCTTGAGCAGCCAGTCGAACCACCGCAACTGGAGCCCGGTGATGTCGGCGGCATCGATCCCTGAGCCGAGCCCGTACGACCGCTCGGGGAACCACCCGGCCATGGTGCCGTGCGCCCACGGGCCGATGATGAGCCGCTGGAGCCGCCGGGCGGCCACGCTGCCGCCGCCGGCTTTCATGCCCGTGTAGTTCGCGAGGGTGCCTTTCAGGAAGAGGTCATGCCAGCCCCCGATGTTCAGCGCGGGCACGGTGACCTGCCCGTAGGACTCGCGCGGCGCGGTCGCACGCCAGAAGTCGTCGTAGCTAGGGTGGCTGAGCCAGTCGTCGTAGTAGGGCGCCAGCTCCCGCAGCTCGGGCAGCCCGCGCAGCGGCAGGCGCCGGTACAAGGCGTCGTTGCCGTCGATCGCGGCGGTCAGCGCGGCGAAGTCCTGGTCGGACGCCTGGCCCGCGGCCAGGCGCCGCATCAGCTCGCCCAAGGCCAGGCTCGAGAGCGCCCAGTGCAGGCTGAAGCCAAGCTGGAACGCCCCGCCCTGGTAAGCCCAGCCGTCGTAGTACTGGTCGGTGGTCACCATGGGCGCGATTGCCTTCAGCGCCGCTGGCGCCTGCGTGGCCGCCGTCCACTGCGTGGCGCCGAAGTAGGAGCCGCCGATCATCCCGACCGCGCCCGTGGACCACGGCTGAGCCGCCGCCCACGCGATCGTCTCGGCGCCGTCACGGGCCTCGTCGGCGAACGGGCTGAACTCGCCGCCAGACGCCCATCGCCCCCTGGTGTCCTGAACCACGATGGCGTACCCGGCCTCGGCGGCGCGGAAGACGTCGAAATACGACACCAGGTATCGCCCGTCTGCCTTGTTGTACGGCAGCCGCATGAGGAGCGCCGGCCACGGACCCGCGCCATCGGGCCGGTAGACGTCGGCGGCTAGCACGACGCCGTCGCGCATCGGCACCGTCACGTTCTTGTCGATCACGATTCGCATCGGCGGCCTCGCTCTTCACCAGGAGTGCGGCAACAGGACTCCATTATGAGCGCTCGCACGGATATACGCGCGTATCTGCACCTGCCTGACGCTAATGTCGCGACTGCTCCTCCTGTGCCGAAAGCAATTCGGCGCATCGGAATGAAAACCTAGGATGCGCCGCGCACGTCAACGTTCGGCGAGGAACGCCGCGATCGCGGCGGCGAGTTCGGGCGCGGCGAAGGCGCTTGCGTGATCGCCCGGGACGCGGACGAACCGCGAGTCGCGCAGGAGCGCGGCCAGTTTGTCGGCATCAGAGCGCTCATCCTGATCGCCGATCGTGACAAGCGTCGGGATTGTGATCAGGCGCAGCGCCGCCTCGGGCGTGGGCACGAGCGAGTTCATCACGTGCAGCAACACCTGCGGGTCGGCGCCGAGCTTTGAGATCCAGTGTGCGAGCGGCGCGTCGGCCGAGCCGGGCGCGATAGCAACGCCGCCGGCGAGCGCATGGAGCACACGGTGGTTCATCCCTCCGCCCTGAGGGCCGCTCACCTTGGCGAGTCCCTGCCCGGCGACGATCGCCCGGCCCGGCTCCGCGCCTCGCGCGAGCATGCGCAGCACGATCCGCGCACCGAGCGAGTAGCCGCCAAGGTCGTAGTCGTGGCTGCCAAGCTGCAGGTGCTCCACGAGCGCCAGTCCGTCGTCGGCGAGCACGTCCGGCGGATAAGCGGCAGGGTCGCGCGGCTTCGCGCTGTCCCCATGGCCGCGCAGGTCAGGAAGGACAACGCGGTGCCCCTGTCCGGCGAACGCACTGGCCGGGCCGACCTCCAGCATGCCCGAGCCACTGCCCATGAAACCGTGCAGCAAGATCAGCGGCCGGCCGCATCCGGTCTGACGGTACGCCAGTTCAGCGCCATCACGGCCTGCGAATCGAAGAGGGTCCATATGGTCCGATCCTAATAAAGGCCCGGGTCGGCCCTTCGTGCACCCAGTCCAACGTAGTGACGCCATTCAGTTTTTGATCTTGCCTTCCAGCAGATCCTGCTCGACGCAGGGCAGGAAGTGATATTGGAAACGATGTGCAGGGTCGGTTGCGTGCCGGAAGCCGGTCCTAGTCAGCGGGCGGGTGATTAGTCAGGTATCTGGGCACTTAGCAGTGGGCAGGTGAAACAATTGGCGGGTGAGGTTTGCTATCCGGCAGCACGGTTCGCCCGTCGCGTTCGTCGTCCTTGCCTGCGTCTTGCTGCTGGCCGCGTGCCAGTCGGGCGGTGACCGGCATCGCGCCGCAGGGTCGGCCATTCCGGCGGCCTCGGCAGAGGAGAGGGCCGATCTTCGCTGGCCCGCCGTTCCCGGGTTCGCTGGTACGGCCTGCGACCTGGTGCCGCCGGACGCCATCAATAAGGCGCTGCCGCCCGTACGGCACGGCAATCATTCGGGTGGCACCTTCGTCGACAACGTCGGCCTGCGCAAGAGCACCGATGGCGGCGGGCATGCCGTCTGTTTCGAGGAGTGGAATGCCCTGACCAGGCGGTTCGTGATCGACTTCGTGCCCCACGGCAATCAGGCCAGTTCTTATGAGGCCAGCGGTCTCCAGCCGCATGACTATGCTGCCGGGCTGCCGTCGGAGCTGTGGGCATGGTTCAAGTCCGGCGGCAATCGCGTCACCACGGTCACCGTGCCCTACAAAGATGGCTACATCGAGATTGACGGCAACGCGAATCTTGATGTCGGCCAACTCACCACGTTACTGCGGATCGCGCTGATCAGGGCCGCCAGATTCGCGCCAGCACCGGCTCGGCGGCGCTGATCATCTTGTCGTCCCATCGCGGTGCCCGATATCGGCCGTTCTGATCAATGGTTTGTGCCTATAGGCCAGCCCGGCGCTGGCGAGGATCACGATGCCGGGGGCGGCCAGCGCCCAGCGGGGGCCGACTAGCGCGACGATGGCCGCCACGACGAATGAGCCGGCGGGCACGAAGCCCATGAAGCCGGCGTTGTAGGCGCTGAGGGCGTGACCGCGCCGGGCGGCTGGGGTGGTCTGCTGGATGTAGACCGTCGCGCTGACGGCGAAGAGCTGGATGGCCGCGCCGATGATGACCATGGTTATGTCGTAGGCCCAGGTCACCGGCATTGCGGCGGCGATGCCCTCGGCCGCTCCGAACAGGCAGGCCCAGGCCAGGAACTCGGTCGCGCCCGGGTCCTGGCGGCGTGACGAGTAGAGGTTGCCGGCGATCCCGCCGACCGCCATGAAGGTGCCCAGGAGCCCGAAGCCCAGTGATCCAAGGTGGAATACCCGAGTGGCCATCAGGGGATTGGTTACCTCGAACTGGATGCCGAAGCCGCCGATGAGCAGCCCCATCAGGGCTGCGAGCCGGACGCCGGGCGGCAGGTCGAGCACCCAGCGCAGGCGCCGGGCTGCGGGCGCGGCCGGGTGCTCCCTGCCGGCAGTGGCCTCGGGGCCGGCGACGCCCTCGCTGACTTGTGACCGCGAGGCGAGGGCCGCGAGCACGCCGAGAACTGCCAGGTATGACGCCGCATCGAGCAGGAACACCCCTGCCTCCCCGCTCACCGCGATCAGGGCGCCGGCCAGACCGGGCCCGGCGATCTTGGCCAGGCCGGTGATCGCGGCGTAGAGCGAGGAGCCGCGACGGAGCTCGGCGGCGCCGACGAGGTCAAGCATCAGCATCTGGCGGCCGGGGACATCGACCGTCTGCACGCAGCCGATGGCGAGGGATGCGGCGCACAGATACCAGACCGACATCCACCCGGCCAGCAGGGGCAGCCCGAGCGCCAGCGAGCCTGCCGCGAGCAGCGACTGCGTTGCCAGCACGACTCGCACCGCAGGGTATCTGGCCACCAGGGCGCCCGCTCTGCGGCTGACCAGCAGCATCGGCAGGAACTGCGCGGCCACGAGGACTGCCAGCAGCGCCGCGTCGCCGTGCGACAGATTGATCGTCAGCCAGTACAGGGCCGTGAAATTCATGGTCGTGCCGATAATCGACACTGCCTGCGAACCGGTGTACCAGCGGTAGCGAGCGGTCGTGACCGCGCTCAGGGACATGGGGCTTGCGGTCATGAATGGGCGCTCCGGCGGCGAGATCCAGCTAATTCGCCATCGAGATTAGCCGCCAGCGTGCGCAATTATTAATTAATTGGCAATAAAGTGTTTATCTGCTATTATAGTAATCGACAGACCGATAACCGGCATTGCGGGCGCCAAGTATAGAATCCGTCAGGTGACCGTCGAGGTGGTCAGGCCGCAGGCTGTTGTCTTCGATAATGGGCATCAGGCGTGACCTGCTCGCCGTCTACGCCGCCGACACGGCCGTGCACTGCCTGACCGGTCCGCTGTCCCGCCAGATTTCGCTGACCGGAGGCGGGGGGACGGACATGGGCGGCGCCATCGCGACGGTGCTGGCCGCGCGGCGAGTGCCTGACCTGGTCGTCGTGATCACGGACGGACTGACGCCGTGGCCGGCGCGGCGACCGCGCCAGGACGTGATCGCGGTGCTGCTGCCAGCGCGCTGGGCACAGGCCGGGCACCGTAACCCGCCTTGACACCAGGATCACACGCGCCAGCCCACCACCCAGTGTCCGGTCCAGTTCATCCTTGCGAGGAGCGGGCGCTCCTAGCTGGGCATCGAAGATTTGAGCTCGACGCTTCGGGCCGATGTTGTCCAGTTCATTTCTTCGGTTCGGTGCTTGGCGGCCAGTGACGTAAGGTCGGCCCGTCGCCAGGTTGACGCGGCCGTTCGCTGCTTCTGCCACTGGAGATGGCCTGTCCGTGATCCTTTGGGAACTCGCGTCTTTATGCCGGTTTGCCGGAGGATGGTTCACATGGGCCGTCCGATGCTCTTCCTCGACGTTGACGGAGTGCTTAACCCGTTCGGCCCGGCCTGCTTCCCGGGGTTCGCCGAGCACGACCTGTTCCCCGGTGAAGAGCCCGTCCTGGTCAATCCCGAGCACGGAACCTGGATCACCGAACTGCTCGGAACGTTCGACATCATCTGGGCGACCTTCTGGAATGAGGACGCCAACCGCCTGCTGGTCCCGTTGCTGCACATCGATCCCCTGCCCGTGCTCACCATGCCGTCAGCACCGTCCGCGCCCAGCGCGAAAGTCCCGCTCATCGCGTCCTGCGCGGGAAAACGGCCGGCCGCGTGGATCGATGACGCGCACACTCCCGAGGCCCGGACCTGGAGCCAGGTCCGCCAGGCCCCGACCAGGCTCATCACCACCGAGCCGGCCCTCGGCCTCACCCGCGCACATGTCAGCCAGGCCCTCGAATGGGCGCGAAGCCTGACCACTCGCCGGGGGCCGGAAGGTTAGTACGGATGGGTCGATAGTCGGCATTGCGGGCATCCAGGATAGAGTCGGTCGGGTGACCGACGAGCTGATCAAGCCGCAAGCGGTTGTCTTCGACAATGACGGGCTGCTGCTCGACACCGAACCATGCTGGACCGTCGCCGAAGAGGCGCTGTTCAAGGAGCACGGTCACGCCTTCGATCTGGAGGCCAAGCGGGCACTGGTCGGCACCTCGCCGCAGACGTCGGCTCCGATTCTCGAGCAGCTTCTTGAAATGCCCGGTGCCGGCCATCAACTTAGCGACGAACTGTATGCCAGGGCACTTGGCGAGATCACTGAAGGCGCGTCGCCAAGGCCTGGCGCCGTGGAGCTAGTGGGGCGGCTGCATTCAGCCGGTATACCGCTTGCGGTCGCGTCGAACTCGCCGCGCCGCCACCTCCTGGCTGGCCTCAGGCGAGTGGGCCTGGAAGATCATTTCGCCGTAGTCCTCGGCGTCGATGACGTCACCAATCCCAAGCCCGCGCCCGACTTGTACCTGGCCGCCTGCCATGGCCTCGGGGTAGCTCCGGAAATGGCGATCGCGCTCGAGGACTCGAACCCGGGCGTGGCCGCCGCCAAGGCGGCGGGCCTGCGCGTGATCGGCATTCCTTCCGTAGCTGGAGTCATCCTGACCGCCGACCTGGTCGCCGGAAGCCTGGCTGACCCCGCCGTCCACCGGACGCTCGGCCTCGAAGGCTGACGCACGCAGATACTCTCCCGTCATTCACCGGTGTTTTCCGGTGTTTTCCGCTACTCCGTTTGCGTGCTGCTCTAAATCATGCCAGACAGCGTAGGATGGGCAACTATCGAGCCATTATCTAGCTTAAGTATGTGTTTTGAGGGGGGAATAGTGAAACTGATCATCAAGCGCAGGCAAGCTGACGTGAAGGGCGCCTTTGGCGGTCACAAAGGAGTTCAATTCAACCTGTTCTACCAGCTTGAGTTGACGCCGGAGGAGACGGGGGTGGTTGAGCGGTACAAGCTCGACTCCCATGTGCTGACCAGGAACGGGGCAGGCATCCCGGAGACCGTCGGCCAGGTCATTCGCGGCATGACCCAGTCGGTGCAGTCCGTGCCCGTCCTGCTGAACAACGAAGACACCATCAAGTCCGCTTGCAACGGCTTCTACAAGCTGCTCCAGGTCGCGCAGAGCTTCGGCGGCCGGGAGACAGTCGAGTTCCCGCTGGATGAATAGACCCGTCCGGGTGCGGGCTAGTGGTTGTGGCGGGGGACGGCGGCGCCGGTCGAGCCGACCAGGAAGTCCAGGTCGGCGCCCTGGTCCGCCTGCAGCACGTGCTCGACGTACAGGCGGGCGTACCCTCGCTGGTGCGGATTCACGGGTGCGGCCCAAGACGCCCGCCGAAGCTCCAGTTCCTCGTCGCTGACCTCCAGCGTCAGGCTCCGCGCGGGCACGTCGAGCGAGATCCAGTCGCCGGTGCGGACCAGGGCGAGAGGGCCGCCGGCCACGGCCTCGGGGGAGACGTGCAGCACGACCGTGCCGTAGCCGGTACCGCTCATCCGCGCGTCGGAGATCCGCACCATGTCGCTGACGCCGCGCTCGAGCAGCACCTTCGGCAGCACGAAGTTGCCGATCTCGGGCATGCCCGGATACCCGCGCGGGCCGGCCCCGCGCACCACCAGCACGGTGGACTCGTCCACCTCCAGGTCAGGCCGGCCGCACACCGCGTGATAGTCCTCGATCGAGTCAAAGACAAGCGCCTGCCCCCGATGGACCAGCAGCGACGGCGACGCCGCCGACTGCTTGATGACCGCGCCGCCCGGGCACAGATTGCCGCGCAGCACGGCCGTCCCTGTTCCGGCGGCCTGCAACGGCGACTCAAGCGGCCGGATCACATCCCGGTTGAAGCACTCGGCCTCGGCCACCGCGGACGACAGCGGCCGTCCAGACACCCCGACATGAGAAAGGTCAAGCAGTTCGCCGAGCTCGGCCATTACCGCAGGCAGCCCGCCCGCGTAGCAGAAGTCCTCCATCAGGTACTCACCCGACGGCATCAGGTTGACCAGCGTCGGTACCGACCGCGCCAGCGAATCGAAGTCGTCGAGCGCGAGCGGCACCCCCGCCCGCCCGGCGATGGCCAGCAGGTGGATTACCGCGTTGGTCGAGCCGCCGATCGCGGCGTTGACCCTGATGGCGTTCTCGAAGGCCGGGCGGGTCAGTATCGACGACGGCCGCACCCCGGAGCGCGCCAGCTCGACCGCCCGCTGCCCGGCCAGCGTCGCGGTCAGCGTGCGCCGAGAGTCCGCCGCCGGCCAAGCCGCCGACCCGGGCAGCTGCATGCCGAGCGTCTCGGCCATGCACGCCATCGTGGAGGCGGTGCCCATCGTCATGCAATGACCGCACGACCGTGCCATGCCGCTCTCGGCGATCACGCACTCGGCCTGGGTCATCCGCCCGGCGGCCAGCTCGGCCTCGAATTTCCAGACGTGCGTGCCCGAGCCGACGTTCTCGCCGCGGAACTTGCCGTTCAGCATCGGCCCGCCGGTCACCATGATCGCCGGCAGGTCGGCGCTCGCCGCCGCCATCAGCATCGCCGGCGTGGTCTTATCGCAGCCCGACAGCAGCACGACTCCGTCGATCGGGTTGGCGCGGAGCAGTTCCTCGACTTCCATCGCCATCAGGTTGCGGAACAGCATCGCGGTCGGCCGCATCAGCGTCTCGCCCAGCGACATGGTGGGAAACTCGAGCGGGAACCCGCCCGCCTGCCACACGCCGCGCTTGACCGCCTCAGCCAGGGAGCGCAGATGGGCGTTGCACGGCGTCAGCTCGGACCAGCTGTTGGCGATGCCGATCACCGGCCGGCCGTCGAACACCTCGGGCGGAAAGCCCTCGGCGCGCAGCCAGGACCGGTAGATCATCCCCGGGCGCCCGTCGGCACCGAACCACTCCGAGCTGCGCAGATGTTGTGCTTGATGTGTCCCCATGCAGCTAGCTAACCACCTGCTGGCCCGGTATGTGCAGTACAACTCGCACAGACGCGGGCGCTTACCGCTGCCAGGTCGTGCCGTTCCAGCGCAGGGTGAAGGCGGCGTCTCCGGCGCGGTCAACATTGTTGTCGAATCCCACCACCCAGGCGCCTCCAGTCGGTGCGCCAGCAGCCACGCCATACAGGATCTGGTTGCCGTCCTCACCGGGACCAGAGGTCCACTTCCAGGCGTGGCCGTCCCAGTGCAAGATCAAGGTGGCCCTGTCACCGGTCTGGTTGAATTCCCCGGCCGCCCAGGCGTTGCGGGCCGAGGTCGCGGACACCGCATACAGCTTGTGCTCGTTGAACTCATCTCCCACTGGTGGCGGGTTGGGGCTGCGCTGCTGGCTCCAGGCACTGCCGTTCCAGTGCAGCACGAGGGTCGAGTCGACTGGCTTGGTGGTGTAGCCCACGGCCCAGGCGTTACTCGCAGAGGTAGCGGTGATGCCGAAGAGCATGCCCTGGTGGGCCGGGGTCGGGGTTGGGCTCGCTACCTGGGTCCAGGTCTTGCCGTCCCAGTGCAGGATCAGCGCGCGCGGGCCGGCGAACTTGCCGCCCCGGTAGTAGCCCGCCGCCCAGGCATCATCGCGCGAGACCACGGCCACGCTGGTGAGGACGTTGCTATGCCCTGGCCCGCCCGGGTCAGGACTGGCGACCGTCTTCCAGAACTGGCCGTCTCCGTGCAGGATCTGGGTCTGCCGCACCTTGCCCATCTGGTAGCTGCCCACGGCCCAGACATCGCGGCCTGAGCTAGCCGAAACTCCGGTCAGCGAGCCTGCGGTAGCGTCGTGCGCGAGCGGCGGGAGCGTCTGAACCGCCCAGAAGCTGCCGTCGAAGGCAATGGCCAGGTCCTGGGTCCTCTTTCCGCCGGGGTGCTCGCTCCCGACCGCCCACGCACGCGTCGCTGACAGCGCGGTCACGCCGGACAGCTGGCTCTCGGTGCCAGGCAGCGCCGGGATGCCCTGCCTCGTCCAGGATGAGCCGCTGAAGTTCTCGATCAGCATGCGCGGCGGATTGTTGGCCTTGCCGACGGCAAAGGCCTCGCAGGTGGGCAGCACGCTAATCCCGTACAGGAACGCCGATGACCCGATCACCGGCTGGACGCCGTCCCACGGCGTGCAGGCCGCGGCAGGCCGGGCCGGCCCGGCCGCCGTTGCCGGCCCGGCCGTCATCGCAGCCAGCATCGCGCTAGCGGCAGCAGCGACCGTGATTTTCAGAATCGTTGACATCATCACTCGCGATCAAATCAAAGCAGTTAGAACCTGGTCACGAAAATGACGCTCAACCGCCCATCCCGGTTGTCATGAAAGCGCGATGGGCGGCTAAGCGTCCCCCGGCCTATTAGGCAACAGGTGTTACGGCTGCCAGTCCTTGCCGTTCCAGCGCAGGGCGTAGGCGCCGGCCAGCGGATGCGGGTCGGATGAAAAGAGGCCCGCCACCCAGGCGTCGCCGTTCGGTGCGGCGGCCACGCCGAACGCTGGCTGCTCGTTGTCCGTTGTGGCGGGACCGGGGGTCCACCGCCAGGCACGGCCGTTCCAGTGCAAGATCAAGGTGGTGACGTCGCCGCTGCCGTGCTGCTGGTAACCCGCTGCCCAGGCGTTGCGAGCCGAGGTCGCGGACACCGAGTAGAGCCGGTAGAAGGCGAACTGGCCTGGCCGCCCGGACGGGTTGGGGCTGGACTGCCGGCGCCAGGTGCTGCCGTTCCATTGCATGATCAAGGTATGAGTACCGGCGAACTTGCCGCTGCGGTAGTAACCCGCTGCCCACGCATCGTTGGCCGAGAGCACGGTCACGCTGGTGAGCCTGCTGCTGTGAGTGAATCCTCCTGGGTTGGGACTGGTCACTTCCTCCCAGCTGTCGCCGTTCCAGTTCACCATCAGCATCTGGTGCGCCTGGCCGACCTGATAGCTGCCCACCGCCCAGGCGTTGCTCGCCGAACTGGCCGCCACGCCGGCTGAGATAGCTAGCGGAAGTGCCGGGCGGGAGCGAGCCGCCGTCGGCCGAGCCGGACCGGTCGCTAAGGCAGGAGCAACCGCCGACCCCATCAGCGCAACGCCGGCGGAGGCAATTGCCGTAAATATGCGAATTGACAACATCATCACGCTCGCGATCGAAGAATGGCGCCCAGCATTAACCGCTTAACTGACGCCCATCGACGCATCGCGGTTGTCACGGCAAGGCGCGGCAACTCACAGCGTCCGGGTGCTGGGCCGGTCACCGATGAGTTGCGGGATCGTGCGGGGCACCGCGATCATGCAGGCTAGACCTGGACGAATTCGATTCCCGCCAGCCGGCAGAAAAGCTCCCAGCTCCCGGCATGATGCCCGAGGTTCATCACCTCGTGGTGCGGGCCTCCGGCCGACATCCACCCGGTCAGGCACCGCCGCACTCCCGACGCGGGCCGGAACTGCCCGTACGGCATCTCAAGCGCCGGAAGCTCCTGGCTGTCCAGGTTCTCGCCTTCGGCCACCACCATCCGGAACCGGGTTCCCTCAAGCGACACCAGCGTGGCCAGCGTCGCCGGCCCCGGCTGGTACTGGAACAAGAACGTCGGCGGGTCCTCAAGCGGCCAATCCCGAGCGGCCGCTTGATCAGCTTGACCGGCCGGTCCGTGCGGGCCACCTTCCAGTTGCCCTCGCCCATGTGGCTCATCAGGATCGAGTCGGACGCGAAGTCCATCGCGTACATCTCGGTGAAGTGCGCGTCCCCGATCAGCTTGTGCCCGGCCGACACCATGCAGGCGGTCAGCACGTCGCCCTCGGCGCCGTATCCGTAGCCCTTGGCCATCAAGGATGATGCCGCCGCCAGCGGGAGCCGCGAGAACCGCCCGTCCTCCCCGATCGCGTCGAAGTGCGTGCTGTAGGCGCCGAAGCCGCGGTCCGCCAGGATCGCCTCGATGGCGAGCTGCATGCGGGCGTGATCGGCCCGTTCCTCGGCCGACAGGCGCGGGTCGATCTCGAACCGCGCGTCCTCGAACGCGACCAGCTCGGCGACCTGGTCGTCGGTCACCGCCTGCATGCCCCGGTACAGGTCGCCCTGCGCTACGGCGAGGATCTCGGGACCGAGCGAGCGGATCAGGGCGCTCTCGTCGACGCGGATGTCGCCCATGTCGTTCATCGCGTAGCCGAAGATCGCGACCTTGAGCGACTTCCACGCCGTCACGGCCGCCGCCGCCCGCGCCCACTGCCCGACGTCGGCCTTGAAGGAGTCGCTCCGCCAGTCATCGGTCAGCACCTGGAACCGCCGCCCGGCCCGCACCATCGCGTTCGCCGTGTCCTGTGCCCCGTGCACCCCCTGGTTGTAGGTCATGTCGGCCATGTCCCACGCCGGGGTGACGTTCGGCTCAGGCTGAATATTCGCCAGCAGGATCGGCAGGCGGCACTCGCTCAGCAACCGGGCGACCCGCATCGCCGGGCCGTAGGTCAGCATCACGACCATGATCCCGTCGAGTCCCGCGTGCTCGAACTCGCGCATCTCGCGCTCGGCGTCCTCCCGGTTCTTGACCGGCTTGCCCGGGATGAACTCGCCGACGTCGGCCAGCTGGGCGGCGAGCTCGGCGGCGTAGCCGGCCTGGCGCACGGCAATGCCGGGAATCATGTCGTCGTAGAGGTCTTGCATGATGCCGAGAATCCCGATCCGCGGGGGGTTTCGGGGGGTCGTCCCCCCGGGCAAGTACTGCGGCTTGGGAGCGCTCACTTCTTACCTCCTGGAACGGGGTGTCCGCCGGCAACTGCTGCCCGGCAAGGATTAACGCTGGCCGTAGTGCTCTTTGTAACGCCGGTGCAGCGCGTCGATCTGGTCCGCGGCGAGTGACTCAGGAGCGCCCAGGGTCCGGGCGAGATGCACCGTCCTGGCCGCGTCCTCGCACATGACGGCGGCCTTGACGGCCTCCCGGGCCGTCGGCCCCACGGTGAATACGCCGTGGCTGCGCATCAGCACGGCAGGCGAGCGGTGCCCGGACAGCGTCTCGACGATCCCGCGCCCGATGTCGTCCCCGCCGATCAGCGCGAACGGTCCCAGCGGGATCTCGCCCCCGAACTCGTCAGCCATGGCGGTGAGCACGCACGGGATCGCCTCCCCGCGAGCGGCCCAGGCGGTCGCGTACGCCGAGTGGGTGTGCACCACCCCGCCGACCTCGGGCAGGTGCCGGTACACATAGGCGTGCGCGGCGGTGTCGCTCGACGGGCTAAGCGTCCCATTGATCCGCTGGCCTTCGAGATCGCAGACCACCATCGACTCCGGCGTCAGGTCCGCGTACGCGACGCCGCTGGGCTTGATCACCATGAGGCCGGCGCCGGGCACCCGCGCGGAAATGTTGCCCGAGGTCCAGGCGACCAGGCCGCTGGCGACGAGCTCGGCGTGCAGCGCGCAGACCTCGTCGCGGGCCTGCCGGACGGCCGCTGAGCTGGCGTCGATCGTCGTCACGACTGGCCTCCGGCGAGCGCCCCGCGGGCGGCCGGCGCTGGCTGGCGACTCGCCCTCGGGGCGGCTCACGGGACCGCCCTGCTCCAGCGCCCGGCTGCGGATGGCGCGGAGTCGGTGCATGACCTCGTTCATCCCCCTGCCGAAGTAGTCGTGGAGGAGGCGGTATTCCTCGTAAAGCTGGTCGTAGACCTCAGCGTTGCGGGGGTCGGGCACGTACACGGCCTCGTGCTTGCGGCCCATCGCCTGCCCGGCGGCGGCGATGTCGGGATAGGCCCCGGCGGCGACCGCGGCGTGCATGGCCGAGCCGAGGGCCGGGCCCTGCTCGGAGGCGATGACGGACAGCGGCAGGCGGGTCACGTCGGCGTAGATCTGCATAATCGTCTTGTTGCGGATCAGGCCGCCGGCGATGACCAGCTCGGTGACCGGCACGCCGGAGGCGCCGAACGTGTCGATGATGGTCCTGGTCCCGAACGCGGTCGCCTCGACCAGCGCCCGGTAGATCTCGGGCGCCGTCGTGGCCAGCGTCAGGCCGGTGATCAGGCCGGACAGGTGGTGGTCGACGAGCACGCTGCGGTTGCCGCTCTGCCAGTCCAGGGCGATCAGGCCGTGCGCGCCGGCCGGCTGGGCCGCCGCCTCGCGGGAGAGCAGCTCGTGGATGGAGATGCCCTCGCGGGCGGCGCGGTCGTGGTACCCGGGCGGCACGGCGTGGTCGGCGAACCAGGCGAAGATGTCGCCGACGCCGCTCTGGCCGGCCTCGTAGCCCCACAGGCCGGGCACGATGCCTCCGTCGACGACGCCGCACATGCCCGGTACCTCGGCGAGGCCGGTGCCGTTCATGACGTGGCAGGTCGAGGTTCCCATGATGGCGACCATCTGGCCTGGTCCGGTGGCGCCGGCCGCCGGCGGAGTCACGTGCGCGTCGACGTTGCCGACGGCGACCGCGATCCCTTCGGGCAGGCCGGTCCAGGCGGCGGCCCGCGGCGTGAGCGACCCGGCCCGCGCGCCGAGCGGGACGATGTCGTGGCTGAGCTTGCCGGCGGCGAAGCCGGCGAACCGGTGATCGAGCGCCCCGAGGAACTCCCGCGAGGGGTAACGGCCGTCTTGATAGATGCCCTTGTAGCCGGCGGTGCAGGCGTTCCTGGTCTCGGTGCCGGTGAGCTGCCAGATGATCCAGTCGGCGGCCTCGACCCACCGCTCGGTCCGCTGGTAGAGGTCGGGGTCCTCGTCCAGCAGCTGCAGCGCCTTGGCGAACTCCCACTCCGAGGAGATCTTGCCGCCGTAGCGGGCGATCCAGTCCTGGCCGGTCTCGTGGGCGAGGTCGTTGATCCGGTCGGCTTGCGCCTGGGCGGCGTGGTGCTTCCACAGCTTGGCGTAGGCGTGCGGGCGGCCGTCCAGGCCGGGTACCTGGCACAGCGGCGTGCCGTCGGCGAGCGCGGGCAGCACGGTGCAGGCGGTGAAGTCGGTGCCGATGCCGATGACCTGCCCCGGGTCGATGCCGGCGGCGCTGACCGCCGCCGGGACGGCCTGCCTGAGCACGTCGATGTAGTCCTGCGGGTCCTGGAGCGCCCAGTCAGGCGGCAGCGGTGCGCCCGTGGCGGCGAGCACGTCGTCCATGACGCCGTGCCGGTATTCGCTGACCGCGCTGCCCAGCTCGGCCCCGTCGCTGACCCGCACGACGAGCGCCCGGCCGGACAGCGTGCCGAAGTCGACCCCCATAACGCACGCGGTGCCCTGCTGCTCGCTCATCGGCGTGACCCTCGCTTCGCTTGCGGTGATGACCGTTCCTGATCGGTCGAATCGCGGATCACCAAGCGGCTCGGCACGATGTGCACGCCGTACGTGGGCACGTCGTTGATCGCGGAAAGCAAATGCTCAGCGGCGGTGCGGCCCACATCTTCCAGGCACATATCGACGCTTGAGAGCGGGGGTTCTGAGCCGAGTGCCATTGGTTCCCAGTTATCGAAGCCGATGAGCGCAATGTCATCAGGAACTCGCCGCCCTAGCAACCTCAGGGTGTCGGCAACGCCCCTGGCGATCTGGTCGCTGCCGCAGAAGATCGCCTCGACGCCGGGATTCGCGGCAAGCAGGATGTGAGCGCCCTCACGGCCCCAGCGCTCGCTCCACTCGCCGTAGAGCACGTCGTCCGGAGAGAACCCGGCGTCCACGGCGGCGGCCGCCTCGCAGAAGCCGCCCGCCCGCTTGCGCGCGGCGAGGAACCGGGCCGGGCCGGTGATGTGCCCAAGGCGCCGGCGGCCGGCGGTGATGAAATGACCGGCGGCGAGCTTGCCGCCGCCGAAGTCGTCGGGAAGTATGGCCGGCTGGTCGGTGTCGAGCGACTGCGTCATCGCGTAGACCACCGGGATGCCTGGCGGCGAGCCGATGCTCGGCCTCGGCTCGATCCGGCGGCCGGTCACGATGAGGCCGTCGACCCGGCGGCTGACCAGCATGTCCAGGTACTGGCGTTCCCGCGCCGGGTCGTCGCGGGTATCGCACATGAAGACCGAGATCTGGCCCGCGCCGAGAGCGTCCTCCGCGCCGAGCATGACCGGGATGCTGAATCGCCCGAAACTGTCGGTCGTGATCACCCCGACGGAGTAGGTCCTGCCTGCCAGGAGTGCCCTGGCCAGCACGTTCGGCGCGAATCCGAGCTCGCGGGCGACGGCGGCAACCCTTTCCCTCGTCTCGGCCCGCAGCTTGCCCTGGCCGTTGAGCGCCTTCGAGGCCGTGCCGATGGAGACGCCTGCCTGCGCAGCGACATCCTTGATCGTCGGCCGTCTCGTCTCAGGTCCGGAATCTGCGGGGGGCAAACGGTTGCTCCGATCTTGCACGGTATGGTGCTTCAGGCCCACCCTTCATATCGCACGAAAATATAGCTTGTACAGGCCTTGACTCGCCAGCACGGGCAACCCTAGCTTACTGAAGAAAACCTATTCCTCCAGTACCTAACCAGTACGTAAGGAGCGCGACGTGGCTGAAGCGACGACGGCGGTGCCAACCCACGGGCCGGTCAACCCGACGGCTGCCGCTCATGTCGCGCAACGGCCGGCCGATGGCCTCGGCGCCACGCTCACCTCAGGCCTGCTGGCGGACTGGCAGCGGCGCAACCGGCAGGCCAGCCTGCCGCTGGCGCTGCGGCAGCTGGAAACGGCCGGGAATCTCGACAACGTGCGGCTGGCCGTCGCCGGGGTCGGCGGGGTGTACCGGGGGCCGGTCTTCATGGACTCCGACATCTACAAGACGCTGGAGGCGATCAGCTGGGAGTCAGGGCGCGAGCCCGCGGCGGCGCTCGCCGACTTCGCGGTGCAGACGACGGCGCTGCTGGCCAAGGCGCAGCAGCCCGACGGGTACCTGAACTCCTACGTCCAGGTCAGCGGGTCGAGCCGGTACACGAAACTGGAGTCGAGCCACGAGCTGTACTGCGCTGGCCACCTGATCCAGGCCGCTGTCGCCGCCGCCAGGACGTTTGACGGGGGAGCGCTGCTCGCCGTCGCCAGGCGGCTGGCCGATCACCTGGTCACGTCGTTTCTTGGCCAGGCTGGCGGGGATGGCACCAGCGGCGGGGGTGCCGGGAGTGGCGGCGCCGGTAACAGCGGCGGGCTCGACGGCCACCCGATCGTCGAGACGGCGCTGGTGGAGCTGTACCGGGAGACCGGCACGCCGGCCTACCTGGAGCTGGCCAGGCAGTTCGTGGACCAGCGCGGTCGCGGGGCGATCGGGGACTCCGGCTTCGGCAGCAGGTACCTGATCGATCACGCGCCGGTCAGGGAATCGGCCGCCGAGGTCGGGCACGCCGTGCGGGCGCTGTACCTGGAGAGCGGCGTCGTCGACGTGGCGGTCGAGACCGGCGACGCCGAGCTGCTGGCCGGGTCGATCGCCAGGTGGGACGACATGGTCGCCACCAAGACGGCGCTGACCGGCGGGAACGGCTCCCGGCACTCGGGCGAGGCGTTCGGCGACGCCTACGAGCTCCCGCCTGACCGCGCCTACAACGAGACCTGCGCGGCGATCGCCAGCCTGCAGTGGAGCTGGCGGCTGCTGCTCGCGACCGGCGAGTCGAAGTACGCCGACCTCATCGAGCGGATCATCTACAACGGGTTCGGCGCGGCCGTGGCGGCCGACGGGCAGCGGTTCTTCTACGTCAACCCGCTGCAGCGGCGGGCCGGCCACTTCGAGGACGACGACCCGGGCCGGCGGCGCGAGTGGTTCTCGTGCGCCTGCTGCCCGCCCAACATCATGCGGCTGATCGCCTCGCTCGGCCACTACGCCGTGACGGTCGCCGGGGACGTGCTGTACCTGCACCAGCTGACCGGCGCGCGGGTGGCGGGCAGTGGCCTCCGCCTCGACGTCACCACGGGCTACCCCTGGTCAGGGCAGGTCGAGTGCGCCGTCGCGCAAGCGCCGGCCGGCGAGCGCGGTATCGCCGTGCGGGTCCCGGCCTGGAGCGGCGACGCCGCGGTGCGGGTGAACGGCGAGGCGGGCCTGGCGCGGCCTGACGGCCGCGGGTACGCGGTGGTGCGCCGGCAGTGGCGGGCCGGCGACGTGCTCAGCCTTGGCATCGACGTCGCGCCCCGGCTGACGTATCCGGGCCGGCGGATCGACGCCCTGCGCGGCACGGTCGCGGTCGAGCGCGGCCCGCTCGTGTACTGCTTCGAGCAAGCCGACCAGGCTGGCGGCGCCGACCTCGAGGACCTGGCGGTCGCGGCCGGCGCTGGCGGGTCGCTGACCGAGACCGCGAGCACCGTGCCGGGCGTGGGCCCGACGGTCGTCGTCGAGGCGCGGGCGGCCATGCGGGCGCCGGTCACCGAGGCCGGGCTGCCCTACGGCGCGCAGGAACCCGCGCCGGCGCAGGCTCCCGGGACCGCTGTCGCCATCCCCTACTTCCAGTGGGACAACCGCGATGGCCGGGCCATGCGGGTCTGGATGCCGGTGGCCGATCAATGAAAAGTGATGACCTTACGAGGAGGTAACGCGATGCGTGCGCGGCAGATGCGGGCGGCTGCCCGTAGTTCCCACCATAAGCAGGAAAGGCGGATGGCAATGAGACGTGCCCGATTCCGGCATTTCGCGGTCCTCGCGGCTGGCGCGGCCCTCGCGCTGTCGGCTTGCAGTTCATCACCGTCGACCACGTCGCAGTCGCCTAAGACCTTCGGCGTGAACGCGACCGGGGTGGTGCACTTCTGGGCCAGGCAGGCGACCGACGGGCCGGCGAAGGCCCTCGTCGCGAAGTTCAACGCGACGCACAAGAACCTCAAGATCGTGCTGCACCTGACGCCGCCTAATGACGACACCAGCCAGCTTGCGACGGCCATCAGGGCAGGCTCCGTGCCTGACGTGGTCGGCCTGAATGACATTGACGTCCCGAGCTTCGCCCGCGAGAACGCGCTGCTGAACATCACCAAGTACGTCAGCGCCCTGCCGTACAAGAGCGCGCTCAGCCCTGGTCACCTGAAGCTGGCGACCGCGAACGGCCAGTACTTCGGCGTCCCCTACCTGGCTGACTTGTCTGTGCTCTGGTACAACAAGGCGCTGTTCTCCAAGGCCGGGCTTGACCCGAACTCCCCGCCCGCGAACTACGCGCAGATCGTTTCCGACGCTGAAAAAATCAGCGCGCTCGGTCACGGGATTTCCGGGTTCTCGTTTGCCGGGGACTGCCAGGGGTGCCTGGGCTTCGTGATGCTGCCGTCGCTGTGGGCAGCGGGCCAGCACATGCTCAACGGCCCGCTCGGCGCTCAGAAGGCCAACGTGGCCAACGACGCGCCGCTCAAGGAGATGCTGGCCGACTACCAGACCATGTGGTCCAAGCACCTCGTCCCGGTAGCCGACCAGACCCAGGACGGCCTGACCTGGGGTCAGGACTTCGAGGCGGGCAAGGTCGGCATCCTGCCGGGCGACTACGGGTTCGCCGCTGCTTTCAAGACAAAAGAACAGCTCGCCGACTTCGCTGACGCGCCGTTGCCGGGAGTCAACGGCGGCTACAGCACCTTCGACGGCGGCGACGACTTCGTGATCCCGGCCGGCGCCCCGAACGCCTCGGGCGCCTGGGAGTTCATCAAGTGGGCGCTCGAGCCCGCTCAGCAGGAGGAATACCCGGCTGAGGGCGACACGCCAGTCCGCACCGACATCCTCACCCCGGCGTTCGCGGCGAAGTTCCCCTACGACGCCGTGGCGCTCAAGGCGCTGGCCAAGGGATCGGTGGAATTCACCCTTGCTTATGACGCTGTCTACAACGAGCCGGGTTCGCCATGGTTCAAGATGTTTGAGGAGGCGGTGTACAGCGGCAATGTGAACGCTGCCATCCAGCAGGGACAGACGAACATCCAGTCCACGCTGGACAGCGTGAAGAGCTGACCAGGGGCTCCGCGCCGCGTCCCGCGGTCTCGCGGGACGCGGCGCGCTGAGCCGCGCACGCGGCCGGGATCTGAGGAGGAGGTACTGCTGGCATGGCGCTGACGAAGAGCGACGCTAGGCCGGTGCCCGCGCTGCCCAGGCTGCCGGGCCGTCATGGTGTCCGCCGGCCGGGCGGGCGGGCGCCGGCCAGCGCGGCGGCGCGCCGCACTACGAGGACCGGCCTGGCGCTGGTGAGCCCGGCGCTGCTGTTCGTTACTGCTTTCGCGCTGTTCCCGCTGGGGTTCGGCGTGTACATCTCGCTGACCAACTGGCCGCTGGTCGGCGCCTACCACTTCATCGGCCTGTCGAACTACGCGAGCCTGATCCACAACTCGGAGTTCCTCGAGTCGATCGTCTTCACGCTGAAGTACACCGGGATCGTGACCGTGCCGATCTTCGTCGTCGGCTACGCGCTCGCGGTCTTCGTGCGGTCCAACCGGCCCGGCGCGACCGTGTTCCGCACGATGATCTTCCTGCCCTACATCGTCGGCCTGGTCGCCGAGAGCTACATGGCGGTCGTCGAGCTGCAGCCCCAGTCGGGCACGGCCAACTTCGTGCTGCACAAGCTGGGCGTCGTGAGCGACACGACGGCCTGGCTCGTGCACACCGGGCTGGCGCTCACGGCGATCAGCGTGATCGTCATCTGGTTCGCGTCCGGCCTGACGATGATGCTGCTGATGGCGGGCATGCAGGGCATACCACAGGAGATCTACGAGTCGGCCCGGGTCGACGGCGCCTCGTGGTGGGGCGTCGAGCGGCGGCTCACCCTGCCGCTGCTGCGCCGGTCGATCGCGCTGAGCCTCATCATCTCCGTGGTCGGGTCGTTCCTGGCGTTCAACCAGTTCTTCATCATGACCGACGGCGGGCCGGGCACGAGCACCGTGCCGGTGGTGATGTCCATCTACCAGACCGCGTTCGCCCAGCTCGACGTCGGCCTCGCCAGCGCGATGTCCGTGGTGCTGGTGATCGTGGTAGGACTTATCACCTTCGTCCAGTTCCGCTACCTGCAAGGGGAGGGTGACTGATGGCATCGGTGAGCGTGCGGGCGGGTGGCGCGGGCTCGCGCCGCAAGCAGTCCGGCTTCGCCCTGTACCTGGCCGGGGGCGTGGCGATCAGCGCGGTGTTCGTGCTGCCGCTGCTGTGGGAGGCGTTCAGGTCGTTCCAGCCCGAGACGGTAGTGACGGCCGGGCCGTCGGCCAAGACGTTCGCCAACCTGACGTTCGCGAACTACAAGACCCTGCTGTCCGGCCAGGACGACATCATCCGCAACATCACCAACAGCCTGATCGTGGCCGTGGTCGCCGCGCTGCTGACCGCGCTGGTGGCGACGCTCGCCGGGTACGGCTTCGCGCTGTTCCGCTTCCGCGGCGCCGGCCTGGCTTTCGGCCTGGTCCTGCTGGCCTTCATGATCCCGTTCCAGGCGGTGCTGACGCCCCTTTTCCTCGAGATGCACACGCTGCACCTGCTCAATAACCTCGTGGGCCTCGCGCTCTTCTACACCACGTTCAACCTGCCGGTTGGCGTCTACGTGATGCGCAACAGCTTTACCCAGGTACCACGCGAACTGGTGGACGCGGCCCGGGTGGACGGGGCTTCGGTGATGAAGACGCTCGTCTCGGTGTTCCGGCCGCTGATCATGCCGGGAATCGCGACGACCGCCCTGTACGCGTTCCTGTTCTCGTGGACCGAGTTCCTTGGCGCGCTGAGTTTCCTGACCAACGACAGCCTGTTCACCTTGCCGGTCGCGCTGAGCAACGTAGAGACCGGCACCTACGGCGCGGTCAACTACGGCCTCCTGCTCGCCGGCGCCGTCATCGCGATGATCCCCTGCATCATCGTCTACGTCGCGCTGCAGCGGTACTACGTCCGCGGCCTGGTCTCGGGCGCCCTGAAGGGCTGATCCTGGCCAGTGCCCTCGTTGAAGCCCGGGGCGGTCCCCGCCGGGCGGACGTCGTGCAATCGCTGTGCCTGGGAGCAGGGCCCGGTGCTCCCGGCTGTCAGGCGGCGGGGTTGGCCGCGCCGCGATGAGGTGGCCGGGCTGCGCGAACTCGTCCGAGGCCGCGGCCGGCTGGCCCGGGGGGCCGGGTCAGGACCCGCCTGATCTTCCGTGATCATCATCCGGGGCCTGATCACGGAAGATCACCCAGGTCACAGCACGTGCAGGATTCCGTGATCAAGACCGCGACCATGATCACGGAAAATCGCTCCGCCCCGGAACGCGACACCACCGCCATCAAGTCCATCCGCCGTGCGCTGCGCTGTCGCCGGGTGCGGCGCAACAGTCGAGGCCGGCCATTTGCAGGCCCAGCCCCCTTACAAGCTGCTGCAGGGTGTCCCAGCGGGGCGCCGCCACCAGACCCCGTTCCAGATCACTGATCGTCCGAGCCGCCAGCCCCGACCGCGCCGCCAGGTTCTCCTGAGTCAGCCGTGCCTCGTGCCACTTCTGCCGCAGCAGTTCACTGAAAGCCTGCGGTGACGGCGCCATGACACCTGCCGACGATGAAGATGTGACCATCCGTGGGGTTTCCTCATGGTAATCGTGTCCTGTCGGCAACTATCGTCTCGCGCGGTAGCTTGGTCTCCGATCTGGCAATCTCACGCTGGACGGTCGATTTCGGTAAGGGGCGGGAATGTCGTGGAAGAGTCATGGCATGTGGCTGAGCACGGGAGTTCTGGCGCTGGCAGCGGGTGCCTGCCTGACGCTGGGCGGCTGCGGCGGAGGCGGTTCGCCGTCTACCGCTCAGGGTCCTAGCGCGTCCGGCGGGGGCCAGAGCTCTGGTCCTGGCCAAAGCGGAACCGCCTCAGGCGGAAGCGACAGCGCCGCCTGCGCTGCCTTCGCGACGGCATACAAGAAATTCCTGGCCGGATATGCCCCTCCGGAAAGCCAGACGGGGACCGATGAGACCCCGCTGCAGGCTCTGTCGGATGCGGTCGCCAAAATCACTACGTCGGGCCAGACGGAACAGGATCTCGCCGACCTGGGGATTGACGCCGGCCTCATCGCCACGGGCTCGACGGAGGGCGGGCAAACCACACCTCCCTCAGCGTTCTATTCCGACGTTCAAGCGGTCGGGAAGGACTGCGGCACTACGTTCGCTAAGGCCCCGGCCTCCCTGGTACACGAGGGTTAACGCGGTGACTTAAGGCGCTGGGGGGCCGGACCGGATGGCGTGGAGTGGCCCGTCGTTGCGACTTTGACGGTGCCAGAGCGCGGACGTTGTGACATTGACGGGCCTGCAGGGCCTTGCCGGGACCCGTCGTTGCGACATAGATCCGTTTCCTCCGAGGGAACATGGAGCCAGGGGCTGACACCTCAGCCACGGTCTCCGACAGGCTTGTCCCAGCGCAGGGTGTAGCGGAAGAACAGGCGCCGCCGGATGGTGGCGCCTGGAAGGCTCGTCCTGGCGGCCGCGGTGATCTGCGCGAACGTGGTGACGGGATCTTTGACTGGCATGAGGGGCTGTCCGGGCGCAGGTTCGGGGGCGGATCGGGCTGGGCGGGGATGCTTGATCACGCCCATGACCCGGGTTCGCCGCGGCCGAGATGAGGTCGACCGCCAGATCTGGCAGCGAGCTCACGCGGGCCAGGCCCACTACGAGCAGGCGGCCGCCGGGTGCCAGAAGCCGGGGGACGCGGGCCAGGGCGCTATCGAGGGGCAGGTGATGGAGCACGGTCACCAGCGTGATCAGGTCAGCTTCGCCGTCACCGGCAGTGGCGTCGAACTCCTCGAAGGCGCACCGGCGGATGATCACCTTGGGGTTCTCGGCCAGGCGCGCGTCAGCGGCGGCGGCCATGCCCGAGTCAGCGTCGATTCCGGTGACGCGTGCGAAGTGGGGGCCGAGCTTCCCGGCGAGGACGCCGGTCCCGCAGCCGATGTCAACGGCGGCGCGGCGGAGGGGCGGCAGGTTACGCAGGCGGCAGGCGAGCCCCGCGGCACAACGGCAGCGACGAATCCATGATCGCGGAGACTTACCAGGGCTGCGGCCCCTCCGGGTCCAGCCCCCGCGCTCCGGGCTCGCGCAGCCAGACCCCGGCAAGCATGAAAGGCCCGGCTCCAAACCCGGCTTCCCAGTCAATCCCCGCATGAATGACCCTGTTGGTTTATTGGAGATTCAAGGCTGCGGGGTAAGTCTGAGGCGGGAGGCGGGTGGGGCGGGTTTGCCGGGCGGGGCGCCTGTCCGCCAGAGGCCGGCCGGGGCAAGTTTCCGTGATCATGGTCGCGGGCTTGATCACGGAACATCGCACATGTCCTGACCTGGGTAAATCTCCGTGATCATGCCCTTAATCATGATCACGGAACATCGCACCCGCACCCCCCTGGGGCACCCCGCCCGCTCGCACGACCCGGCCCCGCGCGGCTACCCCCGCCACTGAAGTCAATAAGCCAACAGGGTCATTCAAGACCCTGATACGTGAATGGCCCCCGGCTGGCCGCGCGGCGGACTGGCCGGCACCCGGGGCGCCCCCGGGGTGCGGGTGCGATTGTCACTTAACCTATTTTGATCATGCGCTGACCTGCATGTTCCGGCCCGGGCCGAAGCGCTCAGGCAGGTGCCCGCCTGGGCGGGACCGAGCCCCCGGCAACATCAATTGATGGTGGGCCTGGGTGTCGATCCGCGCACCCATGTTGTCCGCCAGAGGCGTATGCCGGGGCCTGGACCAGGAAGTACGTGGCATTGTTCGCTTTGGGGGGAGTTCTGTCTCCCTGATCCTTCACGATCGGGTCCTGGCTGGGTGCTCGCCAGGAGCCGGCTTTTCCCAGACTGAAACGTGCGAGTGGCTATCGGTCGTGAAGGGCTCGCGGTTCCAGCCGGCCCAGCGGTCGCGCAGCCGGAGTCCTGCGAGCTGCGCCATCAGGTCGAGCTCAGCCGGCCATACGTAGCGGAAGGCGATCGTCCGGTACCGGCCGGCCCCGTCGGCGAACTCGGCGTAATGGCCCCGGTACTGCTGTGTAGCGTGATCAAAGCTGTACGAGACCATACCGCCAGGGCCGGTCCGGTATCCGAGTATGTCCTGGCCGGGCGGCAGGTGGCGCAGGGGCGGGAGATCGGTCTCGATCAGGAACCGGCCGCCAGGGACGAGGTGCATGGCGGCATTGCGGAAGCAGGCGACCTGCGCTTGCTGGGTGGTGAGGTTGTTGATCGTGTTGAACACCAGGTAGGCGAGCGTGAACGCGCCGTCCACCCTGGTCGTGGCCATGTCGCCGATGGTCACGGCGATGGCGTCGCCGCCTGGCTTGCCGCGGAGCCTGGCCGTCATCGCCTTGGACAGCTCGATGCCATGAACCGGCACGCCACGCTGAGACAGCGGCAGCCCGATCCGGCCGGTGCCGATGGCCAGTTCCAGGGCAGGCCCGCTGCCCGCCAGTTCGGCGAGCAGGCTGACCGCCGGCTCAATTGCCTCCGGCTGGAACATCCGGCCGGCCGGGTCGTCATAGCCCGCCGCGACGCTCTCCCCGAAGTACCCGTCTGGATCATCCACGACCCAGAAACCTAGCGCGCTGGCTCTGGCCGCGGCGAGCCATTTTCCGGCGGCCACCCCACAGGCCGTGTGGCCGTGTATGTCCGGGTAGGAACGGGACAACGGAGCTCGTGGTGGTATTCACCATGCTCTTCCATTGACGAGCAAGATCTGTTGATCTAACTTATGGCTCTACAGGTCATATCGCTGACCGATGTGAGCGCTCACATCCTTCAGACGCCAGGCAGTGGCGGCCTCAGCGGGCGACCTCCGCGAGGGCACGCGCTGCGCAGCCAGCTACCCACGGGTTCTGCATGCTAGCTATCTCCGGGGCGCGTTCCTCCGCGCGCCGGGCCGCAGCGTCGCGCCATCCGGCCAGGACCGTGGCCAGCACAGCAACACCATCCAGGGGCGTGCTCGCCTCAAGGAAGCAACTGGAGGTCTGTGATGGGAAAAGTCGACCCGAAGGTCGATGAGGCGATCGAAACACTGAACATGAGGGACTCGCCGACGCGCCGGCGGCTGCTAGCCGGAACTGGCCTTGTGAGCGCTACCGGAGCGGCGTCGGCGCTGCTGGCGGCGTGCAGCAGCACGCCGGCGGCGGCCGGGGGATCAGGCGCGATCGGCGACTTCCCCAAGACCCCCGCCTGGCAGTTCTGGTTCGTCAACCATGTCACGACGAACCTTTTCTTCGTTCCGACCCAGTCCGGGTTCAAGGACGCGGCGGCTCTGCTCGGAATCAAGCAGCCGAAGTGGGGCGGATCGGTGTCGGCGCTTGTACCGCAGATGACGTCGTACATCGAGACCGCCATCTCAGCTAAGGCTGACGGCATCGCGACGACGGTGGTCACCGCGGACTCCTTTACTACGCCAGTCGCCAACGCGATGAACGCTGGCATCCCGGTGATCTCCTACAACGCGGACGGCATCTACAAGGCCGATGGCACGCCCGTGATCGGCACCAACAGGCTCTGCTACGTAGGGCAGGCGCTTTACCTGTCTGGCCAGCAACTTGGCGAGCGGATCGTGTCGCTGGTCGACAGCGGTGACGTCGTCATCTTCATCGCGACGCCCGGTGCCGGGAACATCCAGCCGAGGTTCGACGGCGCGGTCGCCGCGATCAAGGCCTCCGGCAAGCCGATCACCCCGCACCTGGTGGCCACTGGTTCGCAGACCGCCGGCGAACTCACGGCCGAGACCGCTTTCCTCACCGGGCACAGCACCATCAAGGGCGCCTTCGCCGTTGACGCGGGCTCGACCGAACTGCTTTCGCAGGCGCTGCAGAAGACCGGCCTGCTCGGCAAGATCCCCGCTGGCGGTTTCGACCTGACGCCGGGCACGCTCACGGCTATCCAGGCCGGTCAGCTCGACTTCACCATTGACCAGGAGCCGTACCTGCAGGGCTTCCTGCCTGCGCTGTACCTGTACCTGTTCAACCTGACCGGCGGCCTGGTCCGCCCGCCGGACTCCGACACTGGCCTGACCTTCGTTACCAAGGACAACGTCGGTCCGTACCTGAACTCCAAGACGAGCTACGAGGGCTCGACGGGCGTCACCAAGCCCACGCTGGTGCCGCGGTCCGGTGCGATCCAGAACCCGGTCGCTACTACCAGCACCTGACATTTCGCCAGTACCGGTTGGCAACAGCGCCCCCGGCGATCGTCTCCTGACCCGCGGAGGGTGAGCGGTGATCTCCGGGGCCGTTGCCAGGTGGACCGGTGGCGAGAGCGATGACAGGAGTCCGGGGGTTAGCCGGAGCTAGATCGGGAGTTGAAATGAGCGATACTGCCCAGCGGGCGGTGGATTCCGCTACCGGGCCGCCCGCTAACCGTGCGACAGCGGGCCGCCTGGCCAGGCGACTGCGCAATGCGGCGGTGCTGGCCGGGCAGCAGCGCGAGCTGACCGTCCTCGTGGTCGTCGCGCTGCTCATCGTCTACTTCGGGGTTATCTCATCAGGCCGGTCCAGTTTCTTCGGCACGGTCAACCTCAGCAACCTCAGCCAGATCGCGGCGCCGATCGTCATCATCGCGATCGGCGAGGTCATGCTGCTGATCTGCGGTGAGATCGATTTGTCACCGGGGTTCGTCTACAGCTTCGCGCCGTTCCTGATGTACTTCCTGATCACCTATTACGGGTTCCCCGTCATCTTGGCGATCGTTGTCTCTCTGCTGATGGGGCTGCTCGTCGGCTGGGTCAATGGCTTCCTGACTCTCGCGCTCGGGCTGCCGTCCTTCGTCGCCACGCTCGGCACCGGGTTCGCGCTGCTTGGCATCACGTTGACCACCTCTAACGCGACCCAGGCGAGCATTCCTGCCAATGCCGTCGGCATCGGCAACTGGATCGGCCATGGCTCCTACGCAGAGATCATCTGGGCGGTGGGGCTGGTAGCGATCTTCCATGTGGTGCTCACCAGGACCAGATGGGGCCTGTATACGATCGCGGCTGGCGGCAATCAGCTCGGTGCCCGCGAGGCAGGCATCAATGTCGCCCGGATCAAGTACGGGAACTTCATGATCACGGGCGTGCTCGGCGCGTTCGTCGGCCTCCAGATCGCGTTCCAGACATCCGCTATCGACCCCAGCGCCGGCGGGTACCAGCCCATGTTCTACTCGGTGGCTGCCGCTGTCATCGGCGGTACCGCGATGCTCGGCGGGTCGGGCACGATCATCGGTGCCTTCCTTGGCTCGATCATGCTTGCCGTGCTCACCGACGGGTTCAACGTGCTCGGCGTCAGCGCCTACCCGCTGAATATCATCTTCGGCGGCGCGATCTTGATCGCCATGATCGCCAATATCCAGCTCGCGCGGCTGCGCGCATCAGGGAGGCGAGGATGACCGCTTCTGAGTCCGGCGCGGCCGCCGTCGCTGGCGGGCAGGACTTGCCTGACGTGCTGCGAGCCGAGAACGTGTCGAAGCGATTCGGCGCGGTTACCGCGCTGACGGACATTAACCTGCATCTGGGTCAGGGCGAGATACTCGGGCTGATCGGCGACAACGGAGCGGGCAAGTCGACGCTGCTGAAAATCTTGTGCGGCTTCCAGTCACCGGACACAGGGCGGATCCTGGTCAACGGCGCGGAAGTGACACTCAAGTCGGTCGACCACGCCAGATCGCTTGGCATCGATGCCGTATATCAAGACCTCGCGCTGATCAACCAGTTGAGCGTGTATCACAACCTGTTCCTCAACAGGGAAAGGGTTCGCTGGTCGCTGCTCAGCAACCGCTCGATGCGGCGGGCCGCGCAGCAGTATCTCTCCGAGATGGGCGTCCACATCCCCTCGGTCGACTCGCAGGTCGCGAGCTTGTCCGGCGGGCAGCGGCAGGCCATCGCGGTCGCCCGGGCCGTCTACTCCGACGCGAAGATCCTGCTGCTCGACGAGCCGCTGGCGGCCATGGGCGCCAGGGAGGTGGCGCTGATCCTCGACGTCATCCGCGACCTCAAGCGGCGCGGCGACGTCTCGATCATCGTGATCGCGCACAACTACGGCCAGGTACTCGAGATCTGCGACCGGGTCAACCTGCTCCAGCATGGCCAGATCACCCTGGACAAGCCCAGCAGCGATACCTCGGTCCAGGAACTCAACGACATCGTCGTCGCCGAGTACCGCCGGGCACTGGAGGCCAGGCAGGAAGACGGCGGGAATTAGCGGCGGCGGGGGGCGGCGCTGGAGCGGACTACCAGGTCGGGCATGATCGGCAGCGCCGACTCGAATCGGTCGTGGCCGGAGATCCGGTCCATGAGCATGTGCATGGCGCGGCGGCCGAGTTCGCCGAAATCCTGGCGGACAGTGGTGAGCGGCGGCGGGAAGAACGCCGCCTCGGGGATGTCGTCGAAGCCCACCACGCTGACGTCGCCGGGGACGCTCCGGCCGCGCTCGGCGAGCGCGCGCAGCAGGCCCAGGGCCATCTGGTCGTTGCCGCACAGCACGGCGGTCACGTCGGGCCTGGCCGCGAGCCGGTGGCCGATCTCATAGCCCGACCTGGCCGACCAGTCGCCGCTGACCATGTCGGGCACGGGCGCTCCGGCGGCCTTGAGCGTATCCCGCCAGCCATCCATTCGCTCTTGCGCGTCCAGCCAGCTCAGCGGCCCGCCAAGGTGGTGCACGGTCTCATGGCCCAGGTCGAGCAGGTACTGGGTGGCGCGGGCGGCCCCGGCCGCGTTGTCGATGGCGACGGAAGGCAGCGGCGCGCCGGTGCCGCACTTGATCGCCACGAGCGGGATCTCGGTGTTCAGGCTGATCAGCGCCTCGATGGCGGCCACCTGGGGCGCCACCACGATGATCCCCTCGACCGCCTGGCCGAGAAACCGCTCGATGGCCTGGTGCAGCAGGTGCTGGTCGAACGTCTCAAGCCTGGCGATCGCGACCAGGTAATGGGGCGGCGCCGCCTGCTCGAGCCCGTAGAGCATCGACGATGGCCCGTACAGGGTGTTGTCCACGCTGATCACGCCGAGCGCGTTGGTGCGGCCGGTCGCGAGGGTGCGGGCGGCCGCGTTCGGCCGGTAGCCGAGATCGCGGATCGCGGCGAGCACGTCTGCCCGGGTCTTCGCGCTCACATGCGGATGACCATTCAGCACGCGGGAGACAGTCTGGTGCGATACTCCGGCCAGCCGGGCCACGTCGACCATGAGAGGCCGGCCAGACTGGCTATTGCTGGCAGGCGCCATCCTGCTGCCCCCTTGCGGCCCGTCACCTTAACCGGCGATGCCGCGACCGCCGCAAAGAGCGCAGATCCGCGAGATCAGCCAGCAGCATCCTAGTCCGCCGGTGCGACCCGCCTAGACGCCACAGCCGGCCGGGGACACTGCGTTCAGAAAATGTTGCCGGGTTCTATTTTCAAACGGTCCGCCGATGTGTGAACGTTAACAATGCAGGTTGCCTGGCGGCGGGCCGGCCCTTGCTTGCCAGCTCGCAGGCGCGGCTGGCGCGGCCCTGATCCACCCCCGCGCGATGGCCGCGAATGGGCTCGCCGCCGGGTTCTGCGCTTGCGCGTGACCGCGATACGCCGATCTCAACGGAGGCCCGATGCCTGCTCAGCCAACCCCAGCCGCAGCAGCCCAGCCCGCCGCCGCCCCTACCCCGGCGGACAAGTTCACGTTCGGGCTCTGGACGGTCGGCTGGCCTGCTCGCGACCAGTTCGGCGATCCGACCAGGGCGCCGCTCGATCCCGTGGAGGCCGTGCGGGAACTGGCGCGGCTCGGTGCCTACGGGGTTACCTTCCATGACGACGACCTGATCCCCCCTGGCAGCGACGCGGCCGCCCGCAGCCATCACATCGACCGGTTCAAGGCGGCGCTCTCCGAGACCGGGCTCGCCGTGCCGATGATGACGACGAACCTCTTCAGCCACCCGGTGTTCAAGGATGGCGGGTTCACCAGCAACGACCGTTCCGTGCGCAGGTACGCGCTGCGCAAGGTGATGCGCAACCTCGACCTGGCCGCCGAGCTTGGCGCCCACACGTACGTGATGTGGGGCGGGCGCGAGGGCAGCGAGTACGACAGCGCCAAGGACGTGCGGGCCGCGCTTGACCGGTACCGGGAGGCCGTCGACATGCTGGCGGCGTACATCGCCGACCGCGCGTACGGGATCAGGTTCGCGCTCGAGCCGAAGCCCAACGAGCCGCGCGGCGACATCTTGCTGCCGACGGTGGGGCACGCGCTGGCGTTCATCGGGAGCCTGGAGCACGCGGACATGGTCGGGCTCAACCCCGAGGTCGGTCACGAGCAGATGGCCGGGCTCAACTTCGCGCATGGCATCGCGCAGGCACTGTGGCACGGCAAGCTGTTCCACATCGACCTGAACGGCCAGCGCGGCGTCAAGTACGACCAGGACCTGGTGTTCGGGCACGGGGATCTGATGAACGCGTTCTCGCTGGTGGACCTGCTGGAATTCGGCGGGGCCGGGGGCGCGCCCGCCTATGACGGCCCGCGGCACTTCGACTTCAAGCCGTCGCGGACCGAGGACAAGCAAGGGGTATGGGACAGCGCCGCGGCCAACATGCGGATGTACCTGCTGCTCCGGGAGCGGGCGGCGGCGTTCCGCGCCGATCCGGAGGTGGCCGCCGCGCTCGCCGCGTGCCGGGTCGGGGAGCTGCGCACAGCCACGCTCGCTCCCGGCGAGACTTACGCGGGCCTGCTCGCCGACCGCGGCGCTTATGAGGACTTCGACGCCGACGCCGTCGGCGGGCCTGGCTACGGGTTCGTGCGGCTGAACCAGCTGGCGATCGAGCACCTCCTGCGGGCGCGATGAGCTCGCCCCGCGCGCTGGTGGCCGGGGTCGACTCGTCCACCCAATCGTGCAAGGTGGTAATCCGCGAGGCGTCCGGCGGAGGGCTCGTCCGCCAGGGCCAGGCCCCGCACCCGCCTGGCACCGAGGTCGCCCCGGCGCGGTGGCTGGAGGCGCTGCGGATCGCGCTGGCCGAGGCCGGGGGGCTTGATGACGTCGCCGCCCTCTCGGTCGCCGGCCAGCAGCACGGCATGGTGTGCCTCGACCCGGCCGGCCAGGTGGTAAGGCCGGCTCTGCTCTGGAATGACACCAGGTCCGCCGGCTCCGCGGCTGACCTGGTGTCCGAGCTCGGCGGTGGCGATCAGGCGGCCGGCGCGACGGAGTGGGCGCGGGCGGTCGGCAGCGTGCCGGTCGCATCGTTCACGGTGACGAAACTGCGCTGGCTCGCTGAGCACGAGCCGGCCGCGATGGCGCGGACAGCCGCCGTGTGCCTGCCGCACGACTGGCTGACCTGGCAGCTGGCGGGTGCCCGCGGCGTCGACGCGCTCCGCACCGATCGCGGGGACGCGAGCGGCACTGGCTACTGGTCGGCTGCCACCGGCCAGTACCGGCCCGACTTGCTGCGCCGCGCGGCCGGCCGGGACCTGGCGGTGCCGCGCGTTCTCGGCCCGGCCGAGCCGGCGGGCCTGGCCGAGGCGGCCGGGGCGGCCGGCCGAGCCGGCGAGCTCCCTGGTTCCGGCCGCGTGCTGCTCGGCCCCGGCACCGGCGACAACGCGGCCGCCGCGCTCGGCCTCGGCGCGCAGGCCGGCGACGTCGTGGTATCAATCGGCACGTCGGGCACGGTGTTCACGGTGAGCGACGCGCCCACCGCCGACCCCGCGGGCGCCATCGCGGGCTTCGCCGACGCCGCCGGCCGGTTCCTGCCGCTCGTCTGCACGCTGAACGCGGCCCGCGTCCTCGTGGCCGTCGCCGCGATGCTGGACGTCAGCCTCGACCGGCTCAACGACCTGGCGCTGGCCGCCTCGCCCGGCGCCGGCGGCCTGACGCTCCTTCCGTACCTCGAAGGCGAGCGCACCCCGAACAGGCCAGGCGCGACCGGCCTCCTGCACGGTCTCACCGGGCACAACGCAACGCCCCAGAACCTCGCCCGGGCAGCCGTCGAGGGCCTGCTGTGCGGTCTCGCGGACGGGCTCGACGCCATCACGGCGGCCGGAGTGCCGGTCAGGCGCGTCCTGCTGATCGGCGGGGGAGCGAGGTCGGCGGCGGTGCGGGAGGTGGCACCGGCGGTGTTCGGCATGCCGGTCGACGTGCCCGAGGCAGGCGAGTACGTGGCCGACGGCGCCGCCCGGCAGGCGGCGTGGCTCCTCGCGGGCGGCGACCAGCCGCCGGCCTGGACGCTTGGCGCTATCAGTCGCTACGAAGCCGAGCCCGACCTGGCCGTGCGCGAGCGCTACGCCGAGGTAAGAGGCTGATCCGCCGCCGCTAGCGCCCGGCCAGCAGCTGACGGACGCCCGTGGCGACCAGATCGCGGGCGGTGCCTGCTCGCCGGGCGCGGTGCGGCAAGGTGAGGCTGACCGGCTCGCCGCCCCGCCGCCGGCTGACCTCCTCGATCAGCCTTGCCGGCACGCTGAACGCCTCGAGCCCCTCGATCGCCTGTGTCTTGGTAATCAGCTCGCCGCTGGCCAGCGCGGCGCTGGCGCGGGGAAGCGTCAGCAGGCCGAGGTCGACGAAGTTGTCGCGCCACCACAGCGTCCGCCACTGCGTGGCTGCCGTCCAGTAGCCAGTCAGCTCGCCGCGAACGGCGTCCCGCAGGTCGGTCTCGCTGACCGGCGGGATCAGCGTCCCTGGCGGCGCGCCGGCGATCATGAGCCCTGACCGGAGTAGCTCAGCCCGCGCGACGCCAGTGAACTTCCTGGGCCGGAACCGCTGCCCATCCCACATCTGGTGCGCAGCCCCAAAGTCGCCAATCTGACTGGCAACGACGTAGTGGCAATGCAGCTTGGCCGCTTCCGGCTCCCGCCGCAGCCGCCGGTGCATCCGGCCGAGCGCCTCTTGCTGCGGCCGGGACAGCGCGGTCGCGACGATAGCGACGAGATCCAGGTCGCTGACCCCGGGCACGTAGTCGCCGGATCCGAGCGACCCGCCCGCATAGACCCCGGCCGGGGCCAGGATGGGTTCGAGCGAGGCGGCGAGCTCGAGCATCAGCCTCACCGCCGTCGCAGTCGGTCGCATGGGACAAGCCAACCAATGTCCGGCCCGACGTTCAACCCCACACCCATTGGCTGAAAGCAATCAAGCCCCCATCACCAGGGCGTTTGGGCGAGCCTATGCACGGAGTTCGGCAAGCCGGCCGAGAATTCGCCGGACGCCGCCTGGTGGAGCGGCTCAGCCTGGGGGGCTGGCCGGGCGCCGGGCGGGCCAGTATTCGGTGGCGTCGCCTCGTCGTGGTCATGGATACTGCCAGGGACGCGTGCCCTGATGAGAGAACAGCCTGGAGCATGGAACTCGACGTGGCCGCCTTCGCCGGCGTTCAGTTCGCCGTGCTGGTCGAGGGTACGAGTGACCAGGCCGCGCTCGAGACCCTTGCCGAAAGGCGAGGCCTGGCGCTGGCCGATGCCGGGGTCCGCGTCCTGCCCATGGGCGGCGCGACGAACGTCGCCCGGTTCGTGCGGCTGCTGGGCCCGCGCGGGCTAGGACTCAGGCTGGCCGGGCTGTGCGATGCCGCTGAGGCAGGCTACTTCGGCCGCGCGCTGGTCCGGGCGGGCCTGGGTCGCGGTGAGCCCTCATCCGGGCCGGGCTCAGCTTCCGGGCCGGCCGGGCTCCGGGCCGGTCACCCGGGCCGAGCTTGAGGCGCTCGGCTTCTTCGTCTGCGACCCCGACCTGGAAGGCGAACTGATCAGAGCGCACGGCATCAACGCGGTCGAGCGGCTCATCGACAGCCGGCGCGAACTCGGGTCGTTCCGCACGTTCCAGAAGCAGCCAGCGCAGCAAGGCCGCGGCACGGAACTCCAGTTGCACCGTTTCCTGGGCACCAGATCCGGCCGGAAGCGGGACTACGCCCGCCTTCTCGCCGCGACAATCGCCCTGAACCGCGTCCCGCGCCCGCTCGACCTCCTGATCGCCCATCTCTAGCCCGGCCGCTATGGGCGCGTTGCCGACCCGAGCCAGGGCGTGTGGTGGCCCTTGGATTTGGTGTTACCGCTTACTGAGTACCAGCGACAGGCTGACGAATAACGCAGTACGCGATTACAACAAACGCACCTTCTGAGTGTGTGGTAGGCGGATAGACAGGAAGCCTTTTACCCGTGACCTGCTACGAACCGACACTTTGGTGGGCCGGCAACGCTTGAAGGATCAGTCTAGCTCGGCCAGCTCGGTCTTGTTGGCCTGGTTGATCGCCTGCTTGACCCGCTGGGCGAACTCGCCGATCTGGTCGATGGCGTCCCACTGGGCCCGGCGCGGCAGGCCGTAGTCGGTCACCTCAACCACGTCGTGGCCGAGCAGCTCGATTTCCTCGACCTTCAGGCCCTTGTCGCTGAACGACTCGTGCTTGCGCTCGACCTTCTTCACGATCCGGTACTTCGCCCAGCCATCACCGGTCTCGTACACGCCGACGTCGTCGGCGCGCAGCGGCACAGCGCGGGCGGCCTGCTCCAGCTTCGGGATCGCGTCGTCCTTGAGCACGAGCAGCTCGGGAATCGAGAGCGTCCGCAAGGTGCCGTCCAGATCGGTGATCTCGGCCCGGGCCTGCTGGTTCGTGCGCGAGATGCGCAGCGCGAGCTGCTGGTCCTCGGCCAGGATCGCCGCGATGCGCTCCCGGCACTCCTGCACGGTGTACTGCCGGGTGCTCACTTTCTCGGTGCCCGGTTCGGGCTGGTAGGCGCCGTCGCCCTCCAGAGTCGCCGTCCGGTAGGTTCGCCGTTCGGTGCCGGCCAGGCCCAGCCGGTTGATCCAGCTCTGGAGGTCTGACGAGAGCTTCTTGCGCCGGTTGAATGCGTCTCCCAGGGTCATCGCCACGGACCGGAACATTACCGCCAGCATCCGCACGATGTCACCGCGTTTCACCTCATCGGTACGCGAGGGTTGTCCGCCGGGGCAGGGTGAGCATCGTGGCCCTCCCTGTTGCTGTCAAAACCAGTGATCAACAGCAACAGGGAGGGCCACGATGCTGTAAGAGGCGGGCCTGCACCGAGTTGAGTCGGCCGAGCTCACCGCACGAGCACCTCAGGTCAGCGCCGCCGACTGGGCGGTTCGCTGCGAGATCTAGTCAGGCAGGGCGCCTGTCCGGCTGCGCGTGACCGGCTGCCGGGCCGGCCGCGGTGGCGCGGCCGCTCGTGTCGCGCCGCTCCCGCCCTTGTCCGTCAGCGCGAGCACGGCGACGATCACGACGATGGCTTCGATGATCAGCGACGTGATGCCGAGCGGCTCGAGCCAGTTGCCCACGTCGCGCGAGTCTCCTGGCATCCCGGTGCTCCTGGTCAGCACGTAGCCGATCGCGGTCGACAGGCAGATCAGCCCGCCGGCGACCCATGGCAGCCTGCCTGGCCTGGCCAGCAGCCACAGGCCGCAGACCGGCGCTGTCACGGCGAGCAGGCAGAAGCTGACGGCGAGCCAGACCGCGCCGCTCAGCTGACCCTGAATTTCCAGAGCGTGAATGATGCCGACAGCCATCAGCCCGATGACCGCCACCGCTCGCATGGCTTCGTCCTGCCGGATGGCCGCGTACTCACTGACGGCGAGGTCTGTCCGACTGATATCACCCAATGCGATCACCTCCGAGCTATGTTGCGTGCCGAATTGGGACCCAGCAGACCGGGCGCTACCTGCGGTCCAGTCACCCTGTCACCACGTCTCGCACCAGTCACAGGTTCAATACTGTAGCCGAAAAATTACGGAGTGTAATCGTCATGACTTCTGGGTGAACCTCTGGTTCCCGGCAGCCCAGCGGACGGTGCCAGGACCTGGCCGGCCCGGAATCTGGCAGCGGTCCGGCGGGTTCGATCAAGGCATGCGCCAGCGCTGGGTTGAATCGCTAGGCCGGTCCGTCGGGGCGGTTGGCCTCGGCTGCGTCGGCATGTCGGCCGAGTACGACACCGCCGACCTCGACTATGAACGCTCCCTCCTCGTGCTCGCCCGCGCCCTCGACCTAGGCGTGAGCCTGTTCGACACCGCCGATGTTTACGGTCCCTTCACCAATGAACGGCTGGTCGGCCGGGGATTGCGCGGACAAGCCGCCGAAGTGGTGATTGCCAGCAAAGCCGGACTGGTGCCCGACGACTCGACCGGGCAGTCCCGGCCCTGCGGCGATCCTGATCACCTGCGGGCGGCCTGCGACGCGTCGCTGCGCAGGCTCGGAGTCGAGGCCATCGACCTGTACTTCCTGCACCGGGTCGATCCGGCGGTGCCGCTTGAGGTCTCCTGGGACGCGATGGCCGGCCTGGTCGCCGCGGGTAAGGTGCGGGCGCTCGGGCTCTGCGAGGTGAGCGAGGCTGAGCTTGAGCGGGCGCACGCCATCCATCCGGTCGCCGCCGTCCAGTCCGAGCTCTCGCTGTGGACTCGCGGACCGCTCGCGGCGGTCGTGCCCTGGTGCCTGGCCAGCGGCGCGATGTTCAACGCCTACTCGCCGCTTGGCCGCGGCTACCTGACCGGCAAGGTGGGCGCGCGATCGTTCGGGCCGGACGACATCAGGTTCGGCAACCCGCGCTTCACCGCCGGGGCGATTGCCGCTAACCGGGCGATCCTGGCCGTGATCGAGCGGATAGCGAGGCGGCATGACGCCTCGCTCGCCCAGGTCTCGCTGGCCTGGGTGATGGCCCAGGGCGAGCACGTGGTGCCGATCCCCGGCACGAAGCGGCTGCCCTACCTCGAAGAGAACTGCCGCGCGGCCGACTTCCAGCTCACCGCAGCGGATCTGGCCGAACTCGATGCCATGCCGGCGGCGTTCGGCGCCCGCTATTAGCTTGCCCTGGCTGGCGCCTCGGCCCGCTCGACGAGAGCCGTGAGCGCCTCGACTGCCGCAACCTGCCGTTCTGGTGGCTGCCGGACCTCGCTCGCCCGAAGCAGGTACCCGGCTGTCACGTCAAGCCGGGTACTCCGTTTCGGCCCGGCGGCAAGCTTCGCGATCACGCCGGGCACGTCCGGCACCCCGACCGCGGCCCCCAGCCGGGCTGCGAGCTCGATCAGCGCATGCAGGTTCGCCGCTCCGGCCGCGTGCAGCTCAGCGGCGCTCGCGCAGGCGGCCTCGACGATCCGCCGCGCGCTCAGCACCGAGTGCGACGCGTGCTGGAGCGCATCGGCTACCCGCTTGAGCTTCACCGCCTGCCCCCGAACGCCCGCTGCCAGCGCCCCGCCAGCCAGAGCCGGGTCGAGCCGCCCGTCGGCGCTGGCCTGTGACCACAGCTGCGCCGCCGCGATCTGCGTGTCAGCCTCCATCGACCCGAGCCCGGCGATCAGCGCGGCGTGACCGGCCGGCCCGAGCGGATGATCGCGGTTGCTCAGCGCCGCGATGGCCGTCCCGGCCTGGCTTGTCCGCGAGAACAGGCCGGCCGACAACGGCCTGAGCAGGTGCGCGGCGGCCACGTCCGGCTGCCAGGGGCACATCAGCGACCAGCTCGCGACGACATCGTCGTAGTGGCTTTTGTAAAGTCCGGCATCGATTAGCTCGGCATGGTCGCGGATCGGATCGGCGAGCCGGGTCAGCAACCGCCAGCTCGGGCACTGCGCGATCGCCGGTACCGGCCCCATGATCCGCGCCAGCATGAGCTCATCCTGCTGTCGGCAGGAGAGCTCATTCCCTGGCGGCTTGCCGACCACGATCTCGAAGCGCAGCGGCGACGACAGCAGGAGGTGCGCCTCGCGCAGCGACTCGGCAGGCAGGCCGTCAAGCTCGCTCCAGGCCGGCCACAGGTCCGCAGGCGCTTCCGGCGCCAGCCGCAGCAGCGCCGCGTCCCTGTCCCAGGCCCCGGCCACCGGGAGCCGCTCGCGCCCCAGCTGACTGAGCCGATCGAGCAGGCATTCACCGGTGATCGTGCCCCGATCGCAGGCGGGCTCGGCGAGCAGCAAGCCGCCCCTCCCGGCCTCGATCAGCCGCGCCGCCTCCCACGCCCGGGCGGTGAAGATCCCGGTCATCGTGAGCGCCCGCCCCTTGCTGTCGACCACGTACTGGTCAGGCCGGTAGCGCGTGCGGTCACGGAAAGCCCTGACCGGCGGGATGCGCTCGCCGGCCCAGACGCAGGTGATCAAGGCGAGATCTTCGGTGATGCAGTCGCCCTGGAATGGCTCGTCGCCGTTCATGACCCACGCTGCCCGCTTGAGCAACGGCGCGACTGCCTGCCTGCGCTGACGCTCCGGCAACCCGCACAGCCTGACCGCCCCCGCGGTGGCCCGCTCCGCGGCGATGGCATCACGCGCGTCTTCGATCAACATGCTCAGCAGCTGAACAAGCTCCTCAGGGTCGGTGACCGGCTCCGGCAATGCTGCTCCGGCCCCGGACCGCACCAGTCCTGGTCCCGGTACTTCGCCGGACCTCGCGAGCGAGACTGCCGCCTCGAGTCCCGCTGCGCGGGCGGCCGGAATCGCCGCGATCCGCCGGTCTAGCTCGGCCAGCCGGTCAGCGGTCCCGGCGTCGGCGGCTGGCGGCATTGGCTGGTCGGCGGCGGGCGCCAGGCCAAGCGCCGCCGCCTGGTCGGCGAGGCTGGGGGACAGGTCCATGGCCCGCAGCCTGATCTCGGCGAGCGGGGCGCCGTCGGGGAGGCCGTGCCTGGTGATCAGGGCGAGCGCGGCTTCCTGAACGTCCTGCCGCTGGTGCCCGAACGCGATCGCGGCCGTGGCGACGCCCAGCGCCGCGACTTCAGGCGCCTTGGCGATGATCTTGCCGATCAGCTTGAGCTGGGTGGTGGCGATGCTCTTCTGCGGGTGCAGCAGCGCGGGCGCGGACAACGCGAGCAGCAAGCGAGGATCGAGCCGGCCGGCGTCGAGCAGCCTGCTCGCGGCATCCTGGGCGAGCTTCATGCCGACTTTCGAGGGCGCTCCCAGCAGCCCGAGGTACCTCGCCTGGCGGCTCGCGACCTCGTCGACCGACGGCTCGAGCTCTGCGAGCAGGCCGGCGTACCAGGCCACCCGGTTCGGGTTGAAGTCCCTGGTGAACGCGTCCACGCTAGCGTCGATCAGCCGGGCCCGGTCCAGCTTGCCATCGGCGCTGAGCAGGGCGAGCGCCTCGGCCCAGGTCTGGTCCCGCCCGCCCTTGGCGCTCTCTTCCTGCTTCGCCCAGAAACGTATATTGGAGTCGAAGTCTTCCAGTGCCTTCCCCGCCTCGGGCACGGTGAACAGGCGCCAGACCTCCTTATCGAGCAACCCGGGATCAGCGAGCAGCGCATCGGCGACGGTAGGTACCGACAGGAGCGTGCCATCCGCGTCGTGCTCCCAGCGCTGCAGCTGGCCTGGCATCAGCGTGGTGTACTCGGCCACCTCGGGACGCGGGATGGCGCCGGCCAGGACGAGCGCCCTGGCGAGCGGCCAGGCCGGGAGACCGAATCCCCAGGGGTCCGCAAGCTGCCGGTCGATCAGCTCGGCCAGCCACGCGGGGCGCCAGTCGGCGAGGATCTCGGCCGCGCGCTCGGCCCGCGCACGGAACTCGTGGTAAGCGTTGCTCACGTCTTCCAGCGCGGCGAGGGCGACCTTGACCCCGCCGGCCAGGCCCAGCCTGGCGAGCTGAAACGCGCTGCTGCTCGCGACCGCCCGCCACTCCTCGTACACGCGCCGCTGCTCCTGGTGCCGCCGCTGCCGTTCGGCCAGCTCCTGGCGCTGCTCGTCGGTGAGCTGCACCCGCGTGACCGGCCCGAAGATAAAGAAGTCTTCGGCGTAGCCAGGCTGGGTGAGCAGCGGCTTGAGAGCCTTCGCGCAGGCCCGGCGGTCGGAGTCGGAGGCGCCTTTGAGCAGTTCGCGCACGGTGGTGGCGTCGGCGCGCCTGATCGCGGCTTCGAGCGCCGCCGGGTCCAGGCTCATTTGCTCGCTACCCTGGCCGCGAGCACGTGCTTGCACGGGCCCTGGTGCCGCGATGCTTGCCCCACCACGGGCAGGTGCACCGGTCGCCCGCGTCGGTGAAGCTCACCCGGTGCTCGCTGTCGGCACCGCGGACAACGGCGCCGCCGTCGGTGAGCGTGACGGCCCCGGAGTCGACCAGGCTCCTGGCGTTGGCGAGCCGGGGATGCATAGCATCGAGAGCGGCCCCGAACGGCAGTTCCCGGTGGAAAAACGCCTGCTCGGCCAGGTCGTAGCCGACCCGTCCGCTCGCCGCCAGGTAACTCAGGGCGTCGAGCGCCCGCTGCGGATGGAGGCCAGCGGCCCGGGCGAGCTGGCCAGCATCGAGAGAGTCCCAGGCCAGCGAGGAGCCAAGCACCAGCGCGTCAGCCGCGACCTCCTCATCGGCGAGCAGTTCGAGCAGGGCCCCTTCACCAGAAAATCCGCGGTACTTCTCAGGGCTGATCGTCAAGGTGAACCTGGCCGACCCGAGGTCAAGTTCCCAGGCGCTCGGTGCTTCGGTGCTGCTCGCGTCGACGTCGGGGCCGTAGACGCGCAGCTTCCTGGCGAAACGCAGCAGCGGGCCGAGCTCGGCCAGGCGGTGCGGCCCGGCAAGGCACGCGGCGCCCGGGCGAGCGGTCGTGGCCAGCGCGAACCCGCCGCCAGCCGGCATCGCCCAGAGCGGGCGCTTCGCCTCGCGCGGTATCGACCTGATGAACCGCTGGGCGGCGACCGCGCTCAGCTCGCCGACCGGCCGCATCGTACGGGCGATGGCCTGCACCTCGCCGAAACCCTTGAGCCAGCGCTCGGGCAGCGGCACCCGCCGCTCGGTGACCGAGCCGCCGAGAGTGTCGACGGCTACCTCGTCGGAGCCGACGCTGACCAGCAGCGGCCCGCTGATCGCCGCCCCGGCGAGCGCGCCGCGCATCGCCGCGTTGAAGTCCACGTTGGTGGTGCCGGAGGCGACCGGCGCGTCAGCGAGCGCCGCGGGAAGCAGGTCAAGCCGCGCATGGACGCCGCAGCACGACGAGAACGACTCGAACCTCAGCCGGTCCCCGTTGCTCGTCACGACGGGGTCGAGCAAGATCTGCCGCGTGACGCCGGGCAGGTAGTAGCGGGACCTGGCGACGGCGGCGCAGGCCAGCATCGCCAGGGCCGCCGGCGGCGGATCGGTCAGGAACGCGCTGAAGAAATAGGGATGGATCGCCGGGCCGGCTTCTGTCACGCCGCCGCTGGTCGCCAGCAGCAGCTCGCTGCCGCTGCCGCCGCTGCCGTTGTTGCTGCCGTCGCCGCCGTCGCGGCGGCGCACAAGCGACGCCGATGGGTACTGATACGCCATTTCCCTAACCGACACAGGTCATACGATAGGTCGGCCGGCTGACAATCGACACAGCCAGTCAGCTGTCAGACAGGCGGCTGCGGATCGTACTGAATGCCGCGCCGGACCGCACGGGCGTGCTCGGTGCCCGCAGGCGTCCCGCTTCTGTCGATGGCGGCTGTCGGGTGGCTCGTGATTCAGATCAGGGAGCCTTTCCGGCATCGTGCGAGAGCGTTCTGAATGCGGGAGCTTTCAGCGCTGGACACCAGGCCATGACCGCCCAGGGCAAATTTCCGTGATCAAGGACCAGGGCATGATCACGGAACATCGCTGGTGTCCTGACCTGGGCGATCTTCCGTGATCATGGTCTCGGTCATGATCACGGAAACCAGCACGGGTCCTGGCGGCTGCCCGCGCGGCTCGTGATCAGGATCGGGAGCTTTCGCCGGCATTGTGGGGAGAGTTCTCACTTCGGTGACCAGGCAGGTTGCCTCCCGGGCACCCGCCCCGTCCCGACCTGGCCCGCGAGGCCCGGTCTCACAGGGTGACTCGGTGCGGGCCTTGCGGGGGCGGGCCGGGCTCGGTTCGGCGGTACGGGATCGCCTGGCCGGTGATCGCGGTGAGTTCCCGTTCTGCGGCATGATCGCGGAGCGTTCCCGCGCCGGAGCATGATCGCGGAGCGTTCTCCGTCGTGTGCGGCATGATCGCGGAGCGTTCTCCGTCGTTACGGCGGAGACTTCTCGCAGCACGGAGTGTTTGCCGTCCTATGTGCGGACAACGCTCCCCGCAGCGGCAACTCTCCGCGCCAGAGCCGGAAGAGACTCCCCGCAGCGACAACTCTCCGCGCCAGAGCCGGAAGAGACTCCCCGCAGCGACAACTCTCCGCGCCAGAGCCGGAAACGCTCCGCGCAACGACAACTCTCCGTGCCGGAGCCGGGAAGGCTCCGCGAAGCGGGAAGTCTCCGGGAACCCGGGAAAGGGTCTCGCCGCTGAGTCGCCGGGGCTGTCGCCGTGGTCGCGTTGGCCAGGCCGCGGCTGCCAGCTGAGTGCGCTCCGGCGAAGCGGGTTTGCTAAGTCTGGGCTTATCAGTTTAGGCTTACTATGTGGATCGGGATCGGGAGCCAGATGTCGGGGACGTGGCGGCGGCGCTGCGGGTGAGTGTTGGGTTGCTGGTCAGGCGGCTGCGGCAGACGCCCGGGAGCGGCGAGCTGACGATGCCGGAGAGTTCGGCGCTTGCCCGGCTTGAGCGTGGCGGGCCGACTACCGGCAGTGCGCTGGCCAGGCAGGAGCAGATCAGCCCGCAGTCGATGGGGGCGACGCTGGCGGGGCTTGAGGCGCGCGGGCTCGTCGGGCGGCGGCCTGACCCGGAGGACGGCCGGCGGGCGGTGATCTCGATCGCGCAGGCGGGGCGGCAGGCGCTGCGGAGCAAGCGCAACGCCAGGACCGAGGCACTGGCGCGAGCCATGTCGAGCGGATTCACGCCGTCGGAGCTTCGGCAGCTCATGGCCGCCGTGCCGCTGATCGAGCGCCTGGCGCAGAGCATCTAACCACGGGGCATCTGACTGGAATCTGACCGACTGGAGGCACAAGCCGCGTGAGCAAGGGACAGACCGCGACCACTGATCAAGCCACGAACTCCCAGGCCAACGACCGCTACAAGTGGATCGCGCTGTCGAACACGACCGCTGCGGTGTTCATGTCCGCCCTTGACGGGTCGATCGTCATCATCGCGCTGCCGGCGATCTTCCGCGGCATTCATCTCGACCCGCTCGCGCCCGGCAACGTCGTCTACCTGCTGTGGATGATCATGGGCTACCGGCTGATCCAGGCTGTGCTCGTGGTGACGCTCGGCCGGCTCGGCGACATGTTCGGCCGGGTCAGGATCTACAACGCGGGCTTCGCCGTATTCACGGTGGCCTCGATACTGCTGTCTTTCGACCCGTTCCGGGCTGGTCACGGCGCGCTCTGGCTGATCGGCTGGCGGGTGCTGCAGGCGATCGGCGGGTCGATGCTCACGGCCAACTCGGCGGCCATCCTGACTGACGCGTTCCCGTCCGATCAGCGCGGCTTCGCCCTCGGGACCAATCAGGTCGCCGCGATCGCGGGGCAGTTCGTTGGCCTGGTCGCCGGCGGGCTGCTCGCGGCGATCGACTGGCGGGCGGTCTTCTGGGTGAACGTCCCGGTCGGCATCTTCGGTACCGTCTGGGCGTATCGGCAGCTCAAGGACAACGGCGAGCGGCATAAGGGGCGAATCGACTGGTGGGGCAACGTCACGTTCGCGCTCGGTCTCGGCGGCATCCTCATCGGGATCACCGAGGGGTTGCAGCCCTACCGGCACCACTCGATGGGCTGGACCAACCCGCTCGTCGACGTACTGCTCATCGGGGGCCTAGTGCTGCTCGCGGCCTTCGTCGCGATCGAGCGCCGGGTCGCCGAGCCGATGTTCCAGCTTGCCCTGTTCAAGATCAGGGCGTTCACGGCGGGCAACATCGCCGGGCTGGCCGTCGCGATCGCCAGGGGCGGGCTGCAGTTCATGCTGATCATCTGGCTGCAGGGAATCTGGCTGCCGCTGCACGGCTATAACTTCAGTGACACCCCGCTGTGGGCGGGCATCTTCTTGCTGCCGCTGACCTTCGGGATCCTCGTCTCAGGCCCGCTCTCTGGCACGCTCTCGGACAGATTCGGCGCCCGCGGGTTCGCGACCGCGGGCATGGTCGTCTTCGGGCTCAGCTTCGTCGGGCTGATGTTCGTGCCGGTGAACTTCCCGTACTGGGTGTTCGCGCTGCTCATCGGGGCGAATGGAGTCGGCGGCGGGATGTTCGCGGCCCCGAACTCGGCCTCCATCATGAGCAGCGTGCCAGCGAGGCAGCGCGGCGCGGCGTCAGGGATGCGCTCGACCTACCAGAACTCGGGGACCGCGCTATCGATCGGGGTGTTCTTCTCGCTGATGATCGTCGGCCTTGCCAGCACGCTGCCGCGCACGCTGACGAGCGGGCTCGCGCCAGGGCGTGCCTCATCACATCGCTGCGCAGATCGGGTCGCTGCCGCCGGTGTCATCGCTGTTCGCGGCAGTACTGGGCGTGAACCCGGTCGGCCACCTGCTGTCGTCCCGGGGAGTGCTGGCCACGCTGCCACCTAGAAGCCAGCAGATCCTCACGGGCAACCAGTTCTTCCCCTCGCTTATCGGAGGGCCGTTCCACCATGGCCTGCTTGTCGTGTTCGCGGTCGCCACCGCGCTGGCGGCGCTGGCAGCCGTGGCCTCGTTGCTGCGCGGCGGCCGTTACATTCATCCCGAAACGGCAGCCGAGCAGGCGGGCGAACCGGAAGAATCGACCAACGCGAGCCGGGAACGGCTGACGACGAAATGACAGGAGACTTCGGTGAGCTGCGGCCGGGCGCAATGGCCATCGCGATCGGCGTGTCCTGGCAGCGTCACCACGGCCAACCTGCGCACGGTGCGGCACGAGGGACACTACCTGCTCGGGTTCAACGAGCCCGACAACGCGGGCCAGTCGAACATGACCGTGTCGCAGGCGCTGAGCCTGTGGCCCAGGCTGATGGCCACCAAGATGACGCTCGGCAGTCCCGCCGTGGCGAGCGGCGCGGCGACGAAAGGCGGGTGGCTCGATCAGTTCACTGTGACGTTCCCGTCCGCGCATCAGCAGGCCGCGTTCGTCACCGCCGCGACCTCGATGCCGCGGCGGCTGCCTTACGTGCAGCGGTACGCCTGGTTGGCGCTGCCGGTGTCGTCCGGGCCGAATGGCGACGGGACGGCCGGGCTGTTCAGGACCGGAGCGGTCGCGACGGCGGCGGGGCGGGCGTTCGAGGCGGTCAAGCCTTAGCGCACGCCCGGGTCCGGTCAGGAGTGAGTGAGCACCGACACGGTGTCGCTCTGGTTGTTGGTCACGTAAGTGGTGTTGGTCAGCGGGTCGACAGCGACGCCGGTCGGCTCGATGCCGACATGGACGGTCGCCGTGACGGCGTTCGTGCCGCCGTCGATGACCGACACGGTGCGCGGCAGGTCGTTGCGGACGAAGGAGTTGGCGACGTAGATCCGGTTGGTATCCGGGTCAGCCGCGATTCCTTCGGGCAGCCGGCCGACCGTGACCGTCGCCGTGACCGTGCTCGTGCTGCCGTCGATCACCGAGACCGTGTTGTCGTGCTCGCTGGTCACGTAGACCGTGTCGGTCTTCGGGTCGGTGGCGACGCCGCCAGGGGTCAGGCCCACCGGAATCGTCGTGGTAACCGTATTGGTGGTCCCGTCGATGACCGCCAGTGTGCTGTCCTGTTCGGAGGACAGGTAAATCGTGTCGGTCGCCGGGTCGGTCGCGATGCCGCCTGGCCCGCCGTCAACGGGAATCGTGGCAGTGACCGTGTTGGTGCTGCCGTCGATCACCGAGATCGTGGCACTGAACACGCTGACGTTGTCGGCGACGTAGATCGTATTGGTCTGCGGGTCGGCTGCGATGGCCACCGGGAAGTTGCCGACCGGAATCGTCGCTGTCACGGTCCGCGTGCCGCCGTCGATGACCGAGACCGTCGCGTCGTCGTCGTTGGCGACGTAGATTTCGTTGGTGCGCGGGTTAGCCGCCACGGCATCGGGAACGCGCCCCACCGGGACGGTCGCGATTACGGAATTGGCGAGACCGCTGATCACGGAGACCGTGTCGCTCACCGAATTCGCGACGTAAATCGCGTTGGTGTTCTGGTCCGCGGCTATTGCGGTGGGTGAGCTGCCGACCGGAATGGTCGCGCTCACCACGATCGCGGCCTGCGCGGGTGCTATCGCTAACGCGAGCCCTGCGGGTACTGCGACGACCAGGATCGTGGCGCGCTTGATGATGTTCATCCGTCCCGTCCCCTCCTTACGGGTTGATCAACCTCACATCCTGCCATTCTCAGTCGGGCGTGATCGTGAACTAGTCGACGAGTTTCCTGACGACGGCTACGCTCGTGTAAGCCTCGCAGCCGGCGCCAATCGAGAGGACCTTGTCGCCCGGCACCATGATCTGGAACGGCACGTCCCTGTTGGCCAGCATGTCGTCACCGAGTTCGCCGCTGCTGTTATCGCCCCAGGCCAGGATCTTCCCCGAGCGCGTGAGCGCGAGGCTGAAGTAACGTCCCGCGGCGAGCGTCACGACGCGGACGTTCCTGGGGATCTTGGCGAACACCGGAAGCTCGCGGTTCTTGAAGGTGCCGTCACCGAGTTGACCGCCCTCGTTGTCGCCCCAGGCGAGCACCCGGCCGTCCCTGGTCAGCGCGAGGCTGTGGATCAGGCCCGCGAACGCCGCGACGACCTTGACCTTCGGCGGGAGTTTCACGTGCACGGGAACCCGCGCGAGCCCGGGTTTGCCGTCACCGAGGTCGGAGGAAGAGTTGCTGCCCCACGCAAGCAACTCGCCCGTCGAGGTGACGGCGAGCATGTGGTCCACGCCCGCGCCGACCGCCGTGATCGTGGTGCCGGCCGGGATCTTGACGAACACGGGCTTGGCGGTGCTGGCCGGGCGCCCGTCACCTAGCTCGCCTGCCCGGTTGTCGCCCCAGGCCAGCACCCGGCCGGTGCTGGTGAGCGCGATTGCCGCGAGCGCGCCGGCGCTGACGGCCGTCACGCGCACGCCGCGCGGCAGGTCGGCGAAGACCGGGACGTCGCTCGACTTCTTGCGGCCGTTGCCAAGCTGGCCGCTGAGCCCGGCCCCCCAGGCGAGGACCCGTCCGGTCGTGGTCACGGCGAGCGCGTATTCGGCGCCGGCGCGGACCGCCTTGACCTTGACGCCCTCAGGCAGGTGCACGCGCACCGGGCGCAGATGGTTCGTCCGCCTGCCGTTCCCGAGCTCACCGTCCTTGCCCTCTCCCCAGGCCCAGACCTCTCCGCTTGGCGCGAGCGCGACGGTGAAGCGCCCTCCGCTGCGGGCCGAGGTGGCGACGAGGTCGGCGGGCGGGTTCACCGCGCCCGGGAAGTGCTCGTCCATCGTGGAGCCGTTGCCAAGCTGGCCGTCTTCGTTGTCGCCCCAGGCGAGGAGCGGCCCGCTCGCTGGATGACTTGCGGCCGGGGCTGGGCTGGCGGCAAAGGCCGGCCCGATGGCGAGCGCCGCCGTCGCGACCCCGACGCCGAGGCCCATGCGGATGCGCGGGCTCTTGCGCGGGCTCTTGCGCGGGTTGTTGCGCGGGCTGTTGCGCTGGCCGGAGCCGACGGGCAAACGGCTGGAGATGCCGATCCTCACGGTGTCCTCCTGGACCTCGGACTCATGCGGGCCGTTCGCGGCCTTCTGCGCCAGGATGCGGGACGCCGGGCAGGAGCTCCAGCTACAGAACCACGACATGACCCCGACAATGCGTCAGCGGGCTGACCACTCGGCGCTGCCCGGAACTGGCGACAGGCCCGAGATCTGAGCCGATCTCGGGCCTGTCGCGCGGGCTGGTGTCTTCTAGTAGGGGTTGGCGGTGTCGCGGAGCTGGGTGGTGATGGTGTCGCGGCAGAAGAGCTCGATTTGCTCGTCGAGGTCTTTGGCTTCCGGGGTGGCGCGGTAGCGGGGTGCGGCGAGCTGGGCGCGGAGGCGGACGAGTCGTTTGGGGAGGTTGGAGATGCGGCGGCTGGGCGGGAGGGCGAGGACGGGCCCGGTGGCGGTGATGGCGGCTTCGAGTTCGCCGGTGGTGAGCCAGGCGGTGGCGAGGTCGACGCGGGCGACGTGCTTGCAGTGGTCGCTGTGGTCTTCGCCGGGTTGCGGCCCGGCGGTGTAGAGGTGGATGGCCTGGTCGAGCTGGGTGATGGCTTCGGGGTGGGCGGTTGGGAGCTCGGCGGCGGCGGAGCCGGCGAGGTAGTGGTGGCAGGCCTGGGAGAAGCCGAACTGGCCGCCGATGGCCAGGAGGTCGTCGGTGTGGTCGCGGTCGCGGGCCTGGGCGGCCTGGGAGATCTGGGCGTGGGTGGTGTCGGCGTCGCCGAGGCGGGCGGCGGCGCGGGCGCACATGATGTGGAGCTGGGCGGCGTTGGGTCCGGCGGGGAGGTAGTGCAGGCCGGATTGGGCGAGGTCGAGGCTGCGGCGGGGGTGGCCGGTCCACAGGGCGACGACGGCGAGGTTGAGGCGGAGCTGGGCGATGAGGGGGCGGTGGTCGATGGCCAGGGCGTAGGCGAGGCCTGCTCGGGCGAGTTCTTCGGCGGCGGAGGGGTTGCCGAGGCTTTCGGCGGTGTCGGCCATGAGGCTGTTGAGTGCGCCGAGGAGGAAGTACAGCTCGACTTCGTCGCGGGGCCAGAGCTTGCGGTCCAGGGCGTGGTACATCTGCTCGCGGACGCGGCGCATCTCGAAGAAGATGGGCAGCGGCTCGGCGGTCATGTACTCGCGGGACAGGCGGGTGACCTCGCTGCGCAGGTGCTCGAGTGAGGCTTCGCCGATGTCGCGGCGCTCGGCACGCTGGGCGTGCTCGTTGCCCTGGTGCGCGGTCAGCTGGACCTGGTGGGCCAGCGACGTGCCGGCCCACGCCGGCGCCGGGACGCCCGCCCCGGCTGGCGCCGCCCCGGCCAGGACGGCCGCCGGCACCGCGGGCGCGGCGGCCGCGGGGGAGGCGGCGGGCGGCGGCGCTTCAGGCCGCGCGGCCGGCCCGGCCTGGCCGCCGGGCCCGGCGTACCCGCCCGGCACGGGGCCGGCCTGCACCGGGACGCCGTAGCCGGCGACCGGGGGAGGGGTGACCGGCGCCGTGCCGAACTCCTCGAACGGGATCCTGAACGCCCGGCAGTAGTGCATCCGGTACCGCTCCGACACCCCGCCGTCGTCTTTCTCCCAGCGGCGGATCATCACCCCCAGGCACTCATTGCCCGGCAGGGTGTCACCGGCCTCCCGGGCGGCCTCGCGAAGGTGACGCCTCATCTCGGGCACGCTCCAGCCCCTGGACTGACGCTGCTGACGCAGCCACTGACCCCGCGACGCGGGAGCACCGATCTTGCTGGCCTGGCTCACGGTTCGCCTCCACATGTTTCCAGTTGCGCCTAACCTATCAGAGGTATTAGTGCTCTAGGAGCTATCTATAAGAGTATACGTCACTGACGTTTGCCTACTGTGCGGTGTTGTGACCGTCGATCATCGCGACCCGACCGCGCTGTATCTCCAACTGGCGGCCATCATCCGGGCGCAGATCGCCTCCGGGGAGCTGTCGTCCGACGACCCGGTGCCGAGCGAGAGCCAACTGGAGAAGACGCACAAGATCTCGCGGGTAACCGTCAGGAAGGCGATCGAGGTCCTGCGGAACGAGGGACTCGTCTACACCCTCCCGCAGCGAGGCACGTACGTGCGCTGACCGGACCGGCACCAGCCGCGCTGTCGTCCGAAGGCCGAGTGGCTTCACGGCGTTGTCCTCGTTGTTCGTCTAGCTGAGTGAAGTAGTGACATGTTGCGATCGTAAAAGCGAGATTTACGTGCGAGCCACAGTGTTGCGAATTGTTGCTGAAACAAGAGTTGACTGTTTAAGAGGACTAGCGCACAGTGGAGGGTGCGCAATATTCGCAACCTTACGAACGAGGAGACGTCAATGCAGTTAACGTTGATCGGCAAGGACCCGGCGTCGAATCCCACTGGATCGCTGCCGGGTAACGACTTTTACCTTTTCGATGACCGGTTGGCAGTGTTCCTGCTCTATGCGGGCAACGGCCTGTCCGTGGGCAAAGTCAGTTCATCGAACCCGTCCGACTTGCGACTGTGCCGTGCTGCGTTTGAGGCGGTCTGGAAGCTGGCCATACCGCATCGTGAATACTCCGCCCTCTAGCTCCGCCAAGGAGGCCCAGCAGGCACTGGGTGGCCGTCTCCGCGAGATCCGCCAGGACGCGGGTCTCTCGGGACGGGCGTTGGCAGCGGCTACAGGCCAGCACTTCACTCGGGTGAGCAAGGTTGAGCACGGCGTCCAGGCACCTTCCGACCGGGATATTCGCGACTGGTGCCGCGCCTGTCACGCAGAGGAACACGTTCCGGACCTCATCGCAACGGCCCGTGCCGTGCAATCGGCCTACCTGGAATTTCGGCGGCAGGCCCGAACGGGAATGAAGCGAGTCCTCGGCCCGCACACTCTTCCTCGGTATGAACGGACGAACTCGTTTCGGATCTACGAGCACAACGTCGTGCCGGGGTTGTTCCAGACCGCCGCTTATTGCGCCGCTATGTTGTCGTTCTGGTATGGCTTCCTCGATGTTCCAGGTGACGTCGACTCAGCGGTTCGGACCCGTATGCAACGTCAGCAGGTTCTTTACCAGTCAGGCAAGCAGTTCACCGTGGTGCTCGAAGAGCAGGCCTTGCGGACCTGGTTCGGCACGGCCGAGACACAAGCAGGCCAGCTTGGCCGGCTCTTGGAGATCATGTCGATACCGACAGTCTCGCTGGGAATCATCCCGATGATGACCGAGCGAACCGGAGTACCTTCAGCTGGATTCTGGATCTTCGATAGCTCCCTCACTGCGCTAGAGACTCCTACCGCCAGCATCGAGGTGACCCGTCCGGCAGAGATCGATCTCTACTCCCGCATGTTTCGAATCCTCAGTGAATCCGCGCTCCGCGGAGCAGGGGCACGGTCTCTGATCTTCAGGGCACTAGGCGAGCTCGTGACTTGACTCCGTCGCCCGCCCGGGCGCTGTCGCCGCGCCTACGCGGCCGGGTCGTAATAGTGCGCGTACTGCCAGACTCCGGCCGTTACCAGCGCCTCGTCAGTCATCGCGCCGAACCGCGCGGGCGACAGGGCCTCGATCCCGTGCGGCGAGCCGCGGATCCAGGCCGCCAGCGCCTCGCCGACGCCGAGCGCGGAGGAGAAGCCGGATCCGTTGCAGCCCGCCGCTACCCACAGGCCAGGGACGTCGGGCAGCGGTCCGGCGATGAACCGCCCGTCCGGGCTCATCGTAAAGAGGCCGCCGCGCAGCTCTGCCACTTGCCCACCGGCGGCCAGCGGCACCTCGGCGCCGACCTGGGCGGTGAGCTCGCGGACCGCGGCAAGCTCGAGCGGCACGGAGTCAGTCAGGAAGCCCGCGGGCTCGGCGCGCGGATCGATGGCCAGCGGCCCGGGCTCGAACCCGCCCGCCATCAGCCCGCCCCGGTTAGGCCGCAGGTACACGGCGGCATCGACCACGCGGGCGATGGGCGCGGCCGGATCGACCTCAGCCGAGGGCTCGGTGACAAAGAGCTGGTGCCGCACGGGCGCCACCGCGACATCGCTGCCCGCGAGGGCGGCGACCTGCCTGGTCCAGGCCCCGGCCGCGTCCACCACGACGGGAGCGGAGATCGTCCGCGCCGCCGTCTCGACCCCGGCGACCCGCCCGCCCGCCGTCGTCACGGCCACGACCTGCTCGCGTTCCAGCAACTGGACCCCGTGCGGCAGGCCCGCCGCCACCAGCGCCCGCACGAGGCTGGCGGGCTCGTCGATGTAGATGTCCTCCGGGCACCACAGGGCCAGCTCGCTGCCGTCGCCCCGGTAATACGACAACCCGCCGGCGAGCTGCCCCGCGCTCGCCTCGCGGACGTCGGCGCCCCAGCCGCGCGACTGGCGTTCTTCGGTGCGCAGGTAGGCCTTGTGCGCGTCGGTTCTCGCGATCAGGAAGCTCCCGCTGCGGACCACAGGCAGCGGAGCGCCCGCCCAGTCCCCGAAGCCCACCGCCAGCGAGATGCTGCGCCTGGCCAGCTCGGTGCGCAGCTCGTCGGCCTGGACCGACTTGAACAGGCCGGCGGCTCGCCCCGACGCCTGCGAGCCCGCCGTCTCCTGCTCGACCACCACGACCGATCGCCCGGCCAGCGCCGCGTGCAGCGCCGTGCTGAGCCCGAGCGCGCCGGCGCCGATGACCACCACCTCCGCGTCCATCCCGCCAGTGTGCTACGCGAGGCTGCTGGCCGGCTGGCCCAGGCGCTCACTCAGCAGCGCCGCCCCGTCCCCGGACAGGTCAGCGAGCCCGGCCGCGCGGCCGGTCATCGCGAGCAGCACCGACATCGCGGGCCCGCGAACCTCAGGTCCGGCGCCCCACGACCAGCCCGTGTCCGTGGTGACCAAGTGCAGCCCGGCGATCCGCTTCTTGCCCCCGACCGGGAAGCTCGCCTTGGTGTACATGTCCAGGCACGCGTTCGCGGCTTCCGCGTCGGACCGGCTTGGCAGGCCGAGCGGCCGCCTGATGTCCTCGCTGTGCACGACGATCTCGCCCAGCATCGCCATGACAGGCGCTGGCGGGCGGTTCGTGGTGATCGTCCGCGCTCGCAGCCGGTCAATGACCTGCCGCTGCGACAGCGCGGCCCGGCTTGAGACATCGTGCCGCACCATGGCGTCGAACCGCAGGCCGACCCCGAGCATGCCGCGGGTGAACGACCCCGCCGTCTGCTCGGCGCCGGCGAGCACGTGCGCGGCGGTCTCGCCTACCGTCCAGCCGCCGCAGAGCGAGCCGGTCGCCCACTGCTCAGCGGTGAGTTCGTCGAGAGTGTCGGCCAGGTCCTTGCGCCCGGCGTGAATCAGCACCCAGGTCTTGTTGTCGTCAGCCATGACTGGCGCCCGCCCTTCGTTCGCGGTCCAGGTCGATCCCATTACCTAGCCGACGAACAACCCGGCGGCGGATCGACAGCCGCAGGCGTCAGTTTGAGTTCTGCACAAGATACGCCCGGAGGATCGTCTCGGTGGTGGAGTCGCCGTGCGCATCGGTCACGACGGACCTGAGCGACACGAAGCCCTGCGCCGGATTGTGCACCTTGACCAGCCAGAACGCGCCGTGCAGCGTCGCTGGAAGCGTGTGCCACACGACCCCGTCGTCAAACGAGGCCTGAAACTTGAGCTTCGCAAGCCGGTACCGAGGCGTCGCGACAGGCTCTCCGCCGCCGCGCACGATGAAGCAGCGGACCTGCGTCGTCGCCCCGCCCGAGGCATCGTTGGCGAATCCCAGGCCCTGCGGGACGAACCTGGTCACCGTGACCGGGGCGGCCTGAGCATTGATCGGGTGATGCTTCACCGGCGCGAAACGGAACCGCCAGGCCACGGAGACCTTCGGCGACAGCAGTACCCCGGCGGGCAGGCTGCCGGACGGGTTAAACCGCTGCGCGTTCACGTTCAGCGCGTACCACGTCTTCTTGGTCACGTGGGCGGTGAAATCCGTAGTCTTGCCGCAGAACTTCAGGTTCGACTTTTTCACCGTAGTGCCTGAACGCGACAGGCGGATGCTCGCCTTTCCCTCGCAATCAAAGCCCAGCCTGACCGCGGGATCGCTGAACAAATTGCCCGGTCCGTATTCGATCGTGCTGCCCTCGATCACCGGGAAGTTGGCCTCGGCCCGGCCGCCGCGCTGCCGAACGTGTCGGAGTAATTGTGGCCGCTCTTGTAGACCGCGTCGGAGAACAGATCGCGCTGGACGTTGATCAGCTTTGCGCCGAAATTCAGGTTGGTGTTCCAGTCGCCGGGCGTGCGGAAGTCGGTGTAGTCGGCGGGCACTGAGGTGACCGGCTCGGTGGTCGTGCCGCATTCGTCGTAGGTCGCGAGCACGGCCCGCAGGGGAGTGACGTTCTCGTTCGAACGCAACTGGACGTGGACCTTGGCCATCGCCGACGGCTGCGCGTGAATGGTCAGGCCAGCGGGAATGCCGCCTGAGAAAGCGCCGGCCACGTCATAAAGAGTGCCAGTGCCCTGCCAGAAGGTCTGGTAGACGGTGCGCAGGCCTTTCCCCGTCATCGGCTTGACGAAGACGGTGCCGGGCGACTCGACCAGGAATCCGGTGACGGAGTTGTCGTTGCCGCCGGCTCCCAGGCACAGTTCGACGGTCTGCGCGCCCTGGGTGGCGCCGGGCGCGATCAGCGTGGCGACCACCGGGAAGGCGCCCTGGGCGTCAAGCGTCACGTGCTTGTTGCCGGTCACCTGCACCTTGGCGGCGACGAGCGTCTGCGTGCTGCCGTCGGCTGGCCGCCAGATCGGCGCGGCCACGATGTAATTGCCGGCCGGCACCTTGACCGAACTTCCGCCGGACAGGAAACTGACGCCGGCCTGGCTGTAGACCGAGGCCGACACGCTGAGGTGGGTGCCGTCCCGGTCGATGCCACTCACCGACAAGGTGAAAGGGGCAGCCGGATGGCTGGTCGCCGTACTCAGCGCGCGAGCCGCCGCGGGCTGGGCGGCCATCACCGTGCCGATCAGCGTCAGCGCGGAAACGGACCAGATTATCGGATAACGGGCCACACCGCGCATAGCGCCACGCTCCATCGGAGAACGGAAGAATGAAGTCGATGGTAGGGGGCGCCGGGCGGGTTAGTCGACGGTGATGCTGACCTTGCTCGGGTAGAAGGCCAGGTATCCCGCGATCGGCGCGACCGGCTGATAGGGCTGCTGGTAGGACCAGGCCACGTCGGTGATCTCGCCGTCGCCGGTCGCGACGGTGAAGTACGAGCAGTCGCCCTTGTACGGGCAATAGCTGGTCGTGCTCGTCGGGCCGGTCAGCTCGGCCGTCACGTCCGCCGCGGGGACGTAGTAGGCGGGCGGGTAGTTAGATTCCTGCAGCGTCAGCGCGCCGGTGGACTCGGCGATGACCTGGCCGCCCGCCTTGACCACGACCCGCGACCGGGTTGGCGTGATCGTGATCGGATGGTCAGGGCCTGGCTCGAGAACGGGTCGGTCCGCATTCTGGCTGGCGCTGACGTTCATGATGGCGCTCCTCGGGGTCGTTTAGCGGCGCTGCCTTGTGGCTCCGGTTACGGCAACTGCTATCGGACGCGGGGTATTTCGTGCCTTGGGTCAGCCTGCCGGCTTATGCGCGGTGAGTGGTCGTGTGGCAGTAGGGGCAGTCGATCGCGCTGGTCTTGACCGGGAAGGCGAGCGGGGCGCCGCACCGCTGGCAGGGCACGTCGCCGCCCGCGATGTCGAGTTTCCGGCCGCAGGACTCGCAGACGACGGCCTGCGCTCCTGGCACCGTCCTGAGTTCGTCACCGCAGCCGCCGCACTTCTTGGTCTCGGCATTGGCGATCTTCAGTTGCGAGTATTCACCCCGAAGGCCAAAGAAGTCGAGAAAACGGTCGGCGTCGGCGGGCGGGATCTTGGGCAGCCAGTTCTGGCAGAAGTAGGAGTACTCCATCCGGAGCCAGACCTCGACCGGAGCCTCTTCGGGGTCGAGGGCGAGTACGCCGCTGTCCTGCAGCACCTTGTATCTTATTTCCATCTGCTGCTTGTAAAGAGCGGCGACCTGCCAGATTCCGTCGCTGATGTAATAGTCCCCGTTGGGCAGCGGCATCCGCCGCAGCTGCGCGCTGGCGGTCGCGAGCTGCCGGCTGACGGCCTGGACGTTCTTGTCGAGTTCGGTGCGGACGATGGCCTCGACCAGGTAGGTGATGGTGCGCTCCTGGAAGTCGGCGTCCGACGTGGCGCGCGGCGAGTTGGCGTACGGGCACTGCCTGATCCATTCGGCGTACACGGGGCGGATCAGCGCCCGGTACCTTTCCCCGTCGCCGGTCGCGGCGCAGATGTCGAGTGCCGGCTGAATGGAGCCAACGAGATAGCCGTAGACCTGGTTGCTGAGCGCGGCGTTGGTGTCGAAGTTGCCGATCCTGAAGTCGTAGTCGGTCAGGGCGCCGCAATTGTCGCAGTAGACGTAGGCGGTCTTTGTCGGCAGTTGCTTGGGGGCGCCGCAGCGCGCGCAGTCGACCTGCTTGACATAGTCCGAATAGGAGAAGACGCGCTCCCGCGCGAATTTCAGCTGTTGCTGCAGCGCCGCGCTCAAGTTCGGGACGCCGGCGAGCCCTGGCGTTGCCGGCGCGGCGGGGGATACAACGGAATTAGTGGTAATAGTCGCTTTTTGCGGCGAAGATCGCTTGAAGAGGCCCATGGCTGATGGTAGCAATCAGTGACCTATCCGACACGCTTGGCCGGAACTCGGTGCGGTCGCCGCCGACCCGCGCGCGGCCTGCCGTCGCGTGTCCTGCCGCCTGGTACGACTGGGTCCGGCTGGATGGCGTCCGGAGTGCTCTTGTTGGGTAGGTATCTGACATGGGCAGTTGCGCCAGTTCGCTGATGCCGGAGGCTGGTCCGGCGTGAAGGGCGACTGGGTAGAAATCGTCGTTGACGCGGGCGGCGAGACGAAGACCTACGAGGTGGCCGCCACCAGAGCCGGGCGGCGCGTCGAGACAGTGACCAGGCGCGGCCAGGTCGAGGTCAGCGAGTTGACCAGGGGCGGCACGGCGGTGCGGACCGCGAGGTTCATGGCGACCCGGGTGATCGCTCTCGTCGAGCACCCGGCGTCGCGCTCGTCAGGACGGCGGCTGCCAGGAGAGCCTGCGGCCTCGAAGCCTGCCCGCCGGGACGCGGCACAGGGCGTGTCGGCTCCGGGCGTGTCGGCTCCGGGTGATCAAGCCGCGTAAGTGCTGGCCGACAGTTCCGAACATCGTGGGCGCGGCGCGAACGCGGCGGCGCTGTTGGCGGCACTGTCGGTGGAGCGTGGCAGACTGCCGCGCGTGACGATATCTGATGATTTCAAGGCGGACCTGCGGCGCTATCTGCAGAGTGCCCGAGACTCGGTGGTGTGGAAGCTGGACGGGCTGTCGGAGTACGACATCCGCAGGCCTCTCACGCCGACAGGCACGAACTTGCTCGGCGTGGTCAAGCACCTGGCCAGCGTCGAGTCCGGGTACTTCGGGGAGGTTTTCGGTCGGCCTTTCGGCGAGAAGCTGCCCTGGAACGAGGACCTGGACGTCGAGAACTGGACATCCTTGCCACCTGACGTGCTGATAGCGGATCTGTGGGCGACCGCCGATGAGTCACGCGAGTACATCGTCGGGCTCTATCGCCGAGTGTGGGCGCATTCGGACGCCACGATCGAAGCACTCGACCTCGACGCTACCGGCCGGGTGCCGTGGTGGACGGGTACCGGTGAGGTGACGTTGCACCGCATTCTGGTGCATACGACGACGGAGACTTACCGCCACGCCGGTCATCTGGACATCGTGCGGGAACTCATCGATGGCGAGGTCGGCCTAGCCGAGGGCAACAGCAATGTCCTTGATGTCGACCAGTCCTGGTGGGATGCCTACCGCGCCAAACTTGAGCGCGTCGCCCGCGAAGCTGACCAGCCATAAGCAGGTCCGGTGCTAGAGGAGGCCGCTAAGAACGCCGCCCGCTAGACCGAGAACGAGAGCCGCGACCAGGACTGAACCGGTCAGTACAACCACCCGTGCGGCCCGCCGGTACCAGGGTCGCGGCATCGCCGGCGGCTGGAAAAGCCGCCGAGTCCTCCCGGCACCGCCACCGTGATCCCGGTCAGCGCCGCCAATCCCGTAGCCGGGTCCGGGTCCGTGGCCGGGTCTGGGGCCGTGGCCGGGTCTGGGGCCGTGGCCGGGTTCAGTGCCGGAGCCGGGTCCAGTGCCGCGTTCGGCAGTCGGGCCGCCGAACGCCGGACCGCCGATAAACGGCCCGCCGCGCCCCGACGTTGCCCGGCTATTGTCCATGCGGTGCACCGGCCCAAGATATCGCACCTCCCGCAATCCCGGCTTATGCCGGGGTACCCGCGCGAACTGAGCACTTACTCAATGGAATGAGATACGGCGCTTCCGGTAGCTTCTGGGCTTTCAGCCGTTCCCGCTAGCTGAAGGCTTCCGCTAGAACGCTCCGCGATCATGCTGCGGCACGGATCAGGCTGCGGGGTGAGTCTGGTGCGGGTGAGGCGGGTGGTGCGGGTGAGGCGGGTGGTGCGGGTGAGGCGGGTGGTGCGGGTGGTGCGGGTCTGCCGGGTGGGGTGCTTGCCGGCCGGGGCCGGCCGGGGTTAATTTCCGTGATCATGTTAGCGGGCATGATCACGGAACATCGCACCTGTCCTGACCTGGGCGATCTTCCGTGATCATGGTCTCGAACATGATCACGGAAGAACGCACCGGTCTCGGGGGCCGCCGCCCGGCCCACGATCAGGATCGGGGAGCCTTTTCCGGCATCGGGGTGGAGAGTTTTCACTCCGGGGAGTTTTTTCAGTGGCGTTTTCAGGGGGTCGTCGCAACGCGTTCGGCTTCTTGTGTGAGGAGTTTAGCGAGTTGTTCGCGGGGGGTGTGGTAGCCGTAGCGTTTGCGGGGGCGGTCGTTGAGTTCGTCGGCGATGTGCTGGAGGCCGGCGGCTGTGGTGGTGCTGAGGTCGGTGCCTTTGGGGAGGTATTCGCGGAGCAGTCCGTTGATGTTCTCGTTGCTGCCGCGCTGCCAGGGGGCGTGGGGGTCGGCGAAGTAGACGCTGATGCTGGTGGTGTCGGTGATGTGCTGGTGGCGGGCGAGTTCCTTGCCGCGGTCCCAGGTGAGGGTCTTCGCGAACCAGGCGGGCAGTTCGGTCATGCGGCCGATGATGGCGCCGGCGACGGATCCGGCGTCGTGGCCGTGCGGGAGGTGGAGCAGGGTGAGGTAGCCGGTGGTGCGCTCGACGATGGTGCCGACGGCGGAGTTGGATGCTTTGGAGCCCATGATCAGGTCGCCTTCGTGGTGGCCGGGCACGAGCCGTCCCTCGACTTCGGCGGGGCGCTCGCCGATGGGGACGGCGCCGATGATGCGGCCGCGTGTTTCGCCGCGGCCGCGGGGGCGGCGCAGCTGGCGGCCGCTGCGCAGGCAGGCTTTCAGCTCCCGCCGCAGCTCTCCGCGCGGGTAGACGTAGATCGACTGGTAGATGGTCTCGTGGCTGACCTGCATGTCCTCATCGCCGGGGTGGTCAATTTTCAGCCTCCCGCTGATCTGTTCGGGGGAGAACCGCCGGTCCAGGAGCTGCTGTACCCGCTGGCGGAGCTCCGGGTGCCGGGACAGCCTTGACGGCCTGGGCCGCCGCTGCCGTTCCCATGCCAGGTTGCCCGCCCGCACCGGCAGGTAATGCCCGGTCTTCGGGTCGGCGTTGCGCTTGAGCTCCCGGCACACCGTGGAGGCGTTCACGCCGGTCCGCGCGCCGATCGCCCGCAGCGACAAGCCGGTCTCGCGCAGCCGCGCGATCTCGTGCCGCTGCCCGTCGTCCAGGTACCGGTCGCTGTAAGTCGTTCCAGGGGGTCTGCACACTCCGCCGATCTTGTGGTACAGGCCGTACGCGAACGTCTTCGACACGCCGGCCAGCGGCCCGGCGCGGTTCGGATTCAGCCCCGCGGCGAGGTGCTCCAGCAGCACCCGCACCCGTTCCGGATCAACGCCGCGGCGGCCCGGCCGGGCCGCCCGCCGGGCCGCCGCCTCCCGCTTGACCGCCAGCCGGGACACCCCGCTCACCCGCCGGTCCAGCTCGTAAGCAAACGACTTCGACACCCCCGCCAAAGCCGCTGCCCGCATCGGATTCACACCCGAAGCCAGCAACTCCAGCGTCCTGGCCACCACCTGAGGATCCACACTTCGCCCCATCGCCCGCTCCCACCCAAATCAGAGCGTTGCGACAATCCCCTGAGCGAGCCAGTCAATAGAACTGAAAACTCTCCCGAAAGTGAAAAGACTCCTCGATAACTCAGAAAAAGTCTCCCCGCTGACTTGCCGGAGCCCGATCTTCCAAGATCCAGGGTCACCCGACAGCCTGACTGACCTGCGTAAATTTCCGCGATCACGCTCCGGGCCATGATCACGGAACCTAGCTTGAGTTCGAACGGCCCGGCCTGGTCACCCCTGCACCGCTAACCCCTGCGGCCTGAAACCAGGCCGCATCAGCCTCCAAGGTCATCGATCGATGCGCACATTCATGCGGACTCCTGCGCTGAACCGCACGCTGCGCTGAACCGCACGCTGCGCTGTACTTGCCGGTCGTGCCAGCCCAGCAAGCGGCATAGTAGCCCAAGGCATGCTGGTGCGGGTCAGGCAACGCTGCAAGAATGCCCATATGGGACCTGTCAGCAGCTCACCGCGATCGACTGACTCGGCACACTCGCTGCTGTCCATCGGCTCGGCCGGGTCGATCCTGTCGATCGGCTCAGTCGGATCGATATTGTCGATCGGCTCGGCCGGGTCGATCCTGTCGATCGGCTCGACCGGCTCCGTCCTGTCGATTGGCTCGGCGGGCTCGGTCCTGTCGGTGCTCTCAGCCCTCAGCGTCGGGACGGTTCTGTCGGCCCGGTCCCAGCGGGCGATCGGATCGGGACCGGGAGGCGCGGCGAGCAGCCAGCCGGACAGCAACGGCCAGAGCCGGGTCGGCCGCGGCCGGGGCGGCGGGCTGGGGCGGCTTGGCCGCGGCCGACCCGGCAGGCGACGGGCCTCAGGCGACACGCAGTCGTCTGGACCACGGCTGTCGCTGGTGAAATGACCGGCAGATTGTCGGCGCTGACGTCGACCGCAGCGGACGTCGCGGCCGCGATGACGCAGGACGGTTACGTCGTCGTCGACGACATGATGACCGCCGGCGAGGTCGCGACGGCCAGGGCGGATCTCGACCGGGTACTGGCGGCGACGAAGACGGGGCGGAACGCGTTCGAGGGGTTCTCGACCCAGCGCGTCTACGCGTTGTTCGCCAAAACCAGGACCTTCGACCAGGCCGCGATTCACCCGCTGCTGCTCGGCGTGCTCGACGAGGTGCTCGGCCACTACCAGCTCAGTGCGCCGGTCGGGATCAGGATCGGGCCGGGGGAGAAGGCCCAGATCCTGCACTGCGACGACTCGATCTACCCGCTGCCTAAGCCGCACCCGCCCGTCGTTGTCAACACGATGTGGCCGCTCGACCCGTTCACCATGGAGAACGGCGCGACGAGGTTCGTTCCCGGCAGTCACCGCTGGGCGCCTGACCGGCATCCGACCGACGACGACCGGGTCGAGGCGGCGACGATGACACCGGGCTCGGCGATGTTCTACCTCGGCAGCCTCTGGCACGGCGGCGGCGCGAACCAGACCGACCGGCCCAGGCTCGGCGTGATCTTGGAGTACGCCAGCGCCTGGCTGCGCCCCCAGGAGAACCACTGCCTCGCCGTCCCGCGCAGCACCGCCCGCGAGCTGCCCAAGCGCCTGCAAGAGCTGCTCGGCTACAACATCTACCCTCCTTTCGTCGGCTACGTAGACGGCGGCCACCCCCGCAAAGTGCTGTATTAGCCCGGGGGGACGACCCCCCGGAACCCCCCGAAGGCCGGGGCGTCTTAGGCGCCGTCTTCCCTCCTCGCTCGTCGCTTCGCTCCTCGCTCGTCAGTCCAGACGGCACCGCGCCCCGGCGTGCGCCAACCCTGGGCTCAACAACACAACTGCCCGTAGCACGTGCTCATCAGCACGCTGATCTCCGCGAGCGTGCGGTTGGCGATCGTGTTGGCGACGGCGTTCCCGGCGGAGAGGACCTGGGTCAGGTAACCGGGGTCCGCCACGAGCTCGGCTCGCCTGGTCCTGACCGGCCGCAGGAATTCGTTGACCGACTCGGTCACGACCCGCTTGAGCGCGGCCGACCCGCCCCCGCTGGCATCCGCCGCGACCGCTGCCGGTTCCCGGCCCTGACACAGCGCGGCGAGCAGCACCAGGCTCGACACCTCAGGCCGCGTCGCCGGCTCGTAGCTGATGTGCCGCCCGGCGTCGGTCTTGGCCCGCCTGATCAGCCGCGCCGTCTCGTCGGCGGTCGCGGCCAGCGCGATCGAGTTGGCCCGGCTCTTCGACATTTTCTGGCCATCTATCCCGAGCAGGTTCGGCGCGGCGGACAGCAGCGCATCTGGTACGGGGAAGAAAGCAGAGCCCCCGGCATAACGTTCGTTGAACCGCCGGGCAATGGCACGGGCAGTCTCCAGATGCGGCAGCTGGTCCTTGCCGACCGGGACCAGGTTGGCCTTGCAGAACAAGATGTCGGCGGCCTGGTGCACGGGATAGGTCAGCATCAGGCCGCTCACCCGCGCCTGGCCGGACTGCGCGATTTCCTCCTTGACGGTCGGGTTGCGCCGCAATTCGGTGACCGACACCAGCGACAGGAACGGCAAGAGCAGCTGATTCAGCGCCGGCACCGCGCTGTGCGCGAAGATCGTGGACTTGACGGGGTCGATCCCGATCGCCAGGTAGTCGGCGACCAGCCCGGTGACGTGCTCGGCCAGCTGGCTCGCGACATCGCGATCGGTGAGCACCTGGTAATCGGCGACCAGGATGAAAGGCCGCGCGCCTGCCTGCTGCAGCCTGACCCGGTTCGCCAGGGTCCCGAAGTAATGACCCAGATGAAGCCGGCCGGTCGGCCGGTCGCCGGTCAGCACGGTGAACTGCGACGCGTCGGCCGTGATCGCCGCTTCGAGTTCGGTGCTGCGCTTGATGGCGGCGCGCAGTGAATGGTCGGGAACGGGTGTGCTGGCGGGCTTCGCCTCAGCAGGGGTTGTGATCACGGGATGCTCCTTCGCCTGATCGCTAGGCCATCCGGTGCGGCAACCTTTCCGCCAAACAAAAGAAGGGCCGCCCAGCCGGACAGCCCTTTCTTTCGCGTGCGTACGCGCAGATAGCCGTCCTAGGACGGCCACCAGCTACGGCACGCGGAACAACACATGAGTCGATGTTACCGCGTACACTGCTTAGCCGACGGGCACGGCGTCGCCCGTTTCGAGCAGGGTCTTCAGGCCGGAGAGCACCATCGGCCAGCCGGCCGAAATGCCGGGCAGCACGGCGCTGCCAGGCTCGAAGCCGTCGTGCACGACCGTGAGCTTGACGTAATCGCCTTGCGGCTCAAGGTCGAAGGTGACCTTGGACCTCGGCTCGGCTGCCATCGAGGCGCTTTGCTCGTCGTCCACCTCGTAGGCGGCGGCCCACTCGGGCGAGAACGTGTGCCAGGAGTACGAGAGCCGCCGGTAGGGAGCTGACTCGAGCACGACCTGAGCGGGGTCGGCGATGGTGACCCCTTTCTTCTCGAGCTGGAGCGTCATCGCCGATCCCGGCTGCCAGTCGGTCTCCCAGGCGAGGCCCCAGTAGCGCCTGGTGAAGGACGGGTCGGTCAGGCCGCGCCACAACTTCTCGGGGGTCGTGCGGATATAAGTGGTGTAGACGAACTCGGGTCGGTCCATCGGGGTTCCCTCCAGTGCCTTGCGCAGGTCGGACAGCGCGTCGATGCGCTGCTGGTCGTACCGGTTGATCCAGCGCTCCGCGATGTCGCTGATCGGAGCGGCGTTCAGGTAGTGGAGCTTTTCGCGGCCACGGCGGACCGTGGTGACGAGGTTGGCGTCCTCAAGAATCGCCAGGTGCTTGCTCACCGACTGCCTGGCCATGTCGAGCCCCGCGCAGAGTTCGCGCAGGGTCTGGCCGTTGCGGCCGTTCAGGCTGTCGAGCAGGCGGCGGCGGCTCGGATCCGCCAGCGCCTTGAAAACCTCGTCGATCATGTTCGTTAGCGCCAGTTGCTGATGACCGGATCGTCAGGGAAGGGAGTCGGCTCGCCGCCGTCAAGCCCGGCCCGCAGGCCGAGCAGGTGGACCGCCCACTTTGGTGCTGCAGTGGTGCATGAACGGTACTGCCGTGGCCGACGAGCTCACGCGATGCCTGATGTCTGCCATGTCTGTCGCTCCTTCGATAGCGAGTTCGGCTGCCTGACAGCCGGTCTCCGATATGCAGCCGTCTGGCTGCCTAATATAGGCAGCCGTCTGGCTGCATGTCAACTGGGCCATGACTCCGGCCGGGCAGCAGCGGCAAGGCGCCCGTGCTGCGCTCAGGCGGTCCGGGGGATTGTCGAGCGAAATGGGGGTAAGGATTTCACTTCAACTATTGCGGAGTGATCACATTGTGTCTGGAAGATTGCACAGAGTTGCGGACTGCTCGGTAACCTGGGCTTTCAGCAGGTGATCAATCGACGATTCCTCGGTGGGGGCTATGAGCGATCACATGACAACGCCGGATGCCATCCAGTCCCGGCGCAATGTGCGGAAGTATGCGGCGCGCTCGATCACCGCCGCTGATCTGGACGAGATCCTTGAGGCGGCCAGAAGGTCGCCGTCATCCCGTAACACCCAGCCGTGGGACTTCGTGCTGGTCACGGACACAGAGCAGCTGCAGCAGCTGTCGAGCGTCTGGGTCGGGGCCGGTCATGTGGCCGGGTCGGCGGCCACTGTCGCGCTCGTAGCCGACGCGGATGCGCAGGCCAGTGGGCGGGTTCAGTTCGATCTGGGCCAGGCCGCGATGTCGATCATGCTGGCCGCGGCTGACCTTGGCATCGGGAGCTGCCATTCGAGCATTGGCGATCATGACCTGGCCAGGAAGCTGCTTGGTTATCCGGGAGAAAAGACCTGCTCACTGCTGATCTCGCTCGGCTATCCGGCCACCAGGCCGCTTGCGCCGATCAAGGAACCAGACCGCAGGCCGTTCGACGAGGTCGTGCATCGGGGGCATTGGTAGGAGGACGCCGGGCAGGACGGCAGTCTTAGGCGCCCGGGAGCCGTTCGGCGGCCAGGCTGTTGGCGGCGGCCACAAGTGAGGCTACGACCCTCGGGTAGATCCACCTGAGCGTCGGGAAGACGCACAGGCCCCGAATCGTCCGGTCCCAGTCGGCCTCCCAGTGGATGGCCGTGCTGCCACCGACGACGGTGAGCGTGACCGTTGCCCGGTAGTTCCGCACCGGCAGGCCGCCCACGACGGTGTAGACCAGGCGGTGACCGGGTTCGGCCTCGAGCACCTTCTCCACCGTGGTCGTGAAGCCGTAGCGAAGCCAGCGAACAGAGCCGACGCTACCGTTCGCCGCCTCGCCGGGGTTCGAGCATCCGCTGGCCGACCAGTGCCCCCACTCGCTGTACTTGCCCGCGTCCGCGACGAGCGGCCATACCTCCGACGGGGTCGCCTCGGTCGTTCCGGCGGATTCGACGTGCAATCGCTTCATGCTCTCGGCTCCTCTGGCATGAGCTTCCGTACGTGTACCACTCGGTACATGTACCACATGGTACGCTGGACTATGCCCGCATCGCAAGCGAGAGGCCGCCTGCTGGCGGCGGCCGTGAAACACGCCCTGAGTGCCGGGATCGGCGACCTGAGCCTGCGTGAGATCGCTGCGGCGATCGGCACCAGCCACCGGATGCTGATCTACCACTTCGGGTCGCGCGAGGGCCTGCTTGTCGCCGTCACTCAGGCGGTGGAAGCCAGCCAGCGAGAAGCGCTATTCGGGCTCGACCTCACTGCTGAGCAGGCCAGGGGATTCTGGAACAAGGTAACTGACCCGGCGGCCTGGCCGATGGAGCGGCTGTTCTTCGAGTTGTACTCGTACGCGCTGCTCGGCCGGCCTGGGACCGAGGGGTTCCTGCCAGCGGCAGTCGAGTCGTGGATAGCGCCCATGGCCGACGTGCTGGTGAAAGAGGGCGCGAGCGAGCAGGCCGCGCGCGCCGAGGCACGCCTTGGCCTCGCTGTCGTGCGCGGGTTGCTGCTCGACCTGCTCGCGACCGGCGACCGGGCCGGCGTCAACGATGCGTACGAGCGCTTCCTCGCCTTGGTGGGCTCGTCGCTACCGGGAAGCGCCGACGGGCCCGCGCCACAGGTCGGTGATGGCGATGCCCAGCTCAGCCAGCAGGCGCCGCAGGAGCGGCAGTGACAGGCCGATCACGTTGCTCGGGTCGCCATCGATCCCGTCGATGAAGGGCGCGCCCAGGCACTCAAGGCTGAAGGCACCCGCCATCGCCGCCGGCTCGCCGCTGGCGACATAAGCGGCCAGTTCGGCCTGGGTCGGCGTCCCGAATCGCACCAAGGTCCGCCCCACCTCGCTAACCTGGCGGCCAGTGCCAGGCTGGATCAGGCAATGGCCGGTCAGCAAGGCGCCCTGGCGGCCGGACAACCGCCGCCACAGGGCAGCGGCATCCGTGGCCGACGAGGGTTTGCCATATGGCATCCCGGCGAAGTCCAGCATCGTGTCGCAGCCGAGCACGAGCGAACCGGGGCGCAGCGCCGCGACGACCTTTGCCTTGCGCTCGGCCAGTAGCGCGACCATCGCGGCGGTGTCCAGGCCGGGCTGGCAGGTCTCATCGACGCCGCTCACCACGACCTCCGGGTCGATCCCTGCATTCTGGAGGATGCGCAGCCTGGCCGGCGACGATGACGCCAGCACGAACGGGCTTCCGTCAGCTGGCGTCACGCGTGCAGCCTAGCAATCAGGTTCTGGCGAACTCCACCGAGATTCAGGGCCGGCCGATCACGGCGACGTACCCGCGCCGACCAGCGTGCGGCAGCCTTGGCCGTTAATTTGCATCGTGATTTGCATCACACCTAGCTCAGTCCCGCTCTCGCTCACGGCTCGTCAGGCACTGATCGTCTGCCAGAATCAACGACCATGCTCGTCATCCTCGACACGACAGCGATCATGAACGAACCACACTGCACCGGCACGGCCTTTCGAGCTCTCGCTCACGGCGCAGTCGCATGGAACGTGCGCGTGCTCGTGCCTGAAGTAGTCCTCATCGAGGCGACCGCAGGCCACAAACGCCGAATTAACGAGGCAAGCGCAGCGCTTGATGGTTGGGTGCGCAAGCATGCGGGACCGCTAGGCTTGGGTCATATCCGAAAAGAAGTAGCAGAGACTCTCGATAAAGAATCCAATTCCTATCGCTCGATTCTTGATAGCACCCTCGCGGAACTTAAGGCCGAGATAATACCTCCTCCAGAAATCGAACACGCCGTACTTGTTCAACGCGCAGCGAGCCGACGAAAGCCCTGCGACAGCAACGGTGACGGGTACAGGGACACGTTGAATTGGATTGCAGTTGTCTCGCTTGCGTCTCAGTTTCCAGAAGAGCAAATCATATGGGTGTCAAATAATACCAAGGATTTCGGTCACGCAGATGGCGCTGGCTTGCACCCCGAACTTTTGGAAGAGTTGGAGGAAAAGGGGGTAGCCGGGCGTGTTCGCTGGCTACGCACCCTGCCCGACCTCATCCTAGAACTCGCTGCAAATAACCATATGGAAGACGGGCTAGAAATCGAGGCAATTCAAGCCCGCCTTAAGGATAGTAGTTACAAGGAATTCACTGCGCGCGAAATACTGTCCGGAGTCGTAGGCGAGCAACTCGATTCACGAAAATGTGCCTTGCCGCCTGTCACTACCGTTGCGACAATCTTTGCGATCGGCACCATAACTGAGATCAAGCTAACGGCGCGCGGCTCAATGGGCGAGAGCGGAACGGTAGTCGAATTTTCTGTCCAGGCAGAGACATCTGTACAGGTCAGATATCCCACTGGCTCCCTAAATGATTCAGTGCTGGCTGAAGTCCCATTCGACGGAACAGAATCCGTGGGCCAGGTAATCAAACCGCTCATATACAGCGGAATGCTGACGCTAGACAAATATGATCGACCCACAGGCGGAGAACTGACACGTGTCCATGCACCGGATGATGACTCCGGCTTCCTGCTATGGGTTATAGCCGATCTGACGAATCGAGCTACGGACGTTTATTCATTCGCGACTCGCCTGACAACTATACCACCTGACGCTTACAAGAACCTGTTCCACACGCAGTCGGCCGCCTTGAACCTCTTCAAGAACCTTCCGCAGCATCAACTCAACGACCTGTTCCAGACGCAGTCGGCCGTCGCGAACCTGTTCCCGAAGCTTCCGAAAGATATTCTCGGCCAGCTTGGCGGATTCTCAATGGGCAATCACCCCAATTTGGATTCCGCCGAGGAGGCGGCAGATCAATCTGACGGCGACAACTCGAACGAACTCAATGACCAACCGCTGACCGATGTGGACGAGGAAAACTCAAGTGACGACCTCGAATCCGAATAGGATTTAGTGGTCAGGATCGCTGGCCACAGGAAAGAGCATGAGGCTAATCAGCTAGGATCAAGATAAGAAAATGAAGGTTGAAGATTGGATTGGAATTGTCCGGCCTAGCGGTGGTCTAGCGGTCTCGGTTGTTGGATTCATAATAGCAATTTGGCTACTAACCCGGACAGCAAGAGCGACAGAAGCTACCAGGACAGGTCTTGGGCTTCTTCCTGCCAGTCTTTCACCAGCATTTACTTATCGGCTCGAATTTCGCGCCTAGGCGATCCGGTGAATGCCTCCTCGTCGAACAGCACCCATTCATCGACTCGGATCTCATATAGACGCGATGGCGTGTCGTCCGCCGCTATTCGTTCTGTCGAGATAGCGTCTCGGGCGTGCGGCCACCGGGCCAGGAATTGCTCTAGCTCATCATGGGCTCCGGCATCCAGTTCTTGGGCGAGACCCTGGAATGTGACGCCCCTCACGGTCTGGCCTAGGCCCGTAAGCGGTATGGTAACCATTCCTCCTGCGACTCGGCTGTCGCGCCGAATATTCACCGAGTGGACGCGGTCCCGTCTGGACATGAAATAGAGCCGGTCTGGCGAGAACCGCGCACGGTACCATACGTGGCATAGGCACGGGCTCCCGGTCTCCGAAATGCTAGACACCTGCATGAGCTTTCCGTTATTTACGTAATCTTCAAGGATCTGCCTGGCGGTGTTCACTGCGGGGGGCCCGTTCTTTTCGGAAGGCCTTTTCTCGTGTCGTGCAGCTCTGCGCGGATCTCTCGCCATTGCTTCGTGGCCGGCGACTGTATGCCGCGAACAATCGTATCGAACCTGCGAGCATAGGTCTTGACCGTGATGCCATGAAAGACGTTGGGATCAAGTAGGGCATCAGTTGCTACGCGGCATCCTTCCTCGATGTCCGACGCTTGCGCGAGCGCGCTGGCACGTTCCAGTCTTGTCAGCGTGGGTTCGGTGGTCTCTGACGGGTCATAGAGCGACAATGCGCGGTCAGCGGACAGCAGAGCGGTTTCCGGCTTGTTCAGCCGAACCGCCCCGGTTGCCTCATAGAAGGCGAGCTTTTCCGGAACGAAAGAGAAGATGCCAGGTCCTATGAGCTCGGCTCTGGAGCGTGCGAGCGCTTCTTGCGCCTGTTCTATGGAACGGCGGAACTCGTCCGGCTCGCTGAGTGCCGCGTGCGCCCGGGCCTTGAATCCCCACAGCCATGCTATTGCAGGCGATGGCGCACGGCCGCTGCCAAGGCGAGGTTCAAGGAGGGCGAGCACGCCTCGCGGATCGTCGGAATACGTCGGCAGATACGCTTGTCCTGCAAGCGCGATGTCGAGCAGATACCGGTCACCTACATCGTAAGCTGCGTGTTCGGCGGTCTTGTACCAGTCGTCGGCCTTCTTGAACTGGCCGACGTTAAACATTATCTCACCTGCAACAGTGCAGATCATCGCGCTGGCCCTCACCAGCCTGACTTGCTGTCGCGTTGGCTGTCGTTGTTCCAGAAGAGCGCGAATGCTGTGCAGTGCTGCAAGGGCCGGATTGATAAGCGCCAGCGGAGGGATCTGTACTACCTGAACGCCGAGGTCTGTCGCTACCCCCTCAAGATGAGTCGTTCTCTCTTCGCTCGTGGTGCCCCGGTCAAGTGTCATGTGCATCAGGTCAAGCTCATGCTCAAGCGACTGGAATACCTGCCCGGCTGCTGCGAGACTGCCGATCGCCATAAAGTCGCGGCGGCGCGTTGAACTCACCTCTTCCGGTCGGCCAGCCGAGAAGCGATTCATCCCTTTACCAGGTTGATCGCCGATCTTGCTGGGTTCGTCTAGTTCGAACCACAATAGCCTAAATGGAATTCGCAGGATACGCGCCCAATGCATAAGGCGTTCAAGGTCACGGAGGGGAGCGCCTGACTCAATTCGGCTGAGCTGCGTTTGACTCAGGCCGGCCCATCCCGCTACGACGGCCTGCGCAATAACCTTGCCATGCCACGGATGAACTCGATAGGCATGAACGATCTGGCCCATGTGGCGACTGGCGATTGCCCTTTGCATCTGGTCTGCCAGCCAGAACTCAGGCGTCACCACCGGTGCGCTGACAAAACTGCCACCAGATCTGCGCTCACATATCGAGCAGAGTAACCCGGCGTTGTCTCTGGCCAGCCGCGTCCCGCACTTGCAGAAACGAACCCGTTTGCCGTCATCTGCCAGCATGAGCCAGTTTCCCCCTTGCAACGAATAGTGCGCGGTTCTGCATGCAGTCTAACGCCGGCTGAGATGCTGCCGAAAGTGACTATGTAAGGGATGCATAGATGATCATGCGTGACACGGGTCGGCTTTGATCGCGGCATAGCGCACTCTTGATCTCCCGTTCGCAGTGCGGCATGAGAAGGACACGAGCCGGCCGTGAGCGGTAACAGTGAATCGGCGACGGAGGGAGGGTGATGACGACGTTGCTACTTTCCGATATCGGGTCGCGGGAGCTCGAGCTGGCGGTTGCGCTTCAGCGGAGCGAGCATGCCGCAGTCCTGCGCGGCAGCCCGCATGGTGCGGGCGCTGGCTCTGGCTGCTGCGCGCCGGGTATGCCGGCCGGAAGCTCATCGCGGATATTCCGGGGAACCGGTGAGCAGGTGCGGGCCGTTCGCGCGTTCGCGCGGTCGGTGCTCGCAGGCCACCCTGCTTGCGATGATGCCGTCCTGGTGGCGTCTGAGCTTGCGTCTAACGCAGTCGCGCACAGCGCGAGCGGGACTCAGGGCGGCTTGTTCGCGGTCCGCGTGGCAAGGGTCACAGGGACGCATGCGGCGGTGCTCGTGACCGATCAGGGAGCAGCCGGCGACCCGTGTGTCCGGGCCGCTGATGATGACGCGGAGTCGGGACGCGGACTCGCTGTCGTCCGGGCCTTGTCGAGCAGCCTGACCATCACCGGCGATGAGGGCGGCATGTGCAGCGTGCTAGCCGTAGTCCCGGTTTCTCCAGGCGACCCGGTGACGGCATCTGACAACGCGCGCGCGGCACCTGCGCGCGAGGCATGCAACAGCAGAAATGAGCCAGAAGGGAACATCCGTAATGACTAGCTCGGCAGCCGAACCGCCGGCGGAGTCCTCCCAGTCGCGCGGGGAGTGGATGCGCATGCAGCGCCAGGCCAGGGGATGGAGCGTCCCGGAGATGAGACGCCACCTCCGGGAGGCGGCCCGGGAGGCAGGCGACACCTTGCCCGGCAACGAGTGCTTAGGCGTCATGATCCGCCGCTGGGAAAAGGACGACGGCGGAGTGTCCGAGCGGTACCGGATGCACTTTTGCCGGGCCTTCGGCGTCCCGTTCGAGGAATTCGGCACCGCGCCGCCCCCCGCCGCCGCCATCCGCCAGGTCCTCGCCCAGGACACGACGGCGGCGGAGGTCATCCGCGACCCGGAAGACGAGGACGTACGGGCCGAACTGGCCCGACTCCGCAGCGAGCACGCCGAACTAGCCGCCAGGTACAGCCGGTTCAGGCGCGGCCTCCTGGCCTGGGTCCACAAAGCCATGCACGAGAACGAAGACTGGAAAGTGATCTGAGATGCCAGCAGCAAATGCGAGCCGACGATGCGACCGAGCATGCCCCCGCTCATGAGATCAGCGAAACCGCAGGGTGCTTTAGCGCAGGCTAGGGCAACATGGTAGGGCATGTCATGTCTCAGCCTTACGGGCGTGGTGGCGGAGATGGCTCAGGTAGCGGGGGTGGGTGAGGTGGCCGGGGCTGGGAGTTCCTCGGCGGTTTCTTGCGGGCGGTCGGTGACCGTGGCCAGGGCGGCGTAGCGGTCCTGGTGGTGTTTGCGCAGCCAGAGGGCGTAGCTCACGCCGGCTGCTACCAGCACGGGGAGCAGTGCGGGCAGGGCGTTGACTACCGGGTTGGCGGTGCCGACTAGCACGCGGAAGTTTCTCGCCAGCAGGACGACGCCGGTGAGCAGGCCGGCCGTCCCCAGGCCGGGCAGGAGAACTGTTCGCCACCATTGCCGGTCCGGCCTGCGCCAGAAGAACGCGACTACCGACAGCGAGGCCGTCGCCTGCAGGGTCACGATGCCGAGCGTGCCGAGGCCGATCATGGAGGTCGCGAGGTTCAGGTACGGGTTGAGGCCGGCGACCGCGAACGCGAGGACGCAGACGGTGGTGATCGCCGTCTGGGCCAGGCTGGCGCGGTGCGGCGAACCGTGCCGCTCGTGCACCACGCCGAGCCAGCCTGGCAGCACCCGCTCGCGCCCGAGCACGAACATGTAGCGGTTGGACGCGTTGTGCAAGGCCAGCGTCGCCGCGAACAGGCTGGTGATCAGCAGCACCTGCATCACGGTGGTCAGGGCCGAGTTCGCGTACCTGTCGCTGAGGTTGAAAAAGAGGTTCCCGAGCGATGCCCTGGCCGTGCTCCGCAGGTGCGGCGCCCCGATCGCGCCAACCGTCACCCAGGTCGTGAACCCGTAGAAGACAGCGATGAGAGTAACGGAGAAGTAGGTCGCCAGCGGCACGCTCCGCCTGGGATTGTGCGCTTCCTCGCCGTACAGCGCCGCCGATTCGAATCCGATGAAAGATGCGAACGCGAACATCAGCGTCACGCCTGAGGCTCCGCCGAAGACGGTGCCGGGATTAAGGGACGTGGCGGGGAACGCCGAGGCGCCATTGCGCGCGATGACGAAGGCGTCAAGCACGAGCAGCACGGCGACCTCGGCGGCCATCAGGATCCGCAGCACCCGCGCCGAGACGTCGATCTGCCGGTAGCCGAGCAGGCCAACGAGCGCGATGATGACGGCAGCCCACACCTGCCACGGGACGCCGAGATGGAATTGCTGCACGAGGCCCAGGTGCAGGAAGTAGCCGAACGCCCCGACCAGCCCGATGCAGGTCGCGTTGTAGGACAGCACGGCGATCAGGCCGGCGGCGATGGCCGGCGGCTTGCCGAGTCCCCTGGAGATATAGGTGTAGAAGCCGCCCGCGTTCACGATCCGCCGGCTCATCGCCGCGTAGCCGACCGAGAAGCAGAGCAGGATCAGCCCGGCCACGGCGTAGAGCCCTGGCACGCCGGCGCCGTTGCCGATCGCGAACGCGAGCGGGACCGTGCCGACGATCGCCGCCATCGGCGCCGCCGCCGCGATGACGAGCGCCACGATCTTCGGGGTGTCAAGGGACCGGCGCAGCCCGCCGCCGTCGCCGCTCATCGCTCCGCCTGGGAGGTCTCGTTGAGCAGCTGGTCGAGTTCGGCGAGCGCCTCGTCAGCCTTGGCGGCTGCATCCTCGCTGTCTGAGTCAAATGCCAGCGCGAAGAAGGCGTCGCGCAGCTTGTCCTGAGCAAGCTCAAGCTGGTCCTGACTGATGGACATGGGGGCTCCTTAGTAATTTCTAAAAAGCGTTCGCGGCCTTGAAGACGTGGATCAGGCCCGCCGTCTGCGCCTGCCCGCGGAAGGCCAGGTACTCGGGCAGGACGACGCTCGGCGCCCACTTGCGCTTATAGGCGAGCTGTGACTGCGCCGGGTAGACGAAACTGCCGTTCTCCCACAGCCACCGCATGAACCACGCGTACGCCTTGCTGGCACCGGGGACCTCGTGCTCGGGCGCCAGGGACGTGAACGGCGTGAAGCCGAAGTGCAGCCAGCGCGTTCCCTCGGCCTGGAACGCGCGGATCGCGGCGACGTTGATCGCCTCGATGACCCCAGGCGGAGCGTCATCGCCGGCCGGCAGCCGCCGGCTCAGGTCGTGCATCCAGCCTGGCCTGCTGCCGAAGGCGGGGCAGTAGGAGATGTACGCGACCGGCCGGCCGCCGATCAGGCCGGCGAAGAGCCTGCGGTGCCGCTGCATCGGCCCGCCGAGCTCGCCCACGAGGAACTCGAGTTCTCTGGCGTTCTCGCCCTTGCCGGCCAGCCAGGCCGCGTCGATCTGGGCAACGGCCGCGGCGTTCTCGTCGAGACCGCACTCGGTGACCGCGAGACCGGAACGGCCTGCCCGCGCGACCTTGTTGCGCAGCCGCATGAACCTGGTCCCCTGCAGCCCGTACCCGGTGAGGTCGATCGCGTAGGACGCGCCGACCTGGTTCACGGTGTAGCCATGCGCGGCGTAGAACTCGGCGTCGTCCCGCTGCAGTTGCACGGCGACGATGCCGGCGCCGTCGGCATCGGCGAGCCCGGCGAAGCCGGCTAGCAGTTCCGGCCAGGCCTGCCGGGGCGCGAACGGCCCGCCGAACTGCACCAGGTACCGTCCGCAGGCCCGGTACGCGATCACGCCAGGTTCACCGGGGAGGCCGAAGTAGGAGGTGCCTTCGTTGACCGCGAGGAACCCGCTCGGGTTATCGCCGTGACTGCGCACCGCCTCAAGCACGGACTCAGCGGAGATCGTTGTTGTGCTCACCGGCAAGCTCCTTTCGGTTTATTGCGCCGAGGTCAGGACGAGCACGGCGTTCTGGCCGCCGAACCCGAACGAGTTGCTGACCGCCACCCCGATCCGCTCGCGGCGGCCCGCTTTCGCCACGACATCGAGGTCGATTTCGGGGTCCTGGGCGGACAGGTTGGCGGTCGGCGGCACGAAGCCGTGCTCGACGGACAGCGCGGTGACGGCGGCCTCGATCGCCCCGGCCGCGCCGAGCGAGTGGCCGGTGACGCCCTTGATCGACGTCACGCTGGCCCCGGTGCCGAGCTCGCGGCGCAGCATCCGGGCCTCGGCCAGATCGCCGAGCGGGGTTGAGGTCCCGTGCGCGTTCACGTGGTCGACCGCCCCGGCGGCCAGGCCCGCGTCCGCGAGCGCCTCCCGCAGCGCGCGCCCGGCTCCGGCGCCCTGCGGATCGGGCGTGGTGGCGCGGTACGCGTCGGCCGACGCGCCGTAGCCGCTGATCAGCGCGTGCACCCGGGTCCCGCGAGCAGCCGCGTCGGCGGCGCGCTCGAGCACCAGCACGGCCGCCCCCTCGGCGGGCACGAAACCGTCCCTGCCGACGTCGAACGGCCGCGAGGCGCCGGCCGGGTCGAGGCGCCTGCCGGAGAGCGCGCCCATCTGGGCGAATCCGGTGACGATCGAGGGAATGACGCACGCCTCGGTGCCCCCGGTGATCACGACGTCGCATCGCCCCGAGCGCAGCAGCTCGCGTGCCGTCCCGATGGCGGTGGCGCCCGAGGCGCACGCGGTCGCGGTGACCAGGTTCGGCCCGCAGGCCCCGAACTCGATACCCAGGTACCCGGCCGTCATGTTGACGGCGAGCATGGGGATGAGCAGCGGCGACACCGCCGTGGCGCCGAATTCGATGAGCCGGTGATGCTGCCGCTCCCAGGTCGACGCCCCGCCGATCCCGCTGCCGATGACGACGCCGACCCTGGTCCCGTCCCAGGAGCCCGGATCGAGTCCGCTGCCGGCGACCGCCTCGCGGGCGGCGACCAGGGCCAGTTGGCTGCACCGGTCGAGCCGCCAGGCGGTACGCCGGCCAAGGAGCACGTCGGGGTCGAAGCCGGGTACCCGCGCGCTGAAGTCGACCGGTAACCCGGCCAGGTCCGGGTCAGGGCCCGCGGCGGTGGCCTCGCCCGAGCAGATGACCTGCCAGCTCGGCGCGGTGCCGATGCCCGCCGGAGTGACGAGCCCGATGCCGGTGATCGCCGCGTCGAATCTCACGAACTGCCCCGTACAGCGGCGGTGCCCGCGCTGATGAGCTCGACCGCCCTGGCGAGGTCGTCCTCGTCGGTCAGCTCATCCTCGGCGAGCTTGACCCCGAACTCGTCCTCCACCGCCATGGCGAGCTCCACCAGCGCGATCGAGTCGAGCTCCAGGTCAGCGAAGGTAGCCTCGGGCGCGATCTCGCGCTCCGGGACGCCGAAGCGCTCGGTGAGCAGCGCCGCGAAGCGGGTGAACGTCGGGTCCATCGGATCTCCTTCAGTCGTCATCGGCCAGGCCCATGTAGGCAAGGCGGGCGCGTCCCATGCGGTCCGCCCACGTCGTCGCTGTCTCCAGGCGCTCGGATGCCGTCGTGTCGATCAGCCGGCGGCCAGGCCAGATCTCGTAGTCGCCGACGGCGGCCGCGTGCCGGCGCAGTCCGTCGGAGAAAAGCTGCTCGCGGCGGTAGAGCACGTCGGCGGTCGGCAGGGTGTCCCACAGCTCGCGGCCCTCGGCGATCAGGTCGAGCACGCGCTGGCGTTCGTCCGGCCGGGCGAGCAGGTACTCCCGCGCGATGGAACTGCCCACGACCAGGTGCCTGATCTCGTCGATGCCAGCGCCGCGCTCGATGTCGGCCGCCGCCGGGTCGAGCGGCCGCCACTTGCGCTCGCTCAGCTCGGCGGCGGGCGCGAGCACGCCCTCGACCAGGACGGTGAGCACGACCACGCCGCCGATGAAGTCGCGCCGGTCGCGCAGCGTGCGCAGTCCGAATTCCTCGAGCGGCACCAAGATGGCGTCGCGATCGGCTCCGGCGATCCGCTCGACGCACTCGGCCAGGCTGTAGGCGGCGACGCCCAGCTCAATAAGGTGGGAACGGAACACCATCGCGTGCCGCGCCTCGTCAATGAGCTGCGTGGAATAGAACTCCATGCAGTCGTTGTCGGGCGCTAAAGCTACGAGGTAGCCGATTGCCCTGGTGGCCTTTTCCTCTGCTAGTGACCTGAAGGCGAGCTCGGAGGCGAGCGCCTCGCGAAGCGGGCCCGGCTCCCGCATGAATTCAGGCGTGACCGACTCGGGGCCGTGCCCGAGCACATGCCCGCGCAGCGTCCCCTGCGGCACGGCGCCGAGCCAGTAGGCCACGCCGCACTCGCCGGCGCTCAGCTCGGTGCCGATCGCGCCGTCTACCAGCGACGGCGCGCTGTCCCAGCCGGCAATGGCGGTCATCGCAGGACTCCGCCCTGCTGCGCCAGCGGGACGCCGGAGCCGGGCACCGCCGCGCAGACGCGGGCGATCACCAGCTCGTGATCGCCGACGGGGATCACACGCTCGGCGCGGCAGTCGAGCCAGCCGGCCGCGCCGCGCAGCGCCGGCCCGCTCGCGACATCGTGGCGCCACGCGGTGCCGCTCGGGCTGCGCAGGCCCGTCGCCCGGCCCGGCGCGGCGAAGTGGCCGGCGAGCGAGGCCTGACCCTGGGCCAGCAGGTTCACCGTGAACAGCACCTCGTCCTTGAGCTGCATGAGCCCGGCGCTTTCCGGCCGCATGCAGACGGTGATGAACGGCGGCGTGCGGGACGCGATCGCGACGGAACTGACCGTCGTGCCCCGGGTAGCCGGGCCGCCGCCCGTGGTGATCACGGCGACGCCGGTCACCAGGAGGCGCAGTACGCTCCAGGCATCAGCGGCCGGGCATTCGGCCAGGATCTCCCGGCCGGCCCAGGTGCCGCTCATCGCAGGCCCGCCCCGGTCGGCGACAGCGGCTCGCGCTCCAGGTCGTGCTTGAGGTCGCCGAGCAGCCTGGCGAACGCCGGATGCCGCAGCGGCTCGAACGACACGGCGAACGGCTTGAGGAAGTTGCCGAAGATCGACCTGTCGCCGAACAAGTGAATGGGGATGACAAGCAGCGCCCACTCGGGCTTGTCAATCAAGATCCACGCGCCGATCACCACCGACTGGGTAATCAGGCTGTGCATGATGTTGTAAGCGACGTAATAGCCCCGCGAGATGGGGCGGCCGTGCGCGCGGTGATGCGCGATGGCTCCCGGGATATAGCCGATGAGGTCGATGTAGACGAAGAGCACGACCGCCGGCAGCCAGCGGACGTCGGTAATATGCCAGAAGAAAAATGCCAGGGCGACGATCAGGCCGAAGCCGTACTCGAGCCGCGTGAGAGTGTAGGTCGCCTTTGTCTCGAACCAGTTTTTAGCGTCCATCAGTTGGCTCCTGCGATTGCTTGAGAGATCTTGGGATCGCCGATCACTTCGACGGTCCCGAATAGGCCGGCAAGAACTCGCGCGATCGTTTCCTTGAAAACGCGCTCGGCGATGGGGTCGAGGATTCCGGCCAGGCTGGGAATCCCGAAGTCGAACGCGGTCTCGAAGGTGACCGCGCAGCCGCGGGCCGCCGCGGAGATGGACCACGAGCCGGTCAGGATGTCGAAGTCGCCGTCGGTCTGCTCGAAAGCGATGCGACGGCCAGGCTCGTCCTTGGAGTCGGCCTCTGACCAGCGCAGGATGCCGTTCCTGAAGTACACCTCCCAGTCGCTGTGCTCGAGTCCCTCCGGCGTGACCGGGTGCACGGTCACCGACCTGACCACGTCCGTCAGTTCCGGGTAGCGGGCGAAGTCGCTGATCCGGTCGAAGCAAGCGCCCGGGTCGCTGGCTGGCACCAGCGCCTGGAGCGTCACGTAGCGCATGTCACGCCTCCTGGTAGGTGCGGGCCTGGGCCAGGCTGGCCCGGTCGAGCGCCTCGTAGAGATAGGTCAGCTCGGAATCGGAGAGGATCGCCGGCGGGGTCAGCCGCAGCACCAGGTGCGAGTTGAGCGAGTGGTTGGCGATGACCCCCTGCTCGGCGAGCTCGATCAGCAGGTCGCCGGCCAGGCCGGGCACGCTGAACTCGGCGCCGATCAGCAGGCCGACCCCGCGCACCTCGCGCACCAGGGAGCCGAAATGCCCGGTGAGGATCCTGGTGATTTCCGGCAGCATTGCCTCGCCCAGAAGGGCGGCCCGGTCGACGAGACCATTTTCCTCAATCGCGGTGATGGCGCCGCGCACCGCGGCCATCGCGAGCGGCGCGCCTGAGAACGTCGAGGTGTGCAGGTACGGGTCCTTGTCGAAGACGCTGAAGGCGGCGCGGGTCGCGATGGCGGCCGAGACGGGCAGCACGCCGCCGCCCAGGCCCTTGCCCGCCAGCAGCACGTCGGGGGTGACGTCCTCGCGGCTGGCTCCCCACCAGGCCCCGAGCCGGCCGAGCCCGGTCTGGATCTCGTCGAGCACGAAGAAGGCGCCGTGGGTCTGGCACAGTGACGCGACTTCGCGCAGGTAGCCGGGCGGGGGCACGATCACCCCGGCCTCGCCCTGGACCGGCTCGACGATGACGCAGCACTGGCCCGGTGATTCGGCGAGCACGTGGCCGAGCGCTTCGGCGTCGCCGTACGGCACGTGGGTGACACCCGGCAGGAGAGGCCGGAACGGCCGCTGGAAGACGTCGTTGGCGGTGAGGCTGAGCGCACCCATGGTCTTGCCGTGGAAGCCGTTGATCGCGGAGATCAGGCGGTGGCGGCCCTGGCTCCTGGCGATCTTGATCGCGGTTTCCACCGCGTCGGCGCCTGAGCAGCCGAAGTGGACGCGTTCCAGGCCGGACGGCGCCCGCGCGACCAGGGCGTCGGCCGCCAGGGCGAGCTGGGGCTCGAGGAAGATCCTGGTCGCGACCGGATGCGCGGCCAGCTGGTCGAGCACGGCCCTGACCACCACGGGGTGGCGGGCGCCGGCGATGAAGACCCCGTAGCCGCCGCAGTTCAGGAACTCGCGGCCGGTGCTCGTGGTGACCCAGGCTCCTTCTGAGGCCACCTCGATGTGGCCGCCGAACATCTCGCCCAGGGTCGCGCGCCCCTTGCTGAGCCGCGAGCGGTAGAGCCGCCCGAGCGCTTCGCGGTCTCCGACGCCGGGCAGGTCGGTGGCGGTCATGCGAGCCTCAGCGCGTGTCCGGCGAAGTAGTCGAGCAGCGGCTGCGTGACGCTCGACCTGGACGGCGGGTGGAACGCGAGCGCCTGGGTGGCCGCCGCCAGGTACGCGGTCTGCGGGTTCCGCACGAACGCCATCCCGCCGAGCAGTTCGACCGCGCCGCGCACGGCACCGCCGAGCGCGTCCTGCGCGGCGTAACGCGCGATCAGCGTCTTGCCGAGCGCGTCGTTGGACAGTTCGTTGTCCATCACCATCCTGGCGATGCACTCGATCAGCAGCGCGGCCGTCTCGAGCTGGGCGGCGACCTGCGCCCGCTCAGCGGCATGGCCAGGTCCCCTCGTGAGCACGTGCTCGACGAGCGCGCTGCCCATGCCCAGGTAGGAGGCGGAGATCAGCAGCTCGAACCAGATGAAGCCGATGGTCTGGAGCTCGTCAAGCTCGCCTTCGCCCGCCGCGTCGGAGCGCATCATGAGCTGCTCGTCGACGAAGACGTCGGTGAGGCGCACCTCATCGCTCTCCGCCCCGGCCAGGGCCCAGGTGGTCCAGAAGGGATGGACCTCGATGCCCGGGGTTTCCCTGGGGATCAGCAGCACGGCCATTTCGCTGGCGCCGTCCTCGCCGGGAAGGGCGACGCTGGCGGTGAGCAGGTTCATCGACACCGACAGGCTGCACGGGCGCTTGACGCCGCTCACCTGGTAGCCGCCGTCGACCGGGACCGCCGACATGGTGGGGGACAAGATGCCCTGGCCGGGACGCCCCTCGGCGAAGCCCGAGGCCACCAGCAGGTTCTGCTCCGCGATGCCCTCGAGCAGCGCCCACTCCATGCCGCTGTTCTTCACGCTGTCGGCCAGCGCGAACAGCGTCGCGACCGAGAAGTGGTGCATGGTGGTCGCCACGGCGGTCGAGGGGGAGCACGAGCCGATCGCGCGGACGGCCTGCACGGCCTCGAGCGGGCTGGCGCCAAGCCCCCGGTAGGTCTTGGGGATCACGAGCGCGGGGCCGCCGCGGTCGCGGAAGGCGGCGATGCCCGGATTGCCGGGCGCTTCCAGCTCCTCGAGCGGCGTGGCCGCCAGGTCGGACAGCAGTCCGGGCAGGAACGACTCGCACGCCTCGCGTGCGGTATCCAGAGTTCTCATATCCCCTCACCGATCCCCTCACCGATCGAGTTCCAGGCTCCGAAGACGGCCGTAGGCGGGTGCTCGCCTGGCGACACGCTGACGCCCTGCAGGTGCGACGTGCGCAGAACGGGGTAGTTGGCCTCGCCGAACACGCCGCCGGTGAGGCCGGTGCCGCCGTGGGTAGGCAGGTAGGGCAGGAAGCCGATGTGCGAGTCGTTGACCTTGAGCTGCCCGCCGTTGACTACGCGGGCCACGAATCGCTCCACGGTCGGCTCGTGCCGCGCCCAGATCGAGTTGCGCAGCCCGTACGCGTTGGTGTTGACGAACTCGATGAACCGGTCGAGCATCGCGTCGTCGTTTGCTGGCTCGGCCACCACGACCGGGATGAGCGGGAAGAACGTCTCCTGGCGGACCGCGTCGATGCGGCGGGCATCAGCCAGGCCGTCCACCCGAACGATCGTCGGCGCGAGGAACATGCCCGTGTCGTCCCTGGTGCCGTCCAGCTGCATGGCGTAGCCGCCGCAGACCAGTTCCGCGCCCTTGCCGAGCGCGTCGGCCAGGCAGGCGAAGAACTTCTCGTTGCGCAGCACGGGAGTCAGCAGCACCTCGTCGTCGTCCGGGTAGCCGGGCCGCAGCTTTTTGGCCTGGGCGGTGAGTTCTTCGAGCAGCCCGGCCGCCGCGTCCGGATGGACGACGACCTGGTTCGGGATCATGCAAAGCTGACCCGAGCCGTAGAAGCCCTCGATGATCGCCGCGGCCGCGTTCGGGATGTCGGCGTCCTTCCACACGACGACGACGTCGTTGCCGGCGAGCTCGAGGATCGGCTTCTTGCCCGCGGCGACGCAGCGCTCCTGGAACCTGACGCCGTTCTCGCTGGTGCCGAAGTACATGATGTCGTTGACCAGCGGGCTGTCCAGCCACAGCGGCAGCATCTCCGCCGGGTCGCCGCAGACGAGGTTGAGCGTGCCCGCCGGGGCGCCGACCTCGGCCAGCACCGGGGCCACCAGTTCGCGCATGACGAACATGACGCCGAGCGGGGCGCTGCGCGGCGCCCTGACGACCAGCGCGTTGCCCGCCATGATCGCGGTCGCGCCGAGCAGCGCGCTCGACAGCGGCGCGTTCTGCGGCGGGTTCAGGCAGACAACCCCGTCCGGCTGGCGCCGCACGATGATCGAGCGGCTGCCGCAGCGGTATTCCTGCCGTGCCTGCTGCGCGTAGAAGCCAAGTGACTGCGGGCCGAAGCACACCAGCATGCCCGACACCTGCCAGCGGGCGAGCCTGAGCGGGTGCCCTTCGTGCACGAGCATCTCGACGACCTGGTCGGCGTGCTTGACCAGCATGTCGTGAATGCGCTTGCCCACCTCGGTGATCCGCGTCTCCGGCGGCGCCGCGCCCCACTCCGGCGCGGCGCTCGCGGCGGCGCTCAGCGCGGCGAGCACGGTCGGCCGGTCGGCCCGCGCGACCCGGCCGACGATCGCGGCTGGCAGGCTGTCGGCGGGCTCGGCTGACAGCCTGCCCTGCTCCAGCTTGCGCTTGACCGTCAGGCTCGCGAAGGCGTCGTCGAGCAGCGCCCGCCCGGAAACCACGTACACCCATGAGCTGCTCGGGATGTCTTGCATTCCGACGTAGGAATGGTAGGTCCGTAAGCCGCCCAATGAGGCCTCCCCAGTAATCCGCAACATCTTTAGGGCGAACGTAAGGTGGCTCGCTGAGCCGGCGTTGACGAGACGCTGACGCAGGGATGTCAGCGGCATTTCAGTGCTCACTGGCAAACTGGGAATCGATCCGAAGGAATCCCGGGGGATCCGGGGGACCCTGAGGATCACAAGGAGAGGTTCTCAAAGTGGCCTAATGAGGGCCGGATCTAATCCGGCCGGGTGCAAGCCCACGCAGGTTCGAATCCTGCCCTCTCCGCCCTGTCCCCGCCGCCTCGGCGCGGCTCGGGAGCGCGACAACATCAATGACCTTGATCGTGAATGGCCCCAACTTGGCCACGTGTGTACCACCATTCTCATCGCGGGAGCGCGCGGGCGCGCGTCGAAATCTGTTGGGCTATTGGAGATTGGGCTGGCGAACGACGTCGCCGGGGGCAGGGTGAGCATCGTGGCCCTCCCTGTTGCTGTCAGCGGCCCTTTCTGACAGCAACGTGGCCCTCCCCGTTGCTGTCAGGAGAGGCTGCTGAAAAACCCCGTTTTCGTCGCGAACCCGACTCCCTGACCTGCGGTTCTTCGATCGCGATCATGGATTTTTCGGGGTTTTTCAGCAGCCTCTCAGGACAACATCAGGGAGGGCCACGTTGCTGTCAAAACCAGTGGCTGACAGCAACAGGGCGGGCCACGATGCTGTTAGACGCGGGCATGACCAGCAACCCGGGCCGCCCGTGACGCGCGCTGACCTGGCTGGGCCGCGGACGAGGACACCGCGACGCGGGTCAGCCGCGGTGTCCTTTCGTCATGCCGCGTTCAGGCGGCGCGGCCGACGGCGCCGGAATCAGAGTCGGCCAGCGGCTTGCCGAGTATGTGCTCGGCGGTGCGACGGGCAAGTGCCATCGCCGTGCACATCGGGTTGGCTCCCGACGCGGTCGGGAAGGCGCTGGTGTCGGCGATCCAGATCCCGTTGCTGTCGTGCAGTTCGCCGGTCGGGCGCGCGACGGAGGTCTTGGGGTCCAGGCCCATCCGCGCGGTGCCCATCTGATGCGCTGACGAGAGGACGAGCCCGCCGGCGCCGACCGGAAGCCGCTGCGCGGCGGTGATCCACTCACCGAGGTCATCGCCGCGTGACCAGGCTGGCACGCCGCGCAGCGGCAGCCGGATGCGCGTCGCCCCGGCCGCCTCGTGCAGGCGGATCACGGCGGCGAGCGCGGCCGCGAACTGCGCGCGGTCGCCGGCGTCATCCATCGGGTAGTGGTGCACGGCCTGGCCGTCGGCGCCAATCGTGACCCGGCCGCTGCCCAGGTCACGGACGATCCCGAGGAACAGCGCCGTATGCCGCAGCCTGCTCATGATCTCCTTGTGCGCCCTGCCGCTCTCCCAGGGCAGCAGGGCCGCGTAGCCGCCCGGGTAGAAATGCGAGTTCTCGACCAGCCACCCGTGCCCGTCGGCTTCGCGGAACTCGTCGACATACGCGGACTGGGGCGCTCCCCACCAGCCGTCGAGCTGCTGGGGGTACTCGCCGAAGACCAGCGCGGCCGGATGGATGTGCAGGCCGGTGCCGACCGCGGCCCGCCCAGGCCGCTGCGCAGCAGCAGGGCGGGGGTCTCGAGCGCCCCGCAGGCCAGCACGACGTGCCTCGCGCGGACGGCGAGCCGAATGGTTCGGCCAAGCCCGGTGTAGCTCGCGTCCACCTGCGCCGGCCCTGCCGTCCGGGTGACGATCCGCTCCGCCCGCGTCGTGGTCAGGATCTTCGCGCCGCGCGCGGCGGCATCGGCGAGATAGGTCACCAGGGTGCCCTGCTTGCTGCCGGTGAGGTCGCCGTAGTGCGTGAAGCCCGCCAGGGCCGGGTCATAGCTGGCCGGGTCGGAGTTCCTTACCGCCTCACGCCAGGACCATCCGAGCTTGCCGGCACCGTCGATCATCGCTTGGTGCGGGCCGTTGTGCTCGGCGCACGGGCTCGTGGCGCCGACCCTGGCCGACACCGCCGCGAGGTGCTTGTCGAACCGCGCGGTCGGGAGGTCAGTCAGCCCGTGGCTCGCCCATTCGGTTCTGACCTGCTCCGACGGCCGCACCCAGTTCTGCCAGTTGACCGTGGTGCCGCCGCCGAGCGTCGCGCCGGCGAACAGCAGCGCGTTGCCGTCCGCGGTCAGCGCCGGCCCGCCCCGGTACAGCAGGTGCTGGTTGCCCCAGAGCTCAAGCTGCCTGAAGTCGCGCTCGGTATGCAGGCCGCCAGCCTCGAGCACGACCACGCTGAGCCCGGCGGCGGCGAGCGTCCCGGCGACCGTGCCGCCGCCGGCGCCCGACCCGACCACGACGACATCGCAGTCGATCAGCTCGCCTTCCGCTGGCACGAACGCGCTGATCGGGCTCTCCGCGGCCGGATTCGGCTGCGCCTGCGGCCCCGGGTAGCCGGTGCCCGGCCACAGCGGGTTGCGGTCATGCTCGTCGGCGTTCGCGTAGCTCAGCAGCTTCGCCTGCGTGATCAGCGCGTTCACGCCGAGCTCGGCCTCAGGCGCGAGCCCGGCCATCATGGCCAGCTGCTCCTCGCGTCCCGGCTGCGGCTGGTCGGGGAAGCTGAGCCCGGCCAGCCCGTCGAGCAGCTGGCACAGCCCCGCGAAGACGGGCGGGTCGGCCGCGTGCTCCAGCCACCAGGCAAGCAGCAGGTCGGCGCCGGTCGCCGTGCCCGGCGTCGCCCAGAAACCCGCGGGGTCTCCGTCGGCCGCGATGGCCGGCACGACGGTGTCGACGAGCGCCCGCAGCACGGCGCGCTGGCTGTCGGTGAGCTGGCTCATGATCTGCCTCCCGGTTGAGATAGCGTGGTATTCGCCCTCGAAATGGATTCGCCGCGAATAGATATCGCATGACCGTCGCATGATGGCAAGCCGTGATTGGCAAATAGGTCTCTTAGCTGGTGATATATCAGTGAACGATCAGGATGAAATCAGGAACGCCGCTCACTATGTAAATTGTGAGCGACTCCAGATGGGCGCCAGTCATTCGCTGCCTGATCATCGCGAATCCCGCTGCCGGATTAATTGATGCGAAACTCGTGCGGGACGTCGCCGACGCCTGCGGGCGGCACTGCGCCAGCGTGAGCAGGAGATGGACCAGGAGCGGCGGCCACGCCGTCCGCCTGGCGTCTGCCGCCGTCAGCGACTCAGCCGAGGGCGAGTTCCTCGTGATCGTCGCCGTCGGCGGCGACGGCACCAGCCACGATGTGGCGTGCGGCATGGTGCTCGGCGGCGCCAGCCCTCAGCGGCACGCACTGTTCGTGATCCGGGCTGGCACCGGCAACTCGACCTATCGCGCGCTCTGGGGCGACCTGGAGTGGCCGGACGCGGTGCGCGCAGGGCTAGCCGACCCGGTGAGCCGCGCGCGCTCCATCGACCTGGCCATGATCGCCGAGTCCGGTCAGCTCGTGCTGCTCGGCGCGGGTGCCGGACTGACCGCGCAGGTGCTCAACGCGGCGCGTGACGTCAGGTCGGCCGGCCCCGGCCGCCTGCAGGCGGGGCTCGAGCGCGCCCTGGCGGGCTACGTGCCGTACGCCGGCCGGGTCATCGTGGACGGCACCGTCCTGCATGAGGGCCCGACGCTGTTCGCCAACGTCGGCGGGGGGCCGTATCGCGCCTGGCAGTACCTTGTCCTTCCTGACTCGGTGCTTGACGACGGGCTGCTCGACGTCTGCGTGGTCGGCACCGAGATCGGCGTCGGCTTCGATGAGTTCCAGGAGCTGATGCGGCAGGGGCGCCACGTGACGCGGCCTGGCGTGCATTACAGTCGCGGCCGCAGCATCGTGCTCGAGCGCACAGACGGGTCGCCGCTGTGCTTTGAGCACGACGGGGACCTGGTGGCCGATGCGGGCTCGCGGGTCACGCTCGAGGTGAGGCCGCGGGTGCTGCCCGTGCTCGCCGCCGCCGGCGGTGGATCATGACAAGCCTGACCGAGCAGCTGGCCGGCTGGGCGTCGGCCCTCCGCCTCGATGACGTGCCGCCCCGGGTGGTCGCGCTGGCAACGAGCCAGGTGCTCTCCCAGCTGGCCGCCATCAGGGCCGGGGCGAGCCTGCCGCTCGGCCAGGCGCTTATGCGCGCGTTCGGGCCCCGCTCCAGCCCGATCCCCGGGGGAGCGCCTGCGTGCTCGCGGGGCTCGGCTCGTGGCTGAACCTCGACGACACCGCCTACGCCGGCCACCTGTCCAACTCCACCGTGGCGGTGCCGCTGGCCTTCGCCCGCGCGCTCGGACTGAGCGGGCGTGACCTGCTCACCGCCGTGATCGCGGCCAACGAGTGCGCCGCCCGCGTCACCGCCGCGGCCACTTCGGCCCGTTCCGCGGCCAGACCGCCGCCCACACCAGCCTGGTCGGCGCCGTCAGCGGCCGGCTCAGGGCGCAGGGGGCGCCCGCGCGGAACTGGGTGGACGCCATCGGCCTCGCGCTCTCGATGCCGCCATGGCCGCTGGCCCGGGCCTACGTGGGCAGCGACGCTCGCGCGCTCGCCGCCTACCTGCCGGTCAGCATGGCCATGCAGGCCTGCGACGCGGCGGCGGAAGGGATGGCGGGCGCGCCCGACATCATCGAGCACGCCGAGGGCTTCCTGGCCCAGTTCGCCCAGGTGCCGCTGCCCGAATCGGTGACAGCCGGGCTGGGCGCCCGGTGGCACACAGACACCTTGTCGTTCAAGGTAAGGCCCTGCGGTCCTGGCATCGACGCGGCCGTCGATTGCGCCGTCGAACTGCATGAGGAACTCCCGGGGCTGCGGCCCGCCGACGTGAGCGCGATCGACGTCGCGGCGTCCGCGTACACGATCGCGGTTGACAAGATCGTCACCGGCTACGCCGACGGGCCTGACACCGTCGTCGGGGCGCTTCCGCTCTCGCTGTCCTACACCGTCGCGACCGCGCTGCTCACCGGCGGCCTGTCGGTAGCTGACTTCGCCCCGCCCGCGGTCAGCCAGGGCGACCGCTGGTCGCTCGCCGCCAAGGTCACGCTGCGGCATGACAGCTCGATGACCAGCGACCTGCTGACGAGCGACGCGCCATTCGGCGAGGCGATCAGGCAGGCGGGTGACCGGGCGCTGCCGTGGCTTGACCGCTTCGCCGGACGGCCGGGCGAAGCGGCGCGGGCGTGGCCGGACGGCAGGCCAGCCCCGCCGGCCGGCACGTTCGAGCACGCGGTCAAGCGCACCGGCGCCCGGGTCGAGGTGCGGCTGGCCGATGGCCGGCGACTCGCGCGCGAGCGATCGATACCGGTGGGCGCGGCCGGACCGGAAACCAGGTCAGCGCACGCCAGCCTGGTCCGCGCCAAGTTCCTCGCAAGCGGCGGCGGCGAGCGCACCGCCGACGGCCTCGCCAGGCTCGGCCGGGCGAGCGCGAGCGAGGTAGCCGCGCTGCTCGCGAGCTGCCTCGACTTCTCCGCCGGCGGCGGGGCAGGCGGCGGGGAGGTGCCGGAATGAGCCAGGAGCGGGGCGCCGCCGCGGTCGTGGCGGGGCTGGGCGGCTGGCTCGCGCCCGTAGTTGTCACCAATGCCGATCTGGCGGCTTACCTCGACACCTCGGACGCCTGGATCACCGAGCGGACGGGCATCCGGTGCCGGCGGCGGGTCAGTCCCGGAATGGCGACCAGCGACCTGGCGGTGGGGGCCGGCAGGCTCGCGCTCAAGGCGGCCGGCGGCGAAGGCGCCGATGCCGTCGTGCTCGCCACGACAACGCCAGATCAGCCCTGCCCGGCCACGGCGCCGCAGGTCGCCTACCGGCTCGGCCTGACCGGCGTCGCCGCCTTCGACGTGTCCGCGGTGTGCAGCGGATTCGTTTACGGCCTCGTCGTATCGGCAGGCCTGATCGCGGCGGGTACCGCCAGCCGCGTCCTGCTGGTGGGCGCCGAAACCTACAGCGCCATACTCAACCCGGCCGACCGCGGCACTGCGGTGATCTTCGGCGACGGCGCCGGCGCGGTCGTGCTGAGGTCAGGCCGGCCAGGCGAGCAGGGATCGCTCAACGGCCTGGTGCTCGGCAGCGACGGCGAGCAGAGCGGCCTGATCACGATTCCGGCCGGCGGAGCGAGACAGCGAACGTGCCAGGTGCCCGCGCCGGCCGGTGACTACTACTTCCAGATGGCCGGCCAGGAGACGTACAGGCACGCGGTGGGGCGGATGACAGCCGTCGCGCGCGACGCACTGGACCGGACCGGCTGGACGCCGGCGACCGTGGACAGGTTCGCCGCTCACCAGGCCAATGCGCGCATCACCAGCGCCGTCGCCGAACGGCTGGGCATCGGCGCCGAGCGCCGGCTCTCCAACATCGAGACGATGGGCAACACCGCCGCCGCGTCGCTGCCGCTGCTACTCGCCGAGTCTGTCGTCAGCGGCGCACTCAAGCCCGGTCATCGCACCCTGCTCGCGGCCTTCGGCGGCGGCCTGACCTGGGGAGCGGCAACGCTGGTCTGGCCAGACGCCCCGGCGCTGGTCGGTGAGGCGCCCATGACGGGGGCCTGATCACCTTGGGCCGGCGCGTCGACCTGAAGACCTTGCCAGGGTGCGGTCGGACGGCGCGAGCGCGATGCTGTGCTGCTTCGCCGAACGCACTGCATCGCGCCCATGCCGCCCGCCGCTCACTCTGAGCACGGAACAGCAGCCCCCCGGACATGCCTGCCTGTCGCTTGCCAGCCGTGGCAACAGCAACGTGGCCCGCCTGATGTCGTCCCGACAGCAACGGGGAGGGCCGCGTTGCTCACGATTCGGCCCGCTGACAGCAACAGGGAGGGCCACGTTGCTGATGAGGACGGAGCGCCCGCCCGCTGGGGCTGGGCGGTCCCGCGCGTGGGCGCGGGCTCTCGCGGAGCCAGCGGCGTGCTGGTCAGGTTAGGCAGCCGACCGTGCCGCTGCCCGGCGGGTCGGCGTTGAGCCGGGGGTCTTGCGCCAGGATCGCCCGCTCGTAATTGCGCATGGCGGGGGAGGGCTCGAGGCCGAGTTCCTCGGTCAGCCTGTGCCTGAGCTTGCGATAGACATTCAGGGCATCCACCTGCCGGCCGGAACGGTAGAGCGCCACGATGAACTGCTGCCAGAATCTCTCGTTAAATGAGTGCCTGGCGAGTACGTCCTGAATCTCGGGAATCATCCTTGTGTGGTTCCCGCTCCGCAGCTCGGCGTCGAAGAGCATTTCCCACGCGGCGATGCGCAGCTCGTCGTAGCGTATGGCCGCTGCCCTGCAGATCGGCCCGCAGTTCACGCCCACCAGAGTCGGTCCGCGCCAGAGCTTGAGCAGCGACCTGAGCTGGGTTACCGTCCATTGCGGATCGCTCCAGCCGTCCGACCTGATCCGGTCCAGCTGGGTAGTGACTGTGGCCGCGTCGAGTTCGTCGTCGTCGACTAGGAGCTGATAGCCCGCTGGATGAGTGACCAGCCGGGCGCCCGCCTCTGGCTCAAGCGAGAACAGGCGGCGGCGCCACCTGCTGACGTGGGCCTGAAGGGCGTTCTCGACTCTGGCGGGGTAGTGATTGCCCCACAGTTCGTCGATCAGGGCCGAGGTTGGCACGACCTGCCTGATGCTCACGAGAAGGGCAGCGAGCAGCACTCGCTCCATCGAGCCTCGCGGGTGCACGATGCGCGCGGGAGTCTGTATCTCGAATTCTCCGAGTACCTTGAACCTCATCATGACTTGCAGCTCCTTAATGAACCACGGATTTCCGGCCCGGTTCGCAAGGTTCAGGCCAGCCGGAAATAATGCTGCGGGCAAGGCGGGGAGCTAATTGGTTCCATGGCGGACGCAGGCAAACTGAAAAGCGCTGGTAAATTGCGCGAATTGTCACAGATTTACTCGCCTGGCCCGGTAGGAAATACTCTTCGTATGTTAACCGGGCCAATCTGACGGCGGGCTGACAGGCTGCTGATGTGTCTTGCGCGCCGATCGTCCCTGTGCTATTCGGCGCCGTAATCGAAGCCCATTCAGCTGTCGGCCGGGTTATCTCGGGGAGATCAATTACCCGCCGGTCTTGGCCGCCGGGACCGTCGTGCGGCCGGGCGCCCGCAGCCGTCACGTGAAGCTCCCAAGGCCACTAGATGGCGACTTTTTGATGATCGGCGCGAAGTTCTTCGTTGAACAGGAGCCACATGTGCAACTCAGACATCAAAAATCACTTGGAACTAATGCTGGCATGCTACATGAATGCTGAGTCACCCGCACCATGAGAACCTGGAGTTGCAGTCTCTGGGGTTACCGTCATCTGTAGCCGCGCGGGCGGGCTGAGGGACGAGATCGAGTGGCTGAATGAGGAGCGGGCGATGCTTGAATTCTTCGCGCTGGGTCCACTTGAAATTCGCTCGGCAGGAGTGACGGGCCATTTACAAGGCAATTTACAAGCCATTCTGCTTTTCGCGTTGCTTCTCAATCAGGGCCGCCCGACCTCGGCCGAGGAACTCAAAAAAGAAGTATGGGGGCACGGCCATCCGAATCGGCCGGAAAATGCCCTCCAGGCTCATGTCAGCAGGCTGCGCCGCTCGCTCGGCAAGCTCGATGCGGACTGGAACGCTCCCTGGCTGATATCGAGTGGCTCAGGCTACCGGCTCAGCGGCACGGAAATTTCATTCGACGGTAAGGTCTTTGCCCAGGCGATCGTCCAGCTGCGGGACGCGCCGTCGGTGAGCGCCCGTCAGCGAGTCGGGCAGCTTCGGGCCGTTCTTGGCATGTGGCGCGGCCCGGTGCTCGGCGGGATCACCGGCGGTCCCGTCTGCCAGGCGGGGAGCAGGCGTTACGAGGAGATGCGGTTCACCGCGTGCGAGATGCTCTTCGACTCCGAGCTTGAGCTCGGCAATCATGCCGCCGTGATCTCGGAACTCAGCGAGCTCGCGGCCATCGACTCGCCGTTTCAGGAGCGCTACTGCAAGCAGCAGGTGCTCGCGCTGTGCCGCGCCGGGCGGCACGCCGACGCGCTGGAGGTCTGCCGCGGCACGTGGCGCCGGGCGGTCGCCGCCAGCGGCGGGTCGTTAGGCCAGCTGAGGCATTACGAGCGGGCGATCCTGAGCCACGATCCCGTGCTTAACGGGCCGCGGTCCCGCGTGGCAATTGCCTGATCGGCCGGTATTGCCCGGTATCAGGTGTCAGCCGCCTGTCAGCTACATGAAAGGCCTGCGCCGTTAGCCTTGCGTCAAAGGTGAATTAAGCGGCTGAAAGTGCGGGTGAGACTAATCACTACTATTTCACATGCCGATCGCATGACCAGCCGCAGGCCGGGATTGACCGTATGCGTCGCGCTTATCGCAACGTTCGTCGTCTATGCCGATATCGCCATTTTGAACATCGCCGCTCCGGTCATCGAGAGAAAGCTGGGCGCCAGCGTCGCCGACCTCGAGCTGATGGTCGCCGGATATCAGATCTCCTATGCCGCGATGCTGGTCACCGGCGGGCGCCTCGCCGACATCCTCGGGTGCCGGACGATGTTCGTCGCCTCATTCGGCGGCTTCGTCCTCACCTCGACCGCGTGCGGCCTGGCCACTTCGCCTGGTCAGCTGATCGCCTTCCGCGTTCTGCAGGGCGTCGCGGCGGCCGCGCTGTCGCCCCAGGTGGTGGCCATCATCCAGGTGGTGCTGCCGGCGGAGCGCCGGGCCGGCGCCTTCGCGGCACTCGGCTCCGTGATCAGCGGGGCCACCGTGGCAGGCCCGCTCATCGCCGGCGTACTCGTCTCGGCGAACATCCTGGGCTCGAGCTGGCGGCCGATCTTCCTCATCAACGTCCCGGTAGGGCTGGTGGCGATGGGTTTCGGCGCCCGGCTCATCCCCGGGCTGCGCGGTGAGCGCGTCCAGCGGCTCGACTTCGGCGGCGCGCTGCTCCTGATGGCCGCGCTGGTTGCGCTGATGGCGCCGCTCACGCTCGGCCCGTTCACTGGCTGGCCCGCGTGGACGTGGCTCAGCCTGGCCGCCGTCGTGCCGCTCGGGGCCGCGTTCGCCTGGTCGCAACGGCGCCTCGGGGCATTGCACCGCGACCCGATGCTTCCGGCCGGGCTGTGGCGCGACGGGGCTTTCCGCACCGGGATGGTGCTCTACACCGTGGTGTTCAGCGGGGTGATCGCCTTCTTCCTTTACCTCGGGATCACGCTGCAGACGGGCCTGCACATCACCCCGATCCGGCAGGCCGTGGCGACCAGCCCGTTCGCGCTGTGCCTCGCCGTCGTCTCGGCGATCTCGGGCAAGTTCGTGCGAGAGCTAGGGGGCCGCCGGACGCTGGCGTACGGCTCGGTGATCGCCGGCGTCGGCTTCCTGTCCTTCGTGCTCCCGGTGTCCCTGGTCCCCGGCAAGGCCCTGGTGCTGTGGACCATCCCGTCCCAGCTCATCGCCGGCGCCGGGCTTGGCCTGGTCATCGCGCCGCTGCTCGGTGTCGTGCTCGCCGAGATCCGCAGCTCGGATGCGGGCGCCGCCTCTGGCCTGCTGTCCACCGCCCAGGTGATCGGCGGAGCGCTCGGCGTCGGGCTGATGGGCCTGCTCTTCTCATCCCAGCTGCCCGCGGCCGGGGCCACCGCTGGCGACCTGCGGGCCGGCCTGGCGCTCGCGCTGCTGGTGAACCCGCTGGCCTTCGGGCTGGCCTCGCTCGTCATCGTGACCAGGCTGAGACCGCCGGTCAGCACCGCCATGCCAACGGAAGGAACGTCATGACGCAGACAGGGGAAGCACCGGCCATGTACGTGGATCGCATACTTGACAAGGCGCGGGAACGCGGGGATCGCGAGGCGCTTGTCCACGGCGAGCGCCGGATTTCCTACGCGGAGGTCGGCGACCTGGTGCTCAGGCTGGCCGCGGCGCTGCACAGCCGCGGTGTCCGCAAGGGCGACGCCGTCGCCTTACTGACGGGCAACAATCCCGACGCGGTGCTGGCGGGGCTGGCCGTGCACCTGCTTGGCTGCCGCCTCGTGTTCACCCCGCCGGACGCGGCCAGCCGCGAGCGGGCGGCCTTCATCCAGCGCGCCGACACCGCGGCGCTGATCGTCGACCCGAGGCTGGCCCGCGGCAGCGACCTGGCCGCCGAGACGGGCACGCGGCTGGTGTTCTCGCTCGGGCCGGCCAGGATCGGCCATGACCTGCTCGCCATCGCGGCGGCACTGCCCGACTCACGGCCGGTCGCCAGCGCCGGGCCCGATGACGTCTCCACGGTGTTCCACACTGGCGGCACCACGGGGATGCCGAAGATGGTGCTGCACCGTCACCCGTACTATGACGCGCTGATCTTCGGCGCCGATCCGAGATACTTCTATTTCCCCGACCCGTACCGGTTCCTGGTGCCGACGCCGGTCAGCCATACCAGCGGGCACATCTGCGTCCTGGTCACCTTGCTGGTAGGCGGCACCGTCGTGCTGCTTGATAATTTCGACGCGGGCGCGGTGATCGACGCTATCGAGCGCGAGGGCATCACCACCACCATCATGATGCCGGCCATGCTCTACGAGCTGCTGGATCATCCGCGCTTCCCGGAGGGCGGGTTCCCGACGCTCGCGCGGCTGAACTACGGCGGGGCGCCGGCGACGCAGAGCCGGCTGCGGGAGGCGATCGGGCGGCTTGGCCCGATCCTGCGGCAGACCTACGCGCTGACCGAGGCGCCCACGATCTGCGTCCTGCTCCCCGAGGATCACGACGAGTCGGTCCCTGGCCGGCTCAGCGCCTGCGGCAAGCCGATGCCGTCGCTGATCGAGGTGAGCCTGCGCGACGAGAACGGTGACGTCGGCCCGGCGGTGCCGGCGAGGTCTGCGTGCGCGGCTCGCTGCTCATGGCGCAGTACTTCAAGGACCCTGAGCTGACCGCGCACGTGATGCGCGACGGCTGGCTGCACACCGGTGATGTCGGCCGCATCGACGACGACGGGTACCTGCACCTGGTCGACCGGCTCAACAACGTGATCATCACGGGGAACCGCGAGGCCGGCATCTACGCGGCCAATGTCTACACCAACCTGCTCAACGACGTGCTGGCCGAGACGCCTGGCGTGCGCGCCGCGGCCGCGATCGGCCTGCCCGACGACCTCTACGGCGAGGCCGTGCACGTGGCCTGCGTGACCGACCCGGGGGTCCAGGTCGACGCGGGCGAGCTGAAGAAGCGCGCGGTTGCCGCGCTCGGCCCGGTGTACGAGCCGAAGACGGTCACCTTCGTGGCCGCCATCCCCTACACCCCCTTCGGCAAGCTGGACAAGCCCGCGCTGCGGCGCCTTATCGGCTGAACCGGGCGAGCCTGCTGACCTGCTCGCGCAGCAGCGCGTCCATGGTGGCCGCTGGCTGCAGGGTCGCGGGCACGAACACGTGGAGCAGGACCGCGACGCTCCCGGCGTCACCGATCAGCCTGGTCAGCGTATTGCCGAAGCTGTCAAGCCGCGCCACCGAAATGATCATCCCGTCCGCTACGCCGGGTACCTTGGCATGCCGCCCGTGCTTGCCGACAGCGCCGATGTCCGCCTGCTCCAGGCCGAGCGCGTAGCTGCGCGCTTCGGCCGGGAGGGCGAACTGGACAAGGTAAATCGACACGATCACTTCGGCCGATGTGTGCCACTGGCCGTTGACCGCTGTCTTGAAGCAGAGCCCGGAGAGGAAACTCTTCTCGTGGTTGCTGTCCTTGCCATAGAGGTACGCGACGAACCCGTTCAGCGTGAAAGCCTTGGGAGCGGGCTCGGCGCTGGGCCGGCTGGCCCCGGCCGGCAGCGGGAGCAGCGCGGCCAGCAGCCTGGAATCTGGCTGCGCGGCCGTCGCCGATGCCCCGCACACTTTCTGCGCGGCCGGTGCCGAGCCGGGAGCGTTGTCGCCGATCCGCGCAGCGCTGACCGGGTGCGCGTGCTGGCCGCCGAGATAGTAGCCGCCCGACCCGGCGACCAGGGCGACCACGAGGGCGATGACCACCCAGACCGCATGCACGCGGCCGCGGCCTCCCGCCTGCCGCGCCACCGGAACCTGCACCGGCCAGTACCCGGCCTGGGTCCCCTGGCCGGGCGGGAACGGCGGCTGGGAGTAAGGCGGCTGGGCGTATGCCGGCCGGGAGTAGGGCGGCTGGGAGTATGACGGCGGGGCGTATGTCGGCTGGGAGTAGGGCGGCTGGGAGTAGGGCGGCTGGGAGTAGGGCGGCTGGGAGTAGGGCGGCTGGGGGTAGGACGGCTGTCCGGGTGCTGGATGCGCGGGCGGCGCCGGCGACTGGTCAGGGGCTTGCCACCGCGGTGCCGATTGGGGCAGCTCTCGCTCCTGGCCCGCGTCCGCCCCCTCGCCAGGCACGTCTGGCAGTGGCGCCGCTGGGTCTACATCACCTGACACAATGGCCTCCGCGAGACTGCTACCAGATCACCGGCAGATGTACCTTACATCGAGCAGCCGGGACGAATGCCGTTAGTTTCTTCCGCTGCCCGCCGCCGGGCGTCTTTGTGATGTTCCGAAGGACCCGGGCATGATACGGGGCACGGTGCGGCCGGGGCAGGTGAGCATCGTGGCCCTCCCTGTTGCTGTCAGCGGTCCGTTTTTACAGCAACCATCCGTGCCGGCGGGCCGGCGCTGGTGCATCGGTGTAAACAGGGACAAACCACCCCTGTTTACAGACCAACGTGGCCCTCCCCGTTGCTGTCAGGACAACATCAGGGAGGGCCACGTTGCTGTCAAAACCAGAGACCAATAGCAACAGGGAGGGCCACGATGCTGTGAGAGACGGGCGTGACCAGCAACCGGGCCGCCCCGATGCTGCCGCGGGCCGGGCCGCCGGGAGTCCGGTGTGCTGTCAGTACGGGGCGGCAGGTGCGATAGTCCCAAGTCAGCGAGTCTCGCCGGTATATTCTATTTCGCCCAGCTCTGTTAGCCTGGATTCAATTTCGGCCAGCCATTTATTGGCATGCGGACAGCATCGCCTTACTGATGCCAGTCCTGCGTCTGCTATGACCAATGGCCCGTCGACTGTCTTCCGAAAGGTTGGATACGCATTTAGAATTCGCTTGGAGGGGGCGGTGGCCGGGCCGTCGTCGATGAGCTCTGGGCTTGATTCTTGCTGCACTACTTGCAGCAGGTCGGTAGCCGCAACCGAATCTCCCATCACTTCACTCAGGCGAACGCAATCCGCGAGCACCCAGGTCTCGATCTCGTGCAGCGTCAGATGGGGGAGGAATCGCCGATCATCGATCATCGCCGCCATCGCGCTCTCAACATGCTGCACCCGGTCATAAGGTGAGCCCGGCGGGCGGTCTGACATTCCGGGCGCATCTGGCGGGAAGGCATAGTAATCAAAGAGCGTCGTCAGAATTGTCGTAGAGGAATCTCTCAGCAGAAGTCTCAGTTCTTGCCGGAGACGCTGCCAGGTCGCTATTCCGCCCTTATGGGAGGGGCCTGCGGCCGGGCGTTTTGTAGTGAAGATCGACCAGGTTAGGCGCGTGTCGTCGGGCATCGCAAGAGAGGGTCCGATTATGTCCCTGACCACGATCTCCTCGGTCTGTCCCTCAACCAGAAAATGAATATGATGCACCATCATTCGCGCTCTGGTTGAGGGCGGCCGCCGAGCAGATTCTTTTCCCACAAGTCGCCAAGAGAGTAATCCGCGAGCCAATCGCTGAGGCGTCGCCGATCAGGGCGCTCGAAAGAGGAGAACCCGTTACGTCGCTCAACGACGATAAGGTTATCGGCTTCAAATTGATTCATGAGCGTTACTGACTGAGTAGCGACGACGACCTGGCTGCGCTTGCTAACCGTCCGGAGCATCTCGGCCAATTGGACGATAGCAAATGGGTGCAGGCCCAACTCCGGCTCATCGAGAACTATCACTCCCGGAAGCTCAGGCTGCCCTAGCAGAGTGGCCAGGCAGATAAATCTGAGAGTGCCATCGGATAGCGCGTCGGCCGGGAATACGGTGTCCGAACCTTCTTGCTGCCAGCGCAGTCTGAGACGCCCTGCGGAGCGTTCTGGTACGAGTACAAAGTCGCGAAAGAAAGGTGCCACCTGCCTGATGACGCCAATAATCCGCCGGTAACTAGACTGTTCCGTTTGACGCAGATTCAGTAGCACGGCCGCGAGATTACCAGCATCCGGGTGCAATGATAGATTGTCAGACTCATATGCATGCTGTTTAACTGGGGCATCACGGCTGGTGTCATGAAAATGAAAGACCCGGCAGCCGCGCAGGGCGTTAATGATCGGCCGGGCTCTATCGAAGGATTGAAGCTTGGCATCAGCTTCGGCGAGCCGGGACTCACGGTGTCCGCGCCCGATCGAGGTGTCAGGACGGTGAGCGCCCGAGAGCCAGATCGACTCGTCGAGAAAGATCAGTTCGTCACCCGAGGCTGCTATCAAGCTCGCCGAATAACCCCCGGCCGCGAACTCCACCTTCAAGCTCATTCGCCCGGCGGAGTCCGGGTCGTCACTGAGCAACGCGCTGGCACCGCCCGTGAGACCGACGAAGAGGCCGAGTTCGCCGTCCAGGATGCGGCCGAGCATGCCCAACGCGGCGATGAAGTTGCTCTTGCCTGCGCCGTTGGCGCCCACGAGCAAGTTCAGTTCGCGAAGATCAACCACGGCCGACCTGATCGACGTGAATCCCTCCACGGTGATCAAGTTGATGTTCTGGCCCCTCATGAGATCAGAGTAGCGGCCGGTCACCCTCGCGCCGGCGAGGCCACGCGAGGGCCGCCTCCTTGGTGGCGTGGCGCACCAGGTCGGTGGTAATGGCCAGCGCGTGATCAGGATCATTGATGTAGAAATGGTCGCCGTGGAACTCCGAGTTCCCCAGGTACTGCGCGGTGCGGGTGGTCCACGACGCCATCGCGCCGGGGGTCATCAGCTGATCGGAGTTCCCGCTGTAGGTGACGACGGGACAGCGCAGCGCGGCGCCGTCATCGACATAGCTGGCGACGACCGCCAGGTCGGCGCGCATCGCGGGAATGATGAGGGCCAGCGCCGCCGGGTCGGCCATGATCTCCTCGGGTACCGATCCGAGGTTCCTGATCCAGCCGAGCAACTGGTCCTCCGGCATGTTCGCCTGCTCGAGGGTCGGGGTCAGGAACCCGTCTGGCGCCCAGCCGGAGGCGCCGACGATCACCGGGCCGGTGCCGCCGTCCTGCTCGATCAGCAGCGCCAGCCGGTAGGCGAGCTGAGCGCCCATGCAATGCCCGAAGAACGCGTAGGGACGGTCGTCGACCTCAGCGTCGATCGCGTCGCGCAGCGCCTCGACGAGCGGCTTCATCTCGGTGAAGGTCTCCTCTGAGTGCCGTTCCTGCCGGCCGGGCAGCTGCACGCACTGGTGGGCGACCTGCGGCGGCAGCAGTCCAGGCCACTGGTTGTAGATCGACGCTCCGCTGCCCGCGTGCGGGAAGAGGAACAGCCGCAGGGTTGCCTGGGGGTCGATCTGCGCGGGCTGGAACCATCGGGCCAAGGCCGATCCTTGACGTGCGGTCATCGCATTTTCTCCTTAAGTACGGATTCGGATTAGTCACGCGGCCATTGGCGCGCCAGCGGCAGGAGCGCGTCGGCTGTCGCCTTGAGCAGCCCGAGCAACTCCGGCACCGGCTCGAGCGAGCCGATCCTGATCACCACGTGCCTGGCGCCGCCGCTCAGGTACCCGGCCAGCCAGTCGGCGCACGCCGCCGGGCTGCCGTACCCGTAGGCCTGCACGGCGGAGACCAGCTCGAGCGGATAGCCGTAGTAGGCCTGGACGTAGGAGTCAAGCTCCGCGGCCGCCCGCCGCTCGTCGGCATCGACGCGGATGGTCGCGTACAGGCCGGCGGTGATCGCCTCGGCGGCCCGGCCGGCCTCGGCGGCCGCTTCGCCGATCCGCTGCCATCCGGCCGCGTACGCGCCGGCGGTCGGCACGAAGGGCAGCCAGCCGTCGTAATGCTCGGCCACCCGGCGCACGACCCGCGGGGTGTCGCTCGCCGCCAGCCAGACCGGCGGCCCGCCGGGGGAGCGCGGCGGCGGCAGCCGGTCAAGGCCGTCGGCGGCGTACCAGCGCCCGCTGAACGCCCCGCCATCCCCGCTCCAGGCCCGCCGCCACAAGGCGACGACCTCGTCGAGCCGCCCGGCCCGGCTGGTGAACGGCACCCCGGCCGAAGCGAATTCCCGCTCCGACTCTGGCAGCGGGAAGCCCGAGCCGACGCCGACGATGAGCCTGCCGCCGGCCGCGTGATCGAGCGCGGCGACGGCGTTGGCACCGGGCACCGCGCCGCGCAGCGCCGCCGTCAGGGCCGCGCTGCCCAGCTTGATGCGGTGGGTCACGGCGGCCGCGCAGGCGAGCACGATCAGCGGGTCAAGGCGCGGCCTGGCCGTCAGCGAGTCGCCCGCCCATAGCGAGTCGAACCCGAGATCCTCGGCCGCGATGGCGAAGTCGAGCAGCTGGTCCATGGAGTAACGGCCGCTGATGGCCATCTCCCTGGTGGGAAGCAGGACGCCGATCTGGGGCCGCCCCGGCTCGCCTTCGCTCACTGGCCGCTCTCCTGTCGAATCTCAGCTCGGACCGAGTCGCGCAGCACCCTGCGCAGCACCTTGCCTGACGGGTTGCGCGGCAGCGCGTCAACGAACGCGTACCTGGCCGGGACCTTGAAGTCCGCGATCTTGCCCCGCAGGTGGCGCGCGAGATCGGAAGGGCCCACCTGACTGCCAGGGCGCCTGACCACGAAGGCGTGCACGCGTTCGCCCCAGCGCGGGTCAGGCACCCCGGCCACGGCGACGTCGGCTACCTCGGGGTGGCCGGCGAGGGCCTTCTCGACCTCGACCGGGTAGATGTTCTGCCCGGCGACGATGATCGTGTCGTCGGTACGGTCGCACAGGTACAGGTAGCCGTCGTCGTCGAGATAGCCGGTGTCGCCCATGCGCAGCCAGTCGCCCCGCAGCGTGCGCGCCGTCGCCTCGGGCAGGTTCCAGTACCCGACCATCCTGGCCGGGGTCCGCACCCAGATCTGCCCGATTTCGCCGGCCGCCAGTTCCTGCCCGTCGGCATCGGTGACCCGGACCGCGCTGCCGGGGCACGGCACGCCGACGGAGAGCAGCCGGGGGCTGCCCGCCACATGGTCGCGTGGCGGCAGCACGGTCGCGACGCTCCCGGTCTCCGTGCTCGCGTAGACCTGCGCGAAGTCGCAGTCCATGATCTCGGCGCAGCTCGCGAGCAGGTCCTGCGGCATTGGCGCCGCCCCGTAGGCGATCTTGCGCAGCGACCGGAAGGCACGCCGGCTCGCGGCGGGCTCGGCCAGCATCATGGCGAGCATCGCCGGGGCGGCGAAAGTGATCGTCACGCCATGCCGCTCGATGAGCCTGACTGCCTCCTGCGCGACGAACATCGGCATGACGACGCTGGGCACTGCGCAGATGAAGCTGTGCATGAACCACGCCATGCCGGCGACATAAGAAGCAGGAAAGGACACCAGGCTCACGTCGCCGGAAAGCCACTCGAACCAGTTCTCCTGCCCGGCGGCCTCGCCCTGGGCCATCGCATCGAAAAAGGCGAAGAAGCTGCGGTGCGCGAGCACGACGCCCTTGGGCAGCCCGGTCGTGCCGCTGGTATAGATCTGTAGCACCGGCTGATCGGCCCGGCCGGATCGGCCGGAACCACGTCGGCGTCCGGCATCCCGTCGCGCCACCGGCCGTCGAGCCGCACGACCTTCGCGAGGCACGGCAGCCCGCCGCTGAGCCGGCCGAGAACCGGCTCGAACTCCGGCGCGACAAACAGCAGCCCGGCCCGCGAGTCGACCAGGATGTGCTCGATCTCGGCGCGGGACAGCCGCCAGTTCACCGGCACCAGCACCATGCCCGTCTTGGCGCAGGCGATCGCGATCTCGAAATACGCGGCGGAGTCCTTGCCGAAGTAGGCGACTCGCGCCCCGGGCCCCAGCGCGCTCCCCAGCAGCGCGTGCGCGGTCTGGTTACTCGCCCTGTGCAGCTCGGCAAAGGTCAACTGACATTCGCTGAAATAAATCGCCACTTCATCAGGCCGGAAACGCCCATGATGCGCGGCGGCCTCATGGATCGTCGCCAGCGGCTGCCGCGTGGTGAGTTCGGACATCGGGTCAGCTCCTGGACTCGGGTACCAGCTGGCGGTCAAGGAATTCGGCAAGCAGCTCGGCGCTGGGATAGTCGAAGGCGATCGACGCGGGGAGCGGCATGCGGAACGAGCCCTCGAGCGCGGCCCGCAGTTCCATCGCCATCAGCGAGTCGAGGCCGAGCTGCACGAACTCGATATCAGGTTCGAGTGAGTCCAGGTCATCGGCGTGCAGCACGGCGGCGAGCCTGACCAGGATGTGCTCCTCGATGGCCTGCCTTCGCTCGCCGAGCTCCAGGACGGCCAGGTTGTCCACGTCGATGCCGCGGCTGGCCTGCGGTGCCGTGAAGACCAGGTCATAGAGCGCGTTCGCGATCGGCTTGGCCGGGACGAACCGGCTCCAGTCGCACTCGCCCGCGCCCACCTGGGCCACCGGAGCGGCGAGCAGCGAGGCGAGCGTGCTCATGCCGCGCGCGGGGGAGAAGAACTTGATCCCCTGGTCGTCCCAGGCCTTGCGGATCACCGGGGTGAGCCGGGCCGACATGCCGAACTCCGACCACGGGCCCCAGTTGATCGACAGGCCAGGGAGCCCCGCATCGCGGCGCCGCCGCATGAGGTCGTCCATGAAGGCGTTGGCCGCCGCGTAGTTGGACTGGGTGACTCCGCCAAGCGCGGCCGCCGCCGACGAGAAGCCCACGAAGAAGCCAAGCTCGGGCATGGCGGCGGCGGCCTCGTGCAGCAGCCAGGTGCCGTAGACCTTCGGGCGGAACACTGTGTCGATGGACTCCCAGGTCTGGCCGGACACCGGGCCGTCGGCGAGCACTCCGGCGGTGTGCACGATGCCCGCGATCGGCCGGCCCGTCGCGGTCAGCTCGGCCATGATGCGCGTCACGTCGGCCTGGCTGGCGATGTCGCCCTGATGGATGGTCACTTCCGCCTGCTCGCGCGCCTCGGCCAGCAGCCCTGCCAGCTCGTCGGCCGGAGCGCCGCGCCGCCCGATCAGGGCGACGTGCCTGGCCCCGAGGCTGGCCAGCTTGGCCGCCGACAGCAGGCCGAGCGCGCCGAGCCCGCCGGTGATGAGGTAGGTGGCGTCCGGCCTGATCGGCACGGTCGCGGTGACCGATGGATCGCTCGGCACCAGCCGCCGCACCAGGCGGCGCTGCCCGCGGTAGGCGAGCTGGAATTCGCTGCTCGCGGTCGCCAGCATCTCGTCGATCAGGGGAACGGCGCTGCCTTCGAGGTCGGCCATGGTGACCCGGTACACCGGGTACTCGTTGAGCAGGACGTGGCCGAACCCCCACAAGGTGGCAGGCGCCGCCCAGGTTCCCGGCGGGTCGCCCGGCACCTGCTGCCCGCGCTCGGTGATCAGCCAAAGCCGCTGGTTAAGCCCGAAGTTCAGGTCGGTCAGCAGCCCGACGAGCCCGAGCAGGTCGCGGTAGTTCGCCTCGCATTCCCGCGCGAGCCCGCCGGCCCCGGCCGCCTCGCCCGGCCGCCAGAACCACCACGCGTCGGTGACCTGCTGGCTGGTCAGGATGTCCCTGGCCTCGCCAAGATCGTCGGCGCAGGACAGGCGGATGCCCGCGGCCCGGGCCGCTTCGGCGAGGCCGCTGTCGCCGGCCGGCCGGTTCAGGAGCAGTACGTGCCGTTGGCGCGGCGCGGCGCGCTCCCCGCACGGCTGCTCGACCCACCTCTGCTCGTGCAGGAACGGCGCGGGTCCCGCCCCGCCGCCCGCCGGCGCCGCGAACACGGCGCCCTTGATGTCGAGCACGGGCTCGTCGCCCTCGCAGACCACCAGGTCGGCGGTGACGCCGCTGTCGTTGTCGGTGGCGCCTGCGATGATGAGGACACGCAGTTCGGCGGCGCGCGGCTTCTTGTGCAGCCTGACGCTTGCCGCGCCGGCCGGCACGAGCCCGCCCGGTCCGGTCACCAGGCCCGCCGCTTGCAGGGCGCAGGCCAGGACATCGGGCGGCACGTGCTCGACCGGCGTTGCCTGGCGGCAGGACAGTTCGGCCGCTCCCCGCCAGCGGCCGTCCGCGTCCGGCTCGGGCTGAACCTCGAGCCCGCGCAGCCGGCGGAACGCCGGCCCGTAGTCCAGGCCCTGCTCGGCCAGTTCGGCGTAGAGTTGCGCGCCCGAACGGACGCCGGCCGCGCCGGCCGCGCTGCCCGGGTTGGCCGCGCTGCCCGGGTTGGCCGCGCTGCCCGGGTTGGCCGCGCTGCCCGGGTTGGCCGCGCTGCCCGGGTCGGCCGCGCTTCCCGGGCCGGCCGCCTCGGCGGCGGGCTCGTGCTCCGCGCTCGTGACCGGCTCCGTGCCGTGATCCGGCCCGGCCAATGCTGGCCCGCACAATGCCGGAGCGTGCAGCGTCGCGGTCGCCAGGCAGCGGCGGCCGTCCTCCGTCAGGACGAAGATGGCGGCCGTGCCGTCGGGGCTCAGCTCGGTGCGGAGCTCGGCGCCTTCATCGTCGGCGAACGTGAGCGAGCCGGGCACCGAGAGGTCGCTGATCTCGCAGCGATTCGTGCCGTGCACCTCGTCCGCCAGGGCGAACAGGATCTCCAGGTACGCCGACGCCGGCAGCGTGACCTGGCCGAGGATGACGTGATCGGCCAGGTAGCCTGGTCGGCCAAGGCCGACCTGGGCGGCGAACTCGCGGATCCCGCCGGTCCGCTGCGCCGCCGTGGTGACCTCGCGGCCGAGTAGCGGGTGACTGAGCTGCGCGCTGGCCAGGCCGTGGCGGCTGGCGCGGTTGGGCAGCCAGTACCGCTTGCGGTCGAAGGCGTAGCCGGGCAGCGCGATCTTGCGGCCTGCCCGGCCTTCGTGGAAGCCAGCCCACGAGACGTTGAGGCCGGCCGTGTATACCGACGCGAGCGCCTTGCGCAGCGTGCCGCCTTCGGCGTCGCGCTCGCTCATGCTCGTGACCCAGGCGTGGTCGTCGGCGTGCTCGCACTGCCGGCCAAGTGCGGTGAGCGCGGCCCCGGGGCCGATCTCGATCAGGACGTGGCCGCCGCGCCGGGCCACGGCGCCCATGCCGCCCGCGAAGTCCACGGGCTCGCCGATGTGCCGCACCCAGTAGGCCGGGCTGGTCAGCTGGGCCGGCCTGGCGACGTCGCCGGTCAGGTTGGAGATCAGCGTGAGCGCGGGCGCCCGGAACTCGAGCTGGGTCAGGACGGCGCGGAAGTCGTCGGCGACTTCAGCCATCAAGGGTGAGTGGAAGGCGTGCGACACCGACAGGCGGGTTGTTTTCAACCCTAGGTCTTTGAGTGTGGCCTCGACCTCGGCGAGGGCACCCAGCTCGCCGGAGATGACGCACTGCCGGGGTGAATTGATCGCGGCGATGGCGAGGTCGCCGTAGCCGTCGAGCAGCGGCGCGACGTCGGCGGCCGGTGCCGACACGGCCGCCATGCCGCCTGGCACAGCCGCCGACTGCATCAGGCGAGCCCGCGCGGCGACCAGGCGCACCGCATCGGCGAGCGAGAACACGCCGGCCACGGCCGCCGCGGCGATCTCGCCGACGCTGTGCCCGATCATCACCGCTGGCCTGATGCCCCACGACAGCCAGAGGCTGGCGAGCGCGTACTCCAGCGTGAACAGCGCCGGCTGGGTGTACCTGGTCTGGTGCAGCGCCTGCGGGTCGGGCACCTCGCCGAGCATGATGTCCCTGACTGACCGGTGCAGGTGACTGGCGAAGAGCTCGTCGCATTCGTCGGTGAGCCGCCTGAAGAGCGGGTACTGCCGGTAGGCGGCCGCGCCCATGCCGGGGTACTGGCTGCCCTGGCCGGAGAACAGGAAGCCGGCCTTGCGGTGCTGGCGCGCGCGGCCGCCCCGGCCGCCCTTGCCGCCGTGGCCGAGGGCGGCGAGCTGCTTGCCGAGCAGGTCGCCGAGCTCGCCGAGGTCGGTGACAGCGGCGGCGGCGCGGACGGGGAAGTGGTGCCTGCCGATGTTGCTCGTGTAGGCCAGGTCAGCCGCGTCCGCGTCGGGTCGCGCCGCGATGAACCGCTGGTACTCGGCGAGCTGCCTGGCCAGCGCCGCCTTGTTCTTCGCCGAGACGGTGAAGATCGCCCCGGCGCGGCTGGGGCCGGCGGCCGGGGGCGGGGGAGGCGGGGCCTCCTCCAGGACCGCCGCGGCGATCGTGCCGGCGAAGCCGAAGCTGTTCACGACCGCGCGGCGCACCGGGGCGTCCCAGGGCCGGCAGGTGATGGGCACCGTGACGGGATAGGAGTCCCAGGGGATGCGGCCTGACGGAGTCCGCAGGTTCAGGTGCGGGTAGATGAGCCGCTCGCGCAGCTGGCACAGGATCTTGACGATGGCGACGACGCCGGAGGCCGGCTCCATGTGACCGAGGTTGGTCTTGACCGAGGCCACGACCACGGGCGCTTCCTTGCTGTGCGACTGCGCGAATACGTCGCTGATCGCGCCCATCTCGATGGGGTCGCCGAGCGCAGTGCCGGTGCCGTGCGCCTCGACGTAGGAGATGTCGCCGGGCGCGAGGCCGGCGTCGGCGAGCGCCTTGCGCATGGTCGCCTCCTGGGCGACGCCGTTGGGCACGGTGAGCCCGGCGCTCTCGCCGTCCTGGCCGACAGCGGTGCCGCGCACCACGGCGAGGACGTCGTCGCCCTCCCTGACCGCGTCGGACAGGCGCTTGAGCACCAGCACGCCGCAGCCTTCCGCGCGGACGTAGCCGTCGGCCGCGTCGTCGAAGGTCTTGCACTGGGCGTCGGGCGCGAGCATGTTGGCGTGGCTGAACGTCACCATGACGCGCGGATGGTGGATGGCGTTCACCCCGCCGCACAGCGCGATGTCGCACTCGCCGTTGCGCAGGCCCCCGATGGCCAGGTGGAGTGCCGTCAGTGCCGACGAGCAGGCGGTGTCGACGCTCAGGCACGGGCCGTTCCAGCCGAGGAAGTACGACAGCCTGCCTGACAGCGGGAAGATCGTGGTGCCGGCGGCGAGGTGGCCGTCGAGCTCGGGGTAGGCGAGGTCGTTCGACTCGAGGGCGTAGTCGACCGAGCTGGCGCCCACGTAGATGCCGCCGTTGCCGCCGCGCAGCGGTGCCGGGCTGATGTTCGCGTTCTCCAGCGCCTGCCAGGCGGTCTCGAGAAGCAGCCGCTGCTGCGGGTCGACGTAGTTCGCCTCCTTGGGCGAGATGTTGAAGAACTGGGCGTCGAACTCGTCGATCCGGTCGAGGAAGCCGCCGCCGCAGGTGCGGATCTTGCCTGGCTCCGGCTCTCCGGTCGCCTCCGATGGCGTGAAGGCCGCCACGTCCCAGCGGTCCTCGGGCACCGGGGTGATCCCGGACCGCCCGTCGCGCAGGAAGTCGGCGAACTCGGCCAGGGTGCGGTTGCCGCCGGGGAACCGCAGGCCGACGCCGACGATGGCGACCGGCTCGTGCCGCCTAGACATAGCTGGCCTCCAGGCCGGGCGGCTCGGGGGCCGGGTCGGCGTCGGTATCGGCGTCGGCGTCGGCGAAGAGGTCGGCGAGCACCTGCTTCCTGAGGTACTCGAGCAGCCGCTCGACCGTCGGGCGGTTGAAAAGGGCGTTGGCGCTGATCGTGCGTCCGAACAGCGATTCGAGCCTGTCCTTGAGCTCGACCAGGCGCAGCGAGGACAGGCCCAGGTCGAAGAAGCTCTCGTCGAGCGGCAGGTCATCGCGGTCGGCCAGCATCAGGGCCGACCGGAACTCCGCGACGACCAGTGCCTCGAGCGCGTCCGCGCGGTCCGGCGCCGGCACCAGCGCTAGCCGCGCGAACTCGGTGGTACCGGCCAGGGGGGACGACCCCCCTAACCCCCCCGGAAACGTGTGATTCGTCATCAGGCGGTGCCCGCCTTGATCGTGTTGTCGACCTCGGCCTGCCTGGCCGCGAGGTCGGCGTCGAGTTGCTCGGCGACCTGCTCGTCCGCGCGCGACAGCTCTCCGGCGTCGGCGTCGGCCAGCGAGAGCACGCCCATCTCGCGGAAGGTGTCCTGCACCTTGCCGCTCCACAGGCCGATGTCCTTGACCACCGGCACGATCCGGCTGAAAAGGTACGAGCGGTATCCCTGCATCATGGGCGACGCGTCCACGATGGCGGTGCATTCGGCGACGTCCATGCCGAGGTGCTCCCAGATCTCATCGCCGCGCAGGCGGTCCCGCATCAGGTAGCAGCCCTCGATGACGAATTCCTCGCGTTCGCGCAGTTCGGCGGCCGTCAGGTCGCGGTAGTAGTCCTTGAGCGCGATCCGGCCGAACGCGACGTGCCTGGCCTCGTCCTGCATGATGTAGGTGAGCAGTTGCTTGGCCAGCGAGCCCTCGGGCGCGACATCCCGGTACACGCCGAAAGCGGCCAGCGCCAGCCCCTCGATCAGCACCTGCATGCCGAGGTAGGGGATGTCCCATCGCGAGTCGGCGAGGGTGTCGCCGATGAGCTGGGAGAGCGGGTCGGTGATCGGGTAGAGCAGGCCCACTTTTTCCGTCAGGAAACGGGAGTAGGTCTCGGCGTGCCTGGCCTCGTCCATCGTCTGGGTCGCGGCGTAGAACTTGGCGTCAAGGTCGGGCACGGTGTCGACGATCCTGGCCGAGCAGACCATGGCCGCCTGCTCGCCGTGCAGGAACTGGGAGAGCTGCCACGCCTGAATGTGCTGCTTGACCGCCGCCTTCCCGGCGTCGTCCAGCCGCTCCCAGGCCGTCGACCCGGCGATCGGCACCAGCTCGTCAGGCAGTCCGATCGGGTTGAGCGGGTCGACCTCGATTGACCAGTCGATGCGGGCGGCGGCGTCCCACTGCCGGTCCTTGCCCTTCTGGTAGAGCGTGAGCAGCCGGTCGCGAGAGCCGCCGTACTCCCACTTGAATCGCGTCTCGCCGGCCCGGGACACGGTCCAGTTGTCGGCCTTCGGCGGGATCGTGTACATGTCGAGCATGGTCATCTGGGGTGCCTCCGAGGGCGGGGTTTGATGCGATTTACCAGGTCACTGGCAGGGCGGTGACGCCGTAGACGAGCTGGGGGAACCGGAATTCCAGGTCGTCGAGGTCGACGGCCAGGCGGAGGTTCGGGAACCGGCTCAGCAGCATGGGAAGGGCGAGCTCGAGTTCCTGGACCGCGAGCGGCGCCCCCGGGCAGTGGTGCGGTCCCGAGCCGAAGGCGAGGTGCATGCTGGCGTCGCGGCGGAAGTCGAGCGTGCCGGGATCGTCGAAGAACCGCTCGTCATGGTTGGCCGATGGGATCGCCACCATGATTCCCTCGCCCCGAGCGATCGGCGCGCCGCCGATCTCGGTGTCCTCGATGGCGACCCGGCCCATGTTGTCCTCGGAGACCGAGAAGTAACGCAGCAGCTCAGGGACGGCCGTCTTGATCAGGGCCGGGTCGCTTCGCAGGTCGGCGACGAGTTCCGGGCTGCGCAGCAGCGCGAACGCCGAGAGCGCGAGCTGCTTGGCCGTCGTCTCGTAGCCGGCCACCAGGATCAGCCTCGCCATCGCGATCAGGTCGTCGATGGTGAGCTGGCCAGCCGCCACGTGCTTGGTGACTAGCTCGCTGAGCAGGTCGTCGCCCGGGTTCTGCCGCTTGTCGGTGATCAGCCGCTCAAGGTAGGCGCCCATGTCGAGCGCGGCGGCGTAGACCTCGGCCGGCGTCGTGTCCTGGGCCAGGATCGCCCTGGTCATCTTCGCGAACACGCGCTGATCGGCATCGGCGACGCCGAGGATCGAGCCGACGACCATGCAGGGCAGCGGCTGGGTGAACGCGGCGACGAGGTCGGCGGGCTTGGGTGACTGCGCTAACTCGTCGAGCAGCTGGCCGATGAAGCGCTCGACCGTCGGCCGCATCGCCTTGCTCGCCCTGGCGGTGAACTGCGGCAGCACCATCCGCCGCAGCCTGCCGTGCTCTGGGTCGTCCATCCGCAGGAAAGACTGCCCGCGCGGCGTCGGCGGCACCTGGATGCGCAGCGGGTAGCCGGGATTGTTGTGGTCCGCGCTGAGCCTGGGGTCCCCGAGCGCGGTCCGCACATCCTCGTGCCTGGTGATCAGCCACGCCGACGATCCGCTCGGCAGCCTGACCCGCTGCGGCGGCTCCTTGCGCAGCGCCGCGTATTCCGGCGGCGGCAGCCACGGGCACGTGCGTTGCATGGGAAAGTCGGGAATCGGCTCTTCGGTCTGATCCATGTCTGCCATGCTGCGCGACTGCTCTGACCACCGGCTGACAGGCCGCTGACCTGGGCTTCAGCATCCGCTGCCGGGTAGCGATGATGAGGGCGATGCCGTGAAGGGAGCTTTCATGACGAAGGACAGGCATGCGCCCGCCGAGGCCGATGACCCTTACCTGCTCGATGCCGGGGCAGCGGCGGTGCTCCTGCGCGGTGCCCCGTGGGCACGGTTCGCCGCCGTGGGCGACAGCGGCGCCGCCGGGGTGACCGAGGCGCTGGACGGGTACGTGACGCGGTCCTGGTTCAGCCGGGTGGCGGGGTGGCTGCGGGCCGGGCGGCCGGAGCTCGCCGTGCTCAACCTCGGCACGCCTGACGTCCTGGCCTGCGAGGTCAGGCAGGGACAGCTGGCGCAGGCGCTGGAGTTCGCCCCCGACCTGGTGGCGGTGCTGTCGGGCGGCAACGACATCCTGCGGCGTCATTTCGCCGCCGGCGAGACCGGCGCCGAGATCGCGTCGGTGGTCGCCGCGCTCACCGGCGCCGGGGCCACGGTGATCATGACGGGACTGTTCGACATCACTCGCTCGCCCCACGTCCCCGAGCGTTACCGCCAGGTCATGAGCGAGCGGATCGCCTCGCTGTCCGGCGTGATCGCCGGCGTCGCCAGGGATCATGACGCGCTCTACGTGGACCTGCCAGGCCATCCGGCTGGTTCCGAGCCGATCTACAGTTCGGACGGCCTGCACCTCAACGCCCGTGGCCAGGCAATCCTGGCCGCCGAGGTGGCTCGCTGCCTCAGCCGGCACCTGGCAAGCCATCCAGCCCCGGCCAGCGAAGCCGCCGCCCCCTGACCCAGCTTGGCTTCAAGCTAATCTCCGTGATCATGGTCGCGGGCATGATCACGGACCATCGCCGCTGTCCTGGAGGTTGTCGGGTGACTCGGGATCTTGGAGAGTCAGGCGCCGGGTGGGAGCGGACGTGCGCTGTGCCCCGGGAGGGCGCCGCCCGGGGCAGGGTGAGCGCCGCCCGGGGCAGGGTGAGCATCGTGGCCCTCCCTGTTGCTGTCAGCGGTCCGTTCTGACAGCAAGGTGGCCCTCCCCGTTGCTGTCAGGACAACATCAGGGAGGGCCGCGTTGCTGTCAAAACCAGTGATCAACAGCAACAGGGAGGGCCACGATGCTGTCAGAGACGGACGTGACCAGCAACCCGGGCCGCCCCGATGCCGTCGCGGGCCGGGCGCCGGCCCGCCGAGCCGCCGGGCTGCGGCCGCCGGGCCGGAGCGTGCTCCCGCCTGATTATTCCGCAAGATGTCCGAAAGGCTTCCCCCGACTCGATCACGAATCACGCGGCGGCCTCCCTGGAGGCCGTAGGGTGATTCGTGATCAGGATCGGGGAGCCTTTTCCGGCATCGTGGCGGAGAGTTCTCAGTCCAGGGGAGCTGTCGGTGCGGGGGCGGCAGGTGCGATGCTCCGTGATCAAGGTCCCGGGCATGATCACGGAACATCGCACCTGTCCTGACCTGGGCGATCTTCCGTGATCATGGTCTCGATCATGATCACGGAAGCCAGTACCGGTCCCCGAGGCTGCCGCTCGGCTCGTGATCAGGATCGGGGAGCTTTTCCGGCATCGTGGGGGAGAGTTTTCGCTTCGGGGAGCTTTTTCAGTCAATAGCACTGGGCGGTTCGAACAGCCCGGCCTGGCCACCTCCGGCACCGCTAACCCGCCGGGCCGCCTGAACCCGGGCCGCCTGAACCCGGGCCGCCTGAACCCGGGCCGCCTGAACCTCTAATAAGCCAACAAGGTCATTGATGTTGTCGGGGCCTCCAGCGAGCATGCCGACGGAGCCTCGAACCCGCAGCCTAAGTGGGTATTTAATGGTACTTTTTCAGCATGTGCTACTTGCGGCTCGCTCCCTTGATGATCATGGGACAGCGGCGTCCTGGCGGACTGAGGGGTTCTGGTGGCTGCCGCCTTGCGGGCGAGCCTCGCTTCTCTGACGCTGTACGCGGTGGTCCCCAGCACGAGCGTGCCGGCCAGAGCGATGCTCAGTCCGGTCCAGATGCTGGAAAAGGGCAATATGTCAGTGAATATAAGTATTCCACCTATTCCTATTGCCCCGGCGCCGAACAAGATCGCGGCGGCTAGGGCGATCCGGTTGGTGGCGGTCTTTTCCGCCGCGGTGCGAGCGAGTTCGCGGGCATCGTTGAGGCGCTGCCTGGCCCATTCATACTCGTAGGCGAAGATGGTCAGGGCGAGCAAGATCGCCAGGATGCCGGGTCCGGGCACAATGAGGAGCACGACGCCGACAGCGAGCACGGCGGTGCCTACAACGGTGACGGCGATCCGCCGGAGCATCCGAATGAGGTCCGTCATCCATCCAGCATGCCAGCAGTCTGGCATTGGAGAAGATGCAGGTCAGAGCTGAGCTGACCGCTGCCGGGGTGGATTCGTGCGGGCGTGGTCGCTCACGGGATGACCTGGCCTACCGGGTGACGCCGGCCAGATTGAGCCCGATCACCCCCACGAGCACCAGCCCGATGGACACGATCTTGAGCATGGAGGCTGACTCGCCGAGCGCGATGATGCCCACGGCCGCCGTCCCTGCCGCGCCGATGCCAGTCCAGGCCGCGTACGCCGGGCCGACCTCCAGCTTGTTCAGCGCTAGCGTGAGCAAGCTGAAACTGATGAGCGCGCACGCCGCGAATCCGACCGTCGGCCACAGTTGCGTGAAACCTTGACTCTGCTTGAGCAGGATCGCGAATCCCGTCTCGAAGATGCCGGCGGCCACTATGAGAAACCACGCCACGAGCCCACCCCCGTCAGCTCCTGTTGCGGTCAAGCAGGACGAACCGTAGCTAGTACCTACCCACACTGGCACAATGAGCCGTCCGGACTGCATCGGGCCGGGCCACGCCGCTGGCCGGTGCGCGGGCTAACTCGCTTCGGGCAGGCTGTCGGCGGCCAGGGACGGGCTGGCCTGGGGGTGCCCGATCGACAGGCCCGTGCCCGCGTCGAAGAACTGCAGGTTCGACGTCTGCACGGCGAGCTCGACCGGCTGGCCCGCGGTGATGGAGCTGCGGGCGGCGACCCGGGCGGTCCACAGGGACTTGCCGCCGTCGAGTGGCAGCGCGGCGTCTTCGGCGTCGCCGCCCGCGGCGGCGGCCTGGCCGAGCGCGGCGTGCTTGACCGGCGGTGCCTCGATCCTGAACAGCACGTGCATCTCGGTGCCGAGCGCCTCGGTCACGTCCGCGCGGGCCGACAGGCGCGGCCAGCTCGCGTCAGCCAGGCTGGCGTCCTCGAAGTCCGACGGCCTGATGCCCAGGATTACCTCGCGGCCGAAGTAACCGTCAAGGCCCGGGCGCGCGGTGAAGAGGTCCTGCGGCACCGGGAGCCGGCAGTTTGCGAACACGACGGCCGGGCCGTCGTCGCGGACTAGCTCGGCGTTCACGAAGTTCATCGCGGGTGAGCCCATGAACCCGGCGACAAAGAGATTCACCGGCGAGTTGAACAGCGTCTGCGGGCTGTCGACCTGCTGAAGCTTGCCGTCGAGCATGACACAGACGCGCTGGCCCAGCGTCATCGCCTCGACCTGGTCGTGGGTCACGTAGACGGTCGTCACCCCCAGCCGGTCATGGAGCTGTGACAGCGACGCGCGCATGGACACGCGGAGCTTGGCGTCGAGGTTCGACAGCGGCTCGTCCATCAGGAACGCCTGCGGTTCCCGCACGATCGCGCGTCCCATGGCCACGCGCTGCCGCTGACCGCCGGACAGCGCCGCCGGCTTGCGCTTGAGGTAATCGGACAGGCCGAGCAGGCCGGCCACCTCATCGACCCGGCGCTTGATCTCGTCCTTGGGCGTCTTGCGCTGCTGCAGTCCGAATGCCAGGTTCTGCTCGACCGTCATGTGCGGATACAGCGCGTAGTTCTGGAACACCATCGCGATGTCGCGGTCCTTGGGCGGCAGGTCGTTGACGACCCGCGAGCCGATCGAGATGGTGCCTGAGGTGATCTCCTCGAGTCCGGCGATCGACCGCAGGGCGGTCGACTTCCCGCAGCCAGACGGGCCGACCAGGACCATGAACTCGCCATCGGCAATGTCCAGGCTCAGTTCGTCGATGCCGCGAACATCGCCTGGGTACGCCTTCGTGACTTGGTCAAGGACGATCTGGCCCACGGGAGCTCTCCTCGTTCGTCAGGCCCAGCAGCTGAGCGATCGCCAGGCTGCTGGCACTCGTTGCGCCGAATGTAGCAAGGTACACCTGTGCAGGAGGATGCCACACAGGCAGGCCCATTTCGACAATAACGGCATCTGGCCTGGCTGCGAGTAGTCCGCAGACGATCTCCTGAGCCATCGGGTAGCGGTGCGCGTCGCGGACGACGACGAGGAGCGGGCGCCCGTCCGCTGCGGCGAGCACGTCCCGGACAGTACCGCCAGCCGGGACCGCGCCGTTGGCATTGGCCGTCGTGGCGATCCGGTACACGCTGTCGGCCGGAACCCAGGTGCCCAGGCCCCATGGCACTGTCCCGACGGCGATGTTGGACGGCGGGACGAGTTCGACGAGCAACGGCCTGGCCATCGGCCCCGGAGTGCCCGTGAGCTGAATCGCCCGCCGCGCCGCGACGAGTCCCACATCGGCAGCGCCCGCAGAGCCCGCAGCGCCCGCAGCGGCCGCAGAGCCCGCGGCACCCGCCCCGCCGCTGCCGTTCTGGTGTCCGTGACTGGACCGCCGGGCGGCAGCCCAGCCACGGAGCTCAGCTACCCGCGCGGCCGACTCTTCCAGCCTGGCGACCGGGAGCTGGCCCGACCGTACCGCCTCGACCAGCGCGTCCCGCACTGCCAGGTAGGTCGGCTCATCGGTGTCCCGGCCGAAGCACAGCAGGTCGGTGCCGGCGGCCACCGCGAGCACGGCCGCGTGCGCGATCCCGAACGGCCCGCTGACCGCCCGCATCTCCAGCGCATCGGAGATGATCACGCCGGTGAACCCGAGGTCCCCGCGCAGCAGCCCCGTCAGGGCCGCCGCCGACAGCGATGCGGGCAGGTCGCCGGTCAGCCCTGGCACCCGCAGGTGGCCTGGCATCACGGCCCGGACGCCGGCGCCGATCGCCGCCACGAAGGGAGGCAGGTCACGGCGCTTGACCACGTCAAGCGAGCCGTCGACGGCGGCGATCACGTGGTGGCTGTCGTTGCTGGTGCTGCCGTGGCCGGGAAAGTGCTTGGCGCACGCGGCGACCCCGGCGGCCTGCAGGCCGGTCACGGCGGCGGCCGCGTGCCTGGCCACCAGGGCGGTGTCCGCGCCGAAGGACCGGGTGCCGATCACCGGGTTGTCGGCGGCGGTGTTGACATCGACGGACGGCGCCAGGTCGAGGTTGACTCCCAGCGCCGCCAGGTCGCGGCCGAGCGCGCGGTAGACCGACTCGGTCAGCGAAGGATCGTCGACGGCGCCGAGCGCAGCGTTGCCCGGGTAGGGCGAGCCGCTCAGGTGCGCGATCCTGGTGACGTCGCCGCCCTCCTCGTCGATCGCGACGAGCGGCTCGTCAGCCGCGGACCGCAGCGAGGCGATCAGCGTGCCAAGCTGCGCCTGCCCGACGATGTTCGGGCCGAAGACCGTCACGCCCGCGAGCCCGTCAGCGAGCGCCGAGAGCACCCAGGGCGGCGCCGAGTAACCAGGGAACGGGGGGATCAGCAGGCCGTCGGCCAGCCTGGCCAGGGACGCGTCGGCGACAGAATGCGTGGTCACCCCTTCACCGCCCCGGCTACGAGCCCGCCAACGAGCCGGCGTCGCACGATGAGGAAAAAGATCATCACCGGGATCGTGTACAAAGTGGACGCTGCCATGATCGGCCCCCATTGGGCGCCTCCGCGCCCGAAGAAATACGTCACGTAAATCGGCAAGGTATAACTCGAATGCGCCTGACCAAGGAACGTCAGCGCCACGATGAACTCGTTGTACGCGGTAATGAACGCGAAGATGCTCGTCGCCACCAAGCCCGGGGCGACCAGCGGGAACAAGATCCGCCAGAACACCCGGGGTGCCGTCGCGCCGTCGATGGCCGCCGCCTCCTCAAGCTCGCGAGGCACGGTCGCGACGAAGTTGCGCAGCATCCAGATCGAGATCGGCAGCGCCTGCGCTGAGTAAACGACGATGAGCCCGAGCAGGTTCTGCGTGAAGCCCAGGCTAGAGAAATCGAGGAACAGCGCGATGATCAGCGCCTGCCCGGGGATCATCTGCACGATCAGCAGCATGATCAGGAACGACGCACGGAACCTGAACCTGAATCTCGCCACCCCCACGGCCGCGAGCAGCGACAGCAGCGAGGCGAGCAGCACGGTCGCGAGCGCGACGCTGATGCTGTTGCGGAAGAAAAGGAACACCGAGCCGATCCCCGATGCCTGCCCCCCGATCACGTTCGAGAAATTCCCGAACGTCGGATGCGACGGCAGCAGGTGCGGCGTCTGGCTGTAAATTTCCTGCGACGGCTTGAACGCCGTGCTGATCATCCACAGAACGGGGAAAAGCGTGACCAGGGCGACCAGCACCCCGATTCCATTCAGGCTGAAAGATCTTAGTCTTTTCCCGGCGCTGCCTGAGCTTGCCCTGCGCCTCCGGAGTTCCAGCGCCGTCATGTCAGTGCTTGTCATGTCAGTGCTTGTCATGTTAGGGCCCCCTGCCGTACCGAGGCTCGCACATAGCCCACCGTCACGATCAGCAAAATCAGCGTGAAGATCAGTGCCAGCGCACCGCCCAGGCTGTAGCTCGGGGGGAACTGGAATGCTTTGTCGTAGATGTAGAGCGAGAGGTTGAATTCGTCGCGGTTACCGGGGAATCCGGTCAGCAGGTACGTCTGAGTGAAGATATTGAAATCCCAGATCACCGAGAAAAGCAGCAGCACCAGGAAAATGGGCTTCAGCAGCGGATAGGTGATCTTCCTGAAGACCTGTACCGGGTTCGCGCCATCTACTCGCGCGGCCTCGTACAACTCAGACGGGACCGTTTTCAGCCCGGCCAGCACGGTGACCGCGATGAACGGGAATGCCTGCCAGACCACGAGCAGCAGCAGCACGGTGTAGGCGTGCAGCGCGTCGGAGGTCGTCCAGTTGAACCCGGCCCAGTCCGTGCTGCCGACCAGCCAGTGCGGCATCCGCGCGAGGGTCCAGTCGACCAGGCCGCCGTCTGGGTTGAAGAGCCAGTAGAACAGCACGCTCGCCGCGACCGGCGGCACCGACCAGGCCAGCAGCGCCGACGTGCTGACGAACACGGCCATCTTCTTGCCGAGCCGGTTGAGCAGCAGGCCGACCAGCGTGCCGACGACGAGCGTCAGCGGGACCGCGATGGCCGCGAACAGCACCGTGATCCGCAGTGACAGCCAGAACTCGGAGTCCTTGAACGTCTCGATGAAGTTGGCCAGCCCCACCCACTGAGTCGGCTCGGCGCCGGTGACCTGGGGGAGCCCGTAGTTCTGGAACGAGTAGCCGACCACCTGGGCAAGCGGCCAGAGGAGCACAAGCGCCATGCCGGCCAGCGCCGGGGCGAGCAGCAGGTACGGCGCGAGCCGGTGCCGCCGCACGAAGCCGCGCAGGCCGTCGCCCCGCCTGATGCCCGGTGCGGTGCCCGCCCGCCTGGCCGGTGACGCCGCGGGGATCGTTCTCGCACGCTGTTCAACCGTGTTAGCCATAGTCGCCGCCGCCTTCATGAAGAGACCAACCCTTCAGGCTTTGAACGGGATGCCTGCGCCAGATCTGCCTGCGCTAGGTCAGGGTCGGGCCGGGGGACTCCCCCGAACCCGCAGTTCCCGGCCGGCGGCCACGCTTAACACGATGGTCGCCGGCCGGGACCTGGCGAGTCCTAGGACTCGCTGCCCGTGTTCAGGACATTCTGCAGTTCGGTGTTGGCCTTGTTGACGGTGGCGGTGAAGTTGGCGCCCTGCATCAGCGCCTTCATCATCGTCGGGATGATCGCGTCGGTAGCGTCGGCGGTCGCCCAGTTCTTGGAGTTGAGCGGGGAGATCTGGGTGAAGCCGGCGGCCTTGGCGAAGCCAGACAGGGTCGGGCTGTTCGCGTAACCGGGGTTGGACAGCGCAGTGGTGAATTCGGGGAAGAAGCCCTGGCTGTTGGCGAACGTGGTGGCGTTGGACGGGCTGTCCATCATGGTGACCAGGTCCCAGGCCGCGGCCTTGTTCGGGCTCTTGGCCCAGACGCCCAGGTCAGAGCCGCCGGCGAAGGCAGGTGCGGGGTTGGGGCCATTCTGGCTGGGGATCGGGAAAGCTGCCCACTCAGCCTCGAACTTCTTGCTGACCGCGGTGAGCTCCGATGCGGCCCACGGGCCGTCGATGTACATGTCGAGCTTGCCCTGGGCGAAGTCCTGGTTGGAGCCGCCTGACGTGGCGCCTGGCGCGCCGAGCTCGGTCTGGCCGATGTACTTCGATGGTGAGACGTGCTGGGTCAGGAAGAGGTCAGCGTAGAACTTGATGCCGGCCTCGGAGGCGGGGGTGTTGAGCTGAGCGACCCACTTGCCGCCCTGCTGCACCGCGACCTGGCCGCCCGCGCCCCAGATGAAGCTGACGATCGCGTTGGTGTAGTTGCTCGGCGCTCCGAGGCCGGAGGTGCCGGGGAACTTCTTCTGCAGGAGCTTGGCGTCTGACAGGAGCTGAGCCCAGGTGGTCGGCGCCGCGGTGATGCCGGCCTTGGAGAACTCGTCCTTGCGGTACCAGATGCCCCGCACGCCGCCGAACCACGGGACGGCGAAGTTCGAGCCGCTGACCGTGTCGTTGGCGAGGTTGCCCTGAATGATCGATGAGCCTGACGACCAGGACTTGACATCGGTGGTGATATTGGCGAGCGCGCCCTGCGTGGCGATGCCCGGCGTGTCGGTGTTGCCGAGCTCGGTGATGTCGGGGCCGCCCTTGCCGCTGGTCAGGGCGTTGGTCCAGTCGGTAACCCGGTTGCCCCATGGGATCCAGTCAACGACCACCTTGGTGTGCTTGAACTGGGGGAATTTGGCGTGGAACTGGTTGACTACGCCGTTCATCCAGGTGACCTGGGAAGGGATGGATGATCCCATCCGCCAGATAACAAGTTTGGCTGGCGCCGCGCCTGACGATGATGATGGTGTGCTGTTACTTCCGCCGCATCCTGCCGCGGCTGCTGCGAGCGCGATGGCAGCCCCGATCGCGGCTGCCGATCTGGTGATATTCACAGCTCGATCTCCCTTCCCGGCGGTGTCGCTAGGGTGGCCTTTGCGGCCTTCTTGATGGCCGCTATGAGGTCTGACGCTGAAACTAACAGGAAACTTTCCTATAAGATAGAGTCTGTTGCGAGATTGAGATATTGAGGCAGGAAGGCGGTGCCTTCCGGGTGGCCGGCAGCCAGCGAGCCGACACAGTACGGCGATGATGGGGGCCATCGCCGCGACGGTTTGCGGGGACGACGGTCGCGGGGACAGCATGGAGGGGCGGCATGGAGCGACGGCCAGGCACACCAAGCTTGCTGCGAGAGTTGAATGACCGGTCCGCGCTCGAGTTGCTGCTGACCGACGGCCCGCTGACCAGGGCTCAGCTTGGCGAGCGCACAGGCTTGTCGAAGGTGACGGCCTCGCAGTTGCTGTCCAGGCTCGAAGATCGCGGCCTGGTCGAAGTCGCCGGGGAGCAGGCAGGCGGCCGCGGCCCGAACGCGGCGCTGTACGCCGTCGTGCCCTCGACCGCCTACGTCGCTGGCCTGCATGTCGAGCGCGACGAGGTCGGTGCCGGAGTCGCCGACGTCACCGGCGAGATCGTCAGCAAGGTCAGCGTCGATCCCAACGGCTCGGGCGACCCGGTCCAGCTGGTGCGCGGTGCCGTGGCGAGGGCGTGCGCGGTGGCCGGGATCTCGCCCGACGCGCTGCGCGCGTTCGTGATCGGGACGCCTGGCGTGCTCGACCCGCGCACGGGCGACCTGCGGCTCGCGGTCAACCTGCCCGCCTGGCACGAAGGCGTGCACGAGGCGCTGAGCGCCGACCTCGGCCGCCCGGTGACGATCGAGAACGACGTGAACCTCGCCGCGATGGCCGAGCAGGCCTTCGGCGCCGCCGCCCGCGTCGAGGACTTCGTGCTGGTCTGGATCGGGGTCGGCCTCGGCCTCGCGACCGTGCTCGGCGGCCGGCTGCACCGTGGTGTCGGGGGAGCGGCCGGCGAGATCGGCTACCTGCCGGTGCCCGGCGCCCGGCAGCCGACCGATCTTGATCATCCGGCGACGGGTGCGTTCCAGTCGCTGGTCGGCGCGCAGGCGCTGCTTCCGCTGGCCGCTGACTTCGGCTTCGATGCCGCGAGCGCGGCGGGTGTCGTGAGCGCGGCCGTTCAGGCGGCTTCGTTGGGCGACCGGCGGGGGGAGGAGTTCCTGGCCGAGTTGGCCGGCCGGGTGGCCACCGGAGTCGCCGCGATCTCGGTTGTGCTCGATCCGGGCCTGGTCGTGCTCGGCGGCGAGGTCGGCCTGGCCGGCGGCTCGGCCCTCGCTGACCGGGTCGCCTTCGAGGTCGGCCGGCTCTGCCCGGCCAGTCCCCGGGTCGTGCCGACTGGCCTGAAAGACGGCCCGGTCCTGCGCGGCGCCATCCTCGCCGCCGTAGACCGGGCCCGCGCCGAGCTACTCGCCTCCGTCTCGAATTTATCCCCGGTGGCCTGACCCCGCCCGCGCAGACCCGGCTCGCGGGCGTCCGAGGTGTTGGGGTGTCCGTGTATTACCTGAAAAACTCCGCGGAGCGGGAACTCTCCGCCGCGATGCCGGAAAGGCTCCCCGATCCTGATCACGAGCCGCGCGGCTGCCTCCGGGACCGGTACCGGTTTCCGTGATCATGTTCGTGGGCGTGATCACGGAAGATCACCCAGGTCAGGACAGCGGTGATGTTCCGTGATCACGGCGGGCAACATGATCACGGAAGTTAGGTCCGGTGGCGAGTCGCGCTCCCCTGGGCGGCTGGCCCGCTGGATACGCCGTGCAACGTGAACAGCAACGGAGGAGCAACGTTGCCGGTCAGGTCGGGTCGACCTGGCTCAGGCCGGCCTGGCGGGCCAGCGCTGCACGCACTCGGCGAAGAACGCTTCCCGGTCGCCCGCGCCCTCGCCGACGACGTTGTGGTACTGGCCGAACAGCTCGAACGAGACCACCCCGAACAACGCCGACCAGACCATCAGGCCGTCCTGGACCATCGTGTCAGGGACCTCGGCCGGCAGCACCGCCCGGATCGGCGCGAGCGCCCCGTGCAACGCCGTCGGAGCGGCCCCGGGATCAGCGCCGGGATCAGCCCCGGGATGGGCGGCGCCCGAAGGCGCCCCGGGAGCGGCCGGGCGGGTCAGGCCCCGGGTGGTGGCGTCGATCAGGATCTGGACTAGCAGCAGCGACGCGCGGCTGGCGGGCCCGATCGTGTCTTCCGGGGCGACGTAGCCGGGCACGGGGGAGCCGTAGATCAGTGCGTACTCGTTGGGGTTGGCGATCGCCCATTCCCTGACCGCGGTGCAGATGGCAGCCCACCGGCCGGCCAGGTCCGCCCGGTCGATCCTCGCTTCGCTGGCCTCGGCCGCCTCGCCGAGGGCGTCGTAGGCGTCGATGATGAGCTTGGTGAGGAGTTCGTCCCGGCTGGCCACGTAGCGGTAGACGGCTGATGATGCCATGCCGAGGTCGCGCGCGATGGCGCGCAGGCTGAGCCCGGCCGCGCCTTCGGTCGCGAGGTAGCGGCGACCCGCGTCGAGGATCTCCCTGGTGATCTCCGCGCGGGCGCGTTCGCGGGCGGTCCTGGGTACGGAGGTCGCTCGTTCAGTCATCGGCATACAGGAATAGTGCCACGAATCAAGAGCGACGGCAACAAATCAGAGCAGTGCTCTTGACCTGTGCGGCCCGCGTGCGCCATGCTCGCATTGAGAGCAGCGCTCTCTAATCAGAGCGGCGAGCGCCGGTGACGGCGGAAGGTGCCGGTAACAGCGGAAAGGGACTGACATGACAGATCAGAGCGAACTCCACGTGGTAGTCGGCGCCGGGCCGATCGGCTCGGGGGTCGCCCGGTTGCTCGCCGGGCAGGGCCGGCGGGTCAGGATCGTGACCAGGTCAGGCTCCGGTCCCGACGACATCGAAGCCGACCGCGTCGCATCCGACGCGGCCGACGCGCAGGCCATGGCGACCCATGCCGCCGGCGCGGCGGCGATCTACAACTGCGCGAACCCGCCGTACCACCGCTGGGCCGCCATGTGGCCGCCCATCGCCGAGTCGCTGCTCCACGCGGCGGAGACCAGCGGCGCCGTGCTGGTGACCATCTCCAACCTCTACGCCTACGGCCCGGCGTCCGCCTCGACCGGGCGCGCCAGGGGCGGCTACGACGCCGAGCACCCGATGACCGAGCAGACGCCGCTGGCGGCGACGGGCAGGAAAGGCATGGTCCGGGCCAGGATGTGGCGCGACGCGCTCGCCGCGCACGAGGCCGGGAGGATCAGGGCAACCGAGGTCAGGGCGTCGGACTACGTCGGCCAGGGCGCCAACGCGGCGCTCGGCGACCGGGTCGTCCCTAGGCTGCTGCGCGGCCAGGCGGTCACCATGCTCGGCCGGGCCGACCGGCCGCACACCTGGTCCTACACCAGGGACGTCGCCGCGATGGCGGTCATCGCCGCCACCAGCGAGAGCGCCTGGGGCAAGGCCTGGCACGCGCCGTCAGGCGCCCCCCGCACCCAGCGCCAGGCCGTCGGCGACCTGGCCCGCGCCGCCGGGGTCAAGGCCGTACCGGTACGCACGCTGCCGAAGGCCGCGCTCTACGGGATCGGGGTCGTGTCGCCGCTGATGCGAGAACTTCGCGAAACCGAGTATCAGTTCAGCGAGGACTTCGTGATGGACTCATCCGCCGCGAGGAACGCATTCGGATTTGAGCCCGCCCCGTGGGATGACGTTCTCGCTGAAGTTCTTGAGTCTTTCAGGCCAGCCGCCCAGGACAGCTAACCTCAGGGCGCGGCGTGCGGGCGGGCGGCGGCTCCTGTGCCGGTCACAGCGCGGGCCAGGACGTCAGGTCGGGGTCGACCGGGCTCATCAGCCCGATGCCGTTGCCGTCGGGATCGCTGATGATGGCGTACCGCGCACCCCACGCGGCGTCGTAAGGCGGCTGCCTGCCCCGGTAGCCGGCTCCGGTCATGCTCGCGGACAGCTCATCGACGGCCCGCCTGGCCGGGACGGAGAAACCGATCACCGCGCCGCCGCCGGTGCGGCCGTCGTAGCCGGAGTCCCACATGGCGACGAAGTCTTTGGTGTCGAGTTCGAGCAGGAAGCCGTTCGCCAGGTGCAGCGCGGCATGCCTGCCGTCGGGGGTCACCTCGGCTTCGAGCCCGAGCCGGCGGTAAAAGGCCAGCGAGGCGCCCATGTCGCTGACGGGCAGGTTGAGCTGGCTAAGGATCGGCTGCGGTACCTGTTCTGCTGGCACGCGATCGAGCGTAGCGCCGCTCGGCGTCCTCGTCAGCGCCGCCCGCACCCGGCGGCGGGCCGGGTCGCCACCGCAGGCATGACAGCACGACGAGCAGCGGCCACAGCGCCTGGAATTCCCCGAGCGCGCGTTCGGCCAGGCCGAGCTGACTCAGGCCGGCGAGGAGTTCGACCCCGAACCAGGTGAACAGCGCGGCGGTGACCCAGGTCGCGCCGATCGCGACGGCAGGACGCAGCGCCCAGGGGGTCGGCGCGCGGGCTCGGGCGGCCTGCCAGTGCGCCGCTGCCACCGGCCAGATCGTCAGGGCGACGAGCCCGATCGCCGCGAAGAACGCATGCGGCGCCGAACTGCCGCCCCCCGCGGGCTCGGGATTGGCCGCGACCAGCATGCCGCCGATGGCGCCGGTGACCAGCGCGACCCGGCCCGCCCTGACCGCCGGCCGCAGGGCCAGTCCGGTGACCACGTCGCAGGCGCCGACCAGCGCGAACGTGAGAGTCATCACCCACCGGTCGGCGGCATCGGATGCCGCGAGCACGCTCACCGTCTGCCTGACCCAGTCGTAGGCGTGCGGGCCGGCCGGCTGCAGCTCGGCCGCGATTGCCCAGCCTGCGACCAGCAGGACCGGTGCGGCTGCCGATGAGGCCAGCCCCCACCAGGGCACGCCGCCTGTGCTGGAGGCGCTCACCGCCCGCAGCCAGGCCGTAAGTTCCCGCCAGTCTTTTCCGCGCCGTCCGCGCTGGCCGTCAGGGCACGCTCGGTCAGCGGATCGGGCTGACCTTCGAAATACAAGTCAAGAACCTGGCTGAAAATTGGCGCGGCCTGATCACAGTGGCCGAAGAGGGTCATCGACGACCGGAGCTTGACGGCATCGACGGGGCCGAGGACGCGTTCGGCGCTGAGGTCGCTGAGCTGGGTCAGGGCCTCCGCGCACTGGGCGAGCCTGCGGCCGAGGACAGGGTGCCGCAGGTAGGCGGCAGCCTCGGCCAGCGACGTGATCGAGTACGTGCGGGACAGCTGGCTCTGGCCAAGGCCAGCGAGCTGCGGGAAGACGAACCACATCCAGTGGCCGGTCTTCCGCCCGGCGCGCAGCTCAGCAAGGGCCCGCTCATAGGTACCGGCCGTGTCCTGGGCCTCGACGAACCGGTCGAGGTCATAAGGATCGCGGCGATCGGCTGGTCTCATCGCTCCTATCGCGATCCGAAGGCCAGGCCGTCGGCCGGGATCGCGTCCGTAGTCGCTAGTACCGGTAGGTCAAGGTAAGCCCGCACCGGAACAGTACCCTGATATTTCAGCCCGGTACCGGTGTTGAGCACGACGACTTCGTCGCCCTCGGCGAGCCAGCCCGACTCCCTGAGCTGGCGGATCGCCGTGACGCAGGCGGCGCCCTCCGGGCAGATGAAACAGCCTTCGCGGCTGGCGACCTCGCGCTGATCGGCGAGCAGCGCGTCGTCATCGACCGCGACGGCGGTGCCGCCGGTGGAGTAGAGCGCGTCGAGCACCAGGAAGTCGCCGAGGGCCTTGGGCACTGTGATGCCGAAGGCGATCGTCCGCGCGTCCGGCCACAACTCGCTGTCCAGCGCGCCCGCCTCGAACGCCTTGACGATCGGCGCGCAGCCCGTGGACTGGACCGCGACCAGCCTCGGCAGGTCGCCCTCTGCCCAGCCGAGTTCGCGGAGCTCGAGCAGGGCCTTGTAGATGCCGATGATCCCGACGCCGCCGCCGGTCGGGTAGACGATGACGTCCGGCATCCGCCAGCCGAGCTGCTCGGCGATCTCCAGGCCCATGGTCTTCTTGCCTTCGAGCCGGTAGGGCTCCTTGAGCGTGGACGTGTCCTGGTAGCCGGGCCGTTGCGGGACGGCCTGGCTGATCAGCTTGCCGGCGTCGTTGATCAGGCCGTCGACCAGGTAAAGCTCGGCGCCGGCCGCCGCGCACTCGGCCCTGGTGATTTCCGGTGCCCCGACGGGCATGGCGATGAGGCTCGGCAATCCGGCGCGGGCGGCGTAGACGGCCCAGGCGGCACCTGCGTTGCCGTTGGTGGGCATGGCCACTCCTGTGACGCCGAGCTCGGCGGCTCTTGATACGCCGACCGCCGCCCCTCGTGCCTTGAAGGTGCCGGTCGGGATCAGGCCCTCGTCCTTGAGCAGCAGCTTCGGCACGCCTAGTTCCTTGCCGAGTCTTGGCAGGGCGAGCAGCGGCGTCATCCCCTCGCCGAGGCTGACGATGCTGGCGGGGTCACGGACGGGGAGCAGCTCGTGGTAGCGCCACAGGTCAGGCTGACGGCTCGCGATCTCCTCGCGGGTCAGGGTCGCGGCGACTTGCTCGGTGTCGTAGCGGGCGAGCAGCGGCGAGCCGCATTCCTTGCACGTCCCCTGCACCTGGTCGGTGTCGTAGCGCCGCCTCTCGCGTTCATCCGCGCCGAGCCCGCGCTGGCCGCAGCGCGAGCACTCCAGGTGGGACAGGGCCGAGAACTGGCTGGCTTCGGGCACCATGCGTCGCTCCCTCATCATCGTTAATGAAGCTCGGACGATTGCCGTCCGATCAGGCTAACGCTCGCTAACGGTCGTACTTGAGCCTGGCTTGCCTCGGTACCGGGCCGAACCTACCCGCGTGGAAGTCAGTGAATGCCTGCTGGATCTCGGCCTTGGTGTTCATCACGAACGGCCCGCCGAGCGTCACCCGCTCGCCGATGGGCTCGCCACTGTAGATCATGACCTTCGAAGGCTGGTCTTCGGGCCGGTCTTCGCGCTGGTGTCCGGCCGGAGCGGCGAGGCGGAGCGAACTGCTCAGGTCCGCCCGCCCGGCCGCCGGGTGGGACCAGGCCGTCTGGCCGGCTCGGACGCGCCGTCCGGCGACCGTGACCTCCCCGGCTAGCACGTAGGCGAACGCCCGGTGGGTGGCCGGCAGCTCATAGCTCACCGTCGCGCCCGGGTCGAGGCTCACGATCACGGCCTGCACCGGCCACTGGTTGATCGCCGGCCCGGTCACGCCTCCGACGGGCCCTGAGATCACGTCGATGACCACGCCCGGGCTCGTCACGCGCGGCCTCGCGGTGGCGGTCAGATCCTGGTAGCCGGTCGCGACAAGCTTCGAACGCGCCGGGAGGTTCAGCCAGAGCTGCAAGGTGTGCACTCGCTCGTTGCTGAACGCCAGTTCCCGGTGAATGATGCCGCGCCCCGCCGTCATCCACTGGACGTCGCCCTGATGCAGTGCCCCCGCGTTCCCGATGTTGTCGCCGTGCTCAAGCACGCCGTCGAGCACCGTGGTGACGGTTTCGAGCCCGCGATGCGGGTGCCACTCGAAGCCGGGCTCGGAAAACCAGTCCTCGCTCAGCGCGATGAAGGGATCGGTGCGAGGCAGATCGTCCGGCGCGATCACGAAGGCCTTGTCATCCACCTGCGCGTCCGGGCCGAGCATCTGCCTCGTCACCACTCTCGCGACGTCGCGCTCGGCACCCGGATTCGTCTCGACCATGGCTTCCTGGCCGCCCTTCCGCAGATATGCCCGCACTTGCCCTGCTTCCTCAGGCTACGTCGCAGGAGACCGCCCGCGCGACCGCCGCCCCCGGTCCCCTGCCTCTCAGCCTGGCCGCACATCGCCCCTTCTGGGTGAGGCCGGCCGCGTGCCACGCGGGTATGCATGGGTCTCATGAGCAACGAAACCAGGCTGAGGTCGGCCCGGCCGGGGACGTGGGCCGTCGTCGTGCTTGGCGTCACCGGAGCGCTGCTGGTCGCCGGGTGCGGCACTTCGAGCACGAGCAGCAGCCCGAAGCCGCCCGCGAACCCGAGCAGCAGTTCATCACTGCCGTCGAGCCGGTCAGCATCTCCGGCGGAGAGCGTCAAGGTCAACTGCAAGGACATCAACAAGCTGAGGGCGTCGCTGACGAGCCTGACGACCACCAGGATCGGCCCGTCGTCGGCCGGCACGCTGACCAGGGATCTCACGAACATCGAGAGCGAGCTCAAGACGCTCAAGGGCCAGGCGGGCGGCGCGTTCGCCGGGCAGGCGAATTCGCTGATGGCCTCGATCAACCAGATCAAGAAGGCATCCGCGATGCTCGGCACCAACCCGGTGGGGGCGGTCAAGCAGCTAACGACCTCGCTGATCGGGCTCAAGGCCAAAGCCAGGCCGGTACTCGCCGAGATGCAGACGCTCTGCCCCCAGTAGGCCGGCCCGGCCCGTGACCGGCCGTGACCGGCCGGGCCAGTCACGCCTGGGCGACCTCGATGATCTCGGCCGCGCCGAATTCCCAGAACGCGCGGAGCGCGGCGAGCCGCCCGGCCCCGTCAGACCGGTAGGTGTAGACGCCCCGCACGACGACGACATGCCGGCCGCCCGGCAAAGTCGTGCGGATGATGCCCACATCGGCGACCTCATCGCCGCAGAGGTACGAACGCTCGATCTCGAACCTGATCTCCTCATTGGGCGCGATCACGGTGTCATAGAACGCCGCGATCGCGGCCGCGCCCCGGTGCCCGTGCCCGGCCGGGTCGAGCGGCGACGGCCCGATCGGATCGGCGACCACGGCATCAGGCGCGAACAGGTCGAGCCACGCCTGCCGGTCCTTGGCCCGCACCGCGGCCTGCGAGCGCCGCGCCAGGTCACGGGCCGAGACCGGCACCGAGCCCGAGCCGGTCATGCCCGCGCCTTCGCGATCACCTTCTCGGCGAACGTCTCCAGCGCGCCGATCTTGTCCGTCAGCGGCTGCGTGTCCTGAGCCACGTCATAAGGCCACCGGAAGCCGACGATCACGTCGCTGACGCCCTGGTCTTCAAGCCGCCGTACCCCGTCCACGCTGAACGCGTCCATCGAGATCACGTGCACCTCGAACGGCCGGTCAGCGGTACCCTCCTCCCGCCGCAACTCAGCCAGCCGGGCGAGCAGCCCGGGCAGGTTGGCAGGATCGCCGCCGCCGTGCATCCAGCCGTCACCATCTCGCGCCGCCCGGCGCAGCATTGCCTCGCTGTGCCCGCCGTACAAGATCGGGATAGGTGCTGTCGGCGCCGGCGAGAGCTTGACCGGCGGGATAGTGAACAACTCCCCGGAGTACCCGAAGTACTCGCCGCTAGCCAGGCCCCGGATGATCGCCACGGCCTCGTCCAGGCGCCGGCCGCGCCTCGCCCACGGCACGCCGAGGATCTCGTAGTCCTCGCGCCAGGGGCTGGTGCCGACTCCGAGTAGCAGCCTGTTCCCGGTCAGCACCGAGACCGACGTTGCCTGCTTGGCGACCAGCACCGGATGACGGATCGGCAGCTTGAGCACGAACGTCGTGAACCGCAGCCTCTTCGTGACCACTCCGAGCGCTGGTATCAGCGAGAACGGCTCGATGAACGGCTTGCCATCAAGGAACTCGCGGGTGCCGTCCGGGCTGTACGGATACGTGCTGGTCGCGTGCTCGGGATAGCAGATGCTGTCGGGCACGACCATGGAGTCGTACCCGGCCGCCTCGGCGGCCTGAGCGAGCGGCAGGTAGAACGACGGGTCGGTCATCGACTCGGCATAGGAGAATCGCACGGGTCCGATCCTGCCAGGCCGGCCCCCGCTTCGGTAGAACAGGTTCTATTCCAGCCCGCCCCGCCGCGCTCAGGGGCGGATTTCTATCAGGGCCAGGTCGGCGGTGATGTAGGCGGCCATGGCGTTGGGCAAGGTGGCGCTGAGGTCGGGGTCTAGCAGGTCGCCCGCGCTGTTGAGGCGGCTGGCCAGGTCGCGGGCCGCTGCTAGCAGGCCGCCGGTGTCGAGCGGGCTGACAGTGCCCGCCAGTTCGGCGGGCATCCGGTCGGGGGCGAAGTCAAGGATGCTCGTGACCCCGTACTGCGGATTCGGCACGCCGTAGCTGGCGGCGAGCAGCTTCCAGAACTCGGCGCGCGCTTGGTGCAACTGTCCCAGCGCCTCCCACAGTGATCCTCTGCGGAGGTACTTGCCCACGTCAGCCAGGCACGCCCAGCCGCCGAACGCCCACTCGCGCACCTGGGCAGGCGTGACCGGCTGCTGCACCCACTCGGCCGGGAGCCGCTCGTCGGCGTTGTAGAGCAGCACGAAATCCTTGATGCCGCCGAACCCTTCTGGCACCGGCATCACGACGAGGTCGATCTGGCAGCGGTCGGTGTACTGGGCAAAGATCCGCGCGTGGGTGATCGTGACCCCTTGCAGCTTGTGGCGATAGCTATCGACCAGCTCCGCGGCCGAATCGACAGCCTGGTGCACGTCCGTCACCGCCGCCTCGAAGTCATCGGCCTCCACGCCGAGACCCATGTCCAGGTCAGACAGCCGGTCGCCGGCACCGCGCCCGACCGAACACCCGACCGCCAGCCACCTGGCCCGTTCATCTGACTCGCACCAGTCGAGCAGCCGCAGCATGATCTCCCGCTGCCCGGCCAGCTCATCCGGCTGTGACTCGATCCACGCCCGCCCGTCGCCGCCCATGCCAGCCATCATCCCATCAGGCCGATCTTGCGGTGAATTACCCTGCGGCGGTAGAACATGTTCTAGTAACCGCAGAGTTTCCGTGCAGGAGGCCGATCGGATGGACCTTGTGGAGCTGGAGGAGATCCGCCAGCTGAAGTACCGCTACCTGCGCTGCGTGGACCTGAAGCTGTGGGACGAGATCGGCGACGTGTTCACCGAGGACGCGACCGCCGACTACGGCACGCCGTCGGCCGGCAGGCCGCTCGACCTCAAGAGCCGGGACGACATCGTCACCTTCCTGCGCGACAGCCTCGGCCCCGGGCTCATCACGCTGCACGCCGCCGGCCAGCCCGAGATCCAGATCGACGGCGGCACGGCGACCGGCACGTGGCGGTTCGAGGACACCGTGATCGCGACCGAGTGGAAGGTCGTCATCGGGGGAGCGGCGTTCTACGAGGACCGATACCGCAAGTGCGACGACGGCAAGTGGCGGATCTCGCACACGGGATACGTGCGGATCTACGAGTACTCCATGTCGCTGAACGACCTGCAGAGCTGGAAGCTCACCGCCAACCGCTGGGCGAGCTAACCCGTGCCTGACCCAGCCCAGCCCGAGAAAGCCCTCACGCAGCCCTTCGCGGACGCGCTGGTCGCGGCCGAGCAGATCATCAAGACCGCGCCGCACGTCAAGACCGAGCAGGACCTGGCCGAGGGCTATGAGTACCTCGCCGGCTCGATCCGCGCGTCGCTGCAGATGGCGTGGGCCTACGAGCGAGACTTCCCGTACTTCGTCGCCTCGACCGGCCCGTACACCAAGCTCGGCCTGGACAACCCGGACACCTTGTATTTCCACGCCTACCTGCGCGAGGACGCCGAATACGTTGTGACAGGACATCGCGGGAGCACGTCCGACCTGAGCTTCCAGGTGCTCGGCGGCGACTACTCGCCGGTGCAGGTGCCCGACAGCCTGACGGCGTTCGACGACCGGGAGATCGAGATCGCCGGCGACGGCAGCTTCGAGCTGCGGTTCGGCCCCCGCCGCGCCGACCCGCCGCGCAACTACTTCACGCTCGGCAAGGGCTCGGCGATGCTCATCGTCCGCGAGGTCTACTCGGACTGGGCGGCCGAGCGGCGCGGCCTGATCACCATCCGCCGGGCCGACCGGGCCGGCCAGGCGCCCCAGCCGCCAGGCACTGCCGGGCTGGCGAAGCGGTACGACGTGGCCGGCAAGATCCTGATCTCGCGGCTGAAGACGTTCCTGCGGTTCCCCGAGTGGTTCTACCTCAAGCTCCCGGTGAACACGCTGACCGAGCCGCGCTCCACCCCGGGCGGGCTGACGACGCAGTTTTCCTCGGTCGGGCACTACGACCTGGCCGAGGACCAGGCCATGATCATCACGGTCCCGGCCGCCCCCAAGGACGTCGCGCCCTACCAGGGCATCCAGCTGGGCAGCATGTGGTACATCTCGCTCGACTACATCAACCACCAGACCAGCCTGACCGCCGACCAGGCCCGCGCCGACCCGGACGGCCGGCTCCGCTTCGTGGTCAGCGAGCGCGATCCTGGCGTCGCCAACTGGCTCGAGACCACCGGCCGCCGGCGCGGCTACATCCAGCTCCGCTGGCAGCGGCTCGCCCGCGACCTGACTCCGGCCGACGGCCCCGCCGCGGACGTCGTCGGCGTGAGCGAGCTTCCTGACCGGCTGCCGTTCTACGGCCAGTCCACGATCACCAAGCCCCAATACGAGGAACGGATTGCCGCCCGCCAGTCTGCCGTGGCGCAGCGGATGCTCGGCTGATGGCAATTCGCGCGCACCGTGCACATACCTGCGACAAACGTGACACTGTGATGTAATCCGCCGACTAAGAGCGGGAGATTGGTGATGTTGCTCCAAGACAAGGTGGTCATTGTCTCCGGGATAGGGCCTGGCCTCGGCCGGTCGATCGCGCTCCGCAGCGCCGAGCAAGGCGCGGACGTCGTGCTCGCGGCCCGGACCGAGTCGCGCCTGCTCGACGTCGCCGGGGAAGTCAAGGCACTTGGCCGCCGCGCGCTGCCGGTGCCTACCGACATCAGCGACCCCGACGCGGCGGAACGGCTGGCCAGCGCCACTCTCGACACCTTCGGCCGCGCCGACGCGCTGGTGCACAACGCCCTGGCGATGCCGCCGATCAAGGGTCTCCTAGTCGTCGACCTTGACGCCATCAACACTGCTTTCAACACGAATGTCGTCGCGGCCTTGCGGCTGACGAGACTCTTCACTCCGGCGCTGGTCGAGACCTCGGGCTCGGTCACGATGATCAACTCGATGGTCGTCAGGTTCAGCCAGCCGGCGATGGGCCCGTACAAGATGACGAAGGCGGCGCTGCTCGCGGTCGCCCAGTCGCTGGCGAGCGAGCTCGGGCCGCGCGGCGTGCGGGTCAACTCGGTGGCGCCCGGTCACATCTGGGGCGATTCGCTGCAGTGGTACTTCGGCTACCTGGCCAAGAAGCGCGGCGTTGACCCGCAGGAGATCTACGACGAGACGGCGGCGAACACCGACCTGCGCAGGCTGCCGCTGCCCGACGAGATCGCGGACGCGGTGGTGTTCTTGTCGTCGCCGATGGCGAGGTCGATCACGGGGCAGTGCATCGACGTGAACTGCGGTGAGTACCACCATTGACCAGGCTGCCCAGGATCAATCCGGAGTTCGCGCCGCCGGTCAGGCGCGAGCCGCCGAGCAGCCCCGCGCCGCCCGCCGCCCGGCCGCGCGACCGGGTCGGCACCGTCGGCGACCTGCATGCCTCGGCCACGAGGCTGACGGGGCTGACCGACTTCGGCGATGACGAGTACCTTGACGGCCTGGCCGTGCTGCTCGCCTCCTATGCGACCGACGAGAAGCTGACCCCGCTCGGCCAGAAGATGAGCCGGGTGTTCTTGCGCGGCGCTATGGCGGCCCGCCTGCTCAGCGAGGCGGCGTGGCAGAAGTATCCGGAGTACGCGAACGTCAGCATTTCCAGGCCGATCTTCATCACCGGGCTGCCCAGGACCGGCACGACCGCCTTGCACCGGCTGCTCACTGCGGACCCGGCTCACCAGGGGCTCGAACTCTGGCTCACCCACCTGCCGCAGCCACGGCCGCCCCGTGAGACGTGGGACGCCGATCCTTACTTCCAGGCGATGGCGGCGGCGTTCCGGCAGCATCACGTGGAGCATCCGGAGTTCATGGGGCTGCATCAGCTCGGCGCCGACCAGCCCGAGGAGTGCTGGCGGCTGCTCTGCCAGTCGATGCGGTCGATCTCGTTCGAGTGCCTGGCGCACCTGCCGACGTACTCGTCCTGGCTGCGCGGCCGGGGCTGGACCGACGCGTACCTGCGGCACCGGCGCAACCTCCAGCTCATCGGGCTCAACGATCCCGGTCGCCGGTGGGTGCTGAAAAACCCGAGCCACCTCTTCGCGATCGAGGACTTGCTCACCGTGTATCCCGACGCGCTGGTGATCCAGGCGCACCGGCCGCCGCAGGTGGCGATCGCGTCGGCCTGCAGCCTGTCCGCGCACGCGACGGCCGGCTGGTCTGAGCGGTTCGTCGGCTCGGTGATCGGGGCCGACCAGCTCGAGCTGTGGGCGCGCGGGCTCGAGGAGTTCATGGAGGTCAGGGCTCGCTGCGGGCCGGGGCGGTTCTTCGACGTCTGGTACGACGACTTCGTGGCCGATCCGATCGGGACGGTCGAGTCGGCGTACGAGTATTTCGGGCTGGAGCTGTCTGGCGTGGCGGCGGACGCGATGTGCGCGGTGTGGTCGGCGAGCGCTGAGATGGCCGGCGGGACGCCGGGCTCGCTGCCCGGTCTCGGCTCGCATCGGTACTCGCTTGAGGAGTTCGGGCTGACCGCCGAGCAAGTGGACGAGCGCTTCTCCGGTTACCGCTGGTCGCGGGACTAAGCCGGCCTGGGGCACTAGCGGCGCCTGGATTCCGGTTCCTGCGAAGGGCCGACGTGGTCGTCGAGCCAGTCGGCCAGCGGCTGGGTGATGGTCAGGAACTGCGCGATCCTGTCCTTGGCCGCTGGCGTGCTCAGCCATGGCTCGACTGGCCACTCGCGCCAGGCCACCAGGCCCTTGTAGCGCAGCAGTTCGATGCGCGGGTGATCGGCCGGGAAGCCGCGCGGAGCGGTCTTGAGCACGTCCCGGCCGTGCACGTCGATGCCGTCGTGGCTGGCGATGGCCTTGATGAGCCGCTCAAGTTCGTGGCCGGTCACGTCCTCGGCGACCGACTCCCGGTACCTGGCGAGCTGATCGGGGGCGAGATGGTACATGCCGTTCCCGGCGGCAAGGCCGCTGGCTGAGAACTGCACGTAGCCCGAGCCGATGATCGCCCCGATGGCCGTCTTGTAGGGCGACTTGTCCGCGCTGAACCTGATATCCCGATTCGGGCGGAAGATCTTGACGTCGCCGTACTTGGAGCCCAGTTCGTCCGTGAGGTCGGCCATCGGGCCGAGCACGGCCGATTCGTAGGTTGCCTTGCTGGCGATCCAGTAGGCCCTTGAGTTGTCCTCCTCAAGACCGTCGTAGAAGTCGAGCGCTGCCGGAGGCCATCCGCTGAATGCCATGCCCGCTACTCCTTCCGCCGGTCCGCCGGACACTGCCGGTCCGTCCGGCCGCCTCGGGCAGTCGGGCGATTGTGCCAGAGCCAGCCTAATGCGCCGCCGTCCAGTGCGCGGCCGTGAGCGGCGCCTAGTCGCCGCCATCACCAACGGCTAACCCCGCAGACACGCCCGCCACCAGCCCAGGTGCAGACAACCTGACCGCTAACCCATGCAGGCTGGGTTTGGCTCGGCAAGCTACGAACATCGCAAAAAGCTTTGGCATAGTGCGGCAGAACAGCCGGACTCATAGGACCTTGAGCACCGCGTCAGGCCCTCCCGCGATTACGTCTCAATGAAACTAGCGACTATTCCTGCAGCTCGTCCCATCAGAAGACAAACGGTAACATAACCCTTAAATGACGTGAACGACTTTGCGGCTATACAATCCGAGTCTGGTGGCTCATACTCTCTTACGGAGGATCGCACGATCGAGCGCACACTAGAACATCAGCCTAACTCAACGCGAGATGAAGAAGAACTGCCCACAATGAACACGCCATTCTCAATAAAAAAATATCGCATAATTTATAACGGCGTCGCGGCCGACTTGTTTACGGACAGAACATGGCCCTCGCTCGACCGGCCGCTGGCAATATTCTTGCCCGGTCTACCCGACTTCTGCGGTCCTACGGCTCTAACATCTGCCCTAGTTCGGGAGGGTGTCGCAGTACTCCAGCCGCACTTCGCGGGCACCTACGATTCTGATGGTCTATTCTCTCCCGAAGGGTGCAGGATCACCCTCAGGGAGACTTCGCATGCTATAACTGATGGCAATCTGGTTCCAGTCGGCAGCAAGTCACCACTTGCCGTGGCCCCCACAGTTACATCGCTTATCGGACATTCCTTTGGAGGAATCACCGCGCTGCGATACTTCAACGAATTCAGAGACTTGCATGCTCTCATATTCACCAGCGCGGCGCTCCATTATAGTCATGAGGACCCGGACTATGGACTTGCGGAAGACGGCATGGAAATCTATGAGAGTCTTCATGCCAGCAATCCACGCACCTATCGCCCAGCTCCAATATCTGAGTGGGAATGCATTCTCCGCGGACTTGACCAGCTTCCTAATCGCCCGCTAGGAACCGTTCATTGCGTGCGAGTCATATACGGTGAGAACGACAAGTACTTTGACATAAACGTTGCAAGACGAAACGTGCCAGAGCTAATCTCGGCTTACGCCCACACAATAGCGGGCCTAACAATCGAGGTGGTCCAAGGAGCCGGGCACTATCTGCCCGAACTCGTCCTTGCACAACCCATCGATGTGCTCATGCCTGAGGTGCTGGGTAGATAGGTCCATTACTACAATGAGAGTAGAGCTCATTGACGCGCCGCCTATTGAGCTGATAGGGGGGCTAATGGCACTGGTCGGTGACATCTGCCCATTCCCCGGATGTTCGCGCATCCCATCACGTGTGATCGAATTTCGCGAAAGTAAACGGGAGAAACCCAACATGGATAACTCGCTGGCGCTTTGTTCAAACCACGCCGAGCAAGCGCAAAGAGGCGAGATAGAAGGAGGCCTCCTCAGGACCATTCGACAACTTCTTCGTCCAATTCGGTCGACAAGCGGTCGCACCAGCTCGCGCACCCTGCCGACCAGGGCTGATTATCTTGCTACGATTCGGGACCGCATTGATGCTGGAACGAAGTCGCTCCGCGGAGTCTACGTAGGGCCGCTACCTCTGCACCCGAATTGGTACTTCAACATGCGCGATGGCGCTACGAGTCTCCCGAATATGGATAGATCGGTCTCAGCCTGTCTTGAGGATCCAGAGTGCGAGACGTATCTAATATTCCGAAATACGATCCGGTATATTACCAAGGTCCGGGAATTGCTTCCACCCGACAACTTGCCGGTGCTCGCTTCGCAAATCGCTCGGCGTGTCGATCAGCTCTACGGCAGCAAGATCGCCCTCAACAATCATGTTGTCTGCGCAGATACGGGATTTTTTCATATTCCAATCATTCTCGACAACTCCATCATTACGGCCTTCCGGCCAACGCCGCAGACACCAGTTGGCAGTGGAATTCTTGTAACAGATGCCGATCAGGTCCAGTGGGAGCGCTCGGCGTTTGACCGGATGTTCGAATACTACGCTACTGCAAGCCCCGCATCTCATGCAGAGCTTGTCAAGCAATTCGTCACCGCAGCGCTGGTTGATGATGGGGCGAGCTAATGGGCGGTCCTCTAGTGGCCTTCGCGCGCAAGCTCGACGCTATTGATCTAACGGCAAGTCTGTGGCTGTCCTCATTTGACGAAGATCTAGGGGGCAGGGACAAACCACGAGTCCTATGGATCGCAGATGCGCGGGATACCTACCGCACAGTCCAGTCGGACCTCGGTGATCTGGCCGAGATTTTGCGGCCGAGATTTGATATCGAGGTAGCTTCATATGCAGAAGCTTGGAGCCGAAGTAGCTTCAATTCACCCCCAGATCTTTATATACGCGTACGAGATGATGCTCTCCGAGCATCGAAGACAAGGCCGTGCCGCATCAGAATTCATCACGGGACCTTCGAGCTTAGGTCGCTCAATGCTCCGGCTGTCACGAGCGTGCGCTGCTTAGAACTCGACGACGGGAGCGACAGCTTCCGGGCCAGCCCAAGCGGGCGGACTGGCTCGTGGTTCCACGCGAGTCCACAAGAGATCGTTGGGATCAGCGGCTCCCTGCATTTGTACCTGGCCCAGGACATCGGCGAGGTAGTTAACTTGCCGTGGTACGCGCTCAGTCCTGGCATCGGGTGTTTTGACGTGCGCGAGTCCATCAGCCCGATCACCTGTTATAGCCTCGATCGGTACGCCAACGGCGCGCCGAAACTGGATCCATCGGGCTACTCATTAATCGACTATCCGCTTTGGCTTGAGCGCTGCCTAGGCTCTTCCGCGCTCCGAACGAGATCAATCGACGTGTGCCGCTGGCTGACTTCAGAATATCCGCGAACGTCGACCCGCATCGGGCCTCGTGCACGAGGATCCGCAGAGCTGGTGTGCAAGTTGTACACGAGGACTCGTCGCCAATTGATTGCAGGCGAGGTCCTGATCGAATCGTATGACGGACTGCTAAGATCAAGTCTCTCGGCAGACAGCGTAAGCTCGCTTGTAGTCATTTCCATTATCGCCAGGACTCTTGAAGGTGTGGATCGTGGGCACGAGGCTCTCATAACCGAAGAACTCCGAGACAATGTAATGACCTCCCTCATGCTCGACACCCCCACGCCTGCGACACGCGATCTGCTCATGGATACCTATTACTCTGAGGTACGGCGAGCGGCCGAGACCTATCCTCGCCTGGCAGAGATGCTCAGATGGAAGCCTGGAGGGACCAGGTTCGGAGATCTTGCGCGGGCTTGCTTCGCCGCAGCGGTAGCTTGCGCAGAATTGGCGCTCCTTGATATCGCCGTCGATTTGAAGGCGTCGGTCCCCGCTCTAGTTAGATTTTTCAATGGCGACGGCTGCGCTCGCGCATTCGAAAGTTTGCGGACTATTCGGCCGAATGATGCCCTAACGTCGGCGTCTGGCTCAATACTCAGCTATGCGCGTTGAAGGGCCTCTCGAGGCTCCTGCGTGGATGTGCGATGTAGCCGCTGCTGAGGGTTCTGGCCTTGATCGAGATGCTGTTTATCGCGTGCTTGGCGGCGTCATCGCCGAGGCATACTGCGCAGATATTACTCGCGAAAGGCGCGTGTGCCGGAGAGTCTATAGACGAACACATTTTCCGGCTGACGTAGCGGACCGGCTTGCCTCAGCGTTAGCCAAAGTTTTTGATCAGTACGTCTACGGACCTAGCGAAGTCCAATGCGTCTCCACGAAAAATCATCTGATTATGAGTTACTGTGCGGCTCGCGGTAGAGAAATGCGGCCATCGGATGTTGAAGCGGCAGGTTATCTTGGCAGAGCGCTTGGTGAACTGCATCAAATGGGAGGTTTTCCGGGAATGGGTTCGATCTATAGCCATGTTCTGAACGAAGCAACCTGCGCGGTCCAGTTCGGCGACCCACCGGAAGTTCAGGCAGCCAGTCGACGACTCTGCTCCTTAGATGCCGCGATTTTTGAACAATTGCTTGACAATCGGGGTAGAGCTACGCATGGCGATCTGACCGCTGAGAATGTCGTCACCGACGGTAGGTCAGGGATTACCATTATAGATTGGGATAAATTTGGCAGCATAAGTCCCGAGCTAGACTATGCGATGACCGCGTTCAGCCTTCCGCTGAAATCACCAGATTATTTGATTCGCCATTTCGATGAAGTTTATCGCGATACGACAGGGCGCTACGATTCGAACTTGCTCGCAACTGCCCTGTCGACGGTAGGGGACATGGCGCTAGTGCATGACTGGCACAGAGCCGAATCCACCGGCCTTGAAAGCCGCCGACTGAATCTTGTTCAATGGGCCATGCCGCACTGGTTTACATGGACCGATCGGAGGGCTCTACTTGAAGGGTAACCCAGGACTACTTGGGCGACGTCTGTACTCAATCGGCCTGATAACCGCATGCATCGCCACGGGCGCTTTTCTGTGGCTTCTGAGTGTAGTTTTGCAATGGAGATCCTCGGCGGGCAATCGGGCGACGCCCGGTGACGGCGTCGAGAAATTTGTCCGTTGGCTCGGTACGGCCGGCTACCCGAATGTCCTGGCACTCCTCGGCAACGTCGGCGTCGGCTTGGTAACAGCAGCGATCTTTCTATTGATGGTCGATCGCGTTCTAGAGAGTCGGCAGGTCCGCGACGAACAGCGCCGGGAGGAGTCTCGTGAGACGCTACGTCTCATCGAGCGTCTCAAGGTTGGAGGCGAAGTAGGCGACGTGGCTCTGGTTGATCTTCGGACCTCGGGAGCGCTCTATAACGGCGCACTGACAGATAGTAATCTAAGTGGCCTCGATCTGTCAGGGCGAGACCTCAATGGTATTCGGTGCAGCCGAAGTGACCTGTCATCCTCGAGTCTCAGCGGCTCATCTCTCGTCGGAGCGATTCTCGTCGGTGTCAAGCTCGACGGTAGTCAGCTGACAGGCGCCGACTTGAGTTGGAGCGATCTTCGAGGTGCCATCGTGGAGCCGGACTCGCTCAAGCGGGCTGGATCTCTTTGGCGTTGTACGCTGCCGGATGGTTCTCGCTACGACGGTGGGTGGAACCTGCCGGGTGATGTGGCCGCGGCGTCAAAATACGGAGTGGACCTTAATAGTCCTGCCGAGAGGATCCAATTTTACTTAGGATAGCTTGGCTCTCTCCAGTACCTCAGGCCGCGTGGGCTGCTGTGCTGGATTGCGCTTGGGCGTCAGTGCTCGCCTGCGCCTGGGCTGGCTGCGCGCCGGGGAGTCTGCTGGCTCCGGGTGAGCAGGGCGGCGGCGGCGAGGCCGGCGGCGGCGAACAGGGCGGCGATGAGCATGAGCGCGTGCCTGAAGGTCGCCACCGGGTCGGCGGGCGCGATCTTGGCCAGGATGGCCACCAGCCCGGCTACGCCGATCACCGTGCCGATCTGCCTGGCCATGTTGAGTATCCCGCTGCCCGTGCCGAACCTGGCCGGAGGCAGGGCCGCGCTGCCGGCTCCGAGCAGCGACGGGATCGACAAGCCGACGCCTGCGCCGCCCAGCAACTGGGCGGGCAGCAGGTGGGTCAGGTAGGCGGCGCCGGGCTGGATCTGGGCGAGCCAGAGCAGGATCGCCCCCGCGTTGACCGCGCAGCCGATGACGGCTACGCGGCCCGGCCCGCCGATGCGGGCCGCGAGCCTGGGCGCGATGATGCTGGCGAACGGCAGCACCATGAGCGGCCCCGGGCCGATGGCCAGGCCAGCACGGATCGCTGAGTAGTGCCAGACGCCGGTGAGGAATTCCACCGTGTTGAGCACGAACGCGCCGAAGGCGCCGTAGTACAAGATGGAGGCGGCGAACGCGCCGCTGAAGGCACGCGAGCGCAGCAGGCCAAGCTCGATGACCGGCGAGTGGTGCGAGCGCGACCTGGCGACCATGGCCGCGCCGCACCCGATGGCCGCGGCCATCGTGCCGAGGAACGCCGCCGACCCCCATCCCCAGTCCGGCGCCTTGACCAGGGCGAATGCCACTAGCCCGACCATCGCCGCGAGCAGCGCGGCGCCGGCGACGTCGGGCCGGCCGGTGAGCCTGGCGTCCTTGCTCTCCGGTACGACCCTGGCGGCGAGCGCGACCGCGACCAGGCCAACCGGGATGTTGATCAGGAAGACCCAGCGCCAGGAGAGTTGCACGAGGCTGCCGCCGACGACCGGGCCGAGCGCGGCGCCGAGTGCGCCTACCGCTGACCAGGCGCCGATAGCGCCCGGCCTGGCCTGCGCGGGCACGGCTGCCAGCAGCAACGACAGTGATGCGGGGACCATCAGGCCGGCTCCGCCCGCCTGGATAACGCGGGCGCCGATTAGTTCCGCCACTGAAGGAGCGATACCGCACAGCAGCGAGCCGGCCGTGAACGCGACCAGGCCGATCACGAAGATCCGGCGACGGCCGACGCGGTCGGCCCAGCGGCCGGCCGGCACGAGCACTGCGGCGAACACGATCGTGTAGGCGTTCAGCACCCAGGACAGCGAGCCCAGGCTGGTGCCCGGGTACTCCTTGCCGATGTAGGGGAAGGCGAGGTTGACGATGAACAAGTCAAGGCTGGACATGAACACCGCCAGCGCCAGCACCGCGATGATCGCCGCGACCCGCCTGCGATCGGCCCGCCCGGCGGGTCCAGACGGTGCTTGCGGTGCGGCGGGCGCTGGTTGCTGGTCGGCCGGGCACTTCGATGGGATCGAGTGGGTCGCGCTCACTTCGCCGTCCCTTCGGGTGGTCTCGGTGAAGCTGAGCCTGTCAGTCCGAAATCCGGACTCACTCTAGCCCGCACTTCCGTGGTCCGTCCAGTTTTCGGACCTAGCTGGTAAACTGACAAGATGGTACCGGTGGCAGCGTTGCCCCGGGTGTGCTCGATCGCCCGGACGCTAGAGATCGTCGGCGAGAAGTGGGCGCTTCTGGCGGTGCGCGAGGTGTTCCTCGGCAACCGCAGGTTCGACGAGATGGTGCGCCAGATCGGCGCGCCCAGGGACACCCTCACCACCCGGTTGCGGGCGCTCGTAGCTGCCGGAATCCTGGCGCGGCGGCAGTATTCGGATCATCCGGCGAGGTTCGAGTACCACCTGACCGCGGCTGGGCGCGACCTCTACCCGGTGATACTGACGCTGATGCGCTGGGGCGATGAGTACCTGGCGGGCGATGGCGAGCCGCCGTTCGTGCTCGAGCACCGGTGCGGGCACCGGCTAGTCGCCCAGGTGGTCTGCGAAGCCTGCGGCGAGCCCGCCGCTATCGGGACGGCCCGCCCGGTCGCCTGACTAATGGAACGCTGCGTGCTGTTCCGCCGTCCAAGTGCTGGTTCATTTCTTATGGGTGGCGGTCAGGAAAGGCGTCCGGCAATGGCAAGAAAACTAGCGCGCACGGCTCCTGGTATTCAGCTAGCCGCAAGTTGTGCGGGGGCGCTGCTGCTCGCCGCCTGCGCGGCGGGAACGGGTACTGGTCATGGCAGGTCGTCTACGGTGACGTACACTCAGGTGACGCACTCGACCGGGATAGTCGGCGGCAAGTTCGTGCGGGAGGGCGGGCCGCTGGGGCCGGGCGGTGCGCAGCCCAAAGAACTACGGCTTCCTGGCGTCGTCAAGTTTACTCGCGCTGGCGGGCATCCAGTGAGCGTGAGGGTCGGCAAGAGCGGCACGTTCTCGGTGGCGCTTAGGGCAGGCGATTACTCGGTGTCTGGCCGTTCGCCCGCCATTCTGCAGGTGGCTGGTGCCAATGGGGACGGCCGTGGGCGGGAAGTTCCCTGCTCGCAGCCGCTATCGGTCACCGTGGTGGCTGGTCATACCTCCAAGATCACGGTGGCTTGCGTCGTTCCGTAGGCCGGCTTCTTCGGCAAGGCGGGCTGGGCGCGGGTTCGCATGCAAGATCGCGTGCCTACTTCGGGGTCTCGGTGAATCCTGGAGGAGGGTTTTCGGCCGCTGGAGGATTCTCCGCGTTCCTGGAGGAGCCTTTTCGCTTGAAGGAGGCCTATCCGTCCTATTCAACGAAAACCCTCCTAGAGGCGAAAACCCTCCTAGCAGGGACGGGAGATCCCTGCAAGGACGCGGATGCCACGGTGGCTGCGTGATCCGCGTGTGCGAGACTTGCCGGTCGGGGCGCCGCAACTGGCTCAGCATCCCGAGTTCGGCATCCCCGAGCCATCCCGGGCGATGAGCACGCGCGCGACGAGTACGGACGGAAGGAGCGCTGGCGATGACGGTGTCTGGTCCGCCAGACGGGGTCACGCAGCAGCAGGGGCCAGCCGGAGCGCAGGCGACGCCGCAGCCTCTGCTTAGCCCGCTCACGGCGGCGGCGATCTTCCTGGTGCTGACCATTAACCCTGGAGGCGAGGCAGCGGTCGGTGACTTGCTCGCCGATATCTCCGGGTTGCAGCGGTCGGTCGGGTTCCGGATGCCCGAGGGCAAGCTCGCGTGCGTGACCGGCATCGGATCGGCTGCGTGGAGCCGGCTGTTCGCAGGGCCTGCGCCCAGGGAACTGCGCGAGTTCAGGCCAGTGACCGGTGCTCGGCACCGGGCCCCGGCGACAGCCGGTGACCTGCTATTTCATGTCCGGGCCAACCGGATGGACCTGTGCTTCGAATTCATCACCCAGGTCATGGCGCGACTGGCCGGCGCGGTCACCGTGCAGGACGAAGTTCACGGATTCAGGTACTTCGATGAGCGCGACCTGATCGGGTTCGTGGACGGCACGGAGAATCCGACCGGCCGGGCGGCGCAGGCCGCTGCGCTGGTAGGCGGCGAAGACCCGGACTTCGCCGGCGGCAGTTACGTCGTGATCCAGAAGTACCTGCACGACGTGAATGCGTGGAACAATCTTTCCGTCGAAGAGCAAGAGAGAGTGATCGGGCGCAGCAAGCTGTCGGACATCGAGATGCCTGATGACATCAAGCCGGCCAACTCGCACGTCGCGCTCAACACGATCATCGATCCGGACGGCACGCAGCGGCAGATCGTGCGCGCGAACATGCCGTTCGGCTCGCCTGGCCGGGCCGAGTTCGGCACGTTCTACATCGCGTACTCCGCGACGCCGGAGGTGACCGAGCGGATGCTCACGAACATGTTCATCGGCAACCCGCCAGGGAACTACGACCGGATACTGGATTTCTCCACCGCCCTGACCGGCTGCATGTTCTTCGTGCCGCCCGCCGACTTCCTCGATGACCCGCCCGGCCCGCCCGGCCCGCAAGCCACCCAGGCCACAGCGCAAGACGGCTCGCTTCGGATAGGCAGCCTGCAAAAAAGGAGCGCTCAGCAATGAACAACCTGCACCGCGAGCTCGCCCCCATTTCCGCGGCCGCGTGGGCCAGCATCGAGGAGGAGGCGAGGCGGACCTTCACGCTGCACCTGGCCGGCCGCAGGGTCGTCGACGTCAGCGAGCCTGGTGAGGGAGTCCTGTCGGCGGTCGGCACCGGCCATCTCAGCGATATCAAGGCGCCATCGGACGGCGTGATCGCGCGGGCCAGGATCGCGCAGCCGGTGATCGAGTTCAGGGTGCCGTTCGCGGTCAGCAGGCAGGCGGTTGACGACGTCGAGCGAGGATCGGAAGACCCGGACTGGCAGCCGGTCAAGGACGCGGCCAGGACGATCGCCCTGGCCGAGGACCGCGCCGTGTTCGACGGTTACGCTCCGGGCGGCATCGGCGGCATCAGGAAGACGGCATCCAACGCCGCGCTCAAGCTGCCAGCCGCCGTCACCGCCTACCCGGATGTCGTCAGCTCGGCGCTCGAGTCGCTGCGGCTGGCAGGCGTCGGCGGGCCGTTCGCGCTGGTGCTCAGTGCCAGCGCCTACACGGCGGTCAGCGAGACCTCTGACCACGGCTACCCGGTGCGCCAGCACCTGGCCAAGCTGGTCGACGGGCCGATCGTCTGGGCGCCGGCGATCGAGGGAGCGTTCGTGCTGTCGACCAGGGGCGGCGACTTCGAGCTCTACCTCGGCCAGGATCTGTCGATCGGGTACCTGTCGCACGACATCGAGACGGTGACGTTGTACTTCGAAGAGGCGCTGACATTCCTCACCCACACACCCGAGGCAGTGGTGCCGATCAACCCCTAAGCTCGGATTCGCACGACCCCGAGCTGCAAAGGCGGACCCCTGAACGTGACTGCTCCGACGAACCCCGTTCCCGGCCAGGACGACGGCCAGGTTTCAGGCGAGCCAGCCAGCCAGACAGCGGTCCGGCCAGCGGTCAAGATCCCGGCCGCTGTGCCGGTGCACCTCAAGATCGCGGCCGAGCTCAGCGTCAGGGATAACCAGGTCATCGCCGCGATCGAGCTGCTCGACGGCGGCGCCACGGTCCCCTTCATTGCCAGGTACCGCAAGGAGGCGACCGGTGCGCTCGATGACGCCCAGCTCCGCACGCTGACCGAGCGCCTCACGTACCTGCGGGAGCTTGAGGAGCGCCGGGCGGCGATCCTGGAGTCGATCGCCGGCCAGGGCAAGCTCGACGACGCGCTCGCCGCCCAGATCATGGCCGCCGACACCAAGGCCAGGCTGGAAGACATCTACCTGCCCTACAAGCCCAAGCGCCGCACCCGCGCGCAGATCGCCCGCGAGGCTGGCCTCGAGCCGCTGGCCGACCTGCTGCTTGGCGACCCCGGACAGGACCCGCGCGAGGCCGCCGCCAGCTACGTGGACGCCGATCGCGGCGTCGCTGACCCGGCCGCCGCGCTCGACGGCGCCCAGGCGATCCTGGTCGAGCGGTTCTCCGAGGACGCCGACCTGATCGGGGTGCTCCGCGAACGCACCTGGTCTCGGGGCAAGCTGGTCGCGCAGGTCAAGCCCGGCAAGGAGGCAGCGGGCGCGAAGTTCGCCGACTACTTCGAGTTCGACGAGCCGTACACCAAGCTCCCGTCGCACCGGATCCTCGCGATGTTCCGCGGCGAGAAGGAGGACGTGCTCGACCTCACGATGGACATGGGCGAGGCTCCGCCGGCGACGGCGCACGGGTTCTCCGACTCCGAGGCCCAGATCGCCGGGAACTTCGGCGTCGAGGACCAGGGGAGGCCGGCCGACCGGTGGCTGGCCGAGACGGTGCGGCTGGCCTGGCGGGCGAGGATCAGCGTCCATGTCGGCGCTGACCTGCGGATGCGCCTGTGGCAGGCCGCCGAGGACGAGGCGGTCAGGGTCTTCGCGGCGAACCTGCGCGACCTCCTGCTCGCCGCCCCGGCAGGCGCGCGCACGACGATGGGCCTGGACCCCGGGTTCCGCACGGGCGTCAAGGTCACCGTGATCGACAAGACCGGCAAGCCGGTCGCCACGTCGACGATCTACCCGCACGAGCCCCAGCGCCGCTGGGACGAGTCGCTCGCGACCCTCGCGCAATTGGCCGCCAAGCACAAAGTCGATCTCATCGCGATCGGCAACGGCACGGCATCCCGGGAGACGGACAAGCTGGCCGCCGACCTCATCATTGCCCGCCCCGAACTCAAGCTCACCAAGGTCATGGTCTCCGAAGCCGGCGCGTCCGTGTACTCGGCCTCGGCTTACGCCTCGAAAGAGCTGCCGGCCATGGACGTTTCCCTGCGCGGAGCCGTGTCGATCGCCCGGCGGCTCCAGGATCCGCTCGCCGAACTGGTCAAGATCGACCCGAAGTCGATCGGCGTCGGCCAGTATCAGCACGACCTGGCCCAGGGCAAGCTCTCCAAATCGCTCGACGCCGTCGTCGAGGACTGCGTGAACGCGGTCGGCGTGGACGTGAACACCGCCTCGCCGCCGCTGCTCGCCCGCGTCTCCGGCATCAGCGAAGGCCTGGCCGGAGCGATCGTCGCCCACCGGGACGAACGAGGCCCCTTCCCCACCCGCCAGGCGCTCAAGGACGTTCCCAGGCTCGGCCCCAAGGCGTTCGAGCAGTGCGCGGGCTTCCTGCGGATCACCGGCGGCGGCGACCCGCTGGACTCCTCGGCCGTGCATCCCGAGGCGTACCCGGTGGTGCGCCGCATCATCAAGGCCGCCGCGACCCCGGTCAGCGAGCTGATCGGCAACTCCGCCGCGCTCCGGTCGCTGAAGCCGGCCGAGTTCACCGACGAGAAGTTCGGCCTGCCGACGGTGACTGACATCCTGCGCGAGCTCGAGAAGCCCGGCCGCGACCCCCGGCCCGCCTTCACCACGGCTACCTTCGCGGAAGGCGTCGAGTCCCTGGCCGACCTCACGCCCGGCATGGTGCTGGAAGGCGTCGTCACCAACGTGGCCGCGTTCGGCGCGTTCGTCGACGTAGGCGTGCACCAGGACGGCCTCGTCCACGTCTCCGCGATGTCCCGCACCTTCGTCAGCGACCCGCGCGAGGTCGCCAAGCCGGGCGACATCGTCAAGGTCAAGGTGCTCGGCGTCGACATCCCGCGCAAGCGGATCTCCTTGTCCTTGCGCCTCGACGACAACCCGGCCGACCAGGCGGCTTCCGGACCTGAGCGCGGCCAGCGAGCCGACCGTCCGGGTGAGCGCCAAGGTCAACGTCAAGGACGAGGTCAACGTCAAGGCCAAGGCTCCGGAGGAAGAACGGGTAGCTCCCGGCCTGGTCCCGGCGGGCAGGCTGAACAAGGCGGAGCGATGGCGGCGGCGTTGCGGAAGGCCGGCCTAGGCGGCCCCGCAGGCCCGGCCGGTCCCGCCCCCCGGCCCAAGAAAAAGTAGCCCGCCCCAACCCGCCCCGCCCCAACCCGCCCCGCCCCAACCCGCCCCAATCCGCACGACCCAACCCGCCCCCCGCCGAGCCTGCGACCGGAACCGGAGCGGTTCGGGTTAGGGGCGAAGGCCTCCCGAGTGGCCGGCCAGTGTGATGATCAGGGCGATGAGAGCTACGACGTTGACGCTTATCGCTACGGTCAGGACTCTCCTCGGGGCCGCGCCGGCCAGGCCGGGAGTGCGCGGCATCCGGCCGAGTGACCAGATCGCCGCGCTCAAGATCAGCAGCGGCACCCCGACGGCCGGCCTGAATTTCAAGATGGCCGCGCCGAGCGCCGCGAAGGAGATCGAACTGCGCGTCCAGGCTAGCCCGGTTCGCTCGCGGGCAAGCCCGGGGTCGGCGTCCTCGAGGTCCTCGATGTTCTCGCCGCGTCCGCCTGCCGGCCGGTCTTCATGGGGATCTCGGCTGGTCAATGGACTGACGATTTCGAATACAGGTCCACGGCCGCCGCGATCAGCGCGACCACGCCGATGGTCAGCGCCAGGACCCGAGGCAGCCGGGTGTGCGGCATCGGGCCGCCCAGCCTGATCGCGCGCTGGTTGCGCCGCCACTCCAGGTAGCTGAGCCCGGACAGGACGGCACCGAGCAAGATCAGCGGCGTCGCGATCACCGAACGGCCCCAGGGCACATGGGGGAATGGCGGCAGTAGCTGGGCTATCGCGAGACCGGCAGCTATGAGCGCGAGCGCCGTGCGGCTCCACGCCAGGAACGTCCGCTCGTTCGCGAGCGTGAACCGGACATCGGGCTCGGTACCCGCTGCCTCATCCTTGCCAGAGTCCGAGGTAGACGTCACTGGCTCCTTGTCGTGGGCGAAGCTGCACGAGCGCTGAGGTCATCTTCTCGCATCCGCTGCTGGCAGCGGCCTACGGGCTGAGCTTGAGTCCGCAGGCAGCCGCGGCCAAGCTGAACCCGGTGAGGGTTGCCGACTGCGTGCGGGGGCTTTGTCGCGTAAAGGAGGGTCCTCAGTTTTGCCACCCGCGCCACATCCCGCCGGCCCATTCCGCCGGCCCGGGCAGCCCGGCAGCCTGGCAGCCCGGCCCGCGACAGCATCGAGGCGGCCCAGGTTGCTGATCACGCCGGCCTCAAACAGCATCGTGGCCCTCCCTGTTGCTGTCAGGCACTGGTTTTAACAGCAACGCGGCCCTACCTGATGTTGTCCTGAGAGGCTGCTGAAAAACCCCGAAAAATCCATGATCGCGATCGAAGAACCGCAGGTCAGGGAGTCGGGTTCGCGACGAAAACGGGGTTTTTCAGCAGCCTCTCCTGACAGCAACGGGGAGGGCCACGTTGCTGTCAGAAAAGACCGCTAACAGCAACAGGGAGGGCCACGATGCTCACGCCGCCCCGGCGGCGCCGTGCCGGGGCACGGCGCACCCCCGCCTCCACCCGGCGCCTGACTCGCCAAGATCCCGAGTCACCCGACAGCCTCAATCGCCGGCGCGATGTTCCGTGATCATGATTGTGGGCTTGATCATGGAACATCGCACCTGTCCTGACCTGGGCGATCTTCCGTGATCACGGTCTCGAACATGATCACGGAAACCAGTACCGGTCCCGGGGGCTGCCGTGCGGCTCGTGAGCAGGATCGGGGAGCTTTTCCGCATCGCGGGGGAGAGTTCTCGCTTCGGGGAGTTTTTTCAGCCAATAGCCCACGTTCACTCACAGAGGAGCTGCACCCATGCTACAAACGTGAGGCCTGAGAGCGGCCCAGGCCGGCCCGGCAATGTCCGCTGCCGGCCCGGGCAATGTCACAACGCGGGGCCCGGCGCGGGAGCGTCGCCAAAGCCCGCATCGGCGGGCCCAGGCAGAGCTCAGGCCGGCCCGGCAATGCAGGCCAGCAGCCTGCGTCCTCACTCGCCAGACGGCGTGGCGTATTGGTGCTCGGCTTGCCTGACTTCCTGGAGGCCGATGAAGTCGGCGAACTCGGTGAAGGTCGGCAGGCTAGGCAGTGCGGCGGCAGGGGTGCCGGCCGCTCGGATCTCGTTCAGGATCGCCCGCATCGCGCCCGTCGCCGCGAGCAGCGTGCCGATCGGGAAGATCACGATCCGGTAGCCAAGTTCCTTCAGCCGGTCAAGGCCGATAGGCGGCGTCTTCCCGCCCTCGGCCCAGTTGAACAGCAGCGGCACGTCGGGGAACGCCCGCGCGACCGCCTCGGCTTCGGCGTCGGTGCGCACGGCCTCGACGAAGAGGACGTCGGCGCCGGCCTGGCGGTAGAGCCTGGCCCGGTCGATCGCGCGGTCGAGGCCCTCTACGGCCACGGCATCCGTCCTGGCGATGATCACGAAGTCCGCGTTCATCCGGGCGTCGACGGCGGCCCGTATCTTCTGCGCCATCTCGTCGGCCGGGACCACGAGCTTGCCGTCCATATGGCCGCACTTCTTGGGCGCGACCTGGTCCTCGATGTGGATGCCGGCCGCGCCGGCTGCCTCGTAGGCGCCGACGGTCCTGATCACGTTGACCGGGTTGCCGTAGCCAGTGTCCGCGTCAGCGATCACAGGGATGTCCACGCACGCCGCGATCCGGCCGGCGTTGTCCGCCATCTCGGTCATGGTCAGCAGCCCGACATCAGGCCGGCCGAGCAGGGCGGCGGCGGTGCCGAACCCGGTCATGTAGACCGCGCCGAAGCCTGCCTCTTCCACGCATCGGGCCGCCAGCGGGTCGAACGCGCCCGGCGCGACGATCGTCTCGCCAGAGCCGAGCAACTCGCGCAGCTTCGCCGCTCCGCCGCCGCTTCTGGTGAGCCTTGCCGTCACGGCTGCCTCCCGATCGCTCGCATCGACTGCCTGCCCTTGATCCAACCAGCCCGTACAGTGCGCTGGCCGACCGTAATCTAGTCCACCATGGGCGATCTGCCTTACATGTCGGCGGCCGACGCCCTGGCGAAGCCTCCAGCAGAGAACTCTCCCTGGTGGAGTTGATCGAGGCGGTGATCCCATGGCCCGCAGGCAGTCGAGCCGGGGACGGCCAGTCCTGGCAGTCCTGAGCCGAGTCAGACGTGAATGATAACCGGCGCAGGGCGCGCGTCGGTCGCTGCCGAGAGCTTCGCTAGATCGTCGTCGTCACTGCTGAAGATGATCGCCCGGTGCGCCAGTGCGGTGACCATCACGGTCGCGTCGACCACATCGGAGCTGCCTGCCTTGCCGCAGAGCACCCCGGCCGCCTTAGCTGTCTCCGCCATGGTCGGCTCGACCTCGCAGGTGCGGAGGAGCCGGCCGAGCAGGACCTGGCGGCGACCATCCCGCCAGGCCTGGCCTACGACGATGGCCGGGACGAAGATCTCCCGGCCCTCCTCCATGGCCAGGTGATGAATGGCCCACATCCGCCGATCATTGGCATCAATCGCGATGAGCGCGCCAGCGTCGTACACGTAAGGAACGCTCATGCAACCGTCCTAGCCGTGGTGCCAAGCGCCGCCGCGTCGGCGGCTGCCATCTCAGCGCGGGCCGCGGCGATCTCGGCCGGAGTGAACTCGCCGTGCTCGGCCTGCCAGTCAGCGATCAGCACACGGCCAATCCGCAATCGCAAGTCCCGCTCGAGCGCGCTGGCAACCAGCCGGGAGATGGGAACGCCGGTCTCGGCGGCAGCGGAGTTGACCTGATCTATCAGCTCGGTCGGCAAGGTGACCGTCACCTTCTTAGTCGCCATATGATCACCATACCATGGTATGGCATCGGTCTGACGGGTTGGCGCTGGCGACGAGCATGGCCTTACTCTGCACTGGGACGGCCACTCCTGGCAGGACTGACGTTAAGGATGCGGTGCGGCATGGCTGAGCTGGTAGGCGATCTGGACCTGGCTGAGTTCGACTTCACCAGCGCCGAGCTGAAGGGCGACCTTTACCACGAGCGCCTCGCCTCGGTGCGGGAGCACGGCTGGCTGGTCAAGTCGCCGATCTCCTATGTCGTGCTCGACCGGGAGTCGGGCGAGTTCTTCCTGCGGGCCAGGCAGACCGCGTTTCCCGGCCGGGAGATCGCCGAGCTGTTCGGCATCACGGGCGGCCGGCTGGCCGAGCAGATCGAGGCGAACATCCTGAACCTGACGGGCGACCGGCATCGCAGGATCCGGGCACTGGTAGCGCCTGCTTTCACTCCTCGTGCTTCAGAGCAGTGGCGCCCGGCGATGCGTAAGATAGCGGCCGGGCTGTGGGCTGCCTTCGGCGATGCGGGCGAAGCTGAGTTCGTGTCGGCGTTCGCCGGGCCGTTCCCGGCTCGCACGATCGCCGAAGTGATCGGCGCGCCTCAGGCCGACGCGCCCGGGCTGCGGGAATGGTCGAGCTGGGTGCAGAAGCAGTTCGACATCAAGGCACTGGCCGAGCAGCCGCAGCGGATCGAGCAGGCGACGGGCGAACTGTATGACTACGTGACCCGGCTGCTAGACCGCCGCCGCAAGGAGCCGGCCGACGACCTGATCAGCACGCTGCTGCGGGCGGAGGAAGAGGGCGACCGGCTGTCCCCGGCCGAGTGCGTCAACCTGGTGCTCAATGTGCTGGCCGGCGGCGTGGACACGACGGTGGCGCAGCTCGCGCACGGGCTGCGGCTGTTCGCCGCGCACCAGGATCAGTGGGCTATGCTCGCGAGCCGCCCTGACCTGGTGCGCCGCGCGGTGGACGAGGTGCTCAGGTTCGAGCCGATCACCCCGTTCACCGCGCGGATCTGCACCGAGCAGCTCGAGCACCGCGGCGTGACCTTCCCGGCCGGGACGATCGTCGCGATCTGTGCCGAGCGTGCCAACCGGGAGGTCACCGGGGGCGACGACTTCGACATCACGGCTGACCGGGCGGGGGAGCGGGCACTGACGTTCGGCGCCGGACCGCACTTCTGCCTCGGACAGAATCTGGCCAGGGCGGAACTTGAGGAGGCTTTCGGCTTCCTCGCGCCGAGGATGCCCGGCCTGCGGGTCACGGGTCCGGCTGAGCTTGGCAATGTCGAGGGCATCTACGGCATCGACTCGCTCCCGCTGGCATGGTCACCAGCGGCATAGAGCCGGGGTTTGTGAGCACAATCACTGTGTGTCACAAGGCAAACACTATCTGGTAACGGGCGCGTCGGGTTATATCGGAAGCCGGCTCGTGCCCGAACTGCTCGCTGCCGGGCATCAGGTCCGCTGCATGACGCGGGACCCCGGGCGGCTGAGTGACCGGCCATGGTCGGCCAAAGTGGAGGTCGTCCAGGCCGATGCGCTTGACGAGGCGGCCGTCACGGTCGCGCTCGAAGGGATAGACGTCGCCTACTACCTGATTCACTCCATGGGCGGCGAGGCCGGTTTCGAGCAGCGGGATCTTGCCGCCGCGCGGACGTTCGCACGGGCAGCCGCGACCGTGGAGGCCGGCCGGGTGATCTACCTGGGCGGGATGGTGCCTCCGGGGGAGGCCGATCTGTCGCCGCACTTGCGGTCGCGGCAGGAGGTTGGCGAGATCTTGCTGGCCGGGCCGGTGCCCGCGACCGTGCTTCAGGCCGCGATGATCATCGGCAGCGGATCGGCGTCGTTCGAGATGCTCAGGTATCTCACCGAGCGCCTGCCCGTCATGGTGACCCCGCGCTGGGTCAGGACGCGGGTACAGCCGATCGCTGTGACCGACGTGCTCCGTTACCTGGTCCGCTGCGCGGAGTTGCCCGGCGGCGTCAGCAGGCGGTTCGACATCGGCGGGCCCGACGTCCTGAGCTACGCGGACATGATGCACTCCTATGCGAGGGTGGCCGGGCTGAGGCACCGTTTCATCCTGAAGATGCCGTTTCTCAGCCCGAGGCTGTCGTCGCTGTGGGTCGGCCTGGTCACCCCGTTGCCGGCCGGGCTGGCCAGGCCGCTCGTGGAGTCACTGCGGAACGAGGTCGTGTGCGGCGAGCATGACATCGCCGCGTACGTGCCCGATCCGCCTTACGGCCTGATCTCGCTGTACCGGAGCATCGCGCTCGCGCTGCGGCAGGTCAGGACCGGGGACGTGATGACCCGGTGGGCCTCGGCGACGAACTCTGGCTGGGCCGATGAACCGCTGCCCAGCGACCCCCAGGAGGCCGATCCGCCCTGGTCAGGGGGCACGCTGTATATCGATGACCGGGTGGTGCGGGTGCGGGTTCCCGCCGAGCGGCTGTGGCGCACGATCGAGGGCATCGGCGGCGAGCGCGGCTGGTACTCGGGTCGTGTCCTATGGGCCGTCAGGGGCCTGGCCGACCGGGCGGCCGGCGGGATCGGGCTCCGGCGCGGCAGGCGGCATCCGGACCTGCTTGAGGTCGGCGATGAGGTGGATTTCTGGCGGGTCGAGGAGGTCATGCGGGGTTCACTGCTCCGGCTGCGGGCGGAGATGAAGCTGCCAGGCCGGGCCTGGCTCGAGTTCTCGGTGCGCCGCGATGACAGCGGATGCACGGTGTACCGCCAGCGGGCTATGTTCCGGCCGTTCGGGCTGTTCGGGCAGGTCTACTGGTGGCTGCTGCGGCCATTTCACGCGAAGGTCTTCAGCGGCATGCTGCGCGACATCGTGGTGACGTCGGGCCGGGCCGCGCTCGCCGAGCAGGACTTGCCGTAGAACGCCGCCTTGCTAGCCGGCGGGCTGCGAGCCGGCGTGCTCCGGGCCGGCGCTGAGCGTCCACCGGGTGCCTTCGAGGGAGTCGCGCAGTTCGACGCCGCCTGCGGTGAGCGCGGTCCTGATCTCATCGGCCGCGGCGTACTGGCCTTCTTTGCGGAAATATTCGCGCAGCGTGATCAGCGGCTCGACCACCGGCCTGAGCCGATCGGCCGGGTCGATGAGCCCAGCCTCGGCGGACTTGCCGAGCCTGGTGACGAGGCCGCGCAGGACGGCACGGGCGCGGTCTGAGTTGTCATTCTCGTCGGTGTCCGAGGCCCAGGCCTCGATCGCGGACTCCAGGTCCAAGATCGCGGCCACCATCGCCGCGCTGTCACGGTATTGCGCGGCGGCGTCGAATTGTCCTTCGGCGGCGGTCGTGAGCTCCGGCAGTTCCGCTGTGGCCAGTTGGGCGGCTGGGTTGGCCTGGGCGGCTTGGCCGCCGGCTTGGCTGGCTGCCTGAGGTGGCGGCGTGCCCTCGGCGGGGCGGGCGGCCGGCGCTCCGCTCTTGATCAGCGTCTGGAGGTCGGTCAGCGTGAGCGCGGAACCCGACGGCAGCACGGTGCTCACGCCCGCCTTGCGCACCGTGACTCCGCCCCGGCCGAGTACCTGGACGTCCTGGGAGTCCAGGTCAAGTACCAGGGCGGTGTGCTCGTCGACGCCGAGCACGGCCGCGTCGGCGGGGATCTCCGGCTCGATCATCGCCAGGCGGCGCTCGCCCAGATAGCAAAATCGCGTATCGTGCGTACCGCCTTCGGCATTGTCATAATGCGGGATCAGCGCGACCTTCAGGCCGAGCACGCTCAGCAGGTCGAGCCCGTCCAGCCAGTGCGGGTCGGCGCCCACCTTGTATACCTCGTACACGGGCAGGGCCAGGCAGCCGATGGCCGCCGCGGCGGCAGAAGCGATTACGGTGAGCCCGGTACCGGCCGCGATCCGGTCCCTGAGCGCGTCGGCGACCCGGCCGCGCCAGCGGGCGAGCGCATAGGTCGGGCTGCCCGGGCCGGCGAACACCCAGTCCGAGGTGCGGATCGCCGCGAGGCTGGCGGCGGGCGGTTCCGTCGCCGGATCGCGGCCGATGTCGCTGATGACGTCTACCCGCAGGCCGACGCTCCGGGCGAAGTAGGCCTGCGACCGGGCGGAGATGTCCGCGGCATTTTCCTGGAAGGCGTAGGGCGTGTCGAGCAGGATCGCCGTGGGGCGGCCTTGAGCGAGCCGGCCGGCCAGCGCCTTGTGGACTGTCACCATCGTCGGGCTGGTCTCACCTGAGCCCATGATCGCGAGGATCCGAGGCCGCGCACCACCAGCCATCGCGTGCGCCCTCCTCATCGTGGCCCGGAGTACCCGCGCATAAGCCTAACCAGAGCGGCTGACGGAGCCCAATGTCACAGGCATGTGGTAGATCATGACGGCATGGATCAGATCGACGCGGCCGAGCGGCGCCGGAGGCTGGCGGTCAGGCACGGACTGGCGCGGCCGGCGTCAGCGGGCCTGGCCGGTCCGGCCGGCGTTGCCGGGGCTGCCCGGCGGATGGTGGCGCTGCACGCGACTGATCCGGGCACGGTGTTCCTGTCGGTGCGGGCGCGGGCGGGGGAGCAGGTCACGCCGGCGGCGATCGAGGACTCGCTGTATGAGCGGCGTGAGGTGGTGCGGATGCTCGCGATGCGCCGTACGGTGTTCATCGTGCCGGCGGAGTCCGTGCCCGTGGTGCAGGCCGCGGCGACCGACCGGATCGCCAGGGACCAGCGGGTCAGGCTGATCAAGCTGCTGAACGACGCTGGCGCGGTACCCGAGCCCGAACCCTGGCTCTCTGATCTTGAGCGGTCCGTGCTGCGCGTGCTCGGCGAACGGGGCGAGCCGATGTCAGCGGCCGAGCTTGCTGCCATCGAGCCCCGGCTCAAGACCACGGTCGAACTGGCGGTCGGCAAGCCCTACGCGGCCACGCAGAACATCACCAGCCGGGTGCTGCTCGTGCTCGCCGCTCAGGGCGAGATCGTCCGGGGCAGGCCGATGGGTACCTGGCTGTCTCAGCAGTACCGGTGGTCACTGGCGCGCGATTGGCTGCCCGCGGTGGCCCTGGCCGGCCCCGTGGGCGAGTCGCGGGCGCGGGCAGAACTGGCCAGGCAGTGGCTCACGGCCTTCGGGCCCGCGCCGCTGGCCGACCTCAAGTGGTGGACCGGCTGGACGATGGCTCAGGCTAGGCAGGCGGTCGGCGACCTCGGAGCCGTCGAGGTCGGCCTTGGCGCCGGCGCGGGCACTGGCTTCGTACTGCCCGGCGACCTTGACGCGACCGCCGATCCGGGGCCGTGGGTCGCGCTGCTCCCGGGGCTTGACTCTTCGGTGATGGGGTGGTCAGACCGGTCATGGTTCCTCGGGCCGCATGGCAGGGCGCTCTTCGATACCAACGGCAACGCCGGTCCGACGATCTGGCTGGACGGCCGCGTCGTCGGCGGCTGGGCGCAGCGGCCGTCCGGCGAGATCGCCATCCGGCTGCTCGAAGATGTCGGCTCCGAAGCTGAGACCCGCATCGAAGCGGAGGCTGGCCGGCTCGGCGCCTGGCTGGGCGCGGTCCGCATCATCCCGCGTTTCCGCACCCCCACCGAGCGCGCCCTGTCCGCCTGACTCTCCCGGACAGCTCCCGTTTCACGGAACCTTCCCGCCTCTGGCGCGGAGAGTTGTCGTTGCGGGAGCATTTTCCGGCTCTGGCGGGGAGAGTTGTCGTTGCGGGGAGCGTTTTCCGGTTCTGGCGCGGAGAGTTGTCGTTGCGCGGAGCGTTGTCCGCACATAGAGCGGTCAACGCTCCGTGCTGCGAGAAGATGACATGCGTTCGGCTTTGCCCAGCGGTTTGCGGGGGCTGGGCTGGGGGCGGGTTGTGGTTTCCCGGGCGGGGCCTCCTCAGCTCAGCCGCGTGAGAATGGGCTTGTCAGTCATTCGCGCGGCCGGGCGCCCGGGGGCGCCGGGTGGAGCTTGAGGAGGCCCTTGATGGCCATCGTAGGCGGGATGGATATTCACCGGAAGCAGCTCACGTTCGACTACCTGGACACGGTGTCGGGGGAGGTGCGGCGGGGTCAGGTCCGCCCGGCGGACCGGGCCGGGCTGCGGGAGTGGCTGGCCCGGTTCGCGGGCCGCGGTGACGTGGAGTTCGCGATCGAGGGGTGCACGGGGTGGCGGTACGTGGCCGGGGAGCTGGCGGCGGCCGGGGTCGGGGTGCACCTGGCCGAGCCGGCTGATACCGCGGCGGCGCGGGGCCGCAAGCGGCGGGCCAAGACCGACCGGGGCGACTCGCGGCACCTGCGGGACCTGCTGGCGGCCGGGACGGTGCCGGAGTGCTGGATCCCGCCCGCTCACGTGCTGGAGTGCCGGGCGCTGCTGGAGACCTACCACGACCTGCGGTCCGAGCACACCGCGTGGGTGCGGCGGATCCACGCCGTGCACTTTCACCAGGGCGCTCCCGCGATCGCGGCCGGGCGGGCCGGCGACGACCCGGCCGCCGCGGCGGGGCACCTGAGCGCGGCCGGGCAGCTGCAGGTCGCGGTCGCCGCGGACGTGCTGGCCTGCCTGGAGGCGCGGCTGGGTGACCTGCGGGCCCGGATCCGGGCCGAGGCCGCCGCCATGCCCGCCGCGCGGGAGCTGGCCGCCCGGCTGTACGGCGCGGGCCCGGTCGCGTCGCTGGCGATGGCGTGCTGGCTCGGCGGCGCGCACCGGTTCTCCTCCTCCCGCCAGGCCGTCCGGTTCACCGGCCTGGACATCACCGTCTGGTCCTCCGACGCCAGGCGGTCCCCCGGCCGGCTGTCCCGCCAGGGACCGGCGGTGCTGCGCTGGGCCCTGTACGAGGCCGGCAAGGCCCACGCCCGCGCCGGCGCCCCCGACCACGCCTGCTACGCCCAGGTCAAAGACCGGTGCAACGGCAAGCGCGCCGCCCTGTCCGAAGCCCGCAAGCTCGTCCGCCAGGCCGTCCGCATCCTGGCCGGCCTCGGCCCCGACGCCCTGACCCCGGACCGCGCGCCAGCCCGGCGCCAGCCCGGGACCAGCCACCGCCTGGCCGCCTGACCGCGGGACCCGGGCCGGGCCCGCCGGGGGAACGCGGCCAGCCACCTTCACCGATGACCAGGGACCCGGGACGGCCAGCTCCCGCCAGGAGACTGCCAAGCCGCCACCCGCGCCAAAACCCGGCGCGGCGCGGACAGCCTGAGAAGACCGAGCGGCCGCCCCGCCCCCGGCAAGGGGGATACCCCATCCATCATCATGTCGCCGGGCACCGCAACCGCCCGAGCACCCAGGTAAGTCTGGCTACCCGCACACCCCGGCCCCGGCCCGCCCAGGTCCGGCCCTGAACGAAAGGAGAGCCAGCGCCACAGCCAGCCCGATGCCCAGCTCCCGGGCCCCTGACCATCCATCATCTGCTCCCGGCCAGCCGCGTCAAGGACGCCTCCGGCGCCGCACGCGGGACGCTCCGCGTCTCCTTGACCCGCCCGGCCGCTCACAGCAGCCAGCACCAATCAGGGGAACAGGGAGCACTCCCGCACGCCCGCACACCCCCAAACCCCCCTTGCGCCACCTTCCGAACGCAGGTAAGTCTCCGCGGTAACGACGGAGAACGCTCCGCGATCATGCCGCAAGCGACGGAGAACGCGCCGGCGTCAGTGAGGACATCTGGGCTGACGCGGGTGGGGGGTTAGTGCTCGCCGAGTTGCTTGCGCAGGCGGTCGCGCTTGCCGACGAGTTGGTCGGCGAGGCCGTCGAGTTCGTCTGCCTGCTGGATCAGCGCTCCGCGATCGGTCGGGTCATCGGCATCGCCTACGTCCGCGCGCACCCGGGTCGCCGACGCGCGCAGGTTGTCCAGGTCTCGTTCTACCTCGTCGAGCTCGGCTCTGAGCTCGCTGGCCGACGCGCCGGTGTCCATGGCCCGTTCCTTCCTGCCGTCGCTACGCCGGCCTGCTCGCGAGGATGAGGTCCGAGCGCAACCCTTTCACGCTCGGGGGTTGAATGTTCTTTCCGAGCATTCCACGAACGTGGCTTCCTCATGTGGAGGCGCGGTCAGGAACGCGAGGTTATTGCCTGGCGGCTACGAACGCTGGCCCGCCAGCGCCCGCCCGGTCAGGACCTTGGCCAGGTGCCTGCGGTACTGCGCGTCGGCGTGCATGTCGGATGCGGGCGACGTTCCTTCGGCGGCGTGCCCGGCTGCCTGGACCGGGGTGGCGCCGCTGGCCAGGGCGTCTTCGGCGGCGCGGGCGCGGAGCGGGGTCGGGCCCATGTTGGCGAGCGCGATCCGCCCGGCGACCGCGGCGACGCCGACGATGGCCCAGTCGTTCGCGCGGCGGACGAACTTCTGGTACCCCCAGGTTTCACCGGGGTGGCGGCGGACGCGCACCGCCGTCAGCAGTTCAGCCTCATCGAGAGCGGTCTCGAAGTAGCCGGTGAAGAACTCGTCCGCCTGCACCGTGCGCGTGCCGCCGGGCCCGCGCAGCTCGAGCGAGCCGCCGAGGGCGACCAGCGCCATCGGCAGGTCGGCGGCCGGGTCGGCATGCGCGAGCGAGCCGCCGATCGTGCCGCGGTGCCTGATCTGCGGGTCGCCGACCAGCGAGGCGGCGTGGGCCAGGAGCGGCGCGTCGGCCTTGATGAGCTCGGAGGAGGCGATGTCGGCGTGGCGGGTGGTGGCGCCGATGCGGAGTTCATCGCCGTCGATCGAGATGCCTGCAAGCTCGGTCGCCCTGGTGATGTCGATGAGCACCGCGGGAGCGGCGAGGCGCAGCTTCATCATCGGGAGCAGCGAATGACCGCCGGCCAGGAGCTTCGCGTCGTCGCCGTGGCTGGCCAGCAGGTCGATCGCCTGCGCGGCCGAGTCGGCGGTGACATAGTCGAACTGCGCGGGGATCATGACTCGCTCCCGGAAATCGACTCGGCGGCGGCCAGCACGGCGCGGATGATGTTGTGGTAGCCGGTGCAGCGGCACAGGTTGCCTTCCAGGCCCTCGCGGACCTGCTGCTCGGTAGGATGCGGATTCTCGGAAAGCAGGCCGACCGCCGCCATGACCATGCCCGGGGTGCAGAAGCCGCATTGCAGGCCGTGCTTGGCGCGGAAGGCGGCCTGGACCGGGTGCAGTTCGTCACCGCTGGCCAGGCCCTCGGCGGTGGTGACGTCCTGGCCGTCGGCCTGGGCGGCGAGCACCGTGCACGACTTCACTGACTCGCCGTTGAGCAGGACGGTGCAGGCGCCGCACGAGGTAGTGTCGCAGCCGATATTGGCGGCCCGCAGGCCGCACACCTCACGGAGGTAGTGGACGAGCAGCAGCCTCGCCTCGACCTCATCTGACCTGGGCGCACCGTTGACGGTGAGCTTGACCTGCATCTATGCACTCTCCATTGTCGTTTGCGGCGCTGTCGTTTGCCGCGTTGCCGCCGCGTTGATTGCCCGCCAGACCGTCATCGGCGTCGCCGGCATCTCGATGTGCCTGACGCCCAGGTGGGCGACCGCGTCGACGATGGCGCTCTGGACCGCGGGGGTGGCGCCGATCGTGCCCGCCTCGCCGATGCCCTTGGCGCCGAGCGGGTTGTAGCTGGTGGGCGTCTCCATCGTCGCGAGCTCGAAGCTCGGCAGCTCGGTGGCCGAGACGATGGGGTAGTCGGCGAAGCTCGCGGTCAGCGGGTTGCCGTCGGCGTCGTAGACGACCTCCTCGAGCAGCGCCTGCGCGGCGCCCTGGGCTATGCCGCCGTGCCGCTGGCCCTCGGCGAGCAGCGGGTTGAGCACGGTGCCCGCGTCGTCAACGGTGATCACCGAGCGCAGTACCGCCTTGCCGGTCTCGGTGTCGACCTCGGCGACCGCGATGTGGGTGCCGAACGGGAACGTCGCGCCGGCGGCGGTGAACACCGTGTGCACGAACAGCCGCTCATCGGCGGCGAGTTCGGTCAGGCGCACGGCGGCGTCGGGGTCGCCGGCTACCTCGAAGGCGCTGCGTTCGACGTTGAACAGCAGGTCAGCGGGGCTGGCTTCGAGTGCGGCGGCGGCGCGTTCCTTCGCGACGTCGAGCAGCTCTTTCGATGCCTGCTGCACCGCCGCGCCGCCCTGCTGGAGGCTGCGCGAGCCGCCGGTGCCGCCGCCGACCGGGATCAGGTCGGTGTCGCCCCACTTGAGGGTTATCTTGTCCACCGGGATGCCGAGTTCCTCGCTGGCGATCATCGCCCAGGCGGTCGCGTGGCCCTGGCCGTGCGGCGACGTGCCGGTGAGGATCGTCGCGGTGCCGTCGGCGTGCACCTCGACCGTGGCGTTCTCGTTGGGCGGGCCTGACTCGTCGCCGCCTCCGGTGATCTCCACGTAGCAGGCCACGCCGATGCCGAGCTGCGCTGTCTCGCCGGCGGCCCGGCGCCGGGCCTGCTCGTCCCTCAGCTTGTCGTACCCGGCGACCTCGAGGGCCAGGTCAAGCGCCGCGACGTACTCGCCGCTGTCATAGCTCGCGCCGAACGCGGTGGTATGAGGCTCGCTGAACGGCGGCAGCAGATTGCGCCGCCTGACCTCCGCCGGGTCCATGCCGATCTCGGCCGCGAACAGGTCGAACGCCCGCTCCAGCGCGGCCGTCGCCTCCGGCCTGCCCGCGCCCCGGTAGGCGCCCACCGGCGTGGTGTTGGTGACGATGGCGCGGCCGTAGGCCTCCGCGTTCGGGATGTCGTAAGGACCGGTCGCCATCAGGATCGTCAGCGTCGGCAGGATCGCGCCGAGCCGCGGGTAGGCGCCCGAGTCCTGGGTGACCTCGAGCCGGTACGCCCGGACGTCGCCGTCCTTGCTGCCGCCGATCGTGATCGCGTGCTGCTGGGCCCGCCCGTGCGTCATCGCCACGAGGTTCTCGAACCTGGTCTCTGACCATCGCGCCGGGCGCCCGAGCTGCCTGGCCGCCCAGGCGACTACGACGTGCTCAGGATCGGCGCCGAACTTCGCGCCGAAGGCCCCGCCGACGTCGGGCGTGATGATGCGCACCCGCTCCCGCTCTATCGCCAGCATCCTGGACATGGCCCCCTTGGTGCCCTGGGCGCCCTGACTGGGAATCCAGGCGGTCAGCCTGCCGTCGTCGCCCCAAACGGCGGCGGCCGACCGGGACTCCATCGGGGCCGGCGCGACCCGCTGGTTGATGATCGTCTTGGTGACCACGGCTTCGCAGCCGTCGAACAGGTCGGCTCGCAGGCTGTCGGCCTCGCCGAAGGTCGCGGCGATGTTCGTGCCGGCCTCCTCGAAGAGGAGCTGCTTATCGGACCTGGCATAGTCGAAGTCGATGACCGCGGGCAGCGGGTCGTAGTCGACGTCGACCAGCTCGATCGCGTCCTCGCCCTGGTAGTAGTGCTCGGTGACCACCGCGGCCACGGGCTCGCCGACGAACCTGACGATGTCGGTGGCCAGCAGCTGCCGCCGCATGGCGGCGTTCACCAGGCCGGCCGCCATCGGCGGGATATCCGGCAGGCCGGCGTCGGCGAGATCCTGGCCGGTGTAGACGGCGAGCACTCCGGGCGCGTCGAGCGCGGCGCCCGTGTCGATCCCGGTGATCCGCGCGTGGGCGACCGGCGACCGGACGAAGAACACGTGGCAGGCGCCGGTCAGCAGGTCATCGGTCAGGTCCTCGGTGTAGACGCCGCCGGTCGTCAGGAAACGCGGGTCCTCGGTTCGCAGGACCCTCGTGCCAAGGATGCTCATCGGTGGCTGCCCCTCCTCGATCATGCGTTCGTTCGCGATGACGCGCACTGTCCGGATGCGCCTGTCCGTAGTTGTCGGCTCGGACATCGCGGGTATCCCGGCTATCCCTTGCGGGCGAATCGAGCGTTCGGCGCGTGTTAAGTCCGACTCACGGCCGATGTCCCGCAGAGTGACTCTACCGACGCCGGCCGGATTTGCCGAGGTCGGATGCCGCCGCCCACGCGCAGACTCGCATCGCGCCTCCACTGTGCCTCGCCTAAGGTACACGCGCCAGATCGTCGCGACACGACCCAGTTGCGGGCATCCGGGTCATCATTCCCGCAGCCGTTCGGCACCCGGTCAGGTCTGACAGCAGCAAGGAGGGCCACGGCGCTGAAGCCGGCTGCGGGGCCAACGCCACGTTGCTCACGAATCTGGCCGGTGACAGCAACAGGGAGGGCCGCGTTGCTGATGATGGCCGGGGAGCGCCGGGGACCTCAGGAATGTAACGGCGGTTGGCGTGGTTCGACGGACAAACACGGCGTACGCGAGGTAACGCATGCATTGGGGCGAATGCGCAGCCTGGGCATTCGGGGTTGCGCCTAGCCGAGCACCACGCGCCTGGGAGCTGACGGCCCGGGCCGGCCGCCAGCCGCTGCGCCGTCAGAAAACTAGTTGGGCGCTGCTGACCTGCGCCGTTAGGATCGGCCGGCTGGCCGTCCGATCAGAAAAGGATCTTGTGATGTTCACGCGCGCGCTGACGCGCCGCTTCCCCGTGCTGTCCAACCGCAACTTCCGGCTGCTGCTCGCCGACCGGCTGCTGGCTCCGATGGCATTCTCGTTCTCGCTGGTGGGCGTTTCGTTCGCGGTGCTCTCAGTGACGACTACCGCCGCCCACCCGTCGGGATCGACCAGCGACCTCTCCTACGTGCTGGCTGCCCAGATCGCGCCGTCGCTGGTGTTCTTGCTGATCGGCGGGGTGATCGCGGACCGGATCGCGCCGCAGTTCGTCATCGTGGCCGCCAATCTGATGATCGCGGTTGGCGAGGGCACGTTCGGCGTCCTGGTGCTCACCGGCCGGCCGAACCTGTGGACCATGATCGGCCTCGAGTTCCTGACCGGCACCGGAATGGCGCTGTTCTACCCGGCGTCGACGGCGCTGCTGCCCAGGCTGGTGCCAGCCTCGCAGTTGCAGGAGGCGAGCGCGGTCAGCCGCCTCGCGATGAACGCGGCGATGATGGGCGGCGCCGCCCTCGCCGGCGAGTGCGTGGCGCTGGTCGGGGCGGGCTGGGCGCTCGCGGCCTGCGGCGTCGGGATGCTCGGCACCGTCCCGCTGATGCTCGCGATCCGGCTGGCGCCCGCGGGCGCCAGGACGGCCGCGACTCAGGCCGCGGCTGAGGCCGCGACTCAGGAATCCCCGAGCATGCTGCGCGAACTGCGCGAGGGCTGGTCGGAATTCTGGTCGCACACCTGGCTGTGGGCGACGGTGTTCCAGTTCACCGTGGTGCTCGCCGCCTGGTGCGGCGGCTTCCAGGTACTCGGCCGGCGGTGGCCAAAGCGCACCTCGGCGGAGCCTCGGCGTGGGGGCTCATCTCCGCTGCCGAGGCGACCGGGCTGATCGTCGGCGGGCTGGTGTCGCTGCGCTGGACGCCCCGGCGCCCGATCCTGTTCGTAGTGGTCAGCGGAGCCGCGATCGCGATCTCGTCGTTGTCGCTGGCGATGCTGCTGCCGCTGCCGGTGATCTGCGTGACCGCGTTCGGGCTGGGCGTGGCCATCGAGCTGATGTCGGTGGTCTGGACCGTCACGATGGCGGTCAAGATCCCGTCCGACATGCTGGCGAGGGTCTCTGCCTACGACGCGCTCGGCAGCTCGATGGGAATGCCTGCCGGCGCGCTGGCAGCCGGGCCGATCGCGGCCGTCATCGGGGTCTCGGCGACGCAGTACGGCGCGGCCGCGATCACGCTGATCGCCTCGGCCCTGACGCTGATCCCGCGCGACGTGCGGCAGACCCGGTCGGTGGGGCCGGCCCAGGCGGAGCGGCGCTCGGCGGCGCCAGAGGCGGCCGCCGAGCCTGAGCTTCAGGCCGCCAGTGCCGTGTCCCCGATGAACGCGGTCCACAGCGCCATGTAAGTCCCGCCGGCCGCGAGCAGCTCGGCGTGGGTCCCCACTTCCGCGATCCGGCCCTGGTCGAGCACCACGATCCGGTCCGCCCTGGCCGCGGTCGTGAGCCGGTGCGCCACGAGCAGCGTGGTCCGCTTGGCGGTCAGCTGCTCGGTCGCCCTGATCACCTCGGCCTCGGCGGCGAGGTCCAGTGCCGCCGTGGCCTCATCGAGAAGCAGGATCGCCGGGTCGACGAGGTACGCGCGGGCCAGCGCGATCAGCTGCCGCTGCCCGGACGACAGGTTGCGCCCGCGCTCGGACACCTCGTGGTAGAACCCGCCGGGCAGCCGCGAGATCATCTCGATCGCGCCGACTTCCCGGGCGGCGGCCTCGACCTCGGCGTCGCTGGCCTCAGGCCGGCCGTACGCGATCGCGTCGCGCAAGTTGCCGGCGAACAGGTACGGCTCCTGCGGCACGACCCCGAGCTGCCGCCGGTAGCTGGCCAGCCCGAAGTCGCGGACGTCCGTGCCGTCCACGAGCACCTGGCCGCTGGTCACGTCGTAGAACCTGGCGACGAGCTTGACCAGCGTCGACTTGCCGGCCCCGGTCTGCCCCACGAATGCCACCGTCTCGCCCGCCTCGATCCGCAGGCTGATCCCGCTGATCGCCTCGGCGCCGGCCCGGCCGTACTTGAAGTGCACGTCGGCAAGCTCGACCGCGCCGCTCAGCCGCCCGGCCTTGACCGGGTGCTCGGCTTCCGGCGTGCTGGTCGGCGTCCGCATCAGGCTCGAGATCCGGTCAAGCCCCACGCTCGCCTGCTGGTAGCCGTCGAACACCTGCGACATCTGCTGCACCGGGGAGAACAGCAGGTCGATGTACAACAAGTAGGCGATTAGGCTGCCCGCCGTCAGGGCACCGTTGTGAACCTCGCTCGCGGCAGCGAACAGCACGAGCGCGCCCGCGATCGTGGACAGTGCCTGGACGAACGGGAAGTAGAGCGCGATGTACCGCTGAGCCCGCAGCCGGGACCGCCGGTAGGAGCCGCTGAGGCCGGCGAACTTGTCATGGTTGACCTGCTCCCGCCGGTACGCCTGGGCGACGCGCAGGCCGGCCACGTTCTCCTGGAGGTCGGCGTTGACGATGCTGACCTTTTCCCTCGCCTCGGCGTAGGCCTTCGACGACTTGACCCTGAACCACACGGTGGCGGCCACCAGGATCGGCAGCACGCTGAACAGCGTGAGTCCCAGCCTGACGTTGATCAGCAGCAGCGCGACCAGCACCCCGATGAAGGTCAGGCCGGAGTTGACCATCGTGATCAGCCCGGTCTGCAAGAACGTGGACATCGCGTCCACGTCCGTGGTCATCCTGGTCATGATCCGGCCGCTCATCTCGCGCTCGTAGAAGTCGAGGCCGAGCCGCTGCAGCTGGGCGAAGATCTTGACCCGCAGCGTGTAGAGCAGGCGCTCGCCGTTCCGGCCGACGACGACGGTCTGGACCGCGTTCACCACCCAGTCGGCCATCACGATCGCGAGGGCGGCCACCCCGATGAGGGCGATGACGTGGAAGGCCTTGACCTCGATGCCGTGGTCGATGCCGCCCCGGGTGAGCCACGGCAGCGCGACTCCGGCGACCGCGTCGAGACCGTCGAGTACCAGCCCGGCGATCAGCGCGATGGCGAAGGGGCGCAGCAGCCGGCGAAGATTGAATCGCGGATCGGGCGCCCGGCTGAACTCCTTGTCCACCTCGGGCTTGTCATCGGCCGGAGGCAGCGCGGCGACTCGGGCCAGCAACTCGGGCGTAGGGGGCAGCCCGGCCAGCATGCCGCCATCGCCGTTGAACCTCGTCGTGGCGGCCGCCCGGCCGGCAGCCGCGCCTCCGCCGGCGCCGCGCCCGATCGCCGCGGCCGCCTGGCCGACGAGGTGCTCGCTGAGCTGGTCCGATCGCGGCACTCCCGGTTCGCCGCCGGCCCCGGCCGCCGGCGCCAGTTCAGCTGGCCACAGGCGGGCGGTGACGCCAGCGTGCGCGGAGCCGTTGCCGGACGCGTGGCCGTTGGCCGCGGTGACCCGGTCGTCGCTGTCTTCGTAGTAGGCGAGTTCACCCGCGTCCACGCCTTCGGCGTCATCGCCAGGACCTGAGAGCAGCAGCCGGTACAGCGGGCAGCGCTCGGCCAGTTCCTCGTGGGTGCCGACGTCGACCAGCTTGCCGGCGTCGAGCACCGCGATCCGGTCGGCGAGCTGCAAGGTGGAGCGGCGGTGCGCGATCAGCAAGGTCGTCCGCCCGGCCATGACCCGGCGCAGCGTCTCGTGAATCTGCGCCTCGACCCGCGCGTCGATCGCCGAGGTGGCGTCGTCGAGCACCAGGATCGCCGGGTCAGTGATCAGCGCCCGCGCGAGCGCGACCCGCTGCCGCTGCCCGCCGGACAAGGTAAGCCCCTGCTCGCCCACGACCGTGTCGTAGCCGCTGGGCAGCTCGTTGATGAAGCCCTCGGCCTCGGCCGCTCGCGCCGCCGCCTTGACCTGCTCGTCGGTGGCTCCCGGCCGGCCGTAGGCGATGTTGGCCTTGACCGAGTCCGAGAACAGGAAGCTCTCCTCCATGACCAGGCCGATCGAGGCGCGCAGCGAGTCCATGGTCAGATCGCGCACGTCCTGGCCGCCGATCAGCACCGCGCCTTCATTCACGTCGTAAAATCTCGGCAGCAGCAGGGAGATGGTCGACTTTCCCGAACCTGAGGTGCCGATCACGGCGAGGGTTTCGCCAGGGGAGACCTTGAGGCTCAGGCCGCGCAGCACCGGCTCGGACGGCAGGTAGCCGAACGTCACGTTGTCGAGTTCCACATCGCGTGCGCCCGCCGGCAGGGGATGCGCACCGGGCTTCTCGGTGATGACCGGGCGCGAGTCGATGACCTCGAACACCCGGACGATGCTGGCGCGGGCCTCCTGGCCGATCGTGATCACGCTGGTCAGCGCCCGCACCGGGTTGACGAGCTGGGCGATGTAGGAGGAGAAGGCGAAGAACGTGCCGAGGTTGATCTCGCCGCGGATGGCCAGCCAGCCGCCGAACGCGAGCACCCCCACCTGGCCGAGCGCCGGGACCGCCTGCAGCGACGGGTTGAAGCGCGCCGTCAGCCTGACCGTGCGCACCCGGGCGGCGTAGAGCAGCTTGCTCGCTCCTTCGAGGCGCTCGATCTCCTGCTCTTCCTGGCCGAACCCCTTGACCACGCGGACCCCGGTGACCGCGCCGTCGACGGCCCCGGCCACGTTCGCGGCGTGCTGCTGAGCGTCCCAGCTGGCCGGGAAGAGCTTGTTGCGCGATGCCATCGAGATGAAGAACAGCGCCGGCCCCACCGCCAGCGCCACGAGGGTGAGCAGCGGCGAAAGGAACGCCATGACCCCGAGTGACAGGAAGAACAGCAGGACGCTGCCGAGCAGCATCGGCACCATGCCGAGCAGGCCCTGCACCATGTTGACGTCGGAGATTGACCTGGACACGACCTGGCCGGTGTGCAGCTGGTCCTGTCTGGCGCCGTCGAGCTTGGACAGCGAGCTGAACATCTCGGTCCGCATGTCATGCTGCACGTCCAGCGAGATCCGGCTGCCGAAATAGCGCCTGGTGTAGACGCCGGCGAAGCTCAGGCCGGCCGCGACGATCAGTGCCGATGCGCCCAGCCAGATTGGCTGGCGCCGGACCAGGATGGCATTGTTCACGATGTCCCGCTGGATCAGCGGGATCGCGACCGTGGTGAGAGTGGCGAGCAACGACCCGCCAAGCGACAAAATGACGGCACGGGGGTGCCGCCAGCAATATCCGGTGAGCCGCCGCAACCAGCGCTGGTGCGGGTCGGCTGCTGACTTCATTCGTCTCCTCACATAGCTGACTGCCACGCCTGCCGCGTGACAGCGACTTGACTCGCGCCTTCGCTGTGAAATAGAGCGCTCGTGTGCTCGCCCTACGGTGCGGACTGGGGGGAGCGGGTTCCGGCAGACTTGACGAGCTTGGCGTCCCTGCGCTGGTCGATGGCCCGGTCGAGCAACTCGAACCCGCGCAGCACCTGGTCGGCGTCGCCGGTGATCAGCAGCAGCTCGCCGAGCCACTGGCTGTACACGTCGTCGGCGCGGTCCACTGCCCGCTGGCCGGCCTCGGTGAGCCTGAGCCGCACGACCCGCCGGTCACTCGTCTCCGGCTCCCTGCTCAGCAACCCGGCCGCGACGAGACCGTCGGCCGTGCTGGTGAGCGTGGGTTTCGCGACGGCCAGCCGCTCCGCCAGCCGCGCCGATCGCTCGCCGCCGGCGCCGATCAGCTTGAGCATCCGGTACTGCTGCGGCGTGAGCCCGGCCTCGACCCGCTCCATCGAGCGGAACATCCTGGTAATGGTCAGGGCAGCCTGAGCGCTGCGAGCGGCATCCGGCACCGCCTGCTGCTGTACCGCCTGCCGCTGTACCGCTTGTAGCTGTGCTGCGGCAACTGCGGCAACTGCGGCTGGTCGGGGCATCTGTCAGCTCTCACGTATTTCGTACGGCGGACGTACAGTTCGCCTACCTAACAACTACCCAGCCTAACAAATTCCCAGCCCAAGCCGAGGAGTCGCGGTACCGGGCCTCAGACCTTGCAGGGCGGCGGACGGCACGAGCGCGATGCTGTGCTGCTTCGCTGAACGCACTGCATCCCGCCCATGCCGCCCGCCGCTGGCTGTCGTTGCCAGTGACCCCTGCCCATCAGGGGCCTATCCGCCCGCCGCTCGCCTGCCAGGCCTGTCTGCTGAGCCCGCCGGCGTTGCGGTCGAGTTCGACCCAGCGGCCGACAGCAGCAAGTAGGGCCATATTGCCGTCCGAGGGGTGAGGCCCGTCAGCAACGTGGCCCTCCCTGATGTCGTCCCGATAGCAACAGGGAGGGCCACGTTGCTCACGATTCGCCCCGCTGACAGCAACAGGGAGGGCCACGTTGCTGTTGCTGGGCTGGCTGGGTGGGTGAGCTAGCCGCCCCTGCACGGTTTAAGCGTTAGAGCTTCGCTTCGATGGCTGGGATCGGGCTGGTCTTGCAGACGCTGGCCGGGGTGTCGCTGGTCATCTTGCAGATCGAGGCGGTGACGTAGTTGGCGGCGCCGTTGATGTTCTGGGCGGCTGGGCTGCCCGGGTCCTTGAGCTGGCCGGCGATCTGCGACCAGGTGAGGTCCTTGAGCACGCCCGGGTCGTAGAGCGGGCCGGTGATGATGACCTTGCCGCCGAAGTACATGAACGGGAAGCCGGTGCCGCCCCCGCTTGTCGTGTCGTACTTCTTCCAGATCGCCTCTTGCGGCGCGGTCGTGGCCTGCAGCGGCGCCTGGGTCACGGTCTCGTTCTCGACCGGGGTGAAGGTCAGGTACTTACTGGTGTACTTCTGCTTGTAGAACGTCAGTGTCGCGGTGTTCGGGTCGACGTCGGTGCTTGATGAGTGGATGCCCTTGAGCGGGCCGAAAGTGCCGAAGCGGCTCAGCGCGACGGCCATCGACCAGCGCATGGCGGCGCAGTAGGGGCAGAACTCGGCGCCGATGTAGAGGAACTCGGGCTTGCCGCCGCTGCTGGTCAGCGAGGTGTCGCTGATGCCGCGGAGCGGCAGGTTCAACGCCGGCCCCAGCGGGCCGGGGCCGAGCGCCGCCAAGGTGGCGACTGGCACGTTCGTGATCTGGCTGGCGACGCTCGGCGGCAGGGTAGCGCGGCCCGCCTGCGCGGTCGGCTTACCCACCCCCTTGACGATGATGATGGCCACGACCACCACGATCACGAGCACGATGGCACCGCTGACCAGGATGAGCCGACGGCGCTGCTCCGCGCGGCGCATCGCCTCCTGCTGCTCGGCGATCCTGGCCCTGCTGCTCTGGGCCCTGTTGCGTCCGGCCTTGCTCACGGGACCACCTTAGCCGCGGCCTGGCCGCAGCGATCAGCGGCGTCCGCCGGCCGTCGCCGAAGTCCAGGACGTGGCCTCGTAGACCAGCAGGGCGAACAGCAGGAACGTGGCGACATGCACGCTGGTGCACCACAGGCAGATGTTGCCGATCTGGATGACCTCGGCGTAGACCAGGTAGAGCACGAAGCCCATCCCGATCACGACCGAGCCGAGCCTGAGCAAGTTCACCTCGCGCCGGTCCCACCGCCAGCCGAGCGGCGAGTTGATCAGCGCCATGAAGATGTAGAAGGCGAGGCCGAGCACGGCGACCGGGAAGATCCCGAACACCATCGACTGCGTGCTCGTGGTCACCTTGGCGCAGTTGACCAGGCCCTTGTCCGAGCAGATCAGCGAGACGGACGTGTCGTAGTGCGCGATCGTCAGGTAGATCGACACGCCGAGGCCGAACAGCGACAGCAGCCAGGTCGTCAGCTGAAGCGGGTGAGCCCGCAGCCAGCCAACGAGACCCAGGGACCCAACTGTCGCCACGTGCTCGAAGGAAGCCGGGCCGACCGCGTCGCCTGTGGCACCGTGGCTCGTGCCGTTGCCGGCGGTATCGGGCGAGGCCAAGTCCACGGTGCCGATCGGGGCCCTTGACCTGGAACCGCCGTGCGGCGCCTTCTTCTTGGCACTGACCGCGTGGCGTCTGCGCTTGGCCTGCTTCTGGGGCGCCATCAGATGTCACCGCCGATCGAGGTCACGCTCTTGGAACCGCACACGTTACTCGGCTGGTTGTTGGTGACCTTGCAGATCGCCGCGGTGATGTGGTTCGCGGAGCCGATGACCGCCTGCGCGACCGGGCTGGTGGGATTCTGCAGGTCCTTGCCGACCGCGGCCCAGCTCAGGCCGACGTGCGTCGGGTCCTGAGTCGACACGGAGCCGAGCACGCTCGGCAGGTACTGGGTGCCGCTCACGATAAACTGGCCGTCGATGTCGATGAACGGGAAGCTGCCCTGCCCGTACTTGTTCAGCAGCGTCGCCTGCTCCTTGGTAGGCGCCTGCAGGGGCTTCTTGTCGACCGTGGTCGTCTCGACGGGGACGAAGGTGAGGTACTTGCTCGTAAACCCGGACTTGTAGAACGTCAGCGTCGGGGTGTTCGAGTACACGTCGGTCGACGTCGAGTGGATGAAATGCAGGTTGGACAACGTGCCGAACCTGCTCAGCGCCACCGCCATGGCCCAGCGCTCGGCCGCGCAGTACGGGCAGTACTCCGCGCCGACATACAGCATCTCCGGCTTGCCGCCTGAGGTAAGAGCCGGGCTCTTGATCGTCTTCAGCGGCGCCACGGCGGCCGAACCGGTCGGCCCGCGCCCACCGAGTCGAGCACCGTCGCCGGCACCGTGGTGATGTCCTTGACCACGCTCGCGTTGCTCTGCGCGCCGGCCGAGGCGGTGGGAGCCGCCGACGACGAGTTGCTGAGCGACTTGAAGACGACGAACGCGATCACGATGACGATCACCAGTACCACGCTGCCGCCCGCGATGACGGCTCTGCGCTGCGCTTCCGCGCGCTTGGCCGAGGCCTGCTGCATCGCGATGCGCTGCCTCGCGGCCTGCTGACGGTTTCGCTCAGCCTTGCCCATTCCTGTCCTGCCTCGCTGCGAGAGAAATTGTCGGTGCGCCTGCCGGCACCATGCTATGGCTAGGCCACTAATGCGGCTGCATTTGTTATCCAAGCGCAGCATGCGGCCGTGTCAACCCCGCCAAGTTCGGGCAGGCGGCCCTGAGCCCGGTACGACGTGCTCACGCCTCCATGTAACGGCTGCTAGCTGAACATTGGCTGAACGCAACCTAAGCACTCACTCGAAAGAGCCCGGCGCGACCCGGCCATGTCGCGGCGTGTCAGGACTTCTTGCGTTGCGCAACTGTCAGTGGCTATCGTCCCAGTCATGACTGTGAAGCGTGCACTCGGCTGGCGCGGCGGCTTGATCATCGCCGCGTGCGCCGGCCTGGCAGCGGCCGGCTGCAGCTCCTCATCTTCGTCGAGCCCGAGCTCAGGCTCGGCTCCCAAGTCCGGTACCTCGGCGAAGCCGTCAGGCACCGCCGACGTCGCCTACGCCTCCTCGCTCGAGTTCCTCAACGAGAAGGTGTTCGGCCCGGCGTTCACCAAGGCCCAAGGGTTCGTGTACTCGGGCCGGTCAGGAGCGTCGGGCGAGCTGTCGGCTGACATCGATGGCGGAGAGATCAGCCCGGGCGTGTTCGAGAGCGTCGGCGGCGACAACATCACGCCGCTCGAGCCGAAGTTCACCAAGTGGTACGTCCAGTACGCGGGCACCTCAATGGTCGTGGCCTATAACCCGAACAGTAAGTACGCGCCCCAGTTCAAGGCCATCGCGGCCGGCAAGAAGCCATTGAGCGACCTGTTCAAGATCATGGAGACGCCGGGCTTCAAGCTGGGCAGGACCGATCCCAACATCGACCCGCAGGGGCGGTCCTTCATCTACATGCTCGAGCTGGCCCAGGTGGCGTACCACCTGCCGGCCGATACCGTGACCACGATCCTCGGCGGGCCGTCCGGCTCGGCCAATTCGCCCGAGATCTTCGCGGAGTCGTCGCTGGACTCGACGCTTCAGTCCGGCCAGCTTGACGCGGCCAGCGCCTACATTACCCAGGCGGTCGAGCTGCACCTGCCCTACATCCCGCTGCCCGACTCGATCAACCTCGGCAATCCGGATGACGCTACCCAGTACGCCAAGGCGAACGTCACGATCACGTCCAATGGCGAGAAGTCGACGAAGACCGGCTCGCCGCTTGCGATCGACATCACGACGATCGGCACGCCGACGCCCGCCGCGCTCGCGTTCGTCAAGTACGTGCTGTCGCCGGCCGGGCTCGCGATCTACAAGCAAGGCGGGTTCAGGATCCTGACCCCGACTGCCGTCGGCACCGGGGTGCCCGCCGCGGTGCAAAGTGAGCTGGGCGGCTAACCGCCGCGCTGGCGTAGTTCCGCCGCAAGCGGTGACGGCAGGCCCGATGGGGCCGGCCGGGGCGGGAGGGTCGCGGCCGCCCGGACGGCGCTGGCCTGCCGGCGGCGTCGCACCCCAGAGCTTGCGTTCAATCTCGGGGTGGCTGGGGGTTGCGGGGACCGGCGTGGTCTGGATCGCGCTTCTCGGGCCGGTCATCGCGCTGGCGACGCACTTGTCACCGAGCGCGATCACCAGTTCGCTCGGGGCGCCCGGGGCGTGGGATCCGCTGATCGTCTCGGCCGAGTCCGGCGCGGTCACGCTCGGCGTGCTCGTGCTGCTCGGCACGCCGCTGGCGTGGGCGCTGGCCAGGGGCACGCTGCCGTTCCCGCGCGTGTGGGAGGCCGGGGTGCTGGCGACGCTGCTGCTGCCGCCGCTGGTGATCGGGCTGCTGCTGATCTTCATGATCGGGCCGTTCACCTTCGTCGGGCAGTTGCTTTCGCACTTCGGCCTGACCACGACCAATACGTTCCTCGCGCTGGTCGTCGCGCAGGTGTACGAGGCGGCGCCGTACTACGTGCTCGGGGCGCAGGCGGCGTTCGCCAGCGTCGACCCCCGGCTCGAGCAGCAGGCCGCGCTGCTCGGCGACCCGCCCAGGCGGGTGCTGCGCCGGGTGACGATCCCGCTGGCGGCGCCCGGGCTGGCGATGGCGCTGGCAGTCGCGTGGGCGCGGGCGATGGGCGCGTTCGGCGCCGTGGTGATCATCGCCTACCATCCGACTGGGCTTCCGCTGCAGATCTGGACGTCGCTTCAGGAAACGGGGCTGCCGTCCGCGCTGCCGTTCGCCCTGGTGCTGCTTGTTGTCGCGTTGCCGCTGCCGCTCGCGGCCTATCTCTGGAGCGCCCGTGCTCGAGGCCGACGTCGAGGTTGACCGCAGGGACTTCACGGTGAGCGCCTGCCTGCGGGTGGCCGCCGGGGAGCGGCTCGCGCTGTTCGGGCCGTCCGGCGCCGGCAAGACCACGCTGCTCGAGGTCATCGCGGGGCTTGTCACGCCGAAGCGAGCGCGGGTCAGCCTCGGCGGGCGGCTGCTGACGAGCACGCAGGCGCCGGTCACGGCGGTGCCGCCGTGGCGGCGCGGGGTCGGGCTGCTGCGGCAGGACCCCGGCCTGTTCCCGCATCTGTCCGTCAGGGACAACCTGCGCTACGGCCGGCCAGGCCGCGATGACGGCGAACTGCGCGAGCTGGCCGGCGTGCTCGGCATCGGCGGGCTCCTGGCGGCGATGCCGGCCAGGCTGTCGGGCGGCCAGGCGCACCGGGTCGCGCTCGGCCGCCTGCTGCTGTCGCGCTGCGGCGCGCTGCTGCTCGACGAGCCCTACACCGGGCTCGACCTCAGCCTCCGGCGTACGCTCACCGACTTGGTGATCGCACTCGTGGCGGAACGCGCCGTGCCCGCGATCCTGGTGGCGCACGAGCTCGCCGAGGCGCAGGGCTTCGCCGACCGGCTGGCGGTGCTCGACCGCGGCCGCCTGCTGCAACTCGGCGCTCCCGATGAAGTGGTGCAGCGCCCGGCCTCGCGGCGGGTGGCCGAGCTTGTCGGGTACACGGCGTTCGTTCCCGTGCCTGAGCGCGGTCAGGCCGCTGGTCAGCCGGGTAAGGGTGGGGGCGCGGAGGCCGCCGCGGCTGCCGGGATTCACCCGGACCGGGTCATCGCCGGAGCGCACGCCGATGAGGGCCTGGTGCTCGCCGGGACCGTGACCGCGTGCCGGCCGTCTGGAGTGCTCTGGGAGATTAGCTTGCGGACTGGCGACGTGATCGTGACGGGACGGCTGCCGAGGTCGGCGCAGCCCGGGACTGAGTTCGTGATCACGGCGACCAGCCCGCCGGTCTTCGGTGCCGACGGGGCTGGCCGGCCTGAAGGGGCTGACCTGCCTGACGGGGCTGACCTGGCTGACGGCGAGGCGCGGACGTGATCAGCGGGACCAGGCTGCGGCTGGCCCGGCAGGCGCGGGGCTTCTCGCAGCAGCAGCTCGCCGGCATGGCCGGGGTGTCGAGGCAGGCCGTCTCGGCGGTCGAGTCCGGCCAATCCGATCCTTCGCTCCGGGTCGCGCTCGCGCTGGCGTCGGCGCTCGGGATGACGGTTGACGAGCTGTTCGGCGCTGAGGGCGCGGCCCCGACGGTGACGGCTCGGCTCATCGGCGCTTCGGGGCCCCGCGCGGCCAGGCGCCCGCGCCGGGCGGCCAGGCGTCGCGGGCGGCCGGGCCGGGGGACCGGGTCACCCTTGCCCCGATCGGCGAGTCGTTCGTCGCGCTGCCGCTGGCCGGGCAGACCGCGAGCCGGGCCGGGTTCCTGCCCGCCGGCGGCATGATCGTGGGCGCCGCCGACACGGTCACCGTGCGGCCGCTCGGCCCGCCCCGGCCGACGCTGGTGGTGGCCGGCTGCGATCCCGCGCTGCCGCTGCTGTCCGAGCCGCTCGGCCTGCTCGACCCGCCGATCGCCTTCAGCTGGTGGCCGTGCGCGAGCCGCGAAGCGCTCAGGCTGGCGGCGGCGGGGCTAGTGCACGTGGCCGGGGTGCACCTGCTCGGCCCGTCGGGCGACTACAACACCGGCCCGGCCGCGCAGACGCTGACCGGGGGCAGCGAGATCATCGGGTTCAGCGCGTGGCGCGAGGGACTCGTGCTGCGGCCCGGAGCCGCCGCGAAGGTGTCGGGCATCGCCGAAGCGGTCAGCGCCGGCCTGCGCCTGGTGAACAGGGAACCAGGCGCAGAAGCGCGCAGCGTCCTTGACCGGGAGCTGGCAGGCATCGACGTCGCCGGGAAGGACGTCCGGGGCTACGACGCGGTCGCGACCGGCCATCTCCAGGTGGCTGACGCCGTCGCGACGGGCCTGGCCGATGCGGGCGTGGCGAGCGAGCCCGCGGCGCTGGCGTACCGGCTGGCTTTCATCCCCCTGGCCGCGGAGCGATTCGACCTCGTCATCCCGGCCGAGCGCGCCGCCGCCCGCGAGGTCCAGGCGCTGGCCAGGGTGCTGTCGTCGCGCTGGCTGCTCGATCAGCTCGCCAGCCTGCCCGGCTACGATGCCACGCCCTGCGGCCAGCACGTCGCCACGCTGAGCTGAGCCGGTCTGAGCTGAGCCAGTCTGAGCTGAGCGGCGCGGGCGGCGCGATTGCGCCGTCAATGAACACGTTGGCGCCGAAAGGTGCTGATCAGCCACGATGGACGCATGAGACTTCTGGTACTTGGCGGCACGCATCACGTCGGACGCGCGGTTGTCGAAGAAGCCCTGGCCCGGGGAGATGACGTCACGACGCTGACCAGGGGCGTCAGCGGCGCCCCGGCGGACGGCGCCCGCGCCAGGTACGCGGACCGGACTGACGCCGGGCAACTGCGCTCGGCGCTGGGCGACGATAGCTGGGACGCGGTGATCGACACCTGGAGCCTGGCGCCGCGAGTCGTCCGCGACGCCGTCACGCTGCTGAACGGCCGGGTCGGTCACTACGGTTACGTGTCCAGCCGGTCCGTCTACCGGTGGCCGATCCCGCGCCGCTCCGACGAGAGCGCCCCGGTCGTCGACGCCGACGCCGGGAGCGAGGAATCCGCTGACTACTCCGCCGCCAAGCGAGGCGGCAAGCTTGCCGTGCTCGAGAACTTCGGCGGCCCGTCCGTGCTGGCGCGGGCCGGGCTGATCCTCGGCCCGTATGAAGGCGTCGGCCGCATGCCCTGGTGGCTGCGCCGCATCGAGCGGGGCGGCGACGTGCTCGCGCCAGGCCCGCGCGACATGCTGCTGCAGTACATCGACTGCCGCGACCTGGCGATCTGGATGCTGCACGCCGCCTCGGAGGGCATCGGCGGCATCTTCAACTCGGTGAGCAAGCCCGGCCTGGCCACGATGGAAAGCCTGCTCAACGCCGCGATCGCCGTCACCGGCTCCGGCGCGAACCTCGTCTGGGTGGACCCCCAGGTCATCGAGGCCGCCAACATCCAGGCATGGACGGAGCTCCCGGTCTGGGTCCCGCCCGTAGGCGACGGCGCCAGCCTGCACGACGGCGACGTGTCCGCGATCTATGCCGCCGGCCTGACCTGCCGCCCGGTCGAGGAGACGGTGACCGACACCTGGCGCTGGCTCCAGGCTGAAGGCGACCCGCCCGCCAAGTCAGGCCGCCCGCCCCACGGCCTGGACCCAGACCGCGAGCGCGCCGTCCTGGCGAGCCTGCGCTAGCGCTAGCGGCGGCCCAGGGATCTTGGGGTGTTGATCTTTTCTGGCTTGATGACTGGGGGCCGTGTTCACCAGCACGTGCTCGCCGTCGGTGTCGACCCAGGTCAGCAAGGCCTGTGGCTGGCCGTCTGGCATGAGGGTGACGACCGTCGCGAGGTTCTGGCCCTTGGCGAGACGGGCGGCATCGGCGTCGAGAGGCATGCGATCGCTCCTGGGGAGTCGGGGAAAAACAACGAGGGTGAACAATTGCCGGCCCCGGCCATGCCGTTTCTAGGCGGGCCGGCCGGGGGCGGGTGAGTGAGCGATATCCGGTGCCGGGACCGGTGGCCGGGCGCTGGTGATGCTGGGGCGACCGGCCACCGGGCTTTATTTCCGCAGGTCCAGGCAGTTTCCCTGGCAGTCAGTGACTGAACACCGGCGTGAGAAGGCCACGCGCAATGGTGTGGAACCCGAGGTTGAAGCCTGCCACCGCCGGCGTGACGTCCGAGTTAATGCCGAGCGAGTCGGTGTCGAGCGCGTGCACGGCGAAGATGTACCGGTGCGGTGGCGAGCCTGGGGGTGGTGCGGCGCCGCCCCAGTCCTTGGTGCCGTAGTCATTGCGCACCGAGAACGCGCCGTCGGGCAGGCCCGATCCGTCGGCTGAGCCCGCTCCGGTAGCCAGTTCGGTCACCCCGGCCGGGATGCCGATGACCAGCCAGTGCCAGAAACCCGAGCCGGTCGGGGCGTCCGGGTCAAAGCAGGTCACGGCGAAGCCCTTGGTCTGCGCCGGGAAGCCGCTCCAGCTCAGGTGGGGGGAGATGTTGGGGCCGGTCATGCCGAAGCCGTTATATACCTGGGCTTCGCCCATCTGCTGGCCTTCGGTCACATCGGTGCTTGTAACCTCGAACGACGGCACCTGGGGCATGAAATCATAGGGCATCGGAGCCCGATCGGACATAGGTCCCTCCTGGGGTATGGGCGCTGAAGTTAGTGTGAGCCTTGAGTGTCAACGCTACTTCTGAGATCAGCTGGCCCGACATCGAGGCCGCCAATACGACGGGAGGGCCGGGCCGCGCGCGCGAAACTCAGCCGGCTGGTGTCAGCGCCAGTGCGCCGCAGCGCACTCGGGCTGATCCTCGTCGCTGTCCTGCTGTTCCCGAGCGGGACGAGCGGCCGTCACCGCAGCGCCTGCCCGGCCAGGCGGTGCCCGACTGACGGCGCGGTCATCTGGTCCAGGCCGCTGACCGGTTCGTGGCTCGCGGAGACCGGCACTCAGGGCACCGTCTACGCCCGGGGCCAGGCCTACGCGGCCGTCGGCAACGGCGTGGCGGCGGTCGGCTTCGGGCTGACGCTGGACGCGCTCGACGCCGCGACGGGGTTCCCGCGCTGGGCGGCCACCATCAGCGGGGTGCCCGCCGGGTCCTCGATCATCTCGGTCCGCGTCTGGCCCGGCGTCGTCACCGTCGGCGTGCAGGTCGTCGAGAGCGGCGGGTCGAGCTCGATCGCGACGGTCGGCTCCAACAGCGGCTCAGGGTCGCCGGGCGGGACGCTGCGGCCCGGGGAGCCGACGGTGACCGGGCGCGAGGAGTTCGTGCTGAACGCCGTGACCGGCAAGCGGATCCGCGTCTACCCGGCCGCCTGGTTCGGCGGCGCGGTCAGGGCGGACCGCAAGGCCACGGTGGTCGTGGGCTCCAGATCGGTGACCAGCTACGCCAACGCGACGGGCCGGGTCCGCTGGCGCGACCTGACCGGCGCTGACGGCCAGGCCTGGCAGGTCAGCGGCGACGAGCTTTACGTGACGGTCTCGGCGACGGGCGAGGCGGGCACCGCCCCCGTGACCGCCGTGCTCCAGATCAACCTGCGCAATGGCGCGCGGCGGCTGATCCGGCCGGCCGGGCGGTCGTTCGACGGCAGGCTGAGCGGGCTGCTCGACGGGCAGTTGCTGTTCTCCAGCGCGGACGGGCTGCGGATGTACAGCAGCCTGACGGGGCGGCAGACCGGGTTCCGCGCCGGGGCGGTGGCCGAGGTGCTCGACTCGGTACAGGAAGTGCTGTACGTCGACGTGGGCGGGACCCTGATCGGCATCGACCCGGTCACCGGCCGCAATGAGCGCGGCACGTCCTACCCGGGCCCGCCGGGGACGTACGGGGTTCGTGACGGCGTGGCCCTCGGCCTGGACCCGGGGGCGAACGGGGAGGCCTGGGGGTACAACATCGCCAAGAAGCATGTGATCTGGACTACTCGGTCGCTGCCGTGGCCACACTTCTTCGTGGACCTTTCCGGCCTGGGCGGCAGCAGTGATCCTGCTAGTAATGCCGTGCTTCTTGTCACGTGCGCGAAGGTGGGGCAGCGGGTGCGGGCCTCCGGGGCACAGGTGGCGGACGCCGGCAACACCTGCCTGCGCCCGAAGCTGGTGGCGATCCAGCGGTAGCCCGGTCGGCGCTTAGCGCCGGCGTAGGCCAGCCGCGCTTGGATGACCTGGCCGGGCTGGGCGGACTGGCCCCGGACCGCGGCCGGCTGGCAGGGAGCCGGATCAGTACCTGGTCAGGACAGCGGCAGAGTTCCGTGATCATGGTCCAGGGCATGATCAGGGAAACGTGCACGTGCTATGGAGACTGTCGCGTGACTCGTGATCAGGCAGGCTGCCTCCCGGGCATCCCCGGGCCGTCCCGGCCTGGCCCGCCAAGGCCCGGTCCCTGCAAGGTGATTCGGTGCGGTTCTTGCCGGGCAGGCCGGGCTCGACCCGGCGGTACGGGCTCGCCTGGCCGGTGTTCGCGGCGAGTTCCCGTTCTGCGGCATGATCGCGGAGCGTTCCCGCGCCGGAGCATGATCGCGGAGCTTTCTCCGTCGTGTGCGGCATGATCGCGGAGCGTTCTCCGTCGTTACCGAGGAGACTTCTCGCAGCACGGAGTGATTGCCGTCCTATGTGCGGACAACGCTCCGCGCAGCGACAACTCTCCGTGCCAGAGCCGGAAAAGACTCCGCACAGCGACAACTCTCCGTGCCAGAGCCGGAAAAGACTCCGCACAGCGACAACTCTCCGTGCCAGAGCCGGAAAGGCTCCGTGCCGGGGCCGGGAAGTCTCCGCGAAGCGGGAAGTCTCCGGGAACCCGGGAAAGAGTCTCGCCGCTGAGCCGCCGGAGCTTGACTTGCCAAGATCCCGAGTCAGCCGACAGCCTCTATGACCTGGGCAAACTTACGTGATCATGCTCGCGGCCATGATTACGGAAGATCGTTGCCGTGCCGCGCGCACCGCCGCCGCAGCGAACCTCTCCCGCCGCAACCCAGCCGGGCAAACATAAGCCAACAGGATCATCAATTCGCACATCCAATGCGCATTCGGGACGCTTGAGTGGTCGCTCAAGCGCGGCCGTGGACGACTCATGCGCCTCACTGGCAGCAGCAGTACCCAAATCGGGCACCGGTGGGCCGATGCCTCGTGCTGGAGGTCAGCCTTGGCCGGGGTGCCGCGCCAATACGCGGCTCCCGCCGGTTGGCCCGGCCTGTCCTCTAGCCTCGGGGTAACCGCTCGGGTGCACGCCGCAGTTGCAGACGGACGCGGCTGGTGTGGCTGCGTTTTTTGTTACACGTCAAGCCTGCCGCGCGGCGTAGCCTTGGTGGGGCAGAATGTGTCGCATGCGCCTGTAGCTCAGCGGATAGAGCGGCTGCCTTCTAAGCAGCGGGTCGCAGGTTCGATCCCTGCCAGGCGCGCTGGTCAGAGGCTTGTAGGAGGTTGGTGGGGGCAGCTCGGGAGCCGAACGGGGGAGCCAAGGCGGTGGCCCGTCGGTCGAGGCGATCTCGACCGTGTTCGGCCCGGCGAAGTGTGCCCCGCCTCTGAAGAGGCCTAGTCCGTCCTGCGATAGACGGCGGCGTAGTTCTGCCGTGCGCCGGCGACTATGTCGCGTTTGCGCCGACGCACCCACGCCAGGTCCACCGATACCGGGCTAACGCGGACGCCGTACTGCGCAGCACTGCGCGCATGCTGGTCAAGGCGCGCTTGTCACCATCGTCTTGGTCGGGGTGCAGACGGCGCCGAGCTCGGCGAGAGCCACCTTCTGGCCGGCCGCGGCGGGATCTGATCAGGGCAACTCAATCAGCCTCCCCATTACCGGAAGCAAATAGTAGCAAGATATGCGCATTAGGTAATGGAGGTAAATCCTCTTGTTTCAGGACTGGCCGCGCCGCTAGTTTCATCTTCAAGCCGCGCTCACAGACCGCCGATCCAGCCGGATCACGGCAAGCGAGCTCGTCGATGAAAGGCCAGAAATGCCGCGATCGCGTCGTCTTATCGCTGTCGGCTCGTCGATAGCCACCGCCCTGCTCGCCTTCGCGTTGCCCGCGACGACAGCCCTCGCGAGCCCAGGACCGCAGCCAGCCCAGGTGCGCCCTGGCGCGACATTCTCCCCGGCGGTCGGCGGCAGCAATGACATGCTGAACGGCGACTCGTGCACCAGCAGCACCTTCTGCATGGCGGTAGGCTCCTTCAACCTGAACGGGCACACCCCCGGCCTCTCAGAGATGCTGACCGGAACCAAGTGGGTGACAGAGCCTGTCCCCAGCCCGGCGCACGAGGCGAACATCTTCGCGAATGAGGTCTCCTGCGCCTCATCGGCCAGGTGCCTCTTCGTCGGCGCCCATTTCGCCGGGCCGCACAGTAATGACACGAACCTCGCCGAAGCCTGGGACGGGACCTCGTGGCGCATCGTCGCCGACACCGGCCCCGCAGGCAAGAAGTTCTCCGTCATGACCGACGTCGCGTGCCCGACCACCAGCTTCTGCCTCGCGGTCGGCCAGGCGGGGAACTTCACCCGCAACCAAGTCACGGCCTACACCTTTAAGAACGGCAACGCCTGGCACCGGATCTCAGTGCCGCTCCCCAAGGGGGCCAAGAAGAGCGACCTGGGCGGGCTGGCCTGCTTCAGCGCGCAGAACTGCATGGGCGTCGGCAACTACACGACCGCCTCGAGGAGCGAGGTGCCATTCGCGGCGCGCTGGCACGCAGGCACGTGGAAGCTGCTGGCCATGCCGGCCGCGCGCGGCCAGCGATTCTCGGCCTTCAACGGCGTCTCCTGCGCGTCGGCCACCCGCTGCGTGGCGGTCGGCAACACCGAGGACAAAACCCGCGGCGAGTTCTTCCACGCCATCGCCGAGGTATGGAGCGGCGGAAAGTGGCGCATCTCGGCGCTGCGCCGCCAGCCGTCGGTCCTCGTAGGCGCCTCGTGCACGGCGGCGAGCCATTGCGTCGCCTCTGGCTACACTTTCTCGTCAGCGAAGGCCGCCGCGAGCCCGCTGATCGAGGCCTGGAACGGCAAGACCTGGACTGCCCAGCACGCGGTCAGGACCTTCGTGCCCCATCATGGCGACGTTCTGCTGCACGTCTCCTGCGTGACCCGGTCGCGCTGCGAGGCGGTGGGCGCGCGCTTCAACCCGCGAGCCGCCGATAGCCAGCTGACGTTGGCCGAGGCCTGGAACGGCCACCGCTGGGCACTGCAGACCACGCCTAACCCGTAGCCGGCGACCACCACAACGAAGGCCAGATGCGTCTGCTCGACTGCTTACCAAGCGGCAAAGTGCGCCGGACCGCCTGGCCGCTCCGCGAGAAAGCTGTGCGACCGTGGGCGAAGCCGCGAACCTGCCGACGGAGCTCGCGCCGCTCTGGCGCTCGGTTCACGACAGGCTCTCGTCAGGGCGGCCGGTCAGCCGGGTCGGGGTCGGTCCGCCTTCGTCCTGGCGTCCCTGCTGGATGGGCCACTGCATGGTTACGCCATCATGCAGCGCACCGGGGAACTGTCTGGCGGCCGGGTCCGGATGGCGACCGGGACGTTGTACGCGGCGCTGGACCGCCTCACCCCTGAGGGCCGTGTGGAGCTGGTGCGCGAGGAGATCGTCAACGGCCGGGTACGGCGCTCCTGCGGGCTGACGCCGCCTGGTGCCGGGGCGCTGCGGGCCGAGGCGGCGCGGATGCCGCCGGCAGTGACGGCGTGTGGGCGTTCAGGAATATATCTGGGCAGTAGGGGACCATGGACGGTGCTTCGGCCGGGTGTGACTCTAAGCGGCCGAGCCGAGCGCTGGCGTGCGGATTTTGTCATGAGCCAGGGCTAGCGTGGGAGCCATGGGCAACCCGCTGGTCGGAGGGCCGAGCGGGTTGGTAAAGCGCCGGCTCGCTGGTCTGCTAGTCCATTTTGGGAGCGTCGCGGATGTTCCGCTCGCGGAGGTCGGGAAGATACCGGGCGGCGGTCGCGAAGTCGTTGTCGTCGTGGAGCACGAGGATGTCGTGCTGAGCGGCGGTGGCGCAGATCAGCAGATCGATGGCCGATAGGGCGCGGTGGGCGCCGTTGCGCAGGAGCCGGTACTGGGCTGACTCCATCCACCGCCAGGCGGTCTTGGGGACCGGTGCGTCCGGGTAGAGCGCGGTGAACATCTCGGTCATCTGCTCGTATTCATCGGTTGTCCGGGCTGACCGGCGGAACTCGGTCCGCTGGGGATGGCAGGACCCGACCGCGCCCGCCGATACCACTTCTGCCCAGGCGGTCCGCAGTTCGGCGTCGCGCAAGATGCGCCAGAGGGCGGAAGAATCCAGCAGGTAGCGGATCAAGTGGCGGGGTATTTCTCATCGGCCCGGCGGCGCTCCCAGTCCTGGTAGTCCCACCCTGCCGCGAGCGACGCGTAGTGTTCGAGAGCCGCGATGCGCCGGTGCCGCGCGGCGAACTCCCGCAGCGCCAGGTTCACGGTGTCCTTCTTCGTTCTCGTGCCGGCCAGTCGCATAGCCTCGGCGAGGGCATCCTCATCGAGATCGATCTGAGTCAGCGTCACCCGGTTGCCACCTCCATCCCATGTTGGTCATGTACATAACATACATCTCTCATCAACATCGCGTCCAGCGCGGAGGGACGGAGTCGCCAGTCCCGCGGCATGATCGGGACGTTGGATAGTCCTGGTCTGAAGTCTTCGGCCGGTGAGCAGGTAACTTTGGCTATGGCTCTCGGGGGTGGCCTGCGTGTATGCAGGTAGCCATGGCGCGAGGACGAGCAGATAACTTGGGAAGCGTTGCCAAGTCTCGGGCTTCGTGGGCGCTCGCGCATCGTCGGCCACAGAACGCAGACCTGACCGCCGACTTCATGACTTGCGTTATCTGGTTAGCCAGATGCTCGGTAGCTGCTAACTAGCGACGGCAATTCCTGGTGCTCGTCAGACAACTGCGAGACGCCGATAGTCGGTCATTTCGTCTTCATCGTCGTACCGGACCTCGTCGGGCCACATGTTGTTGCGGAGCTGCCAGACGCGGGGGAGCAGGGCACAATGCCCGTAGCGTTTCAGGTTCATCTTTGCGGAACGCAGTCCGTCGACACGGTCCTCAGGCAGGCGGCTGAGGACCTCGATGCCATCGGCGCCCGCTGGGCCGTCATCGGCGGCCTGGCGGTGGCGTTCCGCGCTGAGCTCCGATTCACCAAGGACGTCGATCTCGCCGTCGCACGATATCGTCCGCCGGGCCGACCGACTGGAGGTACTGCCGGGCGTGTTCATTCCGGTGGCATCGATCGGGCACTTGATCGCGCTGAAGGCACTTGTCGAGGGTCGGAGTCAAGTGGCAGCGCAGCAGCTAGCGCTAGAGAGTGATCGTTTTCGGGCGTAGGCCCGGGCGTTCGTCGATCCAGTCGGCCGGCTATTTGCCGAACAAGACCTTGCCGCTTTCGGGGTTGATCGGCGTGCTCGGACTCGACCCTGACCGGTTCCTAGACTTCTCTAACCTGCGAGGCGAGTACTCACAGCTCAAGGTCGTCAACTCCGAGACCAAGAAGTGCGGCGGCTGCGGCGACGAGTTCAAGACGGTTCCCGGCGCGCAGGCATGGTCTGCGAGTCCTGCGGGCGCAAGCTCGACATCGCCGGCGGCGACGTGCCGTGCCAGCGCTGCGGAGCCCTGCTCGCCGTCCCGGTCAAGACGAGCTCGATCGCGTGCCCGTACTGCCACATGACTACGCACCGGGTGTGAGCCGCTCGCAGGCCTAACGGTAGCGGCGGGCGATGTTCAGGCAGCACAATCGGCGATAACGCAATCCCAGGGAGCTAATCATGGCCAGCACACCAGCCGAGATGCCCGCCGGCGCCGCTGCCGCGACCGTGGTCAAGGACAGCACCTTGCGGCGCGGCTGGCTGTTCCTGGCCCTGATCGCCCTCTTCGTCTTCGTGCTGTACCGCGACTACACCGGGGCGCAGACAACAGCCGGGCGAGTCGCGGGCGTCGCCATCATGGGCGTGTTCGTCGTGCTCGGCACTGCCGCCTTCATCACGGTCATGCTGAGACATTCCACGATCGAGGTCTCGAGCGACGCGATCGTCTACACCAACGCCAAGGGCGACTCGACTGCCCTGCCTGGCGAGCAGGGCCCAGGACTCCGCGTCATCCGCTATGGCCCGGCCCGGCGCAGGCAGACCGGCCTGACGAGCCCTGGGTCTGGCACGATCGTCCCGCTGTTCGGGTTCGATCTCGGCAAGGTCGAGCGGGCTTGCCTGGCCAGCGGCTGGCGGTTCCCGGACGGCACGGCGCCGAAGTGACCTCACAGCACCCCGAGGGCGATCGGGCCAACGGGAGTCAGGCCGACGCGAGTGAGGACGACTTGGCGGCCACACTGGCGAAGATCGCGGAGGAGACTGGCGGCACATTCCGCGCTTACCCGGGGCCTGGCCGCGCTGTTCGCCGGGTCGTGCTGCGCGACCTCCGCGACGATCGCGGCAGCCAGTACGAAGTTGCCCAGGTGGAGGACGATGGCACGCTGCGGGTGACCGGTCACGATCGCGGCCAGGCCGTCAGCGATTTCTTCGGCGACGACATCACCTCCTACGAATGGGTCTACGTCGTCAGGCCCGACCGAGTGGGAGCGCTGCTGACCTTGCTCAAAGCGCAGGACGGCGACGATCTCCTGACCGCGCTCGCCGCCTACTACGAACGCGCCGGCGGCCGGATCAGAGCGCTGCTCAAGCATCCCGACGTCGCGGCGGAATTCGACACCTGGCACAGCTGACTAGTGCGGCCTGCGCCAACAACTGCCGCCGGCCGACGCCGTTGGCATGAAGGAATCCCCCCTAGCGTAGTTTGGCTGACCGCGGGAGCGAAGCGCTCAGATAACCGGTCGCCGCTGCGCGTAAATCCGCCAGGCAGCCCGATCTAAGTCACGCATCTATGGCCCGTCGCGTTTCGCTCGCGAGTTCAGTGAACTGGCGGCGGACGGCCGCGATCGCTTCGAGGTCTGAGGGGTTGAGTTGCTTGTGCCGTCGGGCGCATTCGCTTCGGCCTGAGCGGGCCCTCATGATCGCATCCGAGTCAGGAACTGGCTTGGCTTCCTCTGCGGCGATCAGCGCCGTATAGGCTCCGACGGCGCCGTTGATGGCTCGATCGCCGCCTCGTAGGCCACGGACGCCTCAGTAGACCACGTGAATCAGACCACGTGAATCCTTCAAGATCCGCGAGAACCGGCCGCTCGATTTCATGATCTGCCACACGCGCATCCTTCATGGACTCGACAGGTGCCTGGGTTCTCCAGCCGCCCGGCCGCGAGAATACCTGGTGCCGCCTCGGTCGAGTTGAATGCTGGCAGGCGCGATTGTCAGGTGCCAGGGTTAGCGTGGCTGCCATGAGCAATCCGCTGGCCGGAGGGCAGGAGCCGGTCGTGCCGCTCCCGGCGAGGGAGCCTGCGGCGCTGCGCGTAGCGGTGGCGCGTCTTGACCCGGCTGCTCTGGCGCGGTTCGAGGCGGACTGGACGGCTGCGACGGTGCGGGCGCGTGATGAGTACAGTCTGCTTCCTGCCCGGTATTTCGCGGAGCACTGGTTCAGCTGGGTGGCTGTCGAGCGGTGGCCTCGGCTGGCGGCCCGGCTGCGGGCCTGCGAGCGTGTCGTCGCTGAGTCCCAGGACCGGGCCGAGCGCCGGGCGGCGGCAGCGGAGATCAGCCAGATCCTGCAGCAGGCTGAGTCCGCCACTGCATGAGCGACTGGACGTGGGAGTACGTCCCGGACGCGACCTGCGTGGTCGGCGGGCTAAACCAGCATCAGGTCGCTGACGTGGAGAGCCTGGCTCCAGGATTGCCGACGGGGTCGCGGTCCGCAGGATCGGCACGTTCTTCGACGTCCACCGGTACCGACACGAACGTGGGCGCAAAAACGCAGGCCACCGCGGAGCGTCGTAGCCAAAGTTGTCTGCTGACAGGAACCGGGCCTACCGAGAAGCCATATCCCGAACCTAGCTCAACCGCCAGGTTGGACTAAGCGGAGGTATGCTATGTCTAGACAGTCCAGATTCTGGGGGTTGCGGTGAACTGGCAGGTGCAAGATGCCAAGCAGCGGTTCAGCGAGCTGATCCGCGCGGTCGCATCGGACGGGCCCCAGGTGGTGACACGTCACGGCGAGCCCATCGCCGTCATGGTGGACATTGCGGAATACCGCCGGCTCAAGGGCGAGACGATCGAGTTCAAGGAGTACCTCAGAGCCGGCCCGTCCTTCGACGACCTCGAATTTGAGCGGCCGCGTGAGCTGCCGCGAAGCATTGACTGGGCGGCCGCCGAATGAGCTACCTGCTCGACACCAATGTCATCTCCGAGCTCCGCAAACGCACTCCCGACCCCCGTGTCATCTCGTGGTACGACGAGGTCAGCTCCGATGAGCTTTTCATCAGTGTGCTGACGATCGCCGAAATCAGGCTCGGGATCGAGCGCCTCCGACGCAAAGACACCACCCAGGCCGACCACCTCGAACACTGGCTAACCGGGCTCCGCCAGATCTACGCCGACCGACTCGTCGACCTCGACGAGCACGCCGCGCAGGAATGGGGCCGCATCAATGTCCCCGACCCCCTGCCAATCATCGACGGCCTTCTCGCCGCAACCGCCAAAACCCGCGGCTGGACCCTCGTCACCCGCAACACCGCCGACCTCGCCCGCAGCGGCGCAACCCTCATCAACCCCTTCGAGCACTGACCACCAGCTCAAGGAATTCACTCGTCGGTGGATTGACCATGACTTCTCGGTAGGCCAGGTTCCTGTCAGCAGATAACTTTGGCTACGACGCTCGGCTATGGCGGATCCACGCCATGTAGAATCCGGTGACCAGAAGGGTAAGGGCGAGAAAGATCGCGGTCTCATACCACTGGAATGTCCAGTAGCGGCTGGCGGGCTGGTAGGTGATGTGCCGCCGCAGGTGCTGGGTCGCGAACCAGGCGTTGCACTTCTGTGCGCTGCCGGTGGCACAGGCCTTGACAGTCGGCGGCAGGACGAATACCCGGCCGGAGGCGGTGATGGTCTGGTTGGAGATGATCCAGGCGCCAGGCAGGTCGGTGACCGGCATGATGATCTCGCCGTTGCGGGTCACGACCCCGGCAGTGATGTTGGCATGGACGACGGCGGTGGTGCTGACGGGCGCGATGAGGTGGGGACGGACGAGGTTGGGCCAGGCGAGCATGACGAGCACGGTCAAGGCCAGGGTGATCGCCATGGCCGGCAGGGTGCGCCGGGCCAGCATCCCGATGGCCACGCCCAGGGCGAAGGCGAGCGCGGCGTAGCCAAGCGGGGCGATGTCGCGTACGCCGAATAGCAGCGGCGAGAACCTGCCGAGCTGGCCCCCGGCGAGCGGGAATCCGCCGGCCTGGTCGATTGGGCTTGACCACCAGGTGAGGATGAGGCTGAGCGCTCCGGCGGTGGCCATGGCGGCCAGTCCGATCAGGCCGAGCTTGACGGCTAGCCAGCGTGTGCGGGTGACACTCTGACTCCAGGTCAGCCGGAACGTGCCGGTTTCCAGCTCGCGGGTCACCAGCGGCGCTCCCCAGAACGCGCCGATGATCGCGGGCGCGAGGTACAAGAGCGCGCCGCCGATGACAGTCAGGGCGGGGTAGATCAGGTCGGACTGCACCGCGGTGAGGAACTTGCTGGTCAGTGCCGGGCAGCCGGCGTGGCTGCGGCAGGTTGCGATGCCGCTCGTGTCATAGAGGTGCGCGAGTTGCGGACGAGTCAGCGCGTAGATGACCGCGACCGCGGCGAGAGCGCATATAACGGCAAAGGCTTGGGCGCGAAACTGGCGCCAGGTCAGCCAGATCATCGGGCTACCTCCGGAACGGCGGAGCGGGTGGTGGCGGCACTGGTCATGTAGGCCAGGACCATGTCTTCCAGGCTGGCTGGCGCGCCGACCCAGGCCGGATCGCGGACGGCGGCGTCGGCCCGGACGAGCACGCTGTCGCGGCTGGCGGAGATCACCGTCAGGCCAGGTGGGAGGGTGGCCGGGCCTGGCGGAGGCCCGCTGAGCCGGTGGTGCCTGGCAAGCAGGTCCTTGACCGGCCCGGCGAGCTGGACGCGGGAGGACGCGAGCACGATCAGGTAGTCGCAGGCTCGCTCGACATCGGCGACCAGGTGCGAGGACAACACGATGCTCATCTGATACTCGGCGGCGGCTTCCGCCAGGTCCAGCAGGAAATCACGCCGGGCAAGCGGGTCGAGGCTGGAGACCGGCTCGTCCAGGATCAGCAGCTCAGGTCGTTTGGCGAGGGCGAGCGTCAGTGCCAGCTGGGCGCGCTGCCCGCCGGACATCTTCCCGGCCTTCTGCCTGGGGTCCAAGCCGAGTTCGCGGATCCGGTCACGGGCAAGTTCGGCGTCCCATCGGGAGTTGAGATGGGAGCCCAGTCGCAGGTGGTCGGCAACAGAAAAGCCGGCGTACGTGGGGGTGTCCTGGGCGACGAACCCGACCCTCGCCAGCTGCGCCGGGCTAGCGGCGGGCTTGCCCCCGGCGACCGTGATCGTCCCCGCCGTTGGCCTGAGCAGGCCCGTGGCCAGGTGCAGCAGAGTGGTCTTCCCGGCGCCGTTCGAGCCTACAAGCCCGGTCACGTGGCCGGGCGGCAAGGAAAGCGTGCAGTCCCTCAGCGCCCAGCGGCTCCCGTACTGCTTGCCTAGGCCGCGGGCTTCTATGACAGCGGTCACTGTTCCTCCTTCGTCGCGCGTTCTGTCTGGCATGGGGTCTCATCGTGCCGCGAGGCGGGACGGATTACGTCGGGCCGCAGGACACACTCCGCTGCTGGCCGGTGGCCCCAGGTACACAGGCAACGTTGGTCCCTGGTACGACGCGGATACGCGGGTGCGGGGATACCGTCGGCGTATGGACAGCCGCCTCCGCCTACCGCCGCTGAAGAGGCTGCGGCAGGAACACTGGGTGGCGATCGACTACGCGGTCACGGTGCTGCTGGCGCTGCTGTACGTGGTCCTCTTTAAAACGCTGGCGAACCTGCACGGAATCCCCCAGTGGGCCAGTGCCGCGCTCGCCGCCTTGCTGGTCCTTCCCGCGGCAGCGCGGCGGCGCTGGCCGCGTGCCGTTCTCGCGCTGGTCGCGGTCGGCGGGGCGGTTGCCGCGGCCGTGAGCAGTTCTCCCGCGCCGCCGATCGCTGTGGCCTTCGTGATGTGCCTGATTCCGCTGCGGTTCCCCCGGCGGCAGGCGCTGCGACTGCTCGCTGCCACGCTGCTGGTCACCGCCGCAGGGCTCACCGTGTTCGCCCTCGTTCCACACGGCATTTACGGGCCGGGCGGCATTGCCGCCGCCAGGCTTCTGCTAGAACACGGCCTGCTCATCACCGCTGCTTGGGCGGCCGGCTATACGGTGCGGCAGCAGCGCGCTTACACGGCTGGCCTGCGGGAGCAGGCCGAACGGCGCGCACATGAGCAGCTGGCCCGTGTGCGCCGGACCACCCCGGCAGGACACCAGCCTGGTTCCGCCACCGGGGCTGGAGAACCTGGACAACCTGGCCGCGCGGGCTGCCGAGGCCGGAGTCCGGGTGGACCTCGATGTGCGCGGCGAGCACCTCGCGCTGTCCCCAGGCCTGGACCTCGCCGCCTACCGGGTGATCCAGGAGGCGGTCACTAATGTAATTAAGCACGCGACCACGGACAGCTGCCAGGTCACAGTTGCTTACCAGGAAGACGCGCTGGCATTGGAAATAACAGACAACGGAGCCGGCCTTTCGGGGAACGGCAGCGGTACTCAGGCCGCGGGGCACGGAATCGCCGGGATGCGGGAGCGAGTCGGCATGTACGGCGGCAGTTTCCGTGCGGGGCCTTTGCCCGGAGGCGGCTTTCAGATCGCCGCCCGGTTCCCGGTCGCCGGCCGGTTCCCGGCCGAGGGCACCGCGGCATGACCATCCGCGTTCTGGTTGCCGACGACCAGGCGCTGGTGCGGGCCAGCTTCCGCCTGCTCGTGGACACCGCTCCCGGCTTCACCACGGTGGGCGAGGCCGGGAACGGCCGCGAGGCAGTCAGCCTTGCCCGGCAGGAGGCGCCCGACGTCGTACTGATGGACATCCGGATGCCGGACATGACCGGAATCGAGGCCACCAGGCTCATCACCACCGACCCGCGAACCCCGTCCGTCCGCGTACTTATCCTGACCACATTCGAGCTCGACGAGTACGTTTTCGCCGCCCTGCGCGCAGGTGCCAGCGGCTACCTGCTCAAAGACACGCCGCCCGGCGACCTGCTGGCCGCGATCCGCGTCGTCGCGGCCGGCGACGCCTTGCTGGCGCCTAGCGTCACCCGGCGGCTCATCGCGGCATTCACCACGCACCCTGAGCCTGCCGGGCAGCCGATGGTGCTGCCTGAGGAGATAACAGAACGGGAACGCGAAGTCCTGACGCTGATCGGGCTGGGCCTGTCCAATGCCGAGATCGCATCCGGGCTGAGCGTCAGCATGTCCACCGCCAAGAGCCACGTCGGCCGGCTGCTCATGAAGCTCGGCGCGCGCGACCGAACCCAGCTTGTCATCGCCGCCTACGACAGCGGACTGGTCCCGGTTTTGCCGAGCAAGCGGGGCTAAGTCAATCCACCGACGAGTGAATTCCTTGAGCTGGTGCTCAGTGCTCGAAGGGGTTGATGAGGGTTGCGCCCCTGCGGGCGAGGTCGACGGTAGCGAGTAAGGTGTGCGGCCGTGGGCGATGCCGCGAACCTGCCGACGGAGCTCGCGCCGCTCTGGCGCTCGGTTCACGACCGGCTCTCGTCAGGCCGGCCGGTCAGCCGGGTCAGGGTCGGTCCGCTCGACCCGGCGCAGCGCAGCGCCCTCGCGGACTTGCTGGGCCAGGACCGGCTCCCCGGCGAGCACGCGACGGTGCCGCTGCCGCTGCTCGACCAGGCACTCGCAGACTCGGTGGGCCTGACCGCCCGCGAGGTCGTCGAACAGCTGCTCGGGCCCGTCGGCGACCGGGCCGGGGAGCGCGCGCGAGCCGAGGCGGCGAAGAGCGGGCTGTGGACCTGGCTCGCCGCCCATCCCGTGGTCGCGGCCCAGCCGGCCCTGGCCGCGTGGGTCCGCAGCCTCAGGCGGGCCGGCCTGCCGGATGGCTCGGTCACCACGGCCCGTGAACTGCTCACCAAGGTCCTGAGCGTCCTGGCCGAGCTGCCCGCGCCAGGCATCCCGCTCCCTGTCCTGGCCGACCGGCTGCTCGACGACCCGCACGGGCTCGACGACGGCACCCGCTGCGCCACGCTCGTCCAGCGGGCGCTGGCAGCGATCTACGACGTCGCTGCCCCGGAGAACGCCCAGCAGCGCCGAGCCCTCTGGGACCTCGCCGGCGTGGCCGACGACCACCTCTCGAGCGTCGTCCTCGCGGCCGGCCTGCGACCGACCGGCGATGACCTCGCCAGCCAGCTGCTGCGGATCTGCGCCGAGGCGGGCCATGCCGCCGCGCTCACCCTCGGCCACCTGCGAGCGAGCGACCTGGCCGACGGGCTCCCCGGCCAGGTCTGGGTCTTCGAGAATCCCTCGATCCTGGCCCTCGCCCTGGCCAGGTTCGGCCGCCGCTGCCCGCCGATCGTGGTCACCTCCGGCTGGCCGAACAGCGCGGTCGTCGCCCTGCTCGGCAAGCTCGCCGCGGCCGGCACGACCCTGCGCTACCACGGCGACTTCGACGGCGAGGGCCTGCGCATCGCCGCTGCGGTCGCGGCCAGGACCGGCGCCATCCCGTGGCGCATGACCAGCGCCGACTACCTGGCTGCCGTGTCCGACGGGCCGGGCGTCGGCCGGGTCACGCAGGCGCCGTGGGACGCTGAGCTGGCCGGGCACCTGACTCGCCTCAACCGCACGGTCTCAGAAGAACGCGAGGCGGAAAAATTGCTGGCCGACCTCGCCGCCCATCTAGGCTGACGTCCCGCCGGGTGTCACAACCTCGTCCTACTGTGGAGTGGTCGTCATCTAGGCAGGGAAGGCACTTCAGTGATGGAGCAGCTCCGCGTGCCGCCGGAGATGTTTCGGTTCACGTTGTTTGGCCGTTCTGATTTCTACACGTCCATTCTTCATGCCTTTGCCGAAGCCAATGAGCGTCTCGACACGGCGCTGAGCATTGACGACGTCAAGGCGCGACTGCGCTCAGTCGGCTGGCTTGAGGCCGTCGAGGACGCCGATCTCGCGGCGGCACTTGACCAGCTTCGGATCTGGGAACTAGTCGACGTCATCCAGGACCATTCAGGCAATTACCGGACGGCCAGCGATTACGAGCGGCGCAATCTCCTGTATTCGCTGACCAGGCGGGGCGAGGCGGCCTTCGCCGGCGTGACGCACGCGGTGGCGATGCTCGCCTCCACCGGCGCGCTGCAGACTGCGGTGCTCGACGCGATCAGCGACCGGCTCGGCGATCTTCTGCATGAACTGGAGGCCGGGACCGACCGCAGGGTCTTCAGCACCCTGTCCGAGCTTGAGTCCCACCTGGAGGCGCTGCGCGCGAACACCAAGCAGTTCAACGGCGAGCTCCAGCGGCTGCTGCGGGCCGACGGAGCTGAGCTGGCGACCTTTCACGAGGTCAAGGCCTCAACGGTGGCCTATCTCCAGGAGTTCGTGACCAATCTGGACTACCGCGCGCACGTGATCGCCGGCCGCGTGCGGCAGGTAGAGGATCATGGCGTGGGCCTGATGCACAAGCGGGCACTGGCCGGCGCCGAGCTGCCGCAGCTGGCCGGCGATCCGGGGCCGGCCTGGCTCGAGCATCGGCGTGCGAGGTGGGCGGGGCTGCGGGCCTGGTTCCTGCCCGAGGACGACGCGCCGCCGCGAGTCGGGCAGCTGCACGACGTCGCCCGCCGCGCGATCATCACGTTGCTCCAGGCCCTCGACCGGATGACCGAGTCACGGCGCCGCATGAGCAGCGCGGCGGCCGATTTCCGCGAGCTTGCCCGCTGGTTCTCCGTGCTCCCCGAGCAGGATGACCTGCACCGGCTGTGGTCGACCGCATTCGGGCTGAGCCCCAGCCGGCACGCCCATCTCAGCCATCCCGATCCCGAGCTGGTCAGCCCTTCGACCTCCTGGCACGACGCGCCCCCAGTGCAGGTGTCGCCCCTGCTCCGCTCGTCGGGCCGGGTCGAGCGCTTCACCAGGACGGCGAGGGTCCGCGACGTCGCCAAGGTCAAGGCGGAGCGGGCCGAGCGGGCCAGGGCAGAGCGCGCCGAGCTTGAAGCAGCCTGGAGCATGCTCGACACCGGCGGCAGCAGCGTCACGCTGTCGGCCTTCGGCACGCTGGACCACGCGCTCTTCGAGCGGCTGCTCGAGCTGCTCGGCCGGGCGCTGGCCAGCAGCCCCGACCGGGCCGGGGCGCGGCGGACGACCACCTCCGACGGGCGGATCGAGATCACGCTCAGGCCGGCCAGGCAGGCTGGCCTCGCCGAGCTCAGGACGCCGCTCGGCGTCTTCCGAGGGCCTGACTACATCGTCGCGATCCGGACGGCGGGAGCACGGCTGGTGGGAGCACACGCGGCGGCCTGGGCCAGCGGAGGCCGGCCGTGAGCAACCTGAGCAACCAGCTGGTCATCGCCGAGCAGGAGGAGGTCAGGCGCGGCATCAGGACGCTCCTGGCCAGTCCGCTGGTCAGCGAGCGGGCCACGCCCGAGCTTTTCGACCTGATCCGCCGCCGCCGCGACCCGATCAGGCGCTGGTTCGACCACTACTGCGGCTGGGCGCTGGTCGTCGAGCCCCGGCTCGGCTACGCGCGGCTGGTCAAGGTCGGGGTTGCCGCCGATCCGAGCCGTCCGGCGCGCAGGGCCAGATCAAGCCGGGCGCCGCTCGACCGCCGCCGCTACGTCCTGCTGTGCCTGGCCGCCGCCGAGCTGCTCGCGGTGCCGGTGACCACTATCGGCATGCTGGCCGACCGGATCGGGCACGCGAGCGCCGCCGACGAGGCGGTCATGACGTTCAACTCGGCCAGCCGCAGTGAGCGGATGGCGTTCGTGGACGTGCTGAGGCTGCTCGAGCTGTACGGGGTGCTTGAGTCCGTCGACGGGGCGACTGAGAGCTTCGTCGACAGCGCCGAGGCCAAGGTGCTCTACCGGGTCGACTCGACGCTCGTGCTCCGCCTGATCGCCGCGCCGGTCGGGCCATCTGCGCTGGCCGTGCCGCCGGAGGAGGTCCCGCTGCGGGTCGCCGACCTGCTGACCCTGATCAGCCACGAGCGACGGTACGGCCCGCCCGCCGGCGAGCAGCCGGACGCTCCGCCAGTCACCGGCGTCCAGCGCAACCTCTGGCTGCGGCATTCCACCTTCCGCAGGCTGGTCGATGACCCCGTCCTCTACCTCAGCGACCTGTCAGCCGACCAGCGCGCGTATCTCGGCTCGCCGACGGGCCGTCAGCTGCTGCGCCGGGCCGCCGACGAGGGCGGCTTCATCCTGGAGGAGCGAGCCGACGGCCTGCTGCTGATCGACGCCGACGCGATCGCGACCGACAGCAAGTTCCCTGACGACGCCAGCACCGCCAAGGTCGCGGCGCTGCTGCTGCTCGACGAGCTCGGCGGCGCCCCGGCAACCCGCATGCGGCTGGAGTTCCGCGCAGCCGAGCTGCTCACCAGGTTCCCGCGCTGGGCCATGAGCTACCGCGACGCCGAAGGGCCAGCCAGGCTGCTCGACGACGCGATCGCGGTGCTGACGGAGTTCGGCCTGGCCCGAGCCGACGACGCGATCGTGACGCCCCTGCCGGCGGCCGCCCGATATGCGGTCGGGGCGGCCAGGACGACCGCCGCGCATGATGAGGAGGTCGCGCCATGACGGTGACCGAGCTGCCTAGGGCTCGCCCGGTGCCTGAGCCCGGCAGCGGCAGGTGGGTGCCGTCGCGGGCCGGCATCCTCAACGTCTGGCGGTACTACGACGAGATCTTCGCCTTCCACGACGGACGGCTGCTGCTGCGCGGCCCTAACGGCAGCGGCAAGTCCAAGGCGCTTGAGCTGCTGCTGCCGTTCCTCCTTGACGCTAACCTGCGGGCCAGCAGGCTCTCGACGTTCGGCACGGGCGAGCGCACCATGTACTGGAATCTGATGGGCGAGGGCGCCTCGTCGACCACCAGGGTCGGCTACGTCTGGCTCGAGTTCAGATTTCCGGCCCGAGCCCGCGCTGGTTCACCTGCGGCTGCCGGCTCCAGGCGAGCGCCCACACCACGACCGCGCACGCCGACTACTTCACGACCAGCCAGCGGATCGGCACCCCAGAGGGCGTCAGCCTGGTCAACGAGGCGGGGCAGCCACTCGCCAAGGGGGCGCTGGAGGAGACGCTAGGCGACGACGGCGCCCTGTACGGGAACGCCGGCGATTACCGGGCCGCCGTCCGGCAGGCGCTCTTCCCCGGCCTGACCGAGCAGCGTTACGAGGCTCTGCTGACCGCGCTGCTTCAGCTGCGCATGCCCAAGCTGTCGCAGCGACTCGACCCGGCGCTGCTGTCCAGCGTGCTGTCCCGGGCACTGCCGCCGCTCGGCCACCAGGAGATCTCCGACCTCGCCGAGGGATTCGAGCGACTCGACCAGCAGCGGGAACGGCTGGCCAGGCTGGACGAGGAGGTCGCGGCCACCCGGGTCCTGGCCGACCGGCAGCGCACCTACGCCCGGCGGGTGCTTCGCGGCGCCAGCGCGGCGCTGATCTCCGCGACTTCCGCGATGACCACGCTGACCAGGACGGCCAGGGAGTCGGCCCAGGAGTACGACGAGGTGGCCGCCAGCCGGACCCGGTCCAAGCAGCTGATGAGCGACCTCGGCGGCGAGGCCGCGCGGGCTGAGGCGGAGATCGCCGGCCTGATCGAGAGCGAGAGCTACAAGCAGGGCAGGGAGCTTGACCAGCTACGCCAGCAGGTAGCCCAGGAGCGCGGCCGCGCGATCATGCTTCGCGCCGACGCCGGCCGGAAGCGATCGGCCGCGGACTCCGACGCGGCGGATGCGGTGGCTGCCGAGCGCGACCGGGACAGGCGCGTCGAGGCCGTTCGCGGTCTGGCGGCCGAGGTCGCTCACGCCGCCGTCCGGGCCGGCATGGCCAGCATCCAGCACGAACTCGCCCAGTCCACCGAGCCAGCCCAGCCCACCGACTCAGCACGGGCCGCCGAGCCAGCCCAGCCGCGCCGGCTGCTGAGGGCGGCGGTCCAGGCGCGGCTCGAGCAGGTCGCGGCGGTCAGGAAGGCCCTTGACAGCCACGACCGGGCTATTGCCAGGCGCCAGGATGCCGAGGCGAATCTTGAGGAGGCCAGGACGGCGCTGGCCGACGCCGCCGACCAGCGCAAGAGCGCCGCTAAGCGCTACGAGGCCGAGGTCGGCGAGCTGACCACGGCGCTGCTGGGCTGGGTCCGCGACTGCCGGGAGCTAGCCTTCCCTGACCCGGGCGAGGTCGCGGAGCTCGCCGAGTCGGAGTCCGCGCTGCTCGCGTGCGTCGACCGGGTCGCCTCCGTGGTGCTCGAAGACATCGCCAGGACGCAGGCCCGCGCGGACGACCAGCGCCAGGCAGCCGTCGCCCGCCGCGACGAGCTGGCCGATCAGATCAGGGACGTCAGCACGAGGCGCGACGTGCCTCCCGACCCGCCGGCCACAAGGACAGCCGACCGGTCGACGATGATCGGCGCGCCCTTCTGGCAGCTGGTCGACTTCGCCGCGTCGGCGCCCGCCGAGGTCCAGGGCGGCATCGAGGCCGCGCTCGCGGCCAGCGGCCTGCTGGACGCCTGGGTCGGACCGGCCGGGCAGATCGCGGGCCACGACACGTTCGCCGATCCGGCCGAGCTGGCCCCGGTGCCGGGCCGGTCACTAGCGGATTTCCTGGTTGCTGAGCCGGATGCGGCGTTGCCGACGGGGATCGTTCATCGGCTGCTCGCCTCGATTGCCTGCGACGACCGGCTCCCGCCCGGTCATCCCGCCGCGATCGGGACCGACGGCAGCTGGCGGCTCGGGAACGCCCATGGCAGCTGGCACAAGGAACACCCGGCTCATATCGGCGCTCGCGCCCGTCAGCGGGCCAGGGAAGAGCGGCTGCGGGAATTGGCTCGCCTAGTCGCCATGGCTGAGCAGGAAGTCACCCTTTTCAACGCCGAAATTCTGACCTTGCGAACTCGGCGTGACGCTGTGGCGAACGAGCGCGCGCTGCGGCCGGGCCACGAAGCCGTCGTGGTGGCCGGGCAGGCGGTGACGCGCGCCGAATCGGACCTGGCCGCCGCCGACAAGGCGGTGCGGCGGATGAGCGAGGCGGTCAAGACCAGGGAACAGGAGGTCGTCGCGGCGCTGCGGGCGCTGTCGGCCCAGGCGTCCGAGCACGTCCTGCCAACCGAGCGGGTCGCGCTCGACACGCTCGCGGGCGCGGTCGGCCAGTACAGGGAGCAGGCGGAGAGCTGGCTCGACGAGGTCAGCGATCTGGCGTCGGCCGGCCGGGTGCTTGACCGGCTGCTCGATCAAGCGCGCCGGTCGGCGGCAGTCGCGGGCGACCGCGAGGAGGAGGCCGACAACGCCGAGGCCGAGCACGGTCAGCTCGCCGCCAAGCTAGCGGCGGTCAAAGGCGCCGTCGGCGCGCCATATCAGGAGGTCCTAGCCGCCCTCGCCGGAGCCAGGACCAGGCTCGGCTCGCTGCGCGGGCAGATCGAGGCCACCCGCGCCGAGCTTGACCAGCTCATCGAGCGGCTCGGGCGGCTTGAGTCGGCCAAGGCCACCGACGCCACGGCCCGCGACCAGGCCATTGCCGCGCGAGACCAGTCGGCTGAGCGCTTCAGGCACCTGGTCGCCGGTGTGCTCGCGGTCGACAGCGGGCTGGCCGGGCGCGCTGGACCAGAGGGATTCTTGTCCGGCGCTGACGGCCAGCGGGCGGTGCTGGACGCGGCCAGGCAGGTCGCGGCGGACTGGCCAGCCGTCCCGCACAGCGCGAGCGACCTGGGCAATGCCCTGCATCGCCTGTCAGAGTCGGTGCACTCCTGCCGGACCGCGCTCAGCGCCAGGGCCGACCTGAACACCGAGACCGATGCCGACGTCCAGGTCTTCACCGCCGTCATCGACGGCATCCGGGTCGGCGCGGCCGAGCTGCTCAGGCGGCTGGGCGAGGACGCCGAGCGGAGCCGCCAGGAGATCACCGATCGCGAGCGCGAGCTGTTCGACCGGACGCTGACCGGCGACATCCGCCGGCACCTCGCCGACCGGATCCGCCAGGCCAACGACCTGGTCGACCGGATGAACGCCCGGCTGGAGCGGGTGCGCACAGCCTCCAAGATCGCTGTCCGGCTGGTCTGGCAGGTGGCCCCTGACCTGCCGGCCGGCACCAAGGCCGCCAGGGACCTGCTGCTCAAAGACCCGCTCCGGCTGACGGACGCGGACCGGGACTCACTGCACCGCTTCTTCCGAGAGCGGATTGACCAGGCCAAGACGGACAACACGGCGTCGAGCTGGGAGCAGCAGCTTGAGCAAGTGTTCGACTACACCGCCTGGCACCAGTTCGTCGTCAAGCTCGATCGCGCTAACGGGGCAGGCTGGCAACTGCTCACGCGCAAGCTGCACGGGGCGCTGTCAGGCGGGGAAAAGGCGATCGCGCTGCATCTGCCATTGTTCGCGGCGGTGGCCGCGCATTACCAGGCCGTCCCGAAGGCGCCGCGGCTGATCTTGCTCGACGAGGTGTTCGTCGGCGTGGACACGAGCAATCGAGGCCAGATCTTCGGGCTGCTGTCGGCGCTCGATCTGGACCTGGTGCTGACGTCTGACCATGAGTGGTGCACGTATGCGGAGCTGAGCGGGATCGGGATCCACCAGCTCATCACCGGCGCGGATGGCGACGACGCGGTGACAACAGCTCGGTTTACGTGGGACGGGCGGGAGTTGGTTCACCAGGACGGGGAAATCTGAAGCTCGGCTAGAGGTTCTCAGTCTGGAAGTCGATCGAGATTTGATCGGCTGGAATGAGGATTGGCTCCCCGAACTTGACGATCTGCTTTACCAGGTATTCGCCGGACCTCGGCTCAGTGAATAGCGTGCAGGTCTGCTCCACAGGGTCGATGAGCAGGAAGACAGGCACTTGGCCGCGCGCGTAGCCAGACGCTTTCTGATAGTCCCGCTGCCGTCTCGCCGGCCGGTCGCCCGAGACTACCTCAAGCGCGAACAAGCATTCTTGCGCGGGAAACTCCCAGCTGTCGCCGTCGATGAGGTGCTCTGGCCAGCGCGCGAGATCCGGTACGTACTCGGACTCGTCCCGTTCGACGAGGAGTGTCGTGTTCTCGAAGAGGTTGTCGATGCCGTGCCGGGCGAACGCCCGACGTACTGCGAGGACGATCTTTGCGTGTCGGCCCGCTGGCGTGGCGGCGTTCACGATGACCTCCCCTTCAACTACCTCAGCGTGGACGTCATCGGGGAGCAGCTCGATGATGTCGTGCGCGGCGCTCATGCCTTCTAGCATAGGCGTCCGGACCAGGCAGGTCCTTGCCGACGTGCCAGATCGGGCCGTGACCGAACCGCCTTCCGGTCATAGCCCGCCAGGTCAGCGCTCACGCGAAGGGCAGCGCGAGGGCTGGTTCGACGCGTCAGCCGATCCATTCACCTGGATGAGAACGGCAGGTTGCTTGACCGCCCGCAGACGCAGGCCATGCGCATGGCTCAGGAGCTGAGGCAGCCGCTCGCGCTCGCCCCGTGAGGCGAGCGCCGCAGAACGCGGTTTTAGCTGCGGGAATGTTGCCTGGATCTGGCCTGTCGGCGTTGGCTACAGCAGGCGCCAGGCTGCTCGCGCCGTGAGCATCGTGGCCCATCCTGATGCTGTTAGTGCCAGGTTTTGTGAGCAACGTGGCCCTTCCTGATGTTGTCTCAAGAGCATCAGGAAGGGCCACGTTGCTGATGAAAACTCGCCCGGCTCCGGCAATGTGGCCCTACCTTCTGCTGTTGGAGCAGCCGCAACCCATTTCATCTGTATTGCTGGTCTTGATTTTCTGACTGTCGCAGCTGCTTACGTCCCGGGTACCGGTGTGGGCGTGCTGACCAGGCGGTCCCATTCGAGGCCGCTGTGGGCCTCGCCGCGGCCGGTAGAACGGTGGACGGACAGCCATACGACCGGTCCGCCGTCCGGGCGCCGCATGCGGTTGAACGCGACCGTCAGGCGGGTGCCGACGCGCGGCACGTGTGCCGGTGCCGTCATCGTTCGCGATGTCCAGGTTGAACATGGTCCACCGCTGCCAGTCGTCGTCCGCGCCCGAGCCGGCCGGTGCAGTCCCGGGCTCTTCTCCCGGGATCCCGATGCTGCGGCGCTCAGGCAGCAGGCAACCTTCAGTGGGAGATAAGCCCGATAGGTTAACATGTGCCAATATTGGCAGGTGTCTTCTGGACGGAGCTGGGATGGTCCTCGCCGAGCAGACGACGAGCTGGCAGCCTTCGCCGGGCCAGGAGACCATCTGGCTGTATGAGCAGCGGTACCAGGAGGTTTCGCCTTACCTGGTCGCCGCGGCCTTCCGGCTCATCGGGCCGCTCCGGCTGGATGATCTGCGGATGGCAGTGCGCTCGGTGTACGCGCGCCACGCGGTCTTAGGCAGCACGATCGCGCTCGACGAGTCGGGCAGGCTCCGCCAGGTTGTTCGTGTACCGCTCGGGCAGGTCGCTGACCTTCCGGTTGTCGATTTAGCTCACGCGCCGCAGTCAGCGGAACCATGGCTGGTGAACTCCCTTCGCACGCGGATGGACCTTGCGGCCGGGCCGGTGATCAGGCAGGCCGTCGTTGCTCTCGGGGCAGGTGAGTGGCTGTTCGGGGTCCAGGCGCACCATGCCGTCGTCGACGGCGAGTCCCTGGGAATTCTGCTGCGGCAGATCGCGGCCGAGTACGAGGTAACCGTCGGCGGCATGGCGGAGCCGCATCGGCCCGCAGCGGCTTTCGGTGACGTGGTGCCGTGGTCGCTTTCGCGCCCGCAGGAGCAGGCGGCGGCGCGCGCTGCCGACCACTGGCGGGACGTGCTACGGGATCTACCCGACCCGGTGCCGAACAGGCATGACGCGATCGCAGGTCCTGGCCGCAGGGCAGTCACCGGGCAGGTTACCGGCTCGCTGCGGCCGGAACTGGTCCTGTCAGCGCGGCAGCTGGCCCGTCAGGCCAGGACCACCATGACGTGCGTGCTGCTGGCGATCTACGGGATCGTCCTGGCCCGCTCGTCGGGAACGAGTGACCTGCTGGTCGGCATGCCATTTTCTGGCCGTTCCGAGGCCGAGGACGACGACGTGGTCGGCATGTTCGCCAACACGCTGCCGGTCCGCGTCAGCTGCCCGGGTGACCGCACGCTCCTCGACGTCGTACGGGCCGTCCACGACCAGGTGGTGGCGGCCATGGCGCACGAGCGGCTGCCCGCTGAGATAGCTCTCGCCGGCGACGCCGTCCTGCGCGCCAGGCTCAGCGGCTATCTGTCCGAGGCGTCATTCCAGTTCGGCAGCCCGCTGGCCGGAGCGTTCTCCCTCCGGGACATCACTGTCCAGGCTGTCACCGTCCCTGAGACGGCTGTCAGGGACGACGTGCGCATCGACATCACGCCCGACAAGGCCGGCGGTCTTGGCATCACGTGCGTGTACGACGCGGGCGTAGTAGGCGATGCGGCCGCCGACAGGCTGCTTCAGCGATTCATTACCTGCGCTGAGGCGATCCGAGCGCCCGCGACGAAGGTCTCCGCGATCACCGCGATGCCGGCCGGAGAGCGTGCGCTGATACTCGAACTGGCCGGCCCCGCCATGACCGGTTCTGCCTGCGCCGCGGCGTCACCGTTCACCATGTTCCATGCGCGGGCCGAGCGGGACAGCTCGGCCGCGGCGCTTGGCGGCCAGGCGAGCGTCAGCTATGGGCGCCTTGCCGAGCTCGTCGACCAGGCAGCCGGAGGGCTCGCCCGGGCCGGCGTGGCAAGACCCCCTGACGAGCCAGGCCGGCCGCCGCCATAGCGGGGGACAGGTCGCCCGGCATGGTCGCGGCGGTGCTGGCGTGCCTGCGAGAGCGCATCCCTTTCCTCGTAATAAATCCGCGGGATCCGGCCGCTCACATTCGAGGCTTGCTGGCATCCGCGGGAGCAAGTGTCCTGATCGGCCCGGCCGGCGCGCCGGAAAAACTGGCGGTTGACGGCGACATCGAGCTGGTGCCTCCGGGCATCGCATTCCTGGCCCACACTTCCGGTTCCACCGGCGCACCCAAGCAGGTGCTTATCCCCGCGGATGGCCTGGCGCCGTATCTCGGCTACCTGGCCGATATCAGCGGTCTTGGCCCGGATCACTCGGTGCTTCAGCTAGCGCCGCCTGGTTTCGACTCGATGATCCGCGATCTGCTCGCCGCCCTGACCACCGGTGCCCGGCTAGTGCTGCCGCCAGGTGGAGCCGCCGACCCTGCCTCGATGTGCGACATTATCCGCGAGCACGAAGTGACGGCGGTCACCACCCTCATCCCTTCGATGCTGCGCCGGCTGCGGGTGACCATCGAGGATTCGCCATCGGCGCGTCCTGGCTCGCTAAGGTTCGTCCTCTGCGTGGGCGAGCGTCTCGCCCGCATGGACGCGGAATGGCTGCTGGCCGAGTTTCCCGCCCTTAACCTGTTCAATACGTACGGGCCTACTGAGTGCACTTTCACGAGCACCTTCAAGCGAATTAGCCGTGAAAACCTCGATATCGTCGAAAAAAGCGTTGGGCGACCCATTCCCGGAACGGACGTCTATGTGCTTGACGACTCCCTCGCGCTCGTCCCGCTCGGGTCTACCGGGCAGATCTGCATCTGCGGCCCTGGCCTGTCACCTGGATACCACGGCATGCCCGCTCAGACCGCGCGGTCATTTCGCGGTGTCAGCGGGCTGCGGCCCCGCGACACGAGGGTATTCCTGACCGGAGACCTGGGACGGCTGCGTCCTGACGGAGAGATTGGCCTGGACGGCAGGATCGACCGGCAGGTGAAGCTCGGCGGAGTCCGGATCGAGCCCGCCGAAGTCGAGGCCTGCCTGATGTCGCGCGCCGACATCGCGGCTGCCTTCGTCCGCAAAGAGAGCCGCGCGCATCCCAGCCGCGATCGGCTAGTCGCCTACCTGGAGAGGCGCCGATCGGGTGACATCGACCTGGCGGCCGCCCGGCAGGCGGTCGCTGACTCAAAGCCGGCCGCGTACGTCCCGCACGGATTTGTCGTGCTTGACCGGTTGCCCAGGACTCCCAACGGCAAGGTTGATGCCGCCGCCTTGCCCGAATCGGCCGAGATCGACACGGCGAGGCGGCCGTTCGTCCCCGCGCGCGGCGGCGCGGAGGCGGCGCTTGCCGAGCTGTATCGCGACCTGCTCGGGCTCGTCGACGTGGGCCGTGACGATGACTTCTTTGTCCTGGGCGGGTACTCGCTGCTCGCCATGGACGTGGTAGCCGCGGTCCGGCAGCGGCTGCGTCGCCACCTCACAGTTCAGGACGTGTTCGAGGCACCGGCGATCCGCGATCTCGCGCTGAGGCTGACGCCGCTGCCGGTGCCTCAGGCCGTTCCGGCCGCGCTACGGCTGCGGCTGGCCAGTAACCAAGAGCACCGGCTGGCCCGCTACCTGACGCCCGGGCACCCTCCCAGACCGGTGGAGCAGCGAAATCTCCAGGCCGCTTACCGGATCCGCGGCGAGCTGCCGGTCGATGTCGTTCACAACTGCCTCGACGCCGCGGTCATCCGGCATGAAGGCCTTCGCGCGCGTTTCGGGGTCGAAGATGGCCGCTACCGGCAGGCCATTGCCCCGCCCGAACAGTCCAGGGCCGAGCTCACGCTGATCGGCGGATCCGGGGAGCACCCCCAGGCCGATCAGGACGCCATCCTGGCCGAGTGCAGACGGTCATTCGATCTGGCCAGTGACAACCTATTCCGCGGTGCCCTGGTGAGCCATGCCGCCGACGACCACACTCTCCTTCTGGTAACAGAGCATCTGGTGGCCGACGGCCAGGCCGCGGACCTGCTATTCGGGGAGTTCTGGGCAGATATGCGCAGAAGCCTGGGCGGCATGGTGCCGATCTGCGCAGAGCCCGCCTTCACCTACCGGCATTGGCTCGACCGCGAGGCCAGCGTGATCGCACGCGACGCGCCCGGGTCGGCCGCGTACTGGGACCGCGAGCTGGCGGGCTCGTTGCCATTCCCGCCTTCTCCGTTCCCGCCGCCTCCGCCGCCTCCGCCGAATGCCAGCCCGGCCGCGCCATGGAGCAGCCGGATCGACGAGGTCCGCTGGGCGTCGCTTCAGGTCCTGGCGGCGCGGCTGGCCTTGACGCCCTTCGTGGTCTGCCTGGCCGCACTCGGAACAGCGGTCGGGCAGGTTACCGGCCAAGACGACATCACGATTCACCTGCCCTACGCGAATCGCGAGGACGCTGACGAGCTGGGCGTGATCGGGTGGCTCTCCACCATCCTTCCTATCCGGCTTCGCCTGAAAGCCGATGATGACTTCGCCGACCGGTGCCAGTCTGCCGCGGCCGCCATGATGAGAGCGCGAAGCCACGCCCGGCTGCCTTTTCCTGAGCTGCTGCGCCGGATGCAGCCCGAGCATCATTGCGCGCCGACTCCGTTCCGGATCATGTTCGGCTTCCACTATGGCTCGGCCGTCGAGGCTCCTCGCATTCCCGGTCTCCAGGTGGAACCGGCAGACCTGCCGGTCGACGCCGCCGGATGGGGCGATCCCGGGCTGGCCATCCAGGTATACAGCGAGCGCGACGGAGCGAGGTGCACCGGGCTGTACGACCCCGCCAGGCTCGCGGCATCGTGCTTCGAGCAGGTCACCGCCCGGTTCCTGGGCGTGCTTCTAGAAGTCGCCGAGGAGCGCGGCGCCCGATGATCGCCAATCACGGTCGGGGCCAGGCTGCTCACCTGCCCGAGCAGATCACTCACCTGATCGGCGACCGCGCCGGCGCGGTGGTCCAGCAAGACAAGCGTTCGATCGCGGAAGTAATCCGCTATCACCGGCCCGGCGGGCGCACCATGTTCCTGAAGGCCCAGCCGCTGTTGCCTGATCGCCCGCTGGCACGGGAGGCTGCCAATCTCCGGTGGTGCGCCGGAGAACTCCCTGTGGCGGCCGTGCTCGGCTATGCCGCGACCACGTCCGCTGAGTTCCTGCTGCTGGACGGAGCCGACGGAGTCGACGGGGCAAAGGCCGTCCTGCGCCTGCCCGAGGACGCGATTACCGGGATCTTCATAGCGGCCATGCTGCGATGGCACGCGACGCCGCCGGGGTCGTTTTCCCGTCAGATCACCGCCCAGGACCACATTGCCGGACTCATTCGCGATCTGGAAATGCCGCTGCGCAGCCCGAGCCTGCGCGACGATGCCCGCGATCTCGGGACCCGGCTTCACCGCCTGCGTACAGGCTGGCCGGCCACCCGCCGTCACGTTCTGACGCACGGTGACTTCAGCCTGCCCAATGTCATGGTCAGTGGTCGTCAGCTGACTGCCTACCTTGATGTCGCGGACATGGCGGTCGGTGACCCGGCTCGCGACCTGGCGGCGGCCGCGATCAGTTTGCGGCGCAACCTTGATTACGCGCCCGACCGGGCCGTGGCCGCTCTGCTCGACGCGGCCGACGCCGATATCGAGCTCGTCGAGCGATGGACCGCGCTGATCGATGTCACGCTGAACGTCCGCCGGCTACTCGCCGCGAGCGTGACTGACAGGCTGGCCCCAGCCTGTCCCGGCTCGCGCGGGGTGGTCGCTACGTGACCGGAGCCCGGCCGCTCGTCCTGGCTGGCGACATCGATCGCGAGCGCGCCAGAGCGATACTGGCGCTGCATCAGGGCTCTGGCCTGCCGGTACTTTACCGGCGCACGGGGCACGTCCGCGGTCAGCGAACGCCCGAGGTCAATCGCTTCCTGCCGCTCGCCTTTGCCGAGAGTCACGCGGTCCGGGTCGAGTTCTATCAAGCGGCGATGACGTGGTCCTGGCAGGCCGCGCGGCGGTGGGCCGCCCGCCGGGACCGTCTCACGCTGGCCTGCCTGCGCGTCGGCGACCTGCGCTTGACTTACGATCAGTTCCTCCTCGAGAACCTCCATCTCACGGCCGCTTACCTGGCGCGATGCGTCGACAGCGAGCAGATCGATCGCATACTGGTGGTCGAGCCCGTACCGGTCTCGGTCCGGGCCGCCGCCGACCTGCTCGCCCGGGTACGCGGATTGCGGGTCGAGTACCGGCAGGTCGCCGGTGCCCCGGCCGCCGACGCGGAGGCAGCGCTGGCAGGCAGCGGCGTGAGGAAGGCGCTGCTGCGAGATCTGTCCCGCTGGGTCGGCAGCCGGCCGGAGATCGCACCCGGCGGCGTGATCTTCGAGGCTGGCAGCATCCAGAGCGCACGCAACGTCGAGAACCTAGTGCGGGAGCTCATTGACCGCGGCGTGGAAGCTAGCTTGCTCGGCCTGCCGCGCTTCGGGTGGTCAGGTCAGCGTCGCCGGTTCTACGAAATCGACTGGATCGCGCGGACCGCGGCAGACGAGGGGATTCCGCCGATCACGGCGATCAACCTGCTGGGATTCACGCCGCGGTGGGCGGTCGCCGCGGCACCGGTCATCTTGCTGCTGCAAAGAGGCCAGCGCCGGCTGCTTGGCTGCTTCGGACCAAGCGTCCAGCTATTCGGCACGCGGGTCCGGCTTGCCAGCCTCGCTCGCGGGCTCATGGCCCAGTTCGACCTCGACCTGCTGATAGCGGTCCTGTGCCGGCACGCGGCCCGGCGGATATCGGCGGCCACGCGACCGCGTGCGGTCATCATCACCAACCCGGTGACGCTGACCGGGCGCTCGTGCCTCCTGATCCGAAGCGAGGTGACCAAGATCGTAACAGTGCAGGATGGAACGATCTCCAACGAGATAGTGCGCAGGCCCGCCGGGCGGTACGACGTGGCCTGCGTCTGGGGCGAGGCCTTCGCCGACACGATGGTGCGGGTGTTCGGGCACGAACGGCACCGGGTCCTTGTCTCCGGTCCGCAGCGCGACGTCTTCCCGGCCCAGTCTCCCGGTACTCGCCCGCTCGCCGGCGACCCGGCCGCCGCTCAGACCATCCTGCTGGCGCACCAGCCGTCCACCTTCGGCTCGCCTACGTCGGACTTCCTGCTTGAGTGGCTCGCGCAGGAAGCTGACCTGGCTGGCTGGCGCGTCCTGGTCCGCCCGCATCCGCGTGCCGACGTGCCCGCACTCGCCGCTCAGATCGCTGGCTTGGCCTCGGGGAGCTTGAGCCTGACCAAGCGTGAGCCATTCCGCGCTGAGCTTTCCAGATCGCGGGTACTGGTCGCGGAGTTCTCCACGACCGTCTTCGAGGCCTGGGCGCACGGCCACCCCTGCTTGGTGGCGGACATCGAGGCCCGGGCCGACATGGCTCTGCTGCACGGAGTGCTCGGCGCCGCCTGCGTCACCTCGCGCGATCAGCTACGCCGGCGACTGCACAGCCTGATGGCCGATCCGGCCGTCCGCGACAACCTCGTGAGACAGCAGAACGCACTGCTCGAAAGGTATTTCGCCCGGGTCCGCGCGGACGTCGCCGCGGCCACCGTCGTCAACGCGGCGCTCGGCGGGTCCTTCGAAGTGGGAGGTGACAGCTATGGGAGCTGATCCCGTAGGGATGTCGGCCGTCATCGTCGCTGGCGGGCGAGGTACTCGGCTGAGCCCGCTGACCGATTCGACGCCCAAGGCAATGATCAAGGTGCAGGGCCGGACAATCGTGGAGCGGCTGGTCAGCCATCTGTCCGCCGGGGGCGTAAGCACGGCATACCTGTCGGTCGGATACCTCGCCCAGCAGATCGAGGACTACCTCGGCGACGGGCGGCGATTCGGGTGTGCCATCCATTACCTGTGCGAGCGGCCGGAAGAGCCGCTCGGAACCGCGGGCTGGATAAGCCTGCTGCCTGAACACGTCCAGTCAGAGCCCGGGCCGCTGCTCGTGGTCAATGGTGACTTGCTCACCGATTTTCCCGTGGCCGACCTGGTGAAGTGCCATGACCAAAGCGGCGCGGACGCTACCGTATGCGTTCGCGATCACGGGTATGAGGTGCCGTTCGGCGTCGTGCGGCACTCTGGCGGCAAGGTGGAACGGATCGTAGAGAAGCCGTTGAAACGCTGGACTGTCAATGCCGGCATTTATGCGCTGTCACCGGGGACGCTCCGGTGGCTGCCCAGAGCCAGGCCGCTCAGCATGGTCGACGTGCTCAACCAGATTGTCGCCGCGGGCGGCGAGGTCGGCACGTTCCCGCTCTGCGGCACGTGGGTTGACATCGGGAACCTGACTGAGCTCGAGCAAGCCGGGGAGCAGATTTGATTCCGCTGCTGATTCCGGCTCTCGACGCGGAGGCGGCCCGCTTGCTGACCGAGTGCGTGACCACCAACTTCGTATCCACGGTCGGCCCGTTCGTCACCGAATTCGAGGCGGATTTCGCTCGCTGGCTGGGCACCGCCGGGGCTGTCGCCACCTGCAGCGGCACGGCGGCTCTGCACCTGGCTCTGGCGGCGATGGACATCGGCCCCGGTTCTGACGTGATCGTGTCCGACCTCACGTTCGTCGCCACCGCCAACGCCGTTGCCTATTGCGGAGCCCGCCCGGTGCTGGCCGATTCTGAACCACGTACCTGGAACCTCGATCCTTCGGTCATCGCCGGTGAACTCCGTCGTCGCGACCAGGCGGGCGAGCCCCAGCCAGCCGCACTCCTCGCCGTTCACCTGCTCAGCCACCCAGCGGCGCTGCACGAGGTAATCGCCGCCTGCGCACCGTACGGCGTTCCCGTCGTCGAAGATGCCGCGGAGGCGCTCGGTGCCGGGTGGTCTTCCGGTCCGCTCGCCGGATCAGCCGCCGGCACGGTCGGACTGGCGGGCTGCTTCTCCTTCAACGGGAACAAGACCCTGACCACGGGTGCCGGCGGAATGGTGACATCCAATGACTCCGCGCTGCTCGCCAGGGCCAGGCACCTGTCGCAGCAGGCGCGGCTGCCCGGCGACGACTATGCCCACGATGCCGTCGGCTTCAACTACCGGATGAGCAATCTAGCGGCCGCGGTCGGGCTATCCCAGCTCCGGCGCCTGGATCAGATCCTCCAGGCCAAGGTCGCGACCATGGACCGCTACGACCAGGCCTTCGCTGAGGTTCCGGGCCTCACCTGTCCGCCCGCCCAGCCGGGCAGTACGCGCGGCGCGTGGCTGTACGCCGTGCGGTTCGGCAGCCGGGCGGCCCGCGACCGGGCCAGGAAGGACCTCGCCGGGGCTGGCATCGAGGCCCGCAACATGTGGCGGCCCCTGCACGAGCACAGGCCCTACGCGAGCGCGCCGCGGATCGGCGGGCACCAGGCCAGCAGGATCTCCGATACGGCTCTGTGCCTGCCTTCCTCGGCCTGCCTGACGGCGGATGAGCAGGATCGGGTCATCGCGGCGGTCATTGAGTCGGTATCACAATCCATCGAGGCGGAGGTCCGCGATGATCAGCCAGCCTGACCAAGCCGCGATCGACATCGCCAGCTTCCAGCCGTCCATGGACGAGATGCGCACGGATCCGCATCGTTACTATGACGCTCTGCGCAGCCTCAGCCCCGTGATCTACGCACCTGCGGCGGATTGCTGGATCGTGACCGGGTATGACCAGGTCACGGCGGTGCTGAAGGACTGGCGGGCGTTCGCGGTCCTGCCTGCGCCGGCGCGGCTCGAGCTGTCGCCGGTTATCTTGCTGGCCATCGACCCTCCTGATCACACGCGGCTCCGGCAGCTCGTCGGGCGCGGCCTGACCGCCGATTCCGTGGAGTCACTCCGGGCGGCCGTCACCGCGATCGTCGACCGGCTGGTCGAGGCGATGTTCTCGGTGACCGACGGGGACATAGTCGCTGACCTGGCGCATCCGCTTCCCGTGGCGGTCATCGGCCAGTTGCTTGGCATCTCCGGTGACCGGATCGACGACCTTACCGTCTGGTCAGACGCCATCAACGACGTGATGTCCTTTCAGACAATCGGGCGGCCGGACAGCGAGGCACCGGAGGCCTACCGCCTGGTCGAGGAGTTCGCGGCGTTCCTGCGCGCTGAGATAGCCAGCCATCGCGGCGTCAGTGCCGGAGCCGGCGATCTGATCAGCCGGTTCGTCGCTGCCACCGCGCAGGGAACGCTCACCGAGGTCGAGCTCATCTCGCTCATCGTCTTTCTGATGTTCGCTGGTCATATCACCACAGAAAGCGTCATCGCGACGGCGTGCGCGGTCCTGGCTGAGTCGGGAGAGCTTCAAGATCGGGTGGCCTCCGATCCCGAGGTCATGAAGCGCTTCGTTGATGAAATGCTCAGGTTGCACCCGCCGCTGCACCGCGCGGTTCGGGTCACTACCAAGGACGTGACCATCGGTGACGCGGCGGTCCCGGCCGGCGCGAAGGTGATCTCGTATCTGGCGGCGGCCAACCGCGACCCGGCGTATTTCGCCCGGCCCCATGTCCTCGACCTCGCTCGCGCGCCGCGCCGTCACCTGACCTTCGGCGCGGGCATCCATGTATGCCTCGGCTCGTTCCTCGGCAGGCTTCAAGCCGAAGTCGCCATCACCCGCATGCTCGCGCGAGGCCGGATCAGCCCGGTGCCCGGCCGGCCGGGTGTTCCCAAGCTGAGGCCAGGTCCGTACGGATTCGACTCTCTCCCGGTGCGTTACCTGGCAGGTCCGGGCGGATCGGCGGGGCGCCCATGACGCGGTCGGCGCCCGGGCTGGGCGAGGTGATGTGCCTCGTCCCCGCGCGCAGCGGTTCTGAGCGCCTCCCGGGCAAGAACCTCAGGCACGTCGGCGGCGTGCCGCTTCTCGTCCGCGCCGTCAGCACCGCGCTCGCGGCCTTCGGCCGGGTGCTCGTGTCGACGGACAGCCCTGAGTACGCGAAGATCGCATGCGCCGCCGGCGGCACGGTCCCGTCCCTGCGCCCCGCCGGCATAGCCGGCAGCCGAACCCCGATGGACCACGTGGTCAGGCACGCCGCGCGTGCCTGGGGCGCCGGCGAGCGCATTTTCGTCCTCATGCAGCCCACGGCTCCTTTTCTCGAAGTCGCGCACCTGAAGGCGGTTGTCGACATGCTTGACCGTGATCCAGAACTTGGCTGCGCGATGACGGCGGAGGCGCTGCCGAGCAAGGCTGGCTACGCGATGGCGCTCGATGCCCGTCACCGCGCCCAGATGCTCAAACCCGAATGGAATAGCGTCCGCTCACAGGATCTTCCCGCGCTCGTGACACCGTCGGGCGGTGCTTACGCGGCAGCCCTGAGCCGCCTGTGCGCGGGCGGCGACCTGGTGGTCGATCCCATCGGGGTCGTCGTGCTGGCCGGCCGGGCGGCTATCGACATTGACGAAGAAGCAGACCTCGCGCTGGCGAGGAGCTACGCATGAGCAGCGGGTCCCTGACGCTCGTGGCGGAGATCGGGGTAAACCACGACGGTGACCTGAATCGGGCCACGGACATGGTGACGCAGGCCGCCCGCACCGGGTTCGACGCGGTGAAGTTCCAGTACTGGAACGAAGACGAGCTGCTGGCGCCGCAGGCGCCCAACGCGCCATATCAGGGCTCGGGTGACCAGCATGACTGGCTTGCGCAGGTCCGCCTGGATCTTGACGCGCTCGCCCGGCTCCGGGACCACGCTCATCGGGAAGGCGCCAAGTTCATCGTCACCGCCGACGGTGAACGTGCCTGCACCGAACTCAGCTCGCTGGGGCTCGACGCGCTGAAGATTGGCTCAGGCGACTGCGACAATCCGTGGCTGCTTGATGTCGCCGCCAGGTCCGGCCTGCCGCTGATTGTGTCGCTTGGGATGACGCGGCTGGACGAGGCCGGCGCGATCGTGGCCCGGCTGAGCGACTGTGACCAGCTCACGCTGCTGCATTGCGTCAGCTCCTATCCGACGCCGCTGGCGCAGGCGAATCTGGCGAGAATCCGCTGGCTCATGACTGAGACGAACCGCCCTGTCGGCTTTTCTGACCACACCGTGGGCGCGGTCGCCGCCGCCGCGGCCGTCGCGCTGGGCGCTACCTTGATCGAGAAGCATGTCACCTGGGATGTGACCGCGGCGGCCCGACCATGCCATGTCACTGCCGCTGGCCGACGCCCTCGCGTTCACCCGCGAGCTGAAGGAACTGGCGGTCGCGCTGCGCGAGCTGGGGCCGGGCGAGGACGAGATCGAGAACAGGCGCTGGGTGCGCAAGGCGCTCTACCTGAGCCGCGCCTTGCCGGCCGGCCACGTGCTGCGTCAGGAGGACCTGGTGCCGTTGCGGCCGCTGCGTGACGGGATCCCGGCGCTCCGGCGGGATGAGGTCATCGGCAGGCACATGATCGTGAGCCAGCCGGCCGAGGCGTTGCTGACACCGGACATGCTCACACCGGACCGGGCGTGACTGGGCGCGATGACTGGGCGCGATGAGTGACCACGCCCAGACGACGGTCGTAGCCGCCGACGCCTGGGACCGCTGCCTGCCAGAAGACAGCATCGAGCCGTGGTTCGCCTCCGCGCTGCTGCGCGGGCACGCGGAGCCGCTCGGCTGGACGCCGCTGCTGCTGCACGCCAGGGCAAGTTACTGGGAAGCCTGGTATCCGCTGTTGCTGCGCCAGGTCGAACCCGGCGGAATCCGGCTCGCCCGCACGCCTCCGTTCGGCGGCCCGCACCTGCGCTGCCGGGCTGACCGCGGCGACACCGCCGCACATGCGGCCAGGCGGACGTTCGCCCGCTGCCTTGATGAACTGGGCGTGGCGAGCGAGTTCTACAGCCTGAGTCCCTGGCTGCCGTTTTTCCCGGCGATCAGGAGCGCGTGGCGGGCGGACAACCGGCATCCGATCGTGCTGGCCGAGCTTGCCTCCGGCGAGGCCACGCTCAGGTCTCCCAAGCTGGTGGCGGAGCTTCGCCGGCTGGCAACCCGGATCGAGGTCACCTGGCGGCCGTTCGGGAGCACCGGGCAAGCGCGCGAATTCGCGGCCGCCTACGAGCAGACGATGACCATGGCCGCCGCGCCCCCTTCGGCCGCCCGGCCGGTCAGCTATTTCGAGTCGCTCGCCAGCCGCTGCGGTCCGCTTCTGCGGGAGGCGCGCGCGGTGGGCGCGAGCGGCGGCGCGACTCATCTCTTCGCGCGCACCGCGGCCGGCGCGCACTACCTTTACAGCGCCCGCTGGGGACAGGCGACTGGCTGCGCGGGCCTTGCGCTGGCGACCGCCCAGGATGAGCTGGCCCGGTCCGGCCGGTGCATGCTGAATCTTGGCGGCGGCACGACGGCGCATCCTGGTGACTCGCTGCTGGCGTTCAAGGGACGCTTTGCCGATCGGTGCGGGTGGATGTCGTTCGGCGCGATCGTTTACCGCCCGGGTCAGCACGCCGATGCGGTCCTTGAGGGACAGGCCCGCCCGGTGCCGTCGCATAGCCAGCGCTGGTCACGGGGAGACCTGCACGCGGCGTGCACGGGATAACTAGGTTGACAGATGCGTCTAGATCATGGTTTTCTAGCTATTGTGCCGATAGCATCCATGTTAGAATTAAGAGACCGCTATCTTTTTGTGCGTGCTCTTGAGGCGTGTAATGCCGATTGCTTCATGTGCGGATTCGCCCTGTCTAAGGACTCCCACAGATTTACGGTGCCGGACATGGCTGCCTTGGCGCAGGAGGCCTATGACGCCGGCGTACGTTATGTCCGGTTCACTGGCGGCGAGCCGCTTATGCATCGCGAGATCGGGGCATTGATTGCCGCAGCCCGCGATAAGGGTCATTCTGTCTCTTTAATCACCAACGGGATGCTGCTGCCGAAACGCCTTCCCATGCTCACCGAGGCCGGGCTCGAGCATCTCGTTGTCAGCCTGGACGGCGCGACCGCGCAGGAACACGACGGCCTCCGAGGGACACGCGGATGCTTCGATCACGCCATGGAGGGACTTGCCGCGGCGATCCGCAGCGGCCTGATCACCAGGGTTAACACCGTTGTGGGCCCGCACAACTACCGCAGCCTGCCCGCGCTCCGCGACTTGCTTGCCGAGCTGGGCGTCGCCCAATGGGAAGTCTCCGCGCTCAAGCTTGAGCCGATGCCGTCTTACGATGACGTCGAGGCGGTCCGCGAGGTAGGCGAGGAAATTCACGGCCAGCGATCCCGGCTGAAGCCTCTTGGCAAGAGGTGGTACGGCGAGACCCAGGACGAGCGTGATTTGTACTTCTCCCGCGGGATCCCGCCGCGGGCGAGTTCGCCGCGCTGCCACGTGGTCGACGATGTGATTTTTTTCGATACCAAAACCAGATCCCTTTACGCGTGCTCGTGCCTGCCGCATTCGCAGCCGGCCTCTGGCTTCGTGCCAGCCGGTGATTCCGCTGACTTTGGCTTGCAAGACCCCGAGTTCGCCGCGATAAAGAAATACTGGGCGGCGAACGGCCCGATTAGATGCACCGGCTGCACGACCACGCCCGCCGCTTACAGCGACCGGGTCGCGGGCGGCGCGACGTTCGGAAGATGGGCCTACTGAGCGTGCGCCGGCCCGCGAAGGTCGTGGTGCAGGGTCTGGGGCTCGCCGGAGCGGCCACGGCCGTCGCCGTCGCTGATGCGACCGGCAGTGACGGTATGCACCACTTCGAGGTCACGGGTCTGGAACTGCCCTCAGTGGCAGGTCAGGAGCGGGCGGCAAGCCTGCGCCGAGGGCGGTTTCCGCATGACTGCGCCGATCCGGAAATCGCCGCGGCCACCGGCCGGGCCGTTCGCGCCGGGCGGCTGCGGGCCACCACCGATCCTTGCGTGCTCGCCGAGGCAGACGTGGTCGTCGTCAGCGTGAACCTGGACCTTGACCGGGTCGCGCTGGACGGATCGCCCGCTTACGGGCCGCTGCTCGCCGCCGTCAACACGGCCGGGGCGCTGATACGGCCCGCGGCCCTGATCGTCATCGAGTGCACTGTCCCGGCAGGTACCTGCCGGGACATCATCGAGCCGGCCTTGCGGAGCTGCTTTAGCGCCAGGGCGCTTGACGCCCCGCCGCTGATGGCGTTCAGCTACGAGCGGGTCATGCCCGGAGCCGAATACCTGGCTTCAATGAAGCGGCTGCCCCGCGTATACGGGGCCGACTGCCCGGTCGCGGCGGACGCCGCCGCCGCGTTCCTGAGCATGTGCGCTGGTCCTGACGGCCCGGCGCCCCGGTGCATCGGCCCGACAGTCGCGGCCGAGTTCGCGAAGCTGCTCGAGAACAGCTACCGGGCGGTGAACATCGCCTTGCTCGATGAGTGGTCTGCCTTCGGCGAGGCTCTCGGCGTCAACGTCTTCGACATAGTGGAAGCCATCAGGGAACGCCCGACCCATTCGAACCTCCGCGAACCCGGCCTGGGAATCGGCGGGTACTGCCTGACCAAGGATCCGATCCTGGCGGTATCCGGCCTGCCAGAGCAGCTCCGTGCCGCGGGGCTTCCGCTGACGACGCGCGCGGTTGAGGTTGGCCAGGCTATGCCGTTGCGCGCGGTCAGCGAGCTGATCAAGCTGCGCGGCGAGCTGAGCGGAGACCGGATCTTGCTGCTGGGCGTCACGTACCGCCCTGGCGTAGCGGACACGCGGAGCTCGGCATCGGAAGTTTTCTATCGCGAGCTCGTGCGGCTCGGCGCGGAGGTGTCCTGCCATGACCCGCTGGTGCGGACCTGGCGGGAGACCGGTGCCAGCCTCCCGCCTGAGCTGCCCAGCCCAGCGGGTCTCGACGTTATCGTGTTCGCTGTGGCGCACGATGAGTACCTGGCGCTCGACCTTGGTCACTGGCTGGGCGACGCCCGGCCGTTGATCTTCGATGCGAACCACGTACTGACCACGGCGCAGATCGAGCAGGCCCGCAAGGCCGCTGTGATGGTGCGCGCCATCGGCCGGGGCGATCTGGGATGATCACGCGAGCGCTGGTGACCGGGGGCGGCGGATTCATCGGCCTCCGCCTTGCCGAGAAGCTGGTGGCCCTCGGGTGCGAGGTCGACATCATTGACAACTTCTCGCGTGGCGTCCGTGACGCCCGGCTCGAGCGGCTGGGCAACGACGCGCTGCGGCGCGCCTCCCCGGATTCGGTGCTTGTCTATTTCTCGACCAGCGAGATTCACCTCGGTTCCGAGGCGTCCGGCACGCTCACGTTCCCGACGCGGGAGAGCGCGCCCGTTGTCGTCGGTGACGTCGCGGAGCCCCGAGCCACCTACATGCTCTCCAAGCTCTACGGCGAGGCGCTGTGCGCACATTCTGGCCTGAGTCAGGTCATCCTGCGGCCGCATAACGTCTACGGCCCCCGAATGGGGGAAGCGCATGTCATTCCGCAACTCATCCGGCGGCTGGCCCGGGCCAGGGCCGGCGAGCGGGTCGTGATCAGGTCGCCGACGGCGACCCGCTGCTTCTGCTACATCGACGACGCGGTCAGGCAGATCATCGCGGTTGCCGCCGCTGAGCACTATCACGGCCAGATTGTCAACATCGGCAACGCGAACGAGGAGGTAGAGATAATAGACCTTGCCGAGCGTATCCGCGCCTGCCTGGGCAGCAATGTCGATCTTGAGCCAGGAGCGCACGAACCCGGTTCGCCGATGCGACGGCTGCCGGATCTGGCCAAGATCAGCTCCCTGGTCGGCCAGGTCGCTCAGGTCCCGCTCAGCCAAGGGCTCCGCCGGACCGTCGACTACTACCTGCCGGCTGGTCCTCAGCGAACGCACGCTGATCCGTCTTGTGAACTGAACTGGGCATGAGCAAGCCAGCCATCGGCGTCGTCACCGGCGGGCGCGCGGACTACAGCGTCCTGCTGCCCGTGCTGCGGTTGCTTGACCGGGATCCAGCGGTCGAACTGCGGCTTATCGTCACCGGCGGTCACCTGGCGCCGGAGTTCGGCCTGACTGTGCGCGGCATCGAAGCCGACCGCATTCCCATTGCCGCGCGGGTAGAGATGCTGCTGTCGAGCGACACGGCAGCGGGCGTCGCGAAGTCGATCGGCCTGGCCGTTATCTCATTCGCCGACGTTCTCGGTCACCTTGAGCTCGATGCCCTGGTGCTGATGGGAGATCGGTTCGAACTGCTCGCCGCTGCCGCGACGGCGCTGGTAGAACGGATCCCGGTCGTCCATATCGCCGGCGGGGACGTGACATCCGGCGCCTACGACGACGCGATCCGGCACAGCATCAGCAAGATGTCGCAGCTGCACCTGGTCACCAACGACGAGTCGCGGCACCGGGTGATCCAGCTCGGCGAGCCTCCTGACCGGGTGATCACCGTCGGCAGTCCAGCGCTCGACCTGCTGCGCGAAACCCCGCTGCTGGACAGGACGGCGCTCGCTGACCGCCTGGGCTTTCGGCTGCGTCAGCAGAACTTCCTGGTGACGTTTCACCCTGTCACTCTCGACCCTGCGCCCTCCGCGGACCAGCTCAGCGAGCTGCTCGCCGCGCTCGATGAGTTCCCGGAGACCGGGATGCTGATCACCGCGCCGAATCAGGACAATGAAAGCCGCGAGCTGCGTGCCCTGATCACGGAGTGGGCCAGTACCAGGGCGAACGCCGCCGTCTTCGCGGCACTGGGTCATGAGCTCTATCCCAGCGCCATGGCGGCCGCTGACGTCGTCGTGGGCAACTCATCGAGCGGGCTGTACGAAGCTCCATTCCTGCGCCGGCCGACGGTGAACATCGGGCAGCGCCAGCGCGGACGTCCGCTGGCGAGTTCAGTGATCGGCTGCGAACCGGAGCGCGCCGCGGTGGCGCGGGCAATTCGCGCGGCGCTCGCGCTGGACTGCTCGGAGGCAGTGAGCCTGTTCGGCGACGGCCGCAGCGCCGCGCGCATTGTCGACGCGATCAAGGCGCATCTCCCTTTGCTCCCCGGATATCTGCGCAAGGAATTCACTGACGTTGACTTCACAATTGGAGACGGCACATGACCGTTCCGGGAGCTCGATCCCATGAAGACTGCCAGGCGGCTCCGATGGCAGGCGAGGTGTTCGTCGGAGGGCCGATGCAGAACGCGATGACCGATGGCCGCTTCGACCAGGCCATGCGGTCATCGATCACCGCGATCATCGGGCATCTTGAGCGGTCGGGTTTCACCGTGCGCTCGGCCCACGTGGCCGAGCGGTTCGGCGCTATCAGCGACAGGTTCACGCCGCGCATGGTGACCAGGAGGGACTTCGACTGGATGTCGAGCGCGTCGGCGTACATCGCGATCTTGCCGACTGGTGCCGACGGCGTGCCGGTCGCCTCGAGCGGCACGTGCGTGGAACTCGGCTGGGCGTCGGCGCTCCGGATTCCGACCACCATCTTGTGGAACGCCGCGCGAAGCGACGCCTACGGGCATCTCATCAGGGGATTGCACATTGTCACGCCGATCAGGTATGCGGACATCGCCGCCTGCGTCGAGAATCCCGGGCTACTTGCCGATGGGCTGATACTCCGCTAAGCGGGCAATTAAGATGACGAGCGCAAGCGGGCAGCTAATGACCGTCATGTATCATTACGTCGGCGAGTCCTTGCCGCTATTCCCCGCGCGCAGGGGAATGCCGGCTGATTGCTTCGCCCGCCAGATCGACTACCTGGCCAGCACCCGGCATGTCGTCAGTATCGATCAGGTCATCAAGCATGTGCTAGACGGTGAGCCTTTACCATCTGATCCCTGCCTGCTGACATTTGACGACGGACTTCTCGATCATCGCGTGACGGTCCTGCCCTTGCTGGCCGAGCGCGATCTTCCCGCTGTCTTCTTCGTCTCCGCTGGGACGGTCGACGGCCGGGAGGTGCTAGACGTGCACAAAGTTCAGTCGATTCTGGCCACCGAACCAGACGTGCACGATCTCGCCGGCCTGATAGCCGAGGTAGCCGCGGCGGCTCTTGGCGGGGAAGCGTGGGCGCGCGCCAGGCGGTCGCTCGCGGACCTTGCCATGACCAACCGTTTCGACGACGAAGAGACGGCGTTCGTCAAGATGTTTCTTCAGCGTGGCCCTGAGCCGGCCAGGAGCCAGGCGACTGATCTGCTCTTCGAGAGTTACGTACCGATATCGGTGCCGGCGCTGGCTGCCGAACTGTACCTCAGCCGGTCTGACGTCCGGGCGCTCCTGGCCGGCGGAATGGCTATCGGCGGCCACGGGCTAGGCCACCCCTGGCTGTCCACGCTGGACCGCGACGGGCAGCGCACGGAGATTTCCGGCTCACGCGACCTGCTCGCTGACATTCTGGGCGGGACGCCCGATCGCTGGACCTTCGCTTATCCGTTCGGCGACTACGACGCCGGCACGCTGGCACTGCTCGCGGAATATGGCTGCGCGCTGGCCTTCAGCACGGCGCCGGCGATAGCGCGGCGGATAGCCGACCCGCTCCGGATTCCACGTCTGGACTGCAATGACATCCGAGCACTGCCTGCTACGGCGGGCTGAAGCCATCCGAAGGAGAGATGATTGCCGTCCGTGACGGCTCGGCCAAGAATAAACGCCCGTACCTGGACACTTGTGTGCGGAACCGTGGCGTCGCAGGTCGGCGACAAGATGGCCGCTCTGGCGCTGGCCCTGTACGCGGCCGCTATCCACTCTCCGACCTTTCTCGCGGCGGTCCTTATCGCTGACCTGGTGCCGCCGCTCTTTGTCGGCACGCTGGCGGGTTCGGCCGCGGACCGCCGTCTGCGGCCATGGGTGTGGCCTGCGGCGCTGGCCGTCCAGGCGGGTGCCTACGCCGGTGTCGCGCTCGTCCCGAACCCGGCGGCGCGGGTTGGCCTGATCGCGATCGCCGCCCTGGCTGCTACGGTACTGTCGCCGGTGGCATTCAAGCTGCTGCGGGAGATCGCGGGAGCCGATGCGATTCGCGCCGCTTCCCGCATCATGGGCTCGGGTTCCGGAGCCGCCGGAGCGCTGGGATCGCTGCTCGCGGGGATCTGTTATCCGATCTTCGGCAGCCGCGGTCTGATGCTGATCGATTCAGGGTCGTTCTTGCTGCTAGCGGCGGCTGCCATCATCGCGTGCCGCGGTATGTCCTCGAGCAGCGGTTCTGCTGCCGGGCACGAGCGCGGCCACCCGCTGGCGGGCTTCAAGATCCTTGCCGATGACAACTCGCTCGGCCTGATGACGGTCCTGCTCATCGGGATCACGATCTGTGCCGCGTGCCTGGAAGGGGTTGTCGGCGTCTTCTTCTTCCGGAGCCAGGCGCACTTCAGCGGAGCCGAGTACGGCGCGGTCATCGCGGGCTGGTCCGCCGGGATCATGTGCTCTGGTTTCGTCAAGATGGACAAGGTTCCGCCGTATTCCGTGCGCGCCTGGCTCGGGCTAGCGGGGACGCTGATGGGCGGCGCCATGGTTGTCGTCGCGATCTTCCCCGTGGCACCGCTGGCCATCGTGGCGTACCTGCTCGGCGGCCTCGGGAACGGCGTCTTCCTGACGATGAACAAGCTGCTGATCTACGGGCTGGTTCCGGCGGACTCGCTCGGGCGCGCCTGGGCGGCTTACGGGATCCTGCTGAACGTGGGGGTGATTGTCGGGTACCTGTCCGGGGCGGTGCTCGGCAGCGGCGATCCGCGCCTGATCGTATTCATGGCCGGCGTCATTCCGGCCCTGGTCGGCATGGCGCACTTCACGCACTTCGCAAGGACTAGCTATGCCGCAAAGGTTACGTAACATCCTGACTTCTACTATTGTAGGACTTGTGGACAGGGCAGACAGCGAGTCGCTTGACCGTCTGGAGCCGCTGCTGACGGCGCTGAGGCAGTTGCCCGGGTTGCGGGAAGCCAACGCGGGGACGTTTCACCGGACGGACCTCGTCTCCAGATTCTGGGCATTATTTAACAAGCGCAGCGAGTTCCTGCACTTCCATCAGGCTGACGGACCAGTCGTCGATCACCGCTGCCACCAGCTTGGAGTTCTCTTCGCCGACCTGCGGCCGAGTCCGAGGGGAACCTTCCGCCGATTCCCGGTCGATACGCCCGGGCAATGCGATTCGCTTCTCACCGAAGCGCGATCGGCGCTGACCGGACGATGACAAGCAGGCCTGGCGCTCCGGCGATCTTAGTGTCGGTGGTTGACTTCGGATTCGGCAGCGCGGGGAAGCTGTCCTCGATCATGGATTACCTGCCAGAGTGCGAGTTCATCTGGCTTGGCGCCTCGCAAGGCCAGCGGATACTCGACCGGGGCCGCTTCAGCGCCTGGTATGAGGACCTGGAGAGCACCCCGCTCAGCGTGATCCTGGCCGCCCACGACATCAGGGGCGCGCTGGTCATACTCGATCATGAGATGGCAGTCACGATCGAAGGCGCCGGGATACCGGTCGTCTTCGTCGACAGCCTGCCCCACCTGTGGACCGAGAATGACGCGGTCGCGTCGGAAGTGGCGTGCTATTGCGCGCAAACGTCACCTTCCATCCCCGCGTCGGCGTGGCCGCCGTTACGGCGCATAACTCATCTGCGCTGGGTCGAAGGGATTGTTCCCGCCGTCCCCGGCTGCCTTAATCCGGACCCTGGTGGCAAGCGGGCGGTGGTGAACCTCGGCGGCCTTCAGTCTCCCGGCGCCCCGGCCGCGGGTACCCCCTACGTCAGGCTCGTGCTGCCCGCCGCGCTCTCCGCGCTCGTCGAGGCTGGTTACGAATCGGTCCAGGTAACTGGCAACCTGCCGGACGCCGGCGATCGGGTTGTGGAAGGCGTGAGCGTCACCCAGCGGTGCGTGCCACACGGCGAGATGCAAGAGCTCATGAGCGCCGCGAACCTCGTGCTGACCTCGCCCGGGCTCACTACGGCCCTCGAGCTCGGGGCGACGGCGGCGGACGTGGTGTTCCTGCCTCCGCAAAACGTCAGCCAGGTCTTGCTGTCGAGGATGCTTCGTGATTTGTGCTCGTCTGAATGCGTGGTGACCTGGCCTGACACGGCTTTAGGCACCGCCGCGTTCGACGCCGCCAGGAATCAGGGGGAACTCGCGGCCTTGCGGGTCGTCTATGACTCGATCGAGTCGCTAGCCGGCCAAGCTGACGGGCACGAGGTGATGCGCGATCGGATCAGCCGGGCCGTGAAGGCACCATGCGGGCACGACTCGTCTCGTCTGCTGCTGGAAACAATGGGCTCTCGTGGCGCGGCGCAGGCCGCGGAGCTGGTGAGGCAGTTGACCGCCGAGCCAGGACCCGGCCGGGGATAATCGGCTCATGGATGAGCCGGCAGCCCGGCCCGGCAGCTCGGCGTCGTTATCGGCGGATTCGGTACCGGCACCCGCAATGCGGTCACTGACGTGCCGGGAGTGTCCGTCGGCCATAGCACGCTTGACTTCGGCACCGATATAAGGACCGGGGTCACGGCGATCGTGCCCGCGGCGGTTATGGCTCCCGGCGGACAGGTTCCCGCGGCCCTGGCGGTGGCAAATGGCCATGGCAAGTTCGTCGGCTCAACGCAGATCGCCGAGCTGGGAGTTATCGAGACGCCGATCTTGCTGACCGGCACCCTGTCGACGTTCAAGGTGGCTGACGCCCTCATCGAGTACATGCTGACGATGCCCGGCTATGAGGACGAGCAGTCGATCAACCCGGTGGTCGGCGAGACGAATGACGGCTTTCTCTCCGATATTCGCGCTCGCCCGCTGAGGTATGAGCACGTCGCGGCGGCGATCGACACAGCGACTGACGGCTTGGTCGGCGAAGGGGCGGTCGGTGCGGGCACCGGGACCGGTGCCCTGGGATTCAAGGCAGGCATCGGCACCTCGTCGAGAGTCCTGGCCGGTCCTTCAGCCGCTCCTTCCGACGTCGTCACGGTCGCGGCCCTGGTCCAAGCCAACTTCTCGGGGACACTTGCCGTCATGGGCATTCCGATTCCCAAGCACGCGGCGCTAGCTGGCCGTGACCGGATCGGTGACGGATTGCCCGGCGAACAGGCGGGCAACTCCTGTGTCATCGTCGTCGCGACGGACGCACCGCTCGATGCCAGGCAGCTGAACCGGGTCGCGCGCCGTTCGTTCGCCGGAATGGCCAGGGCGGGCTCCGACTTCGCGGGCGGCAGCGGGGACTATGCCCTGGCCTTTACCACCGCGCGCGCTGGCGGCCCCCCGATGCCCGACGCCGGCCTCGACCCGATATTCCTGGCCACTGCCGACTGCGTGGAGGAAGCCATACTCAACTCACTGTTCATGGCCCGGACGACCACCGGGTACCAGGGCCATACCAAATACGCGGTGCCGCATGGGCTGGTTCGAAGAGCCTGTGCCGCGGCGGGCGCCGCGCGGCGAGCTTTGTGAGGTGCTGTTCGCTGGCAGGAGCGAGGAGGCACGAAAATGAGGACCGTTTCGCCCGGGAGGCATTCACAATGACCACGCCCGCCAGGACGCTGGGCGCAGCGCTTCGTGCCTGCGCCGAATCGTTCCCGGAGCGCGCCGCCATCGTATTCCAGGAGGAAACGCTCAGCTACCGTGACCTGCTCAAAGTCGCCGGCTCGCGAGCCGAGGCGCTTCGGCTGCGCGGAGTGGCACCAGGCAGCAGGGTCGCCGTCTACCTGGACCGCGGCGTTGACCTGGTGATCTGGCTTATGGCGGTCGCGCTGGCCGGGGGCGTCCAGCTGGCTATCGACTCAGACGAGCCTGCCGCCCGGGTCGAGCGCATGCTGGCCGACGCCGCACCGCAGCTCCTGGTCAGCCAGCCCTCGCTGGCTCCCGCGATGCGGAGCCCGGCATGCGAGGTCGTGCTCGGCGACGATTGCCCGCCCGCTCCGGCTATCGTGATGAGTGAGTCCTGCAGCCCTGACGAAGCCGCGTACATGGTCTACACGTCGGGTTCGACCGGCGAGCCCAAAGCATCGATGATCTCCCACGCCGCTTTGCTGAGCAGGCTCAGCTGGCTGCAGCGCCGGTATGGCCTCGCTCACGATGACCGGGTCCTCCTCAAGACGGCCTGCGGTTTCGACGTGTTCATCGCCGAGCTCTACTGGCCGCTGACGGCGGGCGCGACCCTGGTCGTCGCGCCGCCAGGAGCGCACAGGGATCCTGACTACCTCGCCTCGGCGGTCCTCGCGCAAGGCGTGACAACGTTGCACTTCGTGCCGACGCTTCTTGACCTCTTCCTGGTCGGCCGGGACAGCACGGAGCGGTATGACGGACTGCGGCGGGTCATGGCCGGAGGCGAGGCCTTGTCGCCAGAGCTCGTGCGGCGCTTCTACGCGCGCTCCTCGGCGACCTTGCACAACCTCTACGGCCCGAGCGAATGCGCTATTTACAGCACGGCGTGGGAGTGCCCGCGGGACCCCGGGCTGTCCCTGGTACTGATCGGCGCGCCTGTCGACGGGACGCAGGTGTGGGTTCTCGATGCGGACCGGCAGCCTGTGGCGCCCGGCACCCCGGGCGAGCTGTACATCGGCGGCGACGGAGTGGGAATCGGATATCACGCCCGTAGGGAACTGACGGCGGAGCGCTTCGTCAGCCTGACGCTGGAAGGTTCTCCGCGCCGCCTTTACCGCACCGGTGACCTGGCGCGCGATGCGGGCGGCGGCGAACTCGAGTACCTGGGCCGCGTTGACAGCCAGATCAAGGTCCGGGGCTACCGGGTCGAGCCGGGAGAAATCGAGATCACGATGCTGCGGACTGGCCTGGTCAGGGCGGCCGCGGTTGTCGCGGACTTCGCTGGCAGCTCTCAGCGGCTGGTCGCCTTCGTCGTGTCAAGCCAGGCGTTGCCGGCTGACCAGATAGCTGACCGGCTGCTCAGCGCGATACGCGAGGAACTTCCGGGCTACATGGTGCCTGCTGCTCTCGCCGTCATCGCTGAGCTTCCGGTGAGCCCGAACGGCAAGGTGGACAGGACGGAACTCGCGAGCCGGGCCAGGGACATCCGGCCGCCCAGCTCACCCGCTCAATCAGCGCCGGTGACCGACACCGTCGGAATGACCGCGATGAAGTTGTGGAAAGAATATCTGAAAGTAGATCATGTCAGCATAGATAATGATTTCTTCGAGCTCGGTGGTGATTCATTGACTGCCGTCCAGGTGACCAGGAGCCTGGCCGCAGAGCTTGGACACGCGATTCCGGCTCGTATCCTCTTCCAGGCCCCCACCTTCGGCGAGTACATCAGCTTCGTCAGCGGCCTCGTGCCCGCAGGCGGGCTGGAACCCGCATGAGCGCGCGACCTGGCGATCCCTACATCTACGGGGATACTATCCATGGCATATTTCAGTGGCGCGCGGATCGCCAGCCGGCGGCCCCTGCCCTGCTGTACTCCGGCCAGGTCATTACCTACGGTGCCCTGCGTGCCGCGGCCCATGCCCTGGCGGCCAGGTTCGCTGCCAGCGGCCTGACGCCAGGATGCTTCGTACTGGTGAAGATGCGCCGGTCGCCGGCCTTCGCAGCCGCCCTTCTGGCTGTGCTGCGGCTGGGCGGGGCATACCTCGCCGCTGAGCAAGCCTGGCCACGCCAGTACGTGCGAGATCTCATCGATCGCGCGGACGCGTGGCTGGTAACTGACGAGCCGGGCGGCGGCCTGACCAGCCGCCGCGGCACGCTCGTCGTGGCCGACGATACGCTGCCGCACGACTTGTCAGCGCCGGTACCGCAGGTCCACGTGGGCCGGGACGATCCGTGTACGATCTTCCAGACATCGGGTAGCACTGGCTCGCCGAAGCTGGCCGTCGTGCCGCACCGCGCGACCGTGCGCGCGTTCATCGGCGTCGATTACGCCGACTTCGGCCCGGCCGGGTCATCATGCAGACGTCCCCGGTCTGCTGGGACGGCCTCACGATGGAACTGTGGTCGGTACTCCTCAGCGGCGGAACATCGCTGATCCCGCCTGATGGCGTCCCGGTGAGCGGCGACCTCCTGCGATCGTGCTCGGCCAGCTACGGCCTGGACACTGTCTGGCTGACATCGTCCCTGTTCAGCGCCCTGGTCGATGATGATATCGATGCATTTACTGGTATTCGCCAAGTAATGTCCGGCGGTGAGCAGGTGTCGGCCGACCACGTACGCCGCCTGCGGTCGGCTCACCCGGGCATCAGGTTCTCGAGCGGGTACGGCCCGGTGGAAACCACCGTCTTCGCGACATCGCACGTGATCGCCGACGGGGATATCGAACTGTATGGCGAGGTGCCGCTCGGACGGCCGCTGCCCGCGACGACGGTAGTGCTCCTTGACGAGGCGGGGGACGCGTGCCCGTCCGGCGCGACTGGAGAGATCTATGTCGGCGGCGACGCGCTCGGCCTGGGATATCTCGGCGATCCGGCCGAGACGAAGCAGCGGTTCGTCTCCGTCAGCGGCGGGGGCTGCTTCTACCGCACCGGCGATCTCGGGCAATGGCACGAGGCAGGAGCGCTGCTGTTCCGCGGTCGTGTCGACCGGCAGGTCAAGATTCGCGGACATCGGGTTGAACCCGAGGGGGTGGAACGATTTATCTCCGAGGCGCTCCCTGGGGTCGTGGCCGCCGTCACGCCCTGGCGGGACGTGCGCGACCAGGTCATCGGCCTCGTAGCGCACTGCGGAACGGGCGGCCGAGACGTCACTGCCGCTGAGATCAGCCAGGCCTGCGAGGCTGGGCTCCCGCTCCACCTGCGGCCTCGCCGGGTCCTGCTGTACGGCGAGCTGCCGCGAAATGACAACGGCAAAGTGAACTACGACGCCCTGGCAGATGCCGGTGCGGCCGCGCCTGTGACAACCCCTGCCGAGGTGCACCTGCCGCAGGCTGGTTCGGTCCGAGATCGCATTACCGAGATCGCGTCGGCCTTGCTCGGCGTTCCGGTCGGCCCGGCAGACGACCTGTTTGAGCTTGGCGGAGACTCGCTTTTCGCCATGCGGCTGGCCGCCCGGTTGCGCCGCGAGGCTGGCGTCCATCTGCCGGTCGGCCGCATCCACAGGGAACGAACGGCGGCCAGGCTGGCACAGGTCGACATCGCCGGCAGCAGTGAGCCGGTTCCGCCGGGCTACGCTCAGGCGCTGAGCCCTGGTGAGCAGGATCTCTGGCTGCACGAGGAGATATTTCCCGGTGATCAGGCGCTGTTGCTTCCGAGCGCATATGAACTGTCAGGCGACGTCGACCTGACGGACCTGCGTGCGGCACTGACCCTGACCTGCACTCGCCATCCCGCGCTGAGCTCAATTCGGGTCACCGAGGCCGGTGCCGTGCGCCGTCATGAGCTATCCGGGGATCAGCTCCGCCGCGAGCTGCCCATTCATGTCGTCGAGCACGAGATCATGGCTGACGATGACGGTGCCCTGATCTTTCCTGCCGAATGGCTAACGCCGTTCGACCTCGCCAGTTGCCTGCCACTGCGGATCTTCGTCGCCACCGGATCGGGCGGGAGCCGGCTGCTCTGCCTTGTCATCCACCACGTGGCGATGGACGGATGGTCCGAACATATCTTCAGCGCCGAACTGGCTCGCGCCTACGCTGACGTCACAGCGGGCGCGCCGGCATCGAGCCCGCTTTCGGCCTGGCCGGCTACCGTGCCTCACACCTCCAGCGCGGCGGAGCGCGAACGGGCACGGAGCTACTGGCGCGCCTTGCTCGACGGGCTGCGACCGCTGCCCATCGAGCAGGCATACCGCGGCGGCGACGTCCTGGGCCAGGTGCGATTGTGGCTTGCCGAAGAGCAGTGCCGCGCCCTCGCTCAGTTGCCCGGTGGCAGCGACGATCTGCATTCGGGGGCGCTGGCCTGGTACGCGGACGCGCTGAAACATGCGTTCTCCCGTCATGACTTCGCGATTGGATCGGCATACGCCGCACGAGATCTCACGGACGACGAGACAATCGGTTATCACGTCCAGATGATACCGCTTCGAATAAATTGCCCCGAAGATGAGGAAATCTCCGCGCTGGCCGCCGATATCTCCGCGCAATGGCTGGCCTCACTTGATCAGAGATCACTATCGCTGCGCGAAATCGCCGCGTGCGCTCCAGGCGCCCGCGTACGCGGTCACCGGCCGGTGTTCCAGGCGGGCTTCGCGCTGCAGCCCAACCCGAGAAGTCCGCTGCGGATCGCCGGGCGCATCCAGCCGCGGCTAGAGGTGCGCCCGCCCGCGCCGCCATTCGAGCTGTACCTGGAATTGTGGCCTGAGTCTTACCGCGGTGCCATTGTCCTTCTGCAGTGGAATGTCAACTCTCTACCGGAGAGCGTGCCCGAGCGCCTCGCAAAGAGACTGCGGGCCACGATCCGGACACTTCACTAGCAGTTGGCGGCCCGCGCGGCGCCGCCATGCCGTGTGGCCGCTAGATCGGGCTTACGTCGAATTACTTGTGACGGGATGCTCGGATCGCTTCTGTGCTGGTTGCGCCTGGGATGCCCATCGGATCACCGGCTTCGTGATCAGGCCGGCGCCAAGGAACAGCGCGGCGATCATGGCCCAGGCCCAGGCATGTCCGATAGCGAGCATGCTGGTGAGGATGACAGGCGCCACTCTCTGTCCCAGATAGGTTCCGATTCCCCAGATGCCCTGGTACTGACCCTGAGAGCCTTCGCTGGCGAGGGTAAAGGACAATGTGAACGATGAAGATGCCTGGAGAACCTCACCCAGCGAGTGAACGATCACCGCTGCGATCAAGAATGCGATAGTCCATACGGGCGAAAGGCCGACGGTGGTCGCGAACAAGGCACAGGCAAGAATGAACAGGTAGGTTGACCGGCGCTGTGACACGGCTGATGATGCGGTATCGGTGGTAAGTTTCCCGGCCGGAATCTGAAGTGAGACGCAGATCGCCGTGTTGATGAGCATGAGTATCGAAAACGTCCAGACGGGGGCGCTCGTCTCGGAAATGATCCAGAGCGGGACTGCGACCGTTAACACCGGGTACTGGACGTTCAACAATCCATTGAGCGCGGTGGCCGCGAGATATCGGCTATCCCGAAGCGGCGCTGGCTTGCTGATTACCTGCTTCTGCGATTCTGATCCGCGGTGTGGCGCACGCACCTCGGGGAGGGTTGCGAACGCTGTAGCCGCGAGAAGATATGCGACGCTCATCGCGACCACGAGCCCGACATAGGCCGTCGATGAGTCGGCCGCGAGGACGAGGCCGCCGGCGCCGGATCCGGCGGCGATGGCAGCATTGCTGACGGCACGCTGAGTGTTGCGTGCCCGTGCCGCGTCAGTGGCGCCGAACAGGCCGGCAAGCAGTCCGCCTCGCGCCGCGCTCGAACCCGCGAGGCCGATCCCTTGAACTACGGCGGCCGCGAAGAACATGGCAGGCGCATGCGAGAGCAGGAATCCCAGCGAGGCAGGTACCTGCAGGAGAAGCGACATGACCGCTACGTTGCGGAGACCGAATCGATCGCCGACGGCGCCGATCGGAACCCCGGAGATCAGCCCGATCATGCCCCCCGCCGAGAGACCGAGACCTACAGTCTGGGCGGAGAGGTGCATGAAGCGCGTCAGGAAGATGACCCCGCCAGAAAGCCACAAGCCGGTCGCGGCGGAGTTGATGAACATGGCGAGCGAGTAGCGTCGGAGCAGTCGCTGCGCGGACCTCGGCCCCTTATCGTCAGGAGACGCGCGCAGAAAGGCAGTCATCCGGGTCCAAAGAACGGCGACCCGAAGTCAACAGCCGGCACGCCGCAGCCAGGACCCGACCCCACCACGATCGTGGGGCCGTACAATTCAAACGGATCAGAGAATGGAATGCCGCTCAAGTGACAAGCACCATCAAGGTCCACAAATTTGACATTTCGGTGTGAGACCGCGACGGCGGCCGAGCTGGCAAGTGAAAGTTGCGTCTCGGTCGTGCATCCAACCATGCATTCCACGGCAAACACCTCGGCGAGGTCAGCGATTCTCATTGCATTGAAAGCTCCGCCGCACTTGACGAGCTTTATATTCAGGATATCCGCGGCCTGCATCTCCAGAACTCGCAGGGCATCCGACTCCGAATAGACGCTTTCGTCGGCGACTATCGGCACTCCTACATTATCCCGGACGAACTTCATCCCCGCGAGGTCGGCTCGATGGACTGGCTGCTCCACGAACTCGACGTTCCCGAGCTCACAATAACTGTTGATCTGGCGGACCGCCGACTTCCGCGACCAGCTCTGGTTCGGATCGATCCGCAACTTGACCTTCTCCGGCAAACTGGATGAAAGCAGGTGCATGCGCCGGAAATTTGCCGCCTCATCTTCATCCAGTTTGATCTTAAACACCGAGTACCCGTTACCTAGTGCCTCCAAGCTGTCAGAGAGCATCGCGTCCGGCGATCCGAGGCTGATGGTGACATTGTTCGCCAGAAGACTCGGGCTCCCGCCAAGCATTTCATGCAGAGGCACTCCCATGCTCTTTGCAAGTACGTCGGCCAGTGCCCCCACTATCCCGCTCTTGGCCGACGAGTTAAAAGGAAACCCGTCCAGGTCGCTCAGAATGTCTCGAAACTCACAGATACGTGCACCGCGCATCGTCGCAGCGAACATGTCGGCAAAAGCCAAGATTGAAGCCAGCGTCTCGCCGGTCAATCGCGTGTTCTGCGGCGCCTCGCCATAGCCCGCGAGCCCGTCGGCAATCTTTATCTCTATCACGACGCTTTTCATAGATGCGTCACGCCGAACGCTGGTCACAAATTCCTTCTGCAGCGGGATTTCCATGGCGCGGGTGTTTATGGCATCAATCAACATCACGCGGGCTCTTCGTCCGGAGCGGTGCGGAACTTGACCATCGACCTGTAGAGCTCGGCCTTCCTAATCAAATCCTCCCTGCGGGAGCCCTGGACTATGAACCAGCCGGCGCGGTCGTAGCTATTCTCAACGGGTCCGATAAGGTCCCCTGGCTTCTTCGTAATGGAATGCCTGACCACTTCGGGCGCTCGGAAGTCGTCATCGATATCCACACTCACCAGCCTCCCCGGTGGCGCACTGAGGAAGAAGACTCCGAAGTGGCTGCGAGGGTCGCCGACGGGGATCTTGTGCGGAAGGCCGGCCAGCTCGCAATATAGCGGAGTATGGAAGTCGCAACTCCTGGATAGTTGCGTGATCGTCGTAATCTGATCACCGCCGTATCGCGTATGAACTTCTCCGACAATGACCTCATCACCCGCAAGGTAGCTCTCAATATGGAAGGGCCCAAAATCAATATTCAGGGCCTTGCAGATTCTGGTAATATATTCTTGGAGGTATTCTGCGCTCAAGGTCGGATGACATAGCGGAGTTATGTGCGCGCCTTCAACAGGCGTTCCGCGAATGAGGATCTTCTCGGTTACGGACCATATCCTGACATCTCCGCGATAGACCAGGCCCTCTGCTGAGAATTCACTCCCCGCGAGGAACTCTTCGATCATGAAGCCGCGCCTTGGATCTGTATGCTTCGCGAGCCGCTCAAACCGGGCCTCCACGTCGTCCATCGAAGGGACCTTGAAGACGCCGATGCTGCCCTTCAGGCTATCCGGCTTGATGATCAGAGGAAAACCATGATCCGCTCCGAACTTGTAGACATCCTCGACTCCGTGCCCTAGGCGGAACTTGATGGACGGAAGACCTGCATCATCGAGTATCTGACGCGACTTGAACTTACTGAGCGTGTTGCGCACGGTCTCAACGCTCGTCCCGATCATGGAAAAGCGAGCGTTGGCCACCGCGACGCTGAGCAAGGCGTTCTCCTCGAAGGCGATGACGCCCTTGAGGTCGCGCTCAGCTCTCACCTTGCCTACGAGCTCGGCGACTTGCTCAGGAGCCTCGAAGTCAACCGGCCTGAGGATGGTCGTCGGGGTCAGCAGGTCGGAATGCTCGGCCAGCTTCGCAGGCGAGTCAGCCACGTATACGTTCAGCCCCAGGGCTTCGGCACGGCGTATGGCCTCACTCGTCTGAGTCACATTGATCCCGACGATCATGACAGCGGATGCCTTACACGTACGTGACATCCACGCCGGCCTTTAGCACGTCCATCGCAAGTTGTTTCGTCATGGCAGTGTCTCTGCCACGCGTGATCACGTAGCCCAGCCTTGCCTCATGAAATTTGCTGGGCGGCAACTCGACGAGATCCCCTGGCCCTTTTTCCATTCTGAACTGCATTACATGCTGGTCTCCCATAACCTGCGGGTCGGCCTTGACCTTCCGCAGAACTCCCTCTTTCTCAGCCATCAGGAAGCGCACCGAGCACGCAGACTGGCGGCTTGGCCGCAGGTCGGGCTTAAGCCCCAGGCTGATGCTGATGGCCGCCGAAATGACGTCTATGCCAGTTGCTTCCGGGATCAGGTCCGTAGTGATGAAGTCACCGGCCAGGCGGCCGTTGATCTCGACGATCCGGAACCCGTCCGGCGTCTTCTTCACTTCCGTGTGAGTGCCGCAGTCGGTCAGCCCAGAAGCACTGAGCGCCGCCGTTGCCATGTGCGCGACCTTGTCGCTCTCATCCTGGCTGAGATCTGCCGGGAACGTGTGCTGCACCTCTTCGAAGGAGGGGTCGATCTCCTTCTCCGTGATGCCGAGAACATGCACGGTCGAGCCCTCGATGAGCGCCTCAATGCTGTATTCGGGTCCGGTCATGTATGCTTCGACGATGAATTTTCCCTGATTGTACCGAAACATCGCATCTGTCGCAGGAACGACATGCTCACGCACGAGGTCCCAGACGCGCACGAGGTCCGCCTGGCTGTCGATCTTAAACACGCCCTTGCTGGCCGATGCGCTGACAGGCTTGAGAATAACCGGGAATCCGATATCTGACGCAGCGGCGCTGAGTTCCTCGAGGCTCGCTACTTCGGCGTACTTGACGTTCGGGAGATCATGCTTCGTAAGAAGCTGTCGCATAATGTACTTGTTACGTGCCGCGGCAGCAGACTCTATACTCGAGCCAGGCAGGTTGAATTCCGCGGCTATAGTCGCCACGAGCTCGACATCTCGGTCCCAGAAGGTTATGACACCGTCGAAGCGGACATTACTGTCTTTTAGCGCGGCAAGCGTGGCGTCCGTGTCGTACGTGTTTGCCTTGATGAAGATGTCCGTATAATCCTGCGCCCATGCGGGAAGGTCAGTGCCGACAACTGCCACCCTCAGGCCCATCCGCTTGGCAGCCTGAAACGTTCCGATTTTCTTATCGTAGGTGGCATTCGAGAAGAGAATAGTCTTCACTTCTTTGGCTCCAGTGCCATCCACTTCTCAAGGTCCTGCAAGCCGAAGACCTCCCGGACGGACGCGATCGAAGGCTCTATCGACTCCGAGCTGCCAGACTTGATGATCTCACCGTAGGTGCTGCGAAGCGCTGTAATCGTCGCCCTGAGCCCTTGGTTGGCGTAAATCGCCGCTGAGATTCCCGCATCCGCGATGCGGTCGATATGCCAGGACGGGTAGGTCGTGGGCACGATAATGATAGGCACCTGGCCCTGCCAGTTGGCCATGAACTCCATGATCTGAGAGTTTGTCTTCTGCTTGGAATGGACGAGAAGCGCGTCGGCGCCCGCTTCAACATATGCGGTGCAGCGAGCGACTGCCTCGTCCATGCTCCGACCATCGATCAGAGCTTCTGTCCGCGCGATGAGCATGAAGTCCTCAGTGCGCTGACTCGACTTCGCGACCGCGATTTTCGAAGCGAAGAGATCGCTTTCCAGCAACGTGTGCTGGCTGGCGACGAAGCTGTTCATCTTCGGGAAGATCTTGTCTTCCATGCAGACAGCCGTGATACCTGCCGTTTCATACTCGTGGACCATGTGAGCGACGTTCAGGTTGTTGCCGTAGCCAGTGTCCACATCGGCGACGACAGGAATGCTGACCTGCCTCTGCATGTGCCTGGCCGCGTCTACGTACTCCGCCATGGAGAGCAGGCTCGCGTCCGGAAGGCATCGAGCCGCGGAGACCTCCAAGCTCGATGACCAGATGGCGTCGAATCCCGATTCTTCCGCGATTCTGGCACCGAGAGCGCTGTGTGCGCCCGCGATGCGCACGACATTGTTGCCACGCAGTACCTCGCGCAGGCTCGGGTAGAGCGACACTACCATGATCTCCCCTATATTTATGTCGACATTGTCTGCTGGCTATGTGAATTTCTGAACCGCAGTCTTGATCAGCGCAGCCGATCGCCGGCATGCTTGCGCCGCATAGAGCCCGGGCGAGGACGCCCGTGTCGGCGTTAGTTTTGCAACGCTGAGATGATTGAGTTGAGCCCGGCCTTGAGTTCGTCATCCTGGACCGCGTACGACAGGCGGAAATGCGTGTCGGACCCGAACGCGGAACCGGAGGTCACCGAGACACCATGTTCGAGCAGTCGCTCTGCGAGGGCGCTGATAGACATCGAGTGCTTGTCGAGGTACCTCTGGGCGTTGATGTAAAAGTAGAAGGCGCCCATAGGAAGGTTCAGGTCAAGCGGCTCGACCGGCTGCAGCACGCTCATCACTAGGTCACGACGCGCTCGGAGGATGTCACGTACCTGCTGCGTGAAACCCTCGATTTCACTGATCGACAGCTGCTCGAGCGCTTTCTGGCACACGCTGGTGGGGTTCGATGCGATGTGACTCTGGAGCGCCGTTACGGCCTTGACAAGAGCCTCAGGACCATGGATGTAGCCTGATCGCCAGCCGGTGACGGCTAGCGCTTTCGAAAAGGATCCGATTGTGACGACATTGTCGCTGATGCTTGGGTCGAGGCTGCGCACATGTGACGGGCGCTGCTCCGTGAAGTATAGGTCGATGTAGCTCTCGTCTATGACCAACACGATTCCGTGTTGCTTCGCCCAATGCGCGATCTCCAGCATGAGGTGATCGGGATACACCGTGCCGGTCGGGTTATGCGGACTGTTGAGAAGCAGGACCCGGGTACGCGATGTTCGCATCTGCTCGAGCGTGCCGAGGTCCGGAATGAACGTGCGCGGATCGGTTTCGGCTTTCACGGCACGCGCGCCGAGAATGCCGATCTGCTCGACAAACGTGCCCCACGCGGGGATCGGTATGAGCACGTCGTCACCGGGCCCTGCGAGGCAGTAGATCGTCTCGAAGAGGCCATGCTTGGCCCCGGTAGTCATGACGATATTAGCCGGTTCGACAGGGATCTTACGAGTGCGGGCGACATATTCAGCTACTTGAAATCGAACCTGCGGCGTACCAGCCGTCGGTGTGTAGCGATGAATATCCGTATCTGCCAGTTTGGCGACTAACTGGGTAAGCGCAGGTGGTGGCAGGAGATCGAGTTCCCCTGCGGCGAGGTTTGCGATGCGCAGCCCAGATGCCTTGAGCTGCTCCGCACGGACCCGCGATGCCGTCGTTTTCGAAGCCCCTAATTCAGCAGCACGCTGCGAAAGCATGAAATCTCCTCGACGTCAACGTTAAATTACGGTGATCATCTCGTTAACAGGGTAGTATATGTGGAGCAAACGCGCAAACCGATATCCGAGGCCGCGGCCACCAGGGACGCGATGGCGCCGGGCGATGCCGGCGCCATCGACGGCATGTAGGTCCTTCATGATGGGAGTTCGCATGCGCATCGGCGTCGTCGGTGCCGGGCTGATGGGCACGGCCTGCGCCTACCACCTGACGCGACTGGGGGTCACCGCGACGATCATCGACCCGCATTCGCCGGGCCGCGGAACTTCAGGATCGACCTTCGGTTGGGTCAACGCCAGCACCCCCGAAATCGCCGACTCGCACTATTTCGGTCTTTGCGTCGCCGCGGTCGCCGAACACGGCAAACTTCGCGAACAGGTCCCGCCGGGGGAATGGCTCCACGATTCGGGCCACCTCCGCTGGGCTGACGCCGAAAACGAAGACGTACTCCTCTCTCACGCGAAGCAGCTCAAGGCGGCGGGATACCCACTCAGCATCCTGACCTCCGCCCAGGCCGCCGAACTCGAGCCCGCGTTACGCTTCGGAACTCCCGGGCAGCCTGTGCTCTCCTTCCCGGGCGAATCGTGGGTGGACGGCACCGCCATGGCCGCCGAACTCGCCAGTGCCGCGATCGATCACGGCGCGCGGGCACTCATCGGCTCCCATGTCGTCGCCATCGAAGACGGCAAAGGAGGCGGGCTCACCGTCGTCCTGGGGAACGGCACCCGACAGCCATTCGACGCGGTCGTCAACGCCGCGGGCCCGTGGAGCGACCACGTCGCGGCGCTCGTCGGTCGCAGGCTCCCGCTCCGGCCAAGCCCTGGGCTGGTCGCCAGGCTCAGCGTCTCCGCGACTCCGATCAGGCACGCCATGCACAGCCCTCGGGTAGAGATACGCCCCGACGGCCCGCACCGGGTCCTCCTGCACAGCAGGGAGATAGACGCGCAACTGCGTACCGGAATCGCCACCCCCGGGCAACGCGCAGACCTCGCGGCCATGGCCGCGGACGTCATACCCGCACTCTCCGGAAGCCCGGTCACCGACAGCGCCGTGGGATGGCGGCCCATGCCATCGGACACCTACCCCTCGGTCGGAAGCGTGCCAGAAACCGCCCGCTACTACGAACTCGTGAGTCATCTCGGCGTAACGTTGGCACCCCTGCTTGGCAGGCTCCTCGCCGAGGAGATCACGACGGGCGAGGCCAGCCCCCTGCTGCGACGCTACCGCCCCGGACGACAGGCCCTGAGCAGCCAGACAGACGGTCGACGCAGCTCAGAGATGCTGACTTAGCGGTCTGGACGTAGATCATGGCTCTCACCGCAGCCGTCGATACCGGCCAGCTCGCGCTAGCCGGTATCCGCGGCATTGAGCGGTGGTTCAGCGGGCGGGTATGGCGCCTGCCTTCATGATGGTCTGGTAAACGGCTCCGGCCAGGTTGGCGAGGTCGTCGTTGGCGGGTGAAACTGAGCTGTTGGCGGCGACGGCGATGAGCAGGCCGGTGCGGGGGAAGTAGTAGTGGATGACCCGGGCGCCGAAGGCCTGGCCTTCGTAGGCCCAGAAGATGCCGGTCTGGGGATTGAATACCTGATGGACGCCGAGCCCGTAGCCGGCCGGGTCGGCGGGGGTGGTGCGGCGGATGGGCTGGCCGGTGGCCACGGACACCAGGGATTCGAGCTGGTGCTGCTGGCGGGCCGGCAGCAGCTTGCCGGTGTAGAGAGCGCGGTCCCAGGTGGTCATGTCGGCCAGTGAGCTGACGATGCCCCCGGCGGCCTGCGCCCAGGTCAGGGCGAGCGGCGGCATGGCCTTGCCGATCAGCGACGGCGGCGCGCCGGCGATGTCGAAGTACCCGGCCGGCATCCGGGCGGCGTCGGATGCCGGGCAGGTGTAGGGCGCCAGGCAGGTGCTGTGCAGCCGCAGTCGGCCGGTGATCCGCCTGGTGAGCTGGCTGGCGTAGGAGTCGCCGGTGACCTTCTCGATGATCATCTGGGCGAGGAGGTAGTCGGTGTTGGTGTAGTGGTATCCCGCTGGCCCGAGGGGCAGCCCAGCGGCGTAGGAGACGAGCCGGCGGGCCGTGAAGCGGGTGCGCTGGTCCGCGGCGAAGGCAGTGATGAAGGCGGGCTGGAAGATGTAGTCGGGGATGCGGCTGGTCATGTCGAGCAGCCGGCGGATGGTGATGTGGCGCCAGGCTCGGTACTGGGGCAGCCAGGTGCCGATCGGGTCGCTGATGGACAGCTTGCCCTCGGCTTCGAGCTGCAGCAGGATCACCGAGGTGAAGGCCTTGGTGTTGCTGCCGATCGGCCACAGCGCGCTGGTCGTTACCGGCGGGCCCCCGCCGTAGCGGGTGGTCCCGGTGGCCAGGCTGATGGCCGGCCTGCTGCCGGGGAAGGTGACCCGCAGCGAGTCCGCGGAGATGTGCTCGGCGGTCCGCCGCGCGGTCAGGTAGCGGCTGAGGTCACGGTGCAGTGCCGCCCGCAGCGCGGCGCCGCTCTCGCGGGGCGGGCCGGCCGACGCGTTGGCGGCGCCGGCTGACGCCATCCCGGCCGCGGTGAGCAGGGCGGCCGCGGCGGCGGCCAGCTTGGTCGCATTGGTGCGGGTCATTGAGCTCATGTCGGTCCTTTGGCTGAGCCGGCCAGCTGGCCGGCGCGGTAGTCGGTTCGTTCCGGGTCAGGTCGAAGAACCGCTCCTTGAGCGACGGTCCGCTCGTCCTTTCCTCCCTGTGCCGGTTTTCAGATGAAGCTTGCGCAGCGGGCCTGAGGCGGCACTGTCGCGGCGCTGAGGCGCACGGCTCAGGGCGGTGCGGAGCTGGCCGGCCATCGGCGCGGTGAATGGCCGTACGGTGGGGTGGTGGAGGTCCGGCTGTTCGGCGAGCTTGAGGCGGTGCAGGACGGCATTGCGGTGCCGGTCCGCGGTGTCAAGCAGCGGGCCCTGCTGGCGCTGCTGGCGCTGCACCGCGGCGAGGCGGTCAGCGCCGACCGCCTGATCGACGTGCTGTGGGGCAACAGCCAGGCGGTGAACCCGGCCAACGCGCTGCAGGCCCAGATCGGCCAGCTGCGCCGCACCCTGGGCGCGGGCGCGATCGTCACTACCGAAGCCGGTTATGCCCTCGCCATCGGTTCCGGGGACGTCGATGTCGTCCGCTTCGAGCAGCTGGTGGCGAAGGGACGCTTCCTGAGCGAGGCCGGCGAGGCGGCTCTGGCGTCAGCTGCCCTGGGTGAGGCGCTTGGCCTGCGGCGCGGCGAGCCGCTGGCCGAGTTCGCTTATGCCGGCTTCGCCGACGCCGAGCGGGCGCGCTTGGACGAGCTGGTCCTGGCGGCGGTCGAGGCCCGCGCGGCGGCGGACCTGGATCTGGGGCGGCACGCCGACCTGGCCGGCGAGCTGGAGGCCGCGTGCCGCCAGCATCCGCTTCGCGAGCGCCTGTGGGAGCTGCTGATCGTTTCTCTGTACCGGTCCGGACGGCAGTCCGAGGCGTTGCGGGCCTATACAGCCATCCGTGACCGCCTGGTGGATGAGCTGGGCATCGATCCCGGCGCGGCGCTCGCAGAACTCCAGGCCCGCATCCTGGCCCAGGATCCGTCGCTTGGCGCAGCCAGGCCGCCTCCGGCCCAGGCGGCGGCCGTCCCGCTCGCGGTGACCGGCGACCGCGAGGCCGAGCTGGCCCAGCGGGAGGAGGAGATTGCCTGGGTGCCAACGGCCCTGCTCGAGACGAAGTTCTATGTCCCGCAGCCGCGGCGTGGCCTGGTGCCGCGTCCGCGGCTGAGCGAGCTGCTGGACCGCGGGGCCGCGTCGAAGTTGATGCTCGTCTCCGCACCCGCGGGCTTCGGCAAGACGACGCTGCTCACCGAGTGGCTTGCGGCGGGACCGGCCGCGCCGGCCGGTGAGCGGCTGGTCGCGTGGCTGTCACTCGACCGGGGCGACAATCATGCGGCATCCTTCTGGGCCTATGTGATTGCCGCACTGCGGACGGTGGCGTCCGGGATAGGCGAAGGCGCGCTGGCACTTCTGCAGGCGCCGCAGCCGCCTCCGGTCGAGGCGGTGCTGACCATACTGCTCAACGACCTCGGGGCCGTCGCCGGCGAGATCGTGCTGGTGCTCGACGACTACCACGTCATTGACGCGCGTGAGGTGCAGGACGGGATGGCTTTCCTGCTCGACCATCTACCGCCGCGGCTGCACGTGGTGATCGCCAGCCGGACCGATCCGGCGTTGCCGCTGGCCCGGTTGCGGGCGCGCGGCGAGCTGGCCGAGATTCGCGCGGCCGGGCTGCGCTTCACCGCTGATGAGGCCGCGGCGTACCTCAACGGGATGGGCCTGCGGCTGACGACGCGAGACGTGACCGCTCTGGAAGCCCGCACCGAGGGCTGGATCGCCGCGCTCCAGCTGGCGGCGCTGTCGATGCAGGGGCGAGACGATGTCGCCGGCTTCATTGCCGGCTTCGCGGGGGATGACCGTTACGTCGTCGACTATCTGGCCGAGGAAGTGCTGCAGCGTCAGCCCGATCATGTCCAGAACTTCCTGCTGCAGACCTCTATCCTGGGGCGGCTGAGCGGTCCGCTGTGCGATGCCGTCACCGACCAGAGCGGCGGCAAGGCCATGCTGGAGGCGCTGGACCGGGCGAACCTCTTCCTGGTCCCGCTCGATGACCGCCGCCGGTGGTACCGCTACCACCATTTGTTTGCTGACGTGCTGCAGGCGCGCCTGCTGGATGAGCAGCACGGCCAGGTGCCGGACCTGCACCGGCGGGCGAGCGCGTGGTACGAGCGGAACGGCGAGCTGTCCGAGGCCGTCGGCCACGCGCTGGCCGCCGGGGATTTCGGGCGGGCGGCGGACCTGGTCGAGCTGGCGATCCCGGCAATGCGCAGGACCAGGCAGGAGGCCACGGCGCGTGGCTGGCTCGAGAAACTCCCCGACGAGGTGGTCCGGGTCAGGCCCGTGCTCAGCGTTCACTTTGCCGGGGCGTTGATGACTGGCGGCGCTGGCGGCGAGGCCGAGCGTGCTGAGGCTGAGAGCCGGCTGCGAGACGCGGAGCGGTGGCTTGATGCGGTGACGGGAAGCCGGCCAGAACCCGGAGCCCGGCCGCCCGAGATGATCGTTGCCGACGAGGAGGAATACCGCCGCCTCCCCGCGGCAATCGAGGTGTACCGCGCCGCGCTGGCTCTGGCCCGGGGCGAGCCGGCTGACACTGTTCGGCGCGCTCGGCGGGCGCTTGATCTCGCTCTTGAGGATGACCACCTCTGGCGAGCCTCGGCATGGGGACTCTTGGGGCTTGCGCACTGGGGGAGCGGTGACCTGGAGGCCGGGCACCGGGCCTACTCGGCATGCGTGGACGGGCTGCGGCGGGCCGGGTTCGTTGCTGACATCTTCGGCTGTTCGATCGCTCTTGCCGACATCCGGATCACGCAAGGTCGCCTGGGAGAGGCGATGCGCACCTACGAGCAGGTATTGCAGCATGCCGCGGAGCAAGGCGGGCCGGTCCTGCGGGGGACAGCGGACATGCACGTGGGGATCAGCGAGATCCACTGTGAGCGCGACAACTTGCGGGCCGCTACCCAGCATCTGCTGGCCAGCCAGGAGCTGGGCGAGCACACCGGATTGCCGCAGCACCGCTACCGCTCGCGGGTCGCGATGGCGCGGATACGCATGGCCGAGGGAAGTCTTGACGGCGCGCTCGACCTGCTCAACGAGGCGGAGCGCTGCTATGTGAGCGACTTCTTCCCGAATGCGCGGCCGGTTCCGGCGCTGAAGGCACGGGTCTGGATCAGGCAGGGCAGCTTCGGTGAAGCCATCGGCTGGGCGCGTGAGCAAGGCCTGTCCGCTGATGACGACCTCAGTTACCTACGCGAATTCGAGCACATCACCCTGGCCAGGTTGCTCCTGGCTCGGCACGAGCACGAGTGCTCACAGCGCCGCGCGCGCGAGGCGGCCGGGCTGCTGCGGCGCCTGCTGCTCGCGGCCGAAGCAGGGGGGAGAACCGGGCGGGTCATCGAGATCGTCATGCTGCAGGCGCTGGCTCACCACGCGCAAGGGGAGATGCCGGTCGCGCTCGCCTGCCTGGGCCGGGCTGTGACACTGGCCGAGCCGGAAGGTCATGTCCGTATCTTCGCTGATGAAGGCCCGGCTATCGTCCCTTTGCTGAGGGCGGTCGCGAAGCAGGCGACCAGGCCGAACTACGCCCGCCGGCTCCTAGCCGCCGCAGGCACGACCGGACCGGGCAGCCCCATGGCACTGCCCCTGATCGACCCGCTGAGCGAACGCGAGCTCGACGTGCTCCGGCTGCTCGGCACTGACCTGGACGGTCCGGCCATCGCCCGCGAGCTCATGGTGTCTGTGAACACGATGCGGACGCACACGAAGAACATCTACGCCAAGCTCGCCGTGACCAGCCGGCGGGCCGCGGTCCGGCGGGCCGCGGAACTCAGCCTGCTGCCGCAAAACCGCGGCCGCCGGCCCTGACCGCGTGAGCATCGTGGCCCTCCCTGTTGCTGTCAGAGGAGGGCGTGACCGGCAGCCTGGGCCGGCCAGAGCCGTCGCTGTCCGGGCCGGGCGGGCCGGACCGGAGCGTGCTCTAACTTCCGCCGCCTGACCCAGGCCGCCTCAGCGTCCAGTAAGCCAACAACGTCATCAATCACCAGGTGTGGTGATGACTGCTCACCACATCTGCTCCTAGCTTCCGATCAGAGCCAGAAACACTCGCCTGGCCGGCGGAGATCCAGCCAGGCGAGCACCAGCAAAGGGAGCGCCATGAGCCAGATGCCGGCCGGCCACCATGGCGGCTCCGGGCGGTATGAGATCCGCCTCAAGGGCCACCTCGACAGCAGATGGGCCGCCTGGTTCGACGGACTCGTCATTACCCGCTACGGCGACGGCACCACCATCATCCACGGCCTGGTCGCCGACCAGGCCGCGCTGCACGGCCTGATCCAGAAAACACGCGACCTGGGCCTGCCCCTGATCTCGGTCACGCCCGTCGACCCCGGCCATCCCCCGCCACCCAACGCCGAACACGCGGTAAATCAGCAATCCACGACAAGGAGACCGACATGACGACCATCGTCTCAGCCCCGGCAGCGAAAGCGCGGACGAAAGGCACCCCGATGAGCCCGACAAGAAAGATCGCGTTCGTCGCGGGCGTCTTCTACCTGATCACGTTCATCTCGATCCCCACCCTGGCCCTCTACGGACCGGTGAAGAACCACCGGGACTGGATCCTCGGCTCCGGCGGCCACACGGGCGTGCTGGCGGGCGGATTCCTTGAGGTGGTAGTCGCCCTGGCCGGCATCGGCACCGCCGTCACGCTGTACCCGGTGGTCAAGCGGCAGAACGAGGGCGCCGCGCTCGGCTTTGTCACCGCTCGCGTCCTGGAAGCCGCCATGATCTTCACCGGCGTCGTCAGCCTCCTGTCACTGGTGACCTTGCGACAGGACCTGGGCGGAGCGGCCGGAGCAAATGCGGCCGCGCTGGTCACCACCAGCGCGTCGCACGTCGCGGTCTACAACTGGACGTTCCTGCTCTCACAGAGCTTCATGCCGGCCTTCAACGCGCTGCTGCTTGGTTCGGTGATGTACCGGTCCCGCCTCGTGCCCCGCATCATTCCCGTGATCGGGCTCATCGGCGCCCCGTTCCTCATCTGCACCGTCATAGTGACCCTGTTCGGCGGCTTTAACCTGGGCTCCCCTCAGCTCGCCGCCTTCCCGGTGGCTGCTTGGGAGCTGTCGCTGGGTCTGTGGCTGACAGTCAAAGGCTTCAGGCCCTCCCCGATCACCGCCGCGGTGGACGCTGCCAGCACGCCGCGCGCCTACCAGGACGTCGCGGCCTGACCCCGGCAGGACGACACGGCCGGCGCCTCCCAGGCCCGGCCTCTGGCCGATGTGGGTGCTCATCGGACACGCCTGACGGGCAAGATCGCGGCGGCGCCAGTGATCGCGCACAGTCCGGCCACCATGTAAAGCACGCCGTAGCTGCCGCCGCCCGCCGCCAGGATGGCGGGCGCGATCGCGGGCGCGATCGAGAAGGGAAGCGCGCCGGCGATGTTGAACACACCCAGATCCTTGGCGGCGGTGCGCCTGCCGGGCAGCACGTCCATCACGAGCGCGAGATCGACCGCCAGGTACACGCCGAAGCCGAGCCCGCTGATGGCCATGCCGACGAGGAAACCGTCGAAGTGGCTAGCGATGGCGATCACGAACAACGCCAGGCCGTACACGATCGACGCGGTCAGCACGAAGATCTTCCGCCGGCCCGTCCGGTCAGAGACCTTCCCGCCTGTGAGGGAAGCGGCGACGATGACGGCGGACTGGACGAGCGTGCCCAGAAATATCTGCTGCGGCACGTCGGCCCTGGCAGTGCCGATCTTGTCCAGCAGGTAGTAGGCCTGGTAAGTCGTCAGGAAAGCGTAGGCCAGCACGAACATGAAACGGCTGGCGAAAGCCCAGGCGAAGTCCGGGTTCTTGCGCGGACTGACGTAGAAGGTGCTGGCGAACTCCCGAAGCGACCAGGCGGGCTTGTCGGCCTTGGCCAGCCGTCGGTCTTTCAGGCTGACCGCGAACAGGAGAATGAAAGTTCCGCCGACCGCGCACGGGCCCAGGAACATGGCGAGCGGGTGGCCGGTGAACACCTTGACCACCAAGGTGCCGCACACCGACCCGACGGGCGTGCAGACCCCCAGCACACCGGAGACCAGGCCGCGCTGAACGGTCGGCACCTGATCCGGCATCACCGCCACCATGGCCGCGAGCAGCGCGTTGAAGAACAGCTGGGCCATGCACCACCCGGCCAGAACGACCGGGATGCTGGGCGCCAGGGCGACAACGAGAATGCCGAGGGAGCCGCCTGCCAGCCCGGTGATCATCCATGGCCGCCGCATGCCCAGCGGCGATGCGGTACGGTCACTCAGCTTGCCGAAGAACGGATTAGCGACCATCGCCAGCAGCGCGCCGGTGCCGGCGACGAGCGCCAGGCTGCCCGGAGCCCGTCCGATCCCGACGAGCGAGTCCACCTTCAGGGCCAGGGTGACCAGCAAGGGCGCGAGGAACAGCAGGCTGGTGCTCATATACGCCAGCGTGTACAGCGAGATAAAACCCCACCCGACCCGGTGCGGCGCCTTCGGCTGCTCAGGCTCCAGCGCAGCCTCGGGAGCGTTTCGGTCCCTGACGTCGCGGCGCGCGTTCCCCTGCCGGGCCGCGGCACTGCTGGCCGCATGTGTTTCCGGGCCGGAATGGACCAGGCGAGCGCTTGTGTCCCAGAGCCGCGCGGTGGAGGTGGTGTCGTAGGAGGTCTTGTTCGAGGTACTGGGCCTGCGGCTGGCGAAATACTGTCCGGTCACGCCTTCGACCTCGGCTGCGCTTGCCAGGTAGATGGAGGCGGCCGCGCCCTGCGCGGGTGTCTTGAGGAACGGCCGCGACGCCGTGATCATGACCTTCGCCAGCAGTGACGGGTCCCCGGTGGGTAAGGCAGTGCGTACCACGCCGGGGTGCAGAACGGTGGCGGTGACGCCGGTGCCGTCCAGGCGGCGGGCGAGCTCGTAGGTGAACATGACGTTGGCGAGCTTGGACTGGCTGTAAGCCTGCTGCCCGGAGTAGTGACGCTCGCCCTGCAGGTCGGTGAAGTCAAGCTTGCCGTCGGCGTGGGAATCAGCGGATACGGTCACGATCCTCGCGGGGGCGCTGGTCTTGAGCAGGTCCAGGAGCAGGCTGGTGAGCAGGAACCCGGCGAGGTGGTTCACGGCGAAGGTGCGCTCAAGCCCGTCCGCGGTGACGTGCCTGGTGGCCCAGAACCCCCCGACGTTGTTGACCAGCACGTCCAGCCGCGGGTAGGCGTCCAGGACCGCGGCGGCGAGCCGGCGTACCTCGGCCTGAGAGGACATATCGGCGGCGAAGGCATCCACGCGGGGGTTGCCGGACTCGCGCGCGATCGCCACGGCGGCTGCCTGGGTACGCGCGGTGTCCCGGCCGGTGATGCCGACGCGACCGCCAAGCACGGCGAGGCCTACTGCGGTGGCTCTGCCGACTCCGCCGGTACCGCCGGTGACCAGGGTGACCGTGCCCGCCATCGTTCCGGGCGAGTCTTCAGTCATCGCGGTTGCCTCGTCCCGGTTGTAAGGTGATCACGCAGCGCCAGCAGGGCCCGCTCCACCACCCCACCGTACGGCCATTCACCGCGATTAGCTCTGCGCGACCGCTAGCGGGCAGCGTCGGCTTCGGCAGAGATCAGCGGCGGTCTGTCGGGAGATAATGGCGTGGTGAGCGCGGGGCAGGTGAGCCGGGAGGAGGTCGCCGCATTCCTTGACCGGCAGCCGGGCTCTCCGGAGGGTCTGGAAGCCCTGACGGGCGGGGCGTGGTCGTCGGCGTGGGGCTACCGGGCGGGCGGTGAAGAGCTAGTGGTCCGGTTCGGGCGGGAGGTGTCCTGGTACGAGGCTGACAGGATGGCCATGGCGTTCGGCGGCCCTGACCTGCCCGTGCCGCAGGTCAGGGAGGTGGGCACGACGGCGTCCGGGCGGGCCTATGCCATCTCGGTGCGTCACTACGGGCGGTTCCTGGAGGACACGCCGGCGGAACTGGCCGCAATGGTGCTGTTGCCAATTGGGGTCAGCCGCGCCGGGTTTGACCTGGCCGGGCGGCGGGCGGCGGCCTGACTGAACGCCGGCAGCCTGCCTGATCACGAGTCACACGACAGTCTCCAGGACAGCAGCGATGTTCCGTGATCATGTTCGAGCCCGTGATCACGGAAGATCGCCCAGGTCAGGACAGCGGCGATGTTCCGTGATCATGCCCGGGACCTTGATCACGGAACATCGCACCTGGCCCCGGCACTGACAGCTCCGCGGAGACTGCGTCTGCCGTGCTGAATGCCTGCCGCAGAACACCATCCACGCGGGTAGCAATGGAGGCGGCGCATTTCAGAGATCGATCCTGAAGACCGCTGCTAGGCCGAATGCCTTCCGGTGAAGGTCAGGCCAGGCTTCCAAGGTAAATCAAATTGCCGTCGGCCCGGCCGAATAGGACATCGTCGGTCTGGTTCACGCTGCTTCCAGGTCCTGGACGGACAGGTAGACGCCGTGCTTGCGGAACGCGGAGCCAGGCTTGCCGGTGGCGGCGTGCGTCATGGCGTCTGGTCCGGTTGCGCGATCACTGCCTCGGTCGCGGGGTCATGGGGAAGGCCAGGCGTGCCCGCGACGATGATGGTTGCCCTCGTCCATGGTCGCTGTTCAGTCATGAACGGCAGTTCCTCGGCCATCCACAGGTGCCAGGTCGCGGTGGCCGCCTCATCACCGCCGTCTCTCGCGATCCCCCGCCGCCGGGCATCGGCCATATCGGCTTGCACCCAGATCATCGCGTCGAACATGGGCATCAGCTCTCGCCGTGCTGCCCCTGCTCCTTCGATGATCACAAGTTCGCGGCCTGGCGGAACTTCTATCGCGCCGTCCCGGTTCCGCTCCTGCCAGGCGGGAGGCCGGAAGCTCACCGCCTCGTTCCGGTGAACTAGTTCCAGGACTCCGTCGGCCAGTAAGCCAGCCCAGTCGAACATCGCCTGATTCCAGGCGATGTCGTCGGTGTGAACCACCGCTGACGCCGGGACCACGTCCCTTATCCGCCCGGCGAGAGTTGTCTTGCCGCTCCCGCTGCGCCCGTCCACCGCCAGGACCCAGGGCCGCCCCGGGTGCGCGCCCTGGCCAGGGCTGAGCATGCGGACAAGCTGAGTCAGCGGCACAACCCGCCACGGCCCGGCGGCCGGTTCGCCCTCACCGAGAACCATCGCCATGTCTACCATCATCGGTTACCGCAACCGCCGGTGAGCCCGATCACCCGGGCCGGGACAGCATCAGGTCGGGCTACGTTGCTGTTGCGGGCCGTCTGTAACAACAAGGTGGCCCTTCCTCTTGCTGTCAGGACGACAACAGGGAGGGCCGCGTTGCTCACGCCGCCCCGCGCGGACCGCGCCGCCGCGCCTGATCATCACGGGCACAGGCTGCCGATCGCGCCTGCGGGCACCCCTATCCGGCGCGGAGTTCCTCCGCGCCTTATTTCTGCCTAACTGGTTCTATTCCCGCGTAAGTTCGAGCACTGGAATGGTGCGGACTCCGGCGGTCTGGCGCGCGTACTCGGCAAAGCCCGGGTAACGCCGCGCTTGCTCGGCGTAGATGCGGTCGCGTTCGGAGCCGGTCAGCTCGCGGATGGTCACCTTGTAGGTCTCGGTTCCGCGTTCGACGCTGCCGTCGCCGGCGGCGGTCAGATTGTCGTACCAGTCGGGGTTGGTGGGCGCGCCGCCCTTCGTGGCGAAGACGTAGATGCTGTCCGGCTCGCCGTCGTGCGGGAGGTACATGATCGGGCTGACGTACTCCCGCCCGCTTTTGCGGCCGCGGTGATGCAGCAGGACCAAGGGGGCGCCCTCGAAGGTCCCGCCAACCTTGCCCTCATTAGCGCGGAACTCCGCGATGGTTTGCGCGTTCCAGTCGAGCGGTTCGCTCATGTCGGACTCCTGTCGTTCACGGTACCGGGATGTCTGCTGCTACGGGTAATGGATGGCGCGACGTTATGCGGTGACGCGCTCCGCGCTGGCGAGATGCTCCGACAGGAGCTGGCCGGCTCTGTCCAGCGCGGCGGCCGCTTCATCGAGGATCGGGTGGTAGGCCTGGAAGACGTGGGGCACCCCGGCCGTGATGTCCAGGGTGACCTGGACGTCGGCGATGGCGGCCTGCCGCGCGAGGCGGACGGCGTCATCGAGGAGAACCTCGTGGGAGCCGGCCTGGATGACGAGGGGCGGCAGGCCGTACAGGTCGGCGAATACCGGGCTGATGAGGCCGAGAGCGGCGTCTTGTCCCGACGTGTAGTCGGGCACTCGGGACCGGAGGTTTTCCAGGCTCATCAGCGGGTCGGCCGCGCGCTTGGTTTCCATGGTCGCCCCGGCCAGGGTGAGGTCGGCGTACGGTGACATGACGTAGGCCGCGGCGGGCAGGGGCAGCCCGCGATCGCGGGCGTTGACCAGGGTGGCGATGGCGAGCCCGCCGCCGGCTGACTCTCCCGCGAAGACAATGTCCGACGGGGCCGTGCCGTTGTCCAGGAGGGCCTCGTAGGCCGCCAGAGCGTCGTCGACCGCTGCCGGATACGGGTGCTCGGGGGCGAGCCTGTAGTCGACGGAGATGGCCTTGGCGCGGGTGCGGCGGCCGATCTGCGAGGCGAGGCCAGCGGCCTGGAAGGCGTCCCCCATCACGTACACGCCGCCGTGGAAGTACAGGACAACATGCCGGGGCTCGACCGCGTCAACTGTGATCTCGGCCGTCGGGACGCCGCCCAGCACCGCCCGGGTCACGGTGACCTCGGCGGGCAGCGGCTGAGCGGACAACAGCTCCCGGAGCAGCCGCCGTTGCTCGTTGACGTCGCTGCCGGCGGGGAAGGCTGACTGCCGCAGGATCGCGTCGAGGTTCTCTCGCTGCTCGGTGCTCACCGATGATCTCCCTTCGGTCGGGCCGGCTTGGCGGCGCTCAGGACTCGGGCGCCTGTCCCAGTCCACTGGTGAAAATTTGCCGCCGGAAGGCGGGGCCGTTTCTAGGCTCGCCGCCAGGCAGGTGAGCACGCATCACCTGATCCTGGTGATGCGTGCTCACCTGCTCGCGCTGGACCGTGGGGCACATGGATCCTGCCGCCGCCAGGTACATGATCCGGATCAACGGTCACCTCGGCGCCACGTTACTGTCCGCGTTCCCGGCGATGGCGTGGCGGCTTCAGGGCTCGGAGACGGTTCTGACCGGCGTGCTTGACCGGCCCGGGCTCTATGGCGTGCTGGGCGAGATCGAAGCGCTCGGGCTCGACCTGCTCGAGATCCGCCAGGTCGCCGATCCGGCATCACCAGAACGCGGTAGTGCCTGCTCACTATGATCACCTCATTACCCGCAGGACAAGGAGCAACCGCGCGATGACGACGCCAGCCGGAGGAGTTCAGGCCGGATTCGAAGGGTGAATCAGGCGACGCCCATGTCTATGTTTGACTATGACTCCAGGCCGGCCACCGCTCAGGTGGTCCTGGTAGGCGCGTCTTCATCTCGCGCGGCCTATGAAATCCGGGACTTCCTGGCAAGGAACGGCCGGCCCTTTGAGTGGGTAGACGCGGGCCAGCCTGACGCCGTGCGGGCAGCCCTGGGAGTCGCCGGCGTACCTCCGTCATCGCTCCCGGTCTGCGTCCTGCCAGACGGGTCGCGGGTTGCCTCAGCCACGGTCCAGTCGGTCGCCGCGGGCCTGGGCATGCTCGCGCCGCCGGCTCGGTCTGACTATGACCTGCTCATCGTCGGCGCAGGCCCGGCGGGTCTCAGCGCGGCTGTCAACGCGGCTTCCGAAGGACTGAGCACGATCATGGTCGAAGCCGTGGCAGCGGGCGGCCAAGCGGGAACGACCTCGATGATCGAGAACTACCTCGGCTTCCCGAGCGGGATCAGCGGCAGCGAGCTAGCGACCCGGGCTGTGGTGCAGGCGCGGCGTTTCGGCGCGGAATTGCTGCTGGCCCGTCCGCTGGCGGACGTCGCGGAGGACGGGCCAGGGTACGTCGCGGTGTTGTCCGACGGCACGCGCCTGCGCGGCCGGACCATCCTTTTCGCCAGCGGGGTGCAGTGGCGCCGGCTGGAGGTCGCGGGCATTGATGACCTCCAGGGTGCGGGCGTCTACTACGGAGCCGGGCCCAGTGAGGCGCTCGCGTGCACCGATTCCCAGGTTGTCGTGGTCGGCGGCGGCAACTCGGCCGGCCAGGCCGTCGTCCGCTTCTCCCGGTACGCCGAGCAGGTCACCCTGGTCGTGCGCGGCCCCAGCCTCGCCCAGTCGATGTCGCGGTACCTCATCGACCGGCTCGGCGACCTGCCGAACGTCGAGATCAGGCTGCGATCGCAGGTGACAGGATTCGAGGCCGGCGACCGGCTCCGCGCTGTCACCGTCAGCTCGGCCGAGCAGGCACGTCCCGCTTCGGTGCGCGCTGACGGCTTGTTCATCTGCATCGGGGGCGCGCCCCGCACAGGCGCCGCGACCGGGATGGGACTGGCGATGAGCCACGCGGGCTACCTGGTGACTGGCCGCGACGCTGGTGACGGCCCCGCCCGGCACTGGGCGCTGGCGAGAGAGCCGATGCCGCTTGAGACGAATCTTCCCGGGGTCTTCGCTGCCGGCGATGTGCGCTGCGGCTCGATCAAGCGGTGCGCCGCGGCGATCGGCGAGGGATCCATGGCCGTGGCACTGGCCCACCAGCGCCTCGCGGAGGTGGACGGTGAGTGACCAGCCTGGCGCGCTCAGCCGGGAGGTCGCGGTCAATGCCGAGTTCGGGGAGCTGGCCTCTGATGATCGCATCGCGGCGGCCGCGGCGTCCCTGGAGGCCAACGGCATCCGCTCCGTCGTCGCCGGCTCGGGTGAGCACGCCCGGCAGGTAGTCGGCGAGCTCCTGCCCGCGGGCGTCGAGGTCTTCAACAACACCTCGCGGACGCTGGAAGCCATCGGAGTGGCCGACGACATCGAGCAGTCCGGCCGCTACCAGCCGCTCCGGCCGCGGCTGTGGCGGATGGACAGGAAGATGCAGGAGCATGAGATACGGTCGATGGCGGCTTCGCCTGACTATGTCGTCGGCAGTGTCCACGCGCTGACCGAGGGCGGGTCGCTGCTGATCGCCTCGGCGTCTGGCAGCCAGCTCGGCCCGCTCGTGTCAGGCGCGGCACACGTCATCCTGATCATCGGCGGCCAGAAGATCGTCACGGACGTGGCGGCCGGGATGCGGCGGATCTACGAGTACTGCTACCCCCTTGAGGATGCCCGCGCCCGGCAGGCCTATGGAGTGCCAAGCGGCGTCCACAACATCCTTGTCGTCAACAAGGTGATAGCACCTGCGCGCGTCACCGCGATCGTGGTGCGGGAACGCCTCGGCTTCTGAGCGACGCCGGCCCCGCGCACGGCCGGCGGCCCCCGGCGCGGGCAGCGCCCGAATCACCATGATCCGGCGATGAGCTCTCACCTGGCTAGCGGCGAGGGTGGAGGTGATGTGAATCCGCGCACGGCCTTACGTGACGTGCCCGACAATAAGGGAGATGTCGTGATAACATCCGCTGTCGGCACTGGCAATCTTGACGAACTGCCCGAGTACGCTCCCGTCCCGCGCTCCGCGCTCGGTCCCGCCCTGAACGAGCAGGGTTACCACGTGGCGCGGGTCGAGCGGAACCTGTTCTACGTGACCGACGGGGTGTACCAGGCGGCGTTCCTGGCGACAGCCGACGGCGTGGTGCTGTTCGACGCGCCGCCCAGCATCGGCCGCAACCTGCGCCGGGCCGTCGACGAGGTCACGGCCGCCGAAGGGGTCAGCAATACAGTGACCCACCTGGTCTACTCCCACCATCATGCCGATCACGGCGCGGCGGCATCGCTGTTCGACAACGTCACCCGGATCGGGCACGAGGAGACTCGCCGGCTTCTCGCCCGCGACGACGACCCGGCCCGGCCGCTGCCTGACGTGACGTTCGCCGACACCTACACGCTCGAGGTCGGCGGCGAGCGCGTCGAACTGGCCTGGCACGGCTCCAACCACTCGCCGGACAACATCTACATCCACTTCCCCGGCCACGACACCCTGATGCTCATCGACGTCGTCAACGCCGGCTGGGTGCCCATTTACAACACCAACCTCAGCGAGGACGTGCAGGGGTACATGCAGGCACCGGAAATCGCGCTGTCGTACCCGTGGTCGCGCTTGATCTGCGGGCACCTGGGCAGGCTCGCCACCCGCGAAGACGTCGCCCTGCACCAGCAGTACATCGCGGACATCGAAGCCAGCGCCCGGGAGGCGCTCGCGAGCGTCAACCCGGTCCCGTACTACATGCACTACGGGGAGAACTTCTGGGCCGGGGTGAAGGCCCACCTCGACACAGTGACCGAGCGCGCGGCCGCGCCCGTCATCGCCAAGTACACCGGCGTTCTCGCCGCTGCCGACGTCGAGGCGTTCACGCTGACCACGACGTTCGCCATCATGCAGTCGCTGCGCCTCGACAAGGGCCCCAGCGGACCGGTCCACCCCTGAGAACCCCGCACCGCGGACCCTGCGCGACCGCTGGCGCCCGGGACCGGAGACCGCCGGTCCCGGGCGAGGTCACGGAGACCTGCTTGGGTGGTGGCCATGACGATCCCTGACCGGTCCGCGCCGGGAACGCTGCCCGCCGCCATGAGCGTGCGCGGCGCCAGGCACAACAACCTGCGCGACATAGACGTCGACGTGCCGCTGTGGCGCACGGTCGCCGTCGTCGGCGTGTCCGGATCGGGCAAGACGTCGCTGGCCATCGGCACCTTGTACGCCGAGGGCATGCAGCGCGCCAGCCCCACGACTACCTGCCTGGCCTCGTAGTCCTCCCTGGCACGCCGCTCGGCTGCGTCGCGGCGGTCGCGTTCCCCGGCTGCCTTGCGCCGCAACCGGTCGTCTCTGGCACGGTCCTCAGCGCGCTTGTCATTGTCGCGCTTGATCTCGGCCAGGCGCTCGGCGTCAGCCCGCCTCCTGCCCCTCCTGGCCTGGATCGAGGCAACGACGATCGCCACGACAGTTGCGCCAGCCAGCGTGAGAGTGCCGATCGCGGTCCAAGCTGCCCAGCCGGCCGGACTCACCCGGAAGTAGGTCACTCCCTGGATGGTACGGCTGTCAGCGTTCAAAGGCCCGCAACCTGCCCGACTTGCAGCGACGCTGGCAGAGCCTGAGCAGGGACACGCCGCGACCCAGGTCACGGCAAGAGGCCCCGCACGGACCATCCCTAAATCTCCGAGATCCGACACGGGCGATCGAGCTTGCTCAGCAGGTGCGGGCGACCTTTACTGTGAAGCCGTACGTGAAGTGCAGCAGGTAATGCTTTCCGGCGGACTCGTAGTACAAATCGACGGCCTTCGAAGTGCCCACCTTTCCGGACGGCTTGGCGACTATGACAAGGGCGATCGCCCGGTGTCCGTGGGTGTGCCGGACGACCGCACCCGGTATCCGCTCCCGCAGGTCCCAGTGGGCACCGGACCCGCCGGACGCTATCTTCGACGCAGTCGGGTATCCGAGACCCACGCCGACGCCTTCTAGCACCCCGCTGGTGGGCACTACCCAGGCGGCTACCAGTCGCAGATTCCGAGGGTGCACGAGCCGGACCTTGGTTATCGTGGCCCGTCCGCCCGTATTGGGAAACTGCTCAAAGCCGTCGTAGGCGACCTCGCCAGGCCGGACGGGGGCACAGATCCCTCCCGAGTTCGGGCCGGAGCCGCCGAACGGCCCGTCAGTGTCAAGGCCGCCGCTGCATGAGGTTGCCAGCAGGAGGGCCAGCCCGCAGGCCAGCCCTCCCATAGTGACGCGGTTCACCTGGATGTTCTGTCCTTTTTGCTGGAGATGGTCTCTATGTTCAGAGGTTGCCGAATTTTGACACGTCCATGACGTTCCACGCCGCCTTGCTCGGCAAGTTGTTGGTGCCGCAGAGGAATCCGCCGCCCTTAGGGAACGTCCACGTTATGGACGTGTCCTTGTCGTATCCGGACTGAGCCGACAAGTTGACGCCGATCTCCTGCTTCAGGTCCACGCCCGCAGAGAAGGTGCCGGCCTTCTCGTCGCTGGTGCTGAAGGTCTCGCCAGTCAGGAAGTGACCACTACATTTCTGGGCCTTTGGAGGGCGGACAGTCACTCGGCGGGAACCAGTGACCCATTCCTCTGGCAGCGCCTGGCGCATCAGGCCACCGCACAGAGAGTACAGGCCGAAGGTATACGGCGTTTGCATATTTTCCTGGACGCCGGTCTGGGTCGGGATGCCTTCCGTACCGGTCTTGGTCTCGGTGAAGGTGCCTCCTGCGCTGAAGGAACTGTCGCTGAGGGGAACGCTGACGGCGATACCTATCGTGGTGGTGGAGCCATCGGAGTAGGTCATCGATATCTTGGCGTGCGGCATGCCTATCGAGTACAGGCCGCCGATATCCACCATCTTGCGGCCAAGCTCCCGGATCTTTACCGGGAAAGGGCAGACGGCAAGCCCTGGGTGCTGCGGCACGGCCGGCACAGCGGACTTCGGCAGCGCCATCATGCGTATGTTGGCCGCGACCGTCCCCTTGCTCGCGGGACTGCCCGCCGCAGCCGGGGTAATCGTTTTCCCGTGAATCATCGCGCCGAAACTGGACGCGCCGACCGCCTTGCTGCTGCGCCCGATCACCTCCAGGTTGACGAGCCCGTTCTTCAACCGCACGCTCGGGTGGATGCTGTAGGTTCCCGTGCTGGAAGACTTCGCATCCCTGACTGGCGGAGTTAGCAGATGCTCCGCGAGCCTCCACGAGCCAAAGCGAATCACTTCTAGATCAGGGAAGTTCGGACGCGGCGATCCATAGTGCCCGGTCAACATCGCGAAGGCTGAGATCGCACTGCCCGGCGAGACGACGGCAGGCAGACAGGTACGGCAGCCAGTCGCTCATCTGGAACTGAGGGGGTCCATCGGGCACCAGCTTTAGCTTTCGAACCGCCTTCAGCGCTCTGGTGTCCGCGATGGTGAACGTCTCCGGGCGGCACGCCGCAAGAACCACGCTGCCCATGGCAGGCCCGAAACGGTAGATGCCGCTGGCGGGCCGAGCCATAACGTCCAGGGCCGTGAAGTCATCGGCAGAGGCCAGTGCCGAGCGGATGAGTTCGCCCGCACCCGCACTGCCGTCCTGGTCCTCCCAGCACTGCGCGCTGATGCCTCTCATGGCCAGGGCCTTCCGGTGCGGCATCGACTGGAACTTCCAGTTGATCAGGTCCGCTGCCTGCTTACGGTCCAGCGCATCGAGGCCGGCGAACCTCGCCAGCCACTCATCCTCCGCCTGGCGCAGGGCAGCGTTCTCGTCCGCCGGTCGCGATGGATAAGGGTATTGCTCAAGCCAGTTCCGGAGACGGACGCAGATGCCAGGTGTTGTCATGTGGCTCAATGTAGGGCAGCACCGAGTTCGAACGGCGACTGGCGGAGGTAGCTGATGACGCAGCTTGACAATGAGATCTCATTCAAGGTTGTCGGACTCCCGCCCATCAAGGACGGGACGAACTCCGTCTTCGGGCCTGACCATGATCATGCGCCACGGGTTCGGAGCCTCCTGGACGCCGCGCAGCAGTCGCTCGCGGAGCAGCCGGCGTTCGTGCCGATAGAGAAGGAGCACGACGTGATGCTGCGGGTCGTGGTCCGCGCGCCACGAAACCATCTTCTGTCGGACGCGACCAACTACCTCGGCGGCATAGCTGACGTGCTTGAGGACAAGTCGCGCCGGGGGCCGCTGCCTCACCTCGGTGTGCTGGCCGGCGTCTGGCTCTACAGGAGTGACACGTACGCATGCCAGCGGACATGCGTGAGCGCCTTGGCCGCGTAGCTGAGCGAGAGCGCCGCACGGTGAACAACCTGATCCTCGTCATCCTCGAAGACTGGCTTGACGAGCATGAGATACGGAGCGCAGGCGGGACCTAGGTGGGCCTGGCGAGCCGTTACTGCCCTAATCAGCAGTGCGAAGCTCCCCATATTGCCCAGCCTTGTCGATGGCCGGGGTTAGCCTTTCTGGCATCCGGTTTAGGCGAGAGCCCGAAATGATCCAGGCATACCGGGACACCTGGGAATGGGGAGTTCACTCTCACCTGAGCTACCTGCGCGACCGTAGCTATTCACCAAGCGTCAGTGGTGTGATTGATCCGGCTGTTCGCTGCTGGTTCGAGGCCGGGTGGTAGCCAGGCGTGGCCGCTGAACAGGTCGCGGAGGGCGTCGAGTTTGCTGATGCCCCATTTTGCGGCGGTAGAGAGGTAAGACTGTACGAGCGCGAACTCGGCGATCGTGACCCGGACCGTGGCTGGCCGAGTACCTGCGGCAGGCCGGGAAGCCAGCGGGCTGACGGATCAGGACGACGCGGCCGCGCCTCTCATCCTGAGCCAGCGGCCGCGCATTCGCCGGCGACGTACAGCAAGGCGGCCAGGGTCGTCCCGCTGCTGATCTCGCCCTTGGCGATCAGGGGCCGGATCTCGGAGAGCGGCACCCAGTCGACCCGGTCGGCTTCATTGGCATCGGCCGGCCGCCCGAGACGCGTCGCCTCGGACGCCCGGTAGACGTGATGCTCGGAGTCGCTGATGCCCGGCGTGGGCCGCACGGTCAGCAGGTGCCGCAGCGGCCCGGCCCGCCAGCCTGTCTCTTCCTCGAACTCGCGAGCCGCGGTCTGCGCCGGAGTCTCGCCGTCCTCGACCCTGCCCATCGGGATCTCCCAGCCCCAGGTCCCGGTGATGAACCTGTGCCGCCAGATCAGCAGTACCTGCCCGGTGCCGTCCTCGGCGACGACGCCCGCGCCGAGCGGAACGCGAACGACGCGATGCGCCAGCTGGCGGCCATCAGGGAGCTCGACGTCGGCCACGCGTATGTCCAGCCAGTCATCGCTGTACAAAGGCAGCTCGGAGAGAACCTTCCATTCCATGAGCACACTCCTGTGACAGCCGCCTGGCGCGCAGTCAGGCGCCGGGCAGCTGTTCGCTGGCTAAGAGGATGGCCGTCATCGCGGGGTCGCGGTTCGCCAGCATTGTTCCACGCCGCCCCGGGGACCGGGCTCCGGCCAGCCGGACCGATTGAATTCCGCGCCGGCGCCGCGTCATACCTGCGGTCGTGAGAGGCCGAGCCGACCGAGAGGACCGCGGCATGAGCGGCTGGAAGAAGAACATCGGCGCCATCACCTTGTTCGTCGAGGACCCGGACCGCGCGAAGAACTTCTACCCAGGCGGTCTTCGACATCCAGCCGTTGCTCGACGACGAGACCGACGTCATGTTCCGCCTGGAGAACACCCTGCTCTTCCTGAGCAAATCCTCCGAGGCGCCCCGGATGATCGCCCCGGCGCGCGCGGGTCAGCCGGGCAACGGGCCCCGCCACGTGTTCGCGATCATCGTCGATGACGTCGATGCCGTGTGCGCCGAGCTGAAAGACAAGGGCGTCGCCCTGCTCAACGGCCCGGACGACCGCACCTGGGGGATGCGCACCGCCAATTTCCAGGACCCGGACGGCTACGTCTGGGAGATTGCGACGGAACTGCCGGCCGAGTCTGCTTAGAAAACACGGCGGCCGGCAGAGCAGAAGTCAAGGCCGGCCCCTTCGCCGGCCTTGCTCTACGTTGTCACGAGGCGCACGGCGCCGGTGCGCGGGATCACGTCCGGGTGCAGGATCGACGCGATCGCCTCGACGCCGTCGACCACGCGCGGTCCTGGCCTGACGATGATGCCGTCCGCGTCGATCGCCCAGACCGGCACGCCGGGCAGAGCCTTGACGACGGCGTCCGCCTGCTCGGCCGCGCCGTCCAGGTGGTAGCCGCACGGCGAGACGATGACGAGGTCAGGCCCGGCGCCCGCGATCGCTTCCCAGGTGGTCTGCACCGAGGGGATGCCTGGCCGGGCGGCGACGGGCTGCCCGCCTGCCGCCGTGATCAGATCGGGAATCCAGTGCCCGGCGTTGAACGGCGGGTCCACCCACTCGATCAGGGCAACCGAGGGGCGCGGCCGGCCGGCCACCGCTGCCCGCACCCGGGCGAGCCGGTCCCGCAGGTCGCTGACCAGGGCCTCGGCGCGTTCACGCACGCCAGTGCGGTCGCCGACGGTCACGATCGAGTCGAGTACATCATCAAGTGAGTGCGGGTCGAGCGAGATGACGTCGGCCTGGCAGCCCAGGTACCCGAGCGCGTCCTCGACCTGGCCGGTCGGCAGCGCGCACACCCGGCACAGGTCCTGGGTCAGGATCAGCTCGGGCTGGAGCCCGGCGAGCGCGTCGGCGTGCAGGGTGTAGAGGTCAGCGCCAGCCGCCAGCTGGGACTTGACGTAGGCGTCGATCTCCGCCGGCGCCATCCCCTTGGTGTCCCGCCCGCCGACGATGATGGCCTTCTCGGTCCTGGCGGCCGGCGGCTCGTCGCACTCGAACGTGACCCCGACCAGGTCATCGCCCAGGCCGAGGGCATAGACGATCTCCGTGGCCGAGGGAAGCAGCGACACCAACCGCACCCGCCAAGCATAAGCGCCGCTGTCTCAGCGCCGTCAGTGCCGCCTGAGACCGCTTCTAACAGCATCGTGGCTCTCCCTGTTGCTGTTGATCACTGGTTTTAACAGCAACGTGGCCCTTCCTGATGTTGTCCTGACAGCAACGGGGATGGCCACGTTGCTGTCAGAAAGGGCCGCTGACAGCAACAGGGAGGGCCACGATGCTCACGCTTCCCGGCGGCGCCGTGCCGGAGCACAGCGCACGTCCGCCCAGAAACAGACATCACGCGCGGAGGCACTCGATAGCCCGGTCAAGGCTCCTCTACGCGAAGATCCTCCTCCAGGAACGCCATCCTCGGGACATCGACGGGGCACACTGGATAGTGGCATCGCAGTTCGCATCGAGGCAGGAGGCGGCCATGCCGGTGGTGTGCACGGGGGCGGCGCTGCAGTGCTCGTTCGGCACGACGCCATCGACGTTCGCCGCCTCGGGTACCAAGGTGTCCGCGACCAGCCCGGCAGGCGTGGTGGCCGATGTCGCCGCGGCCAACGTGCCGCCGTTCGGCATGTGCATGTCGCTGTCGAACCCGCAGGTGGCGTCGGCGACGGCGGCAGCGTCGAACGTGCTCACCCCGCAGCCCTGCGTGCCGGTGCTGTCCCCGTGGTCGCCGGGCTCGGCCCGCGTCACCATCGGGAACGTCGCAGCCCTCGACGACTCGTCCCAGTGCAACTGCGCGTGGGCCGGCGTCGTCACGGTGAGCTCGGCCGGGCAGACCGCCGCCAGCGCACGGTGATCAGCCGGGGGCCTTGCCCCCGGCCTTTTTTTCTGTGGGGCCGGGCTCGGCTGGCGCTGAGCGGTCGGGGCGCTTCATCTGCCTGGTCACGGCGGTGGCAGGCGTATCGCCGAACGGCGTTCGCCTGGGAGCGTCGGCCGGGCTCGCGGCCTTGTCGGCGCCCTTGTCAGCCTCGTAGGTGTACTGGCTGGCCGGGCTGGCGGCGGATGTGCCTGCCGGGGTGACGACCTGCACGTCGACGGTGCCCTCGCCCGGCGGGGTCTGCGCGCCGAGCTCGGTGTCGGACTCGCTCTGCAGGAGGGTACTGCTCTGCGTCCCGAACAGGACCTCGGTGAACCCGGTGAACCCGCTGCCCGTGACCGTCACAGTGTCGCCTCCCGTTGCCGGGCCGTTCGTGGGCGAGATGCCAGTGACGGCAGGCGGCGCCACGTAGGCGATGACGGTGTTGAGCACGTCCCAGTCGGCGAGCACGGAAGGGACCGTCTCGGGACGCGGCGGCAGCAGCGTCGGATCGATGAATACGTTGCCGGTGATGGCCGCGGCTGGCACGCCGAACGGTGCCGTGAGGGTGAGCGCGATGCTGAAGCTCGTGGCCTGCTCCCCGGTCCGGAAGTCTATCGGCACGACCTCGTTCGCCACGATGTTCCCCGTGATGGTGGCCTCGGCGAGGGTGATCCCGGCCAGGGCCTCGCCCATCGGGAACCTGCTCCGCAGCCGGCAGCCGTGGACCAGGGCCGACGCGCCGGCCTGGGTCAGGTCAGCGACGAACAGGGCGGCGCCCGAATAGGAATTGGCGATCACCGCGTCGACCTGGCAGTCACACACGTCAAGGCGCATGGTCACGCTCGTTCCCGTGTCGGCGGCCGGGACGGTGCCCTGCGTCGGCGCGAACCCGCCCGGCTCGAAGGCCAGGGTGATCGCCTGCGGCAGCTCCGCCGAGTAGACGGCGTTCATCGTCTGACGGGCGAGTGCCAGCGTCACGTCGTCCGGCGGGAGAATCCGCCGCACGAGCTGCTGCCCGTGCACCGATGGCGCGGCCGGGAGCACCCGCCCGATCGCGCTGGCCATCACCAGCAGCCGGTCAAGCAGGCAGGCGAGCCCTTTCCTGGCCGCGCTGGCGTACACCTCCTGGTTGCCGACGGCGACCATGTCGATCATCGTGAGCTGCGCCGCGCTGGCGAGCGAGACGAGCCAGAATCCGCCGTAGCAGTCGCGGACGATGTTCTGGTCAACCCGCAGCGTCCCGAGCTGGGCCATGACGAGAACGGGCACGGTCACGCCCTGGAACGTGCAGCGCTCGATCGCGGCGTCGTGCAGCACGGGCGCCCCGGCCTCGGCCTTGACGCCGTGGCCGGGGAAGCTCGGCACCTGCAGGTACCCGAAGACCGGCTGGTAGGGGATCTCGACCGGGTTGCCGGCCGCCAGGTCGTAGAAAGGCACCTTGGGCCGCACGTTGTCCGAGATAAACGTGCACCCGGTGAGCGCCAGGCCGGTCATCGTGCCCGTCGCGAAAACGGCGGCGCCGAAGATGTCGGCCTCGCTCGTGCGGCGGAAGGCGAACGTGCAGTCCTGCACGGTCAGCCCGGTCGCATCGGCCGCTGAGATCGCGATCGCGACCTTGAGCCCGATCGAATAGCTCTTGAACAGATCCTGATTCGCCCCGGGCAGCCCGGCGAAGGAGTCCTGCGGCGGCGCGAAGGGAACGTAGGGGGCCACCAGGTCGATGCCGCTGATGGTGACCGAGTCCAGCCCTTGCACCGCGATGAGCCCGAGCGTGAACCGCGGTCCCGGCTTGCTGCTTGCCTGCAGGATGACGCCGTCGCCGCAGGCTCGCAGCGTGATGCCGTCAAGGCCAGGCCCGAGGATGAGCGGCTCGGGCAGCGTGTAGGTCCCCGGTGCCAGGCAGATGGCGACCCGGCCCTGATTCGCCAGGCCCGCGACCAGCGCGGGCAGCGAGGCCCCGCCAGCCACATCGGAAGGCCCGATCCGCACCGTGCACTCACAGCAGCCCGTGCCCGTGCCCGTGATGTTGACCAGGCTCGGGAAAGGCGGGACGCAGCTCGACGCGGTCGCGCTTCCGTCCTCCCAGGCCAGCACCGCGAGCGGGCAGGCCCACGTACGCGGGCCCGCGGGCGGCTGCGGCGCGGCCAGGTAGCGCTCAGGGTAGACGATCGTCGGCTCGATCGGCCGGAGGGCGAAAAGCCAAAAATCGCCGATATGGAAAGAATCGCCGCCCGTGCTGAGCGTCACCGCTAGGCCGGTGTCGCCGAGAGGGATCGCCTGGTCCCCTGGCGCGGCGACCGTCGCCTGCCAGACGCGCAGGTAAAGCTGGGGAGTGGCGGCTGACAGGTAGTCGGCTGGCGGCTGGCCGGCGATCGCGAGCTGCTGCTGGGTCGGGTCATAGGCCGAGGTGAGCGTCGTCGTGATGCCGGCCGCCGAGGCTATGTAGTCGTCAGGGGTGAGCTGGACCGCGTCTCGCAGCAACTCGACGGCCTGGCCGAGCGCCGGGTAGTGGTAGCTGTCCACCGGCGAGCTGGCCAGCGTGATTGTCGTCACGCCGGCGGCGGAGTCGTAGGTCGCCGACTGGAGCCGGTAGATGAAGGCGGCGTTGTCGAATCCCCACACGATCGAGGGCACGCCGTCGCCGTCGATGCTGGTCACCATCACGCGGATGAGCTGGTTCTCGGCGCCGAGGTAACCCCCGGTCGCCACCGGCTGGCACAGGCTGGGCGGTCCCGGCTCGTTGGTGAATGACACCTGCAGCGCCGCCGCCGACCCGATCCGCATCGACGCGGGGTCGAAGGTCAGGCCCTGGCCGCTGAGCGAGTCGGTGATCTCGGCCCACGCGCCGGCGCAGTCGCCGGCCTTGGTCGCCTGCCTGACGAAATGCTGCAGCAGGCGCTGGCGCGCCATGGTGTCAGGCCCGCCGAGCGCCACGTCGGCGAGCGCCGGGTCCTCGACGGCCGATACCTGCTGCTCGGTGGCGAGCAGGTAGACGAGCTCGTTGCCGGTGCCGTCGGCGTCAGGGACCGCCGGCGGCACCCAGAGCGGGTCGGTTGAGCTGTCGAGCCAGTCCGGCTGCGCGCTATACGTGACGGCGGCGTCCAGGTCGAGCCGCTCGCCCCCGAGGTAGAGGGTGCCAGGGCCGATCTGGAGGTCGCCTGGCGTGGCCGGCGCCGGGCTGCCCGCCGGCACGGCGGTGACGCTGTAGCCGCCGTCCGGCGTCCCGGCCGGGCCGACGACGTCGAGCGTCGTCAGGCGGTCGCGCTCGGCGCCGATCGCGGCGGCCTCGTTCCAGTCCGCTTCGACGGTCACCCGGCCCTGCTGCGCTACCAGCCCGCGCCATTTCCTGGTCGGGTCATAGCTCACTCGTGCGCGGTCGCCGGCCATGGCCGTCTCCCTCTCCTGTCCCGGCTGGGACGATGATCACGTGACATGCACGATCACGGGGGTGAGCCCGAGCGGCATGTACTCGGCGTACTTGATGAGCAGGCCCTGCTCTTTGCATGGATTGCGGTCGGCGCAGAAGGCGCCGAGCTCGGAGCCGTCGCCGGCGCCCGCTGAGATCGACGCGCCCGCGGCGCCTCCGATGATCGCCGTGTCGGCGCTCTCGAGCAGCTGCGCGTAACCCGGCTGCCCGAAGGCGTCGCTGGTGAAGACCGGCGCGCCAGCCTGGATGGCCGCCGACAGGTACTGCCTGGGGATCGCGCTGCCGTCGGTGTACGCGCTGAGCCGCACGCAGCCGTCCTGGGTGTCGCCTGTGGCGGCGAAGTCAGCCAGGATGGCCTCGCTCGCCCACAGCCGGTGCACGGCCATCCGGCCGAGGACGGTGACCTGCGAGAGCGTCATGGTCGCGGCGGCGACGGCGATCGCCGCGACGCCCAGGGCGACAGGGAAGGCCTCGTCGAGCAGGCCCCGGTTCAGCGCCGCCAGCCCGGCCGGGTCGAGCGTGCCGGCCTCGGCGGCAAGCGCCTGGGTGCGGGCGCTGAGGCTGACTGTCGCGAACGCGGCCGGGTCATAGAGCGACGGCCCGGCCACGAGCGCGTTGAGCGCGTCGATCACCGGCTGCGGCAGGCCGCCCTGCTGGCCGGCCAGCGGCTGGGCCGCATAGGCCTGCAGGGCCGTGACGGCCGCGGCGGGCATCGCGGCGATCAGCGCGCTGGCGAGCGGGTCGCCGGCGAGCAGGCCGCTGGCGAGCAGGGCGGGATCGAAGATGTCGGCGGCGGTGTAGGCGGCGCCGGTCGTCGCGGCCAGGCCCTGGACGATGCTGGCGGTGATCGTCACCGTCTCGACCGATCCGCCGAACCTGGTGCGGATGGGGCCGCAGATGCTGTGATCGACGAGCAGCTCGCCGATCGCTCCCGGCTGGCCTGGCCCGACCGCCGGGTCAGCCTCGATGAAGATCCGGCACGGAGCCAGGGTCGCGCCGTCAGCGGCGGTAGCCAGTGGCGGCGAGCCGGCGGCGGCGGTGCCCGGGTCGACCGTGCAGGCGGTGATCCTGACCGTGGCAAAGGAGCCCCTGAGCACGATGTCGCACCCGGAGACGGTCAGGCCGTCGAGGACGAGCTGCCCGCCGCTGCCGCCGGTGAAGATCCACGGCCCGGCACCTGGCCCGGCCGCAGTACCGGCCGCTGGCCTGGGCCGGCCCGCACAAGCACGTCACCGGCCGGCGCGGCGGTCGAGCCCACTGGCGCCAGCTCGGCGTAGGTCAGCGAGGTGCCGGCCGTGACCGTGCCGGTCGTGCCCAGCCCGGCGAGCGCGGCGTCCAGTCCGGCGGCGGTGGTCAGCTCGGTGTCGTTTCCCGCCTGCGCCGGGCGGCCGGCGAGCACGTCGCGGTCATACGGGCCGGCGCCAACCCGCGAGGAGAACCCGTACTGATAGCTCACCGTGAGCGGCTCGGGAGGCGGGCCGGTCGTCTCGAACCTGCCGGTCTCCGGCCAGATCATCGCCAGCTCCGCGCCGCCGCCAAGCGCGTAGCGCTGCGGGAGGTCACCGGCCGGATAGGGCGGCCTGGCCGGCGGCGGCGGTGACGTCCCTGAGTCGGTGATCGCTGTCTCGAGTGAGCTGGTCAGCGGGGCGGGCACCTGCCACTCCCTGGCCGGTGCCCAGGTCCGGGCGAAGTCGTCGGGATCAGGCGGCTGAGGCAGGAAGAGCGGGATCTCGCGGCCGGTCGGGTCGAACACGTACTGGTCAGGACAGCCTGCTACCGCCACCGGCGTCCCGGCCATGACGGCGAAGCTGGTGAGCCGCCACAGGTACACCAGGAGCTTGGGTATGCCGTAGTGGCCGATCGCGCCCCGGCCGGCCCGGAAGTCCGCCGTGTGGAAGCTCTCGTCGAAGGCCGAGCCGGCGAGCGCGGCGCCGTGCCGTGATCGCAGGTCGGCGAATCCGCCCGCGGCGCCGCCCGTGAGCAGCCCGGTCAGTCCTTCGGCCGCGAGCAGCGCGGCGATCTCGGCCTGGCCCGAGCGCGGGAAGGCGGCGGCGCCGACGGCGGGGTCGAGCCCGTGGCGGGTGCGGGACAGGCGCCTGAAGCCCTCGACGACGTGCGCTGGCCAGCCGGTGATGTCGAGTGCCAGCTCTTCGAGCACTTCGACCGTGCCCTTGCGGCGGCGGTAGCCGATCGTCTTGGCGACATCGAGCCGCTGCCCGCGCGCGTCGAGCTTGTTGACCAGGTTCGTGCCGAGCAGGTCGCCGATATAGGGAATGACCCAGTCGTCGCAGGTCTCGATCGACTGGTCGGCCCACAGCCGGTCGATGCTCCGCCGCGCGACGGCGAGCTGGGTGCCGATCCTGTTGACAAGCTCCCTCAGCGGCCCGGCGGAGGTCAGGCTGTCGGTGTCGGCGGTGCGGTAGACGGCAGGGAAGAGCTGCCAGAGCCGCTCGGCGTAGTAAGTGTCGTAGCCGTCATTGGCCGGCATCGCCGTATTCTGGGTCACCGCGCATCACCCCGTGATGGAGACGTTGGCCGGCGGCAGGGCAAAGAACGAGCCAGCGCCCGGGTCGAAGACCTCGTCGAGCACCGCCGCGCCGTTGGTGACCGTGAGGTCGTGCACGGCGACGACGCCTGGGACCGTGAGCGCCGCGTCGATGGCGCTGCGGTACAGCCGCCGCCCGATCCCCATGCTGGCCGGGCTGAACAGGGCGAAGACAGCCGCCGTCGCCGCCGCGACCACGTCTGGCCCTTGCCGGTCGGCGGCGACCTCGAGCACGCAGGCCAGGCCGACGTCGACCGGAGTGGCGGCCAGCACGCTGACCGGCCGGTTCGGGTCGTCGGAACCTGTGAGCGCGGCTTGCGCGGCGGCGACGGCGTCGTCGTCATCGCCCACGTAGACGCTGACGAGCGTGCGCTGCTGCCCCTTGTCGAAGTTCCAGTAGGCCGCGACCCTGGCCACGCCCGGTGCCTGCGCGGCGACGACCTCGTAGTCCACCGCGGAGATCGCCCGGCCGAAGGTGAAGACGCTGGCCGGGGCGTCGGCGCGCACGTCGTCAGGCGACTGCGGATCGACGCCGGGGGATACGGCAACCGGGTTCTGGACCGAGGCGAGGTTGGTCTGCGGCGAGCTGATCGTGGTGAGGCGGCCCGCCGGCGGGCTGGCGGCGCCCGAGCCGTACCTGTAGCTGGCGATGACGGTGCCTGACGGCCTGGCTCCGTTGGCACCGTCGCCGAAGGTGATGGTCGTGACCGACTGGTCAGCGGACCGTGTCACGACGTACACCTCGGCGCCGGCGGGCTGGCCGTAGAAGCTCGGTACCTGCTGCCAGGCCACTCCGGCCACGTACACGGCAAGCTGGGCGGCCGGGCTGCCGCCGCCGGCGAGATAGGTCAGCGGCGACTTCGCCAGCGTGAACGACTGGCCGGACAGCGCCGCGCTCGCCGTGCCGAGCACCTCGCCGCTGACCGTCGTGCCGCGGGCGACGGGCACGAGGTCGAGCAGGAGCCGCAGCGGCACGGCCAGCGGGGTGCCGATCGTCGCGGCCGGCGTGCCGGCGCCGATCACGGTGAGCTGACCGGGCCCGGCGGCGCTGAACGTCACCATGATCCCGGCGCCGCCGGCGTCGACCAGGAAGGCGGTCGAGGTCAGCGGCGGCGGTACGTAGGACGCTGGCACGCCGAGAGTCGCCGGCAGGCTGGGCAGTGACTGAGCGGGGACCGCGATGATCGTGCCCGCGTCCTTGAAGGCGTACCTGACGGTCACCGTGCTCGGGTCGGCCACGCCCGTGAGCACGGCCGCATCAGGAGCCGCGATGGTGAGCGCGAGCGCGGTGTGCGGTACGACGATGCTGGGCGGGGTCGGGGCCGCGCCAGCCGGATAGGGCACCGTCCACAGGACTTCGGTGACCCCGGTGACGACGGCGAGCGCCGGCGATGCCGCCGCGCCGCCGTCGAACAGCACGAGGTCTCCTGGCGAGATCCCGCGTACCGCCGCTGACAGGTGCACCGGCGAGCCGCCGGCGGCGATGACTACCTGGCCGGCGGACTTGCCCCTGTTCCACAGCGCGGTCGCCGCCGCCGGGCGCATCAGCCGGTAGTCCGTGGCGTGCCTGGCCGCCGCGCCGTGATGCACGGCCTGGTGCGGAGTCCAGTGGTAGCTGCCGGCCGACATGTGCCCGACGATGCCCGGCCCGGCGATGCCCGGCCCGCCAGGTTCCGGCCTGACAGCGCCGCGCACCGCGGCGTCCGGCGCCGGCGCCGGCGCCAGTCGCCGGTGAAGGTCACGAGCGTGTTGACGGCACCGGTGCCCTGATCTGGCCGCGGCGCCGTGGCCCGCACGGTGATCAGCGACCAGTTGTCGTCCGTGCCGGCGAAGTCCTTCGCGGCCAGCAGCAGCACATCGCCCGCGGCGATTCCGGTCACCTTGCCGGCGAGCAGGATCGACTGCGAGCCGTCCGCGCTGGCGATGAACGCCGTGCTCGGCGCGATCGTCACCGGCACGCTCGACGGCCCGGTGAAAGTGAGCGGCGCGGTGCCGGCCACCTCGAATGCCTGCGCGGCCACGCCAGGGGTCGCCACGCTGGACAGCCGCATTCCCGGGGGGATCACGAGCGGCTCATCCGGGCGAGCCGCGGTGCGGGTGACCGCCAGGTTCCCGGTCGCGGCGATCCCGGGCGCCGGGGCGTAGCCGAGCAGCGCGACCAGGTTCGCCACGCTCCCCGGCCTGACGGCGGTGCGCAGATAGCTCTCGTTCGCGTGCCGCTCGTTGTAGAAGGCGAGGATCTGGGCCAGGTAGGCCCACCACTCGATGACCTGGAGGCCGAGATCGCCCCGGGCCGGGCGCCAGTCGCCGATGGCCTGCTCGCCGGGCAGCGGGCGCAGCATCGCCCGCCGGAAACCGGTGAAGTCGTCGGCCTGATACGAGATCTGCGCGAGGCCGGGCGGGTTGGAGATCGCCGGCCGGGTGGCGCACCCGCACGGGCACGGCGAGTCGCAGGAGCTGGTCATTTGGATCCCTCCACGCGCACCTGGAGCGATCCGGCTTCCGGGCGGCTCGGGTCGTCGTCGACCCGCAGGATCTGGTCGGCGGCGAAGGTGAGCGTCTGCGGCAGCGGCGCCCAGTCGAGCTGGGCGCCGCGCTGCCGGTAGCTGACCTGGTACACGCCGGCCACGCCGGGGCAGGACTGGATCGCCGCGAGCAGCGCGCTTGACTCGAACGGCTGGCCGAAGGTCCACAGCGAGTGGTCGAAGAGCCCGGCGCCGCCGCCGGGCAGCGGGCCTGGCCGCAGCCTGGCAAGCACTGCGGCGGCGACGTCGCTGGCGAACGAGGTCGCCAGGCCGCACACGGTGATCTGCAGGTCGATCGAGACGTAGCGCGGCGGCAGTACGTAGCTCTCGTACCCGGCCAGCCGGCGCTGGTCGAGCAGCTCGGTCAGCGCGGTGAGCTGCCCGGGCGTCGGCATTTCGCTCCCCGCCGGGTCGGCGCTGGTCAGCACGGTCAGCCAGCTGCCTGTCCAGCGGAAGGCGGTGCCCGCCTGCGCCGCCCACGGCAGCGACCTGGCGGCCTCGACGTAGTCAGCGGCCCGCACCACCCGCAGCGGCTCGGCGCGGAACATCCGCGGTGCCCGGTCACGTACCTGGGCGATGGTCTCGGCATTGGCGCCGCCGGCGGCGGGGAACGGGTTCGTGCAGGCGATGATCATGGAACCCTGCGGCTGGCCGGGGACGACGGTCAGGATCGTGTCCGCGGGCACGTTGCCGGCCGCGCCGCCGCCTGCCCGGTAGACCGCCGCGGCGACCGAGCCTGGCAGCGGCGCCGCGCCGAAGGTACCGTCGCCGAACCTGATCGTCGTCCCGCCATCTCCGTCGTAGTCGTACCAGGTCACGCCGTTGCTGGTGAGCACGGGGGAGTACTGCTCGCTGGTCAGCGTGAACGCTGGCTCGGCCTCGCCCGCGTCAAGCAGCCAGCGCTTGAACTCCCACCGGGTCGCCGCGCCGCCGGCCGGCGTGACCGAGAGCACGATCTCCGGTTGCGCTGGCACCGGCGTGTCCTGGTCGGGCGCTGGTTCGGCGAGCCAGGCCAGCGGCCCGCTGGCCAGGCAGTACCTGTAGTCAGGCGGCGCCGTCTCGCCCGCCGCGCCCGGGCCGGCCCTGACCACGACGGGCCCGGGCGGCGGCAGCGCCGGGTCGGGGATCTCGAAGGTGTCGGTGCACCGCAGGCCCTGGACGGCGGGGACGAGGTTGCCCGCCGCTGCGGTGCCGGCCAGGTCATGGTCGGCCGTAGTCGGCGCGGTGAAGAACACCTGCGTCAGGTCGGCGCCGAGCAGGGGATCTGAGGTCTGCGCCGCCGAGGCGACCTGGACCAGCTCGCGGACCGGGGGGTCGGCGCTGTCGGCAGCGGGCGAGTCGAGCAGCAGCCGCTGGCCGGCGTACAGCCCGAGGTCCCAGCCGGCGAGGTAGCAGCCGGCCAGCCGGCCCGCAGGCACCGCACGCTGTCGTCCCAGTAGTAGGGCACGAGCCCGGCCCGGTTCCAGCGGGTGTCGACGGTGAAGCTGCCCGGGTTCGCGATGCCGCCGGCCGGGTCCTCGACCTCGAAGTCGATGACGGAACCGTCGGCGCCGACCGCGCGGCAGCGCAGCGGGGTGTCGATCACCCAGCCGGTCTGGCCGGGCGGGGCGGCCACGTCAAGCTGGAGCACGGTCGTCGCGGTGGTCGCGGCCGCGGGCTCGTAGTCGACCAGCCTGGCGTGCCTGGTCACGGACAGCCGCTGCGTCGCCGTCGCGATCGTGGCCTCGGCGAGCACCCGGTCCTGGTAGTAGCTCAGCTCGTCGGCCATCGCGGCGAGCGCTTCCATCATCACGATGCCGACGTCGGCCTCTGACCGCTCGACCCAGTCCGGGTAGCGCAGCGCGGAGAACTCCGACAGCGCCTGCTTGAAGCTGCCGAAATCCTTGGCGAGATAGTCGATCCGCACCTGCTCGGCTTCGGGTCCCTGGCAGTCAGGACCAGGCGCGGCGCAGTCGAGCGTGGTGGGGCAGTTGGCCTTGAAGCTGAACGGCGCGGTCGCGAAGAACGGGTCGAGCCTGGCGCTGCCGATGGCCAGCGTGTAGGCGGAGAAGTCGCCTGGCGCCGCGACAGTCAGCCGTAGTACCGGCCGGCCCTCGCTGTCGGCGCTCCAGTCGGCCGAGCCGGCCGAGTCGTCGATCGGTCCGACCGCGACCGAGGCCACGACCTCGCCGCCACTGATGACCACAGGCGGGCTGCCGGACAGGGTGCCTGCCACGGCAACCGCGTTCTGAAAATGAACATAGAGTTCGGTCTGGCTGGGGGCGACGTCGACGAAGTCGATGCCATTGAGCACGGCGCCCGGCGCGAGCAGCAGCTGCCGGCGGTCACGGGCCGGTGTCGTCATGCGACCGTCACCGTCACTGCCTGGTTCGTCTGGGTCTCGACCAGCGTGTAGGTCACCGTCACAGCCAGCGTGCCCGGCTCGGGCCGGCGACTTCGACGTCCACCACGCTCACCACGCCGGCCAGCCACCTGGTCAGCCCCTGCATGACGCGCAGCTTCACCGTGGCCGCCAGCGCGTCCGTGCTCGGGGCGAAGATCAGTGACCGCAGCCCGCAGCCGAACTGCGGCAGGTTGACCCGCTCGCCCGGGTCGGTCAGCAGGAGTTGGCGCACCATCTGGTCGACGTGCGCCGGATACCCGGCCTGCGCGGCCTGCTGGGCCGCCGGGTCGATCCGGAAGGGAAAGGCGAAGTCATGCCTGGGCAGGATCGTCACTGTACCTCCAGCGCACCGTCGTTGACCGACACGCTCGAACTGGAGACGACGACGGAGACCGTCTTGCCGCTGGCGAGCGTGATGCCGGAGGAGTCGAGCTTCACCGTGTTGCCGTGGGGATCGGAGATCGTGATCGTGGCCTGGGCGTCGTCGAGCTCGATCTTGTGCGGGGCCGCCGTGACGATGACCTTGACGTGGTCGGCGGCGTCGGACGGGCATTCACCTTCGCGCCAGTAGCCGCCGACCCAGATCGGGTAGGACACGTCGCCGCCTTCGAACTCGATCCACACGCCGCTGCCTTTTTCAGGGAGGAAAGCAAACCCGGTGCTCGGCCCGGCATAGGGAACGCAGGGCATGCACCAGCCGGTGCTTGCCTCGCCGAGCACCGAGGGGACCTTGGCCTTGATCCGCATCGTCGTGGCGTCGGTGTCGCAGACGATGCCGCGGTACTTGCCGTAAAAGCGGGTGCGCAGCCGCTCAAGCAGGTCATCGAGCGCGCGATCGGCGGCGGTCACAGCGCGCCTGCCGCTGATGCCGGGCCTGGCGCCGCGCTGGAGAACGAGCTGAGGGTGCCGCCGGCCGCGGCCGGTCCCATGGCGTTGCGGACCAGGGTGAAAGCCATCTTCCAGGCTTGCGGCGAGTAGCTGTGCCTGACATCCCACACCAGCCACTTGCCTGACGAGATGCTTCCCGCGCCCTCGATCGAGACGACGTCGCCGGCCCGCAGCACGGTCCCGAGCCTGTCGGCGTCGGCTTCGCCCGTGCAGCGCGCGAAGAACCCCGACTCGATCAGCACGGCGGCGGTGCGCTGCGTAAGCTCCGGCAGGTCGGCGGGAGCGGTCAGCAGCAGCGTCGATGACTGCCCGAGGTAGGAGGGGTAGTCACGGGAGTCGAGCGCGTCGAGCCCGCTCGCGGCAGTGCTGACGTCGGTGCCCTCATCGGAGCTCTGGGTCAGGTCGACCTGGCTCGCGTCCGCCTCGCTCGGGCGCGTCACGTCCCAGTCGAAGTCGAGCGAGTCGACCGTCCAGCTCGCCGGGTCGAGCAGCGAGATCGTCGCGACCGGCTGGCCGGACACCGCCGGCGTCACGAAGTACCCGGTCCTCATGCCAGGGGTGTCGGTACACGCGACCCGGCACAGCTTGCCGCCTCGCCTGGCGAGCCCGCGCAGGAACTGAAGGTCGGTGGCGCGCTGGAGCAGCGTGTGCCCGTCTTCGGTGTGGCTCGGCGAGTCATTGTCGGTGTTACCTGCCGCCGGGGTGAATCCGTAGCCGGAAAAGATCGCGCTGGCGACCTCGCCGTCGGTCTGCCCTGACCACTCGGTCACGCTGTCGCTGAGGTTCATCAGGGCGGAGGCGTCCTGCGCGAAGATGTCGATCGCGGACGAGGTCGAGGTCCGGTCCAGGTGCAGCCGCCAGGACAGCACGTACCCGTCGAAGACGCACTGGGCCTGCGATCCTGACGCGCCCGGGGTGACGGTGAGCGTGATGTTGGTCATCGGCTCGAAGGTGCCGTCGCCCACGAACTGCAGGTCGCCTGCCGAGGTGCGGTTCACCGGCAGCCGCAGCATCAGCATGCCAGGATCCTGCGAGCTCTCCTGCACTTCGAGCTGGGTGATGGCGTCGTAGAAAGGAGCCGGCACCGGCGTGCCGGCGACGCTCAGCTGGACGGTGACGCTCACGCGGCCCCGCTTTGCGGTATCCCGATCAGCGGGCGGGCCGCGAGGGCCGCCGGCACCATGGCACTGTTGGCGTCGCAGAGCCGCCAGAAGCCGGTCGGCGCGTTGAGGTACTGCAGTGCGACCAGGTCGAGGCGCTGGCCGGCCTGCACCGCGTAGCCGGCCAGCGGCACGGGGACAGGCGCCGGCGGGACCACGGCGGTGACCTGGGTGCCGTCGGGCAACGTCACGGAATAGACCGGCTGGATCGCGTAGCGGCTGTCTGGAGTGAACATGGGCGAGCCCCTTGTCTTCAGTGCGGGATCATCCCGATGATCGATGCGGCGGCGTTCGCCAGGTTGGCCACGGCGAGCGTCTGGCGGAGGGTGAGCGTATAGGTGTAGGCGACCGAGGCGAGGCCGCCGAGCACGTCGTTGTCGGCCGAGGCGGCGACAAGCTCGGCCGGCGTGAGGACCCGAAGCGAGACCTGGGCCTGCGCGTGCACCGGATTGAGCGCCTGGTCATAGAGCTGCTCGGTGATCGTGAGCGCGGTTACCCGCACCGGCACGATCCGGCCAGGCCCCCAGATAAAGAGGGTCACCGGCATCACGGACTGCGGTACCGTCCTCTTCGGCCCCGAGTCTCCGCCGCCGAGCGCTGAGCTGATCGCGGCGGATACCGCGCCGACCAGCGCGTTGGACGTCCCGGTCGGGTACAGGAGCATCTCGAGCGCGGCGAGCCGGCTGTACAGCCCGCTGACCTCGGCAAGCGGCGCCGTGAAGCTCGCATTGGCGATGTCGTCGTCTGAATCCATCGCGATCGTGAAGGAGAACTCCTCGCCTGGCATGCCTTTCACCGCGAGCGGGTTGCTTGTCTCGGTGCCCGCGCCGCCGGCCGCCTCGGGCTGGCTCCAGGTGTGGGTCATGGTCTCCGGGTTGTACTGGAAGACGATCACGTTCGGCAGCGGGATCGGCAGGAACGTCGGCGCGAACTCGACGAGCGCGCCTTTCAGCACGAATCCGGTCATGGCCCTGCCTGCCCTTCCTGGCCTGGTCGCCCGCGCGCCAGCGCCCGGCGGATCTCGGCCGCGATCTGGTCGGCAAGCGCGCCGGGGTCGCCCTTGCCGGCGGCGGCTTGCACCCGCACCTGCAGTGACTCGATGGCGGAGGTTCCGGCCAGCGGGGACATCCCCGGCGCCAGGTTCTGCGCGACCAGCCGCGCCAGTTCGCGGGCGGCGTCCTCATCGAGGCCGGCCACGCGCAGGGAGAGCCGGTCGATGCGGACGTCGCCGGCCGCACTGGCCGGCCCGGCTGGCGCGCTCACCGCTGCTCCAGCTGGCCTGGCCGGACCACGACGCCCTGCTTGGCGAGCTCTCGCCTGGCCGCGGCGAGGATGTGCCGCCCGGCGATCGGGCCGCCGTCGGTCCAGGCCAGGAACGCCGCCGCCAGCGCCACCGACTTGATGCCCGCACCGGTCAGGTCGAGCTCGCTGCCAAGGAGCGTCCAGTCAAGCTTGCCGGTCAGCGGCTGCCCGGCGAGGTCGCTGGCATCTTCGAGCGCGACGCGCCACAGCCGCTCGCGCTCGGCTGGCCCTGGCGGCGCGAAGTCGATGATGAACCGCAGCCGCCTGATGAACGCCGTGTCCAGGTCGCCCTTGCGGTTCGTGGCGAGCACCGCGACGCCGTCGAACTGCTCCATCCGCTGCAGCACGTAGTCGATCTCGATGTTGGCGTACCTGTCGTGCGCGTCGCTGACCTGGGTTCGCTTGCCGAACAGCGCGTCCGCCTCGTCGAAGAGGAGCAGCACAGGCGCCCGCTCGCACGCCTCGAAGAGCTCGCGCAGGTGCTTCTCGGTTTCCCCGATGTACTTGCTGACCACGCCGGCCAGGTCCACGCGGTACAGGTCGAGCCCGAGCGAGCGGGCGAGCACCTGGGCGGCCATTGTCTTGCCCGTGCCGCTCGGGCCGGCGAACAGCGCGGTCGTGCCCCGGCCGAGCGGGGTGAGGCGAGAGAACCCCCAGTCGTCGAGCACCTCACCGCGACGGCTCGCCTGCACTTCGAACTCGTGCAGGTGCGCTGCCGTGGCCGGCGCCAGCACGAGGTCGGCCCAGCCGAAGGGGAGCGGCAGCGGGTTCGCCAGCTCGGGCGTGGCGGCCATCAGCATCCGGCGGCAGACCGCGGCGACCTCCTGGTCTCCGGCTGGCGCGACCCGCGCGGCGACGCTGATCTCGGCCGGGCGCAGCGTCCAGCCGGCGACTGGCGCCGGCACCGGGGCGGCCGCTTGCGATGCCCACAGCGCGATGCGCTCGCGCCGGCCTATAGGCCCGCACCTGACCGAGCGCCGGATCGAGCGGTAGCCCGCCGGCCCGGGCACCTGGTCGGGTACCGACAAGAACGCGACCGGCGCGGCCGGGATGGCCGCCCAGGTTCCGGCGGTGACGGATTCCGCGTGCTCCCAGGCGATGATAGACCCGTCCAGGCGGGCGCGGCGCACCTCGCGGGTCGCGGCGGCGACGACGTCGGCGCCGGCCGCCAGGGCGGCGGCGTCCACGGCGACCAGCCTGGCGCCGAGCCGCGCCGCCGCCTGCGCGGCCAGTGCCGTCCGGCCAGAGCCTGGCGGTCCGACGAGCTCGATCTCGACCGGCAGCCCGGCTTCGCCGCCCAGGCCAAGCGAGTCAAGGAACCCGGCGATCTCGGCCACCGCGCCGGCCCGCAGCACCGGCTCGGGCGGCGGCGGGGCGAGCTGCCCGCTGGTGCCCGCCGACCACCCGGCGTCGCGGCCCATGAGCGCCGGAAGCAGCAGCGCGTCAGCCCGCCAGCCAGCGGACCAGGCGAAGGCCTCGCTGCCGGTCAGCGCCGGCGCGGCGAGCAGCCATCGCACGAGCGGGGAGTCCGGGCCGGGCGGCAGATCTCCTGGCAGGTCAAACAGGGCAGCCGCGAGCGCTGGCGTCGGGTCGGCGGCCTGGGTGGCGTCGAGCAGGTATCCGTACACGCGGCCGATCGACTGGTCGGCGGCGCCGGCCATGGCCAGCGTGAAAATGGCCGTGTCCAGCGGCGACAGGCCGAAGGTCGCGACGAGGTGGTCAAGGCGGGGATCGCGGCGCAGTGCCGCTATCTGGGCGGTGAGATCCCTGGCCCGCTCGTCCGAGCCGTAGAAGGCCCCTTCGGCGGCGGCGGCGGCGGCCCTGGCGGTGAGCGCCCTGTCGACCTCGCTGTGGCTGATCGCCAGCAGGTGCTCGTCCGCGTAGTCGTGCCCGGACCAGAGGCGGCGCAGCCAGAGCACCCGGCGCGCCGCTCGCAGGCGCACCCCGGCAAGCCAGGCCGGCTCGCCAGCTTCGGCCTTCCGCCGGGCAGGCAGCGACGTCACGCTGGGCGCCGCCATTACAACATCACCCACAAGGCCGGGTCGGACTCGATGCCGCTGACCCTGACCCGGACCGGCAGCACGACGCCTGGCGGGCCGGCGGGCGGCGCGAAGTCGAAGGAGTCGCCTGCCGGGCCAATCCGCACCTGACCGGCGGCCGGGGCCGATGAGGTCTCGGTCAGGGCGACGGTGCCGACCAGCACCTGGGTGACGTGCGGAGTGAAGCCTGCCCCTGCCACCGTGAAGGGCCAGGTCCCGAAAGGACCGGGCCAGGAGCGGGGTCCACGTAGGCGGCTGCCGTGACCGAGATGGCGCCGCTCCTGACCGCGCCAGCCGCGCCGAGTGCGCCGCTCCCGACCTGAAGCTGGTAAACGCCGGGAGCCGGCGCATCCGACGGCGCCGTTCCCACCGTGGCCGGGAGCGTGAGCCCGAGCTTGGTCTTGCTCGAATCGGCCGGTGCCGCCCACCCGGTCACGTTTACCTCGCCACCTGCGGGAGGCAGCAGGTACACGCTGTCCGACAGGCCGGTGATGCCGAGGTCAGAGCCGAGCAGCCAGGCGGTCTGACCGGGCACCAGGGCCGTATTGGATAGCGAGAAGTTGACGGTTGCCCCGTCCGGGCCGACAAAGCTGCCCTGCCTGGACGTGCCGAAGAGTACCGGGTAGTCATCCGGGCCCTCCTGCGGCAGGGGCAGCGGCACCGGGTCGGCCGTGAGCGAGAAGGCCGTGGTCTGCGGAATGGCGGCCGACTCCGGCATTGGATCGGGGTCGATGAACACGACCGCCACCCGGTACACGACCGACATCCGCATCGGTGCGGTAGTCGCCTGCCACAGCCGGCTGAGCTCGTCGTAGGAACGGTGCTCCATGGTGAGCGTCAGCTCCCACGCGGGCGCCGCGCCCGGATCACTGCGCAGGATCGAGCTGGCGTGGAAGATGCGCATGGCCACGCTCATCGCCTCCTGCTCCTGCGTCCAGCCCGTGTCGGCGTCTGAGTAGGCGAAGAGCAGGTAAAACAGGTCGAGCGCCAGCGGCTGGAACCTGAGCGGCTCGCCTCCGGCGCTGAGCATCCAGGGCTGCCAGGACAGGCTCTGCTGGGCGTTGTCCGACTCCACGTGGTACAGGTACATGCTGAGCTGCGGACCTGACTGCTGGCGGACCGCGTCCGGAGCCAGCCCGGTGAAGTTCGGGTGGAACGTCGGCCCGCCGCCGAGTTCTGCCCAGATGGGCGCTGACCCCCACTGGTCTTTCACCAGCTGGATCAGGGACTCGGTGATCGCCGACAGATCGAGGGTCATCGCGTTCCTAGCCCTGCGCGATCCCGTACCAGCGGCGCAGGCCGTCCCGCAGCCGGTCGGCGCCCGGGCTCCCGGCCAGCGGTGCGGGTGACCTTGGCCGGGCACGCGGCGCCGGCTCGGCGATCCCGCGGGTGCTGGCGGGCTGAGCCTGGGGTGGCTGAGCTGGGGGCAGCACCGTCACCTCGATGGTGCCGATCGACACGCTCGGCCCGCCGCTCCCCGCTCGCGGCGGCACGGCCGGCTGGCGAGCCGGCTCGGCGGCGGCTGGCGAGGGCAGGAGATCGAGCACGCGGGGCTGTCCCGCGTGCGGGAGGTCGCCAGCGTCACCGGCCCCTGGCGGCCCGGGGAGGTCGCCCCCTGCCGGCGCGGGCTGCTGACCTGGCAGCTCGACCGGCATCCCCCAGCGCAGTTCGGCCAGGGATCGCGGCGGCCCGGCCGGGGCGCCCCCGGTCACGGCGGGCCAGGGCTCGGCGGCCGTTCCCGGCGCCAGGGCGGCCTGGCCGGGGTGCGCCGTCCAAGGCGCGGCGGCGGGGTGTCCTTCAGCGGCGCTGCCACCGCTCGCTGTCCTGCCACCGCTCGCTGTCCTGCCTGCGGTCGCTGTCCTGCCTGCGGTCGCTGTCCCGCCGGTGTTCGCTGTCCCGCCGGCCTGACCTGGCTCCGCAGCGGCCGAGTGCGAGCCGCCCGCACGCGGGCCCGCTGAGTCGTTGCGGTGCGAGCCCTGGCCAGGCGCACCTTGGCCGGCCGCGCTGACGCCGGAGGTGCTCCTGCCGGGCTTGCGGCCGTCGTCGGGTCCGCCGTCCTGCCCCCGCCCGCCTACGTCGCCCGCCCGTTGGGCGCCGGCCCCCGCGCCGGGCAACCGTCCGGCCGGCGAGGACGCCGCCTGGTACGCCCTGGCCGCTTCCGGTGCTCTTGCCTGGTCGCCGTCGCCAGCGAACCGCGGGTCAGTGACGAGGGGGACAGCCGGCAGCGGCTCGCCGGCAGCGTGCGGCTGGCGCGGCGGACGCAAGGCCGGCCGCTCGCCTGCCTGCCTGGTCAGCGCGGCCAGATAAGGGACTCGCGCCGTCATGCGGCCAGCCGTTCGCCGGCGATGATCGACGAGTAATGCCTGCGCCGGCTGCGGGGGAGCGCGAGTATCGCTTCTTCCGGCCAGCCATAAGCCGCGGCGATCGCGTGAATCTCCAGGTGAATGCCGGAAAAGGCGGCGCGGAAATCGGCTAGCGCATAGCTGACCGGGTCGAACCGCAGCGCTACGTCGCGCCCGCAGGCGGGGCAGCTGCCGCCTATCAGGTCGTCCAGGCTGGGAGCCAGCGCGGACAGCGCGCGGTCGAGCCGCCTGGCGAGCGCGCGGGAGATCACCGGCGGGCTGATGCACCGGCTGGCCAGCGCCTGCGCGGGCGCGGCCTGCGACTGCGCCGCGAGCAGGTCACCGACCGAGGGGATGCGGAACCGCACGTCCGTGCCCGTCAGCGTGAACCAGCCGGCCTCTGGGGCGCCGATGACGCCGCGCGCCCGGCGCGGCCTGTGGTGGCCGAGGTAGTCGCCGATGCGAAAGCCAACGTCGATCCGCTCTCCGCAACCCTGCGCCTGGCACCTGGTATCGGTCGCGATCATGTCGCCGAGCAAGGATCGCCTGATGATCAGCGCGGCGGCGGCCAGGTCAGTGACCGGCAGGCCCGGCCAGTCAACCTGATCTCCGGTCACCGTGACCGCGACCCGGCCGGCGAACCCGAGCAGCGCTGGCACCGGGGCGAGCGCGCGCTCCATGACATCGAGCTCGTCGTGCCCGGTAGGCTCGCGCACCACTAGCTCGATGCCGCTGACTGGCAGCAACGGGTCACGTCTCCGTAGGCTCGGACAGCGTCAGGTCCCGCTCCCAGCCCTCGTTCTCGAGCTTGATGTGCTCGATGGCGATGGCATTGGCGCCCGCGTCGAGATCGGGAAGCGCCTGGAATTCGGAAACCCAGCAGCGGTGCACCAGGTACCGGAGTACCGGCTGAGCCTCTTCGTTGAGCAGCGTGATGCTGATCTCCTGGCGCAGCTTCGCGAGCGAGGTGCTCGGCGCGCCTTGCGCGAGCACCTGGGCGTAGTTGGCGAAGTTGATGAAGTCCTGGTCCTGGGTGACGCCGCGCTCCAGGGTGATCGGGTCGTACTTGGTACGGCCGAGCCCCTTGAGTATGACCGCGTTGCCGCCCTCCTTGTACTCGATGACATCGGACGAGCGCTTGATCGCGCCGACCTTGCTCACGGCCGCGACCGGGGTGGTGCTCGTGCCGAAATAGACGAGGAACCGGTAAGTCTTGTACGGGTCGTACCGGTTCAGGTTCGCCGGGAAGATGCTGTTGCTCATGACGTCCCCTAGCTCTGCGCCTGGCCGGCCAGTTGCGCGATCTGGATAATGACGAACTCCGCCGGCACGAGCGGCGCGAACCCGACGAGGACGTTGACACGGCCGTTCGCGACGTCAGTTGGCGTGGTCGTGGTCGAATCGCACTGGACGATGAAGGCGGTGCTCGGCTTGTCGCCGGCGAACGCGCCCTGGCGGAACAGGCTGAGCATGAAGGCGTTGACCGTCATGGTGAGCGCGTTCCACAGCGGCGTTGCATTCGGCTGGAAGATCGCCCACTTCAAGTTTGCGTACAGGCTCTGCTCGACGAAGAGCGCGGTCCGGCGCACGGCCACGTACTTCCACTGCTGCTGAGCGGTGTTGGCGTCTGCCCCAGCCGTCGTGCGCGCCCCGAATACGACGGTGCCGACGCTGGGGAACTGCCGCAGGCAGTTGACGGCATTGCTGTTCATGACCCCCTGCTGCGGGTCCGTCATCAGCCCGTCAGGATCGACGCCGGTCGTGCCGTTCAGCGCCGTCCCGATCCCCGCGGGCGACTGCCATACCCCTTGCGTGGCGTCCACGTTGCCGTAGATCCCGGCCACGAAGCCGCTCGGCGGTGCCAGGGCGGGCTGCTGTGTCACCGGGTCGGTGGTGGCCAGCCACGGATAGTAGACCGCGGCGTTGATGCTGACCGCCGGGCTCGGCGACAGTGCCGTGCCGCCGGCGAGATCCTCGACGACAGAGTTGGCGTTCCAGCCTGACACCTGCGGCGATGGCGTGTCGGCGAGGTAGAAGGCCCGCTTGCCCTCGCAGAAGGCGACCGCCTCTGAGGCGACGGCGGGGTCGCTGATTCCCGGCACCGCCAGGAGGTTGAAGATCGGCACCTTGTCGAGCGACTGGTTCTGCTGGAATACCTGGCCGAAATCGCCCGGGTTAATGACGGTCCAGCCCGCTTCTGGCGCGACGGAATAGCCGAGCGAGTGAGTAGCTGAGGCTGGCGAGGCGGACGAGACGTAAGCGGTCGGCGACGGGCTCGGGACGCTGACTGACACCAGGCTCGAATTCTGCAATGCCTGCCCGATGCTCCCTATGACTACCTTGCGGTAGGTCTCGACGGTCGACCCGTACGAGATGACGACGTCAGCCGTGTCGAGCGGCGCGGCCGGAGCCGACGCCTGGAAATTGGACAGCGTGACCTGCATGCCGATGCCGATCCCGCTGGCCGGCGGAACGGCGGCTAGCCCTACCGGTTGCAGTGCGGCGAAGGTGAGGTCGCCGTCCACGCACGTGACCTCGACGCCCGCCGCGGCGACGCCGCCTCGCGGCGAGTGGCTGATGTCGTAGTAATGCTGCGCCGGCAGGCCCACGACATAGCACATCGGCCCGCCGTTGCTGAAGAACTGGAACACGGCCTGCCCGACGTAGTCCGGCTGCCAGGGGCTGGAGAAGAAGCCGCCGAAGTTGCCCTGGTAGTCGGCGAAGCTGAACAGCGGCACGGCCGCCAGGGGTTTCTTGGTGCGGAACGGGTGCGTGTAGCCGACGAAGACCGCGATCGAGGTCGGGGCAGGCTGGATCGAGTGCGCCAGGCTGGGCAGTTCCTGGACGTAGACCCCTGGGTAAGACGTCGTCACCGGCATGTGTCCTCCTCGCGCGCGCTCTGGTCGCGCGCCCGTCCAGCGTGGTCGCGACTCAACCGTATGAAGCGGACCGTGATCACGCCGTTACGCTGGCGTAGGAACTGCGTCACCCCAGCGTTATCGCAGCGTCAACAAGTCGTCACGCTGCGCGGCAAACGATTGTGCCGCAACAGACTGCCCTGATCCGGCTCCGGGCAGGATCTAGATCGTGGCTATCTGGCTCAGCAGCGAGCGCATCAGCGGTGATGGTCCGACGCCGAGTTCTCTGGCCGCGATCAGCTCGTAGTGCCGGTACCGCCTGATCGCCTCGCCCGCGTTGCCCTCGGCGAGGTGGACCTTCATCAGCGCGCGGTGGGCGCTCTCGCGCAGTGGCTCCCGGTCAACCGCCGCCAGGCCGGCGAGGATGGCTGCTCCGTAGCGCCGCATGGCAGTGAGGTGCTCGCACGCCGACTCGAGCGCGTGCAGGCTGAGCTGGCGGTGTCGCTCCCGCTCGGCGATGACCCAGTCGTCGTCCCAGCCCGGCAGCAGTTCGGAGCCGAACCTGGGCTCGAGCAGCGCGACAACCATGTCGTCGTCGAAGCAACCGGTGACCAGCGCCCTGGCCAGCCCGGAAGCCGGCCGGACGTCGACTGTCACGTGGGGGGCGAGCGCCAGGCTGTCGCCGCTGTTCCAGACCAGTCCCGGCCTGGTCATCTGCAGTTTCCACAGGGTCGAGCGCAAGCTTCCATGAGCGCGCGCCTCCGTCGAGTCGCCCCAGAGCCGGCCGGCGACGTAACCGCGATGCAAGGCCGAGTCGTGCAGCGCGAGCAGGGCGACGAGCCGCTGCGGGCCTGGCGGGAGCCGGACCACTTCGTCGCCGGCATAAAGGCGAAACCCGCCGAGCAGGGTGAGGCGGGTGCCGTCCGCGCTTGGCGCCTGGCCGCGGCGCAGCCCGTCACCTGGCGCCAGCAGTTCGTGCCCCTGCGACGACCGTGCCTCGCGCCCCGCGAAGGTACTGATTTGTGTTATTTCCGGCAAGGACTGCCTCCCCTGGCGCCCAGTCCCGCAGGCCCGCAACTTCGGATTAACGGCCGTTGCCAGTCTCAAATCGAGATTACGCGGTCAGCGTCCTCCGGCGCGCGCAAAATATGGTCTACATATTGCCGGACGTCGCGGAGTAAAGTCAGGAGAGTCATCGGCAATCTGCCGCGTTTCGTGGTTAGAGAGATGATTGGTCGGAATTTGAACCTGGCAATTGCCCAGCAGGGCCGCGGGGACCTGGCGGCCGGCCTGGCCAGGCCAGGCCAGGCTGCGAGCCACGACGGGAAGCACGGGCTGGCGGGTGCGCCGGCCCGGAATATCCGGGCGGCGGCTCCGAGCCGGGTGCTCCGACGTGCCTGCTGCGAGGACGAGGCGGCCGGCGACAAGTGCGCCGATTGCGCGGGCGCGCCCGCGGCCGGGCTGCGCCGGGCGCCCCTGGAGACCGGCCAGGTGCCAGGGCCGGTGGCAGGGTCGAGGGTGCCCGCGATTGTGGGGCAGGTTCTGAGCTCGGCCGGGACCGCGTTGCAGCCTGCCGTGCGCGCGGACCTGGAGGCGCGGCTCGGGGCCGACTTCGGCGCGGTGCGCGTGCACAGCGATGCGGCGGCCGCGCGGTCGGCGGCCGCCGTCGGTGCGCGGGCCTATGCGGTCGGCAATCAGATTGTCTTTGGCGCCGGCCGCTACGAGCCGGGCTCGGACGACGGCCGTCGGCTGCTGGCCCACGAACTGGCGCATGTAGCCCAGCAGTCGGCAGCGGACCCGTCCGGCCCGCTGGAGATCGGCGCCGCGGACAGCGACTTCGAGCGGGACGCCGACCGGCGGGCAGCCAGCGCGATGCGCCCGGGAGCCGGCGGCGCGGCCGCCGAGCCAATCGGGCGGCGAGTCGCGGGTCCCATGCTGCGCCGGAGCCCCGACGACTACCAGAGGGGATTCAGCGACGGCAGCGCCTGCAAGCCGGCCCAGCCCGGGCCGCTTCAGCCCGCGGGCCTGGACGATTACGGCCGCGGCTACGGCGCCGGCAAGGAGAAATGCGCGCCAGGACCGGTCCAGGCCCCGGGCGCCGGCCAATGCGCCACTCCTTTCAAGAGCGCGGCATCGTTCAGCGAGCTGATAGACCTTGTCCGGGCCGCCGAGACCAGGCTGGCGGCCAAGGGCATCTCAACGCCGAAAGATCAGATCCATGCGCTGCGAGGGATCTATTACGGAACGGCGTGGAGCCAGGATTTCAGCGTTGAGAAGAGCGCAACCAGGAATGAGGGCTTCCAGCGCTTCACCAGGCCATCGGAAGATCCCGCCAAGTCGGTCCCGACCGATGTGCGCTCCATCTTGGACTGCCATCTCTTCGAGGCGCTGCGCGACGGCCAGGATGTCGTCGATCCGAGCGGCCGCCATGTCGACTTCGGCCATCTCATCATCGGCCTCGACGCGCGCAACGACCCCGCCTTCGCCAGCGAAGTCTCGTATCCGGTAGCGCTCCCGATCGGGAGTTACAACGTCCCGCTCGGAGGTACCGGCACCGAGTTGGTGACCTGGCTGGGCGACCTGGGCGGGGGAGCGGCTAACCTGGCGAAGCTGCGCGCCAGCGCGCCGGCCACCAGCGCCAGCGCGGTCTTCAGCGGCTCCGACTACGGCGGGTCGATCAACCTCGAGGGCGACGTGGCCGCTTCCGTGGTGGCCACGGGCAGCACCAGCGCCATGACCGCGCCGGCGATCCCGGGCGGCAAGAAGGTCTCCGACGTTCTCAATGACTATCTCTCGCCGGCCGCACCAGGAGCGGCATGGAAGGACCGCGCCGCGACGTTCCTGAAGATCAACGGGGCCGCCATCGATGCCTCGGGCGCGCTCACCAACCGCGCGACCCTGGTCACCGCGTTCCAGGCGAAGATCCAGACCTTCGCCTGCAACTACCTCGCGTCCCGGGTCAAGGACAAGCACATCACTCTTTCGGAGGCCAAGACGGCGGGCACCCACGTGGCCGGGACCTCGAGGGAAGTCGCAGGCGTGTTCATTGACGCGCTCGAAGCCAGCAGCAAGTCAGGCGCGAAGATCGAGGGAAAGAGCTTTCCCGCGCCCACCCCGCCTGGCTCCCAGTCGTGCACTGTCCAGCTGGCCGCAGGCGCGGCCGGCGGCCTTCTCGGCATGTGAGCGGGGGCTGACCGGAAGTGAGCATGGCGACCGCACCGCAGGTTCTCGCCGATGTGGCAGGCCACGTAGCCGCACGGCCCCGCCAGGTGGCCGCCGCGCGCCAGCCTCGGGCCGCCGGGGGCGGCCTGCGCGCCTCCCGGTTGCCGCCTAGCAGGGTGCTGAGGCGCTCCTGCGCCTGCGACGGCAAGCAGTCAAAGGACAAATGCGACGACTGTACTGAGAGTCAGGCGAAGCCCGGATCCGAGGCGCCGCCGATCGTGGCCCAGGCGCTTGGCTCGCCCGGCAGCCCGCTCCAGCCGTCACTGCGGACGGACATGGAATCCTGGCTCGGTGCCGATTTCGGCGCCGTCCGGGTGCATGCCGACGCGACTTCGGCCGCCTCGGCCGAGGCGGTCGGTGCGCATGCCTACGCGCTCGGCAGCGACATCGTCTTCGGCCGCGGCCTCTTCGACCCGGGATCAGAGGCGGGCCGCCAGCTCCTGGCGCACGAGCTTGTCCATGTCACCCAGCAGCCGCACGCTGATCCGTCAGGTCCGATCGAGATCGGCCCGCCGGAGTCCGGACCCGAACGCGAAGCCGACCGTCTTTCAGCGAGCGTGACGGCGGCTGGCCCAGCCGGCCGCCAAGCCGCGGAGCCGGCTGCGGGCACGGCGAATACCTTGCGCCGAGTCCCCCAGGCGACGACGACCTTCGCGGCGCCGCCTAACGTCTGCAGTCCTGCTCAGACCCGCACGCTCATGCCTGCGGTGGCCACCGCTCAGCTGTGGCTGCGCACGGCGGACCAGGGGCTGGCTCAGTTCATTGCCAGCCCGGCCGCGCCGGCCGCGGCCAGAGCCGCGGCGGCGCTCAGGCGGCATTTCCCGCCGGGCGATGCAGCGACCGCGGCCTATGTCCAGGAACGGATCCGCCAGATCGCCCAGCGCCTGCGCACCGACCAGACAGCGCCAAGCTCGCTTGTGGTTGAGTGCCACACGGAAGCGGCTGACCTGAATTGCGGGTCGGCTGGCGCGTACGTCCAGTCTGATACGCAGCTGATGGTGTTCTGCCCGAGCTTTTTCACAGGCAGCCCGACCTGGCAGGCGCGGACGGCAGTGCACGAGATCTCGCATTCGCTGACGACCGGCCCGCACATGCACATCACCGATCGCGCGTACCAGAGCGACCGCAAAGACCGGAACCTGTCCCCAGGCGAGGCGCTGACGAACGCCGAGTCATATGAGATGTTCGTAGCCGAGTTCGGGCTCAATACCGCGGTGGAGTCGACAGCTCCCACCGATCCTGTTCATGATTGCCCGGCCGACTGGACGCCGCTGCTGACTGCCGCCGCGGCAGACGCCCAGCGGTGGAACCGCGATGCCCTGACGGCGATACTGGATCGTCGGCCCCTTTTCCTGGCCCAGTACGCGTCATTGTGCGACAACTTCCTTGGCGGCCACACGCCGGCCCTGCTCGATGCCGCCGCGCGGGATTACCGGCAGATGTCCAGCGGCTTCGAAGACGCGATCACCTTCGAATGCGAGCCAGGTGGCGGCGGGCGCTGTGACACATCAGAAACGTACTGGTACGCGATCGGGGCATTCCACATCTGTCCACGCTGGAGGGCACGCGCGACGGCGGACGACCGGGCCGAAGGCATACTCACCGGCATGTACGGCTACAGGGGAAACATAGACAACAACGGCAGACGGCGGAGTCTCGCCGGCCTGGCCCGGGCGATCCACTACCAGTTCTGGGCGCCGCCCACCCAGGCTGACGTCGCGGCGGCCCTGGTCCCGCAGGTACCTGGCACGCCACCAGCACCCTGATCACTCCAAGCTGCCCGCGCTCCAGACGGGGACGAGGCCGTTGAGGTGGGACACAGAAAGTATGGCGTGCGAGCCGGCTGGCTTCGGTGAGGCCCGTCGTTGTGAGCCTGACGGTGCTATAGCGCGGACGATGTGACCTTGATGGGCCTCGTCTCGGGTCGGTGAGGCCCGTCGTTGTGAGATTGACGGGGGTCGGCCGCGGGGGGTGGGGCGGGCGGCAGAGGGGAGTCCACGTAGGTTGGGGAACTGGTGGTGGCACGCGTCCGATCTGAGGGGGCAGATGGCCGTGCATACCTATGTCGTCTCGCGGCCCGTGCAACGCGGGCCGGGAGCCGGAACCGTCGAGCTGTCGGTCAACGGCCACCTGCACGAAGTCGACCTTGAGCCCAGGGTCAGCCTGCTCGACGGGCTGCGCGAGCATCTAGGGCTGACCGGCTCCAAGAAGGGCTGTGACCAGGGTACCTGCGGAGCGTGCACGGTCTGGGTGGACGGCCGGCGGGTGCTGGCCTGCCTCACGCTGGCGATCACCTGCGAGGGCCGCGAGATCACCACGATCGAGGGTCTCGACCGCGATGGCGCGTTGCACCCGATGCAGGAGGCGTTCATCGCCCGCGACGCGTTCCAGTGCGGCTACTGCACGCCCGGGCAGATCATGTCGGCCGCGGCGCTGATCAGCGAAGGGCACACGGGCAGCGACGCCGAGATAGCCGAGTGGATGAGCGGAAATATCTGCCGCTGCGCGGCCTATCCGCACATCCGTGCCGCAATCAGGCAGGTCAGGGATGAGTCCGGCGAGTCCGGCGAGTCCGGCGAGTCCGGCGAGGCCAGCGAGTCCGGCGAGGCCAGCGAGTCCGGCGAGGTCGGCCGGAACACGAGCCAGCCTGCCGGGGGTGGCTGAGCATGCGGCCACTCGCCTACGCCAGGGCCGCTAGCGTAGACGACGCCATCGCGGCCGTCCGCGCAGACGCCAGCAGCGCGTTCCTGGCTGGCGGCACCACCGAGGTTGACCTGATCAGGCAAGGCGTCACCGAGCCCGACCTGCTGGTCGACATCAACGCGCTGCCGCTGACCGACGTCACGGAACTCGCCGGAGGAGGCCTGCTGATCGGCGCGCTCGCCCGGATGAGCGACGTGGCGCAGGCGCCGGGCGTGGTCAGGAAGTTCCCCGTCATCTCGCAATCACTGCTGCTAGGCGCCTCGGCCCAGCTCCGGAACATGGCCTCCATCGGCGGCAACCTCTGCCAGCGAGTGCGCTGCGGCTATTTCAGGGACCCGGGCTCCCCGTGCAACAAGCGCGACCCGGGCAGCGGCTGCGCGGCCCGCAGTGGCGTCAACCGAGGCCATGCGATCCTCGGCACCAGCGAAAGCTGCATCGCCACTCACCCGTCCGACCTCGCGGTGGCCCTGGTCGCGCTCGACGCGACAGTCCTGACGGCGGGCCCGCTCGGAGACCGCGCGATCGGGATCGACGACTTCTATCTTCTGCCCGGCGATACCCCGGACAGGGAGCATCCGCTCGAGCACGGCGAGCTCATCGTGGCCGTGGAGATACCTGCCACCGCGATCGCCCGCCGGTCGGTCTACCTGAAGTTCCGCGACCGGGAGTCCTACGAGTTCGCCCTGGTCTCGGTCGCGGCCGCGATCAGCACCGATAACGGCGTCATCGTCGGTGTCAGGCTCGCCCTCGGCGGGGTCGGCACCAAGCCGTGGCGCGCCCGGCGAGCCGAACGCAGCCTGCTCGGCCAGCCAGCCACCAGCGACAGCTTCGCCCGCGCGGCCGGTGACGAACTGGCGCAGGCCACGCCGCGACCAGCCAACGCGTTCAAGATCCCGCTCGCGGAGCGCGCGATGACCCGGGCGCTGACCACGCTGACGGAGGGAGAGCGATGACCGCGCCAGCCGCAGCGATCGGCCAGGCGTGCAGGCGCGTCGACGGGCACGCCAAGGTGACCGGCTCCGCGCGCTACTCGGCCGAGATCGGCCTGCCCGGCCTGGCCTACGCCGAGCTAGTAGGCGCCGCGGTACCGGACGGCAAGATCATCTCCATCGAGACGGCCCGGGCCGAGCGGGCAGACGGCGTGCTGGCGGTCATGACCCACCGCACTATGCCGGAACTTAATCCTGTGCCGTTGCTGCCGTCCCTTCTAGGCGGGCCGGCACCGGGGGAGACCTTCTTTCCCATGCAGGACGAGACGGTCCATTACGCGGGCCAGCCGGTCGCGATCGTGATCGCCGACAGCCTGGAGCGGGCGCAGCACGCGGCGAGCCTGGTCAGGATCGGCTACGCCGAGTCGGCCTCGGTCACCACGATCGCCCAGGGTGACCCGTACGAGCCGGACCGCATCTTCGGCGGCCTGATGCCGGGCCGGATCAAGCGCGGTGACGTCGCCCAGGGACTGGCGCAGGCCGATCATCTGGTCGAGGCGTCCTTCACGTATGCGGCGAACCACCACAACCCGATCGAGGTGTCCAGCACCACAGCCGCCTGGGACGGCGACCAGCTCACGCTGTATGACTCCTGCCAGGGCATCAAGGCCGTGCAGCTCACCGTCGCCGCGCTGCTCGGCATGTCGCCGTCGAAGATCCGGGTGCTCACCCAGTACGTCGGCGGCGCCTTCGGCTGCAAGGCGATGGTCTGGCCGCATGTGACGCTGGCCGCGCTGGCGGCCCGGCATGTGCGCAGGCCGGTGCGGCTGGTGCTGTCGCGCGGGCAGATGTTTACCTCGTGCGGGCACCGTGAAGAGCAGGCACAGCACATCGAGCTCGGCGCGACCGCCCAGGGCAAGCTCACCGCGATCCGGCATCACAAGGTGTCGCTGACCTCGCCGTTCGACGACTGGGCCGAGCCGGCCTTCGGTGCCGCGTCCCAGCTCTACGACTGCCCGCACTATGAGGGCGTGCACCGGCTGGTGCGCGGCAACACGATGACGCCGACCTTCACCAGGGGGCCAGGCGAGGGGATCGGCGTGTTCACGCTCGAATGCGCGATGGACCAGCTCGCCAGCGACCTGGGCATCGACCCGATCGAGCTTCGGCTGCGCAATGTCGCCGACGCCGATCCGAACACCGGGCATCCGTGGTCGAGTCACGGCCTGCGGGAATGCTACGAGCGCGGTGCGCGCACGTTCGGCTGGGCCGGCCGCGACCCGGAGCCGCGATCGGAGCGTGACGCTGACTGGCTGATCGGCACCGGCATGGCCACGGCGGGGTACCCGGTCGCCCTCTTCATGCACACGCAGCGGGCGCGGGCGCGCCTGTACGCGGACGGCACGGTGATCGTGCAGACCGCGACCCAGGAGTTCGGCACGGGCATGTCCACGGTGATGACGCAGGTCGCGGCCGACGGGCTGGGTGTTGACCTGGGCAACGTGCGGTTCGAGTACGGCGACACCGACCTGCCGACGGCCGGGTCGCCGGTCGGCTCGAATGGCGCCGGCATGGTGAGCGCCGCCGTGCACGACGCGACGACCGCGCTCCGCGACCAGCTCATCGGCGTGGCGGTGGCCGACAGCGACTCGCCGCTGCATGGCGCCGACCCGGCGTCGGTCACGGTCAGCGGCGGGCGCATGACGCTCGCTGGCGGTCCCGGCGAGACGTACTCGGACCTGATGCGGCGGCACTTCATGAATGACGCCGAGGCGACCGGAAGCTGGGACCCGCCTCCGCTGGACACGCCGCACGGGCTGCTGACGTTCGGAGCCCAGTTCGCGAAGGTGGCCGTAGACGCCGAGCTCGGGCTGATCCGGGTCAGGCACCTGGTCGGCGCGTTCGCCCCTGGCCGCGTGCTCAACCCGGTGACGGCCAGCAGCCAGCTCATGGGCGGCATGTTGTGGGGGCTCGGCCAGGCGCTGCTCGAAGGCACCCGCATGGACCCGAACCTCGGCCGCTGGGCGAACGTCAGCCTGGGCGACTACCTCGTGCCGGTCAACGCCGACGCGCCCGACGTGGACGTCGAGCTGGTCGAGGTTGACGACGAGGTGGTGAACCCGCTCGGCGTCAAGGGCGTCGGCGAGATCGGCCAGGTCGGCGCGGCGGCCGCCATCGCCAACGCCGTCTATCACGCCACGGGAGTTCGCCCGCGCTCGCTGCCGATCACGCCCGAGCACCTGCTCCCGTTTCTGACACCGCCATCGGTGCCGCGCCAACGTTCGTAAGGGCGGTCGCGGTGCTGGCCCGGGCGGACGACACCCAGGATCCCCCAGCTCCGGCCGCGGCCAGGCAGCCGTGGGTCGGGCTTGGCGGCGCGCGGCTTGGCGCCGTCGTGTGCTTCGCGCTGGCGTTCGGGCTGGGGAGCGGGCTGTCGTCGCTGCTGGTGCTCGGGCCGCTGGCGACGTTCACGTTGCCTGCCGTCGCCATGATCGCCTTCTGGCGGAACGACTGGCCCGGGACCCGGCTCACCACGCCCTGGTCGGGCCTCACCGATGGGCCGCCCAGGGCAACCCCGGACGAATGGATCACCACGGCGGCGCTCAGCTTCATCGGCGCCGGGATCATCTCGCATGTCGGCATCGGCTTGCGCTGGCCGTTCGCTCAGCGCGAGTGAGCCGGCCGTCACCAGCCGCACCGCGCCAGGGGGCTGGAGCTAGATCGAGCGCTTCCAGGATTTGCCGTTCCAGCGGATGATCAAGATGGCGGGGCAGCACTCCTGGCCGCGGAAGCCTACGGCCCAGGCGGTCCCTGCCGGAATGGCGGCGACGCCGTCGAGGGTGCTTGGCTGGGTGGGCGGGACCGGCGGGTTGGGCAGGACCTTCCAGGACTTGCCGTTCCAGGCCATGATCAGGAAGCCGCCGTTGCTCTCGCCGACTGCCCATACGTTCTTGGGTGAGATAGCGGTGACGGCGGTCAGCGAGCTCGAATCGGGGGCGGGGTTCGGCATCTCCGTCCAGGTGCGGCCGTTCCACCGCTCGATCAGCGCGCGCCCCGCGCCGCCTGTGCCCACCGCCCAGATGGCCTTGTCAGAGAGCGCGGCTATCGCGTTCAGGTCGTCGCCGTCTACCTTCGGGGCAGGGCCGAGGGTCCACTTCCTGCCGTTCCAGTGTTCGACGATGGCCTTCGTGAAATTCGAGTTGCCCACGGCCCAGGCCTGGCCGCTCGGCGTGACCGTGACGCTGCTCAGGCCGTTCGAGGGACCCGGTTCAGGCGCTCGCACCCGCGCCCAGGTCCTGCCGTTCCAGTGCAGGACCGCGACCTTGGTCTGGGTGAATTCTCCTGGATGGGCCGTGAAGCCGACCGCCCAGGCGTTGGTCGGGGACGTCGCGGCTACGGAGTACAGCGCGGCGTCGGTCAGCGGAAGGTGCTGGCTGCTCCAGCGCTTGCCGTTCCAGTGCAGGATGCGTGTCTTGCCGATGAACGTCTCGCCGACCGCCCACGCGTTTCGCGAAGAGGTGGCGGCGATGCCGAACAACTCCGCGCCCGCCGGGGCGGTCGTGGTGTTCCAGCGCCCGCCGTGGGGGGGCGGGCGGCGTTAGCGGGACGGGCGGCGTTAGCTCCGGGGACGCCGGTGATCGTGCTTGCCGCCAGCGCTGCGGCGAGCGTCACGCAGGCCAGGAGCCGCCGGGCCTTGCGTGAGCGCGGGCGCGGGCGCGGCATTGTGCGGGAATCTTGGTTCATGCACCTGATCTTTCATTAGATCGAGCGCTTCCAGGATCGGCCGTTCCAGCGGGCGATCAGGGCGCAGCAGCCGCCGCCCCAGTAGCCGACGGCCCAGGCGTTGTCAGCCGAGGTGGCGACGACGCCGTTGAGGCCGTGACCGTGGCTGGGGAATGGCACTGACAGGCCTTTGGCCCGGTTCCAGGCCGAGCCGTTCCAGTGCAGGATCATGAAGCTGCCGCCGGTGTCGCCGACGGCCCAGGCGCTCGTGGCCGAGCTGACGGTGACGCTGGCCAGGAAGCTCGCTGGCGGGGACGGGCTCTTGACCACGGTCCACGTGCGGCCGTTCCAGCGCTCGGTCAGGGTGCCTTGACCGAGCATTCCGACCGCCCAGGCCAGCTTGGCGGACGAGGCCGCCACCGAGTTGAGTTCGCCGTGCGGGACGGGTGGGCTCGGCTGGACGGCCCACCGGTGGCCGTTCCAGTGCTCGATGAACGGCCCGGCCTTGTCGCTGCCCACCGCCCACGCGCTAGTAGCCGAGGTGGCGGCCACGCCGCTCAGGGTCTCGCCGCTGCTGGGGTCCGGGCTCGGCGTGCGCCTCCAGTTCCAGCCGTTCCAGTGCAGGATGACGATCTTGCCGGCGTCCGGCCTTGAGCTCCCTACCGCCCAGGCGTCGCGGCTGGAGACGGCGGCGACCGCCGTCAGCACCGCACGGCGGATGGGGCTGGCCGCCCGGTTCCATCGGCTACCGTTCCAGTGCATGATGACCGCGTTTCCGGAGGGAGTGCCCCCCACTGCCCAGGCGTCGCGGGCAGAGATCGCGGCCACGCCGTTGAGCAGGACGCGGGATTCACCCGAGCCTGGCGTGCTCATCGGGCTCCACGCCTTGCCGTTCCAGCGCGCGATCTGAGCCCCGCCCACCGCCCAGGCGTCTTTTCGCGAGACCGCGGATACCGCCTGCAAAACGCCGATGAACCGGGGCCGGCTGGCCAGGCGTGCCGCTGTGCCTGAAGCCGGGCCTGGGTCGAGCCAGGCCGGGTCAGGCCTGGCCCGGCGCCTGCCGTGCGGACGGCCGCGACCGCGCCGGCGGTTGCGGTGCCAGCCGCCAGCAAGGCCGCGACCCCGATGGCCACCGGCCTGACCCGGCGCATGCGTGTGCGGGTGGGGCGTAGTCGCGGAGCATTCATCGGGCCACCTCGCCGTTCCTCAATCCGCTCACTAGACGCTGCGGCTGACCGCCCGGTTTACATCAGGTCCGCCGGCGCCGCCAGCGCTGCGAAGTTCCGTGATCATGATCGAGGGCTTGATCACGGAAGATTGCCCAGGTCATAGCGCGTGTGAGTCTCCGTGATCAAGCTGCGCTTCTTGATCACGGAGACTCGCACGCGCAACATAGGCTCTCTGGTGGCTCGGGATCTTGGAAAGTCGAGTTCCGGCGGCTCAGCGGCGAAACTTGTCGTGGGTTTCCGGAGACTTTCCCGCTTCGCGGAGTCTTCCCGGCTCTGGCACGGAGACTTGTCGTGGGTTCCCGGAGACTTCCTGCTTCGCGGAGTCTTTCCGGCTCTGGCGCGGAGAGTTGTCGTTGCGCGGAGCGTTGTCCGCACATAGGACGGGCTCGCTTAGGGGATTGTCGCAACGCTCTGATTTGGGTGGGAGCGGGCGATGGGGCGCAGTGTGGATCCTCAGGTGGTGGCCAGGACGCTGGAGTTGCTGGCTTCGGGTGTGAATCCGATGCGGGCAGCGGCTTTGGCGGGGGTGTCGAAGTCGTTTGCTTACGAGCTGGACCGGCGGGTGAGCGGGGTGTCCCGGCTGGCGGTCAAGCGGGAGGCGGCGGCCCGGCGGGCGGCCCGGCCGGGCCGCCGCGGCGTTGATCCGGAACGGGTGCGGGTGCTGCTGGAGCACCTCGCCGCGGGGCTGAATCCGAACCGCGCCGGGCCGCTGGCCGGCGTGTCGAAGACGTTCGCGTACGGCCTGTACCACAAGATCGGCGGAGTGTGCAGACCCCCTGGAACGACTTACAGCGACCGGTACCTGGACGACGGGCAGCGGCACGAGATCGCGCGGCTGCGCGAGACCGGCTTGTCGCTGCGGGCGATCGGCGCGCGGACCGGCGTGAACGCCTCCACGGTGTGCCGGGAGCTCAAGCGCAACGCCGACCCGAAGACCGGGCATTACCTGCCGGTGCGGGCGGGCAACCTGGCATGGGAACGGCAGCGGCGGCCCAGGCCGTCAAGGCTGTCCCGGCACCCGGAGCTCCGCCAGCGGGTACAGCAGCTCCTGGACCGGCGGTTCTCCCCCGAACAGATCAGCGGGAGGCTGAAAATTGACCACCCCGGCGATGAGGACATGCAGGTCAGCCACGAGACCATCTACCAGTCGATCTACGTCTACCCGCGCGGAGAGCTGCGGCGGGAGCTGAAAGCCTGCCTGCGCAGCGGCCGCCAGCTGCGCCGCCCCCGCGGCCGCAGCGAAACACGCGGCCGCATCATCGGCGCCGTCCCCATCGGCGAGCGCCCCGCCGAAGTCGAGGGACGGCTCGTGCCCGGCCACCACGAAGGCGACCTGATCATGGGCTCCAAAGCATCCAACTCCGCCGTCGGCACCATCGTCGAGCGCACCACCGGCTACCTCACCCTGCTCCACCTCCCGCACGGCCACGACGCCGGATCCGTCGCCGGCGCCATCATCGGCCGCATGACCGAACTGCCCGCCTGGTTCGCGAAGACCCTCACCTGGGACCGCGGCAAGGAACTCGCCCGCCACCAGCACATCACCGACACCACCAGCATCAGCGTCTACTTCGCCGACCCCCACGCCCCCTGGCAGCGCGGCAGCAACGAGAACATCAACGGACTGCTCCGCGAATACCTCCCCAAAGGCACCGACCTCAGCACCACCACAGCCGCCGGCCTCCAGCACATCGCCGACGAACTCAACGACCGCCCCCGCAAACGCTACGGCTACCACACCCCCCGCGAACAACTCGCTAAACTCCTCACACAAGAAGCCGAACGCGTTGCGACGACCCCCTGAAAACGCCACGGTCAACACTCCGTGCTGCGAGAAGTCTCCGCGGTAACGACGGAGAACGCTCCGCGATCATGCCGCAAACGACGGAGAACGCTCCGCGATCATGCTCCGGCGCGGGAACTCTCCGCGATCATGCCGCAGAACGGGACTCACCGCGAGCACCGGCGAGGCGATCCCGTACCGCCGGGACCGAGCCCGGCCCGCTCTGCAAGATCCGCACCGTATCACCTTGCGGGACCGGGCCTTGGCGGGCCAGGTCGGAACGGAGCGGGTGCCCGGGAGGCAACCTGCCTGATCATGAGTTCGCGACAGTCACCAGCACAGCAGCAAAATCTTCCGTGATCAAGGTCCCGGGCATGATCACGGAACATCGCACCTGCCCTGACCTGGGCGACCTTCCGTGATCACGCCCACGAACATGATCACGGAAACCAGCACGGGTCCCGGAGGCTGCCGCGCGGCCTGTGATCAGGATCGGGGAGTCTCTTCCGGCGTCGTTTGGGAGGCTTCTCGTTCGCGGGAGATTTTTCAAGCGCTGAGAACTCTTCGTCACGAGTCACCCGGCAGGCTCAACAGGGGGCGACCTCTGCCTGAGTCTTTACGGCCGGATTACGCGAATGCCGCGGAATGGGCCAGGAAACGGCAAGCGTGGGGTCTGGTGGGTGTCAGTACGCTCTCCTAGGATCTCCAGTTGTGCGGATCCAGAGTCGTTTCCTGACACTCTCGCTCGCTGCGGTGCTAGTCCTTGGCGTTGCGGCACCCGCCAGCGCCGCGCCCGGCAGTGCGGCGCCCGCCAGTGCGGCGGGTCCGCGTGCCGGTGCGGGGGCGCCTAAGACGATCCGGCTCGGGAAGCTCACCTTGACCAGGTGCGCGCAGGGGCCGCTGACGTACTGCGGCGGGCGCCAGGTGCCGCTGGACTACTCCAGGAAGGCCAGCCCGGACATTCACATCGGATTCGTCTGGCTGCCCGCGATCCAGCGCCATCACGCCAAGGGCACCGTGCTCGCGGTCGAGGGCGGGCCCGGGTTCGCCACGACCGGCACCGAGCCCGAGTACGTGGCGATGCTCGGCTCGCTGCGGCAGACCCGCAACCTGCTGCTGATCAACCTGCGGGGAACCGGCGACTCGACGCCGCTGAACTGCACCGGGCTCGAGCACTACGGCCCCGTACAGCAGCAGTTCGGCCCGGCGTTCGACAAGCTGGTCGCCGGCTGCGGAAGCAAGCTCAACCACACCTGGCGGTACTCCGGCGGCGGATTCGTGCACGCCTCGGACCTGTTCAACACCGCCAACTCGGCCCGCGACGTGTCCGGCATCCTGGCGGCGATGCTCCTGGGCCGGGTTGATCTGTACGGCGACTCGTACGGGAGCTGGTTCGCCCAGGTGTTCGCGTCGCGGTACGCCTCCCAGCTCCGCTCGGTGACGCTTGACTCGACCTACCAGGTACTCGGTCTCGACCCGTGGTACACCACGACCGTGGTCACCGCGCGGCAGGCGTTCATCCAGGCGTGCGAGCGTTCCAGGGCCTGCGAGTCGGCGGCTGGCGGCAACGGCGCCTGGACCCGGATCGGCAAGCTCGCCGCGCGCCTGGCCCGCAAGCCGGTCACCGGCCCGACGGTCTCGCCTGAGGGCACCGTGACCAGGCTGACCGTGACCGTGAACACGCTGGTCAACCTCATCAATAACGCGGGCTTTGACTCCGTCGTCTACCGGGACCTCGACGCCGCCGCCCGGGCGCTGCTGCAGCACCATGACCAGGCGCCGCTGCTGCGGCTGGCGGCGCTGTCGCTGGGGTTCGACAACACCAACTTCGGGCTGCCCGAGTTCAGCGACGGGCTGTATTTCGCGGTGGCCTGCACCGACTACGTGCAGCTTTTCAGCCGGTCGGCCGCGCCGAAGGTCCGGGCGCAGCAGTTCGCCAGGTCGGTGCGGCGGAGCCGGCGCAGACGTTCGCGCCGTTCACGGTGAACCAGTGGATTGACCTCGACCAGTACACCGAGGACTACAGCGGCTGCCTGGGCTGGCCGGCGCCAGCGCACCACCTGCCGCCGATCACGCGCAAGCCTCCGCTCGTGCCGTCCAGGGTGCACGTGCTGATCTTGTCGGGCACCTTCGACTCGCTCACGCCGTGGCTGGACGGGGCCACCCTCGTCGCGAGCCAGGTGGGCAAGTCGGCTCGCGTGGTGCGGGTCGCCAACCTCACCCACGTGACGTTGCAGGATGGGAACGACAGTTGCCCGGCGTCAATTTTTCAGCGATTTGTGGTTGATCCTGGCGGACTGGCCCGGCAGAACGCTGCCTGCGCGGGCCGCGTCGCGCCCGTCCATATGGTCGGCGCCTACCCGCTGCGCCTGGCCCAGGCGGCACCGGCCACGCCTGCCAAGGGCAATGCGGCGAGCCGGGAGGCACTGGCCGAGGCGTCGACCGCGCTGGCCAGCGTCGGCGACGAGATCAGCCGGTGGCCGCTGCTCGACGGCGTCACCGACCTCGGCCTGCGTGGCGGCAAGATCACGTTCAGCGGCGGCAACCTCCTGACGATCAGGCTGACCAGCGCCCGCTGGGTCGCCGACGCGACGATCAGCGGCACGGCCACGTGGAACCAGCGCACGAACTTCGTGACCGCGCACCTGACCGTGACCGCGACTGGCGCCAAGCCGCTGAAGCTCACCGCGACCTGGCGGGTCTACGGATCGCAGACTCAACTCGCCGTGATCACGGGATCACAGGGGAGCCGACGTCTAGCCGCGGTAACGCCGGCGCCCTGATCTCGGCGCGTCCCGGCATGCGGGCGAGCAGCAGCACGGCGCCGAGGCCGGCCATGACGGGCAGCCACCAGGCCCACGGGCTGTGCCACGGCATCTGGGACCCGTAGGTGAGCACGGCCCCGATCGCGGCGACCGCGATCAGCCGCGACCAGCGGACGGCGGCCGTGATGAGCGCCACCGCCAGCACCGGCCACAGGTAGAAGGCCACCATGACCGGCTCGAACACCGATCGCAGCGCCAGCGTCACGGCGACGAGCCAGAGGATGCGCAGCAGCGTCTCCTGGCTCCACGGCTGGCCGCGCACGTCCCTGAACTGCCGCCACGCGATGCACCCGCACCCGCACGCCACCAGGACCGCCAGCAGCCGCACCGGGCCGGCCGCGACGGCGCCGCTGCGCAGGGGAGTGGCCAGGGCCAGCCAGGGCGTGGGGTGGTCGACGGACGGCCAGTTCGGCTGGCGGGTGATGGCGGTGAAGGTGGCGGTCCAGTTCGCAGCCGCCGCGATCCCCAGCAGGACGGCTCCCGGCGCGGCCGACCTCGCCAGGAAACCAGCTACTCGCCTTGGTTGGAGAACGCAGACCAGCACGGGAACTGCCAGCACCACAAGTGGCTGGATGGCCAGGGCGGCGCCGACGAGCCAGCCGGACCGGCCGGTGCGGCCGCGCGCCAGCGCGAGCACCGCGTAGAGCAGCAAGCCGACCGCCACAGCGTCCTCGGGGTGACCCCAGCGGACCGACACATTCCAGAGCGCGACGGCCCCGGCCGCGGCCAGCGCTGCCCGCTGGCGCTTGCCGACGCCTAGGTGCTCGGCGATCGCATCGGCCGCGAACAGCGCGACGGCCGACAGCGCGGTCTCGTACGGGCCGGCCAGCAGCCACGCGCCTGGCTGCGGAAAATGCGGGCCAGGCAGTCGCAGCGAGAGCCCGGCCGCATCGATGACCGCCACGAGCGGGACCAGGATCAGCGCACCTCCCGGCAGCGTGATCAGCCCGGTCGGCTTGGTGTAAAGGCCGCCGAGGTCGCCGTGCAGCAGGCGGCTCGCGGCCAGCATGGTGCCCCACAGATCGTGAGGCACCGACCAGACCAGCCGCCCGCCGCTGACCGGCGCCCACCACAGCGTGGACGTGATCCCGATCAGGATCAGGCCGGCCGCCGCGAGCAGCGGGAAGAGCCGCCTGCTGAGCATGCTGACCTCCCTGATACCCGCCCTGGGCAACCTGAGGATAATTCAGCCCGCGCCGGCTGTGCTCCCTGAGCCCGCCGCCCGGACACTTTAGGGTGCGGACTGTGCGCGTTCTCGATGTCTTCGCTGGTGCTGGCGGACTCTCGGTCGGCCTGGAGCAAGCCGGATTTGAAATCGCGGCCGGGGCAGAATGGGACGCTGACGCATGCGAGACGTTTGCGAAGGCGCACCCGTCGGCGGATGTTCTGCAGGTGGATGTGAGCGCCACGTCGTTCCGCGGCTGGCGCGACTCCGTCGATGTCGTCGTAGGCGGACCGCCTTGCCAGCCGTGGAGCACTGGCGGCAAGCAACTCGGCGCGGCTGATCCGCGTGACGGCTGGCCGGCATTCATCAGGGTGCTCAGCGAGGTCCAGCCGCAGGCGTTCGTCGCCGAGAACGTGGCCGGCCTCGCGGCCGGCGCCGGGCGGGATCGGCTTTGCTCGTTGCTCGCAGAGCTCAGGGGCTCGGCCGAGCTCGGCTACGGCCTCGCCGGCCTCGCCGCGATGGTTGTGAACGCAGCCGATTACGGGGTGCCGCAGAAGCGCCGGCGCCTGGTCATCGTCGGAGTGCGGGGAGCTGAGTTTCAGTTTCCCGAGCCTGCGTTCGGGCCTGATCGGTCACGGCCGTGGCGGACAGCTGGCGAGGTCATCGGAGCGGAGCCGATCGGAGAGCCGAATCCGTCGGTAGTTACCTACGCGCGCTGTCCAGATCTGAGGCCGAGTCCTTACGACGGCCTCATCTTCAACGGGGGCGGGCGGCCGATCGATCTGTCCAAGCCGGCACCTACTCTCCTGGCAAGCATGGGCGGCAACAAGACGCCCTGGATCGATACCCTCGGCGTAGTGCCCGCTTACCATGCCCACCTCGCGGCGGGCGGCGAGCCCCGGGCCGGCCAGGTGCCCGGCGCCCGGCGAATCACCGTCCAGGAGGCTGCCCTCCTGCAGACGTTCCCGGCGGAGATGCATTTCGCCGGGCGCCGGTCGAGTTGCTACCGGCAGATCGGAAACGCTGTGCCTGTCCTGCTCGCGCAGGCCGTGGGCGAGTGCCTGCTGCGGGCACTCGCCTGAGGGCTCGTGCGCCTGAGGGCTCGTGCGCCTCAGGGGTTCATGTGCCTGAGGTGATCTCCGGCTTCGGGGTGCCCGGTCCGAGTTGCGCCTTGAGGGCGGCGAGTTCGTTGTCGACCTGTGCGTTCTGTCCGGCTTCGTCGAGTTCGCGTTGGATGTCGTCGGTGTCGCCGCCGACGTCTTCGAGTACCCCGGACTGGAGAAGCTCGTCCATGGCTCCGGCCCTGGCCTGCATGTTCGCGATCTTGTCCTGGGCCCGCTGGAGGGCGGCACCGGTGTCGCCGATGGTGTCCGAGATGCCGGCGACGTTCTCGTCGATGGACGTCTGAGCCTGGGCGGCGGTGTACTGCGCCTTGAGCACCTCCTTGCGGGTGCGGAAGTCGTTGACCTTGTGCTGGAGGGTGCTGAGCGTCTGGCTGAGCTTCTCTTCCTGCTCGGTGAGCTGCTCGTGCTGCTCCTCCATGCCGTCGACCTGGGCCTGCGCCGTGGCCTTGCGCGATAGCGCCTCCCTGGCCAGCGCCTCGTTGCCCTGGGCGAGCGCCGCCTTGGCCTGGTCCTGCAGGTGATCAGCCGAGTGGGCGAGCTGCTGCTCCTGCAACTCGATCCGCTTTCTCGAGGCCGCTATCTCGACCAGGGCCCGGCGTACCTGGGTGACCTGGTCGAGCATCTGCTCATAGGACAGGTCGAGCAATTCGTCGGGCTTCTCGGCCGCGTCGAGCGCCTTGTTGGCCTTGGCCGCGATCACATCGTGAGCTCGCTGGAAAAGCGACATGACGATCCTGCTCTCTGCCGGCTTGCGCGGACGTACCCGAGGCTACTGCGTGCGGCGCGGATCGGCCCGGCCGGCGCGGCTTGCCCTGGATGCGTGGGGGAGCGGGGAGGAGTACCCATAGCGCTGAAGCCCTCCGTCCCGCGACGATGGTCCGTGATCACGCCCGGGCCAGGACACGAAGCGGAACGCGCATCCCGGCTGAAACCGGGCAGGTTCTCAGGGGTGAGCCCGCCAAGGCGGCCACCGGGGCAGGGTGAGCAGCGTGGCCCTCCCCGTTGCTGTCAGGACAACATCAGGGAGGGCCACGATGCTGTTAAAACCCGTGATCAACAGCAACAGGGAGGGCCACGATGCTGTTAGAGGTGGCCGTGACCAGCAACCCGGGCTGCCGGGCCCGGCTGTCGGGCCGGGGCGTGCGTTAGGGGGCGCGCCACCAAGGGGTGCGGCGTAGCTTGGCCAGTTTTTCGGCTGGGCCGGGCAGGCCGGCGGCGTGGGCGTCAAGCTGTTCTAGGTGCAGGCCCACCCAGATGGCCTCGGGGTCGGCGATGGCCTCGGGGTCGGCGTCGGCTAGGGCTGGCGTTCGCGCTGGTGCTGGGATCGGGGCAAGGCCGGCTGAGTTGCGCGCTGGCGGGCCCACCTGGGTGGCGATGCGGTCGTAGAAGAGCGCGAGATCGGCGTACTGGGGTGTGAGGGTCGTGCTGGGCTGGCGAGACCTTCTGGGCTGACGGGGTTCGCTGGGCTGGCGGGGTTCGCTGGGCTGGTCTGAGCCGCTCGGCTGGCTTGAACCTGGGGGCTGGCGGGGGTCGCGGGTTGGGAGGCTGCTTAGCGAGTGGGCGGTGAGCCTGATGCGCTGCGCGGCCATGACCAGCGTCCACAGGTCGGTCTTGGCGATTCGCTTCGATCCTTGCTCGCCGAGGAATCCACGCATCGCGTCGTCCAGCCTGGTGCCGGCCGCTACTGCGGTGATCGCGTGGGATGCGTGACGTTTGCCCAGGTCGAGTGCCCAGCGGACAGATTCGGTGAGGTAGTCGGAGCCGCTGCGGAGCGCGACGGCCAGGTTGTCGCCCACGACCGAGGCCGCGCCCCGTGGCCAGAACAAGATGCCGACAGCCGCGCTGACCGCGCAGCCGAGCGCCACGTCCTCCACTCTGACCAGCCCGATCCGCCAGCCCGCCGGGTCGAGCAGGTTGAACAGCACGACGACCGCGACGGTGAAAGCCGCCTGGCCCGCGGCGAACGGCGCTGTCCCCGGCGTGTAGGCGGCGATGAGCACGGCGATCGGGAACGCGGTCCACAGCGCGGCCTCGCCGGCGCCGATGCCCGCGACAAGGAGGCCGCCGACGGCGAAGCCGGCGAGCGTGCCCGCCAGCGCCCGCACGACCGTCGCGCCCGTCGCCGATGCGCTGGTGCGCAGCACGGAGAGCGTGCCGAGCACCACCCAGAAGCCGTGCTGCACGTTGGTCAGCTTCGCTACCGCGACCGCCCCGGCCAGGGCGATGGCGCCGCGGGCGCTGTTGCGGAACCAGACCGACCTCCTGCTGGCGTCGGCGGCCACGGGGCCGGAGACGCGGGTGAGGAGCCTGCGCCACGGCGGCTGATCGTCACGCAGTCGCGCGAGCCCGTCCACCCAGTGCCGTCGCAATGTCGCGGCCTGGGCGGGGCTGGCCTGTCCCGATGCGACTATCGCGTCAGCGGCGGCCGAGGACACGGCGAGGCCGATCGCCTGGGCGTGGAAGGCGTAGCCGACACCGGCCCGCACGCTGGCCGCCGGCCCGGTCAACTCGCGCATGTGCCTGGCGCTCGCTGCCCGCGCGTGCCACATCCGCCGCAGGTCCAGATCGGCGTCTTCGCGCCTGAGCAGCGCCGCGATAGCCGACAGTTCGCCCGCCGCTTCGGCGATCACCGTCCGGTCCGCCGGCGAGGCCGACGAGACGTCCAGGTGCCCCTGCCTCGCGTCGCAGGCCAGTTCGGTGCACCACTCGAGCATGTGGATGACGCCGACCAGTGCCTGGTCGATCGCGGCGAGGCCAATCGGGCGGAACGGCGTGCTGGCGAACTTGTCCATCAGCGTGGTCCTGGCCGCCCGGGCCGCGCCGAGGTCCGCCGCCGTGGCGCTGCCGGCCAGCAGCGCCGTCAGGTAGCGGCCGAGAGCGCCGGCCGAGTTCGCCGCCGAATCCTCCAACTCGTCGCCAGCCGAGCGCGGAGAGATCAGCAGCGCCGAAACCGCGCACACCACCTGCGCGAGCCACCATCCGGCCAGCCGGTCGGGTATGACGTCGGCCGAGCCGGCCGAGGCCACGGGCAGCACGTAGGCGAGCAGGGTCGCGGTCACGCCCCCGGCCGGATTCGGGCCCGCCACGGCGGCGAAGAAGATCGCGAACGCCACCGGGATCGTGACGACTGCCGCCAGCCACGCGGAGCCGCTGACCAGCGTGCCGATGACGATCGTGGCGCTGCCGGCCACCGCGAGGCCGAGGTGCGCCGTGGCCCTGTCACGCCTGCTCCCGCCGAACGAGGAGAAGATCAGCGCGCCGAAGCTGCCGAACACCGCGTAGACCGTCATCTGCAAGCTGCCGATGAGATAGAAGCACAAGGCGAAAAGGCCCGGCACGATGATCATCGCCCGCAGCGCGCGAGCGGCGGCCGTCACCGACCAGGAGACCTTCAGGTAGCGCAGCCAGGAGCCGTCCCGGCCTGACATCGGACGATCAGGCCGGGCCGGCTGGTGCGTCGTCGCCCGCATCTGCGAAGTCATCGCCTCGTGACATCGAACCACCACCACGCCGAGCCCATACTGGCAGGGTCAGCACTGGCACGGTCTGCACTGGCACGGTCAGCGATTGAGGGATGGCGATGCCGACTGCGGGAACCGCGAGTTCGCTCGCCGGCCTGGTCAGCCTGGTGCTGCTGACTGCCTCGGTCCTGTGCGGCATCACGGTGAGCCTGCGACGGCGGGTGCCGCGCTTCACCAGGTACCCGAGCAGGAAGCTGCACGAGTACGCGTCGCTGGCCGCGCTCGGCTTCCTCGCGCTGCACATCGTGTTCGCCGTGACCGGGCCATTCAGCCGGGTGCCGGTGATCGCGGCTATCGACCCGCTCGGCCTCGGCAATATCTGGCTCGGACTCGGTGCCATCGCCGGGGACGTGCTCGTCGTGCTGATCGCCACGAGCGTGGTGCGCCGCCGGATCGGGCGCCGCGCCTGGCGCGCCGTACACTGGTCGTCCTACGCGTGCTGGCCCGCGGCCGAGGCGCACAGCCTCGGCATCACCGCGGCGATGCGGTCGGGGCGGCTGTTCGACCTGGCCATCGCGTGCCTGGCCGCCGTGGTCCTGGCGGCTGGATGGCGGCTGGCCGTGCTGATCAGCCGCCCTGCCCGGCGCCGCCCGCCTGCCGGCCGCTCGTCCTCTCGCCGGTCGGCGGCCGCCATTAGGTAGGCTTACTGGCATGGGTGATCAACTGAGTGAGTGAACGGCGCAGCATTCTGGCCAACGGCATCAAGCTCGCCTATGAGATCAGCGGTGACCCGGCCGGGCCGCCGGTTGTCCTCTTGCACGCTCTTGGCGAGCGCGGAGCCGACTGGGCCGACCTCGCGGGCGTGCTGGCGAAGAACTATCTGGTGATCGCGCCTGACCTGCGCGGGCATGGGGACAGCGACTGGCCGGGGAGCTATTCGTTCATCCTGATGAGAGATGACATTGCCGGGCTGCTTGACGGCCTCGGGCTGGGCGCCGTGACGCTGGGCGGCCATTCTCTGGGCGGCATCGTCGCGTTCATGCTGGCGGTGAGTCAGCCCAGCCGGTTCACGCGGCTGATCATCGAGGACGTCGTGCCGCCTTACGGCCGGGAGCGGGCCATGCCGGAACGCCCGGACGGCGTGGAGCTTCCGTTCGACTGGGCGGCGCTGACCGAGACGTACGCGGAGGGCAATGCCCGCGATCAGCAGCTCTGGGACGGGCTGGCCGCGATTACCGCGCCGACCTTGCTGATTGGCGGCGGTCAGGACAGCAACATCCCTCAGCAGGAGCTCGCCGAGGTGGCCGCGCGGATTCCGCGCTGTGACCTGGTGACGATCGAGGCCGGCCACCACGTGCACAGGTTCAAGCCGGCTGAGTTCACCGAGACGGTGACCGGCTGGCTGGGCGCAGGCTGAGGCCAAGGCAGAGGCCGAGGTCAAGGCCAAGAGGTCAAGGCCAAGGCTGAGGCGGACTGGGGCTATCGTGCCAGGGATGAGCGATCTTCTTCCGCGACTGCGTCAGGCCCTGCTCGAGGATCTGGACCCGTGCCAGCGGTCGAGCCTGGCGAGCTGGCTGGCCTTCACCGCGACGTTCGGGGCCGTGCGCGGCATCACCTGGAGCATCAGGGCCGGCAAGGGCCCGTTCGGGAACCTCAGCGTCGGCGGCGAGCACCTGCATCACTACATGTGGGGCATCGGCCTGCTGGCGGGCGTGGGCGCGGTGGCCGTGCGCGGGAGCGAGCGGCAGCGGACGCATCCGGCCGTGGCGGTCAGCTACGGCACCGGGATGGCGCTGATCATCGATGAGTTCGCGCTGCTGCTCGACCTCAAGGACGTCTACTGGGCCAGGCAGGGGCGGATCTCGGTCGACCTCGGGGTTGGCGGGATCGCCGCCGCCGGCTCGTACTTCGCCGCGCTGCCGGTCATCCGGGCAGCGCGCGATCGCGCGAATGACTCGAATTAGCAATGAGCACCTTGAAGTGACTAGCACCATGAAGGGAACCTCGCGATGAAGCTGGGAGTGCACGTCGCCGACTTCACCTGGCCGGGCGGGCCGGCGCGACTCGGCGAGGACCTGCGGCGCGTCGCCGTGGGCGCCGAGGACGCGGGCTTCGCCAAGCTCAGCGTGATGGACCACGTGTGGCAGATCGGCGTCGTCGGCCCGCCGGAGAATGACATGCTCGAGGCCTACACCGCCCTCGGCTACCTGGCCGCCTGCACTTCGCGGATCGAGCTGCTCGCCTGGGTGACCGCCGTGGTCTACCGGGAGCCCGGCCTGCTCGCCAAGTCCGTCACCACGCTTGACGTGATCTCGGGCGGCCGGGCGTGGCTCGGCATCGGCGCGGCCTGGAACGAGGAGGAGTCGCGCGGGCTCGGCCTGTTCTTCCCGCCGACCGCCGAGCGGTTCGAGCGGCTCGAGGAAGCCCTGCAGATCTGCCTGCAGATGTGGAGCGACGACGAGAGTCCGTACAACGGCAAGCACTACCAGCTTGCCCGCACCCTCAACGTGCCGCAGTCGCTGCGCCGCCCGCACCCGCCCATCCTCATCGGCGGCGGCGGCGAGAAGAAGACGCTGCGCATGGTGGCCCAGCACGCGCAGGCGTGCAACCTCTTCGCCAGCCCCGACCTGTCACGCAAGCTGGATATCCTGCGCGGGCACTGCGAAGCCGTCGGCCGGGACTACGACGAGATCGAGAAGACCGTGATGTCCCCGCTTGACCCGGGCCCGAACGGGGAGAACGCAGACTCGATCCTGGAGCGGCTGCGCGAGCTGGCCGCGCTCGGCGTCACCCACGTGCACAGCCGGATCCCCGACGTGTCGTCCATCAGGCCGCTCGAGCTCATGGGCGAGCTGGTGATCCCGGAGGCGGCGAAGTTCTGAGCCCAGGAACCGGGCGAGTCGCCGTGCTCGCTCCGCACCCGATCTGCCCGGCATACGATCCTAAAGGTGAGCCCGAATACCAGCACCCCGATAGTTACCAGGTCCGACGCCCTGGCCGACGCGGTCGCCCAAGCCCGTGAACGCTACGCCGCCGCCCGGCCCCGCACCCGCGAGCTGCACGAACGCGCCCGGGAGTACCTGCCTGGCGGCAACACCCGCACCGTGCTCTACCACGAGCCCTTCCCGCTGCGCATCGCCCGCGCCTGGGACGCGATCCTGGAGGACGCCGACGGGCATGAGTACGTGGACCTGCTCGGCGAGTACTCGGCCGGGCTCTACGGCCACTCGCACCCGGTCGTCGTGAAGGCGATGATGGACGCGCTGGCCGAGGGCATCAGCCGCGGCGCCCACACCAGGCACGAGGTCGACCTCGCCGAGGCTGTCTGCGCCCGGTACGCCTCGATCGAGCGGGTCAGGTTCACCAACTCCGGCACCGAAGCCAACCTCATGGCACTGTCGGCGGCCCGGGTCTTCACCGGCAGGGACACGATCGTCGCGTTCCGCGGCGGCTACCACGGCGGCCTGCTGACCTTCAAGGGCGGCCCCTCCCCGGTGAACGCCCCCTACGACTTCCTCATGGCCGACTACAACGACGCCGACGCCGCGCGCGCTCTCATCGGCGCCAGCGCCGACCGCGTCGCCTGCGTCCTGGTCGAGCCGATGATGGGCTCGAGCGGCTGCATCCCCGGCGATCCCGCGTTCCTGCGCGCGCTGCGCGAGGCGACCAGCGACGCCGGCGCGCTGCTGATCTTCGACGAGGTGATGACCTCCCGCACCGGCGCGGGCGGCCTGCAGGGACGGCTCGGGATCAGGCCGGACCTGACGACGCTGGGCAAGTACATCGGCGGCGGCGCGTCGTTCGGCGCGTTCGGCGGGCGCGCCGACATCATGGAGCTGTTCGATCCTGGCCGTCCCGGCGCGCTCCCGCACGCGGGCACCTTCAACAACAACGTGCTGTCGATGGCGAGCGGCTACGCCGGGCTGACCCAGGTCTACACGCCCGAGGTCGCCGAGCGGCACACCGCGATGGGGGACCGGCTGCGCGAGCAGCTCGCCGCGACGTTCCGCCAGGCCGGTGCCCCGTTCAGCGTCAGCGGCGTCGGCACCCTGATCGCCATCCACGCCACGGCCGGGCCGGTCACCAGCCCGGCCGACCTCGCCGCCGCCGAACCCCGCCTGCTCGAACTCGCCTTCCTTGACCTGCTCGATCACGGCTACTACCTGGCGCCGCGCGGCTACATGGCCCTGAGCCTGGCACTCTCGGCGGACCAGCTCGCCGGCTTCGTGCGCGCGGTCGGGCAGGTGCTGGCCGATCGCGGTCCGCTCTGGGGCGACTCGTAACTGACGAAACCGGGAGGGGAACTAATCCCGCCCGGCTGCCCGCAGGCGTCTAGGCGAGCCTTACCTGACGATGCTCACGCTGTGCCTCGTCGTGGGACCCTTGGCCAGGCCGACGGCTGTCACGCCGGCCGGGAGCCTGACCACCACGGGCACGTGGCTGTCCTTCTTGCTGCCGTTCCCGAGCTGACCCCAGGCGTTGTGTCCCCAGGCGAGCACCTGCCCCGTGGCGGTCACCGCCAGGCTGAACCCGCCGCCCGCGCTGATCGCGATCACCTTGTCGCCCCTGGGGATGCGGACCCGCACCGGGGATACGCTGGCGCGGCCGGTCTTGCCGTTGCCGAGCTGGCCCCAGGTGTTACGGCCCCAGGCCAGTACCTCGCCTGAGCTGGTCAGCGCGAGGCCGTGCTGGCTGCCGCCCGCGACGGCGGTGACCTTGACGCCCTTGGGCAGCCTGACCGAGACAGGGAGCACGCTGGTCCTGGCGTTGCCGTTGCCGAGCTGGCCGAAGCCGTCGTCGCCCCAGGCCATGATGTGGCCGGACTCGGTCAGGGCCAGGCCGTCATAACCGCCGGACGCGAGCATCTTGACCTTGACCTTGGCTGGCAGCTTGACCCTGGCCGGGATCTCGCTCGCGGTCAGGAAGCCGTTGCCGAGCTGGCCTGAGCCGTTGTAGCCCCAGGCGAGCACGCTGCCGGTCGAGGTGAGCGCCATGCTGTAGTTGTAGCTCGTGGTGACGCTGACCGCCTTGGTGCCGCGCGGCAGGGCGACCCTGACCGGCCGGAGCCGGTTGACCCTGCTGCCGTCGCCAAGCTCGCCGTACTCGTTGTTGCCCCAGGCATAGACCTGCCCTATGGACGTGACTGCCAGGCTGTCGCCATCGCCGGCCGCAACGGCGGTCGCGACCGTGCCCTTCGGCAGGTGCACCAGAACGGGCGTGTGGCTGTCCTTCGTCGTGCCGTCACCCAGCTGGCCGTCCTGGTTGTTGCCCCAGGCGTAGATCTGCCCGGTCGAGGTGACGGCGAGAGTGGCCTGGCCGCCTGCCGCTACGGCGGTGATCGTGACGCCGGCCGGCAGTCGCACGGTCACCGGCTTGTCGACGAGCCCGGTTGCCCCGTTGCCGAGCTGGCCCCTGAGGTCATCGCCCCAGGCCTGCAAGGTGCCGCTGACGGCGGTGCCCGCGGCGACGGCGCTGGCGAGCCCCGGCGTGACCGCCGCCACGAGCAGGCCGGCGCTGACCCCCAGCGCGGCCGGCGCGATCAGGAATGCCCGGCGGCGCCGAGCCGATTGCCTCGTCATGATCGTGCCTTTCCGGTACGGGGATTTGCGACTTTGCGCGTGGCTGTTTACCTCAATGCCATACTGAGCCAGTGGTGTCAACACGACGTGGTTTCCTGAAATCCGGCCTGGTCGGCGCGAGCGCCTCCGCAGTGGGTGCAGGATCCCTGCTGTCTGACGCCGGAAACGCGGCTGCAGCAGTCACGATACCTGCCGCGCGCGGGGCTGTGCCCTTTTACGGCACTCATCAGGCGGGGATTGCGACGCCCGCGCAGAATTACCTCCAGTTCGCCGCTCTTGACGTGACGGCCGATTCGATCGGAGGCCTGCGCTCGCTGCTGCGCACCTGGTCCGACGCGGCGGCGCGACTCACGCTCGGGCATGCTGTCGGGCCGGTGAACACGGGCAGCAGGCCGCCGGTCGACACTGGCGAGGCCGCGGGGCTCGGGCCGGCCGACCTGACGATCACGTTCGGCTTCGGGGCGACGCTCTTCGAAGCTGGCGGCAAGGACAGGTTCGGCCTGGCGAAGCACCGCCCGGCGCCGCTCGTCGACCTGCCGTCGTTCCGCGGTGACACCCTGCAGGCCGCGATCAGCGGCGGTGATATCTGCATCCAGGTGTGCGCAGGCGATCCGCAGATCGCGTTTCACGCCGTGCACGACCTGATCAGGCTGGGCGCCGGGCATTCCAAGGCGCGCTGGCTGCTGGCCGGATTCGGGCGGACGGGCAACAGCACGCATCAGAAGCTGCCGAGGAACCTCATGGGCTTCCAGGACGGCACGGAGAACATCATGGCCGAGCAGTCCTCGGCCCTCGACAAGTTCGTCTGGGCCGGCGCTCCGGCCTCGCCTGCCTGGATGCGCGGCGGCTCCTACCTGGTGGCGAGGCGGATCGAGATCGCGCTCGGGCTGTGGGACGAGACCAGCCTCAACGGCCAGGAGCAGTCCATCGGCCGGGCCAAGGTCAGCGGAAAGCTGCTGCCGCACATGCCGCCGACCGCGCACGTCGCGATGACCTCGCCGTCCCGCAATAAGGGCGAGCGGATACTCCGGCGCGGTTACTCCTATGTCGACGGTATCGACGAGAGCACGGACACCCCGGCCGTCGGCCTGCTGTTCTTGTGCTACCAGCGGGACCCGAGAAAGCAGTTCATCCCTATTCAGGAGACAATTGCCGGTAAAGATGCGCTGAGCACCTATCTCACACATATAGGCAGCGCGGTCTTCGCGTGTCCCCCTGGTGCCAAGCGGGGCGGATTCGTGGGAGCAGGATTGGTGGGCTAGCCGCCTGACGGTAAACCGGAATGCTCGTATCTCCTGATCTAGCGGGGAAGGTCTGTCACGAAAGTGACACGGCCGAGCACGGTCGGTCATCATCGTGACTCGTGACCTCAACCTCATATCCTGATACGGGCCGTGGCGGTGGTACCCGTGGTGTGCTGTTAATCGGATCGCCGGACGTCTGCATCAGCTTTCCCGGGATTCCCGCGACGATCTCCGCGGTCCGCAACGTCGTCGGAGACGCTCATCGAAACTGCCCCCGGGCCGATGACGTGGTGCTGATCGCCTGCGAGTTCGCCACGAACGCGATTCGTCACTCGCCGAGCGGGCTGCCTGGCGGGGAGTTCACCGTGCGGATGTGGGTGCGGCCCGGATGGGTGCGGCTGGAGATAGCCGACCAGGGATCGGGGGACTGGGTGCTCGGGCCGGCCGATTTCGACGGCGAGAGCGGCCGGGGCCTGGTCGTGGTTTCCGCGCTGGCCGACATCTTCGGGCGCAGCGGCAACTGCGCCTGGGCCGAGGTCACCTGGCCCGCCCGCCAGTAGCGGCCAGGCCAGCCGGCACTGTTCAGCAAACGTCCGGCCAGCGAACGTCCGGCCAGCGAACGTCCGGCCAGCAGACGTCCAATCAGCAGACGTCCAGCGCGAGCAGGTCGTCCTCCGTCTCGCGCCGGACTATCACCCTGGCCGAGCCGCCGGCCACCGCGATGACGGGCGGTCGCGGCACGTGGTTGTACTGGCTGGCCATGCTGCGGCAGTAGGCTCCCGTGCCCGGGACCGCGATCAGGTCACCGCGAGTCAGGTCGGACGGCAGGTACTCATCCTTCACCACGATGTCGCCGGCCTCACAGTGCTTGCCGACCACCCTGGTCAGCGCCGGCTCCGCCGGAGAGCGGCGGGAGGCGAGCGTGGCCGAGTAGTCGGCGTCGTACAGCGCCGTCCTGATGTTGTCGCTCATGCCGCCGTCGACGGCCGCGTACCTGCGGATCATTCCTTGCTCGAGCGCGACATCCTTGAGCGCGCCCGCCGTATACAGCGTGAACGTGCTCAGCCCCGCGATCGCCCGGCCAGGCTCGACGCTGATCTTGGGCACGTCCACTGCGAGTGCGCGGCACTCGCTGGCGACGATCTCGGCGAGGGAGCCGGCCAGGTCCTTGGCGTCCATCGGATCGTGCTGGCTGGTGTAGGTGATGCCGAAGCCGCCGCCGAGGTCAAGCTGCGGCAGCACGACGCCATGGTCGCGGGCGATCTTGGCGTGCAGGCTGAGCAGCCGGTGCGCGGCGACCTCGAAGCCCGAGGTGTCGAAGATCTGCGAGCCGATGTGCGAGTGCAGCCCGATCAGCCGGAGTTCGGGCCTGGCGAGGACGCGCAGCGCGGCCGCCTCGGCGGCGCCGCCCGCCAGCGAGATGCCGAACTTCTGGTCCTCGTGCGCCGTGGCGATGTACTCGTGGGTGTGCGCCTCGACGCCGACGGTCACCCGGAGCAGCACGGGCGCGAGTACCTTGCGCAGCGCCGCCGCGTCGGCGATCCGGTCGATCTCCGCGACGGAGTCGACCACGATCCGGCCGATCCCGGCGTCGATAGCACGGGAGATCTCGGCGTCGGACTTGTTATTGCCGTGCATGGCCAGGCGCCCAGGCGGCACGCCGCCCCGCAGCGCGACCGCGAGCTCGCCGCCCGAGCAGGCGTCCAGGCCCAGGCCGTCGGCAGCGATCCAGCGCGCGACCTCGGTGCACAGGAAAGCCTTGCCCGCGTAGTACACGTCAGCGCCGCCGCACAAGTCGGCGAAGGCCTCAGCGAAGGCCTCGCGGAACGCCCGGGCCCTGGCCCTGAAGTCCGCCTCGTCGAGCACGTACGCCGGCGTACCGTACTGCGCCGCCAGGTCGCGCACGTCAACGCCGCCGACTTCGAGCACCCCGGCGTCGTTGCGCCTGACCGACCTGGCCCAGAGCTGGGGCAGCAGCTCGTTGACATCCGCCGGCGCCCGCAGCCAGGCAGGCACAGTGGCCACGCCGCCATAGCTAGGCGCGTGCAGGGCTCCGGCTTCATGCACTGGCATGCGAGCCAGCCTAACGGGCCAAGCGCAGACGCCAATCCGCTCCGCCCGCCGCCCGCCCGCGAACGCCCGCCCGCGAACGCGCGCCCGCCGCAAACGCCTGCGGCTGTGAGGCGGCACCCTGGGACGGGGTCTTCACGATCGCGGGGACTTTCCGTTTTCTAGCAGGAGCGATTTCGCCTAAAGGAGCCTTTTCGTCGTATCACACGGACAACCCTCCTTTACGCGAATACCCTCCGACGAAACCGCCGACAACCCTCCGGCGAACGAGAATCCTCCTCTGTCGGCACCGGCGATCCTCCGGCGAACGAGAATCCTCCTCCGTCGGAGGCCGTCGGGTGACTCGTGATCAGGATCGGGGAGCCTTTTCCGGCATCGTGGGGGGAGAGTTCTTGCTCCTGGGAGTTGTCGGCGCGGGGCGGCAGGTGCGATGTTCCGTGATCATGTTCGCCGGCATGATCACGGAACATCATTACTACCCTGACCTAGGCGATCTTCCGTGATCACGGTCTCGAACATGATCACGGAACATCGCCCGGGTCCCGGAGGCTGCCGCGCGGTTCGTGATAGGGATCCAATGCCGCTTAGCCTAAGTTGATCTTGGAAAGGATGTGCCGCGTCGTTTGCGGCCGGAGCGCGGGCTGGCGAGTCGCTGGCGCTGGCGCCGCCGGGGGCATCGTGAGCATGGTGGCCCTCCCTGTTGCTGTCAGCGGTAATTTCTGACAGCAACGTGACCCTCCCCGTTGCTGTCCCGACAGCATCAGGCAGGGCCACGTTGGTCTGTAAACAGGGGTGGTTTGTCCCCCGTTTACACCGATGCACCAGCGCCAGCCCGCCGGCACGGATGGTTGCTGTTAAAACCAGTGGCTGACAGCAACAGGGAGGGCCACGATGCTGTCACAGGGGGGGGCCTGACCAGCAAGCCGGCCCGCCCTGATGCTGTCCCGGGCCGGGCCGGGCCGGGCCTGGTCCTCAGGGCGCGCTAACCCCGCCGCCCTGAGCCCAGGCCGCCTCAGCCTCCAATAAGCCAACAAGGTCATGAATGCGGGAGTCGACGGTCCGGATCGGGTGTCGTTTCGCGCACCCATGTTGCCGGGCCTCAGCCCGCTCGGGCGGGGCCTCGCCTGGGCGATTCAGCCGGGCCGGAACACGCAGGTCAGCGCATGATCAAAATAAGCTGAGCGGCATCGGATCAGGATCAGGGAGCCTTTCCGGCATCGTGGTGGAGAGTGCTCCGCGAAAAGAAAACTCTCGCTGAAACTAAGCGAAGCCGCTCGGGGCAACTCCGGCATGTCGGCGTTTCGTAGTATGTCGGGCCTTGCTACCGTGCCGTCATGGCATTCACGCTCAGCGCGGAGGCGCGCAGGCTGCTCGACGGCGCCAACTACGCCGTCCTGGCAACGGTCAACGCGGACGGCAGCCCGCAGACCTCGGCGATGTGGGTTGGCCTGGACCGCGATGACCTGCTCATGTCGACCGTCGAAGGCCGAGTTAAGCACCGGAACATGGTGCGCGACCCCAGGGTCAGCGTCACCGTCATCGATTCGGCCGACCCGGAGAACTATGTCGAACTGCGAGGGTCGGTCTCGATGACTCCGGACATCGGCCGCCGCGTCGACACGGAGCTGTCCTGGAAGTACGACGGCAAAGACCCGGATGCGGACAAGCCAGGTGCCATCCGACTAGTAGTCAGGCTAACGATCAGCAGAGCCACCGGCCCAGGGGCCTAGCAACAGCACCATAGCGCCGCGGCTGCCGTCCCTCTAGCAGCACCGGCGCATTGCTGCTGTCAGGACCTGGGCGGGCTGCCGACCTGAGCTCGGGCTGCTCGTCAGCGGGATCACTCGAGCGGCTGCCGGGCGATGGCGGGCGGCCGGCGGCCGGCGAGTAGCCCTGCCGGGACCGGCCCCGGCAGCGGCGAGGGTGCGCAGTTCGCTGGTGGTCTCGGCGCGGGCGAGGCCGACGGTCATGACCAGCACGGCCAGGGCAATGAGCAGGCCGGCCGCGGTGGCCCAGTCCCTGAGCCGCGTTCCCGACGGCTGCCCGGTGGAGGTCTCGATCCGGGAGCCCGCCTTCGCTGCCGCCTGCCGGGCGGTGCTGACCTGGGCGGCGGTGAGCGCGGCAGTGGTCTGGATGGGCCACCGTCGGGCACCGGCTGCTCGCGCAGGGCGCGCACGGCGTGCTCCGTGATGACCGTGCCCAGCCCGAGGGCGGCGCCGGCTCGGGCGGGCCAGCGCTCGGGGCGGGCCGGGTGCGTCAGTGGTCGGGGCGGGCCGGGCGGAGCGGGGTGTGCTCGTCGAGCGTCCAGTGCTGGCTGACCGAGGCGACCCACCGGTCTTCCTGAGCCGGGAGCAGCGCGAACCTGGTGATGGTCTGCTGCCCGCCGTTCAGGTCGGAGTTCAGCAGCTCGATCGTTACCGCCGTGTGGTTCTTGATCGCCTCCGCGAAGCCGTCGTAGACGGGGTCGGCCGGGTCGCGCAGGGCTCCCTGCCAGAAGCTGAGGCCGCCCGGCGGCACGTAGAGCGATCTGGTCTGCGGCCTGAACGACTCGACCGGGCCATGCTCAGCTTGTCCCATGAGCCGTTCGGGCACGGGATGCCACCCCTGCAGGACGCCGAGGCCGCTGCCGAAGTTGCGCACGCCGAAGGCCAGGTAGATGGCGTCGTCGCCCTGGCTGAACACGGCACCTGGCCCCTCGACATGGAACCACTTGTCGTCGGCGAAGCCGATCTTCTGCCGGGGGTCACTGAGCTGGCCGCCCATCAGGACCGGCCGCAGCGTGGCGAGCAGCGAGCGCTCGGCGATGCGGGACGCGCGGTTCGCCGAGCGGGTCGAGGCGAACGTGGCGACCGCGAGCACGAGCGTGCCGGCGGCGGTGGTGAGCGACGCGATCACTTCAGCGTTCATGCGCCCATTCTCCCGATCGTCCCCGTCCGCGCCCCACCGGGCGCTCCGGCCGCAGCCCTGCGCGGCCGCCGCCCCGTCAGCCGGCTTGACGCATTCCCGTATCGGCATATGATTTACGTATGGCAAGGGCGGCGACGACGACCGACGCGTTCAACGCGGTGGCCGAGCCGAGGCGGCGGCAGATACTTGACCTGCTCGCTTCGGGGGAACGGCCAGTGAATGACCTCGTCGCGCTGCTCGGGCTGGCGCAGCCGCAGGTGTCCAAGCATCTGCGGGTGCTCAGGCAGGTCGGGCTGGTTGAGGTCCGCGACGTCGGCCGGCAGCGGGTGTACCGGGTCAACGGACAGCCGCTGAAGCCGATCCACGACTGGGTGCGCAAGTACGAGCAGTCCTGGTCGGCGCGCTTCGAGGCGCTCGACGCGGTGCTGGCCGAACTCGCCGAGGCGGAGATCCGCGACGCCGAGTTCAACGGCGCAGACGAGATTGGAGATGGTGACGGTGGCGCATAGCGGGAGAGCGGTCGTGACGCTTCCCACGGAAACCCAGATCCTGATCACGCGCGAGTTTGACGCGCCGAGGCACCTGATCTTCCGCGCGTGGACCACTCCCGAGCTGATCAAGCGCTGGTGGGGCGGGGACCGGGGCAAGGTCATCAGCGTGGAGGTCGACCTGCGGGTCGGCGGCGCCTGGCGGTACGTGATGGTCGCGCACGGCGGGTTCGAGGTCGCCTTCCACGGCGAATACCAAGAGATCATTAAGGATGAACGGATTGTTTCCACCGAAATCTACGAGGGTGCGCCCGACGCCCAGGGGCTGAACACCCTGACGTTCACCGAGGTCGGCGGGCGGACCGCGATGAGGCTGCTCGCGCAGCACGCGAGTCAGGCCGACCGGGACGCGGTGATCAACTCGGGCATGGAAGAGGGCATGCAGGAGTCGATGGACCACCTCGAGCAGGTCGCGCGGTCCCTGGAGGAGCGGACACTGTAGCGGACACCGTAAAGGAGCCAAGTAATGGGCAAGGTCATCGCCAACGCGGCCATGTCGCTCGACGGCTTCATCGCCGACGACCATGACCAGGTTGGACCCATTTTCGACTGGTACAGCAACGGCGACGTCGAGTTCACCGGGGCCGACCCCGACCGGGTGTTCCGCACCTCTCAGGCGACCGCCGACTACCTGCGGCCCATCTGGGACAACATCGCGGCCACGGTCATCGGCAGGCGGCTGTTCGACCTGACCGATGGCTGGGGCGGACAGCCTCCGGTCGGTGACGCGATCTTCGTGGTGACGCACGAGGCTCCGGCGAACTGGGCACATGCGGACGCGCCGTTCACGTTCGTGACCGATGGCCTCGCCAGCGCGATCGCGCAGGCTCAGGCGTTCGCGGGGGAGCGGGACGTCGCGCTGACAGCGGGCGACCTGACCGGCCAGGCGATCGCCAGCGGGCTGGTGGACGAGGTCTCGGTCGCGCTCGCGCCAGCGGTGTTCGGCTCGGGCAGAAGGTTCTTCGGCGACTACGCCGGCAACCCTGTGCTGCTGGACGACCCGGTCGTCGTCCAGGGTGACCGCGTCACTCACCTGCACTACAAGGTGTCAAAGGCCGCCTAAGACTCAAAGACCCGCCCTGGGCCGGACAATAGTTCGCATGACGCTCGAGCTGACCCAGGCAGAACGGCTCGTCTGGGACGCTTTCGCGTCCGGCCGCTGGGCTGACCTGCGCACCGGCGAGCCCGAGGCGGACGATCCGCAGCAGGGTGCCACCTGGGGAGACGACAGGGTCATCCGCGCTGAGGTGCTCCGCGAACTGCTGCTCGGAGCCCGGCAGGCCGAGCCGGGCTCGGCTCCCGGGATCAGGCTGCGGGGAGCGCGCGTCGTGGGGCGGCTCGACCTCATGGGCGCGGTGACCGGCTGGCCGCTGGTGTGCGAGTACTGCAGTTTCGATACCGAGATCAGGCTCGTCGAGTCGGTCACCAAGACGGTCAGGATCACGCACAGCCACCTGCCCGGCGTCAACGCCACCAGGATGCGGCTCGACGGCATCTTTAACCTGTGGGGCAGCGTCATTGACGGGATGCTGCGGCTGGATCAGGCGAAGGTGACCGGGCAGGTCTGCCTCAGCAACAGCCGCATCGGGGGCGCGGCTCCCGCGTATGACCGCACAGCCCCTGCCCATGCGGTGGCTGCCAGCGGGCTGACCATCGACGGCGGCCTTGAGTGCATCAAGCTCACCGCCAGCGGGATGTTCTCGATCCAGGTCGCCAGGATCACCGGGTCGGTCGACCTGACGGGCGCCAGGATCACCAGCCGCCGGCGGCGCGCGCTTGACGCCGACTCCGCCGAGATCGGCGGGCGGTTCGACTGCCGGTCAATGGTCGCCGAAGGCGAGGTCTCGCTGCACAACGCGCACGTCGGGGCTAGCTTGTCGTTCGACGGGGCGAGGCTGAGCTATCCGGATGGCCAGGCGCTGAGCGCGGGCGGCATCGTGGTGAGCGGCGGACTGCACCTGTCAGGTGACTTCACCTCGGCCGGCGAGGTCAGGCTGATCGGTGCCCAGCTTCCGGCCACGCTGACGATCGCCGGGGCGACGATGCGAAACCCGGGCGGGGTGGCGATCAATCTCGACCGTGCCTCGGTCGGCGTCTGCCAGGGAGCGGGGCTGACGTGCGAAGGCAGGTTCAGCTTCGCTGGCGCGCACTTCTCCAGCGGGCTCGACCTCACCGGTGCCCGGCTCGACGCCCCGCAGGACCGGGCCATGGCCGGCGATGGCGCGGTCATCGACGGCGTGCTCGGCCTGCGCAAGCTGACCGCGTCAGGGGAGCTGAGCCTGCGGTCGGTTCAGATCGGCCGGGGCGTGCTGATGATGGGCGCCGAACTGAGCAATCCTGGCCACATCGCGTGCCGGCTGTCGGGCGCCGAGATCGCGGGCGACGTCGTCTGCCAGCAACTGTCAGTCCAAGGTGAGCTGCGGCTGACGGGCGGCAAGATCGGCGGCCGCCTCAACCTCGATCAGGTGCGCATGGCAAATGAGGGCGGGGCGGCCCTGGGAGCGCGTGCCCTGCAGGCAGGGCAGCTTTCGCTGCGGCCGGCCGAGCCGGTCGTCGGCCTGGTTGAGCTGGGGCACGCCCGGATCGAGGTGTTCCGCGACGACCCGGCGTCCTGGCCGGCGCGGCTCAGCCTGGACGGACTGACCTACCAGGCGCTCGAGCCCAGGCTGCCGGCCAGGGCCAGGCTGCGCTGGCTGGCCAGGGATCCGCTCGGGATGCAGGCACAGCCCTATGAGTACCTCGCGGCCCACTACGTGCGGATCGGCGAGCCGGAGCAGGCGAGGACGGTCTGGTACGTCAGGGAGCGGGAGCAGCGCAAGGACGGTTCGAGGCTGGCCCGATTCTGGGGGCTGCTCCAGGACCTCACGCTGGGCTATGGCTACCGGCCGTGGCGCGCGCTCGCCTGGCTGGCCGTGCTGCTCGTTGTCGGGAGCGTCACGTTCGCCGTGCAGCGGCCGCCGCCTATCCCTGGCGCCGTGGTCCCGCACTTCAATCCGGTGATCTACACCCTCGACCTGCTGCTGCCCCTCGTTGATCTCGGGCTGAAGCATTCTTTCAACCCCAGTGGTTTTGGTCAGTGGCTGTCGTATGTGCTCAATGCGGCCGGGTGGGTACTGGTGACGACGGTCGCGGCGGCCGCCGCGCGGGTGCTGCGGCGCGGCTAGCCGGCTACGCCTTGCAGGTCAGCGGGACGCCGCCGTTGTAGGCGACCATCTCGGCCAGGGCGGCCGGCACGTCGATCGCGGCGCCGCGCGGGGCGCCGTCGAGTTCCGCGTAGGCGCGGTGCAGGTTGCCGACCAGGCGCTCGGCGTCGGGCCAGGCCGCGAACCGGCCGAGGTCGGCCCGCCTGGCGGCCTCGAGCGGCGCGAGCCCCGCGCGGTGGCTGCGTGCCGCCAGGTCGGTGATGAACCTCAGGTAATCGAGCGTGTCGTCGATGGGCCGGCGGCCGGTGAAGACCGGGCCGTGGCCGGGCACGATGACCTGCGCGTCGAGCGGGGAGAGTACGTTCTCGACCACGTCGATGGCGCCGGCGACGGACCCCATGAGCAGGAATGGCGTGCCGCCGTTGAAAATCAGGTCGCCGCAGAAGAGCACGGAACGCTCGGGTATCCAGATGATCGAGTCATTCGTGGTGTGCGCGGCCGTGCCGACGTAACGCACCTGTGCCCGCAGGTCCCCGGCGTGCACGGCGATCTCGTCGGCGAACGTGATGAAGGGCGGGTCCAGGCTCAGCTCGCCCCAGTCAGGTCCGTCCCAGTACGGGTAGGCGGCCGGCGGGCCGAAGGCGAGCGCCTCGGCGCGGGTGCGCTCGTGCCCGATGATCGCGGCGCCCGGGAGCAGGCAGTTCCCGAACGTGTGATCGCCGTGGTGGTGAGTGTTGACGACGGCGCGCACCGGGGCGCTGGTCACCGTTTCGATGGCGTTGAGATAGGCGCGGGTGCGACGCCAGGTCGAGCAGGTGTCGATGCTGATGACGCCACGGCGGCCGAGCAGGAAGCCCGTGTTGTTTATCCACCAGGTGCCGTCGGGCTGTATATACGCATAAATGCCGGGTGACACGCGGGAAAGCACGGGCGTTCCGGGATCGGTGATATCGCCGTCCAGGCTGCTCATCGCGGGCTACCTCCGGTATTGGCATCGGCAGTATGGTGCGCCGTCATCTGTCCTGATAACGTGCCCCCGATACGGGACGCGCGACTAGGGGCACACATGGCCGAGATGGTCTTCTTCACTGATAACTACCAGGACCACAGCACCCGCGAGGGGTATCAGTTCGAGTTCTACTGCCGCAGGTGCGGGAACGGCTACGCGTCCTCGTTCCAGAAGTCGCTGTCCGGTTTCGGCGGCCAGATGCTCCGCATGGGCGGCGACCTGCTCGGCGGGACCATCGGGAGCAAGGCGTCCGAGATCGGCTGGGACGCGCAGTGGCTCACCGACGGCACCCGCGGCACGGCCCGCGACAAGGCGCTGGCCAAGGCCGTCGACGAGATGAAGCCGTATTTCAAGCAGTGCCACCGGTGCGGCCAGTGGGTCTGCGGCCAGATCTGCTGGAACAACGAGCGCGGCCTGTGCACGACTTGCGCGCCGAAGCTCGATCAGGAGATCGCCGGCATGCAGGCGGCGGCGCAGGTCGACCAGCTCAACACGAAGATCCAGGCCCAGGACTGGACCAAGGACATCAACTACCGTGACCAGGGCACCGGCCTGTGCTCGAATTGCGGCCAGGAGACCGGCGGCGGCAAATTCTGCCGTAACTGCGGGCAGCCGCAGGCCTCGGCTGAGGCGGCCAAGAAGTTCTGCGGGAACTGCGGCAGCCAGCTCACCGGCGCGAAGTTCTGCGGTGAATGCGGCACGCCGTCGTGATGCCGTGACCACCGCGCACTACCGGCTGCTGTCACCGGCCGGCGAGCCGACCGAGGACGGCGGCGCGGACGTTGAGATCGCCGGCGGCACGTTCGTGCTGACGCCGAAGGCCGGCGATGTGCTGCGCGTCCCGTTCGGCCAGATCGCCTCGGTTGGCGAGGGCGAGCAGTTCACGCTGCGGGTCACGCTCGCCCAGGGCACCGTGGTCGAGCTGTCGCGGATGGGCGCGATGCGCACTCAGGTGCTCGCCGAGTTGCGGGACGCGGCCGCCGACGCCGCCGCTCAGACGGCGTCCGCAGTGGGCGAGGCCGACACTTTCTCCGGCGTGGCCGGCGGCGACCAGGTCGAGCTGCGGGTCTACGACGACGCGCTGCTGGTGATCGGGCCGGGCGGTGCGCAGCGGGTGAGCTTCTCGTTCGTCAAGTCGGTGGAGGTCGCTGACTACGTCGTGACGGTGCGAGCGGCCGGGAGCGACCCCGTTGCCCTGACGCGGCTCGGCAACCGCACGGGCGAGTTCGAGCGGGCGCTGTCGGAGCGGATCGCCTCGGCGCGGAGCCGGACGTCGGCATTTCTCGGGGCGCTGCTGCCCGGGCTCGACCCGATGGCGCTGCGGCAGGCGGCCGGGCTGCTGCGGGACGGCGTCGCCGTGCCTGTCGCGGCGCTGGACGGGGTCCACCCCGAGCTTTCCGCGACTCTGCTTGAGGTCGTGGCGCTGCCCGGCCGTCGGCCGTGCCTTCGTGATCTGGCTGAGCGCGGTGAGGTGGCGATCGGGTTCCGGCAGGTCGCGTCCGTGGGTGTCGGCGCGGAGGGGGTCACGGCCTGGCGTGACTCTGCCAGGCCGCCGCACGTCGGGGAGCATGAGAGCCCGGGCGGGACGTTCCGGCCCGGGTTCGCCGGGATGATGGCGGCCGGGGTCATGGCAGGCGGGCCCGGCGCGTTCGGGCCGGGCGGGTTCGGCGGCGGTGGCGGGTTCGGTGGCGGGGGCTTTGGCGGTGGCGGGGGCCTTGGCGGCGGGCTGGGCGGGTTCGGGCTTGGCGGGTTTGGCGGTGGTTATGGCGGCGGCTACGGCGGCGGGCCTTACGGCTACCGCGATGGCTGGGACTACGGCAGCTACTGGCCTTACCGTGCGCTCGGCGCCGGGATGACCAACGCCAGCCAGTCTCGGCAGATGAGCACCAGGCCGGACGTGACCAGGGGCCGGCTGACGCCGGCCGGCCAGGATCTGTCGGCGCTGACGATCGGCGGCGAGGAGCCGACCGTGCTCGCGTTCGCGCTGGTGAACGTGCCGGGCCGGGTGGTGTTCGAGGTACTGAACCTGGCCGAGCCGGCCACGCTGGTTTTCCGGGCCGTGCCGGGTACGGGCTCGGAGGCGCTCGCGGTCATCAACCGGGCCCTGGTCGACTCGGGCTTCAGGCCGCCGGCCGCCGCGGGCGGCGGGCTGACCGCTCCGGCCAGGCGGGTCGGAGAGCCGGCCTTGCTGACCGACCTGTTCATCGGCCAGGTACCGCACGACGAGAACTGGCCTGCACAGCTCACGTCGCTATCGACTGCGAGCTAGGGCTGACCCCGGGACACCGGGGCGGAGGGGAGTAGTCATGGCCGAGCCAACGGGCGGTGTCCGCGCGTCCGACGCTGACAGGGACGCGGCTGCCGAGGCGCTGGCGGGCGCCGTGGCCTCTGGGCGGCTGTCGCTGGCCGAGCACAGCGCCAGGCTGGACGCGATCTTCGCGGCGACGACGTCCGCGCAGATCGCGGCGGTCGTCGCGGACCTGCCGTCGCTGCCTGCCAAGCGCAGCGGCCTGTACCGGGCGGTCGATCCGTACAAGGTCGTGATCATCGGCGGGCAGGCGCAGCGGGCCGGACGATTCCGGATCGGGCGGTTCTGCACGCTGACCGGGTTGTTCGGGCGGATCGACCTTGACCTGCGCAACGTGGTGCTGAGCCAGGACCAGGTCACGGTGGTCGTGCGGGGCCTGGCGACGTCGGTGTCGGTCATCGTGCCCAGGGGCTGGCGGATTCAGGAGCAGGTGTTCGTGCTGGGCTCGCGCCAGGCGATCGACTCCCGCGACGACCTGTCGAACGCGCCGATGATCAGGCTGCGCGGGACGTTGATCGGCGGCTCGTTCAGGCTGTCCGACTGACGAAGGCGACAGGTCCGCGCACCGCTGTGCCGTTGGTGCTGCTGGCACGACACCAACGGCACGGCGGTGCGGCGGGCTGGCCATTGCTGGTCTACGGGACCGGGCCGTGGAGCAAGATGGTGCCGGCCTGCCTGCCGCTGTCGATGACGTAGCCCGCTGCCCACATCGAGCTGGACTTCGGAACGACGCTGAGCTGGTAGATGAAGTCGGCGGTCGAGGCCGAGCCGGTCGCGGAGCTGCCGAACCACCGGCCGCCCGTGAAGTGCCAGAACCTGGGCGCGGCTCCCGCGCCAGTGACGGCCCAGATGCCCCCGTGCCCGTCCAGGGAGGCTGCCCAGACGCTGTCTTTGGACGTGAGATCGTAGACGGTCCAGTGATGCCCGTCCCAGTGCATCGCGCCGCCTGCCAGGCTGCTGCTGGTGGTGGTGAGGTCGCCGGTCACCCAGACGCCGCCGCCAGGCTGGGCGAGAACATTGTTGTAAAGCCCGAACTCGGAAATCAGCTTCGGAGTGGCGAACGTCTTCCAGCCCCTGCCGTTGAAGTGCAGCAGCAGGGCTCGCGGGCCGTTGCCGACGGCCCAGACGTTACTGGCGCTCGTAGCGCTCACTGAGGTCAGTTTCGCGAACTGCTTCAGCGTCGATGCCGTCCATTTACGTCCGTTGTAATGCGCGAGGTAGGGCGCCGTCGAAGCTGTCTCCAGGTTCCCGACGACCCAGATGTCATCTCGGCTGACGATAGTCGCGCCTGTAATGGCCTCCTGGGTCGAAGGCACGACGGGCATCTTCCCCGAAGCCCAGTGCTTTCCGTTCCAGTGCATCCACGAATCGAGCGTGAACGCCCACACGTCAGCGGGGGACAGCGCTGCCGTCGCCGTCGCCCCGAAGCTCACGCTCGGTTTCGCCGCCGGCCCGGTCAGCGGGACGAATCGCCACTTATGCCCATTCCAGTGCTTGATCGCCTGCGTCGAGTCGTCGGGGGGCAGCGCCGGGGTGATGCGCCGGCCGAACGCCCAGGCGTCGGAGGGATTCACGGCGATGATGCCCGACTGCCAGAATTCACCAGATTTCACGCTGGTGGTGTCGAAGACCCGCCACCCGGGCACGGAAGCCGTCGCGGCGTACGCCGCCCCGCCGCTAGCTCCGACCCCGGCCCCGGTGAGCAGGACAGGCGTCAGCGCGGCTATGGCCGCACGCCGAAACGGGCTCTTGCGGGTCACGGTGTCTCCGATCGATGACGTCGTCAACTGCCTTTGGGCGTGTCAAATATAGCTCGTTTGGACATAAGGGCCGAAGCTGAGGCCAGTAGCGGCGAGACCGCCCGAGCCGATCTTCCGGGCTCTGGCGCGAATTCCGTGATTATGTTTCCTGGTCGTGGTCGTACGGATGTTCATCCAGGTCCTGGAGGCTGTCGGATTGCTCGTCTAACCGCCGCGACGGCGAAGCCCGCGCCACCCGCGGCACGCTCGAGGCCGTTCCGCCCGTCCGCTCCCGGCAACAGCAGCAGGGCGGGCCACGCCGCTCACCCCCGCCGCGGCCACGCCGGGCCAGGCACGGAAACCTGCCTGACCTGACCAACGCAGAAGCCACCCGGTAGCCTCGATCACCGTGGCGATCGTCGGTGATCATGTTCCCTGGCCGTGATCTGATCATGGATGTTCACCCAGGTCCCGGCAGCGGCGATGCTGCGTCATGATCACGGAACTGATCACGGAATTCGCCCAGAGCCATCTTCCGTGATCACCGCCGGGAACATGACTACGGCAAATGCGCCCGCCAGCCCGGCCCCGGCCCGCCCGGGACATCCCCGTACCAGCGCGTACACCGGTTCCGCGCCTGATGCACCGGTGGCGCTGATCGTCCTCAGCCTTTCTACCTTGACCGGGTACACCAAGCTGGCCTCGATTAAGTATGTATTTACGGCCAAGGGATACGCTTGCGGAATGAAAGGTTTCCCATTGCGAAAGACTGCGCATGGCGTCGTCGCCGATGCTAAGAAGTCCGGTAACAAGTGATCGGTCGCAGCAGAGCAGGAGGGCTGGCCGCTGTGCTGGCCCTCCTGGCCGGATGCAGCACAGGCCTGAAGGCCAATGGCCCCTTCGGCCAAAGCACCTCGAACGTCGGCTCGCAATGCTTTCCGGTACGGCATAACGGTGTCGGCACCTTCGGCGTCCTGTCGTTCAACAACAATGGCGGGCGAGCGCAGATCGACAGGGTCACCCTCGTCGGCTCCCATCATCTGCGGATCGTTGCCGGTTGGGTGGTGCCTATAACAGGTCACAACCTGCTCGGCGTCCTCGACGGTTACCCGCCGGGGACACTGAGCCCAGGGATCCAATGGGCGCAGCGGCAACTTGCTAACGGCGCGGTGATCCCGCACATCCCGAATAAAGACACGATCAACCTGGTGCTCGTCCTGAAACCCACCGGCAAACAGGGCGCGGCCAGGTCAGAGCGCATCTACTACGAGTCAGGCGGCACCCATTATGTACTGAACCTGGGCGTCGGCATCCAGGTGCGCAACGACCAGCGCGGCCGCTAACAGAATGCCGGTCTATTTGGATATTTGTGGTGCCCGCTCAGTGGCGAATTGTTTCTGCATGGTTTGATGACTCCGCGATGCCGCGAGAATGTGCGGACAAAGCTCCGCGCAACGACAACTCTCCGCGCCAGGGCCGGAAAACGCTCCGCGCAGCGACAACTCTCCGCGCCAGAGCCCGGAAAGACTCCGCGAAGCGGGAAGTCTCAGGGAACCCGGGAAAGAGTCTCGCCGCTGAGCCGCCGGAGCTCGACTTTCCAAGATCCCGAGCCACCCGACAGCCTCCAGGGCAGTAACGATGTTCCGTGATCACGCCCTGGTCCTTGATCGCGGAGTCCTGCACGTGCCAGGGAGGCTGTCGGTTACTCGTTGAACTAGCGTGGCGATGCGACTGACCCGGGCGATCTTCCGTGATCACCGCCGGGAACATGATCACGGGAAATGCGCCCGCCAGCCCGGCCCCGGTCCGCCCGGGACATCCCCGTACCAGCGCGTACACCCGGGTTCCGCGCCTGATGCACCGGTCCGGACTGCAAGCGCTGCCGCTGCGAGAATGACGAAGCTGTTCGTGAAGAGCGAGCGCTGTTGAGCGCCGGCCGTTATGGCCATGCCGGGCCAGAGCAAAAGGCGCCCCCGGCCCAGAGGTTCCCTGGGCCGGGGGGCGCTTGCCGGCGAAGGCGTGCGGCTGGGTGCGGTGTTACGGCTCGGCCTTCACGTCGGAAACCTCCGTTGACCAGAACGCCGGAAGGGTCGCGTAGGTCGGCGTGCCGGTCTCATCATCGATGTAGACGTTGCCGATGCGGTCGGCGGCGGCGTCGCTGACGTCGGTGCCGGCCCCGGCCGAAGTGCCCGCGCTGATCACGGCGCCGAACCGGCTGGACGGGTAGCTGGCCATCCAGGCCGGGAAGGTCGCGGACTGGAACGCGGTCTGCGATCCGCTGAAGACCTGCAAGATGTCAGCCGCCGGCATGTAGCACGACGATGTCGACGACACCGTGCCAGGATCGAGCACCACGATGCCGCCCAGGTTGTGCACGTAGCTGTAGAGACTCTGGTAGTACGACACGTTCGCGCACGAGGTCGGCACCTGGTCGAAGAAGATGCTGGGCGTGTTGTACCAGGTGATCGCGTTGCTGACCTCGCTCTCCACGGTGGCGAGCGGCGTTGCGGCGAAGTTCGTCGAGATGTAGTACAGCGGGAGGACGCCGGCGCCGCGCAGCGCGCTGACCGTGGGCGGCCAGGCTGGGTTCGCGGCGTCGGCCGGCGAGCCGTTGCATCCCGAGCCGCTGCCGTCCGGGGCGCAGATGTCGACGATGGCGGCTCGCTGAGTGGAGGCGGCGTTTTCCACCTGCGACCAGTACGACGAGGTGGGTGCCGCGTAGAGCGGCGTCACGATGTGCTGCAGGGTGGTGCTGCTCGGGGCGGCCGCGGCCACGTCGGTCAGCTCGGCCGACCAGAAGGCGGGCAGGGTGGAGTAGTTCGGCGGCTCGGCCTCGTCGTCGACGTAGATGTTGCCGATGCCGTCCTTGCCCGCGTCGGTCACGTCGGTGCCGACGCCCGCCGAGGTGCCCGCGCTGACCGTGGCGGCGAACCGGCGGGACGGGTAGCTCGCCATCCAGGCGGGGAAGGTCGCGGTCTGGAATGATGCCTCGGTGCCCTCGAATGGCTGCAGGATGTCGGTCGCGCTCATGTAGCACGACATCGTCGAGCTGACCGTGCCCGGGTTGATCTCGACCGTCCCGCCGTTGGTGTGGCTCTTCACGTAGTTGTACAGCGGCAGGTAGTAGCTCGACTCGAGCGCGCACGAGGTCGCTCCCTCGTCGAACATGAACCCGACGCCCTTGCCGTACCACCCGACGGCCGCCGACACCTCGCTCTCGACCGTGGCAAGCGAGAACGGCGTAGTGCCGCTCTCGTCGCCGTAATCGGTGGCGATGTAGATCAGCGGCGTGATCCCCGCGTTCTCCAGGTCGGTGATCTCGGTGGTCCACACCGCTGGCGGCTGCTCGTCCCACGGCATGCCGTCGCAGCCTGACCCGGTGCCATCGTCAGCGCACATGTTCACGATCGAGGCGCTGATCGTCGGCGCGTTGTCATTGACCTGCGCCCAGCTTGGCAGCGTCGGGTAGGCATACAGCGTCGTGATGATGTGCTCAGATGAGGTCAGCGCTGGCGTCGTCGCCGACGCGCTCCTCACGGGCAGCGCCATTAAGGCGCTGGCAGTCGCGGCCGCGACCAGGACTAGCCTTCTCAGTTGCATGGCATCTCTCTTCGCGTCGTGAATAACTCCGGTTTGCGTAACGGTGCCCTAATAGCCAGGCTTGACCAGTTTCTCCACCGGACACGGGCCATTGTCAACGCCCGGCTCGCCGAATCTCGTGAAGAGTGAACTAGCGTCAGGTCCCGCGCTATCGTGCCAGATGCCTGGCGAATTCGGCGCCGGGTACCAAAAGTAAAGGAGCGCGGGCATGGAGATCTGGCCGATAGTGCATGCGGAGCGCAAGGCGCTGGCCGATGATCTGCGCGGCCTGGACGACAGCCAGTGGGCCACGCAGTCGCTGTGCAGCGACTGGACGGTGCGCGATGTCGTCGCGCACATGACCGCCACGGCGAAGATTACCCCAGCGGCCTTTTTCGGCAAGCTGGCCGCCTCGGGCTTCAAGTTCAGCAAACTGCAGGCGAAGGACATTGCCGCCGAGAAGGGCGCGTCGCCCGCGCAGACGCTGGCCAATTTCGAGGCGGTCACGACTTCGGTCAAGCATCCGCCGGGCCCGAATGACACCTGGCTCGGCGAGGTCATCATCCACGGTCAGGACATCTGCGGCGCGCTCGGCATCGCTCACGAGTACCCGCTTGAGGCGGTCGTCCAGGTCGCGAACTTCTACCAGGGCTCGAATCTGGTCGTCGGCACCAAGCGCCGGATCGAGGGCCTCACGCTCAAGGCGACCGACGCGGAGTGGTCCCACGGCACCGGCCCGGAAGTCAGCGGCCCGATCCTCTCGCTCGTCATGGTGATGACCGGCCGGAAGGCGGTCATCGACCAGCTCGCCGGCGACGGCATCGAGACCCTGCGCGCCCGCCCTTAACCGTCCCGCCGGGCTCGCGCTTCACGGCCAGGTCTTTCCGAGGAGCCTCAGCCGCCGGGACCGGTGCCGGTTTCCGTGATCATGTTCGTGGGCGTGATCACGGAAGATCGCCCAGGTCAGGGAGGCTGTCGAGTGACTCGGGATCTTGGCAAGTCAAGCTCCGGCGGGTCAGCGGGGAGACTTTCCCTGAGTTATCGGGGAGACTTTCGCTTAAGGGAGAGTTTCCAGTGCTATTGACACTGAAAAAACTCCCGGGAGTGAAAACTCTCCCCCGCGATGCCGAAAAGGCTCCCCGATCCTGATCACGAGCCGCGCGGCAGCCTCCGGCACCCGTGCTGGTTTCCGTGATCACGCCCTGGTCCTTGGTCACGGAACATGGCACCTGGCTCCCGCGCTGACAGTTCCCCGGACTGAGAACATCTGCTCTCGTTCAGTTCACTGCTGGCGGCGACGTTTCCCATTAGTCGGCGATGTTTTGAATTGCACTGCTTTCGCCTCTTTGCTTATTGTGTTTTTGGTTGCACGGTGTGACGCGTGATGAGCGTAACGAGGGCGTGGTCGGGTGCGGATCTGTGGCGCGGCTGAACGGCACCGGGCTGCTCGCCGATGACCTGTACCTGCTCGCGCATAACGACGTGACCGGGCGGTCGTATCTGCAGCCGCGCGCGGCCGGGCTCGGGCTCGCCGGGGCACTGCTCGCCGAGCTCGTCCTGGCAGGCAAGATCAAGATCTGGCGGGATGTCCTGGTCGTGACTGACGGATCGCCTCCGGGGGACGAGTTAGCCTGCGCGATTCTCGCGCTGGTGAAGAGCGAGGCCCGCCCGGCCAGGGACTGGCTGCTGTTCCTGTCCAGGTCAGCGGCTCGCCAGGTGGCGAGGCGGCTTGAGGGCTCCGGCTACCTGACCCGGGTCGGCTCGCGGCGCCCGTGGCGGGATCACCGCTGGGTGCCCGTTGACTCGGACTGCGCGTTCGCTGCCGTGGTCCGGGTACGGCTGGCTCTCGATCCGTCCAGGGCCACGACCGTCGCGGGCATGACGCTGGCCGGGCTCGCGGCCGCATGCGGGCTCGGTCCCCGGCTCGCGTCCGACGCGTCACCCGGGTCGCTGCGCAGCCTCGAGAAGTCCGTCCGCCGGCTGCCGCCTGACCTGAGCGAGCTGATCGCGCGGACCCAGGCGGCGGTGGACGGACTCGTGCTGGCGCAGCGGGTATAGCGATATTTGTGACATCGACAGTGGAGGGCGATTCATGTTCAGTACTCAGTCGCGGCAGGAGCGGCCGAGCAGCGTGTCGCGGGCGCTGGCCAAGGACAGGCTCGGCGTGCCGGCCGTCCTGTTCTTCGTGCTGGCCGGGGTAGCTCCGCTCACCGTCGCGGCCGGTGTCATTCCGACGGCGTACCAGACCACGGGGCTGACCGGCATCCCGGCCGCCTTTATCGCCGTCGCGGTCATCCTGGCCGTCTTCGCGGTCGGCTACGTCGCGATGACCAGGCACATTACCAACAGCGGCGCGTTCTACGCGTTCGTGTCCCGAGGCCTCGGCCGGGCGGTCGGGGTTGCCGCCGCCCTGGTCGCGCTGCTTGCCTACTCGATGCTCCAGGTCGGGCTCTACGGCGCGTTCGGGCCCAACGCGGCCAGCGAGGCGGCGGCCCATCTTGGCGTTAGCGCTCCGTGGTGGGCCTGGGCACTGGGAGCCTGGGCCGTGATCACCGTGCTTGGCCTGCTCCGGGTCGACATCACCGGCTGGGTGCTCGGCGTGCTGCTCACCGCGGAGATCGTCGTGATCTTCGCCGAGGCGATCTCGGGCCTGGTGCATCCGGCCGGCGGGCACCTCAGCTTCGCGACCTTGTCTCCGGCCGACCTCACCTCGGCTGGCGTCGGCACGTTCGGCGTGCTCGCCGTCGTCGCCGTGCTCGGGTTCGTCGGCTTCGAGCAGGCACCGGTCCTCGCCGAGGAAGCGCGTCACGCGCGGCGCACGATCCCGCTCGCCACGTACCTCGCGCTGGGCATGATTGCCGTTGTCTACGCCGGGGCGAGCTGGGCCATGGCCGTCCACGCGGGCCAGGCCGATGTCGTCAGGGCCGCGAGCGCGCAGGGACCAGGACTGCTCTTCGGCCTCGGCGGCGAGTTCGTGTCCGGCGCTGCCCAGTTCCTGTTCCTGACGTCATTGTTCGCCGCCGCGCTGGCCTTTCACAATGTGGTCTGGCGGTACATGTACGCGCTTGGCCGCGAGCACGTGCTGCCGGCCGCGCTCGGTCGTACCGGCGGCAACAACATCCCCAAGCTGGCGTCGCTGGTGCAGAGCGCGAGCGGGCTCGTGGTGATCGTCATCTACGCGGCGGGCGGCTGGGAGCCGATGACGCATCTCTTCTTCTGGCTCGGCACCACGGGCGGGTTCGGCATCTTGTTGCTGCTTGCCCTGACCGCCATCGCCGTCATCGCGTTCTTCGGCCGCGCCGCGCATGGCGAGAGCCTGTGGAGTCGCCTGATCGCGCCTGCGCTTGCTTTCATCGCGCTTGGGGTTATTGTCGTGCTTGCCGTGCTGAACTACTCGACCTTGCTCGGCGTCCCGCCCGGGAACGCGGCGGCGTGGGCGCTCCCGGCCAGTTACGCGCTGGTCGCCGTGGCCGGACTGGCCTGGGGTCTCGTGCTGAAGGCCAGGCGGCCCGAGGTCTACGCGGCGATCGGGCTCGGCGCCCACGCGGTGACCGGCCAGCTCGCTCCGGCCGCTGAGGAGGTGTCATGACTGCGCGGGTTCACTATGCCGACGAGGCCGACGTCGGGGTGCTGAGCCAGGTCATCGCTGATTCGTTCTTCGACCTGCCGCCGTCACCCTGGCTGATCTCCGACCCCGACGCGCGCCGCGCGATCTTCCCCGGCTACTTCCGCATCTTCGTCGAGCAGGCGCTGGCAGACGGCGTGGTCCAGACCACGGCGGAGCGGGACGCCGTCGCGCTGTGGCTGTATGTCGACGGGTCCGCCGATGATCATGCGGCCAACGGCGGTGCCGACGACTACGGGACCCGGCTGGCTGCCGCGACCGGACCGTGGACCGAGCGGTTCCTCTTGTTCGATCGCGCGCTTGAAGACGGCCATCCGGCTGGGGCGCCGCCGCATCACTACCTGGCCATTTTCGCCGTGCGGCCAGACCGGCAAGGAGCCGGAGTCGGCACCGCGATGCTGGACGCCTACCACCAGGTGATCGACGAAACGGGCGGCGCGGCCTACCTGGAGGCCTCGCATCGCCGGAACAGGCACATGTACCTGCGCCACGGCTATGTCGACCAGGGACCGCCGATCCAGCTGCCCGGGGGTCCTTCCATGTACCCGATGTGGCGGGCTCCGGCGTCGTCCTGAGGCCGGGCGCCGGGCTGAGGCCGGGCGCCAGATTCAGTCCTGGGGTGCCGGGGTGTCCGGATTGGCGGGCGAGATGTCGCTCAGCGTCCCGTCTTCCCGTACTGTCCAGCGGGTGCCGGCCGTGTCGCGGAAGGTGAGAAACGCGGTCACGGCGGCCGGGTCGATGACCGCCCTGGCCTTCGTCAGCGCGCGCAGGTCGCCAGGCCCGGCCGAGTTCTCAGCCGCGTCGGGCCGCGGGCCGCGGCCGGCACCGCTGTCCGCGTCGCGCTCGAAGCACACGGCGGCGCCTGGCAGCAGCCTCGCCGCGCGATCCGGCTTGCCGATGCGGATATTGCCGTGCTGCCAGATTACGTAGAGGTCATAGACCGGCTGGTCGCTGGCATTGTGCACGGTGGCCGTGACCTGCCAGGGCGACAGGCTGATCTCGGCCCGGCCGCCTCCGGCGAGCGGTGAGGCCCGGTCGAGCTCGATGAAGACGCGGCACGCCTGGGCGCGGCGCCGTTCATCGACCGAATGGCGCAGGTCCCGTGCGTGCACCCGGAGAAGCTCGCCGAGTTGGCTGCCGAACTCCTGCTGCCGGCTGGACCGGGCGGCGAGCACCCTGCAGATGACGACAGTGGCGATGGCCACGCTTATTGCCATGATCACGGTAGCGATCGCGATGATCCAGACCGGCACGGTCAGTGGCATGGCGGCAGCTTAGGCGCAATGAACGCGGTAACCGGCATGATCGTGAAATAGACTGGAACTTTCCGGGCGATCAGGTCGAGACCGCTCATTGCCGCGCCGGCTCGACCGCCCGGCTCGGCCGGGCTGGCTCGGTTACTCGGGCGGGTTCGGGGTGCAGAGGAAGCTGCTGGTACCACTGGTGAAGGTAACCCCGCCGCTGACGTAGCTGAACGTGAACGAGTAGCTGGCGCGAAGCTCGCAGCCGCTGTGCAGCGTGGTGGGCCCGCTGAACGTTGACGTGCTGGTGGTGCCGTCTATCCGGATGGTCTGGGTCCAGGTCACGGTGCCGACCGGGGCGGACGCGTCGCAGAAGAACCGGGAATTTCCTTTCCACGCCGGGCAATGTGCTCGCCTGAGTGTAAATCGCACCCGCCTAGTCAACAATGCCCGATTTTGGGCGTTGCGTTAGGAGGGAAGGCCCGCCCATGCCTTCTGGACCTGCCTCAAATCGGTGCGCCCTTCGCTCAACTCTGCCTCGAGCCATGCCCAGCCGTGGTCATCCGCGCCCACGTCGGTCGCCCGCTCGGCGCGGCAGGGCGCGGCTGCCCGGCTCGGCCGGCCTGAACCCCGCGTGTCATGCCACGTCACGCGCGAGTAGCCCCGGCGGGACAACGTCTCGAGCGCGGCCGTCCGCTGCAGCCGGGTGGGCAGTTGCTCCAGGTGACGCCGCCAGGCTTGCCGGTCCCGGCGCCAGGCCTGGAGGTACTGCTCGCAGAATTCGGGCGTGATCAGCGCCCGGCGGCCGAGGGCGCCCTTGAGCGCGGCGATCCGGCGCGAGCGCTCGCGCTCATCAAGCCGGTCCGATTCGACCTTCGCGAGCACGGCCTCGATGAACTGGCGCCGTTTCTCCAGGAACATGGCCCAGTGCGCCGCGTCCGCGTCCGCGATGGAGAGATCCTGGTCAAGCAGCCAGTAGATGCCCTCAGCCAGCACGTCGCCGAGCTCCTCCGCCCGGGCACGGGCAGGATTCCTGAAAGGCTCGTACGGCTGCTGTATGACCTCACCGGTGATGGCCGTGGGCTGCAGCCACTTGTCGCCGTCCAGCAGGAAGAACCAGTCATCGTTATAGATGTCAGGGAAGAAGGAGTTGCACGCGGTGGTCTTGGCGACATTGATCGCGAGCGCGCCGCCGCCGACGAAGGACGACTGGTGCCCTCCGGTCGCCCGGTGCGCATGGCACACAACCGAATTGTCGGGATAACCGCCGATGCGCAAGCCGACGGCATTGTAAGTGCCCAGCAGGCTGCCGGCCGCTCGCATATGGGCGGGGTTGAGCCCGGTGATGTCGTCGTCGAAGAACAGGATGCGGGACCAGTTCAGCATGTGGCAGAGCATGAGCGCCAGGTTGCGCTTCGTGCTCAGGTCGGTACGCCGCTCGAACACGCCGCCGGCCAGCAGCCGCGAGGTCTCCCAGCGGGGCAGGCGCAGCCGGTCTGGCGCGGGCACGTCGATCGTGATCAGGTCGATGTCGCAGGAGAAGCGCTTCGCGGTCGCGGCGGCACTGGTCCACTTCCCGCTGTGCAGCGTGACCAGCGGGCAGCGCAGTTCGTGGGCGAGCGCGGCCACTTCGGCGAGATAGGCCGGGGGCCTGGCGGTCGGCACGAAGATCGCGTCGATCCCTGGCTCGGCCGGCATCGGAGCGGGCGGTGACCAGAGCAGGTCCTGGTGCGATCCGTGGTGATGGGCGCAGTGGTCGCCGGGCACCTGGGGTTACCTAGACCATTCGAAAAGCGTCTGGTCGCCGAGCGTCCAGTCTGGGGTCAACGTGGCTCCATGGATGACAGGTACGCGAGTCAGGATGCAGCAGACCTCGCAATCGCCGAAGCGCGAGCTGAGATATGCCGCATTGCGATCGCGGAATTTGGCGTCGGTAAGCGCGCGTACGACACCGTAGGTGCCGCGCCCGTACATGCCCGTGCAGATGCTAACAGTCCGCTGGCGGTTAAAAGGGTTGACGGCACGCACGAAGAGCGCGACATCTTCAAGCAGTACAGAATGACCGTCGACCTGCTTAAGCGCGGGCCGGTAAGCGGTAGCCGGCCCGTTCTCCTGCACTTCGAAGTACTGGCCATCCTGGATGGACCAGTCGGCGATTTGCCGCACCGGGATCTTCAGGATCTCCAGTATTGATTTCGTGACGGCATTCCAGTCCACGCCGCCCAGCACGGCCAGGTGCGAGCTGTAGTCGTCGGGCGTCAGCGTGTTGGCGATGCGCCGGACTACCAGGTTGTCCGGGTTCGAGGCGCGGATGTGGCCGTGCAGCTCGAAGAGGGAGTCGAGCTCGGAGTAGGTCAGCAGCTCGATGTAGTCCGGGTCATCGACGTCGGTGTACGGAATCCGGTCGAGCATGTACTGCGGCAGCTGCGCGCAGACGATCGTGACCTGGGCGTTGCGGTCGCTGAATCGCCACGGGCCGCCGCTCAGCGAGCTTTCCGGTTGCGGGGCCAGCTCGGCTGGCGCGTGACCCGCTTGCATCACCACATTGCGCAGTTGCATCAATTCGCGATTCAGCTCGCTCTCCGCCTGCCGCTCCGCCTCAGTCAGCGATGGCGCGCTGTCGCCGAAGCCGGCATCGAACGAGGCAGGGGACGCGAAGAGCATCGCGTAGGCGTGCAGCCTCGAAAGCGGAGGGAGCCGCGGGTTGGTCTGCGACTCCCAGGACGAGATGAGCGGGACGCTGACGCCGATGGCCTGGGCCAGTTGCTGCTGGGTGATCCGCTTGTCCGGCCACCGCTCCTCACGAAGTGAGCGCAGTCGCTTTGCCAGGAGCTGCCGCGGGTCGGGAGAGTCCACGTTGCGCCACCCTCTGCCTTCGCCTCATTAACGTGAAGTTCAGGCATCATGTTAACACACCTTCATTTCCTTGGCCTCGCAGGGCAAACATGCAGGTAGATGGGGTCTATACCCAGAGAGCTTGGCTAGGCGACGTTGCCTGAGGCCTGAACTGTATCAACTCTCTGTCATGAATAAGCCAAAGACCTGGCGGGTAAGCCATACTTCAGAAAGATCAACCAAAGGAGATGTTCGAGATGCGAACTTCAGTTAAGTTCAGGAAGGAACTGAACAACAAGTAAGAAGATGCGGGCACCCCTGGGCCAACAGGGATGCCCGCCAAGTGAGAACCCCAGTGCGATGCAAGAACACGGAGGACCCATGCGTACTCTACTTCCGCAGCCGGTGACGTCAATCACCGCAGCGGCGGGGCGGCTATGTGCCGTTCACCAGGTCGTCACCGCTCATGCGGCAAGCCAGGCTGGCAACGGGCTAGCGCTGGCAGCGGTGCTGATCGTCATCGGCCTGCTCGTGGCCACGATCAGGGCCGCCCGGGTCGCCGCCGACGTGGTGCTGTCCGCGCTGCAGACGGCGCTGCACCTGGCCGTGCGGCTGACCTCGGCGCTCGTGATCATGGTCGTCGTGGCGATCGCGATGGTGGCATTGCTGCTCCACCACTAGACGCTGGGCTCCGGTGAACGACCGGGACCGGAGCCCGGCGTCATCCCGGCGACCGCGCCGGTACGGGTGGGACGCGTGCGACAGGTGGGCTATTACCGCCCCCGGCAATGCGATTAACCCTAGCAAAGTTCACAGATATAAACCTAATGCCCTTAGGGCGCCGAATACGGCTTACGCCGCCTTGCTGCGCAGGCGGAACCATTCTAAAATCATGGTTCATGCCGGACACCAGACAGCTTAACTCCGATGAGTGGCGGCTGCTGCGTAAACTCCGGCTCTTCGCGCTGGCCGAATCGCCGGACTCCTTTCTGGCGACGCACGATACCGAAAACAGCTACAGCGAGCGAGAATGGCGGGACGAATTCATCAGGGGCGCCTGGCACGTCGGCACGCTCAACGGGGATGTAGTGGGCCTGGTCGGCGTCACCCGCGAAGATGGCATGCCGCACGAGGACTGCTATTTAGAATATATCTGGATCGCCGCTGATCTGCGGGGCTCAGGATTCGCCGCCCAGATGGTGACTGAAGTTCTCGATGCCCTCAGGGAATCCGGAGTGCGGACGGCATATTTGTGGGTGATGGACGGCAACGAAACGGCCGTGAAGTTCTACACCCGGCTGGGATTCCGCTCGACCGACGAGAGCCATCCGCTTGATACCCGGCCTGGGCGCAGCGAAGAACGATTCAGGAGGGATCTCGAGTAGCCGGCCCCGGCCGGGGCTCGCACACGACAGTCCCGGCCTCCGCCAGCGCCGCCATCAGCACCAGCGGCGCGAGGTTCCTGAAGTCCCCGGCGGTACTCGACATGCTCTTGTCGAGCGTGCCGTGCAGGTGACTCTGCCTCGGCCAGTAACCCGAGTGCGTCAGCGTGACCGCGACGTCAAGCACTTGCCAGCCGCAGAGTCCCTGCGCCAGCACGTCAGAGACGGTCTCCTCGATGGCCTTGAAGAAGGAATACGGCAGCGCGCCAAGCTCGATCTCGTACCCGAACCGCACCCCGGCGCCCGCCTGCGCCTGCTCGACCCGCAGCCCGACCTTCGCCAGGAACGGGTTGCCATCGCCCTTGGTCTCTTCCATCGCCGCGCCGGTCCCGACGGGCCGCTCGGCGCAGATCGTGATCGTATCGCGGAAGCCGATTTCGACGCCGAACTCGTGGGCCAGCGTCGCCTGGATGACCTCCTTCTGCACCTCGCCGTAGAGCGAGAGCAGCCCTGCGCTCACCGACTCGCGGGGAACCGCCGCGCCGCCGTCGAACACGCTGATCGCCGTGATCTTGGCCTTGTCGCGCCCCCCGCTGGTCACGCGATCCCGGGCACGCAGGGTGCCGGCGAACATGCGGACGTAGGCGATCTTCTCGCCATGATCACCCCGTTCGATCTTGAACACGGTGCCTGACGGCTGGCCGCCCGGACTAGGCGGGACCGCTGGCAGCAACTCAGCGATTCCGTCCGTCAGCTGCTCAGTGCCCGCGCCAGTGATGGCCGACCCGAAGAATACCGGGCGGACCAGGCCCGCGCGGGACTGCCAGGCCAGCGCCCGCCGCAGCCGCCGGTAAGGCACTGCCTTCTTATCGCTCACCCAGGCGGCGAGCAGCTCATCGTCGTGCCTGGTCACCAGGTCGGTCAGCCGCCGCGCGAACCGGGCGTCGCCCGCCCCGAACTCGGTGAACCCGGCCGCGCTCGTGCCGATCCCCGGCACCGAGCCCATTGCGATGATCTGCGGCTGGACTCCCTCGACGGCCGAGATCACCAGGACGGCGCCGTTCCAGCGCTAGCGAATCGGTCTGAGTACTTCCGGCGTCCACGCTGCCCAGGGCGTCGGTCACGCCGGCGGCGTACAGCAGTCGCTCGGTCAGGCTGGTCTTACCGGCGTCTACGCGCGCCAGGATCCCCAGGTTCAACGTCTGCGCGAAGCGTCATGTCCTCGCTGTAGGCCCGAATGCTTAGTTGAGCGGACATGAACGCACCTCGCAGGCTGATCTCCCTGGCAGCCGACCTGACGCAGGCGAGCACACCAGATGCGGGGTTCGCTGGCAACTTGTTTTCGGCTGTCTGCGACTCAGTCGGCAGGCGCGGCGGGGAGATAGGCTCACCACCGAACGATCATCAGCCAGGAGAGAGCGAGCACGGGAGTTGGATCTGCACTACGTGCCAGCTTCTGGCTTCATGGCTCGCAGGAAGCCAGGGCCGCAACGTGAGCGTCCGCAGGACTGGCTTGTATGGCATTTCACCCACAAAGACAACCTCAAGGAGATCTGCGCCTCCGGTTCCTTGCTTCCGTCGTCGCGGGTCGTGCCACGTCGCAGTGTGGCCAATGATGATGTTAAGGGACGTCGTAGTTACTGGGTTCAGCCCGACGGGGACTACCCGGAAAGCACGGTTCGTGACCACGTGCCGTTTTACATCGCCGCCAAGTCGCCGATGTTGTTTGCCGTAACAAGTCCGGGTACCCAACCCTATAAGGCATTGAGTTCGGATTTAATATTCATCGGTGTGGTGCTGGGTGATCTTATTGACGCTGGGCTAACCTGGTGTATCAGCGACGGTAACGCTTCGTAGGGATATACTGAATTCATCAGGGATCTAAATCGAATAAGCGATTTCGTGGATTTTAACCTACTATGTCAAAAAATGTGGAGAAATACGCCGGAAGATCCGTATCGGCAGGGTCGCAGGGCTGCCGAGTGCTTGGTCCTCGGTGAGGTTCCGCTCCACTTGGGGCGGGTCATCGTGACCCGGGATGCTGCTGGGCTTAACCAACCGCGAGAGCTCTTCAAGACTGTCGGTGGGACCAGGCAGTATCACGCTATGCGTGACATCTTCTACAACTGATCGAGGGTGTGGCTATGATCACTCGTGTCGAAGGCGATCTGCTCGCCGCAGACGTGGACGCCTTGGTCAATACTGTCAACTGTGTCGGAGTCATGGGAAAGGGGATCGCGCTTCAGTTCAAGCGCCGGTACCCGAGCGTCTTTAAGGCTTACGAACAGGCCTGCAAGCGCGGTGAAGTCAAGATCGGCGAGATGTTTGTAGTGTCGACCGAACAGATCGCCGGCCCTAGGTACGTCATCAACTTCCCGACCAAGAAGCACTGGCGATCTCCCTCGGACCTTGAATATATCGAGCAAGGTCTAATTAGCTTGAGGGAAGCTATCCGTCATCACGAGATCACCTCTATTGCCATCCCTCCTCTGGGAGCTGGCAGCGGCGACCTTGACTGGGCCGTCGTGGAGCCCACGATCGTTCACGCATTGGAAAACATGGACGACGTTGACGTTAGGCTTTATACGCCTACGCCTGTACAACACTCTGTGGCTGGTGCGGCCAATGTACGGATGACATGGGGACGCGCCATTCTCATCGGTCTCTTGGAATCCTACGTAGCACGCCGAGCCGCGGTGGAACCTTGGGAAGACCAATACGGTGCGTCGCACCTTGAGATTCAGAAGCTGATGTACTTCGCCAATGAACTAGAACCCCGGCTTCGCCTGGACTTTCAGCCAGGGCGTTATGGTCCATATAGCGAGCGAGTCCGCCATCTTGTGCAGGAGATGGAGGGAACGTTCCTTCATGGTCACGGGGACGGGACCGCCCCCGTCATGTCGCTTGAGCCCATCGCTCCCACGGACCGGGCACGCGAGGAGTTGGCGAGCTACCTAACAACGGTCCGTGAGAATACGGAGCGGCAGGTCATCGACGACGTGCTCGGCCAGGTTGAGGGTTTTGAAGGGCCATACGGGCTTGAACTACTAGCCAGCACACATTGGGTCATCCGTCACGAGAACGCGATCAACGATGCACCTGAGAGAGTCTGCGGGTGGACTCGCCGCAAGGGCAGAATCTTCACTGATGCCCACGTGAAGGCGGCAATAACGCACCTACAGGATGTAGGGGCAATATGATGCCAATCGTCCGGTGCTAGCAACTCATCAGAGCGGTCTGGCCGCCCATGGCCCGCTGTGCGGCGTGGTTCGAGGTCGCGAAAGAGCCGGGCCCGGGCCAGCGTGAGCATTCCGGCACTTTTGTCGAAGCCGGTCACGATGGTGCCCCGGTCGCGCAGCGCCGCGGACGGGGCCGTAGCCGCAGCCTGCGTCGAGGATGTGAACCGAGGCCCGCAGCCCGCGCCTTCGCGCTGCCGGGCCTCGCTGGCCAGGACAGCCTAGGGCGACTTCCGCCAGGTTCGCGGCCAGGCGGCGAACCGCTCCCTGATACGGGCGATGCCAGACGCGGTGAGGTTGTAGCGGGCGAAAGCCTCATCATCGAGCTTATCGAGCCGGTCGCCCGCCTCAGCGAAGTCGCGGTCGTCCAGGCCGGGGTCAAGCTGCCGGGCCAGGGCGATCAGCTGGCTGACGGTGTAACCGCGGTCGATAGCGGCTGCCGTGTCGATGTAGTCGCGCTCCGCCGCTCCGCCCTGAACCCGGCGGCGGCGAGACTCGTCTCGACCCTGTCCGCAGCCGCCGTCACGCCGTGCTCCCTGTCGGTGAACAGGTCCACGTCCTCAGTCGGCCTGCTGGTGACGCCGTGGACGATCAGCGCGCAGCCGCCCGCCAGCGCGAACCCGTGCTCGGCTGCGACGTCCAGTACGGCAGCGGCGACCAGCCGGTGCATGTCCTCCAGTTCCGTCAAGCGACATCCTGCGCCGCAGGCCGCAGCTCCGGGTGCTGATCTTCCCATGTCTGCCGCACGCCTCTCGGCAGGTACAGGTCTGGCCAGACCCGGGCCAAGATGCCGCCGTCCAGGTATGCGGCCAGGTCCTCGGCGCTGGAGGCCTCTCGGAGCACAGCCTCGTACATGGACCGCGCCATCGCGGGCCGGTCCAGGTCGAAAGTCCGGTCCGGGCTGGACCAAAACAAATGCAACGGCAGCTCCACCACCCCGGCCGCTGGTCCGTGCAAGTCAGCCAGGCTGCCTGCCACGACCGCGCCCCGCCCGGGCCGGGCTCCGCGGATCGGGCCGGGCCAATCGCCCCCACTGATCCCAGGCATCGTGCTCCCGCCCGCCACCTCGGGGACGTACTTGTAAATCGTGGAGCGGCTCACGCCCAGCAGCCGCGCGATCGACGCCACGCTGTTCTCCGGCTCGGCGAGCAGCGACCGCGCATGACGTATCTGCTCCGACGTCATCGCCGGCGGGCGGCCCAGGCGCACTCCCCGGGCCGGTGCAGCGTCCAGGCCCTCGTACGTTCCCTCGACGATCAGCTCGCGGACGAACTCGGCCAGGGCAGCGAACACGTGGAAGACCAGCCGCCCGCCCGGCGTCGTCGTGTCCAGCGCCTCATGCAGCGACCGGAACCCCGTTCCACGGCGGCGAAGGTCGCTCACCACGGTGATCAGGTCCTGCAGCGACCGGCCGAGCCGGTCCAGGCGCGTCACCACCAGGGTGTCACCCGGCCGAAGGTAATCCCGGCACGCCGCGAGCTCCGGCCTGTCGGCGTTCCGGCCGGACATCTCGTCAGAGAACACCCGCACGCAGCCCGCAGCGGTCAGCGCCCGGATCTGCGCGTCCAGCTTCTGACCCCTCTTAGACACGCGCGCATACCCGATCAGCGCGCCGGGCCCGGCGGGCGACCCGGGCACCAACTCGTCCCGCAGTGCTGGCATCGCGCTCGTCATGGAGCCGAGTGTACGGGAAAGGGTATCTGCCGGCTTACTGGACACCCCGGATTCTCAACATGTTTTACAACACATCCGGGTCCTTGCTCGCCGCCGCTCCATGACCCGGGCCGCGGCCGGTGACAGGCCTGGCTCAGCCGGCGAGCGGGCCGAAGCGGCTGGCGGCGGTCGCGAAGGCGGAGGCCGCGGGCCTGGTGTCGAGGCGCCAGCTCCTGACGTTGAACCAGACAAGCCCGAGCAGGCCGTACGAGCGGACGCCGGCGAACACGTCGGCGATCTTGGCCGGCTTTCCTGCCCTGGGCAGCACGCCGGTCTCGGAGACCAGGATCGGGGCGCGGGTCAGGTCGCGGATGGCCCTGATCGTCGGGCCGAAGAGCGAGGCGAACGTCGATGCCCGCTGGTGGTAATAGCCGTCGATGCCGACCCAGGTCACGTAGCTGGCGCCGGGCCACCACGCGGCGGGGGAGACGATGCCCTGGCTCGCCACGATGACGTTGACCGTCCACAGCCAGGTGACATCGTCCACGCCCTGGGCGCGGAAAACGGTGACGATGTGCCGCCAGGCGGCGATCCAGGCCGAGGGCGAGGCGTGCTTGTGGCCCCACGGGTACCAGTAGCCGTTCGGCTCGTGCCCGAATCCGATGATGACGCCGCGTCCGCTCCGGGCGCCGAAGTCGCCGACCGACGCCGCGAACGTGCGCAGGTACTTGTCGTAGTAGCCCGCCGCGATGTCGGTGAGGCGGGTCCGGCCGGGGTCGATCTGCACCAGCGTGGTCGCGTGGTGGGCGGCGGCCTTGCCGGCGAATGCCGACCTGAACCGCTCGCCCCAGCCGCTGTAGTACAGCGCGATGTTCGGCTGGACGCCGTTGCTCGCCGCGAACGAGGTCAGCGGCGCGTACCGGCCGGGCACGCCGCGGGCGTAGGCGCCGATGTAGGACGTCGGCTGGGCCGGCAGCCTGATCACGATCGGGTGCCGCGGTCCCCACGCGACGGGGTGCGGCTTCGCGGCCGGCCCGTCGGCGAAGATGGTGACCGCCGCGGCAACCGCCGCCGCGACGACGATCGCGGCCGCCGTGACGATGATGCGCCTGGTGCGGCGGGCGGACTTGCGGCGGCTGAGGCGGGCCCGCCTGCTGCCGGGCCGGCCCGGGCCGCCGGGGCCGGCGGGCTCGCCGGAGTAGGAGCGGCCCGTCACGGCGCGGCCCGGCCGTAGGCCGCCGCGGCCACGCGGAAGGCGGCCAGGGCCGCGCGCCCGTGCAGCCGCCAGTTCCTGACCCCGTCGGCGTCGAACCAGACGAAGCCGAGCAGCCCGTAGGCCCTGACGCCGGCGGTCAGGTTGGCGATCTTCGCTGGCTGGCCGGCCTGGCGGGCGGCGCCGGTCTCGGCGATGAGGATCGGAACCGGCGACCTGGTCAGCGCCCGGACGGCCTTGATCGTCGGGCCGAACAGCGAGGCGAACGTCCACGACGGATGGTAGTAGTAGCCGTCGATGCCGATCCAGGTCACGTACCTGGCGCCTGGCCACCACGGGGCCGGGTCCGCGATGCCGCCCTTGAGGTCGATGATGTTCGTGGTCCACAGCCAGGTCACGTCCTCGGCGCCTTGCTGGCGGAACAACGTGACGATGTGGCGCCAGGCGGCGACGAACACCCTGGGCGAGGTGTGCCGGTAACCCCAGTGGTACCAGTAGCCGTTCATCTCGTGGGCGAAGCTGATGATGACGCCGTGGCCGGTGCGGGCGCCGTAGGCGGCGATCTGGGTGGCGTACTGGGCCAGGTAGGTGTCGTAGGTGCCGGCCGCGATCGCCGCGAGGCTGATGCCGTTCGGGTCCATCTGGATGAACGGCACCGCGTCGTGGCCCTGGGCCTGGATCGCGAAATCCTCCTTGAACTGCTCGTACCAGCCGCTGTAGTAGAGCAGGATGTTCGGCCGCACGCCGGCCTGCCTCGCGGCTTGCGTGACCGGCGCGTAGCTGTCCGGCACCCCGCGCGCGAAGAGGCCGAGGTAGGACACCGGCCGGGCGGGCAGGCTGATCATGACCGGATGATGGCTGTAGGTTCCGGTGGCCGTGCTGTCGCTGGCCGGCACGAGCTGGGACAGGCCGATCGGGGTGGCGACCTCGGCCACGCCCGCCGTGATCGCGGCGACGGCGGCCACGATCACCAGGCTGACCAGCGCGGTCACCAGGCGGCGGCGGGACAGGCCGGCCAGCCTCCCCGCGACCGCGGCGGCGGCCTGGAGCGACGGCCTGGCCAGGCCCGCCTTGGAGTGACGGCCAGGCCGCGGCGGCGGCGGCGACTCCGCCGGCGGCGGGATGAGCGGCGGCACCGGCATCAGGCGTTCTTCCCCGGGAAAACCAGCCGCGCCACGATCAGCGCGTTGATCACGCCGAAGGCAGCCACCACCGCGAACCTGGGCTCGCCGGTCTGCTGGATACGCCATCCCGCGAGCACCAGCCAGGTGATGGCCAGGGTGCCGTTCCACACGGTGACCCCGCGCCAGAACCTCGGCGTGGCGTCGCCGGGCCCGCGGCTCGGCTGCCAGGACATCACCTTGCCGCGCGCGTAGTCCCAGATGGCCAGGATCTGCGCCCAGCCGACCGCGATGGACAGCGGCCAGATCCGCGGGCTGTAGGGCGCGTGGTGCCAGAGCGGGTAGAGCACCGTCCCGGTGATGATGGCGGGCAGCAGCAGCAGCGCGTTGCGCAGCCTCACCTCGCCGGGCGCGAACGCGAGCAGCGTGATGGGGATCAGCGGGAGCAGCAGCGTGCGCAGGCCGGTGGTCAGGTTCCACAGCCAGCCGGCCAGATAGGGCAGGCGGGACCGCCAGGGCATGCCGACCCGCCACATGTGCCTGGTCCAGATCAGCGAGGTCGCGCCGCAGCACCAGCGGTACTGCTGGCGCATGAACGCGTCGAGCGTCCCCGGGCAGATGCCGGCGGCGAGTGCGACTGGCAGGTAGCGCAGTTCATAGCCGTAGTAGCGCATGTCCAGGCCGGTGTGCGAGTCCTCGGCGTAAGGGATCTCCGTGAACCCGCCGCTCGGCTCGAGCGCCCGCCGGCGGTAGACCGCGTTGGACCCGACGCACAGCGCCGACCCGAACCTGTCACGGGATACCTGGACGGCGCGGTAAAAAACCTCGAGCGTGGCGCTCGCCGCCCGTTCCACCCAGGTCTGCATCGGGCTCACCCGGAAAAACTGCGGGGTTTGAATAATTCCCACGGCGGGGTCATCGGTGTAGGGGAGAGTCTCGGCGAGGAAATCCGCGCGCGGCCGGAAGTCAGCGTCGAAGATAACGACGAACTCAGCAGCCGTGTTGCGGAACGCGTAGTTGAGGTTGCCCGCCTTCTTGTGCTCTCTGGTGTTCGGCCTGCGGACGTAGGTGAAGCCGAACGATGGGGCCAGCGCCATCGCCTCTTCGCTCGGCCCGTCGTCAAGCACGAAGACATACGCGTCGCCCGGATAGCCGCGCACTAGCTCGAAAACGCCGATCCAGGTGTTGTGCAGCAGTTCGACCGGCTCACCGCAGATCGGAAGGAAAATGTCGACCGACGGGTACCAGCGCGGCCGCCAGTTCCGCACCCGGGCCTCGTGGGCGGCGAGGTCGAAGCTGCGGCCGGCGAAATTCACCGGCAGGCTCAGGGCCTGGTAGATCAGGTAGATGAGGGTATAGGCGCTGAAGACGCCCACCGCTGCCGGGAGCACGGCGGCGTTGCGGATCTCGAACCAGGCCTGCGTCACGATCAGGCAGATCGCCGAAATCGCCAGGGCGGTGGCCAGGAATGGCAGCGAGCGCCAGGCGTAGGAATTCTTTTCCAGGTCGCTCGGCGGCTCCGGCAGCACATGCCCGCGCGACCTGTGCCGCCCGCCGGTGAGCTGCGAGGCGCTCACCGGTGCCGCCCCTGGCCTGACTCGCGCGGCTGGCGGGCCCAGATCAGGTACGCGCTCGAAAAGGACGTCGTCTTATAGGGAATGCGCGTGATCAGCCGGTAGCCACCAGAGCTGATGATGTCACTGACGACCTTGATATCCATGGCATGCAGGCATTGCGCCTGGTCTTTCCTGACCGCGGGGTCGGCATTGCCGCAATCGCCGCCGCCGACCGCGTAGCTGACCATGATGACGGAAAAGCGCCGCTGCCGTATCTGCCGGGCGATGGCCGGGCCGGAGTAATTCGGCGTGGAGGTAATGGCCTGCCACGGCTCGACGTTCTGCAGGTAGTAGTCGAACGGCGGCGCGGCGTCGACGAGCAATTCGCCTGGATGGGCGCGCAGCGTCGAGGTGAGCGCCGGCAGCGCCGGCCCGGTGTCCGCCCAGTTGCCGAAGTGGTCGGCGGCGAGCAGCACGCCGACCAGCCCCGACAGCGCGGTGAGGGCCAGCGCCACCTGGATCGCCCTGGCGGCCTTCGCCGCCGGGATCGCCCTGACGAACCGCGTGAGCGCATAGCCGGCGACCGGCGCGGCGAACCAGGCGCCGAAGGCCACGTGCTTGAACAGGCTGGTGAAGACGCCGATCCTGGCCTGCTCGGCCGAGGCGAGGCAGGCGGCCGCGGCCAGCGTCCAGACCAGGGCCCGCACAGGCGCCTGCTTGCTGGCGAGCGTCGCGGCGATCGCGCCGAAGATGGCGAGCGCGATCAGGATGCCCACCCAGCCCGCGCTCGCGTACAAGATCCCGAACGCCGGCCAGTCGCTCGGCGACCTGGCGAGGGTCGTGCTGGTCACCCCGGTCCAGTACGCGGGCCCGCCGGCGGCCAGCGCCGCCGCGATCCCGGCCGCCGTGGCGGTCAGCGCGGCCAGCCCGGCCGCGGCCCCGGCCCGCCGGCCGAGCGCGTGCCAGTGAAAGCAGGCGATGACGACGATCACCACGGGATCGAAAAGGGCCGCCGCGTACTTCGAGGCGTCGGCGACGACGAGGATCACGGCGGCGAGCACGATGAGGCCGGCCCGGACCGCGAGCCCGCGGCCGGCCGCGACAACGCCGAGCCAGGCCGCCAGAGCGAGCAGGAAGATGGCCAGGGCGTCATAGGTGGCGAAGGCGCCGACGAACTGCGTCGAGCCGAGCCCGGCGAAGAGGGCGGCGGCGAACCCCGCCGACCTGCGGTCGAAGATGCGCTTGGTGAGCCCGTGCAGCAGCACGGTCGCGCCGAGCATGAAGAGCAGGGAGAGGACCCGGGCGCCCGCCAGCCCGCCGACGGCATTGGCGATCGCGCCGGCCGGCGGGTACACGACCGGGGCACCAGAGAAGTAGGAGGCGAAGTCCGGCACCGGGGTGTGGTGCAGCCAGTGCGACCACTCGAGCCGGCAGGCCCACAGGTACAGCGCCTCGTCGTTGAAGGCGGCGTTACTCCGCACTAGCCTGAGCGACAGGACGGCCTGGATCGTCAGGACGATCGCCAGCGGCAGCCCCGGAATCTGCGCGTTGATGGCAGCCCAGCCTGGCCGCTGCGCGGGCGCGACGGCGGCCCAGCCGGGCAGCGACGGAGGCGGGCCGGGCGGGGGAGGGGTGAGGCCGGGGGCGGGCCGGGACGGGGCGATAGCCGCGGCTGATGCCGGAACGTCGGCGAGCTTGATGATCGCGCTCAGCCCGGCGTTCTGCGAGTCCGCGAACTCGCCCGCCACCGGAGGTGGCTGGTCGCTCAGTGCCGGACGCCTGAGACTGTCCCAGCCAGCCGCTCTCCCGTCCTTCAACAATCCCCCCCGGGTCTGCGCGCGAGGGACGTGCTCCGGGACAGCCTGCTCCCCCCGGTGCAGCCCGCGCCCTGTCGTGCGGCGCCCTGCCATGCCGCGCCGTCCTGCGCGGCGCCGTCGTCGGCGTCACGCAGCGTAGCGAACCCTGCAGAAGTGGTTACTACTGCAAGAAAGGGTATAGTTCGTCCGCGGATTGAGCAGGGCGTTTAGCGAATTCGGCGCGGATTTCATCATCTTCGTGATGTAGATCACTTTCGTGGCACGGATCGGCCTGAGGCGGGCAGCCTCCGGCGGGTTAATGTGACTTGGCCGGCGCCAGTTCGTCCCGCACGCCGAGCCGGAAGGAATCTTCGGCGGTCTGGCTGTCTTCGATCCGCCAGTCCTGGTGAAATATCCCATTATGCTGACTCTTGTCGAACCATACGAGTCCTAGTGTCTTGTAGCGCTCGATGCCATGAAACAAGTCCTGAATCTTGACTAGCTGCCCGGCCGCAGGGCCGACCGCGGTCTCGGAGAGCAGGACGGGCTTATGCGTGATGAGCCTGACTTGATCAATTGTCGTGCCGAAGACTTTCGCGAAGGTATCCGACGGCCGGTAGTAATAGCCGTCAATTCCCACCCAGGTCACATAACGCTGGCCCGGCCACCAGTCGCCGATCGGCCCGGTGTCCTGCCGGTCCGCGTTGATCGTCCAGAGCCACGTCACGTTGTCGGCTCCCTCCTGGCGGAAGAGCGTGACGATGTGCCGCCAGGCGGCGACGAAGTCGGCCGGGGCGAGGTGCCCGTAGCCCCACGGATACCAGGGCGCGTTCATCTCGTGCCCGAACCCGATGACCACCGGGTGCCGGAAGGCCCGCACGCTGTCGGCGTAGGAGCGCAGGTACGAGTCATAGGCGCCGGCCGGGATCGACGACACTGACGCGAACGTCGGATCGACCTGCACGAACGGGATGACGTGGTGCCGGTAGGCCGATCGGGCGTAGGGCAGGTCGAACGGCTCGGCCCAGCCGCTGAAGTACCCGACCATGTCGGGCTGGCGGCCAGCCGCCCGGGCGAATTCCGCGATGGGCTTATAGGCGGGCGGTGAGCCGGTCGCGAACACGCCGAGGTAGGAGGCAAGGCGCATGGGCAGCGTGGCGTGCACGGCGGGCGGGCGCGGATGGGGGGCGCCGACGTGGCTGATGGCGGTCGCCACGGCGGCCGCGGCGACGAGCAGCGCCGCGTACATCACCATGCGCGGTTTCATGCCGCACCGCCTCCCGGGAAGATGACGCGGGCGACTGCGGCGAGGTTGACCAGGCCAGCCGCCAGCAGCACGGCCATCTGCGGGGTGCCCGATGCCGCGGTGCGCCAGGCGGCCAGCGCCAGCCAGGCGACGGCCATGCCGCCGCTCCAGGCGGCGACCCCGATCCGCAGCCGGCGCAGCGAGCTGCCCGGCGTTCTTGACGGATGCCAGCTCATGGTCTTGCCGCGGCCCCGTCCCAGAGAGCGAAGACGTGCGCCCAGCCGCGCGCGATGCCGAGCGGCCAGACCGACGGGCCGTACGGCGCCCGGTGCCATAGCGGGTAGAGGACGAATCCGGTCAGCATCGCGGGCACGAGCACGGCGAAGTTGCGCAGCCGGATCTGGTCAGGCAGGAAGAGCAGCATCACGACGGGGATCACCGGGCCGAAGAAGGTGAGCAGCGCGGTGTAGGCGTAGTAAAAGAACCCCGAGATGTAGGTAAGCCGGGCCCGGACCGGCATCGGCACCGACCACAGCCGGCGGGAAAACACGACTCCCGCGTTCCCGGTGCACCAGCGGTACTGCTGCCTGACGAACGCGTCGAGGTTGTCCGGGCAGATGCCAGCCGAAAGCACGAGCGGCACATATACCAGCGACCATCCATTCCTCCGCACGTCAAGGCCGGTGTGCACGTCCTCGGCGTACGGGATCAGCGTCGGCCCGCCTTCGGGCTCGAGGGCGCTGCGGCGGTACACCGCCGACGTGCCGACGCAGATCGCCGCGCCGAACCTGTCCCTGGCTACCTGGATGGACCGGTAGAAAACCTCCTGGATCGCTCCCGCCGCGTTCTCTATCCAGGTCTGTTCCGGGCTGGCCCTGAAGTACTGCGGCGTCTGCACGATGGCGATGGCGGCATCAGCGAAGTACGGCAGGGTCTCGGCCAGGAAGTCAGCCCGCGGGGCGAAGTCAGCGTCCAGGATGACCAGGTACTCGCCGCTGGTGCGGGCGAACCCGTAGCGCAGGTTGCCGCTCTTCTTGTAGGCGCGCGCCTGCGGCCGGCTCAGGTACCGCAGGCCGAGTTCATCGGCAAGCTCGCGCGCCTGCCCCGATGGTCCGTCGTCGAGCACGTGGGCCTGCGCCTGCCCGGGGTAGCCGGCTATCAGCGCGGACACCGCCTGCCAGGTGTTCTCCAGCACCTCGATCGGCTCACCGCAGATGGGCAGCAAGATATCCACGCTCGGATAGGCCCGCGGGCGCCAGGCCCGCACGAGTTGCTTGTGTGCCCGCAGGTCGAAGCCGCGCCCGGTGAAGTTCACCGGCAGGCCGATGACCTGGTAGCAGACGTAGGTCGCGGTGAAGATCATGAAAGGCAGCCCGGCCAGCGGGGCGTGCAGCTCGAATCGGGCCTGGCTGAAGGTCAGGCAGGCCGAGCCGATCAGCAGCAGCGTCAGCAGGTAGGGCAGGTCCCGGTCGATGTAGCCGAGCTTCTCCGCGTCGTCCGGCGGGGCCGGCAAGACGACGCCGCGCTCGCGGCTGGCCCCGGCCGCCCGCCGCGGCGCCGTCCACCGGGACGCCGTCCACCGGGACGCCGTCCGCTGGTGTCTCGCCCGCTGGGGCGTGGTCCGCTGGTGTCTCGGCCGCGGCGGCGCCGTGATCTGGCTGACGCTGCCGCTCATCGATGCCGCTCGTATCGCCAGATGACGTAGGTCCCGTGCTCAGGACCGTACGGCACCACGTCGATGATCTTGTAGTGATGGCTGCGCCGCAGGTCGGCGCTGATGCTCTTGTCGAGCGGCGTCGTATCGGCGAAGTTGAGCGCGACCAGGGAAAAGTAGCCCTCCTGGATAAAGACGGCGTAGACGCCCGCGTTGCCCTGGCCGACGACCCCGGCGCTCTTGCTGGGTCCTCCGGTGCTGGCACCGGACGGCAGCACGATGTTCCTGGTGCCCGACCACCGCTGCCAGTCGCTGCCTTGCGGCAGGTAGTACTCCCCGATCGACGGGTCTTCCACAAGCAGGCGTCCGCTCGCGTGCCGCAGTAGCTGGCCGAATATTTCCGTAAAACTTGCCGAGTTCGGCCAGTTGGTGGCGAAGGTGCGTGCCTGGGCGATGCCGAGGACGGCCGGCAGCGCGAGCGCCGCCACGCACGCGGCGGCGGTAACGGACCGCACCCGGCCGAATCCTGCCGCCGCCACGATCGCGTCGACGGCGTAGCCGGCGGCGATGGCGGCGAACCAGGCCCCGAGCGTGCCGTGCTTGCTGAGTGAGGCGAGCGTATGCAAGCTGGCCTGCTCGGCCGGGACGAGCAGGATCGCGCAGGTCAAGAGCAATGGGAGCCAGCTCGCCGCCGTCCATGGCCGCCGGGCGAGGCTGATGATCACGCCGAGCAGCGCTACCACGAGGACGACGCCGGTCCAGGCCCAGGAGTCGGCGAAGATCGTCAGCGCGGCGTCGGCGCCGGGCGCGCGCTGCAGCGTCGTGCCGCTGATGCCGGTGCGGTAGCTGTTCCCGCCGATCAGCAGCCCGATTCCGAGCAGCACGATCAGGACGGCGGCCAGGATCAGGCCGCGCGCCGCCGCCCGCTTGCCGCCGGCCGCGGGGATAGCGGTGAGCACGGCCAGCCCGATGACCACCGGGTCGAACAGCGCGATCGAATAGGCGGTGGCGTTGGCCAGGGCAAGCGCGGCGCCAGCGGCGACCATCCACCCGGTGGCTTCCTGCCGTCCGGCCGCGCGCACCACGCACCAGGCCGACAGCGCGACGAGAAAGACGGACATCGCGTCGTAGGTGGCGAACGAACTCAGGTGGAGCGTCGGGCCAAGCACGGCGAAGAGCGCGGCGGCGAAGAAGGCCGCCGTCCAGCCGTAAAGCTGCCTGGTCGTGCTCCACAGCAACCCGGTCGCCCCGAGCATGAAGATCAGGGACAGTATCCGGGCGGCGGACAGACCGCCGATGCTATCCGCTAATGCGCCGAACAGCGGATAGATGACCGGAGCGCCCGAGAAGTAGGCGGGAAACGGCGGCACCGCCGCCCCGTGCAGCAGGTGCGCCCACTCCTGATGCCCTCCCCACAGGTACAGCGCCTCATCCTGAAAGGCCGTGTCAGCCCGGACAAGCCGCAGCGCCAGCGCGGCCTGGACAACCAAGATCAGGAACAGCGGCCACGCGCCCGGAATCAGCGACATCCCGGTCCGGCCGCGCCGATGGGCGGCCGCCCGCGTCGTGTCCGGCGTAGCAGTCGCCTGATCAGCCGCAGCAGCCCGGTCCGACGTCCTAGTGCCGTGGTCCATAAAGCGCACCTACTCGTACTGAGGGGTGTACAGGGGACCTCGGCTGCCCCCCGTAACAGCCCGCGATCTGTGCTCGCAGCGTCACGTGGCGTGGCCGTACATGGCCGCGACGTGCCGCCGCATACGAAAAGCTACAGGTCAGAGCCACACCAGGACGGGCGTTTGCGCATATTGGGCTCAATCAGGTCGATGCCGCCCCGTCCCGCCGCGCGTAGCTCCCTTGAGATTTTTGAACTAGTGCCTCGGCGCGTGATCTTTGCTTCTGGGCGGACGTGCGCTGTGCTCCGGCACGGTGCCGCCGGGGCACAGTGAGCATCGTGGCCCTCCCTGTTGCTGTCAAAACCAGTGGCTGACAGCAACAGGGAGGGCCACGATGCTGTTAGAGGTGGGCGTGAACCATAATCTCGGCTGCCCAGGCCATGTTGCTGCTGGGCGTCGGGATCGAAGCGACGCGGCGTATCCCTCTGCGAACTTTTGGGGGCGTTACGTGACTGATGCGTAACAGTTGGTGATGTCGCTTGATTTAACGGTGCTTCATATGCTGCTCTGGTCGTCCAGGGATGCCGAGGTGTGCTAGGAGTAAATAGCACTCTTGCAGGGGGGATGAGCGGGATGGGCGACGAAAGCCCAGGCCAGCCGCTCGCGCGGCGGGTACCGGGAGCGGCTCGGGAGGGTCCTACACCATCGGCGCGCAAGGTGCTGCCCGACACATTAATTGCACGGATGCAGGCTGCGGTTGATGCCGCCCATGCAGCGCAGGAGCCCGCGGGGACGCAGGACACGCCTGAAGCAGCTTCAGATCCCGATGAGCCGAGTCCAGAGCCAGCCACCGAACCTTTGCCGACGTTTCACGCGGCGCTGGCTGGCCTGGACCGGAGCTGGTCGCGACGCACGGGTCCAGCCAGCCTCAACGGCGGCTCGGCCGATCATGAAATCACTGCGGAGTTCCGGCGGATCGAGCCCGATGACGTGCTCGACGACCTTGCCGAGTCCTATCTGTCGGCCGACGCGGATCTCGTCGCGGGCTACGCCGATGCCGCCGCCATCGATCCGGTCGGGGATGTCAGCAGCAGCGGCTGGCCTGGCGGAGCCGCTGGCTGGAACGCGGGTAATGCTCCTACGGAGCCCGGCAGCAGCGTCAGGGTAGAGCGCGCGGAGTGGTGGGACCACGCCGTCCAGTCGCGCCGGATCGCGCAGTCACGGAGCATCGGCCGGCCGGGAGGTTCCGCTGCCGGTGGGCGGGCAGTTTCAGGGCAGGCGGCCTCAGGGGACACGGGTTCGGGGGAGACGGATTCCGGGGACATGGCTTCCGGCGGCACGGCCTCGGCCGGACAGCCGACATCGGCGGGTGACTTGGGGCCGGCCGGGGGTTCAGCGTCGGCCGGAAGCTCAGTGCTTCCTGGCCGGGCGAGCAGGCTTGAGCGAGTCGACCGGGTTGAGCGGGCAAGGAAGCTGCAGCGCGCGGCGAAGTCGGGGCGGCCACAGGCCGCCGATCCGGCCATCGTCGTGCCCGGGAAACGTCCAGGTCCGGCGGCACGGCCCGAGATGCCGGAGCAGAGCGCATCGGGCACCGAGACGTCAGCCCAGTCGGAGTCGTTGGCTGGGCCGCAGTCGCTGGGGCGGCTGCCGGGTTCGAGAAGGGCGCCAGCTGCGGTCAAGCCAGAAGCTCCATCCAGACCAGACGTGACTGCCGGGCCGGACGTGACTGCCAGACCGGACGTGACTGCCAGACCGGACGTGACTGCCGGGCCGGACGTGACTGCCGGGCCGGACGTGACCCTTAAGTCGGGAGTGCCTGCGGGGCCGGACTCAGCCGCTAAGCGAGGGCCTGCGGCAAAATCCCGGCCCGACACGAAGCCGGGGTCCCAGCTGAGGCCGGGGGCTGGGGGGAGTTCACAGTCAGCCGCAGCCGAGCTGGCCACCGCGAAGCCCTCCACAACGAAGTCGGCTGCCGCCGAGCCGGCCCACTCGAGGCCAGCCAGCGCCGGGCCACCGGGAGCGACTCCGGCGGGCACGCGGTCAGGCCGCGCGCAGGACACCAGCGCTGAGCGCTCAGACCTCGCCGCGACGCTCGTCCCCGCCAAGACACGCCAGCCGAAGACACGCCGGCCGCAGACACGCCATCCGAAGACGCGCCAGCCGGAGACAGACCGGCCCGAGACGCACCATCCGCAGACGCGCCATCCGCAGACGCGCCAGCCGAAGACGCGCCAGCCGGAGACAGACCGGCCCGAGACACACCCTCCTGGAACGCACCCGCTCAAGACCTCGTCCCCGGGCACCCCGAACCGGTTCATCGGCCGCCCGGAGCGGGCAGGCCGGCGCAGGCACGGCCCGATCACCGCGGGGATCGCGGCGCTGGTCTTGGTGCTCGTCGCGGCGGCGGCGCTGACCTTGGCGCTGTCGTCGCGCGGGTCCGGCGGGCCGTCTGGCGGCAGTCAGGCTGCGAAGCGCTCGATCCTCGCCGCTCGGGCGAAGGCGCGGAGCGCGGCGGCCAGCTGGATTGTCGCGCAGGTGAGCCGAAATGCGGTCGTGGCCTGCGACCCGGCGATGTGCGGCGCGCTCGCGCGGCGCGGTTTCCCCGCGCGCGATCTCAAGACGATCGGGCGGTCCGCCTCCTATCCGCTGACCGCCGCGCTTGTCGTCGTGACGCCGGCCGTCAGCCAGCGGTTCGGTGCCCGCGTCACCCGCGGCCGGCCCCGGCAGTGCTGGCGAGCTTCGGGACCGGCGGCAGCCGCGTCGACATCAGGGTTAATGCCCCGCAGGGGGCGGCCGCTTACGATTCGGCCCTGAGAACCGACCGCAAGCTCAGCAAGAACGTCGGCACCGGGCTGATCACGAGCAGGCAGATCGCCGCCACGGCCGCCGCGAGGAAAGCGATGACGAGCGGTCACGTCGATGCCAGGCTCCTGATCGTGATCACCGCGCTGGCCTCGGAGAATCCCATCCGCATCCTGGGTTTCGGGACAAGCCAGCCAGGCGCGGCACCGGGCTTGCCCTTGCGGGTCGCTGACCTGGCGGCGACCGACGCGGCCGCGCATCTGACCGAGAAGGTCTACGTGCAGGCCCTGGAGGAACTGCTCCGCGCCCAGCCAGCCAAGTACCGGCCGATGCGCCTCGCGATCGTGACCACGGGCGGCAGGCGGGTGCTGCGGATCGAGTTCGCCGCGCCCACCCCGCTCGGGCTGCTCAACCCGGGGCAGTAACAGCCAAGCCGCTCAGGAACTGTGGAAGGCCGCGTAGATGATCGCGCTCAGCCGGTCGATCATCTCCTCCCTTGGCAGCCGGACTTCAACGCTGAGCAGGTAGTTGATCCGCTCCAGCATCATCAGGCAGGCAAGCGCGGTCAGTTCCGCATGCGGGTGGCCGTTCCCCGGCTCGCTGTCATCAGCCGCCTCCGCGTTCCGTCCGCTCGCAGACGCGACGGTCATGCCCTGCGCGATCGCTTCAGACAGGCGGAATAGCAAGCGCAGGCCGTCTGTGTAGACCTCTTCACCGACGATGTCGGCCTGACTCAGGATCCGGATGACCGTGGCGTGCGCCGCATAGGTGTCGGTGAAGCGGTGGATCCAGAGCCGCAGCGCGTCCTTGCCCGCCTGGTTGCTGGTGACCACGGGAAAGTCGTCCGTGATCAGTTGCATGTCGTGCAGCGCGTCCTTCATCAGCGTGCGAAAGAGATCGTCCTTGTTCGCGAAGTAAAGGTAGAACGTGCCGTGCGAGGTCTTGGCCCGCCTGACCACGTCGTCGACCCGGACGGCCTGGTATCCGCGCTCGTCGAACTCGGCCAGGCCGGCCTCGAGCAGCCGCCGGACCGTCAGGCGGCCCTGGGCTCCGAGCTCGCGGCCCTGCGCGGGGATGCCGCCGCCGAGAGACGGCCGCCGTGGCCGCACGTCCCTGCCCCTGGTCGGCGTGTGCTGTCCGGTGCCCGCGCCAGGGCGCGGATCGCCCGCGGGCGGGGTCGGCTGGTGACCATCGACCGCCATTGAATCGCGCTGCTCGGGTCCGGTCGCGTTGCCCCTGCCTCGCGCCTGGCCGGGCTGCCTGCCCTGCACCCTGGCCGGAGACGCAGCTGCTCCCGGCGGGGCCCACTGGGAAGGTTCCCTGCTCATGTGGCGAGACTAGTCGTCCGGACGCCTCTGGGCTACAACCGGCCCCACTGGATCAATGCACCAGATGGGTCTATAGTGGGCATTCCGCGACTGCGCAGCGTCCGGAACCGGTCCCGGAGCGTTTGCAAAGGTCAGCGTGGAGAATGCGACGCTCACATCAGGTGACGCACATGTCATTGTTTGCATTCTCAACAGAAACCATGAACGAATAGGAACGTGACAGGTCAGGGGGCACATGTGGCGGGCGCCGGATTCCTCGGTGCGCCGGGGGGTCAGCCGGGGCAGCGGCCTTGCGGCGCTGCCGACGGTGCCGCGACCGACGGTGCCGTCGCGGCCAAGGCCGCCGATGAGAACTTCCCGGTAGCGCTGCGCCTGCTGCCATCTCGGCGGCGGCGATATCTCATGGCGGTTTACGTGTACGCGCGGACCGTGGATGACATCGGCGACCGGGCTCCGGTCGCCGAGCGCTCTGGCTTGCTTGCCGAGGTCGAGGCGGATCTGCGCCGGCTGTACGGCGCCACGGGCGCCGGCGGCAGGCAGGTGCCCGAACTGAACCCGCTGAGCCCGGAATCACCCAAGCTCGAGGCGGTACGCGGGCTGCGCGAGGCGGTGACCGAGTGCGGCATCCCGATGCGGCCCTTCCTCGACCTGATCGAGGCCAACAGGCAAGACCAGGTCGTCTCGCGCTACCAGACGCTCGACGACCTGCTGGGCTACTGCCGCCTGTCGGCGAACCCGGTGGGCCGGATCGTGCTGTTTGTCTTCGGCTGCTTCACCGAGGCCCGCGCCGAGTTGTCCGACTCGATCTGCGGTGCGCTGCAACTGGCCGAGCACTGGCAAGATGTCGCCGAAGACTACCGAGACGGACGCGTCTACCTGCCCGCCGATGACATGCGCGAGTACGGCTGCGACGAGCAGGATCTCGTCGCGCCGAGCGCGTCACCGCGGCTGCGGCGGCTGATGGCGGCCGAGGTCGGCAAGGCGGAAGCGATGCTCAATGCGGGCGCCCCGCTGATCGGCACGCTGCGCGGTGCCGCGCGGATCGCCGTCGCCGGCTACGTGGCAGGCGGTCGCGCCGCGCTGGCCGCGATCCGGGCGGCGGACTACGACGTGCTGACCGCGACGCCGCGGCCAAGCCGGGCAGGGACGCTGACCGAACTGATGCGAGCGCTGGCCAGGGGGAGGTGAGACATGAGCCTGCTCGGACCCGCTGCGGCGGTGGATGTTCGCGCCGCTTACAAGCACTGCGAACAGATCACGCGTCAGCAGGCCAAGAACTTCTCCTACGGCATAGCGCTGCTGCCGGGAGACAAGCGCCGGGCCCTCAGCGCCGTGTACGCCTTCGCGAGGCGGATCGACGACATCGGTGACGGCACCATGCCGCCGGACGAGAAGATCGCCGCGCTCGGCGAGGCCCGGGCCGCGGTCATGTCGCTGGACAGGGCCGCCCCGGACGATCTCGTCCTGGTCGCGCTGCGGGACGCCGCCGCCCGGTTTCCGCTGCCGCTCGAAGCGTTCGGCGAGCTGATCGACGGCTGCGAAGCGGACGTGCGCGGCGTCAGCTACGGCACGTTCGACGACCTGCGGCACTACTGCCGGTGCGTCGCCGGCTCGATCGGCAGGCTTTCGCTCGGCGTCTTCGGCAGCGCCGACATCGCCCGGGCCGCGCCGCTCGCGGACTCGCTTGGCGTGGCGTTGCAGCTCACCAACATCATCAGGGACATCAAGGAAGATTTCGGCAACGGGCGGGTGTACCTGCCTGCCGAGGACCTGAAGCAGTTCGGCTGCACGCTTGACCCGGCCGGAGCTGACAGCGAGGGGGTGCTGGCCGGCAACCTGGCTGACCTGATCACGTTCGAGGCGACCAGGGCCAAGGAGTGGTACGCCACCGGGCTCGCGCTCATTCCGATGCTCGACCGCCGCAGCGCCGCCTCAGCCGGCGCGATGGCCGGCATCTACCGGCGGCTGCTCGACCACATCTGCGCCGACCCGGCGGAAGTCCTGAACCGCAGGGTCTCCGTGCCCGCGCGGGAGAAGGCCATGGTCGCGGTGAGCGCGCTCGCCGGAGGTGCCCGCGGGCAGCGGCGCCGGCCGGGTGATCGGTCATGAGCCCGCGCCGGGTCGTCATCGCGGGCGGAGGGCTCGCCGGCATCACCGCGGCCATTGACCTGCGCGAGGCCGGCGTCGACGTCACCGTGCTCGAGGCGAGGCCGAGGCTCGGCGGGGCCGCTTCCTCGTACCAGCGGGGTGAGCTGACGATCGACAACGGCCAGCACGTGATCCTGCGCTGCTGCGAGAGCTACCGGGCCCTGCTCGCCAGGCTCGGCGTCACCGGCCAGGTCGCCTTCCAGGACCGCTTCGATGTCACGGTGCTCGCGCCGGGGAGCGACGGGCAGGTCAGGCAGGCGCGGCTGCGGCGCGGCAACCTGCCGAGCCCGCTGCACATGACCGGCGCGCTGGCCCGCTACCGGCTGCTGCCGCTGGCCGACCGGCTGAAGGCAGGCCGCGCGGCGCTGGCGATGCGCGTCACCGACCCCGCCGATCCCGCTCTGGACAGCCAGCGCCTCGGCGACTGGCTCGCGGCGAGGGGACAAAGCGAGCGGGCCCGCCGCAACCTGTGGGATCTCTTCATCATCTCCGCGCTGAACATCGCCGGGGACGACGCGAGCCTGCAGCTTGCCGCGACCGTCATCAAGACGGCGCTGCTCGGCTCCAGGGATGCCGCCGACATCGGCGTCGCCACCGTGCCGCTAGGCGACCTGCACGGGCGGGCGACGGCCGAATTGCTCGCCGGCCTCGGCGCGCAGGTGCGGATGGCCGCCAAGGTGGCCGCCGTCCGGCCGGGACCCGACGGCTTCGCCGTGCACCTGGCCGACGGCGACGAGGTGATCGCGGCCGACGGCGTCGTTCTCGCGGTGCCTTCGGCCCAGGCGAGCGGCCTGGCCGGCGATGCCGGGGTCCAGGGCGCGGAGCGCTGGAACGACCTCGGCGCCTCGCCGATCGTGAACGTGCACGTGATCTATGACCGCCAGGTGACTGACCTGCCGTTCGCGGCGGCGGTCGAGTCCCCGGTCCAGTGGGTCTTCGACAAGACCAGGATCGCGGGCATCAAGAGCGGGCAATACCTGGCTGTGTCCCTGTCTGCCGCCGACAGGTACGTGCAGACACCCGCCGCCGAATTGCGGGATCAGTTCCTGCCCGAACTCGAGCGGATCTTCCCGGCCGCTGCCCGAGCCTGCGTCACCGACTGCTTCGTGACCAGGGAGCGCCGGGCGACGTTCCTGCAGGCGCCAGGCTGCGGCGCCCTGCGGCCCGGTGCCGCAACCTCGGTACCCGGACTCGTGCTCGCCGGCTCGTGGACCGACACCGGCTGGCCTGACACCATGGAGGGCGCTGTGCGAAGTGGGCATTCTGCCGCGCAGCAGTTGATTGACGAGCTCGCCGGCCGGCCGCGATCCGGCCGGCAGGCACCGGTGAGCGAGGTGGCGTCGTGACGGCCACCATCCCCGCGTCCGTCGAGACCGCGCGCGACAGCGTGGGACCGGCGATGGCCGCGGCCGTTGACCGGCTCAGTCCGGACATCCGCGAGGTCGCCGCCTATCACCTGGGGCTGCCTGGCAACGACGGCCGGCCGCCGGGTGCGCCGGGAGGCGCGGGCAAGGCCCTGCGCCCCGCGCTGGCGCTGCTGTCCGCGCGCGCCGCGGACGCGCCGCCGGAGCGAGCCGTGCCCGCCGCGGTCGCCGTCGAGCTCGTGCACAACTTCTCGCTGCTGCACGACGACATCATGGACGGCGACACCGAGCGCAGGCACCGGCCGACGGCCTGGACCGTGTACGGCGTCGGCGCGGCGATCCTGGCTGGTGACGCCCTGCTCGCGCTCGCGCAGGACCTGCTGCTCGAAGGCCCGCCGCCGGAGAGCGTCTGGGCCTCGCGCTGCCTGTCGGCGGCGGTGCAGCGGCTGATCGCCGGACAGGGCGCCGACCTCGCGTTCGAGCGGCGCAGCGACGTCACCGTGACCGAGTGCCTGGACATGGCCGGCGACAAGACCGCCGCGCTGATGGCCTGCGCGTGCAGCATCGGCGCCGTCTACGTGGGCGGCCCGGCGAACATCGCCAAGAGCCTGGCGGGCTTCGGCGCCTACGCCGGCCTGGCCTTCCAGCTCACCGATGACCTGCTCGGCATCTGGGGCGCCCCGGAGACGACCGGCAAGCCGGTCAGGTCCGACCTGCGGGCCAGGAAGAAGTCGCTCCCCGTGGTCGCGGCCCTGACAAGCGGCACCGAGGCAGGCCGCGAGCTGGCCGCGCTGCTGGCCGCTCCTGACCCGCTCACCGAGGACGAGCTGCTTCGCGCCGCCTCGCTGGTGGAGGCGGCGGGCGGCAAGGAGTGGGCGGAGTCCAAGGCCGACTCGGCGCTGGCATCGGCGGTCGGCTTCCTGGCCGAGACCGACATGCGCCATGACGTGCGCGCCGAGTTCGAGGGAATCGCCGAGTTCGTGACCGCGAGGCAGTGGTGACCACCACCCGGCCAGCCGCCGGCGACCTGACCGCTCCTGGCGCCGCCAGCCAGGACGGGCACAGCGCGGCCAGGGCGGCCACCGAGCGGGCGGTCAGCCACCTGCTCGGGCTGCAGCACGGCGACGGGTGGTGGCAGGGCGAGCTCGAGACCAATGTCACCATGGACGCCGAGGATCTCCTGCTGCGCCAGTTCCTCGGCATCAGGACCGCCGAGCAGACCGGCGCGGCGGCCCGCTGGATCAGGTCGTCCCAGCGCGCTGACGGGACCTGGGCGAACTTCCTGGGCGGCGACGCCGACCTGTCCACGACCGTCGAGGCGTACGCTGCCCTGCGGCTGGCGGGGGACCAGCCGCGCGACGATCACATGGCGACCGCCGCCGCCTGGATCAGGGACTCAGGAGGCATCGAGGCGACCCGCGTCTTCACCAGGATCTGGCTGGCGCTCTTCGGCGAGTGGTCGTGGGATGACCTGCCGGTCATGCCGCCCGAGCTGATCTACCTCCCGGCCTGGTTCCCGCTTAACGTGTATGACTGGGCCTGCTGGGCACGCCAGACGATCGTGCCGCTGACGATCGTCTGCTCGCTTCGACCAGTGCGGAAGCTCCCTTTCACCCTTTCTGAACTGAGGGTGCCCGCCGGGGCGAGCACGCGTCTTACGCCAGGCTTCGACGTCTGGACCAAGGTGTTCGAGACCCTCGACGCCGGGCTGCACCGCTACGAGAAGCACCTGCGCCCGCGGCGGCCCGCCGCGGCGGTCAGGACGGCGGCGATGCGCCGCTGCGCGGACTGGATCATCGCGCGCCAGGAGCGGGACGGCTGCTGGGGCGGCATTCAGCCCCCGTGGGTGTACTCGGTGATGGCGCTGCACCTGCTCGGCTACGAGCTCGACCATCCGGTCGTCAAGCGCGGGCTCGACGGGCTTGACCGGTTCACCATCTGGGAGGACACCCCGGACGGGCCGGTGCGGCGGCTCGAGGCCTGCCAGTCGCCGGTCTGGGACACCGTGCTCGCGATGATCGCGCTGGCCGATGCCGGGCTGCCCGCCGATCACGAGGCGCTGCGCCGCGCGGCCGGGTGGGTGCTCGGCGAGGAGATCAGGGGCCCGGGGGACTGGCAGGTGCGCAGGCCGGGCCTGGCGCCCGCGGGCTGGGCATTCGAGTTCGACAACGACGGCTATCCAGACATCGACGACACAGCAGAAGTGCTGCTCGCGCTCCGCCGGGTTGCCATGCCGAGCGAGGACGGCGTGGCACCCGGCGGCCCTCTCAGGCCAGTGCCGACCGCCGCCGGTGCGACTGACGCGGCCTGCGCGGCCGCCACCGCCCGCGCTGTCGACTGGCTGATCGGGATGCAGTCACGCGACGGCGGCTGGGGTGCCTTCGACGCCGACAACACCTCGCGGCTGGTCGGCAAGCTGCCGTTCTGCGATTTCGGCGAGGTGACCGACCCGCCGTCGGCCGACGTCACCGCGCACACCGTCGAAGCGCTTGTGCTGCTCGGCACGGCTGAGTGCGAGGCGGTCCGGCGCGGCGTGACCTGGATGCTGCGCGCGCAGGAGCCGGACGGATCATGGTTCGGCCGGTGGGGCGCCAACTACGTGTACGGGACCGGCGCCGTGGTGCCGGCGCTGATCGCCGCCGGCGTGCTGCCGGGCAAGCCGGCGATCAGGCGGGCCGTGCGGTGGCTGATCGATCATCAAAATCGCGACGGCGGCTGGGGCGAGGACCTGCGCTCCTACGAGGACAAGAGCCGGGCGGGCCGGGGCACCTCGACAGCGTCGCAGACCGCCTGGGCGCTGCTCGCGCTGCTGGCGGCCGGCGGCGATGAGGCGCTGGCCAGCGCGGAGCGGGGAGTCGCGTGGCTGGTCGCCACCCAGCGGGAGGACGGCAGCTGGGATGAGCCGCAGTTCACCGGGACCGGGTTCCCAGGCGACTTCTACATCAACTATCACCTGTACCGGCTGGTGTTCCCGGTGAGCGCGCTCGGCCGGTACCTGGAGGGCAACCGATGAGCGGACTGCTGCTCTGCGCGCCCCTGCGGATCGAGGCCCGCACCCTGCGGCGCGGGCTCGCCGGGCATGATGGTGCCGCCGCGCGGGTGCGGGTGCTGCGGACCGGATACGGGCCGGAAAGGTCAGCGTCGGCCGCGGCGGGCATCGCGGAGTCCGACGCGGACGTGATCGCCGTCGGCGGCGTTGCCGGGGCGCTGACCGATGACCTGCGCGTCGGCGATGTCGTCGTCGCGACCGAGGTCATCGACTGGTGCGACGCCGCGCGAGGAGCCAGGTTCGAATGCCCGTCGGCGCCGCTGCTCGTGGCCGAGCTGCGGCGGGCCGGCCTGCGCGTGCACGCCGGCCCGATCGCGACGGTCTCCAAGCTGGCCGCCGCCAGCGCCCACGCCGAGCTGACGGCCGCCGGGGTGATCGCGGTCGACATGGAGTCAGCTCAGCTGCTCCGGGGCGCGGCAGGCAGGCCGGCCGCGGTAGTCAGGACGATCTCGGACACGCCCTCTCATCCGCTGGTGAGCCCGCATACCGTCGGCGGCGGCCTCGCGGCGCTGAAGTCGCTGCGGCTCGCCGCGCCCGTGTTCGCCACCTGGGCCAGGGCCGCCGGGCCCCGGCAGGTACTGCTGGCGAGCCCGCGGTCGTTCTGCGCCGGGGTCGAGCGGGCGATCGAGATCGTCGAGCTGACGCTGCAGCGCCGCGGCGCCCCGGTGTACGTGCGCAAGCAGATCGTGCACAACACCAGCGTTGTCGCGGGCCTCGAGCAGCTCGGCGCGATCTTCGTCGACGAGCTGAGCGAGGTGCCCGACGGCGCGACCGTGGTCTTCTCCGCGCACGGAGTCTCACCCGAGGTGCGGATCGAGGCCGACCGTCGTGAGCTCGGCACCGTCGACGCCACGTGCCCGCTCGTCGCCAAGGTCCACGCCGAGGCGCGCCGGTTCGCCGGGGACGGCTACCTGGTCGCGCTGATCGGGCACGGCGGGCACGAGGAGGTCGAGGGCACGCTCGGCGAGGCGCCAGGCTCCATGGCCCTGGTCGAGACGGCGGAGGACGTAGCGGGCCTGCGACCGACCGACCCGGGCAAAGTCGCCTATCTGATGCAGACTACGCTTGCGGCTGATGAGGCTGCAGGGATCGTGGATGCGCTAGTTGACAAGTTCCCCGCGGCGAAGGGTCCTGGAACGGACGACATCTGCTACGCGACGACGAACCGGCAGCGGGCCGTGCGCTCGATCGCCGCGGATTCCGATGTCGTGCTCGTCGCCGGATCGGCCAACTCATCAAACAGCTTGCGCCTGGTCGAAACCGCTCAGCGGGCGGGGACCGCCGCTTACCTGGTCGACAGCGCGCAGGACGTCGAGCTGAGCTGGCTGGTCGGGGCCGGCACGGTCGGCGTGGCGGCCGGGGCGTCCGCGCCGCCCGCGATGGTGGCGCAGATCGTGACCGCGCTGTCCGGGCTAGGCGAGGTGCAGTCGAGGGAGGTGGTCGTGGCGACCGAATCGGTCCAGTTTGGCCTGCCCAAGGAGCTGAGGCAGTGATCAGGACGGGCCGATCACGAGGAAAGCGATCACGAGAAAGAGGTGAAGCCTAGTGAGCATGCCGCTGCGTCAGAGCGTGCGGGTGGGTACCTACCTTATGCGCCAGAAGCTGTCCCGTCGCGAGAAGTTCCCTCTGATCGTCGAGCTCGAGCCGCTCTTCGCATGCAATCTGGCCTGCGCGGGCTGCGGCAAGATCCAGCACCCGGCGTCGGTGCTCAAGCAGCGGATGCCGGTGGAGCAGGCCATCGCTGCGATCGAGGAATGCGGCGCCCCCATGGTGTCCATCGCCGGCGGCGAGCCGCTGATGCACCCGCAGATTGACGTGCTGGTCGATGAGCTGGTCAAGCGCAAGAAGTACGTGTTCTTGTGCACGAACGCGCTGCTGGTGCCGAAGAAGCTGGACAAGTTCACGCCGTCGCGCTTCTTCGCCTTCGCCGTGCACATTGACGGCCTGCAGGAGCGGCACGACGAGTCGGTGAACAAGGAGGGGGTGTTCGACGAGGCAGTCGCCGCGATCAAGGAAATAAAGCGCCGGGGCTTCCGCGTCACCACGAACACCACCGTGTTCAGCAACGACTCGCCGCAGTCCGTGATTGACGTGCTGAATTACCTGAACGATGACCTGCGGGTCGATCAGATGATGATCTCGCCCGCTTACGCCTACGAGAAGGCACCGGACCAGGACCACTTCCTGGGGGTCAACGAGACCCGCGAGCTGTTCAAGAAGGCATTCGCCGACGGGAACCGCAAGCGCTGGCGGCTGAACCACTCGCCGTTGTTCCTCGACTTCCTCGAAGGCAAGGTCGACTTCGGCTGCACGGCCTGGGGCATCCCTTCGTACTCGCTCAAGGGCTGGCAGAAGCCGTGCTACCTGATGAGCGACGGCTACGTGAGCAGCTATAAGGAATTGATCGAGACCACGGACTGGGACTCCTACGGCCGGGGCAAGGACCCGCGCTGCGCCAACTGCATGGCGCACTGCGGCTACGAGCCATCGGCCGTGCTCGCGACGACGTCGTCGCTGCGCCAGTCCATCCGCGCGATTGGCGGTCGCTGATCTAGCGGCAAGCCGGCGTCCTTCGGGCAACTTCGGGCAACAACATCGCCCGCCGCGCGCTGCAGTGCGCGGCGGGCGACTATTGTCAGGAATCGCCGTCCGATCTAGCCCGATTACCGGAGACTGTCAACATGGGATTTGACCTGCCTGGCCTGCTAGCCGCCAATGACGGCAGGGGCTATGAGCTGAGCGCGCGCTACCTGAATCCGCAGCTTTCCCGGATGCTGCACACCATCGGCTTCGACAAGGTCTACGAGCGAGCTGACGGCAGCTACTTGTACGACCGGGACGGAGTCCGGTACCTGGACTTCCTGAGCGGCTTCGGCGTCTTCGCGCTCGGCCACAACCACCCGGTGGTGCGCAAGGCCCTGCATGACATGCTCGACCGCGAGCTTGCCGACCTGGTCCAGTTCGACTGCGCGCTGCTGCCTGGCATCCTGGCCGAGCAGCTGGTAGGCAAGGTCCCCGGCCTTGACCGGGTGTATTTCTCCAACAGCGGCACCGAGGCGGTTGAGGCCGCGCTCAAGTTCGCGAGGTACGCGACCGGCAAGTCCCGGGTGGTGTACTGCGACCACGCGTTCCATGGCCTGACCGTCGGCTCGCTGTCGGTCAATGGCTCAGCGGAGTTCAAGACCGGCTTCGGGCCGCTCCTGACCGGCGCCTGCGTACCTTTCGGCGATCTTGAAGCTCTTGCCGCGGAGGTGCACAAGGGCGATGTGGCGGCGTTCATTGTCGAGCCCGTGCAGGGCAAGAGCGTGGAGGCCGCGCCCCCCGGTTACCTGGCCGCGGCGGGCAAGCTGCTGCACGACAATGGCGGGCTGCTGATCTGCGACGAGGTGCAGACCGGGCTCGGGCGGACCGGGCGGCTGTTCGCCTATCAGCACGACGAGGCCGAGCCCGACATCGTGACGGTGGCGAAGGCGCTGTCGGGCGGGTTCATCCCGGTGGGCGCGACGCTGGCGAAGGAATCGATCTTCGCCAAGGTCTACTCGTCCATGGACCGGGTGCTCGTGCACGACTCGACCTTCGGGTCCAACGCGTCAGCCATGGCCGCCGGGCTCGCGTCGCTCGCGGTCATCGAGGACGAGCAGCTCGTCACCAACGCCGAGCGGGTCGGCAAGGCGATGCGGGCCGCGCTCGAACCACTGGCAGATAAGTACGAGATGTTCGCCGGCGTGCGCGGCCGCGGGCTGATGATCGGCCTCGAGTTCGCCAAGCCCAAGTCGCTCAAGCTGCGGGCCAGCTGGAATATGCTGCAAGCCGCCAGGAACGGGCTGTTCTCGCAGATGGTCGTCGTGTCGCTGTTCGACCGGCACAAGATCCTGACCCAGGTCGCCGGCGACCACATCGAGGTAATCAAGCTGCTGCCCGCGCTCACGATCGGGGACGCGGAGGTGGGGTTGTTCGTCGATGCGTTCACCGCCGTGATGGACGAGGCGCACCGCGGCTCGGGCCTGATGTGGGACTTCGGCCGCAAGCTAGTCAAGCAGGCAGTCACGAGGTAGCGCCGCGCCCGGCTCTAACAGCAACAGGGAGGGCCACGATGCTCACGCTTCCCGGCGGCGCCCTTCCGGAGCCCAGCGCACGCCCGCGCTGCTTCCGGTGCTCGGGCGGCGGGCGGCCTTGCGCTTCGGGTCGGCTTGCCACTGGATGACCTTGGGTTCTGCAGGCTCTGGCTGTGACTGCCAGCTGGCGTGGTCCTGAACCTTGCGGGTTGTCGGCGCTTCCCTTCCTCGCTTGGGGTGATCACTGGATTCGTGTTCGCCTGCCTGGAGTTTCCCGTGACCGCCAACACGAGTTCCCCCGGCAGCCTCCCTGATCTGCGTGATCTTCCGTGATCAGGGAGGCGGGCGTGATCACGGAACATCGCACCTGTCCTGACCTGGGCGATCTTCCGTGATCACGGTCTCGATCATGATCACGGAAACCAGCCCGGGTCCCGGAGGCTGCCGCGCGGCTCGTGATCAGGATCGGGGAGCCAGTTACCGTGATGATGCCGTGCTTCATGATCACGGTAACTCGCACGGAACGGGCGCCTTAGCCGCCGGCTGTCTCCCCGTTGTCGGGCGCCCCATCGCCGGATGCCTCATCCGCTGCTGCCTCAGGGGCCGGTCCTTCAGGGGCGGGTGCCTCATCGGCCGGTGCTTCACCAGCGGGTGCTTCACCGGCAGCGGACTCGGTATCCTCGGCGGCCAGAACAGCGTCGGCTGCCGCCTCCGCCGTCGGCTCTCCTGCGCCTGAGGTCGGTTCCCCGACCTCCCCGACCTCCCCGACCTCCCCGACCTCCCCGACCCCCCCGGTGTCCCCGGCCAGGGACACGAGCAGATCGTTGAGCTGGGTGACGAACTCGGCTGGGTGCTCGACTCTGGCGCCTAGCATCAGGACGGCCTGGTTGTAGAGGACCTGCGCCCAGTCGGCAAACCGAGGATCGTCCGGGCTGCTGTTGAGGCGGCTCACCAGCGGGTGCTGCGGGTTGATCTCGAGGACCGGCTGGGCGGGCAGGGACCCGCTTTCCTGACGGCCGCCGAAACCGAAGCCGAACTCAGGCCCGCCCGACACGATGCACGCAGGCGACGTCGTCAGCCGGCTGCTGACCCGGACGTCCCACGCCTTGCCGCCGAGCGCCTCCTTGAGCCTGGCGGAAAGGGCGGCGAAATCGGCGTCCGCCTTTTCCTTGGCCTCCTGCTCGGCCTCGTCGGCCAGGTCACCCAGGTCCGCGTCGCCCTGCGCCGCCGACTGCAGCCGCTTGTCATCGAAGTCGGGCAGGCTGCCGATCATCCAGCTGTCGACCTCCTGGTCGAGCAGCAGGACCTCGATGCCCTTCTTCGTGAATAGCTCCAGGTACGGGCTGTTCGATGCCAGATCAGAGGTCGGGGTCAGCAAGTAGTAGATCTTGTCCTGGCCCTCCTTCATCCGCCCGACGTAGTCGGCGAGGGAGACATCGGGCTCGGTCGCGGACCCGGCGGTCGACCGGAAGCGCAGCAGGCGGGCGATGGCCTCCCTGTTGCCGTAGTCCTCGACGATGCCCTCCTTGAGCACCGCACCGAATTCCTTCCAGAACGTGGCGTACTTGTCATGCTCCTTCTCAGCCGTGTCCTTGAGCAGGCGCAGGATCGTCTTGACCGCCTGGTTCTGGATGCTGGCGACCACCTGGCTGCTCTGCAGCAGTTCGCGGGACACGTTCAGCGGCAGGTCACCCGAGTCGAGCACGCCGCGCACGAAGCGCAGGTACCGGGGCATCAGCTGCCCGTCGTCCTCCATGATGAACACGCGCCTGACGTGCAGCCTGATCCCGTGGCGCCAGCGTGTCATCCACAGGTCATAGGGCGCGTGCGAGGGGATGTAGAGCAGCAGCGTGTACTCGTACCGGCCTTCGATCTTGCGGTGCACGTAGGTCAGCGGGTCCGAGTAGTCGCTGGTGATGTGCCGGTAGAACTCGAAGTAGTCCTTTTCGCTGATCTCGCTCTGCGGCCTGGTCCACAGTGCTGAGGCCCTGTTCACCGTGGTGAACTTCTCGGCCTCTGAACCCGCCTCCGCGTCCGCCCCGCCATCCTCGGCATCAGCGTCAGCGTCCGAGTCAGCGTCAGCGCCGTCCGCCTCGACGGGCATCAGGATCGGCACGCTGATGTGATCGGAGTACTTGCTGATGATCGACCGCAGCCGGTACCCGGCCAGGAGTTCATTCTCGTCTTCCCGCAAGTGCAGCGTCACCGTGGTGCCGCGAGCCTCCTGCTCGGCCGGCTGCAGCGTGTACTCGCCCTTGGCGTCGGACTCCCACCTGACGGCCTCGTCCGGGCCGGCCCCGGCTCGCCGGGTAGTCACCGTCACCCGGTCGGCCACGATGAAGGCGGAATAGAAGCCGACCCCGAACTCGCCGATGAGGTTCGCGTCCTTGCGCTGGTCGCCGGTCAGCGCCGTCAGGAACTCGCGGGTGCCCGACTTGGCGATCGTGCCCAGGTTGTCGATGACCTCCTGCTTGCTCATCCCGATCCCGTTGTCGGAAACGCTGACCGTGCTCTGGTCCTTGTCGTAGCTGACAACGATCCGCAGCGGGCCCTCGTCCTCGGGAATCTCGGAGTTGGCGAGCAGTTCCAAGCGGAGCCGGTCGATCGCGTCGGATGCGTTGGAGATCAGCTCACGGAGGAAGATCTCCTTGTTGCTGTAGAGCGAGTGGACCATCAGGTCCAGGATCTGAACAACTTCAGCCTGGAAGCTGTAACTCTCCAGATTCTCAGTCTCTGACGCGCTCATGATTGCCAATGTCCTCCGTCATCATCTTGCCGCCGCAATGGCGACCTTAACCACATCACGACTTATCACATGCAGGCCCGTGATCGCAGCCCGGACCGGCCGCAACTTGCGGATAACCGGGGATTAACCCGCTGGCCGGTGTGACAGTAGGCTACAGGTGGGTACACGGTGGCTTGAGATGGGAGTTTGGATGTCAGCAAGCGAGGAGTACCTGGCCAACAACGCGCGCTACGCGGAGACCTTCACCGGGCCGCTGCCGATGCCTCCGTCCAGGCAGGTCGCGGTCGTTGCCTGCATGGACGCGCGGCTCAATGTCTACGGGATACTCGGGCTCGGCGATGGCGAGGCCCACGTGATCAGGAACGCGGGCGGCGTGGTCACCGATGACGCGATCCGCTCGCTGGCGATCAGCCAGCGGCTGCTCGGCACCAAGGAGATCATCCTCATCCACCACACCGAGTGCGGCATGCTCACCTTCAGCGACGACGACTTCAAGCGCGCGATCCAGGACGACACCGGCATCAAGCCCGCCTGGGCCGCCGAGGCCTTCGGCGATCTCGACGAGGACGTGCGCCAGTCGGTCAGCAGGATCAAGGCGAGCCCGTTCGTGCCGCACAAGGACGCGATCCGGGGCTTCGTGTTCGACGTCGCGTCAGGCAAGCTCCGCGAAGTGAGCTGATCTCTCGCGCCGGTCTGGGAGGGTCGGGCACACTGGCCTCGTTTACGCTGAGCCAGTGTGCCCGATGCCCGAGATGACCGCGCCGGACGAGCCCGGCTCGCGCGCCCAGGAGGTGCTGAGGCTAGGGGCTCATAGCTTTCCGCCCGGCCGCATGCTCGTCATGGCGATCGTGAACAGGACCCCGGACTCGTTCTTCGACAAGGGCGAGACGTGGGCGGAGTCGGCGGCCATGGACCGGGTGCACCGGGTCATCGCCGAGGGTGCCGACCTCATCGACATCGGCGGCGTGCCGGCCGCGCCTGGCCAGCAGGTCGACATCAGTGAGGAGATCAGGCGCACCGCGTCCTTTATCGAGGCGGTGCGGTCGGCCTATCCGGACACGGTGATCAGCGCCGACACCTGGCGGCACGAGGTGGCGAGGCAGGCGTGCGCGGCCGGAGCCGACCTGATCAACGACACCTGGGGCGGCTGGGACGCCGAGATCCCCGCGATCGTCGCCGAATTCGGCGCGGGCCTCGTCTGCGCTCACGTCGGCGCCCAGTTGCCGCGGACCAGGCCGCACCGCGTGAGCTACCCCGACCTGATGGCGGACGTGGTCACCAGAACCCAGCGGCTCGCCGTGCGCGCGGTCGAGGCAGGCGTTGACCGGGCCAGCGTCGTCATCGACGCGGCTCACGACTTCGGCAAGAACACCTGGCACTCGCTCGAAGTCACCCGCCGCCTAGCCGAGCTGGCGGCGACCGGATGGCCCGTGCTCGTGTCGGTCTCGCGCAAGGACTTCATCGGCGAGACCCTCGATCTTCCACCCCAAGACCGCCTAGCAGGAACGCTGGCGACCACGGCCATCTGTGCCTATCTAGGTGCCCGTATCTTCCGTGCTCACGACGTCGCCTCGACGCGCCAGGTCCTCGACATGGTGGCAGCGATCAAAGGTGATCAGCCGCCCGCCCGCGTGGTCAGGGCACTGGCCTGACCGATGATCGTCGCTGCCGCCCTGTGCCCTGCCCCGCCGCTGCTCATCCCCGCGCTCACCGGCGCCGCCGACGTGCTGCCGGAACTGCGAGCGGCCTGCCTGGAGGCCGTCGCCGAGCTGATCGCGGCCGGACCCGAAGTCATCGCCGTGGTCGGCCCCGCGGACATCACCAGGACCTGGGAGCCAGCCAGCCGCCTCGACCTTGCCGCCTTCGCCCCTGCCCGCGGCCGCGGGCAGGGCACCGGGCTGCTGCCGGTGCCTCAGCAGGGCGCCCCGCCTGCGACGGACGACGGTGCCGCCGGACTGCCCGCGTCGCTCGGGGTCGGCGCCTGCCTGCTCGACCAAGCTGGCTACTCCGGCGAACGCCTGCTCCAGGCTGTCGCCCACGATGAGCCGTCACAGCGGTGCGCCAGCCTGGGCGCCAGCCTGGCCGGTCCCCGCGAGGCGGGCACGGCGGAAGCCGGCGGCACGGGGCGCGCCGGCGGCACGGGGCAGCGGACGGCGTTGCTCGTGATGGCCGACGGCAGCGCCTGCCGGGGACCGCGCGCGCCCGGGCATTTCGATCCGCGCAGTGCCGAGTTTGACGCCGAGGTCGAGCGGGCCGTGCGCGAGGCCGACCTCGGCGCGCTGCTCGCGATCGACGCGGGCGTGGCACGTGAGCTAATGGCCGCTGGCAGGCCCGCCTGGCAGGTAATGTCAGGCGCGCTGAATGGCAGCAAAGTGGCGACCCGGCTCCGCTATAGCGATGATCCTTTTGGCGTCGCCTACCTGGTGGCGTCGCTGCGCGTGGCGTAGGCAAAGCAACGAGGAGGTCTGATGGACACCAGCGTCAACGGATTGCCCGCCATGGTGTTCGGCGCCAGCGGCGCTCTCGGCCGAGGCATAGCCGGGGCGCTCGTCGCCGCGGGCGCCCGGGTCACCGGCCTCGACAAGAGCGCGCCGCACGCTGATGCGCGGGTCGACGGCGTCACGTACCGCGAAGCTGACGTCACCGACGACGGCTCGGTGGCCTCAGTGTTCGCGGGCGAGCCGGTCTGGGCCGTGATCAACACCATCGGCGGCTTCGCCCCGCACCGGCCGCTGGCCGAGCTTGACCCGGCCGAGCTGACCGGCCAGTTTACGCTCAACCTGCTGACCGCGGCCCTCATTACCAAGCACGCGCTCGCGGCGATGACCGCGGCAGGCTCCGGCCGGATCGTGCATACGGCCAGCCGGGCCGGAGTGGTCAGCAAGGGCAACGGGTTCGCCTACTCGGTCAGCAAGCTAGGCGTGCTGCACCTGGTCGACATGGCCGCCGACGAGGTACGCGGCACCGGCATCACCGTGAACTGCGTGGTGCCCAGCATCATCGACACGCCGGCGAACCGGGCCGCGATGCCGAACTCCGACCACGCCGCCTGGCCCAAGGTGCCCGACATCGCCAGGACCTATCTCTACCTGGCCTCGCCAGGAGCCAGCCTGGTAAACGGCGCGGCCGTGCCCGTCTGACCAGCACCCGCCCGTCTGCCCGGCACCCGCCCGTCTGCCCGGCACCCGCCCGTCTGGCCGGCACCGCCGGACCTGGTGGGCGGACACGAAGCCAGTGATCACCGCAAGCGAGGAAGGGAAGCGCCGACGACCCGCAAGTTGCAGGACCACGCCAGCTGGCAGCCTCAGCCAGTGCCTTCAGAACCCTAAGGTCATCCGGTGGCAAGCCGACCCGGAGCGCAGGACCGCCTGCGGCCCGAGCACCGGATGCGGCGCGGCAGCATCTTCCTTCTGAACAGGCGGACGGTCACAGCCCGCATCGACTTGCCCGCAGACCGGGAGTCGAACTGGCCGCAAGTGACAACCTATCGAGACCGTCGCTTGACTCATGATCAGCTCAGCCTGCCGCTGGCACCGCTCCGAGTCGGCCCGGCACCGCCAGGTGACATGGTGCGGCTCTTGCGGAGTGAGCCGGGCCGGCCCGGCGGTGCGGGGTCGCCGCGCCGGAGATCGCGGTGAACTCCTGCACCGCGGCCTGATCGCGGAGCGTTCTCAGTGCCGTGGGCGTGATCGCGGAGCGTTCTCCGCACCGACCGCATGATCGCGGAGCGTTCTCCGTCGTTGCCGCGGAGAGTTCTCGTAGCACGGAGTGTTGACCGCTCTATGTGCCGAAACACCTCCGCGTAGCGAGAAGTCTCCGCGCTGGAGCCGGAGAACGCTCCGGGTAGCGAGAAATCTCCGCGGCAACGACGGAGAACGCTCCGGGTAGCAAGAAGTCTCCGCGCTGGAGCCGGAGAACACTCCGCGTACGAGTCGCCCGCGTGCTTGGTCCGCTGGTCGCTTCGATGGAGCGGCCATCGCCTGTGATGGGAGTGGCTCGTGTGGAGCGGGTGGCTGATCGCCGGCCTGGGAGGCGGGGGCTGGCCTGCTAAGTGGTCCTGGCCGGGAGTGCCGCTTCGTGCGGCCACGCGGTCGGCGTGGCGGATGACCTTTGCCGTCGTCTGGTGGTATCTCACTTGGCGTGAAGGCTTGTTTGCCCCTATCCGGGTAGGTAATGGCATAGCGTGCCGAATCGCGGACCGGTGCCGTCTTCGTGAAAGGACTCGCCAGTGCTTCGCCCCCGTGCTATTGCGTCCGCCCGCCTCGTGCTTGTCGCGCTGGCGATTGCCGTGCTCGGCGTCGCCGGCTGCAGGCCGAACCTGACGATTTCCACGTCGAAGACGCATCATCAGACCCGCGCCAAGCAGCATGGCAAGCACCACGCGAAGTCGCACCATAAGAAGGCCGGCCACGGCCGGCATCCCTCGCATCACAAGGCGCGGCACCCCTCGAATCACAAGGCCAGGCACGGGAAGCACGCGCACCATGCCAGACGGCATCACGCCCATCACGCGACGGCGCCGCGGGACACGCTGGTCACGGAGCCGGGCGGCGGATTCTCGTCCGTTTACCGGCTGATCAATTCGGCGAAGCACAGCATCGAGGTCACGATGTTCGAGTTCGCCGACACGACGGCCGAGCACGACCTCGCCGCCGCGGCCAAGCGCGGCGTCGCCGTCCGGGTGATCTTGGACCGGCGGGAGACCAGCGTCAACTCAGATGCCAAGGACTACCTCAGCGCCCGCGGCGTCAAGGTCGTCTGGTCCTCATCGGACTACACGTACACGCACCAGAAGACGCTCGTTTTCGACCATTCCACGGCGGCGGTCCAGACCGCCAACCTGACAAGCAGGTACTACCCGACGAGCCGCGATTTCCTGGTGCTCGACACCAGCCAGGCGGACATCTCCGCGATCATCAGGGTCTTCAACGCCGACTTCGCGCACAAGCGGATCACGCCGACCGACGGCGCGGACCTAGTCTGGTCTCCCACCGACTCGGAAAGGCACATGCTCGCCCTCATCAACGGCGCAAGAGCGAGCCTGCGGATCTACAGCGAGGAGATGGGCGACTCGACGGTCATCGACGCGCTGATCGCGGCGGCCAGGCGCGGGGTGGACGTGAGCGTGTGCGGCGAGAACTCTGACAGCGAGTACACCGAGACGTTCGACCGGATGGCCCGCGACGGCGTGCATATCTCGGACTTCAGCTCATCGACCGGGTTCTACATCCACGGGAAGGTGATACTGGCCGACTACGGGACGAGCCGCGCACGGGTGTTCATCGGGTCCGAGAACTTCTCGAATACCTCGCTCAACCAGAACCGCGAGCTTGGCCTGATCACGACCAGACGGGCCATCATGACCGCGATCGTCCGCACCTTCGCCGCCGACTTCGCCAGGGGCCACCAGGTGAAGTAGCGGGGCAAGACGGCTGACACAGCAAAAAAAGGTTCCCATTGTCGCGTCATAGTCGCGCGGCTGGCCCGTCCCCCTAAGTGAAGCCGCCGCTGCGGCGACAACGTCGGCCCGATGCTGTCGCTACGGCGATGCGACGTCGCGTTGTTGGTGTGGTTGCCGGTTCCGTGACGACAACGGTGACGTGTCGTTGTCGCCGTGGCCAAGATTCCGCGGTGGCAACGTCGGCGTGCCGACGCGGCGGCGGTGAGTAGGGGGTGGGGCGGATGGGCCCGGCAGGGGGCGGGGCCGGGTCCATCCGCGCGCTACGAGCTGAGCCGGTGGTCATGATCGCTGCGAAGAAGAGGGACGACATGTCCGTGCTCCAAAGCTCGGGCGTGAGCTCGAAGCGGGCCGAGAAGGTAGCCGATCGCATCGTGGGCGACGTCATGGCCATGGGCTGGCCGGCCGGGGAAGTGCTCGGCTGCGAGGCGGATCTGCTCGGCCGGTACAGGGTGAGCCGGGCGGTGTTCCGCGAGGCGGTGCGGCTGATCGAGCACAAGCAGGTCGCGCGGACCCGGCGCGGTCCTGGCGGCGGGCTGATCATCACCGAGCCCGCCGTCGAGGCGGTGCTCGAAGCTGTCGTGCTGTACCTGTACCGGGTTAGGGCGACGCCCGAGGAGCTGGCTGAGGCCCGGCGCGTGCTCGACCAGCTCGCCGGAGCGGCGCCGGCGCGCCGGGACTCGGTGCTCGCGCTGTTCAGCGAGGTGCTCGGCCGGGCGGCTCAGCTCTACCAGGCCGGTCAGCTGCCCGACGACGCCGTGCTCAGCGAGGCAGGCGGCAAGCTGGCGCAGACCGTCGCCTGGCGGATCACCAGGACCGTCGTGAGGGGCGGGATGCGGCCTGGGCAGTTCATCGGCGCTGAACGCGAGCTCATCGAGCGGGCGGGAGTCAGCCGGGCGGTGTTCCGCGAGGCTGTGCGGCTGCTTGAGCATCATCGGATCGCCGGGATGCGGAGGGGACCCGGAGGCGGGCTGTTCGCGAGCCAGCCGGGAGCGGACGCGGTGACCGATATCGCCGCCATCTACCTGGCCCGGCGCGACGCCAGCTGCGGCGAGCTGGCGCAGGTGAGCGCCGCACTGCAGGCGGCCGTCGCCGAGATGCCCGGCCTGGCGGCCGGGCGGCGGCCGAGCCGGGTACTCGAGCTCTTGCTGCTCGTCTTCGCCGGGCTCGGCAGGGAAGCTGAGCAGCCGGCGGCTGACGCTACCTGACAGGCGCTACTTGATCAGCGGGTCACGCGGCAGGCCGAGAATACGCTCGCCGATCTGATTGCGCTTGATCTCCGAGGTACCGCCCGCGATCGACATGGCACGATGGCCGAGTGCCAGCATGCCGGCCATCGCGCCAGGGCCGTCGAGGAACGCCAGGTCGGGCCCGGCCAGGGCGGTGAAGATGGCGGCTGCCTCGTGCCCCGTCTCCGATAGCACCAGCTTGGTGACGTTGCCCTCGGGGCCAGGCCCGCCTCCGGCGACCGCGCGGTGCGCGCTGCGCAGGTTCAGCGCGGTCATGGCCTGCATCCTGGCAATGTGCCGCCCGACCCGGCCGGCGCCGCCTGGCAGCCGCTCCGGATGGGCGTCGAACGGCTTGATGAACGTCTCGGCCGGCAGCGACATGCCGCCGGCGCCGCCGCCGATGCTGACGCTCTCGTTGCCCAGGGTTGCCCTGGCGACCGTCCAGCCGCCATTCACCGGCCCGACGACCGCGGCGTCCGAGATGAAGACGTCGCTAAAGAACACCTCATTGAAGTCCGAGTTGCCGGTCGCCATCTTGAGCGGCCGGACCGTCACCCCGGGCGCGTGCATGTCGATGACCATCATCGTGACGCCCTGGTGCTTGGGCACGTCCGGGTCGGTGCGCACGGTCGCCAGCCCGAATCCGGCTACGTGCGCGCCCGAGGTCCACACCTTCTGGCCGTTGATCACCCATCCGCCGTCGGCGCGCACCGCCCTGGTCCTGACGCCGGCCGCGTCAGAGCCGGCTTCCGGCTCGCTGAAGAGCTGGCACCAGATCACCTCGTGGTTCAGCGCGGGCTTCACCCAGCGGGCGATCTGATCGGCGTTGGCGTACTGGGTCAAGGTGAGGATCACCCAGCCGGTGATGCCGTACCCGGGGCGCTTGATGCCAGCCGAGGCGAACTCCTGCTCGATCACGAGCTGCTCGATCGCGCCGGCGTCACGGCCCCACGGCTTCGGCCAGTTGGGCATGATGTAGCCGGACTCGACCAGCGCCGCGCGGCGGGCGGGCTCGTCGAGCCCGCTGAGCTGCTCGATCTCGGCCCTGACCTCAGTGCGGATGGCCTCGGCCTCGGGCGGCAGGTCGACATGGCGGTCCCGGCGCACGCCCCGCCTGACCTCGTCGGTGACCTGCTCGGCGGCGGCCTCCGCATCGATGATCGCCTGGATCGCCGTGGCCCGCCGCAAGTACAGGTGGGCGTCATGCTCCCAGGTAAAGCCGATGCCGCCGTGCACCTGGATATTCAGCTGGGCGTTCAGGTCGGCGGCCGCCAGCGCGAGCGTGACCGCGGCCGCCGCGGCGTAGCCGAGCTGGTCACCGCCCGCCGCCCTGGCCGCGTCCCACACCGCCGCCGTCGCGAGCTCCGCCTCGACGAGCATGTTCGCGCAGTGGTGCTTGACCGCCTGGAACATCGCGATCGGCCGGCCGAACTGCTCCCGCACCTTGGCGTAGGCGCTCGCGGCCTCGGTGCACTCTCGCGCCACTCCGGTCGCCTCGGCGGCCAGCACGAGCCTGGCGAGGTCGGTGAGCGTGGCGCGGGCGCCCGGCAGGAGCTCGGCCGCCGCGCCCTCAAGCGTCACCCTGGCCGCCCGCCTGGCCGGGTCGAGGTTCGGCGGGACCTCGGCGGTCACCCCGCCGTTGCGCCGGTCCACCACGGCGACGTCGTCGCCGACGCCGATCAGCAGCACGTCGGCCAGCTGGCCGCTCAGCACCGTGCCCGCCGGTCCTGACGCCGTCCCTCCGGTGACGGTCACGTCCCCGGCCAGTGCCACGGTGCCGGTGACCGTGCCGTCAGCCAGCCCGGGCAGCAGCCGCGCCTTGAGCTCATCGGAGCCCGCCGCCGCGAGCACGGCGCTCGCGATCACGGTCGGGACGAACGGCCCTGGCGTGACGGCGCGGCCTAGCTCCTCGGTGACGACGATGAGTTCAGGCAGCCCGAAACCGGACCCGCCGTACTCCTCGGGGACGTGCAGGCCGAGCCAGCCAAGCCCGGCGAGGTCCTTCCAGAAAGCTGGCAGTTCCTCGTGCTCGGCGGTCAGCAACGCGCGCGCGGCACCGCGTGCGTCCCGCCGGCGAAGGAAGTCTGAGACGGTCTCGGCGAGTGCGCGGTGTTCATCGGTGATGGCGATCGACATGGCCAGACAGTATCGCCAACTATTCGGGCCGGACAATGCGGGAAGGCGATGGGCTAGCCGGACGGGCGCGTCCTCGCGCGATGGGCCGCGAGCACGTCCTCTGGGCGCCTGCTGCCAGGGCGGAATAGCGCCTCCTGGGCGATACCTGCCGCGAGCGCGCCGTTCTTGCTGAAAATCCTCCCGGTGTACATGCCGCGCCCGCCCGCGGTCGACTCCGGGAGCAGGTCCATCAGCACCCAGTCGTCCATGGCGACCTTGCGGTAGAACCAGACGGCATGGTCCAGGCTGGTCACGATGCCGACGTCGGCGATCCCGCGTACCGAGGCGAGCCCGGTGAACATGTCGGACACGTAGGTCAGCGCGCAGGCGTGCAGCGTCTCGTCGCCGAGCTTTGCCTGCGAGCGCATCCACACCCTGGACGGGAACTGCTGGCCTTCGGATGCCTGTTCAGGCACCCGGATCTCGATGCCGAGCATCCTGGTGTGCACCGTGAGATCTGGCAGCTCGACGGCGTCGGTCACGGGCGGCGCCTGGTGCGCCTGGAAGTCATAGCCGACCTCGTCCACGTGAAAGGACGCCGCCAGGTTGAAGATGACAATGCCGTTCTGCACGGCGATGACGCGCCGGTTCGAGTAGGACCGGCCGTCCCTGTCCCGGTGCACCGTGAGCACGACGGGGATCGAGGGATCGCCTCTGCTCAGGAAGTAGCCGTGCAGCGAGTGCGGGTGCCGGCCGGCGGCGACGGTCTCTGCGGCGGCGCGCAGCGCCTGAGCGGCGACCTGCCCGCCGTACAACCCGAAAGGGTCGTCGAAGACAACGGCCGACCTGAAGAGATTCGCGTCGATCCGCTCGAGCGTGAGCACCTCGAGCAGGCCGGGGCCTTCCGGCCCGGCGGCCGGTTCGGCTGGGGTTGGCATGGCCCATTGATATCACCAGCGCCGGGAGCGCGTGCCGGGCGGCTCAGCCAGCCGAGACGGCCGCGATGACGGCGAGCAGGACGGTGCCTATCGCGAGCAGGGCGGACACCAGCGTCACCAGCCGCCGCCCGCTTGCGAACGGCGGCTCGCGCCTGGCGAGCATGCTTGCCAGCAGGTCGTCGACCAGCCTGGTAGTCAGCGCCTCGTCTTCGAGCGCGCGGGCAAGCATCTCGTCGGTGGTGATGCCCAGCGTCGGATGAGGCCGCCGCCAGCCCGGCTCGGCCTCAGGCCCGCTGGCGGATGCCCGCGACGTGATGCCCGAGATGCTGAGGCCGGCTGCCGGGGCGAGGATCGCGATCGCCGCCCAGGCGAGCCAGGCCCAGCCCGTCAGCACGAAGCTGATCCAGGTGAGCAGCCCGCAGCAGGCGAGCAGGACGTGCCCGGCGACGGCAGGGCGGGACGCGCCGGCGTCCTGGCCGGTGCCGGGTGAGGACCTGAGCATGCGCGCGCCGGCTACCTCGGCGATCAGCCAGCTGACGAGGGCGGTGACCGCGAGTGCATTCATGACATCGCTCATGGCACCGCCTCGAACCGGAAGTCGCTGGCGATCTCGGCTCTCTACAGGATGACACCGGACAGACACTCTAGGCGATCACCGAGACGAAGCTGTGTCGTTGTCGTTGAAGTGCTGAGATGAGAGATTGCTGCCTGAGGCGCAAATCGGGCAGGAGGTACGGGTGAGCCAGGGGCATGAGGCCGACGGCTGGGCGGCTGAGATCGCGGAGATCCGCCGCCGCCGTGAGCTGGCCGCCGTCATGGGCGGGCCGGACAAGATCGCCCGCCAGCGCGCCACCGGGCGGCTCACCGTCCGCGAGCGGATCGCCCTCCTGGCCGACGCGGGCAGTTTCGCCGAGATCGGGGCGCTGACGGGTTTCGGGCGGTACGACAGCGATGGCCGGCTGATCTCGGTGCTGCCGGCCAATTTCGTGGCCGGGACGGCCGGGATCGACGGGCGTCGCGTGCTGATCGGCGCCGACGACTTCACGGTCCGCGGCGGCTCAGGCGATGCGGCGATCCACGCCAAGCAGGTCTTCTCCGAGCAGTACGCGAACGAGATGCGGCTGCCGGTGGTGCGGCTGCTGGACGGCGCGAGCGGCGGCGGCAGCGTCAAGACCACGCACGAGACCGGATACACCTACGTGCCGGTCAACCCGGCCTGGGATGTCGTGGTCGACAACCTGTCGCTGGTGCCGGTCGTCGCGGCGTGCCTGGGGCCGACCGTCGGCCTCGGCGCTGCCCGGCTGGTCATGTCGCACCTGGCGGTGATGGTGACGGGCGTCGGCCAGCTTTTCACCGCCGGTCCGCCGGTGGTCCTTGGCGGTACCGGCGAGGACCTCAGCAAAGAAGAGCTCGGCGGAGCCGCCGTGCACCTGCGCAACGGGACGATCGAGCGGTTCGCGGGCTCCGAGGACGAGGCGTTCGGGATCATCCGGGGCTTCCTGTCGTACCTCCCGGCCAGCGTGCACGAGATACCGCCGGTCGGTGCCTGCGCTGACCCGGCGGACCGCCGCACTGAGGCGCTGGCGAGCGCGGTGCCGCGCAATCCGCGGCTGCCTTACCGGATCGTGCCGATCCTGGAGGCGATCTTCGACGCCGGCTCGGTCTTCAGCTACGCCGAGTACGGCGGCGCGACTGTCACCGCCCTGGCCAGGCTCGATGGCCACCCGGTCGGCGTCATGGCCACCGACCCCTACAAGGGCACCACGATGTCCGTCGAGGGCGCGCAGGCCATCACCCGGCTGGTCGACCTGTGCGAGACGTTTCACCTGCCGCTCGTCAGCCTCACCGACCAGGGCGGCATCACGATCGGGCGGGTCGCTGAGGAACGCGGCACGGTGCGGTACGGCGCGCGGGCGATCACCGCTGTCTACCAGGCCAGGGTCCCGCAGGCCGAGGTGATTATCCGCCGGGTCTACGGGGTCGCCGGCGCCGGGATGGTGAACCGGCACCGCCCGGGCCGCTGCTGGGCGTGGCCGTCCGGCGACTGGGGCTCGCTGCCGCTGCGGGGAGGCGTCGAGGCCGCGTTCCGCGCGGAGCTCGAGCGGGCCGCCGACCGTGAGGCCGAGACCGAGCGGATCAGGCGCGGCCTGGCGGCGGTCAGCTCGCCGTTCCGTACCGCGGAGCGGTTCGGGGTGCAGGACCTGATCGATCCGCGTGAGACCCGGCCGCTGCTGTGCGCCTGGGTGCGCGACGCCTACCGGGTACTGCCGTCGCTGGCCGGCGCCCTCCTTCGGTACCCGTCCCTGAGCCGCGGTCGACAGCGTTCGCATTCTCTGACTAAGGTCAGAGAATGCGGACGGAGATGATCGACCAGGTACGCAGGTTCAACCGGGTCGTGACGCAGCGGGTTGGTGCGCTCGACGACGAGTTCCTGGCCCGAGGGCGGCCGCTCGGCCAGGCGCGCCTGCTGTGGGAGGTCGGCTCGGGCCGCAGCGATCTGCGCAGCCTGAGGTCTCGCCTTGATCTGGATTCGGGTTACCTGAGCCGGCTGCTGCGCGCCCTGGAGGCGGACGGCCTGGTGATCGTCGAGCGCAGCGGTGCCGACGGCCGCGTGCGGACCGTCCGGCTCACCGAGCTTGGCCTCGCTGAGCGAGCCGAGCTTGACCGCAGATCCGACCAGGTCGCCGGCTCGATCCTCGAGCCGCTCAGCGAAGGCCAGCGCGACCGGCTCGTGTCGGCGATGGCCGAGGTCGAGCGGCTGCTCGCCGCGCCGATGGTCGAGATCTCGCTGTCTGATCCCGGGCACCCGGATGCGAGGTCATGCCTGAGCGCTTATTTCAGCGAGCTTGGCAGCAGGTTCGACGACGGCTTCGACCCGGAGCTTGGCATCACGGCGAGTGACGCCGAGATGACGCCTCCCGCCGGGCTCTTCCTGGTCGCGCGGCTGCGTGATGAGCCGGTCGGCTGCGGCGGGCTCAAGTTCCATGCCGGAGCGCCGGCCGAGATCAAGCGCATGTGGGTGGCTCCCTCCGCTCGCGGGCTGGGGCTCGGGCGCAGGCTGCTCGCCGAACTCGAGCGGCAGGCGGGGGCATCGGGCGCCCGGGCCGTCCGCCTGGAGACGAACCGCAACCTCACCGAGGCCATCGCCATGTACCGGACGGCGGGATACCGAGAGGTGGCCGCGTTCAACGACGAGCCGTACGCCCACCACTGGTTCGAGAAGGACCTCTGATCATTAACGGGGTTTCGCTCTCGTGATCATGGTCTCGACCATGATCACGGAAGATCGCCCGGGTCAGGGAGACTGTCGGGTGACTCGTGATCAGGATCGGGGAACCTTTTCCGGCATCGTGGGGGAGAGTTCTCAGTCCGGGGAGCTGTCAGTGCGGGGGAGCCAGGTGCGATGTTCCGTGATCATGTTCGCGGGCATGATCACGGAAGATCACTAATGTCCTGACCTGGGCGATCTTCCGTGATCATGGTCTCGATCATGATCACGGAAACCAGAACCGGTCCCGGAGGCTGCCGCGCGGCTGGTGATCAGGATCGGGAAGTTTTCCGGCATCGTGGGGAGAGTTTTCGCTCCGGGGAGTTTCTTCAGTCAATAGAAAACTCTTCCTTAGGTGAAATCTCCTCAGGAAAGTCTCCCCGCTGACCCGCCGGAGCTTGACCTGCCAGGATCCCGAGTCGTCTGACAGCCTCGATCACGGGGGCAATCGTCCGTGATCAAGTTCCCGGCCAAGGTCACGGAAACCAGCATCAGCTTGAGGCGGGACCGGCCCAGCCCGTGGCGGCACGCCTAGCCCGTCGCTGGTGCGATGAGCTCGATGAGGGTGACCTCGTTGCCGTCCGGGTCGGTGATCACGCACTTGCGGCCGGTGCCCGGGTACTGCTCGACCGGCCCGGCGCCGATGCCGTGGCCGGCGATCCTGGCCAGCTCGGCCTCGAGATCGCCGACGACGATCGCGGCGACGCCGCCGCCTGCCCGGTGCCGGTCGGCGAGCAGGTACAGCGAGGCGGACTCGCCAAGTCGCCAGGTGGCCTCGCCCGGATTCGGCAGCGTGTCAGCGGGACGGCCGAACAGCCTGGCATACCAGCCCGCGGCTTTGTCGCGGTCGCTGACGACCAGGCCTGCGAAGACGTAACTGGCATCCATCCGCTGAGCTTAGCTTGACTCAGTCCGCGAGGTCGGCAAGCTCGCCGGCGGTCAGGCCGAGGCCGATGCCGAGCATCCAGACGTCCTTGCTGACTCCGATGCCGGGCTGGCTCGGCCAGATACTGCCCGGCTTGCGCAGCGCCGGAGTCCGCGCGTACATCGTGAGCAGCGCGCCGGAGAACCCGCTCAGCGCCAGCCCGGCCAGGATGTCCGGCACGACCGGGGCGAGCAGCAGGGAGCCGACCACGATCTCGCCCGCGGAGAGCATCCGGAGGAACCGCGTCGGCGGGATGTCCTTGAGCATCGGGAAGGCGTTCGCCGCCATGCCGTGGATGCCCTTGGCGCGGGCCTCGTCGCCTTTCCACTTTTCCAGGCCCGAATGCAAGATATAGCCGCCGGTCGTGATCCGCCCGGGCAGATTGCGCGCCTTGACCCGAAACATGCCGCTTCCTTCCGCATCTACCCCGATGGTCGCCGCCACGTCGGACTTACAGCCGGCCTATCTAAGCGGGGCGTGGCAACCCTAGCAAAGGCCCTGCGAGGCCTTCAAAATCCCATGGGCGCGGCTCTTGCGGGGTGAGCTGCCGCGTTCCGGGGCAGGGCTACGCCGGCGGGTCGTAGTCGACGTTGTCTTCTACGGCGCGGTAGATGGTCATGCCGATCGGGCGGCGCTGCTCTTCGGCGATGTGGCCGAGCAGGCCCGCGGTCCTCGCCAGCAGGGCGAAGCCGCGCAGCAGTTCGGGAGGCAGGCCGAGGTCCGCGAGGGCGGCGCCGCAGGTGCCGGCTCCGTTGAGCGGCAGCCGCCGGCCGAGCACCTGCTCGTGCACCCGGCCGATCGCCTCGAACAGCCGCAGGTGCGGCCCGTAGAGCCCTTCCTCCTTCGCGATGGCGATCAGCACAGGCGTGCGGGGGTCGGTCACCTTGTGCACCGGATGACCGAGGCCGGGCACGAACCGGCCCGCGGCGCGGGCACGCCGGACCGCCGCGAGCGCGAGTTCGTCGTAGCCGGCGTCGTCGGCGGGCGGGTCCTGCTCCGCGAGCGTCCTGGCCAGGAACTGGCCCGCGTCTTCGGTTACGCCGAGGAACCGCGAGCCGCCGCCGAGCAGCCCGGCGGCGAGCGCGCCCTGCACCGAGTCGGGCGCGCTCAGGTAGGTGAGCCGGGCGGCGATGGCGGTCGGGGTGAACCCGTGGTCGGCGAGCGCCACGAGCACGGCCTCGAAGACCCTGACCTCGGACGCGCTCGGCCGCCGCAGCGTGACCAGCCAGAACGCCAGTTCACCGAAGCTGACCTTGCCCATGAGCTCGGCCGCGACGTCACGGCCGAGCAGCCTGATCGTGTCCTCATCGGAGGTGCCCAGCGAGGTCGGGAACCGAGGCGGCTCGGTGGCGGTCATGTCGGCGCTCCAGTCTGCGGGTCGGCGGCGGTCAGCCAGGCGCGAATCTCGTCCCCGTGCTCGTCGAGTCGCGGCGGCGGCAGGTCATAGCGGGGCGAGGTGGCCGAGTACGTGAGCGGGTGCCGCATGACGGGCACGGCCTCATCGCCCTGGCCGGCCTCGACGACGGGCTCGATGCCGAGGTCACGGGCAAAGGCAATGCCCTGGTCGATGGTGTTAATGGGCGCGCAGGGCACCCCGGCCGCCATCATCTCGCTGAACCATTCGGCGGCAGGGCGCCTGGCGAGTTGCTCGGCCAGCAGCGGCTTGAGCGCGTCCCGGTTAGCGGTGCGCTTGTCGTTCATGCTGAATCTCGGGTCGCTGGCGAGTCGCGGTACTCCGAGCACGTCGCAGAGCTTGCGGAACTGCGCGTCGTTCCCGGCCGTCACCACGAGGTCGCCGTCGGCCGTCGGCAGCGGTTCATAGGGAAACAGGCTCGGATGGGCGTTGCCCATCCGGAAGGGCACCCCGCCGCCGGTGACCACCGCGCTCGCCTGGTTGACCAGGCCGGACATGGCCGAGGCCAGCAAGCTTGCCTCCACGTGCTGGCCCTCGCCGGTCGCGGCGCGGTGGCTGAGCGCGGCGAAGATGCCGACGGCCGTGTGCAGGCCGGCGATGATGTCGAAGATCGCGACCCCGGCGCGGTACGGCGGGCCGTCCGGATCGCCGGTCAGGCTCATCAGCCCGGACATGGCCTGCACCAGCAGGTCATAGCCGGGCAGGCTCTTGCCGCCGCCAGTGCCGAAGCCGCTGATCGAGGCGTAGATCACGCCGCTGTTGGCGGCGCTGACCGACTCGTAGTCCAGGTTGTACTTGGCCAGCCCGCCAGGCTTGAAGTTCTCGACGAAGATGTCGGCGCGGCGGGCGAGTACCCTGGCGCAGGCGAGATCGCCGGCCTTGGCGAGGTCGAGCACGACCGAGCGCTTGTTGCGGTTGATCGCCAGGTAGTAGGTGGAGGTGCCGTCGCTGGTGACCGGCGGCTTCCAGTGCCTGGTGTCATCGCCGGCCGGGCTCTCGACCTTGATCACGTCCGCGCCCAGGTCGGCGAGCAGCATCGTGCAGTACGGGCCGGCCAGCACCCGGGTGAAGTCGGCCACGAGCAGGCCGGACAAGGGACCCGGGCGGCGGGCGGCGGCTGAATGTGTCGTGGCGCTGGGCGGCTGTTCGGGTGCGGTCATGTGCTGGCGTGCGTTCCTTACACGACGGGCGGCGGGTCGCCTTCGGCGGTCGCGGCCAGCTTGGGGTCCCAGGCACAGACCTCGCACGCGTGGCGGAACGCCCAGCGGGTGAACTCGAGCGCCGCCGCATGCGGATCAGGGGCCGCTCGCACATCGTCCCAGGGCATGATGAACTCGCCGAGGGCGGCGTCCCAGTAGGCGCCCTTTACCGGCGGCTCGGCATGACCGAAGTTCTCCGGCGCCGGGTGCGCGTAGGCGTAGAAGCCCGCTTGCGGATGCCGCGGGTCGCCCGGCCACCATCCGATCGCGACTTCCTGGCTGTCCATCGCGTTGCGCATGATGAAGTCACGCGACGGCGGGGTGGCCGACCTTCCCGAGAAGAGGCTGACGGCCAGGTCGAAGGAGCCCCACCAGGCGTTCACCGGGGTGGAACGGCCGCGGAACGGCGCGCGGTAGGCGGCGAGCACGAGGGCGGCTTGAGTGGCCGCGGCGAAGTAGCCGGCGACCTGGCCGGGGTCGTAGGCGGCGTGCTCGTCGTCCTGGTCGAGCGGAGCCGTCCACGGCACTTCCTGCGGCCTCGGGTCGATGCGCACCGGCCCGGCGATCACGGCGATCGCGTCGAGCAGCTCGCGGGTCACGGTCCCGACCGGCCGGTCGGGCGTCAGCGGGACGCGGGCGGCCCCGCCGGCGCTGTGCTCGGCGACGGCCTCGTGCGAGCGCAGGTCGAGGGCGACGACGAGCGAGCCCGCGCCGTCCGGCGCGGGCAGTGGAGCCGTCTCCCAGCCCCTGGCGGTCAGCCGCAGGGCGGCGTGCTGCAGTTGCGGCTCGGGCGGCGCCAGCTTGACGGCGAGCTTGCCGAGGACCTGGCTGTGCGCGTGCAGCGTGTCGCAGGTCGCCGTCCAGTCCTGGTAGTCAGCCGCTGGCCAGGCCGCGGCGCGATCGGCGCGGTCGGGGCGGTCGGCGCGGCTAGCGTGATCGGCAGGCATAGCCCGACGCTAGCCGGCGAGCGTGGCGACGAGCAGTGCCTTGATCGAGTGCATCTTGTTCGCTGACTGCTCGAACACGATCGAGTGCGGCGACTCGAATACCTCCTCGGTGACTTCGGCGCCGTCGATGCCGAACTGGCCGAACAGCCGCGCGCCGACCGCGGTCTCCCGGTTGTGGATCGAGGGCAGGCAGTGCATGAACCTGGCGTCGCGCACGCCGGTCTGGGCCATGAGCTCAGCGGTCACCCGGTACGGCGTCAGCTCGCTAATCCGGCTGGCCCACTGATCGTCCGGCTCGCCCATGCTCAGCCAGACATCGGTGTAGACGAAGTGAGCGCCGCGCACCGCCTCGGCCGCGTCGTCGGTGACCAGCACGCGGGCGCCGCTGTCCTTGGCCGCCTCAGCGGCCGCTGCCTGCACCTCATCGGGCGGCTGCAGCGCGGCCGGAGCCGCGATGCGCACGTCCATTCCGAGCACGGCCCCGGTGACGAGCAGGGACCGGGCGACATTGTTCCTGCCGTCGCCGGCGAAGCAGAAAGCGATGTCCTCGACCGGCCCCGGATGGTGCTCGGCCATGGTCATCAGGTCGGCCAGCATCTGGGTGGGATGCCACTGGTCGGACAGGGCATTCCATACCGGGACGCCCGCGTGGTCGGCGAACTGCTCGATAGTGGCCTGGCCGAAGCCGCGGAACGCGATCGCGTCGTACATCCCGCCAAGCACCCGCGCGGTGTCCGGGATCGACTCCTCCTGTCCGACGTGCGAGCCGGACGGGCCGAGGAACGTGACATGCCCGCCCTGGTCATAGGCGGCGACCTCGAAAGCGCAGCGGGTGCGGGTGGAATTCTTCTCGAAGAGCAGCGCGATCGTGACGCCGGCGAGCCTGGCCTGCTCGGCGCCGGCGAGCTTGTCCCGCTTCAACGTCGCCGCTAGCGAGATCAGGTCCGTGAAGCGCTGCCTGGTCATCTCGGTGTCGGCGAGCAGCGAGCCGGGGTGGCGGTGCTGGCTGGGCGAGGCCATGCTTCTCCTTCGTTGCCGGCGCGGTGGCTGTCCGCATCATCCCATTGATCGGCCAGGAGGGGTCAGGAAGGCGGCGGGCCTTCCAGGCCGCAGTGCAGGACAGGCTCCCGGGCCGGGACGGGCACCAGGGCGGACGGTGCGGCCTTGCTCGGGTTGCGGATGGTGAACGAGGCGAGGACGCCGCCGCAGACGCACACGCCCGCGGCGATGAACACCGCCATCTGGAACCCGGCGGAGAAGGCGGCCGGGTGCGTGTACGACGAGCCCGACAGGCCGGCGGCGGCCGGCAGCACGGCGACGGCGATCAGCCCGGCGGCGCGGGCGACGTCGTTGTTGACCGCCGAGGCCGCGCCCGCGTGCTCGGCTGAGACGGCTGACAGCGCCGTCGAGGTGAGCGGGGCGACGTTGATGGCCAGCCCGAAGCCGAAGACGAGCACGGCAGGCAGCACCTCGACGACGTAATCGCCTGACGTGCCGATCCTGGCCAGCAGCGCCAGGCCGGCGGCGATCACGATGGGGCCGATGCTCATCTGCAGCCTGGGGCCGATCCGCGCCGCGAGCGCGCCCGAGCGCGCCGACAGCGCGAGCATGATGATGGTGACCGGGAGCAGCGAGATGCCGGCCTGGAGCGGGCTGTAGCCGGATACTTCCTGCAACTGGATCGGCAGCAGGAAGAGCGCACCGCCGAGCGCCGCGTAGACCGCGAAGGTGACCGCGTTCGCGGCGCTGAACTGCATCGACCTGAACAGGCTGAGCGGCAGCACCGGCTCGGCCGCCCGGCGCTCCCAGGCGACAAAGGCGGCGAGCAGCACCACCCCGGCGACCAGGGCGGACAGCGGCGCCGGGCTCGACCAGCCGGCCGAAGGCCCGTCGATCAGGCCGTAGGTGAGCCCGATCAGGCCGAAGGTGACCAGCGCGCCGCCGGTCACGTCGATCCGCCCGGTGGCCTGGAGGTCACGGGACTCGGGCACGTGGCGCAGGGCGACCGCGACGACGAGCGCGGCGACGGGCAGGTTGATGACGAAGATCAGCCGCCACGACGCGGCCTGGATCAGCCAGCCGCCGAGAAACGGGCCTATGGCCGTCCCCACGCCGCCGAGCCCGGACCAGGCGCCGATCGCCTTGCTGCGGTCCTCCGCCCGGAAGGACGCCTGGATGATCGCCAGGCTTCCCGGGGTGAGCAGCGCCGCGCCGACGCCCTGCAGTGCCCTGGCCCCGATCAGCGTGATGTCGTTGGGCGCGATGGCGCACAGCAACGAGGCCGCCGCGAACCAGATGACGCCGATCAGGAAGACTTTCTTGCGGCCGAACTTGTCGCCGAGTGCCCCGGCGAACAGCAGCAGCCCCGCCAGGGTGAGCGTGTACGCCGTGACCACCCACTGCAGCGCGGCCAGGCTGGCGCTGAACTCCTTGCCGATCGCGGGCAGGGCGATGCCCACCACCGTGGCGTCAATCGCGGCCATCGCCGAGCCCAGGACCGTGGCCAGCAGTACCCACCGCCCTGGCCCGCTCGAGTACGCCAGGCCCTCCTCGGCGGGCGGCGCGCCGCCCCCGTCGCCCGCGTAACTACTGTCTGGCTGTTCGCCTACCTGTCGCACGTGACCAGGCTGGCCCTAGGGGCCGTGATTGTCGAGCCAGTCCGGGCTCGCGTGAAAGCAGAGTCCGTCGAGGAAGGCGACCGATTTGGTGGAATTATTCATATATGTGCCCCGGGTTGTCATGGAGACAGTATCCGGGCTTCATGCCCAGCCTGGTCCGGCTCAGGCGCCGGCCGCGCGACTGGCTGCCGCCGCGGCCTGCCGCCTGATCTCGTACAGCGTGATCGCCGCGGCGACGGCGACGTTCAGCGAGTCGGCGGTGCCGGTCATCGGGATCCGGATGCGCTGGCTTGCGCGGGCGAGCAGGTCGGCGGGCAGTCCCTCGCCTTCGCTGCCGAGCAGCACGGCTAGCGGCGGCTCGTACGTGGCGTGCCAGTGATCGACGTCGGCGCTGCCGGTGGTGGCGAAGACGGCGATGCCGTTCGCGGCGGTCCATTCCAGGAAGCCGGCGGCGGTGGCGTGGGCAAGGCTGACGGCGAACAGCGAGCCCATGCTGGCCTTGACGGCGGCCGGAGCGTAGGGGTCGGTGGTGTCGCCGATGAGGATCACGCCGGCGGTACCGGTGGCGTCGGCGGTCCTGATGATGGTTCCGAGGTTGCCAGGGTTCCCGATCTCGTGCAGGGCCACGAAGGCGGCGTCCTGGCGAACGTCCAGGTCGGCGAGGCTAGCGTGCCTGACCCTGACGATCGCGGCGAGGCCGGCCGGGCCGTCCCTGGACGAGAGCCGCCCGGACAACTCGGGGCTGAGGCGGGCGACGCGGACGCCGGCCGATTCCTGCCGGGCGACCATGGCGGCGGCCTGGGAGTCTGGCCTGAGGCCAGTGTCGGTGATCAGCGCCTCGATCGGCCAGCCGGCCTCGACCGCGCGCCAGACCGGGCCGACGCCCTCGACGATGAACGCGCCCTGTTCACGCCGGTGCTTGCGGTTCGCGAGCAGCCGCATTCGCTTGACCAGGGGGTTGGCTGCGCTGGTAATCGTCTCCGCCATAGCACCGCATCCTGCCGTGCCGCGCCACCGGGCGCGAAGCCGCCTGGCCTGGCCAGCGTCGGAGACGTTCCTGACGACTCCCGCGATCATGAACATCGCGAAGGCATGTCGCTTTGGGGAAGTTTTTCGATGCTACTGAGGCTGTCGGGCGACTCGTGATCAATATCGGGGAGCCTTTTCCGGCATCGCGGGGGAGAGTTCTCAGTCGGGGGAGCTGTCAGTGCGGGGCGGCAGGTGCGATGTTCCGTGATCATGTTCGCGGGCATGATCACGGAACATCGCCGGCGTCCTGACCTGGGCGATCTTCCGTGATCACGGTCTCGAGCATGATCACGGAACATCGCACCCCTCCCGGAGGCTGCCGCGCGGTTCGCGGTCAGGATCGGCGAGCTCTCTCGATGGTTTCCGGCTCTGGCACGGAGGGTTCTCGGGTGTGCGGAGGGTTTCCGGCTCTGGTGCGGAGACTTCTCGCTGTGCGGAGGGTTCTCGGCACATGGAACGGTCAACACTCCGTGTTGCGAGAACTCTCCGCGGCAACCACGGAGAACGCTCCGCGATCATGCCCGCCAGTGCGGAGAACGCTCCGCGATCGTGAGCGATCTTCCGTGATCAAGCCTTCGAGCATGCTCGCGGTAACAAGCACTGGGGACCGGCCGGCCGCATTGCGCGGCCGGCCAGCCGAGGGAGGGGTAGAGCGGGCCTAGAGGTGGCAGGCGGCGGCGACGGACTCGGCCGCGCCTTCGCGGATGTCCGCCGCAGGAATGCCCGGCCGCTCGAAATCGGACATGTAGATGAATGCGGCATCGCGGGCGCTGGTCGCGGCGTTGAGCGCCGGGATGAACTGCGCCCACTGCCGGTTGTAGACGAGCAGCTGCCCGAGCTGGAACTGCAGGTCGGCCGCCGGGTTGCCGGTCACGAAACCGGGCGGGAGCGGAGTCCAGCCGATCAGCCCGCCGCCTCCGGTGCCGACAGACTCCGGGTTGCCCCTGGATTCCCTGTAGATGTTGCCGGCGATGCCGGCGGCGGCCAGGCCCGTGTAGCCGTGGGTTGTCAGGAACGTGACGATCGCGCCGTAGTTCTCTGGCAGCAGGCCGCTGGTGCCGTCGCAGACCGGGCTGGCGGGCTTGGAACTCGGGCTGTTCGCCGGAGCCGGGGTGTGACTCGGAGGCGCTGACCGGCCAGAACCGGCTCGGTGGCCAGAGGCGTGGTACCGGGATGTGGCCTGATGGCCGGCCCGATGCGCCTGGTGGCTGTGCTTGCTTGCCAGGCGCGGCGACCTGGCCTTCCCTGTCGGGCCGGAATGCACGTCGCGATGGGGGCTGAGAGTCAGCTGGTGCGCTGAGGCGATGTCGCCCGACGTCGCGAGTGGCGCCGATGATCCAAGGTGGAAAATGAACGGCGCGGCCACCAGGGCGCCGGCCACGGCGACCGCCGGGATCACCTTTGCTTTCCGCCTGGTCACCTTGCTGAGCAGCGAGGGAGTAGCGTGGCGGCCCATCCGCCGGATCTTCCGCTTCTTGCCGTGCGCGGCTGCTGGACTCAAGAACCTGCCTAACGTCGGTCCGCGCCCAGCTACTCAGCCAGCACTGCTACTCAGCCAGCACTCCGCGTCTCACCGGGCCTGCCTTGTTCGGTAATATTCGCGAATCACTCTAGTTGGACGAAAACGCCCACTAAACCAAGAAGGTGATGAATAGCCACAAATAACTATAGACATCACGGAAGGAGTGAATCGTCGGGATAGCCGGCGGGCGCGGGCGTGCGAAGGCAACGCAAGAGGCGTGCTGAGGTACTCAAATGACCCAGGATGACTAGCAAGTCACATAACGACGCCGGCCCGCCGCGTTAATCGCGGCGGGCCGGCGTCATCGCGGCTTCTGAGCAGGGCTACCGCTCGGCCAGGGCGCCCATCGGGTCCCAGGCCGGCAGGACGATCGGCTCGGTGCTGAGCGCCTCCTGCAGCGCCGCGGGCAGGGCCTCGCGACGGGCGGCGATCTCGAAGACGTACTCGTCGAACCACGAGTCATTCATCGTGTAGAAGCCGTCCTTGCCCCGGTCGGCGCCCCAGCTATTCTCCACCCGCCACTTGCGGATGGCGCCGTCGAGCACGTCCACCCCGGTGAACAGCATCGCGTGGGTCATCTGCGACTCGCCGAAGAGCAGCCGGTCGGACTTGTCCAGGGTGAAGGGGGCGTCGTAGACCGCGCCGAGCTCGAACAGGCCCGCGTCCCACACGCCGTACTCATTGCTCATCATCTTGCCGACGTCGCAGCCGAACCACACGGGCTCGCCTCCGGTCAGGCAGCGCGACGCGATCTCCTTGATCAGCGCGATGTCCACGTTCAGGTACTTGACCGGCGGCGCGCCGAGCACGTTGCCGAGGTACTCGACGGTGAACGTGCGGCCGGCCGGGCTGGACGGGCGCGGGTCGTGCACCAGGCAGACGTAGTCGTCCAGTGGCAACTCCACGTACTTGGCGGCGAATTCCTGCGGCGTGATGACTCCGTCGCGGTGGAACTCCTTGTCCTTGTCGGTCCACTGCCAGTCGAACCGGTCAGGCGGCGTACCCAGGTGGATGCAGAGCACCCGGTAGACGACCTTGAGGATCTCGGCCTTCTCCGCCCGCGCGGCGTCGATGCCGCCGGAGGCCATAGCCGCGCGCAGCGACTTGGCGCCCTGGCGCAGCAAGTTGCGTAGTGCCGAGTTCATCGAGCCGGTGTTGCTCGAGCTCTCGGTCTCGGGCATGAACGACTGCGGCACCAGGCCGTGCTTCTTCACGATGGCGACGAACATGTTCCACTGGCCGCCGTCCTCGGCCGGCGTGGCCAGCAGGTGCGCGACCGTGCGGTCGTCCAGGTCACGGTCAGAGGTCTCGATGATCGCCTCGAGGAAGTAGTTGGCCCGCTCGATCTTGTCCCAGAACATGGCGTAGTTCTGCGAGAACTCGAACTCCTTGAGCCCCATCTTGCGCATCGCGCCGACCCGGAACAGGTTGAGCCCGGCGAACAGCCAGCACCGGCCGCTGCGCTTCTGGTTGGTCACCTTCCAGTCGTCGAGCAGCGTGGACATGGAATGACTGGTGCTGTTGACGATCTCGCGGTTGATAGCGACATCGTCGATCGATACCCGGGTCACGGCGTTCTGGGCGAGGCGGTACGCCTGGCTTGCGGAGAAATCCTTGCGTAGCAGTTCGGTGTCGGCAGCGCTCAGCGTCTTGTCCATGCCCGTGCCTTTCTAGTCCCCTTCGACCTATCTATCAACTTACCAGCGCATCCGCCGGCCGCCGCTGTACCGGGCGGCCGGCGTGGGCTGCGCAGGGTTGGCAGCACTGGGTTGGCAGCGCTGGGTTGGCAGCACTGGGCGAAGGTCGGCAATGCTGTCATCATCGGCAGCATGGCTACATTCTCCGGGCCGCTGGTGGCGGGCACAATGATGCGGCCCGCCTGCATCGTTCCAGTCGACTTGAAGGCGAGCGGTTACATCGAGCTGGAGTACCTCGCGTCGGGCACGGCCTGCGGCTACGACGTGATGGCCGATGATGGTGCGCGGCCGGGCGACCGGGCGGCGGACGGGGCGGCCGACGATGGCCGCTGGGTGACGGCCCCCAGCGCTGACACCGCGCCGTTCCGCACGAGGATCGTCGTGCGGCGCCCGCTCGACGCTGAGAGCTTCAGCGGCGTCGTCCTGGTCGAATGGATGAACGTGTCGAGCGCCTTCGAAGCCGACCCTGACTGGGCGTTCCTGCACGAGGAGATTTTCAGGGCCGGGCACGCTTACGTCGCCGTATCGGCCCAGTCCATTGGCGTGAACGGCGGCACCGGCCGGCTCAACCCCGCCGGGCCAGCGGCACCAGGGCTGCGCCAGGAGGGCCCGGTCAGGTACGGCACGCTGGCCCACCCGGGCGACCGGTACTCGTTCGACCTTTTCCGGCAAATAGGCGAGGCGCTCAAGCAGCCGCCGCAGCCAGGCGGGCCAGCCGTTCTCGGCGAGCTGCCGCCGGCCGTCGTGCTCGCCATCGGGGAATCGCAGTCCGCGTACTACCTGACCAGCTACGTCAATGCGGTGCAGCCGCTCGCACCGGTCTTTGACGGATTCCTGGTCCACAGCCGGGGTGCCGGTGCCGCCGACCTGGGCGGCGCGCCAATCGACCCGCCGAACGACAGGACGGCTGTGCGCATCCGCACCGACGGCGACGCGCCCGTGCTGGTGCTCGACGCGGAGGGTGACCTGATGCCGCCGCTGTCGTTCTGGCGGGCCAGGCAGCCCGATTCCGAGCGGGTCAGGACCTGGGAAATGACGGGCACGTCGCACGCGGACAGCTACCTCATCGGCCCGGCGGTCTCGCTCATGGGGTGCGACTGGCGGATCAACGAGGGCCCGCACCAGTACCTGGCCCAGGCCGCGCTCCGCGCGCTGGTCCTCTGGTGCGCGGACGGCATGCCGCCGCCAAGCGCCGCAAGCATCAAGCTGGAATCGGAGCGGCCGACGGTGATCGCCCGCGATCAGGCTGGGGTCGCCACCGGCGGAGTGCGCACGCCGGTTGTCGATGCCCCGGTCGTCACGCTCAGCGGTGAAGGGCCGCCGGGAACGGCCGCCCGCCTCGGCTGGCTCGTCGGCTCCACCACGCCGTTGCCGCCGGTCTACCTGCTGGGCAGATACGGCGACCGGGCGGGCTATCTGCGCGCCTTTGCCGAGTCGCTCGACGCGGCCATCAGCGCCGGGTTCCTGCTGCCGGAGCACCGGCCGCGGTTGCTGGCCGAAGCCGAGGCCTTCGACTTCCCGGTCTAGGCGACTTCCCGGTCTAGGCGACTTCCCGGTCTAGGCGGGCTGGGGCGAGGCGTGCGATCTTGGGTCGCATGCCTGGAGCGAGCGACACGTACCTGCACGGACACCACGACAGCGTGCTGCGGTCGCACCGCTGGCGCACGGCGGAGAACTCGGCCGCGTACCTGCTGCCCCGGCTGGAGGCCTCGGCGCAGGTGCTCGACATCGGCTGCGGCCCTGGCACGATCACGACGGGGCTCGCCGCCCTCGTCCCCGAGGGCCGCGTAGTCGGGCTCGACCGTGCCGCCGGGGTACTCGCCGAGGCCAGGGCGCAGGCTGAGCGTCAGCGCCAGGGGAACGTGTCGTTCGAGGTCGGCGATGCCTACCAGCTCGCGTTCGCCGATGACACTTTCGACGTGGTGCACGCGCACCAGGTACTCCAGCACCTGAGCGACCCGGTCGCGGCGCTCACCGAGATGCGGCGCGTGTGCCGCCCCGGCGGCGTTGTGGCCGCGCGGGACGCCGACTACGGCGGGATGTTCTGGTACCCGGGCGAGCCCGGGCTGGAGGAGTGGCTCGCCCTGTACCGGCACGTGGCGACCGCGCTCGGGGGCGAGCCCGATGCCGGGCGGCACCTGCTGTCCTGGGCCAGGACGGCAGGCTTCCGCGATATCGACGCCTCCGGCAGTGCGTGGTGCTACGCCGCCGCGCCTGACCGGGCGTGGTGGGGGTCGACGTGGGCGGAACGCCTGACCGCCTCGCCGTTTGGCGACCGGGCCGTCGAGCACGGCCTGGCCGCCACACGTGACCTTGAGCGGCTGGCCGCGGCGTGGCAGCGGTGGGCCGCCAGCGAGGACGGATGGTTCTTTGTCCCGCACGGCGAGATCGTGGGCGTGAAATAGAGCGCCCGGCTTCACCGGCGTGCGCTAGACCTGGCCGGCGTTAGACCTGGCCGGCGTAGAAGCCGTACCTCGAAAGCGGCTCGGTGATTTCCCGCTCTTCATAGGCCAGGTGCGATAGCAGCGTGTCGGCGAGAACCTCGACCGCTTCCTCGACCTCGTCGAGGCCGGCCACGTCGCCCGGCCCGCTGACCAGCCTGACCAGGGCCCGGTCAAGGTCAACCAGGATCTCGTGAATGATCACGTGCTCGGCCTGCAGCCGGTCGATCACCGGCGCGAGGCCGGCATCCGATTGCCGCAGATGCGGGAAGATCGCCCGGTCCTCGAGCCCGTGATGCCCGGTCACCATGGTGCAGTACGAGGCGCAGTAGGCCCCGAGCGTCCAGTTGTTCTGGCGCATGCTCAGGTCGTTGATCACTTCGCGGGCCCGGCTCACCGCCAGGCTGCCCTGCCTGACCTGCCGCAGCAACTCGCGGACCTGAGCCAGTTCGCCCCGCAGGTGATCATGAACCTCAGCGAGATGCCGCCCGATCGCCTGCCCCCGGCGGCTGTACGCGAACCCCGCAGGCGCCGCCGGCCCGCTGGGCCGAGCCGACTCGTCCCACGCAGGCTGCCGCTCTCGCCGCTCGCTGTCAGTCATATCGGACATGCGCTACTTTCGGAAGCGGATGACTTTACCTGAGCTCGACGGTATCAGCTAGCTGAACGCTCAACTAACCCGCTTACCCTGACCCCGCCATGACGGACCATGGTTACTGCCCTGGAGGTTGCCCGGTGACCCGGGATCTTGGAAGGTCAAGCTTCCGCGAGTCAACGGGGAGACTTCTCCTGAGTTATCGGGGAGTCTTTTCACTTTCGGGAGAGTTTTCAGTTCTATTGACTGAAAAAACTCCCCGAAGTGAAAACTCTCCCCCGTGATGCCGAAAAGGCTCCCCGATCCTGATCACGAGCCGCGCGGCAGCCTCCGGGACCCGTGCTATGTTCCGTGATCATGATCGAGACCGTGATCACGGAAGATCGCCCAGGTCAGGACAGCAGTGATCTTCCGTGATCATGCCCGGGACCTTGATCACGGAACATCGCACCTGCCGCCACCGCACTGACAGCACCCCGGAGCGAGAACTCTCCGCCGCGATGCCGGAAAAGGCTCCCCGATCCTGATCACGAGTCACCCGACGGCTTCCATAGCACGTGCCCGTTTCCGTGCGTCGGCAAAGGCCGCGTTGACAAAGGCTGCGTTGACAAAGGCCGCGTTGACGAGGGGCGGCTCGGTCGATCCCGGTCAGGTGGCCTCGCGCCAGGCGGTGGCTATCGCGGCGTAGCTGGATTTGCGGCGATCGCGGTCCATGGCGGGGGTGACGACGACGATCTCGTCGACCTCGGCGCGTTCCTTCATCTCGAGCAGGCGCTCGGCGACGGCTTTGGGTTCGCCGGTGACCATGCGGCCGTCGTCGTTGCGGGTAGTGCGGAAGCGCTCGGAGGCGGCCAGCTCCCTGACCTGCTCGGGGCGGAGGGGCTCGCGGATGCCGCGCCTGATGTTGGCGATCGTCAGCGTCCAGCCCGCCTCGAACTCGATGACCGCCTCGGGGTCCTCGCTCGCGAAGGCCAGCACCGACATCGCCGAGTACGGCTCGGCGCCCGGCTCGCGCGGCTCGAACGCGCGCCGGTACTCAGCCAGCGCGTCAAACGCCAGGTCCGGGCTCATGTGGTGGGCGAACACCGCGCGCATCCCGTTGACCGCCGCGAACTTCGGGCCGTACGAGCTCGATCCGAGCATGAACAGCTCAGGCCGCTCGGCCACCACGGGCGCGGCCACCAGCGCCGCGTACGGGTGATCGGCGGGGAAGCCGTCGCCGAGGAACGCCAGCAGCTCGGCCACCTGGCCGGGGAACTCGGTGCCCGGGTCGGTCACCCTGCCTCGCCGCAGCACGTGCGCGGTCAGGGGATCGGTGCCCGGAGCACGTCCCAGCGCGAGGTCGATCCGGCCCGGATACATCGCCAGCAGCGTCCTGAAGGTCTCCGCGACCTTCATCGGCGCGTGGTTCGGCAGCATGATCCCGGCCGCGCCTACCCGGATCGCCGAGGTGTGCGCTCCGATATGGGCGATCAGCAGTTCCGGCGCGCTGCAGGCCAGGCTGGTCATGTTGTGGTGCTCAGACACCCAGTACCGCCGGTAGCCGGCCGCCTCGACGGCCCTGGCGATGCCGACAGCGCCGGCGATCGACGACGCCGCGCTCTCGCCGTACTCGATCCCGACGAAATCGAGCACCGCCAGCGGAAGGACCTCACTGCTCACGCTGACTCAAAGCACGCCAGGCCAGCCCGCATTCCCGGACGGCTACAGGTCAGGCACTGGCCCGCAGACGCGCAGCTCGCTGATCGGCGTCGTAGCCGCCAGGGCCGCCCGCAGCTCGCTGCCGCAGGGAATGTCGAGCAGGTGGATAGGCTCGGCCGGCCACTGATCGGGAGGAGGGGACGCGATGGCCGAGTGCCCGGTGACGTCCAGATCCGAGAACGAGACGATCATGCCGTGCCCGGTCAGCTTCACGGTAGCCTCCTTCCGCGTCCACGCGCGGAGGAACCACCCGCCCCTGTCAGAATGCGGCACCTGAAGGAACTCCTCCTGCTCGGCCGGTCCAAGCACGCGCCTGGAGAGCTCGTCGACGGATCGAGCCGCGTTCATGGACTCGATGTCGACTCCCACCCTGCCCGTGCCGACCACGGCGATCAGGAGCCAGCCGGCCGTGTGCGACACGCTGAAGTCAAGCCCGGCTCCCGCGATGTACGGGCGGCCATGGGTGCCGCCGCACAGCAGGCAGTCGCGCGCGATCTCGACCTCGCGCGGCGAGCGGCCAAGGTACCGGCCGAGCACGAGCCGCTGTACCCCCCGCGAGGTCAGGAACGTGTTCCGGGCCGATTCGACCTTGTAACGGCCGGACCGCTCAAGGTCATCGGCGTCGAGCAAGGCCTTGAACCGGTCCGCTTCGCCGATCGGCGCCGGCCATAGCTCGCAATGCCCGGGCGGCGGCGGCGTCGCGGGCGGCGGGAGAGTCAGTGAGCCCCATGCGGTGTCCTGCACGGGACATACAGTAACGCCTCGCCCCGTAAGACACCGCATTAGTCGCTCGGGCAATCCAGGACGTAATCCCATACGTTGACACTGCTGTGATCGGCTACTAGCATCGAGTGCAAGGAATATCCCTGTGCCGCATGACAATTAAATATGGCATCGCGAATTGACAATCGAGTAATTTCGCCGGATCGGTGACGCCATTCGGGAGTGGTGGCCGCGGGGTTCACCGCAGGTTATCTCCCGGAAGGTGAGGAGATTGGTATGGACATCGAGGCTGTGGTTCGCGATGGCCTTGCGCGCGTGCTGGACACCGGTACCGGGCCGGCGGCCATCGATCCTGACCTCGACATGGCGCAGGCATACGGCCTGACGTCGCTGAATAAGGTGATCTTCCTCATGGCGGCCTGCGATGACACAAACGTGAGCCTCGCGGAGTTTACCGAGTCCGATGTAGCCGGGATGCGTACCGTGCGTGACGTCGTTACCGCATTGTCCAAGTTCGCCGGCGGGTTCGCGGGCGGGTTTGCCGGCCGGACGGAGCCGGCATGACCTGGGCAGAAATAGCGGCGGTGCCGCTGGAGAATGACCACGTGCTGCTGCGGCCGGTCCGGCCGCAGGACAGGCAGGCCCTGCACGCCATCGCCATGGACAGCAGGATCTGGCGTTACTTCGTCATGAGCGTCGCCACGGACGACGAGTTCGACGCTCTCTTCGATCTCGGCCTGGCCGACCAGGAAGCCGGCACGAGGGTCGTGTATTACATTGCCGATAAGAGCACCGGCGCGGCGGCGGGCAGCATGAGTTTCTGCAATATAATGCAAAAAGACGGCCGGCTGGAAATCGGCTGGTCGTGGCTAGGGACCGGGTCTCAGGGCAAAGGCATCAACCGGTGGGCGAAATTCCTCATGATGCGGCATGCCTTCGAGCAATTGGGTGCCGAGCGAGTCGAATTCAAAACGGACGAGCTCAACGTCCAGGCGAGGCACGCGCTGTGCAATATCGGAGCGCGTGAAGAGGGCACGCTGCGCAGCTTCAATCCGATGCCAGATGGCAGGCGCCGCAACGCGGTCTACTACAGCGTGCTCAAGGCGGAATGGCCGGCGGTCAAGGAGCAGTTGCTCGCGAGCCCGAAGATCACGCGGACGCCGGAGGCCGTTCGATGAGCCCGCGGGTCCAGCCGACCGCGACGACGGGCGCGGTGCCCTTAATCCGGGCGGGCGGAGACTCCTTCGACGTCGGGTACCAGCACGGGGCGGCCAGGGCGCGGGCGCTGCGCGCGTTCATCGACGACGACCTGTGCCGGATTAACAAGCTCGCGCCCGAGCCGACGTCTCTCGCCGCGCTCAGCCCGGTGCTCGGCGACTACGCACGGGCGATCGCCTCGGCCGCGCCCGCGCTGAGCCAGGAACTGGCCGGGCTGGCCAGCGGCGCGGGCATCACCGCCGACGAGGCGACGCTGCTGCAGGTCAGGCGCGAGATCATCGGCTATCAGAAGATCCCGGCCCGCGGCGACTGCACGACCTACGCCAGCCTGACCGCGGGCCCGGCGGGCGTCCCGGTGTTAGCGCAGACCGTCGACCTCAACGGCAACCTCGACGACCAGCTCGCCGTGCTCGACCTCAAGCTCTCTGGATCGCGGCGCCGCGCCCTGGTGCTGAGCTTCGGGGGCCTGCTCGGCTATCTCGGCATGAACAGCGACGGCCTGGCCATCGGCCTGAATCTCGTTCTCGGCGGCACCTGGCACCCAGGCCTGCCGCCCTACCTGGCGATCAGGCACCTGCTCGACAACGCCGGCTCGGTCGCCGAGGCGCTCGGCCTGCTCGCGGCGCTGCCACTGGCCAGCTCCAGGTCGCTCACGCTGTGCGACCCGGCCAGCCTCGCGTGCGTCGAGATCCTTGACGGCCAGCTCCGGGTGACCGCCGCCGCCACGCAGTCGGCGCACGCCAACCACTTCCTGCATCCCGATTTCGCCGCCGCCGACGAGCTCAACATCTTCGCCCGCAACTCCTCGCTGCAGCGGCTCAAGGCCTGTGAGGCCGGCCTGGCCAGTTTCGCTGAGCTGCCGGCCAGCGCCGGCGTCGAAGAGCACTTCGCGCTGCTATCCCAGCCGGCTGTCTGCGTGGCAGGCAACGGTGACATTAAGAGGGAACGCACTGTCGCGGCGGTGGTCATGCTTCCTTCGCGCGGCGAGCTGCACCTGCGGCCAGGTGACCCGTCGGCCAGCAGCACCGTGACGTACGGGATCCCCCGGTCGTGACCGGCTCGCCCGCTTCGCCGTGGTTCCTCAGCACGCCAGGAGCCGGCCAGCGTCCGGCGCGGATCTTCTGCTTCCCGCACGCGGGCGGCAGCCCGAGAGCCTTCCTCGACTGGCAGCGCGATCTTGGCGCCGACGCCGAGATCATCGCGATCTGCGGGCCTGGCCGCGAGCACCGGGCGGCCGAGCCGGCCCCGGCGATCAGCGAGTACGTCAACGGCGCGGCGGAGGCCATCGCTTCGGCGAGCGGGCACAGCGCGAGCTACCTAGTCGGGCACAGTCTCGGCGCGCTGATCGCGTTCGAAGTATGCAAAAGACTTTCCCGGATGGGCGTGCCGCCACATCACCTCATCGCGAGCGGGTGCTCCGCGCCGTGCCTGCTGCCTTCGCAGCGGGTCCGCGGCATCGCCAGGCTGTCAGGCCGGGAGTTCGCCGAGGCAGTCGGGTTCTTCGGCGGCCTGTCGGCCGAGGTCATCGCCGACGACGAGATGCGGGAGCTGCTGCTGCCCGCCATCATGGCCGACTTCCGGATGGCGGCCGGGTACCGGTACGCGGCCGGCGAACCGCTCGGCATCCCGGCGACGATCGTGGTCGGGCGGGATGACCCGCACGTTCAGGCGGCCCAGGTCGAGCCGTGGAGCGGGGAGTTCGCGGGTCCGGTCGGCCAGCGCTGGGTGGACGGCGGCCACTTCTACTTCGAGCCCGACCCGGCGCCGATCACCGCGATCCTGTCCGAGATCGTGCGGGCCGACCAGCACGTTGAGCTGATCTGATGAGCACCGCGAGCGTTTTCCTGTGCGGGCCCGCGTACGTGCTGGGGGAGCATGAGGCCGACCACACCGAGATCGAGAACCTGGCCGAGCTGGCCGCGCGGTTCAAGCTGGCGCCGCGGCCCGAGCTGTGGGGCTGGGGCACGGTGCGGACGACCACCAGGGACCTCGCCGACCTCGCCGCCGAGAGCGGGCGCGCCACGCTGGACGCGGCCGGCCTGGCACCGGGCGCGATCGACGCGCTGGTGCTCTGCTCGAACCGGATCCCCGGCCCGGCCGAAGGCCACGGCGAGTTCGTCGCCAGCGTCCTGACCGGCGTCGGGCTCGGCGATATCCCGGCCTACGGCGTCAACCTGAACCGCTGCGTGAACCTGCTCGCCGGCATCGACGTGGCCCACGCGTTCGTGACCAGCGGCAGATACCGCACGGTGCTGGTGATCACCACGGACAAGGTAGCCGACGACGCCGACCGCATGTCCCAGTTCGCCCTCTTCAGCGACGCCGCGGCCAGCGCAGTGCTAGCCCGGGGGGACCACCCCCCGGAGCCCCCCTGTGTCCGGGGCGCTGACAGGCGCCGCCTTCCCTCCTCGCCAAAAACCGGCTCGTCAGTCCAGGCGGCGCCGCGCCCCGGACCTGCCAGTCCGCTACTACCACCCGTCACTCATTTTGAGTTGCTTGGGTGTGCGACTGCGCAGAGGACTGGGGAGCTGGAGTGGGGTAATCAGATCAGCTCTGATCTGGCCAAAGAGGTTAATGGCGAGCTGCTTGCCGGGTCTGGGCTCAAGGTCGGTGATGTCGCCGCGCTGATGCATGCCAGCTTGTTCAAGCCGCTGGTCGTGATGAAGGAGCGGCAGGCCGGCTTCGCGATGGAGCAGCTTTACCTGGGCAATGTCACCAGGCTGGGCCACTGTTTCGCCGCTGACCCGCTGATCAACCTGGTCGACCGGATGGCGCTCGGGCACGTGGCTGCCGGAAGCTACTGCATGCTCGCCTGCAGCGTGCCCGGGTCGAGGATCGGCGTGCTGCTCCGAGCGGTGGCTGGGGAGAGGGGCTGACCAATGACCGCCGGGCAAGCAGCGGCGTTCGAGCCGCCGGACATGATCGCCGCCCTGCCGCTGCGGCCGTTCGAGTTCAGCGAGGCGGCGTCCCGGGACGCGGAGGCGGTCATCGCGCAGCAGCCGGAGGCGCTGTTCCGCCGGCTGATCAGTGACCAGGAGTCGGAGACCGTGCTGCTGGTGGCGCGCCGCGTGCTTGACGCCTTCTTGCGGCCGCATTCCGAGCCGTCCGCCGAGCTTCCCGCCGACGCCGGGCCGGACGAGATCGCCGCGCACGTGGCCGTGCTCAGAGCGCAGTTCGCCGCCGTGCTCGGGTCGCTCGCTGTTACCGATGGCGACGGCCGGGACGCGGTGCTGCGCCAGCGGGCGGTGCTCGGGCTGCTCGGCGGCTGCTGGCTCGACGTGGTGTCCCAGCCGGCCACGCAGCCGTCGGTGATCGTGAACCGGCTGTTCGCGCAGCATTTCACGCTGCGCGGCGAGGCGAACCCCCGGCGCTCGCTGCACAGCCAGCGACGTCACGAGCTGGAGCAAAGGGGCGTGTACCTGCCGGAGATCGCTGCCGCCGGTTTCCTGAGCGAGTGCGAGGCGCGGCCGCTGACCGCGCTGCACGGCTGCTTTTACCTGGCGCTGTCACGGCTGCCAGGCAATTTCCTGCCCGAACTGGTCGGGGTGCATTACGCCGTGCTCGCCCTCGGGGTCGACGACGTGCTGTGCGGCCTCCCGTCCATGATCCCCGAGCCCGAGTTGCGCGACGTGCTCACCGCGTACGCGGGGCTCGCCGGGCCGGCGGAGCGGGGACGGATGCTCGCGGGCCTGCGGTGCGCGATCGAGCTCGAGCGCGAGCACGTCGCGATGCTGGCCGAGCTCGCCGCCTGGCACGCGGACCTGCCGCTGGAGTCCAAGGTGGCGGCGGTGATCGCGAAGCACGCGCCCTTTGCCGGGCGGCACCACCAGAACATCAGGGTGGGCGGCCGGGCGCTGTCCGAGACGTTCGCCGATCCCGGGCTTGACCTGGCGGCCTTCCTGGCCGCCTTCCGCGAGTCGGTGCCGCTGCGCCGGACGCCCGACGGGCTGTCGCGATTCGTCAGGGCGATCAAGTTCGGCGGGCCGATGTTCGGCATCTTCAGCGAGCGCGAGGCGGCGGTCTTCGCGAAGTGGGCCGAGTCGGTGCAGGCCGGTGACCGGCCGCCGGCTGAGCTGGTGACCAACACCGCGGGCGATTCGCGCGCGGCGGCCAGGTCCGCGGCGATCAGGGAAAGCCGGCCGGCTGACGTGGTGATCGCTGATCCAGGGGCGCCCGGCGACCGCGAGCTATTCTACCGTCTGGTGAATATCGAGAATTTCGCTAATACATTGCCTCTGGCCTTTGGCCGGGCCGGGCGGCTCTTTGACGAGGCGGAGGCGCTCTTCGAATGCGGGGCGCGGGGCCGGTACACGGACGCGACCTATTTCGATTACAGTGCCGAGGCGTTGTATGACCGGGCTGAGCGGGTCTACTGGGACAAGCTGGTGGAGCCCTACCGGCCGCTCACCGAGATCCCGGACCGCGACGAGGTGGTGTTCCTGCAGACCACGTATGCGCTGGGAGCGCTGGTGGACGCTACGTGGATTCACCGGACGGCGAACCTCGGCCGGTCCGACCGGGGATGCGACGCGGCTCTTTTCTCGATTTACGCCGACGAGATGGGCTATGGCGAGCTGCGCAAGAATCACATCACGCTGATTCACCGGGCACTGGGCAGCATGGACATCAGGCTGCCGCACATTCGTGATGCCGCCTTTATGGAGCAGGGTGACCTGCCCGATGCCTTGTACGGGTTCTCGTTGCATCAGTTGTGCATGGCGCTTTTTCCTGACACTTATTACAACGAGATCCTGGGTTACAACCTGGCGATCGAGATGTTCGGGCTCGGGGAACTGCGGCTGCACGAGATCCAGAAGCTGCGGCACTACGGGTTCGACGACTGCTACGAGCAGGCGCACCTGACGATCGACAACATCTCGGCCGGTCATAGCCGTCAGGCGGCCGACATCATCGTGGCCTACCTGGACGAGGTCAGCCGGGCGCTCGGCCGTGGCGCGGTCGAGCGGGAATGGCGGAGGGTGTGGCGCGGGTACGCGTCGCTCGCGTACTTCGTGGAGCACGCGCTGATCAAGGAACTCCAAGCTCAGGGGCACGCTGGCGACTCTGTTGACATGCTGATCTAGGCTGGCGGGCCGCTGCGGCGGGGAGCGTCCGCCGGGCGGGCGCGGCGGGGAGCATCCGCTGCTCCAGGGCGTCGATCAGGGCTGATGTCACGGTGGCGTGATCAAGTCCCAGGCGGACGGCGATCCTTGCGACCTGGGGTCCCACTTCGGATGGCCGCATGGCGGCCACGATGTCAGCAGCCGCGCGGAGCGCGCCGATCTGTCCTTCGGCGAAGTCCAGCCAGGGCGACCAGCGTCCGATTTCGGCATCGACTACCAGGTCGGCGAGCGGGTGCTGGCGGTGTGTGAGCGCGGCCGCCAGTACGGCCGGGCCTTCGTCGCGCAGGAGTTGGGCCGGATCGCGGCCCGGGACGTCGGGGGTGTCGGGGGCGGGGGAGTCGCTGGCGGGGGACAGGTCCGCCGCATGGAGGTGAGCGGTGTGGCGGCTGAGCAGGTGGTAGGCGCGGACGGCGGCGCGGCGGCCGGGGACGTCGTCGTCGAACGCGACGAGCACGCCGGTCGCGCCGAGGTCGCCTGCCGCCGCTAGCGTGGCGGCCTGCGGAGCGGTCAGCGCGCTGCCGCACAGGGCGACCGGCGCGTACATTGCTCCGGCCGAGTCGCCGCGCCCGGCTTTGACCTCGCTGGCGATGGCGATCGCGATGGCATCGAGAGGGCCCTCCGTGATCACCGGCATGGCGCCGGCCGCCAGGCTGTCACGCGCCTGCCAGAGCCCGAACAGCGCCTGGCTCTTGTCGTACAGGCAGGTGTGCGGGCTGTTGAGGTATTTGGGCACCCCGGGACCGGCCCGCTCGGCCGCGCGTCCGATGAAGGCGACGATCGTGCCGCCGGGCGAGCTGATAGGCAGCATGAGCCTGTCGCGGAAGGTGTCGGTGAGGTAGCCGCGGCGCGAGCGCCGCGCCAGGCCCGCCGCCAGGATCAGGGCGTCCGCGTAGCCGGCGGCCCGCAGGTGGCGGACCAGGGCGGCCCGTCCGGCGGGCGCGTAGCCGGCCAGCCAGCGCCGCTGCGCCCGCGCGTCGATGCCGCGCCCGGCGAGATAGCCGGGCACCCAGCTGCCCGCCAGTTGCTCGCGGTAAAACCTAGCCGCTAAGTCGTGGATGGCCATGCACTAGTCATACCCAGAAATCGAAACAACGTTCGATTTTCGGCAGACGCGAGCGCGTGGTGTGGACCGCGCCTGACGGCGGAGCCGGGGGCCATGGTGCGCATGGGGTCACGGGTGGGATGCTGATCGCCAGTATTCGATGGCGGAGCCGGACAAGCTTCGCTGAGGGCACAAGAAGGAGCGCGTCATGCCCGGACAAATCCCGGCTGGTGACATCCATCACCTGCGGCTGACGGTCACCGACGTGGACCGCAGCAAGGAGTTCTACACCGGCCTGCTCGGCTTTGACATCGCGGTGAGTTCTCCGCCGCCAGATGACCCGACGGCGGCCGAGGTCTTCAAGGTGCTGTTCGGCGGCGTGGTGATGATCCGGGGCAACCTGCTGATGGGCCTGCGCCCGATGGCGCCGGATGAGGACCGGTTCCAGCCCAACCGGGTCGGGCTTGATCATCTGAGTTTCGGCGTGCCGAGCCACGCCGACCTGGAGCACGCCGTGATGCTCTTCGACGAGCGCGGCGTGACCCATGGCGAGATCACTGCCCTGGCATCGTTCGGCATCGAGGTTTTGTCATTCGAAGATCCTGACGGCATCCAGCTTGAGCTGACCGCGCCGATCGCCGGGTCCTAAAGCCACCGCAACCTCGGAAAGCCGTAGCCACCCCAACCTCGGAAAGCCGTCGCCAAGGTAAAGGCCGAGGGTGGTTCTTCTGGTGATCTCTGGTGCCTACATTGCGGGTGAGGCGGCAGTGGCTGGCGTTGCCGGCTGGTGCCCGGGCGTGGGTTGCCCAGGGGCAGAGCGATCGTCCGTGATCATGTTCGAGACCGTGATCACGGAAGATCGCCCAGGTCAGGACACCGGTGATGTTCCGTGATCACGCCCGGGAACATGATCACGGAACATCGCCCCTGCCGCCGCCCGCACTGACAGTTCCCCGGACTGAGAACTCTCCCGCATGATGCCGGAAAAGCTCCCGGATCCTGATCACGAGCCGCGCGGCAGCCTCCGGGACCCGTGATCATGATCGAGACCGTGATCACGGAGGATCGCCCAGGTCAGGGAGACTGTCGCGTGACTCATGATCAGGCAGGTTGCCCCCCCGGGCACCCGCCGCGGCCCGGCCAGGGAAGCCCCGGTCCCGCAAAGTGCCACGGTGCAGTTCTTGCGGAGCGAGCCGGGCTCGGTTCCGGCGGTATGGGCTGCCTCGCCGATGATCGCGGAGCGTTCTCCGTCGTTTTCGGCATGATCTCGGAGAGTTCCCGCGCCGGAGCATGATCGCGGAGCGTTCTCCGTCGTTTGCGGCATGATCGCGGAGCGCTCTTCGTCGTTACCGCGGAGACTTCTCGCAGCACGGAGTCTTTACCGCTCTATTTGCGGACAACACTCCGCGCAGCGACAAGGCTCCGCGCCAGAGCCGGGAAACGCTCCGCGCAGCGACAAGGCTCCGCGCCAGAGCCGGGAAACGCTCCGCGCAGCGACAAGGCTCCGCGCCAGAGCCGGGAAACGCTCCGCACAACGAGAAGTCCCCGCTGTCGGTGCCGGGAAGGCTCCGCGAAGCGGGAAGTCTCCGGGAACCCGGGAAGCGTCTCGCCGCTGAGACGCCGGAGCTTGACTTTCCAAGATCCCGAGCCACCCGACAGCCTCCCCGGGACCGTGCTGGTTCCCGTGATCATGATCGAGACCGTGATCACGGAAGATCGCCCAGGTCCGGTCAAGTCTCCTTCATGCGAAAAGCTCTTCCCAGGACCCGGCGCGGCCTCCTCCGGCACGAGTGGCGGTCCGGGGGCTCCCGTGTCGTGCGTCACTCCGCGTGTTTACCGGCGGCCACTCGATTACAGTGCGACACTGGACAGTGACTATCCGCGCACGCTTTGGCGCGACAGGCAGTGACTGAGACCGAAGGGAGCGTCAGTCGGGCGTGCGGACAGGGACGGCAAGCTAAATGGGTCTCATTACCGATCACGGCGGCGAGCTCGGGGGCCAGGCCGATGAGTACGAAGCGGTCGCGCTTCCGGCGCGGGACGATGCGGCGTCGGCCGTCTTCGTGCGCCGGTCGGTCAGGCCAAGCAGGCGAGCCGTGCTGCACCTGCACGAACTGTCCGACTCGCTGGCACCGGCCGACCTGGTCCGGTGGTACAACGAGCGCGGCTTTCACTTCTACCTGGCCGACGTGGAGCCGGCCGAACTGCTGCCGTCAGGGCGGCGCGGCACCGCGGCCAAGTCGCCGCAGTCGGCATTCGACAGCCTCGACGCTACCTGCGCTCACCTGCGGGAGGCCGATGGCATCGACGCGATCATCTTGAGCGCGCAAGGCTCGGCGGCGCTGACAGCCGCCCTGTGGTGCGACGCCCGCCCGGTCAGCAAGCCAGTGGATGCCCTCATCTTGTCCGCACCGGACTTCGGCCGGGCCCGGGCGAGGCTGGACATTGCCTGCCCCGTGCTGGTCATCTCGGCGGCCGGCCAGTGGCGCGACACCAGGCGCAGGCAGCGCAACGGCGGCGGCATCCGGCTCGGCCAGCACGTGACCTGGCTGCAGATCGATGCCTCGGCCGGGGAGGGAGCGCGCCCGGGCGTGCTGCCCAGCCCGCAGCGACGGCGGCTCTTCGACGAAATGGGCCGATGGCTCGGCGCCTATATGTACGGCCAGGTGCGCGACCAGTTGCTGTAACTGTGGGCAGGACGGTCGTAACGCCATGCCACCGCGGCGCGCCAGAACGCTGAACCGGAATGGCGCCGCCGACGTATCCCTGGTGTCGGAACCGATGCGAAAAAACTGGGGTGCGATGTGACGAGCAGTAGCGGCGGGGCGACTCGCCGGCGCTGGATGATGCGCGCGGCCGCGGCAGTGGTCGCGGCAGGCAGCCTGACCGCCGTGGGAGCCAGCCTCGCGGCGGCGCAAGCCGCCCCGGCCAAGGCGCACAAGCGTCAGGTAGTCAAGGTGGTCACCAGGCATCCATTCGGCAAGATGCTGGCTGCCAAACACGACAACCGCAGCTTGTACATACTGACGAGCGGTACCTGCCGGGGCGACTGCCTGACGGTCTGGCCGCCGCTGGTGCTGCCCAAGGGATCGAAGTCGGTCCCGACCGGCGTGAAGTGCCTGGGCACCGCGAAGTTCGCGAAACTGCGTCAGATCACCTACCGCGGTCACCGGCTCTACAAGTTCGAAGATGACAGCGGCACCGCCGTGACCGGCAACGGCCTGGAGGGATTCGTAGTCGCCAAGGTCACCGCGCGAGCCTGCCCGAGCTAGCGCCGGCCGCTGACGACACCGGCCGCTTAGCCGGGCCGGGCGACGGGCAGCCCGAGATCGCGAAGTTCCCGCCTGAGCTGGGCGCTGGTCGTGAATCCGATCGCGGCCACGCCCAGTTCCCTGGCTGCCGCGACATTGGCGGGCTGGTCATCGATGAAGACCGTGCTCGCCGGCTCCAGGTCGTACCTGGCCAGCAGCACCTCGAAGATTTTCCGGTCGGGCTTCATCACGCCCTCCAGGCCGGAAATCACGCAGCCATCGAGCAGTTCGAAGAAGCTGAACCTCCCCCGGCGCAGCTCATACCGGTCAGGTTCCATGTTGCTGAGCACGAAACATGGCACGCCGGCGGCCTTCAGCTCGGCAAGCACCCGCACCGTGTCCTCGATGGCCCCGGCGACCATTTCCTCGCCGCGTTCCGACCACGCCATGATCAGCCCGGCGTGCTCGGGATGCAGGCTGGCCAGCTCACGGCAGGACTCCTCGGTGTCGACGCCGAGGTCGTGCGCCCGGTGCCACTGCGAGGTGCAGATCCGGCCGAGGAAGTCTTCGAGCTCGGCCGGGTCGTCGATCAGCTCGCGGTACAGATACCGGGGATCCCAGTCGAGGAGCACCCCGCCGATGTCGAACACGACGGCCTTGATTTCCCGCGTGCCAATTTCATCAATATTTGTCTTGTCCTGGGTTGCGTCGATCGGGGCCATGAGCAGGACCCTAGCCGGTCACCGACACCTGGATGATCGGGTAGCCGGTGGCGCCGTTCGGCTCCGGCGGATCCTGAACGGCCGTCTGGGTGTAACCGGTCGCGTCCGTTGCCCGCGCCTCGATGATGTGATTCCCCGGCGTGGCGTCCCAGAAGGTCACCCACTGCCGCCAGGTGTCGATGCCCGGTACCTGGGCCAGCTTGGCGTGCTGCCACGGGCCTTTGTCGACCCGCACCTCGACCGCGTCAATCCCCTTGTGCTGGGCCCAGGCGACGCCCGCGATCGGCGTCCGGCCCGCCTTGACCGGGCCTTGCCCGGACGGCACGTCGATCCGTGACTCGGTCTTGATCGGGGCCTGCGCCGCCCAGCCGCGCTGCGCCCAGTAAGAGGCGTTCTGCCCGTAGGTGGTCACCTCGATGTCGGTGATCCACTTGCACGCGGACACGTAGCCGTACAGCCCCGGCACCACGGTGCGGACCGGGAAGCCGTGCGCCACCGGCAGCGGCTCGCCGTTCATCGCCACTGCCAGCAGGGCGTCGCGGCCGTCCATGGCGGTCGCCACCGGAGTGCCTGAGGTGAACCCGTCGAACGACGTGCAGAAGAGCTGATCGGCCCCGGACTTGATGCCGGCTTCGCGCAGGATGGAGCGCAGGCTCGCCCCGAGCCAGCGCGCGTTCCCGATGTAGGGGCCCTCGACCGGGTTGGAGACGCACGTCAAGGTGATGTAATCCTCGATCAGCGGCCGCTTGATCAGGTCGTCGAAGGTCAGCGTCAGCTCCCGGCTCACCATGCCGTGGATGCGCAGGCGCCAGCTCGCCGGCGGGATCTGCGGCAGGACGATCGCCGTGTCAACCCGGTAGAACGTCGAATTCGGCGTGACAAAGGAACTGAGCCCGGGAATCCCGAAGTCCACCCCGGCGGGCAGCGGCGGTGCCGGGACCGCCGGCTTCGGCAGCTTGAGCGACTCCTCGGCCAGCGTGACGTTGGACCGTTCGCTCAGCAGCCGGCCGCCGAGGAAGGCGACCGCCGCCACGCCCGCGGTGCCGGCGCTCATGGTCATGAACTGCCGTCGCGGTGGTTCCTGCACCTGGAGGCTGGCCCTCTTCCTGGCACTGCCCGTCGGCACTTTCGCCTTCGGCGTGACCGCCTCCGGGCTGCCCGCTCCCGAGGCACGGGTGAGCAGCACCATCGCGGCCCCGGCGGCCACCGAGCCGATGAGCGTCGGCAGCGCGTCCGCGGGAGTCGAGGTCGGCCGGGTCAGCGCCGCGGCCAGGCCGACGACGCAGAACACGCCCACGCCGGCCAGCCCGCGTTCGACCTTGTACTGCGCCAGCACGCCGATGACCGCGGCGAAGATGGCCAGCACGACGATCACGCCGATCTGCAGGACGAGCTTGTCGTGGCTGCCGAACTCCTTGATCGCGAAGTTCTTGACGGCCGGGGGACTGAGGTCGATGGAGGCTTCAGCGGTAGCGACTACGGGTGATCCGACCGGGCCGGTAAGCCCGGCGATCAGGAAGCCCACGCAGACGCCGACGGCTCCGGACAGCAAGCCGACGATCGTGCCACGCGCGCGCATGCGGTTGGTGAGGGTCACACTGGTAATTCGTATCAGCGCCGGGCGCGGATTGGGCGGGCGGGCCGCCCCCCAAGCCAAAGCGTGACCTGTGACGAATAGAGGGTGTGAGCATGACCGACGGCGGCGGGCACCCGGGCCGCGAGCGACTGCGCGGCGCGGGGCCGGGCCGGGTCCGGGGGAGCCGGGCACGGGCGTCCGGGCGGGCGGTGCGGGCCGGCGGCTCGACGAGCTGCTAGCGTCGGTCGCCCTCGGTGATGAACGCGCCTACGAGACCGTCTACGACACAGCCTGCGCCTGGATACTCGGCACGGTCAGGAAAGTGCTCCGCGATCCCGCCCAGGCCGAGGAGGTCATGCAGGAGGTCCTGCTCGAGATCTGGCGGACCGCGAGCAGATTCGATCCGCGGCAGGGCAGCGCCGCGTCCTGGGTCATGACGATGGCGCACCGCCGCGCCGTCGACCGGGTCAGGTCAGAGCGCAGCCACGTGATGAGGGAGCAGCGCGCGGCTACCGCGCTGATCGACTACGACGAGGTAACCGAGGCCGTCGAGGCGCACCTGGACCGCGAGCGGGTACAGCGCTGCCTCTCCTGCCTTACCGACCTGCAGCGCGAGTGCGTCAACCTCGCCTACTACAGCGGGTACACCTACCGCGAAGTCGCCGAATTGCTCGGCGTGCCGGCTGGCACGGTCAAGACGCGAATGCGCGACGGGCTGATCAAGCTCAGGGACTGCCTGGGGGTGTCGTGACCATGTCCGCCGACTATGAGCTGCACACGCTGGCCGGTCCTTTCGTCATGGACGCGGTCACGCCCGGGGAGCGCGAAGAGTTCGTCAGGCACCTGTCCGGCTGCGCGCAGTGCCGCGACGACGTGCGCGAACTGCGCGAGGCCACGGCGCGCCTGGGCATGGCCGCCGCGCGCAAGCCGCGCCCGGAACTCAGGGAGCAGACGATCCGCGCGGCGTTCCTGACCAGTCAGCTTGCCCCGGTCGCGCCCGAGCCGCGATCAGAACACCGGGAGGAAGCACAGCGCCCGGGTACGCCGCGCTGGCAGCGACTCGCCCGCCGGGGCTGGCCGACGAGCCTCGCGGCACGGCTGGCCCTGGCCGCCGCGGCGCTCGTCATCGCCGCCGTGACCAGCTTCGGGCTGCTCGCCCACAGCGCGATGCAGCAGCTGAACCACTCGCAGCGCCAGGATCACGTGATCGCCACCGTGCTCACCGCGCCGGACAAGGCGGTGCTGACCTCGAAGGTCAGCACCGGCGGCAGCGTGACCGTGGTGATGTCGCACCGGGAGCACTGCCTGGTCTTCGTCGCGCACGGCCTGTCGCGGCTGCCAGGCGGCCAGGCTTACGAACTGTGGCTGATGGGCCCGTACGGCAACCGTCCGGCCGGAATGTTCAAGCCCGTCGCGGGCGGCATGGCCGGGCCAGCGGTCGTGTTCGGACTCTCGCCGGGCGACGCGATCGGCCTGAGCATCGAGCCGGCCAGCGGATCAGCCGAGCCGACCTCAGTCCTCGTGGTCGTGATCAGTCCTCGCGGCTAGAAGGCCGGCCCGGCAGCGACCAAGCCGGGTCTCGCCTCTCGCGGGTGCCTGGCGGTGGCTGAAGCCTCGGGCCTCGGGCCTCGGGCCTCATGCCTCGGTCAGGCGCTGGCAACAACTCGGCCTTGCGCGGCGGCGGGCAGGTTAAGTCCGGCCAAGCGGGCAAGGTTACCTTGTCGCGCCGGGCCGCAACGCGACCCGCAGGCCCGCCAGGGGGATGTCATGCGTTCGATTGCGCCGTCCGGGGCACGTTCACCCGCCGCCAGCCGGGCCGTCGCCAAAACCAGGCGCGCCGCGGCGATGGGCGTGATTGCCCTCGCCGCGCTGACCGGTGCCGCCTGCGGCACCTCGCCGCCATCGCCGGCGTCGCCGACCGGCCAGCCATCGGTCCCCGCCCCGCCACCGTCGCCTGCCGCTACCGGGCACGTCGGTGCTGGCTGCGGCTTCATCCCGGCCAGGGGCAGCGGTAGCTTCGGGTCGCTCAGCAATCAGCGGGCGGTCGCCGCCGCGGCGAGCAACCCGCAGCTGTCAGTGTTCAGCTCGGCGATCAGGTCGGCCGCGCTGGCGGGCAAGCTGGACAAGATGCGGTCGCTGACGCTCTTCGTCCCGGTCAACAGCGCCTTCGCCCAGCTGTCCAAGAGCGAGGTCAGTTTCCTGCGCAAGCGGGCCAACCTGGCCAGGGTCGTGCGGCACCAGGTCGTGCCCGGGCAGGTCACGCCGGCCGCGATCGCGCGCGGCGGCAGCGTCAGGTCTCTGTCCGGCAGTGAGCTGGTGCTGGCGAGGCGGGGCCGTACCTACCAGGTAGACGGGGCGGCCGTGCTCTGCGGCAACATCAAGACGGCCAACGGGACGATCTACCTGATCGACAAGGTCTTGCTGCCGCCAAAGTAACCAGGCCCGCCCCCGCAAGGTCGCGATAGGGCCGCTCCCGCCGGCATTCGGCGCACTGTGGTGGCGAGGCAGGCTAACGTGGCTACGTGAAAGCATCGCCCGAGGCACAGCTGCAACTGCTTGAGCTAGCAGACATCGACGCGGAGCTCGGCCGGCTCGCGCATCGCCGGCGCGGGCTTCCTGAGCACGCCGAGATCATCAGGCTGGAGGGCCGCGACGCGGAGTTGCGTGACTCCGCGGCCGCCATGACGGCGCGGAGCAGCGACCTTGCCCGTGAGCAGGGTAAGGCCGAGGCCGATGTCGAGCAGGTGCGGTCCCGGATCCAGCGCGACAGGGAGCGGCTCGACGGCGGCATGATCAGCTCGCCCAAGGAACTCGAGAACCTGCAGTCCGAGATACAGTCACTCCAGCGCAGGCAGTCCGACCTTGAGGAAATCGTTCTTGATGTAATGGAGCGGCGCGAGGCCAACCAGAGCAGCCTGGAAGCCGCGACCGCCGAGCGCGGCGAAGCCGAGGCCGAGCTGGGGGCCGTCGTCGCGGCGCGCGATCACGCCCTCGCCGAAATCGACGAGAAGGCCGCCAAGGCCAGCGCCTCGCGGACCCAGATCGCGGGAGCGACGCCAGGCGATCTGCTTGCGTTGTACGACAAGCTGAGGGCGCAGCACGGCGGCGTCGGCGCGGCCGCCCTGCGCCTGCGTCGCTGCCAGGGTTGCAACCTGACGCTCAACACGGTCGACGTGAACGCCATCAAGGCGGCTCCCGATGATGAGGTGCTGCGCTGCGAAGAGTGCCGCCGGATTCTCGTCAGGACGCCAGAGTCCGGCCTGTGACCGAGCCCGAGCCGGGCCGGGCTGAAGCTGGCGGGGCCGGGGCGGGCAGCGGCCCGGGCTGGGGCACGCCGCTCGGCAAGCCGACGACCATGCTGCTGCTGCGGCACGGGCAGACCGAGCTGTCCGGAGAGCGCAGGTTCTCGGGCCGGGCCGACACGCCCCTCACCAAGGAGGGCATCAAGCAGGCCCAGCTCGCCGCCCGCCGCCTGGCCTCGGACGGCACGGACATCGCGGCCATCATCAGCTCGCCGCTCCAGCGGGCGCGGCGCACCGCCGAGGCCGTCGCAGAAGCCACGGGCGCGCCGCTGGTGATCTACGAGGAGCTGATCGAGGCGGACTTCGGCGCCTGGCAGGGCCTGACCTTCACCGAGGCATCGGCAAAGTGGCCGGACGAACTCGCCGCCTGGATGGCCAGCCCGGACGCGGCCCCGCCCGAGGGCGAAAGCTTCGCGATGGTGGCGCTGCGCGTGCTGAACGGCCTGGACAAGCTCATCGCCGCCTACCGGCATTCAACCGTGGTGGCGGTGAGTCACGTGACGCCCATCAAGACGCTGGTGTGCCGGGCACTGCTGGCGCCGCCCGAGGCCATGTTCCGGATGAATCTTGATGTCGCCTCGCTGTGCCGCGTCGACTGTTACGACAACGGATCAGCGGTGGTGCGCTCACTCAACGACACCGCCCACCTCACCCGCAAACTCCGCCGCTAGCCGGCCCGCTAGGCCTGGGCTCGGGGCAGCGCAAGCACCAGGGCGCGGAGCTAACTTCCGCGATAATGTTCGTGGGCATGACCACGGAAGATCGCTTTCGCTTCGCGGAGGCTTGTCCGTTCCATAGAGGCTGTCGGGTGACTCGTGATCAGGATCGGGGAGCTTTTCCGGCATCGTGGGGGAGAGCTCTCAGTCCGGGGAGCTGTCAGTCCGGGGGCGGCAGGTGCGATGTTCCGTGATCATGTTCGCGGGCATGATCACGGAAGATCACTGCTGTTCTGACCTGGGCGATCTTCCGTGATCATGGTCTCGATCATGATCACGGAAACCAGCACGGGTGCCGGAGGCTGCCGCGCGGCTCGTGATCAGGATCGGGGAGCCTTTTCGGCATCGCGGGGGAGAGTTTTCACTCCCGGGAGTTTTTTCAGTGGCGTTTTCAGGGGGTCGTCGCAACGCGTTCGGCTTCTTGTGTGAGGAGTTTAGCGAGTTGTTCGCGGGGGGTGTGGTAGCCGTAGCGTTTGCGGGGGCGGTCGTTGAGTTCGTCGGCGATGTGCTGGAGGCCGGCGGCTGTGGTGGTGCTGAGGTCGGTGCCTTTGGGGAGGTATTCGCGGAGCAGTCCGTTGATGTTCTCGTTGCTGCCGCGCTGCCAGGGGGCGTGGGGGTCGGCGAAGTAGACGCTGATGCTGGTGGTGTCGGTGATGTGCTGGTGGCGGGCGAGTTCCTTGCCGCGGTCCCAGGTGAGGGTCTTCGCGAACCAGGCGGGCAGTTCGGTCATGCGGCCGATGATGGCGCCGGCGACGGATCCGGCGTCGTGGCCGTGCGGGAGGTGGAGCAGGGTGAGGTAGCCGGTGGTGCGCTCGACGATGGTGCCGACGGCGGAGTTGGATGCTTTGGAGCCCATGATCAGGTCGCCTTCGTGGTGGCCGGGCACGAGCCGTCCCTCGACTTCGGCGGGGCGCTCGCCGATGGGGACGGCGCCGATGATGCGGCCGCGTGTTTCGCTGCGGCCGCGGGGGCGGCGCAGCTGGCGGCCGCTGCGCAGGCAGGCTTTCAGCTCCCGCCGCAGCTCTCCGCGCGGGTAGACGTAGATCGACTGGTAGATGGTCTCGTGGCTGACCTGCATGTCCTCATCGCCGGGGTGGTCAATTTTCAGCCTCCCGCTGATCTGTTCGGGGGAGAACCGCCGGTCCAGGAGCTGCTGTACCCGCTGGCGGAGCTCCGGGTGCCGGGACAGCCTTGACGGCCTGGGCCGCCGCTGCCGTTCCCATGCCAGGTTGCCCGCCCGCACCGGCAGGTAATGCCCGGTCTTCGGGTCGGCGTTGCGCTTGAGCTCCCGGCACACCGTGGAGGCGTTCACGCCGGTCCGCGCGCCGATCGCCCGCAGCGACAAGCCGGTCTCGCGCAGCCGCGCGATCTCGTGCCGCTGCCCGTCGTCCAGGTACCGGTCGCTGTAAGTCGTTCCAGGGGGTCTGCACACTCCGCCGATCTTGTGGTACAGGCCGTACGCGAACGTCTTCGACACGCCGGCCAGCGGCCCGGCGCGGTTCGGATTCAGCCCCGCGGCGAGGTGCTCCAGCAGCACCCGCACCCGTTCCGGATCAACGCCGCGGCGGCCCGGCCGGGCCGCCCGCCGGGCCGCCGCCTCCCGCTTGACCGCCAGCCGGGACACCCCGCTCACCCGCCGGTCCAGCTCGTAAGCAAACGACTTCGACACCCCCGCCAAAGCCGCTGCCCGCATCGGATTCACACCCGAAGCCAGCAACTCCAGCGTCCTGGCCACCACCTGAGGATCCACACTGCGCCCCATCGCCCGCTCCCACCCAAATCAGAGCGTTGCGACAATCCCCTGAGCGAGCCAGTGCAATAGCACTGGAAACTCTCCCTTAAGCGAAAGTCTCCCCGATAACTCAGGGAAAGTCTCCCCGCTGACCCGCCGGAGCTTGACCCTCCAAGATCCCGAGTCACTCGACAGCCTCTATAAGCGGAAAGACCTCCGCGATACGAGAAGTCTCCGCGCCAGGGCCGACAAGGCTCCGTGCACGAGCCACCCGGCCAGCCGATCCACCGCTCACTCCAGCGGAACCGTGACATGGATGCGGCTGTTGTGGTGGGGCTGCGCCTGCAGGAGGGTTTTCGTGTGCCGGGAGGAGGGTTTCCGCGCGCAGGAGACTTGCCCGGACTATCCGACGATAAGGCTCCTTCACGCGAAAACGCTCCTTCAGGCACCCGGTAACGCTCCTGGATCATGACGAGAACTCTCCCGGACGCGGCAACTCTCCTGCCAGGACACACGACAACCCTCCCGGACACGGCGGTACCGCAACTCGCTCAGGGGCCACTCCCATTGCCGGGCCTGCTGAAGGGCGGGCTTAGACTTGCTAGGCGACGGGCGAGTTGGCCGGGCGGTCGCGTCGGTTCCGGTTCGCCGGGATCGCCGAGGAAGGTCCGGACTCCGCAGGGCAAGGTGGTCGGTAACGCCGACCCGGGGTGACCCGCGGGACAGTGCCACAGAAAACAGACCGCCGCCGGCCTGCGCGAGAGCGACCGGCTGGCGGTAAGGGTGAAACGGTGGTGTAAGAGACCACCAGCACCGCAGGCGACTGCGGTGGCTCGGTAAACCCCACCTGGAGCAAGGTCAAGAGGGCAAGGCGCCGGACGGCGCCGCGCCTGCGCGGGCGATTGAGGGCGGCCCGCCCGAGTCCGCGGGTAGACCGCACGAGGCTGCCGGCAACGGCAGCCCTAGATGGATGGCCGTCGGCCCGCGAGAGCGGGTGCACAGGATCCGGCCTACAGGCCAACTCGCCCGCCGCCCTCATGACCGTGCCGCCCTCATCGCCCAGATGCTGGAGCTAGGTCACCGGCCGGTCGCGCCGTCGGCCATTTCCCTGAGGATGTCGATGTGACCGTTGTGCCGCGCGGTCTCTTCGATCAGGTGAAACAGAATCCACCGCAGCGTCACGGGCTCGTCCCGCCAGTCCAGCGGGCCGGCCGAAGGCGTGTCCAGGTCGAGCGAGGCCACCAGTTCGTCGTGCCTGGTGCACGCCGCCCGGTACTCGGCGAGCAGCTGCGCGATCGGGACGTCGACCGCGATCCGCATCTCGCGGTCCGGATCTTCATCCGTCCACGGGCCCCGGTCTGCCCCGCCGAGCAGTGTGGCCTCGATCCAGGCGTGCTCCACCCAGCGAAGATGGCTGACGAGCCCGGAAATGGTCATCAGCGGTGAGCTGGCTAGCGGCGCCCGGCGGGCGTCTGCCTCAGAGATCCCTGCGCACTTGGCGTGGACGGTATCGCGGACGTAGCCGAGCATCGTGGTCAGGACTGCCCGCTCGTCCCAGCTTGCCGGGATGTCATCGGTGCGAGCAGCGGATGCCGAAATCTGATCAGAAGTCATGTCATTCCTCTGTGGTGACAGAGGCGCGACCCTGGCTGGTTAGCCGACAGCCACCGGAGGCGCCTGAAGTTCTATGGACATCGCGCACCTCCCTCCCGTATCCCCGCGCGCGCCGCGCCCTGCGGCACCGCGACCCGATCCTAGGCCGTCCGCGCGTGACCGAGCAACGGACTATCCAGACGGCCGCGCGTAGATCTGGGCTGTCGCCTCAGGCAGCGGCACGAAGCCGGCGCGCAGGTACAACGGTATGTCGTTGGCGACCTTCAGCCGCTGGCAGCCTCTCGCCGCGAGGCGGTCAAGGCCGGCCGCGAGCATATGACTGGCGAGCCCGAGGCGCTCGTGCGCCTGTTCGGTGCGCATGGGTTCGAGCAGCCCGACCCCGGTCACGTCGTCCGCCCACAACAATGCGTAGCCCGCGACCTCGCCCACTGGTGCCCGCACCATCAGGTCAAGTTCGGGCCGGTAGAGCGAGCACGTCCTGAGCCGAGCCTCGACGTCGGCGCCGTTGCGCCCGATCATCGGATGGGGCTGGTCGGTGGTCTGCGCGCGGGAGAACAACTCATAGCCGGCCGCCAACGGCGGGATCTTGGGACGGCTGGCGGCGTCCATCCAGGTGGTGACCACCGCCCGCTCTTCGGCGAGGCGATAACCGGCGTCCCCGAGCGCCGCAAGACCTGGCTCATCGTCCTGGCGGACCACGAACTCGGCCCCCGCTCCCGCCGCTCCGCCCGCCTCCGCTCTGACGATCGCCTGCTGCCAGATCGCGCGCCGGTAACCAGGGTCCTCACTCAAGACCAGCACGTCAGCCTGCACGGTGCCGAACTCGGTCAGCACGGCGGCGGCCAGCGGCTCGCCGGCGTCGTCCAGCCAGAACAACTGCCCGCCCGCATCGGTGGCCCGAGGCCGGCGCCACGCCCATTGAAAGTCGGCCGCCTCCCAGATCCCGCCGGTTGGCCTGGCCAGCCGCATCCGCTGCAGCAGCGTCGTCACCAGCGAGACGTACCGCTGGCCCGTGACGATGACCCCGCCAGTGTCCTGCGCCTCATCCAGAACGGTCACCAGGGCATTGTCGCGGGCTCGAACGGCCTCGCCAACCGGTTATTCAGGACCGTGCGCGCTCCGCGAGCCACTCGAGCGCCGATTCAGCGTGGCTGAGCACCGAGACATGCCCGTCTTCGGGATACAGCCGCAGCTCAGCGGTCGGGCAATGCCCGGCCAGCCACTTGCTGTGCGAGCTGGGCACCATCCCGTCCTGCTCGCCGTGGATGAGCAGCACGGGCGCGGTGATCTGCGCCGGATCGAACCCCCACGGCGCGACGTAGGCGAGATCGTCGTCGATCACCCCATCGGGTCCAGCCGACAAAGCGGCCGAGACGATCGGGCCGAACCACGACCAGTCGCCTTCCAGCGCCGCGAAGTCCGCAGGGATGAACCCTATGTCCTCTTCGCTCCCAGCCGCTTCGTACGCCGATTTCGCCGCCCGGCCCTGGGTGGCGGCCCGAAGCGATGCTTCGCCGCCAGCCGACATGCCGGCGAACCAGTCGAGTCCGCCGGCCCCGAAAGGCGCCAGCCCTGAACCGCTTACCACGGCGAGCACCCGGTCCGGCAGCAGCGCGCCGCAGGCCAGCGCGTGCGGGCCGCCGCCGGAATGACCCATGACGGCGAACCGGCCGATGCCCAGTGAGTCCGCCACCAGTTCGACGTACTCAGCCGCCGTAGCCACGTTGCGGCCAGGGCGCGGTGTCGACCCGCCATACGATGGCCGGTCGTAGGACACCCACCTGATGCCGAGCCGCTCCGAGGCCGGGAACAGCGGCGCCGGCGGCGAGCCGATATTCGGCGTGCCGTGATGCCAGAACACCGTGAGATCGTGCCCGTCGCCGCCGGTGTCGTAGACATGCAGCACGCGGCCATCGCTCAGCTCGAGGTCGGTCTCTGTCAGCATCTGCTCCACGCTAGCCAGTCAGCCTCGCAGATGAGAGCTAATCGTGCGGGCCAGAGCCGCCCGCGCCGAGTCGTCGAGATCGAGCACCCCGTTCTCCGCCATCAGCGCGTGGTGCTGCTGCCTGTCGTAAGGCACTCCCGGCGGCAGCGGTGCCACGTGCCAATGCAGATGAGCGTTGCCCGCGCAACCCCGACACCGGCGCGAGGCCGGCCCGCAGGCGCGTGCTGCGGGCGTGATCGCGGAGCGTTTTTCCGTGCCGAGGTCATGATCGCGGAGCGTTGTCCGTCGTTGCCGCGGAGAGTTCTCGCAGCACGGAGTGTTGACCGCTCTATGCGACGGCTCGCTCAGGGGATTGTCGCAACGCTCTGATTTGGGTGGGAGCGGGCGATGGGGCGCAGTGTGGATCCTCAGGTGGTGGCCAGGACGCTGGAGTTGCTGGCTTCGGGTGTGAATCCGATGCGGGCAGCGGCTTTGGCGGGGGTGTCGAAGTCGTTTGCTTACGAGCTGGACCGGCGGGTGAGCGGGGTGTCCCGGCTGGCGGTCAAGCGGGAGGCGGCGGCCCGGCGGGCGGCCCGGCCGGGCCGCCGCGGCGTTGATCCGGAACGGGTGCGGGTGCTGCTGGAGCACCTCGCCGCGGGGCTGAATCCGAACCGCGCCGGGCCGCTGGCCGGCGTGTCGAAGACGTTCGCGTACGGCCTGTACCACAAGATCGGCGGAGTGTGCAGACCCCCTGGAACGACTTACAGCGACCGGTACCTGGACGACGGGCAGCGGCACGAGATCGCGCGGCTGCGCGAGACCGGCTTGTCGCTGCGGGCGATCGGCGCGCGGACCGGCGTGAACGCCTCCACGGTGTGCCGGGAGCTCAAGCGCAACGCCGACCCGAAGACCGGGCATTACCTGCCGGTGCGGGCGGGCAACCTGGCATGGGAACGGCAGCGGCGGCCCAGGCCGTCAAGGCTGTCCCGGCACCCGGAGCTCCGCCAGCGGGTACAGCAGCTCCTGGACCGGCGGTTCTCCCCCGAACAGATCAGCGGGAGGCTGAAAATTGACCACCCCGGCGATGAGGACATGCAGGTCAGCCACGAGACCATCTACCAGTCGATCTACGTCTACCCGCGCGGAGAGCTGCGGCGGGAGCTGAAAGCCTGCCTGCGCAGCGGCCGCCAGCTGCGCCGCCCCCGCGGCCGCAGCGAAACACGCGGCCGCATCATCGGCGCCGTCCCCATCGGCGAGCGCCCCGCCGAAGTCGAGGGACGGCTCGTGCCCGGCCACCACGAAGGCGACCTGATCATGGGCTCCAAAGCATCCAACTCCGCCGTCGGCACCATCGTCGAGCGCACCACCGGCTACCTCACCCTGCTCCACCTCCCGCACGGCCACGACGCCGGATCCGTCGCCGGCGCCATCATCGGCCGCATGACCGAACTGCCCGCCTGGTTCGCGAAGACCCTCACCTGGGACCGCGGCAAGGAACTCGCCCGCCACCAGCACATCACCGACACCACCAGCATCAGCGTCTACTTCGCCGACCCCCACGCCCCCTGGCAGCGCGGCAGCAACGAGAACATCAACGGACTGCTCCGCGAATACCTCCCCAAAGGCACCGACCTCAGCACCACCACAGCCGCCGGCCTCCAGCACATCGCCGACGAACTCAACGACCGCCCCCGCAAACGCTACGGCTACCACACCCCCCGCGAACAACTCGCTAAACTCCTCACACAAGAAGCCGAACGCGTTGCGACGACCCCCTGAAAACGCCGACGGAAAGCCTCCGCGCAGCGAGAACTCTCCGCGCCGGAGCCGGAAAAGCCTCCGCGCAGCGAGAACTCTCCGCGCCGGAGCCGGAAGCGAATGGCGGAGGAGCGGGCGGGGGTGCGGGCGTGTGGCCTCGACCGGGGGATGGGGCGGACGCTAGCGTGGCGGTCTGAGGTTACTGGCCGTTTCCGCTTCGTCGAAGGAGAGTTACCAGATGACGCTGCGCTCAGCGAGGTCTTGCTCAATGGGCGGGTCAGCCGCTCGCGCCGCAGCGGTAGCGATCGCTCTGCTCGCCGCTGGAGCGACGCCAGCGTTCGCGGGCAGTGCTCAGGCCATGGCCGGCCAGCCTGCTGCCAGTAAGGCCTGCCATAAGGCAACGGGGCCGTTCACGGTGCACGGGACCAAGGTCACCGGAGCGCACGGCAGGGTGTTCGTGCCCTACGGGATCACCGTGCCGGGGCTGGCGAACAAGGATTACCAGGGCCTGGTGCAACTGGACGAGGCCAAGATCAGCGCGGCTGCCGCGTTCTGGTGCGCCAATACGGTCCGGCTCCAGATCGGGCAGGACAACCTTGTCGGGCTCCAGGGCACGAGATTGTCGAAGGTGTTCCTGCGCGCGATCGAGGGTGAGGTGAAGGTCGCGGAGAAGGCGGGCCTCGCCGTCGTGCTGAACGACCAGACCGAAGATGAGAGCAACCAGCTAGCGCCGACGAGGGCGACCGCCGCTTTCTGGCGGGACCTGAGCCGGGTTTACGGCCGCGACCGGCAGGTGATCTTCGACCTGTTCAACCAGCCCCGGATCCTCATGACGGTGGCGTGCGGCGACGGCGAGGACTGGACGTTCTGGCATCGGGGCGGCATCTTCCGCGGCAAGGCGTATCTGGGCATGCAAGGGCTGGTCAACGACGTGCGCGCGGATGGAGCGAAAAACCTGCTCTGGGTGGAAGGCCCCTGCTTCGCGAACTCGCTGAACGGACTCGACGGCCACCAGCTCAAGGGCGGCAACATCGTCTACGCATTCGAACATCCCAAGGGAGTGCATAACGCATCGCAGTGGTACGCGGACTTTGGCTGGGTGCTGTTCAGGCACGTCGCGCCGATCGTGGACGCCGAGTGGACGAACTTCGCGGCCAAGAAGTCGGAATGCTGGCCAGACGCGCCCAAGGCGATTCCCGCGTACCTGCGCTACCTGCAGCGCCGCGGCATCGGGATGACCGCCTTCCAGCTCAAGAAGGGCGTGCTGATCAAGACGAAGAGCCTGACCGACCCGACGCGCATCTTCACGGCAGGGAAGGCGAAGTGGCGGTGCGCCGGCAAACTCGACGAAGGCGCGGGCTCGCAATTGATCGCCTGGTTCCGCAACCGCAATTCGTGAATCGCGGCCGGACCTAGCGGGGCGGCCGGGGCGCGATGCCCCGGCCACCCGCCGCAAGGTGCCTGCTAGCAGTCAGGGTTTGGCTGGACGGCGCTGGCGAAAGCGCCGAGAGTGCCAGGCCCGACCGTGCCGTACTGGGCCTGGGGGTCGGCCGGGGTCGCGGTGAACGTGTTGCCGTTCCTCATGTTGCCGAACTCCCATGCGCAGGCTCCGTTGACCTTCGCCAGCGTGAAGTACGGATAGAAGTTGCCTGGTCCCTTGGGCGGCATCACGCAGCCGCTGCCGGTGGTCAGGTTGCAGCTGGTGTTGAACTCAAAGTCGCTGATGTCGGAGACGAACTGGACCGACGGGTACTTGTGCCCGCCGGTCGTCGGCTGACCTTGCAGGAACGGCGTCGGGAATGGGTTCTTCGAGCTGACGAGCAGCGACTTGGGCCAGTCGGGGTAATAGGGCGATCCGTCGAAGTCCAGGTCACCGATCGCGCTGTTGAATATCGCGCAGCCGGTGACCTTGTCTGGCGCGGCGTGCAAGGCACCGTGGGTGTCGCCCTTCTTGAAGCACGGCGCGTCGTTCGGCTCGAGCTTCGGGTTGTCCTTGGTCTTCTCGTACGGGCCAGAGCACTCCTTGAAGAACGGGTCGCTGATCGTCTTGGTGACCTTGTCGATCCCGCGCCCGGTCACCGACCTGCAGGCCTCGAAGTGGCCGATCTCGTACTCGTCGTTGATCATGTACGGGCCGACGCCCCAGGGCAGGACGTTGCCGGCCGCTGCCGTGTTGTACTCCGGCTGGAAGTTGAACTTGGTGCCGGCGCAGCTGAACGGGTCGGTGTGCATGAAGCCGTTCGCGCCAGAGGCGATCATGAACCCGCTCTTGCCCGTCGAATGGTCGGTCTCGACCACCTCCAGGGCGCTGCCTCCCTTGATCGTCGCGTCAAACATCCGGATCGTGATCTGGTCGCCCGGGTTCATCAGGAACGTGTTCTTGTTCGGAGTGAACGTGGCGTTGCTGGCGAGCTGCGGGCTTGGCGGCCCGGCTGGCTTGCCGTTCGTCTGGACCAGCGCGAAATTGATCGGCTCGACGCAGTTGTTGTCGCACGAACCTGAGCCATTGCCGGTGCACTCCAGGCTGTCGATGGTCAGCGCCGAGCACCAGTGCGTGTTGTCACAGCTGAGGCTGTCGGTGAACGGCGCGAAGCCAGGCGGGTAGAACTGCACCTCAACGAATGCTGACCCGCCGCCCGGATAGGTGCCCTTGGGTGCGTTCTGATCGGAACCCGGGGTGCAGGGCAGCAGCGGTGCCGAGTCCGGATCGCAGACAGCCGTAGAGATCCACGGCGCGAGAGACAGCTCGAACCAGTCAGTCACGTCGCTGCCCGGGTGCCTGACGGTCGGCGCTGCCACCGGATCAAGCGGCAGCGTCTCGTCCATCGTGAGGTTCCGCCCGGAACCCCTGGCCGAAGAGATGAACCTGACCGACGGCTCGTCGTGCCCGATGTAGCGGCCGTTCTCGAAGAACCTGCCGCCCCTGCCGCCTCGCGGATCGGCGCACATCACGCCGGCCTTGGCGGGGTGCTGGATCAGGCTGAGGCCATTGCAGTCGAGCATGCCGGCCGCCTTCGGCTTGACGACCGCGCTGTGCGGCGCGGCGCCCGGCACCGAGCCGTGTGCGACCCCTGGCGCCAGCGCACAGGCGGTCAGCGCCGCCGCGGCGATCACCGGTGCGCTGAGCATCCGTAGGTTGAGCAATCGGCGGATGCCGCGATGACGCCGCATAAAGTACCTCTTTCTCGTCGATGGCTGGCCACGGCAAACACTAGCTAGTAGCGGTGCCGGCGGACAGCCACTCGCGCGAGACTTCGGCTACGGCAGGAACCAGGTCTGATCCTTGGCGTTGGCGCATGTCGTCACGTCGACCACGGTGCCGGACGCCACACTCGACCCTGGATCGGTCAGGCACTTTCCGTCGGCCGCGTTGCGCAGTTCGTTACGGCCGAACACGCTCCACTCCTGCGCCGGGCGGATCGCGCAGCGCTGCAGGACCACGGCGGGGTTGCTGCCTTGCGCCGCTGTCGCCAGGCAGTTCGCGGCGCCGAACCCCGCCAGCCGGCCGTGCGAGTCCTTCCGCCAGAGCTGGGAACTTGAGCTGATGCCGCAATTGGCGATGATTACCTTCGCCCCGATCGCCCGCTTGCCTTCGGACAGGCACTCGCCGAGCAAAGCGCTCGTGACCGTGCCGGCGCTCAGGTTCGTCACTCCGCGCTGCGCCGGGTCGAGGAACGGGCGAGCATAGGAGTCCAGGTCATAGGTCGACCAGGGGGAAAAGCTAGTACCCCGGCCGGAGAAGATATAGGCCCGGTCGGCATTACAGACCGGGTCGAAGGCGCACTTATTGCTGACGGTGCTCGCGGCCTTGCTGTTGAGCTGCCACAGGCCCCGGTCCTCCGAATCGGTCCCGGCCGGGCAGGTGAAGCCCGGGGAGTCGCCGTGGCCGATCACGTGACCGTCGGCGCTGTCGCAGACGATCAGCTTCTGGTCGCCGCCGCTCTCGGCCACGCAGATCGTCGCGGCGGTGACCAGGTCGCCGCCGAAGTAGCCGTTGTTCGGCCACCCCCCTCTCGTCGCGTACATCGCGCAGTTGGTGACCGCCGTGGTGACGCCGGCGGGGGAGAGGCTCGGGTGCCAGCCGCGCGACGGCGCCCCTTCCTGCGGAACACCGGCAGCGTCGACGAGGTCGTGCCCGGTCTTGACCTGGCTTGCCCGATGAGGATTGGCCCGGCTCGCCTGGTGCGTGCCCGCGGCCAGCGCCGGCATCACGATCGTGACGCCTGCCGCGGCTGCCATGGCGACGGCCAGGGTAACGGTAATCCGGGCAATGCCAAACATGCCAGAGCGTCTTAACATCAGTAGGCCTTTCGTCCGGTCGGGCAGGGTAATTAGGACTTTTCGAACGCTACCTTTTCGGCCGCGGTCACGTCGACTGAGTCGGCGAGCACCTCGGCGGCGATCCAGTCGCGGTAGCCGAGCAGATCGGCATCGGAGGCCGGCAGGGACAGCGCGATCCGGTCGGACAGGCCGAGTCCGGTGTCCTTGCGCATCGTGTTGACGTGGTGAATGAGCTCGTACACGCGGCTCTCCCGGCGAAGCTCATCGTCGAGCGCGGTGTCGAGCGCCACCGTCACGCCGCCTTCCGAGGCGACCTCCCAGCCCGCCTTCTCGAGCCGCTCGACGATCACCTCGCCGGGCGCGAGCACGAAGCCCATGACCTCGAAGCCGCCGTCGTCCAGCGCGCGGAACTCACCGGCGTCGAGCGCCTTCTTGACCACGGGCATGCTGGCGCCGAGCCGGGGGGCGACCACGGGGAAGTTGGGCTTGACCCGCAGGCCGCTCGTCTCGATCTGCTCCAGGCTGACGTCCTTGACCCGCAGCTCATCGGCGATCTCCGGCAGGTAAGGCTCGATCCCGGCGGCGCCTTCGACCAGTAGCTTGCGCAGCGGCTGGCGGAGCTTGAGCCTGGACGCCGCCCGCGTACGGCGGCCGAGGTCGACCACCCGCCGCACGGCCGCCATGTCCGCGACGAGCTTGTCGTCGAGCTGGCCTGGCCGCGGCCAGCCGGCGAGGAACACCGACTCGGGCGCGCCGGCGCAGGCTCCGACGACCAGCGCCTGCCACATGTGCTCGGCCAGGAACGGCGTGATCGGCGCGATCGTCCTGACGGCCTGCACCAGCCCCGCCCACAGCGTCCGGAGGGCGGCCTCGTCGCTGTTCCAGAACCGGCGCCTGGACCGCCTGATGTACCAGTTCGACAGGTCGTCGAGGTAAGACTCGAAGGCCCGCAGCACGCTGACGGACAGGTACTCCTCGTAGCCGGCGGTCGCGTCCGCGATGAGCCTGGCCGTCCGAGCCAGCAGCCAGCGGTCAAGCGGCCGCATCCCGGCCCACGGATCGCCTGAGGTCCAGTCAGCGGCCAGGTCCGCGTAGCCCGGGCTGAAGCCCGAGGTGTTGGCGTAGCTGGCGAAGAACGACAGGCTGTTCCACAGCGTCAGCAGCTTGCGCTGGATCTCCTTGCCCGGGCCGAAGCCGAACAGCAGGTTCTGGCTCGGCGGCTGCTGGCTGTACTGGTAGCGCATGACGTCGGCGCCCATCCGGGCGAACGCGTCCTCAGCGCTGATCATGTTGCCCCAGGAGCCGTGCATCTCCTTGCCGTGCTCGTCGAGCATCTTCTCGTAGCCGAGCACCTTGCGATACGGCGCGCGGCCGGTCAGCGTCACCGACATGAACAGCTGGCTGTAGAACCACAGCCTGATCTGCTCGCGCATCTCAGACACCCAGTCGGCGGGGAACCACTCGTCCCAGTAGCCCTGATCGGGCAGGTCGGCGGTCGTCAGGCCGCGCGCGGCGCCGGTCGCGTACCCCTCCTCGACCCACTCGGCGTTCTCCCAGCCGAGCGTGGAGAACGGCACGATGCCGGCGTCCAGCCAGACATCGCCCACCTCGGCGACCCGCCCGGCCTCGGCGCCGCAGTCCTCGCAGGTGATCTTGATCGGGTCGATCCACGGCCTGCGCAGCTGCGGCAGGTCGCTCAGCGGCGCCGTGGCCCGCTCGGCCAGCTCGGCCCGGGAGCCGATCACGTTCAGGTGCCCGCACTCGCACGGGTAGAAGGGCAGCGGCAGGCCGTAGTACCGGCGCCTGGAGATGTTCCAGTCCGACATGTTGACGAGCCAGTCGTCCATCCGGCTGCCCATGTAGGCCGGGGTCCACTCGACGGTGCGGTTCGCCTCCCGCATCGGCTCCCTGATCTGGTCGACCGAGATGAACCAGTCATCGGAGATCCGGAAGATCAGCGGCGTATGGCAGCGCCAGCACTCCGGATAGCGGTGCTCGATGGTGGCATCGGAGACCAGCAGGCCGCGCTCGGCCAGCGACGTCACGATCCGGCCGGGCACCTCGGACGTCTTGTGACCGGCCAGCACGCCGTAATCCGGGTAGAACCGGCCCGACTCGTCGACCGGCATCAGCACCGGCAGCCCGCAGGCCCGCCCCAGCTCGAAGTCCTCGGCGCCGCAGCCAGGGGCGATGTGCACGATCCCAGTGCCCTCGTCCATCGAGACCTCGTCCCAGCCGACGACCCGGTGCTCGACGCTCCCGCCGGGTGGCAGGTGATCGAATGGTCCCTCGTAACGCCAGCCCACGAGCGCGGACCCGGGGAGTACCTCGGTGAACGTCTCCCCAGTCGCTCGCCGCACCGCCAGCCAGTCCCCGTTCCCCAATTTGCCGTAGTCGGCATCGGGCCGGACGGCAGCCGCTACGTTCGCCGGCAGCGTCCACGGGGTGGTGGTCCAGATGACCAGCGCCTCGCCCGGCCGGTCAAGGAGCGGGAAGCGCACGGTCAGCGACGGGTCGGTGCGGTCGACGTAGTTGCCGACCAGTTCGTGCGCCGAGATCGACGTGCCGCACCGCGGGCACCACTCGGTCGGCCGGTGCCCCAGGTAGAGCCAGCCGCGCCCGTGCACGATCTTCAGGAATTTCCAGATATATTCAATATTAACATCAGAAAAGGTGAAATAGTCCTTGCCCCACTCCATCCACTGCCCGAGCCTGATCGAGCCGGCGGTGAGTTCCTTCGCGGACCACTCGACTACCTCACGGCACTTGCCCGCGAAGGCTTCGAGGCCGTACTCCTCGATCTCGCGCTTGGAGTTCAGCCCGAGCTCGCGCTCGACGCCAACTTCGATCCACAGGCCCTGGCAGTCCCAGCCGTTCTGATAGCGCAGGTCAAAGCCGCGCAGCGCCTTGTACCGCTGGAAGACGTCCTTGAGGGTGCGGCCCCAGGCCGTATGCACGCCGAGCGTCTTGTTGGCCGTGACCGGCCCGTCGATGAAGCTGAACTTCGGACCGCCCGAGGTCTGCGCGCGCAGCTTGGCGAAGATGTCCTGCCGGTCCCAGAAATCGAGGATCGCGAGTTCCAGCGCATTGGCGTCTGGCTTGTCAGACAGGTCACCGAACATGGGCGGGAGTCTAGCCTTACGCGGATGTGAGCAGGCCGCGCACGTAGGCCGCCTGACCAGCGTGCTGTGCGCCGTCGTCGATCACGCTGATCAGCCGCACGCCCAGTGACACCGGAGGGTCCCACCGCTCGTCGACGATCCGGTCGAGGTCGTCGTCGGTGAGCGTGCGGACGTAGGCGACCGACTCGGCGTGGACCGCGTCGTGATAGCCGATCAGCAGGTCGCCCGAGGCGCGGACGGCGCCGACCTGGTCGGCGCCGTGGCCGTACCCAGTCTCGGTGTCCGCGAGCGGCAGCCCGAAGCGCCCCGACCAGCCGCCGGCCGTCCATACCTGCGAAGTCCCGGCGACCTCGGCGACATGGTCGTCGGCAACCCTGGTCAGATGCCAGATCAGCCAGGCGATGGAGTTCGCCTGGGGCGAAGGCCGGAATGCCAGTTGATCGGCGGTCATTCCGGTGACCACATCCCTGACGACCTCGCTGATCCTGTCCAGCCCATCCTCGAGAAGTCCGGCTGATCTCATCGGCTGCAACCCTTCGCAGGCAGACTTACAAGTCAGAACGCGTCAAACTTGGCGTTTTTCGATATTGACGGCCACGAGAGGCGTGTTTATGTTCTGGGTGCACCCCAGATCGGGGGAGCGTCGCCGGACCTGTGCACGCACACGACGCAACCACCGGTCGCAGCACTTGCGGCTTCAGGTCCTCATCCGAGGAGGATTCATCTCGTTGGCATCAGAACCCTCTAGCGCCTCACGCGCTACTTTACCGCACCGCAGATCTCGCGGCGGCCTGTCCCGCGCCTGGTTCGTCTTGGCGTCCAGTGCCGCGCTCGCGGCCGGCGCGCTGAGCTTCGCAGGCGCTACCGCCCAGGCCGCTCCGATGGCGCACAGCCCGGCCGTGAAGGTTGGCATTCACCCTTCGGCCCAGGCCGTCGCCCCAGGACACGTGGACTACAAGCGGGCCTGCGTGGCCGCGACCAAGCCAGGGCACGAAGCCTGCATGGTGCTCATCCGGACCAACGTGGCGCACGTCAGTCAGGCCCACCTTGGTCCCGATGCCGCGCCGGTCGGCGACGGTTACGGCCCGAATACCCTGCAACCTGCCTACAACCTTCCGTCATCGACGAATGGCTCGGGTCAGACGGTCGCTGTTGTCGACGCCTTCAACGACCCGAACGCGGCATCTGACCTGGCCACGTACCGATCTGACTGGGGCCTGCCTGCCTGCGGCACCGGTTGCTTCAGCGTGGTCAACCAGAACGGCGCTACCAGCCCGCTGCCTGCCTCGGCCGGCACGACCGGCTGGGACGTCGAAGAGTCGCTCGACGTTGACATGGTGTCGGCGATCTGCCCGCTCTGCCACATCATCCTGGTCGAGACCAACAGCGCGACCACCGCTTCGCTGGGTGCTGGCGTCAACGCCGCTGTTTCGCTCGGCGCCAAGTACGTCTCGAACAGCTACGGTGGCTCCGAGTCCACCTCGGACAGCTCGAGCGACACCTCCTTCTACAATCACCCGGGCGTCGCGGTGACCGCGTCGGCTGGTGACAGCGGCTTCGGCGTCGAGTACCCGGCTGCCTCCCCTGACGTCGTCGCTGTGGGCGGCACCTCGCTCAGTACCGCGTCGAACTCCCGCGGCTTCACCGAGACCGTGTGGGGCAGCAGTGCGGGCGGCGAGGGCACCGGCTCTGGATGCTCGGTCGACAGCACCAAGCCGACCTGGCAGACCGACACCGGCTGTGCCAAGCGCACCAACAACGACGTCGCCATGGACGCCGACCCCAACACCGGCGTCGCTGTCTACGACACCTTCAGTCAGGGCGGCTTCCTCGAGGTTGGCGGCACCAGCGCCTCTTCGCCGATGATCGCGGCTGTGTACGCGCTCGCCGGTACCCCGACGGCCGGAACGAACCCCGCTTCCTACCTCTACTCGCACACGGGCAACTTCTTCGACGTCACCTCAGGCGCCGACGGCAGTTGCTCCCCGGCCTACCTCTGCACCGCTGAGGTCGGCTACGACGGCCCGACCGGCCTGGGCACCCCGAACGGCATCGCCGCCTTCAGCCAGGGCGCCACGACTGGCAATACGGTGACGGTGACCAACCCGGGTGCACAGTCCACTACGACCGGCAGCGCCGTCAGCCTGCAGATCCACGCGACTGACTCCGCTACCGGCCAGACGCTGACCTACTCGGCCACCGGCCTGCCGACCGGCCTGTCCATCAGCTCCACGACAGGCCTGATCACCGGCACCGCATCCACCGCTGGCACCTTCAGCGTGACCGTGAAGGCCACTGACACGACCGGTGCCAACGGATCGGCATCGTTCACCTGGACGGTCGGGACCGCTGGCGGCTGTACCTCGAGCCAGCTGCTCGGCAACCCGGGCTTCGAGACCGGCTCGGCCGCGCCGTGGACGTCGACCGCTGGCGTTATCAACCCGAACGGCGCTGGCGAGACCTCGCACAGCGGCACCTGGTACGCCTGGCTCGACGGCTACGGCACCACCCACACCGACACGCTGTCCCAGACGGTGACTATCCCGGCGGCGTGCTCCCATTCGACGTTCAGCTTCTGGCTGCACATCGACACCGCTGAGACAACCACGACGACGGCTTTCGACAAGCTGACCGTCACCGAGAACGGCACGACCATCGCCACGTTCTCCAACCTCAACCACAACACCGGCTACACCCAGCACAGCTTCTCGCTGGCTGGCATCACCGGCTCGGTGGCGCTGAAGTTCACCGGCACCGAGGACAGCTCGCTGCAGACGTCGTTCGTCATCGACGACACGGCGCTGACCACCGGCTGATCACCGCGCTGGTGGCCCGGGCCTTCCGGCCCGGGCCACCAGCCCCGTCAGCTGTTTCCTGATTTCGCCCGCGCGCCCGGCATCGACGGGCTCGAGCAGGCTGACCGCCCGGGTCCAGGCCTCGCGCGCGGCGTCGTCGCGGCCGGCCAGAGCCTCGGTGGTGCCCAGGCCGGCCAGCGAGTCGGCCAGCATGACCGGCAGCTGCCCGGAGGACAGCAGCCCGGCGGCCCTGCTGAAGTGCTCGCGGGACCGGTCCAGGTCACTGGCCTGGCAGAGCTCGCCCAGCCTGATCATGATGACGCTCTCGGTATAGGTGTCGGCGCGGTCGCGCACGATCTCGAGGGCGGCGAGGAGCGCGCGCTCGGCCTCCGCGTGGTCACCGCGGCGCTGCAGCATCGACCCGAGCGCCGTGAAGGCGAATCCTTCGCCGTTGCGGAACCCGATCTGACCGCAGATCAGCGCCGACTGCCGGAAGCATCGCTCGGCGTCTTCGAGCCGGTTCGCGGCCGAGTGCGTAGTTCCCATGTTGACCAGCAAGATCGCCTGGTTCATCTGGTCGCCCGTGGCCGTGAACCCGGCTAGCGCGCGGACGAAGCTCTCGCTCGCCAGCTCGAACTTGCCCTGCAGGTGCTGGGTGGCCCCCAGCCCCATCCATGCCTCGGCGGCGATGCCGGGGTCCAGTCCTTCATCGACGATGCTGATCGTCGTCCGCGCCGCCTGCGCCGACTCCTTGAGCTGGCCGCGCGCCGCGTACACGCTGCACATGCCGAGCAGTGCCCGCGCGCGGGCGCGCCGCTCGCCCGGGCGGGCGTCCTGCTCGCCCGGGCGGGCGTCCTGCTCGCCCGGGCGGGCGTCCTGCTCGCCCGGGCGGGTGTCTCGCAGCAGGTCCAGTGTCTCGCCGAACGCCGCCGCCGCGCTGTCATGCTCGTCCTGGACCAGGTGCAGCTCGCCCAGGCTGCACAGCAGCGCGGCCTCAGCCAGGCGGCGGCCGCCAGCTCGCGCGGCCGCCAGCCCCGCGCTGACCACCTCCTTCCAGTCGCGGAAGTGATGGTGCGACTCGAGAAACCTCTGCAGCGTGAGTGCCAGGTCCCAGGTGAGGTCATGCCAGCCGCGCGCGGCCGAGCCGCGCACCGCGGCGACCAGGGTGGCCTGCTCGGTGGCGAACCAGGCCGCCGGCTCGGCCGACTCGGGCAGTACCTCGCTGCCCGTCTCGGCGCGGTCACTGGTGACGAGCGGGACGTGGCTGCGCAGCCGCTGGTCCATCCGGGCGGCCGCGGCGAGGCAGGCGCTGTAAGCGCGTGCCACAGCGGCGTCCAGCGCGGCCGGGTCGGCGGCCGCCGCGATGTCGCGGGCGTAGAGCCTGACGAGCTGGTGGAACCGGAACCGGGGCACGTCAAGCGCGCGGCCCGCCGTCACGGTCAGCAGGCGGGCCTGGACCAGGCCGTCGATCACGTCCTCGGCCTCGCGAATCGGGCTCGCGAGCGCCGCCGCCGCCGTCCACGTGCCGAAGTCCGGCAGGTCGAGCATGCCGAGGACGCGCAGGCCGCGCCGCAAGGCGGGGTCCAGGCTCCGGTAGGCCAGATCGAAGCTGCTGCGCAGCGCCACCCCGGTGACGGCCAGCTCGTCAAGCCTGGTCCGCTCGTCGCCGAGGCGGCCGGCCAGCCAGCCGATCGACTGGTGCTGCCTGGCCGCCAGGCGGGTTCCGGCGATCCGGATCGCGAGCGGCAGCCCGGCGCACAGTTCGACAACGCGGGCCGCGGCTTCCAGGTCGGCCCGCACCCGGCCGGTCCCGACGATGCGGGCCAGCAGCTCCACGCCCTCGCTCGGGTCAAGCGGCGCCAGCTCGACGTGCGGCCACGACTGCAGCTCGGCGAGCCCGCTGCGGCTGGTCACCAGCAGCCCGCAGCCAGACCCGGACGGGAAGAGCGGCAGCACCTGCCCGGCGGCCCTGACATTGTCGAGCACCAGCAAGAGCCGGCGATCCGCGCACAGCGACCGCAGCAGCGCGGTGCGTTCCGCCGAGCTGGCCGGGATGGCCTCGGCGGCCAGGCCTAGCCCGGTGAGAACCTGGCCGAGAGCGTCATGCGGGTCGACGGCGCCCAGGTCATCCCCGCCGAGATCGAGATAGAGCTGACCGTCGGCGAATTCCTCGCGCAGCTGGTGGGCGACGTGCACCGCCAGCGTGCTCTTGCCCGTGCCTGGCATGCCGGTGATCGAGGCGACGGCCGGCCACGCGCCCGGCGAGCCGCCGGACAGCAGCTCGCTGACATTCTTGACAGCCTCCCTCCGGCCGGCGAAGTCCGGCAGGTCAGGCGGCAGCTGGAATGGCCTGAACAAAGCGCCGCCGAGCTGTCCGGCCGACCGCGGCGGCGATCCGGGCGCGCCTGCCTGATCGCGGTCGCCGCGCAGGATCGACCGCTGCGTCTGCTGCAGCTCAGCGCCAGGCTCGATGCCCAGTTCGTCGATCAGGAGCCGGCGGGCCTGCTGGTAGGCGTCGAGCGCGGCGGCGTTCTGGCCGGCCCGGCTCAGCGCAGCCATCAGCAGCGCGTAACCGTGCTCGCCGAGCGGATGCCGGCGCACGTGCGCCCGCAGGGCGCTGATCACGCCAGCGGGCGACCCGGCCAGGATGCATGCCTCGAAGTACGCCTCGAGCGCGTTGCGGCACTCGTCGGCGAACCCGGCCCTGGCCGCTTCGAGTATCGGCCCGGCGGTCACGCCGGGGAACACGCCGCCGGACATCAGCATCGGCTGCGCCGGCTCGAGCGCGGTGACGGCGGCGGCGGCATCACCGCGGTCCAGGGCCGAGCGGGCGGCTTCGTGCTGCTGCCGCAACCGCCAGATGTCGAGCTCTCCCCGCTCCACGCGAAGCTGGTAGCCGCCGTGCAGCGTCACTATTCTCTCGGCGACCTCGGCAGGCACCCGGTGCCGCAGCTCGCTGGCGTAGGTCCGCAGGTTCGGGAGCGCGTTCGGCGGCGGGCCATAGGGCCAGAGCTCGGCCAGCAGGGCCGGGGCCAGCACCGTCTCGTTAGCGCAGGCCACCAGCACGGCCAGCAGGGCACGCCGTCGGGGCGAGCCAAGCGGGACCGGGACCTGGCCGGCAAGAAGCCGGAACTCTCCGATCACCCGGAAGTCGATCCTGGTCACTGCTGCCTCGCGAATCGCAGGTCAATGGCCATCCCGAAACGTACAGCGCGGACGTATCAGGGCTGTATCGCCAGGACATCGTATCTGTATCGGCCGGCTGGCGCCGCGGCCGCGCGCTGCTTCCGCAGGAAGCCGGGCAACATCGACACGCAGATCGACACCCAAGTTCCACGCCCAATGATCCTGTTGGTTTGTTGGAGGTTGGGGCTGGCGGGGTGAATTTGAGACAGTGGAGGCGGGTGGTGCGGGTTATGCCGGGTGGGGTGGTTGTCCTCCGGAGGCCGGGAGGGGCCAGATTCCGTGATCATGTTCGCGGGCGTGATCACGGAAGATCACCCAGGTCAGGATAGCGGCGATGGTCCGTGATCATGCCCGCGACCATGATCACGGAAATTGGCTCTGGCGCGAGTTCCGTGATCCATGCTTCTGGTCGTGATCACGGATGTTCACCCAGGTCCTGGACAGGCTGCCGGGATGACTTCTGTCCTTGATCCGTCTAGCGGATTCCGTCAGGCCACCCCGGGGTGCGGCTGCCAGGGGCGAGGCTGCGCCCGCAGGAGGGCTGCCGTGCTCTCGGAGGAGTGTTCCCGGGTTCAGGAGGATCGACCGGACCAGGACACGGCAATCCTCCCGGACCCGGAACCGCTCCTGCGCGCACCCGGAAACCCTCCGCGATCATGACGGCAACCCTCCCGCGCACGACAACCCTCCTGCCCGGACCCGGCAACCCTCCCGCGCACGACAACCCTCCCCCAGGAACCCGGCAACCCTCCCGCACCCGCCTGGCAGCGGCGATGCCGCGTCATCGTCGCGGGCTTGATCACGGAATTCGCGCCAGAACCCGGAAATTAGCCCGGGTCGGCCCCTGGCGGCGAGGCTCCCGGCAGCGACTCAGGTCAAGGGCAGGAGCGGCAGCGAACGCGGCCGCCGGCCTGTCGCGGCGAATACCGCGGCGGCGATCGCCGGGGCGACGGCGATCATCGGCGTCTCGCCCGCCCCGGCGGACGGCAGGTCCGGCCGGTCGAGCAGCACAACCTCGATTGGCGGGACATCGGCCAGCCGCGGCACCCGGTAGGTCGAGAAAGCGGCGTTGGTGATCATCCCGTCCGTGAACGTGATCGCCTCGAACAGCGCTCCGCCGAGCGCCATGACCGCCGCGCCTTCCACCTGGCTGGTCACGGCGGCCGGGTTCACGATCGCGCCGCACTCATAGCCGCTCACCAGCCTGGTCACGCGAAGCTCGCCACCAGGCCAGACCGCCACCTGAGCCGCCGTGGCGACCCGGCCGTCCTTTTCCAGCCCGCACGCGATGCCCCAGCCGGTCGCCGGATCGCCCTCCGCCGGATCGCCCGCTGCCGGATCGCCCTCCGCCGGACCGCCCTCCGCCGGATCGCCCGCTGCCGGACCGCCTGCGGCTTGCTCGCGGGACCTGGCGGCCAGGCCGGCCCAGCCGACGTGGTCAGCGACGGCGCGCAGCACGCTGGCGAGCCGGTCGTCGGCCAGGTTGCGCAGCCGGAACTCGAGCGGGTCGATTCCGAGCTCGCAGGCCAGCTCATCGATCGTCGATTCCCTGGCGAAGTTGTTCGCGGTCGCGGCGAGCCCCCGGTATGAGCCCTGCCGCAGCGGGCTGCGGGCGGGCTGATACTCGATTCGCTGGTCGGCGACCCGGTAGGGGGTGGCCATTCCGGCGGTGCCCGCGTTGACGTTGAGGAAGGTCCAGCCGGAGAGCTCGCCAGCGGCCGTGGCGCCCGCGACAACGTCGATGACCGCCGCCCGCCTGAGCGTCCCGGCGGTGAATTCCTCGGCGCGGCTCCACGCCACCCGGACCGGACGGTCGGCGTGCCTGGCCAGCTGGGCAGCCTCGATCGAGATCCCGGCCGCGTGCTTGCCGCCGAACGCGCCGCCGGTGGGCGGCACGATGATGCGCACGTCCTCCAGGGGTGCGCCCAGCGCGGCAGCGACCTCAGCCCGCACCCCGAATGGTGTCTGGGTGCCGGTCCAGACCGTCAGCCTCCCGTCGTCCCAGCGAGCCAGCGCGACCCTGGTCTCGAGGGCGGCCGGGGCGATGTAGGCGGCCGTGTAGGTCGCCTCCGCCCGGACCGCTGCCACCTCGAGCGCGGTCGCCGCCGAACCGTGCTGCGTGCGCACCGGGACCGCGTCCTCGGCGGCTTCCGGCGGATGCGCGCGCAGGTAGTCGGCCAGGCTGGCATCCGACGGCGCCTCTGGCTGGTCCCAGCTCGCCGCGGCCTGCAGGGCGGCGATCGCCTTCCTGGCGGTCAGCAGGCCGACCGCCACGACCCCGGTCAGCTCGCCGGCGCTGATCACGGTCACCCCAGGCCAGTCATCGAGCACACCGGGCCGCAGGGACGTGAGCACGGAGCCGGGCACCGGCGGTCGCAGCAATGCCCCGTGCAGCATGCCAGGACATGAGAGGTCGGAAATAAATCGCCTCCGGCCGGTCACGGCGGCAAGCGTGCCCGGCGCGAGGTGCGCCCGCCCTGCCTTGTCCCAGCCGCGCGGATCGGACAGGACCGGCTCACCGGTCACCAGCTCGACTCGCCGGTCACCTGGTCGCGCCGGGGCGAGCCGGCGGGCGTAGGCGGCAACCTGGCGCAGCACCCCGCCCGCATCCGGCATTGACCGGCTCCCGAACGTGCCCCGGTCATACGGGCAGAGGTCGGTATCGCCCATCGCGAGGCGGACCAGGGCCAGCGGGACGCCGAGTTCCTGAGCGACAAGCAGCCGCAGCGCCGTCCTGTTGTCCTGGCCGACGTCTACCTTGCCGGTGAACGCGGTGACCAGCCCGGCCGGGGCGATGTGCAGCCACGCGCCGCGCGCAGTGGTGAACTGCTGAGATTCGCCTGGCGACGGTTCAGCCGCGACGACCAGGCCATCACCCAGCGCCCCGAACCAGTCGCGGCGGAGCGGGCCGGTGAGATCCCACGGCCTGGCGGGCCGGTAGTGCGGACGGCCGGGATCGGGCGGCCCCCATCGGTCAGGCTCAGGGTCGCCCGATTCCGGCAGGCCGGCTCCGCCACTGGTCACGGCGGCCCGCCGCACCGCGCGCCTGATTCTCGGGTAACCGCCGCAGCGGCAGATGTGACCGGCAAGAGCCGCATCGATGGCAGCGTCATCGGGCTCGGCGTTCCCGGCGAGCAATGCGGCGGACGACAAGATCAGCCCAGGAGTGCAGTACCCGCACTGAGCCGCGCCCGCATCGGCGAAGGCTTGCTGCACCCGGTGCAGGCCGGGACCATCGCGCAGGCCCTCGATGGTAGTGAGCCGCTTGCCAGCCATCGCTTCCGCGGTGACCTGGCATGAGCGCACGGGCTCGCCGTCGGCGAGCACCGTGCACGCGCCGCACTCGCCCTCACCGCAGCCAGGCTTGGCGCCGGTCAGGCCAAGCTGATCGCGGAGAACGGTGAGCAACCTAGTCGCTGACGGCACCGTGCTGTCGATGCCGTTCACGCTGATCACAACATGCTGAACCGTGACTTGACTACTTTCAGACCGGGTCATCCCACACTGGCGCGGGCCAGGCCTGCCCGTCCCAGTACTGCCCTTGCCATGCGTGATCTTCCCACGGCTGGGCGGCTAACGGCCGCTGCTCCGCTAACCGGCCAGATCCGTAGCCGGGGTACCCGTACGGGTCAACGGCATACGGATCGGCCGGGTAAGCCGTGTCGGCCTCGTATACAGGGGCCGGATAGCCAGCCGGCTCGTACGGAGCCGACCCATACGGAGCGGCGGGGTAAGTCGGCTGCACCGGCGCTCCGCCGAAGTCCTGGCCGAATCCGCTTCCCGCCGGCAGCGCGGCCGGTGCGGGCGGGACCTGGTACAGGTCGCTCCGATCGGCCTGCGGCGACTCGTGATAGCCGTACGCGGAAGTCTGGCCCGAGGAAGGCTGGGCCGCCTGGGGCAGATGCGACTGCGGCAACTGGGCCGGGGGCAGGTGACCGAAGCTGTGGTCGGCTGGCGGCTGATAGCTAGTCGGGGGCGCCTGCGCGGCGGGCTGGTAGCCCTGGCTGGCGTAACCTGGCGGCTGCTCGTACTGATAGCTCGGCGCAGCCGGCGCGGGTACGGAGTAGCCGCCGCTGTCATGGTCGGTTCCGTAGTCCGGCGAGGCTGGCAGCCCGTTGCCGAAACCGCCCGCGTCATGACCCGGATAGCTTGGCGCGGAGGAATAGCTGGCAGCGGCTGGCATCGGGGCCGAGTAAGGGCTGGTAGCTGAGTCGGCCGGGTAGGCGTTCCCGCCGGAGGGCAGGTAGCTGGCCGAAGGCTCAGCCGCATAACCGCTGGACGCCGCTGGCGCCTGGTAGTTGCCAGAGCCAGTGATCGAGTGCGCCGGATAGTTCTCCGGCGATTGCTGCGGCTGGTAGCGCTCGGCCGGAGCGGCGGGCAGCGAGAACTGCGTCGCTGGTGCGAGGTGGGCCGGAGGTGCCGCGGGCAGTGCTGCCGGTGGTGCCGCGGCGGGCAGCGGCAGGGAGGACGCTGCGAGGGCCGGCGGAGCGGCGGCGTACTCAGACGTCCGGCTGTAACCGCTGCTGTGTCCCGGCTGGCTGTCGAGCGGCCCTACTGGCGGATGCGTCGCCGAACCCGGCTGCTGCATTACCGGCTGCGGCCCGGTCGAATGCTGGGCCGGCGGCTGGTAGGGGGCGTGCTGCCCGGACTGGCTGCCCGGGGTGTCTGACCTGCCGCGCCGGTACGACCGGCTGTCATCGGTGATCCGCGGGAACGAAGGGCTGGTCAGCGGGTCACTGTCGCCCGGCTGGGCCGGTCGGCCCGCTGCGGCGGGGGCTGTCCGTCCGGCCGGAGCCGAGCGCATCGGCTCGCCGCCGGCGGCGATCGTCCTGCGCAGCTCGGTCGCGCCGTAGACGTCGGTCCTGCCGCTGAAGGCGGCGTCGACCGACTCCCCGGCCAGCGGGGCGAAGGCGGCGTCGACCGTCGTGCGCGGTGTTCTTGCCGCTGGGAGCAGTGGCTGGTCGCGCCGGTCAGGGATGCTGCGGTCGGGCAGGCTGCGGTCGGGCAGGCTTCGGTCCGGGTCGCGGCGCTCGGAGACCTCACGACGCTCGAGGTCCCTGTCACGCCGGTCCTTGGATTCGCGGCGTTCGGCGGCGTCGCGGCGTTCGCTGGAATCGCGGCCGGAGGAATCGCGGCGGTCACCGCGGCTCGTGCTTGCCTCGGTCCGGGCTTCGGCGCGGTCACGGTCGGGCCGCACCGGCGGCGTAGCCGGCTGAGCGGTCTTGGTGATGGGCTTGTCAGACGCGAGTTCTGCCCAGTAGTCGACGTCGGAGAGCTCGTCCCACTCAGTGCTCGGCCATTCTCCGTCATCATCGCGCTTGCTCTTGCCCGGCCTGGGCCGGACATCAGGCAGCGAGTCATCACGTCGGCTCGACGGGGCGGACGTCCGGCTCTTGTCAGGGCGCGCGTTCTGGCCGCTGTTGCCGCGACGGTCACGCTCCTCCCGGCCGGCGCCAGCGCCGTCCCTGGAGTTCGCCGCCGAACGGCTGTCCTGGCGTGAGTACTCGCGGGTCGCCGCCGAGCCTCGGCCCTTCCTGTCCTCAAGCTCGTCGCGCTGGCCCGCCCGGCCAGTCCCAGCACTCGCGCTGGTCAGGTCGCCTGAGCTGTCGGCATCGTCGAAGTCGCGCCCGCTGCTGCGCCGCGGATCCCGGTGCGGACCGGAGTTCCTCGTGCTCCGCTCGCCGCGGCCGGGCTGGCCGGTGCTTTCCCAGTCGCGTTCGCCCGCACGGCCGGCCCCGTCACGGGTGCTGGCCCGCGCAGGCTCACGGCTGGGCGCTTCACGCGTGCCAGAGCCACGCCCTGACCCGTCGCGCACGGCTCCGTCGCGACTGCTTCCCTCGCGACCCGTGCTGTCCCTACCTGCGCTATCCCGGCCTGAGGCGTCGCGGCCTGACCTGTCCCTGCCTGAGCCGTCCCGCCCCGAGCCGTCGCGGCTGAATCCACGATGGCCGCGGCTACTCTCGCCGCGGCGAGAGTAGCCGTCGCCTGCGGCATCCCGGTCCCGGTCAGCGGGCGCGCCTCGGTCCGGCGTGCCGCGGCCGGCGCCATCGCGGCCGCTGACCCGCTCCCGGCTCGGACGGTCCGATGCCGGCCGGTCCGTGCCGGCCCGCTCACGCCCGGAACCGTCCTTGCCCATGCGGCTGACTCCGGCGCGACTCGCCCCGGCACGCAGGGTGCCTCCCGCGCCGTCACGGTCGCGATGCCTGTCCCGGCCGTGGTCGTCATCATGCTGGCGGGAACGCCAGTGATCACGTGCCAGATGATCGCCACGGCCTCTGGCCTGGCCTCGCTCTGATGTGCCGTCGCCCTCGAAGTCGTCCTCGTCGTCAGCCCGCAGGTAGCGCATTCCAGTCAAGACGACGATCACAATCATGGCGACGACAGCTGCCAGAATGATCAGCACCACCGTCTTGTGCATCGCACCATCCATCGCGGTCTCGGCCAAGGACTGGCGCTCGTTGCGCCCGCGCCGGCCATCGGCGCGGGCACTGGGGTCACCCGAGCACCCTGGGCAGTTTCCAGATCAATCGTTAAACGACGATTCTGTCGGACCGCTATGGCCCGTGTCAGGAGTTTCGAGAAGTTTAACCATCTCTGTCTACTCTAAGTAACAGAACGATTACGGATAGGCGCGGTGGTCAGCCGTCCGGCAGCGATGACATGATTCGCTATAGCTGACCACGCCGCGCGCAATCCCGCTCCGTTCCGGAGCTTAATTACCGCATTCAGAGCGTAGACTGTAAAGCGGTACTGACGCGAGCTTTTCTGCGGACACGGCGGGTCGTAACTTGCCTTGCCAGCGCTATTATCGGCTTGCTTTGCCCCGGTAGGAAGCTGATTCTGACCAATCGCGACAGTCGTGGGGCTTATGTCGAATACGACCCAGTATACATATGGCGCGATCGGCGCCTGAGAGTCGTCCATCACGATGGCGAATGACTTTGCTGCCGGCCTAGTCGCGCCCGACCATTGCAATGGCGGGCTGAGCCCAGGGCCATGGCAAGTATAGATGCTCGGCAGCTGGACCTTGGCGCCGAAGACCGGACTTGACACTGTCATGGACTGCGGCGACGCCAGCGTGCTATTGCTCAGCCCGCCAAGCATCGCGCAGCCATTGAGCAGGGGGAGCAGCGTCATGATCGCGGCTAGCCGAATCCACCGAGCCGGACTACCGCAGCGCCTGGCGCGGACGTCGCGGACGTAACGGATCAAGCCTCGTCCCCTCATCTGGTCAGCTGGCACGGCCATTGCGATCGGATCTTACGCGGATCAGCGGGACTGCCGAGACCGTTGCCCTGACCGCGCATGCCCGCGACGATGAACGCGGGCCGGGTCGGCCAGGTCAGTCGGGCTGACGGGAATTGCCGAACATGATCTCGTCCCAGGACGGCACCGACGATCGCCGTGATCGCCCGCCGCTTGTCCGCCGGGCCGGACGCGCGGGGCGCTCGGCCTGCTGTTCGGCAGCATCCGCTCCCTGCGCGCCGGACGCTGCCGCGTCCTGATTTTGCACCGACGCCGCGTCCTGACTCTGCGGCGGCGCCGCGGCGTCTTGATTCTGCACTGATGCCGCCGCGTCTTGATTCTGCGCTGCCTGGTCTCGGTCTTGCCTGGTCTCCTTCCCGGGCGTCGGCTGCGTTCCGGCCTGCTCGCGCGGCTCGGCCTGCTCTTGGGGCCTGGCCTGCTCTTGGGGCCTGGCCTGCTCTGGCGGCTGGTCCTGGGCGGCTGCGACGGTCACGACGTCGCTGGCTCCGCCGGCGGCCATGACGCCGGCGTCCGCGCTCACCTCATCGGCGCCGTTGCCAGCCTGGTGACTGCCCTGGCGCCCGCCGCCATAGGGGCCGAGTGCGGCCGGATCTGAGTTAACCGGCTGGGCGTGTGCGGGCTGGGCGTGTGCGGGCTGGGCGTGTGCGGGCTGGATCGCTTGAGCGACCTGCGTCACGAGCGGCGCGGCCGCTGGTGGCTGGCGCGACGGGTGGGTAGTGGCGGCGCGCGATCCGATCGGCGTCACGGTCGCGGTCATCGCAGGCTGGGGCGGTTGCCATGGGCCGGGCCATTGCGCCTCATCAAGGCAAAGCCGAATCGCCTCGTCGTCATCGGGCGTGACGTGCTTGCTGCGCGGGTCGTATACCCATTCGGCCACGTGCATCCGGCCGACCACCGTATAGGCGAGCTGTACCTGCCAGTTGCCATCGGTTCGCTTGCGGGAGTCCCAGTCCAGATCCTCTGTGCTCGCGCCGAGCTCCGCCAGCCGCTCGGCGACGATCTCCCCGAGCCGCGGTCCGAACCCGGCTTCCCCGGCACCCCTGACCGTTGCCCGCTGCGCCTCGCCGGCCCTGAACTCGCGCTCGGCCAGGACCGGGCCCTCGAACCGGCGGATCCGGTCGACAGGCAAACCCGCTGCGTCCGCGATCTCCTCGGCAGTCTCACCAGCGCGGATCCTGTCCTGGATCTCCTTGGGTCGCAACGGACTCTCCACTTCGATCTCGTACTGGGCAAGCCGGGAGAATTGCCCGCGTGCCACAGTCCTGAGCCGCTCATCAATGGGCAGCGCGTAACGCCCGCTACGGCCGGGGACAACAAGAACCGCATAGCTGCCGTCCTCGCTGACTGCGACGAGTCGCAGCTCCTGCATCAGCGCCCCTTTCGCGCTGCTCCTGGCGACGTTGCCGCGCCGGCGCTGCGATCGCCTGCTCGCGATGCCCGCCACCCCCGGGCGAAGCCTGCACACCTCCGAGCACGAGTCTGACCGGCCTCGGCCCGACCCGCCAGTACCGCCATCGGTGAGTCCCGGATCTAGTTGCCGAATGGCTTCGGCATTGCCTACGGTGCCGTGGGTCGGCGCCGTCACCACCCACACTGCCATGACCAGCGCTAACGGGCACAGTATTCACCGAGCCCGGCCGGGGCACGTCGCCGCCGTGTTGCTGTCCTGTTGCTGTCCTGTTGCTGTCGGGCAGTGCGGCCTGATGCGAGCGTGGCCCTAGCTGCAGCGTAGCGTGCCCGGTCGGTGACCTTACGCGGCTGGGCGGTGACCAGAGCGCTGGCCTTTGTCTACTACGCTTCGCGGCATGAACGTCGACGCGATATTCGGCGGCATCGGGAGCTTCTGCGTCCGTTTCCGCTGGCTGGTAACCCTGGCCTGGATCGTTGGTGCCTTCGCGGCGGTCACCTACCTGCCCTCGCTGTCGAGCGTCACGCAGAATGACAACACCAAGTTCCTGCCTGCGAGCGCGCCGGTCGAGAAGGCGACCGCGCTCGCCACCCCGTTCGGCACGTCTAACCTGATGCCAATTCCGGTTGTCGCGGGCCGGACGACGGGCCCGCTGACGCCCGCGGACACGGCCGCCATCGCGCGGGTGCAGGTGAAGCTCAAGTCTGTGGCCGGGGTGCGGCGGATCATCGACCTCGGTACCTCGCCGGTCAAGCCGCAGGTACCTGGCCAGGCCAGTCAGCTCCTGGTGCTGGTCGGCCAGATCGGCGGTAACCAGAACGCGGCCACCGACCTGATCGACAGCATGCGAGCCAAGATCGCGGCCGCCAGCCTGCCTGCCGGCCTTCACGTCCACCTGGCGGGCAGCATCGCCACCCAGGTTGACCAGCAGAAGGCGAACGGCGATCAGGGCGGCCGGATTCAGAATCTGTCGTCACTGTTCATCATCTTGCTGCTCGTGCTGATCTTCCGGTCATTGACGCTGGCGCTGACGACCTTGATCCCGGCGTTGTTGTCCGTGCTGATCTCCGGGCCGCTGGTCGCCGAGGCGGCGCACCATGGCCTGGAGGTGTCGCCGATCGCGCAGTTGCTGATGATCGTGCTGGTGCTCGGCGCCGGCACGGACTACGGGCTGTTCCTGGTATTCCGGGTTCGAGAACAGCTGCGGGTGGCTGACTATGACGGCGGCCCGAGGCACGTCGATGAGGTCCACGGGTTCTTCCGGTCGATCTTGGCGCTTGGCCGGGCCGTCCGCGCGGACCTGCGCCGGCCAAGAGACCCGGCCAGGGTCGCGATCGAGACGGCCGTGACGAGAGTCGGCGAGTCGATCGCCTTCTCGGCGGCGACGGTTATCGCCGCCGTGCTCACCCTGCTGCTGGCCAGCTTCGCCTTCTACGCTGACCTGGGCGTCCCGTTCGCGATAGCGGTGGTTGTCACGCTCGCGGCGGCGCTGACCTTGCTTCCCGCCCTGCTGTCGATCAGGCTCTCGCTGCTCGGCGCCAAGCGCACGGTGTTCAGCAAGTGGTTCGGCAGGCCGAAGCTGCTGCCGTGGGACATGCAGGGCGCCGGTAAGCCCGGGATCTGGGGCAGCGTCGCTAACCGGATCGTCAGCCGGCCGCTGACGACCTTGGTGATCGGCCTCGTGGCATTCGGCGCGCTGGCGATCGGCGTCACTGGCTATGTAGGAGGCGGCTTCGGCGGCAGCACCGCGGCGCCCTCCGGCAGCGACTCAGCTGCCGGGCAGGCGCTGCTCACCAGGTATTTCCCGCAGGCGTCGGCCAACCCGACTGACCTGATCTTCCGGTTCGCCAAGCCGGTGTGGGACAACCCGGCCGTCCTCGGAACGGCGACCAAGGGGCTGCAGGCGAGCAAGCTCTTCACTCAGGTGACAGGCCCGCTGAATCCCGTTGGCGTCACGCTGACGCCTACCCAGCTCGCGGAGCTGCATGGCGCGCTCGGCCCGGCCAAGAAACTCTCGCCCACGGCGCCGACCGGCGGCAGGATCCCGCCCGAGGCCTACCAGCTGTACCGGGCGACCGCCAACTACGTGAGCCTGGACGGCCGCACCGTGCTCTTCTCCGTCGGGCTGGCGGCGGGTGACCCGGGCAGCACGTCGGCGCTCAACGCCGTGCCCGCGATCCGGGCCGAGACCACCTCGGTGGCCCGGGCCGCCTCGGCGGAGGACTCCGGCGTGACCGGGGAAGCGCCGGCGATCTACGACATCAGCAGCATCTCCAACAGCGACCTCAAGCACATCATCCCGATCGCCATCCTCGTGATCGGCCTGCTGCTCGCGATCGTGCTGCGCAGCCTGGTCGCCCCGCTGTACCTGATCGCGTCGGTGGGAGTGTCCTACCTGGCCGCGCTCGGCCTGTCGGTCCTGCTGTTCATCAAGCTCGGGGGCTCGGGCGGGCTGGTGTTCTTCCTGCCGTTCCTGATGTTCATCTTCCTGCTGGCGCTTGGCGAGGACTACAACATCCTGGTGATGACCAGGATCAGGGAGGAAGCCCGCGAGCTTCCGCTACGCGAGGCAGTGGCGCGAGCGCTCAGCGTGACTGGGACGACTGTGACCTCGGCCGGCATGGTGCTGGCGGGCACGTTCCTGGTGCTGGCGATCGTCGGCGGCACCGGCAGCGGCGGCAGCAGCCAGATCCTCGACATCGGGATCGGGCTGGCGCTTGGCATCTTGATGGACACGTTCCTGGTCAGGACGCTGCTCGTGCCGTCGACCGTCGTCCTGCTCGGCCGGTGGAACTGGTGGCCCTCCAAGCTGACCGTCGACGAGCCCGACGTGCCCGCCGGTCAGCCTGAGGTGATCGCCGCGCAGCCCGACAGCGTCCGCTGACGGCTGGCGATGCCCGGTGACTCCGGACGGTCCGCTGATCAGCCTCGTCATCCCGGTGTTCAACGTCCGGCGGTACCTGGCTGACTGCCTGGACTCCGTGCTTGCCCAGAAGGGCACGGCCGGCGTTGAGGTGATCGCGGTCGACGACGCCTCGGACGACGGATCGGGCGCGCTGCTCGACGAGCGGGCCAGAGCCGATGACCGGCTGGCGGTCGTGCACCTGCCCGGCACCGCCGGTCCTGGCAATGCCCGCAACGTCGGGCTGGCCAGGGCGACTGGCCGCTACGTCTGGTTCGTCGACGGAGATGACCAGCTCCAGCCGGAGGCGATCGAGGCGATCAGCGCCCGCCTGGAGGCGGCGGCGCCCGATGTGCTGCTGATCGACTACGTGGAGTCCTACCCGGACGGCAGCGAGCGGCCGAACCCGGGCGGCGCGCTGCTGCGCGCGGTCGCCGGCTCGGCCGCGGCCGACGGCACGGTGACGCTCGCCGACGCGCCCGAACTGATCAACGCGACGATGACGGCCTGGAGCAAGATTTTCCGGCGTGATTTCCTCGTGGGCCTGGACGAGCCTTTCCGGCCTGGCATCCACGAGGACATCCCGGTGAGTTGCGCGGCCTTGCTGCGCGGCTGCCTGGGCGTGCTCGACCGGGCCTGCTACCGGTACCGCCGATCCAGGCCGGGCTCGTTCATGGCTACCTCGAGCACCAGCCACCTGGCAGTTTTCACCGCTTATGAAGAAGTGTTCGCGATGCTGCACAAGCGCGCGGCCGCCAGTGACCCGGCCATCACGGCGGCCGTTCAGTCGGCGGTGTTCGAGCGGGCCATCGCGCACTACGCGGCGGTGCTGCAGACGACGGGTCCCGGGATCGGGCGGTGGGGACGGCCGGGGCTGGTGCCGAGGCGGGACCGGCGGCGGTTTTTCCGGCGCATGCATGACGACTTCGTGCGGTACGAGCCGGCTGGGTACAGGCTGCCGGGCGGCCCCAGGGGCGTCAAGTTCGCGATGATCAAACGCGGCGCGTACCGGACCTACGAGTTGTTCGAGCCGCTCAATCAGGCCCGCGTCGCGCTGAGCAACAGACGACGCCGCTAGGCAGGCCGTTACCAGGCACTTCGCTCAGTTTGGTAACTGAGAGTGACAGGTGCTTCGCAGATTTTGGCGATAAATTACCTATCGACTATTTGCATATTCCCCACCCGAAGTACGGTCCGTAGGTAATGTGCCAGGTGGCTGAGCCGCGTAGCGGAGCTCGTAGCCGGCGCGGAAGCCAGGATCCTGTTCGACCGGAGGGATATGGCGGATGCGGCACCTTGTCGGATTGATTCTCGCTCTTGTGCTGGCGGCGGCGCTGTACTTCGGCGCGGGCTGGGGTGTCGAGCGCGTCATGGCGCTCCACGGCGCCATCACCAGCCACGGCGCCCAGCACGCCCTGACGAGCACGGCTGGCCTGTTCGCGGTGGCGGCGGTCGCGGGCACCGGGCTGCTCCTCGGCATCCTGCTTGCCGCTCCGCGCGTCTCGCCGCTGGCCACTGGCCTGCCGGGACTCGTCCTGCTCGGCTGGTCGGCGCTCGTGGTCATTCACAGCAGCTACGCGCTGCGGTACGTGCCGATGCCTGGCAGCCAGTTCACCGCCGGGATCACGTACCTGCTCTTCAACGGCATGCTCGGGCTGCTCGGCGCGGCGATGATCGTTCCGCTGGTGATCCCGTCGAGGTGGTACCGCGGCGGGGCGTATCTCGATGAAGAGGAAGAGGAATACGACGTCCAGCACGCGCTGGGCCTGGTGCCGTAGGGCTGCTTCGGCGGCAGGCACATCAGCAAGGCTAGCGGTCGGCGTCGCGGTGCTTCGACTTTTCGATCCGGTCGATAGTTGTGCGTCCTAGCCCCGTCAGCGCGTGGATTTCCTCCTTCGTGAACAGGCCGCTCTCCAGGCAGGCGAGCACGAGGCGATCGCGGCTGGCTGCCTGGGCGCGCTGAGTCTCGCCCCATGAGCGGAGTGCTTCCCGCAGCGTCTCGCGGTTCTCGGTCTCCGCCACGCCTACTCCGCCTCCGCGTGGCAGGACGCCAGGAACATGAGCATCCCGGTCCCGTCCGCGCTCCGGTAGAAGTCGATCATCTTCTCGTTGAACTCCTGCTTTCGCGCGGCCGGGACGCTGATCGCGTCGATGCCGTGGGACATTAGCCAGCCGTTCATCATGTACCGGGCGGTCCGCTTGTTCCCGTCGAAGTAGAACTGCATGGATGCGCCGAACAAAAGTAAGCGCCGGCCTGCTCGAACACGCCAGGGACCGCGCCTGTGATGAACGCGGTACCGCGGTCGTAGATGCGGCGCAGGTTCTCCCCGCCGGGTCCGGTTGGCGGGGGGGTGGTGCGTGCCGTACTCGCCGAGGGAGACGCTGACGTTCGCCAACTCGTGTCCCTCACCCCGGAAGTGCCCTGCCTCCAGGGCCTCATATCGGGCTATCAGATGGTTGAGGTGGTCAGATGTCTCCTTACTGAGAGCGAACCGGCCTGATTCCACTAGATCGTGCAGGCGGGTCGCTGACTCCGACAGGCTGAGGATCTGCCGCTCATCGCTGAGGCGCCGACCGCCGACTGTGACGCCCTCCAGAAGGGTCTGCACCTCGGGGTAGGTGAACGGGTTACCTTCCAGCACCGCTGCGTCCCACACATACGCGGGGAGCATGCGCATGAAGCGCCAGAGCGCCCTCCTGGTGCCGTGCGCCGGCAACTCCGGTATGGCGACAGAATCCCAGGTGAAGCCCAGGGCGCTCGTGGCCTCATTCTCAGCCATTTCCCGAGTGATACGCCACTCGATGCATCGATCGCTACGTTGGGCGCGCCTATCGCGGGTTCGTCAGTGCCTCGTGGCAGGATCTTCCGCAGGGTCGGAGCCAGGGAGGTCTGCTTCATGGGCAAGGCGAGTCGGCAGCGGCGGCTGAAGCAGGAGAGGGAGCGCAAGCAGCGGCCCGCGGCGCAGCCGTCCGCGCCGTCGCCGTCCGCCCCGCCGCGACCGCCGCACGAGAGCCGGTGGCATGACAGCCCGCCTCGGCAAGGGCGCTCGACGCGGCGCGACGTCCGACACGAGCCGCCGCCACAGGCAAGGCGGCCGTCTGACAAGGAGCTTGCGGCCGCCGGGGTGACCGAGGCGCTGTACGCCCTTGCGCACGGCCTTGAGGGCAAGTTCATGGAGTGGGTGGCGGCGCTGGCCGGCCAGCGGCAGGTGCCTGACTGGGACGCTACCGTCAGCCGTGAGCTGGTCAGTTGCCTGCGCGCCTCGGTGACCGGCGCCTGGAGGCATGGCTGGCAGCCTGCTGAGCTGGTGCGGCACGCCGGCCGGCAGAAGGGTGACTCGCACGCCCGGATGGCCGCCGACATGATCGCCGACGAGATGCGCGGCTACGCCGCCGCCACAGTGGACCACCGCTGGCTGGCACAGCTGTCCGCCCTGCGGACCGAGGTGTGGTGGGGGAGCGACGACGCTTACCTTGGCCGGTGGAGCGGCCGGGAGGGGGACAGCCCGCAGGCTACATTGATAACGGCGGTGGAGCTGCTGTTCGTGCTTCGCCACCTGCCGGTGCTGCCTCAACTGTGCCCGCTGCCCGGCACTGTTCGGCCCGGTGCGGCGGCCAGGCCGGACGCCACGGCTGGCGAGGAGCGGACCGCGGACGAGCGGATCCTCGGCAAGATCCGCGCCCTCCTCGCGAAGGCGGAGTCCACGGAATTCACCGAGGAGGCCGAGGCGCTGTCCGCCAGGGCGCAGGAGCTGATGGCAAAGTACAGCATCGACCACGCGCTGCTCGCGGCGCAGGCGTCCAGGAAGGATCAGCCAGCCAGCCGCCGGCTGCCGGTGGACAACCCGTACGAAGGGCCGAAGGCACAGCTGCTTGAGGAGGTCTCCAAGGCCAACCGGTGCCGTGCCGTGTGGTACAAGAGCCTAGGGATGTCGGCGGTAATCGGCTTCCCCGCCGATCTAGACGCGGTTGAGCTGTTGTTCACCTCGTTGCTTGTGCAGGCGAATACAGCGATGCTGCGTGATGGCGCGAAGCGGGATCAGTACGGCCGGTCGCGTACCCGGGCGTTCCGCCAGTCGTTCCTCATGTCGTACGCCATCCGGATCGGAGAGCGGCTGGCCGGGGCTACAGTGGACGCGGAACGCCAGGTGGCGGCCGAGGTGCCAGGCCGGAATTTGCTGCCCGTGCTCGCTGCCCGGTACCAGGCCGTCGATGACGCGGTCGATGAGATGTTCGGCGACGGCGTCTCATATCACCGGAGCGGCCGTGTAAGCGACTCCGAAGGCTGGCATTCCGGCCGGGCGGCCGCCGACACGGCGGCGCTGCGCGGTGGCCGTCAGGTCACCGCCGAATCCGCCTGAGCGCACCGGCGCACCCACCTGGCGAATTCGGGTGCAGTGGTGATGGTGTCGGTGAGCTCTCCGTGCCGGAGGCGCTCAGGCAGCGTGAATTTATTACTACTTCGCTCAGACTGCACGGCTCGCCGGCCCAGCTATCTCCAGTCATTCGCCGATCGTCACCGGGAAGAGGACTCGCAACGACTGCGGGCGCCCGGCTAGGAGCCGGGCGTCATCTGCCGTAATGCTCCGAGTCCGTACGTCGTCGCGCCCGAACGGCGTGAATCCGCCCATCTCGGGGAGATCGTCGATCTCGATGGCCGGAACCGCCTCGACGACCGCGCTCGCACCGTCAAGCTTGTCGGATATCAGCGCGAGAAGTCCTACGTTAGGCCCACCATCCCGTTGACCTGCGTGAAGGGGTTTGCGTTTTTCTCGTCGTCATACGAACCGGCGTCACGTGGCAGCGGGCGAAGAAAACTAGCTATACTTCTGGCTATGACGATCAGTGAGCAGATGTCGTTGGCGGACGTAAAGAACCGGCTGTCTGAGGTAGTGGACGTGCTGGAGCGTGAGCACGGCCGGGTGGTTATCACCAGGCACGGGCACCCGGCGGCGGTGGTGATCAGCGTGGCTGACCTGGAGTCGTTGGAGGAGACGCTGGACATCATGGCCAGCGAGGATCTGCTGCGCGATATTCGGGAGGGCCTGGCCGAGATCAGGGTCGGGGGGGCGCAGGTTCTGAGCAAGGACGATGCCCTGCGGCTCATCCCTGGCCGGTAGCGGTGGGAGGTTATGCGATCGCGTGGACGGCGTCCGCCCGCCGGGCGCTCGGCCGGGTGCCGGAGAAGGTCGGGTCCGCCGTTGTCGAGTTCTGTTACGGGTCGCTGGCAGCGAGTCCGCACCGGGTCGGCAAGCCCCTCAGGCTCGGCATGGAGGGCCTGCACAGCGCGCGCCGCGGCGACTACCGAGTCATCTGCCGCATCGACGACCAGGCTCGTCGCGTAGATGTCGTCGCCATCGAACACCGCGCCGATGTCTACCGTCCTCGCCAGTTCTAGGACATAGCCGTTGTTCATGATGTGCGCGGGACCACTACCAGACAGCCGCCGTGACGTATGAGAGGCACACCGAGCCCACCGTCGCCTTGCTGCGCCGCCTAGCTGAGGCTCTTGACGCAGACGTCCGCCTCGTGCCCGGATACGACCTCGACTCGCTCCGCTTCGAAACCCACGCGGCCTGAACCGTCCGTCGCTAATGTCCCGGTCCGGGTGAAGTTAAGAGTCATCTGTCCGAACTGGTGGGCCGCGTAGCCTGACGCCATCGCCCGCGTGTCAGCCTGCGGAGGCGTGCTGGGTGCTGGTCCGATTACTGAAGACGGCGCTGGCGATCTCGGTTCGTGACCGGGCGCCTAGCTTGGCCAGGATGTGCGAGACATGGGTCTGCACGGTGTTGCGCGAGAGGAAGAGGCCCGCGGCGATGTCGGGGTTGGACTGGCCGTCGGCGACCAGGTAGGCGACCTGGAGTTCGGTGGGGGTCAGGGCGTCCCAGCCGAAGTCCGGGCGGCGCTTCGATCGGGTGCTGCGGCGGATTCCGTGCGGCCGGAGCCTGGCGACGGCGCGGCGGATGTCCCAGCCCGCGCCCAGAGCCTCATACAGCTTCACCGCCTCGGCGAAGGCTGACCGCGCGGCCGGGAGCTCGGCACGCTCGGCGTACGCCACCGCCGCATCCTCCAGTGCCTGGGCGCGGTAGAGCGGGTGGTCGAGGTAAGCGTCCGCTACCTCCATCAGCGCGGCCGGATCGGCTTCGACGAGCCCGCGGCAATGAGCAGCCGTGGTCGCGCCTTCCCGTTCCTGCGCGGCGGCGCAGGCCGCGGCCGCGACGTCATCGTGTCCTGCGGTGACCGCCAGGCGTGTCAGCATCGTCAGCAATGCCACGTTCAATTCCACGACGGCCTCAGAGAGGCTCAGCTCCAGATAGTCCGCGAGCACCGCTTCCGCCTCGTCGGCCCGGCCCTCCCGTTCGGCGGCCAGCGCCCGGGCCAGGAATACGTCGGCGACTGGCTTGCCCCAGGCGATGTCGCGCACCGGGAGGCCGTCGATGGCGGCGAGGTGCTCTTCCAGGGCGGCGGAGTCATCCCGGTGCCCTGCTATCAGCGCGGCTATCCCTCGGGCCATGACCCTGTGCAGTTCAGGTTCAGACGCTGCGACGGCGGTTTCCAGCTGGGCCATCGCGTCGTCCCATTCACCGCCATCGAAGTGGACGGCCGCGAGGTTCGAGCGAATCTCCCTCAGCCGCGACGTCCCCGCCCGCTCACCAAGAGCCAGGGCCTGCTGCGCTGTGGCGAGCGCCTCAGCGCGGCGGTCCAGGGTATCGAGCATCGCGAACCGGTTCATCAGCAGCAGCAGGTGCAGGTCGATGGTCTGGGGATCGTCGCCGATGACCTCGAGCGCGTTGTCTATGCGGTCAAGCATCCCAGGGAAGTCCTGAGCGTGGAAGACAGGCCACATTAGCGTTTGCAGTGCGTACCCGGCGGCGAACCGGTCGCCGATCGCCTGCGCGCTGGCCAGTGCCAGGCTGGCGACCTTCATCGCTTCGTCGACGCGGTCGGTTCCGACCAGCGTCATCGCGTGGAGCGCCTCCAGCCGCGCGGTGTGCACCTCGCTCAAGCCCGGGCGGGCCAGCGCCTGCTCTACCATCGCGGCGGCGTCGGCGGGCCGGAGCGTCCGCATCAGCGTGTAGGCCACCAGCCAGGTGGCCTCGGCCGTCCGGCCCGGGTCGCGCGTGCGGGCGAGTAGCCGTCGCCCGACTCCCTCCACCTCATCGTCGTGCAGCAGCAGGAACTCCACCTGCACCAGGACGGCCTCGAGCAGTTCGCGGTCGGGGTCATCCTCGGCAATCTGGTCCAGCGCGCCGCGCACCAGGTCGGCTGTGACCTGGGGTGCCCGGTAGGCCAGTGCAGGAGCTGTCTTGGTGAGCCAGTCCCGTACCCAGCGGTCGGTGATTTCTGGCCCGGCGACGAGCTGCGCGGCGACTCGCTCTGGCGCGGCGCCAGCGCCGGCCAGCGCCCGGGCTGCCTGAAGGTGCAACGCCGACCGCAGGGAAGCCGCCATGCTCTCGTACATCACCTGGCGGATCAGGCCGTGCCTGAACCGCAGCCGCGGTCCGGCCTCGGCTACCACGCCCGCGGCGAGGGCTTCCTGTACCACCTCGATCAGCTCGCCGGCGGCAAGCCCGCTGACCACCTCGAGGTCGGTCACCGAGAACTCCTGGCCGAGCACCGCGGCCCACCGCAGCGCCGCGACCGCGTTCTCGCCGAGCGACGCCAGCCTGCCGCTGATCACGCCGGCCAGCGATACCGGCACTCCCACCACCGCGGCCTGGTCTGCTAGCTCGGCCTGGTCGGCTAGTTCGGCGACCCCGCCGGTGACCTGCACCTGGTCGCCGCGCACCAGCGCATCGGCCAGCTCCCTGGCATAAAGGGGGTTACCGCCGGCCCGCTCGGCGAGCTTTGCCAGCCGGCGCCCTGGCTGGCCTCCCACCGCCCTGCCCACCAGGTCCGTCACCTCTGCCGTCGCGAGCGGCCCGAGCGTGAGCACATGCCCGCCGCGTGAGGCTACCCCGCGCCGCAGCTGCGCCAGGTCGTCCCTGGCCGGCGTCGGCCGCAGCGAGCCTACTACCAGGATCGATGCCTGCTGGGCCGCCCGGCTGAGCCGGTGCCACACCAGCACGCTCGCCTCGTCGGCCCACTGCAGATCCTCGGCGACCACCACGAGCGGGCTGGCCGCGCAGAGCCGGTCGGCCAGCGCCAGCATCCGCTCAACCCCGGCGAGCACCGGATCGCCGGAGAGCACGTGCTGGCGCCCGCTTCCGCCTGGCTCGGCTGGCTCGCCGTCGGCCGCCAGCCGGCCCTGCTGGCCAAAGCAGTCGGCCATCAGCCCGAGCGGGAACTGCTGCCCGAGCTCGTCGGCAGTCGCCCACGCGACCCGGCACCGGTCCGCGCCGGCCGGCAGTGCTTGGCCGGGCAGTGCTTGGCGGGGCAGTGCTTGGCGGGGCTGGGCTTGGCGGGGCTGGGCTTGGCGGGGCTGGGCTTGGCTGAGCAGGGCTTGGCTGAGCAGCGTTGTTTTGCCGATCCCTTGCTCGCCCTCCACGAGGACCGAGCCGCCTACCCCGGCGATTACGCCGGCCAGCAGCCCGCTCAGCAGGTCAAGCTCTTTGTCGCGACCTACGAACCAGTCACCGTCCACGGCACCAATCGTAATGTTCGGGACGATCGCCCGAGCGGGTGCGAATGGTCGTGCGGCTCTATTGGAGTGAGCCGGCGGCCGTTCTCCTGTGATGCAAGACTGCCGTCTTGTTATCCGGTGTCGTTTTCGGCACCGGAATTTGATCAAGGAGAGATTTACAGCAGCGTGGCCCTCCCTGTTGCTGTTGGCCACTGGTTTTAACAGCAACCATCCGTGCCGGCGAGCCGGCGCTGGTGCATCGGTGTAAACGGGGACAAATCACCCCTGTTTACAGACCAACGCGGCAGGGTCCCGTTGCTGTCAGAACGGGCCGCTGACAGCAACGGGGAGGGCCACGATGCTCACGCTGTCCCAGGCTTACACTGCCCCAGCGGCGCCGGGCCGGGGCACGGCGCACGTCCGCCCAGAAAGAAAGATCACGCGCCGAGGCACTATTTCAAAAATCGCAAGGGGAAAAACCTCCCGCTGACCCGTCCCACGCCTGGCTCTCCAAGACCCCGATTCACCCGACAGCTTCGGGAGGCGGATCAGTCTCCGTGATCATGGTCGAGACCTTGATCACGGAAGATCACCCAGGTCAGGGAGGCTGTCGGGTGACTCGGGATCTTGGCACGTCAAGCTCCGGGGGCTCAGCAGACGAGACTCTTCCCGGGTTCCCGGAGGCTTCCCGCTTCGCGGAGCGTTTTCCGTCTCTGGCGCGGTGAGTTGTCGTTGCGCGGAGCGTTTTCCGGCTTTGGCGCGGAGAGTTGTTGTTGCGCGGAGCGTTGTCCGCATATAGGACGGGCTCGCTCAGGGGATTGTCGCAACGCTCTGATTTGGGTGGGAGCGGGCGATGGGGCGCAGTGTGGATCCTCAGGTGGTGGCCAGGACGCTGGAGTTGCTGGCTTCGGGTGTGAATCCGATGCGGGCAGCGGCTTTGGCGGGGGTGTCGAAGTCGTTTGCTTACGAGCTGGACCGGCGGGTGAGCGGGGTGTCCCGGCTGGCGGTCAAGCGGGAGGCGGCGGCCCGGCGGGCGGCCCGGCCGGGCCGCCGCGGCGTTGATCCGGAACGGGTGCGGGTGCTGCTGGAGCACCTCGCCGCGGGGCTGAATCCGAACCGCGCCGGGCCGCTGGCCGGCGTGTCGAAGACGTTCGCGTACGGCCTGTACCACAAGATCGGCGGAGTGTGCAGACCCCCTGGAACGACTTACAGCGACCGGTACCTGGACGACGGGCAGCGGCACGAGATCGCGCGGCTGCGCGAGACCGGCTTGTCGCTGCGGGCGATCGGCGCGCGGACCGGCGTGAACGCCTCCACGGTGTGCCGGGAGCTCAAGCGCAACGCCGACCCGAAGACCGGGCATTACCTGCCGGTGCGGGCGGGCAACCTGGCATGGGAACGGCAGCGGCGGCCCAGGCCGTCAAGGCTGTCCCGGCACCCGGAGCTCCGCCAGCGGGTACAGCAGCTCCTGGACCGGCGGTTCTCCCCCGAACAGATCAGCGGGAGGCTGAAAATTGACCACCCCGGCGATGAGGACATGCAGGTCAGCCACGAGACCATCTACCAGTCGATCTACGTCTACCCGCGCGGAGAGCTGCGGCGGGAGCTGAAAGCCTGCCTGCGCAGCGGCCGCCAGCTGCGCCGCCCCCGCGGCCGCAGCGAAACACGCGGCCGCATCATCGGCGCCGTCCCCATCGGCGAGCGCCCCGCCGAAGTCGAGGGACGGCTCGTGCCCGGCCACCACGAAGGCGACCTGATCATGGGCTCCAAAGCATCCAACTCCGCCGTCGGCACCATCGTCGAGCGCACCACCGGCTACCTCACCCTGCTCCACCTCCCGCACGGCCACGACGCCGGATCCGTCGCCGGCGCCATCATCGGCCGCATGACCGAACTGCCCGCCTGGTTCGCGAAGACCCTCACCTGGGACCGCGGCAAGGAACTCGCCCGCCACCAGCACATCACCGACACCACCAGCATCAGCGTCTACTTCGCCGACCCCCACGCCCCCTGGCAGCGCGGCAGCAACGAGAACATCAACGGACTGCTCCGCGAATACCTCCCCAAAGGCACCGACCTCAGCACCACCACAGCCGCCGGCCTCCAGCACATCGCCGACGAACTCAACGACCGCCCCCGCAAACGCTACGGCTACCACACCCCCCGCGAACAACTCGCTAAACTCCTCACACAAGAAGCCGAACGCGTTGCGACGACCCCCTGAAAACGCCACGGCAAACACTCCGTGCTGCGAGAAGTCTCCGCGATAACGACGGAAAACGCTCCGCGATCATGCCGCAAACGACGGAGAACGCTCCGGGATCATGCTCCGGCGCGGGAACGCTCCGCGACCTCGCCGCAGAACGGGAACACGCGGCAATCACCGGCGAGGCGATCCCGTACCTCCGGAACCGAGCCCGGCCCGCTCCGCCAGAACCGCACCGTATCACCTTGCAGGGTCCGGGCCTTGGCGGGCCAGGTCGAAACGAGGCGGGTGCCCGGGAGGCAACCTGCCTGATCATGAGTCACGCGGCAGCCTCCAGGACAGCGGTGATGTTCCGTGATCACGCCCACGAACATGATCACGGAATATCGCATCACTTCCAAGATCAACTTAGATCACTTCCAAGATCAACTTAAATCCATGAGCCACTGCGTGGCTCGACCGCGGGTGTTGACAACTGGGTCCGCCATCACCAGAGCGTCAGCCGGCGGAGGCGTGCTGGGTGCTGGTCCGGTTACTGAAGACGGCGCTGGCGATCTCGGTTCGTGACCGGGCGCCTAGCTTGGCCAGGATGTGCGAGACATGGGTCTGCACGGTGTTGCGCGAGAGGAAGAGTCCCGCGGCGATGTCGGGGTTGGACTGGCCGTCGGCTACCAGGTAGGCGACCTGGAGTTCGGTGGGGGTCAGGGCGTCCCAGCCGAAATCCGGGCGGCGCTTCGAACGGGTGCTGCGGCGGATTCCGTGCGGCCGGAGCCTGGCGACGGCGCGGCGGATGTCCCAGCCCGCGCCCAGAGCCTCATACAGCTTCACCGCCTCGGCGAACGCTGTTCGCGCGGCCTGGAGCTCGGCGCGCTCGGCGTATGCCACCGCCGCGTCCTCCAGTGCCTGGGCGCGGTAGAGCGAGTCGGGGTAGGCGTTCGCCACCTCCATCAGCGCGGCCGGGTCGGATTCGAGGAGCCCGCGGCAATGGGCAGCCGTGGTCGCGGCTTCATGTTCCCGCGCGGTGGCATAGGCAGTGGCCGCGACGTCGTCGTGTCCTGCGGTGACCGCCAGCCGTGTCAGCATCGTCAGGAATGCTACGTCCATCCCCCCAACGGACCCGGCGAGGCTCAGCTCCAGATAGTCCGCGAGCACCGCTTCCGCCTCGTCGGCCCGGCCCTCCCGTTCGGCGGCCAGCGCCCGGGCCAGGAATACGTCGGCGACTGGCTTGCCCCAGGCGATGTCGCGCACCGGGAGGCCGTCGATGGCGGCGAGGTGCTCTTCCAGGGCGGCGGAGTCATCCCGGTGCCCCGCTATCAGCGCGGCTATCCCTCGGGCCATGACTTTGTGCAGTTCAGGTTCAGGCGCGGCGACAGCGGTTTCCAGCTGGGCCATCGCGTCGTCCCATTGACCGCCATCGAAGTAGACAGCCGCGAGGTACGAGCGAATCTCGGTCAGGCGCGACGTTCCCACCCGCTCGCCAAGCGCCAGGGCTTGCTGCGCTGTGATGAGCGCCTCAGCGCGGCGGTCCAGGACATTGAGCATCGAGAATCGGTTCATCAACAGCAGCAGGTGCAGGTCAATGGTCTGCGGATCATCTCCGATGACCTCGAGCGCCTGGTCTATGCGGTCAACTGTCCCGGCGAAGTCGTGAGCGTGGTGCACGGGCCACAGCAGCGTTTGCAGTGCGTACCCGGCGGCGAACCGGTCGCCGATCGCCTGCGCGCTGGCCAGTGCCTTGCTGGCGACCTTCATCGCCTCGTCGACGCGGTCGGTTCCGACCAGTGTCATCGCGTGGAGGGCCTCAAGCCTGGCGGTGTGCGCCTCGCTCAGGCCAGGGCGGGTCAGCGCCTGCTCTATCATCAAGGCGGCGTCGGCGGGTCGAGCCGTCCGCATCAGCGTGTAGGCCACCAGCCAGGCAACGTCGGCGGTCCGGTCTGGGTCGCGCGCGGTGGCGAGTAGCCGGCGCCCGACTCCCTCCACCTCATCGTCGTGCAGCAGCAGGAACTCCACCTGCACCAGTACGGCCTCGAGCAGTTCGCGGTCGGCGTCATCCTCGGCAATCTGGTCCAGCGCGCCGCGCACCAGGTCGGCTGTGACCTGAGGCGCCCGGTAGGCCAGGTCCGGCGCCGTCTTGGTGAGCCAGTTCCATACCCAGCGGTCGGTGATTTCCGGTACGGCGACCAGATGCGCGGCGACTCGTTCTGGCGCGGCGCCGGCGTCGGCCAGCGCCCGGGCTGCCTGAAGGTGCAACTCCGACCGCAGGGAAGCCGGCATGCTCTCGTACATCACCTGGCGGATCAGGCCGTGCCTGAACCGCAGCCGCATTCCCGCCTCGGCCGCCACGCCCGTGGCGACGGCTTCCTGTACCACCTCGATCAGCTCGCCGGCGGCAAGCCCGCTGACCAGCTTGAGGTCGGTCACCGAGAACTCCTGGCCGAGCACCGCGGCCCACCGCAGCGCCGCGACCGCGTTTTCGCCGAGCGACGCCAGCCTGCCGCTGATCACGCCGGCGAGCGATACCGGCACTCCCATCACCGCGGCCTGGTCTGCTAGCTCGGCGACCCCGCCGGTGACCTGGACCCGGTCGCCGCGCACTAGCGCATCGGCCAGTTCCCTGGCGTAGAGCGGGTTGCCGCCGGCCCGCTCGGCGAGCTTTGCCAGCCGCCGCCCTGGCTGGCCTCCGACCGCCCTGCCCACCAGGTCTGTCACCTCTGGCGTCGCGAGCGGCCCGAGGGTCAGCACGTGCCCGCCGCGTGAAGTTACGCCGCGTCGCAGCTGCGCCAGGTCGTCCCTGGCCGGCGTCGGCCGCAGCGAACCTACTACCAGGATCGATGCCTGCTGGGCCGCCCGGCTGAGCCGGTGCCACACGAGCACGCTTGCCTCGTCGGCCCACTGCAAGTCCTCGGCGACCACCACGAGCGGGCCGGCCGCGCAGAGCCGGTCAGCCAGCGCCAGCATCCGCTCAACCCCGGCGAGCACCGGATCGCCGGAGAGTACGTGATGGTTCCCGCCGCCGCCGTTTCCGCCCGCGTCGGCCGGCTCGCCGGTCGTCGCCGTCCGGCCCTGCTGGCCAAAGCAGTCGGCCATCAGCCCGAGCGGGAACTGCTGCCCGAGCTCGTCGGCCGTCGCCCACGCGACCCGGCACCGGTCCGCGCCGGCCGGCTGTGCTTGGCCGGGCTGTGCCTGCCCGGGCAGGGCTTGGCCGGGCAGGGCTTGGCCGGGCAGGGCTTGGCCGGGCAGGGCTTGCCTGAGCAGCGAGGTTTTGCCGATCCCTTGCTCGCCCTCCACAAGGACCGAGCCGCCTACCCCGGCGATTACCCCGGCCAGCAGCCCGCTCAGCAGGTCAAGCTCTTCGCCGCGACCTACGAACCAGTCACCGTCCACGGCACCAATCGTAATGTTCGGGACGATCGCCCGGGCGGGTGCGAATGGCCGTGGGGATCCGTTGGAGCGAGGCCGGGGGCCGTTCTCCGGTGATGCAAGGGTCGCCGCCTCGGTATCCGGGACCGGTTTTCGGCCCCGGAACTTGATCAAGGAGAGATTTCCGCCTTTCGCGGCGAGTCTCCGCCGCTCGGCCCTGGTGCGGCCAGGTTGCTGTTCACGCCCGCCTCTAACAGCAGCGTGGCCCTCCCTGTTGCTGTTGGTCACTGGTTTTAAGAGCAACGTGGCCCTCCCTGATGTTGTCCCGGCAGCACCGGGGAGGCCACGTTGCTGTCAGAACGGACCGCTGACAGCAACAGGGAGGGCCACGATGCTCACCCTGCCCCGGCGGCACCGCGCCGGGCCACGGCGCACGTCCGCCTAGAAACAGAGATCACGCGCGGAGGCACCAGTTCAAAAATCTAAAGGGGAAAGCCTCCCGCTGACGCACCCGGCGCCTGGCTCTCCAAGGTCCCGAGTCACCCGGCAGCCTCGGGGGCGGGCCAGATTCCGTGTAATGACCGTTGTCATGATCACGGAAGATCGCCCAGGTTAGGACAGCGGCGATGTTCCGTGATCATGCCCACGAACATGATCACGGAATATCAAGCCTGGCGAGTGATCATGGCCTACTCATTGCTACGGAACATCGCTCCTGTGCTGACCTTCAGGCGGTCAGTGCTTGCGGGAACGGCGCTGGGGTTCGCCCGGCCTGCTCGCCTGATGCGTCTGATATCAGCCGCTTGAGATGGCGCAGGCCGTAGTAAGTGCGCGACTTGACGGTGCCTTCAGGAATGCCGAGCAGCTGGGCGATCTCGGTCACGGACCGGCCGAGGTAGTACACCTCCACGATGACCTGCCGGTGCTCGGGCGTCAGCTGCGCGAGCGCGGCGCGCACGTGCATGGCCGTCATGGCCTGCTCGATGGGCTCCACCGGGTCGGGCCGGTCGAGCGGCTGCTCCTCGATGACGTCATCGTGCCGCGACTGCGTTCGCCACATGTCGATCGCGACGTGCCGGGTCACGGTGAACAGCCACGACCTGATTGTGTCGGCATGGCCGTCGACGACCTCGGGGTGCCGCCAGGCGCGGACCATCGTTTCCTGGACGATGTCCTCGGCGCGATGCCTGTCGCCGAGCGTGAGCTTGAGCGCGAACCGCATCAGCACGGTGCCGTGAATCCGCCATACCTCGTCCATCGACTCGCTGGCAGTCCTGGGCGGGCTGACCGCCGCGCCCGGCTGCTCCGGCGTCCGCACCAGGACGAGGGCGGGTGCCGGCGTGCCGGCCGGGCGCTGAGCGCTGACCCGGTGGTCCAGTGTGGCAGCTTTCATGGCTCGTCCTCCTGAGTCCGGCCGAAGAGCCTTTTTCCTTCGGATGGCTGCCATCGTCGCTGGTCATGGGCATGCGCCACGTCAGTGAGATCAGTGAGCTTGAAGCCGCGGACTCAGTGATAACTTCGGCCGCTCATTGATATTGGCGGGCCGCTCAGTGATATTTACGGCGCCGCGGAGCTATTCCCCATCGCTGACGAGAGCGGTCTGCAGGATCTGGAAACCGCGCCTGGTCAGCAGCATGGCCCGGCCTGGCGGGAACTGCCGCGGCCGCACGTTGCCGAGCAGCGCCCCCTCCGACGGGGGACAGGACAGCGCGATGTCGGGCGTATTGGACTCCTGCAGCCGGCGCAGTACCGGGTCCATCGACGTGCGCATGGAGCCTGCCGCGCCGCGCGCGATCACGACATGCAGGCCGATGTCGCCGGCTTGCGGCAGGAAGTCGACCAGGGGCGCCAGCGGGCTGTTCGCCGACGACGCCACCAGATCGTAGTCGTCGATGAGCAGGAACATCTCAGGCCCGCTCCACCAGTCACGACGCCGCAGCTGCTCCGGGGTGATGTCCTGGCCAGGCACGCGGTCACGCAGTTGCGCGGCGATGTCGGTCACGACCTGGCTGGCGACCGCCGCGGAGACCGCGTAGCCGAGCCTGAACTCCGCCGGCACCGCGTCGTAGAGCTCGCGGCGCAGGTCGACGAGGAAAATGCGGGCCTCGTCCGGGGTGTAGCAGCGGGTCACCGCGCTGGCGACAAGCCGGAGCAGGTTGGTCTTGCCGCTTTCTGTGTCACCGAGGATGGTCAGGTGCGCGGTTGTCGAGAAGTCGTGCCATACCGGCGCCAGCTCGGTCTCGCTCCAGCCAATGGCTACCTTGAGCTTGCCTTCGGGTGCCGGCAGCGCGTCGGCGGGCAGCCTGTCCGGCAGCATACGGACCCCAGGCGCCGCCGCGCCGGTCCAGCAGTCGCTGACGCTGCTGACCAGCGCCGCCAGCCCGCTCTCGAGGTCGGCGAGCTCGCTGCTGCCGTCGATGCGCGGCAGCGCACCCAGGAACTGCAGCTTGCCCGTGGTCAGCCCGCGGCCAGGCAGCTCAGGCACATTCTTGGAAGTGCGGATGTCGATCACGGACTCGAGCGGGTCACCGAGCCTGAGCTCCAGCTTCGTGCCGATCTGGTCGCGCACCGAGCTGTGCAGCTCGATCCACCGGTTGGCGCACACGATGAGGTGCACGCCGTAATTCAGCATCCTCGGCAGCACCTGCCTGAGCGCCGCTTCCAGCGGTTCGAACTCGGTCTTGAACGTGGTCCAGCCGTCGATGACGAGGAACACGTCACCATGGCTGTCCTCGCTGAACTTGCCGGCGGCACGCTGCTGGCGGTAGGCGGCCATGGTGGCGATCCCGTGTTCCCCGAACCGCCGCTCCCGGCTGGTGACCAGCGCGATGACCTCGGCGATCGTCCGGCTCACCAGGTCGGTCTCCAGCCGGGTGGCGACGCCGCCCACGTGCGGCAGGCCAGCCAGCGCGGCCAGGGTGCCGCCGCCGAAGTCCAGGCAGTAAAAGTGCGCCTGCGCCGGGGTGTGCGTGAGCGCGAGGCTGGAGATCAGGGTGCGCAGCAGCGTGCTCTTGCCGCCCTGCGCGCGGCCGACCAGCCCCGCGTGGCCGCCAACCCCGGACAGGTCGGCCATCAGCAGGTCGCGTACCTGGTCGAATGGCCGGTCAACGACTCCGATCGGCACGACCAGGCCGCCATGCCCGGCCCAGTCCGCGGGGGCCAGCCCGACGCCGGGAACCGGCTCGAGCGCGGGCATGATCTCGTCGAGCGACGGCGAGGCGTACAGCGGCGGCAGCCAGACCTGGTGCGCCGCCGGCCCCGGCCGGCGATCCTGTCGATCATCAACTCCAGTAGCGTCGTGCCCGAGTCACCGGCGCCAGCGAGCTCAGCCTGCGCATCGCCGGCCGGATCGGCCGGGCCGGCTCGGCCGCCGCGGCCGGCTCGGGCGCGCGGCTGACGAGATGGCCGGTCACGTAAGGGACGACCAGCTTCCTGACCGCCTCGATGCGCTGGCGCTTGGAGGTGCCCGCGCGGTACGGGCCGGACACGTAGGCCGCCTTGAACCGGATCAGCGTCGAATTGTCGATCCGCATGTAACCGGAACCTGGCCGGGGCGGCAGCTCGTAGGCATCGGGCACGCCGATAACGGCCCGCGATTCCATTGATGAAAAAGTGCGCAGGCTGATCCGGTACGACAAATGCGACTCAAGCTGATGGATACGGCCGTCATCCAGCCGCTGCGACGCCAGCAGGAGGTGCACTCCCAGCGACCGGCCGAGGCGGCCGATCATGACGAACAGGTCGATGAATTCCCGGTGCGCGGACAGCAGCTCGCTGAACTCATCGACGATGACGAAGAGGGTCGGCAGCGGGTCGAGCGGTGCGCCCTGTGCCCTGGCCTTCTCGTAGTCGAGCGCCGAGCTGAAATTGCCTGCCCGGCGCAGCAGCTCCTGACGGCGCACGAGCTCGCCCTGCAGGGACTCCTGCATCCTGGCGACCAGCTGCACCTCGTCGGCCAGGTTGGTGATGAGCGCCGAGGTGTGCGGGAGCTGGTCGAGCCCGATGAACGTCGCGCCGCCCTTGAAGTCGACGAGCACGAAATTCAGCGTCTCGGAGGAGTGCGTGACCGCCATCGACAAGACCAGGGTGCGCAGCAGCTCGCTCTTGCCTGAGCCGGTGGCGCCGATGAGCACGCCGTGCGGGCCGTTGCCGCCCTGAGCTGGTTCCTTGATGTCCAGCTCGACGATCGCGCCATCCTCGTCGATGCCGATCGGCACCCGCAGCCGGTCGGCCGCCGACCTGGCCGCCCAGAGCGGGCGCGGATCGAACGCGGCGACATCGGCTATCCCGAGCAGCTTGGCCGCGTCGAAGTCGGTGGCGAGCGGCTCGGAGATCTCTGTGGTCACGCCGAGCCGGAATGGCGAGACGATCCTGGCGCAGGCCCTGGCGTGCGCGACGCTCAGCTCGTCGCCGCGGCCGACGCAGGCGCGGACCTCCTTGCCCGAGCGACTGGCCTGGACCATGTCGAGCCCGGTCTCGGCAAAGTCGAGCCGAAGGACGCGCTTGGAGTGCCGCCACGGTATCGTCGCGCCGACGTCGATGAGGACCGCGTTCCGGTACCCGGCCGTGACGAACCGCGTCTCATCGCTGACGTCGCCGCCATCGAGGATGACGACGACATAGGGCTCTTCGCGGCTCGTCGCGGCGCCCGGGTCATGCCTGGGGCGCTCGGCGAACTCCGCGCCGAACATGGCGACGACCTCGCCGAGCGTGGCACGCAGCGCGCGGACCGGCCCGGCCGCGTCGGCCTCGGTGGCGTGCTGTGAGTGCGGCAGCCACTTGATCCACTCCCATTCGGCGGCCGTCCGCTCGCCGCAGCAGGCCGCGATGCGGAGGTCGTCGGGCGCGTGGAAGGTGAACAGCTGAGCGAGCGCCGCGCGGGCGCCGGCCCGCGCGAGGTCCGGGTCGCCGGTCAGGAAGATCTGGGCGAAGCTCCGCAGGAAGACGGCCACCGGCTGGTCGGGGACCGTGGCGTGGGCGCTGATGAACCGGCGCAGCGCCCTGGCGCAGAGCGGCTCGAGATCTTCGACGGGCTTGGTCTGCATCGGGTTGATCTTCACGGCGAACAGCTGCGGCCCGGTGCCGATCCTGATGTCGGCGAAATCCGGGTGCGCCGGGCGCCGCTCCCACAGCCGCGCGCTCATGGCTACCAGCCAGAGCGCCTGCGGGTCGGGGTGAATCCAGGCGAGCGCCCGGCGCTGCTGTGCGGCCTGCTGCCTGACCTTCCGCCTGGTCTGGCTCAGATAGCGCAGGTAGTCACGCCGCTCGCCCTTCGTGCGCCGCTTCCGCGCGGTAGTCGTCCGGCCCATCTGGCCGACCATCATCGACATCGTGGTGACCATCATCAGGCCGCCGGCCAGCCACGTCGTCACGCCGCTGCCCCGCCCCGGCGTCACGAACAGCAAGATCATCATGCTCGACCCGAGCGCCATCGGCAGGAAGGTCAGCAGCAGCCCCATGTTGCCCGTCGGCTCCTCCGGCATCACCGGCGGCTCCTGCAGCGACAGCTCGCCGCTCGGCATCTCAGGTGGCTGCCGCCGCGCCGGGCGCCTGAACAAGATCGTGCTCATCTGGCCGGTCTCCCTCTCTGGGTCGGCGCCCGCGGCAAGGAGTGGCGGGCGCGCTCGCGGCCGAACCGCGACGTTATCAATACGCGCGTCATGCCGCCGGAGCGTCAAAGTCGGCAATGAAGCACCCCGGCCGGTCCGCGCGTATGACTGAAATGAGCGAAAACTCGCCAGAGCAGGCCGCGAACGGGCGCGGCAGCCCCCTCGCGGACACCGCATATCCGTCCGGCGCCGCCGCCGCGTCACAGGGTCAGGCCGCGGACACCGCTGAGCGCGCCGGCGAGCAGGCGCGCCAGCCAGCGATGACAGACGACTTGTGCCGCCTGACCCTCTGCGGGCCCAGCCGGAGCGCGGAGCTCGCGGTGCCGGCGCACGTGCCGCTGATCGACTTGCTCCCGGCCCTGGTCGGCCACCTCGGTGACGGCCTCGCCGATGCCGGGCTCGAGCACGGCGGGTGGGTACTGCAGCGGCTCGGCGACCCGCCGCTGCGCGAGGAACTGAGCGTCGCGGCCCTCGGCCTGCGCGACGGCGACGTGGTGCACCTGCGGCCCCGGGCCGAGCAGCTCCCGCCGCTCGACTTCGACGACCTCATCGACGGCATCGCGACGGGAATCTCCGCCCGGCCCGATCGCTGGCACCACGGCATGTCGCGGCGGTTGCTGGCCGGCTCGCTCGCCGCCCCGCTCGCGGCCGGCCTCGCCGTGCTGGCCGGTCATCTCGGCGCGCTCTCCGACCTCCTGGCGGCCGCGATGGCGCTGCTCCTGATCGGGCTCACGGCCGCGGCCTCGCGTGCCTTCGCCGACCTGGCGGCGGCCAGCGTGCTCGGGGCGGCGGCTATCGGCTACGCGGGCCTGGCCGCGGCTGAACTGCCGCTGCTGCACGGTGGCGGCAGTGCCGGGCCCGCGAGCCTGGCCAGCTTGCGCCCCATGCTCCTGGCCTGCGGTGTTGCCGTGACCGGGGCCGCGATGGCGGTCAGCTTCGCGCGCGGAGGACGGCATCCGGCGCTTGTCGCCACGTCGGCCGGAGCCGCGCTCGTCGCGACCGGCGGCGCGATCGCCACCTTCGCCAGGCTGGATGCCGCCGCGGTGGCCGGGATTCTGCTGGCGCTCATGCTGCCGCTGGGCAGCTGGCTGCCGGTCATCGCATTCCGGCTGGCGAAAATGCGCCTGGACCCGACGCCGAGCACGCCCGAGGAACTGCAGTCCGACCTCGATCCCGTGCCGGGCGAGCGGGTGCTCGAGAGCACCCGGATGGCTGACAGGTACATGACCGGCCTGTACACGGGGCTGGGCGTTGTCACGACCGGGTGCCTGGCGGTGCTTTCCCTCACCACCGGCTGGCCGGGACGAGTCGTCGCGATCGACGCTATCGCGCTGATGCTGCTGCACGCGCGGGTGCTCGTGGCGGCGCGGCACCGGCTCGCGATCGTCATCCCGGCCGTCTGCGGAGCCGCGGCGGTTGTCACCGTCGCCGGGCTCCGCGCGGATGCCCGCGCCTGGCCAGCGGTGCTGGCCGGCCTCGTGGTCGCGGCCGCGCTGCTCTTCGCGGCTGAGCGCTCGCTGCCCGGGTACAAGCTGCTGCCGCACTGGGGCCGGGCCGGTGACCTGCTGCACACGGCCGCGGCGGTCGCGCTCATCCCGGCTGTCCTGTGGCTGCTCAACCTCTACGGATTCGCCAGAACCGGGCACGGGTGAGCGGGTGCTGACATGAGATCACGACGTGACCAGGTCCAGGCCCACGCTTACGTGGTGGGCCGCCTGACCTCCGCGCTTGTGCACGGCGAGCCCGACGCTCCGGAGAGCCCGCTGCGCCGGACCGGCCTCGGATCGTTCGGCGGACTGCTGCTCGGCACGCTGCTGGTCGCGGCGTGCCTGGTGTGGGGGCTGATCTCGGCCGGCGGCAAAACAGCCGTGCTGACGGCTGGCGAGCTGGTCATGGCCAAGGAGACCGGCGCCCGCTACGTCTACGCCAGGCACGAGCTGCTGCCGGTGCTGAACTGGTCGTCCGCGCTCCTGCTGACCGGCGGCAACACGGCGATGACCGCCGTGCCTGCCGGCACGCTGACCGGTGTCCCGCACGGCCAGCCGGTAGGGATCGTGGGCGCTCCCGACACGGTGCCGGCCGCCGGGGCAGTCAACAAGGGCGCCTGGCTGGTCTGCGCGCTGAGCGCTGGCCGTGCCGAGGTGTCGCTCACCATCGGCATCCCGGCCGCTGTCACTCCGCCGCCGCCGAACGGCGCCCTGCTCGTGGCCGCCTCGGGCACTGAGTACCTGATCTGGCACGGGCAGCGGCTGAAGCTGGACGCGTCGTGGATCGCGGGCGCGCTCGGTCTCGGCCGGGCCGGGTCACCGACGTCAGCCCGGCCTGGCTGAACGCGGTACCGGCCGGCCCGGACCTGCGGCCGGTCAGCGTGGCCGGGCGCGGCGGGGCCGGGCCGGTGATCGGCGGCGTGCGCACCAGCATCGGCCAGGTGCTGGTCACCCGCAACGTCGGCAGTCCGGGCGAGTTCTATCTCGCCGAGGCCGGTGCGCTGGTTCCCATCTCGGCCGCCCAGGCGGCGATCGTGCTTGGCGACCCGTCCAGCGCCGCGGCCTACCGGGGCGCGGCCGGGGCACCGGTCCCGGTCAGCCCGGCGGCTATGGTGCACGCCCCCATCGCCGGCCAGCACCTGGCGGACACGGCTGACGCGCCATCGGCCCCGCCGCGAGACGACGGGACAGGTCCTGGCGTTCCGTGCGTCGACTACCGCAGCGCCGGGGGAGCGCCGCCGCGGGTTGTATTCGCGGTGCCGCCGCCCGCCGCGCCACCGGCCCTGAGCTCCCCTGGTGTCAGCGGCGGCCCGCAGACCGCCGACCTGATCAGCGTGGCTCCCGGCGGCGGCGCCCTTGTCAGGCCGCAGGCCGCGCCCGGCGTGGGCGGAAACTCGCTCTTCCTGGTAACGGACGCCGGAGTCAAGTTCGCGGTGCCATCGGCGAAGGCCGCGTCGGCCCTGGGATACCGGGCCGGCCGCGCCGTCGCGATGCCCGCGTCGCTGCTCGGGCTGCTGCCGACCGGTCCCGCGCTGGACCTGGCACCGATGAGGGGGTGAGCGGCCACCAGATGCGGTCCCTTTAGCCCAGGTAATCACTCAGTTTCGAAAGGAAGCCAATCATGCCTTCAGGTAACTCGGCGGCGGTGACCCAGAACGAGATCAACGTCACCCTTCAGGCGCAGCAGGCATTCGAGGAAGCGGTCAGCGCGCTGACTTCGATCATCAGCGAGGTCTTCGACTCGCAGCAGCAGCTCACGACCACCGCGATGGTCACCACCGCCGGCGAGCGATTCGGCGGGGCGGTCGTGCAGTGGGCAGAGGACTTCGAAGACCTCAGGTCCACCCTGAGCTGGATGGCACAGCAACTTGGCGACACGGCCCAGCAACTGCAGCGGAGTAACCAGCAGGGCGTCGAGATGGCCGCCGCGCTGCCGCAGTTCGGCTCAAGCTGATTCGTCGGCGCTTCAAACTAGGAGAAAGGAACTCTCATGGCAGTCAGTGATGGCCAGGTGTATGTCGATTACGGCAAGGTCAGCAACGTTTATCAGGCACTCGAAGACGCCGACAGCGCGATCCAGCGGGTGCTGACCCAGCTCCAGGACGTCATCAATCCGCTCCGCGCGAGCTGGTCCGGCGCCTCGGAGGCCGAGTACACCGCCGTTCAGAACAGGTGGAACAACGACATCGGCCAGATGAACGCGCTGCTGGGCACCTACAGGAACACGCTCGATGACATGACCGTCAATTACGGGACGACGGACAACCATCTCGCGCTTCAGTGGTCCTCGATCACCTGATCACACCAGGCTGGCGGCTGTCCGGCGCGCGCCGCGCCGGACGGCTCCAGGACCGCCCGGCTATTTACCGAAAGGGACAGCAATGTCAGATGGCAACGTCACCCAGATCGACACGGCGTACCTGAAGAAACTCCAGAGTCAACTGGAAGACCTAGAAGGCCAGGTCGAGACCCAGCTCAGGGGGATCGGCCCGAGCAGCGACCCGACCACCACCAACTACATCAACCCGGTGAACAATCTCACGCTGATAGCCGGCCCGCCGGGATTCGACGCCGGCGTGGCGATCTCCAACGCGCTGAAGACCGCCGGCGGCAGCGTCTACAGCCAGCTTCAGTGGCTGGACAAAGTACTCAAGGACATGGTCGAGGAAATCACGACGACGGTGAATTCACTCCACGGGATGGAGAGCCTCAATAATGAGGAGGTGGACAAGCTGATGAGCGATTTCCAGAACACTATCGGCGACATGAACAACCCGCCTGGAGGTGGAGGCTCGCCCCCGTCGAATCCGAATACTCCGGGAAACCCGAACACAACCACGCACTAACTGAGGCGCGACTCGGCTGCCGCTTTGCCTGGTGCCCGTGAGGAGGGAATACCAAAGTGCCTGCTACTAGAAATCCTAATACTCCGGTTAACCAAAACGTCCCGTGGAATACGTCCCCGGACGGCTCAGGGCATTACGGTGACGGCCCCGGGCCCGGCAGTTTCAACCAGCCGAACCATACCCCCGATAACGGGTACAGCAACAACACCCCTGCTGCCACCCCCATCAACGCCCCGAGCGGCGATGACTACACAGCCTGGAACTGGGAGCAGGTGCTGAACGGCGTACTCGGGATGAAACTGCCCGACCGGGGCTTGATAACCGGCATTCGATGGACGGTTAGCGACAGCAAGAGTGACGGCTCCCTCTTTGAGATTTTCGGCTTCGGCGGAGGATCTAATTCAAGTGGAGCTATACCAGCTTTGCATGTCTACCTCGCGCCGGACCTGCAGGGCACGGGCGGGCCATGGGACGAGTATTACAATACCCCCCTCAGTCAGTTCGAGCAGGTATTTTCCTCAGCACCGCCCAACTACACGACAATTGACCTCGATCCGCGCACATTTGGCTCGGCGTCCGCGGCGTTCGGGGGCGTCGAGGATCTCTACCTGAATGCTGCCGATTATTTCTACGCCACGGGCTCTGACCTGAATAGCGAGGCATCGCAGTACAAGGGCCAGGCAGGCGAGGCATTCTATAATCTCATTAACAATCTCTTCAAGACCGCCCTGTCGGTCTCCGGCCAGATGGGCAATTCCCTGAGCCTGGATAGTTACTCGGGGAGGTTTGACCAGTCGGGCATTGACACCACGGCGTTCGTGGTGGGGCTATGGCAGACCATCGGCGGCTGGCAAGAACGGCTTGATCACTCGCCGATCGGCGCCATCTACCAGGCACTGCTCGACGGCGGGGTGGTGTCAGGGTCGCCGGGCAGCTATTACATTCCGAATGTCATGGACGCTGGCTCTTTTGGCAACCTGCTCAGCGACGGTACCTGGGTCGCGGTGGAGAACCAGGCCAAGCAACTCTGGATTGCGTCTATCAAGGAAACGCTCGACACGAACGCGCAGTCGCTGATTAACGCCCTCACCGTCTCCTACCTGACCACGGCGGGGATGCTGCAGCCGCTGACGCCTCCTACGCTTTCCCAGATCGGCCCGCCGGATGGCGGCAACTTCAATACTGGTAATGATCTCAATCCCAACGGACTTGGCGGCCTCAACCTTGGCGGCCTGAACCTGGGCGGCTTGGGCGGAATCGGCGACGGGCTGAACAATATCGGCGGAGGCCTGGGGAACCTGGGCCGCGGACTGGGCGATGGCCTGAATAGTTTCGGCGGCGGCCTGGGTAACCTGGGCACTGGCCTGGGTAATGGCTTTAATATGCTCGGGGGCGGCCTGGGTAACCTGGGTTCCGGTCTCGGCAATGGCCTGAATTCGCTGGGCGGCGGGTTCAATGGCCTGGGTTCAGGTCTCGGCAATGGCCTGAATTCGGTCGGCGGCGGGCTGAATGGCCTGGGCGGGCTCGGCGGGCTCGGCGGTCTGAACGGCGTGGGCGGTCTGAACGGGGTGGGCGGGCTGAACGGGCTCGGCTCGCTGAACGGGGTCGGCGGCCTGAACGGGGTGGGCGGCCTGAACGGGGTGGGCGGTCTGACCGGCCTGGGCGGCCTGGGCGGCGCGAATGGCGGCAAGCTGCAAACGGCACTTGCCGACAACAAGGCCCAGCGGAAAGCACTCGAAAAGGCGCTCGCCCTCGCCCCGAGTTCCGGCCCGCTGCACAACGCTCTCGAGCAGGCACTGGCAGACAACGGCATGGTGCAAGCCGCGCTGCGGAGCGCGCTGTCCGGCGGCACGCCGGCCGGGACCGCGCTGCAAGAGGCGCTCAACGGCAACTCGCGGGTGCAGTCCGCGCTGGACCGGGCACTGGCAAGCGGGGGAGTGCCGAAGACCGGCCCGCTGCGGACCGCGATCCAGCAGGCCAAGGGCGACAACTCCCATACCGGCTCGGCCTTGCGCAACGCGCTGGGCAACGCGGTGCCGGGCGGGAACTTCGTGCACGCCGCGCTGGCCGACAACGGCAAGGTGCAGAGCGCGCTCCGGCACATGCTGGAGAGCGGCCAGGTGCCCAGAACCGGCCCGCTGCACAACGCGATCGTAGCCGCGCTCGCCAAGAGCCAGAAGGCGCAGCAGGCGCTTGACCAGGCACTGGCCGGCGGCGGCACGCCGAGCCTGAACTCGGTTCAGCACGCGCTGGCCGACAACAGGGCCGTGCAGCACGACCTGACGACGGCGCTGGCAAGCGGCCAGATACCCGCCGCCGGGCCGCTGCACAGTGACCTGCAAACGGCGCTGAGCCAGAGCAGGAACCTGAGCTCTGCCCTGCGGCAGGCCCTGACCAGCGCCGGCGTCCCGGCGGAACCCGTTCCGGTCGTACCCGGGCTCGGGCTGCCGACAGGAGCGGGGCTGCACGGCCTGCTTGGCGGGGGCGGCCTTCAGGGAGCGGGCGGCGGCGGAGTTGGCGGCCTTGGCGGCGGATCTGCCCTGACGGGCGGCCTCGGCAAGGGGGGGCTGACCGGGCCGGCCGCCGCGAGCGGGCTGCCAGGCCTCACCGGCGGAGCACCGGCAGCACCGGTATCGAGCGGCCGGTTCGTCGGGCCGCCCGGCGGTGCCCAGGTCGCGCAGGCGCCGGGCGGTACCGGCACCAGCGCGGTGCCGTTCTTCCCGCCGATGGCCGGCATGGGCGGGGGCATGGGCGGTGGCGGCCAGCAGGGTGTGCAGGAGCGAGAACGGACAACCTGGCTGGCCGAGGACGAGGACGTCTGGGGCACCGCTCCCACCGTCGGGCCAGCGTCGATCGGACGTGACCTGGCCGACCTGGACGAGGACACCGACAGCTACGACGACTTCGCCGAGCCGGCCACCGGGTCCCGGCGCACCCAGTTCAGCACGGGTGCGCGATGAGCGGAACTGACCAGCTAACCGACTCGCTGTCCACCGCCATCGATGTGCCGCTCTCCGGTAACGGCACAAGCACGCCGGAGGGAAGCGCCGGCAATGCCGACTACTCGGCCTGGCAGTGGGAGGCCGTGCTGGCGACCGTGCTGAGCATCCCTGTCCCCGATCGCGGCGAGGTCACGGGCCAGTCGTGGCTGACGGTCAGCCACGACGGTCAGGACGGCCCGGGCTCGCATCTGATCTGGACCGCTGGCTGGAACACCGGTCAGAACTCCGGCGCCACATCCATCCAGGTCTATCTCAGTCCCGGCTTGTATACGGCCGGCGGCGCCTGGGACCGCTTCCTGAATGCCCCGCCGCAGGAGCTGTCCGGGGTGCCATCGCGCCAGTACGCCGGGCTCCCGCTGGTTCCGCCGAGCTTCGACGCGGCCAGCCTCGTGGTGGCCAGCGCCGCGAACTTCTGGCAGTCAGCGGCTCAGCAACTCACCTCGATGCACAATGACGCTACCTCGGGGCCCATCGTCGGATTCCAGGGAAACCTGGCCAGCGTGGCAGGCGAGCTGCTTGGCCGTCTGCAGACGGTCACGGCGGGCCTGCATGAGCAGATGACCGAGCCCGTCGATTACGCCGCCTCCATCGAGGCCGCCGGCGGATCGGCCGTGACCTTCCTGGCTGACGTGCTCGCGGCTTATTCCTCCTGGCCCAGCTCGCGGAGCACTCGCCGCTCGGCTCGGTGGTGACTGTTCTCGAGCAGATCGCGACGCGGGATCCTGGCGGCGGCTACGTGATTCCCGACCCGCGGAACACGCCATTCGGGGATCTCACCGTTGACTCGTCGTGGGCGGTGGTAGAGCAGCACGCCAAGGACCTGTGGACAGGCACGCTGACCGGCGGCACAGCCGGCTTCACCGGGCTCGACCTACTCGGCCGTACCGCCCTGAGCAAGATGATCAGCCAGTTCGCCGCCACGACGAGCGCGCTCGTGCCGGTGGTAGGCCCCGCGCCGCCGGACATCCAGCAGAATCCGGTGAACACTCCGCTCGGCGGCGGCGGGCCTGGTAACTCCTTCGTGCACATCCCCCCGCCCGGCGGCGGAGGCACGGGGGGCCCGGGCTTCCCGCCGCCACCGAGCCTGCTGATCAAGTCCCCCGGCCCCGGCGGCCCCGGCGGTCTAGGCGGTCCAGGAGGTCCGGGCGTTCTAGGTCTAGGCGGTCCTGGCGGTCCTGGCGGCCCGAGTCCAGATGATCCCGGCGACTTCGGCGGTCACTTCGGTGCCGGGGGAGCGCTGGGAGGGCCGGCTCCGGCCCCGCCGGGCGGAAACACCGGCCCTGCCCCCTTCGCGGCGGCCAGTCTTCTCGCGGCGGGCCCGCCCGGGTCGCGGTCCCCGGCCGGAAGCATCCGCGCCGACGGCACGACCTTTGCGGTGCCCGGCCACGAGGCGGTCAGCTTGTCGTCGCCGGCAGGCCCAGGTTCGCTTGCTCACGAGCCCGCCGGCAGTGTGCTGGGGAGTCTCGGCCCGCCGGTTTCAGCGGCGCCATCGGACGGCCGGCCGTAGGCGGAGGGAACGAGGACAGGCGCCGCAAGGACCTGAGCGGCCGGCCGGGGCACGGCAGGAAGGCGGTCACCGCCGCGCCGCTGACGGCACCGGCCGCTGGCTTCTCGATCGGTCGCGGTCCGGGTGGCGTGGCGCTCGAGCGGTCTGCCGTGCCGACGATCGCGGCCAGGCCGCCGACCGTCACATCCAGCGCGATCAGCGTCCAGCCGGTTCAGGTACCCGGCGGGACGGTTACCGCCGCGGCCGGGTCGCCGGGCGGCGGCCCGGCGGCGGCCGCACTCCCCGCGGTGCCCTCTGCCGCATCCTCCGCCGTTTCCTCTGCCGCACCCCCGGCCGTACCCCGGCCGGCACTCAGGCGCCCGCTGAAGGCATGGGCGGCATAGGTGGTATGGGTGGCATGGGTCGGATGGGCGGCATGGGCGGCGGGCCTGGCCGCGGCCCCGCCGAGCGGCAGCGCCTCGCCTACCTTCCGCAGGAGCCCCGGTACTGGGGCACGGAGGAGGATCTGGCCGCGTCATCGCTCGGCGCCGCGGCCGGCGACGACGACAGGTTCGCGGAGGAAGATTTCGATGCCGTTCCCCAGCGGATCGCCGGCATCGGCGCCCGGAGTGAATCCGGGCAACGGGAAGAAGCAGCGACAGATTGGAGAATGCTATGAGCTCGCAGCCGCATGAATCTTTCCAGGAAGCCCTGGACGAGCTACGCCGCTCTCAGGAACGCCTGCGCTCGCTTCGCGGCGAGATGCGGAGCAAGGCGACGAAGGTCACGTCGAAAGACGGCATGATCACCGTCACCCTGGACGGGAGAAGCGAGGTGACAGGCATCGCGTTCAACACCGCCAAGTTCCGCAGGATGGCCCCGGCCGAACTCGGCGCCGCGCTCGTGGAAACCATAGGCCGGGCCCGGAGTGAAGGCCGGGCCAGGGTAATCGACGCTTACCGCGGCATGTTCCCCAAAGGGACGGACATCGACGCGATCATGGCAGGCAAGTTCAACGTGGACAAGATATTCGACGACGCGGCACGCAGGGCGGAGGCGATCATGGCCGATGGCCAGCCCCGCCCCGTGCCTGGCAACGCTGTGCTTGGCGGCGCGGCGAGGAAGGGATGAGAGATGGCGGATCTCGAAGTCGACGCCGCTAACCTGTCTAAGGACGGCGATGAATTCAACAACCTCGCGTCCGTGGCTTATTCGATCTACGGGTCCCTGGCAAGGGCGGCCGCGCTGATCACCTTTCCGGTAGACGACGACATCAGCCAGATGTTCAGCGGGCAGTGGAATTCGCTTGTCGACGGCGCGAAGGGGATGCTTCTTGGCTTCCGCGACGGCATGACCAGGGTGTCCGGCGACGTCCAGAATACCGCTGAGCTCTATCAGAAATCGAATAAGGTCAACGCCGAGTCCGTAACTCCGCCGCCGACCGTGCACCGCTGAGCGGAGGCGCCCGCGATCTCGCCAGGTGGCTACGATCGCATTTGTGGCAGACGAGCTTGTGGGGCGTGGTGATGAGCTGGCCGGGCTGGTGAGCGGGGTGTCGGCTGCGGCTGATGATGGAGTGCATAGGCTCCGCGGCCGATCCTGAGCAGGTCGGGGAGCTTTTGACTGGCCGCGGCGGGGTGATGTCCGGCGATCCGGCGCTGGCCGGCGTGGAGCGGCTGCTCGCCGTCGTCGATCGGTTGTGTGCCGGGTCGCCGGTGGTTCTCGTGGCTGAGGATCTGCAGTGGGCTGATGAGCCGAGCGTGCTGGTGTGGTCCAGGTTGTGCCAGGCGGTCGGGCAGATGCCGTTGCTGCTGGCGGGTTCGTGGCGCCAGGGGACGGGCCGAGCCGACCTTGAGCGACTGCGGCGCGGAGTGACCTCGCGCGGCGGGCGAGTGCTGGAACTCGGGCCGCTGCCTGACGCGGATGTCGCGGAGCTGGTGGTGGAGCTGGTTGGCGGGCATCCCGGGCGGCGGCTCGGTGAGTTCATCGGCCGGGCAGGCGGCAATCCTCTTTATGCGCGGGAACTGGCGGACGGGCTGCTGCGCGCGGGCCAGGTGAGGCTGGCGGGCGGGCTAGCGGAGCTGGCGGACCGGCCGGCGCGGGCACCGGTGCCGATCTCGCTGACGGCGGTGATCGGCGAGCGGCTGGATGTGCTGGCCGACGACGTGGTGGCCGCGCTGCGGTGGGCGGCCGTCCTTGGCGCGGAGTTTCCGTCGCCGATCTTGAGGTGGTGTCGGGCCGGTCGGCGGGGGAGCTGATCGGCGTGGTCGATGCGGCGCTCAGCGGCGGGGTGGTCGCTGAGGCGGGCCTGCGGCTCAGGTTCCGGCACGGCCTGATCCGCCAGGTCCTGTACGAGAGGATGCCGGCCGGGCTGCGGGCCGCGCTTCACCTTCAGGCGGCCCGGGCGCTGGCCGGCGCGGGTGCCGGGCCTGGCCGGGTCGCGGCGCAGCTTGCCGCCGCCCAGCACGCTCCTGGGACTGAGGTCGAGCCGTGGGTCGTGGAATGGCTCGCCGCCGCGACTCCGGCGCTCACATATCTCGCTCCTGCTGTCGCGGCTGACCTGATTCGCGACGTCCTGGCGAGCCTTCCCTTTGCCGACGCGCGCCGTGAGGCTCTCGAGGCCAGCCTGGTCATGGTTGCCTTCCTGCTCCTTCGTCATGACGAAGTGGAGCGGGTGGGCCGGCGCTTGCTGACCGACGCCCGCGATCTCGACCGTGTCGCTGAGATGACCTGGCTCGTCGGCTACACCTTCCTGCGAACCGGCCGGGGAGCCGAGGCTTCCCAGACCGTCGGCGCAGCGCTCGGCCGGGCCGGGCTCAGCCCGGCCTGGACGGCCAGGCTCACCGCCCTCAGCGCCCACATCCAGTTTCAATTGGGGCTGGCCGATCGCGGTGCGATTACCCTTGATGAAGCGCTGGCGGTGGCGGAGCGGTCCGGCGACCGGCTCGCCATCGGCTACTCGCTGCACGCCCTGTCGATCCGCGCTATCTTCCGGCGAGACGAGGGTGGCATCCTGGACCTGACGGGCCGGGGACTGGCCGTGGTCGGGGACGATCCCCAGGCCAGCGACGTGCGGCTGCTGATGCTCGCCAACCGGGTCTCGGTGCTTGGCGAGCTTGACCGGCGGGCCGAGGCCATCGCGTCAGGGCGTGAGGCGCTGGTGCTCGCCGAGCAGGCCGGCACGCCCCGCGTTGCCACCGCCCGCTTCGCGCTCGCCGAAGCGATTTTCATGTTCGGTCAGTGGGACGAGGCTCTGGCCGAGATCGATCCTGCGGTCGGCCTGCCTGGCCCGGATTATCTGCCGCTGCTTGTCCAGGGGATGATTGCCCTGATCGCGGCTCACCGCCAGGACTGGCAGACAGCGGAAGATCACCTGAGCGCACTGCCCGACCGGCAGGTCGTCGGCTTCGCCGGAGGGGGCAACGTTCACTATGTCCTGCTGGCGCGGGCGCTGCTCGCCGAGCGAGCAGGAGGGTATGAGCACGCCGCCAGGATCTTGTCGGTAGCGGTCGACCCGGACATGGCGCCGGAGCTGCCGGGTCGGTACCTCCTGCTGCCCGCTCTGGCGCGGGCCGCTCTGGAACTGGCCGATGATGCGATGCTCGCCGCTGCCTCGGCGGCCGCGCAGCAGGAGGCAGAAGGAACGGCAATGCGCGTGAAGTCCGCTCTGGCGGATCAGTGCCGCGGGCTCATGACCGGCGACCCGGGTCCGGTGCTGGCGGCCGCCGAGATTTTCGGTGCGGCCGGGAGGGTGCTTCACCATGGCTTCGCGCTGGAGGACGCCGCGGTGCTGGCCGCCCGCCGGGGTGATCAGGCCGCGGCCCGGCGCGAGCTGGCGGCCGCGGTGGCGGCGTACCAGGTGCTTGGCGCCGAATGGGATATTTGAAGTGCCGGCGCGCGGCTGCGGCCCTTTGGCGTGCGGCCCAGGCGGCTCGCGCGCTCCGAGCGGCCGGTGTCGGGGTGGGGTGCGCTCACCCCGGCCGAGGTAAAGGTCGCCGGCCTGGTGGCGGCCGGCCGGTCCAATCCCGATATCGCGGCCGAGCTGTTCTTGTCGCGGAACACGGTTCAGACGCACGTGTCGCACATCCTGACCAACTGGACGCCCGGTCACGGGTCGAGATCGCCGCCGAGGCGCTGAGGCACACGTCGTCGCCTGACCGCGCGACCGCCTGAACTCCGCGGCTCGATAGCCGGCCCTCCGGCGAACTGATCGTCGGCGGAGGCGGGTTGAACCGCGCGCATTTCGGTTCGTAGCCCTAGCTGAGCAGCGCAGAGCAAAGCACCCGTGCACGCGACGTCGCTCCCCGCGGGTATTGAGCCCGCCCGCCAGAAAGGGAGACCGCCATGAGTCAAGTCTGCCCGTGGACCCGGCCCGGCGGACCGCCCGCTCCGTGCTGGATGAGGCCCGGCCATGCCAGCTGACATCCAGTTCAGCCCGGAAGAGGCCAATCTGTTCGTGGTGCTGACGGGGATGCGGCCGCCGCTGATCGCGACAGCGACGTTGTATGAGGCGGGTGATCTGGCGAATCATACGGCTGACCGGATTGACAGCGAGCTGTCGCCGCTGGTCGAGCAGGTGGTTAACCATGTGCTGACCGGGATGAATTCGGCGGTGTCGCCGGAGTTCGCTGACAACCTGGCCCGGTACACGTCGAAGGCGCCTGGCTATTTCCCTGAGACGTCGTCTCAGTTGCGGCAGATGGGTGATTTCGCGGTATCGACCGCGGCGCAGGTCGAGTACATGAAGGTGGAAGCTATCGCGACGCTGGCGTCGCTGATCGCGACGCTGGTGATCGAGGCGGCGTTGTCGTTCTTCTTCCCCGAGATCGGGCTGGAGATGATGGCGGCGGAGTTCGCTGCCGTGCGGCTGATTTTGAACACGCTGATCGGGCGGGTGCTGGCGCATATCTTGTCGGCGACGCTGATCGGGATCGCGATCCAGGTGCTGCTGGACTCGATCGCGCAGGCGGTGCTGATCGGGGAGGGCATCCAGCAGAGCTGGAACTGGGCGGAGACCGGCCTGCAGGTCGCGGTCGGCGCGCTCGGCGGGGCGATGGGGCTGGCCCTGCATCCGCTGGAAGCGTGGGCGTCGCACGAACTGGCCGACGTGCTGAAAGGGTTTCTCGGCCACGATGCGCTGGACCTGGCGGACAACCTGGCGGCGGACGCGGCCAAGGACCTGGGCGGTGCTGCTGGCGGCGTCCCGGCGAAGGACCTGGGCGGTGCCGCCGGCGGCCCGGCGAAGGACCTGACCGGGGACGCGGCCAAGCACGTTCCCGATGGCGGGCCGGCGAAGGAGCTGGAGCCGCGTCCGGATGGCGGGCCTGCGGTGACCGGGCCGGCGGCTGACGGGCCGGGGTGGAAGGCGCCGCCCGCGGTCTGGTCGCGGGAATGGGTGATCGAGAAGATGGCCGAGATCCCGGTGGGCATGGTGATCGGCGGGATTCATAACGCCGGTCACGAGACGTTGTTCAATCTGTTCCTGACGGGTCAGGCGACGTGGAGCTGGGCGACGTTCGCCGGGGGGTCGGCGCAGGCGGTCGCCCGCCCGATCGGGATCTTGATCGGGGCTGGCGGCCGGATGGCGTTCGGGCTGCCGATGCCGGCTGAGAAACTGCTGGCGGGCGCGCTGGGCTCGGTCACCCCGTCGATGCTGAACGAGATCGCCAATGCCCCGGCGCTGCCGCCCGATGGCGGTAACCTCGGGGGCCAGCCCGGGTCCGTGCTGCCGGGGACGGGCGGCGTGGCGACCGGGCCCGAGTCGGCCGCGGGGCCGGAGAATGACGCGGCCGGGCCGGCCGCGGTGACGGAGCCTGCGGCCGCGGTGACGGAGCCTGCGGCCGTGGTGACGGAGCCTGCGGCCGTGGTGACGGAGCCTGCGGCCGTGGTGGCGGAGCCGGCGGCGGTGCAGCTGCTTCGCGCGGTCGGGATCACGCCGGGTCCCGGTACGGCGTACGCGATCGCGGTGCGGACGGGGTTCGTGCCGACGACCGGCCCGGCGGAGTTCCACCCGTTGTACGCCCGGCCGGTCATGGTGACCTTGCCGCCGATGACCACCAGCGCGGGCATGGCGGCCGCCGTGCGGCCGGTGGCCGCGCTGCCCGCCGCGCCGGTCCCGCTGGCGCAGGAGCCGCCGCCGGCGTACTCGCTGGTGGACCCGCTGCGGCCGGCCAGCCCGGTCCAGACGCCGGTACAGGCCGACGATGTGCCGCTGCCGGCCGACGAAGTGCCGCTGCCGGCGTCGGGCGGCGGTCAGACATCAGCGCTGACGGAAACGCCGCAGCCAGTGACGCCGCAGGCAGAGGGGCCGCAGGCAGAGGGGCCGCAGGCAGAGACGCCTCAGGCAGAGACGCACGACTCTCAGATGGTCGTCCCGCCGTCTGATCCGGTCCGCTCGCATGGGGTCCTCGATTCGAAGGGTCGGCTGGTCGTCTCGCCGTCTGATCCGGTCCACCACTCGCTGGTGAGTCAGGGGGCGCATGCTGGCCGGCTGCAGCATTCTGGCTTGGCTTCTAGCGGCCCGGATGTGGTCGGTGTTTCGAGGGTCCGGCTGGGTGGGGCCAGGACGGACTGGGTGCGGGGCGGGGACGGCTGGCACGTGGCCGCTCACCCCGGATCGCTGGAACTTCGGTCCCGCGCTGACGGGCAACCGGCAACGGTGCCGGTGCCGGACGGGTCGAGGGCGGTGTTCGACGCGTCTGGCCAGTTGCAGCACGTCGTGCTGCCGGACGGGGTCAGCTACGAGCGGGACCTGTCCGGAGCATGGTCGGCCGGGCGGGAGCGCCCCGGCGAGGTCATCGTGGTCAAGACCGACGACCCGGTGACACTAGCCTCGGCGGACGGCACGGCTGCGGTGGAACTGCCGCCGGAGAGCGAGGAGGTGCTCGACCAGGGCACCCCGGTGGCCTACCGGCAGATCTCGGCCGGTGACGGCACCCGCCTCGCCGAGCCGCGGGTCTTCCTGCCCGACGGGAAAGGCGGGTGGGCGCAGACCTCGTCTCCGGTGGACACCGCGACCTACGAGGCGTGGCTGGCCAGCGCGAACCAGGCCCACGACGCGGCGCGGAACTTCTATGACATCGCGGCCAGGTCCAGCACTGTCGTCCCCGAGGCGGAGCGGCTGACCAGCCTGGACGACGCCGGGCTGCGAAGGCTGCTGGGCGGGTCCCGTGATGACGCGGTGTCGGCGTTGCATGAGTGGCTGCGCCGCCGCGCGGGGGTGGGGCTGCGGTGGACGCAGCTGTCGGCCTCGCACAAGCTCGCCGACGGGCAGATCGTGAACATGGCGGCCGGTGAGGGCAAGTCGTGGCTGTTCCTGGTCGACGCCGTCCGTCAGGCCCTCCGGGTCGAGGTGGGCGCGGTACACGTCATCACGACCCGGGGGAACCTGGCCGACCGCGAGTTCGAGCATTACCTTGACCTGCTGACCCCGCTGGGGTTCGACGTGCACCGGATGAACCCGAACGGCCCGCCGCCCGCACCAGTCGAGGGGCGGCCCACGATCTACCTCGGCACGAGCCAGGATGTCGGCTTCACCTTCCTGAAGACCGGCATGGTTCCCGGCCAGGTTGGCACCATCCGCATCGACGCCGGCGTGGACGAGATCGACGAGGCGCTGGTCTACTCCAACGGCCAGTACATCCTCAGCGAAGGCGTCCAGGGCGAAGCCACAGCGGAGGTCGTCGCCCAGGTCCTTCAGTCCCGCCAGTTCCTGGAAATGATGACCCCGGCCGACTTCGGCCGCACCGAAGGGCAGGTCGGCGGCCCGGCAGCGCTGACCGAGGCCGGCCTGGCCAAGGCGGCGGAGTTGCTGGGCGCCCCGCTGACCGAGGCTCAGGTGGTCCGGCTGAATATGGCGGCCACCGCGGAATACGAGTACATAGAAGACGTGCACTACGTGGTGTACGACCACGGCGACGGCAACGCCAAGGTCTACATCATCGACCAGGTCACCCACGAGGTCCAGTACAACCCCGAGACCGCGACCGAGAGCCGGTGGAACGGCGGCCTGGCCCAGGCCGTCGAGGCCAAGCACGGCCTGATCATCCGCGACGACCCCGCCACCAGCAAGAGCGTCACGACCAGGGAACTGTACGCCCAGCCCGCGTACGGTCGGGTGACCGGCGCCTCGGGTACCGCGCTGGGCAAGAGCGACCGGTTCGCCGCCCAGGGCCTGTCACCCAAGATCGCTGACATCCCCCGCTATTACGCGTCCCGGCTGGTGACCGAAGCCGACCACGTCAGCCCCAACCAGGGCGCCAAGCTCGACGCTATCGCCGCCGACGTCCGCGACATGAAGGCCAGCAGCGAGAACCACCCCCAGCTGATCCTGGTCCACCGCAACGACCTGGTCGCCAAGCTGTCCGCGAAGCTGACCGCCATGGGCGTGGAACACACCGCGATCGACGCCAAATGGTTCCTCAAGCAGGGTACCAACCGCGAAGCCGCGTTCAAGGAAGTCATCGAGCAAGGCGGGAAGCCCGGACACGTAACCATCATCAACATGACAGGTGCCCGCGGCCTCGATCTGAAGCGCAGCCCGGAAGCAAAGGCCCGCCGCATGTTCTTGCAGGTGCGGGTCACCGCCCACTCGGGCCTGTCCAAGGACATCGACATCCAGGCCGAGAACCGCACCGCCCGCTCTGGCGACCCCGGCAACGTCGCCTACTACATCAGCCCTGACGACGACGCCTTCGCCCTGTCCGCCAACCCCCACATCAAGCTCGCCGTCATCCAGTACACCGGTGCCCTCACCGCCCACACCCAGGCAGTCAGCTCCGGCCACCAGGACGCGGCCGGCCAGACCACCCAGGCGCTCGCCCGCGCCGAGACCGTCCTGCGGAACCTGGTCCCCCTCACCCAAGCCGATGCCGCCCGGCGGATGGGCATGTACACCCCGACCCATCTGCCGAACGCCCCTCCCGCTGCCGCAGCCGCCGCCCCGGCCGGCACCACCCCGCCGTCCCCCGCCCAGCCACCGCCCGTCCAGTCCGCCAGCGGCACCGGGACAGTGGCGGTTCCCTTCGGAGGCAAGGCAACGCAATCGGGGTTCTACCTCCCCGCCGGCCCGTCCGAGGCGGCAGACGTCCATGCCCATGAGCACATGGCGGCGCAGTTCTTCCCCGACATCGACGGGGCGACCGTGCTGCACGTCCACTTCGCCGACGGCGGATTCCTGGCCGGCGGCGGGACGCTGACGCCGGAACAGTTCAAGGAGCAGTTGCTTGACGGCCTGAACCTGGAGCCGGGCCAGCCGCTGATCCTCGTGGCGTGCCAGGCCGCGGCCCTGCCCGCGGCCATGGGGCAGGGGGTCGCGGCATCCGCGCTGGCCTCGCTGAGCGACCGGCCGGTGATCGCCGCGACCGGTGACGCGTACACCACCCCTAGCGCACAGGTAGTCACAACCCACAGCGGCTTCGACGCCGACGGCCATCCGGTCGTTGACGCCGGCCCGCCGGCTCACTGGGTGATCGCCTGGCCGGACGGCACACTGTCCCCCGGGCTCGGCCCGGATCTGCTGGCCATCCTGGACGGCAAGACACTAGCGCGCGACCTTCCGGGCGTGGCGATCAGGGAAGGCGAGCCGGCTGGGCCACCCCGCTGGCCCGTCAAGTGGAATCGCGGGACTGGTAACGAGACGGCGCGGGTCGAGCCGAACCGCCAGCTTGAGGACATGGATGCCCGCTTGGAGGAGATTCTCAGCCGCGGCGGCCGCTACCTGGCCGGACGGGCCGGCCCGATGGCGGATGGCGGTCTCGATCCCGGCTCTCTTCCGGTGGCGGTCAGCATCGACAACCTGCGGTTGTCTGCGATCGGCGAGGGGATGGCCGCGGAGCAGGCGGCGGCGTGGGCGGCCGCCTATCACGCGGCCAGCGAGACTGGTAACGAGACGGCGCAAGGCGAGCTGGACCGCCAGCTTTATGACGCCGCGATGGATGCCCGCTATATCGACAGCCTGCGGTTGTATGCGATCGGCTGGGGGATGGGCGGGGAGCAGGCGGCGGTGTGGGCGGCTGCCTATCACGGGGCCCGCGAGCTTGGTGACGAGACGGCGCAGGGCGAGCTGAACCGCCAGCTTTATGACGCCGCGATGGATGCCCGCTCTATCGACCTGCGGTTGCTTGCGATCGGGCAGGGGATGGGCGGGGAGCAGGCGGCGGTGTGGGCGGCTGCCTATCACGCGGCCCGCGAGCTTGGTGACGAGACGGCGCTGGGCGAGCTGGACCGTCAGTTCTCCGCTGCCGCCAGCAGCCAGCCCGCTAAAGGGACCGCAGAGGCCACCGCCGCGCCCGACTCGAACGCCGGCCCGGTTGACAAGCCGACAGATGACAGGCGACGCGGTCGCACCACCGTGGAGGACGTGCCGGAGGAGCCGTCGTCGCTGCCCACGTTGCCGGCCGACTCGCCGATCCTGCTTACTGACGAACCGGATCGCCAGCAGGCATCGAGTACGCCGGATGACCTGCTGGCCAGTCTCCGCGACCGGACGCTGGCGGCACACCACCTCAACATCACGGTCACCCAGGATGCGCCGCCCGCGCCACCGGACAGGACCGTCATGCGGGCACAAGCCAGCCCGCCGCCGAGCCAGAACCTGCCGACGCTTGCTGGCGCGGATCTGCGCGAGCTGGAGGAGCGGGTCCGCGATTACCGGGGCGGCATCGGTCTCGCTGAACTGACCGAGCCGCGGCGAGCAGAGATGCTATGGCGGCTGCTGGACGGACCGGGCAGCGCGCTGCGCGCGGCGCTGGCCCTGATCTCGGCCGAGAGCGACCCCGTGCTTGGCCGGCTGTTCGCTGACCGCACGTTGTTCACCACGCTGACGTCGCGTATCCCGGACGGGAATGCGCTGCGCCCGGACTTGCGGCGGCTGGTCGCGGCGCGGTTCCGCGGCGGCTGGGCCGCGCTGGACCGTGGCGAGGTCGAGCCTTTTGGCCAGCCGGACGGCACGTTCAGCCTAGGCCAGATCAGCTCAGCCCTGGCCAGCATTAATGTTGACGCCGAGCTGTCCGGCGACGATCTCGGCGCGATCGCTGCCGCCCTCGCCGGGCTCTCCAGCGATGAGCTCGCGAAGCTAGGTGGTGCCCTGGTCAGCCTGCCGTTGCCACAGCGTGCCCTGGGCACGTCGGTACTCACCGGAATCCGCGCTGCGCTGATCGCGCGAGCTGGTCGGGCGACCGGCCAGGGGCGCTCGGCCGTGCAGCGGCTTGACCGCCTCATCACGCCACTGCGCCGGGCTACGCGCGGGCGGCTCGCCGGACTCGGCTCCTCGGGCGAAATCCTGTTGTTCCCGCCAGCGGCGGCATCGTCACAGACCGACCGCGAGCCAGAAAGCCGGGCGCCAGAAAGCCGGGCGCCAGAAAGCCGGGCGCCTGTCCCGGTGAAGCTGCGGCTCACCCGGCCGTCCGGGGCTCCGGTGACCCGCGCCGATCCGCAGCCGCCTGCCCCTGGGCTGGTCGCGGAGATGCACTACCGGGCGATGTACGGTGAGTCACCGCAGGTGCTGAACCGTGACGACATCCTCGCTGCTCACGCGGCGCTCCTGGCCGACGTCAGGCAGATCCTGGGCCGCCCGGCTGGCGCGCCGCCGCCGCAGGCGGCGCTGGACCGGCTGGCCGACCACGAGCGCGTCGGCTTGGTCCTGGCTGCGGCCCAGCGACGGCTCGAACAGCTCTATGGTGACTACCTGCACTCCGTCGAAGAGCACACGCCGGTGACCGGAATGGACGAGGAGCAGGCCGAGGCGGCGCGGGTCAGCGCGCTGACCCGCAACGACGGCGCGGCCAGGCGCGCTGCCTACGTCGGCGTGCTGTCCGAACTGCCCGCGATCATGGCCAGCGTCCGGTCCGGCCAGCCCACGGCATCTTCCGGCAGGATCGGGGCCGCGCTCGACAGCATCCGTCAGCAGGCTGAGCGGGCCGCCGAGCAGGCCCCGGCCGCCGCCAAGGACCAGGCCTTCGAGGACGCGATTCAGGCTGGCCTGACCGGCCTGGCCGGGTACATCGATGAGGTCGCGCTGACGGTGGCGGCCGGTGACGTCCTGGCGAGCGCGGCCGACCGCCTGCCCCTGGAGTTCCGCCCGGCCGGCGAGCGCGGCAGCCGCGCGATCGACGGCCAGCAAGGCGGCGTTCACCAGGGCGACGAACGCCAGGGCGCGCAGCCCGAGGTCATGGAATCGGGCTGGGAGCAGGGGCGGGACGGCCGGTTCTACATGGTCAGGCGCCCGGTCGAGCCCGGTCGGCCGCAGGGCCACAAGGCTGGCCAGACCGATGCGCCCGAGAAGGCCGACTCCTCCTCGCCCTGGGTGCGCGGGTCCGATGGCATCTTCCGCCTCACTGGCGGTCAGTCCGACTTCCAGCCTGACCCGCGTGGTCCTTCCAGCCGGCCGGGGAATCTCGGCGGCGGGGCAGGCCTCATGCGCCGCGCCGAGGGCGGCGTCACCACCGTCGAGGAGCCTGACGAGGCTGAGCGCGAGGAAGAGCCGCAGCTCGTCCTCCGGCTGACCGGCCGGTCCGAGGAGATCAACGTCACCACTGAGGAGATGACCGCGTCGGCCGAGACGGAGCCTGCGCCCGGCAGGCCGCGCCAGGCCGACGACACCCGGCCGGTCAGCCGCGAGGTCACCCAGGAGGCCACCCCGGAGGTCACCCCGGAGGTCACGCCGTCGGCCGTCTCCGCGCCGCGGCCCGCGGAGACGAAGCAAGCAGAAACAGAGCAGCCTGCGGTATCGCAGGCCAAGCTAGAGGCGGCCGAGACGACCGGCGGCACCCCGAGCACCGATGCTGCCCGGGAGGCCGCCAACGCGGCCCGCCCGAGCGCCGTCGGGCGGGGCAAGCGGCGGGCGATCGGCCCGGACCTGGAGCAACTCAAGCAGGCCGCCCGGCGCAAGCGGCTGGCCAACCAGGAGCGCGTGGCCAGCCTGCGCGGCGAGGCCCGGCGGCTCGAGCAGGTTGTCGCCGAAACGCCGCCGTCAAGCGAGTCGTCGGCGCAAGCCCCGGCCAGAGCCGAACGCATCGCCGACGCTCAGGCCAGGCTGCCGGGGCTGCGTGCGGAGATCGCCAGGCTGAGCCAGGACGCGAGCCTTCGGCCATCGGCGCAGCATATTCAGGACGAGGCGCAGGAGCGGGCCAGGCTGGCGGCGGAGGCGGCCGCCAGCCGGGAGCGCGAATGGCAGCAGGCCCTGGCCGCAGCGCGAGAGACCAACCCGGCCGACTATCCGGCCAGTCGGCCCCAGATCAGCTTCGCCACCGCGGAGGCCGAGGTCGAGCGGGCCGCGGCAGCCGCCGCGGAGGAGGCCAGGCGCTCGTACGCCGATCCGCTCGACGCCGAAGGCGTCGCCGCGTACGCGGCGTACCACACTGAGCAGGCTCGCGTTCAGACCTGGAACAGGATCCTGGATGAGGCAGGCGTGGGCCGTCCCGAGGCCGGTACTCAGGAAGCGGCGGCCAGGCCGGAGCAGGGCATATCCGCTGAGCGCTCCGCGATACTGACCAGGCTGCGCGAGACCGAGCGGGTACTGAACGGCGTCATGCACCAGATGCGGCCAGGCTCCGACGCTCGGGACCTGCGCTCGTGGCGGGACGGCATGCTGCTCGTGCAGTCCCGGCTGCGCCGGGTGCAGGCCGATATCAGCGTTTTCGCAGATGCGCTGCCCGATGACATCGCGGAGCTGGAGCGAGAGCAGCGGCGGCTGGAGGAGATCCCCGGCTGGCTGGAGCTTCCGTTCGCCGGCCCGGCTGTCGGCAGCTTCCGCGCGGACCGCATCCAGCTCGCACAGAGCCGGCTGGCCGAGATCCAGGCCAAGATCGCGGCGCTGCGCGAGCAGTGGGCGCGCGAGCACGCCGCGACGACACAGCGGCTCACCACGCAGCAGCGGCGGCTTGAGGACATCCTGGCGCGCGACGAGGCCTTCCAGGCCGCGCAGGAAGTGACCGGCGATGGGTCGCGGAGCGAAGTCCTGGCCGATCGCATCAGCCTGGTGCGGACCTGGCTGCGCCAGCTGCGGGGGCAGCTGGCGAGGCTCGCCGCCTGGAAGCCCGGCACTCCTGTGCCGCAGAGTCCTCCGGCCGGAAACCGTCCTCGGCGTCAGGACCGGTCGCAGGCCGGCGAGGACACGTCCGGCCCGCCCGCGTCTAGCCGGGCGCCGCAGGCAAGGCCGCGGACCGTGCGGCAGCGGATCAAGGCGATCAGGAGCGTGCGGCAGCGGGACTGGCAGCAATGGGTCACCGCCACCCGGCAGTCCCATCCCGCCGCCAGGCCGGCCGGCCGGACCTGACCCTGGCCGATGCCTACGCCGAGTACCAGCGGAGCGTGGCCGTGACGGTGTCGGCCGCCCGTGAGGCTTACTGGGACGCCGATGATCGCGACGGCCGGGAGGCCTACGTCGAGTTCCACGCGGAGCAGGCGCACCTGCGCGCGCTGCGCACGCTCCAGGCGGACCTCGGCGTTGACGTGCCTGCGGCCGAACTGGAAGAGCGGCTCCTGCCTGGTGCCGCGATCGACCCGAAGACGCTCCCCCCGAACCACCCCGGGCTGACCTTTGATGAGGCCGCCGCCTGGGTGCGGGAGCAGGCGAAGGCGATAGAGGCCGAGGCGCTGGAGTCCTGGGCGGGCGCGACCGGGACGCCAGAGCAGATGGCCTACCTGAGCCTTCAGGCCGAGCAGGCAGCCGAGCGGGCCTGGAGCGCCATCCTGGCCGAGTTCGGGACGCACCCTGACCTGGCGTCCTGGCAGCCCCCGCCGACCCGCGAGGACGCGCCGGCGAGCGAGGACGCGCCGGTGATCCCGAAGATAGTGATCACCCCGCCCGATGACGACCGGGCTGATGTCGATCCCACTATGCTCAGCGACGCCGCCCCGCCGCCAGGGACGGCCCGAACCCTGCTCGGCGAGTCGCCCGACTCGCCCTGGCACGAGCAGGTCGCCCAGGCAGCGCCGCGGGCCGCCGGGTTCACCACGCTCGTGGCCCAGACCAGGAACGGCGCGATCACCGACGGCAAGGCCGACCTCAGCCCGGCCGAGGTAGCGGCCCGGCTCGGGCTGCACGTCACGGGAACCGGGCCGGACGGGCTGCCAGTGCCCGCTCCCGATCACCCCGTCGGCGTGATCATGCTCACCAACGACAGCCCGCGATCCGGCGCTGAGCTGCACGCCGTGACCGGCGGCACGCACATGGTCATCTCTCAGGATCGCGCGCTGATCATGCTGGGGACCGAGGTGGTCTCCGGCACGGTCACCGGAGACAGCTTTGAGGCCGACGGGCAGTGGGTGATCCACACGGGCGGTCGGGAGTACCCCACCGGCACGCCATACCTGACCAAGGCGCTGGAGCTGGTCAGCAGCAGCCAGCTAGAGCTGGCCGGGCCGGACGCCGGCGAGCCGAAGGCCCTCGGCCAGGCCCCTGCCTCGGCTGAGCTGCTGCCCGTCCCCGCGCCGGCGCCAGGGACCTCGCTGCTGCGGAGGATCACGGACCTGGCGGCTAGCGAGCTGGCCCTTCCGCACCGCGACGTGACCTGGCTGCGGGCGCCGCAAGATTCCGTCAGGCACGCGCAGGCCGCCGCAGCCGCACCGCGGGTGGTCGGCTTCAAGACGCTGGTCGCGCACGGCCGGGACGGCGCCGTGGTCGATGGTGACACCACGCTCACCGGCGCGCAGCTCGCAGCCCGGCTCGGCCTGTACGCCGCGGCCGACCGCCCCGACGCCACGCCGCAGGTGCCGCCGGACAACCCGGCCGGCGTGCTGATGCTGACCTGCGACATCACCGTTGAGGCGATGATTGAGCTGCACCAGGCCACCGGCGGCGTGCACCCGGTGCTGTTCCCGAGCCACAAGGCCGTCATCCTGCCCACCGGCGAGTGGATCTCCGGCGGGTTCACGACGGCCGGCGCCGACCGCAACGTCCCGGTGCTCCGTGGCCAGTGGCTGGCCCTGGTGAACGGGCGGCTCGTCGAGCTGGGCACGCCCCTGCTGAGCGAGGCGGCCGCCTCGCTCGGCATCGAGCTGCTGCCGGGGGCGATGCCACCGGACCGGCCCGTTGCCCTGCACGCCGACCTGACCCCGGGGCAGACTGCCGTCCTCGAGGAAGCCAGCCTGGCCATGGGTCCAGCCAAGGCGGACGGCGCGGAGGGGTTCCTCAGCTCGCTGATCGCCGTCGCGGGCGATCGGCTGCGGGCTCTGCTGCGAGCGGAGCCGGCGGACGACCTGGCTCCGCTGATCCTGCGGGCGATGGCGGATTACTACGGCCGCGGCGGCCAGCCCGATGCCCGCTACGGCCCGTTCCTGCCCGCCTCGCTGACTGCCGGTCAGATGCTCGCCAAGCTTCGGGACGGCACCCTGGACTGGCGGTCCGCGGACCTTCTGCCCCATCTGGCCGCCGACGCGTTCCGGCTCGACCTGGCCGTGCTCGGCGGCGAGGGACAGCCGAAGCCAGTCGGCGAGGCGGGCCGGCCACGGACCGAGCGGCCGGACCACAACCCGTTCGTGCTGCTGCGCCTGACCGACGGGCAGTTCCGGCCGGCGCTGCCCAGGACCGGCCTGGCACCGGATGCCTCGTCGCTCACGGGGTTGCTGCGCCGCCCGCCGCGTCCGGTTCCGGACGATGACCAGCCGACCGCCTGGACCGACCAGCTCAGCGAGGCCGAGTGGCAGCTCATCCGGCAGGAGGCCGAGGCCGTGCCGCTGCCGCCCGAGGCACTGGACCCCGCCGCCGCCGGACGGGTCGAGGAGATGCGGTACCTGGCCATGGCCGGGGGGCCCGCCAGGGCCGAGGCCATCGAGCCCGTCCGCGAGCAGATCACACAGGAGATCCGGCTGCTGATCACCGGAGCCCAGCCCGAGCGTCACGCCGCGATCGAAGCCGACCTTGCGGCACTTGACCGCATCCACGAGGTCATCGATGCGCCGGCGGTCGGTTCCCGTACCCAGCAGCTCGTCACGGAGTACGGCGAGGCGGTAGCCAAGGTCCGCCGGCTGGCGGACCCCGGCGAGCTCGCCGCCGCCCGCGGGCAGGCAGCTGATGCGGCTTACGCGGCCACCCTGGCCGGGCTGGCGGAGCAGATCAGGGCCGCCCGCGCCGTCCGTACCGATACCGGCGAGATCTTCGGTGCCGGGCCGGAGCTACGCCTGGCCCGCCGGGCGATCCAGCAAGCGGCCAACGACGCCGATGAGGCCGACAGGCAGATCACCGGCCTGGCTTCCCTGATCGGCAAGCTGGCCGAGGCGCGCCAGGCCGAAGACCACGCCATGCGGCTTGATCCGCGCTTGGCCAGCGCCCAGCTCGAGGCAACCCTGGCCAGCCATGACGCCGAGCAGACGCTGCAGGCGCTGCGGAATGCCGCCCGCAGCGCCCAGGAGTGGCTGCTGCGCCGGCAGCACGCGATCGAGGCGGCCGCGCATGGCATCGAGGCCCGTGAGCTGCCGCCTGGCTTCGGCACGCCGCTGCTTGACCGGGACGGCAACCCGCGAACAGATGCTCGTGGCCGGGTCATCCGCCGCTACCCGCTCGGCCACCAGAGCCGGTTCGACCGGCTTGGGGACACCCCGCTCAGTGACACCGCCGGGATCGCGCGACTCATCGCCAGCGCGCTGCCGGATGCCGAGCGAACCTCAGCGGCCGCCGTGGCGGCTGTGGAGGCCCGTGTCATCGCGCTTATCGAAACTCGCGGCCGGCACGAATTCATCAAGCGGCTGCTCGATGGCGGCCTGAACCTGACCGTGGACACGCCCGCCGGGCGCCGCACCGTCAACGTGGTCCTGGACCTCGGTGACCTGCGCGACGCCCACCACGTGCAGGGCATCCACGCCGGCGGCTACCCCGTCGGGACGAAACGGCACCACGCCGTGGAAGCCGACCAGGAGCTGGTGACCAGCACGCGGCGCACGGCGACCAGCTCCCGCCTCTTCAGCCTCTCCGGCAACGCCCTGATCCCGTATGGTCACCTGCCGGGCGGCGCGTGGTCGGCCACAGTGGGCGCAGGCCTGACCGGCAGCAGCAGCATCAGTTACGAGAACGGCCTGGACGGCGTCGTGGCGGTCAAGCTCGCCCCCCGCTACGAAGGCCTCAGCGCCTCGTTCGATTTCCCTACCGCATCCATCCAGACCTTCGTCACAGCGGGCCCGCTCGAGCGGACCGGCCGCACCGACATCACCGCGCGGGCCGCCTTCCCCGAGGAACTCGCACCGGTCAAGACCCCGAAGGACCCGCCGGGGGCGTACCGGGAGCAGCGCAGGACGCTTGGGCCGCCCCTCGGCCTGTCCCAGCACGACCTCGAGACCATGAGGACCTCCGGGAAAGCCGACGCGGCGGCGGCGATCGAGAAGAACCTCGAAGGCACGCTGCACCACTTCCTGCACATCGCCGAGTCCGCCGATGACATGGCCGACCTGCGGGAGGCCATCCTCACTGACCTGTACGGCACCGGCGAGCGGGACGAGAAGGTCGCCGACTTCGTGCGCGACGTGCTCAGCGAGGAGTGGTCACTCAAGCGGTGGGGGGACGTCACCGCCTCTGGCGCGCTGACACCGCAGATCATCGACTCCAAGGGGCGGTCGCTCGGGATGCTGAAGATCAAGGCCGGGCTGCGTACCGCCCAGGCCTGCGCCGTGAGCAAACTGGGCTTGAAGGAGGAGGTCCAGCGATTCATCAGTGTCTGGGACTCCAAGAAGCAGACCGGCGGCGCGACGCTCGCGGTGCCGACGGTGTCGTTTGGCCACGTCATCGGCGACCCCACGGCGGCCCTGGGCGGGTACTCCAACATCTCGTTCGGCGGCGAGCTGGCGTTCTCGATGTCCAGCAGCAGCTCGCATGATGTCAACATCGGGTCTGGCGACATCCGCGGCACGGTCATCTGGGGCGACAGCGTGGTGTACGACGCGAAATTCCACGTCGAGGCGAAGCTCATCAAGCCCGACGGACGGACTACCTCGCACGAGGGAACCCTGCCCGTAAACTTGCGCATTCCGAAGATGCAGCAGGCCAGGTTCGAGCACAAGCTGCGCGCCGCTTCCGGAGAGAGCCTTACCGCTCCCGAGCCCGTCGAGGACGAGCCAGACAAGGCCAACTCGGTGCGCTACCCGCCGGCGGTCATCACGGCTAACCAGGGCATCGGGTTCGCCTCGCCGCTGTTCCTGCCCGGCGCACAGGATGTGCTGCCCCGGACGCTCGAGATGATCAAGGCGGCGGACGGGCCGCTGGCCTGGGCCAAGGACTGGAACGCCTTCGACGAGGCGTTCCTGGAGTCCCAGCTCAGCTCCCGGTTCACGCTGAAGGCGCTGAAGGCGCACGCCGGCGCGCTGTTCCAGCCGGGCGGCACCAGCCTGATGGTGTACCGCCCGGCCCGTAACGGCGTCGAGGCCATCAGGGTGACCGTGGAGGCGACCCACGAGGCCGAGCCCGCGGCCTCTGGCCGGGTGGCCTCCTCCACCCTGGAGGCGATGCCGTCGGCCTTCGCCGGGAACGCCGGGACCGATGAGATTGCTGCCAGGTTCGGTGGCTTCTTCCAGTTCAACGGGTTCGGGGGCCTGGGATCGCAGGGCAGCCGTGAGCCGCGCACAGTGGGCGGCCTGATCCAGGCCGGCGGGAACCGCATGCACACGGCGGCCACCACCGCGGGCGTGTCCGGTTTCACCCTGGAGGCCAACCTCTATGGCGAGCAGCCGGGCTGCTACTTCCGCTACGACGGTGTCCGCTACAAGATTTCCGTCGAGGTGCAGCACCAGGCGCACGCAGCCCCGAGCGTGCTGCACTGGCTCGTCAAGGCCCTGGGCAGCGCCGTCGGACTGGGAGGGGCCGACACGGCCGACGCGGCCGGGCCAGCCGACGATGACAGTTCGGAGACCACCGAGGATGCCGACCCGAGCGCGAAACTGCCGAAAGGCACTGCTGTCGATGACACGCTGCGCGGCGGGGTCACCTTCATCATCCCGGAAGGGATGGCCAGGGAGGAGCCGGAGCCTGCGCGCACTGTCAGCGAGATCGGCAGGGTCCTGTACCGCGACATCGCCAAGCCGCCCGCCGGGCCAGCCCGGGCCGTGCTCAGCACCGCGCGGCTGCAGTCCCTGGACGCCCACCTGGCCGCGGACGGCGCGGACGCCTTCGACTACGCCGATGACCAGCTCATCGAGGTCACCGGCACCAAGGCGGTCGCCGAGGTCGTCACCGAGATGCTCCATGACGTGGGCATGGAGGACGCCGCCATCGGCGACCTGCCCCAGGCGATCACGGCACCTGAGTTCCTCGGCTCGGCGGTGGTGCGCGGCCGGGCCGTGAACATGCACACGATCGTCCAGAGCGGCGTCCTCAGCGACCGGCACGCGGTCGTCACCATCGAGGGCTTCCCGACCTGGATCCGGCTAGATGGCCCGGACACGGTCAAGCTGTTCCAGATGCACGTGGCCGAGGGCAGCGTCATCGCGGCGGACACCAGCGCCACTGCCAGGTCATGGGGGGGCAGCGTGGGCGTGCCCGGCCTGCTGCTCGGGCGGGTGGGCTTCCAGTGGCTGGACATGGAGACCTACGGGCGCACCAGGGGCTCGGTCAAGGGCGAGTCCTTCAACCTGACCCCGACCGCCGGCCGGCTCAAGCAGAGCACGAGCGAGTTCGGGGAATACACCGGCGATATGGTCTGGCGGGTTACCGTGACCGTCCGTGACAAGAACATGGTCAAGGATGGCCCGCTGGACTATCGAAGCGCCATCGTGAAGATCGGCCGCGGCATCACCTTCCTGCGCCGGGTGGAGTCCGCGCCCGATCCGCGCGACGAGCATCGGCTGCCCTCCGACCCCGACGTCGTCGCCGTGATCGGCCGCCGGGACGCAAGGCCAGGCACCGCCAGCAACGGCAATGGCAACGGCCGGGCGGGCAGCGCGAAGCAGCCGCGGCTGCGCGAGGTCCCGACGCTGCGCGCGACCAGGCGGAAGGACGACGCCAGACGGCTGCCGATGGTACCGCTGCTCCCGCCGTCCGCTGTGCACGACAAGCTCTTCCCGATCGACAAGGACATGGACGGCAAGGTTAACCCGCTGCTGGACGCCGTCCAGAAGCTCCTCGCTGACAAGGCGCCAGAACTGCTTGAGGGCCACACGACGGTGAAGGACGGTAGCAAGGTCAGGCAGGTCCCGGCCCGGATGGCGAACGTGCTCACGCTGGCGTCCATGTCGACCCTGATCGACGCGGCCCTCGGCCCCGGCATCGTGCTCGGTGCACAGCGGTCAGGACTTGGCGGGCACTGGCGGTACGAGCTAGTGCTGCGGGCCGAGCGCGACCCGCACGGCACCGGCCTGCAGTGGCTAGGCACCGTCGACAGCATGAACACCGTCCGCTACGCGACGCTGCTGGAGACCAGGAACAAGTCGTGGTCCAAATTCGGGGACCAAGAGGCTGGCGCGGAGGTCGGGTTCACAGGCGGCGAGTCGGGCGGGCCTGGCCGGCACGTGGGCATCCCTCGTGACGCTGACATCGGCGGCTCGGGATCGTTCAGCGAGACCACCACGAAAGGCGGTTACGAGCAGCACATACGGGCCCGCCGCAAGACGCGCTTCGAGCCGGGCAAGGCGCACTACTACGGGTCCGACCTCAAGCTCGAGGCGTCGATCACCAGGATCTGGGTCCCCTCGCGCCTGCTGAAGACCGCCCTGCTCAACCTGCCCCACTACGCCGCCGCGTGGGCCCGGAGAACGAGCAACCAGGCGTCTGTGCTCGGCGAGACCGCGGTCTACCTGAAGGAACGGATGATCATCCCGCACGGCCAGCTGCGCGCCGAGACCATGCCGCCCGCTCCGGACGGCGACGTCGTGGCCGTCGAGGAGCTGCCGCCTGGCAGCGTGCCCGCCAACCCGCTGGCGGTCACCGGCAAGCACATCAATGACCACCAGGTCCTCCCGCTTGGCTTCGACCACGCCAAGCTGCGGGTGTACTTCGACGAGCTGATGGCCAGGATGGCCGGAGACGACATTACGCTCGAGGGCGGCACCCCCCTGCCCGGCGGCGACCACAGTTTCGCGGTGTCCCGGCTGATGGAGCACGGAACCCGGTCGCGCAACGTGATGTACAACATCCTGTCCTACGCGATGCTCACCGGGCAGGTCGACAAACTGCTGTCCGACGAGGGCCTGAAGATGCCCATGCTGGTCAGTGAGGGTGGCCCGGCCACCGACAACTACGGCTGGGTCACGGTGCGGCTGAAGTTCACCGACCCGGAGATGATGGGCTGGTTCCAGGGCTGGGTCGAGGCCGTGAACTACGACTTCGACGAGCGCCAGCAGTTCGAGGGCCGGGAGTCCGAGATAGAGCTGGACCTGGACGGCGGCGGCGCGCTGAACAGCGGGAACCTTTCGGAGACGCTCAGCCCGGTCTCGCCGGCCCGGCGCACGGTCACCGCCCTGGCGAACGTTTCGTTCGGCCACGGCAGCGAGAAGACTTCCGGTGCGACGATCCAGGTGATGAAGCGCTACGACGCCGTCAACCGGGCGGTCCCGAGGCTGCGGGTATCGGTGGGCGCGCAGTTCACGATCGAGGTGGAGGCGGAGAACAGGCGCGACGGGTTCAAGATCCCGGTCCCAGGCCTGGAAGGCGGCAAAGTCACCTTCACCCACCTGGTCAGGCACGCGGCCGAGCTTGGCCTGTCCCCTGAAGCCGCCGTCGAGTTCGGCCTGCATCACCCTGGAGGCATCCCGGTGCCCTCAGGCACCTGGTTCCCCGGGCCGGCCGCGCTGCGCGGCGGCACCGAGTCCGACCGGCTGCTGGCCGCTAGCCTGGTGCCGTTCCTCAACCGCGCCTTCGCCGTCCAGGTCGACCTGGCGGACGGCCACTTCATGATCGGCGAGAACCGGGTCACGGTCGGCCAGCTCGCGGAGGGCATCCGCCAGCGCCTCTCCGAGCTGGGGCCCGCGCCGCCGCCTGGCCTGTCGGCTGAGGAGATGCCGCCGCCGGCGCCGCGACGACTTGAGAACCCGGACGACCCTGTCTTCCTGCTCTCGCCACGGGGCGGGATTATCCCCCCTGGCGGTATTACCGAGCCGGCGCAGGAACTCGCCGACGCCCTGGGGCGGCCGGTGGTCACGCCGGAATCTAGCTACCTGATCACCAGGGACGGCTCGGTGCTGGCCGTGGACGCCGCGCCAGGGGCCACTAGCTTCGGACAGGGCTGGCGCCCTGGACGCTGGATCGTCTTCTTCCCCCGCCGCACGCCGCCGTCCATGCGCGCTATGACCCAGGACGACCTGGACGCCGTCACCGAGCTTGACGAAGACCTGTACCCCGGCCAGGAGTGGAACCGGTGGCAGTTCGAGGAAGAGCTCGCCGAGCCTGATGGCAGGCGCTGGCTGGTGACCGAGCGGGCCGGGCAGGTGACCGGCTACGCCGGGCTGTCCGTGGATCGCAGCGCCGGGGTCGCCACCGTGATCAACATGGCGGTGGCCAGCGGTGAGCAGGGCGCCGGCATCGGGTCGCATCTGCTGCGGGAACTGCTGGCCGAGGCCAGCCGGGCCGGTGCCAAGACGGTCGAGCTGCGGGTTCCCGAGGGCCAGGACCATGCCAGGCTCAGGCAGTACTACTCCGACCGCGGCTTCACGGAGGCCAGGACAGAGGCCGACAGCTACGAGCGAGGCACCGGGGCCGTCGTGCTGACAGCTGACCTGAGCCGCGGCGTTGACTCGGCGGCGGCCGCCATCGACGCGCTGCTGGCCCCCCGGCAGACGCATGCCCTGCCGCACGACCTCGCCGACGCGATCAGGACGGCCCGCCGGGACCTTGGATGGTCCGGCCTCGGGATCGCCGGGCATCCGGGCCGGGACGGGCATGGCTCAGCCGCCGTCACGGCACCCGCCACCGACGTCCATGTCGGCGTGCAGGGCACGGAGCAGGCGCTCGGCGAATGGCGGGAGGGACGCACGGCAGCGGCTCGGCTGGCCGCGCTCGCGCGCAGCCTGCTGAAGCCAGGCGACGAAGCCGGAGTGCGCGCGATCGACGCGGCTGACCGGGCCTTGCACGCCGTGGCTCAGCCGCCGCGGTCGGTCCCGGCCACAGCACAGGCGCAGGCCGCCGCCTGGCGCGACCTGGCGCATTTCCGCGCCGCCGCCACCGAGGTGGGGCACGCGGCCGCCGGGATCCTCAACCGCGCGCTGGTCGGCTGGCGTGAACGGTACCAGGAGCTGCTCGAGCATGGGCGGCACATCCGCGCCGCCCTGCCCCGGCTGCTGCCCCCCGACCTGGTCGCTCAGCTGCGGGCTCTGGACGAGGCCGAGCGAGCGCTGCCCCGGCCGCCCGGCACGCTGTCAGCCTCTGCGGCGGGCGTGCTGGACGACCTGCGCCCGATCGCCGACGGCCTTGACCTGCTGCCGGGCGTGGCGGCACTGAAACGCGCACAGCAGGACCTGCTCACTGGCGCGGTGGCTGGCTGGGACGCGCGAGCCGCCCGGGCCAGTCGGCTCGCCGCGGCGGCCAGGGATCTCATCCCGCACACCGGTGCCGAAGCCGAGGAGCACCAGACGGCGCTGGACAACGCCGGCAACGCCCTGCACAAGACCGCCCCGGTGGCCGACGACACGGCGCTTGCCCTCGCCGCGCTGCGGTCGCTGGCCGCGCTCGAGGCCGCGACCAGGAGCGTGCTGCGGGATGCCACTTCCGGGCGCGGCCTCCAGGAGGAGGTGGCGAGGACAGCGCAGACCGAGCAGGCCGCGAGGGACCTGCTGCCGCTGACCGGCGACCGGAGGGCCGGCCTGAAAGAGCGTCTGGACGCGAGTGTGCGTGAGCTGCGGAATGCCCGGCCAGACTGGTGGAAGGACCGCCCTGACCTGCTTGAGACGCCTGCCGACATCGACGCGGCCAAGGCCGGTCTTGATGCCGGCGAGGACCGCCCGCTGCGGGCCGCCGCGCGGAACCTGCTCGCGGTCGTGCGCGACATCACCGGGGCGAGCGAGCGGACGTCCGCGCGTGCTGGGGAAACCTCCCGGATCGTCCGCCAGCTACTTCGCCACGCTGGTCCTAGACGGCACGTCCTTGAGCGCGCGCTGCGACGGGCCGAGGTCATCGTCCCGCGCGAGATCTCGGCGAAGACGGCACCGCGAGCGGTGCAGCGCGCGCAGATGTGGCAGCAGGTGCTGACGGCGGCGAGCACCGAGCTGGCGGCCAGGGCGAGTGCCGCCATCTCGCTGGGCAACCGGGCCAGGGAACTGCTGCCCGATACTGGCCGCCGCCGTGACGAGCTGGCCATCCGGTTCGACCGCGCGTTCGGCTCCGTTGACGGTCTGGCCTTCCGCGATCTGCCCATGGACTCGGCCGAGGAGATCGAGCACACGGCGCAGGACCTGCTGCGCGCGGCCGACCAGGTGGCGATCCTGGAAAGCGAGAACCGGAGCATCGTAGCCGCGGCGATCACCGAGCCGGCCCGGCAGGCGGAGGCGGCGTTCACGCTGCTGGCGCAGGAGGCTGGCCGGCTCCTGCCCCACGCCGGCGGCGAGCGCGGGGCATTGCAGAAGAAGTTCGAAACGGCCAGGCGGGCCGGGCAGGTGCTGCTAGCCAGCAAGCCAGCCCGGCCGGACACCGCGGCCGACCTGTCGCAGGCCAAGATCTGGCTTGATGATGTCAGGAACTCGCTGGCCGACCTGACCGACATGCTGGCCCAAGCGCTGCAGGCAGGCGCGGCGCAGCGGCGGGAGGCCGCTGCCCGAGACATCGCCGACAGCATCGAGGCGCTGATCCCTCACCTCGGCGGCCAGCAGGCCGCTGCCGCCGAGTTCAGGGCCGCGAACCTTGCCCGGCCGGCCTCAGGTATCACATTGCCGGAGGCGGGCGGTAACGCTTCGGCCTACGTCCCTGGGTCACTTAAGGCGCTCGCCCCGTTCACCAGGCTCGAGACAGCCGCCGAGGGGCTGCTCTCCGAGGCGGGCCGCCGCGTCCGCGACGACGCGGCCGTCGTCCGCGAGCTGGCCGCGGCGGCGCAGCGACTGCCTGGCCCGGTCCCCCCTGATGCGGCGACACAGCTAGCTGATAGCTTGCGGCGGCTGGCGGACCTGGGTGAGCCACCTTCAGAGCTGTCGCTCACGACCGCGAGCGTGCGAGACGCCAGAACCTGGCTTGACCGCATCTCCGAGCTGCGCGGGGCCGCCAGGGCGGTACTGACGGCACTGACCGCTCCGCTGGAAGCCGCCCGCCAGCCCGCGGCCGGGGCTCGCAACCTGGAGCGCCTGGCGCGAGGGCTGCTGCCGCAGGCCGGCCAGCAGGCCGACGCCCTGCGGGCCGAGCTTAACGCCGCCGTCGAGCAGCTCGATGCCGTCATGCCGGCCTACCAGGGGCCGGACGAGGCGACCGCCGAGCAGGTTGACGCCCTCGGGCCGGTACTCTCCGGCCCGGAGCAGCCCAAGCAGATCAGGCAGGCTGGCGAGCGCCTGGCGAGCGCAGCGCGGGCCATCCTGGCAGCCGCTATCGGCGAGCTGCGCGGGACGACGGCAGCGGACCAGCGCGCCCTCGCCCTCGACACAGCCAGACTGCTGGTCAGCCTCGGCCGCGACGACCTGGCCGAGGCGCTGACCAAGGCCGAGGGGAAGGTGGGTGGCCTGCTGGCAGGCAGCCCGCAGGCGCCTCCGACCTCGGCGACTCGGGAGCTGGCCGACATGATCACGGCCATGGCCCCGATGGCCGAGCTCACCACTGCGCTGGCTGACGCGATCACCACCGTCAGCGAGGCGGCCAGGCAGCGGACAGATGGCACGCGCCAGCTTGCGCGGACAGTGTCGGAGCTCACCCTCCAGGTGCGGGTGCCCCGCGATACGCTCGCGAAGTTCCGTGCGGCTCACGACCGCCTGCGTGCGCTGCCTGAGCCGTCGGTCAGGCCGCCGGCCAACCAGCAGTCCGTCGAGGCCGCGCGCGAAGCCGCCGGCCGGGCGGCCACTCTGCGAACCGCCATGGCCGACGTCCTGGCCGAAGCCCTTGATGGCATCCGCCAGCGCGACCGGGCCGCCCGGGATCTCGCGGAGGCCGTTCGCGAGCTGCTCGCGGCTAACCGGGCCGCGGTGCCGGGCGTGGACGGCCTGTCCCATGCGCTCATCGGCGCGCTTGACCGGGCTGCGACGGCCGCCGGCGCCATCGGGCAGGCACCGTCGGCCGCGGACCTCCCCGGAATGGCCGAAATAGTGCAGGCCGCGACCAGCGCACACGCCGCGGTGACCGCGCTGGAGGAGATCGCCGAGCAGGCGCTGGCCGCCGCGACGGCCGGTCTGGCCCAGCAGGTCGAGACGGCCAGAGAGCTGGCCGGCAAGCTGCCAGGGCTGCTGCCCTTCACCGGGCAAGCCCAGCGGGCGGCGCTCACCGCGCAGCTCGACCAGGCCAGCCAGGCCGTCAGGGAACTGCCAGCAAGCCAGGCCCGGCCGCGGCCGGGTGCCGGCGCTCCGGGCACGGCAGTGACCTGGGTCCGTGGCGTCAGCCGCGCCCTCGGCGCGGTGGCGGCCCTGATGACGGTGGCCAGGTCCCTGGCCGGATCGGCCGCGCAGCCACTGGACATCCTCCGCCCGGAGGCGGCGGCCGCCGCCGACCTGGCGCGCGCCGCCAGGGAGCTAGCCGCCGGCAGGCAGGACGGCGGCCTGGCGGCCCGCCTCGACGAGGCTGTCACGGAGCTGGCAGGCCGGCGGCCCTCCTGGTGGCCGGCTCCGGCGGCTGACCTGACGACCGCGCAGCAGGCCGCCGTGGTCATCCAGGCGATGGACCAGCGCGACCAGACGGTTCAGGACGTCAAGACCGGCATCACGAAAGTGCTCGCCGCGGCGGGCGAGGCCGTGAGGCTCGCCGCCGCCGACGTCCTGGCGCTGGCGGAGGCCGCCCGGGGCCTGCTGCCACCGCCCGGTGAGGGGGACCGGAACCTGGCCGACACCTTGAACGGCTTGATCGAGCGTGCCCGCCGGCTCGCCGCGCTGCGGCCAGCGCCGACGACGGACAGGCTCGCGGACCTGACGGCGGCCCGCCGGGACACCGAGCGGGTGGCCAGCCTGCGGGCGGCCGTGAACGACCTGATCGCCGCGGCTACGGCCGGACTCCCCGAACGGCTCCGCGATGCCGACGACCTGGCCCAGGTCGCGCTGGACCTGCTCAGGCACGTTCACGGGCAAGCCGGGGACGGCCAGGAAATCGTCGCCGCGCGACGGGCCGTGGCCGCGGCCGATGACCTGCCAGGCTCACTGGTCAGCAAGGCTGACGTAGCGAAGGCTGTCACCGCGCTGAAGCAGCTATCAGTGCTGGATGGCCTGGCCAGGCAGGCGCTGACGGCCGCGACCGGCCCGGTGGCGCGCGCTTGGCAGTCGGTGACCGACGCCAGGAGGCTGGCCCAGGCGGTGCGGGTCCTGGCGCCGCCGGCCGGCGACGTGGCGCAGGCAGCCGAGGAGGAAGGGCCTTTGGGCCGCTTGTACCAGATACTGCCGGACTGGTGGGAGCGGCGCTCAGGCCCGGACGTCTCGATCGCGTTGCTGCGGTCCGTCGGCGCGTCGCTCGACGCTGGCCTGGCGGAGCAGATGCGGCGGGCCGCCGCCGACCTGCGCGCCGACGCGCGAGGCCTGCACGACGCCGCTCGCGGCTTGTGGGCAGAGCGGCGCGCGGCGGCCGCGGCGCTCGCCGCGGACGTGCGGGGAGAACTGGCTAACACGGGCAGCGCTCATGCGGACCTGACCACCAGGCTCACCCGCCTGGAAAAGGCCCTCAGCGACCTGGCGGACGTGCCGGACATCGACCAGATCCTCACGCGGGTCGAGAACGCCCAGGCCGCTCGGGCCACGCGGGCGGGTCAGCAACTCGCCGACTTCGAGGCGGCCCTGGCCAGGGATATCAGGACAGTGGCCGAGCATTTGGCCGTGGCCGTCGGCCGTCCGTCCTCGCTGACATCCGGCCGCCCGGAGACACCGGCCGCGGCGACACAGGGTTCGGCGACACAGGCCGCGGGGCCGGAAGCGGCAGGGTTGGCCGGCCTCGTCGAGGCGATGGCCGAGCTGCGCGCGTCGTTCGAGGCCACGCCGTGGATCCGGGCGCGTGCGGTGCTCGGCGCCGTCCCGGGCACCTTCACTCTGCAGCGGGTGACCGCGGTCATGGGTCTGGCCGACCGGCTGCGGCCTGCCGCCGAGGACCTCGTTCTGCCGGCGCGACTGACGGACCGGATCCGCTCGGCTGCGGGCAGGCCGTTGCCGGCCCCGCAGCCAGACGTCGTGCTGCTCACCTGGCTGGCCGACCAGATCGGGCTGCATCACCAGGACCTCACGGACGGGCGGGGCACTGACCTGCCGCTGCTGGTGCGGCTGCTTGACCTGGCCGGCGACGTCTTCGGCAGCGACCGGCCGAGCCTTGACGACCTTCGCAATCTGCGCCGCCTGATCGATCTGCTGCCTGGCCGCGCTGGCCTGGACGTGGGCGACGCCAGCCAGCTGATCATGGGCCGCCTGACAACTACGCTAGGCCACCTCGTGCGGCCGCCCGCTGGCCCTGGCCAGCCGCTGACGCGGCGCCAGCAGGTCCGCGCGCTGGTGCGGATGGCCGCGCAGGCCAAGGCGGCCAGGGGGCCAGATAACCGGGTGACCCGGGCCGACCTGACCGCGCTGCGGACCAGTGTCGGGCGCGTGCGGCGGGCGCAGGCGTACCTGGACGCCGAGCAGGGCCAGAACCTGACCCCCGCAGATCGCGAGACGCTGATCGGCGAGCTCCTGCGCGGCCTGCCTACCCACGACGCGCTGCGGGCCGGTCTGGGACTGCTGAACTCCGCGACGCCCGCTGAGCTTACCCAGGTGATGCGTGGCGGCCAGATAGGCGGCCTCCTGGTCCGGCTGATCGGCCCTGACCATCCGCTGCGCCCCGAGCTGAACCGGTTCGTGGTGCAGCGGTTCGGGCCGAACGTGCGGCCCGAGCACCTGAGGGCCGGTCAGTACAACCCCGTGCCCGGAGGCCCGGTCGCACGTCAGCATCGGCCGTTCGCACCCGACCAGGTCAGCCCGGCGCTGTTCGGCATCGGGCTGCCGGACGACCTGCCCAGGCCAGCGGCCGAGCTGACCGCGCTGCGCGGCCGAGCCGCCGACCTGCTGGCGGGGACCACGCACACGCTGAGCAACGACGAGCAGATCACCGCCATGACGCAAGCCGACCGGCTGCTGCTCGGCCGGCCACGCGGGCCCGCGGCCACTACCCTGGCCACCCTGCTGACAGCGGGCGGGCGGGCCGGTCGCGTCGGGCCGCAGGCTGACGCCGACCAGTTCGCGTGGCTGACCGGCCAGGTCGGCGCCGCCAGCATGCCGGAGCTGTTCACCCTGCTCACCGCGGCCGACGCGGTATCCGGGCACGGCGCGAGCCTGCCCGAGCTGGCCCGGCTGCGCCGCCTGCTCGACCTGGCGCCGACGGCTACCGACGTCGCCGGCCTGGACGCTGCCCTGCGTGACATCCTGCCCGCCAGGACCGCCGACGGCCTCGGGACGGCGCGGCAGCGGGTCCGCGCGCTGGCCGACCTGGTCGAGGAGGCCGATCAGGCGAGTTTGGCTCGCGGCGGCCAGCCGGGCGGCCCGGTGACACGGGCCGGGCTAACCGACCTGGCCGCGGCCCCCCGCCAGCTCACCCGGGCACGCGGTGACCTGGCCGCCCGGCGGGGCGCGGATCTGACCGATGCCGACGGTACCGGGTTCGCCGCCCTGATGCGCCAGACCGGCGCCGCCGACCTGCCGGAGCTGTCCACCTTGGTGACCGTGGCCGACGCGGTATTCGGCCCCGGCGCGAGCCTGCCCGACCTGGCCCGGCTGCGCCGCCTGCTCGCGCTGGCGCCCCCGTCGGCGACCCGCTATGACCTCGCCAGGCTGGATGCTGCCCTGCGTGGCACCCTGCCCGCCAGGACCGCCGACCGGCTGGGGACCCCGCAGGCGCGGGTCCGCGCGCTCGCGGGCTTGGTCGAGGACGCCGACCAGGCGAGACTGGCCCGCGGCGCCACCGGGCAGGCCCCGCCGGTGACCAGGGTCCGCCTGTCGGTCATGGCCGAGACCCGCATGCAGCTGATGTGGGCGCGTGATAACCTCGCCGCCCGGCCGGGAGCGGATCTTACCGATGCCGAAAAGGCCGAGATGATCGACGGCCTGCTCGGCGGGTTGTCTACGGATGACCAGCTGCGGGCGGCGCTGGACCTGCTGCGCTCGGCCGCCCCGGCGCAGCTTACCGTGCTACTGGCCGGCGACCACGCCGCGGCACAGCGGACGTTGCAGCCCACAGCCGCGCAGCAGCGCGCGGACCTGCTGGTCCGGCGGATCGGCCCGGACCACCCGCTGCGCGCCGAGCTGGCCGTCTTCATCGGCGACCGGTTCGGCGCGGGCGTGCGGCCCGACGACTTGCGCTCGGGGTTCGCCTCAGGCACCGCCCTGCGATCGACCCCCAGACCACTGCGGCGGCGGCCGTTCAGCCTCGTCATGGTCAGCCCGGGCCTGACCGGCGCCCCCAACGACGCTGACCTCTCCCGGGCACAGCTCGACGAGGCCATCGCGAGCATCGGGAACCGGTCAGACGCAGAGATCATCAGGGGCCTGGGCCTGACGACCAGGCAGCAGCGCAGCGCGCAGGAGTGGCTCGACCGGGTCAGGCAGGCCGCGGCGAGGGACGCCGAGCTGCGACGCCACCTCGGCGACGACGCAGCGGCCCGCCGGACACCGCAGCGGGCGGAGCGGCTGCGCCGGATACTGAACGAGGCACTGACCGGCGTGGCCCGGGTCCAGGGCCTGGAACTGCTCGAGGCCCTGGACAGCCACGAGCTGGCGGGGGTCGCCGAGGGCGGGGCGCTGCACGGGCTGCTGGCGGAGCGGATCGCAGTGACCGACCCGCTCCGGGTGCGCGCTAACCGGTTCCTTGGCAACCGCCTGGACGCCGAGGACCGGGTCATCCCCGACGTCCGGCCGCGGTCCTACGCGCCGCCGGCCCGTGCCGCCGCGCTGGCCGCCGCGCGCACCTTCCTGAGCCCCGAGCAGCTCAGGCAATCCGCTGCGGACGTCAGCGGGGTCAGTAACGCCGCGATCGTCCGCAGGCTGGGCCTTTCCGTGGCCGAGGGCGAGCGTGCCGGTGCCTGGCTTACCCGGCTGCGCGAGGCCATCGCACGGGAGGATGAGCTGCGCCCGTACCTCGACGGCCACCCGGACGCCGCGCTGAAAGTGCGTGAGCAGCGCGAACTGGCCGAGGCGGCGCTCCGCGGGCTCACACCCTGGCAGGCCCTTGACCTGCTGAACGCCGCCGACGACACCGAGCTCGGCAAGCTCACCGAGGACGGCGAGCTGCTCGCGCTCGCGCGCACCGTGATCCCCGAGGATCATCCGCTCCGGCCTGAGCTCGACCTGCTCCTCACCCGGCGCTTCACCCCGGCCGGCCAGGTCGTGCCTCTAGTCCAGCCCGCCCGGCCGTTCACCCTTGACCAGGTCCATGACGGGCTGGCCAATCTGCCGTTCAGCGGTCAGCCATCCCGCGACGACATGATCACGATCGCCGAGCACATCGGCGCGGACCCCGACCTACTCAGCGACCTTCACGTCATGCCGCCCGTGTCGCTGGCGCGGGCGCGATGGTGGGACGCTCACATCGCCCGCCCGGCCCGGCTGGTCTGGCAGGCCCGGGCCTACGCCGCGGGCGACCCGGACGTGCAGCCCGATCTGTGGCCGCTCATCACCGGCCTGCTCGACGGCCCGGTACGCTGGCAGGCCGTTGAACTGGTCGGTGACCTCGCCGACCACCAGCTGGAGACCCTGAACCAGGACGACGCGCTGGTAAACGCGTTGACCAGGGCAATCCCCCGCGGTGACGACCTGCGGCCGGCGCTGGACGAGGCGCTCGGCGAACGGTTCGGCCGCGACGGTCAGGTGATCGCACGTTACCCCTCGCGGGACAGCTTCAGCCCGGCCATGATCGTCACTGGGCTGACGCGCGGACCAGCCGAAGAGCTGACGCTGGACGACCTCCGCCGCATCGCGGGAGCGTTCGCCGGCCGCGGCGGCGATGAGATCCTCGCTGGTCTCAAGCTCGCTCCGATCGAGCGGTCGAGCGCACGCCGATGGGTCGAGGCCGCGCGCGGTGCCATGCGGCACTGGGTGGTGCTCCACCTGGCCGGGAACCCGGCCTTCGACCTGCCCGTCGATGACCAGGTCCTGCTGATACCCGAGCTGATGGCCATGAGCGACGATGCTGGCCCGGTCACCGTCGCCGAGCTGGTCACTCTGGCGGACGACGACGAGCTGCTCGCGCTCATCCGCAACCAGGCTGTCGGCGAACACATCCCCGAAGACCGTATCATCAGCGATGTTAGCTACCCCGCGCGCGAGTTCACGCCCGCCTGGCTGAACGCGGAGCTGGATGAGATCGCCCTCACCGACCCGCTTGACGCGCCGGCCGTGTCCGCGATCGCGCAGGTCCTGGCCGACACCGCGCCGCGCAACCTGATTAAGCCGCTGACCGAGCTGCCGCCCAAGCAGCAGGCCAGGGCCGCGTGGTGGCTCGGTGATGTCCGCGTTCGCCTCCATGACATGATCAGGGAACTCGCCCAGCAGGCGGCCGCGCCGGACGGCACCAGGACGCTGAGCGCCGGCCTGGTCAAGCTGGATGACCTGCTGGCCGACTTCTACGGCGGGCAGGTGCGCCCGCTTTCCGGCCCGGCTGACCTGGCGAACCTGGCGGTGGTCCCGCCCGCGACGCAACGGCCGCGGCTGCTGGAGGCGCTCGTCCCTACGGTGCCGGTCACCAGGCCTGACGAAGACCCCGCCGGTTTCGTGAACGTGCTGCCGGGCGAGACCGAGCCGTTCCGGGCCAAGGTGACCGAGCGCATCCATTTGGTCCTCGGCCGGCAGTACCAGTCCAAGGCGGTGCGCCGCAGCGTGGCCGCGCACGACGCCGACGGCGCCCTGTACGACTTGGATCACGTCGAGCGCATCGCCCGCCTGGCTAATGAGTGGATCACCGACGTGTTCGGCAGCCTGGCCCCTGATGGGCCGGAACTGCGGGCCGCCGAGTTCGGGCAGCCAGGGAACATCTTCGACCAGTTCGACCGCGCCCGCGAGGAATACGAGCTCATGGAGCCGCAGCAGCGCCTGGATAAGGCCAGGGACCACATCTACTACAACCTGTTTTCCTACGAAGAGGAAAGGGACCTGTTCCGCAGGCATCATGTCGATCCGGTGTACGGCGCCCGGCTTGAGCCATTGAACGCAGCAGCCCGGCTCGTTGACGACATCGTCAATACCGTCATTCACGAACCGGGCGTGATCGACCAGATCCTGGAGGTCGCGCGCGGCTGGGACGGCGAACATAGCGAGCAGGGCACGATCTACGTCCAGCGCTTCCGGGCCGGCACCCCCAAGGACAACCGGCGGCAGCTACGGACGCTCGCGCAGATGTTCATCCACGAGAACCTCCATATGAGGCAGCACGAGGGCTACCAGATACCGCTGCACCTCCATCTCACGGAGCAGGCGGAGAACACGCTGAACGAAGGGGCCATCGACCTGCTCACGCATGTCGTATGGCGCCGTGTTCTGGCCCGCCTTGACGAGGAACCGAGCTACGCAGAGAGGGCACTCAAGATCGTCGACGGCGAGTACTACCGTTCGTCGAAGTCAAAGGCGCAGGAATGGCCGGCTATCGACATCGATCGCTATCCGTCACACGCGGAGGCCATGCGCCTGGTCCGCCAGGTGGGCATCCGCAATCTGTACTCGGCGTACTTCAAGGGCCGGATGGATATGATCACTGGTCCGGAGCCGGGCGCGCCGCGCAGCCTGCTTGCACCGGGCGGGACCGGCGCGGTTCGCCCCACCCTGGCGCCCAAGGTCGCCTCGTCCAGGCGGGCGTCCCGTCGCGGGTCGATGATCGCGGGTCCCGGTGGCATCTTCCTGCCGAGACGAATGTCTTCGGGCGAGGTCCGTCCGGGCATCGCGTCCCGGCAGGGGTCGCTTTTGTTCCAACTGCCCAGCCCGGACTCAGCCCGGCAGTTCGACCTCTGGCGTCCGGCCGGGCCGCGCGGACTCACGCCTAGGCTTCCGCCGCTCCCGTCAGCGACCAGGCTGGCGAAGGCCACGCAGCCGCTGACCTCCTCGCCCGTCAGCAGGTCGCCCGTCAGCAGGTCGCCGGCCACCAGCGCGGTCCCATCGCGGCGACCCACGTTTCAGGCGCTGCCGTCGCTGCTGGCGTTGGCGGAGGACACCCTGCTACCGGACACGCCGACGCCGGCGTGGCTGGGCGAGGCCTTCAGCGGGATCATGATGGCCCGGCGCCCGAGGACTAGCCAGCCACCAGTCATCCAGCTCCCGGTGCCGCCGAGCGTGTCGCACACGGTCGAGGAAATTGAGGCGCCGCTGCTCGGCCTGCCCGTCCAGGCGATCGTCAACCCGACGGACCCGACGCTGCTAGGCCGGACCGGGCTCAGCGGCGAGATCCTCAGCCTCGGCGGGGACACGCTGCGGGAGCAGATCGAGCAGATCTACCCCCTGGGCGTCCGGCCGGGTGAGGCGGTGGTGACCACCGCGCCCGGCATCGAGGCCGAACGGCTGATCCACGTGGCCGTGCCCGACTTCACCCGGGGCGACCAGGCAGTCAACCTGGCGGAGCTGCGCGGGGCGTACCGCGCTGCCGTGACCCTGGCCGACCGGCTCGGGCTCGACACCATCGCCGTGCCGCTGCCGCGGTCCGGCGACCCGCGTAACGGCAACGTGCCGGGGAAAGAGCTGCGCGTTGCCGTCCGTGACGCGCTGGCGCGGACCCCGACGACGATCCTCCGGACCGTGTACCTGGTCCAGGAAACCGCAGGCGCGCAGGCTCCGGCGATGCGGCCCTCGGAGCGCCGGGCCGGGGCGCTGTCCGCCCTGGCCAAGCTGATCGCGGGCGCGCTGGGGGCCAGCACGCCGCCCCGGCCGTCCATCGCCCCGGCGCGCGGCGCGATGACGATAACCCAGCTGCGGGACGGCCGCGCGCCGCGCAAGGCTCGCCAGGCTGAGTTCAGCCGGCAGGCAGGGGAGTCGTATTCCGAGCTGATCCGCGAGCTCGAGATCACCGCGGTGGACGTCCCCGGCGACGGCGACTGTTTCTTCAGCTCCGTCATCGAGCTGTACAGCCAGCAGCCAGAGCGGCTGAGCGGGCTGCTCGGCGGCCAGGCACCGACGGCGCGCGGGCTGCGCGACTGGCTGGCCGACACGCTTCGCGAGGACTTCGCCCTGGGGGAGCACTCGCAATACGCCGGTTTTTTCCATGGCGCTACCGGCGGGTCGCCGCAGGACCAGCAGGCCGTGCGGGATTACGCGGTGGCGACGGCCCGCGCCCGCGAGGGCTGGAATAGCCGGGTCGGCGACAACATCCCGGCGGTCTTCGCGCTCGCGGCGGGCCTGCCCATGACCTTGGTGGGCCGGGAGGTCCACCATCTGGGTCCGGACCTGCCCCCTGAGCACTACATCGTGTACACCGGCAATCATTACATGGGGGCCAGGGGACCGGCGAACGCCCGGATCCGCACCGCCGCCGAGGTACGGCCCGTCGCGGGCCGGGTCTACGCCGGGCTGCGGGGCCTGCCGGCGCCAGTTCCGGTTGAGACGCTGGAGCAGTACCGGAGCATTTACCTAGCGGAATTCCGCCGCCTCAGGGACGAGTTCACGCAGTGGCTGGGCGTGCCGCATCCCGGGGCAGAGACCGACCCGCGGATCAGCGACGCCGCCGGCTCCGCGGCCACCGCCGTCAGCTACGTCGACAATCACGCTTACTCCGGCCTGACCGAAGAGTCCGTCGACGCGCTGGGCGAGATGATTGACCGCCTCGAGAGAGACATGCAGACGCTGCGCAGCGCCCCGGCTGGCACGTTGCCGACGCACGCGCGGCTCAGCGAGCACCGGGCCAGTCGGCCCGTCGAGCAGCCGTCGGCTGCCGCGACCCCCGCCATCAGGCCGCCGGATGGGATCACACATGCCCGGGGCACCTCCTACCCCCCGAGCGGGCCTGGGCGTGCGTGGGTGCATCAGATCCAGGGCAACGTGCTCCGGCTGCCCAAGGTCGGCGCCATCGTCAACGCCGCGAACGGCGGGCTCCTCGGCGATGGCGGGGTCAGCGGGGATATCTTGAAAGCCGGCGGCGACCGGCTCACGAATGAGCTTGAGAAGATCAAGCTTAGATACCCGAAGGGGATGGTCGATGCGGGCGACGCGGTAATTACTGATGCTCCCAATATGCTCACGGACCATGTCATCCATGCGGTCCCGCCGGACTTCCGGTCTGTGCCTTACAAAGAGAACAAGGGCGTTCTCACAAGGGCCTACCAGACGGCGCTTGACCGGGCCAACTCACTCAGACTGGCCAGCGTGGCGTTCCCGGTACTTGCTGGCGGGATCTTCAGCCGCAATGTGGTGCCCTATGAGGAACTGAGAGACTTCGCCCTGGCTGCGCTGAGAGAGGCCGACCCCGGAAGCGTGCGGGACATATACCTGGTGGAATACCGGGACCGTCCCACGATTACGCTGCCGACCGGCGAAGATCTGGCCAGGCAGACGGCAGCGACAGCCACGTCTGTGCCGTCCAGCGCCGCATCCGTGTCTACCCCGTCGGGTTTCTACCTGCGGGCCCAAGGTGGCGGGGGCGTGCAGGACGGGCCGGAGGACCTTGTCGCGGCGCAGGCGTTCCCGCCGCTGGAGAACGCGGTCGCGGTGCATGTGCACGTCGATCCTGAAACCGGGTTGATCGCGGTGGGGGGCGAACTGCTGACGGCGCGGCAGTTCACTGACCGGGTGGTGCCGCACCTGGGACTCAAGCCGGGTCAGTTGCTGGTGATGGTGGCGTGCGGGCTAGGTGCGCCGCGGCCGCGGGCGGCGGCGGTAGCTGCTGAGCTGGCCAGGCTGACCGGGCATCCGGTGCTGGCGGCGTCGGGAGACGTATTCACCACCGTGACGGGCGCGGTGGAGGTGCGGCATGCGGCCGCCGGCGCCGACGGCAGGCCGCTGCTCGCACGCGCGGGCTGGGTGCTGTTCTCGCCGGACCCGGAGGTGCAGCCGGAGCGCTTCCTCATGACCGACTTGGCTGCGGTGCTGCGGAACACCGCACTAGCTGACGAGCTACCGTCGCGGGTCCCGCCGCTCCGTGCTGACCAGCAGCGCGCCCCCGGCACCCGGCCCCCCGGCCGTGAGGTCAAGTGGCTGATGGCTCCCTCCCTAGGCCGGCTCACGGACGTTTCCCTTCCGTCGCACCAGCCGTCGGCCACCGCCTCCGCGCCTGGCCCGGCGCCGGCTTCGCGGTCACGGGGCATTCGCTGGAACTCCCCGGCGGCGGCTCAGCAGGAGGCGGTCGACGGGCTGGCGGCGGTGCTGGAGCCGCGGGTGCTGGGTGATGACGTGGTGTACGCGGGGCCCAACGGGCGGGTTGCCGGGGTGCACTCGAAGGTGGCGGGGAGGTACGCGCGGTTGCTCGGCTGGGTGAACCCGCTGCGGGACAGTGGTGGTGAGTTCGCGACGAACTGCGTGCTGACGACGATCGCGGTGGACCTGGCGCTGGCTGAGGGGGCAGGGTTCCAGGCGGGCGCGGCCGGGCTGCTTGAGGTGGCCGATGTCGAGCGGTATGCGGGGCGGTCGCTGGCCGCGATGGACGGGTACGGGGATGTGGCGGCTGCGGTGCGCGCCGCGGGGCCGGGTGCGCGGGGGATCGTGCTGGTGCGGGTGCGGGGTCAGGAGCATGATCACGCGATCAGCGTGGTTCACGATGAGGGCCAGGTAGTTTTCCTGGACGGGCAGGCCGGCCGGCTGGCGGTGCTGCCCGCGGACCCGGCGATGGTGAGGCTGGTGCTGACGGCGGTCGATGACGCGGGCGAGGGCCAGGTGATCACGGCCGGGCACGATTCGCTCAGGCGGACCGCCTCGGATGCTGCCACGCAGGCCGGCGCGGTGCCGGGCGGCACGGGACCAAGCCGCGTGCGCCAGCCAGCCGCCAGCCAGCCTGCGCGGGCGGCCCTGGCGCCGGCCTCGGCCGCGGCGGCCAGCTCCGGCCCTGCCACCGATAGCGCTGCCTACCTGCGGCGCCAGTTGCTCACGGCGCCGAGCCAGGCCGGGAACGAGGCGCTGGAGCTGCGGAGCCGGGCGATCACCGTACTCGGCGGCCGCCACGGTTTCACCGATGATCAGGTCACCCTGGTGATGGCGCTGGCTGGTCAGCTGGCTCCAGGCCGCCGCGCCGATGTGGCATGGTTCGACGAACTGGGGCGCCTGGTGGGGCTGCATCCGCGCAGCGGCATGGAGACTAGCTCGGCGACCAGGCGGCAGACCTTCATGCTGCTTGAGCTGGCGGCCGGGGTGTTCGGCGATCACGGGCCCAGCCTGGCGGACCTGGGTGACCTGCGGCTGCTGGCCGATGTGGTGCGGGGAGCGGAGGCCGCGGAGCGGCCGGTGATGGCCGCCGAGCTAGCCGCGCTGTTCCTGCAGTTGCACGGCCGGTCCGCGGACGCCAAGGTGACCCCGCAGGAGGTGCGGGACCTGGTCGTCATGACCGGCGAGGCCAGGGCGCTGCTGCCCGCCGGCGAGCCGGTGACCCGCGCGCACCTGGCCGACGTCCCCCGGCAGCGCGCCGCGCAGGCCGCGGCGTTCGCGAACCTGCCCGCCAACGCCATCGCCGTCAACGCGGCTGGTGTCTACCTGACGGTGCCGGGCGGGATCGGCGCGGTCGAGCGCATGGGGCACCCGGAGTTCTTCGCCGCCAACGGCGAAGAACTCGGCTACATCCTGATGTCAAACATCGCGAGCAACGCGGACGAGGTTTCGATTCGGGGAATAGGCAAGCACGCCGAGCTGCCGAGAGTCTCCAGCTTGGTGCTGTGGTACCTGGCCGCGCACAGCGGCTCGCGGAGCTTCGCCGTGTACGACATCGTGAGCCAGCGGCTGCCGCGCATCCTCGGCCGGCTCGGGATGAGGTCGGCGCACCCCAGCGGACTGGACATGAGCGGCGACGCCCTGGTGGTCGCGCGGAACGCCGCGGCCTCGGCGGTGGCGGAAGGATGGGTCCTGCGGGTTCCCCGGCCGGAGACGCCAGAGGAGCCAGCCGAGGTCGCCGGGAATGAAGCGGCGTTCGCGAACCTGTCCCAGAACGCCGTCGCCGTGCACGCCGACGGGACCTACCTGACCGTGCCAAGCGGCATCGGCGTGATCGACGGCATGGACGGTCCACGGCTGTTCAGCCCGGACGGCCTGCCGCTGGGTCGGCTCAGGCTGGAGTCGGTCCGTGAGCACGCCGATGAGCTGCTACTGGGCGGGATAGCCGGCAACGTCGATTTGTACGACGCGGTTTTGTGGTACCTGACCGCGCATTCGCAAGCGCACAGGTTCACTGTCGCCGATGTGGAGAGTCAGGCCGCCAGCGGGAGGCTCGCCAGCATCGGCATGACCTGGTCAGAAAGCCAGGAAATGACTGGCGTCACCTGGAGGGTGGCCCGGTACGCCGCCGCGGCCGCCACCCGCGCCGGATGGACCCTGCGAGTCCCGCCGCGGCCGGGTGACTCGCTGGCTCATCGCGACGGCCCACCGGTCACTCCCAGGCCCCCCACTCCCGACCCCGCTGCGTCCGAGGGCGTGCCAGGCGAGCAGGGCGGTGCGTTCGCGAACTTGCCTGCGGAGGCGGTCGCGGTCAACGCGGACGGTATCTACCTGACCGTGCCCAGCGGGATCGGCGTGCTGGTTGGCATGGACAGCCCGCAGCTGTTCAGCCGGGACGGCGAGCCTCTCGGCTCGATCACGCTGGTCGGCATTCGTGACGGGAGCGACGAGGCCTCGCTGTGGGGGATCAGGAACGATTCCGATGTGCCCAGGGTCGCCAAGCTGGCCTTGTGGTACCTGGCCGCGCATACTGCCGCCCGCAGGTTCACCCTCAACAACGTAGAGAATGAGCGATTCGCGGAGGAGCTCGCCGAGCTTGGTATGGCGTGGTCGAACGTCGATATGACGGGGGATGCCCGGACGGTCGCCCGGATGGCCGCTGCGGCCGCCACCCAGGCAGGGTGGATTCTGCGAGCGCCCCCGGTCAGAACGCCTGGTCCCTCACGGCGGGAGATGACCGGCCTCCTTTCGCAGCAGGCGCCCGCGCCGAGTAGTCGCCGTGAGCTGGCTCACGGGGAGGACGTCGGCGTGGGGACCCTGGCAACCGGTGTGTTCGGCGATCACAAGGCCGGCCCGGAGCAGCTGGATAACCTGCGGTTGCTGGCCGATACGGTGCGCAGGCCGGGGTCCGGGCAGGGGGAGGTGACGGTCTGGGAACTGGAGGCGCAGTTCCGCCGGCTGCGTGATTGGCCGGCAGATTCCGTCGTGACCGGCGAGGATCTGCGGGAGCTGGTCAGCCTGGCCGGCCAGGCGAGGGCGCTGGCGCCTGCGGGCGAGCCTGTCACCCGTGCGCACCTGGCCGAGGCCTGGGCGCAAGCCGTGCTGGCCAAGTTCGCGGGTTTGCCGGGGAATGCGGTCGCCGTCGACGTGGCCGGTACTTACATGGTTGTGCCCAGCGGCATCGGCGTGATCGCGGATATGAATTACCCATGCTTCTTCACCGCGGACGGCCGGGCCTTCGGGGACGTCCTCCTTCCGGGAGTGCGAGAGAACGCGGAGGAGGTCATATTCGACGCGATAAGGAAGAGGACGTCCGTGCCGAGGGTCACCAGCCTGGTTCTCTGGTACCTGGCCGCGCACACCATCGCGCCGAGGCTCACCATCAATTACCTAACCGCGGAGAACCTCAAGAGGATTCTCGGCAGCCTCGGGATGACGTGGGTGGACATGGCGGCAATGGACATGACCGGCGACACCTGGACGATCGCGCAGGAGGCGAGGGCAGCGGCCGAACGTGAGGGGTGGACGCTGCGGGATCCCCGGCTGCGCCCGCCCGGCCGGTGAGCACGGCGCAGTTGAGTCGCCTGGTGTGGCTGACCGGCGGCTGCTAGCGGTACTCCTTTCCAGGTTTACGCGGCCTGCTCACCGGATGCCGCCGACAGCAGCAGCTTGAGCTGGCGCAGGCCATAGTAGGTCCGCGATTGGACTGTGCCTTCCGGGATGTTCAGCAGCTGGGCGACCTCGGCCACCGACCGGCCCAGGTAGTAGGTCTCGATCAGGTCACGGCACGGGGCAAGCCCGCTAGGAAGTTCACGCCCGGGCTGCTTGACCCATCGCTGGCCGTCCTGACGCTGACCGCAGAACTCGGCGGGAAGGAGCTCGAGCGGATCGAGACGGCCATCGCCGAGCATCCCGACCTGCCGCACTTGTCCCGTGAGCTGGCTGCAACCGGGCCATCGCTCAGGAGATCCCCGACGCAACCCGGCTGCGGCAGCTCATGGTGCGCCCGCCTGAGGAGTGGGCGGAGCGACTGCGCCGTGCGCTTGATCCTCCGGGGAATGACGCCGACGAGCATCCGCCACCGCTCGCCGAGCCGCGCTCTGGGCAGAACGAGGAACTGACGGCCCGACTGCTCCCAAGCGTACCGGCACGATATCGAACAGCTTTTCCGACTTCACGCGGACGGGCGGGGGCCAGTGGACCGGGATCCGGGCAACTTGTACTCGATGGAGCACATCGGGACCATCGCGCAACTGGCCAAGAAGCTCACCGACGAGGTGTTCGGCCATCTGGTCACCGGCCCGGCGCTGATCGCCGACCGGCCCGGTGTGCTGGACATTTACCGGAACTGGCCCGGCCGCGCGCTGCCGCTCACCCAGGACGTCTGGGTGCAGGTCTTCCGCGCGCACGACTCCGTGGAGAACCAGCGGCAGCTCTGGTCCATTTTCCAAGTTCTGCTCCATGAGAACCTGCACTTGCTGACGCACTTCCTTAGCTACGTTGACCAGCTCGGCTTTGGCGCCCATGCCTACAACACGCTGCTGTAAGGCGGCGTTCTTCCTCGGGGACGTGGGCAACATCGCCGTGCTTATGAGGGACTCGGCGCGGGCGCCACTGTCGGCACGGGAGGTCGCCGCGCCAGTGGCCCGGCTCAAGGCTCTGCCCGCGGCCGGCCGGTTCAGGAACAGCTTGTTCGGCGGGGCGCTGCAGGACGAGATCGAGCGGCTGCTGTCGGAGCCGGGCTCCAGGCGGGCTGCCGGGTCCGGGCCTGCCTCGGCCGCCGCCCGGGTGCTGGAGCCGGGTGTGCTGGGTGATGACGTGGTCCATGCGGGCGCCGGGGGGCGGGTCGCGAAGGAGCACCGGGAGGTGGCGGAGCGGTACGAGGGTTTGCTGGGCGGGGTGAATCCGCTGCAGGGAACGTGGTGGTGAGTTCGCGACGAACTCCGTGCTGACGGCGATCACGGTGGCCCTGGCGCTGGCTGAGGGGGAGGAGTTCCAGGCGCCTCCGGCCGGGCCGCTGGAGGTGACCGATGTTGAGCGGCATGCGGGGCGGCCGCTGTCCGCGATGCAGGGGCACGGGGACGTGGCGGATGCGGTGCGGGCGGCCGGGCCGGGTGCGCGGGGGATCGTGCTGGTACGGGCGCGGGGCCAGGACCATGACCACGCGGTCAGCGTGGTTCACGACGAGGGCCGGGTGGTCCTCGTTGACGGGCAGGCCAGGCAGCTGGCGGTACTGCCCGCGGACCCGGCGATGGTCCGGCTCGTGCTGACGGCGATCGACGCCCGGCCACCCCGCCGGCTCATCCGGTGGCATTCCGCGGCCGCCCTGCGGCTCGGCCCGAGCCGCGCCGAAATATTGCCTTGAGCCAGCCAGAATCCATTCAGGGCAGCCCGCGACCTCCGGCCGGCATAACGCGGCAGGTGCACGGCCGGCCCGCGGGCGCTGGGGTGAGCGCGGCGGAGGTGCGGGACCTGGTTGCCATGACCGGCGAGGCGCAGGCGCTGCTGCCTGCCGGCGAGCTGGTGACCAGCGCTCACCTGGCTGGGGTGCTCATCGGAGGGGGGTGAATCGGACTCCGGCGGCACGTTCTTCGGCGGGGTCGAAGGGCCTGGGCATCTCACGGCGATAGGGCAGCAGCACGGGATCCTGGGTCATCGGTGGCCCGCTACATCTGGCCGATGAGTTCACCGAACGGGCGGCCGAGGGCCAGGAGCGCGAACGCGTCGGCCAGCACGGGAACGTCGTGCGGGATCGGCCGCGGCCCGGCCGAGTCGGGGATCGACACGTACCCTCCGTCGCTTTGCTGCTGCCCGATGAGGTACTCGTGCGCCCTGGGCACCGGGCTGGCGGTACCGCAGGCGTCAAGCGCGAGGATGGAATACGAGGTGCTGAGCACATCGCTGGGATCACCCGCGCACTGCCCCCAGCCGCCGTCGGAGTTCTGAGCGCTGATCAGGTAGCGGGCGCAGGACTCCAAGGCCTGCCGGATTGCCGCCTTCGTAATTCCGGGGGTTTCCCTCGCGCAGTGCCGCAGAGCCAGCATGGCCCGGAACATCGCGTTGGCTTCGCTCAGGCTCCAGCCGCGTTCGAAGGTCCCGTCCGGGCGCTGCCGTCGCAGCAGGAACGCCACCGCGCCTTCCAGCGTCGCCGCGAACTGGTCGCGGGCCGGCGCCAGGGCGAGCGCCGCGCAGCCGGTGACTCCGACCTCGGATGGGTCGCCTCGCCGGTACGTACCGAATCCCCCGTCCTCGTTCACCAGGGCGGCCAGGTACTGCTCGGCCGCGCTGATCTGCCCGGCGAACCGCCGCGGCGCCGCGAGGCGCAGCAACTGGAGGCAGTAGGGGCTGCAATCGGCATCGCTTTGGCGTACGCCCGGGGCGAAGGGCCAGCCGCCGTCCCGCCCCTGGTGCGCGGCCACGAACGCTGCCATCTGCTCGATCAGTGCCGGGTCGGCCTCGCCCGCGGCCAGGCCCAGCGCGCATACCGCGGTGACGAACGGCTCCCAGCCCGCGATGAACGGCAGGCCGCCGTCGGGGTTCTGGGCGCGCAGCAGATACTCGATCCCCGCGGACACCAGCGGGGTGCCGGGCTGTACCCGGCGCGCGGCGAGCAGCGCCACCAGATGAGCGAAGACGTCGGCTTCAAAGATGCGCCGCGTGCTGCCGCTGGCCAGCCGCGTCATCAGGAAGTCCCGGTCGGCCGCCGTGGCGAGCTCCGGGCGGCCGCACTGGTACGCCCGCAGGATCTTCAAGGCGCACATCTGCAGATTTACCCAGGTCGCGTACTCGTCGTAGCGGACCGACTTCAGATCGAATCGCGCGCGGGACTCGGCTGCCCCGAGCTCGGTGAGCAAGGTGTGGAACATGAACCGCTTGCGCGGCGATCGGGTGAGGTAAGTGTTAGCTTGGCTGCTGAAAGCCGCGTTGGCGATCGCGCTACCTGGACTGCGGCTGCGTGCGGTTCATTTGACACCAGCGGTGAAGCCGGAGACTTGTCGTATCCCGGAGCGCTGACCGCCGGGAACGCGGAGACTTGTCGTATCCCGGAGCGTTGACCGGCCTATACGACGGCAATGCTCCGTACTACGAGAACGCTCCGCCGGGAAGCCGGCTCTATCAGAAGTCGGATGACGTCAGCGCGGAGTTCGTAGCGCCGCCACCGGCCGTGCACAGGTCAGCGGTGGCGTCGGCGTAGGGAGCGGCCATGACGCGCTTGAGGTGGCGCAGGGCGTAGTAGGCGCGCGACTTGACGGTGCCGGCCGGGATGCCGAGGGACTCCGCGATCTCGTCCACTTGCCGGCCGTAGTAGAACATCTCGACGACGACCTGCCGGTGCTTGGGCGTGAGCTTGGCGATCGCCGCGCGCACGTCCAGGGCGGTGACGGTCTGCTCGATCTGCTGGGCCGGGTCGGGCCGGTCGGTCGGCTCGTCTTCGATGACTTCCTCGTGCCGCGACCGGGACCGCCACATGTCAATCGCCACGTGCCGCGTGACCGTGAACAGCCAGGGGCGGACCTGGTGCTCGCGGCCGTCTACGACCTCGGGGTGGCGCCAGGCGCGGAGCAGGGCCTCCTGCACGATGTCCTCGGCCCGCTGGCGATCGCCGAGCGTCAGCTTGAGCGCGAACCGGAGCAGCGCGCCGCCGTGCAGCCGCCACAGCGTGCTCATCGCGTCCGCCGCGGCGGTGCTCCGTGCCGCCGCGGCCGCCGGCTGGGCGGCGCCGGACCGTGCCAGCGCGAGGGCGGGCTCGGCGGGGCCTGGCTGGCATATGGCGGTTGCGTTCATGACGTGTCCTCCCGAGTTTCCCGGGAGGTCCGAGCACCTTCCGGTACTAGTTATCCTCGGCTGGCACCCGCCCCGGGGACTATCGGTGACCACAGTGAGGTTTCCTGCCGCTGCCTCAGTGATATGACCCGCGCACCTCAGTGAGATGGGCCCGCGCCCGACGTGACCGGATCTCACTGAGGCACGCTGACCTGCGGCCTTCGGCTGCCGGCCTGCGGCCGGCCGCCGAGGCCGGTCCGGCCCGCCCATCATGACGCTGGCACGCGCGAGCCGCTTTCCCCGGCGAACGCGGTCTGCAGGACCTTGTGCCCGCGGCGGGTCAGCAGCATGGCGCGGCCGGGCGGGAACTGGCGGGGCCGGACGTTGCCGAGCAGCACTCCCTCGGTCGGCGGGCAGGACAGCGCGACGTCGGGGGTGTTGGACTCCTGCAGCCGGCGCAGCGCCGGGTCCATCGAGGTGCGCGCGGAACCCGACGCGGCCCGGGCGACCACGATGTGCAGGCCGATGTCGGCCGCCTGCGGTACGAACTCGACCAGCGACTGGAGCGGGCCGCTGGCCGCGGACGCCACCAGGTCGTAGTCGTCGACCAGCAGGAAGAACTCCGGCCCGCTCCACCAGTCACGGCGGCGCAACTGCTCGGGCGTTATGTCCGGCCCGGGGACTCGCTCGCGCAGGTCGGCTGCCACCTCGGTCACGATCTGGCTGGCCGCCGCTGAGGACACCGCATAGCCGCGCCTGAACTCCTGCGGCACCACGTCGTAGAGCTCGCGGCGCAGGTCGACCAGGACGATCTTGGCTTCCTCCGGCGTATAGCGCTGGGTGATCGCGCCGGCGACGACCCGCAGCAGATTGGTCTTGCCGCTTTCGGTGTCGCCCAGGATCGTCAGGTGGGCGGTGGAGGAGAAGTCATGCCACACCGGGGCCAGCGCGGTCTCGCTCCAGCCCAGCGCCACCTTGAGCTTGCCCTCCGGCGGCGGAAGCTGATCGACGGGCAGCCGGTCGGGCAGTAGCCGCACCCTGGGCGCCGCCGGACCGTCCCAGTGGTCGGCCACCGCGTTCACCAGGGTGGTCACGCCGGACTCCAGGCTGGCTGCAGCGCTGTCCCCGTCGATTCGCGGCAGCGCACCGACGAACTGCAGCTTGGCGGCCGTGAGCCCGTGGCCGGGAAGCTCAGGCACGTTCTTGGCCGCCCGGATATCGATGATGGAGTCCAGCGAGTCGCCCAGGCGCAGTTCCAGGCGCGTCCCTATCTGGTCGCGGACCGAGCTGTGCAGCTCCGACCAGCGGTTCGTGCAGAGGATCAGATGGATGCCGTAGTTGAGCATCCGGGGCAGGAACGTGCGCAGCCCGTTCTCCAGCGGCTCGAAGTCATGCTTGAAGGTGCTCCAGCCGTCGATGACCAGGAAGACGTCGCCGTGGGTGTCGTCGCTGAACTGGCCCGCTGCCCGGAGCTGGCGGTACGCCGTCATGTTGGCGATCCCGTGGGCGGCGAACCTCTTCTCCCGCTCGGTCACCAGCGCCGTCACCTCGGCGATGGTGCGGCTGACCAGGTCGGTCTCCAGGCGGGTCGCGACGCCGCCGAGGTGCGGAAGCCCGGTAAGCGAGGCGAGCGTGCCGCCGCCAAGGTCAATGCAGTAGAACTGGACCTGCCGCGGGGTGTGGGTCAGGGCGAGGCCCGTCAGCACGGTACGCAGCAGCGTGCTCTTGCCGCCTTGCTGACGGCCCACGATGCCGACGTGGCCGCCGACCCCGGACAGGTCCACCATGTGCAGGTCGCGTACCTGCTCGAATGGCCGGTCGACCACGCCAACCGGCACCACCAGGCCGCCGCGGCCGGCCCAGTTCACCGGTGCCAGGCCCAGCCCGGGCGCTGGCTCAAGCGCGGGCAGCAGCTCATCGAGCGTCGGCGACGCGGTCAGCGGCGGCAGCCAGACCTGATGGGCGGCCGGGCTCTTGCCGGTGAGGCGGTCGACCATCACCTCGAGCAGGCTCTGGCCGCCCTCGGCGTTCTGCGCGCCCTCCGGCACGGCCGGTTCCTCAGGTTCGGCGCTCACTGGCTCGCGCGGCGTCAGGTAGTCCGCGGCGTACGGGACGACCAGTTGCCTGACGGCCTCCTGGCGCTGGCGCCTCGTCGCGGCCGCGTGATAGGGGCCGGACACATAGGCCGCCTTGAACCTGGTCAGCGTGGACACGTCGGTCCGCATATAGCCAGATCCCGGGCGGGGCGGGAGCTCGTAGGCATCGGGGACGCCGATAACGGCGCGAGATTCCATGGAGGAAAAAGTTCGCAGCCCGATTCGGTACGACAGATGTGACTCAAGCTGGTGGATACGGCCATCATCGAGTCTTTGGGAGGCGAGCAGCAGGTGGACGGCGAGTGACCGGCCAAGGCGCCCGATCATGACGAACAGGTCGATGAACTCCCGGTGCGCCGACAGCAGCTCGCTGAACTCGTCGACCACGACGAACAGCGTCGGGAGCGGGTCAAGCATCGCACCGCCGGCCCTGGCTTTCTCGTAGTCGAGCGCCGAGCTGTAATTGCCGGCCCGGCGCAGCAGCTCCTGGCGGCGGACCAGCTCACCCTGCAGGGACTCCTGCATCCTCGCGACGAGCTGCACCTCATCGGCCAGGTTGGTGATCACGGCGGAGGTGTGCGGCAGGCGGTCAAGCCCCAGGAAGGTGGCGCCGCCCTTGAAGTCGACCAGGACGAAGTTGAGTGTCTCGGAGGAGTGCGTGGTGGCCATCGCCAGCACCAGGGTGCGCAGCAGCTCGCTCTTACCCGAGCCGGTGGCGCCGATGAGCATCCCGTGCGGGCCCATGCCATCCAGGGCCGATTCCTTGATGTCCAGCTCCACCGTGTGGCCGTCCTCGTCGATGCCGATCGGCACCCGCAGCCGGTCGGCTGCCGACCGCGAGGCCCAAAGCGGGCGCGGGTCGAAGCTGGCCGGGTCCTTGATTCCCAGCAGCTTGGTCAGGTCGAAGTCGGTGGCGAGTGGTTCGGAGATCTCCATCGTGGTGCCCAGCCGGAACGGCGATATGATCCGCGCGCAGACCCGGGCATGGGCCGCGCTCAGGTTGTCAGGGCGACCCAGGGAAGTGCGTACTTCCTTGCCCGACCGGCTCGCCTGCACCATCTCCAGACCGTCGGGCGTGATGTCCAGTTGCAGCGTCCGCTTCGAGTGCCGCCAGCCGAAGGTCTGGCCGATGTCGATCAGGACGGCGTTGCGGTAACCGGCCCCGGTGAACCGCGTGTCCTCCCCGGCATCGCCGCCGTCGGCGATGACGACTACGTAGGGCTCGTCGCGGTTGGGCGCCGCGCCCGGCTCGTGCCGGGGGCGGTCGGCGAACTCCTGGCCGAACATGGCGGCCACCTCGGTGAGCGCCGGGCGCAGCGTTCGGAGGGGGCCGGCCGCGTCCCCCTCGGAGGCGTGCTGGGAATGCGGCAGCCACTTGATCCACTCCCAGGCCGCGGCGGTCTCTTCCCCGCAGCACGCGGCGATGCGGACGTCGTCCGGCGCGTGGAACGTGAAGAGCTGGGCTACCATCGCGCGGGCCGCGCCGCGGGCAGCGTCCGCGTCCCCGGCCAGCACGATCTGCGCGAATCCCCGCATGAACACGGCGACGGGCTGGTCGGGCACCGTGGCGTGGGCGTGGACGAACCGCCGCAGCGCCCTGGCGCACAGTGGCTCGAGGTCCTCGACGGGCTTGGTCTGGATGGGGTTGATCTTGACCGCGAAGAGCTGAGGCCCGGTGCCGATCCTGACCTCGGCGAAGTCGCGGTGCGCGGGACGCCGTTCCCACAGGCGCGCGCTGAGCGCGACCGACCAGAGAGACCCAGGGTCAGGGTGCAGCCAGGACAGCGAGCGCCGCTGCTCGGCGGTCTGCTCGCGCACCTTGCGCCGGGTCTGCGTCAGGTACCGCAGGTAGTCGCGGCGCTCGCCCTTGGTGCGCCGCTTGCGGCTGCTCGTCGTCCGGCCCATCTGGCCGACCATCATGGACATCGTCGTGACCATCATCAGGCCGCCGGCGATCCACGTCGTCGCCCCGCCGGCGCCCGGTCTCACGAACAGCAGGATCATCATGGACGACCCCAGCGCCATCGGCAGGAAGGTGAGCAGCAGCGACAGGTTGCCGGTCGGTTCCTCGGGCATCACCGGCGGCTCTTGCAGCGACAACTCGCCCGACGGCATCTCCGGGGGCAGCCGGCGGGCTGGCCGACGGAACAAGGTGGTGCTCATCTCGCGGGTCCTCCTGTCTCGCGAGCCCGCCTGGTCGGGGGCGCCGCGACGCCACGTATACGCCCGCGGGATAGGAGAACCGTCAGCCGAAATCAGAAACCCGGCTATCCGGCCTCGCCAAAGGGCCGAAGGCCCGGAGGCGTAAACGTCCCAAAGTAAGGCGTGTTCTCGGTGTGTCGCAGGGTTGGCTTGTGCTAGCTGCCGGGTTCCGGTCGTCGTGCGGCGCCTTGGCAGGGCCCGGCGGGCTCGCGGTGCCGGCAGCCTTCCGCGATCACGCGGCAGGGCGCCGGTTTTCCTGATCACGCCAACCTGACCGCGATCCAGAGGCTGCCGGTTGACCCGTGATCAGATCAGGGTCAGGCAAGAGCACGCTCCGCCCCGGCGCCGCGGCGGCCCGGCGGCGCGGGTTGCTGGTCACGGCCGCCTCTGACAGCATCGTGGCCCTCCCTGTTGCTGTTGGTCACTGGTTTTTACAGCAAGGTGGCCCTTCCTGATGTTGTCCTGACAGCAACGGGAAGGGCCACGTTGCTGTCAAAACGGGCCGCTGACAGCAACAGGGAGGGCCACGATGCTCACCCCTGCCTCGGCGGCGCCGTTCCGGAGCACAGCGCACGTCCGCCCGGAAACACAGATCACGCGCCGGGGCAGGCCGCGGCGCTGCCTGGACTGAGGAGCGTGGGTCTTCGCGACGAGGGAAGGCGGCGCCTTCGAGCGGCCTCCGCAAAAAACAAACACTGAAGCGCACCCGCCATCTCGTCCGTATGTGGGCCGTGAATGAGAACTCAGGACCAGCTCGCAGTGGTCATGACGGCTACTCCGGCGAGAGCATCGCTGCCGCCAACGGCCACGCCGTGGCCACCGATGGGCCTGCCGCCAGCGAGAACGGGCAGGTCGCCACTGAGCCCGCCGCCCCGCACGGCGTGGTTGACGACCTGTGCCGCCTCACCGTCTGCGGTCCGTCCAGGAGCGTCGAGCTGGCCGTGCCGGTGCACGTGCCGCTCATCGACCTGCTGCCTGCCCTGCTCGGGCATCTTGGCGAGAGCCTCGCCGACACCGGCCTTGACCACGAGGGCTGGGTGCTCCAGCGGCTCGGCGACGCGCCGCTGCGGGAAGAGCTGAGCGTCGCCGCACTCGGGCTGCGTGACGGTGACATGGTGCACCTGCGGCCGCGCTCTGAGCAGCTGCCGCCGATGGACTTTGACGATCTCATCGACGGCATAGCGGTCGGGATCTCCGGCCGCCCCGACCGCTGGCGGCCCGAGATGTCCCGGCGCCTGCTGGCCGGGCTGCTCGGCGGGTCACTGGCGGTCGGGCTCGCGCTGCTCATCGGCCACCTGGGCACCACGTCCGCCCTGCTGGCCGCGGCGATGACCGCCATCTTGCTCGGGCTGACCGCGGCGGCGTCCCGCGCCTTCGCGGACAGGCCGGCCGCGACCGTGCTCGGGGCAGCCGCCATCGGCTACGCCGGCCTGGGCGGCGCGGAGCTTCCCCTGCTGAATTTTTCCTACCATGGTCTTTCGGTTGTGACTTGGGTCGCGATCCGGGCCGCCCTGCTCGCCGGCGGTGTCGCGATAGCGGGAGTGTCGGCGGCCGTGGCGATGGCGATCGGCGGGCGCCACCCGGCGCTGGCCGGCACCGCTACGGCCGGGCTGCTGATAGCCGCGGGCGGCGCGATCGCCACTTTCGCGAGGCTCGGTCCGGCGGCGGTGGCCGCGGCGATTGTCGCGCTGGCCATGCCGGTGGGCAGCTTCGTGCCGGCCGCGTCCTTCCGGCTGGCGAAGATGCGCCTTGACCCGACGCCCACCAGCGCCGACGAGCTCCAGACCGATCTCGATCCCATACCTGGCCAGCATGTTCTCGAGCGCACCCGATGGGCCGACCGGTACATGACCGGGCTGTACACAGGCCTGGGCGTGGTTGTCGGCGCGGGCCTGGCAGTACTCGGGACCTCGGCCAGCGTGCGGGCGGAAGCGGTCGCGGCCGACGCGATCGTCCTGCTGCTGCTGCACTCGCGGGCGGTCGTAGCCGCCCGGCACAGGCTCGCCGCGGTCATCCCGGCCGCGGGTGGCGCGGCCGTGCTGCTAGCGGCGGGCGGGTTGCGGGCCGACGACCGCCTCTGGCCGGCATTCCTGGTGGTCGTGGTGGTGGCGGCCGCCGTGCTGTTCGCCGCCGGGCGGTCGTTGCCCGGTCACAAGCTGCTCCCGTACTGGGGCCGGGCCGGCGACCTTCTGCAGACGCTCGCGGCCGCGGCGCTGCTCCCGCTCACGCTCTGGCTGCTGAACGTCTACTCCTACGTCAGGTCGGCGCACGGATGAGCCAGGCTCACTTTCAGGAGGCACAGCCGTGAAATCCCGGCGTGATCAGGTCCAGGCGCACGCCTACGTCATGGGCCGCCTGACCTCGGCCCTCGTACACGGAGAGCCAGATGCGCCGGAGAGCCCGACGCGGCGCACCACCCTGGGCACGTTCGGCGGGCTGATGCTTTCGGCCCTCGCCGTGGCGGGGTCCCTCATCTGGGGGCTCATCTCTCCCAGCGGCAGCGCCGCCGTGCTCACGGCGGGCGAGCTGGTCATGGTCAAGGAGACAGGGAGCCGGTACATCTTCGCCGATCACGAGCTGCACCCGGTGCTCAACTGGTCATCGGTCATGCTGCTGCTGAGCGGCAACCCGGCCATCAAATCGGTCTCGGCCGAGTCGCTGGCTGGCGTGCCGCAAGGGCAGCCACTTGGGATCGTCGGCGCGCCCGACGCGCTCCCGCCCGCGAGCACGGTCAACACCGGATCGTGGCTCGTCTGCGCGCAGCAAAGCGGCGGGCGGCCGATCGTGTCGCTGACGATCGGGATGCCCGTGCCGGTGCCGGTGGCGATGCCAGCCGCCGCGGGCGTCGCGCAGACTCCGGACGGCGGCCGGTACCTGCTCTACGGCGGTTACCGGATGAAGCTGGACGCGCCCTGGATCGCGGGTGCGCTTGGCCTGGCCAGGGCCCCGGTGATCAAGTCAAGCGCCGCGTGGCTCAACGCCGTGCCAGCCGCTCCTGACCTGCGCCCGATCGCGGTAGCCGGGCGCGGCGGTCCTGGTCCGGTACTCGGCGGCCGGAGCACCAGGATCGGGCAGGTGCTTGACGCCCAGAACGTCGGCAGCGCCAGCCAGTTCTACCTGGCGGCAGCCGACGGGATCACTCCGATCAGCCCCACCCAGGCGGCGATGCTACTCGGTGACCCAGCCACCATCGGCGCCTACCGAGGCGCGCCCGTGGCCCCAGTGCAGGTCAGCGCGGCCGCGATCGCCACCGCCCATGCGGTCCGCCTGGCGCTGCCTGACGGGTCGCCCGCACCGCACTCGCCGCCTCCCGCCTTCGCTTACGGCGCGAAATCGCCGTGCATGGACTACCCGGCATCCGGCGGGACAGTGCCTGCCCTCGTCGCCGCGCAGCCCCCGGCCGGGGCGCCGCCCGCGGTCGGCCAGACCGCCGTGACGGTCAGGTCCACGACAGCCAACCTCATCAGCGTGGCGCCGGGCGGCGGCGCTCTGGTCCGCCCGCAGGCGGCTCCCGGAGTCGGAGGCAAGTCTCTGTTCCTGGTGACCGACGCCGGGGTCAAGTACCCCGTGCCGTCGGCTACCGCCGCCGCCGCGCTTGGCTATCGCGCGGCCAAGGCAGCACGGCTGCCTGCGGCGCTCCTCGGCCTGCTGCCGACGGGCCCGGCGCTGAGCCTGCCGGCCCTGACCCAGCCGGCACCGGGGGGGTGATCGGCGAGCGCCTACCACGACCAATAAAGGTGAATCTGAAAGCAATACCAATCCGAAAGGAACCAGCAATGGCAGCCCCACTGACCTCGCAACAGGTGCAGGACATCACCAACTCGGCGAATGTCTTCCAAGACGGCGTCAACGCGATGAACCAGATCTACAACGAGGTTTTCTCAGCGGGAGACACGCTGAAGGGCCAGGCGATGGTCTCCACGGCCGGTCAGATGTTCGGCACGGCCATCACCCGATGGGTCGACGACTTCAACAACATCAAGGCGCTGCTTCAGGCGATGCACGACCAGTTGCTGTCGACGACGCAGCAGACGGCCTCCACCAACACGGCGAACGAGGAAATCGCCCAGGCGCTCGGGTACGCGGCGCCGGGGTCGTAGCCGATCAGTCCGCTCTCAGGAAAACACGCGAGAAAAGGAAACGCCATGAGCATGAACCCAGGTGACATCTACGTCAACTATGGTGCCGTCGCCAATGTCGAAGACGTTCTCAGTGCCAGCGACAAGGCCGTGGGGCAGATACTCGACGAGATCAACACCGCCATCCAGCCGATGCTGAGCAGCTGGCAGGGCAGCTCGCAGGACACGTACCGGCAGATCCAGACCAAGTGGAACTCTGACCTGACGGATATGCAGAGCATCCTCGGCCAGTACGCGCCGACCCTGGACGAGATGAAGATCAACTACGGGACGACGGACAACAACCTCGCCCTGCAGTGGTCCCAGATCTAGACCATGACGAGCGCGGTCGCCGGCCGCGGGCATCGCGGCCGGCGGATCGCCTTTATTTACGGAGTTAACAATGGCTACTGGTGCCGTCACCCAGATCGATGCGACTTACTTGAACGGGCTCAAGGGCCAGCTGCAGACGGTCCTTACCGATGTCCAGAACCAGCTCAAAGGTATCGGGAACTCGCCCGACGGGTGGGTCAGCCCAGTCGACCAGAACTTGAAAGTCCTGCCGGGCGCGACCAGCTTCAACGCCGGCGCCGCGCTGAATACCGCGCTGCAGGCAATGGGCGGCAGCATCCACGATCAGCTGACCTGGCTGCAGAAGGTGCTGACCGACATGATCAATGAGATCACGACCACGGTGAACTCTTTCAGCAATGCCGAGAGCCTCAACACCGAAACCGTCGATCAGCTCATCTCTGACTTCCAGAGCACCATCAATGACATCAACAGCCCTCCGAGCAGTAACGGGCCCCTGCGCCGAGTGGGAACTCTGCGCCGGGCGGGACCTCTGCGCCGGGCGGCAACGGAAAATAGTCCCAGCAGGCCGACGTTGTCGGTTGCCGAGACGGAGGAGAAAGGGCATGCCAGGAATGCCTGCAACGCAAAATCAGCCCCCAGCCAACAAAGGCCTTGTGCAACCGCACGACATCTTCGACCCGACTCCCGGCACTTTCAATAACCCCACTAAAGCACCCGACGACGCGGGTAATTCTCCTGCGGCGAGCAAGCCGGTAACCGTCCCCAGCACAGGGAACGACTACCAGGGCTGGAAGTGGGAGCAGACACTGGTCGGCGTGCTCGGCCTGCAACTGCCTGACCGGAACGACGTCGCTCAAGCGCAATGGACGGCCATTAACTACAACTCTCCCGGCGGCACCGGTATGTACCGGATCTACGCCGCGAGCTGGGGCAACAATAAAGACACGTTCGTGTACCTCAACCCGAACCTGCTGCAGCCGGGCGGCACCCTGGACAACTATATCTACGTGCCCAAGACGGCCATTTACAACGCGGTCGTGAATACTGACTACACTGGTTTCCAGGGGTTTGACCCGCGAAGTTTCGCGACCGCCGCCGACGCGGTCTATGGAGTCACGAACTTCTATAACACGACGGACAGTACCTTCAAGAACCTGTCGGACGCGGTAGCTGGTGACGAGTCAGCGTTCAAGGGGCAGGCCGGCGCGGCCTTCGCCCAGCTCATGAACAACCTCTACAAGGTGGCGGACTCGGCCTACCAGCAGATAGGCGTTCAGCACAATTACTCGCAACTGATCACCGATGCCGGCAACCAGTCAAAGACTTTTCTCATGAGTCTCTGGGGCGGCATCGTCAACTGGTGGAACATGGTGGACCACAACCCGCTCGGCGCCATTTACCAGGCCCTTATGGATGGCGGCGTCATCGCGTCGGCGGGCGGCGGGCAATATCAACTGACCAACCCCACTAGCTTTAATTCCTCCTTCGGCGACCTGAGAACCGCGCAGGCCTGGCAGGCTGTCGAGACGGCCGCGAAAGCCCTGTGGCTGGCGTCGATTACCAGCGCACTGGATCCGGTGGCGCAGTCAGCGATTAACGCTCTGGTGAACTCTTACATGAACACCGCGAGCAATGCTCAGCCGCTCACTCCGCCGACGCTCGAGCAGATCACGGTCGGCACCGCGGCCGGCGCGAACCCCAACCTCGACCCCGGTGGCGCGGGCGCTCTGCCCGATCCCGGTGGCGCGGGTGCCTTGCCCGACCCCGGTGGCGCGGGCGCTCTGCCCGATCCCGGTGGCGCGGGTGCCTTGCCCGACCCCGGTGGCGCGGGCGCTCTGCCCGATCCCGGTGGCGCGGGGGCGCTGAACTTGCCCGGTGGCGCGGGTAACCCGATGTCCGCGCTCGCCAATCCCGGTGGCGCGGGGGCGCTGAACTTGCCCGGTGGCGCGGGTAACCCGATGTCCGCGCTCGCTAATCCTGGTGGTGCGGGGGCGCTGAACTTGCCCGGTGGCGCGGGTAACCCGATGTCCGCGCTCGCTAATCCTGGTGGTGCGGGGGCGCTGAACCTGCCCGGTGGCGCGAATGTCCCCGGCGGCGTGCTGGCGGGTCTGGGCGCGCCAGGTGGGCCAGGTGGCATCCCCGGCGCCGGCCTTCCCGGCGGGGTGAATTCGCCGCAGCTGGGCGCGCTGCAGACAGCTTTGGGTAACAACGCTGACACCCAGGCCGCGCTGCAGAAGGCGCTGTCTCTCGCTCCGGCGACCGGACCGGTGCATAACGCCCTTGAGACGGCGCTGGCCAACAACGGAAAGGCGGGAGCCGCGCTCCAGGCGGCGCTCGGCGGCACCATGCCCGCCGCTACCGCCCTGCAGAACGCGCTGGCCAGCAACGGTCAGACACAAGCGGCCCTGCGGCAAGCCCTGGCCCTCGCACCGGCGAAGGGGCCACTGCACAACGCCCTGCAATCCGCGCTGAACGACAGCAACAAGACGCAGGGGTCGCTGAACCAGACCCTGGCGAACGGCAGCATCCCGGGCACCGCCCCGATCAACCAGGCGCTGCACAGCGACACCGCCCTGAATAGTGCGCTGAACAAGGCGCTGCTCAGCGCCCAGGTACCCAGTCACGGCCCGCTGCACGACGCGCTGACCAGCGCTCTCGGTCAGAGCGGCCACGTCAAGTCGGCCCTTGACCAGGCCCTGGCGGGCGGCGCCACGACGAACACTCCGGCCCTGAACCACGCGCTCAGCTCCAACACTGCGCTGCAAGCCGACCTGCGCAAGGCTCTCGGCCAGGCACCCGCGCAGGGCCCGCTCCACAACGAGCTGATGTCGGCGCTCGCCGATAGCAAGAACATCGGCACCCAGATTCACCAAGCTCTCGCCCAGGCGGGCGTTCCCGCCGAGCCGCTGCCCGGCATGCTGTCATCGGTCGTGGGCAACCCGGCCGCCGGGCTTGGCTCGGTCCTGGGTCCGCTCGGGAATCACGGGCTGACCGCCACGCTGGGCGTGCCCGGTGGCGGGGGCGGCGGCGTCTCGGCCGGCCTCGGGGGCGGGGGCTTGCCGGGCGGCGGCGCGGGCCTTCCGGGCGGCGGCGCGGGCGTTGGCCTGCCGGCGCATGGAGGTGCCGGGGCTGGCCTGACCGGCACCCCTGGGCTGGGTGGCGGCGCCCCTGGCGGCGCTCCTGTCTCCTCCGGGCGGTTCGTTCCGTCGTCCGCGGCCGACACAGCCAGCGCGAATGGCAGCTCCGCCGTGCCGTTCTTCCCGCCGATGGCCGGGGCGGGCGGAATGGGCGGGGCCGGCCAGCAGCAGCAGCAGGAGCGCGAGAGGAGCACCTGGCTGGCCGAGGACGAGGATGTCTGGGGCACCGACCCGCAGCTCGGGCCGGCAGTGCTCGGCCGGGACTTCCTGGACGACGACGAAGACTTCGACGGCTTCGACGAGTTCGACGAGCCCGCCCCGCAGCCCGCGCGTGATCCCTCGCGGATCAGGGCGCGCTAATTATGAACACCCCGCTGCCCCGCGGCCTAGCCGTCTCCGGCCCAAGCAACGAGAGAACGGGATGATGAACCATTATCAGCCGACCGACACGCTGTCGCTGGACCCAGCGCTGGCTGTATCGGGCACGGGCGGCACCAGCGCGCCGGAGCAGGCGGACAGCAACGCGGACTATGCCACCTGGCCGTGGGAAGCGGTGCTCGCGACGGTGCTGAACATCGGAATTTCCGACCGATCAGAGGTCAGCGGGCAGCCCTGGCTCACGATCGCCCAGGGCGGCCAGCAGGTCCCCGGCGCCCACCTGATCTGGACCGCTAGCTGGAACACCAAGCCGAAGTCAGGTGGGACGTCACTCCAGGTCTACCTCAACCCCGCGCTCTACGCCGGCGGCGGTGCCTGGGACCGGTTCGTCAACGCTCCTGCCCAGGCACTGTCCGGCGCGGCGGGCGGCCTGCCGCTGGTCCCGCAGACCTTCCAGGCCGCCCAGGCTGCCCTGGCCGGCGTCACGACCGGGATCTACAACGTGTCCGCGAACCTGGACCTGATGCACCACAACGCGACGGGCGATAACACGCCGTTCCGCGGAAACACGGCGACCGTCATAGCCGAGCTGCTCAGCGACCTGCACGGGGCCACGCTGAGCATCTACGACCAGCTGTCCAATCCGTCCTACAGCGATGCCGTGCGCGCGGCCGGGGACGCCGCGAGGACGTTCCTGAGCGATATCAACTCGGCCTACGGTGCGTGGAGCCAGCTTGCCGAGCACTCGCCGCTCGGTGCCATAGTGCAGGTGCTGACCGCGGTCGCGACGATTGATGGCAGTGGCGGGTTCACGATCCCCGACCCGCAGAACACGTCGTTCGGCGACCTCACCACTCCCGGGGCCTGGGGCGCGGTTGAGCAGCAGGCCAAGAACATGTGGCTGGGCCTGCTCACCGGCAACTCCTTTGAGTTCAACGGACTCGACCTACTTGGCCGGTCGGCGTTGAGCACGCTGGTAGGCCAGTACACGACCACGACGCAGGTCGTCAAGCCAGTGGTCGGACCCGCGCCGCCGCCGATCACCCAAACGCCGGCCGGCGGGCCGCCCGGCGCCGCCGGTGGACCACCGGGCGCTGGCGGGCCCGCAGTCCCTGGCGGCGGACCTCAGAACAGGCCGGAACTCATGGCGGGCCCCGGAGTGCCGGGCCAGGGCGGGCCGGCTGCCGGCGGGTCTGCTGGCGGCGGGCCTAGTGGCGGCGGACCTACTGGCGGCAACGCGGCTAACCCTGTCCTGGTGGCTGCCGGTGGTGGGGGCCTGCCACCAGGGACCATGACGCCTGGTGCCCCCGGCAGCCCGGCCCCGGTCGTTCAGCCATTCGCCGTGCCGGGCGGCGCCGTCGGCGGTCCCGGCGGTGCGGTGCCGGGCGTGATCGGGCTGACTCTCGGGGCGCCGCCAGCGGCGGGCCAGAACGCCGGGCCAGGCGCGCCTGGCGTCAGCGCCGGCCTGGACTTCCCGAGTACCGCGGGCGTCCTGGCAGGCGCGATCGGCGCGACGCCGGCTCGCGATGGTGAGCCCGCCGGGCCGGCCGGCCCGAGACCGGAGAAGTCGAAGGGCTTCACCGGTACCGTCGGGCGCAGACCCAAGGGCAGGGACCGAGTCTCCGCCCCGGCCGCGCACGACGCTCATCTCGCTAGCCGAACAGGTGCTCACGCGCATATAGCCCCGGCGGCCGGGTTCTCGCTTGGTGGCGGCCCCCACGGTGCGGTGCTTTCTCAAGCGGCTGTGCCCGCGGTCGAGGTCAAGCCACCCAGCATCACGTCGAGCGCGGTCAACACACAGCTCACGCCGACCAGCACGGACGGCGGCGGCCTGCCGGGCCTGCCCGGCTCGCCCGGCGGGCCACCAGCCGCAAGCAGCATGGTGCTCGCCGACGGCAGCCCAGGCGCGGTCGCCGGCGGCGCGATGCTGGGCGGCCCTGGAGTCCAGGCAGGCGCGAACGGGCCGATGATGCTGCCGCCCGCCGGCCAGGGCGGGATGGGCCAGGGCCAGGAACGGGAACGGCTGGCGTACCTGCCTGAGGACGAGGACTACTGGGGGACCGGGCCCACGCTGCTCAGTCCCGGCGTCGATGCCATTGACGACGAGGCCGATGACGACCCGGACTACGACCGTTCGTGGCTGCCTGGTGCCGGTGTCAGTGTCGTCGACGAGGCCGATGACGAGCCGGAATTCGCCGGTACCGGCCCGATCGTCGGGATCGGCGCCGAGGCGGCCGGTCCCAAGCGCACTACGGAAACCATGTCGCACTGGAGGAAACGATGACCGCGGACACTAACTTCTCCTTCACGGACGCCGTCGCCGAGCTACGGCGTCAGCAAGAGCGGCTGCAGAGCGTCAGCTCCAAGCTAAGAGAGACCAAGACCACGTTCAGGTCCAAGGACGGAGCGATAACCGTCACCCTTGACGGCAGTGGCGAGATTTCGTCCATCGCCTTCAACACGACGAAGTTCCGCCGGATGGCGCCTGCTGAACTAGGAGCCGCGCTCGTGGAGACCATCAGGCAGGCGCGCGCCCAGTCGCGGGAACAAGTGCTGGACGCCTACCGCTCATTCATTCCGGCCGGTGCGGGCCTGGATGACCTGTTCGCAGGCAAGAGCGACTTCAACCGCGTCTTTGATGACGCGGTACGCAGGGCAAACGACATTCTGGCTCACGGGCCGGCTGGCGACCTGCGCCGGGCGGCTGAACAACGAGGAGGGACCTCATGACCACCCCTTATACCGCCGTTAGCACCCCCCAAATCCTCGACAGCGCCACGGGGTACCTGGACCTGGGCGACGATGTAAAGAGCGTCATGCGGGACCTAGATAACAACCTGCCTGACCCGAAAGAGGCATTCGGGGACGACGTATACGGCCATAAGGCAATCCCGAATATTCTTCTCGGGAAGCAGCAGGGGCACGAGCTGCTCACGGGAGTACACGGCATGGTGACCGGCGCGGGCCAGAATCTCGTGACGACCGCCCAGTCGTTCGACAATGCCAACGATACCAACGAAGGCCTCGTCAAGCCGTTCCACGTTAACCCCTAGCAAATTCCTTGACTCGTGGTGGAGCGCAACTCAGCCAGATCATGAATAAACCCGGTCCGGCCCGGCGTCCCCGCGGCTGGCGGACGAACCGCGACGAGGTGAAATGCGGAATCCACCCCCGTCAGCAACTAGGTGAATGCCCGGATCCACCCCCGAATTCGTGGGTGAAATCGCGGTTATCTCCCACAGGCCGTCTCCGTCGTCTTGCTGGTCGTACCAGCGCGGGACGAGTTGGTGCCGGGGAACTGAGATGACCGGCTGCCACCACCGCGACTGGGGGTGCAGCATGCTGGCGGCCATGACTGCCGCCCGGTCTTTCCAGCCGGTCACGAGAACGCTCCCTAGTCAGCGGTGATGTCGGCGTGCTTGCGCGACGCGGGCCTGCGGCTGGCGCCGGGCTGGCCGGGTGTTCAGGTCAGGCTGCGAGGGCTGCGGTCAGCTCGGTGATCTGTTCTTTGGGGAAGTAGATCTGGGCGTAGGGCGCGGGGCGGAATTCGCTGTCTTCGTGGATGACGGGTATGTGGATGCGCCATGATCCGCGCTGCCAGCGGATCTTAATGCGGGAGGCGAATGTCTCGTTCCTGGCGAGGATGGCCACCAGGGTGAGGGCGTCGTGCACGGGCATTTTGAGCCATGCCAATCCCCGGTGGTATTCAATGAATCCGTGGTGGCCGGTCGGCTCTGTGTTGCGGTTTTCTCCGCGTTCTGCTTCGACGGCTTCTCCGTTGTCTTGGCAGCACGCCATTGTCGTGATGCCTTTTGCCCATAGCTGCTGTATGAGCGGGGCCATGTCGTTATCGATGGCCACTGGATCATCGGTGCCGGTCGGGGCGAGGCGGGTTGTGTCGTGGAACTGGAACATGTTTATGACTCTTTCGTGCGTGTCCGGTAGCTGTGCCAGGCGGCCGCTGCTGCCGCCAGCCGTGGGTGCGGTGCGTGGTCGGCGATGTCTTTCCACATCGCTGCCTGCGCAGCCGCGAAGGCGGTGACCGCATTGGCGGGGGCGTGGGCGAAGGCGGGCACCCTGGCTGCGTGGTCCTCGGCCAGGGCGGGGTGGTGGCCGCCGGCGATGAGCCAGACGGCCCAGCAGGCCGGGTCGATCCAGGCGGCGCCCCGGGTCGGCCAGGCCCAGTCGATCAGGCGGGCGTCGCCGGATATGAGGACGTTGCCCGGTGACCAGTCCGTGTGCGAGAGGTGGCCGCCGGCGAACAAGGCCGCGTGGTCGCTGTAGGACGACCAGCGCTGCTCGGCCAGCTTCAGGTCCAGGCCCGCGGGCGCGCAGTACGGGCCACGACGGCATTCCCGTCAGCTCCTCCACATGCCCAGCCTGATGGCCAGGCCCCGATGCTTGAGGCACTGGACATCAGCTTGGGAATGAGCGTGCTGGAGATCGGCACGGGCACCGGCTACAACGCGGCGCTGCTCTGCCACCGGCTCGGCTCCGCCTGCGTGACGAGCGTGGACATCGATCCGGCGCTAGTCGACGCCGCGCGAGAACGGCTGGCGGCACTCGGTTACACGCCGCGCCTGGCGGCACGGGACGGCTCGGCCGGCTATCCGCCCGGCGCGCCCTACGACCGCGTGATCGCGACAGTAGGCGTCCACGTGATCCCGGCCGCCTGGATCGGCCAGACGCGCGAAGGCGGACGCATCCTCGCGAACTGTACCGGCCGCTCGGAGGCGGCGCGCTCGCGTGCCTGACCGCCGAGAAAGGCCCGCGCGAGCGGCAGGTTCCTCCCGGACTACGGCGGCTTCATGCCCATCCGCGCCATCCACCCCCAGCCCCCCTCGCCCTGCTCCAGCAGTCCAGGCGCACCCAGGGCACAGCGCGCCCCACGCCGATCAGCGGGCAAGTCCTCGACAACCCGGCCTTCGCGTTCTTCGCTGCGCTGCACGTCCTCGCGCAGTCCCTCGGGTACAGCACCGGCACCCGGCCCGACGAGTTCTGGCTGCTCGCCTCAGACGGCTCCTGGGCGATGCAGAGCACCAGCCCGCACGACGCGACGCTGCCCGTGCGGCGATGACCGAGTACGACGAGGCCCTGGCCTGGCTGGAGATCGCGCTGAAGGGGCCGATGGAGCCGGTCGCGGCCGAGGTATGGGCGTTCGACGAGTCATTCACCCATGTCCTGCTGGTGCGGCACCGCTGGCGGGGCTGGGTCCCGCCGGGCGGGAGGGTCGAGGCCGGGGAGACTCCGCGGGAGGCAGCCCGGCGGGAGTTCCGGGAGGAGACCGGGCTCGACGCGCGCATGCTGGAGACCCCCGCCGCCGTGACCGTGCGCGCCTACCGGGAGGACTGGACGCCCACGCTCGGGCTGTCGTACGCGGCAGTCCTGGACGGCTCTCTCGTCCCTGCCGGAGAGAGCCGCCAGCCCGCTGCGTGGACGCCGCTCGGATCTGACTGGGAAGGGGCCTTCCCCGGCGACAGACCGCGGATCAGGGGCTTCGCCGGGCACCTGAAGGCGACCTGGTGAACGGGTCCGCCCGGCCGGGAAGCGTCGGCTCGGGCGTAGGCCCGCTCCAGGATTTCCATGCGCTGCCCGTAGGTGAAAGGGCCAGGCGGGCGGGCGAACGCGGGAATCGACAGCCACGCGCGTTTTCCCTCTAGCGTGCCGTCGTGCGTGACTGCCTCCGTGGCCCGGACCGTAAAGCCGGCCGCGCTGAGCTGTGCCCGGACCAGGCCGGCGGTCAGCGGCGCGCGGCGTGCCCAGGCCGGTCGACGGGGAGTTCCTTGAGTGTTGGCGGCATGGAGGAACTCCTCGACCGGCCGGGTGCGGGCGAGACATATCAATCTCCGGCGTCTGCGCCTCTTGCAGTGCGCCCATCCGTCCTTCTCATCGGGGGATAGCGGTTAAGTCGGGTTCACGGTTCTGGTCCGGTCGCTGGGATGTCGGCAGGCAACCCAGTGCTGGGTGTCCGACAGCGTCCGGTCTCCGGTGCCCAGCGGCTCGTCGTTCACAAGGGGCGCATCGTCGCGGGGCAGGCTGCATGTGACGGCCAGGGCTCGTTGGGCTGCGTCGAACCGCTCGCGGAACTTTTGTCCCCCGGCGGTACTGCCTGCTGCCTTGCGGACGACGCGGAGCCGGTTCAGGCACCGGCTCGACGTGACCTCGGTTTCAAGAGCGAGCAGGACGTCTATCGCCGTGGCGACCGCTTCCTGGCGGGCGCCCTGCATCAGGAGCGCGTCGGCTAGGCCCGCGCCGCAGCTGGCCCGGTTGCGAGGGGTCAGATCGGAGGCGAGGACCTGCCGGTACAGCACGGTGCTGCGGGCGGCATCGCCGATGTCGAGGTACCCCGTCGCCTCGGTCTCGGTGATCTCGGCTTCGCTGACGAACCGAAGCCACTGCGGCGGGTCACCGTCCCCGGGGCCGCGGTTCAGCTCGCGCCTTGCCTGGCCGATTGCGGCCTGGAACGCGGCCTTGTCACCCAGCAGTGAGGCTGCCCTAGCGTGCCGGAGCGCGATAAGGGCGTGCAGCGGCGGCATCGGAATGTACCGGCCTTCGTCGGCGGCCTGGTAGGCCAGCCCGAGTGCCAGCCGGGCCGACTCGCGGCTAGGGCCGGTCCGGGCCATTTCCGCATGCAGCATCGACTGGCTGGTCAGCGCGTGCACGGCCAGAATCACGTCCCCAGCGCTGACGGCCAGGTCGCGTGCCTTCTCATACAGGGGCTGCGCTAGCGCTGGGCGCTCTGCGTCCAGCGCGATCCGGCCTGTGCATAGTGCGAGCTCTCCGGCCGCCGCGAGGAGCTGCGGGTCTGGTTCGCCTGTGTTGGCGCCCTGGACCGCTGGCGCGACACGTTGCCACTGCTGAAGCGCTGACAGGAGAAGGGCTGTCCCGCCGACGGCGCGGTCCCGGCTGTACAGCACGTCCGTGCACGCCCGCCAGTACCTGACGTGGGAGCTGTGGGCTATCTTCGGGACGTTCACGCGCGGTGAGGCGGCAGCTACTAGGCTGCCGGGGCCGCCTCGGCTGAATTTCACGCTCATCTCGTACTCGGTGCAGGCCATCGGGCCGACGGCAACGTCGGCGAACAATAGTGGCAGCAGCACCCCGCGGGGCATGCCGACCGCGTCGGCGAATTGCAGCGTAGTACGGATGTCGAACATGCCGTCCCGCTGTCCGCGCTCGTAGTAGCTGAGCGTCGCCGGATTCCAGCCGACAATTGCGGCAAGGTCTCGCTGCGAAAGGCCGCACGCCGCCCGCACAATCGCCGGGACCGCCGCCAGGTTCACCTGGGCCAATACTGCGCGCAGCAGCAGCGAATCAAACACCCACAGGGGCCGGGCTGTCATCTCCCGCGCGGCTTTGACGCAGGTCGGGCACAACGGGTCACCCCGCCGGGCCAGCATGCCCGTACGGCACGCCGGGCAAGCCAGAGCCGTTGGCATTGCCTCACCTCCCAGCCGTTTGCCTTAATGGCCTGCGCGGCACCCGCCGCCTCGCCGACCACGGGAGAGGAAGGCATCGCTCGCGCTGGCCGTCCGCGTCCGCCGCCGCGATGCCTGCGGTGCTGCTCGCGATCCGACGGTATGACCGGGCGGACGATCACGGAAGCGAACGTGCACGGACTTGCACGCCAGTTTCAGCCGAGGGCGCTGATGGCCTCGTTGACCAGGGTCCGTGCCGCGCTGTCGTACACCGCCGTCTCCGCGAGCCGGGCGAACGCCTCGGCGTACATCTCGACCTCGCCCGGCTGCGTGACTCTGAGCCATCCGGACACCAGCTCGATGTTCACCTGCGCATTGTCGTGCATGAAGAACATCTCCACTGGATGCAGCGCGGACCTGTCGGCACTGAACGGGATGATGCCCAGCTTCACCGACGGCAGCGACATCGCTGATCGCAGGTACTCGAGTTGCTCGCGGAGCACGGCGGGGCCGCCGATCTGGTGCCGCAGCACGTTCTCTTCCAGCACGATCGTGAACTGGTGATCGCCTTCACGGGTCACATGCTGGGTGGCGACGCGGACCTCGACGGCCTGCTCGATGTCATCGACAAGGTTTGGGCGACGATCACGAACCGCCTTGAGCAGAGCCCGGATGTAGGCTGCCGTCTGCACCGGGCCGGGGACCAGGAACGGGGAGTAGATGCGGAACTCGCGGGTGCTTTCCCACAGCGGGATCACGGACTCCTGTACGCGGCGCAGGCCGGGGCGTTCCAGGCGTCGCCACTGAGTCCACGTTGAGTCGGCCGCCCGCGATGCGGCGATCAGGTCGGCGGCCTGGTCACCGGCCCCGCAGATCCTGCACCACGCGCGGATATCCGCGTCCGACGGCGGTGTGCGGGCATGTTCGATCCGCGAGCACTTCGACTCGTGCCACCCGGCTGCCGTGGCCACCGCGCGCTTGGTCAGCCCGGCGTCGAGCCTGATCTCCCGCAGGCGGTCGGCGATCTGCTGCCTGGCCTGCTGCACCGTGGACGAAGTGACCATGGTGCAGTCTTACACCGGAGCCTGGTCAGGCAGGCCGGTAGTCCCCGTGCGGCACTGCCCGGTCCCACACCGGCTCGAAAGCCGCTGCGCACACCTTGACCTGGGCCGGGTCCTCGGTTACCTCCCAGCCCTCCGGCGGGATCTCGCCCTCGCCGGTGAAGTGGGTCCAGAGCACCACGCGGTCGTCAAACATCCAGAAGTCGTTACCGGGCAGCAAGAGATCTGAGGCGCGGCGCCGGGGCAGCCACCGGACATCCTCACCGGCCTTGACGTTGGCGGATGTGATCTCGTGCTCCCACCGGATGTACTCGCTGACCGGTTCGCTGACGATCCGCGCCCGGCGGATGATCACGCCACGGCTGCGTGCCGCTACCACGATGTCGACCCAGGGGCGCCACCATGCCTCCCAGGCTGGGGGATCGTAACGCTGGCCTTGCCTCCAGCCGGCGAACATCGGATCGGTGCGGCTGTAGCCGTCGCGCATCTCCAGGTGGACCGCTGACCGTTCGCACGAGCTGAGTAGCTGGTTGGCCTCGTTACCGGCCAACGTTTTTCTCCGGGAACATGTGCATCAGGCGCTTGGGGAAGCGGATTAGTGTCTCGCCGTCCGGGATGTGCTGCTGTCCGGCGGTGTGGAGCAGCTCTCCTAGAGCCGCCGGGTCGATCTTCCAGCCCTGGATCACGTAGCTGTCGCCGTCATCCCATAAAGACGGGCTGCCACCCTGTGGAGATTGGTCGTCTTTTCCGAGGAACAGTGGCGCCATGGGGTCTCCTATGCCGAGGGAGTGTGGATGCGGGTACAGCCACGCTGTCAACGGGCACGCTAACCTCAATTCGGTGTGACTGTCCATATGCGGTTCGCAACAATCTGTTGTAAGCGAACCTGCGCCCCAGGGCAAATTAAGAGTCCCATGAGACTCCCGTGGCAGTCGGATGCGCACGCCACGGAATCAGTCCACTGCGAGCTGAGATCTAGCCGCAGGACGCAGCCTGCTACCCGTTGATAACAATTCGTTGTGAAGCGGAGCCGCAGACCGCCTCGAATTGTCATGACTTCAAGGTTGCCCGGCCGACAAGTAAACCGGGACGCTACGGACGGGCGTGAGGGGCTTCACGATGCTCGGCACTCGCGATTGAAGGATCTCGCCCGCAAAACAGGCATGGATTCTCGCCTTCGAGAACTCACAGCGCAGTCGCAGTCAAGGAGATCGCTGATGACCATGAACCGTCCTGATCCTCCTGCTTACGTCGTCGTGCTGGCTTCGGGCGGCCTGGACAGCACCACGCTCGCGTACCGCCTGCGGGACATGGGGGCAAAGGCCCGGCTGCTTTCCTTTGACTACGGGCAGCGGCACGCCCGGGAGCTGGAATGCGCCAGACAGATAGCGGGCAGGCTGGGAGTTCCCCATGACGTCGCGGACCTGCGGTCGGTCGGCGGCCTGCTGCGCGGCAGCGCGCTGACCGACCCGCTCGTGCCGGTGCCTGACGGGCACTATGCCGCCGAGTCGATGCGCGCCACGGTGGTGCCCAACAGGAACGCGGTGATGCTCGACATCGCGGTCGCGGTGGCCATCGCGAACGGGTGCGATGCGGTGGCCTTCGGCGCACACGCCGGCGATCACGCCGTCTACCCGGACTGCCGGCCCGAGTTCGTCACGGCCTTCACAGCGTCGGCCATGCTGGCGAACCAGGGATTCCTGCCAGGCGGCTTCCAGGTCGTCGCGCCCTTTCTGGACTGCGACAAGGCCGAGATCGTGCGGCTGGGGAGCCGACTCGGGGTGCCGTTCGCGGCCACCTGGTCGTGCTACAAGGGCGGGGCGGTCCACTGCGGCACGTGCGGCACCTGCACCGAGCGGCGGGAAGCATTCCAGCTCGCCGGGGTCGCCGACCCGACACCCTACGCGGGGTGACCGGCCGTGCACACGATCGGGAAGCAGTTCACCTTCGAGGCGTCCCACGTGCTCGGCGGGCTCCCTGCGGGGCACAAGTGCGCGAGGCTGCATGGCCACGGCTACACCGTGGAGGTAGAGGTCGCTGCGGACGCCCTGACCGGCCCTGGCTGGGTCACCGACTTCGGCGACCTGGCGTCGTTCGGGCGTTACCTTGACGAGCACTTCGATCACCGGCACCTCAACGACGTGCTGGAGGACCAGCCGACTTCGGAGAACCTGGCCGCGCATTTCTTCGGCTGGTGCGCCGGGCACCTTGGCCCGGTCATCGCGGGGCATGTCACCGCAGTGCGGGTCAGCGAGAAGCGGAGTTCTACCTGGGCCGAGTACCGGCCGGATAGCCGGTGAGCGTGCTGCGGGTCGCGGAGATGTTCGCGTCGTTCCAGGGCGAGGGTCCCTCGGCGGGCCAGCGGGCCGCCTTCATCCGCCTGTCCGGGTGCGGGGTGGGCTGCTCATGGTGCGATGAGCCGCAGACCTGGGACTGGTCGCGGTTCTCCCGCGACCAGGAGAGCAGGCGGGTGGAAGTGGACGAGGCGTGCGCGTGGGCCGTCGGCACGCGAGCGGGGCTGGCGGTGATCACGGGCGGGGAGCCGCTGGCCCAACTGCGGGACGTCACCGGTCTGGCGTGCGCCCTGGCGGCGGCCGGGCTGCGGGTGGAGGTCGAGACCAGCGCGACGGTCACCCCGGCCCCGGAGCTCTGCGCGGCGGTCAGCATGTTCAGCGTCTCCCCGAAACTCGCTAACAGCGGGGTTCCCCTTCAGCGGCGCATCCGCCCGGCGGCACTTGCCGCATTCGCAGCGTGCGGCAAGGCGGCCTTCAAGTTCGTCGCCTGCAGCACGGGCGATCTTGACGAAGTCGGCGACTTGGCGGCGCGGTTCGGCCTGGCTCCGGTGTGGATCATGCCCGAGGGCACCACCGCCGATCGGGTGCTCGCAGGGATGCGTGAGCTGGCCGACAGCGTGCTGGAACGCGGGTGGAACCTGACAGGACGGTCGCACGTCCTGACCTGGGACGGTGCCCGTGGCCGGTAGCGAACTGTGCCCCGCCGGGCCTGAGCGGGGCCGTCGTTCCCGGCGCCCCGGGCCGCGCGTGTCTGGTAGCAGGCCCTTGTCTAGCGGGGGCAGCGGGATCGTTCCTGCCGCTCAGGCTGGCACCACAGTAGCGTCGGGGCGCGGGGCCGTCCAGGGGCACTCGCTGATGCCCTTGGTGTACGGGGAGGCTCAGCTGAGACGCGCCGCCCGCGCCTGCATGCGGCGGTGCTCAGCTCCGGGGACCGACGAGACCACATGGGCCGACTGGCGGGACGGCGCCGGGGAGCGGATCGCGGCCCTGAGCCAGGCGCTGCGCGCCGGCACGTGGACTCCCGCCCCGCTGCGGCCGGTGCTGATCACGAACTACTTCGGCAAGCAGTTCCCGGTCTACGTCCCGACCGCCGGGGACCGTGTCGTGCACCGGGCGATGCGTAACGCGGCCGAGCCGGTGCTTGAGGAGCGCGCGTTCCGGGACTGGGTCTCGGGGTACCGGCCTCGCCGGAACAGGATCACGGCGCTGTCCCAGGTCATGGCCCACATGCAGGCCGGGCGGAGGTTCGTGGCCGACATCGACGTCGCCCGCGCCTCGGCCGGGGCCACCGCCCAGGAGGTGACCGGCTGGCTGGCGGACTATGTCACCGACGGGACGTTCCTGGCGCTGTTCCGCACGGTCCTGTCGGGGGCGCCCGAGCCGATCGCCCCCGGGACCGGCCTGGCCCCGCTGCTGATCAACCTGCGGCTGTCGCGGGTCGACGGCCGGCTCGGCGGGCTCGCGGTGGTGCGGTTCGCGGACAACTACTGCCTGCTCGCCGCCACCCCGGCGGGAGCGGAGGATGCGTTCGCCCAGGCCACCGCCGCCCTGGCGGCGGAGGGACTGGCGCCGAACGCACGCAAGAGCCGCATCCGTGGCCACGCCAACCCAGAGGACCTGTTCCTCCTCGAAGGATAGGAGCCAGCTCTGTGAGCGAGACGTGGCTGCTGGTCCCCGGCGGCCGATGCCAGTACGGGGACAACGCCCGGCCGGTCGATGTCGCACCGCTGCTGTGGACGGCAACACAGGTCACCCCGCGCCACCTCGGCGAGCCCGGCCCCGACCTGCCTGTGACCTGGATCAGCCACGAGCAGGCGGCAGCGATCGCCTGCGCGCTCGGCGGCCGGCTCCCCAGGTCAGCGGAATGGGAGTGGATGGCGGCCGGCCCTGGCAGGCGCCGCTACCCGTGGGGCGAGGCCGAGTGGGACCCGTCGCTGGCCAACCTGCTTCCAGCGGGCACCGGCGGCCCGGTCCCGGCGGGCCGGTTCCCGGCCGGGTCCACCCCCGAGGGGATGCTGGACGTAGCGGGCAACGTGTGGGAATGGACCGCGACGCCGGCCATGGGCAACGGCTACGTGATCCGGGGCGGCTCCTACGCCTCCCAGGCCGCTTACGCGCGGACTACCTTCCTCAACGCCGCCCCGGCCGGGCTGCGCTCGCCCGGCCTCGGCTTCCGGGTGGTGCGAGACCCGTGACCGGCCATGACGTGGACCCCATGATCATCGCGGGATGCTCGCGCCGTAAGCTCCAGACCGCCGTGCCGGTGTCCGCGCTCGAGCTGTACCAGGGCGGCTGCCTCCCGGCGCTGCGCGCCCTCGCGCATAAGACCGGCTGGCTGCGGTCACGCACGTGGATCTTGTCAGCCGAGTACGGCCTGCTGCACGCAGATGCCCAGCTGCTGCCCTACGACCGGCGCATGGACGAACAGCGCGCCGCGTTGCTCCGCCCGGCAGCCTGCCGATGCCTGCGGGAGGAATTCAGGCAGCGCGGGGTTCCCCGCGAAGTCCTGGTCATCGCCGAGCCCCTGTACCAGCTAGTCCTCGCCGACCTCGCGTCACTCGCCGGGCCGGACCGCGTCCGCTGGGTCGATGCCCCCTCCTGCGAGTGGGCGAAGGCCAGCGCCGTTATCAGCACCTGGAGGCCACGGCCGTGACCGCCCATCCCGCCACCCTCCGCGAGGCGCTGCACCGCAGCAATGCCTACGACAACTACGTCGCCGCGTTCGAGTCCCGCACCAGTTTGGGCTGGCATGAGCCGACCCCGGCGTCAGTCTCCGGCGGGAGCCTGTCGGTCGTTATCCCCGTGCGGAACATGAACTACAGCCTGCCCGCCGTCCTGGACGCGCTTGCGGCCCAGGAGATCGCGGAGGCTCCCGAGGTGATCGTCGTGGACGACGGTTCCGACGACGGCACCGCCGAGGCCGCCAGCCGGCATCCGCTGTGGCCGGTCGTCGTCCGGATGCCCCGGCGCGGCGCGGGTGCCGCGCGGAACGTCGGGGCGTTCCTCGCCTCCGGCGACACGGTCGTTTTCGCGGACGCCGACATGCTGCTGCCGTCACACGGGCTGGCGGACATCGCCGCCCGTGCTTGCGACGGCCTGATCCTGACCGGGTTCCGGCACAACATCGCCTGGCAGTCGGCACCCGGCGGCCGGGCCGCCCGCCCGCCGTGGCCGGCGGACTTGGAAGCCGACCACCGGGTCCGCTGGCGCGCCCCTGCCGGGCAGCGGCTGCTGTATACAGGGATCACCCTGGAGGATCCCATCGAGGCCAGCCCGCTGCGGGCAACTGACGGGTTCCGGCAGCTCGGCTACGGGCGGGCGTTCCACGACTGGGACCTGCCCCGGATGGTCGTCACCGCGCTCGTGGCCGTGCCCCGCCGGGCGCTGGCTGACGTCGGCGGGTTCAGCAGCCGCTTCGACCAGACCGGATGGGGCTGCGACGACACCTACGTCGGCGCGGCGCTGATCGGCGCGGGCCTGATGGTCGCCCCGCTGGAACAGCTTGTCTGCTACCACGTCAACCCGCCCGACGAGGCCGGGTCCTGGCAGGCCAAGCTGGCGACCTGGCCCGCCACTATCGCCCTGTACCGCGAGCTGCTGGAGGAACCGCCGCCGCGCGGCCGGACAGACGCGTTCTCCAGCGATGCCGAGGCGATCCTGGCCTACTGCGAGGTGACCCGGTAGTGCGGCGCGTCTTCCGGGCCGACTCTGCCGGCGGGCAGGTGATCGTCTACGACCCCTGCACCGGGGTGACCCGCCTCGCTCCGCCCGGAATTCCCCCAGGGCGGCAGGCGCTAGACGACGAGCAGGCACGTGGGTGGCCCGCGGTCCACCCAGCTCGCCTGGCTCGCAGCGTCCCGGTCTCGGCGTGCTGGTCCCCGCTGGTCCGGTGCAACCTCGCCTGCCCGCACTGCCTGGACGACACCACGGTTCCCGAAGGGGACGCAGACAGCCGGGCGGGGACCGCCGGGGTTCTGGCGGCCTCGGGCCTGCTCGGCGTTGACATCTCCGGCGGCGAGCCCCTGCTGCTGCGCGACCTGCCCCGGCTAGCGGGCTGCCTGGCTGCCGGGGGGCTGGCCGTCAGCGTTACCACCAACGGCTGGCTCCTGCCGCGCCGCGCCGCCGAGCTGGCTGGCCGCGTGGATGCGATCCGGGTCAGCCTTGACGGCCCCGACCCCCGTGCTCACGACGCGCTGCGCGGCGCAGGATCGTTCAGCCGGGCCATCGTCGGCATCGCCGCCTGCAGGGCCGCCGGGATACCGGTCCAGATCCAGTCGGTGCTCATGGCCACGACCGCTGCCCGAGCCCAGGGCATGGTTGACCTGGCGGCGCAAACCGGGGCGACAGGCGTGACGTTCCTCCAGATGCTCCCCCTCGGCCGAGGAAAGGAACTGGCCAGCCGCGAGATGCGCACCGACCAGGACGCCACGGAACTCGTCTGCTCCCTGCGGGTCCCGGAGGGAGTAGAGGTCCGGCTCCGGACACGGGAGGCCGCCGACGGGTTTACCGTCATCCGCGCCGACGGGCAGGTCTGGCGCAACGCGCCGGGAGCCCTCGCGATCAGCCCGGCCAGGCCCCTGGCCCGGTCCGGTGACTTGGCCCTGACCGCTGCGGACGGGTCGGCGTGACCAGCCGCGCCTTCAACCGCGACTTCGCCTGGCAGATGACCGCAAGCCAGGCGGCTACTGCCGCAGCCGTTCTCGCCGGGGCCGCGGCCAGGGGCGGCCCTGTCGATGCGGTGGTCGCCATCGCGCGGGGCGGCACCCAGCCCGCCCGCGACATCGCCGCCGCACTCGGCGTCCAAGTCCGCACGGTCCGGGCCAGGCACAATCCCACCGACGGCATGTACGCGCAGGCGACCGGCCGCTCTGGTGCAACGCGGCGGGCACAGGGCCGGTGCGCGGCCGGATCCTTGTCGTGGACGACATCTGCGGTACCGGGGCGACGCTCGCCGCCGTGACCAGCGCGCTCGCGCGGACCGCCGAACCTGGGGCCGCCCTGGTCACGGCTACCTTGTGCCGCAACGCGGGATCACCGTGCCGGCCGGACCTCACGGTCTGGGACGATCTGCGGGAGTGGGTCATCTTTCCCTGGGAATCCGGCCCGCCGGACGGGCTCCCCGTCCGGTGCCTGCCTGATCCCGGACAGGCACTCGTCGCATGAGGATCCCAGCAGCGCCGACCACTGCCGCGTTCGTCCTGACGTCCTACCGGCCGGACGAGCCCGCCGGGATGGAACGCGCCGTCGCCGCCATGGCCTCCGGGCTGCGCCATCTCGGCCACCAGGCGGTCATCATCACCGCCGCGCCTCAGCCCGGCCCCGATCCCGGTGTGATCACCCTCACCAGGCTTCCCGTCGTGTTCCCGTGCGACGATGCCACCCTCCGGGACGCCATCAGGTCCGCCGGCCCCGCGCTGGCCCACGAGATCGAGGCGGCGCTGCGCGAGCATCACGCGGACGTCGTCGTCTACGTTGACGCGCTGTGGGGCCTGGGCATCCTCGCCGACGAGGTAAGTCATCCGGCCCGGCGGGTCCTCGCCGTCCACGTCGTCGGCCATGACGCCGACCTGCGCACGGCGCTTGCGGCGGCCCACCGGGTGACCGTGCCGTCGGAATCGGTGCTCACCGAGGCCCGCAACCGCGGCTACCGGGTGGAGACCTGGCAGGTGGTGCCCAACCCGCTGCTGATCGATCCGGGCGGCACGTCCCCCGGGCGGGAGCAGCGAGAGTACCTGCGCACGCACGGCCCGGTCAGGGCTGTCGCCAGGCTCGGCGCGGAGAAGGGCGTCACCGGGCTGCTGGCAGCCGCGCCCCTGGTGCCCGGCAGGCCGACGGAAGTAGTGCTCGCAGGCGCGGGGTTCGAAGCGACACCGGGAAGCCAGGCCGCCTTGCTCGCCGAGTGCCGGGCACTGGCCCAGGCTAGCCGAACGGTCCTGCTTCCCGCGCTGGCCTGGACGGAGGTCCCGGAGTTTCTCGCGGGCGCGGCGGTCACAGTCGTCCCGTCGGCCCGCGAGACGTTCGGCAACCTCGCCCTGGAGTCACTGTCGGCCGGCACCCCGGTGATCGCGTACGCGACCGGGAACCTGCCCGCCCTGATCGGCCCCGACGCGGGCATCCTCGTGCCGCCGGTCGCGGGACCAGGCGGATTGCGGGACGCAGCCAGGGATCTCCTCGCCGACCCGGTACGGTATCACCTGGCGTGTGGAGCAGCGTACTGCCGGTCACGGAACTATCGCTCTGCTGGTGTGGCTCAGACGTTCCTGAAGGCGGTGCTTTAACCCATGACCGGTGTTCCTCTCCTGCTTGTCGACGGGCACAACCTGCTGTTCCGGGCCTGCTTCAGCACCCCGGCGCAGATCTGGTCCCGTGATCCGCACGACAAGCGGGAGCTGACGACGGAGTTCATGTTCTTCGCCCTGCTGCGCAAGGGCATCAACGAGGAACTGCCCGGCTGGCCCGAGGTCGTCGTCGTGTTCGACGGCCAGGACGGCTCCGCGCAGCGCAAGGAGACCGATGCGGGCTACAAGGCCAACCGGCCCGCCGACGGCGAGGCGCTGAAGCCGATCCGCGCCCTGCCCTCCGTCAAGGCGGGCCTGGACCTGTTCGCCATCACCTGGGTGGAGATCAGCGACGCCGAGGCCGATGACGCGATCGCCACCCTGGCCGCGAGCTGCCCCGAGCGCGACGTGCTGATCGCCTCGGTGGATCAGGACTACTACCAACTCCTGCGCGACGCCGGGCCAGGACGCGGCTCGGTGCGGGTCCTGAACACTGCCCGGCGCGCGGGCAGCAGGCTGACCGGCCCCGCCGAGGTACGGGAACGGCACGGCGTCGCGCCTGCCCAGTTCGCCGACTACCGGGCGCTGGCCGGGGACACCTCGGACAACATCCCTGGCGTCCGCGGCATCGGTGGCAAGACCGCAGCCGCCCTCTTGGACGGCGGCCTCACCCTCGATGACCTGCCCGCCTCCGGGCGGCTGGCTGGCCGCAAGGGCGACGCGATCACCAGCGCCTGGCAGCAGGTGCTCACCTGGCGGGACATGATCCGCATGAACGACCAGGTACCCGTGCCCGCAGGGGCCGTCACCGGCCTGGTGACCACGCCGCTGCCCCGCCCGGCCGAGGTGATCGAGAAGCTCGGCCTGTGGAAGCGCGTCCCCCCAGCACAACAGAACGGGACCCTGTGGTGAGCGCGCCGGGCCAGCCGACATCGCTTCTCGCGGTCATGGCGCACCCCGATGACCCGGAACTGTGGGCGGGCGGCACACTCGCCCTGCACGCCCGCGAGGCACCCGTCACCATCGCGGTCACCGAGCACGAGGCCGCCCGGATGGCGGAGGCCGCAGCCGGCGCGGCCATCCTCGGCGCCAGGTTCGTCGCCCTGCCCGCCCCCGTCTCCGCAGCGGCGGTAGCTGACCTGATCACCGAGGTCAGGCCTGATGTGCTGATCACACATCTCCTCACGGATGTCCACACCATGCACCGGCAGACGGCGGAGGCCGTGCTCGCCGCCCTGCCCGAGGTGGTCATCGCCACCGGCCGCCCCTTGCGCGTATATGCGGCCGACACTTACAACTCCCTGACCCTCGGCGGTCCCGTGAGCGCGCCCGCGATCATCGACATCACCAGCACCTACGAGCAGAAGTGCGCGGCACTCGCCGCGCACGCAGGAACCCAGCCCATCGTGGACCACTTCGGCCCGATGGCAGATACTCTATCCCGGCTCTGGGGCGCACGCATCGGCGCCTCGCGCGCCGAGGCTTTCACGCCTATCCCCGTCCTGGGCCGCGTGCCCGCCACAGCGCGCCTCTAACCTGACGGGCCACCCTGGACACCTGAATTGAGCCCACCGCAGGGACAGCAGCATCATGCGAGAGTTCTTCGATGACGGCTTCCCGCCCGGGGAGCAGATCCCCCGCCACATGGAAGTCATGCTCACGGCTGAGCCAGGGCCGTTCGGCGAGGTCGTTCGGATGACGGTCAACGGTTTCCTGATAGGTGCCCCGTTGACAGACAGAACTGCCCTGACCCGCCCCGTGAGCACCCGCTGTCCTGCTCTCCCGGACCGCCAGCCCAGCCTGGTCTTGGTGAACACCGTCAGCATGATGATCCGCCGTTGATTTTGAACGTCAGCATGGCTCCCGCCGAACGCCGGGCCAGAACGCGGCTATCTCGTTATGGCTGACGCCGATGTTGCTGCGCAATCTCCGGATCCGCCAGCCGCGCCCGGCGGTCGGCGGTCCAGGAACGATGACCGGTCATGGCAGAAGCCCCTCCTCACGAAGCTCAGCGAGGTAGATGTCATACAGGCGGCGCATCAAAGCCCCTCTCTCGGCGAGCATGTCAATCACCGCGTCGAGCATCGCCGCGCTCCAGCTTGCGGTAACGTGCGCCGGCCGCCTGCGATGGCGAAGCCAACCTGTGCCGTGCCAGAGTCCGCGTGTCGGCCTGACCTGCTGGTCTACGCTCGGGGCTCGTGCTCATCCGTCTCGCCTACATTCTCCCAGCCGACGATGGCCTTGAACGTCGTGCGCTCATGGCTTCCAGCCAGGCAGGGGAACGGCCCCGGGCGGCCGGTCAGCAGCGTGGTCGCCAGGTCAGCGGCCAGGCCGGGGTCCGCCGGCGGCTGGGGGCAGTACTCCCACTCGGCCCGGCCGCAGTCGCTGACCGCCAGCATGCACCGCGCCCCCGGCCAGGCGATCGCCACCATGCTGTCCTCGCCCGGCCGGACGTCCAGGCCGTTGCCTGACAGGCGTCGATCACCAGTGACAGCAGTTCCCCCGGCTTTTCGAGGTCGGCAGCGCACGGGGCATTGCTCACCGCAGGTCAATCTCTCCGTCATAAGGGCCGCCGCCGAGGATGGCCAGCCGGTCCGCGATGGTCTGGGCACGGATGCCGGCCTCCGGCGGGATTCCCCACCGGTCACCCGTGGCCCGCCGCCCCCGCGCAGACGGTGAGGGACGTGACGGCCGGACCGGCGAGCACTGGGGGCAGATGGCGGCGTGGGCGGCGATGACCGCGTGCAGGACGGCCTTTGGGCGGCCGCAGTCGTGGTCTCGTCCCCGGCGGGTGCGCCGCTGGCCTCGTCGTCCGCGTCATGCCTGCCCTCGGGTGGTGGTGTCGTGCTCGCGGCGGACCTGGAAGAACCGGGATGTCAGTCCGTACCGGGCGCAGGCCATGAGGGCAGGACGATGGACGTGCCGGTGGCGGCGATCACGGACAGGGCGAGCGCGGCGGCCATGACCCTGGCCCGCCCAGATCCGGCGATGGCGCGGGTGGCTGATGGGTTCGGGGGCGGGGGTGTATCTGGTTTTGATGCGCTTGCGGGCGCTGGTGAGTTCGGGGGCTGCCTGGCGGCAGTACTTGTCGGTCTCGCAGAACAGGCCCTGGCAGTCGATCGCGTGCAGGGGCCGGCCCATAGTCCTGCGAAGGGCAGTCCGAGGCGGGCGAATTCGTGTTCCTGCCGTTCGGTCATCCAGAGCACGATGTCGGCCGGGGTGTAGTCGCCTGGGTTCTGGAAGCATTTCCTGATGCCGCGCAGGGCACCGGGTCCGGCCTGGGTGAAGTCGTTCTCGCTGAAGTCAAGGAGGCTGGAGTAGTTCAGGTCGATGGCGGTCTGGTAGGACATGAAGTCGCCCATGAGCGGGAAGGCGTGCAGGAGCTGGTACACCTCGCGCAGTGACCTGGCGTCGAGCAGCATGGCGCCGAGCTTGTCGTGCAGGAACATGTGGCGGAACAGCTCGATGTGGTTGCGGTGCTTGGCCTGCTGGCCGTAGGCGTCGGTGGCGCACAAGATGAACGCCCCGGTATACAGGCCGCCGTTGCGCTGCCTTGCGGTGTCCAGGGCCTGGCCGAAGGACCCGTCGGCGAGGTCGTCCAGGACGGGGTAGCGGCCGAGGATGTCGCGGACGGTGGTCCAGGTGACGGTCTTGCTGAAGGTGCGGAACGCGGTGATCTGGAACAGCCGGTCCTCGGCGGTGCACGGCTCGTCGTGGTAGCAGACGTCGCGGATCATGTACTGCGAGACGCGGTCGGCCGCCCGGAACACGTTGCAGAACTTGAACTCGCGCAAGATCAGGTCATCGGTCCACGGCCCCGGTTTGCCTGCGACGCGGTCTTCGAACATGCGGTGCCGCTCGGACGCGAAGTACCAGTACAGGTCGTAGATCCCCGGACGGGGCACGGGCGGGCCCATCAAGTCACCTGCTGGCGGTAGAACGCACCTGTTCCGTGCAGGTGGGACCAGCGGGGATCATCTAGCAGCGCACGGCCGGCGATCCGCTCCCCAAGGGTGTAGCGGAACCGACTGGTGCCCGTGAAGTGGTCGAAGACGATCGCGCCGCCCGGTACTGTCCGCTCCCGCACCACGTTCAGGGCGGCTGCGGCGGGGGTGTAGTTGTCGGTGTCGATGAAGGAGAGCACCAGGTCCTCCCTTTCCAGCCGCTTGCAGGTGCTCGCGATGTCCCCGCTGATGATCTCGATGTCCCGCCCGTCAAGATAGCGCGTACGGCGGCCACGTCGGTGAAGACGCAGTCAGGGTGGTCGTACATGTCGAGCGCTGAGCGTCGTGGCGGGAAGCCGCCGAAGGTGTCGAATCCGATCACCGGCCAGTCCGCGCCGAGCCGCTCGATGACCCGCGACACGAACATGGTGGTTCCTCCCTTGAACATGCCGAACTCGGCGACCACGCCGCGCAGGCCGAGCCTGGCGGCGTTGACAAGGCTCTGGTACAGGTGGGTCAGCGAGTTCGGGTAGCCGTTGGCTAGTGACGGCACGAATCGAACAGAATATTGATGCTCCGAACCGGCCCGTTCTGTCTGGTTCCGGCGGTTGCATCCGAACGGGACCCTGACTTTACCCTGATGCTCAGGGCTGAGATCCGGCCCTGTGCAACAGCATCCGCGCCGCCTGCCATGGATCAGATCGGCCGCCCCTGCGCACCCCTTCGGGGCTGGCTGAGCGGCATTCGCCGAGCTTCGTTCGGATCGGGCTGGCTGGCTGGCTGCATGGTGGCAGCGACGGACTGATCTTGGTGATTATGTCAGCCCGGCAGGCGGTAGGCGGTCCATGACCTGGCGGCCTGGGCCATCTTCTTAGTCCAGGTGCTTGTGCTCAACTGGGCGATCTCTGTCCATAGCCGGACGTTTGCCCGCGCGAAGATGTCGATGTGGGCAGGGTCGGCATTGTTATAGGCGGGTAGGCGGGACGCTTGCTGTTCGGCCTGGCGGGCGGTGTGATCGCCTGATGCCATGAGGCGGAGTATCCAGCATGCCGGGTCAGTCCAGCCCGCGCCGAGAGTTGGCCAGGCCCAGTCGATGAGCCAGGCACGATGATCGGAGATCAGCACGTTGTCCGGGGTCCAGTCTGAGTGCGTCAGTACCGGGCCGGCGAGGACTGACGCGGTTCCGGGGTCATCGAGGTAGGGCTTCCAGCGGTCCTCGGCGCGCTTGAACAGTCCGGTGTCGTCCGGTGCTGTGACCTGGCTGAGGGCTTCCATGAGCTGGACGAGCCGGCCAAGGTCCGGTGAGCCCGTGGTGTAGTCGGCGTGGCGGCCCGGGGCGTACTGGTAGCCCAGGACATTCCATCCGGCTTCGTCGAAGTGCCACAGCAGCGCCGGAGAGATGTCCTTGACGAGCGAAGCCACCGCCGCCTCGCGGGACTGGGTGATGACGCGACGGTGGGCTGATGGCAGGCCCTTGGCGAAGAACGTCCCGCCGGCGGTGTGGATGATCGCGGCCAGCGGCGAGTTCTGCCCGGCTGTCGCGGTACGGGCACTGGTGATCGGGCCGGTGCGGGCCGCGATCGCGTTCTTCAAGGGCTGAGGCAGATCGGCCCATGGGATGCGTCTTTCCACGTGCTCCTCGCATTGACGCCCAGGGGACCCGGCTTGCTGTCGGGTGCCCATGGGCATTACGGCTGGTCAGCTTTTAGTGCGGCTGGTCGCTGCTCGCGCTGCATGAGCAGCCTGCGAGCAGGGTATCGGTGTCGGTCACGAACTCGATGGCATCGGGCGCTAGCGCAGGCAGTGTGTCGGTCGTCGGGCCTTCGGGGGGGCCGGGTGTGCAGTTCGATGGCAACTGCGGTCATGAGGATTCGCCTTCGTGAGTGCTGGCGGACTTCCTGCCAGGTCTTTAGGTGATGCTGGCGAGATTGGTGCGGTTCTGCCCCCTTTCCGTGCTGGCAGAACGTTTCGAGGGGGCGCGTGGGCCTGCCGGTAGAGGGTGGCCAGTGGCATGCAGGTTCCGCATGTGCCTTGCAGCGTGCAGCCGGAGCACCCCTCCATTGCGGGTGAGGAGCTTGTCGGCGGCAGCGGCTAGGAGGCTTGACGGTAGCGGCCAGGCTGCAACCCGGACATGCTGGCGCAGGGTGAACAGCCGCACCTCGGCCAGCCGCCGGGAGCCCTGACCGGCGACGGCGGCTGAGAGCGGGAATACCTCCCGTGCCAGGCCGGCTGTCTCTGCCAGCATGCTGGCCTGCCCGCCAATCCCCTTCCTGGCGGAAGCTCGCGACGGATGGACGTTTCACACGGCATGCTGTCTCGGCTCGCTGGGTAAACTGGCCGCACTTGGCCCCGCGCGCTCTAGGCGTCCAGTCCTGAGCCAGCAAAGGGCTGCCGTCCCGGCAGGCCTGAGGCGTCGGCGAACGATCGTGCTAGGGACCTCTGACGGCTGGGCTCACTTGCTGTCGTCGTGTAACACTCAGAACATGGACGGGATCTGGTGGGCCGCAAGAACCGCCGCTTGCTCGTATCCGGCGAGAATGACCGCCCGGCAGCAGTTGTCCGGGTGTTGCCCTCTGCTCTCGGTCGTGGCAAGCCCCGCCAGGCTGACCTGCTCAGCGCGTACCGCTCCCGCAAATTCGAGATGCCCGACAACGGGCACGACGGCGGTCGCATGTACATCGGCCGTAGCGGGAACCGTCAGGTACAGATCGGTGTTGACGTTGATAGAAGCGACCCGTCAGGCGACGGCGAAGTCATCTATCACGGACAGTGGAGAGGAGGACAGTGATGGGCAATCCTGACGTACAGACTAAAATAAGTGAGTACCTGGCAGAGCCGATGCCAGCGGAGGCCGTCGCTGACCTCCGAGATCTAGGCGTGATCGGTTACGCAAACGAGCTACCTGGTGTTACGCCCACGATAATGTGCGAGCTCATCGCCGCCGCACGCGCCAACGGGCGAAGCTGGGAGGAAATCGGCAATCGGCTCGACATGACCGGCGGAGAGGCTGAAGCCGCTTTCAAGAAGCTTGGCGATTCCTACTGGATCAAGCCTGCGCCGGGATGGCAGAAGCGCCTCGCGGAACTCATACACGCCGTCATCGATCCGCTCAGCGATGCCGCAGACGATCTAGCACGTGACCGTATCCGGCGCTAGTTCCTCCTATCACGCTGCCGAGGCTCTCCGGGGGATCCCCCCGGAGAGCCTTTCTCATGACCGGGATCTCGCACGCCGCGAGCTTGAACCGGCGCATGGATTCGCCTTCGTCGCTGGGCTCCCACCGTCCTGCGGGCTCGTAGCCGTGAGCGATCAGCCAGCCTGTGACTTCGTGCTGCGCCCCGGCGCATCGACAACGAACTGACGCTGTAGCTATCGGTCGACTCATCGTCATGAACTACGTCGCAGACGATGCCGATTTACCTTGAGGGCACACCCGATGTCGCCTCGCTGACAACGTCAATGCGCGAAACGACACCCGATCGCCAACATCAATTCCCGCATCCATGCGGGCGAGCCCGGCCGCCAGCCGTCACGCCAGGCACTGCCACCTCACTCGCAACATAAGCACCAGCCCGGACGGCTCGCCAGGCCGCACTTTCGGCGCGGCACCTGACATCCAAGATCAACTTAGGTCAAGGGCGCGTCTTGCAATTACGCGGAGCTTTCGAATATCGCCGGCCTAGATGATATTCGGCCCGCGAAGCCACGTGCCCGACAGCCAGCCCCGGGCAATGCCACCGCGACGGGCGCCCCTGTTCCGGGCTACCCGGCAAAGTCGCAACGCCCGCGCCCTGGCATCGGCGATGTCACAACGACGGGTCCGGCCGAGGCTCGCCGGACAGCAGCAAGGTTCTCACGCTTTCGTCGCGCACCGGCCCTGCCGCACGACGTGAACATGACCTCGCGCTTGGTCAGCGACCGCGTTCGCCAGCCACACTGCAGCGGACCCAGGCTGAAACCTGCGAGTCATTGCGAGACGAGCCCTCAGGAACCTAGTGCGGATCTCACCCGCCACGAGGACAAATCCGCCGGACAACGCCCCGACAGCGGGTATGCGCGGGTTCACCCAGTCCGCTCCAGCAGGCCCAGGGGCACTTTTGAACCCCAGACGAAGCCGGTCTCGTAGCCGAACCCGTATTGCCGCTCGACGACAGGCACGACCGTGCTCTTCCGGGTGAGTGCCCGGCTACGAGGGATGGAGATCTCCGATGACCAGGTCCCGCGCGACATGCCTGCAGAGCATTCCGGCCGATGACGTGGCGGCTGACGGTTCTGAATGGTCCTCGGCGAGCGTTCCCGGCCGTGATGCCGAGAAAGTGATTACGCAGCTCTACAAGGACAACGGGACCTTCATTCTCGGTTATGTCACTACCTTGCTCAGAGACCGTCACCTGGCCGAGGACGTTGTGCAGGAAACGATGCTGCGCGCCTGGCGTCATTGCGCCGGGTTCAGCCCGGAGAAGGGCTCGGTGCGGGGCTGGCTGATGCGGGTCGCGCACAACATCGCGATGGACAAGATCCGTATGCGGCAGTCGCGGCCAGCGGAGGTCGCGCAGTACGACACCTCGCTGGCGCTGGTGGAAGACCACGCGGACCGCGTGGTGACGGCGGTGCAGGTGCGGGCCGCGCTGGAGCGGCTGAGCCCGGCGCATCGGGCGGTGGTCGAGCAGGTGTACCTGAATGGGTTCACGGCGCGGGAGGCGGCGGAACGGCTGGGGATCCCTGAGGGCACCGTGTTCTCCCGCGCGTTCTACGCGCTGCGGCAGCTCCGGCGGGAGCTGGGGCCGGCGGAGACCAGGCTGTCAGCGGCGCAGGCCGCGTTGTCGGCTGCGTAACCGGGCCAGGAACGAGGCGATCCGATGGTTATGGACCCGCAGTTTTCGCCGCAAGAGGCGGAGCTCTTCTTCGTCCTGGCAGGCTCGAGGCCGCCGTTGGCCAACCGGGACAAGATGCTGGCGACCCGTGATGCGTTTCTGCAGGCGCAACAGGCAGTGATATCGCGGCTCAGCCCAGGGGTGGCCCGGTTGGTCACGCGGTCGCTGATGAGCATGGATGGCGCGGTTGCCGCGGGGTTCGCCCAGTCGATGGAGTCGCTGAACTCCGCGCCGCCCTATTACCTGCCCTCGCTGGCCGATCAGTACCAGGGGCTGGCGAACTACATCGATACCACCGCCGACGAGTTCCTGAGAATGAAAGTCGACTCGATCATCGCCTTGGCTTCGCTGCTGGTGACGATCGCGATGGACCTGGCTATCGCCGTTTTCTTCCCGGGGATCGGGCTATCGGCGATCGCCTCCGAGTTCGTCATAGTCCGGTTCTTGCTGTCCACCCTGATCGGGCGGCTGCTGACGCACCTGATAATGGCGGCGGTCACGAGCGTCGCCATCCAGGAGGCCCTGGACGTTATCGGGCAGCTTGTGGTGAACGCCGAGCTGCACCAAGACTGGAACTGGGCCGAGACCGCGATGCAGGCCGAGGTCGGCCTTCTCGGCGGTGCCATGGGCCTGGTGCTGATGCCGGTGGACCACATGCTCGGCGAGTTCCTCGGGAACGCGCTGGTCAAAGGGGTCGACGGCGCGCTCGGCGCGACGTTGGGGACGGAACTCGGCGACGTGGGCAAGGACGTGGTGCACGCGGCCGGCGAGTTCACCGCCGGGGCACTGGTCGGCGGCGTGCACAACGCCGGCCACGAGACCTTGTTCAACGCGATGCTGGGCAACGGCTTGAGCTGGAACTGGGGCACCTTCTCCGGCGGCGCCGCCCAGGGCGTCGCCGGAATGGTCGCCCGCGGCGTGGCCGCCGGCTTCAAGATGGCGACCATGGTCGCGACGCTGCCCGTCGAGCAGCTATTGGTCCGCGGCCTGAATGAGAGCATCAGTCCCGCGGTCTTGAACGACATCGCCACGTACAGGCCGCCACCGCCCGATGGCGGGCCTGGTGGCGGGCCTGAGGGCGGCACGGCCGTCGGTGCCGAGGCAGCGCCGGGTGAGGCCGCGGTGCCGCCGGTGGTGGCGCTGCTGAACGCCATTGACGTCCCGGCCGGCCCCGAGACCGCCTATGCGATCGCGCTGCGGACCGGGTTCGTGCCCATCGTCGGCAGTCCCTCCGATCACCCCCTGTTGGCAGAACCACTGACGGCCCAGGTCCCGATGGCGGGCTACTTGGTACCAGCCCAGACTGGGCCAGCCCAGAACGGAGCGGTCACCGTCCAGCCAGAGCAGACGGCCGCGCTGCCGGCCGGCCAGCAGGCGATACATGAGCCCACGGCGCCGGAGTCGGCACCGCCGCCCTATAGCCAACAGCCGGTCATGGTGCAGCCGGTCACCGGGCAGCCGGTCACGGGGGAGCAGGTCACCGGGCAGCCGGTCAGCGGAGAGCAGGTTGCCGGGCAGCCGCTGCCGCCCACTGGTCAGCAGGCGACGGTGCAGCCCACGCCCCAGGCGGCCGTGCAGCCCGTCACGCAGCAGCCCGTTACCCAGCAGCCTGTTACCCAGCAGCCCGTTACCCAGCAGCCGACGTCGGGCTCGTTGCTTGACGAGCCGCTGCCCGCCAGTGCCGCTCGGATGCAGGTGCTGGCTCCCGACGTGTCGGCGCCGGGGCACGTGCAGTCGGGATCGGCGGAGTCGGCCGTCGTGGAGCCGGCGGTGCAGGTCGGCCAGCAGCCGCGGGTCGCTGGAGATTCGGTTGCCGGGCCGCCGGTGACCGAGCAGGTACCGCAGGCCGGGAGTGTCCTGCCGGGCCAGCGGGTGCCTGACCAGCAGGAGGCGGCGCAGCCTGGCCAGGACACGGCCCAGGCCGCCAGCCAGGGAGCGCGGGCCACGGCCGGGGGTCCCCTGCCGCAGCAGTCGGACCGGCCGTCGGAGACCTCAGGCGACCCAACTGCCACGCCAGCCCAGGCTCGCGCTCAGGACACCGCGGGCGCGGGCATCAAGCGGGATGCCGCTACGGCCGGGACCGCCCCCGTCGCGCCGGGCCGGACAGGGCGCGAGCTGGCTGCCCAGCCAGGCTCGGAGGCGACCAAGCCTGTTGGGCAGTCACACCCTCGGCCCGGGGTGGAGTCCGGCGGGCCCGGTGTGCTGGGGGATCCGGTAAGGCCGCATGAGCTGCTCGCGGCGGGAACGCAGTGGGCGGGCAGCGGCGGCTGGCATGTGTCGGAAGGCACTGGAACGCTCGAACTCAGGCCTGGTAGCGGTGGGGAGCCGCGGATGGCTGAGCTGCCGGCGGGGTCGAAGGCGGTGTTCGGCCGTTCGGGCGAAGTGCAACTCGTGGTGTCGCCCCGGGGTGACAGCTTCGTGCGTGGTCTCGATGGTCAGTTGTCGCCGGCCCGCGAGCTCGAGGTTAAGAAGAACGACGATCCGGTGCTGCTGAAGACCGGTGATGGCCAGCTGAATGTGGCGCTCGGTCGGGAGAACGAGGCGATCCTTCAGAACGGGGTACCGGTCGCCTACCGGGAAGTCACCCCGTTCCGGCGGTTCATCGACGGCGGCGGCGCCTGGCGGGCCGGTGAGAACAAGGTCGGTGCCTTGTCCGCGCCGCGCACGTTCGTGCCCGATGGTGAGGGCTTCTGGACTGACGTCGGTTCGGTGGACTCCGAGACCGTCCAGGCGTTCCTGGCCGGCGCGAACGGTGCCCACGACGAGGCGCGGTTCTTCCACGACATCGTCGACCGGAACAACCCGTCGCTGCCTGAAAGCGAGCGGCTGTCGACGATGGACGATGTCGCGCTGAAGCACCTGTATGACAGCGGCTCGCTCGATGACAGGTTCGCCGCGGTGTATGAGTCGGCCCGCCGGGGCGGGCCGGGTGTCGGCGGCCTTTCTGCGCGGTGGACACAGGTCAAGGCCATCCGCGCGCTGGTGAACCGCGAGATCGTCGACCAGAAGACCGGGGAAGGCAAGACCCTGGGTTTCCTTGGCGCGGCCGGGGTCCTGGCCAAGGGCGACGCCCGGGCGGTGCACTTCTTCACCTCCCATGACCACCTGGCCGAGACCGCCTACAAGGAGTTCAGCGCGGTACTGGGGCGGCTGGGCGTCAGGGTCTTCCGCATGGACCACAACAACCCTCCGCCGCCGGCCGACGGTGAGCCGACGATCTACGTGGGCACTGCCCAGGACGGGGCGTTCCACTGGTTGAAGTCAGATGGCCTGCTGTTTGGCCAGAGAGACAAATCCGACCCCGCCGTCTTCGATGTCCTGATGGACGAGTTCGACAAGACCTTCGCCTACGACCGGTCAGGCGGCTACTTCATCAGTGACGGGGAGCGCGGCGCGGCGCTGCCGGAAGTTGCCGAGCAGGTGCGGAAGTGGAACGACTTCCTCACCGAGCACCTGGACCGCCCGGACGGTCTGACCGCGGAGCACTTCGGACGGTTCCCCGGCCAGGTCGGCGGCATCGCCACCCTCACCGAAGCAGGCAAGGCCAAGGTCACCGAGCTCGCCCAGGCCGACGGACTCGTCAGCCAGGACCTCGCCCCAGGCCAGGAGCGGCTGCTGAACGACGCCGCCGCCGCCCGTCTGGGCCTGAAATTGAACGACGACTACGTCGTGCACGACGACGAGATCGTCATCATGGACCAGACCACCGGGTACCCGCTCAAAGACCCCAGCACCGCCAACTCAAGCCGGTGGTTCACCTACGCCCCGCACCTGGAGGCCTTGCACAAGCTGACCATCCGCGATGATGGCGGCGGCCCGAAGAACACCAACAACAAGGACTTCTTCACCTTGCCCGGCTACGGCCGCGGGGAGCGGGTGCGGGGCGCCTCGGGCACCGCGGCCGGCGGAGGTAAGGAGAACGCCTACGCGGCCCAGGGTGTGTCCGGCACGACCACCGTCATCCCGCGCTACTACGCCTCCCGGCTCAAGGCCAGCGAGCCTCGCGTCTTCCACGACGAGGAAGCCAAGCTCGATGCGATGGCGGCCGACATCAAGCGAATCCGGGACGGTGGGGCAGGCCAGCCCCAGCTGCGCATTTTCCCGCGCAACAGCCAGGTTGCCGAGCTCGCCAAGCGGCTGGACGCCCTGGACGTGCCGCACCAGGTGATCGACGGCCGCTGGATGCTTGAGCAAGGCCCCGACCTGGAAGCTCAGCTTGAGAGAGCCAGGGAGAACGCCGGGCAGCTCGGCATGGTCACCATCGCCAACAATGTGTTCGGCCGCGGCGCTGACTTCAAGACCTCGTTCACGGTCAAGGAAGCCGGCGGCCTGGACCAGCGCACCGGCGGCCAGGGCCTGCCTGACATTCTTGAGCAAGCCGCCAACCGGGCCGGCCGCAGCGGCGACCCCGGTACCACCGGCCTCGACTTCTCCGTCGAAGACCCCTTCCTCACCAACTCTGATGACCCCTACGCTCACCTCGCCGTCGCCCACTACATCCAAGCCCACCAGAACCGGGAAACGGTCATCGAGAACTCGGCCGAGCCCGGGGGCGGCGACAACCTGGCCGCCAGCGACGCCCTCCGCGCAGCCGAACTGGCACTCAAGGACGCCGGGCAAGGCCTGCTCGACCTCCTTCCCCGCCTCTACGCCCAGGCTGCCAACAAACTCGGCTTCAATATCCCAATTCCCGCCCTACCCAGCTCCGCCGCCCTACTCAGCCCTGCCGCCTCGCCCAGCCCCGCCACGGCCGATAGCGGCGGCACCGCCGACTCCACGGCCGCTACCGAGACCGACACTGGCCGGACACGGGAAGCGATGGCCGCGCACGCTGACGGGTCGGCCGGCGGTAAGGGGCGGTACCGCGCCACCGCGGAGGACGTGGACGAAGAGCCGTCCTCGTTGCCTTCGCTGTCGGTCGACTTTCCGCGCCTGCTTTTTAACGAGCCGAACTACGTGCCCGCCGCGCAGCAACTGCAAGAATTCCAGGCCGAACAGCGGGTGCTGACCGGGAAGCTCAGGGCCTCCATGATCACCTCGACGGCGGCTGAGCAGCTGCAGCTGCAGGCTCGGCTGACGGAAGTGGACGCGGCGATCCAGCAGCACACGGCAGAAGCCGCCCGCGAAGCCTCCCAGATCGCGCCGGCCCCCGCCACCCCGGAACATGCCGCCACTCCCGGCCCGACCGCCCTCGCCGGACCGGTGGTCAGGAACACCACTGGGGTGTCGTTCAACACCGGCACGGCCTCAAGCCGCCAGACGGCGGCGCAGGCCGCCGCGGCCGTGCCTGGTGCCGTGACTAGGGACGGCAAAGGCTTGTGGGCCACAGTCGGAGGCCACTCCGGGCCCGGGTTCATCGAGATCCACGGCGTCAAGTGGACCGTCGCCGAGGCACTTGAGCTCCCCAGCGTGCGGGCCAGCCTGGAAGACGCCAAGGCGATCGTCCTGACCCTGTGCGACGCGGTGGTTCCGGGCGACGGTGTGCCGTCGGTGGCCGAGCAGTTCGCCGCGGCGACCGGCAAGCCGATCCTCACGACCGACCAGCGGGTCATCGTCGATGGCCCCGAGGTGGTCACCGGCCAGCTCCCTTACGATGCGAGCGGCCGGCCCATGGTTGAGCGCGGCGGCACCTGGAAGCTCATCGAAAGAGGAAAGGAGCCGCGCGACCTGGAGACCTTCTCGCTGCTTGAGGCGTACGACAAGCTCGGCGTCACGCCGCTGCCAGCCGGGCCGGCGCCGGCCGAGCCGGTGGCCTTCTTCAGCACCGGCTCGTCGACGTCCTCCGAGCAGGTGGCGTCAACGGCCAAGGTGCAGGACGCCCACAGGCTGGTGGCGGAGATGGACCAGCTGGCACGTGCGGCGCATGAGGCGGGCCTGATGGACGCGGTGTCCGGTGAGGCCTTGGCTGAGGTAGAGAAGGATCTCCGGCGGCTGCTCTCCCGGCCGGAGACTAAGGGCGCGCCAACGGCCAAGAAGCGGGCCGAGATCGTGGCCAGGATCGGCCGGCTGAACGGCATCCATGACGTGGTCAGCTCACAGACCGCCGTTGACCGGTCCAAGAACCTGGTGGATGAGTACGCGCGGGCGGTGGGTGAGGCGGCGCCGCCGCAGAACGATGCTCAGATTGTCGCCACAGGTCAGGCAGCGCTCGCCGCCGCATACGTCACGCGCCTGGCTGAGCTCGCTCCGAGGATCCGTGATGCCCGCGATGCCGCAGCCCCGGCGGAGCTGCCCAGCAGCATCGCCGAACAGCTGGATGCCGCGCAGGCCCGGGCCCGCCGTGCCGCGACTGATGCCCGGGCCTCGGGGGAGAACGAGGACGCTGCGTTCAGCGCCTCTGTCGATGCCAGCCTCGCAAACGAGTTGCGAGGCCGCACAGTCGATCTCGCTAAGGCAACCGCGATCCCGGAGCGTGCTGTCCGTGCCGGCAAGGTGGTAGCCAGCGCCCGGATGGATCCCCGGCTCGCGGCGCGGTTGGCGCAACCACAGATCATTGCCCTGGATGTCGTGGGGTACACCGCGGTCAGCCAGCCCCCGCCCGCTGCCGACCTAGCGCGCAGCTTCTACGAGTCACTGATTGCCGTCGCGGAAGCGAAGCTTAGCGCGGTACTCGGGAAACCACCGACCACGGACCGGGTCCGCCGGCGGATCGTGGAGGAACTCAAGACAGGGAGCATCGACCGGTACCAGCATCTCCTCGCCGACTCCAAGACGCCTGCGCAGGTACTGGCCGATCTGAAAGCTAGAAGGAGCTGGGACAGCCAGGTCGCGAATCTGGTGGCGCACGTGGCGGCGGACGCGTTCGGTATCGACCTTCGCGTTATGGGCGGGCTGGGCGAGGCCCCGGAGGTAGGTAAGGTCGGCGGGCCCCGGACCGCCGGACCGGATGGTCAGTCATACCTGCTGGTCAGGCAGGCTGACGGCCGGTTCATCCCGGCTGTGCGCAGGCCGGGTGCGCCCCCGCCCAGGTGGCCGCTGGTCGCGACGCCGGTACCTGGCGAGGCCAGCGCGTGGGGGAGGGAACTCAGCCCAGAACAACGTCGGCTCGTCGCTCAGGAAGCCACCGGCGTCCCGATGCCGGAGGGTGCCGCGGCGCCGACTGACGCCGGGCTGCTGGCGGAGATGGATTACCTGGCGAAGGAGCGGGCCGACGCGTTGTCTCGGGTGGAGAGCAAGCTCCGCGAGGCCCTGGTCGGCTACATCGGCAAGATCGTGCTGGGAACACCACTTGAGCGGGCGGCCATCGATGCTCTGGCCGAGATCGCCGAGGCGGGAAGTTTTGAGCAGCAGATCGAGCAGTTCATCGAGTCGGATCCCTTCACGCGCCGGTCGGCCGAGCTGACGCAGGAGTACAGCCGGGCAGCGCAGGCGGATCGGCCGCTGCCTGACCTTGCGGATCGAGCCGGCGCCGCCGCCAGAGTCAAGACGCTGGTTGAGCAGGCAGACCCTGGCCTCTGGGGCGGTGCGCAGCTACCGGTCCAGCTCAGCGCGATCCTCAGCGAGTTGGATCGCCGGGGCGACGAGGCGCTCAACCCGGTGTGGGACGCCGCGCAGGAGGCGATCGCGCAAGGCGTGGACGACGTCGCGGTGACGCGGGCCGTGTACGACGCCGCCGACGCCGTTGCCGGCCGCATGCTACTGAACTTGCACAGCCAGATAGATGGGCTGGCCGACGGGCTGATACTGCGGAACCTGAGACACGGGTTCCGTGACCTGCTGGGAGTCGCTCAACTGCAAGCGGCTTCCGCGGCTGCGACCGTGGAAGACAACCTGCGACCGCACCGCGATGCCGAGCAGGCCACCAGGGAGTGGCATGTCCGCGACCGCGCCGCGCTGGAAGAATTCGACGGGGGCACTGACAGCCTGGAGTTGCCGCCCGGCTTCGGCGCGCCGGTCCTGGACGCCGCGGGCCAGCCCAAAGTGGATTCCAGCGGCCGGATCATCAGGCAGTACCCGCTGGGCCACAATGGCCGGTTCCTGGGGCTCGGGGACGCGGCTGTGGAAGACCGCGCGACAATCGCGCAACTCGTCGCCGATTCGCTGCATCCTCAGGAAGCTCACCTCGCCGGCGCGGTGCGCGACCAGGTCGCGGCCTTCATGAAGAAACAAGGCCGTCACGCGTTCACCCAGGAATTGCTCGAGGGCGGGCTGACGGTCTACGTGAAGACCCGCGAGTCCGATGGCCAAGGGCGACCGATGACCGTTCCGGTCCAGGTCAACCTCGATCTGGACCTGGACCAGGTCCATCACGTGCGGCAACTCGAGACCGAGGGCACACCGGTCCGCCAGCAGCGGCACCACCCTGTGGAAGCCGAGAAGGAATGGCAGGCGTTCCTGCGGCGCACGGTGGCGCTTGACCGCAGCGTCGCCGGGGCAATTGACGTCCTCACGCCGTCGGGCGGCGCGGGCCTGCTGGCCACCTTCAGCGCGGCCATCAGCGGGACAGCCTCCACGTCCTACACCACCGGCTATGACATCGTGTCGGCTGCTAAGCGCATCCCGCGCTACGAACATAAGTCGGCGTACTTCGATTTCAGCGGGGCGAGGCTGCGGACGACGGTGTACGGGGCGCGGCCGGCCGGCATGCTCAGCATGCTGCCTGGCCTGCGGGGCCGCCCAGGCCGTTCGCACACCCGGGAGCTGAAGGCGCGGGCGGCCTTCCCCATAGAAAACACTCCGCCCAAACGCCCGGGTGACCCGCCCGGAGCGTTCCGGGAGACGCCACGCGAGCTGCCCGACTCGAAACGGTTCGGCTATACCCAGGCCGAGCTGGCCAACGATCCCGACGGGAGCCGGGAGCGGGCCGCGAAGCGGGTCGAAAAGGTCCTGCATCACGTCCTGTCCGAACCGGAATGGGTCGGCGCCGGCGTGAAAGAGCTCCGCGACCAGGTGCTCAACACTTTGTACCGAGACGGCCAGGTCGATGAGCACGTGATCGAGAGCGTGAACAAGATCCTCAGCGAGCCGGCGATCCTGCGCGGTTACTCGGACCTGTTCGGCGCGGGCGTGGTCTCGCCGATGATCAGGGACGAGCAGGGGCGGAACATCGGCCAGCTGGTGGTCACGGCGCGGCTGCGCACCGTCCAGCCTTCCTGGACCGGCGAGATGGGGATCAAGGAAGAATCCCAGCGTTTCACCAGCGTGCCGAACGAGAGAGAGCAGGCCGGATCGGCCGTGCTGACCGTAAGCGGCCAGCTAGGCACAGGTGGCGTGTCGCGCGGCGGCGGCGTGGAGAAGCTGGGCGAGAAGTCCGAAGTAAGCGGCGGGTTCCAGGCTGGCGGCGCGGTGTCCGCTAGCCGGAAGGAAAGCGCCAACACCGGGTCCGGTGATATCCGCGGCATGGTCCTGTGGGATCACAGCGAGCATGACCTCGCGGAAACGATCTTCACCGTCAAGCTGGTCAAGCCCGGCGATACGGACGGCACCGTCCGGCAATTCCAGCAGCCGGTGCAGATGGGCCTGACCATCCCGCGCATCCAGGTACCCCGGTGGAAGTACCGGCTCGAGGAGGCGGTTTCCGGCCAGGCTCCACCTGGACCGGTCCCGGTCGACGACGAGCCAGATGCCGCCGGGTCGCTGCGCTACCCCCCGGAGTCTATGGTCGCCGGCAAGGGCATCGGCTTTTCGATGATCAGCTACCTGCAGGGCAGCGAGGATGTGCTGCCCGAGATACTCAAGCTGATCCGCGAGGCCGAGCAGGGCAAGGCCTATCCAAAGGCTTGGACGCCGGAGCGGGAGGCCTACCTGCAGTCGATGTTCACCCCGCGGTTCACGCGGGAGGCACTGACATCGCACGCCAGCATCTTGTTCCAGCCCGGTGGCATCCAGTATCAGTTTTCCGTTCCGGGAGTTTCCGGCAACGAAATCATCACGGTGACCGTCGCGGCCACCCATGGCCAGACGCCGTCAGCCCTGGGACGGGTGAATGACGCCACGCTGGAGGTTATGCCGTCCGCGTTCGCCGGGCACGGCGGCGAAGACACGGTGGGCTCAGGCGTCAACCTCAATGCCTTGATCACCGTCATCAAGGCGCTGGGCGAGCACGCCGAGCCGAAGGGCCTCGGCGCGCTGCTCCAGCTCGCCTTGGCCCGCAGCGTCACGAATACCACAGGCGCCTCCGCCACCGGGTTCAGTCTTCAGGCGATGCTGTACCGGGGCCCTGCCCGCTTGTTCACCTACGACGACGTCGAATACAAGATCGAGGTTGACGTCCGCCACCAGCCCGGCCTCAGCCTGCCGGGCCTGGGTCACTGGGGCACCCAGGCTGTCGCGGACAGGGCGGTCCAGGCCCTCGGGCTCCGGCCTGAGCAGGCTGCGCAGCCTAGGGGAACAGGCAAGTCCACGCTGACTGGCTCTGTCCAGTTCATCAGCCATGAAGAACTCGCCAGGGACAAGCCAGTGGATCCCGCGGCTGTGAGAAATGTCGGCCAGATAGACGTCCTCGAGAACTTCGGAAAGGGGCAGCGAGGATGGGCGGCGGCAGCGGGGGGAGCGCGCACACCGGTAGAGTTGCCCCCCGTCACGCCCTACCTGGGCGAGGACGGCCATGTGGTGGTCAATCCCGACGACCAGGTGATGGAGGTGCTCACTCCCCACCCCTTCGCGGAGATCATCAAGACTTTGCTCGTTGACGCTGGCCTGGGCGACGACGAGATAGGCGACACGCTCAGGGTACTCACCGAGCCCGCGCACCTGGCCGCGGCAATTGGCGGAATCCGGCCGGGAGAGATCAGGCACGCATTCGTCAAGAAGGCGAATCCCCTGAAATTTGAGTTCCAGGACCGCCACGTAGGGCTGACGATCGAGGGATTCCCGACCAATGCCAGGCAATTCGGCGACCGCCCGGTAAAACTGTTCCAGATGCACGTGGCCGAGGGCGGGCCCGTCGTCAGCTCAGGAGAAAGCACGACCACCCTGGTCGGGCTCAACACCGCCGTCCCCGGCCTGAGCGAGCTCTTCGGCAAGGACCCCTTTAACTGGCTGCAGGAGATCACCTACGGTCATGGCTGGTACAACACCAAGGGCACGACCGAGAGCCTGGGCCTGACCCAGGGGCGGCTCCTCCAGGCGACCAGGACCTACCTGGAGGCGACCGCCGACGTGGTGTACCGGGTCCACGTGACCGCCCAGAACAAGAGCCTCGCGCTCGATGGCGACGTGGAGTACTTCGGCAAGATCATCAGAGTCAAGGACGGGCTCAGCTGGCTGACGCTCGACAAGCCCGCGGCCGATCCCCGTGACCCCGCGCCGGGGCCACCGCCCGATACCGACACCGTCATGGTGATCGGCCGCCGCCCGGCGGGGGATCCCCAGGTCCAGCAGGAGCCTAAGAAGCCGCGGAGACGGCTGGTGGACTTCGTCCGGGCGACGCGCAAGAAAGCGGACAACCGCAAGATCGCCTGGCTGCAGTTCCTCCCGCCGTCCACGGGGTCCGAGCGCCTCTACCCGAGGAAGAAGAAGAGCGCGGGACCGCCCGATGTCAGTGGCGAGGGCAACCCCGTCCTGGACGCCGTGCAGGACATGCTGCGCAAGCGCGCGCCGTGGGCACTTGAAAGCCACACGACGTTCGAGATCGAGCTTCCCGGCACGGCGCACGGGGCCGGGCGGACCGGCAAGAGGCGGGTGCGCGGCCGGCTGGCGAACGTGCTCAACCTGCAGTCCCTGACGATGATGATGGACATGCTGACCAGCACTGGCCTGGTGATACATGCTGTCCAGCAGGGGCCAGGTCATAACAAGCGGGCACAGCTCGTCCTGCAGGCCCGCCGCGACCCGCACAATCTCGGATACGTCTACCTGGAAAGCGTCGAAGGCAACACCACCCGCTACACGACCGGTCTCGACGTCAAGAACACGAACTGGACCAAGCTCCAAAGCGGCGCTGTGGCCACCGCTGCCTCTCAGACTGGCCAGCCCACCAACAACTCCACGACCGGGCCTTCGGCGGCGGGCGGCGGAGCGCCGGGCCAGGCCACCGCGCCCAGCGGCGGATTCAATAACTGGACCCTCCACCCTGAAGGGGACATCGGCCAGGACACCGGCAAGGGCGGCTACCACCAGACGATGGATGCCCAGCGGGACACGCTATTTCACGCGGGCCGGGCCGACCGCTACGGCGGGGACGTGGACCTCACGATATCCCTGGTCACGACCTGGCAGCCGTCAACCCTGCTCAACAAATTCGGCTTGAACCTGCCCCGCTACGGCGCGGCCCGGCTGCAGAAGACCGCCAACCAGCGCGGGGTAACGGACACCGTCGTCGTCCCGCTCAAGGAGCGGGTCCTGATCCCGCATGGCCTGATCCACCACGAGATCACGCCGGAACCCCCGCCTGACGACGCCGTTGCGATCGAGGAAGTGCCATTGCCGGCGGCAGGTGGCCCGGCGGCCGGCGCACTGAATGTCACCGCCAAGGACTTTCTCAAGCGCAGGGTACTCAACCTGGGATGGGACGGCCGGAAACTGCAGGCACTGTTCCCCGAGTTGATGGCGAAGCTGGCTGGCAACGAACGGCCGCTCAGCGGTCAGCGCAGCCATGCCGTGGCCCGGCACACCGAGCATGGCACCCGCAACCAGGACGCCTTGCGTTACATCTTCTCCGCGCCGATGCTGAACCGCTACCTGGAGAGGATGCTGGGCCAGGAGGGCATGACCATGCCAACCCTGGTCCGGGAGGGCGGCACCCTGACCGACACCTATGGTGACGTCACAGTGCAGGTGGAGCTCGCGCCAGACCCGCTGGTCCTGTCGAACTACACCATCTGGGACGAGGGGGTCGCCTACGGGTTCGACGAAACCGGACAGGGAGTGTCCCGCAACGCCGGATGGTCATTCGGCGCGACTGGCGGGGCTGGTTTCAGGGCCGGGAACGTGCACCACGCCACCCCGCCAGCGCCAACCGTGACCGACTTTTCCATCAGCGCCGCGGTCGGCACGCACGAGGAAAGGTCGGCTACCGCCGTACAGCAGCATCTGATGAAAGGGGAAGCGCTGCACCGCGCCCTTTCCTGGCTGCGGGTGTCCCCGGACGCGACGATCACGGTGCGCTTTAAGGCGCATAACAAACGCGACTGGATGGACGTCAGCGAGCTGGCTGAACGGCTGGGCGGCGTGGCGGAATGGCTGGAAGGGGGCGAGGTCGCCGTCCGCTTCCTCGTGCGCAACGCGCTTGAGCTCGCCCTCAGCCCGGAAGCCAGCATCGACCTCGGCATCTATCATCCTGGCGGAATCCCGGTCGGCTCGGGTACATTCTTTCCCCCGCCGCCCGGGCGCCGCCCGGTCGGCACCGAGGATCTGGTGCGAGCCGCGTACTCCCTGCCGTTCCTCGAGGGCGCGTTCGGCGTGCAGATCGACTGGGACGGCGAGCACTTCCGGGCCGGCGACCGGCAGATCGACGCCGGGGAACTTGCCGCGCAGATCAAGATCAGGCTCGGGGAGCTTGGGGACCCGCCTTCACCAGATCTCGCGGAGGAGGAGCGGCCACCGCCAGGGCCGACGAAACTGAAAGACCCGGGCGATCCCATCGTGCTGATTTCGCCCAACGCTGCCGTCAGAGCGCCCGGCCAGGCCGTTTCCCCGGCCCAGGCGCTGGCCGACGCCCTCGGGCGGCCGGTGCTCGCGCCCGACTCCTCCTACCGGATTACACGGGACGGCTCAGTGCTCGCGGTCCGCCAGCTGATCCCGGACGCCACAGTCCTCGGGCGCGGCTGGCAGGACGGTCAGTGGGTGGCGGTCTTCCCCCGTGCCCAGGGCCGGGATCCGCATCCGCTGCCATCACGTAACCTGGCCGACGCGATCCGCGAGGCGCAGCAGGAACTGAAGTGGACCCTGAAGGTCGGCGGGCGTCCCGAGCTGGTTCCCCCGCCCGGCAGGGACGTGCACTATCCCGTGCAGATTCCCAGGGCGGCCATCACCAAGTGGCGCGACGATCTGACGGCCGCCCAGCGGCTGGCGGCCGCGGCCCGCGACCTGCTGCCGCACACCGGCAACCGCAGTGCTGAGCTGGAGCACGAGCTCGACCGCGCCGACTCCGCCACTCGCGCGGTCGCCGGGCCGCCGGCGGCGCTGCCCGCCGCGGCGAAGGACAGGGCGGCGACCTGGCAGAACCTGACCCAGTTCCATGACGCCGCGGGTGACCTCGGCCGCGTGGTGACAGAGGTGCTCACCGCCGCGTTCACGCAGTGGCAGCAACGGATCGACCCATATCAGCAATGGTCGCGGCAAGCCCGGGAGCTGCTGACGCGCAATGGTCAGCCAGTGCAGGCACTGGTCGACGCGCTCGACCAGTTTGACGCCGCTGTGCGCGAGATCCCCGCGCCGCCGGCAGGGCTCCCCGGCACGGCCGCACAGGTGTCAGACACCGCGGCGGCGATTGAGAGGATCGCGGCCCGGCAACGCGAGGCCGACAAGGCGCTGTCCGCCGTGCTCACGCTGGGGGTCGAGCAATTGGGCCGCGGGTGGTCACAGCGCAGGCGATGGCGGGAGCAGCAGCCGGGCTGCTGCCCTACACGGGCAGGCGCCGGGCTGACCTGGCCAGAAGGCTCAACGTGACCCAGCCTGCCGTTCCCGCGTTGTTGCCGCTGAGCTTCTCAGCGCAAGATCCGAATTTCGGGCATGCGTGGCAGGCGCTCCAGTGGGTGGCTGACTTGGAGCAGACCACGGCGGACGTGCTCACCGCGGCCACCGCACTGAACCAGCACGGGAGGCTGCGGTCACGGGTGGCCGCCGCGCCGGATCTGGCCAGGGCGGCGGGCGAGATGGTGTCCTACACCAGCGAGCACCAGGGTCGCTTGCAAGTCAGCTTGGACGAAGCGTATGCGCGGGTGAAAGATGCCAAGCCCAGCTGGTGGCTGATGAGCGGGCCGCAGCTGACCACGGTCGATGACATCGAAGCGGCCGGGCAGTGGCTGGCCGGAGATGGGCCGGACCGGCTCCGGGACGCGGTCCAGCACCTCGAAAGCGTCGTCCCCGAGGTGGCCAGCGCCGCCAACCAGACGGCGGAGCGGCTCGAGCGCCTGGTCAGGCGGGCAAACGAGCTGTTGCCCGACACCGGCGCGGAGCAGGCCACCCTGGGCCTGCAGCTCTACAAGGCCCGCGGTATCCCCGCCGGGACCCAGTTCACCGCTCCCCGCTGGCCCGAGCCGCGGCCCAGCGAGCGTCACTGGACGGCTGCGGAGGCAGCGGCGGCCGCGGCTGAGATCGAGGTCGTCGCGCGGGAACATGCCGCGCTCCGGCCTGAGGACCTGGAAGACGCCGTCAGGTCCGTGCTGGCGGCCGCGATCACAGACCTCCAGATCCGGCTGGCGACTGCTGGGAGCCTGTCGACGAGGCTGAACGCACTGCCAGAAACGGCAAGGAAGGAGCAATCGCTCCAGTGGAATGTCGCGGCGATACACCAGAACACCGTGGTGACCGCCGGCCAGCTGCACTGGCTGGGTCAGCCGCACACCGCCAGGGAGATGGACGCGGCAGTGCGGGAACTCGACGAGGCGATTTTTGACTACCAGGAGGTGGAGGCGGCTCTGCGGGGCACGATCGCCGTGGTGCTCGATGAGCCGATCCGGATGGCAGGGGCCGCCGCCGGCCTGGCCAAGCAGATGGACGGCCTCCTGCCCCATGTGGGCGAGCAGCCGAGGAATGAGTTGCTGCAGCAGCGGAGAGTCTGGACAGAGTTGCCGAACTCCTCGGTCGTTCTTGAGCCGGTCGCGTCGCGGCCGCTGGCGGAGTGGGACAAGGCGCTGTCGGAGGGCCTGGCGCGGCTGAGAGACCTCAGCCCCGTGATGCCCGACTTCACGGCCGCCCTGCCCCCCATGCTCCAAGCCGGGTGGCAGTCGTTCACGAATGACATGACAGACCTGCTCGGGCAGGCACGCAGGCTGCTGGAGGAGACCGGCGGCAGGCTGGCTGACGGGCGGCGGCACGATCTGAACGCGGAGCTGGGCAAGGCGGAGCGCAAGCTGTCCGGGCAGCGCCCGGAGTTGCCCGAGTCGCCCGGGGTAGATGAGCTTGAGGCGGCACGGCAGGCGCTTACCCGCGTGGCTGCCGCGCAGGCACCCGTCGGCCAGGTGATCGGCGAGGTTAACGCGAAGCTGGCTGAGCACACGGCCGCGGCCCTCGGGCGGCGGCGTGCGCTGCACGACGCGCTGCATCAAGCCGAGTGGGCCGCGCCCGGCGTGGACGAACTGCCGCCGCGTCCACCGTCCGCGGCGGAGAGGATCGAGTTCACGCTGGCGATCGAGGCCGCCAGGGAACGGCAGGCCTGGCTCAGCCGACTCGAGGACGAGACCAGCGCGTTGTTCGATGCGGCCATAGCCGAGGCCGACGACCTGCGGCAGCGCGTGGAGGACGCCGAGCATCTGGCCAGCGACGCGCAGGCGCTGCTGGCGCACGTCGGTGGCGAGCGGGCCAGCTTGAGCGGGCAACTGGATCAGGCGGCCGGGAATCTGCGGAAGATCAGGCCCAACTGGTGGCGGGCGAGCGGGACGGACCTGACCACAGTCGAGGAGGTCGATGCGGTCAGGCAGACGCTAGACCCCGGCCTGCCGGAGCGCCTTGAGCGCGCTGCCGAGGACATCGGGCGCACCGTGGCAGACCTGATCGCCGCCGTCGACGACGATGAGTGGGCGCAGAAGGTCCGCGACCTGCAGGGTGCGGCTTCCCAGACGCAGGATCTGCTGCGGGACGTGCTGCCGACCGTCGGCTGGCGGCCGACCGCACTGGCAACGGCGATAGAGGAGCCCCTCGCACGGTTGGGTCACTTGGATCACGACGCCCCAATCCAAGAGCAGCTGGCCCCAGTTGTTGAGCTTGAGGCAGCCATCCGCCGGGCGACCGACGCGGCGGTCGCGACCTCGCGGCAGCGCGCTGCTGCCCTGGTGAACCTCATTCCCCAGGTCCGGGGCCTGCTGCCGCTCACCCCTGGTCGGCTGGACGCCGACCTGACGGCGGCCAGGCAGGCCGTGGGCTATCTTCTGAACCCGCCGGCGCAGCCGCAGACGACCGGAGACCCGGTCGGCGCCGCGCGGGAGGCGCGGGACGCGGTCGCGGTCCTGCGGGCAGCCATCAGCGCGGTGCTCACCGAAGCCGCCACGCAGCTGCCGGACTGGGCAGACGACGCCGGCGCTTTGCTGGCGGCGATACAGCGACCAGGTCCGCTTACCCGCGAGCAACGCAGCGACCTGGACGCACTCATCCGCCACTTCGAGAACCCGCCGGAAAATGACATCACACGCCTGGACCCGGGCATCGTCCGCCGGGGAATGATCGCCGTCACCGCTCTGATAGCTGCTACGAGCCGAGAGCTCAACCCGGCCGTATTGCGGCAGCGCGCTCGGTCCGCCATTGACCTGGCCGAGGCCGTTGCCGGACTGCCGGGCACTGGCGGCGAGCAGGATAGCCAGGACGCCGACGCCGGGCTGGACGTCGTGGCTGTGCGGGACGTTATGGAAGGACTGCCTGAGCGCCGGCTGGGCCGGGCTGAGGCGGATGCGTTCCGCCGGACGGTGGACGCGGTGGCCCGCCTGGAGACCGCTACCAAGGACGTGATCTCCACGGCCACAGCCGAGCTTGACGGCCTGTGGCCGCAGGTCGAAGATGCCGAGATCGTTGCCGGGGCAACGCGAGTGCTGCTGCCGCACACCGGCCCCCTGGAGGCCGGCTTGACGACAACCCTGGATCGGGTGGTAGAGGAACTGCGTCAGCGCAGGCCCGGCTGGTGGCCTGCTGACGGGGCGGACCTGACTACCGTGGCGGAGCTGCGGGAGGTTACGCAGACGCTGGAATCCGATGCCAGTCGCCAGCTCGAGGCGGCCCTGGACGCAGTGATCCAAGTCGCGGCAGAGGTGGTCGCCGAGGCGAGCAGAGTACTGCGCGAGCGAGCTCGTTCGGCAGTGGAATTGGCCCGGGCCGCGCGAGCCCTGCTGCCGCACACCGGTGACGAGGCCGCCTTGACCTCAGTGCTCGACGAGGCCACCGCGCGCGGGCGCCGTTTCGAGGCACAGGATCCGCACGACGGCACGCTTGCTGGCGTGAGAGCGGCTGGTCGTGATTTGGAGCGGGTGGCCGCCGTCGAGGCCGACGTCACGCGGGTCATCAGCCGGGCTGCCGATGGGCTGCGACAGCGCGTGGCCAACGCCCCGGCGCTGGCTAGGTCGGCCCGCGCGCTGTCGGCCCGAATCGGACCGCGAGCGACGCTGAACGCTGACCTGGACGAAGCTACCCTCCCCGACCCTAACGCTCTGCCGACTGGGCCGCGGTGGACGGTGCCTGAGGTGGACGTGGCGGCCAGGGCCCTGGACCGGGTGACAAGAGTTGAGGTGGCCAGCAGGGACCTGCTCACCTCAGCTGTTGGTCGTCTGGAGGCGGTGAGGGGGAGGTACGTAACCGCGATTCGACGTGCCGCCGCGGCCCGGTCCCTGCTGAGGTATGGCGGCCCGCGGCAGGATTCGCTGACGGCCCGCCTGGATGCGGCGGCCCGCGCCGTGCCCGACGAGGCGGCGCTGGTCGGGGCCTGGCCGTCGGCGCCAGGGATGGACAGGGTCACGCAGGCGGATCTGGAAGCAGCTGATCGGGCGCTGGCCTCGCAGGTGCGAGCGCTCGGGTCCGCCAACAGGAGCCTTGACCTCGCTGCCAACGAGGTATTCGCCACCGCGCCAGACCGGTGGCGCCAGTGGCGCCTGCAGGCGCAAGCCCTGCGATCGGAAGTGAGCAGGCTGTTCCCGGGGCAAGATGAGCGCCCCGCAGAGCTGCGCAACGCATTCGCCCAGCATGCCGCCGTCTTGGCCCAGGCCGAAACAGAAGTCCCAGGCGCACTGGGCAACCTGGATCAGATTGTCTCCAGGACGACTGGCATCGCGGCCGCCTTCAGCCCGATGACGAGGTTGGGCGATGCCAATGAGCGGCTGAACATCGCGCTGCGGGCGACGACGCGGGGCCGGGCCGACATCCTGCTGGGTGACGGTCACCCGTTCACCCTGGATCAGCTGACTACGGCGATGACCCTGGCCGAGGAGTTCGTCCCGGTCGGCCAGCGCACACAGGCGGACGAGGAGAACTTCTCCTGGCTGGCGCGTCAGATCGGGTTGCATAACCAGGACGGGCTCAGCGGGACCGTCCGCCGGATGGCTGACCGTTCGGTGATGGCACAGTTGTTCGCACTTGTGCTCCTGGTCTCCCAGGTATATGACGGACCCGCCAGGCCGACCCTGCCTAATGTCGCTGACCTGCGTCGGCTGGCTGATATCGTCCGGGATCCCGGCCAGCGGCAGCGAGATATCAGGATCGATGACCTCAGGGATGAGTTCCGGGGGCTGCACCGCCTGGATCCTGATGTGCCCGTGAGCACCGAGGACCTGCGCGGACTCATCGGCCAGGTCGGGCTGGCCAAGACGGCCCTCGCCAGGCAGGGCGGGCTGGTCAAGATGCCGCGCCACGTCACTCACGGCCACCTGGAGGAACTGCTCAGGTCTGGTGACCGGGTGCGGGAGCTGCGCCGGTACCTGGCCGCCGAACCGGGCGCAGACCTGAACGCGCAGGACCGCGAGGATCTGATCAGGCGACTTCTTGACGGCCTGGTCACCGACAGCTCTCTCGACGCGGTGCTTGACCTGTTGCGCGGCAGTTCCCCGGATGATCTGCGCAATCTGTTCCAGGACGGCGTGCTGGGGCAGCGGCTGCTGTCGGCAATACCCATTCGCCACCCGCTGCGCAAGAAGCTGGATGCGTTCGCTCAAGAGCGGTTCGACAACCCGGCCCTTCCGCTGAAGCGCTGGGATCGCGCCTGGGCACTGCTAGACCGGCCCTTCCGGCCGTGGATGATCGACTCGTCGCTGCCCGACGGCGCGGACGTCTACCTGGACGAGGCAAATCTCCGCTCGGCATTGGGCGCGGCGAACGCCCGCGGTTGGACTAGATCCGATCCGGTCCACGTTATCGGTGAAGCAGTCATCCGGCCCCTTGGCCTGTCACAGGGCCCGCAAGGCGTGGCGAGGAACTGGCTGGCCCGGCTCGCTGAGGTCGCTGAGCGTCAGAGCCGGATCGATGCTCACTTCCGCGGTGACCTGAGTGCGGGGCTCGACGTTGAGCAGCAGTGGCACGAGATCGAGGCGTCGCTGCATGATCGCAGCCTTGCCCCATGGCAAGCGCTCGAATTGCTTGACGACGCCAACGACGAGGAGCTGGCGGAGTTCATCCGGCGCGGGCTGCTTGGCGACCTGGCGCGCAAAATCCCGCCGGGCCATGTGCTGTATGAGCGGGCGGAAGGGTTCCGCGTCAAGCGGCTCCCAGGCGGGCAGCAGGTGACGTACATCCCGGCGAGGCCGTTCGATCCTGGCATGATCAGCTCGCGGCTGGATAACCTCGGCGTCCGTCGCGACCTGACTCCCGAACAGCTCGAGAATCTGGGTGCGGTGATCGCCGGACGCTCGAGAACCGGAATCGCAGCCGGCCTCGCCCTGAACCAGCGGAGGCAGCGGGCACTGTTTGACTGGTGGTGGAACGAGGTTGGCCAGCTGGCTCGCCTGGTGAACCAGGTACGGGAGTACCTGGACGGGAACCTGGACGTCGTCGAGGATGACGATGAGCTGCCGCCGCTTATCAGTCGGCTGCTTGGCTCTGAGTACACCCAGCGGCATGCACTGCAGCTGCTCGAGGCCCTCGACGATGCTCAGCTGGCCAGGCTGTTCGCGGACGACGCCGCGCTGGTCGGACTGTTCGGCGCCCGGCTGAGCGAGTTGCTTGAGCAGCAGATCCCGCCCCAGGCGCAGAACAATCCCGAGCACCCGCTGCGCCCCCGCCTGGAAAACCTCATCCGCGATCGGCTCGACGCTGGCGGCGTGAGAGCGCCGGTCGAGCCCCCGCTGTCGTTCAGCCTCGACATGATCAGCGATGAGCTGGCCGACGTCGGGATTCGCGATGAGCTGACATCCGAGCAGCTCGTGGCGGCCGCTACGGCGCTGGCCGGGCGCTCCGATGCCGATGTCACCCGCGCGCTGCCTCCGGTGGAGCGGGCGCGGCGCCGGCTGGTGCGCCGCGTCCGGGCAGCCCTGGTGGACTGGGTGCTGGAGTACGCCCACGGCAAGCGGGGCTACGGCATGACCGCCACGCAGATGCGGAACGTGGTCGAGTGGCTGCTGGCCGCCCCGGTCCCCGACCGGGCAGTCAAGGCCGTGCTGAAGCTCATGGAAAGCGTCGACGACGATCAGCTGGCCGAGCTGTACGACGATCGGCTGGGGGAGTTGCTTGAGCAAGCGATCCCCCCCGAGGGCGAGAACCGTCTAGAGCATGAGCTCCGCGCCCGCTGGGAAACCCTCCGTCGGGATCGGTTCGACGCGGGCCAGGTGAAAACGGGAGTTCAGCCCGCGTCGTCGTTCAGCCTCGGCATGATCAGCGAAGAACTGCAAGAGCTCGATGTGCCCGCCGACGCTGAACTGGGACCGGAGGTGGTTGTCCAGGCCGACGTGCAACTCGACCTGAAGTATGACCTCGACGAGAACTACACCTCCGGCGTGAGCGACAAGCTTGCCGAGCTCTCCCCGGCGCAGCAGGGACAGGCCATGCGGGTGCTGGGTGGTCTCCGTGGCCAGGTGCACGACGAGCAGGTCAAGGAGGGGTCTTCAAGGCCGGAGTGGTCAAGCTCGGTGCGCGCGCTGGACGAGATCCTGCCCAGGCTCTACGCCGATGCCGCCCGCCGGATTACCGACCCCAGCGACCTGAGCGATCTCACGGCGATACCGCCGGCCAGCCAGGCAGAGGAATTGCGGGAGGCGCTCACCCCCGCCGCCGTCCCGGCTGCAGACGAGGCTGCAGATGACGAGGCCCCGCCGAGGCGTTTCACGAAAGAACTGGACGGCCAGGACTTTGATGACCGGCTGCGCCAGGCACTCCTGAGAGCAATCGACAAGGATTACGGACTTGTTGTACGCGGGAAAGGCCCGGCGGAGCGCGCGCAACCGGGAAATCTGTACGAAAAAGAGCACATCCAGGAGGTAGCGGATTGGGTGATTGAACGGATACGTGAGGTTCTTGGCGGCTTTGTCAATGTTCCCCAACTGGTCGTGGCCGAGCCGGGCGAGGAGGGCAATATCTACGACCAATTCGCCTACCAGGAATGGCAATGGCGGTCCTGGAGTCCGCAGGCACACCGCGAAGATGCCCGGAGGTACTTGACTACTTTCCTGCGCGGCGAACGACCTTCTGAGGAACCTGCCAGAGTAGCCGCGGAGCACGGCGCGGATGTGTCCTTTACCTGGCCCTTCAACGATGAGACCAAAGCCACGAACGATGTGATAGATCGCCTGCTTGACGACCATCCGGAACTTGTCAGGCGCATCAATGAAATCGTGCGCGGCTGGCCGGGCAGGCATGCGAGCGGCACGATCATGCTCTCGTTCTTCCGCGAAGCGGGCAAGGACGTAGACAAACTGTGGGGCGGTGTGGCGTATAACTTCATCCACGAGATGATTCACCGTCTGCGGCACGACGCATTCGAAGAGTTCGCCACATCGTTCCCGGGCGGCAGCAACAGCCGCGAGTGGGTCACGCTCAACGAGGGTGTCGCCACCCTGCTGGCCGATGTGGTGTGGGCCGATATCGTGGCGCGCCTCCCGAAGACAGGGGACGGCGACCGGACAAACCTTGAGAACTGGAGCAGGATCATCCAGCGCTTGGGTCCCGACGACGACATTCCGGACTTCGGTGACGTACGGCATAAGTCGCTACGGCACCGATACGAGGCGCTGACGGAGACGATAGGGCTGGTCAGCCGGGTGGGCTTCGAGAACCTGCTGGCGGCGTACTTCCGCGGGGAGTGGTGGAAGATCGCACCGGACTCCCGCGGCAGCATGCTGGCCCCAGCGCAGACGGCTGAGCCTTCTTCCGGGCAGTCATCTCCCTCGTCACCGTCGACCCCGTCCGCGGATGAGTCCTCAAGCGAGGACGGGCCGCCGCCGGGTGCCGCAGCACCGGTTATGCCGCCCGCGGCACCTGGCGGACCGCCCGCAGCACCGGTCATGCCGTCGGCACCGTCGGCACCGCCCGGCCGAGACGCTGCGACCCGCCAGATCGATATCTGGCTGGCGGCCAATCGCCTGAAGCGGGTCCGCGTGGACAGCGACGGGAACACGCTCTATCACGGGCTGATCCAGGTGGCCGGAAGTCGCCTTTCCCGGATCTTCGGCAGGCAGGAATTGTCGCCGCTCACCCTGCGCCGCTACGTCGCCAACATCCTCCGTCACGACCGGTCCACCGAAGACGCCGACCGGCCGACCCGCTACGGCGGGCTGATCAGGGAATCCGATGGCCAGACCCCTGCGCAGGCGTGGGACGACCACATCGCCTGGATCGGCACGAACTACGGGTATCGCCAGGACGCCGCTGACGTGGTGCCGAATATCCTGGCCTTCGAGTTCGGCCTGCCGTTGACCCTCGTCCAGCCCGGCGCTGACGGCCCGCTCGCCACCGACATCGGGCCGCCCGGTCATCACCGTTACGTCCTGGTTCGGCACGGCGAGCATTACTGGGCAACCGAGCCGCTGTCCGGTCGGGTCGCGCCTGAGCCGACGGCTGTGCGTGAGGCGCAGGTCCGGGGCGACATCGCCCGGTTGAGGAAGCAGTTCACCTGGCTGCAAAGGCGCTACGCCCGGCTGTCTGAGATCGCTCCGCCCTCGGACACGCGGGACGAGGTGATGGAACGATTCGGCGCAGAAATGCGGGCGGAGGGCTATGCCGCCGACTTCGAGCTGATCCTCAGCGATGAGCGCCCGGACTTCAGCCGCCAGGCTCGCGCGGACTTCGAGGTGCAGCGGCTGCAGCGGCTGCGGCACGAGCACCGGCGGTGGCTGTCCGCGGTCCTCGGCGTCTTCGGCGACTTCGCCCCATCCGAAGACGCCGCCCACCTGTCTGTCGATGAACTCCGCGACTACCAGCGGGACCACCTCCCGTTGTCCGGTGCCCTGTCCGATTCCGAGCAGGACACCGATACAGAGCGATCGTCGACCCCGGCTACGTCGTCGGATGAGTCCTCAGGCGAGGACGGGCCGCCGCCGTCGGGCCCAGCGGCACCTCGGCCAGCGGCACCTCGGCCAGCGGCACCTCGGCCAGCGGCACCATTCCGCGACAAGTCATTCGCCCCAAGTGCGCCTGGCCGTGCGTCGGTGCATCACATCGAAGGTGACCTGCTGCGGTTGCCCGAGCCCGTCGGCGCCATTGTCAGCCCCGCCGCGGACGGCCTGATACTCGGCGGCGGCGGACTCAGCGGGGAGATCCAATCACGGGGCGGTGAACGCATCAGGGACGAGATCGGGCGAAAACTGCAAGATTTTGATATTGAAGGGGTCCCGGCCGGTAACGCCGTGGAGACCTCCGCTCCCAATATCAAGGCGCAATATGTCATTCACGCGGTCCAGCCGGATTTCGAGCGCGCAGGCGTCTCGTCGACCACCCGCGAACTGCTCGCTCAGACCTACCGGAGCGCGCTGGCCCTAGCCGACAGGCTCGGGCTCGCCAGCGTCGCGTTCCCGGTACTCTCCGGCGGGACATCCCGCGGCTCCCTGACCCCCGGGGAAGTGGAGCAGATCGGCCTGGACGCGCTGCGCGGGGCCGACACCAACGTTCGAGACGTATACCTGCTGCGATACCAGGCGCGTCCGCGGATCACTCTGCCGAGTGCCGAATCGCCGGTCAAGCCGCCACCGCCAGCAGCATCGTCAGCACCTCTGGCGCGGCCACTCCCGCGGCGGGGCACCCCGGCCGCAGGGGGCGGTGCCAGGGCTGCGGTCGAGCCGCTCACCTGGGACGCGGCGGAGGCCCAGATCAATAACTGGCTGGCGGCCAACAGCCTGGAGCGGGTTGACGTAAGCGGCGACGGTAACTGCACCTATCACGGACTGATCGCGGTGGCCGGGGACCACATCAGCCGCCTGCTCGGCGAGCAGCAACCGGAGCCGATCAACCTGCGCAGCTACCTCGTGGCGATCCTCCAGCACGACTGGTCCCTTGAACGGGCCCACGAGCCGTCCCGCTACGGCGGGTTCATCCGGGAATCGGCGGGCCAGAACCGGCAGCAGGCGTGGGAGGCGCACATCGGCTGGATCGGCAACGACGGCCGGTACAGCAACGACGCCGCTGACGTGGTCCCGAATATCCTGGCTTTTGAGCTCGGCCTGCCGCTTACCCTCGTCCAGCCTGGCGCTGACGGCCCGCTGGTCACCGACATCGGGCCGCCCGGTGATGACCGTTACGTCCTGGTTCTGCACGGCGAGGATTACGGCGAGCACTACTGGGCCACCCGGCCGCTGGCAGGCCGGCGCGCACCGCGGCCGGCGATGGAGAATGAGGCCCAGGTCCGGGGCGAGATCAATCGGCTGGTCGAGCAGTTCGGCTGGCTGCAAGCGCGCTACGGCGAGCTTTCCGCAAGCTTCCCGTCCGTCGGCGACAGGGAGACGGAGGAACGGGTCTCCACAGAGGCCCGGACGGTCGGCTATGCCCTTGACTTCAACCAGATCCTCGGCCAGCAGCGCCCGGCCGGCAGCGTCCAGCCTGTCACCGCATTCGAGCGGCAGCGGCTGCAGAGGCTGCAGAACCTTCATCGGTCCTGGCTCTCCGCCGTCCGCCGCATCTTCCCCTACATCGCCCCCTCCGAAGACGCTGCCGACCTCACTGTCGGGCAACTCCTGGCCTACCAGCAGGAGCAGCTCGCGCCGTCTGCTGCCCCGGCCGGCTCCGGCCCGGTCGGCTCAGACACCTCCCCGGTCAGCCTGCCAGCGGAGCCGGGGACACCAGGCGCGACTTCCCCGGGACCGCACGCCGGCGCCCTGTCCAGGGAAGAAAGAGAGTGGCGGAGTCAAAACCCCTGGTGGTCCCCCCAACGGTCGGATGACAGAACCGGTAGGGAGGGGCTATTCAGGCCGACCCCCGAACAGGGCGATTACCTCGAGGCGAATGACCTTGTGATCCAGTGGGTGCGTTCCGATGGGGATTGCAGCTTCAGCGCCACGGCATACACCGTTCCGCAGGCCGAAATCCGCGAACAGATCCGCGCGACCGCGCGGCAATGGGACATCGGGGTGCCGCTTGAGGAAGCTGACGACGAAGTCGGCTGGCTGCTACGCCAGGCGGCGGACGCAGCGCGCAACAGTCTGACGGATGCTGACATCAGCGACATCGTCCGCGACGCCGCACGACTATGGAGGATCGCGGAGCCGCCTGAGCAGACCGACGGCATCGGCTGGCTGCTCGACCGGGCGGTGGAGCAAATGCGCGCCGCGCAACCGGAACTCGGGCCGGAGGTCCCGGTGACAGGACAGCACCTGCGCCTGTTCCTCGCGTACCTCTGGGAACGCGACCACCGTGACTGGCGCCCCGATCCCGGTTTCTGGTACGAGGGCACGTCCGGCGACATTCCCCAAGGTGCGCAGACCAGGGAAGGCATGGCCAGGGCGTTGCGCAGGATAACGAACTTTGCCGATCCCTATGGCACTCTCTTCCCGTATTTGATCCCTGACTTCCTCAACCTGCCGCTTCAGGTGCTCCAGCCTGACGGCGCACGGGAAATCCCCCCGCACTCCCTGTGGGAGATCGACGCAGGCGCACCGCGCTACACCTTCGTGCTGACAAATGACCACTACGTCGCGACGGTCCTCCGAACTGACGCGCCACGCGCTGCTGGACAGTCGCAGTCCCGGCGGGACGTGCGGTATCAGCCTGGTGCCTGGACCGGCGACGTCACGGGCCGGAAGTCCCGCACCCTGCCGGCTTCCGCCGCCGGGGGCGCGGCCGGCTTCGATGTGGGGATCCCCGCTCTGCCAGGGCTGCTGGCGCTGGCCGCCCGGCGCGGCGGGGCGGAGGCCCCAAGCACCGACGACGCCGGTCTGGGCGAGTTCGACGCCGGCCTGTTCGACCAGCAGTGGCGCGAGCTGGTCGAAGACTCCGCGCGGATGGAGGAAGTTGCTCGCGCGACCGCCCAGGCGCGGGAGCTCATCGGCCGCCCCGAGCCGGTGATCGAGGTCAACACCCGGACCCCGATCGCCGAGCTTAGCCCGCTCGGGCAGGCCATCCGCCTGCTGGCTTTCCGGATCTATAACAACCCCGCTGCCCAGGCAGGCGCTCAGGCGCTGGCCCAGGCTCTGGCGGCCCGCCTTGAGGCACTGCTCGGCCCGCCGCGGCAAGGGCGGCGGCCCGGCGGGACCCGGCGCAGCGTCACCTGGAACCGTCCTGGTCCCGATGCGCCGGCGTTCGGTAAGGGAGCCGGGCCAGCCAGGTGGCCGCGTCAGCGACCGAGATCGCGGAGCCAGACCTGGCCGATCGGGCGGCGGCCATGACCGCCGCCGAACTTGAGGTCGCGTGGGGCAAGATGCCCGCGGGCGAAGCGCTTGACCAGGTGCTCGGTCGCGCCCGCGCGCTGGTCGGTGGGTTCCTGGAGCTGCCGGGGGACTTCGACGCCGGCACCGGCGCGGAGCTGACTTTTGAGGTGGAGGCCGTCCGGCGGGTGGCTTATTACCTACACCGCACCGGCGATCAGGCAGGCGCCCGCGTCCTCGCCCAGGCGAATGATCATCTCCTCGCGGACGTCAACGTTCTCCTGCGGCGGTGGCGGGACCACGGACGAACCGATCGAACATCCGTCGGCATCGGGGACCTGCGGCGGGCGCTCGTCAAGAGCCCGCCCATCAGGACCGATCTCCTTGGCAGGGCGCACGACATCGCGGAGTACCTCGCCTTCGGGGCGATTACCAGGGTCCGCGGCGGCGGGTCTGGCGTCGAGGCCGAGTTCCCCTACCTCCTGACGTTCACCGGTGAGCATGATCTCGACGGGATCCTGGCGGAGCAGGCCGTGCTGGCGTACGGGCCCGACCGGATGTTCTCTGTCACCGTCGATGAGAACGCGGTATTCCGCGGCGGCAACCGCAGGTATTACCGTACCGAAGGTGCTGCGAGAAGGGCTGGCGGCGGCAGGCCCATCGCTGTCAAGTTCGGCATGCCAGAGTTCGTCAGCGACGTTACGCGGACATTCCCCGGTGAGTCCGGCTACCACGATCACGGGCAGGTGTTCACGGCGCTCTCCCGGCTGGAGCAGATTCTGGAGGGGCTGCGCGGGGAGGCAGGCAGCGGGCCGGAAATCTGGCTCAGCGACGTGCTGCGCCGCGAGGACGGCTTTTACCTCACCGACCTGGGACAGCGCACCGCCATCGGGCCGCGGCCGGAGGGTGACAGGCCGGGCGCGAACGTCCAGTACACGTTCGGTGTTCCGCTGACCGGGCTTTACTCGTTCCTCAAGCACGTCCTGGAGCACACGCGGCGGGATGAGAAGGGTTACCTCAGACGCGCGCACCTGGCCGACGGGCTGGAATTCGGCAGCCAGATCGCTTTCCGGTTCATGATGGAAAAGTATTTCCCGGACGGGAAACTTCCGCCTGGCGTCTCGGCGGAGGATGAACTGGCGCGGCGCGGCGCATCCGAGCCAGCCGTGGCGCAACTGCGCGGATACGCCGCCCTGCTGTACACCGGGGCCGCGACAACAGCCCACTCCCTTATCTACGACGGCAATATCAAGGACAACGCCGCAGTGCTTGCCCGCCACGACATGAGGCAGATTCTTGCCGCCCTCCCGGCTCAGGTCAGGGACTATCTCAGGCGGAACGCCGACGATATCATGGGTCGCTTCGAGCAGCCTTTCCGTAACAGGATCCCCCGCTACGATGACCGGTTCCGTGAGAAATGGTTCGGCGGGGACGAGAGCGGCTCCTCTGACGAGGACGAGGGTGGCGGCCCCGCCACGATAGACCTCCTGCGCCCGCCCGTCGACTGGGCGCGGGATAACAGGTCCGGCGTGCCCCGCAGCCCGGCGCACTATCTGCTGGACGGTCTCGATCCTGCCCGGGCGCCGCACATACCGCAAAAGCGGTACATGGGTATGAACACCCTGCCTGGCCTGGATACCCGGCACCAGCAGGAGCTGGGCTTTTCGCTGGCGGCGCTGGAGGTGCGGGCATACGGGGCGCGGCCAGTCAGCGCCGAGGTCGCGCGTGCCCAGCATGAGCGGCTCGCCGAAGTGGTGCGGGAACTCGGCGCAAGGGACCAGGGGATCGCGCAAGCGGCTTCGGCGCGGCGGGCCATCAGGGAAAGCCTGGCCCGCCACCCTCGCACCCTGCGGCTGAGGTCAGCGGTTCCGCAGAACGTGTGGCATGCGGGGCCAGGTGTCATCTGGCAGGCCGCGATCGATTTCCTGCGGGCCGAGCCTGCTGTCGCCAGCCAGATCAGGTTCGTCGAGGACGCCTGGCGTGACGACGGGCAGCCGTGGACTCTTATCCCGCTCCCGGCCGGGATCCGCCAGCTGCTCGGGGTCGGCGGGCCGACCGTCATGAGGGACGGCCATACGGTCGGCCGCCATACGCACGTCACCCCCGGCCAGATTCCCGAGCCCGTGGCCGTGACGTTCCCCGAGGGCCGGTCGGCCGAAGACGACATACCCGACTCCCTCCGGCTGCCTGCCCTGGCCCGCTGGCTGGCCGAGGCCGGCGCCGCGCATGACGCGAGCACTCCGCACGGCGGGCAGCTGCCCCAGGTGCAGATCACCGGCTTCGGAAACGGGCGCCGCCTCGACCCCACCGATGGGTCGGCCCGGCGGACCGGGCAGGACCGCGCCGACGCCGTCCGTGCCCGCCTGCTGTCCAGCGTCCGGCACTACCTCCGCCAGCTCGGCGCCGACCCGGCCATCGCCGATTCGGTGCTTCCCGCCGGCCAGGCGACCGGCGCGCCCAGGCCAAAGCGCGCGACTCGCGCGGCGGGCAGGCAGGCAGTGGCCACCGTGCGGCCGGGGATCCAGGCGAATGATCATCTCCTCGCGGAGGTCAATCTCCTGTTGCGGCGGTGGCGGCGCGAAGGAAGAACCGATCACCCAGCTGCCGGCCTTGAGGACGTGCGGCGGGCGCTCGTCGAGAGTCCTCCCATCAGGAGCGATCTCCGTGGCAGGGCGCACGACATCGCGGAGTATCTCGCCTTCGGGGCGATCACCAGGGTCCGCGCCGGCGGGTCTGGCATCGAGGCCGAGTTGCCCTACATCCTGACCTTCAGCGATGAGCATGATCTCGACGGGCTCCTGGCGGAGCGGGCTGAGCTGGCGTACGGGCCCGGCCGGATGTTCGCTGTCACAGTCGACGAGAACGTGTGCTTCCTGGGCGGCGACGGCAGGTATTACCGCAGGAGAGCCGATGCGGAAAGCGCAGCCGACGGCACGGCCAGCGCAGTCACATTCGCCATGCCGGAGTTCGTCAGCAACGTTACGCGGACTTTCCCTGAAGAGTCTGGATACGCCGATCACGAGCCGGTGTTCATGGCGCTTTCCAGGCTGGAGCAGATTCTGGCGGACCTGCCCGGGGAGGCGGGCAGCCTGCCGGGCATTCCGCTCAGCCAGGTCCTGCGCCCCGAGGACGGCTTTGAACTCACCGAACCGGGATCGCGCGCATTCATCGGGCCGCGGCCGGTGGGTGAAAAGCCGGGCGCGGAAGTCCAGCACACGTTCGGTGTTCCGCTGACCGGGCTTTACGTGTTCCTCGAGCACGTCCTGGATCACACGCGGCGGGATGAGAAGGATTACCTGACCCGCGCGCATCTGGCCGACGCGCTGGAATTCGGCAGCCGGATCGCTTTCCGGTTCATGCTGGAAAAGTATTTCCCGGATGGTGACCTTCCGCCTGGCAGCTCGGCGCTGGATGAACTGACGTGGCGCAGCGCATCCGAGCCTGCCGTGGCGCAGCTGCGCGGATACGCCGCGCTGCTGTACACCGGGGCCGCGACCGTAGCCCACTCTTTCACCTACAAGGGCCTTAACAAGGACAACGCCGCGGTGCTCTCCCGCCACGACATGGGGCAGATTCTTGCCGCCCTCCAGCCTGAGGTCAGGGACTATCTCGGGTGGAACGCCGACGATATCATGAGCCGCTTCGAGCAGTCCTTCCGTAGCAGGATCCCCGGCTACGACGACCAGTTCCGCGAGAGATGGCTTGACCAGGAAGAGGGCGGCGGCCCGGCCACGATAAACCTCCTGCGCCCGCCCATGGACTGGGCGCGGGCTCATGAGTTCGGCCTGCCCATTAGCCCGGCGAACTATCTGCTCGGCGGTCTCGACCCGGCCAGAGCGCCGGAGATACCGCAATACCTGTATATGGGCATGTCCACCCTGCCGGGCCTGGATGCCAATCACCAGGAGGAGCTGGGATCTGAGCTGGTCGTGCTGGAGGTGCGCGCATACGGGGCGTGGCATGTCAGCGCCGAGGACGCGCAGGCCCAGCATGAGCGGCTCGCCGCGGTGGTGCGGGAGCTCGGCGCACGGGACCAGCGGATCGCGCTGGCGGCTTCGGCGCGGCAGGTCATCAGGGAAAGCCTGGAAGAGCACACCGGCATCCTCAATCTGAGGCTGGCGGGTCCGGTGGTTACCGGGCACGCGCGGCCGGGTGCCATCTGGCAGGCCGCGCTCGATTTCCTGCGCGCCGAGCCAGCTGTCACCAGCCAGATCAGGTTCGTCGAGGACGCCTGGCGTGACATCGGGCAGCCGTGGAAGCTCATCCCGCTCCCGGCCGGGATCCGCCAGCTGCTGGGGGTCGGCGGGCCGACCGTCATCGCCGGCAGCCACTCGGCCGGCCGCCGCACGCACGCCAGCGTCGACGAGGGCCCTGAGCCCGTGGCCGTGACGTTCCCGGAGGGCCGGTCAGGCGAAGAGGACATACCCGACTCCCTCGAGCTGACCGCACTGGCCCGCTGGCTGGCCGAGGCCGGCGCCGCGCAGGACGGGGAGCTGCCGCAGGTGCGGATCACCGGCTTCGGAAACGAGAGCAGCCTCGATCCCGCCGATGAGTCGGCCCGGCGGACCGGGCAGCGGCGCGCCGACGCCGTCCGCGCCCGCCTGCTGTCCAGCGTCCGGGGCTACCTCCGCCAGCTCGGCGCCGACCCCGCCATCGCCGGCTCGCTGCTGCCTGCCGATCAGGCGACCGGCGCATCCGGGCAAGACCTCGCAACTAGCGAGACGGCCGGGCAGGCAGTGGCCACCGTGCATGCCCGCCCGCCGGACATCGTGACGAGAACCCCGGATACAGAACTTGACGACTCCGCCGAGCGCACGCCGTCTGGGTTATACCTGCGGGCGGCTGGCGCTGGGGGCATATTTGGCGGGCCGCGGGACCGGGTCGCTGCGAATGCGTTCCCGGAGGTCGCGGGGGCCCTGGTGGTGCATGTGCATGCCCATCCGGCTTCGGGGTTGCTGGCGGTAGGGGGTCGCCTGCTGACGCCTGAGGACTTCCACGCCGAGGTAGTGCCGCTGCTCGGCCTGGCGCCGGGCCAGCTTCTGGTGCTGGTGGCGTGCCGGGCGGGCTCGGCCCTGCCGGGGGCACAGGCGGCGGCCGGTGCGCTGGCGGACCTGGCCCAGCGTCCGGTCCTCGCCGCGTCGGGAGACGTCTTCACCACCCCGGCGGGCATGGTGGAGGTGCGGCAGGCGGGCGTTGACCCGGCCGGCCGGATGACGCTTCAGGGCGCAAGCTGGCGGTTGTTCAGGCCGGGCCAGCCGGAACCGGCGGAGTTCGGCCCGGACCTGGAGCAGGTGCTGCGGGAGCAGGCACTGGCTGATGACCTGCTCGCCGCGGGCCTGCCACCGCTCCAGGTGTCATTGCGGGCGGTCGGCACCGAGTTGCCAGCCGAAGACGTCCGATGGTTGGCGCCTGGCTCGCTAGAGCAGGCCTGGACGGCCGGCCATCAGAGGTTCACCGAGATGGCCGTCCGGCTGGCCGGGCAGGCGACACCTGGCCAGCTCGCCGGTGATGCGCCGGCTGTGTCCGGGGCGCTGGCCCGCTACGCGCGGGCGCGACTCGACCGTGCCGCCGCGGTTGAGGCGCTGGCCGATTTCCGCGGCCGCCCCGACGGCTCATCGAGCCCGCTGGCTGACGAGTTCGGGTTGGTAGCCGCCGTTCGCGGGGCGCAAAGAGAGCTGACCGGCGCCCAGGACGAGCTGACAGAGCTCGGAGTCAGCTACCGGCAGGCGGGGCGGAAGCTGGCCCGCCTGCTGGCCCGCCCCGTTGGCGGCGGCCTGCCCGGCGCGGGTCCTGGCCGCCGTGGCGGCGCCAGAAAGGACGGCGCCCAAGGTGAAGGAACTTCGAATGAGGGCACCCTGGCCTGGCAGGGCGCCGTGCTTGACCTGGCCACCGGGGAGCTGAGCTATGAAGGCACGACGGTAACCCTGCGGGGTGACCGCCCCGCCCTGATGGCGGAGTTGATCCGCGCCGACGGCCAGCCCCGCACGAGCAGGCAGCTCGCCGACGCCACCCCCTACACGCAGCGGAGCGTAACCGGTGCCGTGGGTGTTCTGAGGAATGAGCTGTCGGACCTCCCCGATTTCCCCGGTGAGATCGGGTCGCGGCCGGGCGGCGGGTTCTGGCTTGGGCGAAGAGCCGCGGCGCTGCCGGCGGTGCCGGACGGGGGCGGGCAACTGGCCTGGGCGGGTGCGGTGCTTGACCCGGTCAGCGGGCAGCTCAGCTACGGCGGCAGGACCGTCACCCTGTCGGAGGTCCCGGCCGCCGTGCTGGCCGTCCTGATTCGCGCCGACGGCCAGCCCCGTACGGCCACGCAGCTCACCGGTGCTATTCCGGGCCAAAGGAGCCCCATAGCCGGCGCCGTGCGGGACGTGCGGGAGGCGCTAGAGGGCCTGCCCGGCTTCCGCGGCGAGATCGTGTTGCGATCGGTCGGATACCGGCTCGTGCAGAACACTCCTGCCTTGCCGGCCGGGTTGGACGTCGCCGTCCCGGTGGTCTGGCCCGGCGTGGTACTTGACCTGGCCTCCGGACAGCTGCGCGTCGCCGACAGCACTGTGACCCTGCCGCCAGATCAAGCCGCTGTGCTAGCGGCCCTGATCCGCGCTGGCGGCCAGTCGGTCACGCCTGCGCGGCTCATCACCGGGCCTGCTCAGACCCAGAATGATGTCCGCGCCGCGACGGAAATCCTGTCCGCGACGCTGGCGCGGCTACCCGGGTTCCCCGGCCGCGTCACCACGGCAGGCACCGGCTTCCTGCTTGTGTCCGCAGGCACCTTGACCTGGAACGGCCTTACTCTCGACGTGGCCGATGGGCGATTGCGCTACTCCGACAGCACAGTGATCCTGCCGCCGGATCAGGCCGCCGTGCTAGCCGCCCTGATCCGGGCCGGCGACCAGGCTCGCACGCCTGAGCAAATCCTTGAGGGAAGTTCCCGGACTGTGAGCTATCTGCGCAATGCGGTGTGGGGCCTCCGGAGTTCGCTCGAGGACCTGTCCGAATTCCGCGGCGGGATCGAGTCGGGGCCGAGCGGGTACCTGCTCGTGCCGGATGCTGCTGCCGCGCCGACCGAGTCGGCGAACCAGGCGCAGCTACCCGGGTCCGCGGCCGCGCTGACCTGGAACGGCCTGTCCCTCGACCCGGCCAGCCGGGAATTGAGCTACCGGGACAGCACCATGGAGCTGCCACCAGATCAGGCCGCCGCGCTAGCGGCCCTCATCCGGGCCGGCGGCCAGCCGCGTACGGGCGCGCAACTCGCTGAGGGAACTCCTTATGCGCCGAGTACCATGCGCACTGCCGCGGCGAACCTGCGGGAGATGCTCGAGGGCCTGCCCGGCTTCCGCGGCGAGATCACCGCTCCGTTGGGACGGACCGGCGGATACATGCTCGCCTCGGATTCTGCCCTCCGCTGGGTCGAGCCGGCCACCGGCAGGATGCCGGCGCCTGTTGCCTTCCAGCCTGGCGCTGCCGCGATGGACGTGGACGACGATGCGGGCACGGGCGAGGATGACCAGAGCTGGGTGCGGCACCTGGAGGGCTCGCAGGCTTCGGCGGGGGAGCCGCTCGGACAGGCACACAGCCGGGTCACCATGCCGGCGGGCTGGAGTGAGCGGGCCGGGCAACAGCCGCGGGGCGGCGCCGCGGTCGGTGACGGCGCTGTTCGGCCCGTGAGCGAGTTCGCGCCGCAGTGGGCGGCACCGGGGGCGGCGGGCTTCTTTGAGGTGGCGCCGCCTGCGCGGGTGCGGCGGCATAGCGATCTGAGGATCTCTGAGCAGGCGGTGGTTGAGCAGCTCGAGCGGACCGCGCAGCCATTCTTTCCGACAGCGTGGGCAACGCGGAACATCCCTGGCGGCGGGGTGGCGGCAGCGTCGGCCGCGGGGGTCCATGAGCCGGGCGGGGTTGGCTTCCTGGTGACCGTACCGGTGCCGTACCAGCCGGTCGGGCAGGCCTATAACGCGGAGTACCGGTCGCCGGCGGAGCTGGCGGAGATGTTCGCGCGGGCGGCGGGGCAGCGCTGGCGATCGGGATTGCGCATGGTGATCGCCCTGAACCGGTTCAATGACCCAAGGCGCAGCCAGGTGCGGTGGGTGCAGCCCTATGGGACTACTGACCAGGTGGAGCGTGAGCTGGCGGCGGCGGTGAGCTACTGGCAGCAGCAGGTCGACGCGGTGGCGCCGGGGATCGTGACCGTGATCGGGCAGATGGTGGAGCCGTCGGTGTGGGACCACGGGCGGCTCGTGGACGCCGACGTCGTACGGCACCTGATGACGAAGGGGCGGATCAAGCACTGGCGGCGGTTCCCGTACGCGGGGGCGCGGCAGGCGATCGTGGGCAGCGCGGAGGCTCTGGCGCGACTGCGCGAGTTGTGGCAGTTCAACGACGAGGTGTGGATCCATCTCGGCGACAGTGATGTGGTCGACACGGTGAATCCGGCCGGCGGGAACGCGGTGTCGCTGCTGGCCAGGTTCGCGGCGGAGATCCGGCGCAGCGGGCGGAGGCGGACGGCCCGAGCCCGCTGGTGCGGCTGGGCGGCGGATACGCGTTCAGCCGGGCGGAACTGGAGTACGGGCCTCGCCACGGGCGGCCGGAAAATGCGCCGGTGCGCCTCGGGGACGCGGCCAGGCTGACGCTGCTGCTGGTGGAGGCCGACAACCTGCAGCGGGCGCTGATGTCGGAGGGACGGTGGCCCCGGGGGTATTTCACCGAGCAGAACACGCTGCTGAACAGCCGGTATGCGGGCCAGCTGATCGGCGCGATGGGGCAGGACGCGGCGAACCGGGTGGCTATGCCCGACCTGTTCCTGGGGCTTCACGCGCGGCTTGGGGAACTTGGGTTGCTGTCCGATGAACGGTCCCGGTTCCTGGCTGATCCGGCCGCGCGGGTACTGACGTCGGCGCATGGCCGCAAGACGACGATCGGCCCGGATGACATGCGTGATGTGCTGCGGCGGCGGCTTGGTGATCGCGGGCAGGTCATCGGGTTCGAGATCTTGCGGCGGGGGCGGACGCTGCGCGAGTTCGGCATTCTGGCCAGGCAGGGGATCAGGCGCAAGGACCGGAACATGACTTTCCGGCCGACGCAGTATCTGCGGGTGGGCAAGGTGATGGGGCTGCGGCAGGAGGCGTCGCTCTTTGATCCCGATACCCGGCTCCAGGCGCTCGCGCGGCGGCTGCGGTCCCTTGGGATAGAACGCGACGATCTTGCGGCGGCGCGGGCGCGGGCGCATTTGCTCGATACCGGGCCGAAGGTGGCCGCGGCCGCGCAGCTAGCCGCCCGGCTGGAGGGCATCCTGGCGCGTCTGTGGGGCAGGCCGATCGATGAGCTCCTGGCGGAGTTGCGCGACTATCAGGGCGAGCCGCTGCCGGCGGGGTATGTCGCCGAGTTCGAGCGGATGGACGAGATCAACCCGGCTGACAGTCAGCTTGCCGACGCGCTGAGCCAGCTCGCTCTGCGCCGGCCGCCGGCGTCCCCGGCCCGGCGTCCCCGGCACCCCGGGCCGGAGCGGTGGTGGATGACTTGCCCGGCGTCGGGACGGACTATTCGGAACTGGGTCGGGTGCAGATGCTGAACGCGGCGGCCCGGTGGCAGTTCCAGCAGGCCAGCGCTGAGCGCCGGGCGGCCTACCGGACTTACCGTGGCCATCTGGCCAGAAGTTCGAGGATGCTGCCGGTGCGGGCACTCGGCGACTGCTTCTTCGAAGCGCTGCAGCTCATGGCCGGGCCCCACCTGGCCGCTCTGGGGCAGCGGTTCGGCTGGGGCAATCGGGAACCGACTGTGCCCGAGATGCGCGGAGCGATCGCCAGGGCGCTGTGGCAGAGCTACCACGACTTCTGGGCGAACCGCGGCCGGCCGGACGCGGAGCGGTATGGCTTCTATGCCCGCCAGGTGCCTGGCCTGACCGATTCCCGGATTCCAGAGGCCGAGCGGCGAGATCTGCTTGATGGGCATTTGAGGTGGATTCAGACCAGGGGGAACTGGAACGCCGAGGCTGGTGACCATGTGGTGGCGATTGCCGCGCACCTATGGGGGCTGCCGCTGACAGCGCTGGGCCAGGACGCCCCAGTGGATTACGGCCCGCCGTCCAGCACGGCGGTGCGAGGTTACCTGTTCTACAACGGGTCGCATTACCTGGGAGTGGCGCATGACGCCATCGAACCGGCCCGCTCCGCTGCCGAGCTGCTGCCACTGCCACCCGAGCCGGCGCTCCAGATTCCGGCCGATATCAGCAGGCCAGAGCTGGCCCGGCAACTCATTGACGCGTTCACTCGGCTGCGTGAGGTGACTGTTGCCGCCTTGGATGAGGCCCCGGATAGTGATCAGGTGCGGTGGCAGGACAGGCTGGCAACCCTGAGCACGGACTTCGGCGACGCTGTCAGGCTCGCGAACGCCGCGCCTGACCTGGCGGCGCTGGAAGAGCAGATCCGCCGGATGAGCAGGCTCCATCACCGTCTCGCGGAGGAGCTCCCGCTGGCTCAGCTGGCATCGGGTGACGGCGGCGCGGACGCCGAGATGCCTGCCTTCGCCGACCCCGTCGCCGATGTGACTAGCCCTGAGTTCGCCGCAGCGGTCGCCGAGCTGGGACGCGAGTTCTACGGAAACCAGACGCCGCCGGTTTCGCTGCTCCGGGTGTTCGGCTACCTGATCAGCGAGGGCTGGCTCGAAGAGCTGCCAACTGCCGCTGAGCTGCCCGCTGTCATTGGCGACTTGGCCGGAATTCCCACCTTGGCTCTCAGCCGCGACCGTGTGGAGAATGCGCTACTGGCACTGGAGCTCGAAGCGCGCCAGCGCAGCCAGCCCAGGCCGCAGATGTCCGCCGGGCGTTCGGTCAACTGGAATCCTGGGGGGTGGAGCGGGTCCCCGGCTTAATGCGCGAGCCGAGCGAGGCGGGGTGGCCAGACGGTTCGCGGGGATCCCGTTCTCGCCAGTTTCCTTGCTGCCTTTTTGATCGTTTATTTGTGGTTACCATCTGGTGTGGGCGATGAATTGTTTGTGGGGCGGGGTCACCAGCTGGAGGTGCTGCACGGCCTGCTGGCCGAGGTGAAAGCGTCGGTGGGCGGGGTCGTTTTGGTGGTGGGGGAGCAGGGGGTGGGGAAGTCGTCCTTGCTGCGGGCCGGCCTGGGAGGTGCGGAGGGTCAGGGGTGCCGGCTGCTGTGGGGGGTGGCTGACGAACTGGGGCAGCAGATTCCCTTGTGGCTGATGACGGAGATCGTGGGAGCTGCGGAAGGGGGGTCGGCGGGGAGCGCGATGCTGGCGGGTGATGCGGTGGCGGCCGGGGTGGAGAGGCTTTTGGCGGCGGTGGACCGGCTGTGCGCGGAGTCGCCGGTGATCTTGGTGGTAGAGGACCTGCAGTGGGCGGATGAGGCGAGCCTGCTGGTGTGGCACCGGCTGAGCCGGGCGGTGTCGCAGTTGCCGTTGCTGCTGGCGGGATCGTGCCGGCCGGGGGCGGGCGCGGATGTGGCGCGGTTGCGGCGGGTGGGTGAGCGGGGCGGGGTGGTGATGGACCTGAGCCCGCTGGGGGAGGCAGAGATTCGCGAGCTGGTGGAGGGCTTGGCGCGAGGCCGTCCGGGGCGGCGGCTCACTGGGGTCATGGCGCGGGCCGGGGGAAACCCGCTGTATACCCGCGAGCTGGTGGACGGGCTGGTGCGGGAGGGCCGGGTGCGGGTGTCGGGGGGCGTGGCGGAGCTGTCAGGGGGGCCGGGGGTGGTGCGGGTGCCGGTGTCGCTGGCGGCGGCGATCCAGGGGCGTCTGGGGGAGTTGGCCGACGACGCGGTGCGGGTGCTGCGGTGGGCGGCGTTGCTGGGGCCAGAGTTTTCTGTGACGGATCTTGAGGTGGTCTCAGGGCGGTCGGCGGGGGAGCTGATGCCGGTGGTGGATGCGGCGGTGGGGGCGGGGGTACTGGTGGAGGCCGGGGTGCGGCTGGGGTTCCGTCACGGGCTGATCCGGCAGGTGCTGTATGAGGGGATGCCGGCCGGGTTGCGGGCGGCGTTGCATGTGCAGGCCGCCCGGATGCTCGCGGGGGCGGGAGCGGCGCCGGAGCGGGTAGCCGCGCAGCTTGTCCCCGCCGGGCTGAACTCCGGCGGGCCGGGACCGGGTCAGGACAGCAGCCTGGAGCTGGTGCCGGGCCAGGATGCGAGGGCCGCGCCAGTGCATGGCTGGGTGGTGGCCTGGCTGGCTGAAGCCGCCCCGGTGCTGATCTACCGGTCGCCGCAGGTGGCGGAGGAGTTGCTGCGGGCCGTGATCGGCCAGCTGTCCGGCAGTGACCAGCGGCGGGCTGGACTTGAGGCGAGCTTGGTCGCGGCGCTGTTCCGCCTGGAGCGGTATCAGGAGGCCGAGCAGGCCGGGGTACGGCTGCTGGCCGGGGAGGCCGATCCCCAGCGGGTCGCGGACACGTACTGGCTGGTGGCCTACGCGACGATAAGGACCGGCCGGGTGGAAGAGGCGAAAGCCCAGATAGCGCGCGGACTGGCGCGGCCGGACCTGTCTGACTCGCATAAGGCCCGGCTGCGCGCCCTGCACGCGATGACCATCGCCCCGACGGGTGACTATGACCGGGCCGAGGTCAGCGCGCTGCAGGCGCTGGCGACGGCGGAGCAAACCGGGGACCGGCTCGCAGCGGGATACGCACTGCATGCCCTGTCCAATATCAGCTTCTACCGGCGGCGGCCGGTCGCGAGGATTGAGTACATCGACCGGGCGCTGTCGCTGGTCGAGATGGACAGCCAGGCCACCGACCTGCGGCTGCTGTTGCTCGGGAACAAGGCTTTCCACTTGTCGAACCATGACTTGCGTGCAGAGGCGATCGCCACAGCGCGGCAGGCGCTGGCGCTGGCCGAGCAGGCGGGCACGCCCCGTGTTCCGCGGGTTCGGTCCGAGTTGGGGCTTCTGCATTTCGAAATGGGCGAGTGGGACGACGCGCTCGCTGAACTCGAGCAGGCTTCCGCCGCGGCCGGGTCCGCCGACGAGCGGTTGGTAACCAACGGAATGTGGGCGCTGATCGCCGGGCACCGCGGTGACCGGGAGGCCGCGGCCAGGCACCTGCGCGCGGTCGACGACGTGGACCTGAGCGTCGCTCCCCCGGCGTCTTTGTTCTGGCTTCGGCTGGCGCAGTCGCTGTCCGCCGAGCAGGACGGCCGCCTGACCGAGGCGACGGCGGTGCTCGCGGAATGCTTTGAACCTGGCCTGGCCAGGCGATTGCCCGGGATTTACTTTCTGGCGACGCCCTTGGCCCGGCTGGCCTTGGCGGGTGGTGACCGGGAGACCGCCGCCGTGGCGGCGCGAGTGGCGAAGGAGGAGGCGGCGCATCAGCAGTTGCCGCTCAGAACCGCGATGGCGAATCATTGCCGGGGATTGGTGGCGAGAGATCCGGCGCGGGTGCTTTCAGCGGCAGACTACTTCCAAGAGACCGGCCGGCCCCTTGAGCGGGCACAAGCGCTGGAGGACGCCGCGGCGCTGGAAGCCGAGCGTGGTGCGCTGACGGCGGCGCAAGAACATCTGGCCGTGGCTGTCGGCGTCTACACCGGGCTAGGCGCCGCGTGGGATATTGAGCGGGCGGGCGCGCGGCTGCGGCCCTACGGGGTCAGGCCCGCGCGGGCGGCGTACCGGGCGCGGCCGGCGACCGGATGGGAGGCGCTGACCCCGACCGAGGTGAGGGTGGCTTACCTGGTGGCGGACGGCCGGTCTAACCCGGATGTGGCTGCGGCGCTGTTCTTGTCCCGCAACACGGTGCAGACGCACGTCTCGCACATCCTGGCGAAGCTCGGCGCCCGGTCACGGGCCGAGATCATCCGCGAGGCCGTTCTCCACCCGGCGGCACGCCACGCCGCCACCGCCTGATTGCCGAGAATCGCGATTCTCCTTTCGCGTCGGCGCGCATACGGAATATTACGATTGGTGCCGTGCGCGATGACTGGTTCGTAGGCCGGGGCAAAGACCTTGACTTGCTGAGGGGGCTGCTGGCCGGAGTCGTTTCCGGGATTGGCGGAGCAGTCCTGGTAGAAGGCGAGCAGGGCATCGGCAAGACGGCGCTGCTCAGGCAGGCGCTGCTGAACGCGGAAGACGAATGCCAGGTCGCGTGGGCGACGGCGGACGAGCTGGAACAGAATTTCCCGCTCGGGCTGATGGCCGACTGCCTGGGCGCGGAAGGCCGGCGGGCGGCCCTGGGCGAACCCGGTGATCTGGGCGGCATCGCGGGCGCGGCGCTCGCCGGTGATCCTGTGCTTGCCGGGACCGAGAGGATACTGGCGCTCGCTGACCGGCTCTGCGCGGCGCGCCCGCTCATCGTCGTCGCCGAGGACCTGCAGTGGGCGGACGAGGCGAGCGTGCTGATCTGGCACAGGCTCAGCCGGGCGGCGCGTCAGGCGCCGCTGCTTGTCGTCGGATCGCTGCGGCCAGCGCCCATAAGAGATGACCTGGCCCAGCTTCGACGCGGCGTGGCGACCAGGGGCGGGCATGTGATCACGCTTCCGCCGCTCGCGCCGGCGGAAGTCACCGATCTGGTCGGCCGGGTGATCGGCGGCCAGCCGGGGCGACGACTTGCCAAGCTCACCGAACGCGCTGGCGGCAACCCCCTCTACGCCAGGGAGCTGGCCGATGCCCTGATACGCGGCGAGCGGGTGCGGGTCAGCGCCGGAGTCGCCGAGCTCGCCGGGAGCGCCCCGGTCGGCGTGCCGGTGTCGCTTGCCGGGGTGATCCGCGCTCGGCTGGCATCGCTTGGCGAGGACGCGCTGGCGGTGTTCCGGTGGGCCGCGGTGCTCGGGCAGGAGTTCTCAGTCACCGACCTTGAGGTAGTGACGGGGCTGACCGCCCGCGACTTGATAGAGGTGGTGCAGGAGGCGGCTGCCGCCGGGGTGGTCGCCGAGGCCGGGCTGCGGTTGCGCTTCCGGCACGGCCTGATCCGCCAGGTGCTCTATGAAGGCATGCCGGCCGCCCTGCGGTCAGCCTTGCACCTGCAGGCCGCCCGCGCGCTCGCCGAGACCGGCGCGGCGCCAGAGCGGGTTGCGGCCCAGCTCGTCGCCGTCCCTGATATCAGCGACGGCTGGGTATGGGACTGGCTCGTCACGACGGCAGGCGTGCTGGCTTACCGGGCGCCCCAGGTAACGGCTGAGCTGCTGCGCGCGGCTCTCGCCCAGCTGCCGGACGACTCGCGGCGGGAGGCACTCGAAGCCGTGCTCGCGCACGTGGCGTTCCTGCTGCTCGAGGACGACCAGGTGGAACGCGTCGGGCGGCGGCTGCTCGCCGTCGCGCGGGATCCAGATCGGGCCGCCGACATCGCCTGGCTGGTCGGATACACGCTCATGCGGACGGCCAGGCCGGCGGACGGCGCAGAAGTGATCGAGCAGGCGCTGAACCGGCCAGGCACAGCCGCGGCGCACGTCGCGAGGCTGAGAGCGCTGCACGCGATGACGCTGACCGGGATGGACCGCATCGAAGAAGGCGTTCAGGAGGCACGGGCCGCACTGGCCAGCGCCGAAGCCGTCGGGGACAGGCTCGCCGCCGGGTACGCGTTTCAGACGCTGATGCGGGACAGGTTCTACCGCCATGACTATCCCGGGGCTTTGGAATACATTGACCGGGCGCTCGCCTTCATCGGCGATGATCCGCACACCAGCGACTTGCGCTTGCTGCTCCTGATGAACAAGTTCGGCTTCCTGGACACGAGTGGTCGCCGAGCGGAGGCGCTCGCCACCGCGCAGCAGGCGCTGGCGCTCGGCGAGCGGGTGGGGACCCCTCGCCTCGCCGAGATCCGCTCGAACCTCGCTGCCGTGTACTTCTACGCGGGTCAGTGGGATGACGCCCTCGCCCAGCTCGAAGTGGCCGTGACCACCGCGGGACCCAAGCTCCACATGGTCGTCGCTCATGGCATGTCCGCCCACATAGCCGGACACCGCGACGACTCTGCCGCCCTCGAAGCACATCTGGCTGCCATCGACAGCATTCCGATCCGCGACATCGCCTGGGGCAAGCCCGTGAGCGACGTATTCCTGGCCCGGTCCCTGGCCGCCGAGCGCGCGGGCAACCCCGAGCAGGCGGAGGCCATTCTGGCGGAGTGCCTGGACCCCAGCCTTTCCGAGGTCATGTCGGATGTCGTGTCCGTGCTGCCGACGCTGTGCCGCCTGGCGGTCACCGCTGGTCATGACGCTACCGCGGCGCATGCCTACGCCGTCGCCCTGGCAAGGACGGGCAGCGACGCCAGGTACTGCCACGGGCTGGTGGAATCCGACCCGGCAGAGGTGATGGCTGCCGCGGACTCCTTTCGGTCAGCCAGCCAGCCGCTGTCGTGCGCGCTCGCACTTGAGGACGCCGCGGTGATGCTTGCTCAGCGCGGCGAGACCCGCGAAGCGCATGCCGCTTTCACCGAGGCAGCCGACCTGTATGAGGCCATGGGCGCGGACTGGGATATCCGCCGGGCCGGCGCAAGGCTGCGGCCGCACGGCATCCGCCGCGGCGCCCGCCCCGCCCGCCGTCCGGCCTCAGGCTGGGCGGCACTGACACCCACCGAGGTCAAGATCGCCTATCTGGTCGCGGAAGGCCAGTCCAACCCTGACATCGCCGCCGAACTCCTCATCTCACGCAACACCGTGCAGACCCATGTCTCGCACATCCTGGCCAAGCTCGGCGGCCGGTCAAGGGCCGAGATTGCCAGGGAGGTCTACTCCCGCCCGCACGGCCCTCAGCACGCCTCAGCCGGCTGAGCGGGCGCGTGCGCATGAATGCGCCGTTTTTACTAGTCTGGCAGTTGTTGCGGGTAGATGACCAACACTGCGGAACTGGGCACGGGGCCGGCAACTGGAGCGCGGCTTCGCCGACATCACCGACGACACCGGAGGGTCCGGTACGGGTCCGGGCGCAAGCTCACGCAGGACGCGCAGCTGAAAGTCGCGCACGCCAAGAAGGCCCAGATCTACGAGGGCACCAGCCAGATCCAGCGCGTGGTCATGGCCAGGTAGCTGCTGAAGTAGCCGACCAGCTGACGTTTCCGCTGGTCAGCGGCTATGTTCTGGATAACGCATCGGTCGTGCGGGTCGGCTCCCGGGCCGCTGAATTGGTGCTGACCCCTGGGGGCGCCGACGACGGGGCGGACGTCATGATCTGGTCCCTGCCAGCCATCTACATCGGCGCGGAACTGACCGAGATGGCTGACTGTGGACGCGGCACCATGATCGGCGACTCGAACCTGCCGGTTGAGAGTCTGCAGCTGCGCGCTCCCGGGGCACAGACGCCACCAGCCAGGGCATCACCGCGGCCCACGACTCCCCGGCGCCCAGCCCGCGCCCCGGGCACGAGGGAGAACGGCAGCGAGCCGGGCAGCCTGAAATGGCAGATCAGGAGCCGAACAGGCCGGGCAGAGCGATAAAGGCTGTGCTCCGTGCCGCTCAGAACCCCAGCGCACGGACATATGGCGGACGGCACCGACCCGGGACGTCGCCTCGAACGGTTAGACGCTAGCAGGCGTGTTCGACTCGGCGGCGCAGCACGGCGACCTGATGCCGGAGCACGAGGATCTCCAGTTCCTTGTCCCGGTCACCGCGCCCAAGCAGGATCAGGAACTGAAGGATACGGCCGAGGACGAGGTATGGGACAGACCAGGACACGAGTAGCGAGGATGCCCGCTACATGAGCATGCCCGAGCCATGAACCCGCAGCTCAACAGCGCCGACCCGGGTTTTCGCACTCCACACGGTGAATATCGGGTCGGGCATCAGGAAGGTGTAGGTCGTGTTTGCTCATTTCGGCATGGCTCCAGGATATCGGAGACTTACAACATATCCGAAAGTCTATCGGCATCAGACCGTATGGTTCGGACGCCGAGCGGCCACAAGTAGAACCGGAATTGCTCGAAATGAGTAAGCGCAAGCGGGATTCCGATAATTGTGCAAAATAGAATAACACCGGCAGCGGCCTGGAGGATAAGTATCTGCCAAGAGAAGAGCAGGATCCAGATAAAACCTCCGATGATCGCGCCAGGCTTGGAGAACTCGGCCGTTCGCTCCCTCTCAAGCGACCGCCCGAACGGCCAGAGTAGATAACCGGCAATCCGGAATGCTCCGATGCCGAAGGGGATCGTGACAACAAGGAGACAGGATATTGTGCCAAAAAGGGCAAAAAATATTGCCGCGGGCCAGCCGGAAATTATGCAGTATAACAGGAGAATGAGTTCTTCCATCCAGTGGTCACTTGATAGGCTCACCGGCCAACCCCCCTTGGGCGGTTAAGGATGTCACGCACATACTAGCCTTCGCGCAAGTGCGGATCTAGGGCATTGCCACTATTTATGGAGATCGATCTCAGGCCACCCTGGGGAAGTCGCACGTCAATATCACTCATGTCAAGCGGAAGGTGTCATGCGACAGGCCGCCAGTTTCTGGGCCGAGGTTATTGCCTTGCGGAGGTGGCGGGCGAACTTAAGTCCACCAGCTCCTTGGCTTGCTGGATTACCCGCCTCCGCCACGACCTCGTCGACCAAGCCGAAATCAACGGCTAAAACGGCAGCCTCTTGACAGAGAGCAGCCGATCTGCTTTGACCGGAAACAACCACCAGGCGATGGGCAGCAACCATTAGCCCTGCGCGGTGTGGGCCGCCAGCGTGGTGCCCGGCCCGCGGGGATAACGGTGAGTGGCGGTGACACCCCGGCGGTGACGGGTGAGGGCCGGTTACTTACGGTTGCGGGTTTCAGGCGGCCCGCGTCGCACGCCGCGCCGATCGCCCCCAGCCCGAACCGGGCCGAGTCGGCAGCCGGCAAACCGTGTCCCCGCCCAGCTCCACGGCCAGCGCCGCGAATGCCACGCCGAGTTCCTGGACACGGCGCCGGAACTGCCGCACCCAGCCGCGCGCAGTCGTATAGGGCATGTCCGCCCTCGACGCGGCCGGCACGCCCCGCTGGCCACCTGCCCGATCACCGCGCCCACGGTCTCGGCCACATCCAGCCGCCAGGCCAGCGCGAACGTCGGCAGCGCAACGCAGCCGCGGGACGAAGATCTTCCGGCACCGGCCCCTGCACGGACATGCCGCCGGTAACCAGACCAGAACACCATCAGCCCGCCGCACGCCGGGCAGGCCGTGCCGGCCGCGCGCGGGAACCCCGACACCCGCGGTCGGCCGCCACATAGGCATCGACCGGCAGCGGGCACGGCCATACGATGACCACGGGCGACACAGCCTCGGATCCCTTCTCGCGACGCCAAACGAAGGCGAGAAGGGATCCTCACACTCCAGTGAGGACGGCAAAATCCTGGCCCGCCCGCAGGCAGCCAGACAACAACATGACCAAAGAGCCCGGCCGAAGACCCGGCCAGCATGCTCAGGAAATCAGGCCGTCAACACCTCGCCCGGCGCGGCGGGATGCTGGGCGCGAGCCGAGGTCGCTGCCCAGGGCTAACGCAGCGGCGGTCACCACCTGCAGCAACAGGAGTGCAGGTTCTCAATCCTGATGTCCCTGACCTATGGGTTTACCTGGGACGTTGCCTGGGTTCTGATCGATCTGTCCGGCTGAATGCCCTCTGGGACTTGTCCTTTTCTTCATGGGGCGGGCTGTCGCTGTTCTGGCCCTGTCGGGCGTGGTGTTGGCTGCTTGGGCTGTGGTCCTCATGCCGGGAGTTCGTCCCTGACCTGGTCGCCTAGCTGGGACAGCGCTCATTCCAGGGCTACGGGTTCGGTTCCGTGGTTCTGCGCTGTCTGTTCGGCCCATTCGCAGTACCGCTGGTAGGCCTTGGTGCTGACCCTGTCGGAGATGGCGGGCAGGAGGGGCGCCTCGGGCAGGCGGGTGATCGCGCTGGCGAGGTGGTTGTCGTAGATGAACGGCAGTGGGTGCTGTCGCTTTGGGGTATCCGGGAACTTATATCCCGCGAAGTAGAGCAGTTTGGTGATGAAGGCGATGTTCAGCTGCGGAGCTTCCAGTCGGAGAACCACCTCTTGTAGCCGGCAGCTGCGCCGTTCCGGCGGAACGGTATCGACGACGTCCTCGATCGCTTCGGCGGCGTTCGGCGAGGTCAGAATCGTTCGGGCACTGCCCCGGTTAGTGACCTCGCGGCGGCGCGGATACGACGCCGCAAGATCCTCGGCGGGCTGATCCGCGAGTACGAGCGGGTAGCATGAAGATCACCTGCTGATTCGGGAAGACGCAGGTCAGAGCCTTCGGACACAGGTTTTGGCACCCCACAGGCCGAACGTCGCGCGCTGGCCGCGTGCCCCTGGCTCTTCCCTGTCCCTCGACAGGCGCCGATCCCTGGAGCCGGGGGCAGCGTGCTCCAGCCTCGCGAAGCGACCGCGTAGCGGCGTGGCCTTGACTCGGCGGACGCGGCCAGAGGGGATGACATCGAACTACTGAACGCCACCACCTACGGCGAGCACTACGAGTAACCGACGGCAAGCCGACCCGGATCTGAGTATGGACGGCGTCCGAGCGCCGGAAGCGGCGCGGCTGACTGATTCCTACCGTGGCGCGGTTCGTGACGGTATCGTCGGTCTGGCCAGCGGGGCGGGGATGGTGAGATGCGGAAGCCTGGCCGGGTGGGTTGGGCGTGGATTTACGCCGTCTCGCTGGCGTTCGTGCTGTCGGGGGCTGGGTCTTGGGCCGGGTACGTCATAGGGGCTGGAATCGGGGCGGCGATCGGGGCGGCAATCGGCGCGGTTGCCGGCGGGTTCACGCCGTTGTTGATCGACCAGGCGAAACGCAAGCAAGACGCTACTGAGGAGGCAGCGCGGGCGGCTGCTGAGGCAGCGCGGGCGGCTGCTGAGGCGGCGCGAGATGCGGAGGAGTTGCCGCGGCGGTATGGTCCGGCGCACCTACTGGAGCCGGGGCTCGGGGTGGTGCCGTTTTTCGGCCGGTTGGAAGAGCTTGCGGCGCTGGAGGCATGGTGCGACGCGCCTGAGGGCAGGCTGGTGCGGCTGATGACCGGCGGGGGCGGAACGGGGAAGACGCGGCTTGCGCTAAAGCTGTGCGCGCGGATGGAGGGACGGGGCTGGCGGTGCGTGACGGTTGGCGAGCGGGCGGAGGCTGATGTTATCCGGCGGGAGCGGCTGGCGGCTCCGGGAGTGCGGCTGCTGCTGGTGGTGGATTACGCGGAGGCGCGGATCGGGCTAGCGGAATTGTTGAAGTCGGCGATACGGGATGAGGGAGACGTTCGGGTGCTGCTCTTGGCCCGGCATGCTGGTGACTGGTGGCAGCGGCTTGGGGCCGCAGCCGGGGCGGTGCGGGACGTAGTGGCTGAGGCCAACCAGGCGCTGATGCCGCTGGCCGGGGATGTTGCCCCTGGTCTTGCTGCGGAGGGCGTTGTTCGAGGGGCGGTGCCGTATTTCGCTGTCCGGCTGGGCGTGCAGGCGCCTGCTGTGATGCGTGTAGTCGTGTCGGCCGAGGCGGACCCGCGGGTGCTTGACCTGCACGCGGCAGCGCTGGTGGCGGTGATCCAGTCGATGACGGCACCGGGGCGGCCGGTCCTCGAGGTGGATGTGCGGACAGTACTAGAAACCCTGCTGGGTCATGAGCGGCATTACTGGCTTGGCCGGGCGCAGGCAGCAGGGCTTGGGGGCGGGAGGGACGGGCGGGACGGGCTGAGCATCGCGCAGTTGTCGCACTTGGTGGCGGCCGGGTGTCTGTTGGGCGCGGCCACGGTCGCGGCGCTGGCGGGTCGGGTGCCAGGGCTTACGGTGACGGAGGCGGTGGCGCTCTGGCTGCGAGAACTTTACCCGCCAGATAGCGACGGTATGTTGGGGGTGCTGCGGCCGGACCGGCTGGCGGAGTTGCACGTGTCCCGGGAACTGGGAGGCTCGCGCGGGCTGGCCGATGCGTGCCTGACAGGCCTTGATGCTGCGCAGGCGCGACGGGCGCTGGTGCTGCTAGCCCGGGCGTCGGCTGATCATGAGTCGGCGCAGGTGCTGCTGGAGTCGTCGCTGGCGCGGTTCCCGGATGTGGTAGAGGGGATAATGGCACCGCGTGAGGTGATGGTGGTGATCGCGGATGCGATCCCGTACCCGAGTGTGGCCCTAGCCGGTGCGCACGCCAGCATCAGCAGACAGGTCCTGGCTACCTATCTGCCGGGAACCGAAGGCCGGGCACAGTGGCTGAATAACCTCGCAGTCCTGCTCGGCGACCTCGGGCGGCGGGAGGAGGCGTTGGCCGCCATCGAGCAGGCCGTCGCCATCTACCGGGAGCTGGCCGAGGCTCGCCCCGATACCTATCTCCCCGACCTCGCCAGGTCGCTGTCCAATCAGTCGGTCTCCATGTCCGAGCTTGGGCGCCGGGAGGAGGCGCTGGCCGCCATCAGCCAGGCCGTCGACATCCGCCGGGAGTTGGCCGAGGCTCGCCCCGACGCTTTTCTCCCCGACTTCGCCGCGTCGCTGTCCAATCAGTCGGTCTGCCTGTCCGAGCTTGGGCGCCGGGAGGAGGCGCTGGCCGCCATCGACCAGGCCGTCGCCATCTTCCGGGAGCTGGCCGAGGCTCGCCCCGACGCTTTTCTCCCCGACTTCGCCGCGTCGCTGTCCAATCAGTCGGTCTGCCTGTCCGAGCTTGGGCGCCGGGAGGAGGCGCTGGCCGCCATCGACCAGGCCGTCGCCATCTTCCGGGAGCTGGCCGAGGCTCGCCCCGATACCTTTCTCCCCGACTTCGCCAGGTCGCTGAACAATGAGTCGAACCGGCTGTCCGAGCTTGGGTGCCGGGAGGAGGCGCTGGCCGCCATCGACCAGGCCGTCGCCATCCGCCGGGAGCTGGCCGAGGCTCGCCCCGATACCTTTCTCCCCGATCTCGCCACATCGCTGAACAATCAGTCGGAACGGCTGGTGGACTTGGGTCGGCTGGAGGACGCACTGGCCGCCATCGACCAGGCCGTCATCATTCGCCGTGCACTGGCCGCTACTAGTGCAGCTCCGCGTTAGTCCTTGAAGGGTTTGCTGGTGCCTGCGAGGTAGAGGGTGCAGGCGGTGTCGAGGGCTTCGTTTGGGTGGCCGGCGGGTTGCCCGTTGAGCAGGAGTGCGTTGCTGTAGCTGTCGGTGGATGCCTGCCAGATGGCGAACGCCCAGTCGTCGTCGAGGCCGAGGTACTGGATCCGGCACAGTGTGATCTGGTCGTGATCATCGTCGCTGAGGTAGCCGGTCAGGTACCCGTAGCTGCCGCGCCAGGTGATCGTGACCTCTTCCAGGGCGGGCCAGCGCTGGGAGGCGTGGTGGTCGACGGTGCCTTCGATCAGGTCCTTGAGGCGCTTGGAGGGCACGGGCATAGGGCCATTGTCGCCGTCGCCGGCGCGCCGCTGCCCGGTTCCTGGCATGTGCGGGCATTGTGCCGTGATCACCGTTGATCGTTCTGAGGGCAGGTCATGGCGCGCGCATCAAGCAAGGACATCGTGATACTGGGGTCGCGGCGGAAGGCGAAGCTGGAGGCGTTAGTGCGCCGTGCCTCCGCGCCGCAGGCTCTGGTGCGCCGTGCCCGGATCGTGCTGCTGGCCTTCCAGGGCTGGCCGAATGAGCGGATCGCGCGTGAGCTGGGGTGCGCGGTGAACACGGTCCGGGCATGGCGGCGCCGGTTCGCCCGCTACGCCGCTGCCCGGCCTTTACGACCGGCCGCGCAGCGGCCGCCCCGAGGTACATGGCCCTGGGGTGCGGCTGCGGATCGCGGCCGCCGCGACATCGGTCCCGCCGGAAGGCTGCTCGGCGTGGACCCATCGCCTGATCGCCGCTGAGCTGGCTGACACCGGGATCTCCGCCTCGCAGGCCGGCCGGGTGCTGGCCGATCTGGAACTGTCGCCGCGCAAGGTCCGCGGGTGGCTGAACCGGCGGGATGACGAGCAGTTCCGGGAACAGGCCGCCGCCGTGTGCGACCTTTACCTCCGCCCGCCCGAGGGCACGGTGCTGATCTGCATCGATGAGAAGACCGGGATCCAGGCCAGATACCGCAGGTTCCCGGGCCGGGCAGCCCGGCCAGGCCTGCCAGCCCGGCGGGAGTTCGAGTACGTCCGCAACGGCACCGTGTCCATCATCGCGGCGCTGCAGGTCGCAACCGGGCAGGTCGTCGCCGAGCCGGTCAGCCGCAACAACTCCGTTGCGTTCATCAGCTTCCTGCACCGCCTGGACCAGTGCACCGACCCGCGGCTGAACATTCACCTGATCATGGACAACGGGTCCAGCCACACATCCCGGGCTACCCGGGCCTGGATCGCCGCGCACCCCCGCATCACGGCCACTTACACCCCGAAGCACGCATCATGGCCGGACATGGCTGAATTGTGGTTCTCAGTGCTAACTCGCGGGCTGCTCCGGCGCGGCGACTTCACCTCCCGCGCTGACCTCATCGAGAAGATCACCAGCTTCACCATCCGGTACAACCGGACCGCCCAGCCTTTCACCTGGACCTACGACGCCCGCGCCGACCACACCCGCTACCAGGCCCGCCACGCCGCCTAGCACACACCCGCCCCTGCCAGCACCCAGCCCCTGACCCTCGCCGCGTGAACTACAACCAAGATCACGAGAACCCCTCAAGGACTAACGCGGAGCTGCACTAGGCCGGATGTGTTCGCCGGCCAGTTCGTGGGATCGCTAGAGCATCAGGCGGGGATCTTGTCAGCCCTCGGGCTCGAGGCGGCTGCGCGGGATGCGCGGGAGGAAGCGACCGTCATTCGCAGCAAGTGACGTACAAAGCCGTTGCGAGACAATACCCGGCGACAGGAGCCCGCCCGATGCGTCGTGGCGGGAGATCCGCCCTAGGGAGCATGCCCGCCGCTTGCGCGTCTGGCGCAGGCCGTGACCGGATCCCCGGCCGGCAGCGGTTCGTTTGACTTGGCTAGTACACGGGATCGCCGCTGGCCAGGGATCAGCATCTGCTGACGATCAGCGCGAGGATCGCGATGACTGACCCCGCGCGCATCCCCGCCTGATACCGGGCCACTCGGTGCGGCGGAGGAGCGCAGGCCAAGTTGGGCACTGATGACTGGGCTACGTAGCAGCTGTTCGACCAAGCTGAAGCTGCAGGGAAGGCTGCTGATCTCTTGAGATCTCGACTCGCCCAGGTTCCTAAACTGGCCGTTTTGATTCTGGTTTTACCCGTTCTGTACCGTTCGTGCTGCCTGCGGAGATTTATTTTGCTCTGAGATAGTTGTGTTTGCTCCCGAAGATGTTGCTGCTTTTGTTTGACTCAGCGCGGGTGTGCAGATACTGTTGGCATCCATAGTTCCCCGCCTTCCTCCGGGATTGGCGGGGCTTTTTTGTGCAAAGATGCCCTATGCCCGAGCGTGTCGCAGTGTTCCTCGACTTCCAGAACGTCCATCTCACCGGACATGACCTGTTCGATCACGGCAACGCCCTGCACCGTTGCGTCCCGAACCCGGCGCGGATCGGCGACCTGATCGCGGCCCGGCGGCTGCGGGCGAGCGAGGCGGCCGCCATCCGCGTGTACCGCGGGCAGCCGCACCCGCAGCACGATCCCCTGCAAGCCGCGACGAACGACGCTCAGGCTTCTGCCTGGAGCAGGGATCGGCGGGTGCAGGTGATCCGCCGCCAGTTGCGGTACCGGCAGGGCCTGCCGCCGCAGGAAAAGGGCATCGACGTCGCGCTCGCCGTTGACTTAGTGCACCTGGCGTACCGCAAGCAATATGACGCGCTCGTTGTCTTCTCCGGCGACACCGACCTGCTCCCGGCCCTGGAGCTCGTCGTCAGCCTGCGGCTTGGTCACGTCGAGGTTGCCTGCTGGTCAGGGGCCAAGCCGCTGCGATTCGCCGTCGGCAACCGGCCATGGTGCCATTTCCTTGGCCCCGGCGACTGGGAGGCCGTGGCCGAAGACTGGGATGGCCGCTCGTAGCCTGCAAGCCCCGCCGCACGCCCTGGCCAGTGAAACGTCGATCGGCGTAGTGCGCGCCTGGGCGCCGTCTTGGTGCTGCACTGGCTTGCCCGGGTCAGCGTCCTGGCGCTGGCTGGACTGGTGGCCGGCCTAGTCGTGGCGTTGATCGCGGCGCGGATTATTTTCCCCGTCTAAGAAGTTGCCGCGGAACCGGGTGCGGCAAATGCGGCTGCGCGCGAGGCTCCGCCTGTTCGAGTTGTGGCTGTGATAGGGCAGGCTGGCTGCGGCCCGCAGGGCCAGGCGGCCGCGGCCGTCGCTGTCGCTGCCGGAGCGGCTGTTCTGCCCGGCGCTGACCTCGGTGGCGGTGGCCCGTGGTGGGCGCGGTCGTGGCGACTACTACGCGTGGTGATCTGCATGCGCTGACCGCGCAGATCAGGGCGGCGCGGGGTCAGGTGTACGTGTTCAATCCGCAGCGGCTCGCGGATGTGGCGTCGAATATGCGGTGGGACATGCTGGCGGGGTGCGAGGACCCGGCGACGGCGATCCGGCGGGCGCCGCAAGCCGATTCGTTCCGTCGTGTTACCGCAGAACCGGGAACACGAGATGGGTGACCCGGTCGCCTTGGACGCAGGCCGTCGGGTTGCCGAGCAGGACTTCTCCTGAGGAGAGTTCGCCGAAGAAGGGCCGGTTTCCCGCGCCCATCGCCACTGGCACCAGGTCGATGGCGACCTCGTCGAGCAGGCCCAGGTCCAGGCACTGCCGGGCGATGGTTCCCCCGGTGACGGCGACGACCGCGTCGCCGGCGAGTTCCCGGGCCCGTGCGATCGCGGCCTGGACCCCGTCGGTCGCGAAGTAGAACGGCGCGTCGGGGTGGGCGGCGATCCATTCCTCGGGGATCCGGTGCGTCACCACGACAACAGGGACGTCCATGGTGTGCCGGCCCTGCCAGCCGTGCGCCACGTCGAACAGCGTCCGGCCGCGGACGAGCGCGCCCGGCGAGGGTACCCACCGCCGCCAGTGCCCCGAACTCGGCGGGGTGAGGTGGACGGTGAAGTCTCCGGCGGGGGTCGGGATCGCGACCTCGCCGTTCTGCAGCCAGTCGAACAGCCGGCCGATGGTGTTGTCCTGCTTGGCGACGTACCCGTCGAGAGACATGATCGCCTGCGCCTGCACTGTGCCCACGGGGGTTTCCCTCCTCAAGAGTGCTGGGGTCGGTAGACGTGGACGACGACACCGCCGGGGAACGGCGTGGTCTCGACGAGGTCCAGATGCCGCGATTCCGGCAGCTGGCCGAACAGGGCCTGTCCGCGGCCCAGGGCCAGCGGCTGGACGAGCAGGCGGTACTCGTCGATCAGGTCGGCCGCGGCGAGCGCGCTGGCCAGCCGGCCGCCGCCCCAGACGATCACGTCCGGGCCGGGCTCGGCCTTGATGGCGGCGATCTCGGTCGTGAGCTCGCCCCGCGCTACCCGGGTTTGCGGCCAGCTGGCCCCGGCGTCGCTGAGCGTTTTCGAGAACACGACCTTGGGGATGTCGTTCATCGGCGACGCGTACGGGTCGCCGGACCGCGGCCAGTAAGACGCCATCTCCTGGTAGGTGGTGCGGCCCATGAGGTGGGCACCGGCCCGGCTGATGCGGTCGAGCTTCCACTGCTTCAGCTCAGCGCCTTCGGGGACCGCGGCCCCCGGGTGCTCGCGGTCGCTGCCGACGAATCCGTCCAGCGACATCGACATGTACAGGATGACGTCTCGCATGAATGCCTCTCGGTGCTCGTGCTGGTTTTCGTTACTGAGCGGGCCTGGGCCGGGTGTCCTCAGTTACCGGCCAGGACGCGGTAGGTGAGGTGCTGCGCGCACGCTGTCATCTCGGATTCGAGCAGCTCCAGGCGCACCGTCGCGTCGCCCGGGAAGAGCGGAGTGCCGCCACCGAGGATGAGGGGCGCCACGTGGATGGTCATCACGTCGGCGAGACCGGCTTGCAGGAACTCGTAACACGTGCTCCCGCCGCCCATGATGACCACGTCCTTGCCGTCCGCGGCGGCCTTCGCCTGCCGGATGGCGCTGGCCGGGCCGTCGGTCACGAAGCGGAAGCGTCCGGCGAGCCGGACCTTCTCGGGCGCCTCGCGGGTCAGCACGAACGCCGGCGGTGCCGCTGACTGGTCTTGGCGTGCGCCGTACCCCACCTCGTCTGACCAGCCGTGCGGGCCGTCGACGATGTCGAACAGCCGCCGGCCCATGACCACCGCGCCGGTCTCCTTGAACGTCGTGGCCAGGATCGCCTGCTCGCGCGGCGCCTGGCTGAACACCCACGCGTGCAGTGCCTCGCCGCCGACGCCGAGGCCGTGCTCGAGGTCCGCCCCTGGCGCGGTCACGTACCCGTCGAGCGACATCGTGATGTCCACGACCACCCGCCCCGGCCGCAATACCTCGGCCAGCCGTTCCATCGAGTCGCGCACGCCGTTCTCCATGCCGGCCGCGACCATCTCATCGCGCTCCTCGACCGAGCCGAACACGCGGCGCGCCGTCAGCCGGGTCCGGCCGCCGGTGCCCTCGAACCGCGCCGTTTCCAGGCTGACTTGCTCCGGCATGCCCTCGTACTCGAAGGTCTGCACGATCAGCTTGTCCGCCACGACCGTGTGGAACACGCCGCGGAACCGGAATTCGCCCTCCCGGCCGCGGTGCACGTAGCGGTAGCCGCCGCCGGTCCGCGCGTCATGTTCCAGTACCTCCATCTGCATCCCGCGCGGGCCGAGCCAGCGCGCCACCAGCTCCGGGCCGGTGTGCGCGCGGAACACCAGCTCCGGCGGAGCGTCGAACTCGCGCGCGACATCGATGAAGGGGGTGCCAGGCTGGGCGGTGATCGTCGTCGGGTTCATCCCTGCTGCTCCTTCAACGTGCCGAGGACGTCGTCGAGGCGCCGGTACTGCGCCTCGACCGCCAGCCTGTAGGTGTCGATCCAGCTCGTCAGCGCCTCGAGCGCCGCCGGGTCCAGGCGACACGGCCGCCGCTGGCCGTCCCGGCTCCTGGTGATCAGCCCGGCCGCCTCCAGCACCTGGATGTGCCGCGACACGGCCTGCTTGGTGATCGGGAACGGCTCAGCAAGCTCGTTGACCGTCGCCTCGCCGCGCGACAGCCGCGCGACCATGGCCCGCCGCACCGGGTCGCCCAGCGCGGTGAACGCCCGGTCGAGCCGCTCATCGTCCATCTTGTCAACCGGCATCTTTATCAACCTAGTGTTTTATCAACGATACGGTTGACTATGCCAGCGGAAGCCGATCCCGTCAAGCCACATCGCGCGTCACCGGACGCCCGGCGTGCGCGAGTAGCCGGGGATACGCGACCCTGGCCATCGCGTCGGCCGAGCCAGGCGTGCCGATAGCCTTCGTTCCTTATGCGGTTCCGGGAGAGGAGACCCGCTTCGGGCGCGAGCGATGCTCGACGCGGTGATTGACATGCTCGCGGAGAAGGGGCCTTTGATGCGCCGCCCTTATGTTGGGGAGATAGTGACCTCCCGCCATCACAACATGAAGGAACTGCTGGTGCCAGCGGGCGCGATGGAGCTGAGGGTGCTGTTCTGCTTCGATCCCCGCCGTGCGGCGATCTTGCTTCTGGGCGGGGACAAGGGCGAGGGCTCGATGTGGAATGCCTGGTATCGCACGGCGGTTCCTGAGGCGGATCGCCTGTATGACATCTACCTCGCTGAGCTTCGCGGGGAGGGATTGCTGCCATGACTGGTCATCGTTCCTGGACTGCCGACCGCAGGGCGCGGCTGGCGGAACCGGAGATCGCGCAGCGAGCGGCGGCAGCCCATGCTGAGCTCGCCCGCCTTGAGGAGGATTACCGCAAGACGCTCGCCCAGCTCAGGAATGCCCATCGGCTGACGAAGGCGCAGCTGGCGAGCGTGCTGGGCGTGAGCCAGGCTCAGGTCAGCCGTGTCGAGAACCAGGCGGACTTGTACCTGTCGACGCTGCGCAGCTACGTTCAGGCGATGGGCGGCGAGCTTGAGGTGCGCGCGTTCTTCCCGGACGGGCAGACCGCGGCCATCATGATCGCTGACCTGCAGAACCCGGCTGACGCCGATCGGCATTCCCAGCTAGATGTTCATGCCGCGTTCGCGCTGGTCCATCGCGGCGTGGGCCGGATTGACTCCGATGTGGAGAGGTTCCGTGCCGCTGGCGCCGCCTGACCTTTCACGGCCCTACTCGAGCGCGGCCGGCAAGGACGCGGACTGGCAGCTCTTGCTGCGGCGGGCCGAGGCGCTGCAAGAGCTGACCAGGCTGTCCGGGGTGCCGGAAGCACGATGGCCCGCCGGGGAAGCTGCCAGGCTGCGGGCGGTACCGCCGATCTCAGGCGAGGCAGCCGGCCAGCGACTCGCTCGCTGGCGGAACGTCTTTGCCAGCGAGCTCGCCGACCTGGAGCGGGCTGTCCTGGCCGCATCCAGCCAGGGAGGCAGCACGACCGTCGCGGACATTGATCTTCGCAGCGCCGTCTACCTCGCCGCGAGGCTCCTCGCGACGCTCTACGACGTTGCCGTCGACCAGGTCAGCCCATAGGCGGGCCGCCGTGGCGCCCGCATGAAGCGCGATCCCGTCCGCGCCCATGCTGCTCCATGAGGAGGTTGCGTGCCTGCTGGGCGGTCCAGGCCCCCGTCGTATGCGGTCGGTAGCAGCTCACGTTAGGTCCGCGTCACCGGTTGCGATCAACTCGGCCCGGATGACGTCGGCCTCTGGAGCGCCGAGGTCGGCATAGAGACCGAACGCCTGCCGCCAGTGGTCGCGGGCCAAGTCCGGCGCACCGGCCGCCCGGCGGGCGCGGGCGATGCCGTGATGGGCTCGGGCCTGCTGGTGCCTTCCGCCGATCTGAGTCGCCAGTTCTAGTGCGGCGGCGTGCCGGTCGAGCGCCGGGCCGGGACGGTCGCTGCCGAGCAGGACCTCGCCGAGTCCGTTCAGCGCTTCGGCCTCATCTTCGCGGTCGCCGGTCTGCTGAGCGAGGGCCAGGGCCCGGTCGAGGTGCTCGGCCGCGTCGTCGAGGCGGCCGAGCCGCAGGAAGACTTCGCCGAGCCGGACGAGCGCCGAGGCTTCATGGTTCCGGTCGCTGACCTGCCTGGACAGGGCCAGGGCCTGCTGGAGCTGGGCAGTGGCCTGCTGGTAAGCGCCCTGCCGGAGGCTGACCTCCCCGAGGTTGACCAGGGCAGTGAATTCGGTGGCCCGGTTCCCGGTCTTCCTGGCCAGGGCCAGCGACTCGCCGAGGCGGCCGCTGGCCTGCCCATAACGACCCTGCCGCAAGTCGAGCAGGCCGAGGTTACCCAGAGCTGAGGTCTCACCGACCTGATCACCGTTCTCGCGGTGAACGGCTAGCGACTGCTGCCACCAATCCCGAGCCTGCTCGTAACGACCCTGAAGGAAACTGACGATGCCCAGGTTGGTCAGTGACTGCGCCTGACGAGTCCGATCGCCGGCCTGCCGGAACATCGTCAGGGCCTGTTCGAGGTAACTGGTGGCCTGCTCGTAGTTGCCTTGGTGAGAAGTGACGAGCCCGAGGACCTTAAGCGCGGCCGCTTCGGCCGCGCGGTCGCCGGCCTGCTGGGCGATGATCCGGGCGCGGGAGTGGACTACGACCGCCTCCGGGTAGTGACTGCCGCCGTCCAGATAGCGGAACAAGGTGTCGGCCAGCTTGCTGACGTAACCGGGCCGGCCATCGTCGGTGACCTGTACCGTGACGGCCACCAGTATGGCCCGCTGCGCGTCCAGCCAGTCTTGCGCTGCGGTGGCGGTGGCGACCGCCGGGACCGGAGTGGTCGACGGCGGGACACGCGGCCGGCGGCTGCTCTCGGCTGGGTACAAGGTGTCCATCGCGGCGGCGGCCGTGGCCAGGTAATGGTCGAACAGGCGAGTCAGCGCGGAGTATCGCTCACCAGGATCTCCCGCGAGTTCACGTGCGTAGGCGCGCAGCAGGTCGTGCAGCCCGTACCGGCCCGGCGAGGTGACGTGGATCAGGTGGGCGCGGGCCAGCACGTCAAGCAGTTCGCTGGCCCGCCCGGCGGTGACATCGGCGAGCGCCGCCACCGCGTAGGGCTCGAAGTCCGGGCCGGGATGCAGTCCCAGCAGGCGGAAGGCCCTCGCGGCTTCGGCGCCAAGGTGCTGGTAGGACCAGGAGAACACTGCCCGCACGGCAGCTCGCCGGTCTCCGCCCGCCGCCAGCAGGTCGAGCCGCTTCTGCAGGTCCGTCAGCTCGCCGACTAGTTCGGCCAGGGGCACGGCCGGACGGCTGGTGGCGAATTCGGCTGCCACTCGCAGCGCCAGCGGTAGCCGGCAGCACTGGTTAGCTAGTTCGGCCGCCGCCACGGGGTCGGCGTCGACGCGGGGCCCGATGAGCGCACGCAGCAGGCCGACCGCATCGGCCGGCGGCAGCAGGTCCAGGTCCAGCCGGGTTGCCCCGTCCCTGGCGACCAGTCCGGCGAGCGCGTCGCGGCTGGTTACCACCACCGTGCAGGTCGGAGCGCCCGGGAGCAGCGGCCGCACCTGGTCGGCCGATCCGGCGTTGTCCAGCACGACGAGCACGCGCCGGTCGGCCAGCAGGCTGCGGTACCGCCCGGCCCGCTCATCTTCTTCCGGCGGGACGTCCTGGCCCGCCACGCCGAGGGCGCGCAGGAATCGGGCCAGGGCGTCGGTGGCGGGCATGGGTTGGTCGGAGTCGTAACCACGCAGGTTCACATAGAGCTGACCGTCGGGGAAGCAGTCGCTGACATGGTGGGCCCACTCGATGGCCAGCGCGGTCTTGCCGACACCCGCGGTTCCCGCGATCGCTGAAATTACGATCGTCTGGCCGGCCGCCTGATCGAAAGCGATGTTCAAGGCAGCCAGTTCGGCCGCCCGGCCCGCGAAGCGCGACACCGTGGCTGGCAGCTGGCTGGGAACTGGCCGTCCGGCCGTCCGTTCGGAAGGCGACCCGGTAACGGCGGCGGGAACCTGCTGATTAAGGATCTGGGCCTGGGCGGCGGTCAGCTCGGCTCCCGGTCTGAGCCCTAGTTCGCGGTCAAGCCGCCGACGCATCTGGTCGAAGGTCACGAGCGCGGCCGCCTGCTGTCCGCTGCCAGCGAGCACGATCATCAGCAGCGCGTGCGCGCGCTCGTTCAGCGGCTCCCGGTCGGTCAGCTCACGCAATTCCGGCAGCACGCGGTCAGGACGGCAGGACGCGATCGCCGCCTCCGCGTAGGCGGTCACCGCGTCGGTCTTCCGCTGGTTCAGCCGCGCCACCACCGGATGGCTGCGCAGGACATCGCAGTCAGTCAGCGGGTCCCCTCGCCAGAGCGCGAGCGCGTCCGCGTAGGCATGGCAAGCCTGGCCGAGGTCGCCCGCCGCCCGCGTCCGCGCGGCCCGCGCGACCAGCGCATCGAAGGCGGTCAAATCCAGCTCGCAGGCAGCGGGCTCAAGCTGGTAGCCGTTACTGATCTTGCGCACCGGGCAGCCGGGTCCGAGCAGGCGGCGCAGACGGCTGATGTAGGCCTGCACCATCGATACCGCGGTCACCGGCGGATCGTCGTCCCACAGTGCGTCGATCATCGCGCCCCGGGAGAGCCCCGTGTCCTGGTACAACACCAGCAGGGCCAGCACCGCCCGCTGAAGCGGCGGGCCGAGCGGTAATGGCACCCCCTGCCGGCTGACCGCCAGCGGCCCGAGCACGCCAATCCGCAATGCGCCGGTCCGGTCCCTCAGTCCGGCCTCCCAGGAGGCGTCCCCGTTGCCTCGTACCGCGAGGCTGAGTTCGGTGACCTGCTGCTGACTTAGCCGCAGAGCGGTGGTGAGCCGCCGCAATGATTCGCCGTGCGGGCGCGCCGTCCGGCCCTGCTCCAGATCGCGAACCACGCCGACGCCGACGCCGGCCGCGTCCGCGAGCTGCCGCTGGGTGAGCTCGGCCCGGCGGCGGAACGCGCGCACAAGGTCGCCTGCGTGATCACCACCGTTCTCACCCATGATCTCACCTTACCTACGGTTTCGGCACCTCGGTGGTGATTTCGGTACCGTTAGCCGGGTATGGCAACTGACCGGCAGCGCCCTGACCAGTAGTTCCACCGGCCAAGGCGGCCGGCGACTACCGGAACTGCCTGACAGTCGGTGTCTGGCCCGGCGTCAAGGCCGAAAGTGAAGCCTGGGAAGCGAGGGATGGTCCGACCGTCAGAGGGAGGCACGTGTTGTCAGGAAGCAATCCGACTGACATCCACCCGAGCCAGGACTCATGGTGTTAGCGGTCACGCTGTCTGCGCATGATTTGGCGGGGTTGCGTGTTCATGTTTCGGCTTGGCTGGGTGAGCATCGGCTGATGGGGGTAGGTGGGGGCGTGGTGAAGGGGCCGCCGGCCGTGGGTGGCTGGCGGCCCCCGGGGTTTGCGGGCCTGGTGGCTGGGGTTAGTCGTTGGCCTGGGTGATGGCGGCGGTGATGAGGGCGATGTTGCGGTGGTCGAGGCTGCCGAGGATTTCGCGGAGGTGGACGGGGATGTCGTGGTCGGCGAGGCTGGCGGCGATGCGCAGGACGGCTTGCTCGGAGCCGGTGGCGTGCAGGCGCCCGGATTCGAGGGCGGTGATGGCGGCTTTCCAGCGGATGGTCAGGACGGGCTCGCCGGTGAAGACTGAGTTGCTCGCGGCGATGAGGCGGCGGAACTGGGGCAGGTGCAGGAAGTGGTTGTGGCGGGCGAGCAGGTCGACGGCGGCCAGGTCGGCGGTCTGCCCGGCGGCGGTGTCCTGGAGCAGGCAGATGAGCTGCCGGGCGGGGATGGCGGCGGTGTTCACGGGTCCTCCCTGGGGGTGCTAGTCGCGGGTGAGCTCGGCGGCGGCTTTCCTGGCGCAGGCGTCGTCGACGAGGTCCTTGCCGGCTGCGGCGGCGGCGATGAGCGCGGCGACGGCGGCGTTGTTGAGGGCGCGGGGCAGGCCGCTGGCGACGCGGTGGAGGCGGGCGATGGCGTCGTCGGCGAACAGCGGGTCTTCTCTGCCGGCGAGGTGCAGGTGGTGGCGGAGGTAGGCGGCGGATTCGGCGAGGTCCATCGGCTTGATGGTGAACCGGGTGGCGATCCGCTGGTCCAGGGCGGCGAACGTGCCCAGGCGCAGTTGCCGGTTCAGGGTGGGCTGGCCGATGAGGATCCCGGCGAACGGGGACTCGGAGTCCATCTCGGCGTTGGTCAGGAGCCTGAGTTCCTCGAGCTGGGCGGGGTCCATGAGGTGCGCCTCGTCGACGATGATCACGACGCGGCGGTGCCGTTCGCTGGTTTCGGCGGCGAGCAGGTCGCCGGCCTGGGCCATCAACTCGGCTTTGAGGTAGCGGGGCTTGTCGCCGAGGGCGCGGACGATCGTGACGTAGAGCCCTCGGGTGCCGAAGGCGGGGTTGGCGATGTAGATGACCTGGTGCCGGGTCGGGTCCAGGCCGGCGACGGCGGCGCGGACCGCGACGGTCTTCCCGGCGCCGACGTCGCCGGTGACGACGCCGAGCGCGGATTCGACGACGCAGAAGCTGATCCGGGCGATCGCCTCGGCGTGGGCCTGGCGGGCGAACAGGTCCTTGGCCGCGATGGACTTGCCGAACGGGGTGCGGGCCAGGCCGAAGTGCGCGGCCCACGGTGCCGGGCTCACCACTGCCCTGCGCTGGTGTCGCCGGTGAGCATGCCGAGCCGGGCGAAGTCGATCTTCGCGCCGGTTCCGGCTTCCTCGTCGTGGGCGGCGGCGACCAGGCCGAGGTAGTCGATCCCGGTCGCGGCCGGCTCGGGCCGGGCGGCCTGGGGCACGGCGCGGTGGACGTGGCGGCGGACAGCGAACGGGACGGCCGCCCCGGCGGGCCGGCCGTCCAGGAATACCTCGATCCGGGTGAGGTCTTCGGGGTCGTAGCGCAGCTCGACTCGCCGGCCCGTGAGCGCCGGGTCGACGGCGTAGGAGTTGCCTTCCAGGGGGACGGTGGCGGTGCGGGTGACCTTGCGGGTGACCGACCATCGGAACGCCTCGCGGATCAGGTCCGGGCTGGCCTGGCGGTGCGGTCCGCCGTTCTCGAACCGGGCGATCGGGGCCTGGCCGGTCTCGGCGTGGGTCCGGCGGTTGGCGATGCGCTCGGCCCAGGCGGCGAACAGGTCGTTGAGCTGGTCCAGGGATTCGATGCCGTGGTGGGCGGCCTCGGCTAGGAAGGCTTCCCGGATGTAGCGGTTGAGCCTTTCCTGCTTTCCCCGGCCTTCCGGTGAGTACGGCTTCGAGTGCACCAGCCTGATCCCGAGCACCGCGCAGGTCCTGGCCAGCCACGCGTTCGAGAACGGCGCCCCGTTATCGCAGTAGAGCACCTGCGGCAGGCCGCGGCGGGTGATCGTGGCGCGCAGCAGCTCCTGGCAGGCCCGGGCGTTCTCCTGGCCGAAGAACCGGCCGCCGGCCAGGAGCCGGCTGTGATCATCGACGATCAGGAACAGCCTTGCCCGCACCGACCCCTCCCGGCGCGGGTGCGGCACCCAGGGGCCGACCAGGACGTCGGTGATCCACCGCTCGTTCGGCGCGGCCGCCTCGTACCTGCCGTACGTCTTCGGTTCGGCGGCCAGGGCCTCGCGGTGCAGGCCGGCGCGGCGCAGCTGGCCGCGCACCGTGCGGTCGGAGACCTGGACGCCGTGCCGGTGATACAGGATCGAGGCGATCTGCGCTGCCGACCGGCCGGGCAGTTCCAGCCGCAGCGCCGACGCCTCGGCGAACAGCTCCGGGTGCGCCCGCACCATCCCGGTGTCGGACCGCTCCGCGGGCCGCAGCGCTTCCAGGCCGCCGGCGCGCCAGGCGCGCACCCACCGGTCGATCGTGCCCCGCGAGTACGTGCGGGACGAGCCGTCCGGGTGCGCGTGCAGGCGCGCGGCGATCCGGCGGACCAGCGCGCCGCGCTCCCGCGCGGTCAGCTGCCCGCTCGCCGCCTCGGCGATGACCGCCCAGCGGTGCAGCGCGATCTGCTCCTGCAGCCTCGAATCCATCTGATCTGCCTCCTCATGCCGGTAATAGCGGGACAGGAGGCATGAAACGCCGTCTGCCGACCACGTACCAGGGCGAGGTTGTGTTGGCGGCGATCAGCTTCCCGCCGCTCACCACGCAGGCGAACCGCCACGGCCCCGCGGCGCCCCATCCCGGCAGGCCCGCGGCAGCCGCGAACGCCGCGCCGATCGCCGCCACCGCGAACCCGCGATCGCTGCCAGGCCAGGTGACCACCGGGCCGCCCAGCTCGACAGCCAGCGCAGCGAACCCGGCCCCCAGGACAGGAGCACGAGCCGCGAACCGGCGAGCCCAGCCCCGGGCCGTCGTGTGCGGCACCCCCGCCCCCGCCGCCGTCGGACGCACCCCGCAGCCCCCGGCCGCCACCCCGGCCAGCACCCCGCCGACCACCTCGGCCACGTCCAGCCGCCAGGCCAGCGCGAACGCCGGCAGCAGCGCATGACTCGCCCGGCACGGCCCGCACCGCACCCGCGGCACGAAGATCCGCCAGCAGCACCCGGCCTCCCGGACCCAGCGCCGGTACCCGGACCAGAACATCATCGGCCCGGCGCACCCCGGGCATTCCGGGCGCGGGAACTCCACCCCCCGGCCCGCCCGCACGTACGCATCGACCGCGAGCGGGCAAGGCCATACGATGACCACGGGCGACACCGCCTGCCGGATCCCTTCTCGCGACGTGGCCAAACGATGGCGAGGAGGGATCCTCACGTTTCAACGGAAGACACCACGATCCTGACCCGCCCCGCCCGCCCAGGCAAACAGATCGTCAAAGAACGCAGCCGCACACCAGCCACATGCCCTCAGATAATTAGGCCGCTAACACATGGCTGAAGCACCAGGTACCTGCGGATGCCGTCTTGCGCGAGGTTGGCTCTGCCGTCAGACAGGATCATCGGCAGCGAAACCTGCTCGTCTACGTGCACGTGCCCTTCTGCTCATCGAAGTGCACTTTCTGCACCTGGGTGACGGGAATTCCAACCTCCCAGCTGCGTAGTTCCGGTGACGTCCGATGGCATTACGCCGAAGCACTGAAAAAGCAGATTGAATTCTACGCGCCCCGCATGAGCGATCTTGGCTACGTTCCCAAGGTTGTTTACTGGGGCGGTGGCACGCCGTCTGCGCTCACCGCAGGCCAGATCGAGCTGATCGGCACCGCGCTGAAGGATAACTTTGACCTGTCCTCGGTTAGCGAATACTCGGTCGAATCGAGCCCGGAGACGCTGAGCGCTGAAACCATCGCCGCATTTCAGAGCGCAGGAATGAACCGCCTCAGTGTAGGAATCCAGTCGTTCGACGCGAGCGAGCTCCGCCGGGCGGGGAGGGCGCACTCGGCGGAACAGGCCGACAGCGCGGTGCGCCGGGCAGAACAGCTCGGATGCGCGAACCGGAATGTCGACATCATTACCGGATTCCCCCGACAGACCGAAGAAGTGCTGAAGGACACTCTCGCGAAGACGATTGCGTTGCGACCTGAGCACGTAACTTCGTATTCCTATCACGCGGTCAGCGAGACGGCGATGTTTCGCCAGATCGAGCGCGGCCATCTCGCGGCTCTCAACACCGACCAGCGAGCTCTGGCTCAAGATCTCGCCTACCAGATGCTGACAGCGAGCGGCTACGACGAGTACATGCCGATGTACTACTCGCTAGGCCCGCACCATAAGTTCGGTGCCGAGCTCTACTACTTTGACTGGGAAGGCGACCACTTCGGCTTCGGTAGCGGAGCTAACTCAGTGCTTGCCACCCATAAGCTCACGAATGCGCGGGGGAACCTGCAGCAATACATTTCTTCGCCTACTACTTGCGACATCCTGGAGAAACCCGGGATTAGCGCGGCGCTGAGCGAGAAGCTTCAGGCTCTTGGCCGTCACGGGACGCCGGCTGAGCTACCAGCGGTTTTCCCGCCGGTTCGGCTTCGACTTCAGCGAACTGCTGGAAGCACCTCGGATGAGGGCTTTCCGCATCGTGCTCGATCGCGCTGGCTCTCCCCTCCGCCTCACGGCCAGCGAGGCTTACATCTCGCCACCCGCCGACGGCTGGCACGGAGGCGAGCTGCTGCGGCTGGCGCGGCGGATGAGGACGGTCCAGGCGGCGGACCAGGCAGTCCGGGCAGGGACGACGTGACTAGTTCAGTGCTGGAACGGCTCGAAGGACTGGTCTCCCCGTTCGGGGTGATCGCAGGCGCCCGCGCGCTCCAGGCCCGCCGGGGGCTAGGCGATGTCATGGACGGCACGAGTGCCTTCTTCGGCACGCCCGTGCTGCACCTGGAGGACCGTTACTCGGCCGAGCTTAAGCAGCTGCGCGAGCACCAGTGGGAGAAGGCACAAGGATTCGGGCGGACTTTCAAGGACCCGCAGGACGCTCGCCTCAAGGCCATCGCGGAGGCGGCTGAGCGCTATTCTTCAGCGGACTTTGGCGAGCCCGTACGCTGGTCCAGCTACCGGGACCTCGGCCCGGCGGCGCTCGATCCCGGCCGAATCCCGCGCTGCTCGGATCTCGAACTAGCCGTGCCGGGATGCCCGCTTTACTCGTTCGATCCCTCGGCCCGAATACGCTGGGTTCAGGGAATCGATCTCCCGAGCGGGGATGAGATCTGGATTCCGGCGATCATGGCGTACTACGGATTGCGGCAAGTCAAGCCAGCGGAGCATTTCTGGTATCGAATCTCCACCGGGTTCGCGGTACATTCCGATCCCGTCGAGGCCCTTGTCCGCGGTATCTGTGAAGTCATCGAGCGCGACGCTATCGCGATCAGCTGGCTGCAGAAGCTGGCACTGCCGCTGGTGGCTGATCAGGAACTGTCAGAAGACGTCCGGGAGATGATCTCCTGTGGCCACAGTCATTTTTCCCGTTACTGGCTCTTCGACGCCACTACTGATCTCGCGGTGCCGACTGTCCTTTGCCTGGGCGCCGCGACCTATGCGAGCCGGCTTGCCCACTCCCTGGGGTGCTCGACCGGCCTGACCATCGGATCAGCCGCGAAGAAGGCGATGCTCGAGGCATGCTTCACCCGGCGTTGCGAGCTCGCGACGGACGTTCCGGATAACCAGGCGGATTTCCACTCGATTTTCGATGGTGCTCGGTACATGGCGGCGCCGAGCCGATGGCCTGCCTTTGGCTTCATGGTCGAGGATGCGGAAAACCGGCCGACTCTGGATCATGACGAACTTCCCAGCGATCCCCGCGCCACCTTGGCCGGGCTCCTGAAGGTCTTGTCAGAAAAAGGAATGTCAGCAATAGCCATCGACCGCACGACGCGCGAACTGGCGGCCGTCGGACTGACCTCGGTCAACGTTGTGATACCCGAACTTCAGCCGATGAGCTTGCATCCGCTGGCCCAGTATCGCGCGCATCCAAGGCTCTATACCGCTCCTGAACACATGGGCTATCCGGTTCTTCCCGAGGAGGAGTTGAATTCATGGCCGATTCCTTTCGACTGACTGAGCGGGCCGGCCCTGCGGTACTGGCGGGCGGCGTCGGTGAATTCGGCGAGCGAGTTGCGGGCTTCTTGTCGGGCTGGCTGCCTGAGGCAGAGGAGTACAAGGTCGCTGACGGACTCGCCGCCGCCTTCTCCGCTGCTTCAGCCGCGGTCGCACTAGCGCTGTGGCGGCCGGAACCAGACCTGTGCGAGCTGGCGGATGAGCTGTCCTTTCAGTACCAGATCGCCTGGCTGCCGGTCATCATGGAGCACCCGGTGATCAGGGTCGGCCCGCTCGTCGACCCGGCGGCCGGGCCTTGCTTCAGGTGCTACTCCCGCCGCCGGGCCCAGCACGATCGCCAGCCCTGGATCACGGCGACGCTATACGCGGGTTACCGGCGCGACCAGGCCTGGGGATCCGGTGGTTACCTGCCTCATCAGGCGCGGATGGCGAGCGCTGTGGCGCTGAAGGCACTGGCCGATCACGCCATAGCGCCGGCGTCGCGCCGCGATGACGACAGGCTCGGTGAGGTCGCCACGATTGGCCTGATGGCCGGCGGGCTGACCGTCAATCCCGTCATCGCCTGCCACAACTGTGATCGGTGCACTCCAGCCCAGGTCGGCGCCGCCCAGCCAGCGGCCAGATTGAACTGGATTCGCGAGCTAGTGACAGGAGTCAATCGTTAATGGAAACCGGGTTGTCCAGGCCATCGCCGCTGCGGCCTAGGTCGCGGCAGCGCCTGGCGGTGACGCCGATGGGTGAGTCACTGCTCATCGAGGGCGGGCCGAGTCGCCAGGTGCTGAACGGCAAAGCCGCCCTGTCCCTGATGCCGCGCCTGCTGGAAACGCTCGACGGCCGGCGCAGCCGGGAGCAGCTCGCCCAGGACCTGGCGCTTAGCGGGGCGCAAGTCGATCAGGCGGTGCGGCTGCTGGACGAGTGCGGTCTGCTGGAATGGGTGCCACCCGATGCGGCGCCGTCGCGCACCGACCACGTGGCGGCATACCTGTCCCGCACGATCGCCGTCAGCGAATCCTGCCCCAGTGCCGATGACCTGCTCGCGAAGCTCTCGGATTCGACCGTCCTGCTGGCAGCGCCCCCCTATCTGGCCGAGCCGATCGCGGCGGACCTGTCGGGGACGGGCGTCGGCACGGTCGAGATCATGACCGCGGCGCAGGCGGCTCGCGCTCTCCCCGGCACGACCGGTGCATGCGTAGCGGCAGTGTTCGATGAGCAGGGAAACGCTGACGCGCTCAATCTCGTAGCCGCGTCGGCGCAAGACTGCCGCCCGGTACTCCGCTTCAGCGGGACCGGTGACTGGGCGGAAGTAGGTCCGGCATTCTGCGGACCCAGCTCTGCCTGCATCGGCTGCTTCCGGCGAAGCCAGCCCGCCTCCCGGCCCGCAGAGACCCAGCCCTGGTCAGCCGCCCTGACCGGTCTGCTCGCCAGCCTCGCGACTTCGGCATTGCTCGGAATCCTGACCGGTCAGGTACCCGAGCCGCCGCTTCGAAAGCTCACCAGGGTCGTGCTGTCCGACCTGGCGACCGAATCCCAGAACGTGACCGCTGATCCGGAGTGCGCGCGCTGCGCTGGCGGAACGCCGCCGGCCGACCGAGCCGCACGAGATCTGCTGGCCTACGAATGGCAATCCGCCAGGGGCCTGCCCTGGCTTGACCCGGCCGACGCGACTACGCCCGCTAAGCGCCACCGCCTCATCGCGCTCGAGCGGGAGCGGGACAGCTTTCCCGGCTATCCGCGCCATTCCCTGCCCGATCAGGCCGCCAGGCCTTGGCCGGCTCACGGCATAACCGAGACCGTCCTCGCGGCCATGATGGCCCGGCTGGCGGGGTTCGTCCCGGATGCCGCGGTTTCGCCAGAACAGGCCAATCGCCGATGGGCGCCCAGCGGCGGAAATCTGGCGTCGGTGGCTGTCTATCTCATCACTGACCTGGACCTATTCGGCGTGCCGGGGACAATCTTCCGGTATGACGACCTTCAGCATGAGGTAATCGGCGTCCGGGCTGACCGCGTCACCGTGTCGGCGTTCCTTGACGCAACGGATCTGGACGCTACCGGCCTCGACGCCGTCGTCGTCACGATCGCGCAGGTTGGCCGGCTGAGGCAGAAATACGGCGACTTCGCCTGGCGCCTGGCGCACCTGGACGCGGGTTGCGCCGCATTGCAACTGCACCTGATAGCGGAGGCCTACGACCTGCGTGCCACGTTCGCCGCTAGCTGGCCCGCTGAACTGGCCGAATTGCTCGACCTCGACAAGCAGGACGAGGTCGTGACCGCGATTGCCGGACTCGCCCCGGCCCAATGTCCGCGTCCGAATGACCCAGGGGAGCGCTCATGACCGTCGCAGGCGGCACCAGTCAGCAGTTGTGGGAGGCGTTCGGCGACCGCCGTCCGACCTGGACGGCCGGGCCCGCGACTCCGGCTGCCACCGGGGTGCCGGGCAATGACAGCCGTCCGTGGCTGACGGAACCGATCGAGGATTGCCTGAGGCGCCGCCGTTCCACCCGGCAGTTCGAGGCCGCGGCGGTCCCGTGGTCGCAAGTTCTGGGTGCGATCACGGCGGCCCACTGTGCCGGGGCAGCGGTGTGGCTACCGGACCGGCATGGCGGCATTGGCCTGGACTTTCTGCTGGCCGCGTTCGACGTGGCCGAGCTGAACCCGGGGATTTACGCCACCGACGGAGCCGGCACGGAGCTGCTGAGCTCGGATCGCGTCCTTCTTGACGTTCTGCGTGAGCAATACCTGGCAGCGCCGGCCTTGCTGCTGGTCTGCGCCGACCTGAATCAGGCCTGCCGGGACGCGGGACCAGCCGGCTATCCGGCCGCCCTGATCCGGGCCGGAACGGCCGGCTACGCCGCCTGGCTTTGGTCGATCTCAGCGGGCCTGGTCGGCTGCCTGCTCGGCGGCGCTTCGCACTATGCGAGTTCAGTCGCTCGCCTCAAGAATCAGAACCTGCGCCACCTGTTCACGGTTGCCATCGGCTTGCCATGACGAGGACGGCAGAGGGATCCTTTTCCACCGCGGCCAGCGGATCGATGCGACATGAGCCGATCTTCCTGCTCGCTCCGGCCCGTTCCTACTCCACGGTCTCCCTGGCCCTGCTGGCCGGTCACCCGGCCATTTACGGTTTCCCTGAGATGCTCCTCTTCACCGCGGATACGGTCGGAGAACTTCTCGATCAGCGCGGCCCGTGGCGGCACTGGCCGGCCCTCGCCGAGCACCGGCTGAGCGGCATCTTCCGGGCGGTTTCCGAACTGCACGACGGGAGCCAGGAGAGCTGGGCAACCGGGAGCGCAAGGCAATGGCTGGCCGAGCGCTCCACCTGGTCCCCGGTCGAGCTCATGGATCACCTGCTCCGTATTGCCTATCCGAAGATCGGCCTGGAGAAATCACCAGACACGGTCGCGAGCGACGAAGCGCTCGAAGCCTGTTTCGACCGCTATCCGCACTCCCGCTACATCCATCTGACCAGGCATCCGATTACCACGATGCGGTCGGCGATCGCATACTGGCGCTCGGTCAGTAATGACCGCGCGGGCCTCGTCGCATTCGCCGCGTCAAGCTGGTACTCCAGTCACCTCAGGATCGTGCGCAAGCTCGACCAGCTGCCCGCCGGGAACTGGCTCAGGATCAAGGCCGAAGACCTCGTGGGAGACCCGGCGACCTGGCTTCCTTACCTGCTGGATTGGCTGGGCTTGCCACACGATGTCGAGATCGTCAGGCGGATGACCAGGACAGAACGCTGGCGGTTCGCGGGTACCGGGCCGTCGGGAGGACTGCCTGGCGGTGACTCAAAGTTCATGCGCTCGCCCGCCCTGCGGCCCATCACCGAACCGGCTGAGATGACCTTCGATCCGTCCTGGGGATTGCTCGACGAAATGTGCCACCGCGTGATGGCGCTAGCGGACCAGTTGGGCTACCGATCATGACCCCGGCCTGCCTCGCCCGCGGCCCTCCGTCAGCCGAGCTTGCCTCATGAGTCCGCAGTCAAACTCTCAGACGGAGGAATGCAATGCCCGAGTCAACGGCAGTACTAGATCTCGCGTCCGAAGACGCCGCCGCGCTGTCCTGGGACGAGCTAACCCTGCTCATGCTGAAGAGGGATAGCAGCGACCACCCGGTCGATCCCTACGATCCGACCGATCCGGAACTTCCCATCTGCGGCGGTTGCGGCACCTGCGGCTGTGTCTGCGCCGATTGCCACACGAGCTTCTGAGCAACCGGCACGCCTAGCTGAAGCCCGTGGCTGAAGCGATTCCGGAACCGCAGCGCAGCAGCCTGTGCTGCGGTTCCGCCGCCGCACGTCTCGTGAGGTCGTCGTGGTATCCGGAAGCCGATCGTCCGGTGCTGCCTCTAGGGTCCCTGCTGCTGATGATTCCAGCGGATCAGCCTCTGGCTACATGATTTGCTCCCGCATTTTATTTGAAAATATTGCGGGGGTTTCGCCGGCAGGGTACGAGTACCGACATCGTCTCGTCCCCGTAATCATCGACGTAGATGGTGCCCGTAAAGGGGTTCACCGTGGCATCGTTGGGATTTGACGTCGTGATCGACAGGGTAGGCACCGTCACCGTGTCCGTAACCGTGTTTGTCCGCCCGTTGATGACCGACAGGTCGCTGGAGAGGAAGTTCGGCACGTAGATAGTGTCGGTCCCAGGGTTCACCGCCACTGCTGCCGGCTCCATGCCGACCGGGATCGTGGCCGTGACCCTGTTCGTCCGGCCGCTGATCACCGATACGGTGTTATCGGAGGCATTGCTGACGTAGACGGTGTCAGTCTGGGGGTTCACCGTCACGTCGTTCGGATTGTCGAAACTTGGAGACGCGCCGACGGGAATCGTGGCCGTCTGCTTGTTGGTCCGGCCGCTGATCACCGATACGTAGTTCGGGCCGTGACCGCCGATGAAAAGGTAGATAGTATCGGTCCGCTGGTCCACCGTTATCCCATCAGGAAAGCAGCCGACGGAAATCGTGGCCGTTACCGTGTTCGTCCGCCCATTGATCACCGACATAGTGCAACTTAGCGCGTTGGTGACGTAAAGGGTGTCAGTCAGTGGGTTCACGGCGATCCCGGTGGCGAAGGTGCCGGTCGGAATCGTTGTCGTCACCGTGTTCGTCTGCCCGTCGATCACCGACACGCTCCCATTTTCGCTTTGGGGATCTCCTTGGTTGGTGACGTAGATCTTGTCGGTCAGCGGGTCAACTGTCAGGCCTATCGGAAAGGACCCCACTGGAACCACGGCGGTCATGGTGTTCGTCCGCCCGTCAATCACCGACATTGTGCTCTGGCCGTAGTTGGCGATGTAAATCGTGTCGCTCAGCGGGTTCACCGCCATTCCGGTCGGGTCCAAGCCCACTTGAATGGTGGTAACGACCCTGACAGCCTGGGCCGGGGCGCGCGATGTCCCCGGCGCCGCGGCTGCTGACGTCGTCGCGGCAAGCGCGCCGAGCGTGCCGAGCGCCAGGATGCCGATGCTCCTGGTAGGTCTCATGATGGCCTGCCTTCTGTCCGCGGCAGAATACGCCTGCCTGGCGTGACGCTCCAGTGCCGCCTGCGATTCGAATTCAGGCTTAATCTCGGCAAAGTGAATGCAAGACCGCCTGGCCGGGTAATGTGAATCCGGCGGTGACACGATGTTCCTGCTGGAGTTATTCACGCTAGCACCGGGCGATGCCAATTATCGCGCTCTTCGGGAATCGGATTCAGGAGGCCTATTCGTAATAGTTGTTTCCCGGATACTTTTGGAATAGATGCCGTTGCTGCGAGATGACTTGCTTTAGACTGAAGTTGCGTGCATGGCCGGAGAATCTGGAATACATGAGGACCGGCCCTGTAGCCTCTCCCGCCAACTATGAGACGCAGTCCGCCCACGTGCCGCCATCAGGCTCGGTGACGATCAGAGCTATCGCATCCGGGCCAACGCCGGGCCGGCGGTCCTGGCGACGATGCGGCCGGGCTGCTTCATGACCGCCCGCATCGTCTCGTCGGCGATGACTGGATGCTCAGCGGAGCCGAGCAGCTGCGCGCCGCCTTAGAGCGCCCCGCGATGCTCCGACTGGCCGCCGACCTGGCCACCGGGCACCCACGCGCCAGGACCACGAAATGAGGATGATCAACCGCAGGTATCCCGGGGCTGAAATCCGCCTCAGGAAACCGGAAGCAGCCGGGCACAGCTGGATCGGATCAGTGCCCCGTGGCGACGCCGCCCGGCCAGGGCCTTAGTTCCGGATCTATGTTGTAACATATTGGCATGACAACGACGACGATGGGCGTGCGCGAGGTGACCCGCAGCACCTCAGAGGTCTTCGACCGGACGAGCAAAGGCGAGACCATCATCGTGACCAACCGCGGCCGGGTGGTCGGGATCATTACGCCGCCGCAGGCCTACTCGCCTCAGCTGACCGAACTGATCGCGGCTGGTGCCGTGCTTCCCCCGGCAGTGCCGGGCGGGACGGCCGCGTTGCTGGGCATGCCGGTGCCGACCGGGAAACCAGGGGACTCGGCGGCTGACCTGGATGCGCTTCGCGAAGACCGGGCATGATTTACATCGACACCTCGGCCGTGCTCAAGCTCGTCCACCCCGGCGCGGAGAGCGGGGCGTTGCGGACGTGGCTCGCGACTCACCCCGACGACCTGGTCAGCTCGGCCCTGGTCCGCACTGAAGCCCGTCGTGCGCTGCTCCGCAACGATCCGGGAGCGCTGCCGGGGCTGCCGGCCATTCTGGCGGTAATCGCGCAGATCCCGGTGAGCGAGGCCATCCTGGACTCGGCCGCGATGTTGCCTGAGCCGTTGCTGCGCTCGCTGGACGCCATTCACCTGGCGAGCGCGCAGTCCATCACGGCGGTGACTGCGGTTCTTGCCTACGATAAGCACCTCATCGACGCCGCGCGGAACGCTGGCCTCACGGTAGTCAGCCCAGCCTGACTCACAGTGCGGCCGCTCTCTGCCGGGCCGCATGGCCGGCGCGACGGCGCTGGCGGTGTCGGTCGCAGTGGACACGCTGCTGGTCCGACACCGCCAGCGCCGAGATCTAGCCCGTGAAGGGCTCGAGTATGTGGCTGAAGTCCCAGGCGTTCTGGGTGATGCCCGAGCACGTATTGCTATCGACGGAGCCTGGGCAGCCGCCGTTGTCACGCTGGATCGCCCAGATCGACAGGAAGTTCATGTTGTTGGCCTGAGCGAAGTTCAGCATCGTGGTCGCGTCCGGTTCGGAGGTGACCTCGTTCTTTTGCTTACGGTCGTCGATGCCGGGCAGGAGGGTCATCCCCTCCATGTTCCAGATCTGCGCCGACGTCAGGCTCGGGAAGATGGACTCGAGCTGGGTGTGGGTGTTGTTGGCCGCGTTCTCAGCGGCCTGGCCCATCTCCACCGTCCCTTCCTTGGCGATGAAATAGTCGAAAACCATGATGTTGACCGAACTCACGGTCACCCCGTTGGCCACCGCGTTCTGGAGCACAGCCTCGCCGTTGGGGTCGAGCCCGGCCTGCTCGACGGGGATCGTGTACTGGACCTGCAGCGGAATCGGCGGACTCTGAGCGGCCGCCCACGCCTGCGTCAGTGCCAGAGCCTTGTTGCGCCGGTCGATGCCCGCGGTGTTGTTCAGCGAACTTGACTCCACGTCCATGTCCAGCCTAGTCACCCCGAGCGTCGTGATCACCGACTCGTAGTCGGCAGCGATCGAGTTGACGTTCGTGCACGTGTCGGCGATCTCGGTGCCGCCGTGATCGGCGCTGAAACCGCCGAACGTCGGTATCACGTCGCCGCCAAGTGCCCGCAGCGAGGCGATGTCGGAGTTGTAGAAGTTCAGCGGCTGGCTCGAATTGCTGTTCCAGTCGATGGAGCACGAGCCTTTCGCGGTCGCCTGCAGGAACGCCAGCGAAAAGTACCTGGCGCCTGATGCCTGCGCGGTGGCGGTGAGGCTCGCGGTATTCGGAGCCAGGTAGGTCTCGTAATAGGGCGCGTACACGTGCGCGGGCAGCGGCGTGTTGGCGGCGTAGGCTGGCGTCCCGGCCAGCCCGGCTGCCAGCAGCACGGGGGTCGCTGCCGCGATCATCAAGCACCAGTTTCGGCGTTTCACTGAGACTCCTTTCACCGTGGCCCTCTAGCCGGCGATGTCTTGGGTCGGGGTGTTCCAGCCGGACAGGCTGATGATTGGTGACAATCCTTGGAGATCCGACGAATTCCAGGTCACCACGATGCTCTGAGACTCGCCGGGGAACAGGGTGATGTCGTTGCCCTGCCAGATCGAGGACTGCAGTTCGTTGTCGCCAGCGGCGGGCGTGGTGCCGGTACCGCGCCGCACATCGGCCCGCAGCAAGAACGCCACCGAGCTCGAATTGTTCGTGATCGTGACCGTGGTTGCCCGGTCGGCTCCGTCGGGTCCTGACTGAGTGGCCGTGCTCGCCGACTCCGCGATCGAGGACGACGGGATCGTAGCCAGCGACCGCAGGCCGGTGAGGTTCGCGTAGGTGGAAATCGCGCCCACCGGCTGGCCGAGCGACTTGGTCCAGTTCGTGGCGTCCTGCGTCGTGGACAGCCAGTAGGCATTGCGGTCGATGAGCGTGCCGTTCTGCTTGAGCTGCAGTTCGACGAAATACGTGGTGCCGGCTGGCGTTGTCGGCACTTTCGGTGTCAGGACGCTGGTCATGACCTGCTGGCTGGTCAGGCTGATGTTGCTCGCGGTCTGGTCGTCGGTCACCGTCCCCGACAAGGAGTAGACCTTCGACTCGACCGACAGGCCCGACTGGGTGGTGTTGGTCAGGTTGTCGAGCGTGACCGTGCCGTTGTCAAGCGCGTACAGGGCGTGCAGCGGGCGGTTCGCCTCCTGCCCGCCGAAGTAGCTGCCGGCCTGGTCGCCATCGAAGTTCCACAGGAACCACAGCAGGCTCGGCCACCCCTTGTTCATCTGCCAGTAGATCGTGCCAGTCGACGGCAGCGGTGTGTTGTTGGCGTGGTCGATATACGCCTCGTACTGGGCCCTGACACCCTCGTAGTTCTGAGCCTGAGCCTCTTCGACGTACTGAGCCAGGCTGGTTGGCGTGCCGTACCTGGCGTTCATGGCGTTGTCGAAGTGGCAGAGCGTGCCGAATGAGTAGCCGGTGGTGCAGCGCGTCTCGTAGTTGGCGTGGTACTGGTTGGCCTTGGTGCTCTGCCACAGGTTCGACAGGTCGCCCGCCGACATGAACCGGCTGAGCGAGTCCATCGTCGAAATGGTGTCTCCGGCGCTCTCCTCGCTGTCGTAACCCCAGGCCGCGCCCGCATTCGTGACGGTGGAGTCGCTGCCCAGGTGGGTGGTGTCGTACCAGTAGTTCGGCGGCACCCAGTCGTACGGGCCCTCCTTCTCCCCTGAGGCACCAAGCGTCGCGGTCGACTTGTACTCCGCCGACGCGAGCAGAGGAGTCTGCGGCCAGAAGTCGGCCGCTTGGAAGCCGGCCTCCGACACCTGCTCCTGCTGGCTCGACGGCTGGTTATCGCTCCACTGGAAGCTGAACACGCTCGGGTGGTTGCGCAGGTTCGTCCCGATGGTCTGCGCCGAGTTCTGCAGGACGTTCAGCTGCGCCTGAGTCAGCGTGCCGCCGACCTCCCAGGCGTCACAGCACTGGAAACCGCCGTTGACCAGGATGCCGGCCGCGTCCATCTGCTGGAACCAGTCGGCGGGCATGATGTGGCCCTCGAGCCTGATCGTGTTGAGGCCCATGTTCTTCATCAGCGCGATCTGCTTGGCGGTGTCAGCGGCCGAGTAATGCAGGAACAGGTTCGGCGACCAGCCCCCGCCCCTGATCACGATCGGAACGCCGTTGATCTTGAAGGCCCTCGCGCCGCTCGGCTCGATCGCGTTGGATCCGACCAGCGACGAGGTCACTGTCCTGATGCCGAAGGTCTGCGTGGTCGAGTTGAGCTGGGTGGCGCCCTGCGCGACAGAGACGCCCAGAGTGTAGAGCGGCTGGGCGCCGAGCTGATACGGCCACCACACCTGCGGGCTGGTGATCGTCAGCGAAGGGAAGCTGCCCGGGGTGAACGACACGGTCTGGGTCGTGCTCGCCGGAACCGTCACGTTCTGGCTGACGGTGATCGGCGTGCCGTTGTTCGGCGGGGTGATGGTCGCGGTGACGGTCGCCGCCTGCGCGGTCGTCGTGTAGTTGGTGACGTCGGTCTTTACGGTCAGGGCGGCGCTTGACAGGTTAGCCGCGTCGTTCTGGTTGACATGGCTGTTGCCGGCCGCTAGCGCTCCGTCGACCCGAAGCTGGACGGGGAACTGGATGCCCGTGTTGTTGTCAGGCGGGATCTGGGTCCAGTCCACGTTGTCCAAGGTGAAATTCGTGGTGGGGTTGTTCGGGTTGACCTCGATCGCGGCTGAGTTTGTACCCGGAACGACCAGGTTGCTGATGTTGAACGTGAACTCGGTGTAGTCGCCGGTGACGGTCGACGAGGCAGCGACCTCGGTACCGTTCACCCAGACGTTCGCCGATCCGATCACGCCATTGACAATCAGCGTCGCGGTTTGCCCGGCCGCCAGATTCGGCGTGAAATCGGTGCGCCACCACCAGGGCACGCTGAACTCGGCGATGCTGTCGGCGCCGATCTTGCTCATGAAGCCGTAGCAGGACTGGATGTTGCTGCCGAAGAACACGCTGTTCGGGCCGCTGTCGCTCTGGCTGACCGGCTGCAGGGCGGTGTCGCCCGGGCACTTGCCGTTAGCCGCGAGCGCCTCGACCTCTGTGCCAGGCGCGCCCGCGTCGTCGTTGGCGACCGGCAGCCAGGTCGAGGTGCTGAAGCCGGGCGTAGAGATCTGTGCGCCTGTCGCTGACGTGTTAGCGCTGCTCAGCACGGACCAGCCAGTCGCGCCGAGATCGGTGATGTCGCTCGCGCCTGTACTCGGCGCGGCGGTCAGCGCTGTCGCGCGAGCGGGCGCGGCGGGCCGGCTTGGTCCGGCGTGCGCCGTGATTGCCGTTGTGAGGGACGCCAGGGATGCCATGACCAGCACTGCGGCGGCTGCCAGTGCCGGGCCGGAACGTATCGAAGATCTCATGGTCCGACTCCCAGCTGGGGATGCCGCCGCTCGGGGCACAGATGTGGCGGTCGGATTATTTGTATGCCTGTCTTACATATGTGTCAATGGCCATCTGATCGGCCAGGCAATGGCGGTTCGCGGCTGCGGGTCAGGCCTGGATCTGGGCCAGCACGTCGTCCCTGGCCCGGTCCAGGCCGGCGGCGAGGCCGCCGAGAACAACGGCGTCCCTGCCGAGCATCGACATCTCTACCGGGGGCGGAGAGAGCGCGAGCAGGTCGCCAAGTAGTCGCTTGGTCGGATCGAGCAGCAGGTCGGCGTTGCCGCCAACGCCGCCGCCTATGACGATCAGGCCAGGGTCGAGCACGGCGATGACGGCGGCCAGCGCGCGCGCTAGGTGACTGGCCTCGTCATGCACCACGCGGATCGCCGCCTCATCGCCCGACCTGGCCGCGTCGAACACCTGCTCAGTGGAGGTGGCGGTCATGCCGAGCCGTCTGGCCGCTGACAGCACGCCGTCCGCCGAGGCAGCGGTCTCGAGTATCCCGTGCTGCCTGACATCGGGTGCCGACAGCTGTCCGGGCCCGTCGCCCACCGGCAGGTACGAGATCTCGCCAGCCCGGCCGCTCGACCCGCGATAGAGGTCGCCGCCGATCACGATGCCCATTCCGATACCGGTGCCGACGGAGACGAAGACGAAGTTGCGGGCGCCAGCGCCAGCGCCGTGTTCTTGCTCGGCCACCGTAGCCAGGTTGACGTCGTTGTCGATGGAGAACCTGGGTCCAAGCCTGGCTCTGAGCGCGGCGACCGAGCCTGGCTCCTCCCAGCCGGGGAGGTTCGGCGCGGCCATGATCCGGTCGGCGCCGGGCTCATAGATGCCGGGGAACCCGAGCACGGTGTGGGTGATGTCGTCGAGCGCGACGCCGGCGTCGGCGGCCGTGGCCCGCGCCAACTCGCCGATCTGGTCGGCAAGCGCCGAAGCGGCGAGCGCCCGCACCCGGTGATCGGCCTTGGCGGTGACCGTGCCAGACAGGTCGGCGACGGCCAGCCTTATCCAGGACGCACCGACGTCGACAGCCATTGCCCGCCCGGCGTCGGGGCGGATCTCGTAGAGCCTTGGCGCCCTGCCGACCTGGCCTACCCGGTGGCCGACCTGGCTGATCAAGCCGGCACGCTCCAGGCTGCCGAAGGCCAGTCCGATCGTGACCTTGGACAGGCCGGTCGCGGCGACGAGCTGCGAGGCTGACGCGGTTCCCAGCCGCCTGATCTGCTCGTAGACCGCGCGTTCGTTGATAACCCTGACGACGGCCGTTGTCGTGGCGACAGTGGTTCTGGCGACAGTGGTGTTCGCAACAGTGGTGTTCGCGACAGAGCCGAGTGGCGAAGACTTGTCCACTGTCTCCTCCTCGTCTGGCCCGGTACCTGATCCGCGCCTCGCGCACCCTTCTCCGGGCGGGCCGCGACCCGTGACCTGGCCGCTGACCGACCTGCCGTGCTCGACGGCAGCGGCGGATACGACCCGGCAGGTCACGCTGAATCTTACGGGCCGGGACGCAGAACCGCGTCTGGCCGCCGCCGCGCAATCGGCACGTGGCCAGCGTCACCACCTGCTATCGTCCGTACGACCGCTTGCAAAGTCGCAATCACTCAAGAGGTTCGCGGTGCCGGACACCACCTGCCACATGTCGATCTCACTGGACGGCTTCGTCGCCGGGCCGGAGCAGAGCCGGGAGGACCCCCTCGGGAAACGGGGGCAGGAGCTGCACGGCTGGCACATCGGCGACCCGCGGGCCAACGACGCTGACAAGATCGCGAACGAATGGCTCATGCGTCCTCGGGGTGCGTATGTGATGGGGCGGAACATGTTCGGGCCGATCCGCGGGGAGTGGGATGAGGACTGGTCGGGCTGGTGGGGTCCCGAACCGCCGTATCACGCGCCGGTTTTCGTGCTGACCCATCACCGCCATGATCCGATCCAGATGGACGGCGGGACGACGTTCCACTTCGTCACTGAGGGCTTCGACGCGGCCTACTCCGCAGCGTGTGAGGCCGCCGGGGACAACGGGGTGGACATCGCCGGCGGTGCCTCGACCGTCCGGCAGGCACTGGCCGCCGGGGTGATCGACGAGCTCACCCTCGACATCGCACCCGTCCTGCTCGGATCGGGCGAGCGCATCTTCGACGGGGTTGAATCTTTCGGCTTCGAGCCCGCCGAGGTGCTTCACTCACCGCTGACCACCCACATCCGCTATCGCCGCGTCAGCTGACTCCGCGGCCCGCCGCGCTGCGCAGCAGGACGGTCATTCGCCCGGCTCGGGTGGTAGGTAGCGAAGCCGAGGCTGTCGGTGAACCAGCCCAGCGCGGTGGCGGGGTGCACGCCTTCGGCTATGCGGAACGCGTGGAGTTCGACGATCACGCCGGGCTGGCTGCGGCACCCAGGCTCGCAGCAGGTGCCCGGGCCGCTCGTGGAACGGGTCCATCTTGATCCCCGTTTTCGGCCGTTATGCGGCGAGCCGCAGGTCGGGGAAGCGCTGTTCCCAGGTCCGCCGGACATCTCGCGGCAGGAAGAGCCGCCGCCATACCTGGCGCAGGACCGCTTCGTTCAGGTACGAGCGCAGGTCATCAGCCGCAGTGGCATCCCTGATTACACGCTCGTACATCACGTTCCGCTCCGCCGGGTCATCCAGGTGGAACACTGCCCGCTCCGACCAGTCGAGCCGCAGCGGCAACTGGACGGCACCGCTAACCGGCCCGGCCAATTCGCCCAGCGTATCGGGCAGCAGGTACGGGCGGTTCTCCGCGTAGGTCCGACCGACCATGCTACTAGCGTAGCCCAGCGGGCGAGCGCTTCCCTTGAAGCAACGGGCTGTTCACCGCGCTGGAGGCAGTCAGCGGGTCAGGCACGTCTACCCTAGCTACGGCCACTGCATCACGCCCGGGCAAGCGAACCGCGGCTTGACGTCGGCCGCGTTACAGTTCGGTGATCCAGGTTCCGTGCTCGGGATTGACCAGGACAGCCTCTTCACCGGGGAACAGGTCGTGCTCGGCGAACCCCGGGGGCAGGCCGGGCCGAACGGGTTGAGCACTCCGTCAACATCGAGGAAGAGCATCGGACGGCCCCGGCCCATGTGAACCATCCTCCGGCAAACCGGCATAAAGACGCGAGTACCCAAAGGATCACGGACAGGCCATCTCCGGGGAGCGTTGTCCGCGTTAACGGGGAGTGTTCTCGGAGCGCGGAGTGCTGACCGGCCTATACGACGGAAACACTCCGTCATCGGAGAACGCTCCAGGTAAGCGCGGGAAAGTCTCCTGATCACGCACCGGTGCCCGAGATCAGGAGCCACCGACACCGCCCGCCCGCCGCCGGCCCGCCACACCGCCGCCTTCAGCCTCGTCCGCCTCAACCCTCCCGCGCAACTACCCCTGAATCTTCAATGCGCCAACGGAATCATTGATGGCGGCGGGATGGCCGTCCGGGCCAGACCTTGCGTGAGCCGGGGGATCTGGCTCCTTAGCCTTCGTTGAACCTCGTGCAGGCCCGGCTCGTAGGCCCAGATGTGCGGGCATCGGGCAGCCGGGACCGCGTCCTGGTAGCTGGCCCGTCCGTCAGCATCGGAGGTCGAGGATGAGCAAGCGCTACTGTGCTGCGAGATGGCTTTTGATCGGCTGTCCCGTGCGCCCAGGTTCCGGGAAAGTGAATAAAAGCGCCAGGTCATGTGGCCGAGCGGGCCGCAAAGGCCGGCGACGAATCGCTTGTGCGCCGGCCGGGCGGTATCGCGGCTGCCGTGACGGAATCTGAGCTCCGCGCCGTCCCGCGGCCATCAGGCGCCACCCTTCAGTTCGGCGGTGAACGCGCCGGGTGCTCCTGGCGTAGCCCGATAGAGGTAACCGAGCGATACCGCCCGGGCGGCATTCTCGTGGAAGGTAGAAGCCGATGAGCACAGGAGAACACGAGCCATCTGACGTGGCCGTGCATGAGTTCGTGCAGCTTCTGGCCGGGTGGGTGCCGGATGACAAGCTCGCCGGGGTGCGGCGGACGCTGGGCAGCGGCCAGCCGGCGGCGGCCGCGGATGCCGCGATGGCGATGGTGACCGAGCACGACGTGCCGTTGCTGGCCGAGAATATCGACGCTGCCAGGTCACTGGCCGGGCAGGGTGCGCTGAAGGGTGCGCGGCCGGTGGCCAGCTACCCCGGGTTCCCGTTCTGGTTCAGCGCGTTCGGCCCCGATGAGCACATGGAGGCTGACGGCCTGGACGTGGTCATGGCGCAGGCCGCCCAGGTTCGGAGCGCGCTGATCGTCTGCGTGTGGCGGGCCTGGCGGGTTCCGCTGGATGACTTCGGCGGGCCGGGTGCCGGGGATGCGCCGGCGGCGCGGGAAGAGATCCGGCCGAGCGCGGCTATTGATCCCGGTGATCCAGGCCGGGCCTACCGGGTCTACGTCGTCCAGGTCCCGGACGGTGCCGTCGCGCCCGCCCTGGCGCGCGAGCTGCAGGACGCCCTGGCCGGGCACGGGGACGCCGGCGTGGAGGTCATAGGCCTGGACACCGCGCCGCCGCCGTACCACGCCGCGGCCATCGAAGGCGCGGCGCTGCTGTGGGACGCCCAGGACGAAGAACCAGCGCCCGGCAACGACGAACCGCCGTTCAAGGTCGCCAGGGTCTTCGACTTCGCCAAGCCGGACACCGGGCCGGGCTTCGATCCCGGGCACCGGGTGATCTCCGACTCCTCTGAGCGTGACCGGATGCTGAGGTACCTGACCTCCGGCACGACCGTCCTGCACACCACGGCGCGGTCGCGGGATGTGCTCGACCCCAAGGCCGGCCAGGTCGTGCCCGCCAGTTTCCGCACCGACGGGGAGTGGATCTGGACCGACACGGTGGCGTACTACCTGGAACAGCACGGCATCGCACCCGACGAGGAGCTTGCCGCGCACATCGACGTCCGCTGGCAGGCAGGCGACGTCGATGCGGAGACCGACTCTGACACCGCGGTCGAGGCCGCGAACTTCCTGCTCTACCCGCCCCCGCAGTACGCCCGCCAGGCCGCCTGGACCCCCGGAGCCAGCGACTAGCTCACAGCGAGCCTGACGAAGCCAGCTCCACCACCGGCGGAACAAAAACACAGCCGGTCCGCCGGCGCTGCCGCGCGCCCAGCACAGCTCCCATTTTCGGGTCAGATCGCTCCTGCGCCAGACGCAACGCCACCGCCAACCCTCATCCGCCGCAACTCAGCCGGGCAACCTGAGCCAACAGGATCATCGGTCCGCGCATCGACACCCGGTCTACCCATCGATCAGCGCATCCATGCGCCAGCGCCCCGCGCCCAGCCCTGGCCCCGGCGGTCCGCCAAACCCGCTTAAGTCACCGCCGTTGGCTTCCGTTGGTGATAATTCGGAGTTGGCTGGTGACACCGGCGAGGATCTGGAGGCGCTGACAATGATGATCCGGGGACGCGGCGAGCAGGACGTGCCCGGATGTATACGGGCGTTGCGCGCTGTTCACGAGCGTGACGGCTATCCGGCGGTCTGGCCGTCTGATCCGGACCGGTGGGTGACGTCCTCGGGTGCGGACATCGCGGCCTGGGTCGCCGTCGATAACGACGACATGGTCCGGGGTCATGTCGCGGTGAGGGCCGGCGTGAATGGTGCATTACTTTCCGCTTTCACCGGTCGTCCAGCCGGGCAGCTCGTGTCTGTAGTGCGGCTGTTCGTGGACCCGGCGGGCCGCGGGCGGGCTGTCGGAGCAGCGCTGATGACGGCTGCGGCCGATTACGCCCGGAGCTGCGCTCTGCAGCCAACGCTGGAGGTGGCAGACTCCGGCGCCGCAGCCAGGAGGCTCTATGACCGGCTTGGCTGGATTTGCCTGGGGACCCGGCGAGCCTTCTGGACCGACGCCAGCGGGCGGCACCCGGTGCCGTACCTGTATGCCCTGCCGCCGGGCCGCCAGTCCGCGTAGGTGCCAGCTCGCCGGCAGCGCCAGCCACGTCGTATGCAGCGGTACGGTCAACGGTGTGGAGGTCATCGGCCTGGACACCGCCCCGCCGCCGTACCAGGCCGCGGCGCTCGAAGGCTCGGCGCTGCTGTGGGACGCCCAGGACGACGAACCGGCGTCCGGCAACGACGAACCGCCGTTCAAGATAGCCAGGTTGTTCGACTTCGCGAAGCCGGACACCGGGCCGGGCTTTGATCCCGGGCACCGGGTGGTCACTGATTCCTCCGAGCGCGACCGGATGCTGCGGTATCTGACCTCCGGCACGACCGTCCTGCGCACCCCGATGCCGGCCAGGTCGTGCCAACCAGCTTCCGCACCGATGGCGAGTGGATCTGGACCCGACGCGCAGACCGACTACGAGACCGCGGTTCAGGCCGCGAACTTCCTGCTCTACCCGCCCCCGCAGTACGTACGTCAGGCCGCCTGGACCCCCGGAGCGGGCGGCTGAGCTGCGTGGCTCCGGCGACGTAGTTCTGCGATGGCGGCTTTCAGCACAGTGAACAGAACTTCTGCCGCCATCGGCGGGTCGACCTGGTAGGTCCTGTTCGGCGACAGGAATACGTGATCGCTCGGAATCCCTGGGAGTGCTTCTGCGCCGGTTGAAATTTCCAGGTAATCCCGATAGCGGCGCAGGTAAGCGTCCGGGAATAGCCCTCCTTCGCCGGCAGATCTCACAGAGTGCCTGGCCCACCAGGCAGACCAGTCGTCGAGCCAGGAGAATTCGTCGATCTCTTTGAGAGATACAGGAGGGAGTCGGGTGTTCCGCAGTGAGTCCGCAGCCGAGAGTCCCGAATTCCGCAGTGGCAGCCGCTCTTCGTGCAGTATGGGATCCCAGTTATCAACAAGCCATTCCATCAGCGGAAGCAAGTACCAGTGTGCAGAGTCGAGCACTTCGCCCTGCTCAAGATGAGCACATAGATTCTCTCCGCCGACCCAAAGAGTGAAGGCGCCCCAAGATTCGCGTTCCTCAGCCGTAGCGCGATCGTCGTCGCCGTGGGGATTGCGCAAGAAAGCCAGCCCGAAGGCAAAGAGAGTCGCATCTCCGGCTTGCATCTCCCAGTTGCCGAATGCCATGGTCTCTACCAGTACTCCCGAATGGCACGCTTGGTCACGCGGCTATCTGCCAGCCACGCAGTGGCCTCGCGCTTGGAAGTGCCTACCGCGGATGCTTCACCAGCAGACGGTGTGGTTGCGGCCGTCCGCCTGGGATCACGGGTTCCGCTCACCGCAGTCCTCAAACTTTCGTCTTCAATATTGAGCGTGCGGGTGTTCAGGATGACGTGACGACCTCGTCGTCTATCTGTCATTACGCCGCGCAGGCCACGTCGTGGGCCTTGCCAAGCCCTACGATGTAGGCAGGTCTGCGGTTGGAGCTATACGTTACTGCCATGGGGCCGATTGAGCGGCCACCGAACTGGGTGGGGCGCGAGGATGAGCTAGCCACCCTCCACGCTGGCGTCGATGCCCTCCGCCGCGGGGAGGGCGCGGTCGCCTGGGTGGAGGGCGAGGCCGGCATTGGCAAGTCTTCCCTGGTCGCCGAGGCCCTGGCGGCAACCACCGACCCGGAACGGGAGGTCGGATGGGGGATCGCGGACAGGTTAACTGAGAGGTTGCCGCTCCGCGTGATGCTGGACTGCCTTCAAGTGCGGCCGGGTTCGCCTGACCCTCGCCGGGCGAAAGCCGCCGAACTGCTCCGCGGCGAGCGGCTGGGGCTGATCTCGGCAGGCGATGCGTCGGCAATCGGCGTCGAGGTGCTGGTGACGCTGGTAGACGAACTGTGCGCCGCGGCCCCGGCAGTGCTCGTACTCGATGACGTGCAATGGGCCGACGCCGCGTCGCTGATCGTCTGGCATCAGCTCGCCGCGTCGATCAGCCAGCTGAGGCTGCTGCTGATCGCGACGTGCCGGCTTTCCCCGCCCCGGCCGGAGGTCCGGCAGGTGCGCGGCGCGGTCGCGCGGCGCGGCGGTCAGATGATCACGCTCGGGCCGCTGCCAGAAACAGACGTGACCGCCTTGGTGACGAAGATGCTCGGCTCGTCGTCGAGCGATGACGCTCTGGGCAAGCTGACCGCTCAGGCGGCCGGCAATCCGCTGTACGTGCGCGAGCTCATCGATGCCCTGGTGCGCGAGCGGACGCCGCCGATCGCCGCCGAGGGCGGCGCGGCCGCGGACAGGCTGCCCGTTTCGCTCGCCACCGTGCTGAGTGACCGGCTGACCTCGGTATCGGCCGAGACCGAACGGATACTGCGGACCTCCGCACTGCTCGGCGGGAAATTCACGGTCACCGACCTGGCGGTACTGCTGCGCCAGCCCGCGCTAGAACTGGCGCCGAGCCTCCAGGAGGCAGTGACCGCGGGCATCTTGGCCGCTTCGGGCCAGGAACTGGCGTTCCGGCATACGCTCATCCGTCAGTTCCTCTACGAGAGCATGCCGGCCGCGCTGCGCACGGCCCTGCACGAAGAGGGGGCGCGAGAGCTCGCGGCTACCGGCGCTGATGCCATGAGCGTGGCGCAGCAATTGTTCGCCGCTAAGCCCTCTGGCCGGGGCTGGGCCAGAGCCTGGCTCGTGCAGAACGCGCCTGTGCTGGTCACGCGGGCTCCGCAGCTGACCGCGGATCTGCTGCGACGGGAACTGGCGCAGACGTCCAGCGACGACGAGAGCTGGGATGGGCTCACGGCCAATTTCGCCCGGGCACTGCTCGCCGCCGGCTCGTACGCGGAGGCCACACGGCAGGCCAGCCAGGCGCTGCCTTTGATCACTGATCCGGTGCAGAAGGCCGAGACATACTTCGTGCTGGCGGACGCCCAGCTCAGCGTGGGCCGCGACGCTGATGCGGCCCGCACGGTTCGGCAGGCGCTGGCGTCGGCCGAGCTGCCGATCACGTGGAAGCCCCGGATGCTCGCCCTGCTGGCGATGCTCGAGCGCGCCAGCACCGGTGATCTCGACGCGGCCGACGCTACCGCGCGGCAGGCTCTGACCGTCGCCCGCCAGGCCGGCGACGCGTTCGCGACGGCGCACGCCCTGGTCGACCTGTGGCTGAGCAATAGCGTCAGGCGAGACCATGCCGCCGCTCTTGACTACCTCGACCAGGCGCTGGCTGTACTTGGTGACGATCCTGCCCTCACCGGCCTGCGCTCGTTCGCCCTGGACAGCCGCATCTTCACGCTGCAGAATCTCGACCGCTGGCCGGAGGCCGAGCTGGCCCTCCAGAAGGCGCGCGACTACGCCCGGCGAAGCGGGACTCCTGACGGTGCGACCTGGGCCAGCGCGGCGGTCCTGCGGTACTGGCTCGGCCAGTGGGACGACGCGCTGGCCGAGCTGAGTACCGATGAGTCAGATGTCCCCGGAGCGGCGCATTCGTATCTGCGGGAAGGCTGGTCCGCGCTGCTGGTGCACGGCGTCGCCGCGCTGATCGCCGGGCGCCGGGACCAGCGGGCGACGGCCGGCCTGCGGCTTCGCAAGGGGCTGGCCTTGCCGATCCAGACCATCCCCGAGCGGGAGAACCAGGATTTCCTGATCGCCGCGCACGCGCTTGCGCTGGAGCAGAGCGGCGAGACGGGGCAGGCTACTCGGGTGCTGGCCGGGATCTTGCCGCGGCGCGACGGCGAGATGACGCTGGTGCATCAGTGGCTGCCCGGCCTGGTGCGGCTCGCGATCGAGACAGGCGACGACCGAACGGCCCGGACCGCTGCTCAGGCTTGCGCGGCGGAGGCCGCGGCGGAAACCTACCCGGCCAGGGCGGCCGCGACGAACCTGCGGTGCCAGGGCCTGCTCGGCTCAGACCCCGCCCCGCTCTCCGAAGCGGTCACGCACTACCGGACGGTCGGCCCGGCGGTCGAACTGCCTGCAGCGCTCGAGGACCTGGCCGCCGTGCTGGCGAAGCACGGCCAGGAAGATGAGGCCAGGTCGGCGCTGAGCGAAGCCGTCGGCTTGTACGAGAGGCTCGACGCCCACTGGGACATCCGCAGGGCCGAAGCCCGGCTCCGGCCGTACGGCATCAGACGGAGCGTGCGCGGCCGGCGCCAGGCGCGCGCCGCCTCTGGGTGGGAGGCGCTCACGCCGACCGAGGTCAAGATCGCTTACCTGATCGGCGACGGACGGTCGAACCCTGATGTCGCGGCGCGCCTGTTCATGTCCCGCAACACCGTGCAGACCCACGTGTCCCACATCCTCGCCAAGCTCAACGCACGATCACGCGCTGAGATCGTGCGCGAAGTGCTCCGCCAGGGCATCGCCATATAGCGGAGCCGAGCCGTGGTCAGGGCGTCCTGGTGGTGAGCGGGTGGCCGGGGATGGTGGCGGGCTCGGCGACGGCGACGATCAGCTTTCCGGTGGTCTCGCCGGCGAGCAGGCTGGTGAGGGCAGCCGGGGCCTGGTCGAGGCCGGAGACGACCGTCTCGTCGTACTTGAGCTGGCCCGTGGCCCATAGTTCGCCGAGCGCGGCGAGTGCTTCTGGCCAGCGGTCGAGGTGGTCGGTGACGATAATGCCGCGCATGGTGGCGCGCTGCATGTGGATCTGGTCGATGTTGACCAGGCCGCGCCAGGCGGCGCGGTCGCCGGAGTCGTTGTACTGGGCGACCTCGCCGCAGAGCAGGATCGTGGCGTTGAGGTTCAGCCGCATGAGCAGGTGGTCAAGGATCGGGCCGCCGGCATTTTCGAAGTCGCCGTCGACGCCGTCCGGCAACGCGGCGTCCAGCCGGGCCGGCCAGTCGGGGTCCTTGCGGTCGACGCAGGCGTCGAAGCCGAGGTCTTCGGTCACATGCCGGCACTTGGCGGGGCCGCCCGCGATGCCCACGACCCGCGCGCCGCGCAGCTTGGCCAGCTGGCCGGCGACGGACCCCACGCTGCCGGCCGCGGCGGAAACCACGATGGTCTGCCCGGGTCGCGGCCGCAGGAAGTCCACGCCGAGGTAGGCGGTAATGGCCGGGTGCCCGAGGATGCCGACGAACGCCGACACCGGGGCCGGCAGAGGCGACGGCAGCACGCTGAGCGGAGCTTCAAGCCGCTGGTCGTCGGCGCAGCAGAACTCCTGCCAGCCCACGAACCCGGCCACGAGGTCGCCGGCCTTCATGTCCTGGCGGCGGGAGTCCACCACTTCCCCGACGCCGACCCCGCGCATCACCTCGCCGAGACCGACCGGCGGCATGAACGCGCGCTGGTGCCCCATCCAGATCCGGCTGGCCGCCTCCACCGACAGCGCTAGCGTCCGGACCAGCGCCTGGCCATCCTCCAGCGGCGCGACCGGCTCGGACACCAGCTCCAGGTCGCCAGGAACCACCGCGCCTGCCGGACGCCGGCGAAGGCGCCAGGCACGATTCACATTCACATCGGCCAATGAGCTCATGATTTCGCCCAACTCCCGTCTCGAAAGCCCGCGCCTAGGCGCCGATTACCACGTTTTCCTCTCCCAGCCATAGCGGGGAGCTCGGCAAGTCGATGAAGCGCTGCTCGTCCTCGAGCAGCGCGGCGGCCGCGGCCTGGCCGGCTTCGGTGGTGAACGCCGCCGTGAGGTCCTCGAGGCTGTCCCACCACAATTCGGCGACGCCGTCGTAAAAGCGCGGGTCGGAACCGCGCGGCGCGGAAATAGCCTCGTCGAGGCCTGTCTCGCGCAGGCCCACCTGGACGTAACGGCGGATGTGCAGGGTCTCGGCGTGACGCTGGACAAGCGGGGCGTGCTCCTCGCGCCAGTAGCGCTGAAACTCTGCGCGGGTCATCCCATCCCGGCGGTGCAGGGCGAACACTAACTTGATCATCTGACCTCCTTGGTCCTTGCGGGACGGTTACGGCTCGGCGGCCTTGCGCCAGCCTTCCGACGGAGTCGGCTTCCAGTCGCGGGCGCGGCCGTGCCGGCGGATGCTGGCGGCGGCGCCCCCGGCCGCCAGCCCGGCGGCGACCACGAAGCAGACGAGAATCGCCGCGGTGACCGGCCAGGTGTTCGGTGCCTTCACCGGCGGCAGGTGCAGAGGGCGCGCGGGCGGGACGTCCGGCGGCAGCCCGCCGGACTCCTGAGGCAGCACGGTCGTGACCGCCGTGTAGGGGTCCACCGTGCCGTAGCCGACCTGCGGGTCGGGCAGCGTGACCCCGGGCTGGTCGGCCGTCAGCTCCAGGCGGCGGACGACGTCAGCGGCGGACAGCTGCGGGTAGTAGCCGCGGACGAGCGCGGCGGTGCCCGCCACGAACGCGGTCGCCAGGGCGGCGCCGTCGCCGCTGATGTCGCCAGGGCCGCGGGGTGCGATGCCGACCAGCGCAGTGCCGGGCGCGGCCAGATCGACCCGCACGCCCGGGGTGCCCGCCGCGGCCGGGTTGCCGCTCGAGTCAACGGCGCTGACCGCGATCACGCCGGGGTAGGCCGCGGGATAGCTGAGTACGTTCGCCGCGGTTGTTCCGGTGGCCGTGCTGACCGGCGCGACGACCACGACATTCCGTGCCTGCGCGTACGCCACCGCTGCGCGAAGCACCAGGCTGGGGCCGGGCGTGACGGCCGTCGAGACGTCCACTACCGTGGCCCCGCTGTTGACCGCGTACCTTATGCCGGCCGCCACGGCGCTGCTTGACGTCACCGGGTGGGCCGACTCGGCCTGGGCGGGGTCGACCACGCCAACCGGCAGGATGAGAGCTCCCGGGGCCACGCCTGCCAGCCCGGTGCCCGGCGCGGAGCGGGCGGTGATCAGGCCGGCCACGAACGTGCCGTGGCCGAGGCAGTCGCTGTTGCCGCTGTCACCGTTCAGGACGTCGCGGCCGGTCAGGACGGCCCCCGTGAGGCCGTGGGCCGTGCCGCTGACGCCTGAGTCCACCACCGCGACCACCTGGCCGGCGCCTGTCGTCAGGTTCCAGACCCGGTCAGGGGCGAGTTCGCGCTGCGCCCAGGGAACGGCGTGGTACCGCCGGGACGAGGCCGCGAGGCACTGGGCGGTCGGCTGGATCACCGGCGGGCGCGCGTGATGCTCATCATGGCTCCCCGGCGGCCGCCCCGTCGCGGCCGCCATGGCCTCGGCCGGCGCCAGCGCCACCGAGGCGGCGGCGGCGCACAGGGCCGCTGCCAGCAGGACTTGGATGACTTTTCGCATGTCGCCGGCCGTCCTCAGTTCTGGCCGCCGGCCAGCGACCGGGCGTCCTCGGGTGTCAGGGTGCGCAGGTCGCTCTCGGTCGGGGCGGCCATCAGGCGGAGCCTGCCGGCCTGGCGGGTGATGATGTCCTCCAGCACCTTGCGGGCGTACCTGCCGTTGCCGAACGACCTGTCCCGCGGCACCAGGTCGAAATGAGCGGCGGCGATCGCGAGCGTCTCGTCCTGGCACTCGTAGCCCGCGCTGGCGGCGTGCTGGCAGAAGATCGTGACCAGCTCATCGGCCGTGTAGTTCTCGAACATCACGACCCGGGAGAACCTCGACGACAGGCCGGGGTTGGCCGCCAGGAAACCGGCCATCTCCTGCGTGTAGCCCGCGGCGATGACCGCCACCTCGTCACGGTGGTCCTCCATCAGCTTCACCAGCGTGTCGATCGCCTCGGAGCCGAAGTCGTTGGCGGACGCGCCGCGCGGTGCCAGCGTGTAGGCCTCGTCGATGAACAGCACGCCGCCCCTGGCCCGGTTGAACGCCTCGCGGGTGCGGTGCGCCGTCTGGCCGATGTACTCGCCCACCAGGTCGGCCCTGGCCACCTCGACGAGCGGGCCGCCTGCCAGCACGCCGAGCGCGGTCAGGATCTCCTTGTAGAGCCGGGCCACGGTCGTCTTGCCGGTGCCGGGCGCGCCCGCGAAGATCAGGTGCCGGCTCATCGGCGGCACGGGCAGCCCGGCCTGCTCGCGCTGCCGCGCGGAGGCGATCAGGTCGACCAGGCTGGCGACTTCCTGCTTGACCTGCGTCAGCCCGACCATCCCGTAAAGCTGCCCGAGCAGCGTCTCGACGAGTCGCGCGTCGGTGAGCGGCCGGTCGCCGCCGTGCGGGCCGGCCAGGCCCAGGTCCTCCGGCAGGAACGTCGTCAGGTCCGCCACCGTCGCGTCAGGCATGGACGCGAGCCGTCCGGCCTGCCGACCAACCATTTCCTCGAAAAATTTGCGGACCGCCCGCCCGTTCCCGAACGACTCATTCCTGGGGATCTGCCGGAAATAGGCCTCGAGCGCGGCTCGCGTGTCGTGCTCGAGCACGTAGCTGTGGCCGGCGCAAATCAGCTCCATGATCTGCACGAGCTCGCCCGGGTCGTAGTTCTCGAACTCGATGGTCCGCGAGAACCGCGACGACAGGCCCGGATTCGAGCTGAGGAACGTGCGCATCTCATGGGAGTAGCCAGCGACGATCACCACGACCTCCTCGCGCCGGTCCTCCATCAGCTTCACGAGGGTGTCGATGGCCTCGCGGCCGAAGTCCGGCCCGGTGCCGTCGCCGGCGGACAGGGTGTACGCCTCGTCGATGAAGAGCAGTCCGCCCGATGCCTCGTCGAACTTCTCGGTCGTCTTGAGCGCGGTCGCCCCCACGTACTGGGCCACGAGGTCGGCCCGCGCGACTTCCACGACCTGGCCGGTTCGCAGTACCCCGAGCGCGGCCAGGATCTTGCCGTAGAGCCGGGCCACGGTCGTCTTTCCGGTGCCAGGCGGGCCGGCGAACACCAGGTGCCTGGCCATCGGCGGCGCGGACAGTCCCGCCTGCTCCCGCCTGCGGGCCAGGCCGTGCAGGTGCACCAGGCGGGAAACCTCCTGCTTCACCCCGGCCAGGCCGACCAGCGAGTTGAGCTCCCGCAGCAATGGCTCGACCGTCGCCGACTGGGCGCTGTCCTCCGGGACGGCCGCGACCGGCACCGAGGCGGACGCCTCCGCCTGGGCCGTCGCCGTCGCGCGCTCGTAAGAGTTCGGCTCAAGATTCCCGCGGCTGGTCAGGTTTTCCACTGCGAGCATGTCGGTCTCCACCGTGCGGCGCAGGCCCGCGCCCCGGTTGTCGCGCACCGTGCAGTCACGCAGCAGCACCGACTGGCTGCTGCCCACGACGATGCCGTCGCCCTCGTTGGCCGCGAACTCGCAGGCTGTCAGCCGGCCCTGGGCGCCCTCGGCGATCACGAGGCCCGTACCGAGGCTTTCGCGGACGAGGCTCCTGCTGACAGAGATGTCCCCGCCCTCCTCCACCACGACCCCGCCCGTGCCGGAGCCGGCCACCTCGCATTCCCGCAGCACGCACCGCCCGCCGGACGCCACGAGCACGCCCGTCTGCGCGCTGCCGGTGACACGGGTACCGCGCACGTCAGGGAAGCCGCCTGTGGCGATTCGGATTCCAGCCGACCCGGCGCCCTCGACCACCGAATCCTCGATCCGGCCGCGGCCGTCGTCGGTGACGGTCAGCCCGTGCCCCCGGCAGCCCGCCACCGTTGCCTGCCGCAGCAGCGGGTTGGCGCCGGAGCGGATCTCGATGCCGTGCTGCCCGGTTCCGCGCACGTCGACGCGGTCGAACGTCCCCGCCGCGGCGTCCGTCACGATCAGGGCCGCCTTGGCGGTCGCGCGGAACCGGCACTTGGAGAAAACCGGGTCGCTCTCGCCGCCTACCAGTACGCCCGCCGCGGCGGTGCCGGTCACCGCGGTATCGGTGAACGTGCCGCGGGAGACTCCGGCGACCGAGATCCCCTCTCCCGCTGTCCGCGTGACCGAGCAGCGGCGGACGACAGGGTCCGCCCCCTCGGTCAGCAGCATGCCATGGGAGCCGGTGTCGCGGACCTCGCAGTCCTCGAGCACCGGCCTCGCTCCGGACGTGACCAGCACGCCGACGTCTCCGACGTCGCTGATCGTGCACTGGCGGAAGGCGGGGTCGGCGCCGGCGGAGATCATCACCCCGTCCGCGCTGACGTGCTCGATCACGGCCTGCTCGAAGGTGCCGCTGGCACCGTCGGTGACGACCACGCCGAGTCCGGCCGAGTTGCGGACCCGCCCGCCGTTCATGACGACCGCGGCGCCCGTCCCGCGAGCCTGGAGGCCGGCTTTCGCGGCCGCGTCTATCTCGCAGTGATCCAGGGTCAGGGACCCGCCGGTGACGTCAACCGCGGGCAGTGTGGCGTCGCGGCCGCGCAGGATCACCTGGCGCAGCTCCGCCGAGCCCGCTGCGACGCTCACCGCCGGGCCGGCCGGCGCCTCGACCGTCACCGAACCGGGCGAGCCGGCCGGGACGAGAGCCGCTGTCTGGCGGAACACCAGGCTCTCGGCGTAGGTGCCGGGCTCCACCACGATCGTGGCGCCGTCGGGCGCCGCCGCGAGCGCCGCCGCGATCGACGCGTAGTCGGCCCGCCCGGTCAGCGAGACGGTGACCGTCAGCGGCCGAGCCGCAGTGCTTGTCGTTCGCTCCACAGGTACCCGCCCGAAGTCAGGGGGACGCGACCCGGTTGCCGCACCCGCCGTCACTACGCCTGACGCACCCGCAGCCTTCATCACGCCCGCACCTCGTCTTCGCTCCTTGCCAGTCACCGGGAGCGCTGGGCCCGGCGACCTGTGGTAGTGGCTACGCCGGGCGGAGCCTGACCGTTCAGCGGCGCTCGCCGAGATATCTCCTCCTGGCTGGAGTCTCGGCTGAACGTGCGCGTCCGGTACGGCGTAGTCCCTGTTCATGGGATGCCGCAGACCCTCTTGCAAGACGAGGAGGCAACGATGACCGCGGGAACGCTAACCGGCTCTGCCCGTAGCGCGCCGCGCGCGAGCCACGCCGGCGGGTCATGGCCCGCCGGGCCGGGCAGTGGCCCCGCCGGCGAGCTTCCCGCGGCCGTCGGAGGCTGGTCGCTGACGCGCGTCGCCGCAGGATGGTGGCTGTCCGACTCGGGCCGCGATGCGCCTGACGCCGTGCGCGCCCTTGCGCCTGAGCCGACGCGGACCGCCCTGGTGATCGATGCCGGCGGCCCGGATGAGCGGACCGATCGCCTGCTGGCCGAGCTATCGCCGGCGCTGTCCTCGGCGCGCGTCACGGCCGTGCGCCTGGTACTGTCCTCCTCCGGCCGGTACGCCAGGGCCTCCTCGTTCCTCCCGGGCATCGACCTGATCGCGGCCGATGGCCCGGTTGTGGTCACCCCGCACGGCTACGCGCTGGTGCGGCCGGCCGGGCCCGCGCCGCCGCAGTGGTGCCGCCGCCTCCCGGGCGGTGGCTGCGAGCCGGCTGGCGCGCTGGCTCCCTCGCCGGGCTGGGAACGCGGGCTGGCGGATGTCCTTGCCGCGACGCGGGCTCCTGACTTGCGACTGTGCCGCGTCCCGGCGGGACTCGCGCTGGCGCGGCACGGGCGCGATGCCTGGCTTGCCTCGGCAGCACGGCAGGTCTGGCCCGACCCGGAGCGACCCACCATCGTTATCGACGGCGCCATGCCGCGCGAGGCGGGCCATGCTGGCCTGGCCAGCTTGCTGCCGCCGCTGGCGCGCCACGCCGCCGATGCCGGGATCCGCGTGTACTGGCCGCGCGCCGGGGCCGCAGGAACCGGGTCCGCGCTGCAGGAACTGGCCCGCGAAGCCGGCGTCGACCTGCTCGTCCCGGCCGCGGACGTCAGCGTCTGCGATTTCGGCGGGATGTGCCACGGGCCATCCGGCGCGGCGCCGTGGCTGCTGTTCAGCCGCGACGGGAGCGTCGGCATGCTGGGGTCGCTGTATCCGGAGCCGGCCTGGGAGCGCGCGCTCGCCGAGTCCGTCCCGGCCGAACCCCCCGCTGGCGCGGCCGTCGAGGACGTCGCCGCTGGGCTGTGCGTCTACCGGCCGGGTCCTGCGCAGCGCGGCCTCATCGCGACAGCGCGCAGCATCCTGCCCGATCCGGCCCGGGTGACGATCGTCGCGGGTGGTGACGCGGCGGCCGGCGCCGTCCGGCAGGACCTGGCGGCGGTGTTCGGGGGGCTGCCCGCCAGGGCGGCGGCCAGCGTGCGCCTCCTTCTGGCCGGCGCTGCCTCGGGCGGTGACGGCTCCTGCGCGCAGGCACTGGCCGATGACTTCGATTGCGAGATCGTCGCGCCGGCGGCCAGGTGGACCGCGACTCCGGACGGCCGCGTGCGTGCTCTCGCGGCCACGGGCGCGGCGACCGGGCCGGACGCGGGCGGCTGGCTTACGTTCCTGCCGCGCCGCCGTGCCGGCGAGCCGCCGCGGCAGCCCGAAGCGCCGCCACAGCATCCCGACGAGCCGCCGCAGCAGCCCGCGCCCGCACGAGCCCAGGCCGAGCCTGCGCAGGCCCCTGAGCCCGCTGCCCTTGTTCCCGCTGCCCCGAGCGCCCTGGTGATGCTGTCACGTAACCACCGCTCAACGGCCGCCGAGCGCCTGGCCTACCGCGAATCGGCGCCGGAGTTCCAGACGCACTCGGTGTCCGTGCGCCGGATGATGACCCAGCGGCCCGGCCTGCGCTCCGCCGGGGCCGGCGAGGCGATGGAGGCTGTCGCGACGGACTTCACCGCCGTACTTGACTTCCTCAATGACGACCGCCAGGTGACCTCGGCCGAGCTGAGGTCCAGGGGCACCGCCGGGAGCCCGAGAGTGGCGTGCGCCCTGTCGGGGCTCTGCCGGCTGCCGTCCTTCACCGGCGCCGTCTTCAGCTCGGCCCGCCTCCCTGGCGAGGCCGCCGGCGGCTACACCGCCGGTAGCGTCCTCATCGAGCCCGCGTTCGTGGAGGCGTCGTCGTCGCACCTGGCGGCCATGCAAGGAGGCGTTGAGTACGTCATCTGGTCGCAGACCGGCAAGCGAATGGCGGCGCTCGCCGCCTGGGCCGGCCGCGACGAGATCATCTTCGCCGCGGGCACCTCCTACCGCGTGCTTCGGGTGGAACCGGCCGCGTCCGGTACCAGCCGGTTCCGGGTCTTCCTGCGCGAGCTCGCGGTCCCGGTGAAGGCCCCCTCGGCGGATGGCTCGCTGGATGAGACCGACCGCAAAGTGCTCGAGCGGCTTGCTCTCGCGGCGGCGGCGCGGGACGGCGCCGCCGACGACCAGCTGGTTGCCTGGCGTCCCGGCGCGATACCGCCCATCGGCCTTGACGACCACGGCTCGCCTTTCGGCGAGACCCCCGCAGGCCGCTGAGCCGCCTACCCTAGCCCGCGGTGAGGGGGTGGAGGCGGGACGACGGTCAGTTCGGCCGGTACCTGCGGGAGGATCGTGGTGAAGTAGTCGTTGGCTGCGGCGGTGGTGCCGATATCGCGGCCCGCGGCCTCGGAGAGCAGCCAGCGGTGTTCCAGCACTTCGTGGAACACCTCGGCCTCTGGGAGCCGTCCGCGCAAGGCGGCGGGTATGGCGCGCACAACCGGTTCGTAGACTTCGGTCTGCCACTGGGTCGCGGCGACCACGTCCGGCACTGGCGCGGCCCGTACCCGTTCCAGGTAGCCGTGGAAAGCAGCGATGTCGCCCCGCAGGCGGCGGGCCTGATTCTCGCCCACGTCGAGCCCGGTCCGCGCGAACAGGAGCCGCCGGTGATGGCCAGGTTCGGCGACCCGGGTGGTCAGGCGCAGCCGGCTGCCCTCGCCGGCCTCGATGAGCTCCACCTCATCGACGTCGAAGCCGAGTTCGTTGATCCGCCGGAGCCGCTCGGCGATGCGGTAGCGCTGCTGTGAAGGAAACAGGATTTCCTCGCGAGTCAGCTCGCTCCAGAGCGCTTCGTACCGCCGGAGTGCCTCATCGGCGACGCCGAACGGGTCAGGGCCTCCGGGCAGCAGGTCGCCGGCTTGCAGGTCAAGCAGATCGCCCGCCAGGCGTTCAGCAGTGATGTCAAGGTCCAGCCTGCGCTGACCGTCGGTAAGCGAGGGGTGCATCTCGCTGGTCTCCGCATCAACCAGGTACGCGGTGAACGCGCCCGCGTCCATCCGGAACAACACGTTCGACAGCGAGCAGTCACCCCACATGAACCCGGCGAGGTGGAGCCGCACGAGCAACTCGACCAGTGCGTCAAGCAGCCGCCCGGTCAGGTCAGCGCCACGCGGGGATACGAACAAGGCTCGGTACGAGCTTGAGTAGTCGAGGAACCTGGTGACCAGCACCGCGTCCAGGTCGCCGGGCCGGTCGACGACGATGCCGAGCACCTCGACGGCAGGCACGCCAACCTCACGGAGCCGCCGCAGCAGACGGTATTCCTTGCGGGCCAGGCGCTCATGGAGTTCCTTGAGCGCATAAACGACGCCGCCCTCGGCGACGAAGCGAACCACGTGCCTGGATACGCCCCGCTGGCGGATCTCCACCAGCCGGTCGTCGCACCAGTCAGCAAGAGGCTCACGCCAGGGCAGCGTCAGCAGCCCTGACGCGGCGCTGGCGGGCGGGCTGAAGATGAAGCGCATGTCAGAGCGGGTCCCCCCTTCAGGCTGCCGCGCGCGGACGACCATTCAACGGGAATTGATCGCGTCGCCGATGCGGTGGACGCGCAGGGCGTTGGTCCGGCCGGGCGTGCCCGGCGGGCTGCCGGCGACGATGACGATCTTGTCGCCTTTATCGCAGCGCCCGATGTCGAGCAGCGCCGTTTCTACCTGCTTGACCATGTCATCGGTGTGGCTGACGGGCGGGACGATGAAGGTCTCTACCCCCCAGGTCAGTGCCAGCTGGCTGCGGGTGGCCTGGAGCGGGGTAAAGGCGAGCAGCGGGATTGCCGACCGGTAACGGGCGAGCCGCCGGGCGGTCTCGCCCGACATCGTGAACGCGACCAGCGCCGAGGCGCCGACGATGGCGCCGACCTCGGCGGCGGCCCGTGCGATCGCGCCGCCCGTCGTGGTCGGAACGCGGGTCAGCGACGCGGCGGCGGACAGGCACTCCCGCTCCGCCGCGACGATGATCTTCGCCATCGTGGCCACGGACTCGGCCGGGTAGGCGCCGATGCTGGTCTCCGCGGACAGCATCACGGCATCGGCGCCGTCGAGCACGGCGTTGGCCACGTCGGAAGCTTCGGCCCTGGTCGGCCTGGGTGCCGAGATCATCGACTCCAGCATCTGGGTGGCGACGATGACTGGCTTGGCCTTGTCCCTGGCCAGGGTGACCGCGCGCTTCTGCACCATCGGCACCTGCTCGAGCGGCAACTCCACCCCGAGGTCGCCTCTGGCCACCATCAGGCCGTCGAATGCCTCGAGGATCTCAGGAAGCGCGCTTACCGCCTGCGGCTTTTCGATCTTGGCGATGACCGGCAGATGGACGCCCGCCTCGTCCATGATCGCCCGCGCCCGGTCCGCGTCCTGCGGCCCGCGCACGAATGACAGCGCGATGAGGTCGGCGCCCAGGCCGAGCGCCCAGCGCAGGTCCTCTTCGTCCTTGGGGGTCAGCGCCGGGAGGCCGAGCCCGGCGCCTGGCACGTTCAGGCCCTTGTGGTCTGACACCTTGCCTCCGACCAGGACACGCGTCCTGATCCGGCTGCCGCGGACGCCGGCCACCTCAAGCACGAGCCGGCCGTCATCGACGAGAATCTGATCGCCCGCGCGGACATCGGCGGCCAGCCCCGGGTACGTCGAACCCGCCTCGCGGGCAGTTCCCTCGACATCCTCGCCGGTGATGTCAAAGTCGCTTCCCGCGGAAAGCATTGCCGAGCCCGATATGAATCGCCCGAGGCGGATCTTAGGTCCCTGCAGGTCAACCAATACCCCAACGCTGCGGCCGACCTCGTCGCCCGCTGACCGCACCGCCGCGTACGCCGCGAGGTGATCAGCGTAGCCGCCATGGCTCATGTTGAGCCTGGCCACGTCAAGGCCGGTCCGCACCAGGCAGTTGACCCGCTCCGGGCTCGATGAAGCAGGCCCGAGCGTACAGACGATCTTCGCCCTGCGGGTCATCACGCCCTGCTTTCCAGCGAACCGCCCCGGCCTCGCGTCCCAGCGGCGGAGCCATCCGGCAGAGCGCTTGTCAACTGCACACTACGGCCCTCAACGGCACGCCATGAGGTCTGTAACGCCGAATTAACATACGACCACATGCCGTTTCCTGGCCTTTCACGCGATGGTCGCGTTTGCGGCTATCGGCGAAATGAGGTCACGCGTCCGACGAATTCCGGCGCGGTCGCCGCCGGCGATGAACCAAGGCCAGCGCCAGGCAGTAAGAGAAGGTAGGCGAGGCGACGTGCGCCCAGTTCGGCTCTTGCGGACCTCGCCTTGATCGGGGACGCTGAGCAGATGACCAGCCCAGCTCCCTGATGATCTGGCACGGTAACGGATAGGTAACCTGCTTGCGGGGGTGGTCCTTTGCGAGAGACGCAACATCGGGCGCGGTCCGAGCCTGGTGCCCGGCGGTGGTGATCCGCCGCATGACTTCGCGACCGGGAAGCAACGATCACGTGCAGATGTTTCTCGGGGCCTACCTCATGGGCGGGCTTCCCGAGGACGACGCCGCCGTCGTGCGGGCGCATCTCGAGACCTGCGCCATGTGCAAGGCCGAGCACGACGACCTGGCCCCTGTTCCGGGCTGGCTGAGCCTGCTGTCGGACGAGCAGATACCGCCTCGCCTGACCGTGGCCCGTGACCCGGACGCGGACAGCGAGCCGGGCAACCGCAGGGGCAGGGCCAGAAGGCCGCCGGACCCGCGCTGATTGTCGACCTCGGCCTGCCGGCGCAGGTTCCCTGATCATCGAGACCCATCATTGTGCGATGGGTGCAGCTCTTTGGAAGTGACCCAGGCCCGGTCGCCGGTGATGCGAGATTGCTGTCTCGGTATCCGAGGACGGTCCCGACCCCGGAATTTGACCACGGAGAGCTTCTCCGCCCCTTTGCCCGGAGAGTCCCGCGCCGCCCGCGCCGGTCCCGCGCCGCCCGCGCCGGTCCCGCGCCGCCCGCGCCGGTCCCGCGCCGCCCGCGCCGGTCCTGCGGGGACGGGTCGGGTACCGGGGACGCGACTATGTTCCGTGATCATGAACGCGACCATGATCACGGAAGTTTGCGCTGGTCAGAGCAGGTTCAATTTCCGTGATCATGGCATGCCTCATGATCACGGAACATCGCCCTCGGGGATGAGGGGGTCGAATGGCTCGGGATCTTGGAACGTCAAGCTCCGGCTGCCCAGGGGCGAGACCGCTTCCCGAGTTCCCGGAGACTTCCCGCTTCGCGGAGGGTTCCCCGGCTCTACCGCGGAGACTTACCTGCGTTCGGAGGGTTCTCGGCATATAGAACGGTTAACGCTCCGTGCTGCGAGAACTCTCCGCGGCAACGACGGAGAACGCTCCGCGATCATGCCTGCCACGAGTCACCCGACAGCCTTGAGGGTCCGGCTGCGCGGTGTCTTTTCTGAGTGTTCGTAGTGTTTGAGATGACTGGGGATGGCGCAGGGGGTGCCCCGGAGCGTGCCGCGTGATCTTCCCGGCAGCACGGGCGCGGCCGCCGCTGTCGTCTGCGTGCAACGCCCGCTCACGGCTCCGGAGCCGCCGCGCGGGGCGTGCGCGCCGGGATCGGGGAGGTATTTCGGGTGCCTGGAGGAGGGTTCTCGCGCGTAGGAGCCGTTTCGTGGGATAGTCCGGACAATCCTCCTGGACGCGAAAAGCCTCCTCCGTGACGCTGACTATGCTCCTGGATCAAGGTCCCTGGAAGCCGGGCAGCCTGGCAGCACGACACGGCGGCCAGCAGACCGCCACCAGCAATCCGCAACGGCCCGTATCCGACGCCAACGCTCCTGCATGCGATAACTCTCCTCCAGGCACCCGGAGCCGTCCCCGATCAACCCGCCCGAGCCTGACTTCCGAGATCCCGAGTCACTCGCCAGCCTCGATTGCCCGGGCCCGCGGGTCGGGCGTGGCGGGAGTGGGCGTGTAGTCCCGGTGGAAGCGTTCTGACCTGCTTCTGGGGGTGGCCGTACTCGGACTGCGCCGGCCCCGCCTGAGGCAAACTGACCGCCAATTTCTGTGGAATCACCTGTTTGTTTGGCAGTGGTTACGATCGGGTCCGTGGCTGGTGAATTGTTTGTGGGGCGGGGTCGTGAGGCGGGGTTGCTGCACGATTTGCTCGCCGAGGTGAAGGCGGGGGTTGGCGGGGTGGTTTTGGTGGTGGGGGAGCAGGGGGTGGGGAAGTCAGCGTTGCTGAGGGCGGGGCTGGGGGAAGCGGAGGGCCAGGGGTGCCGGCTGCTGTGGGGCGCGGCGGATGAGCTGGGTCAGCGGATTCCGCTATGGCTGATGGGCGAGGTGCTGGCGGGGGTGGAGGGGGTGCGCGGCGGCGAGGGGCTGGCCGGGGGTGATGCGGTGGCTGCGGGGGTGGAGCGGCTGTTGGCGGTGGTGGACCGGTTGTGCGCGGAGTCGCCGGTGGTGCTGGTGGCGGAGGATTTGCAGTGGGCGGATGAGGCGAGCTTGCTGGTGTGGCACCGGTTGAGCCGGGCGGTGTCGCAGTTGCCGTTGCTGCTGGCGGGGTCGTGCCGGCCGGGGGCGGGCGGGGATGTGGCGCGGTTGCGGCGGGGGGTGGGTGAGCGGGGCGGGGTGGTGCTGGATCTGGGTCCGCTGGCTGAGGAGGAGGTCCGGGAGCTAGCCGGGGTCCTGGCGGGGGGTCGGCCGGGGCGGCGGCTGGCGGGGGCGGCGGAGCGGGCTGGGTGATCTGCTCCGAGCTTTCCGGACAGCGGATTTGTGGTCAATTCACGCTGCGGACTGCTGTTCCAGGTATTCCTCGTGGACCTGTCGCGGGATCCGATACTGAAGTCCAGAATGCCTGCGCTTCGAATTGTACCAGAATTCGATGTACCTTACAATATCCCGGCGCGCGTGCTCGCGGGTCGGATACTGGGTCCGGTGGACGCGCTCGTTCTTCAGCGCGGCGAAGAACGACTCGGCCATTGCGTTATCGTAGCATATCCCGGTGCGGCCGGAGGAATGCCGGAGGTTATATTTCCTCAGCGTCCCCGCGAACTGCCGGGAAGTGTAATTGCTGCCGCGGTCGGAATGGAAAATAGCATTCCCGGCGAGAGAGTGATTGCGGGCGGCCATCTCGATGGCCTTCTCGATGAGCGGCGTCTTGTAGTTGTCGTCAGTAGCCCAGCCGATCACTTCCTTCGAGTAGCAGTCGATTACTGTCGCCAAGTAAAGCCAGCCCTGCCATGTCGGAATGTACGTGATGTCACCGACCATTTTCTCGCCCGGCGCGTCAGCGGTGAAGTCGCGGTTCACGAGGTCGGGAATGTCGTGCTCCTGGCCGTCGGCCTCGGTGAGGCTGAGCCGCCACGGCTTCGGCTGGCAGGGCTCCAGGCCCAGGTCACGCATGACCGACCGCACCAGCTCCAGCCCGGCCGGCACGCCCCAGGCCGCCAGGTCCGCGCGGACCCGCCGGTACCCGTACGTCCCGTCCGATTCCTCGAACGACTTCGTCACGGCCAGGGCAAGCATGCCGCGCCTTTTCGCCGTTGCCGATTCCGGCGCGTTCCGCCATTCATAGAACCCGGAACGTGAGACCGCCATCCAGATGCACATTTTCACGATCGACGGCACGTAACGCTCGCCCGATTCCTGGTAAGCCGCGTACTCTGCGTCGATGAACTCGAACTTGTCGCTCACCGATGATCTCTGGCAAAGTACGCTGCGGCTTTTTTCAGGAAGTCATTCTCCATCTTCAGTTCCCTGGTTTCCCGCTCGAGCTCGCGCAACCGCGCACGCTCGCTCACAGTCAGCGGCGGCTCCTCGCCAGCATGCTCACGGCGATAGGCGTTCACCCAGTTACCGAGGGTGCCTTCGTTGATACCGAGCTCCTTAGCCACACGGGCAACCGGACGCGACGTCTCGATCACCATCTTGACGGCCTCATCCCGGAATTCGGGAGAGAAGCTCTTCTTCGGTCGAGGCAATTACTTCACCTTTCCAGACATCCATCCTAATGGACGGACTGTCCGGAAGCCTCGGGGCACCTCAGGGGGGAATCCGTTGTTCGCGCGGGAGTTGGTGGATGGCCTGGTGCGGGAGGGGCGGGTGCGGGTGTCGGGGGGTGTGGCGGAGTTGTCGGGGGGAGGCGGGGTGCGGGTGCCGGTGTCTTTGGTGGCGGCGGTGCAGGGGCGGCTGGGGGGTTTGCCGGAGGATGCGGTGGGGGTGCTGCGGTGGGCGGCGTTGCTGGGGGCTGAGTTTTCGGTGCGGGATCTGGAGGTGGTGTCGGGGCGGTCGGCGGGGGAGTTGATGGCGGTGGTGGATGCGGCTGCGGGTGCGGGGGTGGTGGTGGAGGCGGGGGTGCGGCTGGGGTTCCGGCACGGGCTGATCCGGCAGGTGCTGTATGAGGGGATGCCGGCCGGGTTGCGGGCGGCGTTGCATGTGCAGGCGGCGCGGATGCTGGCCGGGGCGGGGGCGGCCCCGGAGCGGGTGGCCGCCCAGCTGGACCTCGCCGGCCTGGACCTCGCCGGCCTGGACCCCGACCAGGCCGCCGCCCCGGAGCCCGGGACGAACCCGGTGCCGGGTGATGCGGCGGGGGTGCCCGTTGACGACTGGGTGGTGGCCTGGCTGGCTGATGCCGCGCCGGTGCTGATTCACCGGGCGCCCGAGATGGCGGAGGGACTGCTGCGGGCGGTGATTGGCCAGTTGCCGGGCAGTGATCTGCGGCGGGCCGGGCTTGAGGCGAATCTGGTCGCGGCGTTGTTCCGGCTGGGGCAGTACGAGGAGGCGGAGCGGGCCGGGGTGCGGCTGCTGGCCGGCGACACCGACCCGCAAGCCGCGGCAGAGACGGCCTGGCTGGTCGCGTACTCGATGATGCGGTCCGGCCGGCTGGATGAGGCGATTGACCAGATCACGCGGTGGCTGGCGCGGCCGGGACTGGCCGCGGGGCAGACCGCCCGGCTGCGTGCTCTGCACGCGATGACGCTCAACGCGCTTGGCGAGATCGACCGGGGCGAGGTAGCGGCCCGGCAGGCGCTGGCGGAGGCCGAGCAGGCCGGGGACCGGCTCGCCGCGGGATACGCGCTGCACGCCCTGAGCTCGGTCAGTTACTACCGGCGGCAGGAGGCCGCCAGGCTGGAGTACCTCGACCGGGCGCTGTCGCTGACCGAGATGGACCCCCAGGCCACCGACCTGCGGTTGCTCCTGCTGACGAACAAGGCTATCTATCTGACGAACCTGGTGTTAGCGGTCACGCTGTCTGCGCATGATTTGGCGGGGTTGCGTGTTCATGTTTCGGCTTGGCTGGGTGAGCATCGGCTGATGGGGGTAGGTGGGGGCGTGGTGAAGGGGCCGCCGGCCGTGGGTGGCTGGCGGCCCCCGGGGTTTGCGGGCCTGGTGGCTGGGGTTAGTCGTTGGCCTGGGTGATGGCGGCGGTGATGAGGGCGATGTTGCGGTGGTCGAGGCTGCCGAGGATTTCGCGGAGGTGGACGGGGATGTCGTGGTCGGCGAGGCTGGCGGCGATGCGCAGGACGGCTTGCTCGGAGCCGGTGGCGTGCAGGCGCCCGGATTCGAGGGCGGTGATGGCGGCTTTCCAGCGGATGGTCAGGACGGGCTCGCCGGTGAAGACTGAGTTGCTCGCGGCGATGAGGCGGCGGAACTGGGGCAGGTGCAGGAAGTGGTTGTGGCGGGCGAGCAGGTCGACGGCGGCCAGGTCGGCGGTCTGCCCGGCGGCGGTGTCCTGGAGCAGGCAGATGAGCTGCCGGGCGGGGATGGCGGCGGTGTTCACGGGTCCTCCCTGGGGGTGCTAGTCGCGGGTGAGCTCGGCGGCGGCTTTCCTGGCGCAGGCGTCGTCGACGAGGTCCTTGCCGGCTGCGGCGGCGGCGATGAGCGCGGCGACGGCGGCGTTGTTGAGGGCGCGGGGCAGGCCGCTGGCGACGCGGTGGAGGCGGGCGATGGCGTCGTCGGCGAACAGCGGGTCTTCTCTGCCGGCGAGGTGCAGGTGGTGGCGGAGGTAGGCGGCGGATTCGGCGAGGTCCATCGGCTTGATGGTGAACCGGGTGGCGATCCGCTGGTCCAGGGCGGCGAACGTGCCCAGGCGCAGTTGCCGGTTCAGGGTGGGCTGGCCGATGAGGATCCCGGCGAACGGGGACTCGGAGTCCATCTCGGCGTTGGTCAGGAGCCTGAGTTCCTCGAGCTGGGCGGGGTCCATGAGGTGCGCCTCGTCGACGATGATCACGACGCGGCGGTGCCGTTCGCTGGTTTCGGCGGCGAGCAGGTCGCCGGCCTGGGCCATCAACTCGGCTTTGAGGTAGCGGGGCTTGTCGCCGAGGGCGCGGACGATCGTGACGTAGAGCCCTCGGGTGCCGAAGGCGGGGTTGGCGATGTAGATGACCTGGTGCCGGGTCGGGTCCAGGCCGGCGACGGCGGCGCGGACCGCGACGGTCTTCCCGGCGCCGACGTCGCCGGTGACGACGCCGAGCGCGGATTCGACGACGCAGAAGCTGATCCGGGCGATCGCCTCGGCGTGGGCCTGGCGGGCGAACAGGTCCTTGGCCGCGATGGACTTGCCGAACGGGGTGCGGGCCAGGCCGAAGTGCGCGGCCCACGGTGCCGGGCTCACCACTGCCCTGCGCTGGTGTCGCCGGTGAGCATGCCGAGCCGGGCGAAGTCGATCTTCGCGCCGGTTCCGGCTTCCTCGTCGTGGGCGGCGGCGACCAGGCCGAGGTAGTCGATCCCGGTCGCGGCCGGCTCGGGCCGGGCGGCCTGGGGCACGGCGCGGTGGACGTGGCGGCGGACAGCGAACGGGACGGCCGCCCCGGCGGGCCGGCCGTCCAGGAATACCTCGATCCGGGTGAGGTCTTCGGGGTCGTAGCGCAGCTCGACTCGCCGGCCCGTGAGCGCCGGGTCGACGGCGTAGGAGTTGCCTTCCAGGGGGACGGTGGCGGTGCGGGTGACCTTGCGGGTGACCGACCATCGGAACGCCTCGCGGATCAGGTCCGGGCTGGCCTGGCGGTGCGGTCCGCCGTTCTCGAACCGGGCGATCGGGGCCTGGCCGGTCTCGGCGTGGGTCCGGCGGTTGGCGATGCGCTCGGCCCAGGCGGCGAACAGGTCGTTGAGCTGGTCCAGGGATTCGATGCCGTGGTGGGCGGCCTCGGCTAGGAAGGCTTCCCGGATGTAGCGGTTGAGCCTTTCCTGCTTTCCCCGGCCTTCCGGTGAGTACGGCTTCGAGTGCACCAGCCTGATCCCGAGCACCGCGCAGGTCCTGGCCAGCCACGCGTTCGAGAACGGCGCCCCGTTATCGCAGTAGAGCACCTGCGGCAGGCCGCGGCGGGTGATCGTGGCGCGCAGCAGCTCCTGGCAGGCCCGGGCGTTCTCCTGGCCGAAGAACCGGCCGCCGGCCAGGAGCCGGCTGTGATCATCGACGATCAGGAACAGCCTTGCCCGCACCGACCCCTCCCGGCGCGGGTGCGGCACCCAGGGGCCGACCAGGACGTCGGTGATCCACCGCTCGTTCGGCGCGGCCGCCTCGTACCTGCCGTACGTCTTCGGTTCGGCGGCCAGGGCCTCGCGGTGCAGGCCGGCGCGGCGCAGCTGGCCGCGCACCGTGCGGTCGGAGACCTGGACGCCGTGCCGGTGATACAGGATCGAGGCGATCTGCGCTGCCGACCGGCCGGGCAGTTCCAGCCGCAGCGCCGACGCCTCGGCGAACAGCTCCGGGTGCGCCCGCACCATCCCGGTGTCGGACCGCTCCGCGGGCCGCAGCGCTTCCAGGCCGCCGGCGCGCCAGGCGCGCACCCACCGGTCGATCGTGCCCCGCGAGTACGTGCGGGACGAGCCGTCCGGGTGCGCGTGCAGGCGCGCGGCGATCCGGCGGACCAGCGCGCCGCGCTCCCGCGCGGTCAGCTGCCCGCTCGCCGCCTCGGCGATGACCGCCCAGCGGTGCAGCGCGATCTGCTCCTGCAGCCTCGAATCCATCTGATCTGCCTCCTCATGCCGGTAATAGCGGGACAGGAGGCATGAAACGCCGTCTGCCGACCACGTACCAGGGCGAGGTTGTGTTGGCGGCGATCAGCTTCCCGCCGCTCACCACGCAGGCGAACCGCCACGGCCCCGCGGCGCCCCATCCCGGCAGGCCCGCGGCAGCCGCGAACGCCGCGCCGATCGCCGCCACCGCGAACCCGCGATCGCTGCCAGGCCAGGTGACCACCGGGCCGCCCAGCTCGACAGCCAGCGCAGCGAACCCGGCCCCCAGGACAGGAGCACGAGCCGCGAACCGGCGAGCCCAGCCCCGGGCCGTCGTGTGCGGCACCCCCGCCCCCGCCGCCGTCGGACGCACCCCGCAGCCCCCGGCCGCCACCCCGGCCAGCACCCCGCCGACCACCTCGGCCACGTCCAGCCGCCAGGCCAGCGCGAACGCCGGCAGCAGCGCATGACTCGCCCGGCACGGCCCGCACCGCACCCGCGGCACGAAGATCCGCCAGCAGCACCCGGCCTCCCGGACCCAGCGCCGGTACCCGGACCAGAACATCATCGGCCCGGCGCACCCCGGGCATTCCGGGCGCGGGAACTCCACCCCCCGGCCCGCCCGCACGTACGCATCGACCGCGAGCGGGCAAGGCCATACGATGACCACGGGCGACACCGCCTGCCGGATCCCTTCTCGCGACGTGGCCAAACGATGGCGAGGAGGGATCCTCACGTTTCAACGGAAGACACCACGATCCTGACCCGCCCCGCCCGCCCAGGCAAACAGATCGTCAAAGAACGCAGCCGCACACCAGCCACATGCCCTCAGATAATTAGGCCGCTAACACCTGGGCCGGCAGGACGAGGCGATCGCCGTGGCGGGGCAGGCGCTGGCGCTGGCCGAGCGGGCTGGCACGCCCCGGGTTCATGTAGTCCGGTCCACCTTGGGGGATGTGCACTTCGAATCGGGCGAGTGGGATGACGCGCTCGCCGAACTGGAGCAGGCTCCCGCCGGCGTCGGGTCCGTCAGCATGCGGCTGGCGGTCCACGGGACGATCGCGTTCATCGCCGGGCACCGCGGTGACCTGGGGACCGCCGCCAGCCAGCTGCGCGTGGTCGACGACGAGAACCTGACGGCCGGCGCTCCGCCCGGGTATTCGGTTCGGATCCGGCTGGCGAGGTCGGTGGCCGCCGAGCAGGACGGCCGCCTGGCGGAGGCGGCGGCCGTGCTCGCGGAATGCCTCGCACCGGGCGTCGCCGAGCGAATCCCGGGGATTGGCGACCTGGTGACGCCGCTGATCCGGCTGGCCCTGGCAAGCGGTGACCGGGAAACCGCCGCGAGGGCGGCGCGACTGGCAGCGGCGGATGCGGAGCGTGAGCCGGAGCCGTACAAGGCAGCGATGGCTGATCACTGCCGGGGACTGGTGGACGGGGACCCGGTGCCGGTGCTGTCGGCGGCGGATTATTTCCTGGCTTCCGGCCGGCCGTTCTTCCGGGCGCAGGCGCTGGAGGACGCCGCGGCCCTGGAGGCCGGGCGGGGTGAGCTGGCGGCGGCCCGGCGGTACCTGGGCGAGGCCCTCGGCATTTACATGGCGCTGGGCGCGGCCTGGGACATTGAGCGGGCGGGCGCGCGGTTGCGGCCCTTCGGGGTGCGGGCGGTGCGGGCGGTGCGGGCGCGGCCGGCGACCGGGTGGGAGGCGCTGACGCCGACCGAGGTCAAGGTGGCTTACCTGGTGGCGGACGGGCGGTCGAATCCGGATGTGGCGGCGGCGCTGTCCTTGTCGCGGAACACGGTGCAGACGCATGTGTCGCACATCCTGGCCAAGCTCGGCGTCCGGTCCCGGGCCGAGATCATCCGCGAGGCCGTTCTCCACCCGGTGGCACGCTACCCCGCCACTGCCTGAGCCTGGCAATTGAATGTCGCGCCAAATTTGGTGCTATCACCTCATTGTTTGGTTGTGGTTACGATCGGGCTTGTGGATGGTGACGTGTTCGTTGGGCGGGGTCATGAGGCGGGGGTTTTGCGTGATCTTGTAGCGGGGGTGAAGGCGGGGGTTGGCGGGGTGGTTTTGGTGGTGGGCGAGCAGGGGGTGGGGAAGTCGGCATTGCTGAGGGCGGGGCTGGGGGAGGCGGAGGGCCAGGGGTGCCGGCTGCTGTGGGGCGCGGCGGATGAGCTGGGTCAGCGGATTCCGCTGTGGCTGATGACGGAGATTGTGGGTGCGGCTGAGGGGGGCTCGGCTGGGGGCGGGGTGATGGGGGGTGATGCGGTGGCTGCGGGGGTGGAGCGGCTGTTGGCGGTGGTGGACCGGTTGTGCGCGGAGTCGCCGGTGGTGCTGGTGGCGGAGGATTTGCAGTGGGCGGATGAGGCGAGCTTGCTGGTGTGGCACCGGTTGAGCCGGGCGGTGTCGCAGTTGCCGTTGCTGCTGGCGGGGTCGTGCCGGCCGGGGGCGGGCGGGGATGTGGCGCGGTTGCGGCGGGGGGTGGGTGAGCGGGGCGGGGTGGTGCTGGATCTGGGTCCGCTGGCTGAGGAGGAGGTCCGGGAGCTAGCCGGGGTCCTGGCGGGGGGTCGGCCGGGGCGGCGGCTGGCGGGGGCGGCGGAGCGGGCTGGGGGGAATCCGTTGTTCGCGCGGGAGTTGGTGGATGGCCTGGTGCGGGAGGGGCGGGTGCGGGTGTCGGGGGGTGTGGCGGAGTTGTCGGGGGGAGGCGGGGTGCGGGTGCCGGTGTCTTTGGTGGCGGCGGTGCAGGGGCGGCTGGGGGGTTTGCCGGAGGATGCGGTGGGGGTGCTGCGGTGGGCGGCGTTGCTGGGGGCTGAGTTTTCGGTGCGGGATCTGGAGGTGGTGTCGGGGCGGTCGGCGGGGGAGTTGATGGCGGTGGTGGATGCGGCTGCGGGTGCGGGGGTGGTGGTGGAGGCGGGGGTGCGGCTGGGGTTCCGGCACGGGCTGATCCGGCAGGTGCTGTATGAGGGGATGCCGGCCGGGTTGCGGGCGGCGTTGCATGTGCAGGCGGCGCGGATGCTGGCCGGGGCGGGGGCGGCCCCGGAGCGGGTGGCCGCGCAACTCGTCCCCGCCGGCCTGGAGCCGGCGCCCGGCCAGGAGGCGGGGGTGCCCGTGGACGACTGGGTGGTCGCCTGGCTGGCTGATGCCGCCCCGGTGCTGATTTACCGGACGCCGCAGGTAGCGGCGGAGTTGCTGCGCGGCGTGCTTGGCCAGCTTCGCGAGAGCGATCCGCGTCGGGCCGGGCTCGAGGCGAATCTGGTCGCGGCATTGTTCCGGCTTGGGCTGTACGAGGAGGCGGAACGGGCGGGGGTGCGGCTGCTGGCCGGCGACACCGACCCGCGGCAGGAGGCGGAGACCGCCTGGCTGGTCGCGTACTCGATGATACGGACCGGCCGGCTGGAGGAGGCGATTGCCCAGATTACGCGGCGGCTGGCGCGGCCGGGGCTGGCCGCGAGTCAGACGGCCCGCCTCCGTGCCCTGCACGCGATGACCCTCGGCTCGACAGCCGGAGCTGACCGGGCCGAGGCCGTCGCGCGGCAGGCACTGGCGGAGGCGGAGCAGGGCGGGGACCGGCTCGCCGCCGGTTATGCGCTGTACGCCCTTGGCTCGGTCAGCGTCCGCCAGCGCCAGGTGGCCGTGGGTCTGGGGTACCTCGACCGGGCGCTGTCGCTGATCGAGATGGACCCGCAGGCCACCGACCTGCGGCTGCTGCTGCTTACGGGCAAGGCTGGCGATCTGTCGAACCTGGACCGGCAGGCCGAGGCGATCGCCGCGGCGGGGCAGGCGCTGGCGCTGGCCGAGCGGGCGGGCACGCCCCGGGTGCACGTGGTCCGGTGTGCGCTGGGGAATCTGCACTTCGAATCGGGCGAGTGGGACGACGCGCTCGCCGAACTGGAGCAGGCTCCCGCCGGCGTCGGGCCCGTCAACATGCGGCTGGCGATCCACGGGACGATAGCGCTGATCGCGGGGCACCGCGGTGACAGGGAAACCGCTGCCAGGCACCTGCGCGTGGTCGACGAAGAGCATCTGACCGTCGGCGTTTCCCCGGGACTCGCGTCTTGGTCATGGCTCGCGAGGTCGCTGGCCGTCGAGCAGGACGGCCGCCTGGCCGAGGCGGCGGCCGTGCTCGCGGAATGCCTCCGGCCGGGCATTGCCGAGCAAATCCCGGGGATTGGCGACGTGGCGATACCGCTGGCCAGGCTGGCCCTGGCGAGCGGTGACCGCGAGACCGCCGAGGCGGCAACGCGGCTGGCGGCGGCGGAGGCAGAGCGTGAGCCGATACCGTACAAGACCGCGATGGCGGACCACTGCCGGGGGCTGGTGACCGGGGACCCGGTGCCGGTGCTGTCGGCGGCGGCCTATTTCCTGCGGGTCAGCCGGCCTCTCTACCGGGCGCAGGCGCTTGAGGACGCCGCCGCCTTGGAGGCCGGACGGGGTGAACTGGCGGCGGCTCAGCGGCATCTGGCCGATGCGATCGCCATTTACACGGCGCTGGGCGCGGCGTGGGATGTTGAGCGGGCGGGCGCGCGGTTGCGGCCCTTCGGGGTGCGGGCGGTGCGGGCGTTCCGCGCGCGGCCGGCGAGCGGGTGGGAGGCGCTGACCCCGACGGAGGTGAAGGTGGCTTACCTGGTGGCTGACGGGCGGTCGAATCCGGATGTGGCGGCGGCGCTGTTCTTGTCGCGGAACACGGTGCAGACCCATGTGTCGCACATCCTGGCCAAGCTCGGCGCCCGGTCAAGGGCGGAGATCATCCGCGAGGCCGTCCGCCACCCGCGAGCGCGCCAGTTCGCCACCTGAGCGTGTGCTGGCCCGCCGCAGGCCCAGGGCCGGGCAGGTTAGTGAGCAAGGCTCGCGCTGGTTTCTGTGCCGCCTTTTTGATCGTTTATTTGTGGTTACCATCGGGTGTGGACGATGAATTGTTTGTGGGGCGGGGTCACGAAGTGGGGGTGCTGCACGATCTGCTCGCCGAGGTGAAGGCGGGGGTTGGCGGGGTGGTGCTGGTGGTGGGCGAGCAGGGGGTGGGAAAGTCGTCGTTGCTGCGGGCGGGTGTGGGGGAGGCGGAGGGTCAGGGGTGCCGCTTGTTGTCGGGGGCGGCTGATGAGCTGGGTCAGCGGATTGCGTTGTGGCTGATGACGGAGATTGTGGGAGCCGCCGGAGAGGGTTCGGCTGGGGGCGGGGTGATGGGGGGTGATGCGGTGGCGGCGGGGGTGGAGCGGCTTCTGGCGGCGGTGGACCGGTTGTGCGCGGAGTCGCCGGTGGTTTTGGTGGTGGAGGATTTGCAGTGGGCTGATGAGGCGAGCTTGCTGGTGTGGCACCGGCTGAGCCGGGCTGTGTCGCAGTTGCCGTTGCTGCTGGCGGGGTCGTGCCGGCCGGGGGCGGAGGCGGTTGTGGCGCGGTTGCGGCGGGGTACGGCGGACCGGGGCGGGGTGGTGCTGGATGTGGGTCCGCTCGGGGAGGGGCAGGTCCGGGAGCTAGCCGGGACCCTCGCAGGCGGTCGGCCCGGGAAGCGGCTGGCCGATGTGGTGGGGCGGGCTGGGGGGAATCCGCTGTATACCCGTGAGCTGGTGGACGGGATGGTGCGGGAGGGCCGGGTGCGGGTGTCGGGGGGTGTGGCGGAGTTGTCGGGGAGTTCTGCGATGGTGCGGGTGCCGGTGTCGCTGGCGGCGGCGATCCAGGGGCGGCTTGGCGGGTTGCCGGAGGACGCGGTGGGGGTGCTGCGGTGGGGGGCGTTGCTGGGAGTCGAGTTTTCCGTGACCGATCTTGAGGTGGTGTCGGGGCGGTCGGCGGGGGAGTTGATGCCGGTGGTCGATGCCGCGGTGGGGGCGGGGGTACTGGTGGAGGCGGGAGTGCGGCTGGGGTTCCGGCACGGGCTGATCCGCCAGGTGCTGTATGAGGGAATGCCGGCAGGCTTGCGGGCGGCGTTGCATGTGCAGGCGGCGCGGATGCTGGCGGGGGCGGGGGCCGCGCCGGCGCGGGTGGCCGCTCAACTGGTCCTCGTCGGCCTGGACCCGGACCGGGCCGCCGCTTCCGACCCGGTGCCCGGTCAGGAGACGGGAGTGCTGGCGGGGGTGCCCGTGGATGACTGGGTCGTGGCGTGGCTAGCGGAGGCGGCGCCGGCGCTGATCCACCGGGTGCCGCAGATGGCTGTGGAGTTGTTGCGGGCCGTGCTCGATCAGCTGCCGGGGAACGACGCGCGGCGGGCTGGTCTCGAGGCGAACCTGGTCCCGGCGCTGTTCCGGCTGGGGCTGTACGAGGAGGCGGAGCGGGCGGGAGTGCGGCTGCTGGCCGGCGACACCGACCCGCAAGCCTCGGCCGAGACAGCCTGGCTGGTCGCCTACGCGACGATGCGGACCGGCCGGCTGGCGGAGGCGATAGCCCAGATAACACAGGGACTGGCGCGGCCGGGGCTGACCGCGTTGCAGACCGCCCGGCTGCGTGCCCTGCACGCGATGACCTTCATTTCGACCGGTGAGTATGACCGGGCCGAGGTAGTGGCCCGGCAGGCGCTGGCGGAGGCGGAGCAGGTCGGAGACCGGCTCGCCGCGGGTTATGCGCTGCACGACTTGGCCTCGGTCAGCTTCTACCGGCGGCAGGAGGCCGCGAGGCGGGAGTACATCGACCGGGCGCTGTCGCTGGTCGAGATGGACCCGCAGGCCACCGACTTGCGGCTGCTGCTGCTTACGAACAAGGCTGGCTATCTGTCGAACCAGGACCGGCAGGCCGAGGCGATCGCCACCGCGCGGCAGGCGCTGGCGCTGGCTGAGCGAGCGGGCACGCCCCGGGTGCACGTGGTCAGGTCCATGCTGGGGGATCTGCACTTTGAAACGGGCGAATGGGACGACGCGCTCGCCGAACTGGAGCAGGCTCCGGCGGCCAGCGGGCCCGTCAACGTGCGGCTGGCAATTCACGGGACGATCGCCCTGATCGCGGGGCACCGCGGTGACCGGGAGACGGTTGCCAGGCACCTGCGCGTGGTGGACGACGAGAACCTGACTGCCGGCGCTTCCCCTGCGTATGCGAGTTCGGCGAGGCTGGCGAGGTCGCTCGTCGCCGAGCACGACGGCCGCATGACCGAGGCGGCGGCCATGCTCGCGGAATGCCTCGAGCCGGCCATTGCCGAGCAACTCCCCGGGATTGGCGACCTGGCGGTGCCGCTGGCGCGGCTGGCCTTGGCGGGTGGCGACCGGGAGACCGCCGGGACGGCGGCGCGAGTGGCGGCGGCGGATGCGGAGCGTGATCCGACGCCGTACAAGATCGCGATGGCGGATCACTGCCGGGGGCTTGTGACCGGGGACCCGTTGCCGGCGCTGTCGGCGGCGGAGTACTTCCGCCAGACCGGCCGGCCGTGGTACCGGGCGGATGCGCTGGAGGATGCGGCGGCTCTGGAGGCGGAGCGTGGCGAGTCGCCGGCCGCCGGAAGGCATCTCGCGCAGGCCCTCGGCATCTACACCACACTAGGTGCCGCCTGGGATGTTGAGCGGGCGGGCGCGCGGTTGCGGCCCTTCGGGGTGCGGGCGGTGCGGGCGTTCCGCGCGCGGCCGGCGAGCGGGTGGGAGGCGCTGACCCCGACGGAGGTGAAGGTGGCTTACCTGGTGGCGGACGGGCGGTCGAATCCGGATGTGGCGGCGGCGCTGTTCTTGTCGCGGAACACGGTGCAGACCCATGTGTCGCACATCCTGGCCAAGCTCGGCGCCCGGTCAAGGGCGGAGATCATCCGCGAGGCCGTCCGCCACCCGGCGGCCCGCCATACCGCCACGGCCTGAGCGAGCGGCCGCCGGATGCGGCTCAGGCCTGGCGGCTGGCGGCCGCGAATTCTTTCACCAGATAATGACGGCACCGGGCGCGGCGTTACTTTCCCTCGGCTATCGCGAACACGTGCATGTCGATGTTGACCGGCAGGGTGACCGACACCACGGTCTTGCCTGCCTGAAGCGGCATCGTGGCCGAGTACACCGATACCTCGTGCTGGCCGGCGCCCCGTATCCGGTTCCATGGCACGGTCGCGACAACCTTGCCGCCGCTGGCCGCGCGGTTGGCGCGCCAGTCGGCGAAGCTCAGGACGGCCGGCTGGGACGAGCCATCGGAGTAGTGGATGATGATGGTGCCGCGCTGCGTTCCGAGCGTGGCGGCACCGAGGAAGCCGAGCTCCCGGCCCGCCCCCGCGACGCTGACGGTCTGCCCCTGGGTGCGGATGTTGTCGAGGTGACCGGCGCCGTAGCGCGGCCAGGTGAACCTCACGCCGCTGGCGGTCACCACCGCGCCGGGGCGCAGGCCCTTGGCGGCCAGCGCGCCCGAGTTGTAGCTGTGGCCCGCGCCGTCGTAGTTGCCGTCGCCCGCGCCGGCGGCCGTAGCAAGGCCGCTGTCGTTATAGGCGGAATTAACCGTACGGTAGCGGGCCGCTCCGGTCAGGCCGATGTCGAACACATGCAGGTCCGGGTTCCTCGGCAGGGTCACCGAGGCGATCCGCTTGGACGCGCTGACGGGAATCTGCTCGTAGTACACCGAGACCGGGGCCGGCCCGAAGTGGCGTGCCTGCGCTGGCGGCACGTTCCACAGCCCGGAGGCGGCGATGACGGTGCCCGGCACGGCCACGTCGGAATACCAGTCAGCGAACCGCAGCGTTGCCGTCTGCTTCGACCCGCCGACGTAGGTGATGGTCACGGTGCCGTGCTGGGTGCCGAACTCGCCGGCCCCGAAGAACCCGAGCTCGGCGGACGGCTCGCGGGCCGGGTTCAGGCGAATCACCTGGCCATCGGCGATGATCTCATCGGGTTTGCCCGGCGCGACCCGAGGCAGGGTCAGCACCCGGCCCGCGACCGCGACCTCGGCGCCGGGCGCGAAGCCGTTCGCGGCGAGCTGCTGCGCCTGGTAGCTGAACCCGCCGCAGTCGAAGTTCCCGGACGAGGCGTGGTCAGCCGGGGCGGCGCCGTGCCCGTCGAATGCCGCCACGACCGACCTGAACGGGGAAGCCTTCCCCGCGGCGCCTGATCGCTTGCAGCCGAAGCCCGCGCATTTGCCCGCTGACGTGCACGTACCTGGGGTGTGGCTGAACTCCGTGGTGGTCTGCGGCGGCTGAGCGGGAGGCACGCTGGCCGGAACCGGCGCGGCCGGGCTGGCCTGGTGCGCGGCCGGGCTGCCTTGGCGCGCGGGCGGGCTGGCCTGGTGCGTGGTGCCGGCCCGGGAGGCGGTGCCGGCCCGGTGCGCGGTGCCGGCCTGGTGCGCGGGGGTTCCCGCGAGGGCGGGCGCGGGCGCGCCGGGCGCGATCGCCAGGCCGACGATCACCAGCGCGATCACCGCCGCCCAGCCGAAGCCGACGGCGATCACCGCCATGCGGAAGAGGCGCCGGTACCGCCCGCGGGAGACGGCGGATCCCGCTGCCGGCGTGGTTTCACCAGGTGTCCTGAGCATGCCACATCCTTTGGGTGTGATCGTCCTTTGAACAGCGCTACGAAAGCGCTGCCCGCCGCGTTCAATGCGCGGGCGCAAGCTCAGCGGCGATTGCGTTGAACTTTTCCGGCTCCGCCAACGCAAAAGCTGATAGGGACTCCCGACACCGAGAAACGAGAGGTACTCCCTATGCCAGCAACCCGCAGACCGCGCATCGCCCTGGCGGCGACTGCCGTGGCCGCTTCCGCCTTGGTCGCTTCCGCTGTGGCCGCCTCCGCTTCGATCGGCTCCGTTTCGGCCGGCTTCGCTTCGACCGGTTCCGGCTCGGCCGCTTCCGCGTCAGCCGCCGCCCGGCCCGCGACGCTGACCGCCTATACCGAGCCTGCCGCGCCACCCGGGCTGTCCGCCCTGACGGCCGCTCGCAGGCCCGCCAACTACAAGAAGGGCGTCGCAGCGTGGGCTTTCCCCAGGTCCCGGCGTGCCCTGGCAAAGTCCGGGGTCTCGTGGTACTACACCTGGGCGGTAAACCACCCAGGGATCATCACGGCCAAGGGCGTCAGCTTCGTCCCGATGATCTGGGGCGCTCACAATGTCACCGCCCGGCAGCTGAGGCTGGCCAGGCATCATGGGCACGTTCTGCTGACCTTCAACGAGCCTGACCTCTCCGCCCAGGCCAATATGACCGTCAACCAGGCGCTGCGGCTGTGGCCGAGGCTGATGGCGACCAAGATGCGGCTCGCCAGCCCGGCCGTCGCGTCGGGCGGGGCCACCCCAGGCGGCTGGCTCGACCGGTTCATGAGCGGAGCGGCCAGGCGGCATTACCGGGTCAACATCATCACGCTGCACTGGTACGGCGGCGACTTCGACCCGAGCTCGGCCGTGAGCGAGCTCAAGAGCTACATTCAGGCGGTCTGGCAGCGCTACCACAAGCCCATCTGGCTGACCGAGTTCGCGCTGTGGAGGTTCGACCCGTCGGTGTTCCCCACTCCGGGCCAGCAGGCGGCGTTTGTCACGGCCGCGACGGCCATGCTGCGGAAGCTGCCCTATGTCTGGCGGTACGCGTGGTTCGCGCTCCCGGCCAACGGCGCTGACGGCACCGCCGGCTTGTTCCGCCCGGGCGCGGTGGCGACGGCCGCTGGCCGGGCCTTCGAGAAGGTTCCCTAGCGGCGCTGGCGCCGGGCACTGCTCCTCATCGCACCGCCACCAGGCCCGGCGTCGCGGCGGCGGCATCGACCACGCCGTCGTAGCCCGGTGGCTGGTAGCTGTCCAGGGCGAAGGCGTGCATCAGCACGACGTCGAAGACGTGGCCGAGATCCGCGGAGTTGAGCCGCATCGCCCCGGGGATGTCGCGTCCGAGCGCCAGCACGGCATCGCGCCTGCCCTGCTCGCTGAGCGCGCGAAACCCATCCCAGAATCGGTGCGAGCGGTCGGCTACCTCGAGCGCGTGGAACCGCGGAAAGAATTTACCGAGGAAAAAATGCCACTGGGCAGTGCGTTCCCCCGCTGTCCACTTGCTGGCACCGACTGTGTCGTAACGCCTCCAGGGCCCGGGCTGCGGCTGCCACGTGTCGAGTGCGGTGACCGATCCGACCTTGTCGCCCTGCGCGGCGAGCTGGCAGGCCATCTCGTAGGCCAGTCGAGTTCCGCCTCGACAGCCAGCGCCTGCAAGATGCTGTCCGTCAGCCGCACCGCCGCCAGCGAGTGGCCGCCGAGCTCGAAGAAGCTGTCCCGCGGGCCTACCTGATCCAGGCCGAGCACCTGGGCGAACAGGTCGGCCAGGGCTGACTCGGCCTCGCTGCCGGGCTGACCGGGCGTCGTTTGTGCCAGGCAGCGCGCGGTTTCGCCTGCCCGCGCCGCGAGAGCCTCGCGGTCGATCTTGCCGTGGCGGGTGACCGGCAGCCCGTCGAGGATCATGACCTGGGCCGGCACCATATAGTGCGGCAGCCTGTCGGCCAGGTAGCGGGGCAGCCCAGCGGCGTCCTGCCGGGCACTGGCCGTGAGAGAGACATAGCCGAGGAGCTGGAGGGTGCCGCCGGGGTCGGGCCGCGCGATCACGGCGGCCTGAGTGACCGCCGGGTGGTTGCGCAGGCAGTGCTCGACCTCGCAGGCGTCCACCCGGAAGCCGCGGATCTTCACCTGGTCGTCGCCGCGGCCAAGGAAGTGCAAGGACCCGTCGCCGGCGCGGACCACCACATCGCCGGTGCGGTACATGCGGCTGCCAGGCGGGCCGAACGGGTCGGCGACGAACCGCTGCGAGGTGAGGCCGGGCTGGCCAAGGTACCCGAGCGCCAGCGCCGGCCCGGCCACGTGCAGGTCGCCGGGCACGTCGGGGGCGCACTCGCGCAGCGCCGCGTCCAGCACGTAGACCGACATGCCTTCCAGCGGGGCGCCGAGCGGCGGCTCGACCTCGCCGGACAGCGGGCCGGACATCGTCGCGCAGACCGTCGTCTCGGTAGGGCCGTACGCATTGATCATCAGCCGGCGCCGCGCCCACCGCTCCACCAGGGCGGGCGGGCATGGCTCGCCGGCGACCACCAGCGCCTGCACGCCGTCGAGGGAACCCGGCGGCATTGCCGCCAGCGCCGACGGCGCCGAGCAGCGTCATGACGATCTCCGAGATCGAGGCGTCGAAGCTGAGCGGCGCGAACTGCAGGACCCGGGAGCCGGGCGTGACGGCGAACGTGTCGATCTGGCTCGAAGCCAGCGGGCCGATGCCGGCATGGGAGACCAGCACGCCTTTGGGCCGGCCGGTGAAGCCGGAGGTATAGATGACGTAGGCCGCGCTCAGGCCATGCGGCGGCGGCCCCTGGCCGGTGAGCTCGGTGTCCTCACTCATCTCGCCCGCCGCGGCCGCGGCATCGTCCAGGTTCAGCGCGGGCCACGCGGGGTCCAGCCGCGCCATCGCGCTGCCAGAGGCCAGGATGACCGCGGGCCGCGCGTCATCGACGATGTAGCTGACCCGGTCGCGCGGGGCCTCGAGGTCCAGCGGCGCGTAGACGGCGCCGCACTTGAGCACCGCCATCATCGCGACGATTGTCCGCGGCGAGCGGGCGGCGGCCACCGCGACGACCGAACCGCCGCCGATGCCCGCGGCGCCCAGCACCCGGGCGAGCCGGCTGGCCTGGCTGTTGAGCTGGGCGTAGGTCAGCCGGAGGGCACCGGAGATGAGCGCCGGTGCCGCCGGCGTGCGGCGCGCCTGCGCCTCGAAAAGCTCAGGCAGGGTCGCGGGCAGGGCAGGTGGCTTGACGGTCATCGTTCCTCACAGCGCCTGGGCGATCAGTTCGAGCATGACTTCGTTGGCTCCGCCGTAAATCCGCTGGATGCGGGCTTCGACGTACATCTGGCCGACGGGATGGTCAGCCGTGTAACCGTCGCCGCCGAAAAGCTGGAGGCACTCGTCGATCACCTTGCACTCCAGGTCGGTCAGGAACCACTTGGCCATCGACGCCATGTCGCTGGCCAGCTCGCCATTGCTGAGAAGGGCGAGGCACTGGTCGGTGAGGCCGATCAGTTCGGGGATCGGCCCGCGCTGACCCCTCGACGTTGTGACGCTCGACGAGCAGCAGCGAGATCCCCGCTGACGGCGGGGCCTTCGCGGCCACCAGGACCAGGTCCGCGAGGTGGCCGTTGGACACGTGCCGTTTGCTCCCGGTCAGGCGGTACCCCTGGGGGTCCACGGCGGACACCGTCCTGATCCCCCAGATATCGGAGCCGCCGCCGGCTCGGTGATGGCGATCGCGGCTATCCAGCGTCCGCTGGCCAGTAGCGGCAGGTACCGCTCCCGCTGGCTGGGCGTGCCGTGATTGAGCAGGTACTGGGCGACCACGGCCTGCACCACGACCCCGCCGAGGCAGGTGTCGCCGACGGCCGCGAGTTCTTCCGGCAGGACGGCGGCGTGGGCCGCGATCCCGCCCCCGCCGCCGAGCTCCTCACCGATGTCGGGCAGCGGCATGCCGAGCTCGCCGGCCTTGCGCCACACGTCCCGGTCGGCATGGCGTTCTGCCCGCCACGCCTGCTGCCGGGGCATGATCTCGCCGGCGACAAAACGGCGGACGGTGTCGCGGAACGCCAGGTAATCGGGCTCCGCGCGGAAGGCGGCAGTGGTCATCCGGCTGGCTCCAGGCGAGGTGCCGCAGGCAGCAGGAAAACGAGCAAGGACGCCGCCGTGATCAGGCCCAGGCTGATCAGGCACGTGCCACTGGCCGCATCGAGGTAGTCGCGCCAGGGTGCGGCGAGCACATTGGCGATGCGCCGGGCGTGGACGGCGACCAGGCCGAAGAAGGCCGTGCCGAGCACCGCGACTCCGAGCGTCAGCTCCAGTTGCTGCACGGCCGCCAGCACGCCGGAGGCCGAGCCGAATCCAGGGCCGGAGACCTCGCCGAGGATGATGCCGAACATCGGGCTGAAGATCGCGCCCATTCCGGCCCCGAAAGCCAGCAGCGGCGCGATGAAAGCGGACGCGCCGATACCGGTGCCCGTGCTCGCGTGCGCCAGCGCCGCGTGCGCTAGCGCGGCATGCAGGGTCACAAGCAACATGAGCAGGCCAGTTGCCATGCCGGCCAGGCCGATGTGCAGGAGGCGGCGGCCGAGCCGGGCCATGAGCGCGCCGGACAGGCCCGAGCCGACGATCGCCCCGAGCGCCAGCGGCACGCTCGCCAGCCCAGCCCGCAGCGGCGTGTATCCAAGCCCGACCTGCATGAACACGGTGAGTGTGAGAAAGGTCCCGCCGACGGCGGCGCTGAACACGACGGCGAAGGCCACGCCGCACACATACGATCGCCTGCCGAACACGCTGACCGCGATCAGCGGCGTCACCCCCGGCCGATGGCCGGACCGGCCGGACCGGCCGGACCGGCCGGGCTCGGCCGGCGGGGTCCGTACGTCTGGCGGTACAGGCGCCGTCCGAGGAGCGCCAGCAGCGGGAGCGAGCCAGCCAGCAGCCCCAGCGTCCATGGCGGCCAGCCGAGTTCGCGGCCCTGCACCAGCGGGAAGATCAGCATGAACGTGCCAGCGGCGGCCAGGACCACGCTGACCGCGTCCAGTCGCCCGCCGCCTGCGGGCTGGCGGCCTCCTGGCAGGAACCTCGCCACGGTCACGAGCGCGAACGCCCCGATCGGCAGGTTGATCAGAAAGATCAGCCGCCAGCCCGTGCCCAGCAGATCGGCACGGATCAGCGCCCCGGCGACGACCGGGCCAGCCACCGCCCCCAGGCTCATCACCGGGCCGAGTACCGTCCATGCCTTCTTGGTCTCGGAGGCGGGGAAGAGGTCGCGGATCAGCCCGAAGGTCTGCGGGACTATCAAGGCACCGAACGCACCCTGCGCTGCCCGGGCGAGGATCAGCATCAGCGGCGTGGGGGCCGCGGCGCAGGCCGCGGACGCCAGGGCGAACCCGCCGACGCCAGCCATCAGAGTCCGCCGGCGGCCGAGCATGTCCCCGAGCCGGCCGCCGACGAGCAGCGCTACCGCCAGGGCCAGGGTGTAGGCGGCGGTCACCCACTGCAGGTCCGGGTACGAGCCGTGCAGATCCGCCCGGATCGCCGGCCCCGCCGTATTAGTCACCGTGGAATCAAGAGGCGAGGGCGGGGTGACCGATGGTTCTGGCTACCGGTATCCGCGCGCTGGGATCTGCTGACGTGGCGAGCAAGCGCGAGCGCGTCCTCACTTGAGTGCAGTTCGCAGAACACGATGTCAGTGGCATCCGGATAACTGTCGAGGCCGCTGGCCTGAGCGAGTCCGGGCGTACTTGGTCGGTCTCAGAACATGCCAGCCCGACGAAGCCTCTCCCGCGCCTCGCTCTTCGTGAGCGAACGCACAGATTGTCCGTCCGCATGCTGCTTCTTCGAGTCGAATGCGCGCAGCCATACACCTGCAGCCCAGGAGCACTGAAGTTCCTCTGGGCTGAACGCGCGACCGCGAGCCCCCTCGTAGGCGACAAGAAATTCCTCAGTCTCAGCGAGCGTTGCTTCGCTTCCCGGTTCGAGTTCCGCCGCCGGATAAATCGCCGCGGAGAAGCCAACAATTGCGGCTTCGCTGTCAGCAATCAGACTGTCCCAGTCGTATGCTGCGCACAGACGATCGCCGCTCCAGCTAAGATTCAGCGCCTTCCAGTCGCCGTGACCGATGACAATCGCATTCTGCCCGGCCTGCAACCGCAGCCTGGCAGCCCTGGCGGCATCGTCTAGCCAGATCGGGCCGCTGACATTGTTGAGATCGATGTCGAGATCATCCGGCCACGGCCAGAGGTCGGCACCCTCATGGTTCCAAGCCGTCCACGGCGGTGCCGGGGAAAGCGCGGCAACCCGGCCAAGATCAGCTTGCGGTGCAAGCACAATGAGTTGAACCAACGCCAACGCGAAAGGTCGGGCGGACCGACCCGCCGTCGGCAACCCGGTCGCGCCGGCAATATAAGACTCAGCGGTTGCCGTATAACGATGAAACGGCAGCGCATCGGTCAGAGGCTCCGGGCAAGGGTACCCGGAGAGAAAAAGCTCCTTCTGAACCGCCACGCAGCCTGCCACCCTTGGTTCGCTCGGCCGGACCTTTACCACGACTGCGCGGCCATCAGCCAGACGCTTACCGACCACGCAACCTAGATACCCGGCCCGGAACAATTCCTCCACCGGCGGGCTGCCGAGGTATCGCTCACACCACTGCGACAAGTCCGTTTCATCGACAACTGGTCTCTGATAGTTCACCTGCCCCATTATGCCATCATCCGTCGGAACCGAGATCCAGACCGAAGCTTTTGCGCCGGACGGTCCTGGCGTTGCGCTTCGAGGTGCGCCAATGCTAGGCGACACCGAAACTGCTGGACCGATGCGAATCGCCGACCCAATTGGGTTGATCTTCCCAATTGGGTTGATCTTCGGGAACCGCCTGGGGATAACATCTAGTGTCATAGTGGATCAATCTCTAACACTCACAGCCGGACGGGGAGCTGAATGAGGATGAAAAGAGCAAAAATCACATACCGGACGTGGCTTCTCGTGGACATACGTACCGGCATACTCGGAGCCGGCTCTGTCGTCCTGCTAACCTACTTGGGAAGACTTATAATAGGGTTGCCGGTCTGGGCTTTGGCCCTGATTACACTAGCGGCTGTGACGGTGGCGCTTTTCCTGGTACACCCAAAAAGAATCAGGCAGCGACGCCTCGCGCGTATCCTAGGTGATGCATCCGCATCTTCAGCCGCATTTCGACTGGTAGCGTACGTTAGAGATTGCCTTCAAGCACAACATTCTTCTAATGAAATCCTCGAGGACATTAACCTTATCACAAGACGTCGTCGCTATCCCGCTTCATTGCTCGTTCGCCCCTTTATATCAGTTATGCAGCAGGAGGTGTTGGATACTGATCGCCGGCGCGAAATGAGCAGGTGGGCTGATGCAATGCTGCGAGAACGGGAAAGAGCGCGCTCCGAAGTCGCCGAGAACATAGCCGAGTATCTGTCAGGCCGCCGGATGAGATCAGATCTGATAGTGCTGTATGGTTATAGCTCTACGGTATGCGACGGACTGATTCGACACGCAAACAGTGATAGTGTTATTTTTGTGATTGAGGACTTGCAATACGGGTATGCAAGCATAAATGAACATGAGCTGGTCCGGGATGCACTGACCGCGAATGGCTTGTCGTGTCATATAATAAGATTCGATGCGCTAGGCGAGCTATTCAATCCCGCCGCAACGTCGGTAAAGACTCTGGATAACCAGAGGCTCAGCCTGCCACCGCACCGCACCCTCCTTGGAATCCTCGGCTGTGATGCGATCAGCGTTCAAGGCGAGGTTCTTATCCCGGCCGTAATCTCAGGCGTGCCTTCAGACAGTGCATGCCTTGCAGAGGCCTTCCTGCCAGTTGTTGACGCCACTGAGAACCAGATCGCTCGAAGACTAGTGATTTGCGGTGAAAGCTACAAGGTGGCCGACCCCGCTGAACTCCTCGACGGCGGAACTAGCGCGCCCGAGATGTCATCCTCATGGCTAAACTTGCTGCACGACTTGGGAATACCAGTGCATGGCCGATCGACTTTCGTTTCTATGTACCGTATTGGCTATGGATTATCGGCGATAATTACCGATACAGGAATCCATTTGCCAAATAGCGACAGTAAGTTCAACCTTGAACTAACTCGCAGATATTGGTTCCGTAGGATAGGTATGAACGATCTGCCACAACTCGCCGCAGGAGTGCGTCGCAGCCCCACGACGGAAGAGCAACGCGCTGATCTGAAATGGCCTCAGCAAGTCGGCGCCGCTATTTTCGACTGGAACGGCGTCATCGTGCTTGACGAGCCTCTGCACTTCACCGCCTTCGCGCAAGTCTGCTCACGTACGGCTGAGCATCAACTGACGCGACACCGATAATATCGCCGCGCCTGGCGCCGTGGAGTTGCTTTCAGAGTTGCAGAAAGCCCGCATGCCATATCATGTTGTCACGGCAAGTTCCCGACACGCGTTCCGAACTATACGTGATAACATTGGCATGAGGGAATTGCTGCCAGACAACCTAGCTGTGACAGACGTAGACTCTACAAGCCGATACTTGGTATTGTCTAACATTGTGAGGCGGCTAGATTCGGATCTTATTTCCCTACTAGTCGACGACCGGGAAGATAATATTCTCATGGGTTCCCGGCTGGGCATGCTCACTGCGAGAGTCGATCCGCAGCCAGGCTCCTGTGTGACTGCAGCAGACTTCTGCATCAAAAGCATTCGTGATCTTAAGAGGTTCGTTAGATTTGGGGCATCCGGGACGGCCTAGCGGTCGCAGTTCTCGGTGGCGGAGCAGAACAGCCGGGGCACGTCCTGGCCCGCCATCATCACCCGGAACGCCCCGCGCTCCATCTCGGCCAGGTGCCGCACCAGTCCCAGGAGCGACATCGTCGACGGCGCGACCGAACGCCGCGCCATGGCCTCGGCGTCAAGGCCGGAGCACTTCAGGTCCAAGGTGAGGCGCTGGCAGCGCAGGGCCTCGACCAGCGTGACGCGCTCGTCACCGAGCCTCGGTCCGTTCTCACGAGGATCGTCGTCAGACGGCTTCCCGTCCGCAGTGAACATGTCCGCTCGCCGGGTCGTGCCCATGGCCGAGATCATGGGCGATGCGCATCGCGGCTGGCAAATGATTAACGTCACCCGCATCTTTCCAGTGGTCCGGACCTGGCCCGGACTGGGCGGCGCGGGACCGGCAGTGCGAGCCGCGCGTCCGTGGGCCCTAACCGGAAAGGCCCGGGCTGCCTGAGAATGCGGAATCCAGCGACGGCAGCGCGTCATCCAGCGGCAGGTTCGGGAACGCGGTGAACGACCACGCCGCACTGGGCAAATCCCCAAGTACGATCGGGACGATCCGGCGCTGGGACCTGCTGACGTGGCGGGCAAGCACGAGCGCGTCCTCATTCGAGCGCAGTTCGCAGAACACGATGTCAGTGGTATCCGGGTGGCTGCGGAGGCTGACGGCCCCGAGATCAAGCAGCGACTCCACGAGCGTCGCGCTTGCCGGATGCGGCTCGGGGATAGCGCCGCCGACCAGAAGCACCGAGAGGGCCTGGTCGGCCGGTGTCCTGGCGCATAGCTGATGGGCGATGGACTCCGCTAGCCTCATTGCCGCGTCGGCGTCGCCGGTGATCTCCACCGCGCTAGGCGCCGCGGCTAGGTCTATGAACAGGCAGCCATCGTCCCCGGCCCCAACGCAGGCGAAGGCCAGGCCGTCGTCGGGGACGTCATACGGCAGCGGCGCCCAGCGCAAGTAAGGCGCGACCGCGAGCCCGGCGTTTCCGGCGGGAGGCCGGCCAGTCGCTGGCTCGCCCGCCAGAACGATCTCGATCCGGTCGTCGCCGAGAGCCACCTCATGCCGCTGCGGGGGCATGTCGTCCTCGCCCCGCTGCGGCAGCGGACCCGCGCCGAGCGTAGTCAGCTCGGTGGGCGGCACAGCGACGGGCGGGAGAGCGACGGGCGGGAGAATGGCCTCGGCGGTCGGGAAGGTGGCGGGCGGGAAAGCCGGCTCGGCTGGCTCGCTGTGATCTCGCGTCTCGGCGCTTCGGGGTACGTCAGGTAGTTCGGCGAACTGCGGCGCCTGCTCGCTATCGCTGGCCATTGCCAGGAAGCCGGGCCACGCAGGTTCCTCATCGCTCGAAGAGGCGAGGTCCGCTGCTGTCAGCTGGGCTGCCCGCCTGGCCATGTTGGCATCAAAGTCCGTGCCTTCGTGAGAGAGCGGCACGGCGGGCGTGGCTGGCATGGCCGGGGTGGCTGGCCTGGCCGAGGTGGTCAGCGTGGCCGGGGCGGGCGGGGTGGTCGGCGGATCGGGATCGGGGTCGGGATCGGCCAGCGGGCCGGCAAGGCCCAGCCAGCTGGGAGCCGCGAGCACGTCGTCGCCTGAGCCGTCATTGCCTGCCGAGAAGTCTGGCGGTGCCGAAATGTCGTCGCCAAGCTCGGCGGTCTCGGGCATCCACGACGGACAGCTAGTGGTCTCGGACGAGGGAGCGCCCTGGTCAGGCCCGGCCGCGGGCACGGGCTGAGGCTTCGGCCTGACAGCCGGCTTACTTGCCTGGCCGAGGACTAGGCCGATGACTAGAAGGCCGGCCGTGAGCACGAGCATGACGGCTGCACCGCCCATGGCCGCCTGCAGGATCACATGACGGCTCGAGCCCTGGCCCGTGGCTGAGGCTCCGGTGGTCGTGCCAGCCAGCGCTGGGCTTGCCGCCCCCGCAAGCGCCAAGGCGGCCAGCAGCGCCGTCGCCGCGACACGCGCAGCATGCTTGAGGCTGACGCCGCGAAGTCTCCTGCAGTGACGCATCTTTCTCTCATTCCCGGCCGAGACCTAGACCATTGACTCGCTTGGTGGCGTGCGGGACGCCAATCAGGGCTACGTGGGTTCGCGGGCGCGTGGTTCGACCCTCGCGGCCAGGAAATTCGGCGAAGTCTCATGGGCGCGGCTATTTCTGGAGTGAGCAGCTGACCACCACCCCGGCGGCGAGCGTGCGCGGAGAGTGTTCAGCCATCCTGCCGGAGACCCAGGAAAACCCTCCGCGATCAGCCCTGGGCGCGGAAGCCTGTCGGGTCATCGGCGTGGTCGCCGCCCCGGCGGGCCGGGCAGCCCTGGCTCCTGGAGTGATCTGCCGTGCCGTTGGGGAGGGCTGTCATGTTCTGGCAGGAGGGTTGCCGTGCGGTGGAGGGTTCGTGGTGATCGGGAAGTGTTGTCGGCTGGGTGCGGAACGTTGTCGCGTAAAGGAGGGTTTGCCGTCGGATCACGCGGAGCTAGTTTCCGAACATCACCCGGGTCAGGACAGCGCCGATCCTCCTTGATCATGACGCCGGGCGTGATCACGGAAGATCGCCCAGGTCAGGGAGGCTGTCGGGTGACTCGTGATCAGGATCGGGGAGCTTTTCCGGCATCGTGGGGGAGAGTTCTCAGTCCGGGGAGCTGTCAGTGCGGGGGCGGCAGGTGCGATGTTCCGTGATCATGTTCGCGGGCATGATCACGGAAGATCACTGCTGTTCTGACCTGGGCGATCTTCCGTGATCATGGTCTCGATCATGATCACGGAAACCAGCACGGGTGCCGGAGGCTGCCGCGCGGCTCGTGATCAGGATCGGGGAGCCTTTTCGGCATCGCGGGGGAGAGTTTTCACTCCCGGGAGTTTTTTCAGTGTCAATAGCACTGGAAGCTCTCCCCTAAGCGAAAGTCTCCCCGATAACTCAGGGAAAGTCTCCCCGCTGACCCGCCGGGATCTTGGTGAGTCAGGTGCCGGGTGGAGGCGGACGTGGCCGGTGCCCCGGGCACGGCGCCGTCGGGCAGTGTGAGCAATGTCGCAGCAGGGGCAGCGAGCATTGGCGCAGCAGGGGCAGCGTGAGCAACGGCGCAGCGGGGGCAGGGTGAGCATCGTGGCCCTCCCTGTTGCTGTCAGCGGTCCTTTCTGACAGCAACGTGGCCCTCCCCGTTGCTGTCAGGAGAGGCTGCTGAAAAACCTCGAAAAATCCATGATCGCGATCGAAGAACCGCAGGTCAGGGAGTCGGGTTCGCGACGAAAACGGGGTTTTTCAGCAGCCTCTCAGGACAACATCAGGGAGGGCCGCGTTGCTGTTAAAACCAGTGATGAACAGCAACAGGGAGGGCCACGCTGCTGTTACAGGCGGGCGTGACCGGCAACCTGGGCTGCCGCGCCGGGCCGCGCCGGGCCGCGCCGGGCCGCGCCGGGCCGGGCCGCGCCGGGCCGGGCCACGCCGGGCCGGGCCGCGCCGGGCGAGCCGCCGGCCTCTGCTGCGCGAAAGTGAACTTGGCCGCGGCGGCTGTCGTAGCGAAATGACATGAACGCTCCAGCTAACTCAAGGGCGCTGCCGCGGCTCTCACGCCGGCGACCTGTGCTCGGCGTCCGGGTCGGCCAGTTCGTCGGCTGGCAGATTGTCGCGGTCGCGTTCGCGGTCGCGAGGCGGGAGCCCGTCCTCTGGGCCGCCAGCGGCGTGGCGCTCGCTGGGTGCTGCCTCGCGACCCTGGGATTCAGGCGCAGGCGGGCCTGCGACCGGCTGGTCACGGCCTTGACCCGGCGCGACCGGGACTCAGGCCGGGCGCTGCCGCCGATCGACGTGAGCCCGGCGCGGCTGCGCAGCGGGGCGGATGCCGGCGTAGCCCATGACGGCAGCGGATTCGCCGTCATCGTCGCCATCGCGGCGAAGACTGCCGGCCCGCCGGTCATCGACCTGCCGGTGGACGCACTGGCCGGGCTGATCGACTCGCAGGACGCGATGGTGTCGGCCGTGCAGCTCGTGCTCCACGCCGAGCTGGCGGCGGCCGGCCCGGGTGTCCTTGCTGCCGGGTACCGGAACCTCGGCTACGGCAGCGTGCCCAGGTCCCAGTCGGCCTGGCTGGCGCTGCGCCACGATCCGGCACTGTCCAGGTACGCGGTCGGATCGGCAGGCAGCGCGCGGGAGGTGCGGGCCAGCCTCGTGCGGGGCCTGGCCGGGCGCAGCGTCCGTGCGCTTGACGTGCTGTCCAGCGTCTCGCTGAAGGGCCAGGTGCTTGACGTGCCGGCCGCGCGGGAGTCCCTGACCAGGATGTGGCCAGGCTCAGGCCGGCAGCAGGTGACGTACTGGCTGCGGAACTGGCCCTCGGGCGGCATCCGCGCCGTGCAGCTCGCGCTGTGCGCGGTGCCTGCCTGCTCGGTGACCACGTCCGTGCTCGTGACCGCTGCCGCGCGCGGGCGCTTCGGCCTGACCGCGACGATCCGGGTGACGACCAGCGCCGGCGCCGACCAGGCGGCGGCGGAGCATGCGGTGCGAGCCGCGGCGGCCTCATGCGGAGCGCGGCTGACGCGCCTGAATGGCAAGTACATCGATGGCGTGCTGGCTACCCTGCCGCTAGGCCGGCCGCCGGCGGGCCTTCCGCCGGGCGAGCGGGCCGGCGGCACGCACGAGAGCGGGCCGGGCGCCTTCCTGTCCTTCGCCGCCGGCGGCGTGGTCATCGGGCCGCAGGTCGGCGGCGAGGATGACGGATGCCCGGTCGCGGTCCCGTGCTTCGCGGCCGGTGGCGCGACCAGGACCGCCGTAGTCGGCGATCCGCTCCTGCACCGGCTGCTCGGGCTGCGTGCGCTCGGCGCTGGCGCGCGCTTGCAGGTAGTGACCCGCCAGCCGGACCCGTGGCTGAGGCTGCGGGGCATGGCCGAGCAGGCCGACCGGATGACCGTCGTCCGGCCCGGCAAGCAGGCACCCGCGGACGGCACGCCGGCCGACCCGCTGATGCTCATCGACGACACGGGCTCGCCCGCCAGCGTCGCGGGCAGTCCCTGGCTGGCGGTCGTGTCGGCGGTCGGCGAGCCGGCCCGGACAGGCGAGATCCCGCCCGGCCACGACTCGGTCGTGGTCCAGCGATCCAGCCCCAGGCTCGCCGCCTCGCTCGTCTCGTCGCTTGACCTGCCGCAGCAAGCGGAGCGGTCGCTGCGGGCCATTCCCGATGGCATGGTGGCGATCGCGCGGCCAGGCGAGATCCGGTGCGCGCGGCTGGTTCCCGGCGACGCGGAACGCTCGATCCTGGCCCGGTCCATGCAGCCGGGCAATGCCACACGCCGTCCGGTCTAGCTAGCGGGGCTCACCATGTTCGAGATACAAGATCCGTCCAGGCCCGTGAGCGCTGGCACCAGCGGCGTCGTCCTGGGCACCGAGCCCGGCGGCGAGCCGGTGATCGTGCCGTTCTTCACCGCGACGCGCGGGACCCGCTGCGCCGTGATCGGCGACCCCGCGCTGCCCAAGCTGGTGGCACTGCGCGCGCTAGACGCCGGCGCCCGGGTGCAGGTGGTCACCTCCATGCCGGGGGACTGGTACAGGCTGCGAAGCCGGGCGGGACTGTCCGCCGAGCGCCTGGCCGTCGCCGCCCCCGGCGCCGCGCCGCCGTGCGGTACGCGGGCCGAACCCTGGATGATCATGGACGACACCGGCGCCGCCCCGGCTGGCTCGACCGCGGTGAGAAACCCGTGGCAGCCCTATGTCGCCGTGTCAGGCGCTCGCGCCATCTCCGTTGCCGCGCTGCGCGGCCTGGACGTGATCGTCCTCTACCGCAGCACCCCCGCCTGCCGGGCCGCGGTCGTCGCCGCGCTGAGGATGCCAGATCACGCCGTCGGATCGCTGCACGGGATACCCAATGGCGTCGCCGCCGTTGCCACCGCGGGGATGGTCAGGCTCGTGCCGCTGCGGCCTGACCCGCCGGAGTGCGCGCTCTTCACTGATCACTGAACTCGGGCTGCCGGCCTGGCGTAGCAATGATTGCCGGCCCGTGCCGGAACTGAGGATGGTCGCTTCGCGAACGGTGCGGGGCGTCCAGGGAAAGGAACGACAATGACCACTGCGCTGCACCCCGCCGTAGCGGCAGCCGACGCTGACAGGCTCGTGCCGCCGGCGGGCGCCGACGTCCCCCTGGCGCGCATGCTCGCCACCGCCAGGGACGAGATCGACCGTCACCTCAACGGCAGCGGCACGTGCACCTGGTGCGGGCGGCCCTGGCCGTGCACCGCTGCCTGCCTCGCCGAGTTCGCCTTAAGCGCCTTCTAGCTAGGACGGCCCGGGGCGTGCCTCAGCCACCGCGCACGAACGTACGGAGCTGCCTGGCCAGCCGGGCGATAGTCGGGCCGCGGGCCGGCCAAGCTGCAGTGCCTGATGGATGGTGCTGGAAATGGCCAGGCTGAACTGGCTGTAACTGGGGGTCTGGGGCCGGGGCCTGGCCGAGAGTATGGCCTTCTTCAGGGCGGGCAGGTAGGGGAACCGCCTGATCAGCGCCGGGTCGGTGTAGAGACTGGTCCACACCGGCGGCAGCGAGCCGTTGACGAGGACCTGCCGCTCGCTTCGCTGCCCCGTCAGGAATTTGATGAAAGCAAGCGCGGTCCGCTGGTGTCGCGAGTAGGCGCTGATCGCCAGGTTGGCGCCGCCGAGCACGGCGGAGCCCGGGCCGTCTTGCCCCGGCAGCGCGGTGACGCCGAACTTGCCAGCGACCGCGCTGTCCCGCCCGGCCGCCTGCCCGTACACGTAGGGCCAGTTCCGCAGGAACAGCAGCTTGCCCCCCACGAAGGCCGCGGCCGACTTGGCCTCGTCATAGCGGAGCGCGGCCCGCGGGATCCAGCCCGCTTTCAGGCCGCTGAGCAGGAAGTGCAGGCCTTCCCTGGCCTGCCGGGAATCGAGGGTCACCGTCGTCCCGTCCCGGGACAGGATGCTGCCCCCCGCGGACTGGACCGCCTCGGCGAAGTTCACGGTGAGGCCTTCGTAGGCTCCCAGCTGGCCCGCGTAGCCCGCCATGTGGTACTTGGGGCCGAGGGTGCTGGCCAGCCGGGCGAGCTGTGCCCAGGTGCGGGGCGCCGCGGCGTGGGCGGCGGCGAGGATGTCGGTGCGGTAATACAGCAGCCCGGCGTTGCTGGTGAACGGCACCGCGAACAGCCTGCCCGCGTACCTGGCGGTGGCGACGGCCGGGGGCAGGAAGTCCGGCAGCGGGAACAGCCGGGGGCTGAGCGGCACGATCCAGCCGTTGGCCGCGAACTCGGCGGTCCAGATCACGTCAAGGCTCATGACGTCGTAGAGGCTGCTGCGGGTCTGGAGGTTGGCCACAAGCTGCGCGTGCTGGTCGTCCGACTCGTCGGGCAGCGGGATGAGCGTGACCCGCTGGCCCGGGTGGGCAGCGTTCCACTGGCGCAGCAGCGCGGGCAGGTAACTGCCCGTGTCGAGCTCGCCGGTGGCGAAGGTGATCGGGCCGATGCCGCTCAGCGAGGCCACGGTGGTAGTCGCGCCCGGCCCGGGGGTACAGCCGGCGGCGAGCGTGGCCGCACCCAGCCCTACCGCGGCGATCAGCCGTGAAAAGGCGCGCATCACTAGGTGTTATACACTCATGCTAGGTAGGGATACAAGGGGAAGCGAGGGGCTTGCTGTGCGCCTGCCATTGCTCGCGCTCCTGGCTAAGGAGCCCGCCCATGGCTATGAGCTGAAGACCCGGCTCGAGCAGATGCTCGGTGCTGCCTATCCCGCACCGAACATCGGCCAGATCTATCTCACGCTGCAGCGGCTGGAGCAGGCCGGCCTGGTTCGCGGCCAGGATGTGGTCCAGGCGGACCGGCCGAATAAGCGCGTCTACGAGCTGACGCCGTCCGGGCGGGAGGCGGTGGCCGCCTGGCTGGAGGCTCCCAGCGACGGCCCCCGGGTCCGCGACGACTTCTTCATGAAACTGGCGCTCGGGCCGCTCTCCGGTGACGTCGACCGGCTCGGCCTCATCAACCGGCAGCGCCGGCACTATCTGGCCCAGGTGCGCCAACTCGCTGCCCTCGCCGCGGAGACCGCCGACGGCAACCCGGTACCGCGGCTGCTCGTCGAGGGCGCGATGCTGCACGTGCAGGCCGACCTGGACTGGCTGGAGAGGTGCCAGCAGGAGCTGGTCTGAGAAGGTCCCTGCCTTCACAGCACCGGCTCGGAGCTAGTGGCGGGTGTGGCGGGGCGGCCGATGGCCAGGCCGGTCTCGGGGTCAAAGAACTGCAAGTTGACGGTGTTGACCGCGAGAGTGACGGGCTGGCCCGGGCGGATCTCGCTGCGGGCGGCGACCCGCGCGGTCCACAGTGACTTGCCGCCGGCCAGCACGGCGGGGTCGTCGCCGTCGCGGTCGGCCTCCCGGGCGTCGGTAATGCTGGCGTGGCGGACCGCGGGTGCCTGCAGGGTGAACAGGACGTGGATCTCGCTGCCGAGTTCCTCGGTGACCTCGGCGGTGGTGGTCATCGCGGCCCAGCCAGGGTCGGCGAGCCGGGCGTCTTCGAAGTCGGCGGGCCGGATGCCGAGGATGACCTCGCGGTCCAGGTAGGCGCGCAGGCCGGGCCGCTCGGCCAGCAGGCGGGCGGGCAGCGGCAGGATGTGGCCGGCGAACGCGACGGCGGGGCCGCCGTCCGGGCTGCCGTCGCGCATCAGCCCGGCAGCCGCGAAGTTCATCGCGGGCGAGCCGATGAACCCCGCGACGAAGAGGTTCACCGGGCGGGCATACAGCGCCTGCGGCGTGTCCACCTGCTGCAGCTGGCCATCGCGCAGCACGCACACCCGCTGGCCGAGCGTCATCGCCTCCACCTGGTCGTGGGTGACGTACACGGTGGTCACTCCCAGCCGCTCGTGCAGCTGGGCCAGCGAGGCCCGCATCGAGACCCGCAGCTTGGCGTCGAGGTTGGACAGCGGCTCATCCATAAGGAACGCCCGCGGCTCCCTGACGATGGCCCGCCCCATCGCGACCCGCTGCCGCTGCCCGCCCGACAGCGCGGCCGGCTTGCGCTGCAGGTACTCCGCGATGCCCAGCATCGCGGCTACCTCGCGGACGCGGCGCCGGATCTGGTCGGCGGGGAGCTTGCGCTGCTGCAGGCCGAACGCGAGGTTCTGCTCCACTGTCATGTGCGGGTAAAGCGCGTAGTTCTGGAATACCATCGCGATGTCGCGGTCCTTGGGCGGCAGGTGATTGACCACCTGCCCGCCGATGCGGATCGTGCCCGACGATATCTCCTCCAGCCCCGCGATCGACCGCAGCGCGGTGGACTTGCCGCATCCAGACGGCCCGACCAGCACCATGAACTCGCCATCACCGATCTGCAGGCTCAGCTCCCTGACTCCGGCGACCGTGCCGGAGTACATCTTGCTGACCCGGTCAAAGACGATCTCAGCCATCCTCGTGCTCCATTTCTAGGCATCCTACTTATGTGTTATACATTTCTGATAGGTATCGGCGCAACCTCAAGTGCCGCGGGCCGCGGCGTGCCGCCGCATCCGGCGGCGTCGAGCAGCCGGGCGCAGCGGATCAGCCCCAGGTGGCTATAGGCCTGGGGATGGTTCCCGAGCGAGCGTTCGGCAATGGGGTCGTATTCCTCGGAAAGCAGGCCGGTGGGGCCGACCGTGTCGATGAATTGCGCGAAGAGGTCCTCGGCGTCGGCGAGCCGCCCGGTGAGCACGTACGCCTCGATCAGCCAGGCGGTGCACAGATGGAAGCCGCCTTCGGCGCCGGGCAGGGCGTCGTCGCGCCGGTACCGGTACACGGTGCGCCCGTCGCGCAGCCCGGCCTCGACCGCGCTCACCGTGGCCTGGAATCGGTCGTCGGCGGGGTCAAGCAGCCCGGCAAGGCCGATGTGCAGGCTCGCCGCATCGAGATCGGTGCTGTCGTAGGCGGCGGTGAAGGCCTTGGCCTCGTCTTTCCACCCCTTCTCCAGCACGTCCTGGGCGATGGAGTCGCGCAGCCCCGGCCAGGAGGAATCGGCCGGGCGGCCGTAGCGCTGGGCCAGGCGCATGGCGCGATCGAGGGCGACCCAGCACATGACCTTGGAGTAGACGTGGTGGCGCGGTGCCATCCGCTCTTCCCAGATGCCGTGATCGGGCTCATGCCAGCGGCGGGCGACGCCCTCGCACATGGCGACGACCAGGTTCCAGTCGGCTTCGGAGAGCTCGCCGCGATGTGTCGCGAGCGCTTCGATCAGCTCGACGATCGGGCCGAAGACGTCGAGCTGAACCTGCTGGTCGGCCAGGTTGCCGACCCGGACCGGCCGTGATCCCGCATACCCGGGCAGCGTGTCGATGACCGCCTCGGAGCCTGACGAGCCGCCGTCCAGCGCATACACGGGATGCAGGCGCTCCGGGCTCTGCACGCCCGACAGGACCCGGTGAACCCAGCCGAGGTAGGCGGAGGCCTCTGTCGCCGAGCCGAGCGACACCAGGGCCTGGGCGGTGAGCGCGGCGTCACGGAGCCAGCAGTGGCGGTAGTCCCAGTTGCGGATCCCGCCGATCGCCTCGGGGAGGGACGTGGTCGCGGCCGCCAGGATGGCGCCGGTGCCGGCATGGCACAGGGCGCGGAGCGTCAGGGCCGACCTGGCGACCAGGCCAGGCTCGATCGCGGGCAGTGTCAGGCCTGCCGCCCACTGTGACCAGTAAAAGCCGGAGCGCGCGCGCCGCTGGGCTTCCGGAAGCGGATGGGCGGAGATCTCGCGCGTCCCGCAGCGCAGTTCGAGCACCACCGGCTGGTCAGGTCGCGGCTCGGCCACCGCGTGCGCCGACTCGTGCTGCCCGTCGGACGTGATGGCCCAGCGGATGCCGGGGGAGCGCAGCACCATCGGATCTGAGGTACCCATCACGGCCAGGCCTCCGGCCACCGGCTGGAGCCTGACCGCCACCTGGCCGAACTCCGGCCGCGGCGCGAACTCGACGAATGCCTTCGCCGAGCCGCTGATCACCCGGATCAGATCGGTGCGGTGCTGGTCGGTGTGGTGATCGAGGTAGTCGGTGACCAGCAGGCCGGGCCACCGGGTCTCCAGCGTCATCGTGCCGGGCAGGTAACGCTGCCCGAGCGGCAGGCAATCGCGCTGCGGCCGGACCGAGAAATGCCCGGCGGGCGGGCCTCCGAGCAGGTCAGCGAAGATCGACGCTGATGCGGGCCCGGGAAAGCACTGCCAGCAGATCCGCGCGTCGGGCGTGACCAGCGCCAGCGAAAGGCCGTTCCCGAGCATGGACAGCCGCTCGATCGGCACGGGCTGCCCGCCGGACAGCCAGGCGCGCCGCTCGCAGGCGAGGAAGGACAGCACCTCAGCCACCGCGACGCTGCCGGCGATGCGATAGCGCGCCATGGTGCCGCCGCCGCCGACCTTGATTCCGAGGTCGGGCCGGCCAGCCTGGCGAATACCTCTTCGGCGCTCAGGTCGTCGCCAAGGAAGATGGTCGCGGTCGCGCCGCACATGCGGCGTATGACCTCAAGTGCCTCGCCCTTGTCGGTACGGACCACCGAGAGCTCGGTCACGGCGCTGCCCTGGGTGACCTCCACGCCCTCCCACCCGGCCGGCCCGGCCGCGACTTCCGCGAGCACCTGCTCCGCGACCCGCGGCTCGGCCTGGCGCACGTGCACGGCTACGCTGGCGGGCTTGATCTCGAGCAGCACCCCGGGCGCGCTGCCCGTGATCTCGTCCAGCGCGCTCACGATCCTGGCGTGCAGCGCTCGCGTCTGCTCCTCCAGGGCATGGACGAACCCGATGTCGAACTCCGAGCCGTGACTGCCGATCAGGTGCACCTCGGAGGGGAGGCGCGACATCGCGGCCAGCTCGCGCAGGGCGCGCCCCGAGATCACCGCCGCCGTCGTCTCCGGCAAGGAGGCGAGTAGCCGCAGCGCGGCCACCGATTCCGGCAGCGGCCGGACGGACCTGTGGTCGGGGACGATCGCTGCCAGCGTCCCGTCGTAGTCGCAGGCCACGAGCAACCGGGGCTGACGGGCGAGCCGGAGCAGATCCTGGCGCAGGCTGGTGTCCATCAGCGCCGTCGCCGATCCCCCGAAGGCGCGGTCCCGGCCGTCAGGCGGCCCGGCCAGAGGACCGGAATCCCGCGAGCCGGGCAGCACGGCATGATTGTTTCCCCGCGCAAGAGCGAGGCTATTCGCCGTCGACATCATGGTCTCCAATCGGCTTTTGGCGCCGACTCGCCGTCAGGCTGGGCGGCAAGCGGCTGAAATGCCCTGCTGACACACCTCGACAATTAGTTCGTCGCAGGTAAGGATGGTTACGGTGCTGACGGCCCGCTTTTCAGCAAGGCGGCCGGGGGCGCCTGAGATGGCTGGCAGGGGTTGCGCCGGAGCGGCAGGGCCACCGCGTGCAGCCGACCGGCGAGCCGCTCAGCCTGTGATGAGATAGATAACGTATATGCATACACGTTATACTCTGGTGCTAGGTGCCGGTCAACGTGTTCCCGGCAGAAGTTTCGCGTGCGCGCCGCCAGGGGAGCGAGGGGAGAGTGGGCTATGCGTCTGCCGCTGCTGGCGCTCCTAGCCAAGGAGCCTGCTCACGGGTATGAGCTGAAGAGCCAGCTCGAGCGGATACTCGGGGATGCGTACCAGTCCCCGAACATCGGGCAGATCTACCTGACGCTGCAGCGCCTCGAGAAGTCCGGGCTGGTCCGCGGCACGGATGTGGTGCAGGCGGGCCTGCCAACAAGAGGACATACGAGCTCACGCCCGCCGGGCGCGAGGCCGTGGACGCCTGGCTGGCGGCGCCCAGCGAGGGCCCGCGGGTGCGCGACGACTTCTTCATGAAGCTGGCGCTCGGCCCGCTGGCGGGCGAGACCGACCGGCTCGAGCTCATCAACCGGCAGCGGCGGCATTACCTCGCCCAGATGCGGGCGCTGTCCCGCCAGGCCGGCCCGGGCGACGGCGGCCCGATCGCCGGGCTGCTCGTCGAAGGGGCGATGCTGCATGTGCAGGCCGATCTTGACTGGCTGGAGCGGTGCCAGGCGGAGTTGATGTGAGCCCGCTCGCAGGCGGGCCCGCAGGGTCCCCGTCCAGCCCGGGGGAGGCTGCCGAGCTGCTGCGCGCGGTGGGGCTGACCAAGGCGTTCCGCACTGACGGCGGCATGGTGCACGCACTGCGCGGCATTGACCTGAGCGTTCGCCGGGGCGAATTCGTCGCCGTGATGGGCCCGTCCGGGTCAGGGAAATCCACCCTCCTGCAGGTGCTCGGCGGGCTCGAGGCGGCCACCAGCGGCCAGGTCTGGCTCGACGGCCAGCGCGTGGACGGGCTCAGCCAGACTCGCTGGGCGGTGCTGCGGCGTCGGCACATAGGGTTCGTGTTCCAATTTTTCAACCTGGTGTCGACCATGACGGTGGCGGACAACGTGGAGCTCGCCGCCCTGCTCGCCGGGGCAACGCGCCGAAGCGCGCGCGAGCGCCGCGAGGAGCTGCTGCAGCAGCTCGGCCTCAGCGCCAAGGCCGCGGTCACCCCGGGCCGGCTGTCCGCTGGCGAGCAGCAGCGGGTGGCGCTCGCCCGGGCGCTGGCACCCCGGCCCAGCGTGCTGCTGGCGGACGAGCCGACCGGCAACCTGGACAGCGCGAACACCGCCGGCGTGCTGCGCCTGCTGGCGCGCAGCCACGCGCAGGGCCAGACGATCCTGCTCGTCACGCACGACGCGCGGGCGGCGGGCGTCGTCGACCGGGTCGTTCACCTGTTCGACGGGATGATCGCCGACGACGCCGATCTGTCGTCCGTCCGGTCGTCACCGCGTGCCGCCAGCGGATTGCTCGAGCTGCAAGGCTGATCATGCGCGCCGTCGGTCGTTGGATCCGGGCAGACCTGCGCGCACGGCCGTACCAGGCGTCAGCAATGGCGGCGGTGGTGGCAGGAGTCGTGGCGGCGCTGCTGCTGTCCGCCACCCTGGCCGAAGGCGCTACCAACCCGTGGCGGGCGCTGTTCGCGCAGACCAACGGGGCCGATGTCTGGCTCAGGCTGACGGCGGGCACTCACACTGGTGCCCTCAGCAAGCTGAGCGGGGTCACGGCGGTGGCCGGCCCCTACCAGGCCACTGCCGCCACGCTGGCCCGCGGGTCATCGGCCCAGGCCCCGGTCCAGCTCTGGGCCATGAGCCCGGTACGGCCGGCCATCGGCAGGCCGCGGCTGCGCGAGGGCCGCTGGCTGACGCCGTCCACAGGCCGGCGTTGTCCTCGAGGCGTCGTTCGCGCAGGCGCTGCACCTGACCCCCGGATCGGCCTTCGTCATCGACGGGCTCGACGGCAGCTCGGTGCGGGCGAGGGTCGAGGGCATTGCCGAGACCTCGAATCAAGGGTTCTACCCGGACCAGACCCCGGGGCTGATGTGGGTGCTGCCGGGCCTGTTCAGCCGGGTGGAACCCGTTCGCAGGCACACGGGGGAGGCGGTCGGCCTGCGCCTGGCCACCCCGTCCTCGGCGAGTTTCGTGGTGCAGCAGGCGGTGACCCGGCTTGGCCCCGGCCACGTCACCGGCGCGCTGACGTGGCGCCAGGTGGAGCAGTCCATGGACGGCAGCGATCCCCTGCTCGGGCTGCTGCTGGCACTGTTCGGGCTGGTCGCGCTCGGGGGTGCGCTGCTGGCGATCGGGAACGCGGCCGGCGGCCGGGTGCTTACCCAGGTTCAGGACCTGGCCATGCTCAAGACCCTGGGCTTCACGCCCCGCCAGCTCGTCGGGATGCTGCTCGCCGAGCATGGGGCACTCGCCCTGGTGGGTACGGGGGCCGGGGTCCTGTTGGCACCGTTGCTTACGGCCGTGCTGTCGCACGAGCTGCCAGCGGGCTCGCTTGCCGCGATCGCTCCTCTTCCGGCCGGGTGGGTGCTGCTCATCGCTGGGGGCACCGTCATAGCCGTGCTGCTGGCCACGGTGATCTCGGGCTGGAGGGCCGGCAGCGTCTGGCCGGTCAGCGAGGCGGGGCCGTCGGTGCCGGGCGGCCGGCTGTCGCGGGTCACCCGGGCGGCGCTGCTCTCGCGCCTGCCGCCGGCGGCGGTGCTCGGCACCCGGGCCGCGTTTACCCGGCTGCCGCACGCCGCGCTGACCATAGCGGGACTGGCGCTGCCGGTGACCATGATCACCATCGGGATCGGCTTCTGGGCGACGCTCGACAACGTAGAGCAGCATCCGGGCCAGATCGGCCTGGCCGCCACGCTGACCGTGAGCCCCGGCTCGATGGGCAGGCAGCAGGCCGAGCGGATCCTGGCCGCCGACCCCGGCATCGCGGCGACCTACCAGTCGGTCACGGTCAGCGCCCTGCTCCCCGGCGATACCTCGGCCATCACCACGCTCGGGGTGGGCAGCTCGGGGCAGCCCTACCCCTTCCACGTGGCGCAGGGGCGGCTCTACCGGGCTCCCGGTGAGGCGGTAGCGAGCCAGCGGCTGCTCGACGCGGTGCACTCGCGGGTGGGCGAGTACATCAGGATGCCGGTCGGCGGGGTGCCGGTGATCTTCCACATCGTGGGACGGATCATCGAGCCGGAGTACGGCGGGCAGGTGCTCGCCTATGGCATCGACACCCTGACCTCGGCCGGGGCCGTTCCCCCGCCGGTCTCCTACAGCCTGGTGCTACGGCACGGGATCACCCTGGCCGGCGCCACGGCCTGGCTGCTCCGCGCCTCAGGCGGCCGTCTCGACGTCGTCCAGGCCGTCAACCCCGCCAGCAGTCTCGGCATTGTCCGCCCCATGCTCGCCGGGCTGTTCATCGTGCTGGCGCTGATCGCGCTCACCAGCCTGCTCACGGCCTCGGCGGTCGGGCTGCGCGATCACCTTCGCGATGTGGGCGCGCTGCGGGCCATGGGCATGACTCCCCGCCAGGTCATGAGCTCGCTCGTGGCCAGGACGACCGCGCTCGCCCTGGTCGGAACCGCCGCTGGCATGGTCTGCGGCACCGCGGCGACGCCTCCCCTGATCGATGTGGCCGGCCAGGCCTACGGAATCGGCGCCGGCCTGGGCAGTTCTCCGTCGGCGGGCGCGACGCTGGCGGCCGGCGGGCTCGTCCTGGCGGCCGCGGCCGGGGCCGCCATCGTCTCCGCCCGCCGGGCCGCGGCGATGCCGATCGCGGCCGCTTTCCGCTACTGAAACGGCTGCTTGAGCCTTCCGTGATCATGATCGAGACCGTGATCACGGAACATCGCCCGGGTCGGGGAGGCTGTCGGGTGACTCGCGATCACGATCGGGGAGCTTTTCCGGCATCGTGAGGGAGAGTTCTCAGTCCCGGGAGCTGTCGGCGCTGGACGGCAGGTGCGATGTTCCGTGATCAAGGTCCAGGGCGTGATCACGGAACATCGCCGGTGTCCTGACCTGGGCGATCTTCCGTGATCACGGTCTCGGTCATGATCACGGAAACCAGTAGGCGTCCCGGGGGCTGCCGCACGGCTCGTGATCAGGATCGGGGAGCCCTTTTCGGCAGTTCCCCGGCTCTGGCTCGGAGACTTGTCGTTGCGCGGAGCGTTTTCCGCACATAGAGCGGTAAAGACTCCGCGCAGCGAGAACTCTCCGCGGTAACGACGGAGAACGCTCCGCGATCATGCCGCAAACGACGGAGAACGCTCCGCGATCATGCTGCGGCGCGGGAACTCTCCGCGATCACCGGCCCGGGCAACCCCGCACCGCCGAAACTGAGCCCGGGGGCGCTGGCCTCCGGCGAAACTCCGCCGAAACATGTTGGCCTTGGCGAAACCTTCGCGACGCATCCTGTTGACGCGGACCTAACATGTGTGTATAACACATATACATAACGTGTATGTAAACAGCAGGTTGTGCGTCCATAGGGCGCCGAGGCAGGTCAGCCAGCAGGCCCGGCCGCAGGTGCCCTCAGCCGCGAACTCATTCCATGCCGCGAACGGCTAGCGCTGAGGGCAGTAACACAAGAAAGGTGATCGGCGATGAGGCATAAGGAAAGTACGGGAACCGCGCACCGCAGCGCCCGGTGGGCGCTTGCGGTGGCAGCGGCTTTCGCCGTGGCAGCGGCTTCGGCCGGATGCAGCAGCAGCGGCGGTTCGTCGGGCGCCAAGCAGGTGCCCGCGACCGCAAAGCAGACCATTGTCTTCGCTACTCAGGGGCTGGGCAGCGAAGGTACCGCGACTCAGGCGGCCGTGAAGGCGTTCGAGAAGGCCAATCCGAACATTAAGGTCACCATCCTGTCGCTTTCCCCGATATCGGACGTGGCCTTGCAGCAGTTGCAGCAGCGCTTCATCGCCGGGTCGGGCACGCCTGACGTCATCACCACCGACGTGGTGTGGCCAGCCACGTTCGCCCGGCCGGGCTGGATCGCTAACCTGGCTAAGTTCCACCCGAATGCCAGTGAATTTTTCCCCGGCCAGGTCGCGTCGGGCCAATTCAACGGCCAGCAGTACGCGATCCCGTGGTTCATCAACGCGGAGGGCCTGTATTACCGCACCGACCTGATCAAGACCCCTCCGACGACCGTTTCCGAGCTGGTGGCCGACGCGAAGGCGGCGATGAGCAAGGACAAGTCGCTGAAGGAAGGGCTGGCATTCGAGGGCGACAAGTACGAGGGGGCGGTGACCGCCTTCCAGAGCTTCGGCGGGCAGCTGTCTAACTCCTCCCTTGCCAACATCGACAACCCGGCTAACGTCGCCGCTCTCAAGCTGATGACGGATTCCATTCACTCTTACGGCATCGCGCCGCAGGCGGTATCCACCTGGGAGGAGGGCCAGGTCCAGGCGGCCTGGCAGTCAGGCCAGACGCCGTTCGCGCTCAACTGGCCCTACCTGTTCCAGCTGTCCGAGGCCAGCGGCTCCAACCTGGCCGGCAAGACCGGCTGGATCCCGTTCCCGAGCGCCTCAGGCGGTGCCCCGCAGGCTTCCCTGGGCGGCGACGACCTCGCCATCAACGCCAAGAGCACCCACCAGGCCGCTGCCTGGAAGTTCATCCAGTTCCTGACCAGCTCGGCCGTGCAGATCGCACGGGCGATCAGCGCCGGCGACCCGCCATCGGTCCAGGCCGCTTACACCCCCGCGCTGCTGTCCAAGGCGCCGTACTACAAGCAGGAGCAGGTCGTATTCAAGTACGCCACGCCGCGTCCGGTGAGCCCGGTCTACACCGAGATCTCGAGTCAGCTGCAGACCATGATCTCGTCGGTGCTCAGCGGCCAGGAGACGCCTTCGGCGGCCCTGGCGGCGACCGCGCCGACCGTGAAGCAGCTGCAGCAGACCGCCGGGTGAGCCACGGTGACAACGCAGAAATCGGCCGCCGCGGCCGGGCCGGCATTGCCGGCCCGGCCGGGCGCCGCCCCCAGCCCCGGCCGGGTTCCCTCGCCGCGGGCCAGGCAGCGGCATAGCCAGCTAGCTCAGGACCGGCGCTTCGGCTACATCCTGGTGGCCCCGGCGGTGATCGTGCTGCTGGCGATCACCGTCTACCCGCTGATCTACAACGTGTGGAACTCGTTCCACAACGACGTGGTGACCAGCGGCCTGCCTGCGACGTGGTCCGGACTGGCCAACTACAAGCGGATCTTCACCGACAATCTCTTCCTTCCGTCCCTGATCCGCACCGCCGGCTTCACCGTCGTGTCGGTGGCCGTCGAGACGCTGATCGGGCTGGGCCTGGCGCTCACGCTCAACCGCGCCTTCCCGGGACGCGGGCTGGTGCGGGCGGCGGTCTTCATTCCGTGGGCGGTCCCGACCGTCGTGTCGGCGCAGCTGTGGAAGGCGATGTTCGACCCGCAGAACGGCTTCGTCAACTACGTGCTCGGCGCCCTGCACCTGCCGGGCGCCCACACCACCTGGCTGGCCGGCACCTGGACCTCCTGGGCCGCGATCCTGGTGGCGGACGCCTGGCGCAACACGCCGTTCATGGCCATCGTGCTGCTGGCCGGGCTGCAGGTGATCCCGCACGACATCTATGAGGCCGCCACGGTGGACGGGGCGAGCCACTGGCAGACATTCCGCAAGCTGACCCTGCCGCTGCTCAAGCCTGCCCTGCTGGTCGCGCTGATCTTCAGGACCCTGTCCTCGTTCATGATCTTCGATGTGGTCTACAACATGACGGCGGGCGGGCCGGGGACCTCAACGACGGTCCTGTCCTACCTGGACTACCAGGCGTTCCTGGTTCAGTTCGACTTCGGTTACGGCGGGGCGGTGTCGGTGGCCCTGGTGGCCGTCGCGCTGATGATCGCCGCCGCCTACGTCCGGGTGTTCCGCATCGAGGAGTCCCTGTGAGCGCTATCACCGGTTTCGCTGACCGGGTCAGGCTGGACGGGTGGCAGGCCGCCCAGGGTAAAGTCGCGAAGCGGGCGGGGTTCTACCTGCTCATCGCCGTGTTCGTGATCGCCAGCTTGTTCCCGTTCTACTGGATGGTCATCACCTCGCTGAAAACATCGGCGGACCTCAGCCAGGGAACCACGAGCCTGCTGCCCGGGCACATTTCCTTCGGCAGCTACTCATTCGACATCGCGCAGACGTCCAAGACCGGAATCAATTTCGGCCGGGCGCTGCTCAACAGCCTGATCGTCGCCCTGTCGGCAACTGCCGTGACCGTCGTCCTGGCTGTACTCGCCGGCTATGCCCTGTCGCGGACCAGAATTCGCGCCAAGGCGACCATTCTCGGCTTCATCTTGCTCACCAGCTTCTTCCCGGTGCTGGCCATGGTGGGCCCGCTGTTCCTCGCCTACCGTCATCTCGGCCTGCTCGACAACTATGTGGCGCTGATCATCACCTACCTGGTCTACACGCTGCCGATCGGCACCTGGTTCCTGGCCAACTTCTTTTCCCAGATCCCCCGCCAGCTGGAGGAGGCGGCCGTCGTGGACGGCGCGACCAGGATGCAGGCGCTGCGGCGGATCATCCTGCCGGTCGCGGTCCCGGGAATCTTCACGGTGGCGATCCTGGCATTCATCCTCGCGTGGAACGATTTCACGTTCGCGCTGTCGTTCATGTCGAGCCCGAGCATGTACACCGCGCCGCTGGCCATCGTGGGCCTCGGCCACAGCCAGTTCCAGGTGTTCTACAACCGCATCGACGCCGCCGTGGTGCTGATCACCCTGCCGGTCGCGCTGATCGTGATCTTCGCGCAGCGGCGGATCATCTCCGGCCTCACGGCCGGCGCACTCAAGTAGTGGCTGGAGATGTCATGGCTGTTGGGACGCCGCCGCCCCGGCTCCGAGCGCTCGTGCCCGCGCTCCGGTGGCACCAGAGCTTCCCCGGCAGGAGCGCCGAGCTAAGTCACGTTCGCCGCTGGCTGGCCGGGTTGCTCCCGGCCGGCCCCGCCCGCGAAGACGTGATGTCAATCGCGGTCGAGCTCGCCACGAATGCCGTACGGCACACCGCTACCGGGCGGGGCGGGCGTTTCACCGTGGAGGTGAGCTGGCGCGATCGCCCGGGTGCGGTCCGGATCTCCGTAGCCGACGACGGGGCGCCAGACGGGCCAAGATGGCCGGCTGGCCCCTGCCCGGTAAGAGAAAGCGGCATGGGGCTGTATCTGGTGCGCGCCCTGGCGTCGCGGGCCGGAGAGTGCGGGGACGCGCGCGGTCGCCAGGTCTGGGCAGAAGTGCCCTGGGACGACGGGTCTCCGGGCAGGACCGAGCCGTAGTCCTGCTCGGGCAGGCACGAGCACGGGGAGGTGGGCTGGTGTCATCGGTAGCCGTTGACCAGGTGACCAAGGTCTACGACGGTGGCGTGCTGGCCGTGGACGACGTAAGCCTGGAAGTTGACCCCGGGGAGCTGCTGGTACTCCTTGGGCCGTCAGGATGCGGCAAGACGACGATACTGAGGATGATCGCCGGTCTTGAGGACCCGACGACTGGCAGGGTCATGCTGAACGGGCACGTCGCCAACGAGATGCCGCCGCACGAACGCAACGTCGCCATGGTCTTCCAGGACCTGGCGCTGTACCCGCACCTCACCGTCCGGGATAACCTCGCCTTTCCGCTGCGCATCTCCGGCATGGCCGACGAGGCCGCGGTCGGCGGCAGAGTCCGCGAGATCGCGCACGGGCTCGAGATCACCGAGACACTGGACCGCAAGCCGGCCATGCTGTCCGGCGGTCAGCGCCAGCGGGTCGCGATGGGCCGGGCGCTGATCCGCGGCAAGCCGGCGGTCCTGCTCATGGACGAGCCGCTCGCTAGCCTCGACGTCGGCCTCCGCAGCGGGCTGCGGGCAGAGATCGTATCTCTGATCAGGTCACTGAAGCTCACGACCATCTATGTCACGCACGATCAAGTCGAGGCACTGTCATTGGCTGACCGGATCGCGGTGATGCATGACGGGGTGATCGAGGACATCGGCACTCCCGGCAGCATCTACAGCGACCCTGGCACGGCTTTCGTCGCCGCGTTCCTCGGCTCGCCGCCGGTCAACCTGGCCTGGGCGACCATCTGGGTGGTGAACGGCGACCGGGTCATCATCGACTTCGGCACCCAGCATCTCGACCTGGGCTGGAGCGACTCTCGCTCGGAATCACTCACCCCTTATCACGGGCAGCCCGTGATCGTGGGGATCCGGCCGGAGAACCTGATCCCCTCCCAGGCCAGCGCCGGCGGGACGTGCCTGCGCGGCCGGATCGGCTCGCTGGAGTACCACGGCCACCAGTGGCTCGCGCGCCTGGAGGTCGGCTTCCGGCCAGTTGACCTGAATCGGGTGAGCGCCCGGCCGGGGCGTACCTTGCCACCGACCGCCAGCCCTAGCCATCACGGCGAGCACCGCGGCGCCCAGCTCCTGGTCCGGCTCGATTCACCGCTGGGCTGGGTGGCCGGCCAGGAGGCTACCGTGGCCGTCGACGTGCCGCACATCTATGTCTTCGCCGCCGACGGCAGGCGCATCGGCTCCTGGCAGACGATGCGCTGATGCGGCTGCGCCCGGCCCGCCGGGTCCGCCCGCGTGTTTGAAAGGAGCGTTTCCGCATGAAGGAGACTTGATCGAACTATCCGACGAAAACGCCCCTACATGCGAAAACGCTCCTACGGAAGCCCTGCCCGGGCAATCACCGGGCCTCCCGGCGGCTAATCCCAGGTGATTGGGCCAGACCACCCGCCACAGGTCGATGTTCACCAGATCGGCGAACCGGTCGTCGGGGAATGGCAGCCGCAATCCGATCAGGCCAGGCGCCGTGTGCGCGTCTGGTGGCCGGTGGTCTATGAACTCAGTCATGCCATCATCCGGCGGGTGTCCGGCGAGGCCGATACCGATCGCCAGCCGGCCAGGCGATACCGCTGATGGCAGCGTAGCGAGTACCTGCTCGCCCCGGCCAACGCGGTCGGCGGCATGGAGCAGCCGAAGTCTTCTCAGGTAGGCGGGCAGCAGGTCACAGATGAACACCGGGCCTTCATTGATGAACTCGACTTCAAGGCTGTGGTGTTTGTTACTGGTCGTCGTAGTCCAGCAGCAGGCAGCCGACGGGAGGACCGCGGCGCCCAGTTGCTAGTCCGGCTCGATTCACCCAGGGCTGGATGACCGGCCAGGAGGCTACCGTGGCCGTCGACGTGCCGCGCATCTACGTCTTCGCCGCCGATGGCAGGCGCATCGGCTCCTGGCAGACAATGAGCTGATCCGGCTCCGCCAGCGCAGGCGCTGACCGTGGTTTCTGCATCAGTCAATGCCACTGAGCCTATTTGGTCATGCGCTGACCCGCATGTTCCGGCGTTTCATGGGCTATCACTCCAACCACAGCCAAGTTGCTTGACAGTTCCGCAGGCCCGGCAAACTATAGACGCAACTGCCAGCAACTATAGATTCGGAGCAACATATGAAGCTACGCTTCCTCGGGAAGGTCACCGAGTCGGGCAACTCACCCACGCTCTTCGACACCGATGAGATCATGTACGGCAAAGAGGTCTTTGTCGTCCAGGGGTGGAAGGTCACTGACCCAGAGACCTTAGCCAGCCTCAGCATGCCCGACCATGAAACCGTCATCGCCGTCCCAAAGGAACTCATGAGGTACGTGCCGAAGGAGAACGATGGGGCCACTGACTGACGAACAGTGGGCCCGCCTCTTCCAGCAGTGCCGACACTACGCATGGCATCTGGAGACACACGACCTCTACGGCGTGGATGACGAGAAGGGCCGTTTCGCCCGGTTCCTCGTCACTGGCCGGCGCGACCACCAGGCTGAGGACGCCGAACGGCGACACTGGCTTGACCTGATGAGGGCCACTACCAGTGCCGGGAAGCAAGTGAGACGCGTCCGGCTGGTCAGCGAGCCGCTCAACGGCTACATGCGCTTCTGCTATGCGGGAAGTCAGCTCAACATCGACGCCGGCGAAGACATACGTTGGCTGCCGCGCAGCAAGGCTTCACGCCTCGCGCTGCCCGGCAACGACTTCTGGCTGTTCGACGGCGAACGAGTTTTGTTTAACCACTTCACTGGAGATGGCCGCTCAGCAGGCCACGAGTTGGCCACCGACAGCGAAGCGGTGCAGCTCTGCATGAACGCGTTCGAAGCGGCCTGGACTACCGCGACGCCGCACGCCGACTACAAGCCCCTTTGACCCGGCAACCGCATTGCCCAGGCAGCTAGATCAAGCCCGCGAGGCCCTGGGCACGCGGCTGCGTGAGATCCGCAGGGATGCCGGCCTGTCAGGACGCGAACTAGCTACCCTGGCAGGCTGGCACTTTACGAAGGTCTCTAAGCTCGAAAACGGCAAGCAGCACCCCTCCGACAGCGACATACGCACGTGGTGCACCCACTGTCGCGCGCCAGGCGAGATAACCGATCTGACAGCCACCGCCCACAGCGTTGAAAGCATGTACATCGAGTGGCGTCGGCAGATGAAGTTCGGGCTCAAGAGGCCCCAACAGGCGCGGACAACGAGCTACGAACGCGCGAAGGTCTTCCGCATCTATGAGCCCAGCCTCATCCCCGGCCTATTCCAGACCGCCCAATACGCTACCGCGATCATGGCGAAGGTCATCCAGTTCCACGACATCCCTGATGACCTCGATCAGGCTGTAGCTGTGCGGCTGGAACGTCAGCAGATGCTCTACTCAGGAGACCGCCGATTCCACGTGATACTCGAAGAACAGGCCCTGCATACGCGGGTCGGCGCCGCCCAGACAACTGCCGGGCAGCTCGATCGGCTGCTCACGCTCATGAACCTCCAGAGAGTGACACTCGGCATCATCCCAGCCCGAGCCGAACGTCACACCACCCCGGCATCAGGATTCTGGATCTTCGACGATGACGCCGTTCAGCTCGAAACTGTGTCCGCAGAACTCACCATCACCCAGCACCGCGAGGTTGCTCTTTACGCCAAGAAATTCGACCTCCTGTCCCGCTCGGCCGCAACCGGTGCGCAAGCGCGGAGCATCATCGTCGCCGCCCAGAATGGTCTCATAGACGAGCTGGATTGACGCAACTTTGAGCAACGTCATTGATGCCGGAGGTACATGCGCCATACCGTCGCAACGTGACCACGAAAGCGACATCCCAGCCAGCCGAAATGTCAGAGTCTACCAGCGCAGCAACATCCACGGACAATCAGCCGGTTCTCTCAGATTTCGAGGCTGACCGTCGCTCGTTCTTGCTGGGGGAATTGCAGGCTGCTCTGGCAGAGTGTGGCGTGCAGGCTGTGGTTGCCCGGCATCAGCGGCTGGCGCTGGGGTCCGCTACCAGAAACATGGGCTCATCCGGGCGGACCGACCCGAAGCTGCACATCTACGCTCCGGACGGCACCACCGTCAAGGTTGCTACGGACGCAACTGTCTACCGGCTTGACGACGGCTCGGAGTATCCCGTGAGTGATCCTGCCACCGCAGCCGCCGCAGCCGCCGCAGCCGCCGGACCCGCCCGGCCAGGTTCGGCACCCACGGTGAGCGCCGGGTGATTCACTGGCTCACTGACCTAACCGGCTGACCGAAAGGAGGCACGCTCGATGAACCGGCTGATCGCCCGTATCTGGCACCTGATGCGCGGCACCGCGCAATGGCGTGTCCTGTGGCTTTCACGCGAAGTTTATGAGCAGCGCCGCGACCTGCTCGCCCGCACCCGGTGCGGCATCAACTTCCGCCGCCCGGACGGACGCACGTACTCCCGCCCCGACCCGCCCGGCACCCTCTACAGTCGGAACCTGGGGATCATAATGGAAGCTGCGACGGACCGCGAAGCCCGCGTCATCACTCGCCGCACCGCTTGCCACGCACGCATCACCCCGCCGCCCGACGACCCCGGCCGCGCCGAGTACCACTACGTCACCGGCACCCCCCCAGCCAGCCGCTGCCCCCCGCGCGCACAAATCTCTCGAAGAGCTTCGACGGGTCCGCGGTGCCTACGCTGCGTCGATTAGCGCTCACCATCCGGGCCGTTGTCAGAGGAGCAGTGCATGATCCAGGCGGCAAGCGTGACCGGTTCCGGCCAGGCCGACGAGTTGCGGCAGGAGATGGCTGAGGGCTTGATCGCGGAGGGGTGGATCACGTCGCCGCATGTGGAGGCGGCGTTCCGGTCGGTGCCGCGGCATCTGTTCACCCCGCCGGGCACGCCGCTGGAGACTTCGTACAACGGGCACGCTGCCCCGGTCCTGAAGATGGCCCCGGACGGGTCGAACCTGTCCTCGGTCAGCGGGCCGTGGCTGCAGGCGAAGATGATCGTCCAGGCGGGCATCGGGCCGGGCATGCGCGTCCTGGAGATCGGGTCAGGAGGCTATAACGCCGCGCTGCTGGCCGAGATCACCAGAGAGCACGTCGTGACCGTGGACATCGATGTAGGACACCGCTGATTTTTAGAGCTGTTCTAGGTTCTTTAGAGCATGTTTTGGAGCAAGCCACGTGTACTTTAGAGCACCCAGGCACCGGACTTTCACCGCGCGGAGTCGGAATGAGCTGAAAACACGACTTCAGGCTGAGTGCATGCCGCTCGGATGACCGATAGCCTGCCGGGGCGATGAACGTTCTTGAGATTACGGTCGACCTGGGCCCCGGAGCCAGCCCCGTTCTCGTTGAGACGCTGGTGCGGGGCGTCCGTGTCGTTGCCGACGTGGGCCGGGACGCCACGCTTCGGCGCATCCGCCGGGCCGCTACCGAGCAGATGAAGTTCCCGACGGACGATGAGCTCGCCCGTGCGGCTGAGCGACTGCCTGACGGCAGCGAGCTAAGCCCGCGGTATCGGGCGGACAACCTCCGCAACGCCCGACGTAACCTCGCCGAGAACGGCCCCGACCTGCCGCCGGACCTGTTCTTCGACTACTGGTACCGCATGGGGCGACGCCCAGGAAGTATAGCCAGCAGCCTGCTGGCTGCCGGGTATGAACGAGCGCTGGCGGGGTCACCGTTTCCTTGGCCGATAGGTGCCGCTGGCGGGCTGGACGTCATCGACCCAGATCTCTACCAGGCACTGGTTGCCGACCAGATCGCACGACTGGCTCCGACCGAGATCGCTGTGCGGGAGATCCGGTACCGGAACCCGCTTGCCGAGACGATGACGGCAGTCGGTACCGGAGCCGAAGCGCTCACCAAGGGCGCCGGAGCCCTTGAGACGCTCGCCACGCTGGGCTCCCGGCGGAAGATCAAGAAGGCCGAGGCGCAGGTCGCTGAGGAAACCGTCGATGACCGAGTCGAGAGTTCCAGGCTTGACCTCGAACTGAAGCGCGAGCAGCTGCGGCAGGCGCAGATTGCCGGGCAGCTCGCCGAGCAGGAACTCCTGGCGAAACGTATCGAGAACGAACAGGCCTTGCGGGCGCTGAACGGTCCGCAGAAGGTAGATGCGCTCGCCGAGCGCCTGCGCTCGGCAGGCCAGCTCGATGAGGCAGATGCAGTCGCTGCCCTAGAGTCAGCGGACGGCGCAGCACTGCTGGAGCTCGCTACCCGAGATCCCGAAGTGAAGCAGAGCTACGAGCCGGACGACTCCTCGCCGTAACTACGTAACTACAGGAGTCCTAGGCCTAGATCTCGGCACCCGCGAGTGTGATCGCGGGCTATTCCAGCGAGGTCGTGTTCCGCGAGTTCCGCTCACATGATCTTGCCTGTGGTGAGATATTGGACGCGTTTCGTGGCTGATGGGTCGGCCGCACGGCTGGCACGGGCTCGGCCGCACGGCTGGCACGGGGTCAGCAGCATGCGTTCAGGGGGTCGCGTGACCGGGAAGGCGCGCCGACCGGTTCAGGGCAGTGCGGGCGAACAGAGCCGCGGGTCTGGCTTCGCCATGGTCCGCTATATCGACGTCGGCGGTGATGAGCATTACGTGGGCCTGGCGGAGGCGGCGTCGGTGTCGTTCGAGAACGGCCGGATGGCCCGCAACATCCCGGCCTACCGCGACATCGCGCACACGCCGGGCCGGTACTGGGCGGCGACCACGGGCGAGCTGGTGGAGTTCGAGAGCCACCTGGAGGAGAAGTGGCTGACCCTGCTGGACTTCGATGTCAGCGTCACGGGGTTCTCCAGCCAGCCGATGGAGCTGGAGGCCGCGGATGAGCACGGCCCCTGGCGCCACGTCCCTGACATCTTCGCCCGCCGGGCCGACGGCAGTGCCCTGCTGCTGGACGTGAAGAGCCCGGCCCGGTTGGACGACAAGCCGGTCAGGCTGCAGGCCGCGAGGACGGCAGCCTTATGCGAGCGGCTGGGCTGGGACTACGAGATGGCCGGCGAGCCGCCCGCCCAGCGGTGGGCGAACGTCTTCGAGCTGTCGGGCAAGCGCCGTCCCTTGTATCTGGGCCAGGACCTGGTTCCCCGGCTGCTGGAGCTGGCCGCCGACCCGGTCCCGGTGGGCGACCTGCTGTCGTTCGTCACGCCGGGGGACCTGGCGCGCGGGGTGCTGCTGCACCTGTGCTGGCGGCAGGCGGTCGTGTTCGACTTGGACCAGCCGCTGCGAGAGTCCACGCCGGTGCACGCCGACCCGGACATGGCCGCGGCTGTCACCGCGGAGCTGGCCAGGGAGATGAGCGGCTGGTGAGCGACGGCCGGGACGACGAAGGGGGACGCCGGTGGCTCATTCGTTCCGGGCTGAGCATGGTGCGTGGGTCTGGCTGGACGGCCACCAGTACCAGATCCGGGCGCTGGCCGGCGATGCCAGCCTGCGGCTGATCTCGCCGGCCGCCCCTGCCGACCGGCGGATCCTCACCATCCCGCTGGCCATGCTGATCTCGGATCCGACCTTCCGGCCCTGCACCGCCGATGAGGGCCGCGGCCTTGACGACGAGGCCGCGCGGGCGCACCGGGCGCTGACGGACACGGTGGCCGCGATGGACGGGCTGGCCCAAGCCGACCCGGACGAGGCCGAGCGGCTGGCCGGACTGCAGGCGCACATGCTGGAGCTGACGACCGGGTACCGGTCCGGGAACCCTGCCATGCCGACATCCGGAGAACCCCGTGAGGGATTCGACCCGTCGCTGCCGATGCGGCAGCGGGTCGCCGCCAAGGCTGCGGAGCTCGGCATCGGCTCCAGCACGCTGTGGTACCGGCTGCAGAAATGGCGGGCGGCTGGGTCCACGACGTTCGGCCTGGTCGACAGGCGGTGCACTACCGCCCGGCTGTCGCACCCGCTGGCCGGCGCCGACCCGCGGGTCATCGAGGCGATCACGGTGCAGCACGGCATCGAGGTGGACGAGTCGACCGGCGACATGAACCGCTTCAAGCGGCGGGTGCAGAACCGGCTGGACGCCGATTACGGCAAGGGCGAGGTCCCGCTCCCCGTGATGACGACCTTCCGCCGGTGGACCGAGGCGATCCTGCCAGGCAGGCACACCACCGGCTCCGCGGTTACCCGCCGCACGACCGGCAACCGGCCGGAGGACTCCTACGAGGCCGTGACCGCCTCCCGTGCCGGCGAGGTCGTCATGCTCGACACCACCCCGCTGGACGTGCTGTGCTACGACCCGGTCGAGGACATCACCTACACGATCGAGCTGACGATCGCGATAGACGTGGCGTCCAGGTCGATCCTGGCGTGGCGGTTCAAGCCCTTCGGCACGAAGGCCGCCGATGCCGGGGCGCTGATCGGGGACGCGATGACGCCGGAGCCGATGCGGCCCGGCTGGCCAGACAGGCTCCGCCACTCTGCCCTGAAGCTGGCGTGCGAGCCGCTGCTGTCGCTCGACGAGCGGTACGCCGCGGCGGCCGCCCGGCCGGTGGTGTTCCCGGAGAAGATCATCATCGACCACGGGAAGGCGTTCGCCTCCCATGCGGTCAAGGACGCCTGCCGCCGCTACGGCATCTCCGTCCAGGACGCCCGCGCCTACCGGCCAACCGATAAACCGCAGGTCGAGGCCGCTTTCAAGACCATACGGTCGGGGTTCTCCCAGCACGTCGCGGGCTACAAGGGCTACAAGGTCGACCAGCGCGGCCGTCAGGCCGACCAGCACGCCCGGTGGACGCTGAGCGACATCGAGTTCTTCTTCGCCGAGTACGTCATCACGGTCTATCAAAGGCGCCACCACGCCGGCCTGGTCCTGCCAGGGTTCGACAGCCTGAAGCTGTCGCCGAACGACGCCTACCGGATCCTGGTCCACAAGTCCGGCTACGTCGCCTGCCCCACCGACCCGAACCTCTACCTGGAACTGCTGCCGATCGAGTGGCTGAGCATCCAGCACTACGGCATCCAGCACAACTACCTGCAATACCGCGCCCCGGTCATCAAGAAGCTGGCCGGGGTGAAGTCTCCGTACCTGGAGATGGGCGGCAAGTGGCCCATCCGCGTCGACCCCAGCGACGTCACCCAGGTCTACTTCCACGACCCCTACGCCCGGCCGCCGGAACCGTCCTGGCACCTCATCCCGTGGATCCACGCGCTCAGGGGCGTCGAGCCGTTCACCGACACCACCCTCCGGGAGGTCAAGAAGCTCATCGCCGAGCGTGGCAGGGACGTGGCCGACCAGCGGGAGATCGCCGAGACGGTGATCGAGCTGCAGAACCGGACCGATGCCCCCGAGACCTGGCTGGCCCGCACCCGCAAGGCACGCCTGCGCGACAGCGAGCGCGCCCGCGCCGCCGCGCTGGACCGCGCCCGCACCGAACTCGGCGACGCCGAATCCGCCGGTCCCGCCGCCAGCGGCAAGGGCATCCCGGCAGCCCCTGCCGGAACTGCGACTGCCTTGCGGGCGGTCAAGACCGGCAGTTCCCCTGCCGCTTCCGCAGGCAAGGACGAGGAGGAATTCGACATCGACTTCGACAGCATCCCTACTTACGAGGTGTGGGGCGCCAAGCCCGCCCAGTGGCCCTGCAAGGACTCTCCGCAGCCGGAGCAGCCGGACCGGGAAACCTAGCCGGCAACTGAGCACGTGACCCCAGGAGCATGATGCACAGCCCCAGTAGCCACCCCGGCGTGTTCGAGCCGCGCAGGAAGGAGGAATGGACGGACTACGTGCTCGCGCCGGAACCGGCCCAGCTGATCCTGCCGTCCTGGCAGGAGTACCAGGCGATGGACGAGATGACCCGCTACCGGTTCAACCGGGACCGCGACGCACAGCACAGCGCCCTGGTGCTGGCCTGGACGCCGCGGGTCGCCCACTTCGACGAGCAGATCGGCCTGCGCCTGCGCGCCAACAAGCGCGCCCCGGCCGGCGCCAGGCAGTGCATGCTGATCAGCGGCCCCGGCACCGTCGGCAAGTCCACGATGGTCAAGATGATCGCCCGCAAGTACGAGCTGACGCTCCGCCGGTTCGAACCGGAACTATTCGAGGAACGGCCGGGCTGCGACTTCGTCCCCGTCGTCTACCTCACCCTGGACGACAACATCACGCCCAAGAAGTTCTCCAAGGCGCTGGCCCGCTACCTGCACGTCCCTGTCTCCGGTGACCAGAGCGACGTCGATGACCGGGTCCTGGACATGCTGAAGTCAACTGGCTGCAGGCTCCTGATAATCGACGATGCGCACTTCCTCGACTGCACCCGCCGGGAAGGCGCCGCTACCAACGATCACGTGAAGTTCCTGGCCAGCTGCTCCGGCGTCACCATCGTCGGCACCGGCGTCGAGCTCGAGGACAGCGCCCTGCTGGACGAGGGAACCGGCAACGCCCGCCGCAAGCAGACGGCGGGCCGGTTCAGCCTGCACAAGTTCACCCCGTTCTCCATCGGCACCCCCGAGGAGCCCGGGGAAGCCAGGGAATGGATCGGAGTGGTGCAAGGACTAGAGCAGGCCCTGGCCCTCTACCATCACGAGCCGCGCAGCCTGGCCCGCCGGCACTGGCGCTACCTGCACGAGCGCACCCTCGGCCGGATGGCCCCGCTCGCCGACATCATCAGGCAGTCCGCATGCCTGGCCATCAGCCGCGGCCAGGAAGGCAGCCGCGAGGAGATCACCCGGGAACTCATGGACGAAATCATCCTGGACCACTGGAGCACCCTCGAATACGCCGAGTTCCAGGAAGTACAGGCCAGAAAAGCACGCGCCGGCCACCAGCATAAGCAGGGCCGCAACCGTGCTGCGCCGGCGTGAGGAACCGGCCGCCGGCCGGCCGCATCACCGCAGCGAGGGGATTTCAGACGTGTTCCTCCAGATAGCGGGCGCCCCACGACCGGAGCCAGTCCCGCCGGGCCACTCCCATCTTGAGCTGCCAGCTGTAATAGAAACCGGCTGATCCCGTCGGCGTGACCGGCGCGCTGAGCTCAGGATGCGCGGCCCACGCGGGCGACTCGTCATAGCGGCCGCCGGTGAGCTCGCTCCAGATCCACGCGGCCGCGAAGACCCGCCCGCGGTCATACTGCTCGGGCTTGCTCCACGCGGGCCTGCCCGCCCAGTCCGCGGCGGGCAGGCCCATCAGGCCTGCCAAGGCGGTCCGCCGGGTCCGGTAATCGATGAGACCGCGCTCGATCAGCCGGTTCCCGAGCACGATGAGCCCCTCGCGGAACGCCAGCAGATCCGCTATCAGGAACTGCCCCGCTGGATTGCTGTTCGCCGTCAGCGGCGGCAGTCCTAGCAGCTCAGCGGCCTCATCCCAGGTCGGCATGTCGCTGACCATCATCACCAGGCACAGCGCGGCGAAACGTCGCTGAGGCCGGCCGCCCGGAGTGGCCCCGCGTCTCGGGGCGAGGTGCGGGGTGACCTGCTCCAGGACGTCATCCCGGTTCAGGTAACACGGGATATGAGCAGCCGTCAGGCCCTGGCGTGCCAGCGCGGGCTCCGGGTGCAGGAACTTCCCGAGGAACACCTTCGGGTTCCCGCGATGCTGAGAGGTCATGAACGCGCGCCGGGTGAACGGCGGCAGCAGCGCCGGCTCCGCAGGACTGTGAGCAGCACGCCTCGGGGTGCTCCACCGGCGATATGCCGCTGAGATCAGCCAGGATGCCCCATCCCGGAACTCCGGCTCGCTGGCCGCCCGCAGCATCGGGCTCAGCACCTGCAGGACCGCCGCCGTCAGCTCCAGGGAAGGCGGGCAGCCCCGCCACAGCCAGCGCCGCCGCTCTTTCCCGGCGGCATGATCATCGCGCCAGACCTGAACGAGGTTCCCGGGCAGAACGTCCAGGCTGGGCAGTTCCTGCGGACCCGCCCAGCGCGCGAGCGCGGCCAGCTGGCTCATCTCGGCGAACCAGTCGGCCGGAGCCACTTCCTTGCCCGCCAGGTGAAGCACCCGGCCCGCGGCCGCGCGAAGGTAAAGGTCCTGGACCTCCAGGACCTCAGCCGGAACCGGACGGGCCGGCAGCTCTGCCAGGGGAAAGCCGCACACCTCACGGCTGCCAGCGGGCCGGTTCATGCAAGCTGACAGCCCGTTCGCGGGGAAAGGGGCGAGCATAAGCCAGCCCCAGTTCCACCGCAACGGCAGGCGGCACCGAGGGCACCGGCCGTGGAGCAGCACCCGGTGCTCCGGGCAGGCCACGGCCCCGCCCAGCCGCCACCACAGCCGCCAGGCCCCGTCTGCGGCCGTCACGCACTCCGGGCAGCACCGTGACCCGCGGAACAGCCCCCACGCGCCCCTCATCCCCGGGCCGCCGGCGGCCGCGGCCAAGCGGCGACAAGTCCAGCACCGTGCCGTCATACACCGACAGCAGCATCGCGCTCACCGCTCCCGGAGCGACGCCAGCGGCAGAGCGAACTGCCTCCAGGTCCCTGGCAGACATCGAGATGCCGTAGTTCAGCGGCTTCGACCCCGAGCCGCCCGGCAGCAGCTCCACGCCCAGCTCACGAACGACCCAGCCCGGACCCGTTCGCATCCGGGCCGCCATCAGGTCAACCCACGAAGGAAACGACTCACCCCGCACCGGGACGACCCCGATCCCCAGCCGCCGAGGCAACCGGCCAGCCTCACTCATCGATTCACCAGCCCCGCGACGACGAGACACCAGCCGAGCTCACCCGAACCGCTCTAAAAACCACGCCCCCACACGGCTACGCGAGCCCTCCGGACTCAACTTAGAGCAGCCAGGTCAAGAACGTCCCATGCTCCAAGAATCAGCGGTGTCCTACAATCGACCCGGACATCACCGCCCGCGCGTCGGCCGCCCTGGAGGCCGCCGGGTACGTCGGCCGGGTCACGGTGGTGACGGCGGACGGCGAGCGCGGCTTCCCGGACCGGGCGCCGTATCACGCGATCGTGGTCACCGCGGCGGCGTGGGACCTGCCCCCGGCATGGCGGGATCAGTTGCTGCCCGGGGGCGGGCGGCTCGCGGTCCCCCTGGTGATGAACACCTTCACCAGGTCGCTCGGATTCCGCCGCGCCGGGGATCACTGGCAGAGCGACTCGGCCCAGCTGGCCGGCTTCGTCCTGATGCAGGGCATCGGGCAGGCTCCGCTGCGCCGGCTCCCGCTGGCCGACCCGGCCGGCGGGCACGTCACGCTCCGGTTCGGCGACGAGACCAAGCCGGAGAACCCCGGGCTGCTGCGCGGGGCGCTGGAAACCGGGCCGGTCACAGCCTGGTCTGGCATCACCATCGCGCGGGGCGTCGGGTTCGAGGACCTCCAGCTGTGGCTGGCAGGCGGTTTCCTGCCGGGCTTCTGCCGGATCGACGCCAGCGACAGCCAGGCGCTGCCAGCTGCCGATGGCAACAAGACCTGGTTCGGGTTCGGCGGCGTGCTCGGCGACTCGTTCTCCGTCATGGCGATGCGCAAGACCGGCATCCCGGGTTGCGAATTCGAGTTCGGGGCGCGTGCCTTCGGGCCGCACGCCGCAGCCGCAGCCGAGGCCCTGATCACCCAGACAGCGGCCTGGGACGCACGCGGCCGGGCCATCCCGGCCGACGCGTTCGCCTACTGGCCCGCCGGCACCGGCATCCCGCTCCTCGGCGACCTGGCCGGCGTGTTCCCCAAGCGGCACGGCACCGTCACCGTGACCTGGCCGCCAGCGGCCTGACCCCGCCAGTCACGGCAAATCCCGTTCTGGCCGTCTCGGACAAGCAACTCAAGTAAGGAGAATCCCAGCCCATGACACCAAGCGCTGCCCTTGCCGATCTCGCCCCGCCCGGCCCGGCGGACGGCGAGCACCCCCTCACCGCGGAGGATTTCCGCCTCGACCTTCGCGTGATCGAGTCGGCCGCCGCCCGCGCAGCGGTGCGGTGCGCCACCGATGACAATTGCGGGAGCACCTGCGCGCCAAGCGCGTGCAGCACCGAGTCAAACGACCCATCCTGACGCGGCACCGGGCCGCTGGCACCAGGACTGCCCGGGTGCCAGCGGCCATCTCTCCCCGACCCGCGTTCTTGCCTGAGCAGGGAGCCCGGCATGGCAGTCCAGTACCGGCATCACGGCATCTGCCTGGTGCGCTCTACGACAGATCCCGGCGACCTGGACATTCCCCATGACCTCGACCTCAGCGACCAGGAGGCGGCCGGGAGCGCGGGACGGGCATGGCTGGCGAAGACCTGGGCGCGCGGCGAGGTCCGCGGGGCCGTTGCCGTGGCCAGCCCGGACCTGGCAGCCCGGGTTGCCCAGCTGGCCGGCCCGGGACATGCCAGTACCCGCGACCTGCGCCGCGCGGTCATGTCGCTGGCGTCCTACCTGCTGCGCTGGCAGCGGCGGGTGACGCCGTTCGGACTGTTCGCCGGGATTCTCCCCGCCGGCACCGGGCCTGCCAGTGCCGTGCTCGGCTCCGGGTACCAGGCGGTGGCACGCCCCGCGCCGGAGTGGATCGCGGGCCTGGCAGGCGTACTTGAGCGTGATCCGGCACTGCGAAACAAGGTCACCGTGACGGCCAATGCCCTGTCTGCCGTCCGCGACGGCCGGCTCGTGTTAGCCCGGCGGGAAGCGCCGGCCGTCAGGACGGCGGCCGGACCGCGAGGCATCGGTCCGCTGGACCCGGCCCGTGCAGACCGCGATGGAGCTGGCCGCCGCTCCGGTCCCGCTGCGCGTGCTGGCGGACGCGCTGACGGCCCGGTTCCCTTCAGCTCCGCCGGACGCGATCCGGGAACTGCTCGGCGGACTGGCAGCAGAGGGGTTCCTCAGCACCAGCGCCCAGCCGCCGCTGACCGCCGGGGACCCGCTGAAGTTCTTCCGCGACGCGCTGCGCGACGCGGGCGCGGCGCGAGTCCCGGGGTCAGCTGCGGTGCTGCGGGAGCTTGAGGAGATCAGCGCCCTGGTGACCGCCCACAACACGTGCGCCAGGCCGGCGGACGCCGTCGTGATCCGCTCCGCCGCCAGCGCGCGGATGGCCGCTCTCGCGCCCTGCAGCGGCTCTCCGCTGGAAATGGACGTCCGGCTCGACGGGAAGGTCACGCTGCCCGCCGCCGTGCTGGACGAGGCCGCCGCCGCGGCAGGCGTGCTCCTGCGGCTGACCACCCGTCCGTTCGGCGCTATGTCCTGGGTGGAGTACCAGGCGAAATTCAAGCACAAATACGGCCCGGGCGCGCTGGTACCCGTCAGGGAACTGGTCGCCGACTCCGGGCTCGGCTACCCGGACGGGTATCTCGGCGCGCCGCCCCCGCGCCCGGCATGGCGGATGCTCACCGAGCGCGACGCGGCGCTGCTGGCGCTCATCCAGCGGGCAGCACTTGACGGCAGCGACGAGATCAGCCTTACCCGTGACGACATCCGGGCTTTGACCACAGGCGACCACGACACCGTCGTCCCGCCGCCCCGCTGCGAGGTCGCCTTCGCCCTGCACGCCCGCTCCGCCGGCGCTGTCGACGCCGGGGAGTTCGAGCTGCGGGTGACCGGAGTGGGACGCGTCCCCGGCAGCCTGGCAGGCCGGTTCACCCACCTGCTCGCCCCGGCCGAGCGGGATGCGATCGCAGCGGCCTTCAGGGCCGGCGGCGAGGCGGGTACGATGGCGGTCCAGCTGTCGTTCCCGCCGCGCCTGCCCCGCAGTGAGCACGTGACCCGGGTCGCGCTGCCTCCCGGAACGACGGTACTTCACCTGGGCGAGCACCCCGGCGACGGGGAAACGGTCAGCGTGGACGACCTGGCGGTGACGGCCGACGCAGCCCAGATGTACCTGGTGCACGTGCCCACCGGCCGGCGCGTCGCGCCCTTTATCCCGCACGCGCTGGAGATGACCACGCACACGCCGCCGCTGGCCCGGTTCATCGCCGAGGTAGCCGGCGCGCGCTGCGCCGAGCTGCGCCCGCTGGACTTCGGCGCGGCCCGGGTCCTGCCGTACGTGCCGCGCATCCGCTACCGCAAGACCATCCTGTCCGCTGCCCGCTGGCACCTCGACCGCGCCACGCTGGCTGCCAGCCCCGGCGGCAGCCGCGACGAACAGCTCGCCGCGTGGCGGCGGGCATGGCGGGTTCCCGCCCGCGTCGTGCTGTGGGACGGAGAGCAGCGGCTGCCCCTGGACCTGGACCTCGCGCTGGACCGGCAGCTCCTGCACTCCCACCTGGACCGCGAGCCGCGGGCAGACCTGCGCGGGGACGCCCCCGAAGGCGCGGACGGGTGGCTCGGCCGCCCCGCCGAGATCATCATCCCGATGACCCTGACCGCGCCGCGCCCCCGCCCCCTCCCGGTGACCGCCGCGCCCGGGACCGTCCACCGGCCGGGAACGGGCACTGTGGCCTGCGCCCGGTTCACCGGGAACCCGGCAAGGTTCGACGACCTCATCGCGCGCCTGCCCGAGCTCGCCGCCCGCCTGGACGGGCTGGCACAGCGGTGGTGGCTGCGCCGTTACCGCGACATGATCCACCCCGAGGTCCCCCAGCACGTCGCGATGTACCTGCGCCTGACAGGTCCGGACGATTTCGGCCGGGCCGCCGCCGAGGCCGCCGCGTTCGCCGACGGGCTAGCCGGACGCGGTCTGCCCGGCACCCTCAGCTTCACCCCCTACTACGAGCAGCCCGGCCGGTACGGCCACAGCGAGGCGCTGGCCGCCGCCGAGCAGGCGTGGACCGCCGACACAGCCGCAGCAGTCGCGCAGCTCGCCATGGGCGCAGCCGGGACACCGGGCCAGGCAGTGGCGGCCGCGTCGATGACCCGGATCGCCGCAGCGTTCGCCCCCGGTGCCGCCGCCGGGCACCAGGCCCTGGTGAAGTGCCTGGACCAGGGCAGAGGGCCGCTCGACCGCTCCTGCCGCGACCTGGCCTGCGCCATCGCCGACCCGGCCGGCGGACTCGCCGCGCTGCACGCACTGCCTGGCGGAAAGGCGGTCGCGCAAGCCTGGGACAGGCGCGACACGGCCCTGGCCGGATACCGCGAACAGCTGTCCGCCCAGCGGGATCCCGGCACCGTGCTCCGGACCCTGCTGCACGAGCATCACATGCGCGCCCTCGGACTCGACCCCGCCTTCGAAATGCAGACCGGCCGGCTCGCCCGCGCCGCCGCCCTCCGATGCCTCGCTCTGGCAGGCCGGCTGTGACCACGCCCACCACCCCCGCTCAGGCGGACGCCCGGTCCCTGGACACAGGAGCCGCGGGAACCGCGCTGCTGCATATCGAGCTGGCCCTGACCGGAACCGGGACCTGGCACGACGCCCATCACGCCATCACCCAGGCCGCCGCAGAACCTGTCGATGCCAGCCCGAGCGGGTGCCTGCTCCGCGGAGCGCCCGCCCTCGCCTTCGTCCTGCACGCCGCCCAAGCCGACGGCCAGCCGCGCTACCAGGACGCCTCAGCCGTACTCAGCCGCCATGTGGACCGCATCGCCCGCCACCGGCTCGCTGCCGCCCGCGCCCGGATCACGAGCGGCAAGCCGGGCACGTTCAGCGAACACGACCTGTTCTACGGGCTCACCGGCATCGGCGCCGTCCTGCTGCGCACCGCCCCCGCCAGCGACGCCCTCGGCGACATCCTCGCGTACCTGATCACGATCGTGACCCAGCCCCTGACCCTGGACGGCATCCAGGTCCCCGGCTGGTGGGCAGCCCGCTACCCGGACCCGCTGCACCCCGCTCCCGGCGGCCACGCTAACTTCGGCATGGCCCACGGCGCGGCCGGGCTCCTGGCATTTTTAGCCCTCGCTTCGATCAGCGGACGTGCCGTAGACGGCCAGCATGAGGCGATCGCCGCACTGTGCGACTGGTACGACCGGTGGGCGCAGGACACATCCGACGGCCGGTGGTGGCCGGAATGGCTGACCCTCAGCGACCTGCGCGCCAGCCGCCCAGGCCAGCGCGGCCCCGGCCGGCCCTCCTGGTGCTACGGGACACCCGGGATCGCCCGCGCGCTGCAACTCGCCGCTATCGCCACCGCTGACCCCGCCCGGCAGGCCGCGGCCGAGCACGCGCTCGCCGCCAGCCTGGCACCCCAGCGCCTGGCCACGCTGACCGGCCCCGGCCTGTGCCACGGGCTGGCCGGCGCCTGCCAGGCCGCCGCTCGCGCCGCCGCCGACGCGATCATCCCCGCCGTCGCCAGCCGCCTGCCAGCCACCTCCGCCGCGCTCACGGCGACCGCCAGCACGAGCACCGGGTCGCCCGCGCTTCTGACCGGGGATACCGGGATCCTGCTCGCGCTGGAGACGGCACGCCGATGCGCCGCGCCGATCTCGGGATGGGACTCATGCCTGCTGCTCACCTGACGCCATCAGCCTCCCGGGTAGCGGATGCCGTCCTGGCCATCCTGACCGGACGTGACCCTGCCGACGTCGCGACCACCACCGGCCTGGCCCCGGACGACCTCGCTGACGCGGCCCAGGCATACCACGCGGCGGGGATCATCGCGCTGGAACAGCGCGAAACCGCCCGCTGGCACCAGGTGCGGGTCCGCCCGAGTCGGCAGCAGCCTCCCGAGCTTGCCCTGGCCACCGTCGTCGGTCCGCGCCTTGACAGCCTCACCGCGTCCGGCGGACCGGGCGGCTGGTGGTACATGAACAAGCCGCCAGGCTGGCGCATCCGGCTTCGGGATATCCAGCCCGGCCTGGCCGGCAAGTTCTTCGGTGACCTGGCCGCAGCCGGGGTCATCGCGGCGTGGAGTCCAGCCCTCTACGAGCCCGAGACGGCAGCATTCGGCGGGGCCGCGGGAATGGACATCGCACACGACCTGTTCTGCGCCGACACCAGCGGCACACTCGCCTACCTGCGGCGTGACGACCCGCCGCTGGGACGCCGCGAGGTCTCCGTCCTGCTCATCAGCGCGATGCTCTGCGCCGCCGGACTGGACTGGTACGAGCACGGCGACGTCTTCGCCCGCGCCGCCGCCATGAGGCCGGAACCAGCGCCCGGCACCGCAGGGCAGGCAGCGCAACTCGCAGGCCAGCTCCGCACCCTCCTGGCAATGCCGACCGCCGCGTTCTTCTCTGTGGACGGCAGCGCCGCAGCCCGGTGGCACACAGGCTTCACCGACGCAGGCCGCCGCCTCGCCGATGCCTCATCCCGCGGCACCCTGAGCCGCGGACTGCGCGCCGTCCTCGCCCACGGCGTCATCTTCCACTGGAACAGGCTCGGCCTTCCCGCCGCGGCCCAGGCCATTCTCGCCCGCGCGGCAGCGAGCGCGTGCCTGCCCGGGACCGAATCATGGGCACTGCCCTCCAAGCCGGACCTCGCTGCTTCCCCGGGCGGCTGACCCAGCGCCGCGTGCCCGCCGCCTGCCCAGGCTTCTGCCGTCTCGACTAGGCCGGCGGCCGCGAGTTAATGAGGATCTCCTCCGACGGTTCAGCGAGGTCCGGATCAGCCTCGAAGGACGCGAAGAATGGCAGGTCACGCCTAGGCCCGCCCGACTCCTCCACACGACCGCGGATGAGCTCCAGCGCAGGCCGCAACTGGGCTTCCGGCAGCCGGTCAACCATGTAGTGCAGCTCGTCGCACATCTCGCTCACGCACACAGTGTACGGACAAGGACTCACGTGGGATTTCAGCAGGTCATTGAGTGGTCAGGGACAGGATCGAACTGTCGACCTCCCGCTTTTCAGCCGGTCGGTGACTTTGGCGAGCTGGCGCGGTGCAGCGACGCGGCCGGGTCTTCCACGCGGCGGCCGGGACCGCGGCCCGGCTGTGCCTGACGGGTTGCGAACTGGGTTCGCGAGGCTGCTGCCCGGGGACTAGTTGCGGATGCTTCGGTTGTTGCGGATAATGCGGCTATGAGGAGGTAGTGGGGATGCCTGGCAGGACTATCGGCTCGATTAATCCCGGAGACATCGATGCGGAAGTCGCGGACCGTGCCGCGGGGCGCATCAGGGACTACCTGGAGGGCCATCCGGAGGAGGACCTGATCGAGGTTCTGGGCGAAGTTGGCGTTGACGACGCTCTTGTGATTCCACGGCCAACCGCGGTTCTGTTCGCGCAGATTCTCGATGCCCTGGCTAAAGGTCAGGGCGTGCAGATCATCCCGAAGGCTGCCGAACTCACAACCCAGCAGGCTGCTGACATGCTGAACGTGTCTCGCCCGTACCTGATCAGCTTGCTGGAGTCCAGGCAGATCCCGTTCCGCCGGGTCGGCAGGCACCGGCGGATCATCTTGGAGGATCTCATGGAGTACAAGCGCCACGATGACCACAAGCGGCGTGCGGCAGCCGACGACCTTGCTGAGCTAAGTGAGGAACTGGACCTGCACTGACCACGGCCTTCATCGCGGTGTACGACGCCAACGTGCTGTACCCAATGCCTTACGCGATCTGCTGATCCGTATCGCCCAGCTCCCTGCGCGCCCGCTCGTCCTCACGCTGCCGCTCTAGCTTCGTCTTCTGACGCGTCTCATGCACCTTGGCGAGCAATGACTTGCGCCTGGCTATGTCCATTCTCATAGCGCAGACCGAGCGGCGACATGATCTGGTGATGATCGTGGTAACGGCCCGTCAGGGTGCGGTGTGTTCGGTGGTGAGGACGGGCTGGTGGAGGAGCTGGGTGAGGCGGGCGGCGAGTGCGGCGGGGGTGTGGGGGCTGTGGTGGGTGGTGGTGATGAGGAGGGGTTTGGTGTGGAGGCCGTGTTCGGTGAGGAGGATGGCGAGGTCTTCGGGGGTGATGGGGTGGTTGCCGGTCCAGGCGTGGCCGTATCGGGCGTCGAGTTCGATGGTGGTGTAGCCGGGGGGTGCGGTGCGGGCTGGGGTGGCGGGGCGGGTTGTGGTGGCGGGGATGCGGAGGCCGGTGGTGGTGCCGCGGGGGTTGGTGAGGGGCTGGGCGAGGAGGCGGAGGGGCGGGAGGTTGGTGGGGTGGGGTTTGGTGGTGAGGCGGGCGGGGGTGATGGTTTCGTCGAGGAGCCAGGCGGGGTGGCCGGGGGCGGCGGTGGCGTGGCCGAGCCAGGCGGGTTGGTGGGGGGTGGTGCGGGTGATGTGTGCTTCGGCTTCGGGGGGGAGGGTGACGTGGCTGGGGGTGCCGTTGTCGTTCCAGCGGAATTGGGTGATGGAGGTGGCGGGGGGGATTGTGCCGGCGTTGGTGAGTTCGGCGAGGAGGGTGATGATGGCGGTCCAGGCGGCGTCGGGGTCGGGGAGGGCGGTGATGACGGGGGCGATGGCGGTGAGGTGGAGGTTGCCTTCGCGGGTGGTGAGCTGGCGGGCGAGGGTGGCGGTGGCGCGGGTGAGGGCGGCGGTGATCTGGCGGGGGGTGGGGGGTGCGGGCGGTGGCGGCTGGGAGGGCCTGGACCAGGACAGCTCGCTGCCGTGGGTGACGGCGGGCGCGGCCCGTACCATCCGCTCGTCATCAATCGCGATGCCCATGGCCTTGAGCATGTCGTGATGGACGCGGCCGGTTCTGTGCACGACCGAGTACCGCAGCAGCGTTCTGGGGTGACCTACGTAGCGGTGGGTCATCCGGTCGAGGCCGCCAAGCAGCTCGCGCTGGTTACTGGCATACCGGTAACGCGCTAGTTCGCGCCAGAGGGTGATGGCGGGGTGGCGGGCGGGGGCGATGATGAGGTCGTTGTTGATGCCGGCGGGGAGCATGTGGAGGGTGAAGCCGTGGGGGGAGGCGGCGACGGCGTCGATCAGGGTGGTGAGGGTGTCTGGGGTGGCGGGGTTGTGGGTGGTGATGTGGTTGTCGCCGTCGATGTAGGTGCCGCCGAGGAGGTGGATGATGTCGAGGCGGAGGTGGTCGCTGGCGCCGGCGTAGCCGCGGGGGAGTTGCTTGTTGGTTTCGGCGGTGTACTGGTGGTGGAGGGTCATGGGGCGGGTGTCGTGGAAGATTTCGTGGATGTTGATGAGGTGGATGTGGTGGGTGCGGGCCCAGGTGAGCATGTCGCGGTGGGGGGCGTGGGGGTCGGGGGTGCCGGGTGCCGGGGGCGGGGTGGTGTCGGCGGTGTGGAAGGTGGCGCGGTCGATGTCGGTCCACAGGGCGAAGTCGTGGCGGGGGTGGGCTTGGGCGGCGGTGGCGAAGGTGGTGCGGATGGCGGCGTGCGGGGGGATGGGGCCGCCGAGCCAGATGCCGTGGATGACGTGGGGGATGGTGGTGTCGGGGGGGAGGCTGGGGGTGCCGGGGGGTTGCTGCCAGCGGCGCTGGGCGGGGGTGCGGCGGGTGGTGGAGACGGGGCCGGGGTCGGTGTTCAGGGCGGCGGGGGTGAGGTCGGCTGGTGCGGGTGGGGGGCGGGTCATGGAGATGCGGCGCAGGAGGGGGGCGATGTGGCGGGGGTGGAGGGTTTCGGGGCGGAGCCGGGTGAGGAAGGGGGGTGGCGGGGGGAGGGTGAGGTGGCCGAAGAGGTCGGGTCCGGTGCGGCGGGTGAGTTCGGCTTCGTAGGCGGGGGTCAGGACGGGGGCGCCGGTTGTGCGGCGGAGCCAGGCGGCGGTGCGGGCGGTGATGACCTCGCCGGCGGGGGTGAGGGCGGCTCCGGCGGTGATCTTGCCCCATGGCGCGGGCGGGGTTGCGGTGGTGTTCGCCTGGCCGGCGGCGGTCAGCTCGGCGCGCAGCTCGGCAAGCAGCACCGCCGCCCGCCCGGCCCGGCCCCGGCGGCCCCGCCTGACCCGCCGCTCCACGGCTGCCTTGGCGCGTGACGGCTCACTGGCCGGCGGGCCGCCGGCCTGAGGCCCGGCTGCCTGCTCGATCGCTGCCTGCGGCTGAGCTTGGCTTTGCGTAATCCGGTGCTCGCGAATCGCGTCGGCAATGGCACGCACGCCTGCTGCGGCATGCGCCTGGCGCTCGGCCTGCTCGATCAGGTCAAGCCGGGCAGACAGCCCGGGCCATTTTCCCGATCGTAGTTCGTCATCGACCTGGCCCGCGATGGCCTCCGTGCGCGCCAGGCGGCGCCTGATGGCCCTGATCTCCCGGCTGATGCCAGGGTCCGCTGCCAGCCTTGCCCGCCACCGCCGGACCGCGCTCGCGCGATCATCGCTGCGCAGCAGGGCGTCCGAGGCCAGGATTCCGGCCACCGCTCCTGCCGCGGCGGCCGGCTCGGCCGCCGCCGACCAGCCAGTCAACAGGCCGGGGCTGCCAAGCAGCCGGCTGGCGTCGAGCACTTGGTCGGAGGCCGCCTGGCGGGCGGCATCGCGCTGCTCTGGCACGCTCACCGTCATCAGCTCGGCCTCAGCGAGCATTGCCGCGAGGCGCCGGGTATCCAGGGCCAGGTGCAGGCGGCCGGGTCCCGTCGCCGCATCTTTCAGGCGCTGGACCGCCTCCCGGCCAGTGACCTGGAGCCTTGCGAGGTTCTTCGCGTCGGCGGCGGCCGTGGCCATGGCTGAGCTGGCGGCTCGCATTCTGGCCTCATCGGCCTGATCTAGCACCTGCGCGCGGTCCGCGTGCGCGGCATCCGCGGTGTGATCGGTGGTGAGGACGGGCTGGTGGAGGAGCTGGGTGAGGCGGGCGGCGAGTGCGGCGGGGGTGTGGGGGCTGTGGTGGGTGGTGGTGATGAGGAGGGGTTTGGTGTGGAGGCCGTGTTCGGTGAGGAGGATGGCGAGGTCTTCGGGGGTGATGGGGTGGTTGCCGGTCCAGGCGTGGCCGTATCGGGCGTCGAGTTCGATGGTGGTGTAGCCGGGGGGTGCGGTGCGGGCTGGGGTGGCGGGGCGGGTTGTGGTGGCGGGGATGCGGAGGCCGGTGGTGGTGCCGCGGGGGTTGGTGAGGGGCTGGGCGAGGAGGCGGAGGGGCGGGAGGTTGGTGGGGTGGGGTTTGGTGGTGAGGCGGGCGGGGGTGATGGTTTCGTCGAGGAGCCAGGCGGGGTGGCCGGGGGCGGCGGTGGCGTGGCCGAGCCAGGCGGGTTGGTGGGGGGTGGTGCGGGTGATGTGTGCTTCGGCTTCGGGGGGGAGGGTGACGTGGCTGGGGGTGCCGTTGTCGTTCCAGCGGAATTGGGTGATGGAGGTGGCGGGGGGGATTGTGCCGGCGTTGGTGAGTTCGGCGAGGAGGGTGATGATGGCGGTCCAGGCGGCGTCGGGGTCGGGGAGTGCGGTGATGACGGGGGCGATGGCGGTGAGGTGGAGGTTGCCTTCGCGGGTGGTGAGCTGGCGGGCGAGGGTGGCGGTGGCGCGGGTGAGGGCGGCGGTGATCTGGCGGGGGGTGGGGGGTGCGGGCGGTGGCGGCTGGGAGGGCCTGGACCAGGACAGTTCGCTGCCGTGGGTGACGGCGGGCGCGGCCCGTACCATCCGCTCGTCATCAATCGCGATGCCCAGCACCTCGACTAGCCGGCAGTGCACCCGTCCGGCTCGCGCCGGGACGGTGTAGCGCTTCCATCGCTCGGTCGCTGGCCGCTCAGCGTACCGCCTGGCCATTTCCTCGACGCCGCCGAAGAGCTGCGGCTGGGTGAGCAGGTAGCTAGTCCGGTTCAGCTCGCGCCACAGGGTGATGGCGGGGTGGCGGGCGGGGGCGACGATCAGGTCGTTGTTCACGATCCGGCCGGGCAGCAGGTGAAGCGCGAAGCCATGCGGTGACGCGGCGACGGCGTCGATCAGGGTGGTGAGGGTGTCTGGGGTGGCGGGGTTGTGGGTGGTGATGTGGTTGTCGCCGTCGATGTAGGTGCCGCCGAGGAGGTGGATGATGTCGAGGCGGAGGTGGTCGCTGGCGCCGGCGTAGCCGCGGGGGAGTTGCTTGTTGGTTTCGGCGGTGTACTGGTGGTGGAGGGTCATGGGGCGGGTGTTGTGGAAGATTTCGTGGATGTTGATGAGGTGGATGTGGTGGGTGCGGGCCCAGGTGAGCATGTCGCGGTGGGGGGCGTGGGGGTCGGGGGTGCCGGGTGCCGGGGGCGGGGTGGTGTCGGCGGTGTGGAAGGTGGCGCGGTCGATGTCGGTCCACAGGGCGAAGTCGTGGCGGGGGTGGGCTTGGGCGGCGGTGGCGAAGGTGGTGCGGATGGCGGCGTGCGGGGGGATGGGGCCGCCGAGCCAGATGCCGTGGATGACGTGGGGGATGGTGGTGTCGGGGGGGAGGCTGGGGGTGCCGGGGGGTTGCTGCCAGCGGCGCTGGGCGGGGGTGCGGCGGGTGGTGGAGACGGGGCCGGGGTCGGTGTTCAGGGCGGCGGGGGTGAGGTCGGCTGGTGCGGGTGGGGGGCGGGTCATGGAGATGCGGCGCAGGAGGGGGGCGATGTGGCGGGGGTGGAGGGTTTCGGGGCGGAGCCGGGTGAGGAAGGGGGGTGGCGGGGGGAGGGTGAGGTGGCCGAAGAGGTCGGGTCCGGTGCGGCGGGTGAGTTCGGCTTCGTAGGCGGGGGTCAGGACGGGGGCGCCGGTTGTGCGGCGGAGCCAGGCGGCGGTGCGGGCGGTGATGACCTCGCCGGCGGGGGTGAGGGCGGCTCCGGCGGTGATCTTGCCCCATGGCGCGGGCGGGGTTGCGGTGGTGTTCGCCTGGCCGGCGGCGGTCAGCTCGGCGCGCAGCTCGGCAAGCAGCACCGCCGCCCGCCCGGCCCGGCCCCGGCGGCCCCGCCTGACCCGCCGGCCGACCTCCGTGCCGGCACCTGCCAGCTCGACCACCGCATCCGCCACCGTTGACTGAGAGCGGGTGGTCAGGCCAGCCGGGATGACGGCCTCGTCAAGCAGCCAGGTGGGTTCTTGGGGGGTGGTGCGGGTGATGTGTGCTTCGGCTTCGGGGGGGAGGGTGACGTGGCTGGGGGTGCCGTTGTCGTTCCAGCGGAATTGGGTGATGGAGGTGGCGGGGGGGATTGTGCCGGCGTTGGTGAGTTCGGCGAGGAGGGTGATGATGGCGGTCCAGGCGGCGTCGGGGTCGGGGAGTGCGGTGATGACGGGGGCGATGGCGGTGAGGTGGAGGTTGCCTTCGCGGGTGGTGAGCTGGCGGGCGAGGGTGGCGGTGGCGCGGGTGAGGGCGGCGGTGATCTGGCGGGGGGTGGGGGGTGCGGGCGGTGGCGGCTGGGAGGGCCTGGACCAGGACAGCTCGCTGCCGTGGGTGACGGCGGGCGCGGCCCGCACCATCCGCTCGTCATCCAGGCTGATCGCCAGGCTGCTGAAAAGGAGCCCCTGCAGCCGCGCTGCCCGCATCGGCACGGTGTAACGCAGGAATAGCTGGTCAGCCGGCCTGCCGACGTACCGCGCGGCCATTTTGTCCAGCCCGCCGAATATTTCCCGCTGAGTAAACAGGTAGCTTCCGCGCGCTAGTTCGCGCCAGAGGGTGATGGCGGGGTGGCGGGCGGGGGCGATGATGAGGTCGTTGTTGATGCCGGCGGGGAGCATGTGGAGGGTGAAGCCGTGGGGGGAGGCGGCGACGGCGTCGATCAGGGTGGTGAGGGTGTCTGGGGTGGCGGGGTTGTGGGTGGTGATGTGGTTGTCGCCGTCGATGTAGGTGCCGCCGAGGAGGTGGATGATGTCGAGGCGGAGGTGGTCGCTGGCGCCGGCGTAGCCGCGGGGGAGTTGCTTGTTGGTTTCGGCGGTGTACTGGTGGTGGAGGGTCATGGGGCGGGTGTCGTGGAAGATTTCGTGGATGTTGATGAGGTGGATGTGGTGGGTGCGGGCCCAGGTGAGCATGTCGCGGTGGGGGGCGTGGGGGTCGGGGGTGCCGGGTGCCGGGGGCGGGGTGGTGTCGGCGGTGTGGAAGGTGGCGCGGTCGATGTCGGTCCACAGGGCGAAGTCGTGGCGGGGGTGGGCTTGGGCGGCGGTGGCGAAGGTGGTGCGGATGGCGGCGTGCGGGGGGATGGGGCCGCCGAGCCAGATGCCGTGGATGACGTGGGGGATGGTGGTGTCGGGGGGGAGGCTGGGGGTGCCGGGGGGTTGCTGCCAGCGGCGCTGGGCGGGGGTGCGGCGGGTGGTGGAGACGGGGCCGGGGTCGGTGTTCAGGGCGGCGGGGGTGAGGTCGGCTGGTGCGGGTGGGGGGCGGGTCATGGAGATGCGGCGCAGGAGGGGGGCGATGTGGCGGGGGTGGAGGGTTTCGGGGCGGAGCCGGGTGAGGAAGGGGGGTGGCGGGGGGAGGGTGAGGTGGCCGAAGAGGTCGGGTCCGGTGCGGCGGGTGAGTTCGGCTTCGTAGGCGGGGGTCAGGACGGGGGCGCCGGTTGTGCGGCGGAGCCAGGCGGCGGTGCGGGCGGTGATGACCTCGCCGGCGGGGGTGAGGGCGGCTCCGGCGGTGATCTTGCCCCATGGCGCGGGCGGGGTTGCGGTGGTGTTCGCCTGGCCGGCGGCGGTCAGCTCGGCGCGCAGCTCGGCAACCAGCACCGCCGCCCGCTCAGCGCGGGACCTGGCGGGCGAGCGGGACCCGCCAGGCGCGCGGAATCCGGCGTTATCGCCGTCTTGGACGAGCCTGAGCCTGCGGCCAGCGCCCGGTGCTTCTTTGCATGGAGACGATTCGCGATCGTCTGCTGACGGTGCGGAGATAGCCGCCACGCTGCGGCCAGCATGATCGTGCACGAGGATCCTCCCGCTGAGTGAACTGACGTCGTAGCGGCGCGTTTTGCCTTGGCCTACTCAGATTCCCGCGTCGCCGTTCACCCTCTGGAACCGGAAAGTGGCCGCCTCGATCTCCGCTCATGACCCACCGCGCGGTCGCGGCTATTGCTCATCGTCGGCCCGTCGATGGCCCAAAGAGGGCGCTTCCACCGCGCCGATGAGGAGTGCCGTGCGGGCCTGAGGTGGTTACGATCGCATTCGTGGCGGACGGGCTGGTGGGGCGCGGTGCTGAGCTGGGGCTGCTGGCCGGGCTGGTCGCGGGGTTGTCGGCGGGTGTTGGCGGGGTCGTGCTCGTGGACGGCGAGCAGGGGATCGGGAAGTCGTCGGTGCTGCGGGCGGGCCTGGCGGGCGCTGAGGCGGCGGGATGCCGGGTGCTGCGCGGGGCGGCGGACGAGCTCGGGCAGCGGTTTCCGCTGCAGCTGATGATGGACTGCCTGAGCCAGGTAGCAGAGCCTGAGCAGGTCGGGGAGCTTTTAGCCAGTACCGGCGGGGTGATGCCCGGCGATCCGGTGCTGGCCGGGGTGGAGCGGCTGCTCGCCGTCGTTGACCGGCTGTGCGCGGCATCGCCTGTCGTGCTGGTGGCTGAGGATCTGCAATGGGCCGACGAGGCGAGCGTGCTGGTCTGGTACCGGCTCTGCCGGGCGGCCGGGCAGATGCCGTTGCTGCTGGCGGGTTCGTGGCGGCCGGGAACGGGACGCCAGGACCTTGACCGGCTGCGGCGGGCGGTGACGTCGCGCGGCGGGACAGTCATAGAACTCGGGCCGCTGCCGGACGGGGAAGTCGCCGAGCTGGTGGGGAGTCTGCTGGGCAGGCCTCCCGGGCAGCGGCTCGCCGAGTTTGTTGCCCGGGCTGGCGGCAATCCGCTGTACGCGAGGGAACTGGCCGACGGGCTGCTCCGCGATGGCCAGGTGAGGCTCGCCGCCGGGGTAGCGGAGCTGGCGGACCAGCCGGCTCGGGCACCGGTGCCGATCTCGCTGACGGCGGTGATCGGCGAGCGGCTGGACGCGCTGGCCGATGATGTGGCAGCCGCGCTTCAGTGGGCGGCCGTGCTGGGGACCGAGTTCTCCGTCGCCGACCTCGAGGTGGTGTCGGGCCGGGCGGCGGGGGATTTGATGGGCGTAGTCGGTGCGGCGCTTGGTGCCGGGGTGGTAGCTGAGGCGGGTCGGCGGCTGCGGTTCCGGCACGGGCTGATCCGCCAGGTGCTGTACGAGCGGATGCCGGCCGGGCTGCGGGCCGCGCTGCATGTTGAGGCGGCGCGCGCTCTTGCCGGCGCTGGCGCCGGGCCTGGCCGGGTCGCTGCTCAGCTCTCTGCGGCCGAGCACATCCCGGGGACTGATGTCGAGCCCTGGGTTGTCGATTGGCTGGCGGCCGCGGCCCCGGCGCTCACGTATCTCGCTCCTGCCGTTGCCGCTGACCTCATCAGCGATGTCCTGGCGCAGCTTCCGCGCTCCGATGCGCGCCGCGAGGATCTCGAGGCCAGCTTGGTGACCGTGGCCTTCCTGCTCCTGCGTCACGACGAGGTGGAGCGGGTTGGCAGGCGGCTGCTGACCGCCGCTAGCGATCCCGGCCGCGTCGCCGAGATGACCTGGCTCGTCGGCTACACCCTGATGCGTACCGACCGGGCCGCGGAAGCTTCCCTGACCGTCCGGGCGGCGCTCAGCCGGGCCGGGCTCAGCCAGGAGTGGACCGCCAGGCTCACCGCGCTCAGCGCCCTCATCGCGCTGCTATCGGGGCTGCCCGACCAGGGCACGAGCCTCCTTGATGACGCGCTCGCGGTAGCGGAGCGCTCCGGCGACCGGCTCGCCATCGGCTACTCGCTGCACGTCCTGTCGCTACGAAGCCTCCTCCGGCGAGACACGCCCGGCATGCTGGACCAGACGAGCCGCGGGCTGGCCGTGATCGGCGGTGATCCGGAGGCATCGGACCTGCGGCTGCTGATGCTCGCCAACCGGGTCTCGGCGCTTGGCGACCTTGACCGGCGGGCCGAGGCCATCGAGACCGCGCGCACGGCGCTGGTGCTCGCCGAGCAGGCAGGCACGCCGCGCCTTGCTACCGCCCGCTTCGCGCTCGCCGAGGCCTATTTCTGGTTCGGCCAGTGGGATGAGGCCCTGGCCGAGATCGATCCTGCGGCTGACCTGTCCGGGCCGAATTACCTGCCGATGCTTGTCCACGGGCTGACTGCCCTGATCGCTGCCCACCGCCAGGACTGGCAGACAGCGGAAGATCACCTGAGCGGAGAGCCTGACCGTCAGGCTATCCGCTTCGCCGCGGGGGCGAACGTTCACTTTGTCCTGCTGGCGCGCGCCCTGCTCGCGGAGCGGGCAGGCGGGTATGGCGAGGTCGCCGGGATCCTGTCGATAGCGATCGACCCGGAAATGGCGCCGGAGTTGGCGTGGCGGTACTTCCTGCTGCCGACTCTGGCGCGGGCCGCACTTGAGGTGGCCGACGAGCCGATGCTCGCCGCTGTCGCGGCGGCAGCGCAGCAGGAGGCGCATCGAGGGCAGTTGAGCGTGAGAGCCGCGATAGCTGATCAGTGCCGCGGGCTGATGACCGGCGATCCGGGCCCGGTGCTGGCGGCCGCTGGCTACTTCGGCGCGGCCGGAAGAGTGCTTGACCAGGGTCTCGCGCTCGAGGACGCCGCGGTGCTGGCCGCCCGCCGGGGCGATCTCGCCGCGGCTCGGCACGGGCTGGCGGCAGCCGTGACGGCGTACCAGGCGCTCGGCGCCGACTGGGATATCCAGCGCGCAAGCGCGCGGCTGCGGCCATTCGGCGTCCGGCCCAGGCGCGCCGCGTACCCCGAGCGCCCGGCGTCGGGGTGGGCGGCCCTCACGCCGACCGAGGTGAAGGTCGCCGGCCTGGTGGCCGGCGGGCGGTCCAATCCCGACATCGCCGCCGAACTGTTCCTGTCGCGGAACACCGTGCAGACCCACGTCTCGCACATCCTGACCAAACTGGACGCGCGGTCACGAGTCGAGATCGCCGCCGAAGCGCTGAGCCGCACGCCGCCGCCTGACCAGGCGACCGCCTGACCTGGCAACCGCCTGACCTGCTCATCAGCGCAGCCGCGCTGAACGCGCGCGTTTCGCGCGTACCAGGGCCCGCCGATGCGGAGTGCCATGAGGGCTTGAGGTGGTTACGATCGCATTCGTGGCGGACGGGCTGGTGGGACGCGGTGATGAGCTGGGGCTGCTGGCCGGGCTGGTCGCGGGGGTGTCGGCTGGCGTTGGCGGGGTCGTGCTCGTGGAGGGCGAGCAGGGGATCGGGAAGTCGTCGGTGCTGCGGGCGGGCCTGGCGGGCGCTGAGGCGGCGGGATGCCGGGTGCTGCGGGGGGCGGCGGACGAGCTCGGGCAGCGGTTCCCGCTGCAGCTGATGATGGAGTGCCTGGACCCGGTAGCTGAGCCTGAGCAGGTCGGGGAGCTTCTGACCAGCCGCGGCGGGGTAATGTCCGGCGATCCCGTGCTGGCCGGGATAGAGCGGCTGCTCGTGGTCGTCGACCGGCTGTGCGCGGCATCGCCTGTAGTGCTCGTAGCTGAGGATCTGCAGTGGGCCGACGAGGCGAGCGTGCTCGTCTGGTCCAGGCTGTGCCAGGCGGTCGGGCAGCTGCCATTACTGCTGGCGGGCTCGTGGCGGCCGGGGACAGGACGGCAGGACCTTGACCGGCTGCGGCGGGGAGTGACGTCGCGCGGCGGGACAGTCATAGAACTCGGGCCGCTGCCTGACGCGGACATCGCCGAGCTGGTGGTAGATCTGACAGGCGGGCATCCCGGGCAGGCGCTCGGTGAGTTCATCGGCCGGGCCGGAGGTAATCCGCTCTATGCGCGGGAACTGGCCGACGGGCTGCTCCGCGATGGCCAGGTGAGGCTCGCGGCCGGGATCGCCGAGCTGGCGGGCCAGCCGGCTCGGGCACCGGTGCCGATCTCGCTGACGGCGGTGATCGGCGAGCGGCTGGACGTGCTGGCCGATGAGGTGGTGGCCGCGCTGCGGTGGGCGGCCGTGCTTGGCGCGGAGTTTTCCGTCGCCGATCTTGAGGTGGTGTCGGGCCGGCCGGCGGGGGACCTGATCGGCGTAGTCGAAGCGGCGCTCAGCGGCGGGGTGGTTGCCGAGGCGGGCCCGCGCCTTCGGTTCCGGCACGGCCTGATCCGGCAGGTCCTGTACGAGCGGATGCCGGCCGGGCTGCGGGCCGCGCTGCATGTCCAGGCGGCCCGTGCACTCGCCGGCGCGGGCGCCGGGCCTGTCAAGGTCGCGGCTCAGCTCGCTGCCGCCCAGCAGATTCCCGGTACTGATCTCGAGCCCTGGGTGGTCGAATGGCTCGCCGCCGCCGCTCCGGCGCTCACCTATCTCGCTCCGGCTGTTGCCGCTGAACTCATTCGCGACGTCCTGGCGCGGCTTCCTGACACTGACGCCCGCCGCGAGGATCTTGAAGCCAGCCTGGTGACCGTGGCCTTCCTGCTCGTTCGTCACGACGAAGTGGAGCGGGTAGGCGGCCGGCTGCTGACCGCGGCCCGTGATCCCGGCCGCGCGGCCGGGATGACCTGGCTGGTCGGTTACACCCTGATGCGCACCGGCCGGGCCGCAGAGGCGTCACTGACCGTACGGGCGGCGCTGCGCCGGGCCGGGCTCAGCCAGGCGTGGACCGCCAGGCTCACCGCGCTCGATGTCCTCATTCAGCTGGTACTGGGGCTGCCTGGTCAGGGTCCCGGCATCCTTGATGACGCGCTCGCGGTGGCTGAGCGATCCGGCGACCGGCTCGCCATCGGCTACTCGCTGCACGCCATGTCGGTACTGCGCAACATGCGGCGAGACGAGGCCGGCCTCCTGGACCTGACCAGCCGCGGGCTGGCCGTGATCGGCGATGATCCCGAGGTCACCGACCTGCGGCTGCTGATGCTCGCCAACCGGGTCTCGGCGCTAGGCCAGCTTGACCGGCGGGCCGAGGCCATCGAAACCGCGCGCACGACGCTGGTGCTCGCCGAGCAGGCAGGCACGCCGCGCCTTGCTACCGCCCACTTCGCCCTCGCCGACCAGCATTTCGCTTTCGGGCAGTGGGACGACGCTCTCACCGAGCTCGATCCCGCCGTTGGCCTGCCCGGCCCGAACTACCTGCCGCTGCTTGTCCGCGGGCTGATCGCCCTGATCGCGGCCCACCGCCAGGACTGGCAGACAGCGGAAGATTACCTGAGCGGGATGCCCGACCGGGTGAGCATCCGCGCGGCCGCCGTGGCCAACGTGCACTACCTGCTGCTGGCGCGCGCGCTGCTCGCGGAGCGGGCAGGCAGGCATGGCCAGGTCGTCGAAATCCTGTCGATAGCGATCGACCAGGACCTGGCACCGGAGATGCCGGGCCGGTACAGCCTGCTGCCCGTTCTGGCGCGGGCGGCCCTGGAGCAGGCCGATGAAGCGACGCTCGCCGTCGTCGCGGCGGCAGCGCGGCAGGAGGCAGAGCGAGGCCCTTGCCCGTGAAGTCCGCCGCGGCGGATCACTGCCGCGGGCTCATGACCGGCGACCCGGGCCCGGTGCTGGCGGCCGCAGGCTACTTCGGCGCGGCCGGAAGAGTGCTTGACCATGGTCTCGCGCTCGAGGACGCCGCGGTGCTGGCCGCCCGCCGGGGAGATCAGGCCGCGGCCCGGCGCGAGCTGGGGGCGGCGGTGGCGGCGTACCAGGTGCTAGGCGCCGAGTGGGATATCCAGCGCGCCGGCGCGCGGCTGCGGCCGTACGGCGTCCGGCGCAGGCGGCCCGCGCCCACCGAGCGCCCGGTGTCGGGGTGGGGCGCGCTCACGCCGACCGAGGTGAAGGTCGCCGGCCTGGTGGCGGGCGGGCGGTCCAATCCCGACATCGCGGCCGTGCTGTTCTTGTCGCGGAACACGGTGCAGACCCACGTCTCGCACATCCTGACCAAGCTCGGCGCGCGGTCACGAGTCGAGATCGCCGCCGAGGCGCTGCGGCACGCGCCGCCGGCTGACCGGGCGACCGCCTGACCGCCTGACCTGGTCATCAGCGCAGCGGCGTTGAACCGCCCGCGTTTGCGTTCGTAGCCCTAGCTGAGCAGCGCAAGCACAGCACCGTGCACGCGACGCCGCTCCCCGCGGGCAGTGAGCCCGCGCGTGAGAAATGGAGACCTCGATGAGTCAAGCCTGCCCGCCGCAGTTGCGAAGCATCCCGGCCGGTGACGCCGAGGCCAAGGTCAGCCAGTTGTACCGCGAGAATGGCACCTTCGTGCTCAGCTACGTCACAGGACTGCTGAGGGATCGCTACCTGGCCGAGGACGTTGTTCAGGAGACGATGCTGCGCGCGTGGCGCCATTGCGACGAGCTCAGCCCGGAAAAGGGCTCGGTACGCGGCTGGCTGATCCGGGTCGCGCACAACATCGCGATGGACAAGATCCGGATGCGCCGGTCGCGGCCCGCGGAGGTTGCCGAGGAGGCCGCGCCCGAAGGGATGCTCGAGGACCACGCGGACGCGGTCGTGACCGCCCTGGACGTCCGGCGCGTGCTCTCCCGGCTCAGCCCCGGCCACCGGGACGTGCTCGAGCAGGTCTACCTGAATGGCCGCACCGCCAGGGAGGCGGCGCAGCTGCTGGGGATCCCGGAGGGCACCGCCTTCTCCCGTTCACACCACGCGCTGAGGATCTTGCGGCGGGAGCTGAGCGCATCAGTGCCCGAGCCCGCGCGCCGGGCCGCCTGAGCTGTTCTCGATGAGGTCGAGCCGTGCTCGATGCTCACGCCGCCCCGGCACCGTCGTGCCGGGGTACGGCGCACGCCCGGCTGACGGCCCGCCTAGAAACGGAGATCACGCGCGGAGGCACTAGTTCAAAAAATCTAAGGGGGGAAAGAATCTCCCGCCGATCCATCCGGGCGCCTGGCTCTGAAGGTCCCGAGTCAGCCGACAGCCCCCTGACCTAGGTGATCTTCCGTAGTCACAGTCTCGAACGTGATCACGGTCTCGAACATGACGGGCGTCAGCCGACGTTCACCGGGAGGCTGGTGACGCCGCGGGTCGCCCAGCTGGCCACGTGGCCCGGCTCGCCGACGGCCAGCTCCATCCGGGGATACCTGGCCAGCAGCGCTGTCATCGCGATCGATGTCTCCATCCGGGCCAGCGCGGCGCCGACGCAGGCGTGCAGGCCGCCGCCGAAGGCCAGGTGGCGGGTATCGCCGCGGCCGAGGTCCAGCCGGTCGGGGTCGGCGAAGATGGCCGGGTCGCGGTTGGCCGCGGGCAGGACGGCCATGACCACCTCCCCGGCCCGGACCACCCCGCCGCTGAGCTGGACATCGTCTTGTGCCTGGCGGGCGATCCCGGCCACGGCTCCGTCGTAGCGCAGGAACTCCTCCACCGCGGACCCGGCCAGCCCGGGCTGGGCGCGGAGCCTGGCCAGCTCGCCGGGGTTGCGCATCAGCGCCAGCGTCGCGTTGCCGATCAGGTTGGTAGTCGTCTCGTGCCCGGCGATCAGCAGCAGCGCGCAGTGCGCCATCAGCTCCTCATCGGACAGCGCCGATCCGTCCTCGCTGGCCCGCACCATCAGGCCAAGCAAGTCATCGGCCGGCACCGCGCGGCGCTGCGCGATGAGGTCGCTGAAGTACGCCTGCAGATTGCGCATGGCCTGGTAGGTGATCGCGAAATTCTCATCCGGGTCGCCGACCAGCGACGGGATCCGCAGGATGTCGTGCGACCACTGCTCGAAATCGTGCACGCGGTCAGGGGAAACGCCCAGCATGTGGGCGATCACCCTGGACGGCACCGGGAAGCCGAAGTCGCCGATGATGTCGATCTGCTCCTGGCCCTTGACCTGGTCAAGCGCCCCGTCCACCACCTGGTGAATGAAGGACTCCAGCATGGCGATGCTGCGCGGCACGAAGGCACGCGACACCAGCTTGCGCAGCCGGGTGTGCTCGGGCGGATCGCTGAACAGCATCCAGTCGGTGAAGAACCGGCGCACCGCCTGCGTCTTCTCGTCACTGCCGGGCGGCATGAACGCGTCCACCCGCGCCGAGCTGAACCGGCGGTCCCTGCTGATCGCGTGAACGTCCCGGTACCGGGTCGCGAACCACATGCCCATCTGCTCATGCCAGTACAACGGATCGTGCTCGCGCATTAACGCGAACGTCTCATACGGCGCGGCGAAATGCCCGGGTGACAGAAGATCATAGGCAGCGGTCATAGCCGGATTCCTTCCTATTCCTTGTGCACCTGATTATGCGCCCGCGTCCCCAGTGCGCGCCTGCGTCAACTGACGTAGCCAGCCTCAGCCCCGCCGCCCGGCGGCCGCGATGAGCAGCGCGGCGGCGTCCTCCGGGGCGAGCGTGCGCAGGTCATCGGCGTTCGGGTTGGACAGCACCCGCAGCCGGCCAGCCTGGCGGGTGATGACGTCCTCGAGCACCTTGCGGGCATACCGGCCGTTGCCGAACGACTTCCCGCGCGGTACCAGGTCGAAGTGCTGCCGCACGATCGCCAGCGTCTCGTCCGCGCACTCGTACCCGGCCGAGGCGGCGTGCTGCCAGAAGATCGTCGCGAGCTCGTCGGCCGAGTAGTTCTCGAACAGGACCTGCCGCGAGAAGCGCGACGACAGGCCGGGGTTGGCGGCCAGGAACCCGGCCATCTCGTCGGTGTAGCCGGCGGCGATGACGACGACCTCGTCGCGGTGGTCCTCCATCAGCTTGACCAGGGTATCGATGGCCTCGTGGCCAAAGTCGTTGCCAGCGCCGTTGCGCGGGGCCAGCGTGTAGGCCTCGTCGATGAACAGCACGCCGCCCCTGGCCCGGTTGAACGCCTCGCGGGTGCGCTGAGCGGTGTGACCGATGTACTCGCCGACCAGGTCGGCGCGGGCAACCTCGACCAGCGGCCCGCCGCCGAGTACCCCGAGCGCGGTGAGGATCTCCTTGTAGAGCCGCGCGACCGTGGTCTTGCCGGTGCCAGGCGCGCCGGCGAAGATCAGGTGCCTGCTCATCGGCGGCACCGGCAGCCCGGCCTGCTCTCGCTGCCTGGCCGAGGCGATGAGATCGACGAGCTTGGCCACCTCCTGCTTGACCTGCGACAGGCCGACCATGTCAAAGAGCTGGCCGAGCAGCGCGTCGGTGCCCGCCTGGTCGCCGCCCCGCCCCGAGTTGCCCTGCGGCACGGCGACGCCCAGGTCGTCGGGCAGGAACCTGGTCAGGTCGGCGACCGAGGCGTCGGGCATTGTCGAAAGCCTGGCGGCCTGCCTGCCGACCATGTCCTCGAAGATCTTGCGCACCGCCCGCCCGTTGCCGAACGTCGCGTCACGCGGCATCTTCTCGAAGTACATCGCGAGCAGCGAACGGGTCTCGTGCTCGAGCGCGTAACTGTGCGCCTGGCAGATCAGCTCCATGATCTGGACGAGCTCGGCCGGGCTGTAGTTCTCGAACTCCACGGTGCGCGAGAACCGCGAGGCCAGCCCCACGTTGGACGAGAGGAACTGCTGCATCTCGCTCGAGTAGCCGGCGACGATGACGACGACGTCATCGCGCCGGTCCTCCATGAGCTTCACCAGCGTGTCGATGGCCTCTTTGCCGAAGTCAGGGCCGTTGCCCGAGCTGCCGGTCGACAAGGTGTAGGCCTCGTCGATGAACAGCACCCCGCCGCAGGCCTGCTCGAAGCGCTCCGTTGTCTTCAGCGCGGTCGCGCCCACGTACTGCGCCACCAGGTCGGCTCTGGCCACCTCCACGACCTGCCCGGTTCGCAGCACGCCGAGCGCGGCCAGGATCTTGCCGTACAGCCGGGCGACCGTGGTCTTCCCGGTGCCTGGCGGGCCGGCGAACACCAGGTGCCTGGCCATCGGCGGGGCGGAAAGGCCGGCGTCCTCGCGCCGCCTGGCGAGCGCGTGCAGGTGCACGAGCCTGGACACTTCCTGCTTGACCCCGGCCAGGCCGATCAGCGCGTTCAGCTCCCGGAGCAATGGCTCGACCGCCTCGTTGCCGCCGCCGGCCCCTGACCCCGCTGCGGGCGCCCGGACCGGCGCCGCGACCGCAGGCGTGACGACCGCCTGCTCGTAGGCGTTGGGCTCGGCGTTCCCCTTGCTGGTGAGATTCTCGACGATCAGCATGTCGCTCGGCACGGTCCGGCGCAGGCCGGCGCCTCGGTTGCCCCTGACAACGCAGTCGCGCAGGACGACGGACTGGCTGCTGCCCACCACGATGCCATCGCCCTCGTTAGCAGCGATCTCGCAGGCCGTCAGGCGGCCCTGCGCTCCCTCGGCGAGCACCACTCCCGCGCCGCGGCTCTGCTGTACCAGCGTCCGGCTGACCGAGATGTCCCCGTCTCCTTCGACGACTACCCCGCTGGTGCCGGCGCCGACGATCTCGCATTCGCGCAGCACGCCGCGCCCGCGCGCGCCGATCAGCACGCCAGCCTCGGCGCAGCCGACGAACCTGGTGCCGCGTACGTCCGGGTAGCCGCCGCTGGCGGTCCGCAGGCCGGCCGATCCCGCGCCCTCAAGGACGGAGTCCTCGATCCGGCCGCGTCCCTCGTCGAGCACGGTCAGCGCGTGGCCGCGGCAGCCGGTCACGGCGGCCAGGCGGAACAGCGGGTTGGCAGCGGAGCTGATCTCGATCCCGTGATGCCCGGCGCCGCGCACGTCAACGCGGTCGAACGTGCCCGCGGCGGCGTCGGTCACGATGACGGCGGCCTTCGCCGTGCCGCGGAACCGGCACTTGGCGAACATCGGGTCGCTGGCCTCGCCGACGAGCGCGCCCGCGTCCCCGCTATCGGTCACCGTGCAGTCGGTGAAGGCACCGCGCGAGCGACCCACGACCCGGATGCCCTGGCCAGCCGGCTGGCTGATCGAGCAGTTCCTGACCACCGGGTCGGCCTCCTCGGTGAGCACCAGGCCGTGCGAGTCGGTCGCGCGGATCTCGCAGTCCTCGATCAGCGGCCTGGCGCCCGACGTGACCAGCACGCCGACATCCCGGGTGTCGTGGATCCGCGCCGATGCCATCCGAGTCGAGCTTCGCTCCCTGAACGCCACTGCCGGGCCGGCGATCCTGGTGATCTCGCAGCCCGAGATGACGCCGCGCGCATTGTCGCGCGCCTCGAATCCGGAACCCTGCACATCGCTGACCGTGCAGTCGCGGAACGCCGGGTCGGCGCCGGAGGAGATCGTCACCCCGTCGGACCTGACATGCTCGATGACGACCCGCTCGAAGGTGCCGTTCGCCGCGGCGCTGATGACCACGCCGAGCCCGGCCGAGTTGCGGACTCGCCCGCCGTGCATGGACACCGTCGCATCGGGGCCGCGCGCCTCGATCGCGGCCCTGCCCGCGGCTGCGACCTCGCACTGATCGAGTGACAGCGACCCGCCGGTCACGTCGATCACGGCCGCCGCCGAGTCGCGGCCGCCCAGCGTGAGCCGGCGCAGCGTCGCTGATCCCGAGATCATCGTCACGGCCGCGCCGTTCGGCGGTTCCACCAGCACGGTGCCGGACGGCTCTGCCGCGGTGATGATCACCGGCCTGACGAGCACCAGGCTTTCCGGGTAGCTGCCAGGACGCACCGCGATGGTGGCGCCGTCGGGCGCCGACTCCAGTGCCGCCGCTATCGACCGATGCGTGCCGTGCCCGTCTGGTGACACGGTAATCGTCACCTGACCGGTGCTGACGCCGTTCATGACTAGTTCCACGGACAGGGCTACGCGGCGGGACCCCGGCAGGTTCAGGGGCCCGGCGAATGAAGATTGAAGGACATTCTCCGCTGGATGAGTAATAAGCGTAGGAAGCCCCGCCCCCAGCCAAGGAGAACTCAATGAAGCCCCACCCCGTCATGCGCGGCGCCGCCAGGCCGAGACTTCCGCTGATCGCGGCCGCCGGACTGGCCGCCGCCGCGGCGATGATCGCCGGCGCCGCTTCAGCGAGCGCGAGAACGGCCCCGGCCCCGCAGCGCGAGCACTTCTCCATCATGTCGGCCCCGGCGGCAACCGGGCCATCAGCCGTGATCGCGACCGGCACGTTTATCGCTGGCGGAACGGCCACGGGCGACCTGGCCAACGGCGGAACCGACATAGTGACCCTCCCGGACGGCACTTTCAAGATCACCGCGGGAAAGGCGGCGGGTTCGGGAAGCTCCTCGGCCGTGACGTGCCTGTCTACCGCTGAGACCAGCGGCGTCTACAAGATTCACGGCGGCACCGGCAGCTACGCGCACATTGGCGGATCGGGCAAGTTCTCCTACAGTTCCGTATCCGTCTCGGCGCATAAGAACGGCCATTGCGGTGTCGCGATCGCGGCCGAAGTCACGATCAATCTGCAGGGCACGGTCAAGATATAGGCGCAGTCCTGCCGAATGCGGAGGCGATCGCTTATGCGGTCGCCTTTCGCGCGTGCCGGGCCGTATCCTGCCGGGCGGTGAACTCAGCCCGCCGATCCGGCGTAGCAACGACTGCAAAGGCAACGATCCCGGAAGGGAGGGCATGTGAAGGGCGACAAGCGAACCCCCGATTGCGAGTCTGTCCCCCTTGACGGCGGGCACCCGCTCGTGGTGCCCGTCATGTCCGCGGCAGGCGGTGTCGGACGCTCCACCGTGGCGGCATTGCTCGCGGTCGCGCTCCACCAGCGCACGACGGACACCAAGGACCGGGCCGTCGCGCTCTGCGACTGCCAGCCGCGCCTGGCCTCTCCGTGGCCTGGCTGGCTTGACCACACCGCCGAGCGCGGGACGAGCTGGCTGGCGGCCTGTGCCGACGGGCAGTTCGGGCGCGAGGTCCGGCGCGGCACGTCGGCGATCGACGTGCCGGGCGGGCGGCCGCTGTGGGTGCTCACCGACAGCGGCCCGCTGGCACCTGGCTTCGCCGGCGCCGGCCCAGGGCCGCTGGCGTGGACGCCGATCTTGGCTTACCTGCGGGCGGCGGTGATCGACGCGGACCCGCTTGAGGGATTCAGGCTCGCCAGGCAGCAGTCCGGCGGCGAGCCGGGCACCGCGGCGGCCTGGATGGCGCTGCCCTCGGTCAGGACGGCGGCTGTGTGGGTCACCGACACGAGCCCGGCCGGCCTGGCGCGGACGCTCGCGGCCATGACGGCGGCCGAGGCCTGCGGGCTGCCGATGAGCCAGGTCGTCATCGCGATCAACGACTGCCGCGGGCACGGCTGGCTGGCGCGCTCGCGCAGCCGCCGCACGCTGCTCGCTGACCGGGTCGGCGCGATCGTCGAGCTCGGCCACGACGCCGCGCTGCGCCGGGACGACTGGCCCTGCCGTCAGCCCGAGCAACTCGGCCGCCGCGACGTCGCGGCCCTGACAGCCGCGGTGCTCACCGCGGCCGGCCGGCCGCAGGCCAGTCCCGCTGCCGCTCTTTCACCTGTCTCCGCAGAGAGGACTTCGTGGCATGTTGCCTCAGCTCCACATCCTGTCCCAGCTGGCAGCTAACGCGCACGTGTCGCTGGCAGCCATCTCCAGGCTCGCTGATGTCCCCAACCCGCCGCCGTCCGCGCCCGGTCCGGGCAGCGGCGCCGTCGCGGCCCTGCTCTCCTGGGTGAAGTGGCTGGCGCTGGCAGCCTGCGCCGCGTCGGCGGCGGCGGCCGGCGGGATGATAGCCCTCGGCAGCGTGACCCGCCGCGCGGAGCTGGCCGCCCGGGGCAAGGCATCACTGCTCTGGTCGGTCATCGGCGCGGTTGTGGTGGCCATCGCGGTCCCGCTGGTCAACCACGCGTTCAGGCTGGGGTGAGCGGGGTGGCTGCCCGCAGGGCCGCGGTGGTCGCGGCGGTCATCGCCGCAGTGGCAGCGGCGGTGCTTGTCCTGCTCCAGGGCCATGGCCGAGGTCATCACGCCGGGGCATCCGCGCCCCCGGCCAGCCGCGGGACGAGCGGCGCCGCGCCGGGTCAGGGCGCGCAGGGGAGCGGCCGGCTTCGGCTTGTCACGGGATCAAGATTGGTGAACGGGGTCTTCACGGACTACCCGCATTCGCAGGCCGGCGCGGTGAGCGCGGCTGTCGAGTTCCTCACCGAGCTTGGCTCTACCCTCGATCCGGACCGCGCCGCGGCGGTGGCACGGCTCGCGGCCAGTCCCTCCTACCCGGCCGCCGCGCAGGACGCGGCGGCCAGCGCGATCGCCGCCAGGCGCCGGCTCGGCCTGCCCGTGTCCGGCCCGCTGCCACCGGGAACGGCCGTATTCTGCGTCCCTGTCATGTACCAGCTGCGGGGCGTGAGCGCCAACCAGCTGACCGTGCTGCTGCTCTTCGACTACACCAAGACGGCGCCGTCGGGCACCGCCGAGCACACCGGGGTCGCCTCGGTCCGGGTCAGCTGGACGCCTGCGAGCTGGCGGCTGCTCCGCCCGGCCGGCGCCGAGCTGTCCGGGCTGCTCACGACGCCGGGAACGGCCGGCGCCGCCGCCAAGGGCTGGAAGGTAATGATCGATGCGATGTGATCCGGTTTCCAACCTCACCGGCTGCCTGGGCGCTGCCGCGGGCGGGCAGGTGAGTTCCTCGAGCGCGCCGGGCTGGGATGCCATCTGCCAGTCCTTCGCGAAGGCCGCGCAGCAGCTGCTCGGCTCGTTCGCCAAGTCGTTCGCGTCCATCCCCCCGGTCAGCCTTTCGTACTCCGGCGTCCGGTCGGTCTACGGCATGTCGCTGGAGATCGCCGCGGTGATCGCGGCCGCCCTGCTGATGGTGCAGGTGATCAGGACGGCGCTGACGCACGACGGCGCGGCGATCGCGCAGGGGCTGGTCGGCGTGGGCAAGGCGGCGCTCGCCTTCGTGCTCACCCTCGCCGGCGCCGCTACCGCGCTGCGCGCGGCCGACGAGCTGGCCGCCTGGATCGTCGCCAGGAGCTTCGGCAGCCCGCAGGCGCTGTCGGCCCGGCTGGCCGGGGTGGCCAATTTCAGCCCGGGCGTGTCATCGAGCCTGGTGCTCATACTGGCGCTGCTCGGCATCGTGCTGACCGTGGCGCTGTGGGCGCAGCTGCTGGCGCGCAACGTCGCGGTGACGATACTCGTGGCCATCTCGCCGATAGCCGCCGCCGGCCAGATAGCTCACGTGACGCAGCAGTGGTGGCGCAAGCTCGTCCGGGCGACCATACAGCTCATCGCGCTCAAGCCGGTGATCGCGCTGGTGCTCGCCGTCGGGCTCACCACGCCAACCGTGAGCGGCGGCGTCGGCAAGCTGCTGGCCGGGATGCTGGTGCTGCTGCTCGCCGGCTGCGCCTGGCCGGTGATGGCGCGGGCGTCGGCGGTGCTCGAGGTCTATGTGGGCGGCGGGACGCTGTCCGTCGCCCGCGGCGGCAGCGGGACCTCGCCGTCGGGCGGATCGCCGGCGGCGTCGATCCGGCGGAACTGAGCCGGGTCGCCGAGGCGCGGACCATGGCGGTCGTGCATGAGCTCAGGGCCGGCGCGGCCAGGTCGCGTCCGGCGGTGTTCGGGCCGGGCCGGCTGCGGGTGCCCGGCTCGCTGCGCCCGGAGCTCCAGAAAGCACCGGGCCGGGCCGGGCTCCCCGGCAGCGCGGCCGCACCGGAGGACGCCGATCAGGGAGGAACCAGTGAGTAGCCGGGATCAGGCCTACTACGGCTGGCAGCACGAGCGGGTGAACTTCCTGTTCGGCATGAACGGGCGGCGCACGGCGCTGGTCGCGGTCGCGGTGCTCGTCGCGGTCCAGCCGATCTCGGCGGCCCGGCTGTCCGACGCGCTCATCGCCTGGCCGGTCGCGGCCGCCTTGCTCACGCTCGCCTACCTCAGGGTGGCGGGCCGCACGATCGATGACTGGATGGTGGTTGCCGTGTCGTTTCAGCTGCTCAAAGCCCGGGGTCAGAACCGCTTCCACTCGGGGGCCTTCGCGCCGCTGGCGGCCGGCGACCCGGCGTCGCCCGCGCCGATGGACCTGCCCGGCGTGCTCGCGCCGACCCGCATCCTGACCGCCGAAACGGGCACCGGCGACACGATGGCCGTCCTCTACCACCCGCACGAGCGGACCTATACCGCCGTCGCCCGGATCAGGTTCGCCGGCATCGGGCTGGCTGACTCGGGCAAGCGCGACGCCCAGGTGACCGGCTGGGGCCGGCTGCTGGCCGGCCTGTGCGTGGAGGGGCACCCCATCACCCGGGTGCAGGCCATCCAGCGCAGCTCGCCGGAGGATGGAGTGGCGCTCCGCAGCTGGCATGACAGCTACCTGGCCGCCGACGCCCCTGATCAGGCGGTCGCGGTGACCACTGAACTCCTGAGCGGGGCAGTACCCGCGTCGGTGCGGCGGCAGGAGTGGCTGGCCTTCACCATGGACGAGCGGCGGGCCGCGTCGGCCGTCCGCGCGGCCGGAGGCGGCGAAGCGGGCGCCTGCGCGGTCCTGGCCAGGCACGTCCGCACGCTGGCCAGCGCGGTCAGCGACGCCGAACTCGAGGTCACCGGCTGGCTGAGGCCTCGTGAGCTTGCCGAGGTGATCAGGACGGCTTTCGATCCGCAGAGCGATCAGGCGCTGGCCGGCCGCCGGTACGCGGAGGAGTCGGCGCTCGCGGCGGGCCGCGAGCACGGCGGACTGGCCGCGGGCGTGGACCCGCGGCTCGCCGGGCCGGTCGAAGCCGAGACGTCCTGGGGTTCCTACCGGCACGACAGCGCCGTCACCTCGAGCTACCAGATCCACGACTGGCCGCGCGGCGAGGTCTACGCGACCGCGCTGTTCCCCCTGCTCGGCGACGGGACCGCGGGCCGGGCCGTGTCGCTCTACCTGCAGCCGCTGAGCCCCAGGGAAGCCGAGCGCCGGGTGCTGGCCGAGCGAACGCAGCGCGACGTGGCCATCAGGATGCGGCAGCGGACCGGGCAGATCGTGCCCGAGCACGAGAAGGCCGCGCAGCGCCGGGCCGACGAGCAGGACGCCGAGCGCGCCGCCGGTCACGGGCTCGTCCGTTTCTCGGGCTACGTCTCGGTGACCGTCGCCAGCGGCGAAGACCTCGCGGACGCCCTGGCGGCACTCGAAGGCGACGCCGCCGCCGCCCGGATCGAGATCAGGCGGATGTGGGGCGCCCAGGACATCGGGTTCGCCCTGGCCGCCATCCCGGCCGGACTCGGGCTGCCGCGAAGGAGGTGGTAGGGCCATGCACGGGCTGACGAGCAGGAAGCCGCCGGCGGACCAGGATCTGCCCGCCCAGGCACTGGCCGATCTGATGCGCGCCAGGACCATCCCGGCCGGGCTGCGCCAGGCCGGGGCGGGTGCCGTCGGCCAGCGCCCGCCCGGTCAGGTACCGCCGAGTCGCGGCACCGCCAGGCGCGGCGCGGGACGCGCCGCCCGGCCGCCGGCACCGCGGGTGTTCCGCGGCTCGACCGCGCAGGTGCAAGGGCTCTTCCCCTGGCTGCACGGCGCGCCGCTGCCACCGGTCGGTGCCTATCTCGGAGTGGACTGCCTGAGCGGCGCCGCGTTCTCCTGCCATCCGGTCGAATGGCTGCGGCGCGGCCTGGTCACCAATCCGAACCTGCTCGTGACCGGAGTGCCAGGGGCGGGCAAGTCCGCGACCATCAAGGCGCTCGCGCTGCGGCTGATGGCCTACGGCGTGGCCACCTTCGTGGTCGGCGACATCAAGAACGAGTACGCTCCGCTGGCCCGCGCCCTCGGCGTCAGGCCGGTCGAGCTTGGCCCTGGCCTGGGCAACCGGCTCAACCCGCTGGACGCGGGCCCGCTCGGCGACAACCTGCCCGCTGACCCCGAGTTGCTGAGGGAACGGCTCGGCGAGATCCACCGCAGGCGCCTGACGCTGCTGTCCTCGCTGGTCACGATGCGGCTCGGCCGGGCACCTGACCCGACCGAGGAGGCCGCGCTCTCCCTTGCCATCAGGCACGCGTCGGGGCAGGCCGACGGCGCGACGGCGCTGCGGAACCCGACGATCCCGCAGGTCTGGCAGCTGCTGCGGGACCCCGCCAGCGAGATGGCGCGCGAGCTGCGCGTGCGCCAGCACGGGGTGGACGAGCTCAGGGAGATGATCAGGCCGCTGACGGACGCGCTCGGCAACATGGTCACCGGCTCGCTGTCCGGCCTGTTCGACGGCCCGACAACCGTTCGCCCTGACTTCGATGCCCCGCTGCAGACGGTGGACCTCTCCCGGCTCGACGGCCGCGGCGACGAGACCGTCGCGATGATCCTGGCCTGCGTCTCATCCTGGGGCCAGGCCGCGATCGACGCCGAAGGCGGTCCGGTGCGGCTGGTCGTCCGCGACGAGCTCTGGCGGTCCATGCGCATACCGGCCATGGTCAGGAAGATCGACTCAGACCTGCGGCTGTCCCGTGCCCACGGCACGATCCAGGTCCTGGCCACCCACCGGCTGGCCGACTTCGAGGCAGTCGGCCCGGCGGCCAGCGAAGAGGCGGCGATCGCCCGCAACCTGGTCTCGTCCTGCGACATCCGGGTGTGCCTGGCCCAGGACACCCAGCCCCTGGCGATGACCCGCGAGGTCATCGGGCTGACCGACACCGAGTGCGCCCACATCGGCTCGTGGTCGGCCGCGCAGATCGGCCGCGCGCTGTGGAAGGTCGGCAGGGTCAGCTCGCACGTCGTTCACCTCATGCTGACGCCGGCCGAGCAGCGGCTTTTCTGGACCAACGAGAAGATGGCGGTGTGAGCGGTGAGCCGGCGTGCGCTCTATTTCCCCCTTTCGGTGCTGGTCATCGCGGGAATGCTCGCCGCCGCGGTCACGATGATCGCCGTGGGCACGGGCGTGACGAGGCCACCCTCGGCCGGCTGCGCGCCCGGTACGCGCGCCGCCACGGCGACGGCCGCCAGCCGGGCCGCCGACGGCGCGTCACTCAACGCGGGACAGCTGGCTAACGCCTGGATCATCTACGCGGTAGGAGCCGGGCTCGGGCTGCCCCTGCGCGCTGAGATCGTGGCGATCGCCACGGCGATGCAGGAATCTGCGCTGGAGAACCTGCCCTACGGCAGCTCAGACTCACTCGGCTTGTTCCAGCAGCGGCCGTCGCAGGGCTGGGGCACTCCGGCGCAGATCATGGATCCGGTGACCGCGGCCCGCGCGTTCTACCGGCGGCTGGTGCGGGTGGGCAGCTGGCAGTCGCTGCCGGTCGCCGCGGCCGCGCAGCAGGTGCAGCGCAGCGGAAACCCCGGCGCTTACGCGCGCTGGCAGGCCGGAGCCGCCCGGCTGGTGGCTTCCTTCGCCGGCGCGCGCCGGCTCCTGCCTGGTCTCTGACGCCAACGTCGTGCCGCCCGGCGGGAGCGTCGGCCTGCCCCGGCACTACCAGGTGCCGGCGGGCACGCCGCTGCCCGTCGTGCTCGCGATCCACTTCGCCGTCGCCCAGCTCGGCACCGCTTATCAGTTCGGCGGCTCGTGCACCGCCGCGCACAGCCGGGACATGGCGCTGCACTGCGACTGTTCCTCGCTGGTGCAGCAGGCCTACCTGGCCGGCGGCGTGCCCCTGCCGCGAACGACGTTCGAGCAGGTGCACGTCGGCAAGCCGGTGTACTCGCTGGGCTCGCTGCGCCCCGGCGACCTGCTCTTCACAGTCGGCTCCGACGGAAGCCCGGGCAACCCAGGCCACGTTGGCATGTACATCGGCGACGGCCTGGTGGTGCAAGCCCCGCAAACCGGCCAGGACGTCCAGCTCAACCCGCTGACAGACTGGGCCTCAGCCATCACCGCAATGCGCCAGATCGTGTAGCGCCCCCGCCCCCCGGTTCCCGCGCAGCCCCCCGGGTCCCGCGGCCCCCCGGTTCCCGTAGCCCGCCGGGTCCCGCAGCCCCCCGGTTCCCGCAGCCCGCCGGGTCCCGCAGCCCCCCGGTTCCCGCAGCCTCCCGGTTCCCGCAGCCCGCCGGGTCCCGCAGCCCCCGGGGTCCCCGGGTCCCGCAGCCCCTCTCGTCCCCGGTCCCCCCTTGCTGGGACATTGCCGACGCGATAGAGACTGTCGAGTGACTCGTGATCTGCATCGGGAGCCTTTTCGGCATCGTGGGGGAGAGTTCTCATTCCGGGGGCTGTCAGTGCGGGGGTCGCAGGTGCGATGTTCCGTGATCAAGGTCCCGGGCATGATCACGGAACATAACTGCTGTCCTGACCTGGGTGTTCTTCCGTGATCATGGTCTCGATCATGATCACGGAAACCAGCACGGGTCCCGGGGGCTGGCGCGCGGCTCGTGATCAGGATCGGGGAGCCTTTTCGGTATCATGGCGGAGAGTTCTCGCTTCGGGGAGTTTTTTCAGTGGCAATAGAACTGAAAACTCTCCCTTAAGTGAAAAGTCTCCCGGATAACTCAGGGAAAGTCTCCCCGCCGACCCGCCGGAGCTTGAAATTCCAAGATCCCGAGTCACCCGACAGCCTCGATAGGGCCGCCAATTTGACACGGAGCAACTGCCTTGGGCGAGCGCCGGACAACGGGTCCGGCCGGAGACGAATGCCGCTGCCCGGCCGGGCGCACCTGCACCCTGCGCGGCTGCCGGCCGGGGTCTGGCACGGACCCGGGCCCGCAGGGGTAGTTCCCGCTGTCCCAGGAAGGAGGATTGTCGCCCGAAGGAGAGAAGTCCGGACGGTCCGACGACAACGCTCCTTCACGCGAATCCCCTCCTTCACAAGCGCGGTCAACTCTCGGGCTGCGACCGTTCGCCTGTTCAGAGGAGAGGAAAGATGCTGCCGCGCCGCTTCCGGTGCTCGGGCCGCAGGCGACCCTGCGCTCCGGTCTGACGGAGAATGCGATGCCGTGCGGGTCTAGCGGAGCGAGCCGGACCCGGTTCTGGCGATACGGGCTCGCCCGGGCCGGTGATCGCGGAGCGTTGTCCATGCCGGTGGCCTGATCGCGGAGCGTTGTCCGTGCCGGTGGCCGGTGGCCGGTGATCGCGGAGCGTTGTCCATGCCGGTGACATGATCGCGGAGCATTCTCCGTCGTTACCGCGGAGAGTTCTCGCAGCACGGAGTGTTGACCGTTCTATGTGCCGAAAAGCCTCCGCGCAGCGACAAGTCTCCGCTCTATGTGCGGAAAAGCCTCCGCGCAGCGACAAGTCTCCGTGCCGGGGGCGGAAAGCCTCCGCGCAGGAGCCGGGAACCCTCCGCGCAACGAGAAGTCTCCGTGCCGGAGCCGGGAAGCCTCCGCGTACGAGCCGCCCACGCGCTGATCCGCGCCGCACCCCGCACCCGCACCCCGTACCCCGTACCCGCCCAGGCCGTGCATCGCCGAAGGCCCGCACGCGCTAATTCGCTGAGATCACTGCACTGAACTGTCATCGGGCTAACGGCGTAGCCGATATTGACAGTCTTCGTATCTCCGGGACGGTGCCAATGAACAGCAACAGGCTAATACGTACGGACAGAGCCAGGGCGAGCCGGGTGCCCGCCGGGCGAATGGCCGCCGGGCGAATGGCCGTCAAGCTGGCCGCGTGCGGGCTGACAGCAGCCGGCCTGGCCAGCGGCGGGCTGGCTGCGGGGTCGCTCTCCGCAGGCGCCGCAACCCCGGCCGCGGCGGCTACCCGAGCTACGCCGGCTACCCGAGCTACCCCCGATACCCGAGCTACCTTGGCTACCCCGGCTGGCATAGCGCCCGCTGGGATAACGATGCCGGCAGCGAGCGGGCCGGCAGTGAGCGGGCCGGCTTCGGCTGGCGAGCCGGCGATCGCGGATCGGGTTGTGCTCAACAACGCCCTGTACGGGGTGTCGTGCACGAGCTGGCAGCACTGCGTCGCTGTAGGCACCCGGGCAGGGAACGCGGCGGTCGCGTTCCGCCCGCTGGCCGAGTTGTGGAACGGCAACCGCTGGCGTGTAGTCGCGATGCCGGGCCCGGCCAAACTGACCCGCTCCCAGCTATCGCAGGTCTCCTGCAAATTCCGCCGGTTCTGCGTCGCGGTCGGCTACCACTACAGCGCGGTCGGGAAAGGCTTCGCGTTGCTGGCCGAGCACTGGAATGGCACCCGCTGGCGGATCGTCCAGTCGGACAATCCGAAGGCAGTCAAGAGCGCGTTCCTGAACGACGTTTCCTGCGGTATCTCGGCCGGATGCATGGCCGTCGGCGGCTCAGCGGGACGGTCAGGCGAAGGCCACGCGATAGCCGAGCAGTGGGTGCGGGGCCGCTGGCAGGTCCTGCGGGTGCGCACGCCGGCTGGCGCGGTGGCGACCGAGCTCAACGGCATCAGCTGCGGCGGCCGCTTCTGCATGGCCGTCGGCCTGTACTCCCTCGCCAGCGGGCGGGTACTGACCCTGGCCGAGCGCTGGACGGGAACGTCGTGGCAGCTGCAGAAATCTGCCAACGCCCGGGCACCGCTCAGCGATCTCCAGGCTGTCTCCTGCGACACCTCGTCGCTGTGCATGGCGGCCGGCTTCTCCGACTGGACAAGGGAACGGCCGATCACGGAGTTGTGGACGCACGGCCGCTGGCGGCTGGTCCCCGGCAGCAAGCCAGCCGGCGGAACCCTGAGCGGCATCTCGTGCCCAGGCCCGACCCGGTGCGTCGCTGTCGGGTTCGCGGGATCGAAGCCGCTCACCGAGGCGTGGTCGGGCAAGGCCTGGCGGGTGCTGCGGACGCCGCGGGCCAGCGGCCGCCCGGCCAACGAGCTTAACGAGCTGTCGTGCCGGACCGGGACGGTCCGGTGCATCACCGTCGGCGCCCGCTACGAGCCAGGTCAGGTCGTGCGGGAAGCCACGCTCGCCGAATGGTGGGACGGAAGGTCATGGCGGGTCATGACGACTCGCAACCCGTAGCCCGGAGCCCAGAGCCAGGAGCCAGGAGCCAGGAGCCCGGAGCCCGGAGCCCGGAGCCGCCAGAATCGGCTGCGGAGCCAAGGAGGAACATCCATGTTTATGTCGACTTGGGAGTGCACTGCCGGCGCATTCCAGTCACAGTATGGCGGCGCGCCCGGAGTCACGGTCGCCGACGTGCTGCGGCTGCCAGACCGGCCCGCCCTGCGCAGTCCGGCAAGCGCGCTTTTAGCGGGCGAGCTGGCCGCCCGGGGTGTGCCGGTCGTCTGCGGGCCGGTATCCGCCCGTTATCTGCGCCGCCAGACCTTCGTGAGCCGGGTCCCGCTCGTGGCGGGAGCTGAACTCGGCGACGGGATCGGGCTGGCCATCGCGGCAACGCGTGCCTGGCTGCCCGAGGTCCGTGACGTGCTGGGTCACTGGCTGTCCGTCGTGGCCGAGCGCACGGTCCTGCTGGCCGCTCCGCGCTCGTTCTGCGGCAGCCACGTCGCCGACTCCGACCTCGTCCTGGTCATCGGCTCTGCCGACTCCTGCGACTCGGGGCGCCTAGCCGAGCTAGCCCGCCGCTGCGGACCACCTGCCTACTTGATTGACACCTCGGCGGACATCCGTGCCGACTGGCTCGCCGGGGTGCGCACGATCGGCCTCATTGCCGCCGCCTCCGCGCCGCCTGGCCTGGTCACCACGGTCGTGGACGCTATCGCGGGCCTCGGGGGCGTCCGCGTCATCGAACGGGAATCCGGCACGGAAGCCATTCAGTTCGCGCTACCGTCCCTGGCGATGTCCCGCTGATCAGGCGGGTTATGCGGAGCCAAGGAGGAAAGGAGGAAGTCCGCGGTCATGAGGATCGCGGGCTTTCTGCCTGTGCCGGTACACCTGCGGCGACATAGGCCGACGCCTGCAGCGAATACAGCTCCGCGTACTGCCCGCCCAGGGCCATCAGCTCGGAGTGGTTGCCTTGCTCGATGACGCGGCCGTGGTCGAGCACGTAGATACGGTCGGCGTTCCTGGCGCTGGCCAGGCGATGCGTGATCATGACGATGCTGCGATCCCGCGCATGCCCGCGGACCGAGGAGAACAGCGCGTGCTCGGCCCGGGCATCGAGCGCGGCCGTTGGCTCGTCCATGATCAGCAGTGGAGCGGACCGGTAGTACCCGCGTGCCACGGCTACCCGCTGCCACTGCCCGCCGGACAGCTCGGCGCCGTCCTTGAACCTGCGGTCGAGCAGCGTGTCGTACCGCCTGGGCAGGTCATCGATGACCGCGTCGGCTCCGGCCGCCATGACGGACGTCGTCAGCACCGGGTCCGCCAGGTCACGGCCCATGATGATGTTGTGCCGCGCGGAGAGCGGCCAGTTGGCGTGATCTTGCGCGATCACGGCGATCTGCTCCCTGAGCCGGTCAGCGTCGACCTCGCCAAGGTCGACGCTGTCCCAGCGCACGGTGCCTTCATCTGGCCGGTACAGGCCGGCGAGGATCTTGGCGAGCGTCGACTTGCCTGAGCCGTTCTCGCCTACCAGCGCGATGACCTCGCCTTTGCTGATCCTGACGCTGACGTCGGTCAGCGCAGGCTGACTCCCGCCCGGATAGGTGAAACAAACCCCGGCCGCCGTGATCGTGTCGAACCTGGTCGGCTCGGCGGCGGTGCCACGAGCCGGGATCCGCTTGATCGCCTCGGCGCAGAAGTCCATGTAGTCGGAGAAGTAGAGCCCTTCCTCATAGCACTGGTTGACCGAGAAGAGCAGCGTGGTCAGCGATCCTTGTGCTGAGCGGATCGCCAGGATGGCGGTGCCCGCCACCGCGAGCGGCAGCCTCCCCGTCGCGAGCAGCAGCCCGAGCGCGACGTACACGCAGGCGCTGGCCACGCCGCCGGCCACGCTGGCCAGCACCTGCGTCACGGTCTGCTGTCTGGCCGCTGTCAACTGCGCGTCTCTCTCGTACGCCGCAAGGCGGCTCGCCCGCCGGAGCAGAAATGCCCTGAACGTGAAGGAACGCAGTTCGGCCGCCGTGTGGCGGTCCGCCATGAGGTCGGTGAGAATCCACTTCCTGCGCCTGGAGTCTGCGAGCGCGAAGTTCGTGGCGTACCTGATCCTGGCCGATCGCACGGCGGCCCAGCCGCCGGGGAGTTCCGCGATCACCAGTAAGGCGAGCAGCACGGGGTTCAGCAAGCCGACCACGACCCCGGCCGAGACGATGCCGGTCACGCCGGTCACGCAGTTGATCACCTCGGTGACCACCTGAGGCGCCGAGTACACGCCGCGATCGCGGGCTCGCTTCATCATGTCGTGGAAGTCGGAGTCGTCGAACGCCGCGAGCTCGATTTGCGTCGTCAGCTCGAAAAGCCGCAGCTCCACGACCCGGTCGACCTGAGGCCCCAGCCGCGCCTCCGCCCACCCGGCCGCCGCTTGCAGCCCGGACCGCGCCGCGACGGACGCGCTGACCAGAAGCAACGAGGGAATCGCGGCCTTGACCCGATGTGGCGTCGGGCCGGAAGCAAACAGCGCCTGAAGCACGCCCGTAGTCGCCAGTAGCGCGTATCCGGTGAAGAAACCGGACATCAAGTTCAAGGCGATTGTGCCGACGATGTCAATCGGGCTGGCCCTGTAGGCAAGGCGGACAGCCTGAATCACCAGGCCGGGAAATTCGCGCAACATCGCCATAAAGCCGATCGACGTCATCCGATCGTCGTAGGCACGCCAGTAGCTGGCCGCGAGTTCGGCGGTCTCGTCGGCGTCCAAATCTGTCTCGGGTGTCTCTCGCCGCTTCGCCCACATCCGCACCATTAGCCCTCCTAGATGCCCGGATACCGCTACAAGCTACGGCTTCAAGGACACCTGAGGCGATGGTGCAATTCGAATCAGTGCCTGACAACTCCTTTTCGCGGTGACCTGGCACATGATCAGGGTGACTTCCGACTCCACAGGGAGACGCGGCGAGGAGCGAGCGCCCTGGACCGCGATATCGGGAGAGTTGTCGTGCTGGTTGACGGGAGGCTTTTCGTCATGATCGTGGAGCCTTGTCGTGCTCCTGGAGGAGCGTTTCCTGGTTTAGGAGTGTTTTCGTGCCATAGTCCGGTCAAAGCTCCAGTACCCGAAAATCCTCCTCCAGGAGCTGAGCACGGAGCTGAGCGCCAGGGATCGCTGGGAAGGGCAACCGCGCGGGCATGCAATCAGGGGACGCCGACCGGGCAGGCGCCCCCTGATTGGTCTTGGGAGCGGGCGCTAGTGGCGCGCGCTCGCGAACTGGGCGGCTTCGGTCGAGCCGCCCAGGGCCGTCGTGGATGAGTCAGGGTTGATCGCCGAGCTTACCTGGTCGAAGTAGCCCGTGCCGACCTCGCGCTGGTGCCTGGTCGCCGTGTAGCCGGCGTCCTCGGCGTCGAATTCCGCGTCCTGAAGCCGGACATAGGCCGGCATGCCCTCGTCGGCATAGCCGCTGGCCAGCTCGAACATGGAGTAGTTGAGCGCGTGGAACCCGGCCAGGGTGATGAACTGGAACTTGTACCCCATCGCCGCCAGTTCCTTCTGGAACTTCGCGATCGTGTCGTCGTCCAGGTTCGCCCGCCAGTTGAACGACGGCGAGCAGTTGTATGCGAGCATCTGGTCCGGGTACACGGAGTGGATCGCGTCGGCGAACTCGGCCGCCACGGACAGGTCAGGCGTCGAGGTCTCCATCCAGAGCAGGTCCGCATGCGGCGCGTAGGACAGGCCGCGCGAGATGCACGCGCCGATGCCGTTGCGGACCCGGTAGAAGCCCTCAGCGGTGCGCTCGCCGGTCACGAACGGCTGGTCACGCTCGTCGATATCGCTGGTCAGCAGCGTGGCGGCCTGGGCGTCGGTGCGCGCGACGACGATCGATGGCACGCCGCAGACGTCGGCGGCGAGCCGGGCCGCGCTCAGCGTCTTGACGTGCTGGCCGGTCGGGATCAGTACCTTGCCGCCGAGGTGGCCGCACTTCTTCTCCGAGGCGAGCTGGTCCTCCCAGTGCACGCCGGCGGCGCCGGCCGCGATCATGGCCTTCATCAGCTCGAAAGCGTTGAGCACGCCGCCGAATCCGGCCTCGGCGTCGGCGACGATCGGTGCCAGCCAGTACGGCGCGCCGGCGTTCTGCGACTCCGACCAGGTGATCTGGTCGGCCCGCAGCAGCGCGTTGTTGATCCGGCGCACCACCTGCGGCACCGAGTTGACCGGGTACAGGCTCTGGTCCGGGTAGGTCTGGCCCGCCACGTTCGCGTCGGCCGCGACCTGCCAGCCGGACAGGTAGATGGCCCTGAGCCCGGCCTTGACCTGCTGGACGGCCTGGTTGCCGGTCAGCGCGCCGAGCGCGTGCACGTAGTCCTCGCTGTGCAGCAGCGACCACAGCCGCTCGGCGCCGAGCCTGGCCAGGGTGTGCTCCTCGGTGACGGATCCGCGCAGCTTGATGACGTCAGCGGCCGTGTAGGTACGCTCCGTGCCAGCCCAGCGCGGATCGGCTGCCCAGCTTGCCTGCAGCTGCGCTGCCTGGCTTTCGATGTCTGCGATGCCCTCGAGGCGACGATCGTTCACTGGACCTCCTGATTGCGCGTCCCCGGGTTCCTTCTCTCCCAGGCTCACTGTCGCTAGCTGCCCGGCGCTAGAGACTTCATGCGTGAAAATTTGCCGATCTTCATCTATCATCAAGATGTGACAACGTTCGCGGAGAAAGAACCCCAGTCCTTGCCGGAAGATGGCTCGGGAAACCAGCGTCGCCTGGACCTGAACCTGTTCGGCCAGCGACTGCGGCACATCAGGCGCAGCAGGGGCATGACGCTCTCCGAACTGGGGGAGCGGGTCGGCCGCGCCCCGTCGGTGCTCTCGCTGCTGGAAAACGGGCGCAGGGAGCCGAAGCTGTCCCTGATCGAGTCGCTGGCGACCGCGCTCGGCGTGCCCGCGGACGAGCTGATGCGGCACGAGCCGCCCAGCCGCCGGGCGCAGCTCGAGATCTCGCTCGACGAGGCGCAGCGCGACCCGGTCTACCGCGCGCTCGGCCTGCCCCACCTGCGGCCCGGGCCCCGGGTGCCGAGCGAGGTCATCGAGCACCTGCTCGCGCTCTTCGATGAGCTGCGCAAGCAGCAGGTCAGGCCCACGGCAACGCCGGAGGACGCCAGGCTGGCGAACGCCGACCTGCGGCTGATGATGCGCGACCGCGGTAATTATTTCGCCGAGATCGAGCAAGCCGCCGCGCAGGCACTGGCCCCGGTCAGCTATTCGGGCGGCGCCCTGTCCCAGGGACTGCTGCTGTCGGTGGTCAGCCACCACGGATTTTCCGTCCGATATGTTCAGGATTTGCCGCGATCAGCCCGGTCGGTCACCGACCTGCGGAACCGGCGGATCTACCTGCGCCAGGAATCGCTCGGCATGCACACGCCCCGTGCGGTGCTGCTGCAGACGCTCGGGCACTTCGTGCTCGGCCACAGCACGCCGGCCGACTTCGCCGATTTCCTGCGCCAGCGCGTGGAGGCCAATTACTTCGCCGCCGCCGTCCTGGTGCCTGAGCAGGCCGCGGTGCCGTTCCTGAGGCACGCCAAGGACAGCAGGAACCTCTCGGTTGAGGACATGCGGGACGTGTTCTCGGTGTCGTACGAGATGGCCGCGCACCGGTTCACGAACCTGGCTACTCACCACCTGGACCTGCCGTGCCACTTCGTGAAGAACGACGCGGGCGGGACGATCTACAAGGCGTACGAGAACGACGGCGTCGTCTTCCCGGCCGACAGCACCGGGGCGATCGAAGGCCAGCGGATGTGCCGGCTCTGGTCGGGTCGGCAGATCTTCGCGGTGCCTGACCGGTTCAACCCGTATTACCAGTACTCGGATACGCCATCGGGCACCTACTACTGCGTGGCCTGCGTCGATCCGGGCAGCGAGCGCGGTTTCGCGATCACGCTGGGCGTGCGGTTCGACGACGCGCGCTGGTTCAGGGGTCGCGACACCACCAAGCGCACCAAGTCGACCTGCCCTGACCCGTCGTGCTGCCTGCGCCCGCCCGCTCGGCTGGCCGCGCGCTGGGACGGGATGGCCTGGCCGTCGGCGCGCGCCCACTCGCACATCTTGTCCGCGCTGCCATTCGGCAGCTTCCCCGGAGTGGACGAAGCCGACATCTATACCTTCCTTGAACGACATGAGCGGGAGTAGTTGGGCTATTTACGGGCCTGTCTGTCAAAACACTGCATGATCAGGCAAATCCAGGCGGCAGGTATGGCAATCTAAGATACATGGCATCCCTGATCCGTACCTACCGGACGGATGTCGCCTGGGTTGGTTTTGTCCTGCTGAATCTGCTCGCCATGCAGCTGATTCCGGCCTGGCAGACGGTTCCGTTCCTGACGATCTGGCTGAGCCTGACCGTGATTTACGGGCTGCGGCTGTGGCGCATGGGATCGGCGCTGGCGACCGTGCTCGCCGTGACTGCCGCGACCGGCGGCCTGATCGGCTGGCAGGTGCTGCGCGGCAAGCAAGATGGCGACTATCTCGCCGAGGTGCCGCTGCTCGCCGTGATGTTCATGGTCATGGTCTGGCATTCGGCCCGGCGCCAGGCCGCGCTGGAGGAGATGAAGCGGGTTTCCGATCACAACCTGCTCCTGCTCGACCAGCAGCGGCAGTTCCTCCAGGACGCCTCGCACGAACTCGGCACCCCGATCGCGATCGCGCTCGGGCACGCCGAGCTGATCGAGCGGGCGGCCACTGATCAGGAGATCGCGGCCGACGCGCGGGTCGCCGTCGATGAGCTGATGCGGATGCGGCGGCTGACCAGCAGGATGCTCCTGCTGGCCGCGGCCGACGGGCCCGCTTTCCTGCGGCTGGCCCCGGTGGACGCGGAGGAACTGCTGGTGCACACGCTGCAGCGGTGGGGTCACGTGGCGCGGAACTGGTCGGTCGGCTCGCTCGACGCCGCCGTGTTGCACGCTGACGCCGACCGGCTCACGCTCGCCATCGACGCGCTGGTCGAGAACGCCGTCGCGCACACCACCTGCGATGACTCGATCGAGCTGAGCACCAGGCGCGAGGGCGACCAGCTTGTGCTGTCGGTGACCGACTCAGGTCCCGGCATCCCGGCCGATGACGCCGATCGCATCTTCACCAGATTCGCCAGGGTCGACGCCGGCCGCAACCGGGCGGCAGGCGGCTTCGGCCTCGGGCTGGCGATCGTGAAGGCGATCATGGCTGCCCATGGCGGCTCGGTCGGCGTGCGGAGCACCGTCGGCAAGGGCTCGGTGTTCGAGCTGCGCTTCCCGTATGGGCCGCTTGGCTCTGTCGTGCTCAGGCGAACCTGGGCGGGCGCTTCTCACGCAGCGCGGCCGCGCCTTCGGCAAGGTCAGGCCCCATGAACGTGAGCATCTCGTAGGCCGCCGACTGGTCGAAGATCGGCCCTGCGATGCGCAGCCAGCTGTTCAGCGCCCGCTTGGTCAGCCTGATCGCCAGCTGGGACCCGGTGGCGAGGCGGGCCGCGACAGCCATCGCCTCCGGCAGCACTTCCTCGCGCGGCAGCACCTTGCTGACCAGCCCGATCCGCTCAGCCTCGACACCATCGACCATCTCGCCGGTCAGCAGGTGGTAGCGCGCCTTCGCCATCCCGCACAGCAGCGGCCAGATGATCGCCGCGTGATCACCCGCCGCCGCGCCGAGCTTGACGTGCCCGTCGCCCAGCCTGGCGTCGGCCGCGCAGATGCTGATGTCGGCCAGCAGCGCGATCACCAGGCCAGCCCCGACCGCGACGCCGTTGATCGCCGAGATGATCGGCTTCTCGCAGTTGGCCATGTTGTAGACGAGGTCGCTCATCTCGCTGAGCATCCGCGTGGCGCGGTCGTAGTTGCCGGCCATGCGCTGCACCATCGCCAGGTCCCCGCCCGCCGAGAACGCCTTGCCCGCCCCCGTGATCACGGCGACCCTGGTCTCGTCGTCCCTGGCCACGTCGGTCCACAACCTCGCCAGCTGGCTGTGCATGACCTCGTCGGCCGCGTTGTAGACCTCGGGCCTGTTCATCGTGATCAGCAGCACTCCGCTGTCGTGCCGCTCGCAGAGCAGGTGCTCGTAGTCGCTGTAGTCCATCCGGCTCCTCGCTCGTGACCCGCAAGATCGTCTGTACCGGGAAGTTCGCAAGATGATGGAATGATCGCATGGCTGAGTCTCTGGCGCCCGGCCGGCTGATCGGCGCGGGCCGGGCGGCCGACGTCTACGAACTCGGCGGCGGCAAGGTGCTGCGCAGGTACCGGGTCGGCGCCGGGCTGGCCGGCGACGCCCGGCTGGCCGCTCATGTCGAGCGCGAGGCGCGGCTGATGGAGTACCTGCGGTCGGCCGGGTTTCCCGTGCCGCGGGTCTTCGAGGTCGACGGCGCCGACATGGTCATGACGCGGATTGACGGCATCGACCTGCTGTCCGACCTGGCGAAGCGGCCGTGGCGCGCCCGCGCTCACGCCAGGACGCTCGCCCGGATGCACGACCAGCTGCACGAGATCGAGGCGCCGTCGTGGCTGCCGCGCCCGTTCGGCTCGGGTGACCGGATCATGCACCTCGACCTGCATCCGGGCAACGTGATGCGCACTTGCGCCGGCCCCGTGGTGATCGACTGGTCGAACGGCTCGGCCGGACCGCCCGGCGCGGATGTGGCAATGGCATCGCTGATCATGCGGATCTCGGAGGTGGACGACCTGCCCGCTCCTGTCAGGCTCGTGGCCGGAGTGGTACGCGGCACCGTGGTGCGGCAGTTCGAGCGCCGTGTCGGCGATGACCCGCGGCCCCATCTGATGCTTGTGGCCAGGAACCGGCTGCATGACCGCAACGTCCGCCCGTCAGAGGCCGCGATTCTCCGCCGCATGCTCGACGGTCACTCCTGAACATGTGATCGTGGCTCGGCGATGCCATAATTCACCCCGTGGGTTCGCATTCGTTGCCTAAGGGTGCGCTCGGCCGCGCCGCACGGCGGCGACTGCGAGCCGGCCGCTGGGAACGCTTCCGTGCCAGCCTGGGGCCGACTCTCTTCGGTGTCGCGTGGTTTGACTGGTGTGGGACGGCGCTGAGCACGGGCATCGACAAGCACGCGGCGGTGGCTTACTACGTGGTCATGGCCGTCGGCCTGGTGACGGTGCCGGTTGCTGCTGTTGGCGCCGCCGCGGGTGCGCGGACATTGTCGGGGTGGCGTGCAGGCCCGCTTCGGCGATGGCAGTACGCCTTGATAGCCGTCGCTTGCCTCACGCCGCTGGCCGGGGCCGTCGTGGCAACGACCAGAACGCATGGCGAGCCATTCTGGTGGACGGCGAACTGGCTGTCGGAAGGCCTCGGGGAGATCACCGGGTTTTGCGTCGCGTGCATCGGGTTTGCCGGGCTGCTGATGCTGGGACGCGCCGTGCTCTGGGGCAGGGCTCGGCGCTGGTGCTGGCTCTCGACTCCGCCATGGACGGAATTCACCCCCGAGCTGGTGTCCCGGCTGGCAGAGCAAGACCTGGCAAGCTGATCCGCCCATTCTTGCCAGCTCATCAGAGCGACGTCGTCCGGTCGTCCCGCATTCGCCTGCACGCTCGTCCCACCTGCATCACGCGCTCCTCTCCTGCGGCTGGCGAGGCGGCAAGCGGTCATGTTACTCTTGAGTAACTTACCTTCGCGCGGTCCTGGCCGCGGCGACTTGCGGGCGAGAGGGAGCCCTGATGAGCGACGACGTGCAAGCCGGCAGCGCCTTCAGTCTAGAACTGTCTGACGATGTCCGCGAGATGCGTGACTGGGTTCACGAATTCTCGGCCAATGTGATCAGGCCCGCCGCCGCTGAATGGGATGAGCGCGAGGAGACTCCCTGGCCCATTCTCGAGGAAGCTTCCAAGATCGGGCTGTATTCTATCGATTTCTTCGCTCAGCAGTGGTTCGAGCCGACCGGGCTCGGCACGCCGGTGGCGTTCGAGGAGATCTACTGGGGTGACGCCGGCATCGGGCTCGCCCTGACCGGCAGCTGCCTGGCGGCGGTGGCGGTCAGCAGCAACGGGACGCCTGAGCAGATGGGGGAGTGGCTGCCCCAGATGTTCGGCGGGCCAGGCGATGTCAAGCTGGGCGCCTTCTGCTCGTCGGAGCCGAATGCCGGCAGCGACGTGGGTGCCATCAAGACCAGGGCCGTCTACCAGGAGGCCACCGACGAGTGGGTACTGAACGGCACGAAGGCCTGGGCGACCAACGGAGGCATCGCCGACGTGCACGTCGTGGTGGCGTCGGTCAATCCCGCGCTCGGCAGCCGGGGCCAGGCCAGCTTCATCATCCCGCCCGGCACCAAGGGCCTGTCCCAGGGGCAGAAGTTCCGCAAGCTGGGCATCCGCGCCTCGCACACCGCCGAGGTCGTGCTCGATGACGTCCGGGTGCCAGGGCGCTGCCTGGTCGGCGGCAAGGACAAGCTCGACGCCAGGCTGGCGCGGCTGGCCGAGGGGGGACCGGCAGGCGAGCAGTCGGCCATGAAGACGTTCGAGGCGTCCAGGCCCACCGTCGCCTCCATGGCGGTTGGCGTGGCGCGGGCCGCGGTCGAGTACGCGAGCGAGTACGCGACCCAGCGGGTGCAGTTCGGCAAGCCGATCGGCCAGAACCAGGCGGTCGCCTTCATGCTCGCCGACATGCACGCTTCGGTAGACGCGGCCAGGCTCCTGACCTGGCGGGCGGCGTGGATGGCCAGGCACGGCCGGAAATTCACCAGGGCTGAGGGCTCCATGTGCAAGCTCTTCGCCGGCGAGACCGCGGTGAAGGTCACCGAGCAGGCGATCCAGATCCTGGGCGGCAACGGCTACACCAGGGACTACCCGGTCGAACGCTGGCACAGGGACGCGAAGATCTTCACGATCTTCGAGGGCACCTCCGAGATCCAGCGCATGATCATCGGCCGCGCGGTCACGGGCCTGGACGTCCGCTAGCCTCTCCGGCCCGGCGGCCCGGTTTGCTGGTCACGCCCGCCTCTGACAGCATCGTGGTCCTCCCTGTTGCTGTTGGCCAGTGGTTTTGACAGCAACGTGGCCCTCCCTGATGTCGTCCTGACAGCAAGGGGATGGCCACGTTGCTGTCAGAAAGGACCGCTGACAGCAACAGGGAGGGCCACGATGCTCACCCTGCCCCGGCGGCGCCGTGCCGGCTCCGCCCATACCCGGTGATGGCGGCTATCGCCGGAGCGGCGGGCCGTGAAACAGGCGCGCCGTCCCGTCGGGCGAGACCACGCCTCGGCAGCCGGTCCGCAGCGCCCTGCTGCCCGGTGAGCCGGCGTTGGCGCAGGGGATGAAGGCGCCAGCGGTGCGCGCGGGCTGCCCCGGATAGCCAGCGGCCAGGGGACCTGCGACAACGGCAAGCTCTCCGACGACGCCCGGGGCGGCGGCCCGTCCCCGGCGATCGAGCACCGCGAGTCCGTGCCGGACTATCCCGCCGGCCTCAGGCACGGCGACTCGCCCGGTCGCGGGGTGGTACCAGGTGTGCGTCCCGGCCGGCACCCAGTCCTCGGTGTCGGCGCGGCCCGGCCGGAGGGCGGCGGCTGGAACACGGCCCACGAAGGACGCGATCGCGGCCAGATGCGCGAAGGAAGGATGAAACATGAGCTCGACCTCTTCCGGCGGCGTCGTGCCGCCGGCCGGATCGCAGCGTGCGGCGAGCTCGCGGCAGGCCGCCGCGTCGAACAGCACGGGTACGTCCTCGTCGGCCCCGGCAGCCGCGACAACGAGGCCCGCCTCGCCGCCGGGACCTGAGCGCAGGAGCCCAACCGCCGCGTCGAGCAGCGGGTCGCGCGTTGTCGATGAACTGGCCGGCGGGCCGAGTTCGTCGAGGCGGATCACGCGGCCGGTGAAGCCTTCGGCCAGCGGTGCCGCCGCTGTCGTGGTCAGCAGGGTGCCGAGACCGAGCAGGTCGGTGAGCCACGCCAGCCGGACCGGGTCGTCGTAGGGGCTGAGCGCAGCGCAGGTCCGCCCCGCCAGCCAGACCGCTCCCACCGCCGCGCCGAGCAGGTCGCCGGCCGGCAGCAGCGTCCCGACGGGCCCGAGCGCGTGCCCGGGTGCCGGGGCCTGCCCGGGTGACGCCGCCTGCCCCAGCGCGTGCCCGATCGCCGCGATCAGCGCGCACTGGCCAGCCGCGTCACCCGGATAAGCCATGCCGCCCCGGTCCGCCGCGCCGCCCCGGTCCGCCGCGCCAGCCGGATACAAGAGCGGCGGCCGCGGCGGCAACTCGCCGACCGGAAGCTCAGGATCGCCGTCGACCAGGTGCACGAGCACCGTCGAGAACGTCCGCACGAGAGCGCCCACGTCCGCCGACCGAAGCCGGCCGAGCACATAGGTCGCCTCGATCCTCAGCGCCTCCGCCTGGGGGGCGGCGGTCAGGTCGAGCGCGAAGCCCACGGAATCCCGCAGCGGGCGCAGCTTGCGGACGGTCAGGCCGGGCAGTCGCAGCGACAGGCCCGGTACCTCAAGGCCGACCATGACCTCGCACAGCGCGGAGATCCGCCTGCCGCTCTCGGGCATGGCCCGGTCGACCTCGGTCAGCGGCAAGTCGCCGCGTGCGAGCGCGGCGAGTACCCCCCGGCGCGCATCGGCCAGGTAACGCCGCACAGTCTGACCGGGCTCGACCCTGAACGCGATCGGAACGGTGTTGAGCAGCAGGCCGACAGCCGGGGCCGAGGCGGGATCGCGGAGGTTCACCGAGATGGCGACCGCGAATTCCGGCACGTCCGCGTGCACGCTGAAGGTCACGCCCCAGGCCGCGGCCAGCAGCATGAAAGTGGTCAGCCTCAGCTTCCTGGCCGCGGCGAGCAATGCCGTCGCGGATATGGGCACCGAATACTCGCCGAGCCGCATCTCCGCCGCATCAGCCGCGTCCGGCTCCGGCGGGCAGAACACTAGTGGCACGGCGGCGGCCAATTCCGCCGCGGCGGCCTCGGCCCGTCCGCTGTCCCGGCCTTCCCGTGCGGACCGCGACTGCGCACGGCAGAACTCGAAGTAGGCGGCCTGGCACGCTTCGGCGCCGACGGCGAAGGGCGACTCCGAGTACGCCGCGCTGATCTCGCCGAGCAGCAGCGCGATCGATTCAGCGTCGCAGACGAGGTGATGGACGCCGAGCCAGAGCAGGTGACCGCCATCGCCCTCGTCGCACAGCTTCGCCTGGAAGAGCGGGCCCGCCTCGAGTGGCACCGGGGTCCAGCGCAACTCGCGGCGGCCGTCCACCGACTCCACCGGCGGGCCGGGCCGGGCCGGGCGGAAGTGCTGGGTCAGCCCCGACGGGCCGAGTTCGATGGTCGCGCACAGGGCCGGGTGACGCCGCCGGACGGCGCTGATGGCCGCGGCAAGCCGTCCCGCGTCAAGTGCGCCCTCGATCCTGAACAGCAACTCGATGACATTTCCCCCTGGCCTCGGGCTCGCCTGCTCCGAGAGCCACATCCCGACCTGCGCCGGAGTGCACGGCAGTGATCGCGGACCGCCCATCGCGCTCCCTCGTCGTATCCCGTAAAAAGGCGCCTTCGACGTAAAGGTACGACAGTGCTATATCTTGATCGGCGCCACGACGCAGACCTCCGAGGTGACCGGGCACCGGTGCGGCGGTCACCAGAACACCGGGAACGAGGCGGCATGGATCTCAGCCTGTTCTACTTCGCCGACGACAGCCTGGAGTCCGACTCTGGCCGGTACCGCCTGCTGCTCGACGGGGCGAGATTCGCCGACGAGCGGGGGTTCACCGCCGTGTGGACGCCAGAGCGGCACTTTCATCCGTTCGGCGGCCTGTATCCCAACCCTGCGGTCGCTGGCGCGGCCCTGGCCGCGGTGACCCAGCGGATCGGAATCAGGGCGGGCAGCGTGGTGGCGCCGCTGCACCACCCGATCCGGATCGCGGAGGAATGGTCCGTCGTGGACAACATCTCGCAGGGCCGGGTCGGCATGTCCTTCGCCTCGGGCTGGCACGCGACGGACTTCGTGTTGCGCCCGGAGAACTACCAGCGACGCCGCGAGCTGACCATTGAGTACTGCGACTTGGTGCGCAGGCTGTGGCGCGGCGAGGGCATCGAGGCCGTTGATGGCGTGGGGGAGACCCGCGAGGTGCGGATCTTCCCGCCGCCGGTGCAGCCGGAACTGCCCGTGTGGATCACCAGCGCTGGCGGTACGGAAACGTTCCGCGCGGCCGGACGCGCGGGCGCGGGATTGCTCACCCATCTTCTCGGCCAGGAGCCAGGAGAACTCGGCGAGAAGATCGGCGAATACCGCGCCGCCGCCGCCGAGAGCGGCCGCGGGCCAGGCTGGCGGGGGCATGTAGTGCTGATGGTCCACGCGTACCTGGCACCGAGCGAGGACGAGGCGCGCGAGGCCGTCAGAATGCCGCTGTCCAGGTACCTGCGCAGCTCGCTGAATTTGCTGCTCGGCTCGTCCGTGGACGGAAGCCGGCGGGTGGATCCGTCGCAGTTGTCTGCCTCGGACATCGACTTCATCGTGAGCCGCTCGTTCGATCGTTACTTCAATGACGGCTTGCTTGGCACGGTCGATATGGCGCTGGAAACGGCCTGGCTGCGCGCCCTCGGCGTAGACGAACTCGCCTGCCTCATCGACTTCGGCGTCGGGACCAGCGCCGTGCTCGAAGGCCTGGAGTTGCTCGACCAGCTGCGCGTGTCGCTTGCGTCTGGCCCGGCGGGCACTTGTTGACTCGATGTCTTATGGTGTGTAGCATAATTTAAAATTTGGGGGCGATCGCTTACATTAAGGGTCACGAAGCGCAATGGCCCATTCATCGGGGTCCGCAGAACGCGGTGTTACCTGTGCGCATGAGACGCCAGGCGGGCAAGTGATTAAAACCGATAACAGTGAAATAATTCGCGCACGATATCTGGGACGCAAGGCGCGCTCTTGGCGGGTCCTATTCACGTTCAATTAATGAGCTGACGATCCCGGTAAGGTGAATCGCGTGATATATCGCAAGGTCTACGACGTGGTCCGCGACGACGTGTTCCTTGAGCTATCCGGGTTAATTCCGGGGGTCGAGGTGCTGCTCAAGCTTGAAGGGCTCAATCCGGCCGGCTCGATCAAGCTGAAAACAGCCCTGGCCCTGCTTGACGACCTGGAGCAGCGGGGGCTGCTGGCCGCCGGCGGGCGGGTGATCGAGTCGTCCTCGGGCAACCTTGGCATCGCCCTGGCCGTGATCTGCGCGAGCCGGGGTTACGAGCTGACCGTGGTGACCGATCCGAACGCCAGCCGCTCGGCCGTGCTGGCGATGCGTGCCCTGGGCGCACGGGTGATCACCGTCACGGAGCGCGATGCCGCTGGCGGCTACCTGCAGACGAGGCTTGACTACATCGCCAAGCAGCTGGCCGGAGATCCCCTGCTCGCCTGGCCCAATCAGTACGCCAATCCGGCCAATGTGGCGGTGCACCGCGACCGCACGGCCGCGGCCATCCACGCGGAACTCGGGTCGATCGACGTCCTCGCCGTCGGCGCTGGCACCACGGGCACGCTGATGGGCTGCCTTCAGTATTTCAGGACGCGCTGTCCGGCGGTGCGCGTCATCGCGGTCGACGCGCTCGGGTCCGTGCTGTTCGGCGGCCTGCCGGGGCCGCGGACGATCCCCGGGCTGGGAGTGAGCAGGGTGCCCGAGCTGTTCCTCGACGATCCGGCGCTGGAGAAGGCGGTGGTCACCGAGCCCGACACGATCGCGATGTGCCGCCGGGTGGCACGCGAGTACGGGATATTGGTGGGCGGATCGACGGGGACGGTGCTCGCGGCGGTCGCGCGGCTCGCGGCGACCTTCCAGACCGGCAGCCGGGTCGTGGTCATCTCGCCGGACCTGGGCGAGCACTATCTCGAGACCGTCTACGACGACGAGTGGGTTGGCCTGAGGTTCCCTGGCCTGTCCTCGCGCGAGCCGGCGATGCCGGCGACACTGGCAGAAAGAGCGAGCTGAGGGACCCTTGAACGACCAGCCCGCACCTGGACAGGACCTCAGGAACCCGTCCATGCGGCACCCACGTCGCCGCCTGCCCATGGCAGCCCTGCTGACCGCGAACGTGATCTCGCAGTCCGGGAACGGGATCGCCTTGCTCGCCGTGCCCTGGTATGTGCACCAGACGACCGGCAGCGCGGCAAGTACCGGGATCGCGGCGGCCGCTGGCATCGCGGCCTACGTCATCGGCGGTTTCTTCGGCGGACCGTTCGCTGACCGGTTCGAGCGCAAGTACGTCTCGATGGCCTCGGACGCGCTCAGCGGCCTGATGATCTTGCTTATCCCGCTGCTCGGCCACCTGGGGCACCTGTACTTCCCGCTGCTGATCGTGCTGGTGTTTCTCAGCGCCCTGCTCGACTCCCCGGGCACCGCCGCTCGTTTCGCCATGGTGCCGAGCGTCGCGAAAATGGCGGGAGCGGAACTGGAGCGCGCCAACGGCCTGATCTATGCCGCGGGCAGTGCCGCTGAGGTCGCCGGCCCCGTCATCGCTGGCCTGCTGCTCGGGCTCACCAGTGTGGGCACCGCCCTGGCGGTCGACGCGGCCACCTATTTCGCCTCGCTGCTGCTCGTGCTGGCCTTCGTGCCGCGCGGACTGGGCCGCGACGCGCACCTGGACGAGGACGCGGTGTCGAAAATCGACTTCCGCGCGGGCATCTCCTACATCCGCAAGCCGACAGCCGTGCGCGCCATCGCCTTGTCGAACGTCGCCACCAACTTCATCGGCGCCCCGCTGTTCACCGTCATCATGGTGGCGTACCTGGCGGGCAGGCCGGGCGGCGGTCTCTCCCTCGGCGGCGTGGTCGCGGCGGGCGGCATCGGCATGACGGCCGGCGCGCTCGCGTATAGCAAATGGAGCGCGAAGATCCCGCGGCGCCTCGGTTTCCTCGTCGGGTTCGCGGCGTTCGGAGCGCAGTACTGGCTGCTCGCTTTCGAGCCCCCGGTGCTCGCGATCCTGGTCATCTTCGCCCTTCGCGGCTTGCTCAGCAGCGTCTACAACCCGATCGCCGACACAGTGATCCAGGAGCGCGTGCCTGCCAGGATGCTGGGCACCGTCTTCGGCACGGTCGGCTCGATCTCCATCACGGGCGAGCCGCTCGGGCTGCTCGCCGGCGGCGTGCTCGTCCAGCGTTTCGGCACGACGACGACCGTGCTGTGCTGCGCCGTTGCCTACACGCTTGTTTTCATCCTGCTTGCCGTGAGCAGGTCGCTGCGCGACCTCAGCAGGCCGCCCAGCCCCGAGAACTCCGAATTGGAGACCTCGCCCGCCTAGCCACCGCCGCCGCGCCCGAGGTGCTCAGCCCGGTCTCTAAGCCAAGGCAGTAATCCGGATAAATACTTACATAGCGCCCATCCGATGGCGGCGGCGGCCCTCAACTGGACGCCACGGCTGAGCGCGCCGCCGGAAGGGCTGCACCGCCAATCGAGGCCGATCTACTTGAGTTCGGCGCGAGCGGGCGCGGTGCGGGGAGATTGTCGGTGGGGGGTGTTAAGGTGTGAGTAGTTGGTAGAGAGTTGGCATCTCCAGGACGTAAGTAGCTAAGAGTTTCGAGTTCGATGGACTCCCGGTTCCGGGAGACGTTTCCTGGCTGAATGGCCCTCCGGTCGTGTTTTGTGGCGTGTGATCTGATGCCGCGCCGGTCCCGTGCAATGGCGGGCTGATCGTGCTGCGGCGAGATGGATTGCCGATTTTCCGCTCAGGGCAGTTCCTGTTATCCGTGTCTGTATCCGTATCCCTGCCCCATTCCGCCTGTCTTGCCATAGCCCGCACCGCCCAGCCGGCCCTGCCGCCGGCCCCAGCCTCCGGCCTCCGGCGTCGGCCCCTGGCCGCCCAGCCCCCAGCCCCCCAGCCCCCCAGCCCCTCAGCCCCTCAAGTCCCCAGCCCCAACGAGCCCTTGATCGGAGGTGCAGCCGATTGTGCGATCGCGATGAATCCACCGCCGTGCCGGCCCTGCCCTTCGGAGCGTCGCGCCCGGCCGGGCCGGCGGCCCCGGCCGGGCCGGGGTCGGCGGGTGAGGCGGCGGAGATGGTGCTGGCCGGGCTGGGCTGGCTGGCGTCGGCGGATCTGGGGTCGGTGCCGGCGGTGGTGCAGGCGGAGTGCCTGCGGGCGCTGGAGCGGGCGGCGTCGGTGCATGTCGCGGCCAGGTCGGCGGTGCTGTCGGCGTTCGACGCGAACCGCGGTTTCACCGGCGACGGCCAGGGGACCGCGCGGGCGTGGCTGCGCTGGCAGACCCGGGTCACCGGCCCGGCCGCGTCGGCCGCCGTGGGGTGGATGCGCCGCCTGGACGGGCATGCGGCGGTGCGGGACGCGCTGGCGGCCGGGGGCGTCTCGCCGTCGTGGGCGCGGCAGGTCTGTGACTGGACGGATCTGCTGCCGGCGTCCGCGCGGGAGGACGCGGACAAGATCTTGCTGGCGGCCGCAGCGGGCGGCGCGGACCTGGGTGACCTGGCCGCGCTGGCCGCTCAGATGCGCCGGCGCCTGTGCCCGGACGCCGGGGACGGCAAGCCCGGGTTCGAGGACCGGCGGGTCCGCCTCCAGGCCACCCTGGGCGGCGCCGGCCGCCTGGACGGCGACCTGACCCAGGGCTGCGCCGAGGCGATCCAGGCGGTCCTGGACGCCCTGGGCAAGCGGGCCGGGCCGAGGACACCCGCACGATCCGGCAGCGTCATCACGACGCTTTGCATGAGGCCTGCAGGAGGCTGATCGCCGCCGGGATGGTACCGGACCGGGCCGGCCAGCCCACCCAGATCCAGCTCCACATCAGCCTGGATGACCTGCTCGCCCGCTCCGGCGACCCGGCCAGCGGGACCGGACCGGACGCCGGCCTGGCTGGCGACCCCGGCCAGCGTGGCAACCGCGGGCCCGCCAGCGGCCAGCCCGCCAGCGGCGAGCCGGGCAGCGGCCTGCCGGCCAGCGGTCAGCCGGGCAGGGATCAGGCCGGCCCGGGCGGCGCCGGCGGCGGCGCACCAGGCAGCAGCGCATCAGGCGGCGGCGCGGCGGGCGGCGGCGCGGCGGGCGGGCCGGGGGGCTGGTGGCAGGGCGCCGGCTGGCGGGACCGGCTGCGGCCCCGGCTCACCCCGGACGGCACCGCCGCCCCGGCCGCGGCGCTGCCCGGTGCGGCCGCCATGCCCGGAGACGAATGCGACGCCACCATCATCCCGGTGGTCACCGGTCACATCGACCACGACCTGCTTGACCGGCTCGCCAGCCTGCTGACCCGCCCCTTCGCCGGGCCGGGCGGCGCTGCCCCGGGAAACGCCGCCCCGGGAAGCGGCACCCCGGGGACCGGCGGCTGCCCGTCGTGCGGGGCGGGGTCCGGGGCGCAGGGCCGGGAGCAGGTGCGCCGCCAGGTCCGCGACCTCATCGCGGCCAACGCGGTCGCGCTGCTGTCCGGGCCGCATGGCCTCGCGTCGTACCTGCGCACCGGCAGGCTCGCCCGGCCGGCCGGATCAGTGAGCCTGCCCCTGGACGTGGGGAAGGCGACGGACACCATCCCGCCGCACCTGCGCCGCGCCGTGATCACCCGGGACCGGCACTGCGCCGCCCCCGGCTGCCTCCAGCCGCCCGCCGGATGTCAGGTGCACCACATCATCCCCCGCCGCCTGGGCGGCGCCACCAAACTGACCAATATGCTGCTTTTGTGCACATTCCATCACCTAATTGCGGTGCACCAGTGGAATTGGACGATCACCCTCAATCCCGACGGCACCACCACCATGCGCAGCCCCGACGGCAGCCGCGTCTACCACAGCCACAGCCCGCCACCAGCAAGCGCCGCCTGAGCGGCGGGATATTGGCTAACCGGCTGGGGCACTCCCGTCGGGCATGGCGCTGGACGTCCACCGGCTCACGGGATCGGGCTCTGGCCGGGTAGCCTCTGGCCTGAGGCCTGTCGCTGCGGAGGTCACGGTCACCAGGCAGCGCACCGCCGGGATCGGTCGCCCGCGCTTAGCCGCCGCTCGCACACCCGTCCCCCGCTCACGTCACCCAGGAGGCTGATGTCCTTGACACCAACGGACCGGTGGCGGCTGAACACCAGGGAGCTTTCGTGGGACGGCTGTGTCAATGCTCGTGACCTGGGCGGGCTCGGGCAGATCAGGCCAGGTGCGGTGGTCCGCATGGAGGCGCCGAGGCGGCTGACCGAGGCCGGGTGGGCCGCCGCCTGGGCGCACGGCGTCCGCACTGTCGTCGACCTGCGCGATATCGGCGAGCGCGAGCCTGACCGCGCGCCGAGGCCGACGGGGATCACCACCGTGCACGTGCCGCTGGACCCGGTCGGCACTCCGTTCTACGAGCACTGGAAAAGCATCGACAACCTGGCCTCACCGCTCTACTTCCCCGCGATGCTCGCTGAGCAGCCGCAGCTGGTGATCACCGCCGTGCGGGCAATCGCCCGCGCCGCGCCCGGATGCGTGGTCTTCCACTGCGCCGGCGGCAAGGACCGGACCGGGCTGCTGGCCCTGGTGCTGCTCACGCTGGCCGGGGCGACGCCGGGCGAGATCGTCGCGGACTACCTGCTGAGCTACGACCGGATGAAGCAGCGGTACGACGAACTGGGTGCTCGCGACCAGCTCACTGCGGTGACCGCGTTGCTCGCCAAATGCGGCACCACCATCGAAGCATCCCTGACCTCAACGATCACGTCCCTGACGATGCCGGGCTTTCTCCTCCGGAACGGCCTGTCCGGCACCGAACTCGCCGCACTATGCACACGTCTGACTACCTGAGGAAACAGGCGCGCCTGAAGCCGCGGCCTCCGTGCCGGCGGGCAGGGCCGCCCAGATGGGACTCAGGTCGTAGGGGCCAGACATTGCTACCACTGCGCCATCTGGCCGCCAGGCTACTGTCACGTCCACGTGCTCGCCGTAGACGGCGGTGTCGCCGGGCGGGTCAAGAAGCGTGAGCTCGGTGCCGGTAGTGACGGCGAGCTCCTCGAAGAGGCTGATCCGCAGGAATGCCAGCGGCGGAGCGCCCCGGCCTGACCTGACCTGGTCCGCGTGGCGGCGGCCGAGGGCGGAAAGTTCTCGGCGCAGCGATTCCTCGGCCGCGAGCGGGCCGTCCGCCGTGCTGACCAGCGCTGGGACGCGGGTCGCGAGCCCGCCGATCACTGCCATGCCGTCGGCGGACCGGCCGTGGAACTCGGTCAGTACGGGCAGTTGCCCGAGGGAGAGGACACCGGCGAACGCGGTGAGGACGGCGGACATGGCCTCGGTGGGCCGATGCCACGCGGTGATCGTGCGCTGAGACAGGTGCGGCTCGCTGGCTGCCAGGCGATCGCGGAGCCGTGCGGCTGCCCGCGTGCTTTCCCTCGTGAAGGTTTCGGCGAACCCCGGCGGTTCTCCGGAGCGGGCGAGTTCCGCCAGCGACCCCAGATAGCGGGCATATCCGGCGCTCCCGTCCGCCAGCAGGGCCTGCGAGCCACGGGCACGGGCTCGCAGCGCAGTCTCGAGGTCGCCTATCAGGATTGACTGGGATTCCCCGTCGCACACGGCGTGGCTGATCCAGAGCAGCAGGTGAACGCGGCCGGCCACGACCTGGACGGCGGCGCGCACGGGGGACTGCGCGGCGGGGGACCAGGGCCGTACGGCCGCTTCGTGCAGCGCGGCGCGGGCCGCCGGGGCATCCGCCGCCGCGGAGTCGATCACCGCTATGGGCGGTGCTCCCGGCGAATGAACCCTGTAGGCGGGCGGGTCGAGCGAGAAATCAGCCGTGCTGCGCAGCAGGGGGTGGGCCGCGATGATGTCGCCGACGGCCGCGCACACCGCCTCGGGATCGTGATTCTCGACTCTGAGGTGGATGGTGATGAAGCCCTCCTGCCTCTCCTTCAGGGGATCGCCGCTGCAGATCGAGGACGAGGGCAGAACGTAGCCGCCGTCAGGTTCCGCGAGCGGCAGAGACAGCAGGCGGATCGCCTCGCCGAGGTGGGCCACCCGGTACGGCCTGGCCAGCCCGGCTGTTCCCGCCGTTCCGGCCCTCGCTTCCGACGGGAGCCGGGCGCCGGCACGCTCCCCGATGAGCGCGCACAGCGCACCGAACGTCGGGTGGCGGTAGAGGTCGGTGACGCGCAGGGCGACCCCGCAGGTGCGCCGCAGGGCCGCCACCACCTCAAGTGCCATCAAGGACGTGCCGCCGAGGGCGAAGTAGTCGTCATCGGCGGCGAATCCGCCGCACCCGAAGGCACGTCCCCACGCATCGGCCACCGCCGCCGCTGGCGCTCCTGGTTCCCGGTGACCGGTGCCGTCTGCCTGCCGGGGCGCGTAACGCTCAGCGAGCCCTTCGCGGTCGAGCTTGCCGGAGATCTTGTAGGCGAGGCTGGGCACGCGCCTGAACACGTGCGGCACCATGTACGCGGGCAAGGCCGAGGCGAGCCGCTCCCGCAGGCGCGCCTCGAGACTGGCATCGTCATCCTCCCGCGTTACGTACAGGCACAGCAGGCGTCGCGCTGACCCGCCGCCGACGGTCACCACGGCCGCGTGCGAGACTTCCGGGCTGCGCTGCAGCACGGCCTCGATCTCCTCAAGCTCGATCCGGTTTCCGCCGACCTTCACCTGGCCGTCCTGCCGGCCGAGGAATTCGATCACCCAGCTGCCGCGCGGGCCGCGGGCAAGCCTGGCCGCGTCGCCTGTGCGGTACAGCCGCGCGCCGGGCCGGCGAGACGCGGGGTCAGGAGGGAAAGCCGCCTCCGTGCGGTCGGGATCGGTATATCCGCCGGCCACGCCGACGCCGCCGATCAGAAGCTCGCCGACCGCGTAGGGCGGGCAGAGCCGGCCATCGCTGTCGACCACGTAGAGCCGGTAGCCAGGGAGGGGGACGCCGATCGGCACGCGCCCGGTGGTCTCGCCGTCGTCGACCAGGTACTCACTCGCGTTGACCGTGGCCTCGGTAGGCCCGTACACGTTGACGATGACGGCCGGGCCCGGCAGCGCGGCGTGCCAGCGGACGGCCTGCTCGTAGTGCATGCTCTCGCCGCCGACGAGCAGCCATCGCAGGCTGGGCAGCGCCACCAGCCCCTGTGCGGCCTGCTCTGCCGCGCTGATGATCCCGGCCCAGTGCGCGGTGACCAGGTCGAGGTGGGTGACCCGGCGGCGGGCGAGCCACCCGACGAGCTCGAGCGGCTCGAGCATCAGCTCGAGCGGCACCGGGACGAGGCAGGCCCCAGCGGCCCAGGCGGGGAAGATCTGCTGCGCGGCCGGATCGAAATAGAGCGGTGACATCACCGCGACGACGTCCCCGGGACCGGGCTTGTAGCTTCCGATCATCCAGTCCACGAGATTGGACAGGCTCTCGTGCCGTATCAGCACGCCCTTGGGCTTGCCTGTGCTCCCCGAGGTGTAGATCACGTAGGCGAGGTCGGCGGCGGCGCTCAGCGCAGCAGGCTCTCCCGCCGCCGCGCCGGGCATCAGCTCATCGAGCCGCACCCGGACCACGGGCAGGCCGGGCGGGCACCACTGGCCGCCGCCGGCGTGCGCCGGCGACGTCACCACGGCCGCCAGCCCGCAGTCCGCCGCGACGACGGCGATCCGCTCCGGCGGGTCGCCGGGGTTGAGCGGGACGAGCACGGCGCCGGCCTTCATCACCGCCAGCACCGCCGCGGCCGTCTCCCGGTCCCGGCAGTCAGCCACGCCGATCATGGCGCCCGGCCGCGCGCCGCGGGCCGCAGCCGGGCCGCCAGGCAGCCGGAGATCCGGTCAAGCTGGGCGTAGGTCAGCATGCCGCTCTCGTCGGCGACGGCGGGACGCCCGGGATAGTCGCGCACGCTGGCAGCGAAGCGCTCCTGGAACGCCAGGTACGGCGGGACGCCGTCACCAGGCTCCCGGGCGCCATTGAGCGATTCCCAGGCGGAGCGCGCGCTGGGCGGCAGCCGCGCGGCCGACAGGTCAGGGATGAAGCCGGCCATCTAGAGGGCTGCGATCCGGTCGAGCATGAGATCGCCCAGGGCGGCCGCGGATCCGGGCGAGAGCGCCTCGGGCGTGTAGTCGAGGTCGATCATCAGGTCCTGGCCTTCCGGGTAGCAGATCACGGTGAGCGGCCCCCGGCCTTCCTCGAAGCCTTCGTAGGCCTCGATGGAGAATCCGGCGCCCGCCGCGGCGCCGAGCTCGGAGAGGTCCGAGTTCTGCGGATAGTTCTGGAAGAGGAAGGTCACGTCAGACAGCGCTTGCACGGACCCGAGCCCGGTGCCGCGCAGGATCCGGCCGAGCGAGGCGTCCTCGTGCGGGCCGACCCGGGCGAGCGCTTCGGACACGGCCGCCAGCAGCGCGTCGTGCTCGAGCGGCCGCGCCGCCGCGACGCGCAGCGGAACCGTGTTCACCAGGCAGCCGACGACCCGCGTGTCGCCGGCCGTGCGGCCGCGCCCTGAGGTGACGTAGAGAAGCGTGACGTCGCCTGACCCGGTGAACTGCTGCAGCGCTCCGAGCAAGGCGGCGAGCACGACGCGGTTCTCCGAGGTCCCGGTGCGCTTCGCATGCTCTGCGACCGCCTCCCGCAGCGGCCCGTCAAGCCTGACAGCGACGGTGCGGCGCCTGGCCCCCTGGCCCTCCTTGCCGTCGCGCGGAAGCCGGGTCGGGCGCAGCTCCCGCAGGTAATCGGCCCAGAACGGATCGTCGGCAGCCGGGCCGCGTGCCGCCGCCTCGGCGAGCAGCCGCTGGTAGGGATCTTCGTCGCCCGCGGGCAACGGCACGAAGAAACCGCGGCCGATCTCGGTGTAGAGCGCGAACAGTTCCTCGCGCAGCAAGGCGTGCGACCAGCCGTCGCTCAGCACGTGATGCATGGTCCAGATCAGCTCATGCCGTTCCTCGCCGAGCTCGACCAGGGTCAGGTCGAACAGCGGCCACCGGTCGACGGGCAGCTCGCGCCGGCGGCGGGCGCGCAGGTCAGCCAGGGTGACCTCGGCTGAGGAGCCGGCGGGCAGGACCGGCACGGCAAGCCGGGGCCTGTCCTCGAACCGATGGACGGGCGTGCCGCCGTCGAGCACCAGCACGGCCCGCAGCGCCGGATGCCGCTCGATCAGGATGTTGATCGCGTCCTCGAAACGAGCCTGGTCGACGGGCCCGGCCAGCCGGTAGGACTCCTGCACGGTCAGCGGGGTCTGGTCCGGTTCGCTCACGGCTTCCCAGTAGAAAGCTTCCTGCCCGGGCAGCAGTCCCAGTCCTGCGGCGCCGCCCAGATCAGTCCGCGCCGCCTCCGGCGGCCGCGCCGCCCTGGCGTCGGCCAGTTCCGCCATCTGGCGCACCGTCGGGCATCTGAACACGTCGAGCACGTCCAGGCGGATGCCCTGCGCGGCGGCGCGGTCGCGCAGCACGATGCTCTTGATCGAGTCCCCGCCGAGCGCGAAGAAGTTGTCGTCGGGGCCCACGCCGGGCACGGCCAGCAGTTCCGCCCAGATCTCGGCGAGCGTGCGCTCAGCGGGCGTGACCGCCGTCCCCGCCGCGCCCGTCGCGTGCCCGGCCGGCTCCGCGCTCAGGGCGCGCCGGGCGAGCAGGGTCCGGTCCAGCTTCCCGGCGACGGTCAGCGGCATCCGGTCGAGCCGGACGAGCACGGACGGCAGGTAGGCAGGCGGCAGATGATCGGCAAGCACCTCGAATACGGACTGGTCGCCCGGGCCGTCGCCCGACGCGGGCTGGAGGAAGGCGACGAGCCGGTCCCTGGTCTGGTCGTGGACCACGACGGCGTCCGCCACGCCCGTGACCGCGCGCAGCGCGGTTTCCACGTCACCCAGGTCCACGCGCACCCCGCGGACCTTGACCATGGCGTCCAGCCGGCCCTCGTACAGCAGTTCGCCCGACGGCAGCAGTCGCACGCGGTCCCCGGTGGCGTACATCCGCGCTCCCGGCTCCGGCGCGAACGGGTCGGGGCGGAATGACATCGCCGTGGCCCGGCTGTGTCCCAGGTAGCCAGCCGCCAGGGCCGCGCCCCCGAGGTAAAGCTGGCCGCCAGCCCCGACCGGGCACGGGGTAAGCGCCTTGTTGAGCACGTAGCACCGGACGTTGGGCAGGGGCCTGCCGATCGGCAGGCCCCTGGCGTCCCAGGGCGGCTCGCACAGGTGGTAGGTGACGTCGATGGTCGCCTCGGTCGGCCCGTAGAGGTTGTAGATCCTGGTCCGCGGGTGCACCTCCCGCAGCCACTGGGCGACCGGCTCGGGACGCAGTTCCTCGCCTGCCAGCAGCAGCACCTCCGGTTCCGGGCGGGCGAGGCCGGGATCGCCCGTCAGGGCCCGCACGACGGGATACCAGAGCGAGGGCACGCTGTCGTAGTGGGTGATCCGCTCGCGTGCCAGCCAGCGCGCCATGCTGGTGCCGTCCACGCGCACGGCGTCGGGCACGGGCAGCAGGGTCGCTCCGGTGGTCCAGGCGCAGAAGATCTGCTGCCAGGCGGCGTCAAAGTGGATCGGGGCGCTCTGCGTCAGCCGGCTGTCCCCGCCCGGGCGTACCACGTCGCACAGGCCTGACACGAGGTTCGCCAGCGCCCGGTGCCCCACGAGCACCGGCTTGGGCACGCCGGTGGTTCCTGACGTGAAGACCAGGTACGCTCCGGCCGATCGGCCGCCAGCCGGCGATATTTCATCCGCCGGCCTGCTCGCTGGGCCGCGCGCGAGCAATTCCGCAGCGTCCAGCACCGCGCCGTCAAGCCTGGGCGCGCTCTCGCGCAGCTCGGGGTCGCAGATGAGCACTTTCGCGTTCGCCAGCTCCAGGCACCGGCCCAGCCGGCCGGACGGCGCGGTCAGGTCGAGCGGTGCGACGATCCCTCCCGCGAGCATGATGCCGAGCAGCACCGGATACAGCTCGATGCGCCGCGTCACGAAGATCGCGCACACGTCGCCATAGGCGACGCCGCGTGCCCTGAGCTGCCCGGCTACGTCATGCGCGGCCGCCATGAGCTGCCGGTAGGTCAGCCGGTGCTCGTCGAGGCTGACCGCGACCGACTCCGGGCCGGCCGCCGCGACCGCGCCGACCAGGTCGAGCACGGTGCCGGGCGCGAAGTCCCGGCGCGTGTCGTTCAGCTGGTCGAGCGCGATCTTGTCTGTCGTGGACAGCAGATCCCAGTCGTCGATCTCGTTCCCGGTCACCCGGCCTCCAGCAGTCGGTTGAGGCACTGCCCGAACAGGGCGGCGAAGGCCGTCGCGGTCTGCCTGCGGAACAGTGCCGTGCTATAGGTCACCGAGCACTTGAGCTCCCCGTCCTCCGGCCAGAAGGTGAGATCGAGGTCGAACTTGCTGGTCGTGGCGGGCAGCGGCATCAGCTGCCAGGCGCCGGGCCCGCGCGCCGCCCACTCGGGCAGCGGCGGCAGGTCCTGATAGGCCGCCATGGTGGAGAAGACCGGGGTCCGGTCGACCGGCCGCTCCAGGCTCGCCCGCGAGATCAGCAGGTCGAAGGGGTAGTCCTGGCAGCGGTAGGCCTGGTGGCACTGCCGCCTGACCTCCTCGAGCAGTTGCGCCGGCGTGCGCGCCGCGCTCATGTCCACCCGGACGAAGGCGGTGGCCACGAAGAAGCCGACGACGTTCTGGAACTGCGCCTGCTCGCGCCCGGCGATGGGCATGCCCACGGTCAGGTCATCCGCGCCGGTCAGCCGGCGAAGGGTGATGAGGTAGGCGGCCATCAGGACCATGAATGGCGTGAGCCCGCGCGCGGCGGCGAATTCGCGTGTCCGCGAGCCCGTGCCCGGGCCGAGCTCGAGGTCGAACTCGTCGCCCGCGTAGCTCTGGACTTCAGGGCGGGGGAAGTCGGCCGGCAGCTCGAGCGGAGCGGGTGGCGGGGTCAGCTGGCTGAGCAGGTAGCGCTCGTGCTCAGCCCAGGCCGGGGAGCCGGCCTGGCGCTGCTCCCAGGCGGCGTAGTCGGAATACTGGAACTGCCGCGCCGGGGGCGCGTTCCCTGGCGAGGCCCTGTCCGGCGGGCTGGTCCCGAGTTCCGCGATCAGGTCCCGCAGCAGGATCGCGGTACTCCACAGGTCGGTGACGATGTGGTGCAGCGTCACGTGCACCTCGCTCGCGCCGCCGGGCAGCAGGGCCAGCATCACCCGGCCGGTCGGGCCGTTCTCCAGATCGAAGGGCTTGGCCAGGTCCGCGCCGGCCTCATCGGCCAGGCGCGCCGCCACGTCCGCGTGCTCCCGCAAGTCGGCCAGCCGCAGTTCCAGCCGCGATGCCGGGCTGACCCGCGCCTCGAGCACCCCGCCGGGCGCGGCGAACGTGGTGCGCAGCGCCTCGTGCCGGCCGGCGAGCCGCGACCAGGCGGCCTGGAACGCGTCCCATTCCAGGTGCTGCCCGGTCCGCAGGGCCAGCGGGGCGTGATACGACGTGTCGTCCGCGATGAAGCGGCTGATGAACCACAGCCTGCGCTGCGCGTGCGAGGGCCGGTAGGCGTAGCCGGGACCCGTCCGCTCGGCTGGCTCCAGCGGAGGGCTGCCGGGCCGGGCCTGCGCCGCCGGTTCGGGCAGCGCCGCGGCTTCGAGCAGCTCGGCGAAGCGGCGCACGGTGTGGTGCTCGAACAGGTCAGTGGCGCGCAGCTCGGGGTGGCTCGTCTCCCTGAGCCTGGTGACGATCCGCACCGCTGCCAGCGAGTGGCCGCCAAGCTCGAAGAAGTCGCTGTCCCGGGCGATGACAGGCAGCCGCAGTGCCTCCGCCCACAGCCGGGCGACAGTGCGCTCCCACGGCGTGGCCGGCGGCTCGGCGGCGGCCGATGGCGCCCGCGCGGCCTCCTCGGCGAGGGCGCTGTAGTCGATCTTGCCGCTGGCCAGCCTCGGCAGCCGCCCGAGCGCGACCACCCGGGCCGGGCGCATGTACCGGGGCAGCAGCCCGGACAGCAGCCCCGGCCACAGCTCCTGCTGCGCCGCGTCCGCCGCTGATTCGACGAATGCCACGAGATCGGCGGCCGCTCCGCCGTCGCGGACGGCCACGCAGACCGCGGCCGCGTGGACGCCGGGCAGCTCCTGGCAGCGGCTCTCGACTTCGTCGAGCTCGACCCGCTGGCCGCGCACCTTGACCTGCCGGTCTCGCCGGCCGAGGAACCGGAGCGCGCCGTCCGCCCGCATCGTGACGACGTCGCCGGTACGCAGCCAGCGCACCCCGTCCGCATCGACCGGGAAACGCCGCGAGGTCAGGCCGGGGTCCTGGAAGTAGCCGTCCGCCAGGCAGGCACCGCTCAGCCACAGCTCGCCTTCGCCGCCGAGCGGCGTAAGGCGGCCCTGGCGGTCGCGTACCGTCGCGACCCGCCCGCCCACCGGGCGGCCGATCACGCCCGCGTCCTCCGGCGAGGCGATCCGGTGCAGGGTGGCGGTGATCACGGACTCCGCGGGGCCGTAGGCGTTCCAGATCGTGGCACCGGGCAGCAGCCGCCGTGCCGCCTCGATGTGCTCGCGGCCCACCCGCTCGGCGCCCAGGATGAGCTGCCGGACTGACCCGGGGCCGCGGCCCCGGCTCGCCCACTGCTCCGCGAGCACCTGCCACAGGGAGGGGCTGACGTTCAGGACGCTGACGCGCTGGGCGGCGGCGAACCGCGCCAGCTCGTCGGCCGCGGCGAGCGGCCGCGGCAGCACGCAGAGCGCCGCGCCGGCGATCAGCGTCACGCAGATCTGCTCGATCGCGACGTCGAAGCCGGGCGAGGCGAGCAGCGCCGCGCGGTCCTGCGCGGTGATGCCGAGCCGGGCCAGGATCGCCGCGCAGTGCGCCGCGAGCGCGGCCTGGCCAACCTGAACGCCCTTGGGGCGGCCGGTTGATCCCGACGTGTAGATGATGTACGCCGCCGCGCCGCCGCCGGCGGCCTCAGGTGGCGGCTGCGGCGAGCCGCCCCGGCCATCGTCCTGCGGCGCCTTGCCTATCACCGTGACCGGCTCGCAATCCTCGATGATCTCGGCGAGCCGGCCGGCGGGGATGTCGGGATCTACCGGCACGGCCGTGGCCCCCGACCGCCAGGTGGCCAGCAGCGTGGCGATGAGCCCCAGCCCTCTGGGCAGCCCGATCAACACCCGGCTGCCGGCCGTCACGCCGCGGCCGGCCAGTTCGCGGCCGGCGCGGCGCACCGCCTGCTCGAGGCCCGCGTAGGTGACCTCGCCTTCCGGCCCGCAGACGGCGATCGCGTCCGGCCGCTCGCTGGCGTGCGCGCGGACCAGCGCCGTCACTGGTCCGGCCGGGCCGCGAGCGGCCTGGGCCGGGCGACCGAGGCTCGCGAGCAATTCAGCTTCTCCGGGGGTAACGAGCTGGGCGCCGGCGTCGCGCCGGGCCAGCGCGCTCAGCGCGTACCCGACCCGGTCCGCCAGAAGCCGGCCGGAAACCTCGTCCAGGTTCCCCGGCGCCGCGCGGACCTCGATCGCCGTGCCGTCAGGCAGCTCGACCGCCGACAGCCGCACGCCGACGTGCTCGGACCGGCTCCGCACCCGGACGGGGCGCGCGCCGGTCTCATGCGCGCGCAGGTCGAGATAGTCGAAGGCGTACCGGAACCGCCAGGCCTGGTCCAGGGAGAGCATCTCGGCGTTCTCCGCCGCGCGGTCCATCGCGAGCCGCACCGTGGCGGCGGTCTCGCCGGCATCGCACCAGACCGGGGCGTAACGTCCCAGCGGCCCCATCAGGTCGAGCACGTCCTCTTCGAGCCTGCCGTCGAGGTAGACCCCGATCAGGCACCGGCCGGCGTCACGCAGCGCGCGGACCTGCCGGGCCCACAGCGCGGCGAGCAGCGCGGCCAGCCCGGCGTCACCCGCGACCTCGCGCACCGAGTCCAGGTCCGCGGCCGGCGCCGGCACCGGCCAGGACGCCTCGGCCAGCGCCGGCGCCGCGGCGGCATCGCGCCACTCCTCGCTGTCCTCGGCCAGGACGTCCTGCCAGTACGCCCGGCCGGCGGCGCCCTCCGGCGCCTGGCCGAGCTCGTTGAGCCACTGCGCCATCATCGAGTACTCACCAGGCTCGGGCCGGGCCGAGCCGGCGAGCTCGGCCGAGAGCTCGCGCAGGATCAGCGGCACCGTCCCGGCATCGGCCGCCAGCGGCGAGAAGGAGACGACGACGCCGCCTGGCGCCGCCGCGACCCGCGTCAGGGCCGCCGAGCCGGCTGGCCAGGGCGCGTGCGGCGCGGTGCGCCTGTCGACGAGCTCGGGCAGGGAGGCGGGTACCTGTACCGGCGGCGTTCCCGCCGAAGCCCGGGCGAACGAGGACCCGAGGATCTCGTGCCGTGCGCAGACTCGCTCCAGGGCAGCGGCGATCGCGCCGGCGTCGAGGGCGGTCTCCAGCTCGATCACCGTGCCGAACGCGGCGGCGCCTGGCGATCCCTGCGCCAGCAGCCTGCGCTGTACCGGCGAGAGCTGGTAGCCGTAGTCCACGGTCGTTACTCCGGGCGGCCGGGAACGAACGCGGGCCGCCGGAGGGGATCGGTCATCGCGACCACGACCTTGCGCGTTCCCGTGTACGGCTCCCGGCCGTGAGCGCACAGCAGGTTGTCGATCACCATGAGGTCGCCGCGCTGCCAGTCCTGACGCCGGTGCTCGGCGCGCAGGGCCTGCTTCATCGCCGTGATGTCGTCCGGGCTGATCGGCTCGCCGTCGCCATAGTGCACCTGGTAGGGGAAGTGCTCCGGTGGCATCTCTCGCAGCATCGCCTCGTGCACCGCCGGCTCGAGCGAGCTGGTGTGCCAGAACGCGATGTGATTGAACCAGGCCTCGGCCCCGGTGACCGGGTGGCGCTCGATCGCGCGGCGCACCTGGGTGGTGCGCAGCCGCCTGCCCGCCAGCCACTCGAAGTCGATGTCGTTCGCGCGGCAGTACTCCTCCACCTCATCGGGCCGGTCGGTCTGCATGGCCTCGGGCCAGTCCGGCCCGAAGCCGCTGCCGTAGTGGCGGGTCAGGCGCCAGCCCTTGGCGCGCAGCCGGCCGGCCAGGGGCTCCGGGACCTGCCCGAGCACCCGGCGCGTGTCAGCCGTGGGCGTCGCGCCGCCTCCGGCCGGCGGCACCACGCACAGGAACCACACGCGCGTCGGGATGAGGCTCGCGGCGGTCAGCTCGCAATGCAGCGCGATCTCCTGGTCCGCCGGATACTCGGTGGAGGTGTAGACGTTGCCGGCGAGCGACCGGCGCGGCGTCGACCGCTCCCGGTAGGCCAGCGGCCGGCGCCCGGCGGCGTCGAGGCTATCGCGCAGCTGCGTCTCGTCGGCCGTGCCGGCGAAGCCGCGCAGCACGCCGGCGCCGTGCTCGTGCAGCAGCCGGTCCAGCGTCGCGCTCTCCACCTTGAGCCATTCGCTCAGCCGCAGCCCGGTCACCGCGGCCTCGACCAGTGCCGGGCGGCCGGGCTCGGCGGGCGGGTCGATCCGCGCCAGCCCCTGTGACCCGAGCCTGACCGGCTGGCGCTCGACGCCGCGGAACCGGGGGCGCGAAGTGTCGGCCATCGTGATCAGCCCTCCTGCCGCGATGTCTGCCTGGGCGAGCCCGATCGGAGCCGGCGCTGCGAGCGCAGCCGGCTGCGGGACAGGTCCGCCACCCGCGAGCCGAACTGCCCGACCGTCAGGTCAGGCTCTGTCGCCAGCGCGGAAAGGCCGAGATCGACCAGCGCGAGCAGCCAGCGGGCGGTCTCCTCGCTGACGCCGCCCGCGAACTCCAGGTATCCGTCGAGGCCCTCGTCCCCGGCGCGGGGTTCCCAGGCGAGCAGCGCGTCGGCTTTCTCGCTCGCGTGCGGGTCGATGTCGCCGAGCGTGGCCACGCCGGCGGCCTCGGCGGCCGCCACGTTCTGCAGCACGAGCTTCACGGCGATCAGCGGGGTGCGGCCGCCGTCGCGTGCCGGGTTGACGGCGGCCACGATCGCGTCGAAGGGGACCTCCTGGCGGCTGAGGCCGGCGGCGGTTACCCGCACCGACTCGGCGAGCACCTCGCGCATCGCCTGCGCTGGCGCCAGGCGGATGCGCAGGGGCAGCTGGTTGACGAAGAACCCGACCATCGCCTCGGTGCCCGGTGTGGTGCGGTTCGCCACGTCGGTGCCGATGACCAGGTCGGTCCGGCCGGTCGCGCCGGAAAGCGCGAGCGCGTAGGCGGCGAGCAGCCCGGTGAACAGCGTGCCCCCGGCCGCCGCGGCGGCCTGGCGCAGCGACCTGACCTGCCCGGCCGGCGCTGTCGCGGCCAGGAACGCGGCCGCGGTGCCGGTCGTGCCGCCGCGCGGCAGGCGGACAGCCTGAGCGCCGGCCAGGTCAGCGGCCCACGCCGCCAGGCCAGCCGCGTCCGGGCCGCGTCGGGCCTCCCACGCAGCGAAGTCGGCGTAGGTGCGCTCCGGCGGGCGGGGCGGCAGGCCCGCGAGGATCTCGGCGAGGTCGGCCGCGAGCAGGGCGACCGACGACCCGTCCACGCAGATGTGATGCGCGTTGAGCACGAGTACCGTGCCCTGCGCGCTGCGGCCCACCGCGACCGCGAGCGGCGGCTCGCCGGCGGCCAGGTCGAAGGCGGGTGCGGCGCGCAGTTCGGCAAGCATGCGCCGGGCCAGGGTGCTGGCGTCACTGCCCGGATCGTTGAAGGCCAGCGGCCGGGGCCGCCAGTCCGGCGCGATCCGCTGAAATGGCCCGTCGCCGTCGGCGAGATACCCGGTGCGCAGGATCTCGTGCGCGCCGACCAGTTCCCCGACGGCGCGGCGGGCCGCCGCCACGCTCGCCCCGGGCAGCAGCCAGCCCGCGGCCAGTTCGTAGTCGTGGCCGCGCGATGACCCCTGTTCCACTACCCAGAGCCGCTGCTGGGCGCGGGAGAGCGGCAGCCTGCCGCCGCGGCCGGCCCGCGGGATAACCGGGTCAGGGCGCTCGCCCGCCCGCTCGGCGCCCGGCGTGAGCGGATCGCGGTGCGCGGCCCACCAGGCGGCGAAGGCGTCGAGCCGCGGGTTCTCGAAGACCGCCGATACGGGGACGTCCTGCCTCGTGGCGGAGCGCAGGCCGAGTGCGACGTGCACCGCGCTGAGCGAATCGCCGCCCAGCGCGAAGAAGTCATCGCCGGTGCCGATCGCCTTGTCGGTGCCGAGCACGTCGCGCCAGACGAGCGTGACCAGTGAGGTAACGGCCGCCGTCCCGGCTAAGGTCTCCGCGGCCGCTGAGGTCCCCGCCGCCGGAGGCGGCCCGGCTGGCACTGCCGGAGGCGGCCCGGCTGGCACCGCCGGTGCCTCCTGGCGGGGTACTGTCGCGGTCCACGGTGTCCCCGGCGCCGTCGCGAGAGCGCGGAGCACCAGGACCAGGTGCCCGGCGAGGCGCTCCGCGGTCCGCGCGTCGAACAGGTCGGCGTCGTAGCCGATCCGCACCCGCATCGGGCCGGCCGGCCGGGCGGAAGTAGCTCACCTGGAAGTCCAGGTCAACCGATGTCACGGGCGGATCCTCGAGGCGGGCAGGGAACCCGCCGAATTCCGTCACCGCAGGCTCGTCCTGGAGCGCGACCTCGACGCGGCGCAGGTCGGCCCCGTGCCCGAGCGCCCCGGCAAGGGCCGCGGTGTCGACGCTCGCGTGGGCCAGGGCCTCGGCGACCGCGGACTGGACGTCGCGGGCGAGCTCCGCCAGCGTGGCGCCCGGCCGCAGCCTCGTGCGCAGCGGCACCGTCTGGGTGAAGTGACCGACCAGGCCCCGTGCGGCGGCCGGCCGCCGGTCCACCGGAACCGCGATGACCAGCTCGCCGGTGCCCGCCGAGGTCGCGAGCATCACCGCCGCCGCTGTGTGCAGCACGGCGAAGGGCGTTACTCCGAGACCGGCCGCGCGGTCGAGCAGGCCCGCGTGGTCGTCCTGCTCGATCCACAGGTCGAAGCCCGCGCCGTGCCCGGAGCGCGCCCGCGGGCGCGGCCGGTCAGCCGGCAGCTCCAGCGGCCGGAAGTCACTGAGCTGCCGCGTCCACCAGGCGGTGTCGGCATCGCCGGGAGCCTCGCGCGCCAGCACGTCGGCGTACGAGGGGCCTGGCTCGTCCAGCGCACGGCCCGAGTAGGCGGCGGCGAGGTCGCCCAGGAGGATGCCGATCGACCCGCCGTCAGCCGCGACATGGTGCACTTCCAGTGAGATCACGTGCCAGGCGCCGGCCGGGATCAGCCGTGCCCGCACCGGCCAGTCGCGGCTCAGGTCGAACGGCAGCGCATCCTGCCCGGCCGCCGTGCCGCGCGGTGCCACCGTGAGCACCACGTCGCCCGCGGCCTCTGGCGGGTCGACGACCAGCTCAGGTCCGTTCTCGCCCAGCTCGATCCGGGTCCGCAGCGGCTCGTGCCGGCGGACGACGCGGAGCAGCGCCTGGCGCAGTCGCCCGGCGTCCACCTGGCCGGAGACGTGCAGCAGCAGCCCGCCGTTATAGGCGGTGCTCTTCGGGTCGCGCTGCTGGGCCAGCCAGATCCCGGTCTGGTAGTCCGGCAGCGGTGGGCGGCCTCCCGCGCGGCCTGAGCCGGCGGTGAAGCGCTGCCGTCGCTTCACCGAGCCAGAGGCGACCAGGCCGCGCACGGTGCGGTGCTCGAACAGCGCCGCGACCGGCAGGTCGAGATCGTGCTCCGCCGCCAGTGCCGACGCGAGGTCCAGGGCGGCGAGCGAGTGGCCGCCGATGGCGATGAAGTCGTCGGCGGGCGAGACCGACGGCAGCCCGAGCACCGCCGCGAGCCGCTCGCACACCAGGCGCTCAAGCTCGTCCTCGGCCCGCTCCGCGCTGCTCGCCGGCAACAGCCGGCGGCTGGCGGCGGCGAGCTCGACGCGGTCCAGCTTGCCGTTCACGGTCACGGGGAGCCGGCCGAGAACCGAGACCGCGCCCGGCACGGCGAACGGCGGCAGGAGCCGCTCGCAGTGCGCCACGATGTCGCGATAGCCGGGTTCCGGCCCCGGGCAGGCGAGGTAGGCATGCAGGCCGCCGCCCTCGCCGACCACGACCGACGCGGCGTCGACGCCAGGGCGAGCGGTCAGCGCGGCCTCGATCTCGCCCAGGTCGATCCGGTGGCCGCGGACCTTGACCGTCCGGTCAGCGCGGCCGATGAGCACGAGCTGCCCGCCCGCCCGCCGCGCGAGGTCGCCGGTGCGGTACATCCGGGTCCCGCCGCCTCGGAAGGGGTCAGGGACGAAAGCCTTCGCCGTACGGCCCGGCCGCCCGCGGTAGCCGCGGGCCAGGGCATAGCCGCTCAGGCAGATCTCGCCGGCCTCGCCCTCGCCGACCGGCCTGAGCGCCTCGTCGAGCACGTACATCGCGGTGCGGCTCACCGGATCACCCAGAGGCGGGGCCTGGCCAGGCTCGAGCGGCCGGCAGGGCCAGGCGGACGACTCCACCGATACCTCGGTCACCCCGTACAGGTGGAAGAGCCTGCGGCGCGGCCCCAGCGCGGCGATCGCCTCGTTCAGCAGCGATGCCGGCAGCGTGTCGCTGCTGACCAGGACGGTGCGCAGCCGGCCGCAGTAGCGCAGCCGGGGCTCGCGGATCAGCAGGCGCAGCAGCGGCGGCGTGACATGCAGGTGGGTCACGCGACGCTGGGCGAGCTCGAGTACCAGGTACTGCTCGTCGAACTCGCGCCCGGCCTCGGCGAGGACCACGCAGCCGCCCGCGGCGAGCGGCAAGAGCAGCTCCCACAGGCCCACGTCGAAGCCAGTCGACGCCAGCTGGAGCATGCGTTCCCCTGGTGCCATGCCGAAAGCCCGGGCGGACCATTCGACATAATTGGAGAGTGCCGCGTGGGTGACGTCAATCCCCTTCGCGGTCCCCGTGGTGCCCGAGGTATAGACGACATAAGCGAGCTGATCAGGACCGGGCAATGCCGCCGGGCCTGCGGCTTCTGAGCTGGCGGTTTCCGCTCGGGCCGTTTCCGCACGCGGCTCCAGGGCGACGGTGCGGGCTCCGAGGCCCGCGAGCTCGTCCCCGGCCAGGAGCGGATCGGCGAGCACGAGGGATGGCTGGCAGTCCTCCAGGATCGCGCGGCGCTGTGCCGTCGTGAGCGCCGGGTCAACCGGCACGAGCACGCAGCCGGCTCGCAGGACGCCGAGCACAGCCGCGACCAGGGCGAACGAGCGCTCGCAGAGGACGGCGACCGGCGCCTCAGGCCCGAGGCCGCGGGAGCGGATGATCGCGGCGATGCCGCCGCTGCCGGCCCAGACGTCGCTGTACCGGCGCGCCAGCCCGCCGGACTCGACGGCCGGAGCGTCTGGCGTCTCGGCGACCCAGTGGCGCAACGCGGCCAGCACGTGCGGCGGCGTGCCGGGGCCGGGGGTGCCGGGGCCGGGGGTGCCGGTCATGTGAGGTACCCGGCCACGTTGCGCATCAGCGTCTCCTCGGTGCCGGCCGCGATGGTGGCCGCGCGGGCGTCCCGGTAGGCGCGCTGGGCCGAGGCGTCCGCGAGGTAGCCGCGCCCCGCCATCGCGGTCATGAGCAGGTCCGCGGCCCGGCGCCAGGCCCTGGACGCGGCGAGCTTGGCGATCAGGATGCGCTTGCCAGCGTCGCGGTCGGCGCAGATCGCCGTGACGCAGCCGTCGATCAGCGCCTCGACCATGGTGAGGTCGATCTCGAGCTCGACGAGCCTGTCGGTGACGTTCTCGAACTCGGCCAGGCTGCGGCCGAAGGCCCGCCGCTCGCGGCAGTGGGCCAGCGCCCGCGACAGCAGCCTCCTGGCCTGGGCGGCGGCCAGGATCGCGGCCATCATCCGTTCCCTGATGAACTGCTCGGCCTGCAGCGCGTAGCCCAGCCCCACCTCGCCTATCACGTGCTCTCCCGGCACGCGGACCTCGTCGAACGCCACCTCGGCATGGTCGCAGCACCAGGTGCCGAGCTTGTCGGCGTACGGGGTGGCCTTCACCCCGTCCGCTGACCCAGGTACCACCACCATGGTCAGCGCGGCTGAGACCGGCGCGTCCGCTGCCGACCTGCACAGGACAACGAGGAAGTCGGCCACCGAGCCGTTGGTGACGTAGGCCTTGCGGCCGGTTAGCACGAAGTCGCCGCCCGCGGGGCGCAGCGCCGCCGAGATCGCGCCGAAGTCGGAGCCGCCGGCGGGATCGGTCAGCGCGATCGCTCCGACGGCCGTCCCCGTGATCGCCGGCCGCAGGAACTGGTCCACGGCCTCGGCCCGGCCGTGCGCGGCCAGCGCCGGGGTGCACATATCGGTCTGCACGGATACGGACATTCCGACGCCGTAACAGTCCAGGGCGCCAAGTTCCTCGCCCAGTACGCGCTTGTAGCGGTAGTCGAATCCAAGGCCGCCGACCGAAGCCGGATACTCGATGCCGAGCAGGCGGCGTTCGCCGAGCGCCCGGTACAGCTCGGGGTAGGGCATCTGGCGCGAGCGTTCCCACTCGTCGACGCGCGGGGCAACCTCCGCCCCGAGGAAGGTGCTCACGCTCCGGCGGAACGCCGACAGTGATGCGCTTTCGTCAGGCATGCTAAGACCGTTTCAGGGTCAGGCCGTCCCTCTGCGCATGCTGAGGGGACGTATGTCAAGCCAGTGCTGCTCGATATAGTCCAGGCACTCCTCCTGGCTCCCCGTCACGCCCACCGCGCTCCACCCGGCGGGCAGCTCGGCTCGCGCTGGCCAGACGGAGTACTGCTCCTCGTGGTTGATCACGACGACGCAGGCCCCCTCCTCAGCCATCGTTCCCCTGTTCCTGGCCCGTGTGCCGCACATTTCGATGTTGCGAGAATGCGGGACGCGAGCGTTAGAGTGGTATGCGGTATTTGATCCCGCACCAGGCCCCAACATTAACCTCGTGCCATCCGGGCGTCAATCGAGCAGGAACGCATTCACGCAGCTCCGGGTGGCCCATCGGTCGTATGACTGTGATCAAAGCGACTGGAGGGGTGGACATGAGCGTTTGGGCGCGAATACGCCATTTAGCCGCGGCCCGCCCGGACGCGACCGCCGTGCTGGGCTCCCGGCTGCTCAGCTACGGCGAGCTGGCGACGCTGGCGCGGGAGTTCGCTGACCGCCTCGCGGGCCTGGCGCCGCGCTGCGGCCCGGGAGACGTGGTAGCGCTGCGCCTGCCCAGCGGGGCGCAGGCGCTCGCGGCAATGCTCGCGGCCCGCAGCCTTGGCGCGGCGTTCCTGCCGGTCGACATCACGGCCCCCGAGGCCCGGCAGGAGTACGTCATCGGCGAGTCGGGTGCGCGCGTCGTGGTCGAGCCCGAGCCCGGGAACGCGGGCGGAGTCGTCGTGCGCGCCGCGGAGACCGGGCGGGCCGGTGCCGTCCCGCCGGACACCGCGTACCTGATCTTCACCTCCGGATCTACCGGGCTCCCGAAAGGGGTGCTGATCCCCGAGCCCGCGCTCGGGGAGCGGCTCCAGGGACTGGCGAAAGTACCCGGCGCCGGGCCCGGGACGGTCTTCCTGGCGCTGACCGTGCTGTCCTTCGACATCTCGATGGCGGAACTGCTGCTGCCGCTGACCGTCGGCGGCACGGTCGCGTTCGCCGATCCGGAGGCCAGGCTCGACGCGACCGTGCTCGCGGCCGAGGCTGAGCGGCTGAAGCCGCATGTGCTGCAGGGAACGCCCAGTTTCTGGCACCTGATGCTCAGCACCGGGTGGACCGGTGCCCCGGGAGCGGTGATCTGGTGTGGCGGCGAGTCGCTCACAGCTGACCTGGCGGGCCGCCTGCGCGCCCGCTGCGCCGCCCTCTGGAACCTCTACGGGCCCACTGAGGCGACGATCTGGGCCACGGCCTGGCGGTGCGACGACTCCGGCCGCGTCAGCCTCGGTGATCCGCTGCCGGGCTCGGAGTGCGCGCTCATCGACGCGGGGGAGCGGATCGTGTCCGGTCCCGGGGCGGAAGGCGAGATCGTCCTGGGCGGCGCCGGCCTGGCATCCGGATACCTGGACGGGCAGCGCCCGGAACGATTCGCGCCGCTCCCCGGGCGGCCTGAGGCGCCCTGGTACCGCACAGGCGATCGCGCTCGCTATCGCGATGACGGCTCGCTCGAGTTCCTCGGGCGCGACGACGCCCAGGTGAAGTACCGGGGTCACCGGATCGAGCTGGGAGAGATCGAGGCGAACCTCGAGCTCCACCCGGACGTCAGCCAGGCCGTCGTGGTGCTCTGCCATGCGGGCGATCCGCGCCGCTCCCGGCTGTGCGCCGCGGTCTGCGCCGCGGGGCAGCCCAGCCCGGCCCAGCTGCGCGGCTGGCTCGCCGCCCGCCTGGCGCCGGCGATGGTGCCCGCGTCAGTCTCCGTGCTCGCGGCGATGCCGCGCACGACCTCGGGCAAGCTGGACCGCGCGGCGATCAGGGCCATGCTCGAGGCCCCCGCGGTCCCGGGCGCGGCTCAGCCCAGATAGCCCTCAGGCCCGCCGTCGCGCACGATGTCAAGCGTGACGCAGTGGAATCCGCCGCCGAAGACCTGCGCGTGCCGCAGCCGCCGCGGGATGACCTCGATCCCCTGCGTCTGGAGGGCCTTGAGCAGCCCCGGCTGATCCGCGTCCGCGATCGCCAGCTCCGGGTTGATCATCAGCAGGTTCATGGCGATCCATGGAGAGCTGATGTTGGGGACCACCGCCGGGGTGCGGAGCTCGAGCGGCGGGCACCAGAGGATGTCCCAGCCCTTGAAGACGGCGGGCACGCGATCCTGGGGGATCCGCTCCGGGTTCAGCATGACCAGGCCAGGACGCAGCAGGACGATGGTGGTATCGATGTGCGTGTAGCCGTAGACATCGCGCAGCGGGTGGATGCGGAGATCGCCGAGCAGCCGCAGCGTTGACTCCAGCCAGCGCAGGCCGGCCTCGTTGCCGCTCCGCGAGACCTGGTACAGCAGGTCCTTGCCGATGCGCAGTACGTTCGCGGCGTCGAAGGCGGGCTCGGCCTCGCCGAGGACGGGCAGCCCGTCATCGTCCAGCCCGAACAACTCGTCGGCCAGCCGCGGCTTGGGCATCGAGAGCCAGTGGGCGCCGCGGTCGAGGTACCGCTGGAAGAGCGGCCGCAGGTTGAAGGTCTCGAAATAGCGGGCTCGCATCGGGCTCGAGGTCTCGATGATCGCGTTGCCGACGACGAGCGTCACATCGCGCGGGCAGTAGGACAGGTACCCGTCGCTGCTCCACTCGGGGCTGGCGAACTCGAGCCGGTGATCGACGGCGGGCGGCTGGTGCACCGTCACGCCGAGCCCGCACAGGGTCTCGACGAGCTCGGCCAGGTCTTCCTGGGTCTCCTTGATGACCTGATCGGGGAACTGCCCGACCTGAACGGCTCGCGCTTGCTCGGCGCTGAGCCTGGGAAAGCACGCCAGCCAGGCTGATATGTCCGTCTGGGCAGGCAGGCGCGCGTGGCTCACGTCACCCACGATGATCTCGCGCAGCTGGGTGAACTCGTCCCAGGAATTAACAGCCGGAGCGTCCTCGCCCTGTATGTCACCGCCCCGCACGTCACCGCCCTGCGCGTCGCGCGGAGAGCCAGTCATCGAAGTTCGTCCTCCAGACGTGGACAACAGTTAGGTTCCGGCGCATTTTTACGTAAACCAGCATAGGTCCGGTGCCAACAGCCGCCTGACCGGAGATCATGGGGAAGGACGCATCCGCCGCGCGCGAGGAGCCCGACATGAAGACCCCGATCTGCGACATGCTGGGCATCGATCTGCCGCTGCTTGCTTTCAGCCATTGCCGTGATGTTGTGGCAGCCGTCACGAACGCGGGTGGCTTTGGCGTGCTCGGCGCGTCGACGCATACGCCAGAGCAGCTTGAGCGCGAACTGGCCTGGATCGATGACCAGGTGCGCGGGCGGCCTTACGGCGCCGACATCCTGGTGCCAGCCAAGTTCGTGGGCAAGGGCCAGAGCATGGACGCGGCAGCGATGGACGCGCTGATCGGCCAGCCGCAGCGCGCCTTCGTCGCCGCGCTGCTCGAAGAGCACGGAATCGCGCCAGCCGGCCCGGCGCCCGTGCCCGCCACCTCCATCAGCGACGAAGCGGGGGAGCGGCTGCTCGATGTCGCGTTCAGGCATCCGATCAAGCTCATCGCGAGCGCGCTCGGCACCCCGCCGGACTACATGATCGAGCGTGCCAGGTCGGCCAGCGTGCCGATCGCGGCTCTCGTAGGCGCCAGGGAGCACGCGATCAAGCAGGTCAACGCGGGCGTGGACATCCTGGTCGCGGCCGGGACCGAGGCGGGCGGCCACTGCGGCGAGGTGACGACGATGGTGCTCGTGCCCGAGGTAGTCGAGGCGATCAAGCCGATCAGGCCGGTGCCCGTGCTTGCCGCAGGGGGCATCGTCACCGGCAGGCAGATGGCCGCGGCCATCGCGCTCGGGGCTGACGGGGCGTGGACGGGCTCGATGTGGCTGACCACCGAAGAGGCAGAGACAGCCCCGTACACCAAGCAGAAGATGATCGCGGCCACGTCGCGGGACACAGTCAGATCGCGCAGCCGTACCGGCAAGCCGTCAAGGCAGCTCAAGTCCGGGTGGACGCGGGCGTGGGAAGGCGACAAGAGCCCCGGTGCCCTGCCCATGCCGCTGCAGTCACTGCTGAGCGAGCCGGTCCTGCGCCGCATCGACGTGCTCGCCGAGCAGGGCGACCCTGGCGCGCGAGAACTGGCGACCTACTGGGTCGGCCAGGGGGTGGGCCTGATGAACAAGGCCACCACCGTGCGCGAGGTCATGTACGAACTGGCGCAGGACTTCGCGGCGGCGGCCGCGCATCTGGCGAGCGTGCTGGACGACTGAGGCGCCTCCCGGCCCGGCCGGGCTAAGCTGCCCACATGCCAGTAGAAGGAGAATACGAGCCGAGCCCGCGCAAGTGGGTCCGCGATCAGGTCGAGACGTTCGAGAACTCGGGCGGCACCGAGGGCATCACGCTGACTGACACGGGATTGCCCGTGGTGATCATCACCAACCTCGGCGCGAAGAGCGGCAAGGTGCGCAAGACGCCGCTGATGCGGGTCGAGCACGAGGGCAGCTACGCGGCGGTGGCATCACAGGGCGGCTCGCCGAAGCACCCGCTCTGGTACCACAACTTCGTGGCCAACCCGCGCGTCGAACTCCAGGACGGCCCGAAGAGGATCGACATGATCGCCCGCGAGGTCTCCGGCGACGAGCGCGCCCAGTGGTGGGACCGCGCCGTGGCCGCGTTCCCCCCGTACGCCGAGTACCAGCAGAAGACGACCCGCCAGATCCCGGTCTTCGTCCTCGACCCGGTCCACGAGTAGTCTTCACCGGCCACGCGGAGCGCCCGGCTGTCAGGCTTCTGGCGCGGAGGGTTCTCGTTGCGCGGAGGTTTCTGGTACTGGCGCGGAGTCTTTCCGGCTCTGGCGCGGAGACTTCTCGTTGCGCGGAGGTTTCTGGTACTGGCGCGGAGGGTTTTCGGTTCTAGCGCGGAGACTTCTCGTTGCGCGGAGCGTTTTCGGCTCTGGCGCGGAGTCTTCCCGGCTCCGTTGCGGAGAGTTGTCGCTGCGCGGAGTCTTCCCGCCTCTGGCGCGGAGAGTTGTCGCTGCGCGGAGCGTTGTCCGCTCATAGGACGGTCAACACTCCGTGCTGCGAGAAGTCTCCTCGGTAACGACGGACGACGCTCCGCGATCATGGCGCAAGCGACGGACAACGCTCCGCGATCATGCTCCGGCGCGGCAACGCTCCGCGATCATGCTCCGGCGCGGGAACGCTTCGCGGTCATGCCGCAGAACGGAACTCACCGCGAACACCGGCCAGGCAACCCGTGCCGGCAGAACCGAGCCCGGCCCGTTCCGCAAGAACCGCACCGAGTCACTTTGCAGGGGCCGCGCTTTGGCGGAAGATCGCCGCTGTCCTTGAGCCTGTCGGGTGACTCGGGATCTTGGAGAGTCCGGCTCCTGGCGGGGTCAGCGGGAGGCTTCCTCTTAAGATTTTTGAAATAGTGCCTTCGCGCGCGATCTCCGTTTCTGGGCTGACGTACGCCGTGCCCCGGCCCGGCACGGCGCCGCCGGGGCAGGACGATGCTGTTAGAGGGCGAGCATGACCAGCAACGCGGGTCGGCGCGGCTGACCAGTTGAGCCAGAACCATCGATGCGCGAATCAACACCCGGTTTCCACCATCAATTCGCTGTTTCATGTGAACATGCCTCGATCGCTGATTGGGCATTCGCATCACCTGTCACTTGCGTCCTGCCCGCCGCATCCAGATCCCGGCCATGGCGAAGATTCTCGGGTCGGGGTGGGAGTTCGCGGCGACTAACCGGGCTTGGTCTCCTCGCCCGACGGCCACCTGGACTGTTACGAGGTAATCTTGTAATCATCGGCTCGGTTGGCCGAGGTGGCCGAGGGTGGCCGCAGTGGTCAGCTGGCCGGTGTGGGCCGCGGTGGCCGCAGTGGCCAGTGTGGGCCGCGGTGGCCTCAGTGGTCAGGTGGCCGCAGTGGCTGCAGTGGTCAGGTGGCCGCGGTGGCCGGTGTGGGCCGCGGTGGCCGGTGTTAGCCGCGGTGGCCGAGGGTGGCTGCGGTGGTCAGGTGGATGAGGAGGTCAGATGGTTGCGGATTCGCCTCTTGATGCGTACTCCAGGATTGTCAGCGGTGTCGCTGCCGAGCTGACTCCCAAGGTCGCCAGCTTGCGGGTCGCGCAGGCTGACGGCCGGCGGGCCGGAGAGAGCCTCGGGTCGGCTGTCGCTTACACAACCGACGGTTTTCTGCTGACGAACGCGCACGTCGTCGGTAATGCGACCGGTGGCACGGCGCTGTTTTCCGACGGGACGAGTTCGCCGTTCAGCGTGGTCGGCGCTGACCCGCTGTCCGACCTTGCCGTGGTGCGCGCCGGGGCCGGCGCGCCGCCGCCGGCCGAGCTCGGCGAGGCGGAGGAGCTGGTTGTGGGCCAGCTCGTCGTCGCTGTCGGCAGCCCGCTCGGGCTTGCTGGCTCGGTCACGGCGGGCGTGGTCAGCGCGCTCGGGCGGTCGCTGCCGACGCGGAGCGGCTCGGCCGTGCGGCTGATCGAGGACGTGATCCAGACCGACGCCTCGCTCAATCCCGGCAACTCGGGCGGTGCGCTGGCTGACGCGCACGCCAAGGTGGTCGGCATCAACACCGCCGTGGCCGGCATCGGCCTCGGGCTCGCGGTGCCGATGAACGCCACGAGCAGGAAGATCATCGCCGCGCTGATGCAACACGGCCGGGTGCGCCGGGCCTACCTTGGCGTGGTGAGCGCGCCGATCCCGCTGCCTGCCTCGCTCCGCGAGCGGGTCGGGAGCAAGGACGGCCTTCGGGTCGCCGAGCTGGTTCCCGACGGCCCGGCAGCGCGGGCCGGCCTGCGGATCGGTGACATCCTGGTGAGCGCGGCGGGGAGCAAGGTCACCACGGCCAGGGAACTGCAGCGGCTGATGTTCGCCGACGCGATCGGCAAGCCACTCGAGATCACGGTGCTCCGCAACGGCGCCCTCGTCGACGTGATCGCCGAGCCGGCGGAGCTGGCCGCCGCGTGATCAGCGAGCACTGACGGGGCGTGGACAGAATGCTCAGCCGGGTACGTAAGAATGACTTATGAGCAAGCAGCCGAGTTCGCCCCCACCCGGTGACAAGCCAGCGCCGACGGCACCACCGCCGCCGCCCGGCTGGCGGCACTGGCTGTGGCCGATCGCGCTGCTCGCGACGGTCGCGCTGTGGTTCTTCCTTCCGGGCCTCAACTCACCGAGCACCGAGAACCTGACCTTCCCGCAGTTCCAGTCGGACCTGGCCAAGCACCAGGTCAAGACGGTGGAGCTCGGCAGCGTCGAAAACGGGGCTAATACCCCCATCACCGGCGCGCTCAAGAACGGCAACGACTTCACCACGGTCGGCCCGCCCAACACGCCGTCGCTCGCCAGCCAGATCAAGGCGCTTGGCGTCACCCCCACCTACGGCAGCACTAGCACCGGGCTCGGCGGCGAGGTGCTCTACCTGCTGGTCATCCTTGCTCCGATCGTCTTCGTGATCTACCTGTTCAGGCGGATCTCGCGGGCCGGGGGCGGCCAGCTCCAGGGCGTCCTGGGCGCCGGGAGGTCGCGAGCCAAGGTCTTTGACGCCGAGCGGCCGGAGACCAAGTTCGGCGACGTGGCCGGCTACGAGGGGGCGAAAGAGGAGATCAGCGAGGTCGTCGACTTCCTCCGCAGTCCTGACCGCTACCGGCGGGCCGGCGCGATGGCGCCGCGCGGCCTGCTGATGGTCGGCCCGCCCGGCACCGGCAAGACGCTGCTCGCCAGGGCCGTGGCCGGCGAGGCCTCGGTGCCGTTCTTCTCGGTGACCGGGTCCAGCTTCGTGGAGATGTTCGTGGGCGTCGGCGCGGCCCGCGTCAGAGACCTCTTCGCCGAGGCCCGCAAGCGCGCGCCCGCGATCATCTTCATCGACGAGATCGACGCGATCGGCCAGCGCCGGGGCGGCTCGGGCGCGGTCGTCTCGAATGACGAGCGCGAGCAGACGCTGAACCAGCTCCTGTCCGAGATGGACGGCTTCGACATGACGCAGGGCATCGTGGTGCTCGCCGCCACCAACCGGCCCGAGGTGCTTGACCCGGCGCTGCTGCGGCCCGGCCGGTTCGACCGGCAGGTCACCATCCCGCTGCCGACGCTCGATGAGCGCGCCGCGATCCTGGTCGTGCACTGCCGCGGCAAGCGGCTCGCCCCGGACGTGGACCTCACCATCGTCGCCAGGGGCACGCCCGGCTTCTCGGGCGCTGACCTGGCCAACCTCGCCAACGAGGCGGCGATCTTCGCGGTCAGGAGCGGCCGGGAGATCATCACGGCGACTGACTTCGACGATGCCAGGGACCGCGTGCTGCTCGGCCGCCGCGAGGGCTCCAACGTGCTGCTGCCCGAGGAGAAGCACGCCGTCGCCGTGCACGAGAGCGGGCACGCGATCGTGCTCGCGCTGGCCGACCACGCCGACCCGGTCGCGAAGGTCACGATCCTGCCCGCCGGCCAGGCGCTGGGCGTCACGCAGCAGCTTCCGCTGATCGAGCGGCACCTTTACGGCGAGGACTACCTGAAGGAAACACTGGCCGGGCGGCTCGGCGGCCGCGCCGCCGAGCTTGTCGTGCTCGGCCAGGGCTCGACCGGCGCCGCGAACGACCTGTCCACGGCCACCGACCTCGCGACCAAGATGGTGCGCGAGTTCGGCCTGTCGGCCAAGGTCGGCCCGGTCGGCTACCCGGAGGGCGGCTCGGTGTTCCTCGGCGGTGGCGGCGGCGGGCTGTCGAGCAGGCCGTTCGCCGAGTCCACCCAGGCGCTGATCGACTCCGAGGTGGCCAGGCTGCTCCGCGAGGCCGAGACCACCGCCACGGAGGTCATCAGATCGCACCAGGAGCAGCTCAACGAGCTCGTCGAGCTGCTCTTGCTGCACGAGACCGTGGACGCCCAGGAGGTGTACCGGATCGTCGGCAGGCCAGTCCCGGGCGGGCACCGCCAGGAGCAGGTAGCGATCGCTCCCATGCGGGCGACGGCACCGGACGCGGCGTCATGAGCAGGCAGCTGCTCGTCCTGTCCGAGCGGGCGGTCAGGGACGTGCTCAGCTACCCCCAGTGCGCCGACGCGATGCGCGACGCCCTGATGGCCCGCGCCCGCGGTGAGTTCTACCAGCCGCTGCGCTCGGTGTTCAAGGCGCCTGACCCGGGCGGCCTGATCGTCTTGATGCCCGCCTACCAGCAGAATGTCAGCGCCGGCTACGGCCTCAAGGCGATCAACGTCGTGCACGGCAACCCCGCCAGGGGCCTGGATAGCCATCAGGGCATCGTCTTGCTGTCAGACTCCGAGACCGGCGAGCCCGTCGCCGTGCTCAACGCTTCCGCGGTGACCGAGATCAGGACGGCGGCGGTCTCGGCCGTGGCGACCAGCCTGCTCGCGAACGCCGACGCTGACGTGCTCACGATCATCGGCGCGGGCGTCCAGGCCAGGTCGCACCTGCGGGCGATCGCCAGCACCAGGACGCTGGCCGAGATCAGGGTGGTCGCCCGCAGCGCGGAGAAAGCGCAGCGGTTCGCCGCCGAGCTGGCGCCACTGGCCGGCGACGCCAGGGTGACCGGCCACGCCAGCGCCCGGGAAGCGCTTGCCGGAGCTGGCATAGTCGTGACCGCGACGAACTCGGCCACGCCCGTCATCGACAGGCAGTGGCTCAGCCCGGGCGCCCACGTCAACGCGGTCGGCGCCTGCCTGCCGCACACGCGCGAACTCGACGCGGCGACGGTCGCTGACGCGGCGCTGTTCGGCGACAGCAGGGAGTCGGTGCTCGCCGAGGCCGGCGACTTCGTCCTCGCCGTCAAGGACGGCGCGATCGGCAACGATCACCTGAAGGCCGAGATCGGCGACGTGCTCATCGGCAAGGCGGCTGGCAGGACCGGCGAGCGCGAGATCACCATCTTCGAGTCCCTCGGCCTGGCCGCCGAGGACCTCGCCGCCGCGGCCACCGCGTACCAGGTCGCCGCCGAGCGCGGCATCGGCAGCCTGGTCGATTTCGGCTAGCCCTGATCCCTGGTACGCTGCCGCCATGAGTCGCGCGACCGGCAACGTTCAGTGGTGGCGCCGCCAGTAGGCGGGCCTGGTTCGCGCACTCCGCAGATTCCCTCAAGGCGACCGCCCGGCACAACCCGGAGGTCGCCTTTGCCGCGTCCGCCGGTACGGCAGCACCGTGGTGCCGCAACCACCAGCCGGGCCTGTACAAAGGCAGGACAAGGACCGATGACCAGCAGCGTCGACTACAGTACCGACTTCGGCGCCACCCCGCCGCGCGGCACCACCCAGTTCGTCACCGCCGGCGGCATCGTCGTGACCAGGACCGTATCGGCCTTCGAGCCCGACCTGCTCACCGAGGTCACGGGGCAGATCGATGAGCGCAGGGGAGCGGCGTTCAGCTCGGGGATGGAGTACCCGGGCCGGTACAGCCGCTGGCACACCGGCTACGTCGACCCGTGCCTTGAGCTCACGGCCACCGGGCGCGAAATCACCGCCACCGCGCTCAACGACCGCGGCGCCGTGATCCTGCCGGCGATCGCCGGAGCCCTGCTCCGGGCGGGCCAGGCCCGCGCGGCCGGCAGCGACACCGGCGTCACCGTCGCCATCCCCGACGCGGCCGGCCAGGTGCCCGAGGAGCAGCGAAGCAGGCGGCCCACCGTGTTCAGCGCGATCAGGGAGATCATCGCGCTGTTCGCCGGCCCCGATGAGCACCTTGGCCTGTACGGGGCGTTCGGCTATGACCTGGCGTTCCAGTTCGAGCCGATCAGGCTGCGGCCAGGCCGGAACGCGGGCCGGCCGCCGCAGCGGGACCTCGTGCTGCACCTGCCCGACGAGCTTTACGTGATCGACAGGAAGCGGGAGACCGCCCTGCGGTACAGCTACGAGTTCGCTTCCGGCGGCCGGTCGACCGCGCGACTGCCCAGGCAGACAGCCCCGACGGCGCTGGCCCAGACGCAGCGGGCCGGCCGGGAGCATACCGTTCAGCCTGGGGAATGTCCGCCTGACCCGGTGGCGGGCGAGTACGCGAAGGTAGTCGGCCAGGCCAGGGAACGCTTCGCCGCCGGCGACCTCTTCGAGGTCGTCCCCAGCCATGAGTTCTGGGCCAGGTGCGGCTCGCCGGCCGCCTTCTACGAGCGGCTGCGGCGGCGCAACCCGGCGCCGTACGAGTTCTTCCTGAACCTCGGCGACGGCGAGTACCTGGTGGGCGCGTCGCCCGAGATGTACGTGCGGGTGAGCGCTGCCGGGGGCCAGCACCGCCGGGTGGAGACCTGCCCGATCGCCGGGACGATCGCGCGGGGCGCGGACCCCCTCGAGGACGCCGCGCAGATCAGGACGCTGCTGACCTCGCTCAAGGAGGAATCCGAGCTCACCATGTGCACGGACGTGGACCGCAATGACAAGTCGCGGATCTGCGTGCCGGGCAGCGTCAAGGTGATCGGCCGGCGCCAGATCGAGTTGTACAGCCGGGTCATTCACACCGTCGACCACGTCGAGGGCAGGCTGCGGCCCGAGTTCGACGCGCTGGACGCGTTCCTCACCCACATGTGGGCCGTGACGGTCACCGGCGCGCCGAAGACCTGGGCGATGCAGTTCATCGAGGACCACGAGACCAGCCCGCGCCGCTGGTACGGGGGAGCGGTCGGCTCGCTCGGCTTCAACGGCGGGATGAACACCGGGCTCACGCTGCGCACGGCCCGCATCTCCGGCGGGCTGGCCTGCGTCCGCACCGGGGCCACGCTGCTGTTCGACTCCGAGCCGTCGGCCGAGGAAGAGGAGACCAGGCTCAAGGCCAGGGCGCTGCTCGAGGTGCTGAGGGAGGCCAGTGCCGACCGGGCCGGTCCAGGTAACCCTCCGGATGAAAGGCTGTCCGTTGCCAGCCGCGCGGCCGACTCGGCGGGCCCGGGCACGGGCGGGCTGCCGGGCACCGGCGTCCGGGTGCTGCTCGTCGATCATCAGGACTCATTCGTGCACACGCTCGCCGGGTACTTCGCCGAGCAGGGCGCCCAGGTGACGACCCTGCGGGCCGGGTTCGACCCGGGCCTGCTCGACGAGTACGCGCCGCACCTGGTCGTTCTCTCGCCCGGGCCGGCCGCCCGGCCGACTTCGGGTGCGCCAGGCTGCTCGACGAACTCGATGCGCGGCGACTGCCCGCCTTCGGCGTGTGCCTCGGCCTCCAGGCCATGGTCGAGCACGCCGGCGGCGCGCTCAGTCTCCTGCGCTGGCCCGCTCACGGCAAGCCGGGCGCGGTGCGGGTGCTGGGCGGCGACCTGCTGGCCGGCCTGCCGGCTGAGTTCACCGCCGCCAGGTATCACTCGCTGCACGCGACCGCGGCGAAGGTCGGGCCCGCCTTCAAGGTGACGGCGCTGACGAGCGACGAGTTCGCTGGCGAGGCCGGCGGTGAGGTCGTGATGGCGATCGAGGACCCGGTCGCGATGCGCTGGGGAGTGCAGTTCCACCCGGAATCGATCCTGACCGCCTCGGGTGATGCCGGCCGGCGAATCATCGCCAATGTGCTCAAGCTCGTAGCGCCATAACGCCGCGCGGTGTTTACGTAGCCGCCCGTAATAACGCTACTGAGTGCTATAACATCACCGCTCATCGTGACTTGGATGAGTGGCCCATAACGTAATCGGGCGCCAGTTGGTTGAGTCCGGCTAACGATTGTTATCTGTCCGTTATTTTTTGCCGCCCGCCCCCGTTATAGCGTCAAAGGCGACTCCACAGTCGCAGTCAGGGCAGTAAGGACAGTAAGGACAAGTTCGGTTATGTCGTTCGTGTCGTTTACGTCGGTCAGTCGCGATACGCGGTCCGCCTCGTTATCCCGCGACCCCGTGTCGTTATGCGGGAACGCCGCTAAGTTACGTCATCCTCCGCTACCCACCCTTGTCGCATCCCCATCGGTCAGCCCTGGCCTGCCCACATAAGGCAAAAGGAGCCTCTCCCTATGGCACGACGCTGGTTCGTACCCCTCGCCACCATCGGCCTGGCACTCGGGTCTTTGGTCATGGCGGCAAGCGCCGCCTCCGCTGCGCCCACCGCAGCTCACCCAGCCATCCACAGCACCACGATCAGCGGCTTCAGGCCGGGCGGCCTGATGGGCAGGCCGACCGGTGCCGTCCGGATCGCCGGTCACGTCCGCAACGCCGCGACCACTTCGACGAACTGGTCCGGCTACGCCGTGACCGGCGGGACCGGCGCGTTCCACAGCGTGTCGGCCAGCTGGACCCAGCCGACCGCCACCTGCAGCGGGGGGAGCAAGTTCGCGAGCTTCTGGGTCGGCCTCGACGGATTCAGCAGTAACTCGGTCGAGCAGACCGGCACCGACTCCGACTGCAGCGGGCGTACGCCGCAGTACTACGGCTGGTACGAGATGTTCCCGGCCTTCCCGGTCAACTTCTCCAACCCGGTCTCGCCCGGCGACTCGATGAGCGCTTCGGTCACGTTCTCCGGCTCCACGACCTTCACCTTGGTGCTCAAGGACAACTCCAAGGGCTGGACCCAGACCATCACGAAGAACCAGAGCGGCCTTGCCCGTTCATCCGCCGAGGTCATCACCGAGGCTCCGTCGTCGAGCAGCGGCGTGCTGCCGCTGGCCGACTTCAACACCATCCACTACTCAACCTCAAGCGCGAACGGCACCTCGCTCGGCAGCCAGAGCCCGACGTCGATCACCATGGTCAACAGCAGCGGCGCCGACAAGGACTCGACCAGCGCGATCACCTCTGGCGGTGCGTTCAGCAACACCTGGATCAGGGCGAACTAGGCACGGCAAAGCTTCGCTAGTTCTCCTGGATGCACATGGCGCTCGGGGACCCGCAGGTCCCCGAGCGCCACTGTTATCTGTTCGTTGTTTTCTGCCGACCGGCTTCGTTATACCTTCAAAGGCGACTCAACCATTGCAGGCAGGGTAGAAGGGGCGAAAAGGTAAATTCGGTTATGCCGCCCGTGTCGGGTATCCGTCTTCGCCCTGCTCGCCTCCGCTCATCTCAACCCTGGCCTGCCCATGTAGGGCAAAGGAGCCATCCTTATGGCAGGACGCCTGCTCGCATCCCTCGGCACCATTGGCCTGGCTTTCGGGTCGATGATGCTGGCGGCGAGCGCCGCTTCGGCTGCGCCTAGCGCTACTCATCCCACCATCCACAGCACCACGATCAGCGGCTTCCGCCCGGGTGGCCTGATGGCCAGGCCAGGTGGAGTCAACCACTTCGCGACCCGCGCCGGCCACACGACCGACACGTCCACGAACTGGTCAGGCTACGCGGTGACCGGCGCGACTGGAGCCTTCTCCGGCGTGTCGGCCAGCTGGACGCAGCCGACCGCCACGTGCTCGACCAGAAAGGCGCAATACGCGAGCTTCTGGGTCGGCCTTGACGGCTTCAGCAGCAACTCGGTCGAGCAGACTGGCACCGACTCTGACTGCAGCAGGGGCCAGCCGCAGTACTACGGCTGGTACGAGATGTACCCAGCCTTCCCGGTCAACTTCACCAACCCGCTCTCGCCCGGCGACTCGATGAGCGCGTCCGTCACGTTCTCCGGCACCGAGACCTACACCCTGGTGCTCAAGGACAACACCAAGGGCTGGACCCAGACCATCACCCAGAACCAGGCCGGCCTTGACCGCTCGTCCGCCGAGATCATCACCGAGGCCCCGTCGTCGGGCAACAAGGTGCTGCCGCTGGCTGACTTCAACACCATCAGCTACTCGACCTCATCGGCCAACGGCACCTCGCTCGGTACCCAGAGCCCGATCCAGATCATCATGGTGAACGGCAGCGGCGCCGACAAGGACTCCACTAGTTCGATCAGCTCAGGCGGCGCGTTCAGCAACACCTGGATCACGTCGAGCTAGCGGCGTAGCCCAAGCCGCGGTTCTCCTGTCAAGCAGCGGCGTCCGGTGACCTCGCGATCTCCGGGCGCCGCTCGCTCTTCGGCTTAGACCTTCCGCAGGCGGCTCAGATCTTCCGCAGGCGGCTCAGATCTTCCGCAGGCCCTTGGCGAACGCGATAATCACTCCGCGCCGCTCGCCGAACGAGGATGCCTGATAGAAGACGCCGTTCTTGCGCCAGTGCAGGAAGAGGAAGATCTTCACTGACGTGCACTTTGGCAGGTGCGGGGCGTCGCAGACCCCGGTCAGGATCGCCGTCGCGCCGTGAATCTTGACCTTCCCGAGCCTCTTCGACCGGCCGTTCTTGGTGCACCTGCCATTCGAATTGTTCTGACTGATCGTCAGGTTGGCGTTCGCGGTCTTGCCGTAGCTGGCGATCACGAGCCGCCTGCCGGCCTTCTTCTTGCTGATCTCGCATCGTGCGACCGAGATTTCGCTGTTGCGGGACAGGTGATGCGTATACGTCGGTTTCACCAGCCTGAAGCCGGCCGCGGACTGCGCTCCGCGCCAGGTCGCGAACAGGCCCGTCCGAGCTGGCACGTACGGGGCGGCGGCCGCGCTGGTCGCGGTCGCCGCGCTTGCCATTACGACAAGGCCGATCGTCAGGCTTTCCGTCATTCGGTTCCTGCGCATGATCACGTCCTTCTCTTGGTCAGGCCCAGACGATGTGCTGCGATCCTAAAAGGCGCCGTGATCGGCTGCTATCACAATATGAACTTGCGTGATTACTTACGGTTATGTGCTGGGGCCGAGGCGAGGGCCGGCGGATGTCCCTGGTCGCCGGTAGGGTGCGGCCATGAAGAGCGTGCATCCCGAGGTCTTCCTGGTATCCCGTCCGCAGCTCGACTACGACGCGCTCGGCGCCTACCTGCGCGAGGTCGGTGGCGAGGACTGGCTCGAGCGGCTCGACCGCGGCCAGTTCGACGACGCGCAGAACCTGGCCGAGTTCGCGGGCAAGATCTGCTACCGGGCCTGGGAGCCTGGCCTGAATCCCAACATCGTCCGGGTGCGCAACGACCACCAGCAGTACCTGGAGAACATCCTGAGCCAGGCGCACGGGTCGGTGCTCGAGCACGCGATGTTCAGCTTTGTCCTGCACAACGTCAGCCGGGTGGTGACGCACGAGCTGGTGCGGCACCGGCCTGGCACGGCGGTGTCGCAGGAGTCGCTGCGGTTCGTCCGGCTTGCCGATATCCCCTTCTGGTTCCCCGACTGGGCCCAGGGCGACCCTGAGCTGATGAAGCGGGCAACGGGGCTGCTAGCGCAGATGGAGGAGTTCCAGGTGTGGATGGCCGATCACTTCGGCCTTGACGAGCCCGGCGTGAAATTCGAGGAGAAGAAGCACAGGACCTCGTTCATGCGCAGGTTCGCGCCCGACGGGGTGGCGACCGGCATGCTCTGGTCCGCCAACATCCGGACGCTGCGCCACACTATCGAGGCCAGGACCGACCAGGGCGCGGAGGAGGAGATCCGCCTGCTGTTCGGCAAGATCGCCGAGCTGATGCGAGCCGAGGCGCCGACCCTGTTCGGCGACTACGAGGTCACCGATGGCGCCTGGATCCCCCGCTGGCGCAAGGTCTAGCAGGCCCGGGCCTGGCGGGGCGGGCGCGGCGTGAGGGCGCTTCGGGTGGTGGCGGTGGGTGATGTGAGATGGTGTGTTCGTGACGGACATTTCGATTCCGGTCGGTGACCGGAGCATTCCCGGATACCTCGCGATTCCCGCAGGCGGCGATGCGTCGCGCTGGCCGGGTGTGGTGGTCATTCACGAGGCGTTCGGGCTCAACGATGACATTAGGCGCAAGGCTGATGAGTTCGCCGCGCATGGTTATCTGGCACTGGCGCCTGACCTGTTCGAGGGCCGGTCCTGGATTCTGTGCGTCATCGCCGCGTTCAAGCAGTTGCGGGCGGGGGCCGGGCCGGCGTTCACCATGCTGGACGCGGCTCGCGCGATGCTCGCTGACCGGGCGGACTGCACCGGCAAAGTCGGGGTGATCGGCTTTTGCCTGGGCGGCGGGTTCGCGCTGATGTGCGCGCCGCGCGACGGATTTGACGTCGCGGCCGTCAACTACGGCGACGTACCTAAGGACGCCGAGGCAGCGCTGGCGGGCGCGTGCCCGATCGTCGGCAGCTTCGGCGGCCGCGACCAGATGGGCACGAAGCCGCCTGAGCGGCTGCAGCGGGCGCTAGTAGTGCTCGACGTGAAGCACGACATCGAGGTCTACCCGGGCTCGGGGCACCGGTTCATGAGCAAGGCTTCGGGCGCGACCGGCGTCTTCACCAAGATCGCCCGGATGACCTACAACGAGCATGACGCGGCTGACGCCTGGCGCCGGATCTACGCGTTCTTCGCCCCGGAACTCGGCAGCGCCGACAACGTGAGCGACGCGGGCAGCGCGGACCAGGCGGGAGCTTGACCGGGCTGCCCGAGCGCACACGAAGCCAGTGATCACCCCGGGCGAGGCAGGGTGGGGAGAGTTCTTATTCCGGGGGCTGTCAGTGGCGGGGCGGCAGGTGCGATGTTCCGTGATCATGTTCCCCGGCATGATCACGGAGATTAGTCCCGGCCGGGTCCCTCGCCTGCAAGCATCCCGTGACCGAGATCGGGGACCGTTCGGGAGAGTTCGGATGGTTCCCGGCTCTGGCGCGGAGGGTTCTCGTTGCGCGGACGCTTGCCGGCACATAGGACGGTCAACACTCCGCGCTGCGAGAACTCTCCGCAGCAACGACGGAGAACGCTCCGCGATCATGCTCACAACGACGGAGAACGCTCCGCGATCATGCCACGGCACGGACAACACTCCGCGATCACCCGCGCGGCGCGGGAACTCAGTGCTCCTGGCGTGCCAGGCGGGGATCGCTCTGGAGTGAATCCTCCCTGTGACCCGGGCCGGCGCGGGCCGCCTGGCGGGCTGCTTGCTAGGCGAGTCCGGGGGCCGGGCGACTGGCCGCGGTGAGCAGGTCGAGCGGGTCGTGGTGGAAGCGGTCGGACGGGACTCGGGCGGCGAGCGCCCTGCGGGTCGCACTGATCAGGGCGGCCGGGCCGGCGACGTAGACCTCGGTGTCGCGGAAAGACGGATGGGCCTTGACGACCTCGGGCAGCCTGCCCGTCTTGCCAGCCGTTTCCTGATCAGGCGACTCCGTGACCGGGATGAGGGTCAGTGCCGGGTAGGCGAGCCGCAGCGTCGCGAGATCACGCATGTCGTAGAGATCTGCTGAGCGCCTGGCGCCCACGTACAGGGTCACCGACCGGCGCTTGCCTTGCCTGGTTTCGCCGACGATCGCCTCGACGATGGCCTTGATCGGCGCGAGGCCAGTGCCGCCGGCGACGCCCACGATGTCCCGGTCAGGGTCGGCCGGCATGCGCAGGCCGCCGCGCGCGGCGGCCAGAGTCAGGATGTCGCCGGTGTCGCTCTGGCTGACCAGCGCGTTGCTCACCATGCCGCCGGGCACCGCCCGCACGTGGATGTCGAGCAGGCCGTTGTCCCTCGGCGCGTTCGCGACGGAGTACTTGCGCCATAGCCTCGGCCACCGGGCGACCTGCACCGTGACGTACTGACCGGGCTCGAAGGCAAGCGGCTTCTCTGGCCTGATCGTGAGCACCGCGATAGTCGGAGTGCGCCGGTCGTGCTCCACGATCTCGCCGATCCACCAGGCAGGCTGCGTCGCGCCGTCGTCGGCTGCCGCCGCTCTCATGGCGGCGGCGAAATAGCCGAGCGCCGAGCGCCAGGCGAGCGCGAGGTCACGATGCCAAGCCGGGCCGCTGATCTGCTCGACGGTTGCCAGCAGGGCATCGAAGAAGGGCCGGTAGTGGCGGTCCTTGACGCCGAATTTGCGATGATCACGGCCTAGTTGATCGAGCAGCCGGTCGGTTCGCTCGGGATTGCTGAGGCTGTCGACCAATCCGACGAGAGCATCGAATGTCGTAGTACGTGTGCGTTCCATTGAGAGCGGGAAAAGCGCTCGCAATTCCGGATTATGCACGAACAAGCGCGCATAGAGATATTGCATCGCGGCCTGGCGGCTCGCGGCCAGCGGTCGGAGGGAATCGATTACCAGACGCCGGTCTGTCTCGCTAATCGAGCTTGCCGCCGCCTTGGCCGGCTGGTGCCCGGGCTCTGCCAGCCGGGCGGAACTTTCCGTCTTCGCCACTTTGCCGCGAATGAGGCCAGGCGTTCCGCGCGGTGCGTCAGAACTGCGATGGCCGTCGGCCGCGTGCAGGCCGTCGCTGTCTCGCCCGCCTACCACGGTATGAAGTCTCGCAGCCACGCCTGGTATCTGCCACTGATTCACCACAAGGCACGGGAAGCGACCTGGGGTAGCTGCCCTACGATATTGCGGTGACTGTATCCCGTTATCTTCGCTATCCGCATGTGCGCGGAGACCTGCTGACGTTCATCGCTGACGACGATGTCTGGCTCGCACCGGCCGAAGGCGGCCGTGCCCGGCGGATCTCCGCTGATCAGGCGGCAGCCGCCTATCCGAGGCTCTCGCCTGACGGAAGCATGATCGCCTGGACTAGCTGGCGCGACGGTCCTGCGGAGATCTACCTGGCCGCCACGGACGACGGCGGGTCGGAGCGGGTCAGTTACTGGTCGAGCATGACCACGGTGATGCGCGGCTGGGGACCGGATGGCGAGATCCTGGCGACCACGTCCGCTGGCCAGCCTTTCTTCCGCCAGACCTGGGCTTATGCCGTGCCCGTCAGCGACGGTACGGCTCAGTTCGCGTCGCAGCGCCGGCTGCCGTTCGGGCCGGTCGGTGACCTCGCCATCGAGACCGGCACGACAGCCCTGCTCAACGGAACGGGCGGGGAGGAGCCCGCCTTCTGGAAGCGGTACCGGGGCGGCCGGTGCGGCCGGATCTGGGTCGCCGATTCCGATGCTGGCTTCCGCCGGCTGCTCGCGGATCTGCGCGGCCAGTTCTTCAGCCTGATGCTGGTCGGCGGCCGGCTGGCCTTCATCAGTGATCATGAGGGCACCGCCAACCTGTACTCGTGCACGTTGAGTGGCTCTGACCTGCGTCGGCATACCGACCATGACGGCCCCTACGCGCGCAACGCGAGCACTGACGGCACTCGGGTCGTCTACCAGCTGACTGGCGATATCTGGATGGTGCCGGACCTCAGCGCGGCCAGCCAGCCCGTGAGACTGGAGGTAAGCCTCGGCTCGCCTGCGAGCGGGCTGGCACCCAGGCTCGTGTCGGCCGATGACCACCTGGATGACCTGACCTGCGATGAGACCGGCCGGGCAAGCGCCGTCGCCGTGCGCGGCACCGTGCACTGGCTGACGCACAGGGACGGGCCGGCGCGGGCGCTGTCAGCGATACCGGGCCCGGTTGCCAGGCTGCCAATCGTGCTTGGCGACACCGGGCGGGCCGCGTGGGTGGTCGACGCCGATGGCGCCGACGCGCTCGAAATCGGCCAGGCCGGGAGCAGCGGCCCGGGCGGCACGGCCCCTCAGCCTGTGCGCCGGATCGCCCGCGGCGAGATCGGCTGGGCGGCCAGCATCGAGGCGTCACCCAACGGCGCTCTGGCCGCGGTGGCCGCCCACGACGGCGGCCTGAAGCTCGTGGACATTGAGTCGGGGCAGGTGACCGAGCTGGCCAGGTCGGACAACGGGAGGATCACCGGCCTGGCGTTCTCGCCGGACTCGCGCTGGCTCGCCTGGTCCCATCCCTGCTACGCCTCGCTGCGCAAGCTCGGCCTGGCACGCCTGGCGGACAATGAGGTTACCGACGTCACCGATGGCCGCTTCATCGACACCGATCCGGCGTTCACCCGCGACGGCCTGTACCTCGGGTTCCTGTCCAAGCGCACCTTCGACCCGGTCCACGACTCGCACGTCTTTGACCTGTACTTCCCGTACGGGAGCAGGCCATATCTGATCACGCTCGCGGCGGCGACGCCGTCGCCGTTCGGCCCGTTCAGCGATGGGCGGCCGACGGTATCGGGCAAGGGTGATGATGCCGATCGCACGGCCAGGACCGAGGCCGCCGCCCAGGTACGGGCCGGGGCTGGCGCGGCCGCGGCCGGGAAAGGCGCCGCGGCAGGCGAGTCATCCGGAGACGGCCAGGCTGGCGACGAGGAGCCTGACGAGGTCGTGATCGACCTTGCCGGACTGGATGAGCGCATTGTCGCGGTTCCGGTGCCTGACTCGCGGTACCAGTCGCTGCGCGCCGTCGAAGACGGCCTTGCCTGGCTGCGGGAACCGCTGACCGGTGACCTTGGCGAAGGTGGCGCGAGCCCGGACGACGACCGGCCGAGGGCGGCCCTGGAGCATTTCGATATCAAGCGGGTCAAGTGCACGGAGCTGATCGACGAGGCTGACTGGTTTGAGGCCAGCGGCGACGGCGCCAGGCTCGTGGTGCGTGATCACCACCGCGTTTATGTTGTCCCGGCGAATCGGAAGGCCGATTCGGACAACGCCGACGACCGGGTCAGCGTGGATCTGTGCCGGGCCAGGTTCCGCGCGGAGCCGGCTGCCCTCTGGCGGGCGGCGTACGCCGAGGCGGGGCGGGCCATGAAGCACGAATACTGGGTGCCCGACATGGCCGACGTCGACTGGGACGGCGTCCTTGAGCAGTACCGGCCGCTGCTTGAGCGGATCGCCACGGCCGATGACTTCGCCGATGTCATGCACGAGGTCGTCGGCGAGCTCGGGAGCTCGCATGCCTACGTCAGGGGAGCCGGCGGGTCAGGCTACAACGGGTACCTGACCGGATTGCTCGGCGCCGACCTCGAGCCAGCCGCCGACGGCTGGCGGATCACGCGGATCTTGCCCGCGGAATCGTCCGACCCGCGGGCCAGGTCGCCGCTGGCGGCGCCGGGTGCCAGCCTGGCCGCCGGCGACGTGATCGCCTCGGTGGACGGCCAGCCGGTCGACCCGGCTACCGGGCCAGGCCCGCTGCTCGCGGGCACGGCGGGCAAGCCCGTGGAGCTGACCGTGCGCCGCGGGCAGGACGGTTCATCGCACCGCACTGTCGTCGTGCCGCTGGCCGACGACCGGCGGCTCCGTTACCAGGACTGGGTGTCGGGCCGCAGGCGGCTGGTGCGCGAGCTCGGCGGCGGGCGCCTGGGTTACCTGCACGTGCCGGACATGCAGAGCGAAGGCTGGTCGGATTTCCACCGGGACCTGCGCACCGAGCTGAGGCACGACGGGCTGATCATCGACGTGCGGGCGAACCGGGGCGGGTACACCTCGCAGCTCGTCGTCGAGAAACTGGCGAGGAAGATCATCGGCTGGGACCTGGCGAGGAACGCCCAGCCGATCAGCTATCCGGAAGAGGCACCGCGCGGACCGGTCGTGGCCGTCGCTGACGAGCAGTCAGCGTCCGACGGCGACATCGTGGCCAACGCGATCAGGACGCTCGGGATCGGCCCTGTGGTCGGCACCCGCACCTGGGGCGGCGTAATCGGCATCGACGGGTGGCACGAGCTCGTCGACGGCACGTCCATCACGTACCCCAAGTTTTCCTTCTGGTCATCGAAGTTCGGCTGGAACGTGGAGAACTACGGCGTCGATCCCGACATCGAGGTGGTGGTGACGCCCGAGGACTGGGGCGCCGGGCGCGACGTGCAGCTGGAGACGGCGGTCAGGCTGGCGCTCGAGGCGCTTGAGTCTCAGCCGCCGGCTCAGCCGCCGGCCGCGGATGGCCGCCCGACCAGGCGCCGCCCGCCGCTTCCGCCGCGTCCCGGCACCGCGGGCTAGCACGGCTAGATCGGCGGGTTGTACGAAGCGAGCCAGTGCAGCTTGAGCCAGGTGACAGCGCTGGCCCAGGCCCCGGTGACCTCCAGCAAGCCGACGATGATGAGCAGCAGGCCGCCGAGTTGGCTGATCCGCTTCGCGTGGCGGCGCGCGAAGCCGAACAGGGTGACGCCCCGGTCGAAGGCGAACGCCACGATGAGGAACGGAATCCCGATCCCGAGCGCGTAGACGAAAGCGAGCAGCCCGGCCCTGGCGGCGGTCCCAGTCGACAGGCCGAGCGCGAGGACGGCGGCCAGTGTCGGGCCGACGCACGGGATCCACCCGAGCCCGAACAGCACGCCGATCAGCGGCGCCGTCGTCAGCCCCGCGCGCGGCCGCAGCGAGGGCTTGATGATCCGTCCCGAGAAGCTGAATCTGTCAAATGCGCCGGCGAAGAGCAGGCCAAGCAGGATCAGCACCACTCCCAGCAATCTGGAAATCCCTGCCTCATGGGCACGCAGGGTCCCTCCAATCCCCCCTACCACGATGCCCTCAATACCGAACAGCGCCGAGAATCCCGCCACAAACAACGCGGCGCCCGCCATAACCCGCGATTTGCTTGGCGCGGGCGCGGGCGCGGGCGCGGGCGCGGGCGCGGGCGCGATGGCGGTGGCGACGCCGCCCGCTGCCACGCTCGCCGCGGCCAGTGGCACCGCCGCCGGCGTGTCCCTCCTGGCTGCTCGCGCGGCGGCATCGCCCGACATGCCTGTTATGTAGGACAGGTAGCCGGGAACCAGCGGCAGGACGCAGGGCGAGAGGAACGTCACCGCGCCGGCCGCCGCCGCCACCGGGATAGCCAGCAGCAGCGGACCGCTTGACACCAGGCTGCCTACGCTCATCACGACTTCCTGTTCACGGGTCGGATCAGTGCCGCGACCTAACCTATCCGCTCAGCCTCAGGCTGCGGCATCGCCCGGCCGCTTCGGTCCGGTGCCGAGGTCATGGCACTGGCGGCCCTCGGAGCCTGGATAACAAGTACCAGTTCCGGAGCGCCGGAGAGAAAATGTCTACGCGAAAGAACCAAGCCCGGCATTTGTGCGTTTGACATTTCGGTGCGGATGCGAATGGTCGCCAGGAAGGCGGTCTAGTGGGACGCGAGAGCGAGGTCGCCGAGTTCTCCGAGTTCGTCGCAGCAAGCCAGGCCAAGATGGTACGGCTCGCCGAGCTCCTGACCGGCGATCGGGGCCGTGCTGAGGACTTGGCGCAGCACGGCTTCACCCAGGCTTACGCGGCCTGGCGCCGGATCAGGACCGGCGAACCGGACGCTTACGTGCGGCGCTGCATCGTGAACGCCCACACGGACTGGTGGCGGCGGCGATCTTGGCGTGAGCAGCCATTCGCGACAATGCCCGAGCAGCCTTCGCTATCGGACGCCGTGGCGGCGGTCGCTGACAGAGAGATGGTGATGCGGGCGCTGAGCCGGCTGACCCCCAGGGAGCGCCTGGTGCTGGTCCTGCGGTTCTATCTGGACATGTCCGAGATGGACATCGCCGGCAAGCTCAAGATCGCGCCAGGAACGGTCAAGAGCGCCGCATCGAGAGGACTGGCCAAGTTGCGCTGCGATGCGGAACTGCGAGCGGAGAGGATCTCATGACACCCGGCCCCGGCACCTCGTGGCCCGCTGAGCTTGATTACCTCGATGACGACCAGGTCGACCTCGATCTGGCAGCGATCATCGCGCGCGGCGCCAGCATCCGCCGTAAGCGTTTCCTGACCAGGGTCGCGGTCGTGGCGCTGATCTGCGGGGTCGGCCCCGCGGCGTTCACGCTGAGCCAGTTCGAGCGGGTCTCAGGCCAGTCGGGCGTCGGGCGGGTCGCGGCCGGCTACGCGCCGCGGGCGGCCGCGAGCACAGCGGATGCCGGCACCGGGCCGCGCGGATCAGACAATCCCCCGCCGGAATTCAACGTGAGCGTGCAGAACCCGGAATTCAACGGCACTCCCGGCAAGTACAGCCTGCAGCCGGTGCAGCTCGTGGCCAAGCTCACAGTGATGCTGCCGGCCCGGTACGGGCCGGTCAGGGCGCTGGTCGGCGCCCGGACTGGCGGTGGCGTCTGGTACGTCGGCACGGCGTCACGGGTCGTCCTGTTCCATCTCAGCCTGCGTGGCGTGGTCAGGTCCTGGCCGGTGCTGACGGTGAGCGACCTAGGCAACTTTGCCTCGGTCAATTCGCCCGTCGGGCTTGCCGTCACGGCCTCAGGCATTGCCTGGCTGGGCGTCGACACCAGGCTTGTGCGCGTCAATACCAAGACAGGCCTGGTCAGCTCGTGGTCGATCCCGCCGCCGAGGACGGTCCGTCCGTCGAATTACGATCCGCGGACTCGCCGTCACCAGGCCGTTCAGTCGGTGGCGGTCAGCCCGGCCGGCGGCGTCGCGGTCGCGCTGTCCCATTCGAGCGCGGTTCAGGTGCTCAGCCCGCGTACCAATGATTTCCACCAGATCTTCCTGCCCGCCGTCACTGACGAGACCGAGGCAGTGGGCTATGCCCGTGATGGCACGCTCGGGATCGGCTATGTCGACCTCACCGGCATGCGCGGCTCCGGCGTGCTGATGTCCGGGCCTACCGGCCCGATCCTGACCGCGTCAGTCGCCGACGCGCGGGCCGTGCTGCCGTACCGCGGATCCGGCCTGCTGGTCGGGGTCGGCAGGCCCGATGTCGTCACCGCGACCGCGCTGGTGCGGCCGCTCCGGCTCCCCGACAGCCCGCTGGACATCGCCAAGAGCGCCATGCCGCTGGTGCCGCTGCCCGATGATCGCGTCGCGTCAGCAGCGGGTCCTGAGATCCTGAGCTTCCCCGCCTATGCGACATCCACGGCGCAGGCCACGCAGGAGTCCGATCTCTACGACACGACGCCGCAATCGTGCCCGCCGCCTGATCCGGAGCTGACAGCCTTTGCCCCGAGTGAGCCGCCGGCTGGCGCCGCCGCGAAGTCGGCGGGGCACTGCCCGCAGGGATACCAGATTGTGGCCACCGACAAGCTGGGCGACATCTGGGTAGTCCCGGCGGCGGGCAAGCACATGGTCGAGTTCCTCACGGTGCGCTAGCGAGGCCCGCTGGCGCGGCCGAGATCGGCCAGGGCATCCTCGACCGCCCGGTGGAATGTCGGGTAGGCGTAGATCATGGCGCGCAACTCGGTCACCGGCACCTGCGCGTGCACGGCGAGCGTCAGCATGCTCAGGACCTCGCCGCCCATCGGCCCGGCGGACGTGGCGCCGGCAAGCACCCCGGCGGCGCGGTCCTCGACCAGCTTGACGAACCCGTCGTTGCCTGCCTTGTGAATCCAGCCGCGAGCCGACGCCGGGAGCCGGGCTACACCCGTCCGCACCGCGATGCCCCGGTCCCGCGCCTGGGCCTGCGACAGCCCGACGGAGCCGATCTCCGGATCGGTGAACGTCACCCTGGGCACCGCGCGGTACTCGGCAGCGGGATGCGGCCGGCCGAGAATGTCGGCGATCACGATGCCCGCCTGGTATACCGCCATATGGGTGAACATGCCGTGCCCGGTGATGTCGCCGATTGCCCAGACCCCGGGAGCGGCCCGCATCCGGTCATCGACGGGCACGGCGTGAGCGGCCTCATCGATGCCCGCCGCGCCGGCGCCGACGGCCGCCAGGTCGGCCCGCCGCCCTGTCGCGACGAGCAGCTCATGGCCGGCCAGCGCCTCGCCGCTTGCCAGCGTGACCTCAAATCCGCCTCGTTCGGCCCAGCGCACTTCGCGGGCGGCCACGCCGGTGCGCACCGAGATGCCCTCGCGGCCGAATACCGCCGAGAGCAGTTCGCTGGCCTCCGGCTCCTCGGCCGGGACCAGCCTGTCCTGCCCCTCAGCCACGATGACCCTGGAGCCGAACCTGGCGAACACCTGAGCGAGCTCGACGCCGATGGCGCCGCCGCCGAGCACGATCAGCGACTCGGGCACCTCGGTGACCTTGACCGCCTCGCGGTTCGTCCAGAACGGCGTGCCCGCCAGCCCGGGGACGGGCGGCACGGCGGGCGCCGATCCCGAGGCGATCACGATGCCGCGCCTGGCGGTGATCCGCCGGTCGGCCCCGCCCCCCTCCCGGCCAGCCGCGGCCCCGGCACCGGACCCGGATACCAGCACCGAGCCAGGCGCGATGATCCGGCCGGTGCCGCGGAACAGGCGGCCGCCGTACCCGGTGAACCTGTCGGCCGCGACCGTGTCGTCCCAGTCGTCGGTCGCCTCGTCCCTGATCCGCCTGGCCACCGGCGCCCAGTCCGGCTCGGCCCAGGCCCGGCCGGCCATCCCCGCCACCCGGCGGGTCTCGGCCAGCAGGTTCCCGGCGCGGATCATCATCTTCGACGGCACGCAGCCGAAGTACGGGCACTCGCCGCCGACCAGCCTGGATTCGACTCCGGCTACCTCGAGCCCGGCCTGCGCGAGCTCCCCGGCCACGTGCTCACCGCCGGGACCCATCCCCAGGACAACAACGTCGGCAACGACCTCGAACTCATCGCCAGCCACGAAGACCTCCTGTGTCAGATGCATCTGTTATCGATATTGGGCAAGGACATCAGGAATGAGACACGCGGGTAGGCGGTTGGCAGACTACGTGCCCGAAGTGGTCCGGTATCGGTCATGGAGGCGGTGATTGCGCTGCCAGTCGACACGATCAGCACGCAAGCCCAGGTAGAGAGCTTTCCACTTACCGAGCGGGAAGCCGAGAGCCTTATCGGGACAGTCTGCTTTAAGACCGGCCCACCCGGAACTATCGGGACTGAGCTGGAGTGGCTGGTAAGCGATGTATCTGATGCGTCGCTGCCAGTCCCTTTTACAAGGGTTCAGGAGATTCTGGGGCAGCTCAAGCGCCCGGGATCGATGCCCGCGGCTGGCCTGCTGACGCTGGAGCCGGGAGGCCAGGTCGAGCTCAGCACGGCTCCAGCGGCTAGCATGGCCGGCTGCGTCGCGGCGGCCAGCGACGATATGACGGTACTTCGAGAGGCCTTCGGGTCGGCGGGCCTGCAACTCGTCGGACGCGGTCTCGACCTCCACCGCTCTCCGAGCCGGGTGCTCGAACTGCCCCGGTATGCGGCCATGGAGGAATTCTTCGACCGGCACGGCCCGTGGGGCCGGATGATGATGTGCAACACGGCCTCGGTGCAGGTGTGCGTCGACGCGGGGCTTGACGAGGACGGCGCGTCCGGCTATCAGTTCCGCTGGCGCCTGATGCACGCGCTCGGCCCCGTGCTCGTCGCCGCGTTCGCCAACTCACCGCTGCGGCACGGCAAGCCGACCGGCTGGAAGTGCACCAGGCAGCTGGTCTGGAACAAGCTCGACCCCTACCGCAGCCGCGCGCCTCATGGCGCCGAGCCGTGCAAGTGCACCGCGCCCGATCCCCGCGAGGACCTGGTGCGGTACGCGATGGACGCTGAGGTGCTGTGCATGCGCAGGCCGGACGGCCAGCGCTGGACCGTGCCGAGCGGCCTGACGTTCAGGGACTGGCTGCGCGGCTCGTGCGCTGGCGAGCCGGCGCCTACTGCCGATGACCTGAACTATCACCTGTCCACGCTGTTCCCGCCGGTGCGGGCGCGCGGCCATCTCGAGCTGAGGATGATCGACGCCCAGCCGGGTGACGGCTGGATCGTCCCGGTCGCCGTGGTCAGCGCGCTCGCCGACGATCCGGTAGCGGCCGACGTCGCGATGGCGGCGGCCGAGCCGGTCTGGCACTCGCCCGGCGCCGCGGGCGTGCCGCCGCCCCGTGCGTCCGAGCCCGATCCGTGGCTGCGCGCCGCCAGGCTCGGGCCCGGTGACCAGGTACTCGCCAGGGCAGCGACCGAGTGCTTCGCGGCCGCCGGCGCGGCCCTCGCCAGATCGCGGGCGCCCGCGCCGATCAGGAAGGCGGTCGCCGACTTCGCCGACAGATACCCGCTGCGCGGCCGGTGCCCCGCCGACGACGTACTCGACCACCTGCGAAACCTCACGCGAACGGAGAAGGAACCGTCATGACACAACTCGCCGCCGAAGCCCTGCGCGACGAGATCGCGGCCAGGCTGATCGCCGCCCGCGCAAGGACGACCGGGCTCACGGACTGCACCGACGACGCCGACTTGGTCCGCCAGCACTCGCCGCTGATGTCGCCGCTGGTCTGGGACCTCGCCCACGTGGCGAACCAGGAAGAACTCTGGCTGCTCCGCGGCGTCGGCGGGCGCGAGCCGCTGCATCCCGAGATCGACCCGCTCTACGACGCGTTCGAGCACCCGAGGGCCAAGCGCCCGACCCTGCCCTTGCTCGCCCCGGCGCAGGCTCGCGGGTACGCCGGCGAGGTCAGGGGCCGGGTGCTCGACCTGCTGGAGCAGGTCAGCTTCTCAGGCGGCAGGCTCACCGACGGCGGTTTCGTCTTCGGCATGATCGCCCAGCACGAGCAGCAGCACGACGAGACCATGCTCGCCACCCACCAGCTCAGGTCAGGCGGCCCGGTGCTCACCGCGCCGCCGCCCGGCCCGCCGCCCGGCGACGTGCTCAGGCTGCCCGCCGAGGTTCTCGTGCCCGGCGGCCCCTTCATGATGGGCACCTCGACTGAGCCATGGGCACTCGACAACGAGCGGCCGGCGCACCTGGTTGACGTGCCATCGTTCTACCTGGACACCACACCGGTCACCAACGCGCGCTACCTGGAGTTCATCGCCGACGGCGGCTACGGCAACCCGCGCTGGTGGACGCGGGCCGGCTGGGCGCACCGCCAGCAGGCTGACCTCGTCGCGCCGCTCTTCTGGCATGCGGACGGCGCGGGCCAGTGGCTGCGGCGGCGGTTCGGCGTCACCGAGCCAGTGCCGCCGGCCGAGCCCGTGCTGCACGTGTGCTGGTACGAGGCCGACGCCTACGCCCGCTGGGCTGGCCGCCGCCTGCCGACCGAGGCCGAGTGGGAAAGGGCCGCCCGGCACGATCCGGCCAGCGCCAGGTCACGGCGTTACCCGTGGGGCGACGCCGAGCCCTCCGCCGACCTGGCCAACCTCGGCCAGCGTCACCTCCAGCCGGCTCCGGCCGGCTCCTACGCCCAGGGTGCCGCGCCGTCTGGCGCCCGGCAGCTGATAGGCGATGTCTGGGAGTGGACGTCGAGCGACTTCCTGCCTTACCCGGGCTTCGAGGCCTGGCCGTACAAGGAGTACTCCGAGGTATTTTTCGGCCCTGAATATAAAGTGCTGCGCGGGGGCGCGTTCTCGGCCGACGCTGTCGTCTGCCGCGGCACGTTCAGGAACTGGGATTACCCGATCCGCCGGCAGATCTTCGCCGGCTTTCGGACCGCTCGCGACGCGGACTTCGCCTGATGTGCCGGCACCTGGCGTACCTCGGCGAGCCGGTCAGCATCAAGTCGGTCATGCTCGACCCGCCGCACAGCCTCGCCGAGCAGGCCTGGGCGCCCCGGCTGCAGCGGCACGGCACGATGAACGTGGACGGCTTCGGGATCGGCTGGTATGCCGACGGCGACCCGCTGCCGGCCAGGTACCGCCGCACCGGCCCGATCTGGGGCGACGAGGGGCTGCCCGATCTCGCCAGGGTAGTCACCACCCGCGCGATGCTCTGCGCGGTGCGGTCAGCGTCGGCCGGCACGGAAAGCGGACTGTCAGCCGCCGCGCCCTATGCACAAGGCAAATGGCTCTTTAGCTTGAACGGAGCGCTCATCGGCTGGTCAGCGGCCGCGGGCGGCTCGCACCCAGGGCGGCGGCGCCCTCCCGTGCCCGGGATCGAGCAAGCTTCCGCGGCCGTGCTCGAGCTGGCCGAGAGCCTGCCCGCGGCGGACTTGCTCAGGCTGCAGGCCCGCTGTGACACCTCGCTGATCTGGGCCTTGGTGCAAGCCAGGCTGCGGGACGGTGAGCCGCCCGCTCAGGCGCTCGCCGGCACCGTGCGCCAGATCGAGGGCGCGGGCGGCACCGGCAGGTTCAACCTGCTGCTCACCGATGGCTGCGTCATCGCCGCGACCGCCGCTGGCGACTCGCTGTTCTACCAGCGGCGCGACAGCGGCGTGGTCGTCGCTTCCGAGCCGTCAGACGACGCGCCCGACTGGCATGAAGTGCCGCAGGGGAGCGTGCTCGAGGCGACGGAGGCCGAGGTCCGGATCAGGCCGATCGGAGGAGCGGGTAACCCGGGCAAGTCGAGTCAGGGAGGGCTTGTGAGTGCCATCGAGATCGACCGGCGGCTGCCCGAGCGGTTCTTCGAGGCCGCCCTGCGCGCGGACGCCGCGGCGGGCCTGACGGCCCATCCCAAGTCGCTGCCGCCCAAGTGGTTCTACGACGAACGCGGCAGTGAGCTGTTCGACAAGATCACCCGGCTGGATGAGTACTACCCGACCAGGGCCGAGCGGGAGATCCTGACGGCCAGGGCGGCCGAGATCGCGGCGGCTACGGGGTCGGCCACGCTGGTCGAACTCGGCTCGGGGACGGCCGACAAGACCAGGCTGCTGCTCGACGCGCTGAGCGAGCTCGGGTCGCTGCGCGAGTACGTTCCCGTCGATGTCAGCGAGTCCGCGCTCATGACAGCCGCCAGCAGGATTCTCGATCGCTACCCGCGGCTCCGGGTCCACGCCGTGCTGTCGGACTTCACCGAGCACCTCGGGCTGCCTGAGTCAGGCGGATCCCGGCTGGTCGCCTTCCTAGGCGGCACGATCGGCAACCTGCTCCCCGATGAGCGGGCCGAGTTCCTCGCCAGCCTGCGGGCCAAGCTGCGGACGGGGGACGCGCTGCTCCTCGGCACCGACCTGGTGAAAGACCCCGCCGTGCTGGTGGCTGCCTACGACGACGCCGCGGGCGTGACCGCCGACTTCAACAAGAACATCCTCAGCGTGCTGAACACCGAGCTCGGCGCCAACTTCGATCTCGACGAATTCGAGCACGTCGCGATCTGGGACGCCGGGGCCGAGTGGATCGAGATGCGCTTGCGGTCACTCGCCGATCAGGCGATCGACGTCACCGGCCTCGGCCTCAGCGTGGCGTTCGAGGCGGGGGAGGAGATGCGGACCGAGATCTCGGCTAAGTTCCGCCGCGAGGGCATCACCGCCGAGCTGGCCGCGGCCGGCCTGGCGATGCGCCACTGGTGGACGGATTCAGGCAACAGGTTCGGCCTGTCGCTCTCTGAGCCCGTCTGACGCTTGCCCTACAGTTCGTCTTGTGAGTGATCTGAGTGATCTGGGCGGTCTTTACCGTGACACCCGAGAGCGCCTGACGGCCCTGGTGACGGGCCTCGACGCGGGTGGGCTGGCTGCCGGGGTGCCCGCGTGCCCTGGCTGGGCGGTCCGGGATGTGATCGCCCATCTGGTCGCTATACCGCAGGACGCGGCGGCCGGCCGGATGACAGGTATCCCCACTGAAGAGTTCACCGCCGCGCAGGTGGCCAGGCTCGCCGACGTGCCGGTGCCCGAAATGCTGGCCCGCTGGTCGGCCGGCGCCGCTCAGTTCGAGCAGGGCATCGCGGCATTCCGGTCCTGGCCGGCCGTCGTGGATGTCGCGACCCACGAGCAGGACATCAGGGGCGCGCTCGGCCAGCCAGGCGCCCGTGACTGCGCCGCGATCAGGCAGAGCATGCACCGGCTGATGCACTCAATCGCGGTGCCGGTGCCGCTCGAGATCATCACCGAGGACGGCAGCTACGCGGTCGGCGGCCCGGATGACGGCCCGGGCGGTGACGTTCCGCCGCTCACCCTCACGACCAGCCGGTACGAGGCGTTCCGCTGGCGGATGGGCCGCCGCAGCCCGGCCCAGCTCGCCGCCATGGCCTGGTCAGCCGACCCGCCCGCGACCGTGCTCGGCGCCCTCACGATCTTCGGCCCGGCAGCCACCGACATCCGCGAGTAATCCGAGGCGAGCGGTCACGGAACATCGCCGGTGTCCTGGAGGCTGTCGGGTGGCTCGGGATCTTGGAAAGTCGAGCTCCGGCGGCGAGATTCTTCCCGGGTTCCCGGAGAGTTCCCGCTTCGCGGAGCCTTCCCGGCTCTGGCGCGGAGAGTTGTCGTTGCGCGGAGCGTTGTCCTCATATAGAGCGGTAAACACTCCGTGCTGCGAGAAGTCTCCGCGGTAACGACGCAGAACGCTCCGGGCTCCCCGGCTCGCGGACGGAGAGCTCGTCATGGGGATGGGCCGGAGCTCGCCCCGGCCTGAGTCCCCGGCATCGGCTCCTTGGCCTCCACCGCGCGGAACCGCCATCGCGCCAGCTCGACGTCGTCCACTTCCAGCAGTGCCACGTAGTCACCAGGATGCTCGAGCACGAAATTCGTGGCGTACGCCGCGACCGGCATGATGGTGAAGTCGCCGATGCGCATGTTCGGCGCGGTCCCGACCCGGAATTGGCCGTCGAACCTGGCCGACAGGGGCCGCCCGTCGGCGTCGTCGAACGTGACGGCGAAGGCGTGACCCTTGTGGTGCTGATGCCAGGGTATGTGCAGCACGGCCGCTACCCCGAAGGTCCTGACCACCGGGTAGGCCGAGCTGTAGACCTGATTCCAGAACCCGCCGTTGACATACAGCTTCCCATTCTCAACGACGGCGTGGTCGGCCAGGAAAAAGGCACATGCCTGGATATCGGCAGGCATCGGCTGTTCAGTCATCGGCTCCTCAGTCATATCACTAACTTATGAGCCGGCGTGCCTTCGTCCCAGCCCAGTTGGCAGGCTGCCCGCAGATGAATTTTGCCCCGCAACCGCCGTCTGGCTGTGTGAAGCATTCACGCGTCGCCGGAGCGTGCCATGGTGATGACGTGGCGATGACCTGGTGATGACCGGGCGCCGACGAGACAGAAGGGAATCGCGCGATGGCAGAGGGACTGACGGCCGAAGGACTGGAGCGCCTGCACTCAACGGCGGCCGGACGGGTCGGGGATGACCAGTTCCCGGGGCTGGTCGCGCTCGTCGCACGAGGTGACCAGGTGCACGTCGAGACTCAGGGCACTCTGTCGATCGGGGGAGCGCCGGTAGCGAGAGACTCGCTCTTTCGCATCGCGTCGACGACGAAGCCGATCACGGCCGCCGCCACGCTCGTCCTCATCGGCGAAGGACTGCTCGAACTGGACGAACCCGTCGACCGGCTGCTGCCCGAGCTGGCGCACCGCCAAGTGCTGCGCCGGCCGGACGGGCCGCTGGACGATACGGTGCCGGCCATCCGGCCGATCACGCCGCGTGACCTGCTGACGTTCACCAACGGGTTCGGCATGTTCACCGAGATGTTCATGGCCGCCGAGCCCTGGCCCGTCGTGGCGGCAGGCACTGCCGCCGGCCTCGGGACCTTCGGGCCGCCCGACCCTGCCGTCCAGCCCGACCCGGACACCTGGATCGCGGCGCTCGGCGCGCTGCCGCTCATGGCCCAGCCTGGCCAGCGCTGGATGTACAACACGGGGGCTTCGGTACTCGGCGTGCTGGCGGCCAGGGCCGCCGGCCAGCCATTCGCCGACGTCCTGCGCACCAGGATCTTCGAGCCGCTCGGCATGCGCGATACCGCGTTCTGGACCAGCGACCCGGGCCGGCTCGCCACCTCCTACCGGCCATCGCCCGGCGGCCTTGTCGTCAATGACGAGGCCAGCGGCGCGTGGAGCACCCCTCCCGCGTTCGGCGACGGCGCGGCCGGCCTGCTGTCGACGGCCGACGACCTGCTGGCCTTCGCGCGCATGCTGCTGGACGATGGCGCTCCGGTGCTGACCAAGCAGGCAGCGCACGCCATGACCAGCGACCAGCTGACCGCCGAGCAGAAGGCGCACGGAGGCCTCGGGCACGACTTCTTCGACGGCATGTCCTGGTCGTATGGCCAGGCGGTGCGCGACAGCGGCGTCTTCGGCTGGGACGGCGGGCTCGGGACCACGTGGCTGGTCGACCCGAACAACGACCTCACGATCATCGTCCTGACTCAGCGCATGTTCGACTCGCCGCGGGCACCAGCCGCCCATGAGGCCATCCAGCGGGCCGCCTATCAGGCGCTGGCCTAGCGCGGCGAGCGCCCGCACGGCAGCCAGCGAGCCTAGGACCAGAAAGGAGCGGCACTAGCGCCGATGCCGCGGAACCACCGGAATAGCTCCTTATGCACCTTGCTGCCGGTCGTCCACTGCAGCAGCAGCCGCGTGAAGTAGCCGCCGCCGGCGTGCTTGCGGACGCGGGAGAGCGTGATCACGACCGGGTTCTTGTCGTAGCCGCCGGCGGCGCAGTTCGGCACGCAGCTGTCGGCCCAGCGGACACCGCGCCCGATAGCGGCGTTCTGCGTCCAGTTCTCCCATCGCAGCCCGCGGATGAGCAGGCTCCCGCCGGCGCCGAAATAGATGGCGTGCGGCTCGACCGCCCCATGCCGCCAGCCCGCATGGCCGTCAAAGCCATACGCCACTGGCAGCGGCTCCGAACTCGACGCAGCCGTGACCCTGACCGTCAAAATGGCTGCCCCGATGACAACAACGGCAATTACAGCGACCCCCGCGACGCCTCGCATCTCAAGACCCCAGTCACATCCGATAAACACAGTCACATCCGATAAAACACAGTCGCATCCGATAAAACACAGTCACTTCAATAACTTGCCCCACCGCAAGACGGCGCTGTGCTCTAGTGTGCCATGTAATTCAAGCGCAAAGCACGCCGGCCCCCTTGTGCTTTACCGGCGCAAAGGAGTGAATTATCGCAGCCATTCCGATGTCCTGACATCGGCCAGGCGGCCGCGTTTAAGATATGGTTCGGCCATGCTGACCCAGGCCCAGCAGCGAATGCTCGCCGGCATCAGCGGCGAACTCGCCCGGCGGATCCGCTATGACGACGAGTCGCTCGTTCACGAGCGGTGGATCAGGCAGCGCTACGACTGCGGCTGCTACCCGTCCTACGGGCCGGCCAGGCGCGCCGTGGTCCGCACCGCCTGGCACGAGGCCGGGCACGCGGTCGCCGCGCTCGCGATCGGGGCGCGCTTCACCTCGGCGAGCATTCACCACGGCCGGGACAGCGAGGGCCGGGTGCACAAGATCAGGGGCGCTGGCGACCAGGCTTTCGTCATCGACGCGGCCGGGCAGATCGCCGAGCGGCTGATGACCTGGACCATGCTGGAGCGCGACGACGACCTCGCGCGCTGGCTGACCGCCTGGCGCGGTGACGGAGGCGACGCACGGCACTTCCGCCGGTCCATGGCGGCTCGATTCGGCACGGACGAGCTTGGCGCCTGGCGGCATAGTGAGTCCGTGCTGATTTCTTTCCGACCGAAAATCCGCGAGCTGGCCCGGGCACTGCTCATTCATCCGGCGTACCTGCCCTACGCCGTCGCGCGGGAACTGTTCGCCGGCGGGGAGGGCTGATCCGCGATGCCGACCTACGCGCTGCTGATCTTGCCGTCAAGCAACCGCGTGTACGCGGACTCGGCGGCGGCGCTCACCCAGGCCGAGCTCGCGGTGTTCAGCGAGTCCGTGCTCGGCGGCCGGCTGACCGGGTTCGCGCGGGCGCGCATCGGCGGCGTCCCGTACGTCAACTTCGACGCGGACGAGCTGACCAGCGCGGATGTCGCGTTCCTCGCGAACCTGTCCTCGATTTACGCGCTGTTCCGCCTCGACGGCGCGGTCGGGTCGGGCGGCCCGGCGCTGCGGCCGGTCGAGCTGAGGCCGCTCGACCGGTTCGACGACGACCTGATCACGATCCTGAAGTACCAGGGCAAGACCAACGAGCAGTTCACCAAGCTGCTGATCAACGTGACCGCGCTGTCATCGGCCTTCGCCGCTGACCTGGCGACAGGGCGGCTCGCGCTCCTCGACCCGCTATGCGGCCGCGGCACGACGCTGAACCAGGCCCTCATGTACGGCTGGGACGCCTCGGGGATCGACCTCGACGGCAAGGCCTTCGAGGCGTACTCGGCGTTCATCACGACCTGGCTCAAGCGCAAGCGGATCAAGCATCACGCCGAGGCGGGGCCCGTCAGGCGCGAGCGCCAGGTCGTGGGCAGGCGGCTGCGGATCACGCTCGCCGCGGACTCCGGCGACTACAAGGCAGGCCGGACCCAGCGGCTGGACGTCGTCAGCGCCGACACGGTGAAGGCCGGCGAGTTCTTCAGGCCGGGATCGTTTCACCTGATCGTCGCCGACGCGCCCTACGGCGTGCAGCACGGGAGCAAGACGACGCGGCTGGCGCGGAGCCCGCTCGAACTGCTCGCCGCGGCGGTCCCCGGATGGAGCCGCCTGCTCAAGCCCGGAGGCGCTATCGGGCTCGCCTGGAACACCTTCGTGGCGCGCCGTGACGATGCCGCCCGGATTCTCGCCAGCGCCGGCCTTGAGGTCATCACCGCCGAGCCATATCTGGACTTTCACCACCGGGTCGATCAGGCGATCAACAGGGACATTCTCGTCGCACGCAAGCCGGCGTCGCCGCGACCGCGGTGATAGAACTATGGTGACTCCATTTCCCTCGCCGCCCGTGGACCGGAAGGTAATTACGTTGCGCATTCCTACGCTCACCGCACTGACAACGGCGATAGTGGCGGCGGGCATTATGACAGCTCAGGCAAGCGTCGCGGCTCCTGTCTCGCCCAGCGCGGCAGCCCGTCCTGACGTCGTGCTCGTCAACCAGCCGGCGGCCTCGGTCTGCTCCGGCCACAAATTCAAGGTCGGGGTCTGGTATCAGGCGATCTCGGGCGGGTCCCGCGCCTACCGGGTCTCGGTCTGGGGCCCCGGCACCGGCGCTTCTTCTACCGCCAGGGCCAGGCCTCGGCCAAGCACTGGAAGTTCTGGCGGGTGCTGGCCGGCCGTCACGGGCGGTACCGGATCGTCTACTCCGGGCACAAGCCAGGCTCGGCGAAGTGGACGAAGTTCCAGGTGATCGTGCACGCGAAGCACTGCGTGAGCTGAGCGCCGTTAACTAAGCCCATGAGCGCCGAATCCTCCGCACGCCGCCGCGTCACGATGCGCCGCGTCTCGAGCACGAAGTTCGCCGTCACCAACGACCGCGGCGGCGAGCTGACCATGGACATGGGCGAGGGGACCGACTTTACCCCTGTTGACCTGCTGCTCGCCGCCATCGGCGGCTGCACGGCCATCGACGTCGACATCCTGACGTCCAGGCGGGCCGAGCCCGAGTCGTTCACCGTGACCGTGGATGCCGAGAAGATCCGCGACGAGCAGGGCAACCGCCTGACCGGCGTCACGGTGTCGTTCCAGGCAGTTTTTCCCGCCACGTCAGCCGGTGACGAGGCCCGCGCGATCCTGCCCGACATCGTCCGCAAGTCCCACGACAAGCTGTGCACCGTCGGCCGGACGATCGAGCTCGGAACTCCGATCGCCACCCAGATAGTCCCGTGAAATCCGGGGGCGGAATGGATGACGGCCGGGCGGTGCGGGCGTCTGGGCTCGTCGATGCCCACCAGCACGTCTGGGACCTGGCCAGCCACGATCAGCCCTGGCTGAGGCTGCCGGGCAACGAGCCGCTGCTCCGCGACTTCACCGAGGCCGAACTGCGCCCGCTGGCGGCGGCGGCCGGAGTGACCGCCACGGTCGTCGTCCAGACCATCGCCGGGCCAGGGGAGACGCCCGACCTGCTTGCCCTGGCCGCGGCCAGCGACCTCGTCGCCGGCGTCGTCGGCTGGGTGGACCTCCAGGCGCCGGACGTGACTGACGCGCTCGCCGCGCTCCAAGATCGCCCGGACGGCGGTTACCTGAGCGGGATCAGGCACCCGGTGCTGATCGAGCCCGATCCTGACTGGCTGCGCCGGCCGGCCGTCCACCGGGGCCTCACCGCCGTCGGGGTGGCCGGGCTGTGCTATGACCTGGTGCTGCCCGCTGCCGTGCTGCCGGCGGCTGCCGATGCCGTCGCCGCCTGCCCGGACGTGATCTTCGTGCTCGACCACCTCGGCAACCCGGAACTGGCCGGGCGCCCCGACGAGCGGTGGGCGGCGTCGATCCGCCAGCTCGGCTCCTTCCCGAACACCTACTGCAAGCTCTCCGGTATCCTCAGCGAACCGCCGCCCGTGACCGGTGCTGAAGCCGGCGCCGGCGCCGGCGCCTATGGCGTGGCGCACCTGCGGCCGTACTACGAGACCGTGCTCGAGGCGTTCGGGCCTGACCGGCTGATGTTCGGCTCGGACTGGCCGCCGTGCACTCTGTCCGCGTCGTACGGTTCCGTCGTGGCGGCGGCGCTGGCGCTGACCGCCGGCCTGAGCGCGGGCGAGCGCGGCGCCGTGCTCGCCGGGACCGCCCGCCGCGCTTACCGGCTTACTCCGGCCAGCCAGCCTCCGGCGTCGGCGGATCAGTGATGTAGCTGGCCAGGCCGCGGTGATCGCGGCCTTTGCCGCCACCAGGGCGTTCGGGACCTATCAGCGTTCGCCGCAACCCGGTCGTTCCGCCTCGGTCCACGCTGATGCACGCACAGGCCAGGTCCAGGGACGCGAACAGCAGCGTGGCCCTCCCTGTTGCTGTTGGTCACTGGTTTTAACAGCAAGGTGGCCATCCCGGCCCTCACCGGCGTCGGGAGGGAGTGCCACCTTGCTGTTCAGAACTCGTCCGATGACGGCAACGTGGCCCTCCTTGCTGCTGTTGCGGCGGCCCGGCGTGGTCAGGGTTCCGGCGAAATACCCGCTTCCAGACATGAATTAGCTATCTGGGTGTTTTGTGAGATTACTCACGTCAGGCGGCTTTATAGACCGCTAGACCGATTTATCGGGCATGGTGGGTTGGCGATAGCACCTAGTGTGCGTGACGGCCAGTTCGCCCTGGCAGCCGCCCTGACCCTGCGCAACGTCCGCACGCCACTGGCCGCGGGAATTTAGTCGTCGGTCGGAGTCCAGGTGACCGCCGAGCGCGCTATCCGCGCCCGACCGGAGGCCAGCGCGTGACAGGCCAGCACAGCAAGCAACCGTCGTCCGCGCAGCGGAGCGGCGGAGCGCACCGCAGGTCGCACCGCAAGCCGCGCCCAAGCCTGCGCGCCCTGATCTTCAAGCCGCTGACGATCGCCGTAGCGGCATCGGCCCTGGCGGGCGCGGGGATCGCGGCCGCTGGCGGATCGTTGCTCGCAGGCGCGCCGGCCTCGCTCAACCACGCCGGCGGTGACGGCCCGGTCAGCGGTCTCGGTCATGTCCCGAACCCGGGCCCGGGCACGACCCCGCAGGCCGGCGGTGGCGCCTCGCGCACGCCGTCGTCAGCCCGGTCAAGGGCCCGGTCGTCCAAAGCCCAGCCGTCCAAAGCCCAGCCGTCCAAAGCCCAGCCGTCCAGAGCCCGGTCATCGGCGCCGTCGCCAAGCCACGCGCCGCGGCCAGCCGAAGTGTCCGGGTACGCGAACCCGCTGCGCGCCGTCAGCGGCTTGCTGCCCGAGCGCATTGACATGGGCGTGGACTTCGGCGGCTCCGGGCCGGTCTATGCGCTCGGCGACGCGGTGATTACCAACGCGACGGGCAGCTCGACCGGCTGGCCGGGGGGCGGCTGGATCACCTACCGGCTGACCAGCGGGCGGGACGCCGGCCTCAGCGTTTACCTGGCCGAGGACGTGCGGCCGACCGTCACGGTGGGCCAGCGGGTCTCCTCGTCGACCGTGATCGGCAACATGTTCAACGGCAGCGCCGGCATCGAAACCGGCTGGGCGATGCCGGACGGCAGCTCGGCGGAATCGCAACTGCCGGTCGCCGGCGGCATCAGCGGGAACGGCCCGTTCCCGACCGCGGTCGGGCTCAACTTCGAGGAACTGCTAAACAAGCTCGGCGTGTCCACCGCCCCGAACCGCTACATCGCGGCATCAGGCCTGCTGCCCGCCGGCTACCCGAGCTGGTAGCCAGGCCCGTCAGAGCAGGGCTCTCACGGCAGGGGCCAGGACTGGTTCGCCGCGCCCGTGCAGCTCCAGATCTGGACCTGGGTGCCCGGCGTGGTCGAGAAGCCGGTGTCGTCCAGGCACTTGCCCGACTGCGGGTTGACGAGCGCGCCGTTCGGCTGCGGCTGCCAGGCTTGCCCGCCGCTGCCGTTGCAGGTCACCAGGTCGACCAGCGTCCCGTTCGCCGTCCCGCCGCCGGTCACGTCCAGGCACTTGCCAAGCGCGCGCAGCGTCCCGTTCGGCTCGGTGGTCCAGTTCTGCGCGGACGTGCCATTGCAGGTATAGACCTGCACCGGGGTGCCGTCCGTGCTGCTGGCGCCGCGAATGTCCAGGCACAGGCCCTGATAGCCGACGACGGTCCCGGTGGCCGACGCGGGCGAGACCCAGGACTGGTTGGCGTTGCCGCTGCAGCTCCAGATCTGCACCTGCGTGCCTGGCGTGGTCGAGAAACCGGTGTCGTCGAGGCACGCGCTGGACTGGGGGTTGAGCAGCGCGCCATCAGCCTGGGGCACCCAGGTCTGGGCTCCGGTGCCGTTGCAGGTGAACAACTCGACCAGCGTCCCGTTCGCGGTCCCGCCGCCGGCCACGTCCAGGCACTTGCCATCGGCCTGGACCGTGTTGTTCGGCTCGACCGTCCACTGCTGGCCATTCGTCCCGTTGCAGGTAAAGACATCAACCTTGCTGCCGTCGGCGTTGCTGTCGCTCGCAAGATCAAGGCACAGGCCCTGGTATCCGACGAGCGGCGTGGCGGCGATGCCATCGGCGGCCGGCTCGACCGTCCAGGTGAACGAGGTCGACGCGAACGCCCCGCTGCCATCCTTCGCGGTCACGGTGACCGTGCCGGACCCCGCGCCGGTCGGCGTCCCCGAGATGGTGCCGCTCGCGGCCGAGATCGAGGTGCCGCCCGGGAGCCCGGACGCCGAGTACGTCAGCGTCTGCCCGGCCGTGGAGTCACTGGCGCTGACCGGAACGGAGACGGCCGTGCCAGCCAGGCCTTCCTGCGGCCCCGGGCTGGTGATCGTCACTGGCTGGCCGAGCTGGGCCGAGGTGACCGACAGCGTCCCGGTCAGCGGCAGGCTGGTGTTCGAGTCGCCGACCGAGATGCCGTAGCTGCCCGCGGCTGTGGCCCAGTTGTTCGCCGCGGCGTTCCAGAACTGCAGGTTCCTCTGGGTCAGCTGGAAGGTCACGGCCTGGCTGGCGCCCGGCTGCAGATTGACCCGGGCGAACCCTTCGAGCTGCTTGGGCGGCTCGCCCGAGGCCCCCGGGTCAGTGACATAGAGCTGAGCGACATCGGCGCCGGCCCTGGTCCCGGTGTTGGTGACGGTCGCGCTCACGGTCGCCGCGCCGCCGGCGGTCAGCGGGCTGACGGACAGGTTGCTGAAGGAGAAACTGGTGTAGGACAGCCCGAACCCGAACGGGAACAGCGGTGTCAGGCCCTGGCTGTTGTACCAGCGGTAACCGACATCGACGCCCTCCGAGTACTGGACGGTGCCGTTCGTCCCCGTCCACTGCGCCGTGGTGCTCGCCGGGACCTGCGACAGCGACGTCGGGAACGTCACCGGCAGGTGCCCGGACGGATCGGCGGTGCCGAACAGCAGCGCGGCGATCGCCGTGCCGTCCTCCTGACCGGGATACCACGCCTCGAACACGCCCTTCACCGACGACAGCCATGGCATGGTGACCGCCGAGCCGGTGTTCAGCACCACGATCGTGTTGGGGTTCGCCGCCGCGACAGCGGAGATCAGCGAATTCTGCGCGCTCGAAAGATCGATGGATGAAAGGTCGCTGCCCTCGCTCTCGAAGTTACTGGCGAAGACGATGGCCACATTGGACGAGGCGGCCAGCGCGGCGGCGGAACTTGCCGAGGAACCGTCATTGAAGCTCACCGTGACGCCACTGCCGGACCGGGCGGTGATGCCCTGGAGAGGGGTGACGGTGCCGCTAGAATTGACCCCGGCGCTGCCGCCGCCGACCGTGAGCGGGCTGCCCGAGGCGTCGGAGCCGATGACCGCGATCGACTTCGTCGCGGACCCGAGCGGGAGGATGCCGCCGCTGTTCTTGAGCAGCACCGTGCCTTCCTCGGCCAGTTGCAGCGCGTCTGACTGGTCGGTGGCGCTGGTCGCGGCCTGGGCCGGCGAGCCGGTCGCGGGCTTGTCGAAAAGCCCGAAGGCGAACATCTCGGTCAGGATCTCCGAGACGGCCGAGTTCAGCGTCGCCATGCTCACCGAGCCGGACGAGACCGCGCTCTGCAGCGCGCTGCCGTAGAAGCCGTCGTTGCCCGGCATGTCCATGTCGAGCCCTGCGTTGGCCGACGCCGCCGTGGCGTGCGTGCCGCCCCAGTCGGAGGTGACGAAGCCGGTGAACCCGTCTTGCTGCCGGAGCGCCGTGCTGAGCAGGAACGGGTTCTGGCACGCGAACGTCCCGTTCACCGTGCTGTACGCGCACATCACCGACGAGGCGGCGCCTTGCTGGACGGACGTCTGGAAGGCCGGCAGGTAGATCTCTTCCATGGTCCTGGTGCTGACCACGGCGTTGTCCGCCGAGGTGTTGCGGTTAGTCTCCTGGTTGTACACGGCGAGGTGCTTGACCTGGGCCATCACGCCGGTCGACTGCACGCCCCTGATATATGCGCTGCCGAGCTGCCCGTTCATGAAGGGATCCTCGCCGATCGACTCGAACGCGCGGCCCCAGCGGGGGTCACGGACGATGTTGATCGTCGGGCCCAGGTCGATGGTCGTGCCCTTGGCTGCCTGCTCGCCGCCGATCACCTGCCCGTAGAGCTGCTCGGCGGCACTGTCCCAGGTCGCGGCGACATCGACGGGCGCGGGGAGCTGGGTGACGTTCGTCAAGCCGTCACCGGCGCCCTCAGGCCCGTCCTGGAGGTTGATCGCCGGGATGCAGAGCGAGCCGATGGCCGGGATCATCCCGACGTAGCTTGATCCGCCCTCCCCGGTCATCATCGAGACCTTCTGGGCGGTCGTCATCTTCGCGATGAGCTGGCTGACCCGCTGGCTGACCGGCGCGCTCGAGCCCACCCACGGACATGCGGTCGAGACGGCCGACGCCGGCCGCGCCGCTGAGCCGATTACCAGGCCGGCCGCGACCATAGCGGTAGTTAAGCCAGCGATGCGAAGAATTCTGAACCGGGACGGACTAGCCACGACGCCTCCATGACAGGGCGGACAAACCGAGCATCAGACACCCCGCGACCCCTGTCAATGACCGAATGCCCCGCGACCAGGCCGCAATGGCGGGCCGGTGGTGCTCAGGGCTGGCGCGGCCATAGTGCGTGGGACCAGCCGACCATGATCATCGCGGCGCCGGCGGCGAACAGCGCCGGGCTGCGACGGTAGGCGCCGACGCCCATCAGCGCGTCGCCGGCGACCCTGATCGCCTGCGCCGAGGGCGGCATGTGGGCCAGGACATAGCGGCCGCGGCGAGTTCGCGCGAGCGCGTCGAGATCGGCCAGCCCGAGCACGGCAGCCGAGGTCGCGACCGGCACGAGGCAGCGCAGCGCCACGGCAGCCACCGGTCTTTCCCGCCACAGCAGGATGTCCGACACGATCGACGCCGTGACATCAGCGCTGAGCTTGGCGGGATGTACCTGGTGCAGCAGCGCTCCTTCAGTCATCCGCATGTCAGTCATTGTCTACGCCAGGTACGCCAGACGGTAGTTTTGACTCGTTCGGCGCGCTAATTAATGACGTGTGGCCTGGCTCGGCAGTCCGTAGAGGTCCACGATTCTCGGGTCGGTCACCGCGGCGATCCGCCCGTTCCCGATCACGAGCGAGGTTGCCGTGGCGTTCTGCCAGAGGACCTTGATGGTCCGGCCGGTCTTGGTGTTCAGCGCCATGCCCTGGTCCAGGTAAAGGATGCCGCCCGCCTCGGCTGCGAGCGCCGGGGATGACCCTGGGATGGTCACCTGCCACCGGAGGGTGCCGGCGGCGCTGTCGTAGGCGCAGAGTCCGCTGGCTAATTTCAGCGCCATACGCATGACGTTCCCTCCCGGTGGACCGGACTTCGGCCCGAAACCATTGCCAATCTGCTCTTGTCCCTCACCTAAGTCAAGAGCCATCGCCGGAGGCCAAGCGCGGTCGGGGCCGTGCTGAGCTGCGAGGTTCCTGGCGTGCGGTGCGAATCCGCCCGGATTATCGCCCGGCCGTAGAATTGACCCGTGTCAGCAAGCTGGACGGCTAAGTCGGGTTATGGGCGATGTGCACCGCGCTGCTGAGCGTAGAACCCGGACGGCCTACGCTTCTCGTCGGGGTGAGGGACGAACTTGCCGACCGGCCATGGGAGCTGCCGGGGCCGCACTGGGCTGAGTGGCCCGGCCTCACAGGCGGCAAGGATCTTCAGGCCGGCGGCACGTGGCTGGCGGTATCGCCCCGGGACCGGCGTGCCGCCACGGTGCTCAACGGCCGGGGCCAGCCTGCGCGAGCGGCCAGCCGGCAGTCCAGGGGAGCGCTGCCGCTCCTGGCGGCCGCCGGCAAGCCGATCGACCGTGCGGCCGTCGCCAACCTGGACCCGTTTCACCTGATCACGGCCGAGCCTGGGGGCGCGATCGCGCAGTCCTGGGATGGCCGGTCGCTGACCGAGCGGGTACTCGGGCCCGGACTGTACTTCTCGGTCAACAGCGGCTTCGCGGACGAGTTGCTCCCCGCCGGCGGCTCGCCCGGGCACGACGCGCGGGCCGCTAACGGCCTCGCGCACGAGCGCGGGCGCATCGATCACTTCCTGCCCAGGTTCCGGGCGGCGAGGCGGCCCGTGCCCGAGCCGGGCCAGCCGGTGGCGGTGGCGTGGGGTGAGTGGTTCGCGCTGGTCAACGGTGACGGCATTGAAGCCAGCGATGACCGCGCGCTGATCGTCCGGCGCGACCTCGGCGACGGGCGGATCTTCGGAACCTCATCGATCTCGCTGGTGGCGCTGTCGCCGGACTGGCTTCGGTACGACTTCACCGCGCGGCCCGGAGATCCTGACTCGTGGTTCTCGGTGCGGGTCAGCCCATCGTCTTAGATCCGTCTATCGCTTCCCTGATGATGTCGGCGTGGCCAGCGTGCTGGGAGGTCTCGGCGAGGATGTGCAGCAGCACGTGCCGCGCGGTCCAGGTCGCGCCGGGCGGGAACCAGGGCGCCCGCGGCAGCGGCTGCGGGGCGTCCAGGTCGGGGAGCGCGTGCACCAGCTCGTCAGTCTGGGCGGCGACCGTCTCGTAGTTGTCGAGCAGGCCGGCCAGCGTCTCGCCCGGCTCCATGCTGAAGCCGCCGGCCCACGCTGCCTGATCCTCATCGGACGGGGAATCCATCGCGGCCGGGCCCTCGACGATGAACCTGGCCCATTGCCGCTCGGTCGCGGTGACGTGCTTGATCACCCCGCCGATGCACAACTCGCTGACCGTCGTGCGCTTCGCGGCCTGCTCGTCGGACAGCTCACGCGCGGTATAACGCAGGAAATGCCGGTGCGTGCCAAGCATGCTGAGCAGGTCAGAACGCTCCGTCGAGATGCTCATCCGCGATACCTCCCTTGGCTTCTGATGACCTCGTGCCGCTGCTCTCCAGCTACAGGCAGCACGTTACGCCGAGGTACTGACAGGCCGGGGGGAGGACGCCGGGGCACACGATCGCGGAGAGTTCCCGCGCCGGAGCATGATCGCGGAGCGTTCTCCGTCGTTTGCGGCATGATCGCGGAGCGTTGTCCGTCGTTACCGCGGAGACTTCTCGCAGCACGGAGTGTTGACCGTCCTATGTGCGGACAACGCTCCGCGCAACGACAACTCTCCGCGCAAGAGCCGGGAAGGCTCCGCGAAGCGGGAAGTCTCCGAGAGCCCGGGAAGAGTCTCGCCGCTGAGCCGTGGCGTGGTCACGAGCATCTCCCGCGTAGACGACCATGCCTTCCACAAGCGACGCTACGCCGATGGGCGGCAGCCGCGCGTAGCGGGCTAGGCCCGCGGGCTCCCTATATGCCTTGACACGTACATACGGTGAGTGGCATATTCAGGGTTGATGGACAGTATCTGGCCGGCCCTGGCCGACCCGCACCGGCGCGCGATGCTCGATGCGCTGCGCGAGGGCGGCTGCCCGGTCGGCGTGCTTGCCAGCAGGCTCGGGCTGTCGCAGCCGACGACCTCGAAGCACCTGCGGGTGCTGCGCGAGGCGGGGCTGGTCCTGGTGCGCAAGGACGCGCAGCAGCGCATTTACGCGGTCAACCCGGAGCGGATGGCCGAACTCGACGCCTGGCTGGCGCCTTACCGGAAGCTGTGGGCTGACCGGCTCGACGCGCTCGGCCGGCACCTGGATGGGGGAGAGACATGAACGACGGCATCTTCGCTGAGCACGAGGGCAGGCCCGCGGTGCGGTTCCGGCGCAGCTACGATCACCCGGTCGAGAGGCTGTGGCAGGCAATCACCGATCCTGACGAACTGCCGCGCTGGTTCCCCTCCAAGGTCACGATCGAGCCGAAGGTCGGCGGGACCGTCGAGTTCTCGGGCGACCCGAATCTGCCTAGCTTCACCGGGACCGTGCTCGAGTACGAGCCGCCTCACCGGCTCGCTTACTCCTGGGGCGCCGATGAACTGCACTTCCAGCTTGAGCCGGCCGGTGAGCGCGGCTGCGTGCTCACGCTGACGAATGTGCTCGAAGCCCGCGACACCGCCGCGCGCAACGCGGCCGGGTGGGAGGTCTGCCTCGCCGAGTTGGACAAGCTGACAGCCGGCGCGGCCTCGGACGGGCCTCATCGGGCGGTGTCGGCGTGGCGGCAGCACTATGAGGGTTATGTCACGGCCGGGATGCCGTCTGGTGCCGCGATCCCCGGTCAGGGCTGATCGAGGTGTGGAACTGTATGTAGTCCGTAGGCGGAATGCCTGGCGCGGGGCGGGCAGGCGGTAGTCTGTGGGCCCGTGGACGATCATGTCGGCGGCCATCGGCTGCGGCTGTTTAACACCATGACTCGCGAGGTGGCCGAGTTCGCTCCGGCCGACCCCGGGCTCGTTGGCATGTACTCGTGCGGGCCGACCGTGTACGCCGATCAGCACATCGGGAACATGCGTACCTACGTGTTCGCCGACACTGTCAGGCGCGTGCTGCTCTGGAAGGGATTCCGGGTCAGGCACGTCATCAACATCACCGACGTCGGGCATCTCACCTCGGACGCGGACACCGGCGACGACAAGCTCGAGCTGGCCGCGAAGCGCGAGCAGGCGAGCGCCTGGGACATCGCCGAGCGCTACACCCGCGACTTCAAGGCCGACCTGCGGCGGCTGCGGGTGGTCGAGCCTGACGTCTGGTGCAAGGCCACCGACCATGTCGAGCACATGATCAGGTTCGCTACCTCGCTCGATGACCGGGGCTGGTGCTACCGGCTGGCCGGAGGGCTGTACTTCGACACCTCGAAGGACGCCGGTTACGGCGCGCTGGCCAGGCTCGACCTGGCCGGGCAGCGCGAAGGCGCCAGGGTTGAGGTGGTCGAGGGCAAGCGCGGCGGCAGCGACTTCGCCGTCTGGCGTACCTCAGGCCCGGGCGAGCGCCGGCAGATGGAATGGCAGTCGCCCTGGGGCACCGGGGCGCCCGGCTGGCACCTTGAGTGCTCGGTGATGTCGATGGAGTACCTGGGCCGGCATTTCGACATCCACACCGGCGGCGTGGACCACATCCCGGTGCATCACACGAACGAGATCGCGCAGAGCGAGGCCTACCTCGGCGACGGCAGGCCGTGGGTGCGCTGGTGGCTGCACGGGGAGTTCATCAACTTGGAGGGAGCCAAGATCTCCAAGTCGACCGGCGGGGGAGTGCTCGTCTCCGACCTGGTCGATCGCGGCTACCACCCGCTGGTCTACCGCTACCTCCTGCTGCAGGCGCACTACCGGAGCCAGGCCGAGTTCAGCTGGGATGCCATGACCGCAGCCAGGACCGGCCTGCGCCGGCTGCTCGACCGGTACGCCGCCGCGAGGACCGGGGCGACGGCAGAGGCTAGGACCGAGGCGGGCGCCGGACTCGGCGCGGCTGCCGCCAGGCACCTGGACGCGTTCGACGCGGCGATCAGTGACGACCTGAGTACTCCGCGGGCGCTGGCCGCGGTTGCCGCGGCCGCCAGGGACGCCAGCGTGAGCGACGCCGACCTGACTGTGCTGGCGGCGCGGTTCGACGCCGCGCTCGGCATTGGCCTTGCTGACCTTTCCCCCGCCGACCTGGACCTGGCCCCGAAAGAGGCGCGGATCAGCGCCGGTGACGTCGAACTGCTTGTCAGCGAGCGGAGCGCGGCCCGCGCGGCCAGGAACTTCGCCAGGTCCGACGAGCTGCGCGACCAGCTGGCCGGCCTCGGCGTCGCGGTCGAGGACCACCCTGGCGGTACCTCTACCTGGCACTGGGGCCAGCCCGGGTGAGGCCGGCGCCAGGCGAGCCCCGGACGGCGCCGGCCCAGATCCGGCGGCGGGCGGGTGTCACACGCGTTCCTCCAGGTAAGTTCGAATCATGAAGAAGCTGCTTGAGATCCTCGTATGCTTCATCCATCCGCTCGCTGTCGTGCTGATCTGGATCGACCTGGCTACGCGTCGTGAAATCGGCGGCGGGTCGAAGGTCGCATGGGCGATCTTCAGCATCTTTCCGCTAGTCCCGTTCGTGTACGTACTGACCGGTGGCGACCTGTGGTGATATGACACCGACATTCGATGACCTGATAGCTGAGGCAGCCGCTGCCAATGTTGACGGCTGGGACTTTTCCTGGCTGGACGGCAGGGCTACGGAAGAGCGGCCGTCCTGGGGCTACGCCAGGCTGATGGCCAAGCGCATGGCCGGTGCGGCGGCGGCGCTTGACATCCAGACCGGCGGCGGCGAGGTCCTGGCGAGCGTGCCGAAGCTGCCGCCGCTGGCCGTCGCGACGGAGTCGTGGCCGCCGAACGTCGCCCGCGCGACCCAGTTGCTGCACCCGCGCGGCGTCGTGGTGGTGGCGCACGAGATCGCCGAGCCGCTGCCGTTTGGCGCGGACGCGTTTGACCTGCTGGTCAGCCGGCATCCGGTGGACGTCTGGTGGGACGAGGTCGTCCGGGTACTCAGGCCGGGCGGCACGTACTTTTCCCAGGAGGTCGGGCCGCGCAGCGTGGGCGAGCTGACCGAGTTCATGATGGGGCCGCAGCCGGCCGGCGAGTCAGAACGCGAGCCCGCGCTGGCCAGGGCAGCGGCCGAGGCCGCCGGGCTGACCGTGACTGACCTGCGGGCGGAGTCGCTGCGGACCGAGTTCCGCGACATCGGCGCCGTGGTCTACTTCCTGCGCAAGGTCATCTGGATCGTGCCCGGATTCACCGTCGAGAGCTATCGCGGCAAGCTGGAGGAACTGCACGAGCGGATCTCGCGGGACGGGCCGTTCGTCGCGACGACGAGGCGTTTCCTGATCGAGGCGGTCAAGTAGCCCCGGCCCGGCCGCGCCCCGGCGGCGACGCCGCTCATCTCGCCCCGATGAGCGGCTGAGAAAATTCTTTTCGTGAGAGTGTCGATCCGGGCTCATGCGTTCGTAGCGATGGTGAAGGCGGGAAGCGAGCCCGCCGCTACCACGAAGGAGAATCGCCATGAAGCAGTACCTGCTCTCCGTGCACCACGACGGCTCGGCACCGCTGCCGCCCGAGGAGATGCGGCAGTCCTTCAAGGACACCGCAGCGCTCAACACCGAGATCCAGGAAGCGGGCGCCTGGGTGTTCGCCGGGGGACTGCACCCGCCGTCCACCGCGACCGTCGTCCGGAACAACGACGGGAACGTGGTCACCACCGACGGGCCTTTCGCCGAGACCAAGGAGCAGCTTGGCGGCTTCTGGGTCATCGAGGCCGCTGACCTGGACGCGGCGCTCGACTGGGCGGCGAGGGCGAGCAAGGCCTGCCGGCAGCCGGTCGAGGTCCGCCCGTTCCAGGACGGCCCTGAGGCCTAGCCAGCACCATGCCAGTCCTTGCTGAGGCGATCGAAGACCACTTCCGGCGAGAGTACGGCCGGTGCGTGGCAACCCTGGTCCGCTTCTTCGGCGACATCGACGTCGCCGAAGAAGCGGTGCAGGAAGCCTTCACGATCGCCGTCAGCAAGTGGCCGGATACCGGGGTGCCGCCCAACCCCGGCGCCTGGATCACCACCACGGCCAGGAACCGGGCGATCGACCAGTTGCGCCGGGAAGCCTCCCGGCCCGGCAAGCACGCCCAGGCCAGCCTGCTCTATGCCCAGCACGGTTCTGGCAGCGCGGCCGACCCGGTCGGCCCGGGCGACCCGGACGGCTCGCGGGAGGAGGGACCAGTGGAGGACGACCGGCTGCGGCTGATCTTCACGTGCTGCCACCCCGCGCTCGCCAGGGCCGCTCAGGTCGCGCTCACCCTCAGGCTGCTATGCGGCTTGCAGACTCCCGAGATCGCCAGGGCGTTCCTGGTACCGGAACCCACCATGGCCCAGCGGATCGTGCGGGCCAAGAGGAAGATCAAGGCGGCCGGCATCCCCTACCGCGTGCCGGGCGACGCCGAGCTGCCCGACCGGCTCGGTGCCGTGCTCGCGGTCATTTACCTGGTGTTCAACGAAGGCTACGTCTCCTCCGCCGGTGAAACCCTGATCAGGGAAGATCTGTGCGCCGAGGCGATCAGGCTGGCACGGCTGCTCGCCGGGCTGATGCCCGATGAGCCCGAGGCGCTCGGCCTGCTCGCGCTGCTGCTGCTCATCCACGCGCGGCGGCCGGCGAGAGCGGCGGCCGATGGCTCGCTCGTGCTGCTGCCCGACCAGGATCGCTCACTGTGGGACGCGGACCTGATAGCCGAGGGCCAGGCCGTGGTCAGGGCGTGCCTGCGGCGGAACGCGCCCGGTCCGTACCAGTTCCAGGCCGCGATCAACGCCGTGCACAGCGACGCGCCCATCGCCGCCGCCACAGACTGGCGGCAGATCCTGCGGCTCTACGACCAGCTGCTCGCGCAGTCGCCGACCCCGGTCGTGGCCTTGAACCGCGCCGTGGCGCTGGCCGAGGTACAAGGGCCGGGGGCCGCGCTCGCCGCCATCGAGAGCCTTGATCTGGCCGAGTACCACCTGTACCACGCGGCCAGGGCCGACCTGCTCGTCCGGCTGCGCCGCCGCGACGAGGCCGTGACGGCGTACGACGCCGCGCTTGCCTGCACGGCGAATCCGGCCGAGCGCGGCTTTCTCGGGCAGCGGCGCCAGGCCGCCGCGGTCGCGGCAAAGGCCGCGGCGGACGGCGTCAGTTGATCTACATCGAACCCGGGCGATTCGAGGATATGGTCGCCACCGCGCTTGACGGCCTGCCGGAGAAGCTGGGCGTGATGATGCGCAACGTGGTGGTGACCGTCGAGCACGGCCAGGGCCCGCCCGGGCTGCTCGGGCTCTACGAAGGCATCCCGCTCACGAACCGGTCCACGAACTATGCCGGGGTGCTGCCCGACCGCATCACGATCTACCGGCAGCAGATCTGCGCGATCTGCGATACCGAGGCCGAAGTGGCCGACCAGGTGCGCAAGACCGTAGTGCACGAGGTCGGCCACCATTTCGGCATCAGCGACGAGCGCCTCGACGAGCTCGGCTGGTAACCGTTACTTCAGCGTCCCGTTTTAAACCACTAAATTATGAAAAATGGTTGATAGTGTCATCATGACCTCTGGATTGCTGCATCATGTGGAGCTGTGGGTCCCTGATCTTGGCCGGGCCGTCGCCGAGTGGGGATGGCTGCTCGGCGAACTCGGCTACGAGCAGTTCCAGGACTGGCCCGATGGCCGCAGCTGGCGGCTCGATCGCACCTACATCGTCGTGGAGAGATCGCCAGCCCTGTCAGCCGGCTCGCACGACCGCTGCCGCCCGGGGCTGAATCATCTGGCCTTCCACGCCGGCGGCCAGGACCGCGTGGATGCGCTGGCGGCCGCCGGGCCGTCCGCCGGGTGGACGCTGATGTTTCCTGGCGAGCATCCGCACGCGGGCGGGCCTGAGCACTACGCGGCGTACCTGTCGAACACCGACGGCTTCGAGGCGGAACTCGTCGCGGGACCGGCGATACTCGGCTGATGGAGATGGACGTGATCGTGACCGAGGTCGCGGCCGCGGTAGGGCTGGCCGAAGGCGAGTCAGGAGTGCGGGACGTGATCCGCGTCATCGCGCGCTCCGAGCCTGTCGCGACCAGCCAGATCAGCCGGGAGGCCGAGCTGCCGGTGCCGCTTGTCACGGCGGTGTGCAACGAGCTGCGCAAGCGCGGCGTCGTGGACAAGACCAGGCCGGTCAGGCTGACGGCCGCCGCGCGGGAGCTCACCGGCCGGGCCCAGGTCAGCGCCGTCTGCGACTGCTGCGGCGGGCTCGGCCTGGCTGTCCCCGCCGCGCTCGGCAGCCTGGCCGATGAGCTTGATCACGTCGCCGCGGGCGCACCGCAAGCTCGGCTCGACCTGGATCAGACGCATTGCACGGTGGCCACGAAGATCCACCGGGTGCTGCGCCTGCAGGAGGCGGGCGCGCTCGACGGCAAGGACGTGCTGCTGCTGGGCGACGACGACCTCGTCGCGATCGCGATCGACAGGTTCGCCAGGCTGACCGGCGTGAAGGCCTCGGTGACGGTCGTCGACACCGACCCGGCGGTGCTCGGCTGGATCGGCGAGCAGACGCCGGGGAGCGGCATCCGCCTCGTGGAGCATGACCTGCGCAAGCCGCTGCCGGACGGCCTGGCGGGCGCGTTCGACGTCGCGTGCACCGACCCGCCGTACACGGTGCCGGGGGCGGAGCTGTTCTTGTCGAGGGCGGTGTCGGCGCTGCGACCGCGTCCGGGCGGGCACGTGTTCTTCAGCTTCGGCGCCCGGCGCCCGGCGGAGACCCTCGCCACCCAGCGCCTCATCGCCGGCCTTGGCCTCGCGGTCAGGTCGCTCACGCCGAATTTCAACAGCTACGTCGGAGCCGGCATCCTGGCCGGCGCGAGCCACCTGTATCACCTGCGTTCCGTCGAGGAAGCGGCACCCGGGCCGGCCGGTGGCCAGCTCGCGGCGGCCGAGTACACCGGGCCGCTCTACACGGCGGAGATCAGGGGCGACCGGAGCCGGCCCTACCGCTGCGCCGGCTGCGGGACGGTCCACCAGGTTGGCGTGGCGCCATGGAGCACGATCGCGGAGCTCAAGGCGGCCGGCTGCCCGTCCTGCGGCGGCGAGGTCTTCCGGCCGATGGCGCGAAGTGAGCGCGGCCGGTGAGGTCCCGCCCTTGTGCGAGGATGCTGGCGTGACCGGGCCGAGCGGCCGGCCTCAGATCAGGCCTGCCAGCGAGAGCGACCTGGACGCCCTAGCCGCGTTCGAGGTCGAGATCGCGCTGGTCTCGTTCGGGGAAGAGGCGATCACCGATCCGGCGTTCCACCGCCGCAGGATCGCCGGGGCGCTCGGCAAGCCGGGCGAGATCGCGCTGGTGGCGGTCGCCGGCGATGCCAGGGACCGGCCGGTCGGCTGGGCGTGGATGTCGGGCCGCACCAACTCGCTGACCGGTGCCAGGTACGGCAATTTCCGCTCGCTCGCGGTCGCCGACATCGCCGATCGCGGCGCGGTCGGCGAACTGCTGATGGCGGCGATCTTGCAGGCGGCCGACGAGGCGGGATTCACCCACCTGTCAGGCAAGGTCAACGCCGCGAACCTGGGCATGCGCGCGCTTTACCGCGCATTCGGCTTCACCGCGACGCACCTGACGATGGAAAAGCGGATCGGGCAGTGACCAGCCGGCCGGTGATCAAGTGCGTGGTCTGGGACCTGGACAACACGCTGCTGCGGGGAATCTACCTCGAGTCCGCGTCGCCCGGCGGCCCGCCGGCCGACCCGCGGCTCGCGGGCGTCCTGGCCGAGCTTTCCCGGCGCGGGCTGCTGCACGCGATCGCCAGCAAGAACCCGCCCGAGGCAGCCGGCTACGCCGCCCGGCTGCTCGACCACGACTTCGCCGCGGCGCGGTGCGGCTGGGGCACCAAGTCGGCGGCCATCGGGGAGATCATGACCGAGCTCGGGCTAGTCCCCGATGAGGTGGCGTTCGTCGACGACGACGCCATGGAACGGGCCGAGGTGTCGTTCGCGCTTCCCGAGGTGCTCGTGCTCGCCCCGCAGGACGTCGCGCAGTCCGTGAGCTGGCCGGTCTTCAGCCCCCCGGTCGTCACCGACGAGGGACGGCGCCGGGGCGAGCTGTACGCGCAGCGCCGGGCCAGGCAGGACGAGGCCAGTGCGTTCGGCGGGTCGGCCGAGGAGTTCCTGCGCGCCAGCGGCACCGAGGTGCGCATCGCCCCGGCCGATGCCGGCGACGAGGCGCGGCTGCATGAGCTGTCGGTCAGGACGCACCAGTTCAACTCGGCGGGCGCGGTGGTCAGCGCGGCTGAGTTCGCGGCGATGATCGGATCCGGCCCGCGGGCCGCTCTGGCAGGCCCGCGGGTGATCACGGTGCGACTCAGCGACAAGTTCGGCGATGACGGCATGGTCGGCGCGCTGGTCATCACCGACCGGGGCGGCGAGCCCTCGCAGGCCGGCGACTGGGAGCTGTCGCTGGTCATGATGTCGTGCCGGGCCATCGGGCGCGGGGTGATCGACGCGCTGCTGACCTGGGTCTGCCTGGCCGCGCGGCGGGCTGGGGCGAGCCGGGTGGCCGTTCCGTGCGTGATCAACGACCGTAATGTGCCGCTGCGGATCGCGCTGACAAGCGCTGGTTTCCGGGCCGGCGGTGTCGGCCCTGCACGGACGGCCAGGTATGTGCGGGGAGTCGATCAGCCTGTTCCTGGCCTGCCTGACTGGGTGATCGACGTGGTGCCCGGATGAGCCGCGACGAGGACCAGCAGCGGGTTTCGGCCGGGATCAGGACGATCCTGGCCGACCTGACCGGCGACGATGTCCCGCTGACCGCGCCGGCCGATACCCCGCTGCTGCGAGCGGGGCTTGGCCTCGATTCGCTCGGCGGGGCGCTCCTGCTGGCCAGGGTGCGGGTGATGTTCGGCGTCGATGTCGCTGATGAGGACCTGAACCTGGACAGCCTCGCGTCAGTCGGCACGCTCGCATCTTTTGTGGCGGACCGGATTACCGGTCTCCGGCCAGGCGACAGTGCCATAATGACCTGATTCGGGTGCACCTGGCACAGTCCAGGTTGCGTCGCAGCGCTGCTCAGGGCGCTGGCGATGACCCTATTCAAGCTGTGTCAAGTGAACTGGAGCGTGCGCGATGAGACTCAGGCAGGCGGCAAAGACTGGCATTATCGCCAGCGCGGCCGTGCTGTTCGTGGCGGCTGCACCGGCGGCCATTGCCCAGCACTCGGCCTCGCCGCCCGCCGCCAGGCCGGACGCGACCGGCCCGGTCTCCGTCCACCCCGTCACCGGAACCCCCCATCTCGCCTCGGACGACACCCCGCCGCAGCAGATCCGCCAGCTCGTGCAGTGCAAGGGCACGATGTACGCGGTGGGCACGTTCAGCTCGATCGAGCAGGGCAAGCGGACGTTCGTCAGGCACAACGCGATGAGCTTCAGCGCGACGCCGCCCTACAAGCTGAGCTCGTGGGCCCCCAACATCCATGGCACGGTGAACTCGATCGCGTTCAACGGCGCGAATTGCGCTGACGCCTACATCGGCGGGTCGTTCAAGAAGGTCAACACCATTCTCGCGCAGAACATCGCCGAGATCAGCACCGCCGCGGGCAGCGGCGCCGTGGTCAAGAAATTCGGCCACAGAGCCGACGGCGCCGTCCAGACTTTGCGCGCCGTCGGCGGTCACCTGCTGGTCGGCGGCCAGTACACCTCGATCAACGACGGCAAGGCCGCCCCGTACATGACAAGCGTGAGCCCGGCTACCGGCAAGAACGACAAGTACCTGACCCTGCACATCAAGGGGAGCTACAAATTCCCCGGATCCCAGCCGAACGTGACCAGGGTCTATAACCAGGCGCTCAGCCACAGCGGCAAGCTTGACCTGGTCATGGGCGATTTCACCTCGGTCGGCGGGCTCGGCAGGCAGCAGATCTTCATGCTCAGCCTCGGCAAGACGCGGGCGACGGTGACGGGCTGGACGTCGCCTGAACTCGACGGCAGCAAAGGCAACCTGCCCGGCGGGTACCAGTATCAGTGCTTCACCGACAACGCCTACTACGTCAGGGCTGCGGCCTGGTCACCCGACGACAAGACGATCTACCTCGCCGATACCGGCTATCGCCCCTGGAACTCGACAGTCAACGATCCGCGCTCCGGGCTATGCGACTCGGCATCAGCATGGCCGGCGACCCAGAAATCGGTGCTGCACCTGTGGATCAACTACACGGGCTGTGACTCGCTTTTCTCGGTTGCCGCCGATACGAGCACCGTCTACTTCGCTGGTCACGAGCGCTGGTCAAATAATCCGGACGGCTGTGACGCGGAGGGCCTGGGCGCCACTCCAGCACCGGGAATCGAGGGCCTGTCGCCTGCGAACGGACAGCTCACCTTCAACCCGACCAGGGCGCGGGGCCTCGGCGCCGACGACATGCTGATCACCAAGGCCGGCCTGTGGATCGCCAGTGACAACTTCGATCACAGCCAGGCCTGCGGCGGCGTCAGCAACCTGGCCGGCATCTGCCTGCTCCCGTACAACTGAGCCGGGACGCTGGTCTGCGCGGCTGGGCTGGTTCGTCCGCTGCGTGGGCGGGCCTATTGCCGCCGCATCGGGCGGTTCTCGCTACTTCGGTGGGCGCGGCTGACGGAAAGTTGGCTCGCCTGGGGCTCGGGCGAGCTAGACAGGGACATGGGTGCTGTGGTCATTTGTTCATCAATGATCCTGTTGGTTTATTGGGTTCGGCTGGCGGGAGTGAGCGGCGCCGGGGTGATCAGGCCGGGCCGTTCGAACTGACCGGCGCGATGTTCCGTGATCATGCCCGCCGGCATGATCACGGAATCTAGCCCGCGTCGGCCTCCCGGCGGACAACCACCCCACCCGCCACAGCCCGCACCACCCGCCTCCACTGCCTCAAATTCACCCCGCCAGCCCCAACCTCCAATGAACCAACATGGTCATCAATGAAAGGCTCGACGTTGACGTTGACGTTGACGTTGACGTTGACGTTGAACTTGAACTGACGCGACAGGAGGACGCCGATGTCGGCTGTATTCGCCGTGGACGCATGCCGCACACCGATCGGGAAGATCAAGGGGGCCTTGGCGGGCGTCAGGCCTGACCACCTGACCGCCGACGTGATCGCCGCGCTGATGGCGCGCAACCCGTGGCTCGATCCGCGGGCCGTTGACGACGTGTACTGGGGTGCGGCTAACCAGGCGGGTGAGGACAACAGGAACGTGGCCAGGATGGGCGTTCTGCTGGCCGGCCTGCCGGTCGAGGTGCCTGGTGCCACGGTGAACAGGCTGTGCGGTTCGGGCATGGAGGCGATTTGCTCGGCCGCGCGGGCGATCGCGGCGGGCGACGCCGACGTCTGCATCGCCGGCGGGGCTGAGTCGATGACCCGGGCGCCGTTTGTCATGCCGAGGGCGGCCGAGCCGTTCCCCAGGGAGGCCGGCGTCGTGGACACCAGGCTGGGCTGGCGGCTGGTCAGCCCGAGGATGGCTGAGCTCTACCCCCCGATCAGCCTGGGGGAGACCGCGGAGAACGTTGCCGACAAGTACCAGGTGAGCCGCGAGCGGCAAGACGAGTTCGCGCTGCTCAGCCATCGGCGGGCGGCTGCGGCGGCGGCGGGAGGCCGGTTCGCCGGCGAGATCGTTCCCATCGAAGCGCCGGGCGGGCCGGTCACGAAGGACGAGGGGATCAAGGCAGGCCTGACGGCAGCCGAACTGGCCGCGAAGAAGCCCGCGTTCCGGGCCGGCGGCACGGTCACTGGCGGTAACTCCTCGCCGCTGAACGACGGCGCGGCCTGCCTGCTGCTGATGTCCGAGGACGCCATGAAGCGGGCGGGCGCCGAGCCGCTGGCTCGCTACGCGGGCGGCACCAGCGCGGGAGTGCACCCCGACTACATGGGGATCGGGCCGGTGCCGGCGATGGGCAAGGCGCTGGCCCGGGCTGGCTGGCAGGTCGGTGACCTGGCACTGCTTGAGGTCAACGAGGCGTTCGCCGCGCAGGCCGTGGCCGTCGTTGACCAGCTCAAGTGCGACCCTGACCTGGTCAACGTGAACGGCGGCGCGATCGCCATCGGGCATCCGCTCGGGTGCTCGGGAGCCAGGATCACGACCACGTTGCTGCATGAGCTGAGGCGGCGCGGCGGCGGGCGCGGCGCGGCGACGATGTGCATCGGCGTCGGGCAGGGCATAGCGAGCCTGTGGGAGGCGGCGTAAGGCAGCCGGGCTGTCACCGTCCCCGGCCGGCCCGTCCCCGGAACCGGCCGGCCCGGCGCCGGAAGGAGCGGGCGGCTTCCTGGCCAGAGCGACGGCGACGAGCGGGTAGAGCAGTACCGAGCACACTCCCGCGCCCACCAGGGCCGCGGCGTTGGCCTTCAGCATGATCCCGTCGGCCAGCCCTACCTGGGCGAGCGCGATCAGCAAGGGCATCGTGGTCGCCGTGAGGAACGTCATCTCGACCCGCTCCCGCAGGGGAAGCGAGTGCCGGTAGATGAACACCGACGGCAGCCCGCGCACTACCAGCAGCAGCGCCAGGAACACGATCAGCCGGAGCGGATTAGCAGCGATCGAGGCGACGTCGAGCGTCATGCCCGAGGCGACGAAGAACAGCGGTATGAAGAACCCGTAGCCGACCGCGTCGAGCTTCTGCTCGAGCGAGGCGACGTCGACGCCCATCCGTTTCGTCCAGGTACGCAGCACGATGCCGGCGATCAGCGCGCCGAGCACCACGTCGAGCCCGAACCGCTCGGCGATCACCAGCAGGATCAGCAGCAGGACGATCGACCAGCGCAAGGTCGTCTGCGCCGTCGCGCGCTGGCCCTGCCTGATGATCGCGCTGAGCCTGGCTTCGCCCATCAGCCTGGGAGCGATGGCCAGCAAGGCGGCCGCCGCGCAGACGACCAGGATGGAGATCGCCGCCCCGAACTCACCGCGCCTGGTCAGGAACAGCGAGATCCCGAGGATCGGGAACAGTTCGCCCGCTGCGCCGGCCGCCAGCACGTACCGGCCGAAGTCGCCGGCCAGCATGTCGTTGTCCTTGAGTATGGGCAGCAACGTACCGAGCGCCGTCGTGGTGAGCGCCAGCCCGATCGGCACGTAGTCATGGACAAATCCGGCAAAGGTCAGCCCTCCCGTCGCGGCCACGGCGATCAGGGCGCTCGCGAGCCAGCCGCCGATCGCGAGCCGCCCCGACCGCTCGCGGAGCAGGCCAGGGTCGAGTTCGTAGCCTGCCAGCAGGAAAAGGAAGCCGAGGCCGACGTCGGCAAGTACCTTGATGCTCGCCGAGTCACCCAGCCCCAGCACCGCGGGCCCGATCAGGACGCCGCAGGCGATCAGGACCACCACCTGGGGCGGCTTGCGGGGCAGCAGCGAAGCGATCGCTGGCGCGAGCGCTGCCACGACGCTGACCGCGAGCAGCGTCTCGAGACCCTTGTTCTCCATTGCTCCCCAAGCCGCGGCTCCGAGGCCCTCGGCCGCGTTGGTCAGGATTCCCGTCGCCGCCAGGACGCAACCGGTTTACTCACCGGCCATGCGGACCGCGTAACGTTCTTGCCACGAGGGGACGACAGGAGGGTGATGACCGGTAGCCGCCTGACGATCCCGAACATGATCAGCCTGGCCAGGCTGGCGGGAGTGCCCGTCTTCCTGTGGCTGGTGCTCGGCGTCCGCAGCACGACCGGTGACTGGTGGGCGGTCGGGCTGCTCGCGGCGGCGGGGATGTCCGACTGGCTGGATGGCAAGATCGCGCGGGCGCTCGGGCAGCAGACCAAGCTCGGCGAAGTGCTCGATCCAGCCGCGGACCGGCTCTACATCGTCGCCACGATCATCGCCCTGGCCGTGCGCGCCATCATCGGATGGTGGCTCGTCGCCGTGCTGGCCGCTCGGGAGCTGACGCTCGGCGTCACGCTGCTCGTGCTGCGCCGGGCGGGCTATGGCCCGCTCAAGGTCAGCTTCGCCGGCAAGGCGGCGACGTTGTGCCTGCTTTACGCGTTTCCGCTGCTTTTTCTGGGCTCCCATCAGGGCACATATGCGCTAGTCGCCCGGGTGTTCGGTTGGGCGTTCGCTCTGTGGGGAAGTGCACTGTACTGGTGGGCCGCGGCATTGTATCTCGGGCAGGCCCGCCGGCTGCTCGCCGCAAACCGGGCCGACACCGAGCGCAACAGGGTCGCGGCGGGCACAGGGGACTAACTAAGGCACCGGGGAACCAGGCCGGACTAGACGAACCGGACTAGACGAAGGAGCGCTGGCAGCAGTGAGGGCAGTAGTGATGGCAGGCGGCGAAGGGACCCGGCTGCGCCCGATGACCGCTAACCAGCCCAAGCCGCTGCTCCCCGTGGTCAACAAGCCGATCATGGAACACGTGCTGAGGCTGCTGCGCAAGCACAGCTTCGACGAGACGGTCGTCACCGTGCAGTTCCTCGCCTCGATGGTGCGGAACTACTTCGGCGATGGCGAAGAGTGGGGCATGAGCCTCCAGTACGCCACCGAGGACATGCCACTCGGCACGGCCGGCAGCGTCAAGAATGCCGAAGACGCGCTGCGGGACGGGCCGTTCCTCGTGATCTCGGGCGATGCGCTGACCGATATCGACCTGTCTGACCTGGTGCGGTTCCACAAGGGCAACGGCGCGCTCGTGACGGTCGCGCTGGCCCGGGTGCCCGATCCGCTGGAGTTCGGCATCGTGATCGCCGACGAGGACGGCAGGATCCAGCGGTTCCTGGAGAAGCCGAGCTGGGGACAGGTCTTCTCCGACACGGTGAACACCGGTATCTACGTCATGGAGCCCGAGGTACTCGGGCACGTGCCGCCTGGTGAGGTCGTGGACTGGTCCGGCGACGTGTTCCCCAGGCTGCTCGACAAGGGAGCGCCGCTCTACGGCTGGGTCGCGGACGGCTACTGGGAGGACGTCGGCACCCACGAGGCGTACCACAAGGCGCAGGCGGACGTGCTGTCCGGCAAGGTCGCGGCCCACATCGACGGCTTCGAGGTGTCACCGGGCGTGTGGGTCGCCGACGGCGCCGAGGTCGATCCCGATGCCATCTTGACCGGGCCGCTGTGCATCGGCGACTACGCCAAGATCGAGGCCGGCGCCCAGCTCCGCGAGTTCACCGTCGTGGGCAGCAACGTCGTGGTCAAGGAGGGCGCGTTCCTGCACCGCGCGGTCGTGCACAATAACGTGTACGTCGGGGTCGGGTCGACCCTGCGCGGCTGCGTCATCGGCAAGAACACCGATGTCATGGCCTCGGCTCGGATCGAGGAAGCCGCGGTCATCGGCGACGAGTGCGTGATCGAGTCCGAGGCGTACATCTCGGCCGGCGTGCGGGTCTACCCGTTCAAGACCATCGAGGCGGGCGCGGTCGTCAACACCAGCGTCATCTGGGAGTCGCGCGGTCAGCGGACTCTCTTCGGCCCCAGGGGCGTGTCCGGGCTGGTCAACGTGGAGATCACGCCCGAGCTTTGCGTCCGCCTGGCAAGTGCGTACGCCACTACTTTGAAAAAAGGCTCGGCGGTCACCACGTCCCGAGACGTGTCTCGAGCCGCCAGGGCACTCAAGCGGGCCGTGCACGGCGCGCTCAATGCGAGCGCCATCAACGTCGTCGACCTGGAGGCACAGCCACTCCCAGTCGCCAGATTTGAGACCGCGCGCAGCGAGTGCAGCGGCGGCATCGCCATGCGGACCACGCCGGGCGACCCGCAGTCGGTCGACATCATCTTCCTCGACGAGCACGGCGCCGACCTGTCAGAGGCGGTACAGCGCAAGCTCGAGCGGGTGTTCTCGCGCCAGGAGTACCGGCGCGCGTTTCCCGGCGAGATAGCCGAGCTGACCTATCCGCCCCGGGTGATGGAGGCCTACACAGGGGACCTGCTCAGCCGGGTGGACATGTCCGGGGTCAGGGAGGCCGGGCTCAAGATCGTCGCTGACTGCGCGGGCGGCACGGCGTCGCTGGTGCTGCCCGGGCTGCTCGGCCGGATCGGCGTCGAGGTGCTGACCGTGAACAACCGGCTCGACGAGGCCACCCCGACCCAGTCGCCGGCCCAGATCAGGGCGGATCTGCACCGGCTGGCTGAGCTGGTGTACTCGTCACGGGCCGCTTTCGGGGTCAGGTTCGACCCGGTCGGCGAGCGGATCATGCTCATCGACGACAAGGGCGCGCTGGTCAGCGATGACCGGGCACTGCTCGTCGTGCTCGACCTGGTCGCCGCCGAGCGGCGGTCAGGGCGGGTGGCACTGCCGGTGACCACTACCCGCGTCGCCGAAGACGTCTGCCGGTTCCACGGAGTGCAGGTCGAGTGGACGCCGACGTCGCCGCACGGCCTGTTCGAGGCGGCGACGGCCGACGATGTCATCTTCGCGGCTGATGGCCGGGGCGGGTTCGTCGTGCCTGAGTTCTCCAGGTCGCTCGACGGCATCGCCGCCTTTACCAGGCTCATCGGGCTGGTCGCCAGGACGCGGCTCACGCTGAGCCAGATCCACGCGCGGATCCCGGTGGCGCAGCTGCTCAAGCGCTCGGTGCCGACGCCCTGGGCGGCCAAGGGCAGCGTGATGCGGATAGTCGTGGAGGCCGCCGCCGGGCACGAGATCGATACCACCGACGGCGTCCGGGTGATCGAGCCAGGCAAGGGCTGGGCGCTCATGCTGCCCGACCCCGCGCTGGCGGTCACCCACGTGTGGGCGGAGGCATCGGATGGCAGCACCGCCCGCGCCCTGCTCGACGAATGGGTTAGCGTTGTCGAGCAAGCCGGGCGGGAGCCCGGTGTTTCGCGGTAAGCACTGTGGTTCAGTAAGCACTGGTGGGTCACGCTGAAGGCCGACGCGGCACTACTCGCGCGTGAGACAATTGCCGTGGTTAAGTGACGGTTGTCTGTCCAGCGGGTAGCCGGCCAGTGCCAGTGTTGTGCGGAGCGGCCGGAGCCGGCCGGGGCGTCGGAGGTGTGCAGCGTGATCTGGCGAAGGCGCCGCAATCGGAAGCGCCCGGTTGCGGCACGGCCAGACGGTACCTCGCCTGGCGGTATGTCGGCGCGGCCCGGCCAGCCTGGCAATGCGTGGGAGGTGGACCAGCGGCGCCAGCCGCCGGTAGCGTGGAGTGAGCACGACATCGGCAGGCTCGATGCCCGCACCGATGCGTACTCGATCAGCGCAGCGAGACCGGCGAACGGGAGGCTCGGGGGCCAGATGCCTGGCATCTATTGTCCTGCCTGCGGTGCGGCCAATCCGGAGAATGCCCGGTTTTGCTCGCAGTGCGCGACTCCGCTGACCAGGGCGGCCGTGCCGCCAGACCGGGCCACGGTCGGCGAGACCACCTCCATGATCTTCACCGGCGTCGAGCCGCCCGACGCCGAGCCGACCGATGCCGCTGCCGCCGACGCGGCGGCGATCGCCACGCTCCCGCCGAATACCGCCCTGCTCGTGGTCAGGCGAGGGCCGAACGAGGGCAGCAGGTTCCTGCTCGACAGCGAGGTCACCGAGGTCGGCCGCAAGCCAGACAGCGACATCTTCCTTGACGACGTGACAGTGTCGCGCCGGGCACGCCGAGTTTTACCGGCATGGCGGCAAGTTCGCCGTGCGGGACGTGGGCAGCCTCAACGGCACCTACGTGAACAGGGAGCGGATCGAGGAAGTCGCGCTCAATGGCGGCGACGAGGTACAGATCGGCAAATTCCGCATGGTCTTCCTGCAAGGTCGCCTTTCGCACGCCGAGAGCGGCGTTTAGGCGCACGGGACGGGATGAACGCATCGTTCGCGCGGGCCTACCTCGGCATTGGTGAAGTGCTTGTCGAGCTGCGGTCAGATTTTCCTGATATCAGCGTCTCTAAGATCCGCTTCCTTGAGGCGGAAGGCCTGATCAGCCCCGCGCGGTCGCCGTCCGGGTACCGGCGGTTCAGCCCCGCCGACGTGGACCAGCTTCGCTTCATCCTGACCGCTCAGCGCGACGAATACCTGCCGCTGCGCGTCATCAAGGAACGGCTGGAGAACCGGGAGGAGCCGACCAGGCGCCCCCCAGCCGAAATGGTGACGCAGCGGGAACTGCTCGACACCGCCGGCCTTGACGAAGGGCAGCTCGCCGAGCTTGAGACCCACGGGCTCATCAAGCGCTCGGGCCGGCTCTACGGCCAGGACGCGCTCGACGTGGCGACCACGGCCGCCGTTCTCGCGTGTCACGGGGTGCAGGCGAGGAACCTGCGGATGGTCAGCACCGCGGCCGACCGGGACGTCTCGCTGATCGAGCAGCTCGTTGGCCCGACCTTGCGCCAGCGCGGGCCCGAAGTCAGGGAGTCGGCCGCGCGGACTGCCCGGGAGATCGCCACGCTGCTGCTGAGGCTGCACCGGTCGGTGCTCGAGGCAAGGCTCGCCGAGGCTGGGCTGGCTGGTGCTGGGCTGGCTGGTGCGGGGCGGTCCGATGGGGTAGCCAGCAGCGGAGTTGACGGCACGTCACAGGCGATCAAGGGCGCGAGCGCGTGAGCCTTCCCGTGCTGGCCCACAACAGCGAGGGGTGTACGTTGGCAAGGGAGTGCCCGCCGCACGACAGGGAACAAACACGGCAGGTAACAAACGGCACTGCTGTAGGACATGAGGCGCAGGTGAGGACGGAGTCGCTGTGAAGGAGATGGAGGTCGTCGGCGTCCGCGTCGAGATGCCAACGAATGCGCCCATCGTGCTGCTGAAGGAGACCGGTGGTGAGCGTTACCTCCCGATCTGGATCGGACCGATGGAGGCCACCGCGATCGCCTTCGCGCAGCAGGGCATGGTCCCCGCCCGCCCGCTCACCCACGACCTGATGCGCGACATCCTGCAGGCGCTGAAGGTCGAGTTGAGGCAGGTCAACATCACCGCGCTGCGAGATGGCATCTTCTTTGCCGACCTGGTCTTCTCGAACGGCACGACCGTCAGCGCCAGGCCGTCGGACTCGATCGCCCTCGCGCTTCGGACGGGGACGGCGATCTTCGCGCACGACGAGATACTCGACGAGGCCGGCGTGTCGATCCCGGACGAGCAGGAAGACGAGGTCGAGAAGTTCCGCGAGTTCCTCGACAACATCACTCCCGAGGACTTCGGCAGCGCGACCTGACGCCGTTAGCTGTTTGCGGTTAGCTGTTTGCGGTACTACCTGGCGACGCGCCGGGGCAGGTCGTTGACCGAGGCCACGATGCGGGCCTAGCGTGTTTTGCGTGCGGGGCCGGAGGTGGGCGTGGCGGTCATAACAGGAGACGGGCAGGAGGAGCGCGCGCGGCGTGCAGCCGCGTTGCGTGCTGCGGAGCAGGGCCTGCTTTTCGATGAGGAGGCTAGTCCGCCCGCTGAGGACATCGGTTACCGAGGGCCTACTGCCTGCGCGGCCGCGGGCATCACCTATCGCCAACTCGACTACTGGGCCAGGACTGGCCTGGTAGAGCCGAGCGTCAGGCCAGCACGCGGGTCAGGTTCCCAGCGGCTGTACGGATTCCGCGACATCCTGGTGCTCAAGGTCGTGAAGTCGCTGCTCGACACCGGGATCTCGCTGCAGCAGATCCGCACGGCGGTAAATTTCCTGCGCGAGGGCGGCGTGACCGACCTGGCCAAGATCACCCTGATGAGCGACGGCGCCTCGGTCTACGCCTGCACCTCGCGCGACGAGGTCGTCGATCTGCTGCAAGGCGGCCAGGGCGTGTTCGGCATCGCGCTCGGCCGGATCTGGCAGGAAGTCGAGGGTTCCCTGGCCGAGTTCCCGGCCGAGACAGGCGAGCCGGTCTCCGAGCCAGCCACCGACGAACTCGCCAACCGCCGCGCCTCCAGGCGCATCAGCTAGCCGCCCGGCTTGACCCCTGCCCGGCTTGACCCCTGCCCGGCTTGACCCCCGGCCCGGCGGCCCAGGTTACAGGTCGCGCCCGCCTCTCACAGCATCGTGGCCCTCCCTTTTGCTGTCAGCCACTGGCTTTAACAGCAACCATCCGTGCCGGCGGGCTGGCGCTGGTGCATCGGTGTAAACGGGGACAAACCACCCCTGTTTACAGACCAACGTGGCCCTCCCTGATGTTGTCGTGAGAGGCTGCTGAAAAACCCCGTTTTCGTCGCGAACCCGACTCCCTGACCTGCGGTTCTTCGATCGCGATCATGGATTTTTCGGGGTTTTTCAGCAGCCTCTCGTGACAGCAACGGGGAGGGCCACGTTGCTGTCAGAAATGAGCGCTAACAGCAACAGGGAGGGCCACGATGCTCACGCTTCCCGGCGGCACCGTTCCGGAGCCCAGCGCACGTCCGCCCGGAAAGAATGATCATGCGCGGAGGCACTAGTTCAAGATCTCAGGGAAGGCCTCCCGCTGACCCGCCAGGCGCCTGACTCTCCAGGATCCCGAGTCACCCGACAGCCCCCTGACCTGGGTGATCTTCTGTGATCATGGTCCCGGGCGTGATCACGTAACATCGCGCCTGTCCTGACCTGGGCGATCTTCCGTGATCACGGTCCCGGTCATTACTACGGATATCTCCCGCGTTCCGGTGCCCGCCAGCCCCCGTGGGCGGGTCGGGGCCGGCGCTTTGGCAGGCAACGCGTCATATCGTGTGTTAGAGTACGTCCTTGTGCCTGGTAGCAGCATCTCGGTTCGGAACTTGCGGAAGCGGTACGGGGACATCGTCGCGGTCGATGATGTCAGCTTCGAGGTGGACCAAGGCGAGTTCTTCGGCATCCTGGGGCCGAATGGGGCGGGCAAGACCACCACGCTGGAGATCGCTGAGGGGCTGCGCAAGCCCGATGGGGGCGAGGTCAGCGTTCTCGGGCTCCAGGCATGGCCGCGCAATCGTCGGCTGCTTCCCCGGATCGGCGTCCAGCTCCAGGCCTCGTCGTTCTTCGAGCGGCTGACCGCCCGCGAGCAGATCCGCACCTTCGCATCGCTGTACTCGGTGGGCAGCGAGCGGGCCGACCAGATGCTGGCGACGGTCGGCATGGCCGAGCAGGCAGGCGTGCGCACCGAGAAGTTGTCGGGCGGGCAGAAACAGCGGCTGTCGATCGCGTGCGCGCTCGTCCACGATCCTGAGTTGCTGTTCCTCGACGAGCCGACCGGATCGCTCGATCCGCAGGCCAGGCGGAACCTGTGGGACCTGCTCAGGGAGATCGCCGGCCAGGGGAGGACGGTCGTCCTGACCACGCATCACATGGACGAGGCGCAGACGCTCTGCGACCGGGTCGCGATCATGGACCACGGGCGGATTCTCAAGGCCGGCCCGCCCGCTGACCTGATCCGCGAGCTCAGCCAGCCGTCGCTGGAAGACGTGTTCCTCAGCCTGACCGGACGGGAGTACCGCGCGTGACTGTGCTGCAAACCAAGCTGGTCACCCTGTCGGTGGCGATGTTCCGAGGGTTCGTCAGGGACCGCGCCGCGCTCGTGTTCTCGATCTTGCTGCCGGTGCTGTTCCTGCTGTTCTTCGGCGCGATCTACAAGAACGCCAACGCGCCGAGGATAAGCCTGATCGCGGTGGGCAACGTCAGCCTGATCAGGCAGGCAGAGCAGGTGCCCGCGCTGGCGAAAATACTCACCGTCACCACCGACCGGTCGCTGCGGACCGCGCTTGCCGACGTGCGCAAGGGCAACGCGGACGGGGTCGTGCTCCAGCACGGCAACGCGCTCGTGCTCCGCTTCTCGATCGCCGATCCTACTAAGGCCGGCATCGTCAACGAGGTGGTCGGCTCGATCGTGCAGGACGCCAACCAGGCCGGGCATCCGGCGACCTTCACGCTCAAGTCCAGCCAGGTGCAGGACAAGTCGCTCAAGACGATCCAGTACTTCACGCCCGGCCTGCTCGGCTGGGCGCTCGCCTCAGGTGCCACGTTCGGCGCCGCCATCACGCTGGTCAGCTGGCGGCAGGACAAGCTGCTGCGCAGGCTCAGGCTCGCCCCGGTCGGCACGTGGCAGGTCGTCGCCGCCAGGATCGGCATCAGCGTGGCGGTCGGCATGATCCAGCTAGCGGTGTTCCTCGGGATCGCGACCTTGCCGTACTTCGGGCTCAAGCTGACCTACGCCTGGTGGATGGCGATCCCGCTGGTCATCTGCGGCATCTTGGCGTTCATGTCGATCGGCCTGCTGGTCGGCGCCGTGGCCAAGACCCAGCAGGCGGCCACGTCGATCGCGAACCTGATCATCTTGCCGATGGCGTTCCTCGGCGGGGCGTTCCTGCCGCTTGACTTCGCTCCGGCCTGGGTCAAGGACGCGTCGTACGCGATGCCGCTGCGCTACCTGGTCGACGGCATGCAGGACGTCATGGCGCGCGGTGAGGGGCCGTCAGCCGCGCTTCCCGCCATCGGCATCCTGCTCGGCTTCACGGTCGCGATGAGCGCGATCGCGGTCAGGGTGTTCCGCTGGGACGACATCTAGACGGCCGGCGACAGCACGATGAGGGCTCGCTAAACTCGGAAGATCGCTAGCGATACCGTCCGGGAGAGTCCGAGCGCAGCCAGTGCCCGGCGCCGAAGGGGCAACCTCCCCGGAACCTCTCAGGCAGCCAGGACCGGACGGGACCAGCGGCTCTGGAGTCCTGCGGCGCGGCCGTGGCGACAGAGGGGGAATCGATCGCCCGACTCCAGGAGCAGGCAGTGACTGTTGCATCACGGAATTTCCCAGAGCGCCACATTGGTCCCGATCAGGATGAGATGCGCCGCATGCTCGACGCGATCGGCTACTCCAGCCTGGACGAGCTCACCGCTGCCGCCCTGCCCGCCGGCCTGGCCACCGACAAGGCGCTGGACCTGCCCGGTCAGCTCAACGAGGACGAGGCGCTCGCGGCCCTGCGCCGCCTGGCGGCGAAGAACGAGGTGCTGACGCCCATGATCGGACTGGGCTACTACGGCACGATCACCCCGCCGGTCATCCGCAGGAACGTGCTCGAGAGCCCGGCCTGGTACACCGCGTACACGCCGTACCAGCCGGAGATCTCCCAGGGCAGGCTCGAGGCCCTGCTCAACTTCCAGACGATGATCCAGGACCTGACCGCGCTGCCGGTAGCGGGCGCCTCGATGCTGGACGAGGCCGCCGCGGCGGCCGAGGCGATGACGCTGGCACACCGCGCCGCCAAGCGCGGGTCCATCTTCCTGGCCGACGCCGATTGCCTGCCGCAGACGCTGGCGGTGCTCGGCACCAGGGCCGAGCCGCTCGGCTTCGGCCTGGTGACCGGCCTGGTCACGCCCGAGCTGATCAGCGCACAGCCCGACGGCGAGTTGTTCGGCATTCTTCTGCAGTATCCGGGGGCCAGCGGGCAGGTGCGGGACCTGCGGCCGGTGATCGCGGCGGCCAAGGCGCGCGGAGCGCTCGTCGCCGTCGCGGCCGATCCGCTCGCGCTGACCCTGCTCACGCCGCCGGGCGAGCTGGGCGCCGACATCGCCGTGGGCAGCACGCAGCGGTTCGGCGTGCCGCTCGGCTATGGCGGGCCGCAGGCCGGCTACATCTGCGTGCGCGATGACCTCAAGCGGCAACTACCCGGACGCCTGGTCGGGGTGTCGGTGGACGCCGACGGACACCCCGCGTACCGGCTCGCGCTCCAGGCCCGCGAACAGCACATCAGGCGGGAAAAGGCGACCAGCAACATCTGCACCGCGCAAGTGCTGCTCGCCGTGATCGCCGCCATGTACGCGGCGTACCACGGGCCGGACGGGCTGACCGCCATCGCCAGCCGGGTGCACGGCAAGGCGGTGCGCCTGGCCGCCACCCTGGCCAAGACGGGCGTGGAGATCAAGGCGGACGCGTTCTTCGACACGGTCGCCGCGGTGATCCCCGGCGGTGCCGAGCAGGCCGTCGTGCGGGCGCGGGCCGCCGGCTACAACCTGTGCCTGGCCGGGCCTGACGTGGTGCAGGTGGCGTGCGACGAGACCACGACCGACCAGCACATCGCTGACGTGGCCGCCGCCATCACCGGTGCCCCGGCCGCGCCGCTGGCGGAGCCGGGCAGCGACTGCGTGATCCCGGCCAGCTTGCGGCGGGCCAGCGGGTTCCTCGCCCACCCGGTTTTCTCCGCGCACCGCAGCGAGACGGCCATGCTCCGCTACCTGCGCAGGCTGTCCGACTTCGACATCGCGCTCGACCGGTCGATGATCCCGCTCGGCTCCTGCACGATGAAGCTCAACGCGGCCGCCGAGATGGAGCCGATCAGCTGGCCCGAATTCGCGGGGCTGCACCCGTTCGTGCCGGCCGGCCAGGCGGCGGGCTACCTCGAGCTGATCGAGGGCCTGCAGGACGCCCTGGCGGAGATCACCGGCTACGACTCCGTCTGCCTCCAGCCCAACGCGGGGTCCCAGGGCGAGCTCGCCGGCCTGCTCGCGATCAGGCACTACCACCGGTCGCGTCACGAGCCGGAGCGGACGGTCTGCCTGATCCCCGAATCCGCGCACGGCACGAACGCCGCGAGCGCGGTACTCGCCGGGCTGCGCGTCGTCGTGGTCAAGTGCGGCTCCGACGGCGCCATCGTCCTGCATGACCTGCGCGCCAAGCTGGAAGCCCAGGTCGGCCACGTCGCCGCGATCATGCTCACCTACCCGTCGACCAACGGGGTGTTCGAGTCCACCGTCGGCACCGTGTGCGAGCTGGTGCACGAGGCCGGCGGCCAGGTCTACGTGGACGGCGCGAACCTCAACGCGCTCGTCGGCCTGGCCAGGCCGGGCTTGTTCGGCGCGGACGTGTCGCACCTGAACCTGCACAAGACGTTCTGCATCCCGCACGGCGGCGGCGGACCTGGCGTCGGCCCGGTCGCGGTGCGGGCGCACCTTGCGCCGTTCCTGCCCAGGCACCCGTTCCTGCCCGGTATCGCGGTCGCCGGCGCGGACGCGGCGGGAGACGAGGACATCCCGGCCGGGCTTCGCACCGGGCCGGTCGCCGCCGCTCCCTACGGCTCGGCCGGGATCTTGCCGATATCCTGGGCCTACCTCGCGATGATGGGCGCCGATGGCCTCCACCGCGCCACCCAGGTCGCGATCCTGAACGCCAACTACATCGCCAGGCGGCTGCACCCGCACTTCCCCGTGCTGTACACGGGCCAGGCCGGACTGGTCGCGCACGAGTGCATTCTCGACCTGCGGCAGCTCACCTCCCAGACGGGCGTGACGGCCGAGGACGTGGCCAAGCGGCTGATCGACTACGGCTTCCACGCGCCGACAATGTCGTTCCCGGTGGCCGGGACGCTCATGGTCGAGCCGACCGAGAGCGAGAACCTGGCCGAGATCGACCGCTTCTGCGACGCCATGATCGCCATCGCGGGGGAAATCGCGAAGGTGAGCTCGGGCGAGTATGACGCGTCCGAGAATCCGCTCAAGAACGCCCCGCACACCGCCTCGATGCTGCTCGCCGACGAGTGGGCACACGGTTACAGCCGCACGGAGGCGGCTTACCCGGGTCCGGGCAGGCGCGATCGCCGGTCCAAGTACTGGCCGCCGGTCAGGCGGATCGAGGCCGCCTACGGCGACCGCAACCTCATGTGCTCTTGCCCGCCGCCGGAGGCGTTTGAATGACCCGGCCCTTCCACTCACCGCCGCGGCCCGCGTAGTGCCGCCGCGCCGAACTGATCGTCATGCCCGTGTAGAGGGCGGCGATCAGCGGCAGCGTCGCCGCCCGCAGTGGTGACAGCCCGCACAGGCGCAGCATCGGCAGATAGCTGACCGACATGATCAGCCACGCCGCGCCGCCGAGCCCGGCGAGCCAGGCGGAGCCCGCGGCGCCGGCCGCCGCGCCCGCGGCGCCGGCCGCCAGGGCCGCTGGCGGCAGCAGGTAGAGCCAGGCCAGCCCGAGCACCGTGCCGGCCAGGGCGGCGGGCGAGTAGCGCAACTGGGTGTAGGCGCTCCTGGCGACCATGTCCCAGATCTGGCGCAGGCCGGCGTACTCGCGCAGGCTCACCACGTCGGTCGTGAACCCGAGCCAGCACGAGCCCGTGCCGCGCAGCAGGCTGCCGAGCGCGACGTCGTCGATGCGCGCTCCGCTGATCCGGGCGAGGCCGCCCGCTCTTTCGAGCGCGTCCCGCCTGACGAGCATGCAGCCTCCGGCCGCGGCGGCGGTGCGGGCCGAATTCACCCAGCGGAACGGGAACAGCTGCGCGAAGAAGTACACGAACGCGGGGATCAGCAGCCGCTCGGCGCGCGTGCCCGTCCGCAGCAGCGCCATCTGGGACACGATCACCCGGTCAGCGGCCGCCGCGGCCAGTGCCCGCAGCGTGCCCGGCGCGTACGCGATGTCCGCGTCGGTGAACAGCACGTGCTCGGCGTCACCGGCCGCCCGCAGGCCCTGCTCCATTGCCCATACCTTGCCGGCCCAGCCGGCTGGCGTCGGGGTGCCGGCGATGACAGTGACCTGGGCGGCGTCGGCGTTCGCGCCCAGCCGAGCCGCGACCTGGGCCGTGCCGTCGCTGCTCTCGTCGTCGACCAGGACGACATGGAGCCGGCCCGGGTAATCCTGGCCGAGCAGGGTCGGCAGCGTGCGCGGCAGGACCTCGGCCTCGTCCCTGGCCGGGATCACCGCGGTCACGTCGGGCCACGCCGCCTGGGCGCTGCCGCTGAGATCCGGGACGGGCGGCAGCCGCTGGTCGGTACGCCAGAACCCGCCGTGGAACCCGAGCAGGTAGATCCAGGCGGCGGCGGCCGCGCCGGTGACGACGATGGCGGTGAGCACCAGCACAGCGTGGCATATGCTGCTGCCGCGACGACCCGGGAGGCTGAGGCGGCATGCAGGTAATCGAGGGGGCAGGGGAGTTCAGGCGGCCGAAGGCGCCCTTCGACACGGACTGGATCGAGCAGTTCAGGGTGCCGGCGCTGTCGGTGGGCACCTATTCGATCCCGGTCGGAGGCACCGATGACCAGGACCCGCACACCGAGGACGAGATCTACGTGATCACCGCCGGACGGAGCGGCTTCGAGTCAGGCGGCAAGCGGGCAGAAGTCGGACCCGGATGGGTGATCTACGTAGCCGCCGGGGAGGTGCACCGGTTCGTCGATGTCACCGAAGACCTGGCGGCGCTCGTGCTGTTCGCGCCGGCGGAAGGCTCTGCCTCGGTGCCTCGCCTCACGGCATTCGCGCTGGAACATATTGCCGTCTTCAATACCGCCGTCACTAGGCGGGACGTCGTCCCCCTGCTCGCCAGGTTCACCGACGACGCGATCGTTCGTTTCGAGAACGTGCCAGGCGCGGGCATGCTCGAATACAGCGGCCGGGCCGAGCTTGCCGCCGCGTACGGCACGAGCCCGCCCGACGACGAACTCGTGATAGTGGGCGACCCTGTCGAGGAGGACGGCGCGGTGGTCGCCGATTTTCTCTGGAAGCGGGACAGGTCCGCTGGCATGCTCAGGCTCACGGTCACCGACGACGACCTGATCAGCCACATGCTCGTCACCTTCAGCTGACGTGCTGGCTGGCGGCCCGCCTGGCCGGCTTCCAGGGACCTTGATCCAGGAGCATATTCAGCGTCACGGAGGAGGCTTTTCGCGTCCAGGAGGATTGTCCGGACTATGCCCCGAAACGGCTCCCGCACGCGAGAACCCTCCTCCAGGTATCCGAAATACCTCCGCGATCCCGGCGCACACGCCCTGCGCGGTTCGCTCCGGACCGGTGAGCGGAGCCGCGGGCACAACTCCGCCACCATCCACCTCATCCGCCCCAGCCTCCGCCGGCCAACTTTCCCTGAATCTCCCGCGGGGGTGGCGGGCTGGCACGGGTTTAGGGCTGGCTTGAGTTTCGGAGCGTCCTGCTGGAGTTCTGGACCCTACTAGAGTTTGGTGCGTGGCAGATCCGGCTTCGTACCGCCCGGCGCCAGGTTCCATTCCTGAGTCGCCCGGTGTGTACCGTTTTCGTGACTCCCGCGGCCGGGTGGTCTACGTCGGGAAGGCCAAGAGCCTGCGCTCGCGGCTGAATTCCTACTTCGCGGACTTCGCCAGCCTGCACCCGCGTACCCAGATGATGGTGACCGACGCCGCGAGCGTGGACTGGACGGTGGTCGGCACCGAGGTCGAAGCGCTCCAGCTTGAGTACTCCTGGATCAAGGAATTCGACCCGCGCTGGAACATCAGGTACCGGGACGACAAGAGCTATCCCTACCTCGCGGTCACGCTGAACGAGGAATACCCGCGGGTCACCGTGATGCGCGGTGCCAAGCGGCGCGGCGTCAGGTACTTCGGGCCGTACTCGCATGCCTGGGCAATCAGGGAGACGGTCGACACGCTGCTGCGGGTCTTTCCTGTTCGCACCTGCTCGGCCGGGGTCTTCAAGCGGGCGGGCCAGATTGGCCGGCCGTGCTTGCTCGGTTACATCGGCAAGTGCTCGGCGCCGTGCGTCGAGCGGATCAGCGCTGATGACCACCGTGAGCTGGCGGAGGAGTTCTGCGACTTCATGGCCGGTCAGACCGGCAAGTTCACCAAGCGGCTCGAAACGCAGATGCGCGAGGCGGCGCGGGCTGAGGAATTCGAGCTGGCCGCCCGGCTCCGCGATGACCTGCAGGCATTGCAGCGGGCACTGGAGAAGCAGGCGGTCGTGCTCTCGGATGGCACCGACTGCGACGTGATCGGCCTGACGGAGGACCAGCTCGAGGCGGCTGTCCAGGTTTTCTATATCCGCGGCGGCCGGGTGCGCGGTCAGCGCGGCTGGGTGGTCGACAAGGTTGAGGATGTCAGCACCGGCGAGCTAGTCGAGCACTTCCTCGGCCAGGTATATCGAGACGACCCCGTCTCGCAACTTCCCGTCCCGGGCCAGGACGATGCTGGCCAGGACGATGCTGGCCAGGACGATGCTGGCCAGGGTGGTGCTGGTCCGGGCGAGCCGGCTCGGGTGGATGACACCTGGCCTAACCGGCGCGGTGAAAGCGAGCAGCTCGACAATCTCGTGGCTGAGCCTGACCGGCAGGCGCTGCCGCGCGAGGTGCTGGTGCCCGAGCTGCCGCCCAACGTGGCCGCGCTGGCGGAGTGGCTGTCGTCGCGCCGCGGCGCGAACGTCACGATCCGGGTGCCGCAGCGTGGCGACAAGCGGGCGCTGCTCGACACCGTGACGCGGAACGCCGCTGAGTCGCTCGCGCTGCACAAGACGAAGCGGGCAAGCGACCTGACGACTCGCAGCCAGGCGATGCACGAGATCCAGGACGCGCTCGGGCTCGATACCGCGCCCCTGCGGATCGAGTGCTATGACGTCTCCAACCTTCAGGGCACGCACGTGGTGGCCTCCATGGTGGTATTCGAGGATGGCCTGGCCCGCAAGTCGGAGTACCGTAAGTTCTCGGTCAGGGGCGATGCCGCCAACGGCGGTGCCACCGATGACCTCGCCTCGATCTACGAGGTGATCACCCGCCGGTTCCGGCGTCACCTGGCTGAGCGCGACGAGGCGCCGGCCGAGGACGACGGCGGCGGCAAGCGGAGATTCGCCTACCCGCCGAGCCTGGTCGTGATCGACGGCGGCGCCGGGCAGGTCGACGCGGCCGTGCGGGCGCTGTCCGACCTGGGCATCACCGACGTCGCGGTCTGCGGGCTCGCCAAGCGGCTTGAGGAGGTCTGGCTGCCAGGTGAGGACAGCCCGGTCATCCTGCCGCGCAGCAGCGAGGGCCTGTACCTGCTGCAGCGGGTGCGTGACGAGGCGCACAGGTTCGCGATCACCTACCATCGCGCTAAGCGCGGCGCGGCGCAGACGGTCAGCGAACTCGATAATCTGCCAGGGCTCGGGCCTGCCAGGCGCGCCGCCCTGCTCAAGCATTTCGGTTCGGTTCGCAAGCTGCGGGCAGCGACCGCCGACCAGATCGCCGAGGTCGACGGGTTCGGGCCGCGGCTCGCCGAGGCGGTCCTGACAGCTCTTAACGGGGGATCAGCAGATGGATCATTACGGCGGCGCGCCTGAGATCGTGATCATCACGGGAATGTCGGGCGCGGGCCGCTCGACAGCCGCTAAGTCGCTTGAGGATCTCGACTGGTTCGTGGCGGACAACCTGCCGCCGGCCATGCTCGTGACCATGCTTGACCTGGCCAGGAGGGCCAGCAAGGTACCGAGGGTCGCCGCGGTGGTCGATGTGAGGAGCCGTGCCTTCTCTACCGACCTGAAGTCCGCGCTGGCCGAGCTTGAGTCGATCGGGGCGCACCATTACGTCGTGTTCCTCGAAGCGAACGACGAGACGCTGGTGCGCAGGTTCGAGAATGTCAGGCGACCGCATCCGCTCCAGGAGAGCGGCCGGATCGTCGACGGCATCGGCGCCGAGCGAGAGCAGCTTCAGGCCATCCGCGCTCAGGCTGACCTGGTGGTCGACACCTCCGCGCTCAATATCCACGAGCTGCGGAGCCGGATGCGGGACGTCTTCGGCGACGAGCAGGACTCGGCGATCCGGGTCGCGGTCGTCTCGTTCGGCTACAAGTACGGGCTGCCGGTCGATGCCGACATGGTCGTGGACTGCCGGTTCCTGCCCAACCCGCACTGGATACCCGAGCTCGCTCCGCTCACCGGGCTCGACGCGCCGGTGCGGGACTACGTGCTCGGCCAGCCGGGCGCCGCGGACTTTCTGCGTGCCTACATCGAGGCGCTGCAGATCGCGCTCTCCGCGTATGAGCGCAGCGGCAAGCACTTCGTCACGCTCGCGGTCGGCTGCACCGGCGGCAAGCACCGCAGCGTGGCGATCTCTGAGGAGATCGCGGCCAGGATCAGGACGCACTGGCAGGCGGTCCAGGTCAGCCATCGTGACCTCGGACGTGAGTAACCCGCTGCCCAGGCCGGCCAGGCGCCGCGTGGTGGCGCTTGGCGGCGGGCATGGTCTCTTCGCCTCGCTGTCCGCGCTCAGGCGCGTCACCAGGGACGTGACGGCGATCGTGACCGTGGCCGACGACGGCGGGTCAAGCGGGCGGCTGCGGCGCGAGTACGGCGTGCTGCCGCCCGGCGACCTCCGGATGGCGCTCGCTGCGCTGTGCGGCGATGATTCGTGGGGCACCACCTGGAGCAAGGTCGTCCAGCACCGTTTCACCGGCAGCGGCGAGCTAGGCGGGCACGCGGTAGGAAACCTGCTCATCATCGCGCTATGGGAGCTGCTCGGCGACACCGTCCAGGGCCTGGACTGGGTGGGCAGGCTGCTCGGGGCTCACGGCCGGGTGCTCCCGATGGCGTCGGTGCCGCTGGAGCTCGAGGCCGAGGTTGAGGGGGTTGACCCGAAGTTTCCTCACCAGATCAGCACCGTTCGAGGCCAGGTAGCCTGCGCGAAGACGACGGGGCGGGTACGGTCGATGTCATTGGTTCCCGCTGACCCGCCTGTGTGCGAGCAAGCAGTGGAGGCGGTCGCTGAGGCAGACTGGGTGGTGCTCGGGCCTGGATCATGGTTCACCAGCGTGCTGCCGCACCTGCTGGTTCCAGAGCTCGCCGGTGCCTTGGTCGCCACCCCGGCGCGGAGGCTGGTCACCCTGAATCTCGCGCCCCAGCCAGGGGAGACCGAGGGGTTCTCTCCGCATGCACATCTGGAGGTTCTCGCCAGCCATGCCCCCGACCTCGCGATTGACGTCGTGCTAGCCGATCGCTGCGCAGCTGAGATCTCAGGGACCAGGGGCACGACCCGCGAGCTGGAGGAGGCGGCCGAGAAGCTCGGCGGACGGCTGGTGCTCGCCGATCTCGCCATGGAAGGACGGCCGGATCGCCACGATCCGCGGCGGCTTGCCGGCGCATTCGCGCAGGTTTTCGAGGGGGAGTGAGATTTGTGGCCCTGACCAGCCTGGTCAAGGACGAGCTCAGCCGCATCAGCGTGCTCAAGCCGTGCTGCAGGAAAGCCGAGGTCTCGACGCTGCTGCGGTTCGCCGGCGGCCTGCACCTCAACAACGGCCACATCATGGTGGAGGCCGAGCTCGACACTGGTGCCGCCGCGCGCAGGCTGCGCAAGGACATCGGCGAGATCTTCGGGCACACCTCCGAGCTGATCGTGCTCGCGCCGAGCGGGCTGCGCAAGGGCAACAGGTACGTGGTGCGGGTCGTCAAGGACGGGGACAGCCTGGCCAGGCAGACCGGGCTGGTCGATGCCCGCGGCAGGCCGGTGCGGGGGCTGCCGCGCCAGGTGGTGGCCGGCAGCACGTGCGACTGCGAGGCCGCGTGGCGGGGCGCGTTCCTCGCGCACGGCTCGCTGACCGAGCCGGGCCGGTCGATGTCGCTCGAGCTGACCTGCCCGGGCCCTGAGGCCGCCCTGGCGATGGTGGGCGCGGCCAGGCGGCTGAAGATCGGCGCCAAGGCACGGGATGTGCGCGGCATCGACCGGGTGGTGATCAAGGACGGCGACGCGATCAGCGCGATTCTGACCAGGCTCGGCGCGCACGACAGCGTCCTTGTCTGGGAGGAGCGCAGGATCCGCCGGGCCGTGCGCGGCACCGCCAACCGGCTCGCGAATTTCGACGACGCGAACCTGCGCCGCAGCGCGCGCGCCGCGGTTGCCGCCGGCGCCAGAGTCGAGCGTGCCCTGGAGATCCTCGGTGACGAGGCGCCTGACCACCTGATCGTCGCCGGCCAGCTGCGGATCAAGCACCGGCAGGCGAGCCTTGAGGAACTCGGCCAGCTGGCCGACCCGCCGCTGACCAAGGACGCGATCGCGGGCCGGATCAGGCGGCTGCTCGCGCTCGCCGACAAGCGGGCGTCAGAACTCGGCATCCCCAGCACCGAAGCGCACCTGACTGCTGACATGCTTGTGCCCTGATGCCGCTACGAGATGGACTGGAGGCCATGTGACTGTCCGGGTAGGAATCAACGGGTTCGGCCGGATCGGACGAAACTTCTGGCGCGCCGTGCACGCGAAGCCAGAGTTGGGGATCGAGATCGTCGCCGCTAACGACCTGGGCGTAATCGGCACGTTCGCGCACCTGCTCAAGTTCGACACCGTACTTGGCCCGCTTGACGTCGATGTCGAGGTCACGGACGGCAGCATCACTGCGGGCGGCTCGAAGATCAAGTGGCTGGCCGAGCGCGACCCGTCGGCGCTGCCCTGGGCCGACCTCGGCGTGGACGTGGTGGTCGAGTCCACCGGGCATTTCACCGACGCCGCCGGTGCCGGCAAGCACCTGCAGGCCGGCGCGAAGAAAGTGGTCATCTCGGCGCCCGCCAAAGGCGAGGACATCACCATCGTGATGGGCGTCAACGACGGTGCCTACGACCCCGCCAGCCACCACATCATCTCGAACGCGTCCTGCACGACCAACTGCGTGGCGCCGATGGCGAAGGTGCTGCTCGACAGCTTCGGCATCAAGCGGGGCCTGATGACGACGATCCACGCCTACACCAACGACCAGGTCATACTCGACTTCGCGCACAAGGACCTGCGCCGGGCCCGCGCGGCCGCGCAGAACATCATCCCCACGACGACGGGTGCCGCGAAGGCGACCGCGCTGGTGCTGCCCGAGCTCAAGGGCAAGATGGACGGCATGGCCATGCGGGTGCCGGTCATGGACGGCTCGGTCACCGACCTTGTCGTGCAGCTCGAGCGCGACGTGACCATCGACGAGGTCAACGCCGCCTACCTCGCGGCGGCGATCGACGGGCCGCTGCAGCCCTACCTGCATTACACCAAGGACCCGATCGTCTCGTCCGACATCGTCGGGACGCCGTACTCGTGCACCTTTGACTCAGCTCTCACCATGGCCGAGGGCGACCAGGTCAAGGTGATCGGCTGGTACGACAACGAATGGGGCTACTCCAACCGGCTCGCCGACCTGACGGCGATGGTCGGAGCCAGGCTGGCGGGCTGATGCGGGGGGTGGCCGACCTGGACGTCACCGGCCAGGTCGTCTTGCTCAGGGCTGACCTGAACGTACCGCTCAGTATCGCAAACGGCCCAGTCGCAAACGGCCCAGTCGCAAACGGCCCAGTCGCAAACGGCGGCAGTGCCGCAAACGGCAGGGGCGCCGCTGCCGCCATTACCGACGACGGCAGGATCAGGGCGAGCCTGCCCACGATCAATGACCTGACGAGCCGGGGCGCCCGAGTGCTGATCTGCGCCCACCTCGGCAGGCCCAGGGGCGAGGATTTCGCTGAACGCGCGGCGGCGGGCCCGTCGCTTCTCCCGGTGGCCGCCAGGCTCGGCGAGCTGACCGGCAAGGACGTGGCGCTGGCGTCGGATGTAGTCGGCTCGTCGGCGGCCGAGGTGGCCTCCGGGCTGGCCGACGGCGAGATCGGCATGCTGGAGAACGTCAGGTTCGAGCCCGCCGAGACGGCCAAGGACGACGCGGAACGCGGCAAGTTCGCCGGGCGCCTCGCGGCGCTGGCAAGCCGGTACGTCGGCGACGGGTTCGGCGCGCTGCACCGCAAGCATGCCAGCGTCTACGACGTGCCGGCGCTGCTGCCGCACGCGGCCGGGTACCTCGTGCAAGCCGAGATCGAGGTGCTGCGCAAGCTCACCGAGCAGCCCGGGCATCCCTATGTCGTCGTGCTCGGCGGCGCGAAGCCGTCCGACAAGCTGGCCGTCATCGGCAACCTGCTCGGCAAGGCGGACCGGCTGATCATCGGCGGCGGCATGTCGTATACGTTCCTTGCCGCGAAGGGATACGAAGTCGGCCAGTCCCTGCTCGAATCCGGGCAGATCGGCGCCGTGCGCGACATCCTCGCTGAAGCTGACGACCGCGCGGTGGAGATCGTGCTGCCAGTCGACCTCGTCGGCGCGACCAGGTTCGCCCCTGACGCCGACTACGACATCTACCCCGTCGGTGAGTTCCCTGCCGACCGGGAGAGCCTGGACATGGGCCCGGGCACCAGGGCGCTGTTCGCGAGCAAGCTGGCCGACGCCAAGACGGTGTTCTGGAACGGGCCGATGGGCGTGTTCGAGTTTCCTGCCTTCGCGGCGGGCACCCGGGCGATGGCGCAGGCGATCAGCGACCTCCATGGATTCACCGTCATAGGCGGCGGAGACTCGGCAGCATCCGTTCGGCAGCTGAATTTTCCTGACAGCGCGTTCAGCCACATCTCGACTGGCGGCGGGGCCAGCCTGGAGTACCTGGAAGGCAAGACCTTGCCCGGCCTGGCGGCACTTGAGGACGCGGGTTGAGCCGCCAGCGGCGCACGCCGCTCGTGGCGGGCAACTGGAAGATGCACAACAATCACCTCGAGGCCCTGGCGCTGACCCAGCAGCTGGCGTTCCGGCTGACGGGCAAGGACTTCGACGCGGCCGACATCGTCGTGCTCCCGCCCTTCACCGCGCTGCGCAGCGTGCAGACGCTGGTGCAGGGGGACAAGCTGCGGCTGCGGTACGGCGCTCAGGACATCTCGCCGCACCCTGACGGCGCGTACACCGGCGATGTCAGCGGTCGGATGCTGGCCAAGCTCGGGTGCGAGTTCGTGCTCGCTGGGCATTCTGAGCGGCGGCAGTACCACCACGAGAACGACGCGCTCGTCAACGCCAAGGTGCGCGCCATCCTGGCGAGCGAGATGACGCCGGTCCTGTGCATCGGCGAGCCGATCGCGATCAGGACCGAGGGCGGCCACCTCGAGCACTGCTCGCAGCAGCTCGAGGCCGGGCTGGCCGGGCTGACGGGGGAGCAGGTCGCCGGCACGGTCATCGCTTACGAGCCGGTCTGGGCCATCGGGACGGGGGAAGTGGCCAGCCCGCAGGACGCGCAGGAGGTCTGCGGCGCGACAAGGAACGGGATTTCCGCCAGCCATGGTCCCGAAGTCGCCGCCAGCGTGCGTATCCTGTATGGGGGATCGGTGAAACCCGACAACATGCCTGCCATCATGGCGCAACCAGATATCGACGGTGCGCTGGTCGGCGGTGCGAGTCTCGATTACGACGGATTCGTGAGGATCTGCCGGTATCGTGAAGCGCACGCCTGATCGACGCGACCCGGAAGGACGACGACAGCATTGGTGATCGCATTTTCTATCGTACTGATCATCACGAGCCTGCTCATGGTCGTGCTGGTACTGCTGCACAAGGGCAAAGGCGGGGGTCTGTCTGACCTGTTCGGCGGAGGCATGTCGTCTTCGCTCGGGTCCTCCTCTGTAGTCGAGCGAAACCTCGACCGAATCACGATTTTCACTGGTATTTTGTGGTTTATCTGCATTGTCGTGCTTGGCCTGCTGCTAAACAGATAGCACTGCCGCGCCGTGACCGGCGCGAAGAACGGGGCGCACTGCCAAGCGCTGCGGACATGACGTGAGAAGAGGCTTGTAGTGAGCAGTGGTAACGCCATTCGTGGCAGCCGGGTCGGCGCTGGACCGATGGGAGAGGCAGAGCGCGGCGAGGCCGCACCGAGGGTGCGGGTGTCGTTCTTCTGCTGCAACGGTCACGAGACCGTCCCGAGTTTCGCGAACGACGCTCAGATCCCGGACACCTGGGACTGCCCGCGCTGCGGCGTTCCCGCTGGCCGCGACGCGACGAGCCCGCCGTCACCACCGCACGCCGAGCCCTACAAGACGCACCTGGCCTACGTGAAGGAGCGCCGGTCGGCGGGCGACGGCGCGGCGATCCTGGCCGAGGCGCTCGACCGGCTGCGCCAGGGCGCCGGCAGCAGGGCTTTCTGAGCTTCTCCCCAAGGCCCTCCCGGCGGGCGGGCTCAGCGTACGTACTTGCTGAGCAGGAAACCCTCATCCTCGATGACGGACGCTAGCCGCAGGCGCAAGGCGAAAGCGCCGCCGGTGATCATCCTCGGGGCGTGGCCGCCTGCCAGCAGCGGGCTTACGGTTGCGCAGAGCTCGTCGAGCGCGTTCTCCGCTACCAGGTCGCCGAGCAGCGTCGGCCCTCCCTCGAGCAAGATGTTGCGGTAGCCAAGCTCGGTGAGCTTGCCGATCGCGTCTGATGCACGAACCCGGCTGCCTTTGAGCGCGAAGACACGGGCTGCCCTGGCGGCCGCGGTCACTCGCTCGGGCGGCGCCTGGTCCGTGGTCAGCACGATCGTCTTCTCGTGATCGGCGTCGCCGCGTATCAGCGAGCTCTCGAGGTCGAGCGAGAGCTGCCCGGTGACAATCGCGATCGGCGGGCTGGCGGGCCTGCCCTCGCGCAACTGGGGCCAGTCCGGCTTCGCGAGGCCGTAGTGCTCGGCTCGGGCGGTGCCCGCACCCACCAGGACAACGTCTGCCAGCGCCCGAAGCACCTTGAAGACCAGCCGGTCCGCCGGTCCGGACAGCCCGCCTGAACGACCGTCCAGCGAGATGGCACCGTCGACGCTGGACACCATGTTCGCCCGCACGCTGCCGCCGGCCGGGTGAGCGTAGATCTCCGCCAGCGCGGCGACGACCGGACTGGCGGCGGCGGGGCTGGCGGCGGCACCAGGAGCGTCTCCGAGTTCAGCCTGCACAGGGAAGATCTGGCGCACAGCACTCCTCTTCCGGCCGCGGTGGCCGCTCACTCGCTCATGCCTGCTGACTGTCGCCGGCTGGTGCTGACGGCGGCGCCGGAACCCACTAGGGGACTTTTACGTCTTAATGGCGTGCATAGTGTCACCGGTGTCGCCGCGCTGGTCGGCCAGGTACATTCTGCTGCACCGTGCTTCCGCTGCCCGCGCCGAGGTCTGTGCGGGGCGCTGACGATGCTCGGCGCGATCACCGGAGTCATGTGGGTCACCGCCTGCGCGCCGCCTGCCGCCCACGGCAAGCACGGCGCGGCCCAGGCTAAGCACGGCGCGGTCGGCGCCGGCGTCCAGAGCAGGCACGGGCGGCTCAGCGGGCCGGCGACGGGATGCCTGACCAGCGTCGATGGTGTCAGGTACGGACCGGGCTTGCTCCTGCCGACCTGGCTGCCGCCAGGCTTCCGCATGGCGGCGGACACTCAGTTCGGCTCGACGATGCCGACCGAGAACTACACGCTCGCCTCTCGCCGGCCTGACCCGCCGCGGATCGAGCTGGGCTTCTCCAACTACAGCGGCAGTCTTGCCGGGTTTCCCGGCATCCGGATCACCCGAGGACCGGCGTCCCGAGGGCAGGCGTCGCGAGGGCCGGTCACGATCCAGGGCCGCCGCGGTCGGCTCGCGGCCCGGCGGCCGCGATCGGTCAGCGCGTACTGGAAGCCCGACAAGGTTGACCTGATCAGCGTCACTGGTTACAAGCTGCCTGTGTCGGCCGTGGTCGCCGTTGCCAGGAACGTGTGGTTCGATCCGCCTGGGCTGCAGCTGCTTCCGCTCAGCCCTGGTCCCGTCGTGAGCAGGCGCGCGGCGATCGGCGCGGCGCGCCGGGCAACCGGTCAGCCCGCGTCGCGATCGGCGGCCAAGCTCACCTCCTGGGCGGAAATTGCCGCGCTGCTGGAGGTGGCACACTCCGCCGGCGAGGTCGCGAGCGTGCCCGGCGCAACAGTACCGGGGCGGTGGCAGCCGGTCTGGGCGGTGTTCCTCGCTGATGGCCCGGTCCTGGTGATCGTCAACGCGGCCACGGGCAGGCCGGTCGTGACCATCCCCGTGCATGGCCGTCCCGCCTGGTTCGGCGTTCTCACCGACCGCAGCCGGGTCTCGGCGCGCCGCTGCCAGGGCGGCTCGCGCTCCAGGCTCCCGTTCGGCGTGCCGACCAGGGACGAGGAGGGCTACATCGTGCGTGCTCAGCCTGCCCGGCCGGCCGCTTCCGGGGGCCGCGCGTCACGCTCGGTGCTGCTCAAGCTGACCACGGTGCCCGCGATGAACAGCGCCGACCCCGGCATCTACGGCGGCTGCGTCGAGCAGAGCTGCTCGATCAACGAGCTGGCCTGGGTCACCATCACGACCGTCCGCGCCGACTCTGGCACGACCCTGGCCTGCCTGCCGTCGTCCGCGTCGGTGCCGCGCGGCTCCCCGCCAAGTCAGGTACACCGGTACTACGGGGTCGCCATCTTCGGCAACGTCGGCATCTACTGCGGCGAGCTTCCGGCGCCAATCCGGCGCCTGAAGGATCTCGCGCCGCCGGCCGGCTAGGGCTGCGGCTTAGCCGCGCGCAGGACCATGATCGCGCGGGACAGTACCTCGATCGCGTAGCCGGTGCCGCTGCCGCTGGTCAGCATGCTGCCGGCGGCGGCGCTGCCCACGACGGCCGTCGTCGCAAGGCCATTTCCCCCCAGGCCGCCGCCCCCGCCGCCCGCGGCGGCCCCGACCCCGGCGGCACCGCCGCTCCCGGCCGCACCGGCACCAACGGCAACGATGCCGTTGCCTGGAACGCCGGTAGTCGCCAGCGCCAGCGGCGAGCCGGTGTTCACCACGATCTGCCAAGACACCCCAGCCGAGCCGATTCCAGGCGGGATGGTGAACGTCACCGGCTCGGAGTGCGCGTTGAGCAGCATGATGAAGTCAGCGTCGGTGATCCGCTCGCCGCGCGGGCCAGGCTCGGTGATCGCGTCGCCATTCACGCAGACGGCGAGTGCCTTGGAGTAGCCGGCGTTCCAGTCATCGCCGGTCATTTCGGTGCCACCCGGAGCCAGCCACACAATGTCCCGCTGGCCATCGACCGAATCCCCGGCCCGCCCGCTGAAGAACCGCCGCCGCCGCAGCACCGGATGCGCCTTGCGCAACGCGGACAGCGCGCCTACGAATTCGATCAGGTCGAGATGCTTGGCGGCGGCGTCCCAGTCGACCCAGGACAGCTCGTTGTCCTGGCAGTAGCTGTTGTTGTTGCCTGCCTGCGTTCGCCCGAGCTCGTCGCCGGCGAGCAGCATCGGAATGCCCTGCGAGAAGAACAGCGTCACCAGGAAGTTCAGTACCTGGCGATCACGCAGCGCCTGCACTTGCCGGTCATCGGATGGTCCCTCGGCGCCGCAATTCCACGACCGGTTGTCGTCGGAGCCGTCCCGGTTGCCCTCGCCGTTGGCCTCGTTGTGCTTGTGGTCATAGCTCACCAGGTCGGCCAGCGTAAATCCGTCGTGGCAGGTCACGAAGTTCACCGACGCGACCGGCCGCCGCGCGCTCGTCTCGTACAGGTCGCTTGACCCGGTCAGCCGCGACGCCAGCTCAGGAAGCTGGCCGCCCGCACCGCGCCAGTAATCGCGGACCGCGTCGCGGTACTTGCCATTCCACTCCGTCCACAACGGCGGGAACTTGCCCACCTGGTACCCGCCCTCGCCGACGTCCCAGGGTTCGGCGATCAGCTTGACCTGCGACACCAGCGGGTCCTGCTGCACCAGGTCGAAGAACGCCGACAGCCGGTCCACGTCGTGCAGCTCACGCGCCAGCGCCGACGCCAGGTCGAACCTGAACCCGTCGACGTGCATCTCGTCGATCCAGTACCGCAGCGAGTCCATGATCAGCTGAAGGGCGTGCGGGTGCCGGACGTTGAGGCTGTTGCCGCAGCCCGTGTAGTCCAGGTACGCCGACGGGTCGCTGTCGTCCAGCCGGTAGTAGGCGGCGTTGTCGATGCCGCGGAATGACAGCGTCGGCCCGAGCGCCCCCGATTCGGCGGTGTGGTTGTAGACCACGTCGAGAATGACCTCGATGCCCGCCTGGTGCAGCGTCTTGACCATGGACTTGAACTCGGCGACCTGGCCGTGCGGCGACGTGGCCGACGCGTAGCCGTTATGCGGCGCGAGGAAGCTGATCGTGTTGTAGCCCCAGTAGTTCGTCAGCCCTCGTTCCACCAGGAACGGCTCCGGTACCGCCTGATGCACCGGCATCAGCTCGATCGCGGTGACGCCAAGCCGCTGCAGGTGCTCGATGACGGCCGGCGACGCCAGCCCCGCGTAGCTGCCGCGCAGCTCTTCAGGGACGCCCGGATGGCGCAGCGTCAGGCCCCGGACATGGGCCTCGTAGATCAGGGATTCGTGAAATGGCGTACGGAGCTGCTGGTCCCCGGCCCAGTCGAAGTACGGGTTGATCACCACATTCTTAGGCATGAAAGGAGCGCTGTCGTCGGTGTTGACAGCGCCCCGGTCGCGCCCGGACTGAATGTAGGAATAGACCGCCGGGTCCCACCTGACCTGCCCGTCGACCGCCTTGCCGTACGGGTCGAGCAGCAGTTTCGCCGGGTTGCACCGGTGCCCTCGGCGCGGGTCGTAAGGCCCGTGCACCCGGAACCCGTAACGCTGGCCGGGGCCGGCGTCAGGCAGGTAGCAGTGCCAGACGAACCCGTCGACCTCGCTCAGCGGGATCCGCTGCTCTGTCCCGTCCTCGCCGAACAGGCAGAGTTCCACGAAGTCGGCGACCTCGGAGAAGATCGCGAAGTTTGTGCCTGAACCGTCCCAGATAGCTCCGAGCGGGTAGGCGGTACCGGGCCACACGCGCATTCAGCAGACCTTACACCGGGCGGATTCTGTCCAGTACGCCCGCAAGGTCAAGACCGTCGGGCAGCTGGCCAAACGACACTCCAGGCCCGCTGATCCCGCCGGTCCCGGCGAGCCGCGTCGCGATGAACGCGTCGCTCACCGCCGGTGGCGCGTACCTGGCCAGCAGCGAGGCCTGCGTCACGACGGTCAGCAGCCCGGCTAGCCTGCGCGCGCGGTACTGGGCGGTGACCTGATCGGCCGCCGCGACCTCGCCGAGTTCCTTGGCGAGCCGCTCGGCGGCCTGGTCGAGCCTGCGGTCGGCCCCCGCGGCCAGGGCCAGCTCATCGCGTACCGCCTCGACCCCGGCCGGGGACCGGGCGAGCGCCCGCAGCAGGTCGAGCGCGGTGACGTTGCCCGAGCCCTCCCAGATCGAGTTGAGCGGCGCGTCTCGATAGAGCCTGGGCAGCACCGATTCCTCGATGAAGCCGTTGCCGCCCAGGCACTCGAGCGCTTCGCCGATCACGGCCGGGGCTCGCTTGCAGATCCAGTGCTTGGCCGCGGGCAGCATCAGCCGGAGCAGGGCGGCCTGCTCATCGTCCCCGCGCGCGGCCCGGTCGGCCGCGCCCGCGAGGCGGATCGCCAGCGTGGTGGCGGCCTGGGATTCAAGAGCCAGGTCAGCGAGGACCGCCGTCATCGCGGGCTGGTCGATCAGCGTCGCGCCGAACGCCTTGCGGTGCGCGGCGTGGTGAGCCGCCTCGACGCAGGCCTGCCTGATGCTGGCGGCGCTGCCGAGTATGCAGTCCAGCCGGGTCGAGCTGACCATCTCGATAATCGTCGGCACGCCCCGGCCAGGCGGCCCGACCGGCCAGGCCACGGCGCCGGCGTATTCCACCTCGGCTGAGGCGTTCGAGCGATTCCCCAATTTGTCCTTGAGGCGCTGCAACCGCATCGAGTTGCGTGTCCCGTCGGGAAGCACCCGGGGGAGCAGGAAGCAGGTGAGGCCCTCCCGGGCTTGCGCCAGGATCAGGAACAGGTCGCACATGGGGGCGGAGCAGAACCACTTGTGCCCGGTGATGCGATAGCTGCCGTCGGCCGCGGGCACGGCGCGGGTGGTGTTGGCGCGGACGTCGGAGCCGCCTTGCTTCTCGGTCATCGCCATTCCGGCGAGCAGGCCGGGCTTGGCGTCGGGAACCGCGAGGCCGGGCTGGTAGGCGGTGCTGGCGAGCAGCGGCTCGAACCGTGCCGCCAGCTCGGGAGCGTGCCTGAGCGCGGGTACCACCGCGTACGTCATCGAGATGGGGCAGCCGTGGCCGGCCTCGCCTTGCGTCCACACGTAGAACTTCGCCGCCCTGGCGACGTGCGCGCCTGGCTCGCCGGTCGCCCACGGGGTGGCGTGCAGGCCGTGGCTGACCGCCGTCGCCATCAGCTGATGCCACGCCGGGTGGAACTCCACCTCGTCGATCCGGTGGCCGAATCTGTCGTGCGTGCGCAGGACCGGGGAGTGGACGTTGGCGAGCCTGGCCAGCTCGATGACGTCGGCCGAGCCGGCCAGCTTGCCCAGTTCGCGCAGTCCCGCCACCTCGGCGCCCTGCGCGGCCACGGCGTCAAGCAGCGCCTGGTCATGCGCTACGTTGTGCCCGGCGAGCGGCGGGACCTGATTGAGTACCTCGTGCGTCACGTCAGGTGTGGATGCCGCACTCAGTCTTGGCCGAGCCAGCCCAGCGCCCGCTGCGCGGGTCGGCCCCTGGTGCCACCTTCGCGGTGCAGGTGGCACAGCCGATCGACGGGTAGCCGTCGTAGACCAGCGGGTTGACCAGGACGCCGTTCTCGGCGATGTAGTCATCGACCTCTTGCTGCGTCCACTCGACGATCGGGTTGACCTTGACCATCTGGCGCCTGGCGTCCCACTGGACGACCTTGGTGTCGGTGCGGGCGTCGGTCTCCTCGCGCCGCACGCCGGTGATCCAGGCGTCGTAGGGCTCGAGCGACTGCTCGAGCGGGATGACCTTGCGCAGGTAGCAGCACAGGTCGGGGTTGCGCGAGTAGAGCTTGGGACCCAGCTCGGTGTCCTGCTCGGCCACCGTGGTCGAGGGCGTGACGTTGATCACGTTGACCGGGTAGACGACCCCGACCGCGTCCCTGGTGCCGACCGTCTCGGCGAAGTGATAGCCGGTGTCCAGGAAGAGCACGTCGATACCGGGGATCTCGCGGGAGGCGAGGTCAATGATGACGGCGTCGGTCATCGATGAGGTGATGCACAGCTTGTCACCGAAGGTCCGCGCCGCCCACTTGATGACCTCGCTGGCGGGAGCTCCCTTGAGTGTCTCGGCAGCTTCCGCGGCGAGCCGCTCCATCGTGCCTGCCTCCTTCGCGGGGCTCATGCTGCATCCCTGGCTTCAGAGTAGGCCAAAAAGGCACAGAACACACGCCTACCTGGCTGGTCCACGGCCATCTCCTCCCGGAGTTCCTACTGGAGCAGGTCGGTGATCGTCGGTGGTCGCTGTCAAAGCCATCCTCCGGAGCGAACCGCGCGGGACCCCGCGGTATTCCGGCCAGCCGTGCCCGTGGCTGGGGTCGTGCCCGTGCTGGGTCGTGCCCGGCTGGCCAGCGGCTAATCATGGGTCGCGGCAGCTCATGGGTGCGGCAGCGAGGCGGGGTTACCGTGCGTCGCCGGCGTGCGGCTAACCCTGGCGAACCCAGCCGAGGCTCGGCTCAGGTGCCGGCTCTGGCTTATGCTGACAGTCGCACCAGGTGCCGCCCGGGCAGCGCGCATGGTCCTGGCGGCGGCAGCATCGGCAGATCACTCCGCAATTGTCGCTGATCGCGACGACCGAGCTGACGCTGGGTCACCCAGCAAGTGCAGGAGGGTTTTCGCGTGGAGGAGGATTGTCCGGACTAGGAGACGAAAATCCTCCTATGTGCGAAAACCCTCCTCCTGGAGCCCGGAAATCCGCCCTGGAACCGCGCCGACCCGAACCGCGCCTAGGCGGCGTTCGTGTTCGCGCGGCGCATCCTGCGACGACGCTCGGCCGAACGCTCGTCCTCATTCAAGCCGCCCCACGTGCCGTACTTCTCCGGGCGGCTGATCGCGTAGCCAAGGCATTCCATCCGGACCGGGCAAGCCGCGCACAAGGACTTGGCCTTGCGCTCGCGGTGATCGCGCTCAGGCTGGCGCTCGCCATCCGGGCCAAAGAACAACACGACATCTTCGCCGCGGCATGCGGCCCGGTCCTGCCAACCCCAGTTGGGCCGCGGCAGCAACACGGCCTGACGGCGTACCTCAGACATGAAAAGCTCTCCTCAACCAACGTGCCGAAACTATCCGCTAGCGGAGCACTCGGCTCGCTAGGCGCAAACACAAGGGAAATCGCGCGATACGGCATCCGCCCCGTCGCATCATGCAAACGCCTTGCAGCGCGAAACTGTTCCCACGCTACTGGTTCACACGCTGACGGCCGGTTCGGACACATCCGTCCAGCAGATGAAAGCCCGCGCCTTGCACCCGGCGGCTGCAGGGCTAGCATCGCGTTCTTCAGCGCACTGCCGGACAATCATGTCATCACCAGCGCTCCCGCACAGCCTAGATGACAATTCTCGCAAGGTTTTGACCGCATCGTGATCAGCTGCCGCCGTCGGCGCGGTGATCGCCTGGCCTGCCAGCTGGCGGGGCCGGCGGCACGGGCGGACCGGGTCCCAATACGGCCATTGGCTGGACAAGCTGGTCAGCCAGAGCGACGATAGGCAGCATGTCCGAGCCGGATGCCGTTCCCTTGCCCAGAGAAGGCGAGGTCTTCTTCGATGTTCGCGGTGATGCCAGGACGATGCGCCTGAGCTGGTATGCGGACAGCAAAATCGCCGTGTTCAGCATCTGGCAGGGCAGCCGCTGCACGGGCACGTTCCGGCTGCCGTTCACCGACCTGGCCAGGATGGTCCATACGCTGCAATCGGGGCCGCCGCAGGGCGCTTCCTTCGATGCGGGCGACTCGATCACCCAGGTCGGCCTTAGCGACGGTTACGCGGGCGCGGGCGCTACCGGTGTCTATGACAGCGGCGCGATGCATCCCGGTGAGCCCATTTACGCTACTGCCGGCCCCGGGGGCGACCTCGCCTTTGGCGGCAGCGAGCATCCCTATGCCGATCACCCCGGGGCCGACCCGGCCTACCTGCCTAGCCAGCCCTATGACGTGCCGTATGGCGCGGGCGTGCCTTATGCCGCCGGCGAGGCATACGCCGCTGATGGCGGGCACGGCCATGCTTACGCCGGAGCCGAGACGCACGCCGGAGCCGGGCTGTACGAGGGAGCGCAGCGGTACGAGGAGCCGCAGCGGTACGAGGAGCCGCAGCACTACGAGGAGCAGCGGCACTACGAGGGAACGCGCCGCCTTGAAAGCGCGCCCCAGCTTGAAAGCGCGCCTCAGCTTGACCGTGTGCCTCAGCTTGACCTCGCGCCTCAGCGTGACGGGACGCGCCAGCTGGACACGGCACCCGAATTCGAGGCGGGCGCTCCCTACTCTCGCGACGCCGCATACCGATCAGGGCCGGGTTACGACTCAGGTTATGGCTCAGAGCATCCCTATGACGCTGGTGAGGCGTATGGCGGAGGCCAGTCCCACGGTCAGCAATACACTTCGGGCCAGCCGCAGGGCCGCCACGGTTCGGCCGCGTCCTCAAGCGAGCCTTACGGGCGGTACGGGCCTGACTACGAGCGGCCCAATTACCCAGAGCAGGCGGCCTATGCCGACGGTGAGCGGGGCCATCGGCCCGGCCGGCACGGCTACGACGAGGATTTCCGGGGGGCGGCGCGGGCGGCTCGGCCCGACGATTGGAAGTCGGCACCTGCGACGGCGGGCAGGCCAGCCCACGCAAGGGATGAGGAATCCGTTCCGGATGCGGCCATGCTGAGCTTCCCTTCGGTTCCGGCCAGGAACGGGCCGTCGGGCTACAGATAGCCGCCAAGTCCTCACCTGGCATGCCGATCCCGGCAAAAATGAGTACTCTGTGAGATTGACTGATCACCTTCTGTTATGAGCCGCGTGAACGAGGGAATATTGTCGCGGTTGGGGAAGGGGGGAACAGACGTGGCACAGAAGGTCCAAGTCACATTTGCTTGCGACTACGACTCAAAGGAAATTCCCAACGGCGAGCACTTGACTCGCTCGTTCAGCCTCGATGGCCGGGACTACGAGATCGACCTGTGCGTGAAGCACAGCCAGAAGTTCGACGAGGCGCTCAAGCGCTTCGCCGACCATGGCCGCAGGGTCTCGGCGAGGGCGGGCCGCACCAAGCGGCGCACTACCGCTCATCGCAGGCGCAGTGCCGAGATTCGTGCGTGGGCCAAGCGCTCGGGCATGGAGGTGAGCGACCGCGGCCGGATCCCGGCCCAGGTCATCACGAAGTACGAGGCCAACCACTAGCGGGCGGCCCGGATGGCAAGTGGCCGGCATCGGACCTCCGATGCCGGCCACCCGCTTGTCGGGGGACTAGAGGTTTCTCAGGATGGAGCGCCTGGCGGGGTCCCTGACGGGTTGCCCGCCCCTCCGCCTGGCGCCGGCGAGCCGCCAGTGGCCGCCTCCGGCGCGGGCCGCACCATCGGCGGTCGCGGAGCCGACCGGCCGAAGCGGCCATGCCGGTGGTTGGTCAGCACGCCCTGCGTCGGGGCCGACCGCAGCGGGCTGATCGCCGCCGCGAGTACCTGGGCGTTTGGCAGCAGCACGCGGCCGTCATCGTTCTCGAGCGTCACGTAGGTGATGCTGACCTCGGCGACCACGCCTTCGATCGTCCCCGCGAGCCCGCCCGAGCGTACCCAGATCGAGTCACCGACCTTGAACGGCCGGGCGAACTGCAGCAGCATGCCAGCGAAGAGGTTCGACAGCGTCTGCTGCGCCGCGAGCGTCACCAGGACGCCGGTGACGGCTCCGCCGACGACGAGTTGCGCCACCCTGAACCCGAGCAGGCTGAGAGTGACGATGATAATCACGGCCAGGCCGAACAAGATCATCAGGTAGCGCACGATCGACCCGTAGGCGGCGCCGACCAGGTGCGCGAGCAACGTCCTGACCCAGCGCGCCCACGCGAAGGTCGAGATCAGGGCCAAGATGGCGAACAGGAGCGACCCGCCGAGCGTGATCAGGTGCCCTGAGACGATCGGCATTGACGTGTCGAGGCCGGCGGCCCTGACTCCCTGTTCGGTCTTGATGCCGAGCGATATCCCATACAGGTTGACGCCGGCCGCGGCGGCGCAAGCCAGGACGAGACTGATTACGGCTCTCAACGGCCGGCTGCGAGCGGGCCTGGACTCTTCCGGAGCGGATTCGGTTTTGTCTTCTGGTTGCCGGTTCACGGCCTTAACGCTACCGAGAACGCTCGTGCCCCGGAGCCTGGCCGGGCTCCGGGGCACGAGCGGTGACGCGGGTGTTGATGCGGGGCGGTGCCGCGCGGGCTAGGAGCCTTAGACGGTCACGGGTTCCGGGCTGCTCATGCTCATGAGCGGCTTGCCGACGGGCAGGATCTGCCGGCCGGTCACCCCGGCTCCCACGCCTGCGGCCGAGGTGTACCACGCGGCGAGCGCGGTGATGACGCCGATGATGCCGCCGACCTTGCTGATGGTCGCGTTGCCGGTGAACCCGCCGATGAACAGGACGATTTCGGTGAGCTCAAGGGTCAGGAACACGGTGAATACGGCGGCGTTGAGCTGCGTGCTCCACAGCAGCATGTAGGTGTTGAAGATCGCGAAGGCGAGCAGGATCCAGGCCACATCCTTGCCCGTCTGAGCGGCCGTGCCATGGACCAGCAGCGCCCAGAGGCCGAGGCCGATCCAGAAGCCGCCATAGCTCGAGAACGCTGTCGCGCCGAAGACGTTCTTGTTCTTGAACTCCCACATGCCGGCGAGCAGTTGGCCTAGGCCGCCATAGGCGAAGGCGTAGCCGAGGAACGCCGAGCCAGTGGCGCTGCCCATCCAGCCCGCGTTGCTGGCCGACAGCAGGAAGGTCGTCAGTGCGAAGGCCGCCAGCCCGAGCGGCGCCGGATCGGCGACCGAGGGGACGACGGCAGACTCAGTTGGAGTGCTCACGTGATCCTCCTTAGGAGGTTCGTGCCGTTCCGAGGCTAGCGAGCCAGAACGGCGGAGTGGATCTTACCCGGAACCAAAAAACTTGCCGCAGACCATGAAGGTCATAACGACGGAACGCCGGGACCGCGGCACGGCGGCGCGGATACCTCGCGAGCGCGGCACGCTGGTCAACAGAACGCCTCGACTCGGGTACGAGGCGGTCGTGCACCGAAATCCGCACTTATCCGGATAAAGCGAGTCATCCGTCAAGCACCGCTCATTCGGCCAATGCTCATGGTCCGGCCTTCCAGCTTCCATGTCGGCTTGCTCACCAGACTCATATGGAAGATCTGCACTGAGCGTAACTCTGGTAGCGGTTTTACGGGAGTCCCTAGATTCGAGTGAAATGCGGAAAAGTTTCGGGATGCCAGTATCCGTGACCGGTTCGTCACAGACTGAGACCGGGGGTACCCGGGCCGTCCCGGCCTGGCCCGCCAAGGCCCGGCCCCTGCAAGGTGATTCGGCGCGGTTCTTGCGGGGCGGGCCGGGCTCGGTTCCGGCGGTACGGGATCGCCTGGCCGGTGATCGCGGTGAGTTCCCGTTTCTTCTGCGGCATGATCGCGGAGCGTTCCCGCGCCGGAGCATGATCGCGGAGCGTTCTCCGTCGTTTGCGGCATGATCGCGGAGCGTTGTCCGTCGTTACCGCGGAGACTTCTCGCAGTACGGAGCGTTTACCGTTCTATGTGCGGACAACGCTCCGCGCAGCGACAACTCTCCGTGCCAGAGCCGGAAAAGACTCCGCGAAGCGGGAAGTCTCCGGGAACCCGGGAAGAGTCTCGCCGCTGAGTCGGCGGGGCTGTCGCCGTGGTCGCGTTGCGGGGCCAGGCCGCGGCTGCCAGCTGGGTGGGCTTCGGCGAAGCGGTCTGCTAAGGCTGGGCTTATCAGTTTAGGCTTACTATGTGGATCGGGATCGGGAGCCCCGGCCCCGGGTGACGCCAGCGCATGCGCGGGGTCAGGTCAGGGGGAGGAGAGGCGGCTTAGCTGGGCCGGGAGCTGGGCCGCGGCCGCGCGATCGGTGAGGAACAGCGTCTGCTGGCTGCCGCGGGCACCGGCGGCCGGTACCTGGACCGGTCCCGCGCCGGAAAGGGCCAGCCGGACAGCTCCCGCCTTTTCTTCGCCCGAGGCGAGTATCCAGACGTCGGACGCCGCCCTGATCGCGGGAAGGGTCAGGGACAGCCTGATGGGCGGCGGCTTCGGCGCGCCGCGGACGGCTACTACCGTCCGCTGCTCCTCGTAGAGCGCCGGCAGGCCGGGGAACAGCGAGGCCACGTGCGCGTCCGGGCCGATCCCGAGCAGCAGCACGTCGAATCTCGGCGCCCCGCTGCGGTCTTGCGGCTGAGCCGCCGCGCGCAGCGTGCGTGCGTAGCGTTCCGCTGCCGCTTCCGGGCTGGCCCCGTCCTGGCCGTCAGGCCCTGGCATCGGGTGAACCCGCTCAGGCAGCACGCCTACGTGGTCGAGCAGCGAGCCGCGCGCGCCCGTCTCATTCCGGTCGGGGTGACCGGTCGGCAGGAACCGCTCGTCGCCCCACCAGATCTCGACCCGCCGCCAGTCCACCGCGTCCCTGGCCGGAGCGGCGGCAAGCTCGGCGAGCACCCGGGTGCCGATGCCGCCGCCGGTCAGCACGAGGCTGGCAGAGCCCTTCGCCGCGACGGCATCGACCAGCCTGGTCACCAGCCTGGCGGCAACCGCCTTGGCGAGCAGTTCGCCATCGCGGTGGATGAGAACCTGCGGAACGGTGATGGCCCTACTCCTCTCCGGTGCCACCGACGGCGGCATCTCCGGCAGCCGCGACGGGCTCCGCCGCTGGCATGCCAGCCGCGGCCAGCGTGGCGAGCGCCTCGCCGTAGATCTCGTCAGGATCGAGCCTGCGCAGTTCCTCGGCCAGGAGCTCAGCGATGTCACGGCGGTGCAGCGCGACGTACCGGTCGGGCTCGCCCGGCCTTGACAGGGTCGCGTTCCTGCCGTCCGCCCGGTTGATCACGACCTTGCCGCCGTCGGTCAGGAAGCTGACCTCGGTGACTCCTGGACCGCCGGAAAGCTCGCGCCGCACGGGCGCGTGGAGCCGGCCCGCGAGCCAGGCGACCATCAGGTCCGCGCTCGGGTTGTCGCGCTCGGCCGCCACCGTCGCCTCGTAAACCGCGCCAGCCGGGCGGTCCATGGTGGCGGCGAGCAGGGACCGCCAGGTCGTGGTGCGCGCCCAGGCCAGGTCGGTGTCGCCGGGCTGGTAGCCGGCCGCCAGCAGCAGCAGCAGCCGGTCGGTCGGCGCATCGCTGGCGGCCGCGTCGGTGATGCGCCGCTGCCCGAGCTTGCCGAGCGCGTCGGCGGCCGGGACCGCCGGCGATTTGCCTGGCCACCAGATGACCACGGGCGTGTCGGGGACGAGCAGGGGGGTCACCACGGAGTCCACGTGCTCGTTCAGCTCGCCGTAGATGCGCAGCAGCACGGTCTGGCCCGGGGCGTTCTCGCCCAGGGAGATCTCGGCGTCGAGCCTGCGCGGCCCGGACGGCTTCCTCGCGATCACGCCGAGGATCCGGCATGGATGCTCGCGGCCGGCCTGGCCCGCTGCCTTCATCGCGTCGTACTGGTCGGCTTCATCCGTCATCACCACGAGGTTCAGCACCACGCCGGTGGTCAGGCCGCCCATCTGCTGGGAAGACCGGACCAGCGCGCCGCGCACCGAACTCGCGGTCGTATCGGTCAGTTCCGTTCGCATCGCAGCTCCCGCCAGCTACAGCCGTCGCCAGGCGCGGCAGTCGCGTGCCATCATCGCGTCCGCGCTGGCCGGTCCCGCCGATCCGGCCGGATATGGCTCAGGACGCCCGCCGGCGGCCCAGAATTCCTCGATCGGGTCGAGTATCTTCCATGACAGCTCGACTTCCTCGTGGCCGGGGAACAGCGGCGGATGGCCGATCAGCACGTCAAGCAGCAGCCGCTCATAGGCCTCAGGGCTCGACTCGGTAAACGACTCCCCGTAGGCGAAGTCCATGTTCACGTCCCTGACTTCCATGGCCGAGCCGGGCACCTTGGAACCGAACCGCAGCGTGACCCCCTCGTCCGGCTGCACCCGGATGACGAGCGCGTTCTCGCCCAGTTCCTGGGCGTCAGTGGCCTGGAACGGCAGGTGCGGGGCCCGCTGGAAGATGACCGCGATCTCTGTCATCCGGGTGGAAAGCCGCTTGCCGGTGCGCAGGTAGAAAGGCACGCCGGCCCATCGCCTGGTATCCACGCCAAGCCGGACCGCGGCGTAGGTCTCGGTCACCGAATCCGCCGCGATGCCATCCTCGGCCAGGAACCCGCGCACCGGGATGCCGCCCTGCCATCCGGCCGCGTACTGACCGCGGGCGGTGCCCTCGCCGAGGTCGTCGGGGATCTGAACGGCCGACAGCGCCTTCTGCTTCTCCGCCCTGAGCGCGTCAGGCGCGAACGACACCGGCTCTTCCATCGCGGTCAGCGCCAGCAGCTGGAGCAGGTGGTTCTGGATCACGTCCCTGGCCGCGCCGATGCCGTCGTAGTAACCGGCCCGGCTGCCGATCCCGATGTCCTCGGCCATCGTGATCTGCACGTGGTCAACGTAACCGCGATTCCAGATCGGCTCGAACAAGGTATTGGCGAATCGCAGCGCCAGCAGGTTCTGCACGGTCTCCTTGCCGAGGTAGTGGTCGATCCGGAAGACCGAGTTCGGCGGGAACACCGTGGCCAGCAGGTCATTCAGGTCCCTGGCACTGACCAGGTCGTGGCCGAACGGCTTCTCGATCACCACCCGGCGCCAGCCAGGCGAGGCGGCGTCGCCGCTCAGGCCAGAACGCTGAAGCTGGTGCACCACCACCGGGAACTGCCCGGGCGGTATCGACAGGTAGAAGGCCCGGTTGCCGCCGGTACCCCGCTCGGAGTCGAGATCGTTCACCAGTTCGGCCAGCTTGTCGAAGGCCTCGTCATCGGAGAACTCGCCTGAGCAGAACCTGATGCCCTCGCGAAGCTGCTCCCATACCTCCTCGCGGAAGCTGGTCCGCGCGTGCTGGCGCACCGCCTCGTAGGTCAGCTTGGCGAAGTCCTGGTCTTCCCAGTCCCGGCGAGCGAACCCGACCAGCGAGAACCCGGGCGGCAGCAGCCCGCGGTTGGCGAGGTCGTAGATCGCAGGCAGCAGCTTCTTCTGCGCCAGGTCGCCGGTGACGCCGAACATGATGAGCACGCTCGGCTCAGCGACTCGCGGAATCCGCCGGTCACGCGGATCGCGCAGCGGATTGCCGGCCGGCTGCCCCCCGTGCTTCCCCTGGGGAACGACCCCCCGGAACCTCCCGACGTCTCCTGCGGCAGTCACTTGCTGCTTTCGAGCTGCTTGCCGGTCGTCTCGCGGACGCCGGCCCAGGAGTCGGCGAACTTCTCGACTCCCTCCCGCTCGAGCACGCTGACGACGTCGTCGTAGCTGATGCCCAGGCCGGCGAGGTCGCTGATCACCGCCCGCGATTCGTCGTAGGTGCCCGCGATGGCGTTGGGGACGATCGCGGCGTGGTCGGCGGTCGCGTGCAGCGTCGCCTCCGGCATCGTGTTGACCGTGTTCGGGGCGATCAGGTCATCGACGTACAGCGTGTCCTTGTAGGCGGGGTCCTTGGTGCTCGTCGACGCCCACAAGGGCCGCTGCACCCGGGCTCCGCGCGCCGCCAGCGCCTGCCATCTCGGCGTTGAATGGTGCTGCTCGAAGATCTCATAGGCCAGCCTGGCGTTCGCTACCGCGGCCTTGCCGCGAAGCGCCTTGGCCTCCGGCGTGCCGATCGTGTCAAGCCGCTTGTCGACCTCGGTGTCGACCCGGCTGACGAAGAACGAGGCCACCGACGTCAGCTTGGCCACGTCGGCGTCGGACGCCGCCTCGAGCCCGGCCATGAACGCATCGATGACCTGCTCGTAGCGCTGCAGCGAGAAGATCAGCGTCACGTTGATGCTGATGCCCTCGGCGAGGCACGCCGTGATCGCGGGCAGGCCCTCCACCGTCGCCGGGATCTTGATGTAGGCGTTGGGCCGGTCGACCAGCCACCACAGCGCCCGTGCCTCGGCGATGGTCTTGCGGCTGTCCTTGGCACTGCGCGGGTCGACCTCGATCGACACCTTCCCGTCGATGCCGTCGGAGGCGTCGAAGACCGGGCGCAGCACATCGCAGGCCCAGCGGATGTCGTGCGTGGTCATCTCGCGCAGCGCCTCGTCCACGCTCACGCCGCGCAGCGCGAGGTCGGCGAGCTGCGCGTCGTAGGCGCTGCCGTGATCCATGGCGTGCGCGAAGATGGTCGGGTTTGACGTCACGCCCCTGACGTGGCTGTTCTTGACCAGGTCGGCCAGGTTACCTGTCGTCAGGCGGTCCCTGCTGATGTCATCGAGCCAGATCGAGACGCCCGCCTCGGTCAGCTGGGCGAGCCTGTCCTGTGCGCTCATCGCTCTTCCTCCCTAGTGCCCCGCCGTGCGGCGCAGGCTCTGCCTCGCGGCCTCGGCAACCCGCTCGGGGGTGAGCCCGAATTCGGCGTAAAGCGTCTCGTAAGCCGCCGAGGCGCCGTAGTGCTCCAGGCTGACGATCTCGCCGTGATCACCCACGAACTGCCGCCAGCCGAAGCCGACTCCCGCCTCGATGCTGACCCTGGCGGTAACTGCCGGGGGCAGCACCTCATCGCGGTATTCCCGGTCCTGCTCGTCGAACCACTCGATGCACGGCATCGATACCACCCGGGCGGCGATCCCCTCGGCCCTGAGCTGCTCGCGGGCGGCCATCGCGATGTGGACCTCGCTGCCAGTGCCGAGCAGCAGCACCTGCGGCTGGCCGCCTTCGGCCTCGGCCAGCACGTACCCGCCGCGCGCGGCGCCGGCGGCGCTGCCGATCCCGGCGGCCGACCGATCCACGACCGGCACCTTCTGCCTGGTCAGCAGCAGCCCTGCGGGCCGGTCGGTGCGCTGCAGTATGGTGCGCCACGCGACAGCGGTCTCGTTCGCGTCAGCGGGCCGGACGACGTGCAGCCCGGGAATCGCCCGCAGCGCCCAGAAGTGCTCGACCGGCTGATGGGTCGGGCCGTCCTCGCCGAGGCCGATCGAGTCGTGCGTCCACACGAACGTGACCGGCAGCCGCATCAGCGCGGCCATCCGGGCGGCGGGCCGCATGTAGTCGCTGAACACCAGGAAGGTACCGCCGTACGGCCTGGTCAGCCCGTGCAGCGCGATGCCGTTGCAGATCGCGCCCATGCCGAACTCCCTGATCCCGAAGTGCAGGGTACGGCCGTACTGGCTGCCGGGGAACATCTTGGTCTGGTGCTCGGCCGGGATGAACGACGGCTCGCCCGCCATCGTGGTGTCATTGCTCCCGGCCAGGTCGGCCGAGCCGCCCCACAGCTCGGGCAGCACGGGCGCGAGCGCGTTGAGCACCTTGCCCGAGGCCGAGCGCGTCGCCATCGGGCCGGCGTCGGCGGCGAACTCGGGGATCGACCCGGCCCAGCCATCGGGCAGCTCCCTGGCCGCCAGCCGGTCGAGCAGCTCGCGCTGCGCCGGGCGGGCGGCCGACCAGGCCGCGAAGCGCTCGTCCCACTGGGCGTGGGCCACCTTGCCGCGCTCGGAGACCTCCCTGGCCCTGGCGACCGCCTCGTCCTCGACGGGGAAGGTGACATCCGGGTCGAAGCCCAGGATCTTCTTGGTCGCCTGGACCTCGGGCACGCCGAGCGCCGAGCCGTGCGCTTCGCCCGTGCCCTGCTTGTTCGGCGCCGGCCAGCCGATGATCGTGGACAGGGCGATGATCGACGGCGCCCCGGCATGGTCGCGCGCGGCCAGCAAGGCCTGGTAGAGGGCCTGGACGTCCTCGTGGTAGCCGTCCGCGCCGCGCCAGCTCACCCGCTGGCAGTGCCAGCCGTAGGCGGCGTACCTGGCCAGCACGTCCTCGGACTTGGCGATCGCCGTATCGTCCTCGATCGAGATGTGGTTGTCGTCGTAGATCACGACGAGGTTGCCGAGCTGCTGGTGCCCGGCCAGCGAGCTGACCTCGTGGCTGACGCCCTCTTCGATGTCGCCGTCGGAGGCGATCACGTAGATGTGGTGGTCGAAGGGGCTCTGCCCGGCGGCCGCGTCAGCGTCGAGCAGCCCGCGCTCCCGCCTCGCCGCCATGGCCATGCCCACGGCGTTGGCCAGGCCCTGGCCGAGCGGTCCCGTCGTCGTCTCGACCCCGGCGGTCAGCCCGTGCTCGGGGTGGCCTGGGGTCAGGCTGTCCCATGTGCGGTATTTCCTAATGTCATCAAGGGCCAGCCCGTAGCCGGATAGGTAAAGCTGGAGGTAGAGCGTCAGGCTGGAATGGCCGCAGGACAGCACGAACCGGTCCCTGCCCTGCCAGTGCGGATCGGCCGGATCGTGCCTGAGCACCCGCTGGAAGAGCAGGTAAGCGGCAGGCGCCAGGCTCATCGCCGTACCCGGGTGGCCAGAGCCGGCCTGCTGTACCGCGTCCATCGCCAGGACCCGGATAAGGTCGACGGCCCTGGCGTCGGCAGCCGACCACTGCAGTCCCGTGCTCATTTGCGCAGCATTCATTGTCGCGTCCTATTCCCCAGTGTTACCCCAGAACCGACCCTATCGCCAGGCAGGCCATGGCCGGCCGCCCCGCGCGTCATTCCGCCAGCGTTCGCAGGAAATTCAGCATCGCCGCGTTGACGATTTCGGGATGGCTCATGTTGGCGGCGTGGGTGCCGCCCTCGACCGCTGTGAGCGCTGTCCGCCCGCCGAGCCCGTCCCTGAGCTGCTCGGCCTTGCCCATCGGGATGGCCGCGTCGGCCGTGCCGTGCACGATCAGCGCCGGGCAGGTGATCTGGCCGAGCCGGTCGCTGATGTCCTCGCGGTCCATCAGGGCGTGAAAGGCCAGGCTGAACTGCTCCCGGTCCGTCGCCGCCCACTTGGAGTACCAGTCGTCCCAGCTGCCCTCACCCAAGATGATGGCCGCCACGATCTCCTGGACCGGCTCGGGTCCCTGGGCCTGCCAGATCTCGTGCAGCTGGCGGTAGCTGTCCACGTTCTCCGGCGCTTCGGTGCCCGACTGGGTGTCGAGCAGGATCAGCGCCCGCACTCGCTCAGGCGCCAGCAGCGCGGCCCGCAGGCTCAGGAAGCCGCCTTGCGACATGCCGGCGAGCACCGCCTGGTCCAGGCCGAGGTGATCGAGCAGGCCGAGCACGTCGCTGGCAGAGTCCCAGTAGCTGAACGACCCCGGCGCCTTCGTCTGGCCGTGCCCGCGCTCGTCCCAGCAGATAACCCGGTACTCGCCCGACAGCGCGGCCACCTGAAGATCAAACATCGATAGGTCGAACAAGAGGCCGTGGCTGAGCACGATGGCAGGCTTATCGCCGCCGGTGTCGGTGTAGTGGATGTTGATACCGTTTACGGCTGCGTTCGGCATGAGCCGGACGCTACCGCAACGGGGTGCTCGCGGGAAGGATGTCGCTCGCCGCGGTCGCGCAGCGCGAAGTTGAGCCTGAGCACGGCGATCCAGATCAGCGACGCGTTCGCCACGTGCACCCAGACCAGCCCGGCCGGCAGCCCGGCGAAGTACTGGATATAGCCGATCGCCCCCTGCGCCCCGATCAGGCCGAGCACCAGCCAGCCAAGGCGCATCGCCCGGCGCGGGGCCTGCGTCAGCTTCAGGCATACGACGGTCATCACCGCGACCGTGCCGAGCACCCAGCCGATGTCGGCATGCAGCTGAGTCACCGCGCTGAGCGGCAGGAAGTGATAACGCTGGACGTCGCCGGCCCCGGCGAGCGGGCCCGTGCCCGTCACCAGGGTTCCCGCCAGCATCATGAGCGAGGTGACGACCAGGAGCGCCCGTGCCACCAGCAGCACGAGGGGCTGCACCAACTTCACCGGCGTGCCCGTGCCCTCAGCGCAGCGCACGTGCAGCGCGACCGCCGCCGCGAGCACTGGCAGGGTCGCGATGAAGTGCAGCGACACCCAGAACGGGTCGAGCTTGGTGAGCACGACGATCCCGCCGATGATCGCCTGGGCCGCGATGCCCGCCGGCTGCGCGGACGCGAGCCAGACCAGGTCGCGGCGCCGCCTGCCGCCGGCGCGGTACTGCCATGCGGCGACGAAGACCGCGATGGCGATCGCGAAGATCACCCCGGTCGCCAGCCGGTTCCCGAATTCGACCCACCGGTGGATCAGCGGATCGCCTGTGGCTCCGCCCGCCACCAGGCTCGCGGACGTGCACTTCGGCCAGGTGGTGCAGCCAAGGCCGGACTCGCTCAGCCGCACCGCACCGCCGGTCCAGATGATCAGCGTCGAGGCCGCCACGCCGGCGAGCGCGATCCGGCGCATGAGCAGCGGCGTGGGACGCAGCAGCACGTCGGCCAGGGTCCTGAGCCCGCGCAGCGCGCCCACGGAACGCGCGCTAGAGCGCGGCGCGGTGGCGAGCCTGGACGCGGACTGGCCTGGCTGGCCTGGCTCGGCCGGCTGTGCGGGCTGGGCGGACACGCACCCATCGTATGAGCGGAACCCGCAGCCAAGGCCGCCGGGCCGAACGTCCCGCCCAGCGGGCCGGACGGGCATCCGCCGGCCCAGGCTCCCGGAAGGGCGATGTTCCGTGATCATGTTGCTGAGCGTGATCACGGGAGATCGCCCAGGTCAGGGAGGTTGTCGGGTGACTCGGGATCTTGGTGAGTAAGGCGCCGGGTTCGGGCGGAGGTGCGCCGTGCCCCGGCCCGGCCCCGCCGTGCCCCGGCCCGGCCCCGCCGGGGCAGGGAGGGCCACGCTGCTGTCAGCGGCGGGCGTGACCAGCAACCCGGCCGCCCCGACTCTGTCGCGGGCCGGGCCGCCGGGCCGGGGCGTGCTCCCGCCTGATTATCCCGCAAGGTGCCCGAAATGCTTCCCCGGAGTCGATCACGAGTCACGCGGCAGCCTCCCCGGGGGGCTGTCGGGTGACTGGTGATCAGGATCGGGGGGGCCTTTTCCGGTATCGTGGGGGAGAGTTCCCGGTCCGGGGTGCTGTGAGTGCGGGGGCGGCAGGTGCGATCTTCCGTGATCATGGTCCCGGGCATGATCACGGAACATCGCATCTGTCCTGACCTGGGTGATCTTCCGTGATCATGGTCTCGGTCATGATCACGGAATCCAGCACGGGTCGCGGGGGCTGCCGCGCGGCTCGTGATCAGGATCGGGGAGCTCTTCCGGCATCGCGGGGGAGAGTTTTCGCTTCGGGGAGCTTTTTCAGTCACTAGCACTGGGCAGTTCGAACAGCCCGGACTGGCCAACCCCGGCACCGCTTACCCGCTCGGGCCGCCTGAACCTCTAATTAGCCAACAAAGGTCATTCATGCGGCCACGCCCAGGCACCAGGAGTCACGCCAGGCGTTGCCACCTCACCCGCACCATGAGCACCAGCGCGAGCGACTCACCGGGCCGCGATATGAGCCCGCAACCGGCGCGGCACATCAAATCCAAGATCAACTTAGAGTCTATGAGCCACTGCGTGGCTCGGCTCAAATCCATGAGCCTCTGCAAGTCCGTGATCAGGCCAAGCCCGGCGATCTTCAAATCCCCAGCCAGGGACCCTCATCGATGCGCGGATCTTGCGTCGTCGAGCCTGGCTAACGCGGCCGGCACGGCGCTGTTGTCGCCGCGGGCCGCGCCTGCGCTGGCCACCACGACGCAGCCGATCGCCAGCCATTGCCCGGCGAGCAGTGACTGGCTCAGCAGGAGGATCCCGAAGAGGGCGGCGACGGCCGGTTCCAGGCTCATCCAGATCCCGAATACCCGCGCCTGTACCCGGCGCAGCGCCTCGAGCTCGAAGACATAGGGGATCACCGACGACAGCAGGGCGATCGCCACGCCCGTCGCGAGCACTGAGGGTCGCAGCAGGCTCGCGTCGTCGTCGCCGCCGGCGGCCGCTATCGGGATGATCAGGATCGCGCCGATCGCCATCGAGATCACCAGCCCGGATGAGCCGCTGAACCGCTTGCCGGTAGCTCTCGCCAGCATGATGTAGCACGCCCACGAGGTCGCGGCGAGCAGCCCGAAGCCGATCCCGGCCGCGACCGTCGCCGTGTGCGAGCCGCCGTGGTGCCCGGCCGCCGAGGCGAAGGTGACCGCGCTGACTCCCGATGTCCCGAGCAGCGCCACTCCTGCTCCGGCGAGCGCCACCCACAGCAGGTCGATCGGCCTGCGCGACGAGGCGATCGCCACCCCGAGCGGCCCGAGGAACTCGATCGTCACCGCGATGCCGAGCGGGATCCTGGCGAATGACTGGTAGATGGCGAAGTTCATCACGGCGAACGTCAGCCCGAAGGCCGCCACCACGGCCGCGTCACGCCAGGCGCGCCCGGCCACCACCGCGCGGACGGCGCGGCCCGCCGGCCTGGCACCGAGCCCGGCGAGCATCAGGCTCGCCGCCCAGAGCCGCAACTCGGCGAGCCCGGCCGGCGAGACCGTCGCGAACAGCCGGCCGGCGATGCCCGCCCCGGCCTGCAAGCTCACGATGCCGGCACCCATGAGCACCGGCGCCGGCAGCCGGCCGAGCGGGTTCACTCCCAGCGGAAGGTACGCACCGCCAGGGCGATGGCGACGATTGCCCAGGCAGCGAGCACGGCGAGGTCCCTGAGCGGGAGCCCGGCCCCGTAGCGCAGGGCACCGCGCAACCCGTCGGACAGGGCGCCGGACGGCAGCAGCACCAGCACCGGGCGGGCGGCCGCCGGGAACTTGGAGAGCGGGAAGAAGACGCCGCCGATGCCGAGCAGGATCAGGTACGCCAGGTTGGCCGCCGCCAGCGTCGCCTCGGCGCGGAGCGTGCCGGCCATCAGCATCGCCAGCCCGGAGAAGGCCGCGCTGCCGATCACCAGCACCAGCAGCGACGACAGCACGGACACCGGCGTGAGGACCGGATGCCAGCCGAGCAGCAGGCTCACGATGACGATCAGGACGACCTGGCCCGCCTGCACGATCAGCACGCTGGCCGCCTTGGCCGCGACCAGCCCAGAGCGGGCCAGGGGAGTGGCGCCGATCCGCTTGAGCACCCCGTACCTGCGTTCGAAGGCCGTGCCGATGGCCAGGCTGGTGAACGACGTCGAGAGCACCGCGAGCGCGAGAATGCCGGGCGCGACGAAGCCGATCCGGCTGCCGCGCCCGATGTTGATCAGCGTCTCCGAGCTCAGCACGACGAGCAGCAGTACCGGGATGATCCCGATCAGGAGAACTTGCTCGCCATTCCTGGCCAGGGTGCGCAGCTCCAGGCCGGCCTGGGCGGCTACCCTGCGGTCCGCCCTGGCGGCCCCGGGCGACGGCGCTGGCCAGTCGGTCATGATCTCAGCTCCCGCCCGGTGAGCTCGAGGAAGATGTCCTCGAGCGTCCTGCTCTCGATGCGCAGGTTCCTGGCGAGCACGCCCTGCTCCGCGCACCAGGCCGTCACGGTCGCGAGCACCTGCGGGTCCACGCCGTCGGACACTTCGATCAGGTACTGGCCGGACGGGGACTCCTTGGCCAGGCTGCCGGTAGGCAGGGCGGTGAGCAGCCCCGCGGTATCGAGTGCGGCTTCGGCGCTGAACCTGAGCTGGCCCCGGCTGCCGGTCAGCTGAGCCGGCGTTCCCTCGGCGATCAGGGCGCCGTGGTCCACGATCACGACGTAGTCGGCGAGCCGCTCGGCCTCCTCAAGGTAGTGCGTGGTCATGACGATCGTGGCGCCTGACGCGCGCAGGCCGTCGACGAGTTCCCAGGTAGCGTGCCTGCCCTGCGGGTCAAGGCCGGCCGTCGGCTCATCGAGGAACACCAGCTCGGGGCGGCCGATGATCGCCGCGGCCAGCGACAGCCGCTGCTGCTGGCCACCGGACAGCCGCCGGAACGGGGTGCGGACCGACTCGGTCAGGCCGAGCTGGCGGATCAGCGTGCCAGGCTCGATCGGGGTGGCGTAGAAGCTGGCCAGCACCTTGAGGTAATCACTGGCCCGCGCCGTCGTCGGGATGCCGGGCGCCTGCGGCATGACGCCGACCCGTTCCCGCAGGGCCTTGCCGTCCCTCGCAGGGTCGAGGCCGAGCACGCGCACTGTGCCCTCGTCGGCCCGCTTGTACCCCTCGCAGATCTCGACCGTCGTGGTCTTGCCCGCTCCGTTCGGGCCGAGCACGGCCGTGATCTGCCCCTGGGCAGCGGACATCGACAACCCGGCTACCGCCTTGGTGTGCCCGTAATTCTTGACCAGGCCGCGAATCTCGACAGCCGGCGTATCACTCACGCAGGCGAGTCTAGGCTGTGCTCGCTAACGACCCGGATGGCAGGCGCCAGCGACGCTGGATGGTAACTTCTGTCACCCCGAAATGGTAACTTCGGGCGGCTCTGGAGGATGATGATCCCGGACGTCGAGGAGCATCGATGACACGCGTGTCGTGGGACGTGGACGGGGCGGTGCGCAGGGCACTTCGCTCGATCGCCGCGGACCCGCAGCTGGGCACGGCCGTCTTGTCGCAGCCGCAGATCATGACCAACTTGCTCAAGGACCTGCTGCCGGACTCGCCGCGCGAATCCGCGCTGCTCGTCGCCGCTGCGCAGGTGGGCCTGCCCGGCGAGCTCAAGCGGCACCTCAGCGAGGGACTTGACCTGGGCACCGCCGCGCGCCTGACGGCTGGCTGGTTCGCCAGGCAGATGCCATTCACCAGGGACGGCTGCACCTGGCTGGTCAGCGAGATCGCGATCGCGCTCGGCGTCGACCCCTCAGCCCTGGCCGAGGCCACCCAGCCTGACACCGTCCCTTACTCGGCCAGCATGGACGACGCCGATCCGGAAGGCGCGGACAGCGCCGTCGTCGCCTGGGGCGATAACGACGAGGGCGAGACGGATATCCCGGCCGCGCTCACCAGCGCCGTGGCTGTCGCCGCCGGCTGGTATCACAGTCTCGCGGTCACGGGCGACGGCAAGGTCGTCGCCTGGGGGAGCAACGCGCGCGGGCTGACCGACGTGCCTGCCGGCCTGGCCGGGGTAACGGCCGTCTCGGCCGGGCAGTACCACAACCTGGCGCTGACCTCCGCCGGCGCCGTCAGCGCCTGGGGCGGCAACGGCTACGGCCAGTCGGCCGTGCCCGCCGGCCTGCCTGAGGTGACGTCGATCGCGGCCGGCAGCGAGCACAGCCTCGCCGTGGCCGATGGCAAGGTGATCGCCTGGGGCGGCGACCGTTACGGGCAGGCGCACGTGCCGGCCGGGCTGCCCCTGGTCACCGCGGTCGCGGCCGGCGCTGGCCACAGCCTGGCCCTGACCGAGGACGGCACGGTGCTCGCCTGGGGGCTCAACGACTTCGGCGAGGCGGCGGTGCCAGCCGGCCTCGCGGACGTCGTCGCGATCACGGCCGGGGTCAACCAGTCGGCGGCGGTTACCGCGGCAGGCGCTGTCGTCGCCTGGGGCAATGGCGACCCAGCGCCGGGCGACCTGTCCGGCGTCGTCGCGCTGTCCGGGACCGGCACCCATTACCTGGCGCTCACCGAGGACGGCCTGGTCGTGGCGTGGGGCAGCAACGACTGCGGCGAGTGCGACGTGCCTCCGCTGCTGTCGGGGGTCACCGCGATCGCGGCCGGCTACGGCCACAGCCTCGCGGTCACCCCTGACTAGCCGGGCACGGCCTAGCCGGGCAGCCCGTCGTCAGCCCTGACCGGTCACGAACGCGGCCAGGCGCTCGGACTGGTCGAGCCTGCTCGGCTCGTGCACGTACATCATGTGACCAGCCTCGTAGTAGGCGAACTCGATGTTGCCTGCCAGCTCGGGCGGGATCGACAGGTGCGCGATGTCGTGCTCGGCGGCGAAATACGGGGTCGCCGCGTCGTAGTAACCGCAAGCGACGTGCACGCGCATCTGGGGGCAGGTCCGCATCGCCTCGGACAGCCGCTCGACCACGTTCAGGTGCTTGGACTCGAACTCCTTGTATGACCACGGGCGCACCCGGTCGGTGAGCACCTCGTAGGGGAGGTCGTTCGAGTATCCGAGCTCGGACCGCACATAGTGGTTCAGCACGGCGGCGTAAGGACCGGTGATCGCGTCGATCGACGGGTCGTTCTCGTAGCTCTCCTTGGCGTAGTCGCTCTCCCAGCCGGTAAACCGGCCGTCGATCCGGCCGGCGGTGCGGCGGCTGTCGCGCAGCAGCTCGGTCAGGAACCTGACGTGCTCAGGGCGGAGGTTCACCCGGTCGACGTAGTCGGCCTGCAGGCCCGTGAGGGAGGCGATCTTCGCCACGGCCGCCTCGCGTTCCCCGGCGCTCGCGCGGGAGCCCAGGCCGAGGACCCGCCGGTACTCAAAGGCCGCGTACTCCTCGGCCTCATCGAGCACGTCGCGCAGCGGCCGGTCGCCGTGCTTGCCGTGATAGTTCGCGATCGCGGCGTAGGTCGGCAGGTAATTCACGTAGGGGTCGTCGTTGCCCTGGGTGAAGAACACCGAGCCGGCGTCAAGGAACGCCGAGATCAGCATCAGGCCGTTCAGGTACAGGCCGTACCGGTGCTGCAGGTGCCGGGAGAGGGCAGCGGCCCGCGTCGTGCCGTAGGACTCGCCGCACAGGTACTTCGGTGACATCCAGCGTCCGTTGCGCGTCGTCCAGAGCCTGATCACCTCGCCGACCGACTCGAGGTCGCCGGTGTAGCCGTGGAACTCGCTGGCCTTGCCGCCCTTGACGGCGCGCGAGTACCCGGTCGACACGGGGTCGATGAACACCAGGTCGCTGTGGGCAAGCAGGGTCTGCTCGTTGTCGCCGATGCCGTACGGCGGCGGCAGCAGCTCGCCCGCGTCCCCCATCACCACCCGGCGCGGGCCGAGCAGGCCCAGGTGCAGCCAGACGCTCGACGACCCCGGCCCGCCGTTGAACGCGAACGTCACCGGCCGGCTCGCGTCCCCGCCGTCGAGTACGTAGGAGGTGACGAAGATCTCCGCCTTGGCCTGATCGCCGTCGAACTTGCCGTCCGTGTGCCCCTCGGCGCGCAGCACGATCCGGCCCGCGGTCGCCGTGTAGCTCAGCTCCGTGCCGCCAGCCGAGATCGTGTGACTGGTGGTGACCACGTCATCCGCCGGCTCGGGCCGCTCATCCGAGCCCGCGCTGGACTTATCGGCACTGGGCTGATCGGTTCCGGGACTCTTCTCCGGCTGGTCCTTGGCGGCAACGTCCTCCGGCATACCGGTCTCCCTAACATCAAGTGACAGGCGGAACGCACTTCGCTCGGATGCTAGCGGGTCAGGTCGCGGCCGGCGACATCGCCGCTGCCACAAGCGCGCGGAACAGGCCGGGCTCGGAGCCTGCCTCCGGATGCCACTGCACGGCCACGGCGAAGGGATGGCCGGCCGCCGCGCCGAGCTCGAACGCCTCGACCGTGCCGTCGTCGGCCCAGGCGGCCGGCACCAGCCCGTCGGCCAGCTTCGCGACACCCTGATGATGATGCGTCGGCACGGTGAAGGATCCGCTGCCGATGATCGCCGCCAGGCAGCCGGACGTGCCTACGGTGACCTGGTGCGCGCCCATCGCGCCGGGCGACGGCGAGTGGCCGTCGTGGCCGACGACGTCGGGCAGGTGCTGGACCAGCGTCCCGCCGAGCGCCACGTTCATCAGCTGCATGCCGCGGCAGATTCCGAGCACGGGCAGGCCCGTGTCCATGGCCGCACGGAACAGCGCCAGCTCCGCCGCGTCCCGGTCCGGCCTGATCACCGTCGTGTGCGGGCCTGCCTCCTCGCCGTACCGGTCAGGAGCCACGTCAGGCCCGCCGGAGATGACCAGCCCGTCGAGGTGCCCGATAGCCGCTTCCACGCCGGGCACCGGTGGCAGCAGCACGGGCACCCCGCCGGCGGCCGCGACCTGGTCCACGTAGTTGTGCGGCAGCAGCGTCGCCCGCTGCTCCCACACCCCCCACCGCGCCACCTCGCAGTAGGCGCTGATGCCGATGACCGGCCTGGAAGCGGCGCCCGCCCCGCTCATAGCGGCGTCACGTAGGCGCCGGCGATGCCGCCGTCGACCAGGAACTGCGACGCGGTGATGAACGACGCGTCGTCGCTGGCCAGGAACGCCACGGCGGCGGCGATCTCGTCAGCCCTGGCGAACCGGCCCATGGGCACGTGCACGAGCCTGCGCGCGGCCCGTTCCGGGTCCTTGGCGAAGAGCTCGCGGAGCATCGGGGTGTCCACCGGGCCAGGGCACAGGGCGTTGACCCTGATGCCCTCCCTGGCGAACTGCACCCCGAGCTCCCTGCTCATCGCCAGCACCCCGCCCTTGGACGCGGTGTAGGAGACCTGCGAGGTCGCGGCGCCCATCACTGCCACGAACGAGGCCGTGTTGATGATCGAGCCCTTGCCGGCCGCCCGCATGTGCGGGATCACGTACTTGCAGCACAGGTAGACCGAGGTCAGGTTGATTTCCTGGACCCGGCGCCAGACGTCGATGCCCGTCGTCAGGATCGAGTCGTCGTCGGTGGGGGAGATGCCAGCGTTGTTGAAGGCGATGTCGATGCGGCCGTACTGCGCGGCGACGTAGTCGAACAGCCGCCTGACGTCCGTCTCATTCGCCACGTCGGCAGCGACGAACTCGCCGCCGGTCTGCTCGGCCGCGGCCTTGCCAGCCTGGTCGTCGATGTCCGCGGCGACGATACGCGCGCCCTCGGCCGCCATGCGCCTGGCGCTGGCCAGCCCGATTCCGCTGCCCGCGCCTGTGATGACAGCGACCCGGTCCCGCAAACGCTGCATTCAGCCCCCTCTTTTAGTTACGGTGAAATAATTCTTCGGCGCTAGTCAGAAGCGATGAAAACGTTCTTGACCTCGGTGAACGAGTCCAGCGCGTCCGGCCCGAGCTCGCGGCCGAGCCCCGACTGCTTGAACCCGCCGAACGGCGTCGAGTACCTGACCGACGAGTGCGAGTTCACCGACAGGTTGCCGGCCTCGACCTCGCGCGTCACCCGGATCGCCCGGCCGACGTCGCGGGTCCAGATCGACCCCGACAGCCCGTACGGCGTGTCATTGGCGATCTCGATCGCGCTGGCCTCGTCATCGAACCGCGTCACGGTCACGACCGGCCCGAACACCTCGTCGGTGTACGCGGGGGCGTCGAAGCCGACCGGGGCCAGCACGGTCGGCGGATACCACCAGCCGGGCCCGTCTGGCACGCTGCCGCGGAAGGCCACGGGCGCGCCATCAGGGACATAAGAGGAAACATGGTCGCGATGGCTGGCCGAGATCAGCGGCCCCATCTCGGTGTCCGCTGATGCCGGGTCGCCGACCTTCACGCCCTTGACGGCAGGCTCGAGCAGCTCCATGAACCGGTCGAACACCGGCGCCTGCACCAGGATCCGCGACCGCGCGCAGCAGTCCTGCCCCGCGTTGTCGAACACCGCGTACGGCGCGGTCGCCGCGGCTTTCTCCAGGTCGGCGTCGGCGAACACGATGTTGGCGCTCTTGCCGCCGAGCTCGAGGGTCAGCCGCTTGATCTGCCGGGCGCAGCCGGTCATGATCTGCTGGCCGACCTCGGTCGAGCCGGTGAAGACGATCTTGCGCACGTCCGGGTGGTCGACCAGCCGCTGGCCGACCACCGAGCCCTTGCCGGGCAGGACCTGGAAGACGCCATCGGGCAGGCCGGCCTCCAGGGCCAGCTCGCCGACCCGGATCGCGGTCAGCGGAGTCAGCTCGGCCGGCTTGGCCACGACCGCGTTGCCCGCCGCCAGGGCGGGCGCCAGGCCCCAGGACAAGATGGGCATCGGGAAGTTCCACGGCACGATCAGGCCGACGACCCCCAGCGGCTCGTGAAACGTGACGTCGAGCCCGCCGGCCACCGGGATCTGCTTGCCGATCAGGCGCTCGGGCGCCGCCGAGTAGTACTGCAGCACGTCCCGGAGCTGACCGGCCTCCCAGCGGGCGGCGCCGATGGGATGGCCTGAGTTCGCGACCTCAAGCTGAGCTAGTTCCTCGGCGTGCGCGTCGACGGAGGCAGCGAAGGCCCGCAGCAGCGCCGCGCGCTCGCCGGGCGCGACCGCCCGCCAGGAGCGCTGCGCGGCCTTCGCGCGGGCGATCGCCGCGTCGGTCTCCTGCGCCGTCGTGCCCGGCACGGTCGTGACAGCCTGTCCGGTGGCCGGGTTGACCACCGTATAAGCAGACACGGGCTACCCCCATCGCAGTGTCCTTCATCACAGGCGTTCGAAGCCTCGTCTCAGCTCCCAGTCGGTGACTGCCGCGTCGAACGCCGCCAGCTCTACTCGCGCGTAGTTCGCGTAATGCCGCTTGACTTCGTCGCCGAACCATTTTTCCGCGTTATCGCTGTTCTCCCACAGTTCAAGTGCGTCGCGCAGCGTATGCGGAACCTTCGGACCCGAGTCATCGTAGGCGTTGCCGGTGAACGCGGGCTCGAGCGGCAGTTCGTTGTCGATCCCGGCCAGGCCGGCGGCGATCATCCCCGCGACGGCCAGGTAGGGGTTCACGTCACCGCCGGGCGTGCGGTTCTCCGCCCGGAGAGAGTGGCCGCGGCCGACCAGGCGCAGCGCGCAGGTCCGGTTGTCGACGCCCCAGCGGATCGCCGTCGGCGCGAAGCTGCCGGGCACGAACCGCTTGTACGAATTTATGTTCGGGGCGTACGCCAGCGTCAGCTCGCGCATCGCGGCCAGCTGCCCGGCCACGAAGTGCTCGCCCAGCCTGGACAGCCCGTGCGGCCCGTCGCCGGCCATGATCGCCTCGCCATCGACGGAACGGAAGGAAAGGTGTATGTGGCAGGAGTTGCCCTCGCGCTGGTTGGGCTTGGCCATGAACGTCAGCGACATGCCCTCCTGCGCGGCGATCTCCTTCGCGCCGGTCTTGTAGATCGAGTGGTTATCGCAGGTGGTGACCACGTCGTTGTAGCGGAACGCGATCTCGTGCTGGCCGAGATTGCACTCGCCCTTGGCCGACTCGACGTACATCCCGGCGCCCGACATGCCGCCGGTGATCCGGCGCAGCAGGGGGTCGATCCGCGACGTGCCGAGCAGCGAGTAGTCGACGTTGTACTGATTGGCCGGGACAAGGTTGGCGTACCCCTTGTCGCTGGCCTGCTCGAAGCTGTCCCGGTACACGATGAACTCGAGCTCGGTGCCGGCCAGGGCGACCCAGCCCCGCTCGGCCAGCCGCTCGGCCTGGGCGCGGAGGATCTGGCGGGGCGAGGCGACGACGGGGGAGCCGTCCGCCCAGGTGAGGTCGGCAAGCAGCAGGGCCGTGGCGGGCAGCCACGGCACGCGGCGGAGGGTGGCCGGGTCAGGCTTGAGCACGAAATCGCCGTAGCCGCGCTCCCACGAGGACATCTCGTACCCGCCGACGGTGTTCATGTCCACGTCCACCGCGAGCAGGTAGTTGCAGCCCTCGGCGAAATGATGCACGACGTCGTCGAAGAAGTACTCCGCCGACAACCGCTTGCCCTGCAGGCGCCCCTGCATGTCGGTGAAGGCGAGGATCACCGTGTCGATCTCGCCGGCCTCCACCGCCTCCTGCAACTGCTCCATCGTGAGCAGGCCGGGCCTGCGAGGCCCTCCTGCCCCGCCCGCACCGCCTGCCCCGCCCGCACCGCCCCTCATCAGCTTCAGACCTCCAGTTCGTGTTCGATCGCAGCCAGTTCCTCTGCGGTGCCCTGGACCTTGGGCCCGGTGAACCACTTCCTCGCTGACACTAGCCAGTAGATGCCCGCGTAACCGATCACCACGACGACAGCGACGACCGCGTAGTTGAACGTGTCCAGGTCAAGCGTGCCGCCGTCGGTCACCGGGCCGAACTGCGGCAGCATGAACAAGATCGTGATGACGGCGACCCACACCACGGAGATCCAGCCGATCGGCGCGCTCCACCGGCCCAGGTTCCACGGACCAGCCTGGAAGCGCGAGCCCTGAAGCCGGCGCAGCAGCGTGGGCAGTACGTAGGCGATGTAGAGGCCGATGACCGCGATCGAGGTGACGGCTCCGTAGGCGAAGCTGTTCCACAGGTAAGGCAGGCCGAGGATGAGCGCGCCCGAGGCACCGAGCCAGATGGCGTTGGTCGGGGTCCTGGTCCGCTTGTTCACCTTGTGCCAGAAGGCTGAGCGCGGCAGCGCGCCGTCGCGGGAGAACGCGTAGATCATGCGGGAGTTCGCGGTGATCGACGACATGCCGCAGAAGAGCTGGGCGCCGATCGCGATCAGCAGCAGGAACTTCGCGCCGGTGGTGCCGAGCGCTTGCTTCCAGATCTCGGCCGGGGCCGCGCTGCCCTGGCCTGCCGCGGCCGTGTAGAGCACGCCGCCGATCTTGCCCTGGAGCGCGAAGACCATGCCGAGCAGCAGCACCCAGCCGGCCGCGAGCGAGACGACGATCGACATGACGATGCCGCGCGGGCCGGCGGTGGCGGCCTTGTGGGTCTCCTCGGTCAGGTGGGCCGAGGCGTCGTAGCCGGTGAAGGTGTACTGCGCGGTGAGCAGTCCGACCGGGATGATGTACCACCAGCCGAGGTGCAGGCCGCTGCCGTTGTAAAGGCCGGTGAAGGCGTCCTTCGCCGACAGGTGATGGGAGGGCACGAACACCAGCACCGCGACGATGATCAGCACGCCGACGATGTGCCACCAGACGCTGATGTCGTTGAGCAGCGCGACGAGCTTGATCCCGAACTGGTTGAGCAGGCCGTGCACCATGAGCACGATCGCGAAGATGACGATTGTCTCCCAGTGCGCTTCGCCGAGGCCGAACTGCAGGTTCAGGAACGCGTTGATGAAGAACGCCGCGCCGAAGTCGATGCCGGCGGTGACCGCCACCTGGCCGATGAAGTTGAACCAGCCCGTGAACCAGGACCACGCCGGGCCGTTGCTCGGCGCGAGCTTGGCCGCCCAGTAGTACAGGCCGCCGGCCGTCGGGAAGCTGGAGCAGACCTCGGCCATGGCCAGGCCGACGAGGAGCGTCATGACGCCGACCCCCAGCCAGCCCCAGACGATGACGGCCGGGCCGCCGAGGTCCATGCCGAAGTAGAACAGCGTCAGGCAGCCGGACAGGATCGAGATGATCGTGAACGAGACCGCGAAGTTCGAGAAGCCCGACATCCGCCGCACCAGTTCCTGGGCGTAGCCGAGCTTGTGCAGAGTCTCCTCGTCGGTCAGTGCGGCAGGGGATTGCGCTTGATCAGAAACCACAGTGTGCTCCTTGAGGGGACGTGCTCCTTGAGGGGACGTGCTCCTTGAGGGTCTAGCCGCCGCGAGCGTTTAATGGTCTAATAACAGACCAATTGATGGTGTTGCCGCACCGGAAGTCAAGAGGTCCGGCCCGGAAAGATCGTTTAGGTGGCCTGCCAGGTCATCGCGTGGCCATAGACTCCGGCACGCGGGCAAGGGGAGGCCCGCGTGTCGGACTTATGCACGCGTGCACGCGGAGGCCTTGACCGGTGAGCATCGGCGGTGATCTCAGCGGCGTGCTCCGGCCGGTGCGCGAGGGCAATGCTTTCGAGGAGACCGTCGAGCGGCTGCTGACCGTGATCAAACTCGGCCTGGTGGCCCCGGGGGAGCGGTTCCCCGCCGAGCGGGAGCTGGCGGCCCAGCTCGGCATCAGCAGGCTGACTCTCCGCGAGGCCATCAGCGAGCTGAGCCAGGCCGGCTACGTGGAGTCACGGCGGGGGCGGCTCGGCGGCACGTTCATCACCTACACCAGGCCAGCGCCGAGCGTGGCCGAGTTGCGCCGGCTGGCCAGGCGCGACGGCGAGAAGCTGACCGATGCCCTGACCTTCAGGTTCGCCGTGGAAACCGGAGCCGCCGACATGCTCGCCCAGCAACTGGCGGCCGATGCCGACGGCGGCTCACGGCGGGAGTCGCTGCTCGCCAGGCTGGCCGACGCGAACGGTGCCAGCCCGGCCGATTACCGCCGGCTGGACACGCTCTTTCACCTGTCGATCGCCGAGCTGACCGGTTCGAGCCTGCTCGCCGCCGCCTGCACCGACGCCAGGATGCGGCTGAACGACCTGCTCAACGCGATCCCGGTGCTCAAGCTGAACATCACCAACTCGGCGGCTCAGCACGCGGCCATCGTGGACGCGATCCTGGCCGGCGACACCGGCCGCGCCCGCGTCGCGGTCGCCGAGCATCTCGAGGGAACCGGCGCCCTGCTGCGCGGCTTCCTCGGCTAGGTAGCTGGCGCGGGCTTGATCTGCGAGAGTTATCGCGCTGGTCCGCCGCCACACTCTTGATCGCGGAGAGTCTTTCAGGGGGTGCCCGGCCGCCACCGCCTTGATCCCGGAGAGTTTTCAGTCTCGTGCTGGAGGATTTTCGGGTTCAGGAGGATCGTCCGGACTATAAGACGACGATCCTCCTGAACCCGAAAGCGCTCCCCGCTGACGGCGGAAACGCTCCTTGAGGGCGCGTCTCAGACCTGCTAGCCGGCTGGACGGGGGGAGATTTCCCTGAGGCCGAGCACCATGCGCTCGGGGCCGCGCAGGTTGAAGTTGGGCTTGTAGGCCAGGCGTGACTCGTCGAGCATCGGCGACCATGTCCAGGGCCTTCTCGTAGGTGAGGCCACCTCATCGTCCACAGGCAGCTACGCGATCAAGGTATCCCATCCCTCGGCGATCGCCTCATCGAAGTACAACGGAGATGTCAGCCTGGAGGTCTGGGCGGCCGGCGACGGCTACGTGTCCGTGTTCGGCTTCTCCCGGAGAGTCGGCCAAGGGAATACGCTTCTGCCAGACGAAGGACAGGCTGGGCCGCTGATGCACGCTGACCTTCTCATGCACAAGCTCAGCAGTCAGGACGAATCGGTATCGGCCGTGGCCGCAACCGGCGGCTGCTGGACCCTTAACACGGATATAGGCCAAAAATGGGGTACTCTGGAGGGTCTCTGGTCCACCATCTCGGGTGTGCGCAAGTCTCTGAAATACTCCGAATAATGCTTCAAGCAGCGTCGCCATTGCGATCAGCGTGTCGGACGGCACCTGGACGACCGCGAAAACAGGCACCACCAAGGTTACCGAGACAGGCGGCTCTCAAAGCTTCCCTACGCTAACCGGCAAGACCAGCAGGCTGGGCCAGACCGAGATGGAAATCGGATTCTTCAATACGTGCCAGATCTCAGCCGAGGTCGCGGAATTCCCATACGAGGTGAATGGCGGCACGCACTACGTCAAGTCCACGCCGCCGAAAGCGAAGCATTGCGTACTCGAACTAAAGGGCTCTAAGCTGGTGATGAACAAGACGCAATCCGTCACGTTCTCTGACGGAATTAATCTAAAGTCCGTGATCGGCCTTGATCTTTCCAGCCTGACTGGGTACACCAAGGTCGCCTCGCTCACCTACAAATTCACGGCGAACGGGTTCGCTTGCGGAACCAAGGGTGCTCCCTTGACCGGGACCGCGCATGGCGTGGTTGCTGACGCTAAGAAGACCGGCAACAAGTGATCCGTCGCAGCAGAGCAGGGGGCTGGCCGTCGTGCTGGCCCTCCTGGCCGGATGCGGCACGGGCCTGAAGACCGACGGCCCGTTCGGCCGTAGCAGTACCAGCCGCATTGCGACGCAGTGCTTTCCCGTGCGGCACAACGGGGTTGGCACCTTCGCCGGCCTGTCGTTCGGCAACAACGGCGGGCCAGCCCGGATCGACAGGGTGACTCTGGTCAACGCTCGTCATCTGCGGATCGTCGCCGCCTGGGTGGTGCCCGTCACCGGCGATGACCTGCTGGGCGTCTTCGACGGGTTCCCGCCGGACGGAACAGGCGGATTCCCCGGACCCCCGCCCAAAGGCGTCCACTGGGCAGAGCGCCAGCGCGCCGAAGGCGCGACGGTACCGCATATGCCAGGCAAGAGCACGATCAACCTGGTGCTCGTGCTGAAACCGTCAGGCCGCCAGGGCACAGCCAGCACGGAAGACGTCTACTACGAGAGCGGAGGCACCCACTACCTGCTCGACCTGGCTGTCGCCATCCAGGTGCGCAACGACCAGCGCAGTTGCTAATTCGCGCTGACGCGGGCTAGTCCCGGAGAGTTTTCAGTCTCGTGCTGGAGGATTTTCGGGTTCAGGAGGATCGTCCGGACTATAAGACGACGATCCTCCTGAACCCGAAAGCGCTCCCCGCTGACGGCGGAAACGCTCCTTGAGGGCGCGTCTCAGACCTGCTAGCCGGCTGGACGGGGGGAGATTTCCCTGAGGCCGAGCACCATGCGCTCGGGGCCGCGCAGGTTGAAGTTGGGCTTGTAGGCCAGGCGTGACTCGTCGAGCATCGGCTCTTGGACCCTGGCGGCGATCGCCCGCAGCGCGATCGTGGCCTCGAGCCTGGCCAGCGGCGCGCCGAGGCAGAAGTGCGGCCCGGCGCCGAAGGCCAGGTGCTCGCGGGCTCCGCGCCTGATGTCGAAGGTGTCCGGCTCGGTGAAGACCGCCTCGTCCCTGCCGGTCGCGGCGAGCAGCAGGAGCAGCAGCGCCCCGTCGCGCAGGCCTCGGTCGCCTGCGGTCATGCCGCCGGTCGCGATACGGGCGGTGAGCTGTACCGGCGGGTCGTACCTCAGCGTCTCCTCGACGGCCTGGTCTGCGAGGCCGGGGTCGGCCCTGAGCGCTCTTAGCTGGGCGGGGTGCCGCAGGAGGGCGAGCATGGAGTTGCAGATCAGCCCGACCGTGGTCTCGTGGCCGGCCACGAGCAGCAGCACGCAGGTGGCGATCAGCTCGTCCACGCTGAGCCGGTCGCCCTCGTCTCCGGCCTTGATCAGCTTGGTCAGCAGGTCGTCGCCCGGCGTCGACCGCCGAGCCGCGATCAGCTCGGTGAAGTACTCGCCGAACTCTTGCGCGGCCTTTTCGGTCTCTGCCACCTCGGCTGGATCGGGCGAACGGAAGCTCGGCTGCACCGAGTGCGCGAGCCTGGCCGACCAGCCGGCGAACCTGGCGTGGTCGCTGGCCGGCACGCCGAGCAGCTCGCAGATGATCCTGACCGGTAGCGGATAGGCGAGCTGGCTGACCAGCTCGATCTCGCGCTCGCGGCTGGCCGCGTCGAGCAGGTCGTTGGTGATCTCGCTGATCTGCGGCGCGAGCCTGGCCACAACACGGGGCGTGAACGCCTGCGAGGCCAGCCGGCGGAGCCTGGTGTGATCCGGCGGGTCAAGGGACAGGAAGGACCTGCGCCGCCGCTCCGGCGCCGGCTGCTCGCCGCCCTGGCTGAGCAGCGACGTGCCGCGCTCGCTGCTTGCCCGGGGATCGCGCAGGATGCGCGAGCAGTCCTCGTACCGGCCGAACACCACGAGGGTGTCACCGAACTCGGTAAACGGCGAGGCCTCGCGCATCCGCCGCAGGAGCGGGTAGGGGTCGGGGATGACGGCCGGATCGGCCAGGCTCATCAGCTCGGCAAGATCCGGCGCGGTGGTCATCGATCCGCTCCCGAAGCAGCTCCGGCCGCGGCGGGTACTCCAATCGGGTTCGGGAATGGCAGCGCGGCGGCGCACGCCCGCGAGATCGGCGCGAGTACCTCGGCCAGCTCTGCGGCTAGCGCCTCATCACCCCACGGCCTGGCAGCGGCGGCATCGGTGCGGTCCTCGATCGCGGCGCTGAGTTCCCGCCCTTCGGCTGTCAGCCCGCCGTCGCCAGTCAGCAGCCCGCGATCCGCCAGGCGGGCCACCGCCGCGCCCCACTCGTCATCGGTCCAGCCCCGTACCGGCTGAATGCGTGAGCGCGGCACCTTCGCCGGCGCCTGCAGCACGAGCACCTCGCATCCGTCAAGGTCAGCCGCGAGCAGCGCCGCGCAGTGACCGTCGCCCCGGTGCTCGCGCAGCAGCGTGGCCGCGTGCCACAACCGGGCGAACGGCTCGTCGGGCGGGTCAAGCGCCGCGTTAGCCGCGCCGAGCACCCGGCCGGCGCACTCCACCCCGCTGACAGCCGACCACAGCAGGTCGGCGGCCCGCCGCACGTTGCTGTTCTTGCCATCGCTGCTGCCGCTGCCGCCGATGAGCCGGCGCAGCGCCTCGACTGCCCCTGCCTGCCTGGTCGCCAGCGCCCGCTCGGGCTCGATCAGGTCCCAGACCGCCGGCAGGGCCCGGCTCACCATCGACGGCGCGAAGTTGAAGAACGAGGCGATGACGGGCGCGGCCGAGATCCGGCCAAGCGGCGCGGCCCGCCCGGCGAAGTAACCGCGCCAGAACCCGCGCAGCCCCGCATCCTCAAAGGCCGCCCGCGCCTCAGGCGCGAAGTATGTAACAGCGTGCACCGGTTCGGCCAGCATCCACATCCGCCGCGCCAGCTGAGCGCCACTCTCCATCGCAATACCTCCCAATCCGACCTTAAGCGCAGCACCTCCGCCCCGCATACCGCAGCAGCATGGCCCGTGCCTGCTGTCCGGACGGCAGTGCGCGGCCGCACTGCCGCTGTTACGGCTCACCGACGAGAGCGGCGTGGCCTGCCCTGCAGCCGCGAAGGGCAACGCAACGTCCGCCGGACCCGCGGAAACGGTCAGCGTGCCCGGTTTGCGCCGTTTCGGGCGTTCACGGCCTCGGCCTGGCGGCGATCGTGCGATAGGCCCGCGCACCGCTGTGCCGTTGGTGCTGCCGACATGACACCAACGGCACAGCGGCGCGGCCATTGATCGGTTTCCCCGGGACAATTCGGGCCGGCGGCGGGCGGGCGGCTCCTGATCACGGGCACCGGCGCGTGATCCCGGAGACTTACCTGCGTTCGAGGGGGTGGCGCAATGGGGTTTCGCGCGTTTACCCGGAGCGTTCTCCGATGACGGAGTGTTTCCGTCGTATAGGCCGGTCAGCACTCCGCGCTCCGAGAACACTCCGTGTTAAACGCGGGCAACGCTCCCCGGCAGCGCCGTCACCACTCTAGACGACTGGATTCAGGTCCGCGCCATCCATCGGCTCGAATGAGATGAAGGTGTCCTCGAGGTTCGCGTTGTCGAACTTGGCGTCGGTCAAGTCGCCCTGCATCAGGTCGATGCCCTGCAGGTCGGCGCCGGTGAAAATCGGCGTCCTTGAGACCGCATCCGCTCAGATCGCCGTGGATGAACGTGGCGCCGGCGGCATCGGTGCCCACGAGCAGCGAGCCGTTGATTACTGCCTCGACATCAGCGTCGGTCAGGTTGGCGCCGCTCAGGATGACGTTTTCCATCAAGGCGCCTTGGAAGTAGGCACCCCGGCCGAAGTCCTTCTCGTGGCGCCGGCGGCGGGGCGGTTTGCGGTGGGGGAACGATTTACGGCACAATGATGTTGTGAAATACGTGGGACAGCCGACGGCGACAGGCACGGGCGCCGCTCAGGACCACGGGGGCCTCATGCGCACCCCGGGTTCCGAGCAGAGCACGCGCGCGCGGATTGCCCGGCTGATCCTGGAGAACGGCCCGGTGAGCGCGGCGTCGCTCGGCAGCACGCTGGGCCTGACGCCCGCCGCGGTACGGCGTCACCTCGACCAGTTGCTCGAGGGCGGCATGATCGAGAGCAGGACGGCCCGCGTCTACGGTAACCGCGGTCGCGGCCGGCCAGCCCGGGTGTTCGCGATCACTGACGCTGGCCGGAGCGCGTTCGAGCACACCTACGATGATCTGGCGGCCAGTGCGCTGCGGTTCCTGGCCGAACGGGCCGGGCTTGACGCGGTGACCGAGTTCGCCCAGCGGCAGGTGGGTGAGCTGGAGCGCAAGTATCGCCCGGTCGTCGACGCCGCAGCGCCTGGCGATAGGGTCAGTGCGCTCGCGGAGGCGCTGTCGGCCGACGGTTACGCCGCGACCGCCGCCGAGGTGCGAGCTCACCGGGGAGTCGCCGCCGCCGGTGAGCAGCTGTGCCAGCATCACTGCCCGGTGGCGCATGTCGCCGCCGAGTACCCGCAGTTGTGCGAGGCAGAGACAGAAGCGTTCGGGCGTCTGCTCGGTACCCCAGTGCAGCGCCTGGCGACAATCGCGCGTGGTGACGGTGTGTGCACCACCCACGTCACCGCACCATCGCTGCGTGATTCGCGCAGCGCCACGACAGAGGTCGGAGGAATGTCCGCATGACCACTACCGTCCGCCCAGAGCTTGATGGCCTTGACCGATACAAGTTCGGCTGGGCCGACTCAGACGCGGCCGGCGCGATCGCGCGCCGCGGCCTGTCCGAGGAGGTAGTACGCGACATCTCGGCCAAGAAGGACGAGCCCGAGTGGATGCTCAAGCTGCGGCTGCGCGGCCTTGAGCTGTTCCGCCGCAAGCCCATGCCGACCTGGGGCTCGGACCTGTCCGGCATCGACTTCGAGAACATCAAGTACTTCGTTCGGTCGACCGAGAAGCAGGCGGCGAGTTGGGACGACCTGCCCGCCGACATCAAGGCCACCTACGACAAGCTCGGCATCCCCGAAGCGGAGAAGGCCCGCCTCATCGCCGGCGTGGCCGCGCAATATGAGTCAGAAGTCGTCTACCACAAGATCCGCGAGGACCTTGAGGAGAAGGGCGTTATCTTCAAGGACACGGACACGGCGCTCAAGGAGCATCCTGAGCTGTTCCAGGAGTACTTCGCGACGGTGATCCCGGTCGGCGACAACAAGTTCGCCGCGCTGAATACGGCGGTCTGGTCTGGCGGCAGCTTCATCTACGTGCCCAAGGGCGTCAACGTGGAGATCCCGCTGCAGGCTTACTTCCGGATCAACACCGAGAACATGGGCCAGTTCGAGCGGACGCTGATCATCGTCGACGAGGACGCCTACGTGCACTACGTCGAGGGCTGCACGGCGCCGATCTACTCGTCGGACTCGCTGCACTCGGCCGTGGTCGAGATCATCGTGAAGAAGGGCGCCCGCGCCCGGTACACGACGATCCAGAACTGGTCGAACAACGTCTACAACCTGGTCACCAAGCGTGCCGTCGCGCAGGCGGGCGCCACCATGGAGTGGATCGACGGGAACATCGGGTCCAAGGTGACGATGAAGTACCCGGCCGTCTACCTCATGGGCGAGCACGCGCGCGGCGAGACGCTGTCGGTCGCGTTCGCTGGCGAGGGCCAGCACCAGGACGCGGGCGCCAAGATGGTGCACTGCGCGCCCAACACGTCGTCGTCGATCGTGTCCAAGTCGGTCGCGCGCGGCGGCGGCCGCACCTCCTACCGGGGCCTGGTCCAGGTGCAGGAGGGCGCGGAGCACTCCAAGTCGACGGTCAAGTGCGACGCGCTGCTCGTGGACACCGTCAGCCGGAGCGACACGTACCCGTACGTGGACGTGCGCGAGGACGACGTCGAGATGGGCCACGAGGCGACGGTCTCGAAGATCTCCGATGACCAGCTCTTCTACCTGATGAGCCGGGGCATGACCGAGGACGAGGCGATGGCGACCATCGTGCGCGGCTTCGTCGAGCCGATCGCGCGCGAGCTTCCGATGGAGTACGCGCTGGAACTCAACCGGCTGATCGAGCTGCAGATGGAAGGAGCGGTCGGCTAATGAGTTCGCTCTCAGGGGCCGTCGAATCGCGCGGTCCCGTATCTGCTCTGCGCAGCACTGGGTCAGTCGATCCGGCTGATTTTGCTGTGCCGACCGGGCGTGAGGAGCAGTGGCGGTTTACGCCGCTTCGTCGGCTTCGGGGACTGCATAGCGATGCGTCGCTGGATCTTGGCAAGGTAGGGATCGAGGTCAGTGCCGATTCCGAGATCACCGTTGAGAAGCGTGAACACGGTGACCGTCGGATCGGCACCGCCCTCGTGCCCTCTGACCGGGTGAGTGCCCGTGCGTTCGCGGGGTTCACCGAGGCGACGATCGTGACTGTGCCTCCTGGGGTGGTCGCTTCGCGACCAACTCTGATTGACGTTGTTGGCGAGAGCAGTGAGCACGCCGCTGCCGGGCACATCGTCGTTGACGTTGGGGCGAACGCATCGGCTGTGGTGGTGCTGGCGTATTCGGGGTCGGCCACTTATGCGGACAATGTCGAGTTCGTGGTGGGTGAGGGGGCCTCGCTGAGCGTCGTGTCGCTGCAGGACTGGGCCGATGATGCGGTGCATCTGTCGTATCACGGGGCTCTGGTCGGGAAAGACGCGACGTTTGCGCATACCGCTGTTTCCCTTGGCGGGTCGGTCGTTCGGCTGGCACCTTCGGTGCGGTATTCAGGCGCTGGCGGGAATGCTGAGTTGCGTGGGGTCTACTTCGCTGATCCCGGGCAGCATCTTGAGCATCGGCTGCTTGTCGATCACAACGAGGTGAATTGCCGGAGCCGGGTCACCTATAAGGGCGCTCTGCAAGGCGATGGTGCGCACGCGGTGTGGATCGGAGACGTGCTCATCAGGACGGCGGCTGTCGGGACAGACAGTTATGAGGAAAACAGGAACCTCGTGCTCACCGACGGGACGCGGGTCGACTCCGTGCCGAATCTGGAGATCCTGACCGGCGAGGTGGTCAGGGCCGGGCACGCGAGCACTAGCGGGCGGCTCGAGGACGAGCACCTGTTCTACCTGATGGCACGCGGCATCGGGCTCGCCGAAGCCCGGCGCCTGGTGATCAGGGGATTCTTCGCTCAGCTGATTGGCCAGATCGAGGTGCCCGAGCTGGCCGACCGCGTGATGACCGCCATCGAGGCCGAGCTTGAAAAGGGCATGTAGGCAATGACGGAGCCGCAGTTCGTGCGGGCTTGCGCGTTCAATGACGTGGCCGACCCGGGCACGCTGGCGGTCGAGCTCAACGGCATCCCGCTGGTGATCGTGAGGAGCGGCGGCGGGTTCTACGCGCTCGATGAGTTCTGCACCCACGAGGACGTGTCGCTGGCCGACGGCGAGGTCTATGACCAGACCGTCGAGTGCTGGCTGCACGGCTCCTGCTTTGACGTGTGCACCGGCAAGCCGACCGGCCCGCCAGCCACCAAGCCGCTCACCACCTACCCAGTGCGGATCGACGGCGACAACGTGCTCGTCGGCCTGCCCGCCTGAAGACGACCTGAGACGACCGGGAGTTATGAATGTCCACCCTTGAGATCCGTGACCTGCACGTCAGCATCATCGCCAAGGCTGGCGGCAGCGCAGCGAGCGACAGTAAGGAAATCCTGTCGGGCGTGAACCTGACCGTTGCCGCGGGGCAGACGCACGCGATCATGGGACCCAACGGCTCAGGCAAGTCCACGCTGGCCTACTCGATCGCCGGTCACCCGAAATACCAGGTCACCAGCGGCACGGTCACGCTGGACGGCGAGGACGTGCTCGCGATGAGCGTCGATGCCAGGGCCAGGGCCGGCCTGTTCCTCGCGATGCAGTACCCGGTCGAGGTACCTGGCGTCACGGTGTCGAACTTCCTGCGCACCGCCGTCACCGCGGTCCGGGGCGAGGCGCCCAAGCTGCGCCAGTTCGTCAAGGAGATGAATGGCGCGATGACCGCGCTGTCGATCGATCCGGTCTTCGCGCAGCGGAACCTCAACGAGGGCTTCTCCGGCGGTGAGAAGAAGCGGCACGAGATCCTGCAGCTCCGGCTGCTCAACCCGAAGATCGCGATCCTGGACGAGACCGACTCGGGGCTCGACATTGACGCGCTCAAGGTCGTGTCCGAGGGCATTAACGCCTATCGAGAGGCCGCCGACCACGGGGTGCTGCTGATCACCCACTACACGAGGATCTTGCGCTACGTCAGGCCGGACTTCGTGCACGTCTTCGTCGGCGGCCGGATCGTCGAAGAGGGCGGGCCGGAGCTGGCCGACGAGCTGGAAGCCAATGGCTACGAGCGGTTTCTCGCCGTGAGCCGATAACGGGGGCAGGTGCAAAGCCAATGAGTTTCGACGTCGCCAGGATTCGCAAGGACTTCCCGATCCTCGATCGGACCGTGCGCGGCGGCAAGCCCTTGATCTACCTGGACAGCGCGAACACGTCCCAGAAGCCGCGCCAGGTCCTCGATGCGATGGACGAGTTCTACGAGCGCCACAACGCCAACATCCACCGTGCCACCCACCAGCTCGGCGAAGAGGCGACCGAGGCCTACGAGGGAGCCAGGCTCAAGGTGGCCAGGTTCGTCGGCGCCGCGGACGAGTCCGAGGTCGTGTTCACCAAGAACGTCTCGGAGGCCATCAACCTGGTTGCCTACTCGATCGGGAACGCGACCGCCGCCGGCGGGCCGGCGAAGCTAGCACTGGCTCCGGGCGACGAGATCGTGATCTCCGAGATGGAGCACCACTCCAACATCGTCCCTTGGCAGCTGCTCTGCCAGCGCACGGGCGCGACGCTGCGGTGGTTCAGCGTCACCGAAGACGGCCGCCTTGACCTGTCCCGCATTGACGAGCTGATCAACGAGCGGACGAAGCTGGTCGCGCTGGCGCATCAGTCGAACGTGCTCGGCACCATCAACCCGATCCCGTTCATCGCCGGGCGAGCCCATGCCGTGGGTGCGCTCGTGCTCGCCGACGCGGCTCAGTCGGTGCCGCACCAGGGCATGGACGTCGCCGCCCTTGGCGCCGATTTCGTGGGCTTCACCGGGCACAAGATGTGCGGGCCGACCGGCATCGGCGTGCTGTGGGCTCGGCGCGAGCTGCTCGAGGAGATGCCGCCGTTCCTCGGCGGGGGCGAGATGATCGAGACGGTCTGGATCGACCGGTCGACGTTCGCGCCGCCGCCGCACAAGTTCGAGGCCGGCACGATGCCGATCGCCCAGGTCGTCGGGCTCGGCGCGGCGGTCGATTACCTCAGCGAGGTCGGGCTTGACGCGATCCGCGAGCACGAGCATGGCCTGGCGGAGCGGACGCTGACCGCGCTCGGCGAAATCGACGGTGTGAGGATACTGGGACCCGCGCAGGCAGTCGACCGGGGGAGCGCGGTTTCTTTCATCGTTGACGGTGTTCATCCTCATGACGTCAGCCAGGTGCTCGATGACCGCGGCGTGGCCGTCCGGGCCGGGCACCATTGCGCGTGGCCGCTGCACCGGGCGCTCGGCGTGCAGTCATCGACCAGGGCCAGCTTCTATCTTTACAACACGCCGGACGAGGTAGCCGCGCTGGCGGACGGGATCGTGGCGGCGCAGAAGTTCTTCGCGTAGCCGGGACAGTCCGGAACAGCCGGGTAGGGGCTGATGTTGAAAGGCGGTGTGATGCAGCTCGAGTCGATGTACCAGGAGATCATCCTGGACCACTACCGTCACCCGCACCACAGGGGTCTTCGGGAGCCGTTCGACGCTGAGGTTCATCATGTGAACCCGACCTGCGGCGACGAGATCACGCTACGGGTAACTTTGAAGGATGCCGGCGGCGACCCTGTGATCGGCGATGTGTCCTACGACGCCCTCGGCTGCTCGATCAGCCAGGCCAGCGCCTCGGTGCTGACCGACCTCATCATCGGCAGGCCGGTGAGCGAGGCGATGGACGTCAGCGCGGCGTTCGTCGAGCTGATGCACTCGCGTGACGCCGAGGGCGAGCCCGACGAGGACGTGCTCGGCGACGCTGTCGTGTTCGCCGGCGTGGCCAAGTACCCGGCGCGGATCAAGTGCGCTTTGCTCGGCTGGATGGCGTGGAAGGATGCGACCGCCCGCGCGCTGGGCGGCACTGCCCCTGTTGACGGTACGGCACCGGTGGAGGAGAAATGACGCAGGCCAACGAAGACGTCGCTGCTGACGCCCTGAACCCAGACTCCAGCCCCGAGCTCGAGGACCTGCTCGAGGCGCTGCGCGACGTCGTGGACCCTGAGCTAGGCGTCAACGTCGTCGACCTCGGGCTCGTCTACGGCGTCACCGTGGACGCCGAGAAGATCGCGACAGTCGACATGACGCTCACCAGCGCGGCCTGCCCGCTGACCGACGTGATCGAGGACCAGACTCAGGTCGCGCTCGACGGCCTGGTCAGCGACGTCCGCATCAACTGGGTGTGGCTGCCGCCGTGGGGTCCTGAGAAGATCACCGAAGACGGCCGCGAGCAGCTGCGCGCACTCGGCTTCAACGTCTGAGGCCTGGTCTCATGGCATCCGGCGGTACCAGGAGGATTGAGGTGGCGCCGGACCGGTTGGCTGCCTGGATTGAGTCGTTCGGCGAGCGGCACGGACTTGTTGAGGCTTCCCAGCTTGACGATGGCGCGGTCAGCTTCGCGGCGGCCGATGGGTCCGTAGCGCGGTGCCAGGTACCGTTCCCGCCCGCTGTCACCGATACCGGCGTTGATCCCGCTGGCCTGGCGAAGCAGATCGCCGCGCACGCCACGGCTAGCCGGGTGGTCGGCGTGTTCCTCGTGCGGCTCGGCGGTTACGCGGCCGGGGTCTTCACCGGGCCTGAGCCTGTCCTGGCGGCCTCCAAGGTTGGCAGCCGGCTCGTGCATGGCCGCAGCGCCGCTGGCGGGCAGTCACAGCAGCGGTTCGCCCGGCGCAGGGAAAACCAGGCGCGGCAGGCAGTCGGCGCTGCCGCCGATACCGCCGCCGCCGTGTTCGGGACGTACAAGCTCGACGCTCTGGTGCTTGGCGGGGATCGCCGGGCATTCGCGTCGATCAGGGACGATGCGCGGCTCGCGGCTCATTTCGCCGTCGCGGTCCCGGCGTTCCTCACCGTCCCTGACCCGCGCCTGGCGGTACTGAAAGACACCCCGAGGCTATTCCGCGCGATCCGCATCACCCTGACCGAGCCATAAGAGGCTTCGATCGTCGGCAGAGGTGAGGTAGTGCTCCAGCGACTCGTACTTGTCTCTTAGCTGTCGTTTGAGCACTTTGCCGGTCACCCCGATCGGCAGATCCTCGGGGTTTCTGGCCACCTCAAGCAACGCCAGTTCTGGGTGTCCTGCCGTCCGCAGGGCCGCGTTGGCCCGTTTCAGGGTGGACTTCAGATCGACCGTCGTCTCGCTGGAGATGATGACGGCCACCGGCACGGTGCGACCGAGATGCTTTCCTGCGACGACCGCGCAGTCAAGAATGTCCGGTATCTCGGCAAGGAGCACTTCCTCCATGAGCACCGAGTATCCCGCGCCGGAGCCGGTGCCGATGACGTCGGCCGCGCGGTCGACCTGGAAGTAGGTGCCATCCTCGTCCTGGTAGCCGATATCGCCGGATAGCCAGTAGCCGGCGAGCTTGCTGCGGCACGTCAGATCCGAATCCGACCAGTAGCCCACCGTTACGGTCGGGCTTTTGGCGCCGATCAGGCCGAACTCACCCACCGCCGCCTTGCTTCCGTCTGGGCGCAGCACCGCGAACTCAGCTAGGCTGTCCGGCACGCCCATGCGGCGGTCGCTCCGGTCGGTGGACAGCCTGCGCTGCGCAACCATCAGCCCCCAGCCCAGCTCCGATGAGCCGAACCGGTCATAGAACACAGCCTCCTGCGGCAGGCTCAAGCTCCGCAGGCCCAGGATCTTCTTCATGTGCGCCTCGTGCACCGCATCAGCCATCGAGATCCAGCCGATCACGGAATCCAGCGCGGTATCGGGTATTTCCATCGCCGCAAGGTCGGAATAGGCGTGAGCGAACGCGAGTACCATCGTCGGCTGGTAGCGGATCACCGCGGACAGCAACTCCGGCCCGGTGGGATCATACAGCGCGATCATCGGCGTGCCAGCGAGCACGGCGTAGATGGCGTAACCGATGGAGCCGACGTGCGACTGCGGCTGGGCGGCCATCATCAGCGATTCCGGCGACTCGGTAAAGTTCGCGAGCCGGTACTGCGGGCCGGCCACGATGGTGGCATGGGTGTGCGTCACCGGCTTGGGCAGGCCGGTGGTACCAGAGGAATGCAGGATCACCGCCGGGTCCGCGCCGACAGCGTGGAATCGGGCGGTCTCCCGTAGCTCGGCGGCTGGCGGTGCGGGCAGTTCCTCGACGAGCTGGACGAAGCGCAGTGCGGAAAGCGTGCCTATCTCGTCGCCGAGTCGAGCGAGGCGACCGCGGTCGGTGTACAGGCCGATGGCGCCGGTCTGCCGGCACAGCGCGAGTGCCGCCTCCTTGGTCACGTTGCTGTTGATCAGCACAGCGATCGCGCCGATCTGGGTGAGTGCGTGGACATGAATCGTGTAGGCGAAGGTGTCCTCGATGAAGATCGCGACCCGGTCACGTGGCCCGACTGCACTGCTCAGATACCAAACCGACCAGGACTGGGCGAGCCGGTCGATGTCCACCAGGCTGAACTCGGTTTGCTCCTGGCCGGTCGAATTCACGATCGGCCGGGCGGACGCGACGAACGGGACATCGGGATGCGGGTTCACCGCGATGGCGGACCGCAGCAGGTTGCCGAGGCCCAGATCCGGATCGGCCGCGAGGCGGCTGCGCAGTTCCGGGGTCAACAGCGCCTTTGAGGATAACGACATCTGGCCCTGCCTTTCATGGTCAGGTAACGGACCCCAGCGCCTTGGCCGCGATCGCCAGCTGGTGCTGATCGTGCAACGAGGACAGGGCGAACCGGATGAGCCCGGTGCCCTTTGCCACCGTAGGGAAGAACGCGGGCAAGATGATCACGCCGGCTGCCCGCAGCCGGGCGGCCACCTCGAACGCCTCGTCCTCGGTAGCGAACTGCGCGCCACGGATCGGGCAGCGCAGCCCGGCGTTGACCAGCGTGCCACCGGTGAGCCGGTCGAACTCGGCCGCGTTGCGCCACAACGCCTGTTGCAGGCCGGCAACTTCGCCGTTGAGGTGCAGCCGGGCTGCCGCGACGGTCGCGGCCAGCACCGGCAGCGGGATCGACTGGCCGAAGACCAGCGGGTTGGCGGACTTGATCAGCATCCGCCCGTCGGCCGGGCCGGGCACCAGCACGCAGGCGCCGATGCCGCCGAATGCCTTGGACAACGAGCAGGCGATGACGGTGTTGGACGGCAGACGGTCGCCGAACGCGTCGAACGCGTATCCGGCACCGTGCTCACCGATGATCGACGTGCCGTGCGCATCATCGATGTAGAGGTGGCCGCCCGCCCGGTATACCTGCTCACGCACGCCAACCACCTGGGTCAGGCCGCCCATCGAGCCGACGCCGTCAATGAGCACGATCGGCGTCAGCCCCGAGGCTGTCACCTCGCGCAGTTGCGCGGGCAGCGCGTCATCGTCGGCCATGTCGAAGCGGCGCACCGGCCCGATCTGCTCGAGAATCCCGCGCAGCACCTGCATGGAGGCATGCGCGGTCCGCTCGATCAGGAACGCCGCGCCGGCGTCGGCCACCGGGTAGCTTGGCAGCAACCCGGCACCGAGCAGCGGCAGGACGCCCAGGTGGACCGTGGACACGGTGCCGAACGCCACCACCGTAGCGCCCTGGTAGATCTGCGAGAGCAGATCCTCCAGTTGCCCGAGGTAGTCAGGCTGGGCTCGGTTGCGAGCGATCGAGAAGTGCACCCCGAACCGGTCGAGCGCCTCCCGTGCCGCTGCGACCAGGGCGGGATGCTGCTCCAACCCCAGATAGGAGCAGGAGACGAACTCGATGACCTCGGCGCCGTCCTGTAACCGCACGCGCTTGCCGTCCCGCTCGACGAGCACATGACCGGTCAGGCCCTGTTCGAACGCCCGGTCTAGGGAATCCGATGTGTTGGCGACGCGTGAGCGCACCCAGTTCGTGCGCTTGTCGTCAGGATGTGCGGCCGTTGTCATGATCCACTCCGCGGATGTCCACGTACGTCTGGATGGCAAAAGCTCGTGCGCAGGCTTCGCGATGGTGTTCGAGTTCATCGTCGAGGAAGGCCCGCAAATCCGCGAGTGCCGCGGCGAACCCGGCCTCGTCGGCCGCGTCGGCTAACCCTGCCACCCGCGCGATCCCGTCGGCCAGCGCGGCGCGCGCCCGCTGTGCGTGCGGGTTTGCCGCCTGGATATCCCAGTAGGTTTCCGGCGTGCCGGAGCAACTCCTGGCCAGCAGGCCCAGCAGGGTGGCATGCGGCGGTGGCGCGACGGCACTGAGTTCGGCCGCGCTCACGCCCAGTGCCCGTAACGCGAAGCCGAACGCGAACACGGTCGCGTGGGTCAGTGCCTGCGTCGCGGCGGCGATGCGGTCGTGCGCGTCGGCGGTCATGGCCACCACGCGACCGCCGTGCTTGCCTATCAGGTCCAGCAACGCGGCGCCGCGCGGGCCGCCGTGCACGACGACCGCGGCGACCGGGCGGCCCAGCGGATCGAGTGACGGCGCGAACATCGGGTTCACTCCGACCACCTCGACGCCGCTGATCGCTGCCTCGGCCCCGGCGATCGCGGTCTTGACCGACAGCGTGTCGACCAGCAGCGCCCCCGGGCGCATGGCCGCGGCCACATCCTTCACCGCGGCAAGCGCCACTGGTTCCGGCACGGCCAGCACGACGACATCAGCCCGGCCGAGTTCGTCGGCCAATCGCGGATCGATGTCGGTGATGTCCGCGCGCTCGAACCGCACCGCGGACGCCGACGGCCGGCTTTCGGGCTCGCGGGGATCGACGGCGCACACCCGCGCGCCTGCGCCCGCGAGCAGCGAGACGAACATGCCGCCGACGGCACCGCAACCGCCGACGACAACGACCCGCTCGCCGATCACCACGGGCCGCCAACCGGCAGCAACCGGGCTACCTGCTCGGTCTCGGCCGCCAGCAGCGCGGTGATCATCGACCGCGATTTGACCACCGTCTCCTCGAACTCGTCATCGGCGTCCGAGAGCGCGACGATCGCGCCGCCGACACCGAAGCTGGTCGAGTCGCTGGCAGCGACCAGCGTGCGGATCACGATGTTCAGGTCCGCCGCGCCGCTGAGGGAAAACCAGCCGAGCGTGCCCGAGTAGACCCCGCGCGGTCCTTCCTCGAGTTGGTCGATGATCTCCATGGTGCGGATCTTCGGCGCTCCAGTCATCGATCCGCCGGGGAAGGCAGCCCGCACGCAGGAGACGGCGGACTGCTTCGCCCGCAATTTGCCGCAGACGGTGCTCACCAAATGGTGGACCGTGGCGTAGGTCTCGACCTGGAATAGCGTGGGCACGTGCACCGAGCCGACCTCGCAGACCCGGTTCAGGTCGTTGCGGAGGAGGTCGATGATCATCAGCAGTTCCGCGTTGTCCTTCTCGTGGGTGAGCAGGTCGGCCCGCAGCGCTTCGTCCGTATCGGGGGTGGTGCCGCGCGGCCGGGTCCCCTTAATCGGCTTGGACTCCACGACACCATCAACGCTGATGGTCAGGAACCGCTCCGGCGACGCGCAGAGCACCGCGACATCCGGGAACGTCACCAGCGCGCCATAGGGCACTGGACTGATCCTGCGCAGGTGCGCGTATGTCTGAAGTGGATCGATCTCGGTCCGCACGCGCACCGCGTTGGTCAGGCAGACCTCATACGTCTCGCCGTCCTTGATCTTGTCGAGGCACTCCCTGATGCGCTTAAGGTAGGCCGACCTGTCGTGGCGCGGAACGACGTCGTCGCAGACGGCGGGGTCGGTCATGCCGGCCAGCCGACCCCCGGTAGCTGGCGGCGCTGCCGGCCGATCGCCCGGCAGTTCGGCCAGCCGCCCGCCGATCTCGATCAGCCACGCCCGCCCGTCGTCCGAGTGCTCCCAGTCGCTGAGCGCGAGCAGATAGCAGACCTGCGCTTCGTGGTCGATGGCGAGCATCCGGTCGACGAACAACAGTGCCGCATCCGGCGTGTCGGCCTGGTGGGCGGCTTGGCCACCGGTCTCGGCCTTGAGTTCGTAACCGAGGTAACCGACGTAACCGAGGTTGAAATCGAACGGCAGTCCTTCTGGCACCGGAACCGCTCGACGGCGTAACTGCTCGTCCAGATAGTCGAAGAACCGCTGCTCAATCTGCTGCTGGCCGGTCTTGGCCGTCACGGTGACCATACCGTCGGCGACCCGGTAAGTGACGTACTCGGCTAGCTGCCCTGCCCCGTTGCCCATGAACGAGAACCTGGACAGCCCTTTGATCACCGCGCTGGAGTCGAGCCAGAAGCTGTGCTGCTCGCCGGCGAACAGCGTACGGAAGGCGGCCTCCGGGTGCGGCGCGACGTCGATCTTGCTGACATGCACCTGGTAAGGTGCCCGCGTGACCGTGACCGTGGGCACCGCCGGCCGCCTGTCCCGGTGAGATAAGGCCAGGTTACGGAAGTTGGCCAGCAGTTCGCGGCCGTATTCGGTGCGAATCGACTCGGGGTGGAACTGGACGCCCCAGAGCGGTGCGGTCCGATGGCGAAGGCCCATCAGCACGCCGTCAGCGGTCCACGCGATCGCCTCCAGATCATCGGGCAGTTCAGTCACGGCGAGGGAGTGGTACCGGACCGCTGAGAACGGCGATGGCAACCCCAGGAAGATGTCGGTGCCGGTGTGGTGCACTAGCGAGACGCGCCCGTGCATGGGTTGCGGGGCATGATCGACGGCCCCGCCGAATAGCTGGCAGATGCCCTGATGTCCCAGGCATACACCGAGCACCGGCAGGCCGCCGTCTCTGATGACCTGTGCGCTCACGCCGAGGTCGCGGGGCCGATCCGGCCGACCGGGGCCGGGCGAGATGACGACGGCGTCGAATCGCTCGATCGAGATGTCTGACCACTCGGTGTCGTTGCGCACGACGACCGGCGGGCGGCCATTCACCTCGCCTAAGAACTGGTACAGGTTGTAGGTAAACGAGTCATAGTTGTCGATCAGGATCGTGCGCATCAGCCGATTCTCTCGACGGACTCTGTTCTCATGACGATGTCCTCGACGCGGCACGTCTCGGCGATGATGAGGTCGTAGATGGCCCGCAGGAAATCCGTGCTGAGGCCGTGAGCCTCGCCGTATCGGGCGGCGCGCTCATGAACTACGCCGATCCGATGCGGTTGCATCATCGGCACGTCGTGCGATGACTTGACAACCCCGATTTCGACGCAACACTCGATGCGCTGTCGTAACTGGTCCAGCAGCGACTCGTCGATGCGATCCAGCTTGTCGCGCAGTGCCGCCAGGTCGCTGTCCGATCCCGTCTCGTCCGCCGGCATCATCCGGATTCCTCCCTCCGCGGGCGCTCATGCCTGATACAGCACCGGCACCTTCCCTCGCCCGGTCGTCGCGAACTGGGTGACGTCCACCCGTTCCACGGTGAACGAGGTACATCGGGCATTGGTCATCACCTTGAACAATTGGTACTTGTCACGGACGCCGGCGATCACCTGTTCTGCCGTGACGCCGGCCGGCGTGCTGGGCGACAGCAGCAGCCGCAGCCGGTAGGTCGTGACGTCCCACAGCACCTGGAGCTGGCAGTCGGCGGGATCGGTGATCCCGAGTCCGGCCAGCCCGCTCATCAGCTGGTCCGACGAGACCACCCAGACATCGACGTTGAGCGACTGTGTGGTCCGGCCGGCCAGCGTGATCAGCATGGCCGCGCTGCCGCACGGGCAGCTTTCGGTATTGACATAGCCGCGATCGCCGATCTGATAGCGGAACAGCACCATGCCCGCGTCGGACATCCTCGTGACCACCAGCTCGCCGGTCGTGCCAGGCGGCACCGGCTCGCCCGTGTCCTCATCGAGGATCTCGACGAGCACACCGTCCTCGTGCACGTGATGCACGCCTTCCCCGGCATGGCGGCACTGGTAGCCGATCGGCCCGGTCTCGTTCGTCGAGTACGAGAAGGACCTGACGTCAAGCTCGGGAGCGGCTTCCCGCAGCGCGTCCCGCCGTGCCCTGCCGAGTGCCTCCCCGAGGTACATGTAGTGACGCAGCGAGCCGAGCTTGCCCCGCATGGTCGTGACCAGTTCCGTGCCGTAAGCAGGTGCCGCGACCAGGGTGTCGATGCCGTGTTCCTCGATCATCGTCGCGGTGTCGGCGACGGTCGTCCTGGCGCCGAGCGGAAAGGTCATCGCCGACAGGTAGCGGGACAGTCCGTGCACGAACAGGAACGCCCCGTTGAGCTCGCCGGGCGTCATGCAGTTCGCTATCGCCCGTGGTGGGCTATCCAGCGCGGCACGTACGCCCCGCGCGCCGAGAAAGTTGGTCTGCCACTCGCTCTGCCACGAGTGATACATCATCTTCGCCTTGCCGGCCGTGCCGCTGGACCGGATGACGAGACCGCCGTCGGCGCCGTCCAGCAGGAACTCCCGCGAGCGCGGCGGGCAGCCGTCCGCCAGCTGAGTCGGAGTGAGCAGCGGCAACCGCGCCAGCTCGCTGACGCTGGTCACCTTGTCCAGCTCCGGCCAGCGTTCGTGCACGGCAGCGCTGTGCCTCGCCATGTCGACGGTGGCGGTGAAATTGGCCTGCTGGAGCGACGAGATCTCCTCCCGGCTCAGCGAGTCAAGATCTGCGGCGATCCGCAGTCGGCTGGTGTCATCAAGCCAGTACGGGACAGCGGGCACCAGGCTACTCACGAGGATCTCCTTGTAATGCGGCCGCTGCGGCGTAGGCGGCCGCGTCCAGCACGTCGACACAGTTTTCTTCAAGCGCCGTAATATCGGCCGCCCATAGTTCGGCTGGGCGTTCGTGCTTACTGCAGCAACCGGCAGGATACATTCCGTTTGTTCGGACATCCCGGATGATCGCCCGGAATCGAGCGATCAGCTGCTCGACGATTCGCTCTCTTGGCACCAGCACGCGCGCCGTGCAGTAGAAAGCGTCGTAGAGCAGCGTGGTCTCCTCGGTGGCCGCGCCGAGCGACGCCAGCCCGTCATGGGCCTTGAGCAGCGAGTCCTCGCCGGGTACCAGTTTCCCTGCGATAGCCACGTGTACCCTGTGGTTGCGCTTGCTCGCGTCGATGAGCGCACCGATGTGCTCGGGACGCTCGCGCCCCCGGTAGACGCTGCGCAGCGTTTGCAGCTTGGCCATCACAGGGACGTAGTCCTGTGCCCACCGACCGGTGAACGACCGGTGCTGGCGTGCCATGGCGGGTCGGATGAGCTGGTGGTACAGCTGTCGGGTCAGCGTGCCAGCATGGATGAGCGCGACCGAATACCCGTCGAGCAAGCTGGCCGCATTGCGCGCGGCCGACTCGGCTCCCGGCCGCAGCGCCACGGCAAGTTCATCGTCCAGGATCTGCCATAACGCCGCGGCTACCTGGTTTCCGGTAATCCACCGAAACCAGAACAACTGTTCAACCGACTCAGCGCGAATCCCGGTATCCCCGGCGGCCGCTGCCAGCAACGCCAACTGACGCTCGACTCCGAGGCGATCGCCGTCATCGATGTGCACGGCCGGCGTCGGTAACACAAGTGGCTCAAGCCCGTACGGGTAATCGCCGAAGTCCCACGTGTCCATTTGCTCCGTTATGGCAGCTGAAACCATCGAAAGGTCCCCTCTATCCGCCCCGGCTCATGCCGCAGATTATCACGAACTTCGGCTGGAGTACTAAACTGCCGGGTGCTGGCGATCGCGGCACGGAAGGATAGGATCTCGACAGCTACTAGGTGATTACGGTGGTACACGTGTAACTCATGTAATACAGCGGGAGAGTAGGCAATGAAAAGCCCCCTTCGATCGACTTTCAGCGCCTACGGCGGGTTGCTGAGGCTCAGGGAGGCACGAGGATTCCTGGTGGCCGGGTTCATCGGCCGCTATCCGATCTCGATGCGGGCACTCGCGGTGCTTCTTGCCGTGCTGGCGGAGCACCGTTCGTACGCCCTGGCCGGTGCTGTCAGCGCGACCGTCACGCTGACCAACGCGGCCACGGCTCCGATGCTCGGCCGGCTTTCTGACCGACATCGCCAAGAGGTGGTCATCTTCGCCACTCTCGCGGTGCATGCGGCCGGAATGGCCGGAATACTCGTGCTCATCCAGATGAACGCACCGATCTGGACATTGTTCATCGCGGCGGCGGTATTCGGCGCTTCCGCCCTTCCTCTAGGTTCGCTGGTACGGGCGAGATGGGCGGCCCTGCTGGCCGGTACGCCGAAGGTGCAAACCGCATTCGCCCTTGAGGCGTTCAACGACGACATCATCTACCTGAGCGGGCCAGTCATCGTCACCACATTAGGGGCTGCCGTCTCGCCGAAGGCGACCCTGGTGCTGGTGCTGGTGCTGGTGCTGGTGGGCTGGTCAGCGCTCGCACTCCAGCGAGGCACCGAACCGGTTCCGCATCCGCCGTCCACGCACACGTCGGCCAAGGTGATCGCTGAGCCAGGAATGCGGGCGCTCCTGCTGATCACGTTCGCCCTTGGGATGTGGCTGGGCACTAGCAACATCGCGCTCGTGGCGTTTGCCCGGGAGCACCACGATCCCGCCTTCGGCGGTGTGCTCATCGGCCTCACCGTATTCGCCGGCTCCGTCGCCGGCCTGGCCTACGGCGGGACCACTTGGCGCATCGGTCTCGTCCGGCGCCTGCAGTGGATCGCGGTAGTGCTCGGCGTTGGCACCGCGCCGTTGCTGCTGGCCAACTCGCTGTGGCTGATGGCTCCGCTCGCGCTGCTGGCTGGCGTGGCGATTACCCCGATGCTGATTACCATGTACTCGCTGCTGAGCAACCTGGTGCCGAAGACGTCGGTCACCGAAGGGTTCGCCTGGTTCGCCTCGGTGATCACCCTGGGCTCGTCGGCCGGAATCCTCGTCTCCGGCGTCTTGGTCGACCGGGCGGGCAGTTTCGGTGCGCTGTTGTTTTTCACTGGCACGGGACTACTCGCGTCGCTCTTGGTCCTGGCCACCAGGAACCTGCTGGCCAGGACGCCGTTTGCCGAGCAAATGCCAGTCGCTGCCGAAGGCTTGGTCGACGGGGTCAACGCGGAGAACCAAGCACCAGCATGACAGCGCCGAGCCGGGCTGAGTTCACCTAAGGGAGAGTTTTCAGTTCTGTTGAATGAAAAAAACTCCCCGGAGCGAGAATTCTCCCCCACGAAGCCGAAAAGGCAGGGCGGCCTCCGCATGGGAGCCGAGTTGCCGGGCGATCAGATAAGCAGCCTCGGCCATCACCAAGCCAGTGGTGACCAGCGGGCCGTCATCGCCTTCGAGCAGCGTCCGACAGGCTGCGTGATCCTTGTCCGCACGGTCAGCGGCCACGACCAGCGGTCCGGTATCGACGATCAGCATTCCTGGCCACGCCGAACCCCTCGGCTAGCAGCTCGTCGGCATCAGCCGCAGATCGGCCTGACGTCGACTCGCCGATGCCCGCGAACGAGAGATGCCGCCGACGCGGCGGCCCGGCTTGCGGGAGTCGCTCGGCCAGCAACTCCGCCGCGACCTGGTCCGGCGACTGACCTCGGCGGGTTGCCTCAGCCTGCGGTTCGCCGGGCAGAAACGGCAAGCGCTCGCGGCTCATCGGTCGCAGGTGTCGGGGACGGGCCGGCTGGCCCCGGTGATGCGACTGCTGGTCGTCTGCCCGCGCCTGTTTTCGGCTGGCTGCTCGGAACAGAGCTTCTACACCGGCGCGCCCGGCGCGCGTGGCGTGATCCCGCTGCGACCGGTGAGCAGGCACGCCGTGGCATTCAGCAGTGAGGGGCCTGCGGCCCCGCGACCTGCCGGTGGTACCCGAACGGCGCGTAACCGGTGACGGCAGCGATCATGCCGACCGTCACGACCGCGGCGGCCGTCATGCTGGCACGCACGGCCAGCCACATCTTCGCCTTGGCCCGACCCGAACCAGCCGCAAGCTCCCGAACCCCGCTCATGATCCATCCCTCAGCACGGGCTAGGCAGCCGCCGCGAAGTATCGTCCGAGCCTGGTCGGAGCCGGGGTCATATGGTTGAGTGAGCCGTAGGCGGGGGCCTTTTTCGGGTGATACGAGGGTGCTTTATGTCATATCGGCTGCTGGGACCGCTGGAGGTCCGCGCGGGCGATAGCTGGGCTGGCGTGAGCGCGCCGAAATGGCGGGCGCTGCTGGCGGTGCTGCTAGTGCGCCCCGGGCAAGTCGTCTCCGCCGGCCAGCTCGCGGACGAGCTGTGGGGCAATGATCTGCCGCCGGCCGCGCGCAAGCTGGTTAGCGGCTACGTGGCGCGGCTGCGGCAGTTGCTCGGTGACGCCGATGGCCGGGTACTGGTGACCACCGCGCCCGGGTACCGGCTGCTGGTGGCCCCGGCCGAGCTGGACGTATCCCGATTCGAGCGCCTGGTCGCCGAGGCCCGCGCGGTGCTGGAGCAGGCGCGCGGCGAGCGGGCGGCAGACCTACTCGACCAGGGGCTGGCGTTGTGGCGCGGCCCGGCGCTGGCCGACGTGCCGCGCGGGCAGCTGGTCGCCGCGGCTGCGGCGCGGCTGGATGAACTGCGGCTGGATGCCCTGGAGCTGCGGGCGGAGGCGGGGATCCGCTGCGGCCGCGCCCCGGAACTCGTGGCGGAACTGCGCCAGCTGACGGCCGAGCATCCGCTGCGGGAGCGGTTCTGGCACCAGCTCATGCGCGCCCTGGAGCACGGCGGCCGCCCGGCCGAGGCACTGGAGGTCTTCGCGCAGGCGCGGAAAGTCCTGGCCGAGGAGCTGGGTGCCGATCCGGGCCCGCACCTCCAGCAGCTGCACCGCCGTCTCCTGGCCGGCGACCCGGCACCAGCAGCCAGGGGTGCTGACGCTGCGCCGGCCGCGACCGCCACGCCGGCGGTGCTGCGGCAGCTTCCGGCCACGGTCGCGAGCTTCACGGGCCGCGCCGGAGAACTGGAGGCGCTGACCAGGCTGGCGAACCAGGCCCGTGCGGACCAGCCGGGGACGATCGTGATCTTGGCGATCGACGGCATGCCCGGTGTGGGGAAGACCGCTCTGGCGGTGCAGGCCGGGCACCTGTTCGCGGACCAGTTCCCTGACCGGCAGCTGTTCGTGGACTTGCACGGCCACACCCCTGGTCGGCAGCCAGCTGACCCGGCCGGGGTACTGGCCGGGCTGCTGGCGGCCGACGGGGTGGATCCCCGGTACCTGCCCGCCGGCCTGGACGCGCGGGCGGCGATGTGGCGGGACCGGATGGCGGGCCAGCGGGCACTGCTGGTCTTGGACAACGCTGCGGGCAGTGCACAGGTCGCGCCCCTGCTGCCAGGGACAGCGGGCTGCCTGGTCCTGGTCACCAGCCGCCGCTTCCTGGGCGATCTGCCCTCAGCATCGCAGGTACCGCTGGATGTCCTGCCGCCCGGCGATGCTCAGGCGATGTTCACTGACCTGGCGCCCAGGGCAGCCGGTGACCCCGGTCAGGTGGCCGAGCTGGCGGAGTTGTGCGGTCGCCTGCCGCTGGCGATCTCGCTCCTGGCGCGCCTGTTCACCCGGCACCGGTCCTGGACCATGACCGACCTGATCGGCCAGACCCGGGCCAGGCTGCTGACGATCACGGCCGAGAACCGGACGGTGGCCGCCGCGTTTGAGGCCTCCTACCAGGACCTCGACGCGGGGCGGCAGCGGGTTTTCCGCTACCTGGGCTTGCACCCAGGTCCGGAGATCGATGCCTTTGCCGCCGCTGCCCTGACTGACCTGCCGCCCGCCGAGGCCGCCGCGCAGCTCGAGGCCCTCTACGGCGACCGGATGCTGGAGGAGCCCGTTACCGGCCGGTATCAGCTGCATGACCTGATCCGCCAGTTCGCCCGGCGCCTGGTCACTGGTGACCCCGGTGATGAGCAGGAGCGTGCCATCAATCGGCTGCTCGACTACTACCAGCACACCGCGCTAGCAGCCGATACCCAGCTTGCCCGCCATCCCAGACCGTCCGCCGGCGGGGTCGCCGTGCCGGCTGTGGCACGCGACCTTCCGGACCGGATCCAGGCCCAGGCCTGGATGGCCGCGGAACGCGTCAATTTGGTTTCCTGCATCGACTACGCGATCGCGCGCAGCGACCACGCTCGGATGGTCGGCCTGATCGCGGCAATCGCGGCGCACCTGCGTAACGACGGCCCTTGGCCCAGGGCCATCATGCTGCACGCCGCCGCCGCCCAGGCAGCCGGGTACCTCGGCGACCAGCGCTGCCTGGCCAGGGCACTGCTCAACCTGGGTCATATTCAATACCTGACCAGCGACAATCCGAACGCCGCGGATGCGCTAGCGCGAGCACGGGACATCTACCGTGACCTCGACGATCGGCTCGGCGAGGCAAACGCCCTGTACGGCCTCGGAGTAGCCCAGCAGCAGCTGGCCGATGGCTTTCCACGCGCGCTTGAGCTGACGGAGCAGGCACTCGGCATTTATCGTGGCATCGGTGACAGGCTCGGCGAGGCTAACGCCCTGAGCAGCCTCGGGATCGTGCGGCGACTGGCCGGCGACTACCCGGGCGCCACCGGCCCGCTGGAGCAGTCCCTGGACATCTTCCGCGATATCGTCAACCCGGCAGGGGAGGCCGGCGCCCTGCGCGGTCTGGCTGCCGTACGGCAGTTGACCGGCGACTACGCGGGCGCGGTTCGTTTGCTGGAGCGGGCACTGGATATCTCCCGCGGTATTGAGGAGCGGAACGGCGAAGCCTATGCCCTGTTCGGCCTGGGTTCCGTGTGGCAGCTGACCGGCGACTACCCGGGCGCGACTGTCGTGCTAGAACAGGCGATGCGCATCCACCGCGGCCTTGGCAGCCGGCGTGGCGAGGCCTACGCCTGCGGGAAGTTGGGGGAGATCCGGCGCGCCGTAGGCGACTATCCGCGCGCGACCGGCCTGCTGCAGGCGTCCCTGGACATCTGCCGTGAAGTAGGCGACCGGCTCGGCGAGGCTTACGCCCTTCTCGGCCTGGGACGCGCGCGGCGGTCTGTCGGCGACTTTCCCGGCGCGATCGGCATACTGGACCGGGCGTTGGAGATCTTCCGTCAGCTCGGTGACCAGGGCGGCGAAGTAGAAACGCTCAACGAGACCGGAGCGGCACGCCTGGCCCAGGGCGATCCTGTGCGGTCCCGCGCCTGTTACCAGAGCGCGCTCGAACGCGCCCGCGCCACCGGCGCCCCAGTTGGAGGAAGCACGCGCGCTCGAGGGAACCGGAAATTGCGCCGCGCGGACAGGCGATGCCGGCCGTGCTGGCGACGCTCTGCGGCAGGCGCTGGAGATCTACCAGCGCCTCGGCGCTTCGGACGCGGCGCGGCTCAGCGCGGAACTGGACGTCTTAGTAGCCGTCGGGACCGGTCCAGTACCCGTCCAGGTGGCGTAATACCTCCGCGCCACATGCCAGGGCAACACCAGGGACTTTAGGTGTGTATGCCTGCCTGGGGTGTTGCAGGCCTGGAGTCGAATATTGATCTTGTTGTCTGGTTTTCCCATGCGGGACTTGGTGCCGGGGCATAGCAGCAGGCCGCGTGACGCCGCAGGCGGGCGTGCGGTTCCACGGGCCGCAGCCCCGGCGGGCGGGGCGCCTCCTTTCTGACGGTTGCCCGGGCTGGCCGGGGCTAGGGTGAGCGGGGCTGGAACCGGGTTATTTCCGGCGCGCCGGTGACGGTCTTCTTAGTGGCCGGGGTGTGCGGGAAGCGGGGCCGTGCTTTCTGCTCCCGCGGGGAGTGGCGCTGCCGGCCGGTGGTGATGAGGGTGTGCAAGGTGGCGCGGCTGGTGGCGTCGGCGAGAGCGGCGAGTTCAGCCAGGGACGTGGCGGCGGTAACCCTGGTCTGGGTCATCGAGCGGATCGCCGTGTGCCGGGTGGTGGTGAAGGACACCTCGTCGGTGGTGGCCGGCCCGCTGGCGGGGCGGCGCAGTGCGCGGGCGGCCGCGGCCTGCGTGGTCAGGGACGACGCGGCGCTGGCGCGGACCAGGTGGGTGGCGGTCATCCACGCCCAGAACTCCTGGATGACCAGGCGCGGGGTGCCCGAGCGCAGCACCGGCCCGCTGGTGCGGTCCCCGGCGCCGGTGATGGTGGTCTTGTCCTCCCCGAACGTGGTCTCCGAGGAAGACCAGCGCGTCAGGTACGCATCGCGGATCTGCTCCGCCTGAACCTGCTGGTGATCCAGCAGCGTCGTGGCCAGCGTGCAGGTCTCCGATACCTGCTCGCCGTCCCCGCACGGCAGGACCGCGTTGTGCTCGGTGACCCGGACCGGCAGCCGGTCGCCTGGTTTCCCGCCGGGCGCGTTCAGCCAGGACATGCGGGAACCGTCCGGAAGCCACCCGTCCGCGGTGACTGGCAGCGCGATGTTGCTCTTGATACGGGCTATGACATGCCCGCCAGCGTCCAGGATCGCGGTGATGATCTTATGGCCCGGGAAATTCCGGTCAAAGCAGAACACCCGGCCCGCGAACAGGTCCGGGCGGCGCCGGACCAGCCGGCACAACAGGGTCTGCTCCCCGGCCCGGGCACGCCCGGTGATCGCCCCCAGCTTCGCCCGGCCCGCCCGCGCGGTCACGACCACGACCTGGATCTGCGGAAACGGAGCGGAACCAGGCCCGTCCTGGCTGCTGGTGCCTGAGCAGCCGAACATCGCGCGGTTACGCGGGGTATCAGCGACGGCGACCAGCATCCCGTCGATCCCGCACACCGCCATCCCGCCGAGCCTGGCCACCGGGCCGCTGCCGTCGCTGCCGCAGTCGCCGGCGAGCGGCCCGGCGACTGACCAGAACAACTCTTCCATCATCGACGGCGGCACCTTGTCCCGCCAGCTTGTGACTGCCTTCGGCGTCGGGACATGCCATTCCGCTGCCCATCGCACGTCGGCCAGGTGCCCGGCCAGCCGCCGTATCGCCTCGGTATACCCCGCGTCGGGCATCAGGGTCATCGCGACCATCAGCCGGATCGTGAACGGATAGGACATGAGCCGCCGCCGCCGCGGCGCCGGTATCCGCCCCCCGGCGATCGCCGCACTGATCATGTCCTCGATGACGTTCCCGCCCAGATGCCGTTCCAGTTCGCCCAGCCGCACGAAATCGGGCAGCCACCCGCCGGCCCGCACCTCGCCGCCCCTGATCACCGCCGGGCAGGTCACCACCGGATGGCAGAACGTCATCATCGTTCCCGCCGCCACCGTCGTCCCGCCGCTAACCCGCAAGTCATCGGCCCGGAACACCACCATCCCCGCCGGCAGGCCAGCCACAGCAGGCGGCATGCCCGCCACAACCGGGCTTGCGCAATCAACGACCGGCAGGTAAGAAGGCACCCGAGGCTCCTGTTGTTCAGGGATGAGGCTTAGACACCCATATCCCTACCAGGAGCCTCTTTCATGATCAAACCACGCGGGCCAGCACCGCTGCCTCCGCGACACCACAGGTCACGACCCCAGAACCCTTAAGTCGCTGGTGTTGACATGCCAGGGAGCAGGTACGTGGCGCGATCGACATCAGCACGGCCGACTATCATCAGTCACACCTATCCTGCATGCCCTCGTGTGATGACAGAGCGTCCGTCGTTCGCCGGCAGACGGCACCTATCCGCGCCGAATGCCAACCTTTGGTCAGGATCGCCTATATACGATTGAAGTTAGGAAGGAAGTCGGAATGGCATCAACGACGAGCCTTGAGCTTACCGGCTCCTCCGAGCTTTCTATTCCGGAGATAGTCCAATATGCCCGGGACGGCGTGATTCGGATCCCGACCTTCCAGCGATCATTCGTGTGGGATGCTGCGGACGTCTTGCGGCTCTTTGACTCGATCTACAGGGGGTTTCCGGTCGGAACGATACTCCTCTGGAAGAGAGAAGCGCCAGCCGGGCACGTTAATTTCGGGCCTCTTGACATTGATGTCCCAGGCCGGACAGATGCGCTCTGGGTAGTTGACGGTCAGCAACGTATTACCTCGCTGTTCGGTGCACTTGAGCCAGACGAGCGCTCGAAAGACGAGCGTTTTCAGGTATATTTTGATCTGTCTTCTCGCCGCTTCGTTAATCCTCGCCGCGGAGTTGTCCCAGCTCGAGCGATTCCAGTCCGGGACGCGCTTGAGACTCGCAGGCTGGCCGCTTGGACGAGGACTCATGGTGAGGATCTTCAGGTTGAGGACTTTGAGGTGGCGGATGGACTGGTCGGGGCTATACGTGACTATCGCATCGCTGCCTACGTGGTGGGAGAGGGCAATGAGGAAATTCTGAGAGAAGTTTTTGACAGAGTTAATTCAGCAGGCAAGCCCATGACTAGAGCGCAAGTTTTTCACGCGCTATTCGCAAGCGACACCGAACCCGGCAGCCCGGCAGTTGTCGTTAAGGAACTAGATCGCCTGAACTTTGGCTTGCTGGAAGAAAATAGAGTCGTGCAGTCGCTGCTTGCGCTGCGAGGCGGCGATGTCCAGCGCGACCTGCACGATGAGTTCTCAGGAACCGACGATCCTTCGGACTGGTACGAGCGCACCGAAACAGCTCTTGTCAGGGCAATTGAGTTTCTTCGCTCTCAGGGGGTCACGCATCTTGCCCTGATGCCCTATACATTGCCGCTGCCCGTGCTTGCTGCCTTCTTTCATCTTCATCCGGAGCCAAGCCCGTGGGTCCTGCGTCTTCTTGCGCGCTGGCTCTGGCGCGGCTGGATAAACGGAGACACCGGACAAGCGCCGGCTCTGCGCAAGGCGGTTCGGACCGTCAATCCGCAGAAGCTTCGGCTTGAATCTGCCCCGTCTGAATACGAAGCGGTCAAGGGCCTTATCGAGATAGTATCTGATCGTCCTGCACCTGTAGTTTCACTAGATCATTTTCTGACCAACGCCGCACATGGGCGTATCATCTTGCTGGCGCTTGCATCTCTTGGACCGATGAGGCCGGATGGAACGAAGATCGAGTTGGCGGACGAGTTTGAAAAGCACGGCCCGAAGGCGGTCACCGAATTGGTGCACGGGCATCGGTCCGATGCGGCCGCGCGCTCGTTTTGGGCCGCTGATGCCCAGTCGTTCAGCGGTGACGAGGATTCGCGCGTGCTCGCCAGCCACGCGATCGATGAAGTTGCGGCGGAACGCTTTCGGGAAGGTGATACAGAGGGATTTGTCGGCAGACGTCGTCAGGTACTCAGGTCTCTGGTAGACGGTTTCATGAATAGTCGCCTCGAGCGCGGAGCCATTATGAGGCCGCCGCTATCGGAACTGATCGTCGCTGATTCGATGGAGACTAACCAGTGAGTCCAGTCTCGGCACTTCAGTTGCAAATTCAGTCTCCGGAGCACGGCTGGCTGGATGTCGGAGTCTTGTACAATGCCGATGAGCGAAATTGGTTCGAGTCTTCGGGTCACTATTGGGATAGCCCGAATCGTCCTGTGCTTGGCCAGGTCTTCGAGGAGCGCGGCCGCGATTGGCAGCCTAGTTCCCGTATCGCCCTCCCGCACTGGTTTTCTCATCTGCTGCCCGAAGGCCGCTTGCGTCAGGCCGTGGCCGCTGCAGCGCATACCAACAAAGCACGTGAATTTAATTTGCTGGCGCGTATTGGCCTTGATGATCTTCCCGGTGCCCTGCGCGTCAGATCGGCCGAGGGCATAGTGAATGCTAAGACTCCGCCCGAGTTGATCGAGGCGGAGTTGGCCAATGGGGACTCTGATCCCCTGCTGAAATTTAGCCTGGCGGGAGCCCAGCTCAAATTTTCAGTGTATCAGGGTAATAAAGGCCTTTCGATTCCGGTGCACGGCAGCGCGGGAAATGCGATCGCGAAGCTTCCCGATGGCCGTCACGGGTATTCAGGTATACCTCGGACTGAGCTGGCCTGCCTTGAGCTGGCACGGCTTTCTGGTATCCCGGCTCCGGAAGCACGTCTTGCGCAAGTGGAGTCGATCGCGGGCTTGGAGGACTGGGCCTCAAGAGCGTCGGAGCCAGCGCTAGTAGTGGCGCGATTTGATCGCGCGGGAGACGATCGGCGAGTTCACATGGAGGAATTGGCGCAGATCCTGGATATACCGTCCGCCAATGAGAACGCTAAGTATAAGCGCGCGAATTTCGAGACGATCGGATCTGTCCTCAGCGGGCTGTCCGGCGAAGATGTCGTTGGGGAAGTGATCGACCGCATAGCGTTGAATGTGCTCGTGGGAAACGGTGATGCGCACCTCAAGAATTGGGCCGTTGTGTACCAGGACGGCATCACGCCTTCGCTTAGCCCCCTGTATGACGTCTTGCCCACTGTGCTGTACTTGCCGGGCGACGATCTAGGCCTGAAACTGGCTGGAAAACGCGACTTCCGTGCCGTGACCGAGTTGAGCTTTGACGTCATGGGTCGGAGAAGCGGCTACGGCGTCGAACGGGCCCGGCGGCGGGCGAGAGAGGCGGTTGAGAGAATCGTTGCCAACTGGGCCACTCTGCGCGACTATTTGCTCGCTGAGGAATATGACCGCCTGACGACCAGACGTGGCGATCTTGAGCTTGTGGCGGGCGAGGTGCCCTGACTGGGGGAGTGCTGGCCAAGGCCGCGGCCTGCGGTCATCGGGTCGTCATCGCCGTGGCCACAGACGGCGTGGACCGGGTGCTTGGAGCGACCTTGCGACGCGGACGGGTGGCCCGGGTGCTCGGCCTGGTTCGTCTGCCGGCGCCTGTTTTCGGCTGGCTGCTCGGGACAGAGTGGCTCAACGATGCTCGTCGTAGCCCGGCTCGCAAGAAATACGCCGACATATTCGACTAGGATTCTCGCTGAGATCGGACGGGCGGGCAGCGACCGGACAGCGGGCCTTACCCGGCGGATAGCGCGACGGAGGGTCCATGCCCCAGCACTCGTCGTATCGCGTCGTGATTGTCGGCGCCGGGTTCGGGGGCCTGGGCATGGCGATGGCGCTGCGCGGCGCCGGCATCCACGACTTCCTGGTTCTCGACGGTGCTGACGATCTCGGCGGCACCTGGCGGGACAACACCTATCCAGGGGCCGCGTGCGACGTGCCATCGCAGTTGTACTCGTACTCATTCCGGCCCGAGCGGTGGTCCCGCAGGTTCCCGACCCAGAAAGAGACGCTGGCTTACCTGCGCTCGGTCGCCCAGGAGCACGGGCTCGGCCCGCATCTGCGCTTCAACGCGCGGGTGGCCTCGGCCGAGTTCGACGAGCGCCAGGCCACGTGGGACATCAAGCTCGAGGACGGGGAGACCGTCCGGGCGCAAGCCCTAGTCTCGGCCGTCGGCCAGCTCAACCGGCCTGCCTGGCCTGACATCGCAGGCCGCGAGGACTTCGCCGGGCCCTCCTGGCACTCGGCCCGCTGGGATCACCGAGTCGACCTCGCGGGCAAGCGAGTCGCGGTGATCGGCACCGGGGCGAGCGCGATTCAGTTCGTTCCTGAAGTTGCCAAGGTCGCCGCGCACGTCGACATCTACCAGCGCAGTGCGCCGTACATCCTGCCTAAGCCTGACCGGCCCTATCGCGACTCCGAGCAGAACTTCTACGCGCGGTTCCCCGTCGTGCGCAAGGCGGAGCGGCTGCGCACCTTCCTGTACGGGGAACTGCTCACCAGCGGGTTCGTCCTCTCGCAGAAGCTGCTCGCCGCGCCGATGCAGATGTGGCGCAAGCACCTCGACGCTCAGGTCACCGATCCGAAGCTGCGCATGCGGTGCATCCCTGACTACGTGATGGGCTGCAAGCGAGTGCTGTTCTCCAACGACTGGTACCCGACCCTGAGCCGCCCCAATGTCGAGCTCGTGACCAGGCCAATCGCGGCGATCACGGCCGATGGCGTCATCAGCGGCAAGGCCAAGCTCCGCCCGGCCGACGTGATCATCTACGGCACCGGGTTCCAGACGCTGGACTTCCTCGCGCCCATGTCCGTCACCGGGACGGGCGGCAGGGAACTGCGCGAGGTGTGGCAGCGCGGGGCGCAGGCGTACCTGGGCATCAGCGTGTCGGGGTTCCCGAACTTCTTCATGCTCTATGGGCCGAATACCAACCTCGGCGGCAATTCCATCATCTACATGCTCGAAGGCCAGATCGGCTACGCGCTGCGCGCGATCCGCGCGCTCGACGCCGAGGGGCTCGACTGGCTGGACGTGCGGCCAGAGGTGCAGCTGCAGTTCAACGCCTGGGTAGAGAAGGCGAGCCGCAAGTCCGTCTGGGAGACCGGGTGCACGAGCTGGTACACGACCGCTTCCGGCCGTAACACCAATAACTGGCCTGACCACACGTTCCTCTACCGGTACCGGGTCCGCCAGTTCGATCTCGGCAAGTACCGCGTCATGCCGAGGCGGGCGGCCGCATGAGCAGCCTCCGAGTGCCCCCGGTGGTGCTGCGCTTCGGGGCGCGCCAGCTCGGCAAGCGGGTGCTCAGCGCCGATCTGCCCTGGGAGGTGCAGCGCAGGCGGCTCGGCGGCCTCACCAGGTCACCGCTGCCCGGCGATGCCTCCGCAGCCGAGCGCGTCTTTGGCGGCGTTTACGCCGAGGTCGTGACGACCGCGGGCGTGAGCGCTGAGACCAGCCGGACGATCGTGCATTTCCACGGCGGCGGCTACTGCGTCGGCTCCGCGCAGATGGCGAGAGCCTGGGCCGCCGGGATGAGCCGCCAGACGGGGAGCCGGGTCATACTGCCGCAGTACCGGCTCGCGCCCGAGCACCCGCACCCGGCCGCGCTCGCAGACGCCCGCGCGGTGCTCGAGGCCCTGCACGGCGACGTCACGCCGGGTTCTGTCGTGCTCTCCGGCGATTCCGCCGGCGCTGGCCTGGCCCTGTCACTGATGATGACGATGCGCGACGCGGGTCGGGACCTCCCGGCCGGATGCGTCCTCTTGTCGCCGTGGCTCGACCTGGGCAGGGACTGGCGGGCCGACCGGAAACTGGTAAGCAAGGACGTCCTGCTCAGCCCCCGCTGGCTGGAGGCCTGCGCGGCCGCCTACGCCGACTCGTCCGAGCGGGCGGCTCCGGAGGTCTCACCGCTGCTCGGCTCGCACGCTGGCTTGCCGCCGCTGCTCATCCAGGCAGGCACCGACGAGCTGCTGCTCCCCGATGCCGAGAGCCTGGCCGCGAGCGCGTCGGAGGCCGGGGTCGATGTGACCTACAGCAAGTGGCCCCGCATGTGGCATGACTTCGAATTGCAAGTCGGCCAGCTAGCGGCCGCCGACAGCGCCCTGACCCAGGCGGCCTGGTTCGTGGAACGAGTGAGCCAGCCAGCCTCCCGGTGAGGTCGGGTTACATGCCACGGGCACGCCGGCTGAATCGCAGTCGCCATGGCGTGCGCGCGGATTCGAGCTGAACTTTGAGCGTCATCTTCGACGCGCCCTCGGCTCGCTCGGAAAAATTGATAGGGACTTCCACGATGCTGATGCCGGCGCGGACGGTGCGGAAGTTCATCTCAACCTGGAAGCTGTATCCGTTGCTGTGCACGGACTCAAGGTCTATAGCCCGGAGGGTGGACGCTTTCCAGGCCTTGAATCCGGCTGTCGCGTCTTTTATTCTCAGGCTGAGTATGGCATTGACGTAGCCGTTGGCCCAAATGCTCAGCGCCTTGCGGTGGATCGGCCAGTTGCTCGCCGTGCTGCCGCCGGGAACGTACCGGGATCCGATAACCACGCCGGCGCTGGTGGTCCTGAGCTTTTCTATCATGGCCGGGATGACCGACGGCGGATGCGACAAGTCCGCGTCCATCTGGACGATGAAGGTCGCTCCCTCGCGCAGTGCCCGGCTCATTCCGGCGACGTACGCGCGTCCCAGGCCGTCCTTGTGCGTGCGGTGGCAGACGGAAATCCGCTCCGGAGATTCGGCGGCGAGCTTGTCGGCTAGCTCCCCGGTGCCGTCCGGGGAGTTGTCATCGACGATCAGAAGCCGCAGTCCGGGAAGCGGCAGCGCGAGAACCTGATCCGCCAGGTCGGGCAGGTTCTCCCTTTCATTGTATGTCGGGATGACGACCACAATACGATCGCCTGCCGGTTCCGTCATTGACTCGGGTCCTTTTTCAGCTTCTCAATTCCTGGACGGCGCGGTAAACGCTGCCGCATATCTTAAGCACCTGGGATTCAGCGTGCCGTGATCTTATCACCTGCCTGAAGATAGGCGATGATTTCCTCCCACATGCACCGGCCGGCGGGATGATCGTGCTGCCGGGGTGAGGCACCCCAGGGCGGCGGCGCCGTCCGCGTGGCTTGTGACGCTATGCTCCCTGGCGTGAAGCGTGCGATCGATGTAGCGCCGTTCGGTGAGTTGGCTGACCCTCGTGTCCTGGCTGACCTGGCCGCGGCCGCGGAGGCGAAGGGCTGGGACGGGTTCTTCGTCTGGGACCACGTCGCCTACCGCGCGCCGGTGCGAGAGGTAATCGACCCGTGGGTGGCGCTCGCCGCCGTCGCGTGCACCACCAGCCGGGTGCGGATCGGGCCGATGGTGACGCCGCTCTCGCGCCGGCGCATCCACAAGCTGGCCAGGGAGACGGTCACGCTTGACCTGCTCAGCTCAGGCCGCCTCACGTTCGGCGTCGGCCTCGGCAGCGCGCGGAACGGCGAGCTCGAGCCTTTCGGCGAAGTCGCTGACCCGCGTGAACGGGCGAGGCTGCTCGACGACGGCCTCGACCAGCTCACCAGGTACTGGGCGGGCGAGTTCGCGCCGGCGCCGGTGCAGCGGCCGAGGATTCCGGTCTGGGTGGCGGGGGAGTACCCGAACCGGCGTCCGGTGCGCCGGGCGCTGCGGTGGGACGGCCTGTTCCCGACCGGGGTGCCGGGACCCGGCGAACTGGCCGGCCTGGTTGCCGAGATCCAGGCGTCCCGGCCGGGCGCCGATCCCTTCGACGTGGTCATCCCGCTCCCGCCAGGCGAAGACCCGGCGCCGTGGGAGCAGGCCGGCGCCACCTGGACCGTCACCGAGTTCGGCATGCAGCCCTCCCTGGCGCACGTCCGCGAGGTCATCGAGGCCGGCCCGCGCCGGTAGTTCCTGGCGTCCGCGAAGCGGGGTTGCACCGGAAACGCGGCCTGGCAAGCGACGCTCGCTGATGCTCATGTTGCGGGAGGCAACCTGCCTGATCATGAGTCACCCGACAGCCTCCAGGACCTGGGCAAATCTGACCGCGATATACGCCGGCGGCCTTCCGTAGTAAGAAAAAAAGGTCACGGGCAGCGGTGATCACGGAAAACGGCTCTGGCGCGAATTCCGTGATGTGGCTTACCCGGGGTGGAGGATGACGCGCGTGCGGAGCAGGTCGAAGCGGGCGCGGCCGTACATCTGGCGTTTGATCATCTTGATCTTGTTGACGTTGCCTTCGACTTTGCCTGAGCTATGGGGGAGGGTGAGGCCGTTGGTGACGGCGTCCTGGTCGCGGCGGATGCCGGCGGCGAAGGAGTGCAGGAAGGGCTGGTCGTCGGCTTCGACGGCGTCGAGCCAGGCGGGGAGGTCGCGGTCGCCGGTGCGGTTCGTCATCATCTGGGCGAAGGCGGTGACGTGGCCGGCGAGGGCGTCGAGGTGGGGGCAGCGGCCGCGGAGGGCGGTGAGCTGGTCCTGGTCGGCGGGCTGGAGGTGGTCGGGGCGGGTCAGGAGCCAGCGGGTGATCTGGCGGGCCTTGGGGATGGCGGGGGCTGGGGGCGGGGCGGCGGGGAGCTGGCGGAAGGGGCGGACGTAGCGGCGGACGGCCTGGGCGCTGCCGGCCCAGCCGCGGGCCTGCAGTTCGGCGTGGAGGGCGGCGGCGTCGGTGAGGCCCTCGTTCCACCGCTGGCGGATCCAGGGCTTGAACGGGTCCAGTTTGGTGTCGCGGCTGGTGGCCCCGGCCAGGAGCGGGGTGACGTCGGGTTCGCGGGCGAATTTCCGCACGGTGCCGGGGTCCAGGCCGAGGGCGCGGGTGATGGCGCGCTGGGAGTGCCCGGCTGCCAGGAGTTCCCAGATGGCGGCGTGGCGTTCGCGGGTCCGCGTGACCAGGGCCCGTTCGCGGCCGTGCACGTCACGCAGCCCGTCCGGCTCGGCCGCGGGCGCGGCGGGCTGTCCCCCGGCCGGGCCGGGCGGCGTGCCCGGCCCGGCGGCGGCCGGTTCGGTGTCGTCTTCGGTGAGGCAGGCGCGGTGCGCCACGACTGTCTTGCCGGCGTATTCGGCCAGCTTGTGCCACAGGTGCCAGCGGTCGGCGACCTGGGTCGCGTCCGGGGCGCCGTCCTGGGCGCCCTGCGCGTAGGCGCCGGCCCGGTCCCGGCAGATCACCCGCGCGCCCGGATGCGCCCTGAGCCAGTCTTCCAGGGTGCCGGCTTCCCGGTCGGGCAGCAGGTCGATCGCCGCGCCGGTGGCCATGTCCACCAGGACGGTCCCGTAGACATGACCCCGCCGCAGCGCGAAATCATCGACGCCGAGGATCTCCGGCGCGGCGCCGATCCCGGGCTCGGGCAGGGCGGCGACCAGGCGCAGCAGCGTGGTCCGGTGCACCCCGGCGCCCAGGGCCGCGGCGAGCCGGGCCCCGGCCCGGCCGGCCAGCTCCAGCGCGATCCGGGCCAGCAATCCCAGCAGCGGCAGGCTCCGCCGCAGGTACCGGCCGGTCAGCCCCTCAACCTGCTCGGCGAACGTCACCGCCGGGCACGCCGGGTCGCCGCAGAAGAACCGCCGGACCGACAGCCGGATCAGCACCGCACCGCCGCCGGCCGGGCCGTCCTTGACCCGGCGGACATAACCGCTGTGCACCCGCGAGGACCACCCGCCGCACGCCCGGCACCCCGCCCCCGCCGCCCGGGACCGGCCCGCGATCACCACCCCGCCCGCCACCCGCTCGACCCGCTCCACCCGCAACCCGCCCAGGTGCGGAAACAGCCACCCGAGCACCTCATCATGACCGCAGACGGCAGCAGCCGGGAACTCGCAACTGGCAGACGGCAACGCCACCATGGCAGACTGGGACATCAGCGAGGCTCCTCAGACGCGGGTGATCTTGGTCGATTCCCACATCTAGCGGAGCCTCGCTGCCTGCCCGCCGCGACACACCGCACCCAGCCCGAACCGTGATCATCAGCACCCCAGCGGCCAGAACCCCAGCCCAGCCCGGCCTGCCGCCAGCTTCACCCAGCTCCGCAAGCGCGTCATCCTTCACCCAGCTAACCCAGATCACGGAATTCGCGCCAGAGCCCGGAAAACCCGCCCCCGGCCCGGCCCGGCAGGGTCCGGTTCCGCGAAGTGATACGGTGCGGTTCTTGCGGAGCGAGCCGGGCTCGGTTCCGGCGGTAGGGGCTGCCTCGCCGCTGATCGCGGTGAGTTCCCGTTCCGCGGCATGATCGCGGAGAGTTCCCGCGCCGCGGCACGATCGCGGAGCGTTCTCCGTCGTCTGCGGCATGATCGCGGAGTGTAATCCGTCGTTACCGCGGAGACTTCTCGCAGCACGGAGTCTTTACCGTCCTATGTGCGGAGAACACTCCGCGCAACGACAAGGCTCCGCGCCAGAGCCGGTAACACTCCGGGAAGCGGGAAGTCTCCGGGAACCTGGGAAGAGTCTCGCCGCCGGGCCGCCAGAGCCTGACTTCACAACATCCCGAGCCACCCGACAGCCTCCCTGACAGCGGCGATGCTCCGTGATCATGCTCCCCGCCGCTATCACGTACGTTCACCCAGGGTCCCTGGCAGCGGCGATCCCGCGTCATGATCGGGGATTGATCACGGAATTCGCGCCAGAGCCATGTTCCGTGATCAAGGTCCAGGGCATGATCACGGAACATCGCCGCTGTCCTGACCTGGGCGATCTTCCGTGATCACGCCCACGAACATGATCACGGAACATCGCACTAGCCCTGGAGGCTGCCGCGCGGCTCGTGACCAGGATCGGGGAGCCTTTTCCGGCATCGTGGGGGTGAGTTTTCACTCCGGGGAGTGTTTTCAGTCAATAGAGCTGAAAACACTCCCGAAAGTGACAAGACTCCCAGATAATTCAGGAAAAGTCTCCCCGGTCCCGCCCCGGGCTTGACTTCCAAGATCCCGAGTCACCCGACAGCCTCACTGACCAGGGTGATCTTTCGTGATCACGCCCACGACCATGATCACTACGGAAACCAGACAGCCCCGTCCCCGGCCCGCCATCCGCCGCGTGACCGGCACTCGCCTCAGGTGGCCGCGGCCGTGCGTGCTCCGGGAGCGGCTGAGTAATCGCTTCACGCTCGGCGGGGCGATGATCGGGGCGGCGCCCTGGCGGCCGGCGAGGTAGCGCTGGCGCAGGGCCCGGATCTGGGCGGTGAGCGGGTCGTCAGGGCCGGCCGCCCGCTCGCAGTCGCGGAGCGCGCGGTCGAAATGAGCGCTGGCCCGCTTGAGCAGGCCGGAGGTGTGATAGGCGTGCGCGAGATTTGCCCGCGTGGTCAGAGTCTCCCGGTGACCGGGGTCCAGGTCCTGCTCGCAGCCAGCGAGCGCGGCCTCGCCGATCACGATCGCCTCCGGCACGCGCTTGGCCTTGTGGTACGCGGCGGCGAGATTCCACCGGGCCCGGAGGGTGTCCGGATGCGCCGGTCCCCTGAGCTGCTCGAGATCGGCTGCCGCGCTCTCGTAGAGCGGGATCGCTTCCTTCAGCCGGCCCGCCGCGCAGTGGATCGCGGCGAGGCTCGCGCGCGCCGTGATGATGTCGCCGGGACCGGCGCCGGGGACCCGCTGCCAGTCGGCCAGCGCGCGCTCCAGTGCCTTCGCGGCCTCGTCTGAGCGTCCTGCTTCGTACAGCACGATCGCCAGGTCGTGCCGGGCCGCGAGGGTGTCGCGGTGGGCCGGCCCGGCGGTGCTCTCGGCGTCGGCGACAGCGTCGGAGTAGAGCCTGATCGCCTCCTTGGCCCGATCGGCCCGGCGATAGGCGTCGGCCAGGTCACGCCGGGCAGCGACCGCGTCCCGGTGCATCGGGCCGCCCGCCCGCACCCGCATGCTGAGGCAGCGCCCGAGTACCTCGACCGCCTCGTGCGGCTTGCCGGCGTCGGCGTAGGCGCGGCCGAGCTCACGCAAGCCGTCCATGCTCTGCGGATGGCCAGAGCCGAAGACCAGCTCGCAGTCGGCTGACACCTGCTTGCCCAGCGAGATCGCGTCGCCGTGACGGCCGGCGGCCCGAAGCGCCTGAGCGAGCCTCGCCCGCGAGGCGACCGCCTGCGGATGGGCCGGGCCGGCGACCTCGTCGAGGTCGGCGGCGAGCTCGAGCCGCAGGCCGATAGCTTCGTCGGCATAGCCGGCCGCCGTGGCGGCCGTGGCCACGTGCTCTCGAAGCTGCAGGGTGACTGGAGCCCTGGGACCGAAATAGTCCGCCGAGCGCCTCGCGAGGTCGCGCCAGTAGTGCAGGGCGATCTCCGCCAGGCGAGCATCGTCCAGGCTGCGGCCGACCCGGGCCAGCAGCGGATGGCAGCCTCGATCCCACAGAGCCAGGCTGTCGCATCGCCTGATGCCCGCCGCGCAGTCTCTCAGCGCCTGCTCCCACTCGTCACCGGCCGCGACCTCCGGCCAGCATTCAAAGACGGCGTCGGCGGCGGACTCGGCGGCCTGCCGGAGCTCGCGACGGCTCATCGCCTGGCGGACCGAGGACTGGAGCGCGGCCGGCATCCCCACCGTGCGGATGTCGTCGTCGGGGTCGATGCTCACCAGGCCGAACCGCTCCAGGTTCCCGAACGCCGCCCGCACGCTGGCCCGGTCCGCGTTGGTGATCTCGCCCCGCCCGGTCACGTACGCGCAGGCGGCGGAGCTGGTCAGGACAGCGCCGGGGATCGCGGCCTGGCCGAGCACGGCCGCCAGCTTGAGCGCCGGCCAGGCGAGGTCGACCGGTGCCTGCTGCCTGGCCCGGTCCGCGGCGAACATCCAGAACGGCGTCAGCGGATCGGCGGCGGCGGCGGCCTGCCAGCGCTGCCGGTACCGCTCGCAGGCCAGCCGGTACTGCCGGCAATCCTGGCCGCTGTCGAGCAGGTAGGTCACGGCGAGAGCCATGCCGACCGGCAGCCGCCCCACTGCGATGGCGAGGTCAAGCGAGCCCGCCGCGTGATACGGGTCATCGCTGAGCCGGGCCGACATGTAACTCACCGCCTCGCGCTCGCTGAAGGCCGGCACGGCGATCGTCTCCGTGCCCGGGGTGACTGATGCTGACTGGGCCTGCCTGAGTCCCGGCACGCTGGTCGTGATCAGGGCCTGGCCAGCCGGGCCGTGCGGCCACAAGCCATCCGCGTCGGCCGATTCGGCGAGGCCGTCGAGTACGACGAGCCAGCGGCGGCCCGTCTGCGCCAGCCAGGCCAGGAACTGAGCGGCGGCGGCCTCCGGCTGGCCAGGCGGAGCCGCCACCCTGGCGTCGGCGAGCGCCCGGGCAAGCCCCATCACGATGCTGTCCCTGCTGCCGGCGTCCAGCCAGACCAGCAGGTCGAGCCCGCCCGCCGCCCAGAGCCTGGCCGCGAAGGCCGCGGCGAGCTGGCTTTTGCCCGTCCCGCCGCGCGGCCCGGCCTCGGTACCCGGATCTCCGCCGGGACCGAGAATGACCGTGTGCCCGGGCCGCAGCGCATCCCATGGTCCGTGCCCGGTTTCCGGCCGCCAGGTGAACCCGTCAGCGAGCGGCGGCACCACCCCGGACATGACGGGCCAGGCGCGCGGGTGGCCTGCGGAGCGCTCACTCATCGAGCAGCTCCAGGTCGAGCGACTCGTCCGGCTCGTTCCTGATCGCGATGACGGTCAGCGCGGCGGCCAGCAGCGCCGCCGCACCGGAGAGCAGGAAGCCCAGCGAGTACGAGCGGCTCAGCGCGTCGAACGCCACCTGGTGCAGGGGGTTGAAGGGCACCGCCTGGCCGCCGGGCAGGGTCACGGTCGCCGGCACCGCGTTCGCCCCGAGCGGCCCGGAGGCGACCGCGTGCACGGCCGCCTCGGTGGCCGCGCGCTGAGCGGCCGGGACGTGGGCCTGGGACGCGCTGAACGCCGCGAGCGCCTTCTGCAGCGCGGGGCTGGCGGCGATCTTGCTCCGGATCTCGGCCGCCGCCTGACTCAGCGCGACGGCCCCGATGATCGCCGGGCCGAGCGTGAACCCGAAATCGCGCAGCATGTTCGTGGTGCCGCTGGCCATGCCGGCCAGGTGCGTGGGCGGCGTGCTGACGGCGATCGAGCTGAGCGCGGACAGTGACAGCGCGAAGCCGATGCCCACCAGCACGAAGGGCGGGATGACCGAGATCAGCGAGACGTCGGCGGCCGGGACGGCGGCCAGCCAGAAGGCGCCGGCCGCCATGAGCGCGAGCCCGCCGGCGAGCGGCCATCTGGGGCTGTACCGCTCGAGCAGCCTGCTGGTCAGCGGCAGCTGCACCAGGGCTATGCCGTTCAGGAACAAGAAGGCGATCGCCGTCTTGATCGGGCTGAAACCCTGGATCGCCGACAGCCTGATGCTGGTCGAGTAAGCGATCCCGAGAAAGGCGAACATGCCGATGACGGTGACGACCGACGCCATGGCGTAATTGCGGTTATAGAAGAAGTCGAGCCGCAGCAGGGGCGCCTGCGACCTGCGTTCCACGAGGACGAAGAGGACCAGGCAGACAGCGGCAGCCCCGAATCCGGCGAGTACCTGCCAGTTGCGCCATCCGCTAGTCGGCCCCTGGACGACCGCGTAGAGCAGCGCGAAGAGCCCGATGGCGATCGTGAACTGCCCGGGCCAGTCCAGCGACCGTCCCTCCGGGGATGACGAGTCTTTGGCGGCGGTCGCCGACACCATGGCGCTGACCAGCGCGAGCCCGATCACCACGAGGAAGGCCCACTTCCAGCCCGCCAGCGGATCGGCGCCGAAGCGCAGCTTCGAGGCCAGGCCGCCCAGGATCGGTGACAGGCAGTTGCCGGCCGACAGCGCGGCTGCCCAGATGGACACCGCGCGGGCACGGTCGCGTGCCGTGTGCGTGCCGGCCGCGATCATGGCCAGGCTGGTCGGGAACAGGATCGCCGCGCCGGTTCCCGCGATGACCAGCCCGGTCCACAGGACCAGCAGCCTGGTGCTGGCCGGCAGCGAGGTGCCAGGGGTCAAGATCGCGATCGACTCGCCGAGGACGAGCACCAGCGCGCCGCCTACCAGCAGCCGCTTGCGGCCGAAGAGGTCACCCAGCACCCCGAAACTCAGCTCGAGCACGCAGACCGGCACCAGGAAGGCGTCGGAGATCCACGTGAGCTGCGCTGAGCTCGTGCCGAGATCCTGCTGGAACAAGCCATTCAGCACGGCCGGATTAGCGAGCGCCATCTGCGCCAGGCATACAGCGAGTACCGCGGCGATAAGGGTGCCCGGCCGCAAAACATAGATCCCGCTAGGAATATATGTCCGAGCTTGGGAGCTTTGCTTCCTCTGTGCAGTTGTGAGATCTTCCATGCGGCATCTCCAGCACCCAGGGGATCCGGAACCTCCGGGTGGTGCAGATGCTGGCACGGAGCCGCCGGTGATGTACCGGTTTTCTATCGATTCGTAGTCCGACGATCAGATTGCTACGAGTGCTGCCGTTGGGGCTTTACGCGACTCGGAGCCACGCCCGGTACGCATTAACTGTCAACGTATGGTCAGCGGATCGCGGCGAGTGCCTCGGCGAGCGGGGCGAGCACGGCCGGGCTCAGGGGCGGCCGCAGGTACACGATCGCGAGCTGCAGGCCGGCCTCGGCCAGCGCCTCGATCTCGCCGACCGTCGCGGCCAGGTCGTCGGCGTTCAGCACGACGTGGCTCGACAGCGTGATCTCGGCCGGGTCCCGGCCGACCGCCTCGCAGTGCGCGAACAGGACGTCGCGCTTGTGCGCGAACACCTCCGGGCTGCCGCCGACCGAGTTCCAGTGCTGGGCGTACCTGGCCGTCGTGAGCAGCGTCCTGCGCTCGCCGCTGCCGCCGACGCAGATGGGCGGATGCGGGCGCTGCGGCCCCTTGGGCTCGTTCCTGGCGTCCTCGAGCTGGTAATACTGGCCCTCGAACGTCGTGCTCTCCTGAGACAGCAGGCCGATCAGCACCTGGCACGCTTCCTCGAACCGGTCGCTGCGCTCGCGCTTGGAGCCGAGCTCGATCCCGTAGGCACCCGACTCCTGCTCGTTCCAGCCGGCGCCGATGCCCAGCTCGAGCCGGCCGCCGGAGATGATGTCGATAGTCGCGGCCATGTTGGCCAGCACGGCCGGGTGCCGGTAGTGGATGCCTGTCACCAGCGTGCCGAGCCGCAGCCTGCTGGTCGCCTGCGCGAGCGCCGCGAGCGCGGCCCACCCCTCCAGGCACGGCCCGTCGCTGTCGCCCACGATCGGGTAGAAGTGGTCGAACAGCCAGCCGGACTCGAAGATCTCGATGTCGTCGGCCTCTTTCCAGACCGCGAGCATGTCGTCCCACGAGGTGTGCTGAGGAGAGGTTTTGAAAGCAAAGCGCACGAGCATCTCCTTGCGAATCGGGGGTGTGTCCGCCGGACTGCCGGAAGCCGGGGTCAGGCTGGCGCTTCAGAGCGATCTGCCGCCCACAGGGTGTGGAACGTGCCGGCCTTGTCCGCCCGGCGGTAGGTATGCGCGCCGAAGTTGTCGCGCAGGCCCTGGATGAGCGCCGCCGGCAGGCGGTCGCGCCGCAGTCCGTCGTAGTACGCCAGCGAGGACGAGAACGCCGGGGTCGGCAGGCCGGCCCTGGCCGCGTCTGCGACCACCCGGCGCCAGCTGTCCACCCCGGCCGAGACCGCCTGGGCGAAGTACGGCGCCACGAGCAGGCTCGGCAGGGCCTGATCCTCGTCGTAGGCCTCCCGGATCCGGTTGAGGAACCTCGCCCTGATGATGCACCCGCCCCGCCAGATCGTGGCCATCGCGCCCCGGTCGATGTCCCAGCCGTACTCATCGCTGCCAGCCGCGATCTGGTCGAAGCCCTGGGCGTAGGCGACAACCTTGGACGCGTAGAGCGCCTTGCGCACGTCCTCGGTGAACTCGGCGGGGTCAGCCGCGGACCAGGTGTTCAGCTCGGAGCCGTAAGTCCGGCGGGCCGCCTCGCGCTGGTCGTCGTGGCCGGACAGCGAGCGGGCGAACGTCGCCTCGGCGATGCCCGTGATCGGGATGCCGAGGTCAAGCGCGCTCTGCACGGTCCAGCGGCCGGTCCCCTTCTGCTCGGCCTGGTCGAGTACCACGTCGATGAACGGCCGGCCCGTCGCCGCGTCCACGTGACCGAGGACGTCGGCGGTGATCTCGATGAGGAAGGACTCGAGGTCACCCTCGTTCCACTGGCGGAACGTGCCGGCGAGCTGGGCCGGGCTCGCTCCCGTGGCGGACCGCAGGAGGTCATAGGCCTCGGCGATGAGCTGCATGTCGGCGTACTCGATGCCGTTGTGCACCATCTTGACGAAGTGCCCGGCACCGTCCGGGCCGATGTGCACGCAGCACGGCGTGCCGTCGACCTGCGCCGCGATCGACTCGAACATCGGGCCGAGCGTCTGGTAGGACTGCGGCGAGCCGCCCGGCATGATGCTCGGGCCGTTCAGTGCGCCTTCCTCGCCGCCGGACACGCCCGAGCCGACGAAGTGCAGGCCCTTGTCGCGCAGCTGGGCCTCGCGGCGGCGGGTGTCGGTGTAGTGGGCGTTACCGCAGTCGATCACGATATCGCCCTCGTCGAGCAGCGGTGCCAGCTCGTCGATCACCGCGTCGGTCGGATCACCCGCCTTGACCATGATGATGATGGCCCGCGGGCGGCGGAGCGAGGCGACGAAGTCCTTCACGGACTCAGCTGGCACGAACGTGCCCTCGTGCCCGTGCTCGGCAACCAGGCTGCGCGTGCGCTCGGGCGAGCGGTTGTGGAGCGCGACGGCGTACCCGTGCCTGGCGAGGTTGCGGGCCAGGTTGCGCCCCATCACCGCCAGCCCGGTGACCCCGATCTGAGCCGTTCCGTGACCGTCACCCATGTCCGCTCCGTCCTGACCAAGCCAGCCCCGTCAGCCTCTGACGCCATCATCTACCAGAGGCGGGTGCTGCGGGTTTCCCGGGTGCGATGCTTGCCGGCCTGGGACCGGCCGGGGTTAATTTCCGTGAACATGTCACCGGTATCCGAGGCTGCCGGGTGACTCGTGATCAGGATCGGGGAGCCTTGAGCCGCGCCAGCCAGGTCAGGCCCGCCACGGCAATGGCCAAAACCGGCCGTCCCCCCGGCCGCGGCCCGCCCCGGCCGCGAGAATGAACCGGCGAAGGGGCAACCTAATCGGCTATGAGTGCGTTTAAGCAGGCGCTTGCCAACAACAAAAGACGTCCGCTAGCTATCGGCAACGATTGACTAACAGTCCGATTTCCCAATCCCTGTGACCGGTCTCCCGGGCATAATCTACCAGATATCGGAATAGCCACCCTGCAACCCTGCGGCCGGCACGCCGACCGCCCGCCGGGCCGGCCGGCGCGTGCGTTTGGAGTCCATCGGCGATGACTGCGCGACGCTCGGTTCTGTGGCCGCGGATGCGATCGGTATGGCCGCTGCTGGTCAGCGTGCTGCTCAGCACGCTGATCGCGTCGTCGCTGGTGGCGGCCTTCGCGGGGTTCGAGGCCAGCGCGCTGCCGCAGGCGGTGAGCAACGAGCTTGCGACATCGGGGCAGCGGTCGGTCTCCATTAGCGGTGCGATCGACGCCGAGCAGTACCGGGCCGATCGCGGTGTCGTCAGTTCCGCGATCCGCCGTGCCTTCGGCGGCGTGCCGGTCACTGCTGATGACGCGGTGTGGTCAGATCCGATTGGCCTGCCCGCGCCGCGCGGCAGCAAGACCGTCCCGCTCGCGCAGGCCGCGGTCATGACGCGGCTGAAGTCTCAGGTCAGGCTCGTGAGCGGATCCTGGCCGGCTGCCTCGGCGAGGCACGCCGCGCTGCAGGTCGCGGTGCCAGCGAGCGTCGCCGCCATCTTGCGCCTGAAGGTCGGCGAGGTGCTGGCGCTGCGTGATCGGCTCACCTCGGCGAGTGTCAGGTTCCAGGTCACCGGCTTGTACCGGCCGCTCGACCAGTCGGCCCCCTATTGGGACCTTGACCTGATCTCCCCGACCGGGGTCAGCGCCGCTCCGGGTTTCGTGACCTACGGGCCTTTCATTGTCGATGACAGCGCCTTCAGCGATCACCGGCTCGCGGTCGGCGACGCTACCTGGCTGTACGGGCTCGCCACCACGCACATCACGGCTGACCAGCTCAAGCCGCTGTCGAGCCGGCTGACGGCGGCGATGGCCTTCCTGTCCAAGTCGGCCGATCTCGGCGGCTTGCAGGTCGTCGCCGGCCTGCCGGGGGCGCTGCAGACCGTCACCGCCAAGCTGATCGTCGCCAGGTCGCTGCTGCTGGTGGGCGAGCTGGAGCTGCTCCTGCTGGCAGGTGCCGCGCTGACGCTCACCGCGCGCACGCTGGCGAGCCAGCGCGAGGAAGAGTCGGCCACGCTGCGGTCGCGGGGCGCCGGGCGCGGGCAGCTGGTGAAGCTGGCCGTGATCGAGGCGCTGATCGTCACCGTGACAGCGGCGGGCGCCGGCGCGCTGCTCAGCAGCCGGCTGACCAGCCTGCTGGCCGGGAACGGGCCGCTCCGCGCCGCCGGGATCAAGGTCAGCGGGGTGCCGGCCGACGCCTGGTGGACGGCGGGGCTCGTGCTGCTGCTGTGCACCGTGATCATGATCTGGCCGGCCATGCGGCCGGTGTCGCCGAGCGTGCTCAGGGTGGGCCGGGGCCGGCGGTCCCCGGCGCTGCTCCTGGCCACGGCGGGCGCTGATGTCGCGCTGATCGCGCTCGCGCTGCTGGCCGGCTGGCAGCTGCGGGAGTTCTCGGTTCTCGGCCGTACCCCGGCCGGCCTGGGCATCGACCCGGTGCTGGCGCTGGCTCCCGCGATCGCGCTCGCCGCGGGCACCGTGCTGCCGCTGCGGCTGCTGCCGCTGCTGGCCAGGGCGGGGGACAAGCTGGCGGCGCGGACCAGGCGGCTCGGCAGCGCTCTCGCGACCTGGGAGCTCAGCCGGCGCGCCGTCAGGCAGAGCGCTCCCATGCTGCTCGTCGTGCTCGCGGTCGGCACGAGCACGCTCGCGCTGGCCCAGCATCAGAGCTGGCGGCAGTCGGCGCTCGACCAGTCGGCGTTCATCGCCGGCGCGGACGTGCGGGCCGACACGCTCTTCCCGGCTACCGCAGGAACCGCCGGCGCCATCGCGCACGCTCCGGGCGTCACCGCCGCGATGGCGGTCAGCAACGCGATAGAAGCGCCGGGAAACGGCGAGCTGCTCGCCGTCGGCTCCGGGCAGGCACCGGCCGCCGTGCTGCTGCGCGGCGACCAGGCGGCACCGTCGATCTTCAGCAGGATCCGGCCGGCCGGCAGCAGGTCGCTCATCACGCTGCCAGGTCACCCGACCGCGCTGGCCATCACGGCTGACCTGAACCCGGGCACGGGCGCGAGTCTCGGCCGTGTCCGGGTGACCATCTCGATCATGGACGCCGGCGGTGACGTCTACTCGATCCAGGCGGGCACGCTGCCACCTGACGGTCGCGGTCATGTCCTCGCGGCCAGGCTGACCTCGACCGGAAAGGCGATCTACCCGCTACGGCTGGTCGCGATCACCGCCGGCTACACGGTGCCGCCGCTCCCTCGAGTCCCTGCCCCCTCATCCGGCGCTCGCGTCGCCACGTTCGCGGTGACCGGCCTGGCAAGCTCCCGGCCAGGCGGGCCGGTCCGGCGCCTCGACGCGCGGGCGCTGCTCAGCAAGTGGGTGCCCGCGGTGTCGGCACCGGGTTTCGCCGACGGCGGCGTCGGCAGCCGGCCCCAGATCAGTCGCCGGCCCGAGCGGCGGCCCGGATCCGGTGCGCTTCAACCCGGGCGACGGCCGGATCGAGGGGTTCATCGGCAACGCCCCGACCGCGTCGATCGACGGTCAGGTGACGCTGCGCGCCCAGCTCAGGGACACGCTCGTGCCTGCCATCGCCACCGCCTCGTACCTGCGCGCCAACCTGCTCAGAACCGGCGATGTCATCCAGGTCGCGGCCGGCCAGGCGACGCTCACGGTCAAGGTGGCCGCCGTGGTCAGCTCCTTTCCCACCGTCACGGGCAGGGACGGCGCGCTCATCGTCGACCTGAGCACTGTCCAGGAGGCGCTAGCCGCCCAGGGCCAGAGCCCGGCCCCCGTGAACGAGTGGTGGCTGGCTACCGAGTCCGGCCAGGTGCCCGCCGGCCTCCCGCCCGCCACGACCATCACCAGCCGGGCCAAGCTCGCGGCCACCGTGCTCGGCGACCCGATGTCCGCGATACCGCAGCAGGCGATCCAGGCGACGGCGATAGCGGCGGCGCTGCTGGCGATACTCGGGTTTTCCGTCAGCGTGGCCGGGAGCGTGCGGGAACGGCGAACGCAGTCCGCGCTGCTCGCGGCGCTCGGCATCGACGGGCCCGCTCAGGCGCGCCTGCTCTGCCTGGAAGCGCTCAGCCTCAGCGTGCCGGCGGCGCTGACCGGGTTCCTGCTCGGCACCGTGCTCGCGCACCTGCTGGTGCCGTCAGTCACGCTGACGGCGACGGCGGCCGCGCCGGTGGTGCCCGTGCTCGTGAAGGTCCCGGTCGGCCCCGCGCTGGCCATCGCCTTCGTCGTGAGCGCGATCCCCGTGCTCGCCGCGGCGGCGAGCGCGTTTTTCCGGCCGGACCCGGCGGCTCAGCTTCGCGCGGCGGAGGCGGTATGAGCGCGAGGAACGTCGTGCGCCGGGTCAGGGACGGCCTGGTCGTCGTCACGGGCACCGGAGCGGGAGCGAGCGCCGTTCTCGCGGCGCTCGTACTGGCCAGCGTGTTCGTCGCGACGGCGACGCCACGCGCGAGCCTGGCCTTCCGCACCAGGGCGCTGCAGAAGATCGTCTCGGCCACGCCCGTCGCCGGACGGTCGGTGATCGCCACCTTGGACATGCCGACGCTCGCGGAGGCGACGGGGCAGAATGGCCTGCCCCTTTCCACCGGCATGAACCGGACGGTGCTCGGCCCGATCGGGTCTGAGCTCGGCTCGCACCTGCGAGCCGCCGGCCTGCCGCTGGCGCCCGGCGGCAGCTGGTGGGGAGTGGCCACCAACTTCCTGTATGCCCCGGGAGCGGCCAGGAGCGCCTACAACGGCCAGGCTCCGCCGCAAGTAGAGCTCATTGACCGGTCCGGCCTGCCGAAGTACGTCAGGTTCATCGCCGGCCGCATGCCGGCCCTGCACTCCTTTAACCAGGCGGTGGGCAGATTTGAGGTCGCCGTCACCGCGGCGACGGCAGCGCGCTTCAGCCTGCGAGTCGGCTCCGTGCTCCCGGTGACCGACAGCGAGTCTGGCGCGGTAAGCAAGGTATTGCTGAAGGTGACCGGGATCTTCAGGCCCCGTCAGCCCGGGTCATCGTTCTGGGCTGCCGATCCCGTCGCGGTCAGGCCGAGCCTCAACAAGCCGAGCCCCGCATCGGCAGGCAACTGGCTGGCATCGGCCCTGATCTCTGACACTGAGATGAATGACCTCGAGCTCGCGCTCTCCATCCAGAACATGAGTGTGACCTGGGAGTTCCCGCTTGACCTCGGCCACGTCAATGCCGACCAGGCCGCGCCGCTGGAGACCGAGCTGGTGTCGAAGCTGACCGCGCTCGGCCTGGTGAGGCACAGTGTCCCGACCGCCCTCAGCGTTCCCCTGACCGCGCCGATCAGCGGAACGCTCATCGAGTTCGTGCAGACCGAAGGCCAGATCGGGACGCTGCTCTCGCTGCTGTACGTCAGCCTGACGGTGGTCGGCCTGGTCGTCCTGCTGCTCGGCGGCCGGCTGCTCGGCGAGCGAAGAGCCGGCGAGTTCGGGCTGATCAGGGCGCGAGGCGCAGGCCGGTGGCAGCTAGCGCTCGTCGCGGCCAGGGCCGGTGCCGTCGCCGTGCTGCCCGCGACCATCATCGCGATCGGGCTCGGCGTGCTGGTCACCCCTGGCCAGGACGAGCCGCTGGCATGGTGGCTGGCCGGCATCACCTGCGCGGTGGCGCTGGCGGGCGTTCCCTGGCTCGCGCTGCGGCACGCGCGGCTGGCCGCCGAGCGCGCGGACAGCTCTCCGCCCCGCCGGGTGCGGCTCAGGCGCGTGGTCGTCGACATCACGGCGGCGCTGGCGGCGGCGGCCGGCCTGCTGATCCTGCGGCTCCAGGGACAGCCGGCGGGCGGCGGCACCGACTGGTTCACGAGCGCCGCGCCCGTGCTGGTCGCGATTCCCATGGCGATCATCGTGGTCCGCGTCTATCCGGCGGTACTGCGCTGGCTGGTCGCGCTGGCAGGCCGGCGGCAGGGCGTTACCGCGTTCATCGGGCTGGCCAGGGCGACGCGAGCGTCCGCGAGCGCGATCCTCCCGGCCTTCGCGCTGGTGCTCGCGCTCGCGGTGATCGCGTTCGGCGCGATGCTGCGCACCGCGGTGGTCGCCGGCGATGTCGCGCAGTCGTGGCGGGCGGTGGGAGCCGACGTGGTCATCGACGCCTCCGGGTCGAACGCGCCGCTCACCGCGGCGGCGGAGCGGGCGATCGCCAGGGTGCCCGGCGTTCAGGCGGCCACCGCGGTGGCCGTCACGTCAGGCACGACGGCCGATGGCACGACGGTCGGCGTCGTGGCCGTGGATCCGGCCGGGTACGCCGCGCTGCTCGCGCTGACCCCGGCGAGGCCATTCCCGGCCGGACTCGCCCGGCCCGCCGCGGGCGGGTCGCTGCCAGCGCTGGCCTCATCGGGCGCGGCGACCGCGCTGAGGCACGGCCGCGGCGTTCTCATCGGCACGAGGACGGTTCAGGTCAGCATCGCGGGCAACATCGCCGGCGCGCCGGGCGTGCCGCAGAGCGGGCCGTTCATCGTAGTGCCCGACCAGGCCGCCGACCGGATACTCGGCGGCGACCGGCCGGTGCCGAACGTCGTGCTGATCATCGGCCAGGCGGACCGCGCCAGGCTGCGCGCCGTGGTGACCAGGCTGCTGCCCGGCGCCACCACGATCACCTACCGGTCGGCCGTCATCGACGCCCTGACCGGAGCTGACCTGCAGCGCGGCGCCTACGTCACCTTCGCCCAGTCGGCGGTGGCCGCCGCCGTGTTCGGCGCGCTGATCATGCTGATCATGCTCGCGCTCGGCGCCAGGCCGCGCGAGCTGACGCTGGCCAGGCTGTTCACGATGGGCTTGTCAGCGCGTCAGGCCCGGTTCCTGGTCAGCATGGAAGCACTGCCCGCGATAGCGGCCGCCACTGCCGGCGGAGCGATCTGCGCCTGGGCGCTGGTGCCGCTGCTCGCGCCGAGCATCGACCTGTCGCTCTTCACCGGGTCGAGCGCGCGGGTACCCGTCCAGGCCGACTTCGCGGTGATCGGCTACCTGGCCGCGGGGCTGATCGCGGTCGCGCTCATCACCTTGTTCGCGCAAGGACTGGCGATCCGGATCCGCGGCGTGTCGCGGGCACTGCGAGTGGGCGAGTAGCGCGCTCAGGACACCGCTATCGGGACACCAGGCTGCCGGGACACCAGGCTGCCGGGACACCAGAAAGGACAGGACGCCATGACTGCATCGGCCCAGCGGATCGACGCGGCGTCGGGCATCGGCGAGCTCGCGGACGAAGCGGACCGCGCGCGGATGTCGTACGGCGACGACGCGCTTGTCGTCTGCGATCGCCTGGTGCGGATCTACGCGACCGAGGGCATTGAGGTCCAGGCCCTGCAGGGCCTGGACCTGCTGATCAATGCGGGCGAGCTGACCGCCCTGGTCGGCGCGTCGGGAAGCGGCAAGTCGACGCTCATGAACATCCTGTCCGGGCTGGACAGCCCGACCGCGGGCACGGTCAGGGTCGCCGGCCGCGACATCGCCGCCATGTCGGCACGGGAACGGCTGCACTACCGGCGCGACGTGGTCGGCTTCGTCTGGCAGCAGACTTCGCGCAACCTGCTGCCGTACCTGACGGCCGTCCAGAACGTGATCATGCCGATGCGGTTCACCGCGAGGAGCCGCAGGGCCAGGATCGGCCGGGCCGCCGAACTGCTCGGCGCACTCGGCGTCGCCCACTGCGCCGACCGCAGGCCTGACCAGATGTCGGGCGGCGAGCAGCAGCGGACCGCCATCGCCATCGCGCTGGCGAACGAGCCGGAACTGCTGCTGGCCGACGAGCCGACCGGCGAGCTCGACAGTGCCACGGCCATGGACGTCTTCGCCGCGCTGCAGACAGCCAACGCCGACCTCGGCGCGACCGTGCTTGTCGTCACGCACGACCCGGCCGTGTCCGATCAGGTGCGCCGGACGGTCGCGATCGCCGACGGAAGGACCAGCACGGAGACCTTGCGCCGGTCGTCGGCCGATCACGCGGTCGAGTACGCCGTGCTCGACCGGGCCGGCCGCGTTCAGCTGCCGCTCGACATGATCGAGCCGCTCGGCATGCGGGACCGGGTCAGGCTGGAGGCCGAGCCTGATCACATCGGCGTCTGGCCGGACTCAGGGCAGGAAGGGGAGTCACGATGACCGAGAATGGTTCGCATGCCCGGCCGGTCATCGTCGATATCCGCGACGTCAGCCGTACCTTCGGCAGCGGTCACACCATGGTCAGGGCGCTGCGCGGGGTCTGCGCCACGGTCAGGCAGGGCGAGCTGACCGCGCTGGTCGGGCGCTCCGGATCGGGCAAGACGACGCTGCTCAACGTGATCGGCGGCCTCGACCGGCCCACCGAGGGCACCGTGCACGTGGCCGGCGAAGAGGTCACGGCCATGAACGACAAGCAGCGGATGCTCTTCCGCCGGAGTTCCGTCGCGTTCATCTTCCAGTCGTTCGGCCTCATCCCGATCTTGTCGGCGGCGGAGAACGCCGGCGTCCCGCTGCGCATCGCCGGAGTGCCGGTCAGGGAGCGCGAAGAGCGGGTGAGCCTGATGCTGAGCCTGGTCGGCCTGCGCGATCACGCCAGGCAGCGCCCGAACGAGCTCTCCGGCGGCCAGCAGCAGCGGGTCGCGATCGCCAGGGCGCTGGCCGGCCTGCTGGCGCTGCTGATCGCCGACGAGCCGACCGGCCAGCTCGACAGCCAGACCGGCCGCCAGATCATGCGGCTGCTGAAGACAGTGGTCCGTTCCGAAGGCATCACGGCGGTGGTGGCGACCCACGATCCTGTGCTGATCGAGATTGCCGACCGTACCCTCAGGCTCGATGACGGGGTGCTTTCCGCCGGCTAATGGATGGCGGTTGTTTGCTAACCTGCATGGGGGTGCATGACCATGCGGGTACGGCGGCGCGCGCTTATCGCCGGGATAAGCTCCGCAATTGCGTTGCTCATCTTGGTTGCCGGGTTTTTCCTGCTCACCAGCGGCAAGCCGGCCGTCAGCCCAGCCGCTGGCGGGCATAAGCCGGCATCTGCCCGGCTCTATTCGCCATTTACCGGAGAGCCGGTCAGGTCACTGCGCCGCGAGCTGATATTCAAGATCGACAACGTGGCCCAGGCGCGCCCGCCGACGGGCCTGGCCAAGGCCGATATCGTCTACTTGCTGCCGGTCGAGGGCGGGCTGAGCCGGATCTTTGCGGTATTCTCCAGTCACTTTCCGCCGGTCGTCGGGCCGGTCCGGAGCTCGCGCGCTGAAGATCTCGAGCTGCTGAGGCAGTTCGGCCGGCCGGCGTTCGCCTTCTCCGGGGCGCAGCCGCACCTGCTGCCGGTCGTCGAGCACGCGCGGATCGTGGACCTGTACGCGGGGCTGGTCGGCGGGTACTACCGGAACGACAGCCGGGTCGCTCCCTACAACCTCTACGCCAAGACCAGGCAGTTGCTGGCCGAGGCCAAAGGGGCGAGCAAGGCGAGGGACATCGGCTTCAGGTTCGGGCCGGCGCCTGCCGGCGGCACGCCGGCGAGTTCCTACAGTGTCTCGTACCCGGCGGCCGCGTTTACTTTCCGGTGGTCGGCCGCCCGGCACCGCTGGCTGTCCTGGATGGACGGCAAGCCGGCCGTCGCGGCCGGAGGCGGCCAGCTTGGCGGCGCGACCATCGTCATTCAGTCCGTGATTGTCGGCGCCTCGCACTTCCGCGAACTGGGAATCAAGCCGCCGTACTCGAACACCGTGGGCGCGGGATCGGCCGTAGTCCTGCGGAATGGCCGTGCCTACCACGTCCGGTGGTCCAGGCCGCGAGCTGATGGCGGCACGATATTTACCCTGCCAGGCGGCCGCCGGATGCCTTTCGCGCGGGGCCAGGTGTGGGTCGTGTACAAGCGCGGGCCCGGCTCGGCGCGCTGAGCCGGGAGCCGCCAGGGCGACTGCGGCGCGCCGATGTATCCGGCCGTCTTGTCGGTTTCCGTGGCGCATGCGACACTCTCAGTGTTTTATCGACGCGGGCCGCAAATCGGGGGACGAAGCCTTGGTCTTGATGCGGTCCCAAATCGGTAATTTCCGGACACTGTCTTCAGGTGAATTGGGGCGGGGAATGACCGATAGCCCGACTGAGCTGCCGGGGTCGATGGATCCGTCGCAGCCGGCCACGATCATGCGCGAGCGACCGGGCGCCGCGGCCGCTCCGGCGCGGCAGGGAGCGCCGCCCGGGTCGGGCGACCTGACCGAGGAATTGCTCAGGTCTGATCAGTGGACGGACGCGATGGTGCAGGCGGCGGGCATCCCGGTCGCCGATGTCCCGTTCGTCTCCGTCGGCGGCGGCATCGGGTCGTTCGTGACCGTTGACTACCTGCGGATCGCCGGGGTGCCCGCCAACCGGATGACCGTGCTGTCGAACCTTGACTTCCCCTGGCAGACCTATGAGTACCTGACCCGGGTGTCGCAGATTCCCAGGCCCGAGCGGATCAGGTCGGACTCGGCGTCCCGGCCCGACAACATCTGGGGCTTTCCCTCCTACGCGGTCACCGAGGCGTTCAGCGAGCGCAAGTGGGGCGAGCTGTGGCACGTGCTCGTCGAGCCGATGTGGGCCGACTTCTACACTCCCAAGGCCGGCCGCGTCTTCGCCGGGCTCGAGCGCGAGGCCAAGCGGATCGGCTGGGACCAGATGCTGGTCAAGGGCCAGGTGCGGATGGTCAGGAAGCGCCAGGGCGGCGGCTACTTCGTCGTCTTGACCCCGAAGGCCGGCCTGACGCCGACCAAGCGGGTCGCCTACCGCGCGGAGTACGTGCACCTGGCGGTCGGCTACCCGGGCCTGCGGTTCCTCAAGGAACTTCAGGACTTCCGCACTGAGCACCAGGACTTCCACCACGTGGTCAGCGCTTATGAGGAGCACGAGCACATCTACGAGACCGCGCGGACCAAGGAAATCACGGTCATGCTGCGCGGCGGCGGCATCGTCGCGTCCCGTGTCCTGGCGAGGCTGATGGATGACCGCGAGAAGCACGGGCTCAAGACGCAGATCGTGCACCTCTTCCGCACCTATATCGACGGTGACCACGGCCCGCACGCGTGGTCACGCCGCAAGGGCGGGAACGGGTTCGCTTACCAGGGGTTCAACTACCCGAAGTCGGTCTGGGGCGGGCAGCTGAAGGCCGAGATGCGCCAGCTCGAGGGCGATGCCAGGGCGGCCAAGTACAAGCAGATGGGCGGCACCAATACCCCGTGGCGGCGGCGCTGGCAGGCGCAGATGAACCAGGGCCGGCTCGAGGGCTGGTACCACGCCATGCAGGGCACGGTCGATGACATGCGCCTGGACGCCAATGGCAAGATCGTCAGCATGGTGAAGTCGCGCAACGGCAATTTCGAGATGGCCGCCGACTTCGTCATCGACTGCACCGGCCTCGAAGCCGACATCTCCGAGCACCGGGTACTGGCCGACCTGCTCGAGCATTCCGGCGTCGGGCGCAATCCGGTCGGCCGGCTCGACGTCGAGCGCACCTTCGAGCTGCGCGGGACGGCGAGCGGTCCCGGAGTCGTTTATGCCTCGGGCGCGACGACGCTCGGGGGATACTTTCCCGGGGTGGATACGTTCCTCGGGCTTCAGGTCGCGGCTCAGGAGATCACCGACGACCTGGCAAGGCGAGGGTTCTGCCCCAAGATCGGGACCTTCCGGTCGATCTCGCAGTGGATTCGCTGGGCCCAGAACAAGCAGCCGTAACCGGATCAGCGAGCCGCCGCCGTGCGGCGGCCCCGCACCGCCCGATTACCGGTATTTCAGGAGGCATAACGTGCTACCCACGCTGGGCGGCCGGATCCAGACCAGGATCGTGCTGCTCGCCGTGATCGGCGGGCTGGTCACGCTGATCATCACCCCGCTGCTGCCGGTGAACGGCCCGCTCTCTGACACCTACCGCGACACTTTCATCATCCTGATCGCGGTGGCCGTGCTCGGCATCGCCTGGGAGTGCCTGTATCACTTCATCATGCAGTGGCGCTGGGAGAAGGACTGGCCGACCTTCTTCGGCCTGGTCACCTTGGTGCCCGAGGGGCTGCTGATCTGGGTGCTGCTCAAGCAGAAGCTGATACCCGGCATCGTCGGCACGGTGCCGGCGTCGGCCTTCTGGATTGACTTCGTGCTCGTCTGGGTCGCCGTCTGGCTCTGGGCGAATGGCCCGATGCGAGTGATCAACGTCAGATGGCGATTCCGCGGCGGGAGGCTGGCATGACCGATCCCGGATCAGCGGGCACGCACCCGCCGGGCCTGTGGCCGGTTCCCGGCGATGGCGTCCTGGCCAGGTACGGCAACCTGATCTTGCTGAGCAGCCTGCAGGACGGGCAGTTCGTCGACGTCCTGCTCGACGCGCTCGAGCAGATCGCGGCCGCCGGGGGAGACGGCCGGCAATTCGCCGACCAGGTCGCGGCCGCCCTCGAGGACGCCCCGGCCGGCAACGGCGCGGAGCAGGAGTCCTCGGTCCTTGCCTTCGGAGCGGTCGGAGCGGGGCTCGCCGTGACGGTCAGCGGCGGGGCCTGGGCGGACGTGACCACGGACTACGGCACGCAGCGGATTCAGGCCGGCCAGCCGGGCATGCTGCTGCAGTGCCTGGTGCGCTCGACGGTGACTGGCGTCCGCGGCGGTCTCGGCGCGGCGGACAACGGCCCGCCCCGCACGGACCGGTTTTCCCGCCTTGACGCGGGTACTGTCAGGGCCGGCGGACTGAGCTTCTTCGCCGGCGGCGTTCCCGTCGCCGCGGCGGTGGCGCCGGCTGGCGGGCGAGTGCGGCCCGCGGCGGAACCCCGGCCGGCCGAAGCGCGGATCCCCGAGCCTGAGCCGGCGCAGCCCGGGCCAGTTCAGCCCGAGCCGGTCATGCCCGAGCCCGAACCGGTCATGCCCGCGCCCGAGCCATCGGTACCCGAGCCGGCTATCCCCGAGCCGGCTATCCCCGAGCCCGGCTATCCCCGAGCCGGCTATCCCCGAGCCGGCTATCCCCGAGCCGGCTATCCCCGAGCCGGCTATCCCCGAGCCCGCCATCCCCGAGCCCGCGGTACCCGAGCCGACGGTACCCGAGCCGGCCCGGCCCCAAGATGCCGTGCCGTCCGTGCCGGCGGCCGGCCCGGTGGACGAGCAGGCGCACATCGGTACGCAGCTCTGGCAGGCACCCGCTCCCGCCGGGGAAGCGCCGCCGGTCTCGTCCGAGCCGTTCGAGGCCGTGGTGTTCGGCAGTCCCGAGGCCGGTCACGTCGATGGCGGGCGACGCGAGCCGCTGTCCAAGGCCAGGGACCTTCCGCCAGGTAGCAGCAGCTACGTCGCCGAGGCGCCGATCATCCAGGGCGTGTACTGCAAGAACGGGCACTTCGATGATCCCGAGGCCCTCTTCTGCGCCGTCTGCGGGATCTCGATGAACCAGCAGACCCTGGTGCCGCGGCCGGGTACCCGCCCGCCGCTCGGCGTGCTGCTGCTCGATGACGGATCGGTGTTCCAGCTTGACCGCGATTACATCGTGGGCCGGGAGCCGGGGCTCGACGCGACCGTCGCCTCCGGCCGGTCACGGGCGCTGCGCATCGACGATGACTCCGGGATCGTGTCACGTGTTCACGCCAAGATCGCGCTCGACGGCTGGCGAGTGCTGATCACCGACCTCGGCTCCGCCAACGGCACCCGCGTGAAGCAGTCCAGTCAGCCGGCCGACACCCAGCTGCAACCGCACATGCCGCTGGTGCTCACCACGGGAAGCCAGATCGATCTCGGCGGACGCGGATTCCGATATGAGTCCCACCGTGGGCGATGATCACCCCGAACCCGAAGCCGCGCGCCTGAGCACGCGGCTGCCCGGACCCGCGCTGACTGGCCCGGCAAGGACTCCCCATGACTGACTCGGAAGTCCAGCTGCTGCTGGCCGACCTCGCCCTGATCATCATCTTGGCCAGGCTGTTCGGTGCCCTGGCGAAGCGGATCGGCCAGCCGCCCGTGCTCGGCGAGATCGTCGCCGGGCTCCTGCTCGGGCCGACGCTGTTCGATGGCAAGATCACGACAACGCTCTTCCCGCCGACGCTGATCCCGCCGCTGACCACCATCGCCGACATCGGGCTCGTGCTCTTCATGTTCGTGGTCGGCTACGAGGTCGACCTGAGCCTGGTCAAAGGCAGGGAGAAGGTCGCGGCCGGGGTCGCGATCGGGTCGATCCTCCTGCCGCTCGTGCTGGGCACCGGGCTCGGGGTCTGGCTCGCGCAACGTGAGCACGCGGCCAGCAAGACGGTCTTCGTGCTGTTCTTCGGCGTCGCGATGTCGATCACGGCGTTCCCGGTGCTCGCCCGCATCCTCACCGACCGCGGCATCCACCGGACCAGGATCGGCGGCCTGGCGCTCGCCGCCGCCTCCGTCGATGACGTGCTCGCCTGGACGCTGCTGGCCGTCGTGGTAGCAGTGGCCGGCGCGAGCGGCAACGAGCTCAGGCTTGCGCTGGCGCCGGTCTACGCGGCCGCGATCATCTTCGTCGTCAGGCCGGGATTGCGGAAGCTGGCCGACGTCTACCAGCGTGAAGGCCGGCTGACTCCCACTGTGCTGGCGACCATACTCGCGCTGCTGCTGCTGTCGGCCTATGCCACCGACTGGATGGGCGTGAAGTTCATCTTCGGCGCGTTCATCTTCGGCATCGTGATGCCGAGGAACCTCCCGTCGCTGCGCGTGTCGATCCTGGAGCGGCTCGAGCAGGTCAGCGTCATCGTGTTCCTGCCGGTGTTCTTCGTCATCGCCGGGCTGTCGGTCAACTTGTCGGGCATCGGGCTGTCAGGGCTCGCCGACCTCGCGCTGATCATGGCTGTCGCTGTCGTCGGCAAGTTCGGCGGCGCCTACTTCGGCGCCAGGCTCACCGGGGTGCGCCGCAGGCAGGCCGGCGTTCTCGCGTCGCTGATGAACACGCGCGGCCTGACCGAACTCGTGATCCTCACCGTGGGGCTCAACCTCGGCATCCTGAGCAAGTCGCTGTACACGCTCATGGTCGTGATGGCGATCGTGACGACGGCCATGGCCGGGCCGTTGCTCAGGTACATCTACCCGAACCGGATCATGCAGCGCGACATCACCGAGGCCGACAGGTCTGCCCTCGGCCGGGCCGGGGCGCACCGGGTCGTCGTGCTGGCCGACGACCTCGCGACGGCGGCGCCGCTCGTTGACGTCGCCGTGCGGCTCGCCTCGACCAAGTCCAATACCGACATCGTGCTCGCGCATCTGGTCCCGCAGGCCAAGAGCCAGCGGCTCGAGGTCGGCCTCGGCCTCGGCACCGAGCTGCTGCAGATGACCCAGACAATGGACGAGCTGCAGCGGCTCGCGGCCCGGGCGGAGCAGCACGGGGTAACGACGGTGGTCCAGTCCCGGTTCAGCGACAACGTGGCCGCGGAGCTTCCCGCTTACCTCGCCGCGGCCGACCCGGACACGATCGTGCTGCACCCGGGTGCCGCACAGCTCACGGAGCTGACAGACGGCGGCAAGGCCCAGCTCGTGATCGTGCTGCGGCCGCTTCCCGTGTCGCCGTCGGCGGTCACCGCCCAGCTGGCCCGGGGCGCGGACTCCGACGCGGCGATACAGGTCGCGGCTCATCTCGCGGCCGCTGACGGGCTTGACCTGCTGATCGCCCCGGCCGGCCGGGCGAGCAGCGCCCGGGTCTCTGACCTGGCCAGGCGCGGCGTCCAGGCAACCGCCGGCGACCAGCCAGCCGGCAGCCTGCTCGTCGTCCCGGCCGACCTCGTGCTCGCGGCCGCGGTCGCGGCGGTGCCCGCCACCGCTGCGGCCATCAGCGGCAACGGAGCGGCCTCGGGCAGCGGCGCACCGGCCGGCGACGGCGCGCCGGCCGCGACCGGAGCACTGATCAGCGGCAACGGTAGCCTGGCCGCGCATATCGCCGTTGTCGCAGGCAGCAATGAAGCCAGTGATGACATGGACCAGTGGGTTGAAGCGCTAGACAAGCCCAAGCAGCCGGAAGGCAGGCAGCAGTGACCAATAGTGACGGCAGTCTCGCGGTTGACCGGGCCGGCATCGCTGACTACCACTTTCTCAGGAAGCTCGGCGAGGGCAACCACGGTGCTTTCTATCTCGCCAGCCGGCCTGAGCGGCTGCATATCAGCGCCGACCTGGTCGCGGTCAAGGTACTCACCGGCTCCAACAGCCAGGACACGTTTCGCCGCGCCACCCGCGAGCTCGCCGCCTTCGCGGCGGTCAGGTCGGCGTACCTGGTGACGCTGTACGACGCCGGGCAGCAGGGCGATGACCTCTACTACTCCATGGAGTACTTGCCGGAGGGCTCGCTCGCGGACGCGGCGGGCTCGCTGCCGCCCGTTCACGCGCTCGCGGCGGTCGCCGACGCCGCCCGTGCCGCTGACGCGCTGCACGAGGCCGGCATTGCCCACAACGACATCAAGCCGGCCAACATCATGCTGCACGACGGGGGCGCGAAGCTCAGCGACCTCGGGCTCAGCCGGCTGCTCACACCCGGCCTGACGATCACCGGCCTGGGGTCAGCCGGATCGGTGGAATACCTTGATCCGGCGATCATCAGGGGCGAGATGCCGTCCCGCGCGACGGACATCTACGCGCTCGGCGCGACCTTGCACCGGGTGCTGACCGGGGCCGGCCTGTACGGCGAGCTGCCCACCGACAACACCATGGTGGCCATGCGGCGGGTGCTCGGCCACGAGCCGGCGATCTCCGACGCGCTGCCGCCGGCGGTCAGGGAGATCATCGCCGCCGCGGTCAACCCCGACCCGCGAGCGAGGCCCAACACGGCGGCCGAGCTGGCCGGGCGGCTCGACTCGCTCGCCGTCAGCTGACGCGCGCGGCGTCCGGCCTGCGGGTCAGCGCGAACGCGATCAGGTAGGCCAGCGTCGCCACGCCGAGGATGCCGAAACTCGGCGGCAGCCGCGGCGCCGAGTAGGCGATCAGCAGGCCGGCCCAGACCGAGCCGACGGCCAGGCCGCCCGACAGCCACAGGGCGGCGACCGGGCGGCAGGTCAGGCGCTGGGCCGCGCCGGCGGGCGCGGCGATCAGGCCGAGCAGCAGCAGCGCGCCGACTGCCTGGGTCGCCGCGGCGGCGGTGACGCCGACCAGCCCGAGGAAGATGAAGCCGAGCGCGCGCACCGGGATCCCCCGGGCGCGCGCCACGGCCGGGTCGACGCTGGCGAAGAGCAGCGGCCTGCCGATCACGACGACGGCCGCGCAGACAGCGACGCAGACCACCGTGTCGGTCAGGGCCTGGCCGGCGGACAGGCCGAAGATCGTGCCAAAGAGGACGTTGACCCCCGAGGTACCGTTCGCCCCTGTCCGCGATCGCGAGTAGATACTGAGAAAGAGGGCGCCCAGGCCGAGAATCCAGGCGAAGACGCTGCCGATCACGGTGTCATCGGCCTGCCCGCGGCGGCCGAGCGCGGCCATCGCGAGCGCGACCGCGACGCACGCGCCGTACAGGCCGATCAGCAGGCTGGCGCCTGCCGCGAGGGCGGCGAGCGCGCCGGTGAAGGCGACGTGGCTCAGCGCGTCGCCGGTGAAGACCTGAGAGCGGAGCACCACGAAGTACCCGACGAGCCCGGAAGCGGCGGCGATCGCCGCGCCGGCGATGAACGCGTACCGCAGGAACGGCTGCTCCGCGATGTGGATCAGCCCGGTGACCGGCCCGCCCGCCGCGAACTGGGCCAGCCCCCAGGCCGCGCGGCTCACGCCGGCACCATCCTCGGGCGGGCCAGGTAACCGGCCGCCGCCCGGGCCGCCGCCGCGACCACGTAGCAGGCGAAGCCGAACGTGGTGATGTAAAAGCCCACGGGATACACGGAGAAATACGCGACCGCGAGGCCGAGCCAGACGATGACCAGGCCGAAGGCGATCGTCAGGCAGAAGCTCGCCAGCGGCCTGGCCGTCAGCTGCTGCGCCGTCGCGGCCGGCATCACCAGCAGCGCGAACACCAGCAGCGCGCCCGTGATCTGGCTCACCTCGGCCGCGGCGCAGCCGAGCAGTATCAAGAAGACAGTGGAGACCAGGCGCACTGGCACCCCGCGCGCCGCCGCGACATCGGGATCAACGGTGGCGAAGAACAGGGGCCTGCCGATCGCGGCCAGGCCGGCCAGCGCGATGACCGCCACGATAAGCAGCGTCAGGACCTGACTGCCTGATATTCCGAGGAACGAGCCGAACAGCAGGTTCGTCAGCCCATTGAGGAATCCGCCGTACAGGCTGACGAACAGCGCGCCGCAGGCCAGGGCGAACGCCTGGACCGTGCCAATGACCGCGGACTCGCTGCTGCGAGCGCGGCCGCCGAGCGAGCGCGGGATGGCGGCGATCACGATCGCGGCGGCGATCGCCGCGGCGAAGTACCCGGCGATCGCGCTGACCCCGATCAAGATGGCGGCAGCGGCGCCGGGGAACGACACGATGGCCAGCGTGTGGCCGGCGAACGACTGCCTGCGCAGCACCATGTACCAGCCGAGCGCGCCAGCCGCCACGGCCACGATCGTCCCGGCGCGGAATGCGTTGACCATGAACGGGTAGAGGAAGAGTTGCCTGACGTCGCTGACGACGTTCCAGGTCAGCCCGCCCGTCACCATGGCTGGGCCGGGACGGCGGTGCCGTCGCCGTGCCGGTCCGTGTGCCGGGCCGGCGCCTCGGGCTCGCCGACGACCACGAGCCTGCCGTCGGAGGCCTTGAGCACTTCGACCGGAGTGCGGTACAGCTCGCTCAGGACCTCTGACCTGATCACCTCGTCCGGGGTGCCGCAGACGGCGCCGCCGCGCGCGACGTAGGCGACCCGGTCGAGATAGGGCAAGATCGGGTTCACGTCGTGGGCCACGAGCATCACCGTGACCTGGTGGTCGCGGCAGATCCGCGAGATCAGCGCGGCGACCGAGGCCTGGCTCGGCAGGTCGAGGCTGTCGAGCGGCTCGTCGAGCACCAGCAGCCTGGGCCGCTTGACCAGCGCCTGGGCGATCAGCAGCCGCTGCTGCTCGCCGCCGGACACCTGGCCGATCGGCCGGTCGGCGAACGCGCTCGCCCCGACCAGTTCGATGACCTCGCGCACCCGCTCGGCGCCGGCTCGCCTGGACGGCAGGAAGCGGCTGCCGAACGGGATCGGGAGGCCCCAGCGTTCGCCGTCGCTGCCGAGCCCGACGATGTCGACGCCGCGCACCCGCAGGCCCCCGTCGAAGCTGCGCCGCTGCGGCAGGTAGCCGATCTGCCGGCCAGCCTGGCCAGCCGGCAGGCCAAGCACCGTCGCCGATCCGGCTGAGAGCCCTACCAGGCCGAGCGCCGCCTTGACCAGGGTCGACTTGCCGACGCCGTTGGGACCGAGCACGGCGAGGAATTCACCGCTCGCGACCTCCATGCTCACCTGTGACCAGATCGTCCGGCCGCCGACCTGCGCGGCGGCACGGTCGAACCGCACCGCGATCGCGTCGCGGCCCCTCGCGGCGGCGCTTCCGCCCGGGAGCGCGCTGGCCGCGAGGGTCACGCCCGCGCCGCCTGATCCGCTGCCTGGCCCGCCCGTCTGGCTCATCTTGCCTGCCTGGCTCATCTTGCCTGCCTGGCTCATCGGGCCGATCTGGCGGCCTTGGCAAGCGCGGCCTCGATCCCGCGAAGCTGCCTGACCTGCCAGGCCTGGTAACTGTCCTGCGGCGGAGCCAGCGTCTCGGTGATGGTGGCGACCGGGATGCGCTCCGCCTTCGCCTCGCTGAGCTGGGCCCGCACATCAGGAGTGACGTTCTGGCTGTTGTAGACGTAGACCTTGATCAGGTGATGCTTGATCTGGTTGTCGATCGTCTGCTTATCGGCGGCCGACACCTCGCCGCCCTCGCTGATCGCTTCGAGGAAGGTCGCGGGCGTGATCAGCCGCAATCCGAGTGCCGGAGCCAGCATCGCGAAGATCGACTCAGACGCCCCGACCGGTGTTCCGGCATATTTTCCTCTTATGCTTGAAATAAGTGAGTAGTACTGCCTGAGTCCTGATCTTTCGTAGCGTTCCCGCTGTCTGGTGAAATAGGCGGCGTCCGCCGGGTCCAGGCGGCGATAGTCGGCGGTGAGCGCGCTGATCACTTGCCGCACGTCGGACGGGTTGTACCAGCGATGCGGATTGCCCCCGTCGGGGACCCCGAGCACGCCGCCCACGTTGAGCACGGTCTGGCCGTCGTTGCCGGCGCTGAGCAGCCTGGCCGCCCAGGGGTCGTAGCCGATCCCGTTCTCGATGACGAGCCGGGCGCGGGCGACCGCCCTGGCGTCGCCGGCTGTCGGCTCATAGCTGTGCGGGTCGGTGTTCGGGTTGGTGATGATGCTCGTGACGTGCACGTGCTTGCCGCCGAGCTGGCTCGCGATGCTGCCCCAGAAGTTCTCCGCCGCGGTGACCTGGACCACCTTGCCGGCCCCCGCGCTGCCCGGGTCGGCCGCGCTGCCCGCGGTGCTGCACGCGGCCAGGATCGGTCCCGCCGTCAACAGGGCCAGCGCCGCTAGAGCCGCCAGCGTCGTCGGTGCGGTCGGCGTACTCGGCGCGGTCGTCACCCGTCGTCGCGTCAGTCGCACCACTGCTCATCCTCCCGTGGCTGCTCGCTCCATGGCCGCGTCAAGCTGACTCACGGGCGAACCTACTTGAAAACGGTTTTCATTTCAAGTTAGAGCTGGGAAGTTCGGGTCGTCTCGCTCTATCACGCAGCGGCGTTGTCCGATTACAATCAGTAATATGTGGCAGTCGGCATGTGCTGTCGCTAAGTCAGCCAGTACTCGTAACTTCAGTGCTTGGTATACGGGGCTAGCTACACGGGGGGACCAACAATGACGATGCACGCCGACCAACTCGTGGGCGCACCAGTAACCGATTCGGACGGGCTCGCGGTGGGCACCGTCGAGCAGGTGTTCCGTGATGATGTGGACGGAACGCCCAGCTGGGCACGGATTCGCTCAAGCAAGGGGCTGCACTTCGTGCCGCTCGCCGGCAGCAGCATGACGCCCAGCGGGGGGCTGGCTGTCCCGTTCGACACGGAGCGGATTCTGGCCGAACCCGGCATCAGCGTCGACCGGCACATGTCCGTCGAGCAGGAGGAGCAGTTGCGCGGCTACTTCGGCCTGAATGTGCCGCCGCAGGCGCCGCCGGGCGATGACCGGGTGCCGGAGGGCGAGGCCGCCGGGCCGGCCGGTGAGGCTGCGCCGGCCGCGCCGGCCGGGGAAGCTGCGGCAACCGGGCCGGCCGGGGAGGCCGGGCCGGCTGGCGAGCGGGAGACGGCTCGTACTCAGCAGGTCAGGCGGCCGGCGCCGGATCTGGTCGGCGACGGCGCTGACACCGGCCCCGAGTGGCTGACCAGGTCCGAGGAGCGGTTTGCGGTGAACATCGAGACCGCGGAGACCACTCGGGTGAAGCTGCACAAGTACATCGACACCGAGCCGGTCGAGCAGACGGTCCGCGTCTTCCACGAGGAATACGAGATCGAGCGGATTCCGGTCATGTCCGGCGACGACATCACCGGTGAGCTAGCCGAGCGCGATCAGGAAATCATCCTGCACGAGGCACGGGCGATCATCACCAAGGAGGCCGTTCCGGTCGAGCGGGTCCGGCTGTCCGTGCGCAAGGTCGAGGAGGACAAGACCGTCAGCGGCGAGCTGCGCAAGGAGCGGATCGAGATCGACAGCGAGACCGGCCAGGATCGCTAGCTCGCGCAGCTCATCACACCCCGGCCCGCTGTGCTTGTGCAGCCGGAACAGCACTCGAGCGGCGCACAGTTCTTGCAGGAGGCTTTTTCGCGTGCTGGAGCTTTGACCGGACTATGGAGGCCGTCGGGTGACCTTGATCTTGATCAGGGTCGGGGAGCCTTCGGCATCATGCTGGAGAGTTCTCAGTCCCGGGAGCTGTCGGGGCGGGGCGGCAGGTGCGATGTTCCGTGATCATGTTCGCGGGCATGATCACGGAACATCACCAGTGTCCTGACCTGGGTGATCTTCCGTGATCATGGTCTCGAACTCCTGCATGCGGAAATGCTCCTCCGAGAGCCTGAGAAAGCTCCGCGGTCATGACGAAGAGCCTTCCCGAGCCGGGGGACTCTCCTCCGCCGAGGACGAAAATGCTCCTGCCACCGAGAATCCTCCTCGGCTCGCACGACAATCCTCTCTGCTCGCACGACACTCCTTCGGTAAGCGTCAGTCTCGAATGTGAGCAGTGCTCTTGACTTGAGCAGAGCGCATGGTGCACACTGATCTGTATAGAGAGCGGTGCTCGCATAAGTTGAGTCTGGGAGGATTCAGATGCCCCCGAACCAGTCGTCCCGGTACGTCATGCCAACCTCGCCGCTAGGGCGCCGGGTGAATAGCCTTTTCAATGGCACGGTGGCAGCTCTTACCCGGCGTGGTTTCAGCGTCTGGGGGAGTCGCGTGCTCTATGTGCGCGGCCGGACATCGGGCGAGTGGCGGTCCAACCCGATCAACCTGCTCACTCATGACGGCAGCCGCTACCTGGTCGCTCCGCGCGGCCAGACTCAGTGGGTGCGCAACTTGCGGGTCGCCGGCGGCGGCGAGCTGCGGGTCGGCAAGAAGGTCGAGAAGTTCTCGGCAACGGAGCTGACCGACGATCAGAAGCCCGAGATTCTCCGCGCGTACCTCAAGCGCTGGAAGATGGAGGTCGGCGTCTTCTTCGATGGCGTCAGCGCGGACGCCCCGGACGCCAAGCTGCGCGAGATCGCGCCAGGTTACCCGGTCTTCCTGATCAACCCGCCCGCCACCAGCTAGCCAGGCTCATCAGCCAATCACGCGGGTGACCTCCGCCCCGCCGGCCGGCCATCAGCTTTGCGGGCCGCGCCGGTTAGGTTGCCCGTCGGCGGGAAGAGGTCGGCTGTCAGCATGCCAGCAAGCGAGCGAGAGGGGTCAACGTTGCCAGCCAAGTTTGTTCTCAAGCGAGGTTCAAGCGGAAAGTTCCACTTCAACCTGCTCGCTACGAACGGCCAGGTCATCGCAACCTCAGAGACCTATGAGAGCAAGTCTGCCGCGCTCAACGGCATCGACTCGGTGAAGAAGAACGCCCCGGTCGCCGAGCTCGACGACCAGAGCGTGAAGGCGTAGCCCGAAAGGTGCAGCGCGCGGGAGGTGCAGCGCGCGGGAGGTGCAGCGCGCGGGAGGTGCCTGGCCGCGCGGCGCGGCGAGCTTGATTAACTCGAATATTTGTTCGATAGTTGTCCTGTGGGAGCCGCGGTCGCAGAGGTCACTTCGCTGTCGGTCCGGACCAGGACCGGGTCAGCAGCGCCTGCGGGGCTGAGTGACCCCGGCGACCTCAGTGACCTCAGTGACCTCGACAACCCTATCGACCTCAACAACCCCAGCGAGCTGGCTGAGGTCATCGAGCTCACCAGTCCTCAAACTGCGCTGCCTCAAACCGCGCTGCCTCAAACTGCGCTGCCTCAAACCGCGCTGCCTCAAACCGCGCTGCCTCGGGTCGGCGGGGGACGCGGGCTGGCTGCCCTGCTCGCTGACGGGGCGGTTCGCTCTGGGCGGGAAGTCGGGCCTGGCAGCGGCGTGCTTTCCGATGCCGAGCTGCTTCCCGTGCTGCCCGCGCTCGCGGATCTTCTGCCTGCCGGGGCGCTCCAGCGTGGTTCGGTGGTGTCGGCAGGTAGCTGGAGCATGCTCTGCCTCGCCCTGGCCGCAGGCCCGGTGGCATCGGGTGCTTGGTGCGCGGCGGCCGGGATAGCTGAACTCGGAGTGGCGGCGGCAGCCGATGCCGGGCTCGATCCGGCCCGGCTGCTGCTGATCCCGGACCTAGGCCAGCACTGGGTCCAGGTCGTCGCGTCGTTGCTCGACGGCTGTGACCTGGTACTGCTGCGGCCATCAGAGCGGCCGTCCGCCCAGGTCCGCCGCAAGCTTGAAGCGGCGGTCAGGCGGTACGGCGCTGTGCTGCTCGTGGCGGGAGACTGGGATGGGGCGCAGGTCAGGCTGCGTATCACTAGTCAGGCCTGGGCGGGCGTCGGCCTGGGACACGGACGGCTGCGCGGGCGCAGGGTCCAGGTAGTGGCGGACGGCCGTGGCGGGTGGTCGAGACCGCAGGCGCGCTGGCTCTGGCTGCCTGGGCCAGACGGCACGGTGACCGCGGTCACCGACGAGCTGGCGGCACTCGACCAGCCCAGGCCCGCGGCGGGCACCGGATGACTGGCGGGAGCGCGCAGGAGAGCCGGCGCCGGGTGCTCGCGGTACGCTGCCCGGCCTGGCACCCGGACCAGGCAGGCGATCAGCCCGCCGCCCGCGCTTTCGACCAGGTGGTGAACGCGGTACAGGAGTACTGCCCCAGAATCGAAGTCCTGCGCCCCGGCATCTGCGCCTTCGGCGCACGCGGGCCGGCCAGGTACTTCGGCGGGGAGGCTGAGCTCGCCCGGAAGATCGCCGAGACGGTCGGAGGGCTGGGATTCGGCTGCGGAGCGGGAGTCGCGGACGGGATGTTCGCCGCCCTGCTGGCGTCCAGGGACGCGCTCGCGAGCGAGCCGGCCAGCCCGTCTTCGATGATCGTGCCGCCGGGAGGCACGCCTGCCTTCCTCGCGTCGCGCTCGGTCACCGTCCTGGGCGCACCCGAGCTATCCGACCTGCTCATCCAGCTAGGCATCAGGACGCTGGGGGAGTTCGCGGCGTTGCCGGCGGTCGATGTCGAGCACAGGTTCGGGCCGCAGGGGCTGCTCGCGCACCGGCTGGCATCCGGGCTTGACCCCCGCCCGCTCGTGGCCCGCCCGCCGGCCGCTGACCTGTCCGTGCGGCTCGAGTTCGATCCCCCGGCCGAGCTGGCCGAGCAGGTCGTGTTCGCCGCGAAGTCGCTCGCGGCTCAGATGCATGCCCGGCTCACGGCGAAGGGGCTCGCCTGCGTTCGCCTGCGAGTGCAGGTGATCGGCGACGATGGCCAGGAGCTCACCAGGCTGTGGCGGCACGACGGGCTGCTGTCCGAGCTTGCCGTAGCCGAGCGGGTGCGCTGGCAGCTCGACGGCTGGCGCGGCGGCCCGGCCGACGGTGTCGGCGGGATCAGCCTGCTGCGGCTGGTCCCTGATCAGCTCGTCAGGCACCGGGGGAGGCAGCTCGGGCTCTGGGGCGATGAGGTAGTCAGCGACCGGGTAGCGCGGGCAGCGGTCCGGGTCCAGGCAATGCTCGGTCACGGTGCGGTACGCCAGCCCGTGCTCGCGGGTGGACGCAGCCCCGCCGACCAGGCCCTGCTCGTGCCCTTTGGGGATGCGCGGGTGCCCCCGCGTCCCGCCGACCGGCCCTGGCCAGGCCAGATTCCCGCGCCGGCACCCGCCACCGTCTACCCGTCGCCCCGCCCCGCAGCGGTAACCGACAGCTCGGGAGAGCTGGTGACTGTCACCGGGCGAGGGCAGGTCTCCGCCGACCCGGCCCGGCTGTCGGTGGCCGGCGGGCGCCCGCAGGCGATCACCGCCTGGACCGGGCCCTGGCCAGTCAACGAACGCTGGTGGGATCCCGAGCACGCCTGCAGGCAGGCCAGGTTCCAGCTAGTGACGGTAGACGGCAGCGCCTGGCTGGCCGCGGTCAGGGACGGCTGCTGGCTGATCGAGGCCAGCTACGACTAGCCGAAGGCCAAGCTGATGTCCTAACTTCTTTCAGGCTGAATGGCTCGCGCCAGCCGGTCGCCTACGGTACGGCCAGCGTGGCCCCGGCCGGGTAACCCTGGCGCGGCCCGTCGGCGAGCGTCCATACCTGCTGCCGGCCGTGCACCTGCCAGGTGTGCCCGGCGCCGGTAAGGTCGACCAGGGCGGTATCCTCGTCGATCCCCAGAACGGTCGTGCCGGCCGGCGGATGCAGCAGCGCCGTCGTGAGCAAGTCGGGCACCCAGCCGAGCATCTTGTCGAAGTGCGGGAGCACGCGCAGCTTCGGCAGCACGCCAAGCCCCGGATCGGGCGCGCGCTGAAGCGAGCGCATCGACGGCACCCAGCCCGTGAGCGCGATGGCGCCGGCCGAGCAGCCGGCCAGGGCCGCGCCCGCCTGCCAGGCGGCGTGGATGGCCTCCCAGACCTTGGTGCCGCGCAAGGTCTGCGCGAGGAAGGTAGGGCTGCCGCCGGAGAGGTAGACCAGCCCGGCACCGTCGATCAGGGCGGCCAGCTCGGGCGAGTCTGCTTCGTCGCGGTTCCTGACGACGACCGGAACCTGCTCGACACCGAGGCGCTCGGCCTGGCTGGCCCCGAGGTCGAGCCAGCGGCGCAGGCTGCGTTCGCCCTCGGGGGCGGCGGCGGTCGGGAGCTGGACGTACCTCGGCGGACGTCCCTTGAGCAGCAGGCGCTCGGTGTCGGTCATGACGGGCAGGTACTCGCCGCTCCCGACGAGCGCCAGTGGTCCCGGGCTCACGCGCGGCTCCGGCGAGCGACTGAGCAGGACACTTGGCGCGGCGGGGCAGCAGCTAGCACAGCACAATCATGGCCGGTGACAGCCAGCGCGCGCCACCGGGGCCTCGGCGCAACCGCCTTTCGCGATCGCGGAGACTCCCGCGCTGTCCTGGAGGCTGTCGGGTGACTCGTGATCAGGATCGGGGAGCCCTTCGGACAGCTTGCGGAACCATCAGGCGAGAGCCGGCCCGGCGGCCCGGCGGCCCGGCTCGCGACAGCATCAGGGCGGCCACGGCCCCGGTTTGCTGGTCACGCCCGCCTCTAACAGCATCGTGGCCCTCCCTGTTGCTGTTGGTCACTGGTTTTAACAGCAATGTGGCCCTCCCTGATGTTGTTCTGACAGCAACGGGGAGGGCCACGTTGCTGTCAGAACGGACCGCTAACAGCAACGGGGAGGGCCACGATGCTCACGCTTCCCCAGCGATACCGTTCCGGAGCCCAGCGCACGTCCGCCCAGAAGCACAGACCACGCGCGGAGGCACTAGTTCAAAATCTCAGGGAAGGCCTCCCGCTGGTCCACCAGGCACCTGATTCTCCAAGATCCCGAGTAACCCGACAGCCTCCCTGACCTGGGCGATCTTCCGTGATCACGGTCCAGGGCATGATCACGGACCGTCGCTGCTGTCCTGGAGGCTGCCGCGTGACTCATGATAAGGCAGGTTGCCTCCCGGGCACCCGCCCCGTATCGACCTGGCCCGCCAAGGCCTGGCCCCGCAAGGCGATGCGATGCGGTGCGGTGCTTGCGGAGCGGGCCGGGCTTGGTTCCGGCGGTACGGGATCGCCTCGCCGGTGTTCGCGGTGTGTTCCCGTTCTGTGGCATGGTCGCGGAGCGTTCCCGCAGCCGGAGCATGATCGCGGAGCGTTCTCCGTCGTTACCGCGGAGACTTACCTGCGTTCGGAAGGTGGCGCAAGGGGGGTTTGGGGGTGTGCGGGCGTGCGGGAGTGCTCCCTGTTCCCCTGATTGGTGCTGGCTGCTGTGAGCGGCCGGGCGGGTCAAGGAGACGCGGAGCGTCCCGCGTGCGGCGCCGGAGGCGTCCTTGACGCGGCTGGCCGGGAGCAGATGATGGATGGTCAGGGGCCCGGGAGCTGGGCATCGGGCTGGCTGTGGCGCTGGCTCTCCTTTCGTTCAGGGCCGGACCTGGGCGGGCCGGGGCCGGGGTGTGCGGGTAGCCAGACTTACCTGGGTGCTCGGGCGGTTGCGGTGCCCGGCGACATGATGATGGATGGGGTATCCCCCTTGCCGGGGGCGGGGCGGCCGCTCGGTCTTCTCAGGCTGTCCGCGCCGCGCCGGGTTTGGCGCGGGTGGCGGCTTGGCAGTCTCCTGGCGGGAGCTGGCCGTCCCGGGTCCCTGGTCATCGGTGAAGGTGGCTGGCCGCGTTCCCCCGGCGGGCCCGGCCCGGGTCCCGCGGTCAGGCGGCCAGGCGGTGGCTGGTCCCGGGCTGGCGCCGGGCTGGCGCGGGGTCCGGGGTCAGGGCGTCGGGGCCGAGGCCGGCCAGGATGCGGGCGGCCTGGCGGACGAGCTTGCGGGCTTCGGACAGGGCGGCGCGCTTGCCGTTGCACCGGTCTTTGACCTGGGCGTAGCAGGCGTGGTCGGGGGCGCCGGCGCGGGCGTGGGCCTTGCCGGCCTCGTACAGGGCCCAGCGCAGCACCGCCGGTCCCTGGCGGGACAGCCGGCCGGGGGACCGCCTGGCGTCGGAGGACCAGACGGTGATGTCCAGGCCGGTGAACCGGACGGCCTGGCGGGAGGAGGAGAACCGGTGCGCGCCGCCGAGCCAGCACGCCATCGCCAGCGACGCGACCGGGCCGGCGCCGTACAGCCGGGCGGCCAGCTCCCGCGCGGCGGGCATGGCGGCGGCCTCGGCCCGGATCCGGGCCCGCAGGTCACCCAGCCGCGCCTCCAGGCAGGCCAGCACGTCGGCGGCGACCGCGACCTGCAGCTGCCCGGCCGCGCTCAGGTGCCCCGCCGCGGCGGCCGGGTCGTCGCCGGCCCGCCCGGCCGGCAGCGCGGGAGCGCCCTGGTGAAAGTGCACGGCGTGGATCCGCCGCACCCACGCGGTGTGCTCGGACCGCAGGTCGTGGTAGGTCTCCAGCAGCGCCCGGCACTCCAGCACGTGAGCGGGCGGGATCCAGCACTCCGGCACCGTCCCGGCCGCCAGCAGGTCCCGCAGGTGCCGCGAGTCGCCCCGGTCGGTCTTGGCCCGCCGCTTGCGGCCCCGCGCGGCCGCGGTATCAGCCGGCTCGGCCAGGTGCACCCCGACCCCGGCCGCCGCCAGCTCCCCGGCCACGTACCGCCACCCCGTGCACCCCTCGATCGCGAACTCCACGTCACCGCGGCCCGCGAACCGGGCCAGCCACTCCCGCAGCCCGGCCCGGTCCGCCGGGCGGACCTGACCCCGCCGCACCTCCCCCGACACCGTGTCCAGGTAGTCGAACGTGAGCTGCTTCCGGTGAATATCCATCCCGCCTACGATGGCCATCAAGGGCCTCCTCAAGCTCCACCCGGCGCCCCCGGGCGCCCGGCCGCGCGAATGACTGACAAGCCCATTCTCACGCGGCTGAGCTGAGGAGGCCCCGCCCGGGAAACCACAACCCGCCCCCAGCCCAGCCCCCGCAAGCCGCTGGGCAAAGCCGAACGCATGTCATCTTCTCGCAGCACGGAGCGTTGACCGTCCTATGTGCGGACAACGCTCCGCGCGGCGACAAGTCTCCGTGCCAGAGCCGGGAAGGCTCCGCGCAGCGACAAGTCTCCGCGCCAGGGCCGGGAAGGCTCCGCGAAGCGGGAAGTCTCCGGGACCCGGGAAGAGTCTCGCCGCTGAGCCGCCGGAACTCGACTTTTCAAGGTCCCGAGCCACCCGACAGCACTCTGACCTGGGCGATGTTCCGTGATCACGGTCTCGAACATGATCACGGAAGTTGCAGGGGACGGGTAGCCAGGTCTGCCAGTCACCGCGCAGCAGGTAGATATTTATCGAGATTTTGTTCGAGTACTAGATTGGTTGTCGGCAGGCATCGTTAGAGTGATCGATAGGAGTTGCGCGCCGCGGTGCAGAGGGGTGGCGCAGAGGGGTGGCGCAGAGGAGGGCGATGGGCTGGGACAACCCGCCGGTGCCATGGCGAGAGTTCGAGCGGCGCCTGTCCTGGCGGCAAGAGGGTGGCGAGGTCGCGCCGAGCGACCTCAACCAAGTGGCTGACGGGCGGGGCGCTGACGGGCGGGGCGCCACATGGCAGGGCATTCCGGGGGAGGGCATTCCGGGGGAGGGCATTCCGGGGGAGTGCGTCGAGGGGCAGCGTGCACGCGGGGAGCCGTGGCTTCCGTGGGCTGAGCTGCACTGCCACTCGGCCTATAGCTTCCTCGACGGCGCGTCAGATCCGGAGAAGCTGATCACCGAGGCGACGGCGCTCGGGCTTAGCGCGATCGCGATTACTGATCATGACGGGATGTACGGGGTACCGCAGTTCGCGCAGGCGGCTGACCGGGTCCGCCGCCGCACTGCCGCCGGCGAGGACGTCGGCGCCAGCGACCGCACCAGCGGGACCGGGACCGGCAGCCGGAGCGGGGTCAAGACCGTATTCGGCGCCGAGCTTGGGCTGACTCGCGGGACCGGCCGCGCCGGGACGCCCGATCCGGCCGGTCGGCACCTGCTTGTCCTCGCCCGCGACCCGGAGGGCTACCGGCGGCTGTGCCGGGTTATCAGCGACGCCCACCTCGCCGGCGGTGAGAAGGGGCGCCCCGACTACGACATCGGGCAGCTAGCCGCGGCACACGACGGCCACTGGGTCGTACTCACCGGCTGCCGCAAGGGCGCCGTCCCCGCCGCGCTCACCGGCACCGGCACCGGCACCCCCGGCGTACTCAACCTGGCCGCCGCCAGGGCCGAACTGGACTCGCTGACCGGAATGTTCGGCCACGAGAACGTCATGATCGAGCTCATCAGCCACGGCCAGCCCACCGACGACGAGCGGAACGACGCGCTCTTCGAGCTAGCGAGGCAGGCCGGCGCCGGCGTGATCGCGACCAACAACGTGCACTACGCGACCCCCGCCGATGCCAGGCTGGCTCAGGTGCTCGCGGCGATCAGGGCCAGGAGCAGCCTGAACGACATCGACGGCTGGCTGGCCGCGTCCGGCGGCGCCTACCTCAGGTCGGGCGCGGAGATGGCGCGCAGGCTGCGCCGCTACCCGGGCGTCTACGAGCGGACCGTCGAGCTTGGCGAGCAGTGCGCGTTCGACTTCGGCGTGATCGCGCCCAGGCTGCCCGACTTCCCCGTGCCCGGCGGCGGCAGCGAGATGAGCTATCTCCGCTGGCTTGTCGCCCAGAAGGCACCCGAGCGGTACGGCGAGCCGGCCGCCGAGCGCATTCCCGGCGCCTATCGCCAGATCGCCCACGAGCTCGACGTCATCGACCAGCTCGGGTTCGCCGGGTACTTCCTGATCGTCCACGACATCGTCAAGCATTGCGATGACAACGGGATCGCCTGCCAAGGACGCGGGTCAGCCGCCAACTCGGCAGTCTGCTATGCGCTGGGGATCACGAGCGTTGATCCCGTTCAGCATGGATTGTTGTTTGAGCGTTTTCTTTCGGCGGGCCGGGACGGGCCGCCCGACATTGACCTGGACATCGAGCACCATCGGCGCGAACTGGTCATCCAGTACGTCTACGACACTTACGGCAGGCAGCGGGCCGCTCAGGTCGCGAACGTGATCGCCTACCGGCCGAGGATGGCCATCCGCGACGCCGGACGGGCGCTCGGCTACTCGCCCGAGCAGCAAAACCTGTGGTCCAAGCAGGTCGGCCCCCGGATGTACGCGGCCGGGCAGCCGCTGCCGCCCGACGCCGGGGTGCCGGACGAGGTCGTCGCGCTGGCGATGCGGATGCAGAGACTGCCCCGTCACCTGGGCATTCACTCGGGCGGCATGGTGATCTGCGACCGGCCGGTCGCCGAGGTCTGCCCGGTGGAGTGGGCCAGGATGCCGAACCGCTCGGTGCTGCAGTGGGACAAGGACGACTGCGCGTACGCCGGGCTGGTCAAGTTCGACCTGCTCGGGCTCGGCATGCTGACCGCGCTGCGTGACTGCTTCGAGCTGGTGACCGCTCATCACGGCGCGCGCTGGGACCTGCACTCGATCCCGCAGGAGGACTCGGGCGTCTACGACATGCTGTGCGAGGCCGACACGGTCGGGGTGTTCCAGGTCGAGTCCCGTGCCCAGATGGCGACGCTGCCCCGGCTGCGGCCAAGGCAGTTCTACGACCTGGTCGTCGAGGTCGCGCTGATCAGGCCGGGCCCCATCCAGGGCGGCTCGGTGCACCCGTACATGCGCCGCCGGCGCGGCGACGAGCCGCCGTACCTCCCGCATCCGCTGATGGAGCAGGCTCTCGGCAAGACGCTGGGGGTACCGCTGTTCCAGGAGCAGATGATGCAGATCGCGATCGACTGCGCCGGGTTCAGCCCGGCCGAGGCGGACCGGCTGCGCCAGGCGATGAGCTCCAAGCGCGCCCCGGAGCGGATCGAGGAACTGCGCTCGCGGCTGCTCGGCGGGATGACCGAGCGGGGGATCTCGCTGGACGTCGCGCAGGACATCTACGAGAAGATCCTGGCGTTCTCCAGCTACGGCTTCCCCGAGTCGCACGCGATCAGCTTCGCCTACCTGGTCTACGCCAGCGCCTGGCTGAAGTGCTACTACCCGGCCGCATTCACGGCCGCGCTGCTGCGGGCGCAGCCGATGGGGTTCTACTCACCGGCGAGCCTGATCAGCGACGTGCGCCGGCACGGGGTCGAGGTACGCGGCGTCTGTGTCAACGCTAGCGGCGTGCTCGCCACGCTCGAAAACCGGGGAAACCCCGCAGGCAAAGACCTTAAGACCACAGCGCTGAATCAGCCTGCCATCCGAGTCGGCCTGTCCGAGGTGCGCAATCTCGGCAAGAACGCGGCCGCTGCCGTGGTCGCGGGCCAGCCGTATGCCGGCCTCGAGGACTTCGCCCGGCGAATCGCGCTGCCGCGCCAGGCGCTGGAGGCACTGGCCACTGCTGGCGCGTTCGGGTGCTTCGGGCTGTCCCGGCGCGAAGCGCTGTGGGCGGCCGGGGCCGCTGCGGGGATCAGGCCCGGACAGTTGCCCGGCACGGTCACGCTGACTGTGCCCAAGCTGACGGAGATGACGCCGGCCGAGGTGACGTTCGCCGACATGTGGGCGACCGGCACCTACGGCGCCGCCCACCCGATCGAGCACATCCGCTCGATGCTCGACGAGCAGGACGTGATGCCGACCGCTGACCTGCGCGACGCGGCCAACGGGAGGTTCGTGACGGTGGGCGGGCTGGTGACCCACCGGCAGCAGCCGGGGACGGCGCGCGGCGTGGTCTTCCTCAGCCTGGAGGACGAGACCGGGATGGCCAACATCATCTGCCCGCCCGATGTCTGGCAGCGGCACAGGAAGATCGGCGTGACCGCCAGCGCCCTGCTGATCTCAGGCCGGGTCGAGCGACTCGACGGCGCGGTCAGCCTCCTCGCGACCCGGTTGCGCAAGCTCCGGGTCGTCGCGGCCGCCCAGAGCCGCGACTTCCGCTAGCGCGTCAATGGACTCTTTAGCGGCGTTCCCGGACAATGGGACAAAACTGGAGGCATGCGTGCGCTCAACAAGCTTGATGGCAACGACGATCGCGGTCGCCGCTCTCGCGCTGACAGCGGCAGCTCCCGCAGCCGTCGCCGTCCCATCGGGCGATCCGGCGGGGCAGCAGTGCTCGGGCCGGACGCAACCGACGGGGAAGCCCGGCCACCTCGATGGCGTCGCCGTCGTGTCTCGGTGCAGTGTCTGGGCGGTTGGCGCCACTGGCAGCAGTCCCGGAATACGCACTTTGACCGAGCGCTGGAACGGCACCCGCTGGACCCGGGTCTCCTCTCCCAGCCCAGCTGGTGAGAATGATCAGCTCACGGGCGTCACGGCTGTCAGCGGCAGCGACATCTGGGCGGCCGGATACATCGACAGAGGGGCATTTGATAGCACCCTGATCGAGCACTGGAACGGCCATCGATGGCGCGTGGTCACTAGCCCCAATCCCGGGGGCACCTCGGGCGACAGCATCCTGAACGGAATCTGGGCGGCATCGGCAAACAACGTCTGGGCAGTCGGAACTGCCCAGCTGCACGGCATCGCCCACGCGCTGATCGAGCACTGGAACGGCAAGTCCTGGACCGCGATCACGGAGCCGAATCAGGCGGCCACGACGAACGGAACCTACCTGAACGCGGTCGGCGGCAGCTCGAGCTCGCAGGTGTGGACGGTGGGCAACTTCTGCCCGTCAAGCACTTGCCTGCCCGTGTTCTACCGCCTTCGCGGCAAGAAGTGGCAGCGTGTCGCCAGTCCTGCACTGCCAGCTAAGGACACCGCGTTCGTGCTCGGGGTAAGCGTCGTGTCCAGCACCGATGCCTGGGCAGTCGGCGACCTGGAAGAGAGTGTGGCCGAGCCGGCTCTAGTCGAGCACTGGGACGGCCACGCCTGGCACCGGATGAACGTAGTTCCGCCCGCCGGCTCAGATGAGTTCCTCAACGGGGTGCTAGCCGCTCCTGGTCAGGTGGTAGCCGTAGGCGGCGCTGAGCGTCGCGGCAAGGACACCACCTTGATCCTGAGCTGGAACGGCAAGACCTGGAAAAGGGCTCGCAGCCGGGATCCGCTCGGATCGAAGCTGAGCTACGAGCTGGATGCGGTGGGCGGCAGCTCCTGCTCGACGGGGTGGCTGGTCGGGGAAGCGTTCGGGACACAAGCTGAACTCCCGATCGCTGCCCACTGCTGAGGAGACCGGCATCGCCGATCGTCAGGGGAGGCAGGGAGGAGCGGCAAACTGTATGATAGGAATCCGGCGTTCTGTATGATAGAACGTTGGCGTTCTGTATGATAGATGCGTGCTAGTTAGGCGTGCGGTCGAGGATCGGTACCGCGATACGGTCGAAGCGCGCCGGGTCACGATAGTGACCGGGCCACGCCAGTCAGGCAAGACGACCCTGGTACGCAGTCAGCTCGCCCAGGGCACTCTGCGCAGCCTCGATGATCAGGGCACGCTTGATGCGGCCCTGGGTGATCCGGTCGGCTTCCTGGCCTTCGGGCAGCGCCCGCTTGCGATCGATGAAGTACAGCGCGCCGGGGAGCCATTGGTACGGGCGATCAAGCTGCTCGTGGATCAAGATCCGAGCGCTGGCCAGTTCATCCTGACTGGCTCTTCGAACTTCCTCACGGTACCGACCATCTCCGAGTCGTTGGCCGGCCGGGCTGGTTTCGTGGAGGTGTGGCCATTCACGCAGGGTGAGATCAACGGCTCTGCGGACAAGTTCGTCGATCGCGCCCTGACCGGGCCTGCGGCATTCATGACTTATCAGCCCGGTACCTTCGACCGGCGTCACCTGCTTGAGACCGTATGTACCGGCGGCTATCCCGAAATCCAGCGACTGGCTCCCCGGCAGCGGGCAGGCTGGTTCAGGGACTATGTGCGCACTACGATCGAGCGCGACGTGGTCGAGTTGTCCGGGATCCGCAAGGTGCCCGAGATCGGCCAGTTGCTCAGGCTCTTCGCGGCTCGGACCGGATGCGAGCTCGTCATGCAGGGGATCGTCGACGACGCCCCGCTCGAACGGCAGGCTGTTTACGATTACCGTGCCTGGCTGGAGACCATTCACCTAATCACCAGGCTGCCTGCCTGGTCACGGAACCTGACCCGCCGCGTAAAACGGCACCCCAAAGTGTTCCTGACCGATCCCGGGCTGGCCGCATGGCTGCTCGGCAAGACCCCGGAGGCGCTGCAAGACCCGACCGACCCAACGACCGGGCAACTGGTCGAGACCTTCGTCTTCGCCGAACTGCGCCGGCAGGTCACCTGGGCAGCGACAGACGTCACGATGTTCCACTGGCAGGACAGAGCAGGTGCCGAAGTCGACCTGGTACTGGAAGCAGCCGACGGCCGCGTCGTCGCCATAGAAGTCAAATCCGGGCAAACCGCTAAATCGGAATGGTTCCGCTGGCTTGCGCAAATGCGTGACGCGATCGGCGAGAAATTCGTCACAGGCGTAGCTCTCTATGCGGGCGACCAGGTTCTCCCGTTCGGGGATCGCCTCCTGGCCGTTCCCATCCCGGCTCTTTGGGAGCTTTAGCTCGCCGCCCGGTCAGGCCCTCACCGCCGCCAGTGTTCTGATCGATCAGATCGCCTATCCCTTCCAAAATGCGGCAGAATTTGATTTATGAAAGCCAGCTGCGGTGATTATCTAGCTGGCCTGCCAGCCGCCCAGGCGGCAGAGCTAGCCAAGGTGAACGCCCCTGGCCTCGCCTCACTGGCCGGATACCTGGCCTCCGGCCAGGCCGTGGCCTTCCTCGGCGCGGGCGTGTCAGCGCCGTTGTACCCGCTGTGGAACGCGCTTATCGCTGACCTGGTCGCCGAGGCCTCGGACCGGCTGACCGGCAGCCAGGCCAAGACTTGCAGAGCGCTGGCTTCCTTGGGTACAGACTCGCCGCCCGGCCGTGCGGGGGATCTTCGCCTGGAGCTTCTACGCAGACCCGTCCGCTGAGCACTGGGCTGGCGAGTTGCTGAGCTGGGCGCGTCATCAGCTGGGGATTGACGTGGTTGGCAGCGGCAGGATCGCCGCAGCGGTACTCACTCTCCTGCGGGAAGTCCCGCTCCTGCTGGTGCTAGACGGCCTCGAGGTGGCTCAGGAAGGCCCGGCGGGCGACGGCTTCGGGCGTTTGCTCGACGGCGTCCTGCGTGAGGTGCTAGCCGGTGCCTGCCAGCAACCCCACTCCGGCCTAGTGGTGCTGACCAGCCGGTTCCCATTCGCCGACCTTGAGGGCTTCGACGGCGGCAGTGCTCGGATGCTCGACGTCCCCCCGTTCACCCCGGCCGAAGGCTCGGCGCTGATCGCCGCAGCCGGTGCCGCCTGGCTGCCGGATCACGGGCGGCGCGAGCTAGTGGCGGCGGTCGACGGACATGCCCTGGCGACCGGAGTGCTGGCCGGCCTGCTGGGCGCCCGGCCGCCGGCCAGTGACCTGGCCGCACTGCGCGCTGACCTCGCCGCCGCGACCCGCACCGACGCGAGGGTCGGGCGGGTGCTGGGGTTCTACGCGAACCGGCTATCGGAAGCAGAACGGTACTTGCTGGCGGCCGTATGCCTGTTCGCCCGGCCAGTCCCAGCCCCGGCAGTGCTCGCTGTCGGGCGGCATGAGGCGTTCGGCCAGCGGCTGGCCGGATGGACGCCGTCAGAGGTGGAGGCGGCGGTCCGGGGTCGGCTGGGTGGACTGGCCTCCTGGCACCCGGACTGCAGAATCTCTGCTCACCCGCTGGTTCGCGAGACCTTCAGGCCGCTCGCTTTGGACGCGGCAGAGATCGCCGCCGAGACCGCCCTGGCTGGGATGCCGGCCGGGACGGTAACGAATCGCGCCGACGCGCTGCGGGTAGTGGAGGCCATCGAACTGCTACTCGACGCCGGGCAGTGGTCTGCGGCCAACGATATGTATCACGCCCGCAGCAACAATGGCGAGGTGTGGGATGACCTGCCCGCTGCCCGGCTCGGGCAGCGGGCAGGCACCGCCTTCGTGGCCACTGCAGGGCGTCGCGCTGCTTGCGCCAGCCATCTCAAATCTCGCGGGCTCGGTTTTTACGTGAACGACGTCGGCCTGTGCGCGATGAATTCCGGCGACACGGCAACGGCACGCGATTACCTGACCCTGAATTGCCAGCTCGACCGCGCCGCAGAGGATGGCCATAATCGTCGGATTGGATTGCTCAACCTAGCGATGTGCCTTGGCCTGAGCGGGCATGTGAATTCAGCTCAAGTTGCGGCAGCTGAGGCACTCTCTCTGGCTGAGATTGAGAACGACCATGAGGCGTCAAGGTCGCACAGCTATCTGGCGTGGCTTAGCGGCGTTGCCGGCGACGCGGTGGCAGCAGAGCAGCACTTTGCGGCCGCTGCCCACATTGCAGTCACTGACTCACCGTCGGGTCGTTATCTGCTTTCGTTTGCTGGCATCCAGTGGGCGGATTGGCTGCTGGACACCGGACGACGCCATGCTTGCCAAGTGCTAACGTGTCGTAACGCTGAGAACAGCCCGATTAACGGATGGAAAGCGCACATTGCGCGTTGTGAGCGAGCCCTGGGCCGAGTCGCCATGGCCTCGGGGGACGCCGTCGCAGCCGGCAGGTACCTGGAATCCGCGGCAGGCACCTTCCGCGACGGCGAATTTCTGCGGCCCGTCAGCGCTGACCGCCGCGAGGCCGCCAAGTAGATTGGCCGGCATGCGGGTCACCGCCCACTTCCCGTCATGCCAGTACGCGGCGATCGGCGACCCGGACCCCGCCTCGCCAGTGTCGCCGACAGCCCAGGCGTTCTGCCTTGCCGTGGCGACAGCGTGATAGAGAGAAATGGACCCCGGCCCGTGGTGCCGGAACACAACCCGCCAGCCGGGCGGACCAGCAGCCTGCGCCGCCGTGCCGGATACGACCAGCAGCGCAGCCAGCCCAGCCGTCCCGAGCACGACGCGCACCCCACGAAATAGCCGCATAAACACCCGCCACCGCCAGACACCCAAAACCGATTATTATCGTCAATCGTATCGAACTGCCGGTGTGACTGCCGTTGCCCGGCACGATCTCGCTGGCCACGCCGAAGCTGACCAAGATGACCCGGCCGGGTTGACGTTCGTCAACATATGGGGGACGGGGATGACGGAGCCGTTCATCCGATCGAGTCCGGGAGCCTTTTCGGCATGATCGTGGAGCTTTCTCGGGTTCCTGGATGAGCGTTTTCGCGTAAAGAAGCTTTTTCGTCGTATAGTCCGGTCAAGTCTGTGCGCGGCCCGGCTGGGTTAGAAGCGCAGGGCCTCGTCGAGAAACCGCAGGGTCTCGAGCCAGGTGGCGAGCTTGGCAGCGGCGTCGGCCGCTGGCGTCCCGCCATACTGAAATGGCACGCCGGGCCCGGGAAAGACTGACTGGGTGGTCGGGCGGTATCCGACCGAGGCGATCAGGTGCCCGGCTCCTTCGTGGACGATGTGCCGGAACTGATGCGGATGTCTGGCAGCGGCGAGCCGCTGTGCTGCCGCCTCCTGGAAGGCCGGGCCGTAGGTCTGGTCGTCCGCGCCCGATATCAGCAGCACCGGGCCGGCGATCCGCTCGACCGCGATGGCTGCTTCGGCGACCTTGCCGGCTTGGCTGAGGTCGGGAGCGGCCCAGCCCAGCGATACCGGGCCGCCTGCGGCGACGGCGGCTTCCATTCGCGGCGTGACGACGTTGGGCAGGTAGGGCAGTTCGCGCCCCTGATAGGTCCAGTTCGCCACCGGGGTCCGCAGGATCTCCAGTAGCGAGCCGGTTTCAACGTCCTGGCTGATGCCCTGGGTTACCAGGCCGCCGCCTACGACGCTGATGACGGCCCGGATCGCGGGGAAGATCGAGCCGATCAGCAGCGCCGCCTCGCCGCCCTTGGACACGCCGTGCACCGCGATCCGGCCGTCGGCGATGTCGGGCCGGTCGCTGAGGTAGTTCAGGGCAGTGCCGAAGTACTCCACCGGGATGTCCGTCAGCGTCTGCGGCAAGCCGGGCATCCCGTAGTACGCGAGCGCGAGAACCACGTAGCCGTGTGCGGCCAGAAGCGCGGCAGCGTCTTCGTGCGCGCTGGTGGCCGCGCTAGTCGCGGTCGGGCCGTATACCTCAGCCACTGCCCGGACCGCGCTCGACAAACTGCTGGCGGCGCTGGTCGCCTGACGTCGGCTGTCCATCCGGCCGTGCGTCGTACGCTCCAGTCAACGCCGCCAGGTTCGGCCTGCGGGGTCGTCTGGTCCTGCCAGCACCCGCTCGGGCACGAAGAGGCTGGGGATTGAGAGCGGAGCGCGGTCTTTCGTGCACAGGCTGGCGATGCCGGGTCACCGATGCTGGGCTGGGCCGGGCAGGGTGGCTCCATGTCACGTCGGGTACCGCAGTCATGCCAGGATCTAGCCCTGCTTCAAGGCGGCGTGATTTCTCGCCGCCAGGCTCTGAATGGGGGGATGTCGCCGGATGTGATCGACTGGCGCCTGCGCGGTGGTCGATGGCAGTCGGTCCATCACGGCATTTACGCGACATTCACCGGCGAGTTGTCGCGGAACGCGATCTTGTGGGCTGCCCTGCTGCGGGCGGGACCAAGTGCCGCGCTCAGTCACCAGACGGCAGCTGAGTTGTTCGACCTGGGCGACTGGCCCGATGCCATGATCCACATCACGATTCCCCAAGCGCGCCGGGTTGATCCGTTCCGGGGCGTCGTGATCCATCGTTCGGCTCATTTCGCCCGGCTGGTGCATCCGGCCCTCCAGCCCCCGCGGGTGCGGCTGGAAGAGACCGTGCTCGACCTGGTCCATCAGGCGACCACGTTTGAGCAGGCGTTCAACGTTGCCTGCGCAGTCTGCCAGCGCGGGCTCACGACGGCCGAGATCCTGGGCAAGGCGATGGCCGATCGGCCGAAGCTGCGCTGGCGCAGCCAGCTGGCCAGGGCGCTCCGCGACGTCGGCGCAGGCGTCCACTCTCTGCTCGAGTATCGCTATCTGCACGCGGTCGAGAGGCCGCACGGCCTGCCGGTCGCTGTCCGGCAATTACGTCTCGAGGCCGGCGGTCGCACGCGGTACCTGGACAACCTGTATGAGCCGTACCATGCGTGCGTCGAACTCGATGGGCGCCAGGCACATCCGGAAGAGCAGCGCTGGCAAGACGTCCAGCGGAGCAACGCGATTACCGAGAAGGGGATGACGATCCTCAGATACGGCTGGTCGGACATCGACCGGCGACCGTGCCATGCCGCCGCTCAAGTCGCTGCCCTGCTGAGAAAGCGCGGATGGCTGGGCCAGCCGCGCAAGTGCGGACCGGCCTGCCAAGTGGGCGCACCTGCGCAGTAGATGCTGCGGCGAGTCACATTCGCCTCAAAAGTCACTCCAGCCCACCTCTTCCTGACGGGAGTCCTTTGGACCGCGATCCCTGGAGAGTTGTCGTCTTAATTCGAGGAGGATTCTCGTTGGCAGGAGATCTTTCGCTCTTGAGAAGGAGAGTTCTCGGACCGAGGAGCCTTTTCGTCATGATCGCGGAGCTTTTCCAGTCTCCTAGAGGAGCGCTTTCGCGTGTAGGAGGCTTTTCGTTGGATAGTCCGGTCAAAGCTCCAGCAGGCGAAAAACCTCCTACAGGAACCGCGCCCCCCCTCGAGCGCGAGTTAGAGGGGGGTGACAGGCGGCCAGGGGGTGACAGCGGCCTGGGGGTGACAGGCGGCCAGGGGGTGACAGCGGCGTGTGAGGTGACAGGCGGCCCGGGTCACGTCTCCGGGTGGGATGGGGCGTTTCGTTCGGGATGCGTGGCTGAGATGATGCGTTACATGACGGACAGCGCTTTCGGGGACATCAGTATCCGGGTGGACGATGACCTTGTCGCGACGGCGGAGATCCGCAGGCCGCCCGATAACTTCTTCGACGCCGGGCTGATCGGCTCGCTGGCGGACTCCTACGAGTGGGCGGACAAGGCCGGGGCCAGGGCGGTCGTGCTGTGCTCGGAGGGCAAGCACTTCTGTGCCGGCGCCGACTTCACCGGGCGGTCCTCGGCTGCCCGGGTGGGCACCAGCGGCGCGGGTGGGACCAGCGGCGGGGGCGCGGGCAGCGGGGATGGCGGGGGCCGGGTGGGTCGGGATGACAGTAGTGCGGGGCGGCTGTACGGGCAGGCGGCCAGGCTCTTCGAGTCGCCCCTGCCGGTGGTGGCCGCCGTGCAGGGCGCGGCGGTGGGCGGTGGGCTCGGGCTGGCGTGCGCGGCCGACTTCCGGGTGGCGAGCCCGCAGGCCAGGTTCTGCGCGAACTTCGCCCGGCTCGGACTGCACCAGGGATTCGCGCTCAGCGCGTCTCTGCCTGCCATCGTCGGGCAGCAGCATGCCTGGGACCTGCTCTACACCGGGCGGCGGGTCGGCGGGGAGGAGGCGGTCGCGATCGGCCTCGCGGACCGGCTCGCCGATGCAGCCGGGCTCCGGGAAGCGGCGCACGCGTTCGCCGCCCAGCTCGCCGAGGCGGCGCCGCTGGCGGTCAGGGCGATCAGGGCCACGATGCGCGCTGGTCTGGCCGCGCGAGCCCGCGAGGCGATGGAGCACGAGCTTGCCGAGCAGGAGAAGCTCTGGCCTACCGCAGACTTCGCCGAGGGTGTCCGCGCGACCGCCGAGCGACGGACGCCGCGGTTCGCGGGCCTGTGAGCCAGCCGATGGCCAGCCCAGGCGAGATCCGCGACGAGGTCAGGCGCTGGGTCGCCGGCAACTGGGATCCCGAGATGGCGCTCGCCGACTGGCGCGAGCTGCTCGCGGACTCAGGCTGGGCGTGCCCGGCCTGGCCGGTCTGCGGCCGCGACCTCCCGCCGGACCTGGCTGCGGCGGCAATCTCCGAGCTGGCCAGGGCCGGCGTGCCAGGACCGCCGGACGGCGTCGGTACCTCGCTCGTCGCGCCAGTGCTGATCGAGCACGGCAGCGGTGAACTCCAGAGGCGGTTCGTCCGCCCGACAGTGACCGGCGAGATCACCTGGTGCCAGCTCTTCAGCGAGCCGGGAGCCGGGTCCGACCTGGCCGGGCTCACTACGACCGCCCGGCAAGACGGCGGGGAATGGGTGGTGACCGGGCAGAAGGTCTGGTCTACGGGCGCGGCGACCGCCGACTACGGGCTGCTGCTGGCCAGGACCGACTGGGACGTGCCCAAGCATCGCGGCATCACCGCGTTCGTGCTGCCGATGCGCCAGAGCGGCGTCGAGGTCAGGCCGCTGCGCCAGATGAACGGCCACCAGTCGTTCAACGAGGTGTTCTTCGACGGGGCACGGGTGCCGGCCGCCAACGTCATCGCCGGGCCAGGCACCGGGTGGACGGTCGCGCTCACCACGCTGGCCCACGAGCGCAGGCTGGCCGCGCACCGCGTGACCGGCGGCGAGCACCCCGGCCGGGCCTGGCGTGAGGCGGTCGCGGAACGGACGGCGGCGGCCGAGCCGCACAAGTGGTACCCGCAGCGGGCAGGCCGGCCCGACCTGGTGATCTTGCGGGCCCGGGCGGCCGGCCGGCAAGACGACCCTGTCGTCAGGCAGCGGATCGCCGAGCTCACCGAGGCGACGAGGTCGGCCAGGTGGACGTCGGAACGGGCCGCCGCCGCCCGGGCCGCCGGGCGCAAGCCCGGCCCGGAGGGATCGATCGGCAAGCTGGCCAGCAGCGACATCGCCCGGCAGGCGGCGGGGGTGCACGGGTCGATCGCGGGCGCGTCCGGCATGCTGACCGGACCGGACGCGCCAGCCGGCGGCACGATCGCGGAGATCCTCGTGTCCGTGCCGGGCATTTCCATCGCCGGGGGCACTGACGAGGTCCAGCACACGATCATCGGCGAGCGGATACTCGGCCTGCCCAGAGAGCCAGATGTCAGCAAAGACATACCTTTCCGCCAAGTGCCGCGATGAAAGGAGCGCCCGGTGGCCTATCTGACGCGCGGTGCACTGCGCATCTTCTTCGAGAGTTACGGCTCGGGCGGGCTGCCGCTGCTGCTGAGCCACGGGTTCGGCAGTTCCTCCCGGGCCTGGGCGCCGAACGCGGCGGCGCTGGCGGCTGACCGGCAGGTCATCGCCTGGGACCTGCGCGGGCACGGCAAGAGCGACTCCCCGGCGGCAGCGGCGGAGTACTCGGCGGCCGAGTCGGTGGCCGACATGGCGGCGCTGCTGGACGCGGCCGGGGCGCGGCGGGCGGTGATCGGCGGGCTGTCACTGGGCGGGTACCTGTCGCTGCGGTTCTGGCTGGCGCACCCTGAGCGGGTCGCGGCGCTGGTGCTGTGCGACAGCGGGCCTGGGTTCCGCAAGGACGAGGCGAGGCAGCGGTGGAACGACCGGGCCCTGGCCACGGCCGCCCGCATCGAGCGGGACGGGCCGGCGGCGCTCGGTGCCGACACCGGGCAGCACGCCGACGCCAATGGGGTCGCCCGGGCCGCGCGGGGCATCCTCACCCAGCAGGACGCCAGCGTCATCGACTCGCTGCCACGGGTCACGGTGCCGGTGCTGGTGGTGGTCGGGTCGGAGGACGCGGCGTTCAGGGGCGCGGCCGACTACATGGCGGCCAAGATCCCCGGCGCCGCTCTCGCGGTGATCGACGGCGCCGGGCACATGTCGAACGAGGACCAGCCCTCGCGGTTCAACGAGGTCGTGACCGGCTTCCTGGCCGGGCTCGGCTAGCGGGAGCGGGGCAGGCGCCCGGCCCGCCAGACCAGCGAGCGGATCGGCACGTCGATCTGCGCCGAGCCTGGGAATCGCTCGGCCAGCGCCGTCCGCAGCCGGTCGAGCACCGCGTCCCTATCGGCCTGGCTCGCGGTGATGACCCGGCTGTAAGTCGCGATCATCGCGACGACGTCGCCGGCGGCCATCGTCCTGCTGTAGGTGAACGAAGCGATCTCGGGCTCGCCGAACGGGCTGCCCTCCGGGAGTTGGACCTCCCGGTTGCGTCGCCTCGGCCGCTCGGGCGCCTGCGCACCGCCGGCGACGTGACGGAACGCATCCATTTCCTGAACCCAGCCTGCCAGCCGGTCACGGCTGGTCCAGATCATGCCGAACCGGCCGCCATCTTTGAGCACTCGCGCGATCTCAGGTACAGCGAGTTCCGGGTCCATCCAGTGAAAGGCCGATGAGATGAAAAGGCCGTCGGCGCTGGCCTCCGGCAGCGGAATCGACTCGCCCACGCCAGCGACGACCTCGATGCCGGGGGACTGCGCCCGCAGCACGGCGGCCATCCGCGCGTCGGGCTCGACGGCGATGACCCTGGCCACCCGCTGCGCGAGGGCGCGGGTCAGCAGCCCGGTTCCGGCCCCGAGGTCCACGACGACCTGCGCTCCGCCGGGCACGAGCCAGTCCACCGCGCCTGGCGCGGGCGGAGGCCTGAGCCTGTTGTACTCAGCCGCGATCGAGCCGAAGGACCTTGCCCGCTCTGCTCGCTGGGCCTGCTCTGGCTGCTCTGCCCGGGTCGTCACAGCGACGCAGCTTAGCAAGCGCAGATATTAGCCTGGCGAACTATCCCGGCGCAGGACGCCGGCGGCCTCGAGCGCGTCGATCTCATCGTCGCTCAGGCCGGCCTCGGCGAGCACCTCGCGGTTGTGCTGGCCGGCCAGCGGCGCCGGCCGGCGCACCGACGCCGGGCTCGCGGAGAACCTGACTGGCGGCGGGATCTGCTTGTAGGTGCCTCCGATCGGGTGCTCGGCGTCCGGCAGCGAGGCTATGACCTCGTCGAGGCCCAGAGCGGGCGCGGCCGGGATCCCGTGCTCGGAGCAGAACGCGAGCCAGTACTCAGTCGTGTTCGTCGCCATGACCCGGCTCAGGGTCTCGTAGCCGAAGCCCGGCGTCCGCCAGAGCGCCCTGTTGCTCAGCCGCTCGTCCTCGGCGAGGTCATCGAGCCCGGCCGCCCGCACGAGCTTGACCCAGTGCTCGTCGCGATGCGGCTGCACCGCGATCCAGCCGTCGGCGGTGCGCGCCGGGGCGCGCAATGGCGTCAGGATGCGCGGGTAGCCGGCCGGGCCGCGTCCGCAGATCGCGCTGGCGCCGTGCTCGGCCAGCAGGAACGCCCGCATCGCGTCGGTCATCGGCACCTCGACGCGCTGGCCATCCCCGGTGCGCTCCCTGTGGAACAGCGCGGCGATGATCGCGTAGGCGATGACCAGTCCCGACACCTTGTCCGCGAGCAGCGTCGGCATCAGCCCGGGTGCGAAGCCGGCCAGCCGCAGCACGTCGGGCACGCCAGTCGTCGCCTGGATGATGTCGTCGAAGGCCGGGTCGTCGGCTCGCGGGCTGTCCGAGGGGAAGCCATTGGCCTGGCAGAAGATCACGTCAGGGCGGACGGCCGCCACGTCCTCGTAGCGCAGCCGCAGTCGCTCGAGCGACAGCGGGCGCAGGTTGGTGACGAACACGTCGCAGCCGGCTGCGATCCGCAGCAGCGCCGCCCGGCCCTCAGCGCGGGCGATGTCCAGCGTGATGTTGCGCTTGTTGCGCAGCATGTTGAGCGACACTCCGGACAGGCCGGGGACCGGCCCGCTCGACATTGTCCGGTTGATGTCGCCATGCCGGTTTTCGACGGTGATCACGTCGGCGCCGAGGTCACCGAGGATCTGAGTCGCCAGCGGTCCCATCACCACGGCCGTCAGGTCGAGCACCCGTATCCCGGCGAGCGGGCCCGCGTTGTCGTCCATCCGCGCATCCTCCCCGCACGCCGCATCTGTCTCACCAGTAGGTTAGTGCGGGACGGAGGGGGACAACATGGCAGACGTACTGTGGAACCCGTTCGCCAATATGGCGGCACTGGACGGGCACTCGATCACGATCATCGGCGGCTTCGGGTCAACGGTCGTCGACACGACCGGCAAGGCGTACCTCGATGCGCTGGCAAGCTTGTGGTACTGCAACGTCGGCTATGGCCGCACCGAGCTAGCCGAGGTGGCGGCGACTCAGATGCGCGAGCTCGCGGCCTTTCAGACCTTCGAGTTCTACTCCAATGAGCCGGCCGAAGCGCTGTGCCGGCGGATCGCCGATCTCGCGCCGATTCCCGGCGCGAAGGTGATCCTCACTCCTGGCGGCGGATCTGACGCGGTGGACACCGCGGGCAAGCTAGCCCGCGCGTACTGGCACGCGGTCGGCCAGCCGTCCCGCCAGGTGATCATCTCCAGGTCGCATGCCTATCACGGGATGAACGCCTACGGCACCTCGCTCGGGGGCATCCCGCTGCTCACCGAGACGTTCGCCCCGCTGGTCGGGCAGGTCGAGCAGGTGCCGTGGGACGACCCGACGGCGCTGGAAAAGACCATCGAGCTGCTGGACGGCAAGGCCGCGGCGTTCTTCTGCGAGCCGGTCATCGGGGCCGGCGGGGTGTACCCGCCGCCGCCCGGCTATCTCGCCGAGGTCAGGGAGATCTGCAGGCGCAACGACGTGCTGTTCGTGGCCGACGAGGTGATCACCGGTTTCGGCCGGGTCGGCCGCTGGTTCGCCAGCGAGAAGTTCGACCTGGACCCCGATCTGATCACCACTGCCAAAGGACTCAGCTCGGGCTACCTGCCGATCGGCGCGGTGATCTGCTCGCAGCGGGTGTCCGAGCCATTCTGGCGGGCCGGCTCCGGCGACGTGTTCAGGCACGGGTACACCTATTCCGGGCACCCGACCGCGGCCGCCGTGGCCCTCGCCAACCTGGACCTGATCGAGCGCGAGCAGCTCGTGCAGCGCGTGGCCGCGCTCGAGCCGGTGCTAGCCGCCGCGGTCGCCCCGCTGGCGGGGCATGAGCTGGTCGGGGCCGTGCGCGCCGGCACCGGGCTGCTCGCCGCGGTCGAGATCGCGGAAGAGGCGCGGCTGGCCGATCCGACGCTCGGCCAGCGCCTGGTGGTCGAGATCCGCGAGCGAGGCGTGATCACCCGGCTGCTGAGAGGCGTCGCGCTGCAGATCTCGCCGCCGTTCGTGATCACCGAGTCGGAGATCACCGAGATCGTGTCGGTGTTCCGCCAGGCACTGGACGAGATGCTCAGCCCGACTTGGTGACCTTGGCTCCGGCTGGCAGCTGGAAGGCTGACGCCGGCGGCGAGCTGGTGTAGCTCTTGATCGCGAAGCTCGTCGAGGTAGCAGTGACCTTGACGTAGCCGAGGATGTTCTGCGAGGTCGTGCACAGCGTGCTGGTGCCTTCGTGCTTGGAGCTGAAGTTGACGCACTTGAGGGGGAAGCCGTTCACCGTCATGGTCGAGTTCGTGACCCTGGCGCCGGCGAAGCCCGCGGTAATGGACAGCGCATCGAGGAACGCGACCCAGTGCGCTGGAGTGTAGAGGCCGACGATCTCGTTCTGCGCGAGGGCCTCGGCCTTGTTGAGCTTCGTGCACGACCAGGACGCCGAGCTGCCCTGCGAGGTGCAGGAGTACTCGCCGGCTGAATTGCTGACCAGGTCGAGATCGGCGGTGCCGCTGCTGTTATCCGTCGCGGACTGCGTGAAGGCGACGTCCCTGGGCGGCTGTACCGCGTAGGTGACCGTCGTGGGGGACTGGCCGGAGGTGACATAGGTCGCCTGGAACGGCGTCGCCTCGGCAGTCTTGAGGCCGCCGGTAAAGGACTTGATGGCGGCCCGGTTGCTGTCGACCGCGTGCCTGACGTTGTTGATCGTGCGGATGACCCCGCACCCGCTGAGGCCGCCGACGATCATCAGCGCGATCAGCAGCGCGCCGAAGGGCAGCAGTCGTGCGCCCCGGCCGGCGGCGCCCGGCCGGCGGTCGAGCATGGGCGGCCGTCCGGCGGCCTGCGACGTGGGGGACATGGTGCAGCCTCCTGTAACTAGGTGACTGCGAGAATACGGCCTTTCGGCCGATCAGGCGGTCAATGCCGAGGTCAAGACCGACTCGCCGCCAGACCGGGCGGCGGCGATCCAGGTGACTGCTGACAGCCGCCGGGCCCTTCGTTCATTCCGGCTCGCGGGATGCTGCGAATCTCCGGTGAATCTTCAGCGTCCTTTCAGGACGGCCGCCCATGATCAGTTTCGGCTCGGGGGGAGCCTGGCTCAAGGAAATCCCGGACGAGGCGATCATTGGCAAATGGAGTGTTGATGTTCCTTACCTATCTGAGGCGCGAATTGCGCCGGAGGGCCAGGCAGGCGATTTTCATCGCCCTTGGCTTGGCCCTGGGCGTCGGACTGGTGATCACGGTCACCGCCGCCTCGTCGGGCGTGCGGAGCGCGCAGGCCGATGTACTGCATTCGCTTTACGGCGTCGGGACCGACATCACGGTGACGCAGGCGGCGGCGCCGGGTTCAGGCGGGCCCGGCGGCTTCGGCTTCGGCTTCGGCGGGCGCGGAGGAGCGGGCGGCACGGGTTCGCGGCCCGCGGCGGGTACCAAGATTCGCTCGCCAAGGACGTGACCGGCTCGCTGTCCAGCGCATCGAGCCTGGCCAACACCCTCGGGAAGTGGCTGGCGATCGCGGTCCTGATCGCGGCGTTCGCGCTCGCGGTGCTGCTGACCCTGGCGGCAACGGCGCGGCGGGTACGCGAGTTCGGCACGCTCAAGGCGCTCGGCTGGCGCAACCGGCGCGTTGTCGGCCAGGTGATGGGGGAGGCCCTGGTCATCGGCCTGGTCGGCGGCGTCGTGGGCGTCGGGCTCGGGTACGCGGGCTCGATGCTGGTCGGCCATTTCGCCCCGGATCTCACCGCCGCCATCGGGCAGTCCACGGGGACGGCGACGCCTGGCGGCGGCCGCGTGTTCCGGCCGGGCGGCTTCGGTCGGCTGGCCAGCAACCCGACGTTCACCGTGCACTTCACCGCTCCGGTCACGTGGTCGATCATCGGCGCGGCCGTGCTCCTGGCCATCGCGGGCGGCCTGATCGCGGGCGGATTCGGCAGCTGGCGGGCGGCGCGCCTGCGCCCCGCGGCGGCAATGTCACGGGTCGCGTAACCACAGCCGTCGCATTTCGAGGAGCCCAGAAAATGTACAATCTCACCAATGTCACCAAGACTTACAGCAATGGCCGTGCCACCGTGGGCGCGCTGCAGGGCATCGACCTGACCATTGACGATGGTGAATGGCTCGCCATCCACGGACCGACCGGGCACGGCAAGACGACGCTGCTGCAGATGCTCGGCGCTCTCGACCGGCCGACCTCGGGCTCGGTCGAGTTCGGCGGGCAGGATCTGGCCAGGATTCGCGAAACTGAGGTCGGCCAGATCCGGGCGAAGTCCTTCGGCTTCATATTCCAGACCTTTAACCTGATTCCGACCCTCAGCGCCCAGGAGAACGTCGAGACGGCGCTCGTGCCGCTCGGCGTCGGGGCGGTCGAACGGCGCGCCAGGGCCGCCGCCGCCCTCGCGGACGTCGGGCTTGACGATCGCCGCGCGCACCTGCCGTCCCAGCTGTCCGGCGGGCAGCAGCAGCGGGTAGCGATCGCGCGGGCACTGGTCAAGGAGCCGGCCGTGCTGCTCGCCGACGAGCCGACCGGCAACCTGGACGAAGAGACCCGAGACGAGATCATCGCCTTGCTCGAAAAGCTCTGGCAAGGCAATCGCCTGACGATGGTCCTGGTCACCCACGACTCGCCGATAGCCCGTCGGGCCCAGCGGATCGCCGTCCTGCGCAACGGCAAGCTGTCGATCAAGCAGGACACCCGCCCGGCCCGGGCGACGCCCGCAACGTAGCGCCCGGTCCGGCGGATACTGGCCGGCTGATGCGAGCAGGAAAGGCACCGGCGGTCGCCAGCGCGGCGAGCCTGGCGATCTCCAGCGCTAGGTAGCCGCAGCGGCTGCGTGAGCGCGGCGCGCCCGCTCCCGCGAGTATCAGGTCGGACCGCCGGGTCAGCGGCAGCATCCCGATCCAGACGAACACCGCCGCGGTGGCGATTGCTCCTGCGACGCTCACAGGCTCACCATCCTTTGCGGCATAAATACAAAAATTTGATGAAATAAACTCCCGTGCACATCGTCCTGCCGCAGGCGTCGCCGTCGTCCCAGGAAATAAGGGCGCTGCCCGGGCAGTCAAGGTCATCTGCCTGGCTGATCTCCGGCGGCGTCTGAGGATGGCTGCTCCATGGAGCGCTGGCCCGCTAATCGGCTGGGGTGAATGTCAGTGGGTGCTGATAGCGTGGAATCCAGTTGAGAGAGACGGCATCACCGGGACGTTGTAGCTGAAGATTTTCTGGCGTCTTGGACTCCCTTCAGAGGGAGACTGTCCCGGCCGAGTGGCCCTCCGTTCCTGTTGCGCAGGCTTGTGCTTGCTGCTTGATCTTCGCGATTATGTCCGCTGATGAGCGGGCGTGTCTGTGGCGCGGTCGCCAAAGTTTTCCTGAGCTTGCCAGCCCTGCTGTCGGCGTTTGCGAGGAGGTGATTCCCGTTGTGCGAGCCGAGTGAGCGGCCCGGCGACGCGCCGGGGACGCCGGCTGGCATGCGCGGCGACAGCGGGCCGGCCGTCAGCGGGCGGCCAGGGTTGCCGGAGTCGCCGGGTGAGGCAATGGAGATGGTGCTGGCCGGCCTGGGCTGGCTGGCTACCGCCGACCTGGCATCCGCGCCCGCCGTGGTGCGGGCCGACTGCCTTCGCGCCCTGGAGCAGGCCGCGTCGGTGCAGGTCGCGGCCCGTTCGGCGGTGCTATCGGCGTTTGACGCGCAGTGCGACTTTCAGGACGACGGTCATGGAACGGCTCGCACGTGGCTGCGGTGGCAGACCCAGATCACCAACCCCGCCGCGTCGGCCGCCGTCGGCTGGATGCGCCGCCTGAACGCCCACCGGGCGGTGCGGGCAGCGCTGGCGGCCGGGACTGTATCGGCATCGTGGTCACGGCAGATCTGTGACTGGACGGACCTGCTGCCGGTCTCCGCGCGCGACGACGCCGACGTGATCTTGCTGGCGGCCGCGGCGGGCGGCGCGGAACTCGCGGACCTGGAGGCCCTGGCCGCCCAGATGCGCCGCCGCCTGTGCCCGGACGAGGACGGCGGCAAGCCGCGGTTCGAGGACCGGCAGGTCCGGCTGCGGACCACCCTGGGCGACACCGGCCGACTCGACGGCGACCTCACCCGGGGATGCGCCGAGGCGGTCCAGGCCGTCCTGGACGCCCTGGGCAAGAAGGCCGGACCCGAGGACACTCGCACCCTGCGGCAGCGTCACCACGATGCGCTGGCCGAGGGCTGCAGGAGGTTGATAGCCGCCGGAATGGTGCCCGACCGGGCCGGGCAGCCCACCCAGATCCAGTTGCACATCAGCCTGGATGACCTGCTCGCCCGGATGGGCGACCCGGCCGCCGAGACCATCCCGCACCCCGGCCCGGCCGGCGGCCCCGGCCGGTCTGGCAGTGGTCAGCCTGGCAGTGACCAATCTGGCGGCGGTCAGCCGGGTGGAGGTCAGCGTGGCGGCGGGCCGGGTTGGCCCGGCGGCAGGCAGGGCGCGGCGACTGGAGCCGGGGACTGGCGGCAGGGCGCGGGCTGGCGGGAGCGACTGTGGCCGCGATTGACGCCCGACGGCAGCGATGCGCCGGCGCCGGTCCTGCCGGGTGCGGTGGCGATGCCGGGTGATGAGTGCGACGCCACGATCGTGCCGATGGTGACCGGGCACGTCGATCACGACCTGCTGGACCGGCTTACGAGCGTGCTCACCGGCCACGACCCGCTTGCCCGGGCTGGGAACGACGGCGGCCCCGGGAACGACGGTGTCCAGGGTGATGGCCGTTGCCCGTCGTGCGGGTCCGGGTCCGGGTTCGGGGCGGTGGCCAGGGACCGGGTGCGGCGCCAGGTGCGGGACCTGATCGTGGAGAACGCCGTGGCGCTGCTGTCCGGGCCGCATGGGCTTGCGTCGTACTTGCGGACAGGGAGGCTGGCGCCGCCGGCCGGGTCGGTGAGCCTGCCGCTGGATGTGGGCACGGCGACGGACACGATCCCGCCGCATTTGCGGCGGGCCGTGATCGTGCGGGACCGGCATTGCGCGGCGCCCGGGTGCCTGCAGCCGCCGGCGGCTGTCAGGTGCATCATCTGGTGCCGCGTCGGCTGGGCGGCGCCACTAAATTGTCTAATTTGCTACTTTTGTGCACATTCCATCACCTTATTATGGTGCACCAATGGAATTGGACAATCACCCTCAACCCCGACGGGACCACCACCGCCCGAAGCCCCGACGGCACCAGGGTCCTGCACAGCCACAGCCCGCCCACGGCGGCCTGAGCGGGGTCGGCCTGCGCGGTTTGGTGGGGGCGGCGTCGGTGCAGGTGGCCGCGCGGTCGGCGGGCACCAGTGGGGCTGGACTATCAACTCAACCCGACGGCACCACCACGATGAGGAGCCCGGACGGCAGCCGCGTTTACCGGAGTCACAGCCCGCCGCCAGCGACCGCCGCGTAGCCGGCGGCTGCTAGTTACTCACGCCGCAATAGAACAGCATGATCGTCTCCGACCTCCAGGTGCCTGTCCATCCGCCAGCCGGTGCCATCGACCAGGGCTGTCATCTGGCCCGCCGGGATGTTGTATTGCGGCCACCACGGCGTGACCAGATCCCGGTAGCGGATGCGCAGGACCACGCGCGGCGGGCCATCCGGAGTCACCGAATCGCCGATGAGGACCGCGCCAGGCGCGGCCAGCCTGGCCAGGCGGGTCAGCAAGCGCCGGCTGCCTTCCCAGGAGCCGCCCAGGCCGAGGTTGCCGCATAGCAGCAGCACACCCGCCCAGGCCCGGTCAGCAGGCGGATCATTGACATCACCAGGCCGCACATCGACCACACCACGCCGGCGGCACACCTCGACCGCACCGGGCGAGGCATCGAGAGCTGTGACCTGGAATCCCCGCTCCTGCAAGTACAGGCTTGCCCGGCCCGCTCCGGCACCGAGGTCGAGGATGGGGCCGTTGATCTATCACGCCCTTTATCCTGACGCATCGCGCCGATCCGTAACCAGAGATGCCGATAGCACGGTTGGCCAGGCCAAGGCCCAGGCCGACGGAAACCTACTGTGGTTGTGCCTCGCCGGTGGCGACGAACGCGTTGGCCGCGGCTTGAACCTGGGCAATGTAGTCCCGCCACGTAGCCTCGTCGATGGCGTCCTGGTCCGGGCCGCCCGTCCCGTCAATGAGTTCCCGGACGATGTCCGCGTGGCCGGCGTGCTGGGCCGTTTCAGCGAGCGTCCGGATGAGCAGGACGCCCAGGGTCGTGTCCCGCCGGTCCTCGGGCCAGTGCGCCACCGAGCCAGGTGCGTCCAGCCCGAGCGCGGCTATGACGCCGTCGGCATGGGCGCAGGCGCGGCGGTACAAGCCGATGATGTACTCACTGGACTCATCGGGCTTGGCCCACATGTCGGCGGCCTGCCAGATCGAGCCATCCTCGATCCATGAGATGCTCTCCGGAGCCGGGCGGCCGAACGATTCGCCCAGGTTTCCGTACTCGACTCCGGCCAGGTGCTTCACCAGGCCGAGCAGGTTCGTGCCGGTCGGCGTCATCGGGCGGCGAAGATCATATTCGCTCAGGCCGTCGAGCTTGGACAGCAGCGCGGCTCGGCTGGCCTGGAGCTTGCGGTGCAGCTCCTCTTTCACGTCAGACACGGCACTTACCTCTCACCCGAGAATCCGAGACAGGTACAGCCAAGCACCCGCCGCCGACAAACCAGCCAGGCTCAGGCACGTGCGCGGGCGGGTTACCAGTACCTCGGCTGGCCCGGGATTGTCTCCAGGTCGGCTAGGACGATCTCTCGCTCGCCGTCCTCGACTATGTCCTCCGCAGCGGCAAGTGCCTGGTCGGTGTATTCCCTCGCCTGCTCGGCGTCGCCGGCGACCGCGTAGGCCCGGGCGAGCGCTTCGTAAGCGAAGGCGAGGTCCCAGTCGCCGATGCCGTTCTCCTGGCAGATCTGCAGCATCCGGTGGGCGTGGTGCAGGGCCTGCGGGCAGGCCGAGCACGCTGTAGACACGCGAGCACATCCCCTCGCCGCGGGACATGTTCGCGGGAGTGGCAGTAGGGACCTGGCTCCAGTGATAGCGGGACGCGTGCGCGATGTGAAGCATCTCATCGTCTTGATCCCTGGTTCGCTCTTCCAGCTCCATAAGGCGCCATGCGTCGTTGAACAGCTGCTTAGCCAGCAACTGGGCATCGGAGACGCTGCCGGTGCCTGGCGGGCTCTTCGGGGTCGGGGTCGCGGTGTCTGTCATGTCCAGTCCTTCGGCAAGTAGATGGTCGATTCTGTGCAGCGCGCCGCGCAGCCTGGTGACGCGGGCGTCCAGGCGGCCGCGGTGCCGGCTGATCACGTCCCTGACCAGACCGGAGTCGTCGTCCTTCCATGCGGTGAGGGCGACCCGCACCTGATCGAGCGGCAGGTCAAGAGAGCGCAGCAACTGCACGAGCCGCGCCTCCGCGATCTGATTGTGGTGGTAAAGGCGGTACCCGGTCGCGCGGTCGACAACTACCGGGCACAGCAGCTTGACCTGGTCATAGTGCCGCAGCGCTTTAGGCGTCAGCCCGCTGCGCCCGGCCAGCTGACCGACGGTCAGCAACTCGTCGTCCTGCTCCATGCCGATCACCGTAGAACCTTGCCCCGCGACAAGCTCAAGCCGTGACCCGGACCGGCAGGTGCTTGATCCCGTTGATGAAGTTGGATCTCAGCCGGCTGACGTTGCCATCGAGCGTGATGTCGGGCATTCGCTCAATCAGCGCGCGCAGCAGCACCCGCAGTTCGAGCGCGGCCAGATGGCGGCCCAGGCAGAAATGCGGCCCGCCACCGCCATAGCCGACATGCGGGTTCGGGTCGCGCCCGATATCGAAGCTATCCGCCGAAGGAAAGACGCCAGCGTCCCGGTTCGCCGACGGATAGAAGACGACCACCTTGTCGCCTTCGGCGATCCGCTGGCCGGCCAGCTCCAGATCCTGGGTGGCGGTGCGGCGGAACATGTTCACCGGGCTCGCCCAGCGCACCATCTCCTCCGCCGCGGCCGGGATCAGGCGGGGATCGCCCACGAGCCGGCGCCATTGCTCGGGGTGCTCGAAGAAGGCCAGCATGCCGCCGGAGGCGGCGTTCCTGGTCGTCTCGTTCCCGGCTACCGTGAGCATCAGGAAGAACACGTCGAACTCGTGGCTCGTCAGCACCTCGCCGCTGTCGTCCGGCTGGAGCAGCTGCGTGACAATGTCATCGGCCGGCCGCGCCCGGCGCTGCTCGGCCAGTTCGTGGGCGTAGCTGTAAATCTCGGTGGCGGCGGCGTGCTGCAGGCGCTCGCCGTCGGGACCCTGGAACTCAGGGTCGTCGGCACCGACCAGGTGGTTCGACAGTTCGTAGATCCGGTCCCGGTCCTCCAGCGGCGCTCCGACCAGCTCACAGATCACCTGAAGCGGCAGCGGCGCCGCGATCTGGGCGACGAAGTCCGCTGTCCCGGCCGGGACCTCGTCGAGCAGCGAGTGGCAGATCGAGGCGATGTGCTCCTCGAGCCTGCCGATCATCCGGGGCGTGAACCCGCGGTTGACGAACGCGCGCTGCCTGGTGTGCTGCGGCGGGTCCATGTTGAGCATCATCAGGCGCTGCGCCGCTACGGCCCCGTCCGGCACCTCGTTGAAGGTGACGAGCCGCCGGGCGGATGAGAACAGCTCAGGGTGACGGGAGATGCGGGCGATCTCCTGGTGCCTGGTAACCGCCCAGAATCCCGGCCACTGCGGCCTGCCTCCGTCGGCGTGCCAGAACACGGGAGCGTGCTCGCGCAGCCAGGCGAACTGATCGTACGGCGGCCCGCCGGCCTGATAGCTGTCGGCATCGATGAGGTTGATCTCGGGAGCCAACGCCGCCTCCGCTCCGGATAGCTGGTCAGCACCCACGATACGGACATTTACTCCCCGGTCGAGCCGTCGATAGCCTCCCGGATCAGGTCGGCGTGGCCGTTGTGCCGCGAGTACTCCTCGATCATGTGGACCACGATCCAGCGCAGGCTCGGCGAGCTGCCGTCCTTGAAGGCGTACTTCGACAGCTGGCCGAGGTCGCCGCCGGCCAGCGCCTCCGCGACGGCCGAGCGAGACCGGGCCACCGTCCGCTGCCACAGCGAACGGAGCCGCTCCGGCGAGTCGGCGGCGGCCGACTCCCAGTCCCAGTCGCGGTCAGCGTCCAGTTCGTCCCTGCGCAGGTCTGGCGCCGGGTCCCGGTCGTGCAGGCACCCGGAGAACCACCAGTCCTCGACGTAGCTCAGGTGCTTGAACATCCCGCCAAGCGTCATCGACGAGGCGGCGACCTTCGTGGTCAGCCCGGCCGCGTCCAGGCCGCCGGTCTTCCACGCGAAGGTTGCCCGCTGGAACTCCAGGAACCCCAGCAGCGTCACCGTCTCATCGGCGGCGAACGGCGGATCCGGGCGCCCCTGCTGATCGACGCGGAACTGCTGCGCCAGGGCCGGGTAGCCCGTCAGGGCCGGGAAATCTGCCAGCGCCGGGAAGTCTGTCATGGCCGGGAGTCTAGGCACTGGCACCGACAGCCCGGATCGCGTCCGCCAGCCGGGCGTCATCGAGCCCGGCCTCGATCACTTCCGCGGGGCGGGCCGCGCCGGCGGCCGCACTCGTGTCCTTGAGCCCGCTGCCCGTGCTGATCAGCACGACCTCGTCGGCCGCGCCAAGCGCGCCGGCCGCGACCGCGGCCCGCAGGCCGAGCATCGCCGCGGCGGCGGCGGGCTCGGCGAACACGCCGGCCGCCGAGGCCAGGTCGCGGATCGCCTGGCCCAGGTCCGCGTCGTTCACCGCGAACGCGGCGCCGCCCGTGCTCGCCAGCGCCCGCAGCGCCCGCGCCCCGTCGGCCGGCGAGCCGACGCTGATGCTGTCGGCCCGGCTGGAAGCTTGCATCGGGACCACGGCCGGCTCCCCGCGCGCCCACGCGCGCTCGATGGGGTTGGCGGCGCTGGACTGGACGGCGATCAGCCGGGGCATCCGGTCCGTCCAGCCCAGCGCCATCGCGTCAGCGAGGCCGCGATAGACACCGGCGAGGATGTTCCCGTCACCGGCCGGGACGATGATCGCGTCCGGAGAGCGGAGGCCAAGCTGCTCGATTATTTCAAGCGCGACGGTTTTCTTGCCTTGAGTCGTGAACGGGTTGAACGCGGTGTTCCGGCAGTACCAGCCGTGCAGCTCGGCCGCGAGCCGGCTCGCCCTCACCGCCTGCTCGTAGCCGCCGTCGGCCCGGACGACGCGGGCGCCGTAGGCCCACAGCTGAGCCAGTTTCGCCGCCGGCGTGCGCGGCGGGACGAACACCGTCACCTCCAGCGGAGTTGGCGCGGCGGCGGCGGCCAGCGCGACCCCGGCGTTTCCTGACGACGCCGTGCAGATGCTGGACATGCCCGCCGCCAGCGCGTGCGCGACCACGAGCGAGCTCGCGCGGTCCTTGAGCGACCCGCTGGGATTGCGGCCCTCGTCCTTCACCCAGACCCGGCGGACGCCGGCCGCACGGGCCAGGCGCGCGCTCGGGATCAGCGGGGTCTGGCCCGCCGGCGCTCCGTCGGCGGGCTGGCGGGCGGGGAGCACCGGGCTGTAGCGCCACATGCCGGGCAGCCCGGGGTCGATCCCGGGCGCGCCCGAGCCGGCGCGGCCCGATCCGGCGATCAGGCTCGCGTAGTCGTACTCGCCGTCGAGCAGCCCGTCGCAGGCCGGGCACGTATAGGTAACGCCGGCCGGATCGTGGCCCAGGCCGCAGTCACCGCATCGCCAGCGCACGCTCCGGACTGTCGTCATCGGCCGGTCCAAGTTCGCGTAACACTCCATTTTCTTCTAGAAATATGGCATGGCAGCAGCTGATGACATCCTGGTACTCGACCGCCCCGCAGTGGAACGCTGCCTGGCCGACGTCGACGTGCTCGCCGTAGTGGAGAACTGCCTGCGCGCGCACCACAGGCGGCAGACGGAACTGCCCGACGAGGGCTACATGACGTGGACGAACTCACGCGGCGCGTACTCGAGGTCGGTCGCGATGCTGGGGGCGGTGCACGAGCCGGGCCGTGACCTGTTCGGCCTGAAGGTCATCAACGCCGCGGTCAGCAATCCGGAACTCGGGCTCGACCGGGCCGGCGGGATGGCCTTCCTGTATGACCCGGAGACCGCGCGGCCCAGGCTGATGGCCGAGGCTGGCCTGCTCAGCGCGCTGCGCACGGCCGGCTACACCGCCGTCTCGCTGCGGCATCTCGGGCCGGCCGAACCTGAGTCGGTGTCGGTGCTCGGCTGCGGCGCGCTCGCGCGCATGCACCTGCGGGTACTCGCCGCTCACCTGCCGAGCCTGCGCACGGCCTACGTGCATGACCTCATACCGGAGCGGGCGGCCGGCCTGGCGCAATGGGCCGGGCACGCGATCCCGAGCCTGCGGGTCGAGCCGGTCGGCGAGCCCGAGCCGTGCGTGGCGCGCTCGGGCATCCTCGTGACCGTGACCGTGTCGCCGGCGCCCTACATCCCGCCGTCGTGGTTCGCCGGGCCGGCGTTCATCGCGCACGTGTCGCTCGATGACGTGCTGCCCGAGACGTTCGCGAGCGCGTCGGCGATCTTCGTCGACGACGAGGAAATGGTCGCCGCGAACCCGAGGCGGGTGCTCGGGCGGCTGATCGCCGACGGCGCGATCGGCCGGTCGGGCTCCGGCCAGCGGCCGCGGGTGACCGGCAGCCTGGGCCAGGTCATCGACGGCGAGGTCGAGGCCGTCCGGCCCGTGACCGGGCACGTCGTCTCCAACCCGTTCGGCCTGGCCATTCTCGACGTGGCGCTGCTTGGCGCCGTCGAGGCCGCCGCGATAAGCCGGGGCGAGGGCCTACGCATCAACCTGGTCGACGGCCTCGCTGGCGGGCCCGGCGAGGTTGCGCACGGCCGGGACGAGCAGCAGGCCGATCATGACCAGCGCGAGCAGGACGCCGCTGGCTAGCAGCACCGGCCGGAGCCCGAGCGCGGCCGCGGCGGGACCGGCGATGGCGAGGCCCGCAGGCGCGGCCAGCAGCGAGCCCAGGTAGTCGTAGGAGCTCGCGCGCGAGAGGCGGTCTTCCGGGATGTTGCGCTGCACGCTGGTCTGCCAGAGGCTGGCGAAAACGGTGACGCCCGCTCCAGCGAGCGCCGTGACGGCGGCGGCGACCGGGACCGGCGCTCGCAGCGCGATCGTGACCGGGGCGAGGCCGATCACGGCGTTCACCGGCAGGGCGAGGCGAAGCGGATAGCGGGGCCTGAGCCGGATCGCGAGGAGGCCGCCGAGCACGGAGCCGATCGCCATGGCGGTCGCGATCGCCGCCCAGGCCGGCGCGCCGTCGTAGTAGCGCCTGCTGGCCAGCGGGCCGAGCACGAGATAGCCGGAGAAGAGCAGGTTGGCGGCGGAGAACCCGGCGACGACCGTCCAGAACCAGGTGCGGCCGCGGAAGTCCTGCCAGCCCTCGCGCAGGTCGTCGAGCCAGCGCTGGCGGTCCTGCCTGGGCACCTCGCCGGGGCGCATCAGGGCGAGAAGGGCGACGCTGGCGGCGAAGGTGACCGAGTCAGCGACGATCGCCCAGCCAGGCCCGGCCGTCACCACGAGCAGGCCGGCGGCGGCCGGCCCGGCGACGCCCGCGCCGGCTGCGGCGGTCTGCTGCAGGGCGTTGGCCTGCTGCAGGTCACCGGGCGGGACCACGGCCGGGGTCAGGCCCGCGGCGGCCGGCTCGAAGAGGGCCGTGGCGATGCCGGTCACGGCGCTCAGCGCGGCGATCGTGACTACGGCCAGCCGGCCGGCGACGAGGACGATGCCGAGCGCGAGCTGGGCCGCGCACCGCAGCGCGTCGGCGGCCACCATCAGCGAGCGGCGGGGCACGCGGTCCGCGACCAGGCCGCCGATCAGCATGAACAACACCACGGCGACCGCGCTGGCGCCGAGGACGAACCCGAGATCGGTGGCCGAGCCGGTGAGGTCAAGCACGGCGAACGCGAGCGCGACGGGAACGAGCGTGTCGCCGAACGACGAAATGGCCTGCCCGGCGAATAGCAGCCGGAAATCGCGGTGTCGCAGCGCTCCCAAAAGTCCGCTAGCCCCGTCCGAGTCGCTGGCATATGGTGTCCGTTGGCTTTATGGCGCGTATCGCTTATGGTAATGTACCTATTTAGCGCATCTTGTCGCATCGTAGGAGGGAATGACGATGGCAACCAACCCCTTCGATGATGAGGATGGCGTCTTCCGGGTCCTGGTCAACGACGAAGGCCAGCACTCGCTCTGGCCGGCGGCCATAGCCGTCCCTGACGGCTGGGTAGTCGTGCATGACGACGACTCCCGGGCCAGCTGCCTGGCGTATGTCGAGGAGAACTGGACCGACATGCGGCCCAAGAGCCTGATCAAGTTCATGGAAGAGAACGCCGCGTCCTGAGGCTCTCGCGCATCACAAATCGGGCCGACTCACCGCGATCTTGGCAAAACGTGTCACACCATCTTTACAGGTGAGCGAAGCCGCGCTTATGGTCGAGTTGTGACGGAACACATCGTTCCGTAGTGAAAGACACGGGGTCGTCCATGGATGAACCCTTGCCGGCGCTGTTCGAGGCGCAGGTCAAGCGGTCGCCTGACGAGGTGGCAGTCGTGTTCGGGGAGCGGCGGCTCACCTATGCCGAGCTGAACCTGGCGGCGAACCGGCTGGCCCGGGTGCTCGTGCGGCGGGGAGCCGGACCCGAGCGGATCGTCGGGGTGCGGCTGCCGAGGTCGGCCGACCTGGTCGTGGCGCTGCTGGCCGTGCTGAAGTCAGGGGCGGCGTACCTGCCGGTCGACCCGGGCTACCCGGCCGAGCGGGTGGCGTTCATGCTGGCCGACGCGGCTCCGGTCTGCGTGGTGACATCGGCGGCCGAGGCGGCCGGGGAGCCCGCCGCCGGGGACGTGACCGACAGCGAGCGCACGTGCGCCCTGTCGATGTCGCATCCGGCGTACGTGATGTACACGTCGGGGTCGACGGGCCGGCCGAAAGGAGTGTGCGTCCCGCACGCGGGGATCGTGAACCGGCTGGCGTGGATGCAGGCGGAGTTCGGGCTGACCGGCGGTGACGTGGTACTGCAGAAGACCTCGTTCAGCTTCGACGTGTCGGTCTGGGAGTTCTTCTGGCCGCTGCTGACCGGGGCGCGGCTCGTGCTCGCCAGGCCGGGCGGGCATCAGGACCCGGACTACCTGGCCAGGCTGATCGCGGCGGAGCGGATCACGACGATCCACTTCGTGCCCGCGATGCTCGACGCGTTCATGGACGCGGCCGACCCGGCCCGGTGCGCGAGCCTGGCGAGGGTGATCTGCAGCGGCGAGGCGCTGACCCGGCGGCAGCGGGACCGGTTCGCGGCGAGGTTCGGGCGGCCGCTGTTCAACCTGTACGGGCCGACCGAGACCTCGGTGGACTCGACGGCCTGGGCGTGTGCCGGTGAGTGCGACGGCGAGCCGCCCATCGGCCGGCCGATCGCCAACACCGAGGTGTTCGTGCTCGACGCCGCGCTGAGGCCGGTGCCGCCCGGGGCGACCGGGGAGCTGTACATCGCCGGGGCTGGCCTGGCCAGGGGCTACCTGCGCCGCGCGGGCCTGACCTCGGAGCGGTTCGTGGCCTGCCCGTTCCCCGGTGTTTGCGGCACGGGTGTTTGCGGCACGGGTGTTTGCGGCACGGGTGTTCCCGGCACGGGCGCGCGGATGTACCGGACCGGTGACCTGGCGCGCTGGCTGCCGGACGGGAGCCTTGCCTTCGCCGGGCGCGCCGACGACCAGGTCAAGATCCGCGGTTACCGGATCGAGCCCGGCGAGATCGACGCGGTGCTCGCCAGTCACCCGCGGGTCAGCCAGGCCCTTACCCTGAGCTCAGGCGGCGATCGCCTCGTCTCCTATGTCGTCGCCCGGATGGGCGACCAGGCGGGAGAGCAGGTCCGGGCCTGGCGGGAGGTCTACGACGACCTGTACGGGCGCGCGGGCACGGAGGCCGCCCGCCCTGACGATGACTTCGCCGGCTGGGTGAGCTCGACCGGAGCCAGCCTGCCGCGTGACGCGATGCTTGACTGGCAGCGGCGAGCCGCGCAGCGAGTCTTAGCGCTGCGGCCGAGCCGCGTACTCGAGATCGGCGCGGGCGACGGGCTCATGCTCTGGCCGGTGGCGCCGGCCTGCGATGAGTACTGGGCAACTGACTTCTCGCCCGCGGCTCTCAGGCGCTTGCGCGCGTCGGTGCTGAGCGGCCCCGTGCTGGGCGACCCCGTGCTGAGCGGCAAGGTCAGGATCGCCGAAGCCGAGGCCCGCGACCTGGCCGGGGTCCCCGATGGCTACTTCGACACGATCATCATCAACTCGGTGGCGCAGTACTTCCCCGGCATCGCCTATCTCGAGGACGTCCTGCGGGCCGCGCTCGGCAAAGCCAGGCCGGGCGCCGCGATCTTTCTCGGTGACATCAGGAACCTGATGACCGCCCGCCGCTTCTACGCCGAAGCCGGGCTTGCCGCTGCCCGGGCCGCCGCGGTGGAGAACGAGCTGCTGATCGCTCCCGACTACTTCCTGAGGCTGCCGCGGGTGGTGCCCGGCATTACCTCGGCCGAGCTGCATCTCAAGCGGGGCGACTACCGCAGCGAGCTGACCGCCTACCGGTACGACGTGATCGTGCGCACCGCGCCGGGCCGCCCGGAGCAATGCCAGGAGGTGCTGCGATGGGGCGCCGACGTCAGCGCGCTCGCCGGCGTCAGGCACTATCTGGCCGCGCGCGCCCCCGCCGCCGTCCGGATCTCGGGAGTGCCGGATCGCAGGCTCGCGGCCGAGCCGGCCGGCCCCAGCGTCGAGAGCGTGTACCGCCTGGGCAGCGAACTCGGCTATGACGTGCAGGCCAGGCCGGCCTGGCCGGCCGGTGAGTGCCTGGAGGTCCTGCTTTCCAGGCCCGGCCGCCGGTATGCCTTCACGCCGGGGCGGGAGAAGCCGCTGGCGAACACTCCGGTGAACCACGCCGCGACTACGGCGCTGATCGCTGACCTGCGCCGGCACGCGCACAGCACGCTGCCCGAATTCATGGTGCCGGCGGCTTTCGTGGTCATCGACCGCGTTCCGCTCACGCCGAACGGCAAGGTGGACCGCCAGGCTCTCGCCGCGATCCCGGTCCCGGCCCGGCGGACCGGGGCCAGGCCGCGAGCCAGGTCCCAGCGCGAGAGGCTGATCTGCGACCTCGTCAAGGACCTGCTCTACGTCGACGACGTGGATGTCGGCGACAACTTCCTCGAGCTGGGCGGAGACAGCATCGCCGCCATGCGGCTCGCCGCGCGGGCCAGGGAGAGCGGCATCGCGCTGACGGTCAGGGACGTGCTCGAGCGGAAATCCATTGGCGACCTCGCCAGCACGGTGACCAGGCCGGACGCCGTGGCCGCCATCGCGCCTGCGCGCCGCGTCGTGCCGCTGGCGGCCGCCGAGCTCGCCGAGCTCGAGCGGCAGTGGAACCGGCTGCACAACACGTAGGGGGCGAGATGAGCGACTCTTCATTCAGCGAGATTCTTCCGCTCACGCCTTTGCAGAGCGGCTTGTTCTTCGAGCACCTGCGGGCGGGTGCCGCATCCGATGCCTACGTAGTGCAGCTTGTGCTGTCGGTCAGCGGGCCGCTCGACTCTGGCCGGCTGCGCGCGGCGGCGGAAACACTGCTCAGCCGCCACCCGAACCTGAAGGCCGGATTCCTGCACGAGGAACTCAGCCAGCCGCTGCAGGTGATCCCGCACCAGGCGGACCTGCCGTGGCGGGAACTCGCCGATCAGCCGCCAGAGCGGCTCGGCCAGCTCGCCGCGCGGGAACGGCGTGACGGCTTCGACCTGCGCAGGCCGCCGGCCATGAGGTTCGGCGTGGTCCGGTGGTCGCCGGACCGGCATTCGGTGATCTTCACCCACCACCACATCGTGCTCGACGGCTGGTCGCTCGGGATCTTCGCCCGCGAGCTCTTCGCGCTCTACGACGCGGCCGTCCTCGCGCCCCCGGTCCCGTACCGCGAGTACTTAGCCTGGCTGGCGGCCAGGGACAGGACCGCCGCGGAAGCGGCCTGGCTCCGCGAGCTTGGCGACGCGGAACCGGATTCGCTCGCGGCCGCCTTCGCCGGCCCGAGCGCGGGGGCTAGCGGCGCGGGCAGCGCGGAGATCAGCGTCGAGCTTGGCTTGGCGGCGTCCGCCAGCCTCGACGAGATCGCGCGCGGCCGGAAGCTGACCGGGAGCACGCTGCTGCTCGGGCTCTGGGGGATCGTTCTCGGCAGCGTGACCGGCCGCGATGACGTGGTCTTCGGCACCACGATCGCGGGGCGGTCACCGGACATCAGCGGCATCGAGTCGGCCGTCGGCCTTTACGCCAACACCATCCCGGTCCGGGTGCGCTGGTCGGCGCAGGACCTGGTGCTTGACGTCCTGACCGCGCTGCAGGCCAGCCAGCTGCGGCTCTCCGAGCACAGCTGGCTCGGCCTCGGGGACATCCAGCAGCTGCTCGGCCAGCGGGCGCTGTTCGACACGGTGGCCATCGTCGGCAACTACCCGGCCGCGGCCGAGCTTGGCACCACGAGCACCAGCGACCTCGAGATCAGCGGCGTCGTCACCAGCGATGGCACTCACTACGCGCTCGACCTGCTGGCCATCCCAGGCGAGCGGCTGAGGATCAGGGTCCAGTTCGCCCGCGACCTGATCGACGAGGCAACCGCCGAGATGCTGGCTTCGCGGCTCCTGCGGGTGCTCGGCGCGGTCGCCGCCGAGCCGCGGCTGCGGGTCAGCGAGCTTGACCTGCTCAGCGCGGCCGAGCGCGACCAGCTCCTAGTCGGCTGGAACGCCACCGCCGCGCCGGTCCCGGCGCAGACCCTGCCGGAGCTGCTCGCCGCGCAGGCCGCGCGCACGCCCGACGCGATCGCGGTGACCTGCGGAGACGACCCAGCTGACCTACGCCGAGCTCGACGCGGCGGCGAGCCGGCTGGCCCGCTACCTCATCGCGCGAGGCGCCGGGCCCGAGCGGCTCGTCGCCATCGCGCTGCCGCGCGGCGAGCTGATGATCATCACGCTGCTCGCCGTGCTCAAGGCCGGTGCCGCGTACCTGCCCGTCGACCCGGACTATCCGCCCGGGCGGATCGAGTTCATGCTCGGCGACGCGAGGCCGGCCTGCGTCGTCACCACGACCGCGCTCGCCGGGACCGTGCTGGCGCGGGCCGTGGCGGCGCGTCACGAGGCGATCGCGGTCGATGGCCCGGACGTGACGGCGGCGCTGGCCGCTCTGCCGGAGTTCGCGGCCCAGCCGGCCGGCACAGGACTCACCGGCACAGGACTCACCGGAGCGCATCCGGCGTACGTGATCTATACCTCCGGGTCGACGGGGCGGCCGAAAGGCGTGTGCGTCCCGCACTCCGGCATCGTGAACCGGCTGGCGTGGATGCAGGCGGAGTTCGGGCTGGCCGGCGATGACGTGGTGCTGCAGAAGACCCCGTTCAGCTTCGACGTGTCGGTGTGGGAGTTCTTCTGGCCGCTGCTGCACGGGGCACGGCTGGTGCTGGCCAGGCCGGGCGGCCATCAGGACCCCGGTTACCTCGCCGCCCTGATCGAGGCCGAGCGAGTCACCACCATCCACTTCGTGCCCGCGATGCTCGACGTCTTCATGGACGTGGCCGGCCCGGGCCAGTGCGCGAGCCTGACCAGGGTGATCTGCAGCGGCGAGGCCCTGTCGCAGCGGCAGCGGGACCGGTTCGCCGCACAGTTCGGGCGGCCGCTGTTCAACCTGTACGGGCCGACCGAGACCTCGGTCGACTCCACGGCGTGGGCCTGCGCCGAGGACTCCGGCGGACCGCCCCCGATCGGCCGGCCCATCGCGAACACGCGGGTCTTCGTGCTCGACGCCGCGCTGCGGCCGGTGCCGCCCGGCGTCACCGGGGAGCTGTACATCGCGGGAGCGGGCCTGGCCAGGGGCTACCTGGGCCGCGCCGGCCTGACCTCGGAGCGATTCGTCGCCTGCCCGTTCCCCGGTCGCGACGCCGGTGCGTGCGGGCAGCGCATGTACCGGACCGGGGACCTGGCTCGCTGGCGCCGCGACGGGAGCCTGGACTACGCGGGCCGCGCCGACGACCAGGTCAAGATCCGGGGATTGCGGGTCGAGCCCGGCGAGATCGACGCCGCGCTGACCGCCAGGCCCGGCATCGACCAGGCCGTCACCGTTCTGCGCCAGGACGACGGACGGCTCGTCGGGTACGTGACGGCGGCCGGGAACGCGGCGCCTGACCCGCAGGCGATCCGCCGTGAGCTGGCCGCCGTGATCCCTGACTACATGGTGCCGTCGGCCATCGTCGTCCTTGACGCCCTGCCCCTGACGCCGAACGGCAAGGTGGACCGGACCGCCCTGCCCGCCCCGGACGCCGGGCTGGTACCCGGCGGCCGCCAGCCGCGCACGTCGGCCGAGGAGATCTTGTGCGGGCTCTTCGCCGACCTGCTCGGGGCAGCCGCTCCGGTCAGCGCCGACGATAGCTTCTTCGACCTGGGCGGTCAGTCGCTGACCGCGATCCGCCTGATCAACCGGATCAGGTCGGTGTTCAAGCACGACCTGGAACTCCGGGACGTGTTCGGGTCGCCGACCGCCGCCGGGATCGCCGCCGCGCTCGGCCGGCCGGGCTTCTCATCCCGGCCAGCACCGCCCCGGCCAGCACCGCCCCGGCCAGCACTGCGCCCGGCGGTCAGGCCGGAGGTGCTGCCGCTGTCGTTCGCGCAGAGCCGGCTCTGGTTCGTCGGCGAGCTCGAAGGGCCGAGCCCGGCGTACAACGTCCCGTACGTGTGGCGGCTGAGCGGTGACCTGGACGTGGCCGCGCTGCGGTCGGCCCTGGCCGACCTCGCCGCCAGGCATGAAAGCCTGCGGACGCTCATCGCCGAGGCCGACGGCACGCCGCGCCAGCTCATCGCCGGCGACCCGCACCCGGTGCTGGAAACGCTGCCGGTCAGCGGCGGCGACCTCCAGGCCGCGATTGACCGCGCGTGCCGCCATTCTTTCAGCCTGTCCTGTGAACTTCCGATTCGCGGCTGGCTCCTCGGCCTCGGGCCGCGTGAGTACGCGTTCGTGCTCGTGATCCATCACCTCAGCACCGATGAATGGTCACGGCGGCCGCTGCTCCGCGATCTGTCGGCCGCCTACCAGGCCAGGCTGGCCGGCGGCGAGCCCGCGTGGCGGCCGCTGCCGGTGCAGTACGCCGACTACGCGCTGTGGCAGCGCGAACTGCTCGACGGCGCGGAGCTTGGCCGGCAGCTCGCCTACTGGCGGGCGTGCCTGGCCGGGATGCCCGGGCGGATCGAACTGCCGTTCGCCCGGCCGCGCCCGGCATCCCGGGGCAGCGGAGAGGTCGCGATTGACCTGAGCGCCGGCCTGCTCGGCGGCCTCAGGGCCGTCGCCCGGGAGCAGGGCGCGACGCTGTTCATGGTGGTGCAGGCGGCGCTGGCGCTGCTGCTGTCGCGGCTGGGTGCCGGCGAGGACATCCCGCTCGGCGCGCCGATCGCGGGACGAGGCGACGAGGTGCTCGACGACCTGGTCGGGTTCTTCGTGAACACGCTGGTGCTGCGCACCGATACCTCGGGCGACCCGGGATTCGGTGAGCTGCTCGCCCGGGTGCGAGAGGCCGACCTGGCCGCGTTCGCCCACCAGGACGTCCCCTTCGAACGGCTGGTCGAGGCGCTGAACCCGGCGAGGTCGCTCGCCCGGAATCCGCTCATCCAGGTCATGCTCTCGGTCGAGAGCCAGGCCGGAGCGGAACTGTGCTTTCCCGGCATCGGCATCCGGCCGGAGCACGCGGACACCGGCACGGCGAAATTCGACCTGACGTTCGTCTTCGCCGAGCACGGAGCCGGCCTTGGCTGCCGGCTTGTCTACGCCGCTGACCTCTTCACCGCGGCCGACATGGAGGAACTGGCCGGGCGGCTGGCGCGGGTACTCGAGGCGGTAGCGGCCGATCCGCGGGTGCGGGTCAGCGACGTGGACGTGCTGGAGCCGGCCGAGCGAGACCGGATCGTGCGGGGCTGGAATGACACCGCGGTCGAGACGGCGGCGCAGACGCTGCCAGGCCGGTTCGGGGAGATGGCCAGGCGGTTCCCCGATTCCGCGGCGCTGACAGGAGCAGGGCAGCAGTTCACTTATGCGGAACTAGATGCGATTTCCGATCAGGTCGCGGAGTCGCTGGCTGCCGCCGGGGTGGCCGCCGAGTCGCCGGTGCTCGTGCTCATGGAACGGTCGGCTGAGCTGGTCGCGGTGCTGCTCGGCGTGGCCAAGGCCGGCGGGGTGTTCGTGCCTGCCGACGCCGGGTGGCCCGAGTCACGGATCGGCTTCATTGCCCGTGATGCCGGTGCCCGCCTCGTCGTCTGCGACCAGGAACTGGCCGGCCTGGCGGGGAAGGCGTGCCCTGAAGCACAGGTGCTCGTCGCACCGGCCGGGGCGCCGGAGGCGAGTTGGGCGGCAGGCACAGTCCATCCGGATCAGCTCGCCTACGTGATGTACACGTCGGGGTCATCCGGGGTGCCCAAGGGAGTCGCGGTGACGCACGGGGATGTCACCGCGCTGGCCGCGGACCGGTGCTGGGGCGATGGCGCCCGGCGGCGGGTGCTGTTCCGCTCCGCGCACGTGTTCGACGCGTCGACCTACGAGCTGTGGGTGCCGCTGCTGTCCGGCGGCACCGTGGTCGCAGCCCCGCCGGGACAGGCCGGGATCGACGAGCTCGCCGCCCAGTTCGCGCAGGTAACCTGCGTGTTCGTCACGCCCAAGCTGCTCGAGCTGCTCGCCGAGCAGCCCGAGGTGCTCAGCCCGGTCGCCGAGGTGTGGACCGGCGGGGAAGCCTGCTCGCCAGCCGCCTGCCGCCGGATCATCGCGGCGTGCCCGCAGACCAGGGTCATGAACGGCTACGGGCCGACTGAGAACGACCGTGCTCGCGTCGTCCTACCCCGTGCCTGGCACCGTCGGTGATCCCGTGCCCATCGGCCGGCCGCAGGACAACTCCCGGGTGTTCGTGCTTGACCGGTGGCTGCGGCCGGTGCCGGCGGGGGTGGCGGGGGAGTTGTACGTGGCGGGTGCGGGGCTGGCGCGGGGGTACGCGGGGCGGGCGGGGCTGACGGCTGAGCGTTTCGTGGCGTGCCCGTTTCCCGGTGCTGGCGGTGCGGCGGGCGGGCGGATGTACCGGACTGGTGATCTGGCGCGGTGGCGGCGGGACGGGAATCTGGAGTTCGCGGGGCGGGCCGATGATCAGGTGAAGATCCGGGGGTTCCGGGTGGAGCCGGGTGAGGCGGAGGCGGCGCTGGCGGGCGTGGCCGGGGTGGCTCAGGCAGCCGTGGTCGTCAGGGAGGACCGGGCCGGGGACAGGCGGCTGGCTGGCTTTGTGACGGCGGCCAGGGGGGTGGCGGGGCTGGATCCCGGCCTGGTGCGGCGGCGGGTGGCGGCGGTGCTGCCGGATTACCTGGTGCCGTCGGCGGTGGCGGTGGTGGAGGAGATCCCGCTGACGGTGAACGGGAAGGTCGATCGTGCTGCGCTGGCCGCGCTGCCTGTTCCTGAGTTCGCGGGGGGCGGGCGGGCGCCGAGGTCGGCGGCGGAGGAGATCTTGTGCGGGTTGTTCGCCGAGGTGCTGGGGGTGGCGTCGGTCGGGGTTGATGAGGGTTTCTTTGATCTTGGGGGTCATTCGCTGCTGGCGACGCGGCTGGTGTCGCGGGTCAGGGCGGTGCTGGGTGCTGAGGTGGCGCTGCGGGACCTGTTCGAGGCTCCGTCGGTTGCTGAGCTTGCCGGGGTCGTGGCGGGGGCTGGCCGGGCGCGGCTGGCGCTGGCGGTGCGGGAGCGTCCGGCGGTGGTGCCGTTGTCGTATGCGCAGCGGCGGCTGTGGTTCCTGGACCGGCTGGAGGGGCCGTCGGCGCTGTATAACGTCCCGTTCGCCTTCCGGCTCGCGGGCCCGGCGGACATTCGCGCGCTCGGCGAGGCGCTGACTGATGTGGCACAGCGGCATGAGCCGCTGCGCACGGTATTCCCCGAAGCGGATGGCACCGCCCGGCAGCAGGTGCTCGACGGCGCGGTGCCGGTGCTCGAGATAGTGCGGGCCGGGGCAGGTGAGGCCGAGGCGGTGGCGGCCGCCGCGGCGCGGCCGTTTGACCTGGCGGGCGAGCCGCCGTTCCGGGCGGTGCTGGTCAGGTCGGCTCCGGGTGAGCAGGTGCTGGTGGTGCTGACGCATCACATTGCCAGTGATGGCTGGTCGGCGGGGCCGTTGCTGCGGGATCTGGGGGTTGCTTACCGGGCGCGGCTGGCGGGGGGTTCGCCTGAGTGGCCGGCGTTGCCGGTGCGGTACGCGGATTACGCGTTGTGGCAGCGGGAGCTGCTGGGTGATGAGGATGATCCGGGCAGTGAGCTGGCCCGGCAGGCGGGGTTCTGGCGGCGGGCGCTGGCGGGCCTGCCGGAGGAACTGGCCGTGCCGGCCGACCGGCCCGGCGGCGCCGAGCTACCAGGGCGGCATCGTCCCGTTCACGATCCCGGCCGGCGAGCTGGCCGCGGTGGCCCGCCGTTACCGGGTGACCTTGTTCATGGTCGTGCAGGCCGCGCTGGCGGTGCTGCTGTGCCGGCTGGGGTGCGGCGAGGACATCCCGATCGGCGCCACGGTCGCCGGGCGCACCGACGACGCGCTCGATGACCTGGTCGGGTTCTTCGTCAACACCCTCGTGCTGCGCACGGACGTGTCCGGTGATCCGGCCTTCGCCGACCTGCTGGCCCGGGTACGCGACACCGACCTGGCGGCCTTCGCCCATCAGGATCTCCCGTTCGAGCGGCTGGTCGAGATGCTGAACCCGGCCAGGTCGCTGTCCAGGCACCCGCTGTGCCAGGTGATGCTGTCCATCGCGCCCGCCGCCGAGCTGACGCTGGATCAGGCAGCGACCGAGGTCCCCGTCGGGGGCCAGCCAGCGAAGTTCGACCTGTCGCTCACCCTGACCGGGACCCGCGGCGAACTCGAATACAGCCGCGACCTCTTCGACCACCGCACCGCCGCCGAACTGGCCGGCGCTCGTCCGGGTACTCCAGGCCGTCGCGGCCGACCCGCCGTCGCGGATCAGCCAGCTTGACATCCTGGACCCGGCCGAGCGGGAACAGATCCTGGCCCGCTGGAACGACACCGCCGCCGACCCGCCCGACGGGACGCTGCCAGCGCTCTTCGCCGCTCAGGCCGCCCGCACCCCGGACAGCGCCGCGGTCGCCTGCGGCGATCAGCAGCTCACCTACGCCGAGCTGGACGCGGCGTCAGACCAGGCGGCGAGCTGGCTGGCCGCCGCCAGCGTGCGGGCCGAATCACCGGTCCTGATCGCGATGGACCGGTCCGCCGGGCTGATCATCATGCTGCTCGGCGTGCTCAAGGCCGGCGGGGCGTACGTCCCGGTCGACCCCGGGTGGCCGGCCGCGCGGATCGCGTTCGTGGCCGGCGATGCGGGTGCCCGCGTCGTCGTGTGCGACGCCGGCCTGGCCGGCCTGGCGGCAGCGGCGTGCCCGGGCGCGCAGGTGCTGGCGGCGCCGGCCGGGGACCGGGAGCGCCCGGCGGCGGGCTGGGCAGCGCCCGCCGCGCATCCTGATCAGCTCGCCTACGTGATGTACACGTCCGGGTCCACCGGGGCGCCCAAGGGGGTCGCCGTCACGCACGGCGATGTCGCCCAGCTCGCGGCCGACCGGTCCTGGCCGGACGGTGATCGCGTGCTGTTCCACGCGGCGCACGCGTTCGACGCGTCGACCTACGAGCTGTGGGTGCCGCTGCTGTCCGGCGGTACCGTCGTCGTCGCCCCGCCCGGGCAGCCCGGCATCGATGAACTCGCGGACCTGATCACCAGCCGCCGCCTCAGCGCGGTTCACGTGACCGCCGGGATGTTCCAGGCCATCGCCGCCGAGCGCCCCGGGATCTTCGCCCGCGTGCGCGAGGTGCTCACCGGCGGCGACGTCGTGCCGGCCGCCGCCGTGCGCGCGGTGCTGGCCGCTTGTCCCGGCGTGGTCGTGCGCCAGCTGTACGGGCCGACCGAGATCACCTTGTGCGCGACCCGGTACGCGACCGCCGACCCGGCCGCCGTCGGCGCGGTGTTCCCGATCGGCGGGCCGCTGGACAACCGGCAGGTGTTCGTGCTTGACCGGTGGCTGCGGCCGGTGCCCGCGGGGGTGGCGGGGGAGTTGTACGTGGCGGGGGCGGGGCTGGCGCGGGGGTACGCGGGGCGGGCGGGGCTGACGGCTGAGCGTTTCGTGGCGTGCCCGTTTTCCGGTGTCTGGGGTGCGCCGGGTGCTGGCGGTACTGGCGGGCGGATGTACCGGACTGGTGATCTGGCGCGGTGGCGGCGGGACGGGAATCTGGAGTTCGCGGGGCGGGCCGATGATCAGGTGAAGATCCGGGGGTTCCGGGTGGAGCCGGGCGAGGTCGAGGCGGTGCTGGCGGGCGTGGCCGGGGTCGGGCAGGCGGTCGTGGTGGTGCGGGAGGACCATCCCGGGGACAGGCGGCTGGCGGGCTTTGTCACGGCGGCCAGGGGCGTCGCCGGCCTGGATCCCGGCACGGTGCGACGGCGGGTGGCGGCGGTGCTGCCGGATTACCTGGTGCCGTCGGCGGTGGCGGTGGTGGAGGAGATCCCGCTGACGGTCAACGGGAAGGTCGACCGGGAGGCGCTCAGCCGCGCGGCGCTGCCTCCGGGCGGGTTCGCGGGGGGCGGGCGGGTGCCGAGGTCGGCGGCGGAGGAGATCTTGTGCGGGTTGTTCGCCGAGGTGCTGGGGGTGGCGTCGGTCGGGGTTGATGAGGGTTTCTTTGATCTTGGGGGTCATTCGCTGCTGGCGACGCGGCTGGTGTCGCGGGTCAGGGCGGTGCTGGGTGCTGAGGTGGCGCTGCGGGACCTGTTCGAGGCTCCGTCGGTGGCGGAGTTCGCGGGGGTGGTGGCGGGGGCTGGCCGGGCGCGGCTGGCGCTGGCGGTGCGGGAGCGTCCGGCGGTGGTGCCGTTGTCGTATGCGCAGCGGCGGCTGTGGTTCCTGGACCGGCTGGAGGGGCCGTCGGCGCTGTATAACGTCCCGTTCGCCTTCCGGCTCTCGGCCCGGTCGATCCCCGGGCGCTGAGGCAGGCGCTCGCCGATGTGGCGCAGCGGCATGAGCCGCTCCGCACGGTGTTCCCCGGCCAAGACGGCCATCCCCGGCAGCAGGTGCTCGACGGCGCGGTGCCGGTGCTCGAGGTGGCGGAGGCCGGGCCGGCGGGGCAGAGGCGGTGGTGACGGCCGCGGCGGCGCGGCCGTTTGACCTGGCGGGCGAGCCGCCGTTCCGGGCGGTGCTGGTCAGGTCGGCTCCGGGTGAGCAGGTGCTGGTGGTGCTGACGCATCACATTGCCAGTGATGGCTGGTCGGCGGGGCCGTTGCTGCGGGATCTGGGGGTTGCTTACCGGGCGCGGCTGGCGGGGGGTTCGCCTGAGTGGCCGGCGTTGCCGGTGCGGTACGCGGATTACGCGTTGTGGCAGCGGGAGCTGCTGGGTGATGAGGATGATCCGGGCAGTGAGCTGGCCCGGCAGGCGGGGTTCTGGCGGCGGGCGCTGGCGGGCCTGCCGGAGGAACTGGCCGTGCCGGCCGACCGGCCGGCCGGCGGCGCCGAGCTACCAGGGCGGCATCGTCCCGTTCACGATCCCGGCCGGCGAGCTGGCCGCGGTGGCCCGCCGTTACCGGGTGACCTTGTTCATGGTCGTGCAGGCCGCGCTGGCGGTGCTGCTGTGCCGGCTGGGGTGCGGCGAGGACATCCCGATCGGCGCCACGGTCGCCGGGCGCACCGACGACGCGCTCGATGACCTGGTCGGGTTCTTCGTCAACACCCTCGTGCTGCGCACGGACGTATCCGGTGATCCGGCCTTCGGGCAGCTGCTCGGCCACATCAGGGAAGCCGACCTGGCGGCCTTCGCCCATCAGGACCTCCCGTTCGAGCGGCTGGTCGAGATGCTGAACCCGGCCAGGTCGCTGTCCAGGCACCCGCTGTTCCAGGTGATGCTGGCATTCCAGAACCTGTCGCAGTCCGGCCTCTCGCTCGGCGAGGCAGTCACCGTCACCGATCTGCCGGTCACGACCAGGTCGGCGAAATTCGACCTGTCCTTCACCTTCGCCGCCCGGCCCGCCGGGATCGACGGTGAGCTCGAGTACTCCCGCGACCTGTTCGACGAGCGCACCGCCGCCGAGCTGGCCGGCCGCCTGGTCCGCGTGCTCGAGGCGGCCGGAGCCGACCCGGACCTGCGGCTGAGCGAGATCGACGTGCTCGAGCCGGGGGAGCGGCACCAGCTCCTGGCCGGCTGGAACGACACCGCCGCGCCGCCGCCCGCCGCGACCGTGCCCGACCTGGTCGCCGCGCAGGCCGCCCGCACCCCCGATGCCGTCGCCGTCAGCTGCGCGGGCCGGCGGCTCAGCTACGCCCAGCTCGAGGACGCCGCCAGCAGGCTCGCCAGGCACCTGACCGGCCTCGGCGCCGGCCCCGAGCGGCTCGTGGCCGTCGCCATGCCCCGCAGCGAGCTGCTGGTCACGACGCTGCTCGCCGTGCTCAAGACCGGGGCCGCGTACCTGCCCGTCGACCCCGGCTACCCGGCCGAGCGCATCACGTTCATGCTCGCTGACGCGAGGCCCGCCTGCGTGATCACCGCCAGCGACGACCTGCCCGCCGCCGGCGTTCCGGTCATCAGGGCCGGCGCCCTCGCCGGCGCGCCGCCGGACGGCCCGGCCGCCACGCCCGCCGTCTCGGCGCATCACCCGGCTTACGTCATCTACACCTCAGGCTCGACCGGCGTGCCCAAGGGCGTCATCATCTCCCATGGCGCCCTGGCGAACTACTGCACCTGGGCCCGCGACACGTACGAGCTGACCGCCGGCGCCCTTTCACCTGTCCATTCGCCTGTCTCCTTTGACCTCACCGTCACCAGCGTCTTCCCCGCGCTGCTGGCCGGCGGCGAAGTCAGCGTGATCGGTGGCACCGCCACCTTGGAGGCGCTGGCCGAGCTCACCGCGACGGCGGCAGGACCAGTTGCCCCGCTGAAGGTCACCCCATCGCACCTGCGCGGCATCCCGGCGCCGGCCGGGCGGCGGCCCGCCCGCCTGGCGCTGGTCGTCGGGGGCGAGGCGCTGCCCGCCGCGCTGACCGCGGCCTGGACCGCCGCCGGCGCCGAGGTCCGCAACGAGTACGGGCCGACCGAGTGCACGGTCGGCTGCATCGCCTACCGGGCCGCCGCCGGCGACCGCGGCCCGGAGACGCCGATCGGCACGCCGATCGCGAACGCCCGGGCGTTCGTGCTCGACCAGTGGCTCACCCCGGTGCCGCCCGGGGTGAGCGGCGAGCTGTACGTCGCCGGCGCCGGGCTGGCGCGCGGCTACCTCGGGCGGGCCGCGCTCACCGCGGAACGGTTCGTGGCCTGCCCGTTCACCGGCAGCGGCGGCCTGGGCACCGGCGAGCGGATGTACCGGACCGGGGACCTGGCCAGGTGGCGGCGCGACGGCAACCTCGAGTACCTGGGCCGGGCCGACGACCAGGTCAAGATCCGGGGTTTCCGGGTCGAGCCCGGCGAGGTCGAGGCCGCGCTGGCGGGCCTGGCCGGCGTCGGCCACGCGGTCGTGGTGGCTCGCGAGGACCAGCCAGGCGCCAGAAGGCTCGTGGCCTACGTCACCGCGGCCGCCGGCCGGGCGGCCGACCCGGCCGCGCTGCGCGCCCAGCTGGCCGGCCTGCTGCCCGAGTACCTGGTGCCCGCGGCGATCGTGGTGCTCGGCGAGCTGCCGCTGACCGTGAACGGCAAGGTCGACCGGGCCGCCCTGGACCGGGCGGCCCTGCCCGCTCCTGACGCGGGCCTGGCGCCCGGGGGCCGGGCCCGCGCACCCGGGCGGAGGAGATCCTCTGCGGCCTGTTCGCCGAGGTACTCGGGCTTGCGTCGGTCAGCGCCGACGACGGGTTCTTCGACCTCGGCGGTGACAGCATCGTGTCGATTCAGCTGGTGGCCAGGGCACGCAAGGCCGGGGTGCTGATCACGGCGCAGCAGGTATTCACGCACAAGACCGTCGCGAGGCTGGCCGGGGTGGCGGAACTGGCCGCTGATGCCGGCCCGGCCGCCGGCGAGCCCGGGAACGCGGAGACCGGGCGGGTGCCGCTGACCCCGATCATGGCGTGGATGCTCGCCAGCGGCGGGCCCGGCCAGGCGATCCAGTCGATGCTCGCGCAGACGCCGCCCGGGCTGACCTGGGATCACCTGCTCGGCGCCGTGCAGGCCGTGCTCGACCGGCACGGCATGCTGCGCGCCCGGCTCGACCAGGCCGGCCCGGCATCAGGCTGGCACCTTGCCGTGCCGCCGCCCGGCACGGCGAGCGCGGCCGGCCTCTGCCGGCGGGTGCCGGCCCTCGGGCTGGCCGGCCTGGACGGGCTGGTGGCCGGGGAGCACGCGGCGGCGGCCGGGCGGCTCCACCCCGGCGCGGGGGTGATGGCGCAGGCGGTCTGGTTCGACGGCGGCGCCGGCGAGCCCGGCCGGCTGCTGCTGGTCATCCATCACCTGGCCGTGGACGGGGTGTCGTGGCGCATCCTGCTGGCCGACCTGGCCGCGGCGGCCGGTGCCATCGCCGCGGGCCGCGACGGCACGCTGCCGCGGGCCGGATCGTCGTTCCGCTGGTGGGCGGAGCGGCTGGCCGGCTACGCGCAGAGCCCGGAGCTGCTGGCCGAGCTGCCCTGGTGGCAGGACACGCTGCGCGGCGGCGACCTGCTCGCCGGCATCGATCCGGCCAGCGCCACCGCCGCGAGCCCGGAGTCGCTGACGCTGACGCTGCCGCCCGGGCCGACGCTGCCGCTGCTGACCTCCGTGCCCGCCGCGTTCCACGCCGGCGTCAACGACGTCCTGCTCGCCGCCCTGGCCGCCGCCATCAGCGACTGGCGCCGCCCGGCCGGCCCGGCCGCCGCGTCCGTCCTCGTGGACGTGGAGGCGCACGGCCGGGCTGAGGAACTGTTCGGCGGGGCTGACCTGTCCCAGACGGTCGGCTGGTTCACCAGCTTGTACCCGGTGCGGCTGGACCCGGGACCGTTCGACCCGGCTGACTTCTTCGCGGGAGGCCAGGCCGCCGGGCAGGTGATCAAGCGGGTCAAGGAACAGCTCCGCGCCGTGCCCCGCGACGGCATCGGCTACGGCCTGCTGCGCTACCTGCGAGCCGGCGCCACTGCGGGGGGGTCCGGGGGGTCGTCCCCCCTGGGCAGCATTGCGGGGGGGTCCGGGGGGTCGTCCCCCCTGGGCAGCATTGCGGGGGGGTCCGGGGGGTCGTCCCCCCTGGCTAGCACTGCCCTGCGGACGGGCACCAGCCCCCGGGTTTCTTTCAACTATCTCGGACGGTTCGCCGCGCGCGCGGCAACCGGCTGGGACGTCGCGCCCGAGCCGGTCCCTGGCCCTGCGGCCGCGCTTGCCCGCCCGCTCACCGTCCTCGCGCTCACCGAGGACCGGGCCGACGGCCCGCACCTGGTGGTCACCTGGAGCTGGGCAGGCGGCCTGCTCACCCGCGACGAGGTGACGCGGCTGGCGCAGCGCTGGTTCCAGGCGCTGCGCGCCCTGAGCATCGCCGCCCCGAGCTCCGGCGGCTTCACCCCTTCCGACCTGCTCGTCCCGCTGACCCAGGACGAAATCGACGACCTCGAATCCGGATGGCTGGAGTAGACGAACGATGGCGACTGCTGGCATCGCGGACATCCTGCCGCTGTCTCCGCTGCAGGAAGGGCTGCTCTTCCATGCCCTGCTCGAAGCGGACGGGCAGGACGTGTACACGGTCCAGGTGGTGCTTGACCTCGCCGGCCAGGCGGACAGCGGCCGGCTCAGGGCAGCGGCGGACGGCCTGCTGCGGCGGCACCCGAACCTGCGGGCGGCCTTCCGGCCGGGCGCGTCCCGCGCGGTGCAGGTCATCCCGGCCCGGGCGCAGGCGCCGTGGGCCGAGGTAGACCTGGCCGGCAGCGACGACGCCGGCGCGGCCTTCGCGCGGTGGCTCGACGCCGACCGGCGGGCACGGCTCGACCCGGCGCGGCCGCCGCTGATGCGGTTCGCCCTGGTGCGGCTTCCCGAGCTCCGGCTGGTGCTGACCTATCACCACATCCTGCTGGACGGCTGGTCGCTGCCGATCGTCGTCAGCGACCTGATCGAGCTGTACCGGGCGGCCGGCGATGACTCGGCGCTGCCGCCGGCGCCGCCCTACCGGGACTACCTGGCCTGGGTGGCGGCGCAGGACCAGGCCGCCGCCGAGGCCGCGTGGGCGCGGGCGCTGGACGGGCTGGACGAGCCGACCCTCGTCACGCCGCGCGACCGGTCCCGGCGGTCCGTGCTTCCCGAGCGGGTCACGACGACCGTGCCGGCCGGGCTCACCCGGGCGCTCGCGCGGACGGCCCGCGGCCATGACCTGACAATCAACACCGTGGTCCAGGGCGCGTGGGCATTACTGCTCGGGCTGCTGACCGGCAGCGACGACGTGGTCTTCGGCGCCACGGTGGCGGGCCTGCCCGCCGAGGTCCCCGGCGTGGAGGCCATGGTCGGGCTGTTCATCAACACGCTGCCGGTGCGAGTCAGGCTTGATCCAGGCGAGCCGCTGGCGGCGTTCCTCGCCCGGCTGCAGGACGAGCAGTCACGGCTTCGCCCCTACCAGTACCTCGGCCTGGCGCAGCTGCGGGGCAGCGCCGGCGACCTGTTAGACACCACCATGGTCTTCGAGAGCTATCCCGAAGGCAGCGGCCCGGCCGGGGCCGCCGGGCTCACGGTCACCGGCGTCTCCGGCCGCGACGCCGGCCACTACCCGCTCAGCCTGCGGGTCGTCCCCGGCGACGAGCTCGAGCTGTGCCTTGAGTACCGGCCTGACCTTTTCAGCACCGGCCAGATCGAGGGATTCGGCGTCCGCCTTGCCCGCATCCTGCGGGCCGCGGCCGCCAGCCCGGAGCTGGCCGTCAGCCAGGTGGACCTGCTCGGGCCCGCCGAGCGCAGGCACCTGCTGGCCGGCCGCAACGACACCAGCTCGCCGCTCGCCGCCGGGATCTTGCCGGAGCTGTTCAGCGCGCAGGCCGCGCGCACGCCGGACGCCGTCGCCCTCGCCTGCGGCGACCGCGAGCTCACCTACGCCGGGCTCGCCGCCGAGTCCAGCCGGCTCGCCCGGCACCTGATCAGCCTGGAAGCCGGCCCCGAACAGGTGGTCGCCCTGGCGCTGCACCGCACGGCCGACCTGGTCGTCGCCCTGCTGGCGATCATCAAGTCAGGAGCGGCGTACCTGCCGGTCGATCCCGACTACCCGGCCGACCGGGTGCGGTTCATGTACGCCGACGCCCGGCCCGCGGTGGCGATCACCGAGCACGGCGTCCCCGTGCCCGACGGCGTGCGGACCGTCGTCATGGACGACCCGGGCACCGCCGGAACGCTGGCCGGCTACAGCGGCCGCGAGGTCACCGACGCGGACCGCCTCGCCCCGCTGCGCCCGCACCACCCGGTGTACCTGGTCTATACCTCCGGGTCCACCGGGCGGCCCAAGGGCGTCATCGGCCTGCACCTCGGCTACGTCAACCGCATCTTGTGGTACAGCGCGAACTTCCCCTACGCTCCGGGCGAGGACGTCATCGCCAAGAGCACGCTCAACTTCCTCGACGGGTCGAGCGAGCTGTTCGGAGCCCTGTCGAACGGCGCCCGCATCGTCCTCGCCGGCAGTGCCGCCGCGAAGAACCCGGCCGAGCTGGTCCAGATGGTGTCCAGGTCGGCCCGGTGCCGGATGACCGTCGTCCCGAGCCTGCTCGACGCGCTGCTGAGCGAAGAGGGCAGCGCCGCGCTCGGGAACTGCCGGCGGTGGATCTGCAGCGGCGAGGCCCTGCCGGCCTCGCTCGCGGCGAGCTTCAGGGAGCGCTTCCCCGGCTCCCAGCTGTCGAACTTCTACGGCGCCTCCGAGGCCACGTCCGACAGCCTGTACTACCCGTGCGACGGCGCCGAGGTCCTGGTCGGCAGGCCGCTGTGGAACACGCGGGTGTTCGTGCTCGACGGGTGGCTGCGGCCGGTGCCCGCCGGGGTCACCGGCGAGCTGTACATCGCCGGGACGGGCGTGGCGCGCGGCTACCTGGGCCGGCCCGGCCTTACCGCCGAGCGGTTCGTGGCCTGCCCGTTCCCCGGCGCTGGAAGCGGCACGGCCGGGGAGCAGATGTACCGTACCGGCGACCTGGTGCGGTGGCGGCCGGACGGGAACCTCGAGTTCGTCGGCCGCTCCGACGGCCAGGTCAAGGTCCGCGGCTCCCGGCTGGAACTCGGCGAGGTCGAGGCGGTGCTGGCCAGCCAGCCCGGCGTCGGGCAGGCGATCGCCGCCGTGCGCGAGGACCGGCGGGGCGACAAGCGCCTCATCGCCTACGTGACGGCCGCGGGTACCGCGCTCAAGGCCGGCGCGGCCCCGCTCGACCCCGATGCCCTGCGGCGCCAGCTCGCCGGGACGCTGCCCGACTACATGGTGCCGTCGGCCTGCGTCGTCCTTGACGCGCTGCCGCTGATGCCGAACGGCAAGGTGGACCGCGCCGCGCTGCCCGCCCCCGAGTACGACCTCGCTCCGGCCAGCCGCCGGCCGCGCACGCCAGCCGAGGAGATACTCTGCGGCATCTTCGCCGACGTGCTCGGCGTGGCCTCGGTGAGCATCGACGACAGCTTCTTCGACCTCGGCGGTCACTCGCTGCTCGCGACCAGGCTGGTGTCGCGCATGCGCACGGTGCTGGGCGCCGAGGTGCCGCTTCGCGCCCTGTTCGAGGCGCCGGCGGTCGCCGAGCTGGCCGCCGCGCTGGCCGGCGCCGGGCAGGCCAGGCCGCCCGTGACGGCACGGCCGCGCCCGCCCGAGGTGCCGCTGTCGTTCGCGCAGCAGCGGCTGTGGTTCCTCGACCGGTTCGACGGGCCATCGCCGCTGTACAACATGCCGTACGCGTACCAGCTCGCCGGCCCGCTCGACGCAGGCGCGCTGGCCGGGGCGCTCGCCGATGTCGCCGCCAGGCACGAGTCACTGCGCACCGTCTACCCCGACGTTGACGGGCGCGCCCGCCAGCACGTGCTCGAGGGCGCCGTGCCCGCGCTCGACGTGATCGACGCCGGCCCCGGCGACACGGAGCGGCTGGTCCGGGCCGCTTCCGTGCGGCCGTTCGACCTGGCCGCGGAGCCGCCATTCCGGGCCACGCTCATCCGGCTGGGACCGGAAGATCACGTGCTGGTGGTGCTCGCGCACCACATCGCCGCCGACGGCTGGTCAGGCCGGCCGCTGCTGCGCGACCTCGGCGCCGCCTACCAGGCCAGGCTGGCCGGGCAGCCATTTGACGCCCCGGCCCTGCCGGTGCAGTACGCGGACTACGCCCTGTGGCAGCGCGACCTGCTCGGCGGCTCCGGCGATCCGGACGGCGAACTGGCCAGGCAGGCCGCGTTCTGGCGGCACGCGCTCGACGGCATCCCCGAGGAACTGCCGCTGCCCGCCGACCGGCAGCGCCCGGCCGCGGCGAGCTACCGGGGCGGCACGGTCGGCTTCACCGTGCCGGCCCAGGTGCACGCGCTGCTGGCGGCGGCGGCGCGGCGGTACCGGGTCACGCTGTTCATGGTGCTCCAGGCCGCCCTCGCCGTGCTGCTGTCCCGGCTTGGCGGCGGCGACGACATCCCGATCGGCGCGCCGGTCGCCGGGCGGGGCGATGACGCGCTCGATGACCTCGTCGGGTTCTTCGTGAACACGCTCGTGCTCCGCGCCGACCTGTCGGGCGACCCCGCGTTCGGTGAGCTGCTGACCCGCGTGCGGGAGGCTGACCTCGCGGCGTTCGCGCACCAGGACGTGCCCTTCGAACGGCTCGTTGACCTGCTCAGCCCGGTCCGGTCACTGTCGCGCCACCCGCTGTTCGGTGTCTCGCTCGCGCTCATGAACGTGTCGCCGGCGCGGCTGGCGCTCGGAGACGCGGTCACGGTCACCCAGCTGCCCGTCTCTACCGGGTCAGCGAAATTCGACCTGTCCTTCACGATGGCCGAGGGGCCCGGCGGGATCGAGGGCGAGCTCGAGTACGCCCGCGACCTCTTCGACGAGGCCACGGCGGCCGGCCTGGCCCGGCGGCTGGTCCTGGTGCTCGAGGCGGTGGCGGCGGACCCGGGCCTGCGGGTAAGCCAGGTCCAGGTGCTGGCCCCCGAGGAGCGGGACCTGATGGTGGCGGGCTGGAACGACACCGCCGCCGAGGTGCCAGCCGGAACCCTGGGCGAGATGTTCGCGGAGCAAGTGGCACGGTCAGCTGACGCGGTGGCGCTGACGTGCGCCGGGCGTGAGTTTACTTATGCGGAACTAGCTGCTGCCTCCGATGGTGTCGCGGAGTCGCTGGCTGCCCTCGGGGTCGGTGCCGAGTCCCCGGTGCTGGTGCTCATGGAGCGGTCGGCTGAGCTGGTCGTGGTGCTGCTCGGCGTGATCAAGGCGGGCGGGGTGTACGTGCCGGCCGACGCCGGGTGGCCGGCGTCACGGATCGCCTTCATGGCCGCCGACGCCGGCGCCGGAGTAGTGGTGTGCGACCCTGGGCTCGCCGGCCTGGCAGGGCAGGCGTGCCCCGGAGCGCACGTCGTGGTGGCCGGGGCCGCGCCCGCCTCCGGGCGCGGCTATGAGCGCCCGCGTACGAGCCCGGATCAGCTCGCGTACCTGCTGTATACGTCCGGGTCGACCGGGGTGCCCAAGGGAGTCGGGCTGACTCACCGGGACATCGTCGCGCTGGCGGCCGACCGCTCGTGGGACTACCGCCGCGCGCGGGTGCTGTTCCACTCGGCGCACGTGTTCGACGCGGCGACCTTCGAGATCTGGGCGCCCCTGCTGTGCGGCGGCGCGCTGGTGGTCGCCCCGCCTGGGCCGGCCGGGGTCGACGAGCTCGCCGCTCAGCTCGGCCTGGTCGACGTCGTGTTCGTGACGACGAAGCTCTTTGACTTGCTGGCCGAGCGGCCCGGGGTGCTCCGCGCCGTCGCCGAGGTGTGGACCGGCGGCGAGGCCTGCTCGCCGGCGGCGTTCGCCCGGGTGGCGGCGGCGTGCCCGGGCACCAGGGTCGTGCACGCGTACGGGCCGACCGAGGCCACCACGTACGCCACCCGGTACGTGCATCCCCGGGCGGAGCTGGCTGCGGTCCCGATCGGCTCGCCGCTGGACAACACCCGCGTGTACGTGCTCGACCAGCGGCTTGAACCGGTGCCGCCCGGCGTAGCCGGCGAGCTGTACATCGCCGGCACGGGCCTGGCCCGCGGGTACCTGCGGCGGGCCGGCCTGACCGCCGAGCGGTTCGTCGCCTGCCCGTTCCCCGGCGGGCGCGGTCCGGCCGGGGACCGGATGTACCGGACGGGGGACCTGGCGCGGTGGCGGCGCGACGGCAACCTGGAGTTCCTCGGCCGCGCCGACGGCCAGGTCAAGATCCGGGGCTTCCGGGTCGAGCCAGGTGAGGTCGAGGCGGTGCTGTCCGGCCTCGACGGGGTGAGCCAGGCGGTCGTGGCGGCCCGCGAGGACCGGCCTGGCGACAGGCGGCTGGTCGGCTACGTCACGGGCACGGTCCCGCTCGACGGCCGCGAGCTGCGGCGCCAGCTCGCGGCGGTGCTGCCTGATTACCTGGTGCCCGCCGCCATCGTGGTGCTCGGCGAGCTTCCGCTGTTCGCGAACGGCAAGGTCGACCGGGCCGCGCTGCCCGCCCCTGACTACCAGCCGGCGGCCGGGCGCCAGCCGGCTACTCCGGCCGAGATTGTCCTGCACGGCCTGTTCGCCGAGGTGCTCGGCGTCACGCCGGCGAGCGTCGATGACAGCTTCTTCGACCTCGGCGGCGACAGCATCGTGTCGATTCAGCTGGTGGCCAGGGCGCGCAGGGCCGGGATGCCGCTGACGGCGCGGCAGGTGTTCACGCACAAGACCATCGCTGGCCTGGCGCGGGTCGCGGAGTCCGGGCGGGTCGCTGAGCGGGCGGCCGCCCGAGCGGGCGAGCCGCCGGGAGGCGGGGTCGGCCTGGTGCCGCTGACTCCGATCATGGCGTGGATGGCCGAGCACGGCCTGCCCGCCGACCTGAACCAGTCGATGCTCGCGCAGACCCCGGTCGGCCTGCGCCTTGAGGACCTGACCGCCGGCCTGCAGGCCGTGCTCGACCGGCACGGCATGCTGCGCGCCCGGCTGGACCGGGCCGGCCAGCACCTGGTCGTTCCGCCGCCGGGATCGGTGGCGGCCGCGGGCCTGTGCCGGCGGGCCGGGATCGCCGGCCCGGGGGAAGTGGCTGGCCAGGAACTGGCTGTGCTGGCCGGCCAGGAACTGGCTGTGCTGGCTGGCCAGGAACTGGCTGTGGCAGCCGGGCGGCTCGATCCCGAGGCCGGGGTGATGGTGCAGGCCGTCTGGTTCGACGGCGGCGCCGGGGAGCCCGGGCGGCTGCTGCTGGTGATCCACCACCTGGCCGTGGACGGGGTGTCGTGGCGGATCCTGCTGCCCGACCTGGCGGCGGCCGTCGCGCTGGCGGCGGCGGGGGAGCGGGCCGTGCTGGCCGAGCCCGGGACGTCGTTCCGGTGGTGGGCACGGTGCCTGGCCGAGCAGGCCGCCAGCCCGGACGTGCTGGCCGAGCTGCCCTGGTGGCAGCAGACCCTGGACGGCGCCGACCTGCTCGCCGGCCTGGCTCCGGGACCGCACTCCGGGTCGGTCACGGTGGAGCTGCCGGCCGCGGCGACGGCGTCGCTGCTGACCTCGGTGCCGGCCGCGTTCCGCGGCGGCGTCAACGACGTGCTCCTCGCTGCCCTGGCCGCGGTCATCGCTGACTGGCGCGGGGCGGCCCGCCGGCCGGGCGCCTCGGTGCTGGTCGACCTCGAGGGCCACGGCCGCGCCGAGGAACTGGCCGGCGGCGCTGACCTGTCCCAGACGGTCGGCTGGTTCACCAGCCTGTACCCGGTGCGCCTGAAGCCAGGGCCATTCGACCCGGCCGGGTTCTTCGCTGGCGGTGCCGTCGCCGGCCGGGTGATCAAGCGCGTCAAGGAGCAGCTCCGCGCCGTCCCGCGCGCCGGCATCGGCTACGGCCTGCTCCGTTACCTGCGGGCCGGCTCCGTCAGCACTGACCTCAGGAATGGCGCTAGCCCGCGGGTTTCTTTCAACTATCTCGGCCGGTTCGCTGCCCGGGCAGCAACCTCCTGGGACCTGGCTCCCGAGCCCGTTGCCGGCCTTCCGGCCGCCGCCAGTCCCTATGCGATCGCGATCAGCGCGCTCACCGAGGACCGGGCCGGCGGCCCGTGCCTGACCGCGACCTGGTCCTGGGCGGACGGCCCTGTCCCGCGCGAGGAGATGTCCCGGCTGGCCGGGCGGTGGATTCAGGCGCTTGAGGCGCTGATCGGCGCCGCACCCGCCGCGGGCGGATTTACGCCGTCTGACCTGCTCATTCCGCTCAGCCAGGCCGAGATCGACGAGATCGAGGCCGCGAGCCCCGGCGTCGCCGAGATCCTGCCGCTGGCGCCGCTGCAGGAAGGGCTGCTTTACCACGCCCAGCTCGAAGCCGGCGGGCAGGACGTGTACACGGTCCAGCTGATGATGGACCTGGACGGCCCGGTCGACGCGGGGCGGCTGCGGTCGGCGGCGGCCGGGCTGCTGCGGCGGCACCCGAACCTGCGGGCCTGGTTCTGGCAGGGACCCTCGCTTGCCTGCCAGGTGATTCCGGAGCGGGCGGAGGTGCCGTGGGCGGAGGCGGACCTGTCCGGGGCCGCGGGCGATGCTGAGGCGGAGTTCAGGCGGTGGCTCGACGCCGACCGGGCGACGCGGTTTGATCCGGCACGGCCGCCGCTGATCCGGTTCACCCTGGTCAGGCTCCCCTCAGGCCGGCACTGCCTGGTGATGACTAATCACCACATCCTGCTGGACGGCTGGTCGCTGCCGGTCCTGGTCAGCGAGCTGGCTGAGCTTTACCTGGCTGACGGTGACGAGACCGCGTTGCCGGCGGCGACGCCGTTCCGCGACTACCTGGCGTGGGCAGCCGGCCAGGATGAGGCGGCGGCGCAGGCGGCGTGGGCGGAGGCTCTGCGCGGGCTCGACGAGCCGACGTTCGTCGCGCCCCGGGACCGGGGCAGGCGCGCGGTGCTTCCCGAGCGGGTCACGGCGACGGTGCCCGCCGGGCCGGCCGGGGCGCTGGCGGCCATGGCCCGCGGCCGCGACCTGACGATGAACACTGTCGTGCAGGGCGCCTGGGCGCTGCTGCTCAGCGTGCTGACCGGTAGCGATGACGTGGTGTTCGGCGCGACGGTGTCCGGGCGGCCCGCCGAGATCGCCGGCGTGGAGGCCATGGTCGGGCTGTTCATCAACACCGTGCCGGTCCGGGTCCGGCTTGATCCGGGCGAGCCGCTCGCCGGGCTGCTGACCCGGCTGCAGGACGAGCAGTCGCGGCTCGGGCCGCACCAGCACCTCGGGCTGGCGCGAATCCAGGCCGGCTCGGGGGACCTGTTCGACACCGCGATGGTGTTCGAGAACTATCCCGATGGCCCTGCGCGCACCGGCCAGGCCGGGCTGCGGCTCAGCCGCCTCGTCGGCCGCGACGCCACCCATTACCCGCTCAGCCTCCGCGCCGTTCCCGGCCGGGAGCTGGAACTGTGCCTGGAGTACCGGCCCGACATCTTCGCCCGCGGCCAGGTCGAGACGCTCGCTGCCCGGCTGACGGGCCTGCTCGGAGTCATCGCCGGCACGCCGGGGCTGGCGGCGGGGCAGGTCGATGCCCTGGACGCGGCCGAGCGGCAGCGGATCCTCACCGCCTGGAGCGGCGCTTTCGCTGCTGGCGCGGCTGGCGCGGCCCCGGGCGGCGGCGCGGGCGAGACGCTGCCCGGGCTGTTCGCTGCCCAGGCGGCGCGGACGCCGGACGCCGTGGCCGTCACGTGCGGGGACAGGGAGCTGACCTACGCCGCGCTCGACGCGCTTTCCGAGCGGGCCGCCGGGATGCTCGCGGGAGCGGGCGTGACCTCCGAGTCCCGCGTCCTGGTGCTGATGGAGCGGTCAGCGGAACTGCTCGCCGTCCTGCTCGGCGTGACCAAAGCCGGCGGAGCGTACGTGCCCGCTGACTCCGGGTGGCCGGCGTCGCGGATCGGGTTCGTGGCCGGTGACGCCGGCGCCGGGGTAGTGGTGTGCGACGAGGGGCTGGCCGGGCTGGCGGGGGAGGCGTGCCCCGGTGCGCGGGTGGTCGCGGCACCGGCGGGGATTCCTGGCCCGGAGGAGAGCGGGGCCGCGGCTAGCACGGCCCGGAGCCCCGCGATCCACCCGGATCAGCTCGCCTACGTGATGTACACGTCGGGGTCGACCGGGGTGCCCAAGGGCGTCGCCGTCACCCACCGCGACGTCGCTCAGCTCGCCGGCGACCGGTCGTGGGGGAGCGGCGACCGGGTGCTGTTCCACTCGCCGCACGTCTTCGACGCCACGACCTACGAGCAGTGGGTGCCCCTGCTGTCCGGCGGGACTGTCGTCATCGCCCCGCCGGGCCGGCTCGGCGGTGCCGAGCTCGCCGGCCTCATCGCCGGCCGCCGCGTCAGCGCCGCGTGGCTCACGGCGGGCCTGTTCGGCGAGGTCGCGGCCGAGGACCCCGGCTGCTTCGCCGGCATGCGCGAGCTGATCACCGGCGGCGACGTCGTGCCGCCCGAAGCCGTGCGGGCGGTACTCGCCGCCTGCCCGGGGCTCGCCGTCGCCAACGGCTACGGCCCGACCGAGACCACGACCTTCGCAACCTGCTACCGGATCCCGCGAGAGGTGGCCGGGCCTGATCTGGCTGGGCCTGATCTGGCTGGCGGCGTGCCGATCGGCCGGCCGCTGGACGGCACCCGGGTGTACGTGCTTGACGGGTGGCTGCGGCCCGTGCCGGCCGGGGTGACCGGCGAGCTGTACATCGCCGGGGCCGGGCTGGCGCGCGGTTACCTCGGGCAGGCCGGGCTGACCGCCGAGCGCTTCGCCGCCTGCCCGTTCGCCTGGACGGGCGGCGCGCCCGGCGACCGGATGTACCGTACCGGGGACCTGGCGCGGTGGCTTCCCGGCGGGAACCTGGAGTTCGCCGGGCGCGCCGACAGCCAGGTCAAGCTGCGCGGCTTCAGGGTCGAGCCCGGCGAGGTCGAGGCGGTGCTGGCTGGCCTGGACGGGGTCGGGCAGGCGATCGCCCTGGTCCGCGAGGACCGGCCAGGCGACAAGCGCCTCGTCGCGTACGTGAGCGCCGGGCCAGGCGCCGTCGTGGACCCGCGCGCGGCCAGGCGGCAGGCCGCCACGGTGCTGCCCGACTTCATGGTGCCGTCCGCGGTCGTCGTCCTTGACCGGCTCCCGCTGACCGTGAACGGGAAGGTCGACCGGGCCGCCCTGCCCGCCCCCGGCCACCTGCCCGCCCCCGGCCACCTGCCCGGCGCCGGCGGGCGCCAGCCCCGGACGCAGGTAGAGGAGATCTTGTGCGGCCTGTACGCCGAGATCCTCGGCGTGCCGTCGGTGACCATCGATGACAGCTTCTTCGACCTCGGCGGGCACTCGCTGCTGGCGACCAGGCTGGTGTCGCGCGTGCGCGCCGTGCTGGGCGCCGAGCTCCCGCTGCGGGCGCTGTTCGACGCCCCCGCGGTGGCCGGGCTCGCCGCGCTCACGGCCGGCGGCGGGGCGGCCAGGCCGCCGCTCACCGCCCAGCCGCGTCCGCCGGTCGTGCCCTTGTCCTACGCGCAGCAGCGGCTGTGGTTCCTCGACCGGCTCGAGGGCCCTCGCCGGTCTACAACGTCGCGTTCGCGTTCGCGCTCACCGGGCCGGTCGATCCCGGAGCGCTCGCCGGAGCTCTCGCTGACGTGAGCGCCAGGCACGAATCGCTCCGCACCGTCTTTCCCGACGCCGAAGGGCACCCTCGGCAGCAGATCCTCAGCCTTGCCGACGCTGTCCCGGTCGTCGAGGTCATCGACGCCAGCCTGCCCGGGGAGGCCGAGGAACTGGCGGCGGCGGCCGCGTCGCGGCCGTTCGACCTCGCGGCCGAGGTCCCGCTCCGCGCCACGCTCATCCGGAGCGGCGGCCGGCACCTGCTGCTTGTGGTGATGCACCACATCGCCGCGGACGCCTGGTCCGCCAGGCCGCTGCTCGCGGACCTCGGCACCGCCTATCAGGCCAGGCTCGCGGGCCGCCGGCCAGCCTGGCCCGCGCTCCCCGCCCAGTACGCCGACTACACCCTGTGGCAGCGGGGCCTGCTCGGCAGCGAAGACGACCCGGCCAGCGAGCTCGCCAGGCAGGCCGCCTACTGGCGGCGCGCGCTCGCTGGCCTCCCGGAAGAGCTCGCCCTGCCCGCCGACCGGCCCCGGCCGGCCGCGCCCACCTACCAGGGCGGCACCGTCACCTTCACGATCCCCGCGGCGGCCCGGGCCAGGCTCGCCGCCCTGGCGCGCGAGCACCGGGTGACCCTCTTCATGCTCGCCCAGGCGGCGTTCGCCGTGCTCCTGTCCGGCCTGGGCGCCGGCGATGACATCCCCATCGGCGCCCCCGTCGCCGGGCGCACCGACCACGCGGCCGATGACCTGGTCGGGTTCTTCGTCAACACCCTCGTCCTGCGCACCGACCTGACCGGCAGCCCGTCGTTCGCCGAGGTACTCGGCCGGGTCAGGGAAACCGACCTCGCCGCCTTCGCCCACCAGGACATCCCGTTCGAGCGCCTGGTCGAGCTGCTCAACCCGCTCCGCTCGCTCACCCGCCACCCGCTGTTCCAGGTCATGCTCGCGGTGCACAACACAGCGCAGGCCAGCCTCGACCTCGGCCCCGGGCTGACCGCTGCCGAGCGGCCGGTGACCACCCGCACCGCCAAGTTCGACCTGTCGCTCACCCTCGCCGAGCGGGCAGGCGGGATCGACGGCGACCTCGAGTACGCCCGCGACCTGTTCGACCACGACACCGCCGCCGCGATCACCACCCGGCTGCTGCGGGTGCTCGACCTCGTCGCGGCCGACCCGCATGTGCCGCTCAGCGACCTCGACGTGCTCGACCCGGCCGAACGGCAGCATGTACTCGACGGCCTGAACGCACCCGCGGCCGGCGGGCCGCCGGCCGTCACCTTCGGCGACCTGTTCGCCGACCAGGCCGAGCGCACCCCGGATGCCCCGGCCCTGGTCAGCGGGGCAACGGAACTTACCTACGCCGAGCTTGACGCGGCCTCGAGCCGGCTCGCCAGGTACCTGATCAGCCAGGGGGCCGGCCGAGCAGCTCGTGGCCATCGTCATGCCGCGCGGCGGCCTGGTCATCACCGCGCTGCTCGCGGTCGTCAAGGCCGGCGCCGCCTACCTGCCGATCGACCCGGACTACCCGGCCCGGCGGATCGGCTACATCCTCGCCGAGGCCCGGCCCGCGCTCGTCATCACCGCTGCCGGCCTGGCGGCGCGGCTGCCTGACACCAAGATCCCGGTCATCGCCGCCGACGCCCCTGAGGTTGCCAGGGCGTCGGCGGCGCTGACGGCGGCCAGGCTGACTGACGAGGACCGCCTCGCCCCGCTCACCCCGCAGCACCTCGCCTACGTCATCTACACCTCAGGCTCCACCGGCACGCCGAAAGGCGTGGCCACGTCCCACGCCGGCCTCAGCTGCCTGGCGGCCGGCCAGATCGCGCAGCTGGGAGTCGAGCCGGGGATGCGCGTCCTGCAGCTCGCGTCGATCGGGTTCGATCCGTCGGTCTCGGATATCGTGACCGCGTTCGGCGCCGGAGCCACGCTGGTCACCAGGCCGCCTGGCATCCTGACCGGCGGCGAGCTCGGGAGGTTCATGGCCGACGAGGCCATCAGCTACGTGGAGATCACGCCCAGGGTCCTGGCTACCCTGGCGCCGGGGGAGCTGCCCGCGCTGAAAGTGCTCAACGTCTCGGCCGAAGCCTGGCCGGGTGACCTGCTCGGGCACTGGGCGCCAGGCCGGCGGATGCACAACACCTACGGCCCGACCGAGTCAACGGTCACCACCTCGATGTCCGATGCCCTGAGCGCCGCCGACCGGGACAGCACCCCGCCGATCGGCAAGCCGATCGTCGGCACCCGGGCGTACGTGCTTGACCGGTGGCTGCGGCCGGTGCCCGCCGGAGTGGCCGGCGAGCTGTACATCGCCGGGACCGGGCTGGCGCGCGGCTACCTGGGGCGGCCCGGGCTCACCGTGGACCGGTTCGTGGCCTGTCCCTTCGGCCGGCCGGGGGAGCGGATGTACCGGTCAGGCGACCTGGTCCGATGGCGGCGGGACGGGAACCTCGAGTTCATCGGCCGGGTCGACGGCCAGGTCAAGGTCAGGGGATTCCGGGTCGAGCTCGGCGAGATCGAGTCGGTCCTCGCGGGCCTGGAGGGGGTCGGCCAGGCCGTCGCCGTGGTCCGCGAAGACCGCCCCGGCGACCGCCGCCTCACCGCGTACCTGGCGCCGGACTCCCCGGCTTCCCCGCCGGCCTCCCAGGGCGGGGGAGCGGTCCGCTCGCTTGACCCGCAGGAGGTGCGGCGGGCGGTGGCCGCAGTGCTGCCTGATTACATGGTGCCATCGGCCGTGGTCGTTCTTGACCGGATCCCGCTGACCGTCAACGGGAAGGTGTACCGGGCCGCCCTGCCCGCTCCTGACCATGAGCGGCTGCCTGGCGGCCGGGGCCGAGAACGCCGTTCGAGGAACTCCTGTGCCGGCTGTATGCCGACACTCTGGGCGTTGCCCAGGTCAGCATCGATGACGGCTTCTTCGACCTGGGCGGTCATTCCCTGCTCGCGATCCAGCTGATCGCGCGCATCCAGAAGCTGCTCGGCCGCGACTACGGCGTCCGGGTGCTCTTCGAGGCGCCGGCAGTCGCCGAGCTCGCCATAGCGCTGCAAGGACCCCATCGCCCGGACGACGCCCTGGCGCCCGTGCTCCCGCTGCGCCGTTCAGGCACCGCGCCCGCCCTGTTCTGCGTGCATCCGGCCGGCGGCCTGAGCTGGTGCTACTCGGGCCTGATCAGCCACCTCGCGCCGGGCCGCCCCCTGTACGGGCTCCAGGCACACGGCCTGGCCGATCCAGCGCGGCCGCCCGGCACGCTGGCGGACCTGGCCGCCAGCTATGCCGACGAGATCATGGCGGTCCAGGCACACGGGCCGTATCACCTGCTCGGCTGGTCGTTCGGCGGCACCGCCGCGCACGCCGTCGCGCTCCGCCTGCAAGAACTAGGGCACCAGGTCGGCCTGCTCGCCCTGCTGGACTCGAGCCCGATGACGCCGGCCGACGACGACCTCCCGGAGGAAACCGACTCGATGATCCTCGCCGCACTGCTCGCCGAGGGAGACCTCGCCGGCGACGCCCGACCACCGGGAACACAGGAGCCACCGGGCGCGCAGGAGCCGGCAGAACTGACGCGGACCCTGGCAACCCTGCGTGAGCGCGGCAGCGCTCTCGGCAGCCTCAGCGAAGCTACCGTCCGCTCCATGATCAGCATCTACAGGAACGACAGCCGCCTCATGAGATCCCACTCGCCGGCCGCCTATCGCGGCGACGCGGTCCACTTCACCGCGACAAAGGGCCGCCCGCCCAGCCTGCCGAACGGCGAGGCGCTCTGGCGCCCGTACGTCCAGGGCGTCGTAGAAGACCACCTCCTCGAATGCACCCATATCGGGCTAATCACTCCAGGCGCGCTGACCTACGTCGCCAAGATAATCTCCCAGCGCATCTCGGCGGCCGAGTCCAGCGGCACCTGACAAGCGGAAACCCGACAACATGAATGACCTTGTTGGTTAATTGGAGGTTGGGCTGGCGGGCAAATCTGAGACAGTGGAGGCGGGTGGTGCGGGTTGTGCCGGGTGGGCTGGTTGTCCGCCGGAGGCCGGCAAGGCTAGTTTCCGTGATCATGGCCGCGCGCATGATCACGGAGCATTGCCCATGCCCTGGCCTGCGTAAATTTCCGTGATCATGCCCCGGATCATGATCACGGAACATCGCACTCAGTTCGAACGGCCCGGCCTGATCACCCCGGCGCCGCTCACTCCCGCCACCCGAACCCAATAAACCAACAGGATCATCAATACGCGGATCGACACCCTATTGCCAACATCAATCCGCGCGTTCGTGACCTTGTTGGCTAAATCGGAGTTCCTGCTGCGGGGTGAGTATGAGGCGGTGGAGGCGGGTGGTGCGGGTTTGCCGGGTGGGGGATGCTTGTCCGCCGGGGCCGACCGGGGTTAATGTCCGTGATCATGTCCGTGATCATGGTCGCGGGCATGGTCGCGGGCCATCGCCGCTGTCCTGGAGGTTGTCGGGTGACTCGGGATGTTGGTGAGTCAGGCGCCGGGTTCGGGCGCAGGTGCGCCGTGCCCCTGCCCCGGCGCCGCCGGGGCAGGGTGAGCATCGTTGCCCTCCCTGTTGCTGTCAGCGCCCCGTTCTGACAGCAGCGTGGCCCTCCCCGTTGCTGTCAGGACGACATCAGGGAGGGCCGCGTTGCTGTTAAAACCAGTGGCTGACAGCAACAGGGAGGGCCGCGATGCTGTCAGAGGCGGGCGTGACCGGTAACCCGGGCCGCCCCGACTCTGTCGCGGGCCGGGCCGCCGGGCCGGGCCGCCGGGCCGGGCCGCCGGGCCGGGGCGTGCTCCCGCCTGATTATCCCGCAAGGTGCCCGAAATGCTTCCCCGGACTCGATCACGAGTCACGCGGCAGCCTCCCCGGGGGCTGTCGGGTGCCTGGTGATCAGGATCGGGGGAGCCTTTTCCGGCATCGTGGGGGAGAGTTCCCGGTCCGGGGTGCTGTGAGTGCGGGGGCGGCAGGTGCGATCCTCCGTGATCACGGTCCCGGGCATGATCACGGAACATCGCACCGGTCCTGACCTGGGTGATCTTCCGTGATCAGGGTCTCGGGCATGATCACGGAATCCAGCACGGGTCCCGGGGGCTGCCGCGCGGCTCGTGATCAGGATCGGGGAGCCATTCCGGCATCGCGGGGGAGAGTTTTCGCCTCGGGGGGCTTTTTCAGTCAATAGCACTGCCCGGCACCGCTAACCCGCCCGGGCCGCCTGGACCCGGGCCGCCTGGACCTCTAATTAGCCAACAAGGTCATCAATCAATGAGCGAATCGACACCCCAGAATTCCACCAACGATTCGCGCATTCACGCGCGCCAGCCCGCCCAGGCGGACCTCCCAGCCGCCGCACCGGTCACATATGCTCCGGGCGCGCCACCAGCACCAATGTAACGCCGATAATGCACATTATGTAAAGTTAGTTGAAGCCGAGGGTGCTGATCCTTGTTGCGGCGCTGCGCCGAGGTTCAGTCGCAGCAGCTAACCCTCGATGAGTCGGCGGCGGTCGATGGGTATTGTCGCTGGCGGGTCAGGCACGGCAGTTAGGACAGCGACCCTCGGACCGGTCGGTTGAGGAGGGCGGGGGAAATGCAGGCACCAACGATGCGCCTGAGGTCGTTGCCGTTAGCGGTGCTGGCCTTGGTACTGGTCTCAGTGCTCAGCGGATGCGGTGGTCACAGCGACAGCCCGTCTGCTGACGGCCCGATGAGCAGCAGTAGCAGCAGGCACGGGCCGATCCCGCAAGGTTCAAACTGCGCTCCCGGTGGTCGGCCTGTGGCATTTGGCTTCCAGCAGTTCACCAACTACGGTGACACCACCGTGGCCCTGGACCGCGTTGTCCTGCTGCATCCGCACAATGAGCACCTAGTCGGCTCTTACGCGGTGCCCGGTGCCGTGATTGTGGGTGAGGTGTACTGGCCGCCTAAATACCCCGGCACGCCAGCTGGCCCCGGTGTGCCGGCCGCGTGGAGGCACCGTCAGCTTGTGCACGGTTTCCGGCTACCGCCGGGCAGGACGTTCGACATGGTCCTCGGCGTGGCAGCCATTACCCCAGCCCGCGCTACCTCGCAGGGCATGCTGGTCTATTACCACGACTCATCGGGCAGCTACGTGGCCAAGAACTTCTGGGCGAATAACCTCGCAGCCGCATCGAGAAAGCGCGGGTGTATCTAATGCGAAGCGCGTCCGGCTCGTTCCGGCCGCTCGGGGCACTGGCAGCCGACATCACCGAGCCGGTACTTTCGCAGGCATGACTCCCGCGGAGGCCCTGACTCCTAGCCAGGCACTCCGGCAGATCGCGTTCCACCTGGAGCGGACCGGGGCGCCGACGTACCGGGTGCGGGCGTTCCGCCGGGCGGCGGCGACCGTCGACGCCACCAGCCCGGCCGACCTGGGCCGCCGGATCAAGGCGGGCACGCTGACCGACCTCGCGGGGATCGGGCCGGCGACCGCCGCCGTCATCGCCGAGGCGTCCGCCGGCCAGCAGCCCGCCTACCTGGCCAGGCTGATCGAGGAATCCCCGCCCGCTCCCCCGGCCGGCCTGCGGCTGGCGCTGCGCGGCGACTGCCATACGCACTCCGACGCCTCGGACGGCGGCAGCCCGGTCTGGGAGATGGCGCAGGCGGCAAGGGATCTGGGGCATGAATGGGTCGCGCTGACCGATCACTCCCCCAGGCTGACCGTCGCGAACGGGCTGTCAGCCGAGCGGCTGGAAGCCCAGATCGACCTAGTCGCCAGGCTGAACGCCGAGATAGCACCTTTCCGCGTCCTGACGGGCATTGAAGTGGACATCCTCGAGGACGGCAGCCTGGATCAGCGTGATGACCTGCTGGAACGGCTGGATGTCGTGGTCGCCAGCGTGCATTCGAAGCTGCGGATGCCCGGCGCCGAGATGACCAGGCGCATGGTCAGGGCAGTGTCCGGCGGGCGGGTCACGGTGCTCGGCCACTGCACGGGCCGGATGATCGCCGGGCGCGGCCGGCCGGAGTCGGAGTTTGACGCGGGCGAGGTGTTCACGGCGTGCCGCGAGCGCGGGGTCGCTGTCGAGATCAACTGCCGCCCGGAACGCCAGGACCCGCCGGCCAGGCTGATCGAGCTCGCGGCCGGGCTTGGCTGCCTGTTCGCGATCGATACCGACGCGCACGCGCCCGGTCAGCTCGACTGGCTTCAGAACGGGTGCGACCGGGCCGGGGCGGCGGGCATCACCGCTGAGCGCGTCATCAACACCCGGCCGGCTACACGACTAGCTGGCTAGCCTGGCCCTCCCAGTAGGGTGCCCGGAGCTGGCGCTTGAGGATCTTGCCGGAGCCGGTTCTCGGCAGCTCATCGGCGAACGCGACCGACCTGGGCGTCTTGTACCCGGCGAGATGCTCGCGGGAGTACGCGATGACATCGTCGGCTGACAGCGAGGCGTCGGGCGCGAGCACGATCGTCGCGTGCACGAGCTCGCCCCATTCCTCCGACGGGATGCCGAAGACGGCGACGTCGTAGATGTCGGGGTGCTGCTCGAGGGCGGCCTCGATCTCGGCGGGGTAGATGTTCATGCCGCCGGAGATGATCATGTCGTTCTTGCGGTCGCACATGTAGTAGAAGCCCTCGTCGTCGCGGTAGGCGATGTCGCCGACCGTGTGCCACTCGCCCCGGCGGGCCTTTTCGTAGCTGTCGGTCTGCTTGTAGTACTCGTTGAACACCCCGCCCGACCGGACGAACAGCTCCCCCGGATGGTCAGGCCCGATGCCGGTGACCTCGTTGCCGTCCTCGTCGACCAGCATGACCTCGTTGTAGGGCGCGGGCTTGCCGCACGAGCCCGGCTTGCGGAGCTGGTCGGCGGGCTCGAGCAGGCAGTTCACCCCGAGCTCGGTCGAGCCGTAGACCTCCCAGAGCGAGTCGGCCGGGAAATCGGCGAGGTAAGCCTGCTTGAGCGCGAAACTCCACGGGGCGGCGTTGGCGATCATGCGCTTCATGGTGGTCTTGTCGTAGCGCGCCTTGACGTCGCCCGGCAGCGCGCAGATCATCCTGACCAGCGCGGGCGCCGAGAACGTCGAGGTCACCTTGTACTTGTCGACCAGGCGCAGCCAGTCCTGCGCGTCGAACTTCCGCTGCACGATCACGGTCTGCCCGAGCGCCTGCCCGATCAGCATGAACGAGCCAGGCCCGCTGTGATACAGCGGCCCCGAGGTGATGTAGATATCGTCGGGCTGGAAGCCGATGGTGGTGATCAGGCCGATGACCACGTTCTCGTCCCTGGCGCGGCGCACGGCGCCCTTCGGACGGCCGGTCGTGCCCGAGGTGTAGATCATCGTCGCGCCGCCGGCGGTTTCGTCGGCCGGGTCGGGCGGGGCCTGGGCTGACGCGCTGGCCACGATGTCCTCGCCGAGCATTCCCTCGGGAGCGGGCCCGCCGAACACCAGGACGTGCTCGAGCGCGCCGGGCAGGCCGTCCTCATCAGGAGTGAAAAGGTGCGCGTACTCCGCGTCGACGTAAGCCACTCTGGCGTCGGAGTGCCCGATGATGTACCTGGCCTCCTCGGCGGTCAGCCGGTAGTTCAGCGGAACCGAGACCGCGCCGATCTTGCGAGTCGCGTTCATGCCCGTGACGATCGGCAGGGAGTTCGGGCCGCACCAGACCACCTTCGTGCCGGGCCGGCACCGAGCCCGGCGAGCGCGTTCGCGAGCTTGTTCGCCTCGGCCTCGAGCTCGGCGTAAGTCCACGAGGTGATGCTGCCGTCCGGGCGGTCCTCGATCACGGCCGGCTTGTCCGGCTGTGCGACCGCGTAGGCGCTCAAGATGTCCGGCATACGTCCTTGTCCTCCGCAAAGTCCCACGGCGGCTCTTACCGCCTCCAGGCTAGGTCACTAGCTTGGCGCCCTTTGCGCTGATTGTCACCACCGGGGCCGGCCCAGCTCTGGCGGCTCGGGGTCGGTCGGCTCAGCCTTGGTCGGCTCAGCCTTGGTCGGCTCAGCCTTGGTCGGCTCAGCCTTGGTCGGCTCAGCCTTGGTCGGCTCAGCTCACCGTCAGCGCCCGCGGTCGGATTGACGCTGCCTGGCTGCGGTGTGCGGCCTGGCCGCGGAGTGCCGCCCTGGTTCGCGGCCGCCATGCCTGGCCGCGAGTTGCCTGGCTGCTGGCCGGGGCCGGGGCCGGGTGCTCTCGCCGGCTGCTTCGGGCAGAAGACCAAATAGCAGGCACATCGACGCGATGACCGCGGCAATTTTGCTGACCACTCTTATCAGCCTCCGTATGCGCCCGCTCTCAGCGTGCCTAGGTCAAGCGTAATCCATACCGAAGCCATATCGGCGGCCCGCGAGCCGTCCGCCGGGCCCCCGCCGATGCCCGGCTAAACCGCAATGCCGCACGGGTGTGGCTCATGTGGCCTTTTCTGGCACCGTGGCGGAGAGTTCTCGCTTCGGGGAACTGCCGGTGGCTGGGCGGCAGGTGCGATGTTCCGTGATCACGGTCCCGGGCATGATCACGGAACATCGCCGCTGTCCTGACCTGGGTGATCTTCCGTGATCATGGTCTCGAACATGATCACGGAACATTGCTTCTGTCCTGGGGACTGTCGCGTGACTCATGATCAGGCAGGTTGCCTCACGGGCACCGGCCCGTCGTGAGCTGGCCCGCCTATGCCCGGTCTCACAAGGTGATACGGTGCCGTTCTTGCGGGGCCAGCCGGGGTCGGTTCCGGCGGTACGGGATCGCCTCGCCGGTGATCGCGCTGAGCTCCCGCGCCGGAGCATGATCGCGGAGCGTACACCGTCGTCACCGCGGAGACTTCTCGCTGCGCGGAGTGTTGACCGTCCTATGTGCGGACAACGCTCCGCGCAGCGACAACTCTCCGTGCCAGAGCCGGAAAGGACTCCGCGAAGCGGGAAGTCTCCGGGGGCGAGGTGGGTATGGCGGTTAGGTTTCCTGGATCTGGCCGTTGTCCATGACCAGGACGCGGTCGGCGAGGTCCATCAGGGCGCGGTCATGGGTGGTGGCGATGGCCGTGATTCCCTCGTCGTGGACGATGCTCCTGATCAGGGCCATGATCTGGCGGGCGGTCTGGGAGTCGAGCTGGCCGGTGGGCTCGTCGGCCAGCAGCAGCTCGGCGTTGTTGGCCAGGGCCCGGGCGATGCCGACTCGCTGCTGCTCGCCGCCGGACAGCTCGTGCGGCCGCTTGCGGCCGTAGCCGGGGAGGCCGACGAGCTCGAGCAGGGCGGTGACGCGCCTTTCCCTGGTCGCCGGGTCCATCTTGGACAGGCGCATCGGGACGCCGATGTTCTCGGCCGCTGACAGCATCGGCAGCAGCGCGAACGACTGGAATACCAGCGCCACGTGCTCGCGGCGCAGCCGCAGCTGCTCGTCCCTGTTCATCGCGGTGACCTCGAGGCCGGTTACCCAGGCACGGCCCGAGGTCGGCTGGTCAAGCCCGGACAGCAGGTTGAGCAGCGTCGTCTTGCCGGAACCTGACCGGCCGCAGACGGCGATCAGCTCGCCCCTGCGCACCGTCATGGTGACGCCGCGCAGGGCGTGCACCGCCGATGATCCGTGCCCGAAGGTGCGGGTGAGCGACTCGGTGCGCACGATCTCGGGCTGGGCCGCCGTTCCGGCACCGGCCAGAACCGGCTCGAGCTCGGGCATCAGGATCCCTTCCCGGCCCGGTCCGCGGTCCGGCCGCGGTCCGGCCACACTCCGACGTGGTCGGGCTCGAGGGCGAGCCTGACGCGCTCGGAGAGCTTCAGCGCCTCGATGTAGTCGGGCGGCAGCTGAAGCCGGCCCGGTCGAGCACCGAGAATTCCTGCGAGCTGAGCTCATGCCGCCCATGTTCATCCGTCAACGTCGTGCGCAGCACCTCGGTGCTGATCCGGCCGTCCCTGATCGCGATGGTCCGGTAGACCTGCTCGGAGACGCCGGCGTCGTGGGTGACGACGAGCATGGTCACGCCGGTCTCGCTGTTGGCCTTGCGCAGCGCGGCGAACACGTCCTCGGCGGTCTGGGTGTCGAGCTCGCCGGTCGGCTCGTCGGCGAGCATGACGCCGGGCTCGTTGGCGAGCGCGACGCCGATCGCGACCCGCTGCTGCTGGCCCCCTGACAGCTTGCTGACCAGCTGGCCGGAGAACTCGGCCATGCCGAGCATGCCGAGCAGCTCGCCGGCGCGGCTCTTGCGTGCCTTCCTGCCGACGCCGGCCAGCTCCATCGGCAGGCTGATGTTCTCGGCTGAGGTGAGCTCGGCGAGCAGGTTCCTGCCGGTCTGCTGCCACAGGAAGCCGACGGTCTGCCGCCGGTAGCGCAGCCGCTCCCTCGCCTTCATCGTGAGCAGGTCGTGGCCGGCGACGTAGGCCTTGCCGCCGGTGGGCTTGTCGAGCCCGGCCAGGATGTTCAGCAGCGTCGACTTGCCGCTGCCTGAGGCACCGACCAGGGCGGTCAGCTCGCCCTTGCGGATCACGAGGTCAAGGCCCTGCAGCGCCTGCGTCTCCACCCCCGACACCGAGTAGATCCTGACCAGGCCCTCGCACAAGATCATGGCGTCGGAGGCCCTGGCGTCCTGGCGCCCGGCCGAGGCGGCCAGGGCAGCCGAGGCGGCCTGCTGGCGGGCGATCAGGTCATCGATGCCTGTCATGACTGACTCGCTTCCTGGAGCCGGATGATCGATCCGATATTTCGGCGCCCGCGCATGACGCCCTCCACGCCGAGGAACGCGATCGCGACGGCCGCGGCGGCCGCGATGGGCACCAAGACGGCCAGCCAGGTCGGCCGCAGCGTCACCGGGACGACCGAGTTGGTGAACACCCCGAGGCCCAGCACGGGCCTCAGGATCACCGCCAGCAGCCAGCCGGAGGCCGCCGACCCGATGGCGGCGACGGCGAGCAGCGGCAGCGCGTCGGTGAGGCCGAGCACCAGCGCCTGCCTCCTCGGCATGCCGAGGGCGGTGAGCTTCATCATCATGATGGAGCGGCTCCGCGCCGAGCCGGCGAGCGCGAACAGGACGGCGAGCGCGCTCAGCGCCGCCGCCGCGATGGCGCCGCTGAGATACAGCGACCGTGACAGGTGCAGCGCCGGCGCCTGGACCAGCTGGCGCAGGGCCTGGCTGCGCAGCGTGATCACGCTGCCCGCCGGGATGCCGTGGCCGACGGCCGACCGCAGCTGCCCCGAGTCGAGCCGCGCTCCCGTGGCGAGTACGGTCGTCGGCATCGGGAGCGACGGCAGCCGGTACGCGGCCCACCTGGGCAGGATCACGTAGCTGCCGCCGGCCGGCATCGCCGGCGTGCCGGTGACCGTGCCGATGATCTTGACCGGCAGGCTCAGCCCGCCGAACTGGAGCAAGGACCTGCCGCCGGCCCTGGCCGCCGCTGCCGCGACCCCCGGGGTGACCAGGATCGGAACGACGCCGCGGGTGCCGCCGCGCGGCCTGGCCAGCTCGGCCGCCGGGAAGTCGGGCCACGGCGTGTCCCGCGACAGCGCCCCGTAGGACGCCGGGGTCACGACCGCGATCCCGAGCGAGTCGTTGAGATGCGATCCAGTCCGCAGCGCCACGGCCAGGATGCTCGTGCTCAGCGCCGTGTAGACGGAGGTCACGTGGCGCACGCCGCTGATTCCCGCGACCGTGCGCAGCTCGGCCCGCGTGACGCCGCTCAGGTGAACCCCGGTCAGCCCCGGCACCGAGATCTCCGCGTCGCCGCCTACCTGGGCCCACGAGGCCGCGACCTGGCCGGCGGAGACCGCGGCCATCACCATGCCGGCGAAGGCGACCAGCGTCAGGGTGAGCAGCAGCACCATGGCCGGGGCCGCCGAGCTGATCCGCGAGAAAGCGGCCCTGGTCAGGCCGACGGCGCCGACCGGGCCCTTCATCGCCCCGGCTATCCGCGCCGCCGCGCGGAGCGGGCCGCGATAGGCCCGGTTGACGATCAGCCCGACCGCGGCGGCCATCAGCACGCCGCTCGCGCTCAGGTAGCTCACGGTGCCGGCCGTCGTCGTGCCGCGCAGCCGCAGGTCGGCGATGGCGCCGACAGCCGCGAGCACGACTAGCGCCTCGCCGGTCAGGCGCTGGAACCTCGGCCGCGCGGAGACGACGTCGTCCACCCGGCCAGGCGCGGCGAGCCGCCTTTCCCGCTGGGTCGCGAACGCGATCGCGGGCAGGCTGCCGAGCGCCGCGGCGGCGGTCGCGGCGCCCAGGATCCAGCTCTGGGTGCTGGCGGCGCCTGAGGGCAGGATCGCGATGGCGATCGCCGACCCGGCGAGGACCGGGAGCAGCGCGATCAGCGCCGTTCTGGCGAGCAGGCGCAGCACGAGCTGGCGCAGGCTGCCGCCGCGCACCCTGATGATCAGCAGCTCGGGCCGGTACGCTTGCGCCGCCAGCTCGGAGCAGACGAACAGCAGCATGGCGCCGGCCACGAAGAGCCCGACCAGCAGCAGCGAGTCGGCCTGCGCCACCGTGTGCCACTGGGCGTCGAACGGCGCCAGGCCCTGCGCCAGGCCGCTGCCTGTGGCAATGTCCCGCAGGTAGCTCGCGCCCGCCGCGTTCATGGCATCGCCTGGCTTGACGGAACTGGCGAAGCGCGCCAGCGCGGTCTCGACTCTCGGCACCTCGGCGGAGGTCAGGCCGCTGCGCAGCGGCAAGAACCAGGTGGCTTGCTCGGGGGTGCCCTGGTAGGCGATGCCGAGGCCAGGGAGCCCCCCTGGCCCCGCGAAGGCGGCGCCGAGCCAGTACTTCGCGCCCGGCATGCCGCCGGGGATGTCCTGCAGCGACGGCCGCGCGAATTCGGGCGCGGCCTGCCAGAACGACGTGGCCGGGGCGATCGGCGTGATGATGCCGGTGACTTTCAGCAGGACCTCCGGACCGCCGCCGGCCGCGGGGAACAGGTCCATCACCGACCCGGGCCGCAGGGCGAACCTCGCGGCCGTGGCCTTGGACACCGCGATCGCGAAGGTCACCGTCCCCGCCTTGCCGTGCCTGGCGGCGGTGACCTGCGCCGGCCCCGCCGGGAGCTTTCCCGAGCTGACCCTGGCGAACCTGTCGAGGTCGGCCCGGTAGCCGACCTCGACCTTGGGCGGGCCGCTGACGTAGGCCCGGGGCGCCGGGTTGGCCACGGTCAGCGGGGGCATGGTCGCGCCGCCCCAGTCCTGGCCGGGCAGGAAGTCCTGCCGGCGGGGCAGGCTGGCGGCGAGCTGGTCGCGGATCTTGCTGATGGCGGGAGCGGGCAGCACCCCCGACACCGGCCAGGCGCTCAGGTCGGCCGTCACCTCGGCTCCCCGGTCGATCGGCGGCAGCTCGCTGAGCGCCTGCCTGGTCGCGGTGTCGCCGGCCGATACCAGGGCGCGGGCGCCGGCGATGGAGATGAACGACGTGATCAGCGCGACCCCGGCCAGGATCAGGGCCGGGCGCGGGCCGGCCTCGCCGAAGGCCAGGCGGCGCAGGATCCGGGTGCCGGGCCGCCGTCTCATGAGTCGTCCTCGATCCTGGTCCGGGCGGCGCCGGCGCCGCGGCGCGGCAGGGCGAGCGTGATCGCCAGCGTCGGCAGCACCGCCATCGCCACCGCGATCACCCCCGCCAGCAGCCAGGGCACCTGCACCGCCACCGGCGGGATCGGCCTGGCCGCGCGGGAGGTCAGCGTCACCGCCGGGATGATGAACTCGCTGAGCGCCGCGCCGAAGAGCAGGCCGATGGCGCTCGGGGCGACCGCGGTCAGGCCCTGCTCGAGGCCGAGCAGGCGGGCGACCTGCCGGGGCGGCATGCCGAGCGCGTCGAGCAGCGCCACGTCCCGCACTCGCTCGGCCGAGGTCGCGATGTTGACCAGCATGCCGATGATGGCCAGCAGCACCGCCGCGATGGCCAGCGTGAGCAGCGCCTGCTGCGAGGCCAGCGACAGCGGATCGGCGAGCAGGTTGTGGTAGAGCCTGGCCAGGCTGGCCGTCGACGTCCCTGGCGGCAGCCCGGCGAGGCTGACGTGGCCCCGGGTGCTCAGCCACCACTCGCTCACGCTCTCCGGCTGCGCCCCTGCCGCCTGCAGGGCATCGGCGAGCGCGTTCTGGTCGACCAGGACGGCCGGGCTGCCGCTGGTCAGCGTCGGCAGGTGGGGCAGTACCGCCAGCGGCGCGATCTCGACCCTGGTGCCGTCGAACTGCGTTTCGAGCCGCTGCCCGAGCCTGGCGCCGGCCGAGGCGAGGAAGCTCGCGGTCACGACGGCGGGGAGGGGCTTGCCCACGCCGAGGTAGCGGTCGGACATCGAGATCCCGGTGGGGCTCACCGACACGAACCGGCCTCGCTGGCCCTGCGTGAACGTGACCGTGATGCCCCCGCCCCCGGCCCGCGCGCTCGTCACCGCGGGCGCCTGGCTGCCCGGATTCTGCAGAACGGAGCTGACCAGCCTGCTGCCCGCGGCGAGCCTGACCGGGGTGCCCGACGCGGCGCGCGGCGATGCGAGCGCCAGCCCGCCCGACAAGCTCAGCTCGCTGTCCGGCCGCACGATCACCCCGGGCGAGTTGAACTGCAGCGAGAAGCCCGTCACCCGCAGCGGATAGTCGGCGCCGCGGCCGATGACGACAGTCTCGGGGTGCGGCCTGCCATCGGCGGGCACGACGCCGGCCGGAAGCTCGTAGCCGATGCCGGCGGCGTCGATGAGCTGCACGAACAGCTCGGGCCGGGCGACCCTGGGGCCGGCGAGCCTGGCCGTGAGCCGCAGCGCTCCCGGCTCGCCCGGCAGCCGGACCCCGTCGCGCGGCACGCCGGCGGCCAGCGTGCGCAGCAGGGCGGCCGACGGCCCGGCGGCCGAGACCGGGATCACGTCCTGCGCGGCCGAGGTGTCCAGCGCGAGCAGCGTGCCGAGATCGCCGTTGGGCAGGCTGATCGTGGCGCGCACGGCCGGCGTGCTCGCCCGGACGCCGGGCGCCATGGTGATGCCGGTGACCTGGCCGAGCGGTATCTGGGCGGCGGGCGGGATCGTGACCCTGGTATCCGCGCCGACCGCGAAGCTGGCCTGCGCGGCGGCCGATGCGTGCCAGCTGTCGCGCTGCGCCAGCGCCATGACGGCGGCGGCGACCGCGAGCACGCCGACCAGCGTCGGCCCGGCCTGGCGCAGCGTCCTGCGGCTGATCTGCCAGGCGGCGACCGGCACGACGAGCCCGCGGCCGCGGGCCGCGACGCGGTCGCCGAGCCTGGCCGCCAGCGGCAGCAGCCGCAAGGTCAGCAGCGCGCCGGCCACCAGGGCGAGGACGGGGGCCAGGAGCAGGATCGGATCGGCCGACAGCGAGCCGCCGAGCCCGGCCGACACCGGGCCGCGTGACCTGATCAGCTGCCAGGCGGCGACGCCCGCCACGGCGACGACGGCGAGGTCGGCCCTCGAGGTGACCGCCGAGACCACCGAGCGCTGCCGGCCCTGGGCAGCGCGGCGCCTGACCGGCGACGGCGGCGTGCGCAGCCAGGGCAGGGCCGTGACGGCGACGCTCCCGATCGTCACAGCGGCGGCGGCCAGCCACGCGACGTTCTCCGCCGCCGGGCTCAGCGCGGGCACCCTGATGCCGGCGGGATTCAGCCCGAGCCGCAGCAGCAGCAGCGCGATCCGCGTGCCGGCCAGCGGGCCGATGACCGCGGCGGGGACGGCGACGATCACCGCGTCGATCACCCCGCGCCTGGCGATCTGGAGCCTGGAGGCGCCGCGCGCCGCGACCAGCGCGGCCTCGGCCGCCCGCCGCGCAGCGAGCAGCCTGACGGCGAGCGCGAGCGTCGCGCCGGCGATGACGAGCAGCGTGACGAGCCCGGCCAGCAGCTCGCTGCGCGTCACCACCAGAGCCGTCGACAGCGAGGTCAGCTCCCTGGGCAGGCCGGTGATGATCGTGACGCTGGACAGGGACGCCGAGTTGTTCTGCAGCACGCCGAGCCTGGCGCCGAGCTCGCTGCCGAGGCCGCCCAGGCCGGTCGTGCCGAATTCGCCGAGCTCGGGCTCGGCCAGCCAGGCGGCCGCCCGTACCTCGTAGACGCGGTTGGCGGCGGCCCGGCTCGCGACCAGCGGCCCGGCGGTCTCCAGGCCGCTCGGCAGGTGCTCGGGCGCCAGGCCGATGGGATTGAGCTGCCAGAACCTGCTGCCCGGCTGCACCGGCGCGAAGATGCCGGTGATCAGCACATGCACCGGCGCCCCGGAAACGGTGTCTCGCAGCGAGACCCGGTCGCCGACGGCCAGGCCGAGCGCCTTCGCCGCGGCCTGCGGCAGGCAGGCAGCGGCGATGTCGACCGATCCGCTGCCGGCGCTCGAGTCGCAGGACCCGCTCAGCATCGTGACGTGCCCGGCTACCCCGGGCAGCGAGATGATCTGGGTTTCCAGCCTGGTCGAGGTCAGGCGCAAGATCCCGGACTGCAGGCTGACGCCGATCCTGGCCGGCAGGCCGCCCGCCGGCCGCGTGCCCGCTCCCCCGGTCACGGCGCGGGTGACCAGGGCGGTGGCGTGGCTGACCTGGCCGCTCGAGATCGGCGCGGCGATCAGGATGTCAGAGCCAGGGTCCCTTGCCAGGTCGGACCGCACCGCGACGACGGCGACCACGCTCAGGAACGCGGCGGCGGCCGCGGTGAACGCCGAGGTGATGAGCGCGGTGATGGCAACGGCGGAAATAGCGCCGCGGTGGGAGATCACGTGCCTGATCGCGCGGGGCGGCAGTGGCATTACGGCCCCTTTCATCAACGCCGCTTTTCGTCATGATACGGACGCGAAAAGGCCGGGCAAGCCCTGATTTATTAAAGAGACGTTTTCGTGACGTACGGAGATGGTTTCGTGATGTCACGGTTATCACGGCAGGCCGAGCTCGCGCCTGGCCAGCAATTCGACGTTAATCGCCGAGATCTCGGCGAGCAGCGCCTCGACCGCCTCGCCGCGGCGCAGGTAGGAATCCACCACCGGCATCAGCGAGTGCGGCACGTACCGCATGCCCCGGCCGCGGCGCGGGGTGAGGTAGGAGTAGGGGCCGTGCTGCCCGCCGTCGGCGCACCGGCAGCGGGCCTTGCCGCACTTGCGGGTCTGCTCTACCAACGACCCGAGCAGCACTTGCTCGAGATCTCCCAGGCTGGCGGCGAGGCCCTGCCGCCTTGCCAGTAAGTCCCGCGTCGAGAGCTTGAGGAAGTCCGGCTTACGTGGCACCACCACACAAGACTAGCATTGACAGTCAATCGGACACAATGGATCGTTTTGGTCAAAGCTACCTCCTGTAACCGTCCTGACCCGTGTGAAGGTAGGTGCGCCGCGCCCGCGACATCAAGCGTGCCTAGAGGCTATCCGAGAGGTCAACAACTGTGGTCAAGGAAGAAGCGGCAGGTCAGCCCCGTCACTATCGCTGCGTAGGCATCGGCGTCGGCCCCGCCAACCTGAGCCTGGCGTCCCTGATGCACAGTCACCCGGACTTAACGAACGTCTTTCTCGATAAGAAGGCTGATTTCGGCTGGCATGATGGCCAGCAGATTCCGGGCTCGACGATCCAGGTGCCCATGATCAAGGACCTGGTGAGCCTGTCGGAGCCTACGAGCTCCTATTCTTTCCTAGCTTACCTGTGTGAGCTCGGCCGGATTCATCATTTCCTCAACGCGAAATTCGAGTCGGTGCCGCGGGAGGAGTTCCGTAATTACATGGAATGGGCCTGCCGCAAGAACGAGAACATAGTCTTCGGCCGCGAGGTGCTCTCGGTCGAGTATGACGGCGTATTCCTCGTGCGCACGCAGGCGATGACCGTGACCGCCGACAACATCTCGGTCGGCGTCGGGGTCCAGCCGGTCGTGCCGCCCGCGGCGCAGGCGCATCTCGGCGACCGGCAGTTTCATGTCAGCGAGTTCATGCGCAAGGCCCGTGACGTGAGCGGCATGCGGGTCGGGGTGGTCGGCGGCGGCCAGTCGGGCGCTGAGGCCTTCCTTGACCTGGCCTCCCGGCCGCACGCGGATTTACCGCGCCGCATCGTCTGGATATCGCGGCGGCACAACTACCTGCCCATTGACGACTCGCCGTTCACCAACGACTACTACACGCCAGGTTACTCGGACTACTTCGCCAGCCTGGACGGAGTCACGCGGCACTCGATCAACGCCCGGAACATCCTGACCAGCGACGGAATCTCCGAGGCCACGCTGCGGCAGATCTATCAGCGCGTCTATACCCGCCGTTTCATCGACGGATACGCCGATCTCGTCGCTCTCTACCCGAATCGCACGGTCCTCGACGTGACTAGTGCTCCCGGCAGCACGTGGAAACTCGCGCTCTCCCACAACGAGCACGACTCTCTCAGGGAGACAGCCGAGCTCGACGTCATCATCTGGGCCACCGGCTACCGGCCGACGCCGCTGACTTTCCTCGCGCCGGTCGAGGCGCGACTCGACCGGGACGGCGACGAGTACAAGATCGACGACAGCTTCGCCGTGCGCTGGGACGGCCCCCCGGACCGCAACATCTTCCTGCAGAACGCCGCGCGCGGGCAGCGCGGGCTCGCCGACCCCAACCTGAGCCTGAATTCCTGGCGCAGCAAGCGCATCCTGGACCGCATCCGCGGCGTCCGCACCGAGCACCAGCTCGACTCCTTCATCGAGTGGATGACCAAGCCGTCGAACGGGGATCTGCAGGACGGCAGGAGATGACCGGGCGCGCGATCGCGGTCGTGGGCGCGGGAATCGTCGGATGCCTCATCGCCCGCGAGCTCGCGGGCGCCAGCCCGGGCGCCGCGATCGCGGTAGTCGACCGGGACCTGGCCGGCTCGGGCACCAGCCGCAGGTCGGCCGGCCTGTCACTGGCCAAGGGCGCGACGCCGCGCACCCGGCGCATGTCGGCATTCAGCCACCGCTTCTACGCGGACCTGGCGGCCGCCGATCCGGCCCTGCCCATCTACCCGGCCGCCGCGAAGGTCATCGGCCCCGCGGACCCCGCCGGCGCCGGCTACCTGCCGGACCTGGCCAGCCCCCGGCCCGCGCGGCTGGCCGCCGGCGACGTCACCGTGCCGGACGGCATGCGCGCCTGGCAGCTCGCCGGCTGCCACTACGCCGATGTGCACGCGCTCATCCAGGCGATCGCGGCGGGCATCAGGCGCCGGGTGCGCTTCGCCGAGGGCGCCGAGGTCACCGGGCTCAGCTCGGGCGATGACAAGGTCACGCTGCGGCTCGGCACCGGCGAGCGGCTGAGCGCCGACCAGGTGGTGCTGGCGCCGGGGCCGTGGCTGGCCGCGCCCGCCTGGCGGGACCTGCTCGCCCCGCTCGGGCTCCGGGTCAAGAAGATCGTCGCGATGCACATCGAGCGCCAGCCGGCGCCCGGCGACGAGGTGATCATCTTCGAGGCCGACGACGCGTTCCTGCTGCCGCTGCACCACCGCGGCCACTGGCTGTTCAGCTACGCCTGCACGCGCTGGGACGTGGACCCGGACGCCGTGCCCCGGCTGTCCCCCGCTGACCTGGCGGAAGCGCGCGACTGCCTGCGACGCTACGCGCCCGGCCTGGCCGGTGCCTGCGCTTCCGGCCGGGTGTGCTGCGACGCCTACAGCCCGGCCAGGGAGCCGGTCGTCGCCGCGCTCGGAGACGGCCGGATCGTCTTCGCCGGGGGCGCCAGCGGATCTGGCTACCGGCTCGCCCCCGCCATCGCGGCCCAGGCCGTCGCCCTGCTCACCGGAAGGAGCCAGGATGATCATCAGCACGTATGACCCGGCCCATCTGCACCGCTCGTTCGGCATCGACCTGGGCGACGTCGACCTCGGCGCGGTCGAGGACCTGGGCGTGGCCGCGTACTTCGCCCGGGTGCCGCCCGGCGCGCACTCCGACCCGCACCAGCACGACGAGACCGAGACGTTCGTGATCTTCGCCGGCAGCGGCGACATCGTGGCGGACGCCAGGCGCACGCCGATCGACGCGCCGATGGTGGCGCAGTTCGAGCCCTTCGAGGCGCACTGGCTCGACAACACCGGCGACACCGACATCCTCTTCGCGACATTCGTGTGGCGGGACCTGCCCCGCGCGGCCAGGAAGGCGCCGGCCAGCGACCGCAGGCGCTTCGGCGACCGCCCCGTCTTCGTCTTCTCCACGCCGCCGACCCCGAACGGCGGGCTGCACATCGGGCACCTGTCCGGCCCGTACCTCGGCACCGACGCGTTCGTCAGGTTCCAGCGGATGAACGGGACCGAGGTCTATCACCTCGCCGCCACCGACGATTTCCAGAGCTACGTCGCCGAGTGCGCCAGGAAGGAAGGCCGGTCCCCCGCCGAGGTGGCCCGCGCGTACGCGGCCGAGATCGAGCAGACCCTCGCCGCCATGGACATCCATCCCGACCAGGTGAACCACACCAGCACCGACCCCGGCTACCCAGGCGCGCTGCGCGCCTACTTCACCCGGCTGGTCGGCTCGGGCAAGGTCACCAGGCAAGACGGCCCCGCGCTGTTCGACGGCGAGACCGGCCAGTACCTCTTCGAGCCCTACGTCGACGGCGGCTGCCCCGGCTGCGGCGGCGAGGCCAGCGGGAACATCTGCGAGATCTGCGGCGAGCCGAACGTGTGCGTGGACCTGGCCGACCCGAGGCCGGCGACCGGCACGGCCACGCCGCGCGAGGGCATGATCGCCAGGTACACGCTCCCCCTGCATGAGCTGCGCGGCGACCTGCTCGCGCACCACGCCGTCGGCCGCGCCCCGGCCAGGGTGCGCGAGCTCGCCGGCCGCGTTTTCGCCCGTGAGCGGCTCGACCTCGCGCTCACCCACCCGGCCGGCTGGGGCGTCAGGCCGGACCAGGACGACGTGCCCGGCCAGGTGATCTGGGTCTGGATCGAGCTCGGGTTCGGCTTCATCTACGGGATCGAGACGCTCGGCCGCAAGCTCGGCCGGGACTGGAGCGCGGCGAACCCGCAGGACGACTGGAAGATCGTGCACTTCCTCGGCTACGACAACACGTTCTACCACTCGATCTTCAGCCCCGCCCTGTACAAGCTCGCCAGCCCGGGCTGGACGCCTGACATCGACTACAACGTCAACGAGTTCTACCTGCTCGACGGCGACAAGTTCTCCACCAGCCGCGGGCACGTGATCTGGGGCAAGGACATCCTGACCCCGGACAACGTGGACGCGATCAGGTACTACCTGGCGCTGACCCGCCCGGAGACGCACCGCACCAACTTCACGCTCGCGCAGTACGAGGCGGTCGCCCGCGACACCCTGGCCGGCACCTGGCAGCGGTGGCTCGGCGACCTCGGCGCCAGGCTCGCCGACCGCTATGGCGGCGTCGTGCCCGATGCCGGCATCTGGACGCCTGAGCACACGGCGTTCTGGGCCAGGCTGGAAACCTCGCTGCGGCTCGTGACCGGCGCGCTCTCCCAGGACGGCTTCTCGCTCAACCAGGCCGCCCGCGCGCTCGACGGCCTCGTCGCCGACACGGTCAGGTTCAGCGCGTTCGAGGCCGCCACGGCCACGCTGCCGGAGTGGAAGGACGAGGCCAGGACGGTGATCGCGCTCGAGCTCGCCGCGGCCAGGCTGCTCGCGCACTGCGCGGCCCCGGTGATGCCCGGATTCGCCGCCAGGCTCGGCGAGGCGCTCGGCCTCGGCGCGCCGCGGACCTGGCCCGGGCTGGTCTCGCTGGTGCCGCCGGGCACCAAGGCGCACCTGGCCGGCACGGTCTTCTTCACCGCTCCCCCGCCCGCCGGCCCCGGCCCGGGGCTGCTGCCCTGGCTGAGCGGCGTCGTCGCCGAGGCGCTGGCGGCCGACGCGGTGAGCGCCGACGCCACGCTGGTCGCGCTCGGCATCAAGTCGATGCAGGCGATCGCGCTCCAGTACCAGATCCTGCAGCGCACCGGCGCCGACGTCGCGATCGAGGACCTGCTCGGCGACCGCACCATCGCCGAGATAGCCGGCCTGCTCGACAGCACGGCCACCGAGGTGGTCGTGTGAGCCACCTTGACGTGCTGCGCGAGGTCACCGAGCGCGGCCTCAGCCTCACCGTGGCCGGTGCCGACCTCAAGCTGGCCGGCCCCAGGCAGCGGGTCGACGCCGGCCTCGTCGGGCGGATCAGGGCGGCCAAGCCCGAGCTCATCGCGCACCTGATCGCCTCTGAAACCGCCAGGGAGAAAGGCTGCGGCCTCACACTGCTGCAGCGGAGTTACCTGATCGGCCGGGGCGACTCCACCGAGATCGGCAACGTGGCCAGTCACGTCTATCACGAGGCGGACGGCTGCTGGGACGTCGACAAGCTCGAATCCGCGCTGCGGGCGGTCGTGGCCAGGCACGGGATGCTGCGCACCCGCTTCACCGACGACGGCAGGCAGGTGACCGAGCCCGAGGCGGACGTCCGGATCGGGCGGCTCGACCTGCGCGGCGACCCCGGCCAGCGGCGCAAGCTGGATCAGCTGCGGGCCGAGCGCAGTCACCGGATGCTGCCGCTCGGCCGCGCGCCGATGATCGCCGTCGACGTCACGCTGCTCGCCGATGACCGGATGCGGCTGCACGTCAGCACCGACGGCCTGGTGCTCGACGGCATCTCGATGTTCATGTTCTTCATCGAATGGCACCGGAGCTATACCGGGGGGACGGCTCCCGCCGGGCCGGACGTGCCGTTCGCCGACTACCTCGCGGCCCTGGACGCGGTGCGCGGCACGCCGGCCATGCGGCGGTCGCGCGAGTACTGGCTCGACCGGGAGCTGCCGCCCCATCCCGGCCTGCCCCTGCGCGCCAGCCCGGCCTCGATCACCAGGCCCAGATTCAGCCAGTTCAGCGCCAGCCTGGACGCCGGGCAGTGGAGCGCGCTCAAGGCCGTGGCCGCGGACGCCGGCCTGACCCCGACCGCGGTGCTGCTCGCCGCCTACGCGGAGGCGCTGTCCCGGTGGGGCGCCGGGAACAGCTTCACCCTCACGACGACGGTGGCCAACCGGCCGCCGGTCAGCGAGGGGATCGACAGCGCGCTCGGCAACTTCTCCCAGACGCTGCTGGTCGAGATCGCGCTTGACCGGCGGCTGAGCTTCCGGGAGCGGGCACGGGCGCTGCAGGCCAGGATGCGCCGCGATCTCGACCACCGCCACTTCTCCGGCATCGAGGTGCTGCGCGAGCTCGGGCGGCGCGGCGGCGACGCGCGGATGCCGTACACCTTCAACAGCACCATCGGCTACGTCAGGCAGGACGTGGACGGGTCGGCCGTCGATCTCTTCGGCCCCGAGGTCTACACGTCGAGCCAGACGCCGCAGCTGTGGCTGAACGCGTTCGCGTTCGAGTACCACGGCGGCGTCGTGGTGCAGGCCGACGCCGTCGACGGGCTTTTCCCCGACGGCATGATCGGCGCGATGATCGGCGGCTACCAGGACCTGCTCGCCCGGCTGACGCGGGCGGCCGCCTGGGAGGCGGCCGCCTTCGACTTGCTGCCCGCCGCCCAGCGGGCGCGGCGGGCCGCCGCCAACGACACGTCGCGGCCGGCGAGCGAGCGGCTGCTGCACGAGGCGTTCACCGAGCAGGCGGCGAGGACGCCGGACGCGCCGGCCGTCCTTTCCGCCTCAGGCTCGCTCACCTACGGCGAGCTGGCCGGCCGCGCCGCCAGCGCCGCCGCCTGGCTGCGCGAGCGCGGGACCGGCCGGGACGAGCTGGTCGCGCTGGTCATGCGCCGGGGACCCGAGCAGGTCACCGGCATCCTGGCCGCGGTCATGTCCGGGTCGGCCTACCTGCCGGTGGACGCGGCGCTGCCGCCCGGGCGGGTCCGCTACATGCTGGCCGACGGCCGGGTGCGGCTGGCGCTGTCCAACACCGGCTGGCACGCCGGGGGGATCGAGACCCTGGACCTGGCCGGCGCTGCCCCGGCCGGCGCTGGCCAGGCCTGCGGCTGCCAGCCGCGCGGCGATTCATCGGCCGATGACCTCGCCTACGTGCTCTATACCTCGGGCACCACGGGCGAGCCCAAGGGCGTCATGATCAGCCACCGCAGCGCCGTCAACGTGGTGACCGACTGCAACGCCAGGTTCGGGGTCGGGCCTGCCGACCGGTTCATCGGGGTGAGCGCGTTCAACTTCGACCTTTCGGTGTACGACGTGTTCGGCGCGCTGTCGGCCGGCGCGGCGGTCGTGCTGCCGGACGCGGACCGGGCGGCCGACCCGGCGCACTGGCTGGAGCTGTGCGAGCGGTTCGGCGTCACGATCTGGAATTCCGTGCCCGCCATCGCCGGACTGCTGGCGGCCGCGGCGTCGGGCGCGCCGCCGGCGCTCCGGCTGGTGATGCTGAGCGGCGACCGGATCCCGCCTGCGCTGCCGGCCGCGCTGCGGCGGGTCAAGCCCGGGCTGGAGCTCATGTCGCTGGGCGGGCCCACCGAGACGACGATCTGGAACATCTCGCACCCGATCAGCCCGGCGCACAGCGAGCTCGAGCCCGTCCCCTACGGCCGCCCGAACGCGAACAACCGCGCCTACGTCATCGACGCCGACGGCCTGGACGCCCCGGACTGGGTGACCGGCGAGATCTGCGCGGCGGGCACCGGCCTGGCCAGGGGCTACTGGGCCGACGAGGCCAGGACGGCCGAGCGGTTCGCCCGCGACGAGGCCCGCGGCGAGCGGCTCTACCGCACGGGCGACCTGGGCCGGTACCGGCCGGACGGCACCATCGACATCACCGGCCGCGGCGACTTCCAGATCAAGGTCAACGGCTACCGGATCAAGGCCGGCGAGGTCGAGACCAGGCTCGCCGCCATCGGCGCGGTCAAGCAGGCCGCCGTGGTCAGGCAGGCGGGGGCGCGGGGCGACCGGCTGGTGGCGCACCTGGTGGCGGCCGGGGACGCCAGGCCGGCCGACGACGAGATCAGGGCCGCGCTGCGCGAGCACCTGCCTGACTACATGACCCCGGCGAGCGTGACCTGGCACGACAGCCTGCCGCTGACCCGCAACGGCAAGGTCGACCGGGGCAAGCTCGCGGCCCTGGCGCCGCCGGCGCCCGGGCCGGCGCGGAACGGTGACACGACGCTGATCGAGCGCGAGCTGATCACGCTCTGGGCGCCGGTGCTGAAGGTGCCGGCCGAGACGATCGGCCCCGACAGCGACTTCTACGACCTCGGCGGTGACTCCCTCGCCGGGGCGCGGATCCTCACCGGCGTGCGCAAGCGGTTCGGGGTGAGCGTCACCCTGGACCGGCTCTACGAACTGCGCGTGCTCCGGGTCATGGCCCAGGCGGTGCGGGCGGGGTGAGCGGCTCGGTGATCAGCACGATCGCGGCCAGCCCGCCGGCGGCTGGCCACTCGGTCACCATGGCCACGCTCGGCGGGGTCACCTCGGTGCCGCTCGCAGGCCTGCACGAGCAGGCCGGGCGGCTCGCCGTCGCGCTGGCCGGCGAGGGCATCGGGCGCGGCGACCGGATCGGCGTCCTGGCGGCGAACCGGATCGAGTGGCTGCTGCTTGACCTGGCGGCGCTGCGGCTCGGCGCGGTCACGGCTGGCTTCGAGCCGGGCAAGTTCGGCCCGGACCCCGCCCTCCTGGCCCGCTACGATCTGCGCGTGCTGTTCGCCGACCGGGGGTCAGGGCCGGGCATCAGGCCGGTCACGGACGTGGCCGGCCTGATCAGCGAGGTCCGGCCCGGGGCCGCGCCGCCCCCGGTGCGGTACCGGCCGGACGACGTGACCACGATCAAGTTCACTTCGGGCAGTACCGGGACGCCGAAGGGGCTGGCCGCCACGGCCGGCAGCATCGACTCCTCGATCAGCGCCGTGCAGCGGTTGTTCGCCCACGGTGCCGCGCGGCACGCGCACCCGGACAATATTTTCATCTTCCTGCCCTTGTCGTTGCTGCAGCAGCGGTACTGGCTGTACTCGGCGCTGGCCTACGGCCACGACCTGACGATCAGCACCTACGAGGCGGCGTTCGCGGTGATGGGCCGGGCCGGGCCGACCGTGGTGATGGGCGTGCCCGGGTTCTTCGAGGCCGCCAGGAAGCACATCGAGGCACGGAGCCAGGATCCTGATGAGCACCGCGCGGCGGCCGTGCGGCTCTTCGGCGGCAAGATCAGGTACCTGTGGACCGGGTCAGCGCCGGCGAGGCCGTCGCTGCTGCGGTTCTTCACCGGCCTGGGCCTGCCGATCTACGAGGGCTACGGGCTCAACGAGACCTGCATCGTGGCCAAGAACCACCCGGGCGCGCACCGCGAGGGCAGCGTCGGCCAGGTGCTGCCGGGCAAGAAGGTGCTGATCGACGCCGGCGGAGTCGTCAGCGTGCACAGCGACTTCCCGGTCAACCGGCGCTACGAGTACGCCGCTCCCGGCGAGTCCGAGCGCGTGTTCGGCCCGGACGGCACGGTCCGCACGGGCGACCTCGGCTACCTCGACGACGACGGGTTCCTGTACATCAGGGGCCGGGCCGACGACGTGATCGTGCTCGACAACGGCAAGAAGGTCATCGTCAGGCCGCTGGAGGAGTTCCTGCGGGCCAGCCCCGCCATCGAGGAGGCGGTGATCTTCTGCCCCGCGCAGACGCACCTGGTCGCCGTGGTCTCCCCCGCGTCCGATCCGCCGGACCCGGCCGCCATCTCCGCCCGGCTGGCGCAGGCCAATGCCTGGTTCGGCGCGGACGAGCAGGTCAAGGGCCTGGTGATCGCGCCCGAACGGTTCAGCATCGGCAACGGCATGCTGACCTCGCAGTTCAAGCCGCGCAGGCAGCAGATCCTGGACACCTACGCCCGCCAGATTGAGGCAGCACGCAATGGCTTCTGACCAGCTCGTCGCCAGCGCCCCGAGCCGGGGCGGAGGGGTGCTCGGCAACCCGGACTTCGCCCGGCTCTTCGCCGGGGAGACCATTTCCCAGATCGGCAGCCAGGTCACCCAGTTCACGATGCCCCTGGTCGCGATCATCACGCTGAACGCCACCGCGTTCCAGGTCGGGATCTTGAACGCGCTGAAGTTCGTGCCGGTGATCATCGTCGGGATCTTCGCCGGCGTGTGGCTTGACCGGCGCCGCCGCCGGCCGGTCATGATCATGTGCGCGCTCGGCAACGCCGTGCTGATCGGCCTCGTGCCGGTCTCCTCGGCCGCCGGCTTCCTGTCGATCGGCCTGCTGTACGTGGTGATCACGCTGGCCGGCACGCTGACCGTGATCTTCGACGTGGGCGCGCTGTCGTACGTGCCGTTCCTGGTGGAGCGCGAGCACCTGACCGAGAGCAACAGCAAGCTGCAGGCCAGCGTCGCGTTCGCCGGGATCGCCGGGCCCGGGCTCGCCGGGTACCTCGTCGGGCTGATCACCGCCCCGATCGCGCTGTCGCTCGACGCGGTCTCCTACCTGTTCTCGGCGGCCGGGATGATCTCGATCGGCAAGCGCGAGCCGGCGCCCGGGCGGCTCGATGCGCGGGTGTCGGTCAGGCAGTCGCTGGCCGAGGGCTTCCGCGCCGTCTACGGGACCAGGCTGCTGCGCATCCTGCTCGGCCAGTCGGCGACGCTCAACGTGGGCTTCGGCATGGTGTCGACGATCTTCGCGCTCTACGGGATCCGCGTGCTCGGCTTCAGCCCGGACAAGCTCGGCGTCGCGATCGGGTCGCTCGCGGCCGGGGCGCTGTGCGGGTCGCTGCTCGCCGCGCGGATCGTGCGCCTGCTCGGCCTGCCCAGGACGCTGTCGTTCGCGATCGTCGGGGTCTGCGCCTCGCCGCTCCTGCTGCTGATCCCGCGCGACGCCGGCCCGGTTTCGCTGGTGCTGGCGATGGCCGCCTGGCTCGGGCACGGCTTCGGGATCTCGGTGTGGAACGTGAACACCATCACGCTGCGCCAGGTGCTCACCCCGATGCGGCTGCTCGCCCGGATGAACGCGACCTACCGGATGGTGCTCTTCGGCGCGCTGCCGGTCGGGGCGCTGCTCGCGGGCCTGCTCGGCAGCACGCTCGGGCTGTGGCACGCGATGCTGATCTCGGCGCTCGCGCTGACCACGCCGATGCTCTGGATCGCGTTCTCGCCGGTCTTCCGGCTGAAAGAAATACCGGCCTGCGCCGACCCCGAAGAACAGGCTCGCGCATGAACGGGTCACCTGCCGGGCCGCTGACCTCCAGTCAGCAGCAGCTGTGGTTCATCGACGAGTTCCATCACGGGCTGCCCGCCCACAACCTCCCGCACAAGCTCACGCTGACCGGCCAGCTTGATCTCGCGGCCTTCAGGCGGGCGATCGACGGGCTGGTCGCAAGGCACGCGGCGCTGCGGACCAGGCTGCCCGCCGGGCCCGACGGCATGCCGGTGCTCCAGACCGACCCGCCGGGCCCGGTCAGGCTCGAATTCACCGACCTGACTCCGATGAGCGCCGGCGCCGCGACGGCGCGGCTCGGCGAGATCGCCGCCGCCGAGTCGGCGCGGCCCTTCCGGCTCGCGGCCTCCTGGCCGGTCCGGGCGAACCTGGTGCGCCTGAGCGCCCGCCAGCACGTGCTCGTCCTCGTCGTGCACCAGGTCGCCTTCGACGGGGCGTCAGCGGCCATCTTCGCCGCCGACCTCGCCGCGCTCTACGAGGCCGAGGTCGCCGGCAAGCCCGCGCCTGCCGGGCCGCCGCTCACGTTCGCTGACTACGCCGCCGCCGAGCCGGGCCGGATCCGCGCCGAAGACGAGCTGTACTGGAAGGGCGCACTCGCCGGGCTGCCCACGTCGCGGTTCCCGGCCGACCGGCCGCGCCCGCTGCTGGCCAGCCACGACGGAGCGGTCGAGACGACGACGATCGGCACGGCCGTGCTGGCCGGCCTGCGCCGGCTCGCCAGCCGCGAGGACACCACGCTCCAGGTGATCCTGCTCGCCGCGCTGCACGCCATGCTCTGCCGGTACACCGGGCAGGCTGACCTGGTGATCGGCACGGCGGTGCCTAACCGGGATCCTGGGCCGAACCGGGACCGGCTGCCGCCGCTGATCGGCTTCGTGGAAGCCACCGTGCCGATCCGGGCCGACCTGTCCGGCGACCCGTCTTTCGCCGAGCTGCTCGGCCGGGTCAGCCAGGCGGTCGCTGGCGCCGTGGCCCACCAGGATCTCCCGTTCGCCAGGATCGTCGACCTGCTGGCCATCGAGCGGGACACCGGCCGGTTCCCCGTGTTCCAGACGTGGCTGCGGTGCCGCGAGCCGACCGGCGACGTCACCGCGGCCGGAGTCACGTTCCGGATCGAGCCGGCCGAGCTGCTGGCCAGCCGGTACGACCTCGGCATCGACGCGCGGCCGGGCCAGCAGTCGATGGACCTCGCCGCGACGTACCCGTCGGCGCTGTTCGACCAGGCCACGGTGCGGCGGCTGCTCGGCCACTTCGGGGTGCTGCTGGCCGGCATCGCCGCCGACCCGGCGGCGCCGCTGTCCAGGCTGCCGCTGCTTACCGAGGCCGAGCTGCACCGCGAGCTTGTCGAGTGGAACGACACGGCGAGGCAGTTCCCGCGGATCACCATCATCGAGGGCTTCGAGCGCCAGGCCCGCCGCACGCCGGACGCGGTCGCCGCAGAATTCGGGGGGGTCGGGGGGGTCGTCCCCCCGGGCCAGCACAGCGGGGGGGTCGGGGGGGTCGTCCCCCCGGGCCAGCACAGCGGGGGGGTCGGGGGGGTCGTCCCCCCGGGCCAGCACAGCGGGGGGGTCTCCGTCAGCTATGCCGAGCTCGACCGGCGGGCCGAGCTGATCGGCCGCCAGCTCCGCGACGCCGGCGTAGGCCCGAGACCCTGGTCGGGGTGTGCATGCGGACGTCGGTCACCAGGCTCGCCGCCCTGCTCGGCGTCTGGAAGGCCGGCGGCGGCTACGTCCCGCTTGACCCCGGCCTGCCCGCCGAGCGGCTGGCCTACATGATCGCCGACACCCGCATGAAGGTCATCGTCACCGACGAGGACAGCGCTTCCAGCCTCCCGGACTCAGAAGCAGTCGTCCTGACTCTTGACCCCCGCGCGTCCGGGCCCCGCGAGCCGAAGGGCGCGGTGCCGTCTGGACTGACGAGGGAGGAGCGCAGCGACGAGCGAGGAGGGAAGACGGCCGTGAAGGGGGAAGGGGAGGTGGGCGGGGCCCGGAGGCGAGTGGGGTAGCTAACACGGCCAACGCCGCTTACGTCATTTACACGTCGGGGTCGACCGGGCAGCCGAAGGGAGTTGTCGTTGAGCACCGGCACGCGATCAACTTCCTGCAGGGCATGATCGAGGCCTGGCACATCGGGCCGGACAGTGCCGTGCTGTCGTTCGCGGCGTTCACGTTCGACGTGTCGGTGATGGACATGTTCATGCCGCTGCTCGCCGGGGCCAAGGTCGTGCTGGCGCCCCCGGAGGCGCTGCACTCGCCGCCCAGGCTCGCCGCGCTCATCCGGGAGTCCCAGATCACGTTCGCCTGCCTGCCGCCCGCCGTGCTCAGCCTGCTCACCGGCGAGGACTTCCCCGGCCTGCGCACGCTGCTGTCGGCCGGCGAGGAGCTCACCAGCGAACTGCTGCGGCACTGGCTGCGCGACGGGCTCGAGGTCTACAACGGCTACGGCCCGACCGAGGCCGCGATCGGCTCCACGTTCATGCGGCTCGAGCCGTCCACCCCGCTGCCGCCGCCGATCGGGCGGCCCAAGCCGAACTACCAGGCCTACGTCCTTGACCAGCACCTCAACCCGGTGCCGGCCGGCGTGACCGGCGAGCTGCACATCGGCGGGGCCGGCGTCAGCCGCGGCTACCTCAACCGGCCCGGGCTGACCGCCGAGCGGTTCATCGATGACCCGTTCCGGCCCGGAGGGCGGCTGTACAAGACCGGTGACCTGGTACGGCGGCGCCCCGATGGCACGCTCGTCTTCGCGGGCCGGATCGACCAGCAGGTCAAGATCAACGGCCTGCGGGTCGAGCTCGGCGAGATCGAAGCCGCGCTGGTGAGCCACCCCGAAGTCAGCCAGGCCGTCGTGACCGTGTCAGACGGGAAGCTGGCCGGCTACCTGCGGCCGGTGCCGGGCACCGCTCCCCCGGCGGCGGACCTTCGCGCGCACCTCGCCCGCACGCTGCCCGGCTACATGATCCCGACCTACCTGATCACGCTCGGCGAGCTGCCGCTGACCACGAACGGCAAGATCGACAAGGCGGCCCTGCCGGCTCCGGAGAACGCGCGGCCGGCCGCCGGGCGGGTGCCGCCGAGCACGCTGATCGAGACCGTGCTCGTCGACTTGTACGCGACCATCCTGGGCAACGACCGGATCGGCGCGGCCGACAGCTTCTTCGACGCCGGCGGCAACTCCCTGCAGGCGCTGCGGCTGATCGCGCAGCTCTATACGGCGCTGGCCGTCGACCTGGACGTGAGCGCGGTGTTCCTGGCGCCGACCGCCCGCCAGCTCGCCGCCGTGCTGCGCGAGGAGCACGGCTTCGACGACGCCGAACTGGACGACGAGAGCCTGGACGACCTGATCTCCCATGCTGACTGACGAGCCATGCTGACTGACCAGCAGAGGGCGGCGCTGACCGCGCGGCTGCGGCGCGGCCGGGAAGCCGCCGGCGGCGTGACCCGCCGCGACCCCGGGACGCCGAGCCTGCCACTGTCGTTCGGGCAGCAGCAACTGTGGTTCATCGACCGGTTCGCCCCCGGCCAGGCGATGTACAACATCCCGGTGGCCATCGCGGTGCGCGGCGAGGTTGACCGGGCCGCGCTGGGGCGGGCGGTCGACCAGCTTGTCGCCAGGCACGAGGCGCTGCGGACCAGGCTGGTTACCGGCCACGGGGGCGAGCCGGCCCAGGTGGTCGATCCGCCCGCGCCAGTGCCGCTGCCCCTTGCTGACCTGTCGGTGACGTCGCCGGGCCTGGCAGCGCCCGCTGACCGGCTGCGCACGTTCATCGACGCCGAGGCGGTACGGCCATTCAGCCTTGCCGACGGCCCGCTGATCAGGTTCGGCCTCATCCGCCTAGCCGGCGACAGGCATGTCCTGCTTGTTGTCGTTCATCATGTGGTTTTTGACGGCTGGTCAGCCGGGGTGCTGCTGCGCGACCTCGCGGCACTGTACCGGGCGGAGGCCGCCGGCGGGCCGTCCGGCCTGGCCGGCCTGCCCGTGCAGTTCGCCGACTACGCTCTGTGGGAGCGCGAACGGCTGGCCGGCGACGTGCCGGGCGACGCGGCCGGGTACTGGCGGCAAGCGCTCGACGGCTTCGACACCGTGCGGTTCCCGGCCGACCGGCCCCGGCCGCTGGTCGAGGACTGGGCGGGCGGGCTCGCGGTGCGGATGACCGGCACCCGGCTGCTCGGAGAGCTGCGCGAGCTGAGCCGGCGCCAGTCAGCGACCCTGTTCGTGACGCTGATGGCCGGGCTGCAGGCATTGCTGTACCGCTACACCGGCCAGGACGACCTGGTCGTCGGCACGGTGAGCGCCAATCGCGGCCGGCCTGAGCTCGGGCCGCTGGTCGGATTCCTGGTCAACACGCTGCCGATCAGGACCGACCTGTCCGGCGACCCGCCGTTCAGCGAGCTGATCGGCCGGGTCAAGCAGGTCACGACCGGCGCGTACGGCCACCAGGAGCTGCCGTTCGGCAAGATGGTCGAGGTACTCAAGGTCGACCGGGACCCCGGCCGGGCGCCGATCTTCCAGATCTCGCTCGCCTACGCCGAGCGTGACACCACGCCCGTCGCGGCGGCCGGGGTGACGTTCGCGATGACCGACCTCGTCGCCGGCATCCACGCGGCCAAGTTCGACCTGAGCTTCCTCGCCGAGACCCGCGAGGGCGGCCTGTGGCTGGAGTGCTCGTATAAGACCGCGCTGTTCGACTCCGGCACGATCGAGCGGCTGCTGCTCCACCTGGAGGTGCTGCTGCGCGGCGCGGCGGCGGATCCCGGCGCCCGGCTGTCCGAGCTGCCCGTGCTGACGCCGGCCGAGCTTGACGCGGAGCTGGTGACCTGGAACGACTCGGCCAGGGAGTATCCGCGGGAGTGCGTGCACGAGGCGTTCGAGCGGCAGGCGCGGCGCACGCCGGATGCCATCGCCGCCGAATACGGGGTCCCCCCGGGCCAGCAGCTCAGCTACGCCCGGCTGGACGAGCTGGCCGACCGGGTCGCGGCCAGGCTGCGCGAGCTGGGCGTCGGCCCTGAGTCGCTGGTCGGCGTCTGCATGCCGGCGAGCCTGACCAGGCTGGCGGTGTTCCTGGGGATCTGGAAGGCCGGCGGCGGCTATGTCCCGCTCGATCCGGCGTTCCCGCCCGAACGGCTCGGTTACCTGATCGGCGACACCGGCATGAGGGTGGTCGTGACCGACGAGGCGAGCGCGCCGTGCCTGCCGGAGAGGCTGGGCCTGCCCGGGACACGGGTCCGCGTGCTGCTGCTCAGCGACGCGGCGGACCTGCCGGCGGCCCCGCCGGCCGCGAGCGCGGTGACCCCGGCGAACGTGGCCTACGTGCTGTACACGTCGGGGTCCACCGGCCAGCCCAAGGGCGTCGTCATCGAGCACCGGCACGCGGTCAACTTCCTGCACGCGATGATCGGCCGCTGGCAGGTCGGGCCGGCCGATGTCGTGCTGCAGTTCTCCGCCTTCACGTTCGACGTGTCGGTGCTGGACACGTTCATGCCGCTGCTGGCCGGCGCGAAGGTACTGCTCGCCCCGGCTGACACGCTGCACACGCCGCGCCGCCTCGTCGCGCTCATGCGCGACCGGGCGGTCACGGCGGTGGCCCTGACGCCGTCGGCGGCGACGGCCCTGCTCGACGGCGCCGACCTGCCGGACCTGCGGATCCTGATGTTCGGCGGCGAGGAACTGCCGTCCGAGCTCGTGCTGCGCTGGCGCCGGCCAGGCCTGACGATCGTCAACATCTACGGCCCGACCGAGGTCACCGTTGTATCCACGTACGCCGAGCTGACGGCCAGTGCCGAGCTGCCGCCGTCCATCGGGTTCCCCACCCCGAACTACCAGGCCTACGTGCTCGACGCGCACCTGAATCCGGTGCCGGCCGGCGTCCTCGGCGAGCTGCACCTCGGCGGCGCGAGCGTCGGGCGCGGCTACCTGAACCGCCCCGAGCTGACCAGCGCCCGGTTCATCGATGACCCGTTCCGGCCCGGCGGCCGCCTGTACAAGACCGGTGACCTGTGCTTCCGGCGGCGGGACGGCAGCATCATGTTCGCTGGCCGGGCCGATCACCAGGTCAAGGTGCGTGGCCTGCGCATCGAGCTCGGCGAGATCGAGGCGACGCTCGCGGCGTGCCCCGGCGTCGACCAGGCGGTCGTCCTGGCTAGCTCCGACACCCTGACCGCCTACGTGCGGCCTGGCGATGCCGACCTTGACGCGCTTCGCGTTCACCTGGCCCGCACGCTGCCCCCGTACATGATCCCGGCGCGTTTCGTCGCGCTGGAGCAGTTCCCGCTCAACGCGAGCGGCAAGGTAAACCGGCACGCGCTGCCCGCACCGGGCGCCCTGCCGGGCGCGGGTGGCGGGGCGGCCGCCGAGTCGCCGGCTACGCCTACCGAGGCCGTCGTCGCCGAGCTGTTCGGCGCCGTGCTGGGCGCGCCGGTCGGCGCAGCCGACGGCTTCTTTGCCTCCGGCGGCAACTCGCTGCAGGTCATGCGGCTGATCGACCTCATCGCCGGTCAGACCGGCGCGGACCTGTCACCGGCATCGGTCTTCCTGCACCCCACGCCGCGCCAGCTCGCCGGCCACATCGACACGATGACCACCTCGGCGGCGGAAAAGGCCGGGCTCCTCATCCCGCTCACCGCCGGCACGAGCGACCAGCCCCCGCTGATCCTGATCCACGCCATCGGCGGCACCATTACCGACTACACGGCCCTCGCGAGCGCGCTCTCCGGCAGTTACGCCGTGTACGGCCTGCAGGCTCCCGGACTCAGCGAGCCCGGCACGACTCCGTCCGCGCTCGGCGAGCTCGTCACCCGGTACACGGGGATGGTCAGGGAGGCGTTCGCCGATAGCCCCTATTACCTGGCCGGCTGGTCGATGGGCGGCGTCCTCGCCTACGAGGTCACCAGGGAGCTCGAACGCGACGGCGCGGAGGTCGGGCTGCTGGCGCTGCTCGACGCTCCGTTCAAGGTGCCAGCCGGTCGCCGGACCGATGCGGAGCACCTCACCTGGCAGTTCGTGCACGACGCGGCCCAGAGCCTGGGAATGGGCGACGTCCCGGACGCACCGGCGGCCGAGCTGTTCGGCTGGCTCGCCGCCGCGCTCGGCGGCGGCACCACGCTGAATGCCCAGCTGCGGAACCGGCTCGAGGTCTTCAGCGCGCACTATCGGCTGATGACCGGCTACGACCCGGCCGCGTCGGCCCCGCCGGTCCGCGCCCCCGCCGTGATCGTCAGCGCCGACGACTCCCCCAACGCGGCGACCAGGACGCGATGGCCCGCGCTGCTGACCGGGCGCGTGGTGAGCGTGGATGGCGATCACTACTCGTTTCTCCGGCCGCCGGCGGTCAGCGCGGTGGCCGAGGCCATACTCAAGCCATGCCGCTCCAGAACCGGGTGACGCCTGCGGGCGAAATCATCGCCCATCCCAGCCGCGGCATGCTGATGGGCAACCGGGGCTGCATCCACCGCCCTGACCAGACGCTCGGCGTGTCGCGCTGGCGCACCAAGATGTGGATCTCCTGCGTTCTCGACTGGAACGGCCGGAGGCTTGAGGTGATGCCGCCGCGGCAGCGATGGACCGCGCTGTTCTTCCTGGACGAGGCGACCGCCTTGTCCGCCGGGCACCGCCCCTGCGGCTACTGCCGTCGCGCCGACCACCGCTGGCTCGCCGAGTCCTGGCGCACGGCCCGGGAGCTGGCGGCCCCGCCCTACGCCTTCGAGATGGACATCGCCTTGCACGCGGAGCGCGTCGACCGCCGGCGGACCAAGCTCACCCGCCCCGCCGTCGTCGGCGAACTGCCGGACGGCGCCATGGTGAGCCCGGCCTGACGGCGGCGGCCCGGCACTGGTCGCGGGCGGGGTCCTGCTGCCCTGGTCGTTCGGGGGGTACGGGCCGCCGGTGCCGGTCAGCCCGTCTGAGCGGGTCACGTTGCTGACGCCGCCCTCGATCGTGGCAGCGCTGGCGGCGGGCTACCGGCCGCTGGTGCATCCCACGGCCGGCCAGACGACGATGCGCTCGTTCGAAAGCACCTGACCGGCGGCACCCGCTCCGAGTTCAACCTGGGCCGGATGGCCGCCGCGCTGCGCCTGGATGTTGGCGCGACCTCAGGGCGTTTGACTTCGAGCACGCTCTAAGCGCGAGACTGGGCGCATGACCTCCGCCGGACTGACGATCGCCGAGGCAGCCGAGCGCACCGGCCTGACCCGGCATACGCTGCGCTACTACGAGCGCGACGGGCTGATGCTCGACGTCGGCCGGGCCTCCGGGCATCGCCGCTACTCCGAGCGCGACCTCGGCTGGATCGAGCTGATCACCAAGCTGCGGGCGACTGGCATGCCGATCCGCGAGGTACGCCGTTACGCCGAGCTGGTCCGCGCGGGCGACGGCAACGAGGACGAGCGGCTGGCGCTGCTGCGCGCTCACCGCGAGCGAGTCCGTGTCCAGCTCGACACGATGGCGGCGTACCTCGACGCGATCGACACGAAGATCAGCTACTACGCGGGCGCGGCCGGCGCATGCGAATCGGCGGACAGCTGCCTCAGTTCGCCGCGTCCAGCAGCCGCCTCTGCTCCGCGCTGAGCTCCAGCTCGACCGCGGCCAGGCTCTCGTCGAGCTGCGCGACCGATGACGCGCCGATGAGCGGTACCACCGGCAGTTCGCCGCCGATCAGCCATGCCAGCACTACCTGGTTCGCCGTCGCGCCCGTCTCCCGGGCGACCTGATCAAGCACCTTGAGCCGGGCGTGAGTCCCCGGATGGTCGTAGCCGCGGCCCGGCTCCCTGTCCGGCCGGGCATACGCGCCGTTGAGCAGCGGCGTGTAGGCCACCAGCGTCATGTCAGGCTCGGCGCGCAGGTAGCTGAGGACGGAGCCGTCCGCTGCGCCGATCTCGCCATCCGGCGAGTAACGCGGGTCGGGGATATCGGTGCGCATGCGCAGGTACGTGTGGTGATACTGAAGCACGTCGGCCCTCGCGCTCCCGGCGGCGGCCGCGAGGCCCCGTGCCCGCTCGACTTGCCAGGCCCAGTGGTTGCTCAGGCCGAGCAGGCCGACCTCGCCTCCGGCGACCAGTTCCCCGAAGGCGGCGACCTGCTCGGCCAGCGGAACGCCGCCCTGATCCGGGACATGCGCGTAGTAAAGATCGATTCGCTCCATGCCAAGCCGTTCCCGGCTGCGCTCGCTGGCTTCCCGGATCGCCGCACGGGACAGGCCCTCGCGCGGGGTGCTGAAGTCGGCCGCCGCGGCGACCGGCCGTGCGCCGACCTTCGTCGCGATGACGATCTCATCGCCGGTTCCGCGGCTGGCGCGCCACCGGCCGAGCAACTCCTCGCTCTCGCCGCCCCGCGTGCCGTTCACGAAGTACAGGTAGTTGTTCGAGGTGTCGATGAAATTCCCGCCTGCCGCGACGTAGCGGTCCAAGATCGCGAACGACGTCGCTTCGTCGGTAGTCGTGCCGAACCTCATCGCGCCGAGGCTGAGCACGCTGACCCTGCGCTCCGACGAGCCGGTTCCGATAGTCGTGTATCGCATGCCCGCTACGCTCGCAGCTCGCGCGCGCTCGAAGTCAACCGTGCCAGCGTCCCGGCAGCCTCTATCGCGCGGTGCGATGATCCGTGACCATGACACCGGCCGTGGTCACGGAGGTTTGCTCAGGTCATATATGTGCCGGCTGACTCGTGATCACAGATGAGGGAGTCTTTTCCGGCATCGCGCGGGAGAGTTTTCTCTCCAGAGCGCTGTCAGTAAGGAGAGCCAGGTGCGATATTCCGTGACCAGGGACCCGGGCATGATCATGGAACATCGCCGCTGTCCTGGAGGCTGTCGGGTGACTCGGGATCTTGGAAGGCCAGGCTCCGGCGGGTCGGCGGGGAGACTTTCCTGAGTTACCGGGGAGACTTATCGCTTCAGGGAGTGTTGCCAGTTCTATGTGCGGAAAAAACTCCCAGATGCGACAACTCTCCCTCACGATGCCGAAAAGGCTCCCCGATCCTGATCACGAGCCGCGCGGCAGCCGCCGGGACCCGTGCTGGTTTCCGTGATCATGGAAGATCGCCCAGGTCAGGACAATAGCAATATTCCGTGATCACGCCCGGGACCTTGATCACGGAACATCGCACCTGCCGCCCCCGCGGCCGACAACTCCCGGGGCAGGCTGCCGCTGGCCCGTCAATGTCACAACGACGGCGCTCCAGCGCCATGGATGTCCCGAAGATGGGTCTATCGGCAGGCGATACACAAAGCGATTTCGGTCCCGGCGCGCAGGCGCGCCGGCATCTGAGCGCGGCTCTCGCGGAGGGAGCACGGTCAGCGAGTCACCCGACAGCCTCCCTGACCTGGGCGATCTTCCGTGATCACGCCCACGAACATGATCACGGAAAACCAGCGCGGGTCCCGCAGGCTGCCGCGCGGTTCGTGATCAGCACCCGAGCCACCCGACAGCCTCCGTGACGCCATCCGGGATGAACGGCCGTTCACTCTCAAGAGCTGCACCCAGGCCGCAGGTGCGGGTGAGTCGCCAGCAGCACGGCGGAAGGCTCCGGGCAGCAGGTGATGGCGGACCTTAGTGGTATACCGGAGGCGTGGCGGGTGAGCGGATCGCGGCGCTGATGCGGCAGGAGGCGGGTGCGCTGCTGCGTGAGCTCGATGGCGACCAGCGCGTGCTCGTGGCGTTGGACTTCGGTGACGGCGCGGCGCGCCAGTGGATCGAGTACCGGCCGCACCGCAGGCCGGGCGGGCGCCTGGCGCTGATGAGCGTGGCCGGGCGGAAGGCGGCGCACCGGCTGCTGGCTACCGGGCTGAGCGAGCACTGCTTCGCGCAGGCGATGGCGGTCGTCGCGCTGGAGGAAGTGCTCGATCTGCAGGAGCAGCGCGCGATGGACCGGCACGGCGGCGACTACTTCCTGGCCGTGTTCGGCGATCCGTCCGCCGATGACGTGTGGTCCTGGCGGTTCGAGGGCCACCACCTGTCGGTAACCATGACTATCGCCGGTGACGAGGTGTCGCCGGCCCCGGTTTTCCTTGGCGCGAATCCGGCGTGCGTGAATTACGCCGGGCGGCCGGTGTCCCGGCCGCTGGGACCCGAGGAGGATCTCGGGCACGCCTTGCTCGATGCGCTCGGGCCGGCGGGCCGCGCGAAGGCGATCGTTGCTGAGCAGGCTCCCGGTGACATCCGCTCGGCCACCTCGCCCCGCGCCGGGCACGTCGAGCCGCTGGGTGCTGCCGCCTCGGCCCTCGGGCCGACGGCCCGGGCGCTGCTCGGCCAGATCGCGGCTCTCTACCTGGACCGGCTGCCGGAGGCGATGGCCGCGCAGGAGGCCGCGAAACTCGCCGGCAGCGAGATGCACTTTGCCTGGGAGGGCCCGGCAGGGCGGGATGGCCGGCACTACTACCGGGTACAGGCCGGCGATCTCCTCATCGAGTTTGACAAGACCAGCGCCAACCACGCCCATACGGTGCTGCGCCGGCCAGGCGGCGACTTCGGCGCCGACATCCTCGCAGCGCACCACCGCCAGGCCGGCGCGCACCGGCACTGAGCTGACCCCGCCTCGGCCTAGCCGAACGTGGGTCAGATGCCTCGCCGCCGGTCAGGGATGACACGCAGGAGCCTGTCCCCGTAACGGTCGGCGTAGATGAGCGTGAAATGGCGGCGCACGTATCCGGACAATGCGGGCGTCAGCGGAATGCGGCGGAAAAAGTTACGGGACAGCCAGTGGCATCAACTCGAATAGCGGCGGCACCGGCAACGGCAACAACGGAAAGAGCGGCACCCGGCAATTCCGGCAACAGCGGCTCCGGGTGGTGGGGCGTCGTAGGGCAGTGCATTGTCTCGATCATTGAATCCTGCGGTGCGTGAACCCTGACTGGGTCCTCTGCCCTGGCGTCAGGCCGCCTGGCTCCGGCGCCAGGGCGCAGGCGCGGTCAGGCTACGTGCCAGACCCGCCACAGGGCGGTCGGGTCAGTCAGCGGATCGCCGTGCACCAGGCAGAAGTCGGCCGGGCCGCCCTCGGTGATCACGCCGGCACCCGGCTCGCCAAGCAGCTCGCCGCCGCGCCAGGTCACGCACGCCAGCGCCTCCCATGGCTCGAGGCCGGCCTCCACCAGGCACTCGACCTCCCAGGGCAGCTGATTCGCCCGGGCCGAACCGCCGCCGAAGTCGGTGCCGCCCACGATCGCCACGCCCGCCTGGTGGGCGAGCAGCGCGCTGTGCCTGGCCACTTCCAGCCGCTCAGCGATCTTCGCGCGGCTGTCCGCCTCGGCGAACCTCGCGATGGTCGTGGTCGTCCCGAACGTCAGCCACGACTTGAGCACGGTCATCGTGGTCACGAGCGCGCAGCCGGACCTGGCCATCGCCCGCGCGCAGTCGGCGTCAAGCTCGAACCCGTGCTCGATCGAATCCACGCCCGCCTCGGCGCACACCCGCGACCCGGACAGCCGCCCCGAGTGCGCCGTCACCTTCGCGCCCCGGTCGTGGACCGCCGTGACGACCCTGGCCACCTCATCGGGCGACCACGGGGCCACGTCGGGGTCGGGGCCGTCCATGTAGAGCTTGATGAAGTCGGCGCCGTCATCGAGCTGAGCCAGCGCTGCGGCGAGCAGCTCATCGGCGTCGCGCGCCTCGATGGTGAGACCTTGCGGCAGCAGCCCGGGCACGGTGAGCCAGGTCCCCGCCGCCCGGACGTACGGCCGGTCACGGCGGCCCTGCCAGCGCTCGCGGACGCCGATGCTGACCGCGCGCTCACGGCCGTCCACCGCCCGGCGCGGCGACCCCACGTCCCTGGCCCAGCGGACACCGGACCGGTGCTGCAGCTCGCCATTGCGCTCGGCGACGTCGAGCAGCCGGTCAGTCGGGTCGCTGCCGCGGTCGATCCAGTGCGATCCGCCGGGCAGGCTCAGGTGGCTGTGCCCGTCGACCAGGCCGGGCACGATCGTCGAGCCGCCGGCGTCGACGATCTCGCAGCCGCCGGGCGGCTCACCCTCATCCGAGGCCGGCCTGATCCAGCTGATCCGGTCGTCTTCCACCAGAATGCTCACGCCGAGCCGCAGCTCAGCCGACCTGCCGTCGGCTAGGGCGGCATCACGGTAGATCACAGCCGTCATGGCTCGACAGCTTACGCATATCGTCACGCACGTCGCGAACCACCCGGCACTACGAGCTGGTCACCTTCCAGGTCACGGGTCAAGCCTGAGTTAGTGCGCCGTGCTCCGGAACGGCGCCGCCGGGGCAGTGTAAGCCTGGGACAGTGTGAGCATCGTGGCCCTCCCTGTTGCTGTCAGCGGCCCGTTTTGACAGCAACGTGGCCTCCCCGTTGCTGTCAGGACAACATCAGGTAGGGCCACGATGCTGTCAAAACCAGTGACCGACAGCAACAGGGAGGGCCACGATGCTGTCAGAGCGGGCAGCTAGCACGGCTTGAGTGAGAACTGCCCGGCCTGATCACCCCGGCGCTGCTCACCCCGCCGCCCGAATCCAGCAAAGCAACAGATTTCGATGTGCGCTGCGCGCTCTCGTGGGTGAGAATGGTGGTGCGCACGCGGCCGGCCGGGGCCATTCACGTATCAGGATCAGCTATTGGCGCGTCCCCGCCCGCAGGCGGCCATTTCCCCTTCGCAGATTGGCGGGCTGAATCCGTTGCGCAGACTCATTGCCGTTCTGCTGTTCGCGCTGATTACGTCGGCCGGAGCCACGTCTCTCGCCGCCACGCCAGGTCAGCCGCGGGCCAGCCGCCTCAGCGCCGACCTCCAGCCTGGCCGGCACTACAACGTGGCCGCGACGCACTCGCCGAGGCTGGAGCGCATGCTGGCCGGAGCCAGGGCGGACTCGCCGGCCACCAGCAATCCCCCGGCTCCCGGAACCGTGCCCGGCATCGACGTCGCCTCGGGCCAGCATGTCGGCGGCGCCACGATCAACTGGGCCCAGGTCGCAGCCGCCGGCTACCGCTTCGCCTTCATCAAGGCCACCGAGGGCAGCTACTACGCCAACCCGTTCTTCGCCTCGGATCTGGCCGGCGCGACATCGGCCGGGCTCCTGGTCGCCGCCTACCATTTCGCGAACCCCTCCTTTTCCGGCGGCGCGCTGCAGGCTGATTTCGCGGTCGATCACGCCGGGACCGGCGGCGACGGCCTGACGCTGCCGGTCATCGCCGACCTGGAGTTCGACCCGTACGCGGCCCAGGACCACACGAACGAGTGCTACGGGCTGACCCGGCCCCAGATGGTGTCCTGGATCAGGTCGTTCTCGGCCGAGGTCCGCCGGCGCACCGGGCAGCTCCCCGTCATCTACACGGTCGCGAGCTGGTGGGACAACTGCACCGGCGGCTCAAGCGCGTTCGCCGCCGATCCGCTCTGGGTCGCCAGCTTCAGCCCGGGCGCGGGCGGCCCGGCGATGCCCGCGGGCTGGCCGGGCTGGGCGTACTGGCAGTACACCAGCGCCGGCAGCGTGCCGGGCATTCACGGCGTGACCGATCTCAGCGAGCTCAGCCCGGCCGCGCTCGAGGTCGCGGCGCCCGGCAGCCAGACCGATCCGGCCGGCACCTCAGTCAGCGTGCCCGTCAGGTCCGTCAACGCCGCCGCTGGCCAGGCGCTGAGCTACAGCGCGACCGGGCTTCCGGCCGGGCTGGCCATCGATCCCGCCGCCGGCGTGATCGCGGGAACGCTCCCCGCAGCGCCAGGCAGCACCTCGGTCACGGTCACCGTGTCAGGCACCGGGCTGACGCCTAGCTCGCAGACCTTCAGCTGGAACGTAGCCGGACCGGTGCGGCTCGCCCGCATCGCAGGCCAGTCAGGCCGGGTCGGCGGTCCCCAGTTCCTCCAGGCCGGGGCGAGCGATGGCCTGGCCGGCTGCACGCTGCGGTTCACGGCAACCGGGCTGCCGCCGGGCCTGGCGATCGGGCCGTGCGGCCTGATCTCGGGCTGGCTCACCCGGCCAGGCAGCTATCATCCGGCGATCAGCGTCCGCGACACCACCGGCGCTGCGCTGGCAGGCACGTCGTTCACCTGGCAGGTGGGCAAGGCCCCGGCGACGGGGCCGGCCGGGCACGTCCGCGAGTACCGCCGCGACAGCTGCCTGGTCCGCGAGGGGGGCACGGCGCGCATCGCGCCCTGCGCGCAGGTCGCGAGCCAGCGGTGGACCATCACCCAGGACGGCACGCTGAGGCAAGGTCACGGCTGCCTGGCCACGGGCGACAGCCAGGTCAGGATGCGGTCATGCGCCGGGACAATTTTTCAGCAATGGAGGCAGGCGACTGGCGGGGCGCTGATCAGCCTGCAAGCGGGCGACTGCCTGGCGTTCCCGGCCTCCCGCACCGCCCCCGCGAGCGCCGCTGCCTGCGACGGCGGTCCGGGCCAGCAATGGGTGCTGCCCGCCGGGCAGCTCGCGGCCGGGCTGCCGGGCTGGTGCGCGAGCGCGTGGCACCCGGCGCACAGCCCCGCGGGCCCGGTCAGCCTGCGCAGCTGCGGCGACGGCCGCGCGACGGCCTGGACGGCCTGGCCGGACGGCACGCTGCGCGGCGCGGGCCGGTGCCTGGCCGTGACCGGCGCGGCGAATTCGCCGGTCCGCATGGCGCCATGTACTGGCGCGGCCGGCGAGCAATGGCAGATCGCGGGCGGCCAGGTCGGCGCCCAGCTGGTGAGCCCCTCGCGCGGCCTGTGCCTCGACGTCCCGCATGACCAGCGCGCCACCGTCGCGCACCTGGTGCTCGGCTACTGCGCCGCCGCCGACCCCGGCACGAGCTGGCGGCTCGGCTAGCGCCCCGCTCACCCTGCCCGGGCACGCAGGGTATTGACGCTGTCATACCTAGTGACACCATCGGCGGCGGCGTGGTCTAGTTGTCCTCAATCTTTCTTCGTCCGCGCTGATCTGGAGAGCCGATGATGCCACCTTCGCCCGGGAAGCCAGTCCGGGCACTTCAGGGCAGGGTGGCGGCAGTCGCGGCCGTGCTGGCGGCGGCTGTGCTGGCGGCGGCCGTGCTTCCTGCCCTGCTCGCCGCTTCCGCGAACGCCGCCGTAGCGGGCGGCTGCAAGCCGGGGTCGGGCGCGCAGCTGGCCGGCAAGCGGATCACCGCCGCCGTGATCGCGCGATACCCGGATGGGCTGAGGTGCGCCAATCTCGCGAAGGCGAACCTGAGCGGGCTGAGCCTGGTCCAGATTGACCTGAGCAGAGCTAATCTGAGCCATGCCAATCTGCGCCAGGTGAATCTGGGCCAGGCGACATTGTCAGGCGCCATCCTGGCCGGCGCTGACCTGAGTTCGGCCGACCTGATCCAGGCTACGCTGACCGGGGCCAATCTGAGCGGCGCCGACCTGCGCGGGGCCAAGCTCGGCCAGGCGGTCCTGACCCGCGCTGACCTGTCCGGCGCCGACTTGCGGTCGGCGAACCTGGACCAGGCCACGATGACCAGGACTGACCTGACATCGGCGAACCTGACCAAGGCATCGCTCGACGAAGTCAGCGCGCGCGGCGCGAGTTTCCGGTCAGCCACCCTCAGCGACGCGAGCTTTGTCGGGGCCACGCTGACCGGGGCGCGGTTCAAGGGCGCGAAGCTGCGGGGCACGGAGTTCGAGGGCGCGACCAACCCGCCGGCGACGCCGGGCGGAGGCGGTGACGCGGGCTCGGCCTCGCCGTCGGACAATTCCGGGCCGGTCAGTTCGCTGACCCCGGGCCAGCTCAAGAACTACCTGCTGATCTTCGTCGTGCTGATCTTCGTGTCGCAGGCCTGGGCGGTGATCCGCAGGTCCATGCTGGCCCGGGCGGGCTGGTACTCGCGCGGCCGCTACGGTCCCGGCGGCTACGGGGGCCGGTACGGCGGCTTTGGCGGGCCGGGCGGGTTCGCCGGGCCGGGCGGGTACGGCGCGGCGGGCGGCAGCTTCGGCCCCGCCGGCGGCGGTCCCGGGTTCGGCGGGCCGGGGTTCGGCGGGCCGGGCGGGTTCAACCCGGCGGGCGGGTTCGCGAGCGGGCCGACCACGCCTGGCGGGCCATTCGACACAGTGCCAGGTTCGATGCCGGGCTCCATGCCGGGCACCGTGCCGGGCTCCATGCCGGGCGGCCTGATCGGCGCTGGAGCGCAGGGCACCGGCTGGCGGCCAGTCCGGCTGGCGCTGGCGCTGATCGGCGCCGCCGCCGTGGCCGCGGGACTGTACTTCTGCGGGATCGCGGTCATCGACGCTCTGCTGGTGCCGGCCGGGCACGCTTTCCGCCTGTGCACCGCCACGTGCGGTGACCGCGTCGGGACCGGGGCGACCGGGCTGACGGCAGGCGTGATCCTCGTCATCGCCGGCGGGATCATGCAGGCGATCGGCCGGCCGAGGTACTACTGAGCGGTGATCCCGGCGCGCTGGCGGTCTAGCTCGATCAGGCGTTTGGAGAGGCTGACGAGCACCAGCGCGATCGCCGCTTCGGCTATGGCCTCGGCGAGGCCCCGGATGCCGAGGTTCGCCAGGATGCCGTGCCAGGTGCCTGGCTCGGGCGCGGCGGCGTCGATCTCGCCTGCCAGCGCGACCGGCAGGGTGACGAGCAGCGCGACAGTCCAGAAGTGCCCGCGGGCCAGGTGAGCGGACCGGCGCATGGCCGCGATGACGCGCCGGTCCTCGACTTCGATCACCGAGCCGGTGAGCCCGAGGAAGCTGATCGCGACCAGGCCCGGGATCACCAGCAGCAGCAGCGCGACCACCACGATGGCCGAGACCAGCAGGTCAGCCCCGGCCAGCCGGCCCCACGGCAGGGTCCGCAGCACGGCCAGCACGCCCGTGTCGTCGTCTCGCTCGTCGCTCAGCAGCCGGCAGATGTAGCCGGAGAGGAACACCGCGCCCAGCAGGCTCACCCCCGAGGCGCTGATGTCGGCCACGATGGACAGCGACGAATTCGCGCGGTCCACGTATTCCTCGACGACGATCTCGATGACCGCCGTGACGAGGGACACGGCGATCGTGACCGGCAGGATCCGCGGCCAGTAGCGCCTGCCCGCGCGCGCCGCGGCGGCCAGCACTCCCCCGACGCCGACTCGCGGGCCGGCTCGCTTGCCGCTCGTTCCCCCTGTGCCCCCACGAGGCCCTGCCGCTCCCTCCGCTGCCAGCCGCGTCCTTGTCTCGCCCCCGGTCCCGCCATCATGGTTCCACAGCCGTGTCATGCTGTGATCATCGCCGTGCCGCAGGAGTGAACGATGGCGGATCCCGGACCAGGCCGCGCCGGCCAGGGACAAGAGCCGGAGAAGGAGCGGGAGCGGGCAGCGCTCGCGATGGTGGGCGGCGTCCGCCCGGAGGTGCACCCGGCCGTCGCCGGGGCGCTGGCGGCGGCCGCGGCGCGCGACGGCAGGTTCGCCGCCGACGTGGTGGCCGCGATGGCGCGGCTCGCGGCCGGCGCGTGGGCGGTCGCCGGGCCGGGCCGGGCTGCCGGCCCGCTCCGTACGTTCCGGCTGACGTCGGGATTCGCCGAGCACGACGAGAAATTCGGCTCGAGCGCGACCGTCGACGTGCCGCTCGCGGTCGCGCCGGACAGGTACGAGGCGGAACGGCTGATCGCGCCGGCCATCCGGGCGGCAACCGTCGAAAGCCTCGGCGAAGGCGACTGGCGGCCGGCGATGAACTGGCTCGATGTCATTGAGCTGCTCGAGCCGCTAGAGGAGACCAGCCAGGGCGACTAGATCGGCCGCCGCGACATCGGCGCTGGCCGGCGCCGGCGGGGCCGTCCCGCCCGGACCCCACTCAAGCGGGCGCGGCACGTAACCGGCCCGCAGGCCGGCGCGGCTGGCGGCATTGAGGTCGCCTGGATGGCAGGCCACCATCAGCACCCGGTCAGCGGGCACCCCGAAATAGCGGGGAACGAGCTGGTAGACGCGCGGGTCCGGCTTGTAGGTGCCTGCCAGCTCGGCCGACAAGATGCAGTCGAACGGCAGGCCCGCCGCGCGGGCTAGCCTGGTCAGCAGGCCGATCCCGCCATTAGACAAAGGCGTGAGGATGAATCGCTCGCGCAGCGTCGACAGGCCCGGCACCGAGTCTGGCCACGGGGCGAGCCGGTGCCAGCCGCGAACAAGCTCGCGCCGGTCAGCCTCGCTCAGCCGCCGCAGCCCGTGCTCGGCCGCGACCTCGTCCAGGGTCATGGCGTGCAGCGCGTCCAGAGGCTGGAATGCCAGGTCGCCGGCGATCACCCGGTTCAGCGCGGGCTGATACCGCGACCGCCACGCATCCGCGATCGCGGGCCAGTCGGCCCGCAGCCCGGCGCGCTCGCCGACCCGGGCGAGGTCGGCGGAGATGCTGGTCCGCCAGTCGACCAGGGTCCCGAACACGTCGAAGGCGATGATCTCAACGTCCATCCCGTCCCGCCTCTCCCCCGCGCGACCCGCGAGTGGCATCATGCGTCACTGTGACATATGAGGTGCGTACCAGGCACGCCGAAGCCGCCCCGACCGCTTCGCTCCGGGCCATGGTCGGCCGCCAGGACGTGATGCCGCCAGGAGGGTCGTCGTGGTAATCGGGAGGGTCGCTCGCCGCAGCGCCAGGGCAGACCACGTGAAAGCCGTCATCGGCGAGGACAACGCGCAAGCCGCTCTTGACCTGCTCGAGCTGGTCGAGTTCGGCTGGCACGACTGCCACGGCGAGATCACGCCGCCAGATGCGGTCATCGATGACATCCTCGTCTGCTCGCAAGGCGACCTGGCGCGGATGACCAGGGCGGCGCGGCTGGCGGTAGAGGACTTCAGGGACCTGCGCATGGCCGCCGACGTGATCCGGGCGGAGTAGCAGAAGGCCCCTCCACGTATGAGATGGAGGGGCCCCGCGAGCCGGGGGCGCTAGCGTGCCGATGACTCGGCCGCCCGTGCGCTGCCCGGTCGCCGCCGGACCCGTGCACCCGCCGGAAGGCCTGGATCCCCAGTCTCCCCGCGGTCCCAGGGTCGCCCCTGGGCCGTGCCCGCTTCGGCGGTGAGAGCTTTTCTACTGCCATTAAGGCTGCCCGCACAAGGCGTTCGGCGGGTAAGTTACAAGATTCTTTGGTCATCCACAGCGGCAGCCGAGCTTATCCACTGCTTATCCACCGGCTGTGGCGGCTCATCCCGAACTTGTCCACAGCGTCATGCACAGCCGGTGTGCACAGTGATGTTCACGACGATGTTCACAGTGACGGTCACCGTGACGTTCACGGCACCCGGCCAGCCAGCGCGGCCAGGTCGGCGAAGATGGCCTCGATGTGGTTCGAGACCAGGCTGAGATGTCCCTCGCCGGTCAGCAGGTGCGGGGTCGCGCTGGCGAGGTGGGCGGCGAGCCATTCACCATGGGCGAATGGCACCATCGCGTCCTGGTCGCCCTGCCATACCGCGGCCGGAACGGCGACGTCCCCGACCGTGAAGCCCCAGCCGGTCACGAAGGCCAGGTCGTCGTCGCGCCATCCGGCGATGCCGGCCGCCACAGCCGAGGTCGAGGTGAGCGCCAAGTACTCGCCGAACTCGCCATTCAGCACCGCCAGGTCGGGGGGCGTGACCAGCGTGCCGAAGATCGCGGCGACGTCGGCGGCGGTCACATGGGCCATCTCGGCTGCCGCGGCGTCGAGCACGCTGCTCAGCGCCGCCCCGCCGGAGCCCGCCGCGCTGAACTCCATGATGTTCTCGTCAGCCATGCCGCCAAGCCAGTCAAGGCCGTTCGCGTCGCGCGGCGCGACGCCAGCCAGCGTGGCCACTGCCAGGCAGCGGCCCGGCAGGAGCGCGGCGCAGGCCAGGGCGTGGGCCGCCGCCCGACCAGCCGGCGGTCACGAAACCGCCGGCGCCAAGCTGATCGAGGATCGCCGCGACATCGGCGGCGGCGTCAGCGACCCGCCGGCCTGGCCGCGGGTCCGACTTGCCGTAGCCAGGCCGCGCGTACAGGACGCAGCGCAGCCCGATTCCAGTCGCGGCGTCCCGTATCGGCGCGTAGTCAACCAGCCCAGACGGCGTGCCGGTGTGGAACACCACTGGCAGCCCGTCGGCCGGCCCGGCCGTCAGCACCTCCACCGACCTGCCATCGCCGACCTGCACGAGGTACCGCTCCGCTGCCTGCGCTGTCATGACCAGCTCCAATCCGCCCATTCCCGGCCGCCCCGGCCTGCCGAGCCTAGCGATCTCCAGCTCCGCCCGGAAGGCGTGCCGCCCGCGGGGATCAGGCTCCGTGATCACGCCCCGGGCCGGTCTGAGGTGATTCGGGATTGCCGACTCGGCGGTTCCCGGAGAGTTCCCGCTTCGCGGGGCCTTCCCGGCCCTGGCGCGGAGAGTTGCCGGCTCTGGCGCGGAGAGTTGCCGGCTCTGGCGCGGAGAGTTGCCGGCTCTGGCGCGGAGAGTTGCCGGCTCTGGCGCGGAGACTTGTCGTTGCGCGGAGCGTTGTCCGCACATAGAGCGGTCAACACTCCGCGCTGCGAGAACTCTCCGCGGTAACGACAAAGAACGCTCCGCGATCATGCCGCACACGACGGAGAACGCTCCCTTGCGGGCCAGGCCGGGACGGGGGCGGGTGCCCGGGCGGCAGCCTGCCTGATCATGAGTCACGCGGCAGTCTCCAGGACACGGCAGTCTCCAGGACACGGCAGTCTCCAGGACACGGCAGTCTCCAGGACAGCGGCGATGTTCCGTGATCATGATCGAGACCGTGATCACGGAAGATCGCCCAGGTCAGGACAGCGGCGATGTTCCGTGATCATGCCCGTGACCTTGATCACGGAACATCGCACCTGCCGCCCCCCGCACTGACAGCTCCCCCGACTGAGAACTCTCCCCCACGATGCCGGAATGGCTCCCCGATCCTGATCACGAGTCACCCGGCAGCCTCCAGGACAGCGGCGATGCTCCGTGACGCTTGAGGATCACCCGGATCGGCGGCGGTTTCCGCCGGCCATTCGGGGGCAAGCCGCTTTCGAGTTGGGGTAAAGATAGATCATCGATTGGCTGCGCTTAAGGGAGCAGACATGGCGGGGGGAGTTTCGCGATGCCGCGAATAGCGGCCGTCACGGCTATCGCGGTAGCGGCCCTGGTGATCACGCCCCTGGTCGCGCGCCCGCACACGTCACCGCGGCCGGCCTCGCCCGCCCCCGCGGCGCCCGCCCCCGCGGCGCCTGCCCCCGCGGCGCGTGCCCTGGCGGCGCCCGCCCCGGTGCCGGCGGCCGCCGCGCCCGCTGCCGGGCCGGCACCCGCGCCAGCCGCCACGTCGGTCATGGTCAGCTCCTTCTGGGGCTGGCCGGGACCTTCGACCGCGGGAGCCTCGCTGCCGCTCATCGGCGGCGACTGCGCGCGGCTCAAGCTGCGCGGCAAGACGCTGATCGGCTACGTGCAGGCACCGTCAGGAGCCAGCTCTCGCGTCCTCGGCAGCTGCGTCAAGGGCACCACCAAGGTCACGCTCGAGTTCCCCGGGCTGACCGACACCGGCGCCACCTACGCGGGCAGCGCGACCATTGCCGGCCAGCTGGTGACGGTCACCGTCGTCCGGTCGGTGACCCTCCTGTGGCCGCTGCTGGCGCTCATGGCCGGCATCGCGCTGGCGCTGCTCATCTTGCATCTCGGCCCGAAGCTCATCCTTGACCGCCTGCTGGCGCGCCTCAAGCGAGCCCAGGCGGCGATCGGGACACCCGCCCACCCCGGCCCGCAGGCCGCCGAATTCGCGCGGCAGAGCGCGGGCAGGAGCTGGGCGAACCTGGATATCTCGGCCAGCGTCGCAAGCACGTGCGCGCGCATCAGCGCCGACCTCAAGGCCCTGAGAAGAGCCAAGTGGCTGTCGCTGACCCCCGACGACGCCCAGTTCAAGGCGCTGGACAGCCGGGTCGCGGCGGCCGAGGGCGCCGGAAAGCAGCTGGCCGCCGTCGCGAGTGACCTCATGACCCTGTCCGGCGCGCTTCCCGGCGGGGCGTTTCACCTGGTCCCGGCGTGGTGCGCCACCGTCAGGGAACGCTGCCTGGGTCGCGCCGGGCCGCTCGCCATTGACGAGCTGGCCGAGCTGGCAGCCGATGCCGACGACGCCTGCAAGCTCGCCGCCTGGCTACCTGACGCCGGCCGGCAAGTTGACGCGGCCCAGGCCCGCCTGGACGAGCTGAAGTCGTACCAGGCTTCCGACCCCCGGGTGCAGGCGGAGGTCGCCCGGGCAGTCCGGCTGCTCGACGAAGCGCTCGCCGACTTCACGCGCGCGGAGACCTCGGCCGGGGTGCGGCAGGCCTACGAGGGCAAGTTCATCGCGGCCAGGACGGCGCTTGACGGGCTCAACTCCGTCCAGGTGCCTCCCCGGGCAGTGGTGCGCGGGATCAGGCCTGTACCCGAGTCCGAGACGGAGCCGGTCAGCCTGCCGCTGTCCGGCGGCACGCCTCCCACGCCACGTCAGCTGGCGCGCCAGGCCGCGGCGATCGTCGCGGCTGACGAGGGGGCGAGCATCATGGCGCTGATCGTCGTGTGCGGCCTGCTGATCTTCGCCGGCCTGCAGGCCCTGGCGATCGGCAAGACGTTCGGCACGCCGTGGGACTTCGTCGCCGCCGTGGCCTGGGGATCAGGTGCCGTGGCCGTCGGCTCGCCGCTGGCGAGCGCGATCGAGAGCTTCGGCCAGATTCGCGTGCTCAGCCGGTAGCGGGCACTCATATCCGGCCGGAAGCACGGGAAGGATCCAATGGTGCCCGGCTTCCAGCCCTTGCAGCCTGACCAACGCTCAGCGCGTACCGTGAAGTACCGCGAGCAGCCAAGGAGACCTCCGTGCCGATCTCAGCCACGACCGATCGCAACGCCTTCGCCCAGGACCTTTTCACGCCCCTTCCCGCTCGCTACGACCGGCTGGCGGAATGGCTTTCCTTCGGGCAGAACGGCAGATGGCGCCGCGCGATGGTCGACCGGATCAGCCCTGCCCCCGGCGGGGTCATCCTGGACGTCGCCTCGGGCACGGCAGGCGTCGCGATCCAGCTCGCCAGCCGGACCTCCGCGCGCGTCGTCGGGGCGGACCTGACCGAGCAGATGCTGCGCCAGGGCAAGCGGAATGTCGCCGCCGCCGGCCTGGCGGACCGGATCACGCTGACGTGCGGCCGCGCCGAGCAGCTCCCTTTCCCCGACGCGAGCTTCGACGCGCTGACCTTCACCTACCTGCTGCGCTACGTCGATGATCCGCAGGCGACCCTGGCCGAGCTGGCCCGGGTGGTCAAGCCGGGCGGCACCGTCGCCAGCCTGGAGTTCTGCGCGCCGCCGTCGCCGGTGTGGCATGCCGCCTGGTGGCTCTACACCAGGACAGCGCTGCCGGCCGGAGGCCTGCTGACCGGCGGCCGCGAGTGGCTGGACGTCGGCAAGTTCCTCGGCCCCAACATCACGGCGCACTACCGCAAGTACCCGGTCAGCTGGACGGTGGACGCGTGGCAGCGGGCGGGCTTCACCGGCGTCGGGACCCGGCTGATGAGCCTGGGCGGCGGCCTCGTCATGTGGGGAACCAGGTCAGGTGGCTGAGCCGCAGGCCAGCCCGAGCAGGCCCGCTTTCTACGCGGCGGGCCCGGGCCGCTGGCGGGACTGGTGGACGCTGCTCCATCCGCCGTTCACGGCCTGGCACCTGTCCTACGTGGTACTCGGCGCCATGATTGCCCCGGAAGTCCGCCTTGATCGGCTGCTGGCAGCGCTGGGAGCTTTTTTCCTCGCTGTGGGTGTTTCCGCGCATGCCCTGGACGAGTATCAGGGCCGGCCGCTCCGCACCGCGATACCGTCATCGGCGCTGATCGCCGCGACCGTCATCGGCCTGGCGGGAGCAGTCGCGCTCGGCGCCTGGGGAATCACGCAAGTTGGCTGGATCCTGGTTCCCTTCATGGTCATCGGGCCGTTGCTGGTTGTCGGCTATAACGCCGAGTTGTTCGGCGGGCTCATCCATACCGACCTCGGGTTCGCCGCCGCGTGGGGCGCCTTTCCCGCGCTGACCGGTTATGTCGGCCAGGCGGGCCTGCGCGGCCGCGCCGGTGCTGATGGCCGGCGCGGCGATGGCCTTGTCGGCCGCGCAGCGGCACCTCAGCACGCCCGCGCGGATGCTGCGCCGCCGGACGGCTGACCTGAGCGGATCCCTGACGCTGACGGACGGCACGGTGATCGCCCTGGATGCCACGCGGCTGCTTGAACCGCTGGAGCGGGCGCTACGTTCACTCTCGTGGGGAGTTGTCCTGCTTGCCGCCGCCCTGGCTACAGCGCGGCTGGCTTAACCGGAGGGTGCGTTGTGGGGAATAGGGTACTGACCATCGTCGGCGTGGTGCTGATCGTCGTGGGTGCTTTCTGGGCGCTGCAGGGATTCGGCGCCATCGGCGGCAGCTTCATGTCGGGCAACTCCGCCTTCGAGATCATCGGCCCGGTCGTCGCCATCGTCGGGCTGCTGCTCACGGTGATCGGCGTCCGCCGGGCAAGATCAGCCTAGAGCCGCGGGGCAGCGGCAGCGCGCCGCGCATTTTTAGCGCATAGACAGCACTGCGGATTTCCTGGTAGTGCGCGGGTGAAATGGTCCACCACGCCGTGCCGCTCTGGCCTGCGTAAACTACGGTCAGTAAACTAGGCGTAACGCGTTTTCGCGGCAGTTGAAAACGCCGGTGTTGTCCGGAAGCCTCAGTTTCTCAATCGCGCTGTCAATCACCAAAGGATCGATGAGTGCCGTGCAAGCACTGAATCTCAGGTATTCGCCAAGGCACGCTGCTCCCCCGCCCGCGCCGCGACCGGGCCCGCAACCGCGGCGGCGCCTGGGCACGGTGGTGCTGATCGCGGCCGGCCTGGCGCTGCTCTCGGCCGGAACCGGAGCCGTAGTGATCCTGACCTCCCGCGACAGGCCCGCTGCCTGCCACGCGGCCGCCGGCTGCTTCTCGTCAGCGGTTGCCGTCGCTGGCGGATCGCTGCGGGTCGTGATCGACTCAGCGCCGTCCTACGGCCTGAGCCAGCCCACCGCGCTCACGGTGTGCCGCGGGCAGATCTGGGTGGCAGACGCCGAGGCGCGCTCGGTCACTGACTTCGGCTGGGAAGCGGGCAGCGCGCCTAGGGTCTGGTCAGGCAGCGGAGCGGGCTTCGCCGCCGCCGGGGCGGTCACGGCCGGCCGGTACCGGCTCTGGATCGCCAACACGGACTCCGTCACCGAGATGGATACCGCCAACGGCCAGGTCGTTCGCGTCATCGCCGATCACGCCTGGATCGATCACCCCACGTCGCTGGTGCTGTTCGGCAGGCGGCTGTGGGTAGCGAACGCGACCTCCGTCGCCAGCATCGACGCGGGCTCCGGGCAGCTGATTTCCGTGCTCCGGGCCGGCCGTTATCACTTCGACCACCCGGCCGCGCTGGCGATCAGCGACAGGAAGCTGTGGGTCGCCAGCCCCGGCAACGGCTCGGTCACCGAGCTGAACGCCGGCACTGGCGCGCTGATCTCCACGCTGCACGGCACCAGGCTCGGCGTTGACCATCCCGCGGCCGAGGCAGCCAGCCGCAGCCGGCTCTGGATCGGCGGGCGCACGTCGGGCGCGCTGAGCGAGGTCAACACCCGGACCGGCGCGGTGGTGCGCACGGTGAGCGGCCGGCAGTCGGGCCTGCCCGCCCCGTCGGCCATGACGCTCGGCAGCGGCAGGCTCTGGGTCGCGAGCACGTCCCGTGACTCCGTCACCGAGCTCGACGCGTCCACGGGAAGCACGATCGCCCGGCTGGCCGGCTCGCGCAGCGGCCTCGCGCACCCGTCCGCGCTCATCGCGTACCGTGACCGGGTCTGGATCGCCAACCAGTCCGCTGGCAGCGTCACCGAGCTGATCCCGGCGTCCGGCGGCCCGCCCCTCCGCCGGTGAGCCAGCGGGCGTCGCGATCCCGGCGGCGTCAGTGCCGGGCTACAGGGTGCCGGTCCGCTGCAGGTAGTGCAGGGCGGCCCAGCCGGCCGGGGCGGGCAGCCAGAATGTCACTGTCCGGTACAGCAGCACGGCGGCGATCGCGGTGCCGCCCGGCAGGCCGGCCGCGGTGAGCCCGAGCGACATGGCGGTTTCGATGGCGCCGATGCCGCCGGGGATGGGCACGATCGAGCCGACGGCGTTGCCGCTGAGGAACACGACGGCCACGCTGGCGAGCGGCACGTGGCTGCCGCCCACGGCGCGGACCGAGGCCGCCAGGCACAAGATGTAGGCGATCGTGATCAGGAACGAGCCGCCGATGCCCTCGACGAGCTTGCCGCGCCGCTGCGCCACGTCGAGCAGCCGCGGGATCACCTGGCCGGCGATCGAGCCGACCCTGGAGAAGACCTGCCTGCGGCCCGCGGGCAGCGCGATGACGATCAGGACGATGCCGACGACGACCCCGAACGCGATGTACTCCCACTCGTGCGGCTTGAGAGCGTTGGCGGCATGCGCCTGGCCGGTAATGGCGACGGAGATCAGCACGAGCACGGCGTAGATGAGGAACGACACCACCTGCGCGGCCCCGACGCTTGCCGCGGCGTCGGTGGCGTTGACCTTCGCCTTGCGCAGGTAGCGCACGTTGAGCGCGACGCCGCCGACGGCTGCCGGGGTGACCAGGATCACGAACGAGGCCGCGACCTGCACGAGGAACGTCCTGACCGTGTTCAGCCGCTCGAGCACGAAGCCCGACAGGGCCCAGGTCGCCCCGAGGTAGCTGGTCGCCGACAGCGCGAGGGCCACGAAAGCCCAGCCTAGGTTGGCCTGCGCGAACAGCTTGGGGAAGGACACGTCGGCGAGCTGGCTCGCGAGCACGTAGGCGGCGAAGACGCCCGCCAGCAGCGTGATCAGCGTGCGCGGCCTGATCCGCTCCAGCTGAACCGGCGGCACCTCGCCCTCCGGCGCCGCCTCGAGCAGCCGCTTGCGCAGCGCCGCGAGCAGGCTCTTCTTGCCGCGCAGCTCGGACCTGGTGGAACGGTAGAGCGCGACCGGCTGCAGGAGCGGCACCAGGCCGGGGAGATCCTCCTTGCGGATCTTCTCGATGGCGAGACCGGCCGCCCGGTCGGGTCCCACGAGCAGCGCCGTCTGCGCGATGAGCTGGGCCAGGTCGATGCGCGCCTGAAGGTCGCTGGCGGCCACGTCGCCGTTGCTCGGGTCGAGCAGGACAACCTCGCCGCCGGCGAACATGATCCGGTCGGCGGTCAGGGCACGGTGGGTGACCCGGTTCTTGTGCAGCCGGAGCACCGTGTCCCAGACCTGCCTGAGCTGGTCGTCGGTCGTGGCCGCGCCGGAGTCGGCCAGCGTCGTGCCGTCCACGTAGACGGTCGCGAGCGCCGCCGCGTCCGGCCCTACCCTGGTCGCGGCGTGCAGCCTGGGCGTGCGCACCCCCGCGTCGGTGGTCGCGTAGATCAGCAGCGCCTGGCGCTCTACCGCGCCTTCCAGCGTGAGCGGAGCGCTCCTTGACACGGTGCCGCGCAGCCTGACCCTGCGGTACAGCCGGTAGAACGCGTCCGCCGCCTGCTGGTCGCGGTCGAATACGGTGACGTCGAGATCCTGGCCGCCGTCGGTGGTCGCCGAGTACCTGCGTACCTCCGAGCTGCCGTTCCCCGACCTGCGGATGGCGACCACCGGCGCCTTCGCCGTCGTCAGCGCCGCGGCGATGTCCGCCGCCGTCGGCCGGCCTGAGATCGTGCCGAGCGCGTACCGCAGGCCCGATCCGATAGCGGACCCGATCAGGACCGTGATCAGCAGCGACAAGACCGTGGAGCTCCGGTCGGCCAGCGTCGCCAGGCCGTAGAGGCCAAGGCCGGCCAGGAAGGCGGGCCGCAGGTGGGCGTGACCGCGCAGCCCGACAACCGTGACGTAGGCGACCAGCCCGGCCAGGTAGCCGTCCAGGGCCGCCTCGTGCCCGGTCGCGACGCTCGTGGTGTGCAGCGCCGAGTGCAGGTGGTGCATCGCGGTGAGGTTGAGCAGCAGATTCGCGAGCGCCACGACGCCCACGGCGATCAGTCCCGTCGCGACGGCCTCGGCCAGCCGGCGGAACTGCCTGAGCAGCCCCAGCCGGAGCGCCAGCGCCACAGGCAGTATGGGCAGCGCCAGGTTGCCCGCGAGGCCGATCAGGTGCAGAAGCGCCGCCGGCAGCCGCTCGCTGGCGCCGACGATGTCGACGTCGACGCCCGTCGCCGTCGCGCTCGCGAGCAGGGCGAGCCCCGCGAGCAGGCCGATCTCCACCGCGGCGATGACGCAGCGCAGCAGGTCAGCCGGGATCCGGACCCGGGGCTCCAGGTGATCTTCCACCAGCACGTGCTGCTGGCGGCCCGGCACCTGCTCGCCGCTGCCCGCGCGGGTCAGCTGAGCCATAGTGGCTGGTCGCCATCTCGTCGCGCGACCTTATCTGACGATCGTTTCACCTGCGTCCAAACGTGGGTGGCTGCCGAGCATGTTATCGGGCACTGGTCTATCAGCCCGGAAAACCCACCGACCTATGGTAAGTACAGCATCGGCGCAAAGCCCGGCTTCTGCCAAGCAGCGGCCGCTCAGCGGCTGACGAGCCGCCGGTAGAGCGCGGAGGTCGCCGGGTCGGGCTGGCCGTCGACCGCGATGTCGGCGATGGCGTCGACGCACCGGACCCATGCCTCACGTACCCCGGCGAGATTACCCGCCGCGTGCTCGGCTCGCATCAGCAGCCGCCACAGCGGCTCGGACGTCGCGTCAGCCACGAGCCCGATCCTGGCCGCCCGCGCGGCGGCGACCGGATCATGCCCGGACAGGGCCAGCTCGGCCAGCGTGGAGGCCGCGGCGAGGATCTTGGCGCTCACCGCATCGACCAGCTCGATGTCGAGCCACCAGTAGAAGCAGCCCGTGAACGGCTGCCCGCGGATCATCGCCAGCGCGGCGGCCAGCTTGCCCGCGTCCGCGGTGGCGATGCCCTCGTCGGTCAGGGTCTCGAACTCCCGCCAGTCCAGCCTGCTGTCCTGGTGCAGGCCGTAGCGGCCGTGGCCCAGGTGCTCGATCCACTCGTGACCGTCGCCGGCCCGGCCGAGCTGGCGCCGGGTCCTGGCGATGAGCTGCCTGAGCGAGTCGGCCGGCTTCGGATGCGCTGAGTCGGTCCCGAGCAGGTCGCACAGCTGCCGGTTGCGCAGCCCGGCCGGCCCGTGCAGGGCCAGCGCGACGATCAGCTGAGTCTGCGCGGGAAGCAGGCCTCCTGGCTGGCCGTTGATGGTGAGCTGGCCGAGGACGCCGATGCGCAGGCTCGCCGCGCGGCCGTCCCTGCCGTCCCTGCCGCCCTCGGCTGGCTGGTCGGCGCCAGGAGGCCGCAGCCTGGCCACGAGCCCGGCGTCGGCACCGCGGGCGTAACTCAGCTCGAGCACGGCCGCCTGGCCGGCTCCCTGGCCTTGCTGGGCCGCGACCAGCGCCGCCGCCCGGCCAGGCTCGTTGACCAGGTCGATCAGCATCGACAGCTCACTTGAGGTAGCCGCGATCTTGCTGATCAGCATGGTCAGCTTCCAGCCGGCCCCGGCGTGACCGCCGGCGGGCGCCGCCGCGTCGTCGAGCACGCGCTTGGCCGCTACCGTCCTGGCGGCCAGCAGGTCCAGGGCGCTGGTCACCTGGGCGCAGTGCGCCGTCGTGGCGCTGCCCGCCGCCTGGCCGAAGCCGACCAGCACAAGCTCGCACGGCCCGGACAAGCCCGCCGCGAGGTCGCCGACCGCGGTGTCGAGCAGCCGGTCGACGAGCCCGGCCGGCCCAACGGCCAGCGTCACCTTGAGGTTCTCCAGGTCCGGCAGCAGCCCGCGTACCGCGGCGGCCTCGCCTGGCAGCTGCGCCGGCCGCACGTCCGGCCTGGCCTCGGCCACCGGTGCCGCGGCAGGAGCGGACCGGGGCTGCGGCTGCTGCCCCGGGCGATGCCGCGCGCCGTGCCCGCTCCGCTCGCCGGCCCGGCCGCCTGGCCGCTCGCCCGGCCTCCTGGCGGGAGTGACCGCGACCGGGGCCGAGACCGGCTGGGTGAGCGGCCTGCCCCGGCCGGCCCGCCTGGCCCGCCTGGGCCGGCGCAGGCGCCGCGCGCCGCGCGCGACAACAACCGCCACCGCCCCGGCGAGCATGCCGAAGCCGAATACGACGGGGCTCGACAGCCGGCTGAAGATCGGCTGCGGTAACAGCATTAAGTGCCGCGAGGGTTGCTGAGCAACCGTCATGGCGGCAGTAATCAGGCATAACTGCATTGGGTACGAAGTTCCCGGCGATCGGCGAGCTATTCAGTAGGCGTCGATTAGCATTGCGTAACCAAACCGCCGGCACAACCCTTTCCGCATAATGTGAGACTTCTGTTTTCATGATCGCAAAGAACGCGGCAGGTCGGTCAGGCCGCCATGATCGCCGCCGGCGACATCACCCTCGGCGGGTGACTGAACTCCCGCCCGGCCGGGAACGCTGCTGGACTGGGCACGACCGACATCGGGGGAGATCATGACGACCACAGAGTCCTCTTCGACTCGCATCCAGATCAGTTCCACCAACTCCAAGGCGCTGATCGTCGGGGTCGCGCTGGTGGCGACCGGCGGCCTCATCAGCCTGTGCGGCATGGGAATCAGCGGCACGGCGGCGTTCAGCGCGATCAGGCGCTGGATCATGGCACAGCAGGAACCGCCCGGCCAGATAGTCAAGCGGAAGATCTCGCAGGCCAAGGCCGCGACGATGGCCGGCGCCAACGCCTGGCAGGACGGGATGGCGACAACGCGCAGCCGCTGACGGCATCTCCATACCGCTCGCCTCCGGGTAGGTTGCAACTGGCACGAGGGAGGTGGGCGTGACCAGGTCCGAGCTGATCAGCTACTGCCTGACGAAACCAGGCGCCTGGCAGGACGAGCCGTGGGAAGACGACGTCGTGGCCAAGGTGGGGAGCAAGATCTTCGCCTTCTTCGGCTCAGACGGGGGCGGCTCGGTGGGCATCAAGTGCGGCCCGGGCCGGGAGGCCGCCGACGAATGGCTGCTGCGCTACCCGCGGGACGCGACCGTGATGGCGTACATCGGCCGCTCGGGGTGGAATTCACTGCGCCTAGACGGGGCCATTCCTGACGACGAGCTAGTCGAGGCCATCGACGCCTCGTACGCGGCAGTCGTCGCGAAGCTGCCCAAGAAGGACCGCCCGGCGTGAAGACCGTCACGTTCGGGGTCACGACCGGCAGCCGCGATCGGGTCTACGACATCACCGCGCGGTGCGCCGAGTTCGCGGCCGAGGCCGCCGCCGGCGGTGACGGCCTGCTGCACGTCTTCGTGCCGCATGCCACGGCCGGGATCGTGATCATGGAACTCGGCTCAGGCAGCGACGCGGATCTGCTCGCGGTCCTCGCCGACTGGCTGCCGGCCGACGGCCGGTGGCGCCACGCGCACGGATCGCGCGGTCACGGCCGGTCGCACGTCCTGCCCGCGATAGCGGCCCCGTTCGCCACCGTGCCCGTCGTCGGCGGCGCGCTTGCCCTCGGCACCTGGCAATCCGTCGCGCTCGTCGATCTCAACGTCGACAACCCGGACAGGCAGGTCAGGCTGTCATTTATCGGCTAGCGGGCAGGCCGCGCAGACAGCGACATCTCGTTCTTCGCACGGCCGGGCTGTTTGCCGCAAGGTAAGGTGGGCAGCCGAGTGCCTGAGTCCCCGACTACACCTCAGGATCACATCCTTTATGGCGAAACATAGACGATCGCATACTGCTGCGCGGCGAGGCGGCCGGCGTGGGCAGCTGGCGCTCACCTTGCGCAGCAGCGGGCTGGTCATGGCCCTGGTGCTGTGCTTCTTCGCGGGCGCCAGGCTGATGTCCTTCGCCGCGGGCACATCCGGCACCGGGCACGCGGCGGCAATCGGCGACTCCGGTCGCGCGCCGCTGGCCCCGGTCTCGAGCCGCAAGCATCGCGGCACCCCGGGCAGCGCCGCCGCGCACGGGGAGCATCGCGGCAGTCCCGGGGCCACGAGCACGCCTGCCCCGGCGAGTACGCCGACGCCGGTCGCCCTCGCCAGCGTCGCGGGCAAGTCGGTCACGGCAGTCGGCGATTCGGTCCTGGTCGCCGCCACTCCCGCGCTCGACCAGTCACTGCCGGGGATCTCCATCGACGCGCAGGTCGGACGGCAGTTCAGCACCGGGCTCTCGGTTCTCGCCAGCCTCAAGTCCCAGGGACTGCTCAGGCCGATCGTCGTTTTCGCGCTCGGCACCAACGGCACAGTGACCTCTGATGAGATCGGCCAGCTCTTCTCCGAGATCGGGCCAGGCCACAAGCTCGTGCTCGTCAATACCTTCGAGGACAGGTCCTGGGAGCAGGAGGTCAACTCGGCGCTGGCCGCCGCTGCCGCCGCGCATCCGTCCAGCGTGGTGCTGGCCGACTGGTTCACTGCCATCGAGCACCGCACGGACCTGCTGTGGCCCGACGGCATCCACCCGCAGCCCGCTGGCGGCGTCGTCTACGCGAAGATGCTGAAGCTAGCCGTGGAGAAGGTCGCCGCCCTGCCAGGCTGACGGGCTACCTGGCGGCGATCGCGTAGCGGCGCGGCTGCCTGGTGAGCCACTGCCAGAAGCTGCGCCGGGGCGGGCGGGCGACGATGTTCCCGCTGCCGACCTTGCCTGACAGGTTGATCTGCAGCGTCACCGGCACCGCGGTCCCCCAGGGGGCCTTGACCTTGATGTTGCCGCTGCGCACCTGGACGTCTTCGGTGTCGACGCCGACGCCAGGCTTGGTGATGATCTTGAGGTTGCCGCTGCGCACGTCGGCATCTATGTCGAGCACGGGATGAGTGATCACGGCCTCGGTCAGGTCCAGGCGGACGTTCCCGCTGGTGACCTTCACTTCCATCCGCCTGGGCACGACCCAGCCGCCGTTCCTGGCCGCATTGCCGCTACGGCACTCGATCTTGACGATCTCCTTGGGCGTGACCCGCACCGCGGGTGCGGCCAAGGCGGCTCCCGCCACTCCCGTCACTCCCGCCGGCAGATCCGAGGTCAGCTTGGCGAGCTCGCCGTAGGTACGGGCGGTGAACGCGAACTCCAGGCGCTCATCGAGCTCTTCAGCGGTCAGCCTGCCATCGCCGGCGGCCACTCGCAGCATCTCGATGACGGCGTCCCTGTCCTCGTGCGAGGCCCGGAGCTGGCTAACCTGGGGCGCGCCATCCTGCTCGCCGCGCGGTGCTACTTCGCCCATCATGGACAAACTGTAAGCCCTGACGGGGGTGACTGGCACGCCCCGCGCGCAGGTCGGGAACTAAAGTTATTACTCGTTACCGGCTCGGCTCAGAATGACGTCGGGAGCACCTGGCACGCGCTGACCTTACCGCCGCGCCCGCCTTCGCCTCATGACTGTACGTAAGTCCGATTCTGGCCGGTCGCGTCCGCCGCCCAGGCCGGTACTGCCGCCGTCCTGGCGGAGGCCGCTGGAAGCCGAGGCCCCGGCGCGGGCGGGCGGAACGAGGTCTGCCGGAGTCCGCGGCGTCTTGTCCGGCGGCTGCGCGCCGGCCGCCCGGTCGGTGAAGGACACGACGATCTGCTGTTCCTCGCGGCGCTGGTTCTGCAGGGGCTGGAGGGCGAGCGCGGCCCGGTCGGCCTCGGTGAGCGGCGGCTGGATGAGCGATCGCGGCCACAGCCTGCGAACCCGGACCACGTTGACCTCGGCCGCGTAGATGGTGACCTCGATGACGAGGTAGAGCCACGCGAGCAGGCTGAGCACGATCGCGAAGATGCCGTAGACCGATCCGCTGGTGAGGAGGTGGCCGACCACCAGGGCGCCTCCTGCCTGCAGCACCGTCCAGGCAACGCCGGCCACTATCGCTCCGGGCACCAGGTGCCTGGTCGGCACCGCCCTGGGCGTCAGCACGCGGAAGGCAAGCACGTACATGCCCATGTTGACGACGAGCGCCAGCGCGTCGGCCGCCACCACGATCGCGACCACGTGGCTGCCGAACGCGGTCAGGCTCGCCAGGCCGGTGGTGGCGAGGACGCCGATCGCCAGCACTACCAGGAACAGCCCCGTGCGGCCAAGCCGCTGCAGGTAGCCAGGGCGCTGCGGGCCGGGGATGTTCCAGATCTGCGCCATCGTGTACAGACCGGTTTGCGCTAGCCCCGAGGTTCCCCACAAGGTGACCAGGAGGCCGATGATCAGCCCGATCAGGCTCGACTTGTGCAACTGCTTGACGTTGCGGCTCAGGTCCTGGCCGATCAGCGGGAACTGCTTGGTGACCGCCGTCACCACATCGTGCCGCAGCCCCGCGTTGCTCGCCGCGACCAGGCCGAGTGTCGTGACGAGTACCAGCAGGAGCGGGAATAGCGACACGAAGGCGGCGTGCGACATGCTGGCGACCAGCTGGCTGCCGTTGTCGTCCCCGTACTTTTTGACTACCCCGAAGGTGAAGGCGGCTGGCTTATGACGCTGCTGCCAGGCATCGACGCGGCGGATCATGCGCTCGAAGACGTTCATGGGCATGGTCCTCCTGCTCCATGAACTACCTTCTTCTGGCCAGCGCAAACACCGAGTTGGCGATAAGTGCTTGACCTGCGACTTCATGCGAACTTATCATCTACTGTTTGCCTTAATGTCACGTTGTCGGAGTCTGTCGCTGCCTTGAGTCGGCGAAGGTGTTGGTGTGCGGATCGCGTATGTCACAGAGTCCTTCCCACCTGTCGTCAACGGCGTCGCGATCACCGCGACGCGCGTGGCCGAGCATTTGACCCGTCGAGGGCACCATCCACTGGTCATCGCGCCTGAGCCGGCCTCGGGATCACCGCGGCCCGATAAGGAACTCGCTTACCCGGTGGTCAGAATGCCCTCGGTGGGCCTGCCCGTTTACCCGGACTTCCGATTCGGCCTGCCTGGCCCGCGCATCCGCGCGGCCATCGCGGAGCACGGCGCCGACCTCGTCCACCTGGCCGGGCCAGTCATGTTCGGAGCCAGCGGCGGCGCGGCCGCCAGGCACCTGGGCCTGCCGGTCGTCGCTGTCTACGCCACCGACATGGCCGCCTACGCACGTGCGTATCACCTGGGCCGGCTCGGCGAGTCCGTGGCCTGGCGGCTGACCAAGCGCACCCACAACGCCGTCGATCTCACGCTGTCGCCATCGACCGCGACGGCGGCCGACCTGGCCGCCCGCGGATTCGAGCGGGTCAGCGTCTGGGGCCGGGGCGTCGACACCGAGCGGTTCGATCCCGCCAAGCGCAGCCAGGCCCTGCGAGCCCAGCTCGCGCCCGGCGGGGAGCTGATCGTGGGCTACGTCGGCCGCCTGGCGACGGAGAAGCGCCTTGACCTGCTCACCGAGGTCGCCGCGCTGCCCGGGATCAGGCTGGTCATCGTGGGCGCCGGCCCGACCGAGGCGCACGCGAGGAGGATTCTGCGCGATGCGGTGTTCCTCGGCCAGTGCCAGGGTGATGAACTCGCCAGAGTTTATGCGAGCCTTGACATATTCGTTCATAGTGGTCCGCATGAAACGTTCGGTAACACACTCCAGGAGGCCGCCGCGAGCGGCCTCCCGGTCGTTGCGCCGGCCGCTGGCGGCCCGCTTGACCTTGTGGACAATGGCGTGACCGGGTTCCTGGTCACCCCGGGCGACTCAGGCGCGCTCGCCGACGCGGTGGCGAAGCTGGCGGCCGACTGGCAGCTGCGCACCGCTCAGGGGCACGCGGCCAGGAGGAGCATGCTCGACCGCACCTGGTCGGCGAGAGGCGATGAGCTCATCGGACACTACGAGGCCGTGCTCGGTCGCGCCGACCACCACGGCGTAATCGGAGCGGCAGCATGACGACCTTTACCGCCCTGGGCGATTCGATCACCCTGGGCGTCGGCGACCCGGTGCGCGTCCCCAACCAGAAGCAGCGGGCCTGGCGCGGCTGGGCTGGCCTCCTTGCCGACAGCATGCACGAGCCTGAGCTGCACAACCTCGCGTCGAACGGAGCCTGCGCGGCCGACATCGCCCGGGATCAGCTGCCAGTGGCGCTGGCCAGGCGGCCCGATGTGGCCAGCGTCGTGTTCGGCATCAATGACACGCTCCGTCCCGGCTTCGACCCGGAGAAGATCTACGCCGCCGCCGCGCGCACGGTCGGCGAACTGCGGTCGGCCAGCGCCGAGGTCCTGACCATGCGGCTGCCCGACTCAGGCTGGATGCTCGGCCTGCCCGACTCGCTGGCCAAGCCACTCGCCCGGCGCACCGCAGCCGTCAACGCCGCCATCGACGCGGCCGCTCAGCGCTTCGGAACCCTCCACTTCGACGCGCCCGGCAACCCGGCCACGTACGAGAAGCGCATGTGGGCCGTGGACCGCCTGCACCCGAACGAGCGCGGCCACCGCCTCATCGCCCGGTCGTTCCACGATCTGCTGCACAACGCCGGCCTGCCCATCGGGCCGGCTCCCGAGTCCGAGCCGGAGAACGCGCCCCCCACCAAGCGGGCCGAGTTCGCCTGGATGGCCACCAAGGGCACGGCCTGGGTGCTCAAGCGGTCAACTGATCTGGTGCCATATCTGCTGGCGATGGCGATCCGCGAAATGTGGTCTGGCCGGCACGAGGATCCGGGCACCCCGGACGAAGAGCAAGCCATCGCCGCCTGACCGGCCGCCGCACTGGCAGCGAGCCGCCAGGCTGGGACTGGCGGTACCACGCGGCGCGGGCCCCTGATGAGGCAAGCTTGAGCAGGTGAGCGGAACTCAGCTAGGGCCACCGTGGCAAGCCGAACTGGCGGCGTTCCTGCGGAGCAGGCGGGCCAGGCTATCGCCGGCCGAGGTGGGCCTGCCATCGGGAGGGCAGCGCAGGACGCCCGGGCTGCGCCGTCAGGAGGTCGCCCGGCTGGCCGGCATGTCAGTCGATTACTACATCCGCCTCGAGCAGGCACGCGGGCCGCATCCGTCCCGGCAGGTGCTGGCGAGCATGGCCAGGGCGCTGATGCTGTCCGGGGACGAGCGGGAGTACCTCTTCCGCGTCGCCGACCAGCACCCGCCGGCAGCGGCCCGGCCGAGCCGTGAGCTGACGCCGGCGGTCACCTACCTCCTGGCCAGCCTGCCGCACACGCCCGCTTACGTGGTGGACGCGAAGTATGACATCCTCGCCTGGAACCTGCTCGCCACGCACTTTATTGGCGATTTGTCGACAATCCCGGCTCAAGGCAGGAACATGCTCCGCAGGATGTTCGGCCCCGATGACGCCTCGCACTGGGATGACGACGACGCCCTGGCCTTTCCCAGGAGCCTGGTGGCCGACCTCCGCGCATCCTACGCCGCCTACTCCGGCGATCCGGCGATCGCCGCCCTGATCGGGGAGCTGCGACGCTCCTCAGCCAGGTTCACGCAAATGTGGGAAGGCCGCGACGTCGAGGTACGCAGGCGGGTCGTCAAGAAGATGAAGCACCCGCTGGCCGGCCAGCTCGAGTTCGAGTGCCAGCTGCTGCACATCCCGGATTGCGGCCAGCGACTCATCGCGTACTGCGCGGAGCCAGGGTCCCCGACGCAGCGCGCCTTCGCCCGGCTAGCCGCCGCCGGCTCCAGGGGACCCGGCCTCGCCGCCTCGCCGGCCTGACCTGCCAGCTCCGGCAATCTCAAGATCAGGGCCGTCGCGACAATGGTCCGGTCAAGGGAAGTTCCGCTACGGAAGGGCAGCCGCTCGCGGCCGAATCGAGCCAGTCGCGCAGCGCGAGGGTCGCCTCCACGTCGGACCTGTTGTAGTCGAGCAGCCACTGGCGCGCGGCGAGCGCCCCTTGCGACGCGCCGGCCGCCTCGTCGTAACGCACCGTGGCCAGGTCGCCGCCGGGATCGGCGACGCTCCACCGGAATCCGGCCAGCCCCGCGACATCCTTGAGCCCGATCGGCCCGCCGGTGATCAGCTGGTCGCCGAACACCTCGAGCAGGTCGATCCAGTCGCCCGAGGCGATGAGCCGACCGACCTCCTCCCCCAGCCCGAGGTCGGCTGCGATGCGCCTGAGCTGCCCAAACTCCGCAGCGGTGTGATAACTATAGGCGCGGAAAGAAAACCCGGCGCTGGTCACCGCCTTCCTGAGCCCGGTCAGCCATTCCCAGAACTCCAGCGAGATCGGGACCTCGGCGGGCGTGGCCCGGCCAGGGTGCGCCCGAGCCCAGCTAGCGAAGGCACGGTAGCCGGGCTCGGCCAGGTCCTGGCCGGACCGGTCGGTCACGAGCGCGCCCCAGAGGTAGACGCCGTCCTCGCTGTTCTCCATGTCGATATCGACCTCGACATCACCGCGCGGAACGGCCACCGCCGCCACTCCGCGCCGCCGGTAGGCCGGGTCAGGGCCCAGGGCAGCGCGGGCCTGGTCGATCTGCTCGGGCAGGTCGCGCAGCGGCGAGTCGCTGAAGCTTGCCGTGCGGCGGTCCAGCGCCCGCGCGTCACCGAGCACGTCGATCCCGGCGGCAGCGAGGCAGGCGAGCTGCCCGCGCTTGCGCGGGCCGATGATCTTGCCGATCGGCATCGAGTCAGGCTCGGTGCCCAGGGCGGCCATGACCGGCCGGAGGTCGACGCCTGCCGCGACGATCGATGCCGTCGCGTAGTCGAGTCCGGCCAGCGCGGCGCGGTCGTTGACGCCATGATCGCGGTGAACGCTCCAGGTCCGCCAGCCAACGCGCGGCACCAGGCTCACGTCGCCCGAGCCCTCGGCGAGCGTCGGCCCGCACCAGGACCACCAGGGGCACTCGCCGCACTCGCCGATCCGGACCGGCACGACCAGCAGGCTCGTGCCGGGGTCGGCCAGGTGGGCGGCGGCGACCGCGATGATGTCCAGCCTGAACTCGAACTCGAAGTCGTACACCGCCATTGTCGTCCGGCTCCGCCGGCGGCCGCTCGACGACCTGGTCTGCCAGATCGGCGCGTCCAGGCCATACCAGGTGACCACGCCCTCGGCGCCGATGATGCCGCCGATTCTGCCGTCATCGGCAGCCAGGCCGGCTGCTTCCAGCATCCGCTGGTAGTGCGCGAGTTGCAGGAGGTCCTCGCGCCGCTTGCGGGCGTCAGCCCCGGACAGCGGCTCGGCCGCCTCCCACCAGGGCTGTTCGAGCGTGCTGCAGCGCGCCGCCAGCTCCTGGTCGCCGACGTCGGCCCGCGCGCTCACACGCAGGCTCCGGTGGTGCTTGATATCCACCGCCCGGTAACCCGCAGCGCCCCCGCCAGCCGCGACCAGCAAATCGGGCTCGCCAACCCGGCGGCTCGTCCTGTCGGCCGGCAGCCGCCCGGCCGCGATAAGCGGCGCGCCAGCGCGCATCGCGTCGAGAGTCGCCGCCTCGCGCCCGGCCTTGTCATCGTCGGTGCGCCCACCGCTACCCGGATCGATGACCACGCACCTGCCCGGATGCCGGGCCACCAGGTCAGCGACGACCTCCCGCTCGAATGCGACCCCGCGTGCCATCCGGTGTCGCGCGCCTGGCGAAGGCGGAAGCGGCTCGCATGGCCTGATGACGTCCCATTGCGCCCGCACCGGGCACTGCTTCGCCGGATAGCCGCCCTGCGGCGGCACGGCCGATATGTCGTAGCGAGTAGGCACGGCCCTGATCGTACGCAGCAATACCGTCACCCGCCGACCCACCCGGGCGTCATCCGCCACGGCATCACCCCCGGAACCCCGAGACTCCGCCGTCCTGGAGACTGTCGCGTGACTCATGATCAGGCAGGTTGCCTCCCGACCATCGCCCGTTTCGACCTGGCCCGCAAGGCCCGGCTCCTGCAAGGTGACACGGCGCGGTCTTGCGGAGCGAGCCGGGCGCGGTTCCGGCGGTACGAGATTGCCTCGCCGGTGATCGCGGTGAGTCTCGTTCTGCCGCGTGATCGCGGAGCGTTCCCGCGCCGGAGCATGATCGCGGAGCGTTCTCCGTCCGTTGCGCCATGATCGCGGAGCGTTCTCCGTCGTTGCCGCGGAGACTTCTCGCAGCACGGAGTGTTTGCCGTCCTATGTGCGGACAACGCTCCGCGCAGCGACAACTCTCCGCGCCAGAGCCTGGAAAGACTCCGCGCAGCGACAACTCTCCGTGCCAGAGCGGGAGAGACTCCGCGAAGCGGGGAGTCTCCGGGACCCACGAAAGAGTCTCGTCCGCAGAGCCGCCGGCGCTTGACCTTCCAAGATCCCGAGTCACCCGACAGCCTCCAGAGCGGGCACATGTCTTCGTGATCATGGCATGCATCATGATCACGGAACATCATTCCGGACGAATGCGGTGCCCCGGGCCCGGTTCCGGGTTCCCGGTCCGTCCTGGCTACCCACTTCCGTGGCCCGGGCAGGTCCGGGAGAGTTGACCGCGCTTTTGGAGGAGCCGTTTCGCGTGCGGGAGCGTTATCGTCGAATAGTCCGGGCAACGCTCCTTCACGCGACAACCCTCCTTCGGGAGGGGGCAGAAACCACCGGGCACGCCCGGATCCCGTGCCAGAGCCTGACCGGCAGCGCGCGGGTGCAGTTGCGCGGGTCTCGTGCCAGGGTCCGGCCGGCAGCTTGCGCACGCGCAGTTGCCTGGCGCTCGTTCGCCGTCGGCGGTCGGCTAGGTGGGCCTGGGGCGGCCCAGGCTGATCCCGCCGGAACCCGCTGCTGATCGTCTAGTCCGTCGCGACCGACGGGGGTGACAGGTTCTCAACTACGGGCAGCGGGATTCCGGCGGGCAGGAGCCCGCCAAGGTGACCAGGCGACGAGGCATGGCCAGGAACGGTGGCATGGCCAGGAACGGTGGCGGGGACGGGCGATGCGGACAGCGATGGCGCGGGAACCGGCACGGGCGCTAGCGCGTGCACGGCCTGCGACGACGCTAGCGAGGCCGACGGTACCGGGGCGCCCGCTGCCCTGGCGGGAGCAGGTCCAAGGGCGGGCGCGGCCAACACAGGCTCGGCCATGACGGGCGCGGTCACGACAGGCTCGGCCGCGCTGGATCGGGCCAGCTTGGCGATGCCCCAGGTCGCGGCGATGACGGAGAGTGTCTCGATGCCGATCCTGATCGCGCCGCCGCCGAGGCGCTCGTGATAGATCGTCAGGCCTAGCACCGAGCCGACCGCCGGGTCGAGCACCGCGAACGCGGGCAGGAAGGCCGCCAGGCTCGCGGCCCGGTAGCCATTCTGCTGGATCGTGTACGTCATCAGCCCGACAACGACCAGCAGGTAAAGACGCGGATCGGCGAACACGCCGAACTGGCGCGATCCGGCCACGAAGGCGACGCTTTTGGTCAGGGCGTCCGTGACGCCGGCGGCGACGCCGCCGCCGATGCCCAGGGCAACCGCCCGGAGGACGGGAGACAGCCTGATCGCCACGAGCGTGGCGACGCCGGCGAAGCAGAAGGCCCCGGCCGCGGCGAGCGCGAGCAGCCCGGAGTTGGCCGTCGGCTTGCCGCCGGAAGGCTGGGACGCGACAAGGAACACGGCCAGCCCGGCGAAGGTCGCGATCGCCGCGGCCCACTCCCCTGCTGTCATCGCGCGGCGGTCAGCCCAGGCGGCCAGCGCGAGCGCGAACAGCAGGCTGCTGGCCAGCACCGGCTCCACCAGCACGAGCCGGCCGATGCCGAGCGCGGCCGCCTGCAGCGAGATGCTGAAGATCACCGCGACGAAGCCGATCAGCCACAGCGGCCGCCTGGCCAGGTGAATCAGGACACGGGTGTCGAAGGCCGAGGTCGCCGGGAGCTGAGCGGCTACGCGCTGCTGCAAGACGTTGGCGATGGCGAAGCAGACCGCCGCGGCAACGGCGATGACAATGGCAGCTGGCTGCGCCAGCAGGCCCATCACGCCAGCGTCTCCTGACAAGCAGGTGCTAGCGGCGATGTCGAGGCCATGTCCGACATCATGACCGCAGCAGCCCCCCTAAATCTAGTCCGCATCGCCGGCGGATGCCTGTCACCTGCGACTTGCCCAGGATCAGAGTGCGTGCTGGCGGGACCTAAGTCCCGCCAGCACCACGAAACTGCCCGGCCTACCAGTAGTGCGTGGTCGAAGGCGAGCTGTTCATCACAGCGCCGACCATCTCCGGCCGCTCGAACACCGACTGGATGGCGACCCGGCCAGGTCCGGTGAGCCGCAGCCACATTGACTTGGCCTGCCACCTGGCCGAGCTGAACCAGTACTGGCCCCTCGGGTACTCGAAGTGCAGGTGCATCCGGACTGTCGGGTCCTTCCAGATCAGTCCTGATGGTTGAACGAGAATACTCTCCCCGTGGTTCAAGTCCCTGATGAACGTGTTGCCGGGACCGTGGAGCAGCAGCAGGCCGTGTCCGCCGTGCGCGGAGAACCTGTCCATCATCTGGCCGAGAGGGTAATGCCACTCCTGCTCATCCCCGTCCTGGGTGGTGAACCACACCCCGGCTCGCTCCCAGGCGTAGTTGACGTTGCTGGTGGCGAGCAGGAAACGGTGCTCGACGACGTCGACGGCCTGGTTCTGCTGCAGCGGAATGGCCAGCGTCTCGCCCGGCTTGTCGGCGCTGAAGGCGATGTGACCGGGGCCCTTGGCCTGCATCATGATCAGCGGCATGCCGGAGAGCACGCGGTTCCAGCCGCCGGCCATCCGCTTCGACTCCATCTGGACGTTGGTGTCGACATGCAGCAGCACATGGTGGCTGAAGTAGACAGAGTCCTCGCCGTCGAGCTTCATCTCGGCGACGGGTACCTGGGTGCCGCTGATCTGGCAGGTGGACCGGTTGAACCGGATCCTGGCCATGTCAGCGATTGGCGGCTGCTTGGCCCAGCCGGACTTGGTGATCTTGAGCCGGATATCAACCGGAGCGCCGCAGCGACTGCACGAGGTGCCGCCACCTTCGCTCACGTTCCGGCAGTACGGGCACGTGTAGCTGCTGCTCGTGCCCTGCGGGGGCATCGACATGCTGGTTCCCCTACTCGCTGCCGTGGTGGACATACATGGACTGGATGCCGACCCGGCCGGGACCGGTCATCTCGGCGAGGAACATGTTGTGCCCCATGAGCCCGGTCTTGATGTTCTGCTTCACCGTGTTCATCTGCACCGAAGAGTCCTTGTACAGGAAACCGCCCGGCTCGACGAGGATCTTCTCCCCTTGCTGCAGGGTCTTCTGGAACACGTTGCCGTAACCGTGCAGGAGGAGCAGGCCCTGCTGCTGGTGGGTCACGAACCTGTCCATGTACATGCCGCTGCCGCCGTGCAGGACATTGGCAAGCCCCTTGATCCGCACGAAGGAGTAGTTCAGCGAGTGGGTGCCGGCGAGGAACGCGTGCTCCCGCACGTCAAGTTCCATGTCCGGGTGCAAGGGCAGCACGACCACCTCGCCGGTGGCGTCGCGTGAGAAGGCAATCCGGCCCGGGCCGTGCGCGACGCTGATGATGTGCGGCATGCCGCCGATCATCCGCTTCATGCCGCCGCCGGTGTTCATCGCGGACATCGGCACGTTCGGCTCTTTCCACAGCATCACGTGATGCTCGAAGAACACCGCGTCGCCCTGCGCCAGCGCGAGCTCGGCGACCGGCACGATCTCGCCCTCAACCTGACACGTGGAGTTCGAGAAATGGAACTCCGTCATGTCCCGCAGCCGAGGCGCCTCGGTCCAGCCGGAGTCAGATACCACGTTGCGCTGATCGAGTGGCGCGCCGCAGGTATTGCAACTCGTGCGCGCCGACTCATTCTGTGCCTTGCACCATTGGCACTCGATCCGATCCATACGGACATGCCTTTCTTCTCGAGATGACCCTAATCAGGCGAACAGCCAGTTAAGAGGATCAGATCGTAGCCCAGGTGCACCTCATCGCACCTGGTAAATGCCCCTAGACCTAGCCCCCGTTGGCCAGACGCTTACGCCGACCGCGGTGCCGCGCTCAGCCGGCCGGCGGCGCCGTCGGAGTCCCGCATTCGGCGCAGAACTTCGCCGTGCCCGACAGGCTCGCATTGCAGTTGGTGCAGTGCTTCGAGGTCGGCGTCCCGCATTCGGCGCAGAATTTCGCCGTGACCGGCAGCGGGTTCTGGCAGTTGCCGCACGCCATCATCGCCACGGCGGGCGCGGCGTCGGCAACCGGCGCGGGAGGCTGCGGCTGCGGAGCCGGAGCCGGAGGCGGAGGATAGGCGGGCGCGCCAGGCGCGGCCGGGGCGTAGCCGGGGCCGCCGCCGGCGAAGCCGGGAGCGGCTGGCGGCGGGTACGGTGCGGCCGGCGGAGCCTGCATCTGGCCCGCGAGGCCCATCCCGGCGCCGAAGAAGATCGGCGCCGTGGCGCCGCCGCCCTGCGCCAGGCCCTGGCCGGCGCCTTGCATCATCTCGGCCTGCGCCGCCTGCATGAATCCGCCGGCCAGCCTGCTGTAGGCGGTGTCGCCGGCGAGCTTCTTCAGCCTGGCGTTGTCCTCGTCGTCGAGGTTGATGTCGAGGTTGCCCAGCCTGGTGATCGCGATGCCGTAGTCGGTCAGCTCGTGGTTGGCGCCTTCCATCGCGCCGACCTCGATCTCGGGGCTGTGCATCGACAGGCCGAGGATCTGCCAGGCGCCGGACATCAGCTGGGTGGTGACCGTGGTACGGGTGGCCTTGAGCAGCTGCTGGGTCACCCAGTCGGTGACCGCCGAGTTGTTGGTGACGTCGACGGTTCCGACGAGGTTGGTAATAAGCCTGGTCGGGTCGACCACGCGCAGCGCGAACTCGCCGAACGAGCGCAGCGTGACGATGAGGCCGGTCTGCGGGTCCTGTACCTCGTCAAGCCTGCCGCCAAATCGCAGGTTCGGGAACTCGCGGGCGCCGACAAAGTAGATCTCGGCCTTGAACGCGTTGCTGCCCGTGGCCCAGTCAACGAACAGCCCGAGGAACGGCAGCTCCTTGGCGTCCAGGGTGTGCTGTCCCGGGCCCATGACGCCCATGACCTGACCCTGGCTGATGAAGACGGCCTGGGCGTCCGGCTCGACGATTGCCCTGGAGAACTTGCGGATGTTCGTATCGGGCCACTTATAGACGATTTGACCCTTTGAGTTGTCTGGCGCCGCAATGAACTCACGGCGGGCCTCGTTGAGAATGCCCATCAAATCGCTCCTTCGCCCCGAGTGCGCGCATGGCGGCGTTCTGCGCCGCGTCTAGCGGGATCATACCTACGGTTGGCGCATTCTGGTCCGTTGTTGAGTCCCGATCAAGTCCCGATCAGGTCCCGATTATCGGGACGTACCGGCCGCTAGCGGGTCAGCGCACGCCGGCTCGCCCGGTATATAGGCAGGCCCGGCAGGTTCGGGACCTGGCCGGGCCTGGCTACGGCGGACGAGCCCTGCGCGGCAGCACTCTAATCCAGCTGGTAATTGCGAAACGATACCGTTCCGTATCGAATTATGGTTTTCGCGCTGACAGCGCCAGCCGCGAAGACTCACTCGTCGGCGATGATCGAGCCGACCCTGTCCTTCAGGCCGGGGTCCCTGCGGTTGAGCAGGTAGCCGTAGATCACGGCCACCACGACGATGCCGAGCGCGAGGTAGGGGAACCAGCTATAGGGCGCCTCCTGGCCCGGCTTGACGAGGTAGTAGACCGGCACGGCGATGGCGATCATCCCGAGCACCGGCAGGATCACGTGCTTGACCACGTGGAACTCCTCCGGCCGGTACCTGCGGTAGTAGAACGGCAGCGCGAGGTTGGCCAGGAAGTACACGACCAGGACCAGGATCGTGCCCATGGTGGACGACTCGAGGAAGAAGGTCTCCGGGTTCATGCTCCCCCTGGCCGCGTGGTTGCCGATGAGGTGCAGGAAGGCCCAGACGAGGATGATCGCGCCCGCGATGCCCGTGAACGTGAACAGCGCGTTGACCGGGGTCCGCCTAGTCGGATGCACGTTGCCGATGAAGCGCGGCAGCAGGCCCTCGCGGCCCGCGTTGAAGATCAGCCGCGCCTGGGAGTTGATCGCGGAGATGAGCACGCCGAGCGTCGAGGTCAGGCCCGCGAGGTAGGCGAAGAACGCGAAGGTGGCCAGGACGCCCTGGGCGACGTCGATGAAGGGGAAGCCCGTGTCGCCGCCGAGCTTGGCGCCGTTGTAGCCGAAGCCGGTGATCGTGGCGTAGGCGAACAGCACGTAGCTGACGACCATGAGCGCGACTGACAGGAAGACGGCGCGCGGGACGTTGCGGCGCGGATCACCGGTCTCCTCGGCGAGCGCGGCGGAGTTCTCCCAGCCGATGAAGAAGTACACGGCGAGCGGGAAGCCGGCGGCGAGGCCCGTGGCGCCGTGCAGGATGTGGCTCGGCTCGAACGGCGTGAAGCTCAGGTGCCCGCCGTTCTTGATCAGGGCGCCGACCGACACGATGATCAGCACCAGCATCTCGAAGCCGAAGAAGAGGCCGGCCAGCTTGGTGGAGACGCCCACGCCGCGCACCGTCATGTAGACGGCCGCGCCGGTCAGTACCACCGACAAGATGATCCACGGGATGTTCCAGTGGAAGTAGTGCGCCAGCGTGTCGGCGAGGAACCCGCCCGAGATCGCGAGTACCGACGAGATCGCGACGATGTAGCCGACGCCGCACAGGATCGCCGTCGTCACGCCGCTGGTGCCGCCGAACGTCTTGCCGACGAAGGAGATGAAGCCGCCGGTGCTCGGATGGGCGCGAGAGAACTGGGCGAGCGTGTTGCCGAGCAGGGCGATCGCGATGCCGGCCACGATGATGGTCAGCGGCGCGGCGATGCCGGCCGTGAACACCAGGAACCCGATCCCGAAGTAGAAGCTGTAGGCGGGCCCGATGTTGGCCATCGTGGACGCGGCGATGTCGACCAGGCCGAGCGCGCCGCGGTTCAGGCGGTCAGCGGACTCGGGCGCCTTGGTCTCGGAGAAGGGCACGGATGCCGCTTCACTCATGGGTTACTCCCCCAAGGTCGGCCGCCATGGGACGGCGGCATTGCCCGGATTATCCGGCAATGCGAGGGTGAACCGCTAGAGGCTGACGTTACGGAATGAGACCGAAGACTGTTGCCGGGGAGCCTGAGCCGCCTGCGATCCGCAAGCCCCCGACGACGATCCAGGCGCCGGCCGCGGGAAGCTGATCGAGCCCCCGGAGGTTCTCCACGTGCATCCGGGGCCCGCGCAACAGCGTCCGGTTGGCCGCGAACGTCGTATCGGCGCCCGGGTCGACGCCCATGGTGTCGGCGCCGAGCGCGGCTATGCGGCGCTGCTCGATCAGCCAGCCGGCCGCCTGCTGGCTGAAGCCCGGATAATGCATCGCGCCTGACTCGTCCGCCCCGAGGTACCCGACCTGGTCAGGCCATCTTCGATCAAATCCGGTCATAAGAAGAACGGCTGACTGGGCGGGCACTGCCCCGTGGCTCGCTTCCCAGCGTCCCAGGTCGCTGATCGCCACTTCGAAGTCCGGGTCGGCCGCGGCGTCGGCGCGGTGATCGAGCACCACCGCGGGCAGGAAGAAGCAGGCGGCGTCGAGTTGGTCAGCGGCCGGTTCACCGGGGCTGAAGTGCGCCGCCGCCGCCCAGTGCGTCCCCGACTGCTCGCCGAACGCGACCCGCTGGAGGAAATAGCCGTCGCTCTCGATCGCCGCCGCTGGCTGGATGTCGACGGGGGGATCGCCGGGAAAGACCGGCGTGTTCGTGGTGAGCACGTGACTGAGGAAGACGACCTTGCTGAAGCCGAACGGCGCGGTGGCGTTCACTGGCTTTTAGATCGCGTCCCAGTCGGCCGATTCGTAGGCCTGGCGCAACCTTGCCATCAGGGCCGGGTCGGCGGGCAGCGTCAGGTCGTCGACGGCGCCGACCGGGGCGATGCCGCGGGCGCTCGTGACGAACGCGGAGCGGAACGAGCCGACGTCGGTCATGCGGACAGGCCGGCGGCAGGCGGAAAGGCCGGCGCTTTTGAGTTGCGCGGTCAGCACCTGCATGGTGATGCCGGCCAGGGCGGGAGCGTCGGGCCAGACGATGCCGCTGCCGTCATGAAAGCCGATGTTGGTGATCGAGCCTTCTGAGATGGTGCCGTCCGGGCCGGTCAGCAGCGCCTCGTCGAAGCCGGCGGCTCGGACCTGCCGCTGGTAATAGGCCTGCCCGAAGTCGCTCAGGTGCTTAATGTGCGCGACGGCACGCTGGTAGGGCACGGCCTTCAGGCGCCAGGGCTGCCGCGGCATCGTGCCAGGCGGGCGTACCGTGACCGTGATGTGCGGGCGGCCGGCCGCGTGCCGCACGTAGACGCGGACCGAGGCGTCGGTCGCCTGGCGGGTGGCGAGCGCGTGCCTGACGTGGCCGCGCAGCAGGCCGGTGTCGAGGCTGGCCCCGAACATCTCCTCGTGGGCGGAGGTGAGCCTGGCCAGGTGGAGCGCGAGCCCGCGGACGCTGTTCTGCCTGACCTGCATCGCGGTGAAGTGGCCGTAGCTGTCGAGCGCCAGCCTCGCCAGCTGCCCGGGCTCCGGGGCCAGCCCGTCAATCTCGATCGACTCGGCCTCGTCGCCAGTGAGCTGCCCCACGTGAAGTCCCTCTCCCCCGTCAACGGGACATCGGCGGGCCGTGAGCACCGTCGATGTCCCGTTGATGGGCCTGCTACCGAGTTACTTGCTGATTATGAAGGTTCCGTGCAGCGGCAGGTTGGCCAGGGCCGATGAGTCGCCTACGAAGACCCTGAAGGTTCCGGCTGGCACGACCCAGTTGTTCGCTGAGGTGCTCCAGAAGGATAGATCGCGGGCGTTCAGCGTGAAGTGCACAGTGGCCGACTGGCCCGGCCGCAGGCTTACCCGCTGGAAGCCCTTGAGCTGGCGCGGCGGCTCGCCCGCCCTGGCCGGATCGCCCAGGTAGAGCTGCGCCACGTCGGTGCCGGCCCGGCGGCCGGTGTTGGTGATCCTCGCGGTCACCGTGACCGGCTGGCTGCCGTGGCCGCCGCGGTCGATCCGCAGCTTGCTGAACGTGAAGTTCGTGTAGGACAAGCCGAAGCCGAACGGGAACAGCGGGGTGATCTTCCGCTGGTCGTACCACCGGTAGCCGACGTCGAGGCCCTCGGAGTAGCGGACCTTGCCGTTGAGGCCCGGGAACCTGGTCCTGGCCGCTGCGGGCACCTGCGACAGGCTGGCCGGGAACGTCACCGGGAGGTGACCAGACGGATCCGCCGCGCCGAACAGGATGCTGGCCAGCGTCGTGCCGTTGCTCTCGCCTGGATACCAGGAGTCGACCACGCCTGCGACCTTGCCGAGCCACGGCATCGTGACCGGCGCGCCCGCGTCGATGACCACGATGGTGCGGGGGTTGGCGCGGGCGACGGCGGAGATCAGCTCGTCCTGCGCGGAGGGCAAGCTCAGGCTGAACCGGTCCGATGCCTCGGTCTCGGTGTCGTCGGAGACGACGACCACGGCGGTGCTCGCCGCCTTGGCCGCGGCTGCCGCCTGGCTGATGCCCGGCTTGAGAGCCGACGGCGTCCCCCAGGTCAGCGCCGAGGTGTCACCGGAGATCGCCAGCTTGTACTGCTGGCCTTTCACCAGGTGCACGGCGACTGAGTAGGTGTGGATAGGCGGGGTGCTCGGCACGTCGAGGATCTGCTTGCCGTTGAGCGACAGGATCGCCGGGGTGAAGCAGCCGCACGGGTTCTGCATCGCGAGCACGAACGTCCCGGTCTCCGGTGCGGTCAGGGTGCCGGAATAGCTGCCGCCGAATGGCGTCGGCGCGTACGCGGGCGTCAGGTCGGCGGACGGAATCGCGGGCAGGCTCGTGTCCGCCGGCAGGCCCTGGGTGTACGACACCGTGGTGCCTGGCCCGGCGGCTGACTGCATGCCCTGCAACGGCGTCACGCTGAACGGCGCGGTCACGAAGGCGCTGCCGCCCCCGGCCGGGGTCGGCGCGGCCGATCCGGCGGGCCCGATGACCGCGATGCCGCCGCCATTGCGGGCCTTGAGCGGCAGGACGCCCGTGTTCTTGAGCAGTACCGTGCCATCCTGCGCCACCCTGGATGAGACTGCCTGGTGCGCGGCCGTGGTGACAGTCGCGCCGGTCGAGCCGGTCGGCGGGTGGTTGAACAGGCCGAACCTGAACATCTCGGTGAGGATGCGGCTGACCATCCCGTTCAGCACCGCGACCGGAATCGTGCCGTTCTGCACCTCCTGCTCGAGTGACTGGCCGAAGAACTGGCTGAACGGCTGCTCCATATCGGTGCCGTCAAGCGCCCCTGAAGTGCTGTGCAGGGCGCCGAAGTCGGAGGTGATGAAGCCCTTGAAGCCGAACTGGTGATCGGCGATGGTGGTCTCCAGCTTGCGGTTCTGGCAGTCGAAGGCGCCGTTGATCACGGAGTAGCCGCACATCACCGACGCCACCTTGGCCTGCTGTACCGATGCCTGGAACGCGGGCAGGTAGATCTCGTGCAGCGTCCGGTTCGAGACGATGACGTCGTCGGCCGTGCTGTTGCGGTTGGTCTCCTGGTTATACGCGGCGAAGTGCTTGACCTGCGACATCTCCCCGGTGCTCTGGACGCCGGCGATCTCGCTGACGGCCAGCGAGCCATTCAGGAATGGGTCCTCGGTGAAGCTCTCGAATGACCGGCCCCAGCGGGGGTCCCGGTCGATGTTCACCGTCGGGCCGAGATTGACCGCGGCGCCCTTGCCGCGCTCCTCGGCCCCGATCACCGTGCCGTAGGCGCGGGCGAGCGCCGGGTCGAACGTGGCGGCGAGCGCGACGCCCGCCGGCAGCTGGGTCACGCCGGTGAGGCCGTCGCCCACTCCGTTGGGCCCGTCCTCCAGGCCCATCGCCGGGATGCAGAGCGAGGGCTGGCCCGCCATGAAGAAGACGTACGGCTGGCTGGTGCCCTGGCCTTCCACCATCGTGATCTTGTTGGCCAGGGTCATCGCCGCCACCACCATGCGGACGCGCTTGGCGACCGGCAGCGACTGATTCAGCCACGGGCAAGACGGCGTCGATGCCGGGGCGGCCGCGCGGCTGCCTGTCGACGCGGCCGCGGTCGTGCTTGTCGCGGCTAACGCCAGCGGCACGCACGCGGCCGCCGCGGCGAACACGACGAGCGCTCGCCTTGACCGGCCGATGAGGTGGCGACCTACCCGAGGACGGATGCCCGGGTTGGGTGTCATTGTGAGCCTCCTGTCACTGTGCCTGGTCCCCTGAGGTCGGAGACCGAACCGCTGTCCGCTGCCCCGGCCGGCGGCCGGGAAACCCACCTGGGCCGATCGGAACAGCAACGTGGCCCTCCCTGCCGCTGTTGTGATGGCGGAGGGCCTGGCCGGGCCCGCCGGTCCAGGCGGGCGGCAGCGAGCCGGCCGCGAGCGCGGCGTCATCGAGGCCCCAGGCGCACGCGAGGCCGTCGGCGTAGCGCGGATGCGCGAAGAGGCCCGCCAGGTCGCCGGGCGAGCGCCAGGTCACGATGGTCAGCACCGGACCGGTTGGCTCGGCGGCCAGCACCGCCCGGCCGGCCGGTCCGCCGGCGTGGCCGGCCGCGAGCAGCGTCGGGGGCACGATCCAGCTCATCCGGTGCCGCGCGTCGTCCGGTACCGCTCCCCCGCGGATCAGGCGCGCGCCGGCGGCGCGCTGTTCCGCGATCATGGCCAGCGCCCGGTCGCGCAGCGGCTCGGCCGGCAGCGGCGCGGGCCGGCAGCCGGCCAGGCTGGCCGCCACGGCCTCGGTCAGCGCGCCGGCGACCTCTTCGCGGGCGCACAGGACCGGCAGGGCCAGCGGGCCGCCCGCGCTGTGAACGCGCAATGCGCCGGCCGCGACGGAGGCGACGTCGCCGGCATCGGCGTCGCGGCCGGCCACGAGCACGTTGCCGCCGGCGCGCAGGCACGTCACGGCCGCGCTGAGGCCGGTCTCGGCGGATTGCAGCTCAGCGAGCGGGCCGGCGAACTCGCCGAGCCTGCTCACCAGGCCCGTGAGCAGTTCCCGCCGCAGTTCCGGGTCCTCGGCCCACGACCGGGCCGCTGACCTGGCGGCGCGGACCGCTCGGGCGACATCGAGCCGGCTGGACAGCGGCACCGCGGCGATGACGCTGCCGCCCCGAGGGCTGCGGATCTCGTACTCGAACGGCACGGCCGGGAACTGCCAGCTGCCGCCGATCAGGTTGCGCGCGAAGTGCTCGTCCCCGGGAAAGCCGGTACCCGGGAGCGGGCTCACTGCTCGGCCACGCTCAGGCCGGCCGCTCCACCAGCTCGCGCCAGCCTGTCAGCACGTCGGCGAGGATCTCGCTGCTCTGCTGGCCCGACTCGTGCGCGATCAGCTCGCTGCCGGCGATGGCCAGCTGGTGCCCGTGCGCCGCCCAGTCCGTCAGGATGGCCTGAAGCGCGGCCACGTTGCCCGGGTCGGCATCCGCGAGGAACCCGAGCAGCGCGCTGGTCCACCGCCGTGCGCGCTTGCCGTCCTGCCAGAGATTCTCGGTGATCAGGCCGTCCAGAGCGGCGCCGATAGCGGCGAGCTGGCGGCTGGCCGATGCCAGGAAGAGGAGGTCGGCGACGGGCTTGACAACCAGCTGGGTGGCGACGAGCGCGCGATCCCAGTCGTACTCGACGAGCGCGTTCTCCACGATGGCGCGCACCGGCTGCCAGCCCGGATGCTGCTCCCAGGTCGCCCGCTCGCCGGTGCCGAATCCGCGATCCGGATAGGTGCGCGCCAGCTGAGTGGTCCGGTAGGCGATCAGCTGGACCCGTCGCAGCTGGTCAGCGGTCTGGAAGGTCGCGCAGTTGGCGACGTAGCTGCTCGGCGCCAGCTGCTGGACGTAGGCCGACAGCATCTGCCCGGCGTGCGCCAGGTACCGGCACGGCGTCACGACGAGCGCCAGGTAGTCGAGCGCGTCGGTTGTCAGGTCCTCGTCGTGGCAGCCGGCATCGAAGCGCTCGAGCAGTCCTTCGACATAGGTCTCCTGGTCGTCCTGCATGGCGACGTAGCTGCCGTAGGTCACCGCGTCCGGGTCGCGGAACGCGTTCCAGTCGGGCACTGTCAGGCTGATCGCGTCCCGGTGCGCCTTGAGCCAGGTATTGCCATTGGCATCCGGGCTGATCTCGAGCGGCGTCGGCGTCATCGTGTGGTTCATGCCGTGCGTCAGGAGCTCGTACTCACTCGGGCGCCGCCCGAGGTCGCCGAACGCCGACCAGGTCCTGAGCCGCCGCGTCCTGGGCGCGCCGTGCGCTGTGCTCTCCCCCGGTGCCATCAGGACTCCCTGTCGTAGAACCACTCGTACTCATCGACGCGCGTCCGCAGCCGCCCGGTAAAGGACGGCATGTCGGCTTCCAGCGCGGCGAGCCGCATCGGCTGGCCGAGATGCCGCTCCAGGCTGGCGCGGGTCAGCTTGCAGGAGCGGACGGTGTGAATCCGCAGGTAGTCGCCCCGGTCGACGACGATGACGTCGCTGCCGGGATTGTCGTCGGCGACCGCGTCGATCACGGCCTCGGCTAGCGGCCCTGACCTGATCACCGGCCCGACAAGATCGGGGCCGAGGAAGGTGACGTCGTCGGTCTCGAGAACAGCCATCATCCGGCCTTTCCGGTCGCGGTCGGGCTGACGAGGACGCGGCCGCCGTCGACGCGGACCTCGTAGCGTTTCAGGCAGGCGGCGGCCGGGTTGATGCCGGCACCGGTCCTGGCGTCGAACTCCCACTCGTGCGCGCCGCAGATCAGCGACGTGCCGTCGAGCCGGCCATCAGCGAGCGGGGTGCCGGAGTGCGGGCAAAGCCCGCCGTAGGCGTGGTACCGGCCGCCGAGCCTGATCAGTAAGATCTCCCTGCCGTCCAGCTCGCGCGGCTCCATCTCGCCGTCCCACAGGTCGTCGGCGTCGGCGACGTCCCTGAATCCGTCCTCAGGCACGGAACCGCACGTCCAGCCACTGAAGCGGCACGATGCCGAGTTCGCCGAGCGTCGTGGCCGGGGCGACGACCTGCCCGTCGAGCAGCACGTCGTACCCGCTCGCCGAGGCCGGGCGAGGGACCCTGCGGTCCACCGAGTGGACGGCGACCTTCTCGGCGACCTGGTCCATGGTGTCGTCGGTATCGACGGCGACCAGGTGCGGCAGGAAATCGCCGGCAAATCTTCCGTAGATCGGGAAAGGGGCCATGGTGGCTACTCCGCCTTGGTCGCGTACTCAGCTGCCCACCGGTAGTCGTAGGCGTCGTCGCCCATGACCTCAGGCGTGAGCCCCATCCATTCCAGTCCGCCCGCCAGCGTCATCGGCTGGATCTGCCCGGACAGGAAGCGGTCGATCACCGTGGCGTGCCCCGCGTACCGCTCGGGTTCGAGGTCGAAGCACCATTTGGAGATCTCGGAGTCGAAGTGATAAAGGCGGCCGTTGTAGACGCTGGTCGCCGGGCGCAGTTCGCGGGGCGACAGCGCCGAGCCGATCGGAAGCTGGGTCAGGCTGCAGATGGCCGGCAGGGTCTGCGGCAATGTCAGGTCGAGGCTGCCCGCGTTGACGTTGGCGATGATCTGGTCCCACAGCGGCCCCCAGGTCTCCTCCCAGGCCGGGTACTTCCCGCTCAGCCACTTCCGCTCGGCCCTGGACACGCCCGCGTTGGGATTCCAGAACAAGGTCGGCCGCCAGAACCACGTGCCCAGATGGCAAGCGTGGTGCCCGTTTTCCAGCGCTATTTCAAACTGATCCCAGTACCACGGCTTTTTCAGGCCGTAATCTTCCCTGATCCGCTCGTGCTGGTTGACGATCCATTCGGTCATGAACTCCTTGAACGACTGCCGGCGCTGTTTCAGCGGCGTGTAGTAGTCCATGGCCGGGCCGGTGAGTATCTGGAATAGCCTGGTCGCCCGCCAGAAGGCGACATCCATAATCTGCTGGGCGCGCCCCGGGTCGTGCTCCATCAGGACCTGCAGGGTCGGGAAGCCCTGCTGGGCATGCCTGGCCTCGTCGGTCTGGATCGAGGACAGCAGATTGGACCAGTTAACGTCGCCGGCCGCCATCGCGTCGGCGGCCAGGGCGACGAACTGGATGTTGGTGAAGCCGTGCTCGATAGTGAGGCTGGTGGCCAGCGCCGCCTCGACGCAGTCGGCGCTCAGCATGATGTCGTCGAACAGGTTCCTGACCGCGAGTATCGCCCATTCGTTGGTATGGAAGGCTCGCTGAGCCCAGTCGAACCGCTGGTCGTGCTTCAGTAGCTCATGGGAGAACCGCAGGTCGAGCTGGGTATGACGGGTCTCGTCGAGCATCCCGAATACGCCGAGGTTGCGCCACTTCGGTGACGGGGCGAACCGGCAGAAGCGGCTCTGCATGGTCACTGCCATGTACTCGACCATGCAGGTACCGCCCATGTGCAGCTGGGAGGCGGCTACGTGCGCGGGATCGAGCTTCTCGTACACCCCGGCCCTGGCGAGGGCATCGCTGACGGCCTTGACGCCGGACTCTTTTTCCCGCTGGATCCTTACGTAGTCACGGTAAGAGACCCGGAAGGGCTCCTCCCACGCTTCCCACGCAGTGGCCGGGATGTCCCTGGTACCCGTCCATTCAGGCGGAAAGGCGGCTTCCTCGGCTACGTACGATAACGTCCAGTCGAGATCTCGCGAGATGTCATACCAGTCGTCGCGGTTGAGCAGCATCGGGACCCGGTCCTTCCCGCGTGATTTCCCCGGCGATCGCCATGAGAACTTCACAGGTAAGTGGACCACAGCCGCCGGACACGGGCAATAACGGCGTTCGTCTTTCCCGGATGCGACCAATCCGACATAGCGGGCCCGGTCCGCCGCTCAATGCTGATATCGGGATAGAAGCCTCGTAGCCATGATTCGTCGGTGATGGATACCAAATGGGTCGGGCTGTAAACCTTTTGCGGCTTAGATGAGTTCTGTGAGTGGGCCATTGACACAGCTCATTTGGAGGCACAGTTGAGCAAGAGACCGAGTCGGCTCGTCGCGTCCCTGGTGACGGCGGCAGTCGTCGCGGGAAGCGCGAGCCTGATGACGCCTGCCTTCGCCAGCGGGCCAGGCCAGGCAGCCGGCGCCAGGCCGGCGGTCGCCAAGACGAAGAAGCCGCATCCGCCGCGCTTTTACGTCGAGACAAATGCCGGCGGCGGGACGACCCAGGTCCGGGCCACGGCGACCGGCGCGGTCACCGATGCGGTTCACTGCCCGTGGGCAGGATCGGAGCCTGACTCCATGGCCGCGGAGTCGAACAACCGCACCTTCTTCGTGAGCTGCCAGAAGTTCGCGAACAGCAAGATCGTCGGCAGCCGGATCTTCCGGTTCAGGCTCACCAACGCCGGCAAGGTCTCGGGCTACTCGGCGGTGCGGGGCGGTACCTTCAATGGCGAGTTCGCGAGCGGCGTCGCGACCGCGCCCGACGGGTCGCTCATCGCCGCGGATGTCGTCCCCGGTACGGCGGGGCCGGTGACCGGCATCGTCGTGATCAAGACGAAGCCCGCCGGCGACGGTATCTTCACCGCGGCTTGGTAACTCCGAGGGGCCGGGCTCGACGCAGAATTCGTTGCCTTCCGGGTCGCGCATCGTGACCAGGTCGGCGTCGCGTCGCAGCACCCTGGCCCCGTGCGCCTCGAGCCGGCGCACTTCGTCCTGCATGCTGCCTGGCGCGCGCAGGTCGAAGTGCAGCCGGTTCTTGGCGATCTTGGGCTCAGGCACCTGGTTGAACCACATGTTCGGCGCGCCCCAGCCGGCCGCCTCCACGTAGGCCTTGGCTGGCGTCGAGTCCTCGTCCACGTCGCTGCCGAGCGCCGCCGCCCAGAACCGGGCGAGCACCAGCGCATCGGCGCAATCCCAGGTCACGGTCTTGATGACGGAAGGCACGGCGCAGACCCTACCCGGCGTCCTGTTTGCCGTCGATGGCTTTTCCGAAGGCGGCGAGCAAGGCGATCAGCACGGCCGCGCAGACGATCGACGCGTCGGCGATGTTGAAGGTCCACGGGAAGTGCGGCAGGTTGATCCAGTCCACGACCCGGCCGCGCAACGGGCCAGGAGCCCGGAACAGCCGGTCGCTGAGATTGCCCGTGGCACCGCCGAGCAGCAACCCCAGCGCGATCGACCAGGCGATGCTCCCTAGCCGCCTGGCCGTCCTGGCAATGAACACGATCACCCCGGACGCGATGAGCGCGATGACGACCGTGTAAGAGGTGCCGAGGCCGAACGCCGCGCCGGCGTTGTAGATGAGGTCGAGCGTGATCAGCCCGTCGAGCAGCCTGACCGGCGGGTGCCCTGGCAGCGTGTCGAGCACGATCGTCTTGGAGACGAGATCGGCCGCGAAAACCACGACCGCCACGCCAAGCATGATCGCGAGCGCGCGCCCCTTGCGCGAACGGGTCCGCTGAGGGCGGACGCGGTCAGGGCGTGCCCGCTCAGGATCAGCCAACGTCGGCCTCTCAGTCCGTGCTTGCCGCGCTCATCCGCGCAATTCGAAGATCCTCGGGCAGGCTTACGCTACACGGATCCCGCCGTCGCACTGCTCGCGCCCGGCAGCGCGCGCGTCCGGCAGCGCGCAGATCCGACCACAACACTTCCCTGGTGCGAAAGTGATCAGGTGGTCCTGTTGTCCGATTCGGGCTTGGGTTTTGCCTGGCTGGGTCGCGACGGGAGAGGTTCGCGGCGGCGACGGCGGTGCGCCTTGCGGGAGCGATCTTCGGTGATCACGCCCTGGACCATGCTCACGGAAGTTTGCCCAGGTCATAGAGGCTGTCGGGTGACTCGCGATCAGGATCGGGGAGCCCCTTCCGGCATCGTGGGTGAGAGTTCTCAGTCCGGGGTGCTGTCAGTGCGGGATGGCAGGTGCGATCTTCCGTGATCACGGTCCCGGGTATGATCACGGAACATCGGCGCTGTCCTGACGTGGGTGATCTTCCGTGATCATGGTCTCGAACATGATCACGGAACATTGCTTCTGTCCTGGGGACTGTCGCGTGACTCATGATCAGGCAGGTTGCCTCACGGGTACCGGCCCGTTGACCTGGCCCGCCTAGGCCCGGTCTCACAAGGTGATACGGTGCCGTTCTTGCGGGGCCAGCCGGGGTCGGTTCCGGCGGTAGGAGATCGCCTCGCCGATGATCGCGGTGAGTTCCCGTTCTGCGGCATGATCGCGGAGCGTTCCCGCGCCGGAGCATGATCGCGGAGCGTACACCGTCGTCACCCCGGAGCCTTCCCGCAGCACGGAGTGTTGACCGCTCTATATGCGGACAACGCTCCGCGCAACGACAACTCTCCGCGCCACAGCCGGGAAGGCTCCGCGCAACGACAAGTCTCCGTGCTGGGGCCGGGAAAGCTCCGCGCAGAGTCGGGAAGGCTCCGCGCAGGGCCGGGAAAGCTCCGCGCAGAGCCGGGAAGGCTCCGCGTCAGGGCCGGGAAGGCTCCGGGCGCCTGGGTACCGGTCGGGGGTAGCTCCGCCTGGCGTGAGTAGCTCCCTTGGCGTGAGTAGCTCTCCTTGCGTGGGTGGCCCGGATTGGGTGCCTTTCGTGGGCGTTTGGCAAATATTTGGTCGTATTCTCTGGCGAACTTGCTGCGGACGCGGAGCCCAGCCTTCACGATGGTGTGAACGGCAGGGAACGCCGCGCAGCGGGAGAAATGATGCACAGAGGAACGTTCCGCACGACGGTCTTCGCCGCGGCTTCTGCCGCGCTGATCGCCTGCGTCCTTGGCACGGGGACGGCCGCGGCCGCCGGGCCGATGGCGGTGCGGCCGGCGGCGCCTAAGCCCGGGCACTGGACCCAGGCCACGTTGCCTGGCCAGGAGAACTTCAGCGATGTCGGGCTGGCGCGCGGCCCGAACGGCGTGCTTCACGTGATCTGGACGTCGGGCAAGACCGGCAACATGACGGTGTGGGACACGCCGATCCAGTCCAGCGGCGTCGTCGGCAAGTCGGTCGCGCTCTCCAAGCGCCTGAGCCAGGCCTGGTTCCCTGACGCCACGCTGAGCGGCCGCACGCTGCACGCGTTCTGGAACCAGACCTCCACGTCGGGCACGGGCTCTGACACCGCGATGGTCAGCTGGCCAGCGGGCTCCAAGCACTGGTCGGCGCCGAGCATCGTGCCTGCCACCAGTTCCAGCGTGGACTTCACCATCGCCGCCAGCACCGGCGCCGACGGCCAGCCCTGGGTCGCCTTTGTTGACAACGGCAACCAAGGATTCGAGGCCGCGCACTACGGTCACGCCAGGAAGCAGTTCAAGACCACCGGCTGCTGCGCCTACAACGCGGGCATCGGCGTCGACAGCCGTACCTCGGCCGCCTGGGTGACCTGGTACTCCAACGCCACCCACCGGGTGGGCATACTCGCGCAGCAGCTCAAGCCGGATGGCACCAGGGTCGGCGGCCCGGTCCAGCTGCCAGGCTCTAGCACAGGCGGCGAAGCGCTCGCGGTCAACCATCGCACCACGGCGACCGGTCTCGGCCATCATCTGGGCGGCGTCTACGTGACGTACCTGAGCGGGTGGCCGACCGCGCGCAAGGTCGATCTCCTCCGGCTCGGCTCGGCCAAGCCAGTCGCGGTCTCCGCGCTTACCGGGACGATGGGGTCGACGCTGGCCGCCGATCCGTTCGGCCGGCTCTGGGTGGCCTGGTACCGGGGCAGTTCAATCTACCTGCGACGAGCCGCGTCCGGCGGCAGCACGTTCGGCAAGACGGTCCGCGTCTCGGCGCCGGCCGGCGCTGGCACGCTCTGGAAGGTCTACATCAGCGCCCAGGCCAAGCGGGTCGACGTGATCGCCTTGCTGACCGTGCGTGGCAAGACCGCCTACTGGGCCACCCAGGTGCTGCCGCCCAGGTAACGGCTCAGGCCGGCGTTAGGCTCAGGCCGGCGTAAGCCTCAGACCGCGGCGACGCCGATCAGGCCATTGCGCGTGACGAGGGCCGCGAGTTCCTGCTCGCCGAGGTCGTCGGTGCCGCCTGGCCGTCTCGGCAGCACCATGTACCGCGACTCGGCGCTGGCGTCCCAGACGTTGATGGTGACGTCAGCCGGGACTTCGAAGCCGAATTCGCGCAGGACCGAGCGCGGGTCCCTGACCACGGCCGATCGGTACGCCTCGCTCTTGTACCAGGTCGGCGACGGGCCGAGCAGCGCGATCGGGTAGCACGAGCACAAGGTGCAGACGATGACGTTGTGCTCGGCGGCGGTATTCTCCACGACCTTGAGCCGCTGCTCCTGCAGGCCGCGGCCCATCGACAGGCCCAGACGCGGCAGCGCGGCGTTGGCGTCAGCCAGCAGCAGCTCGCGGAATTCCTGGTCGAGCCAGGCCCGGGCGACGACGCGGGCGCCATTGGCGGGCGACGCCCGGATCAGGAAGGATTCGAGGTCACGGTCCAGCTGAGCGGCATCGACCAGGCCCCGCTCTTCAAGTAGCGCCTCCAGGTGCCTGACCTGGGCCGCGATTGTCGCGCCCGGGCCTGAATGGTCACCGCTCATCCGGCGGCCTCCTCCGCTGCCAGGCCATCATCCGCTCGCCGCAGGTAACTCTCCCATAGGGCGGCGGTGATGGTGTGCTCACCGGTCCCGAAGAGATCCCTGGCGGCGAACCGCACCGCGTACACCGGCTCGGGCTCTGCGGGCAGCTGCCTGGCCCTGTTGTCGGGCAGCGGGTACCTGCCCTCGACCTCCACGATCGTGCCGGTCGCGCCGCGCACGTAGCGAGGCAGCCTGGTGTGATGCGGGGGGTCGATACGGCTGGTGCGCACCAGGTCGCCGGGCGCGAACAGCTCACTCACCGGCCAGCTCCCGCTCGGTCAGCACGCCCTTCTCGGCCAGCAGCGTCCTGATCGCCGTGAGCCACTTCTCGTAGTACTGCGAGGAGAGGTAGTCCTGCGGGGGCATGCGCTCGATCGCGTCCCGAAACTCGTCCAGGTTGTAGATGCCGCGCCTGAGCAGCGCGCGGTTCAGGGCAAATACGTGCGCCTCCCAGTCGGCCTGGAAAGGCGCCTCGTCGGCGTCGGGCCGCAGGCCGGCGAAGCCCTGCATGCCGCCGACATCGTTGATCCGGCTCATCTGACCTCCGCTCAGACCCTCGCGCTACTCGCCTAGCTGTCAAACTACCCCGGGCGGGCGGCGGAGACCCGCACGCGACGGGTCATCGCGGTGCCAGCGTGGCGGATACTGGCTGCGGCAGGCAAGGCGGCGGTGATTCGAGGAGGCGCGGGCGTGACACAGGACAGTCAGGTACGCCAGACCGGCGTTGAGGCGCCGATCACGGCCGTCACCGTCTTTCGCGACGGGGCCAGAGTGGTGCGCAGCGGACCGGTGACCGCCGATGCGGGCCTTTCCAAGATCGTGATCGGGAGCCTGCCCGCCTCGGCCGACCCTGCCTCGGTCCGGGTCGCCGTGCGCGGGCCGAGGGTGGCACTGCTCGACATCGAAGTCAGCCGCAGGTACTCGGCCGACCCCCGGCAGGACGACGTGGCCAGGCTCCAGGCTGAGGCGGAGGCGCGCCGCGACGAGGTTCAGGCGCTCGACGACGCCGATGCCGCCGAGCAGGCGGCGCTGGCCTTCACCGGGCATCTGTCCGAGACGGCGGCCGTCTCGCTGGCCCGGGCCGTCGGCTCCGGGCGGATCGGGCGTGACGAGCTCGATCTCATGGCCTCCCAGCTGTCCGCCAGCACCGCGAGTGCGCTCGGCCGGCGCCGCGAGATCAGCGCCCGCAGGCGGGTCGCCGCCCGCGAGCTTCAGGCGGCCGAGAAGCGGCTGGCCGAGCTTGAGCGGCGTTCGTCCCCGGAGGCGTTCATCGAGGTGTCGGCGACCGTCGAGGCCGCGTCGCCGGCCACCGCCGAAGTTGATGTCTCCTACCATGTCGGCGACGTTTCCTGGCGACCGCTCTACGACCTCGGGCTCTCCGGCGAGGTGCTGGCGGTCAGCTATCTCGCCGAGGTGACGCAGCGCACTGGCGAGGACTGGCCCGCCGCGGAACTGGCCGTGTCCACGACAAGGCGCGGCCAGCACGAGACGCTCCCGGAACTGGCGCCCTGGTACGTCGGCGTGGCCAGGCCTGAGCCGCCCGCGAGGCCGATGGCCGCCCGCGCGGCCGGGTCGGCATTGCTGTCCGCGCACGTGGACGCGACCGTCCCGGCGCCGCAGGCCGCGCCGCCTTACGGCCCGGCGGGAGAGGCGCCGCTCACCGCCGAGGTCGGCGAGGCCGGGGCCGGCCTGGTCTACCGGATCGCGCGGCCGCTCGCGGTGCCAGCGGACGGCAGCCCGCACAAGACCACGATCGCCAGGCTCGACCTGGACGCGACGCTCGACCATCTCGCGGTGCCGGTCATGGCGCCCGAGGCCTACCTTCGCGCGACGATGACCAACACGTCCAAGCTCCTGCTGCTGCCAGGTCCGGCCCGAGTCTTCCACGACGGCCAGTTCGTCGGGGAAACGTCGCTCCAGACGGTCGCCGCCGGCGAGGAGTTCGAGCTGCAGCTCGGCGTGGACGAGCAGATCAGGGTCGAGCGCGAGCTGCGGCGCCGCAGCACGACCAAGGCTGTCATCGGCGGCAGCCGCACCATCGACATCGCTTACGAGATCACCGTGGAGAACCACCGGCCGGGCAAGGCCGCCATCAGCGTCCACGATCACATCCCGGTGTCAGCCGACGGCGAGGTCAAGGTGCGGCTCAGGGAGACGAGCCCGAGCGCGGATGAGCAGTCCGACCTGGGCGAGCTGACCTGGAACATCAAGCTCGACAGCGGCAAGTCGGCCGTCATCAGGCACCGGTTCACCGTCGAGCACCCGGCGCAGGTCACGATCAGGGGCCTCTGACCGCCTCTGGCCCGGCCCGGACTCAGACGTGGCTGACGACGCTCACCGCCCACACGACGATCGAGCTCATCACCAGCAGCTTGAGCGCATAGGCGCTGTCCAGGATCAGCGCGGAGACGCCCGCAAGCAGCGCGATAACGCCGATCACGGTTGCCGCGACCTGCAGCACCATCTGATGGCGCTGCCGTGAGCGGCCGGCTTCGCCCCGGACGCTGATCACGCGCCCGCCGAGGCCAACAAGCAGGATCATCGATGCCGTGGCCCAGGTGCTGGAAAACAAGCCCAGGCTGGCACCAAGGTAGGCCGCGTAGATAACGAGGATCACGACCAGGGTCAGCGTCGAGATCACGTCGCGCCAGGTGAAATCCATCTTCCGGCACCTCCTTAGACCGCGGCGAAGTGCCGCTGCCCAATTTACTGGGAAGGAAGCAGACATGGCAGATGCGCAGAACGCGGCGCAGCGGAAGCCGCCTGCCCGCGTCAAGGCGAGCAGCCCCGCCATGCTCCGGTTCGCCGGCAAGCGGTGGTTCCCGCTGTGGGCCCAGGTCAAGCACCGGGGGCGCCGGAGCGGCAAGGAGTACGTCATACCGGTAGCCGTGCTGGTGAAGCCGGACAGATTCGTCATCAGCCTGCCGTGGGGGCCCACGACGAACTGGGTGCGGAACGTCATGGCGGCCAACGGCTGCACCATCGTGTGGAAAGGCGCCGACTACCTCGTGACCGACCCGCGGCTGGTGGACAAGGCGGCGGCGCTCGAGGCGGCGAACCCGCTGGAGCGCGCCGTGCTCAGCAGGGCCAAGTTCCCCGCGTTCTTGCAGCTAAAGCGCTGAGCGGACGCTCTCGATCGCGTCCGCTACCGCCCCGGGCCTGACCTGGTTGACGGCGTGGCCGGTGTCGGCCAAGATGACGTGCTGCCCGCGCGGCACGGAGGCCGCGAGCTCGGCGTGCAGCTTGGTCCACGCCTTGCGATGATCTTCGCGGGCGCCCTCGGTGGCGCTGAGCACCACGAGCGGGACGTCAGGCAGCGCGCCGCTTGCCCGGATCCGCCGGACCTCGGGGATCGAGGCGTCGAACAGCCTGAGCTCCGCGGGGAACGCCTCAACCTGCGAGCGCCTGGAGTAGCAGCTCACGTAAGCGTCGAGGAACCGGGCCTGCCGTCCAGGGTCATCGGTCAGCATCATCGCGTATGGCCGGAAGACGGCCCTGATCATGTCGCCTTGCTCGCCTCTGGAGTGCATATCGAGCAGTTCGGCTCCGGTGTCGTAACCTTGCTCGCGCACCTCGGCCGGCAGGGACTCCCAGTAGGTCTCCTCAGCCGGGTCGACGAGCACCAGCCCGGCGACCAGTTCCGGTGCCTGAAGCGCGACGAGCTGGGCGAGTAACCCGCTCCAGCTGTGGCCGACCAGCACGCAGCCACCGGGCCCGGCGTTCGCGGCGAGCGCGGTAAGGTCGCCCACTGAGGTCTGCAGCGTGAGCGGATCGGCCGGATCGCTGAGGCCCAGGCCCGCCCGGTCGTAGGCAATGACCCGGGTGTGCCGCGCGATCACCGGCAGCACGGCCGCCCAGGCCATCGTGCCCGGTTCCCCGAGCGCCGCGTCGATGATCACGGCCGGGGCGCCCGATCCGGCCTCGACCCAGCGCAGTGTCCGGCCGCCCCGCGTCAGTTCTCCGCCTGCTGCTCCTGGCACGAACTCGCTGAGGACCCCCAGCACGGGACTATCCACGAATACGCCCCCAGAGCGCAGAACCGAGAATCCTCATGATCACGCTTGCGCGCCAAGGCTATGGCACTGAAGATTCCCGCCGCAACAGGTCGCGTTCCCCCGCCGACGCGCCGGCGCCCGGCCCGCGCTCAGCCGCCGGTCGTGCCGTCGATCAGCTCCCTGATCAGGTCGGCATGCCCGCAGTGCCGCGCGTACTCCTCGATCATGTGGACATAGATCCACCGCAGGCTCATCGTCTTGCCGTTGCGCGGATTGACGAACGTCTCGTCGAGCGAGTGCCCGGCCGTGGCAGCCCGGCACAACTCAACCTCGCGGGTGAACCTTGCGAAGTCCGCTTCGGCGTGCGCCGGATCGGCGTCATCGAACGCCGCATCGGGGGTCTCGTCGGTGCCGTAGGCCCGCCCGATCTCCTCACCGGCGAAACGGCGCCTGAACCAGGCCCGTTCGGCGCTGGTCACGTGGCGCACCAGGCCGAGCAGCGACAGGCTCGACGACGGCACCGGCCGGATGACGAGTTGCTCGGCCGACAGGCCGGCGCACTTGTGCAGCAGGGTATCGCGGTACCAGCTGAGGAAGTCTTCGAGCGTGTACCGTTCATCGGCCACGTTGGCCTTCTCGTCGTCCACGCGAGTCACGGGGGGCGCTATCCAAGTCACCACGGCATGATCTCAGGGCATGGCCGGCTGAGCCAACCGGCTTTCCCTCTTCCGCGTAGGCTGCGTGACTATGCTCGACGAGGTCGCCGCGATCCGGTACGTGACGCCGCTGCGCGAGGGGGGCTCGCTGCCGGCCGTGATGGAGGCCGACAACCTGGGCACGTACGTCGTGAAGTTCCGGGGCGCGGGGCAGGGCCGCAAGGCCCTGATCGCCGAGGTGATCAGCGCCCACCTGGCCCGGGCGTGCGGGCTGGCGGTCCCTGACCTCGTGACTGTCCGCCTTGACCCGGAACTGGCCAGCGGCGAGCCCGATCAGGAGATCCAGGACCTGCTGCGTGCCAGCGCCGGGCTGAACCTGGGGGTCGACTTCCTGTCGGGAGCGATCGACTTCGACGCGGCGGCCGCGACCGTCAGCGGCGCGCTCGCCGGCCGGATCATGTGGTTCGACGCGCTGGTCGGCAACGCCGACCGGTCATGGCGCAACCCGAATCTGCTCTTCTGGCGCGGTGAGCTATTCCTGATCGACCATGGCGCGACCTTGACTTTCCAGCACCGGTGGGAGACCGCGCAAGCGTCGGTGACCAGGCCCTACGACGTCAGCGACCATGCCCTGCTCGGCTGCGGCCCGCTGATCGACGACGCCGATGCCGAACTGGCATCGCGGGTGAGCGGGGAGGTGCTCGACGCGGCGGCGGCCGAGATCCCGGCGGAATGGCTGGAATCAGAGCCGGCCATCGGCGGCCCTGAGCTGGTGCGCCTGGCCTACGCCCGCCGCCTGGCTGCCCGCCTCGCCGCCCGCGACGCCTGGCTGCCGCCGCTGCGCGAGGCGGTCAGGCACCCGCCGGTCAGGCGCGCGCGGGCCAGGACCGCGCCGCCCGCCTGGCTGACCCGCTCGCCACGGCAGCGAGCGACCGAGCCGGGCGAAGGCGGGGCCGCGTGAGCGGCAACCGCGCCGCCAGCGGGCGGCGCGCCTTCGAGTACGCCGTGCTCCGCGTCGTTCCCAGGGTCGACCGGGGCGAGCTGATGAACGCCGGCGTGCTGCTGTACTGCAGGCCCCTGCGCTATCTCGGGGCCAGCGTGGACCTGGACGCCGACCGGCTGCTTGCCCTCGACCCGGCCGCCGACCCGCGTGCCATCGAGGACGCCCTCGCGGCCGTGGCCGCTGTCTGCGACCAGCTCCCGGCCGCCGGCCCGGCCGGGCTGCAGGACATCGGCCGCCGGTTCAGGTGGCTGACCGCGCCGCGCAGCACCGTCGTCCAGCCCGGCCCGGTGCACACCGGCCTCACCGATGACCCGCCCGCCGAGCTGGAGAGACTGCTGGCAGCCCTCGTGCTCCGCCCGGGCGCCGCCCGCTAGCTGCTGGCATTCACGTTGCCCGACTTGTCGAGCTCAGCCTGGCGCCCACGACCTCACGCCCCGGCCAGCGATCCCCTGGGCTGCCGGGATGGCATCCGGTCTTCCGGGCAGGAGGGTTGTCGCATGAAGGAGGGTTGCCCGGGTTATCCGACGACGATGCTCCCGTACGCGAATTCGCTCCTTCAAAGCGCGGTCAACTCTCCGGGGAAGCGGAACCGGCTCCTTCGGCCCCGGGGCGCCGGGAGCCGCGGTCCCGGTGTGAATGCGGAAATGGGACGGAATAGTCTGCGCTCATGAGCGTAGCGATTGTCGATGCGGGGCCTTCGAAGATCAGCCGGTCTGCCGAGGTTCACGCGCCTGCCAGCGAGATTTTCGAGATCGTCGCCGACCCTCGCCGGCATAGCGAACTTGACGGGTCAGGAACGGTCGTGGCCAACGTGACCGGACCGCAGCGCCTCAGCGGCGACGCCAGATTCTCGACGAAGATGAAGATGCACGGCTTCCCGTACAAGATCACCAGCGTGGTCACCGATTTCGATGACGGCAAGGTCGTCGAGTGGCAGCACCCGCTCGGCCACCGCTGGCGGTGGGAACTCAGGGCGCTGTCCGATGACACCACGCTGGTAACCGAGACTTTCGACTTCAGCCGCCTCGGCGGGGCCAAGGCCAACGGCCTGAAATTGTTCGGCAGCCTTAAGCAGAACGCGAAGGGCATCGAAGCCTCGCTCACCCAGCTGCAGGCTAAATACGCCCAGGCCTGACGCCGGCACCGGGCCGGGCGATACCGTCAGTTTCCCCGCATCGGACACGGGTAGTGATCGTGAGACTACGCAATGTGTTCATGCGGGGAGAGTGGCAGTGCGCGCAACCGGGAGTCTCTTGCTTGCCGCCGGCCTGTCAGCCGCGGCGCTGACGGCGTGCTCGTCAAGCAACAGCGGATCAGCGGGCTCGGGCGCCCCGGCGAGCCAGAGCGCGTCGCCGCAGGCGGGCGCGGTCAAGGGCCGCATCACGGTGCTCGCGGCGGCGTCGTTGCAGGGCGCGTTCACCACCATCGGGAAGATGTTCACCAAGGCGCACCCGGGCACGTCGGTGAAGTTCAGCTTCGGCCCCAGTTCCGGGCTCGCCGATCAGATCAAGTCCGGCTCCCCCGCTGACGTCTTCGCCTCGGCGAGCCCGCAGAACATGCGGCAGGTCGTGTCGGCGGGCGACGCTTCGGCCCCGGTGACCTTCGCCAAGAACAAGATGGAGGTCGCCGTGCCGCCCGCCAATCCCGGCCACGTCACTTCGGTCACGAGCCTGTCGAAGTCGTCGGTCAAGACCGCGCTCTGCCAGCCGCAGGTGCCGTGCGGGTTCACCGCCGCGAAGGTGTTCGACAAGGCGAACATCAGCGTGAAGCCGGTGACCTTGCAGCCGGACGTCAAGTCCGTGCTGAGCCAGGTCGAGCTCAACAACGTCGACGCGGGCATGGTCTACGTGACCGACATCAAGGCGGCCGGCGCCAAGGTCAAGGGCATCGAGATCCCGTCCGCCGACAACGCCTCGACCGCTTACCCGATCGCGACGGTCAGCCATTCGACGAACATGCCGACCGCGAAGGCCTTCATGGCGTTCGTGGACTCGCCCGCAGGCCAGAAGGTGCTGGCCAGGGACGGGTTCGAGAAGCCTTAACGCGGATCGCCCGGCCCAGTGCCCGCCCGGCTGTCCTCCCGGCTGGCGACCAGGCTGACCGCGCGGGACAGGACGCGGCGGGCCGAGCGCGGGGGCGGCTCGCGATCAGCCCCGGTGTCCTTGCTGGCACCGGGGCTGATCGCGGTCGCCTTCCTGGTGCTGCCGCTGATCGCTGCTCGTATTCGGGCGGGACGGGCTCATCGGAAGCCTGCTCAACGACTGGTTCGGCCTGACGATCCCTTTCACTCCTATCGCGGTTGTCATGGCGGAGACCTTCGTGGCGATGCCGTTCCTGGTGGTGACCGTGGAAGGGGCGCTCCGCACGGCCGACCTGGGCTACGAGGAAGCCACGGCGAGCATGGGCGCCACGAAGACGACGGTGTTCCGCCGGGTCACGCTGCCGCTGATCGCGCCGTCGCTCGGCGCCGGGGCGGTGCTGTGCTGGGCGCGGGCGCTCGGCGAGTTCGGCGCGACGATCACCTTCGCGGGCAGTTTCCCCGGCCAGACCGAGACGATGCCGATCGCCGTGTACTACGCGCTGGAAACCGACCCGGACGCGGCGATCGCGCTGAGCCTGGTGCTGCTGCTCGTCTCGGTCGTCGTGCTGGTGTCGCTGCGGGACCGCTGGCTGCGCGGCGGATCAGCCCGGTGAGCGATCCTCCCGGCACCGCCCTGACCGTGGACGCGCGGGTCTGGCGGGGCAGCTTCGTGCTCGACGTCGCGTTCTCCGTCGAGGCCGGCGAGGTCGTCGGCGTGCTCGGCCCCAACGGCTCGGGGAAATCCACTTTGCTGAAAGCACTCGCCGGGCTGATCCCGGTTGCCGCAGGCAGGCTCGTGCTGGCGGGCACGGTCGTGGACGACGCCCAGACCAGGCAATTCGCCGAGCCCGCTGGCCGTCCGGTGGGACTCGTGTTCCAGGACTACCGGCTGTTCGCAAGCCGGCGGCCCTGTCCGGCGGGCAGGCGCAGCGGGTCGCGCTCGCCCGGGCACTCGCCTGCGAGCCCGAACTGCTGCTGCTCGACGAGCCGCTCTCCGCGCTCGACGCCGGCACGCGGCTTGACGTCGAATCGGAGCTTCGCGGGCACCTGGCCGCTTTCGCCGGCCCCTGCCTGCTCGTGACCCACGACGCGGTTGAGGCGCTGGTGCTGGCCGACCGGCTGATCGTGCTCGAGGCGGGCCGCGTCGTGCAGGAGGGCTCCCCCGGCCAGGTCGCCAGGCAGCCGGCCACCGAGTACGTGGCCAAGCTGGTCGGGCTCAACCTCTACGCGGGCAGCGCGGCCGGATCGCGGGTGACGCTCGACCAGGGCGGCAGCTTCACGATCCCGGGCCGGGACGTGCGCGGAGAAGTGCTCGTCGCGGTCCGGCCGTCGGCCGTCGCGATCAGCGCGCAGCGGCCGGAGATGGCGAGCCCGCGCAATATCTGGCAGGCGAAGATCACCGGCCGCACGCTGCTGGCTGACCGGGTGCGGCTGGAACTCGACGGCGAGCCGCCGGCGTTCGCCGACGTCACCGCCGCGGCGGTCGCCGAGTTGTCGCTCGCGCCAGGCGCGCTGGTCTGGCTCGCAGTCAAGGCGACCGACCTCGAGGTCTACCCGCGAGCCGGCCTTGGCTGACCGGGCTGACCTCCGCCGTCAGTGAGTGCCGCGCGCAGCTGAGGCACCGAAGGCAGGCGCAGCCGGCAGTACACACCGGCAACGGCGCCCTGAGCCGCGAAAACGTCGGTCCCGTCGATGAGCAAGGTCGGTGACCCGAGCATTCCCGCTTCGATCGCGGCCTGCTCGCTGGCGATCTCCACGTAGCGGACAGCCACGCCTGACCGCCCGCCGAGGATCTCGTCCAGGCGCTCCGCGAGCAGGGGCACGTGCGGGCAGCCGGGCACGGATAGCACCGTCAGCTCCATGGGAGTATTCTCGCGGTCATGCGCCGCTTCTGACACCGACGTGCTCGTGCTCCTCCTGCTCGGCTGACCGCGGACATCTCAGCCGAGCCTATAAAGGAGCTGTTTCATCATGCTTACGCACCAGCAGGTCCTGCATTTCCGCGCCTTCGGCTACGTGACGCTGCGCGGCTTGCTCAGCCAGGCCGAGGCGGCGACGCTGCACGACGAGGTCGCGAGCGCCCTCGCGGACGCGTTCGGCCCCGATGGCCCCGGCCGGGACGACCTGGGCGGCATCAGCGGCGACTACCTGCCGCTGGCCGCCGACCGGACGCGGTTCAGCCAGTCGCTGATCGCCGACGACCGGCGCACCTGCCTCGCGGCCGCCGAACTGCTCGGCGGCCCGGCCGTACCCTCGCCCGGGGTCGCGACCAGGTTCCGCGGCGACTCGGCCTGGCACACCCGGCAGGGACCGGCCATCGGCGGGGTCACCTTCTGGGCCGACCTCGAGCCGCGGACGGCTGACACCGGCGCGCTGCGGCTGATTCCCGGATCGCACCTGCCCGACTTTGAGCGGCAGCTCTGCCAGTACCGGGCGGCCGAGCCTGCAAGCTCGGGTTTCGAGAGCTGGGAATGGCCGCACCTGGTCATCAGCACCGAGCCAGGCGACGTCGTGGCCTTCCACGCGCACCTGATGAACCGCGCCGCCGGCGGCGCGCCCAGGCTCACCTGGACGATCGGCTACCTGCCCTGGCCTGGCATCGCGGACACCGGTCAGCTGGCGCTGGTCCGCGATCTCGTCATGGACGACGTCGAATTCGACCACGAAGACTACGACAGGGATCGCTGGCCAGCCTGGCGGGAGTGGGCAGTGGCCGCCGCGCCGAGCCAGTCGCGCGCCATCGCCATCGAGCGGCTCACTCTGCTTGGCGTGCTTCAGCCTGACTAGCCGCGCCAGCGGGGCGGCGCGGGCTTCGGGCTGGCGCAGTTGCGCGGTTGGGCACTGGCGGAGAACACTTCGAGTGCGGAGTCGTCCGCAGCCGGCGTCAGCCGGCCTGCGTGCAGGAGGATCTGTGCCACTCGTTATCGTGCTCGTCGTCGTGCTGGCCGTCCTGTGCGCCAGCGGCCTGGTGATGTGGACCAGGCTCGCTGCCCGCAACAAGCGGATCATCGACGTGCCCGCGGGGGAACTCGAAGAGTTCTTCTGGGGCGGGGTGATGTGCCGTCACGTGGTTACCAGCGGGACGACGGCAAGGCTCGAGTTCTTCGAGTGGGGCGTGCGGCTGCGCGGTATCCCGATCAGCCGCTGGATCGTGCCGACCTGGCAGGCCAGATACGACGAGCTGGCCAGGGTGGACCTGGTCGCGCTGCCGCAGAGCAGGATCGCCGTCTGGCTCCGGGTGCGAGGCGAGCCGACCGCGATCGCGTTCCTGTCGGACCGGAGCTCTCAGATCCTGCCGGTGTTCGAGAAGCACGGCGTTCAGGTTAACCGTGTCGTGACCAAGATCAGGCGGGTAGAGGAGCTCTACCAGTAACGGGTGATGTGCTCCCGGGGAACTGCCGCTATGGCTGCCTGATGGTGATCAGGCCTGTGCCCGGTGATCAGCCAGGATCTTGTCGATGACGTGAGCCGTGAACGCCGCGTCTTCGGGGTTATCCCGAAGGGCGCCGCTCAGCGTCTTCATCGCTTTCCAGATGGCCCAGCCGCGTCCCCTCACCCAGGTGGCGTCGTCGACAGGCAGTCGTTCGGCGAAGACGCGGCTGCTGTCGCCGGAGAGAAACGTCCAGGCGATCGTTGTGTCGCACGCCGGATCGCCTATGCCGCTCGTGCCGAAGTCGATGACGGCGCTGAGCCGCTCGCCTTTGAGCAGGAGATTGCCAGGTTGCGCGTCACCGTGGAACCACACAGGGTCGCCGTCCCAGGTTGCCTCAAGCGCGACCTGCCAGACTTCGAGCGCAAGCCCGGTGTCGATGTGGCCGCTCAGCGCCTTGAGCTGGTACCTGGTCTCGTCGTCGTAGACGTCCAGCGGCCCGCCGCGAAAGAAGTTATGCGGACCGGGCAGCGGCCCGCTCGCGGCCTCGATCCGGTACAGGGCGGCGAGGAAGTCCGCCAGGTCGGCGGCGAACTGCGGCAGGTCAGCTATGGGGGCCGCGTCGGCCGGAGTACCGTCGATCCACCGGTAGACAGACCAGGGCCGGGGAAAGCCGCATCCAGGCTCCCCCAGCGCTAGTGGCTCGGGGATCGGCAGCGGCAGCTGGCGAGCCAGGACCGGCAGCCAGCGATGCTCCTTCTCGACCGCGTCGACGTACTCATCGGCGCTGGGCAGCCGGACGGAAAGCTCAGCACCTAGCCGGAACGTCGCGTTATCCCAGCCGTCCACGTCAACGGGCCTGACCGGCAGGTGCGCCCACCGCGGAAACTGCGACCCGACCAGCCGGGCCACGAGATCGACGGTGAAGCCGGCCTTGCGCACGGCCGGGATTGTCGCACGCCCCCGGCCCGCCCTGCCACGTTTTATCCGCAGGGCCATGTCCTTGTCCGCAGGACCGCGGCACAGGTTGGTCACGCCCGCCGCTCACAGCATCGCGGCCCTCCCTGATGCTGTTCACCACTGGTTTTAACAGCAACGCGGCCCTCCCTCATGCTGTCCCGACAGCAACGGGGAGGGCCGCGTTGCTGTCAGAACAGACCGTCAACAGCAACAGGGAGGGCCACGATGCTCACGCCGCCCCGGTGCATTGACCGAGCCGCCGGACTCCGGGAGGAGCCTTTTCGCGCGTAGGAGCCTTGACCGGGTTATCCGACGACGATCCTCCTTTATGCGAAACCGCTCCTTGTGCCGGTGTCGGCGGCTACCGGCCGAACTGCGATTTGCGGGATTCGCTGAAGCCGGAACTGGCCAGGCACCGGTAGGTGCGGATGCCGCTGTCATAAGCCGCCTCGTCGGGCGGCGCCACCTGGATCATCCACCGGTGCCTGGGAATCAGCCGCGCCCGGCCAGCCCGGGAGCGGAGGAGCACGGCATACGAGCAGACCGCGCGGACGGTCGGGCTGGCCTGCACGATGTTGACGTTGAAGGCCGAGGCGTCGGAGGGCATGATGCCGATCGCGAACGTCTGCCACGTGTGCGGCCCGTCGCATGGCAGGGAGTTGGCGGTGATAGTGCCCTCGGCCTCGAGGATTCCATTCCAGCACTCCGGCGAGCTGGGGCAGCGTGCGCCCGCTGCCGGCACTGAAGCGGCCGGGCAATGGCTGGTCGTCGTGGCGATCCCGAAGGAGCCGACCGTGCCGGCCGGTCCGCTGCCGGCGGTACCGGCCCCGGTGCCGGTACCGGGGCGGGGGCCGAACAGGTGGCTTCCGGCCAGGAGGGCGCCCGCGATGACGAGGGCGACGACGGCGCCGATCGCTCCCGCGAGCGCGACGGGCCGCCCTCGACGGCCGGGCACGGCACCGGCGCCGTAGCCAGGCGTTCCGGGACCCGGCCAGGTCGGGCCGCCGGGTCCGGCGGGCGGCGCGGTCCCGGCCCAGCCCTGTCCGCTCCGGGCGTGCGGGCCGCTCGTCGGCGGTGCCGCGGCGGACATCGGCCCGGCGTGCGGTGAGTCGATAAATGATGGCTGGTCGGCGACCGTGGGGAACTGATGGTCCCGGGCTTGCGGGCTGCGCGGCATCGAGGCTGGGGGCTGCGGGGGCAATCCGGCCGGCGAGAGAGTGCCGCCGGCCGGGCCTCGGCCTGGCTGCCCGAGCAGGAGGCCCAGCTCATCGCGGAGGGCGGCGGCGCTCGGCGGCCGCTGGGCCGGGTCGGCGGCCAGGCACTGGCGCACGATGTCCAGCAGCTGGCCTGGCACGCCCGCGATGTCCTCAACGGGCCGGGTGTGCAGCGCGAGGATGGCCGCCATGGTGGGCGATCTCGAATCGGCCGGGAATCGCGGCGGCCGGCCGGCCATCAGCGTGTACAAGGTGGCGGCCAGGGAATACAGGTCGGCCGCCACTGTGGGATCCGCCGCGTCGAAGCTCTCAGGCGGCGCGTACGCGGGCGTCAGCGCCTCGCGGCTGACCGACTGCTCGCCGCTCGTGGCGATGATCGACGCGAGCCCGAAGTCGGCGAGGCCCACGACGCCGTACCGGTTGATCAGGATGTTTCCCGGCTTGATGTCCCGGTGCAAGATGCCCGTCGCGTGGGCCGCCGCGAGGGCGTCGGCCAGGCTGGTGCCGATCCGGCAGACCAGCTCGGCACTCATCGGGCCGTTGCGGCGAAGCTCGTCGTTGAGTGAGCCGTCCGGGCACAGTTCCATGACCAGGTAAGGCCGCCCGTCCTGCAGCGTCCCGGCGTCATAGACGTCGATGACGTGCGGATGGCCGGACAGCCGGCCCGCCGCGGTGACCTCGCGGATGAAACGCCGCTGATCTCGCTGCGTGTGCAGCACCCGGCTGTCGACCTTCACGGCCGTCTCTCGGCCGACGGCGACCTGCCAGGTCCGGTACACGGTGGCAAAGCCGCCCGAGCCGAGCACGCCGGTGACGGTGTGCCCGGGAATGTCTGGTGCCGGAATCACACTCACGGAGCCTAGCCCGCCCGAACCGGCTCTTTCGCGCCGGTAACCGGGACTTCGGTCATGCCGGGCACGCTAGCCTCTATTGCGGACGTTCTGCTTCCTGTTAGCGAGGATGTTGTGGAATCCGATGCCAGCCCGGTCGCGCGGGCGCTGCTGGCACTTGAGCTGATCCAGGGCACCCCGGGCATCACGGCGGAGCAGCTCGCCGGAAAGCTCGGTGTCTCTGGCCGGGCCGCGCGGCGCTACGTCAGCCTGCTCAGGGAGGCGGACATCCCGATCGAGTCCGTCCGCGGGCCTGATGGCGGCTATCACGTCGGCCGCGGCCTGCGGCTGGCACCGCTGATGTTCACCGCCGCCGAGGCGCTCGGGCTCGTGATGGCCGTGCTCGACGGTCACCACCACGCCAGCGATCCGGCCGACCCGGTCGGCAGCGCGCTCGGCAAGATCATGCGGGCCCTACCGGAAACGGTCGCGGCCCAGGCCGAGGCCGTCCGCCGGACCACGGCGCCCGCACCCGACCGGGCCGCCGCGAGGCCCGACCCGGCGACCACGACCGTCCTCGTGCGGGCTTGCTCCAGCCATCGCCAGGTGCGGTTCGCCTACCGCAGCGAGGCGGGGGCGCAGTGGTCGACCGAGGCCGACCCGTGGGCGGTCGTGGTGCGCCACGGCCGGTGGTACCTGCTGTGCCGGATAGCCGCCACCGAGGCGCGGCGGGCGTACCGGATCGACCGGATCAGCGACGTGGAGCTCCTCGCCGGGACGTTCGTCCCGCCGGCGGGCCTCGACCCGGTCGCCGTCCTTGAGCAGCACCTGGCTACCGGCTGGGAACACGACGTCGAGGTCATCATCGACGCGCCCGCGCGCAAGGCGGCGCGCTGCGTCCCGCGCGCCCTCGGCCAGCTCGAGGAGCTCGGCGACGCGACCTGCCGGCTGACGGGCAGCACCAGCAACCCGTTCTGGTACGCCCAGCAGCTCACCGCGATCCCGGCGCCGTACCGCATCACCAGATGCCCCGATCTCCAGCAGGCCGCGCGCAAGCTCGGTCAGCGCCTGATCGAGGCGAGCGAGGGCCAGGCCAGCGTGCTAGCTGACCCGTGAGCCGGCGCCCGCGCCCGCCGCCTCACGGATGCACGCCCGCCCAGGCCCGGCGAGCCGTCCCGGAGCGCTGAGCCTGCGGGCCGGCCCGCACCGCAGCGCTTTATTTCATCCCCTGTCGATGGTTAGCTCGGACGGGTGTAGCGGTGCTTGACGCCCGGGGGGAAGTACCCGGGGTCGCCCGCCGGGCGCAGGTCGATGACGGGAAGCTGGGACTGCTCCGGGACGTAGTGAGCGAACTCGCTGTTAAGGCGGCGCAGCTCGGCGCGGATCGCCTCGGCGAGCCGGCCGGCGAGGCCGGGTTCGGCGGCCTGGCCCGGGGCCAGCTCGACGGTGACGCGCAGCTCGCGGTCCCGGTCGGCGGTCTCGGCCGTGTGCAGGACGAACTTGCCGGTGACCGAGTCGGAGAGGTCGGGGCGTTCGAGGGCGACGGTGACGTTCTCCGGGTAGATGTTGGCGCCGAAGTAGGACACGGTGAACAGGGAGCGGCCGAAGACGTAGGCGAACGGCAGCCGGGGCGCGCCGCGCGGGCCGCCGACCTCGGCCAGCGGGTCGTGGCCGTGCCGCTCGCAGAAGCCCAGCAGGTCATCAAAGCCGATCAGGCCGCCTTCGTCGGCGATGTGGTAGCGGATCAGCGGGGTCGCGCCGTCGCTGCTGAAGAGCAGCGTCGGGCCGGCCGCCTGGAAGTAGCGGGTCATCGGGTCGTACTGCACCAGCGTCGGCAGGCGCGACTCGCCGGTGAGCTCGCGCAGCGCGTCGGGGCGGGCGGCCAGGAACCGGCGGATCGACACGCTCAGCGGGGTCTCGGTGCCGAGCACCCCGGCGTCGGCGGTCCCGTACAGGGACGCCGAGTCGGCGAGCGGGCTGGTCATCCCGGCCCGCCGGCCCATCAGGTCGCGCCATTCCTCGCTGAACACCTCGCCGGCCAGGATCAGCTTGATCTTGCGCGCGGGCCAGCCGATGCCGCGGGCCAGGCCGGCGTCGACCACGTTCTTCACGAACGGCGGGTAGCCGGCCAGGACCACTTGCTCAAACAACGGCGCCAGCTCCGCCACGACCCGGAGGATCTCGGCGACGTCGTTGCCGGGCGTGGCCACGGTGATCGGGTAGCCCTTCGCCGCCAGGTGGCGGCAGCAGGCCGCCGTGTACATGCCGCCGACCCAGGTGCCGAGCGCGAAGCAGATGACCGCGAGCGTGCTGTGCTCGCCGGCGCCGAAGCCGTCCCTGAAAACCTGCTCGAACCTGGCCGCGACCGCCCGCTCGTCCAGTGCCGACCGCGGCCAGACGGTCGGGGTGCCCGAAGACCCTGACGACACCGCGACCATGTCGCACTGGTCGAGGCGGCCGTCCCGGCACAGCTCGGGCAGCGGGAACTGGCGGTGGTAGTTGTCCTTGGTCAGCATCGGCAGCCTGTCGAAGTCCTCGGCCGACCGGACCGCGCCGGGGTCGATGCCAGCCGAGCGCAGGAACGCCGCGTACGCCGGCACCGAGCGGGCCGCGTCATGGAACAGGTCAAGCGCCGCCTGCGCGGCCGGCCCGGCCGACTGAGCGGGCTCGCCAGCGTAGAACTCCCCCAGACCGCGCAAGACCCGCCCGGGCCGCCCATCATCCATGACCGGAGCCTACCGACGGCGCCCCGTGCCGTCCGGTCAGAGGCGGTCGGCGTCGCTGGCGGGATCTGGCAAGTCGGAGGGGTCGGTGCCGCCCCAGAGGGCGCTGACGGGGGTGGCCCAGATTCGCTCGGTCAGGCGGGCCGTCAGGGGACCGGTGTGCAGGAGCAGCCCGGCCTGCAGGCGGTCACCAAGCCGGTCGCTGAGGAAGCGGAGACCTCTGGCATCGGCCTGGTTCGTTGTCGTCGCTGACTTGACCTCGATGGCGATGACCCGGCCGTCAGGGCGCTCGATGATGATGTCGACCTCGACGCCGGCCCGGTCCCGGAAATGCGCGAAGGTAAGCGGTTCGTCGATGAGAATGGCCTGCTTCATCAGTTCGGACACGACGTAGCTTTCGAGGAAGAGCCCGGCTAGCTGACCGGAGGCGAGCCGCTGCCCGTCGGCTGCGATCGCCGCCGCCGCGAGGCCGGTATCGGTTACGTGGATCTTGGGCCGGTGGCTGGCCTTGGCTGAGATTCCTACGGTCCAGCCGGGAAGCTCGCGGACGAGGTACACGTGGGTGAGCAGATCCAGGTAGGCGCGGGCGGTCGCGGCAGCGAGGCCGAGTTGCTCGCCCAGGGCGGCGCGGCCCATGACCGTGGAAGTCTGCTGCGCGACGAGCCGGTACAGGCGGGGCAGGGCGCCGGGATGACGGATATCGGCGACCTGCGGCAGATCGCGTTCGGCGACCGATCCGAGGTAGCTTGCGAACCAGCGGCGCCTTGAGTTGCGGGTAGGGCGGGCGAGCGCCGCCGGGTAACCGCCGGCAGCCAGGAATTCGAAGTAGTCCGGGCGGCGCCAGCTGGAGGCGATGGGAGCGGGGTCGCCGCCGAGAAGTGCCGGGAGCAGCCTGCTGCCGCCTTCTACAATTTCGGCCGTGGACAACGGGGGCAGCAGCATCCGGTGCACACGTCCGGTCAGGGTCTCCGCTCCGGTGGGCAGCAGGCGTGAGCTCACCGATCCCGCGAGCATGAACCGCCCTGGTTCGCTGCTCCGGTCGACGATCCGCTTGACAACCGACAGCACGGCTGGCATCCGCTGGAACTCATCCACCACCACCAAGCCTGAATAGGTGAGGGCCGTGGTGGGGTCTTGCTGGACGGAGGCGATGACGGCCTCGTCGTCGAGATCGACGACCCTGGCGTCCCGCCCGGCAGCGATCTCGCGCAAGAGGGTGGATTTGCCCGATCCGCGGGGTCCTTCTAGCAGGATGGCGGGTTCCTCGCGGAGGAGATGATCGAGAACGGGAAGCGCGTCGCGGCCGACATGGCCCCTGATGGCTGGGTTCACCCAATGAGCCTATCGGCGGCGAACGGGCTGTTGACCAGATCGTCCCGTGTCTACTGCCGAAAACGTCCAAACCCTACTGACTGGATCGTCCGAGGCGCTCAGGGGCTCGCCAGCGGATAGTCAGTTCCGGGCGGTCCAGCTGACAGGCAGCCGCTTGACGCCTCGCTGGAAATTCGACCGCAGGTACGAGGGCTGGCCCGCGTAGCGGAGGCTCGAAGTCCGGGCCAGGACCTCGTCGAACAGCGCGCGTACCTGGGTCCGCGCGAGGTGCGCGCCGAGGCAGAAGTGCGGGCCGTAGCCGAACACCAGGTGCGGGTTCGGATGGCGGCGGATGTCGAAGCGGTCCGGCTCGGGAAAGGCGGCCTCATCGCGGTTGGCTGAGGTGAAGGAGACGACGACCTTGTCGCCCTGCCTGATGCGCTGCCCGCCGAGCTCGCAGTCGGAGGCGGCCGTCCGGCGGAAGGTCATGACCGGGGTCCACCAGCGCAGCATTTCATCGACGGCGGCAGGCATCAGGCCCGGATCGGCGCGCAACTCGTCGTGCGCCCCCGGGTTCTCGAGCAGCCCGATGCAGGCGCCGGGCAGGCCGTTGCGCAAGGTCTCGTTGCCGGCCACGGCGAAGAGCCAGAACATGTTCTCGAACTCGGCCAGAGATACCTGGCCGCCGTCGTCGTCGACCTGCGCCAGCAAGATCGACATCACGTCGTCGCCCGGGTTGCGGCGCTTTTCCTCAGCTAGCAGGTGCGCGTACGCGTACAGGTCCGGCATCCCCTGCCTGGTGCGGGGATCGGGCATCCGGCCGTCGCTGCCCGGCTCCGGCCGCAGCGCCAGCGCCTGCCTGGCCATGGCCGTGCCCGCGGCCGGGTCGAACTCCGCCGACGCGGCATAGTCGGGATCCTGGTAGCCGATCACGCGGTTCGACCAGTCGAAGAGCAGCCAGCGGTCCTGGCGCGGCACGCCGAGCACGTCGGCGAGGGTCAGCAGCGGCAACTCGGCGGCCACGTCCTTGGCGAAGTCGCACTCGCCCCGCTCGCCGGCGAATACCCGGTCGCAGATCTCCCTTGCGTGAGCGCGGATGCGCTCGTCAAGCCGCGTCAGGGCGCGCCTGGTAAATGACCTGCCCAGCAGCCGCCGGAGCCGGGAGTGATCCGGCGGGTCCATGTTGAGCATCATCTGCCGGACATAGCCGAGTGCCCCCGGCGTCGCCGGGTCACGGATCTGGGTAGCGCCGAGCCAGGAGGAAAACAGCCGCGGCCTCGCCAGCACCGACTCGACCTCGGCGTGCCGCAGCACCAGCCAGAACCCCGGCCCGGCGGGCCAGCCGAGTACCGGATGCTCCGCCACCCAGACGACGGGTGAGCTTTCCCGCAGCCGGGCAAGGGCTTCGAACGGCACGCCGCTGACATAGGTCAGCGGATCAAAGACGACTTCGGTGTCAGGCCGGGCAGGCGGGGCTACTGTCATCGCCGCGCGCCGGGGTCAGGTCGCCGGGGTCGCGATATCCGCGGGCGGCAGGTCCCTGACCTCGTGGCGGGTGAGGCTGAGGCTGACCTCGTCGCCCACCTTCGTGACGGCGCCGATCGGGATCGCGACCTCGCGGCGGCCAAAGATGTGGCCTTCGTGCAAGAGCACGTGGGTCACCCGGTGGCTCCCCGGGTCGATGACCAGGCCGCGGACCGAGCCGATGGCGCCGTCGGCGGCATGCACCCGGGCGCCGCGCCGCACGCCGACCTCGTGCGGCGGCAGGGTGTCCACCGTCACGGTCTGCGAGACCTGCCCCTCGAGGGCAGGGTCGGTGATGGCGTCGCCGAACTGGTAATACGGCCACGACAGCACCTGCTCCGCGCCGTAGACCTCGTATCCGCGCGTGCCCGGCGCGAACTGGGTCTCCTCGGCGGGGTCAAGCCGCTCGAACTCGGCCATGGTGCACGCCAGCCTGATGCCGTCCTGACCTGGCTCGGCCAGGTCAACCGGGACGAGGCGAGCGAGCCCCTGCCGGTGCTCCGGTTCGACGGCCAGATGAGTGAGCACCTCCGCGACGGGATCGACGACGACCCGGCTGACCCGGCCGCAGACTCCGTCCGAACAGCTGACCTTCGCCCCGATGGTAAAGCGCGCCAGTTCCGCCACGGCCTCTCCCCTGCTCAGGCGCCCGGCTCAGCCGTTCCGGCAAGCCTCTACTGGCTGCTACCCGCCAATGCCCCGGTCATGCCGCAGGCGGTCCCGGCGATCACTTCTGCTCGTCCTGCGATTCGGCGATGGCCTCGGCGACGTAGGGGGCCAGCGACCCGGCCAGCATCGGCACCGGCATGGACTGCAGCCAGACCCGGCCCGGCCCGGTCAGCTCGGCGAGAAGCAGGCCGTCGTGGCCGAATAGCATGTTCGCTATCCCCTTGACCCTGGTGATCGAGAACTTGACCGAACTTGAGAACATGCCGATGTGCCCCGGGTGCGCCAGCATGGCCTCACCCTTCGGCAAGTCGTAGAACATCACCTCGCCGCCGACCTCGATCCAGGCAGTGCCTTCGCCTTCGAGTTTCTGCAGGACGAAGCCCTCGCCGCCGAACAGACCGCCCCTGATGCTGTGCTGCAGGCCGGCCCCGGCCTGATCCCGTGCGTGCTTGCGAGCCAGCCGTGCTTGTGCACCAGGTAGGACTCGCCGTGGCCGATGTCGACGGGAACAATCTGCCCGGGAAGCCTGGCCGCGAAGGTCACCTGGCCTGGACCTTCGTATTTGGTGACGAAGAGCCCGCCGCCGCCGATCATCCTCCTGATGCCTCGGATCAGGCCGCCGCCTCCGGCCCTGGTCGTCTGTGACATGTGCACGCTCTTGCTCATCCAGACGAGCTCCCCGTGCGGCGTGATCACCGACTCGCCCCGCTCGAGAGTTACCTGCAGGACGGGCATGGTCGTGCCTTTAATTTCCGATTGCATAATAAATTCCCTACAAGGCCGCCGTGCGGCCTCAGCTGTGGAGTTCGATGGTCGTGGCTAGCCCCGAAATTAGCGCCGCAGTCCGATCTTACGGTGAAAGGCCGCGAACTAACCGCCCTGCGCCGGTACGGACATCGGTGAGCTGATTACGCTTGAAGCATGGCAAGGCGTTTCAGGATCAGCTCGTCCAGCACCGTCGGCGTGAGCTTGCTTCTCGGGCCAAGGCGGCCGGCTTCCAAGACGGCTACGCGACCACGCGCGTGATCGTGAATGGCGTCGTCTACCTGCAAGACCTTGAATCCAACGTGATGGCGATCAGCCTCGTGAGCGGCAAGCTCCCCGAGACGGTCCGCTGATGAGGTGGCCGTTCAGCAGGCGGGTCGACGCGGGCCAGGCGTGGGGCGTGATCGCGGTGGGCACTGCCGGCCTCGTCGGCATCCCGACCATCCTGGCGTCGCTGCACGCTGCTGACCCTCATTTCCGGTGGTGGTGGCCCACCGGCTGGATGGCGGTTCCCATGGCCATCTTCGTGATCGGGGTCGGGCTGGTCGCGCTGCCGCTCCTGCGAGCCGAGCGGGTCACGGTGGCAGCGCCCGCGCCTGCTCCCTGGCCCGCTTCCGGGCCGGCTCCCTTGCCGGTGCCTGCCAGAGGCCGGGGCGGGGCCGGGCCGGAGGGGCATGCGTTCCTGTGCTACGTGCATGAGGACGCCGCGCAGGTCGATCTGCTTCAGCGGGATCTCGAAGCGGCCGGCATCTCGGTGTGGCGAGACACCGCCGACCTGTGGCCGGGCGAAGACTGGCGGCTGAAGATCCGCCGCGCGATCACCGACAACGCGCTCGTCTTCATCGCCTGCTTCTCGCTCCAGAGCACCAGCCGGATCAAGAGTCACCACTACGAGGAGCTCACGCTGGCCGTCGACCAGTTGCGCATGCGGCGGCCGGACGTGCCGTGGCTCATCCCGGTCCGGCTCGACGAGTGCGAGGTCCCTGACATCGACGTCGGCGGCGGGCGGACGCTGGGCTCGCTCCAGCCCGCGGATCTCTTCGGCGACCAGCGCGACGCGGCGATCGCGCGGGTCGTGACTGTCGTCCGCCGGCTCCTCGCCCAGGCGCCTTAACGCACCAACGTCGTCTCCTGGCCAGGGCGGCCGGCGGCCAGCCCTTCCTGATCACGAGGAACGGTGCCGCCGGGGCAGCGTGAGCATCGTGGCCCTCCCTGTTGCTGTCAGCGGTCCCTTCTGACAGCAACGTGGCCCTGCCCGTTGCTGTCAGGAGAGGCTGCTGAAAAACCCCGTTTTCGTCGCGAACCCGACTCCCTGACCTGCGGTTCTTCGATCGCGATCATGGATTTTTCGGGGTTTTTCAGCAGCCTCTCAGGACGACATCAGGGAGGGCCACGTTGGTCTGTAAACAGGGGTGGTTTGTCCCCGTTTACACCGATGCACCAGCGCCGGCCCGCCGGCACGGATGGTTGCTGTTAAAACCAGTGATCAACAGCAACAGGGAGGGCCACGTTGCTCACTCGGGACTCAGCCGGCGGCCGGCAGGTGCACTGGCTTCCAGGTGCGGCCCGCGTTCGTGGTGCGCAGCAGTTCGCCTGGCGGCGGGGCGCCGGCCAGCGCGGCCACCACGTAGCCGGTCGTGGGGCTGACATAGGCCAGTGAGTTCCAGGTCGCGAAGCCGAAGCCCTTGATCACGTGCCAGGTGCGCCCGCCGTTCACTGAGCGGCCGAAGGCGCCGATCGCGTTCGGCGGAGTGGCGAACGTGATCATGTGCGCGTTGCCCGGCGCCATTGCCAGCACGCCGCCGCTGCCGACGATAGTAGGCACCCAGTGCCCGGCCAGGTGCACTGTCCGCCCGCCGTCGGCGGAGACAAGCACCCGCATCCCTTCGTCGGACATGTCGAATTCGGCGGTGCTGGTGCACAGGTAGGCGAGGTCAGACCTGCTGGCCGCCGCGATGCTGCTCAGCAGGTACTCCTTGCCCGGACAGGCGAACGCCTTCTTATGCCACGGGCCGTCAGCCGTGCGGGTCCAGACAAAGGTCCGCTCGCCGGATCGATCAGGGACGCTGGCGAACCATACCGTGTCGCCATGACTCACCAGCACCCCGAACGTACCTGTCACCCCCGGCTCCAGCGCCCACGAGCTGTGGCTGACCGGGCTGGAGTACAGGCCGCCCGGCTGCGTGCTGCCCCGGTCGGGCGTGAGCTCCGCGTAGACCTTCGGCCCGGCGACGGTCATCGCGAGCGCTCCCATGCCCGGCTGCCTGCGCTGCCAGTGGCGCCCGCCGTCCCTGGTCGCCCAGAGCTGGCTGATGCCGTAGATCCAGCCGATGCGCCGCGTCGCGAACAGCACCTGCCCGGCAGCGTCGAGCGTCACGCCGTGTACCGGGGCCAGGCGCCAGTGCGCGCCGCCGTCGGTGGTCGATGCCAGGATCGCCGCGCACGAATGCCCGGGCCTGCAATGCACGCCCCCGAGGACGAAGCCGGCCGATGCCGACAAAAAGCTCGCTGAATTCGCCTGGAATCCCTTGGCGACCTCCGTTCGCGGCCCGGCCGTGTGACGGGTCGCCGCTAACGCGGCACCAGCACCAGCGCCAGCACCCAATGCGACCGCGGCCGTCGCGATAGTAAGGAGACGGTAAGAGAGCTTCATGATGCCCCCAAGTTCAAAACGCCGCCATGCCGCGTTGATGCGGGCATGAGTATCCCGGCGGAATAAAGACGCTTCGCCAGGCGGCGCGGTTTACCCGCGAGGATCGCCGAATAGCCGGTGGCTGTCCACATAGCCAAGCTCGTCAAGTGCGACTCCCGGCGCTGACCGGGCAAGCTCCGCGCGGATCGGGCCGAGCTCGACCGGTGCGGAGAATCCCGGGAACCAGTCATCGTGGTGCGAGAGCACGACGCGCCCGGGCCGCAAGAGCGCCGCCTGGCGGGCCACGAACTGAGCCAGCGAGCCCTGGATCGGCTCGCCGTCAATGTTTCCCCGCCCGGCCGCGGCGATGATCGCGACATCGGGGCGCAGGCTGCCGGCGATTCCGGTCCAGTATCCCGACGTGTCCTGGTACAGCAACCGCCCGCCGGGCATGTCGAACAGGTAGACGAGCGCGCCGCCGTCGCCGCGCGCGCCCTGATCGCTGACGCGCAGGTGCTCGATCGCCTCGGGACGGACCGAGGCCAGCCACTCGAAAAGCCCGGCCATGCGATCCTGGCGCTCGGAATACGTCACCCCGAGATCGCCGACGCAGACCTCGCCCGAACCCGGCATGGCCCTGTGCGACCACACGCACGAATGCAGCGACGGGAAGGCCGATACGATCACGTCGGGAGCGAGCCTGATCCTCTCGCCGCCGGCGACCGCCAGCAGTTGCGCCGCCGGCACGCCCTGGGCCTCCATCACCCGGACCGTCTCAAAGGAACCGATGATCGTCGCCCCGGTCCTGCGGGCGATGCGCTCGGCGCCCCACAGGTGATCGAAATGGGAATGACCGACCACGACGAAATCGCATCGGTCAATGTCGTCAGCCGCCAGTCCCGGGCCGGCCGCCCCGCTGACGCGGTCGATATAGGCATCGAGAAATACGACGAGGTCACCGACCGTCAGCCGGAATGTAGCGCAGCCATACCAATCCAGGATTGCCCTCATCACCCCGAAGTTACTACTTGCGCCCCGCTCCCCCGCATCGCCCCCGGCCAGCATGGGATAGCGTGCGTGCCCATGGACCTGGTTCATGCCTGAGCTACCCGAGGTCGAATCGGCCCGCGCCGTCATCGAACGGTCCGCTCTGGGGCGCCTGATCGTCGACGTCGACGACAGCGACAGCTACGAATGCCGCCCGCACTCCCCGGGCGAGATCCGGGCGGCGCTAGCCTGCCGGCGGCTGACGGAGGTGCACCGGCGGGGCAAGAGCATGTGGTGCGACACGTCGGGCACGGACCCGGCAGGCACGCCGGGCCCGGCGCTCGGCATTCATCTCGGCATGTCCGGCAAGATCGTCATAGCCGACGGCCACGGCGGCGAGGTCGAGGGCGGCGACTACTGGCAGCGGGGCCGGGCACACGGCGACCACCGGTTCTCGCGATTCTCCCTGACCTTCGACGACGGCGGGGCACTGCACCTCGTCGATCCCCGCCGGCTCGGCCGGGTCCGCCTCGACCCGCCCGTCGACAGCCTGGGCCCGGACGCCGGCGAGATCACCCCGGCGCGGTTCAGGGCCGCTTTCGCGCGGGGCACCGCCCCGGTCAAGGCCAGGTTGCTCGATCAGGATGCCATCGCCGGGATCGGCAACCTGCTCGCCGACCAGGTGCTCTGGCAGGCGAAGATCCACCCGGCTACGCCGGTCGGCGAACTGGCCAGGGCCGACGTCGACCGGCTGCTGCGGGCCGTGCGGCTCGCGGTGAGGAAGTCGGTGGACGGCGGCGGAGTGCACACGCTTCCGATGCTCTCCTTCCGCAAGGAAGGCGGGACATGCCCGCGCTGCGGAGCCCCGATGATCAGAGGCAAGATCGCGGGCCGGACAACGTGGTGGTGCTCGCGAGAGCAAACGCTCGCCAAGTAGGCACAGGTCGCGTGCGGCAAATTTTCAGCCCGGAATGGTACCGGGGTCGCGGGAGGAAAAGAGCGAATGGCAGGACACGTCAGCAGCCAGGGCATGTGGTACGGGGAACACGGCACCGGTGACCCGCTGGTGCTGCTGCACCCCGGAGGCGCCGGAGTCGACTCGCGGGCGCTGGAGCCGCAGGTGGCGGCGTTCACCGGGCCGTTCCGGGTTTACACCCCCGAGCAGCGCGGCCACGGCCGGACCCCGGACGCGGCCGGGCCGCTGAGCTACGAGCAGATGGCCGCCGACACGATCCGGTTCATCGACGAGGTCGTCGCCACGCCGGTGCTCCTGCTCGGCGTCAGCGACGGCGCGGTCGTCGCGCTGACCGTGGCGCTGCGCCGCCCCGATCTCGTGCGGCGCCTGGTGCTCGCCGCCGGCATCTTCCACCGCGACGGGTGGCACGACGGCGTCCTGGACGGCGAGCCACCGGACTTCCTCAAGGCCAGCTATGCCGAGCTCAGCCCGGACGGAGCCGGCCACTACCCCGCCGTGGTCGCCAAGCTCGCCGCGATGCACGCCGCCCAGCCCGCATTTACCGTCGCCGACCTCGGCCAGGTCCGCTGCCGGACGCTCGTGCTGGTCGCCGACGACGACGAGGTCCGCCTCGAGCACGCGGTCGCGATGTACCGGGCCATCCCGGACGCCGAACTGGCCGTCATTCCGGGCACCTCGCATGGCCTGCTGGTGGAGAAGCCCGGCCTGTGCAACCAGGTCATCGGGACCTTCCTGACCACCGAGCCCATCGCCACCCTGGCGCCCATCCGGCGGAGGCACGCGCCGCCGGCCTAGCGATCAGGCGCCGGCCGGCGCGGCCATCCAGCCGACGGCCTCCGCAAGGGTCGTGAAGGTGACCGGCTCAGGGCTCCGCACCGTGCTCGCAGTGCCGTGCGCCACGCGGACGCTGCGCAGGCCGGCCTGGCCGGCGACCGACAGCACCGCCGCGGCCGGCTGCCGCGCGCCGTCGGCGGCCTCGGTGAAGCCGTCGTCGAACACCGCCTGCGCGAGGTCGGTCAGCGCGCGCCACTGATCGGGAGGGGGCTGGACCCTGAAGTAGTGGACACCCGCCGCCGCCACGACATGGCTCATCTCCACCTGAGCGGGAGCGGTTCCGTAGAGGTAGATGGTGAGCCCGCCCGGCATCCAGTCGCTGTCGGCATCGACCAGCATGAAGACCGCGCTCGGACCGGTACCCAGCGCGGTCAGGACCTGAGCGGCCGTTCCCAGGACGGTGCCGTCGGGCGCGGCCAGCTCGCGGACGGCCAGGGACCGCCGGCCGCGCAGGACCGCGGCGGCGACCTCGGCCTCGCTGGTCTCGTCAACAGTGGGCAGCGGGGCCCGCCACGCGCCCCTGGCGCGCAGGGCCATGGCCGCGGCCTCGTCGTCAGTGAGCGCGAGCCCGCCTGCGGCTCGCCGGCTGCCTGGCCGATGATCGCCCGCAGGGAGCCCGCGCGCCGGCGCCCGGCGGCCGGCGCGGCTGGGCCTGTGAGAATGGAGCGGCTCTCCTGCCAGCGCTCGATGACGGCCGCCGGGTCATCGGCGAGCCGCGGATCGTGCAGCTCGAGCCAGGAGACCGTGCGCGGCAGGTCGCTGGCGTCGTCCAGCACGGCCCCGGCGTCTGAGTTCCCGTTCTGCGGCATGATCGCGGAGCGTTCCCGCGCCGGGATCATGATCGCGGAGCGTACACCGTCGTTACCCCGGAGACTTCTCGCAGCACGGAGTGTTGACCGTCCTATGTGCGGACAACGCTCCGCGCAACGACAACTCTCCGCGCCAGAGCCGGAAAACACTCCGCGCAACGACAACTCTCCGCGCCAGAGCCGGAAAACACTCCGTGCAACGACAACTCTCCGCGCCAGAGTTGGGAAGTCTCCGCGCCAGAGCCGGGAAGGCTCTGCGAAGCGGGAAGTCTCCGGGAACCCGAGAAAGAGTCTCGCCGCTGAGCCGCCGGAGCTCGGGCTTTCCAAGATCCCGAGCCACCCGGCACCCGTCAGAGCACGTGCAAGTTTCCGTGATCACGGCATGCCTGTGACCGTGAAACATCGTCCCCCATGCCTTAGGCGCCCAGATCCCGCCAGCGTGGTGGCTGAGTAACGCCGGGCAGATCCGCAGTGCTACTTCGTCGGCTTGGTCGAGGCGTCCTTGATGTTCTTGGCAGCATCCTTGACCTGCTCGCCGACCTGTTTGATGCTGCCGCTCACTCGATCGGACTTGCCCTCGGCTTCCAGGCGCGGGTCATCGGCGGCGCGGCCAGTCTGCTCCTTCGCGCGGCCAACGCCCATCTGAAGCTTGTTCCTGAGCTTGTCCATGAAACTCATGTGCGCCTCCCGTGTGGTCGCCAGCTCAAGCTGGCTCTTGGCAACCCTGCCCGCAACGGGTGCACCCATGCGGGCAGGGGCTGCTTCGGCCTTGCTGGCTGGCCGGTCCCGGCGGGACAAACCGCCCGCCGGGACCGGAGACGCCGGGATTACGGGAGCGTCGCCAGGTGCGGCGCGACGGTGTTGGCGAAGTTGTAGCCGTTCGTCGCGTCCCAGTTGATTGACCAGGTCATGACTCCGCGGATGGCTGGCCAGGTGGTGGGCGGCACGAAACTGCCGCAGTTCTGCTTCGCCGCCAGGCAGTCAAGCGCTGAGTTGATGACCGAGGGGCTGACGAACCCGCCGCCGGCCGCCGATGTCGAGGCTGGCAGGCCGAGGCCTACCTGGGACGGGGACAGGCCGCCTTGAAGCTCGGTGCAGGCGAGCGCTGTCATGAAGTTCTCTGTGCCTTCGGCGTAGACGTTGCCGTCGCAGCCATTCATCGTGCCCGAGTTGTAGTACTGGGTGTTGATCATCGTGAGGATGGTCTTGATGTCCAGCGCCAGCGCGAAATAGTCGTTGCCGGTGGACTGGGTGTCCACGGTCTGCGGAGCTAGTGTGATGATCAGGCCCGGGCCGACGTCGCTTTCAAGCTGCTCGAGCGCCGACGCCATGAAGGTCGGGTTGACGCCGTTCTCGAGGTCGATGTCGACGCCGTTGAACCCGTATTGCGAGATGATCGAGAAGACGCTGCTAGCGAAGTTGCTGGCGCTGGTGGCGTCGTTGACGGAGACCGTGCCATTCTGCCCGCCGACCGACAGTATGACCTTCTGGCCGCGCGCCTGCACGGTCTTGATGTCGTTGATGAACTGCTGCTGCGTGTAGCCGCCGAGCGCTGAGGACAGGCCGGAATCGAGTGAGAACGTGACCTGGCCTGGCGTGGCGTCCGAGTTGCCGAAGGCGACCGCGATCAGGTTGTAGCTGGTGGGAACGGCCGCGATGGTCAGCGGTGTCGCGCCGTTGGTGAAGTCCTGCCAGTAGCCCATCAGCAGGTGCGCCGGAAGGCCGCTGCTCCCACCGCCTCCGCCGGTTCCGGCGGGCGCGGACGTGGTAGCGGTCACCGCGGCCGAGTTCGGCGAGGTGCCGGCGGAGTTGAAGGCGTTGACGTTAAAGGTGTATTTGGTAGACGCGGTCAGGCCGGTGATCGTGTCGGTGGTGCCGGTCACGCTGGCGACCTGAGTGCCGTTCTGCAGCACGTGGTAGCCGGTGACCGTGCCGGCGGGGGCCGTCCAGGACAGCGAGACCGATGACGCGGTCGTCCCGGTGACGGCGAGGCCGGTCGGGGCGGCCGGGGCCGACGGCGGGGAGCCGCCGCCTCCGCCGCCTGCCCCTGCCGGGCCGCTCAGCGTCAGGTTGTCAGCGAAGAAGGTCGGCTGCGCGTACCAGCCATGGATGTAGATGGTGACGCTGGTCGTGGCCGCGCCTGTGGTGAACGTGGTCGACAGCTCGCTCCACGACGGAGCCGACGGCGTCCAGTTGTTGGTGTCGGTCGTGCCCGTCCCGGTGTCTCCCAGGAAGACGTAATCGCCTTCCACGAAGCCGGTTAGCGAGTACGACGAGCTTGGCTGGACGCTGACGACCTGACTGCACTGCGCGAAGTCACTGCTGGTCGGCGTACCCGACAGCGCGAACGCCGAGCCGGGATCGACCGGCGAGGTGACGATGCGGTCGCCGGCCGAGCAAGTCCAGCCGGACGTTGTTCCGGTGCCGAAGCTGCCGTTGGCCAGCAGGTTGACCGCAGCGGATGCGCTGGGGGCGGTGAGTCCGAGAAGAGCGATCGCCGGCATGCTGAAGAGACAGATGAGCCGCACGCGGCGTGAAGATGACACGCGGCCTCCCGAGGGTTTCTTTCTAATAGGAAACTTTCCTATTAGAAATGACCATACGGCGGGGACAATGGCCCGTCAATCGTCAACCCCCGGCAGCCTTCATGGGGCGGCTGTCTCGGACCTCACGCGGCCGGCTCTTTCCCCAGCACCCTGCCGAATAGCTCGGCCGTCTCCGGGTCCATCCAGTAACTGCCAGTCTCCCCGGGCGCAGTCGGCCCCTCGAACCGGAAGGGCGGCACGAGCCCCAGTTCGGCGCACTGGCGGGACGGCCACGCGACCAGGCCGGCGAGAGCGTGCCTGCCGCTGGCCAGGCCGACCCTGCGGGCGATGTCGTCGGCCGACATCGCAACCCCCGGGTTCTCCATGAGCAGCGAGAACACCTCCTGCGCCTTGGGGCTGAATTTGCGCCAGACCCTGGCGACCTGCTCGGAGTCGAATGACTCAGTGCCCCAGTCGTGCAGGGTCCGCTCGGCGCCTTCCTCGGTGCTCGCGGCGTAGCCCCGCTTCAAGACCGCACCGACTGCTACGTAGAACTGGCCTAGCAGCCTGTCGGGTATCTCGAAGGTAACCTTAGCCATCTCAGACCCCGTCCTGCTCGTCGTCCCCGGATTGCTCCTCTTCCTCTTCTTCCTCCGCCTGTGCCCGCTGAAGCACCTCGCCCACGGCGACGTAGATGTCCCCGAGCAGTTCTTCGGGTACGTCGATGGTTACCTTTGCCACGTGTCTCCAACCCATCTTGTGAGGTATCTAAAGCTATCTAATTCAGATTAGATCCGCGGGAGAGCGCCGTCAAGCGGGCTGCCATGGCAGGACGGGCCCGCCTCGCCCTCTTCGCCCTGAGCTGGCCATGCTCGCCGTCGGCCTTTCCCTCGCAGCATGCGGGACGAGATACCGTCCGGCGTGATGAGCGTGCGGCTGGGCCTCCTGACACTGCCATTGGGACCGTCAGGCCCCAATGGCGCCGAGGCTTACACCGCTCATGACGAGCTCGCGTACGGGTTCAGCTGGCACCGTTACCCGGTTTCGGCGAATCCCCGGGTGACGAAGCTCCCGCCGAACCCGTGCCGAGAGTGGAACTTCCTCGACGCGAACACCGCGAGGCAGATAGACGAAACCTGGCAGCTGATCCGCAAGTGATCCAGCCTGGTTGTTTACGCAGGTCCTCCTGGGTAACAGTCGCGTAACGACCTGATCTGGAAGGGGGCCAGTCATGGCAGGCGAGCTTCAGGGTAAGACAATCGCGATCCTGGCGGCAGATGGCGTCGAGGAAGCGGAGCTGACCGAGCCGCGCAAGGCGGTCGAGCAAGCGGGGGCACTAACGGTCCTGGTCTCGATCGCTGACGGCGAAATCCAGGCCATGCGGCACGATCTCGAGCCGGGCGCGTCGTATCCCGTAGACCGGGTGGTCATCGAGACCTCGCCCGGCGAGTACGACGCGCTGATCTTGCCTGGCGGCGTGGCGAACCCGGACAAACTTCGGCAGAACTCTGCGGCCGTGCGGTTCGTCAGGGACTTCGTCACGAGCGGCAAGCCGGTCGGCGTGATCTGCCACGGACCGTGGACCCTGGTCGAGGCTGACGTCGTGCGAGGCCGCACGCTCACCTCGTGGCCGAGCGTCAGGACCGACATCAAGAACGCCGGCGGCACCGTGGTCGACGAGGAGGTGGTGACTGATCAGAACATCACCTCGAGCCGCAAACCTGACGATCTCCCGGCTTTTTGCAACCGGATCGTGAAGCAGTTCGCGTCGGCCTGACGGCACTGATCAGCTGACTGGCGCGCGGGGACACAGAAGGAGCACGTAATGAGCACGAACGGTTCACGCGATCATCGGGAGACGATCGAGTACGGGGACGGCCGATTCGAACGCGGCGTTGGCGGCGAGACGCACCAGGCCTCTGGCGACGGTCGCCCGAGCCTGACCACGCAGCAGGGCGTGGTGGTCTGCGATGACCAGAACACGCTGCGGGCCGGCGAGCGCGGCCCGGCCATGCTGGAAGACTTCCACTTCAGGGAGAAGATCTTCCACTTCGACCACGAGCGGATTCCCGAGAGGGTGGTGCACGCGCGCGGCTACGGAGCGCACGGCTTCTTCGAGAACTACGGGCCGCTCGGCGAGCTGACCCAGGCCGACCTGTTCCAGCGAGCGGGCGAGCGCACGCCGGCGTTCGTGCGGTTCTCCACGGTCGCGGGCAGTAAGGGCTCGGGTGACCTCGCCAGGGACGTGCGCGGATTCGCGGTCAAGCTCTACACCAAGCAGGGCAACTGGGACCTCGTCGGCATCAACGCGGGCGACTATCCGCAGTGGGAACTCGGGATGCAGCTGTTCGACGACGAGTTCGCCGACCGGTTCGCCTTCGACGTGCTCGACCCGACCAAGATCATCCCGGAGGAGGAAGTGCCGGTGCGCCGGGTCGGCCGCCTGGTGCTCGACCGGGTCGTCGACAATTTCTTCGCCGAGACCGAGCAGGTGGCGTTCTGCACGCAGAACGTCGTGCCGGGAATCGACTTCACCAACGACCCGCTGCTCCAGGGACGCAATTTCTCGTACCTGGACACCCAGCTCAAGCGGCTCGGCAGCCCGAACTTCACGCACCTGCCGGTCAACGCACCGAAGTGCCCGTTCGCGACCTTCCAGCAAGACGGCCACATGGCCACGGTCAACCCGGTCACCCGGGCGAACTACGAGCCGAACTCCTGGAGCGCGCAAGAGGGCGGCCCGCGAGAGAACCCGGCGGCTGGTTTTACCAGCAATCCGGCTCATGAAGCGGGTGCCAAGCGGCGGTTGCGGCCTGAGAGCTTCGCCGACCACTACAGTCAGGCGCGGCAGTTCTACCTCAGCCAGACCGAGATCGAGCGTCGTCACATCGCCGACGCGTTCACTTTCGAGCTCAGCAAGTGCGATACGCCGTCGATCAGGGAGCGCATGGTCGCGGGGCTCCGGAACGTCGACGAGGACCTCGCCGGCAGCGTCGGCGACGCCCTCGGCCTGCGGCAGCTGCCAGATAAGGCGTCCGCTGCCCGTCAGGTCAGGACCGACCTGCCAGGCTCACCAGCGCTCAGCATCCTGTCGAGCGGGCCGGAGAACTTCGGCGGCCGCAAGATCGGCGTGCTGGTCACGAACGGTGCCGACGCTTCCGTCATCTCGGGCCTGCGCGCGGCGGCGCACGCTGAGGAGGCGATGATCGAATTCATCGGACCGGTCATCTCCGGAGCGGAGGCGAGCGACGGCAGCCTGATCGCCATCGATCAGCAGGTGTCCGGCGGACCTTCTGTCCTCTACGACGCGGTCGTCATCGCGCCATCCAGGCCGGAAGTGGCCAGCTTGACCGGCGATCCGGCCGCCCGTGACTTCGTGACCGACGCGTACGCGCACTGCAAGTTCATCGGCTATGTGCCGGACGCTGAGCCGCTGTTCGAGGCGACCGGGCTCGCCGAGCTCAAGGATGAGGGCTTCATCGAGGTCGGCAACAGCAAGGACCCGGCCGCTTTCATCGCCGCGTGCCGCGAGCTGCGGTTCTGGCAGCGGCAGATGATCATGGTCTCATGAGCCATGAAGGTGACGACCGCCTTGTTCGACGTCGACGGAACGCTGGTCGACACGAACTACCTGCACGCCGTGGCCTGGTGGGAAGCTTTCGCGCAGGCTGGACACGACGTGCCCATGGCATCGATCCACCGTGCCATCGGGATGGGGTCCGACCAGCTGATGGACGCGCTGCTCCCGGCTGACCGAGACCGCGCGAGCGATGAGGACGTCTCGGCCTGGCACCTTGCCTTGTACGGCACCTATCGCCAGAGGATCAAGCCGTTCGCCATGGCGGATGAGCTGCTGCGGTCATGCCGCCAGGCGGGCCTGGAGGTCGTGCTCGCTACGTCGGCCAACCCGCATGACCTGGACATGCTCCGGGGAGCGCTCCGGGCAGATGACGCCATCAGCGAGCTGGTTTCTGGCTCGGACGTCGAGAGGACTAAGCCTGCGCCCGACTTGGTGCAGGTAGCGCTGGAGCGGGCGCGCGTGCCGCCGGAGAGCGCGATTTTCGTCGGCGATTCGGTGTGGGACGTAGCGGCGTGCCAGCGCGCCGGCGTCGCCTGTGTCGGGCTGGCCTGCGGGGGCACGAGCAAGGCGGAGTTGCGTGATGCGGGAGCCGTCGCGGTCTTCGGTGATCCCGCTGACCTGCTGATGTCAACGAACGGCAATTTGAATTCGATTTTTGAAAGCTAGCACGAGCGCTGTCTGGTCCCATGAAATGGTCTCGGCGCTCTCCGGCAAGGCCGACATCCAGGACGCCCCGAGCGGCTCGCCCTGGCGGGCCCAGAACAGCGTCAATCCCTGACACCGAGTTGTCAGCTAGCGGGCTGCCTCGACCCACGCCCGGCTGGGTCTTTCCCCGGCGCCGCGCTGAACAGCCTGGCCGTCTCGGCGTCCATCCAGTAGCTGCCAGTCTCCCCGGGCGACGTCGGGCCCTCGAACCGGAAGGGCGGCGCCAGCCCCAGTTCGGCGCACTGGCGAGATGGCCAAGCGACCAGGCCGGCGACGGCGTGCCTGCCGTTTGCGGGTTCCTGCAGGAGCGTTGTTGGGCCGGCGGGCATTGCCTCCAGCGCCGTAATGTCCAGGCCCTGCGGAGTTCGCGAACCGGGCGGCCGTCACGCTCGCCGCATCCGCGCCGCCAGGAACGGGGCATCCGCGCTGAACCGGGCGCCCGCAGCGGCCGGGCAGCACGGGCCGGCCGCAGCCGGGGCACCCTGCTGTTGTCTGCGCAGCAGCAGGGTGCCCCACCTGCGAGGGCCCGCCTGGCGATACCTTCGCAACTCACTCATCCGGAACATCAATCCTCGCATCCATGACCCTGTTGGTTTATTGGAGATTCAAGGCTGCGGGGTAAGTCTGAGGCGGTGGAGGCGGGTGGGGCGGGTTTGCCGGGCGGGGCGCCTGTCCGCCAGAGGCCGGCCGGGGCAAGTTTCCGTGATCATGGTCGCGGGCTTGATCACGGAACATCGCACGTGTCCTGACCTGGGTAAATTTCCGTGATCATGCCCTTAATCATGATCACGGAACATCGCACCCGCACCCCCTGGGGCACCCCGCCCGCTCGCACGACCCGGCCCCGCGCGGCTACCCCCGCCACTGAAGTCAATAAGCCAACAGGGTCATTCATGCGGACACGCCCGGGCACCCAGCCATCACGTCAGGCACAGCCGCCTCACTCGCAACATGAGCAGCGGCACGGACGCCTCGCCAGGCCGCGCTCCAGCCCGCGACCGACGCGGTACGTCATTTCCAAGATCAACTTAAGTAAGCGGCATTGGATCATGATCACGGAATCGGGTCGCCCGAATAATGAAGCTCCCGGACGAGCTGCGATAAGGAGCGCCAGAGGATGTCACCCGACATCCGCGCTGGCGGCGGTGGTCGGCCGGAGCGGGATGGTGACCCGCAGCGACGTGCCCTGTCCGGGCGGGCTGGTGATCTCGATCCTGCCGCCGACCGCCTCGACGCGGTCGCTCAGGCCGACGAGCCCGGAGCCGGCGGATGGATCCGCTCCCCCGACCCCGTTATCGCGAACCAGCAGCCGCAGGACTTCGTCGATCACTTCGGCGTCTACCTCGACCTCGGACGCCCGTGCGTGCTTGGCCGCGTTCGCGAGTGCCTCCGACACAACGTAGTAGGCAGCGACTTCAACCCGGTCTGGCAATCGGCCGCTGACATCGACGTTGAGCTCGACCCGGACTCCGGCGCGGCGCGCCAGCGCCCTGAGCGCCGGTCCGAGTCCGCCTCTCTCCAGGATCACCGGGTGCAGCCCTCGCGAGATCTCGCGTAGTTCGTCGACGACCTCAGTCAGACCCCGCGCCGTGCGGGACCACTGCTCCACCAGGTTCCGCTGATCGGGCGGCACACGAGATTCCGCGGCCCTGAGCTCGAGTGCGAGTGAGATGAGCCGCTGCTGCGTCCCGTCGTGCAGGTCGCGTTCGATCCGGCGGCGGGCATCATCTGCCGCGACGACAACGCGAGCGCGCGAGGCCGTGAGCTGAGCGCGGCTCTCGGTGTTGGCTACCGCCGTGGCTACCAGCTCGGTGAAGGCGAGCAGGCGCTCTTCGGTGTCGTCAGGGAACGGCGATGCCTTGCCGGAAAACGCGATGATGAGGCCCCAGAGCCGCCCCTCGACGGCGATCGGCCCGCCAACCGCCGAGCGGATTCCGTGCCGCCTTGCCCAGTCCGACGCGGCCCCGCGCTCGGTCTCGAAGCTGGTCACGCGGGCCGACTCGGCACTGCGCTGAACCCGCCCGGCGACGCTGTCGTCATCGCTGAGCCAGCGTGATCCCAGCGGTCGCGCGAGTCCCTCGCCGCCGGGATTTTCCCAGCTGCCGATGACGGTAGCGGTGCGATCTGGCTCGAATCGGGCCACTGCGGTGGATTCAGCGCCGAGCAGATGGCCCGTCTCGCCTGCCACCGCGCTGAACACCTCGGGCGGTGACACGCCGCGGGCGACGAGCGTCGCGACCCGCCGCAATGCCGTCTGCTCTTGCGCTACGCGGCGCAGTTCGTCGCGGCTGGTCTCCAGCGAGTCGGCCATGCTGTTGAACGATCGCTCAAGACTGCCGACCTCGCCTGGCCCGGTCTGCGGCATCCGCGCGGTGAGATCGCCGCCCGCGACTCGCCCTGCCATGGCAGACGCCCGGCGGACTGGCCGGACGACGGAGCGGGCCAGGTAACCGCCGGAGAACAAGATGAGGATGATCGAGCCCGCCACGCCGACGGATGCGACCACCAGAGCCCTGCTAGCCGTGGCGTCGGCACCATTCTGGCGGGCGTCGAAGATCTCCTCCTCGCGCTGCAAGAAATGCTCGAAACTGTCCCGCAGCATGTCGACCCGGCGCTTGCCCTCCAGGGTCACTGACAGCGTCCTGGCGGACTCCGGGTCGCGCTGTGCTGTCGCGACCAGCGGGACAGAGTAATCCTCGATGTAGGACCTCGCGGCCCCGGCAATCTGGTGTGCCGAGCGCCCCTGCCCTTCGTCTCCTACGATGGCCAGGCGTTCCATGAGGGCGGCCTGATGGGCGAATTCGGATCTGGCCTCATTCCACGGCGCGAGGAACGCTGGCTCGCCGGTGATCACGAATCCGCGCTGGGTCGCCTCGACGTCGATGACCAGGCGCTCAAGGCGGTTCGCGGCGACAAGCACCTCTAGGGCGTGATTGGCACGGGATTCTGTCTCGCGCAGGGCGTCGATCGCCAGGGCCAGCAGGAGGAATGCGCCGCCGATGATGGCCGAGAGCAGAACGCTGACGATGACCGTGCGCTTGCCAAGACTGCCGCTTGCGAACCGGATGCGTGTACCCCCCATGCCCCCGTCCCCCTGGCCAGCGGCAGCCGGCCGGTAATGTGCTATGCGATGATGCCGCGCTACGGGGGCTAGACAAAGTGGCTGAAACACGCAAGCGCATCGTCCTGGCTGATGACGACACGCTCCTGCGGGAGGGTATTGCCAGCCTACTGCAGCAATCAGGGTTCGAAGTCATCGGTCAGGCGCAGGACGCTCCCGGGCTGCTTGCCCTGGTCGCCGAGCACCGCCCGGATCTGGCCATTATCGACGTCCGGATGCCCCCTGGCTACCTGGCGGAGGGGCTCGACGCCGCGCGGGAGATCCGCGAGCGATTCCCGGCGACAGGCACGCTGGTGCTCTCGGCGCATGCCGAAGTCGAGCAGGCGATGGAGTTGCTGGCCGCTGGCCAGCGGGTCGGATACCTGCTCAAGAGCCGGGTGACAGACATGGCCGAATTCGCCGGCACGGTCGGGCGGATCGCTGCGGGCGGTGCGGTCGTCGACCCGGCACTCGTGCAAGAACTCCTCGCGGCGCGCCACCGCGACGACACGTTCGAGCAACTCACCGAGCGCGAGCGCGAAGTACTGGCGCTGATGGCGGAGGGCCGCTCGAACGCCGGCATCGCGCACCAGTTGTGGATTACGGAGGGAACGGTCGAGAAGCACGTCCGCAGCATCCTCTCCCGGATGCAGCTGCCGGAGACCACCGAGGACCATCGCCGCGTCCTCGCGGTGCTCGCCTATCTCGAGTCGCGCTGAGGCTTCCGGGCGGCAAAGCCCGCGTCCCGAGCCAGGACGCTCCGGATCGCGGCACCCGAAAGATCCGACTTGGGCAAGAACGAGATCGCCGGGCTGTCCGCGATCAGGTCCTCGAAGTCGTCACCGGAGTACGCGGAGATGAGGATCATGCCGGGCTGCTCCGCGCCTGCCTGCCGGCCGGGCAGCTGAGTGGCGACCTCAATCCCGGTCTCCTCACCCAGGTCGATGTCGATGAGGACGACATCCGGCTCCAGCTCGCGGCAGGCGCGATACGCCTGCTCTCCCGTCGACACCGTGGCAACCACGACAATCCCCTCGTTGCCCAGCAGGTCGCGAGCAGCTCGGATGAAGTCATGGTTATCGTCCACAATGACGCAGCGCAGGGTCATGGGTCCAAGCGTGCCCCACGGGCCCGTCCTTGCCATTGCAGCTAGCCGGAAACTCGCATGACGGCCAGCCTGCACCTGAGACTGGGCGCTAGCAGCGCAGACGGCGGCGCACCCGGCGAGCAAGTATAGAAGGAGATGGACGCACCGCCCGCGAGGCAGCGGGCACACAGACTTAAGAGAGGCGAGCGTAGATGAACACTCGCACGCCGAGCCGGGACAGCTTCTTTCCTCCCGAACTCATGGGCTTGCTGGGTACCGCCCAGCGGGTGATCGACCAGCACGTCAACGATCATGGCACCTGCGCGGACTGCGGGTCGATCTGGCCATGTCAGCGCGCTCGGCTGGCTGATTTTGCCCTGACCGCGCTCTAGGCCACCCCCAACCGACAGGGCTGGCACCGCCTCGGGGGACTCCGCCCAGGGACTCTGCCCCAGTCCCATTCCCCAAGGTGCCGGCCCTGTCTATCCCCCGTGCCGATGCAGGCATCTGCGACCCCCGCGCAGATGCCTGCATCCCCCCAGTCCGGGCGCTGTGTCTGCCACCCCGTGCGGACACAGCGCCCGTTCCAATGCGCCAGCCGAGATCCGCGCGCTTACTCTGGCCGGGGGTTCCAGCGGAACCGCCTGATCCCGATCGCCGCGCCGGCGATCCCCCACGCGGCCAGGACGGCGAGGTGCCTCCAGCCTGGCCCGGCCTGCTGGGCGGGGCCTGACAGGGAGCCGAGCAGCGCCAGGTTGAACGGCCGGATCGGCAGCGCGCCCGAGATCGCGTTCAGCGTCGCCGAGTGAATCGGCATGTACGTCCCTGCGAGGAAGACCAGCGGGAACAGCACGAGCTGCACGACCGCGGGCGCTGCTTCCGCGTTGCTTACCAGCGACGCGACCGCGACGCCGAGCCCGCAGAAGCTGGTCGCGCCGGCTGCCAGCGTGACCGCCAGCGCCAGCCAGTGCGCGGGCAGTGGCGCGCCGAACAGCAGCCCGATGCCGACGATCAGGACGACATCGGTGACCGCGACCAGCATGCAGCGCGCCAGCAGGCCCAGGAAGTGCGCGCGGGAGCGTCATGCTTCCTGGTCAAGTCCACCCCGCCAGAGGACCTGATCGGATTGGTCAGGGTCGCCGCCGGAGGACACACGGTGCTGTCGCCTGCGGCGGCACGCAGGCTGGTCGCCGCGTCCACCGGCAGCCAGCAGGCCCGCGACCGGGCCCGCCGCCTGGCCGAATCCCTCACCGACCGCGAGACCGAGGTGCTGGCCTTCCTGGCGAGGGCTTGTCGAACGCGCAGATCGCTCGGCGGCTGTACCTGTCCGAGGCCACGATCAAGGGATACGTCTCGTCCGTGATGGACAAACTCGGCTGCGCGAACCGCACCCAGGCCGGCCTCCTCGCCCACGACGCCGGCCTGGTCTCCGGGTAAAGCAAACGGATCGGCTCCGCCAATAGCGCTGGCGCGTCATTTCTTCACCTTCAGGGTTCTGGCGGCGGACTTTGACGCGAAGGAACCCTTGCCTCCCGCGTAAAAAGCGGTAAGCGAGTAGGTTCCCGTGGCCAGCAGGGTATTAGATCGCGGACTGCAGCTTCCCTTCCCCTTAGACAGGACAAGGCTGCACACCACTTTCTTGCCGGCCCGAATGGTGACCCTGCCGGCCGGATGCCCCGAGAACACGGCGGCGACCTCCGCGCTCAGTCTCAGCTTCTTCTCATGGCCGCGGCTGATAGTCGAAGCGGAGAGCTTGAGCGTCGTTCTGGTCTCATGGCCGCCAGTGAGGGCGGTCGTGAATGTGTAGGGTCCCATCGGATTGTCGCCGCCGCCTGAGGCGGTGAACCGGCAGTCCCCGTTCCCGCTCACGTTCTCGCAAACCGCGAGCAGGAAGGTGCCGGTGTGCGGTGCTTTGAGCACCAGCACTGACTTGGCGCTGTTAGACGGCGTGGACACGGCCACCACCGGGGAGGTCTGCGGGAAACTGGTGCCGGTCGTGCCGGGCGGGAACAGGTCGAAGTAGTAACTCCTGTTGCAGCACGGGATGTTCGGCGTCTGCGCGCTGATCTGCACCCGGTCCCCGCCGAGAAGGTGAACCTTCCAGAAATCGATCGCGCCGCCGCCGCCGGCCTCGAAGTTCCCGACGGGCATGAGGCCGGCCTTGGCGATAGTGCCGCTGGCCTGGGTCTCCCTCGCCGCGACTTTGGCCTTCACGCCGCCGTTGATCAGCGTGGGCGTGAATGTGTAGGGTCCCATCGGATTGTCGCCGCCGCCCGAGGCGGTGAACCGGCAGTCCCCGATCCCGCTCACGTTCTCGCACACCGCGAGCAGGAAGGTGCCGGTGTGCGGCGCCTGGAGCACCAGAACCGACTTGGCGCTGTTAGACGGCGTGGCCACGGCCATCACCGGGGAAGTCTGCGGGAAGCTGGTGCCGGTTGTGCCCGGCGGGAACAGGTCGAAGTAGTAGCTCCTGTTGCAGCACGGGATGTTCGGCGTCTGCGCGCTGATCTGCACCCGGTCACCGCCGAGCAGGTGAACCTTCCAGAAATCGACCGCGCCGCCGCCGCCCGCCTCGAAGTTCCCGACCGGCATGAGGCTGGCCTTGGCGATAGTGCCGCTAGCCTGGGTCTCCTTCGCCCCGACGCTGGCCTTCACGCCGCCGTTGATCAGCGTCGGCGTGAACGTGTAGGACCCCATCGGATTGTCGCCGCCGCCCCCGGCGGTGAACCGGCAGTCCCCGTTCCCGCTCACGTTCTCGCACACCGCGAGTATGAAGGTGCCGGTGTGCGGTGCCTGGAGCACCAGCACTGACTTGGCGCTGTTAGACGGCGTGGACACGCCCATCACCGGGGAAGTCTGCGGGAAGCTGGCATCCGTCGTGCCCGGCGGGAGCAGGTCGAAGTAGTAGCTCCTGTTGCAGCACGGGATGTTCGGCGTCTGCGCGCTGATCTGCACCCGGTCGCCCCCGAGCAGCTGAACCTTCCAGAAATCGACCGCGCCGCCGCCGCCTGAGTTGACCTTTCCAAGCGAAAGCGTCCCTGCGGACGCGATCGTATGGCCGTCCGGCGTTACCGCGACCGCGGCTCCTGATACTGACATCAGCGCCAGCCCCGATGCCGCCAGCCCGATGACCAGAGCCCGGAGCATCCGACTGCTAAAGCGGCAACTCGATCGTCGTCCATTCGGGCACACCACAGACGTGCGCGTCATACACCCCTCCCAGAGTTTGCTGCTACGACCAATCCGCGCGCAGCACCCCGCCCTCTCCAGCACCGTTATACCCTAAAACTCAGGCAAAACAGAATCTCCAAGGGCGGGCACGGACCCGCCATAGCCGGCTAACTGGCCGTCGCGGCAGGCGGCCAGCAGGTCGTAGGCCTGCAGCGCGAACCACCATTCGGCCAGGTGGGCGGTCCTGGCGAAGCCGCGGCCGGTCAGTTCCTCCACTTTGCGCAGCCGGTAGCCGAGTGTCTGCTTATGGACGTGGATCCGGGCGGCGGCCTGCTGCCACGATCCGTCCGCCCGCACGAACTCCCTGACCGTTTGGAAATAGTGCGTTCCGTGCAGCCCGTCGTAGGCAAGCAGCTCGCCGAGCACGTGATCAACGAGCGCCTGGGCCTCGGCGGGCGTTCGCGGCATCAGCAGCCCGGCGCCGTCGCCGTACCGAGATAGCACGGCGCCGTTGGCCTCGGCTACGCCAAGCGCCCAGGTGGCCTCCTGGGCGGCGTCTGACATCCGGGCAGCCGAGCCGAGCACCGCGCTGACCCCGGCGGCGCAGCCAAGCTCCCCGAGCAGCGGCAGCAGGTGCGCGGTGACTGCCGCCCCAGGCAGGACGGCATACAGCAGGTCTCCGCGTTGCAGCAGCAAGCTGCCCACGTGGGCGCGCGCGCACGCGCGGTGAAGCGAATCGCCCGTCTCAGGCCGGGCCGCCCGCACCACGATGAGCACGCTCCCGGCGGGATCAAGCCCGCCGATGGACGGCTCCTCCCCCGCCGGCCGCCACGTGCTGCGCGGGTCAAGCAGCTGGCCGAGCAGCTCGCCGCCCTGGTGGCGACGCCGCTGCCGCTGCGAGACAAGCTGAGCCAGCTGCACGGCGCCCGCCACCGCCACGTGCTGCAGCACGGCCGCGCTTGGCAGCCGGGCGCCGAGCGGCTCGGCGACCAGCGCGGTCAGCGGCTCACCGGGCACCGCGACCGCGACCGCGCACACCTCGCCGTCCGCGCTGCCGTCGCGGCTCAGTTGCAGCAGCCCGGGTAGGGCGTGTCCGTGCTCGGCAACCCTCGCCGCCAGCACCTCGCCAAGCGGTACCAGCGGCTGGTCATCGAAGACCGACGCACCGGTCTCGGCATCCACCAGGTGCAGCCTGAGCCCAAGCTGCCGGCCGAGCGCGTCGAAGGTCGCCGGGCCGAGGTCGCCGGCGGCCAGCGACAGCCGGAGCAGGTCATAGAACTGCGCGAGGACATCGGCAGCGGCCTCCCGGCCGTCACCATCGGCGACCGTCCGCACGATGTCACTGAACCTGATCGAGTAGGGAACGGTGAGCAACGGCAGCTCAAGCTCGCCCGACCGGCTGGCCAGCTCGGCCGTCACCGGAGCGCCGCCGGTCCCCAGGCCGACGACCAGGCCGCTGGCCCCGACCCGTGCCAGCCGTTCGACAAAGTCGACCTGGGCGGTCGGCGATGACCCGATCCCGGTGCCGTTACACAGCAGCAGTTCACTTGGCCCGAGGAAATCCCATGGCGCAGGCAGATCCGAGATGTGGACCCAGCTGATCTCGCGGTCCAGTCCGGCCGCCCCTCCGACCAGCGTCAGCTGCAGCCTCGGCCGCTCAAGCAGCCCGCGCACGGTCATCGTCATCTGACGTCCTCTGCCGCAGACCACCGTTCACCAGGCATAACCAGATCATTGACTACCCGTCATACCACGTTATGAGAGCGGCCAGGAAGTTTGCGCCGAAGTCGGACGGACCTAGCTTCGCTGGCGCGCGGACTGCTCCTGGCCCGGTCTCGCTGAACCGCGATCTGAGGAGAGTTGTCGTGCTGGTCGAGGAGGATTGTCCTTGGCCGGAGTATTTTCGCGCTTGCGAAGGAGGGTTCTCGCGCAATGGAGCTTTTTCGTCGCCTAGTCCGGTCAAGGCTCCAGGACGCGAATTCCCTCCTCCAGGACCTCTCATCGCCCATGCGAGGGCGGGATCTGGACCTCGCCGGGGCGTCATCACCAGGCGTATTCCGTGATCTTGGTCGCGGACCACGTCATACCACGTTATGAGCGCGGCTAGGAAGTTTGCGCCGCAGTCGGATGGTCAAGACTGACCGCAGGTCAGATGCTGTCCGACATGAATCAGGCTCATGGCGACCTGGCCAGCACGGCTGTGCCCCCGGCTCCGGTGACCTGGCCGGCTGGATACAAGGCGGCGGCCTGCCTGAGCTTTGATCTCGATGCCGAGGCCGCCGTGCTGACTGCTGACATCGGCTCGATCTACCGGATGAGCCCGATGAGCCATCAGGCCTACGGCCCGCTCGTCGGGGTTCCCCGGATCCTCGAGTTGCTCAAGCGCCACGCCATCCCCGCGACCTTTTTCATCCCCGGTTATTCGGCACATCGCTACCCGGCGGTGGTCAGGTCCATCGCCGAGGCCGGCCACGAGATCGCGCACCATTCCTACTTCCACGAGAACACCGCCGGAATGGACGCCGCCACCGAGGCCGACATGATCGATCTTGGCCTGCAGGCGCTCTGGGACGTCGCGGGAGTCCGGCCCGCCGGGTACCGGGCGCCCATGTGGGAGCTCACCTATAACACGCCCAGGCTGCTCGCCGATCGCGGGTTCACCTACGACTCGAGCCTGATGGACGCCGACCATCCGTACCGGCTCGCGGTAGCTGGCGCCGGCAGGCAGGACAGCCTGGTCGAGATCCCGGTGTGGTGGGGGCTCGATGACTGGGAGCAGTACGCGTTCCTGCCTGACCTGATCGGCTCTGGGGTCATCGAGAGCCCGGCCAAGGCACTGGAGATGTGGTCGCTCGAGCTGGATGCCTACTACAAGATCGGGGCCGCGTTCACCCTGACCTGCCATCCGTTCCTGTCCGGGCGGCCGGGCCGTGCGCACGCCCTCGAGCAGCTCATCGAGCGCATGGCCAGCCTGCCGGGGCTGTGGGTGACGACCGTGGGCGCGGTCGCCGACCACGTAGCCGGCCTCAGCCTGACGCCCAGGACCTGCCCGCAGCCAGTCCTGCCTGACGCGGCTTACTGGGTCGCGCGGCCCGAGCACTGATTTTTAACGCTGAAAGGAATTCCCATGGCCAATGTCGCGCCCGATGAGGCGGTGGGCACGGACCTCTCGCAAACCCCGGTCAGGGATTTCACGCTGCGTTCCGCGTTCGCCCTGGCTTTCTCTGACGTGTCGCCGATCGTCGGCATCTACTCGGTGTTCTTCATCGGCTTGCTCGCGGCCGGGCCGGCGTTCTTCTGGGGCTTCCCTGTCGTGCTGATCGGCCAGCTCGCGGTCACCGGCGTCTTCGGCGACCTCGTCTCGAAGTGGCCGTTCCAGGGCAGCGTCTACGCCTGGGCGCGAGCGCTGTTCGGCGCCAGGTACGGCTGGTTCGCGAACTGGGCGTACAGCTGGGGGCTCACGATCGCGCTGGCGACCGTCGCGCTCGCCGCTGCCCAGTTCCTCGGCCCGGCGATCGGGCTCAAGGCGCTCACCCAGACGCAGACCAGCCTGCTCGCACTCGGCGTGCTGATCTTCGGCTCGATCGCGAACTGCATCGGCGCCAAGTTCCTCAAGGGCCTGCTCTACATCTCGATGACGGCCGAGCTGATCGCCTCGCTCGGCATCGGCATCGCGCTGCTGTTCTTTAACCGCAGCCACTCGCTGTCGTTCCTGTTCAGCGGGGCGGGCACGGCGCACGGCGCCGGCTGGCTGTTCGGGCCGTTCCTGACCATCGTGGCGTTCATCGGGTTCTCGTTCGTCGGCTTCGAGTCGGCCGGCTCGATCGCCGAGGAGGTCCAGGGTGCCAGGCACGTGCTGCCCAAGGCGATCAGCCTGTCGCTGCTGGCGGCCGGCCTGCTGGTGATGTTCGCCACCCTGGGACTGATCCTGGCGCTGCCCGATCTCGGCGCGGTGCTGGCAGGCAAGGACACGAACCCGATCGCGACGACGCTGGAGACCCGCCTCGGCTCGGCGACCGGCCGGCTGCTCCTGGTCATGCTGACCATCGGATTCACCGCCAGCATGATCGCCGTGCAGGCCGCCGTGTCCCGGGCGATCTGGGCCAGCGCGCGGGCTCGTGAGCTGCCGGGGTGGAGCGTGCTCAGCCGGCTCAGCGGCTCCGAGCGGCTGCCGCGCCACGTCATCGTCCTGGTCGCCATCGTCGCCGGGGCGCTGGCGTTCATCCACAACGCGAACGCGTTCACGCTGCTGCTCAGCGGCGCGACCGCCGGGTTCTTCGTGTCCTACGCTCTGCCGGTCGTCGGCGCGGCGGTCAAGCGGCTGCGCGGCGGCTGGAGCCCTGGCCCGGTCTCGATGGGCAAGTACGCCGCCACGGTCACCTACTTCGCCGCCGCCTGGATGATCGTCGAGATCATCAACATCGCCTGGCCGCGAAACATCTACGGGACCTGGTACCTGAACTGGGGCATCGTGATCGTCATCGTGGTACTCGGCGTGATCGGGGCGGCGGTCTCCGCCTACGTGTTCCGGCCGGGCGGCGAGGCGCTGGCGGCCGACTTCACCCCGGTCGTCACTGACCCGGACGCGGAGTGAGCGAGCCGGAGGGGCGGGCCGGCGGCGACGCCCCTGTCGTTGTCGTCACCGGGGCGGCCAGCGGGATCGGGGCGGCGACGGCGGCGCTGTTCCGCGGCCGCGGCTGGCGGACCGTGGGCGTTGACCTGCGGCCGAGCGACACCGATATGCCGCTGGAATGCGACGTGACCGACGCGGCGGCGATGGCCTTGCACGCCAGGTCGGCGGCCGAGCGGTTCGGTGGCATCGATGCGGCGGTCAGCGCGGCCGGCTATTACGAGGAAGGCATCGATGTCTGCGACATCACCCGAGCCCAGTGGGACCGGATGCTGGCCGTCATCCTCGGCGGTACCGTTAACACCTGCGCCGCCGTCCTGCCGCACATGATGCCCAGGGACGCCGGGACGATCATCGCGATCTCCTCCGAGCTGGCGCTGGCCGGCAGCGCGACCGACCTGCACTACGTGGCGGCGAAGGGCGCGGTGCTCGGCCTGGTCAAGTCGCTTGCCGCCGAGTTCGCCCGCACCGGGATCAGGGTCAACGCGGTCGCGCCAGGGCCGACCGACACGCCGCTGCTCGCGCCTGACTCGCTCTGGCGCAAGCCTGCCTACCTGGCGACGCTGCCGCTCGGGCGGCTCGTCCGGCCCGAGGAGATAGCGGCGACCGTCTACTACCTCGCCACCGAGGGCGTCACCTACTGCGGCGAGGTCCTGTCGCCTAACGCCGGGGCGGTGATCTGAGCATGAGCAAGCCCGTGGCTCTCGTTACCGGGGCGGCTCAGGGACTCGGCCATGCGACCGCGCTCCGGCTGGCCGCGGACGGATTCGCCGTCGCGGTCAACGACCTCCCCGGGGACGGGCGGCTGTCCGCTCTCGCCGCGCGGGCCGGCGGACTGGCGGTCCCGGCCGACATCTCCGACGCCGATGCCGTGGCCGAGCTGACGTCGGCCGTGGTCGAACGCCTCGGCCGCGTCGATGTCCTCGTAGGCAACGCGGCCGCGATGGAGATGGGACCGTTTCTTGCCCAGGACCCGGCGGCCTGGTGGCGCCAGATCGACGTGAACCTGTCCGGGCATTTCCGGCTGGTGCAGGCGGTGGTGCCGCACATGCGAGCGGCCGGCGGCGGCCGGATCGTGCTGATCGCGTCCGGCTGGGGAGTCATCGGCCATCCCAATGCCACGGCGTACGCCGCGTCGAAGGCCGGCCTGGTCGCCCTCACCAAGGGCCTGGGCCGCGAACTCGGCCCGCAGGGCATCCTGACCAACGCGATCGCCCCTTCCTATATCGATACCGAGCAGCTCAATGTCGACGCGATCGACGCCGGGATCACTCTGGATGAGATGCGGCAGCGCTATCGCGCGCTGGTGCCCACTGGCCAGCTGGCTACGGTCGACGACATCGCCGGGGCCGTGTCCTTCCTCGCCGGTCCGGGTGGCAGCGCTTTCGTCGGCCAGATCCTGCAGCCCAGTGGCGGCGTCACCCGGACCCGCGCCTGAGCCTTACCCAGATGGAGGCATCGTTGTCCGAGTCAAGAGCCGAGCCGGTAGGGCCGGTCGACGGGCGGCTGGTGCCGCGCTACGCGGGCGCCTCCACCTTCGCCAGGCTCCCCGAGCTAGACCGCGTCACCGACTACGACGTGGCCGTGCTCGGCGTGCCGTTCGACAACGGCGTGTCGTACCGGCCGGGGCCCGGTTCGGCCCGATGGCGGTACGGCAGGCGTCGCGTCACCTGCGGCCCGGCTACCACGTTGAACTCGGGCTATCCCCGTTTAGCGCGATCCAGGTGGCGGACGCGGGCGATGTGCCTGTGACACCGTTCGACATCGCGGCGGCGATGACCCAGATCCAGGATCGCGCCGCTGAGCTGGTCACCGGCGATCGCCGGGTCGTGGCCATCGGCGGCGACCACACGGTCGCGCTGCCGATGCTCAGGGCTGTCACCGCGCTGCACGGGCCGGTGGCCCTCGTGCACTTCGACGCGCACCTGGATACCTGGGACACCTACTTCGACGCGCCCACCACCCACGGCACGGTGTTCCGCCGGGCGTTCGAGGAGGGGCTGCTGGTGCAGGATCACTCCGTGCATATCGGCATCCGGGGTCCTGTGTACGGGGAGGGCGACCTCGCCGATGACCGCCGGTTCGGCTTCCGCGCCATTCGCGTCAGCGACGTCGACGACCTCGGCATCCCGGGCACGATCGGGGCGGTGACCGAGCGAGTCGGCGACCTGCCCGTGTACCTCTCGGTCGACATCGACGTGCTTGACCCGTCCATCGCCCCGGGTACCGGCACTCCCGAAGCCGGCGGGCTGACCAGCAGGGAACTGCTGCGGGTACTGCGCGGCCTGACGTCCTTGCACCTGGTCGGCGCGGACGTGGTGGAAGTAGCGCCCGCGTACGACAGCGCGGAGCTGACCACTGTCGCTGCGGCGACGGTCGCCTACGACCTGATCGCGCTGATGGCGCGCGAGTCGCGCGAGTCGCGCCTGGCGCGCGGCGGGGAAGGGGCGGGCGATGGCGGCTGACAAGCCCCCTGCCGGCGCGCAGCCGGCCAGCAAGCCGCTGCACCCCGCCCTGCGGCGTCGGGGCACCGGCATTGCCGCCGACGGCGAGTTCTACATGCCGACCAGGGCCCTCTTCGGGCGCGGGATCGCCGGCCAGGCCGCCGCGCACGCGGGCGCGCTCGGCGTTCGCTCGGTCCTGCTGGTCACCGATCCCGGTGTCCGCGCCGCCGGCCTGGTCGGCCCGGTCGGCCCGGTCGAAGCCGCGCTGGCCGGCAGCGGCATCGAGGTCACCGTCTTCGACCAGGTGGAGCCCAATCCGAAGGATGTCCACTGCCTGGCGGGAGCCGAGCTGATGCGCGCGGGCGGCCAGCAGGCGCTGGTCGCGGTCGGCGGCGGCTCAGCGATCGACACGGCGAAGTGCATCGGCCTGCTGCTCACCAACGGCGGGCACCCGCGCGGCTGGGAGGACTTCGGCGCGCTGACCCGCGATCCGCTTCCGGTCATCGCGATCCCCACCACGGCGGGAACGGGCAGCGGGGTCAGCCCGTCGGCGGTCATCACCGATACCGTCCGCAAGAAAAAGATGAACCTCTTCGACATGCGGAATTGCCCGCGCGTGGCCCTCGTCGATCCAGACCTCACCTTGTCCTGCCCGGCCTCTGTGACCGCCGCATCGGGCATGGACGCCTTGTCGCACGCGGTGGACTCGCTCCAGTGCCTGCTGGCGACGCCCGCGTCGGACGCGCTCGCCCTGGAGGGAGCGCGGCTCGTAGCCGCGTATATCCGCCGCGCCGTCAGTAACCCGTCGGACATCGAGGCTCGCTGCGGCATGGCCCAGGGCAGCCTCACCGCCGGCATCGCCGTAGGGCTGACCGACGTCTCCGGCGCACACGCCCTCGCGGAGGCCATCGGCGGGCTGTACGGCCACCCGCACGGCTACTGCTGCGCGGTCAGCATGCCGCCGATCATGGAATACAACCTGCCGGTCAGCACGCCGAAGTACGCGCGGCTCGCCCGCGCGCTCGGTGCCGGCGAGCCGGGCGCCAGCGAAGCGGAGCTGGCGCTGGCCGCGATCGACGCGATCAGGGCGCTGAACCGTGACCTGGACGTGCCGCCGATGGCCGCGCTCATCCGCTCCGAAGACCTGGACCTGCTCGGCCAGAAGGCCGTCCAGAACACCAGCACTCCGTCCAACCCGCGAGCCGCCGACGCGGCCGCCTACCGCGCCATGTTCGCCCGCGAGACCGCGCCCTGACGGCGTGGCTATGCGGCGGGAGCCCGATCTGTGTGTTGCGAACACTCAGGCTGGGCTGATTTACGTCGTCGCCAGGTCACGCTTCGCCGCACAGCGCCTGCCGCCACGGGGTCATATTCAGCCCGGGGTACCGTTGCGCCGTGCCGGCGAGGGTGGCTTCGGTCCAGTACGGGTGACCAGGCGGCGGGAAGCCGAAGAGCGCGAGCTGCCGTGGTGTCGCCCGGTGCGCGAACCGGTACCACCCGGGTTCGTGGCTGCGGCTGGCCCAGGGCATCCGCTGGCCCCACTCGGCACGAGCCGGCCGGTAGGCGAGGTGGATCGTGTAGCGGGCGCCGCGGGGCAAGGTCAGGGCGGTGCCGCGATGGAAGGTTCCCGGCGCCCAGGCGACGACCGTGCCCGCCGGCCCGGCGGCGCGGACCTCAGCATCGTAGAGATCCGGGCTTCCGGCGGTCTCGACCCAGCCTCCTTCGGCGTCGGCGGCGCCGTCGCGCGGGTACCAGTTCGGCTTCGCGGGCAGCCCCGCCGTCCGGATACGGGACAGCATGCTCGGCGGCCCGAGTTCCTCGGGGACGTCGACGAGGTAAACGAACATTTCCAGCTGCCGGAACCGCGGGTCATCCGCAGGAACCATCAGCGTGTGGTTGAGGTAGTCCCGGTGCAGCGGCTGGTCGTAGTCGGCGGCGCCAGCGTACTTCGCCCACGCCTCGGCCGACGAGATCCGCAGGTCCCTGTCTGCGAGCAGGGTCTCTGCGAGGTCAATCACGCGGTCGCTGACGGCGAGGAGGCTCAGCTCGGCGCTCCGGAACGGGAAGCTGTCGATCCCCGCCCACTCGTCCGCGGTGAACCTGTCTCGCCGCTCGTCGGTACCGTCATGGAACCCTTCAGCGGTGGGGTACATGGCCGGCAGCTCCTCAAGCGCGGGTTTCAGCTCCGCGGCCGGGACGAACCCAGGGAGAATCACGAACCCGTGCGCCTGCCACTCCTGCGCGGCGCTGCCGAGATCCACCCCGGCAGCCTCCCGCGCGGCTCCCCTCCGCCGCAACAGGTTTTGGCCGGCGACCAGGCATCCGGGAAGTAGCGGTCACGTCCGGCCGGAAAGACCAGGCTCGCCGCCCGCGTGGAAGACTCGGGCTACGCAGACATCGACGGCAAGTGCCGCGCCGACCGCTCCTTCCCGCCGGACGGCATCAAGAAAGACGAACTGGACACCGCCCTCGGTTACTTCGAGAACAACGCCCCGCATGCGCTACAAGTGGTTCCGCCAGTGCGGCCTGTTCGCCGGCTCCGCCGTCGTGGAAGCGCTCACCCGCAGATTGTGACGCGCACCCCCGTGAGCTGGCCCGGGACTGATTGTCGGTGGGTGCTGATAGCGTGGGATTCAGTTAAGAGAGACGGCATCACCGGGACGTTGTAGCTAAAAGGTTTCTGGCGAATTGGACTCCCGTAACGGGAGATTGCCCCGGCTGAGCGGCCCTCCGTTTTGTCGCGCGGGCTTCTGCCTGCTGCTTGATTTTCGTTCTCATGTCCGCCCGTCGGGCGGCGTGCTTGTGGCGCGGTCGCCGCAGTTTCCTGGGCTTGTCAGTCCGTTATCCGCGTTTGCGAGGAGGTGGTCCCGTTGTGCGAGCAGGGTGAGCGGCCTGGCATTGCGCCGGGGGCGCCAGCTGGCATGCGCGGCGGCAACGGGCCGGGGTCGGCGGGTGAGGCGGCGGAGATGGTGCTGGCCGGGCTGGGCTGGCTGGCGTCGGCGGATCTGGGGTCGGTGCCGGCGGTGGTGCAGGCGGAGTGCCTGCGGGCGCTGGAGCGGGCGGCGTCGGTGCATGTCGCGGCCAGGTCGGCGGTGCTGTCGGCGTTCGACGCGAACCGCGGCTTCACCGGCGACGGCCAGGGGACCGCGCGGACGTGGCTGCGCTGGCAGACCCAGGTCACCGGCCCGGCCGCGTCGGCCGCCGTGGGGTGGATGCGCCGCCTGAACGGGCATGCGGCGGTGCGGGACGCGCTGGCGGCCGGGCGCGTCTCGCCGTCGTGGGCGCGGCAGATCTGTGACTGGACGGATCTGCTGCCGGCGTCCGCGCGGGAGGACGCGGACAAGATCTTGCTGGCGGCCGCAGCGGGCGGCGCGGAACTGGATGACCTGGCCGCGCTGGCCGCTCAGATGCGCCGGCGCCTGTGCCCGGACGCCGGGGACGGCAAGCCCGGGTTCGAGGACCGGCGGGTCCGCCTCCAGGCCACCCTGGGCGGCGCCGGCCGCCTGGACGGCGACCTGACCCAGGGCTGCGCCGAGGCGATCCAGGCGGTCCTGGACGCCCTGGGCAAGCGGGCCGGCGCCGAGGACACCCGCACCATCCGGCAGCGTCACCACGACGCTTTGCACGAAGCCTGCAGGAGGCTGATCGCCGCCGGAATGGTACCGGACCGGGCCGGGCAGCCCACCCAGATCCAGCTCCACATCAGCCTGGATGACCTGCTCGCCCGCACCGGCGACCCGGCCAGCGGGACCGGACCGGGCGCCGGCCTGGCTGGCGACCCCGGCCAGCTTGGCAACCGCGGGCCCGCCAGCGGCGAGCCGGGCAGCGGCGAGCCGGGCAGGGACCAGGCCGACCCGGGCGAGGCCGGCGGCGGCGCGGCGGGCGGCGGCGCGGCGGGCGGCGGCGCGGCGGGCGGGCCGGGGGGCTGGTGGCAGGGCGCCGGCTGGCGGGACCGGCTGTGGCCCCGGCTCACCCCGGACGGCACCGCCGCCCCGGCCGCGGCGCTGCCCGGCGCGGCCGCCATGCCCGGAGACGAATGCGACGCCACCATCATCCCGGTGGTCACCGGTCACATCGACCACGACCTGCTTGACCGGCTCGCCAGCTTGCTGACCCGCCCCTTCGCCGGGCCGGGCGGCGGCGCCCCGGGAAACGCCGCCCCGGGAAGCGGCACCCCGGGGACCGGCGGCTGCCCGTCGTGCGGGGCGGGGTCCGGGGCGCAGGGCCGGGAGCAGGTGCGCCGCCAGGTCCGCGACCTCATCGCGGCCAACGCGGTCGCGCTGCTGTCCGGGCCGCATGGCCTCGCGTCGTACCTGCGCACCGGCAGGCTCGCCCGGCCGGCCGGATCAGTGAGCCTGCCCCTGGACGTGGGGAAGGCGACGGACACCATCCCGCCGCACCTGCGCCGCGCCGTGATCACCCGGGACCGGCACTGCGCCGCCCCCGGCTGCCTCCAGCCGCCCGCCGGATGTCAGGTGCACCACATCATCCCCCGCCGCCTGGGCGGCGCCACCAAACTGACCAATATGCTGCTTTTGTGCACATTCCATCATCTAATTGTGGTGCACCAGTGGAATTGGACGATCACCCTCAATCCCGACGGCACCACCACGATGCGCAGCCCCGACGGCAGCCGCGTCTACCACAGCCACAGCCCGCCAGCCTCCGCATGAGGACGGAGGATACAGCGGCCTCGCGAAGCAGGCGCTCACGCCCGACTGATGGCGAGTATGACAAGTACGGACGCAATCGGGCTTGTATCAGCAGGTGCGGGCGACCTTTACTGTAAAGCCGTACGGGAAGTGCAGCAGATGGTGCTTTCCGGCGACTTGGTAATACAGGTCGACTGCGGTGGATGTACCCACTCTTCCTATCGGCTTGGCGACTATCACCAGGTTGATTACTTCTTTACGGTGGGTGTGCCGGACGACCGCGCCCGGTATCCATTGCCGCAGGCTCCACAAATGACGACCAGGGTTGCCGGGTCCGCCACTCGATGCAGTCGGGTACCCTCCGCCGACGCCGACACTTGGGTCGGTTGTCAACATTACCCAGGCGGCTACCAGGCGCAGATGCCGGGCATGCGCTAGCCGGACTTTGCCTATTGTGGCAGTTCCGCCCTTATTGGGAAAATCTTTAAAGCCATCGTAGGCGACTCCTCCTGGCCGGGTGTGGGCACAGATCCCTCCCGAGTTAGGGCCGGTGTCGCCGAACGGCCCGTCAGTGTCAAGGCCGCCTCCGGCGCTGCATGAGGGCGCCAGCAGGAGGGCCAGCCCGCAGGCCAGCCCTCCCATGATCACGCGGTTCACCTGGATGCTCGCTGTCCTTTTACTGGAGATTGGTCTCATACTTTTCAGTTGTTGCCGAACCTCGACACGTCCAACACCCCGGCGAAATTCTGCGGCGAGGAGCCGAAGAGTCAGGTGGTTAAGACCAATAAAGAGACGGCTGTCGAGTGGACAAGCGGGTGGAGCCTTGGGAAAATCCTCGGCATCAAAGGCGCGAACTTGAAGGTCAACTTCAGCTCCTCTTCACAGAGCGCAGGGTTCTCTTGACCACTCGGGGTGACCGGACCGATAGGAGTGCTGCACCGGCGGGGTTGTTTCTAACGATGCCCATGGGAACGAGCTTGACCTGGACGCGGTCCTCGGCGGGCCGACTGAGGAGACGTTGGAACATGCGGCGAGGAACGATACGCGCCAGGTCGCTGCCTTTAGTGGCAATGGCCATCGTGACAGCACTGGTGTCGGCCCTGGCCGGATGCTCTGGCGATCCGGCCGCAGACGGTCCGCTGAGCAGTGGCAGCAGACACGGCCCAATCCCGAGCGGTTCAGTGTGCACGCCCGATGGCGGACCGCAGACCTCCGGCCTGCAGCTATTCACCAATTACGCCACCGCCACCGTGGTCCTGGACCGCGTCGTCCTGCTGCATCCGCGCAATCAGCGGCTGATCGGCTCCTACGCCGTACCAGGAGACTCGGTCATCGGGAACCCGCACGGCTGGCCGCCCAAGTACGCCGGCATGCCGCCCGCCTGGAAGCACCGTCAGCCTGTCCAGGGCTTCCGGGTCAGGCCCGGCAGGGCGTTCAACATGGTGCTCGGCCTGGCGCCGATCACCCCGCGGCGCTCGTCCTCTCAGGGCATGCTGGTCTATTACCACGACTCCTCAGGCAGCTACGTGGCCAAGGACGACTGGGCAGAGATCATCGCAAACAAGCCGCATGGCTGCTGAAGTCGCTGGCTCAGCCGTCCCACACTGTCCAGCCCAGCCGAGGACGCCGGGCGGATCGCGGATTGACCGGTGACCGTCGCTGGGCAATGTTGGCCTCGATATCCGCAGGCTTCCGGCTATAGCGTTCCCGCGACCGCGAACGCACCTGCGTGGCGAGACCGGTAGATTCCGGTGAGGGCAGCGTCATACCGCTGACCGGCCGGTAATTCCTTCTCCGGTGACCAGCCGGCACAGCACCTCGAAACGCCCGAGGTTCATGAAGTCCTCGTCCGTGACCGTTCTGCCGAACTCACGGGCCAGCACCCGCCCGTCGTCGGCCGTAGTCTGGCAGACCACTTTGCTGCGGGCGTTCGCCAGCACGGCGCTGCGGATCGTGCCCGGCAACTGGTCCAAATGCTGATGCGCTAGCACCATGCTCAGGCCACAAGAGCGCGACCGCACCAGCAACGTCTCCGGATCGACCGGCAGATTGAGAGAGTCCTGGAACTCGTCGAGAAACAGCAAGGTCGGAGGCCGGGGATCGGCGGCGTGCGCGCGCACCGCGCCCCAGAGCGCGTTCAGCAGCAGACTGCCGGTCAGCCGTCTGGTTCCACGCCCAGACCGGCCAGATTCACGAGCAGGATCTTGCGTTTCCCGGATCACGCCCCGTATCGAAAAGCTGCTGTCGCTCTGGCCGATAATGCACCGAATATCCGGCCGCTCATTCAGTCGCTATACCCGATCGAGCACCGGCGCGGCATGGTGCTCCTGCTGCCGCTGGTGACAGGCCGTCGAAGCGCTCCCAGAAGCGGACCAGTTCCGGGTCGCGGACAGCGCCGATCAGCTAATCGCGCCACTGCTGCTCCACCGGACTGCGCGAACCCGGTGACGGCAACGGCACCCGGTCGATGAAGGTCAGACCGGGACGGGTGATCAAAGTGGAGAGGCCGCGGTGCAAGGCGGCCCGCGCCCAGACCCCCGGCGCATATCCGGATACAGATACTCGAAGAGCTGGCAGAGCTCCTCGACCGCGACCCGCGGCGACGACCCCTCCGTGAGCAGGTTGAAGCCGACCGGACGGCGGTCGCCGACCTCCAGCACAATCACGTCGTCGAGCCGGTCAGCGGGCGCGACGTCGAGTGCCAGCTGGAACAAGTCGCCCTTGGCCTCCAGAACGATGACACCGGACCCGGCAGCCATCGCCTGGGCAACCAGGTTGCCGGCCAGCGCCCTCTTGCCCACCCCGGTCGGCCTCACAATACGCAGATGCTGGCAGGCCCCGTCCCGAGTCAGCGCCAAGGGCCGTTCCGCACCCGGAAAGTTCGACCTTGCGATGACCAGGCCGCGCCGGGCGATCGCGCCGCTTGGCGGCAGGTGCCGGCTGCGGCTCCGCGGCAAGCCAGCGACATACGGCGAGCCGATCGGCCAGGCCAGCTCCGCTCCAGTTCTTCCACCGAAAGCTGCATCGGAAACAGGAACGGCGCTTGGGCACTGGCGAGCGCCCGTCGCAACCGGGATTGTGAAACCGCCCGCGCATACAGCGAGTTGTCCGCCGTGCCCACGCTCCCCAACGCCGCACGCATCCCGGCCAGCAGCCGGCGAGCCCGCACCTCGCTGTCGCTTGTACACCGATGCGCAGTACGCCCAGGAAATTGACGGACTGGAGCTTGGCGCGCTGATCGGCCACCGCATCCTTGGCGCCCATAGCCAGTGATAGCGCGATTTGCGGGCCGAGCCGTCGGGAGCGAGCCGTCGGCACGGCAGGCAACCGCTGCGGCACGGCAGGCAACCGCTGCGGCACGGCGGGCCGGATGATCCATTGCAACACCACGACCTCGTGACGCCGCAAGCTAAAGGCCTGGACGCTGGCCAGCAGGCTGCCGGCAAGAACCTCGGGCTCGACCCGCTAGCTCCGCTGGGTTCGGCGCATCCCCAACTCGACCACGCGGGTCCACGATTGCGTGATCCCGGTCTTGGTCGGCGTGACGCGCACCCCCGGCACGGCAGTGCTCCAGCTTGCGGAATTCACTGACCTCATCAGGCTCACGCACCGGCCCATACTGTCCCATTCCCAGGGCCACGGCCACCTGCCGTCCTGAGAGGCCGGCGCAGTAAGTCCAGTCGGATCTCAAGCCACTCGCCTCACGCTGCACTGACGCGCCGTCAGATGCCTGGGCTCCGGCCAACACCGTGGTTGCGGCACTGATGGTGCTGGGGTGCCGTCGTTGTGACTTTGATGGGGCACGGGGATGGGCGGTTGGTCCGGCGTGATCGGAAGCGACGATACGAGACGGTCAGCGCGCCTGCCAGTTCGTCTACGACGGCGGATCACGAGAACATGTGACCTACCTTCAGATCTGGCTCGCGTCCACCAGTCGCCGCCTGATGCGCAGATCATCGAGAGACGAACGTTAGCTACCCGGTGCCTCCTTCCTCCTTGCCTGGCTGCAGGATCGATGGCTCGGTCGCGGCCAAGGGCGGCCCTTCCTTCCCGAGATCTCGCTGCGCGACCCCGGCTGCGGCACCGCCCGGCAGCGCCCGGCTCCTGCCCGGCCGTCCCGCCCAGCGCCGGGACCTCCGGCCGACCCCATGGCTGCGGCATTGATGGTGCTGGGGTGCGCCGTCGCTGGGCCTTGATGGGGCACGGGCGGGCCGCTGATCCGGCGTGATCGAACGCCGACGGCACCGCCACCATGACCAGCCCAGACGGCAGCCGCGTTTAGTCACAGTCACAGTCCGCCTGCCGCGGCATGACAGGGCGGCAACACAGACAGCGGTTGCTACTAGCAGAGACGACGCCGGGGTGAATGACTGGTCGCTGTGAGGCGCTGGGCTGCAGGTCTGGGCGGCCAGTAGAGTCGCAGGTCAACACAGTTACGTGCGCCCCGCTGACCGAGAGCAACGACGCGACCGAGTCGGTGCCGACCTAGTCTGACCGCAGCGCAGCCGGGAGCACGGGGGGCGCAGCGATCACGCCGGGACCGCGCCGAGTGGCCGCGAATTCACGCTGAGCGGGGCACTTCGACCAGAGGGCAAGGGTGTCGTGTGCTCGTGACGCGGCGAAGGGAAATAATCATCCGCATGGAGGCTGATGCTCTGCCACCGCGCTGGACCGACTATGCACTGCGCCTGCCGTCCTCGCTTGAGGACCTGAGAGGACCGGCCGCGGGCACCGTTGAGCTGCCGCTGCATGTGGCCTGGTCGGGACGACGTGTGTACGACGTCGGAGAGGAGGACCAGCGCCTCGTCCTGTACGCGCTGCTCCTCGCCGAGGCGCAGCGCGAGGATCTTGAGCGGTTCGTGCACCGCGAGTCGCTGGTCAGCATCTGGCCCCGGCTGCGGCGCCTGCTGGGGCCGCACGCCCGCCGCGAATGGGAGCAAGGACTGATGGCACCGGCTCACCAGTGAGCCTGGACGGGCTGCCTGCCATCCACTTGAAGGCGCCGCTGGACGGGTTGCCTGTCTTCGAACAGTGCGGGCTGCTGCTAGCCGGAGGATACGCATTCAGAGCGCATAAGATCCTCTACCGTCCATCTCAGGATCTGGATTTTGCCACTGGCGACGCCATCCCGTTGCCCGAGATCGCAGAGCATGTCTGGCAAGCTTCCAGTCCGCGGGTTACGCCGCGCGCCTTGTCGAGGCGACCGTGGGCCTGAAGGCACGCGCCTGGCATGACCGCTTCGTGATCCGCGACATCATCGACCTGCATGCCGTTGCCGACACCTTCTGCTACATCGATCTTGAGAACCTTGCCCGCCGTCATGACTCCGACTTGGACCTGGAAGCGATCCTTGACCAGCTCGCCGGCGTGAGCGTCTTCCCCGACGACGACTTCGCCGGATACGGGCTAGGCGAAGCCAGGATCGCCGACCTGCGCAGATGGGTCATCGGTTGGTATGACGATCTCGCTCACCGTCTCGCCGTCGAGCGTATGGATGATGGCCTTCAGGATGATTTCTAACAGAGTGGCAGGACGAGAATGGTGGCTGTCGCCCCGAATCTGAGAACCGTTTCGCGAAGCTGCACGTCGAGACCCGCGCGAAGGGCGACATCACCAGCTGAAAGCGCTGCGAGAGCTAGCCGGGCCTCACAATGATGAACCGTGTGCAGATGAAGAACCAGTTCCGGTCCCTGTACCGCGAGAACGAGCTAACGGTGACCGCGCCCGCCAGCCTCCGCATGAGGACGGAGGATAGGTCGGCCACGGCGCGGAACAGCTAGGCAGTGCTGAAGGCGAGCGGCCGACAGCTGGGCGTGGATCTCGTAGCCGATACCGGTCTTCCCGACACCGGAACGGCCGCCGAGGATAAAGCCTTGCTTCGGGCTGCCCAGCTGGACCAGGTTCATGCGTAGAGGTCATTGAGGCCGATGAGCTGGACGTCGCCGTCCGCGGCCGGGGCGCGGAGTTGGGGGGAGGGCTCGGTGCTGCCGAACAGGAGCAGGCGGGCGGTTTCCGCGCCAGGCCGTCCGGCGCGGACCAGGAGGTCCCTGATGCGGCGCAGGCGGGCGAGATGCCCCATGCCGATCGTCTCGGCCCACTTGGCCTCGCCGATCGCGAGCAGGACGCGCCGGCCGTCGGCGTTGTTGCCGAAGGCCGCGACGTCGATCTGGTGTGACTTCTTCTGTTCCGGGTCGTTGACCAGGCCGCTGCCGACCTGGGACACGGGGATGCCGTTGATCTCGGGTGGCGCGTAGGCCTGCGTCCAGTCGCGGCAGATCTGCTCGAATCGCGGGCCGGCGACACTGGCGGCGAACCGGCGGGCACTATCGCGCCAGACCTGGGCGGCCTGGCCGCGCCGTTCCAGGCGGCTCCACTCGGGCCGCATGATCGCGTGGTAGAAGGCTGTCAGCGGCTCGCTGATCCGGTAGACGCTCCGGCCGGGGCGGAAGACGTCGACGTCGCGGGCGAGCAGGCCGGCGTCTTCCAGGACCGACAGGTGGTGGGAGATGTCGGTGGCCTTGCGCTCCAGGTAGCCGGCGATGCCGCCGCGGGTGCCGTTGCCCTCGGCGACGGCGCTGAGGACGGAGTAGTAGACGGCGTTGTCCCTGATGTCGGGTTCCTCGGCAAGCAGGTAGCGGGCCTCGCGGAAGAGCGGGCTGAACCTGCTCAGGACGTTCTCCGCCACCCAGTGGTCCAGGTCCGCCGCGGACCGCGGCCCGCGGCCGCCCGCGACCCCGTCCCGGTAGGCTGGCGTGCCGCCGACTATCGAGTACAGCAAGACCGCGAGGCGCGGATCGTCGATCCTCCAGAACTGGGCGGCCAGGTGGTAGTCCAGGGTCGGCACGATCATCTCCAGCCCGGCCCGGCCACGGAGCGGGGCCGCTCCGGACAGCAGGCGGCCCATGAACGACATCGCCGAGCCGCACAGCAGCAGCCGGGTCCGCGAACGCAGCCGCTCCTCCCTGCGCGGCCCGAACGCGGCCTGGATCACCGACGGCAGTTCCGGGTTCGCCCTCGCCAGGTAAGGGAACTCGTCGATGACCACCGTGACAGGCCGCCCCTCGCCGAGCGCGAGAAGCGCGTCGAGGACCTCACGCCAGTCTGCCGGGCGCGGAGGCATCGAAGCCCCGGTGTAGTTGCCCAGCTGGGCTCCGATCTGCCGCAGCGACTCGGTGTCTGTGGCCTCGGTCGCCTCGAAGAAGAAGCCGCCGTCCGCTTTACTCAGCGCGTCAAGCAGGAAAGTCTTGCCCTGCCGTCGCCGTCCTGACACCACCCCGAGCGTGGCGCCCGGCCGGTCATCCGCAGCGAACCGGGACAGGGCGGCCCACTCCTCGTCACGGTCGAACACGTCAGGTGGCTTGGCGAACACGCGCCCTTCCGATTTCTTAGGATCGTACTTATAAGTATCGTACTCCTAACTCCCGGTGCGGTGTTCTCTCTGGGACAGGCAGGCCGGATCAGGCATGCGGTTACGGCAGTCTGATCCTGCAGCGCTTCGGGCCGGCCTGGGGGTGGTTCGCCGCGGGTGACCTGGCGTTGTGCAGCATCAGCGGGGGCCGGTCGGCTAGCCGGCGGTCGGCCCAGGCCGAGCGACTGCGGGGTGCTGGAATCGGGCGAGGGCTGCTGCAAGCCCTCGTCAAGGGCGCCGTACTCGGTCATCAGGGCGGGGCTGCCGCCCCACGGCGTCTGCTCCTCGGCCACGAGGGTGCTCGTCGTGACCAGCAGCCCGGCGACGGAGGCACCGTTCTGCAGCGCGGACCTGGCCACCCGGAGCGGATCGATGATGCCCATCTCGATCATGTTGCCGAAGCGGCCCTCCAGCGCGTCGAACCCGTCGTCCTGGCCAAGCTTGGCGACCTGGGCCACTACCTCGTCGCCCGGGTAGCCGGCGTTGGACGCGATGAGGCTGGCTGGCTCGGTCAGCACCCGGCGGACGATCTCGACGCCGCTGGCGTAATCGTTGCTGGCCTGCAGGTCATCCAGCGAAGACCCGGCATGCAGCAGTGCCGCGCCGCCGCCGGCCACGATGCCCTCGGCCATCGCGGCCCTCGTCGCCGACAACGCGTCTTCGACGCGGTGCTGCAATTCCTTCAGCTCAGCCGGCGTCGGCGCCCCCACCCTGATCACGGCGACCTTCCCGGAGAGCGCCCCGATCCGCTCGGTCAGCACATCCTCGTCGATCCCGAAGCTGGCGCGGTCGAGCTCGGCCCTGAGCTGGGTGAGCCGGAAGCCGATGTCGGCCGGCGAGCCGTGCCCGCCGATGATGGTGGTGCCGTCGGCGGTGGCCCGCACCTGGGCGGCCCGGCCCAGGTGCTCGATGGTCATGGTCTCCAGCGTCAGGCCGGAGTGCCGGCTGAAGACGGTACCGCCGGTCAGGGCGGCGATGTCCTCCAGCTTGTGCAGCCTGCGGTCACCGAACCCTGGCGCCCGCACGGCCACGGACTGGAACACGCCGCTGACCTGGTTATGCACCAGCATGCTCAGTGCGGTGCCCTCCACGGTCTCGGCGACGATGACCAGCGGCCGCCGCGCCCGCATGATCTTGTCGAGCAGCGGCATGAGCTGCTGGACCTGGCTGATCTTCTCGCTGCACAGCAAGATGTAGGGGTCGTCGAGAACGGCCTCCATCCTGGCCGGATCGGTCACCAGGTAGGGCGAGAGATAGCCGTTGTCGAATTCGAAGCCCTCGACGAAGTCGACTCCCATGCCGGACGTGGCCGACTCCTCGACGGTGACGACGCCGTCAGCGCCGACCGCGTGCAGCGCCTTCGCGATCACCGCGCCGACGGCCTCGTCGTCATTGGCGGAGATCGCCGCCACGCGGGCATAGTCCTGCTCGGTGCTCACCGGGTGCGCGACACCCTCCAGGTGCTCCACGAGCCGCCTACGGCCAGGTCGATGCCGCGCTTCAGCAGCACGGGGTTCGCGCCCGCGTCGATCGCGGCCATGCCCTCCCTGATGATCGCCTGGGCGAGCACGGTCGCGGTGGTGGTCCCGTCGCCGACGATGTCGTTGGTCTTGATCGCCGCTTCCTTGACCAGTTGCGCGCCCATGTTCTCGAACTGGTCCTTCAGGAAGATCTCGCGGGCGATCGTCACGCCGTCGTTAGTGACCACCGGCGAGCCGGTGACCTTCTCCAGGATGGCGTTCCTGCCCTTCGGCCCGAGCGTCGACTTCACGGCGTCGGCGAGCTTGTCGACGCCGTGCAGCAGCAGGCCGCGCGCGTCAGCCCCGTAGTGCAGTTCCTTGGCCATCGATCCCCCCGTCACGACAGTCGGCGCGAGCAACCCGCGCGGTAACTGAGCTACCCAGTAATCCGCCCTAGGGAACGAGGATCGCCCGGCCCCGTACCCGGCCGGCATCAAGCTCGGCAAACGCCTGCACCGCATCGGCCAGCGGATACGTGCTGGTATGTAGCGTGACCCGGCCGGCCTGCGCCAGCGCCATCAGCTCGGCGAGCTCGTTATAGGTCCCGACGATATTGCCGACAATGTTCCGCTCGGTCGAGACGATGTCCAGCGCCGGCACGTGCAGCGTGCCGCCGTACCCGATCACGAAATAAGACCCGGCCTGCCCGGTCATCGCGAAACCGTCCGCCTCCGCCCCCTGCTCGGCGACAAAGTCAAGCACGACCTGCGCCCCGCGCCCCCCGGTCAGCTCCGACACAGCCGCGACCTGCGCGCCGTCGGCGAGAACCGTATGATGCGCGCCTAGCTGCTCGGCGAGCTTCAGCGCGTCCGCGTTGCGATCGACCACGATGATCGTCGTCGCCGTCAGCGCCGCCAGGCACTGCACGCCGATGTGCCCGAGTCCGCCAGCCCCGATCACCACGCAGGTCGTCCCCGGATACAGCAGCGGAATCGCCTTCTTGACCGCGTGGTACGCGGTGATCCCCGCGTCCGCCAGCGCCGCGACGTCCTGCGGCCGGGTCCGCGGGTCGAGCTTCACGGCCGCCCGGGCCGAGGTCAGCAGGTACTCAGCCATCCCGCCATCACGGGACAGCCCCGGAAACGAGCTATTGACGCAGTGCATGTCGTCGCCGGCCCGGCACGCGCGGCACAGCCCGCAGGTGGGCGTGGGATGCAGGATCACGGTGTCGCCTGCGCTGACGTTGGTGACCGCCGAGCCGGCCGCGTGCACCCAGCCGGCGTTCTCGTGGCCAAGGATGTAGGGCAGCGGCGTCCGCATGGCCGCGTCCCACTGACCTTCGATGATGTGCAGGTCGGTGCGGCAGACCCCGGCTCCGCCGATCCGCACGATGATGTCGAGCGGGCCCTCGATAACCGGCTCGGGAACCTCCTCGACTACGGGCTCTGAGTGAAAAGCGTGCAACCGGACGGCCTTCATCGCCCCTCCTCCCCTAGTCCGCCTGTGCCATACCGATGCCGCAGCATCCCGGTGCAGAGCCCTGCGTTCGCCTCGATGCTGACCCGCGTCGTCCGCGCCCGCCGCAGGTGCAGCGGCAGGTCCCCGCCGCCGACCGCGCGGCCCGTGTGCGGGTCGATCACCAGCGGCGACTCATTCCCCGCGGGCAGCCCCAGCTCGCCCCGCCGCTCTCGCAGCCGGTCAAGCGCCGCGGAAGGCGGCGCCTCGCCGAGCGTCATGCACCGCAGCTCGGCTGGCTGACGCCCGGCCGCCAGCAGCGGCAGGCACACCTGATCGGTCCCCGCCATGACCGCCTTGCGCAGGAAATCGGCGCGCAGCTGATGCAGTTCGCTGACCGCCTCGCCGTCGAAGGACCGGACGAAACCCGCCTTCGCCGCGACTCCGGTATTGATCGCGTCGGCCGCGAAGTGCTCGTCAAGCAGCACCTTGACGCTGCGGACGCCTTCGATCGCTGACACCTCGTCGTAGGCGTCGGCCACCATCAGATAGGCGAAATTAGGCGCACAGAAGTAGGTCGGCAACCGCAGGCGGATCTCGGCATCACCGGCCCGGGAGACCTCGCACGCGGCCACGAAGCCGAGCGAGGTAATGGGCTCGTCGAGCTCAGGATCACGCACCCCCGCCAGCGCCCTGAGCACCTGCGGCGGGCCGACCGGGCCCCCCGTACGGCGGTCACTCGTCAGGTACCAGCGCCGCGGCCTCGCGGGCGGCCAGCTCGCCGGCCTGGGCGGGAACCCGGAACTCGGTCGGTACCTCGATGTCGTACAGTGCCGCCGCGTTCAGCCCGAGTATCTTCTGCTTCCCGGCCGCCGACAGCCTCGGGTAGTCGGCGAATTCCTCGCTATCCGGGTAATCCCAGTCGACGAACCCCTCGACCTGCCATTTCGGCTCCCAGATCGCGTAGTCGCTGCCAAACAGCAGCTTGTCCTCGCCGAGCCAGAAGAGCAGCTCGCCCATCACCTTCGCGAAGAACCTCGGCCTGGCGTGCATCAGCCCGCCGATCACGACGGCCAGCCCCGCGTAGACGTTAGGCTCCTGCACGGCCATGAAGCAGAAGTCCTCGATCCGAGGCAGCCCGACGTGCTCGACGATGAAGTTCAGCTCAGGGAAGTCGGTCGCGGCGTGGTCGACGTCAGAGACGTCGAACGCGTCCTTGTCCAGCGGCCAGATCGTCGGGCCCTTGTGCACGTGAATGTTCTTGATGCCCAGGTCGCGGCACGCTTCCAGATAGCGGTACGCGCCGGGATCGGTCAGCTTCCAGCCCCGCGAGGTGTTGTTCCACTCAGCGGTGTACAGCTTGACGCCCTTGGAGCCGAACCGCTCGACGTTGCGCTGAAGCGTCTTGAGCCCCTCGTCGCCGTCGCGCGGGTCCCAGCGGGTGTTGTAGACGAACTTGCCCGGATGATTCTCGCCCATCAGGGCGTTGCGCTCGGTGGTGTTAAATCCCTCCCTGTACCACTCAAGCAGGTATGTCGGCTGGAAGATGGCCTTGTCCACGTGACCGTCAGCGAAGACGTCCCGCATCAGGTCATCTTCTGAGTACCGCTGGAACTTCTCGATCGGCCAGTGCGTCTCCGGCGGGCCGAGGCTCTGATAACCGTGGAAGCACTCGATCCAGCCTTTGGCGTACTGCTCCTGCCCCGGTACCCAGTTGTCCGGTGCGGCGTCCCAGTAGTGCAGGTGGCCATCTACCACGAAGTACTTCTCGCCGTTCTTTTCGTACACCGTTGCCTCCTAGCGAGATACCGGCGTCAGGTCGAAGCCGAGGTACTCAGCGGCATCCTCGGGGTTGGCGAAGAAGATGGTCCTGTCGTCGGTGTGGATCATCCGTCCGTAGTGAGTAGACATGTCCTCTTCGAGCTCGGCGCTGTTGAAGAAGCCCGGCTCCTCGCCGAGAGCCTCGGAGATCTCGTCGTAGACGACCTCCACAGTGCCCGCGGCGTCGACGCGCATCATCGACGGCAGCACCGTGACCACTACATTCGGCTTGGTGCTCATCACCTCGGCCACGACCTCGCCGACCTGGTTGTTCATGAGGGTGAACCCGCACCTGTTCGACGCGGTGCTGTCCGACCTGAACGGGCTTTCGGCTGTCTTGAAACTGGCTGTCTCGGTCACTGCGTCAGCTCCTTCGGTGTCAGCAGTCCAAGGTCCGCCAGGATGCCGGCGAGCCGGCTCTTGGCCTGGTCGAGACTGTCCTCGAAACGCGGTGGCTTTGCCTCTGGCTGGGACCAGAGCGGCTGCAGTGTCCTGGCCGCGCTGATCGCGCGCGGCACCCAGGCCGATAGCCACTGGGCCATGATCGCCTTGTTCTGGTCGCCGAACTCGCGATCATCGCTGAGCAGGCGGAACATGAGCCTGGTGTAGCGCAGGTCACGCTCGGCGTAGTCATACTCCTCAGCGCCGATCACGGTGGGGGTGACGAAATCGCCGTTTCGCGGCGCCGCGTGCTGCACGAGGCTGCTGCGGAACAACTCGCCCACGAGCGGCTCGAAGACCACGTTCGCGGCGAAGATGGCCTCGCACCAGTCGTCGATGCCGGTCAGCCGCTCGCACAGCTCGCGCACGCCCTGCCAGGCCGGGTCGCTGTTCCAGCAGTCGAGGTGCGCTGTGCCGTCAAAGATCGTGATCTCGTCGCTCAGCGTCAGGTTGTACAGCGCCAGGTCCTGTGCCGACCTGATCCGGTGCATGCCGTTCACCGAGATCGCGTTGTTGTGCATGTTCGTCGGGGCCCGGCGGTTGGCGTTGGAGAAGAGATAGATCCCGAGCCCGTGATCGACGTGCATCCAGGCGCCGATGTTCCGCTCGACGAACCCGATCCAGTTCCGGTTCCACTGGTCGAACGCCTTGGACTGCCTGGCATTGTCGATGTTCTGATTGAGCTGCCGCACCACGTTGGCGTTGTAGCGGTAGAGAGTCAGCTCCCACTCTTCGTTCGGGTCGCGGAACTCGTGCCATCCGAGCGCCGGCCAGTCGTAGCCCTTGCCGCCCGAGCCCGGGTACCGGTCAGGCTCTGGCCGGTCAGACCCCCAGGACTTCAGGGCAGTCCAGCTAAGCGGGTAGCCGCCGGAGCCGTCGGCGAAGCCGTAGATCCACCCCTGGCTCAGGTAGTGCCGCGGATCCGGCTGCACCTCGACGGTGACGTCCTCGTAGTGCGTCGCCTTCCGCTTCGCCGGCGTGTAATAGGTGAACGCGCGGTTACGCGAGTCTGGGAACTCCTTTGCCCCGGCCTCGGCATCGGTGAAGACCGGCACCGGCACGCTGCGCTCTTGTCCGCTCGTCATGGGCTGTCCCCTTCCGCTTGCTTGTCATCGCCTGGATCGCCGGTCGTGGTGAACTTGTCATAGTAAATGCGCTTTTCCTCGACGCCGAGGCTCGCCAGCAGCGGCAGCGCGGCCTCCACCATCGGCGGCGGGCCGCACACGTACGCGTGCGCGCCGCTCAGGTCGTCCTCGTGCTGCTTCAGCACGTCAGTGATGAAGCCGACTTCGCCGTCCCAGCCCTCATCGGCACCGGGTTCCGACAGCGCGGGCAGGTACCGGAAGTCGGGCAGCGACTTCTCGAGGTCGCGCAGTTCGGCTTCGAAGCAGAGGTCAGCGCGCCCGCGCGCGCCGTAGTAGTAGATGGCCGGGCGCGCGCTGCCGCGCTCGCCCATCGAGCGCAGCAGCGACAGGATCGGCGCCATGCCGGCGCCACCTCCGACGAAGACCAGCCGCGCGTCCTCGCTCTCGCGCAAGGTAAAGACCCCGAACGGGCCAGTCAGGTTCAGCTGGTCCCCGACCGCGAGCTGAGTGTCCAGGAAGTGCGAGAACAGCCCGTCCGGGTAGATCCTGATGACGAATTCGAGCTGTCCCCCACCCTTGGTCGTGATGTTCGCCATCGAGAACGAACGGGTCGCATTGGTTCCCGGTACCTCGATGTCGACGTACTGGCCGGGAAAGAACCTGAGTTCTTCGGGCTCGGTCAGGCGAAGTACCAGGTGCCGCATGTCATGGGTGACCGGGTCGTTGCCGACGACCTCCGCGGTCGCTTCGGTGATCGGCAGGCCCGATCGGATCATGTCCTCGTCGTAGTTGAGCAGCTCGATCGTGACGTCCTCGTACGGATGCGTCCGGCAGAGCAGCGTGTAGCCCTCTTCCCGCTCAAAGTCGGGCAGCGCGAAGGTGGAGTACTTCTCCAGCTCGAAGTCGTCGCCATCGAGCACGAACGACTTGCACGCGGAGCACTGCCCTTCCTTGCAGCCGTGCATGAGCATGATCCCCTGCTCGGCAGCGGCCCGCAGGATCGTCTGATCCTCAGCTACCTCGATGTCGATGCCTACTGGCTCGAACCGCACCACGTGCCTTTTTTCCATATTTCCTGCTCGGTTGTGGGACGACAAGGCGAACGGAACCGTGAGAAGCGGGCCGCAAGCTGGTGACCTGCGGCCCGCAAGGGCTCACGTCTTCGGCGCGAACCGTCCGGCCGGGCCGCCGCGCACGTAGTCCGCGCGGTACGCTTCCCGCTGTTCCGGAGTCATCTCGTTGAGCAGGACGTTGGGGCTCTGCACCGGCGGCATCCGGCGCAGGTGGTCAAGCGTCCACATCTTGCCCGGGTCCAGGTCCAGGTGCGGCTGGGCCGTCATCGTCTTGCCGTCGTCCCTGACGAAGCCCATGTCCTTGACCACGTCGGCCCAGTTCCAGCCGTGGTACAGGGTCTCCCACTCGCGCTTGCCGATGAGCTTGCCCATGTTCGGGGTCTCGCGGCCGTCATAGGTCGGCCGGAAGGCGACCGTGTCCGTCCAGCGGCACTGCTCGTGGCAGTAGGTGCGCCACTGGCCGTCGACCTCGGCCATGACCATGTCCTCGCGAACCAGGCAGGGAACCATGCAGGTCCAGCAGCGCTGCGGGTAGTTGTAGTCGACGTCCTCGGCGACGATCGGGTGGTGGCCGTTCGGCCGGGACAGGCGGTTGTAGTTCTCCCACCACTTGCCGTACCGGTCGTACCAGCCCGGGTACTTGTACTCGAACCACTCGAAGTCCTTGTCTGTCATCGGGTCGATCCGCCAGTAGTTGGCGAGCCAGCCGGTGGCGAAGAACTGCGCGACCTCGTGCACGTAGCCCTTGTTCCAGATCTGGTTCCAGGACTCCTCGATGAGGTCGTGCGGGACGGCAAGCCCGTACTTCTCCAGCGGGACGAGGTAGCTGCGGTAGTAGTCGTCGTAGATCCACCGCCGCCACATCTCGGCGTAGGACTCGCGGTCCTTCCTGCGGTCCTTGGTGCCGTACTCGATGAACGTGCCGATCGCGGCATCGACCACGCGGTGGTTGTTCCACCACGCGTAGCGCAGGTCGCGCTCGAGCAGCTCGCGGTTGCCCTCGTCGGACAGTGCCATGAGCAGCGTCGCGTAGCCGTTGCTGATGTGCCGTGACTCATCGGACTGCACCGAGTGGAACACGGTCGGCAGCAGGTAGTCACCGTTGGCCGCGGCCTCGGCCGGCATGGCCACGAACAGCGTGTTCGTGAACGCCGTCTCGGCCACGATCGTCAGGTAGATGCTCGCCGCGGTGATCGCGTCGCCGGTGATGAACGCCTCGGCGAACTGCCGGCCGATCGTCCCGCAGTAGTCGTCGTGGAACCCGCGCAGGCTCATGTTGAAGCCGGACGGGTCGATGTAGTTGTTCATGTACAGGCGCTTGAGGTTCTGCTGGATCGTCGAGTGCCTGACCTCGTCGATCATCTGGATCGCCTGGCCGTTGTGCAGCTCAGGGTTCGGCACCGTCCGGAACAGCAGCGGCATAGCCCGCGCCGCCGAGATCTCCGGCAGCGGGATGATGGAAAGGAACAGCTTCTGCCACTCCAGCCATCGTTCCTCCACCTGCCGGAACATGTTGCCCCGGATAGCGCCGTCCGCCGCGCCGTAGACCCGGTGGTCCTTTTCCTCCTGCATCGGGAAGTAGGACCGCAGGACCTGCTTCAGCGGATCCTTTTTCTGCGCCTTGGTGAACGTATAGTCGGTTCCGTACTGAGATACCGGCTCGTGATAACGCGGCTCCCAGGACAGCTCTTGAATCTTCTGGTGCGCCTTTGCGACACTCTGGCGACTCATCTGCCACCCCTTAGCGGTTTCCGGCGCCCCAGGCGCCTACTTGCATTGCTCCCGCCACCGGCCACCGCCACCGGCAGCTAACAACAAGAAACGTCTTTGAAGCAATTAGACACACGCGAGGCTCGGCCGGAGTTCTCAACATGAGACAGCCGGCTCAGCGTCCTGCGCGGCCGTCATCCTGACTGGCGTCACCGTCACCGAAGGCGGCCGCGCGCAGCTCGCTGAGCTGGTCTTGTACCTTTTGGGCTGCCTTCTCGCCGGCCGCGTTCGCCGGCTCGATCCCCATCGCGACCAGCAGGGCGGCCGCGGGTGCACCTGGATTTCCCGGATCACCGATGACGGGATGCAATCCCTCGTCCGCTAGATGATGAAATACCAGGTTGACGATGGTCCAGGGATTATATCGCTCATTATCAGGCTGTGCGTAATGATCCATCAGGCACCCCCCTGCGTCCCTGAGCGGCACAGATCACAATTAAAAACTCAACCGACGCCAGGCGGCCGTCTCATCGTGAGACGGGACAGTTATGCTGAGAAATATGCGCGAGCCGATACTCGCATCGTGGCGGCGATCTCGTGACTGGAAGGTGCCACCGGATCGGATCGACCTGTCCTACATCGGCAGTCCTGCCCGCGACACTCCGCTGACCCGCAGCGCCGTGCCGGTGCTGCGGCGGTTGAGCGGGCACCTGGATGGCCAGCCGGTCGCGGTGCTCCTGGCCGACGCCGCCGGGGTCGTGCAGGCCAGGATGACCGCGGACGACGATCTTGCCGGGCATTGCGATGAGGTGATGCTGGCCCCCGGCTACAGCTACGCGGAGTCGTCGGTCGGCACGAACGGCCTGGGCACCGCGCTGGAGAGCGGCGAGGCGGCGCACATCCTCGGGCCAGAGCACTACGCTGAGCCTTTGCAGGACCTGGCGAGCGTGGCCGCTCCGATCCGCATGCCCATCTCCGGCAAGCTGGCCGGCGCCGCCGGCCTGGCCTGCTGGTCTAGTAACGCCGATCCGCTGCTGATGGCGCTGATCAAGATCACCGCTGACGAGATCACCAGGGAACTGCTTGCCGACGGAAGCGCCTGGGAACTCGAACTGCTGCGGGACTACCTGCGAGCGTGCTGGCACAGCGGCGGCATCGTTCTGGCCCTGAACCGCGACCTGGTGATGATGAACGACCGAGCCAGGCACGGCCTGGAGCCCGGGGACACGCAAGTGCTGCTCAGGCGGGCCAGCGAGGCACTGGCCGGGGGCCGGGCCAACGCGGTGCGGGTGGAGCTGCCGACCGGCCTGACGGCCCGGATCCGCTGCCGCCCGACCTCGAGCGCGCGCCTGGCGCGGACCGCGGCCGGTGTCGTGCGGGTCAAGTTGCTGGAGCCGCCGCTGCCGGGCGGCGACGTCCGGCCCCCGGCCCGGACCTCCCTGGCCGGTCTCGTCGGGTCGGGGGCACGCTGGCTTCGCTGCTCGCAGCAGGTGCAGGACGGCCACGAATCGGGCGAATGGCTCGCGCTGCAAGGGGAGCCAGGCGTCGGCAAGCTCGCGCTGGCCCGCGCAGTGCACCAGTTCCGCAACCCGGCGCGGCGCTTCGACGTGTTCGACGCCGCTGACGTGGTGACCCAGGACTGGCTGATGCGGGACTGGCTGAAATCGATACGCACGGCGCTGCTCGCTGCCGAAGGCGACCTGGTCATCCGGCACGTCGACCATCTTGAGCCGGAGCAGGCGGATGCCCTGGCCGCCACGCTGCGGGCGACGCGACCAGGCAGCGGCACGGACCGGAGCGTGGCGTGGGTGGCGGTGACGCTGACCGATGGCAGCGGCGCGCTCGCCGAGTTGCTGCGACTGTTCCCGACCACGGTGGAGTTGCCCTCGCTTCGTCATCACGTCGAGGACGTGCCTGAACTGACCCAGTTCTTCCTGGGCAAGCTGAGCCAGCAAGGCAGCCTGACCTGCTCGCCAGAGGCGATGAAGCTGCTCACGCGATCGAGCTGGCCAGGAAATGTCGAGCAGCTCTGGCAGGTCATCAGGCGCGTCGTGCAGCGCAGGCGGGCTGGCTCCATCCGACCGGCGGACTTGCCGCCCGAATGCTGGACGGTAAGCCGGCGGCTGCTCAGCCCGCTGGAGGCCATGGAACGCGACGCCATCGTGCAGGGGCTCGCGGATACCTGCGGTAACAAGGCCAGGGCAGCTGAATCGCTAGGCATGTCCCGCGCCACTATTTACCGAAAAATACATGCATATGGTATAATCAGCCTAGCCAACTTAGCTTAAGGCTGACAAGATCGCGCTCGGAGGAGGGTTTTCATACATAGGAGACATCTCGTCGCCTGGTCCGGACAATCCTCCTGCACGCGGAAAACCCTCCCGCGAGAACCCGGGAACCCTCCTGACAACGAAGCAGTGGGAGTCGAGTCCTTCAGCACAACGGCAGCGACGAATCCATAGCGGACCCTGGCAAGCATGAGCCCGGGATCGTGGAGAGTCAGGCGCCGTGCCCCGGCACGCGGGGCCTGAACAGCAAGCCGGCCCGCCCTGATGCATCGGATTATGGGCCGCTCTTCGTCGAATCCGCCAGTCAGCGCCTAATGCGTCGAATGCGCCACTCATGGCGAGACTGCCCGGCCTGGTACTTGCTGCGTCCTTTTCGCGCCCTTTCCGGAATTCGATCTCGCCAGACTCAAACTGCCTTGACCGATACGACTTGTATATATAGTGTGACGATGCTCACCTGACCAGCACCATATGACATCCGGATTTCGGGGATCATTATGTTAGCCCAGGGAACATCCGATATCACTTCCGAACTTACGGAGATCGCCAGAATCGAGGATGATCTCTGGCGGCGGCTCGACATGGTGGCCGACAGTGACGATCTGGTCGTGCTCCTGGGAATGGTCGCCGCCGGCAAGGCCGACGTTGTCATACTCGACAAGCTGGCTGAGGCCACCGGGGGCGGGCAGGACAGGGCGGCTGAGCTGGCCTCCGCTCCCCGCCCGCTGGATCTGACCGGGTACGGCCTGCCGGCCGAGGAAGTCGCCCGGTTCCAGCGGCTCTGGTATCACTTCAAGGTGCCTTTCGCCGAGGCATCCCTGGCCTGGTGGTACCTGTTCTGCCTCGGCCTCGGGCGAAATGACGATGTCGGGCAGGTGCTGCCTCAGCTGGATCAATGGCTAGGGGCCATGGGCCCGCGCCCGGCAGCGGCCATCGGCGGCCTGGCGGGCCTGCTGAGCTTGTCCAGGGATCTGGTCGTCATCACCGATGACGAGTCGCATGATGTCGGCGCGCTGCTGAACGCCGTCCGGCGCGGCGCGCCATTGGCCTGGACCGATGACCTCAATGCGGCGGCAGCCGAGCACGGATCCCTGAGCATCACGCCGCCTGCCGAGGCCGGTGCCGCGGCTGACGGGCAGACGTGGTGGCTCGGTGCCCCGGCGGACCTGAGCGACATGCTGGGCAGGGTCCGCTCCCGCTGGTCCGACTTGCCCGACACCGAGCGGAGCGAGCTGCTCGCCACCCTCGGGCAGAAGGTGACCTCGATCGAGCGGATGCGGTTCCTGCTTGATGAGTCCGTCACCGAGAACCGGGCCTCGGCCAAGATGCTGGCAGAATGCGCCGGCGAGCCCCCGGAGCGCTGGCCGTACGGGCACCTTGTCCTGGCGACCACGCTCTGGTGCTGGTACTCCGCCGGCTTTACCCTCCAGGAGCTCAACCAGTCGTTCCTCTCGCTGTCCTCGCTCACTCTCTTCCTGGTCCGGCGGATCAGGCAGTACGCGGCGGTCTGCGGTAAGAAAGCGGCCGGCGTCGAGAATCTCGACCCGGTACTGCTGGCGGGCGAGCTCGCGAAGTGGCGGGCCGAGGTCGAGCAGACGCGGATGCGGTGCCTTTATTTTGACGGCAGCAACTGGGAGCGGCGCGAGTTCCTGATGCCCAGGCTCGCCATGGATCGCCGGCACGAGATTCCGGAGAGCCTGCGGGAGCTGCTGCTCGAATCGACCGGCGCGGAGTTTCCTGACTCAGAGGGGACGCTCGGCGCCTGGGACCGGTTCCTGGAGCTGGCGCTGGCGGCGGGAAGCTCGCCGACGCGGGTGATGCAGGCACTGACGCAGTGGGCGGCCAACGCCGGCGACCTGCCGATCGACATGGCGGTGTTCACCGCGCCGAGAGGCTGCAAGCTGACTGAGCCGTGGACGATGGTCTACGCCGACATCTTCTGCTTCACCGCGTTCAATGACAGCTTCCAGCCCGCGGAGCACGGAATACCGGGTGATCTCGTCAGCATCCAGAACATCCAGGGCCAGCGCCAGCGCTTCAACGCGGTCAAGAAGGCGCAGAACTACGCCCCGGTTCGGCGGCTGCCGCCGCAGGGCTTCAATCTCCCCGACATATCGATTGCCGAGGACGCCCATCACGCCGGTCACTTCGCCGCTGGCGTCCGGCTCGCCTGCCGCGTGCCGATCACGATCATCTACCGGGACAAGGAGTGGAACGGCATCTCCGATGTGCGGCTGAGCCGGGTTGAGTACCGCCGGGACAACCGCTTCGTCCCCCGCGATCTGATCATCGTCAGCAGGTACGCGCAATGGGTCAAGGGCGTGGCGGACGCCACCTACCGGCGTGACCTGATGTTCGATCCGAAGTGGGGCAGCAGGGTAAAGGACCTTGATCTGTGACGGACATATCGCAAGGGCACGAAACTATGCGTTCTGGTGCTGGACCCGGTCCGTCACGAGGTGGCAGGGCCACTATCGAGGACAGGGCCACTATCGAGCCAGCCGGCCAGGACCGTCTCCGGATCCAGCTTCCGCACCTGTGCGTCACGATACCTGCCTCGTGCCCGCACAAAGGCGCGCCGTTATCGCAGGGAACGGTCATCGGCAATTTTCTCGAGTGTCCCTGGCACGGGGCGCTCTTCGACCTGCGGACCGGGCGGCGGCTGCGCGGGCCCGGGTGCGGTGACCTGGACGTGACGCACGCCGGCCCGCCGCCCGACGTGAACAGCGCGTCAGCGGGCAGCCTGAGCAATGGAGAGCTGAGCCAGTGAACCAGGGGATACCAGTGCGGCAGGAAGTCCAAGAGGACCTCGTCATCGCCCGGTGGGCGCAGGCGGCCATCGGCGCTGACGCGACTTGCCTTGACATCTCGCACGCGCCGCGGCCGGTCGCGATGCACGGCGCGGCCGCGACCGGCTTAGGCCTGGTCACCAACCAGACGATCGGCGCCGATCTCATTCGCCTGCCGGGCGGCGCCGGCTTCCCCCCGCACACCCATCCGGGTCACCACGTGCTCGTCGTCGTGGCCGGGAAAGGCACGATCACCTACGGCGGGCGGGTCTACCCCACCGAGGCCGGCCAGATCTACCTGGTGGAAGGCGAGGTGTCGCACGCGGTCGGGGCCATCACCGACCACGTCATCCTCGCGGTCGGCGCGCCGCACATGCCGGTCGATTCGCACGAGCGGATGGCGGTCGTCCCCTACCAGGAGGTACTGAGCGAGATAGGCGACCTCAACTGCCTCATCTGCGACCGCAAATCCAGCATGCCAGCACTCCTGCACGACATCGGCTGCCCCCACTGCCCCTGCCACGACTGCGCCGTGGGCGATGGCTCTGCCGGCCGGGGCTGAGGGCGGGGCAGGCGGGTGGCTGAGCGGCCTGCCGGGATCTGCGCGGGTTGTGGTGTGCGGCCCGTCCGGGCCTGAGTTCGCGGACATCATCACCGAGTGCCTTGACCGGGCGCTTGTCGCGGTACCGGTGGAGCCGCACGCGGGCGAACAGCGGGTGGCGGAGATCGCTGACCGGGTGGCCGCCTCGATCGTCATCGACGGCCGAGGCGGGCAATGGTCCGCGCGGGCCGTGCCGGGCGACCCAGGGCATCCGGAGGCTGCCGGGCTCAGCTTCGTGATCTTCACCTCCGGTTCTACCGGAGTGCCGAAAGGGGTCATGCTCGGCTGGGACAGCGTCAGCGGCAACGCCTCGAAGATCGCCGGCGTCCTCGGCATTACCCCGGACCGGCCGCACGCGACGTGCCTGCCCTTCTTCCACGTGAACGCGCTGATGATGTCGCTGCTGGGCACGAGGATCACCGGGGCGCCGCTGGTGATCTGCGAGAGGTTCTCCCCGCAGGCATATTTCCGCCAGATCCAGAAGGAGTCCGCCACGACCGCGGCCGTGGTTCCGGCACTGTTGCGCCGGATCGTCTCGGCCCGGCCGCCCTGGCCCGACTCGCTGGAATGCCTGGTCACGGCGGCGGCGCCATTGGACAGGGACCTGGCGGAGCAGTTCTACCTGGCCTACGGCCCGCGCTTGCGGCAGGGCTACGGCCTGAGCGAGGCGGTGAACTTCAGCTTCATGATGCCGATGCTGGACGCGGCCGAGTTCAAGGACCAGTACCTGTCAGGGCGCCCGCCGGTCGGCGTCGCGCTGCCCGGGACCGAGGCGGTACTTGACGACGGGGAAGTCGTGCTGCGCACCCCCGACGTCATGCGCGGGTACTGGGCCGATCCGGCGGCTACCGGGGCGGTGCTCGGCCAGGACGGGTGGCTGAGAACCGGCGACCTCGGTGAGCTGCGGGACGGGTTCCTGGTCCTGCGGGGGCGGCGGGATGAGGTGATCAACCGAGGCGGGGAGAAGTTCTATCCGCTGGACATCGAGAGCCAGTGGCGCCAGGCCGGCCTGGCGGGCACCATGGCCGCCGTCCCGGTGTCCGCCGGAGAGCTCGGGCAGGACATCGGCCTGGTGCTGGAAGGCCGATCGCTGCTTGACGCGCGGGAGCTGGGGGCGCACTCCAGGATCTCGCCCGTCGCCGCGGAACTGGGCCGGCCGCTCGCCACCTCCACCGGCAAGCCGCGCCGCAAGGAGATGGGGCGGCGGCTGGCCGTCAGGCGCGAGGACCCGGCGAGGTACGAGGAGCTCCTGGCCTACGCGCGGAAGACGGCGGCCTCGATAGCGGCCAGCCCGGCCCGGCCCCAGGGCGCGAGGGCCAGCCAGATGCGGGCGCATGCGGTCGCGCTGACCCAGGCCGGCCTGGCCGGCCGCGAAGCGGAGGCTGTTTCCCGGAGCGCCGCCCATGATGCCCTGGACCTGCTGGCCGGTTACTGGCCCGCCATCGCACGGGCGGCAGGCGACGGAACGGCCATGATGCGCCAGCGTCCCGGGCTATGGCGACGGCTGATGACCGAATGGCCCATGGGCAGCTATGCCGGGCTCGCATGCGCGGTGCTGGAGGCTCGCGCGCTGCTGACCGGGCGGGTGCTGGAGGTCGGGTCGGGAGTCGGCAACACGACATCACTGATCGCCCCGCTGGTGCGGGGCAGCTTCGTCTGGTCGGACCGCAACCCGGAGCTCGTGGCCAGGGGAGCCTGGCCGGGCCAGGGGGTGGTCCTGGATTTCGACCGGCCGCCGCCGGACGGCCTCGGCCAGTTCACGGCCATCGTGGCGACCAACGCGCTGCACTGCGCGGCTGACAAGAGGGCCAGCCTGGCCTGGCTGCGCTCGCTGCTCGCCGACGACGGCACCCTGGTGCTCGCGGAGGGCTCGAGCCCGACTACGCCTGACGGGATGCCCTGGGCCCTGGACTTCCTGTTCTGCGCCTTCGACGGATGGTGGGATCGCACTGGCTTCCTGACCAGGTGGGAGTGGCTGTCGCTGCTCGAGGAAACGGGCTTCGACCGGCTGGGCTACAGCGTCCTGCGGTCCGGCCGCCACGACCTTGGCGGCGCGGTGTGGGGCCGCAAGGGCGGCTGAGCCCCGGTGATGCCGCCTGAGGCGCGAGGGTCGGCCGCGTCGGACCGGACAACGCCGCCGCCCGCGGCCCGGGTGCCCGCCGGGCCGTTCCGGCCTGGGCAGGGCCCGCATCACCCCGCGTTCGACGGCTGCTTCGGCTGCGCGCCAGACCATCCTTCTGGCCTGCGCGTCCGGCTGACCGGCGACGGCACCTTCGAGTGCGTTCTCCGGCCCGGCCAGCAGGGTGCGCCAGGCCGGGCGCACGGCGGCGTCCTGGCGGCCGCGATGGACGAGACCATGGGCGTGGTGGCCTGGTCGCTGGGCGGCTCCTACGCCACCGCCCGGCTTGAGGTCGACTACCTCGCGCCGGTCCCGCTGGGCGAAACCGTCCACATCCAGGTGCGGTGCACGGGCCGGCACGGCCGCAAGGTCTACATGACGGCGCAGGCGCGGCTGGGCGGCGCGGCCGGCCCGGTCGCGGTGAGCGCCGCCGCGCTGTACGTGGAGACCGCGGCCCCGGCCGGGCCAGATCGAGGACTGGCCCAGTGAGCAGTGCTCATACTGGCTCATGACGTTGGGCCAGCGGCTCCCTAGCCTGGCCTCTATGTCGAGTCCACGAGTCCTCGTCGTCGGCAGCACCGTCATCACGTCCTGGGGCAGGGACCAGATCCGCCGGCTGAGCGAGCAGGCGCGGCGCCGGGGCGTCACCTTGATCGGCGCTGACACGCCGGGCAATCTCGCCAACGCCGGCCCGGAGGAGCTTGCCCGCGTCGATGAGGTCGTCGCGCTTGACGTCCACGACGCGCAGGCGTGCCGCACGTGGATAGCGGGAAGGCGCGACCTCGATGCCGTGCTGACGATCCGGGAGCTGGCGGTTTACCCCACCGCCGTGATGGCCAGGGAACTGGGACTGCCCGGCAACGACCCCGAGGTCGTCCACCGCATCCGCAACAAGGACCTCTGCCGCGAGCGGCTGCGCGAGGCCGGATTCCCGCAGCCGGTGACCGCGATCTGCCGGAACTCCGAAGACGCCCTGGGTTTCATGGCCCGCACGGCCCCGGGACCCTGGGTGGTGAAGCCGCGCGACGGCCTGGCCAGCATCGGGGTGTCCCGGATCGAAGGGCCAGGGGATCTGCCTGAGGCGCTGGGAAAGTTCGGCGCTCCCCCGTCGGCGATGGGTTCCCTGCCTCCGTCCGCTGAGTTTCTCATCGAGACCTTCGTGGACGGCGAGGAGTTCTCGGCGGAGGGCGTGATGATGGACGGCGTCCCGCAGGTGCTCGCGCTGACCCGCAAGGCGCTCGCCCAGGGGTTCATCGAGCTCCGTCACGTCGTGCCCGCCGGGCTGGACGGGGCGGTGGCGAGTGCCGCGCGCGGGGCGGTCGCCGGCGCCCTGACCGCGGCCGGCGTCACCAGGGGGATCTTCCACGTCGAGTTCTGGGTCACCAGTGACGGGATCGTGCTTGGCGAGCTGCACGACCGGCCGGGCGGTGACTTCATCCACACGCTGGTGGAACACACCCGGCCTGGCTTCGAGCTGTACGGTGCGCTCGTGGATGACCTGCTCGGACGCCCGCCAGAGCCGGTTCCGGCCGCGAAGGGCGCGGCCGGGGCGGCGTTCGTGCTGAGCCCTCCTGGCAGGCTGCGCGCGGTGCGGGGCTGGCAGGAGCTGACCGGTCACCCGGCGGTGCTGGCGGCGGACCTGCAGGTGGCGGCGGGCGACGAGATCGCCCCTGTGACTGACTCCTTTGGCCGGCACGGCGTCTTCGTGGCCGGCGCGGACACCGCCGCCGAGGTGGACACCCTGCTGACGGAGCTGACCGCTGCCGTGGAGTTCGACGTCGCCTGAGCGGCGGTCAGGCGGGCAGGCTCGTGAGCACCGCGACCAGCGCGTCCAAGGCGGGCCGGAACGCGTGGTTGGCGGGAGTGCCGTAGCCGACGATCACCTGGAGCGAACCGGGCGCGGCTGGCCGGTGCAGGTAGCCGGCCAGCGTGTGCAGGGAAAGCGAGTGCCGCGCCGCGGCGGCCAGGACTGCCTCGTCGGACACGGTGCCGGGCAGGCTGATCACCAGGTGCAGGCCGGCGGCGGTGCCGGTGACGACCGCGCCGGGCACGTGGCTGGCCAGATCCTCGAGCAACTGGTCGCGCCGCCGCCGGTACTCGGTCCGCAGCCGCCGGACGTGCCGGTCGAACTCGCCGGAGCTGATCAGGTCCGCCAGCACGAACTGGTCAAAGATCGCGTTGCCGCGGTTGAGCCGTTCCTTCACCAGCCTGGCCGGGTCGCGGACATGCGGCGGCAGCGTCATCCACCCGAGCCGGAGCCCCGGGTCAAGCGTCTTGCTCGCGGTCCCCACGTAGATCACGTGATCGGGGTCCATCTGCTGGAGAGCGCCCATGGGCGGCCGGCCGAACCGGAACTCCCCGTCGTAGTCGTCCTCGAGGATGAGCGAGCCGCGAGCGCGAGCCCACTCGATCAGGGCGCCGCGACGGCCAGGTGACAGCGTGACGCCCAGGGGATACTGGTGCGCGGGGGTGACGAGCACCGCGTCGGCCGGTGTCCGGGCGAGAGCGGCGACCTGAATGCCGTCGCCGTCGCAGGGCACCGGGACGGCCTCGAGGCCGGCGTCGGCGACTATCTCCCGGTACCGGGGCGCGCAGGGATCCTCCATCGCCATGCGCCGCGCCCCGGTCCGGCGCAGCACGCCGCACGTGATCGCGAGCGCCTCGGTGAAGCCGCCGCAGATCATGATCGCGGCGGGATCGCCGCGCACGTTGCGGGCCCGGCCCAGGTAAGAGGACAGCGCTTCGCGCAACCGGGCCGTCCCCTGGCAGTCGCCGTAGCCGAAGGCGTCCTCCGGGATGCGCTGGAGAACGCGGCGTGAGGCACGCGCCCAGGTCTGGCGGGGAAAGCTGGACCCGCCTGGCCGGCCTGGCCGCAGATCCCAGCGGGCGGCCTGCTCCGGCGGGCGGGCCGCCGCCACCGGGCGCGATGGCTGCTGGGTCCACGCCACCCGGCTGACCGCCCCCTGGCGGCTTCCCAGGTAGCCCTCGGAGGTGAGCTGGCCGTAAGCCTCGCTCACGGTCCCCCGGGCGACTCCCAGGTCGCGGGCGAGGCTGCGGCTCGAGGGCAGCTTGTCGCCCAGCCGCAGCCTGCCGTCCCTGATCGACTCCCGGATCGCGTTCTCGATGCCGAGGCGGACGCCATCGCCGGTGTCGGGGCTGAGCAGCAGGTCGAGAGAACTGGCCCATTCAGAGGTCATGTTACTGGAGCATATTGCCAGGCCAGATCCTCGCTAACGTGGGCTGCGTGCCCACCGCAGCGCGAGTCGGCGTGTCCGTCTTCCTGAACTACCTGTTCTCCAACCTGGGGTACTACACCCTGCTGCCGATCTTGCCGCTGCTGCTCACCCGGCTGCCCGGCGCCACCTCCTGGTTCGTCGGGACGGCGCTCTTCGCGCTGACGTTCAGCGTCCGCGCGTCGTGCCTGACCATGAGCCGCCTCATGCACCGCAGCAGCATCCGGGCGGCAACCTCGTCCGGGCTGGTCGTGGCGGCCGCCGGGTTCGGCGGTCTCGCCTGGGCGCGCTCCCCGGCGGAGGCGCTGGCCTGCCTGGCCGTGGCGGGCACCGGCGTCAGCGTCAACACCGTCATGGCGCGGACCTACGTGGCGATCGCCCTGCCAGCGACCGGGTCACGCAATACCGCGTACTCGGTGATCCAGATCGGCGTCAACGTGGCCGCGGCCATCGGCCCCATAGTCGCCAACCTGCTGTTCAGCAGGGGGCTGCAGGACGTCTGCCTGATTGTCGTCGCGTCCTTGTATACCGTCGCGGCGATCGCGGTCGCCATCGTGGTGCCCGCGGGCATCCGGCCCCGCGACAGCGACCCGCGTCCGGCCACGACCCGCAACGCGATCCGCGCCATCGCCTCCAGCCAGCAGGTGCGCTACGTCGCTGCCATCGCGATCGCGGGCTGGTTCCTCTACGGCCAGCTGTTCTCGGCCATGACCCTGCACATCGACGCGGTCACCACCTCGCCGCTGGCACGGTCGGCGTTCTTCATCATCAACGCGGTCCTGGTCGTGCTCGTGCAGGTGCCCGTTTCCGTCGTCGCGGCGCGCAAGCTGGACGGGGGCGCGACAGTCGTCCAGTTCCTGGTCATCGGCCTCGCGGTCTTCGCCGCCGCGTTCGCCTGGATGGCAGGCTTCGGCGGCAGCCTGTTCGGCACGTTCGGCGGCATCGCCATTTTCTCGGTGGCCGAGACGTTCTTCACCCCCTTTGTCGCCACGGCCTTCGCGGACATCTCGGCGAACCGGCCGGTAATCGAGGCTTTCGCGCTGCTGCAGATCGTCACGGCGATCGGCGAGCCGCTCGGCTCGTTTTCCGGCGGCGCGCTGTTCTCCACGGCGAGCGCGGCCGGCCTGGGCGCGGTCTACTGGGCGGGGCTGGCAGCGGCGGCGCTCGCGGTCGTCGCCGGCGCCCGCTGGTGGTCACTGCGCCAGGCAAGCCCGCCGGCCGGCCGGGAGGCGGCCATGGCCGCGGCCGACAGAGACCTCTGACCGGCCCGCATCAGATGGCGCGGCTACCCGATGCCGAATCGCCTCGTGACGGCCGGCGGCACGTCTTCCAGAGGATTGCGGGCCACGTACAGGCTGGTCAGCGCGGGCAGGTCGGCTAGCCAGCCGGGCAGGGACCGCAAGCTGTTCCCGGAGAGATTCAGGCTGGCGAGCTCGCTCAGGCCGGCCAGGGCGGCGGGAAGCTCGGTGAGCTGATTCTCCTCCGCGTCCAGCCGGGTGAGGCCGCGGAGCAGGCCGATGCTCTCGGGCAGCGAGCGCAGCTCGTTGTTGCCGACGGCCAGCCAGGTGAGCCGGGTGAGCTGGCCTACCTCGTCGGGCAGCACGGTGAGCTTGTTGTAGTACAGGTGCAGCTCGGTCAGGTGGGTCATCGTCCACACCTGGTCAGGGATCTTGGCAAGGTAATGCCCGTGCAAGTCCAGCTCGGCCGCGCGCCACCTGGCGGCCGACTTGATCCGGTCGTCCGGCTCCCGGTACGCGGTCACGCTGTCCCAGTACGCGCCCTGGCTGGTCCCGTCCCAGTCATCGCTCATCGAGCACCCCGCCGTCGGTCCTGTCGCGACAGCCTACCGGCTGAAGGCCAGGCGCCGGTCAGTAGACTGCCCTGGCTTAGCGGGAACCGGGTTTAGCTAGCACCGGGCAGGAGTGACAAGTGGATCTGGGGCTTGACGGCAAGGTCGCGCTCGTGGCGGCGTCGAGCAAGGGACTGGGCAAGGCGTCGGCTCTCGCGCTGGCCCGCGAGGGCGCGCGGGTGACGGTCTGCGCCAGGACCGAGGCGGATCTGCGGGCGGCGGCCGAGGAGATCCGGCGCGAGACGGGCGCGGAGGTACTCGCCGTCCCGGCCGACCTGACCACCGCCGAGGGCATCTCAGCGGTCGTGGCCGCGACCGTCGAGCGGTTCGGTGGCGTCGACGTCCTGGTCAGCAATTCGGGCGGCCCGCCCAGGGGCCGGTTCTGGGACTTCACCGACGAGGACTGGCAGCACGCGTTCGAGATCGTCACGCTGAGCTTCGTCCGCTTCGTCCGCGAGACCGTGCCCTACATGCGGACGGGGCGGTGGGGACGGATCATCGGGATCCAGTCCAGTTCGGTCAAGCAGCCCGTGGACGGGATTGACCTGTCGAACGGCATCCGCCCGGGCATCGCCGGCCTGGTCAAGGCGCTCATGCCCGACCTGGCCAAGGACGGCATCACGATCAACCTCGTGCTGCCCGGCATGTTCCTGACCTCCAGGATCGCCCCGGGCGCGGGAGTCAGCGCCGAGGCTGACGAGGCGCTGCTCGAGCAGCTCGCCCCCCTCGCCGCGACGATCCCCGCAGGCCGCCTCGGCCAGCCGATGGAGCTTGGCAGCCTCGTCGCGTTCCTGGCGTCGCAGCAGGCCTCCTACATCACCGGAGCCGCCTACCAGGTTGACGGCGGCAGCATCAAATCCAACCTGTAGCGACCAAAACCTCTACAGTTGGGGCGTGGACGACGAGAAGTCCTTTCTGGCCGCGACCGGGCCGTCGCTCGTGGTGCGCGGCGACGGATTCGACCGGAGCCTGCGGCCAGGTCATTCGTACCTGATCGGCCGGGATCCGATGGCCGACATCGTGCTCGATGACGCGCGGGTGTCGTGGCAGCACGCCGTGCTGCGCCTGGAGAGCGGCGGCTGGGTGCTGGCGGACAACGGCAGCATGAACGGCACCTTCTGCGGTGATCAGCGCGTAGACCGGCTGGAGATCGGCGCGCAATGCCTGGTCAGGCTCGGCAATCCGGTTGACGGGCTGGTGCTGAGCTGCACAGTTGACGAGGCGACCCCGGGCAGCGACCGTAGCGTCGTGCGGCCGCTGCCCGCCAGGACGCTCCGCCTCGGCCGGACGCCGGAGAACGACATCGTGATCTCGCACCCGGCCGTCTCCCGGCACCATGCCGAGCTGCGGAACGAGGCGGGCGCCTATCGCATCGCGGACCTGGGCAGCACGCACGGCACGTTCGTCAACGGGCAGCGCGTCACCTCGGCGGCGGTGGCCGATGGCGACTTCGTCGGCATCGGCCCTTCGACGCTGCGGCTCACGGGCCGCGAGCTGCAGCTGTATCTCGACCCGGGCGCGGACTTCGGGGAAGCGCCGGACGGGCGGCCGCCTGGCGAGACCCGCGCCTACGAAGACGCCGGCGATCGCGACGGCGACGGGACGCTCGAGATCCCGTACGCGATTCGCTGGCTCGTGCCGAAGGGCGAGCGGTTCGTTAACTTCGGCATCCTGAATGACAACGACACCCAGCTCGACTATTACCGCAGGTTCGGGCACATTTACGCGGTCGGCGTCCCGACGAAGAAATGGCGGCTGGTGGTCGTCTCCGATCCCGAGCTGCTCGACGAGGTGGCGGCCGACGAGGAGCAGTTCGGCAAGCGCGTCGAGGAGATCAATTTCTTCGACCAGCTCAGCAACTCCCGCGGCACCGGGATCTCGGTCATCGGCGACGGCGAGCACTACGAGCGGATCCGCCGGGTGATGCTGCCGTGGTACGCGCCGTCACACCAGCGGACGCAGCTGCCGAGGATGCAGGAGCAGGCGCGCAAGCTCGTCGCCGCGTGGCGGGCGCTGCCTGACGACGAGCCGCTCGACGCGCGCGGCTGGATGGAGCGCTACACGCTCGAGGTCTCGGGGCGCGGCGCGTGCAACTACGACTTCGGCCTGCTCGACGGCAACGGCGATCCGCCGCCGTTCGCGGCCGCTGTTCCCGAGAGCACCAAGGAAAGCATCCGGCGCGTCGCTGACCCCCGGCCGGACTTCACCGTCTTCGCCGGGCCGGCGCGCCGGGCGGCCAGGAAGCGCTACCGAAGCCACAACAAGGAGCTGTTCAGGACGGCCGAGGCGCTCGTGCGCGGCCGGATGGACACCTGCCCGGCCGGCCAGCAGACCGACCTGCTCGGCCGCCTGCTGAGCACTCCCGATCCCGAGACCGGCCAGCTTCTCGACGTCGAGACGATGCGCGACCAGATCCTCATGCACCTGTCGAACGGCTTCAACGGGCCGTCGATCACCGGCGCCTGGCTCGCCTACGTGCTCGCCACTCATCCCGACGTCGAGGAGAAGGTGATCGCCGAGATCGACGAGATCACCGGCGGCGACCCGGACTACGACCTGACGTACGACGACCTGCTGTCGATGAGCTACACCACGCAGGTGATCAAGGAGACGATGCGCGTCTACCCGCCGATGCCGGTGTCGATCCGCCGCAGCCTCAAGGACGGCACGCTCGGCCGCTATCGCGTGCGGGAAGGCGACATCATCCTGGTCGGCACTCTGGCCGCGCAGCGCGACCCGCGTTACTGGGGACCGAATCCCGACGCCTTCGACCCTGAGCACTTCGCGCCAGAGAAGGTCATTGACAGGCCGCGCCACGCCTACATACCTTTCTCCATCGGGAAACGGCAGTGCATGGCGCAAGAGGTCACGTTCATGATGCTCCGCGTCGTCCTGTGCGTGATCTATACCCATTACCGGCTGCGGCTCGCGCCTGGCGCGACCGTCGCGAAGAACACGATCGTGACGACGAAGCCCGCCAGCGTCCCTGTCGTCCGCCTGCCGCGCGAGATCAGCGTGCGCCGGCCCGCCCGCGCCGTCGCGCGCGCCCGGCCCGGGACTCCCGCGACGGCCGCCGGTCCGGGCTGGGGGCCGCCGACGGAGATCCCCGCCACGAGCGCCTACCGCGAGCTCGTGATCGCGTACGGCAGCAACTTCGGGGCGAACAAGGAACTAGCCGAGCGATTCGCTGAAAGGGCCCGGTTCCAGGGCTACGCGACCGACCTGATCACGCTGAACGAGCTCGCGGCCGCGCCGCCGCGCACGGGGCCCTGGCTGCTTGTCGTCATGACCTCCACCTACACCTCGAATCCGCCGTCGAACGCGGCCGCCTTCAAGGTTTGGCTTGAGAAAACCGAACCGGATGAAAAATTGTGGCGGAACTGCAAGTACCTGGTCTGGGGACTTGGCAATACCCAGTGGAACGCCTTCCTCGCCTTCCCTCGCTACGTGCACAAGAAGCTGGCCGGCCTCGGGGCGGCGCCGCAGGCGGACTTCGCGTTCGCCGATGTCGGCTCGCCCGTGTGGGAGCGCGTGTTCCAGGACTGGAATGCCAGCGTGTGGCCTGGTCTCCTGGAGCTGTCCGGGGCGCGGGCCACGGCGGCCGCGGCGGCGCGCGACGCCGCCGAGAGGGCGTCGGATGGCGTCCTGACCGGCACCGACTCCGCTACCGCGATGCACAGGTCGGTCATGCGGGCGATGCCGCCGGGGCCGGCCGGCACCGGTACGACCCAGCCGCGGGCGTTCCTCGTCCCGACGATCCTGACCAACGCCGTCGGGATGGCCACGGTCGAGGCGCGCGCCCTGGCCTGCCGGGAGCTTGCGCCCGCGAGCTCGCCGAAGCGGACCCGGCACCTGGAGATCAGCCTGCCGCCCGGAGTCTCCTACAAGGCCGGCGACCATATCGGCATCTGCCCCAAGAACGACGAGGACCAGGTCGAGCGGCTCGCTCGCTGCCTCGGCACCGCGCTCGACGGCCTGTTCACCGTGCCGACGACCATGAATGTCCGGGCCGTGCCGAAGGGCGTCGTGCTGGCTGTCCGCAACGTGCTGACGAACCTGGTCGACATCTGCGGCAGGCCGCCGGTGCCACTGCTCGATCTCATGCTGGAGAAGGTGGCCGACCCCGCGGAATGGTCGCGGCTGGCCGAGATCAGGGAAGTTCTGCGGACGCCGGCCGGTCCCGATTCGCCGCTGCGCTCGGTGATCGACGCGGGCGGCTACAACGCGGTCAGGCTGCTCGCGGAGTTCCCGTCCTGCTCGCTGAACATCTTCGAGTTCCTGCAGGTCGCGCCGCCGCTGCGGCCGCGCTACTACTCGACGAGCTCAAGCCCGCTGATCCACGGCGGCGACGTCGCCCACCTGACGGTCGGGCTCGACCCGGCGCCCGTGCCTGCCCTGCCCGGCGAGCCCGGCCTGCCGGGCCGCGACTTCTGCGGCATGAGCTCGCGCTACGTGCACGCGCTGCGCGAGGGTGACCGCCTGAACGTCTTCCATGACAGCGCTGACGGCTTCCACCTGCAGGCTGACGTGACCAAGCCGATGATCTTCGTGTCGGCGGGAACGGGCTTCGCCCCGATGCGCGCATTCCTGCAGGAACGGCTGGCGATGAGCAGGGCGGGCACGCGGCTGGCGGAGGCGGCCCTGTTCAACGGCATCCGCTCGCGCGCCGTTGACTACATCTATCGCGACGAGATCGAGCGATTCGCCGCCGAGGGCGTGCTCGATCACGTTCACATCGCGACGTCACGCGAAGAGCCGGCCCGCGAGTACGTCCAGGACCGGATCCGGCAGGAGGGTGCGCTAATGTGGCGCCTGCTCGCCGCCGGAGGATATGTCTATGTCTGCGGCTCGCAGCCGATGCGCGACTCGGTCCGCGCCGCCTTCGTTGACGTTGCCTCGGAACATGGGTCTCTCCCGCGTGACGGGGCGGAGGCGTATGTCCGCGAGCTGGAATCAACCGAACGCTACCGCCCAGACCTCTGGGGCTGACCGGCTAACCCCTGGGAGACCGCATGGACCTGCTCGCCCTCATCTTGACGGCCGCCGCGATGGTGATGTTCATCTTCGCCGCCAGCGGCCGGGAGCTGCGCCGTTTCAACGAGATCGCGATCGGGCTCGTGTTCCTCGCGGCGGCGCTGATCTGCCAGTTCACCTCGATCACGAACATCCAAATCGGGAGGTGAGCCTGTGGTTTTAACAGCAACGTGGCCGTCCCTGATGTTGTCCTGAGAGGCTGCTGAAAAACCCCGTTTTCGTCGCGAACCCGACTCCCTGACCTGCGGTTCTTCGATCGCGATCATGGATTTTTCGGGGTTTTTCAGCAGCCTCTCCTGACAGCAACGGGGAGGCCACGTTGCTGTCAGAACGGAGCGCTGACAGCAACAGGGACGGCCACGATGCTCACGCTTCCCCAGCGGCACCGTTCCGCAGTTCCTCATCGCTCTGGAGGTCCCCGGATCCCGGGAGGGTTTTCGGTTTCGACGAGGAGGGTTTCCGCATCTAGGAGAGTTGACCGGGCTATACGACGACAACCCTCCTAAATGCGACAACTCTCCTACGGGAACCCGGAAACCCTCCCCGGTAAGGACGACAACCCTCCCGCCAGAACACGACAATCCTCCCAGGCACGGTGCGGTCAGTTTGCGGCGCCGGAGGCGTGATTGCCGCCGGGGATGGCGGATGACTGGTCCAGTCATCGGCCAAGCCTCCAAGCCCGAGCCTTTCATACGGTCTAGCATGATCAAACGACAAATGAGCCTGCAGCACGACTCGATCCGAGGAGACCACTTTGGCGCGGCTCGCGATCGCCAAGGATTTCTTATCAGAGTTCTCGAAACTGCAGAAATCCGTACAACTCTCAGTCGACGCCGCGATCAGCAAGTTCGCTGAACACACTCACGCTGGCATGCACCTCGAAAAGATTCACAACAGCCGCGACCCACGCGTTCGCACGATCCGCGTTGACGGTTTCTGGCGCGGCGTCGTGCTCGCCCCCGAATCGGGCGACACCTATTGCCTGGTGACGGTCCTCCCCCACGACCAGGCCAATGCCTACGCGGGCGCTCACCGCTTCAGCGTCAACCAGACTCTCGGCGTCTTAGAAGTACGCGACGAAAGCGCCATCGCGCAGGTCAAGCCGACGCTGCGCGCAGCGGCGGGACCGGCCGAGCAGCGCCTTTTCGCAAAGGCGAGTGACGCCGATCTGAAGCGGCTCGGCATCGACGCGCAGGTCCTGCCCCTCGTCAGGCTGCTCACCTCGGAGTCTCACCTCGAAGCGCTTGCGCTGATGCTGCCAGAAACTCAGTATGCGGCGCTCTACGCGCTGGCCAGCGGCATGACCGTCGAGGAGGCCTGGAACGAGGTCGCCAGGTACCTCCCCTACGACAGGCCGCGACTCGATGTCGATCCCGACGATCTCGTAGCGGCGATGGAACGAACTCCCGGCCGCGTCGCCTTCGTTTCCGGGAATGACGAGCTGCGCGGCATCCTCGCTCACCCGTTCGCGGCCTGGCGGGTGTTCCTTGATCCGAGCCAGCGACGGCTCGCTCAGGCGACGTTCTCCGGACCGGCGCAGGTGACCGGAGGGGCGGGCACCGGCAAGACGGTCACCGCGCTGCACCGGACCGCCTATCTCGCCGGACTGCCTGGCACGGCGAACCGCGACGGATCACCGTCGATCCTGCTGACGAGCTTCACCCGCAGCCTCATCGACGCGCTCGACGCTCAGCTCGCCCTGGTTGCCCCAGCTGACCTGCGCGAACGAGTGGACGTCAGCAACGTGGACCGCCTCGCCTACCGGATTGTCAGCCAGGCGCGCGGACGAATCGCGGTGACCGACGCCCGTGCGAACCGTTACCTGTGGGCCAGGGCGGCAGCGCAGTCAGGCCTGCCTTTCACCGATGTATTTCTTGAACGGGAGTGGGAACAGGTCATCCTCGCCCAGAACCTTCAGTCCGAGCGGGCGTACCTGACCTGCCTGCGGACCGGGCGGGGCACGCCGCTGACCAAGGCTCAGCGCGCGCAGGTCTGGCAGCTCACCGAGCGGGTCACCGCCGAGCTGCGGGCAGCCGGCCGGTCGACGCATCTCCAGCTCGCCGACGAGGCGACGGGCCTGCTTCGCGAGGCCGGCCCGCTCTACCGGCACGTCATAGTCGATGAAGCCCAGGATCTGCATCCGGCGCAATGGCGGCTGCTGCGCGCGGCTGTCGCGCCGGGGCCTAATGACATCTTCATCGCCGGCGACCCGCACCAGCGGATTTATGACAACCGCGTCTCGCTCGCCAGCGTCGGGGTAAGCGTCCGCGGCCGCAGCCGCCGCCTGACCGTCAATTACCGGACCACGCAGGAAATCCTGGCCTGGGCCGTCCCGCTGCTCGGCGCCGCGCCGGTCGTAGGCATCGATGACAACGTGGATTCGCTGATAGGTTACCGCTCTCCCGTCCACGGCGCCCGCCCGGAAATCCGGGGTGCCGCGACCCGCGATGAGGAACTGCGGAACCTTGCTGAAAGAATTCGCTCGTGGCTTGACTCGGGAATTGAGCCGCACGCCATCGGGGTGGCGGCCAGGTCAGGTCAGCTAGCCGAGCTAGCACGCGAAACGCTGACGGCGGCAGGAGTGCCGGTCGTAAAGACCGGCGTGAAAAGCGCGGCGAGCAGTATCAAGGCCGGGACCATGCACGGCATGAAAGGGCTGGAGTTCCAGGCCATGGCCGTCATCGGCGTGGACGACGGCACTGTGCCGATGCCGGTCGCGCTGACTCCGGCCGACACGGACGCGCTGGCGCGCCGCCAGGATCTGCTGCGCGAGCGCTGCGTCCTGTTCGTCGCCTGCACCAGGGCCCGCGACCACCTGTACGTGTCGTACGCGGGCCGGCCGAGCGAGTTCCTGCGCCATCACAGCGATCACCGGAGCGTGGCAGGCTGATGCCATGGCGGTTGATCTTGCCGGGAAGCTGCGCATCATCTGCATGGCGCTGCCCGGGACGGAGCGGCTGAGTCATGGCGCTCCGACCTGGTTCGTGCGGGACAAGAAGTCCTTCGTCACTGTCTGGGCGCACGGCCATCACGATGATGAGTTTGGGTGAGCCGCAGGCGGTCTCCGGCGGCAGCGCAGCCACGGCCCCCACGGCTAACGGTCTCGCGCAGATCCTCAGTGCCGCATGCCTGAAGAGTAACCAGCAAAGCGCCGTCGCGGACGCTCCGATCACATCCGCTGATGTCGTGGCTTTCGCGAAGGCTGCGCAGGCCGAGGGCGTGAGCCAAGCAGCCTTGTCGGGCGGAGACCCTCTATTCCATCCCGAGGTGGTGCCTATTGTTTCTGGTCTCAAGGCACTTGGGCTTATAGTCAAGATTGATACCGTGGGTACGGCATTACTTGATTCCGCGCAGGTGGTATTTAAGGGGCGCGGCCAAGTTGCTAAGGTAGACTTGGATGACATCGGACCGCACGTCGATTTCGTTAGCATTCCATTGGATGGTTCTCGCCAAGAGACAGTGGGGAAATTCCGGCGCGGTCGCGGAAACTTATTTTTCGAGACGCGGGCAGTAGCTCCCGCAACTTAAACAACGAGTTGATGGCCATTCGAGTATGGTCATGGAATGGGGTGCGAGTGAAGTGGCAGATCTTTGAATATCACCCGACCGGGCCAGACCCCACAAATCATAAGTCCAGACAGAAGCTAGCGCCGGGCCAATTTGCTGAGTACAACGCATGGATTGGGATCGACTTTATGGCCACTTGCGGATAACATGCAAGAGTCTTCAGGATCGCGCTGGCGCGTACTTCCTGATTGACGACTCGGGCCAGGCATGGAAGCCTTGCGGTGACGGCTTGCGCCATGAACTGGGCCACATCACTCGTGATCGTGATCGTGATCTAGTCTTATCGGCAGTACGCCCGCCTGCATCTTGCGGATTCGCAGGAGGCCTGTTAGCAATCGTACAGACGATTATTGAGATAGTTGGCAATGATCCCAGCGTGCGGAGGAAAGAAATTTTTGGGCAGATTGGCGAGGGGGAAGTAACGCCACTCTTCGCACCGATCCTGCTCCATAACTCGAGGCTCCCATTCCGGATCTTCCTGCTCAAAAGTCACGTGGATATAATGAATACCATTTTCTGGTTGAAGATCATCTACGACGCTCACAAGTTTTAGCTGTTCCGGCTTGATAACTGCCCCTAGCTCCTCCAGAGCTTCCCTGCACATCGTATCCGCCAGGCGCTCATTGAATTCAAGATGGCCGCCAGGGAGCGCCCATGTGCCAGATCCAAAGCACTTCTTACGTCTTCCCAACAGGATGCTTCCATTTTTGCGGGCGAGTAGCTCGACGCCTATGAGAGTAGGTGTCAAGGATTCCTTGGGCATGTTGGCTCCTCAGACTCTGTGGCTGGCATTAGACCGGATGTAAGTTGACTTTAGTGGGTCTATCGAAATCTGGCAGACCTTTCTCTTGGTATCAACGAGGAAACGTCGTGGGGCTTGTCGTGCCTGCACCGGACGGGCTACAACGCGCCGCCGCGCGGCGCTCGGAGAACAGCGGCCGGCCGTCGAAGGTCAGCACTTCCTCCTTGACCATCCGGCGCATCATGCCCTCGGTGGCCACCGTGTGTAACGCGCGTCCCGGTAGCGCCCTTCAACCGGTCGCTATCCAGCAGCGCCATGAAGAGCCGGACGTCCTCTTCTTTTCCTGAGTGCGGGGTCGCGGTCATCAGCGGAAGGCCCGCCTGAGGATCCCGCGCAGATGTCCCTGCTCGTCCGGGACGAGGCCGACCCTGCCTGCCGGTGCCGACGGTGACGGTCAGCCAGCTCCGCAGCGCCGGCGCTGGGCTAGCGCGCGGCCGGCTCGCGGATCTGGTTCAGGATCGCGTCCGCGCCGCGGTCCCTCAGGACCCCCGCGAGCTCTGTCCCCACGTTCTCCGCGCTGGTGCCGGAGACCGTTCCGGCGACCTTCCGCTGGCCGTCCAGGGAGGTTACCTGGGCGCTCAGCGTCAGCACGCCGCCAGCGCGGGCAGCGTAGGCGCCGACCGGGACCGAGCAGCCGCCGTGCAGTTCGCCTAGCAGGACCCGCTCCGCGCGGACCGCCGCGTCCGCGTCGGGGTCGCCGAACGCGTTGAGCATCTCCAGCAGTTCCCGGTCGGCGGCGCGGACCTGGACCGCGAGCGCGCCCTGGCCGGGAGACGGCGGGAACAGGGCCGGGTCAAGCAGTTCGGTGATCGCGTCGTCGAGGCCGAGCCGCCGCAGCCCCGAGGCAGCCAGGATCACCCCGTCCAGCCCGCTCGTCTTCAGCTTCGCCAGCCGGGGCGGCACGTTGCCGCGGATCGGCACGACCTCGACGTCCGGGCGCAGCGCCTTGAGCTGGGCGATACGCCTGGCTGATCCGGTCCCGACACGCGCGCCGGGGCGAAGGCCGTCCAGGGTTGACCCGCAGAGGGCGTCCAGCGGGACAGCGCGCGGCGGGGTCACGGCCAGTACCAGCCCGTCAGGCGGTGCGGTCGGCAGGTCCTTCAGCGAGTGAACGGCGATATCGACGTTCCCGGCGAGCAGTTCCTGCTCCAGTTGGGTGGTGAACACGCCACCCTCGCCGCCGCCGAGGCTCCGCAGCGGGGTCTTGCGGTCCTTGTCCCCGTCGGTCATCACCGACTTTGCCTTGAACCGCATCACCGGGCAGCCGCTCAGGTGGGCGATCAGCTCCTGGACCATGGCCTGCGCGAGCCTGCTGCCGCGCGCCCCGACGATGACGGTTTCCACGCATACGACACTACACTCCGGAGCCAGTCGTGAACTCCCACAGGCTGGCATTGTCATCGCATCCTGAATCTATCCGCTGGCTCCGCAATCTGGTTGTCGTACTGGTGCCTGATGAGCAGCGGTGAGACCCTGTAACGACTCGCAACCGCCTCTATGGCCGAGTCGTCGGTCTTGCCGAGAGTGGTCAGATATTGCCGTATGCCGTCGGCAGGAGAGAGTAGCTCCGCCGCAAAAGCCCCGGCAACCCTCTCGTCATTTCCTCGTGCTAGAGAAAGGATGAATTGCTTCTGCTCTGGTCGGAGCAGAATACGCCCGAGTGCTCTGGCCTGTCCAAACCTATTGACCGACACCCCGATCCGCGGTGAGCCTAGTATCAGACCGCATCGGTCACCCTTCACTGTCGCAACGCCCTGGATGCCGCTCGACGACGCATTCGACTCGCCAAGCCCGACCCACGGTGACGTGTCAAACGGCTCCGTAGCGGTAAGCTTTAGCTCACGCCGGACCCTCGTGGCCATAGAGTAGCCAACAAGCCAAGGTCTTTCGGCATTGTTCCGGCTGAACGAGTCAACTTCGCCGCTGTGCCGAGAAGAAATAGCATCATAAAGCGGCCCCAGGCCCAGACGCGCCTTAACAGAGGCTTTCTGTGCGGAGCCCACTGCACGCCTAGTCCATCTGGCCGCAGTAGCCAGCGCCGTTGGGTCTGCACTGTCAAAGAAATCTGAAACCAACTCAGGCGGGAGTCCTGCGGCTATCTCGATGATGTCGGCCGCAACGTCGTCGGGCACAGTATAAGGATCTAGACCCAGCTTTGCCGCGGTCAGGCAATACTCTCGCTCATCTGAGCTGGCCCTGGCTATAGCTTCCCACTCCGCTGCGAGCCTGGTCTTGTGCAGACCTTCCTCTGAGAGTCGTTCCAGCACCCGGTCAACAATTGCTGCCAGGCCCTCGAGAACCTCGTCTGTGCGACCCGCCGCTACCCCATCCGCTGCGAAACGAATTGGCCTGCGCGCGTATCGCAGATCTGACACCCAGCAAATCTGCGTGACAGCGCCTTCAACAACAAGAGTCAGGTTGGGCCACGCCATGCCATCGCCAGCGCCACGGAAGTTGTGGTTGGCAAGCCACGGATGCACGCGAATGTTTGACCAGGTCCAGTAACGGGTTTCGACTGCCGATGGCCGGACATGCGCTCGGAGGACCCACCAGTTAGCTGCGATCCATTCCGCCAGCGGGTAAACAGAGCCATAGACGGACCTTCGCAATGTCCCGTCGGGCGTCTCGACCTGCGTCACGCATCTTTCCCCAACCCAGATCTCCTGCCTGGCCCATGTAGCCGCGACTTCAGGAGTCGTGACTCCTGGCGCATTTAGCCATTCGATGCGAAAGTTAAAAGCATCGCTCACGGCAACCAACTCGGCGCTTCGTCATCCTGAATTGGATATCCTTTGTATTGCCCAAGGCCTGAATTGCTCAGCCTGGCTTCATAGACTTGTCCCTCAACACGCTTCCAAGCGTAACGTGGGAAGTCACCTTCGAGTTGTGCACTCACATCGCCGTCACGCATTGCATCGGCCAGCCATCGGACGACGTCATCGAGATCGAGGCCGCGGGGACACGCCGATGCGTCGCTGCGAAGCCGTCCTGGCCCAGCGCTAGTCAGGTAGTCCTTGTGCTCAGTGCTGATGACGTAGGTCACCTTCTCGGATACTGCTGTCAAGTCAACATCGCGTGGTGACGCAAACCGGTCTAGCTTGCGCGGTCGGTGGCGATGGGGCGCACGCACTTTCCAACTCCCTCGGCAATTCGGGCGCTCTCAAGCTCCACGCTATCCGCGGCGGCCAGATGCTGGATGATCTCCTGCGACAGACGGGTGAGTTCGCGAGCATAGCGTTCGGGACTGATCTGCGCGACGCCGAAGAAGCGCGTGTTCTTAGGTCCAGCCGACGGCCCGACTGGCGCGGGACCAGAGCCAGGCTCACCGCCCTGTCTGGTGGGCTGGCCTGCGCCCTCGCCGCCTGTGCCCCTGGATCAGGAACACCGGCTGAGCCGCAGATCTGCCTGTATGGCAGGCCGGACGGCATGGTGGCTGCCCACCAGGCCGGCGTCAATTGGCTCCGCATCTGACCGCACAATCGCGTTGCCGGGTCGACGAGGTGACTCACGTTCCACTGCTTGACCACGGAGCCCGCGCCACCGCTGGCCAGCCGGTTGCCGCTAGGGCTGAAGGCCAGCGACTCGACCAGGCCGGTTCGCGTGATAATCGGAGACCCGATCGGCACGCCGGCGGCGATATCCCAGAGTTGCACGCTGCCGTTCTCGCTGCCGATGGCGAGCAGCTTGCCATCGGGGCTGAACGCGAATGAGGCATCTGACGGCACGTCGTTCACGCCGTGGGTCGCGATCAGCGTGTCCGTGGTCAGGTTCCATTCGCTGACAGCGCCGCTGCTGTGGGTCAGCAGCGTCTTGCCGCCCGGGCCGAATGCCATTGCGTCCACAAGTGTGCCGGCCTGGATCTGGCCGGTCTTGCGGTGCGTAGCCACGTTGTAGAGCCGGACGGCGTCGCTGCTGACGGCCAGCACCTTGCCGTCGCGGCTGAACGCCAGCGCGTAGCTGCCGTCTGAGGACGAGAGCGAGCCGGGGGCAGGGATCGCCTTGCCGATCCGCTGGCCGGCCGCCACATTCCAGAGTTCCAGCGTGCCGCCGTCGTCATCGATCTGGCCGCCGCCTCCGACTGCGACGGTACTGCCATGAGGGCTGAACGCCAGTGAGCGAGCCGCGTTGCCGACGCCGAAGGACGGGATGTTGTAGATAGACGAAGGGCCGCCGCTGGCGTCCCACAGGCTCACGATGTCGTGCTCGTCGCTCGCGGCGATGGTCTGGCCGTCGGAGCTGTACGTGAGCGCTGCGACTGCGTAGTGCGCGGAGAAGCCGCGGTCGATGTCGATGGGCGCGGCGACCGGCACGTTCGCCGCCATTGCGACGTTCCACAGCCGCACAGTTCCGTCGCCGTCACCGGTGGCGAGGGTCTTGCCGTCAGGGCTGAAGGCCACGGAACTGACCGAGCCGGTGCCACCGGAGAACGTCTGGCCCGCTGGCCGGCCCGAAGGCACGTCCCAGATCCGCGCAGTTCCGTCGTCGCCGCCGATCGCCAGCGCCTTGCCGTCCGGGCTGAAGGCCACCACTGCCGGGCCAAGGCCGCTCGGCAAGCCGCGGCCGAGCTTGCGTCCCGTGGCGAGGTCCCAGAGCTGCGCCATCTTGTCGTCGCCGGCCGCCAGCAAAGATCCTTTCGGGCTGAAGGCGACCGAGTACACCTGGTTGCCCGGATCGCTGAATGTGGCGGTGAGATGCGGATGAGGGGCCAGCCGCCAGAGCTGGACGCTGCCGCTGGCGTCACCGGTCGCCAGGGTCTGGCCGTCAGGGCTGAACGCCACCGTCACGGCCGAGTCGAGGAAGCGCTGGTGGTTGTCGACCTCCCCGATCGCCTTGCCGGCGGCCAGGTCCCACAGTTCGGCCCCCTCAAGCCCGCCAGCGGCGAGCAGCTTGCCGTTCGGGCTGAAAGCCACCGAATCGATCGCGGGGACCTTGCTGATCAGGGTCGCTACCGTGCGCCCGGTCGCGACATTGACAAGCCGGACGCCGAGAACCGCGCACAGAGCGAGCATCCGGCCATCGGGGCTGAACGCCATCGGCGAGCCAGGCGAGGAGAGCAGCCCGCAATGCTCGGACAGCTGACCGGGAGGCGCGGTCCGCAGCGTGCGCAGTGGCTGGCCGGTCGCGGCACTCCACAACCGCACCATACCGTCGTCGTAGTAGTCGGCCAGCACCCTGCCGTCCGGGCTGTAGGCGACGGACTGGACCGCTGCTCCCCGAAGCGTCGCGAGTTCCGGGTCGGCAGCCGCGTCGAGCAGTGCGTCCTGCGTCAGGGTCGAGCGCGGGCTCAGCGCCCAGGCGGCGAGCGCGTCCAGCCGGGACTGCGTGGCGTCGGTGCCGCCGATAGCCAGGCTCCGGCTCGCCAGGTTTCTCGAATCGACCGCTTCCAGCCGGGTGGTGGCCAGCTGATTCGCTATTTTCTCGCCGGTCAGGGCGCGATTAGCCTGATAGGTGATGATCGCGAAGCCAGCTACAGCGGCCATCAGAAGCGCCGCGAGGCCCTGCCGCAGCCGGGTACGGCGCCTGGCCGCCCGCCGCGAGGCGACCAGAAAGTCCGCCGCCGGCAGGCTCAGCGCCGTAAAACGATCGTCCGCTGCCATCCGGCTGGCCGCGCCTTCGGCCTCACCGAGCCTTGAGCCGCTATAGAGATAGGAGGTATCGCGGGATGCCCGCGCCCACTCGTCCGCCGTGGCGTGCAGCCTGGTGCGGATGATCCGGTCCGCGTGCGTCTGCGCTAGCCAGTCGTCCCTGAGCAGCGGCCAGGCGGTCAGCAGCACCTCATGGCTGATCTCGGCGGTGCCGGCGGCCAGCGTGAGCAGCCGTTCGGCCGCGAAGGTCTCGAGCACCCGGTCCAGGGCGCGCGCGCCCCGCTCTTTCAGGCCGGCGGAGAGGTCGACCCGGGCGACTCGCGCCGTAGTATCCGCGCCGTCGGCCGAGGTGGCGGTCAGCCTGATGAACACCTGCCGGGCGGCGGCCTGCTCGTCCGGAGCGAGCCGTTCGTAGGCGCGCTGCGCGCTAGCCGCCACGGCTCCCTCGATGCCGCCGGTCCGCTCATAGTCGGCCAGCGTCAGCACGTCGCCCGCGCGGCCGCGCCAGGCCTGATCGAGTGCGTGCGAAAGCAGCGGCAGCGCTCCGGCGCTCGTGTCGGCGAGCAGCACCCGCACCAGATCATCGGCGACGCTGGAGCCCGCCACGACGGCAGGCTCGGTAATGGCCAGGCGCAACTGCCGCTCCGTCATGCAGGTCAGCAGATAGCGGTGCTGCACGGCGGGCACGAGCGCCGGGTAGTCGCCGAGCCGCGCCTCAAGATCGGCGCGGACCACGAGCACCACGACGGCGGCCCCGGAACTAGCGGCCGCGACCAGCGCCTCGACGAACCTCCGCCGCTCCGCCTCGCTGTCGCAGTGGGTGAATAGCCGCTCCACCTGATCAACAATCAGCAGTACGCGGCCATCAACGGCCGCACCGATGCCGCCGGCTCCGTCACCAGTCCCGGCCATGGCGGCCTGCCGGGTGGTCAGGGCAAAGCTCGCCGGGTCGGCGGCCAGCGCCTGCCGTAGTGAGGCGGCGTCCGACCTCGCCACCCGTGCGAGCCGAACCGCAAGCTCATCAAGCGGCGTGGCTGTCGGCGAGGCCAGCACGCACGGCCAGCTGGCCGCCTCGGGCGCCCCGGCTAGTCCCTCGCCTCGCAGTCTTGGCACCACGCCGGCGGCCAGCAGTGAGGACTTGCCAGCTCCCGACACCCCGGAGACTACGAGCAGCCCGGTCCCGGCCAGGCACTGCGACAATGCCGCGAGCACGTCCGCGACGGCAGTCTCCCGCCCGAAGAACAGCCCGGCGTCTCGCTCACCGAACGCGCGCAGGCCGCGGTACGGCGAGGCGATGGTGCCCGCCACGCCGACCAGCGGCGGCGGCGCCCCCCCATCGGTCCAGGTCCGGTTATAGAAATAATTGATCTGGGTGCTCTGGTCACCAATCTGCACGCCCTCGGCGAAACGGGCGTCTACCCGGTACCCAGGACCCGGATCAGCCGAACTCATTGCGCTGCACGTTGTTGTCACCGATCTGGACGCCGGACGCGTCCCGTACGTCAACGACATACTTGCCGTGGACAGCCGGACCGTCCGCCTGGGAGACGGATGCGGGCGCCCTGGGCGCGGCAGCGACGGCAGCGGCGTCCCCGCTGACCTGCCTATCGGTTTCGCCGCGGCTCTCGCCGCGACGGTCCGCCATAAACCCGGCCACTCCGAGCACGAGCGCGGCTAGCTCGCAGAGTCCGACAACGACTCCGGCCAGCCCGGCGGCCTTGTCAATCCCGGCCACCGCTACATCAACGCCAATCGCGATCGCCCCGGCAACGGCGATAGTGACGGCCAGACCAATAAGTACGCGCCCTTTCATAGCACTATCATCTATCGGGGAGCGGCCAGGTCCGGCCATCATCGGCAGTTATGGTCTGTGGCGCAGTCGACTCACCGAGCCCGGAACGGCTGGCCGCCTAGGTCGGCCTGGCCGTTGGCGACGAGCCAGGCCAGGGCCTCCCGCAGGGCGTCGAGGGCGCTGTAGCGCGGCGCGTAGCCCAGGACCTCGCGGGCGCGGTCGATGCTGGCAGTGATACTCCGGAACGTGTGCTCGCGGGTGGCCTCGGCGGGCTGCTCCCCCGCCCGGAGGATGAACTCGGGCCAGTCGACGAAGTCCAGGACCGGTTCGCGGCCGAACCACCCCGCCACCCCGGCCGCCAGGCCCCGCAGCGTCATCGCCTGCCCGGCCACCACGTGGAAGCTGGACCCGATCGCCGCCGGCCGGGAGAGCGCGAGCTCGAACGCCTGCGCGACGTCGTCGGCGTGCACGTGATGCAGGACGCCGAGCCCGTGATCGGGCAGCGCCAGCGTCCGCCCCGTGGCCAGGGTGGTCCAGGTGACGGGGTCAAGGTTGCCGGCCGGGGTGATGACCTGCCAGCCCGGCCCGCTGATGTGACCTGGATGCAGCACCATGGCCGGGACGCCGCCCGTCCGCGTCTCCTCGTGCAGCAGCGCTTCGATCTCGGCCTTGCCCGTGCCGTACTCGCCGTAGGCGGTGCGTGGCTCGTCCTCGGTCACCGGCACCCGCAGCGCGGGACCGTGGACCCAGATGGTGCCGCAGTGCACCAGCAGCGGGCGGGACGGGCGCAACGCCTCGACAAGCTGCTGCGCCGACGCCTTGGTGAAGCAGATGAGGTCGATTACGACGTCCGGGCGCAGCGCCGCGATCCGGTCGCCGAACGTTCCCTCCGCGTCCTCGGCATCGCGGTCGGCGTTGACGCTGGTCACTGCCTGCCACTGTGATCTGGCCTGGTACGGGCCGCGAGTGCCCCGGCTGACCGCGATCACCTCATGGCCGCCGTCGACCAGCCGAGGCACCAGGTACGTGCCGATGTGCCCTGTCGCCCCGATAACCACCACACGGCTCATCGCTACCGATCCCTTCGTCCTTGGTCACAGGCTAGCGGGGCTTGCCGGTGAGCAGCGCCGAGCCGAGGGCGGTCAGGGCGTGCGCAACCGAGGGGCCGCGTACCCGGCGCCGATCATCGGCACGAGCATCAGGGTTCCCGGTTCAGGTAGACGACGTAGGGGTGCAGCGGGAAGCCGGGAGCCGGGTGATCTGCCCGTAGAGCTGGGACACGAAGATCATCGTCAGGACCGGGAACAGGACCGGGAAGATAGATGCGGTGAGCGGAGGGCGCAGCCCGGCCCTGAGCCCGCGCTGAAGAGCAGCATCGTGTCGCGCGCCAGGTTCGACGGCATCATGACCGGGGTACTCCCATCTGCTCATCCAGGAAGAGCACCTGCGGCCGCTGGGTCAGGGCGAGGCCGAGTTCCTGCTGGCGGCGCATGCCGCCCAGTACGCCGCGACAACCCGCTTGTCCAGCCCGGCCAGGCCGAGCAACTCCAGCAGGTCATCGGCGCTCCGAGCACGAACTGCAAGCCTGCGAGTAGGCCAGCAGGTACCGAGACATCATGAGCACGGCTGTGAGCGTGCCGCTCACCTGCGCGTCTACTAGATCATCCGTTGAGTTCTGACGTATGCTCTACTGAACGTGCACTCTCATTGCGAGGATGAGACTCATGCTGCTGAGGTTTGAGGTCTCAAACCATCGATCCATACTGGAGCCGGTGGAGCTATCGATGATCGCGGTGGACAACGACAGACCCTCCACTCGGCGGTTCGATCTGCTCTCCGAGCGCGTGTTGGCGGTCGCCGGGATCTATGGGCCAAACGCTTCAGGAAAGTCGAATGTGCTTGAGGCCCTCGCCTGGCTGTCGACGGCTGTCGGGCGGTCTCTTCGGACCTGGGATGACTTCATTCCGCGCGAGCCATTCAAGTTTGGCCACGGACCAGAAATACCATCTGTTTACGAGGTAGAGCTGGTCGTCAACGGAGTACGGTATACCTACCGCGTTGAGGTTGATGACTCGGCGGTCCAGTTCGAGGGCCTTTACAGTTACCCGGAACGGCGAAGGCGTGTTCTATTCGAGCGAGAAGGTCTGGAAATCAGTTTTCGGCGCGGTCTCGGAACGCTGTCGGGCACGCGGGAATTGCTGACGCCCACCACTCTGGCGCTTTCTGCTGCAATGAGGTTCAATGAACCAGAGGTTCAGCCTTTTGGGCGGTATCTTGCAGGCATCCGAGTTCTTGGCGTGCGGCGGAGAGCAGCCTGGCGCAGATCTTTTGCGGCAGGCGCGCCCGGCTTCTCGTCGACTGAACGCCTGTTTGTCGAACAACCTTCACCGCAGGCGACTCTCTTTGACGACCCAGAGCCTGCTCCTCGCAATGACCGAGATTCGGCTTTGGCCTTGCTCCGGTTCGCCGATCTTGGCATCGACGATGTTCAGATAGTTGAGGACGAGGGTAGTGACGTACGCACGCCACTACAGGTAACGCGGGAGCCCCGACGCCAGTTGCGCTTCATTCACCGCATCGCGGAACAGGAGTTGCCATTCGACCTGGCCGAAGAGTCAGCAGGTACACAGACGTGGTTCGCCCTTATCGGACCAACACTGAGTGCCCTGCGCAACGGTCGGATTCTGCTCTTCGACGAGATAGACGCGAGTCTTCACCCACGACTGTCCGCTCGCTTGCTTGACCTGTTCGAGGATCAGGAGACCAATCCGCACGGAGCTCAGCTCATCTTTACGACTCATGATACGAGTTTGCTCAACTATCTCAATCGGGATGAGGTCTGGCTGACGGAGAAGAACCACAGTGGCACCACTACATTGACAGCCCTAGCCGAGTACGGTGGTGACAAGGTGCGACGATCTCTGAACCTGGAGAGAGCCTACCTCCAAGGGAGATTCGGCGCTGTCCCCGAGCTTGACCAGTTCATTTTGCGTCGTGCCTTGGGTCTTTCGTCGAGCGGCGCATGATGGCTCCTAGAGGTCAACGAGCACGAGTGCGGTCGCTCAAGCGCAGCGTTGCTACCCGCAAACCCAAAAAGACGCTTCTGGTGTTCTGTGAAGGCGAAAGGACCGAGCCTGAATACCTGAACGCACTGAAGAGGCAGCCGGCAGTGCATGACGTGGCTGCCGTCGATCTTCGAGTTGAGACCCGCCATGGAGGTTCGGTACCACTGACCTTAGTTTCCTTGGCCGCAGATGCTCGCAGCAGGGCCGTGGATGAGGATGATGAGATAGACGAGTTCTGGTGCGTATTTGATGTAGAGTGGCCGAGGAATCATCCAGGCATTAAAGACGCCATTGAACGAGCACGTCAGAATAAGATTCAACTTGCGGTCTCTAATCCGTGCTTTGAGCTTTGGTTGATTTTGCATTATAAGAACAATGGCGCATGGCTGGACAATGACGATGCTCGCCGACTTCGCCGAAGTCTGGACGGGGCAAACGATAAGGGCCTTGACGCCACCAAGTACATGCCGCTCAGGAGCGCAGCAAGGAGTCGCGCAGAAGCACTTGAGAAGCGGCACTTTGAGAATGGCACATGTTTTCCGCACGACAACCCATCGTCTGGCATGCATCTCCTGCTCGCGGCGGTTGAGCCGCCGAGTTAAGGCGCGACACGCTGACCGCAACTCAGAGGGCCCGGCCACGCAGGCAGGGACCGCCGGTTGTTGCCGGAAAGATTCAGGCTTGCTAGCTCGCTCAGGCCGGCCAGGGATTCGGGCAGGGCGGCGAGCTGATTTTCCTCGGCGTCGAGCCGGGTGAGACCGCAGAGCAGGCCGATGCCCTCCGGCAGCGAGCGCAGCTCGTTGTTGCCGACGCTCAGCCAGGTGAGCCGCGTGAGCTGACCGACCTCGTCAGGCAGCACGGTCAGCTTGTTGTAGTACAGGTGCAGCTCGGTCACATGAGTCAGCGTCCACACCTGACCAGGGACCTCCGCCAGGTAATACCGTGCAAGTCGAGCTCGGCCGAACGCCACTGAGCGGCCGTCTTGATCCGGTCCTCCGCCGGCTGGCAAGCCGTCACGCTGTCCCAGTACGCGCCCTGGCTGGTCTGCGGCGAAGTCATCTACCTGCGAGTTGCCCGACTCGCTCGAGATCTCGGCAGCGGCGGTCTTGGTTCGCCCCTGGTCGCGGCCGGTGATGCCGACCCGAGCGCCCAGCGCGGCCAAGCCGACAGCCGTAGCCCGGCCTATCCCCTTCGTTCCGCCCGGCAAGCCGAAGTCGTCCAGCAAGGCCTCCTACGACACGGCGGCCACGGCGCGTCTGTGGCAGGTCAGTTCCGACCTGGTCGGCCTGAGCCAGTAGAGTCGCGAGGCTGTTATGGTCAGGCCAGGTGGTGGAGGTACTCGATGAGCGATGAGCTGAATTTCCTTATCTTCCTTGGCGGCCCGTTCTCGAAGGCACCCGCCGAGGGTGCGGCGACCTCCGTGTATCTGGCGTCCGCACCGGAAGCTGGCGGAATCACCGGCCGGTATTTCGTCAACTGGTGACCAGGACAGTCTTGCCAGCCATCGGCCCAGTGAGGTTCTCAGCCATCATGAGCTCCTGCGCATTTCTTGCCGAAAGTGAGCCGCGCCGGGCCGAGCGGCTTTCTGATGTGCTCGAAGAGATTCCAGTCCCTGAGCCAGTCGGTCAGCGTGGCAAGGCGGTCCGGGCTCAGCTGCCTGGGCACGGGCTTGAGCCTCCGGGTCGCCGGCGAGCGCCGCGAACGCCTTCCGGCTGTGATGCTCCACCCCTCAGTGCCTCGCCTCAGTGCCTCGCCTCAGTGCCGGTCCGCGCCGGGCCGGTCCGCGCCGGGCCGGTCCGCGCCGGGCTTGCGCAGGGTCAGGTTGAGGAAGAAGGGCGATGCTACCCAGCTGTAGTCTTCCGGGTTCGCCCCGCGAATCGCCGCGACGATGTCGTCGATTCGCCTGGTCATCTCCGCTGACGTCGCTCGCTCCCTCGCCGCCGCCATGCTCGCCGCATGCAGGCCGAACCCCAGCTCAGGTTCCCAGGTACAGAAGAAACCCGCCATGCTTTCCACTTCCAGGCCAGCGGCCCTGGCCGCGTCCGGCAGTTTCTCGACCACGTCGGGTGGCCCGCCGTTCTGCTCGATCAACTGGTGGATGAGCTCCCAGTACTCGCCGAGAGCCGCGAGATGCGGGAATGACCGCGGCGGCGGAAAGCGCATGGCCTCGTGCGCGACGATGCGGCCGCCCGGGCGCAGCAGGCCAGCGAGGTGACGAAGCGTCCGGGCAGGATCGACCTGGTGGAACAGGAAAAGCCGGGAGAAGGCCAGGTCGAACGGCCCGCCCAGCGAGGTCGCCGAAAGCTCATTGAGGTCCCCGGCCAGCACCTCGGTGTTCGTGAGCCCGAGCGCGTCGAGCACGCTGCGGGCTCTGGCGATCGTCGGCTCGCTGAAGTCCACGCCGACCACCCGACCCGCCGGGCCGACGAGGTCGGCCATCACGGCCATCGCGCCCATCGGCCCGCACCCGCAGTCGAGCACGTTCCACCCGGCGCTCACGCCCGCCGCGACCAGCGAGCGGCGAGCGTCCTGCGCGAAGACCTCCGACACCGACATCAGCCGGCGCAGGTCGGCGTCGCTGCCGTCAAGGATGTACCGCCGCACCCGATCGGCAATCGCCTCGGCCATGCCCGCACCTTAGTCACCGGTTGATTGTCTTGACTAGCCGCCAGGCGCGGCCGTTCCAGTTCTTGGCGAGCGCGCGGATGCCCGGCTGGCCGATGGCCAGGCAGTGGCCGGGCGCGGCGCAGGACACCGAGCTGATGCCGCCGGGCCCGGCGACCTTGACCTTCCGCCAGGTACGGCCGTTCCAGGACAGCGCGACGTCGATCCTGGCGTCGAATCGCCCGTGACTCCCGACGGCCATGCAACTCGTCGCGGTCGGGCAGGAGATGTCGGAAGGACCGACACCGCCGCCGGTCCACAGCTGTTCACCGAAACTGCCGGGCGGGTGCGAGAGCCGCCAGGTACGGCCGTTCCACTGCTCGGCGATCAGGTGCACGGCACTGTGGAAGCTGGCCTGCGTGGAGCCGATTGCCATGCAGTCGGTGGTCGTGACGCAGGACACGGCGTTGAAGCTGTCGGTCTGCCCGCCCGGTGTGTGAATGATCCGCCACCTCGTGCCGTTCCAGACTTCGGCCAGCGTGCCGCCCTTGTCGGAAGTTGCCTCGAACCACTCGCCGACTGCGAGGCAGAACGTGGGCTTGGTGCACGAGAGGCCTCCCAAGATCGTCTCCACGTCCGTGCCCGGATGCGTCACCAGCGGCTTGACCTGCCACTTGGTGCCGTTCCAGAATTCGGTGAATGTCGGGCTGCCTGCCGCCATGCAGAATTTCTCCGATACGCACGACACGCGGCTGATATGAACCTCGGTGAAGTCGATGAAGGTCACCGGGCCCGAACTCGACAGCGTCCACCGGCGCCCATTCCACCTGGCGATGTCGCGCCCTTCGCCGGCCGCCATGCAGAAGGACGACGTGACGCATGACACGGCGGACAAGACCCCGCGCGGGCCGCTCTTCGAAGCCAGCCGCGCGGTCCTGCCGTTCCAGGTCTCGGCCAGCGGCTGGGTCTGGCCGGCGGTGGTGAGGTAGGTCCCGGTCATCAGGCAGTGCGCGACGCTGCTGCACGACACGCCCATCAGGCCGTCGACCCGCCCGGTGCGCAGGATATTCCAGGCGCGCCCGTTCCACGAGACGGCGAAACCCGCGTACGCGGTCAGCGCCTGGGTGTCGCCGGCGCCGCCCACGGCGATGCAGCGGGCAGGGCCGGTGCACGAGACCGCGTTCAGGCCGCTGGCGCTCTGCCGACCGCCGCCGGGAGCGAACGCGATATTGACCGGATCAGGCATGGCCAGCAGGTGCCAGCTCGAGCCACCGGTCCAGCGCTCGGCGAACGGGCCGGTCCCGCCGCCGAAGTCATACGGGCCGGCCGGACCCCACCGCGATGCAGTCCGAGGCCGAAACGCAGGAGATGCTGGTCAGGATCTGCCCTAGCGGCTTCCTGGCCGGGCTCTGCGTCGTCAGTGAGACCCAGGTGCTGCCGTTCCACACGGCCGAGCCGGTCGGCACCTGGCGGTCGGACTGGCTGCCGGCGACAACGCACCTGGCCGCCGTCGGGCACGAGACCGCGGTGAGCCCGGTCAGTTCGGACGGCGGTGCCGGCAGAATGGACCAGGACGAGCCGTTCCACGACTCGGCCAGGGCATGGTGCACCTGCTGCTCGCGAGGCCCGGTAATGAAGTCGCCGACCGCCGTGCAGTTCCCCGGCCCCGGGCACGAGATCGCGCTGAATGAGCTGGCAGCTGAGCCAGCCGGGACCGCCGGCGCCAGCGTCGTCCAGCTCGTGCCGTTCCAGAGCTGAGCCCAGGCCTCGCCGACCGCCGTTCCCACGGCGACGCACTGAGTCGCGGAGGGGCAGGACACCCCGGAGGGGTCCGATTTCCCCGATCCGGCCGGGACCGGCAACTCCCGCCAGGCCCGGCCGTTCCACTCGTCGGTCAGCTGCGGCCGCCCGAGGGAACCGCCGACGGCCAGGCAGTGCCTGGCCGAGGCGCATGACACCGATACCAGGGAGTAGGACCGCAGCGGCGAGGGCACCGCGACCGGCGGCTGCCACGCCTTGCCGTTCCAGACCTGGCTGAACGTGGGCGCCGTCGCGGCCTGGACCCCGTAAGGGCCCACGCTCATGCAGAACGACCGGCCAACGCACGAGATGCCGCCGAGCGAGCGAGCGACCAGCGCCCCGCTCGGTCCGGCAGCCGCCGGGGTAACCGCGGGCCCGGCGTGGGCCGCGACAGAAACCGCGCCGGCCGCCAGGCTCCCGCCCAGCACCACCACCACCGCCGCCACTGCCGCGTTCACCCGGAACGCGCGTACCGCTGAACTCCGCATCGCCAGCCGCACCACCCATCGCCTGATAGCCGAATCAGTCCAACTCCAGCAACTAGACGCGCACCGCGATCGGCCGGTTTACTCCGGCATCCGACGTATCTGCTGGATTGGCGAGTTTTGCGGTGCTAACGGAGGCTGCCGTGCAGCCTGGCCCGCAGGCGCTCGGTGTCAGGATGGCGGGTCCGCTCGAAAACCTCGAGCGCCTCCCGCCACAGCTCGCGGGCGGCCTGCCCGTCGCCGGCCGCCTCGTGGGTGCCGCCGAGGTTGATCAGCACCTCGGCGCGGTACCAGACCGCGCCCATCTCCGCGTAGATCGCGGCCGCCTGCTGATAACAGCCGACCGCCGCCTCGTACTGGCCGAGCAGGTGCCGCACGAAGCCGAGGCTGTCCCAGGTGGCCGCAGCGACGCCGCGGTTGTCGAGTTCCTGGGCGAGAGCCAGTGCCCGCTGACAGTAGGCGAGGCCTTCTTTCATCCTGCCTTGCTGAGCCTCGAACCAGCCGACAGTATTGAGCGCGGCGGCGAGGCCCGCCTGCTGCTGGTCAAGAAGCTCGAACAGTTCGCGGGCCCGGTGCGCGTGGCTGAGCGCTAGCTCGCTGTCACCCATGAAGTGCATAAGGCAGGAAAGGTTGAGGTGGGCACGAGCCTGGCCGTCTAGGTGCTCAAGCTCGGCGAACTCTTCAAGGCAGCGCCGCAGGTGGATAAGCGCCTCGTCGTATCGACCCAGCCGCGCGCAGGCGCCGCCGAGACCGCGCAGGGCGTAGGCCTCGGCCTCGAGGTTGCCGCCCCGCCGCGCGCTCGCCAGGGCGATGGCGCTGGCGGCGGCCAGATCCGCCCAGCGCGCGGACTGGTCAAGGACACTGGTCAGCGTCGCCGGAAGCTGACCGGCATGACGATCGAAGCCAAGGTCAGCGGCCAGCCTGATCACCGCCATCAGGGCCAGATGCTCGGCGTCGAACCAGTTCGCGGCCTCACCGTGGCCGGCGAGGCGTGCGAGCGTCACCCCCTGAATGATCTTGGCCGGGGTCATTTCGAGCGCCTGCGGCTCGAGGAGCGTCCTGGCCGCGACCGCGGAGTGCAGGTAATGGTCGAGCATCCGGTGGATGGCCGCGCGCCTGCTGCCCTCGGTCCCGGCGGACTTCGCGCGTTCCGCCGCGTACTCGCGGAGCAGGTCATGCAAGGCAAACCGGCCGGGGGCATGCTCGTCGATCAGGCGCGCGCTGACAAGCTCGCGCAGCGCCCGGCCGGTCGCGGCGAGCGGGAGCCCGGCGAGGCTGGCCGCGACCTCAGCCGAAATGCTGGGACCTGGGTGCAGCCCGGCCAGCCGGAAGAGGCGGGCGGCCGGAGCGGACAGGCTGAGATAAGACCAGGAGAACACCGACCGCACGTCGGTAGCCGAGTCGCCGGTGGTCAGTGCATCCAGGCGGTTCCGTGCGGCGCGCAGCTCGGCGGCCAGCCTGCGAAGCGGCAGGTGCTGCTGCGCGATCGCACGGGCGGCGACGATCACCAGCGCGACCGGGAGGCCGGCGCACAGCGTGATCAGCTCGGCGAGTGCCTCAGGCTCCGCCGTCGCCCGCTGCCCGCGTAGCCGCGCGGTCAGCAACTCGGCGGCCTCGGCCTCGCCGAGCACGTCCAGGCTGAGCTGCCAGGCGCCCTCGGCCGCGACAAGGCCGGCCAGCCAGGTACGGCTGGTCACCACCGCCATGCAGGCGGCCGATCCAGGCAGCAGCGGCCGGACCTGCGCCGGATCGCGGGCATTGTCGAGCACCACGAGCATGCGCTTGCCGGCCAGCAAGCTGCGGTACAGGCCAGCCTGGGCATCGGCGGAGGCGGGGATCATGTCCGCAGGCACCGACAGCGCGGTAAGGAATCCCCGGATGGCCTCGGCAGCCGCGACCGGCACGCCCGACGGGTCGAATCCCTGCAGGTTCACGTAGAGCTGCCCGTCGGGGAACTGCCGCGCGACCCGGTGCGCCCAGTGCACGGCCAGCGTTGTCTTGCCGACCCCCGCGACGCCGGTGACCGTCATGATGCGCGCGCGTTTCCCCGCACCGCCGTCGTCCAGTGCCTTCGTCAGGGTGGCGAGCTCGGCTTCCCGCCCGGCGAAGTGCGGCACAGCGGCCGGCAGCTGCCTGGGCACCAGCGGCGCGGTACCGCCCCCGCCGACCTTGCGCCCGGAACCGGGCCGGACGTCCTGGCGGAGCACCCGCTGGTGCGCGTCCGCGAGCTCGGCGCCCGGGCGAACGCCGAGCTGGTCGTCGAGGCGGTGCCGCAGGTCATCGAACAGGGCGAGCGCCGCGGCCTGCTGCCCGCTGCCGACCAGGGCGAGCATGACCGCCGCGTGCGCCCGCTCGTTCAGCGGCTCGGCCGCCGCGAGTTCCCGCAGCCGGGGCAGGGCCTCTTCGGGCCGGCCCGCCGCCGTAGCCGCTTCCGCGTACCTGATGATGAGGTCCGACCGGCGCTGGCGCAGGGCAACCACGACCGGATGCGCGTGCAGGATCTCGAGGTCGGCGAGCGGTTCGGCCCGCCAGGTATCGAGTGCGGCGGCGTAAGCCTCGCAGGCCAGTGCGGACTCGCCTGCCGCGTGGGCGCGCGCCGCCCCGCTCGCGTGCGCCTCGAACTCCAGCAGGTCCAGCTGGCCGCTGGCCGCGACCAGTTCGTAGCTGGTGCCGGCTGACGTTAATAGCTGGCCGGGATCGAGCAGGTGACGCAGCCTGTTCACGTAGACCTGGACGAGATGCACGGCGGATGAGGGAAGGTCGTCACCCCACAGCGCGTCGATGATCGTCTTCCGGTGCACGGGCGTGTTGGGCGTGAGCGCCAGCAGCCCGAGCACCGCTCGCTGCCTGGCCGGGCCGAGGCCGATCCGCACGTCGTCCCGCCACGCGGTGACCGGTCCGAGTACCGCGAGCCTGAGCCCGGCGGCTGTGCCCGGATCCCGCGCCGCCGGGTCCTGCGCGGGCGGGTCCTGGCAGGTCGTGGCGGCACGGGCGAACTCGAGTGCGCCTGGCCTGGTCCAGGCTGAGGGCGTCGGCCAGGCGCCGGACGGATTTGGCGTGCAGGCGCGAGGTGCGGCTCTGCTCGAGATCCCGCACGACCCCGATGCTCAGCTGAGCCAGCTCGGCCAGCCGCCGCTGGCTCATCCCCGCCGCCCGGCGATGGTCCCTGAGCAGTGCCGCCGCCCGCCTGCTGTCGCCCTGTGTCATCCCAGCCTCACCGACTCTCGCTCCTTCCCCCCAGGATGCACGCTACGACTGCTGCCCGCATCCGGGCTGGCCGGGAACCGGGAGCCGACTACAGGAGTGGGCGTGATCAGGATTTGAGCGTTCTGGCCTGCGCCGCTGGGATGCTGGCCGGATTGGCGCTCGACAGGGCGGCGTCAGGATGAAGTCCCGGAGGGAATATGCATCGAAGCCGATCAATGATTGTCGCGACTGCCGCGGCTTTTGTTCTGGCGAGTCTTGTGGCTCCGGCTGCCGCCAGTGCCGCGCCGTCGGTCAAGCCGACGGCTAATGCCGGTATCGTCACGAAGCTCAAGCACCTGCCTGGGGTGACGTTCCTGGGGACGAACCCCAACGCCCCGGTCGGCTATACGGTGTACGAGCTGGAGATCCGGCAGCCAGTCGACCACCATCGGCCCGGCGGCCCGACCTTCGAGCAGCATCTCGAGCTGTACCAGCGCGACGTGACCGCGCCGATGGTGATGTTCCTGTCGGGGTATTTCAACTACACCTTCCTGAGCCCGAAGGACACCTACCTGTCGGACGCCGCCACGATCGTCGGGGGGAATCAGATCAGCGTCGAGCACCGGTTCTACGGCGACTCGGTCCCGCATCCGACGCAGTGGAAGTACCTCACGGTCTGGCAGCAAGCCGCCGACGAGCATCACGTCGTGCAGGTGTTCAAGAAGCTCTACCGCGCCAAGTGGCTGGTCACCGGCGTCAGCAAGGGCGGGGAGACCTCGATCTTCCACGACTATTTTTATCCGCATGACTTCTCCGGGACGTTCGCCTGGAGCGCGCCGAGCATCACCAGCACGTTCAGCGACCGCTACGACAACTTCCTGGCCAGCGTCGGCACCGCCAGTTGCCGCGAGGCACTGCAGAAGGCGCAGTTCCGCGCGCTGAGGCACCGGAAGGTCTTCGAGGCCATGGTGGCAGCGGAGGCCAAGGCCCAGCACGGAACCTTCAAGAACTGGGTCGGCGGCTCCGATGAGAACTTCGAGCTCAGCGTCCTGGTGACGCCATTCGTATTCTGGCAATTCGGCGGCGACTGCTCCACCGTGCCGGGCCCGACGGCCACCCTGCAGGAGCTCTACAACTGGTTCGACCTCATCTCCGGCTGGCTGGCTGCCGATGACCAGGAAAACGCTCCCTTCGTCGCGTACAACTACCAGGCCGGCACCCAGCTTGGCTACCCGGTCCTCCACCAGCGCGCCGTGTTCGGGTCTTTGCTGCACTACACCCTGGCCGCGCAGGCACCCGGGCAAGACCTGGCGCCCGGCGTCCCGGTGCGGCCGCTCAGCCAGGCCCAGATGCGCGCCGTGCACCGGTGGGTGCAGACCAGCACACGCCACCTGCTCTTCCTCTACGGCCAGGACGATCCCTGGTCAGCGCAGCCATTCGTACTCGGCCCGGTCGCCCGGGGCAACGTCATCTACACGATCGCCGGCGGCAACCACCTCAGCCCGTACACAGACCTGCCCGTCGGCCAGGAGCAGGCCTTCGTCGACGCGCTGCGCACCTGGGCCGGACTATCGGCAGCCGGGGCTGGTGCGGCGAAGGCCGGGCCCGTTCCTGCCTTCGTGACCGAACTCGCGGGCAGATGCCAGTAACCCTGCTTTAGGGCGATCGGGAGCCGGTCCTTGATCAGATCAAGGGCCGACTCCCGCTAAGTCGGTGCCAATCGGGACCCTTCTGAGCTGGGGGTAGTAGTCGTCTAGCTCACCTGGCGGGAAGGGGCACAGACCGACGGACCACCAGAACTCGCCATTGACCGAGCCCGAGTACTTGTACGTAAAACCGTCACCGCCCAGCACGGCCCAGCCGTCGTCCAGCGGGACGAGCATGCAGAGCAGCTCGCCGCTGGCTACGTCCCACATCAAAGCGCTGCCATTCGCACCGGCGAGCGTAGCGCCGTCCGGGCTCCACGCCAGCGACCCCACCGAGCCGCCGGGGCTGTCCAGGTCACGGACCGGATCACCCGTCACCGCGTCCCACACCCGCACCAGCCCGCTACCGCCGCCGCCGGCGGCGAGCCGGGAACCATCCGGGCTCCACGCCACCGACGCCACCGAGCCGCCGGGGCTGTCCAGGTCACGGACCAGCTCGCCGGTCACCGCGTCCCACACCCGCACCAGCCAAATGCCGCCGCCGCCGGCGGCGAGCCGGGAACCATCCGGGCTCCACGCCACCGACGCCACCGAGCCGCCGGGACTGTCCAGGTCGCTGACCAGTTCGCCGGTCACCGCGTCCCACACCCGCACCAGCCCGCTACCGCCGCCGCCGGCGGCGAGCCGGGAACCATCCGGGCTCCACGCCACCGACGCCACCGAGCCGCCGGGGCTGTCCAGGTCACGGACCAGCTCGCCGGTCACCGCGTCCCACACCCGCACCAGCCAAATGCCGCCGCCGCCGGCGGCGAGCCGGGAACCATCCGGGCTCCACGCCACCGACGCCACCGAGCCGCCGGGACTGTCCAGGTCGCTGACCAGCTCGCCGGTCACCGCGTCCCACACCCGCACCAGCCCGCTACCGCCGCCGCCGGCGGCGAGCCGGGAACCATCCGGGCTCCACGCCACCGACGCCACCGAGCCGCCGGGACTGTCCAGGTCGCTGACCAGCTCGCCGGTCACCGCGTCCCACACCCGCACCAGCCCGCTACCGCCGCCGCCGGCGGCGAGCCGGGAACCATCCGGGCTCCACGCCACCGACCCCACCGAGCCGCCGGGACTGTCCAGGTCGCTGACCAGCTCGCCGGTCACCGCGTCCCACACCCGCACCAGCCCGCTACCGCCGCCGCCGGCGGCCAGCCGGGAACCATCCGGGCTCCACGCCACCGACCCCACCCAGCCGCCGCGACCATCCAGGTCGCTGACCAGCTCGCCGGTCACCGCGTCCCACACCCGCACCAGCCCGCTGCCAACTCCGCCGGCGGCGAGCCGGGAACCATCCGGGCTCCACGCCACCGACCCCACCCAGCCGCCGCGACCATCCAGGTCGCTGACCAGCTCGCCGGTCACCGCGTCCCACACCCGCACCAGCCCGCCACCGCCGCCGCCGGCGGCCAGCCGGGAACCATCCGGGCTCCACGCCACCGACGCCACCGAGCCGCCGGGACTGTCCAGGTCACGGACCGGATCACCCGTCACCGCGTCCCACACCCGCACCAGCCCGCTGCCAACTCCGCCGGCGGCCAGCCGGGAACCATCCGGGCTCCACGCCACCGACCCCACCGAGCCGCCGGGACTGTCCAGGTCACGGACCAGCTCGCCGGTCACCGCGTCCCACACCCGCACCAGCCCGCCACGGCCGCCGGCGGCGAGCCGGGAACCATCCGGGCTCCACGCCACCGACCCCACCGAGCCGCCGGGACTGTCCAGGTCACGGACCAGCTCGCCGGTCACCGCGTCCCACACCCGCACCAGCCCGCCACGGCCGCCGGCGGCGAGCCGGGAACCATCCGGGCGCCACGCCACCGACTGCACGGAGCCAGGACCCTGTAGAGCACGGACCAGCTCTCCTGTGACCGCGTCCCACACCCGTACCAGCCCGCTAGGACCACCTGAGACCACAAACTCGTTGTCGGGGTGCCAGGCGAGCGTCTCGATAGCATCCGTGGCTGAGATCTGGACGGTCGCGATAGCGGCGCCAGGCAAGGCCGCGCCGAACACGCGGTCGTCATGGATCTTTGCCTTGTCGATGATCGCGCCGATCAAGCAGGTGCGGACCAGCGAGGTGTCGGCCATGTCCGCACCGCCGAGGTCCGCTCGCAGGAGGTAAGCGCGGGAGAGGTCAGCCTCTCGAAGGTCGGCTCCTTTGAGCCGAAGTCCTTTGCCGGACAACCGGGCCAGGCTCGCGTTACGCAAATTACCTCTGGACAGGTCCGCGCCGTCGAGCCGTGCGCCGGACAGGTCGGTGCCTTCGAGGTTGGCGTCACGAAGATCCGCGTCCGTGAAGTCCAGGGCTCGCAGGTCAAGGCCGCTGAGCTGCAATCTGCTGCCGTCAGCAGCCCGCAGCGGCTCGTGGAGCCGCTGCATCAACTCGATGGCGTTGTGCTTGGCCGTCGTGCTCACGGTGCCCGTTTCAGCGGCAAGCATGCGGCGCGACCAGGTCAGCGCAGCGGGACGGCCGGCGAGGTCGATGACGAAGTCTGCCATCAGGTCGGACACCATTCGTCCCGACAGCGGGCCGCCGTCCGCACTATTGTGCAGTCGTTTCGCGGCCGCGCTCGCGACCAGCCATTCCATAACTGATCTGTGCACGAAGCGGAACCGCTCGTCGCTGGTCCTGACCAGCAGGGTGCCGGAACCTATCAGGTGCGATGCCTGGTCAGGGGTGAGCTGGCGGTCGGCTAGGTTCTGGAGTGCCTGGGCGGCGACGGTCTCCAGGTCGTCTAGCCCCAGGCTGTCGGCTCCGCTGTCCCATAGCCGCACGGCCAGGGCGGTGACGGCCTCCCAGCGCTCCGGCTCGGTCAGCGTGGGCAGCGCTCCGGCCGGCTGCGACCGGTCGTACTCGTAGACGAGCCAGCGGTCGAGCAGCGCCCGGTACAGGGCGGCCGCGCTGACCGTGCCCGACGGGTTCTTGTCGCGCACCCGGCTGAGCTGGCCGCGATCGAGCGCGGCGATGAAGCTGAGCATTCGCGGGTTACGGGACAGGCCGAGCAGGTCCCGGATGTCGCGGATCAGCTCGTACCGCTCGCGCGCCTCGGCGGCGTCACCGTCCAGCAGGTTGGTGAGGAACTCCAGGATCTGCTCATCGGTGAAGGCTTCGAGCTTGAGCAGCATCCGGCCTGGCACGCCGGCGACCCTGTTGCTCAGGGCAGTTTCGACCTGGCGGTCGGACAGAAAGTACTGGGTGCGGCTGGTCAGCACGATCTTGGCGCGACCCTGGGCCGCGCGCACGAGCGTGTCCAGGTGCTCGGCGGCCCGTTCGTAGGTGACCCTGAGAGCCAACTCGTCGAAGCCGTCGAACAGCAGCAGCACCCGGCCCTCGCTGATCAGGTACCGCAACCGGACGAGGTCGATGATTTCCTCACCGCCGGCGGTCAGGTGGGCGGCCATGAGCTGGTCAAGCGAGTGCGCCTTCTCAAGCTCCCTGAGCTGGATCAAGATCGGGATCACCGGAGGCTGCTGCTGCTCGTGGACCCGGCGGGTCAGTTCCCGCAGCAGGAAGGTCTTGCCGTGCCCGAAGTCGCCGAGCACCACGATGAAACGGCCGTCGTGGCCGGCCACTAGTTCCTGCATGTGGCCGAGCAGGTCTGGCTGCGGGCCGTCGCCCTCGCGATGAGACCCCGAAACTCTCGTGAACCGCTGCGGCACGTAGAGACTGGCGGGGTAGATCTGGCTGCCTTCCAGCGCGCTGGCCTGCCGGTCCGCGTAAGGACGCAGGTCATACCAGCCCTGGAACTCAATCAGGCTTTGCACGCTGATCCCGCTCAGCGCCGCTCGCCGGCAAAGCTCGTCGGACGCTGGTGGCCCGTCATAGACCAGGTAGGAGGTCATCGTTCTATCACCTGCTCTATACCGCGCGTCGACCTGAGTACGGAACGTATCGACGTCGGCCTCTGCCGGGGTCCCAGCGAGTACCTGGACCGGGTACATACTGACCTGAGCGTCGCCCTCCTCGGTGACTCGCAGATAGCGCAATGGCAGATCGCCGGGAATCTCGACGATCTCCGCCTCGGCTCGCCGCAACACCTCGCAGACCCGCTTGACTCTTGAGAGCAGGTTGTCGGGTTCGGGGATTCGTCGCAGGCGCGCTGGCACTCCGGGTCCCGTAGCCCCGTCTGCCAACCCTTCTCGAACTCGTCCGGCATCCTCTGGCGGGAACACTGAACCGGCACCCGACCAGGAGCGCTCGACGTGACGCTGCCATTCCTCCGGGCTGCGGCCGACGCTGGTATCGCCCTCCCACCGGAAGCGCGCCGGGTTGTAGCGCCTGGCGTAGACGGTGAATCCGTCGGCGGTCACGTTGACAAGCTGGTACTGGTTGGGCACGTCATCGGCTCGGGCGTCCTGGCTCACGCCCGCGCTGCCTGCGCAGAGCACCGGCAGCCCATCTGGGCCGGTGCTGTAAATCTTGCCCTCGTGGGTGTGCCCGTGCAGCAGCAGGTGCAGGTGCGGCGCGACCAGTTCGTCGAGCATCGCGGCGTCCCGCAGGGCGGCACTGTCATCGATGGCGGCGATCACCGGGTTGTGATGCAGTACCCCGATCCTCAGCCAGCCGTTAGTCTCGTGCGGCCGCAGGGCGCTGGCCACTGACCGCAGTTGCTCTTCGCCGCACCAGCCGTAGTGTTCCTCGTGGCTCTCGGCTATCACAGAGTTCAGCCCAGCGACGACCGTCCGCAGTTCAGGGACTTCGAAAATGGCCCACGGCTGGTCGGGCGGAAACGCCTTGCCCTGCAGGTCGCCGTAGAAGCGCCGGAACATCGCCGCGAACGGCTCGAGCTTCGGCCAGTACGGCCTGACCGGCTCGGTCTCGTCACCTTCGCAATCGGAGAAATAGCCACGGCACTTGGACCAGCTCACGTCGTGATTGCCCGGCACGATCACGACCCGGTCGCGGCCAAGGCCGAGCCCGTCGGAAAGCTGGACGAGAAATTCGTGGACCTGCTCAAATTCCGATGGCTTGGCCTGCTCGGCAAGATCACCGGACACGACGACCAGATCAACGCTCAAGCCGAAGTGTTCGCCCAGATAGGACAAATCGTCGAGAAGTCGCCTGGCCAGGGGACCATCCGATCCGAAACGATGTTTGGCACCAAACTGCATATCGGAGATATGGAGTACAGCGACCACTCAGGCCCCTCCCAAGTTTCTCAATCAGCGCAGGCCGTGACTAGCCGGCGGGCGGGATCGGGTGGCCGCTCCAGGCGATCAGGTCCGCGGGAGACGCCACGCCAGGATTGGCCTGCTGCCGCAGGGCCGCCACCGAACTGCTGAACTCTGTCACCCACTGAGCGGTCTCAGCTTCGGTGACCTTGGCGATGTCGCCGATCAGCCCGCCGATCAGCGCCAGCCCGGCCCTGATCGCATCGGCGTCGCTCCCCGCATCCGGCTGACCTCCCGCACGGGCCGCCTGCCAGCTTGCCCAGTCAAGGTGGAACCTGGTGAGCGATCCTTGCAGGGCCTGCAGAGCGACAATGTCGCGAATCCAGCCCGCCGACAGCCCGAAAAAGTGGTCGAACGCCACGCACCCGGCAGCCAGGGCGAGAAAGACGTACCCGAGGCTGGGGTCGATTCCGTGAACGGTCGCGGTGAGCAGCGGCAGCACTCCCCCGGCTACCGCGAATATGACGGCGCCCGCGCGCAGCAGGCGCGATGCCCAGCGCTTCGGTCGCTTGTCGCGCAGGTACCAGTTGATCGTCTCCACTGCCCGCGCCTCGGCCCAGTCGCGGAGCTGCCCGATCGCCTCAGCGTCCTGCCACTGCGACGGCAGTCGCGGCCTGGCCACTGGGCTGAGGTCACCGCGTGCCCAGGAACGTCGCTGCCGTCCGCCGTCAGTCGCATTCACTGATTACCGGACCTCCCGAATGGTTCACGCAATGCCTATCTCAGCGGGAACGCCATGCCAATAGTATGAGCCACCCAGGATAAGCCGGTGCTGTCCGAAGTGTCGCGGCTATGCACGTCCGGACGTCTAGTTTCGCCATTTGCACTCAGTTCCGGTCGATGCGGATTCCAATCCGAAGCTGACACCTGGGATCAAGGCCGTGGCCGATCGGGCATAGGCTGGTACGGCCGAGTCACTGGGAGAGGGACATGGGAGCCGGGCCAGAGCAGTTCGTGATCGCGGATTTGCTGGCGAATGCGGTAGAGCCGCTGGATGGCGCGACAGCGCGAGAGCTTGAGGCTCTGGCGCACGCGGATGCTGACGGCCCCGCCTCGGCGCCGGTCGTGATCGCGGCGTACCGCAACGAGCGCGGTGCCGTGTTGATCGACGGTGGTCAGCGGCTCAAGTGGCTGGCCGGCCCGCCGCGCAACCAGACGCTCATCTCGGTGAAAGACGTCGTGGTCGATGCTTCCGCCGTTGACGAGGAGTCAGCGCATCTCGCGGCCGTGAAGCTGAGGGTCGGCCGCCGCCCGGCTCCGGCGCGGGTTAAGGCTGAGCTGGCCATGCGGCTTCAGACCAGGTTCGGCTGGTCGAGAGCGACCATCGCGGACGCGCTGCAGGTATCCGGGCCGGTGGTGTCCGGCTGGATCAGGCAGATGGGCGGTTCCGACGTCCCCGAGGTGACCGGTGCCGACGGGAAGGTCTACCCGGCGCGGGGCAAGCAGGCCGCTCCGGCCACCGGTGGCTCGGTGTCCGACGCGCTCAGGGCACTGCACTCCGATCTTGATGAGGCCGTGCGGCGCAGCCCGGCGCTCCGCAACGTCAGGATCGACCGGCACGGCACCGCGAGCCCGAAGACATGGACTGTCGCCGTCCCCGCGCAGTCGGCGAGCGCCGCGGCCGAATTCGCTGACCGGCTTCGCCGCGAGGCCCAGGGCCTGCTCAGCCTGGCGGGCAAGCTGGGCCAGGCACCCGAGGCCGCCGAGACGGCGCGCAAGCCGGACTGACCGCCGTTCCGCGAAGCCCTGGTTACCCAGGCCCGGATGGTCAGGGGCCGGTGACGGCTGACAGGGCGAAGACTGCGCCGCCGATGGCAGCCAGGACGAGCACGGCGGCGAGGACGCGCAGCGCTTCGGCGCGACGGAGGCTATCGCCGCGCTGGCGGATCAGCTGCGCCGGCCACGGCGTGATCATCGCCGTCACCTCAGCGGCGGCCTCCGCCAGGAGGGCGCCGGGATCCGGGGCGATCACTGCCAGCCCGGCCGGGTCCCGGGACAGCCGTGCCCGCACCGTCCGGGCTGGGATGCCGATTTCCCTGGCGACCTCGTTCACCGGCTTGCCGACTAGGTAATGGAGCACGATCGCCTGCCGCTGCACCACCTGGAGCTGGCGCAGCGCCCAGATCACGGCCGGCTGGCTTGCCTGCGCCCCAGGATCGTCGCGGGCGGCCGGGTGCCGGCGGTACCAGCGGCACACGCTGACCCGGAAGGCGACCGTCCTGATCAGCGCCTCGCGGTCGGCCTTGCGGGACACTGTGCCCCACCGATGCCAGGCCCCGGCGTAGGCCTCCCGCACGCAGTACTCGGCCGCCGCGCGGCTGCCGAGGATGGGGTACATCTGCCCGGTAACGCGCAGCACGCTCCCGGTGTAGAACACGTCAAAGTCGTCCGCGTTCGGCAACGGTGACCTCCGGGGCAAGCAGTGGCAGCAGCGACCGATCCGATCGGCTGGCAGCGCCTATGATCCACCGAATCCTGCCTGAATGCGAAAGAACATGTTCCAGGCCTCCGGGTTGCTGGTCACGCCCGCCTCTGACAGCATCGTGGCCCTCCCTGTTGCTGTTGATCACTGGTTTTGACAGCAACGTGGCCTCCCTGATGTCGTCCCGACAGCAACGGGGAGGGCCACCTTGCTGTCAAAACGGACCGCTGACAGCAACAGGGAGGGCCACGATGCTCACGCTGCCCCGGGCGGCGCGCCGGGCTAGATGCGCCGGGCCACCTCGGCGGACTGATGTGACTGGTCCGCATGACGATTCGGCAGGAAGATGGTCAGGAGGAAGGTTATCAAGTACCACGGAAAGCCAATGGCGCAGAATATCGCCTTCGGGCGGTCCCTGCCATACAAGAGGCTGAGCAGCATGGTGAGCGCGGCCAGAATCAGGCCTCCGGCCAGGACGCTGGCTATGATAATCACGGGATAGAACCAGGATGCGTGATGCGGGGCAGCTACCGAAAGCCGATGCGGCAGGAAACTGGGCTCAATCCACAGGAAGGCATAAAGCACCAGGCAGGCTAGGCCGCCCGGCAGGCTGCTCGCGAACTGCCTGAATCGCACGATCAGCAGCACAAACGCGACCGCGCCGGCGCCGAGGTCGATGAGATCGCCCATGACCGGCACGAGAGCCAAGGCCGCCAGCAGCGAATCTATGAGCGTGCCTATTAATATCCGCGTGTAGACGCCCGTACCCTGAGGAAACATGAAGCTAGCGGCGACCGGGCTCACCACCGCGAACAGCAGGACGGCATCCAGCCGGTGCCAGAGTGCCAATGCGCAAGCCGCCAGGTAGACGCCGCCCAGACTTATCGCGGTAATCTCGCGCTTGCCCACGCCTCCCCCAAAGCCTCAAGAAGCCGGCCAGCTTGCACCATACCTGATGGAGGTCATTTGCCCCACGGCGGAGAGTTTCCGCCTGCCACGCGCTGCCGGGCTGTCGCCGCGCTGCTGAGCAACGGAGGCAGCCCGGGCGCCCGCGGCCGGGCTAGGTCTCCGCTATGGACAGGGCCTGGCTCGGGCAGAAGCGCACAGCCTGGCGCGCGTGGTCGAGTTGCCCGTCCGCCGGGTGCTCGACCAGCACCACGACGGTGCCCTCGGCCTCGTCCTGATCGAAGACGTCCGGGTCGGTGAGGACGCACTGGCCTGCTCCGACGCAGCGCGTGGTATCGGCGATGATGCGCATGTCAGTCCCGTCCTACCAGGTGACCGGGAGGCCGTAGAGGCCGTAGACGGAGGCGTCGTCCTTGAACGGCAGGTCCTCGACGCGGGCCGCGAGCCGAAGCTGGGGTATCCGCCGGAACAGCGTGTTGAAGACGGTCTCCAGCTCGACCCGGGCCAGGTTCTGGCCCAGGCACTGGTGGGCGCCGAACCCGAACGACAGGTGGTGGCGGGAGGTGCGGCCGATGTCCAGCTTGTCGGGCTCCGGGAAGGCCTGCGGGTCGCGGTTGGCCGCGTGGGCGAGCGCGACGACGCCTTCGCCGGACCGGATCAGCACGCCGCCGATCTCCACATCCTCGGTGGCCACCCGGGAACTGGCGGACTCGGCGATCGTGAAGTAGCGCAGCAGCTCTTCCACCGCGCCCGGTGTCGCGCCGGGATCGTCACGGATGACGGCGAGATCCGCCGGGTTCTCGAGCAAGGCCAGGGTGCCGAGCGAGATCATGTTCGCGGTGGTCTCGTGCCCGGCGATGAGGAGCAGCACCGCCAGGCTGACCAGTTCCTCGCGGTCGTAGCTGCCGGCGTCACGGCGCTTGGCCAGCTGCCGCCCCAGCAGGTCGTCGGCGGGATGCATCTCCTTCTGGCGGATCAGCTCATCTAGGTACCAGCGCAGGTCATCGCGTGCGCGCCACCGGTCCTCGGCGGGGACGGTGCGGCGCAGCAGGACGGCCGAGCGAGACTGGAAGAAGTCGTGGTCATCGTAGGGCACGCCGAGCAGTTCGCAGATGACGAGCGAGGGAACCGGTAACGAGACCGCCCGCACCAAGTCGGCTGGCCGGGACCCGGCCAGCATGCTACTCACGTGTTCGTCGACGATCTGCTGGATCCGGGGGCGTAACGCATTCAGGCGCTTGACGGTGAACTCGCCGACGACGGCCCGGCGGGCGGGGCCGTGCTCGGGCGGGTCCAGGGAGACCAGCAGCGTCCGTAACTGTTCGTCGCCGAGCGGCCGGGCCCTGATCAGAAGCGGGAAGCGCGGGTGGCTGCGGTCTGAGCTGAACCGCGGGTCGATCAGCATGCCGCGGATCTCCTCGTGCCGCGTCAGCGCCCATGCCGTGTCACCGTTGGGCAGGGTTACGCGGCAGGCGGGTCCCTGCTCACGCAACGCGGTGTACTCGGGCGGCGGGGCGAACGGGCACGTGCGCGGTAAGGGAATGGTTACCTGGTGCTGTCCAGTCACAATCTTTCCTCTCGGGTCTGGACCTCGTGGCTGCGAACGGAGATCTTCTGCTTAGGAACTGACCTTACCTAAGTGGAATGTTTTCTTCCACTCTACCGGTCCGCTTAAACGCGGGACTCCGCCGGAGCCCGCTGAGATGATCAGCCATCAGCGTGGCGGGAGGCATGAGGACATGGCAGCGGACCACGGGCTCCAGTTGCGCGCCGACGCGCGCCGCAAGCGTGATCAGATCGTCGCCGCCGCCAAGCTGATGTTCGGCCAGGAAGGGCCGGACGCGCCGATGGAGGAGATCGCCAGGAAGGCAGGCGTCGGCGTCGGTACCCTATACCGTCGCTTTCCCAACCGGCAGGCCCTCATCCGCGCCGTGGCGCAGGACAACTTCGCTACCGTGCTCGCCGAGACGCGGGCGGCGGCCGCGGAGGAGCCGACCGCGTGGCAGGCATTCGAGCGGGTCGTGCGGCACTCTTATGAGCTCGTGCTCAGCGTGCGGCTCGCGGTCGGGTCACCGCTGGCCGGTGAGATCATCCGGAACGACCCCGCGACCCGGAAATTCCGGCATGAGTTGCTTGAGTCGCTAGACACGGTCGTGAAGGCCGCCCAGCGGGAGGGTGCCCTCCGGCCGGACGTGGGCACCGGCGACGTGGCCATGCTGCTGTCCCTGCTGCTGGCCAGGAGCCCGGCGGCGGGCGGGGCGGCGGCGGGCGGGACGGCCTGGCTTGACCCCGAGCGGGCGCTGGCTCTCATGCTCGACAGCCTGCGCACCAGTGCGGGCACGGCACTGCCAGGAAGCCCGCTGACCATCGAGGACGTCAATTTCTGACCCTCTCGGCTGCGCGGCCTGGTCGAGGGGAACCGGCTGGCGCTGAGACGGCCCCTGCACCCTGTTCGGTTATCTGATCGTGGAGTTGGTCACGACCGGCTTGGTGTTGTGCCCGTCGACGTGGTCATAGATGCCGGGCGCGTTCTGGAACACCCCGCTGGAGTTGCCGGACAGCCTGGAGTTCTCGATCTTCAGGGTGCCGCCGCCTGAGTTGACCACGAAGAAGATGGCTCCGCCTCCTTCGCGGGCGCTGTTGCCGCGCATGGTCGTGCTGTCGATGAGCATGCTGTACCTGTTGCCGTCGGTGTAGATGGCGCCGCCGCTGCCGCCTCCGGGGGTGCCGGTGATCGCCGGGTTCGCGCCCCAGCCGGTTGCCCGGTTGCCCGTCAGGACGCAGTTGGCTATCTCGAAGCTCGCGTACAGGCCGCTCAGCGCGGCGCCGTTGGAGCAGGTGTTGCCGGTGAAGGTGTCGCTGGTGATGTAGACAGGGCTGCCCATGTACATGCCGTAGGCGCGGATAGCGCCGCCGCCGATGTCCGGGCCGTACTTGTAGCAGCCGTTATCGGCGAACACGGTATTGGCGACCTTGAGCTGGCCGCCCTCATCGTAGATGGCGCCTCCGCCGTAGCTCGAGGTCGTGGCCTGCTGGGCCGATGAGTAACCGTATTCGAGCGTGATGTTCTCCACCACGAGCCGCGGCCACTGCTGTTCCCAGCAGTCGTGGCTGATGAATTGCTGCTTCGGGTCGCAGGTATTCATGTACAGGATCCGGATCTTGCCGCCGCCGCTCAGCGTGACCTTGCCGCCGCCGTCCAGCACGATCTGGTGGCTGGTGTTCACGACTTTAGCGGTGGCGGCCATCAGGATCGTTACCGGTTTCGGACCGCAGCTGAAGCTGATGAAGCCGCCCTCGGCGACCGCGGCGACAACAGCGGCGGAGGTGCAACTGGCGGCCGTGCCGTTGCCGACGACGTGGTCCGGATTGCTGGCAACGACAGCCCCGCCGGCCATGGGGATGTACGCGGAACTCGCTGCCGCGCCAGGCGCGGTCATGGCCGCCATGCAGGCCGCGCTCGCCAGCCCGGCGAGGAACATGCCAAGGCCGCTGGTCACTCGCATCACTCGTGTCACTCGTGTCACTCGCATGGTGCCTCATGCTAGGCCTGACCAGGCCCGGAGATCACGTAATGCCGAGGAATTCCGCGTGTCCGCGCTTGCCCGAACTAACCTGGGCCATAGATTGAAGTAAAGCTCGCGGTGCCTGGCGCAGCCGGGGTTGAATGGCGACCGGCACGAGACGCAAGCGAAGCCGCAGCTGAGATAATCGGCGATCGCGAGAGTGCTTGTGCATACTCCGCAGAACAACGCATGCCGCCCAAGATCGGCGGTCACCCAGCGCACCGCATCATGAGATTCCAATTCCTCATGACACAGATAACACGCATAATACCGCTCGCAGCACTTGAATTGAATAGCGACGATATCCAAGACCGTATGGTAATGAATGCATCGCGTCTGCCCGTCCACGAGGCGGCCGTGGATCTTGATCATCGTGTCCCCCGCTCAGGTCCTCTGACGACGGGTCACGGGCCGGGAGTCAAGCCGTCCCCCGCTGATCTCAGCACGGTTCCCCGGTGCTCTGCCGACACACGGCCTTGCTACCGGATAGAATCGCACGTTATCCCTTGAAATTTCGGCGTCACGCGCGACCAGGATGTGAGCTTGTGTCGCTGTGGAGTGCAGGCATGGACGGTGCCGCGCCCCTAGTCGGGCGGCTTGATGCGCTGAGCGCATTCGAGGAGGTGCTCGGCACATCGAGTGCGGGTTCGTTTCAGTTCCTCCTTCTTGTCGGCGAGCCGGGCGCGGGCAAGACGCGGCTTCTTGATGAGCTTGCCGCCGCCGCGGCGCGCCGGGGCCTGGTCACGCGGCGGGGCCGGGCCGCCGAGTTTGAGCAGGAGCTGCCCTTCGGAGCAGTGGTCGATGCGCTCGATGTTGAGATGGAGGCCCTGCTGCCGGAGCTTGCCGAGCGGCTGGGGGCGGAGACGTCCGCTTTGCTGGCCACCGTGCTGCCAGCGATGCGGACGCTCTCGCCAGGACAGGCCCCCCTGTCCGGGCCGGGTCCTGCCAGCGACCTGACTAGCAGGCTGGACGTGTACCGCGCGATGCGGCGGCTGCTTGAGGACCTGGCCGTCCCGGACGGGCTGGTGCTGATCCTCGACGACTTGCACTGGGCCGATGGCGCGTCCATCGACTTGCTTGACCACCTGGTCCGTCATCCGCCCCGTGGCAAGGTGCTGGTGGCGATCGCCTACCGCCCGGCGCAGGCATCGGCTCGGCTCGCGGCGTTGCTCGGCTCCGCTGGCCATGGCCGCGAGGTGCCGGTGGGACCGCTGACCTTCGCCGAGGCCGCCGAGCTGCTCGGCCCGGCGATGAGCCGGTCGCGCTGCCAGGCGCTGCACGAGGCCAGCGGCGGCAACCCGTTCTACCTGGAAGCGCTGGCCCGGATGGACCAGCAGGCGCAGCTGACGGCGGACAGCTCAAGCGAGAGCGAGCTGCCGAACGCCGTGCAGAGCGCGCTGCGGCGTGAGCTGGACGGCCTGTCCGCGGTTTCGCTGCGGGTGGCGCAGGCCGCGGCGGTGGTCGCGGACGAGTTCGAGCCGACGCTGGTGGCAGTCGCGGCCGAGGTGGGCGAGGACGTGGCACTCGCCGCGCTCAGCGACATGGCCGCGCGCGACGTCATCAGGCCCGCTTCCGCTGGCCGGCTTCGGTTCAGGCACCCGCTGGTGCGCCGAGCCGCCTACGACTGCGCCGCGGCTAGCTGGCGGCTTGGCGCGCACGCGCGGATCGCCGCGCGGCTCGCCGAGGTCGGCGCCCCCGCAGCGCTGCGCGCGCATCATGTGGAGAGGTCAGCGCCGTTCGGGGACAAGGCGGCCAGCGCCACGCTGGTAGAGGCGGCCCGCGAGGCGGCCGCGCAGGCACCGGCCACGGCGGCGCACTGGCTGGAGGCGGCGCTGAAGATCATGCCTGTCGAAGCCGCTGGTCCTGACCGCCAGCTCGAGCTGCTGCTTGAGGTCGCCAGGCTGCGAGCCGTAAGCGGCCAGCTCGTGGAAGGCCGCGAGGCGGCCCGTGAGGCGCTGCGGCGCCTGCCAGCCGGTGACCACGCCAGGCGTGCGCTGGCGGCACGGTTCTGCGCTCTGATGGAGCGTCAGCTTGACCGCCCGCAGGAGGCCCGGGCGATCTTGCTCAGTGAGCTGCACCGGATCCCCGACCCGCAATCGGCGGCGGCTGTGCCCCTGCGGACCCGGCTGGTGGCGGAGAGCCTGATGCGAGGCGATATCCGCGCGGCGCAAGCAGTACTTGACCTCATTCCGGAACGCGCCGATGCCCTGGAATCCAGCGTCGCGCTCGCGATCGCGGCGCTCCGGCCGCTACCCGCCTTTGCCCTGGGCCGGATCGCCGACGCCGCCCGGTTTATCGAGACCGCCGATCAGCTCGTTTCCGCCGCGCCCGACGACCAGCTCGCCGACTGGCTCGACGCCATCGCCTGGTTCTGCTGGACCGAAACGATGACGGGCAGGTACGCCAGCGCGCTGGCGCACTTCGAGCGCGCGGTCGCTATCGCCCGCGCCACCGGGCAGGGCTACATCATCAGCAACCTGCTGGCCGGCCAGGCTCAGGTGCAGACAATGCTCGGCCGGCTGGAGGAGGCGTCATCCGCCGCCGAAGAAGCCGCGGAGGTAGCCCGGCTGCTCCGCTCTGGCCATCAGCTCGTCTTCGCGCTCCCGCAGCAGTGCCTGGTGGAGAGCTGGTCCGGCGAGGATCAGACCGCCGTGCGACTGGGTGAGGAGGCCGTGCGGACTGGAAACGGCAACGGGGAATGGTCGGGCGCGCAGGCGCAGTACGCGCTGGCCATCGCGCTGATCAACGCGGGACGCCGCGACGCCGGCCGCGATGCCATGGCGCAGGCGTGCGGGGGCTCGAACCGGCCCATGCTCGACCGGCGCAGCCTGCTGTCGGCCTGCGAGGTGATGGCCGGCCTGGAGGCCGACCGCGGCAATCCCGGCGAAGCCAGCCGATGGGCCGACCGCGCCGCCAAGGTCGCGTACCCCGGCCAAGAGGCTACCGCCCGCCTCGCCCGCGCGCACGCACTGCGCGGCAGCGACCCTCATGCGGCCGCCGTTGCCGCTGCCGAGGCCGCGCAGTTCTTCGATGGCACCGGCCTGCTCATCGACGCCGGCCGGGCGAGGCTTTGCGCGGGCCTGGCCCGCGCGGCGGCGGGCGACACAGACCAGGCCCGCGCGGAACTCGCCGCGGCCGCGCAGGCGTTCGCCGAGTGCGGCGCCCGCTCGCTGCACGCCGCCACGGCACGCCAGCAGCGCAAGCTCGGCGTCCGGGTGCCGGTGCCAGGCCGGGGCGCCGGGGCGCACGGCCTCACCCAGCGGGAACTGGACGTGGTCAGGCTGGTCGGCGAGGGCTACACCAACCAGCAGATCGCCGAATCGCTGTACATCGGCACCCGGACCGTGGAGACCCACCTCTCGCACATCTTCGCCAAGCTCGGCGTCACCACGCGGACTGGCATCCTGAAGGCGATCAGCGAGCGCGCATAGTCAGTGTTTTCCACGATGCGCCGCGCGCACCTGAACCGGCACTGTTGACGGTAGCGGAGCACAGGGAGGACAGAGATGACAGGCCGGATCCTGCGGTACACGCTCGACGGGGTAGCAGACGCGCAGGTGTCGACGCACCCGTTCGCGACCGAGGATGACCTGGGGCTTAGCCTGACGCGGTTCCACCGCGCCGACTGCGACGACGTCGTCCTGCTCGTCCACGGCCTGACATCCTCCAGCGACCTGTTCATCATGCCCGAGCACCGCAACCTGGTCAGCCACCTGCTGGACAACGGATTCACCGATGTCTGGGCGCTCGACTTCCGCATGAGCAACCGCTTCCCCTATGACTGCGAGACTCATCGCTACACCCTCGACGACATCGCCGACTACGATCACCCGGCCGCGATCGCTGAGTTGCGTGAGCACATCGGAGACCGCCGGGTGCACGTCGTCGCCCACTGCCTCGGCTCGCTGTCGTTCATGATGAGCCTCTTCGGCGGCAGGCTGCCCGATATCGCCAGCGTGACCTGCAACAGCGTCGCGCTGACGCCGCGAGTGCCCACCTGGTCACGCCTGAAGCTCACCTGCGGCCCGCCGTTGTTCGAGTACCTGCTCGGAATCTCTTTCCTGGACCCGCGGTTCGCTCACAGCCCGAAGCTGACCCGCGACTGGGCGCTCGGGCGCCTGGTGTCGATGTTCCATCGCGAGTGCGACGTGAGCGAGTGCCACATGCTCAGCTTCATGTGGGGCAGCGGCCGCCCGGCCATGTACGAGCACGACAACCTGCTGCCCGTCACGCACGAGCGGCTGGCCGACCTCTGCAGCACCTGCGGGATCTACTACAACCGGCATATCGCCAAGATCGTGCGGGCCGGGCACGCGGTGAGATTCCACCCGGGCGACCGGCGTCACAGCGACCTGCCCGACGACTACCTGACCAATGCCGCCAAGGTCACGACCCCGACCTTGCTGCTGACCGGTGACCGCAACCGCGTGTTCACTGACTCGAATGTCGTCTGTCACAAGCTGCTCTCCGAGATCATGCCCGGTCCGTGCGAGCTCGAGATCCTCCCCGGCTACGGTCATCTGGACCCGATCGTGGGCAAGGACGCCCACCTTGACGTGTTCCCGCGGATAACCCAGTTCCTGAAGCGACAGGCGACCTGACGTGGCCAGCGCACCCGCCACCACGGCGACCGAGCACGCCGACGTGGTCGTCGTCGGCTCGGGCTTCGGCGGCTCGGTGGCCGCCTACCGGCTTGCCCAGGCAGGCCTTTCAGTCGTGCTGCTCGAGCGCGGCAACGCGTACCCTCCGGACAGCTTCCCGCGTACGCCCGCGCAGCTGAGCCGGGCGTTCTGGAACCCCGCCGCCGGGCTCTACGGGATGTTCGACGTCTGGCGTTTCAGCGGCTGCGATTCCGTGGTGTCGAGCGGCCTGGGCGGCGGTTCCCTGATCTACGCGAACGTCCTGCTGCGCAAGGACGAGCACTGGTTCGTCACCGGCGATCCCCTCCCCCACGGCGGATACGAGTCCTGGCCGGTGACGCGCGCCGATCTCGACCCGCACTACGACGAGGTCGAGCGCATGCTCGGCGCGGCACCGTACCCGCTGGAGGCACCCGGATACGCGGACATCCCCAAGACGCACGCGATGCGGGACGCCGCGGCGGAACTCGGCCTGAGCTGTCACCTGCCGCCGCTCGGAATCAGCTTCGCGCCCAAGCCGGGTGCCGCACCGGGCACCGGGCTGCCGATCGTGGAACCGGGCTACGGCAACCTGCACGGCAAGCCGCGCAGCACCTGCCGCCTGTGCGGCGAGTGCAACATCGGCTGCAATGTCGGTGCCAAGAACTCCCTGGACTACAACTACCTCTCCGCCGCGCGGCACCACGGCGCCGACCTGCGTACCGGGCACGACGTAAGGGCCATCCGCCCGGCACCGGGCGGCGGCTACGAAGTGGACTACGTGCGGCACGACCCGCAGGGCCTGGACAGCCCGCCCGCCGCCGCGCTGCCGTCGCGTGTCATCACGTGCGACCGGCTCGTGCTGGCCGCGGGTACCTACGGCACCACCTACCTGCTCTTGCGCAACCGTCCCCACTTCCGCGGCCTGAGCGCGGCTCTCGGCACCCGCTTCAGCAGCAACGGCGACATTCTGAGCTTTCTCGTCAACGCCAGGAACCACAACCGCGCCCGGCCGCTTGATGCCAGCCGCGGGCCGGTGATCACGAGCGCCATCCGCCTGAGCGACGAGCATGACGGCGCCGGCGAGACGGACCGGGGTGCCTACATCGAGGACGGCGGCTACCCGGCATTCGTCGAATGGCTGGTGGAGGCTGCTCACGTACCTGGCGATACGAGGCGCCTCGCGCGATTCGCGCTTGAGCGCCTCCATTCCGTCGTGGCGCGCGCGCACGAGACTGACATATCCGGGGAACTCTCCGAGCTGATCGGCCCGGATGCGCTATCGGTCAACTCGCTGCCGCTGCTCGGCATGGGCAGGGACACCCCTGACGGTCTCCTGTGGCTGCGCGGCAGCCGGCTGGACCTCGCCTGGACGACGGCCACCAGCGAAGCGCATTTCGAGCGGGTGCTGGCGACCATGCGCCGCATAGCGGCCGTGCTCGGCGCGCGATACGTGGACAACCCGATGTGGCAGCGCAAGCGGATCATCACCGTGCATCCCGTCGGGGGCGCGCCGATGGGACGCGACCGCGGCGTCGGGGTGTGCGATTCCTATGGCGAGGTGTTCGGGCATCCAGGGCTCTACATCGCGGACGGCGCCGTGATGCCAGGGCCGGTCGGCGCCAACCCGTCGCTGACGATCGCCGCCCTGGCGGACCGGATGTGCACGCGGATGCTGGAGAAGCCGTCAGCCATGACGGCCGCGGTGGCCGATCCCGGCGGCGCGGGACCGGCGGCGAACCGCGAACAGTGCCCGCAAGCGCCCCGCCCTGACAGCACGTCGCTGTCGTTCACCGAGGAAATGAACGGCATGTGCACCCCGGCCGCGCGCCACGGCATCTTTGGCGCGGCGGGCCAGGGCCAGCAGGAACCCATGGCGTTCCGGCTCACGATCACTGCCGACGACGCGGAGCGCTTCCTGAATGATCCCGGGCACTGCGCCCGGGCCGATGGATGGATTGATGCCGCAGGCTTCGGGGGCCGGCGTCACGTCCAGCGGGGCTGGTTCAATCTGTTCGCGCCCGACGGCGCGCCGGACCTCCGCCTCATGCGGTACCGGCTGCGGTTCGCCGACGCTTCGGGCCAGCCCCGCACCTTCATCGGCCATAAGGACATCTGGCACGGCCCGCCCAGCCGCATCTGGCCGGATACGTCGACCCTGCACTTCCGGGTGCTCGAGGGTCATGTGGCCGAAGATGAGGACGACCGCGCCCGCGTCCTCGCCACGGGCACCCTGCACCTGCGCCTCACCAGCTTCGCGCGAGAGCTCACCACCATCCGCGCCGAGGGGCCGAACGGGGCCGCCGCCCTGGAGCAGTTCGGCCGGTTCTTCGCCGGCCAGCTCTGGGACGTCTACGGACCGCGTTACAGCGATGCGTGACCGGAGCGCTTGGTGACCGCGGAAACGGAGTTCTGCGTGCTCGGGCCGCTGGAGGTGCGCAGCGGCGGAATGGTGCTGCCGGTGTCGCGGGGCAAGCAGCGGGCGATCCTGGCTGTCCTGTTATTGAACGCCGGCCGGGTCGTGCCGCTGGATGAACTAGCTGAGACACTATGGGGTGCCGACCCGCCGCCATCGGCGCGGGTGGCGGTGCAGAACCACGTCATGCGGCTGCGGAAGGCCCTGCGGAACACCGGAGTCTCTCGGATCAGCACGCTGCCGAATGGCTACATGATCGCCATGGCCGAGGGCGAGCTTGACGTGGCCAGGTTCGAAGATCACCTGAGCGCTGCGAGGGCGGCGGCGCGCGGCGGGTCCTGGGAGGACGCGGCCGCCCGGGGAAGCGCGGCCTTATCGTTATGGCGGGGGGCGCCGCTGGAAGATGTAGCGTCCGAATTACTGGCGGTAAGGGATGTTCCCCGGCTGGCAGAGATGCGCCTGCAGGCCGTCGAGGTGCGCATCGACGCTGACCTGCACCGCCGTCGCCACGGCGAGGTGATCGCCGAGCTGCGTCAGCTGACCGCCGCCCACCCGATGCGCGAGCACCTGCATGCCCTGCTGATGCTCGCCCTGTACCGCGACGGCCGCCAGGCCGAGGCGCTCGCCGCCTACCAGGACGCCCGGCAGGTGCTCATCGACGAGCTAAGCACCGAACCAGGACCCGAACTGCGGCAACTCCACCAGCAAGTACTGTCCGCCGACCCCGCCCTGACAGTCCCGGAGGCCAGGGACCCGGCGAGCTCCACCAGAACCGGGACGCGGGGCCAGCCGCGTGATCCCGGTGCGCTCACCGAGGTGGACCCGGGCATCATGACGCGCCGACGACGCGGGTGCGGTTTTCGCTTCCGCCGGCCACTGCGGCGTTCACCGGCCGCGACCCAGAGCTCAGCGCGATCACGGCGACGGTGACGGCGGCGTTCGCGATTAACGGGATGCCGGGGGCGGGCAAGACGGCGCTGGCGGTGCATGTGGCCCACGTGCTGGCAGGACATTTCCCGGACGGGCAGCTGTTCATCGACCTGCAAGCTCATACCCCGGGGCACGAGCCGGTGAAGGCGGCGGACGCGCTGGCCGGGTTGCTGGCCGCGATGGGGGCAGATGTGCGCTACCTGCCTGGTGACCTGAATGAGCGGGCGGCGATGTGGCGGGACCGGCTGGCCGGGCAGCGGGTGCTGCTTGTGCTGGACAACGCCGCCAGCAGCAGCCAGGTGGCACCGCTGTTGCCAGGGGCCGGGGGTTGCCTCGTGCTGGTGACAAGCCGTCGGCATCTGGGTGACCTGCCCGGCGCGGTAACTCCGGTGCTGGTGGATGTGCTGCCTCCGGAGAAGGCGGCGGACATGTTTACCAGGCTGGCCCCGCTGGCTGAGGGAGACCGGGACGGTGTCGCGGAGCTGGCTGGCCTGGCGGGGTTCTTGCCGCTGGCGATCTCGCTGCTGGCCCGCGTGCTCGTCCGGCACCCGTCCTGGACACTGGGTGACCTGATCGCCGAGACCCGTGCCCGGCTCTTGACCTTGACCGCCGAGCACAGCAGCGTCGCCGCCGCCTTCGAGGTGTCCTACCGGCACCTGGATCCCGTCTTGCAGCAGTTCTTCCGGCTGCTGGGGGTGCACCCGGGCACTGTGATCGACGCCTACTCTGCGGCCGCTTTAGCCGGTATCAGCCCTGGAGATGCCACCGGGTGCCTGGAAGTCTTGTACGGGGAGGGCCTGGTGACCGAGTCCGGTTACCGTCGGTATGTCATGCACGACCTGATCCGCTGGTACGCCCGAGATCTCGCCGCCGCCCGCGATCCGGCCACCGGGCAGCAGGCGCTGGGCCGGCTGCTGGACTACTACCAGTTCGCCGCCGCCCGGGCCGAGAAGTTCCTGGCCCGGCAGGCCCGTCCCGGCTTAACGCCTGCCGCGCCCGCGGGGTTCGAGGTCCCTAACCTGGATAACGCCGGGCGGGCGCTGGTCTGGGCGCGCGCGGAGCTTGCCAGCTTGCTGGCCTGCCTGGACCTGGCCACCCGCACCGGGCAGCACGCCCGGGTCGGCGCCCTGACCGCTGGCGCGGCGGCCGTGCTGAGGCGGCACGGACCCTGGGCCGAGGCGGTTACCCGTCACGCCGTCGCTGCGGGCGCCGCACGCCACCTGGGTGACCGGGTCGGCGAGGCCAATGCCCTCAACGATCTCGGGAACGTGCGGCAGGTGACCGGTGACTACCCGGGCGCGGCGGGTGTCCTGCGGGAGGCCCTGGGCATCTACCGCGATCTCGGTGACCGGCTCGGCGAAGCCAACGCCCTCAACGATCTCGGCGCCGTGCGGCGGCTGACGCACGATTACCCGGTCGCGGCCCGGGCTGTGGAACAAGCCCTGCGCATCTACCGCGACCTCGGTGACCGGCAGGGTGAAGCCGAGGCGCTCAACGAGCAAGGAACGCTGCACTGGGCCCGCTGTGACCGCGCCCAGGCGGAGGAGAGTCACCTGATGGCACTGGAGCTAGCCCGCGCCACCGGCAGTTCCCGCGACGAGGCCTGCGCGCTGGCCGGCCTTGGCCGCTGCGCCATGGCCGCCGGCGACACTGCGCAGGCAGCGGCCTTGCTGCGGCAGGCACAGAAGATATTTCAGCGGATCGGCGCCGCCGAGGCGAGTGACATCCTCGCCGACATCGGCACCCTTACCCGCCCGGAGTCCGGGCGATAAGCCACCCGCCGAATCATCAGCGGCCCCCGGCGCAGCCAGTCGTCCCCGCCGACCACTAGCTACACCGCTGGCTCTTCCTGAATAGCTACCAAAGGCCAGCAATGCGTGTCTCGCGCGACCGCGCGCGGAACGCAGGGCTAGGCCGACGCGAGCACGAGTCGCATTCCCCGTGCCGTCAGCCAGGCGACTCCCAGAACTTGGCACCATGCCCCTCCCGATACCTCTCCAGGAACCGCGCCAAGTCCGGCGCTGCCGGGTACCACTCTTGCCGATCATCGAGCGGGAGCGCGACAAGGATTCTCCGGTCTCCGGCCTCCGAGGATGCCATGACCAATAGCTCCAGGTCCCCGAGGAACTCTCCGGCTACCACGTCGTCCGGCCTGTAGTCCGCGGGACGCAAGGCCCTTTGCTCAGCGGTCCGATCAGCACTGGCCGCCGGCGACAGCAGGACAAGGCCCCACTGGCCATAGTCAACGTCCTCGAACAACCGTGATTCCCGGCTCACCGACCACGACCGCACAAGCTCATCTGGCGGCGCCACCGGCCAGGCTGAGCGGACCTCCTCATCGCTCGCCGGGGCGGCGAGCGAACAGCCGAGCTTAAACGGGTTGTTGCCCAGGCCATCTTTGGGCTCGACGTAGGCGTCGAAACCTGCCAGCACCTCAGTAACGTCAGCCGCCATAACCCATCCACCAAGGATTGAACTCCGTCTGATGCACGCTCCTCAGAACGGGCGTCAGGTTCCAGAAATCGTTCGTCCCACCGTACTCGCGCGGGGTGATGTGATGGATGTCGTAGTCCGCCCACCCGCCGGGCGGAGTCGAGTACCCCTGGTCGTACCACTGCTTGATGAAGGCGCCCCGTTCCTGCCCACCCCACGGGACGCGATCCGCCACCGGCACCTTCGTCAAGCCCGAAGACGGAGCCGGGATCGGATCGCCGGTACGCAGATCAGTCACATTCGGATAAGCCCTCCCCGCAGCGTTAATGTCTTCTGGGGGAAGGTTGGCACCTTCCAGGTCCAGCTCATCCACTATGGAAGCCCCAAGTAAGCCGCGTGCGCCGGCAGCGGCGCCGAGGAGGGGCGGCCCGGCGTAGTAACCCGCCTTGTAGGCGCCGGAGTTGCGGTCGCCGAGATGCAGGGGGGATGAGATCGCAGCGTTGACCCTGGATGGGCCGAGGGTCTGGGTGTAGCAGGTGTTCGGTCCGCCGGGGCAGCTGAATCCTGAGGGCATGTTGCCGGCCATCTCCGACACCAGCCACCGCTCAGGGAAGGTGACCGCGTCCCATGTACCGTTGACGGTGCCAGTCGCGAAGTTGCCGGCGTCGTGCAAGGCGCAGCCCCAGAAGCCGCTGCAGCCGCCGGTGGTGGCGGCGGGTGTGGTGCCACTGTTGCTGCTCCCGCCGCCCATGGCGGGGAACATGTGGCCGTCGAGTTCGATGTTGGAGACAGGGTTGCCGGCGCCGAAGGTGTAGCGGTTGCCGGTGAATGGGTCGGTCGAAAGGTTCATGTCGGCGAGGGCGCCGTTGTACATGTCGCGGGACAGGAACTGGTTCAGGCCCGCGTCGTAGTCGCGGAACCCCATGTCGTACTGGCCCGAGAAGGAGTCCCACCGCATCGCGTTGAACCGGTAGGAGTTGAACGGCTGGGTGGTGGCGCTGGGGTTGGCGTTGTTCTTGTCCGCGCCGGTGAACTGGGAAGCGATGGGCTGGCCGTAGGCGGTGTAGCCGTAGGTGGACGTGGTCGTCCCCGACGAGCCCGTCACCGCTTCCACGTCGTTGTGATCGCGGTAGGAGTAGTAGCCGGTGGTCGTGGTGCCGCTGCTGGTGGAGGTTTGCGACAGCCGCTCCCCGCCGGGGGTGTAGGTGTAGGTCTTGGGCACCGTCCCGCCGGACTCGCTGATCAGTTCCGACGACGTGCCCAGGTAGGAGAACTGGGTGGTGGCGCCGCCGTTGACCTGCTGGCTGGCCTGCCGGTTCAGCGGGTCGTAGGTGTAGGCGGTGGTGTCCATCCCGGTGCCAGCGGAGTTGAGCTGCTGGTGCTGGATGATGTTGTCGAACCCGTCGTAGGTGTTGCTTTCAAGCTGGCGGCCGCCGGGCCCGCGGTGACGGTGTCCAGCCGGCCCAGCGGGTCGTAGTTGTAGTCCGCGAGCGACCCGCTGGTGCTGGCCTGCAGCAGCCGGTCCCGGTCGTAGGTGTAGGTCGTCGGGGTGTTGCTGACCGTCTGGGAGACGACGTTGTCTTCGGCGTCGTGGGTGTAGGACTCGGTCACGGTCCCGTCCGTGGTGACCTGCTCGATGCGGTCCCGCGGGTCGTAGGCGTACTGGAGCGCGTGCGTCAGGTCCGGGCCGCCGGGGGCGTCGGCGTTCATCAGCTTCTCGGCGTCAGAAGCCTTCATCCCGTCCGGGGTGTAGGTATAGGTGTGCTCGGCCACGGTCGCGCCGGCCGGATCGGTTTCCAGCTGGTGCTGCAGCAGCCCGTCGGCGAAGTAGCTGAAGGTGACGGTGTTGCCGTTGCCCTTGACCTCGCTGCCGGGCAGCCCGAGTGCGTTGTAGCCGAACGTGGTCTTCTGCTGAGGGTCGGACGGGGAGTTCTGGTCGGTTTCGGTGGCCAGCAGGTTCCGCGGGTCGTAGGTGTAGGTCGAGGACGCCGAGTCATGCCCGCGCGAGGTGAGGTTGGAGTCGGCGTCGTAGCCATAGGTGGTGGTGTGCCTGACCGCGCCGGCGGAGTCCTTTTCCTGCTCCTGGGTGATCCGGTTCACCTGGTCGTAGGTCATCGCGTAGCTCGCGATGGCCGTGCTGGGGCTGGAGTCGGCGATGCCGGTGAGGTTGCCGGTGGCGTCGTAGGCGTAAGTGAAGTTGTGGTGGGCGGTGTTGGTGACCCCGGTGTTGTCCCGGACGATCCTGACCGCGTCCGCGACCACGGTGCCGCTGGTGCTCTGGGTGAGCGTCACCTTCTGCCCGGTGCCGGACTGGGTGAAGGCGTACTCGCCCAGCTTGACCCAGCCGCCGGTGCCGGTGTTGGTGGTCTGGTTCACCGGCACCGCGGCGGACCCGCCGTTGTAGAAGACCTTGTACGGGGCGCTGGTAGCGGCGCCGGAGATCACGGGGTACTTGACGTAGACGGTGTAGTTGCCGTCCTGGGGGATGTCCAGGTTCCAGGTGAAGGCGTCGGTGCCAGACCCGGCGGCGTGCGTCTGGTAGTTGTAGCCCGCGTACCCCGATCCGCTGGTGGCGGCGGGCCAGGCGGCGGCGTTCGGGGTGGCCGAGGCGTTCTGCAGATCGGAGTTGTCCACCATGCCGGCCGCGAGCCCGGTCGGAATCCCGGCGTCGGTCAGCGACTGCATCTGCCCGCCTGGGTAGTAGGCCCAGGTCATGGTCCGCGACATCGCGCCGTCGTCCGAGGTGATGGTCCGGGATGTCTGCTGGCCGTTGTTGTCGTAGTCGTAGCTGGTGGTGATGTTCCATGGGTCGGTGGAGTTCTTGACCCAGTTGTTGTCGAAGTAGCTGTACTTGGTGACGTTCGGGCCACCCGAAGCCGGCATGCCCGAAGCCGGCGCGGTCACCTGCGAGAGCCGCCCGGCCGCGTTGTAGGTGTAGCTGGTGACGGCCGGGGTGTTGTAGGTGGAGTCGCCCGGGTTGTACGCGGACCGCTGAGCGCTGACGCGGTTGTCGGCGTCGTACTGGGTGACGTCAGTGAACGGGCAGGTCAGGGACGACACGCACGTGCTGGTGCGGGAGGTGCCGGTTGCGACCGCCTGGGGGGTCAGCACCTGGGTGCGGTTGCCGGCCTGGTCGTAGACGTACTGGCTGGTGTTGTAGGTGGTGGTGCCGCCGGAGGTGTCGTGGGGCACCATGACCTGGATGACCTCGCCGCGGGGGTCGAGGGTGTATTTCGTGGTGTTGATGTTCTGGTCGGTGGTGGCGGTGACCAGGCCGTCCAGGTCGTAGGTCTTGCTGGTGGTGTTGTTCGCGGCGTCGGTGGCCACGGTGGGCCAGTGGTTGAGGTTGTAGGCCTGCTTGGTCAGGTTGCCCAGCGGGTCGGTGACGCTGGTCTTGTTGCCGACGTAGTCGTAGCCGTAGAGGGTCTTGTCCCCGTTCGCGTCGGTGACGGAGGTCTGTTCGTTGATCGCGTCGTAGGCGTAGGTGGTGGTGAAGGACCCGGGCGTGGCGCCGGTGACGTTCCCGTTCGGGTCGGTGACCGAGGTGAGGTTCCCGGCGGGGTCGTAGCCGTACGTGGTATCCGGCTGGGTCGTGCCCGTGCTGTCCGGCGGCGCCAGCTGGCTGGTCAGCTCGTCGTTGGCGTTGTAGGCGTAGTTCGTCACCGCCCCGGTCGGGGACGTCGACTGGGTGACGTTGTCGTTGCCGTCGTAAACCGGCGCCGGAGTCGTGATGAGGACGGGCGGGGTGGCGTTGTGGTCCTTCGGCGAGACGATCTGCCCGGGCCGGCCGAACACGTCGTAGCTGTAGCTGGTCGTGTCGCCGAACGGGTCGGAGACTGAGGTGACGTTCCCCCGGGAGTCGTACCCGTAGGTGGTGGCGTTGCCGAGCGGGTCGGTAATGGTCTGCGGGTACCCGGTCGGCACGTAGTTCGAATAGCTGGTCTTGTTCCCGTTCGCGTCGGTCGCTGAGGTCAGCTCACCGGTGGAGTCGTAGGCGTACGCGGTGGTGTACGACCCGGCCGCGGCGCCGGCGGCGTTGCCGTCGGGGTCGGTGACCTTGGTCAGGTTGCCGTTGGCGTCGTAGCCGAACGTCCACAGCCGCTGCTGGGGGGTGAGCAGGCTGATCAGGTCGGCGATGTGGCCGTTCAGCCCGGTCTGGTAGGTGTAGGCGGTGCCCGCGGTTCCGTCGTGATTCGCCTGGGCGTCGTGCATGGTCAGCGGGTAGCCGGTGTTCGGGTCATAGGTCCAGGTGGTCTGCGCGCCGTTGTCCTCGGTCAGGCTGATGACGTTGTTGTCGCTGTCCCACGCCAGGTTCGTGACCTGGTTCTTGGCGTTGGTCACCTTGGTGGGGCGTCCCGTGGTGTCCAGCGCTTAGGTCGAGCTGTTGCCGCGCTGGTCGGTGACCACGGTCTGCGCGCTGCCGGCCGGCTGTCCGGGAGAAGGCTCGGTGTAGGCGAAGCCCGTGGTGCCGCCGAGACGGTCGGTGATGGTCTCGGTGCTCCACTTGAACTTCGGGTCCTGCGGCGCGGTGTAGTAGGCCAGGCTGGTGGCGTGGCCGCGCGGGTCGGTGACCGACACCAGCTTGACGTTCTTGTTGCCCTGGGTCATGTCGTAGCCGAACTTGAACACCTTCGCCGCGGACGTGCCGTCACCGTCGGTCATCTGGGCCATCAGCCCCTGCGTCGTGTACAGGAGGGTAATCGTCCGCCCCGACACATCGGTGATCGACTTGACCTGGTCGATGATCTTCGGGTTGGTCAGGTTGGTGCCGGTCGCGACGTTGCCGTTGGCGGTAGCCCTGGCAGTCGAAGTAGAACTGAGTCCGGTCGGGGCGGGTGAGCAGCCACGCCCGGGCGTTCTCGGTCTTGCCCGACGGATCGCACGTGCCGACCTGCTGCAGGAAGTAGTGCAGCCCCGGCGGGCTCAGCCACTGGCTCGCCGGCGCGTCCCAGGTGAACCAGTGGCTGGTGCCGTCACCGTCGGTCAGGGTGATCGTGGTCGGGTTCGGGTTGGGGTGGAAGTCCAGCGGCGTGCCAAGCCGCATCAGCGTCGAGGCCTGCAGCGACCAGCCGAACCCCATCGAGGAGTCGGTGGTGTCCATCGAGTTGTAGTCCAGCCGGACGAACGTGTCGAAGCCGCGCGATGGGTTGGAGAACGGGTTGTAGGACCACACCACGTTCCCGTTGGCGGCGTTGTTCAGCAGCGCCGACCCTGACCCGGTGTTGACGCCGGTGTACTGGTAGAACTTCTCCAGTCCGAGCTCGTCCGAGCCGGGCTGGGCCACCGAGGCGGGCTGGTTCAGCGCCGCGACCGTCGGCACGCCGGCGTTCGTGCCCGACAGCCACGTGCCGGTGGTCTTGTCATAGAGGTCCCAGCCGAGGCTGTAGGCGGTGCGGTCGTTACCGGTGCCGGACGTATCGGGTGTCGTCAGGCTCGCGTTGATCGTGACGGTGTTCCCGGCCGGCAGGTCCGAGGTCAGCGCCGTCTGCACCTGGTTGGCGGGCGAGCTGACGTCGGTGCCGTCGGGCAGCGTCCAGTGGTAGGACAGCACCCAGTTGGCGGCGCTCAGAGTGGTCCCGGTCGTGTTAGTCACGGTGACCGGGACGGTGTAGCTGGTCGCCGACGCCAGGTGGTCAGGCAGGCCCGGCACGTAGTAGGTGTCCTCGGGCGTGGTGTTCAGGTAGGTGACCACCAGCTCAGGACGCAGCGCCGGCTCGGTCGCGCTGGTGTCGAGGAACAGCTCCTGTTCCTGCGGGGCCGTGGTCGTCTCTGACGATTCCTTGAGCAGCAGCCCGTGCTCGCTGGCCGGGGTGCTCACCCAGCCCTGCACGGCGGAGGTGACCGGCCACTCCTGCCGGTTCGGGTCGTTGGTCAGCCCTGACACTGAACCGGTGACGGTCGACGAGAACGCTCCGCCCGCGGTCGTCCAGGCAGTGCCCGCCGACGCGCTGTTCCACGTCGCCGTCGCCGGGTCGAAGTTCTGCGTCAGCGCGTGCGCGTCGTACGTGGCGGAGGTGCCGCCCGCGGTGTTGTTGAAAAAGCCCCAGAGTTTCAGCTCGGCGTCGGTGACGGTGGCGCCGGCGGGTATCCCTGCGCTGCTCATCGACGGGTAGCTGACCACCGTCCGGGTCACCCCGAACGTGGTGGAGTTGTCGCCCGCGGCTAGCCACGGCTGCCCGGTCAGATGCTGCTCGCTGGTCGTTGGCTGCGCCTTGGACAGCGTCGTAGCCCCGGACGCGTCGACGATCTGGACGGTGTACCCGGCCTTGGGCAGCCGGACCAGCTCGGTCGGTCCCGGGATGACCTGCCCGTCGGCGGTCTTCACCGCGACCATGTAGTAGAACGCGTTGCCGAGCGGATCGGACGAACTCGCCGGCGTGGGGGTCGCGGTGGTGTCGGAGTAGCTCGTCGTCCCGGCCGCGACCGGCGACACCAGCGTGGACGCGGACGGGGTGAACGACTGGAAGACGCTGCGGTAGACCAGGTACCCGGCCAGGTTGCCGCCTGGGTCCCCGGTCGGGTTGGGGTTGACGTAGGCGGTCCAGGACAGGTCGGCGCCGGTGGCGTGGATGGTGGTGATCTGGTTCAGGGTGACGCTCGGCCGCCCGTAGTTGATCACCAGCTGCGGGTAGACCGCGGTCTCCCCCTGGTAGGCGAACCGGGACGCGTCATAGCGCGGGCCGCCCAGCCCGAAGGTACCCTCGGTCGAGGACTTGACCACGAAGCCGTCGTTCGGGCTCGATCCGCTGAGCCACGACTGGACGATGTTGCGTACGGGGAACGAGTCCCAGACGTTGGCGTTGTTGGTGTTGGTCACCGCTGTGCCCCATAGCCGGAAGCGCATCGCGTCGGCGATCACCCGGGTCGTCGCCGACGCCGGGCCGTCGCCAAGCACCACCTTGCCGGCTGTGCCCGCCACGAACGGCTTCTGGTCAAGCACCGCCCACTGGTTCCCGGTGCCGGATTGCTGATTGACGGTGTAGGCCTGCGATCCGCCGTTGTAGGTCACGGTGAACGGGGCGTTAGCCGCGGCGTTCGCGGTCGCGACGTAGTTATCGGCCACAAACCAGTTGCCGCTCTCGGTCAGCTGCGGCACCCAGGTGAACTTGTCCCCCGCCGTCGTGTCCTGGTCATACCGGTACTCGCCGTTGGTGGCCGCGGAGCTGGCGGTGGTCGGCCAGGCGCCGCCGGCGGACGTGTGCGCGGCGTCGTTGTCATCGACGATGATCTCGTTCAGGCCCTCGGTGCCATCCAGGCCCGAGGTATTCGACCAGGTCGCGGTCGAGGCATTCCACGGCCCGGTCGCCTGATCGGCCTGGATCGTCTCATTGGACGAGCTGGTCCCGAAATACTGGTCGTAGTACAGGCGCAGATCCGCCGAGTCGATGGAAGTCCCTGACGGGATCCCGGTCAGCGGGAAAGAAAGCAGCGACCGCGTGTCCGAGGACGAACCCGTGCCCACCGACAGCCGGTAGCTGCCGTCATAGTTCGTCGTCGGGGTGTCCGACTCGACCATCACGTTCTGCGCATCCGTCGGGGTCGGCGCGATCTCGATGGTCGGGTCGATGACCACAGGGAACACCCGGCCCGGCTGCCGCAGCCACGCCGCGTCCGGTGTAATCGTCAGCCGCAGCGTGTGCGCGGCTGCGTCCCACGACATCCGCTGGGACACCCGGGTGGTCCACACCTTCCCGTACGGCGACCAGGCGGCGCTGGCGGCGCTGGTCATGAAGGGGGCCGGCAAGATCAGCGCCGGCGGGCCACCTGCCCCCGCCCGGGACAGCGCGATCTGGCCGTTGCTCCGCTGCCACGGGACCAGCCCGCCGCCGAGCTTGATCGTGTACGCGTACGAGGCGGGGGCAGCCGCCGACGACAGCGTGATGCTCTCCTGCAGCGCGTCGGGCGTCACCTGGTACGACACGCCCGCCCCGGGCTCCGCCCGCGGATAGCTGACGGTGTTCCCGGCGACTCGCGGCCGACCGGCGTGCGCTCCGTTCAGGCCCATCTCAAGCCAGCCACCGCCGGGGACCTCAAACCTGACCATCCGGCTCGCGGCGGTGCCGAAGTAGCTGCGGAAGCTGTTGGACGCGTTGCCGTAGGGGTAGCCCGGCTTGCTGACCCGCCCCACCGTGGTGCTGATCGGCCGCCAGCGGCCCGCCGGGTCGCGGTAGTTCACCGGGCCGGCCGAGATGTCCGCCTGCAGTTCGCCGTTCGACATCCGGTACACCCGGGTGTTCGCGGTCCGCTCCGACTTGACACCCGGGAGCTAACGCGCCCGACCGCACGGGGGCACTGTGACCGCTGCCCCCGGGCGGTGTCACCAGCGCCGCGACCAGCACCCCGGCCACCATCATGGCCGCCAGGGGGATAGCCCAGCCATGCCTGCGCAGCCCGCCCATTACCCGTGCACGATTCACAGCCACTCCAGATCCGCTGTCCAGCAGGCAGTATTCGCCGACGCCCCGGGCACCCAAAAGAGGGAAATAGTGCCGGTTTGGCTTGCCATAAGGTCATGATTGGCAGCCGCGCTAACACGCGGTTAACACTTGATCAACACCCGGGTGCAGCGGATCGTTAGTGCATCTTGCACTGGTTCGGTCTCGACCGCCGGCCGGATCAGCCAGGAAGCCACCGCAGTCACCCGGACAAATTTTCACCCTTATTTGCTTTGAACGAATTGCCCTGAGTGCGACTGCTCCTTCTAGGCCGGCCATGCGGGGATGGTGCCCCCAATTCCCTGGCGGTGCTCATGAATCCGTCACAACACCGATCAGGCAGTAACCGGAAGCCGATCGTCCGGAATTGCCTCTATGGTCGGACCCGGACGCGTAGCCGGCCCCAGGGTGATGATGATCACAGCGGGCCGCCTGCCCGACCGGCAAATCTGCACGCACCAAGGGACGGAGCAGTGATCACATGGATTTCCTCCTCGTCGCCGGCCTGTGGCTCGACGGGTCCGCCTGGGACGCGGTCGTCCCGCACCTGGCGGCGCTGGGCCATCAGGCGGTGCCGGTCTGGCTGCCTGGCCAGGGAGCACCGCCGGCCTCTGCGACGCTCGCCGACCAGCACGCGGCGGTGGTAGCGGCAATCGACGCCGCGGCCGGCAGCGTGATGGTCGTCGGTCATTCGGCGGCCTGCACGCTCGCCTGGATGGCAGCCGATGCCCGGCCGGCCAAGGTGGCGCGCGTCGCGATGATCGGGGGCTTCTCGGCCGGTGACGGCGACACGTACGCGGACTTCTTCGAGCTGGCAGACGGCGCCATGCCGTTCCCCGGGTGGGAGCCATTCGAGGGCCCGGATTCCGCTGATCTTGACCCCGCGCAGCGTCGCCGCATCGCGGGCGCCGCCATCCCGGTGCCCGAAGCCGTGGCGAAGGGGATCGTCCGGCTGCGAGACGAGCGGCGGCTGGCCGTCCCGGTCACGCTGATCTGCCCCGAGTTCTCCCCCGCCCAGGCCAGGGAGTGGATCGACGGGGGGAAGCTGCCAGAGCTTTCCAGAGCCCGCCAGGTGGACTACGCCGATATCGACTCGGGCCACTGGCCGATGTTCACCCGGCCGGCCAAGCTGGCGCGCATGCTGGCCGAGGCAGCTGACATTTTATAGGCGATGATTTACCACCGTTGCAATGATATTGGAGCGAATTGCCGCTCCAGTTATGGGGCGTGAACGGGGAGATGTTGCTTGCCTTCGTTTCGTCAACGCGCATGGAGTTACGATCCGGGCGTCGCGCTTTTGCCTGCAAGCGTCAGCGCGAGGAGAACAAATGCGCAATCAGCAGGAGGTTCAAATGACACGCCGTACTTTCCGGTTAGCGGCTCTTGCCGCGGTCGCCGTATTAGCGTCCGCCTCGTCCGTTCCCGCGCTCGCGGCGGGCGTGCACGGAGCCGGGCCGCGGCAGTCCGGCCTGGCCTGGGTGGCGCTCGGCGATTCCTACACGGCCGGCGCCATCGCGGCGGCCGGCGAGGAATTCGAGCATCCGCGCGACGGCTGCGTGCGCACGACCGACTCTTATCCGGAGATCATCGCCCGCGATCTCGGCCCGCTGGTCAGCCTGAAAAACGTCAGCTGCGGCAACGCCACGATAGACAACATCACCTCGGTCGGGCAATTCCCGATCGGCCACGAGATCCCGCCGATCTCAACTGACCCGGACTTCCCGTTCCCGCAGGTCCCGATACAGCTCAGGGCAGTTAACCTGAACACGAGGCTGGTCACCGTGGGAATCGGCGGCAACACCCTGGGTTTCGGCGAGATCCTGCAGACCTGCCTCGCCCTCGGGGCACTGACCGGCAACCGAGGAACGCCGTGCAAGAACTTCTTCGACCGGGACACGATGGGCGATGAGCCGTTCGGGGCGCGGTTCCGTGACCTGGCCGCCGACTACGACGACATGCTCGCCGCCATCCACGCGGCGGCGCCGGCCGCCCGGATCATCACGGTCGGCTACCCGTTCATCATCCCGGACGACGCCAGCAAGTGCACGTTCGGCGTCACGCAGGAGGCCCAGATGCAGTTCGGCACCATCACCCACGGTGATCTGAACTGGCTGCGCGCCAGCGTGCTCGAGCGCCTCAACAGCGTGATCGAGGAAGCGACGATCCGCAACGGCGACACCTTCGTCAACATCTACAACTCCGGCCGCGGCCACAGCGTCTGCGACGCGGACAAGTGGGTCGAAGGCCTTCTCGACACCCAGGGCAGGCCCGCCCTCGTGCACCCCAACGCGGCCGGGCAGGAGAATGCGGCACGCCAGGTCGAACGGGCGATCCTCGGCCTGAACGCCATCCGGCGATAGCAACACGTCGCGGCACAGCACGCGCGAGCCGATGCGGCCTGCCCCGGCCACGGCGCCGGGGCAGGCACCGGCCCTCCCGTAGCCGCTGCTCCGATGTTCGAGGTCGTCGGAGTGGGCATACGACTGAGAAGGCTTTGAGGTTTGCTCAAGGTCGTCGATGGCGGGAGAGCCCAGGCCCCGGCCGGCGCGACTGGCGGGGTCGCGGCGCCGCCCGCGGTCCTGAGAGGAGCACAGCGTGGTGTACCAGCTAACGAATCTGACCGTCGTGACCGGTGCTTCCTCCGGCATCGGTGCGGAAATCGCCAGGCGGCTCGCTGCCCGCGGGGCACGCCTGCTGCTCACCGGCCGCGACGCCGCACGTCTGCGCCAGGTCGCGGACTCCCTCGACCCGGCGGCGCCGCCGGCCGAGTTCGTGGCGGCTGATCTCGCCGATCCGGCTGGCGTGGAAACGGTCGTCGCTGCCATCGGCGATCGCCCCGTTGACCTTTTGGCCAACAATGCCGGTTTCGCCACGTACGGACCCCACGCCGGTCTCGACCCCCGGGCCGAGACCGGCGTCATCGCTGTCAACTGCACCGCGCTGGTAGGGCTCGCCCGCGCCGTGCTGCCCGGCATGCTCGAGCGCCGACGCGGATTCGTGCTCAACATCGCGTCCTCGATCGCGTTCCAGCCAGCCCCGGGGCAGGCCACCTACGGCGCTTCCAAGGCATTCGTGCTGTCCTACAGCGAGGCCGTCGCCGAGGAAGTGCGGGGCACAGGCGTGCGAGTGGCGACGATCTGCCCAGGTCCCACCGGCACGGCCTTCCTCAGCGCGATGGGCCGGCCGGAAGCGGCGACCTCGGCCATCTACCGGCGCCACGACAGCGCCGCCCGCGTCGCCGACGCCGCCGTCCGCATGCTGGATGGTCACCGCGTCGTCAAGGTCGTCGGACTCGCGAACTCGGTAGCGGCCCAGGCGGGGCGTGTGACGCCCCGGCCGGTGCTGCGGCGAATTTCCGGCCGCCTGCTGCGACCGCGCCCGGCACCCGTCACCGCGCTCAACGAGATCACCATCGCCGCGCCCGCGCAGGCAGTCTGGGAGCTGCTGGCCGACACATCGCGCTGGCCGCAGTGGTATGCCGCGTGCCGGTGGGTGCGCAACTCGGCGGCCGGGCCGCTTCCCGCAGGCGCCGCCTTCGACTGGAAGGCTCACCCGGTCGCCCTGCACAGCGTGGTCTCCGAGTCCGTGCCCGGACGGGTGTTCCGCTACACAGCGGCCAGCGGCGGCCTGCACGTCGATCACGCTTTCACTCTCACCCAGACCCCGGAAGGTACCCGAGTGCTCAGCAAGGAGACGCAGGCCGGGCCACTGCCCGCGGCCGGGCGCGCGGTGCTCGGGCCTTCCCTGCGTCGCGCAACGCAGCGGTGGCTGGAAGACCTTGCCGCGACAGTGCCCGCCACGGTCGCCAGCCCGGCCTAAAGGCCAGGACACAGGCGCGCTGGTCGCATCCGGCGGCGAGCAGCCGCGCGATCCCGGTAAATCAGCCTTCCTGCCGAGGCTGTCGGGTGACTCGGGATGTTGGTAAGTCAAGCTCCGGCGGGTCAGCGGGGAGACTTTCCCTGAGTTACCGGGGAGACTTATCGCTTCAGGGAGTGTTGCCAGCGCTATTTGCGGAAAAAACTCCCAGATGCGACAACTCTCCCTCACGATGCCGAAAAGGCTCCCCGATCCATCCTGATCACGAGCCGCGCGGCAGCCGCCGGGACCCGTGCTGGTTTCCGTGATCATGATCGAGACCGTGATCACGGAAGATCGACCAGGTCAGGACAATAGCAATATTCCGTGATCACGCCCGGGACCTTGATCACGGAACATCGCACCTGCCGCCCCCGCGGCTGACAACTCCCGGGGCAGGCTGCCGCTGGCCCGTCAATGTCACAACGACGGCGCTCCAGCGCCATGGATGTCGCCAAGACGGGTCTATCGGCAGGCGATACACAAAGCGATTTCGGTCCCGGCGCGCAGGCGCGCCGGCATCTGAGCGCGGCTCTCGCGGAGGGAGCACGGGTAGTTCACGAGTCATCCGACAGCCTCTGCCGCATCCGCAAGATGTCGCCTATTCGCCGGTAAACCGGAATTCTGCCTGCCATGGAATGTCCGCGTGGACGACTTCCCAGTAGCGTTCGGCGATGCGCTCCGGGTCAAAGGCGGTACCTGCGGCTATCTGCCCCGCGATGGTCAGCGTGGCCACCCGGATGCCGTCCGGTTTCAGGTCAGCGCCGAGCATTGTCGCGGCCGACCGGAGAGCCGCCTTGCCGAGGGAAACCGTCGCAAGGGCCGGGATCGGGTGGTCGGCGAACCCCCGGCCCCGGCGGGGTCAGCTATCGAGCTTCCGCCGCTGCCAGGGCCGCCTAGCTCGCTCGTCAGGCATGGATGCCGTTCCTTTCGCGTCGGCCGCCTCGGCGAGCGGCTCGGAGTGGTGGCTCCTTCCGCGCCTGCCCGGTTAGCCGCCTGCCATCGCGGCGACGACCAGGTACGGCTCAGTCCCGGCCGCGACCGTGTCGGGGAGCACGTCGTCCGGGTCTTCGTGCGACAGGTCCTCCTGGCAGGCGAAGAAGCGGACGAACGCCCGGCGCCTGCCTGTCTGCTGGTCCCGTATCGTGCCTTTGAGCACCGGATACCGGGACTCCAGGGCGTCCAGGACCGACCGCTGGGTCACGCGGCCGTCCACCGCCAGCTCGACCCCGCCGTCGATCAGGGCCAGCTTCCGCAGGTGCGCGGGCAGCACTACCGTGATCGTCGCAGCGGTCATGGCAGCGTCTGCACCTCGACCGACAGCACAGCCGGCAGATCACGGACGATCGGCGCCCACGAGTCCCCTGCGTCCGCCGATGCGTACACCTGGCCGCCGGTCGTGCCGAAGTACACGCCGCACTCCTCGAGCGAGTCCACTGCCATCGCGTCCCGCAGCACGTTGACGTAGCAGTGCTCCTGCGGCAGCCCGCTGGTCAGCGGCTCCCACTCGTCGCCGCCGGTCCGGCTCCGGTATACCCGCAGCCTGCCCTCGGGCGGGAAGTGCTCGCCGTCGCTGGTGATCGGCACCACGTACACGGTGTCCGGCTCATGGGCGTGGACGTCGATCGGGAACCCGAAGTCACTGGGCAGGTTCCCGCTGATCTCACGCCAGGACTCGCCCGCGTCGTCGCTGCGCATCACGTCCCAGTGCTTCTGCATGAACAGCACGTCCGGGCGGGCCGGGTGCTGCGCGATCCGGTGGACGCAGTGCCCGACCTCGGCCGCCGGGTCCGGGATGCCCTCCGACCGCAGGCCCTGGTTCACCGGCCGCCACGTCTGGCCGGCGTCATCGGACCGGAACGCTCCCGCCGCCGAGATCGCGGCATACATCCGGTCCCGGTGCGCCGGGTCGAGGATGATCGTGTGCAGGCACATGCCGCCAGCGCCCGGCTGCCACGACGGCCCCGAGCCATGGGTGCGGAGCCCCGGCAGCTCATCCCAGGTGACCCCGCCGTCGGCGGAGCGGAACAGGCCCGCGTCCTCTACTCCTGCATAGACGACATCAGGGTCATCGCGCGACGGCTCCAGGTGCCACACCCTGGCGAACTCCCACGGATGCGGCGTCCCGTCGTACCACTGGTGCGTGCCTGGAGTCCCGTCGTAGCTGAACTTGTTGCCGACCGGCCCCCAGGTGCGGCCGCCGTCATCAGAGCGCTGGATCACCTGACCCGACCAGCCCGAGGACTGCGACGCGTACAGGCGATTGTGATCCGCCGCAGAACCCGTCATGTGATAGATCTCCCAGCCGCCGAAAAACGGCCCGGCCACCTCCCAGTCATCCCGCTTGCCATCCGCCGTCAGCACGAAGGCGCCCTTGCGCGTCCCCGCCAGCACCCGAACACCGCTCACCTGCACCACCTCAATCACCCGCCGGCCACTCCGGCCAGTCCAGTCTCATCCCACCCTCTGACACTCAGACGAAACATGCCCGCCAAACTCATCTCTCCGCAGGCTATAGCGGGCACTCCTCCCCCGGCGGGGCGGGTTCCCGGCGCCGGCGCGGAGGCTTTCCGGCTCTGGCGCGGAGACTTCCCGTAGTGCGGAGATTTTTCCGTACATAGAACGGTAAAGACTCCGTGATGCGATAAGTCTCCCCGGCAACGACGGAGAACGCTCCGCGATCATGGCACCGGCGCGGAGAACGCTCCGCGAAAGGGCGGAAAGTGCCCGCCAACAGCATCAGGGAGGACCGCGCTGCAGTGAGCAGAATTGGCGCGGCTACTTACCGAGAGCGGCGGACGGCTGATGCTGTTGCGCGCGGGGGATCTCTGGATATGTTTATTCCGTATTATGGCATTCCATTATTGCCACTAAGGGCGCATTCCCTTGGAGTGAGCTGCCTTGCCACTAGCGTGCTGGTGAGACGCCGAGGTCCGCCGCTTGATCAGGCGTGATAACCGCGCCGTCCAGTTGCCCAGTGCAGGGTTCCGTGATCACGCACCCGGTCCTTGATCACGGAAACTTAGTGCCCGGCGGCCCGGCGCCCGGCACTCCGATAGAAACCTCACCTCACCGCCGCAATCCCGGGGCAGGCGCTGTGCTGGCGGGCAGTACGCTGCTCGGGTGGACGTCCGGTCGCTTGGCTATCGCACCGACCTGATGGTCAGGGCGCTGGAAGGCAGCCAGATCGAAGATCGCGGTGACTACCTGGTCATCCGCAGCCCGGACAATCCAGCTTTCTGGTGGGGAAACTTCCTGCTGCTGCCCGAACCGCCTGCACCGGGCCAGGCCGGTCAGTGGCTCGCCAGGTTCGCGCCGAGTTCCCCGACGCCGGCCACGTTGCACTGGGCGTGGACGTCACAGAGGCGGCGGACCCGCAGGAACTGACCACCGCCGGACTCAGCCTGACGCAGTCGGCGGTGCTGACCGCTATCGAGGTGCACGCGCCTGCCCGCCCGAGCGTCCAGGCCATTTACCGCAGACTGTCAGGGGATGACGACTGGCAGCAGGCCACCGGGCTTCGCACGGCGATCTACGAGGACGGCACTGGAACTGGATCCGCGTTCTTGCGGGGACGGATTACCACCCAGCGCGCGATGACGGAGGCAGGCCACGGGTCGTGGTTCGGGGCGTTCATCCACGGCACGCTGGTCGCCCAGCTCGGCATCATCACCAGCGGGACGGGCCCCGCCCGCTACCAGGACGTGGAGACCCACTCCGCCGCCCGCCGGCAAGGGCTGGCCAGTACCCTGCTCTGGCACGCAGCCCAGCACGCTTCACCCGCCGACCGCAGGCGCACTATGGTCATCCTCGCCGATCCCGACGACGCAGCCATCCGCCTTTACCGGTCGGCCGGATTCACCGCAGCGCAAACCCAGACCGGCTTCGACCGGCAGCAGGACAAGCGGGAAGCTGCCTCATGATCAGCTAGTGGCGGGTGCTCGGATGCCTGCCACGAAGGCTATTTCCCGGCGCTGCCTGTCGCTGAGCTTGCTGGTGCGAAGGAGCGCGGCGATCTCGGTAGCCTGGCCGGCGTCTGGCTGGCCGTAGCTGGTCGCTGCCCCGTGCCGCAGCCAGGCGAGCAGGTCCGCTCGCCCGGCGTCGGCGAGGTCGCGGTCGTGGCCGTTGATGGCGGCCAGGTCGGCGTGGACACGGCTCCAGGTGCCCGAGTGCTGCTGGATCGACAAGGCGATCCGCCGCAAGCGAGGGGTGCCAGCGGCGCTGAGACTGGTCAGCACGCTGGCTGGCAGCGGATAGCCATGCAGGAGGCGCAGCGCCGCTGCGGCTACCTTGCCCGAGCTGTCGCCCAGCAAGGGGACCAGGTATTCAATGACGGCCCGGGCGTCTGCGTGATGCCCGACTGCCTGCGCTGCCGCGCGGCGGACACGCGGACTCTGATGCTCCAGGAAGGGCACGGCCACCTCGGGGAGGCTAGCATCGCGGTCCTCATCGAGGCCGGAAAGCGCTGCCGCGATCTGGCTGGGCGGGTCCGCGCCCGCCAGCGCCGACCGGTAGACCGGTCCGGGGTCTGCGTACTGTCGCTGCCACCTCCACCTGGCGACGGACCGGACCGAGGCCGAGCGGTCGAGCAGGGATTCTTGCAGCAGCTGGCGGGTCAGCTGGTCATCGCTGAGGTGCCCGGCAGCGAAGGCGCGAACCCGCGCCCGGGCCGATGCGAGCAGCCGCAGCCCGCCTTCGGCCGGCAACTGCCCTGACGGATCGGCCAGGGATCGTGCGCACCACAACGCAACGACCGGGTCCCGGTCATGCATGGCCCGATCCACCAGCACTTCAGCCGTCAGCAGCCTCCGCTGCTTCAGCGCTTCCAGCGCCCACAGCACGCAGGCGCGGTCGCTGACGGCAGCCAGTGCCAGCAAGGTGGCCGCTGGCCCGCCGGCGACCCGGGCCAGGTAGCTGGCCGCGGCTTCCCGCCCGCGATATCGCGGGTTGAGCGCCAGCATGACCGGGACGATCGCGGCAGCGTCGGCCGCCCCGGTCCGCGCCGGCACCGCAGCCCGAGCGGCCGAGCGAACCTCAGGAACCCAGTCAGCGATCCTGACTGCCAGGGCAGCACCAGCCAACGGTGCCTGGACATGTCCCAGCGCTTGCACCGCAGCCTCGCGGATGCGCCCGTCACGGCACATCGAGGCCGCGACCAGGCCCGCCACCGAAGTCCGGGCCGTCAGTACCGGCGCCCAGTCAGGCACGTCGTCCAGCGGGGACCGCGTCCGGCTCCAGCACGGCCGCCTGGCCCACTCATCCAGGCCCAGCCAACCGCGCCCGTCCAGCCTGGCAAGCTGGGCAACGACCGGGGCCGACCTCTCACGATCCGCATCGCTCATAACAACGTCGGCCAGTGCCGCCACCAACACCCGGGTCGCATCACCACTCATACAGCTCATGGTGCCCGCCCGGGCATCCGGGGTCATCCGGATAATCCGGCGGCCACGCCTCAGTGCCGCTCCCCGGCGTAGGCGTGCTGCGTTTCGCGCTGAGCCGCGAAGTAGCGCGCGCCGTCGCTAGTCATTCTGACCGCGGCCATCAGGACGAGCCCGATGACGACTATCCCGGCGATGGTCCAGTTCGCGTCAGCGGCATTGGCGGCCATCGTCTTCCAGATGATCCAGCCCAGGAACACCACCGCGGCCAGCGGCAGCAGTCCGAGCATGACAGCGGTGACCGGGCTGGAAAACACCCGCCGCCGGTAGTGAGCAAGCAGCGCCAGACCGGTCAGGATGTAGTACGAGGTGAACAAGATGCCAGTGCCGGCGACCAGTGCGCTTAACGCCGACGCGACCGACCCGACAAGCAAGTACACCCAGGTCACGACCAAGAACAAGGCCCCGGGGACGATGGTCGCCAGGACAGGAGTGGCGAACCGGGGGGACAAGTTGCCCAGCGGGCCGGGCAGCGCGCCGGACGACGACATACCGAACCCGATCCGGCCGAGCACCACGAACCCGGTGCCCGTCCCGGCGATTACCGACAGGGCGACGGCGAGCCCAGCAGCACGGCCGAACCACGTCCCGCCGAGCACCTGCCCGATGTAGACCAGCGGCGCGGCAGCGTTGGCCTGCAACGCGTGCGGGGACACTGCTCCTTGCAGCCCCATGGTGCACAGCGCGTAGAACAAGCCCAGGAAAAGCACGGCCAGCAGCACAGCCCTCCCGGGGTTGACGCCCGGCCGGCGGGTCTCCTCGTTCACGTTCGCCGATCCGTCCCAGCCGACGAACATGAACACCGCGAACAACAACCCGGCGGACAGGCTGCCCTTGCCGCCGATCCCGGCCAGCGCCAGCCACCCGGCCGAGGGCGGATATGACCCAGCGGAGTGCCCTGCCCAGAACACGGTCGCTGCGACCGCAAGGGCGATCACGATCCCGTACTCGACCACGGCAAGCACTATCTGAGTCCGCGCGGACAGCTTGATCCCGACGACCGCGATGGCGATCATCAGCACGCCGGCAACGGTATCGATGACGATATTGGGCCACCGGGCGTTCTGGTTCTGCCCGGCCACGGCCAGCACCGACGGGGCCAGCACAGTGACGGCGGCCACGTTCCCGATCAGGTTGGCCATGATCATCAGCCAGCCGGTCAGCCACCCGAGATAAGGGCTGATCGACCGGCTGACCCAGGCGAATGCGGCGCCGCAGTTCGCATTCCACGCGTTCAGCCGCCGGTAGGCGTTCGCGATGATCAGCATCGGCACGGCGCACAGCAAAATGACCGGACCGCTGCCATAGGCTGTCGCCGCGACGATCGCCGCCAAAGTCACCGATAACGACAGGGCCGGGCCGGAGTTCGCGGCACCGATCACCCAGTCCCCGGCAAGCCCGATCCTGGGAGTCAGCTTGCCAGCCTCGCGCGAGCCCGGCTCGTTTACGGGTTGTGCAGCCATGAAACCTCATGCCGATCATCAAGTACCGGGCAGGAAAAGGCAAGACCATGCCAGCCGTCCGAAGTAAGGACCATGCCGGGACGATCGGTCTCGCCGAACCGAAGCCCTCTCATAGCAGCCCGGGAAGCGAATAGCTACACTCGGGCCGTGGCGACGCCAATGAGGTACCTCACCAGGTGATCAGCTATATTTTCCGGCGGATCAGCCAGGCGGTCATCGTGATCGTCGGGGTGACGATCATCGTGTTCTTCCTCCGGCACCTTTTGCCTGGGAACATCGCGCGGGCGATCATCGGGCCCCGGGCTACACAGCGGCAGGTCGCCGTCTTTGATCGCCAGAACGGCCTCAACCGACCACTGCCGCTGCAGATTCTCTCCTTCCTTGGCCAGCTCATCCGCGGCAACCTCGGGTACTCGTTCAAGCAGAACATGAGCGTGGACGCGATCGTGGCGCACGATCTGCCCAACGACACGCTGCTGGTCGGCGTGTCGCTGGTGCTGGCGCTTCTCATCGCCATACCGGTCGGCATTCTGCAGGCGGTCAGGCGCGACAAGCTGGTCGACTATGCCGCGACCGGCGCGGCTTTCGTCCTTTACTCGACACCCTCGTACTTGCTTGGGCTGTTACTGATCGCCGTCTTCGCGGTAAATCTCGGGTTCCTTCCGGCCGAGGCGCCGCAGGCGCAGACGATCACCGGGGTGCTGTCCGACCCTGCGGGTCTCGTGCTTCCGGTCGCCACCTTGACTCTGGTCACCGTCGCGTTATTCAGCCGTTACATGCGGTCGTCGGCGATCGAGAACCTGGCTCAGGACTACATCAGGACCGCCCGGGCCCAGGGGCTCGGCCCGTCCGCGATCCTGTTCAGGCACCTGCTGCGTAACTCGCTCATCCCGGTGGTCACGCTGGTGGGCATCTCAATGCCGGGCATCCTCACGTTCGGGCTGATCGTCGAGCAGCTATTCAACTTTCCCGGGATCGGCCTCGCGTACTTCAATGCCGCCACGAGCGGCGACTATCCCGTGGTGTTCGGCGTCACCGTGCTGGTGGGGCTGGCAGCCGTGATCGGCAACCTGCTCGCTGACGTCGCCTACGCCATCCTCGACCCGCGTGTGCGCTATGACTGACGCCACCGCCTGGCGGATGATCCTGCGCGCGTTCGCCCAGAACAAGATCGCCCTGGCGGGGCTCATCATGATCGCGGTCATCGCGCTGTTCTGTTTCTTAGGCCCGCTGTTCTGGCACACCAACCAGGTCAACACCAACCTGCTGCTGGTGAACAAGCCGCCAGCCGCCAGGCACCCGCTGGGCACCGACGACCTGGGTTACGACGTACTTGGCCGGCTCATGGCCGGCGGTCAGAGCTCTCTCGAGGTCGGCCTGGCGGTCGCGCTGGCCGCGACCGCGATCGGCGTGCTCTACGGCGTCGTCTCCGGCTTCGCCGGCGGCGCGGTCGATGCGGTGCTGATGCGCATTGTGGACATCATCCTGGCCATCCCGGTCGTCTACCTGTTCATCGACCTGGCGTCGGAATTCAAGCCGACACTGCTGCTGCTGATCGTCGTGCTGGCCCTGCTGTCCTGGCTTGGCCCGGCCCGGCTGGTGCGCGGGGAGACGCTCAGCCTGCGGGTCAGGGAGTACGTCCAGGCGGTCCGCGTCATGGGCGGCCGGTCGGGCCGGATCATCGTCCGCCATCTGGTGCCGAACACCATGGGCACGATCGCGGTCAACGCGACGTTCCAGGTCGCCGACGCGATCCTGACCCTCGCGGTGCTGAGCTATCTCGGGTTCAGCCTGCCGCCGCCCACCGCGACCTGGGGCGGCATGCTGCAGAACGGTGTCAACTTCCTCTACGACGGCTACTGGTGGGAGATCTACCCGGCCGGGCTGCTGATCGTGCTCACAGTGGTGGCGTTCAACTTCATCGGTGACGGCCTGCGCGACTCACTCGACGTCCGGCTGCGACGCCGGTGACCGAGCCGGTACCGGAGCCGCCTGCCTGGCACATGGTGCCCGTGGGATTTATTTCAAACTATTTAATGAAGTACCAATCTTCGGGGTAAATATTGTCAAGCGGGTCCTGCGGGAAGACGCCCTGGAGCTTGTCGGTCACCGCGGAGATCTGGGTGTCGGTCTGCGGCATCCACAGCCCGGGAAGCTGCTTGGCGACATAGTCCTGGTAAGCGTAGAGCGCTGGGATTCCTCCTGAACCGAGGCCGCTTATGAGGGCATCGGCCTTCGGGTCGGAATACGAGCCGAGATTGGACGGCCCGTTCGAGCCGAAGAGAATAGCTCCGTCGGGCTCGTTGTAGCCGGGATCGAACAGCCAGCTTTCGCCGACGTAGGCGAGCTGCCAGCAGTTCGGCTTCACGCAACCGGGCGTCATGCTCTGGGCCACCGTCGAGAACGGCGCGCCGCTCAGTGCCAGGTTGATGCCCGCCCGCCCGAACGACGACTGGAGGGAGGCAACCTCCTCGGCGTCTACTTGCGTGCCGGTCGCGTACTGGAAGGAGAACGACAGCCTGGCACCGGAGGCGATGCCAGCACCGCACCGGCCCGTACCGGAGCCCGGCCGCACGCAGGTGTCAGTGCCGTTGGTCACGACCTGCCAGCCGTGCGCCCGCAGCAGAGCGACCGCGGCCGCCGGGTTGTACGGGTACGGGTTGCGAGTCTGCCTGGGTGACACGAACTCGCTGGCAGGCCGGAGCGGCACCGGGCCGTAGGTTGGGTAGGCGTAGCCATGCATGAACGAGCTGATGTACCCGGCCTGGTTGATCAGGTGCTGCATCGCCTGGCGGACGTAGAGCTGCCGGATTATCGCACCGGCCTGCGGCGCGGCGAAGTTCAGGAAGACGTAGTCGATGCCCCAGGAAGGCCACGCCTGCACGGTATAGCCGTCCCCGCTGACCCGCTGTGCCTGCGCCGCGTCGTTGTACGGCACGTAGCCGTAGTCCACGCCGCCTGACAGCAGTTGATTGAATTCGGCCGCATCGCTGGTGTAGCTCACGATCCGGACCGCGTGCAGCGAGCCCGTGGCCGGCCCGGAGTACCGCGGGTTGCGTACGTAGCTGGCGTTGCCGGTCGCGGGCGCGTAGCTGGCCAGCTTCCACGGGCCGTCGACGACCTGCCAGAGCGGGTTCGTGGCATAGGCGGACAGGGCCTTGTTCTGTGCCAGCAGGAAGTCGTCAACCGCCTTGGCTCCGGCGGGAGTCATGTCGTAGTCTCCGACCGGACCGCCCGCGGACTCCCTGTCCCAGGCGTGCTGAGGGAGCGGGATGATCAGGCCAAGCTGGTTGTAGAGCCACTGCGCCGAGTAGCGGTGGTCGAAGGTGAGCGAGAACCGGCTGGCGCTGAGGGTCTTGAACGATATGAGGTTGTCCGGGAACTCCCCTGGTCTGTAGCCCCAGAAACTGGCCTTGCCGGCCCGAAGCAGGTTGATCCAGAACTGAACGTCACGGCTGGTGACGGGCGTGCCGTCCGACCAGCGGTAAGTCCGGAGCGCAATCGTGGCTATGGTCTTTCCGCCGGCCGTGGTGACCGTGACGGGATCGGCCAGGCTTTCCTTGTCGTTCACCCCCACGTGCCCAGGGCTGCCGAACCAGTACAGCGGCCGCCACATGAGATATTGGGAGTAGGCGACATTGGCAAAGGTGTCGTTGCTGAAGTTAAGCAGCGGGAAGATGAAATTGAACTGGCTGTCGGTAGGGGTGAGCGCGATCACGGCCGTCCCCCCGCTGACGCGGGTTCCTTTTGCCCCGTTCGGCGATAACTGACCGCTTGGCGAACAGGCGGCCAGCAGCATCGAGCAGGCAACGGTGGTGAGCGCTAGTAACCGGACATGTCCGCGAATCGACATTTCGTAAATCCTATTTTCGTGACGAGAGCCGGCTGGCCGGCTGGTCCGCCATCTCGACTAGCACTTTGAGGCCACCGCGGCCGGCGGCGGCCTCGAACGCATCCCTGGCATTTGCCAGCGAGAATCGGTGGCTGACGATCGCCAGGTCGATCTTGCCGGATGAGGCGAGGCTGATCGCCCTGGGGTAAGTATCGTTCATTCGCCTGACCATCGCGATGGTCAGTCCCTTCCGGCGGGCCGCCGAAGCCCCGAAGCTGATCCGGTCATTGCCCGGGATGCCGCCGAGCACGACCCTGCCGCCTGGGCGGACCGCCGAGATCGCAAGCTCAACAGCGCTCTCGGTGCCCGCCATCTCGAACACCACGTCCACCCCGCCACGGGTTAGCTCGAGGAACTCGTCCGGGTCGGGGGCGCCGGCCGGATCCGTCGCTGCCTGCGCACCGAACCTGCTCGCAGCCCGCAGCCTGTGCGGCAGCGGGTCGAAGGCGACCACCGAATCCGCTCCGGCAGCCAGCAGCACCTGGACCAGCAGCAGGCCGATCGGCCCGCAGCCCACCACAGCCGCCGATCCGGCGAGTCGCAGATGGCCGAGATCGGCAGCATGGATCGCCACGCCCAGCGGCTCGAGCAAAGCGCCGCCGCAGTCGGTGACCGAGTCAGGCAGCCGATGCAGCAGGTGCGACGGCCAGGCCAGGTACCCGCGCATCGCCCCGTCGACTGATCCGTGACCGGCGAACCTGATGTTCACGCACAGATTCCGGTAGCCGCTGCGGCACTGCCGGCAAATGCCGCAGGCGATAGCAGGGTCAATGGCAACCCGCTCGCCTCGGCGCGGACCCTGGTCAATGACCCCGGCGGCCTCGTGCCCCGGCACGAGAGGCCGTCGCAGGACCGCGTCCCCAATCCCGGCTTCAGCCCACCAGTGCAAGTCAGATCCGCAGATGCCCACTGCGGTAACGCGCACCAGGCTCAGGTCCGGCTCTGCCAACGGCAAGGGCTCATCCGCAAGCCGGAGATCCCCCGCACCATGCAACCGGGCAACCAGCATCTCGACTCCTTCGACGCCTCTACCAGCAGCCATCCTGCTCTACCCCGCTCACTGCCCCGGCTGCCGGGATCCGGGCGCCGGAACGTGATCACATGTCATTACTACGGAACTCGCACCTGCTCTGAGGCTGTCGGGTGGCTCGTGATTAGGATCGGGAAGCCTTTTCGGCATCGCGGCGGAGAGTTCTCAGTCCGGGGTGCTGTCAGTGCGGGGACGGCAGGTGCGATGTTCCGTGATCAAGGTCCCGGGCATGATTACTACGGAACATCGCCGCTGTCCTGACCTGGGCGATCTTCCGTGATCATGCCCGCGAACATGATCACGGAACATGGCTGCTGTCCTGGAGACTGTCGCATGACTCATTCTGCGGCATGATCGCGGAGCGTTCCCGCGCCGGAGCGTGATCGCGGAGCGTTCTCCGTCGTTTGCGGCATGATCGCGGAGCGTTGTCCGTCGTTACCGCGGAGACTTCTCGCAGTACGGAGTCTTTGCCGCTCTATGTGCGGAAAACGCTCCGTACAGCGACAAGTCTCCGTGGTCGCCTGGCCCGCTTGCGGGGGTGAGCAAAGGAACCCGGCCGAAAGTCGCGGCGAGAGCCACCAGCCGTCATGGCGAGCGTGCTCACATTTGTGATCGCTGTGGCAACCGGAGCGGTAGCAGCCTTGGTCAACACCGAGTTGACCACCCTGCTGCAAAGCCAGGTCTGGAAAGCGCTCTCCCGGGCCAGTCAGGGCGACAGCATCGACGTCGCCTCTGTGGTGAGCAGCCTGAGAACCGACTTGCGCGCCGCCGCGACCGGACACTCGCCCTGACGCTCAGGTCCTGGACTCAAGGTGCGCTCGAAGCGCTGGCTATGCTGTCGCCCGCGGGAGATGCGCGGCGTTCGCCGGTGCTGCTGCCGAAGATCCCGGTCCTGCTAATGGCCTGCCAGCGGTGCCGGGTGCCAAGCAGCGCCGTGATGACCGACTGGATGGTGACCAGGTACATCAGCTGCCGGTAAACCACTTGCTGCAACGGCAATGCCCACAGCGTCCGCAATCGCTCGCGATCGATCTGGAGCGCGTAACCGCACGCCAGGAGCTGAAGGCCGTTGAACCCGAGCCAGAAGGCGGCCACACTGACCGGGTTGAGGAAGATCAGGCCGTAGATCGCCGCCAGGTCGACGACCGGTGCGATGAGCGGGAGCAAGATCTGGTAGAACGTCAGGTAGATAAGGCATCGTCGGCCGAAACGGCCAGAAGGTCCGCGCTCGACCACCGACCGCCTGTGCTTCCACATGGACTGCATGGTTCCGTAACACCACCGGTACCGCTGCCGCCAGAGCTGGCGCAGGGTAGCCGGCGCCTCCGTCCACGCCAGGGCACGCGGCTCATAGATGACACGCCATCCCGACCGGCAGATCGCCATGGTCAGGTCGGTGTCCTCGGCCAGGGTGCTCGCGCTGACGCCGCCCACGTCCTCCAGAGTCGCCCGCCTGAACGCCCCGATCGCGCCGGGAACGGTCGGAATGGTGCCGAGCAGGTCGAACATCCGCCGTTCGAGGTTGAAGCCCATCACGTACTCAAGGTGCTGCCACCGCCCGAGCAGCCCGCGCCTGTTGGCCACCTTGGTGTTGCCGCTCACCGCTCCGACGTCAGGATCCATCATGCGGAAGGCAAGGCGGCTCAGCGCGTCGGGAGCGAAGATCGTATCGCCGTCCACGAGAACCAGGATGTCAAACCAGGCTTCGGCGATGCCCCGGTTGAGTGCGGCCGGCTTTCCCGCGTTGCGCTGGCTTATCACGTGGACGCCGGGCAGCCGCAGGCCGCGCACGATCGCAGCCGTGTCGTCGGTCGAGCCATCGTCGACGACGATGACCTCAAGATCGCCAGGGTAGTTGCTCCGCACCATCGAGCGGACGGTGGCGGCGATCCCGGCCGACTCGTTGTAAGCGGGAACGACGACAGAAATACCAGGCGGTGCCAGCTGGCGGCGCCTGCGCGCTGGGACGCTCTCGGAACGCCGGTGCCGAAGGGCGAACAACATGAGCGCCAGGATCCGCAGGATCAGCAGGACGCTGGCGCCTACCAGGCAGACCGCCAGCACCGCGACAGCGTGATCCGCCGCCTGCTGGCTGAGAACAAGTGCCCTGCCCACGATGCGCTGTGCGGTGGTCGCCGGCACGTCGGCCGCAGGCAGGTGCGCGGCGTCCGTGACCGTGGCGAACCGGTAGCCACGCGCCCTGAGCGCGTCGATTATCTCTGGAAGCGCGCGAACGGTCTCACCGCGGTTGCCTCCCGAGTCGTGCATCATGATGATCGCGCCGTGCGTGCCGGCCGGCCAGCGAAGTGCGTTCGCGACGATCTTCGAGACCCCCGGCCTTGCCCAGTCCTGCGTGTCGACGGTGGCGAGCACGATCAGGTAACCGAACTTCGCCGCGCGCTGGTAGGCCCCCCAGTCCGCGACGGTGAGCGCCGTCGTTTCGCTGGAGTACGGCGGTCTCAGCAGCCGTGTCCTGATGCCTGCCGCGCCGGATAGCGCGTTCTGGGTGAGGGTGAGTTCGAGCGGCAGCCGCCAAGCCGCCGACGCCAGGTTCGCGTGCGTGTAGGTGTGCGAGCCGACTTCGTCCCCGGCCCGAATTTCGGCGCGGATGATCGCCGGGTAGCTGGCGACGTGGGCGCCCACGACGAAGAACGTGGCCGGAACGTGCTCGCGCCGCAAGATGGCGAGTATCTTCGGCGTCCAGGTGGGGTCGGGGCCGTCGTCGAAGGTCAGCGCCACCGTCCGGCCCGGGATGGAGTAGGAGAACAGGCGTCTGCCTGTCGCGTTGATAATGGGCGCCGCGAAAACGCGGCCCGGAGGCCCCGTGCGAGCCCGCGAGGTTGGCTGTCTGCGGGGACTCGCCGACAACACCGTGGGTATAGCCCTCGACAACGAGCGCTGCCGCGAAGACCAGCAGGACGAGGGCGACAAATGCCCAGTGGCCGTGCGGCGTGCGCGTCACGCGGTGGCTGGCGGGACGGGCGGCCTGCTTACTGCCCATGGGGTGACGGGTGCGGGTGCGCGGAGTGGCTGCGGCCAGGTGGCGTCTTGCCAGCCTTGTTGGTCGGGGCAGGTGATGTACCCGGACTGGTCGTCGGCGACGGGCCAGCCGCCGGGCTTGACGGCGACGCCGAGGGGGATGGCTGAGGACTGGCCGGGGGATCCGGGCTGGACGAGGGAACAGCCGAGCCCGGCCGTTGCCGGCCCGCGGTGCCGTGGCGGGAACTCCGGCTCCGGTGCTCTTGACTGTGCCTATGCGGCGCGCTGAACACGCTGAACGGAGTATCGGGTCCGCCCGTCAGCCCGATGCCGACCAGCACAAGCGCACCCACGAGGACGACGCTTCCGCCGGCGCCAGCCAGCCGCATCAGCCGCCTGCGCTGCCCCGACGGGTCGGTGAAGACCGGGCTGGCGTCAGTTCGCCCATGGCGCGCGGATCGTGACGAATCCGATCGCAGCTCTCCCACGGAGGTCAGTGTAGGGAGGGTGATGCCGGTGACGCTGACAATTAGGCCACTTTGCGTAAAGTCCTGGAGCCGGGGTGCTCGCTGGCAGACATCGGCCATCAAGGTTGACCCAGAAGGTCACGCCAGCGCCCAGGACAATTTTTCACCCTGAGAGAGTGAACTAATTGTCCTGGGCGCGGTCTTTCCTTCTAGGCCGGCCAGCGTGCGGGCTCAGCCAGTGAAACCTGTGAAGATGCGGGTGAAATCGAGTGAGGCCTGGCTGATTTCCGAGCACTGCGACAGCGTGGTGGCGCTGCCGGCGCACGGCTGGTCACGGTCTTCGGACCAGAAGGACAGCCGGCCGAGGTGGTTCGTCTCGGCGAAGCTGACCAGGGACCGGGCGTCGGCCTCGGTGAAATCCTCGGACGAGTCGTCGTTGATGCCGATCATCGGGGTCACTCCGATGTTGGCGAACGTCATCGAGGGGAACACGGTCTTGGCGAAGGACAGGGTGTCCTGCGCTGCCTCGATCGCGTAGGAGCCCATGTCCGCTCCTGCCGTGTCGAAGCTCGCGCCGTAGTCCATGGTCATGATGTTGATGATGTCGATCCGGGCGCCGACGGACTGCGCCTGCTGCAAGAACGCGTCCCCTGAGGCGACCGGGCCGGTCGGCAGGACGGGGATGGTGACCGAGACGACGAGGCTCGGGTTGGCCGCTTCCAGCGCCTTGATGGCCTGGAACCGGGTGGCGTTGTCCGCCGTGTCGGCGATGGCCGCTCCCTCGATGTCGAAGTCGATGTGCGTGACGTGCAGGGTGTTGATGACCGACTGATAGGCGGCCGTCAGCGAGGTCAGGTTGGTGCAGGACTGGGCCAGTTCGATGCCCGAGGCGCCGCCGAAGGAGACGATCGGCTGGGCGCCGTCGGCCTCGGCCGTGGAGATCTCGCTCGTGACAGTGGGGTCATTGGTCACTGGCAGGGTGTCGCCCCAGATCGGCGTGCAGCCGCTGCCGATCACGAACGCCGTGGTGAAGGCCTTCAGCCCGGCCGAGGTGGCGGCCGAGTTGAGCATCGGCTCCTGGTTATTGGTCATGTCGACATAGGGCGCGACCGCGAAGCCGCCGGCCGGAGGAGGCGAAGTACCGCCGGCCGACGTTGTCGCCGAGACTGAGCCCGACTTGGCTGACTCGCCCGCGCTGTTCGTGGCGGTGACCGCGAAACTGAACGTTGTCGAGGCGGCCAGGCCGGTCACGGTCGCCGAGGTCGCGGTGACCGAGAGCGCCTTCGTGCCGTTCTCGTACACGTTATAGCCGGTCACGGTGCCGGCCGGGGCGGTCCACGACAGCGACACCGACGACGACGTCGTCCCGGTGGACCTCAGCCCGGTCGGGGCGCTCGGCACCGTCGTGCCGCCTCCGCCGCCGCCGGAGCCGGCCGCTCCGCTCAGCGACAGGTCGTCGGCGAAATAGGTGCCCTCGGCATACCAGCCGTGGACGTAAATGGTGACGCTGGTCGTCGATGCACCGGTGGTGAAGGTGGTCGTCAGCTGCTGCCAGGCCGTCGCGGACGGCGTCCAGTTGTCGGTATCGGTGGCGCCGGTGCCCGAGTCGCCGATGAAGACGTAGCTGCCTTCGACCCAGCCGGACAGCGTGTAGGACGAACTCGGCTGCACGCTGACGGTCTGCGTGCACTGTGCGTCATCGGAGTTGCTGGCAGCGCCCTGCAGGGAGTGCGATCCGGAATGGACGGGGCTGGCCGTCACGCTGTCGAGGCTGGAGCAAGTCCAGCCGGACAGGGTGCCGGTCTCGAAGCCAGGGTTGGCCAGCAGGTTCGTGGCGGCCGAAGCCGGCATAACGCCGGCCGCCAGCGCGAACGCGCCAGCCAGTACCACGGCTGCGGAGCCGGCGAGCAAGTGGGCTAGTGGGCGGGGTGACCTCATGCTTCCCTCCGGGGTCAGGAGGTGATATAACTAATAGGAAAGTTTCCTATTAGTTGTGATCCTACGCCGATGTCCCGGCCCGTCAAGGTTCCTGCCGGGACCGCTAGGCTCGTCCCCATCCAGGACGCGCGCCGCCGTGTCCTTCCGTTCGTCATCGTGGGAGCCAGGACTTAGTGGACGCGACGATCGACACCTCGAAGGCGCATGCCGCCCGGATGTATGACTACCTGCTCGGCGGCAAGGACCATTTCGCTATCGACCGGGAAACGGCCGAGAAGGCGCTGCAGGCCGTTCCGACCGGCCGCATCGCGGCCCGCGAGAACCGCGCCTTCCTGGGCCGGGCGGTGCGGTACCTGGTGGCAGAGGCGGGCATCAGGCAGTTCCTCGACATCGGCACCGGGCTGCCGAGCGTCAGCAACGTCCACGAGGTCGCGCAGTCGATCGCGCCGGAGGCGCGGGTCGTCTACGTGGACAACGATCCGATCGTGCTCGCCCACGCCCGCGCCCTGCTGACGAGCACCCCGCCTGGCCGCACCGCCTACGTGGACTCTGACCTGCGCACCCCGGACCGCATCCTGACGCACGAGGCCACCGTAGAGACGATCGACTTCAGCAAGCCGGTCGCGCTCATGCTCATGGGGATCTTGCACTTCGTGCCAGACGAGGCGAACCCGGCGGAGATCATGGCCACGCTGCTCGGCGCGCTGCCGGCCGGCAGTTACCTGGCGGCCTCGCACGGATCGCCGGAGTTCAATCCCGACGGCTCGGCCGCCTGGACGCGCACCTACCAGGCGGGCGGCGTTCCGTTCCAGCTCAGGACCGCGCGGGAATTCACCGACCTGGCATTCAACGGCCTGGAAATGATCGACCCGGGAATGGTCGTGGTGTCAGACTGGCGCTCAGAGCCCGATCGCGTCAAGCCGGACCCGGCCCAGGTCGGCATTATCGGCGCGGTCGCCAGGAAGCCCCAATTTCGCTGAGCCGCAGCCTAACCCAGGTCCAAGGTCAGGCCGGCAGTGGCGATGCCCACCTCATCGGGGTACTCGGCCCTCGCGGCCGCCAGTGCCGCCGCGTGGTCAGAGCCCGGCCACAGGTGAGTCAGCAGCAGCCTGCCCGCTCCGGCCGCTGCGACCTGCCTGGCGGCTACGCTCGCGCCTGACATGTACGGCCTCGCGTCATCGGGCACGGGCTCCAGATGGTCGGCAAGCACCAACTCGGCGCCTGCCTTGAGCATCCGGCGGCTCATCGCGTCTGGCAACCGGTCGTCAATCACTGCGGTGAAAGGGAGCCGCGTAGCCGGCCACATGATCCGCGACCATTTTCAGGACCTGGTCCGTGCGGAGTGAACTGAGCGCAGGGGCCATGTACGTCACCTACTTAGGGCCTCGTCAATGCACGCCATCGTGGACACCACTGAGCGGTTCAGGCTCTCCATTTTTATTTCAGTCATCTGGAGGAGGAGCGGTCTTCACGCTGACCTCGGCGGCACTGTTCTCAGGTTTCCGCGGGGATCGCGCGTCGTAGGACAGGAGCTGCGGCAGCGACACGCATGTCAGGCCAATCGCGACGATGCAGGCCGCACCGCCCGACCACAGCGAAACTGGCACGCCGAATCCCTGCGCCACTGCTCCGCCCCTGATCTGCCCGAGAACCGGTCCCGTACCGTAGGACAGCACCTCGACGCCAGCCATCCGGCCTCGCACGGAATCGGGAATTGACTTGTTCCACATCGTGTCGCGGAATATGCCGCTGAGTGTGTCCGCTCCGCCCGCCAGGACGAGGAAGAATAGCGCGAGCGCAATATTCCCTGACAATCCGAACCCCATAATGCTAGCCCCCCACGCGGCTCCGGCCAGGGCGATCGCGCGCCCTTGCCGGCGAACCTTGGCGGTCCACGCGCTCGTGGCGGACAGCAGGAGGGCGCCCACGGCTTCGGCGGAGAAGAGAAGTCCCTGCGCCCACTGGGCATGCAACTCGGCGGCGACAAACGGAAAGAGGGCGACTGGGTAGGCGAATATCATGGCGGACAGGTCCACGAGATAAGAGCCCAGCAGGTCGCGGCGGCCGACGGCGTAGCAAAGGCCCTGCCATATGCTGGCCAGTGTCGGCGAGGGTTCATCCTCTTCTTCCGCCTGCATGCGGGGCAGCGAGCGAAGCCTGGCGAGCAGCAGGAGGGAAAGGAGGTACGAGAGCGTATCCAGCCCGTAGGCATATCTTGCGCCAGGACCCGCGACAAGCAGCCCGCTTAACGCTGGTCCCAGGATATTGCTGTAATTGGAGGCTATTGACAGCAGCGCGGATGCCGCGCTGAACTGATCGTCGCTGACGATCCTTGGTACCGCAGAGTCAAGAGATGGACGCTGGAGGACAGTAATTGAGATGATCAGGGCGGCAGCGACATAGAGGAACCACAGGAAGGGGTGGCGCAGCAACGCGTTGAGTGTCAGCAGCAGCGTGATGGCACCGAGCGCGACCTCGCACCACAAGGCCAGCTTCTTGCGATCGAGCCGGTCAGCGAGAGTCCCGCCGTAAAGACTGAAGATGACAACTGGAACTACCTGGGCGACGCCTATGAAACCAACCGCCAGCGGCGACCCCGTGATCTGCTTTACCTGGATGAGCAGGGCGACTTCACTAATCGCCGACCCGAGCAGCGTCACGCTGCGGCTGATGAACAAACGGCGAAAGTCGACGGAGGTGCGCAGCGGCGCGGTATCCATTCTGAGGATGCGCAGGACACCCCGCAGACGGCTAGGATTAGTCACTAATCTAAGGTACCCCGTTTCGTAGTCAGATGCCCTGACTCCGGCTTACACTGCGGGACATGCCCGCGTCACAGCGTAGGCGCAGATCAAAGCATTCTTCTCTGTTGCACGGCCTGGTGAAGGATGTCCCTGATGACCTGGCGGAATGGCTCGCTGGCTTCGGCTGGGAAGAAATGACCGGCGAGGTCAAGCCCGGCGAACCCGCCGTAGCGGCGCCGCATGTGCTCCAGGAGGTCATCGTCGTCGACTGAGTCACTCCAGGCCGGGGGCTTGATCAGCGGGTCGGACGCTGCGGCGACGATCAGGTGGTGCACGGGAGGGGTGCTGCCTCGCGCCAGATGACGGACGACCCGCAGCGCTACCAGCGCACCGAGGCTGTGCCCGAAGACGACCAGCGGCAGGTTGGGGCGTAGCGGAGCGTCCTGTGCGATCAGCCAGGCGACGCCGTCGATAGTGCGGCCTGCCACCGCGTCGCTGCGCGGCAGCGTCGGCGTGATGAGCAAGGTGTCCTCGGGCAGCCAGAGGGTCCACGGCAGGAACTGCGCGCTGGTGCCTCCGGCGGCATGCAGGCACAGCAACTGAGCGGACGGCTGCTGAGCCGCGGGCGTCTCCCGGAAGCTGAGGCTGGTGGTCGCCATTACCGGATCCCCGGGCCGCGGACAGGCTGGGCGACGCCGCCGTTCACGTACAGCCGGGCGTCGTAGTACCGGCCGTCGGGGGATTTCAGCTCGGCACCGTGCTGCCGCCACAGCGGCCGCTTCTCGATAAGCGGAATCAGGGCCCGGCCCACCAGGCAGAGGACCGCTTCGCGCGGATGCCGCAGGAGCGATGCCTCCAGGTTGTCAAGCACCGCTTCTGTGACCACTGGCTTGAACGGCTCGTAGAAGTAAAACATGCATGAGTCGTCCGGTATCTGGAATATAGCGGCATTCTCACGCTCCACCTGAATGTCATGACACCGCTGCGACTCCGAGTGGTAACTGGCGACGTTCTCCTCGGCTATGCGGCAGAGCTCTTCCGAGAACTCAACTCCTATGATCCGCTTGAACGGGAAGTCAGCCGCCACGAGCAGCACTCGCCCCTTCCCGGCCCCGAAGTCCACGAACGACGAGTCCTCGTGTCGGATCGGCGCCGCGGATACTGCCTGCCGGATGGTCTTCACCGGAGACGGCGCGTAGCGGGAGTTCCGCGTCAGGGTAGTGTCGTCAGCTTCGGCGATCTCCCACGGTTCCACCGGGCAGCTCGTCTCGACGCCAAATGATTCGTCAAATCTCTCGATTGCGTCGATCCTGGCCATGTTCGAGTCGATTCTCTCGGTGAATTCCAGCGCGTCGATGATCTGCCGCCGGAAGTCATCTCCCGCCATCATGCCTCCACGTGAGATGAGCCGCGGTTACCGTCGGCCGGGCTTAGCGCTGCTTGCAGTTCCCGGGCCAGGGCCGCATGGTCGCGCGAGTCCAGCTGGGCTGAGGTCTGCAATACGGCGGTGGTGACAGCGCCGTGCGAGGCGATCTCGAGCAGCGCGTCGAATGGCGCGGGCACGGGTGGCACCGGTACGCGGGTCGCCCTGAGCCCGCCGAGATAGAGCCCGCCCGGCTGCTCACCCTGCATGACCACCGCTACCTGGAACAGCGGGTGACGTTCATGACGCTGCGGACTGACCGCGCTGACGATCCGCTGGAATGGCAGCCGCGAGTGCGCCATCGCCGCCAGCAGCGCTGTCCCCGAAGCAGCCAGGGTGCCGACATGCGGAGGGGGCTCGCCGGTCACCTCCGCGACCGCCTCTCCCATGGCATGGAGGTAGGCCGCGAGTACCGGGATTCCGGACTGGCGCGCCGAGCGGATCAGGCTGTCGGGCTCAACCGTGAAGGCCGAAACGCTGAGATGCCGGGTTTCTGACGCCCCTGTCGAGGGCCACCGGATCGGCTGAGATGGCCGGGCCCGGGCGCGCCACCAGGTATGGTCTGCCTCAGCGCGGCTGCTGGCCAGATACCGTTCCTCGGCGGCGGCATGCTCGAAGAAGTCGCGTGGCGGCGGGTGCGGGAACGCATCCCCGCCGTCCCGGTACGCCGCGGCGAAATCGGCCAGGAACGTCTGCAGTGACCGGCCATCGATCACGATGTGGTGAATCGCGAACACGATCACCGATCTGTTTGCGCCGCTGGCCACCAGGACGCGCAGTGGCGGGCCGGAGGCCAGGTCAATCCCGTCCTCGATGGCGGCCTGGGCGAGCCGGCTGGCTGCGGCCTCCGGGCTACCGGAGTCACCGTCGCCGGCGAGGCCGAGGCCCAGGTCAGCGACCTGCTCTGGCGTCAGCTCGGCGACGGACACATCTCCGCTGGCGAAGGCGAAGCGCAGCCGCAGCTGGCGGTGGCGCCGCGCGACGATGGTGAGCGCCTCTGAGATGCGCTCGGGATCGACCGCGCCGTCGGCGGCGAATGCCTCCACGACCAGGTTCCCGGCGTAGCCCGGCTGCTGCTGCTCAGCAAACCAGAACCGGTACTGCCCGGAGCTCACGGCCGGGGCCGGCGAGCTGGCCTCGGGGGCCGGTGCTGCCCGGCGCTTGCCTGTCACTCCCCGGAGGTGCAGCAGCGCCGATAGCGCGTCCGTCGTCGGCGCGCTGTAGACGTCGTTGACCAGGAGGTCGGTGTCCCACTGCTGCGAGATCATCCCGGCCAGGCGCGTCGCCTGCAGGGAGCTCGCGCCGAGCGTCGCGAAGATCTGCTCGTCGCCGCTGATGTCGTCAAGCAAGAGCAACTGCCCCAGCATCGCCGCTATTGAGGCCGATACGGGATCGGCATGGGCGCGCGGCCCTGCCCCGCGAGGCGTCTGCGGGACGGGCAGCTGCCGCGCGTCCAGCTTTCCGGTCGGCCCGATCGGCAGCTGGGGCAGCCAGACCAGCATCGACGGCACCAGATACGCGGGCAGCGACGCGGCGAGTGTCTGGCGCATCACCTGCTCATCGCCGGGTGCGCCGGCGTCGCTCAGGTACCAGGCCACCAGAACATCAGCTCCTGCGGCCGGCCGGATCGCTGCCGTGGCCCACCGCACGCCCGCCAGCCCGCGGACCGCGTGCTCGACCTCTCCGAGCTCGATCCGAAAGCCGCGCAGCTTGACCTGGTGATCACGGCGGCCGCGGAAATACAAGACACCATCCGCGTCATACGAGCCCAGGTCTCCGGTGCGATATACCCTGACCTCGCGTCCGCGCAGGTCGATCTCGGTGAATCCGCCCTGGTCGGGGCCGATATAGCGGCCGAGGCCATCTCCTGCTATGACGATCTCCCCGATTTCCTCCTCCTCGGCCCACGGCGGAATGAGGTGATCTTGCTCAGAGAGGAGGAAGATTTCGGTTCTCGCCACCGCCCGCCCGATCGGCGCCTCGGAGCGTCCTGGTGCCGTGTCCGCGGGGGTCACGCAGTGAGTCGTTGTGATGAAGCTCTCGGCCGGGCCGTAGGCGTTGACCAGCCGCAGGCCGGGGTGGGCCTGAAGCAGTCGGCGCAGGTGGTGCACGGAGGCGCGCTCGCCGCCGGTCACGACGGTGCGCAGGCCGCTCAGGCTCTGGACATCCTCGTCGATGAGCGTGTTCAGTAGCGATGCCGTCAGCCAGACGGCGTTGACGCCGTGCTGGCTGACGAAGTTACGCAGGGCCACCGTGGTGAGGGACCGATCCGGGTTCAGGACGACCGACCCGCCGTTGATCAGCGCACCCCACAGCTCCAGCGACAGCACGTCCCACGGCAGGGCCGCGTTCTGCAGGAAGACCGTGTCCGGCCCGAGTTGCGCGTAATCAGGCTCGCATACGACGCGGACCGTTGCCTGGTGCGGGGACACGATGCCCTTCGGGTGCCCGGTACTGCCCGATGTGAAGAACACGCTGCTGGGCGCGGCGCCGGAGACCGCCGGCAGGGCCACCTGCGGGCGGTCCCGGAGCGGGTCAGCCGGCCGGGAGGCGTCGGCCAGCAGCGCGGACAGCGCCACCATCCTGAGCGCCTGCTGATCGCCAGCAGGCGATGTGGTTAGCCAGACAGCCGCGCCGGAACTGACGACGAGCTGCTCCTTCCGGGCCGCCGGCCAGGCTGGATCGAAAGCCGCGTAGGCCGCGCCGGCCTGCAGGATGCCCAGCAGGACGCAGACCAGGTCGGCCGACCGCGGGCAGTCGACGGCCACGATGTCGCCCGGCTGCGCCCCTCGCCTGATGAGGGCGCCGGCGATAGCCAGCGAGCGCTCGCAGAGCATCTCGTAGGTCAGCGCGCGGCCCTCCTCGTGGATGGCCGGGGCGCCCGGCTTGCGCTGTGCCTGCCATGCGACCGCGTCGTGTATCGTCGTGCCCAGGTGATAGGGCCAGCGGGTCGGCCTTGGCCGGGCGCCTGACCGGCGGGCCGACCGGGGCCGCAGGTCCGTCCATTCCTGCTCGATGTGCCGCAGGCATTCCTCGCGCGGGCCGGCGAACCCGTCACGATGCCATCCGTCGGGCAGAGTCCGGCCATCCGGCCAGATCGAGTACTGGTCTTCGTCGTTCCGCACCACGTGAAAGGTCATCGCTCACGGGCCTGCGTGTCTGGCATGCGGCTGCTGTCGCCGGCGGGATCTGGCGCCGAGCCTGTGCCGCCGTGGCTGAGCTGGCTTATCAGGGCGGCGGCGAGTGCGTCGATCCGCGGTTTTTGAATGACATCGCCCGCGAACTGCGTCCGGATCTCCATGCGCCCGTCACGCAGGCCGACGTTGTAGCCGAGGAGGTTGGCCATGGGGGCGTCGGGGGAACGCCACTGCCCGGAGCCCTCAGTGGTGACATCCGTGATGACCGTCGGTTCGTCCGCCGGCCCGACGGGAGTGTCCAGCAGGCGCAGCTCGCCCTCGAAGTCGAACCGCAGCTGGGGCAGCGGAACGGCGCGCAGCTGACGGCTGATGCGCTGGTCGGGACACAGGTACCGCAGCGCTCCGAAGCCCAGGCCGCGGCTGGGCACCGCCTTCAGGCGCCGGGCGACCACGCCCGCATGGTCGGCGAAGCTGCGTCCGGCGGAGAACGGCAGCAGGAACGGGTATCCCGTCGTGAACCATCCGATGGTCCGGCTCAGCTCGATATCGTCAAAGAGTTCCTCGCGTCCGTGCCCGCCCAGCTCGATGAGGAGGTTCTCGCGGGTGCCCGGCAGCCAGGCTTCGAGCGCGCGCGACAGATGCGTGAGGATCCGGGCGACGACGAGCTGCGGATTGGAGTGTCCGTCACGCAGGAACCGCCCGGTCCGCTCGGCGTCCATATGCATTGTTACCTCGACCATGTTCGCCGCGATGCCGCGGTCCTTGGCGTCGGTGATGTGCTGGGCGCCGCCGAAGTCCTGCGCAATCCAGTACTCGGCGTCCAGCCGGTCCGGCTGATCCTGGGCCAGCCGGTGCAGGCGCCTGGCCCAGCTGAAGTACGACGACGTGGTCCGGGGCCGCAGCGCCGCCACGGACGTGCCCTCGAGCAGCTCGGTGAGGTCGCCCGTGAGTACCTCCCAGGAGTAGGGGTCCATCACGAGGTGATGGGCGATCACGAGAAGCTTGTCGGGCAGGCCGGGCGGGCAGCGGTAGACGTGCATGCGGGCTATCGGGCCGGCCGCGAGGTCGAGGGCGAGATGGCCGCTGTCGGCGAGCTCTTCGACCCGGCCTGGTATCTCGTCCGGGAGCAACGGGGTGCTCGATGACTTCCCCCGGCACCGACCCTGCGAGGGTGTAGATCATGCCGTGATTCCAGTGCGCGGGCCTGGGCAGCTCGCGGTCAAGGAATGCGTACTGCGTCGGGGTGAGCGACGCCAGCTCGGCTAGCTGCGCCGGTTCCTGGCCGACTGCGGCGAGCTCGTCCTGCCAGGCGCGCAGGAATGCCGCTACCTCCGCTGGGTCATGTCGTCCGGAGACGTGCTCAAGCGCGATCACGAGCCTGCCGGCGGTGATGCCCGCGTTGATCTCCCACTCCAGCGCGCGGTGCCCGCGGCCGGACCTGACCTGGCCAGGGACCGCCTCTACCCGGAAGATGCTCGTGTCTCCGCTCTGGTCGAGACTGCCCGCGTAGTTGAGCCCGATCTGAGGTCGAGGTACGCCGGAGGCGGCCAGGTACGCACGCGGCGTGATACCGGGGCGGGCCGCCATGAGCGCTGCGGTGATAGCCGCCGTCGTCATGCCGGCTGACACCGGCAGGGCCATCGGGCCGAAAGCGGCGAACCAGCCCACCGTGCGGGAGATGTCGGCGGCTTCCTCGTCTTCCTCGCGGCCGTGCAGCTCCAGCTCGATTGGCAGCTGACCGCTGCCGTGTCGCGCCGCCAGTGCCCTGGACAAGGCCGTGAGCAGGACGGCAAGGACTCCGCCGCCGGGCGCGAGCACGGCGAGTTCCCGGATCTGGCGAGTGACGGTCTCGGTCAGCTCGATCTGCCGTATGGCGCGATCGCCGTGCAGGTTGGCCCGGGAGAGGTCCGCCCGCACGGCCCGGACCGGCGAGGCCATCTCGGGCGGGCCGAGCTCAGCCACCGAGCGCTCGGCCTGGAGTCGTGTCCACCGCACGTACTGCGCGGTTCTCGCCGGGAACTCGGGAGACTGCCCGCGAGTCAGCGCGAGGTAGGCGGTCTCCAGGTCGGTCACGAGAATCTGCCAGGAGATCTGGTCGATGACGAGGTGGTGCACGGTCAGCAGGACGCGGTGCCCGTCGATAAGCAGGGCCCGTAGCAGCGGGCCTTGCGCCAGCGACAGCGATGCGTGAGCCCTGGTGGCCATCAACTCGAGCGTGCCGATGCTGCCGTCGACGCTCAGGCGCAGGCTCTGGCTGTCTGCCTCGGCCTGCCAGAGCAGTCCGTCCGGCACGGGACCGACCACCTGACTGCGCGGCCTGGCGGTCTCGGGGTAACAGGCTCGCAGCTGATCGTGATGGGTGACGACCGAGCGCAGCGCGGCGGCCAGCGCAGCCGGGTCGAGCCGCGTGGCCGCGGTAAGCAGGCGCGACTGATTCCAGTGGTGGGGGTCGGCGAAGCCCTGTGCGAAGAACCAGCGCTGCGCGTACGACAGTGGGCCGTCGGAGAGCGCTGGCTCTTCAGCCGGGCTAGCCTCGTCCGCAGTGGCCCGCTTGGCTATCTCCCGTGCCGTCGCGTGCTCGAGCAGGTGCCGCAGCCGCACGACGATGCCCGCCTGGCGCGCGTCGTGTATCAGGCGGATCCCGACTATGGAGTCACCGCCGAGGGCGAAGAAGTCATCGGTTACGCCCACCCGGGCGACCTTGAGATGCTTGCTGAACAGCGCGCACAGTTCACGTTCGAGCTCTGTGCTGGGCTCGACGTAGCTGCCTGCCGCGGCCTGCTGGCCGGCCAGGGCCCGCAGCGCCGGGCGGTCGATCTTCCCGTTGTGACTGTGCGGCAACTCCTCGAGCAGCCGGTACTCTCCCGGCACCATGTAGTCCGGCAGCTGTGCCGCCAGGTAGGCGGCCAGGTCAGCGGGATCGGGGCTGGTTCCCGGCACGGCCGCGGCGAATGCGGCCAGTCGCTCGCGCTCGCCGTCGGCGAGCATCTCGACCGCGCAGTCCGCCACCTCCGGGTGGCTGGCCAGCACGGACTCGATCTCGCCCAGCTCTACCCGCCGACCTCGGATCTTGACCTGGCTGTCGATCCGGCCGAGGCACTCGAGGACTCCGTCCGGACGCCACCGGCCGCGGTCGCCGGTTCGGTACATGCGCGCTCCGGGGACGTCCCGGAACGGGTCCGGAAGGAAGGCCGAGGCGGTGAGTGCCGCCCTGGCGAGGTAGCCGCGTCCGACGTTGGGCCCGCCAGCGTAGATCTCTCCCGCCACCAGCGGCGGCACCGGCTGCAGGTCCTCGTCCAGGACATAGACCGCAGCGTTCGGCACCGGCGGCCCGGCCGGGCAGTAGTGCCCGCGAAGGTCGGCAGTCACCGTCCCTTGCGTGATGTCGTCGGTGCACTCGGTGGGGCCGTAGGCGTTGAAAAGCGCGACGTCAGGCATCAGCTCTTTCCATCTGCGGGCCAGATCGGGGGTGAGCGCCTCGCCGGTGGAGATGATCCCGCTCAGCCCGGCCTGGACTGGAGAGCGCAGCGCCGGGTCAGCGGCAAGTGCGTCGAGCAGCACCGATATGAGCGACGGGACAAGCTCGATGTACTCGTAATGATGGTCGGCTATCTGCCAGGCGAGCGCGACGGGGTCCTTCACGACGTCGTCGGGGACGACGCAGATGGTCGCTCCCGCCGTGAGCCCGGCGAACATTGCCATATCGAGATGTCGAACGTACTCGGGGCCGTCTGGGGCAGTTCGACTCCGGGCCGCAGATCGCAGCTCCAGGAGCGGAAGGCCAGCAGGTTGAGAAACGAGCGGTGCTCAATTCCCGCCGCCTTCGGCTCGCCGGTTGAGCCAGAGGTGTAGATCGCGTAAGCCAGGTCGCCCGGTTCGGGCGCGCTGCCGAGCAGCCTTTCTATGCTGCCGCGTTCTGGCCGTGTGGCGCCGGCGCCGGATGCCGCACGCAGCTCTGCGAGCGGAAGGAACATCAGCCCGGGGACCTCGGTCGGCCTACGGGCGATCAGCGCGGTCGCCTGCTCCAGCATGCGCGCCAGGCGGGCGGCCGGCGCGGCGGGGTCCAGCGGCAGGTAGGCCGCGCCGGCGAACAGGATGCCCGTCGCCGCGGCCAGCTGCCACGGGTCACGGGCAGCGGCCAGTGCTACGAGATCACCAGAGCCCACGCCCGCCGCCTGCAGCCGCAGTGCGGCGGATACCGCGTGGCTGGCCAGGTCCTGGTAGGTGATCTCGTCGATGTCGTCATGGATGGCCACCGAATCGGGCCTTGCCTGTGCCTGCTCGAGCACCAGGTCACGAAATGGCGGGCCGGCCTTGAGGGAGGGTGTGCGGTTGAAGCCGGCTATCACGTGCGACATTGTCACGTCATCCATGACCGGAATGTTGCACAGGAATTCTCCGGGGTCCCGCAGCCCTTTCTCCAGCACTACGGCGATGCCGGCGGTGAATGCCTCGAGCGTGGGCTGCGTCAGCCGCTGCGAGGTCACCGTCAGGACGTTGCCGGCCAGGCCGACGAAGGTCCCTTCCGGTCCCGGCACCCGGCCGACGAAGACGGGCGGGTGCCCGGCTGTGCATCTCTTGAGTGTGGCGTCGTCGACCGAGTCGTGAGCCAGGGCCGCCGCGCATTCCGACCTGGCCGTTCCGAGCCAGTCCCGGAACGAACTCGCCGGCGCCGCTTCCAGGAGCACCGGGAGCTGGCCGCCGAGCTCGGCGGCCGTGTGCAGCAGGACTGACGGCGCACAGCCGAACCGGCGCAGCACCAGCCCGGTGGCCGCGGCGAGCGCGCTCCAGGACAGCAGCGGCTGGCCGGCTGTCAGCGCCGCAAGCCGGGTCATGATGGCGTCGGGCACGTGGCGCTCGGCGCGGGCAGGCCTGCCGCCTTCCTCGCTGAGGATGCCGGCGGTGACGGCTGCGGCCTCGGCGATGCTGCTTGCCCGGGCGAGCCAGAATTCCCGGTCGGATAGCGTCATCGTCATCAGCAGTGCACCTTCGTCTCGCAATGGGGCTAGAACCGGAAATCCGGGAGATTGGCCGGGGCACGAGCTGTTTCGAAGAGCGCGAACAAGTCACTCTCCGCGCCCCGCGCGGAGATTCTGCTGAGCGCCTCGCGATAGTCATCCAGCATGCCGCGCGCGGTGTCAGGCCCAAATCGCGCGCCCGAGAATTCGAGCCTGGCCTCGAGGAGATCCCCGTACTCCAGGCAGGTGAGGCCGAGCGGGTACTTGGCCCCCGCCGGGCTGACATCCAGCAGCTCGGCGCCGGTGCCGCCGTCCCCCAGGCGGGTGATGGGCGCGAACCCGCTCTGGTAGTCGAACATGGTGGTGGTGACGGGCGGCTTGCCGGATAGCCGCAGGATGCGGTCGGCGGGCAGCCCGCGGTGGGCCAGCGCGCGCAGGGACGATTCCCGTGTCCGGTAAAGCGCCGCGCGGAATGGCTGCGCGGGATCAAGGCTGAGGCGGGTGACGACGGTGTTCACGTAGCAGCCGACGGTGCTCTCGTCCTCCGGGCGGCGGCAGGCGACCGGCATCGACACGCACAGGTCCCGCGCGGCGGTGACCCGCCATATCAGGGCTGCCCATGCGGTGAGCATGACCATCTGGATGGTTGCGCGCTCCGCGCGGGCCATCTCCCGCAGCCCGGCCATGACCTCAGGGGTCAGCGTAAGGGGAAGGCTGCCGCCGGCCGACGGCGCCCCGGCGGGTCCTGCGGGCGAATCCGCGGGCCATGACAGCGCTGGCGCGTCAGCCAGGTACTGGGACCAGAAAGCGACGAGCTCCCGGCCCGGCTCGCCGTCGAGTGATGCGTGCTGGTACGCGACGTGGTCCAGGTAGCTGCGGCGGGGCACCGGCAGTTCCGACCCGCCCAGGGCGGCCAGGACCAGCCGCCAGGACCAGCCATCGAAGAACAGGTGATGAAAAGTCAGAAGGAGGGCCGAGCGCGGCCCGTCAGCGAAGTGAGCCTGGAGGAGATCAAACCGCGCGGGCGGCGAGCCGTAGGGCGACAGCGGGCGGCTGGCCAGTTCCTGCAGACGAGCGGCCAGCGCTGGCTGGCCCTCGGCGGCCGTGAGGGTGGTGAGATCAGCCTGGTGGCGGGTGATGGTGATCGGACCGGGCGGGTGGACGATCTGCACCGCTCCCCCGTCAGCCAGCTCAAGCGCGCACCGAAGCATGGGCTGGCTGTGCACGATGTCCGTGAGCCGGCGCTCCAGCCAGGCCAGATCCGCGCCGGGCGGCAGCAGGACGGCGGCGGGCACGTTGTAGGCACCTGGCTCGGCTATCTCGGCGGCCGCCCAGATAGCGGTCTGCTGCCCGGACAACGGCCCTTGGCCGGCCGTCGTCACCGCATCGGCGGGCTTGCCCAGGCCTTCCCTGACGGTCATTCCCTGCCCGGCCAGCCTGCCCAGTTCGGCCAGGTCTGCTGTCTCAAACAGGTCGAGCACATCCAGGTCGGTTCCGAGCTCGTCGTTGAGTCGCCCGACCAGCTGCGCGCCATTCAGCGAGTTGCCGCCGGCCTCGATGAAGTCGTCCTGCAACGTCAGGTCGGGGTCTTTGAGGATCTCGCGGGCGACATCCAGGACTATGTCCTCGGCCGACCCGCCTGACCGGGTACCGGCGGCCGACCCGGCCGGCTGCGCCCTGCCCGCCGCCTCGCCTGCCGTCCCGCCTGGCGCCGTGTTATCCACCGCGCCTGCCGCCTCGGCCCGCGGCCAGCACTGCTCTCTGGCCGCGGGCGCGACGGGCAGTTCCACCCGCCGGGCCGGGCGTCCCTCCGGGCCGGTCAGGACCGCCTAGACGGCGTCCGGGCCGCCGGGCGGCTCGGTGACCGAGCGGGCGCCACGGCCGACTTACCGGCACAGCAGCTCGCGGTCGTCGTCCGCTGGGCGCCTGGCCGGGTCTTGGGAAGTCGTGCGATGTCCTCAGGTGAGCGATGCGACCGGGCATAGGCGGCAGTTATGTAGGTTCCACTTCCAGCTGTCTCCGCGGGCACCTGTGATCAGAGGCTGAACGAGCAGTCCACCGATGTGGCCCCGAAGCCCGGCCAGGTTCCCTGTCCCCCGTACTGTTCGTGCCCAGCTTTCTGCCGTGTCGGCGATCAGCGCATGCCCGGTCTTCTCCCGCACGTACGCCAGGTGCACCGTGGTGATCCCGTTGGCCACCTTCCCGGCGCATCCCAGATAGTGGCGCTTGACGCCGGCCGTGCGGGGTGCCCTGCTTGACCTGCCCGGTCTCGTCGATCGCCCCGACCACCAGGCAGCTGCGGCGGCCGCCCGCCCGGTCCGGCCCGGCCACCACGCCCATCGCCGCGAAAGTGTCCCAGACAGCCCGGTTGAGCAACCGCTGCATCCGGTCCGGCGTGCGCTCCCCGGCACGCTCGGGCGAGCGTCCACCCGTTGCGTTTGGGCAGGTCGCTGGCCACCGCGGCGACATACCTGCCCGCCTGCAGCCACGGCTCGACCCGTGCGAAACACGGCCGCAGCCGTCCCAGCAGCTCACCACGCATCCGCCGGCCCAGCCCGGCCCCTATCCTGGCGGCAGCAGCCGCCTCCGATCCTGTTGTCGTCACACACGCATGATGGCGAGGCGGCTGCCCGCAGCCGGGCCGGACCGAACCAGGCGCCTGCGCGCGAGAATGACAGCATGACCAGGCTGCGCGCCACGACGGCCCACACGATCCCGCAACGGCCGCCCATACAAATAACGCCCGGGCAGCAGGTACAGGCCGGGCAGCAGGACACCGACTGGCCCGCCTTCGTGTTCATCACCACCGATGACGGCGCCGGGTGGGTCCCCGGGCGCCACCTCGATACCTCATCCGATGCCGCCGTCGTGATCACCGGCTATGACACAACCGAGCTCGCCACTACCGCCGGGGAGGAACTGACCCTGATCAACCAAGACGACCCGAGCGGCTGGGCATGGGTCCGCAACGCAGCAGGCCGGGAGGGATGGGTGCCACTGCGCACCGTCAAGCCGGTGCCCGGGCAGTGACGGAATCGCAGCCCCTCCACCTCCGGCGCGGTAATGCCTCTGTCATCCTCCATCGCAGGTCACAAGCCGAATGGCTGCTGCCGTACTAGTGCAGCCGTTCATAAGTCCTTGACTGGTCTGCGGTTACGTTCTGTTGTGGTCATGCGGTCCGGGCGAGGGTGTCCTGGCGGGGGTGGCGTTCGAGGTAGCGGGCGTGCTCGGCGTCGGCGTCGTACTTCCATTTCCAGGGGTGCGCGGTCTTGTTGTAGCCGATGGTGACCTCGGTGATCCGGGTCCCGGGGTCGTCGCGGGAGGTGAAGTCGCCGCGGCGCAGGAGCTTGCGGGTCAGGATGCTGAACCACTGCTCGATGATGTTCAGCCAGGAGGCGTGCTTCGGGGTATAGGTGACGGCGAATCTGGGGTGCGCGGCGATCCACGCCCGGGTGGCCCTGGAAGTGTGGCTGGAGCCGTTGTCCATGATCAGGCGGATCCGCATGTGCGGGGCAGTGCACTGGTCCGGCAGGGACAGGAACTTCATGAAGGTGACGGAGTCGTTGCGGGCGATCCGCTGGCTGATGACCTCGCCGGTGGCCATGTTCATGGCCGCGATGATGGAGACGGTGCCGTGCCTGACGTACTCGAACTCGCGGCGGGCGTGCCTGCCGGGGCGGCCAGGGATGTCCGGGTGCGTGCGTGTTTTCGCCTGGATTCCTGTTTTCTCGTCAATGCTGATCAGGACGGTGCCTGGCGGCGGGTCCAGGCAGAGGCGGCAGACGGCGCCGGCGCGGGCCCAGAAGGACGGGTCGTCGGCCCGGTTAAGCCAGCCTCTTACCTTGTGCGGCCGGACGTCCGCGTCGGCCAGCACCCGCCCGACGGTGGCCCGGGAGACCTGCAGGCCGCGTTCTTGCAGGTGGCGGGCGATCATCGCCTGCGACCAGGCGGACTCGCCGTCCGGCGGGACAAGCGTCACGGTCGCGACGACCGCTAGCCTGGCGCTCGGCCCGTGCGTTTCCGGCCGCCCGGAGCGCGGCTGATCGAACAGGCCCCGGATGCCCTCCGCGGCGAACCGGGCCCGCCATGTCCGCACCGTGCCCGCGCTGCATCCCAGGTCACGGGCGATAGCGGCGTTCTCCTTCCCCTCGGCCGCGGCCAGCGCGATCCGGGCCCGCAGCACCAGCCGCTGCGGGCTGGTGCCCGCCGCGATGATCTGCCTCAGCTTCCGGTGCCGCTTGATGGTCATCCTCACCGGCACCGCACTGGCACGCCCAAGCGCCTGAAAGAGACCGTCGAGGGAACCGTCGACCACCACGCCTCCCTCACCCACCCCGACCTGCAGGAAATCACCATCCGCTGGCGCGGTTCGTTCGGCTACCTGGACGCCTGGGCCGGAGAGGGCGACGACAGCGACGAGCGCATCCCCCTGTGCCGCATCGAGTACCTCGGCGACGACGGCGACTGGGCCTTCGCCCTCTACGACCCCGCCACCGAGACCTACACCGACGCCATCCTGCACAACGGGCAGTACACCGGCCACCCCAGCGACGCCTACGACACCGCCGCCATCGTCCACCTCGCCGACTACCAGAAGTGACGACTAAGCCAGCCAGGAGCCAGTAAGGAACTTGTGAGCGGCTGCACTAGGGCCAACTCTGCCGGGTCGTGGCCTACGCTCTGCGACTGTGAATGGCAACCATGACCTCCGCGCGGATGGCGACCCGGAACAAACGCTGGTGGCAGAACCCGGTCGCGCCGCAAACGCCTCCCTGACAAAAATACCCCATAGGGAAACCCGCTAACTGATGCATCTCTCTCTTAATACGCGCGTCACGGCTACCGCCTTCAGGCGGCTACGAAGCCAGGAGCACAACCTTCAGGGCATCTCCCCGGTCGAACATCTCGTACGCTTCGGCCGCGGCGCTCAGGGGGAAGCGGTGCGTGAAGAAACCACGGGATATCAAAGGATTTTCCGACAGGAAGGCGAATGTCTCGCGGCTGCTGGCGATGGGGTCACCGACAACGAATCTCAGTTCGAGTTCTTTGGCGAAGGCGAGGCCAGCCGGGAATGGCTCGTCGCGGGTCCTGGCACCGACCACCACCACGGTCCCGCCGGCACGGGTGAGACCTACGGCTGCGGCAAGGGCGCTGGGACTTCCGACGGCTTCAAAGGTGACATCCGCCGCAGGGTGCCCGAATCGGCGACGGAGCACGGGTGCAGTTGCCTCGCTGGGGGCCATGGCGGCGCACCCAAGAGCCTCGCAGAAAGCCCTTCGGGCCTGGTTGGGTTCTGTCACCACGACCTGCATCTGGTATCGGGCCCGCAGAACCAGCGCGATCATGGTGCCTACCGGTCCGCCGCCCACGATCACGGCTAGGCGGGCATTGTTGCCCGCTCCGCTGGCGACGGCACGGATGGCCGTGGCGAGCACGTCTGACGCCAAGAGGGCTGCCTCATCGTCTACGGGGCGCGGTACGGGAAGGAGGACCGTATCGGCGAAAGGCACCCTGACGTAGTCAGCCTGCCCTCCGGCTACGTCGTCGCCCACGACCGTTCCGTAACCGAAGAGCGTGCCGTGCTCGCACTGGTAATGCTGCCCGGCCGCGCAGGACGCGCACTGGCCGCAGGCGACCAGATCGGATGCCACGACGCGCTCACCTACCTGCCGCGATACGACCGCAGGGCCTATCTCGGTGATCGTCCCGACGAACTCATGGCCGAGAATCGTGCCGACGGGAAACCCGGCGACCTCCCCGCGATAGGCGTGCAGGTCCGTGCCGCAGATGCTCGCGAGTCTTACCTTCACCAACGCGTCTGACGCGGATCTCAGCGCGGGCCTCGGCCACGAGTCGCTGACGGATATCTGGAATGGTCCTTGCCACGATACTGCTTTCACAGGCTAAAGAACCCCCCGTTGACGTCGAGTACTGCCCCGCTCACGTAGCTGGCCGCCGGCGACGCCAGGTAGAGGACCGCGCTGGCGATCTCGTCGGTCTTCGCGCGACGGCGCAGCGGGATCTGGCGCAAGACGGCCTCCGGGTCGTGGCGCTGCCAGGCGCGCTCAACCCGTTCTCCCGAGATGGTGAAGCCGGGCGCAACGGAATTGACGCGAATGCCGCTTGGTCCCAGCTGCCGCGCAAGGTTTCTGGTAAGGCCTATGACCCCGGCCTTCGCGGCGCTGTACTGCGCGGACAGCAGTTCGGTGCCCGCGCGCCCCGAGATGGCGCTCAAGTTGACGATGCAGGTTCCTTCGCGTGCACGAAGCCAAGGCAGGGCGGCCTGGCAGCAGAAGAAGGTGGCCTTGAGGTTGTCGGCGAGTACCCGTTCCAGGTCATCGGGCGAGACGTCATCGAACGACAGTGGCGTATCAGCACTGCCGCCGGCGTTATTGACCAAGGCGGTAAGACTGCCGAAGAGCTCAGCGAGCTCCGACACCGCTCGGGTGGCCTCGTCGGCGAGTGCCAAGTCGGCGGCGACCGCCTCGATGTGTGTTGCGCAGTTGCTCTTGATGTCTGCCGCGCTCACGGCCAGCTCGGCCTTGTCGCGGTCTATCATGCCGACATTCCAGCCCGCACGAACGAACGCATGAACGATCGCGAGGCCGATTCCTCGGGCGGCCCCGGTCACGATGGCAACGTCTTGCCTGTCAGTTTCTGCCACTACGCACCTCCGCGCTTACGTTGGAGAGTTCGCTAATTTGGCGAGTTCGCTGCGAGCGACATTTCGACGGATGCGGCGACCTCGAGGAGCCGCGCGTCACAGAATCTGCGTCCGATCAGCTGCATGCCCACCGGAAGGTCCTCGCCGGTGCGTCCAGCGGGAAGCGAGACTGCGGGGTGTCCGGTCAGGTTGACGGGGAAGGCCAGCGACCAGCCCAGGAGAGGTTCGGTACGCTGCCCGGCGACGCAGGACGGGCCGATTGTCGCGCCCGGAGTTGAGGCATTGGGAATCCCCGCGACGGTGAGCGTGGGCGTCAGGACGCAGTCGAAATGATCGAGCATGTCCTCTAGGTCATCGAGGACCGTGGTCCTGACGGCATCGTTACACTTCATCCGACCCGCGGACAGCCGGGCGGCGCGTTCCGCGAGATCCGCGAGCGTCCCGGCGAGCAGGCCCCGGTCGGCCTCGGCACGATAGTCGACGTCAAGGTCCCGCAGGGTCTCCCACATGGACAGTGCGACGTAGTCGAGCAGCACTTCGACGAGTTCGTCATAGCCCGTGCGGAGACGTCCGGCCACTTCTTCGACCACCAGCCCGCAGGCGCGGAGCCGTGCCACCGCGGCCTCCAGGACCTTGATGACATCCGGAGCCACGGGAAAGACACCGAGGTCGCGGGTCACGGCGATTCGGTAGTCAGCTTGCTGGCCCGTGACCGCATGATCCCACGGCACGGGAAAGCTGTTCGGATCGCGCGGGTCCGGGCAGGCGAGAACCTTCAGCACCGCCGTCGCGTCCGCCACCGAGCGGGCGAGCACGCCGGCTGAGGACATCGGTACCGTCGACCGGAAGCCGTTCGGCCGCGGTCGCGTGGGTATCCGGCCCCAGGTCGGCTTGACACCGACGACTCCGCACAGGCTCGCGGGCACCCGTATCGATCCCGCGCCATCGGAACCGGTTGCCACGGCCACCATGGACGCCGCGACGGCGGCGGCGCTGCCGCCAGATGAGCCGCCCGCGTTGTAGCCGATCTTGGCCGGGGTGGAGGTGGGCCCGAACAGCAGGTTGTCGGTGGTCGCGCGGTGCCCGAATTCCGGGGTGTTCGTCTTGCCGATGACGATCGCGCCGGCGGCTTCCAGGCGACGCACGATGAGTGCGTCCTTAGCGGCCACGTTATCCGCGAACAACCGTGAGCCGAAGGTATTCGGGAGTCCGGCCTTCAGGTCGAACAAATCCTTGATGGCAATCGGGACCCCAGACAGCGGCAGCTCGCCGCGGCGCTGCCCGCCGGTCCGCGACAGCCGTCGCGCGCGTTCCATGGCGTCGCCCTCGCACACGTGGGTGAAGGCATTAAGCTCGGGATTCACCGCGGCAATGCGCCCGAGGTGCGCCTTGACCACCTCCACCGGATCAAGCTCGCCGAGCCTGATACCCCGTGCGACCGCTACCAGGGACAGGGAGCACACATCGTGGCTCACGTGAGCTGCGATTCCGCGGATGCCGCCCGGCCTGTGACATGAACGTCAGACGCGAGCACCGCCGCGACGCCTTCCTGCCAGGACTTCGCGCTGCGGAGGTCGCTGGCGACCCGGTGCAGCGCTCCCACATTGAACTCAAGGCGCTCCCGTAGCTCTGCGGGGCTGAGCTGTGCGTCGAGCTCCCGGCTCGCGGTCAGCAGCACGGGGCTGCCCAGGTCGACGAAATCAGGCAACGCGGCTTCCTGGTCGGCCTCGCCGTTGGCATGCTCGTCCCGCAGCTCACGGAAGATCGCCTGAGCTTCGTGCGATACCTCGTTGAAGCGGCGCATGATGTCAGCGACCTGCGCGTTGACTTCGGGGTTTGTGTAGACGCCATTAAGGAACGCCGGGCATATGACCGTGAAGTAGACAAGCGTGTCCCATGCGGCCTTGGCCGCCCACACGGGCGACCCCAGCGTGGCGTAGTGGTCGTTCCAGACTGCCAGCGCGTTCGAGAACGTCGATAGGTAAATGCGGTTGAGTCCTTCGACCCAGTTCGCAAACCGGGAATCGCCGGCTCGTTCCATGCGGATAAGCGCACCGATACTGAGATTGCTTATCGCGATGTAGTCGCTGCCCGGTGAGTAAAGCGGATCAAGGAAGACACCTGCCTCGCCGGTGATCGCCCACCGGTCCGCGGAGAAGACGCGCTGGGCACCGAATGCGAGATGCTTCAATCCGTGCCAGTCCAGGATCTCGCGATGCTTGAGGTCCATCGCCAGCATTGGCTCGTGCCGGGAAAGCCAGTCAAGGAATGCGGGCAGTCGCTGGACCTCGTGCGAGCTGACCAGCCGCGGGTCGAATACGAGACCGACGCTGGTGGCATCGGTGCGCAGCGGAATTATCCAGACCCAGTAGCCGGGGCCGGTGAGGTGAGTCGTGCTGCGCCATCTGTCCATGGCAGGCTGCTCGGCGACCCACCTTTCGCCACGCACGGGCTCGTCGCAGGCGTGGCGCGGGAAGTCATCAACGCGCACGAGACCCGACACGCGCAACCACACCGCATTGACGTTGTGGTCAACGCTGGCTTCGAGGCCGAGTCGTCGTTTCAGCGTGCCGGCCCGCCCGGTCGCATCGATCAGCCAACTCGCCGACAGGCGCCTGAGGTTGCCTGAGCCGTCAAGGACTTCCACTTCATGCGACTCGTCGGGCCGGATACGCAGGTCCGTCACGCGTGTCTGGCTCGCCATGGCGATCCCGGCGTTCGCGCAGAGATCCCACAAGTCATTTTCGAGAGAACCGCGGTCAAGCATGTACGTGCGTTGCGCCAGGAAGTTGCGCGGCCCCGATTCCAGGCGCTGCCATGGAGCACTCCCGGGCGCGGCGTCGGCCGGCGTGAAGAACCGCAGGCCCATCTTGCGTACATGCCGCTCTTCCAGGAGGTCATGGAGCCCCAGGATCCTGGACAGATAGAGCGCTGCCGTCTCCGCGATCGCCTCACCGACCTTATGGGCCGCTTGCGGCACGGGCCGGGGGCCCGGTCGACGACGCTGATCGTAAGGTCCGGATCGGACTGCCGCAACTGCAGCGCGAGAGTCAGCCCCGCGAGCCCGCCGCCCATTATCAGTACATCAGTGTTATCGACATCGGCGTTATCGACATCGGTATTATCGCTCATCTTTGCCGCCTCTCCCTGCTTCCTGGAAGCGGTTTAGAACTGCTTCCCGTGGTCGCAGCAGGAACTCTTGCGCCGCGGCAACCCTTCCGTGCGGATCACGGACAACGAAATTGTCGCGTACAGGTATATCGGAGTGATTGAGAATGAGGTAGTAGCCATCATTTTCCGTATGAAACGCAGTAAGCGCAACCTCTGGCCTGGAGCAATCATGCCGGAATAGAACTCCGGCCATATCGGCAAGTCTCCCGTAGAAGATGTGCCAGGAAGTCGCGTCGAGGGAGCCGGTCTGGTTGAGCAGCAACTCTAAGGGGAAGGCGAGTGTGAGAACTTGCCCGCTTCCGAATGTATGCGAGATGAATGCCGGGGACTGATCTCGAAACGATGCGAGACTCGTGCCCGTCGTGGTCGAGAGGACGGGAGTAAGGTACTCGCCTATCCGGACGTCAATCAATTCGACACCGAGGAATTCCTCGTCGGGCAACGCCTGGGTGGCGTCGGCGATGCTGATGTAGAGGCAGCCGCCGGCCGCGACATAATCCTCAAGCACTGCGCGGTCACCAAGCGTGAGCCTGCCCACCGAGGGGCAGACCAGGAGTTTGTGGTGCTCTCGTGGCAGCGCGGTGAACTCGTGCGGGATATGAGCCTGCTCAAGCAGCACGTGGGCGTAAAACAGCCCGGCGATTGAATCGAGCCGCGCGTCGAGGTACGTGCTGCCGGGCTCCTGCAGCTGGGGCGTGTAGATGGCCACCTGGGGCTGCCAGGACTCAACGGGTTCCTCAAGCAGCGGGGAACCGAAGACCTCGCGGACGCAATGGTAGATCTCCTTGGGGTGGCCGTCGCGGTCCACGATCCCCATGGCCCGCTCCTGTGGACGCCGCTCGTAAGGCCAGCCGTCGGAGACGATGTCTTGCCAGCACCAGAGGAATACACCATCGGCGCCACTGGCCAGGCTGCTGAGCGTGGTGTTCCGCACCAGCGGTCCCGCGGTGGCCGGGCCACAGCCGTACGCCGCCAATTCGTCCAGGATGACGCGTCCGTAGACGCGAGCCAGCGACACGAGAAAAGAGCCCAGGTGGGCGGCCCCGGCGCTGCGGTTCGACTCCAAGGCGAGGGAAGACCACACCGGGTAGGCGTGTACTCCCAGAGTGCCGAGTCCGAGCCCCATCGCGCAGGACAAGCCAAGTTGCAGGTCGCCGATGTTCCCGCTGGTGAGGCAGGCGGTACCCGGCCGGCCTCGCTCGATGGCGGCTGCCATGCGCTGCGCCCACGCAGCCGCCTGAGCCGGAGTTGGCTCGCCGGGCGTCGCTTGCGTCAGCTCGTCGGCCAGATCGACCGCGAGAATGTTACCGCTGTCAGCCAACGCGGACGCCACGCTGCGGGCTAGCGTTTCCTCCGCCCGCAGCATCTCTTCGTCGTGCCATATGCTGCGTCCGTGCCGCCAGGGGAGGTCCCGTACCTCCCCGTTCAGCCAGATCGTGAAGAGCGTCGGCACGCACAGCAGTCCGTGCTCGCCGGCTATCCGGCAGAGCGTCTTCAGGCGGTCGAGCATGCACGGAGCCACTGTGGCCGGATCCGGCTGGAAGTCCGGCCAGATGAGAAAGAAACGGATGGCGCTGAAACCAAGTTCCGCGATCGCGGCCGCGTCCGCCCTCATCGAGGACTCATCCCAGTCGTTCCAGTAATTTGCGCCTGCCTGTGACGGAATATAGTTGACGCCAAGGAAGCGTCGCCGCGGCGGCGTCTCCTCCTCGAAGGCCGTGCTCACGATTTCCCGGCCTCCCGCATGCACTCATTCGATTCGAGGGCCGTGCGCACGGCAGCAATGACCTGCTCCACCTGGCCGTCGCTTATCTCGGCGTAGAGCGGCAGCGTCACCGCGCGTTGGCCAAAGTTTTCAGTTATGGGAAGATCGCCTTCTTGGTAACAGTATCGAGAGCGGTAATAGCTGAACGAGTGACTCGGCGGGTAGTGGACGCTCGTCTGGACGCCGCGGGCGGATAGCCAGCGCCGGAATGAGCCGCGGTCAACCTGTTCGTCGAGCACGACGACGAAAAGATGCAGTCCGCCGCGTACCCAATCCTCCGCGAAGGGGATGAGCACTCCATAGCCGTCCATGCTTTTGAGGTACTTCTCGACCACTGCGCGCCGCCGGCGCCTGTCCTCATGCCGCCGGGCAAGCTGAGCGCGTCCCATGGCGGCCTGCATCTCCGTTGGCCGGTAGTTCAGGCCCGGGTATCGCACGTCATAGCTTGGTTCCCCGGCGTCGGCTACCGGCGACATGCCGTGCGAACGCAGTTGGCGTACCTTCTGCGCCAGTGCGCCATCGCGGGTCACTACCAGGCCCCCCTCGCCTGTCGTCAGGTTCTTCGACGCGTGAAAGCTAAAGCAGCCGATGTCCGAGAACGTACCCAGATAACCGCCGGACGACTCCACGAACAATGCGTGTGCGGCGTCCTCGACGAGCCAGAACCCAGCTTCGGCGCACAATTGACGGAAGCCATCAACGTCGGCGGGGTGGCCCCCGTAGTGCATGACCACGATCGCCTTGGTGCGGGGCGTGATGCGCTGACGAACGTCAGACAGGTCAAGTAGCGGATAGCGCAGGCTCGTAATCTCGGCGAAGACGGGGCGTGCCCCAAGCAGGTCCACGACGGACGCGGCCGCCACGAAGGAAAGCGAGGGAATGATGACTTCGTCGCCAGGCCCGATTCCCAGGGCTAGAAACGCGAGATGGAGCGCCGCCGTTCCGCTGGTGACAAGGATCGCTTCCGGCACGCCCAGGATATCGGCGCACTCACGCTCAAAGGCAGCCGTCTGCTCGCCGACGGTTAGCCAGCGACCGCGGACCACGGAGGCCACGGCATCGACTTCTTCGCCATGGATGACAGGCTCGGTCAACGGCACTTTAGCGATAATTGCTGTCCACTCCCTTTCAGGAAACGCTGAGGGTCAGCGAGGAACTGCTCGCAGGCATGCTGATACTGGGCGTGATTGCCAATGTCTACCCAGACACCAGAGTGACGATAAGCATTCACCAGGCTTCCCGATGCCAGGACCCGCTTGAGGAGCGTCGGCATGTCCAGAAAGGCTGGCTCGCCGAACTTGTCCCAAAGCTCTGGCTCCGCGATGTAGATGCCTGCGTTCACGAGCATCGGCAAGGCGGGCTTCTCGTCGAGCGTTACGACCGAATTCGAATCGTCACAGGTCACTACGCCGTAATCCAGCGGCTGCAAGAACTCATGAGCGACCATGGTGACGATCGGTCCCGCACGGTGGTGCTCATCCCTAAGGTCTGCGAAGTCGATATCCGTGAGGATATCGGCATTGAGCACCAGGCAGCAGTCCGCTGGACGAGGGACGGCGACCAGTGGGCCAGCAGTACCTAGTGACTGATCAGTCCTTGAGTAGGAGATGTCCAGGCCGAGCCAACGCCCATTCTGAAAATAATTGCAAATATCTTCAGCTTTATAAGAAATACATAGGGTTACTCGATTGACGCCGAACTCACCGAGGCGGCGCAGAAGGATCTCGAGGACGGGCATGTCGCCGATTGGCATTAATGGCTTCGGTATCTCGTCCGTGTGCGGTCTCAGGCGCTTACCGCGCCCACCTGCAAGCACAATCGCTTTCATTGAGTGCTGCCATTTCGCGTCTCGAGAATTACACGATAGACGTTGAGGATACGGTCAGCCATGTGATCATGCGTAGTCTGAGTGTTAGTATCAGCGTAATAGGCAGAGTAACCATTATCGGCAAGGCTGCGGGCCAGTGAGGGGTCGCCAAGAACCGCGCAGATTGCCTGGGCGATCGCGGCCGGCTCAACAGATGTCACCATCGCATTATGGCCATCTCTGACATATGAGTGTACTCCGTCGTAATCACCAATTATGACCGGCTTACGCAGCAGCCAGGCTTCGAGGACAACGAGCGGAGCGACGTCGGCTGAGGTGGGAAGGCACACGAGCGAACTGCGGTGCAGCCAGTCCCACTTCTCGTTCTCGGTCACCATGCCGATCTCGCGTACGCGCGCGTCACGATGGCTCGCGAAGATCTGGTCGCAGTCGTCATCGACATGCGGACCAACAAACCAGAACTGTACATCAGGGAAGCTCGACCAGACCGGCTTCGTCGCGCGAAGTAATGCCTCGTATCCTTTCGTGCGCATCTTGCGCCCGAGGAAGAGGACCGCCGTCGCCTGGTCGCTGCCAGCGCGTCGGCCCGGGCTGGTGTCCGGGACGGCAGGAGTCGGAATCGCCTGGCCAAGCACGTGGATGACAGGTTCAGGCACGCCCTGATCAATCAGGCTGGACCGCTCGGCCTCGGTCAGCGCCAGAACCGCCGCCGCGGCGGTGCAGGCGGACCTTCCAGCCGCCAGGTCGCTCCAGACCGCGACCGAAGAGGCCGGGGTGACCACGAGCGGAAGCCGGGCGCCTGATCCCGCCGCGGCCGCCGCCGTCGCGACCTCCGCATCGGCAAGGTCGAAGCAGTGCAGGAGGTCAGGCTCGAACATGGCGATCTTCTCTGCTATCGCCGCCTGGCATCGATCACGCCCGATCCGGCGGCTGCTGAGGCCGATGCCCAGCGCCGGCACCGCCTTCCGGGTCAGCCAGTCGCAAAGCTGTGTCGCCATCCGTTCGCCGCCCGCCACCTGCGGCGCGTAAGAGTGATAAACGACGAGAACCCGAGGGGCGCGTTTCATGGCACAAGCGTTACCTTCGCGAAACGGTCCGCATGATCTGAATACCACGCCCAGGTCTGTCTCAGACCCGCGGCAAGATGGACCTGGGGTTCATAATTCAGCCGTTTCCTTTGCACACCGAGGTCAGGTATCCGGCGCAGCGGAGAACCCTCAGGCGCCGCTGCAATGATTATCTGCGGGCTGAGTTCGGCGATATCGGCGATACGTGTGGCGAGATCCAGCATCGTCACCTCCTCGGTATCGTTGCCAACATTAGCTACCAGCCAGGGCGCGGGATCCTCCATGAGGTGAAGGGTGGCGCTTACGGCGTCATCGATAAAGCAGAAGGCACGCTTATGCTGTGCGCCGTAGATGGTAAGGGTGGCCGGATCGCGCCGGAGCCGTAGCATTAGCTGCGGAATTACGTGTTCCGCACCCATCTGCGGCCCGTATATGTTGAAGTACCGCGCGACCTTCGCGCGCATTCCCAGGTCCTCGCCAGCGGCGCGGATCAGTCCCTCGCAGACGATCTTGCTCAGCCCATAGCTTGAGCGCGGCGCGTGCGGGCGGACAGATACGAAAGGTATCTCCTCAGCGGCAGGGGGCTCGGCTACGCCCAAGGCGATCGCGCCATCGCTGGTTTCACTCGTGGAGCTAAACACGAACGACTCGGGAGTGGCTTGAGCGCAGTACTCGAGAACGTTGAGCGTGGTCAGCACGTTCGTTCGCACTACTTTTTGGGGCTGGTGCATGACCGGTCCGACGCCGACCACGGCAGCAAGGTGCACGACATGCTGGAACACCTCGTTGGCGAGCACTTTGTCCAGCGACTCGGTGAGATCGTGCTCCACGACGCGGATGCCGAGGCCGATGAGTACTTTCCCCTCCACCTGGCGCCGGGAGAAATTGTCCACGACCGTTACCTGGGTTCCCCGGCGAACCAATATTGCGGCAAGGTGCGTACCGATAAACCCGGCACCGCCAGTTATGAGGACACTATCCATGGCCGAAACAAGAATAGATAGTCCCATAGAGGTCCGCAAAGCATTTCTCATCGAGCAAATTCCACGCGTCGACCACGGCGAAGGGCCGCCCTACGGACCTGAGCATGTCGGTGACTTCCTTGCGCTGGTAGCCAGGATGGTTGTTCACGAAAACACAGGCTTGCGCTCGTGCAATGCCCTCCTCGAGGGAGACGCTGGTAAAACCCAGACTATTCATCACCTCCGGTTCGACAATAAAGTCGTGGGCCAGGACTTCCTGGACGGAAGGCCGCAGCCGTTCGGCAATCGGCACCGCCGCGCAGCCGCGCACGTCGTCTGTTTGCGGTACGCCCTTATAGGCGATTCCGCATAGCAGCACAGTGCTCTGGTCCGGACGCAGCTCCGCTTTTTCGAGACACTCGAGCGTGCGATGAGCGATATGGTAAGGGACACGCTCATTCAGCCGACGTGCGGTTGCGACGAGGGACCACTCGCTGGGCGCTGACCCGGGAGGGTTAAGCGAGTTAAGCAAAAAATACGGATCCTTCGTCAGGCAGGATCCGCCAACGTAGCCGGGGAAGTGGAGGTCGGGCCTTGGATAATGGTAATTCGCCGCATCGATAATCTCCCAGGCGTCCAGTCCGAGGCCCTCCGCCAGCAGCGCCACCTCATTACCAAAACCGTAGAGCACGTCCGTGTGCGCATTGCAGACCAGCTTGACCATTTCGGCTGCTTCCAGGGATGACACACGGACTACCTGATCGGTAAGGCGGGCGAACAGCGTGGCGGCCAGCTCAGTGGAACGGCTGTCATAGCCGCCAACGATCTGCGGGAGCATCCTCAGTTCTGTCAATGCGGAGCCTTGGATGGTGCGTTCCGGGCAATACGCCAGGGCTGGGCTGCTCGTCCGCCCGCTGAGCGCGGGTAGCGCGAGTCCGCGCGTTGTGCCAACAGGAACGGTGCTGCGCACAATGACGAGCGCACCCTCGGCCAGGCGCGGGGCGACACTGGTGAGCGCCAGCTTGAGCGGCTCCAGATCAGGCCCGTGACCAGCGCCCGATGCCGGTGTTCCGACACAGAGGACGACGATCTCTGGCAGCCGGGCCGGAAGGGTCTCCATGATCTGGAGGCTGCCCTCGTCGAGGCCGCGCGTGACGGTCTCGTGCAGACCCGGTTCGTAGAATGGCATCGAGCCGACCCGAATTGAGGCAGTGCGCGGCTCGCAGGTGTCATAACCCACAATCGCCACACCGGCATCGATGAGTGCCGCGGCGAGCGTCAGCCCAACGTAGCCGAGGCCAATGACGGCCACCACGGGACGCTCGCCGTGGCGATGACCGAGGCAGAACTCCCGAGTGGCTGCGACAGCTCCTGCGGCGGGAAGCTGGTCACGGGGATCTGTGGTTGGCAGATTCGGCGGTTCGCTGAGCCTCGTTATCCGCTTGGCCTGCATGTGGGTCAGTTTAGTACGGTACGGTCGGAGAGACGAGGGTTACTTGAGGCAGTTGAGCCCCGGGTGACGAACAAGGGCCTGAGCAGGCGAGGACCGACGACCTCAAAATTGGGCGCTGGGAGGATGAGGCAGACGATGACTATGGTGCGTGACATAGCTTGGCCGTGCCCATCCTGGCTCGTAGTACGCGTTGAGGAGGCTGCGTGCCAGAAACCGTTTTAGGCAGTCCGAGCGCTGCCTCAGCACCGGGGCGGACCCGGCCGTGGTTCACCGCAGCGCGCCCGTGGAACGTCGCATTCGTCGCCGAGGCGGTCCTGCCCGGTCTGGCGATCGCCAGGCTCAGCCAACCGCTCGTTACCTGGCGGGCGATCGTCCCGGCCGTCACGATCGCGGTGTGGCTTGTTGCCGCGCGGTACATCAACGAATACGAGGATCTCGTTCGTGGCATCGACGACCCGGAACGCCTGAAGCCCATAAGCGCGGCCGCCCAGGGCCTTCCCATGCGCCGGGTACGTATGATCGGCCTCATCAGCCTCGTCGTCGCCGCGACCCTCGGCTCGCTGGTCACCTACCCGCGCAATCCCTGGCTGATCATCGGCGTTGTAGCTGCCCTAAGCGTGGCCTACTTCTATTCCGGGGGACCGGCGCCGCTGAGCCATTACTGCCTTGGCGAGATCATGGAATTCTGCTTCCAGGGTGTGCTGCCGACGGCGTGGGTCGCCTATGTGAACGGCGCCAAGGTTAGTGGCGCTATCTTCGTGGCAGGCATTGCCGTGGGCTTCGCCTCCTCCACCGTGCTGCTGGTGAACAACCTCCGAGACATCAGCACGGACCGAGCGGGCGGGAAGGTGACTCTGCCGCAGCTCCTGAGCTACCGCGCGGTTCGAGTCATCTTCATAGTGTCTGTGTGCATGCCTTACCTTCTCTTCATTGTCCTCTCCGCGCTCTTCGGCACATGGGCCTGGATGTGGTGCTGGCTTACCGCGCCTCTAGCGGTGGTGACTATCCGGCGATTCATCAAAGCCAATAACAATTGGGACGCGCTGATGGGCGTGCACGTGGGGCTGCGCCAGTGGCTACTCGTGCTCTTTCTTCCGTTCGCGCTCGCGGTCTTCTCCAGTCATGGCTGGTAGCCTTTCGCTCACGAGAGGAAGGACTGAATTATGTCGCGGATAAGGCCGGCCGACAAGAATGAAGGCGGTCTCCTGCTGAGATATCTGAACCGTAAAGGCCGGCGTGGCTTCGGCAAGGAACCTCTTCCGCAGCGGGTGCTCGCGCGTAACCCTCGCTTTGTGCCTGCTTATTTTTTCATGTCGCGTCGCTTCCTCGGCGGCAAGACCGAGCTCGACCCTGCGATTCGCCAGCTCGCGCTGCAGGTAGTCTCGACGCATAATGGCTGTTCATGGTGCTCCGACTTCGGCGCCGCGAAAGCTTCGCGGCTCGGCGTGGACGCCGACAAGCTGGAGTCTGTGCTGGACTTCCAGACGAGCCCTGCTTACAGCGAACGCGAGCGCGCCGCGCTCGCGTTCGCATGGGAGCTGGCCCTCAACAAAGGAAGGGTCAGCGATTCCGTCTTCGCGCAGCTCAGGGAGAACTATTCGGAGCGGGAAGTGGTTGAGCTGACGGCGGCACTCGCTGCGGAGACCTTCTTCAACCACTTCAATAATGCGCTCGGCATCACGTCGCAAGGGTTCAGCAAGAGAGCGGGCGTACCACAGGAAAGTGCGTCACCAGCAGAAGGCCCCTCCTGAACTCCTTATCGCTAACTCCTTATCGCTCACTAAATGAAGGAGTTGATGTGAGTATATTAAACACCAGGGATCGGGAGTTTCGCACGTCACCATGGGCAATGCTGCTCGAAGCTTGCCAGCAACATCCTCGGACATCGGTGGCACTTGACCGTGGCCTCGCAGCCGCACCTGAACTAGGAACCCGGTTTAACCTCGGGCAACTGGAACCGATCATCCACTTGACGGCCGCGCGTTTGCGAGAGCGAGGGGCGCAGCGGTACAGCCGGCTTATCATTCTCCGCGAAAACAATTTCGATATAATTGTTTTCGCCTGTGCGGCCGGACTGGTCGGATGCGTGCCCGTGCTGCTGAACGCCGCGAACCCACCAGATCGGATAGCCGCCCTGCTCGACCAGTTGAGCGACGCTTATCTCGTTACGGGAAGCGGACAGCTTGAGGGCCTGAACCCCGCCCTGGCGCGTTCCTTTACAGAACACGATGCGATATGGGTTATTGACGGCCCGGCGGCTACCGGGGAGCGACCGGACGATGTGCAGGGCGATAGCCACTCGAAGGCCGATGTGATGCCGGCCGATGTGACGAAAGTCCCCGCGGGAACGCCCACGATGGTGACCACGACGTCCGGCACGACTGGCATACCCAAGCTTGTCCTGCACTCGGCCCGGGGATTCGGGAACCACATCCGCTCTCAGTCGCGTCGCAGCAGGCTCCTTGGGATGTCGGGTACTTTCGCTGTCGGGCTCGCCTTGACGCATATCCGGACGATCAGCCTTGTCGTCGGCAGCCTTGCGGCCGGGCTGTCTGTCGTCGTGCTGACGGACCCCAGTCCTGCCTCGATGCTACGGACGCTCCAGGAAGTTCCGGTCCAGTATCTCGAGACCTACCCGAACGTCTACCTGCGTATGGAGGTTCTCGACCTCGGTGCCGGCGGTCCGCTGCGGGAGGTCAGGATATTCTTCAGCACTTTCGATGCACTGCACCCGCGCTCGGTGCGGACGATGCTCAATGCGAGCAGACGCGCCCATCCCCTGTTCATCCAGACATACGGGCAGTCTGAACTCGGACTCGTCAGCGTCCGCGTCTACACCCGGTCGTCGGCGTACCGGGCCGACGGGCGGTGCATCGGATACCCCGTTCCAGGGCTGTCACAGGTCAAGCTGGGTGGCGAGGACCAGGAGGACCGCGGCCACGAAAAAGGCTTGTACCACCCGATCCTGGCGAAAACCTGGACACGACACGTCGGCTACCTCGGCCTGTACGCACGGCGAAACAAGGACTTCAAGGAATGGTGGCCAACCGGCGATCTTGGCTACCGTTCCAAGTGGGGGTGCTTGCACCTAGCCGACCGGGAGATCGACAATCCAGGATTTGGCAGTCTGCTGCGCCTCGAGGACTCGATCCTGGACCTTCTCCCTGAGCTGTCCGAGGTGATTGTAGTTCCGACCGGTGGCAAACAAGCGATGGCGGTGGTGGCCACCCACGAGGATGTTCCGCTGTCGATGGAACGATGGGGGCTCGTTACGGCTCGGCTGTCTATCTCCTCCTACCGGCAGATTTCATGGGATGACTTCCCGCGTACCCCGACTTGGAAAGTCAAGCGTATTGTGCTCAGGGAGAGCCTGGGATTGAACGGCCTCTCGTCCTTAGAAAAGGAGTCATAGAATGCGTGTCTTTATTGCCGGAGCGACCGGTGCGCTTGGGCGTCCGCTGACCAAGATGCTCGTGTCCGATGGTCACGAGGTCTACGGCCTGACCCGTAAGGCCGAAAAGCGCGACCTTCTGGCTGGGCTCGGGGCGCGTCCAGTGGTAGCGGATGCGCTCGACGCGGCCGGCCTGGCCAAGGCCATGGCGGATGCCTCTCCCGAGGTAGTCGTCCATGCGCTTACGGCATTGCCGCAGCGGGGCCCGATGCGCTACAGCGACATGCACGCCACCAACCGGCTCCGTGAAGAAGGTACCCGTAATCTCATGGCCGCGGCCCGTCAGGTAAAGGCGCGGCGCGTGGTCGCGGAATCGATGATCTTTATCTACGGTTACGGTGACCTTGGCACTACGAAGATTACAGAGGATCAGAAGCCGCGTGAGACCGGCAAAGAGCCGCTGGACGCGATCGTGTCCGGGCTGCGCGCTGAGGAGCAGCAGGTGCTTGAGACGACGGGTGAAGGCAACGTCGAGGGCGTCGCGCTGCGCCTGGGAATGCTTTACGGGCCGGGAGCGGGAACAGACCAGATCGCCGGCATGCTCCGTCGTCGCATGGTCCCGCTGCCCGGCGGCGGTAAGGGCGTCGCGTCGTGGGTGCACGTCGATGATGCCGCGCGAGCGTTCCAGCTGGCAATTGACAAGGGTGCTGCGGGCCAGACCTACAACGTCGTGGATGATGTGCCGGTATCGTTCGGCGACTTCGTCCGCCGCATCGCGGAAGTAAGCGGAACTCCGAAGCCGTCGAGCATGCCGGCCTCGGTGGCCAAGCTGTTCGCGCCCTATCCGGTAGTCGTAGCGACCACCAACATTCCGGTCGATAACGGTAAGGCCAAGCAGCAACTGAGCTGGACTCCTTCGTACCCATCTTACCGAGAAGGGCTGGAAGCGACCTTCCGGAGTTCGCCTGGCAAGTGACGCCGCCTACGACTCAAGCCGGTTCGCCAGATGTCCTATCGCGAGCAACGTGAAGGCGTCAGCGAGAATCGGCACGGCGAACACGAAGGGTCTCGGGCCAACCGTATCCGGCACTGACTGAATACTGCCGTCTGGTCGCTGGGCTGCTATAAGGAACTCCGTTGCCCGTACCGCGGGCATCGGGTCTTGCTGTGGCCGGGCGCACAGGGCAATGAGTCCGTATGCGGTGCTTATCGCGTCGCTTGGTCGTCCCGGCTGCTGTCCCCACCCGCCGTCGGAATTTTGCTCGCGAATTACATACAACATGCTGCGTGTTATCATGCGATGGACATGATCATCGGCCAAAGGAGCGTTTCTTATAGCCGCCAGCAGTGTTCGGAAAATCGTATGGAGCATGCTGCCGCTCCAGGCAAACGGAAAGGATCCGTCGTCATTTTGCTGGATGGACAGAAATCTCAGGCCACGGCGAATTAGATCGGCGTGCTCGTCGGCTCGCGTACTAAGAGCATCAACGCAGCCAGCCGTCATGCATGCTTCAGACGGCGCCTCCACGATATAGGTGGGGAACCCACCGTCGGGGCGGGCCACGGCGGCCATCGACCCGATACCCCGGGTAATGGCGATGTCATAGGCCACCGGATCGAGACAGTGCAAAAACGGTACTGCCACCGACGTGGTATCGACATCAGATTGATGCGCGCGATCGGTATACGCCCAGCCCCCGCCCGGTAGCTGCCGGCGTACTAGGTAGCGAGCGATTCGGGTGAGCAGCCCGACGGGAGCGCCAGCTGACCAGAGCGCCATGGCCGCCGTCACGGTTGACCACGTATCGGTATCGGTCACAAAGGGGAATCCACCGTCGTCGCGCTGGTACTTGGCTAGTTTACGCACGCCCGCCCGGACGAGGGATTCGGTTTGCGGCAACTTTGCCAGAGCGTGAATCGTCAGTAGGTGGATCAGTACATTCCCCTCCCACACGCTCTGCGTTCGTTGTGTTTCAAGCAACACTCGGACGTCTTCGTCGTCCACCTGCCGCAGGTACCCGCCCGAGTGGGCGAGAACTATCTTCGCGGCGGCCATTTGTACTCTGGCCCAGCTGTGCAGTCCCTCCAGTGCAAACGCTTCGTCATCTAAAGGTTTGTCGCTTGGCTGACGTCCTACCATCACGCCGAACGCCTCGATCAATGCGCGTTTACGCTGGGCCATGAAGCCCGGCACTATGGACACGAGGCTTTCGGTGAGGTCGGCATCGTCTGCTACCGCGTCACTTACCGCCGCAGCGACCATGGCGCTCTCCAGGGCATTAGCGCTGCCGCAGTTCTTGGCGAGATATTGCCGGAGCGCCGAGACATGCCCGGGATCTTGCCCGAAATTCTTCATAAGCGGAAACGCCAAAGCAGACTCTAGAATTCTGCTGCGGCATTGATCGCGCGTCGCCCCATCGGTAGTGACCCGCGCGGCCAGGTGCCCTAAGAGTGCGTCCCGCATTGGGGGCAACCCATCCGGAAAGGCCTGGCGATCCCAGCGCACGGCAGTCGTAGGTGGAAGCAGTCTCATATACCCACATCCCTATCTGAACACATCAGCGGAATCCGAGTGGTCGCAGCGCTACGGAAGAGAACATACTCCGCATGTCACGATATCAGGATCCGCTGCCCCGGCCGCTTACGCGTCCCGAGATGCGGACTCGGAAGTTGACACTGTCCTGGCTGCCGCTGCGTCCGGTGCGGGGTCCTTCGCGCTGCTGATCGGTGGGCCGTGCGCCGGGTCCCTTGCGTCCAGCGAGCCGGTCCCG